>NZ_CM173229.1:0-4105389 GCF_057747915.1 Oryzihumus sp. JJN4-3R
GGGGCTACGCGGCGTTCTTCATCAACCCCTACGGCCTCGTCCGCTCCCTGGTGCTGTCGCTGGCGGAGATGGTCAAGGAGCTCTACCAGGGCCGCCGTCAACGCCAGCGCGACGTGCAGCCCAGGATCGACCGGCACGGCTCCTACGTCCTGCTGCGCGCCGTGACCAACGTGCTGCTGCGCGACCTCAACGCCGGTCTCATCGTCGAGCAGATGATGGCCGGCACGCCCTCGATCTACTGCGACTTCACCGACTACGACGAGATCGCCCACCACGCCGGGCCGACGCGGCCGGAGTCGATGGCCTCCCTCGCGGGGCTGGACCACCTCATCGGCGTGCTGGCCGAGGCCGCGCAGCAGGCGCCGCGGCCCTACGAGTTCGTCGTGCTCTCCGACCACGGGCAGAGCCAGGGCGCGACCTTCCGGCAGCGCCACGGTGTGACGCTGGAGGAGACCATCCGCCGGCTCATGGCAGGCGAGGCGGCCGATGGAGGGGCCACAGGAGGGGCCACGGAAGGGGCCTCCGGAGGGTCCTCCGGAGGGCCGACGGGGGCGCAGCCCGGTATGCCGGCGGGTGCGCCTGCGGGTGGACCTCCCGGTGCGCCTGCCGGTGCATCGACCGGCACGGCGACCGGGGCGACCGGACGCGCGCCGAGGGTCACCGCCGCGACGGACGTCGGCGAGACCGCTGGCCCGGCGAACACGTTCCTGTCCCGCGTGGGCCACGAGGGTGGCGCCACCGCCCATGCGGTTCGCCGGGTGCTGCGCCACCGGTCGGTCGGCGACGAGGTGCACCTCGAGGGCGACACCGCCGTGGACGGTGCCGGCGCCGGGGCGAGAGCGCCGCAGGCGGACGAGGCCGCAGCGGCGGCCCAGCCCTCGACCGGCTCCGCCGAGGGGGCGCCGTCGGGCGACGTCGTGGTGATCGCCTCGGGCAACCTCGCGATGGCCTGGTTCACCGCTCACCCCGGGCGGATGAGCCTGGAGGAGATCGAGGCGGCCCACCCCGGGCTGGTCCCCGCCCTGGCCGCCCACCCCGGGATCGGCTACCTCGTCGTCCACTCACAGCGGCACGGGACGGTCGTCCTGGGAGGCGACGGCGCGCGATACCTCGACGAGGACCGGGTGGAGGGGCGCGACCCCCTGGAAGGGTTCGGCGAGGCGGCCGCCCGGGAGGTGCGCCGGCACGCCGGGCTGGCCCATGTCGGGGACCTGGTGGTCAACAGCCCCGTCGACGCCGGGACCGACGAGGTGGCCGCCTTCGAGGAGCTCGTCGGCAACCACGGCGGCCTCGGCGGCTGGCAGACCGAGGCGGTGCTGCTGCACCCGGCGGCGTGGCCGGTCGACGGTGCGCCGCTGCGGGGCGCCGACGAGGTGCACCGCCAGCTCGTCCGCTGGCTGGGCCGGATCGGTCAGCGGGCCGGGCTGGAGGAGCCGGTGGCCGAGGGGGCCGGGACGCCTGGGGGCGCAGGGCAGCCCGAGGGTGCGGGCCGGTCCACGGGGGCCTCCCCGCCCGCGGCGCAGGAGCCCGTGACGGGTCATCCGCGCTGAAGGAGGCGTGAGGGGCGGATCGCGGCGCACCGTGGGGTGTCCGCTACCGCCAGGACGGAGAAATGGCGTGTCCGACTCAATCGCCCCCTCGAACAGCCCCGTACCGGCCGGCTCGTCACCCACCGGCTCGTCACCCACCGGCTCGTCACCCACCGGCTCGTCGCCCACCGGCTCAGCACCAACGGGCCCGTCGCACGACACCCCGGTCCCGACCGGGCCGGTGTCCTCCGGGTGGGTGCCGACCGCCTCGGTTTCGGCAGGTGCGACCGCCGAGCCGGAGGTGGCCAGGCTGAACGCCCGTATCGCCACGCTCGAGAAGGAGCTCGAGCAGGCCCGATCCACCCCGGCGGGGGCGGTGCCGACCGACCGCGGGGCGCGGCCCGGACGCTGGCGGGCCTGGGTCGCCGGGCTGCTCATCGTGCTGGGCTCGCTGCTGGCGCCGTTGTCGGTGCTGGCGGTCTGGTCCAGCAACGTGGTCTCGGACACGGGCCAGTACGTGGCGACGGTGTCGCCCCTGGCCAAGGACCCTGACGTGCAGGCCGCGGTGACCGACGCCGTGACCCGCCAGGTCTTCACCTACGTCGACGTGGGTGCCCTGACCACGCAGCTCGTCGACGCCCTCCAGGCCAGGGGCGTGCCGCCGCAGGTGGCCGACCGCCTGAAGGCGCTGGAGACCCCGATCACCAGCGGGGTGCAGGGATTCGTCCACGACAAGGTGGCGGAGATCGTGGCCAGTCCCGCGTTCGCCAAGGCCTGGGACGAGGCCAACCGGGCCGCGCACCAGCAGATGGTGAACGTCCTCTCGGGCAAGCAGGGCGGAGCGGTCAGCTCCAAGAACGGCGCGGTGACGATCAACCTGGGTCCGTTCGTGAGCCAGGTGAAGGACCGGCTCGTGGCGCAGGGCTTCACGGTGGCGAGCAACATCCCCGCGGTGAACGCGTCGTTCACGGTGTTCCAGTCCAAGGGGGTGACCAAGGCGCAGGGCCTGTACAGCCTGCTGAACACCCTGGGCGTCTGGCTGCCCGTCATCGCCCTCGTCCTGCTGCTGATCGGGATCTACGTCGCAGGCAACCACCGTCGCGCAGTCCTGGCCTCCGGGCTGGGCGTGGCTGGCGGGATGCTGCTGCTGGGCGTGGCGCTCGCGGTGCTGCGACCGCTCTACCTCGACGCGGTCCCCAGCACGTTGCCCCACGACGCGGCCGCCTCGATCTTCGACACCGTCGTGCGGTTCCTGCGCAGCTCGCTGCGGGCCGTGCTCGTGGCCGCCCTGGTCATCGCCGCGGCCGCCTTCATGACCGGCGGCTCGGTGACCGCGGTCAGCACCCGGCGGGGGCTGGTCCACGGCATCGGGTGGCTGCGCGGCGGCGCGGAGTCGGCCGGGCTGAGCACCGGGGCGTTCGGCGCCTGGGTGTGGGCGCACAAGCGTGCCCTGCGGATCGGTGTCGTCGCGGCCGGCGCGGTGGCCCTGGTCTTCTGGACCCAGCCCACCGTCGGCGTGGTCGTGCTCCTGGCCGTCCTGGTGCTGCTCCTGCTGGCCGTGGTCGAGTTCCTGGGGCGGCCACCGGCCACCTCCGGTGGGCCGGGTTCCACCGGCGGGCCGGGTGCGAGCGGGGGAGCCGGCACCCCGGGAGGGACGGGTGGTCCCGGCGCCACGGCGCCGCCGGCCATCCCGGCCTGAGCCCGCTCGTGCCGCTGGGTCGTGGTGCCGCTCGTCCCGTTGTGCCGCTGAGCCCCTGATGCCCTGTGCCGCTGTGTCAGGGTGAGGTCACCGAGGGGAGTGACTCGATGACACAGGGACTCGACCAGGGCCATGGCTCCGACCCGAGCCGTCGATCCAACGGGGGCCACGGGTTCGACAAGGCCTACTGGGACGCGCACTGGCAGCAGGCGCACGGCGCCACCACGGCCCGGGACGACGTCGCGCCCAACCCGTACCTCGCCCGCGAGGCCGGTGGGCTGGTGCCCGGTGCGGCGCTCGATGCCGGGTGCGGCGAGGGTGCCGAGGCGGTCTGGCTGGCCTCGGCCGGGTGGCGGGTGACGGCTGCGGACATCGCGGCCGAAGCCCTGGCCCGGGCGGCCGAGCGGGCGGAGCGGCAGGGGGTGTCCGGTCTCGTGCGGTGGGTCGAGGCGGACCTCACCAGCTGGGAGCCGGGCGAGACGTTCGACCTGGTCACGACCCACTACGCGCACCCGGCGATGCCGCAGCTGGCGTTCTACGCGCGCCTCGCCGCGTGGGTGGCGCCGGGCGGCACGCTGCTGGTCGTCGGGCACCGCGACACCACCGACACGGCCGACACGGCCGACGCCACCGGCCGCGGGCAGGGCCACGGGCACGACCAGGCGCACGGTCACGGGCATCGCCCTCCGGCCGAGGAGTCGGTCACCGCCGCGGACATCACCGCGGTCCTGGACCACACCCGGTGGGAGGTCGTCACCGCCGAGGAACCCGACCGCACGCTCACCGGGCCCGAAGGCCGGTCCGGCTCGCTGCAGGACGTCGTCGTGCGCGCCACCCGCCGCGCATAGCGACGCCAGCGGTTCGCGGGTAGTCATTTCCGCGGTCACAGAGGGGTCGCTGGCGTCGCACCCACCCCCAGGGGATGAGGCTGCTCAGGCCGGCGCCACCCGGATGCTCAGCAGGTCGACCCCCTGCTGGGTGAGGACCTGCAGCGCCGCGGCCAGCGTCCGGGCGGGCGTGCGCAGACAGAGCACTGACCGCCGCCGGACCATGAACCCCACGACGTCGGCCAGCGCCGCCTGGAGGGTGGGCCCGAGCAGGCCACTGACCTCCAGCTCGGTGTGGTCGCGGTCGCGCCGCAGCTCGGTGAGCTCCAGGCCCAGGTCGGCCACCCGGGAGATCGCCGACGCCACCGCGGCCGGGTCGGCGGCGCGGGTGCCGAGCACCGTGCGCGTCTCGGCCTCCCCGACCACTGCGGGGCCGAGCAGCCGGCAGACCTTCTCCGGCAGCGGGCCGAGCACCCTGACCTCGTACGACTGGACCATCGACGACTCCATCCCGACGGCCGGCCCGTTTGTTACGGACCTTTGGCATCTACTCCAGCCTGACGTGGCGGCGCGACGCTGGACTCACCGGGAGCGGATGATTCCCGGGCCATGGAGGCAAGAGCTCGTGCCCGACCAGTCCACGGTGGACCGCCTCGGCGCCCGCCCGGCCACGCGGTTGCCGGGACGGCGCTCGGCGGCGGCCGACTTCCTGATGCTGACCACGATGTATGCCCCGCCCCGGCTGCCCCGCAGGCCCGTGCTGCGGGAGAGGCTGACGAACCGGGTCGCGGAGGCCGTGCGCGATACTCCTCTGACCCTGGTGAGCGCGCCCGCGGGGTCCGGCAAGACCACGCTGGCCGCCTCCTGGATGGAGCACCCGGGGGTGCCGTGGCGCGTGGTCTGGCTCACGCTCAGCGAGGCCTCGGGCTCGCCCGGGGACTTCTGGTTCTTCCTCACCGAGGCGCTGTCCCGTGCCGGGGTGGACCTGCCCCACACCACCAACCTGTCGGCGGCGACGCCTGCGGCGTACGACGCCCTCGTGACCCAGCTGGCCACCGACCTGCTCAACCGGGCCGAGCCGGTGGTGGTGGTGCTGGACGAGGTCGAGCGCATCCGGGACCCCGAGGTGCTCCGTCAGCTCGACCTGCTGCTGCGGCTGGCCTCCGTGCGCATCCGGCTGGTCCTGCTCAGTCGCGTCGACCCGTTGCTGCCCATGCAGCGCTACCGGTTGACCGGGACGATGACCCAGATCCGCATGGCCGACCTCGCGTTCACCCTCGCGGAGGCCCGGGACCTGCTCTCCGGCGCCGGGATCGAGCTGCCGGACGAGACGCTGGACGTCCTGCACGCCCGCACCCAGGGCTGGGCGGCCGGGCTGCAGCTGGCGGCTCTCGCTCGCGAGCACTGGCCGGCGGGCAAGCCGGAGGGTGGGGACTGGCTGCGGGGCGCGCAGGACGCCAACCTCGCGGAGTACCTCACCGGGGAGATCCTCGGCGCCCAGCCGCCCCACCTGCGCGACTTCCTCATGCAGACCAGCGTCGTGGACCCGGTCTCCGCCGACCTGGCCGAGGCCCTGACTGGGGAGGTGGGGGCGGCGATGTCCCTCGTCACCCTCGTGCACCACAACATCCTCATGGAAGCCGACGGCGACATGCCCGGCTGCTACCACGCCCACCCCCTCTTCCGGGAGCTGCTGCGCGCCCAGCTGGCCTACGAGTCCCCGGAGCTGGTGCCGGAGCTGTTCGGCCGGGCCGCCACCTGGTTCGCCGACGCGGGGATGCTCGACCAGGCGGTGACCTACTTCGCCGCGGCCGGCCGCTGGGACGACGCTGCCCGGATCGTGGTCGACCGGCTGCTCATCGGGGACCTGCTCCAGCCCTCACGGGGCGGCCTGGCCCACCGCATCGCCGCGATGCCCGCCGGGGTCGCCGCTCCCGAGGCGGCCGTGGTCCGCGCGGCGCTCTCGGTGGGACGGTCCGACCTGGAGGCCTGCGAGGACGCCCTGGACCAGGTGGCCGGGAGCACCGCCGAGGGCGGCTGGTCGCAGCTGGACGTGGCCGTCGAGGCCACCCGGCTGGCGGCCGCCGCCGCGCGCGGCGACCACGAGGACGCGGCGCGCAGTGCCCGGTGGCTGGAGGAGTCGCTGGGGGCGCTGCCGCTCGAGGGCAGAGCGGGCTACCCGGGGAACCAGGCGCCGGACCTGCACTCCCTGCTCTGGTCGGCCCGTGGCCTCATCGAGCTCCACCGGGGCGACCTGCGCGCGGCCGAGACGACGTTCTCCCGTGCCGTCACGGCGTGCGTGGCGGCGGGGCTCGGGGTCGAGCACATGGCCAACCTCAGCCGGTCCGCCCTGACCGCGGCGCTCCAGGGGCACCTGAGACACGCGTCGGAGCTGGTGGACGTGGCCGACCGGCTGCTCGAGGAGCAGTCCGGCGGCTCCGTCGTCGCGCTGCCCGTCGCCCTCGCCCTGGCTGCGGCCTGGGTCGACGTGGAGTCGGGGTCACCCGAGTTGGCGTCGGCGCGCCTGGCCGACCCCCGGGTCCCGGCCGAGCCGCTGGAGCGTGCCGCGCTCACCGTCGTCGAGGACGTCCTGCGCTCCCGGATCGACCGGGCCCTGGGGCGGCCCGCCGAGGCCCCAGAGCTGCCCGGGCCGCCGGGTGAGCTCCCGGACTGGCTGCTGGACCTGGTGGTCCAGGAGCGGGTGAGCACGTACCTGGCGACCGGGCACCCCTCGGCGGCACGGCGTGCCCTCCAGGCCACCCCGGAGCCGAGGACCGCGCGCGGGCGCGTCGTGGCCGCGCGCGCCGGCGCCGAGGACACGGCTGCCGGGCTCGTGGACGCCGAGGCCGTCGAGCTCCAGGCGGACGCCCCCGTCGACGTGCAGGTGGAGACGTGGCTGGTCCGGGCCGCGTCGAGCCTGGCCGACGGCGGACGGGAGCAGGCGGTGGCGGCCGTGGAGCGCGCGGTGCGTCTCGCCCGGGCGGAGAAGCTCGTGCGTCCGTTCCGGGAGGCCCCACGCGAGCTCAGCCGGCTGTGGTCGACCGACCCCCGGCTGGCGGCCACCGCGAGGTGGGTCTCTGGCGCCGGCCGTCCGCCCCATGGCGAAGCCGCTGGTCCCGCCGGTCGCCCCGATGACGATGGTGGTCGCGTCGATGGGCGAGGGACGGCTCGGGCCGTCGCGGCGGCACCCGCCGCCATGCCGGTGAGGACGCGCCGGGTGGCCGCCGGTGAGCCGATCATCGTGGACGCCCTCAGCGCCCGGGAGACCGAGGTGCTGCGTCACCTGGCCGACCTGCTGACGACCGAGGAGGTCGCCGAGGCGATGTTCGTCTCGGTGAACACGGTCAAGTCCCATATCCGCAGCATCCTGCGCAAGCTCTCGGTCGCCCGCCGCAACGAGGCGATCAGGCGAGCCCGCGAGCTCAACGTCATCTAGGCGGGTCATCCAGGCGGCGTCATCCAGGCGGGTCACCCAGCCGGGGTCACCACCCTCAGGGCAGGAGGCCCTCAGGCCATGCGGGGTCACCCGGGCGGGCGGGACCGGTATGCCGTGCGGCCGCGTCGCCGCACCGGCTGGGAGCCCGCGTGGCCCGGCACACCGCACCACCCGGCATACCGGGCTGGTGCCTCAGATGTGGCGCCCCAGATGTCGTGCTTCAGATCCCACGCTCGGTCTGGATGCGTCCCTCGCGCTCGGCCGTCTCCAGGGCGCGGAAGTCGACCTCGTTCTGGTCGGCGTAGGTCTCGGCGAACTCGGCGACGGCCTGCGCGAATCGGTCGCTGCCGCCGAGGTAGGCGGCGATCGCGATCCGGTCGCCGGAGCAGGCGTGGGCGCGCGCCAGGGTCCAGCCGCACATGCGCGCGTAGACCCTCATGCCGGAGGGCACCATGTGCTCGACGTCCGCCGATCCCTTGCCGTCCCGCAGCTGGCGCAGGTAGAAGTCGCGCGTCTGCCCGTCGATGCCCACGGCCGTGCCGATGCCGAGGAAGATGTCACTGGAGGCCTGCATGAGGTGCTGGCCGAAGACGACCCGCTCGCCCTGGTGGCCGTACGCCGGTCCCTTGACGTAGGGCTCGAGCACCGAGTGCTGGGCCTCCTTGGCCTGGATGAACAGTGGGTCGGCATCGTCCCGGCCCATCATCAGCAGGACCCACGCACGGGTCCCCACGCTGCCGACCCCCACGACCTTGCGCGCCACCTGCACCAGGTGGAACTGGTCCAGCAGCACCCGCCGGTCGGCGGCCAGGCTGTCGCGGTAGCCGGTGACGACGACCCGCAACGCCGCATACAGGTTGTCGGCGGTCTCCCCGGGGACGAGCTCCTCGATCGGCACCAGGACGGGCGGGTCGCTGAGGAAGCGGCGCTTGCCGTCGACCAGCGCCGTGAGCTTGTTGAACGCCTGGAGGCTGTCCTTGGCGCGGGCCTTGGCGATGTTCTCCCGGGCCCGCTTGAGCTGCTTGGTGCTGACGAGGTCGGCGTACTTCGTCGTCAGCTGGTCCACGTCCATGCTGGCGTACCAGACGGCCAGGTTCGTCTGGCCGGCGAACTCGCGCATCGCGTCGCGGTAGGCCTCGGCCGCCTCCACGCACACCTTGCGCCGGTCCTTCGCGCTGAAGCCGTTGTCGCGGCCGGCGACGGCCAGGCTGGCCACGAGGCGCTTGAGGTCCCACTCCCACGGCCCGGGGTAGGTCTCGTCGAAGTCGTTGACGTCGAAGACCATCCGCCGCTCGGGCGAGGCGAAGACGCCGAAGTTGGACAGGTGCGCGTCACCGCACAGCTGCACGTCGATCCCCGAGGTCGGCGTCGTGGCGAGGTCGGCGGCCATGATGAGCGCCGCCCCGCGGTAGAACGTGAACGGCGACACGAGCATCCGGCCGTAGCGCAGCGGCACCAGCTCGGGCACCCGGCTGCCGGCCTGGCCCTCGAGCAGGGTGACCGGGTCGATGCGGGACGCCGGGTCGAAGTCGGCGTGGCTCTCCAGGGGCACGCGCTTGCGCGCCGCCTTGCCGCGCGCGGCGCGCTCCTCCGGGCGCATGACCTCCGGGGCCGGAGGTGCCGGACGGGCAGGGCCCGGCAGCGACGGGAGCGCCGCCGACGACGGCGCGGTCGTCTGCTCGCTGGTCTGCTCCGTGGTCGTTGCGGGGTTCTGCGTGGCAGGGGTGGGTGTGGTCGCGGTCATGCCCTCCAGCGTGTCCGCAGGAGCCGTGAGGCGGCTCATCCGTGGCGGGGGATTCGGGAGGGGCGCGGTTCTCGTGCAATGGATCTGCACCCCAAGATCCACCAGCCCGAACGGAGTCAGCCATGCAACCCGGTCCCGTAGACCTGCTCATCGTGGAGTTCCCCGGAAACAAGTTCCGGGGTGAGATCGCACCGGCACTGCGCGAGCTCGTCGTCGACGGGATCGTGCGCGTCCTGGACCTGTTGTTCGTCTACAAGGACGAGAACGGCGAGGTCGGCTCGGTCGAGCTCGCCGGCCTGGGGCCCGACCTCGAGCCTGCTTTCGCCGACCTCGACGGCCAGCTCGGGGGCGGCCTGCTCGACGCCGAGGACGTCGCGCAGGTCGGCGCCGCGCTGGACACCAACAGCTCGGCCGCCCTCATCGTGTGGGAGAACACGTGGGCCGAGCGCTTCGTCACCGCGATGCGCAATGCCGACGCGCGCGTGGTCGACTCTGTCCGCATCCCCGCCGAGACCGTGTCCAAGGCCCTCGAGTCCTACCGGCCGCAGGCGGTCTGACATGGGCCTGATCCGTGGGGTGGCCCGCACGGCCGTGGTTGCCGGGACCGCGTCCGCGGTCGCCGGTCGGGTGCAGCGCCGCCAGCAGCGCAAGTGGGGCGCGCAGGACGCCGCCGAGCAGCAGCAACAGGAGCCGCAGCAGGCACCGCCGCAGGAGCAGCAGGCGTATGCCGCGCCGGCACCCGCCGCTGCCCCGGCACCGGCGGCTCCGGCCGAGGCGGCCTCGGGCGGCGGTGGCGACCTGGTGAGCCAGCTCCAGCAGCTGGACACCCTGCGGCAACAGGGCGCCCTGACCGACGAGGAGTTCGCCGCGGCGAAGGCCAGGCTGCTCGGGGGGTGAGCGGCGTGGCCCTGGCCGACGCGGGACAGCCACCCGGGCCCGGCGACGACCGCCCGACCGGGCCGGTCGAGGACCGCCCACACGGGTCGGCCGAGGACCGGACCGCCGGGTCCGGGCGCGGCTCCGAGGTGTCGCCGTGGGCCCTCGGTCCGTATGTGCCGCAACGGTTCCCGCCGCGCGTGCATGAGCTGGCCGCGCGGCTGGACCGGGCCCTGGCGCGGGTGCAGGGCACGACGGCCGGACGGGTGCAGCGCCGCGTGAAGGAGATGAACCTGGTCAACCAGGCGATGGTGCTCGCCGCCATGGCGATGATGCTGCTCATCCCGGCCCTGATCACGCTCGCGGCCATCGTGCCGTTGGGGGACAGCCACGGACTCGCCCAGGTCGTGACCCGGCGGCTGGGGCTGTCGGCGCAGGCGTCGCACGACGTGCAACAGCTCTTCGGTGGCCCCGGGGTCAAGCGCACCAGCAGCAGCTGGCTCGGTGCCGCCGTCACGCTCGTCTCGGCGTACTCGTGGCCGGCGGCCCTGCAGAAGGGCTACGAGATCGCGTGGCAGCTCCCGGGCAGGGGGCGCCGCGACCTCTGGCGTCCGCTGGTGTGGCTCGGCGCGCTGCTCGGCGCGGTCGTCCTCATCGCGCTGTTGGCCACGGACCGGCCCGGCGGGCTGGTCCGCTCGTGGCTGCTGCCCCTGGCGGCGGCGCCCGTGGTCTTCCTCTGGGCGTGGTGGACCCAGCACCTGCTGCTCGGCGGCAGGGTCGGCTGGCGCCCCCTGGTGGCCGGTGCCGTCACCATCACGCTCGGCCTCTTCGGCCTCCGGGCGTTCGCGGCGCTGTCCCTGTCGGAGTCCATCGTCTACAACTCCGACCGATACGGCCCGATCGGGATCGTGTTCATGCTGCTGTCGTGGTTCATCGCGCTCAGCGTCGTCATGCTCGGTGGCGCCGTGGTCGGGCAGGAGCTGTGGTCGGTGCGCCAGCGCCGGCAGGCGGCCCGCCGCGCTGCGAGTGCGGGCCAGGTGGGCTAGTCGCCCCGCCTCAGCCCCCTGCGTCCAGGACCTGGCGCAGGGTCGCGGCGAAGGCGTCCGGGGAGCCGGTGATGCCGTACTCGCCGCCGAGGAAGCCGGCGTGGTCACCCGGGAATGCGACGGGTGCCGTCCCGAGCCGTTCGGCCACGGCCACCGCGGCGCGGTGGGCCAGCTGGCCCTCGGACTCGGTGCCGGTGGCGACGACGACGCGGGTCGACGCGGCGCGAAGGGCCTCGAAGTCGTGCTCACAGCGGAGGCACGAGACGATGTTCTGCCCGACCAGGGGATCGTCCCGGGTGCCGTCATCCTCGCGGGGCAGCCCGAAGGCGGCCGGATCGGGTGCGGGCCCTTCGGTGAAGTCGGCCGGAACCGGGCCCTGGAGTCCCACCAAGGTGATGAACCTGGCCATCGCCGGGCCGAGGCCACTGCGCTCGTAGGTCTGGTGGATGCCCACGGCGGCGGCCAGGGCCTCCTCGCGGTCCGGGAGCACCTGCGCGGCCGGCGGCTCGTGAGCCACGAGGGTCCGGACCTGCTCCGGGTGCCGGGCGACGAGCACCAGCGCATTGACGGCACCCCCGCTGGTGGCGAAGAGGTCCACCGGTCCGGCGCCCATCGCCGAGATGATGCGGTGCAGGTCGTCGGCATGCTCATCCGGCGTGGTCTCGGTGGCGTTGTCGGTGCGTCGGCTGCGCCCGGCCCCGCGGGGGTCGTAGGTCACGACGGTGCGGTCGGTGAAGTGGCCGGCCAGGGTGACGAAGCCGGAGGCGGCCATGGGTGAGCCGATCAGCAGCAGGACCGGCGCGGTGCCGGACTCGTTGCTGCGGACGTCGTAGGCCAGGAGGGCGCCCGGCACGTCCAGGGTGTGGGTCGTCGGCTCGCTCATGATGGCTCCCGGAGAGCTGGCTGTCTCGTCGTCCCAGCTCATGGCGAGCGTATTTCCCATCGGTGCCGGCGGCCAGCGTCACGCGGCGTGACCACGGTCAGTGTCCTGGCGCCACCCGTAGGGCACCCTGGACGGGACGCAGAAGGTCGTGGCGTGGATTACGCCTCGGGCGAGGTCTCAGCCATGTCGTGGGACGTGCACCTCGTCTCGACGGAGGTGCGCACGGGCATGCAGCGCTTGCACAACGGTTTCCTCATGGGCCGGCGGTACCTCCTCGGGGACCGGCTGGCCTCGGGCGGGATGGCCGACGTGTGGTCCGGCACGGACACGGTGTTGCAGCGTCGGGTCGCCGTGAAGGTGATGCGCCCGGACGGCGGGCACGAGAAGCTCTTCGCGCTGCGCTTCCGCGACGAGGCGCTTCACTCGGCGAGGCTGCTGCACGCCAACATCGCCACCGTCTTCGACTACGGCGAGGAGGACGGCCTGGCCTACCTCGTGATGGAGCTGGTGGACGGCCAGCCGCTGTCCGCGGTGCTGCGCGAGCGCGGGCCGTTGTCCCACACCGAGGTCCGCTCCGTCATGGGGCAGGCCGCGCTCGCCCTCGGTGTCGCCCACGAGGCCCGGGTGGTGCACCGGGACGTCAAGCCGGCCAACATGATGCTGCGCCCCGACGGCTTGGTGAAGCTCACCGACTTCGGCATCGCCAGGGCGCTCGACGCGTCCGGGCACACGCGTCAGGGTGAGCTCCTCGGCACGCCGAACTACGTCAGCCCCGAGCAGGTGATGGGCCAGCCGGCCAGCGGGGCGAGCGACCTCTACGCCCTCGGTGTCGTCGCGCACGAGATGCTCACCGGCCGTCGCCCGTTCGAGCGAGAGACCCCCCTCGCGATCGCCATGTGCCACGTCCAGGAGCCGCCCCCGCCGCTGCCGGAGGACGTCCCCGAGGACCTCGCCCTGGTGGTGGAGGAGTGCCTGGCCAAGGACCCCGCGCACCGGCCGCCCAACGCGCGGGCGATCGCGCTGCGGCTCGGGCTGGGCGACAACGAGACCATGGGCCTGGGCCTGGGCGTCGCCTGGTACGTCGGTGCCACGCCGTGGGGGAGCGAGGCGGCCATCCCGCAGGCACCCGGTACCAACGAGACCATGGCCCTCGAGCAGCCCTAGCGCCGGCGGACCACGGGGCGTCGGGACGCATCGCCGCTTCCGTCGCCTGTCTGCATGACGGGACCAGGACTCTCGGGGATCACGACCTGGTTCCCGCCAGCGCCCGTTGGCGGAACCCGAGGACGGCCATCTCCACGACCCGGTCGTGCCCCCAGCGCATGAGCGGGTAGGCGACGAGTGCCGCAACGCGCAGGGGGGTGCTTCTCATGTCCAGCGTCCACACGACCGCGACCCTCGTGCCGTCGTCGACGGGTTCGAGGCGGATCTCCGCAAAGCCCCGCACGTCGCCGTCGATCGTCGCCTCGACCACGTGCGGCCTCAGGCACCTCTCCAGCCGGATGTCCAGGCGCAGCCAGTACGGGACCGGTGGGAGGACCGTGCCGTGCAGCTCGTTTCCGGCGACCAGCCCGTCGCTCTCTGCCCCGAAGTCCTGCAGCCAGGCCCACCAGTGCTCGAACTGGTCGAACTGCTCGATGACGTCC
The DNA here is from genome assembly GCF_057747915.1 of Oryzihumus sp. JJN4-3R. NCBI lineage: Bacteria > Bacillati > Actinomycetota > Actinomycetes > Micrococcales > Intrasporangiaceae > Oryzihumus > Oryzihumus sp. JJN4-3R. Next base: position 13,687 of record NZ_CM173229.1, read on the forward strand.
CACAGCTCGCCAGGCCTGACCGGGAACCAGAACGCCCCGCGGTAGTCGATCCGGTTCACAGCCGGCTCGCCACCATCGCTGCAGCCAGCGCGACGAGACCGCACGCCACCGCGCGAAGGGCACCCTCCAGCGGCGCGAGCAGGACGTTCCGGTCGACGTCGACCTGCCCGCCGTCACGGCGGACGATGCGTCCGTGCACGGACTGGGTGTGCCGCCGCAGCGTGCGCGCCGGCAGGCTCAACGCTCGCTGCCCGAGGGAGAGGAAGAAGGCTGCCGCCGCGGCCAGCACCGCTGCCGCACCGAGCCGGAAGTCCTGCGCGTAGTAGCCGGTCAGCACCGGGAACGCGCCCCAGCCCAGCGCGAAACCGACACCGTTGTGCAGGATCCCCCCGCCCAGCTCGAGGTTGTAGGCCAGGACCAGCACGACCCCCACCACCACGAACGGCAGCAGCCGCAGCCCGCCGTACAGCAGACCGCCCACGACCGCCGCGGCGACACTCAGGCCGGCAGCGGTCACCAACGCGGCGGCGGGGATGCCCGTCTGCAGCGGTCGCCCGGCCAGCTCGTCCAGGGCGTGGGCCCCGACCCCGACCGCGAGGAAGAACGCGACGAGCGTGCCGCCGAGGCGCCACGCCGTGAAGTGCGGGGCGAGAGCGGCCCCGATCGCGACGTAGGACAGGTGCCAGGCGGTGTACGGCGGGTGCAGCAGGGTCACCCAGTCGCGCACACCGCCGGTGCCGGCGCCGCCCGCGTAGAACGCCGGCCGGTCCTCCGCGCGGGTCACGGCCCGGGCCCCTTCGTCCCCCACATCACCAGGCCACCGCCTCGGCTCATCAGCTGCCAGCCGACATCGCGGAAACCGGCCTGCTCCCAGGCGCGGACGTGCCAGTCGAGCGGGTACCGCCGGTAGTGGGCAGGGATGCTCCTGCCCAGGAACCTGCCCACCCGCCACCACGCGCGCCCGCCGGCCACCCAGCCGGCCACAGGCAGCACCGCAGTGACGTAGAGGCGCCACGCGGCGTGCCAGCCGGCCGCCGGTGGGACGAAGAACTCCAGGCTCGCCATCGTCCCGCCCGGCCGCAGGCAGCGCGTCATCTCCGCGATCGCTTCCGCAGGCTCGTCGACGTAGCGAAGGAGGTACGAGAAACAGACCGCGTCGAAGCACCCGTCGGGGAAGGGCAGCTGCTCGGCCCGCCCGGCGACCAGCACCACCTCGCCCGTCCGGCCGGCTGCCTCCACGTTGCGCCGGCCTCGCCGGAGCATCGGCTCGTTGAGGTCGACGCCGACCACGGTGGCCCCGGTGCGGCGAGCCACGGCCAGCGCCACCCCCGCCGGCCCGGTGGCGACGTCCAGCACGCGGCGCGGCTGCGCCCCCGCGATCCGACCGACGACGGAGCGGCGCCACCGGCGGTCCTGCCCGAACGACAGCAGCCAGCTCAGCCGGTCATAACGGGGTGGCAGGCCGGCGAACACCTCGCGCGCCACCCGGTTGCCGGGCGAGCCGGTGGTTCGCGGCAACGTCATGCCACTCACCCAAGCCCCTGCACCCCCGGCGCTCAAGGGACCATGCTCCCTGGGTCGTCGGCGGTGCTAGCCGGCCTCACGGGCGCGCTGCTGGGCCTGCGCGACCCGGGTGGCCCCACTGACCTGCCAGCGCCGCCACGGCGCGACGCCCTCGATCTCGGTCTCGAGCGCGAAGCTGAGGAACGTCCGGATCAGCACCAGCAGGCCGAGGTTGGTCAGGTCCTGCAGGTTCGGCTGGAGCGCGACCGTGCGCAGCAGGTCGGCCGCCACGAGCACCTCCAGGGCCAGCAGCAGGACCCCGCCGAAGAACTCACGCAGCAGCCGGTATGCCGTGCGCCCCTCCCGGGTCCGCCGCCAGACCCCCCACGAGAGGACGACGGACCAGACCAGCCCGATCGCCAGCTCGGCCGCGGCAATCGCCTCGAAGGCCCTGACCAGGGCGTCCACCACGGCCGTGAAGCTCATCGGGCTCTCCGCACGGTGGACCAGGCCGGGGTCAGGTTGTCGCCGGCTGCTCGGACCCGGCGGGAGCCGCGGTCGCGTGGCCCTTGGGGATGAGGATCGCGGTGACGAAGCCGATGGCCGCGATGACGATCATGATGATCAGCGAGAGCGCGAAGTCCTTGTTGCCAGGGAGGACCTGGGCGGCGAGCACCGAGCCGGCCAGGGCCACGCCGAGCGAGGACCCGAGGTTCGACACGCTGCGCGAGACCCCGGAGATGTCGCCCTGGTCCTTCTCCGGGAACGCCGACTGCACCACGTTGACCGACGAGGTGAGCATGACGCCGATGCCGGCGCCGACGAGGAACAGCCCGGGCACGAACGTCCAGACGCTCGAGTCCGCGCGACCGAGCGCGAGCACCAGCAGCAGCCCGATGACGGTGGCCGCGAAGCCGCGGCGGATCAGGAACCGCTGTGAGCGCCGCTTGGCCAACCGCTCCGCGGCCGCGGCGAGGAGCAGGACGCCGATGGTCGTCGGGGTGAGCATGAGCCCGGTCTGCACGGCGTTGTAGTGGCGCACGTCCTGCAGGAACACCGAGATGACGAAGAAGGAACCCTGCATGGTCAGCCACTGGATGTTCTGCGTCACCAGGCCAAGGTTGGACGTCTTGTTGCGGAACAGCCGGATCGCCACGAGCGGGTCGTGGCCCTTCTTCTCGGTCGAGCGGATGTGCAGGAAGAACCAGGCCAGGAACACCGCGCCGATCGCGAAGAACAGCCACACGGGCGAGATCCCGCCCTTGGGGATGATCACCGTGCTGCCGATGGTGAAGTCCTGGCGCGAGCTGAACCAGCCGTAGGTCGAGGACTGCAGGATGCCGAAGACGACGAAGAACAGGCCCGCGGCGGACAGGATGGCGCCACCGAGGTCGAAGTGCGGGGCGGCACCGACCCGCGGGGGGTCGTCGATCTTGCGGGCCAGGAGCGCCACCACGGCCACGATCAGCACCTGCAGGATGAACGAGGCCCTCCAGCTGATGGCGCTGGTGATCAGGCCACCGATGAGGGGGCCTGCCGCGGCACCGAGCCCTGCCGCGCCGCTGATCATGCCGAAGTACTTGGCCCGGGTCTTGGTGTCGGTGAACAGGACGGTGACCAGGATGTAGATGGGCGGGATCAGCAGCGCCGACCCGACGCCCTCCAGCAGCGAGTAGCCGAAGATCATCAGCGGCAGGCCCTGTGCCAGCGAGGCCAGAAGGGCCCCGGTCCCGTAGATGGCCAGCCCCCACATGAAGCAGACCTTGCGACCCCAGATGTCGGTGAGCTTGCTGCCCGGGATCATCAGGGAGGCCATGGTCAGCGTGAACAGGGTGATGGTGGTCTGCATCCCGACGACGGTCGTGCCGATGTCGTCGGCGATCGTGGTGATCGCGACGTTCATGTTGGAGCCCGCGTAGCTGCAGACGAACTGCGCCAGCGCCAGGGGGAGGACCACCGATCCTGCTGCGGCCACTGCCGGCCGGGCTGCTGCGCTCGTCATCCGCCCATGGTCGGCGCGGGCGCCGCCTGCCGTCGTCATCCAGCCCGGATGATCCAGCACCCGCGAGGTGTGGGCACGCTGGGGACGTGGCTCCGCGCACCGGCGTCGCCTCCGTCCTTCCCGGGATCGTCGACCTCCGGGGGTACCAGCGCGCGTGGCTGCGCGGCGATGTGCTCGCGGGGGTGACCGTCGCGGCATACCTGATCCCCCAGGTGATGGCCTATGCCGGCGTGGCAGGGCTGCCGCCGGTCGCGGGGCTGTGGGCGATCGTGCCGGCCATGGTCGCCTACGTGCTGTTCGGCTCCAGCCGGCAGCTGTCCGTGGGCCCGGAGTCGACCACCGCGCTGATGGCGGCGACCGTGGTCGCCCCCCTCGCGGGGGGCAACGCGGCCCGGTATGCCGTGCTGGCCGCCGGGCTGGCGATGCTGGTGGGGGTGTTCTGCGCGCTGGCGTGGCTGATCCGGCTGGGCTTCGTCGCCGACCTGCTCTCCAAGCCGGTGCTCGTGGGCTACATGGCCGGGGTGGCGGTCATCATGATCGTGGGCCAGCTGGAGAAGGTGACCGGCATCCCGGTCGAGGGCGACACGATGGTCCAGCAGCTGCGCTCCTTCTTCTCCCACCTGGACCAGGTGAAGTGGCCCACGGTCGCCCTGTCCGTCGCCGTGCTGGTCCTGCTCTTTGCGCTGCAACGCTTCCCGCGGCTGCCGGGGCCGCTGATCGCCGTGCTGCTGGCGGCGCTGGCGGTGCCGGTGTTCGACCTGGCCGCGCACGGCATCACGGTGGTCGGCGAGATCCCCAGCGGCCTGCCGAAGCCGCAGCTGCCGCACCTGACGGCCGGCGACATCCAGGAGCTGCTCCTGGCCGCGGTCGGTGTCGCGGTGGTCGGCTACACCGACAACGTGCTCACCGCACGGGCCTTCGCCGACCGCGGCGGCTACGAGGTGGACGCCAACCAGGAGCTGCTGGCGCTGGGCGCTGCGAACGTGGGCGCCGGTCTGATGCAAGGCTTTCCGGTCAGCAGCAGCGGCAGCCGCACCGCCCTCGGCGACACCGCGGGGAGCCGGACCCAGCTCTACACCCTGGTGGCACTGGCCGGGGTGGTGATGGTGCTCCTCGTCGGTGGGGGAGTGCTGGCCAGCTTCCCCAACGCCGCGCTGGGCGCCCTGATCATCTACGCCGCGACCCGGCTGGTGGACGTGCCCGAGTTCCGGCGCATCGCCCGGTTCCGCCGCAGCGAGCTGGTCCTGGCGCTGGTCACCCTCGTCGGCGTGCTCGTCTTCGACATCCTCTACGGCGTGCTCATCGCGGTGGCGGTCTCGGTGGCCGACCTGCTGCGCCGCGTCGCGCGCCCCCACGACGCGATCCTCGGGCACGTCGAGGGACTGGCCGGGATGCACGACGTCGACGACTACCCGACCGCGACGACCGTCCCCGGGCTCGTGGTCTACCGCTACGACTCGCCGCTGTTCTTCGCCAACGCGGAGGACTTCAAGGGCCGGGCGCTGGAGGCGGCGGACGCGGCACCGGACCTGCGCTGGTTCGTCCTCAACGTCGAGGCCAACGTCGAGGTCGACATCACCGCCCTGGACGCCGTGGAGCAGCTGCGCGCCGAGATGGAGCACCGCGGCGTGGTGTTCGGCATGGCCCGGGTCAAGCAGGACCTGCGCGACGACCTCGAGGCGTTCGGCCTGACGCAGAGCATCGGCGAGGAGCACCTGTTCCCGACGCTGCCCACCGCGGTCGCGGCCTACCAGGCGTGGGCGGCCGGTCACCAGCGTGTCGGTGTCGACCCCGAACCCCCCTCACCGGCCTCCTGAGCTCGCAGAGGACGGTTCGTTCGCCGCCGACCGGGTTCGTCACAGATGACCACCGTTGAGAGCGGTGATGTGTGACGAAACCGCGCGAGGAGGGACCCGAGGGAGGAGACCCGAGGGAGAAGACGAGGGAGAAGACAGGTCCGGTGCGGGTCGGCCGGCGGGGCTCGCTCCAGGGAGCTCAGCCCAGCTCCGCCAAGGCCTTCCGGTATGCCGTGTCGTGCCACCCGGCCAGGGCCTCCTCGCGCGCGTGGAGGCGTCCGTAGGTGAAGGCGCTCTCGCCGCGGGCGGTCGCGCGGGCGGCCAGGTCGAGCAGCAGCTCGCGGCAGACCACCCCGTCCTGGTGCTCGCCGAGGACGTCCTGCAGCGCCTTGGCACGGCGGGCCAGCTTCTTCATCGGCTTGCCCAGCGCCGGGCGGGCCGACTCTGCGGCGTAGCGCAGGCGCTTGGCGGCCTTGCGCACCTCGTGCAGGGCCAGGTCGCGGTGCGCCGTGTCCTCGGCCTTGCCCGCCTGTCGGGCCGCCCGCTCGAGCCGCCCGTGGTCCCGACGCAGCAGCGTGGCGACGACCTTGGAGGCCGGCTTGTCGGCGCGTCTGGCCAGCGGGGCGCACAGCAGCTCGTCGAGGGAGTCCAGCAGGCGGAAGTAGCGCTCCGTGTCGAGCAGGGCGAGGCCGTCGCGCAGCCCGGTGGCGAAGCGCTCGCCCAGGTCGGCCTCGATGCTGGCCCGGACCGGGCCGACCACGAGGTCGGCCGGCTCCTGGTCGAGCAGCCGGGAGAGCCGGGCCTGCATCACCTGGATGTCACGGGCCATGTTGAGCCCCAGCCCCAGCCACTGGAGCTCCGCGCGGAGCGCCTGGGCCGGCGCGGGGTCGGCCAGCAGCGGTCGCCAGGTCGCCAGCGTCGAGCGCAGGCGTCGGCTGGCGATGCGCATCTGGTGCACCGAGTCCCCGGCGCCGTGGCGGACCCGGTCGTCCTGGGCCTTGAGGGCCTCCACCTGGGTGGCCAGGGCCAGTCGAAGCACCTCCCCGGCGGGGGAGCGGGGCGAGAGCCGCGGAGGCGGTGGAGCCTGGGGCAGCCTTTCCCCGAGGGCGTGAGCCAGCTTGCTCCCGCTCGCCGAGCGCACCGCTCCGGCAGCGACGACGAGGGTGTCCAGGGCGTCCCACAGCTCGGTGCCCCCGGCGTCGCCCAGCTCCACCTCCCACTCGCGCCATGACGTGGGCCCGGCGGCGGTGCTCCCGCCTTCCTCCCGCAACGGGGACGCCGTGACCTGGTCGTCGACCAGCCAGGCGAGCAGGACACCGCCGTCGCCGATGAGGCGGTGCACCTGCCGGGTCGTGTCCAGGCGCATCAGGGGGGTCACCGGGTGGTCGCGCACGTGCACGCGCACGCGGCCGACCAGCTCGGTCGGGACGGGCTCGCCCTCCTCACCGAGCGGCACCGTCACCTCCTGGCGCTCCTGCTCCGAGACCGGCAGCTTGAGCGTCCACCCGGCGTCGTGTCCGCCGGTGCGCCGGCGCATCGTGATCCGGTGGGTGGCCAGGTCCAGCCGCGCGGTGTCGAGGTAGGTGGCCGCGAGGCGCTCCTCGCTGGGGCCCTCGACGACGGCCACGCCGGGGAGCTGGGCCAGCGCGTGCCGACCGGGGGGCGCCGTCCACGGCTGGACGTCGTACTTGCGCTCGCGCTCGGCGTGGACGGAGGCGGCCATGTCTCATCATCGGTCCGGTCGGGCGGTCCCGCCTCACCTCTACGGACGAGCCGGGTGCAGCACTAATGCGCCGGAGCGGGGACGCCGCGTGCGCCCGCCGACGGAGCACCGGGCGGGGTGCCCGTCCGGGCGGTTCGGCCCCTTGCGTGGCGGCACGGGACGGGCCGACAGTGGCGCTGGTGGGGCACCGACCGGTCCGGGCGGGCACCCTGCCGGTTCCGACGACCCGAGGACCTCGACGTGGACGTGCGCAACCCCGGCCAGGACGCGAGCGCGGCCGACGGCGCCCTCCTGCGCTCGGGGCTGGCGCCGGCCCCGCGCACCCTCATCGACGTCCTTCAGGCCACGGCCGACCGGCACCGCAGCGCCGCGGCCATCGACGACGGGCACACCAGCCTGGCCTACTGGCAGCTGCTGGAGGCCGTCGACGTCCAGGCCGCCCGGCTGGCCCGCGAGGGCGTCGGGGACGGGGACAAGGTGGGCGTCCGGGTGCCCTCGGGCACCGTCGACCTCTACGTGGCGATCCTCGCCGTCCTGCGGGTGGGGGCGGCCTACGTCCCGGTCGACGCCGACGACCCCGACGAGCGGGCCCGGCTGGTGTTCGACGAGGCGGGCGTCGTGGCCGTGGTGGGGGCCGGCGGCGCGGTGGTGCGCCGCACCCCGACCCGCGCGGCGCGGGCCACCCCGACGCCGGAGCACGACGCGTGGGTCATCTTCACCTCGGGCTCCACCGGGACCCCGAAGGGGGTCGCGGTCACGCACCGCTCGGCGGCGGCGTTCGTCGACGCCGAGGCACGGCTGTTCCTGCCCGACGCCCCGCTCGGCCCCGGCGACCGCGTGCTGGCCGGGCTCTCGGTGGCGTTCGACGCCTCGTGCGAGGAGATGTGGCTGGCGTGGCGGCACGGCGCCTGCCTCGTCCCGGCGCCACGAGCGCTGGTGCGCAGCGGCATGGACCTCGGGCCGTGGCTGGTGGCGCAGGGCATCACCGCCATCTCCACCGTGCCCACGCTCGCCTCGCTGTGGCAGGGGGAGGAGCTGCGCGGCATACGGCTGCTCATCTTCGGGGGCGAGGCGTGCCCGCCGGAGCTCGCGGCGCGGCTGGCCCAGCCGGGCCGGGAGGTGTGGAACACCTACGGCCCGACCGAGGCCACCGTGGTCGCGTGCGCCGCACAGCTCACCGGGCGGGGCCCGGTGCGGATCGGGCTGCCGCTGGACGGCTGGGACCTGGCCGTCGTCGACACCGACGGGGTGCGGGTGCCGGTCGGCGGGACCGGCGAGCTGGTCATCGGGGGCGTCGGGCTGGCGCGCTACCTGGACGCGGCCAAGGACCGCGAGAAGTTCGCCCCCAGCCCGGCCCTGGGCTGGGACCGGGCCTACCGCAGCGGCGACCTGGTGCGCCACGAGCCCGAGGGGCTGGTGTTCGTCGGCCGGGCCGACGACCAGGTCAAGGTCGGCGGCCGCCGGATCGAGCTCGGCGAGGTCGACGCGGCCCTGCAGGACCTCCCGGGGGTCACCGCTGCCGCGGCCGCCGTACGCACCACCCCGGCCGGCTCCCCGGTCCTGGTCGGCTACCTGACCGTGGCCCCGGACGGCGGGTTCGACACCGCGGCCGCCCGTGAACGGCTGGCCGAGCGGCTGCCGGCCGCCCTCGTGCCGCTGCTCGCCGTCGTCCCGGTCCTGCCCACCCGGATCTCGGGGAAGGTCGACCGCCACGCCCTGCCCTGGCCGCTCGAGCCCGACGTGGCTCCCGGCGCCGCCGGGCTGACCGGCACGGCCGGCTGGCTGGCCGAGCAGTGGACCAACGTCCTCGGCGTCGGCGTGCGCGGCCCGGACGACGACTTCTTCGCCGACGGCGGGGGCAGCCTCTCGGCGGCCCAGCTGGTCTCGGCGCTGCGGGCCCGCTACCCCGAGGTGACCGTCGCCGACGTCTACGAGAACCCGCGCCTCGGCGCGCTGGCGCAGGTGCTGGAGGAGTTCAGCCCGCCGGTCAGCGCGACGAGCCGCACCGTCGCCCCGACGCCGCGCCGGGCCGGCCTGGTCCAGGCGCTGGCCTCGCTCGTCGCCAGCACGCTGGTGGGCCTGCGCTGGCTGACGGTGCTGGCGCTGCTGGACAACCTCCTGGCCTCGGCGGGCGTGCCCTGGGCCACCCCGGTCTCCTGGTGGTGGGTGCTTGCCGGGTGGGTGGTGCTGTTCACCCCGCCGGGCCGGATGGGACTGACCGTGCTGGTCGCCCGGCTGCTGCTGCGCGGCGTGCGTCCCGGCGCCTACCCGCGGGGCGGCTCGGTGCACCTGCGCCTGTGGTGCGCGGAGGCCTTCGCCGCGGCCGCCGGGGCGGAGAACCTCTCGTGCGCGCCGTGGATCACCCTGTATGCGCGGGCCCTGGGTGCCAGGGTCGGCCCGGACGTGGACCTGCATGCGCTTCCTCCGCTCACCGGGCTGCTGACGCTGGGCCGGGGCTGCGCGGTCGAGCCGGAGGTGGACCTGTCCGGCACTTGGCTCGACGGCGACGTGCTGCACGTCGGCCGGGTCAAGGTCGGGGCCGGCGCCACGGTCGGCGCCCGCAGCTTCCTCGGCCCCGGCTCCCGGGTCGGCCAGGGCGCCGAGGTGGGCGCCGGCTCGGCAGTCCTGGGCTCGGTGCCGCCGGAGGAGCGCTGGGCCGGGTCGCCCGCCGGGTTCGCCGGCGTCGCCCATGCGGACAGCCCGGGGCAGCGGGCACCCCGGTCCCGGACCTGGCCCGCGGTCTACGGCCTCACCGCCGCCGTCCTGGCGACGTTGCCGTTGCTGGCCGCCGCAGGCGGCGCGGCGGTGCTGGGGTGGGCGGTGCGCGATACCGCCACCGTCGGGGACGCCGCGCTCGCAGCGCTGCGATGGGTGCCCGTGGCCACCGTGGTGACCGTGGTCGTGCTGGCGCTCCTCGTCCTCGGCTGCGTCCGGCTGCTCGCGATCGGGCTCACCGAAGGGCACCACCCGGTGCACAGTCGCGTGGGGTGGCAGGTCTGGGCCACCGAGCGCCTGATGGACGAGTCCCGCAGCCTGCTGTTCCCGCTCTACGCCAGCCTCGCGACGCCGTGGTGGCTGCGGGCCCTCGGCGCGCGCATCGGCGCCGGCGTCGAGGCCTCGACCGTGCTGATGCTCCCGAGCATGACGACGGTGGGCGAGGGCGCCTTCCTGGCCGACGACACGATGATCGGCTCCTACGAGCTGGTCGGCGGCTGGCTCCGGGTGGACCGGGCCAAGGTCGGCAAGCGGGCGTTCCTCGGCAACTCCGGCATGACGGCGCCCGGGCTGCGGGTTCCCAAGCGCGGCCTGGTCGCGGTCCTGTCGACCACGCCCGCGCGGGCCAAGGCGGGGTCCTCCTGGCTGGGCAGCCCCCCGGTGAAGCTGCGCCGGCCGTCCTCGGGCGGGGACGAGTCGCGCACCTTCGCCCCGCCGACCCGGCTCAAGGTCGCCCGCGGTGCGGTGGAGGTGCTGCGCATCGTGCCCGTGATGTGCACGGTGGCGCTCGCGGTCCTCGTGCTGCTGGGCCTGCAGGCCGGGGTCGACCGCTTCGGCCTCGCCGTGACCGGGCTGCTCAGCGGCGTGCTGCTCCTGGCCGCCGGCGCCGTGGCCGCCGGGGTGAGCACCCTTGCCAAGTGGGCGCTGGTCGGCCGGATCGGGGTCGGCGAGCACCCGCTGTGGAGCTCCTTCGTCTGGCGCAACGAGCTGGCCGACACCTTTGTGGAGGTGCTCGCCGCCCCGTGGTTCGCCCGCGCCGCGGCCGGCACCCCCGCACTGGCGGCGTGGCTGCGCTCGCTCGGCGCCCGCATCGGGCGCGGCGCGTGGTGCGAGAGCTACTGGCTGCCCGAGGCGGACCTCGTCACCATCGGCACGGCCGCCACCGTCAACCGCGGGTGCGTGGTGCAGACCCACCTGTTCCATGATCGGATCATGAGCATGGACACCGTCACCCTCGGCGAGGGCGGCACGCTCGGCCCCCACGGGGTGGTCCTCCCCGCCGCGTCCATCGGCGAGTCGACCACGGTGGGGCCGGCCTCCCTGGTCCTGCGCGGGGAGTCCCTGCCGGCCAACACGCGCTGGCGCGGCAACCCCGTCGAGCCGTGGCCGGACCCGCGGGCCGGCCAGGACGGGAAGAACCCGCCGGACCGGCCCGACCGGCCCGACCGGCCCGACCGCGCCGGCACGGAGCCGAAGGCCGACGCCCGGTGAGCCAGGGCACCGGACGGCCCAGCCCCGGGGCCACCTCCGCCGGTGACCCCTACGTGCCCGGCCACGGCAACGGCGGCTACCGCGTGAGCCGCTACGAGCTCGACCTGGACTACCGGGTCGCCAGCAACCACCTCGTCGGGCGCGGCCGGCTGTCCATGGTCGCCACCCAGCGCCTGACCCGGTTCAGCCTCGACCTCGGCGGCCTGCGGGTGGGCAAGGTGGCCGTGGACGGGCACCGGCCCGCGCGCTACGTCCACCGCTCCGGCAAGCTGCACGTCACCCCGGCCGAGCCCCTCTCGGCCGGGGCGGTCTTCGTCGTGGAGGTCAGCTGGTCCGGCAACCCGCACCCGCTGCGGTCACCGTGGGGCGAGGTCGGCTGGGAGGAGCTCACCGACGGGGTCATCGTCGCCAGCCAGCCCAGCGGCGCCCCGTCGTGGTTCCCCTGCAACGACCACCCGGCCGAGAAGGCGAGCTACCGCATCACGGTGACCACGGACGCGGCATACCAGGTGCTGGCCAACGGCACGCTGGTCGAGCAGGCGCGGCTGGCCAGCCGGCGGCGGTGGGTCTTCGAGCAGGCCGAGCCGATGGCGACCTACCTGGCCACGGTGCAGGTCGGGCGCTACGACCTCGTCGAGCTCGCCGGGGGACCGGTGCCACAGCGGGCCCTCGTGCCGGATCGGCTGAGGGCGCTGTTCGCCCACGACTTCGGGCGGCAGGCCGAGATGGTGCGCCTGTTCACGCGGCTCTTCGGGGACTACCCGTTCCCGGCGTACGGCGTGGTGGTCACCGACGACGACCTCGAGATCCCGCTGGAGGCGCAGGGGCTGTCGGTGTTCGGCGGCAACCACCTCGACGGGCGGCGCGGGCAGGAGCGGCTGGTCGCTCACGAGCTGGCGCACCAGTGGTTCGGCAACAGCCTCACGGCCGCCTCGTGGCAGCACATCTGGCTGCACGAGGGCTTCGCCTGCTACGCCGAGTGGCTCTGGTCGGAGCACTGCGGCGGGCAGTCGGCGCACGCGCTCGCGGTGCATCACCGCGTCCGCCTCGCGGCGCTGCCCCAGGACCTCGTGATCGGCGACCCCGGTCCGGCGCTGATGTTCGACGACCGGCTCTACAAGCGCGGCGCCCTGACCCTGCACGCGCTGCGGCTGACCGTCGGCGACGGGACGTTCTTCGCCATCCTGCGGGACTGGGCCACGACCCACCGGCACGGCACGGTGACCACCCAGGACTTCGTCGACTGCGCGGTCCGGCACACCGACCTGCCGCTGCACGGGCTCTTCCGCGCCTGGGTGGAGCAGGCCCCCCTGCCCGCGCTGCCGGTCAGTGGCGGCGTCAGGGGCGGTGTCACTGGCGCCCCTGGCGTAGCCGCGCCTGGCTGAGCCGCTCGAGGAGCACCTGCGGGACTGCCTCGGGGTCGCACCGCACCGCCAGGCTCGCGGCGTAGCCCTCGCCGACGTCGAGGTCGCGCATCCCCAGGCACCCCGCCCAGTCCTCGTGGCCGATCCAGGACAGCACCCGGGCCTCCCCGGGCGTGGTGGTGACCGTCAGGGCCCTCGGCTGGACCGACAGTCCGTAGCCGCTGGCCTTGAGCACCGCCTCCTTGCGCACCCACAGCCGGGCCCGGGCGTGCGGGGAGTGACCGGACGGGTCGGCGGCCAGGGCCTTGCGCTCGGCGGCGGACCACGCCACGTCGGCGACGCCGTCCGGGGCGGCCGACACCGCCTCCACGTCGACCCCGACCGGCCCGGCCGGGCTGAGGGCCACGAGGACCCGGTCCGCGGCGTGGGCGATGCTCACCTGCGGCGGACGGGCGCCCTCCACGGCCGCGATGACGGGCCGCCCGTGCCGGTCGCTGCCACACATCGGGCACAGCACCCGCACCCTGACCGCGTCGGGGGAGGTGTCCATGTGCCGGCTCGTGACCAGCCTCAGCAGCGCCCGGCCGGTGGCGAAGCGGGCGCGGTCCTCGCCGCGGCGCAGGGACGCGGCCCGCTCGAGCTCGCCGGGCTGCAGCCAGGACGCAAGAGCCTCCAGTGGCGCGGGCCGGACCCACCAGACCTGCACGACCGGGAGGGCAACCGGTATGCCGACCGGTCGCCCGGGTGCCAGTGTCTCCACCGCGCGGGTGGAGGCGTTCGCGACGGTGGTCGCCGTGGGGGCTGTGGTGGCCGTGGCCGTGGTCGCGGCGGTGGTTGCCCCGGTGGTTGCCCCGGTGGTTGCCCCCGTGGGTGCCGTGGTGGGTGCGCTGTGCGTCATGGTGCTCCCCGGGCTGCTGCCCCTGCCCTCCATCATGACGCGCTCCCGGGTCGGTGGCGCGCCGCGAGGCGATGGGTCCAGCTGCCGATCGTGGCCCCGAGCAGGGCCCCGGCGACCACGTCGCCGGGGAAGTGGACGCCGGACTGCACCCGCGACCAGCCCACCGTCGTCGCCGCCAGGCGCAGGGGCACGGCCAGGGCCGGCAGCTCGGCACCGACGGCCGAGGAGAACGCGAACGCCGAGGCCGTGTGGCCCGAGGGGAACGAGCCCGACGTGGGCATCCGCACCGCGTGCCCGCGGCCGGCCTCCGCGCGGACCGGGCGGTGGCGGCGCAGCACCGGCTTGACCACCAGGTTGGCCGTGGCCGAGGTGGCCCCGACGGCGCACAGGCCGACCAGTGCGCCGCGACGGCCACGGGAGCCGAGCAGGCTGAGCAGGCCGGCGGTGCCGATCCACAGGCGCGACCAGTTGGCCGCGTTGGAGACCTGCCCCAGGGCCCGGTCCAGCGTCGGGGTGGGGGTCCGGGTGACCGTGTCGTGGAGGGCGACGTCCAGCTCGGCGAGCTCGTCCAGGGCCGGGTGCGCCCGGACGGTCTGCTGGGCCTGGCCGAGCCAGGACCGTGCCTGCGTGACCCATGACGGTGTCTGGCCGCCTCGTGAGCGGGCCGGGCCGTGCCAGGACATCACCCGCCCCCGAACGCGAGGTGGCGCAGCCGCACCCAGTTCAGCACCGGTGTCGGCGGCGGGACGCCCGGCCGGGACCGCGGCACCCGCACCCGCAGCGCCTGGGGCCGGATCGTGCACGTCACCGGGGTGGGCAGGATGACCGCCTCGCCGTCGATCCCGACCGGGACCTCGGGGCGGTCCGCGGTGACGACGACCGCCGGGGCCTCCAGCCGGGTCACCCCGTGCTCGTGGGTGAGCCGCAGCAGGCCCACGGCCTGCCGGGCGTTGTCGACGGAGACGGACACCACGCCGAGCCGGCCGGTGTCCAGGCGGGCGCGCCGGCCCATGCCGGCCAGGTCGCCGGTCTCGTAGGGGTTGACGCTCACCAGCACCGCCTGCGGCCCGTCCACGGTGACGCCGTCGGCCTGCGCGCTCAGGTGCGCCCCGCCCCGGCCGGTCAGCAGGTCCGGCAGCATCTCCAGGGTGGTTCCCCGCTTGTCGTCGCGGTACGCCGGGCTCTGCACCACCTCGGCGTAGGCCCCGAACGAGGCGTTGTTGACGAAGGTGCGCCCGGCGATCTCACCGAGGTCGACGTGCAGCTCGACCGCGTCGTCGGTCAGCCCCGCCAGGCAGGTCGAGGGGTCCTCCCGGTCCAGGCCGAGGTCGAGGGCGAAGTGGTTGCGGGTGCCGGCACTGATGACGAGGAACGGCAGGCCGTGCTCGGCGGCCACCCCGGCGACCAGGGCCTGGGTGCCGTCACCGCCGGCGACGCCGAGCAGGTCGGCCCCGGCCGCCACGGCCTCGCGGGCCAGCTCGGCCACGTCGACCGTGCCGGGCCCCTCCAGCAGCGCCACCTCGGCGCCCAGCTCCTGGGCCTTCTCCTTGAGGCCGAACCGGCCCACCTTCCCGCCGCCGGAGCGCGGGTTCATGACGATGAACGGGCGCTTCGGTGGCGGCACCACGTGCTCGGGCATCGGCTGGGCCACATGGTCCCGCGCCAGCGCCTCACGGCCCGCGGCCGCGGCGACCAGCAGCAGCCCGAGCGCCAGGGCGGCCACCCAGAGCAGGTGCTCGCGGATGAACAGGACCGCCAGGACCACGGGCACGGCGACCACCAGCCCCAGGGCGGCCCAGCGCTGCCAGCCGCGGCGGGTCAGGAACCACCACGCCGAGGCGGCCACGAGCATGACGCCGGCGGCGGCGGTGACGAGCAGCCAGAGCGCGTCCACGAGCGCGAACCCGACCAGGGCGAGGGCGGCCAGCGCCAGCGCGGCGAACGCTGTCCGCGCCAGCCAGGCCTGTGCCGCAGAGTGCGAGGCGGGGGCGCCGCCCGGCCGGGCACCCGTCACACCGCGTCGGTGGGCCCCCGGGCTCGCGGTGCCGCTGCTCATGACCGGCCCTTCCCCTTCTGCTTGCCCTTCTTCTTCCGCTTACCGGCTTCCTTGCGGCGCTCGGCGCCCTCCTCCTCGCGGAGCACCTCGGCCTCGAACGGGTCTGCCTCGGCGCCCTTCGGGGCCTCGGCCTCCAGGGCGGCTTTCTCCTGGAGCATCTCCGCGCGGGTGTCGGCGCTGACCGTGGGGTACTGCGGGTCGATGTCCATCAGGGTCTTGACCAGCACCGCGGCCGTGGCCAGCCGGCCGAACCACTTGCGGTCGGCCGGGATGACGTACCACGGCGCCCACTCGGTGCTCGTCGCCGAGAGCATCTCCGAGAAAGCCTCCTGGTAGTCGTCCCAGCGCAGCCGCTCCCGGGCGTCGGCGGGGGAGAACTTCCAGTTGTGGTCGGGCAGGTCGATCCGGCGCAGGAAGCGCACCCGCTGCTCCTCCTGGGAGAGGTTCAGGAAGAGCTTGACCACCTTGAACCCGTTGTCGACCAGGTAGTGCTCCCAGTCGTTGATCTCGCGGTAGCGCCGGTCCCACACGCCCTTGCCCTTGGCCTCGGGCGGCAGCTTCTGCCGGTCGAGCAGCTCGGGGTGCACCCGCACCACGAGGACCTCCTCGTAGTGCGACCGGTTGAAGATGCCGATGTCGCCGCGCTCCGGCAGCTCCCGCGCATACCGCCACAGGTAGTCGTGGTCGAGCTCCTCAGCGGAGGGGACCTTGAAGCCGCGCACCCGCACGCCCTGCGGGTTGACCCCGCTCATGACGTGGCGGATCGTGCCGTCCTTGCCCGCGGCGTCCAGGGCCTGCAGGCACACCAGCACGCCCCACGTGTCCTGGGCGGCGAGCCGTTCCTGGTACTCGCTCAGCAGCTCCACACCGATCTGGAGCAGCTCGCGGCCCTCCTTCTTCTTGACGAAGTCCGCCTTGTATCGCGGGTCGAAGTCCGCGGCGAGGTCCACCTCGCTGCCCGGTTCCACCCGCAACGGCTCGATCGCCTTCGCGATCCGCCTCGCCCGGTCGTCGTGCGCCATGGTGCCGCCTTCCTGTTCGTCAGCCGCCCGTCACGCCGCCAGCCACGCTGCCGGTCGCACTGCCCGTCGCACTGCCCGTCGCACTGCCGCTGGCACTGCCGGTCGCACCGACCGGCGGGCTCGCTGCCGCGACGGCCGAGAGCGCTCCGCGGCGGAGCGGGATCTTCCATAGCTCCCAGAGCAGGAGCAGCGCCACGGCGGGCACCAGGGCCCAGGCGAACTGGGTCATGGAGATCTGCGTGGTGCCCAGCAGTCGGCGGAACACCTCCAGCTGGGTGGTCATGACCGCGAGGGCGAGCTCACCCAGGGCGGCCCAGTTCATCTGCTTGCTGTCGAAGCTGGTGGTGCTCAGGGCGGTGGCGGTCTCGCTGCGGCACTCGAACGCGGCCACGATGAGGCACAGTGCGAACGACGTGAACGCGATCGACTGCCCGACCTCGAGGCTGCCGAAGTGTGTAGTGCCCCACTGGATCAGGGTCAGCAGGCCGATGGTGATGAGGAGCCCGGCGAGGCCGACGGTGACCACCAGACGGCGGGTCAGCACCGACTGCCCGCGGGGCAGGGGGTGCCGCGCCATGAGGCCGGGGGTCTCGAGGTCGAAGCCCAGGGCGAAGCCGAACGCGGCGTTGACGAAGAAGTGGACCCACAGCACCTGGGCCGGCGTGAACGGCTCGCCGCTGGCGATGTTGAACAGCGTCGCGCCGAGGAAGGTCAGCACGAAGGTGACCAGCAGGATGAGGACGAAGCGGATGTACTTCGCGAGGTTGTCGTAGATCTTCCGCCCCTGCTCGACGGCGAAGACGATGGTCGCGAAGTCGTCGTCGGTGAGGATCATCCGGCCGGCGTTCTTGGCCACGTCGGTCCCGCTGCCCATGGCGATGCCGATGTCGGCGGCCTTGATCGCGGGCGCGTCGTTGACGCCGTCGCCGGTCATGGCGACCACTTCGCCCCTGGCCTTGAGGGTGTTGGCCAGGAGCACCTTGTGCTCGGGCGCGACCCGGCCCACCACGCCGATCGTCTCGATCCGCTCCAGCCGCTCGGCCTCGCTCAGCGCCGCGAAGTCCGCCCCGAGGACCGCCTCGCCGGGGATGCCGAGCTGCGTGGCGATGGCGGCGCCGGTGGTGACGTCGTCCCCGGTCACCATCCGCACCCGGATGTGGGCGGACTGGGCGGCCGCGACGGCCGCCTTGGACTGCTCGCGCGGAGGGTCGACCATGCCCACCAGGCTGGTCACCTGCAGCTGCTCGACGTAGCCGAGCAGGTCGCCGTCCTTGTCGAACGTGGCCGGGTCGAGGTCGCGGGTGGCAGCTGCCATGACCCGCCGTCCCGCGCGCTCCATCCGCTCCATGTGCTCGACCGCCGCCTTGCCGAGCGTGGCGTCCCACGGCACGGTCCGCCCGCCGGACAGGGCGGTCGCCGCCCGGGAGAGCACCGCCGGGGCGGCTCCCTTGACGAAGCAGCGGACGACCTCGCGGCCGTCGGCGTCGCGGGCCTGGTTGAACGTGGCCATGAGCTTGTATCCCGGGTCGAACGGGAGGGCGGCCAGGCGCGGCAGCCGCTCGTGGCTGGCCTCGATGTCCAGCCCGGCCTTGTGCCCGAGGACGAGCAGGGCGCCCTCGGTCGGGTCACCCACGACCTTGCCCTCGACGAGCCGGGCGTCGTTGGCGATGACGTAGGGCAGGACGGCCGCCTCGATCGTGTCCGAGGCCCCGGCGGCGTGGTGGATGCTGCCCTCGAGGCCGTAGCCGGTGCCGGTGACGGTGTAGCGGTCGGTGGGGTCGACCACCTCGACGGCCGTCATCTGGTTCATCGTCAGGGTGCCGGTCTTGTCGGAGTTGATCGCCGAGGTGTAGCCGAGGGTCTCCACCGAGGGCAGGTCCTTGACGATGGCGTGGCGCTTGGCCAGGTCGATGCTGCCCAGGGAGAGGATCACCTGGGTGACCGTCGGCAGCGCCTCCGGGATCGCGGCGATGGCCAGGGAGATGGCGGCGACGAACAGTGCGTCCCAGGCGTCCCCGCGCGCCCGCCCGAGGACGAACATCACGACCATCGTGAGCCCGGCGGCCGCGGCGATCCACAGGGTCAGCCGGTTCAGCTCGCGGGTCAGCGGTGACTGCTCGGCCTCCGTGGCCGAGAGCATCCCGGAGATCTTGCCCAGCTCGGTGTCCGCGCCGGTCCCGGTCACCACGACCGTGCCGCTGCCGTGGGTGACCGGCGTGTTCATGAACGCCATGTTCGACTGCTCGCCCGGGCTCAGGTCGTGGCCCGTGAGCACGGTCGCGTCCTTGGCCGACGGCACGCTCTCGCCGGTCAGGGCGGACTCGTCGATCTGCAGGGCGCTGGACTCGACGATGCGCCCGTCCGCGGGCACCTGGTCGCCGGCCGCGAGCAGGACCACGTCCCCGACGACCAGCTCCTCGGCCGGGACCTCGGCGTCCTGGCCGTCGCGGCGAACCCGTGCCGTGGCCTTCATCATCGACTTCAGCGCGTTCATCGCGCTCTCGGCCTTGCCCTCCTGGCGCAGCCCGCCTATCGCGTTGACGAGGGTGAGGACGATGAGCAGGACCCCGGTGCTCCACTCCTGGATGAGCAGGGAGACCGCGGCCGCGGCCAGCAGGATGATCTGCATGTAGCTGCGGTACTGCGCCAGGAACCGGCGCCAGCGCGGCTCGGGGGCCTCCTCCGGCAGGGCGTTGGGGCCGTGCTCGCCCAGCAGCTGCCGGGCGGTCGCCGCGGTGAGACCGGTCGCAGGGTCGACGTGGAGGGCGGCGGCAACCTCCTCGGCGGGCCGGGCGTACCACGGCGCCCCGGTGGGCGAGGTCGGCGCACCGGTCCTGGCGTCAACGGTCATCGAGGCCACCTCCTCGTTCGGGTACCGGGCCCCGCCCCGGCCCCGGTGCGTGACCGGGACCCGGGCGGGACCCGGCACGCCCTGCCCTGTCAGTGTGCGGACGCCGCGCCGAACGCTGCTCACCCTGCGCGGATGAGGTCAGCGCGCGGCCACGCGACGGACGATGAGGAGTTCCCACCCGTTCACTCCAGGGAGGTCGAGGTGGCACAGCACTCAGCCGCGCAGGGCCGGCCACAGGCACCGAGCAGGAAGCCGGCGCCGAGCCAGCACCAGGCGCAGGACCAGCCACGGGCCGGGACCGAGGGACGGTCCAGCGGTGAGCTGGCCGTCGCCCGGTCCGCCATCGCGCGCGACGTGAGGCTGGTCGAGGGGTTCTATGACTCCAGTCAGGAGTGGCGGCGGCTCTTCAGCGAGCTGCTCGGCACCTTCCTCCTCGTCCTCGTCGCGGCCGGCGGCGGCGTGGTCAACGCGGTCAGCCACGGCCAGATCTCGCGCACCGCAGCGGTGATCGCGCCCGGGATGATGGTGCTGGCCATGATCCTGTTCATGGGCGCCGTCGGCGGGGCACACCTCAACCCCGTGGTCTCCCTGGGGTTCGCGCTGCGGCGCGACTTCCCGTGGGGTCGCATACCGGGATACGTCGCGGCCCAGCTCGCCGGGGCGACCATCGCCTGCCTGGTGCTGCGGGCGATGTTCGGCAACGTCGGCCAGCTCGGGGCCACCGTGCCCGGGCCCGGCATCAGCACCCTCACGGCGACGATCATCGAGGCGTTGCTGACCTTCGGCCTGCTCAGCACGATCCTGGGCACCGCCTCGGGCGCGCAGAACGTCGGGACGATGTCCGCGGTCGGGGTCGGCTCCTACATCGCGCTCGCCGGCCTGTGGGCCAGCCCGATCAGCGGCGCCTCGATGAACCCGGCGCGCTCCTTCGGCCCCGCGCTGGTGGGCGGGACCTGGACCTCGTTCTGGGCCTACGTGGTGGGACCGCTGGTCGGGGCCCTCCTCGCCGCCGGAGCCGGGTGGCTGCTACGCGGCGCCGGGGGCGACGAGTCCGCCCGGCGGGCGGCGCAGGGCGCCTGACCGACCACCGGGTATGCCGGGTGGTCGCCGGCGGCTGCGGCGGCCGGCAGGCACTCGCGGCCACCTGGCAGGCCGCCGCGGCCACCCGGCACACGGGGGACCGGTTCGTGCCTGCGCCCGTCCCTGCCTGCGTCACGGCGTGACGCGGCGCGTCACGCCTTCGGGGTGACCTGACCGCGCAGCAGCCCACCGGAGGCAGCCATGACGACCACCACCCGACCCGCCCAGCCTTCGCCGCACGTGGCACTTCGCCCGGCCGTGCCCGAGCGGACCCGCGCACTCGCGGACCAGCTGATCGCCTTCCTCGAGACGGGGCAGGCGCCGCAGGGCCTGTTCGCCCCGGGTGTCTTCTGCGACTTCACCATGCCGCGCTGGCGGCTGCAGGCCTCGGGCGTGCCGGACGTCGTCGCCCTGCGCATGGCCGGTCACCCGAGCCCCGGGCGGGTGCCGCGCCACCGGCTGGACCCCACGCCGACCGGCTTCGTGCTCGAGGTCGAGGAGCGCTGGGAGGACGGTGGCGAGCAGTGGTACTGCCGGGAGCTGTTCCGCGCCGACGCCGGCCCCGACGGCATCACGGCCCTGTCGGTCTACTGTACCGGCGACTGGGACCGCGCCCGGGTCGCCGAGCACGCCGCCGCGGTGAGGCTCATCCGTCCCTGAGTCGCCCGGGCCCGACCTACACTCGGGCTCGTGAGCGGCTCCGCGCCCGACCCGCAGGGGCAGGTCCGGGCCGGGCCCGAGCAGGCCGCGGCCCGCGCCGAGCACGTGCAGACCTTCGAGCGGGCCCGGGCCGCCGGCGACGTCGAGGCCATGGGGGCGGCCGCGCTGGCCCTGGCCGCCACCTACCCCTTCGGCACGGTGCACGGACGGGTGCCGGCCTTCCTGCACGAGGCGTGGTCGATGGCGCAGGGCGAGCAGCGCGCGCGGCTCGCGGTGGCGCTGGCCCGGACCTGGGCCTACGCCGGCGACCCCAAGAGGGCCGACGCCTTCGCCGCAGAGGCCCTCCAGACGGCGCAGACCCGGTCCGACCCGGCGCTGCTGGCCCAGGCGCTCGACGCCCAGCTGCTCGTGCACTGGGGCCCGGACGACTTGGTCGAGCGGCTGCGCATCACCGCCCGGCTGGAGGACACCGTCGCGCACCTGACCGACGTCGAGACCCGGCTCACGGCCCACCTGTGGCGGCTGACCACCGCCCTGGAGGGCCTGGACCTGCCCACGGTCCGGCGGCAGCTGCGGGCGCTGGCCCAGCTGGCCGAGGAGACCGGGTCGGCGCGGGTGCGCTTCTTCGCCGCATCCCGCCGGGCGATGGTGCTGCTGATGGCCGGCGACCTCGCCGGCGTCCGCCGGGAGATGGCCGAGACGGTGGCCGCCGGGACGGCGGCCGGTGAGGTGGACACCTACGCCCTGGAGCGCACCCTCTCCGCCGGGGTGGCCCGGCAGTCCGGCGACACGGGAGCCCTGGCCCGGGAAGCGCAGGCCTACGAGGAGTTCGGCACCCGCGAGTCGGTCACGTCGGTCGCGGCACAGGGCGCGGTGCTCTGGGTCGCGGCGGATGACCCAGAGCGCGCCCGGCGGCTCCTGCACCAGCTCGCGGGGGCGGAACTGGCCGGCATCGCGCGGGACGTCGACTGGCTCCTCACCGTCACCTCGCTGGCCGAGGTCGCCGTCGCGCTGGGGGAGTCGGGCCTGACGGCGACGGCGGTGGCGCTGCTCGAGCCGTGTGCCGGGCGGGGAGTCGTCAACGCCGGCGGGGTCGAGTTCGCCGGGGTGGTCGAGGACTACCTCGCGCGCGGGTGCCACCTGCTGGGCCGCGACGAGGAGGCACGGGCGTGGGCCGACCGGGCGGCGCAGGCCTACCGGCGGATGGGCGCGACATGGTGGCTTCGCCGGGTGCAGGCGCTCGTGGAGCCGGCGGCCCGGGCCGGGGAGACGGGCACCTCCGGGGCTGCGACGCCCTCGACAGGCGGCGGCTCCGCGGTGGTGGGGGCGGTGATGGGGGTGCCGTCGTCGGCGGGCGGGTCGACGCCGGTGGTCACCCCGGTGGTCAGCCCCGTGGTGGCGCACCTGCGGCCGGACGGGCACGGGCTGTGGTGGGTCGGCCGGGACGGGGCGCTGAGCGCCATCCGGGACCTGAAGGGTCTGCACTACCTGCGCCACCTGCTCGCCCGGCCCGGCGTGGACGTCCCGGCTCTGGAGCTGTCCGACGCGGTCGCCGGCCACCCAGGAGCCGGCGTGGCCCAGCCGGACACCGGGGAGCTGCTCGACCGCAAGGCCCTGGCGGACTACCGCCGCCGGCTGGTCGAGCTCGAGGAGGAGCTCGACGAGGCGCACGCGTGGTCCGACGAGGGCCGGCTCGCCCGGCTGGGAGCGGAGCGTGAGGCCCTGCTCGCCGAGCTGCGGGGCGCGACCGGGCTCGGTGGCCGGGTGCGCACCTCGGGCGCGACGCAGGAGCGGGCCCGGGTGGCGGTGCGCAAGGCTGTGGCCAAGGCGATCCGGCAGGTGGCGGACGTCGACGGCCCGCTGGGCCGGCTCCTCAGCGACACGGTCAGCACCGGCGGGACCTGCCGCTACGAGCCGGACCCGGGCCGTCCGACGCGGTGGGAGCTGGGCTGAGGGCGGCCGCGTGGCTGCCACCGGGCACACCGACATGGGCCGTGGGGGCGGGTCCGGTCAACCGGGACGCGCGCGTGCGGCCGATCCCTCCCGCGCCGGCTAGCCGGCTATCCGGTCATCCGGTCATCCGGGCTCGACGGCTCTCGCGGCGCCGACGCACCCGGTGCACCAGCGCCTGCGGGATGCTGAGGACGACTGCGGCCCCGGTCAGGAGGCACATCAGCGCGAACATCACACCTATGGGAGCGAGAAAGACCACACCTGCAAGCTTCACCGGGACCACCTTGCCTCCGACGGGAGACCAGCCTCGCGTGCCGCGCGGCGCGTGACTTCGTCCGCGCGGGGTGAATGTCCCGGCCCGCCCGCGGGTGGGCCGGGTGATCTTCGGTGAGGCTGCGCGCGGACCGGCTGCGCGGCATACCGATGGAGTCGTCGACGCGGCTGCATCTTCCGCCGCCTCCGGAGCCGGTTTAGAGTCCGGACAAGGGGTCCGGCACGGTCGTGGAAGGGGTGCTCGATGGCGATGCCAACCGAAACCGAGCAGGTGGAGCTCGAGGCCCGGCGCGCGGAGCTTCGGGAGAAGTACCTCAAGCCGGCGGGCGAGCGTGGCGAGAGCACGGCGCGCGGGATCCACCACGCGGTGCTGATCTGCTCCGACGTCGAGCAGACCATCCAGTTCTACCAGGGGCTGCTCGGCTTCCCGCTGGTCGAGCTCGTGGAGAACCGCGACTACCAGGGGTCTTCGCACTTCTTCTTCGACCTGGGCAACCGCACCCTGCTGGGCTTCTTCGACTTCCCGGGCCTGGGCCTCGAGCCGGGCAAGGAGTCGATCGGCAGCGTCCAGCACATCGCGATCTCGGCCTCCCGCGAGAAGTGGGAGCAGGTGCGCGACCGGCTCGACGCGGCCGGTGTCACCTACCTCGGGCCGGACCGCGGCATCGAGGAGTCGATGTACTTCAAGGACCCGGACGGGATCCAGATCGAGCTGCTCAGCGACCCGCTGATGTACTTCGGCGGTCACCAGCTCGACGAGTAGCCGCCGCGGGTGTTCCACCGAGGAAGGTGAGCGCGATGAGCGAGTGGAACCCCATGACCTACGAGGGCAAGGACACCATCCTGCGGGTGGTGCGCCACGAGGCGGAGCAGTTCTTCGCCATGGCGGAGCAGCCGGCAGCGTGGGAGGCGCCCACCGCCTGTGAGGGCTGGACGGTGCGGGACCTCGTCGCCCACATCGTCGACACCACGGAGGGCTACTTCCGGGCGTTCGACGCGGCCCGCGGTGCCGGGGAGGTCGCCGAGCCCTACGGCGTGGCGGCGATGCACGAGAAGGTCAACGAGTTCGCCACCGCGTTCCGCGGGGTGCCGCAGGCCGAGATGATGCAGCGGCTGCGCGACGACTTCCACAAGATGCAGGAGATCCTCCAGGCGATCGGCCCCGACGACTGGGCGGGCCTGACGGTCACCCACCCCTACATGGGGCCGGTCCCGGCGTTCTTCTACGCCGCCGGCCAGCTGATGGACTACGGCGTGCACTCCTGGGACATCCGTGAGGGTGCCGGCCGGCACCACGCCCTGTCCGGGGACGCCGCAGACCTGTTGGTGCCGTTCATGTTCTGGATCTGGCAGGGCACGGTGAAGGCCGGGGCGGTCACCGAGCCGTTCAGCATCGGCGTGCGGATCGGTGGCCGCAACGGTGGTGACTTCCGGCTCTCCTTCGGCCCGGACGGCATGGCCTACGAGCTCGGTGAGATCGAGAGCCTGCCGGCCTACCTCGAGCTCGACGCGAGCAGCATGGTGCTGGTCACCTACGGGCGCTGCAACTGCGGCACGGCCCGGGGCGACATGGCCGTGGTCGAGCGGTTCCTCAACCTGTTCTTCCCGATCTAGCTGTTCTTCGGGATCCAGCCACGGACCTGCTCCACGCGGGGCCCGATCCGGCTGGGCTCCTGTCGGGTTGGGTTCCTGTCCGGCTGGGTTCCTGTCGAGCGGGGTCCCGTTCGGGCTGCGTCCCGGTCCCCGCCGTCTCGTCCCTCAGTCGCCGGGGCGGACGCCCATCCGGCGGACCAGGGCCTTGGCGTCGCCGACCGGGCCGAGGTGCGCGAGCTTGTCGGGGTTGACGACTGCGCGGACGCCGGCGACCTGACCGTCGATGACGTCGAGGGCCCAGACGGCGAGCAGCCTCCCCTCGACGAGGAACATCGCGCCCGGGTCGCCGTTGACCTCGGCGAGCCGGATCTCCATCTCCGGCAGCCGTCGCAGGGCGCGAAGCCAGTTCGTCAGGGTGTGGGCGACGCGGCTGCGGCCCTGCTGCGAGCGGGCCAGCGAGGGAGCCTTGCCACCGCCGTCGCCGACGAGCACCACGTCGTGCGCGAGCAGTGCTTCGAGCCCGGCCAGGTCGCCGCTGCGAGCCGCGGCGAAGAAGCGTTGCGCCAGCTCGTCGCGCCGTTCGCTCGTCGTGCTGAACCGGGGCCGGCGTTCCTCGACGTGGCGGCGGGCGCGGACCGCGAGCTGGCGCACGTTCGCCTCGTTCTTGCCGACGATGTCGGTGATCTCGCCGTACCCGTAGCCGAACACGTCGTGCAGCAACAGGACCGCACGCTGCTCGGGGGAGAGGCTCTCGAGCACCACGAGCAGCGCAAGGGACAGGGAGTCGGCGGTGACCGCATGCTCCGCCGGGTCGTCGCGCCCGTCCGTGATCACAGGCTCCGGCAGCCACTCGCCCACATACCGCTCGCGCCGCACCCGCGCCGACCGCAGCTCGTCCATCGCCAACCGGGTGGTCACGGTCGCGGTGAACGCCCGTGGCGACGCGATCCGCTCGCCGGACTCGAGCGAACGGTGCACGCGCAGCAGCGCCTCCTGCACCACGTCCTCCGCCTCGGTGACGCTGCCGAGCATCCGGTAGGCGATGCCGAAGGCCACCGGCCGCAGCTCGGCCAGCAGCTCCTCGTGGGGGACCGCCCCTGCCGCACCGCCCGACCCGGCCGCCGGCGGTGCGGAGCCGGCGCCAGAGCCAGCGCCAGAGCCGCCACCGGTGCCGACGCGCGACCCCAAGGCGCCGCCGGCGGCAGGCGCATCGGTCATGCGGCCCCCGCCCGAGCCGACTCGCCGGCGACCAGCTCGTGGAAGCCGTCGCGCCAGGTCGCGTGCCGCGGCGTCCAGCCGAGCTCGCGCTTCGCCTTCGCGTTGGACGCGCCGCGCAGCTCGGTCATCATCACGACGCCAGTCTCCCCGGCGAGCAGCCGCGCCAGCCAGACCGGCACGCGCATCGGCTTCTTCGCGCCGAGCGCCTCCGCGAGGTACGGCAGCCAGTCGGCCACGCGCGCCGGCTCGTCGTCGACGACGTTGTAGGCGCCCGGCGCGCCGCCCTCCAGCGCTGCCACCGTCGCCTCGGCCGCGTCGGCGATGTGGATGAACGACCACACGCCACCACCGTCCCCGACCAGTGGCATCTTGCGGCGCCGCACCGCCTCCGTCTGCTCGCCATCAGGCCCCAGCGAAGTGTGCGGGCCGTAGAACCCGCCGTACCGCAGCACGAGGCCCTCGGTCCACGTCGCGCCCAGCACCGCCTCCTCGACGTGCTTGATCGCCGCGACGGTCTGGTCCATCCCGGGCGGCGCGGCCGCCCCGAACGAGTCTTCCTCCGACTTCACCGTGTCACCGGTCCGGTCGTAGCCCGCAAAGAAGCTCTGCGCCACGAACCGCTTCACCCCGACGGCCTGGGCCGCCGAGAGCAGGTGGTCAGTGCCCTCGGTCCGCAGCCGGTTGGTCGCCGCGAACGCCCGGTCGAAGTGCCGCAGGTCCATCGGACCGATCGCAGTCAGCTGGTGGATGACCGCGTCCGGCTGCGCCGCGGCCACCGCTGCGGCGACCTGCTCGGCGTCGAGCGCGTCGGCCATCACCGGCACCGCGCCGAGGTCGCGCAGCATCGCCTGCTTCGACTCGCTCCGTGTCATCGCGTGCACCTCGTGCCCGGCCTGCACCAGCCGCGGCACCAGCTGCCGTCCCATCGCCCCGGTCGCGCCTGCCACGAACACCTTCATCGTCCGCCCCTTCCGTCGGATCCCTGCCTACACCCATCCAGACGAGAGAGCACTCGGTCCTGTGACACCTGCGGAGCAGGAACCTTCCGGGACGCTGCTCGAGGAGACGATGTGGCGGCCCGGGAGGCCGGGGCCCCGCCTAGGTGCCCGGGCAGCTCTGGGCGATCGCAGCCACCAGCGCGGTGGTCGAGGAGGCCACCTGCGACAGGGCGCCGGAGATCCGCGGCCCCGCCGCCGGAAGCGTCCGGACGGTCACCCCTTTGGTGGCCGTCTCCAGCTGGGTGAACGCGGTCCTGACCCGGGCGACGGCGGGCTCCAGCGCGGCCGACGCCGACTTCTCGGCCTTGTCCAGGTTGGCCTTGACGTTGTCGATCGCAGCGCGCACGGCGGTGAGGCCGTCCTGGAGGGGGTTCACCGTGGTCAGGGCCTGGAGGGAGGCCTTCAGCGCCGCGGCGTCGGCACACGCCGCCGCGGTCGCCCCGGTCGGGGTGGCTGCCGACGCACCGCCGGAGGACGCCGTGCTCGTCGGCGTGGGCGAGCCGGACTGACCGTTCGTGGAGGCCGAGCTGCAGGCTGTCACGAGGGTCAGCAGCGCCATCACGAGAGCGGCGACGAGCGCACCGGGGACGGCGCGCGCTGTTCGGGCTTGACGCATGGGCCCTCCTCGCAGGCTCGCCGATGGCCAGGGCCGGTGCCCGGGCCACGGCTCCCACGAACCTAGCCAGCCGCGCATACCGGCGGCATCGTCCGCCTCGGAGGATCCGGCGGTGGCTCGCCGGACGTCGCGGGGCCGGTCAGCCGCCGACGTAGGCCGCGAGGTGCTTGCCCGTGAGGGTGGAGCGGGCGGCGACGAGGTCCGCAGGTGTGCCCTCGAAGACGATGGTGCCGCCGTCGTGGCCGGCGCCGGGCCCGAGGTCGATGATCCAGTCGGCGTGCGCCATCACCGCCTGGTGGTGCTCGATGACGATCACCGACTTGCCGGAGTCGACGAGCCGGTCGAGCAGGCCGAGCAGCTGCTCGACGTCGGCGAGGTGCAGCCCGGTCGTCGGCTCGTCGAGGACGTAGACATCGCCCTTGCCGGCCATCTGGGTGGCCAGCTTGATCCGCTGCCGCTCGCCGCCGGAGAGGGTGGTCAGCGGCTGCCCGAGGGTGAGGTAGCCCAGGCCCACGTCCGCGAGCCGGGACAGGATCGTCTGCGCGGCAGGCAGCTTGGCCTCGCCGCCGCCGAAGAACGCCTCCGCCTCCACCACCGACATCGCGAGCACCTCGCTGATGTCGCGGCCGCCGAGGCGGTACTCCAGCACCGAGGCCTGGAACCGCTTGCCTTCGCACTCCTCGCAGGTGGTGGCGACGGCGGCCATCGTTGCCAGGTCGGTGTAGATGACGCCGTTGCCGTTGCAGGTGGGGCAGGCGCCCTCGGAGTTGGCGCTGAACAGTGCGGGCTTGACGCCGTTGGCCTTGGCGAACGCCTTGCGGATCGGCTCGAGCAGGCCGGTGTAGGTCGCCGGGTTGCTGCGCCGGGACCCCCTGATCGCCCCCTGGTCGACGGTGACCACGCCGTCCCGCCCGGACACCGATCCGGTGACCAGCGAGCTCTTGCCCGAGCCGGCGACCCCGGTCAGGACGACCAGCACACCGAGCGGGATGTCGACGTCGACGTCCTTGAGGTTGTGCGTGGTGGCGCCGCGGACCTCCAGCGCGCCCTTCGAGGTGCGGGCGGTGGCCTTGATCGACGTCCGGTCGTCCAGGTGCTTTCCGGTGGTCGTGCCGCTGGCCCGCAGCCCCTCCAGGCTGCCCTCGAAGACGACCTCGCCGCCGTCGGTGCCGGCGCCCGGGCCCAGGTCGACGAGGTGGTCGGCGATCGCCATCACCTCCGGCTTGTGCTCGACGACCAGCACGGTGTTGCCCTTGTCGCGCAGCTGGAGCAGCAGGCCGTTCATCCGCGCGATGTCGTGCGGGTGCAGGCCGATGCTCGGCTCGTCGAAGACGTACGTGACGTCGGTGAGCGAGGAGCCGAGGTGGCGGATCATCCTGGTGCGCTGCGCCTCGCCGCCGGAGAGCGTGCCCGCGGGGCGGTCGAGGGAGAGGTAGCCGAGCCCGATCTCGGCGAAGGAGTCGAGCAGGTGCTGCAGCCCGGCGAGCAGCGGGGCCACACCGGGCTTGTCGAGGTCGCGGACCCAGGCGGCGAGGTCGCTGATCTGCATCGAGCAGACCTCGGCGATGTTCTTCCCGGCGATCCTCGAGGACCGTGCCTCCTGGCTGAGCCGGGTGCCCTCGCAGTCGGGGCAGGTCGTGAACGTGATCGCCCGGTCCACGAAGGCGCGGATGTGCGGCTGCAGCGCGTCGACGTCCTTGGACAGCATCGACTTCTGGATCTTGGGGATCAGGCCCTCGTAGGTGAGGTTGATCCCCTCGACCTTGATCTTCGTCGGCTCCTTGTGGAGCAGGTCGTGCAGCTCCTTCGTGGTGAACCGGCTGATCGGCTTGTCCGGGTCGAAGAAGCCGCAGCCACGGAAGATGCGGCCGTACCAGCCCTCCATGCTGTAGCCGGGGACCAGGAGCGCGCCCTCGTTGAGGGACAGGCTCTCGTCGTACAGGGCGGTCAGGTCGAAGTCGCTGACCGCGCCCATCCCCTCGCAGCGCGAGCACATGCCGCCCTGGTAGACCGCGTTGCGGACGACCGTCTTCTCCTCCCGGCCGCCCTTGTCGGTCCGCATCACCCCGCTCGCCACCCGGGTCGGCACGTTGAACGAGAACGCGGTGGGCGGCCCGATGTGCGGCGTTCCGATGCGGCTGAACAGGATGCGCAGCATCGCGTTCGCGTCGGTCGCGGTGCCGACCGTCGAGCGGGGGTTGGCGCCCATCCGCTCCTGGTCGACGATGATCGCGGTCGTCAGCCCGTCGAGGACGTCGACGTCGGGCCGGGCCAGCGAGGGCATGAAGCCCTGCACGAAGGAGCTGTAGGTCTCGTTGATCAGCCGCTGCGACTCGGCCGCGATGGTGGCGAAGACCAGCGAGCTCTTGCCCGAGCCGGAGACGCCGGTGAACACCGAGAGCCGCCGCTTGGGGAGCTCGACGTGGATGTCCTTGAGGTTGTTCACCCGGGCGCCGTGCACGCGGATCAGGTCGTGGCTGTCGGCCGCCGGCCGCGCCGGGACCGACTTCTCCGTACTCGCATCCGGGCTCATCGGGTCTCCCTCTGTCCTGCGGGCGCGCCTGCACGCTCCCGTCGGCATCGCCTGCCTCGATCCAACCACCCTGGAGCGGGTTGCCTGCCCGTTTTCAGCCCACTGCCCAGGGCTGCGGGTTCGGGCACCGCGCAGCGCGGGCCGGCACGTCAGGCCAGCCAGCGGCCGTCGCGCATCAGCTCGCGGTCGGCCAGCTCGTCCTCCTCGCGCCAGGCCTGGATCCGCCGAGGGGTGATGCGGAACCAGCGGTATGCCGTGGCCAGCTCGCGCGGGTCGAACCCGGTGCGCGCGGCGAACCGGTCGCCCCGCTCCCGCGGCAGCGCGTCCATCTCGAGGAGCTCGACGTCGCCCTCCACCATGGTCACGTCGCGGGTGGGCCCCAGCCCCAGGCGGACGGTGCGGGTGGTCGCCAGGTTGGTGCCGGTCGGGCTGTTCGTCGGAGTCGCCAGCAGCAGGGCCTCCCCGTCCCAGTCGAAGGACAGCGGCACCAGCCAGGGCGCCCCGTCGGGCGAGGCGCTGGCCACCCAGAGGTCGACGTCGTGGGCGAGCCGGTGCTCGGTGTCGCGACGGCGCTGGGCGCGCGGGCGGGGCGCGGCTGCCTCCCCAGCGGCGGCATCAGGTGTTGCACCAGGGGTCGCATCAGGGATCGCCACGATGGCCTCGCTCCCGACCGTCCTGATCTCCTCGGGGCCGGTCGGCTCGTAGGCCGTCGCCCGCCGGACGTCATCGGCGACGGCCTGCCCGATCGGCCGGCGCATCTCCTCGGCGAGGTGGCCGAGCAGGCCTGCGGTGCGCGCGAGCAGGGCGAACCCGCGCAGGATCCCGACCGGCAGGCCGATGTCGCACAGCGCCGCCCCGCACGCCCCGGCCCCGTTCAGCGGCAGCACCCGCCCGAGCACCTCGGGGTGCACCCGCCCTACTGCGGTGAACAGCTCCAGGTGTGGCCCGAGCTGCCCCTCCTCGGCTGCGATCCGCAGGAGCACCGAGGTCCGTGGGTCGCCCGCCTTGTGCTCGGGGTGGCCCAGGCCGGGCACGTAGCGCCCGGACCCCAGCTGCTCCCGTATGGCGGCCCGCGCCAGGTCGTCCCACGCCTGCACGCTGGTCGGGCGACCGACCCCCGTCGCGTCGTGTGCAGCCAGCGCCTCGCTGAGGAACCGGCCGGCGTCCTCGGTGACCCCGAGGTAGCGGGAGCCGCCGCCGAGCAGGCCCGCGGCCAGGGCGCCCTGGACCGACTCGGGGGCACCGGTCAGGGTGAGCCGCGCGGCGATCGCCGACGGCGTCAGGCCGTGGTCGGCGAGGGCGACGAGCACCGCCTCGAGCACCCGCAGCTCGCCGGGCGTCGGCCGGCGCAAGGTCACCAGCCAGTAGGCCAGCTCGGCGAAGCCGACCGAGCCCATGAGGTCCTGCGCGAGGTCCTGGCCGAGCAGCTGGATGGTGTCGGTGTCGGTGCTGCCGAGCGAGGTGGGGTAGCCGGTCATGGTGCGTCCCTGCTCTCGGAGGTCCGGTCGGTGTCCCGGTGGCCGGTGGTGCCGCCGGCCCCGGGAGGTGCGGAGGGGTCGTCCGGGCCGTTCGACGTCCGCGGCGGGCGGGGGAGAGGTGACTGCGCGTCATACTCCCCGGGCGGGTGACCGGCCGGGAGCCGGTGCCTGGCCACGCGGGCGGTGGGGGTGCGCGGAAGCGCGTCGACGGCCTGCCAGTAGCGCGGCACCTTGAATGCCGAGAGCCGCTGCGCCGTCCAGGCCCGGAGCTCCCCGAAGTCGAGGACCCGACCGGCGCGGGGGACGACGAACGCCTTGACCTCGTCCTCGGTCAGGTCCGAGGGGACCGCGGCCACCGCCACCTCCAGGACGTCGGGGTGGGTCAGGACCGCGTCCTCGACCTCGGCGGGGGAGAGGTTCTGCCCGCGACGGCGCAGCACCTCCTTGCGGCGCGCGACGAAGGTGCAGGTCCCGTCGGCGTTGGCGGTCACGAGGTCGCCGGTGTGCAGCCAGCCGTCGACCACGGTCGCGGCCGACTCCTCCGGCATCTGCCAGTAGCCGGGCGTCACGGCGGGGTTGCGCAGCAACAGCTCACCGGTGCCGCCCGGCTCGATGTCCCGGCCGTCGTCGTCGACGACGCGCGCTTGGTTGACCGTCCCGAGCCGGGGGTGCTGCCGCGGCGAGCCGAGCGTCCCGAACGGGCGGGTGCCGCGTGCCCAGACCAGGCCGTAGGGGGACTCGGACAGTCCGTAGCCGCAGACGACCCGCAGGCCGAAGCGCCGCTCGAACGCCTCCTGCCAGTCCCGCGTCGGTGACGGGCCGGTGTAGCACAGCCGCAGCGGGGTGTCGGCGTCGTCGGGGCGAGCCGGCTGGCGCATGAGGATCTCCAGCATCGCGCCGATGGCGTTGAACTCGGTCGCGCCGTGGCGCCGCGCGCTGTCGAGGAAGCCGCTGGCCGAGAACCGTGGCAGGAGAACGAGTCCCGCCCCGCAGGCCAGCGAGCCCAGGACCGAGTAGGCGGGCGCGTTCACGTGGAAGAGCGGCAGCGAGGTCATCAGCCGGTCCTCGCCGGTGAGCTCCATCCAGTGCGGGAAGCCCTCGCCGGCCATCGCGTAGGCGCGGTGGGTCTGCATGACCAGCTTGGAGCGCCCGGTCGTCCCCGACGTCGGGATGAGCACCGCCACGTCGTCGGGGCCGACGTTGGTCGGCAGCGGCGGGCCACCCACGTCCTCGGCGCGCCAGTCCGGGACGAGGCTGGTGACGTCCACGGTGGGCGGGGCAGGGGCGCCGGTGGTGGCCACGGCCTCCGAGACTGTGGCCCGCACCGCTGCGTCGGTGACGACCAGCCGCGGGCGGACCTGGGAGAGCAGCCCGGCCAGCTCGCCGGCCGTGGCCGCCGGGTCGGTGGCCACGGCGACCGCCCCGAGGCTGGTCACCGCGAGCCAGCACAGCAGGTATGCCGGGGTGCTCGCGGCGGTGAGGACCACCAGGTCCCCCCGACGGGCCCCGGCGTCGGCGAGCCGCTCCGCCGCCCGCGCCACCTGGTCCCGCGCCCCGGCGAAGGAGAGCGTGCCCTCGTCGGTGCGCAGCCAGGTGCCGGCCGGGTCGCGCCCGGCGGCGGCCGCCAGCAGGTCCGGGATGGTGTCGGGCACGGCCACCCCCGTCCGCTCTGGCGTGTGGCGTCGGCGTGTGGCGTCAGTGTCCGGCGGGGCTTCGGCGAGGGTCAAGGGACCGCCACGACCACGACGCTCTCGCCTCACGAGGCCGGACCCCGGACCACCCGTCCGCCTGCGGGGCCCCACGGTCAGGCGACTGTCAGGAAGGACCCAGTCGGCGCCAAGGCCCGTGCGCTTGAGTGGAGGTCAAGGGGAGGCCACCCATCCCGAGGCAGCCTCCCCGGCCCGGTCGGCGGAGCCCCGTCGGCCACCCGACGTCCCGGGGAGACCCCGTGCTCCGCCAGCTGTTCCACCGCCTCGTCCCGGACCCTGCCGGCCACCGTCCTCCGGCCGCGTGCCTCGACTGCCGCAACGGCGTGCACGCCGGGTGCTCGGGGTGGTGCGGGTGTGCGATGGATGACCACGGGGCAGGGCAGCGTGCCGAGCGGGGGGCCGGGCAGGCTGCCGAGCAGCGTGGGGATCTCGACCTGGGGCAGGACGCCGAGGGCGTGCCGACCCCGTCCGAGGGGTCGCGGGCCCAGGACCCGACGAGGTCGGCGGACGCCACCTTGTGACCGGCCGCCCTGGTCGAGCCCCGAGCCGCGGGGCGAGGGGTCAGCGCCGGTCGCGCCGGTCCTCTCGCCGATCCTGACGGTCGTCGCGGCGGTCGGCCCGCCGTCCGTGGGTGGCGACGACGGCGGCGCCGCCGATCACCGCGGCCCTGCGCATCCTCCTGCGTCCGATGGGCATGTCACTCGCCTTCTTCCTCGTCGGCCTGGCTGGCGGCCAGGAGCGCTTGTACCGGGATCCGGCCGTCGGCCACCAGTTGGCCGCCGGCACGGCGCATTGCGGAGGCAAAGGGTGCGGCCCACGTGTTCTCCCAGATCAGGCACGCGGCGGTGCTGCCCGGTTCGAGGTTGGCGGCGACCGCCTCCACGTCGTCCTCGCTGAGGAGCACGCCCAGGCCGGTCTCGAGGGCCCGGATCTCGCCGATCTCGCCCTCCTCGAGGTCCGCGACCTCGAAGGCCTCCATCGACCCGTCGGCGTCCTTCTTCAGCAGGAGCAGGTCCAGGACCCGGACCAGGCCGCGGTCGGTCAGGTCGTTGAGGGCGGGGGCGATCTCATGGTTGAACTTGCTGCCGGGGAATTCCACCACCAGCCAGTCGACGGGTCCCAGGGTGTTGATGTCCACAGTCATGTCCGGCGCTCCTGCTCCTGGTGTTGATGTCGCGCGTTGATGTCGCGCGGTGATGTCGCGAGGTGGTCTCGCGTCTGAACCACGGTGCGCCCCGGACCCGGCGCCGGGCATCACCCCGGGGGGCTGAACGGCGAAGCCGCCGGGGCGACGCACCCGGCCGCCGGGCGATCCTCGGCCCGGTTCTCACTCCTGCCGGGTGAGGCACGGCGCGGGCCCGGCGCAGAGGCTGGCGGGATGACTGATCCGGTAGTGGGGCCGGTGCCGGCCCCGATCACGTTCGGCCCCCAGGTCTGCGCCGACCTCGGGCAGGGCGGCGAACGGGAGTGGCTCCTCGCCGACGGGCTCGGCGGCTACGCCATGGGCACCGTCAGCGGCCTGCGCACGCGCCGCTACCACGGACTGCTGGCGGTCCCGACCGCGTTGCCCGTGCGGATGCTGGCGCTCGCGGCCCTGGACCCGGTCCTGCTGCTGCCGGGAGGCCCCGTCCCGCTCGGCGTGCACGAGTGGCGCGGCGGCGCGCTCTCTCCGCAGGGGCACCTGCTGCTGGAGTCCTTCGACCTCGACGACGGCGTGCCGCGCTGGCGGTGGCGGGTCGGCGAGACCGTGCTGCAGCGCGAGCTGGCGGTGCAGCACGGCGCCTCGTCCGTGGCGGTGGTCCACCGCCTGCTGGCCGGCCCGCCGGTCCGCATGGCGGTCGAGGCGCTGTGCACCTGGCGCGACAGCCACGGTGAGCGCACCGGCGACGGACCCCTCGGGCTGCGCCGGGTCGTCGACGGGTTCGAGCTGCCCGGCGCCTACCGGGTGCGTGGACCGGGCTACGAGCCGGACGGCACGTGGTACCGCGGCGTCCACGCCCGGGCCGAGGCCGACCGCGGGCTCAACCCCGAGGAGGACCTGTGGTGCGCGGGTCGGTTCGTCGCGGACCTGGCGCCCGGCGACACCCTCACGGTGGACGCGTGGGCGCCGGCGCAGGCGGACCCGCCCCCGCCCGCGGAGCTGGTGGTGCTGGAGGCACGTCGACGCTCCCGGGCCCTGGTCGGCCGCGCCGGGGTGGGCGACCCGGTGGGCGCCCGGCTGGTCCTGGCCGCCGACGCCTTCGTGGTGAGCTCCTCGGGGCACCCGGAGGTCATGGCCGGCTACCCGTGGTTCGGGGCGTGGTCGCGCGACACGATGACCTCCTACGAGGGGCTGTTCCTGGAGACCGGCCGGGCCGACGAGGGCGCGGCGCTGCTCGGTCACTACGCCTCCACCGTCTCGGAGGGGATGCTGGCCAACACCGCCGACACCGGGACGCTGGAGTACAACACCGCCGACGCGACCCTGTGGTTCGTGCACGCCCTGGCCCGGCACCTCGAGCGCGTCGGTGACGAGGACCTGGCCGTCGGGCTGTTGCCCGTGGTCGACGCGGTCATCGCCGCCCACCGCGCCGGCACCCGCTACGGCATCGCGGTCGACGCCGACGGCCTGCTGCGCCAGGGGGCGCCGGGCTTCGCGCTGACGTGGATGGACGCCCGGGTCAACGGACAGCCGGTCACCCAGCGGGCGGGCAAGGCCGTGGAGCTCAACGCGCTGTGGGTGCGCTGCCTGGCCGTGGCCGCCCGGCTGCGCCGCCTGGCCGGGCGCGGCGCGGACGACGTGCAGTCCCTCGAGCACCAGGCCCGGGCCTCCTTCGCGCGGCGCTTCCCGCGTGGTCATGGGGCCCTGTTCGACGTCGTCGACGGGCCCTCGGGCGACGACGCGGCGCTGCGCCCCAACATGCTGCTGGCCGTGTCCCTGCCGGACGCCCCGCTCGACGACCCCGCGGTGGTGCACGCCGTCGCCCCGCTGCTCACCCCGTTGGGGCTGCGCAGCCTCGCCCCCGCGGAGCCTCGCTACCGCGGTCGGCACCGCGGTGGGCCGGCCGAGCGTGACGGCGCCTACCACCAGGGGACGGTGTGGCCGTGGCTGCTCGGTCCCTACGTGACGGCGGCCCGGCGCACCGGGACGCCGGTGGGTGACCCGCTGGCCGGTCTGGCGCTGCACCTGGGCGAGTTCGGCGTGGGGTCGGTCTCCGAGACCGGCGACGGCGACGCGCCGCACGCCGGAACGGGCTGCCCGTTCCAGGCGTGGTCGGTGGCCGAGGCGCTGCGGGCCTGGCGGCTGGTGCACGACCCCGGTCGGGAGGCGACGACCCCGCAGGAATCGCCGCAGCCCCAGGACCGGCCCCAGGTCGAGCCCGCGGCCGAGGCCGCGTCGCGCTCGCTCCTCCGCAGCGGGTGACGCGCTCGCCGCGGCCGGCGGCGAGGCTCGTCGGCAGCAGGCAGCAGGCAGCAGGCAGCAGGCAGCAGGCAGCAGGCAGCAGGCAGCAGGTAGCAACGGCGGACCCGGCACCAAGGAGCGACCATGGCAGACCAGCAGCAGGCGAGCGCCGAGCAGGCCCGGCTCGCCACGGCATACGACGGCGACCAGAGCTGGAGCTCCTGGGGACCGTATGTCAGCGAGCGCGCCTGGGGCACGGTCCGGGAGGACTACAGCGCCACGGGGGAGGCCTGGGACTTCCTGCCGCACGACGCGGCGCGCTCCAAGGCCTACCGCTGGAACGAGGACGGGCTGGCCGGGGTCTGCGACACGAAGCAGACGTGGTGCCTGGCGCTGGCCCTGTGGAACGAGCGCGACCCCATCCTCAAGGAGCGGGTCTTCGGCCTGGCCGGTCCGGAGGGCAACCACGGCGAGGACGCCAAGGAGTACTGGTGGTACCTGGACTCCACGCCGACCCACTCGTGGATGCGCTGGCGCTACCACTACCCGCAGCGGGCCTTCCCCTACACCGAGCTCGCCGAGGAGAACAGGCGCCGCGGGAAGGACCAGCCGGAGTACGAGCTGGTCGACACGGGGGTCTTCGACGAGGGCCGGTTCTGGGCGGTCACGGTCGACTACGCCAAGGAGGGGCCGACCGACCTGTGCATGCGCATCACCGTGCACAACCACGGCCCGGAGCAGGAGACGCTGCATGTCCTGCCGACCCTGTGGTTCCGCAACACGTGGGCCTGGGGACGGGACCCGCGCAAGCCCCGGATCGAGGCCACCGGCAACCACCTGCTGGCCCGGCACGACGACCTGGGCACGCTGCTGCTGGCCGGTGACGGCTCGCCCGAGGCGCTGGTCTGCGACAACGAGACCAACCTGCTGCGGCTCTACGGCGTGCCCAACACCACGCCCTTCCCCAAGGACGGCATCAACGACTTCATCGTCCGCGACGAGGGCACGGTCAACCCGTCCGGGGTCGGCACCAAGGGCGCCCTGCATTACACGGTGACCGTCCCGGCGGGCGAGTCCGCCGAGATCCGGGTGCGCCTGGTCGGCCAGGTCGGCACTCCCGACCTGGCCCGGGGGTTCACCGAGACCATGCGCACGCGTGAGGCCGAGGCCGACGAGTACTACCGCGCGCTCACCCCGCCCGACACCTCCCCGGACGAGGCGCGCGTCCTGCGCCAGTCGCTGGCCGGCCTGCTGTGGAGCAAGCAGTACTACGCCTACGACGTGCGCCAGTGGCTGGACGGCGACCCCGCCGGACCGACCCCGCCGCAGTCGCGCCAGCACGGGCGCAACAGCGGCTGGAAGCACGTCATCAACGCCGACGTCATCTCGATGCCGGACAAGTGGGAGTACCCCTGGTATGCCGCGTGGGACCTCGCGTTCCACACCGCGGTGCTGGCGCACGTCGACCCGGAGTTCGCCAAGAGGCAGCTGCTGCTGATGACCACGGAGCGCTACATGCACCCCAACGGCCAGCTGCCGGCCTATGAGTGGGCCTTCGGCGACGTCAACCCGCCGGTCCACGCGTGGGCGGCGCTGCATGTGTTCGAGCTCGACGGCAGCACCGACGTCGACTTCCTGGAGCGGGTCTTCCACAAGCTGATCGCCAACTTCACCTGGTGGGTCAACCGCAAGGACCCCGACGGCAACAACCTCTTCGAGGGCGG
This sequence comes from Oryzihumus sp. JJN4-3R, assembly GCF_057747915.1. Taxonomy (NCBI): domain Bacteria; kingdom Bacillati; phylum Actinomycetota; class Actinomycetes; order Micrococcales; family Intrasporangiaceae; genus Oryzihumus; species Oryzihumus sp. JJN4-3R. Next base: position 52,325 of record NZ_CM173229.1, read on the forward strand.
CTTCCTCGGCCTGGACAACATCGGCCTGTTCGACCGCTCGACGCCGATGCCCTCCGGGGTGAGCCTGGAGCAGGCGGACAGCACCGCGTGGATGGTCATGTACTCCCTGGACATGTTCCGGATGGCGATGCTGCTGGCCGAGCGGGACGCGACGTACGAGGACATGGCGATCAAGTTCGCCCGGCACGCGATCTCGATCAGCATGACGGCGAACCTGCAGGGCCTGTGGGACGAGGAGGACGGATTCTTCTACGACCGGCTGCGCGCCGACGACGGACGCATCCTGGAGATGAAGATCCACTCGATGGTCGGGGTGGTGCCGCTCTTCGCGGTGGCGGTCGTGGGGGAGAAGCGGTTGGCCGCCCTGCGCAACCTGGTCCTCACGTGGGCCCGCGAGCACGCCCCCGAGCTGGCCGAGGTGGTCGAGACCGACGAGCGGCGGCACATCATGTCCCTCGTGCGGCCCGAGCGGCTCGTGCGGGTGCTCGGCCGGCTCCTGGACGAGCAGGAGTTCCTCTCCCCGCATGGCCTGCGGTCCATGTCCGCGTGGCACCGGGACCACCCGGTGCACGTGCAGCTGCGCGGCAACGACTTCTCGGTCGACTACGAGCCGGGGGAGTCGCACACGGTCATGTTCGGCGGCAACTCCAATTGGCGCGGGCCGGTGTGGTTCCCGCTCAACTACCTCACCGTGCAGGCGCTGCGCACCTTCGACCAGGAGTATGGCGAGGGCCTGCAGGTGGAGCTCCCGGCGGGAAGTGGGCGCCGCGTGCGGCTGGGCGACGTCGCCGACGACCTCACCCGGCGTCTCGTCGGGATCTTCTGCGACGACGAGCAGGGGCGGCGCCCGGTCTTCGGCGACTGCGAGCTGTTCCAGACCGACCCCGCCTGGCACGACCTGATCCCGTTCTACGAGTACTTCCACGGCGACAGCGGGGCCGGCCTCGGCGCCGGGCACCAGACCGGCTGGACGGCCCTGGTGGCCAGCCTGATCCTGCGGGGTGGTGCGGGGGCGGAGCCCGGGGTGCGGCCGAGGGCGGTGCGGACGGTCCCGGTCACCCGCGCCTGACGCGGTCGTCGGTCGGGCCCCGGCGTCGGGGAGGCGCCATGAGCCGCCTGGTGCGGTGGCCGCACGAGCTCGCGGTCACCGCCGTGCTGGCCGCGATCGTGGCGGTGGTGGTGGCGCTGGTCGGTGTGCGCGCGGCGAGCGTCGCGCTGACGGCGGTCGGGCTGACCCCCACGTGGGCGGTGCTGGTGCTGGTGGGCAGCCTGCTGGGCAGCGCCGTCAACGTGCCGGTCGTCTCCGTCGACAGCGACGTGCCGGAGGTCGACTACCTCTGGGTGCGCCGCGGCCGGCTGCTCCTGCCGGTCGCCGTGACCCGGCCGTCGCGGGTCGTGGTCGCGGTCAACGTCGGCGGGGCGCTGGTCCCCACGGCCGTCTCGGTCTACCTCCTCGTGCACACCGGGCGGTGGTGGGAGGGCGTCCTCACCGTCCTCATGGTCGCCACCGTGGTGCACGTGTTCGCCACCCCGGTGCCGAGGGTCGGCATCGTGGTGCCGATGTTCGTCCCGCCGCTGACCGCGGCGGTGGTTGCGCTCCTGGTGGCCCCACCGGGCCAGGCGCCGGCCCTGGCCTACGTCGGCGGGACGGTCGGCACGCTGGTGGGCGCCGACCTGACCAACCTGGGGTGGCTGCGCCGGATGCCGGCGCGGTTCGTCTCGATCGGGGGCGCCGGCACGTTCGACGGGGTGTTCGTCTCGGGCGTGCTGGCCGTGCTGCTGGCGGCGCTGGGCTGACGGCGCTGGGCTGACGGCGCCCACCGGCCCGTCCGGGCACCCGCCGTGTGGCCGGATCGCCCGCTCCGGCCGGATTGGTCCCACCTTTGCGGGGACCTTGGCCCCACAAAGGACACGAGCCCAAACCTACGCTGGCAGTGCCGGGTCCTTGCCCTCGATCGAGCTGCCGGGCCCCGTGGACAGGAAGTGGTCATCATGCACACTGCGGTTGCCGCCGAGTTCGGGACCGGGCAGGTCTTCTGGTCCATGTTCTGGTTCTTCATGTGGTTCATCTGGATCTGGCTGCTGATCGTCATCTTCGGCGACATCTTCCGCAGCCAGGACCTCTCCGGGTGGGGCAAGGCCATCTGGACGGTCTTCGTCATCGTGCTGCCCTACCTCGGGGTCTTCGTCTACCTCATCGCGCGCGGGCACAAGATGCATGAGCACGCCGAGCAGGCCGCCCGCCAGCAGGACGCGGCCATGCGCAGCTACGTCAAGAGCGTCTCCGCCGACGGCGGCAGCACCGCGGAGGAGATCAGCCGGCTGGCCGACCTGCACGACCGGGGCGTCATCAGCGAGGCCGAGTTCCAGACGGCGAAGTCGAAGGCCCTGGCCTGATCCCGCGGGGCGTGACGGAAACGCCCCGGCACTTCGGCACGGGGTGCGTCACCACCCACTGCGCCCACGACGTGTTGCGCACGAGTCGGGGCGCCGGGTCGGGGATCGGCGCGTGGGGCGCTACCATGGGACCTGACCGGCTCTCGGTCAGGTCGCTGTCTCCAGCGACGACGTCAGTTCGACGGTTGGTTTTTCGGATCCCGGCCAGTGGCCGGTGACCCAGAGGTGGGCGGGCCGTCGAGGGGCGGGCGCGTCGATCCCGCGTAGTTCGCGGGACCTGGCCGCGTCACGCCGCCCCAACCACGCCCCATGCACGACGCCCCACGGCCGTTCGGCCGCCGGGACGGCTGGCGGGTGTTTGACCGCCTGCGACGGCGAGTGTCGCCGCAGGCACTCCAGAGGAGGAGCTCTCTTGGCTCGACGAGGCCAGCGCCAGTCCGGCACCACCCGGACGGCACCCCGCGTGACCCAGCGGGCGCGTGACGTCGACGGAGGCGGCATCCTGCCGGTGCTCGCCCGGGCGGTCCGCGAGGTCGAGGCCGCCGCGCAGCGCGGTCCGGTCCGTCCCGCGGGACGCGCAAAGTTCCAGGCCATCGCCCTGCTCGTGCGCGAGGAGCGGGCCCGGATCAAGGCCGAGGGCGCCGGGTCCGAGTCCCGGCGCGCCGAGCAGCTCAAGCGGCTCGACGGCGTCGCGACGATCCTGGCCAAGACCGCCGCCCGCGACACCTCGCTGATCGCGCTGCTGGCCGACGACGCCGTCGTCTCCGACGCGGCCCGCTCGCTCAAGCACGACCTCATGCTGGCCGCGGGCGTGGAGCCGCCGGCGCAGGAGGAGGCCACGCCCGTCGAGCCCGCATCGACGGCCCCGGCCGCCTCCGAGCGCCGCGTCGTGCCGCAGTCGGTCATCTCGCGCCAGCTCGCCAACCCCTTCCTGGCCCCCGACTTCTCCGCCGCGGAGCACCTCCGGCCGCGCCACTCCCACCTGGCCAGCTGGGAGCTGCTCGGCCCGCTGTTCCGCTCGTTCGAGGCCGGCGGCGCCTCCTCGTGCATGGACCTGCCGGCCCCGGTGTCGCTGCGGGCACCGGAGGGGCTGGAGCTGATGCACCACCAGGCGCAGCTCGTCCAGGCCGCAGCCGCCGGCCACCGCACGTTCCTGCTCGCCGACGAGCCCGGCCTGGGCAAGACCGCCCAGGCGCTGTTGGCCGCCCAGGCCGCCGACGCCTACCCGCTGCTCGTGGTCGTGCCCAACGTCGTCAAGGCCAACTGGGCCCGCGAGGCCGGCCGCTGGACCCCCGGGCGCACCGCCACCGTGATCCACGGTGACGGCGACACGATCGACGGCTTCGCCGACATCATCGTCGTCAACTACGAGGTGCTCGACCGCCACGTCGGCTGGCTCGGCGACTTCGGGTTCCGCGGCATGGTCGTCGACGAGGCGCACTTCATCAAGAACAAGACCTCGCAGCGCTCCCAGAACGTCCTGCACCTCTCCGAGCGGATCCGGGCCCGCACCGGCAACCCGCTGCTCATGGCCCTCACCGGCACCCCGCTGATCAACGACATCGAGGACTTCCGGGCCATCTGGCAGTTCCTCGGCTGGATCGACGACAAGAAGCCGCGGGCAGCCCTCATGGCGGCCCTGGAGGAGACCGGCTGGACCCCGGCCGACCCCGGGTTCTCCGCCGCCGCCCGGACCAGCGTCATCGACCTGGGCATCGTCCGGCGCCGCAAGGTCGACGTGGCCGCCGACATCCCCGCCCGCCGGATCGCCGACCTGCCGGTCGAGCTCGACGACGAGGCCGGTCGCTCGATCCGGGCCGCCGAGCAGGAGCTGGCCCGCCGCCTCGTATCGCGCTACGAGAGTGCGCTTGCGACGCGCACCTCCGGTGTCGCCGTCGAGGGCATCGACCACGACCTCGTGCGCCAGGTGGCCCGGTGGGAGCGGGAGGAGACGAACGCGGCCAAGACCGGCGAGAACGTCTTCGGCATGATGCGCCGCATCGGCCAGGCCAAGGCCGGCCTCGCCGCCGACTACGCCGCCCAGCTTGCGCGCAGCGTCGGCAAGGTCGTCTTCTTCGCCAAGCACGTCGACGTCATGGACGCCGCGGAGGAGACCTTCGCCAAGCGGGGGATCCGCTACTCCTCGATCCGCGGTGACCAGACCCCGTCGGCACGGCAGAAGAACATCGACGCGTTCATCAACGACCCCGACGTCGCCATCGTGGTCTGCTCGCTGACGGCGGCCGGCGTGGGGCTCAACCTCCAGGTCGCCTCCAACGTCGTGCTTGCCGAGCTCTCGTGGACCGACGCGGAGCAGACCCAGGCCATCGACCGGGTCCACCGCATCGGCCAGGCCGAGCCGGTCACCGCCTGGCGCATCATCGCCGCGCAGACCATCGACACCAAGATCGCCCAGCTGATCGACGACAAGGCGGGCCTGGCCGCGCGGGCGCTCGACGGCTCGGACGAGGAGATGTCGTCCTCGGCCGACGTCCAGCTCGAGGCCCTCGTCGCGCTGCTGACCGAGGCGCTGTCGGAGCCCGCGTCGCTGTAACCGGACGCGCACGGCCCGGGTGAGGACCCGGCATACAGGGCGAAGGCCGCCGCCCCGGGTGAGGGGCGGCGGCCTTCGTGTCCCCGTCCGGCGGCCCGGGCGGTGGCCGGTCAGTCGGGTGCTCAGCCCCGGCCGAGCGCCTGGTTGATCTCCGCGGCGAGCGGGCCGGACGAGGCCGGGTTCTGGCCGGTGAACAGGTTGCGGTCGACCACCACGTTGGGGGCCCAGGGCTCGCCCTCCTGGAAGTCCGCGCCCAGGGCGACGAGGCGGTCCTGCAGCAGCCACGGGGCCTTGTCCGCCAGGCCGGCCTGCTTCTCCTCGGCGTTGGTGAAGCCGGTCAGCCGGTAGCCGCTGAACGGTGAGGCGCCGCCGTCCTCGGTCGCGAGCAGGGCTGCGGGCGCGTGGCAGACGACGCCGAGCGGCTTGCCCGAGGCCAGGGCGGCCGTGAGCAGCCGGGCGGAGTCGGCGTTGACCGACAGGTCCTCCATCGGCCCGTGACCGCCGGGGTAGAACACCGCCGCGTAGTCGGCGAGGTCGACGTCCTCGAGACGCACGGGCGACTTCAGCTGCTCGATGCCCTCGAGCTCGGCCTTCACGGCGTCGGCCTTGTCCTGGCCACCGTTGGCGTCGGCCGCGAGGCTGCCCTGGTCCACCACCGGGACCACGCCGCCCGGCGTCGCCACCACGACCTGGTGGCCGGCGTCGGTGAAGGCGCGGTACGGGGCGACGAGCTCCTCGGCCCAGAAGCCGGTCGGGTGCTTCGTGCCGTCGGACAGGGTCCAGTGCCGGGCACCGGTCACGACGAACAGGATTGTGCTCACTGGCTGCTCCCTCGGAAGAGTTCGGCTCGTGCGGTCTCACGACCATACGTCGGCGGGCGGGGGCTTCGCTCCTGAGGGGTGCCCGGCGTTCGGTCAGGCGTGCGGAGCGGCACGAGGGGGGAGCGCCGGAACCGACCACCATGCTGCGCCGTCTGCCCGGTAGGGCCACTCTTGGTCTAGAGGCCGGCCCCGGCACTGGACGTGGGGAGTGGTTCGCATGGTGGTGACCATCGTGGGCACGATCGTGGTCGTGACGGTGTTCTTCCTGATCTGCGCCAGCATCGCCAAGGCGCTGGCGTTCCGCAGCCCGACGCCCGACGGCGACACCGTCGGCAACCGGTTGGCCGGGCACGGGCCGAACGACGAGATCCACGAGCCCACGGTGCGCGAGCGGGTCGCCCGGGTCCGGGGGTGGGTGCGCAGCCGCGCCCGACGGTAGGCGTGCGGGAGTCGCCTCGCCCGGGTCCCCGGGCACGATGCCGGAGGCCGCCGTCCCTCACCGTGGGGCGGCGGCCTCGGTCGTGTGCGCGGCGCCTGCGCCAGGGCGCGGCGCGGTCGACCTCAGAGGAGGTCCGGCCCCCACACCGCGGACTGTGAGCCGCCGAGGCGCTGGGCCACCTGCACCGCGGCGTCCGGGAGCACCGTCGTCCCCCCGAAGGCCAGGACGGTGTCGGTGGCCGAGCGGGCCACGTGCCACCAGGCCTGGGTCGGGGCGGGCACGCTCGAGCCGTGGACCAGCAGGAGCGGCGCACCCATCTGGGCCATCGCGGCGCCGCCGGTCACCGCATCCGGCCAGTTGCCGCCGTCGGCCATCCCGGTGACGGGCGGCGCCCAGAAGAACGTCTTGGCGACGTACTCGGCCGTCTGGTAGCGGTCGGCGCCGACTGTGCTCACGAACGTGCCTGCGGTGCTGGGGTCGCTGTCCACCGCCTTGGAGGCGCTGCCGCCGATCGCGTTCATCCACCGCTCGTTGGGAGCGGGATGGGCGGCCATCTCCTGCGTCAGGTACGAGCGGGTCGAGCTCGGCAGCCTCGTGCCGTTGCTCAGCACGATGGTGCCCCACCAGTGGCTGGCGGCCGGTCCGGTCACGAGCGCGTCGGCGAACGCCGTGCCGTCGGCGACGAAGATCGGGCTGATCGGCCAGGTCTCGGGGCGGGGGTCGTGGGCGTCGAGGAACCGGGCGACGGCCACGGCCGTCTCGAACCGGTCGCGTCCGGCGAGACGGACCACCTGGAAGCCCCGCGCCACGAGTGCCTGCTCGACCGTGCGGCTCACGGCTGCCGTGCCGCCGGCGACGTAGACGGTGGCGCCCGGCGTCACCGCCCGGCTCAGCTCGGTGGCGACCCGCGCGTCGAGGGAGGCGGCCGCGGTCATCAGCAGTGGCCCACCCAGCCGCCCGGCCAGAGGGGTCGCGGCCAGTGCGTCGGGGAAGGCTCCTGCACCGGCGATGACGGCGGTCCGTGCCGAGGCCGGGGCGAAGAGCACCCGGCTGGTGGTCACCGCCGTGGCGATGCGGTCGGCGCCGCCGAGGCGGCCAGCGAACGGTGCCGGCGTGCGGGCCTTCCAGGACATCGACGCGAACGGTGCACCGGTGCCCGAGTCGGCGACCACCCGGGCCGTCCCGGTGTCATAGCGGGTGCCGTCGGCGCTGAGCACCCAGAGCCTGGTCCGCGAGCACTCCTGGCCCGCCGCGCCGGCGGCCTCGAGGTAGGCGACCTGCCGGTGGCTGGGGGAGAAGAGCACCTGCGTCCCCGGGCAGACGGCGCCGAGCGGGGCCACGCGGACCAGACCGCGTCCATCGGCGTGGTCGACGTAGAGGCCGGCGCCGCCGTCCGTCGCCGGCAGGCGGACCGGCAGGGCCAGGTAGTCCGGTGACTGCCGGAGCGCCGAGCCGCCCGGTGCCAGCCCGATGGCCGGGGTCCCGAAGTCGGTGAACGTCCCCGTGCTGACGTCCACGGTGTCACCGTGGGGCTGCCGCCCGTCGGGGTAGCTGGCGCGGGTCACCGTGAGCCCGTCGCGGGTGAGCGCGGGGTCACCGCTGGTCGCGGACCACGGGGTCAGGATGACGTCGCCGTAGCTGTTGACCAGCGGCGAGGCGAAGGGGGTGTGGCCGCCGGTGTGGAAGTACCAGCTCAGCGACGAGGGGTTGACGGTGTACGGCATCCCGGCGGCGGCGCTGGTGGCGACGTTGGCGGCGTCCCCGAACGGCGACCAGACCGGCTGCACCCGGGGCCGGGCGACGGACTCGTCCGAGCCGCGCAGCACCGTGTTGGAGGCGCCGTCCTCGTCGGTGAAGACGGCCGGCGGGTAGGTACCCGTCCCCACCGCGACGAGCCGGTCGCCGGCCGGCCCCCAGACCGGCAGGCCGTATCCCGAGGGGACCCGTTGCGTGGTCACCGCACCGGTGCCCGGGTCCAGGGAGCGGACCGCTGGGCCCTGCTGCACGGTGATCGCGCCGTCGATGGCGCTGACCGCCGACGCGGTCGGGGCCGCCCCGACCCGGGGCGTCCCGGTCCGCAGGCGGTCCAGCAGGGCGGCGCGGGGACCGGGCACCGAGAAGGTGTCGGCCCCGGGGCTGGTGGCGGCGGCGCGCTGGCGTCGGTCGTCCTGGAGCTGCTGCCAGGTCATGACGGTGCTCACCGACGACACGGCGGTCGCGGCACTGCCGGGCACCGCCCACGCCGGCGACACGCCCTGCGACGTCGTCACCAGCGCCAGGCCCAACCCGGTCGCCGCCACCACTTCGGCCATCCTGCGGCCACTGCCCCGAACCACGCTCGCCCCCTGCTCTGTGATGCCACGACGGCGGCCGAAACCTACCAGCCGACAGCGGTTCCCGGGCACGGTCGGGACAGGTCCGGCGGTGAGGGGCGGGTCGGGCCGGTGCCGGTGTCATTCTTCCGGTCGGGAGCGCGGCCGGCTCGCTGCTTCCGTGTGCAACGATGCGCGGAGCATCGGCACCGGATCCGGGGGGCGCACATGAGCACGGAGGAACCCTTCCCCGCGTTCGACGACCATGATGATGTCGGCGCGAGTCGCAGGACTGCGCTGCGACCGGACCTCGTCCTCCGGCTGCTGGTTCCCCTCTGCGCGGCGCCGTTCGTCGTGGATCTGGTCCACGGTCGGCTCGCGGCCGCCCTCACCGCTCCGGCTGCCGACACCGTCGTCGTGGCGCTGGTCTCGCTGGGCATGGTGGCCGGCACCCTCTACGCCAGCGTGATGCTGTGGACCACGCGCGTGTGGGTGGAGCGCGCCGGCAGCAGCATCTACGACCCGAAGGTGCTGCACAGCGCCCGCCTGGGGAGGCGCCAGCAGGCCGTGCTCCGTCCGCCGACGCGCCTCCGAGTCACGGGCTCCAACCCGTACGGCGCGCGCCCGTCGTGGCGGCTCGTCGCCACGGACGGCGAGGGGCGGGAGATGCTCAGGCTGCGCACCCCGTTCGTACCCGCGCTGCGCCGCGTCGTCAGCCTCATCCGTGAGGCGGTCCCGTTCGACGCTGATCTGACCGCTGACCTACGGTCGAGCCCCCATGGCTGACCTTCCACCGGGTGTGACCCGGTACCGCCGCATGGGGTACCGCTACCGGCGCTTGGGGGCCGGGGACCTGGTGTGGGGGGCTCTCCTGCTGCTGTTCACCGTCGCGCTGGCCGTGTGGGGGTTCGGGTCCGACCCCGGCACGGTCCTCACGATCGTGGCCGTGTGTGTCCTCGTTCCTCCCGTGACGATCGTGGTCCCGTGGATGGTGCGCGCGGTGGTCATCGCCGGCGTCACCATCGCCGTGCTGAGCTGGGCCAACGCCGGCGGGCACGACGGCCGTGGCTACGTCTTGAGCTGGTTCATCGGAACCATCTCGGGGCTGGGCCTGCTCCTTGCCCTGGCCCACCGGCGCTGGCGACGGCAGCGCCGGGCGAGGGCGGAGGGAGCGGCCCCCACCGACCTCGATCCGAGCAACGGCAAGGACGTCGGAGTCTTCGCGACCTGGCGGGACGATGCGTACGACTACGAGGCGGCCCAGCCCGGGCTCGAGGTCGTCCTCGGCGCCGTACGCGCGCTCAACGGCCGGGACCGCACCGTGGTCTCGGTCTTCCACGGCCCCGGCCGGCTCGACGTCGGCGGAGACGCGGCCGGCCGGCTGGTGGTGCTGCAGAGCGACGACCGCCGGGCCTGGCACATGGTGGAGGACCGGGACGAGCCCGAGGGCAAGGCGCCCATCGTCGTGGCCGGGGTCTTCACGCACTATCCGCGCCGCCGCCTGGTCCCGTTGGTGGCCGCCGAACGAGCGATGACCACGTGGCTCCTCCGGGGCGAGCGGGACCCCGACCTCGACTGGTGGTCCGACACGGCATGGGACGAGGCGTTCCGGCCGCGGCCCCTGACGCTGACGGACTGACTGACCCCAGCCTGACGTCAGGAGATTGCGGCCTTCACCAGCTCCACGACCTTCTTCTCCACCGCGGGGCTCCACTGCTGGAGGGCGTAGGACACCGGCCACAGGTCGCCGTCGTCGAGGTTCGCCGCGTCCTGGAAGCCCAGGGTCGAGTAGCGGTACTTGAACTTGCCCGAGTCCTGGAAGAACACGACCACCTTGCCGTCCTCGTTCGCGTAGGCGGGCATGCCGTACCAGGTCTTCGGCGTCAGCTCCGGGGCCGTGGCGGTCACCGTCACGTGGACGCGCTCGGCGAGCGCACGGTCCTCGGGCGACATCTTCGCGATGCCGTCGAGAACGTCCTGCAGCCCGTCGGCCTTCTTGGCGCCCTTCTTGCCCTCGGCGCGCAGCTCGGCGGCGCGCTGCTTCATCGCGGCCCGCTCCTCCGCGGTGAAACCGTCGGACTCGGTCTTGACACTGTTCGCGGTCATTCTCGGACTCCCCTTCGACGTTCGGGGCTCGGCGTCGCGCCGGCCTTCATCACCGAGGTTAGGCAGCGCACCCGCGGTGGCGCTTCTTGATTCCTGACCACGTCAGGCGAACCCATCGACCGATCGCACCCTGCGTGGAGTACTCGCTGCCGTCGGCCGGCTCCTCGCACGAACCGCCGTGGTCTAGTCGGCGGCGCAGCGGAACCCGGTGTTCCCGGTGGAGCTGTCGGGGGTGTTCGCGGTCCGGGCGGCGACACGGTATCGGTTGCAGTAGGAGCGGTGGCAGAGGTACGAGCCGCCGCGGATGACCCGGGACTCACCGGTCGGGGGGCCCTGGGGGTCCGGCGTCGAGGCGCCGGGGTGGGTGGCGCTGAACCAGTCGGCGCACCACTCCCAGACGTTGCCTGCGACGTTGTGGAGGCCAAAGCCGTTGGGCTCGAAGGCGTCGACCGGTGCCGTGCCGAGGAATCCGTCGGCCAGGGTGTTCTCGGTGGGGAAGGTGCCTTGCCAGATGTTGCACATCCAGCGGCCCTCAGGAGTCAGCTCGTCTCCCCACGCGTAGCGCGCCCCCGCCAGGCCACCGCGGGCGGCATACTCCCACTCGGCCTCGGTCGGGAGGCGCCGCCCGGCCCACTGGCAGTATGCGGCGGCGTCGTCCCAGGAGACGTGCACCACGGGATGGTCCATCCGACCGTCCAGCGAGGACCCGGGACCTTCCGGGTGCTGCCAGTGCGCACCATGGACCTGCCGCCACCACGGTGCGTCGGCCACCGCTCGGGTGGGCGGGTGGTCATCGGGCAGCAGCCCGGCGAAGACGAAGGACCAGCCGTACCGCTCGGCGTCGGTGCGATAGCCGGTGGCGTCCACGAACTCGGCGAACCTCTCGTTGGACGTGGCGTACCGGTCGATCCGGAACGGTGACAGCGTGACGGCGCGAACCGGGCCCTCACCGTCGGCCGGGAACCCGTCCGGGTCGTCGGCACCCATCAGGAACGACCCGCCAGGCAGGTGGACCAGCGAGGAGTCCGAACCGGCGCCTCCCCGGGTGCGGATGGCCTGCCTCGGGCCCGCCGGTGGTGCTGACGCGCTGTCGGGGGAGGCCGCACTGTCGGGGGAGGCCGCGCTGTCTCGGGAGACCGCACAACAGGCAGCCGGCGCGGCTGGTCCCTGGACTTCCACGTGGGTGTTCCCCTTCGGCCCGCCAGCACGTGTCCACGGCTGGCTCGCGGTCAACCTGCTAGCTCGCGGTCGCGGCCATCTGCTGCTGGGCGCCGGCGAGGGCGCTCCTCAGCGCCTGGACGTGGTGGCCGTGCCCTTCGGCCGTGGCCTTGGTGAGCGCCCTCGTCACCACCGGTTGCACGGCGTCGGCTGACGAACGCGGGTACGCGATGATGAGCGCAGCGCAGCCCAGGGGGATCATCGACGCCGCCTGGCCCTTGACCTTGGTCTCGGTGAGCAGGTGCAGTGCCTCGCCCAGGAAGCCGCCCATCACGGCGCCGAAGCCGGTGGTGAGCGGCACCAGCGGGAAGACCATCAGTCCGGTGAGGAACCCCAGGGTGCCGAACCCCTGGGCTCCTTCGCGGACCATGTGGTCGGACTGCTCCACCGTGACCTTGCCGGACAGGTCCTTGGCGACGAGGATCGCGCCGTGCAGGTATGCGCCGCAGGTCAGGGCGGCTTGGTAGTCATCGCGGGCCGCGTCGTGGGACAGGTAGCTGCTGATCAGGACGTCGGTGGTCTCGTGGTCGATCGGCAGTGAGAGGACCTTGAGTCCGGCGGTGGGGTTCATGACGAGAGCCCGTGTGCTGCGTGGGCGTGGTGGGCGACCGTATGCATGGCTTGCTCGTCCTTGGCCCGGCGATGGGGCTTGACGTCAAAGGTGACCTTCTTGATCGTGCCGGTGAATGCGAACGGTCGCCGGTCCGCGTAGCTCAGGTCGACCACGCCACCGTTGTCGCGGCCGACGTCCATCCCGGCATAGGCCGAGAACCTCATCGGAACCGTGTGGTCCATCCTCCCGCCACCGACCGGGGTGTCGTTCACGAACAGGGTGACCTGCCCGCCGGTGGCCGGCTTGGCCGCGTCGGCGGCGAACTCCATGCGCACGTTCACCTCGCCGGTGGGCAGGGGGACGTCGGCCTGCTGGCGGTAGACGAACACGCCCATCATCGAGTACGTGTGGGTGAGCCGGCCGCCGTCGACGAACAGGGAGAACCCGCCGAGATGGTCGGCCTCGGCGACGATGACGCCTTCGGCGCCATCGGGCGGTATGACGAGGTCTGCGCCGATCGCGTAGGAACGGTTGTAGATGCGCGGGATCATGCCCGGCGCCACGTTCTGCACGTCACCGCGGAACTCGATCTTGTGGGTCGCCTCGAGCGGCGGCGTGATGCCGAAGAACGCCGAAAGCGTGGCCAGCAGCGGCAGCACCTTGTACCGCTCGGCCTCCTCCCAGAACAGCGTCCTGAGCTCCTGGACCTTGTCCGGGTGGGCGGCGGCCAGGTCGTGGGCCTGGCTGAAGTCGTCGGGCAGGTAGTACAGCTCCGCCGGGTCGGCGTCGGGGTCCCACACACCCGGTGCATAGGGCTGCAGCACCTCGGGGGTGATGACCCACGGGATGCGCGGTGTCTTCATCGCCAGCCACCAGCCGTCCTTGTACATGGCCCGGTTGCCGATCGTCTCGAAGTACTGCTGGGTGTGCCCTTCGGGCGCGGCCGCGTCGAGCAGCGTGTCGGCGAAGGTGACGCCGTGCAGCGGTTCCTGCTCGATCCCGTCCACGCGCGACGGGGCCGGGATGCCGGCGATGTCGAGAATCGTCGCTCCCACGTCGGTGACGTGGGTGAACTGGGAGCGCAGGCCGCCGGGGTCGACGATGCGCTCCGGCCAGTGGATGACCATCGGGTTGCGGGTGCCGCCAAGGTGCGAGCCGACCTGCTTGCCCCACTTGAACGGGGTGTTCCCGGCCCATGCCCAGGCCGCCGAGTAGTGCGGGTCCATGATCGGGGCACCCCACGACTCGCCGCCGCCGTAACGTTCGGAGAGCTGCAGCTGCATCTCGTCGGTGAGCGGGATGCCGTTCTGCATCGTCATCTCGTTGAACGAGCCGGTGATGGTGCCCTCCATGCTGGCGCCGTTGTCACCCCAGATCCAGATGACCAGGGTGTTGTCGAGCTCGCCCAGCTCCTCGATCGCGTCGACGACCCGGCCGACGTTGTGGTCGGCGTTCTCCGAGAAGCCGGCGTACACCTCCATCTGGCGTGCGTAGTAGGCCTTCAGCCGCGGCGGAACGCTGTCCCATGCCGGGAAGGCCTCGTCGCGTGCCGTGAGCTCCGCATCAGCGGGGACGACGCCGAGCTCCTTCTGCCGTGCGAAGACCTCTTCACGCAACCGGTCCCATCCCTGGTCGAACTGCCCCTTGTACTTGTCGGCCCACGTGGAGGCGACGTGGTGGGGGGCGTGGCTGCATCCGGTGGAGAAGTAGACGAAGAATGGCTTGCGCGCGTCCTGGCCGCGCACCCCGTGCAGCCACTCGATGGTCCTGTCGGCCATCGCGTCGGGCAGGTAGTAGGGGTTCTCCTCGTCGTCGTACTCCGCCGGGGTCCCGATGATCTTCTGGTTCTCGGCCAGGCACGGGTCCCATTGCCCGGAGTCGCCGCCGAGGAAGCCGTAGAAGTAGTCGAAACCCCAGCCGGTCGGCCAACGCCCCAGGGGGCCGGCGGGTCCCTGTTGCCCGTCCGGGGTCAGGTGCCACTTGCCGAACGCCGCCGTGCTGTAGCCGTTGTCGCGCAGGATCCTCGGCAGCGGGGCACACTCGAGCGGCACCATGGCGGTGTAGCCCGGGAACCCGCTGGAGAACTCACCCACCGAGCCGAAGCCGACCGCGTGGTTGTTGCGCGCAGTCAGCAGCGCGGCTCGGGTCGGGGAGCACAGCGCGGTGACGTGGAACCGGTTGTAGCGCAGCCCGGCTTCGGCGAGTCGGGTGTAGTTCGGGGTCTGGATGGGTCCACCGAAGGTGCTCGGGTTGCCGAACCCGGCGTCGTCGATCAGCACCAGCAGCACGTTCGGTGCGCCCTTGGGGGGTTCCAGTCGGGTTCCGAGCCCCGAAGGGTGCGGTTGGCCGTCCCCTCGAACGGCGGCGTGGTCAGCGGCAGGGTGGTGCGGTCGGGCTCGCGCATGTCATCTCCAGGTCGGTCACCGGCGCCCGTCACACGGCCGACACGAACGCCACGGTGCTGGGCAGGCCCGCCTTTGGAGCAGACTCACACCCGAGGAGCCTCTGACCTCACACGACGGGGGTCATCATCCCCGGCGGATGACCTCGATCATCCCGGCGTCACGGCATCTGCTGGTGGGGCCGGCATCGGCTCGGCCCGGGTTCCGGGATCCGCGACGGCTCCACTCCCGGAAGCTGCCCGCAGGTCACTCCTGGCGTAGCGGTGGACCAGCAGGGGCAGGAAGGTGCGCACCCGTGCATGCTCGAAGCGGGCGGTCACCTCCTCGAGGACCCGCTCGACGCCCTCCGCCGCGATGCGGTCGTCGAACTCCCGGTGCAGCCGGGCGGCGATCTCGTGCAGCTCGGCGCGAAGCCCACGATGGACCGGGTGGGCGTGGGTGAGGGGCAATTGGGTCATGACTGATGGTGCAGCGCGGCAAGCCCGCCGCACCATCGCCGAACGTCCTGACATGGAGGGCGGCAGGCGGGGGCCTCTGCCGGCATGGGGATGAGCCGTGCTGCGTCGTACGGGGGATCCCGCCGGGAGCGCGAACGGGGAGGGTGGGTTCACCGTCGCTGTGGCCTGAGGCCGCACGCTGCGGCTGACGCAGTTCACGGCACGGGTGGATCTGCGGGAGGGGTACAGGCATGGACCGATCCGGGCGGCGGCACTGGCGCCGCCGGCGCCTTCAGGGGCCGCTGCTTCCCGGGGCACACACACTGGACCCCCCGATCACGCGGCGCTGGCCGTGGCTGCTTGGTGGGCTGCTGGTCGGAGCCGCGGCCATGGACCGCGCCCTCGTGGGCGGCCAGGCCGCCCCGGCCACCGACTGGCAGCACCTGTTCGCCGTCGCGATCCGGGCGATGGCGGTGCTCGATGTGGTCGTGGTCGTCGCGCTCGTCGTGCGGTGGCGCGGCCGGGAGCACGCCCGCGTGCGGGCCGCCGGCACCGGGCTGCTGCTGGGGTCACTGGTCGCCCTCGGCGCACCCACGGTGTGGCTCGTGGCCAGCGTCCTGATGCACCGTCAGCTGGCCGGGCGGCTGTGAACGTTCGCGGGCTGCGCCGGAGCCGACCGATGGAACCACGGGCGCCATGGCCGAGCGCGTTGAGTGCGCGGTAGGCACGGGGCACCCAGAGCTGACCGGGGAAGCGGTCCGCGCGATCGGCAGCTACTGCTCCTGCTGTTCCCCGTAGCCCAGCGCACCGCGGCGGCTGAGGTCGCGCGGCGGGCGGCAGCCTGGCGCACAATCGACGCGTGCTGGAAGACGCGATGGACGAGTTCGCCGCGCATCTGCGTGCGTTCGGAGAACCCGAGTTGGCTGCCGCCGTCGAAGGAGCTCGTGATGGCGACCCCGGGCGGCTGCCGCAGCGGGTGCTGGGCCTGTTTCGCCAGGGGATGGGTGGATTGCTCGACGTTCCGCTGTACAGCGGAGGAGCAGTGGATCGCGCTGCGACGGATCGACGGGATGACCTGGCGGAATCGGTATTCGTGGCCGCGAAGGCGCGGCTCGGACACGAATAGGCGCCGCGAACCGGCGACTCGATCGGCGAGCAGGAGACGAGTTCGGGGCCCATCAATCGGAACGCGATCTCATCGTGCGACTGCATCGCACCAGGGAAGACACCCCCAGGAACGGCATCCCGATCGACGCCACCGCACCGCTCGCCCTCGTCGTCGACGAGATCCTCCGTCACACCACAGCGATCGAGGGCCACCCATGCCCGACGCAGACCCCAGAAGCTGACTGTCGCCATCATCGGGGCGGGTAAGCCGGAGCCGCCGCGGCTCGCGCCCTCCGACGTCGGCGCGGACGTCACCGTCTACGAACTGGCGTCGAAGATACGGGAGGTCGGTGCCGGCAGCGTCCTGCGCAGTCACCTCCCGAAACGGCCCAGCCCCCGCCAGGGGAGTCCGGGGGACTCCCTGACGGGGGCTGGGCACTGGCTCGCTGCGCTCGCTCAGATGTCGCTGAGCCGTCGTTCGACCTCTGGCTCGCTGCGCTCGCTCAGATGTCGCTGAGCTGTCGTTCGACTTCTGGCTCGCTGCGCTCGCTCAGATGTCGAAGTACATCTCGAACTCGTGCGGGTGCGGGCGGAAGCGGATCGGGTCCACCTCGTTGACGCGCTTCCAGTCGATCCACGTCTCGATGAGGTCCTTGGTGAACACGTCACCCTCGAGCAGGTACTCGTGGTCGGCCTCGAGGGCGTCGAGGACCTCGGGCAGCGAGCCCGGGACCTGCTGGATCGCCTTGTGCTCCTCCGGCGGCAGCTCGTAGAGGTCCTTGTCCACCGGCTCCGGGGGCTCGATGCGGTTCTTGATGCCGTCGATGCCGGCCATGAGCTGGGCCGAGAACGCCAGGTAGGGGTTGGCCGACGGGTCCGGCACGCGGAACTCGATGCGCTTGGCCTTCGGCGAGGTCCCGGTGATCGGGATGCGCACACAGGCGGAGCGGTTGCGGGCCGAGTAGACCAGGTTGACCGGCGCCTCGTAGCCCGGGACCAGGCGGTGGTAGGAGTTCACCGTCGGGTTCGTGAACGCCAGCAGCGACGGGGCGTGCTTGAGCAGGCCACCGATGTACCAGCGGGCGATGTCGGACAGGCCGCCGTAGCCGCGCTCGTCATAGAACAGCGG
The DNA here is from genome assembly GCF_057747915.1 of Oryzihumus sp. JJN4-3R. Lineage (NCBI taxonomy): Bacteria > Bacillati > Actinomycetota > Actinomycetes > Micrococcales > Intrasporangiaceae > Oryzihumus > Oryzihumus sp. JJN4-3R. Next base: position 69,800 of record NZ_CM173229.1, read on the forward strand.
CTCGCCGTCCTTCCACAGCGACTGGTGGCTGTGCATACCGGAGCCGTTGTCACCGAAGAGCGGCTTGGGCATGAACGTGGCGGTCTTGCCGTGGCCCCACGCGACGTTCTTGATGACGTACTTGAACTTCAGCACGTCGTCGGCCGCGTTGAGCAGCGTGTTGAAGCGGTAGTTGATCTCCTGCTGCCCGGCGGTGCCGACCTCGTGGTGGGCGCGCTCGACGGCGAGGCCGACCTCGTTCAGCGTCAGCGTCATCTCGTCACGCATGTCGGCGAAGTGGTCCACCGGCGGCACGGGGAAGTAGCCGCCCTTGTAGCGGGTCTTGTAGCCCTGGTTGCCGCCCTCCTCCTCGCGACCGGAGTTCCACGCGGCCTCGATGGAGTCGATGAAGTAGTAGCCGGCGTTCTGCTTCGTCTCGAAGCGCACGTCGTCGAAGACGTAGAACTCGGCCTCGGCGCCGAAGTAGGCGGTGTCGGCGATGCCGGTCGACTTCAGGTACGCCTCGGCCTTGGCGGCGATGTTGCGCGGGTCGCGGCTGTAGGGCTCGTCCGTGAACGGGTCGACGATCGAGAAGTTGAGGATCAGCGTCTTCTCTTTGCGGAACGGGTCCACATACGCCGTCGTCGGGTCCGGAATCAGCTTCATGTCGGACTCGTGGATCGCCTGGAAGCCGCGGATCGAGGAGCCGTCGAACATCTGGCCGTTGGTGAAGGCGTCCATGTCGAACGTCTGGGCAGGCACGTTGAAGTGCTGCATCACGCCCGGCAGGTCGCAGAAGCGCACATCGACGAACTTGACGTCCTCGTCCTTGATGAACTTGAGGACCTCGTCAGCGTTGCTGAACATCCAACCTCCTGTGGTGGGGCGGGCACGATCGCCGGCCCGGGTGGGTCGGCTACGACCTTAGACCCACGGGATTTCCCGACCATGACCCGAATGTTTCCCCGGTGTTACGGAGCCCCGTCGTCCGTGGCGAGCGTCACGTGATCCCGCCCGGCATGTGGGACCGTCAGGGACCAGCGGGACCGCGGCTGAGACAGCCGGCCCTTGGCACGTACCCTGTGGGCGTGGTGGATCGCAAGGACGTCGGCTCGTGGATCGAGGGCCCGCGCGCGGCGCGCGGCGGGGAGGGCAGCTACCCCGGGCAGCGGCTCGGCCTGCCCGAGCGTGGCGTCGGCTCGGTGGCGCGCTTCGGCCGCCGGCTCGTGGCGATCCTCATCGACTGGACCCTGTGCCAGCTCGTGGCGCTGGCCTTCCTCGGCGCCGAGCTCGGCCGCGGCGGGGTCAACGGCCTGCTGCCGCTCGCGGTCTTCACCGCCGAGAACGTCCTGCTCGTCGGCACGGTCGGCTTCACCATCGGCCACCGCATCATGGGCCTGCGCGTCGTGCGCCTCGGCGGCGCCCCCGCCGGGCCGCTGCCCGGTCTGATCCGCAGCCTGCTGCTGGCCATCGCCGTCCCGGCGCTGATCTGGGACAAGGACGAGCGCGGCCTGCACGACAAGGCCGCCGGCACCGTCCTCATCCGCACCCGCTGACCACGGCGCCGCGAGCGGCGCACCCGGCCGCCCGGCATACTGCCCCACCGTCCGGCGAGCCCGAGTCTGCCCTGCCGACCCGGTGGGCGCCCGCGGGGCCGGTGCCGCAAGGGCAGGGTCCGCGGGCAAACATGGGGTCGGGTCCCTGGGCAAACATGGGGTCGGGTCCGCGGGCGGGACCGGGTGGGTGCGCACACGCGCCCGTATGCCGTGCCGTCACCTCACGGGCGTCCGGTCACCTCCGGCCCGGTCCTGACCGAGTGGCGGTGTCCGCCGGGAACGCGCAAACCGGGTGGTTCTGCACGTGCAGATCCACCCGGTTTGCGGTTCGAAGGGGGGCGGGGCTCAGCGGCCGCGCATCGCCTTGCGGTCCATGCGGACCCGGTTGGGGTCGACGCCGGCGGGGATCGGCGGGCGGCTGCCGGCGAGGGCCTTGAGCCGCTTGTTGACCTGGGCCGCCTCGTCCTTGGTCAGGACCGGCTTCATCCGCTGCAGCTTGCTGGCCAGCTTGCGCACGCTGACCTCGCCCTCGGAGTCGCCGTCGCCGATGCGCAGCACCGTGACCGGGACGCCGGGCAGGACGCGGGTGACCTTCTTGCGCTCGGACTCGAGCAGGCGGGCGGCGCGGCCGGCCGGGCCCTCGCCGACGAGGACGACGCCGGGGCGGCCCACGGCGCGGAAGACCATCGCCGCACTGGCCAGGTCGCCGGGGCGCACGGCCTCGGCCGCGACCGGCTGCTGGTCGTAGTACCAGCCGCGCCGGATGGCGTTGAGCGCGGCGCCGGTGGCCCCGGGCTGGCCCTCGATCGAGCGGTAGGCCGCGCGCTCGGCGCGGCGGCTCATCACGAGCATGGCCGCGAGGACGCCGAACATCAGGCCCAGGATGCCGACGTAGACCGGGTAGCCGATGACCAGGCCGATGACGACGCCGAGCAGCGTGACGCCGAGGCCGGCGAGGAGCATCCACCAGCCGATGGCGGGGTCGACGCCCCGGGCGGCGGTGAAGATCTGACGCATCTGGGCGACGCGGCCGGCCTTCTCGGGCACGGCTGACTGGGGTGAATCCTTGCGGGCCATGGTGTCCAGACTACCGGTCAGGAGGCGCTGCCGAGAGCACGCTGGACCAGCGACGCGGCCTCCTGGCGGGCGGGCGAGGAGGCGGCCTCGGCCAGGTGCGACAGGTGCGCCGGGACCTCGCGGCCCCACTTGTTCATGGCCTGTGCGTAGAGCCGGCCGGCGCGGTAGGAGCTGCGCACCAGCGGTCCGGCCATGACGCCCTTGAAGCCCAGCTCCTCGGCGACCGTGCTCCAGTGCACGAACTCCTCGGGCTTGACCCACCGGTCGATCGGGTGGTGCAGCTTGGAGGGGCGCAGGTACTGCGTGATCGTGAGGATGTCGCAGCCGGCGTCGTGCAGGTCGCGGATCGCCTGCTCGATCTCGTGGTCCTCCTCGCCCATCCCGAGGATGAGGTTGGACTTGGTCACCAGCTCGGCCTCGCGGGCCATCGAGAGCACCTTGAGCGACTTCTCGTAGGTGAACGCCGGGCGGATCTTGCGGAAGATCCGCGGCACCGTCTCCAGGTTGTGCGCGAACACCTCGGGCCGGGCGTCGAAGACCTGCCCGACGAGCTCGGGGCGGGCGCCGAAGTCGGGCGGCAGGATCTCCACGCCGGTGTTGGGGTTGAGCGCGTGGATCTGGCGGATCGTCTCGGCGTAGAGCCCGGCGGCACCGTCGGCGAGGTCGTCGCGGGCGACGCCGGTGACGGTGGAGTAGCGCAGGCCCATCTGGCGCACCGACTCGGCGACCCGGCGGGGCTCGTCGAGGTCCAGGGGCGCGGGCCGGCCGGTGGCGATGTCGCAGAAGTCGCAGCGCCGCGTGCAGGTGTCGCCGCCGATGAGGAAGGTCGCCTCGCGGTCCTCCCAGCACTCGAAGATGTTGGGGCAGCCGGCCTCCTGACAGACCGTGTGCAGCCCCTCGCTCTTCACCATCGAGTGCAGCGCGGTGTACTCCGGCCCCATCTTGGCGGTGGTGCGGATCCACTCCGGCTTGCGCTCGATCGGTGTCTCGGCGTTGCGCGCCTCGACGCGCAGCATGCGGCGACCCTCAGGTGCGACGGTCACAAACGGCTCCCTTGCCAGTTCGGAAGAAGGCGGGCGGTGCGGTGGCACACCCAGACCAACCTCCAGCCTACGCGGCGTCTTCCCGCCGCCCCGCACCGCCGGTCCCTCACCAGCCGGTATGCCGGGTCCTCACCGCCGCGGCCACCTCGCGAGGTCGGTCGTGCGCGACCCGGCCCCGAACGCACCGGTATGCCGCGTGCGCACCCATGCACGCGGCATACCGGTGGGTCTCAGCGGGCGGTGTAACCGCCGTCGATGTAGAGCTCGGAGCCGGTGACGTAGCTGGCGTCGTCGCTGGCGAGGTAGGCGACGCCGGCCGCGATCTCGTCGGGACGGCCCAGCCGGCCCAGGGGAGTCGCCGAGGTCATCACCGCCTCGAACTCGGTGCCCTTGGCCGACTCGAGGATCGGGGTGTCGATGAAGCCGGGGTGCACCGAGTTGACCCGGACGCCGTCCGGGGCCCAGTGCAGCGCGGTGTTCTTGGTCATCAGCCGGACCGCGCCCTTGGCCGCGTGGTACGCCGGCGAGGTGCCGAAGCCGCCGATGGCGCCGAAGATCGAGCTGATGTTGACGACCGAGCCGTGGCCGGAGGCCTTGAGCAGGGCGGCGGCGGTCTTCATGCCGAGGAAGACGCCGGTCTGGTCGATCGCGATGGTGCGCTCCCAGTCGGCCACCGAGGTCTCCTCGATGGTGGCGAGGTCGCCCATGCCGGCGTTGTTGACCAGGATGTCCAGGCGGCCGTGCTCGGCGCGGACCCGCTCGATGACCTCCTGCCACTCCGCCTCGGAGGACACGTCGTGGTGGGCGTACTCGGCGGTTCCGCCCTCGTCCCGGATCTCGGCGACGACCTTCTCACCGAGGTCGTCCTGGATGTCGGTGACGAACACCATGGCGCCCTCCGCCGCGAGTCGGTGCGCGCAGGCCTTGCCGATCCCGCTCGCGCCGCCGGTGACCACGGCCACGCGGTCCTCGAGTCGCTGCATGCCGTTCCTCCCGTGCCGCCGGCACGCCGGTCGGCGTGCTCCCTGCGGACAGCCTCGCGGCGGCGGTGGGGATCGGCCAGCGACCTTGGTCCCGGTCGCACCGGCCAAGGGTCCCGAGGGGTGGTCCCGAGTGGTGGCCCGACTGGTGCTCCCGGCCGGTGTCAGGGCGCGGTGGCGCCAGACCTAGAGTTGGGGAAATGGACCTGCGCATCTTCACCGAGCCCCAGCAGGGGGCCACCTACGGCCAGCAGCTCGCGATGGCCCGCCGCGCCGAGGAGTGTGGCTACTCGGCGTTCTTCCGCTCCGACCACCTGCTCGCCATGGGCGACGGCGACGGCATGCCCGGTCCGACCGACACGTGGACCACGCTCGCCGGGTTGGCCCGCGAGACCCTGACCATCCGCCTCGGCACGCTGGTGACCTCGGCGACGTTCCGCCACCCGGGCATGCTGGCCGTGCAGGTGGCCCAGGTCGACGAGATGTCCGGCGGCCGGGTCGAGCTCGGCCTCGGCGCGGGCTGGTTCGAGGAGGAGCACGCGGCCTACGGCATCCCGTTCCCGGAGTCGGTGGGGGAGCGCTTCGACCGCCTCGAGGAGCAGCTGGCCGTCGTGACCGGGCTGTGGGAGACGCCGGTGGGGGAGCGGTTCTCCTTCGACGGCAAGCACTACCAGCTGCAGGACAGTCCGGCGCTGCCCAAGCCGGAGCAGTCCCCGGTGCCGATCGTCATCGGCGGCAAGGGCAGGAAGCGCACGCCGGAGCTGGTCGCCCGCTACGCCAGCGAGTTCAACCTGCCGTTCGTGACCGCCGAGCAGTCGGCGCCGATGTTCGAGAACGTGCGCACCATCGCCCGCGAGCACGACCGCGACCCGGCGACGATCACCATGTCCAACGCGCTGGTGCTCTGCGCCGGCCGCACGTGGGACGAGCTGGGCCGCCGCGCCGAGGCGATCGGCCGCGACGTGGCCGAGCTGCGCGAGAACGGCCTGGCCGGCTCGCCGCAGGAGATCGTCGACACCATCGGGCGCTACGCCGAGGCCGGCTCGCAGCGGATCTACCTGCAGGTGCTGGACCTCAGCGACCTGGACCACCTCGACCTGGTCGCCAGCGAGGTCATCCCCCAGCTCGACTGACCGGGGCGCCCGTCAGGCAGCGACGTCGCGTGGGACGCGCGGGGCGAGCGCGGGGACCTACCTCGGCAGCTCGATCCCGTGCTCCTGCGCGTACCTCATCACGTTCGGCATGACCACCGCAGCCTGCTCCTTGGCTTCCGCGGTGGGCGTGAACGCGACGTACTCGCTGCCGGCGAACGCGAGCGGAATGTGCCCGGGCTCGATGGTGAACGCGTCGCCGGCCTCGAAGATCTCCTCGACCCCGTCGGCCCGCCGGACGCCGAACCTGCCCTTGAGCACGTAGCCCACGTGGCTCGCCTGGCACTGGTCGTTCGGCGCGCCCTTGAAGAACGGCGCCATGTCCATGTCGGTGAACTCGCTCTCGACGGTGACGGTCCAGCCACCGACCTCCTGCTCGTGGACCTCCGAGTAGCCGGGGAAGACCTGGTGGGTCGTGGCGGTGGCCTTGGACACCTTCGGCATGGTGCTCTCCTCCATGTGGTGACTCGCACCGAGCCGGGGGCGGCTCGGTGCCGTGTCACCTTCGAGGCTTCTGCGTCGCGGTGCCGGGTCCCCAGAGGCCAAGGTCCCGCGCGCCGGTGCTCCCACGGCCCCGGCACGCGCGGCCGCCGGATCAGGCGAGGGTGAGGATCTCGACGAGGTGCTTCTCGGCGTAGGGGAGCACCTCGGCGACCGTCACGTCGCGGCCGAGCTCCTGGCTCAGCGAGGTCACCCCGGCGTCGGCGATGCCGCACGGGACGATGACCTGCGACCACGACAGGTCGCAGTCGCAGTTGAGCGAGAAGCCGTGCATCGTCACGTCCTGGCTGACCCGGATGCCGATGGCGCCGATCTTGCGGGCGGGCCCGCGCTCGTCGGCGGCCACCCACACGCCGCTGCGGCCCTCGACCCGGCCGGCCTCGAGCCCGAGGTCGGCGCAGACCCGGATCATCATCTCCTCCAGGCGGCGCACGTGGGCGACCACGTCGACGGGGGAGGGCAGCCGCACGATCGGGTAGCCGACGAGCTGCCCCGGGCCGTGCCAGGTGATCTTGCCGCCACGGTCGACGTCCACCACGGGCGTGCCGTCCCACGGGCGCTCGTGCGCCTCGGTGCGCTTGCCCGCGGTGTAGACCCTCTCGTGCTCCAGCAGCAGCACGGTGTCCTCCCCGCCGGCGACGACGCCGGCGTGGACCTCCTTCTGCGTGTCCCACGCCTGCTGGTAGTCGACGTAGTCCGGCGCGAAACCCAGGTGCTCCAAACGCATGAAGGCAGCGTACGCCGCGGCCGCGGCATACCCAGCAAGCACATAGGCTTTGCCCAACTGACGGGTGAGCTGGGGAGCGGCAGGTCATGACACGGCACGACATCACGGCGGAGCAGGAGAGCGCGGAGCGGGTCAAGGCGCCGGGGCGGACGCGCGTGGTCCGGCTGGTGGCGGTGCTGCTGGTGCTCCTCGCCTGGTTCGCCCTCGCCGGGGTCGGCGGGCCGCTGGTCGGCAAGCTCAGCGAGGTGCAGAAGAACGACAACGCCTCGTTCCTGCCCAAGTCGGCCGAGTCGACCGAGGTGCAGCAGCTCGCCGCGAAGTTCACCGACACCAGCACGTTGCCCTACTTCGTCGTCGTCGAGCGTCCCGGCGGCATCACCGCCGCGGACCAGGCGGCCGTCCAGCAGTTCATCGCCGGTGTCCCGGCCCTCACCTTCGAGGGCAAGGGCAAGTCCCTGGGGGACTACCTCAAGGAGCCGCCGAAGTTCGCCGTCCCGAGCCAGGACAAGCAGGCGCTGCTGGTGCCGGTCCAGCTCGACGGGAAGAAGGCCTCGCAGCCGTTGCAGGGCTCCTCGGCGCTCTACGAGGGCGCCAAGGCGTTGCGGGCCTCGGCGGCGAAGTCCCTGGCGCCGCAGGGGATGAAGGTCTACGTCACCGGCCCGGGCGGGGTGCTCGCCGACTTCGTGACCGCCTTCAGCGGCATCGACGGGATCCTGCTCGTCGTGGCGCTGGGCGTCGTCTTCGTCATCCTGCTCATCGTCTACCGCAGCCCGATCCTGCCGTTCGCGGTGCTCATCACCTCGGTGTTCGGCCTGGCCGCCGCCGCGACCGTCATCTACCCGCTGGCCAAGAACGGCACCATCGACCTCAACGGCCAGAGCCAGGGCATCCTGTCGATCCTCGTCGTCGGCGCCTCCACCGACTACGCGCTGCTGCTCGTCTCCCGCTACCGCGAGGAGCTGCACGACCACCCGAGCAAGTGGGCCGCGATGCGCGCGGCCTGGCGTGCCGCCGTCGAGCCGATCGCGGCCAGCGGCGCCACCGTCATCCTGGGCCTGCTGTGCCTGCTGCTGTCCCAGCTCGGCAACACCCGCGGCCTCGGCCCGGTCGGGGCGCTCGGCATCGCCGGCGCCCTGCTCGCGGCGCTGACCTTCCTGCCGGCGGTGCTGCTGCTGTTCGGCCGCCGGATCTTCTGGCCGCTGGTCCCGCGCGTCGACCACGTCCACGCGGAGGACTCGGTCGGCAAGCGCGGCATCTGGGGCCGCGTCGCGGGCCTGGTCGGCCGCCACCCGCGCCGGGTGTGGGTCACCACCCTCGTGCTGCTGCTCGCCTGCATCGCGTTCGTGCCCACCCTGAAGGCGCAGGGCATCTCGCAGTCCCAGATCTTCCTCAACAAGGTCGAGTCGGTCACCGGGCAGGAGGTCCTGGCCCGGCACTTCCCGGCCGGGTCCGGCACGCCGGTCCAGATCCTCGCGCCCTCGGACAAGGCCGAGGCCGTCGTCGCGGCGGCCCGCAGCGAGAGCGGTGTCGCCTCCGTCGTCGTCGGCGAGACCCCCGGCGCCCCGCCCAAGGTCGTCGACGGCAAGGTGCTCGTGCAGGCCACGCTCACGCCGGCCGCCGACAGCCCGGCGGCGGAGACCGTGGTGGAGAACCTGCGCCGCGACCTCGACAAGGTCAGCCCGTCGGTGCTCGTCGGCGGCAACACCGCGATCAACCTGGACGTGCGCCAGGCCAGCGAACGGGACCTGCGGGTCATCATCCCGGCGATCCTCGCGGTCATCTTCGTCGTGCTGATGCTCCTGCTGCGCTCGTTCGTCGCGCCCGTGGTGCTCGTCGTGGCCAACGTCATCTCGTTCGCGGCCACCCTCGGCGTCGCGGCACTGGTCTTCAACCACGTGTTCGGCTTCCCCGGCACGGACCCCTCGACGCCGCTCTACGCGTTCGTGTTCCTCGTCGCCCTGGGCATCGACTACTCGATCTTCCTGATGACCCGGGTGCGTGAGGAGTCGATCGAGAGGGGCACGCGCCCCGGCATCCTCGTCGGCCTGGCGGTCACCGGTGGCGTCATCACCAGCGCCGGCGTCGTGCTGGCGGCGACGTTCTCGGCGCTGGCGGTGCTGCCGATCCTGTTCCTCGTGCAGATCGCGTTCATCGTCGCGTTCGGCGTCCTGCTCGACACCCTGGTGGTGCGCTCGCTGCTGGTGCCGGCGTTCTCCTACGAGATCGACCGCCGCATCTGGTGGCCCGGACGCCTGTCCCGCTGAGCCGCAGCGGTGCGCGGCGGCCCGCGTCCGGTGGACCCGGCGCGGGCCGTAGGGTCGAGCCGTGACGAACGTCGGTCTTGCAGGGTTCGGCTCCGCCGGACAGGGAATCCACGCGCCGCTGATGCGCGCCGCCGGCCTGACGGTCGCGGCGGTGTCGACCTCGAACGCCGAGCGCGCCGGGCAGGCCCGCGCCGAGAACCCCGGCGTGCAGGTCGTGCCCGACCTCGACGCGCTGCTCGCGGTGCCCCGGCTCGACCTGGTCGTGCTGGCCACGCCCAGCGGCGCCCACGCGGCCCAGGCGCGGCAGGTCATCGAGGCCGGGATCCCGGTCGTCGTCGACAAGCCGCTGGCCACCACTGCCGCCGACGCCCAGGCCGTCGTTGAGGCCGCCGAGCGGGCCGGTGTGCCGCTGACCGTCTTCCAGAACCGGCGCTTCGACGCCGAGCACGCCACCGCCCTCCAGCTCGTCCGTGACGGCGCCCTGGGCGAGGTCTTCCGGGCCGAGATCCGTTGGGAGCGTTGGCGTCCCGAGCCCAAGGACCGGTGGCGCGAGAACGCCGCGTGGCAGGACGGGGGCGGGATCATGCTGGACCTGCAGACCCACCTCGTCGACGAGGCCGTCGACCTCTTCGGCCCGGTCGAGTCGGTCTACGCCGAGGTCGCGGCCCACACCACGACAGCCGAGGACGAGGCCTTCCTGGCCTGTCGCCATGTCTCCGGCGTCCGCAGCCACCTCGGCACGACCTCGGTGGCAGCTGCGCCGGGACCGCGCATGCGGATCCTCGGGCGGTCGGCGGCGTTCGTGCTCAACGAGTTCGAGGGCGACGTGGGCGTCTACGACGACCTGCGCAACCACGACGGCGACCACGCGGGCTGGCTGTTCGCGGGGCAGGAGCGCCGCCCCGCGCGCCGGGTCGCCTCCAGCCAGGTCGACTTCTACCGCGCCGTCGTCGCCGCCCTCTCCGCCGGTGACCCGCAGGCCGCCATGCCGGTCGACCCGCGCGACGCCGTGCACACCCTCGCCGTGATCGACGCCGCGCGCATCAGCGCCGAGACCGGGACCGTGGTGCCGGTCCGGACCCCGGGCGCCTGAGCCCCGGACGCGAGGTATGCCGGGTGGTCACCGCGCAGGTGACCACCCGGCATACCGGGTGGGTCGGGGTCGGGAGCAGGCTCAGGTGAGCAGGCGCGGCTTGAGGGTCTCCTCGACGGCGGCGTCGCCCTCGCGCGTCACGATGTAGGCGGCCTTGCCGGCCTGCTCGCTGACCGCCTCGACGAGCTCGGCGCCGCGGTAGACCAGGCCGACGCCGTCGTCGGTGCAGTGCGTGACCGGCAGCGTGCCGTCGGCGACGAGGCGGTGCACCAGCGGGCGGCGGCGGGCCTCGCTGTCGTAGTGGACCCCGTTGCCGTAGGGCAGGAAGCCCAGGCCGTTGGTGACCGCGCGCAGCTCGGCGCCGAAGGAGTCGGTGGTGCCGCCCTCGAACCAGCAGATGGAGCCCGCCGAGACGCCCGCGAGGACCACGCCGGCCTCCCAGACGCGGCGCAGGATCTGGTCGAGGCCGTGGACCCGCCAGACGGCGAGCAGGTTGGCCACCGAACCGCCGTTGACCCAGACGACGTCCTGCTCCATCAGGTGGCCCTCGACGTCCTCGACGTTTGGCATCGTGAACAGGTTGAGGTGGCTCATCGCGAAGCCCGCGTGCCGGCCCGCCTCGTCCATCTCCGCGTTGAACCAGCGCTGGTCGCCCATGGCCGTGCCGATGTGGCAGACCTTGGGGATACGCGCGTCGGCGCCGGAGAGATCCACGGCATAGTGGACGAGTTCCGCGAACTCGAAGCGCAGCCGCTCGTGCGTCCGGTATCCACCGGACGTGGCCAGGATCGTGGGGGTGTCGGTTGCCATGCGCGAAACCCTAGGGGGTCCCTCATGAACCAGCCCACCGTGCCGGGGTGTGTCGTCCTCGGCCGCCTCGGACAAGGGTCTTCCGGCACCGTCTGGCTCGCCGAGCGAGAGCGGGACGGGCTGCGCGTGGCCGTGAAGGTGCTCTCCGACAACGGAACCGGCGCCCGGGCGCAGGCCGTACGCGAGCTGGCCGTGCTGTCCCGCACGGTGGGGGAGCACGTGGTGCGGCTGCACGAGGCGGTGCCCCTCGCGGACGGCGGCCTGGCGCTGGTCCTCGACCTGGCCGACGGGGGCAGCCTGGCCGGCGTCGTCGCCGGCCGCGGCCACCTCTCACCGGGGGAGACCGTCACCGTCCTGACCCCGCTGGCCGGGGCGCTGGCCGACCTCCACAAGGCCGGGGTGGTGCACGCCGACGTCTCCCCGGGCAACGTGCTCTTCACCCGGGAGGGCAAGCCCATGCTGGCCGACCTCGGGGTGTCCCGGCTCGTGGGTGAGGTTGACGGGGAGGTCCACGGGACAACGGGTTTCGTCGCCCCGGAGGTCGTCGACGGAGGCACCCCGACGCCCGCCGCGGATGTGCATGCCCTGGGGGCGCTGGGCTGGCTCGCCCTGACGGGGACCGTCCCGCCGCCCCCGGCGGTTCGCCCGCCGCTGGCGACCGTGGTGCCACAGGCGCCGCCGGCCCTCGTCGGGGCCGTGGAGCGTGCCCTCGCGCCGGAGCCGCAGGACCGCCCGGGCGCCCGCGAGCTCGCCCTCGCGGTCTTCGACGCTGCGCCCGGGGAGCCGGTCCGGCTGGGGGAGGGCAGCGACCCGGCCCAGGAGCTGACCCACCGGCTGCGGGCCGAGGCGGCGCGACCGGCGACGCCGACCCGGGCGAGCCGCCGGACCCGGCCGCGGCGGCGGGTGGCGCTGGTCGCCCTCTGCTCGGTCGCCGGTCTGGCGCTGGCGGCGCCCGGGGCGGTGGCCTCCTGGCGGCTGGGACGCTCGATCGCCACACCGGCACCGGCACCGGCACCGGCTCCGCAGGCCGCGCCGTCGCCCGGCCCGGTCCTGCGACGTGGCTCGCACGGCCCGGACCTCAGGGCACTGGGGCCGCACATCGGCGCCCGCAGCGCGGCGGAGTCGGCGCCGCGCGCGCTGCTGCAGGACCTGGCTGACCTGCGGGCCCAGGCGTGGGTCGAGCACGACCGGCTGCTGCTGACGTTGGTCGACGCACCGCGGTCGCAGGCGCTCCAGACCGACCTGGCCCAGTTCGCCCAGCTCGAGGCGCAGGGCGCCGGCTACGAGGGGGTGCGGTTCACGGTGCGGGAGGCCTCGGGCAGCCGGCACGGCGACACCGCGACCGTGCGCGCGCGGGTCGACACGGCCGACTACGCCGTGGTCGGCGCGGACGGCGCGAAGCGCACGCTGGCGGGCCAGGCCGGCCGGGCGCTCACCTTCCGGCTCACCTGGACGTCACTGGGCTGGCGGATCGCCGGCTACGCCTGAGCCGGACGACGGGCGTCACGACGACGTCAGGATGGAGGCGTCACCCTGTCAGGGGTGAGCCGTGGCGCGTCAGGCGGCGGGCTCGGCCTGGTCGATGAGCCAGGTCGCGGCCTGCTCGAGGGTGTCCTGCTCGAAGGTGAAGCCCGAGGCGGTCAGCACACTCGGCATCACGCGGGCGCTGCCGAGGACGTCGTCGGCGAACTCGCCGAGGACCGCCTTGAGGGCGAACCCCGGCGCCGGTACGAGCGCCGGCCGGTGCAGGCACGTCGCCACCGCGCGGGCCACTTCGGCCTGGCGGGCGGGAGCCGGGCCGACGAGGTTGACCGGGCCGGTGACGTCGGGCCGGTCCACGAGGTGGGCGTAGCCCCGGACCACGTCGCGCAGCGTGATCCAGCTCCAGAACTGCCGCCCGGAGCCCAGGGGACCGAGCAGTCCCAGGCGGCCCAGGGTGAGCAGCCGCTCGAACGCCCCGCCGTCGGGAGACATGACCAGGCCGGTGCGGGCCATCGCGACCGGCAGCCCGGCGTCGGCGGCCGGCTTGGTGGCCGACTCCCACGCCCGGACGACGTCGGCGAGGAAGCCCTGCCCGGGCTCGCTGTCCTCGGTCAGCACCTCGTCGCCGCGGTCGCTGCCGTAGAGGCCGATCGCCGACGCGTTGACCAGGCGCACCGGCTCGTCGAGCTCGGCCAGCGTGGAGGCGATGGTGTGGGTGGCATCGACCCGGGAGGCGAAGATCTCCTGCTTGTAAGCCGGGGTCCAACGCTTGGCACCGACGTTGGCCCCGGCGAGGTTGACCACGGCCGTGACGCCGGCCAGGTCGGCCGGGTCGAGGCGCCGGTGCCGCGGGTCCCACCCGATCTCGGCGCTGGTGCGCGGCTCGCGGCGCACCACGTGCAGCACCTCGTCGCCGCGCTGCCTCAGGAACGCCGACAGCGCGCCGCCGATCAGGCCGGAGGAACCGGTGATGGCGACGCGCTGCGGCATGGTGTGCTCCTTCGTCAGGGCATGCTCAGGTGCTGCTCAGGGTGTGAGGCTCCCTCAGAGGGAGGCCTCGAACGCGCCCTCCTCCAGGCGGGTCTTCATCGTGCTGAGGAAGCGGGCCGCGTCGGCGCCGTCCACGATCCGGTGGTCGTAGGACAGCGCGAGGTACATCATCGAGCGGATCGCGATCGTCTCGCCACCGTCGGCGTCGGTCACCACGACCGGGCGCTTGACGACCGCGCCCGTGCCGAGGATGGCCACCTGCGGCTGGTTGATGATCGGCGTGTCGAACAGCGCGCCGCGGCTGCCGGTGTTGGTCAGCGTGAACGTGCCGCCACCGAGCTCGTCGGGGGTGATCTTGTTGGTGCGGGTGCGCTCAGCGAGGTCGGCGATGCCCCGGGCCAGGCCGGCGATGTTGAGGTCGCCGGCGTTCTTGATCACCGGCACGAGCAGGCCGCGCTCGGTGTCGACGGCGATGCCGAGGTTCTCCTGGCCGTGGTAGGTGACCTGGTCACCCTCGACGCTGGCGTTGACGTTCGGGTGCGCCTTGAGCGCCTCGACCGCGGCCAGCGCCAGGAAGGGCAGGTAGCTGAGCTTGACGCCCTCGCGGCGCTCGAACTCCCCCTTGGCCTTGCCCCGCAGACGGGCGATCTTGGTGACGTCGACCTCGACGACCGTGGTCAGCTGCGCGGAGACCTGCAGCGACTCGACCATGCGCTGGGCGATGACCTTGCGCAGGCGGCTCATCTTCTGGGTGGTGCCGCGCTTGGGCGAGACCGCCGGGGTGCTCGGCGCGCCGGCGGCCGGGGCCGCGCTCGGCGCCGCGGCTGCGGGGGCGGCCGGAGCCGGAGCCTTGGCCTTCTCCGCCGCGTCGAGGACGTCCTGCTTGCGGATGCGGCCGCCGACGCCGGTGCCCTTGAGCGAGCCCAGGTCGACGTTGTTCTCCGCGGCCAGCTTGCGCACCAGCGGGGTGACGTATGCCGAGGCGTCCGTCTCGCTGCCGGCCTGGGCCGCGGGGGCGGCCGGCTGGGCAGCCGGGGCGGGGGCAGCCTGAGGGGCCGGGGCAGCCTGAGGCGCCGGGGCGGCCTGAGGGGCCGGGGCGGCCTGCGGCGCGGGGGCGGCCGGAGCCTCCTGCTTGGGGGCCTCCTGCTTCGGGGCCTCCTGGGCCGGCGCGGCGGCGGCCTCACCACCGACGATGGCCAGGTCGGCGCCGACCGGCACCGTGTCGTCCTCGGCGACCAGGATCTTGGTCAGCGTGCCGGCGACCGGCGAGGGGATCTCGGTGTCGACCTTGTCGGTGGAGACCTCGAGCAGCGGCTCGTCGACCTCGACCTGCTCGCCCTCGGCCTTGAGCCAGCGGGTGACGGTGCCCTCGGTGACGGACTCGCCCAGCGCCGGCATGGTCACGGTGGTGCCGCCGGAGACCTCGCCGCCACCGGAGGCGGGCTGCGCAGGCTGGGCCGGGGCGGCCTGCTCGGGGGCTGCCTCCTGCGGCGCCGCCTCGGAGACCGGCTGCTCGGCGGTCTGCTCCTGAGCCGGCTCGGCCGGGGCCTGCTCAGCGGGGGCCGCGGCGCCGTCACCGATGACGGCGAGGTCGGCGCCGACCGGCACCGTGTCGTCCTCGCCGACGAGGATCTCCTGCAGCGTGCCGGCGACCGGCGAGGGGATCTCGGTGTCGACCTTGTCGGTCGAGACCTCGAGCAGCGGCTCGTCGACGGCGACGGTGTCGCCGACGTTCTTCAGCCAGCGCGTCACGGTGCCTTCGGTGACCGACTCACCAAGGGCCGGCATGGTCACGCGTTCGGACATGTGTGGTGTCTCCTCGTTCTGCGGTGGCTGTCAGGCGTGTGCGTGCAGCGGCTTGCCGGCGAGAGCCAGGTGGGCCTCGCCGAGTGCCTCGTTCTGGGTGGGGTGCGCGTGGATGAGCTGCGCGACGTCGGAGGGCAGGGCCTCCCAGTTGTAGATCAGCTGGGCCTCGCCGACCTGCTCGCCCATGCGGGCGCCGATCATGTGGACGCCCACGACGGGGCCGTCCTTCTCGCGGACCAGCTTGATGAAGCCCTGCGTCTGCAGGATCTGGCTCTTGCCGTTGCCGCCGAGGTTGTACTCGTAGGTCTCGACCTCGCCGTACTTCTCCGTGGCCTGGGCCTCGGTGAGACCCACGGAGGCGATCTCGGGCTCGCAGTAGGTGACCCGCGGGATACCCATCTCGTCGATGACCGGCGGGTTGAGCCCGGCGATCTCCTCGGCGACGAAGATGCCCTGGGCGAAGCCGCGGTGGGCCAGCTGCAGGCCGGGGACGATGTCGCCGACGGCGAACACCCCGGCGACGTTGGTGCGCAGGCGCTCGTCGGTGAGGACGAAGCCGCGGTCCATGGCCACGCCTTGCTCCTCGTAGCCCATGCCGCTGGCGTTGGGGCCGCGGCCGACGGCGACGAGCAGCAGGTCGGCCTCGATGGTCTCGCCGGACTCCAGCGAGACGGTGACGGTGTCGCCGGACTGGGTGGCGCCGGCGAACTTCACGCCGGTCTTGAACGCGATCTTGCGCTTGCGGAAGGAGCGCTCGAGCTGCTTGGAGATGGCCTCGTCCTCGGCGGCCACGAGCCGGGGCAGGGCCTCGACGATGGTGACCTCGGAGCCGAAGGAGCGGAAGACGGAGGCGAACTCGACGCCGATGACGCCGCCGCCGAGGACGACCACGCGGCCAGGGACGTCCTCGAGGAAGAGCGCCTGCTCGCTGGTCATGACGCGGCCGGTGACCTCCAGGCCAGGCAGCGTCTTGGCGTAGGAGCCGGTGGCGAGGACGACGTGCTTGCCGACCAGGGTGCGCCCGCCGGCCTCGACGGTGTTGGGGGCGACCAGGCGGCCCTCGGCCTCGACCAGCTCGACCTTGCGCGACTTCACCAAGCCCTGCAGGCCCTTGTAGAGGCGGCCGATGACGCCGTCCTTGTAGGCGTTGACGCCCTTCATGTCCACGGACTCGAACGTCGTCTTGACGCCGAACTGCTCGCCCTCGCGGGCGGTGTCGGCGACCTCGGCCGCGTGCAGCAGCGCCTTGGTCGGGATGCAGCCCATGTGCAGGCACGTGCCGCCGAGCTTGCCCTTCTCGACGAGGGCCACCGACAGGCCGAGCTCTGCGGCCCGGAGCGCGCAGGCGTACCCACCGCTGCCGCCGCCGAGGATGACGATGTCGAAGTTCTCGGCACCTGCCGACATATCGCTGACGCTCCCTTGCGTTCCGCGCTGACCTGATCGTGCCCCCGGAGCCCGCCGCACGGCATACCGGCGGTGGCGGAGGCGTCAGGAGGCATCTTGTCACTTCTTCACGGCGGAGTCGCACGCAGGTATGCCGCGTGCCCGGGTGCGCGGCGCCTCGCGCCCGCGCGCGGGTTACGGGACGGGGATGCCGCGGGTCAGCCGCGGGCGGACAGGCCGTGCAGGACTGCGCACCCGGAGGCGACGTCGCGCTCCGCCGCGAGGGCCCGCCCGACCCAGTCCGTGCGGGCCCGGCCCTCGGGGGTCGCGCCCGTGCCGTCGACGCACCACGAGGCCCACGACTCGGCGAAGTCCTCCTCCGGCGAGGTGGCCGCGTAGGGCGAGACGAACGCCGTGCGGTGCCGGGCGTAGAAGGTGCGCAGCGCGGTGAGCCGGGCCGCCTCGGTCGGCTGCTCGTCGGCGCGGACCCACTCCCGGAACAGGCCGGTCGTCCACGCGGCGTCCAGGAAGCCCAGGAGGAGGCTGCCCTGCCGCAGGCAGCCGGTGACGGTCAGGTAGGTCGGGCAGTCGCGGCCGGTGTGGCTGCGGTCCATCTGCCCGGTGCCAAGGCTGACGAGGTGGGCGACCTCGTGGGCGATGGTGAGCAGCAGCTGGTGGTCGTCGCCGGCGTCCAGGCGCAGGGCCAGCCGCCAGCTGCCCGGGTCGTCGCCCGCGGGCTCGACGTCGCCGAGGAGCTGGCCCTCGGGGGAGTCGTCGGGGCCGTCGAAGACGACCAGCTCGGCCAGGTGCGACCGCACGGGCGCGGGGGTGGCCGTGAGGACGACCCGCCACAGGTCGGCGTCGCAGGCGCGGACGTGGTCGAGGCCGTCGACCGGCTCGAGCCGGCCGGCGCGCACGGCGTAGGCCCGGCGCAGCCGCAGGTGCGGGCCGAGGCTGCTGATGGGGGAGAACCGGTCGCCCGGCGGCGCGTGCAGCGCCCGCTCGGAGCTCCCGGTGGAGGTCTGACCGGGAAGCCCGGTGGAGGTCGCGTCTGCGGTGGTGCAGGCAGCGGCCAGGGGCCAGCGCGGTGCGGTCGACAGGAGGTTCGGTGTCGCCGTCAGCAGGGCGTCCACGCTGGTGCGCCGCGAGGCGATGGAGGTGCCCGCGGCGCTCGTGGTCGTGCTGGTCGTGCCGGTCGAGCTGGCCGTGCTCGTCGCCGGCGAGGTCGCGCTCGTGGTCGCGGCGGTCGTCGTGGTCGTCGTGGTCGTGGTGGTCGTGCCCACCGGCAGGTGGCTGCCCGCGGCCGGCGCGGCGGGCAGCAGCGGGACGAGCGCCAGCAGGGCGACCGGTGGTACGACCCCGGCCACCCACCGGGACCGCCGCGGTGCGCGCACGGCGGGGAGCCTCGCACCCGGCCGCACGGCACACGTCCCACTTTGCCCAATCCTGACGCGCGCCGATAGGCCCAAATGCGCGTCGCCGCAGCAGGGCCGGACCTACAGTCGGCTCATGAGGTGGTGGGACCGGCTGCGGCGTCGCGGCTCGCGCGCGGGTCGCGCCGACGGGCCGGACATGGCGATAGACGCCGGGACGGTGCGCGCCTACCTGGCCGACTTCGCCCGCACGCACCGCGGGGTCGAGGCCTACGTCGAGCCGGCCACCAACGTCACCGCGACGACGGTCGTGCTCGTAGCGCACGACGGGGAGTGGACCCGCCGCGCCGTCCCGTCCCCCAAGGCGGCGTTCGAGTTCGCGCGCTCGCTGGGGATCCCCGTCTACGACGTGCACCAGACCGGCTACCCACGGCGGATGCGCGAGTGGACCTCCCGGCAGCGGCGTCGGTGAGCCCAGGCCGGGACGGCAGGAGAGGATGGGGCCGATGCCTTCCCGCCTCCCGCTGCTCGCGTCCCTGACCGCCGCGACCCTCCTGGGGGTGGTGGCGGCCGGCTGCGGCGCCGGCCAGGCGCAGCGGTCGGTCACGACCACCTCGACCTCGCCACACAGTTCCACGGCCACCGGCTCGCCCGCGCCGTCGACGCCGCCCGGCACCACGCGGGGTGCGCCCACCGCCACCGCCACCGGCTCCGTCCCGCACGTGGCGCCGACGCCCGACGCCGCCCAGCGCGCCCTGGCCCGGATGAGCCTGGCGCAGCGCGTCGGCCAGCTCTTCATGGTCGGCTCGCCCGCGTCCTCGCCGAGCGCGGCGACCGCGGCGACGATCACGCGCTACCACGTCGGCAACGTCATGCTCACCGGCCGCAGCCGGAGCGGGACGGCCGCACCGGCCCGCACCGCGGCCGCCCTGCGGGCCCGCGCGACCGTCGCCGCCACGGACGGGGTGCGCCTGTTCGTCTCGACCGACCAGGAGGGCGGGCTCGTCCAGGTCCTCAGCGGTCCCGGCATCTCCGCCATCCCCAGCGCCCTGACCCAGGGCGGGATGTCGCCCGCGAGCCTGCAGTCGGCGGCGGCGCGGTGGGGCCACCAGCTGCGCGTGTCCGGGGTGAACCTCGACCTGGCGCCGGTGCTCGACGTCGTGCCCGGCCCGGCGGCGGCCCGGGCCAACCCGCCGATCGGGGTGTTCGGGCGCGAGTACGGCTACACCACCTCGACCGTCACCACCCACGGGCTGGCCTTCGCCGCCGGGCTGCGCTCCGCCGGGGTGGGCGTGGCGGTCAAGCACTTCCCGGGCCTGGGCCGCGTGCACCAGAACACCGACACCAGCCCCTCGGTCACCGACACCGTGACGACCCGGCACGACCCGCTGCTGGCCCCGTTCGCCGCGGCCGTGCACTGGGGGACGCCGTTCGTCATGGTCTCGACGGCGACCTACGCGCGCATCGACCCCGCTCACCCGGCGGCGTTCTCGCCCACCGTGATCGGCGGGATGCTGCGCCACGACCTCGGCTTCGGCGGCGTGGTCATCTCCGACGACCTGGCGGCGGCGCGGCAGGTGGCTCGCTGGAGCCCGGGCTCGCGCGCGGTGCAGTTCCTGGCCGCCGGAGGCGACATGGTCCTCGTGGTCGACCCGACCCCGGTGGCCGCCATGCAGCAGGCGGTGCTGGCCCGGGCGTCGTCGGACAAGGCGTTCCGTGCCACCGTCGACGCCGCCGCCCTGCGGGTGCTGCGCGCCAAGGCCGCCGCCCACCTGCTGCCCTGAGACGCGGGGCCGTCGTCCTCGCCCTGAGGTCGCGCCCCGCCGTCTGCCCCCGGAGCCAGCGCGACCTCCGGACCAAATCCGGTGGTGGGGCGTCGCCGCCCGTGCGAGTGTGGGCCCACCATCGAGGCAGGAGGTACGCATGTCCGCCAGTCACGACACCCCGCACCCGGAAGGCGCGAGCGAGGACGTCAAGGCGAAGTTCCGCGAGGCACTCGAGCGCAAGCACGCCCACGGCGGCCGGGACGTCACCGGGGGGTCCGACCCCTCCAAGGTCCACGACGCCCACGGCCCGGCCCACACCCAGCAGATGTTCCGCCGCAAGAGCGGCTGAGCCACCCGGCATACCGGGCTGACGACGCCGGCCACCTCCCCTCACGGGAGGTGGCCGGCGTCGCGTGCGCTGTATGCCGTGTGCGGGCGGCTGCGGTCAGCCCGCCGTCGCGTAGCGCTCCAGGGTGGCCACGAGCGCGCCGACCCCGAAGCCGGTGGCGCCCTTGGGGGTGTATCCCCACGGAGCGGACTCGTTGAACGACGGGCCGGCGATGTCGAGGTGGGCCCACGGGATGCGGCCCTCGCCCTTGTCCTGCTCGGGGATGAACTCGCCGAGGAAGATGCCGGCGGTGAGCATGCCGCCCATCCGGTCGCCCTTGTGGGCGATGTCGGCGATCTGGCTGTCGAGGTTGGGGCGCATGTCGGCCGGCAGCGGCATCGGCCACAGGGTGTCGCCGGTCACGGCGCCGGCGGCCCGGACTGCGTCCCGCAGGACGTCGTCGTTGGCCATGACGGCGGCGACCCGGTTGCCCAGGGCGATCTGCTGGGCGCCGGTCAGCGTGGCGATGTCGATGATCGCGTCCGGCTTCTGCTCGCCGGCGAGGACGAGGCCGTCGGCCATGACCATGCGGCCCTCGGCGTCGGTGTCGATGATCTCCACCGTCTTGCCGCCGCGCATGGTGACGACGTCGCCGGGGCGCTGGGCGTTGGAGCCGGGCATGTTCTCGGCCAGGCACAGGTAGCCGGTGACCGCGACGGGCAGCTCGAGCTCGGCGGCGGCGAGGACCGTGGCGGCCACGGCGGCGGCACCGGCCATGTCGGACTTCATCGTCAGCATCGAGGCCGGGGGCTTGATGCACAGGCCGCCGGAGTCGAAGGTGATGCCCTTGCCGACGAGGGCGACGTGGGCCTTGGCCTTGCTCGGGGCGTAGGTCATCGTCACGATGCGCGGCGGGCGGGCCGAGCCCTGGCCGACGCCCATGATGCCGCCGAAGCCGCCCTTGAGCAGGGCCTTCTCGTCCAGCACCGAGACCTTGACGGCGGTCTTGGCGGCGCGCTCCTTGACCGAGTCGGCGAAGGTCTGCGGGTAGAGCAGGTTCGGCGCGGTGTTGACCAGGTCGCGGGCGTAGGCGCGGGCGCCCGCCAGCGTGGTCGCGCGGGCCACCGCGGCCTTGACGTCCTTGGCCTTGGCCTCGTCGGTGAGCACGGTCAGGGCACTCGGCGGCTGGCTGGTCGCCGGCTGGCTGCGGTGGGCGTCGAAGGCGTAGGCGCCGTAGAGCGCGCCCTCGGCGACGGCGCCGACGGCCGCGGCCCCGGAGCCGGGCAGCGCCAGCGCGACCTTGTCCACCCCGGTCAGGGCGCGGGTCGCGGCACCGGCGGCGCGGCGCAGGACCTCGTGGTCCCAGGCCCCGCCGCGGGCCGCGGCGCCGACGCCGGTGAGGACGACCAGCGGGGCGGTGACGCCGGGCACGGCCGGGAGCTTGACGACCTCGTCGGGGGTTCCCTTGGCGGACAGCGTCTTCAGCGCGGTCGCCAGGTGCTCGGCGGTGGCCTTGCCCAGACCGTGCCCGGGGGCCAGGCCCGCGCCGGAGTCGGTCTTGACGGTGGCGAGGACGAGGGCGTCAGCCTTGACGTCGCTCGCGGAGCGGTCGGAGACGGTCAGGGTCGTCACGGGGGTCCATTTCGTCGAGGTGCTGGGGGTGCGGCTGTGCTTCGCCGCAACGGGGGGCGGGCCACCTCCGGAGGCGAGGGACACGGCATACCGAGGTGCCCTGTCCGACCGCGGGCGGGTGCGGCCCACCGCCCGAGGATAGCCACCCGGTCGTGGCGGTAGGTTGCGCGTCATGACGACGACGCTGAAGACCTCGCCGCTGCACGACCGCCACGTCGCCCTCGGGGCGAAGATGGCCGACTTCGGGGGCTGGGAGATGCCGATCGAGTACCCCGGCGGCGGCGTCGTGCGCGAGCACACCGCGGTGCGCGAGCGGGTCGGCATCTTCGACGTCAGCCACCTGGGCAAGGCCGGCGTCCGCGGTCCGGGCGCGGCGGAGTTCGTCAACGCGTGCCTGACCAACGACCTGGGCCGGATCGCGCCGGGCCAGGCGCAGTACACCCTGTGCTGCGACGAGGACGGCGGCGTCGTCGACGACCTCATCGCCTACCTCAAGGCCGACGACGACGTCTTCCTCATCCCCAACGCCGCCAACACCGCCGAGGTCGTGCGCCGGCTGGCGGCGGCCGCGCCCGAGGGCGTCGAGGTGACCGACCTGCACGAGCGCTACGGCGTCATCGCGGTCCAGGGCAACGACAGCGACGCCGTGCTGGAGGCGCTCGGGCTGCCGACCGGGCACGACTACATGTCCTTCGTCGAGGCCGACTGGCAGGGCCGGCCGGTCATCGTCTGCCGCACCGGCTACACCGGTGAGCGCGGCTACGAGCTGGTCCCGCTGTGGGACGACGCCCCCGCCCTCTGGGACGCCCTCGTGGAGGCGGCCGCGCCGTTCGAGGGGCTGCCCTGCGGCCTCGGCGCCCGCGACACGCTGCGCACCGAGATGGGCTACCCCCTCCACGGCAACGACCTGAGCCGTGACATCACCCCGGTGCAGGCCCGCGCCGGCTGGGCGGTCGGCTGGAAGAAGCCGCAGTTCTGGGGCCGCGACGCCCTGGCCGCCGAGAAGGCCGCCGGCGCGCGCCGCACCTCCTGGGGCCTGCTGGCCACCGGCCGCGGTATCCCGCGTGCCCACTGCGAGGTCCGCTCACCCTCCGGGGAGGTCATCGGGGAGGTCACCTCGGGCACCTTCTCGCCGACGCTGAAGCAGGGCATCGCGCTGGCACTGCTGGCGCCCGGCACCGTCGAGGGCGACACGGTCGTGGTCGACGTGCGCGGCCGCGATCTCGAGGCCCGCGTGGTCAAGCCCCCGTTCGTCCAGGTCAACGTCCGCGCCGACTGATCCTCACACCGACAGACTTCGCCCGCGCGTCCTCCGCAAACCGAGAGACTCTGCGGGGGTGCGAGACATCAGGCGTCACCTGGCCGTCGGACCGCACTGCGGCCGTAGTCCCAGACTCCGCCGTCGAGGTTCTCGCGGGCGAGGTCCAGGTGCCCGGTGTGGCCGGCGTTGTCGTACAGCAGGTGGAGCAGGACTCCCCGGATGGTCTCCTGGCGATAGCCGCCCC
This sequence comes from Oryzihumus sp. JJN4-3R, assembly GCF_057747915.1. Taxonomy (NCBI): domain Bacteria; kingdom Bacillati; phylum Actinomycetota; class Actinomycetes; order Micrococcales; family Intrasporangiaceae; genus Oryzihumus; species Oryzihumus sp. JJN4-3R. The sequence goes on from NZ_CM173229.1 coordinate 93,249, forward strand.
AGGCTCCTTCGGGCCACCAGCCCGGGGCTGCATCGCCGGCCAGATGCTCCACCGCGGCGCAGGCCCGTGCGGTGTCGCGGCGCAGCTGGGGCAGGAGCTCGGCGACGGGCAGCTCCGGGTCGTTGTCCCAGCGGGCGTCCTCATCGAGCGTGGTCGGGTGGCCGGCGGCGACGTGGTGCAGCCAGAACCACGTGCACGCGTGCACATGGCCCACGAGGCCGGCGATGGACCATCCCGAGGGGGCCGCGGGCTCACGCACCTGTGCGTCGGTCAGTCCCTCGACGGAGCGGCAGACCCGCTCGGTGCTGTGCCGGACCCAGCCCAGCAGCTCCTCGGTCACGGGGTCACGGGGCGTTGTCGTCTGTGTCATGTCCCGAGGTCGGAGCTGCATGACGCCTCTCGACATGACGTCGGCGAGAAGTTGCGACGATGTCGAGAAGTCGTGTCGCTGCTCCGACAGGATGACGGAGCCACCGGCCTCCGAGCACCAGTCACCGTCCTGAAGGAGCAGTCGTGAAGTACGTCATCCTCATCCACTCCAACCCGCGCCCCTGGGGGCACCCCACGGCGGACTACCTGCCCGAGCGCCAGGCCATGGCCCAAGCAGACCGGGACCGCCTCAACCGGGAGTTCGAGAAGGGATTCGCCGAGGTCCTGGAGCGCGGCGAGCTCGTCCACGCGGAGGCGCTCGCGGCACCCTCCAGCGCGCGACTGTTCCGCTGGCGGGATGGGGACCGGATCCCCTCGGACGGGCCCTATGCGGAGGGCAAGGAGCACTTCGCCGGCTTCTTCCTCATCGACGTGGAGAGCCAGGAACGCGCGGAGGAGATCGCCCAGCTCTTCGGCTGCCCGGGAGAGACGGTCGAGCTGCGTCCCGTCATGAGCGGCGGGTCGGACGAGTCGTAGACAGGCCGTGGAGCACCGTTGAGCACCGCTGACTTCGAGGACGTGTGGCGTCGGGAGGCGCCACACGTCCTGGCCGCGCTGGCCCGCCGCCACGACAGCTTCGCCGACTGTGAGGACGCCGTCCAGCTCGCGCTGGTCGCGGCGTCCGAGCAGTGGCCGGTCGATGGAGTCCCGGCAAGTCCCGCGGGTTGGCTGAGGCGAGTGGCTGAGCGCCGCCTGGTCGACATGATGCGGGCCGACGGTTCCCGACGGCGGAGGGAGGAGAAGGCGGCCCGTCTCGACGGTGCCGTGGGGCCGGTGGTGCCCGACGGCGCCCTCCCGGGCCAGGACGGGAAGGACGACCCCCTGCTGCTGCTGGTGCTGTGCGCCCACCCCGCGTTGACGCCGCCGTCCCAGGTGGCACTGATGCTGCGTGCCGTTGGCGGCCTGACGACACGGGAGATCGCCGCGTGCTTCTTCGTGCCGGAGGCGACCATGGCGCAGCGCATCAGCAGGGCGAAGGCGACCCTTCGGGAGACCGGCGCACGTCTCGAGCCGCCGCCGAGGTCGGCGCTGCCGATCCGGCTCCACGCCGTGCGGCACGCCATTGCGCTGCTCTACACCCAGGCCCACTCCCTCGGGGAACGAGCGCCGGGCCAGGACGAGGGGCAGGACTCGCTGCTCGACCGGACCGCCCTGCGCCTGGCGCGCGAGCTCCATCGCCTGGCGCCGGCCGACCCGGAGAACGCCGGCCTGTTGGCGCTGCTGCTGCTCACGTCCGCCCGCGCCGCGGCTCGCCTGGACCCGGCGGGAGACCTCATCCCGCTCGAGGAGCAGGACCGGGGGCGCTGGGACCGTGCGCTCATCGCCGAGGGGACCGCGTTGCTGGAGCGGACACTTCCTGTGGGCTACGTCGGGTCGTTCCAGCTCCAGGCAGCCATCGCTGCGGTTCACGCCGAGGCGCCTTCGGCCACGTCGACCGACTGGGCGCAGGTCCTGGTGCTCTACGGAATGCTCGAGCAGGTCGACCCGACACCCGCCGTCACCCTGGGGCGGGCGATCGCCACCGCCGAGGTGGTCGGTCCGCAGGCCGGGCTCGAGATCCTGAGCCGGCTGCCGGAGGCCAACCACCGACGACACGCCGCCGCCGGCCACATGCTCCTCCGGATGGGGAGAGGTGCGCAGGCCCGGGCGGGGTTCCTGCGCGCAGCGGAGCTGACGCGAAGCGTGCCCGAGCAGCGCTACCTCAACAGGCTCGCCACCAACGACGGCTAGGCGGCGTGGGGGAGGAGGACCGCCGCGAGGCTGAGACTCGCCGCGAGGCCGGCCTCGACGACGGCGCCGAGCACGTCGCCGGTGACGCCGCCCAGCCGCGTCGTGCACCGGCGCAGCACGGCCAGGCCCGCCAGCACCGCGGCGACCCACAGCGCCGGCCCGAGCCACCACCGGGAACCGGCCAGCAGCCCGACCGCGACCGACAGACCGAGCACACCCACGGAGGCCACGGCCACGGCGAACCGCGGGACCGAGCCCGCGACGGTCGCGCCCAGGCCCGACGGTCGGGCCGAGGGCACCCCGGCGCGGCAGGCCCACGTCAGCCCGTGGCGGCTGAGCAGGACGCAGAGCCCGGCCAGCGCGATCCCGGTCCACGAGCCGGCCAGCGCCGACAGCGCCGCGGCGTCGACCAGCAGCACCAGCGCCACGGCGGCCACGCCACTGGGGCCGATGTCGCTGCGGTGCATGACCTCCAGGGCGCGCTCGCGGTCGTAGCCGGAGGACAGCCCGTCGGCGGTGTCGGCGAGCCCGTCGAGGTGCATCGCGCGGGTGCCCAGCACGGTGGTCGCCAGCGCCAGGACAGCGCCCAGCAAGGGCGGTGCCGCCCACCAGTGGAGCAGCCCGGCGACCGCGACCAGGCCGAGAGCCAGGGGCAGCGCGGCCAGCGGGGCCAGGGCCATCGCCTGCCCCCCGACCCGACGGTCGACCCGACGCGGCGGCGGCACCGGCAGCGCCGTCAGGGTGCCGAAGGCCAGCCGCAGGCCGTCAGTCATGGGGGCGACCAGGACCGGTTGGTGGCTCCGGGGGCCGCCGGCGGTCGGGCTGAAGGCCGTCGGGCGGCACGTGGAGCCGGCGCCCGCTCAGAACGGCACGACCGGGCAGTCGGACAGGTCGACGACCCGCCCCGCCACGACGAGGAACACCCGGTCGCAGGCCGCGCTGACCGCCGCGTTGAGGCGGCCCAGCTCGTCGCGGAACAGCCGGCCGGACGCGGTGTCCGGGACGACGGACAGGCCCACCTCGTTGGTCACCATCACCACGTCGACGACGGCCGAGCGCAGCACGGTGAGCAGCTCCTCGGTGCGCTTCTCCAGGTGCCGGCCGGTGCCCTGGGGGTCGCCCCAGCCGTCGATGTCGTCGATCTGGCGGGTGAGCCACGTGCCCAGGCAGTCCACGAGGACGGGGGAGTAGGCGGAGTCGATGGCGGCCGCGAGCCGGGGCGTCTCGACCGTCGACCACCAGGCCGGTCGGCGCAGCCGGTGGCGCCAGACCCGGTCGCTCCACTCCTGGTCGTTGCCGTCGGGGACGTTTCCCGTGGCGATGTAGGTCACCCGGGCGCGGTGGTCCAGCAGGCTCTCGGCGTATCGGCTCTTGCCGCTGCGGGCACCGCCGGTCACGAGCGTCGTGGTCATCGGTCGTGGTCCTCGAAGATCACCTCAGCGTCGAAGGCGGCGCGACGCACCGCCCGGCGCAGGGTAGCAAGCACGGGTCGGCCCGCAACCAGGACCAGGGCCGCGGTCAGCACGCCCCGCGGGACGTCCCAGCCGAGCGAGGTCGCGAGGTAGAAGGCGGCGTAGTGGCCGAGGTTCGAGGTGACGTCGTCGCCCGGCACGAAACCTGCTCCGGTTGGCGCGCTGGCACCCATGAACGGCCAGAACCACAGGTTCATGACCGCGCCGTAGACCAGCCCGGCAACCAGCCCGTATGCCGCGAGCATGGTCCGCTCGACCCTGCCGTTGGCGGGGGGCAGCAGGGCGGCCCCGAGGGCCACCCAGCCGGCGGCGATCATCTGGAACGGCAGCCACGGGCCGACGCCGCCGGTGAGGAAGGCGCCGGTGAGCACCGCCAGCGCGCCGAGGACGAACCCGGCGCTACGGCCCAGGACCCGCCCGGCCAGCACCAGCAGGAAGAACATCGGCTCCAGGCCCGCCGTCCCGGCGCTCAGCACCCGCAGGGCGCCGCCCATGGCGGCCAGCACGCCGAGCACGGCCACGGCGCGGGCGTCGAGCTGACCGGCGGACACCTCGGCGAGGACCACCAGCGCGAGCAGCCCGAGCAGCACCGCGAAGAGCCAGGGCGCGTCCTGGCCGTGGGCGAGGCCGACGCTGGGGTCGACCATGAACGGCCAGCCGAAGGAGGCGATGCCGACCACCGTCACCAGCAGGAGCGAGACGGCGCCCTGCCAGCGGATGGTCATCACGACGCGCGCTCCAGGGCGGCGGTGACGTCGGCGACCGTCAGGTAGGGCAGCGGGTGGACGATCTTGGCGACCTGCGGCGCGAACGCCGGCGAGCCGGAGAGCACGCCGCGTGCCGGCCCCTCAGCGACGACCTCGCCGTCGGCGATGACGACGACGTCCGTGGCGACCTCGGCGGCCAGCTCGACGTCGTGCGTGGCCAGCAGCACGGTGTGGCCTGCGGCGGCCAGGTCCCGCAGCACCACGACGAGCCTTGCCTTGGCCTGGTAGTCCAGCCCCCGGGTGGGCTCGTCCAGCAGCAGCACCTGCGGCCGGCCGGTGAGGATCACCGCCAGGGCCAGGCTCAGCCGCTGCCCCTCGGACAGGTCCCGGGGGTGCGCCTCGTCCGGGACGTCTCCGGCGATGGTGCGCAGCAGGGCGCGGGCGGTGCCGGGCGCGGCGGCGAAGTCCCCGTCGGCCGCGCGGCACTCCTGCGCCACCGAGTCGGCGTAGAGCAGCACCGTCGGGTCCTGCGGCACCAGCCCGACATGGCCGACCAGCTCGCGCGGGGCCGTCGCCGAGGGCGTCAGGCCGGCGACCCGGACCCGGCCGGCGGCCGGCGTGAGCTGGCCCGCGAGGGCGCCCAGCAGGGTCGACTTCCCGGCCCCGTTGCGGCCCATCACCGCCGTGACCGAGCCGGGGGCAACCTGGAGGTCGAGACCGCGCAACGCCACGGCGGCGCCGCGGCGCACGACCAGGCCGGCGACGTCGACCGGAGGGGTCGCGGGGGTCGACGGCGAGGCCGGGGTCGCGGGCACCGGGGTGCTCGCGCGCAGGGCGGGCCCACCGGCAGGGCCAGGCGCGGCGCCGACCGGGACCACCCGGTCCTGCTGGCGCTGCTCGTGGTCGGTCGTGAGCAGCTGACGCAGGGACCCGGCCCGTCGGCGGGCGTCGCGCACCGAGAGGGGCAGCGGGGCCCAGCCGGAGACCCGGCCCAGGCCGATCACCGGCGGGAAGACGGGGGAGCCGACCATCGCGTCGGCGGGCTCCAGCAGGGCCGACACGTGGCCGTCGTCGACGAGCAGCACGCGGTCGGCGTGGTGGATGACCCGCTCGAGCCGGTGCTCGGCGAGGACGACGGTGATGCCGACGTCGTGCACGAGGCGGGTGAGGGCCGAGAGCACGTCCTCGGCGGCGACGGGGTCGAGGGCGGACGTGGGCTCGTCCAGGACGAGGATCCGCGGACCGGCGGCAAGGACCGCGCCGATCGCGACGCGCTGCTGCTGGCCGCCGGACAGGTCGCGCAGGGACCGTCCGCGCACCTCGGCCAGGCCCAGGAGGTCGAGGGTCTCCTCGACCCGGCGGCGCATGGCCGTGGCGTCCACGCCCAGCGCCTCCATGCCGTAGGCGATCTCCTCCTCGACGGTGTCGGTGACGAACGAGGCGGTCGGGTCCTGCACGACGACGCCGACCAGGTCGGCCAGGTCCCGCGGCCGGTGGGTCCGGGTGTCGCGCCCGTCGAGGACGACGCGTCCGGTCAGCGTGCCGCCGGAGAAGTGCGGCACCAGGCCGTTGATGCAGCGCAGCAGGGTGGACTTGCCGCTGCCGGTCGGGCCGACCACGAGCACCAGCTCACCCTCGGGGACGGTGAAGTCGGCGCCGCGGAGCGCGGGAGCCGCGGCACCGGCATACGTCACGCTGACGTCGTGGAACTCGATCACGTTGGCACCTCGACGTTCTCGCGGGGGGCGGCACGGGTGGCGGCCGCGAGGGCCGCGCGCTGCGGCGGGCAGGGGCTCAGCCACGCCGCGGCGGCGGCCACCCCGATCGCGAGCACCGCGACCAGCGGGAGCTGTGGCAGCGTGGCCGGCACCTGGACCGGGGTGATCCCGGCCCAGCCCTGCTGGTCGCCGACGACGAGCGCGGCGGCAGGGACGAGGCCGCAGAGGGCGACCCCCCACTCGGGCAGGGCCCAGGGGTCACGGCGGTAGCGGGTGCGCGGGTCCCGACGCGCGCCGGTGGCCAGCGCGATGCCGGCGAGCACGACGCCGAGCAGCAGCAGCGGCAGCCCGAGCAGCGGTGGGGTGGAGCCGTCGAGCAGGCCGTAGAGCCCGGCGAGCACCCCGAGCAGACCGACCAGCGTGAGGGCGCTGGCGCGGCGCCGGGAGCCCACGCTGTGGTGCACGGCTCGACCGTACCCGCGGGACTCCATCGACGCGGCCAGCGACAGGGACCGGTCCAGGGCGCCCTCGAGCACCGGCACCGCGAGCCGGGCCATCTCGCGCAGCCCGCGCCCGGTGTGCCCGCGCAGCCGTCGCGCGGCGCGCACCCGGGCGGCGTCCTCGACCATCTGCGGGGCGTAGGTGAGGGCCACGACCACGGCGGTGCCCACGTCATACAGCGTCGCGGGCACGTAGCGCAGCAGCCGCCGCGGGCTCGCCAGGGCGTTCGTGGCGCCGAGGCAGGCGAGGATGGCCGCGAGGCGCATCCCGTCGTATGCCGCGGCGAGCACCCCTTCCAGGGTCACCGCACCACCCAGCCGCACGCCCGCGCTCCAGGCCGGAAGCGGGACCTCCGGCAGCCGGAAGAGGACGACGCGGCCGCTCACGCCGCCGCCGAGGACGACGGCGGTCACGACGCGCAGGCCGACCGCCACCAGGCCGATGAGCAGGAAGCTGGTGAAGGCATCGGTGGCCCCCAACTCACGGCGCTCCAGCACCACCCACCACGCCACGGCCGCGATGAGCAGCAGCAGGAACGGGTTGGTGGTGCGGGAGGCCGCGGTGGCCAGGCCGATGCCCCAGACCCACCACGCGACCGGGTGGAGCAGTCGCGGGAGGCTGGGGCGATCGGCGGCTTGGAGCATGAGTCTCCTTGCGGGACAGGGGTGCTCAGGCTCGGCTGCGGCGACGCAGGGCCACGCCGCCGACGAGGAGCACGACGAGCACGATCACGCCGATGAGCAGCAGGGTGCCGGTGGACGTGCCAGAGTCGGCCTTGGCCGCGGCCGGGGCGTCGGCCTTCTTTGCGGCGGCGATGGTCACCGGGGTGTCGGCCGCCTTGGCGGCGGCGGACAGCGTCTTGACCTCACCGCCGCAGCCGGTGGTCGGCCAGTTGTCGATGGCGCACGTCAGGCCCTTGTCGGCGCGGACGCTGGCCACGGCGGCGAGCACCTCGGCGCCGGTCGCCTGCGGGTCCACGACCGCGCACCTGGCGGCCGGCGCCGGCGGGGTGCCGGTCTCGGCGTCGGCCGGACGGCCGTAGTCCAGGACCAGACCGACGCGCTTCTTCCCGGCGACGGCCGGGGTCGCGCCGCAGATGTCCTCGAAGGACGGGGTCGCACGGGGCAGGCGGGTCGAGCTCTCGTCGCCGACCGCGAAACGCCATCCTTCGACGGCGCCGTCCTTGGGCGTGACCTTGTCGGGGCCGGTCTGGGCGAACGCCCACTTGCCGGACTGGAGGTGGTAGTAGCCCCAGTAGCGGTAGGCCGCGGCGTGCGCGGCGCCGGCCGGGGCCAGTGCGGTGAACAGGGCCGCCAGCAGGGCGACGAGGGTGAGCAGGGCAGCCGGGCGCGCGGGGGCGCGCAGGGCTGCGGGGCGCGAGTGGGACATCAGACCTCTCCTCGCGGCCGGTGGCGAGAAGGGCAGGGGCCGGGGCCCAGGTCTGCGCCTTCGGCTCCGGTCCGCATTCCACGACGGACGAACAACACTGGAGCCGACGACCCCAGCAGGTGCTCCGGCTCGTCGTCGGGTGGGTCGCCACGGGGGCGGGGCCACCGACGGCCTACGGTTGCGGGACAGCGCCGGACTCGGACCGGCTTCCCCTGACTGCGGACGTGCGGTGAGCGCACCGTCCCACGCGGCATCGAGGGGTGTCAAAGTGCTGGTCGTCACGAGGAGGGATGCCCCATGACCGGAACCGCGCGTGCGGCTGGGCTGGTCCTGGGCTACGCCGCCGATGCCGTGCTCGGGGACCCCCACCGGGGGCACCCGGTGGCGGTCTTCGGTCGGGTCGCCCGGGCGGCGGAGCGGCGCTGGTGGGCGGACAGCCGCGGGCGCGGAGCGGGATACGCGGTGGCCCTGGTGGCCGGGGCCGGCGGCCTCGGCTGGGCGCTGGAGCGAGCGGCGCGGGCCGGTGCGATGGCCGAGGCGGTCGTGGTGGCCGCGGCGACGTGGACCGTCCTCGGTGGCACCAGCCTGGCCCGCGAGGGTGCGGCCATGACCGGGTTGCTGGACAGCGGGGACCTGCCTGCCGCGCGGCAGCGGCTGGGGCACCTGTGCGCCCGCGACGCGACCGGCCTGGACGGGCCCCAGCTGGCACGGGCCAGCGTGGAGTCCCTGGCGGAGAACACCTCCGACGCGGTCGTGGCGCCGCTGCTGTGGGGTGCGGTGGCCGGCGCCCCCGGCCTGCTGGCCTACCGTGCGGTGAACACCCTCGACGCCATGGTCGGCTACCGCTCACCCCGCCACCACCGCTTCGGCTGGGCCTCGGCCCGGCTGGACGACCTGGCCAACCTCGTGCCCGCACGGGTCTCGGCCCTGCTGGCGACCGCTGCCGCCGGTCTGGTCGGCGGCCGCAGCAGCGATGCGTGGCGGGTCTGGCGGCGCGACGCGGCAGCCCATCCGAGCCCCAACGCCGGGCCGGTCGAGGCGACCTTCGCCGGCGCCCTCGGGGTGCGCCTGGGCGGCGTCAACCGCTACGGGGACGCGGTCGAGGACCGCGGCGTGCTCGACGGTGGGGCCGAGGTGCGCGTTCGCGACCTGCCGCGGGCCGTGTCCCTCTCGCGGGCGGTCGGCGCCGCCGGGCTGGGCGTGGCCGTGGTCGTCGCGGTGGCCGGTCGGGGCGGCCGTCGTGGCTAGGGGGCTGCTGGTGGCCGGGACCACCTCAGATGCCGGCAAGAGCCTGGTCACCGCCGGGCTGTGCCGATGGCTGGCGCGCGAGGGGGTGCGTGTCGCGCCCTTCAAGGCGCAGAACATGTCGAACAACTCGATGGTCTGCGCCGACGGGGCCGAGATCGGCCGGGCGCAGTGGACGCAGGCGGTGGCGGCGCGGGCCGTGCCCGAGGCGGCGATGAACCCGGTGCTGCTCAAGCCCGGCTCCGACCGCCGCTCCCACGTGGTGCTCATGGGACGGCCCTTCGGTGAGCTGCGCGCCGGGGAGTGGGCGACCGGGCGCCGCGTGCTCGCCGAGCGGGCGTTCGAGGCGTTCGAGGACCTCGCCGGCCGCTACGACGTGGTCATCGCCGAGGGCGCGGGCAGCCCGGCGGAGATCAACCTGCGCGAGGGCGACTACGTCAACATGGGCCTGGCCCGCGCGGTGGGCCTGCCGGTGGTCGTGGTCGGCGACATCGACCGTGGCGGGGTGCTCGCCGCGATGTACGGCACGCTCGCCCTGCTCGACGAGGCCGACCAGGCCCACGTGCACGGCTGGGTGGTCAACAAGTTCCGCGGCGACCTCGGGCTGCTGCAGCCGGGCCTGCGGATGCTGGAGGAGCGCACGTCCCGTCCCGTGCTGGGCGTCCTGCCCTTCCTGGCCGACGTCTGGCTGGACTCCGAGGACGCGCTCGCCATCGCCGGGTGGTCCGCGGTGGCCGGGGCGCGGGGGGACGCAGCCGCCGGCGCCACGCTCTCGGTGGCCGTCATCCGCTTCCCGCGCGTGTCCAACGCGACCGACGTGGACGCCCTCGCCGCCGAGCCCGGCGTCGACGTGCGGGTGACCGCCGACCCGGACGTGGTCGCAGGCGCCGACCTGGTCGTCCTGCCGGGGACCAGGGCGACCTTGTCGGACCTGGAGTGGCTGCGGGAGCGCGGGCTGGACACCGCCGTCCGTGCGCGGGCGGCGGCGGGCCGTCCGGTGCTGGGCATCTGTGGCGGCCACCAGATGCTCGCCGAGGTCATCGACGACTCCGGCGGCGTCGAGTCCGACTCTCCCGCAACGGTTCCCGGGCTGGGGCTGTTGCCGACTCACGTGACGTTCGAGCCGGAGAAGGTGCTGGGCACCCCGGCCGGGCGGTGGCGCGGGCAGGACGTCACGGCATACGAGATCCACCACGGGACGGCCCGGCTGGTCCCGGGCGCCCGGGACGTGGAGCCGTTCCTCGACGGATGGAGCCGGGGCAGCGTCCACGGCACGACGTGGCACGGGGCGTTCGAGTCCGACGGCTTCCGCCGGGCGTTCCTGGCCGAGGTCGCCCGTCAGGCGGGCGTGGCGTGGCGACCCCGGACGGACGTGCCGGGTTTCGCGGCCCGCCGCGACCTCATGCTCGACCGGCTCGCCGACGCCGTGGAGGAGCACCTGGACACCGCGGCGCTGGTCCGGCTGATGGGGCTGGGCTGACCGAAGGTGTCGCCGGCGGCGGGCACGACCGCCCGGGGTGCCACCCCGCGGGCTCAGGCCGGCGGCTTGACCGCCAGCACCGGGCACTCGGCCTCGAGCAGGATCTGCTGGGCGGTGCTGCCGGTGATGAGCTTGCCGACGGGGGAGCGGCGGCGCAGGCCGATGACGATCAGGTCCGCGCCGACCTCGCGTGCGGCGGCGAGGATCGAGTCGCCGGCGGCGACGTCCTCGGTGGGCTGGCGGACCTCGTGCGGCACCCCGGAGTCGGCCAGCTGCTTCTCGAGGCTGTCGAGGTCGCGGCCCTCGGCGAAGTTGGGGTCGGCGTAGTTGCCGTGGTGGACGGCGTTGACCACGACGAGGCGGGCGTTGTCGCGCTGGGCCTGCGCGACGGCGGCGTCGACCGCGGCAAGGCCCTCGGGTGTGGGGATGTAGCCGGCGAGGATGATCACGGGGGGCTCCCAGGGGTCGGGTCGGGCTGGCAGGTGCTGCGCCGGTCGGGACCGGTCGGGCCGGGCACGGTCGGGTCGGGGCTCAGTCTGGTGGGCCTCAGTCCGGCCAGGTGGACAGGCGCACGGTGAATCCTGCCGGACCGGACCACATTTCGACGCGGTCGCACAGCATGCGGGCAAGCCACAGGCCCCGGCCGGAGGACGCCAGGCCGTAGGGGTCCTCGGGCAGGTAGCCCGCGAAGTCGTCGGCGAAGCCGGTGCCGTGGTCGCTGACGGTGCACGCCAGGCGCTGCGGGGTGGCCCAGAGCCGCACCCACACCGGGGGCAGCCCGTGGACGAGGGCGTTGGCCGCGACCTCGCTGAACGCCGCGATGAACTCCTCCCGGGCCTCGGGGTCGGTGCCCGCCTCCGCCATGGCGGCGCGGAAGTCCTCGCGCAGCCGGGACAGTGCCATCCGGTCGTGGAGGACGGCCCGCATCGACGGTGTCGCCTCGATCTGCTCGTCGGCCGGGGGCATGGCCCGGTTGAAGGCGTCCGGGTCGAGGTAGTCGCGGTTGGGCTCCCACGCCGCGCCGGACACCAGGCGGGGATGGGTCATCCGCCCGTAGCGAACGGCCTCGGCCGGGAGCCGCCGCTCGTCATACAGGCACAGGGTGCTGAGCGGGAAGGCGGCGAGGGCACGGTTGACGTAGGCCTCGTAGCGCGCCCACTCCTGCCACACGAGCGGGTTCTGCCCGAAGTCGGTGTCACTGACCAGCCAGACGCGCCGGACCCCCTCGGCGAGGGCGTCCTCCATCATCCGGCGGTAGCCGTCCAGAGCCATGGTGCTGCGCCGGTACTGCCCCCCGCCGGGCAGGAACTGGACCCGGTCGTCGTGCAGGGCGTCGGCCAGCAGCGCCGACTGGTGCTCGTTGCACACGGCGACGGCCGCGTCGCCCCCGTCGAGCCCGGATCGCAGGAACGGCACCGCCGCGGCGAGGAGCTGCTCGTCGGTGCCGTGGATGAGAGCGTTGTGCAGCAACCCCTCCGGGGCAACGGTCATGGCCTGCTCGCGACGATGGCCATGCCCGGCATGTCGTCCAGCCCCATCAGCCGCAGGGTGCGGTCGACGACGGCCGCCGGCGCGAGAACCGCGACGGCGCCACCCGTGCGGCGGAAGCGCTCGGTCCCCGTGGCCAGCGCACGGCAGCCCGACACGTCGATGAAGTCGAGGTCGGCCAGGTCCAGCCACAACAGCCCGTCGTCGGCCCGGCCGGTGTCCTCCGCCCCGGGGTGCGCGCCCGTCGCCTGGACCAGCATCGCCGAGAGCACCGCGTCGTTGCTGACGTCCACGGAGCCGGACAACGCCAGCCCGCCGTCGGCCGGGGCGCTGCGCAGCTGGGTCTCCCGCAGGCCGGTCAGGTGCGTGCCGGTCGCCCGGCGCAGCCACCAGCCCGTCGTCGCGCCCTGGTCGTACTGGCACAGCGCGGACACCGGCCGCGTCGCGCACAGGACGTCCATCGCGTCCTCGAAGTGCTCGTAGTCGTCCTGGGCCACCCGGGTGAGCACCACCCGGGCCTCGGCGGACAGCCGCACCCGGACGAAGCCCTCGTCGAGGGCGCGGTCCACGAGGGACTCCTGCCCACCGGGTGGGTAGAACTCCGACAGGGGCAGCACGCTGAGGCGCCCCTCGGCGACGGCGGCCGCCGAGTCGACGCCGTGGCGGTCCAGGACGTCGAGCAGGCAGCGGTCCTGTGGCTCGTCCCCGCGCTCGGCGTAGAGGACCTTCTCGTCCGACTCCAGGCCACGGCGCACCCACGAGGCGAGGGCCTCGCAGCGCTCGGCCTCGGTGCGGTGGAGGAGCAGCAGGTGGCCGTCCCAGCCGACGGTCGAGGGGTCCCGTGTGGCGGTCGCCATGACCCGAGCGTACGCCTGCCCCGGGAGGCCACGACAGGGAGCGGATAGGCTCGCGCGACACCGTCGACGGTGCGGCAGGAACTCCGGTGCGGCCATGCGGTATGCCGTGTGGCCCAGTCCGGGGCGGTCCCGCCACTGTGAGCGGACCCGCGCGTGGAGCGAGGGGTCTGTGAGCCAGGAACTGCGCCCGTCGGCTTCGTTGACCTCTGACCCGAGGCGTGGACACCTCGAGAAGGGCCGGTGCCGTCGTGCCGCTGTCATCTTCTGGACCTGCTGGACCTGCTGCAACCGCTGGACCTGATGGACCTACCGACCCCCCGACCGGCGCGGTGGCCGTCGTGGGGATCGGCGCGGACGGCTGGGCCGGACTGGCGCCGTCGGCGCGGGCCGCCCTGCTGGAGGCGCGCGTGGTCCTCGGTGGCCGGCGCCAGCTCGACCTGCTGCCGGCGGGGGTGGAGGCGCGGCGGGTGGCCTGGCCCTCGCCGCTGCGCCCGGCCCTGCCGGGGCTGCTGGCCGCGCACCGGCCGGCGGGGCTGGCGGTCCTCGCCAGCGGCGACCCCCTGTGGTTCGGGATCGGTCGGGCGCTGGTGGAGGAGCTCGGCGCGGGGGCCGTGGTCGTGCACCCGCACCCGTCGTCGATCAGCCTGGCCTGCGCGCGGATGGGCTGGCCGGTGGAGGAGACGACCGTCGTCAGCGCGGTCGGCCGACCGGTGGCCGGCATGCTGCGCGAGGTGCACGAGGGGGCTCGGGTCCTGGTGCTCAGCGCGGACGGGGGGACCGCCGCTGAGGTGGCTGGGCTGTTGCGGGACAGCGGTTTCGGCGCGAGCGAGCTGACCGTGCTCGCCGAGCTCGGCGGCCCGGCGGAACGACGCACGGAGGGGGTCGCCGGCTCCTGGCAGCAGCCCGAGGGGGCGGCGCTGAACGTGGTGGCGGTCCGGTGCCGGCGAGACCTCCCGGCGTCGACGCGCGGCGGGCCGGACGGGAGCCACCGACCCCGGCTGGGGACGGTGCCGGGCCTGCCGGACGCGGCCTACGAGCACGACGGTCAGCTCACCAAGCGGCAGGTGCGCGCCGTGACGGTCGCCGCCCTGGCCCCGGCGCCGGGTGAGCTGCTCTGGGACGTGGGTGGGGGTGCCGGCAGCGTCGCGATCGAGTGGATGCGCAGCCACCACGCGTGCCGTGCCGTGGCGGTCGAGGTCCGCCCGGACCGCGCGGCCCGCATCGCCGGCAACGCCGGGCGCCTGGGCGTGCCGGGCCTGCGCGTGGTGACCGGCAGCGCGCCGGACGCCCTGGAGGGGCTGCCGCAGCCGGACGCGGTGTTCGTCGGCGGCGGCCTGACCGTGCCGGGGCTCCTCGAGACGTGCTGGCAGGCGCTGCCCCCGGGCGGCCGCCTGGTGGCCAACGCGGTGACGCTCGAGTCCGAGGCGCTGCTCTCGCGCTGGCACGCCCACCACGGCGGAGAGCTGACCCGCATCGCGGTCTCCCAGGCCGTGCCGGTCGGCGGGTTCACCGGGTGGCGCCAGTCGATGCCCGTGACGCAGTGGAGCGCGACCAGGTCCGGGGCCCCGCAGCCGTCCCCGGCGACGACGACGGGGGAGGACGCATGACGGTCCACTTCATCGGCGCCGGCCCCGGGGCGGCCGACCTCATCACGGTGCGCGGCCAGCGGCTCGTCGCCTCCTCCCTGGTGTGCCTGTATGCCGGGAGCCTGGTGCCGCAGGAGCTGCTGGACCACTGCCCACCCGGGGCCCGGCTCGTCGACACCGCCGGGCTGGACCTGGACCAGATCACGGCCGAGCTGGTGTCGGCCCACAACGCCGGGCTGGACGTGGCCCGGCTGCAGTCCGGCGACCTGTCGATCTACAGCGCGCTCGCCGAGCAGCTGCGACGACTGGACGCCGAGGGCGTGCCGTGGCAGATGGTCCCCGGGGTGCCGGCGTTCGCCGCCGCCGCGGCAGCGCTGGGCCGGGAGCTGACCGTGCCCACGGTGGGCCAGAGCGTCATCCTCACCCGCCTGGCCCAGCGGGCCACGGCCATGCCGTCGGGGGAGGACCTGGCCACGTTCGGCCGCAGCCGTGCCCTGCTGGTGCTGCACCTGGCGACCCACCTGGTCGAGCGCGTCGTGGAGGAGCTGACCCCGTGGTACGGCGCCGGGTGCCCGGCCGCGGTGGTGGCCATGGCCAGCCGCCCCGAGGAGGTGGTGCTGCGCGGGACGCTGGCCGACATCGCCGGCCAGGTCCGCGCGGCCGGGATCCGGCGGACGGCGGTCATCCTCGTGGGGCAGGTGCTGGCCGCCGAACAGTTCGGTGACAGCTACCTGTACTCCCCGGGACGGGACCGCAGCGGCAGCGGGCATGCGGCGTGCGGGTGAGCGGGCGGCATACCGGCTCCGCTGCGTGCTGCGTCGTCGCCGGCACGGCGGCGGGCCGCGGCCCCCGACCCGGGTCAGCCGGGTCAGCCCGGGGCGGCGTCCTCGGCTCCCGCGCCGCGGGGGCCGAGGGGACGCGCCCGACCGAGGACGGTGCCGGAGCGGTCGATGCAGAGCACGTCGACCGTGACCGGCGCCCCTCGCAGGACGCCCAGCGCCACGTCGCGGGCGCGATCGGCGACCAGGTCGCCCAGGGGCACCCCCGCCTTTCGGCACAGCAGCGCGGCCTCCAGCCCGGTGTTGGCAGCGGCCACCGCGGCGCACAGCCGCTCGTCGCCGCCGCCCTCGCGGGCCAGGCCCGCCAGGAAGGCGAGGTCGACCTGGGACCGGCCCGAGTGCAGGTCCAGGTGGCCGGCGGCGAGCTTGGACAGCTTGGCGAACCCGCCGGCGATGGTGAGCCGCTCGATCGGGTGGCGCCGCAGGTACTTCAGCACCGCGCCGGCGAAGTCGCCCATGTCGAGCAGGGCGTCGTCGGGCAGGGAGTGCTCGGCGATGGCCACCCGTTCGGACGTCGACCCGGTGCACCCGGCGACGTGGGCGTGGCCGACGGCCCGTGCCACGTCGATCCCCCTGCGGATGCTGTCGATCCACGCCGAGCAGGAGTAGGGCACCACGATGCCGGTCGTGCCCAGGATGGACAGGCCACCCACGATGCCGAGCCGCGGGTTCCACGTGTGCCGGGCGATCTCCTCGCCGTGGTCGACGGACAGCTCGACGACGACGTCACCGGGGTCGCCGTGCGCCTGGGCGATGGCCGCGACGTGCTCGCGCATCATCTGCCGCGGGACCGGGTTGATCGCCGGCTCGCCCACCGGGAGCGGCAGCCCGGGCAGCGTCACCGTGCCCACCCCCGGACCCGCCGCGAACGTCACGCCGGAGCCGGCCTCCCCGCGGCGGACGGTCGACCGGACCAGCGCCCCGTGGGTCACGTCGGGGTCGTCACCGGCGTCCTTGACGACGCCGGCCATCGCCCAGCCGTCCCCGAGGTCCTCACGCGCGAGGGCGAAGGCCGGCTCCTGGCCGCGGGGCAGCGTGATCGTCACCGGGTCGGGGAACTCACCGGTCACCAGCGCCGTGTATGCCGCGGCCGTCGCCGCGGTGGCGCAGGCCCCGGTGGTCCAGCCGCTGCGCAGGCCGGTGCGCTCCAGCTGGGCCGGGCGCCCGCCCGGCTGAGGTGGAACGGGCTGCGACGGGACGGGCTTCTCCGCCTCGTCGTCCTTCGGGCTCCCGGGAGCCTGACGGTCAACCACGGTGCCCCCGGGGCGCCGCGCACCGGTCCCGGTCGGACCCCGCGCCCGCAGGGTGCCCGATGAAGCACGTGCTGGTGCTGGGCGGCACGACCGAGGCGCGGGAGCTGGCCCACGAGCTCGACGCGCGACCGGGCATCCGTGTCACGAGCTCCCTCGCCGGGCGGGTCAGGAGGCCGGTGCTGCCCGATGGCACGGTGCGGGTCGGGGGCTTCGGGGGAGTGGAGGGCATCGCCGCGTGGCTCGCGGAGCACGCCGTGGACGCGGTCATCGACGCCACCCATCCTTTCGCGGCCGCGATCTCGGGCAACGCCGCACGGGCTGCGGCGCAGGTCCATGTTCCCCTGCTGGTGCTGCGCCGGCCCGGGTGGGTCGCCGACGGACGGGACCGGTGGCTGGGCGTGGACTCCCTGGCGGCGGCCGCCCGGGTCCTGCCGGGCCTCGGCGACCGCCCCTTCCTCACCACCGGGCGGCAGGGGCTGGGTGTCTTCGCCTCCCTGGACGCCCAGGAGTTCCTCATCCGAACCGTCGACCCGCCGACGCTGCCGTTGCCCCCACGGCACGTGCTCATCCTCGACCGCGGGCCGTACTCGCTGGACGGGGAGCTCACCCTGCTGCGCCGCCATGCCATCGACGTCCTCGTCACCAAGGACAGCGGTGGCGGCGCCACCGCGGCCAAGCTGGAGGCGGCCAGACGGCACGGCCTTCCGGTGGTGATGGTGCGCCGGCCGCCCGTGCCGGCCGGCGTGCAGGTCGTGGAGACGGTGCAGGGCGCGGTGCAGTGGCTGCGGGCCGTGGCGTCGCGGTGAGACCTCAGGTCTCGCCGCCGATGTCGACGACGTAGGCCTCGTAGATCAGGTCTGCGCCGCGTTGCCGGTGCCGCGCGAGCAGCCGCAGCAGGTCGGCGCAGCCCTCGCGCAGGGCGTCGACGCCGGCGGCGTCGGAGGCCACCTCGGCGGCGTCGACGAGCGACTCCACCGACGGCAGCAGGTGCGTGTGCTCCTGGTTGAGCCGGTGGACCTGCCCCACCAGCCGCGGTGAGCTCGTCACCACCTGCGCGAACAGCCCGTCGGGGGCCTCGGTGAGCTCCATGTGCACCCGCAGGTCCCCGGACAGCTCGACCAGGGCGGCGTGGACGCGCTCCGCCCAGGCGGCCACCCGTCCCGGGGAGGGCGCCGCGAGAGCCTGCTCGACCGCGGCCATGGACTCCCCGAGCTCGGCGCGCCGGCGGCGCACCTCCTGCAGCTCCGGTGGCAGGGTCGTGGTGGACGACGTCGTCTCGGACATGACGCTCTCCCAGCGTGCGGTGGGCAGCCACCATGCTCCGCCCACCGGTGGTCGCCGTCCAGACCCCGCCGCCGGGTGACGGTCCGGTCCGGTATGCCGTGCCCCTCGCCTTCCGGCGAGCCGCGTCAGACCGCGTCAGACCGCGGGCTGCTCCGGGTAGCGCCGGGGCGTCCACACGACCTGCCGCCCGTCGGCGCGGCCGACCGCCCGGGTCTGGGAGGACCCGACGATGAGCAGCGTGCGCATGTCGACCTCGGCGGGATCCAGGTCGCCCAGACGCACCACCCGCACGGCTTCTGCGGGGCCGCCGACGTCGCGCGCGACGACGACCGGCGTCTCCGGGGTCCGGTGCTCGAGCAGCAGGTCCCGCACCGCTGCGACCTGCCAGGTGCGGCTGCGCGAGGCGGGGTTGTAGAGGGCGAGCACGAGGTCGGCCGCGGCGGCGGCGGCCACCCGCGTGGCCACCACGTCGAACGGCTTGAGCCGGTCCGACAGCGAGATCGTCGCGAAGTCGTGCCCCAGCGGCGCGCCGACCCGGGCGGCCGCCGCGTGCGCCGCGGTCATGCCGGGCAGCACCCGGACCGGGACGTCGGCATACGCGTCCTCGCACGCGACCTCGAGGACCGCGCTCGCCATGGCGAACACGCCGGGGTCGCCCGAGGACACGACGGCGACCCGCCGTCCGGAGCGGGCCAGGTCCAGGGCGAACGTCGCCCGCTCGGACTCCACCTTGTTGTCCGAGGCGTGTCGCCGCTGGCCGGGCCGGGTGGGCACGCGGTCGATGTAGGTGCTGTAGCCCACCAGGTCGTCGGCGACGGCGAGGGCGCCGCGGGCCTCGGGGGTGAGCCAGGTCGGTCCGGCGGGTCCGAGTCCCACGACGACGACCTCACCGGCGTCGGCCGGCGCCGGCGGAACCTCCTCCACCGCAACGGTTTTCGCCGGGGCGCCCACCTCGCTCGGCACCAGGGCGACGGAGAAGTAGGGCACCGACTCCTCGTCCACGTCGGCCAGACGCCCGGTGCGCTCGCCGTCCATCGTGGCCCGCTCGACGTACCACGCGTCCCGCAGCCGCCCGGCCCGCTCCAGTGCCCGCTTCACGGAGGGGAAGGTGCGGCCCAGCTTGAGCACCACTGCGGAGTCCGTGGAGGACAGCCGCGCCGCCAGCTCCTCCTCCGGCAGCGTCCCGGGCAGCACCGTGAGCACCTCGCGGTCCTCCACCAGCGGTCGCCCGAGCCGGCTCGCAGCGGCGTTGACCGAGCTGATGCCCGGCACCACCTCGGTGGGGTAGCGGTGCGCCAGCCGCTTGTGCATGTGCTGGTAGGAGCCGAACAGGAACGGGTCCCCCTCACACAGCACCGCCACGTCGCGCCCCGCGTCGAGGTGGGCGGCCAGCCGCCGCGCCGCCTCCTCGTAGAACTCCTCCAGGACCGCGCGGTAGCCGCCGGGGTGGTCGGTGCCCTCGGTGGTGACCGGGTAGACCAGCGCCTCCTCGACCTGGTCGGCGCGCAGGTGGCCGGCGGCGATGCTGCGGGCGATGCTGCGCCCGTGGCGGGCCGAGTGGTAGGCCACGACGTCCGCCGCGCCGACGAGCTCGACGGCCCGCAGGGTCATGAGGTTCGGGTCCCCCGGACCCAGCCCGACGCCATACAGGCGGCCGGTTTGCTTGTCCGACAGGCTCATTCGACCTCACTCGCAATCGCGTTGACGGCGGCGGCGACGATGGCGCTGCCGCCCCGGCGTCCACGGACCACCACGTGCTCCAGGCCGAGGTCGTTGTCGACCAGGGCTTGCTTGGACTCGGCCGCTCCGATGAACCCCACCGGTATGCCGAGCACCGCGGCCGGGCGCCACGGCACCGTACGCAGGTGGTCCAGCAGGTGGAAGAGGGCGGTGGGGGCGTTGCCGATGGCCACGACTGCCCCGTCGAGGCGCTCGCCCCACAGCTCCACGGCGGCTGCGGTGCGCGTGGTGCCCAGCTGGCGGGCCAGGTCGGGCACGCGCGGGTCGGCGAGCGTGCACACCACGTCGTTGTCGCGGGGGAGCCGGGCGCGGGTGACCCCGCTGGCCACCATCTGGGCGTCGCACAGGACCGGGGCGCCGGCCCGCAGCGCGGCGCGGGCGCGCGGGATGGCCTGCGGGGTCGCCACCACGTCGGCGGCCAGGTCGACCATGCCGCACGCGTGGATCATCCGTACGACCACCTGCGCGGTGGCCGGGTCGAACGCCGCGAGGTCGGCCTCGGCGCGGATCGTGGCGAACGACTGCCGGTAGATCTCGGCGCCGTCCTTCTCGTAGTCCATGCGTGTCTCCATCAGGTGGTGCGCCGGGCGTCCGAGACGGCCGCGGCAAGGGCGTGCGGCGAGGCGTCGGCGGCAAGGGAGGTCGGCGTCAGGGGCTCGGCGATGTCGTGCCGCTCCAGCACGTAGTGGCCCCCGGGCTGGGCGACGACCTCCACCCTGGCGCCGCCGGGGTGGCCGCAGCGCCGTTCGCAGCCGGACCAGTGCAGCGGCAGGAGCGTTGCGCTGGAGGCCTTCCAGGACGTGAAGGCCGCCACGGCGTCGGCGTGGACGTTGGTGTGGGACTTCTCGCACCCGGGCCGCCCCGCGCAGGCGGTGACCCCGGCCCGGGGCGACCGGGCGTTGGTCACGAACCCGGCCGAGGCCAGCGAGGCGAGCCCCGCGGTGCATCCCGCCAGGTCGACGCCCGGGACCACGATGCCCCGCCACGGCGTGAGTCGCAGGTCCCCGGCTGCTGTCCGGGCCACCTCGACGAGAGCCTGCCAGGCGGCGGCCGGCGCCCGTCCGAGCGGTGCCGCGACGGACAGCGTCGCCCGGCCGTCCGGGGACCGGACCACCCCGAGGGCAGGCCCCTGGCGGCCGCCCGCCGAGGGGCGCAGCCCCGGGTCCGTCTGCTCGTGGGGCAGTCGGCGCTCCACCAGGAGGGACTGCACGGTGGGGAGCAGGTCGAGGGGGTCGCCGACGAGGTCGCGCACGCGCCAGGAGTCCGCGCCGGCGGCGGTGCGCGCCGCGAGGAAGGCCTCTGCCGCGGCCGCCGCGCAGCGCGCCGCGTCCGCGGTGGCGACGGTCAGGCCGCTCGGCACGCCGGCCAGCAGCAGCTCGGTGACCCGCTCGGCCCGCGCGACCAACGTCACATCGGCGCCGAGCCCCGCGACGTCGTGGCGCCCGTCGTCGAAGGCGACGAGGAACC
Source organism: Oryzihumus sp. JJN4-3R (assembly GCF_057747915.1). Lineage (NCBI taxonomy): Bacteria > Bacillati > Actinomycetota > Actinomycetes > Micrococcales > Intrasporangiaceae > Oryzihumus > Oryzihumus sp. JJN4-3R. The sequence goes on from NZ_CM173229.1 coordinate 114,435, forward strand.
GGCCTGACAGCTCGGCCAGGGCCGTTGTGCCGCAGAGGATCTCGTCGAACTCGCCGACGCTGGCGGCCAGGTCCGTCAGTCCGCGGCCGTCGAGCCCGGACAGCGGCGACAGCAGGACGTTTCGGGCGCGGTCGTGGGCCACGGACGGCAGGAGACCCACGGCATACAGCCGGTCTGTCAGGCCCTCCCCGCACGTCGGCGGCAGCCCTCTGAGCTGCACGTTCCCACGGGAGGTCACCTCGATCGAGCCGTCGCCGAGTTCCGTTGCAGCGCAGGCGATCTCATTCGCCTGGTCAGCCGTCAGGAGGCCACCGGGGACGCGGACGCGGGCCACGGATCCGTCCTCGGCAGCGTGCAGCCGGAGCGCCCCGGGGCATCGGTCGGGGCGACCACGCGACAGGGTCGGCGGGGTCGCCGGAGGGCGGTCCGGGGCGGGCATGGCGGTGGAGCATACCCACGCCGGATGGCCACTCCGGGCTGTCGTCCGGACGGCTCGTCTGGCTATGCTCGCGGCCAGCGCTCACTTGAGCGCCCTTTCGCCGGAAGACGGCGCAAGGGGAGGAAGCCGGTGTGAATCCGGCGCGGTCCCGCCACTGTGACCACGGCCCAGCCGTGGGAGTCAGGAACTCCCGTCGTCTTCTCTCACCCGGGGCGTGGACACCCCAGGAAGAGGTTCAGCGTGCTGCTGTTGTTGTCGACCTCCGACACCGACCTGATGAGCGCCCGGGTGGCCGACGGCCCCGTCGCATGGCGCTACGCCAACCCCTCGCGTCTCCTCCCCGAGGACCTCCCCGCCCTGCTCGAGGGCACCGACCTCGTGGTCGTGCGGCTGCTCGGGGGCCGCCGCGCCTGGGCCGACGGCGTCGAGGCGCTGCTGTCCGGCCCCCGTCCGGTCGTCGTCCTCTCCGGGGAGCAGGCCCCGGACGCCGAGCTGATGGGCCTGTCCACGGTCGCCGCCGGGATCGCCGCCCAGGCCCACGCCTACCTCGCCCACGGCGGCCCGGCCAACCTCGAGGCGCTGGGCGCCTTCCTGTCCGACACGGTGCTGCTCACCGGGCACGGCTTCGACGCCCCGCTCGTGGCACCGGCCTGGGGTCGCCTCGACCGGGCCGCCGCGACGCCGGGCACCGGCACCCAGCCGACCGTGGCGGTGCTCTACTACCGGGCCCACCACATGAGCGGCAACACCGGCTTCGTCGACGCCCTCTGCGACGCGGTGGAAGCCGCCGGGGGCCGCGCCCTGCCGCTGTGGTGCGCCTCCCTGCGCGACGCCGACTCCGGCCTGCTGGACGCGCTCGGCGAGGCCGACGTCGTGGTCACCACGGTGCTTGCCGCCGGGGGCACCCGGCCCGCCGACGCGCAGGCGGGGGGCGACGACGACGCCTGGGACGCCGGCGCGCTGGCCTCCCTGGACGTGCCCCTGCTGCAGGCGCTGTGCCTGACCAGCTCCCGCCGGCAGTGGCAGGCCAACGACGAGGGGCTCTCCCCGCTGGACGCCGCCACCCAGGTGGCCGTGCCCGAGTTCGACGGTCGGGTCATCACGGTCCCGTTCTCGTTCAAGGAGATCGACGCCGACGGGCTCCCTGCCTACGTCGCCGACCCCGAGCGCGCCGCGCGCGTCGCCGGCCTCGCCGTCGCCCACGGCCGGCTGCGCCACCTCGACCCGGCACACCACCGCGTCGCCCTGGTCCTGTCCGCCTACCCCACGAAGCACGCGCGCATCGGCAACGCCGTCGGCCTCGACACCGGCGCGAGCGCCATGGCCCTGCTGCGCCGGATGGGGGACGAGGGCTGGGACCTCGGCCCGGCCGCTGGCCCCGGCGCCCTGCCGGGGCTGGCCGCCGGCGACGGCGACGCCCTCATCCACGCCCTCATCGAGGCCGGTGGCTACGACCCCGACTGGCTGACCGCCGAGCAGCTCGCCGGCAACCCGGTGCGGATCCCGGCCGCCGACTACCGCCGCTGGTACGCCACCCTTCCGGCCGGCCTGCGCGCCCGGGTCGAGGAGCACTGGGGCCCGCCGCCCGGTGAGCTGTACGTCGACCGGTCCCGCGACGCCGAGGGCGACCTCGTGCTCGCGGCACTGCGGGCAGGCAACCTGCTCGTGCTCGTCCAGCCTCCGCGCGGCTTCGGGGAGAACCCGATCGCGATCTACCACGACCCCGATCTGCCACCCTCGCACCACTACCTCGCGGCCTACCGCTGGATCGCCGCGCGGCAGGAGGACGGCGGGTTCGGCGCCGACGCGGTGGTCCACCTCGGCAAGCACGGCAACCTGGAGTGGCTGCCCGGCAAGAACGCTGGCCTGTCCGCGGAGTGCGCCCCCGACGCGGTGCTCGGCAACCTCCCCCTCGTCTACCCGTTCCTGGTCAACGACCCCGGCGAGGGCACCCAGGCCAAGCGCCGTGCCCACGCGGTGCTGGTCGACCACCTCGTGCCGCCGATGGCCCGCGCCGAGAGCTACGGCGACATCGCCCGGCTCGAGCAGCTGCTCGACGAGCACGCCAACGTGGCCATGCTCGACCCCGCCAAGCTGCCCGCGATCCGCAGCCAGATCTGGACCCTGCTCCAGGCGGCGAAGATGGACCGCGACCTCGGCCTGGCCGGACGGCCCGACGACGAGCGCTTCGACGACATGATCATGCAGGTCGACGGGTGGCTCTGCGAGGTCAAGGACGCCCAGATCCGCGACGGGCTGCACGTGCTCGGCCAGGCGCCGCAGGACGCGCCTCGCATCGACCTCGTCCTGGCCATCCTGCGGGCCCGGCAGATCTGGGGTGGCAGCCACGCCGTCCCCGGCCTGCGCGAGGCGCTCGGGCTGGACGAGTCCGCCGCCGACCGGGGCGAGGCCGACCGGGCCGAGGCCCTGGCCCGCGAGGTGGTGGTTGCCATGGAGCGCCGCGGGTGGGACGCCGACGCCGTCGACGCGGCCCTCGCCCTCGTGCCGCAGGAGCGGGTCGAGGCCGTCGGCCAGGTGCTGGACTTCGCCGTGGCCCAGGTGGTCCCGCGGCTGGCTGCGACCACCGACGAGCTCGATGCGGTGGTGCACGCCCTGCGCGGCGGCTTCGTCCCCGCCGGCCCGTCGGGCTCGCCGCTGCGCGGCCTGGTCAACGTGCTGCCCACGGGCCGCAACTTCTACTCCGTCGACCCCAAGGCGGTGCCGAGCCGCCTCGCGTGGGAGACCGGCCAGCGCCTCGCCGAGTCGCTGCTGGCCCGCCACCGCAGCGACACGGGGGAGTGGCCGACGTCGGTCGGGCTGTCCCTGTGGGGCACCAGCGCCATGCGCACCGCCGGGGACGACATCGCCGAGGCCCTGGCCCTGCTCGGTGTCCGGCCCGCCTGGGACGACGCCTCCCGCCGGGTGACGGGGCTCGAGGTCGTCCCGCTGGAGGAGCTGGGCCGCCCGCGCATCGACGTCACGCTGCGCATCTCCGGCTTCTTCCGCGACGCCTTCCCCCACGTCGTCGGGCTGCTCGACGACGCCGTGCAGCTGGTCGCCGGTCTGGAGGAGGGCCCGGCCGACAACCTGGTCCGTGCCCACGTGCAGGCCGACCTGGCCGAGCACGGCGACCCGCGCCGGGCCACCACCCGCATCTTCGGGTCCCGGCCCGGCACCTACGGCGCCGGCCTGCTCCAGCTGATCGACAGCAAGGACTGGCGCACCGACGCCGACCTCGCCGAGGTCTACTCCGTCTGGGGCGGCTACGCCTACGGTCGTGGGCTCGACGGCCGGCCGGCGCGCGCGGAGATGGAGACGGCCTACCGACGGATCGCGGTCGCGGCCAAGAACACCGACACCCGCGAGCACGACATCGCCGACTCCGACGACTACTTCCAGTTCCACGGTGGCATGGTCGCCACGGTGCGGGCGCTCACGGGCGCTGCGCCGGCGGCATACATCGGGGACAGCACCCGGCCCGAGAGCGTGCGCACGCGCACCCTGGCCGAGGAGACCGCGCGCGTCTTCCGCTCCCGCGTGGTCAACCCGCGCTGGATGGAGGCGATGCGCCGCCACGGCTACAAAGGCGCGTTCGAGATGGCCGCCACCGTGGACTACCTGTTCGGCTACGACGCCACGACCGGCGTGGTCCACGACTGGATGTACGACCGGGTCACCCGCGAGTACGTCCTGGACGAGGTCAACCGGAAGTTCCTGGAGGCCGCCAACCCATGGGCGCTGCACGGCATGGCCGAGCGCCTGCTCGAGGCGGTCTCGCGTGGGCTGTGGGCCGAGCCGGACCCCGAGGTCCTGGCTGCGCTGCGGCAGGCCTACCTCGAAGCCGAGGGCGACCTCGAGGCCGGTCGCTGACCCCGGGCCCCCGCCCGTGACGCGTGCCCGCTGCCCGGAACGGCAGCACCCTCCCGCACCACCACCTCCGACGAAGGGCCATCCGTTGCGTCCCGACGCTGCCACCTACCCGTTCACCGCCGTCGTCGGCATGGACGACCTGTCCCTGGCGCTGTGCCTGTCCGCGGTCTCGCCGGCCATCGGCGGCGTCCTCGTCCGCGGCGAGAAGGGCACCGCCAAGTCGACGATGGTCCGCGCCCTGGCCGCCGTGCTGCCACCGGTGGAGGTCGTGCAGACGTGCCGGTTCTCCTGCGCCCCAACGGTTCCGGACGCCTCCTGCCCGGACGGGCCGCACTTCAACGCCCCCGTCGAGACGCGCCCGGTCCGGCTGGTGGAGCTGCCCGTCGGCGCCAGCGAGGACCGGGTCGTCGGCTCCCTGCACCTCGACCGGCTCCTCTCGGCCGGTGAGACCGCCTACGAGCCGGGCCTGCTCGCCCAGGCCCACCGCGGCATCCTCTACGTCGACGAGGTCAACCTGCTGCCCGACCACCTCGTCGACACGCTGCTGGACTCCGCCGCGATGGGCCGCGCGCGGGTGGAGCGCGAGGGGGTCTCGGTCACCCACGGTGCCCGCTTCGTCCTCGTCGGCACGATGAACCCCGAGGAGGGTGAGCTGCGCCCGCAGCTGCTCGATCGGTTCGGCCTGGCCGTCGAGGTCGCCGCCAGCCGCGAGGCGGCCGTCCGGGTCGAGGTGGTCCGCCGGCACCTGGCCTTCGAGCGGGACCCCGACGCGTTCGCCGGCCTGCACGCCCAGGGCGAGCTGGCCCTGTCGCTGCGCATCGCCGGGGCCCAGGAACGCGTCGCCGGCGTCGCCCTGCCCGACGCGGCGGTCGAGACCATCGCGCGCATCTGCGCGGCCTACGACGTCGACGGCATGCGCGGCGACCTGGTCACCGCGCGCACCGCCATCGCCCACGCCGCGTGGTGCGGGCGCGACGAGGTGACCGACGAGGACGTGCGCGTCGCGGCCCGCCTGGCGCTGCCGCACCGGCGCCGCCGCAACCCCTTCGACGACACCGACGGTGCGGCCGAGAACCTGGAGCAGGTGCTGGCCGAGCAGGCTCCCGAGGCGCCGGAGGACGACCCGGACCCGGACGGCCCCGGGGACGGACCCGACAACGACGGCCACGGCGACGGCCCTGACGACGACGGCCCCGGTGACGGCCCCGACGGTGATGGCCCCGACGACGGCGGTGGTCCTGACGATGGTGGCGGCCCCGGAGGCGGCCTGCCCCGGCAGCCCGCCGACGACGGAAACCGTTCAGGCACAGGGGATCCCGGGGATGCGGACGCTCCCGGGACTCCCGCCACGCAGGCCGGGCAGCCGTATGCCGCGCGCCTGCTCACGCACCAGCGCCCCGGTCCGGGGGTGGCCGGCCGGCGCTCCCGCGCCACGACCACGCACGGCCGGCACCTGCGCGGCATACCGCTGGAGGACCGGCGTGGCCAGGGGCTGTCGGTGACCGCGACCGTGCACGCCGCGGCCCGACGGACCCGGGGGTCCGCGGGGCCGTTGCGGCTGGTCCGCGCCGACCTGCGGCGCAGCCAGCGCGAGGGCCGCGAGGGCAACCTGGTGGTCTTCGCCGTCGACACCTCCGGGTCGATGGGCGCGGCGGCCCGGGTCCGGGAGGTGCGCACCGCGGTGGTGTCGCTGCTGCTGGACGCCTACCAGCGCCGCGACCGGGTCGCGGTCGTCACCTTCGCCGGTGACCGGGCCCGGCTGGTGCTGCCGCCCACGTCGAGCGTGGAGCTGGCGCAGCGGCGGCTCGCCGAGGTCCCCACCGGCGGGCGTACCCCGCTGGCCGAGGGGCTGGCCGAGGTGGCCGGGCTCGTGCGCCGCCAGCGGGCCCGCGACCCGCAACGGCGCCCGCTGCTCGTCCTGCTGACCGACGGGCGGGCCACCCACGGCGAGCAGCCGCTCCGGCGGGCCTCTGCTGCCGCGGCGCACTGCGTGGCCGAAGGGATCTCCTCGGTCGTCGTCGACTGCGAGAAGCGGTCCGTGGTGCGCCTCGGCCTCGCCCGCGAGCTGGCCGCCACCCTGCGCGCCGAGTACCTCGACCTCGGCGACGTCGCCGCCGATGCCCTCGCCGGCGTCGTCCGCCGCAGCGTCGCCCCCACGACAGGAGCAGCCTGATGCCCCAGGGACAGCCGGCCCGCGTGCCGGAGGACGGCCTGACCACCCGCCAGCGACGCAACCGGCCGCTGACGATCGTCCACACCGGAGCGATGAAGGGGAAGTCGACCGCCGCGTTCGGGCTGGCCCTGCGCGGCTGGAACCAGGGCTGGGACATCGGGGTGTTCCAGTTCGTGAAGTCGGCCAGGTGGAAGGTGGGGGAGGAGAGCGCCTTCCGTGCGCTCGGCGACCTGCACGAGAGCACCGGCGTCGGCGGCCCGGTGCAGTGGCACAAGATGGGCGAGGGCTGGAGCTGGTCGCGCAAGGCCGCCACCGAGGAGGACCACGCCGCCGCAGCGCTGGAGGGCTGGCGCGAGATCCAGCGACGGCTGGAGGCGGGCACCCACGACCTCTACGTCCTGGACGAGTTCACCTACCCGCTGAAGTGGGGCTGGGTCGACGTCGCCGACGTCCTGGCCACCCTCACCGCCCGGCCCGGGCACCAGCACGTCGTCATCACCGGCCGGGACGCGCCGGCCGAGCTGGTGGCCGCCGCGGACCTCGTCACGGAGATGACCAAGGTCAAGCACCCCATGGACGCCGGCCAGAAGGGCCAGCGGGGGATCGAGTGGTGAGCACCCCGGCGACGCACCTGCCGCGGCTGGTCATCGCGGCACCGGCGTCGGGCCACGGCAAGACCATGGTCGCGACCGGCCTCATGGCCGCCCTGCGCGCCGCCGGTCACGAGGTCTCCCCGCACAAGGTCGGCCCCGACTACATCGACCCCGGCTACCACGAGCTCGCCGCCGGGCGTCCGGGGCGCAACCTCGACCCGCACCTGCAGGGGGAGGACCGGATCGTCCCGCTCCTGCTCCACGGGGCGAGCCGCCCCCGCGCGGCCGACGTCGCCGTGGTCGAGGGCGTCATGGGGCTGTTCGACGGAGCCACCGGCACCGGCGGGTTCAGCTCGACCGCGCACGTCGCCCGGCTGGTCCAGGCCCCGGTGGTGCTGGTCGTCGACTGCCGCGCCGCCGGCCGCAGCCTCGGTGCCGTGGTCCACGGCTTCTCCCGCTTCGAGGACGACGTGCGCGTCGCCGGGGTGGTGCTCAACAACGTCGCCTCCGCGCGGCACGAGGCCGAGGCCCGCGACGGCATCGCCGCCACCGGGGTCCCTGTCCTCGGGGCCCTCCCGCGCCTGCCCGAGCTGCTCGTGCCCAGCCGCCACCTCGGCCTGGTCCCGGCGGCCGAGCGCTCGCCTGCGGCCACCGCTGCGGTGTCGGCCCTCACCGACCTGGTCCGCGACCACGTCGACCTGGACGCGGTGCTCCGGCTGGCCCGGCAGGCGCCGGACCTGGCCGCCGCGCCCTGGGACCCCGCCTCGGCGGTCGGCGCCCCGGTGGCGTCCTCCCGGCCGCCCCGGGTCGCCGTGGCGGGAGGACGCGCCTTCACCTTCGGGTATGCCGAGACGGCCGAGCTGCTCGCGGCCGCCGGTGCCGAGGTGGTCGGCTTCGACCCGCTGCGGGACGAGCACCTGCCGGAGGACGTCTCCGCCCTGGTCATCGGAGGCGGGTTCCCCGAGGTGCACGCCGCCGACCTGTCGCTCAACACCGCACTGCGACAGGCGATCTCGGACTTCGCCGCCGGCGGCGGAGCCATCGCGGCGGAGTGCGCGGGGCTGCTCTACCTCACCGAGGAGCTCGACGGCGCACCGATGTGCGGTGTCCTGCCGCTGACGTCCCGCATGGACTCCCGGCTGACGCTGGGCTACCGCAGCGGGGTCGCCCTCACCGGCAGCGTCCTGGCCGAGGAGGGGGAGCGGGTGACGGGGCACGAGTTCCACCGGACCGTGGTCACCCCCTCCACCGGCGCCGGCATCGTGCCGGCCTGGGGCTGGCGCGGCGCGAGCGGTGACCCGGTGCGGGAGGGGGCGGTGCGCGGTCGGGTGCACGCGTCATACCTGCACACGCACTGGGCCGGGCACCCCCGGATGGCTACGCGGCTGGTCGCCGCGGCGGCGGAGGCGGGGCGATGAGCCACGTCCTGGGGGTGGGTGGGCGCCCGGAAGCGCCGGCGGACGAGCTGCGGGCACTTGCCGCGGCGGCCCTGACCGAGCACGGCCTCGACCCCGCTGCCGTGTCCCTCGTCACCACGCTCGACCGCCGCGCCGGCGCCGAGGCAGTCCTCGCGCTCGCCGCGGCCAGTGGCGCGCCCGTGCAGCCGGTCGCCGTGGAAACCCTTGCCGCACAGCCCTGCCCGACGCCCAGCGGTCGGGTCCTCGCCGCGGTCGGAAGCCCCTCCGTGGCCGAGGCCGCCGTCCTCGCCTGCGGCGGCAGGCTCCTGGGCCCGCGCCGGGCGTCACGAGCCTGGACGGTGGCCATCGGCACGCTTCCTGCGGCCCGCCGCCCGGATGCCGTCCGGTTGACGGCGACCCCGCCCGACCAGGAGGACCGATGAGCTCCCTGACCGACACCCCGCTGGCCGACGGGCGCTGGACGAGGGAGGAGCGCTGGCGCCTGTCCGGAATCCTCGGGACCATCGTCGCCCTGCACGTGGCCGGGATCGCGCTCTACCTGCTGCACCGCGGCGACACCGCCGCCGCCGGAGGGCTCGCCGGCTCCGGGGCGCTGGCCTACGTGCTCGGCATGCGTCACGCCTTCGACGCCGACCACATCGCCGCGATCGACGACACCACCCGGGTCATGCTGGTGCGCGGCCGCCGCCCGGTCGGGGTCGGCTTCTTCTTCGCGATGGGCCACTCGACGGTGGTCGTCGTCCTCGCGCTGCTGGTCGCCGCCGCGGCCGGGTCGATCTCCACCTCCGACGTCGACGCGGTCCGCTCGGTCGGGGGCACGGTCGCCACCGTCGCGGCCATGGTGTTCCTGCTCGTCGTCGCCTCGCTCAACGCCCGGGTCCTGCGCAACCTGGTCGGCCTGTGGCGCCGGCTGCGCGGCGGGGCCGACACCGCCGCGCAGGTGGAGGAGGCGTTGCTCTCGCGCGGGTTCGTCACGCGGGTCCTCGGCGGGCGGCTCCGTGGGCTCATCCAGCACTCGTGGCACATGTACCCGGTGGGGCTGCTGATGGGACTGGGACTGGAGACCGCCAGCGAGGTCACCCTGCTGGCCCTGTCCGCCTCGACCGCGGCCGGCGGCGGCGCCTCGGTCCTCGGCGTGCTCAGCCTGCCCCTGCTGTTCGCCGCGGGCATGTCGACGTTCGACACCGCCGACTCTCTGGCGATGACCCGGCTCTACTCCTGGAGCTACCGCAACCCGGTGCGCTCGCTGTTCTTCAACATCGCCACGACGGCGGTCACCGTGGCGGTCGCGGCGTTCATCGCGCTGGTCTACCTCGCCGACGCGCTGGTGCAGTACGCCGGGCAGGCGTGGCTCGCCCCGGTCGCGGCGATCAGCGACAACTTCGAGCTCATGGGCTACGTCATCGCCGGCATCTTCGCCACCACCTGGCTCGGCGCCCTGGCCGTCTGGCGGTTCCGCGGCGGTGACGATGCCTGAGGTCGACCTGCTCCACCACGGCGACCGCGAGGTCGGTGACGACCTCGTCGACCTGGCCGTCAACGTCCAGGCGCCGCAACCCCCGTCCTGGCTGCTCGACGTCTTCGCCGCGGCGCTGGCCCGGTCGGGCGCCTATCCGGACGCCACCCCGGGGTTGGCCGCCGTCGCGCGGGCCCATGGCTGCGACCAGGCGTCGGTCCTGCTGACCAACGGTGCCGCCGAGGCGTTCACCCTCCTGGCGCGGCTGCCCTGGCGGCGACCACTCGTGGTGCACCCGCAGTTCACCGAGCCGGAGGCCGCGTTGCGCGCGGCCGGCCACACGGTGCGGCGGCTGGTCCTGAGCAGCGACAACGGTTTCCGTCTGGACTGTGACGCGGTCGACCCGGCCGCCGACCTCGTGGTCCTGGGCAACCCGACCAACCCGACCTCGAGGCTGCACCCCGCGGAGGCGATCGGGGCGCTGCTGCGCCCGGGACGCCTCGTCGTCGTCGATGAGGCCTTCATGGACGTGACGGACCAGAGCCAGTCGCTGGCCGGCCTCGCGCCCACCACCGAGGGCCTGCTCGTCATCCGCAGCCTCACCAAGACCTTCAGCCTCGCCGGCATCCGCGCCGGCCACCTGCTGGCGGCTCCCGCGCTGGTGGCGGACTTCGCGGCACACCAGCCGCACTGGTCGGTCAACTCCCTCGCGGTGGCCGCCACCGTGGCGTGCCTCGGCCCAGAGGGGGAGGCCCACCGTCGTGGGGTCGTCAAGCGGCTGCCGCGGCGGCTGTCCCACCTCACCGGGGCGTTGCGGACCGCCGGGCTCGGGGTCGTCGCGGACCCCGCCGGCCCGTTCGTGCTCGTGCACCACGACCGGGCGGACCTCCTGCGGGAACGCCTGCGCCACCACGGTTTCGCGCTGCGCCGGGGTGACACCTTCCCCGGCCTGGGGCCCCAGTGGCTGCGCGTCGCAGCCCGCGACGAGGCCACCACCGACGCCCTCGCCCACGCCCTCACCACCGCACTGCAGGAGCTGCCATGACCGACCACGCCTTCCCCGACGACGCGCGGGCGGCCGTCCACGACGTCATCGCCCGGCGCCGGGACGTGCGCCGCGGGTTCACGCTGGACCCGGTCGACGACGAGGTCCTCACGCGGGTGCTGGCGGCCGCCCACCAGGCGCCCAGCGTCGGGCTCAGCCAGCCGTGGGACTTCCTGCTCCTCACCGACGTGGAGCAGCGCGCCCGCATCCAGGCCCTGGCCGCGCGCCAGCGGGACGCGTTCGCCGCGTCGCTGCCGACCGGGCGCACCCGGCTGTTCGACGGGATCAAGGTCGAGGCGATCCTGCAGACCCCGCTCAACGTCGTCGTCACCTGCGACCCGACCCGTGGCGGCCCCTACACCCTCGGCCGGCACGCCGACCCGCGCATGGCGCCGTTCTCCGCCGCGCTGGCGGTGCAGAACCTGTGGCTGGCGGCGCGGGCCGAGGGCCTGGGCGTCGGCTGGGTCAGCTTCTTCGACCCCGAGGAGCTGGCGAGCGAGCTCGGCCTTCCCGGCCACCTGCAGGTCGTGGCGTACCTGTGCGTCGGCCACGTGGAGCAGTTCCCGCCCGCGCCGGAGCTGGTTCTCTCAGGATGGGCACGTCGGCGGCCCCTGACGTGGGCGGTCCATCATGGGGCCTGGGGCGACCGTCGCCTGCCCGGAGGAGAAGCTGTGAGCCTGCTGACCGAGACCGTTGCCGCCATCGCCCCCGCGGACGCCGCCGCCATGCTTGCCGCCGAGGAGCGACAGGGCCAGCTGACCAAGCCGCGCGGCTCGCTCGGGGTGCTCGAGGAGCTCGGCACGCGCCTCGCCGGCATGTATGCCGTGTGCCCACCCCCGCTGCCCGAGCCGGTCGCCATCGCGGTCTTCGCCGGCGACCACGGGGTGCACGCCCAGGGCGTCTCGCCGTGGCCGCAGGAGGTGACGACCCAGATGGTGGGCAACTTCCTCGCCGGCGGAGCGGTCATCAACGCCCTGGCCCGTCAGGTCGGCGCCGAGGTGACCGTGGTCGACGTCGGCGTGGCCGGCGACGTCCCGGACGCCCCAGGGCTGCTGGCCCGGAAGGTCGCCCGTGGCACGGCCGACATGACGCAGGGCCCGGCGATGAGCCCGGAGCGGGTGCAGGCAGCCCTGGAGGTGGGCATCGACGCGGCCCGCGACCTCGTGGCCCAGGGCAACCGGCTCCTGGTCACGGGTGACATGGGCATCGCCAACACCACCGCCTCAGCCGCCCTGATCAGCGCCTTCACCGGGCTGGACGTCGAGGAGGTCACCGGCCGCGGCACCGGCATCGACGACGCCATGCTCGCCCACAAGGTCGGCGTCATCCGGCGGGCCCTCGAGGTCAACGCCGTCGACGTCACCGACCCGGTGGCCGCGCTCGCCGCCGTCGGCGGGCTCGAGCACGCGGCCGTGGCCGGCTTCCTGCTCGGCGCCGCGGCGCTGCGCACCCCCGTGGTCCTCGACGGGGTCATCGCCTGCTCCGCGGCCCTCGTCGCCCGGGCGGTCGCCCCCGATGCGGCCGGCTACTGGGTCGCGGGCCACCGCTCGGTGGAGCCCGGGGCCGGCGCGGCCCTGGAGCACCTGGGGCTCACCCCGCTGGTCGACCTCGACCTGCGCCTGGGCGAGGGCAGCGGTGCCGCCCTGGCCGTGCCGCTGGTGCAGTCCGCCGCCCGCGTGCTGCGCGAGGTGGCGACCTTCGACTCCGCCGGCGTGACGGACAAGGCGTGAGCATGGCCGAGCACGCAGAGACCCTGCTGCCCCTGGGGCTGCGGCTGCGCGACCGTCGCGTCGTCGTGGTCGGCGGCGGCCGCGTGGCGCTGCGCCGGGTCGGGGCCCTGCTCCAGGCCCGGGCCGCGGTCACGGTGGTCTCGCCCGAGGTGGTGGCAGCGCTGGAGGACCTCGCCCTGCGCGGCCAGGTCGAGTGGCAGCCGCGCTTCTACGCCGACGGCGACCTCGAGGGCGCCTGGCTGGCGATGGCCTGCACCGCCGACCCCGAGGTCAACGCCGCGGTGCTGCGCGAGGCCGAGGCCCGGCGCGTCTTCTGCCTGCGCGTCGACGACGCCCGGGACGCCTCGGCGTGGATGCCGGCGACCGGGCGCAGTGGCCCTGCCACGGTCAGCGTGCACGGTGACCGCAACCCGCGCCGGGCCGCAGCCCTGCGCGATGCCGCCGTGGCCGCGGTGGAGGCGGCCCTGCGCGACGACGCCGGCGCACCGACCCGAACGCCCCTGCGCGACGAGGCCACCGGGCGGGTCATCCTCGTGGGCGGTGGCCCGGGTGACCCCGAGCTGTTGACGCTCAAGGGCTTCCAGGCCCTGGCCACCGCCGACGTGGTCGTGGTCGACCGGCTCGCGCCGCTGGCCGTCCTCGACGGGCTGCGCGAGGGCGTCGAGGTGGTGGACGTGTCCAAGATCCCGCGAGGCCGCTCGACCCCGCAGGAGGAGATCAACGCGGTCCTGGTCGACCGGGCCCGGCGCGGCCTGACCGTGGTGCGGCTCAAGGGCGGGGACTCCTTCGTCTTCGGCCGGGGCATGGAGGAGGTGCTCGCGTGCGCCGACGCCGGGATCGCCACGGAGGTGGTCCCCGGGGTGACCTCCGCGGTCGCGGCGCCCGAGCTGGCCGGCATACCGGTCACCCACCGCGGGCTCTCGCAGGGGTTCACCGTGATCTCCGGGCACGCGGCCCCGGACGACCCCCGCAGCACCGTCGACTGGGACGCGCTGGCGCGGGGTGGGACCACCCTGGTGGTCCTCATGGGGGTCGAGACGCTGCCCGCGATCGCCAAGGCCCTGCTCGCCGCGGGGCGCGCCGAGGACACCCCCCTGGCCAGCGTCATGGACGGCGGCCTGCCGACGCAGGCGGTGGTCAGCACCACGCTGGCGGCGGTGGCGACCGGCGGCGCCCCGGAGGGTCTGCGGCCCCCCGCGGTCACCGTGATCGGGGCGGTCGCGGGCTTCGCCGCTGGCTAAGGTGAGGCCATGAGCGCTCAGTGGACCTGGACCTACCTCGACGCCGACGGCAAGCCCATGAGCGGGGGTGCCCTGGTCACCTCCGGGTTCCCCTCGCAGAGCGAGGCGGAGAGCTGGCTGGGGGAGGAGTGGCGCGACCTCGCCGACGCCGGCGTCGAGTCGGTCACGCTCCACCACGAGGACGCGGTGGTCTACGGCCCGATGAGCCTGCGACCCGCCCAGTGAGCCCATCCGGCGCCTCCGTCACGACCGCGGTCGACCCGGTGCCCTCGCCCGAGCTGGCCCGCCGGCTCGAGCGGATGGTCCGGGAGGCCCAGCGCGACTGGCGCTCACCGGCCGTGAGCGCGGGCGTCGTGCGGGACGGCCGGCTCGTGTGGTCGACACACGTCGGGTCCGCGCGCCTCGAACCGGGCACGGCCCCGACCGACGACACGCAGTACATGATCGGCTCGATCACCAAGACCTTCACCGCCGTCGTGGTGATGGCGCTGCGCGACGAGGGCCGGCTCGGCCTGGACGACCCGCTCTCGCGCTGGCTGCCCGACACCCGCCACGGCGAGGTGACGATCCGCCAGATGCTGGCCCACTCCTCGGGCCTGCAGCGCGAGCCGGTCGGCCGGATCTGGGAGAGCCTGGACGCCCCGGACGAGGCGCGGCTGATCGCCGAGCTCGAGGCCGCCGAGCGCGTGCTGCCCCCGCACTTCGTCTTCCACTACTCCAACCTGGCCTACGCCCTGCTGGGGCAGGTCATCGAACGGGTCGAGGGCGCGAGCTGGGAGGACGTGGTCCGGCGCCGGGTCCTGGACCCGCTGGAGATGCGGCACACCGGCCTGGCGCCGCGCGAGGACCGCGCGCTGGGCTACCAGGTCCACCCCTTCTCGGGGCTGGCCACGCAGGAGCCGCGCTTCGACCTCAGGGCCACGGCCGCCCTCGGCGGCCTCTGGAGCACGGTCGCCGACCTGGGCCGGTATGCCGCGTTCGTCGCCGATCCGGTGGCCGGGGTGCTCTCCGCCGACACGCTCGAGGAGATGTGCCGTCCCCTGGTCATCACCGACCCGGACGGCTGGACCGGGGGCTACGGCCTGGGCTTCGGGATGGGGCGGCTGGGGGAGCGGGTGCTCGTCGGCCACGGCGGCGCGATGCCGGGCTACCTGACCGGGCTGCGGGTGCGCCGCGCCGACCGGGTGGGTGCCGTGGTGTTCGCCAACGCCACCGCCGGGGCGGCCTCGCTGGTGCTGTCGGGGCAGCTGGTGGCGGCGGTGCTCGACGCCGAGCCGGCCGCGGTCGAGGCGTGGGTGCCCTCGACCCCGCGGCCGGAGCTGGCCGGCCTCCTGGGCAGCTGGTGGTCCGAGGGCGAGGAGCTGGTCCTGGAGGTGCGCGGGGAGGACCTGTGGTGCCGGGTGCCGGGCTCTCCGGCGACGACCAACGAGACCCGGTTCGCGGCCGAGGGGCCCGACCGGTTCCGTGCGGTGCAGGGGCGAGAGCGTGGCGAGCTGCTCGAGGTGGTTCGCGACGAGGAAGGAACGGTGAGGCAGATGTACTTCGCCACCTACGCCGTGACGCGCGAGCCCCGCGCGTTCGCCCAGCTGGTCAGCGAGGTCGACCGGGTCGGCGACGCCGGCCAGGCCGGCGTGGTCCGAGGGGTCAGCGAGGCCCGCGGATGATCGCCCGCGACCGGATGCACGAGCAGATGAAGCGGGAGCTGGCCGACTTCGCGGCGCGACACCCGTTGTCGGAGAAGGCCTTCGGCTCCGCCGAGCACCTGTTCGGCCGGGTCCCGATGACGTGGATGAACAAGCGCGCGGGGTCGTTCCCGCTCTACCTGGACTCGGCCCGCGGTGCCCGGGTGACCGACATCGACGGCCACACCTACCGCGACTTCGCCCTGGGTGACACCGCGGCGATGGCCGGGCACTCGCCCCGGGCCACGGTCGAGGCGGTCCAGCGCCGGTTCGCCCAGCTCGGCGGGGCCACGGCGATGCTGCCGACCGAGGACGCCGAATGGGTCGGCGCCGAGCTGACCCGGCGCTTCGGGGTGCCGCGGTGGAGCTTCTCGCTCACGGCGACCGACGCCAACCGGTGGGCGATCCGCATCGTGCGGGCGGTGACCGGCCGGCCGAAGATCCTGGTCAACAGCTACTGCTACCACGGCAGCGTCGACGAGTCGCTGATCGTCGTCGGACCCGCCGGCGAGGGCACGGCCCGCGAGGGCAACGTCGGCGCCCCGTGCGACGTGACGATCACCAGCCGGGTGGCCGAGTTCAACGACCTCGAGGGCCTGGAGCGCCAGCTCGCGCACGGTGACGTGGCGGCGGTGCTCATGGAGCCGGCGCTGACCAACATCGGCATCGTGCTGCCCGAGCCGGGCTACCTCGAGGGCGTGCGCGAGCTGACCCGGCGCTACGGCACCCTGCTCATCAACGACGAGACGCACACGTTCTCGGTCGGCCCGGGCGGGGCGACCAGGGCCTGGGGCCTGGACCCCGACCTGCTCGTCATCGGCAAGGCCATCGGCGGCGGCATCCCGGCCGGTGCCTACGCCATGTCCGCGGAGCTGGCCGACCGCACCCTGCGTCGCGACGACCTCGACCTGGTCGACATGGGCGGGGTCGGCGGCACGATGGCCGGCAACGCGCTGTCGGTGGCCGCCATGCGGGCGACGCTGGAGTCGGTCCTGACCGACGAGGCGTTCGCGCACATGATCGCCCTGGCCACGACCTACACCGAGGGCATCCGTGCGACGATCACCGGGCACGACCTGCCGTGGTCGGTGACCCAGCTCGGGGCCCGCTCGGAGTACCGCTTCGCCGCCACCCCGCCGCGCAACGGGACCGAGTCCCACGCGGTCCACGACGAGGAGCTCGACGACTACCTGCACCTGTTCCTGGCCAACCGGGGCATCCTGCTCACGCCGTTCCACAACATGGCGCTGATGAGCCCGGACACCACGGCCGACGACGTGCAGGCCCACCTGTCGGTCTTCGCTGAGGCGGTCGCCAGCCTGGTCGGCTGAGACCCCTTTCCAGCGGCCCGACATCGACGAGACGCACACCAGGACCGGGTCATGGTGTGCGTCTCGTCGATCCCGGCGGGTTGCCGCCTCAGGTCACCCGTTCAGGGTCACTGCGGCTTGGCGCCGCGCGCGACCTGCGGGCGCGGCAGCCGCGAGCGGCGCATCTGGAAGGCGCGCGTCACGGCATACATGGCAGCGCCCTGGGGCACGGCACCCTCGCCGAACTTGGCGGCGATCTTCTTGCGGGTGCGGCGCCACATGAGGATCGCGTCGGCGACGGCCACGATGATCAGGCCGTAGACGAGGGCGAAGACCAGCGTCAGCGCCCAGGTCTGCCGGACGAACGACAGCGCCAGCACCACCAGCATCACCGGCAGCATGAACTCGCCGATGTTCCAGCGGGCGTCCACCGTGTCGCGGATGTAGCGCTTGACCGGGCCCTTGTCCCGCGCGGGCAGGTTGGCCTCGTCGCCGGTCATCATCGCGGCGCGCTGGCGGGCGCGGGCGTCGCGGGCCTTGACCCGGGCCTCGTTGGCCGCCGCCTTGCGGTCGGTCGGCACCAGCGGCTTGCGGCGCGCCGCCTCCTGGTCCCTGCGCCTGGGCGTGGGCCGGTTCTTGGCGCCCGGGCGCTCGGCGTAGCTGGTTTCGGGGGCGGCCGGCTCCGCGGCCTTCTTTCGTCCAAACACGACGCACACTGTATGTCGAGTGGCCCGGTTCGCTGGTATCGCCACCGACGCGCGTGGGGCGGGTCGGTACCCTCGGGCGCGTGACCGACGACGCCATCACCCCTGACCGGCTCGACGCCATCCGCTCCCGGGTGGCCGAGCTCATGCCCGGCCTGCGCCACGACCTGGAGATGCTGACCCGCATCCCGAGCGTGTCGCTGGACGCCTTCGACCAGTCCCACGTGGAGTCCAGCGCCGAGGCGGTGGCCCAGCTGCTGCGCGGCGAGGGCCTCGACGTCGAGATCGTCCGCGAGGGCGGCCGGCCCGCGGTCATCGGCCACATCGACGGGCCCGAGGGGGCCCCGACGGTCATGCTCTACGCCCACCACGACGTGCAGCCGCCCGGCAAGGACGAGGACTGGGACAGCGCGCCGTTCGAGCCGACCGAGCGCGAGGGCCGGGTCTACGCGCGCGGCATCGCCGACGACAAGGCCGGCGTCATGGCGCACATCGCGGCGCTGCGCGCGCACCACGGCACGCTGCCGGTGGGCGTCACGGTCTTCGTCGAGGGGGAGGAGGAGGTCGGCTCCGACTCGCTGCCGACCATCCTCGAGCGCCACGGCGAGAAGCTGCGCGCCGACGCGATCGTCCTGGCCGACTCGATGAACTGGGGCGTCGGCGAGCCGGCCCTGACCACGACGCTGCGCGGCATGATCCGCGTCGTCGTCACCGTCCGCACCCTGGACCACGGCATCCACTCGGGCATGTTCGGCGGTGCGGTGCCGGACGCGATCATGTCGCTGGCCCGGCTCCTGGCCACCCTGCACGACGACGAGGGCAACGTCGCCGTCGAGGGGCTGAAGTCCGGCGAGGCCGCCGACCTGGAGTTCACCGAGGAGCAGCTGCGCAAGGACTCCGGCCTGCTCGACGGGGTGCACACCATCGGCTCCGGCTCGCTGCTCTCGCGCATGTGGACCAAGCCCTCCATCACGACGATCGGCCTCGACGCCCCGACCGTGGCCCAGGCGTCCAACACCCTCGTCCCGCAGGCCTCGGCCAAGATCTCGGTGCGCATCGCCCCCGACGAGGACCCGGCCGCGGCCTACCGCCTCGTCACCGACCACCTCAAGGCCCACGCGCCGTGGAACGCCCAGGTCGACGTCCACCTCGACGAGACCGGCGCCGGCTTCGCCGCGGACGCCCAGGGCCCGGTCTACGACCAGGCGCGCGCCGCCTTCACCGACGCGTGGGGCACCCCGCCGGTCGACATCGGCGTCGGCGGCTCGATCCCGTTCGTCGCCGCGTTCGCCGAGAAGTTCCCCGAGGCCGGCATCCTCATCACCGGCGTCGAGGACCCCGACACCCGCGCCCACGGCGCCAACGAGAGCCTGCACCTCGGTGAGTTCGAGCGGGTCTGCGTCGCCGAGGCCGTGCTGTTCGAGCGCCTGGGCACCCTCAAGAAGGCCTGAGCCGCCGCACCACCAGCCACGCGTCACCCAGCCACGCACCACCCGGTATGCCGCCCGCTCACCCGAGCGGGCGGCATACCTGCGTCTCCAGCCCTCTGCCGAGTCGTGACGACCGCCGTCACGAGGGTCGGGTCAGCCGGCGCGGTGGGCGGCGAGGACGGCAGCCACGGTGCGGTCGATGTCGGCGTCGGTGGTCATCCAGTTCGAGACCGAGAAGCGCATCGCCCGGCGACCGTCCCAGAGCGTGCCGGACACCCACGCCTCACCGCTGTCGCGCAGCCCCTGCATGACGGCGTCGGTGTGCCGCTCGGAGTCGCCGAAGCGCACGAGCACCTGGTTGAGCACGACCTCGTTGAGCACCTCCACGCCGGTCTCGGCGCGCATGGCGTCGGCGAACCGCCGCGCCCGGGCGCAGGAGCCCTCCACCATCGCGGCCACGCCGGCACGACCCAGCTCCCGGATCGCCGCCCAGACCGCGAATCCCCTGGCGCGCCGGGAGGCCTCGGGCACGAAGCGGAACGGGTCGCGGGCCTCCCCGACCTGCACGTAGGCCGCCTGCCACGTCATCGCGGCCATGTGGGCCTCGGGGTCGCGGGTGAAGACGAGCGCCGAGTCGTAGGGCACGTTGAGCCACTTGTGGCAGTCGGTGGCGACCGAGTCGGCGAGCTCGACGCCGGCGGTGAGGTGGCGCAGCCGCGGGCTGGCCGCCGCCCACAGCCCGAACGCGCCGTCCACGTGCAGCCACGCGCCGCGCTCCCGGCAGACCCGGGCGATCTCCTCCAGCGGGTCGAACGCCCCGGTGTCGACGTTGCCGGCCTGGGCGCAGACGATGGCCGGGCCCTCGCTGCGGGCGAGCACGTCGGCGAGCGACTCCGGCACCATCCGGCCCTGGTGGTCGGCCGCGGCGCGCTCGGGGGTCCCGCCGAGGCCGAGGAAGCGCAGCGCCTGCGGGACGGTCGAGTGCGACTGGGCGCCGGCGACGACGTGGACGCGCGGGGCGCCCTGGAGGCCGTCGGCCTCGACGTCCCACCCGGCCCGCTTGAGGACCGCGTGCCGCCCCGCGGCGAGGCCGGTGAAGTTGGCCATCTGCGCGCCCGTGGTGAAGCCGAAGGAGGAGTCCGGGGCGAGGCCGAGCAGCTCGCGGGACCAGGCGCCGGCGGTCTCCTCCGCGGCGGCGGCCGCCGGCGACATGACCTCCAGCCCGGCGACCTGGTCCCAGGCGGCGGCCAGCCAGTCCGCGGCCACGGTCGAGGGCAGCCCGCCGCCCATGACGTAGCCGAAGTAGCGCGGCCCCGCCGTGGCCACCAGGCCCGGCTCGGCGGCGGCCACCAGCGCCTCGACGACGGTGGCCGGGTCCTCGCCCTGCTCCGGCAGCGGCCCGGCAAAACCGGCCTGCGCGTCGGCGTCCGCCGGCGGGAAGACGCGCCGCTCGCGCAGCCCGTCGAGGTAGCCGACCGCGTGACGGTGCGCGGCCTCCAACGCGTCGTGGTGGCTCATTCGCGGAGGCTACCGCCGACGGTGAGCAGCCGGCACGGGCGTGCGACGGAGCAGCTGGTGTGCGGGACGGCCGACCGGTCGCTGCCGGGTCAGCCGTTCGGCCGGTTCCTGCGGCAACCCCGTGTCGGGACGGACGCGACGCGGCATGCTGGCCAGGCGTCGGGGATCGGGGGTGGGACGGGTGCGGTCTGGTGACGATGCGGCACGCCGGGCGACAGGAGCCCGCCGTGCCGTCGCGCTGCTCGCAGTGGCCGCCGTGCTGGCGGTGCTCACCGGTGGGTGCTCGACGGTGGTCGGTGTCACCGGCGGGGCGCCACCCGTCCGGTTCTCCGCCGGCCTGAGCGGCAAGCCCGACACGGTGCGACGCGAGGTGCAGTTCGCGTCGGTCGACGACGCCTCCGGGACGCTCGTGACGTGGTCACCGCGCCCTGCCGGCGCGTGGCTGGTGTCCGTGCGCACCGTCCCGATCGAGACCGGCTCGCCCTACCGCGTCGACGTGTTCGACGCGGCAGCACCCGGTCCGCTGCGCGCCGGGTCGCGGGTGACCCTGACCTGGAGGTACAGCGTGCCCCGGAAGCCGTCTCCGGGCCCCGTGGTCGCCGTCGTCAGCGCCGACGGGCGCTCGCTCACACTGCCCCTGGGCAGCGGGCATCCGGCGACGTTCACGCGACTGCGGCTGCCCGGGGACTTCGAGGTCCTCATGCTGCGCGCGCGGGTCAAGGCGGAGTCGACCCGGACCACCGGCACGCCACGGCCCTGAGCCGCGACCCGGCCACGGTCAGCTCCTCCGGGAGCGCAAGGGACGTATGCCGGGTAGCCGGCTGGGTGCCGGCCACCCGGCATACGTCCGTTGCGGCGGGCGGCGCGGCGCGGGCCACCCCACGATGGTGAGGGGAGGTGGCGCGATGGGCGACGTCAGCATCGGCACGCCGGAGGGTGACCTGCCGGCGTGGGTGGAGACGCCGGGCGGGGCCGGACCGTGGCCGGGGGTCGTCCTGGTCAGCGACGTCATGGGCCCGTCCGACGACCTGCGCCACCAGGCGGGCTGGCTGGCGGGGGAGGGCTACCTCGCGGCGGCGCCGGACCTGTTCCACTGGGGCAGCCGGCTGACCTGCCTGCGCTCGATCCTGCGAGAGACGATCGAGAAGCAGGGCCGCACCTTCCGCGACATCGAGGCCACGCGACAGTGGCTGCTGGGCCGCCCGGACTGCACCGGGCGGATCGGGGTCCTCGGCTTCTGCATGGGTGGCGGCTTCGCGCTGATGCTGGCGATCGGCGGTGACTACGACGCCTCGAGCGTCAGCTACGGGACGGCGAAGAGGCGCTACCAGACGCGCGAGGCGCTGGCGGGGGCCTGCCCGGTCGTGGGCAGCTACGGCAGCAAGGACCTGATCACCCGGCGGTCGGCGGCACGCCTGGAGGAGCACCTCACCGACCTCGGCATCGACCACGACATCCGCGTCTACCCCGGGGTGGGGCACGGCTTCATGAACGACCACGGCGACAGCGGCGCCGTCGGGACGTTCCTGGCCAGGGTCAGCGGCACGGCCTACGACGACCCGGCGACACAGGACGCCCGCCGGCGGATCGTGGCGTTCTTCGACCGGCACCTGCGGACGGTCACGGCCCAGCTGGCGAGTCCCGACTCCTGACAGGCGCTTTCGCGATCCAGGGGGTGCCTGGCGCTCAGAGGCGGTAGACCGCGGTGCTGAGGTACTTCAGCCCCGAGTCCACCAGCAGCGTGACGACGCGGGCGTCCGGCCCCAGCCGTCGCCCGAGGTCGATCGCGGCCAGGACGTTGGCGCCCGAGGACGTGCCGGCGAACAGGCCCTCCTCGCGCGCCAGGCGCCGCGCCATCTCCTCGGCGTCGTCACTGGGGACCGGGATCACCTCGTCCACGAGCCCGGGGTCCCACATCGGCGGTCGGTCGCCGATGCCGATGCCCTCGATGCGGTGGGCGCCGGGCAGCCCTCCGGAGAGCACCGCAGACTCGGCGGGCTCGACCGCCACGACCCGCAGCCCCGGGTGGTGGCGCTGGATGCCGGCGGCGGCGCCGCGCAACGAGGCGGCGGTGCCGATCGACTGGAGGAACGCGTCGACCCGCCCGCCGGTCTGCGCCCAGATCTCCTCGCCCATCGCGTGGTAGCCGGCGATGCTGTCGGTGTTGTGCAGCTGGTCGGTCCAGTAGGTGCGCGGCTCCCGGCTGATCGCCCGGGCCCGCTCGATCATGGTGCGGATGAGCGCCTTGGTGATGGCGCCGCCCTCGCTCGGGACGATGGTCAGCTCGGCGCCGAACGCCGCCATCTGGGTCAGCTTGTCCTGGCTGAACGCGTCGGAGGTGACGATCCGCAGGCGGTAGCCCCTGGCCGCGCAGACCAGGGCCAGGGAGGCACCGGTGCTGCCACCGGTGTACTCCACCACGGTGTCACCCGGGCCCAGCCGCCCGTCGGCCTCGGCGCCGGCGATCATCGCCTGGGCCATGCGGTCCTTCATGCTGCCGGTCGGGTTCTGGCCCTCGACCTTGACGAAGACCTCGGCGCACCCGGGCGGCACGACGCGACGCAGCCGCACCAGCGGCGTGTTGCCGATCGTCGCCAGGACGCCGCTGCCGTTCTGCGACATCAGGACTCGCTGATCCGATGGTTCGATGACCCGGGCCCCGGGCTCAGTCCTTGCTGGTCTCGCCGGGCAGGGCGAGCATCTGGTCCAGCGCCACGCGGGCCCAGTGGGCCACGTCCGGGTCGACGACGATCGGGTTGACCACCCGGCCCGCCACGAGCGACTCCAGGGCCCACACCAGGTGCGGCAGGTCGATGCGGTTCATCGTCGAGCAGTAGCAGACGTTCTTCTCCAGGAAGGCGATCTGCTGCTCGGGGAACTGCTCGGCCAGCCGGCGCACGAGGTTGAGCTCGGTGCCGACGACCCACTTGCTGCCGGCCGGCGCCGCGGCGATGGTCTTGATGATCTTCTCGGTGGAGCCGACCTCGTCGGCGGCCTCGACGACCTCGTGGCGGCACTCGGGGTGCACGATCACCTTGACGTCGGGGATCGTCGCGCGCGCCTCGTTGACGGCCTCGAGGCTGAACCGGCCGTGCACCGAGCAGTGCCCGCGCCACAGGATCATCCGGGCCGCCTGCAGCTCCTCGCGGGTCAGCCCGCCGTTGGGCTTGTGCGGGTCGAAGACCACGCAGTCCTCGAGGGACAGGCCGAGCTCGCGGACGGCGGTGTTGCGGCCGAGGTGCTGGTCGGGCAGGAAGAGGACCTTGCCGGTGCCGTCGACGCCGCCGCGCTGCTCGAACGCCCACGCCAGGGCGGTCTTCGCGTTGCTGGAGGTGCAGACCGTGCCGCCGTGCCGACCGGTGAACGCCTTGATCGCGGCGCTGGAGTTCATGTAGGTCACCGGGATGACGTCGTCGGCCACGCCGGCGTCGACGAGGTCGTCCCACGCGTCCTCGACCTGGCTGATCGCGGCCATGTCGGCCATCGAGCACCCGGCCGCCAGGTCGGGCAGGATCACCTGCTGCGCGTCGCTGGTGAGGATGTCGGCCGACTCGGCCATGAAGTGCACGCCACAGAAGATGATGTGCTTCGCGTCGGGCCGGGCGGCGGCGTCCTTGGCCAGCTTGAACGAGTCACCGGTGACATCGGCGAACTCGATGACCTCGTCGCGCTGGTAGTGGTGCCCCAGGACGAACACCGAGTCGCCGAGCGCGGCCTTGGCGGCCCGGGCGCGCTCGACCAGCCCGGGGTCGGACGGGGCCGGCAGGTCACCGGGGCACTCGACGCCACGCTCGGTGGCGAGGTCCCGGCCGTGGCCGAGGACCAGCAGGGGCAGGGCGCTGCGCGGGGCATCCGTGGTCGTGCTCACGCTCTGATCGTTTCACAAGTGCACGGGCGCCCCCGACCACCCCGCCCCGGTATGCCGGGTGGCCGGCCCCCACGAGCGCGCCGGCCTCCTCGACGCAGAGCCCGGGAGACGCGTGTCGGCTTGGCGGGAGCCGCCCGGTTTGTCCCGGTTGTGGACCGTGTGGGCAGGGACTGACTCCACGACGCGCCGACCGGCGCGACGACACGCCGAACGGCCCCCGGCCGCGGGTTGCGGGGAAGGGCCCGTCGTCGTCGCTAGCCTTCGATCTCCGGACCGGCCTCGGGGGCGAGCGGTCCGGTCCCGTGTCAGAACCTTCGCAAGGAGACCGCGATGACCGAACCGCTGCTCGCCCTGTCCCGTTCCGACTCCGAGGCCCTCGACCAGGACCTGGTCAGCGCCCTGGCCGACTGCATCCGCGTCGGGGCGCTCACCCTGGCCGACATCAACGACCTCACCACCGGCGAGATCCGCGACCTGCTGGTCGGGCGCACCGCCTCCTAGGGTCGCCCCCATCGCCCGGCCGCGGGTGCCCGGACACCGGCTCGTCCGGGCACCCACGGGCGGCGGGCGTCCACCGTCGCGGCGGCTAGGGTCCGGTCATGCGCTTCTCGATCTGGCCCTCGGTCGGCCAGCCCTGGCACGAGGTCGTCGACACGGTGCGGCACGCCGAGGCCACGGGGTGGGACCGGGCCTACCTGGCCGACCACTTCATGGCCAACAGCGCGGACCCCGCCGAGGCCGCGGCGCCGCTGCTGGAGGCCACCGCCGCGCTCGGTGCCCTGGCGGCGCTGACCGAGCGGATCGTGCTCGCACCCCTGGTGCTGGGCATGACCTACCGGCACCCGGCGGTGGTCGCGAACTGGGCGGCCACGGTCGACCACGTGAGCAACGGCCGGCTGGTCCTGGGCCTCGGCGCCGGCTGGCAGGTCAACGAGCACGAGCAGTACGGCATCGACCTGCCCGGGCCCGGCCCGCTGGTCACCCGGTTCCACGAGGGGCTGCGCGTGATCGAGGGCCTGCTGACGCGGGAGCGCACCACCGTCGAGGGGGAGCACTACCGCGTCACCGACGCGTTGTGCGAGCCCAAGCCGGTGCAGCCGCGGGTGCCGCTGCTCGTCGGCTGCACCGGCGAGCGGATGCTGGGCATCGTCGCCCGGCACGCCGACGAGTGGAACATGTGGGGCCTGCCCGACCGGGTCGCCGAGCGCAGCGCGGTGCTCGACCGCCAGTGCGAGAAGGTCGAGCGCGACCCGGCCACGGTGCAGCGCTCGTGCCAGGCGGTGTGGTTCGTCGGGGACGACGGCGACGCGGCGCGGGCCGAGGCGGCGGCCTCACCCGCCCGGGCGGCGGTCGGGGGGACCCCTGCGGACCTCGTCGAGCTGGTCGAGTGCTGGCAGGCCGTCGGCGTGGACGAGGTGGTCGTCCCCGACTTCACGCTCGGCACCGGTGCGCGCAAGCGCGACCTGATGGACGCGATCATCGAGGTGACTGCGGCGACGACCCACGGCTGAGCCCGGCTAGTCGCGGGCGCCCGGCGGGCGGAGGCCGGCGAGGTTGAGCGCGGCCACGGTCGCCGCTCCGGCCAGCGCGCGGTCGGCCGCGCCCTGAAGGTCGGCGAGCAGCGCACGGCGCTGCTCGGTGCCGTGCGCGTTGACGGCGTGGCCGACGTGCTCCAGCCCGACGTCGGTGATCGCGCCGACCTGCGCGGCCAGCGTCATGACGGACATGGCGCGCTGCGGCAGCCCCTCCGGCAGGCCCCAGCCGCGGCCGCCGAGCCGCTCGTCGGCCGTCGTGCGCAGGTCGCTGCCCGCCCACGGCTTAGCGTCGAGGCCGTCGAGCGCCTCGGTCAGCTCGATCAGCTCAGAGCGCAGCCCGCGCTCGATCTCGCTGAGCGACAACGCCTCCAGCGTGTGCGCGGGCACCGGGTCGGTGTCGTATGCCGACCAGGTCACCCGGGTGCCCTGGTCCACCTCCGGGCCGTAGACCTCGACCCGCGGCACGAGCGCCCCACCCATGCCGGGCACGTAGACGCACTCGCCCGCTGCGGTCGCCGCGGCGGCGAACTCCGCCGAGCCACGCGGCATACCGCGCAGGTCCCCCGGGCGGGGGAGCGCGACGAGGACCGCGCGCTCACCGAGGTCGCGCCACAGCTCCAGCCGGGCCGTCACGTCGCCGTCGACGTGGTCGACGTCGGGCAGCGAGCGGGCCAGGACCTCCTCCAGGCGGGAGCGCCCGGAGAACGACGCGGTGGCCCACAACGCGAGGCGGACCGAGGCGGGGAGCACGGACATCCCGCCATCGTAGGTGTCGCCCGCGACGTCCCCCGAGGGGTTGGCTAGGGTCACCGCCATGAGTGATGTCCTCGAGCTCGCCGGCGTCAGTGTGGTCCGCGGGGGGAACACCCTGCTGGACGACGTCACGTGGGAGGTCGAGGAGGGGCAGCGCTGGGTCGTGCTGGGCCCCAACGGCGCCGGCAAGACGACGCTGCTGCAGCTGGCCGCCGGCCGGATCCACCCGACGACCGGGGTCGCCGGGGTGCTCGGCGAGGTGCTCGGGACGGTCGACGTCTTCGAGCTGCGCCCCCGGATCGGCCTGGCCAGCGCGGCGATCGCCGAGCGGATCCCGGCCGACGAGCGGGTCGCCGACGTCGTCGTGACCGCGTCCTACGGCATCGTCGGGCGCTGGCGCGAGCGCTACGACGAGCTCGACCACGGCCGGGCCACCGACCTGCTCAAGGCCCTGGGCGCCGGGCACCTCGCCGACCGGGTCTTCGGCACCCTCAGCGAGGGTGAGCGCAAGCGCGTCCAGATCGCGCGGGCCCTGATGACCGACCCCGAGCTGATGCTGCTCGACGAGCCGGCCGCCGGGCTGGACCTCGCCGGCCGGGAGGACCTGGTGGCCCGGTTGGGCGAGCTGGCCGCCGACGTGGACGCGCCCGCGCTGGTCCTGGTGACCCACCACGTCGAGGAGATCCCGCCGGCGTTCACCGACGTGCTGCTCGTCCGCGACGGCCGGGTCGTGGCGCAGGGGCCGATCGAGATCACCCTCACCGAGGACAACCTCTCCGAGACCTTCGGCCTGCCGCTCGTGGTCGACCGGCACGGCGAGCGCTGGTCGGCCCGCGCCCGCTGAGCCAGGCGGTGCCTTGACGGCCGCCACCCGGGCTCAGACGCCACCCGGGCTCAGGTCGTCGC
The DNA here is from genome assembly GCF_057747915.1 of Oryzihumus sp. JJN4-3R. Lineage (NCBI taxonomy): Bacteria > Bacillati > Actinomycetota > Actinomycetes > Micrococcales > Intrasporangiaceae > Oryzihumus > Oryzihumus sp. JJN4-3R. The sequence continues at coordinate 142,106 of NZ_CM173229.1, forward strand.
CGGGCAGGTGCGCACCGCGCGCCCCTGGCGCAGGCCCAGGCCCATGGCGACGAGGGCGAGCACCGCGACCGCGAGGCCGTAGGCGACGGCGGTGGGCAGCAGCCCCGCCTGCCGGACCGCCACGCCCGCGAGGAGGGTCGGCACGCCGAAGGCCAGGTAGTTGACCGTGTAGGCCGCGGCGAACAGCTCGGCCCGCTCGTGCGGCTCGGGCAGCGCGGCGACCGAGCGGAACGCCCCGAAGAACGCCGTGCCGAAGCCGGTGCCTGCCACGACCGTCGCGGCGAAGAACCCGGCCACCGACCGCGCCTCGAGGGCGGCCAGGGTCGCCAGCACCCCGACGGCCAGGGTCGCCGCACCGAAGGTCATGGTCGGGCGCGGTGCCCGGTTGCCGACCAGCAGCACCGCGATGCTCCCCGCCCCGGTCAGGGCCGCCACGACCAGGCCTCCGGCGAGGTGGCCCTCCACGTGCAGCTCGGCGGAGACCAGCGACGGGCCGAGCGAGAGGTAGAGCCCGCCGATCGCCCAGGTCGCGACCAGCGCCGGCACCGCCATCGCAAACGCCCGGCGGGCGCGCTGCGGCACGCAAGCGCTGGGGCGCAACGACTTCAGCGCCCCGGCCCGCGGCGTGACCGTCTCCGGCACCACGACCACGAGGGCGGCCAGGGCGGTCAGCGCCACGGCCAGGGCGAGGAAGACGACGGTGGTCGGCGCGGGCAGGCTGTCGAGCACGATCCCGGAGCCCAGGGCCCCGGCCGCCAGCCCCGCGGTCGGGCCGACGCTGTTGACGACCGCCCCCGATCGCGGCCGGCCCGGGGGTTGCAGGTCGACCAGGGCGGCGCTGACGACGCCCATCGCCGCGCCGGTCGCCAGGCCCTGCACCGCTCGCGCGACCAGCAGCCCGGTGACCCCGCCCGCGGCGAGGAAAAGCAGCATCGCGACGGCGTCGAGCACCAGGGCTGCGGCGAGCACCGGGCGCCGGCCGACGTGGTCGGACAGCCCGCCGACGGTGAGCAGGGCGGCCAGGAGCGCCAGGGGGTATGCCGCGAAGACGGTGGTCAGCGCCGCGGCCGAGAAGTGCCACTGGGCCTGGTAGACGGAGAACAGCGGTGAGGGTGCACCGGCGGCCAGCATCAGCACGACCAGGGCGATCGAGACGACCGCGAAGGCGGGGGTGCGCCCCAGGCGGGGCAGCGGGCGAAGGGGCGGCATGGAGGCTCCTCGAAACAGTTCCAGAATCATCGAACTGTCACGACACTAGGCGCCTTCGACCGATAGTTCAACTATCATCGAACCATGACCACGTCACCGCGCCAGCTGGAGCACCCCGAGGCGGGGGACCTGAGCCTCACCGGGGTCCTGTTCGCCCTCAGTGACGCCTCGCGCCTGGCGATCGTCCGCCAGCTCGCCCTCGGCCCGAGCCAGGAGGTCTCCTGCCAGGCCGTCGGGGGAGACCTGGCCAAGTCGACCCGTTCGCACCACCTCAAGACGCTGCGCGAGGCGGGCGTCATCCGCAACGTCCCGCACGGTCGCGAGCGGCTGGTGAGCCTGCGCCGCGACGAGCTCGAGGCCCGCTTCCCGGGGCTGCTCGAGGCCGTCCTGGGCGCGTCGGGAGACGCCTGACGGGTCTGCCTGGGGGCGCGGTGCCGGGGCGGCGCGGGAGCCGATGCGAACCCGTCGGCGACACGGCGAATCCGGCGCACCGCAAGGGGAACCAACACCGATAGCGTGGCGTCGCACTGCTGAGCCTGTGCGCACAATCGAGGAGCGTGGCGGATGTCGTGGTTCAGTGATCACGGTTGGCTGGCGTGGGTGGGCCTGGCCCTTGCTCTGGGGGCGATCGAGGCCGCGAGCGTCGACTTCGTCTTCCTGATGCTCGGCGGCGGCGCCCTGGCCGGTGCGCTCGCGTCGGCGCTCGGCGCCCCGTTCGCCCTTCAGGTCTTCGTGGCCGTCATCGTGGCGGCCCTGCTCCTCGTCGGCGTCCGGCCGCTCGTGCGGCGCCACTTCATGGTGCCCGAGGGCCACGGGGGCATCGGGGTGCCCGCCCAGATCGGGCGTGCGGCACTGGTCATCGAGACCGTCACGACGCTGGACGGTCGCATCAAGCTGGGCGGTGAGACCTGGTCGGCCCGCACCGCACCGGGCGCCGCCGACTGCCTGCCCGGTCAAGAGGTCCGGGTAGTTTCCATCGAGGGGGCCACCGCGATCGTCTCCGGCGTCGCGCCTGGTCGGAATTCGGAGTAGTCCCGTGAACCAAGTCGGCGCCGGCCTCATCGTGCTGCTGCTGCTGGTCGTCTTCGCAGTCGTCGTCATGGTGCGGACCATCCGCATCGTGCCGCAGCAGACGTCCCAGATCGTCGAGCGGCTCGGCCGCTACTCGCGCACCCTGGACGGCGGCATCCACTTCCTGGTGCCGTTCGTGGACAAGGTGCGGGCCAACATCGACCTGCGCGAGCAGGTGGTCTCCTTCCCGCCGCAGCCGGTGATCACCTCGGACAACCTCGTCGTCAACATCGACACCGTCATCTACTACGCGGTCAACGACGCCAAGGCGGCGGTCTACGAGATCGCCAACTTCATCCAGGGCATCGAGCAGCTCACCGTCACCACCCTGCGCAACGTCATCGGCTCGCTCGACCTCGAGCAGACGCTGACCAGCCGGGACAACATCAACGCCCAGCTGCGCGGCGTCCTCGACGAGGCCACCGGCAAGTGGGGCATCCGGGTCAGCCGCGTCGAGCTCAAGGCCATCGACCCGCCGCACTCGGTGCAGGACTCGATGGAGAAGCAGATGCGTGCCGAGCGTGACCGCCGCGCCGCGATCCTCACGGCCGAGGGCGTCAAGCAGTCCGCCATCCTGTCCGCCGAGGGCGAGAAGCAGAGCCAGATCCTGCGCGCCGAGGGCTCGGCGCAGGCCCGGATCCTGGAGGCCCAGGGCCAGGCCCGCGCCATCCAGCAGGTCTTCGACGCCATCCACCGCGGCAAGCCGACCCAGCGCCTGCTGGCCTACCAGTACCTCCAGGTCCTGCCGCAGATCGCCCGGGGCGACGCCAACAAGATGTGGATCGTCCCCAGCGAGCTGACCGACGCCCTCAAGGGCATCGGCAACGCCCTCGGCGGCAACGACCAGGCTCCCTCGTCCCGTGAGGAGGACGAGTGGGTCGACACCGGCGAGGCCATGCCGACCGCCTTCGAGGAGACCGCCCTGGAGGACCCGGCCCGCGCGCTGGCCGAGGCCCGCGGCGAGGCCGCGCGCTCCAGCGCCGAGGCCGAGGGCCACCGCCAGGGTGTGGGCGGCTCCGCGCACGCCTCGATCGGCCACCAGTCCGGTATGCCGTCCGGGCCTGTCGCGGGGCCGCAGGACGCCGTGCCGGCCCCGGTCGACCCGCCGCAGCCCCCGATGACGCCGCCGGCCCCGGCCGCCCCGGAGCCCCCGGCTCCCCCGGTCGACCTGCCCGGGGACGAGCGTCCGTAGGGCCGACGCGCCACGCGGTGCCCACGCCACGACACCCGGTCACCCTCGCTAGGGTGGCCGGGTGTCCGTCGGTGAGGTCGTCGCCATCCTGCTGGCCGGGCTGGCGGCCGGCACCATCAACACGATCGTCGGCTCCGGCACGCTGATCACGTTCCCGACGCTGCTGTTCTTCGGCTTCAACCCGGTCGTCGCCAACATCTCCAACACCGTCGGCCTCGTCGCCGGCGGGATCACCGGCATCCACGGCTACCGGGCCGAGCTCGATGGGCAGTCCCGCGCCCTGCGCCGCCTGGCCCCCGCGTCCCTGTTCGGCGCCGTCACCGGCGCGTTGCTGCTGCTCGTCCTGCCGCCGGCGGCGTTCGAGGCGATCGTGCCGGTGCTGATCGGGCTCGCCCTCGTGCTGGTGCTCGCCGGGCCGTGGCTGCAGCGCAAGGCGGCCGCACGGCATACCAGCACCGGCCGCCGCGGACCCGGGGCCAACGCGCTGCTCGTCGGCGGGGTGTTCGTGGCCGGGGTCTACGGCGGCTACTTCGGCGCGGCCCAGGGCGTGCTGCTCGTCGGCATCATGAGCGTGCTCATGATCGAGCCGCTGCAACGGATCAACGGGTTCAAGAACGTCCTCGGCACGGTGGTCAACGCCGTCGCGGCGATCACCTTCATCATCGTGGCGCCCGACAAGGTCGACTGGCTGGTCGCGGCGCTCATCGCGGTCGGCGCCCTGGCCGGCGGCTGGGTCGGGGCGCACGTGGGCCGGCGGCTGCCGGCGCCGGCGCTGCGCGCGCTCATCGTCGTGATCGGCGTCGTGGCCATCTCCAAGATGGTGTTCTTCAGCTGACCAGTAGCCTTGCCGCCGTGGTGACGCGGATCGAGGACCCGAAGGACGAACGGCTGCAGGACTACTTCGGCCTCACCGACGTCGCGCTGCGCCGGCGCACCGAGCCCGAGCGCGGCCTCTACATCGCCGAGAGCGAGAAGGTCATCCGCCGGGCGCTGGCCGCCGGGCACCGGCCCCGGTCCTACCTCATGGCCGAGCGCTGGCTGAGCGACCTGGAGGACCTCGTCGCGCAGGCAGACCGCGACGGCGTGCCGGTCTTCGTCGGCGAGCACGACGTCATCGAGGCGATGACCGGCTTCCACCTGCACCGCGGGGCGCTGGCCTCGATGCAGCGCCCGGAGCTGGTGTCCCCGGAGGTGCTGCTGCGCGACGCCACCCGGGTCGCGGTGCTGGAGGACATCGTCGACCACACCAACGTGGGGGCGGTGTTCCGCTCGGCGGCGGCGCTCGGTGTCGACGCCGTCCTCGTCACGCCGCGCTGTGCCGACCCGCTCTACCGGCGCAGCGTGCGGGTCTCGATGGGCACCGTCTTCCAGGTGCCGTGGACGCGCATCGACCCGTGGCCGGAGGGCGTGGACCTGTTGCGGGACAACGGGTTCACGGTCGCGGCGTTCGCGCTGAGCGAGGATGCGGTGAGCCTCGACGACGTGGCTGCCGACCCGCCCCAGCGCCTCGCGCTCATCCTGGGCACCGAGGGCGACGGGATCTCGCGCCGGGCGCTGGAGGGCTCGGACCTGGTCGTGAAGATCCCGATGGCCGGGGGAGTGGACTCCCTCAACGTCGCCGCCGCCAGCGCGGTCGCGTTCTGGGCCACCCGCCCGGCCGCGGCCCACTGACACACGGCAGCGCCCCGCCGGGGATGACCCGGGCGGGGCGCCGTCGGTGACGCGGGACGTGCTGCGGTGCGCGGCTACTTCGTCGCGGAGTTGTACTGCTCGATCGCGGGCTTGAGCGAGGCCGCGGCCTGGGCCATCGCCTGCTGCGGGTCGGTGCCGTTGAGCGCCTTCTCCAGGCCGTCCTCGGAGGCCTTGCGGGCCTGCGGCATGACCCCGAGCAGGCAGCCCTGGGTCGCCTTGGACAGCGCGGTGCCCTCCAGCTGCTTCACGGCCACGTCGAACTGCGGGTACTGCTTGCGCCACGCCACGTCGGCGGGCTCGTTCAGCGCACCCTTGGAGATCGGGAAGTAGCCCGTGCCGGTGTGCCAGGTGGCCTGGGTCTTGGCGTCCGCGAGGAACTTCACGAAGCGCCAGGAGGCCTCCTTCTGCGCGTCGCTGTGGCCCTCGCCGTCGATCCACAGCGAGGCGCCGCCGATGATCGGGCCGCCGCTGCTGGCCTTGAGCTTGGGGTAGTTGGCGACCCCGAGCTCGTAGCCACCCTCCTGGGCGGCCTTCTGGAAGCCGCCGACCTGCCCGGTGGACTCCAGCGTGATGGCCAGCTGGCCGGCCTTGAACGCCGCCTGGGCGGCCTTGGTGTCCCGCCCGGTGTTGGCGGCCAGGCCGTCCTTGACCATCTTCTGCCACCACGCGACGACCGCGACCGAGTCGGGGGAGTCGAACTGCACCTTGCTGGCCTTGCCGTCGCGGCCGTTGCCCTGGTCGCAGTACTCGGCGTTGTCGGTGGCGATGAACTGCTCGAGCAGCCAGCCGTAGATCGCCGCGCCGAAGCCGTACTTCGCCGGGCCGCCGTTCTTCGCCGACAGCTTCTCGGCGTCGGTGCGGATCTCCTCCAGCGTCGTCGGCGGCTTCTCCGGGTCGAGGCCGGCCGCCTTGAACAGCTTCTTGTTGTAGTACAGCACCGGCATCGAGGTGTTGAACGGCATCGAGTACAGCTTCTTGTCGATCGAGTAGTACCCGGCGATGTTGGGCTGCAGGTCGCTGACGTCCATCTTGTCGCGGTCGATGAAGTCCTGCATCGGCACGGCCTGGCCGGCGTCGATCATGAACCGCGTGCCGATGTCGTAGACCTGCACGACGTCGGGCGTGGACTTGCTCTGGATGGACGCCTTGTACTTCGCGATGGCGTCGTCGTACTTGCCGGCGTAGGTCGCGTCAACCTCGATCTTGCCGGAGTTCTCCTTGTTGAACTGGTCGACGAGCTGGTTGAGGACCTCGGCGTTCTTGCCGTCCATGGCATGCCAGAAGGCCACCTTGGTCACGCCGTTGGTCTTGTCCAGCGCGCTCTTGTCCGGTGCCTTCGCGCCGCCCGCTGCGTCGCCGCTGCCCCCGCACGCGGCCAGCCCCAGCGACAGCGCCGCCACCCCGGCGGCGAGCACCACCCGGTATGCCGTGCCCGGCGCGCCCCTGCCTGATCGATGGAACACGCGTTCTCCTTTCGCCCCGACCGCCCTGCGCGGCCGCGTGGTGTCGATCTCCGCCGTGCCGGCGGTGCTCCCGTGGTCAGGCCGGTGCGCTCACTTGACCGCGCCGGTGGTCAGTCCACGGACGATGAAGCGCTGCCCGAAGATCACGAGCAGCAGGGTCGGCAGCAGCGCCAGCACCACGCCGGCGAGCACCATGCCGGGGTTGTCCCCGTCGGAGGACTGCAGCTGCCCGATGCCGATCTGGATGGTCTGGTGGTCGGCCCGGGTCGTGACCAGCAGCGGCCAGAAGTACATGTTCCAGGCCGACAGGGCCGAGTAGATGCCCAGCGCCGCGAGGGTCGGCCGCGACAGCGGCAGCAGGATCGAGCGCAGGAACCGCAGGTGCCCGGCACCGTCCACCCGGGCGGCGTCGCGCAGCTCGGTGGGGAAGGCCATGAACGCCTGGCGCAGCAGGAACGTCCCGAAGCCGGTGGCCAGGAACGGCAGCGCCAGGGCCCCCACGGTGTCCTTGAGGCCGGCGCTGGAGACGAACAGGTAGTTCGGGATGATGATCGACTCGTAGGGGATCATCATCGTCGACAGGAACAGGCCGAACCACAGGCCGCGCCAGCGCAGGTCGAGGAAGACGAACGCGTAGGCGGCCAGCGCGCTGGTGACGATCTGGCCGATGGTGATCAGCGCCGTCTGGGCGATGCTGTTGAGGTACTGGTGGCCCAGCGGGATGATCCGCAGCACGTCGGTGTAGTCCTCGGCGTGGACGCCGTGGGTGGGCCAGAGCGCCGGCGGGAACGTGTTGGTGTCGGCCACCCCCATCACACTGCCGGCGATCCCGTAGTAGACCGGGAAGAGGACCACGAGGAAGAGCAGGCCCAGACCCACGTAGGTGCCGACGGGTGCGCGCCGGCGTGGGCGGCGGGCGGACGGGCGGGCCGCCGGGGCGGGCGCGGGACGGCTCTGCGTGGCCTGGCTCACCGGTAGAAGACCTTCCGCTCGAGGACGCCGAACTGCACGGCGGTGATGGCCAGCACGATGAGCAGCAGGACCATGGCCTGCGCGGAGGCGTAGCCGAAGTTGGAGTTGTTGTAGGCGAAGGCCTGCTCGTAGATGGAGTAGACCAGCGTCGTCGTGGTGCCCTCGGGCCCGCCGGCGGTGAGGATGCGGATCTGGCCGAAGCTCTGCAGCGAGTGGATCGTGCCGGTCACGACCAGGAAGAACAGCTGCGGGGTGATCAGCGGCAGGATGATCGAGCGCTGCAGCCGCAGCCCGGTCGCGCCGTCGAGCCGGGCTGCCTCGACCACCTCCTCGGGCACTGCCCCGAGGCCGGCGCTGAGGACCAGCAGGTTGTAGCCGAGCTGCATCCAGACCGTGGCTCCCGCGACGGAGAAGAGCGCCACCGACGGGTCGGTCAGCCAGCGCACCGGGCCGGCGCCGAGGTGGGAAAGGAGGCCGTTGAGCACCCCCGAGGCCGGGTTGTAGAGCACCTGGAAGACGACCGAGGCCGTGGCCACCGAGAACGCGAACGGCAGGGCGAAGGCGGTGCGGAAGAAGCGCACCGCGCGGATGCGCCCCTGGAGCAGCAGGGCGATCACCAGGGCCAGCAGGATGCTCGGGACGACGGTGAGCAGCGTGAAGGCCAGCGTGACGCCCAGGACCGAGAGGAAGTCGGGGTCGGACAGCAGCCGCTCGTAGTTGGCCGTGCCGACGAACGCCCCGGGCCGCCCGACGATGTCGGTGCCCTGGAAGGAGAGCATGACCGAGCGGACCAGGGGCCAGAAGACGAAGAGGCCGAACACGACCAGGGCGGGCAGCATGAACAGCATCGCCAGCCCGGTGCTGCCGCGTCGCCGGCGTGCCGGTGGCGCCGGCGCAGCACGATCCTGGTCCTGCACAGGTGACGCGGTCGTGGTCATCGAGCCAGCCCCTCCACGGTCTCGACGCCGGGTAGTCCGGGCACCAGGGCGCCGGGCAGCCTCAGCTTCGCGGCGCGAGCCCCCGCGCCGATGACGACGTGCTCACGCTCGAGCACGCGCGCGTCAACGTACACCGGCCACGCGCCCGGCAGCCCGACGGGCGTGATCGCGCCGTACTCCATGCCGGTGCGCGCGACGGCGTCCTCCATCCCCAGAAAGCTCGCCTTGCGCACGTCGAGCAGGCTGCGGACGGTGGTGTTGACGTCGGCGCGGGTGGTCGCCAGCACCACGCACGCGGCGACCTTCTCGACCCCGGCGCGCCGGCCGCCCACCACGACACAGTTCGCGCAGTCGGCCAGGTCCATGCCGGTGACCTCGACGAGGGCGGCGGTGTCGGAGACGTCCGGGTCGATGGCGGCCACCTCGACCCGGGCCGCGTGCTCCCAGCCGCGGAGCGCGTCCGCGACGGGGGCCGCGACCAGGTCGAGGTGGTCCAGGACCGGGAGCCAGAGCAGCCCGGCGCCGGTCACCAGCGGTAGGTCGCCGTGATCACACCGCGCGCGAGGGTGTGCGCACCGAGGTTGAAGGCCGCGACCGCCGGGGTCACCGACGCGTCGAGGCCCAGGTCGTCGGTGTCCAGGGCGTGCACCGCGAAGAGGTAGCGGTGGTTGCGGTCCCCCTGGGGCGGCGCCGCACCGTCATACGCCTTGTTGCCGTAGTCGTTGCGCACGTGGAACGCGCCGTCCGGCAGGGCGGCGTCGCCGTCCGCGCCGGCACCCGGGTCCAGGGAGGTGACCGAGGCGGGGATGCCGAGGACGATCCAGTGCCAGAAGCCGGACGGGGTCGGGGCGTCGGGGTCGAAGCAGGTGACGGCGTAGCCCTTGGTGCCCTCGGGGGCGTCGGACCAGGTCAGCTGCGGGGAGGTGTTGCCCCCCGTCATGCCCCAGTCGTTGAACACCTGGGCGTCCGGCAGGGCGTTGCCGTCGATGAAGTCGGCGCTGCTGACGGCCACGGCGGGCACCTGGGGCAGCAGCGTGTACGGGTCGGGGGCGACGGGACGGTCAAGGTTCATGCTTCGGACCCTAACCGCCCGCGCCGCCCCCGGCACGTGTGGGACGTGTGGTGCGTCAGTGACCGCTCTCGCGGTGGACCCACCGCGCCAGCCCGGCCAGGACGGCCGTGAAGGCGAGCGTCACGACGGCCAGGCCGCCGAAGTATGCCGTGTCGCTGGTCCCCGCGGTCGCCTGGACGACCTGGGCGGTGATCGCCTGGCCGGCGGCCGGGGCGAGGAACCACAGCGCCATCGTCTGGCTGCGGAAGGCCTTGGGGGCCAGCAGCGTGGTCGCCGCGATACCGACTGGGGAGAGGCACAGCTCGCCGAGGGTCTGCACGACGTAGACGAGGATCAGCCACATCGGCGAGGCCTTGCCGTCACCGGTGAGGAAGGAGGCCAGTGCCATGATCACGAAGGACAGACCGGCCAGCCCCAGGCCGATGGCGAACTTGCCGCCGAGGAAGGGCGAGCGCTCGCCGCGGCGCATCCAGATCGCGGCGAAGACCGGCGACAGGACGATGATCGCGAACGGGTTGACCGACTGGAAGAACTCCGGCGAGATGTGGGCGCCGAAGAGCTGCAGATCGGTGCGGTCGGCCGCGAACGTGGTCAGCGTCGTGCTGGCCTGCTCGAAGAGCATGAAGAAGAGCATCGCCGCGACGAACAGCGGGATGTAGGCCAGCAGCCGCCGCTGCTCGTGCGCCTCGACCTTGGGGCTGCGGTACATCACCACGAAGAAGACGACCGGGGTCACCAGGGCGATGTAGGAGATGGCGTCGACCATCGTCGGCAGGCCGAAGCTGCCGTCGTTGACGACCGTGGCCACGACCATGGCGGCCGCCACGCCGGCGAGCACGTAGGCCAGCATCCGGGTGAGGGCGCCGTTCTCCCGCGGCTCGATCGGGTTCGAGGGGTGCAGGCCCACGTCGCCGAGCGCCTTGCGGCCCCAGATCCACGCGACGAGCGCCAGCGTCATGCCGACGGCGGCCGCGGCGAAGCCGGCGTGGAAGCCCCAGCCGGCGCGCAGCCAGCCGACGACCCACGGGCTCGCCAGGGCGCCGATGTTGATGCCCATGTAGAAGATCGAGAAGCCCGCGGTGCGGCGGCTGTCGTCCTCGTCGTAGAGCCCGCCGACCATCGTCGAGACGTTGGGCTTGAAGATGCCGGTGCCCAGGGCCACCAGCACGATGCCGAGGTAGGACAGGGCCGGCGTCGGGATCGACAGGCTCAGGTGCCCGGCGATGATGATGAACGAGCCGATGAGCGTGGTCTTGCGCGCACCCAGCACGCGGTCGGCCAGCCAGCCACCCACGACGGAGAGCAGGTAGACCGAGGCGCCGTAGACGGACACCACGGCCTCGCCGAGGTTCGCGTCGAGGCCGAGGCCGCCTTCCTTGAGCTTGGCGGTCAGGTACAGCAGCAGGATCGCCCGCATGCCGTAGTAGCTGAACCGCTCCCACAGCTCGGTGCTGAAGAGCGTGGCCAGGCCCTTGGGGTGGCCAAGGAACTCGCGGCCGTCCGACCGGGTTCTTTCAGGGGGGTTGGTCGTGGCAGTCACGGGCGAAAACGGTAACAACGACGGTGTTGACCGCCCTAATTCACAAGCGCACGAACGAGCCTCGCGAGCTCCGCGGCGGGGTCCTTCGTCAGTCCGCCGTGGACCGGTCCGGGCTGGATCACGGTGCTACGTGGGGCAATCAGCCATCCGAAGCGCTGGCCGGGCTTGTCGAGTGTGGGACGCCCCACACCGGCCTCGCCGCGGCACACCTGGCAGATCGTGGCCAGCGACGCGTCGACCGCGTCGAGGTCCAGCTCGGGGAAGGCGGCGACCAGCCGGGGGCGGTCCAGGTCGAAGGCGGCCTCGAGGAAGTCACCGGCCTGGCTGTAGAGCACCACACCGACGTTGAGGAACTCCTCGCGGTCCACCCGGGGCACGCAGCGCAGCGTGACGTACTGGTAGCCGACCATGCCCGCGGTCACCGGGAGCCACCTGTCGGGCCACCCGTCGTGCCGTCCGCGCCGGTGGGCAGCCAGGCCTGCGGGCTCGCCACGCGCGCGAGCAGGTTCTCCCGGTATGCCGTGCGGACCGCGGCCGGGTCCGCCAGCCCGGGTGCCGGCTCGAGCCAGGGGCCGGGCACCTGCTCCAGCACCTCGGTGACCAGGTCCGCGTCGACCCGGGGGGCGAGCTCCGCGTGCGCGGCCGCGATGTCGCCGGCCACGTCGAGCAGCACGTGCCTGCTCGCATCGAAGGCCTGCGCCGCGAACCGCTCCGGGTGGGAGCCCTTCCCCGGCCAGGAGTGGTGGAAGTAGAGCGCCGCGCCGTGGTCGATCAGCCACGGCTCGTGGTGCCACACGAGCAGGTTGGGGTTGTTCCACGTCCGGTCGACGTTGGCGGTGAAGGCGTCCAGCCAGATGATGCGCGCGGCCTCCTCCGGCGTCGGCGGGCGCGACCCGTCGTAGCCGAAGGAGCCGGGCAGGAAGTCGACGCCGAGGTTGAGGCCCACGCTGGCGGTGAGCAGGTCCTGGACCTCCTCGTCCGCCTCGTACTTGGCGATCTGGGCGTCGAGCTCGACGGCCTTCATCTCCGGCACGCGCAGCCCGAGGCGGCGCGCGAGCTCGCCGACGACCACCTCGGCGACGAGGACCTTCAGGCCCTGGCCGGCGCCGCGGAACTTCAGGACCCAGGTGCCGCAGTCGTCGCCCTCGACGATGCCCGGCAGCGACCCGCCCTCACGCAGCGGCGTGACGTAGCGGGTGGCGGTGATGTGTTCGAGCACGCCCGCAGCCTATGAGGTCGCGGGCGTGCCCGGGTGTGGTGACGCCTCAGGCGTCGGCGGTGACGACGCTTGGTCGTCCGCGGTGACGACGCGTGGGGCGTCCGTGGTGGCGGCGCCTCAGGCGTCGCCGACGGTGACCAGCTCGGCCTCCTCCTCGCTGTGGGCGGCCGGGGCGCCGTGGCCCGCGCCGTCCTCGACGTGGGCGAGCAGCCGGCGGCCGGAGGTCAGCAGGACCACGCCGAGTGCGACCGCGACGGCGCCGACCCAGAACGGCACGTGCACGCCGTAGGTCTCGCCGAGCCGGCCGGCCAGCCACGGCGCGACCGCGCCGCCGGCGAACCGCACGAAGCTGTAGGCCGCCGAGGCGACGCCGCGCTCGACCGGCGCGGCCTTCATGACGGTCTCGGTGATGAGCGTGTTGTTGACCCCGAGGAACGCCCCGGCGACGACGACGCAGGTGGCCAGGACCGCCTTGTCCTCGGTCCACACCGCCATCACGACCAGGGTCGCGGTGAAGCCGACCAGGGCCCCGATGATGGAGACCACCGTGCCGAAGCGGCGCTGCAGCCGCGGGGCGACGACCACCGAGGTGAAGGCCAGCAGCAGGCCCCAGCCGAAGAAGATCAGGCCGACCTGGTGCGGGCCCATGCCCAGCGGGAACGGAGTGAACGCCAGCAGGGTGAAGAAGCCGAAGTTGTAGAGCAGCGAGGTCAGGGCGACGACGAGGAGTCCCTTGTGCCGCAACGCCTTGAACGGCTCGGTGATCGAGGTGGCCCGCTCGGCCCGCGGCGTGGGCGGCAGGACCACAGCGGTGGCGACCAGAGCGACGGTCATGAGCGCTGAGACGCCGAAGAACGGCCCGCGCCACGAGATGCCGCCGAGCACGCCGCCCAGCAGCGGGCCGGCCGCGATGCCCAGGCCCAGCGCCGCCTCGTAGAGGATGATCGCCTGGCCGACCGAGCCCTTGGCGGACTTGACGATGGTGGCCAGGGCGGTGGCGATGAACAGGGCGTTGCCCAGGCCCCAGACGGCGCGGAAGGTGACGATGCCGCCGACGGAGTCCTGCGTGCCGGCCAGGCCGGCGCCGATGATGATGATCACCAGGCCGATGAGCAGGGTCCGCTTGGCGCCGATGCGGCTGGAGACGAAGCCCGTGATGAGCATCGCCACGCCCATGACCACCATGTAGCTCGTGAACAGCAGGGAGACCTGCGAGGGGGTTGCGCCGAGCTGGTCGCCGATCGACTTCAGGATGGGGTCGACCAGGCCGATGCCCATGAAGGCGATGACACAGGCGAAGGCAACGGCCCAGACGGGCTTGGGTTGGCGCCACACGTCAGGTTGTCCTCTCGTGGTGGTGGTTGTGGGGTGGTTCGGGTGGTGGTGTTGGGGTGATGGTGCTTGCAGGGGTGGGTCTAGGGGGCTGCCGTGGGGCGGCTGGGCGGCTGGGCGGCGGGGCCTCGCCGGCCGCCTTGAGCAGGTCGCGCAGGACGTCCACGGCGTCGGCGAGCCGGGCCCGGTCGGCGGCGGGGAGCCGCTCGAGGACCGGGGCGAGGACCGCCGAGCGCGCCCGGCGCACGGCGGTGATGGCGCGGGTCCCCTCGGGGGACAGGGCGATCAGCGAGGCGCGCGCGTCGGCGGGGTCGGCCGTGCGCATGACCCACCCGGCCTGCTCGAGGCGCCCGACCTGGGCCGACATGGTCGGCTGGCTGGTGTGGTCGGCGACCGCGAGGTCGCCGACGCGGGCCGGCCCGAGCTCGTCGATCTGGGCCAGCAGCCGGGCCTGGGCCGGAGGGACGTCGAACTCGGCGTGGCGGCTGGCCCAGCGGTTGAGCCGCGCGACGACGCCGAGCAGCTCGTCGCCGAGGGAAGTGGGGGATCCGGTCACCCTTCCATGTTACATAGTACCTCTATGTAAATCGTCGGGGGGCGGGGCTCGCCGGGAGGCGGTCGGGCCGGCCGGGAGTGTGGTGGGGTGTGCCCATGACCGGTATGCCGTGGGGAGACTCCCGATGCTGCTGAACCTTCGCCTCGCGGTGCCGCCTGACCTCATGGCCGAGGTGCGCGACCTGCTCGCCGGGGACGAGCGGGTCACCAACCTGGTGATCCTGCCCGGCGCAGCGGTCGAGCCGGAGGGTGACGCCGTGCTGGCCGACGTCCCGCGGGAGGCCGCCGGCGAGCTGCTCGGCCGCCTCGACGAGCTGGGCCTGGGGCGCCACGGCGCCATGAGCGTCTCGGAGGTCAGTGCCTCGCCCTACCGGCGGGCGCGGGAGGCCGAGGCCGCGGCGCCGGGCAGTCCCGACGACGGCGTCGTCTGGCGCATGGTCGAGGAGCAGGCTTGGTCGGACAGCCGCGGGTCGGTGTCCTTCTACGCCTTCCTCACCCTGGCGACGGCCCTGGCCGCCATCGCGGTGATCACCGACTCCTCGATCCTCGTCGTCGGCGCCATGGTCGTCGGCCCGGAGTTCGGCCCGGTCGCGGCGATCGCCACGGGGCTGGTGCTGCGCCGCTGGGGCCTGCTGCCCCGCTCGCTGTCCCTGCTGGCGCGATCGTTCGCGTTCGCGGTGCTCGTCGTGGTGGTGCTCGCCCTGGCCGCCCGCGCCGCCGGCTGGATCGACCCGACGACGGTGACCCGCGCCCGTCCGCTGACCGGCTTCATCTGGCAGCCCGACCGGTGGTCCTTCGTCGTGGCCCTGCTCGCGGGCTTCGCCGGGGTCCTCTCGCTCACCTCGGGCAAGTCCTCAGCCCTCGTCGGCGTCTTCATCTCCGTCACCACCGTCCCGGCGCTGGGCAACCTGGCCCTGGCACTGGCCCTGGGGGAGCTGGCCGAGGCGCGCGGCTCGGCGCTCCAGCTCCTCGTCAACCTCTCCGGCATGGTCCTCGCCGGCGTCATCACCCTGGTCGCCCAGCGCCTCGGCTGGCGGCTGGTGCAGCGCCGCAGTGCTGCGGTGGCGACCGTCCGCAGGCCCTGAGGGGCCGCGCGCAAGGCGGGCACCCGGCATACCGGAGTGGGTCGTCCGGGACGGCCGGTGGGGCGCCGGACGGGCGCAACCTCTACCGTTGCGCCATGGAGCCCGTCTACACCCCTGTCATCGGGTTCGCCCGCGCGCTGTTCGCCTTCCAGGGCCTGAAGTTCCGGATCACCGGCGCGGAGAACATCCCCCGCTCCGGTGGCGCCGTGATGATGCTCAACCACCTGTCCTTCTTCGACTTCGCGTATGCCGGGCTGGCCGCCCTCCCCGCGAAGCGGCTCGTGCGGTTCATGGCCAAGGAGTCGGTCTTCCGGCACCCGGTCGGCGGGCCGCTCATGCGCGGCATGCACCACATCCCCGTCGACCGTGAGGCCGGCGCCGCGTCCTTCCGTGCCGCGGTCAACGCCCTGAAGGAGGGCGAGATCGTCGGGGTCTTCCCCGAGGCGACCATCTCGCGCTCCTTCGAGCTCAAGGAGTTCAAGAGCGGGGCGGTCCGGATGGCCAAGGCCGCCGGGGTCCCGATCGTGCCCACCGTGCTGTGGGGCTCCCAGCGCGTGTGGACCAAGGGGGAGAAGCCGCGGTTCGGGCGCAGCAACATCCCGATCTCGATCACGGTCGGCGAGCCGGTGCACCTGGTCAAGGGCGAGGACCTCGAGGAGGTCAACCAGCGGGTCCGCGCGCAGATGACCACGCTGCTGCACCAGGCGCAGGAGTCCTACCCGGCGCTGACCGGGGACGACCTGAGGTTCCTCCCGGCCCGCCTCGGCGGGACCGCGCCCACCCCGGAGGAGGCGGCGATGCGTGACGACGCCGACGCGGCCGGGCGGCGTGAGCGGCGCGCCTGAGCGCGGGCGGGGCGGGGACCTCCTGACGAATGTCACCTGACGGGAGCGCCGTCGGCGACTAGCGTCGGATCCGGCTGCGCGCGCCGCTGGGGAGCGTGCCGGCCACCGACATCCGGAGGTCCCGCCCCGTGCTGCTGCCGTTGCTGCGCACCTACCTGCGTCCCTACCGGGGCGCCATCGCCCTGGTCGTGCTGTTCCAGCTGGTGCAGACGCTGGCGACGCTGTACCTGCCCGGGCTCAACGCCGACATCATCGACCAGGGTGTCGTCGTCGGGGACACCGCCAGGATCCTGTCGATCGGCGCCGTCATGCTTGCGGTCACCCTCGTCCAGGTGGTGGCATCGGTCCTGGCGGTCTGGTTCGGGGCGCGCACCGCGATGGCGCTCGGCCGGGACCTGCGCGAGGGGGTCTTCGTCGCCGTCGAGCGGTTCGCCGCCCAGGAGGTGGGGCGCTTCGGTGCCCCGTCGCTGATCACGCGCTCCACCAACGACGTCCAGCAGGTGCAGATGGTCGTCCTGCTGACCTTCACGATGATGGTCGCGGCGCCGATCATGTGCGTGGGGGGTGTCATCCTCGCCCTTCGCCAGGACGTCCACCTGTCCGCGCTGCTGCTGGTCTCGGTCCCGGCGCTCGTGGTCGCCGTGGTGCTGATCATCCGGCGGATGCGGCCGCTGTTCCGCTCCATGCAGGTGCGCATCGACGTCATCAACCGGGTGCTGCGCGAGCAGATCGGCGGCGTGCGGGTGATCCGGGCGTTCGTGCGCGACACGCACGAGCAGGAGCGGTTCGCCGGCGCCAACACCTCGCTGATGGACGTCTCGGTCGCCGTCGGCCGGCTGATGGCCCTGATGTTCCCGACCGTCCTGCTGGTGATGAACGCCTCCAGCGTGGCCGTCATCTGGTTCGGCGGGCACCGGATCGCCAACGGCGACATGCAGATCGGCACGATGACGGCGTTCCTCAGCTACCTCATGCAGATCCTCATGTCGGTGATGATGGCGACGTTCATGTTCGTCCTCGTCCCGCGCGCCGAGGTCTGTGCCGAGCGGATCACCGAGGTCCTCGACACCGAGCCGAGCGTGCAGGCGCCCGAGCAGCCGGTGGCGCTGCCGGTCGTGACCGGCGCCGTCGAGCTGCGCGGCGCGACCTTCGCCTACCCGGGGGCGCAGGAGCCGGTGCTGCACGCGGCCGACCTCGTCGCCCGGCCGGGGGAGACCACGGCCATCGTCGGCTCGACCGGGTCGGGCAAGACCACCCTGCTCAACCTCGTGCCGCGGCTGGTGGACGTCACCGGCGGGCAGGTCCTCGTGGACGGGCGGGACGTGCGCGAGGTGGAGCCGGAGCAGCTCTGGGCCGGGATCGGCCTGGTGCCCCAGCGGGCCTACCTCTTCTCCGGCACCGTCGCCTCCAACCTGCGCTACGGCCGCCCCGACGCCACCGACGAGGAGCTCTGGGAGGCGCTGCGGATCGCCCAGGCCGCCGACTTCGTCGAGCGGCTCGGCGGGCTCGAGACCCCCATCGCCCAGGGCGGCAGCAACGTCTCCGGCGGCCAGCGCCAGCGACTCGCCATCGCCCGGGCGGTGGTGCGCCGGCCGACGATCTACCTGTTCGACGACTGCTTCTCGGCGCTGGACTACTCCACCGACGCCGCCCTGCGGGCCGCCCTGCGCCCGGTCACCCGCGAGTCCGCCGTGATCACCGTCGCCCAGCGGGTGAGCACCATTCGCGACGCCGACCGGATCGTGGTCCTCGACGAGGGGCGGGTCGTCGGGACCGGCACCCATCGCGAGCTCATGGCGAGCTGCCCGACATACCGGGAGATCGTCCTGTCCCAGCTGACCGAGGAGGAGGCGGCGTGAGCGGCTCCACGACCACCACCTCGCGCCCGTCCCCGCCCCCGATGCGCGGCCCGATGGGCGCCATGATGGGCGGCCCGCCGGCCAAGGCGCTGGACTTCCGCTCCTCTGCGGTGCGGCTGGTGCGCTCGATGCGCCGCCAGCGCGCGCTCGTGGCGACCGTCTTCGCGCTGGGGGTCAGCAGTGTCACGCTGGCCGTGACCGGCCCGCGGGTGCTGGGGCACGCCACCGACATCATCTTCGCCGGGGTGGTCGGACAGCGGCTGCCGGCCGGGGTCAGCAAGGCCGAGGTCATCGCCCGGCTGCGGGCCACCGGCCAGGTCCGGATGGCCGACCTGCTCCAGGGCGTCGACGTCGTGCCGGGGCAGGGTGTCGACTTCGCCGCGCTGGCCCGGGTCCTGATGCTGGTCCTGCTCATCTACGTGGCGGCATCGCTGTTCGCGTGGATGCAGGGGCGGGTCACCACGACGATCGTCCAGCGGACGGTGTTCGCCATGCGCGAGGAGGTCGAGGCCAAGTTCGCCCGGCTGCCGCTGGCGTGGTTCGACGGCCGCTCGCGCGGGGAGATCCTCTCCCGGGTCACCAACGACATCGACAACATCGCCCAGTCGCTGCAGCAGACGATGAGCCAGCTGCTCACGGCGCTGCTGACTGTCGTCGGGGTGCTGGTGATGATGTTCGCGATCTCGCCGGTGCTGGCCGTGGTCTCGCTGGTCATGGTGCCGCTGTCGGCGGTGGTGACGATGCAGATCGGCAAGCGGGCCCAGCCGCGTTTCGTCCAGCAGTGGGCCACGACCGGGCGGCTCAACGGCCACATCGAGGAGATGTACACCGGCCACGCCCTGGTCAAGGTGTTCGGCCGCACGCAGGAGGCGCGGGAGGTGTTCGTCGAGCAGAACGAGCACCTCTACGAGTCCAGCTTCCGCGCGCAGTTCATCTCCGGCCTGATCCAGCCGGCGATGTTCTTCATCGGCAACCTCAACTACGTCTTCGTCGCCGTGATCGGCGGCCTGCGCGTGGCCTCCGGGGCGATCAGCCTCGGCGACGTCCAGGCGTTCATCCAGTACTCCCGGCAGTTCAGCCAGCCGCTGACCCAGGTCGCCTCGATGGCCAACCTGCTCCAGTCCGGGGTCGCCTCGGCCGAGCGGGTCTTCGAGCTGCTCGACGCGCCCGAGCAGAGCCCCGATCCCTCGCCGGCCGCGCCGGTGGAGGCGGTGCGCGGACGCGTCGCCTTCGAGGACGTCTCGTTCCGCTACACCGCAGACACCCCGCTCATCGAGCACCTCGACCTCGTCGCCGAGCCGGGGCACACCGTGGCCATCGTCGGGCCGACCGGCGCCGGCAAGACCACGCTGGCCAACCTGCTGCTGCGCTTCTACGACGTGGACGAGGGGCGGATCACGCTCGACGGCGTGGACACCCGGCTGATGCGCCGGGAGGACCTGCGCTCGCGGTTCGGGATGGTGCTGCAGGACACGTGGCTGTTCAGCGGGACGATCCGGGAGAACATCGCCTACGCCGCCGACAACGCCACGGACGAGCAGGTCCTCGCCGCCGCGACCGCGGCCTACGTCGACCACTTCGTGCGGACGCTGCCCGACGGCTACGACACGGTCATCGACGACGAGGGTGCCGGCGTAAGTGCCGGGCAGCGGCAGCTGCTGACCATCGCCCGCGCCTTCCTGGCCGACCCGGCGATCCTCATCCTCGACGAGGCGACCAGCTCGGTGGACACCCGCACCGAGGCGCTCGTCCAGCAGGCGATGGCCGACCTGCGGCGGGGGCGGACCAGCTTCGTCGTCGCGCACCGGCTCTCGACCATCCGCGACGCCGACCACATCGTCGTCATGGAGGAGGGCAGGATCGTCGAGCAGGGCACGCACGAGGAGCTCCTCGCCGCCGGCGGTGCCTACCACCGCCTGTATGCCGCGCAGTTCAGTGGCGCCGTGGTCCAGGACGAGGAGGTGGCTGCGGCACCGACCCGCGTTGGGCGCTGACCCGGGCTGGGTCTTGACCCGGGCTGGGTCTTGACCCGGGGTGGGCGCTGACCCGGGGCTGGGTGCTGTCGCGGAGCGCGGGCGAAGGCCATGGCGCGGGCGGAGGACGCCCGTGG
The DNA here is from genome assembly GCF_057747915.1 of Oryzihumus sp. JJN4-3R. Classification (NCBI taxonomy): domain Bacteria; kingdom Bacillati; phylum Actinomycetota; class Actinomycetes; order Micrococcales; family Intrasporangiaceae; genus Oryzihumus; species Oryzihumus sp. JJN4-3R. Next base: position 162,260 of record NZ_CM173229.1, read on the forward strand.
GTCGGGCGCTGACCGGGCCCGTCGGGGGCGGCCCGTAGGGTCGGGCGCATGAGCGTCACGCTGACCGAGCACCACGACCGCGTCGCCGCCCGCGTCATCACCGCCCTCGCCGGTGAGGGCGCGCGGCTGCGCGAGGACCAGGCGACCGCGGTGGCCGAGCTGTCCCGCCCGGCCTCGCGGGTGCTGGTCGTGCAGGCGACCGGGTGGGGCAAGTCTGCGGTCTACTGGGCGGCCACCGCGATCCGCCGCGCCGACGGTGCCGGCCCGACGCTGGTCGTCTCCCCGCTGCTGTCGCTGATGCGCGACCAGGTCGGGGCGGCCGAGCGGGCGGGCCTGCGCGCCGCCACGCTGAACTCCTCCAACATCGACGCGTGGTCCTCGATCGAGGCGGCCCTGCTCGCCGACGAGCTCGACGTGCTGCTGGTGTCCCCCGAGCGCCTGGCCAACCCGGGCTTCGGCCGACGCGTGCTGGACCGGCTGGCCGGGCGACTCGGCCTGCTGGTCATCGACGAGGCGCACGCCGTCTCCGACTGGGGCCACGACTTCCGGCCCGACTACCGGCGCGTGTCCGACGTGCTGCGCGACCTCAACCCCGACACCCCGGTGCTGGCCACCACCGCCACGGCCAACGCCCGGGTCACCGAGGACGTCTCGGCCCAGCTGGGCGACTCCACCCTGGTGCTGCGCGGGCCGTTGGCGCGCTCCAGCCTCCAGCTGAGCGTCGTCGACCGGCTGACCCCGTTGCAGCGCTACGCGTGGGTGGTCGACCACCTGCCGGTCCTGCCCGGCTCCGGCATCGTCTACACCCTCACCGTCGCCGACGCCGAGCGCCTGACGGCCGCCATCCAGGCGGCCCACGGCGACGAGGTGCCGGTCGCGGCATACACAGGGGGTCTGGAGGCGGGGGAGCGCGAGCGGCTCGAGGACGCGCTCCGGCACAACCGGCTCAAGGCGCTCGTCGCGACGTCGGCTCTGGGGATGGGCTACGACAAGCCGGACCTCGGGTTCGTCGTGCACGTGGGCTCGCCGCCCTCGCCGGTGTCCTACTACCAGCAGGTCGGGCGCGCCGGGCGCGGCATCGACCATGCCCTGGTGGCGCTGCTGCCGTCAGACGCCGATGCGGGGGTGTGGGACTACTTCGCGACCGCAACGATCCCCGACCCCGACCAGATGCAGCAGCTCCTCGGCGAGCTGCCGGTGGGTGCCGATGCGCCGCCCGCCTCGGTGCCGGCGCTGGAGGCCGAGACCGGGCTGCGGCGCTCGCGGGTGGAGCTCATGCTCAAGCAGCTCGCCGTCGACGGCGCGGTCGACCGGGTCGAGGGCGGCTGGGTCTCGACCGGCAGGGACTGGGCCTTCGACGCGCCGCGCTACGAGGGGATCGTGGCCACGCGGCGGCGCGAGGCGGAGATCATGCGCTCCTACGTGCGCGGGCAGCGCTGCCTCATGCAGCTGCTCCAGGAGTCGCTCGACGACGACAGCGCGACGGCGTGCGGCCGGTGCTCGGTGTGCCTGGGCCGGCTGCCGGAGTCGCTGGCGGGCGAGCCCTCGGGGGAGACCGTCGCCGCGGTGGCGGGGCTCCTGCGCGGCCAGGTGCACGACCTCGAGCCGCGCAAGATGTGGCCCGGCGGGGCGTTCGGCACGAAGGGGCGGATCCCGCCGACGCTGATGGCCGAGACCGGTCGGGTCCTGATCCACGCCGACGCGCCGGAGTGGCGCGAGGTGGTGCAGGGCTCGTTCGGGTCGGACGGGCCGGCGCCGCAGGAGGTTCTCGACGGCGTCGTCCGGCTGCTGGGCTCGTGGCGGCAGAGCTGGCCAGCGCGCCCGGAGGTCGTGGTCGACCTTCCGGCCGCCGGGCTGTCCCGGATGACGGCGCAGGTCGCCGACCACGTCGCGTCCGTCGGCCGGCTGGGCCGGGCCTCGCTCGACCTGGCCGGCTCACGGCCGGGGCGTGACCTGGGTTCGGCTCAGGAGGCGGCCGGCTGGCGCGAGGCGGTCTCGGTTCCTGCCGAGACGGCCAGCTCGATGGCGGGTCGCGTCGTGCTGCTCGTGGTGGATGCGACCTCGACCCAGTGGGCAGTCACCGTGACGACGGCGCACCTGCGCCAGGCCGGGGCCGCTGCCGTACTGCCGCTGGTGCTGCACCGCCAGCCCTGATCCTGCGGTGCGGTGCGGTGCGGTGCGGTGCGGTGCGGGCGGCTGGCGTGGCGGGGGCGTCGCCGAGATCGCGGAGAGGAGCGGCGCCGCGTCGGGCAGCCGCCTCGCTGTCGCCAGATTCCAGCGCGCGGTAGCCGAAGCCGACCGGCGTGGTCACCAGCTCCTCGCTCGCCTGGCTGCACCTGACGCGACACGCTCACCGTCACGTTCACTCGCCTCTTCCGGCGACGCCTCGGATGAGCCGTTGGTGGGCCGGGTTGGTTGGTGTCAGCTGCGATGCCGAGACTGTTGGCAGCGCGGTCATGGCCTGTCGGTGGTCGAATGTATGTTCGAATCATGCACCAGGGGGATCGTCGTCAGGGGGCCGCGGCCAGCGGGTCCGGTGGCGTGCCCGGGCAGTGCCGAGGCGTCGAGTCGGCGGGGGCGGTGGCCTCGTTCGATGAGCGGTTCGCGGCGGTGGATGCCGCCGCAGGGGTGTTGACCGGGTTGGTCGAGGTGATGCACCAGTGTCAGGGGTCGGACCTGGGGTCGGCTTTGGGGCGCCTGGATGCGTTGCGGCGCCTGGTCGAGGCGGCCCAGGTGACGGTGCTGGGCGAGGCGGTCGAGCGCGGTGAGGTGACCGCCTCGCACGCGTCGGCGGCGGCGTGGGTGCTGGAGTGGGCGCCGTCGTACAGGTGCGGCGGGGTCAAGGACCTGGTCACCGTGGCCACCGCGTGCACCGGGCGGCCGGTCGTGGCGGGTCAGGTGATCGACCACGGGTCGGTGCAGCGGCTGCGGTCGTGCGTGCTGTCCGGGCGGGTCGGGGTGCGTGGGGCGGCGGTCGCTCTGGCGGAGATGCACAAGCTCGCGCCGCGCCTGACCAAGGAGGCGGTGCCGACGGTGTGGGAGGGCTTCCTGACGTTGGCGGCCTCCGAAGGCCCGTCGGCGGTGCGGGGGCTGCGGGAGCGGATCATCGCCATGTACGGGCGGGACCAGGAGTTCCAGGTGCGGCAGGACCGGCTCAAGCACGGGGTGTCCCTGTCGGCTGGGCGGGCTGATGACGGGATGGTGGAGTACCTCCTGCGGCTGGACCCCGAGGGCGCGAGTGTGTTGGAGGCGGCGATCGGGCCGCTGTCCGCCCCGCAACCGGCCGAGGGGGTCAGTGACTTGCGGAGCTCGGACCAGCGGCGTGGTGACGCGCTGGTGGCGGTGTGCCGGCGGTCGACCGCGGCGGCGGAGGGGGTCCCGGCGCAGGCGAAGGCGTTGCTGTTCCTGACGATGGACTACGACCAGTTGAAGGCCACGTGTGGGGCGGCGACCACCCTCGGCGACGGCCCCAGCGGCCCCAGCGGCTCAGGCGGCTCGGATGGCGGCCCCGGTGGCGGGCCGGTGTTGGGTAACGGGACCTTGATCGCGCCGGAGACGGTGCGCCGGATCGCCTGCGATGCCGCCGTCATCCCGATGGTCCTGGGCAGCAAGGGGGAGATCCTGGACCAGGGTCGCACCAAGCGCCTGTTCACCCCGGCGCAGCTCGCCCATCTGTGGAAACGCGACGGCGGGTGCACCATCCCGGGCTGCAACGCCCCGCCGTGGTGGTGCGACGGGCACCACGTCATCCACTGGGTCGACGGCGGTCCCACCGACGTGCGCAACGCCGCCCTGCTCTGCGGCCGACACCACACCCTGGCCCACCAGAAGGGCTGGACCGCCACCATCACCGACACCGGCGTCACCTGGCACCTGTAACGACCCCGCCCCGCACCCGGCCGGATGACGACCGGGTCAGCGGCATGCCTGTCGCGATCTGCCTCCGTCACCAAGGGCGCTCGACGTGGCGCTCAGAGTCAGCTCGAGAGCGCCTACTGGGGAGGCTCAGGCCGCCTGGCGAAGTCGTTCCAGAACACCATCACCCCGGCGTCCGGCTGGCTCCAGGTCGCGTGCATCGCGGCAGGGGTTCGCGCCACGTGGGAAATCCGGTGGGCCGCAGCGGCCGGGAGTGCTTGGCTGCTCAGTGCGCGCGAAGCAGTGCGCGCTGAAGCATTGCGACACAGCAGGGAAGGCATTGGCAGGGCACGCTCGTCCTGCCCACGTGTTGTCGAGTCGACAGAGGTGATCACGGTGGCTGGTTATGGGGCGCTCTCCGACGTGTACGAGTGGCTGATCCCGGACGCCAAGCTGACCCCTGCCGGCGCGGTCGCGGCCTTCGGTGATCTCGTGGAGTCCCTGCCGTCCGACGCGCGAGTCCTCGACTGCGCCTGTGGGACCGGCCAGCTCGCGGTTGGTCTCGCCGGACTAGGTCTGGACGTGGTCGCGGCGGACGCCAGTGGTGGGATGGTTCGCCGGACACAAGAGCTCGCCGACGAAGCGGGTGTCTCGCTGCGAACCCTTCACGCCAGCTGGGGTGAGCTGCCCGACCACCTCGATGCCTCGACGTTCGACCTGGTGTTCTGCGTGGGCAACTCGCTGGGACATGCCGACGGCGCGTCCGGCCGGTTGACCGCACTGGCCGCGATGTCGCGGCTGCTGAATCCGGGCGGACGCCTCGTGCTCACGTCGCGCACGTGGGAGCTGGTTCGCTCCAGCGGCTCGCGGCTGGAGACCCGCGATCGACTCGTCCGCCGCAACGGCCACGATGCGGTCGTCACCTACTACTGGCAGATCGAGCAGCGCTGGGAGCAGGAGCACCACCTGGAGATTGCGGTGGCACAGGTCGAGCCGGACGGGTCGGTCCGTTCCTGCTCGGAGCGGTTGTCCATCTGGCCGTTCCGGCACGAGGAGCTCGTGGCGCAGCTGAAGGACGTAGGGCTCAAGGTCGTGACCACCACCTTCGACGCCGATGCCGATGGGTACATGGTGGTCGCAGTCAAAGAGCATGCTGACGGTCACGTCTGAGCTGTCACCCCGAGCGCCCTGACCGCCAGCGTCATGCCACCCACGCTGCTCAGGAGCTCAGTGAGTGGCTTGGGCTGGCGCGACGAAGACCTGCAACTGCACGGTCAGCGTCGACCCGGCGTCGATGGACCCCGCGGCGGCGGTACCGGCAGGCGCGAGCTGCACCGAGGAGACCAGTGCCGTCCGCGGTCCGTCGTGCTGCAACGCCTTCAGGAACTGCTGCTGGCGCTCCGCCGGGCCGGTCGCCGTGATCGTGACCGGGATGGAGTAGACCGACCCTGCGGTAGCAGCGCCACCCGTGCCCACCGGTGCGTTCGCGCCAGATGGCTGGGGCGGTGCCCCAGGACCTCTGCCGATCGGGGCCGGCGCCCCGGCGAGGACGCTGCCGATACTCAAACCGGCGGCGGCAGCCTGGTGCCCGACCTGTCGGAGGAAGTCCGGCATCGCGTTGTCGGACGGCAGTGCCGCCTGAGCGGCTCCGAGGCGTTGCTGGAGCTGGGGGAGCTGGAGGCTCTCCCGCCGCAGCTGCACGAGCCGGGTCTGGAGAACGGTGGCCTGGTCCTGGGCGGCCGAGGTCTGGTCATCCAGCTGCGAGCCGTCGGCGAGCCGTGGTGAGACGAGGAAGAACCACGAGGCGGCCAGGATGACCACCGACAGGAGTATGCCGCCCACCATCAGCAAGCGGTCCGTGCGGGCGCCGATCATCGTGTGCTCCCTGTCCCCGTGCTCGATCCAGTGCTGGTGCTGGTGCCGGTGCCGGTGCCGGCAGTCGAAGTCGTGCCAGTGCCCGCGCCAGTTCCAGCGCTGCTCCCGGAGGTCGGATCGGGCTGTGTGGATGCGGCGGATCCCGTTGTGGGAGAGGCCGTTCCCGCAGAGGGCCGGGCCGGCGCAACGGGCCAGAGCCGGTCCGTGAGGGTGAGCTGGAGCGAGTAGTCGACGGTGGCTGCGCCCGCGTGGCTGGAGGCCGGGTAGGGCTGGACCACCCCGGCGATCTTCGCGAGCCGGTCGACGTAGGCCGACACGTCGTCCAGCCGGCGCGCCGCCCCGGTGATGGTCACCGACCCGATGTGCCGTTGCCCCGACGCATCCAGCGCCCCGGCGCCACCGCTGCTCCCGGCGGCGGAGGTCGTGGATCCGGCGCCCTGGCCATCGCCGTCGAGGGTGACGGTGAGCTGGGTGATCGACACGCCGCTGGGGAGGGCACCCCGCAGGGCCGCGAGCAGCGCCTGCATGTCGACCGAGTGCGCGGTCAGCGTCGACCCCTGGGCACTGAGCCGAGCGGTCTGCGCCTTGACCTGCACGACGCCGGCAAACTGGCGCTGCTGCGCCATCAGCCGGGTCGTCGTGGCCTGGGCCTCGGCGAGGCGGTCGGCAGCGACGTGGGTGCGCCACGTTGCGGCAACGAACCCACCGGCGACCACCACGAGAACGACGATGAGCACGATGACGTTCGTCCGGCGGACGGCCCGCACCCGCCGGGCCTGCAGCACCTCCGGGGGGAGCAGGTTCGCCGCGAGCCGCCACCCGGGCGCGACCAGGGGCGCCGTGGTCACCGGAGGCAAGGGGGCAGGGGAGGGCGCCGGTGCACCCAGTACGGCGGTCATGCTGCCGCTCCCATCGCGAGACCGACGGAGACCGCCGTGGCCAGCCGCTGGCGCTCGGCCTCACGCACCTCACGGTTGGCCCAGCGGCTGCGGATGTGCTGCAAGGCCGGCACGACCGCGGAGTGGATGCCCACCTGCTCGGTGAGCAGCTCGGCGAGCCCCGGCAGCTCCGCGCACCCGCCGGTGAGGGCGATACGGTCCAGCCGCAGTCCCGGGTTGGTGGTGTGGAAGTACTGGATCGAGCTGCGGACCTCGGCCACCAGCGGCCGCACCGCCTCGCGCAGCGCGAGGGTCACGGCACGGTCGGAGCCGGTGAGCCCGTGTTCGCGCTTGGCCTGCTCGGCCACGTCCGTGGCCAGGTCGGCGCGTTCGGCGAGCTTGTCAGTCAGCTCCTGCCCGCCCCGCGTGACGCTGCGCACGACCTTGGGCACCCCGCCGGCGTGGACGACGATGCTCGTCAGGTGCGCGCCGAGGTCCACGACCGCCTCCAGCGGCAGCCGCTCGTCCGCGATGGAGCGCAGTGCCGCGAACGAGGACAGGTCGACCCGCGCGACGTGCAGGCCCGCCCGCTCGACCGCGCTGACCGCCGCGACGACCGGCCCGCGAGGGGTGGCGACGAGCAGGCCGGAGATCGTGTCCGCAGATCCTGCCGAGCCGGCAGCAGCCGATGAGCCGGCACGGCCAGCGGAACCCGTTGTGGCAGAGAGGTTCTCGAGCGGCAGGAAGTCGAGAACTACCTGGTCCATCGGCAGCGGCACCACCTCCCGCGCCTGGAACGGCAGCGCCTTGGCGAGCTGGGCCCGCCCGAGGTTGGGCATCTGCAGGTCGCGCACGACCACCTGCTGGTTGGTGATGCCCAGGATGACACTGCGGCCCTCGATCGCGTTCTCCTCCCACAGCTGTCGCAGCGCGCGGGTGACCAGCGCCTGGTTCATCACGACCCCGTTGACGACGGTCCCGGGGGTGAGGGCCACCTCCCCGACGCCGTGGATCGAGGCCGCCTGCCGCCCGTCGCGGGCGTTGATGGCCACCACGGCGGCGCGCACGGCGGTGGCGCCGATGTCGATCCCCACGGCCAGGCCGTCCGGGTTGGTGACCGCGCTGACCGTGCTGCTGCGGTGTCGACGTCTCATGGCTGCTCCTTGCGGGCGGGGTGGTGCCGGGTCATTGGCCGAGGGCCACGTGCAGGTAGAAGGTGCCGATCGGCCCGCCGGCGAACACGCCCACCAGGGCCCCGGCCACCATGAAAGGCCCGAACGGCAGGGCGGTTCGGCGCGTCCCCCGTCGCAGGCCGAGCACCACGACGCCGGCGACACCGCCGAGCAGGAACGCCGTGAACGCCCCCACCAGCAGCGCCGGCACCGAGATGAACGCGGTGACGGCGCCGACCAGCCCCGAGAGCTTCACGTCGCCGAACCCCATCCCCGCGGGGTAGGCGAACGCGAGGGCGAGGTACACGGCATACAGGCCCGCCCCACCGATCAGGGCCCGCAGCGCGGCAGGCCCGTCGTGTGAGGCCCCGGCGGCAAGCAGCAGGAGCCCGCCGAGCAGCGGGTAGGCGGGCAGGACGATGGCGTCCGGTAGGCGACGGCAGTCGAGGTCGATGAGGGAGAGGGCCACCCCGGCGGCGGTGAAGGCGAGGTATGCCGGGACGGCCGGCAGCCGGCCCAGCGCATCCAGGCGGGCGGTCACCGCGACGAAGAGCACCGCGGTCGCGAGCTCGACTGCGGGGTAGCGCAACGGGATTCGCACGCGACAGTCCGCACAGCGACCCCGCAGCGCCAGCCAGCCCGCGACCGGGACGTTGTGCCGCGCGCGCACCGCGTGACCGCAGGCCGGGCAGTGCGACGGCGGGTGCACCACCGACTGCCCCAGCGGCACCCGGTGGATCACGACGTTGAGGAACGAGCCGACCGCGAGGCCGAGGAGGGCGGCGGGCAGGAGGAGGATCGGCAGCGCCATCAGGACCCCGTCGCCACGGCGATGACGTTCCAGGTGCGGTTGGCGACCTGGCCGGAGGGTGTCGGCAGCCACGGCACCCGCAGGCCGCCCTTGGGGTTCCGCCCGGCCTTGAGGTTGTCGTAGTTGTACGCCAGCGTCATTCCGGGCCGCGTGATGCTCGACTGGGCCGGATGCCCCTGGAACTGCACCTTGGTCACGCCGCGGTGGTACTGGTACAGCCCGCCGAAGACGTTGATGTTGCCGTCGTCCCCGGCGCGGGCGACATTGTCGACCATGAAGCTGCCGCGCAGGGCGAAGATCGAGCCGTAGAGGTAGCTGTCCGAGTTCTTCGACTTTCCCTTGCTCATGGCCGGGGCCGCCGCCTCCTTGTACATCGTGGCCGGCGGGTAGCCCGGCCAGTCCGGCAGCGTGGTGTAGGCCCCGGTGATGTCGTCGGGGCACCAGCCCGGCGAGGTGGTGCCGGTGGGGTCGTCCTGGACGCAGGACAGGGGGCGGTAGATGCGCACGTTGTGCCCGGCCACGAACGCCCAGCCGTCGTTGGTGGTGTCGAGGTTGGTGTTCGCGTAGCGCGCCTCGCCGGTCAGCAGGATGTCGTGCTCGGCCACGAGCGAGAGCTGGCCGTCCAGGGTGCCCTCGACGTACACGTCGCCGTAGCCGGTGGAGTACGTCGTGATGTCGCGGTTGGGGTCGCTGTAGGACGTGCCGAACCACGGGAAGCCCGCGCTCGAGTTGACCGGCGCCGTTGCCGTGGAACGGGATCGGGTGACCGTGCCGCTGACGGCCGTGGTGGCGGTGGGCTTGGGGTCGTTCTGCTTCGTCCCGCAGGCGGCCGTGCCGCAGGCGTAGCGGGTGAGCGTCACCGTCCAGCTCGTGACCGCGGTGCTGTAGCCGCCGCCGGCGACCTGCTGGAGGAACGGGTCCGCCGGGCTCAGGGCGGGCGGCGTGGTCGCGGTGGCAGTGGTCCAGGGCGAGGCGGCGGCGACGGTCAGGGTGTAGGCAACGGCCTTGGCGGCCATCGCCCCCGGCACGGTGTCGCTGACGACTGCGGGGTTGAGCCTCGCCAGCAGCTGGTCGTGCAGCTTCTTCAGGACGTCGGCGTCGGCGGTGCTCGTGGTGGCGACCACCGCGTCGGCGGTGGCCTTCAGGCCGGCCAGGACGTCCTCCTTGACCGGCGTGGCCGTCCCGGTCTCGCAGTCCAGGGTCCGGCGCAGCGCGGGGTTCGCCGGCGACGGACAGGCCGAGGTCGGGGAGTACGTCGCCGTGTCGGTCCACGAGCCGCCGAGGGAGTCACCGCTTCCGGCCGCCGGGACGCTCAGCGAGGTGCCGAGCTGGAACACCGGGCTCGTCGCCGTGGCGACCTGCGGGGTCAACGGCGCCGGGTTCTTCACGTAGATCAGGGCCCGCGACACCGGCACCTGTGCGTCGACAACCCCACCGCCCGCGGAGGCGTTGGTGTTGGCCCACGCCCCGGTGCTCGTGTAGCAGAAGCGTGAGGCGGAGGTGTCGGTGCTGCTGGCCGGTGGGGTCCCCGGGCTGGTGACGTAGGCGATGCCCTGCTTGACCAGGACGCGGGTCGGCCCGGTGTAGGTGCACGTCGCCAGCGGCTTGGCCGCGGTGGGGTCCGCCGGCAGGTCCAGCTTGTTGGGCGTGTATGTCGGGAACTGCGCGGCGTGGGTGCCCAGCGGGTAGCCGTCGCCGTCGGGGAGGGTGTAGCTGGCGAACGTCCGGTAGTGACCCGGGCCGACCTCGGGGTGCGGCGTCAGGAAGAGGTTCGAGTCATGCACCTTGCCCGTCCACAGCGTGTATGCGGCGTCGTTGAACTGCGCGCCCTTGTTGTTGTTCTTGACGTCGTTGAGCAGGTAGGCGTCCTGCGTGTAGACGGGACCGTTGAACACCATGTCGGGCTCGAAGGCGACGTCGCAGGTGTCGTTGTGGGTCACGGGCGCCGGGCTTCCCACGGCGGGGGTGTAGGTGCCGCGCTCCTGGACCCAGGCGAAGTCGGACCCGCTGTCCGGGCGCCGGGTGAGGTTGCTGTAGGCATCGTTGGTGGCCCGGCCGGGTCCTCCGTCGTTGGGGTAGTAGAGGTCGTTGCAGATGCCCGTGCCGTGCGTCGGGTAGTCGGCGTCGGTGGGCACCGGCAGCCCGCGCCAGGTCAGCGTGCCCGGCAGGGGTGTCGAGGCGAGCTGGGAGCCGGAGAGGCTGGTGCTGCTGTCCAGCCGGATGCTGCGTGGGGCGTAGAGGCTGTCGAGGTAGTCGGGGGAGTAGGTCTCGAACTTGGTGTAGTACTCCAGGTTCGGGAAGCCGGGCTGGGCGTTGAAGTCCGCGACGAGCGTGGTGGTGCGGAAGCGTGTCCGGGAGGCATCCACGGGGACCTGGCCCACGGACCGCAGCCGGGCGACATACGCCGCCTTGAAGGTGACCGTCCAGACGAACGAGCCCGCCGTGCCGGTGCCGTCCGCACCCTTGACCGCGACTCCGGGCTGCGTCACCGGGTTGGTGACGGCCGGCGAGCTGGTCAGGCCCTGGACCAGCCACGTGCACTGGGGGTCGTCCGGGCACTGGCTGTTGACCATGGCCGTGAAGTCCTCGATGCCGGCCTGTGCCGCGGCCATCGCCTGGCCGTCGTCGAGGCTGCGCTTGGCCGGGCGGATCTGCGAGACCAGGGTCGTGGTGGCGGTGCTGAGCAGCAGCATGATGAGCAGGCTCACCAGGAGGACGAGCACCAGTGCCTGGCCGGACTCGTCCCCGGGGCGGAGGCGGCGGCGCCGGGCCGAGGGTGTGGCCGTGGGGGTGGGGCTCATGACGGGAAGCCGGAGCTGACCGAGGCCGAGGAGGAGTAGTCCTGCGTCGTCTGGCCGGAGGGGTCCTGCACGGTGAAACCGATGTCGATCCGGCCGATGTTGCCGAGCATGCTGTCCGCCGAGCCGTCACCGGTCAGGGGGCCGGCGAGCACCTGGTGCGTGCCCGCGGCGAGCTGCGGGTCGAGCAGGCCGGCGCCGGCGGGCGCCTTGACGCACAGGCCCGGTGCAGGGCCGGATCCGTTGCGGCACAACGGCTGGCTGGTGTCGACGGCCACGCCGGTCTGGTTGTACGGCGTGAAGACCCATGAACCGGAACGCGCCTGGGCGTCCAGCGCGAGCTGGCGCACCGTCACCGGGGTCGTGTTGTCGCTGCCGAAGACGACCTGCACGAGGTGCCCCCGGCCGGTCGCCACGTCGGTGACGTCGAGCATCAGCGCGACCTTCGTCGGCGCGGTGGCGGTGCTGCTGGCGGTGTTGCGGTTGGCCAGGTTGGCGTAGAAGACGACCTTGGTGGGCGTGACCTCCTCGAACCGGTCGACCTTGCCGGTCGGGTCCAGCCAGCCGGCGACCCGCAGCATCGCGGTCCAGTTGTCGAGCGTGAGGCGCGCGTCGGCAGTGCTCTGGTTCGTGGCGATCGTGGTGTTGCCGGCGTGGTTGGCCCCGACGAAGAAGCTGGTCGACATGGTGCCGACGATGGCGGTCAGGGTCATGGCGACCATGAGCTCGGCGAGGGTGATGCCGGCGTCGCCGGTGGCGCGGACCCGGTCCAGGCGCCGACCCAGCCGCCGGGTCAGGCCGGTCAGCATGCGAGGACCGTGTCGTAGCGGACCGTGCGGCCCTGGGTGTTGGCCCAGCTGACCACGACGGAGACGGCGCGGGAGTTGGCCACGGGGTCGCAGGGGCTGGTCGCCGCCGGCGTCAGCTGCGGGGTCACCGTGTAGGTCGTGGACTTCAGGACCACGGTGCGCGGGTCGGCATCGAGTGCGCGGCCTGTCGAGCTCTGCAGCCGCAGCCGCTCGACCTCCTGGCGGGCCAGACTGCCTGCGGCCACACGGTTCTGGGTCGTGCGGGTCGTCACCATCAGGGAGACCAGGGCGTAGCTCGCGGCGGTGGCCACGATGCCCAGCAGGGCGATCGAGACGACAGCCTCGATCAGGGTGAAGCCCTCGTCGCCGGTGTGGCCGGCGGTGCGTCGTGGGTCGCGGGCCGGGGGGGCGGGGACCGACTCCGGGGAGATCGCGCGCGGCCGGCGCGGCAGGGGAGTCGCGCAGCGGCGGGCCAGGGGGAGCGACATCGGGGGACACCTCCTCGAGGAGGGCGAGGGCTGGTCATGCGGGGGACGTGCGCAGGGTGCTGCGCCAGGGCGAGGTGCGGACAGCGAGCGGTGCGAGGGGGATTGGTGGGGTGGCCCGGGGGACAGGCCACCCCACCGGAGGGGTCTAGCTCGCGGCAATCACCGTCTGACCGGTGCTGCTGTCGTACGTGTACTTCTTGTCGCCACCGGTGGTGTTGCTCCCGACCACGGTGTACTTCTTCGCCGTGCCGTCATAGGCATAGGTCAGCGTGTTTCCCGGCGACACGTTGATGGTCTGGTCCGATCCGGGGGAACAGGTCAGGGGAATCGACGTCGTCGGTGTCGCTCCGCTGTTCGTCGCGCTGCCTCCCGCGGGATAGGTGTTGTTCGCCTCGGTGGCGCACTGCTCGATGGCAGGAATGGCGTTGCGCACGTCTGCCTGGGCCGACTTGTTCTTCGCGCCCTTCTGGTAGTTCAGGTAGAGCGGGATGGCGATCGCGATGAGGACGCCGATGATCACGACGACGACCAGCAGCTCGATGAGGGTGAAGCCCTGCTCGCCCTGGGCGCGACGGGCGCGGATCTCGTGGAACTTCGTGAGCATGTGAGCCTCCTTGGCTCTAAGGGGAGCTCGCCGCGCGAGTTTCCGGCCGAAGCCGGTGAGGGGAGAAAGATCTCTCGCCGTGCGAGGGAAATGCGGTTGAGGAATACGCTTTCCGGAGGTTGACACCACCGGGTGGGACGGCTGAAAGCGTTGCAGTCGCGATGATTTCGCCGATCCGCCATTACCAACTGCTGACCATTGGCAGGTGAGGAATTGCCTGTACCAAGAATTGCGGGAGGAATGACTCTGCTGATTGTCCGAATTGCCAAGAACGTCGCCAAGAATTGGTATCGCGGGGCAGTTGGCGATGATTGTCCGAATTGCCGCAGGGAGATTCACCGCTGAACATCCGCATCTGCCCGAATTGCCCCTGAGCCCGCCAACGCCGCGGCGCCTCCGCGCAGCCCGTGGGGAACGCGGCCGGGCAGATGCCGTCAGTTGGACTGGATGTGCTGGTAGATGCTGAACATCGGCAGGTACAGGCAGATCACCATCGTGCCGATCACGGTGCCCAGCAGGACCACCAGGACCGGCTCCAGGGCCGACGTGAGCGACTCCGTGGCCGTCTCGACCTCGTGGTCGTAGAAGTCGGCCAGCTTGTCCAGCATCTCGGTGATCTGGCCTGTCTCCTCACCGACCTCGAGCATCTGCACCACCATCGGGGGGAAGAGCGGGTGCCGGCCCAGCGGGCCCGACATCTGCAGTCCGGCCCGGACGGCGGCCCGCACGTCGTCCATGGCCTCGGCGATGACCGCGTTGCCGGCCGTGCCGCCGACCACCTCGAGGGCCTGGAGCACCGGCACTCCGACGCCGAGCAGCGTCCCGAGGTTGCGCGCCCAGCGGCTGATCGCGAGCTTGGTCAGGAGCTTGCCGAACACCGGCACGCGCAGCTTGAGCCGGTCCATGCGCAGCCGGAAGGCTGGGCTGGAACGCAGGCGCGCGCGATACGTCCGCGTGCCCAGGAGGACCACGGCGATGGTGAGCGGGCCCGCCCACGGCATGGCGTGCGAGAGGACGACCATCACCTTGGTGGGCAACGGGAGCTCGCCGCCGAGCTGGGCGAACATCTTCTCGAAGATGGGGACGATGAAGATGATGACGCCCGCGCCCATCAGCAGCGAGAAGAGCAGCACGATGACGGGATAGGTCATGGCGCCCTTGATCTTGGCGCGCAGGTTGGCGTCGGCTTCATACATCTTGGCCACGCGCTCGAGGGCGTCGTCGAGGAAGCCGCCAGCCTCGCCGGCGCGAATCATGTTGACCATCAACGGCGGGAACTGGTCAGGGTGCCGTCCCATCGCCGCCGACAGGGTCATGCCGCCCTGCACGTCGGAGCGCACCTGGGTGATCGTCTTCTGCAGCTTGGGTTTGGCGGTCTGCTCCTCGAGGATGCCCAGGGCACGCATCAGCGACAGTCCCGAGGTGCTCATCGACGCGAACTGCCGCGCGAAGACGGCGAGGTCGCGCAGGTTCGTCCGGCCGGCGAGGCCCGGGATCTGCAGCTCCCGTTGCAGGCCGGTGCCGGCCTGCGCGACCTCCAGCGGCACGAGGCGTTGCTCGGTCAGGGTGTGGGTGACCGCCGACTCGGACTCGGCCTGGAGCTTGCCCTTGTGCAGCGCGCCCGTGGAGTCCAGCGCCTGGTAGGTGAACGTCTTCGTCGGCACGGCCGCTCAGCCCCGCGCCAGCCGCTGGAACTCGGCCTCGTCGTGGCACAGCTCGAGGCCGGTGCTGTAGCTGATCAGGCGTTCGCGGTGCCGCTGGGCGAGGTGCTGGTCGAAGCTGATCATGCCCAGGTCGCCTGAGGACTGCAGGAACGACGGGATCTGGTGGACCTTGCCCTCGCGGATGAGGTTGCGGATGGCCGGGGTCGCGAGCATGACCTCACAGACCACGGTGCGGCCGTGGCCGTCGCGGGTCGGCGCGAGCGCCTGGGTCACCACGGCCTGGAGGCAGTTGGCCAGCTGCGCGCGGATCTGCTGCTGCTGGTGCGGCGGGTAGATGTCGATGACCCGGTCGATCGTCTGCGCCGCTGACTGCGTGTGGAGGGTGGCCAGGACGAGGTGGCCGGTCTCGGCCGCGGTGATCGCCACCGCCGTCGTCTCGAGGTCACGCAGCTCGCCGACGAGGATGATGTCGGGGTCCTGGCGCAGGACGTGCTTGAGCGCCGTGGCGAAGTCCTCGGTGTCCGCGCCGACCTCGCGCTGGTTGACCAGGCAGCGCTTGTGCTCGTGGACGTACTCGATCGGGTCCTCGATGGTGACGATGTGGCCGTCACGGGTGCTGTTGGCGACGTCGAGCAGGCTGGCCAGCGTCGTGGACTTGCCCGAGCCGGTGGGCCCGGTGACCAGGACCAGCCCACGTGGCAGCCCGGCCAGGGACTCCACGGCGTGCGGCACGCCGAGGTCGGTCAGCGACCGGATGTGGTGCGGGATGGCGCGCATCACCGAGCCGATGGCGCCGCGCTGGCGGTAGACGTTGACGCGGAAGCGGCTCACGCCCGGGATCTCGTAGGCCGTGTCCAGCTCGTTGTCGCGCAGGAACCGTTGCCACGCCTCGTCATCCAGCAACGAGCGCACGAGGCGCTCGGTGTCGGCTGCGGTGAGCGGGTCGCGTCCCGGCGCCGGTGCGAGGGCGCCGTGCACCCGGATGCTGGGGGCGGCGCCGACGGTCAGGTGCAGGTCGGAGCCGCCGACCTGGACGGTGTCGATCAGCAGCGCATCCAGCTCGTCGCGGACCCGGGTCGTCGTGGCGAACGCCGGGTCGGGGGCCGCGGGGGCCGGGTGGAGCAGGTCGTCGAGGGCGCTCATGGTTGCTCCTCGGGGCAGGGCGCAGGGCGCGGAGGGTCTCTGGCGTCAGGGTGACGGCCACGCCGGCGGCCGCAGGCCGTCTTGGCCAACCGCTGACCTTCTCCAGCCCAAGCGGTGACCTGTGGGCCCGGGTGAGTCCCGGCATACCGGGCATCCCGGTCAAAGTCCCGGTCTGTGGGTCGGGCAACCGGACAGGCAACGGGTCGGGCATCGGGACAAGGCAACGCGGCGGGCAACGAGCCGGGGAGCCTGGGGCCACAGGCTTCCCGCCGGTCAGACGGTGACCCGCAGGACCTCCTCGAGGGTGGTCAGCCCGGCAGCCGCCTTCTCCAGGCCGTCGTCGCGCAGGGTCACCATGCCCTCGGCGAGGGCCGCCCGCGCGATCTCGGTGGCCGGGGCGTTGGCGACGGTCAGCCGCTCGATCTCCTCGCTGACCGGCATCACCTCGTTGACCGACAGCCGTCCGCGATACCCGGTGTTCGCGCACGAGCGGCAGCCGGTCGCGCGCCACAGCTGCGCGGGGCGCGGCAGCCGCTCCAGCGGCCAGCGCGCCGCGACCAGCTCGGCCTCCTCCGGCTCGTATGCCGTGCGGCACCACTCGCACAGCCGGCGGGCCAGGCGCTGGGCCAGCACGGCGTCCAGTGAGGAGCCGACGAGGAAGGGCTCGATGCCCATCTCGACCAGACGGGTCATCGAGCTCGGCGCGTCGTTGGTGTGCAGGGTGGAGAGCACCAGGTGTCCGGTGAGGGCGGCCTCGATCGCGAGCTGCGCGGTGGTGCTGTCGCGGATCTCGCCGACGAGGACGATGTCGGGGTCGGAGCGCAGGATCGCCGGCAGGACGGCCGCGAAGGTCAGCCCGGCCTTGGCGTTGACCTGCACCTGGTTGATCCCGTCGATGCGGTACTCCACCGGGTCCTCGACGGTGATCACGTTGATCTCGGGTCGGGCGATCTCGGTCAGCGTGGCGTAGAGCGTCGTGGACTTGCCCGAACCGGTCGGGCCGGTGACCAGCACCATCCCGTGCGGCTTGCGGAAGCTGGCCGAGAAGCGGTCGTAGTTGAGCGGACTGAAGCCGAGCTTGCGCAGGTCCAGGTCGACGCCGCCGGTGTCCAGGACCCGGAGCACGATCTTCTCCCCCCAGACGGTGGGCAGGGTGGCGGAGCGCAGGTCGATGCTGCGGCCGCCGACGTCCACCGTGAGCCGGCCGTTCTGGGGGACCCGCCGCTCCGTGATGTCCAGGCCGGACATGATCTTCAGCCGGGAGGTCAGGGCAGCCTGGACGCCGCGCGGCACCGAGTCGATCTCGTGCAGCACGCCGTCGATGCGCAGCCGCACCCGAACGTCGTGCTCGCTCGGCTCGAGGTGGATGTCGGAGGCCCGGCTGGTGATCGCCCGCTGGAGCAGGGCGCTGACGTAGCGGACGACGGGCGCGTCCTCGTTCGTCGCGGTCAGCTGCTCGGTGCCGTGGGACTCGTCGGCGGCGATCTGGGCGGCGGCCTCGTTGAGGTCGGTGCTCTGGCGCGAGTAGCGGTCCAGCAGCCGCCCCAGCTCCTCGGGGGTCGCCACGACGGCCCGCACGGCCAGGCCGGTCGCGGCGCGGACGTCGTCCAGCCCGATGACGTCACCGGGGTCGAGGACCGCGACGGTGACCGTCGTGTCGGTCGCGGCGATCGGCAGCATCTGGTGTCGGCGGGCCAGCGCCAGTGGAACCCGGCTCATGGCGGCGTGGTCCACCGGGAAGCCGGCCAGCTCGACCGCGTCCACGCCGTAGGCGTCGGCGACGGCGGAGGCCAGCTCGAACTCGGTGATCAGCCGCTCCTCGACCAGCACCGTGGTGACCGGCTGGCCGCTCTCGTCGGCCTCGCGCATCGCGCGGGCGAGGGAGTCCTCGCTCAGCCCGCGGTCGCGCAGCGCGTTGAGGACGGTGTGGACTGCCTGATCCATGAGGGTGCTCCCGCCCGCCGAGGCGCCGGCGCAGGACCGGCGTGGCGCCGGCGTCGACCGGCGTGCTCGGGACGATACGGGCGGGCCGTGGCCGGTGTGGTCGAGTTGACCGGCGCCTTACCCGGCGCCCGCGTCGCACGTCGCACAGCGCGCCCGTCGCACAGCGCGAACGTCGGGCTGCGGTGAGCCCGACGTTCGCGCGAGCGCGCGCTCAGCCGAGGGTCAGCACCGCCAGGGTCGTGCTGGCGGCCACGACGGCCGAGGTGACCAGGGCCACGGTGCGATCAGGCCACGGGAAGCGTGCGGCCATCCCGGGCGCGGCAGCGGGCAACGGCTGCGCCCGTCGGCGCCGGGCGGTGCTGATGGCAGCCCCGACGAGGAGCACGCCGACGAGGAGCAGTCCCAACGCTGCGCCGAGGGAGCCGCCGAACCAGCGCACCATCGCCGCGGGCAGTGTCTGCAGGGCGGCCAGGCTGCCCAGGGCGAGCAACGGCAGGCTGCGCGAGAGCACGGCGGCGAGCACGATGGCCCCGACCGTGACGAGGCTGAGCACCGTGCCCCAGTTGGACTGCATGGTCGTCATCGAGCCGACGATCGCCCCGAACGAGCCCAGCATCACGCCCAGGTTGGGCGTGCCCGGCTCGCCGACCCAGGGGAGCACGCCGCCCCACGACAGCACGGCCCAGATGGCGGCCGCGCCCCACGTCGCCAGCCCGGCGCCTCCTTCGCTGGCCATGGGCAACAGGGATGCCGCGGCCGCGACCGTGCCCATCACCCCGGCGAAGGTCGCGGCGTGCTGCAGCGGGTGGTGGTGCGCGTACCACAGGGCCACCGCGGCCACGGTGGTCGTGGCGGCGACGAAGAGGGCGAGGTTGCTGTTGGTCCACCCCAGCGTCTCGCTCCCGAACAGCGACATGAAGCCGGCGACAGCGACCGTCGCCGCCAGCCACAGGACGGCCCGCAGCCGACGACCGGTGTCACCCAGGCTGGCTGGGACGAGCGCTCCGCCGGTCAGGAGCAGCGCTGCCGCCGCCGCGACAAGGGCGAGCCTCCCGGTGGTGGGCAGGTCGTTCCAGAAGCGGGCCGCGACGAGCCCCGCTGCCACGAGGATGATGACGCCGCCGAGGTAGCCCAACGCCTCGGTGACCAGCGAGGAGCGTCCCGGCTCTGGTGGCATCGGGCCGGCAGCCGCTGCCGTGGTGCGTGTACGTCCCTCGGGTCCGGGCGGGGCAACCGCCGTGCCCGAGGGGGCAGTGGCAGCGGGGGCAGCGGGGGCCGGGCGCGCTGGGGTATCGGGCGCAGGGGCACGGGGCGCTGCTGGGTGGGGGAGGGCCGTCGGTGCCGCGAGGTCGGCCCGCATCCACGCGGCCTGCGCGGGGGAGACCAGCCCCTCCGCGACCCAGCGGTCGACCAGGGCGCCCATCTCCACGGGTGAAGATGAGGGTGAGGGTGAGGGTGAGGGTGAGGGTGGTGCGATGGGCGGAGCGGTGCTCAGGGTTGAACCTGAGCCCGAGGCGGAGCTCGTGTCGGAGCACGAGGCGGAGCTCGTGCCGGAGGTCGTGCCGGAGCCAGGGCTGGGGCTCGGAGCAACGGTCACGACAGGCTGCTGGGGTTCGTGGGCGTCCTGACCCTCGCGGGGATCACCGGTGCGCGTGTCCATACCTCAATCGTCGTTCCGGCCGGCCAGCACCGGCGGGGCACTAGGTCACCGTGACGGTGGTCGCCTCAGATAACGGGCCCAGGCAAAGCTTGCGCAGGGACCCAAGCGCCACCCTGCACAGGGACCCAAGCCACAGCCCGTGCGGGGAGGGGGTCACCGGTTGCGGCGCCAGATGTCGGCGTTGAGGGCGGTCGCGAACAGGCCCCACGCCGCGTAGGGAGCCAGCGCTCGCGCCGCCGGGGCGTCACGCCGTCGTGCCTGGTCGACGAGGGCCACGTTGAGCACGTCGAGGGCGGCGATGGCGACGACCCCCTTGCCGGGAGCCTTGCCCTTGAAGAAGACCCAGCACCACCCGGCGTTCGCGACCAGGTCGGCCGCCAGCAGCCCGGCCAGCCGGCGGCGTCGGGCCGGGTCGGGCTCGGCGTCGAGCATCCGCGCCGACCCCCAGGCGATCAGGCCGTAGAGCGGGGTCCACACCAGGGGGAAGGCCAGCGGCGGTGGCTGCCACGGCGGCTTGGCCAGCGAGCGGTACCACCGGGACTGCGGGTCGGTGCCCAGGCCCCCGACGAGGGCGGTGGCCGCCGACGCCAGGGACGTGGCGAGCAGCGTGCGCCTCATCGCCGCGCCTCCACCCGGGGAGCCCACGGTCTCATCCACGGCGTCTCCGGCCAGCCCTCGGCGGCGGCCATGAGCGGGAACGCGGTGGCGCCGTCGATCGACTCGCGGACGATGTCGGCGTGCCCGGTGTGCCGGGCGATCTCCTGGACCAGGTGCAGCAGCACCCAGCGCACCGACCACGCCTCCACGTCCTGGGGGAACCACGGTGAGTCCCGCGGCACCGGCACGGGCTGACCGAGGTCCTCGACCTCGGCGATGGCGGCCTCCGTCTCGGCGGCGACCTCGTCGAGCAGGTCGAGGACGTCCTGGAGCGTCTCGCCCTCGGCCAGGTGGAAGTGGGCGAAGTAGTCCTCCCGTGAGTACGTCTGCGGGACCTCGCGCACCCGCTCGGTCCAGACGCGCTCGGCCATCGCGACGTGCTTGATGAGGCCGCCGACGCTGAGGGCGCTGGCGGTCGGTGTCGCGCGGGCCTGCTCGTCGGTCAGCCCGTAGGCCGTCAGGCGCAGGACGTAGCGCATCTGGGCGAGGTAGGCCAGCAGGCCGTCCCGCTCGTCGGTGATGGGTCGGACGGTCCCCGGCATGGCGCACCTCATCGGTTGACGGACAGCTCGTGACGTCTTCGATGCTGGCACCATCCACCGACAGCCACCACGGGGAGGGGCCGCGACCGGCACGGCATACCGGCCAATCCGCCCGGAGGGCGGCTCCGAACGGCTCCCGTGCCGTCGGCAGCACCTGCCGTCGCGCCGTCACGCCGTCACGGGCGGCGCGCGCGGGCAGGGTGACGGCGGGTCGGCAGGGGACGTCCCTGACGACGGCGACCGAGCAGGGAGGCAGTCCGTGACCGCGACGACCGAGAGCCGCGAGGACCAGCAGGCAGGCGGCCGGCGGGCAGAGGATGAGTGGGCAGGGGATGAGTGGGCAGGGGATGAGCGGGCAGGGGATGAGCGGGCAGGGGGAGCCCAGGCATCAGGAGGCAGCATCGCCGCCCGGCTGGGCCGCCTCGTGGAGCCCCTGTTCGGCGGCGAGCTCCCGCTGCGCCTGCGCGCCTGGGACGGGTCCGAGCACGGCCCCGCGGACGCCCCGGTGATCACCGTCTCCTCCCCGGATGCGTTGCGGCGCCTGGTGTTCCAGCCGGGCGAGCTCGGCCTGTCGCAGGCCTACGTCACCGGCGAGATCGACGTCGAGGGCGACGTCCTGGACGGCTTCCGTCGCGTGTGGCGCACCGCGCGGGAGCGCAGCGTGCGGCCCCGCCCCAGCGCCGCCCAGTTGCTCCAGGCCCTGCGCGCCGCCGCAGACCTTGGCGCGATCGGCCGCCCGCCGGTGCCGCCGGCCTCCCAGGCGCGCCTGCGCGGACGGTTGCACAGCCTCGGCCGCGACCGGCAGGTCATCGCCCACCACTACGACCTGTCCAACGACTTCTACGCCCTGATCCTCGACCCGCACATGGCCTACTCGTGCGGCTACTGGACCAGCGACGACCCCGACTACACCGTCGAGGACGCCCAGCGCGACAAGCTCGACCTCGTCTGCCGCAAGCTCGGCCTGCGCGAGGGCATGCGGATGCTCGACATCGGCTGCGGCTGGGGCTCGCTCACCCTGTACGCCGCGGAGCACTTCGGCGTGAGCGTCACGGCGGTGACCCTGTCGGCCGAGCAGCGGGCGTTCGTCCAGGCGCGGGTCGACGAGCGCGGCCTGGGCGACCGGGTCGAGGTCCGCTACCAGGACTACCGCGACGTGCCCGAGACCGGCTTCGACGCCGTGACCTCGATCGAGATGGGCGAGCACGTCGGCAGGGACAACTACCCGCTGTTCGTCGAGCGGATCCACGCCAGGCTCAAGCCCGGCGGCCGGGTCCTCATCCAGCAGATGTCACGCAAGGGCCACCACCCCGGCGGCGGGCCGTTCATCGAGGCGTTCATCGCCCCCGACATGTGGATGCGCCCGGTCGGGGAGACCGTCGCCCTGATGGAACAGTCCGGCCTCGAGGTCCGCGACGTGCACGTCCTGCGCGAGCACTACGTGCGCACCATCCACGCCTGGTACGTCACGCTCGAGCGGCGCTGGGAGGACGTCGTCGCGATGGTCGGCGAGGAGGTCGCCCGCGTGTGGCGCCTCTACATGGTCGGCAGCGCCCTGTCCTTCGAGGAGAACCGCATGGGCGTCGACCAGGTCCTCGCCGTCAAGCCCACCACCGACGGCGTGAGCGCGATGCCGCCGGTCCGGGCCTGGTGATGCCCTTCCCGTGGGGGGCGTTCGCCGCCGCCCTGCCGTTCACCGTGCTCGCGGTGGGGGTCCTGCTCGGGATCACCCTCGTGGTGGCGCTGCGGGTCGGCAAGCACGCCGTCGTGGACGTGACGTGGGGCCTGGGCTTCGCCGCGGTGGCCGTCACGGCATACGCGCTCTCCGCGGGTGAGGGCGACGCGGGGCGTCGCCTGCTGGTCACCCTCCTCACCGTCGTGTGGGGCGTGCGGCTGGCTGTGCACATCGGCCGCCGCTCGCGGGGCCACGGGGAGGACCCCCGGTATGCCGCGATGCTCGCCGAGGCGCCGGGCAACCCCACGTGGTTCGCGGTGCGCAAGGTCTACCTGACCCAGGGCGCGGTGATGTGGTTCGTCTCGCTGCCGGTGCAGGTGGCCTGCTTCGAGCCGGCGGCGCTGGGGCCCATGGCCTGGGCCGGCGTCCTGGTGTGGGCCGTGGGGCTGTTCTTCGAGGCGGTCGGCGACTGGCAGCTGACCCGGTTCCGCGCCGACCCGGTCAGCAAGGGCCAGGTCCTCGACACCGGCCTGTGGCGCTACACCCGCCACCCCAACTACTTCGGCGACGCGTGCGTGTGGTGGGGTCTGTCCCTGGTCGCGTTCAGTGCCTGGCCGGGCATCCTCACCGTGCTCTCGCCGGTGGTGATGACGTGGCTGCTGGCGAAGGGCACCGGCAAGCCTTTGCTGGAGAAGGACATGTCCTCGCGCCGACCCGGCTACGTGGACTACGTGAGGCGCACCAGCGGGTTCCTCCCGCTGCCGCCGAGGAAGGGCACCGTGTGAACGGCACCGTCTGAACGGCGCCGTGTGAACGACGACACCGACCAGCACGTGCACCTGTATGAGAGGAAGGCCCGAGCATGAAGACCCTGACCGTGGGCGAGCAGGCCCCCGACTTCGAGCTGCCCGACCAGGACGGCACCCCCACCCGGCTGAGCACCCTGCTGCTCGACGGGCCCGTGGTGCTGTTCTTCTACCCCGCCGCCATGACCGGCGGCTGCACCCAGGAGAGCTGCCACTTCCGTGACCTCGCGGCGGAGTTCGCCGCGGCCGGCGGCCAGCGGGTCGGCATCAGCCGTGACGAGGTGTCGGCGCAGAAGAAGTTCGCCGACACCCACGGCTTCGACTACCCGCTGCTGTCCGACCCGGACGGCACGGTGGCGGCCGGGTTCGGCGTCAAGCGCAGGCTGATCTCCTACGTCAAGCGCGCGACGTTCGTCATCGACACCGACCGCACGGTCCGTGAGGTGGTCAGCAGCGAGACCAACTTCACCACGCACGCCGACACGGCGCTGGCGGCCCTGAAGGCCCTGCAGCACCGCTGACCCCACGTGCCCGGGGGAGTGCCCGGATGCCTGGGACGACGAAGGGCGCCCCACCGACCGGTGGGGCGCCCTTCGCGCGTGTCCGGGGGGTCGTCAGCCGACGACCGAGGCGCCGCCCTGCGGGGCGATGCTGAACTGCACGGTGCCGGTGTCGTCGACCGCCGCGTCGAGCACCTGCTCGCCGAGGGCCACGGCTGCGGTCTCCTCGAGGTAGATGCGCGCGCCGCCCTCCTCGACGACCTGGTCACCCGGCTGGGGCTCCTCGACGGGCGCGACGTCGAGACCCTCGCCACCGGCGACGTTGGGGCTGAAGCGCAGGCCCGCGGTGTCGGCGGAGCTGGTCTGGTCGGTGATGGCCTTGACGATGGTGCTGGCGTTCTCGGTGAGGGTGAGCACGAGCTCTCTCTCCGTTCCGTAGCGATCGGGGACCACTCCACCGTTTCGTAGATGCCGGATCGACACAAATCGGGCGGAGGGCGTGCCGGCGTGGGCTCGCTCTCAGTCACGCAGGCCCGCGACCTGCGCGAGCAGGTCGTAGGACCGCCGCCGGGCGGCCGGGTCGTGCACGTTCGTCGTGACCATCAGCTCGTCGGCGTCGGCCTCCTTGGCCCGCCGCTGCAGCGCGTCCCAGACCTGCTCGGGGGTGCCCACGGTGGCGAACCGGGAGAACGCCTGCGCCATGCCCCGCTCGGCCTCGGTCCACGGGTGCGCCGCGGCCTCCTGCGGCGAGGGCAGCGGGCCGGGCCGGCCCTGGCGCAGCCGCACCATCGACAGCGCCGCGGCCTGGCCGAGAGCCTCGGCCTCCTGCTGGGTGTCGGCCACGATGGCCGCCACCGCCAGGATCGCCCGCGGCCCGCTCGGTTCACCGTCGCGCCCCGACGGGCGGAACCCCTCGCGGTACAGCCGCACCGCCTCCGCGGGGTCGGCCTCACCGAAGTGGCCCGCATAGGCGAAGCCGGTGCCGTACGCCGCCGCGGCCTGCGCCCCATACAGGCTGGAGCCCAGGATCCACACCGGCGGGAGCGCCACGTCCGTGGGCTGGGCGACGATCGGCGCGAACGGGTGCCCCTCGGGGAAGCCGTCGACGTAGCCGAGGAGCTCGCCGAACTGCTGCGGGAAGTCGTTGGCGGCCAGCGCCTCGCGGCTGCGCCGCAGCGCGTACGCCGTGAGCTGGTCGGTGCCCGGCGCCCGGCCGACGCCGAGGTCGATGCGCCCGGGGTGCAGGCCCTCGAGCACGCGGAACGTCTCGGCGACCTTGAGCGGGGCGTGGTTGGGCAGCATGATCCCGCCGGCCCCGACACGGATCCGCGAGGTGGCTGCCGCGACCGTCGCGATCATCACCTCCGGCGCGCTGCTGGTCACGCTGGCGATGTTGTGGTGCTCGGCGACCCAGAACCGCTCGTAGCCGGCGGCCTCGGTGCTGCGGGCCAGCGCCACGGTCTCGTGCAGCGCCTGCGACGGCGCACGGCCGGAGGCGACGGGGGACAGGTCCAGGACGGAGAGCGGGAGGGTCACGCCCAAGGCCAACCGCTCCCCGCCGCGCGATGTTCCCGCGGGTAGGTTGCCCGGGTGCGTGACCTGACCCTCCTGCCCAAGGCTCACCTGCACGTGCACCTCGAGAGCACCGTGCGCTGGCAGACGCTGCGCGAGGTCGGCGACGCGAACGGGGTGGCGGTGCCCGGGCACCTCGCCGGCAGCGGCACGGGGTCGGGCCCGACCTTCACCGGCTTCCGCGACTTCGCCGACCAGAACGCCCTGATCCGCGCCTGCCTGCGCCGGCCGGAGGACTTCACCCGCATCGCCCGGGAGTTCTGCGAGGACGCGGCGGCCGACGGCACGACCTACGCGGAGGTGACCTTCACGGCGGCAGCGCACGGGGAGCGGCTCGGCGACCCGGACATGCCCCTGGAGGCCGTGCTGGAGGGGCTGCGGGAGGGAGGGGCGGCCCACGGTGTCACCACCGGGGTGCTGCTGGACCACTCCCGGCGCCGGCCGCTCGAGCGGGCCCGGCGCACCCTGGACCTGGCTCTGCGTCACCGCGACCGCGGCGTGCTCGGCTGGGGTGTCGCGGGTGAGGAGACCTACCCCCTGGCGCCCTTCGCGCGGGTCGTCGACGAGGCGGCGGAGGCGGGGCTGCACCTCGTCCACCACGCCGGCGAGGCGGCCGGCCCGGACAGCGTCCGCGAGGCGGTCACCCTGGGGCGGGCCGAGCGGCTCGGGCACGGCATCCGCGCGCTGGAGGACCCCGAGCTGACCGCCGAGCTGCGGGACCGCGGGATCCCGCTGGAGGTGTGCCCGTCCTCCAACGTGGCGCTCGGCTTCGTGCCCTCCCTGGCCGACCACCCGCTCCCGCGGCTGGTCCGGGCCGGGTTGCGGGTCACGCTCAACACCGACGTCCCCTCGGTGCTCGGGGTCACCCTCAGCGAGGAGTATGCGCGGGTGCGTGCGTCCCTGGCGTACGACGACGAGGCGCTCGCGGACCTCGCGCGCGCCGGGGTGGAGGCGTCGTTCGCGCCGGCGGCAGTCAGGGCACACATGAACGACGGGATCGACGCCTGGCTGGCGTCGATCCCGTCGTGGACGGACGTGGGCGAGGTGCCCGGTCGGTCCGGCAGCTAGTTGCGCCCGATAGTGGGCGTGGCCACCACGTCGAGGTAGCTCTCGACGTCCGTGACGCTGGAGAAGCGGCGGTCGTAGGGGAGCTGGTTGAGCTGCCACAGCACCACGCTCGGCACCCTCCGGCGCAGGGCCAGGACCATGAGGTCCTCGGCAGTCACGGGGTAGCGGACGCCCGCGAGGATCTGCGAGAGGACCTCGCGCTCCTGCGTGCTCGACGTGCCCTGCTGGGTCTGCAGCATCTCATCTCACCTTCGCCGTGCGATCCGGTTGCCCCGGTCGTACCCGCATTCGCGACATCCCAACCCTTTCCGGCGTGCCGGTGGCGTGGCTGATCACTCTGCGTGGTATTGGGGCGGTGCGCCTACCCTCCCAACGGAGGACACGATGCCGTAGTGCCGAAGGTCCCGACCATCGGCCGAACGGGTGAGGGAAGTCGGGCGAATCAGGACAAGGTGAGCACGCTGACGGCGGTCAGCGCCCCCTGGCGGGCGGGGTCGGGACCGGCCTGCTCGAACAGCACCCGGGCGCTGCGACCGTCCATGCTCAGCGTCGCGATCTGGTCGCCGAAGAACGGTCCGCACAGCCGGGACCACTCCAGCGGCACCGGCGGGACGTGCGAGACCCGCTTGAGCAGGAAGCGCACAACGCGCTCGGTGACGCGGTACCACGTGATGCGGAAGACCACCTTCATGAACCACGGCACGTAGTTGTGCAGTGGCGAGCAGGTCAGCTGGTAGACGGCGGTGTCCATGTCGGAGGGGTAGTGGGCGCGCGCCGCGTAGGCGTGGTGGACGTCCCCGGACAGGACGCAGACGGTGGCGGGCCCCCGACCCGCGGGGCTGTGCTCCCCGCGGCCGACCCGGGCGAACAGCTCGGTCAGCCAGTCGAAGGAGGCGCGGAACGCGGCCCAGTGCTCGAGGTCGGCACCCCGGCGGGCCTTCTCGCCCCACCGGGCCAGGCGCCGGCCCTCGACGCCGCTGGCCAGCCGCTCGTCCCAGGATTCCACGTCGTGCAGCGCCCGCGGCAGCAGCCACGGCAGCGAGGTGCCGATGAGCAGGTGGTCGTAGTCGCCCTCGACCTGCTCCTCGATCCAGGCCATCTCGCCCTCGGAGAGCATCGAGCGGGCCTCACCGTCCAGCATGCGCCCGCAGCGGGAGTCGACGACGAGCAGGCGCACCTGCCCCAGGTCCCGCCGGAACGACCACTGCGCCCCCTTGTGCCCGTCGGCCTCCTTGTCGGCTGCCGTCGCGAACTCGCGCAGCAGCGGCTCGGCGTCGCCGTCGAGGTCCCGGACCCGCTGGTAGAGCTCGTTCTCCTTCAGGGCGGCGGGGGAGAGGTTGCCCAGGTGCTGGTAGACCCAGTAGGACGACAGGCCTCCGACGATGCGCTCCTGCCACCACGAGGTCTGCTGCATCTCCCGGCGCCACGAGCCGGAGGTGTTCCAGTCGTCGCGCACGTCGTGGTCGTCGAAGATCATCGAGCTCGGCAGGGTCGAGAGCAGCCAGCGGACCTGCGGGTCCGACCACGACTCGTGGTAGAGCCACGTGTACTCCTCGAAGTCGCGCACCTCGAGCCCGGGCTCCTGCGAGACGTCGCGGCGCTGCCGGATCCGGCGCTGCGTCTCCTCGGTCGTCTCGTCGGCGTAGACCTGGTCGCCGACGAGCAGCAGCGCGTCCGGCCAGCCGGTCTCGGGGGTGCGCATCATCCGCCGCGCGAACGCGTCGAGCGCGTCGGCGTCGAAGTGGTTGTCGTCCTCGACGGCGGCGGGCGTGGCGTAGCGGCACGAGCCGAACGCCAGGCTGACGGCACCGCCCCGGGTCAGGGTGCGGATGCGGGAGGGCGGGTATGCCGTGTCGGCCGGTGGCCAGACCACCTCACCGTCGAGGGCGACCTGGTAGTCGGTGGTCGTGCCGGGCGTGAGGCCGTCCACGGTCACGAGGGCGTAGTGGTGCCCGGCCACCGTCCAGGTGCGCTCGCGGTGGCCGAGGACCTCCACGGTGCAGGGACCGTCGGTCTCGACCCAGATCGTCGCGTCCCCCTCGCCGACGTGTCGCAGCAACGGTCCCAGCAGCAGTCGGCTCATGGCGACAGGTGTATCACCCCGCGGCTCCCGGCCGCGGGCGGATGTGTGACGGGCGGAAGGGGTGGTGCGCGCGGTGGTGGCGGGCGGTGGTGGCAGGCGGGAGCGGGGCGAGGGCCGCCGCTGTCCGGGGTGCTGGGCGGAGGTCGCGCCCGCCATACACCCGAAGGTCTTGTCTGTCACCGGCCATCGGGTGTCGGCGCGGGCAGGAGGCCGGCTGCGCGCGACGCGGGATCCGCCGCCCGCCGCCGGCGCCGACCGTGGCAGGGAGGCGACCTGCCCCCAGGGTCGCCACCGGAGCGAGGCGCCATGCACCGTCCCCGACCATCGCGCCGCACGGTGCGGATCGTCGCCGCCACCGGCGTGCTCGCGCTCGCGGCCGGCGGCGTCGCCCTGGCTGCCGGCGACGGTCCGTCGACCCCGCGGTCCAGGCAGGTCGAGCTCGCCGTCGGCCCCTCTCCCCTGCTGTCGCCCACGATGTCCCTCACGGCGACGCCCGCCGTGACGCCCACGGCGCACCCCTCGGCGACCGGCCCGTCGCCGACGCCGGTGACGAGCTCGCCGCGCGCCACGCCCCGCCGGACCACGGCCGCCGTCCCGACGCGACGGCCGGCCACCGTGCGACCGACGACCACCCGGGCGACGACCGGTGCCACGACGGCCCCGCGTGCCGTGGCACCGGTCGGGGTGCCGTCCGCGTTGGGGGCCGCGGTCGGCCGGATCCCGGGCTACCGCTCCGGGGTGGTCAGCCAGTGGGTGTGGAGTGACCGGTACGGCCACTACGGCGCGACGAACCTCTTCACCCGCGAGGTGACCATCTCCCCGCGGGTCCCGGCCGGGATCCTCTACCCGGTGGTCGTGCACGAGTACAGCCACGCCCTGGTGATCTGGCTCTACGGCAGCTCGGCGCGGGCCGACGCCGCCCTGGTGCCGGTCTTCGGCGGCTCCGCCGCCACCGCGCGCGAGCGGGCCGCCGACTGCATGGCCATCGTGCAGGGGGCCTGGTGGACCAACTACACGAGCTGCTCGAGCCCGGCGTGGCGGCAGGCGGCGCGGACCCTGGTCGCGGGCCGGCTCCTCTGAGCCGCGGGCGCCCCAGCGGGCGGGCGGTCAGCACGGGTTGCCCAGCACGGTTGCCCGGCGCGGTTGCCCGGCGCGGTTGCCCGGCGCGGTTGCCCAGCGCCGTCCAGCACGCTCCTCAGCAGCCGGGGCGCGTCACCATCGGGGTCGGGGTGTGCGTCGGCGGCACGGCGGCCTCGGCGCGCGGGACGAAGACGGTGAACAGGTTGCCCAGGGCGAGGTCCACGGTGGCGCCGACCCGGTTGTCGCGCACGAGCGTCGCGCCGGCGACCTGGCGCGCGAGCAGACGGGCCGCAGGCTCGCCGTCCTCGCCGTAGCGGATCTCGGCGACGTCGAGCACGACCTTGCTCGGGTCGTTCCCGACCTTGCCGATGTGGAAGCCGCGGGCCCCGACCTCCGAGGCCGCGGACTTGGCCAGGCCGGTGCGGAAGGTCGTGTTGAAGACGTTGACGGTCACCTTGTCGGGGGCGGGCAGCGGAGCCGGGGGTGCCTTGGTCAGCCCGCGGAAGTCCGGGCCGAGGGCCAGGTCGACGCTGGTGTCCCCGCGCGGGTCGTGGACCATCCGGGTGTCGGGGATCATCGCCGCCACCATCAGCGCGGCGTCGTAGCCCTTGTCACCGAAGCGGACCTCGGCCGGCGCCCGCACCGGCGCCTGCGAGGGGTCGTTGGCGACGGTGCCGATCCGGTAGCCGCGCCGGGCCAGGGCCTTGGAGGTCGTGCGGGCCAGACCGACCTTGTCGCTGTTGTTGTAGACGTTGAGCCGGAAGCTGGCGGGCCGGGGGGCGGGGACCTTCACCGGGTGGCAGTTCGCCCCGGCGGCCTCGGCCGTGGGGCGCACCCAGCCGGTGTAGTAGGTGGCGGCGTAGAGGAAGGCGACCATCATCATGGTCAGCACCAGCGTCAGCACGATGGTGTGCCGGCGCTTGAGCCGGCGCGTGCGCATCGCGCGCGGGGAGTCCTCGAGGTCGGCCACCGTCACCCTCCCGCCGTCATGCCCGCGCCACCACCGCAATCCTCTCGTGCGCCAGAACCTCACATAGGGACTTATGGCAACGATCGTGTTGCAGTTGGGGTGGATTCGCCCCAAGTGCGGGCGGACGCAGTCGGGGCGGCGGGTCACCCCGCTGTGGATGGTGGTCGGCGCGCCGGGGGGCTTCACTGAGGCCATGCAGTGGGCCGTGGCCGTCCTCGTCGTCCTGGCGGTGGCGTTCGACGTCTCCAACGGGTTCCACGACTCCTCCAACGTGACGGCGGCCCTGGTGGGGACAGGCGCCGCGACCCCGCTGGCCGCCGTGACCCTGTCCGCGGTGTTCAACCTGCTCGGCCCGGTGGTCGCGGGGACGGCGGTGGCCGACACCGTGGGCGGCATCGTCAAGGTCGAGCCCTCTGGCACCCTCGGCGTCCTGGTGGCCGCCGTGACCGCGGCGCTGACGTGGAACCTGCTCACCTGGTGGTGGGGGCTGCCCTCGTCCTCCTCGCACGCCCTCGTCGGCGGCCTCGTCGGGGCGGCGGCCGTCGGTGGAGGCGTGCAGGCCGTGAACTGGGGCGGCTTGAGCGGCCTCCACCCGTCCGGCGTGCTCGGGGTGCTCGCGGGACTGGCGCTCTCCCCGGTCGTCGGGGTCGTCGGCGGTCTGGCGGCCGAGCTGGCCGGGCGCCGGGCGCTGCGCCGGGCCAGCCGCGCGGTCGAGCGACCCGTTCGCCGGGCGGAGTGGCCGATGGCGGCGGCCCTGGCCTTCGCCCACGGCACCAACGACGCGCAGAAGACCATGGGCGTGATCACCCTGGCACTGCTGGTCTCCGGAGGGGTGTCGACGTTCGCTGTCCCGCTGTGGGTCAAGGCCCTCTGCGCGGGGGCGCTCACCTTCGGCTCGGCCCTCGGTGGGTGGCGGATCGCCCGCACCGTCGGCCGGGGGATCTACCGCATCCGGCCGCTGGACGGCCTCGCCAGCCAGGGTTCGAGCGCCTTCGTGATCGGGGCGGCGGCCGCGGTGGGGGCCCCGGTGAGCACCACCCACGTCGTCGCGTCCTCCGTCGTCGGGGTGGGCACCGCCCGGCGGTGGAGGCACGTGCGCTGGCCCGTGGTCCGCGAGATCCTGCTCGCGTGGGTCGTGACCCTGCCCGTCTCGGCGGTCCTGGGCGCGGTGGGCGGCCTGGTCGTCAAGGGGGTCACGTGAAGCACTGGTTCCTGCCGCAGACCCCCGACGTGCTGGGCACGCTCGGGGAGCAGGCGCGCGTCACCATCGGCGGCATGGAGGCCCTGGTCTCCTGGGCGGGCGGAGCCGACGCCGCCGGCGAGGTGCGCGAGGCCGAGCACGCGGCCGACGCCATCCGACGCCAGCTCTCGCGCCAGCTCCGGGCCGCGTTCAGCACGCCGATCGACCAGGAGGACGTGTTCACCCTCTCGGAGCGCCTGGACGTCGTGCTCAACACCGCCAAGAACGTTGTGCGGGAGGCCGAGGCGCTCGAGCTGGAGCCCGACGAGGCACTGGCCGACATGGCCGGCATCGCGCTCGACGGGGTCCGCGAGCTGGCGGCCGGGCTGGCCCTCCTCATGGCCGACCCCGACCAGGCGACGGCGCACGCGGACGCGGCCGTGGCGGCCGACCGGCGGATGGAGAAGCGCTACCGCGCGGCGATGCGGGACTCCCTCTCGGTGGAGGACCTGCGCCTCGCCGTGAACCGGCGCGAGCTCTACCGGCGGATGCTGGAGCTGGCCGAGGCGGAGGCCCGCGTCGCCGACCGGGTCTGGTACGCCGTCGTCAAGGAGGCGTGAGGTCAAGGAGGCGTGAGCAGCGTTCGGGGCCGTTGCTCCCGGCGCCTCAGGCCAGGGACATGAACAGCTTCTCCATGCGCTGGGTGTCCAGGCTCTCGGCGCCGCCCGGCTCGGCGAGGCACTGCTTGAGGCCGGTGGAGATGATCGCGAAGCCTGCGCGATCCAGCGCCCGGTTGACCGCCGCGAGCTGGGTCACGACGTCGGCGCAGTCGCGGCCCTCCTCGATCATCCGGGTCACCGCGGCCAGCTGACCCTGGGCTCGCTTGAGGCGGTTGAGCACCGGGCCCATCTCGGTGGGTTCGAGCTGCATGTCCATCTCTCCTTCAGGCCGCCGGGTCGTCCCGGTGGCCATGGTGCTGTCAACGGGTCAGGGTCGCCAGTGCGGCCGTGAGCCGCTGCGTGGCCTCGTTCGCGACGGAGACGAGGGCCGGGTTGCCGGTGAGGCCGACCATGACCTGCGGGTCGAGGGCCTCCACCGCCGTGGTGTCCTGGTCGAGCGCCCGCACCACGACGTTGCACGGCAGCAGCAGCCCGACGGACGGCTCGGCCTGCAGGGCGGCGTGGGCCAGTGGCGGGCGGCAGGCGCCCAGGATCACCTGGGCCGGGACCTCGACGTCCAGCTTGGCGCGCAGCGTCGCCTGGAGGTCGATCTCGGTGAGGACGCCGAAACCCTGCTCTGCCAGGGCCTCACGGGTTGCGGCGAGGGTCTCGGCGAAAGGCCGGCCCACCGTGGCCGTGATGGCGTAGCTCATGTGTTCCTCCGGGTGCGCGGCGTGTGGCTCGCGGCGTGTGTGTTGCGGCGTGTGTCGCGGCGTGGGGGTAGTGGCGTGGTTGCGCCCGGGGCGGGAGGGGACGCAACCGCCCCGGGCGCTGGAGGAAACATACCTCCGGGGGTATCAAGGCCAGAAGGGTGACTGCGTATTCCGTGCCGCACGTCCCCGGGTGGCCACCGGCCGCTGCATACCCTGTGGGGTATGTCACGAGCCGTGCGGGCGGTCGGCAGGAATGGCGGGCAGGGGGCTACCGTTGCTGGCATCAGATACCCCAGGGGGTATGCGACAGCGCTGGACGATCGGAGAGCCTCATGCGCGAGATCACCCTGCCGGAGTTCACCACTGCCCATGCCGGTGGCGCCCGCGTCATCGACGTGCGCGAGCCCGGGGAGTACGTCGCCGGGCACGTGCCCGGGGCGGAGCTGCTGCCCATGGGGCAGGTGGCCTCCCGCGTCAGTGAGCTCCCGCGCGACGTCCCCCTCTATGTCATCTGCGCCAGCGGCAACCGCAGCCTGGCCATGACGGCGTTCCTCCTGCGGGCCGGCTTCGACGCCTGGTCCGTGGCCGGCGGCACGGCGGCCTGGGCCAAGGCGGGCCATCCGGTCGTACGCGGTCCCCGTCCCCACGCCGCGTGACCCGCTGCACCAGCCGCTTCCCTGACACACTGAGCCCGGAAAGGACCTCTTGATGTCCACCACCATCGTCCCGATCGACACCCCCAGCCTGGGTGACCGCAGCTACCTGGTGCACGACGGGCGGGTCGCCTTCGTCGTGGACCCGCAGCGGGACATCGACCGCGTGCTCGACCTGGCGCGTGAAGCGGGGGTGAGGATCACGCACGTCCTCGAGACGCACCTGCACAACGACTACGTCACCGGGGGCCTGGCCCTGGCTCGCCACACCGGTGCGGCCTACCTCGTGAACGCCGCGGACGAGGTCGCCTACGAGCGCCTGCCCATCCGCGACGGCGACGTGGTGGAGGTCAGCCCGACGCTGCGGCTGCGGGTCATCGCAACCCCGGGTCACACCTTCACCCACCTGTCCTACGCCCTGGAGGGTGAGCGTCCCGCGGTGTTCTCCGGCGGCTCGCTGCTGTTCGGCTCCACCGGGCGCCCCGACCTGCTCGGGCCCGAGCACACCGACGACCTCGCGCGGCACCAGCACGCCTCGGCGCACCGCCTCGCCGCCGAGCTGCCCGAGCAGGCCCAGGTGCTGCCCACCCACGGTTTCGGCAGCTTCTGCTCCGCCACCCAGTCCGAGGCCACTGCCTCGACGATCGGCCAGGAGAAGCGGGTGAACCCCGCGCTGACGCAGGACGAGGAACGCTACGTCAGCGAGATCGTCGCCGGGCTCGACGCCTACCCGGCCTACTACGTCCACATGGGACCGGCCAACGCTGCCGGCCCCGAGGCCGCCGACCTGACCCCGCCCTCGATGGCCGATGCCGCGGAGCTGCGCCGTCGCCTCGAGGCGGGGGAGTGGCTGGTGGACCTGCGCGAGCGCACCGCGTTCGCCGCCGGGCACGTCCCGGGCACGCTCAACTTCGGCCTCGACGGCCAGCTCGCGACCTACCTCGGGTGGCTGATCCCGTGGGGGACGCCGGTGACCCTGTTGGGTGAGACCGCTGAGCAGGTCGCCGAGGCGCAGCGTGAGCTGGTCCGGATCGGCATCGACCGGCCCGCCGCTGCCGCGACGGGCGGCCCGCGCCAGTGGACCGACGGCGAGCTCGCCCGCTTCGAGACGGCGACGTTCGCGGACCTGGCCCAGGTGCGCCACCACCGCCCCGTCGTCGTCCTGGACGTCCGGCGCACCCCGGAGTGGGTCGACGGCCACATCGACGGCGCGGTGAGCATCCCGATCCACGAGGTGCTCCGCCGAGTCGAGGAGGTGCCGCCGGGCGAGGTGTGGGTGCACTGTGCCGGTGGCTACCGCGCCTCCGTCGCGGCCTCGATCCTCGCCGCCGCCGGCCGCCACGTGGTGGCGGTGGACGACAGCTTCGAGGAGTCCGCCGCACAGGCGGGGCTGCCGCTGGTCGTGGAGGCCGCCGGGGTCCACGCGTGACGCTGCTGGCCGTCGCGGTCCCCGTCGGGCTGCTGATCGGGCTCAGCCTGGGCGCGCTCGGCGGTGGGGGGTCGATCCTCACCGTCCCGGCGCTGGTCTACCTGCTTGGCCAGGACGCCCGCGCAGCCACCACGGGCTCCCTGCTCGTCGTGGGCGTGACCGCCCTCGCCGGGGTGCTCGCGCACCACCGGCACGGGCGGGTCCGCCTCGGGCAGGGCCTGGCCTTCGGGGTGCTCGGCATCGCCGGGTCGTGGGCCGGGTCGCGGCTCTCCGCCAGCGTCCCGAGCGCGGTCCTGCTGGCGGCGTTCTCCGTCCTCATGCTGGTGGTCGCGGCAGTGATGGTCGTGCGCCGACGGCGCAGCCGCAGCGGGCTGCACGCCGGTGAGGAGGACGCCTCCGACGGCCTGCCGGTCCTCACGTTCTCCCCGCGCTTCGCCTGCGACTGCCCGCGCGCCGTCAAGGTCGTGGTGACCGCCACCCTGGTAGGCCTGCTCACCGGCTTCTTCGGGGTCGGCGGGGGCTTCGCCGTGGTCCCGGCGCTGGTGCTCGCGCTGGGGTTCACCATGCCGGTCGCCGTGGGCACCTCGCTCCTGGTGATCGTGGTCAACAGCGCCACGGCGCTCGCGGCCCGGCTCGGTCACGGCATCCACCTCGACTGGCCGCTGCTCGCGGCGTTCACCGCTGCGGCCATCCTCGGCAGCCTGCTCGGCGGCCGGGTCGCCACGCGGGTCAGCCCCCAGCGCCTGGCCACCGCGTTCACCGTCCTGCTCGTGCTGGTCGCGCTCTACACCGCCGCACGCAGCGTCCCCCAGCTGGTCTGAGCACGGCCGCCGGAGCCTGACGGCTCGCTGCCCGGCCGTGCCCTTCCGGGCGCGCGGCACCCAGGCCGCGCGCCCGTCATACGAAAGGAACTCCCCTCATGACCCTTGCCCCTGCGCCGACCCGCCCCGCCCGGCTCGACGTCGTCGACCTGCGCGCCTGGCTGGAGGAGGACAGCACCCCGCGGGTGCTGGACGTCCGGACCCCGGCGGAGTTCGCCGCCGTGCACATCCCGGGGTCGGCCAACGTGCCGCTGGACCTGCTGCGCGAGCACCGCGACGAGCTCGCGCTCCGCCTCGACCAGCCCGCGGTGCTCGTCTGCCGCTCCGGCGCCCGGGCCGGGCAGGCCGAGGCGCTGCTGGCGGGGACCGGGCTGCCGCTGCACGTCCTCGACGGCGGGGTGAACGCCTGGGTCGACGCCGGCGCCCCGGTGAACCGCGGCGCGGAGCACTGGGACCTTGAGCGGCAGGTGCGGCTGGTCGCCGGCTCCCTCGTGGTCGCCGGCGTGGTGGGCAGCGTCCTGCTCCCGCCGCTGAAGTGGGTCGCCGCGGCGATCGGCACGGGCCTGTCGGTCGCAGCGCTGACGGACAGCTGCGCGATGGGCATGCTGTTGTCGAAGCTGCCGTACAACCGCGGTGGCGCCTCCAGCGACCTCGCAGGCGTCCTCGAGGAGCTCGACGGCAGCCGCGCATGACCGGGAGGGCCGTCGTGGGCGAGCGGGTCGAGCTGGGGCTGCGGGCCAACCTGGCGCAGTTCAGCCTGCTCGTCGGGGTCAACGCCCTCGTCGGCGGGATGCTCGGCCAGGAGCGCACGGTGCTGCCGCTCCTGGCCGGGCAGGTCTTCCACCTCACGGCCTACAGCGCCGGGCTCACCTTCATCCTGGCCTTCGGGGCCACCAAGGCGGCGACGAACTTCGTGGCCGGGCAGCTCGCCGACCGCTACGGGCGCAAGCCGGTCCTCGTCGCCGGGTGGCTCCTTGCCCTGCCGGTGCCACCCCTGCTGATGCTGGCTCCCTCCTGGGGCTGGATCGTCCTCGCCAACGTGCTGCTGGGCATCCACCAGGGTCTGGCCTGGTCGACCACGGTGGTCATGAAGATCGACCTCGCGGGGTCCACCCGGCGCGGGCTGGCGATGGGGCTCAACGAGGCCGCCGGCTACGGCGCGGTCGCGCTGACCGCCCTGGCGACCGGGTTCATCGCGGCGCGCGCGGGGCTGCGGCCGGAGCCGTTCTTCCTCGGGGTCGCCTTCGCCGGGCTCGGCCTGGGCGTGTCCACCCTCCTCGTCCACGAGACGCGCGGCCATGCGCGCCTCGAGGCGTCGCTGAGCACGGACGGTGAGCACGCGGGCGGGCAGCACCTGTCGACCGGTCAGGTCGCGGCCCTCACCAGCTTCCGCGACCGCAGCCTCTCGGCGGCCAGTCAGGCCGGGATGGTGAACAACCTCAACGACGGCCTGGCGTGGGGGCTGTTCCCCGTGCTGTTCGCGGCCCACGGTGTCGGGGTCGCCCGGATCGGGGTCCTCGCCGCCATCTACCCGGCGGTGTGGGGCGTGGGCCAGCTCGTGACCGGGGCTTGGTCGGACCGGGTCGGGCGCAAGCCGCTGATCGTCGCCGGGATGCTGCTGCAGGCGGTGGCACTGGGGCTGGTCGCCGTCCTCACCTCCTTCGCCGGGTGGGCGCTGGCCCTGGCCCTGCTCGGTGCCGGGACCGCACTGGTCTACCCGACCCTGCTCGCCGCCGTCGGGGACGCCGCCCACCCTGCGTGGCGCGCCCGCGCCGTGGGGGTCTACCGGCTCTGGCGCGACGGCGGTTTCGCGGTGGGGGCCCTCCTCGCCGGCGTCGTCGCCGACGCGTGGGGCATCCCGGCCGCCGTCTGGGTCGTGGCGGCGTTGACCGGCGCGTCCGGCCTGGTGGTCTGGGGCCGCATGCGCGAGACCCTTCACGCGCTGGCATGATGCCGCCGGGATGACGAAGGGGGCGCCCCGGTCGGGACGCCCCCTTCGTCATGCAGGACCCGCGTCAGGTAGGCCGCGGTCAGGCCGGTCCGCGGTCAGGCCGGTCATCGTCGGGCCGGTCCCTCGTGACGACGGTCCGGTGCAGGCCGGGCACGGTCAGGGCCGGACGACGTCCACGTCGGCGGCGCGCACGTAGCCGACCCGGTGGCCGAACGAGATCAGGTAGTAGCGGTCCTGACCCACGATGTCGACGTGGTCGCCGGGGGTGTCGGCGGAGAACGTCTTGGCCTTGTAGTAGTCGGTCGGGACGGTCGCGTCCGCGAGCACGTAGCGCTGGCCGGCCGGGATGGAGTACTGCAGCGGCACCACGGCCTGTGGTGTCTCGCCGGCCGGGTAGGCCGCGGCCTCCGGGTAGGCGCGCCCGTAGACGGGCACCGAGGACCGGCCCGGCTTCGGGGTCACCAGGACCCCGCCGACGGCCTTGGTCGTGCGTCGGCCCGCCGGGTCGAGGAACCACGCCTTCTGGCCGAGGTACCAGATCGCGGTCCACTCACCCGAGCGGGCGGCGAGGGCGTAGTCGACCCCCGCCGTGGCCCGTGCGCCGATGTCGGACACGGCGGTGGTGTCGGGGCTGCCGTCGGGCCGCAGCCCGATGTCGTTGACCAGCGGCGAGGTGGCGTCGGGGGCGGTGTGCAGTGAGACGAAGTTCGTCCCCTGCTCCGGGCAGGGCTGGCCGGCCTTGTCACACCCGGTCACGGGCTGGGTGTTGTGGGCGAAGCCGGGCAGGATCCGGACCACGTCGTCGCTGGGCGCCCCGTGGCTGGCCGTCAGGGGCGCGCCCATCAGCTCGAAGTAGTGCTCCCAGTCCCAGTAGGGGCCCGGGTCCCAGTGCATCCCCCTGACCGTGGACGGGACGGTGCCGGGCACCTGGTCGTGGCCGATGATGTGCTCCCGGTCGCGCGGGATGCCGTACTCGTCGGTCAGGTGCCGCACCAGCTTCGCCGAGCTTCGGTAGAGCGGCTCGGAGTACCACGTGGCACCCTGCGCGGCGAAGCCCTCGTGCTCGATGCCGATGGAGTGGGCGTTGACGTACCAGTTGCCCGCGTGCCAGCCGACGTCCCGCGGGTCGAGGTGCTGGACGACCTGACCGTCGGAGGAGCGGATGCTGTAGTTCCACGCCAGGTAGGTCGGGTCCTGCACCAGCTTGAGCGTGCTGGCCCAGGAGGCCTCGGTGTCGTGGATGACGATCGTCGTCAGCCGCGGCGAGGCCGGGCGGTGGGCGATGTCGTGGTTGCCGTAGTCGCCTGCGTGCGGGCCGTACTGCGCGTACGGCGCCTCGAGCCACTGGCAGTCCAGGCTGCTCGGGCAGTCCAGGCGGGGGTCCTGCCGGGGGTCGGTCAGGTGCAGGCGGGCGACGTCGGAGCGGCGGGGGCTGCTCGGCGTGGCAGCCAGGCTGACCTGCTGGCCGTCCGCGGTGGTGCGGGACGCGCCCGCGGCCAGCACGGCATACGCGTCGTCGGCGAAGGTGACCGCCGCGGACCGCTCGCCCGACCCGCTCGCGTCCGCGACGGCGGCGTACCAGGCGCCGGGGTCGCTGGCCGTGCCCGTGGGCAGGCCGAGCTCGCGCTGCCGCTGCGCGAGCAGCGCCGCACCACCGCGGATGTTGGTGGAGGGGTCCTCCCGCAGCTGCCCGGCCGGCACGCCCAGCAGGGCCGCCGCGTGGCCGAGGGTGTCCGTGGCCGGGCTCGCGTCGCCGGTCGGTATGCCGTCCCGGCCGTCGCGCGCGAAGGTCGCGTCGACGAGGTGCATGGGGCCGTAGCCGCCGTCGGTGCTGTGCTGGCCGGCGTGGCCCTCCCAGCGGGTCCACGAGTAGGAGACGGCCTCCAGGACCGACTGCGGGACGCCGAACTCCGTTGCCGCAGCGGCGAAGGCGTGCTCGCGGCTGGTCGGGCCGCTGTCCGTGGCGCTGTCCGTGGCGCTGTCGACAGGGGTCGCGGTGGCTGCGGGCGCGGGGCTGGCTGTGGCCGCGGTGCCGGTGGCCAGGGCCAGGCTGGCGGCGAGGACGGAGACGACGCCCAGGGTCGCGCCGCGCCCGGACCCTCTCCGTGCGGGGTGGTTCATGAGGGAGCCTTCCGGGAGGGTCGACCTGACGCACCGGAGTCAACCATTGGCGTCCTCACTGCGCTCGCCGGGACTTTGTGCCGGCGAGCCGCGGGCACGGATGGAGGTGGCGCAGAGGGTGCCCGAAGAACGCCCGTCGAGGACCAGCCCCCCGAGCGGCCCGGCGTGTTACGGTTGACGCGGTTGCAGTTGCAGTTCCTCGAAGGACGGGCCCGCCGATCAGGCGGGCCTTTTTTCACAAGGATCAAAGTCTTCGGTCTTGGTCGTGGGCGTTGCAGCAGCCGGGACCCGCCACACGGGCGGGTTCCACCGGCTAGAAGGAAAGAGTTACCCCCATGGCACAAGGCACTGTGAAGTGGTTCAACGCGGAGAAGGGCTTCGGCTTCATCGCCCAGGACGGTGGCGGCCCGGACGTGTTCGTCCACTACTCCGCCATTGACACCAACGGCTACCGCTCCCTCGACGAGGCGCAGCGCGTGGAGTTCGACGTCACGCAGGGCCCCAAGGGCCCGCAGGCCGAGAAGGTCCGCGCGATCTGATCGCTGACCGCCGATCGGCGGTCGAGCACGATGCCCCCGGCCCGATGGGCCGGGGGCATCGTCATGTCCGGGGGCCGGGCCCTCCGGTGCGTGACCTCTGGTGCGGGACCGGAGGGCCAGCCCGGGCGCGGCCGGGGGCCGTCTGTCAGGCCCGGGCGGGGGCGTCCGTCAGGCCCGGCCGGGCGCGCCCTTGCGGGTGCGGCCGGTGGGTGCGCGACGGCTGGTGCGGCTCGGAGCGGCGGCGAGGTCGCGCTCGAGCGAGGCCAGGTCGACGATGCGCCCGGCGGCCGTGCGCAGCTGGTCGCTGAGGGCCTGGTAGTCAGGACTGATCACCGACACCGGCCAGCGGGCGGCCAGCTGGGCGAAGATGTTGTCGTTGCTCACGACGACCACGTGCAGGTCGCGGTCGTGCAGGGCGGTGGCCGCGCCCAGCAGGATGTGGTCGGCCAGGTCGCTGCCGTCGTCGACCCCGTGCGTGGCGGCCTCGTAGCGGCCCAGGTGCGGGCGGGCCCGGCGCACCGCGTCGTGCTGACCGGCGAGGACCACGTGGTCGAAGCGCTCCGCCAGCGCGACGAGCGCGTCGATGCGCGCCTGCCAGCGCACCCGACCGGCCCGCAGGTTGTCGAGGTCGACCAGGAGCAGCCGGGCGCCGGGGTGGGCGGCCCACCCCGGGTCGTCGGCGAGCCACTGGGCGAGGGCGTCCTCGAGGCTCTGTCCGTCGAGACCCTGCACGTCGACGCCCAGCTCCTCGACGACCGGCTCCTCGACGACCAGGCTCGCGACGCCCTGGCCGGCGAGGTCGGCCGGCGCCGTGCCGGCCGCGCCAGGCGAGGCTGTCGCCGCGGCCGGTGCCGCGTGGGGCGGTGCCTCGTGGGCCGGAGCTTGGTGGGTCGCAGCCGTGGAGGCCTCGGGCCGACCGGAGGGACGGGTCCCGGCCCCGCGCGTCCGGCGGGCCGGCGGCGCGGCGGGCGACGCGGGATACCAGTCGTACTCGTCCCACTCGGGGGCGCGTTCGCCTAGGCCCATGCGCGGTCTCGGGTCAGGTGCATGTGCCCAGCATCCTGCATCGGCGCGTCTCCTGCCCCGCCGACCCGCCCCGGGCGCCGCCCCATGAGGTGACCATCACCCGATGGGCGGGGGACGCCGGACCTGCGTGAGGGGGATGATGGGTCGGTGAACGGCGACGGGAACGGTTGGACTCGTTGCGCCCTGGGCCATCGGCACTGGGGCGTGCACGGCGCGGCGGGACTGATGCTCCGCAGCCGCGACCCCGGCGGCGAGGTCCGGATCCTCATGCAGCACCGCGCCGCCTGGACCGCGCACGGCGACACCTGGGGCCTGCCGGGCGGGGCCCGCGACAGCCACGAGAGCGCCCGGGAAGCCGCCCTGCGGGAGGCCGCGGAGGAGACCGGGATCCCGGCAGCCATGGTGCGCCTGGTCGACGAGGTCGTCGACGACCACGGAGGCTGGTCCTACGTCACCGTGATCGCCGAGGCACCGCACCTGCTCTCCGTGCGGGCCAACGCCGAGAGCGAGGCGCTGCGCTGGGTCCGTGAGGCCGCCGTGGAGGCCCTCGAGCTGCACCCCGGGTTCGCCCGGACCTGGCCGATCCTGCGAGAGCACGGCCGGGCGGGATGAGCGGGCGGGGCGACACCCGCAGGACCGTGGGGCTGTTCCGGCGCTACGCGGTCGGACAGACACGGACCATGGTCCTCGCCGTGGTGCTGCTCACGCTCGAGGCCGTCACGACGGTTGCCCTGCCGACCCTGATCGGGGCGCTGATCGACTTCCTGAAGTCCGGCCGCCCGTGGCAGCTGTTCTCCTTCCGCCCCTCCCACGGCTCCACGATCACCGTGCTCGCCGTCGCCATCGTGGTCGTCACGGCGGTCAACAGCGTGTCCGACTCGACGGCCGAGATCTCCCTGGCCAAGGCCGGGCGCACCCTGGGCTTCAACCTGCGCGCCGCGATGTTCGGCCACCTCCAACGGCTCTCGCTCGCGTTCCACCTGCGCCGCCGCACCGGTGACGTCCTCAGCCGGATCACCAGCGACGTGCAGGCGCTGGAGGAGTTCGTCTGCGACTCGGTCAGCGACCTGCTCGGCAGCGTCCTGCTGCTGGTCGGCACGATGGGCTACCTGTTCTGGAAGTCGTGGCGCATCGCCGTGCTCGCCCTGGTCGTCGTGCCCGTGCTCGCCGTGATGTCCAACGCCTTCGCCAGCCGGATCAAGGCGGCCTCCAAGGAGCTGCGCGCCCGGGAGGGCGACCTCGCCTCCACCGCCCAGGAGATGCTCTCCTCGATCAGCGTCGTCCAGACCTACGGGCGCGGCGAGGTCGAGGAGCGCAAGTTCGCGAAGGAGAGCCGCTCGGCGATGAGCGCGGTCCTGCGCACCGCCCGGCTCGAGGCGCTGTTCAGCTTCACGGTGAGCATGCTCGAGGCGCTCGTCATCGCGCTGGTCGTCATCATCGGCAGCCGGCTCG
The DNA here is from genome assembly GCF_057747915.1 of Oryzihumus sp. JJN4-3R. Lineage (NCBI taxonomy): Bacteria > Bacillati > Actinomycetota > Actinomycetes > Micrococcales > Intrasporangiaceae > Oryzihumus > Oryzihumus sp. JJN4-3R. The sequence goes on from NZ_CM173229.1 coordinate 205,458, forward strand.
TCGACTCCCGCGTCATCGCGCCCGGCGTCCTGGTCACCTTCATCCTGCTGATCCAGGGGATGTTCAAGCCGACCCGCCGGATCATCAAGGAGTGGAACACCGTCGGCAAGATCTACGCCAGCGTCGAGCGGATCACCGAGCTGCTCGACCGCCGGCCGGCCGTCGTCGACGCCCCCGACGCGGTGCCGGCCCCACCGCTGTATGGCGAGATCGAGTTCCGCGACGTCAGCTTCGCCTACCAGCCGATCGGGGACCAGGACGGTGACGACGCCCCGCTGCGGACCGCCCTGGACCAGGTGAGCTTCACCATCGCCCCCGGCGAGGTGGTCGCCCTCGTCGGGCACAGCGGCGCCGGCAAGAGCACCATCGCCCAGCTCCTCCCGCGGCTCTACGACCCGCACGCCGGGGCGGTGCTCATCGACGGCTACGACATCCGCGGCTTCACGATCGCCTCGCTCCGGGCGCAGATCAGCATGGTGCTGCAGGAGACCGTGCTGTTCACCGGGACCGTCTTCGACAACATCGCCTACGGCCGGGAGGGCGCGACCCGCGAGGAGGTGGAGGCGGCGGCCCGCCTCGCCAACGCCCACGACTTCGTCAGCGCCATGCCACAGGGCTACGACACACCCCTCGGGGAGCGGGCCGCGACGCTCTCGGGCGGGCAGCGCCAGCGGCTGGCGATCGCCCGCGCCTTCATCCGGGACACCCCGGTCCTCGTGCTCGACGAGCCGACGACGGGCCTGGACGCCGAGTCCACCCACCTGGTCGGCCAGGCCCTGAACGGCCTGGTGCACGGGCGCTCCACCGTCATCGTCTCCCACGACCTCAACCTCATCCGGGACGTCGACCGCATCCTGGTGATCTCGGCGGGCCGGGTGCTGGAGGAAGGCACCCCGGCGGACCTGCTCGAGCGCGGCGGCCTCTACGCCGACCTCTACCTGCGCCAGTTCGGCCAGGCCATGGGGGTGGCCGAGCCCGTGCCGGCCGACGGCGCCGGCGAGGCCGAGGAGTTCGAGACGGCCCTCACCGAGGCCATGCCCCTGCCGGCCACGGCGGAGACCTTCCGGCAGCTCACCGGCCGCGCCGTCGTCCCCTCACCGGTCACCCTCGAGGAGAGCGACCTCGACCCGCTGCGCGCGCCCGCCCTCGCCCGCGCGCTGCCCGGCCTGGCCGAGGCCCTCGACCAGGCGGCGATGGCGCCGCGGCTGCAGGCGCTGCTGCGTGAGTCGTGGACCCTGGACTGGTGCGCGCCGGGCAAGGCGGTGGTCGAGCCGCGGGCCGGGGCCACCGTGCGCTACCGCGTGGGGCTGCGGCACGTGGCGTCCGGCCACACCGTGGAGACGGTGGTGGGTGGACGGGTCTTCGCGGTGGCCGAGCTCGCCCAGCGCTGGCTGACCGGCACCGTGCCGCTGGTCGAGCAGGCCGGTGGCCGCGAGGAGCTGGCCCCCTTCATCCGGGCCGCCGACGTGGTGCCCGAGCTGGCCATGGTGCTCCACGCCTTCCCGGTCGACCCCGACCTGCCCGGGCTGGTCGGGGCGACGGACACCGACCGGATCACCCGGGCCCTGGAGCCGGGGCTGGCCGCCTCCCTGGACGGGCTCGGACTGGAGTCCTGCCGCACCGGCGTCGTCCAGTACGCGCGGCGCGGCCACGCGGTGCTGCGCCACGAGCTGGTCTGGCGCCTGGCGCCGTCGGGACGCACGGTGAAGCAGGTCGTCTACGGCCGCGTCGACGCGGACGACCGTTGCCGCCTGGTGGGGCGGGTCGCGACGGCCCTGCGGGCCCAGCTCGAGGCGAGCGGCGAGGCGGCCCACCCCTTCCTGGTGCCGCGGCTGCAGGGCATCGCGCCGGACCTCGGGCTCGTCCTGCTGGAGGCGCTGCCCGGCACGCCGCTGCTGCCGGGCCTCATCCGCGCGCGACAGACCGGGGCACCGCCGCCGGGGCCGGGAGAGCTGACCGTGGAGTCCGCGACGCGGACCAGCGCCCGGATCGCCGCCACGCTGCACGGGAGCGGGCTGCGGCTGGGGCCGACCCGGACCCTCGCCGGCGACGTCGAGGCCCTGCGGGCCGACCTGGACGCCGTGGCGCCGCTGGCCCCGGCGCTCGCGGCGCGGTTGCAGACCCACCTGGCCGCCGCGCTGGCCGCCGACGACGGCGCGGGACCGACCGGCTTCTGCCACGGGGACCTCACCGCCTCGCGGGTCATCTTCGACGGTCCGATGAGCAGCATCGTGGACCTGGGCCACGCCTGCACCGGGGAGCCGGCCCTGGACGTGGGGCAGTTCATCGGCCACCTCGCCGTGACGACGCGCAAGGCGCGCGCCGCGGGCCGGCGGCCCGAGGAGCCCGGTGAGGAGCCGGAGCGCCACTTCCTCGAGGCCTACCTGGCGGCCGACCCCGCAGGGGCGGACGCGCTGCTGAGCCGCGTCGCGGCATACCGGCAGGTGGCCCTGGCGCGGCTCGCGCTGGGGAGCTGGTGCCAGCTCAAGCCGGACCGGCTGGCCCATGCGCTGGAGGTCCTCGACACGCCCCTGCCCTCCGGTCTGCGGGTGCGCGCCTGACCGTCCCGGCTCCCGGCGGCGGGGCGAGGGGCCGACGTGGTCGCCCGGCCTAGTCCGAAAGGCGTATTCCGTTACCGGACAAGGGCTTCACGCGTCCGTTGACACCCCCCGACAACGGGTTTTGGATGGATGAGTCCGCCGCGGACATCGGCTGTCCTGCCACGTCGAGCGGAGCGCGTCATGACCGGTCATCGCAGCACCCGTGCCCTCTCCGTGGGGGCAGGCGTCGTCGCTGCCCTGGTCCTCGGGCCCGTCTCCACGGCCGTCGCGCACGTCCACCCGACCCCCACCGAGCTCACCGAGCCGGCCGTCGTCTACGTCGAGGCGCGCGCCCACGTCGAGGTGGCCCTCATCGAGCACAAGCAGGTGGGCGACCCCTTCGGCGTCCACATCGGGATCATCCCGAGCGTGTGGGACCCGGTCCTCAAGGCGGCCAGCGGCTTCGTCGTCGACCCCACCGGGGCGGTCGTGACGACGGGCGAGCTGAGCTCGGGCGACCTGCGCAGCGCCCAGGTGTACGCCGTCAACCAGGCCTTCCACCAGCACTACGGGTCGGCGGCGCCGCTGCCGGCAGACCCGTTCTCGGAGCACCACATCGGGCCCGTCTCCGACACCACGGAGCAGCGGCTCCAGGCCTGCTACACGCCGCAGAAGACCAACGACGCCGGCGGCTGCGTCGTGCACGCCACCTGGGACTACCGGGTCTTCCCGTACGTGACATCGCAGCAGCGCTACGGCAACCTGCCTGCCAACGTCATCGCCCACACCAACGATGTGACGGTGCTGCGGGTGACCGGCGCGACGAGCATGCCGACGGTCGACCTCGCCAAGTCGTCGGCCGGCGCCCACGCCCTGGCGTCGCTGGGCTTCACCGGGGTGCCCGGGGCCGCGCACCCGCTGCTCATGACGAACACGCACCTGGCGACTGTGGGTGGCAGCGTGCTGAAGACGACCGGGTTCACCGGCACCGAGGCGGCGGACGCCGCCAAGCTGGACCGTGACGTCGTCGCCGGGGTGCAGGGCGGTCCTCTGGTTGCCGAGATGGGCCAGGTCATCGGCTTCCTCGTGCCGCCGGCGGCCGGCTCGACGACGGGCAGCTCCGGGGCGAGCGGCAGTCCCTCGACTCCGGCGTCCGGAGGTGGGTCCGCGACGGGGTCCGCGACCGGCTCGGCGACGGGGTCCGCGAATGGCTCGTCGACCGGTGCGCCCACAGGCGCGGCCTCCTCCGGTGGCCTGTCACGCATCGTGGGTGCCGCAGCGATCGCGACCGCGCTGAGCCGCGCCAACGTCACCCCCCTGCGTGGGCCGGCCGACATCTCCTTCGAGAGGGCGATGCACGACTTCAAGAACCACGGGTATGCACGGTCGCTCACCGGGTTCCGCAACACCCTGGCGCTGTTCCCCGGTCACGTCCCCGCCCGCACGAACCTCGCCCAGGCGGTGAAGCTGCAGGGCAGCCCGTCCGGGCAGATGTCCGGGCAGATGCCTGGGCAGATGCCTGGGCAGGCAGCCACCCACAGCTCGTCGGGCATCTCTCCGTGGCTGGTCGCCGGCCTGGTCCTCCTCGGCCTCATCCTGGTCGGGCTCCTCGTGGCGCTGCTCCTCCGGCGACGCCGGCGCGAGGGGACCGGCGGGCCGGGCCCGGACGCGGCGACGGCCCGGGAGCCCGTGCCGGCCGGTGCCGCACCGGCTGCCATGGCGGCCGGTGCTGCGCGCGCCCCGGGTGCGTCGGGTACGCCCGGCCCGCCCGGAGGTCCTGGTGCGACCGGAGGTGCCGGTGGGCGCGGTGCGCCGGGTGGTCCCGGGGCCGCGGGACCCCAGGGCTCGAGGCCGGGCGTGGGGCGTCCGCCTTCTGCGCCGCCCGGAGCGGGCGGCCCCCGGGCAGCGGCCCCCGCCGGGTCCACCCCCTCGCGTCCGACGCCGACTCCCGCCGGCGCCGGCCCCTCCGGGCCCGGGCCGACCACTCCGACGGCGGCAGGGTCTGCGGCCGGATCAGCGGCGGGAGCGGCGACGGGCGCAGCGGCCGGAGCTGCGGCAGGCGTCTCCCGCCCGGTGTCGCGCCCACTCGGCCCGACGCCGGGTGGCCCGGGTGCGCCCCGCGACCCGGCCACCGCCGGACCGGCGGCTGGGGGAGGCCGTCCCCCGGGAGGCGGGCCGGGGGCAGCGCCCTCGCGGACGGCACCGTCGTCCAGTGGTCCGCCGGCCCCGGGCGGCCCGCAACGGCCGGGCGCAGGTGGGGAACCGGTCCGGGCGGCGGGGGCCTCGGTCGGGGGTCGCCCGAGCGGATCGGCGGTGCGGCCCGCACCCGGGGAGGGGCCGGTGCGCCCCGGTTCCATGGGCGGAGCCGCCCCTGGCTCCGAGACCGGCTCCACGCGAGCCCGCAACTTCTGCACCACCTGTGGTGGCCGCCTCGCGGCCGGCGACCGGTTCTGCGGTTGGTGCGGCGAGCCGGTGACGTGACGGGCGGCGCCAGCGGATGACCGAGCAGGCCACAGGATCGGAGATCGCCGGCTACCGGATCGAGTCGGTGATCGGCCGGGGCGGCATGGCCACGGTCTACCGGGCGGAGGACACCCGGCTGGGGCGCAAGGTGGCCCTGAAGCTTCTCTCGAGCTCGCTGGCCGCCAACGAGCAGTTCCGGCAGCGGTTCATCCGCGAGTCCCGGCTGGCGGCCTCCCTCGACCACCCCAACATCGTGCCGATCTACGAGGCGGGGGACGCGGACGGCGTCCTGTTCATCGCGATGCGCTACGTCGTGGGCAGCGACATGAAGGACCTGCTTGCGCGTGACGGGGCCCTGGACCCGGACCGCGCGGTGAGGTTGTTCGCCCAGATCGGTGAGGCGCTCGACGCCGCGCACGAGCTCGGCCTGGTCCACCGGGACGTCAAGCCCGGCAACATCCTGATCACCCAGACCCACGAGCACGGCGACCACGTGAGCACCGAGCACGTCTACCTGACCGACTTCGGGCTGACGAAGCGCACCTCGTCCCTCTCCGGCGGGCTGACCGGGACGGGCCACTTCCTGGGGACCGTGGACTACGTCGCCCCCGAGCAGATCCAGGGCAAGCCGGTCGGACCGGCCGCGGACATGTACGCCCTGGGGTGCCTGCTCTACGAGTGCCTCACCGGACGGGTGCCGTTCCGCCGGGACGACGACGCGGCCGTCCTCTGGGCGCACCTCATCGAACCGCCCCCACCCCCGTCCGTGCTGCGCGCGGACCTTCCGGCGTCGGTCAACGCGGTCGTCAGCCGGGCGATGGCCAAGTTCCCCGAGGAGCGCTACGGGTCCTGCCACGAGATGGTCCGCGCGCTGGCCGAGGCCGTGCGTGACCGAGGGTCCGGTGGGCCTGCGGCCCCGGCGACCGGCGGCACGGCGGGCGACGACGGCTCGACGGTGACCCCGGACGCCCCGCTGACAGCCGGAGTCGCCAGCGCCGCCGCGGGTGAGGCCGGGGCCGCCGCACCGCCGGAGGCGGGAGCCGCAGAGCCGGAAGCGGGGGAGGCAGGGCCGGAGGCGGGGCAGGCAGGGGCGGAGGAGCCGGCATGGAGCGACGTGGCCTCCGCGCCGGCGTGGCCGACCGAGTCAGGTCAGGACTGGGCGCCCGAGGCCGAGGAGGGCGCATGGGCCGGGCAGGAGTGGGCCCCCGAGGCCGGCCAGGAGTGGACGGCCGAGGACGAGCCGGCCTGGTCACCGGAGGAGGGGCAGGAGTGGCCCGAACCGGAGGGTGGCTGGGAGGCGAACGGCGAGCCGGGCACCGCGGACAGCCCGGACACCACGGACGCCCCGGACATGGCCTCGTGGCAGGAGCAGGCGTCGGTGGTGTCCGCGGAGGGAACCTCGGCGACCACGGCCTCCACCGCCACCGGGTCGAGCACGACGCGACGGTCCCGTCGCTGGGTGCTGACCACGGTCGCGGCGGTCGTGGTGGTGGCCGTGGTGGCGGTGGCGTTGCTGTGGTGGCTGCCCTCCCGTGGGCAGGACCTCAACCGCGTCTACCGCCCGGGCAACAGCACCGTGCCGCTGTCGTTGCGCTACCCCGGCGCATGGACGGTGCGCGAGAGCCAGGGGACGGAGGCGGTCATCGCGGCCCGACCCGACGTGTCGGGTGACGTCTTCTTCGGCAACGGGGCCGACCAGGGCTGGACGGCCATGCGGCGTCTGCTGCAGACCTCTCCCGGTGACGCGGTCGGGGTCTACCTGTCCTCGGGCTTCAGCTCGGTCAGCCCGTCGTCGCCGTCGTTCCCCGACGCGGTGCGCCAGTCCATGCCGGTGGGGACGCAGCTGCTGGCCGGCCAGCAGCCTGTCGCCGCAGGCGGCCTCCGCGGGGTCGAGCTCAGTGGGGTGCTCACCGCGCCGACCGGCGCGACCGCCAGCCTGGGCCTGATCATCGACGTCCTGACCACACCGCAGGGCGACCAGGTGCTGCTGACGATGTTCGCTCCCTCCTCCGAGCTCCAGGCCCAGCGCGCGCTGTTCGAGAAGGTGCGCGCCTCGCTGCGGGTGCCGGGCTGACGGACGCAGTGCCACGGCATACGGCGCTCCGGTCGTCAGGGGGCGGGCGCCGCCTTCGCGGCGACCAGGCAGGCCCGAACCTCCTCCAGCACGGCCGCGACCTCCCCGGTGCGGGGGCTGTGCAGGCGGTTGGGGCGGCGGGCAGCGATCTTGAGCAGCAGGGCCGCCTCGTAGACGTGGGCCCGGGAGAGCACGGCGGCCCGGCCCGCGGCGGTCCACCCGCGGGCGGCGAGGGCCTCGTCATACGCGCGGGTGAAGACGGCGGCCGCCTCCTCGAACCACTGCCGGGTGCCGGCGCGGTGGTACCAGAGGCCGGGCGGGCGCAGGTAGGCCAGGAAGTAGCCGACGTCCAGCGCCGGGTCGGCCAGGCAGAACTGGTCGAAGTCGACGAGCGCGACCGCGCCGTCGCGGAAGAGCAGCTGGCTCGGCTTGTAGCTGCCGTGGGAGGGCACGAGCGCGTCGGGGCTCGCCGCCCGCAGGTGGGCGGCCAGGTCGTCCGCGACCACCGCCACGGTGCCGGCCAGGGAGGGCACGTATGCCGTGAGGACGGCGGCGCGCTTGGCCGCCCGGGCGGCCTCGTCGGCCCCGGTCCGGGTGGCGGTCTCGACCGTGGACGTGCCACCGGTGTGCAGGTCGACCAGCGCCCGGGCAGCGGCCTCGACGGCCTGGAGCGCCTGCGGGTCGACGGGGCGGATGACGGCCGTGCCCGGGAGCGTCGGCGGGATGTCGGTGCTGCTGCCCAGGTCCTCGCTGAGCGCGATCGGCAACGGCTCGACGACGCCACGCGAGGCGGGGCTCCACCGCGGGCTCTGACGCGTCGCCGCCAGGCGGTCGAGCAGCTCGGCGGCGGCCCGCGCCTGGTCCACCTCGCGGTAGACCTTGCCGACGACGGTGCGGGTCAGGTGCTGTGGCTCGGTGGCCGCCGTCTCGGGGCCGGTCTCGGTGGTGGCCTCGGGGATGGCCCCGCCGCTGGACTCGGCGCTGGACTGGCCGCCGGACTCACCGGTTGCGCCCTCGTCGCCGTCCGCGGAGACGAGGTGCAGCCGGTAGCGCACGACGCAGCGGTCGCCCGGCTTGTAGCGCAGCGCCATGGCGTCGACGTCCGCCAGCCGCCACGTCGGGCCACCCGGCAGGCTGTCGCGGACGGCATCGAGGAGGGCTTCGCGCAGGACGGGCGTCTGCATGGGGGCCATCGCGGCGGCCAGCGCCGGCAGGGTGAGGTCGTGCGGGAAGGACTGCAGCGTCAGGCCGCGCCCGCTCACCTCCAGCAGCCCGGGCCACTGCCCCTGCCAGGCCGACGGCTGGGGCGCGGGGTCGTCCGGGTGCTCGGTCAGCGCCGACTCCTCGACGGTGAGGGTGAACAGGTGCTCTGGGTCCGAGGGCTGGCCGTAGACCGCAACGAGGCCGCGGCCGGGCTTGCGGCGCAGGTAGGTCAGGTTCAGCGCCGCCTGGTGGTCGTCGCGCGCGTCGAGCACCTGCGCCAGGGTCGAGGTGACGCCCTGCGGGGTGAGCCAGGTGGTGGTCATGACCGCACCCCGCGCTCCAGCCAGACCCGCTCGACGAAGCCGGCCAGGTGCGTCGCCGCGTCCCCGGCGCCGCGGAAGCCCGGGAAGGCGTTGACGTCGATGACGTAGGGGCGACCGTTGCTGAGCACGATGTCGGCGCCGAACAGGTCCAGGCCGATCGCGTGCCCGGCGCGGCGGGCGATGTCCACCAGGCCCGGGGCCAGCGAGGCGGGGTCGAGCTCGACGTCGACGTCCTTGCGCCGGACCTCCAGGGCGGCCGGACGACGGGCCACCGACAGGTGGTCGCCGACGACCCAGAACTTGAGGTCGAAGCCGTCGTTGGGCAGGAACTCCTGGGCGATGACCGGCTCCCGTCCCCACTCCGGCAGCAGCTCGGCCAGCTCGTGCCGGGCGAGGACGAGGCGGACCAGGTCGCCGCGACGGCTGGTGCGGCTCTTGACGACGAGCGGCCAGGGCAGCGGCGCGGCGCCGGGGCGGTACGCCTCGCGGGCCAGCTCGGTCAGGGACGCGAACGCCAGCGTCCGGGGGGTCGGCACCCCGGCGGCCGCGAGCAGCGCAGCGGAGCGCTGACGGTCCAGGGCGGTGTCCGTGGCGGTCGGGGTGTTGACCACGACCGCCCCGGCCTGCTCGGCGTGGTGGGCGTAGGCCCGGGCGGCCTCGGTGCGGGACTTCAGCAGGAGCATGTCCCCATCCCTACGCCTGGACGCCGCCGGGCGGAACCCCCACGGGGACAAGGACTTCGGGTCCTGCACGCTGACGGCGTGGCGCTCGCGCAGCAGGTCCAGGGCGGTGTCCAGCACGGGGTTGGACGACGGCTCGGCGATCAGGGTGATGTTCATGCGGACGCCTCCAGGAAGGGCAGGATCTCAAGGGTGCGGGTGTCAGAGGTGAGGCGCTGGGCCACCGACTGGCGGGCCAGGCGGAGCACGGTGCGAGCGAGGCGCTCGGCGGCGTGGGGGACCTTGCCGAAGCTCGGGAAGTCGTTGACGTCCAGGACCATCCAGCCCTGCGGCGTCTCGATCACGTCGATGCCGTAGATGTCGAGGCCGAACGCGCGGCCGACGGCCAGCGCCAGGGCCCGCAGCTCCGGCGTCGTGGGGATGAGCTCCTCCACGACGGGGGCGCCCGGGTGCAGCGGGGAGTGCTTGACCGCGGCGAAGACCTCGTCGCCGGTGTTGTAGAGCTTGATGTCGTAGCCCGGGTTGGGCAGGTACGGCTGGGCCAGCAGGTAGCCGCTGTCGTCGATGTCGAGAGCCTCGAGGTCCTCGGGGCGGTCGACCCGCAGCACCTGCTCGCAGGAGCTGCCGTTGTTGGGCTTGACCACCAGCGGGTAGGCCTCGCGCGGCAGCCCCTGCAGCAGCGCGGTGCGGGCGGCGAACCAGGTGCGGGGGAAGGGCAGTCCGGCGGCGCGGACCCGGCTGGCGGCGACCGCCTTGTCGCGGGCCAGGCGGATGGCGCGGTGGTCGTTGACCGTGGCGGCTCCCGTGGCCGCGGCGGCCTCGAGGATGCTCAGGCCCGGCCCGCCGGAGACGGTCTTGAGGACGTAGGCGTCGTAGCGCGGGCCGCTGAACGGGTCCAGGTCGTCGACGTCGGTCGGCGTGCCGAGCGGGCGCAGGATGTCGACCTCGTGACCCCAGGAGGTCAGGACGTCGGCGACCGCGCCGGGCATGACGTCGTTCTCGTACTTGCCCTCCACGATGAAGCACACCCGCGTCGGGGCCGACACCGTCGAGGCCGAGATGGTGCGCATGGCCTGCGAGCTGGACCGGTGGCCCTGGCCGTGGGACCTGTCGTGCTGTGACATCTGCTGCTCCGCTCCGGCCCGACCCTGTGTCGTGCCTGAGCACCACTCTCGGCGCGGGCGGGACGGGCGGGTAGCGACCCCAGGGCTGCTCCCGCGCCCCGCCAGGGGTGGGTCGCACCCACCCAAGGTGGGGGGCGGCATACGGGTGTGCCGTCCGGTGGCCTCCGTGCGAGGGCCCCTCGGGGCACGTGCGGTCCGGCTGGTGCCTCCCGGGACGGCCGGTATGCCGCGGGCGTCAGTGCGCGTGCCCGGTCGCCGTCGCGGCGACCTCCTCCACCGCGTCGGCGAGCTCCGCGGCGGTGCGGTAGCGCGCTGCCGGGTCGGCCCGCAGCGCCTGCAGCACCACCGCCCGCTCGGCCGGGGCCAGGTCAGGGTCCGGCTCGGGGTCGCTGCGCAGGTACATCCGCACCGCGACCATGGGGTCCGCCGACATCAACGAGGGGTAGAGGCCGGTGCCGGTGAGGGCCAGGTGCAGCGTGACCCCCAGCGCCCAGATGTCGCTGGCCCGCCCCGGGGGTGCGCCGCGGACCACCGCGGGGTCGGCCAGCTCCAGCGCGGTGGAGCCCCCGAGCGGGTGGGGTCCTGTGGTGGTGATCCCGGGCTCGACGAGGTGGGACACCCCGGGCTCGGCCAGCAGGGCACCGGTGTCGGCCAGGAGGATGTTGCTCGGCTTGATCGCCCGGTGCACGATGCCGGCCTCGTGCAGCCGATGGGCGGCCCGGGCCGCCCGGGCCACGGCGTGCAGCCGCGCCTCCCTCGACAGGGGGCGGGTCGGCCGGGCCAGGGACCCCATCGGCTGGTAGCCCAGGACGTAGTACAGGCGCGTCCCGGCCAGGCCCGCCTCGAGCAGGGGGACCAGCTCGTCCCCGTCGACGGCGGCGAAGCACTGGAGCTCGTGCGTGACGGCGTCGAAGGTGGCCTCGGAGGCGTTGTTCTCCAGCACCTTCACCGCGACCTGGTCCTCGCCGCGGTCGAGCCGCTCCGGCGGGCGGGCGAGGTAGACCCGCCCCTGCGGTCCGCGGCCGATCTCCCGCAGGAAGGCGAAGTCGGCGATCCCGTCCACGGCGGCCTCCCTCAGGACCCGGCCCCGGGGGCAGGTTCCGGGTCGGGTGCGGGCGCAGCGGCTGGTCCGGCGGGACGGCCGACAGCGGCGGGGTGGCGGTCGAACATGAGGTGACGCTTGCCCAGCCGGATCCGGTCGCCCGGGGACAGGACGGTGGGCTCCTCGACCGGGACCCACGGGCCGGCGGCACCGTGGCTGCTGAGGAACGTCCCGTTGGAGGAGCCGCTGTCGGCAACGGTGACCTCCCAGCCGTGGAGCCGGACGTGCGCGTGCACCCGCGAGACGCTGTGCGCCTCGTCGCGCAGCGGCAGCTGCTGGGCCCGGCCGGCGATGACGTCCTCGGCACGCCCGGGCTCGCGGCCGATGACGACGTCGGAGGTCAGCAGGAACACCGACCCCTCGTCGGTGACCAGGACCCCGAGCGGCGGCCGGGCCGCGCGCACCGGCGGGGACTCCCTGTCGATCGGCCTGCCGCACAGCACGCAGGTGGCGGACCGGGGGTCGTTGAGGTGGCCGGCGGGGCAGGGCAGGCCCTCGACGACCACCTGCCGGTCGACGGTGGGTGCCTCGGTGCGGTCGGGCGTCTCGCCGGCCAGCGGCAACGGCGCCCTGACCGGCGCGGCGACGCCGCTGAGGGGCACGTTGCGGAAGCGCGTGACCGGGCGCATGACGGTGAACTGCGCCGCCACGGAGGGGTCCCGCCGCGTGGCGCCCTCCGCAACAGGCTCTGCGACCGGCTCGGCGGTCGCTTCGGGAATCGCCTCGGCGAGTGCTTCGGGGCTCGGCTCGGGAACGGGCTGGGGGACCGGCTCGGTCACCGGGCCGGTGACGGGCTCCTCGGCCGGGGACTCCTTGGCCCGAGACTCCTTGGCCACGGGCTCGTCAGCGCTGGGCTCCTCGGCGATGGGCTCCGCGACCGCGGGCTCCTCCGGCTCCGCGGGCCGTTCGGGTTCGCGCACGCGTCCGCGCGCCGGGGCGGGCTCGGCCCGGGCAGCCGGCGGTGCCGGTACCTGCTCCACGGGCGGCGCGGCATCGGTGGCCGCGAGGGTGCGCAGCACCGTCACCCCGCTGCCGGGGACCGTGCCGAGCGTGAGGTCGAGCGGCAGTCCGGCCGAGGGGTCCGCAGCCCCACCACCGTCCGTCCCATGACCGTCCGCCCCTCCCTCGGCACCGACCCCCGCCCCGGGACCACCGAGGCGCAGCTCGGTGAAGTCGGGGTCCACACGGTGCTCCACCCAGGCCAGCGAGGCGCGGCCGTCGACCCGCTCCTCGGCGCGACCGCGCACCAGCGCGTCCACGTCCCCGTACAACAGCAGCACCGGCCCGGCGTCGACGTCGAGCACGAGGGCGAAGTCGGGGACGGCGTCCGGCTCGTCCGTGGAGGCGACCAGCGCGGCCACCCGCCGGGCCCGACGCCGGCCGGTCGGGTCGTCGGCCACGTCGCAGGTGGCCAGCAGCTCGCGGGCGGCCCCCACCTGGTCCGGGCCGATGACCGGCAGCACCAGCAGCACGTCCGGCCCGCGGTGCACGACGCCCGGCCCGGGCTGGACCACCACCCGCGCGGCGGACCCGAGGGCCCGACCGGCGCGGGTGCTCATGCCGGTCCCGGGGTCAGCGCCCGGTCGAGGTTGACGGCGGCGCTGATCAGCGCCAGGTGCGTGAACGCCTGCGGGAAGTTGCCCAGCGCCTCGCCGGAGGGGCCGATCTCCTCGGCGTACAGCCCGAGGTGGTTGGCATAGGTGAGCATCTTCTCGAAGACCTGGCGGGCCTGGTCCAGCCGGCCGGCGCGGGTGAGCGCCTCGACGTACCAGAACGAGCAGAGGTTGAATGTCCCCTCGCCCTCGACGAACCCGTCGCTGCCGTCGGTGCGGTAGCGCTGCACAAGGCTGTCGGTGACCAGCTCCTCCTCGATGCGGTCCAGGGTGGCGAGGAACCGGGGGTCGCGGGGGCCGGTGAACTTCACCAGGGGCATCACCAGGGCGCCGGCGTCCAGCGTCGAGCTGCCCGGGTACTGCACGTAGGCCCGGCGCTCGCGGTTCCACGCCTGCTCCTGCACCTGGAGGTAGGCCCGGTCGGCGGCCTCGCGCCAGGCGGTCAGCGGCGCCGGCAGCCCCCGGTGCCGGGCGATCCGCCCGGCCCGCTCGAAGGCCACCCAGGTCATCAGCGTGGAGTAGGTGAACCGCTGCATCGGCCCGCGCACCTCCCAGACCCCGCAGTCCGGCTCCTCCCAGTGCTGCTCCAGCCAGTCCAGCTGGCGGCACAGCGCCACCCACAGGCTGTACGAGATGGGCTGGCCGTGCTTGTTGAACAGGTAGACCGAGTCCATCAGCTCGCCGTGGATGTCGAGCTGGCGCTGGTGCGCCGCCCCGTTGCCGATCCGGACCGGGCGTGACCCGCGGTAGCCGGCGAGGTGGTCCAGGGCCTCCTCCGCCGGTGAGGGGTCGCCGTCGATGGCATACAGCACCTGCAGGCTCGCCCCCGGCGGCGCCTCGAGGCAGCGGGCCTCCAGCCACGTCGTGAACGCGCCCGCCTCCTGGGTGAAGCCCAGGCTCATCAACGCATAGACGGTGAAGGCCGCGTCGCGCACCCAGGTGTAGCGGTAGTCCCAGTTGCGGGTGCCGCCGATCGCCTCGGGCAGGGAGGTGGTGGCGGCCGCGACCAGCGCCCCGGTCGGCTGGTGCACCAGCAGCTTGAGCGTCAGCGCCGAGCGCTCGACCATCTCGCGGTAGCGCCCGCGGTAGCGCGAGCGGCGGATCCAGCTCTGCCAGAAGGAGACCGTGGCCTCGAGCAGCTCCTCGACCTCGATCAGGTCCAGCGGGTGAGGGGAGCCCTGGCGGGACAGCGCCAGGGCGATCGTGTCGCCCTCCTGGAGGACCGGGGTGGCCACGGCGGCGGCACCGTCGGCGTGCAGCGGCACGGTGGAGCGCAGCACGAGCCGGCCGGCGGGGGAGGAGAAGAACGCCCCGGACCCCTCGACGACGTCGACCTCGCCGCGGGCGCGGCCGTAGTCGAAGGCCGGCTCGCAGCGGATGTCGACCTGCACCCGGCCGCGCACGGCGCGGATCTTGCGCACCAGCTGGTGGGCGCCGCGGTGGTCGTGCGAGCCGTGCTCGTGGGGGACCATGAAGTCCACGACCTCCAGCACCGCGTGCTCGCCGAGGAACCGGGTCAGCAGCACGTTGGAGTCCGGCAGGTACATCTGCTTGGTCCGCGTCGCGCCCACCGCCCGCACGGTGAACCGCCCGCCGCGCTCGCCGTCGAGCAGGGCCGCGAACACCGACGGGGAGTCGAAGCGCGGCAGGCACAGCCAGTCGATGTCGCCGTCGGTGGAGACCAGGGCCGCGGTGTGCAGGTCGCCGATGATGCCGTGGTCCTCGATCGCGGCCTGTCCGGTATGCCGGGTGCCCACCACCGCGCGCCCGCTACAGCTCGCGCCGGGAGACCAGCCCCAGGGAGAAGGCCCGCTCGACGAGCTTGGCGCGCTTCTGGTTCTGGGGGAGGTCCTCGATGTGGAACTTCTGGAACAGCGTGCGCAGGTGGGTCTTGACCGCGTCGACGCTCAGGTAGAGCTCGGCGGCGATCTGCTGGTTGGCGGCGGGCGTGGCGAAGCCGGAGGAGTCGCGGTACGGGCGGCACAGGGCCGTGAGGACCTGCCGCTGCGTGGGTGACAGGGACCCCACCGTGACCATGCCGGTGGCGACCTTCGTCTCCTGTGACGCCCCGCGGTGGCCGCGGTAGGTGAACGACGTGCCGCCGAGGACGAAGGTGTCGCCGTCGCGCAGCCGCCGGCGCCCGGCCAGGCGCTCGCCGTTGAGGTAGGTCCCGTTGCGGGAGAGGCCGTCGTCGACGAGGGTCCAGTCCCGGCCAACCGGCTCGAGCTGGGCGTGCACCCGGGAGACCGCCTCGTCCCAGTCGAGCTGGACGTCGCACCCGGCGCTGCGGCCCAGCGTGATCGGGGTGCCGGGGGAGAGGGCGACGTACTGCCGCTCGCCGCCGCCGTCGGTGTAGCTGAGGAACGGCCCGTCGGTCCAGCCGACCCCGCCTCGAGGCCGGCTGGGGGACGAGGCAGGAGGGGGAGCGGGAGAGGCGGCAGGCGGGGTGCCGGCCGGTGCGGTGGGAGGGCCTGCGGCAGCAGGGGGAGGGGCGGCGGCGGGGCGGCCCGCACGGGGCACGGGAGCGCGACCCCGGTCAGCAGGTGGATCGTCCATGGGCCACTCCCAAGCGTCCTCGCCGTCCAGTCTACGACCCCGGGACCGCCCGTTCGGGGGGTCGGCCGGTGGGGCGGACGGGCCTGCGCCGCCGGCCGCGTGGCCGGTGCCGTGTCCCCACCAAGGGGGTGGGCGGCCCACACCTTGCGAGGGTTCGCCAACACCTGCGGTGCCTACCTGCCACCGCTGCCGCCCGGCACCGTCGAGGTCAGGAAACAAGGCCACCCACGGACCGGGAAGGAACGCTCCGATGTCACCGATCACCGCCACCGCAGGCGCCCGAGTCCTCGCCGCCGTCGCCCCCGGCCCGCAGGTGGCCCCGCGTGCCGGGACCGTCGCCCGCGTCCTGGCCCACCGTGGCCTCTCCGGTGCCAGCCGTCCGGACAACACCGTTGCGGCCGTGGCCGCGGCGCTCCAGCTCGGCGCCGACGGCGTCGAGGTCGACGTCCGGCTGACCGCCGACGGTGCCCTGGTCTGCAGCCACGACCCGGTCCTGCTCGGGCGGGACGGCCGTGAGGTCGAGATCGCCGTGGCCACGGCGGCGCAGGTGCGCTCGCTGGATCTCGGCGGCGGCCACCACGCGGCGACGCTTGCCGAGGTGCTCGCCGTGGTGGCGCTGCACGGTCGGTCGGTGGTCGTGGAGGCCAAGGCCGTCGACGTCCCCGGCTACGCCGGGCGGCTCGGCCGCGAGCTCGGCCGGGCCCTGGCCCACCGGCCCGCGGGCGTCACCGTCTCCTCCTTCGACGCCGAGCTGCTGTGCGGCCTGCGCCCGGTGGTGTCCACCCGTGGTGCCCGGACCGCCCTGCTCGGTCGCGCCGCCACCCCGCTGACCGCCCTGCTCAGGCGCGCCGTCGACGACGGGCACGACGAGATCCACCCGGAGGTGGCCGCCGTCCTCGACGCCCCCGGTGCGCTCGGACCGGCCCACCGGCTCGGCGTCGGCGTCACCGCCTGGACCGCCAACCGGCGCAGCGAGCTGCGCCAGCTCGCCCACCTCGGCGTGGACGCCGTGATCACCGACCACCCGGCACGTGCCCTGGAGGCGCTCGCCGCGCTCGACACCCCCGCAACCCCGTCCGGCACCAGGGCCTGCTGAGCCCCGGCGCCGACGGCCCCTCGACCTCACCAGGTGACCACCCGGGTCACCGTCAGGAAAGGAAACCCCCACCATGTCCCTCATCACCCGCCACCGCCCGGCCCTCCTGGGCATCGCCCTGGCCGGAGTCCTCGGCGCCGCCGCCGTCGCCGTCGGCAGTGCCACCTCGGCTGCCACCGTCACCCCGACCGTCACCCCGTCCGTCGCGACGGTGACCGGCCCCCACTCCCACCCCGGCCGCGTCCACGCAGTGCACACCACCACCGGCCACACCACCGCCGGCGCGCCCGCCGACACCGCCGACCGCGTCGAGGCCCGCAAGGGCGTCACGGGGCGGCAGGCCCCGACCCCGGAGGCGACGCACCCGGCCCGGACCGCCAGCGGGCTCACCGCGGCCACGCACCCGCACACGCGGGTCGTGCCCCTGCGCGGCGCGCCCGTCGGTGACTGACCACGCGCCTGCCGGCGTCGGGGACGGGTCCGCAAGGACCCGTCCCCGACGCCGTGCCCAGGACCGTCCCGGACGGGCCGCGACCCGGCATACCGCAGCGGGGTGTGGCCGGGAGCGGGCGACCGGGCTCAGGCGGTCGTGAGGAGGACGGCGCAGCCGCGGCCGTCCCGGTTGCTCAGGACGAGGTCCGCGCACAGCTGCCGCGCGACCCAGAGCCCCGACGGGCCGTCGGCAGCGGGATGGCGGAAGCCGGCCAGACGGTCCGGCACCCCCGGCCCCTCGTCCGTCACGAGGGCGGTGAGCTCACCCGGGGCGAGCCAGACGTCCAGCCGCACCGGAGGGGCGCCGTGGCTCAGGGCGTTGACCAGCACCTCGTTCGCCGCGGACACCAGGTCGCTGCCGGTCTCCGGGGCCAGGTCGGCCTCGACCACCGCCAGCGCCAGCAGGCTCCTGGCGTGGTGCAGGTCGCGCAGGGCGGCCACCGTCGTGGTCAGGCTGGGCGGGCCGGTCGGGGCCGAGGGGGTGCCGGCCAACGGGTCGTCCAGGAACGCCGCGGGCGGCTGGTACTCCGGTGCCTGCCACCGTGCGCCGGCCGCGCCGGTGTGGGGGTGGGTCGCCCGCGCCCCGGCGATCACGTGCGGGGGCAGCGTGCGGGTGTCGTAGGTGCACAGGGCATGGAAGGCGTAGCTGCCGAGCACCTCGTTGACCAGCGACTCGTAGCGCGCCCACGCCGCCTGGCCCTTGCGGTCCGCGGGGATGGGCACGGTCCCGGTCACCCAGAGACCACCCGGACCGGTGAACTGCGCGACCGAACGCTGGTAGGCGAAGAGCGTCGACATCGGCGCCTGGTAGAGCTCCTCGTCGTAGCCGTAGGTCAGGCCCTCCTCGGCGCCGAGGGCGTCGCGCAGCAGGTCGACCTGCTCGTGCGAGCTGTGCACCAGGACCTGGCCGCTGGCGGCCAGCCCCAGCTCCACGAAGGCCCGTGTCTCGGCCACCAGCGCCTCATCGTCGTCGTGGACGAGGACGTCGTGGGTGTAGGAGGCGTTGTCGATCACGCTGGTGGTGGTCATGTCCCCTCCAGGACGACTCCGGGTGCCAGCGCAAGGCCGAGCAGGTCGAGGACCCGGCGGACCTTCGGCTGGATCGCGTTGAGCCGCAACCGTCCACCGCCGCGGCGGTACTCGCGGGTGGCTGCGAACAGGGCCCGGGCGGCCGCTACGTCGACGAAGCGCAGCTGGCCCAGCTCCACGGTGAGCTCGCCAAGGTCGCGGCTCAGGACGGCCTGCAGGGCCGAGCGCAGCACGGCCTGCGTGGACACGTCGACCTCACCGCAGAGGTGCACGCCGACCCCGTCGGAGTGGATGCGCAGCTCGCCGGCCATCACGCCGGAGTGCATGCCGCAGACGGCGTGGAGCATCATCGGGGTGAGGTCGTGGTGGTACTGGCACAGGGCCGAGACCCGGTGGGAGCGGCACAGCCGAGCCATGGACCGCTCGAGCTCTGCATGCTCCTGCTCCGTCACGACGGCAGCGGTGCCGTCCTCCTCGGCGCTGACCCGGACCGCGGTGAAGCCGTCCCGAAGGGCCTGGTCGACGAGGCCGACCTGACCGGACGGGGAGTACAGCTGCGGGGCCGGCCCGATCACCTGCAGCTGCCCGTGGTGCAGGGCGGCCGCAGCGTCGGTGCCTTCCCGCTCCAGCAGGGCACACAGCAGGTCCTGTGCCCGGTCGGGCAGCGGCGCGATGTAGACGACGCGCTCTCCGAGCGAGAGGCCACGCGAGGCCCAGGCCACGACGGCCGCACGACGGTCCTGCTCCGAGCGGTGCAGGTGGAGGAGGTGGCCGTCCCACACGGTCGTCGGCCACGGTGATGGCTGCACCCGCTCAGGCTACGCCGGGATCCGGCGGCTGAGCAGGGGGAAATCCGCGTCCTGTCGGGGCCGTGACCGGGTCTCGGGGGGTACGGCGCCCTGGTCGCCTCCTGCCGATGGCGTACGCGTTGCGGGACCGGACTACGACGATGCTCCTACGCCGAATCCGCAACGCGGTTCGGGCCTTTGCCTCACGCCCGCGGGGCCCCCGGTCCCTAGCGTGAAGGGCAGGCGCGACGCCCTGGGCTCTGCTGCATCTGTCCATGACGACACGCTGCTGACCTGCTGCTGGTGCAGCCACGTGCGTGGGAGGGACCCGTCGATGTCTTGGTTGCGAACCACTGGTGCGGGACGAGGGCGGCGGCTGTGGCTGCACGCCGGTATGCCGTTCGTGCTGCTGCTGGGTGTGCTTCCCCTCGTGGCGGTCCCGGCCTCGGCCGCGGTCCAGACGACGGTCGCCCTGACGTTCGACAACGGCTCGATCAGCCAGTTCACCCTCGGGTACCAGCAGGCGCTGCAGCCGCACGGGGCCAAGGCCACGTTCTTCGTCAACTCCGGCACGGTCAGCGGCGGGGCCAGCTTCATGTCCTGGGCCCAGCTGGGCACGCTCGCGGCAGCCGGGCAGGACATCGGCGGCAAGACGGTCAACGCCACCAACCTGACCACCGACCCCAACCCGACCAACCAGGTCTGCAACGACCGCGCCGCCTTGATCTCGCACGGGCTGAGCCCGGCGGTCTTCGCCTACCCCGGCGGTGCGAACAACGCCACCGTGCAGGCGGTCGTGAAGGCCTGCGGCTACGGCAACGCCCGGAGCGCCGGCGGCCTGTCGCCGACCGGGGCGACGTACGCCGAGACGCTCCCGCCGGCAAACTGGTTCGCGACCCGCGCCTACGCCCCCTCTGCGGTGACCCTCGCCAACCTGCAGTCCCTCGTCACCGGCGCCGGCACCCACATCGGAGGGCTCACGCAGGTCGTCATCGGCCGGGTCTGCGACCAGACCCTCGACGCGGGCAACTACACGAGCTGCTCGGGGGCCAGCGGTCACATCGAGCTCGCCGACCTCAACGCCTTCCTGGACTGGATGGCCAACGCCGGTCAGCCCGGTGGGGCCCCCGCCGGCTCCACCCTGGGCACGGTGCGCGACGCGCTGGCGTCGGCGGACACCGCGGCCCCGACCACGACGATGGCCTGCAACGGCGCGGCCTGCACCAACACGGCATACAGCGGCCTCGTCAGCGTGACGTTCGCGGCCACGGACGTCGGCTCGAGCATCGCCAGCACCCGCTACACCACCGACGGGACCGACCCGACGCTGTCGAGCCCGGCCTACACCGGACCGTTCAACGTCAACGGTTCCAGCGCCTCCACGACGGTGAAGTTCCGCTCGTGGGACTACGCCGGCAACGTCGAGGCGACCAACACCCAGGTGGTCCAGGCCCCCGCCGACACCGCGGCGCCGACGACGACGATCGCCTGCAACTCCACCGCCTGCTCCACCAGCCCGTATGTCGGGTCGGTCACCGTGAGCCTGGCCGCCACGGACACCGGCGGGTCCGGCCTGGACAAGACCTACTACACGACCGACGGGTCCACACCGACCACGTCCAGCACGGTCTACACGGCGCCGTTCGCGCTGAGCGACCCCGCGACCTACGCGGTCAAGTTCTTCTCGACCGACAAGGCCGGCAACGCCGAGACGGTGCAGACCCAGTCGGTCAAGGTCGTGCCGGTGACTACGAAGGTCTCGCTGACCTTCGACAACGGCACCGTCAGCCAGTACACCCTGGGCTACCTCAAGGCCCTCCAGCCGCACGGCGCCCTCGCCACCTTCTTCGTCAACTCCGGCACGGTGGGTGTCTCGGCCAACATCATGACCTGGTCCCAGCTGGCCACCCTGCGGGCCGCCGGGGAGGACATCGGCGGCAAGACCGTCAACGCCACCAACCTGACCACCGACCCCAACCCCACCGCCCAGGTGTGCGACGACCGCAAGGCCCTGGCCCAGCACGGCCTGGACCCGGTCGCCTTCGCCTACCCCGGCGGCGCGATGAACGCGACGGTCAAGGCGATCGTCCACGACTGCGGCTACGGCAGCGGCCGCAGCGCCGGGTCGCTGTCCCCGAGTGGCCCGACCTACGCCGAGGCGCTGCCGCCCACCGACTGGTACGGCACCCGCGCCTACGCCCCCAGCACCCAGATGACGCTGGCCAACATGAAGGCCCTGGTCACCGGCGCCGCCTCCCACGGTGGCGGCTGGAGCCAGCTGGTCATCGGCCGCGTCTGCGACCAGACGCTGGAAGCCGCCAGCTACACCGCGTGCACCGGCTCCGCCGGGTGGGTGGAGCTGGCCGACCTCAACGCGTTCCTGGACTGGGTGGGCAACGCCGGCCAGACCGGCGGCGCGCCGGCCGGCGCCGGGCTGAGCACCGTGCGCGACGCCGCCATCAGCGCCGACACGAGCCCCCCGGTGACCACGATCCTGTGCAACGGCACCGCCTGCGGCACCGACCCCTACACCAGCACCGTCTCGGTCACCCTGCCCAGCACCGACGTGGGCTCCGCCGTGGCCAGCACCCACTACACGACCGATGGGTCCGACCCGACGCTCGCCAGCCCGACCTACACCACCGCCATCCCGGTCACGGGCAACACGACGATCACCGTGCGGTCCTGGGACCACGCGGGCAACGTCGAGGCCGCGAAGACGCAGTCGATCCTGGCCACGCTGCCCGCCGACACCACCGCGCCGACGACGACCATCGCGTGCAACGGCACGCCCTGCACCACGACCGGCTACAACGGCACCGCCACGGTGACCCTGACCGCGACGGACGCCGGTGGCTGGGGCGTGGACAAGACCTACTACACGACCGACGGCTCGACGCCCACCACGTCGAGCGCGGTCTACAGCGGGCCGGTCACGCTCTCGACGCCTGCGACCTACACGGTGAAGTTCTTCTCCACCGACCTGGCCGGCAACACCGAAGCCGTGCAGTCACAGGACATCCAGGTGCTGCCGCCGCAGACGGTCGTCTCGTTGACCTTCGACGACGGCGTCAACAACCAGTACACGCTGGGGGTCAAGCGGGCCCTGCAGCCGCACAACCTGAGGGGCACGTTCTACGACGTCAGCGGGCTCAACGACGTCGACCCCCAGCACATGACGTGGGACCAGCTGCACGCGACGAACAACGCCGGCAACGAGATCGGCGGGCACACCCTCGACCACGTCAACCTCAAGACCACGACCGACTACAACACCATCGTCCACGAGGTCTGTGACGACCGGCAGAACCTGCTCAACCACGGGTTCTACCCGACGAGCTTCGCCTACCCGTTCGCGGCCTACGACGCCACCGACGAGTCGGTCGTCCAGAGCTGCGGCTACACCACCGGCCGCGCGGCCGGCGGGGTCGACGTCGCCGGTGAGGGCGCCGGGCCGGTCTACGCCGAGACGCTGCCGCCCAAGGACCTGTGGGCGACGCGGACGGTCTACGCCCCGCCGACGGGCAGCCCGGCCAACGTGCCGCCGCTGACCCTGTCGCACCTGCAGGACGCCGTGACCGCCGCGGCGGCGCACGGTGGTGGCTGGATCGTCTACGACTTCCACCAGATCTGCTCCCAGGCCTACGACCCGGACAACTACACCAGCTGCATGGGCGACTGGGGCCCGATCGAGCTGTCGACGCTGAACGCCTTCCTCGACTGGCTGAACAACGCGGGCCAGCCGGGGGGTGCGCCGGTCCGCACGACGGTGCAGACCGTCTCCCAGGTGATCAACGGACCCGACCTCCAGGCGCCCATCACGACGCTGGAGTGCGACGGCCAGCCGTGCGCGTCCTCCACCTACAGCGGCTCGACGACGATCTCCCTCGTGGGCAAGGACCCCGGCAACACGGGCGTGAAGACCACCTACTTCACCACCGACGGCTCCACGCCCACCACGTCCAGCGCGATCTACACCAGGCCGTTCACCATCAGCACGGGGACGACCTTCAAGTTCTTCTCCGTGGACAACGACGGCAACACCGAGGCGGTGCAGACGCAGCAGGTGCTCGTCCAGCCCAACGCCGACCCGGTGGTCGGCTCGGCCGGCGACATCGCCTGTGACCCGACCGCACCGGCGTTCAACGACGGCCTGGGCACCGAGACCGACTGCCGTGCCTCGCAGACGGTCAAGCTGCTCACCGGCGTCGACGCGGTGCTGCCGCTCGGCGACAACCAGTACGACTGCGGTGGGCCGGCGGCCTACGCCCAGTCCTACGACCCGACCTGGGGCGTGAAGAAGTCGATCACGCACCCGGTGCCCGGTGACAAGGACTACGGGACAACCGGCGGGACCGACTGCCCGGCCACTCCGGGCGCCGGCTACTACCAGTACTTCGGCAGCGCCGCCGGTGACCCGGCCAAGGGCTACTACAGCTACGACCTCGGCTCGTGGCACGTCATCGCGCTGAACACCGCGACCTGCCCGGACGACCCGACGTTCTGCGCCGCAGGCTCCGCCCAGGAGCAGTGGCTGCAGCAGGACCTGGCCGCCCACAACGCCTCGTGCACCCTGGCGTACTACCAGAACCCGCGCTGGGCCTCGACCGCCTCGGGCTCCGGAGGACACACGGAGTACCAGGCGATCTGGCAGGACCTCTACAACGGCGGCGCGGACGTCGTCCTCAACGGCGACTCGCACTGGTACGAACGGTTCACCCCGATGAACGCCTCCGGCGTCAAGGACACCACCTACGGCGTGCGCGAGTTCATCGTCGGCACCGGTGGGGCGGGCCTGGACACCCCCGGGACGCCCGGCGCCACCAGTGAGGCGCTCAACGCCACGACCCACGGCGTGATCAAGCTGACGCTGCACAACGGGTCCTACGACTGGTCGTTCCTGCCGGACGAGGGCACGTTCACGGACTCCGGGAGCAACGGCTGCCACGCCGCGCCTCCCGTGCCGGACACGACCGCCCCGACGACCACGGTCGCGTGCAACAACGCGCCGTGCGCCACGACGGCCTACGGACCGCCGGTGACCGTGTCGCTGACGGCCACGGACAACCTCGGCGGCCAGGGTGTGGCGAGCACGCACTACACCACCGACGGCACCGACCCCTCCCTGACCAGCCCGACCTACACGGCGCCGTTCCCGTTGTCGGCCACGGCCACGGTGAAGTTCAGGTCCTGGGACAACGCCGGCAACGTCGAGGCCACCAGGAGCCAGCTGGTCACGGTCGACGGCAGCGCACCGACCACGTCGGTCACCTGCAACAGCGCCGCGTGCACGACGGGCTGGTATGCCGGTCCGGTCACCATCGGCCTGTCCGCCACCGACCCCGGCGGGCTGGGTGTGGCCAGCACGCACTACACGACCGACGGCTCCGACCCGTCGCTGGCGAGCCCGACCTACACGGCGCCGTTCGCGGTGCCGGCGACCACGACGGTGAAGTTCAGGTCATGGGACAACGCCGGCAACGTCGAGGCCACGAAGAGCCAGCTGGTCCAGGTCGACGCGGTCGCGCCGTCCACGGCGATCACCTGCAACGGCGCGGCCTGCCAGAGCGCGGCCTACTTCGCCTCGGTGACCGTCGGCCTGACCGCGACCGACAACACCGGTGGGTCGGGCGTCTCGAGCACCCACTACACGACGAACGGGACCGACCCGACGCTGACGAGCCCGACCTACACCGCCCCGTTCAAGCTCACCAGCTCGGCGACGGTGAAGTTCCGCTCGTGGGACAAGGCCGGCAACGTCGAGGCGACCGGCAGCCAGGCGGTGAGCGTGGCCGCGGACGGCGCCCCGGTGGTGTCGTTCACCCTGACCCCGACGAGCGGCGTGGCACCCTTCGCGGTGACCGCGGACGCGTCGGCCTCGACCGACCCCGACGCGACGCCGATCGCGTCCTTCACGTTCAACTTCGGTGACGGCACCGCCACGGTCACCCAGGCCTCGCCGACGGCCACGCACACCTACACCCGGACCGGGACCTTCACGGTCACCGTCACGGCGCGCGATACGGCGGGCCTGTCCGCCAGCGCCACGAGGACGGTGACGTCGAAGGCGAACCTGGTCGGCAACGCCGGCTTCGAGGGCAACACCAAGGGCTGGGCGACCGGCAGCGGTGCGGTGAGCCTGACGCGGGTCGCCGGCGGCCACTCCGGCAGCTATGCGGCCGCGCTGACCAACACCGGCTTCACGACCACCACCTGCACGCTGGACGACTCCCCCAACTGGGTCGGCAAGACCGCGGCCGGGACCTACACCGCCTCGCTGTGGGTGAAGGGCGCCACGGCCGGGGCGACGTTGACCCTGCGGCTGCGGGAGATGCGCAGCAGCACGGTGGTCGGGACGGCCGTCGCCACGGTCACGCTGACCACGTCGTGGCAGCTGGTGACGGTGACCTACACCCCGACCCAGCCGACGAAGACGTCGCTGGACCTCAACGCGTTCGCCGTCGGGGTGCCTCCGCGCAGCACCGGCTTCTACGCCGACGACGCTGCCATCACCCTCGGGTGACCCGCGCCCGGACCACGGCCACCGCAGCGCCTGCTGCGGTGGCCGCGGCCGTGTCCGTCGTCGTGCCCGTGGTCATGGCCCTGGTCCTGCTGCTGGCCGGCTGCGCGTCGACGGTCGGGTCGACGCCGCTCGCGGTCCCACCGCCGGGGACCCCCACCGGTGCGACAGGGACTCTTGCCGCGACGACGGCTGGTGGGACGACGGCCGGTGGGACGACGGCTGGTGGGACGACGCCCGGCGTGACACCGACACCGACTGGAGAACCGACAGGCCGTGATGCCCTCCCGCTGGCCGTGCGCGTCGCGGGCAACCGCCTGGTCGACGCCGCCGGCACCACCGTGCGGCTGCTGGGGGTGAACCGCTCCGGCACCCAGTACGCGTGCGTCGCAGGGTGGGGCGTCTTCGACGGCCCAGCCGATGCGGGGTCCATCGCGGCGATGCGGCGCTGGGGCATCACGGCGGTGCGGGTCAGCCTCAACGAGGACTGCTGGCTGGGCATCAACGGGGTGCCGCCCGCGTGGAGCGGGCCCGCCTACCGCGACGCCATCGGCGGCTACGTCGCGCGGCTGAACGCCGCCGGCCTGTATGTCGTCCTGGACCTGCACTGGAACGCCCCCGGCTCCACGCGGGCGCTCGACCAGCAGCCGATGGCCGACCGCGACCACGCGCCGGCCTTCTGGGCCTCGGTCGGGAGGCAGTTCAGGTCCCGTCCCGGGGTGCTCTTCGACCTCTACAACGAGCCGTACCCCGACCACAACCGCGACACCACCGCCGCCTGGACCTGCGTCAGGGACGGGGGGACCTGTCCCGGTGTGCCGTTCGTCGCGGCCGGGAGCCAGGAGCTGCTCGACGCGGTCCGCGCGGCGGGGGCACACAACGTGGTCCTGGTCGGCGGGCCGCAGTACGCCGGGGTCCTCGACCGCTGGGCGGAGTTCGCGCCGGTCGACCCGCTGGGCCAGCTCGCGGCCTCGCTCCACGTCTACTACGGGACGCCGGCCGCCCCGGAGTGGTCCCCGTGCTTCCGGGCTGACTGCTGGAGCGGAAGCATCGCCCCGCTCAGCGCCACCACCCCGGTCGTCATCGGCGAGGTGGGCGAGCACGACTGCGGCTCGGCCCTGATGATGCCGCTGCTGCGCTGGGCCGACAGCGCGGGTGTCAGCTACCTCGCCTGGTCGTGGCTGACCGGGCGGTGCGCCGCCGAGCCGGCCCTGATCACCGGCTACGACGGCACCCCCAGCGGGGCCGGTGCCGGGTTGCGCGACCACCTCCTCGGCCTGCCGCACTGACTGCAATGCTCTGAACTCAATCCGCGCTCAAGCCGCTCTGACTCGGCACCGACTCCGCACCGACTACGCACTGGAACGGCGCGCCTCGTGCTACGCGTTCTGCTGCGGGTGCGCCCGGAAGGCCCGGCGTACCTTCGCGGGCAGTCAGACCTCGACCCGTGACGGACCGCTGGGGGCCACCCATGAGTGCACCTGCGCCGAGGCCGGGCGCACCGTCCGCACGCGGTGGCCCGGGTAGCCGCAGCCAGGCTGCCGCGGCCGCGTTGCTGCGCCAGGTCCCGGTCTTCCACGGGCTGCCCGACGACGCGGTCCGGGAGCTGGCCAGGGCCGGCACGTTCGGTCGCTACCGCACCGGCTCGTCGGTGTTCTTCCAGGGCGACGTCACGGACGCGGTCTACGTCGTGGCTTCGGGGCGGGTGAAGGTCAGCGTCACCTCGGCGCGCGGCGACGAGCTCGTGCTGGCGGTGCTGGGCGTCGGCGACGCCGTGGGTGAGCTCGGCGCGCTCGACGGCCTGCCGCACGCGGCCGGACTGGAGGTGCTGCAGGAGGCCGAGCTGCTGCGTATCGAGGCCGCCGTGGTCCGCAGCCTGCTGCGGACCCAGCCGGCCTTCGCCGAGGCCGTCACCGTGAGCCTGTGCCGCCTCGTGCGCCAGCTGGCGGGCGCATCGGCCGACCTCGCCTTCGTCGACGCCCCGGGACGCCTGGCCCGGCTCCTGCTGGACCAGGCGGACAGCACGGGTCGGGCGGTGGTGGACCTCGGGCTGACCCAGCCCGGCGTCGCGGGCCCGGGCGGCACCTCGCCGGAGACCGTGACGGAGTCGCTGGAGCAGTTCCAGCGGCGCGGCTGGGTGCAGCTGCGGGGCCGGGAGGTGACGCTGCTCGACGCCGAGGCGCTGCGCCGCTACGTCGAGCGCTAGCCATGCCGCGCGCCGGTATACGGTCGTGTCGCCTCGGCAATGAACCTTCGCAGGACCGTGCAGAGCTTGCAGGACCTGGCCGATCAGCGCCACGGGACACGGCCGGGGCGGGCGTCACGCCCGGCCCCGGCCACGTCACGTCAGCGACCGACCGGCGCCGCCTCAGCCCCCGCCGGCGATGAGGTTGAACGCCTGCCACCCGCTGCCGATGACGCCGTGGCTGCTGAAGCCGCCGGTCCCGTTGCCGCGGTAGAGGTAGAGGGCGCCGGTGGGGGTCCGCCCGATCACGTCGGAGCGGCCGTCGCCGGAGAAGTCGCCGGGGGAGAGCAGCTTGTCGAAGACCTGCCACCCGCTGCCGATGACGCTGTGGCTGCTGAAGCCGCCGAGTCCGGTGCCACGGTAGAGGTAGAGGGCACCGGTGGGAGTCCGCCCCAGGACGTCCGTGTGGTGGTCTCCCGTGAAGTCGCCGGGGCAGAAGAGCTTGTCGAACAGGTTCCACCCCGCGCCGATGACGGTTCGGGCGGCGAAGCCGCCGTTGCCGTTGCCTCGGTAGAGGTACAACGTGCCGCCCTTGACGCGCGCGAGCAGGTCCGGGCGGCCGTCACCGGTGAAGTCGCCCACCGACAGGATCCGGTCGTACACGCTCCACCCGGTCCCGACGAGGCTGCGGCTGGCGAAGCCTCCGGTTCCGTTGCCCCGGTAGAGGTAGAGGCTGCCGGTGGGTGTCCGCGCGAGCAGGTCCGGACGGCCGTCGGCGGTGAGGTCGCCGGGCGTCACGAGCCGGTCGTAGACCTGCCACCCGCTGCCGACCACCGAGTGGCCGCTGAAGCCGCCGAGGCCGTTGCCCCGGTAGAGGTAGAGGGTCCCGACGGAGGTGCGGGCCAGCAGGTCCGGGTGGCCGTCGCCGCTGAAGTCACCCGGCGGGACCACGGTGGCGACCGCGGTGACCGTGGGGACGGCCGTGACTGCGGCAGGCTGGGCGCCGGCCGGCCCGGCGCAGGTGACGGCCGTCGCCAGGCTCACCGACGCGGCCAGTGCGAGCAGCCCTGCGGGGGGGCGCGATCGCGTGCCGCGGCGCCGTGCCGTCGGGTCGTGGGGTGCGCGTGGGGAGCGTGACATCCCGGCCTCCTGAGGTCGCCGCAGGGCCTGCACCAGGCCCGGAAGCCGTGGCTACCGTGATTGAAGCCCCTGCGGCGTGCGATGGCGTCCACCAGATGGAGGAGACGTCCGGAACGGTGTGGTCACAGCGTCTGTTCAGGCTTCGTCCAGTGTGAGGATGGACGCGTGTGGACCGCCACGACCGGGCCACCGACAAGCCGGCCGCACGGGCGGGGCGCACGCGAAGCTGACAGGACCACCCGCGATACTCGGTCCGTGGAAGCCCCCCGAGTCCTCGTGGTCGAGGACGACCTCTCGCTGCAGCGCACCCTGGTGCGCGGCCTCGGCGAGCACGGGATGACCGTGTCGTCGGCGCGCGACGGCGGCTCGGCACTGTCCCTGGCCGCGGACGAGGACGGCGGCTTCGACGTGATCGTCCTGGACATCGGGCTGCCGGACTCCGACGGGCGCGACGTGTGCCAGGCCCTGCGGGCCCGTGGCGTGCAGACGCCCGTGCTCTTCCTCACCGCCCGGGGCCAGGTGGGTGACGTGCTGTCCGGCTTCTCCGCCGGGGGCGATGACTACCTGGCCAAGCCGTTCCACTTCGGCGAGCTGCTGGCCCGGGTCAGCGCCCTGGCCCGCCGCCAGGAGCCGGTCGTCACCGCAGGGCCGGCCCGGACCCACCTCGACCCGCGCTCGCACGAGCTGGTCTCCCCGACGGGCGTGCACCCCCTGACGCCCACCGAGTACCGCCTGCTGGCCGCCCTGATGAGCGCACCGGGCAAGGTGATGCGCCGGCGGGAGCTGATCCTGTCGGCGTGGCCGGAGGGGGCGATCGTCAGCGACAACACGCTCGACCAGTACATCGCGCGGCTGCGCCGCAAGCTCGAGGAGGCCGACCCGGAGCGGGCCATCGTGACGGTCTACGGCGTGGGGTACCGGCTCACGTGAGGCGACCGTGGAGCCTGCGCGGGAGGGTGACCCTGGCGGCGGTGGCCACGCTGGCCGTGTGGGTGGCGCTGGCCACGCTGGCGGCCAACCTGGTGCTGGACAACCGCCTGAGCGCCCAGGCCGACGACGTGCTGCAGGCCCGGGCGGAGGCGGCCGCCAGCACCGTGGACGTCGGTCCGCGCGGACAGGTGAGCGTCCATGACCCCGACGACGACGCCTCGATCGACGTCGGGACGTGGATCTTCCGCGGGTCGCAGCTCCTGGAGCACCCGAGGGTGGGCACGAGCCTGACGTCCGCCGCGACGTCGATGGTCGGGCGCGGGACGACCTACGACGAGGTCCGGCAGCCGAAGACGATCCGCCTCTACGCCTACCCGGTGACCGACCGGGGACGCACCGTCGCCACGGTGGTCACGTCCCTCGCCATGGGGCCCTACGAGCAGGCGAGGAAGGGGGTGCTGCTGGGCAGCACGGCGCTGGCCCTCCTGTTCCTCCTGGGAGCCTTCCTGGTCCTGCGCGCCGGCGTCTCCCGGGCGCTGTCCCCGGTGACGTCCATGACCGACCAGGCGGAGGAGTGGAGCGCGGGGGCCCCCGGGCAACGGTTCGGCGACGCCCCGCGGCCGGTCGAGCTGGCGGCGCTGGCGCGCACCCTCGACGCGCTCCTGGACCGCCTGGCCGCGGTGCTGCGGCACGAGCAGCAGCTCGCCGGGGAGCTCTCGCACGAGCTGCGCACGCCCCTGTCGCGCATCATCGCCGAGACCGCCCTGTTGCAGGAGCGGGTCCAGAGCGCCGACGAGCTCGCAGCCGGGCACGCCTCCATCGCCCAGAGCGCCGAGGAGATGCGCGACATCCTGGAGACGCTGCTGGCCACCGCGCGCTCCGAGTCGGGCGCCCCCGCCGGCAGCTGCGACGCCGAGGAGGTGGCCAACCAGGTGGCCGGGAGGTATGCCGGGTCCGCCGGGTCCGGGGACGGCCGGTGCGTCCGGGTGGTCCGGCACCCCGGGAGCAGCCGGGCCGGGCTGGACGCCGCGCTGCTCGAGCGCGCCCTCGCCCCGGTCGTGGACAACGCCGTGCGCTACTGCTCCCGCGAGGTCCGGCTCGAGGTCTCCGGCGACCAGGCCGCGGTGCTGGTCGACGTGGTGGACGACGGCCCGGGGATCCCGCCGGCCGAGCTGCCCCTCGTGTTCGAGCCGGGCCGACGGCTCGACCCCGGCGACGGCCACGACGGGGCGGGCCTGGGCCTGGCGCTGGCCCGCCGCCTGCTGCGCGCCGCCGGCGGTGACGTCATCGCCTCGTCCACGACCGACGGCGCCACCTTCCGGCTGCGGCTGCCCCGAGGCTAGCTGCGGCTGCCGCGAGGCTAGCTGCGGCGGCCTCAGGCGTGGGCCGCCTGCTCCTCCGCCGTCGCCCGTCGCACGACCAGGCGGGTCCACGCCCCGACGTAGATCCGGTCGTCCTCGTCGAGCTCGCGCCGCTGGCCGGCCGGCAGGGGGTCCTCCGGCAAGGGACCGCTGGCGGGGCCGACGTAGGTGCCGTTGGAGGACTGCAGGTCCTCCACCCACCAGCGCTGGCCATCGGTGGTGAGCTGCGCCTGTCGGCGGCTGACGCCGGTGTCCGCGGAGCAGTCCACCTGGGGGTGGATGTTGCGGCTCGCCGAGCGCCGGCCGACGAGCACCGACTGCAACGTCAGCGGGACCACCTGCGGCGGCCCGGGGGAGGGACAGACCTGCTCGCTCTCCTGCACGGCATACCAGTCCGGGTCCACCCAGACCTCGGCCACCCACTCCAGCGGGACGGGAGGGGCGACGGGTGCTGCCGCGGCCGCCGCTCCGCCGGGGGCGGCCTGCCCGTCGGGTGCCTCTCCACCTGCCGCCTGCACCGGCTGCCCGCCCGAAGGGGTGGAGGGGCCGAGGTCGAGGGAGGACGACCCGGCACCTGCGGCAGCCGCGACCTCCGGCGGCCGGGGCAGGGTGCCGGTGGTGAAGTCGTAGCCGCACGCCTCGCAGAAGAGCGCGTCGGCGGTGTTGTCACTCGAGCAGTTCGGGCACACGCGCGGGCCTGCCGTGGCGGCTCCGGCGCCCGCGCCGGAGCCGGTGTCGGGTGCGGTGCCGCCCCCGAGGCCGGACGCGACGGCCGCGCCAGCGGCGCTTCCCGTGGCACTACCGGAGGCGGCTCCGGCGACGGCACCGGAAGCCTCGGAGCCCGGCCCTGACGCACCCTGGGCGATCGGCGCACCACAGGTGTCGCAGTAGTCGCCCGACTCGGAGGTGTGGCCCTGCGGGCAGGTGTAGGGGCTCATGCGCTCAACCACCTCGTCGCGGTCGGGGAGGTCACTTCTTGACCCGGGTCGTCTTGGTCGAGGAGGTGTCCAGGGCCATCTCGTCGAGGCGGTCGACGCTGCGGCGCAGCCGGACCCGGCCGGTGCCCTGGTCCTCGATGTCGACGACCTTGCGCAGCCGGCTGGTGGCCTCGTCGTTGCCGGTCTCGGCCGCGAGCTGCACCGCCCTGCCGAGCTTGGCGGTGGCCGTCGCGTCGTCGCCGGCGGCCTTGGCGGCCAGGCCGTCCTGGATGGCCTGCGCGAGCTCGGCCTGGCCGGTGTAGTGGGCCACCGCGGGGTTGATGCGGGTGGTGAGGGTGTCGTCGTTGGACCACAGGGCCTTGACGAGGCCCTGCGCGACCACGTCCCCGCCTACGGCGAGCTGGACCCTGGCGGCCAGCTGCTCCTGCCCGATTCCCTTGGGGGACAGGCGGACTGCCACGTGGTAGTCGCGGGACTCATCGCCCCAGGACCCGGTCGGGTAGGCGCCGGTCAGCGGGTTGACCTCGGCGCGGCGGGAGGAGAGGTCCTCCACGGTCGGAGCGACCTGCCGGACGAAGAGCACCTGCGCCCCCTGCGGTGCCCAGACCCGCAGCTCCGCCGCGGCGACCCCCCGGCCCATGGACCGGCGCATCAGCGTCTCGAAGACGGCCGGCATCTGCTCCGCCTTCGGGATGAGGTCGACCGTGCCGAGCAGGGCCGTGGCGATCCGGCGCAGCTCGGCGACCTCCCAGTCGGCGCCCACGCCACGGCAGTCGCACTGGAACTGGCCCTGTGCCGCCGCGATCGCGACCGAGAGCTGCTCGGGCGTCTCGTGCTGGTTGTTGCCGTCGGTGAGCAGGATGGCGTGCTTCTGGCTGACCGACGGCACGGAGGCGAGGACGCGGCTGGCCATGGTCAGCCACGTGCCCATGGCCGTGCCGCCGTCGGCGTGAAAGGTCGCGACCGCTGCCTTGGCCGCCCGGCGGATCGAGGGGTCCATGCGGACCATCGCGACCTCGGGGGAGGGGCTCAGCGACCCGGTGGGGAACGCGAGCCGGGCCTCGTGGCTGCCGGCGATGACGGCCACCCACGTGCCGTCGAGGACCTGGTCGAGCGCCGCCGACGCCGCCGCCTGCGCGGCCAGGATCTTGTCGCCGCCCATTGACCCGGAGGTGTCCACGATGACGACCTCCGCGGCCTCCCCGGCGCCGGACCGCCCGGCCTCGCCCGCCCCCTCGCAGGTGACGGTGACGATCGCGTGGACGTCGGTGCCGCCGTCGGGCAGGAACTCGTTCTGGTAGACCTCAGCCGTGAACTCGGCCATGTCGTGAGCCTTCCTCTCGTGCGCAGCAGGCAAGCAACGGGTATGCCGTGCGGCGGGGTTCCCCGCCCGGCCGCCGGCTCTCGTGGGGCGAGGTCACGGCGGACCCACCCGGGCCAGGGCGACGGTGATGTTGTCGTGGCCGCCCTCACCGTTGGCCCAGGCCACGAGCGCCTCGGCCAGGTCCATCGGCGCGCTGGTCGCCGTGGCGGTGTCGTGCAGGAGGTCGGCGAGGTCCTGCGCCTCGGAGCAGTAGTTCCACAGGCCGTCGGAGCAGAGCAGGACCCAGCCCGGGCCGTCCAGCTCCAGGGAGGCCTGCCGTGGGCTGTGGTCAGGGGAGTCGAGCCCGAGCCACCGGGTGATCGCGTGGGCGTGCGGCCCGGTCTCGGCCACGTCGCGGGGGATGCCCTGCGCGATCTGCTCGGCGGCCCACGAGTCGTCCACCGTGAGCGCCACGGCCGGCCCGGTGTCGGGGACCCAGTAGGCCCGGCTGTCACCGACCCAGCCGACGACCAGCAACCCCTCGTCGAGGACGCCGGCCACGAAGGTGCACGAGGGCGGGCTGTGGCCGTCGGGGTCGGCCGTCGTGGCGATGACGGCCTCGTTGGCTGCGTCGGCGGCCGCCTCGAGCAGGCCCGCGGTCGCGCTCACCCGGGCGGGCGTGGTGCCGGCGCCCCGGGGACGGGATGCGCCGAGCACCACCCGGGCAGCGCGGGCCGCGGC
Organism: Oryzihumus sp. JJN4-3R; assembly: GCF_057747915.1. Classification (NCBI taxonomy): domain Bacteria; kingdom Bacillati; phylum Actinomycetota; class Actinomycetes; order Micrococcales; family Intrasporangiaceae; genus Oryzihumus; species Oryzihumus sp. JJN4-3R. Next base: position 239,659 of record NZ_CM173229.1, read on the forward strand.
CAGGCTGGCGCGGTCGGAGTCGGTGGAGGAGGAGACCCCGTCGCAGACCACGAGGACCGCGCGGGAGGAAGCCGGGGCGTCGGCGTCCAGCGCCATCGCGTCCTCGTTGCGGTGGTGGCGCAGCCCCCTGTCGCAGACCCCGGCCACCCACGGGGCCGGCTGCTCGCGGAAGTGGTCGCGGGGCCGGGTCGCCGGGGTGCCGCACGTCTGGCAGTAGCCGTCCTCGGCGATCACCCCGCCACAGGCGGCGCAGGCCGTCGCCGCCGGCCGGACCCGCAGCGAGTCCAGCGGGCTGGCCTCGTCGGCGGCGACCGGGGTGGGCTCCGGGGGCGGGGCAGCGGTGGGCGGCAGCTCCTGGCCGCAGGCCTCGCAGAACCGCGCGCCCGGTGCGGTGGCGGCCCCGCAGGTGGGGCAGGTGCTGGAGGACGCAGCCGGTTCCGGCGTCGCCGGGTGGCCAGGGGCCCCGGGCTCGATCGGCTCGGGCTCCGGTGCGTCCGGATCGGTGCTGCCCGGAACGGTGCCGCCGAGCGCGGTGCTTCCCGGCGCGGAGGTGTCCGGCGCGGTGCTTCCCGGCGCGGAGGTGTCCGGCACGGTGCTGCCTGCGGCCGTGCCGTCCGGCAGGCCACTGTCCACGTCACCGCTGTCCGGCACACCCCTGTCCGGCCGCGGTGCGCCCGGCCCGGCGGCGGTCACCACTTCGTCCACGGCCGGCTCCGGTTGGCGGAGTCGACGAGCCGCACGCGCTCCTCGCGCGACTCGGTCAGCCCCGCCAGGTGGCGGTAGGCCGCCTCGAGGCCGGTCCGCAGCGGCGTCTCCTGGGCGGGCAGGCCGCCGATGTGCACGCCGGGCTGCGGACCGTGCTCCAGGACCTCCTTGAGGGCCAGGCCCAGCACCGTGGCCGTCAGGCCGTAGCGGTCGGCCGGGTCGAGGCTGACCGTCTCGATGCTGCCGAGCGCGGCCGACAGGGCGGGCAGCCCCCGCCCGGACCCGGCCAGGTGCCCCGCGCGCAGCCGGCGGGCCTGCGGGTAGGCGCGGCTGGTCGGGGGCACCAGGTCGAGCGCGGCGATCGCGCCGTCGAGGTCCTGCCGGGAGGAGTGGATGCGGGCCAGGCCGAAGGCCGCCGGTGCGGTGTAGTTGGCGTCCGTGCGTGCGCACGTCGTGTAGAGCGACTCCGCCACGTCGGCCTCACCGCTGAGCTCGCAGGCCAGCGCCAACGCCAGCTTGGGCGCCAGCTCGCCGGGGACCTGGCCGTAGACGGCGTTGAAGGCCGCGCGAGCAGCCGCCGCGTCCTCCCGCGCGAAGGCGGCGAGCCCGGACATCCACACCGCCCGCCACTCCCACGGGTCGGCGGTGAGCAGGTCGCCCACGGCCCGGTCGACGAGGTCGAGCCGGTGGGCGTCCAGCGCCGCCCGGGCGGTGGCGAGGAGCACCTCGGCCGAGGTCTCCGGGGCTCCCGCCAAGGCGGCCAGCCGCGCCTGCGGGTCCTCGATGCTCACGGTGCGCAGCCACCCCGCCATCGGGTCGCCGTCGTCCACCCGCAGCAGCGGCAGCTGGCGCCAGTCGAGGGTCTCCCCGGAGGCCGAGGGGGCCTCGAAGAGCAGCGAGGACGCGGAGTGGCTGGCCGCTCCGGTGCCGGGACGCTCGGTGGCGACGACCTCCCGCAGCACGCCCAGCAGCTGCACGCGCAGCTCGTCGGCGGTGGCGAAGCGGTCGGCCGGCTCCGGCGCGCAGGCCTTGACCAGCAGCCGGTAGAGGGAGTCGTGCCGCTGGAAGAGTGGCGTCTCGTCCACCGGGGGCAGGGAGGAGACCCAGGTCGACTGGTAGCCGCGGAACTCCATCGCCAGCACCACGAGGGTGCGCCCGATCGTGTAGATGTCCGAGGCGACGGAGGCGCCCACGGTGGGCACCTCCGGTGCCTGGTAGCCGACCGTGCCGTAGATGGCCGAGTCCAGGTCGTCGGCGCGGCGGACGCCGCCGAGGTCGATCAGCTTGACCGCGTCGCCGACCTGGATGATGTTGTCCGGCTTGAAGTCGCAGAACAGCAGGCCGAGGTCGTGCAGGTACTGGAAGGCCGGCAGGATCTCCACGAGGTAGGCGATCGCCTGGTCCACCGGGATCGGGTCGTAGCGCCCGCCGGCTGCGCGCATCCGCGCCTTGAGCAGCGCCTTGAGCGAGGTGCCGCCGACGTACTCCATGACGATGTAGCCGGCGTCGCGGTGGGTGACGAAGTTGTAGATCTCCACGATCAGCGGGTGCTCGACCTGCGCGAGGAACTGGCGCTCGGCGATCGCGGCAGCCAGGGCGTCGGGGTCGCCGGAGTTCAGCAGGCCCTTGAGCACCACCCACCGGTCGGAGACGTTCTTGTCCCGGGCTGCGTAGATCCAGCCGAGCCCGCCGTGGGCCAGTGCGCCGACCACCTCGTACTGCCCCCCGACGAGCTCGCCGGGAGCCAGCTTCGGCGTGAAGGAGTACGGCGCCCGGCACTTGGGGCAGAACCCCTCCGTGCGCCCCGGCACGCCGTCGTGGGAGCGTCCCACCGGCGCCCCGCAGGAGGGGCAGGTGCGCCGGTCCTCGGGCACCTCGGGGTTGAGCATGATCGCCTTGGCGGCGTCGACCGCCGGGACCGGCGGCACCGTGGTGAGCCCCGCACCCAGCCGCGCGCCGCGCAGGCGGGTCGAGGAGGTCCCCAGCCGCCGGGTGACGTTGGTGCCACCGTTCGCGCGGGCCGAGCCCAGGGGTGAGGAGGCGAGCCGGTTGGAGGCGCGGGAGACGCTCGAGGGGGAGGTCGCGATACCGGCGGGCTGGGTCGGGGTGGACGCCGCGACAGCGGCGCCCGGCGGCGCCCCGGCCACGGCTGAGGCGCTGACGACGCCTGACGCGGCGGGTGACCCGCACACGTCGCAGTAGCCGTCGAGGATCTGGCCGGTGCACCCGGGCTGTGTGCAGGGGACGGTGCTCACGGGGTCCCTCCGGTGACGTGTGAGGCCAGGTAGGCCTGGTAGGCGGCGACCAGCGCCCGGGCCCGCTCGAGGCTGGCCGGCGCGGTGCCCAGCTCGTCCACGGCGCGCCGGCGCAGCTCCGCCAGGTCGCCGGCGGCCTCGGCGTCCAGCCCGGCGCCGCCCGCCTTGGCGCCGTAGGCCTCCAGCCGCCCGCGCAGCTCGTCGCGCTCGTCGAGCGCGGACTGGTATGCCGTGTGGGCCAGGTCCAGGGCCCGGCCCACCGCCTCGAGGCGCGCGAGGTAGGCCTCCACGGCTGCGGCCTCGGTGGGCACGGGGCCCAGCGCCGCGACGTCCGGGACCGCCAGCCGTGGGGCAGGGGTCAGCTCGCGCACGCACCGTTCGGCGAGGGCGCGCAGCACCTGGCCGCGGGCCTCCAGCTCGGCGCGCTGCGCGCGGGCGCGGGCGGCGTCGCGCGCCGCGCGGTGCCGGGTCGCCGCCGCGACGATGAGGTCGCGCTCGAGGCGGGCTGCGTCGCCCTCGACCACGGGCAGCCGCCCGCCGACGTCCGCACCGCGTCCGGCGTCGCCGACCAGGTCGGTCACGGCCGAGTCGAGCTTGGCCACGCGCCGGGCCACGCCGTCCTCCAGCGAGGCCGACCGGTCGCCGTCCACGAGCTCGCGCACGCGTTCCAGCTGCGCCCGCAGGGCCCGGAGCCGGGCCGCCAGGTCGGCCTCCACGGGGTCGAGCGAGAGCCGGGTGCGCAGCGCGGCGGCCAGCGCGTCGGACAGGCGGCACGCCTCCGGGAGCGAGACGCTCAGGGCCGCCCCGGTGACGGTCTGGCCGGCCAGGCGCGGGTCGACGGTGGCGTCGAGGCGGCCCCAGATCAGGGAGGACAGGCGCTCCCGCTCGGCGACCCCGGCCCGGCCGGAGTCCCACGTGGTGACCAGGAGCTCGTAGCGATCGGCCACCGACTTCCACAGCGCCATGGACAGCTGCACGTCGCCGGTGAGCGCGTCACGCTCGGGGGAGGCCAGGGCGGCCTCGTCGAGGCGGTCGAGCTCGGCGCGCCGCTGGTCGCGCCACTGCCCCAGAGCCGAGAGGTAGTCCAGGGCGTCCCGGGCGGCCATCGGCGTGCCGAGGCGCCCGACCGGCTCGGGGGCGGTGGTGGTCATGGTGCCGGCCGTCATTGCGGGGTCCTGCCGTAGACCGCCGCCGGGGGCGCGGGGGCGGGCCCGAGCGCTGCCCGCAGCCACGTGTTGTAGTCAGCAGTCCACTGCCCGTCCGAGCGCAGGCGCGCCAGCACGGCGTTGACGTAGCGGACGAAGTCGACGTTCTTCGCCGGGATGCCCAGGCCGTAGGGCTCGACGGTGAAGGCCGGGGCCTTGATGACGCGCGCGTAGGGGTCCTGGGCGGCGAGGCCGGCCAGGACGGTGTCGTCACCGGTGATCGCGTCGACCTTGCCCTGCTGGAAGAGCACGAGGCAGCCGGTGTGCGTGTCGGACCCGACGGGGATGACGCCGGTGAAGGTGCGCAGCTTGTCCATGGTGGTCGAGCCGTTGGGCGCGCAGACCTTCTTGCCCTTGAGGTCCGCCATCGAGCGGGCCGTCGAGCCGAGGGGCACCAGCACCTTCTGCCCGGCGCGGTAGTACTCGGTGGAGAACGCGATCTTCTCCCAGCGGGCGCAGGTGATGCTGAAGGCGCGGGCCACGATGTCGACGGTGCCCTTCTGCAGGCTGGGGATGCGGTCGGCGGCCGTGATCACCTTGAGCTCGATCCGGTCCGGCCGGCCGAAGAGCGCGGTCGAGACCGCCTGCAGCATGGAGATGTCGAAGCCCTCGATCTGCCCGGTCACCGGGTTGCGGGCGCCCAGCAGCAGCGTGTCGGCGGACACCCCGGCGATGAGCCGGCCGCGCGCCTTGATCCGCGCCATGGTGCTGCCGGCGGGCACGGCCAGCGGGTCGGTCGCGGCGGGGGCGTAGGACGCCAGCGGGTTGCCGCACGCCGGGGCGGAGGTCGACGGTCCGGGCGCGGGGGTCGTCGCGGTCGCGGACCGGCTCGGCGTCGGGACCGGGGTCTGCGCATAGACCCCGCTGGTGCAGCCGGCCACGGCCAGCACGCAGAGGACCGCAGCCACGGCGCCCCACCCGGACCGACCGGTCCCGGGCCTGCGTCGGCGGGGGCTGGAGGTGGGCAGCAGCCGCGTCATCGGTACTCCTCCAGGCGCTTGCCGACGCCCCACCAGGCACCGAGAGCCGCCAGCAGGCCGACCAGCAGCCCGACGACGCCGGCCACCGGTAGCCATGGGCGCTGCGTCGACAGGCCGTCGTCCGTGGCCCGGCCGACCTCCGCCAGGGCCGAGGCCGAGGCCCGGTCGAAGGCGTCGAATGCGGCGTTGGCCGACGAGGGGCCCGAACCGGTCGCCAGCGCGACCGCGCGGTCCCACTGCCCGCCGTCGTCAGCGCCCCGGATCGCCTGGTGGGTCTTGACGTAGGGGGCCCACGCCTGCGCCAGCCCAGAGGACTCCGACGCGTGCGAGGCAGCGGCCTGCGACTGCGCCACCACCGCAGCGGAGGAGGCCTGCCACGCCTTCTCGAACGCGCCGCCGGACCCCCGGGCGATCAGGGTCAGGCTCTCGTTGGACTTGGCGTCGAAGGCGGCGATGCGCGCGCGGGCCGTGGCGAGCGTCGCGGCGTACGGGCCGTCGCGCACGTCGGCGACCTGGCTTCGGACGGCGCCCAGTGCCAGTGCACCGACGACGAACGTCACCAGCACCGCGCCGGTGGCCGCGAGCAGGGGCAGGTTGAGGTAGCGGTGGGTCCGCCGCGCGAGCCAGACCATGCCGACGACGAGGACGGCCAGGGTCAGCAGGCCGGCGAGGAGCCAGTCGGCGGCCCTGGCCGCGTTGTCCAGCTCGGCCCGGACCCGGCGGTCGTTGGCGGTCACCAGGGCGTCGACGATCGGCAGCGCCTCGGCACGCAGCCCGGCACTGGCGTTGCGTTGGTACTGCGCACCGAGCGGCAGGGCCTGGCGGTTGTTGGCCCGGGCCTGCTCGACCAGCCCGGTGTAGGTGAGCAGCTGGTCGTTCAGCGCGGCGAGGGCGCGCCCGTCGGCCGGCTGGGCCCTGGCCGCCCGGGCGATGAGCTGCGCGGCCTGGCTGACCGAGGTCTCGTAGGCGGCGCGGGTCGACGCGGGCTCCAGGCCGCCGACGAGGAAGGCGTTGGTGGCGTTGGCGTCGGCGCGCACGAGGTTGGTGTGCAGCGCCTGGATGCGCACGAGCTGGGCGGTGTTGGCCTCGGCCCGGGCCAGGGCGCCGTCGGCGGCGTTGAACGCCTGCCCTGCCGCGAGGCCGAACAGGACCGCGACGGCGGCGGTCACCAGGGCCAGGACGCGCAGCCGTCCCGGAGTGCCTTCGAGGCCCCGCCGGATCGAGGCCCTCGCGGACGCGACCCGGCCCCGGGGCGGAGCGGCGGGCCCGGGCTGGGCGACGGCCGCGGTGGCCGTGCGCGCGACCGGCACCCCGGTGCCCACTGCGGAGCCGGCGGACTGGGTCACGACGCACCTCCCGGTTGCTGGGGTCCTGTCGTCTCTGACGTGTCCACCAGCCAGGTCGGATCCGTCGGGAGCGCAGCGGTTTCCGCGGCACCCGGGTGAGGCCGTGTCGCTGCGCCGGACCCGGCGTCGGCCCCGGCGTCGGACCCGGTGTCGCTGAGGTCCTCGGGCAGCAGCAGCCGCAGCTGCTCGGTCGTGGGGCTGGGGACGTCCCGCAGCCGCCAGGCGTGCCGCCCGATCGCCTCCTCCAGGACGTTGCGGGCGAAGCGGCCGTTGCCGAACGACGGGCCGCGGGGCACCCCGGCGAGCAGCTCGGTGAACCGCGCCACCGCCTGGGGAGCGAGGGTGTAGTCGGCGCCCTCGCTCAGCCGGGTGAGGATCTCCACGAGCTCGTCGTCGGTGTAGTCCTCGAAGCTGATCGTGGTGCGGAACCGGCTGGCCAGCCCGGGGTTGGCCGCGACGAACGCCTCCATCGGCGCGGGGTAGCCGGCGACGATGACCACGAGGTCGTCGCGGTGGTCCTCCATCTCCTTGACGAGGGTGTCGACGGACTCCTCGCCGTACTGGTCGCCGGCCAGGCTGTAGGCCTCGTCGATGAACAGCACGCCCCCGAGGGCCGAGGTGACGACCTCGGCCGTCTTGACCGCGGTCTGGCCGAGGTAGCCGGCGACCAGCTCGGAACGGTCGACCTCGACCAGCTGGCCCTTGGTCAGCAGGCCCAGGGCCTGGTAGATGCCACCGACCAGCCGCGCCACCGTGGTCTTGCCGGTGCCGGGGTTGCCGACGAAGACCAGGTGTCGGGTGATGGTGGGGCTGCGCAGCCCGGCCTCGGCGCGCAGCTTCTCGACCCGCATCAGGGCGACCTGCCGGTGCACCTCGGTCTTGACCCGCGACAGGCCGACGAGTGCGTCCAGCTCGCCGAGCAGCTCCTCCAGGGTCTTGTGCTCGACCGGCGTGTCCGGCGCCGCCCCCGCCGCGTCGGCGCCCGCCGCCGGTGCCGCCGGTGCCACCGACCCGGTATGCCGGGTGGCCGGCTGGGGTGCGGGCCGTGCCCCCGCGGCCTGCAGCTGCGCGGCGGCGGCGACCGAGGCGTTGCCGACGACCCGCATCGTCGGCTCACCCAGGCCGCAGGCCGCTGCGGCGACGTCGGCCAGCGCGGCGGCGTAGTCGCCGGCCCGCTCGGAGCGGGCGGCCACGAGGCCGGTCAGCGCGGTGGTGGGTGCGGCCCGCCACCGCCGGCCGCGGGAGGCCGCGTCGAAGAAGTCCCCGGTGCCGGAGCCGTCGCCGACGGCCTCGGCCCACACCACGGAGGCGCCGGGTGCGGACTCGGCCACGGCGGCCGCCAGGGCGACTCCCTCGGCGCGGGACTGGGCAGCGGGCACGCCCGCGCCGGTGCCGACGGCCACCAGCCGGTCGAGGGCCTGCCGGAGCGTGACGGGCGGGTTGGTGGCGCTCATGCCGGACCCGTCCCCGTCGGTGGCTCGAGGGCACCGGGTGCCCGGGGCGCGGTGGTGGTGGGCCCCAGCTCCAGGGCGCCGCCCCCGGCGCCCGGGCCGAACTTCTCCGCCAGGAACCGCCCGTGGGCCACGAGCGCGGCCGCGTCGGCACGGCATACGGCGTCGAAGACCTTGTCCATCGTGGCGGCGAGCAGGTCGAGCTGGTCGATGAGCACCATCAGCGAGGTCCGGCCCTTGTCGACCGGACGGCTGTCGGCCCACTGCCGGGGCAGGCGCAGGTAGCCCCCGATCGCCTCGGGGAGGTAGTCGGTCGCGGTCGCCATGACCGAGTAGGCCTGCGGGCTGCCGGCGCCGAGGGTGGGCAGGCGGGGGATCGTGTCGCGCACCGTGCGCGAGACGCGGGCGACCCGGGAGGCCACGGCGGCGGGCACCGCGCCGTCCGCCACGAGCGCCTCGACCCGGTCGAGGGAGTCCAGCAGGTCCTGGCTCGTGGGCACACGGGGCAGCTGCAGGGGCTCGGGCGCCGGGCGCCGACCCATGATGCGTGCCAGGAGCTGGCCCAGCGATGCCATGCGAGTGCCCTCCTCGGCGCCCCCGGTCAGCGCCGGCCGCCGGGCAGGCCCAGGTCGAGGGAGCCGTGCGCCACCCGCTCGTCCTGCCGGGAGACGCGCTCGAGGTAGTCACGCGACTTGGTGACCTCGTTCTCGAGGGTGCCGATGGTCGCGGCCATGGAGTCCAGCGCCTGCACCTTGAAGGCGTCGATGGCGTCCATGGTCTGGTAGATGTTCTGGAAGGCGGCCTGCAGCTGCGGCAGCCCGATGGTGGCGGACGCGGCCTGCTGCTGCACCTGGACCGAGTTGTCGCGCAGCATCTCCGAGGTGCGCTGGATCATGTCCGAGGTCGTGGTGTTGAGCGCCGTGATCTGGTCGAGGACGAGCTTCTGGTTGCCCAGCGCCTGGGCAACGATGACCGCGGTCCGCAGGGCGGAGACCGTCGTGGTCGTGGCCCGGTCGACGCCCTTGACCAGCTCGATGTTGTTCTTGATGACGATGTCGATGGCCAGGTAGTTCTGGATCGAGACGGCCAGCTGGGTCAGCAGGTCCTGGTGCTTCTGCCGGACGTAGAACAGGACGTCGTCCCGGACCGCCGTGGCCTTGTCCGGGTCCTGGGCCTGCAGGTCGGCGACGGCAGCAGCGAGGCGGGAGTCGAGCCGCTCGGCCACGTAGACGTACTGGTTGAGCCGCGCCATCGCCTCCCAGAGCTGCTGCTTCTCCATGTTCAGGGCGGCGTTGTCCTTGCCGAGCTCGTCCTGGCCGTCGCGGAGCGCGTGCAGGATCGCGTCGAGGTGGCCCTGGGCGCTCTGGTACTTGCGGAAGTAGTCGGTGATCCGGTCGCCGAACGGCAGGACGCCGAGGAGCCTCCGGGCGCCCTGGGCCTGCTTGGGGTCCAGGTCCTCGACGGTGCGGCGCAGCTCCAGCAGCGTCGAGCCGACCCGGGAGCCCTCGGCGAGACCACCCTCCTTCATGGCGCGCACCGGTGAGTTGAGCAGCCGGTTGGAGGTCTCGGCCGCCCGCCGGATGTCCTCATCGCCCATGGTCCGCACGTCGGTGGCCTTGGCGGCGAACTCGGGGGAGCGGGGCGTGGTGGCCATCAGCGAGCCGAGGTAGGCGTCCACCTTGGCGTCGAGGCCGGGCAGGGCGGCTGCCTCGACGGCCGGCGCCAGCCGCGGGGCGGCCGTCGTGGCCACCGCCTGCGCCGGCGCCGGGGCGGTCAGCGTGAGGACGGGTTCGGTGCCGGGCATGCCGGTCGGGGGCTGGAGCGGAGCCTGACTCGAGTCGGTCATCGTCGTCCTTGTCCTCGGCGGTCCGTGACCGCTCGCGATGGTCCATCACCCCTGTTGACGCCTTGTCAATCTACGCGGTTCCGGACCGGCGGCGGCCCTGTTTGGACCAAGCCGGGACGTGCGGCTCGAACCGGGCGAAACGGTCGGACGGCAACACCTGCACCGGCTGAACCCAGCCCTGGCGGGGTTCAGCCGGCACGCGGAGCGGTCGCGGGACAGGGGCGGCCGGACATGCACCAGCGGGTGTGCCGGTCGAACGGACCCGGCACACCCGCCTCCTGGTGCAACGCCGACTCACCCGGCCCAGCAGGACTTGCTGGAGGAGGAGTTCCAGACGTTGGTGTAGTTCCACGTGTAGCGGGTCGTGCCGTCGCCGCGGTCGTAGACGTAGGTCTTGACGGCGTAGGCGTAGCCGGGCGTCGCGGCGAACGTGTAGTAGGAGGTGCCCCTGTTTCCGTAGGTCGCCCAGTGCGCGTTGGGGACCGGGGTGCCGGGCCGGCCGGCGTAGTCGGTGATCGTGTAGGCCCACCACCCGCTCTGGCCGACGCGCTGCCAGGTGTGGCTGTAGCTGTTCCAGCGGTAGAGCTCGGCGCGGGTGTCGAGCTCGACGCCCGCGAGGGTGCTGCGGGTGTAGTCGGACGAGGGCGTGTAGGCGTAGACGTGGTTGTAGCCGCAGGAGATGCCGGCCCGCATCACCGTCACGTCGGCGTGGGCGGGCGCGGCCGTCGTGACCACCCCCGCGGTGATGGCCGCCGCGGCGGCACCGGCGGCGAGCAGCCGGGTGCGGCCGCGGGACGTCGGCGTCCCGATGACTGCGGTGGCGGCACCACGGCCTGCGGTGGCGGACGGAACGCGGGAGTTCCGGGTGAGGGCGTTGCGGATGCTCTTGGTGAAGCGGTCGGTGGTCGACATGAGACTGGCCTTTCGGTCTGGTCGCGACCCCTGTGGTCGCTTGCCGAAACTGTGGCCGCGCAGCCGAACCCGCCGATACGACCCCTAGGTGGCCAAAGCACCCACCCCCTGACGATGTCCGGCCCTGTCGCTCAGGAGGAGTACGGCACGCGCTCCCAGGAGAGGACCTCGGCGGAGTCGGGGCGAGTGATCGTCACCCGCAGCCAGTCGGTGTTGTTGCTGGAGCCGTCCACCGTGACGCGACGGAGGTTGTCCGCCCAGCCGTTGACCCCGTAGGTCCTCAGCCACGAGGACCCGGCAGCCAGCGGGCGGTCGCTGTTGTAGACATGGCTGTCGCCGTTGAACAGGTACACCGGACCCGGGAAGGTGGAGGCCTCGTCGACCAGCGCCTGCACCAGGGGCTTGAAGGCCGAGATGTCGCTCCACGACGGCGTGTAGGTGGGGTCGAACATGTCGGCCTGCTGCAGCAGGACCACGGCGCGGTCGTGCCGCTGCCTCGCCGAGGCGAAGGTGGAGCGGACCAGCTTGATGGCGTTGGCCATCCGCGCGCGCTCCTCGGCCACCTGCTCCGGGGTGGCCGAGGTCTGGCCCAGGCCGGTCCAGGGCTGGAGGTCGTCGTTGCTGCCGACGACGTGCAGGGTGGCGAAGTCGACCTGGTCGTGGCGCAGCGACACGTTCTCGGGGAAGCCGTGGCGGGCCTCGGAGGTGACCTTCTCCGGGTGCTGGCCCATCGTCATACCCGGCCGGTCGAAGAAGACAGAGCGGTCCAGTGTGAGGCGGCCCAGGGGTGCGTACGCGCCGTTGTTGGCCCGGTGGCAGTCGGTCCACTCGTTGTCACCGGGGGTGTAGACCAGCGGCCCGGCGAAGCGGTCGAAGTCGGCGCGGATCATCCGGTAGTAGGGCTCGTCGCAGCGGGAGGAGCCGTTCTTGATGTCGCCGACGTGGAAGGTCACGGCGGGGTGGGCCGCGTTGACCTGGCTGATCCAGGACGGGAAGGCGGCGACCTGCGCGTCTCCGTAGGGGACGTCGCCGATGACGGCGAAGGTGTGCCCGGCGCCGTCGGGGTGCGGGTCCGGGGTGCCGGCTTGGGCGGCCGTGGGGGCGGCGAGCCAGCTGAGGACCAGGCCGGCGGCGGCCAGGCTGCCGATGCGGGCGCGGGTCAGGTCGCGCGGGAGGCTGAGGCGGGTGAGGCGGCGACGGGGCATTGGGGCTCCGGGTCATGGGCGGGCAGTGACGCCTCACACCGTGCCGGGGCGGAGGCCGCCGCGCGTGAACCGGGGCGGTCGACCCGGTGAAGACCCGGTGACCGTGGCCCTCTCAGGGGGTCGGGTTGCCGGGAACGCACCAGGGCCGCACGCTGTCGCGTACGGCCCTGAATGATGGTGTCCGGAGGGGGACTTGAACCCCCACGCCCGATAAAGGGCACTAGCACCTCAAGCTAGCGCGTCTGCCATTCCGCCACCCGGACGAGGGTGATGTCGGCACGCCCTGCGGCGTTCCAACGGGTCGGAACACTAGCACGGACCGAGGGGCATCTCCGAACCCGCCACCGACCCCCCGAATAGGGTGCATCCCATGACCGCCAACGCCGCTGCCGCCAGCCAGGTCCGCCCCGAGGACGAGGTCGTCCGCATCTGCCAGGACCTCATCCGGATCGACTCGACCAACTACGGCGACGGCAGCGGGCCGGGGGAGCGCAAGGCCGCGGAGTACGTCATGGACCAGCTCACCGAGGTGGGCCTGGACCCCCTGTATGTCGAGAGCGAGCCCGGGCGCGCCAGCGTCCTCGTGCGCGTGGCCGGGCAGGACCAGAGCCGCCCCGGGCTGGCGATCCACGGCCACCTCGACGTCGTGCCCGCGAACGCTGCCGACTGGCAGGTGGACCCGTTCGGCGCCGAGCTGCGCGACGGCTGTGTCTGGGGCCGGGGCGCGGTCGACATGAAGGACATGGACGCGATGATCCTGGCCAACCTGCGTCACCTCGCGCGCACCGGGACGACGCCGCCGCGAGACCTGGTGTTCGCCTTCTTCGCCGACGAGGAGGCCGGGGGCGTCAAGGGCAGCCACTGGGTGGTCGACCACCACCCCGAGGTCTTCGAGGGCGTCTCGGAGGCGATCAGCGAGGTCGGCGGCTACAGCGTCACCGTGCCCGCCAAGGGCACGGGTGAGCCGACCCGCGCATACCTGCTCCAGACCGCGGAGAAGGGCATCGCCTGGCTGCGGCTGCGCGCCCACGGCCGCGCCGGCCACGGCTCGGTCCCCAACGACGAGAACGCCGTCGTCCGTCTCGCGGCGGCCATCGCCCGCATCGACGCCCACGTCTGGCCGCGGGAGTACATCGCGTCGGTGCGCCAGCTGCTCGACGGCCTCAGCGCGATCACCGGAACCCCGTATGACGAGCAGTCACCCGCAGCCCTCCTGGCCCACCTCGGGGGAGCGCGGGGCTTCGTCGAGGGGACGCTCCAGGACACGGCGAACTTCACGATGCTCGATGCCGGCTACAAGCACAACGTCATCCCGCAGGGCGCGACGGCGTCGCTGGACTGCCGGTTCCTGCCCGGCCACGAGGACGAGCTGATGGGCGTCATCCGCGAGCTGGCGGGCGAGCACGTCGAGGTGGAGGTCGTGCACCGCGACATCGCCCTCGACGCGCCGTTCGAGGGCGCCCTCGTGGACCGGATGAAGCAGGCCCTGGTCGCGGAGGACCCGGGCGCGGCGATCCTGCCCTACTGCCTCTCCGGCGGCACCGACAACAAGGCGTTGAGTCGCCTCGGCATCACCGGCTACGGCTTCGCGCCGCTGCGCCTGCCCGCCGACCTCGACTTCGCGCCGATGTTCCACGGCATCGACGAGCGGGTGCCGGTCGACGCCCTCGAGTTCGGCGCGCGGGTGCTCCAGCGGCTCCTCGCCGACTGCTGAGCGGTCCCCGCTCCGGGGCGGTGGTCACTGAGAGTGACCGGTGACGTCACCCTGTGGGGTACGTCACCCCCCGGACCGGGCCCTCGTTCTCCCTGCACCGGACCACGCGCCGAGCCGGCGCCAGACGCAGGGGGAATCAGGTGGGGACCATGTCTTCAGGAGCTCGGCGCGCCGTTACGCGCGCCTCGATCGCCGTCGTGCTGTGCAGCGCGGCGGGTCTGTCGTTCGCGGGTGGGGCCCAGGCGGACCTGCTGCCGCCGCCGCCCGCGCCGCTGCCGTCGGTGCCCGCCCCGGCGCTGCCGATCCCGACGCCGTCGCTGCCCGGTGCGTTGACGGCGCCGGCCCCGGCGCCTGCGCTGCCCAGCGTCGCCGTCCCGTCGGCCCCGACAGCCGGGACGCCCACCGGGGGCCTGCTCCCGGTCAAGGTCGACGTCAACGTGCCGGTCCTCAAGCAGGCGCCGACCCCGCCGAGCGCACCGCTCCCGGCCGTGAGCACGCCGAAGGCGCCGGCCGAGCTGACCGGTGCCCTCATCCAGGTGAGCACCGGCGTGAAGTCGGCGCTCGACCAGGTCGGCGCGGCCACGGCCGGCACGCCGCTGGCCTTCCTCGACGTCAGCGGCGCCACGGCCAGGACGGCGGCGGTCACCGCTGACCTCAGCCCGTTGGCCACCACCTGCGTCCAGGCCACCGGCACCGGCACGGCGCTGGCCAACGTGGACCTGAGCGTGCTCGGCCAGGACGCGGGCACGCCGCTCACCAGCGCGTTCCCCGGCTTCCTCGACGCCTGCCCGGCGGGCACGGGCGCAGGCAACGGCACGGGCAACGGCACCGTCCCGGCACCGGGCACCGGCTCCGACACGATCGTCTCCACGGGCGCGGGAGCCGGCAGCCTCGTCGGTGCCTGTGCGCGCGTCACGACGTCGGTGGCGCCGGTGGAGAGCACGGTGGTGGTCCTCGACCAGGACCTCATCGCCTCGCTGACCAAGGCCGGGCTCCCGCTCGACCAGCTGATCGTGCCGTGCCCGGCCGACGCCACGAGCCCGACCGGTGGCGGCAGCGGCGGCTCCACCGGGGGCAGCACCGGCGGCGGTGACAACGGCGGGTCCGGCTCGGCCGGCGGCAGCACCGGCGGCAACGGTGGCGGCGGCTCGAGCTCGGCGGCCAGCGACCTCCCGTCCCTGGGTGGCAGCCTGCCCTTCACCGGCGCGCAGGTCTCGCTGTTCCTGGTGCTCGCCTCGGCCCTGCTGGCCGGTGGCGCGGCGCTGGTGGCCAAGGCCCGTCGTGGCGGCCTGGCGGCGATCCGCCTGTCCTGACGCGCACCACAGACGGCACCGGGCGGCCTCCTCGGGGGGAGGAGCCGCCCGGTGCATTGGTGTCCAGGCGGTCCGCTGTGGTTTCAGGCGGTGCCCAGTGGTCTCACGCGGTGCGCTGTGGTCTCAGGCGGTGCGCTGCGCCCGGATGATCCGGCGGCGCAGCCACGCCCGCCGGGCACCCCCGAGGTAGAGGCGCATCCTGGACAGCTCCCAGTGGCCGTACTCCGCGTGGTCGGTGATGACACGGCGGACGTCCCCGCGGGACATGTCGCGCGGGAACGTCAGGACTCGCCACTCGTACTCGACCACCCTGCCCATTGTGGCCCACGACAGGCTACCTTCAAGGCATGACCGCCGATCCGCGTGCAGCACTGGCCACCTTCGTGGCAGCCCTGGAGCGCCACCTGGAAGCCTCCGCATCGCGCCGCGGGGAGAACGACCCCTCCGTGGTGGCGGCCTACCAGGACCTGGCCGACGCCTTCGACGACTACGACGACGCCCTGCTCGACGCCTTCGGGGAGGTCACCCCGCTGGAGATCTACAGCGGCCCCTTCGAGGACGACGAGCTCGAGGACGACGAGGACGACGAGCTCGACGACCACGACGACGAGGACGGCGACGGCGGGGTCTACCTCGGCCTCGACGACTCCGACTACGAGGAGTCCCGCACCCGCTGAGGTGCGCCCCCCGGGGACCAGTCCTCGGCTCGATGTTCTGCTGGTCGATGCCCTGCGGTCGATGTCTCGCGCCCGAGGGCCTGGGGCCGGTGTGCTCAGGCCGAGATGTCGTCCAGCGCCTGCACCAGCTCGGCGGGCAGCTCGACCTCCTCGGAGGCCAGCGCGGTCCGCAGCTGCTGCACCGTCCGGGCCCCGACGATCGGGGCCACCACCGCGGGGCGGTCGCGCACCCAGGCCAGGGCGACCTCGGCCGGTGACACCTCCAGCCCGCGCGCGGCGATGACGAGCGCGTCGACGACCTGCGCCGCCCGCTCGCCCAGGAACCGGCTGGTGAAGCCGGGGTACTCCCGCGAGGCCGCGCGCGAGTCCGCCGGTATGCCGTGGCGGTACTTGCCGGTCAGGACCCCACGGGCCAGCGGCGACCAGGGCATCAGGCCCAGGCCGAGGGCCGCGGCAGCCGGGGCGACCTCGTCCTCGGGCTGCCGGCTCAGCAGGGAGTACTCGACCTCGTTGGCCACCAACGGGATCGAGCGGGCCGACATCAGGGTCGCGGCATGCGCGCTCTGCCAGCCCGAGTAGTTGGAGACCCCGACGTAGCGCGCGCGGCCGGTGCTGACCGCCCACTCCAGCGCTGACAGCGTCTCCTCCAGAGGCGTGTCGTCGCTCCAGGCGTGCACCAGCCACAGGTCGACGTAGTGCGTGCCCATCCGCTCCAGCGAGGCGTCCAGCTCGGCGATGAGCCGCCGCCGGGACGTGTCGACCACGCGCTCCCCGCTGCGCCGGGAGATCCCCGCCTTGGTGCAGATGACCAGGTCGTCGCGCGCGACGACATCGCCCAGGAAGCTGCCGAGGGCCTGCTCACTGAGCCCACCGGCATACCCGTGGGCGGTGTCGACGAAGTCCCCGCCGGCGTCGAGGAAGGTGGTGAGCTGCTCGCGTGCCTCGGCGAGGGCCGTCTCACGGCCCCACGTCATCGTGCCGAGCGCGAGCCGCGACACCGACAGCCCCGAGCGTCCCATCCTCCTGTGGCGCATGTCTCCGGACTGTATCGGCGCCACCCCCTCCCCATGCTGATGCCCCGCCGATAGCCTCCCGGCCATGAAACTCGGTCTGAACCTTGGCTACTGGGGCGCCGGCAACGACGCCGACAACATCGCACTCGCCAAGGAGGCGGATCGGCTGGGCTACTCGGTGGCCTGGGTGGCCGAGGCGTACGGCTCCGACACCCCGACGGTGCTGTCCTGGGTGGGTGCCCTGACCGAGCAGATCGACCTCGGCGCCGCCGTGATGCAGATCCCGGCCCGGACGCCCGCGATGACCGCGATGACGGCGGCGACCCTGGACACGCTCTCCGGCGGCCGTTTCCGGCTGGGACTGGGCGTGTCCGGCCCGCAGGTCAGCGAGGGGTGGCACGGGGTGCGCTTCGACGCGCCGCTGGGCCGGACCCGCGAGTACGTCGACATCGTGCGGATGGCGCTGCGGCGCGAGACAGTCCGCTATGACGGCAAGCACTACCAGCTGCCGCTGCCCGACGGCCCCGGCAAGGCGCTGAAGCTGACCGTGCACCCGGTCCGCGAGCAGATCCCGGTCTACCTCGCGGCGGTGGGCCCGAAGAACCTCGAGCTGACCGGCGAGATCGGCGATGGCTGGCTGGCCATCTTCTTCAGCCCGGAGAACGCCAAGGAGCTGCTCGAGCCGCTGCGGGCCGGGGCCGCGAAGGCGGGCAAGGGCACCGAGGCCGAGCCGCTGGCCGGCTTCGACATCGTGCCGACCGTCCCGGTGGTCCTCGGCGACGACGTCGAGGCGGCCGCGGAGCCGCTGCGGCACTACTCGGCGCTCTACATCGGCGGCATGGGCTCGCGGGAGAAGAACTTCTACAACAAGCTCGCCGTGCGGATGGGCTTCGAGGAGGAGGCCCGCCAGGTGCAGGACCTCTACCTGGCCCGCCAGCACCGGGACGCCGCCGCCGCGGTGCCGTTGGAGTTCATCGACCGCACCGCCCTGATCGGCCCGCGTGACCGGATCAAGGATCGCCTCGTACGCTACGCCGAGGCCGGCGTGACGACCCTGACGATCTCGCCGTTCGCCGGCTCCCTCCAGGAGCGCGTGCACGTGGTGCGAACCATGGCCGAGCTGCTGGGCGAGACCGGTCTGGGCGACTAGCCCGACGACGACACCGTCCACCCCCAGGCGAAAGCGAGCCCGTGGAGCACCTCACCTATCTCGACTCTCTGGTCCTCGGCATCGTGGAGGGGCTCACCGAGTTCCTCCCGGTGTCCTCGACCGGCCACCTGACGATCACCGAGAAGCTGCTCGGGCTCAACGTCGACGACAAGGCCGTCACGGCCTACACGGCGATCATCCAGATGGGCGCGATCGTCGCGACGTTCATCTACTTCGCCAAGGACATCGCGCGCCTGCTCGGTGCGTGGTTCGCGGGGCTGCGTGACTCGCGCCAGCGCTCCGACCACGACTACCAGCTGGCGTGGGCGGTCATCGTCGGCTCGATCCCGGTGGGAGTCGTCGGCTTCCTGGCCAAGGACCTCATCACCGGCGCCCTGCGCAGCCTGTGGGTCGTGGCGGCCGCGCTCATCCTGTGGAGCGCAGTGATGTTCGTCGCCGAGGTCCGCAACAAGGAGCTCGCCCGGCAGGGGCTGCACCGAGGCGAGGGGTCGGTCACCCTGCGTGACGGCCTCATCATCGGCGTGTGGCAGTGCTTCGCGCTGATCCCGGGCATCTCCCGCTCCGGTGCCACGATCTCCGGCGGCCTGCTGCGGGGCATCGACCGCGTCACCGCGACCCGCCTGTCCTTCTTCATGGCGATCCCCGCGCTGACCGCGGCCGGCCTGTTCGAGCTCAAGGACGTCGACCCCAAGGTCGTCGGGGTCGGCCAGCTGCTGCTCGGCGTCGTCGTCTCCTTCGTGGTGGCCTACGCCTCGATCGCCTGGCTGCTCAAGTTCGTCGCGGGGCACCGGATCACGGCCTTCGTCTGGTACCGCATCGGCCTTGGCCTGCTGCTCATCGTCAGCCTGTCGGCGGGCCTCCTCAGCGCGACCTGAGCCCCCGCGACCAAACGCGCGGAACGGCCCGTCCAGCCCCCTCAGCGGGGCCGGGACGGGCCGTTCCGTGTCTCGGGTGGGTCTGGGTGCCCCCGGTGCAGGGTCCAGGCGTGCGTCCCCGCCTCGATCGCGTCGAGGTCGCGCACGCTGTCCGTCAGAGCCAGCCGGAACGGCGGAACGCGCGGTAGAGACCGACGCACGCCGTGGCCATGACGCCCAGCACGATGAAGTAGCCGTAGGCCCAGTGCAGCTCGGGCATGTGGTCGAAGTTCATGCCGTAGATGCCGGCGATCATCGTGGGGACCGCGGCGATCGCCACCCAGGCCGAGATGCGCCGCATGTCGTCGTTCTGCTGCACCGAGATCTGGGCCAGGTGGGCGTTGAGGACGTCGGTCAGCAGCCGGTCGTAGGACTCGGCGTGGTCGTTGACCCGCAGCAGGTGGTCGGAGACGTCGCGGAAGAACGGCCGCGCCTCGTCCTTCATGCCGGGGATCTCCTCGTCCTCGGCCAGCCGGCGCAGCGGCTCGGCCAGGGGGATCGAGGCCCGCTTGAACTCCAGGACCTCGCGCTTGAGGGCGTAGATGCTCGGCGCGTGGACCTCCCGGGACCCGGAGAAGACCTGGCGCTCGATGATCTCGAGGTCCTCGCTGACCTCGCTGTCGATGAGCGTGTAGTTGTCGACGATCGAGTCGATCACCGAGTAGGCCACGGCCATCGGGCCGTGCTCGAGGTGCTCGGGCATCTGCTCGAGGCGCTGGCGCACCCCGGCCAGCGGGTTGGCCTCGCCGCGGCGGACCGTGACGACGAACTGGTCGCCGACGAAGATCATCACCTCGCCGGTCTCGATGTCCGAGGTCTTCTCCAGGTAGCGCAAGGTCTTGATCACCAGGAAGACCGAGCCGTCGTAGACCTCGAGCTTGGGGCGCTGGTTGCCCTTGACGGCGTCCTCGACGGCGAGCGGATGCAGCTGCAGCTCGTCGTTGACGAGGGCGAACTCGGCATCGGTCGGGTCCTTCAGCCCGATCCAGATGAAGCCCTGCCCGCGGCTGCGCAGCGCCTCGAGCTCGTCGCTGAGGTCGCCGCAGTGCATGCGCTTGCCGTTGCGGTAGACGGCCTGGTCCACGATCACGAGGCAATGTCATCACACGTTCGTGGCAGTGGCGAGAACGCGGCATACAGTGTCGGACGTGCCGATCTGCCTGCTCGTCCGACACGGACGGACCACAGCCAACGCCAGCGGGACCCTCGCCGGCTGGACCCCGGGTGTGGGGCTGGACGACGTCGGCCGCGAGCAGGCGTCCGCCCTCGCCGGGCGGCTGGCCGAGCTGCCCGTCGTCCGTGTCGTCTCCAGCCCGCTGCAGCGGTGCCAGGAGACGGCCAAGGCGCTGCTGGACGTCCTTGACGGGGTGGCCCTCGACGTGGAGGAGGCGCTGGGGGAGTGCCGCTACGGGGCCTGGACCGGCGGCCTGCTCGCGGAGCTGGCCAAGGAGCCGCTGTGGCGCGTGGTCCAGGACCAGCCCAGCGCGGCGCGCTTCCCCGACGGTGAGGACTTCCCCGGCGAGTCGATCGCGGCCATGCAGCAGCGCGCCGTGGACGTGGTGCGCTCGGTCGACGCGCAGGTCGAGCAGGCGCACGGCCCCGACGCGATCTGGGTCGCGGTCTCGCACGGCGACGTCATCAAGTCGGTCCTCGCCGATGCTGCCGGCAGCCACCTCGACCACTTCCAGCGGATCGTCGTCGACCCCGCGTCGTTGTCGGTGGTGCGCTACACGACCCGCCGGCCGTTCGTGCTGCGCGTCAACGACGCCGGGAGCGACCTGCGCTCGCTCGTGCCGCCGCCGAAGCCGCCGCAGGGACAGGAGCAGGAGCCGGACCAGGAGCGGGAACAGGCTGGAGCGGAGGCCCCGACGCAGGGGACGGAGCCTGCGGCGGAGCACACGAGCGCGTACGACACGAGCGGGGACGCGCCCGTGGGTGGTGGCCTCGGGGCCGGTGCGTCGGTCTAGGCTCGAAGCATGCCGGTGATCGAATTCGACCCGCCCGACCGCTTCGTTGCGGGCACCGTGGGCCCTCCCGGGCAGCGCACCTTCTTCCTCCAGGCCAGCGAGGGCCGCCGCATCGTCAGCGTGTCGCTGGAGAAGGCGCAGGTCAGCCTTCTTGCCGACCGGATCAACGACCTGCTCGACGACTTCGCCGGGGGAGCGGCGGCCGAGTCGGTCGCGGCCGAGGTCGAGGACAACGCGCCGCTGGACACCCCGATCGAGGACGAGTTCCGCGTCGGCAGCATGAGCCTGGCCTGGGACTCCGGGCGTCACATCCTCATCCTCGAGTGCCACGACAACGAGGAGCCGGTGGAGGTCGACGACGAGGGCGAGATCGTCGCCCCGCCCGGGCCGGACGGCCTCGAGCCGACCATGCTGCGGGTCGCCATCGACCCGGCCGCGGCCCGCGCCTTCGCCCGGCGCTGCGCCGCCCTCGTCTCCGCGGGCCGGCCGCCCTGCCCGTTCTGTGGAGGCCCGCTGGACCCGACCGGTCACATCTGCCCGCGCGCGAACGGCTACAAGCGCTGAGCGCTCAGGTGCCCCCGCCGTCCAGCGAGGCCGAGGTCGCCGAGGTCCTCGACCTGCTGACCTTCGGCGAGCTCACCGTCGAGGGCCGCCTGGTCGACGCCTCCAACCTGGCCCTCCTGGCCCGCGTCGAGCTCGAGGGCGTCAGCACCCATGTGATGTACAAGCCGGTGCGCGGGGAACGCCCGCTGTGGGACTTCCCCGACGGCACCCTCGCCGCCCGTGAGACCGCCGCGTTCCTCGTGTCCTCGGTCGGCGAGTGGGGCGTGGTCCCGCCGACCGTCCTGCGGGACGGCCCGATGGGCGAGGGCTCGGTGCAGCTGTGGATCGGCGACCCCGAGGCGGATGCCGCCGACGTGGACGCGCCCGACGAGGCCCTGATCGACGTCGTGCCGCGCGAGGAGGTCCGGCCGGGGTGGCTGCCGGTGTTCGAGGCCGAGATGGCCGACGGGGCGCCGGTGGTCGTGGTGCACGCCGACCGCCCGGACCTGGCCAGCACGGCGGTCCTCGACGCGGTCATCAACAACGCCGACCGCAAGGGCTCCCACCTGCGCCTGCAGGAGGGCACGGTGTGGGGCTTCGACCACGGCGTGACCTTCAACGTCGAGCCCAAGCTGCGCACCGTGCTGTGGGGCTGGATGGGCGAGCCGCTGCCGGGGGAGGACCTCGAGCGGCTGCGCGTCCTGGCGGCCGACCTGAGCGCCACCGGGTCGCGGCTGGCCGCCGAGCTCGAGCCGTTGCTCACCCTGGCCGAGCGGGAGGCACTGGAGGCCCGGGTTGCCGCGCTGTTGCGGCGTGGACGGTTCCCGCGCCCGGGCGGTGGCTGGCCGGCGGTGCCGTGGCCTCCGCTGTGAGAGCCGCCGGTTAGGCTTTGCCGGTGATCTCCTGGCCGACGCCCTTCCTGCCCGACATCCCCGGCACGGGGCTTCCCGTGCGTGTCTTCGACACGGCAGCCGGCGTGGTGCGTCCGCTCACTCCCGGTCCGGTTGCGCGGATGTACGTCTGCGGGATCACGCCGTACGACGCCACGCACATGGGCCACGCGGCCACCTACGTCACCTTCGACCTGCTCGGCCGGGCGCTGCGCGATGCCGGCCACGAGGTCCTCTACGTCCAGAACGTCACCGACGTCGACGAGCCGCTCCTGGAGCGGGCCGAGCGTGACGGGATCGACTGGCGCGAGCTGGCCGAGCGCGAGACGGCACTCTTCCGGGAGGACCTCACCGCGCTGGCCGTGATCCCGCCGGACCACTTCATCGGCGCGGTGGAGAGCATCCCCTCGGTCGTGGAGGCGGTCAGCAAGCTGCTCGTCGACGGCACGGCATACCTCGTGCCCGTCCCGGACGGCGAGGGGGAGCCGGGCGCCTCGGACGTCTACTTCGACCTGTCCACCCAGCCCGCGTTCGGCCAGGTCTCGAGCTGGGACCGCGACCAGATGATGGCGGTGTTCGCCGAGCGCGGCGGTGACCCCGACCGGGCCGGCAAGCGCGACGCGCTCGACCCGCTTCTGTGGCGCGCGAGGCGCGAGGGCGAGCCGAGCTGGGAGGGCGGCGACCTCGGCGACGGCCGCCCCGGTTGGCACATCGAGTGCACGACGATCGCACTGGACCACCTGGGCATGACCTTCGACGTGCAGGGCGGCGGCACCGACCTCGTCTTCCCCCACCACGAGATGTCCGCGGTCCAGGCCAGCGGCCTGACCGGCTCCGAGCCGTTCGCACGCAGCTACGTGCACCAGGCGATGGTCGGCCTCGACGGCGAGAAGATGAGCAAGTCCCGTGGCAACCTCGTCTTCGTCTCGGCGCTGCGCCGGGAGGGCGTGGACCCGATGGCCATCCGGCTGGCCCTGGTCTCCCACCACTACCGCACGCCGTGGGAGTGGAGCGAGGACGTCCTCGCCGAGGCCCAGGAGCGGCTGGCGACCTGGCGCGAGGCCGTCTCGGTCAACACCGGCCCCGACGCGACCGAGACCATCGCGAGGGTGCGCGAGTGCCTGGCCGACGACCTCGACGGCCCGGGCGCCGTGGCTGCCGTGGACCGGTGGGCCCGGGAGTCGACCACCCGCGGCGGCGACTACGCCGCGGCGCCGGGGCTCATCGCCCGCACCCTGGACGCCCTGCTGGGCATCCGGATCTGATCTCCGACACGACGAGGGCCCCGCGGTCGCCGCGGGGCCCTCGTCGGTCCAGAGGGCCGGCCCGGGGTCAGGCCGGGGTCCGCCCCAAGGTCAGCTGACCCGCACCCCCACCGACGGGCTCGCGCCGGTGCCGTGGTCGCGGTCGGCCGCCTTGACCACCCGCAGGACGAACGAGCCGCGGACACCGGGCCGCCACGTCATCGCGTAGCCGCTGCTCGCGCTGAGCGTGGCCCGCGACAGGGTCGCCCAGCGACCAGAGCCGAGGTAGCGCTGGAGAACGACCTGCTGGCCGTGGTGGTTCGGTGACACGCTGCCGCTGACGGTGAATCGTTGCCCCAGCCAGAGCGTGCGGTCGGCCACGTGCAGCGTCACCCGCGGGGCGACCCCGACCATCGTCGTGGCCGAGGTGGCACCCACCGGCGTCGCCCCGGCGAACGTCACCAGGTAGTCCACCGAGCGCAGCGGACGCAGGCCGCTGAAGGCGTAGCCGCCGGTGGACCAGGTGCGGGTGCTGCTGACGGCCGAGCCCCACGAGCTCGCGCCGTGGGCCCGCTGGTACAGCCGGACCACCTGGCCGGCCAGGGCCGCCGACGTGTCGGCCTTCACCAGGCGCCCGGAGAGGGTGGTCGCCGAGCCGTAGGCGATGGTCCTGGGGCGGGTCAGCGAGAGCAGGGAGGCGTTGCAGGAGTAGATCTGCACGTCGTCGACGAACCAGCCGTAGTCGCCGACCCGCTGGTCGGTCGAGACGACGAACCGGATCCTGACGGACCGGCCGGCGAGGGAGCTGAGGTCGAGCCGGCTGGCGGTGTAGCCACGGCTGCTGCCGACGAAGGCCCGCCGCCCCGCGTCCGGGTTCGCCGTCGAGGGGTCGCGGTAGCCGGTCCTCGGCAGCAGGGTGCCCGAGTATCCGTTGTTGACAAGCAGGTGCCCGGCATCGCTCCAGTGCGCGCCGTTGTCGGTCGTGACCTCGACCCGGCCGCCGTCGTAGTGGTCGCCGTCGAGGGAGTCGAAGCTGTAGGCGTGCGCGAACCAGAGGAAGGTCCCCACGTGCGGGACGACGGCGTAGCGGGTCGCGATGGAGATCTGCCGCCGGAACGGTGAGCTCGTCCCGGCGGGTGCCGAGTCGGCCAGGCCCGGGTCGTCGCCCCACAGGTTGCCCCGGCCGGTCCGGGCGTACCTCGCGTAGGCAGGGGCGTTGCTGAACCAGGCGCCCTGGCCGGCGATGTCCGAGGAGGGCGCGGGTGGCTGGGGGTTGGCGACCCAGTGCGAGGCCGAGGACGAGGCCGACTCGAAGCCGTCGGACCAGATCGGGGACCTGGCGCCGCCGTTGGTGCAGGAGGGCGCCGGCCGGTTCGGGCCGGCCCCGGGAACCGTCGGCGACAGGCTCATCTGGGTGGCGGCCACGGCTGCCCGGACCGCCGTGCAGTCCGCGGTGCGGAAGGTCAGGCCGTTGACCGGCGCCCCGGCGGCGACCAGGGAGTCGCACGCCTGCGGGAGCAGCCGGGACAGGTCGGCGTAGGAGGTCCCGGAGGGCATCCGCAGCTCGAGGGCGTAGTAGATGTTGGCGACCTTCTCCAGCACCTGGCGCCGGGAGTCGGTGGTGGCGCCGCCGTCGGCGTCGGCACCGGTGAGCGGGTTGCCGTCGTTGTCGGTCACCCCGGTGAAGCTGCGGCCGTTGAAGGTGCCGTCGGGCTCGAGGCGGGTGCCCTCGGTGAGCAGGTAGGCGGCCTTGTTGCCCACTCCGCTGTTGGCGTGCACGTCGCCGCCGTCCTCGACCACGCCGTCGGCGTCGAAGCCGGAGGCGTAGTCCGGCGAGGTCATCCGGTCGGGCTGGGCGCCGACCAGACTGGACGTGGGGTCCTTCATGTTGCGCAGGTCGTGCAGGCCGCGGGAGTCGTTGGGCGCGTCCTGCCCGACCATCCAGAGGTCCTCCGGCGCGACCGAGCCCTCGAGCTGGTCGATGAGCTCGCCCATCACGTCGGACATCGACTCGTTGATGGCCCCGGACTGGAAGAAGTAGAACAACCCCGAGGTGTGGTCGGTGACGCCGTGGGTGAGCTCGTGCCCGACGACGTCGAGGGCGGCCGGCAGCCCGGCGCCGTAGACCATCTGCTCGCCGTCCCAGAAGGCGTTGTCGTAGGGGCAGGCGCTGGTGCTGGGGCAGTAGCCGACGGTGGACACGATCGGCATGCCGTGGCCGTCGATCCCGTTGCGGCCCAGGACATCCCGGTAGAACGCGGCCGTCTTCGCGGCGTTGTCGTAGGCCAGGCGCTCGTCGTCGGTGCCCGCGGCCGGGTCCGCAACGACGTGCGGGTCGTCCGTGACGCAGGTGGGGTCGTCCGCGGCCACCTCGCCGAAGTCGCACACCCGCTGCTCCACTTCGCTCGCGGCCCGGTCGACCTCGCTGAAGTGGAGCGCGACCGTGCCTCGGTGGGCGTCGACCAGCACCAGCTCGCGCACGTCGGGGTGGCCCGCGGCCGTCACCTCCGTGCGCCAGACCAGCTGCTGCTGGCGCTGCCCGGGGGCGCCGAGCAGGCGGGCGTCGTAGACCGAGAGCACCGGCGCACTGGCCACGAGGCCGGTCGCCGGGAAGCGGCGGGAGCGCGAGAAGAGGCCGACTGCCGTCGCGGCGGCGGACCGTGCACTGACCTCGGGGGTGGCGTCGGTGACGCTCGCGTCGGAGGTGTGGGCCGCGTAGGACTGCAGGGCCCCGGTGCGGTCCATCGACACGGTGACCTCGCCGCCGACCAGCGGCAGGCCGCCGGCCAGCTGCTGGAACCGCACGGTGGTGCCCCACGGCTGTCGCGCGACGGCCAGCGGGCGCACGGCCCGGTCGGAGACGCCGCTCAGCGGCGCCAGGTGCCGCAGGTATGCGCGGGCGGCCGGCTCCGCGCCGCCGCTCGCCCCCGCATCGCCCGGGCGAGCCAGAGGGGCACCCGCGTCCGCCCCGACGAAGGTGACCCGGCCGGTGGCTGGGTCACGCGCGATACGGGTGTGGCCGTGGCTGCGGGCGGCGAGCTGGCGCAGCACCGCGGCGGCAGGGGACGGCGGGGGGTTGACCCACCGGGGGCTGGCGGCGGCGCCCGCGCCGGGCGCGAGCGCCAGACCGGCGGTCAGCGTGGTGAGGAGCGCGATGATGCGCGTCTGGCGGCGCCGGGCCACGTGTCACTTCCCCCTGATGGTGCGGATGTGACGATGGTGACAGAAGGGACCTGCGCCGTGCGGGCGATTCAGGTCCTTTTCAGGAAGCCCGCCACGCCCCCACAGCGCGTGAGTCGGCCCGCGCCACGGCGTCCCGGGAGGGTCAGCCGGCCGGCGGCTCGTCCCCCCGTCGACGCAGGTAGCGCTCGAACTCCCGGGCGATGGCCTCCCCGGAGGCCTCGGGCAGCTCGGCGGTGTCCTGGGCCTGCTCCAGGGACTGGACGTACTCGGCGACCTCGTCGTCGGACTCGGCCAGCTCGTCGACGCCGTGCTCCCAGGCGCGAGCCTGGTCGGAGAGGTCGCCGTGGGGGACGGTGGTGTCGAGCAGCTCCTCGAGCCGCGAGACCAGACCCAGGGTGGCCTTGGGCGAGGGGGTGCCGCCGGCGTAGTGCGGGACCGCGGCCCAGCAGGACAGCGACGGCAGTCCGGCCTGGGTGGCCGCGTCGGCCAGGACGCCGACGATGCCGGTGGGGCCCTCGTACTTGCTCGGCTCGAGGTCGAAGCGGTGGATGACGTCCTCGTGGTCGGAGGTCACCGTGATCGGGATCGGCCGCGTGTGTGGCACGTCGGCCAGCAGGGCGCCGACCGTCACGAACAGACCCACGCCCATCTGCTGGGCGAACTCGAGCAGCTCGATGGTGAACGAGCGCCACCGGGTCGAGGGCTCGATGCCCTGCACGAGGATGACGTCGCGCTCCAGCGTCGCGGAGGAGGCCAACAGGATGCGCGTGGTCGGCCAGCTGATCCGGCGCTGGCCCTCCTCGAGCACGACCCGCGGCCGGTTGACCTGGAAGTCGTAGTAGTCCTCGGGGTCGATGGCGGCGATCGGCTCGGCGTCCCACACCTGGCAGAGGTGCTCGACGGCGGCGGTGGCGGCCTCGCCGGCGTCGTTCCAGCCCTCGAAGGCGAGGATCATGACCGGGTCGCGCAGCTCCGGGACGTCCTCGAGCTCGATCACCGGTGGCCTCCTAGCGGTGCGGGTGGGGGTCCCGCGTCCTGTTGTGGCGGGCCGGGGCCCGCGCGGTGTCCTGCGCCACACGATCGATGTGGTCTGACCAGACTACGGAATGCTCAGGCGGCCGGCAGGCGCCCCGCCGATAGACTCAGGGCCGGTTCCCCGAGTGCGAAGGTCCATCACATTGAGCAGCCGCTCCGACCTCTTCCGCCAGGCCCTCTCCGAGCGCGTCCTCGTCGCCGACGGCGCCATGGGCACCATGCTCCAGGCCGCAGACCCCAGCCTCGATGACTTCGAGGGCCACGAGGGCTGCAACGAGGTCCTCAACGTCACCCGTCCCGACATCGTGCGCAGCGTCCACGACGCCTACCTCGCCGTCGGCGTCGACGCCGTGGAGACCAACACCTTCGGCGCCAACCTCGGCAACCTGGGCGAGTACGACATCCAGGACCGGATCTACGAGCTGGCCGAGGCCGGCGCGCGGATCGCGGCCGAAGCCGCAGCCGCGTGGTCCACCCCGGAGCAGCCGCGGTTCGCCATCGGGTCGGTCGGCCCGGGCACCAAGCTCCCCTCCCTGGGGCACGTCCCCTTCGCGACGCTGCGCGATGCGTATGCCGAGCAGGCGCGCGGGCTCATCGACGGCGGTGCCGACGTCATCCTCATCGAGACCAGCCAGGACCTGCTGCAGGCCAAGGCCGCCGTGATCGGCGCCAAGCGGGCGCTGGCGGCGGTCGGCGAGACCCTGCCGGTGATCGTCCAGGTGACCGTCGAGACGACCGGCACCATGCTCATGGGCTCGGAGATCGGTGCGGCCCTGACCGCCCTGGAGCCGTTGGGGATCGACGCGATCGGCCTCAACTGCGCCACCGGCCCGGCCGAGATGAGCGAGCACCTGCGGCACCTGTCGCGGCACGCCCGGATCCCCGTCACCTGCATGCCCAACGCGGGCCTGCCGATGCTGACCAAGGAGGGCGCGGCATACCCGCTCACCCCCCAGGAGCTGGCGCAGGCGCACGAGCAGTTCACCCGGGAGTTCGGCCTGGCCCTGGTCGGCGGCTGCTGCGGCACGACGCCGGCCCATCTGGAGCAGGTCGTCAAGGCGGTCGGCGGGCAGCCGGTGGCGCCGCGCCGGCCGCGTCCGGAGGCGGGCGTGGCCTCGCTCTACCAGGCGGTGCCGTTCCGTCAGGACGCGTCGTTCCTGTCCATCGGTGAGCGAACGAACGCCAATGGTTCCAAGGCTTTCCGCGAGGCGATGCTCGACCAGCGCTGGGACGAGTGCGTCGAGATCGCGCGCGACCAGACCCGCGACGGCGCCCACCTGCTCGACGTCTGCGTGGACTACGTGGGACGTGACGGCGTCGGCGACATGCGAGAGGTCGTCCAGCGGCTGGCCACCTCCTCGACCCTGCCGCTGGTGCTGGACTCCACCGAGCCCGCGGTGATCGAGGCCGGGCTGGAGCTGCTCGGCGGCCGGGCCGTCGTCAACTCGGTCAACTTCGAGGACGGTGAGGGCCCGGACTCCCGTTTCCGCCGGATCATGCCGGTCGTCCAGGAGCACGGCGCTGCCGTCGTCGCGCTGACCATCGACGAGGACGGCCAGGCGCGCACCCGCGAGCACAAGGTGGCCGTGGCGACCCGCCTGATCGAGTCCCTGACGGGGGAGTGGGGGATGCAGGTCAGCGACATCGTCGTCGACACGCTGACCTTCCCGATCGCCACGGGGCAGGAGGAGACGCGGCGCGACGCGATCGAGACGATCGAGGCGATCCGCGAGATCAAGCGGCGCTACCCCGAGGTGCAGACCACGCTGGGCGTGTCCAACGTGTCCTTCGGTCTCAAGCCCGCTGCGCGCGTGGTGCTCAACTCGGTCTTCCTTCACGAGTGCGTCAAGGCCGGGCTCGACTCGGCGATCGTGCACGCCGCCAAGATCATCCCGGTGGCGCGTATCCCCGAGGACCAGCGCGAGGTCGCCCTCGACCTGGTGCACGACCGGCGCCGCTGGGCAGGGGAGCCGGGGGAGAGCGAGCTGCTCTACGACCCCCTGGCCCGGTTGCTGGAGCTGTTCGAGGGCGTGGACTCGGCTTCACTCAAGGCTTCCCGCGCCGACGCGCTCGCGTCCCTCCCGCTGGAGAAGCGGCTCGAGCAGCGCATCGTCGACGGTGAGCGGCAGGGCTTGGAGGTCGACCTCAAGGACGCGCTGGACAAGGGGCACAGCGCCCTGGACGTCATCAACGACAACCTGCTTGCCGGCATGCGGACCGTCGGTGAGCTCTTCGGCAAGGGCGAGATGCAGCTCCCGTTCGTGCTGCAGTCCGCCGAGGTCATGAAGGCGGCCGTGGCGTTCCTCGAGCCGCACATCGAGGGCTCGGCCGACGGCGGCGGGCGCGAGGCCAAGGCGCGCATCGTCCTGGCCACCGTCAAGGGCGACGTCCACGACATCGGCAAGAACCTCGTCGACATCATCCTGAGCAACAACGGCTTCGACGTGGTCAACATCGGCATCAAGCAGCCGGTCTCGGAGATCATCCGCGCGGCAGAGGAGCACGACGCCGACGCCATCGGCATGAGCGGCCTGCTCGTGAAGTCGACCGTCGTCATGAAGGAGAACCTCGAGGAGCTCAACTCCCGCGGCCTGGCCGCGCGCTGGCCGGTCCTGCTCGGCGGTGCCGCCCTGACCCGTGCCTACGTCGAGAACGACCTCGCGGAGGTCTACGAGGGCCAGGTGCGCTACGCCCGTGACGCCTTCGAGGGACTGCGGCTCATGGACGCCGTCGCGGCGGCCAAGACCAACCCGTCCCTGTCGGTCGAGGACGCGCTCCCGGAGCTGCGCAAGCGCCGGGTCCGCCAGGTGGCGGCCCCCGAGACCGATGACGGCGCGCTGTCGGACACGACGCGCTCGGACGTGGCGACGGACAACTCCGTGCCCACCCCGCCGTTCTGGGGGACCCGGGTGGTGAAGGGGATCGCGCTCGCCGACTACGCGGCATACCTCGACGAGCGGGCGACCTTCCTCGGCCAGTGGGGGCTGAAGGGCTCGCGAGGTGAGGGCGGCCAGTCGTATGACGAGCTGGTCGAGACCGAGGGCCGGCCGCGGCTGCGCATGTGGCTGGACCGGATCAAGACCGACAACCTGCTCGAGGCAGCGGTCGTCTACGGCTACTTCCCCTGCTACAGCGAAGGCAACGACGTCGTCGTGCTGCACCACGAGGGGGAGCTCGAGGGGCAGGAGCGGGCGCGGTTCTCCTTCCCCCGGCAGCGTCGTGACCGGCGGCTGTGCCTGGCCGACTTCTTCAGGTCGCGGGAGGCCTACGAGGCCGACGGGAAGCCGGACGTCATCGCGTTCCACCTCGTGACGATGGGCGCGCGCGTGGCCGAGGCGACGGCAGACCTGTTCTCGCGCAACGCCTACCGCGACTACCTCGAGCTGCACGGCCTGTCCGTGCAGCTGACCGAGGCGCTCGCGGAGATGTGGCACGCACGGGTGCGCGAGGAGCTCGGCTTCGGCACCGAGGACGACCCGGACCTCGGCGGCATCCTGCGCCAGGCCTACCGTGGGTCGCGCTACTCCTTCGGCTACCCGGCCTGCCCGGACCTCGAGGACCGGGCCGTGCTCGTGGAGCTGCTCGACCCCTCGCGGATCGGGGTGAGCCTGTCCGAGGAGCTGCAGCTGCACCCCGAGCAGTCCACCGACGCGCTCGTCGTCCACCACCCGGAAGCCAAGTACTTCAACGCGACATGACCAGTCCTGCCTCACCCACCGCGCCCCTGCCCCACCTGCCCGCCGCCGTCCTCTGGGACATGGACGGCACCCTCGTCGACACCGAGCCGTACTGGATCGCCGAGGAGCACGCCCTCGTCGAGGCCCACGGGGGAGTGTGGACCGACGAGCACGCCCACCAGCTCGTCGGGAACGACCTCATGGTGTCGGCGGAGTACATCCGCGCGCACTCGCCGATCTCGTTGTCCCCGTTGGAGATCATCGAGGAGCTGCTTGCGGGGGTGGTGCGCCGGGTCAAGGAGCACGTCCCGTGGCGCCCGGGCGCTCGCGAGCTGCTGCACGGCCTGGTCGAGCACGGCGTGCCGTGTGCCCTCGTGACGATGTCGTGGCGGTCGCTGGCCGACGAGTTCGTCGCCTCGGTGCCCCCGGGGACGTTCTCCGCGGTCATCACCGGTGACGAGGTCGCCCACGGCAAGCCGCACCCCGAGCCGTACCGTGCCGCCGCCCGGGCGCTGGGCGTCCCGCTCGAGGCGAGCATCGCCATCGAGGACTCGCCGACGGGCGTAGCCTCGGCGGTGGCGGCGGGTGCCCGCACGATCGCGGTGCCCCACGTGGTCCCGGTGCCGGTGCATCGGGGGGCGGTCCAGGTGCCGTCGCTGCGCGGGCTGACCCCGACGGACCTCACCCGCCTCTTCCTCTGACGCGCCCGGGGGCTCGTTGTCGCCCCCCGTGAAGGCTCTTCTCCCAAATCGAGGAGGAGTTCTGCACGCGCGTTCAGTGCAGACCGAGCAGTTCTGCACGCGCGCTCGTCTGGCCGATCCGAAGACCCGGATCGGCCAGGCAGCATCCGTGCAGCCCTGTCGGTGGTCGAATGTATGTTCGAATCATGCATCAGGGGGATCGTCGTCAGGGGGCCGCGGTCAGCGGGTCCGGCGGCATGCCTTCTACCGATGGCGAGCTTGCGGCCGGGGGTGTGCCCGCCGACGGAGGGCCTTCGACGAGCGGGGACCGGGCGTCGTTCGCGGAGCGGTTCGCCGCGGTGGGAGCCGCGGTGCGCGCGCTGACCGGGCTGGTCGAGGTGGTCCATGAGTGCCAGGGGTCGGATCTGGGGCCGGCGATGGGCGGGCTGGATGAGCTGCGGCGCCTGGTCGAGGCGGCGCAGGTGACGGTGTTGGGTGAGGCGGTGGAGCGCGGTGAGGTGACCGCGACGCATGCCTCGGCGTCGGCGTGGGTGTTGGAGTGGGCTCCGTCGTATCGGTGTGGTGGGGTCAAGGACCTGGTCACCGTGGCCACGGTGTGCACGGGGCGGCCGGTGCGGGCGGGGATGGTCGTCGACCACGGGAGCGTGCAGCGGCTGCGCTCGTGCGTGCTGTCCGGGCGGGTCGGGGTGCGTGGCGCCGCGGTCGCTCTGGCCGAGATGCACAAGCTGGCGCCGCGGTTGACCCCGGCGGCGGTGCCCACGGTGTGGGAGGGCTTCCTGACGTTGGCGGCCTCCGAAGGCCCGTCGGGGGTGCGGGGGTTGCGGGAGCGGCTCATCGCCGAGCACGGCCGGGAGGGGGAGTTCCAGGTGCGTCAGGACCGGCTCAAGCACGGCGTCTCCCTGTCCCAGCCCCGCAGCGACGACGGGATGGTGGAGTACCTGCTGCGCCTGGACCCCGAGGGCGCGAGCGTGCTGGAGGCGGCGATCGGGCCGCTGTCCGCCCCGCAACCGGCTGAGGGCGTCTCGGACCTGCGCAGCAGTGATCAGCGGCGCGGTGACGCGCTGGTCCAGGTGTGCCGGCGGTCGGCGGCGGCGGGGGAGGAGGTCTCGGCCCAGCCCAAGGCCATGGTCTACGTGACGATGGACCATGAGAAGCTTCGGGACTCCTGCGGGGCCGGGACCGTGCTCGGGAACGGGACCCTGCTGGCCCCGGAGACGGTCCGGCGGATCGCCTGCGACGCCGGGATCCTCCCGGTCGTCCTCGGCACCGACGGGGAGATCCTGGACCTGGGAAGGACCCGGCGGCTCTTCACCCCCGCGCAGCTGAGGTACCTGTGGCTGCGCGACCAAGGGTGCACGATCCCGGGGTGCACGGTCCCGCCGTGGTGGTGCGACGGGCACCACGTCATCCACTGGGTCGACGGCGGGCCCACCGACCGGCGCAACGCCGCCCTGCTCTGCGGGCGGCACCACACGATCGTGCACCAGCGAGGGTTGACCGCCACGGTCACCGACGCCGGGGTCACCTGGCACTTGTGAGGTCCCCGCCCCGCACCCGGCCGGCAACGACCGGGTCAGTGGCATGGGCCAAGCAGGGTGCTGGCAGGTCCGCGGTCCCACCGCGCCTCAACGGTGTTACTGGCAGGCCCGGGTACTTCTGCAGCCTGGACCGGTGGGGTGAGCGGTCGGGCGTCGACGGCCGGCCCGCCGCAGCGTCACACCGCGCCCCTCACCATTGTCACCGTTCCAGGTCGCCTGTTCCGGATAACGGGCCCAAGCCTGCGCAGCACCCTCGCAAGGATTGCCAGGGCCGTGCGCCGGCAGAGGCCACGGACGAGGTGATGACGCGCTTCTGGTCGGCTCACGCTCTGACAGACGGACTCACCCGCTCACCGGCAAGCCGTCAGGACGTCTCCGGACCAGCCTCCGGGACGGGCACGCCGCGGCGCAGCTGCTCGAGTCGCGAGGGGAGCGGAGTCCACCCGGGGGTCCCGGCCAGGTCGGTGTTGAGCTCGTTCACGGCGCGCTCATAGGCCCGGCGCAGCCCTCGAGGCTGCAAGGGCATCCCCGCCGGCCGGGGGAGGGAGGTGCCGTCGGGCCGGTCGACGTGGTTGCCCCTGACGGAGACCCACAGCGTGTTCACCGTTGCGCCCTCGAGGCGGCTGACGATCTCGTGGCGCTCGTCCAGCCAGCGGCGCATGGCCACCCTCGTGGCACCGGACAGCGGCAACCGCTCGGGAGTGGGCTCGCTGACCCGGCGTGCCTGCGGCCTCCGGTCGAAGCGGAGGGTGGACAGGTCGGGCGCGAGGTCGTCGACGCGCATGGTGCACAGCTCGCCGGCACGGGCACCGGTGTCCAGGACCACGCCCATCATCGCCAGCAGGCGGACTCGTCCCTGAGCGCTCCAGGGACGGGATGCCAGTGTCTCCAGGCGGTCCCACATCGTGCGCTGCTGCGGCGTGGCGACGGGCTCCCGCAGGCCGGGGAAGGCAGGTCGGGTCACCGCCGGCATGGGGGTTCCCAGCTCAGCAGCCAGCAGCCCCAGGCAGTCGAGCCGCACGCGTTCGGAAGCGGGGGAGGGGGCAGTGTTGCGGTACGGCGCGATCCGCAGCTCGCCGTCCCTGGCCAGAGTCAGGTACTGGTCCAGGGCCGCCGCCGTGAACAGCGAGGGGACATCGGGCTGGAGCTCTCCGAGGGCCGGGTGCTCCAGGGCGCGCCGGAGCTCGCCCACCACCCAGCGGACCTGACGGGCACGGGAGGCGCTGGTGCTGTCCCGCTCGCAGACCCGGTCGGCAGCGGCATCGACACGGGCCAGGAGCGATGCAGGAGTGGGTGATTCCATGCCCCAACCATAGTTCAAGATAACGGGCCCGAGCGTGACCAACACGCCCCGCGTGGAAGACCAGATACACAACGTGACATGCCCTGAGGAGGGGGCCGCCGCCTCGGCGCAACCACCGTGGCAATGGGCTGCTCGAGCTGACATGCGCCGGTCGCGGCCACCTCGACGGGCAGACCGGGAGCGCAGCCGGACCTCGCAGCTCGAGCGTCGGGACCGGGACGACCAGAGGCCGGGGCCACTCGACGCAGCTCGGGGTCACCCGGTGGTCATTCCTGTGCGGTCATTCCTGAGCGGTCACTCCTCGGTCGGGCTGACCGCCGCCGAGGACCGCGGGTCGAGGGCGAGCACGGTTGCGCCCTCGGGCAGCGGCGGGGGAGTGCCACCCCACGCCGGGCAGAGCTGACGGTGGTCGCACCAGTCACACAGTCGGGAGGTGTTCGGGCGCCAGTCACCGCTCGTCGCCGCACGCTCGATCGCCTGCCACAGGGCCTTGAGCTTGCGCTCGGTCGCCAGCAGGTCGGTCTCGTCCGGTGCGTAGCGCACGATCTCTGAGTTGCCCAGGTAGACCAGCTGCAGCATGCGAGGCACCTCGCCGCGCAGCCGCCACAGCACCAGGGCGTAGAACTTCATCTGGAACAGCGCCTTGGCCTCGAACAGCTCCGAGGGCGAACGCCCCGTCTTGTAGTCGACCACCCGGATCTCGCCGGTCGGTGCCACGTCGAGCCGGTCGACGTAGCCGCGCAGGGTCAGGCCGTCGAGGTCGGTCTCGACGTAGAGCTCACGCTCGGCCGGCTCCAGCCGTGTCGGGTCCTCGAGGGTGAACCACCGCTCGATCAGCGCCACCGACTCCTCGAACCAGGTCTTCAGCGCGCCCGGCTCGCCGTCGTCGACCAGCGTCGCCAGCTCTGGCTCGGCCTCGACGAGGGCCTGCCACTGCGGCTCGACCATGGCGGCCGCGGCCTGCAGCGTCCGCTCGGCCGCGGGCAGGTCGAACAGCCGCTCCAGCACCGAGTGCACCAGGGTGCCGCGAGCGGCGGCCGGGCTCGGCGGCTCGGGCAGCTTGTCGATCACCCGGAACCGGTAGAGCAACGGGCACTGCATGAAGTCCGAGGCTCGGCTCGGGGACAACGCGGCAACCATGCGGTGCACTGTATGGCGCGGCGCCGACATCGCTGGGCTCGGCTCCACGAGGGCGAGAGAACGGGCCGGCGTCGGCGCGCCGGAGGCCGGTCCGGCGACACGGGGTGGGGACCGACAGCCTGGGCACAGCCGGCACTCAGGGTCCGGCGGCCTCCGGTGACGTA
The DNA here is from genome assembly GCF_057747915.1 of Oryzihumus sp. JJN4-3R. Taxonomy (NCBI): domain Bacteria; kingdom Bacillati; phylum Actinomycetota; class Actinomycetes; order Micrococcales; family Intrasporangiaceae; genus Oryzihumus; species Oryzihumus sp. JJN4-3R. The sequence continues at coordinate 275,751 of NZ_CM173229.1, forward strand.
GGGTCACTTCATGTCCACCCCCGGTGCCCCGGCCCAGGCTCAGCGGGCACCCGGGCTGCGCATCGCGACCCTGGCCGGCGTGCCCGTCTACATCGGCCGCACCTGGCCGGTCATCGCCCTGGTGATCCTCGTCCTCTACGGCCCGACGATCCAGAGCTCGCGCCCCGACCTGGGCTCAGGCGCCTACCTGGTCGCAGCGGCGTTCGCCCTGCTGCTGCTGCTGTCCGTCCTGGCGCACGAGGCCGCCCATGCCCTGGTCGCCCGCGCCTTCGGCTACCGCGTCAGCCGCGTGGTGGCCGACGTGTGGGGCGGGCACACGGCATACGAGTCGGGGGGCAACCGGCCCGGAGCCAGCGCCCTCGTCGCGGTCGTCGGCCCGGCGGCCAACGGCGTCCTCGCCGTCGTGGCCTGGCAGCTGAGCCTGCTGGTGCCCGACGGCAGCATCAGCCAGATCCTTCTTGGGGCCATGGGGTGGACCAACGGCTTCGTCGCGGTCTTCAACGTGCTGCCCGGGCTGCCCCTCGACGGCGGGTTCGTCGTCGACGCCCTGGTGTGGAAGGCAACCGGCCGGCGCGAGGCCGGCCTGACCGCCGCAGGCTGGAGCGGGCGCGTCCTGACCGTGCTCGTCGTCGTCGGGGCCCTCGTGGTCTGGCCGTTCATGCAGCACCGGCAGGTCGACCTCATCGACCTCGTCTGGACGGGCATGATCGGCGCCTTCCTGTGGTCGGGTGCGACGCAGGCCGTGCGCGCCGGACGCACCCGCGGTCGGCTCAGCCGCCTCACCGTCGACGCCGTGTGGCGGCGGGTCGCCACCCTGCCGCTGCAGGCCTCCGCGGAGGACGCCTACCGGTTGCGCACCAACGGCGACGGGGGTTCGGCCGTGGTGGTGCTCGACCCCCACGGCGCGGAGGTGGGGCTGGTCGACGACGACGCGCTGCGCGGCATACCGGAGGGGATGCGCGCGGGCACCCCCGTCTCCGCGGTGATGCGGTCCCAGCCGGCAGGCTGGGTGGCCCTGGCGGTCCCCGGTGAGCCGGTCACCACCATCGCCGAGACGATGCAGCAGCTGGGCATCGGGGCGGTGCCGGTGCGCACCAGTGCCGGGGGGCCGCTGGTGGCGATCGTCCTGGCCGAGGACCTCGAGGAAGCCCTGTCACGACGGACATCGGGGCGCACCTAGACTTTCCGGCCATGACCACCACGCCTGACGCCCCGCTCGACGGCCCCACCGGGGCCCACACCCGCAGGGGGGCGTTCGGTGTCGGTGAGCGCGTGCAGCTGACCGACCCCAAGGGGCGCCTGCACACCATCACCCTCGGGACGGGCAAGGAGTTCCACACCCACCGCGGGCGCCTGGCCCACGACGACCTCATCGGCGCGCCCGACGGCTCGGTCGTGAAGAACACCGCCGGCGTGGAGTACCTCGCGCTGCGGCCCCTGCTGTCTGACTACGTGCTGTCGATGCCGCGTGGCGCGGCGGTGGTCTACCCCAAGGACGCCGGGCAGATCGTGGCCATGGCCGACATCTTCCCCGGGGCGCGGGTCGTCGAGGCGGGTGTCGGCTCGGGCGCCCTGAGCATGTCCCTGCTGCGCGCGGTGGGCGACCAGGGCTCCCTGCACTCCTTCGAGCGGCGTGAGGACTTCGCCGACATCGCCCGTGGCAACGTCGAGGCGTTCTTCGGCGGCCCCCACCCGGCGTGGACCCTGTCCGTCGGTGACCTCGTGGAGACCATGCCCGGTGCGGTCGAGCCCGGCACCGTCGACCGGGTCGTCCTGGACATGCTGGCGCCATGGGAGTGCCTCGAGGTCGTCGCCGACGCGCTGGCCCCCGGTGGCGTGCTCATCTGCTACGTCGCCACCGCGACCCAGCTCTCCCGGGTCGCCGAGGCCGCCCGCGACCACGGCGGCTTCACCGAGCCCCAGGCCTGGGAGTCCCTCGTGCGCGGGTGGCACCTGGAGGGCCTGGCGGTCCGCCCCGAGCACCGGATGCACGGGCACACCGGCTTCCTCATCACGACGCGCCGCCTGGCCCCGGGGGTGACCCCGCCGCTGCGCAAGCGCCGACCGGCCAAGGGGGCCTACGGCGAGGCCGCCACCGAGCAGTGGGAGCCGGAGGACCTGGGCGAGCGACCCCTGTCGGAGAAGAAGATCCGTCGTGTTCGTCGTTCTGTGACTGAGACGTCCGAGACGTAGGGCCTCACGCGGGCTAGGGTCGTCCTATCGGCCGCGGACGCGGCCGGGAGTCGCCCGCGAGGAGGTTCCGACGATGTCCGACAACTCGCCGCAGCACGACGCCCCTGAGCCCCGCGAAGGCCGGGGGGAGGGTGACCGCATCGAGCGTGAGGAGCTCGAGCGGCAGCAGGCGCTGCTGGGTGACGAGGTGACGGCGCTGCGACGCAGACTGGCCGAGTCCCCGACCCGCGCCCGGGACCTGGAGAACCGCATCCTGCAGCTGCAGTCCTCCCTGGCCACGGTCTCCTCCCAGAACGAGCGCCTGGTCAAGACGCTCAAGGAGGCCCGGGAGCAGATCGTCACCCTCAAGAGCGAGGTGGACCGGCTGGCCCAGCCGCCGTCGGCGTACGGCCTGATCATCGAGTCCTACGACGACGCGACGGTCGACATCCTCACCGGTGGGCGCAAGATGCGCGTCGCCGTGTCGCCGGCGGTCGACCCGGGTGAGCTGTCGGCCGGGCGCGAGGTGATGCTCAACGAGGCGCTCAACGTCGTGGCGACGTGCGGCTTCGAGCGGGTCGGCGAGGTCGTCATGATCAAGGAGCTCCTCGGCGACGACCGCATCCTCGTGGTGGCGCACGCCGACGAGGAGCGCGTCGTGCGGATGGCCGAGAGCCTGGAGGGCGAGCCGATCCGGGTCGGCGACGCGCTCATGCTCGACACCCGCTCCAACTTCGTCTACGAGCGCATCCCCAAGGCCGAGGTCGAGGACCTGGTCCTGGAGGAGGTGCCCGACATCGACTACGAGGACATCGGTGGCCTGGCCGGGCAGATCGAGCAGATCCGCGACGCGGTCGAGCTGCCCTACCTGCACCCCGACCTGTTCAAGGAGCATGAGCTCAAGCCGCCCAAGGGCGTGCTGCTCTACGGGCCGCCCGGCTGCGGCAAGACGCTGATCGCCAAGGCGGTCGCGGCCTCCCTGGCCAAGAAGGTCGCCGAGCGCACGGGGCGCACCGAGACCAAGAGCTTCTTCCTCAACATCAAGGGCCCGGAGCTGCTGAACAAGTACGTCGGCGAGACCGAGCGGCACATCCGGCTGATCTTCCAGCGGGCCCGGGAGAAGGCCTCCGGCGGCACCCCGGTGGTGGTGTTCTTCGACGAGATGGACAGCCTGTTCCGCACCCGCGGCTCCGGTGTCTCCTCCGACGTCGAGACCACGATCGTGCCCCAGCTGCTCTCCGAGATCGACGGCGTGGAGCGCCTGGAGAACGTCATCGTCATCGGCGCCTCCAACCGCGAGGACATGATCGACCCAGCGATCCTGCGGCCCGGCCGCCTCGACGTGAAGATCAAGATCGAGCGCCCCGACGCCGAGAGCGCGCGTGACATCTTCAGCAAGTACCTCACCGCCACCCTGCCGCTGCACGAGCACGACCTGTCCGAGCACGACGGGTCCAAGCAGCGCACGGTGGACGCGATGATCGACTCGGCCGTCCAGCGGATGTACTCCGAGATCGACGAGAACCGCTTCCTGGAGGTCACCTACGCCAACGGTGACAAGGAGGTCCTGTACTTCAAGGACTTCAACTCCGGAGCGATGATCCAGAACATCGTGGACCGGGCCAAGAAGATGGCGATCAAGGACTTCCTCACCAGCGGCGCCAAGGGCATCCGCGTGGAGCACCTGCTGGCGTCCTGCGTCGATGAGTTCAAGGAGAACGAGGACCTTCCCAACACGACCAACCCCGACGACTGGGCGCGGATCTCGGGCAAGAAGGGCGAGCGGATCGTCTACATCCGCACGCTGATCACCGGCAAGGACGGCACCGAGCCGGGCCGCTCGATCGACACGGTCGCCAACACCGGCCAGTACCTCTAGGCCGGCCCCTCACCCGGCTCCACGCCAGGCTCCCCGGCAGGCTCCTCGGCACCCGGTGGCTCCAGCAGCAGCTGGTACCACCGGGTGCTGACGTAGGCGCCGAACTTGTGCCCGACCTCCTCCAGCGTGCCGACCTCCCGGAAGCCGAGGCTGCGGTGCAGGGCGTCGCTGGCCGGGTTCGGCTGGGCGACGACGGCCACGGCCAGGTGCACGCCCGCCGCCCGCATCAGCGCGAGCAGACGCGTGTAGAGCGCGGTCCCCACGCCCCGGCCGACCGCCTCCGGCGCCAGGTAGACCGAGGTCTCCCGGGTCCGGTCGTAGGCCGGGCGCGGACGGAACGACCCCGAGTAGGCGTACCCGATGACACACTCCTGACCGTCCTGCGCGACGAGCACGTGGTCGCCGGGGTGGGTGCTCTCGACCTTCGCCAGCCAGTACGCCGGCTCGGGGTCCTCGACGTCGAACGTCGCCACCGAGGTGCGCACCGCGTGCCCGTAGATCGCCGCGAGCGCCGGGAGGTCGGCCGCGAGCGCGGGACGGATCGTCACGTCCCCCGCGGGCACGGGGGCAGCGGGCACGGGGGCAGCAGGCATGGGATCAGCGGGCATGGCCTCATGGGGAGCCGGGTCAGCCACGGACCGTGCCCCAGCGGTTGAGCCACGCCGCGAGCGCGCGCCAGCCGAGCAGAAAGGCTCCCAGCACCACCGTGGCGACGACGACGAAGGACAGCGGGGTCCCCTTGTCGATGGTCTGGCGAAGCATCATCCCCACGGCGACGGCACACAGCCAGACGGGTATGCCGTGCCGCACGCTTCGGGGGAGCGTGCGGAAGGTGAGCAGCGAGACCAGCCAGCCGACCGCCATACCGGTCAGGAACGGCCAGGCCGTGACGAGCACCCCCAGGACGGCCGAGGACTCCTCGTGGCTGCGTCGCCCGAGGAAGGCGAACAGCACGACGAGCAGCACGTCCAGGGTGAGCAGCAGCAGGTCGCGGGGGACGGGCCTCATGGCCGGCCCTCCCGCGCCTCGAGCAGCCACTTGATGCCCGCGCGGCCGTCGGGGACGAACGGCCAGGCCGGGTCGCCCAGCCGGGTGAGCAGCTCCTCCCAGGGCATCCACCACCCGTCGGCGACCTCCTCGGGCTGGTGGACGACCGGGCCGTCCCAGGTCACCTCGTAGCCGAACGCCAGGTAGTGCGTGTGGTCGTCGCGGTACCAGTGGCGGAACCGGGGCACCAGGGGGACCCCGCTGATCCCGAGCTCCTCGGCCAGCTCGCGACGGGCGGCGTCCCCGGGGTCCTCCCCGGCGTCGACGCAGCCGCCGGCGAAGGCGTCGTGCATCCCGGGGAAGACGTCCTTGGTGTCGGTGCGCCGGTGGACGTAGACGGCGCCGTCGGGGCGGCGCACGAGCACCGCCGTGGCGGCGTGCGGGAGGTTCTCGGCCCGGACCCGGGAGCGGGGGGCGGACCCGGTCACCCGGCCGGTGGGGTGCTGGGGGTCGTAGAGCGCGAGGAGCTCGTCGGCGGCCATGACCGGACACTAACAAGGGGCGGGCGGGGGATTTGGGTGGGCGTGGTGAACGATGGTTCACTGGTGGTGAACAGTCGTTCACCACCACCCGGAAGGATCCCCGTGGCTGACCGCGCCCCCCGCCGCGCCGCTCCCACCCCGCTCGTCATCGCCGTCCTCAGCCTGTGCGGCACCATCGTGGCCCTCCAGCAGACGCTGGTCGTCCCCCTGCTGCCGGAGCTGCCCAAGCTGCTGCACACGACCACCGAGGACGCCTCGTGGCTGGTCACCGCCACCCTGCTCACCAGCGCGGTGGCGACCCCGATCGTGGCCCGGCTGGCGGACATGGTCGGCAAGCGGCTGATGATGATCGTCTGCCTCGTGGTGATGATCGCCGGCTCGGTCGTCGGCGCGCTCGGCACCACCTTGGGCGCCGTGGTCACCGGCCGGGCGCTGCAGGGCTTCGCGGCCGCCCTCATCCCGGTCGGCATCAGCATCATGCGCGACGAGCTGCCGCGCGAGCGGGTCGGCTCCGCCGTTGCCCTGATGAGCGCCACCCTGGGCATCGGGGCGGCGATCGGCCTGCCGCTGTCGGGGTTCATCGACGAGCACTACGACTGGCACGTGCTGTTCTGGGTCGCGGCGGCCATGGGCGCGCTGATGCTCCTGGCGGTGCCGCTGGTCATCCCGGAGTCGCCGGTGCGCAGCCGCGGCCGGTTCGACTTCGGCGGGGCGGTGCTCCTCTCGGGGGCGCTGACCTCGCTGCTGCTGGCCATCTCCAAGGGTGGTCACTGGGGCTGGACCAGTGAGCGCACGCTGGTGCTGTACGTCGCGGCCGCGGTGCTGCTGGCGGTGTGGCTCCCGGTGGAGCTGCGCGTCGCGCGTCCCCTCGTGGACGTGCGCACCTCGGCCCGTCCCGCCGTGCTGCTGACCAACCTGGCCTCGCTGCTGCTGGGCTTTGCGATGTTCGGCAACATGCTCACCACCACCCAGCTGCTGCAGATGCCCAAGGCCACCGGCTACGGCTTCGGCCTCCCGGTCATCGACGCCGGGCTGGGCATGCTCCCGGCGGGCCTGGCCATGGTCGTGCTCGCCCCGGTGTCGGCGGCGATCACCCGGCGGTTCGGCGCCAAGACGACGCTGGTGACCGGCGGGCTGATCATGGCCGGCGCCTACGTGGGCCGGGTCTTCCTCGTCGACCAGCTCTGGCAGATCATCGTGGGCGCGGCGCTGGTGTCGATGGGTACCGCCGTGGCCTACGCCGCCATGCCGACCCTGATCATGCGGGCGGTGCCGATCACCGAGACCGCCTCGGCCAACGGGCTGAACACCCTCCTGCGCGCCATCGGCACCTCCACCGCGAGCGCGACCGTGGCGGCCGTCCTGACGGGCACGGTCATGCGGCTGGGCCCGGTGACGGTGCCCTCCCTGGACGCGTTCAAGCACATCTTCTGGCTCGCCGCGATCGCGAGCCTGGCCTCGGCGGCCATCGCGCTCACCCTGCCCCGGTCCCGGTCCCGGCCCGCCACCGCGAGCGCCGAGCCTGTCGTTGGTGCAGGCGCGGGTGCGGCGGCGAGCGCGGGCGTGGGCGTGGGCGTGGCTGCGACCTCCCCGTCGCCCGTCCACGACGAGGTCAAGGGCGAGGGGCAGGAGCACGAGATGGTCGTGCGCGGGGTCGTGCACGCCGACTCCGGCCAGCCCATCCGCAGCGCGGTCGTCTCGGTCCTGCGGGTGGACGGCGAGCCGGTGGACTGGGCCCGGGTGGACCCCTCGGGGGCCTACACCGTCGCCCTGCCCGGTCCTGGACGCTACGTCGTGGTCACCAGCGCCGACGGGTGGTCCCCTCGCTCGGACGTGCTCGACCTCGTCGACGCCACGACACACCAGCACCTCGTGCTCTCCGACCGCCTGGCGCTGACCGGGACGGTGCGCCGGAGTGGCTCGGTCGTCGAGGGCGTGGTCCTCACCCTGACCAAGCCGTCGGGAGAATGGGTCGCGACGACGCGCAGCGCAGCCGTCGGCGCCTACACCCTTCCCCTGCCGGGCGCGGGCAGGTTCGTCCTCACTGCCGTGGACGCGGGCTCCGGGGATGCCACCTCCGAGCTGGTCGTGCTCTCCGGGCACTCCGACGTGCTGGACCTGGACCTGCCGGCCACCGCGTCCCCCCTGGCCGTGTCACCCGGGGCCGGCGTCGATGACGCCCCTGAGGGTGCCGCCGGCGCTGCCGACGTCGCCGAGGGCGCCTCTGCCGGGGCGTCCCGGTGAGCGAGGCGGACACCCGCCGGGTCGTCATCGCCGCGGCCCGGCGCCTGTTCGCCGAGCGGGGCTTCCGCTCGGTGACCATCCGGGACATCGCCGCGGAGGCGGGCCTGTCCCCGGCCATGGTCATGAAGGTCATCGGCAGCAAGGAGCAGCTCTTCACCGAGGCCGCCTCCTTCGAGCCCGACCCGCTGCCGGACGACCTGCCCACCGCCGAGCTGGGACGCGAGCTCGTGCGCCGGATGCTCGAGCGCCGTGACCGCGTCGCCGCCGAGCCCTTCGCCCGCGCCATCGTCCTGGCGCTTCCTGCCCCGGACCCCGAGGCGGTCAAGGCGCGCTTCGTCCAGGCCTACGTCGAGCCCCTCGCCCAGCGCCTGGGCGGCGGGGACGAGGCGCGCAGCCGGGCCGAGCTGGCCGTGTGCACGCTGCTCGGGCTGGCCGGCGGCACCCGGGTCTACGGGTTCGCCCCGCCCGGGCGGGTCGACCCGGACGTGCTCGTCGAGCGGTATGGCGGGCTGGTCCAGTCGCTGCTCGACACCCCCCTCTCCGGCGGCTGACCGCCCGCAGCGGGGCTCGTCAGCCGCCGGAGGTCTGCCCTGGCCGGACCTGCTGCCGGGCGACCTCCTCGACGAGCTGGTGGACCCGCTCGCGGGGGATCCCCAGCCCGAACGACGCCAGCTTGAGCAGCGGCATCGCACCGAGGATGGCCCGCTCGTGCTCGTCCACCTCGTCGACCGGGCGCCCTCCGCCCTCGGCGAGGGCCTGCCGCAGCAGCGGGCCGCCGACGGGGTGCGCGAACCACTCGTCCAGCGTCGAGGTCTGGTCCAGCACGGGCGGCACGCCGTCCCCGTCGATCCCGACCACCCCGCGGAGCGCGATGTCGTGGCAGGAGGTCCCGACACGGACCTCCACCTCGCCGGCGTCGACGCACCACCGTTGCCGGCCGGGCGACCAGTAGCGGAACGCCTCCTCGTCCAGGGCCACCCGCACCGCCTGCGTCTCCCCGGGGGCCAGGTGCACCTTGGCGAACCCCTTGAGCTCGTGCTCGGGACGGTCGACCGGCGCCTCGCAGTCGTGGACGTAGACCTGGACGACCTCGCTGCCGGCGACCCCGCCGGTGTTGGTGACCGACGCGCTCACCTGGACCGCGTTGGGCCCGGTGCGCTCGATCGCGAGGTCCGCGAGCGCGAACGTCGTGTAGGACAGGCCGAACCCGAACGGGTAGGCCACCGGCGTGCCCAGCGTCTCGTGGTGGCGGTAGCCGACGTAGACGCCCTCCCCGTAGCGGACGTGCTGCTCGCCGCCGGGGAAGTACAGGTGCGAGGGCGTGTCCTCCAGCCGCAGCGGGATGGTCTCGGTCAGCCGCCCGGAGGGGTTGGCCCGGCCCAGCAGCAGGTCGGCGGTCGCCCGGCCCCCGGCCTGGCCGCCCAGCCATCCCTCCAGGACCGCCCTGGCCTGGTCCTGCCAGCCGGTCACCGAGACCAGCCCTCCGTTGGCGAGCACGACGACCACCCGCTCGTTGACCTCGTGGACGGCTCGCAGAAGGGCCAGCTGGTCGGCGGGCAGGCCGATGTCGGACCGGTCGAACCCCTCGGACTCGGCCGACGGGGGCAGGCCCAGGAAGGCCACGACGACGTCGGCCTCGCGGGCCACCTCCAGGGCCTCGGTCACCAGCGCGGCGTCGGGGGTCCCGTCCAGCCGGTAGCCGGGGGCGAAGCCGACCCGCTCGTCGCCGACCACCTGCCGGAGGCCGTCAAGGGCGGTGTCGAGGTGGGTGGGCACCACCTGGGAGCTGCCGGCCCCCTGGTAGCGCGGGGTGCGGGCGAGCTCGCCGACGACGCCGAGCACCTCGGTGCCGTCGGCGGTCAGGGGCAGGATCCCGTCCTCGTTGCGCAGCAGCACCGCCCCCGCGGCGGCCACCTCCCGGGCCAGCGCGTGGTGGGCGTCGACGTCCACGGCCGGGCCCTGCGACGGCTGGGACCCGGCGCGGGCCACGAGGGTGAGCACGCGGCGTACGGCCCGGTCCAGGTCCTCCTCGGGGAGCCGGCCCGAGCGCACCGCGTCGACCACCTCCTGGTCGGTGCCCGACGGGGGCATCTCCAGGTCCAGGCCGGCCGCGAGCGCCGCGACCCGGTCGTTGACCGCGCCCCAGTCGGAGACGACCAGTCCCTCGAAGCCCCACTCCCGGCGCAGCACCTGCGTGAGCAGCCACGGGTCCTGGCTGGCGTGGGTGCCGTTGACCCGGTTGTAGGCGCACATCACCGTGGTCGGCCGGGCGGTGCGGACGACGTGCTCGAAGGCGGGCAGGTAGACCTCGCGCAGGGTGCGCTCGTCGACGTCGGCGCTGACGCGCATCCGGTCCGTCTCCTGGTTGTTGGCGGCGTAGTGCTTCAGCGAGGTGCCCACGCCGCGGGACTGGACCCCGGACACCCAGGCGGCACCCATCCGGCCGGAGAGGAACGGGTCCTCGGAGAAGTACTCGAAGTTGCGCCCGCACAGAGGCGAGCGCTTGATGTTGACCCCCGGGCCGAGCACGACTGCCACGTCGGTCGCGAGCGCCTCGGCGCCGATCGCCTCACCCACCCGGCGGGCCAGGGCCGTGTCCCAGGTGGACCCCAGCGTCACGGCCGGCGGGAAGCACGTGGCGGGGTCGCTGCCGCCCAGGGCCATCGCGTCGGAGTCGTCGGACTGCTTGCGCAGGCCGTGCGGGCCGTCGGTGACCATCACCGCCGGGACGCCGGCCTCCGGCACAGCCTGGGTGTGCCAGAAGTCGCCGCCGGAGGTCAGGGACGCCTTCTGCTCCAGGGTGAGGGCCGCGAGCGTGGTCTCGACCCAGCCGGCGTCCGTGGCGTCCATCTCGGCTCCTTGCGTCAGGCGGTCAGGCGGGGCTGGTGTCCCGAGTCTGCTCCCGGACGGTCGCCGGGTGAAGGTGGCGGCGCAGCTCGCCGGCGAGCTCTTCCCGGGCGGGCGCGCCGACCCTGGTCGCCCCTGGGAAGCTGGCGAACCCGTGCGGGGCGCCGAGGTAGTTCGTCAGCCGCACCTCCACCCCGGCCGCCCGGAGGGCCTCGGCGTAGCGCGCCCCCTCGTCGCGCAGCGGGTCCAGGTCGGCGGTCTGCACCAGGGCCGGGGGCAGGCCGGACAGGTCGGCCCCCCACAGCGGCGAGACCAGCGGGTGGTCGGGGGCCAGGCCGCCCTCGCCGAGGTAGTGGCCGCGGAAGACGACCATCTTCTCCCGGGTCAGCACCGGCGCGTGGGCGTGCTCGGTGACCGACGGCTGGCTCATCGTCGCGTCGGTGGCCGGGTAGACCAGCGCCTGGTGGGCGATCCCGGGGCCGCCCTCGTCGCGGACCAGCTGGCACACGACGGCGGCCAGGTTGCCGCCGGCGCTGTCGCCGCAGACGGCCAGCCGCGAGGCGTCCACCGCGGTCCCGACGCCGCCGGACCCCACCCAGCGCAGCGCGTCGAGGCAGTCGTGGACCGCCTGCGGCGCCCGGTGCTCGGGCGCCTTGCGGTAGTCCACGCTGACGACCACCGCCCCGACGGTCTCGGCCAGGAAGGTGCACAGCGGGTCGTACATGCGGGGGCTGCCCAGCACCCACCCACCGCCGTGGAGGAAGACGATGACCGGCGGCTTCGGCCCGGCGGAGGCGGGACGGTAGAGCCGCAGCGGCACCCGGTGCCCGTCCCGCGCGGCGAACGCCGCGTCATGGACGGCGACGGAGCGCGATACCGGGCCGGTCACCCAGGTGAACGGCGGCACGGTGGGCGCGACGCTCGCGCGGCTGCGGCGGATGGCCGCGAGGTCCATCCCGGTGATCGACTCCCGGCCGAACCGGTCCAGCAGCGTGGTGAAGACCTTGGTGCGCAGTGGCATCCGCGACATGGGGGCCACTATGCCCGACGGATCCGGGACCGGCTCGCCTAGGCTGGCCGCATGAGCGTCCGTCGCGTCATGGGCATCGAGACCGAGTACGGCATCTCCGTCCCCGGTGACCCCACCGCCAACCCGATGCTGCTCTCGGGCTACGTCGTCAACGCCTACGCCAGCGGCGGGGGGATGCGGGCGACCAAGGCCAGCTGGGACTACGAGGACGAGGCGCCGCTGCGCGACGCGCGCGGGTTCGAGATGAGCCGTCAGCTCGCCGACGCCAGCCAGCTCACCGACGAGGAGGACCCCACCCTCGCCAACGTGGTGCTCACCAACGGCGCCCGCCTGTATGTCGACCACGCCCACCCGGAGTACTCCTCCCCGGAGGTGACCAGCCCTCGCGACGCGCTGCGCTGGGACCGGGCGGGGGAGCGGATCATGCTCGAGGCGGTGCGCCGCCTGGCCCCGGTCCGCGGCACGGCCGGGGTCAACCTCTACAAGAACAACACCGACGGCAAGGGCGCCTCCTACGGCACGCACGAGAACTACCTCATGCGCCGGGAGACCCCCTTCGCCGAGATCGTCAAGCACCTCGTGCCGTTCTTCGTCGCCCGGCAGGTCATGTGCGGCGCCGGCCGGGTCGGCATCGGCCAGGACTCCTCCACCGCGGGCTTCCAGATCGCCCAGCGCGCCGACTTCTTCGAGGTCGAGGTGGGCCTGGAGACGACGCTGAAGCGCCCGATCATCAACACCCGCGACGAACCGCACGCCGTGGCCGACCTCTACCGCCGCCTCCACGTCATCATCGGCGACGCCAACCTGTGCGACGTGGCCAACCTGCTCAAGCTCGGCACCACGAGCCTGGTCCTGGCGATGATCGAGGACCACGCGATGACCCAGGACCTGGTGGTCAACAAGCCGGTGGCCACCTTGCACGCCGTCTCCCACGACCCCACGCTCAAGACCCTCGTCGAGCTGCGCGACGGCCGGCACGTCACCGCCGTCGAGCTGCTGTGGATGTACCACGAGCAGGCCAGCCGGTGGCTGGACTCCCGCTACGGCGCCGACGTCGACGAGGACACCACCGAGGTCATGCAGCGCTGGGAGTCGGTCCTGACCCGCCTGGGCCGGGACCCGATGGAGTGCGCCCGCGAGATCGACTGGGTGGCCAAGCTGGCCCTGATGCAGGGCTACCGCGACCGCGACGGCCTGGAGTGGTCCGACCACCGGCTGCGCGCGATCGACATCCAGTGGTCGGACGTGCGCCCCGAGAAGGGCCTCTACCACCGGCTGCGCCAGCGCGGCCTGATCGAGTCCCTCATCCCGGAGGAGGCCGTGACCCACGCCGTCGACAGCCCGCCGGAGGACACGCGGGCCTACTTCCGCGGCCGCTGCCTGGAGAAGTACGCCGGGCAGATCGCCGCCGCCTCGTGGGACTCCCTCATCTTCGACCTGCCCGGGCACGCCTCGCTGCAGCGCGTCCCGATGCTCGAGCCGCTGCGCGGCACCAAGGCAGCCGTCGGGGCGTTGATCGACCGCAGCCCCGACGCCACAACACTGTTGCGGGAGTTGGCAGCCGCCTCCGGATAGGTGTGACTAGGCTGACGAACGACCGGCAGGACCAGCGGTAGCGCAAGGAGGATCCATGCCCAGCCAGGAGCAGAGTCGGCCTCAACGCCGCGATGACGAGCCCGAGGTCCCGGAGCCCACTCCCGCGGCACCGGAGGCGAGCGCCCGCAAGGACGCCCTCGACGACGACATCGACAGCGTGCTCGACGAGATCGACGACGTGCTGGAGTCCAACGCGGAGGAGTTCGTGCGCGGCTTCGTCCAGAAGGGCGGCCAGTGAGCTTCCCGCACCGCCAGGACGCGGGCCGGTTGCCCGCAGCCTTCACCGCCGCGGGATCGAGCTCGTTCACCGAGTTCATCGGGGCCCACGCCCCCCACCTGCTGCCCTCGGGCCGGGTGCTGCCTGCCGGGTCCTCGATCGACGCGCCGCACGGCACGACGATCGTGTCGCTGACCTACGACGGCGGCGTGATCATGGCCGGTGACCGGCGAGCGACCATGGGCAACCTCATCGCCAACCGCGACATGCAGAAGGTCTTCGGTGCCGACGACTACTCCGCCGTCGGCATCGCCGGCACCGCGGGCGTCGCCATCGAGCTGGTCAAGCTGTTCCAGGTCGAGCTCGAGCACTACGAGAAGATCGAGGGCGCGCTGCTCTCCCTGGAGGGCAAGGCCAACCGCCTCGCCACGATGATCCGCGGCAACCTGGCGCTGGCCATGCAGGGCTTGGCCGTCGTGCCGCTCTTCGCCGGCTTCGACCTCGACGCCAACGGCGGCCGGATCTTCTCCTACGACGTGACCGGCGGCTGCTACGAGGAGCACGACCACCACTCGGTGGGCTCGGGCTCGCTCTTCGCCCGCGGGGCGATGAAGAAGCTCTGGCGCGAGGGCCTGTCCGTCGACGACGCGGTCCGGGTCGGCGTGGAGGCGCTCTACGACGCCGCCGACGACGACTCCGCCACCGGCGGCCCCGACCTCGGCCGTCGCATCTGGCCCAGCGTGGCCGTCATCGACCACGACGGGCTGCGCTTCCTCGACGACGACACGCTGGCGGGCGTGGTCGAGCAGATCGTCGCCGACCGCCGAGGCAACCCCGGAGGCGCCCGATGACCATGCCGTTCTACGTCTCGCCCGAGCAGCTGATGAAGGACCGGGCGGACTACGCCCGCAAGGGCATCGCCCGCGGCCGGTCCGTCATCGTCCTGGCCTACGACCGGGGCATCGCCTTCGTCGGGGAGAACCCCTCCCGCGCGCTGCACAAGATCTCCGAGATCTACGACCGCATCGCCTTCGCGGCGGTCGGCAAGTACAACGAGTTCGAGAACCTGCGCGTGGCGGGCGTGCGCTACGCCGACCTGCGCGGCTACTCCTACGACCGCGGTGACGTCACCGCCCGTGGCCTGGCCAACGCCTACGCCCAGACCCTGGGGACGGTCTTCACCCAGGAGTCCAAGCCCTACGAGGTCGAGATCGTCGTGGCCGAGGTCGGCACCGGCCCCGACCAGGACCAGATCTACCGGCTCACCTACGACGGTTCCGTCGCCGACGAGCACGGCTTCGTCGCCATGGGCGGCGCCGCCGAGCCGATCAGCGCCGGACTGCAGGAGCGCTGGCAGCCGGGCATGACCCTCTCGGCGGCCCTGCGCCTGGCCGTGGAGCTGCTCGCCCAGGACCCCTCCGGCGGCCCGGCCCGCACCCTGGGGCCCAACCAGCTCGAGGTCGCGGTCATCGACCGGGAGCGGCCCCGCCGGACCTTCCGCCGGATCACCGGCCCGCTGCTGGAGGCGCTGCTGTCCAGCACCGACCCCACCACCGGGGTGCCCGCCGAGGACGACCCCGCCCCCTCGGCCTGAGCCCGCGAGCCGCAGGCGGTGAGGCCCAGATGGTGAGGCCCAGATGGTGAGCCGCGACGTGACCATCGCCGTCTCCGGGGCCACCGGGGTCCTCGGGGCGCTGGTGGCCCGCGGGCTCGCCGAGGCGGGGAACCCGCCGCGCCTGGTCGTGCGCGACCCGGCGCGCGCCCCGCAGCTGCCCGGCGCCCAGGTCGCGCAGGCGACATACGAGGACGTCGAGGCCATGGCCCGCGCCCTGGACGGGGTGGAGACCTTCTTCCTCGTCTCCGGCCACGAGGACCCCGACCGCGTGGGGCTGCACCGCTCGGCCATCGAGGGTGCGCGCCGCGCGGGGGTGGGCCGCATCGTCTACACCTCCTTCATGGGCGCGGCGCCGCACGCGACGTTCACCTACGCCCGCGACCACAGCCTCACCGAGCAGGCGGTGCGCGAGGCAGGCATCACCCTCACCTCCCTGCGCGACAGCCTGTATGCCGACGTCGCGCCCTGGTTCGTCGGCGACGACGGGGTGATCCGGGCCCCCGCCGGGGACGGGCGCGTCGCGTGGGTGGCGCGCCGGGACGTCGCCCGGCTGGCGGTGGCGGTGCTGACCCAGGCCGGCCACGAGGACCAGGTCTACGACGTGTCCGGCCCGCGCTCGCTCGACCTGCACGAGACCGCCCGCGAGCTGGCCCGGGTGACCGGCCGGCCGATCCGCTACCACCCCGAGACGCTGGAGGAGGCCCGCGCCTCCCGCGCCGGCAACCCCGCCTGGATGGTCGAGGGCTGGATCGGCTCCTACGTCGCGCTGGCCACGGGGGAGGCGGCCGTCACCAGCCACACGATCGAGCACGTCACGGGCGTGCCGCCGCTGGAGTTCGGGGCGTTCCTGGATGCCGAGCCCAACGCCTGGGCGCATCTGGTCTAGCGTCTGCCCCATGGCTGCTCATTTTGATCTCGTTGTCCTCGGTGCCGGACCCGGTGGGTACGTCGCCGCGATCCGTGCCTCCCAGCTCGGCCTCAAGGTGGCCGTCGTGGAGGAGAAGTACTGGGGCGGTGTCTGCCTCAACGTCGGGTGCATCCCGAGCAAGGCCCTGCTGCGCAACGCCGAGCTGGCGCACATCCTGACCCACGAGAAGGACAAGTTCGGCATCACCGGTGACGCGTCGATGGACTTCAAGCCGACGCACGCCCGCAGCCGCCAGGTCTCGGACGGCATCGTCAAGGGCGTCCACTTCCTGATGAAGAAGAACAAGATCCAGGAGGTCCACGGCTGGGGCACGCTGACCAGCCCGACGTCCATGGACGTCAAGACCCCGGACGGCTCCACCGAGCAGCTCACGTTCGACAACCTGATCATCGCCACCGGCGCCACGACCCGGCTGATCCCGGGCACGTCCCTGTCCGAGCGCGTCGTGACCTACGAGGAGCAGATCCTCACCGACCAGCTGCCCGGCAGCATCGTCATCGCCGGCTCCGGCGCGATCGGCGTCGAGTTCGCCTACGTGATGAAGAACTTCGGCGTCGACGTGACGATCGTGGAGTTCCTCGACCGGATGGTCCCGACCGAGGACGTCGAGGTCTCCAAGGAGCTGCTGAAGCACTACAAGAAGCTCGGCATCACCGTCCTGCTCTCGACCAAGGTCGAGTCCATCGACGACTCCGGCGACAAGGTCAAGGTCACCGTCTCGCCGGCAGGCGGCGGCGAGCAGCAGGTCCTCGAGACCGACAAGGTGCTCCAGGCCATCGGCTTCGCCCCGCGGGTGGAGGGCTTCGGCCTCGACGCGATCGGCGTGCAGCTCACCGAGCGTGGCGCCATCGCCATCGACGAGGTCGGCCGCACCAACGTCCCGAACGTCTACGCCATCGGCGACTGCACCGGCAAGCTCATGCTGGCCCACACCGCCGAGGCGATGGGCGTCGTCGCCGCCGAGACCATGGCCGGCGCGGAGACCATGCCGGTGGAGTTCGACTTCATCCCGCGCGCGACGTACTGCCAGCCCCAGATCGCCTCCTTCGGCTACTCCGAGGCGCAGGCCAAGGAGAAGGGCTTCGACGTCAAGGTCGCCAAGTTCCCGTTCTCCGCCAACGGCAAGGCCCAGGGCCTCGGCGACGCGGTCGGCTTCGTCAAGATCGTCGCCGACGCCACGCACAACGAGATCCTCGGCGCGCACATGATCGGCCCGGACGTTACCGAGCTGCTGCCGGCGCTGACCCTCGCCCAGCGCTGGGACCTCACCGCTGACGAGGTCGCGCGCAACGTCTTCGCCCACCCGACGCTGTCCGAGGCCGTCAAGGAGGCCGTCGAGGGCATCGCCGGCCACATGATCAACCTCTGAGCACGCCGCGCGGGGCCCCGGTCAGCTGCTGGCCGGGGCCTCTCGCGTCTGCGCCCCCGTCGAGGAGGCGCCCATCTCCACCCGGATCGCCAGGATCGCCATGTCGTCGCGCTGCGGGGTGTCGCTGAAGTCGACCGCGAGCCGCCGGATCCGCTCGGCGACGGCCTGGGCCGGCAGGTCGACCATGGCGGCCAGCTCGGCGTCGAGCCCCTGCTCCCCGAGCATGGTGGCGCCGTCGCGGCGCTCGAGGACCCCGTCGGTCAGGGCGACCAGCAGGTCGCCCCGGTCGAGCTCGTAGCTCTCGGGCGCGTAGGCGGCGGTCTCGACCACCCCGAGCAGGGGCTGGGGGGTGCCGATCTCCCGGACCCGGCCGCGGGCGTCCACCAGGAACGGCTGGGGGTGACCGGCGTTGACCAGCGTCAGCTGCACCCGCCCGCGCTCCAGGCGCAGCGTGCCGCACACCAGGGTCAGGAAGCGGGCCCGCTCGCCCTCGTCGAGGATCGCGGTGTTGAGCCGCTCCAGGGTGCCCGCGACGCCGAAGCCGGCGCGGGCCAGCGCCTGGATGGTGTGCCGGGCCAGCCCGGTGACCGCCGCGGCCTCCGCGCCCGTGCCGCAGACGTCGCCAACCACGAACCACCAGGTCCCCTTCCCGGCGGGGAACACGTCGTAGAAGTCCCCGCCGGCGACCGTGTCCTCCCCGGCGGCCTCGTAGACCACCCCGATGTCGAGCCCGGGCGCCGAGGGCGTCGACGCCGGCAGCAGGCTCTCCTGCAGCGCCCGGCCGACCGCCTGGAGGTTGCCGTGGGTCCGGGCGTTGTCGATGGCCAGCGCGGCGCGGCGGGCGATGGACTCGGCCACGAGGTAGAACTCGCTGCGCACCATCTCGGCCCGGCTGCGGCCGACGACGAGGAAGCCGATCGTGCGCCCCCGGGCGACCAGGGGGATGGCGGTGCTGGGCTGGCCGAGAATGGTCACGTCGTCGCCCGCGCCCTTCCCGGCCGCGGCCTTCGTGAGCGCCCGGCGCACGGTCTCGACCTGCTCCTCGTCCTCGTGCCAGACCTGCTGCAGGACGGCCCTGCCACGCACGTCGAGGAGCTGGATCGCGCACCAGCGGGCGATGCGGGGCACGACGACCTGTCCGGTGATCGCCATGGTCATGTCCTGGTCCAGCGAGCCGGCGAGCAGGTCGCCGGCGTCGGCGATGAAGCTGAGCCAGTCACGGCGCTGCCGCTCGGAGGCCTGCAGCCGTGCCCGGTCGGCCGCGAGAGCGATGGAGTCGGCGAACCGCTGGAGCAGGACGGCCTGCTCGTCGGTGAAGGCATCCGGGCGGACCGAGGCGGCGCCCAGCCCGCCGACGACCCTGCCCTCGACGACCAGGGGCACGACGAGCAGCGAGCGCAGCTCGGTGCCGGCCAGGACGGGGACGTCCACCTCGGTGAGGTCGGGCACCAGCACGGGCAGGCGGGGCCGGTGGGCGTCGGGGGCACCGGGTGAGCCGGTGACCAGCCGGGTGCCCACAAGGGTCTCCGGCAGTCCGCTGACGGCCACGAGCTCCAGCTCCCCGGTCACGTCGTGGGACAGCAGCAGGTAGGTCGCGTCGGCGGAGACGGGGTCGCGCACGTGCTCGACGGCGAGCGCGAGGTAGTCGTCGGCGCCCAGCCGCAGGATGGCGTCGGGGCGCATCCCCAAGGGGGCCGGGTCGCCCCGGGTGCCGTTCGGCGGTGCCGGTGCGGCCCGCTCCAGCAGCGCCCGGTGGTCCGCCGGAACGAGCAGGACGGCCGTGCGCTCCCCGTTGCGCAGGTGGGAGGCGAAGACCTCGACGGTCGCGCCGTCCCGGTGCAGCACGGCATACCCGCCCTGCCACGGTGCCCCGACCGAGGGGTCGGCCGGGTCGCCGGGCAGTCCCTCGCCCAGGGGCGTCTCGACCAGGTCCGCCCACGGGCGCCCGACCACCTCGCCGGAGCGCCAGCCGAAGAGGACGGTGGCGTCCTCGTTCCAGCGGAGCACGCCTCCGTCGTGGCCCACCTCGACGACGGCCACCCGCACGGTGGCGTGGTCAGCGGGGTGCTCGGTCAGGTGCTCGGTCACGTGATCGGCGGCCTGCTCGGGTGTGGCGAGACCGTCCGCGGGAACGTGCGCCCCGGCTGCCGTGGGGTCGCCGGCACACAGGGCCCACACGCGCTTGCTCGTGGCGGTGTACTCCACGCCCCACGCGGTGGACAGCGAGGTCGTGATGAGCAGTCCACGCCCTCGCTCGGCCTCGTCGGAGGGGCGCTCGGTCACCAGGGGCACCGAGCGCCCCGGGTGGTGGTCCTCCACCTCCACGCGCAGGTCCCGGCCCTGCAGGCGCAGCCCGAGCCGTGCCGAGGTGCCCGCGTGGACCACGGCGTTGGTCACCAGCTCGCTGACGACCAGGGCCGCGCAGTCCATCAGCTCACCTGCCCCCCACTCCTCCAGCCGGGCGCGGGTGAAGCGTCGCGCGTCGGCGACGGAGCGGGCGTCCGCGGCGAAGGAACGGTGCGCGCGGAGGGGGGCTGGGGGCATCAGCTGAAGAGTCGGCTCACGGGAGACGTTGGCTGGGTCACCTCATGGTGACAGACTCGCCCGCGACGGAGTATGGCCGTGGCCGAGGAGGTCCGCATGCCTGGCGGCACGACGAAGGGGGCGCAGGAGAGGAGTCCGGAGGGACTCCTCAGCAACGACAGCGAGCTGGACCGAGCCCAGCTCAGGCGGCTCCTGGGCGCTCTCAACGCCATGCGGGACGGCAACTTCCGCAAGCGCCTGCCGGTGGCCGGGGACGGCCTGGCGGCCGAGGTCGCCATCGTCTACAACGAGATCGCCGACCGGCAGCAGCACATGCTTGCCGAGCTGACCCGCGTGCAGCGCCTGGCCGGCCGCGAGGGCCGGCACAGCGAGCGCCTGCAGCCCGGGCTCGGCGAGGGGGGCTGGGCGCGCTGCGTCGAGGCCGCCAACAGCCTGGTCACCGACCTGGTCCGCCCCACCGGGGAGTTCGCCCGGGTCGTCGCGGCGGTCTCCGAGGGTGACCTGACCCAGCGGATGGACCTGCGCCTGGACGGCCAGTCGCTGCGCGGGGACCCGCTGCGGGCGGCGCGCAGCGTCAACGGCCTGGTGGACCAGCTCTCCACGATCGCCGACGAGATCACGCGGGTCACCCGCGAGGTCGGCACCGAGGGCAAGCTCGGCGGCCAGGCGCGGGTGCGCGACGCCAACGGCAGCTGGCGCGACCTCATCGACGCGGTGAACACGATGTCCTCCCGGATCACCGACCAGGTCCGCGACATCGCCCTGGTGACCACGTCCGTGGCCGACGGGGACCTCTCCCGCACCGTCACCGTCGAGGTGAGCGGGGAGATGGCCCAGCTCAAGGACACCGTCGACCGCATGGTCGACCAGCTCTCCTCCTTCGCCTCCGAGGTCACCCGCGTGGCCCGCGAGGTCGGCACCGAGGGGCGCCTGGGCGGCCAGGCCGACGTCCGCGGCGTCTCCGGGACGTGGAAGGACCTCACCGACTCGGTGAACACGATGGCGTCCAACCTCACCAGCCAGGTGCGCGGCATCTCCTCGGTGGCCCAGGCGGTCGCGCGGGGCGACCTGAGCCAGCAGATCACGGTCACCGCGCGGGGCGAGATGGCCGAGCTGGCCGAGACGCTGAACTGGATGACGGCGACCCTGCAGACCTTCGCCGACGAGGTCACCAGGGTGGCCCGCGAGGTCGGCACCGAGGGCATCCTCGGCGGCCAGGCCGACGTGCCCGGGGTGGCCGGGCGGTGGAAGGACCTCACCGAGTCGGTCAACTACATGGCCGACAACCTCACCGCCCAGGTGCGTGACATCGCCCAGGTGACCACGGCGGTGGCCCGGGGCGACCTGAGCCA
Organism: Oryzihumus sp. JJN4-3R; assembly: GCF_057747915.1. Taxonomy (NCBI): domain Bacteria; kingdom Bacillati; phylum Actinomycetota; class Actinomycetes; order Micrococcales; family Intrasporangiaceae; genus Oryzihumus; species Oryzihumus sp. JJN4-3R. The sequence goes on from NZ_CM173229.1 coordinate 297,073, forward strand.
GAAGATCACCGTCGACGTCAAGGGCGAGCTGGCCCAGCTCAAGAGCACCGTGAACACCATGGTCGACCAGCTCTCCTCCTTCGCCGCCCAGGTGACCCGGGTGGCCCGCGAGGTGGGCAGCGAGGGCATCCTCGGCGGCCAGGCCGACGTGCCCGGGGTGGCCGGGACGTGGAAGGACCTCACCGACTCGGTGAACTCCATGGCCTCCAACCTGACCAACCAGGTCCGCAACATCGCCCAGGTCACGACCGCGGTGGCCCGGGGCGACCTGAGCCAGAAGATCACCGTCGACGTGCGCGGCGAGCTCGCCGAGCTGAAGAACACCGTGAACACCATGGTCGACCAGCTCTCCTCCTTCGCCGACGAGGTCACCCGCGTGGCCCGCGAGGTGGGTGGCGAGGGACGCCTGGGTGGCCAGGCGGCCGTCCCGGGTGTCTCGGGCACCTGGCGGGACCTGACCGACTCGGTGAACTTCATGGCCGGCACGCTCACGGCGCAGGTCCGCAACATCGCCGAGGTCACCACGGCCGTGGCCCGCGGCGACCTGACCCGCACCATCACGGTCGAGGCGCGCGGGGAGATCCTCGAGCTGAAGAACACCGTGAACACGATGGTCGACCAGCTCTCCTCGTTCGCCGACGAGGTCACCCGCGTGGCCCGTGAGGTCGGCACCGAGGGACGCCTGGGCGGCCAGGCCGACGTCCACGACGTCTCGGGCACCTGGAAGGACCTCACCGAGAACGTCAACATGATGGCGGCCAACCTCACCAGCCAGGTCCGCAACATCGCCGAGGTCACCACCGCCGTCGCCAGTGGCGACCTGACCCGCAAGATCACGGTCGACGCCCGGGGCGAGATCCTCGAGCTCAAGAGCACCGTCAACACGATGGTCGACCAGCTCTCCTCGTTCGCCGACGAGGTCACCCGTGTGGCCCGTGAGGTCGGCACCGAGGGGATGCTCGGTGGCCAGGCGCGGGTGCCCGGCGTCGCCGGCACGTGGCGTGACCTGACCGACTCGGTGAACTCGATGGCCTCCAACCTGACCAACCAGGTCCGCAACATCGCCGCCGTGTCCACCGCCGTCGCCCGCGGCGACCTCAGCCAGAAGATCTCGATCGAGGCCCGCGGCGAGGTCGCGGCCCTGGCCGGCACCATCAACGCGATGGTGGACACCCTGCGTGCGTTCGCCGACGAGGTCACCCGTGTGGCCCGTGAGGTCGGCACCGAGGGCATCCTCGGCGGCCAGGCCCACGTGCGCGGCGTCGCCGGCACGTGGAAGGACCTCACCGACTCGGTGAACTCGATGGCTGGCAACCTCACCAGCCAGGTGCGCAGTATCGCGCTGGTCACCACCGCAGTCGCCCACGGCGACCTGACCCAGAAGACCTACGTCGATGCCCGCGGGGAGATCCTCGAGCTGAAGACGACGGTCAACCGGATGGTCGACCAGCTCTCCTCCTTCGCCGACGAGGTCACCCGCGTGGCCCGTGAGGTCGGCACCGAGGGCAAGCTCGGCGGCCAGGCCGAGGTTGCGGACGTCTCCGGCACCTGGCGCAAGCTGACCGAGAACGTCAACCAGCTCGCCGGGACCCTGACCACCCAGCTGCGCGCGATCGCGGAGGTCTCCACCGCGGTCACCCAGGGTGACCTCAGCCAGGAGATCACGGTCGAGGCCGAGGGGGAGGTGGCCGAGCTCAAGGACAACCTCAACCAGATGATCGACAACCTGCGCGAGACCACCCGCGCCAACCAGGAGCAGGACTGGCTCAAGACCAACCTGGCCCGCTTCACCGGTCACATGCAGGGCGGCCGGGACCTGCTCGACGTCATCCAGCTGATCGTCACCGAGCTGACCCCGCTGGTCGGCGCCCGGCAGGGCTCGTTCTTCCTCAGCGAGGCGGCCCCGGACGGCGCCGAGCAGCTGCGCCGGATCGCCTCCTACGGCTACCGCCGGCGCGCCGACGTGCCGGACACGTTCGCCATCGGCGAGGGGCTGGTCGGCCAGGCCGCCGCGCAGCGCGCCCCGGTGCTGCTGACCGACCCGCCGCCGACCTACCTGCGCATCTCCTCCGGGCTGGGGGAGGCACCCCCGCCCACCATCGTGATCCTGCCGGTGGTCTTCGAGGAGCGGGTCCTCGGCGTCGTCGAGCTGGCCTCGTTCACCCCGTTCAGCGTCGTGCACATGCAGTTCCTCGGCCAGCTGATGGACATCATCGGCGTCTCCCTGAACGCGATCATCGCCAGCTCGCGCACCCAGGCCCTGCTGGTGGAGTCCCAGCGCCTGGCGGCCGAGCTGCAGAGCAAGTCCGGGGAGCTGCAGACCCAGCAGCGCGAGCTGCAGCAGTCCAATGCCGAGCTGGAGGAGAAGGCCAGCCTGCTGGCCAAGCAGAACCGCGCCATCGAGATCAAGAACCTCGAGATCGAGGAGGCCCGTCGGGCGCTGGAGGACCGGGCCGAGCAGCTGTCGCTGTCCTCGCGCTACAAGTCCGAGTTCCTCGCCAACATGTCGCACGAGCTGCGCACCCCGCTGAACTCGCTGCTCATCCTGGCCAAGCTGCTCGCCGACAACCCCGACGGCAACCTCGACCGGCGGCAGGTGGAGTTCGCGCAGACGATCCACAGCGCCGGCACCGACCTGCTCCAGCTGATCAACGACATCCTCGACCTGTCCAAGGTGGAGGCCGGCAAGATGGACGTCCACCCGGCCGACGTCGCCATCGCCGGGATCGTCGAGTACGTCGAGGCGACCTTCCGGCCCCTGACCGCGGAGAAGGACCTGCGGTTCACGGTCTGGGTGGCCGAGGACGTGCCCCGCACGATCGTCTCCGACCAGCACCGGCTCCAGCAGGTGCTGCGCAACCTGCTCTCCAACGCCGTGAAGTTCACCTCCTCCGGCGAGGTCCGTATGGCGATCCGCAGCAGCTCGGGGGAACGGTTCACCACCCCCCAGCTGGCCGAGGCGTCGACGGTGCTGGCGTTCGAGGTCACCGACACCGGCATCGGCATCGCCGCCGAGCAGCTGCGCACGATCTTCGAGGCGTTCCAGCAGGCGGACGGCACGATCAGCCGCAAGTTCGGCGGGACCGGCCTGGGCCTGTCGATCAGCCGGGAGATCGCCCGCCTGATCGGCGGGGAGATCCACGTGGAGAGCCAGCCGGGGCACGGCAGCCGCTTCACCCTCTACCTGCCCACCCGGATGGACGCCGGCCCGAAGCAGACGGCGCTGACGTCCCCCGACGGCGAGGCCGTGCCCGCGGCCGGCACGACCCCCGTGGCCCTGGAGCAGGTCGAGGACGACGACGGCGCGATCCTGCCCTCGGACCGGGTCCTGCTCGTGGCGATGCCCGACGCCGAGCTGTGCCGGGCGGCGGTGGAGGCCGGGCGCGCCCGCGGGTTCAAGGTCCTGGCCACGATGTACGCCGACCACGCGGTCACCACCGCCGTGGAGCGGCGGCCGGACGCGATGGTCGTGGGCATGGACATGGCGGCCCATGACGGGACCTCGCTGTTCCAGCGCCTCAAGCGGCTCCCGGACACGCGCCCGATCCCCATGGTGGCCACGCACCCGGCCGGCGCCGCCGCGACGGTGCAGCAGGCCCGGCTGGCCGGTGCCTTGGACGTCGTCGAGGCACCCTTCGTCCGGGTCCGCCTCGACGCCGCCCTGGAGCGGCTGGAGGCCTTCCTGGAGCGACCCAAGCGCTGTCTGCTCGTGGTCACCGACGACTCCGGTGGGGAGGCGGCCACCCTGGCCGAGCACCTGTCGACCTTCGACGAGCTGGAGGTCGAGGTGGTGGGGACACCCGGCGAGGCCGCGACGGCCCTCGGCGACCACCCCTGGGACTGCGTCGTGGTCGACCTCGCGACCGAGGGGCACGGGGGCTTCGAGGTCCTCAAGACGGTTCGCGCCCGCAAGGACCTGCGCCAGCTGCCGGTCGTGGTCACCGGCAGCGCCGGCCTTTCCCGCCGTGACGAGGCCCGGCTGGAGCGCTACGCCGCGGCCCTGACGCTCACCCGGCCCCCGTCCTGGGCGGGTCTGCTGGACCAGACGGCGGTGCACCTGCACCGCTCCGATGTCGACTCCGGGGAGGAGGGCACCAGCGCCGTCGAGCAGAGCCGTGACCTGCAGCAGGCGGTCGCCGGCCGCCGCGTCCTGATCGTCGACGACGACGTCCGCAACGTGTTCGCCCTGACCAGCGCCCTCGAGCAGCACGGCCTCGACGTCCTCTACGCCGAGAACGGCGAGGAGGGCCTGGCCACGCTGCGGCGCGAGGCCGAGGTCGACCTGGTCCTCATGGACGTGATGATGCCCGGGATGGACGGTTACACGGCCATGCGCGAGATCCGCCGGATGCCGCGGTTCAAGGACCTGCCGGTCATCGCCCTCACGGCCAAGGCGATGCCCGGGGACCGCGACAACAGCCTCACCGCGGGCGCCTCGGACTACGTCACCAAGCCGGTGGACGTGGAGCAGCTGATGTCCGTCATCCGCTCGTGGCTGTCGTGAGGCGGTCGTGCGACGACGATGGCCGTCGTCGTCAGGGTCGTCGTGAGGGTGGTCGTGGTGAGGATCGTCGCGAGGGTGGTCGCCGTCAGGTGGCCGTCGTGAGGTGGTGGGCATGACCGAACGGGCACGGATCCTGCTGGTCGACGACCGTCCGGAGAACCTCCTGGCGCTCGAGGCCATCCTGGGCTCGCTGGACCAGGAGCTGGTGCGGGCCGGGTCGGGGGAGGAGGCCCTGCGCGAGCTGCTCAAGGCCGACTACGCCCTGATCCTGCTCGATGCCCAGATGCCCGGGATGGACGGCTTCGAGACCGCCGCGCGGATCAAGCGCCGGGCGCGGACCCGGGACGTGCCGATCATCTTCCTGACCGCGGTCGACAAGGACAGCAACAGCTCCTACCGCGGCTACGCCGCCGGGGGCGCCGACTACATCGCCAAGCCGTTCGACCCGTGGATCCTGCGGGCCAAGGTCCAGGTGTTCGTCGACCTCTGGGTCGCCGGTCGCCGGCTGGCCACCCAGGCCGCGCTGCTGCGCGGGCGGGTCGGCGAGCGCGAGGGCGACCCCGACGTGCTCGGGGCGCTCGCGGCCCGGGTCTCCGGTGTCGAGGACGCCGTCGCCCAGCTCGCCACCGTGCTGCCGCCCACGCCGGAGAACGGCGGCGGCCCGGCCCGGGAGGCGCTGGAGGAGGTGGAGCGGTCCCTGGCCTCGCTGCGCGACGTCCTGGTGGTCCTGAGACTGCGGGACGGTGCCGCCGGGGTCACCCGGCGCGAGCGCGGCTGAACCCGCCTCCTGCCCGGGCCCTCGCCCGCTTCTGAGGCCGTCGCCCGCTGCCCAGGGACTCGCCGGCTGCTCAGGCCCTCGCCTCGGCGACCAGCGCCCGCTCGTCCTCCGGCGAGAGGCCGGCCTTGCGGGGGCGCCCCGGCCCGGCCTGCAGCTCCCACGCCAGCGTGTCCCGCAGGGTGTCGGCCAGGGGCCGCAGCACCAGCCCGGCCTCGCGGGCGGCGGCGTTGCTGCGGTGGCCGAACCCCTCCCATCCGGGAGTGGCCAGCCACAGCGGCAGCGAGCGCTCGCCGGCCCACTCCTGCACGCCGTGCTCGACCAGCCAGGGGGTCGAGACGGCCACCAGCGGCCCTTCGTGTCCGGCGACGCGCCGGGCCGTCGCGAGGTGCTCCCCGAGCGGGGTCACGTCGCCGGACAGGTTGAAGACCCCGGCTCGCTCCTGCTCCACCGACTCCACCAGCCAGCGCGCCAGGTCGCGCACGTCGATCACCTGGGTGCCCAGGTCCGGCTCGTCCGGCACGAGCACCGCGCCGTCCTCCGTCGCCGGGTGGGCGAAGCGCAACGGCCAGTAGCCGGTGCGGTCGCTGTGGTCGCCCGGCCCCCCGATCAGTCCCGCCCGGGCGACCACGGCGCGCTCGCCGGCCGCCTCCAGGACGAGGCCTTCGCACGCGACCTTCGCCTCGCCATACGTCTCCCGGTCGGCGACGTCCCCCTCCAGGGCGGGCAGCAACGGGGTGGACTCGTCGGCACCCGGGGTGCCGTGCGCGGCATACACGCTGCCGGAGGAGACGTAGACCCACGTGGCGGCCCGGTCCGCGAGCGCGGCAAGCGCGGAGCGGACGAAGCCGGGCTGCCAGGAGACGTCCACGACCCCGTCCCAGTCCTGGTCGGCCACCTGGTCGTAGGCGCGCGCGGAGCCGCGGTCGGCGGCGACCATGTGCACTCCCGGCGGCGCCTGGCCGGACTCCCCGCGCGCCAGGCAGGTGACGTCGTGCCCCCGTTCCAGCGCCGTTCGTGCGACCTCACCGCCGAGCCAGGCGGTGCCTCCCAGGACCAGAATCCGCATGCGGCAACCCAACACGCCGTCCCGGGTGTTGTCATCGCGCGTTCGCTGCGGGCTGATCGCGCCTAGAGTGAGTTCATGGAGCGCCGAATCTTCGGGATCGAGAACGAGTACGGCGTCACGTGCACGTTCGACGGCCAGCGGCGGCTCACCCCGGACGAGGTGGCCCGTTACCTGTTCCGCAAGGTCGTGTCGTGGGGCCGGTCCAGCAACGTCTTCCTCTCCAACGGCTCACGGCTGTACCTCGATGTGGGCAGCCACCCGGAGTACGCCACCCCCGAGTGCGACGACGTGCGCCAGCTGGTCACCCACGACAAGGCGGGGGAGCGGATCGTCGAGGGGCTGGTGGCCGACGCCCAGCAGCGGATCACCGACGAGGGCATCGCCGGGGAGATCTACGTCTTCAAGAACAACACCGACTCGGCCGGCAACTCCTACGGCTGCCACGAGAACTACCTCGTCGGCCGGCACGGGGAGTTCCAGAAGCTCTCGGACGTGCTCATCCCGTTCCTCGTGAGCCGGCAGATCACCTGCGGCGCCGGCAAGGTCACGACGACCTCGCGCGGCGCGACGTACTGCGTCAGCCAGCGCGCCGACCACATCTGGGAGGGCGTCTCCAGCGCCACGACCCGCTCGCGGCCGATCATCAACACCCGCGACGAGCCGCACGCCGACGCCGAGAAGTACCGCCGGCTGCACGTCATCGTCGGCGACTCCAACATGAGCGAGACCACGACGATGCTCAAGGTCGGCTCGGCGGACCTGGTGCTGCGGATGATCGAGGCGGGCGTGGTCATGCGCGACCTCACCCTGGAGAACCCCATCCGGGCGATCCGTGAGATCAGCCACGACATGACCGGTCGCCGCCAGGTGCGCCTGGCCAACGGCCGGGAGCTGTCGGCGCTGCAGATCCAGAGCGAGTACTACGAGCGGGCGCTGGCGTTCGCCGACCGGGAGGGCCTGGACGACCCCACCCACAAGAACGTGCTCGACCTGTGGGAGCGGACGCTCACCGCGGTCGGCACCGGGGACCTGTCCCAGGTCGAGACCGAGATCGACTGGGTGATCAAGTACCAGATGATCCAGCGCTACGCCGCCAAGCACGACCTGCCCATGTCCAGCCCCCGGGTGGCCCAGCTCGACCTCGCCTACCACGACATCAACCGCCAGCGCGGGCTGTTCTACCTGCTGCAGCGGCACGGCCGGGCGGCACGGGTGTGCTCCGACGTGGAGATCTTCGAGGCCAAGAACCGGCCACCGCAGACCACGCGGGCCAAGCTGCGCGGGGACTTCATCCGGGCCGCCCAGGAGCACCGTCGCGACTTCACCGTGGACTGGGTGCACCTCAAGCTCAACGACCAGGCCCAGCGCACGGTGCTGTGCAAGGACCCCTTCGCCGCGGTGGACACCCGGGTGGAGCGGCTCATCGAGAGCATGTGACCCCGACCACCCGAGGTGGGCCCGGAGGAAGGCCCCGCCGAGGGGTGCGACGAGGGGCGCGTCGAGGGCCCTGAGGGGGACACCCCGTCCGGGCCGGCTCACGGCGCGGTCGGCGCGTGCAGGGCAGGGCGTTATGGTGAGGGCGATCCCGCCATACGACCAAAGGTTTTCGCGTGCGTTTGAACCGTCACAAGCTCGTGGCCGCCGCCGCGGTCCCGCTGCTCCTGCTCGTCGGGGCCTGCGGCTCCGAGAAGGCTGCCGACCCCGAGGCCAAGGCCCTGGACGCGGTGACCGTCGCCGGCAGCTCGGCGTCCCCGACCGTCACCCTGAAGTCCAAGCCGGTCTCGGTGAAGAAGACCGTCACCAAGGTCGTCACCCCCGGCACGGGCCCGGCGGTGACCAAGACCGACGCCGTCACCGCCAACTACCTGCTGGTCAACGGCAAGGACGGCAAGCAGCTCGACACGAGCTTCGGCAAGTCCCCGGCCAAGATGGACCTGTCCTCGGGTCGGCTGCTGAACGGCCTGACCAAGGGCCTGCTCGGCCAGAAAGTCGGCTCCCGCGTGCTGGTCGCCATCCCGCCGGCCGACGGCTTCGCCGGCCAGGGCAACAGCCAGATCGGCGTCGGCCCGACCGACACCATGATCTTCCTGCTCGACATCACCAAGGCCTACAAGCCGCTGACGCAGGCCACCGGCACCGCCGTGGCCCCGAAGGCCGGCCTGCCCACCGTCAAGATGGGCAAGGACAACCACACCGCGGCGGAGATCTCGGTCCCCAAGACCAGCCCGCCGAAGAAGACGGTCGTCCAGCCGCTGGTCCAGGGCAAGGGTGACGTCATCAAGGCCGGCCAGATCCTGCGCTTCAGCTACACCGGCGTGGTCTGGCGCAACGGCAAGATGTTCGACACCTCCGCCAAGACCAAGGAGGGCTACATCGAGTTCCCGATCGGCAAGGGTCAGCTGATCCCGGCCTGGGACAAGAACCTCGTGGGCCAGCACGTCGGCAGCCGGGTGCTCATGGTGATCCCGCCGGCCGACGGCTACGGCGCCAAGGGCAACCCGAGCGCGGGCATCAAGGGCACCGACACGCTGGTCTTCGTCGTCGACCTGCTCGACGCCAGCTGACCTCCACCCCCGACGAAAGGCGGTCCACCATGGGCTTCGACCCCAACACCACCAAGCCGGAGATCGAGTTCCCCGGCGACACCCCGCCGGCCGAGCTGGTCATCGAGGACATCACCGTCGGTGACGGCACCGAGGCCAAGGCGGGCAACACGATCAGCGCCCACTACGTCGGCGTGGCCCACTCCAGCGGCGAGGAGTTCGACGCCTCGTGGAACCGCGGCGCGCCGCTGGACTTCCGCCTCGGCGTCGGTCAGGTCATCGCCGGCTGGGACGAGGGCATCGTGGGCATGAAGGAGGGTGGCCGCCGCAAGCTGGTCATCCCCGCGCACAAGGCCTACGGCGACCGTGGCGCCGGCGCCGTCATCAAGCCGGGCGAGACGCTGATCTTCGTCGTCGACCTGGTCGCCGTCCGCTAGGACCCCGACCGGACGCCGCAAACGGCCCGAACCGGCCCCGTCACGGGGCTGGTTCGGGCCGTTTCGTGCGTTCGGTGGAGGCTAGAGCAGGGTGGCGGCGAAGCGGCCAGCGGCGGCCGCCGCGACGAACGACGCCCGGTCGGCGTCCAGGCCACGGCCCATGGTCGACAGGCGCACCGGGCTGGCGGCGAGCGCCTCGTCCAGCCCGGCGACGTCGACCTCGTGCAGCCGCAGCCGCCCCTGCGAGCCTTGGGTGAGCTCCCGCACCTGACGCAGCACCTGCGCGCCGACCGCCCCCTCCAGCAGCGGCACGGGCACGTCCGCGGGAGCCATGGCCACCCGCCCGTATGCCGTGAGGCTGTGGTGGGAGACCCCGCGGTGCCGTTCGCGCTGGTCGGCCTCCGAGACGCGCAGCGAGGCCACCGCCCGGCCCCCGAGGGCGTGGGTGGCGTTGACGGCCTCCCCGGCGCTGGTGCCCGAGAAGCCCCACCGGGTGCCGGTGCCGAGGTTGCCCGGGCCCTGGGCGACGACGGCCACGTCGGCGTGCAGGACGTGCGCCGCCGCCAGCAGACCGGTGTGGACGTTGACCGCCTCGAGGTCGCCACCGAAGGCCTGCCCGACGGTGATGCCCGCCGCGAGCCACCCGGCCTCGCGCAGGCCGGCCACGGCGCGGGAGAAGGCGATCGGCAGGGCGCCGCCGTCGGTCATGACGTAGGCCACCCGGGCGTCGGGGCGCTCGGCCCGCAGCCCGGCCAGGACCGCCGGCAGCGCCGAGTGCAGATCGGCGACGACGACGGGCATCCCGTCCAGAGAGTCGGCCTCGCGCAACAGGTCGTGGTGGGGGCTCTCCTGCTCGTCGACCCCGAGCACCATGGCCTGGAGAGGGGTGTAGCGCGCCTTGACGACGTGGCCCGGCCCGGCCGGCGGGTCCGCCGGGAGCCGGTCGGGGACGGCCACGACCAGGGCCAGGCCGCCGGTGCCCAGGCCGCGCTGGAGCGCGCTGGTGTTGAGCAGCACCCGGTCGCCGACCTGCGCCTCCCCGACGAGGTCGGGGTAGGCCAGCGCCCGCACCAGTGCCTCGCTGCCACTGCCCCCGCCGGCGGTGCCGTCGAGGAGGGGTCCACCGTTGGTGGCGTCGGTGGGGTGCCCGCCGTGGTGCGGGTCCCGGGGAGCCAGCTCCACGGCATACTCCACCGCCCCCGACCACCGGGAGCGGACCTCGCGGACGGTTGCGGCGCGCCAGTGGATCACGATCGGCAAGACTATCCGCGCTGGCGGCGCCGGTCGGGTAGCGTCCCGTGGGGCGCCCGGTGGGGACGGACACGGCGACGACGAAGGAGGCCGGCACCCGTGGCAGCATCGACCGCAGCAGCGGCCAAGACCGAACGACTGCTCAACCTGGTGATCTGCCTGCTCTACACGCGGATGCCCCTGACCAAGGCACGCATCCGCAGTGCCGTGCCGCAGTACGGCGAGACCGCCTCGGTCGAGGCGTTCGACCGCATGTTCGAGCGCGACAAGGACGAGCTGCGCGACCTGGGCATCCCCCTGGTCACCGAGGCCGTCGACCCGCTCTTCGACGACGAGCCCGGCTACCGGATCGACCGGCGCGAGTACGCCCTGCCCGAGATCGCGTTCGCCGCCGACGAGCTGGCCGTCCTCGGCCTGGCCAGCCGCGCCTGGCAGCAGGCGAGCCTGGCCGGCCCCGCCGCGCAGGCGCTGCGCAAGCTCGAGGCCGCCGGGGTGGAGCGCGACGACGCCTCGCTGATCGGCATCGAGCCGCGGCTGCGCACCGCCGAGCCCGCGTTCGACGCGATCAAGGACGCGGTCGTGGCGCGACAGCCGGTGACCTTCACCTACCGCAAGGCGCGCGACGGCGAGGTGCTCACGCGTCACCTGCAGCCGTGGGCCATGGCCTCCTGGCACGGACGGTGGTACGTCACCGGCTTCGACACCGACCGCGGCGCGCCACGGGTGTTCCGGCTCAGCCGGATCGAGGGCAGCGTCGCCGCGGACGGCCGGCCCGGCTCCTACGAGGTCCCCGAGGACCACGAGCCGACGACGATGATCCGCACCATGGCGGTCGAGCGCGACCCGCAGCCGGCGGTGCTGCGGGTGCGGGTCGGCGCGGGCAACTCGCTGCGCCGGCGGGCCCGCACCATCGGCGACATCGACGACACCTGGTCGCTGGTCGACGTCGACTTCACCGACACCGAGACCTTCGCCGACGAGCTGGCCGGCTTCGGCCCCGACGTCCTGGTCGAGCAGCCACCGGACCTGGCCGACGCCGTCATCCGCCGGCTCAAGGCCGCCATGGCCGCGCACGAAGGGAACCAGCGCGAGGGGGAGCCCCGATGAGCACCCAGGAGTCCGCGACGACGCGGCTGTCCCGGCTGCTGACGATGGTGCCGTGGCTGCTCCGCCGTCAGGGCGTCGACATCGACGAGGCCGCCCGCGAGTTCGGGGTGTCCCGCGAGCAGGTCGAGGCCGACCTCATGCTGCTGTTCGTCTGCGGCACGCCCGGGCACATGCCCGACGACCTCATCGAGGCCGAGTGGGAGGGCGGCAAGGTCTACCTCGGCAACGCCGACACGATCGACCGCCCGCTGCGCCTCGGCGTGGACGAGGCCCTGGCCCTCATCGTCGGGCTGCGGGCGCTGGCCGCGGTGCCCGGCATCGGCGAGCGCGACGCCGTCGACCGTGCCCTGGCCAAGCTGGAGGCGGCCACCGGGGCCGTGGCCCAGAGCGCCGCGCACATCCGGGTCGCCATCGACGACGGCGTCGCCGCGCAGACCCTGGCCGAGGCCCAGCGCGCCCTCACCGCAAGGCGACGCGTGCACCTGCGCTACCTCGTGGCCGGCCGCGACGAGGCCACCGAGCGTGACGTGGACCCGATGCGCGTGGTCAACATCGACGGCACGTGGTACCTCGAGGGCTGGTGCCACCGCGCCGAGGACGTGCGGATGTTCCGCCTCGACCGGGTGGAGACCCTGGCCGTCCTCGACGTCGACGGCACCCCGCCGGCCGACGCACGCCCGCGCGACCTCGACGCCGGGGTGTTCACCCCGCACGCCACCGACCTGCTGGTGCGCCTGCACCTGGGTCCCGGCGCCGCCTGGGTGGCCGACTACTACCCGGTGGAGTCCGCCGAGCCCGACGGCGAGGACGGCCAGGTCATCGCCCTGCGCACGGCCGACACGGCCTGGCTGCGCCGGCTCATGTGGCGCCTCGGCGGCCACGCCACCGTGCTGGAGCCCGCCTCCCTGGCGGCCGAGGTCGCGGCCGGCGCACGCGCCGCGCTGGAGGCGTATGCCGGGCCCGTGCACCCGGGCGGGTAGGGTCGCCTCCCATGTGGTGGTGGGTCCTGATCTGGGCGCTGTTGCTCGTGTGCGCTGCCGTCTACCTCGGCTCCCGGCTCTGGGAGCTGTGGGGGCAGAGCAAGGACTTCGGCCGCGAGGTCATGATCGCCCAGGAGCGCCTGGAGCAGGTGCAGGGCCGGCTCGACGAGCTGGGGGAGCGGATGTCCGCGCCCGAGCAGCTCGCGGTCTTCGGTGACCCGCGGGCCCTGCGCCGCGAGCGCGAGCACGCCCTGGCCCGCCAGCGTCACGAGCGGGCGCGGCGACGGGCTGGGCGACGCCCGACATGGGCCCGCCACGTAGACTGACGACCTAGGCACGACACCCCGACCGGAGGACCAGACCGCCATGTTCCGCAACTTCTTCGACGGACCGCACCTGCTGGTGATCGCCGTCCTGGTCATCCTCCTCTTCGGCTGGAAGCGCCTGCCCGACGCCGCCCGCAGCGTGGGCCGCTCGATGCGCATCCTCAAGTCCGAGGTCAACGAGATGAAGCAGGAGGGCAAGTCGACACCCAGCGCGGCCAGCTCCGACACGGTCCGCGGCGAGACGGTGCCCCAGCCCGCGCATGATGCTCCGCGCCCCAGCGCCGACCCCACGCAGCAGCCTGGACCCGCTGCCCCGCAGCAGCCGGCCCAGCAGGCGCCAGTCCAGCAGCCCCACAACCAGCCGCCCGCCTGAGGCGCGGGGCGCGGCACACCTGACCCCTGAGCACTCCCATGGCAACGCTGCGCCGACGGCGCAACCCCGAGGGACGGATGTCCCTCGGCGACCACCTGCGTGAGCTGCGTCGTCGTGTCCTCATCGCGGCTGTCGCCATCGCGCTCGGCAGCGTCATCGGCTGGCTGCAGTACGACTGGCTGCTGACCCAGCTGACCGCTCCGTTGCGCGCCGTCAGCCACCAGCGGGCCGGCAGCCTCGTCGGGATCAACTTCGGCGGCATCACCTCGGCGTTCTCGATCAAGCTCAAGGTGTCGCTCTTCGTCGGCGTCCTCGTCGCCAGCCCGGTCTGGCTCTACGAGCTGTGGGCGTTCATCGTCCCCGGGCTGACCCGCCGGGAGAAGCGCACCGCGGCCGGCTTCATCGCCGCCGCCGTGCCGTTGTTCCTCGGCGGGTGCTACCTCGCCCACTGGGCGCTGCCCAAGGCGGTGGAGGTCCTGCTCGGCTTCACCCCCAGCGGCGCGGTCAACCTCACCAACGCCTCGGACTACCTCACCTTCGTCATCCGGTTCATCCTGGCCTTCGGGCTGGCGTTCCTCATGCCCGTCCTGCTCGTGGGGCTCAACGCCGCCCACGTCCTGCCGGCCCGCACCATGCTCAAGGGCTGGCGCCCTGCGGTGATGATCATCTTCGTCTTCGCGGCGATGATGACGCCCACGCCGGACGCGTGGACGATGATCGCGCTGGCCATGCCCATGGTCGGGCTGTACTTCGCCGCCTACGGCGTCGCGTTCGTGCTGGACCGCCGTCGCGCCCGCCACGAGCCGGCCTGGGCCCACGTCTCCGACGACGAGGCCAGCCCCCTGTAGCGTGCGCCCGTGCACAAGCGGATCGGGCTGGTCGTCAACCCCACCTCCGGCAAGGGGCGCGGTGCCCGCCTCGGCGCCGAGGTGGCCGCGAGGCTGCTCGCCGACGGTCACGAGGTCCTCGACTGCTCCGACGACTCCGCCGAGGCCGCCCGTGACCGCGGCCTGGCCGCCGTGGCCTCCGGGGACCTGGACGTCCTCGCGGTCGTGGGCGGTGACGGCATCGTCAACCTCGGCGTCAACCTCTGCGCGGCCAGCGACACCGCCCTGGCCATCGTGGCCGCCGGCACCGGCAACGACATCGCCCGCGGGCTGGGCCTGCCGGTGCACGACGCGCAGGCGGCCGCCGCCGTCATCAGCCACGGCGCGGTCCGCACCATCGACGCGGCCCGCTGCACCGACGGCTTCGCCGGGCCGCGCTGGTTCGCCGGGGTCCTCGGCGCCGGCTTCGACTCCATCGTCAACGAGCGCGCCAACCGGTGGAACTGGCCGCGCGGGCGAATGCGCTACAACCTGGCCATCGCCCGGGAGCTGCCGGTCTTCAAGCCGATTCCCTACGTCATCGAGGTCGACGGCAGCCGGCAGGAGACCGAGGCGATGCTCGTCGCGGTCGGCAACGGCCCGTCATACGGCGGGGGCATGATGGTCTGCCCGGACGCGCGCTTCGACGACGGCGAGCTGGACGTGCTCGTCCTGCACAAGCTGTCCATCCCCGAGTTCCTGCGGGTGTTCCCCACGGTGTTCAGCGGCGCCCACGTCAGGCACCCCGCGGTGGAGATCCTGCGCGGCCGCCGGGTCTCGCTGCAGGCCGCGGGCATCATGGGCTACGCCGACGGCGAGCGGTTCGCCCCCCTGCCGCTGACCGCCGAGGCCGTGCCCGGCGCGCTGCGCGTCATGGTGCCGGGCCCCTGACGTAGCCTGAGCCGCATGTCCACCCCCGCGCAGCGGTACGCCGCCGCCAGGAAGGCCCAGGCCGACCGGGTGGCGCACCCGCACCTCGAGGCGTTCACCGCCCTCCACGAGTTCCCCCTCGACGACTTCCAGGTCCGCTCCTGCGAGGCGGTCGAGGAGGGGCAGGGCGTCCTCGTCGCCGCCCCGACCGGCGCGGGCAAGACCATCGTCGGCGAGTTCGCCGTGCACCTGGCCCTGGCCACCGGCCGCAAGGCGTTCTACACGACGCCGATCAAGGCGCTGTCGAACCAGAAGTACACCGACCTCGTGCGCCGCCACGGCGCCGACAAGGTCGGCCTGCTCACCGGCGACTCCTCGATCAACGGCGAGGCACCCGTGGTCGTCATGACCACCGAGGTGCTGCGCAACATGATGTATGCGCGGTCGCACACCCTGCGCGGGCTCGGCTACGTGGTCATGGACGAGGTGCACTACCTCGCCGACCGGTTCCGCGGGGCGGTGTGGGAGGAGGTCATCATCCACCTGCCCGACGACGTGCAGGTGGTGTCGCTGTCCGCGACGGTGAGCAACGCCGAGGAGTTCGGCGCGTGGCTGGGGGAGGTCCGCGGGGACACCGCCGTCATCGTCGAGGAGCACCGCCCGGTGCCGCTGTGGCAGCACATGATGGTCGGGCCCTCGATGTACGACCTGTTCGTCGACGAGACCGCCACCCCCGGCGAGCGGGTCGAGACCGCTCACGTCAACACCGAGCTGCTCGACGCGATCCGCTCCTCGGAGCGCCGGGGCCGGCTCGACGACGACGGTGGCCCGCGGGGCCGGCGGGGCAAGGAACGCTACCGCGGCGGCTCCGGCGGCCGCGGCCCGGGAGGCGGCGGTGGCGGCCGCCCGGCCCGCCCTGGTGGCGGACCCAGCCGGGCCGAGGTCATCGACCGGCTCGACCGGGAGGGTCTGCTCCCGGCGATCACGTTCATCTTCAGCCGGGTCGGCTGCAACGCCGCCGTCAGCCAGCTGCTGGCCTGGGGCACCCGGCTCATCCCCGAGTCCGAGGGCGAGAAGATCCGGCGCACCGTCGAGGAGCGGATCCAGTCCCTGGCCGACGAGGACCTGACGGTGCTGGGCTACTGGGACTTCGTCGAGGGGCTGACCCGCGGCTTCGCCGCCCACCACGCCGGCATGCTGCCCACCTTCCGCGAGATCGTGGAGGAGCTGTTCACGGCCGGGCGGATCAAGGCTGTCTTTGCCACCGAGACCCTGGCGCTGGGCATCAACATGCCCGCGCGCACGGTGGTCCTGGAGCGGCTGGTCAAGTTCAACGGTGAGGTCCACGCCGACATCACCCCGGCGGAGTACACCCAGCTCACCGGCCGGGCCGGCCGCCGCGGCATCGACGTCGAGGGCCACGCGGTCGTGCTGTGGAACCGTGGCCTGGACCCGCTGGCCGTCGGCGGCCTGGCCTCGACGCGGACCTACCCGCTGCGCTCGAGCTTCCGCCCGACCTACAACATGGCGGTCAACCTCGTCGCCCAGGTCGGCCGGGAGACGGCGCGGGAGATCCTGGAGACCTCCTTCGCGCAGTTCCAGGCCGACCGCGCGGTCGTCGGCCTCGCCCGCACGCTGCGGCGCAACGAGGAGGCGCTCGACGGCTACGCCGAGTCGATGACCTGCCACCTCGGCGACTTCACCGAGTACGCCGCGATCCGCAACGAGATCCGCGACGTGGAGAAGGACGCCGCGCGGGCCCGCTCGGCCAGCCGCCGCGCCGAGGCCGTGCTCAGCCTGGAGAAGCTGCGTGCCGGCGACGTCATCCGCATCCCGGCGGGCCGGCGCGCAGGCTGGGCCGTGGTGATCCAGCCCAACCGCGGCGGCAAGAACGACCCGGCCTCGCCGACCGTGCTGACCGCCGACCGGCAGGTGCGCAAGCTCACCGACATCGACGTCCCTACCGCGGTCGAGCCGGTGACCCACATCCGCATCCCGGCGAGCTTCAACGCCAAGAACCCCAAGTCCCGCCGTGACCTGGCCGCCTCGTTGCGGGTGGCCGTGCCGCACGACCCGCCCCCGGGCCGGCATACCCGCAAGGGTGGCAGCGCGGCGGAGGAGGACGAGCGGATCGCGCACCTGCGCCGCCGGATGAAGGCCCACCCGTGCCACCAGTGCCCCGAGCGCGAGGACCACGCCCGCTGGGCCGAGCGCTGGTGGCGGCTGCGCCGCGAGACCGACGTGCTGCAGCGCAAGGTGGAAGGACGCACCAACTCCGTCGCGCGCACCTTCGACCGGATCTGCGACCTGCTCGACGAGATGGGCTACCTCACCGGCGGCGGCACCCAGGTCTCGCCGCAGGGGGAGAACCTGCGCCGGCTCTACACCGAGAAGGACCTGCTGGCCGCCGAGTGCCTGCGCCACGGGGTCTGGAAGCGCCTCGACGCCGCCGGGCTCGCCGCGATCGTCTCGACCCTGGTGCACGAGCCGCGCCGCGACGAGGGCGAGCTGTCACCGCGGATGCCCACCGAGGACGTGCACGAGGCGTTCGACGTCATGGTCCGGCTGTGGAGCGAGCTCGAGGACCGCGAGCGCCTGCACACCCTGCCCACGACCGGGGACCCGGACGCGGGCATGGCGTGGATGATGCACCGCTGGGCCAGCGGGCAACGGCTCGAGACCGTGCTGCGCGACAGCGACATGGCCGCCGGCGACTTCGTGCGCCGGTGCAAGCAGGTGGTCGACCTGCTCGGCCAGATCGCCGACGCCGCGCCGGAGCCGGCCCTGGCGACGACGGCCCGCAAGGCGGTCGACGCCGTGCTGCGCGGTGTGGTCGCGGCGGACCGGCTGGACTGACGGCGGCGGGCCGCGCGGGCCCGGGGGAGTGCGGGGAAGCGATGGCGCTACGGACCCAGGACATCACCCGGGTGCTGCACGGCACCTTCACCCGCCCGCGGGCGGAGACCGGCACCGCGCACCCCCGGGCCGAGGTCGTCCTGGGGTATGCCGTGCGGCACCCCGACGGGCTGGTCCTGTTCGACACCGGCATCGGCGAGGCCGACGCCGAGACCGATGCGTGGTACGAGCCGCGGCGGGTGCCGCTGCCGGCAGCGCTCGCCCGGGTCGGGCTCGGGACCGCCGACGTCGACCTCGTCGTCAACTGCCATCTGCACTTCGACCACTGCGGCGGCAACCCGCAGCTGGCCGGACGGCCGGTGTTCGTCCAGCGGGGCGAGCTGGAGACGGCTCGGGGCGGGGACTACACGCTGCCCGACCTCGTCGACTTCGCCGGCGCGCGCTACGAGGAGCTCGACGGCGAGGCCGAGATCGCTGCCGGGGTGCTCCTCATCCCCACGCCAGGGCATGTCGACGGGCACCAGGCGATGGCGGTGCGGTGCACCGACGGCACCGTGGTGCTGGCCGGGCAGTCGACCGAGACGACCTCCGAGCTGGCCACGGCGTTCCGCCAGGTCGGCGCCGCGCGACAGACCGGTCGGCACGACCTGGCGCCGGCCCCGTCGTGGGTGGCCCGCCTGCTCGACCTGGACCCGCGCCGGGTCGTCCTCGCCCACGACGAGGCCGTCTGGGAGCCGGCGCTCTGATCCCCGCCGCCCTCAACCATCCGTGGTCGCCGCGGTCAAGACGGCGTGGAGCGCGGTCGGCGTCAACTGACCCGTGGCGCCCGGATGGCCCGCCCCTCCTCGGGGGCGGGCAGTCCGCATGCCCGAGGGACCAGGGCGGCTGGCGTTATACAGGTGAAACTGTACAACTCAACCTGCGGGTCCTACGGTGGGCGGCATGAGTGACCGACCTCGCCTGTCGCCCTCAGCGGTCCGGGCCTCGCAGGAGGTCCGCAGCATCATCAGCCGCCTGCGGCGCCGCATCCTCAACGCCGCCGAGGCCGAGGACCTCACCCTCGGACAGGCGTCGGTGCTGGCGCGGCTCTCCGGCAGGGAGGGCGTCACGGCCAGCGAGCTCGCCTCGATCGAGGGGGTGCGCCACCAGTCGATGACGGCGACGGTGGCGGCGCTGGCCGCGCTGGGCCTGGTGCAGCGCCGGCCCGACCCCGCCGACGGGCGCCGTCTGCTGATCGCGCTGACCGGGGAGGGGCAGCGGCGGGTGGAGGCAGGCAGGGCGGCCCGCCAGGAGTGGCTCGCCGGCCAGCTGCAGGAGAGGTGCACGGAGGAGGAACGGCGCACCGTGATCGCCGCCATGGCGGTCCTGGACCGCCTCACCCATGACTGAGCAGGAGGCGCAGCGGCGGGGCGGGACGACGGAGGCGCGCTTCGACCGGCGGCTGCTGCCGCCGATGGTGCTGGGCTCGATCCTGAACCCGATCAACTCGACGATCATCGCCGTCACGCTCGTGCCCATCGGCACGGCGCTGGGAGCGCCACCCTCGCAGACCGCGTGGCTGGTCTCGGCCCTCTACCTGGCCACCGCCCTCGGGCAGCCCGTCGTGGGCCGGCTGATCGACGTCTTCGGTCCGCGCCGGCTCTTCCTCCTCAGCACCAGCCTGGTCGGGGTCGCCGGTGTCGTCGGCACCCTGGCGCCGAACCTGGGGGTGCTGGTGGCGGCGCGGGTCCTGCTCGGGTTCGGCACCTGCGCCGGGTACCCCGCCGCGATGGCCCTGGTGCGCAGCGAAGCGAGGCGGACCGGGCAGCACTGTCCCGGCGGGGTGCTGACCGTCCTGGCCGTCAGCAACCAGACCATCGCCGTGATCGGCCCCCTGCTGGGCGGACTGCTCATCGGCCTGGGCGGCTGGCGGGCCACCGTGGCGCTCAACGTGCCGCTGGCCGTCGTGGCCGTGGTGCTGGGCCTGCTCCGGCTGCCGCGGGGCGCCGGGACGGCCGCCGGCAGCAGGACCGGGCAGGCCGCAGAGCGGGGTCGCCTCGCCGCCCGGCTGGACCTGCCCGGCATGGCGCTGTTCGCCGTGATGCTCATCGCGTTGCTGCTGTTCCTCATGAACCTGCACCTGCGCGACGGGTACCTCCTGGTGGTCGCCGCGGTGGCGGGCGTCGCGTTCGCGGTGTGCGAGCTGCGGACCCCGGCCCCGTTCATCGACCTGCGGGTGCTGGGCGGCAACACGCCGCTGCTGGTCACCTACGGGCGCGCGCTGGTCGCCTACGTCGTCGCCTACTCCTTCCTCTACGGGTTCACGCAGTGGACGGAGGAGGGCTTCGGGTTCTCGCCCCTGCACGCCGGCCTGGTGCAGATCCCGATGTTCCTCGTGGCCATCGGCGTCTCGATCCTCTCCGGGCGGCACCGGGGCGTGCGCGGCAAGCTGCTCGTCGGCGCCCTCGGGCAGGTGGGCGCGTGCCTGGTGATGCTGACCCTCACCGCCGGCAGCCCCGTGTGGATGCTGGTGCTGGTCGCACTGGTCTTCGGCATCCCGCAGGGACTGAACAACCTGGCGCTGCAGAACTCCGTCTACGTCCAGGCCGATCCCGAGCGCATCGCCTCCTCGGCCGGGCTGCTGCGCACCTTCGCCTACGTCGGCTCGATGGTCGCCTCCGCGACGGCGGCCGCCGCCTTCGGGCAGCGCGCGGACACCGCCGGCATGCACGACCTCGCCTGGGTCATGCTCGGCGCAGCCGTCCTCTACCTCCTGCTGACCGTCTTCGACCGCACCCTCGGACGCGTGGCGGAGGGGATCAGCCCGGCGGTCGCGCCGCCCGCGCGGTAGGGCCGCCTGACCCGCGCCCACGACGAGGCGCTCGCCACCGCCCGGCGAGCTCCCACCACGGAGCCACCCTGAGCCACCCCGGAGTCACGCCGGAGTCACGCCGGAGTCACGCCGGAGCCACGCCCGAGCCGCGGCGGGCGCGACCCGGTCGGTCAGTCGATGCCGAGCGCGGACAGCACGCGGTTGAACGCGCCGGCGAGGCCGTAGTCCGCGGCCAGGCGCGAGAGGAGCACCGGGTCGGCGACCTCGCGCGGCAGGACCCCGTCCACGTCGCCGACGGGGGCGTCACGGGCCACCTGCACGACCCGGGGTGCCGCGTCGAGGTAGTCCCCGGCCGCCTCCAGCCGCGCCCGCTGGGCGCCCTTGAGCTGGGGGTCACCCTCGGCGAGGGCGCGCCGCAGACCCGCCAGGTCGCCATACCGGTTGATGAGGGTGGCGGCCGTCTTCTCCCCGATGCCGGCGACGCCGGGCAGGCCGTCGCTGGTGTCCCCGCGCAGGGTGGCCATGTCGGCGTACGCCTGACCGGTGGGCACGGCGTACTTACCCTGGAGGAAGTCCTGGGTGACAACGTCGGCGTCGCGCACCCCGCCGCGCGCGGTGTAGAGCACGCGCACCGGGGCGGCGTCGTCGACGAGCTGGAACAGGTCGCGGTCGCCGGTGACCACGTCGACCGGCATCCGCCCGGAGCTCAGGTGGGTCAGCGTGCCGATGACGTCGTCGGCCTCGTAGCCGTCGGCGCCCACGCGCGCGATGCCGAGGGCCGCCAGCGCGTCGACGATGACCGGCACCTGCGGGGTGAGGTCCTCGGGGCTCTCCTCGGCGACGTCGCTGCCGCTGGCCAGGCGGTGCGTCTTGTAGGTGGGGATCGCCTCGACCCGGAACGCCGGGCGCCAGTCGTTGTCCCAGCAGGCCACGAGGTGGGTGGGGCGATGGGTGCTGACCAGCGTCGCGATCATGTCCAGGAAGCCCCGCACGGCGTTGGTCGGCGGCTCCTGCGGCGTGCGCCGCCGGTCCGGCACGCCGTAGAACGCCCGGAAGTACAGCGAGGCGGAGTCCAGCAGCATGAGGCGCTCGGTCATGGCGCACATCGTCGCACCTGGGGGAAGCGGCGTTCCGGCACCCCGCGGGTGCGTACTCTGGCGGCGTGGAGGACCTCGACCGCCAGATCATCACCCTGCTCAGTGCCGACGGCCGGATGAGCTACACCGACCTGGGCAAGGCGACGGGGCTGTCCACCTCCGCCGTGCATCAGCGGGTGCGCCGGCTGGAGGAGCGCGGGGTGATCCGCGGCTACCGCGCCGTCGTCGACCACGACGCCCTCGGCCTGCCGCTCACGGCGTTCATCTCCATCTCGCCGCTGGACCCCGCCGCCCCCGACGACGTGCCCGAGCGGCTGAGCGGTCTCGGCGACCTGGAGGCGTGCCACTCGGTGGCCGGCGTGGAGAGCTACATCCTCAAGGTGCGGGTCGGCTCGCCCGGGGACCTCGAGGACCTGCTGGCCCGCGTCCGGGCGGCCGCCAACGTCTCGACGCGCACGACCGTGGTGCTCTCCACCCCCTGGGAGGGCCGGCCGGTGCCTCCGGAGAAGTCCGCGACCTGACGGGTCGCGTCAGGCCACGTCCGGGCAGCCGGGGGCCAGCAGCTCCTGCGGCCCGGGAGGAGTGGTCGCCTCGGCCGGTGCGCAGCGCCACCCGCACTCCAGGACGTCCCACCAGCAGCCCTGCGCGTGCTGGTGCGCCTGCCCGTCCACGCCGTATGCCGTGTGGTGCGGCAGCCGGTCCGGCACCGGTGCGAGCGGGGGAGTCGCGGGGAGGCTCATGGGCGGGCTCCATCCTGTGAGGCAGGTCACAGTGGACCTCTGTCGACGGTAGGGCCGGGGCGGGGGAGCGTCAACGCACCGCCGGCCGATGCCGGGGTCGGTCAGGCGGCCGATGGCGTGGACCGGCTCGGGGAGGCCGTGAGCTCACCGCCCGGCCAGCCGCAGCAGCATCGCCCCGGCCCGGCTGATCGGGATGGCGAAGCCGATGTTCTGCGCGGCGGTGCTCGAGGCGGTCGCGGTGTTGATGCCGATGACCGCACCGGAGGCGGTCAGCAGCGGGCCGCCGGAGTCGCCGGGGCTGATCGCGGCGTCGGTCTGGAGCAGGTGGGACAGGCTGCGGCCGTCGGTGAGCGTGATCGAGCGGTTGAGCGCCGAGATGATGCCGACGGTGACGGTGGGGCTGCCCTCCAGGGCCAGCGCGTTGCCCGTGGCGACGACGAACTCCCCGACTTTGACGTCGTGGTCCGCCGCCAGGGGCAGCGGCGTCAGCCCGGTGCGTGCGACCCGCAGCACCGCGAGGTCCTCGACCGTGTCGGCTCCAGCGACGGTCGCCGGGCTGCGCCGGCCGTCAGCGAAGGTGACGGTGATCCGGGCGGCGCCGTTGATGACGTGGGCCGTCGTGGCGATGAGCCCGTCCGCCTCCAGGACGAACCCGGTGCCGCTGGCCCGCTCCGGCGCCGAACCCGCCGTGCCGCTGGAGCCACCCACCATGTCGAGGGCCACGACCGACCCGGTCACCCGCGCGACGAGCGCCGGCAGCGCGGCCCCGGGGTCCTGGCTCCCCACACCTCCGGCCGGCTGCTGGATGACCGTCCGCACCGCGGCGGGGTGCGCCTCGCCGCCGACCAGCCACGTCGCGCCGAGGCCACCGGCGGTGCCGGCCAGCAGGGACGCGAGGACCACGAAGACCGGGGTCCGGTCCCGGCGCCGGCCCGGCCGGACGGGGCTCGTCATCCCCTCACGATCGGGCGCGGATCCCGTGCGCCACAGTGCCGGTGGTCCTAGGACAGCCGGGGGTTCCCACCGTGCGCCCGGCGTGCCTCCGGCCGACCGGCCGACCGGCCAACCGGCCGACCGACCGGCCGCCGGCTCAGGGCACCTCACCCAGGCCGACCGCGGCCATCGCGGCGCGCAGCCGCGGCTCGGCGTGCTCGCGGGCCCGCTCCGCCCCGAGCCGCAACGCCTCCCGGACGTGCCCCGGCTCCGCGACCAGCGCGGCATACCGCTGCTGGAGCGGTTCCAGCAGCGCTACGACCGCCTCGGCGACATCGCGCTTGAGCGTGCCGTAGGAGTCGTATCCCGGCGCGAGGGCCGCCGGGTCGGCCCCGGTGCAGGCGGCGAGCAGGTCCAGCAGGTTGCTCACCCCCGGCTGCGCGACCGGGTCGTGGCGCACGTCGGCGCCGGAGTCGGTGACCGCCCGCATCACCTTGCGCCGCACCAGCTCCGGCGGGTCGAGCAGGCGGATCACGCCCATCGCGTCATCGGGGTCGGACTTGCTCATCTTGCGGGTGGGGTGGGCCAGGTCCGCCACCCGGGCCGCGAGCGCCGCCCGGTGCAGCTCGGGCACGACGAACACCTCGCCGTACTCCCGGTTGAACCGCAGGGCCAGGTCGCGGGTCAGCTCGACGTGCTGGTCCTGGTCCCCGCCGACCGGCACCGTGCGCGCGCCGTGGAGCAGGATGTCCGCGGCCATCAGGCACGGGTAGGTGAACAGCGAGGCCCGCACCGACCGGTCCCCGCCACGGGCGCTCTTCTCCTTGAACTGGATCATCCGGGACAGCTCGCCGACGGTGGCCGTGCACTCCAGCAGGTAGGCCAGCTGGGCGTGCGCCGCGACCTCGGACTGGAGGAACACCTGCCCCGGACGCAGCCCCGCGGCCAGCATCAGCACGGCGGTCTCGCGGGTCAGCTCGCGCAGCCGGCGCCCGTCGTGGGGCATGGTCATGGCGTGCAGGTCGGCGACGAAGTAGAACCCCTCGGGGTCGTCGGCGAAGCGGCGCAGCGCCCCGAGGTGGTTGCCCAGGGTGAGCCGGCCCGAGGGGGTGATGCCGGAGACGGCGGTCATGGTGGTGGCCTTTCGACGGAGGTGGCGGCGTCGACGGGTGGCCGGGGACACGAGAAGGGCCGCCTCGTCGAGGCGGCCCGGTGGTGTGTGTGCGCGTGCGCTGGAAGGGTCCGCCCTCAGGCGGCCCACCAGGTCTGGCGCACGGATGTCATGGGGCGAGGCTAGCGGGCGATCGGCGCGGTTGTCGCGCGTGTCGCCGCCACGAGGTCGGCGGGGGCGAGCTCGAGGTCCAGGCCCCGGCGGCCACCGGAGACCAGCACCGTCGGGTGGGCCAGGGCGCTGTCGTCCAGGACGGTGGGCAGGGCGCGCTTCTGCCCGATCGGGCTGATCCCGCCCACGACGTAGCCGGTGCTGCGCTCCGCGGCCGCCGGGTCGGCCATGACGGCCTTCTTCGACCCCAGCGCGGCCGCGACCGCCTTGAGGTCGAGCTGCCGGTCGACCGGGACGATGCCGACGGCCAGGCCCGCGTCGGTCTGCACCAGCAGGGTCTTGAACACCCGGGCGGGCTCGACCGCGAGCGCCGTGGCGGCCTCCAGGCCGTAGGACGCCGCGGACGGGTCGTGCTCGTAGGCGCGCGCCTCGAACGTGATGCCGGCCCGCGTCAGCGCCACGGTCGCCGGCGTGCCGGTGCTGCCCTGCTTCGCCCTGCCCATGCGCCCGACCCTACCCACGCGCCCGTGCCCCCCTGCGGATGCAGGTATGCCGTGCCCCTCACCGTCGCAGGTGAGGGGCACGGCATACCGGGGTGGCCGCGCTTTCGCGGTTCGGCTGGTGCGGTTCGACTGGTGCGGCTCAGGCGTGGACCGAGTGGCTGGGCACCGGGTCCAGGGCCTGCGCCTCGGCGGCCTCACGGGAGGCGCGCGCCTGCTCGACGGCCGCGGCGTGGGCCTCCTCGTGGCCGCCGTGGTCGTGCCACCACTGCTGGCCGGCCTCGGGGAGGGTGTAGATCGGGTCGTAGTAGACGAACTCGCGCGAGAGCGCCTCGGTGTCGGCGCCCTCGATCGAGGTGCGGTAGTTCTTGCGCCAGTAGGACATGCCGCGCTCGGTGTCGTAGGAGTCGACCTGGTGCACCCAGCGCTTCCCGACGAACGGCACGTCGCAGACGATGCGCGGGGTGGCGAAGCCGGGCAGGTAGCCCATGATCGAGTGCTGCAGGTGCTGGGCCTCGGCCAGCGACATCCGCCAGTGCTCGCTGAACGGGATCATGTCGCACATGTAGAAGTAGTACGGCGTGATCGAGGCGCCGTCGAGCAGGGCGAAGCACAGGTCCAGCAGCTTCTCCGGGGAGTCGTTGACCCCGCGCATGAGCACACCCTGGTTGCGCACGTCGCGCACCCCGGCGTCGAGCATCGCCTTCGTCGCCGCCGCGACGGCCGGCGTCACGGACTGGGCGCTGTTGACGTGGGTGTGGATCGCCAGGGACACCCCGCGCTCGCGGGCCTTGCGGGCCACCCGGCCCACGCCCTCGACGACGTCGTCGGCCAGCCAGTGCTGCGGCAGACCCATGAGCGCCTTGGTGGCCAGGCGGATGTCGCGGATGTTGTCGATCTCGAGCAGCCGGTCCAGGAAGGACTCGAGGTTCTTCCACGGCATGTTGGCCACGTCGCCGCCGGAGACGACCACGTCGCGCACCGAGGGGGTGTTGCCGAGGTAGGCCAGCATCGCGGCGTAGCGGTCGACCGGCTTGAGGTCGAACTTCAGCTTGGCCACGGTGGGCGTGGAGTTGCCGACGAGGTCCATCCGGGTGCAGTGGCCGCAGTACTGCGGGCAGGTCGGCAGCAGCTCGGCGAGCACCTTGGTCGGGTAGCGGTGGGTCAGCCCCTCGGCCACCCACATGTCGTGCTCGTGCAGGGAGTCGCGCGAGGAGTAGGGGTGCGAGGGCCAGTCGGTGCGCCGGTCGCTGAAGACGGGGAGCATGTAGCGCCGGACCGGGTCGGCGTAGAACGCGGCGGTGAACTCGGCGCCCGCGGCCGGCATGGCCCCGTCGGTCGAGGGGACCATCGTGTTCATCATCTGCGGCGGCACGAGCATCGACATCGTGGCCCGCTCGGCCTGGTCGCGCTCGAGGTCGAGGTAGAACGCCTCGGTGAGCAGGTCACCCATGAGCTCGCGCAGCTGCTTGATGTTCTTGACGCAGTGGGCGCGCTGCCACTGGGCACTGGCCCAGTCGGCGGCCGTGACGTCCTTCCAGCCGGGCAGGCGGGTCCAGTCGGGCTCCACCAGCTCACGACGGCGGTAGGCGTAGGGCTGCTCGATCTTCGCGCTCATGACTGGCAGGATACGGGAGAACTTGCGGTAAACCGCAATGCTCACCGCAAGATCTGTTCCCTGACCCCGCCGATGGAGGACCCACCGTGAACGACGTGCACACCACCCCCGGCTCGCCGGTCGGCCTGCACCGGGTGCTCGAGCCGGCGGGGGAGCGGATCACCCTGCCGCAGGCGGCCCAGCGCCTGGACGCCTCGCCGCAGCTGTGGCCCGATGAGGTGCGCATCGCCGTGGAGACCCTCAACCTCGATGCCGCTTCCTACCGCCAGCTCGCCGGGGCACACCGCACCGCCGCCGGTGAGGTCGACGGCGAGGCGCTCAAGGCGGCCGTCCTGGAGATCGTCGCCAGCCGCGGCAAGATGCAGAACCCGGTGACCGGATCCGGCGGCATGCTCATCGGCACCGTGGAGGAGGTCGGCCCGGACAGCCCGCTCGGCCTCGTGCCCGGCGACCGCGTCGCCACGCTGGTCTCCCTGTCGCTGACCCCGCTGGCCCTCACCGACGGCCTCGCCCGCTGGGACGGCCGCTCCGAGCGGGTGCCCGCCGAGGGCCACGCGATCCTGTTCGGCCGCTCCATCGCCGCCAAGCTGCCCGAGGACCTCGACCCCGAGCTCGCGCTGATGGTCATGGACGTCTGCGGCGCCCCGGCGCTGGTCGCCCGCGTGGTGCGGGAGTACACCGACCGCGGCACGATCCCCTCCGTCCTCGTCCTCGGCGGCGCCGGCAAGTCCGGCTCGCTGTCCCTGGCCGCGGCCGCCGACGCCGGGGCAGGCCGGCGCCTCGCCGTGGTGCCGTTCGAGGCCGAGGCGGCGATGCTGCGCGGCACCGGACTGGCCGACGAGGTCGTCATCGCCGACGCTCGCTCGCCGCTGGGCCTCTCCGGCGCCGTCGAGGCCGCCGGAGGCCCGGCCGACATCACGGTCGTCTGCGTGGACGTGCCCGGCTGCGAGCAGCCGGCGATCCTGTCCACCGCCCAGGGCGGCACGGTCATCTTCTTCTCCATGGCCACGAGCTTCGCCGCCGCCGCGCTCGGCGCCGAGGGGCTGGCCGCCGACGTGCGGATGCTGGTCGGCAACGGCTACGTCCCGGGGCACGCCGACTACGCGCTCTCCCTGCTGCGCGGCAACGCCGCGGTGCGGGGGCTGTTCGAGTCCCGCCTGGCCCACGAGCAGACTGTGACCTCGTGAGCACTCTCTACCGTGGGGGCTTCGTCTACAGCCCCGTCGACCCGTTCGCCACAGCCATGGTCGTCACCGGCCACGAGATCGCGTGGATCGGCGGTGAGGAGGCGGCCGCCGGCCACGCCGACGGCGTCGACGAGGTCGTCGACCTCGACGGCGCCCTGGTGACGCCCACCTTCGTCGACGCCCACGTGCACACGTCGATGACCGGCCTCTCACTGGAGGGCGTCGACCTGTCCGACGCGCTCTCCCTGGCCGAGGCGCTCTCCCGCATCGAGACCGCAGCCCGCGCCCGCCGGGGTCGTCCGGTCTACGCCCACTCCTGGGACGAGCGCGCCTGGCCCGAGGGCCGCGCCGCCACCAGCGCCGAGCTGGACCGCGCCTCCTACGGCGGCGTGGTCTACATGCCGCGCATCGACGCCCACTCCGCCGTGGTCTCCTCGGCCCTGGCCGCGGCCGGCGACGCTCGCGGGCGCGACGGCTGGCAAGAGTCCGGCCTGGTCCTGCGCGAGGCGCACCACGTCGTCCGGGAGGCATTCCACGCCGCCCTCACCCCCGGCGACCGGCGTCGCCACATCGACCTGGCCCTGCGCGCCGCCGCGGAGGCCGGCATCGGGCTGCTCCACGAGCACGGTGCGCCCCACCTGAGCAGCGCGGAGGACCTGGCCGACGTCATGGCCGCCGGCGACCGCGGCGACGGCCCGCAGGTGATGGCCTACTGGGGCGAGCTGGTCAGCGACGAGCAGGCCGCGCGCGAGCTGCTCGCCCGCGTGGGCGCCCGCGGCCTGGCCGGCGACCTGTGCGCGGACGGCTCGGTCGGCTCCCGGACCTCCCGGGTCCGCCGTCCCTACGTCGACGAGGACACCCACGGCAGTGCCTACCTCACCGTCGAGGAGGTCCGCGACCACATCGCCGCGTGCAGCCTGGCCGGCATCCAGGGCGGCTTCCACGTCATCGGCGACGCGGCCGTCGACACGGTCGTCGCCGGACTGCGCGCCGCAGCCGAGCAGGTCGGCCCCGAGGTCGTCCGCCGCGCCCGGCACCGCCTGGAGCACCTGGAGATGCCCGACGTGGACGCCATCGCCGCCCTCGTCGACCTGGGGGTGCACGCCAGCGTCCAGCCCGCGTTCGACGCCGCCTGGGGCGGCACCAGCGGGATGTATGCCGCGCGGCTGGGTCCCGAGCGCGCGCTCGCGATGAACCCGGTCGCCTCGATGGCCGCCGCGGGGATGTCCCTGGCGCTCGGGTCGGACACCCCGGTCACGCCGTTCGCCCCGTGGGAGGCGATCCGCGCTTGCGTCAACCACCACAACCCCGAGCAGCGCATCTCCGCCCGCTCGGCGTTCCTGGCCCACACCCGTGGCGGGTGGCGTGCCGGCGGGATCGACGACCGGGGCTACCTCGACCTGGGGCAGCCGGCCAGCTTCGCGGTCTGGCAGGTGGGCGACCTGGTCGTCCAGGCGCCGGACGACCGCATCCAGACGTGGAGCACCGACCCGCGCTCCGGCACGCCGGGCCTGCCGGACCTCAGCCCCGGCGCCGAGCTGCCCGTCGCCCTGCGGACCGTGGTCCGCGGCCGCACCGCCTTCGACGCCGGGGCGCTCACCCCGGCCTGAGCCGGTGCCCGGGCGTGCCGCAGGGGCGACCTCGTGCCCGCGGCACGCCCGCGCCTTCCGCGCCTTCCGCGCCTCCCGGGCGTTCCTCGGGGCAGAATCCGATGCCGTGGGCGTGATCGGGGGACCGTGGCGGACATATCAGGGTGTGACCACACCACCTGACCCGCCACCCGTCCGACCACCGGAGAGCACCGAGCGCCTTACCGAGCTGTTCCACGAGCACTCGAGCCGGGTCTACGCCTACGCCCGACGTCACGTCGAGGAGTCCCACTGCGACGACGTGGTGTCCGAGACGTTCCTCGTCGCCTGGCGCCGCCCCGACCGCGTGCCGGACCCGCCGCTGCCTTGGCTGCTCGTCGTGGCGCGCAACGTCATCGCCAACCAGCGCCGCACCTCGCGGCGGGCCGACCAGCTCTGGTTCGCCGCGGTCCGGGAGGGGTGGACCGCGACGTCCCCGGATGCGGCCGAGGCCGTGCACGAGCGTGACGTGATGCTGCACGCGCTGGAGCAGTGCACCCGCGCCGAGCGCGAGGCGCTCCTGCTCACCGCCTGGGACGGCCTCACGCCCGCGGAGGCGGCCCTGGTCGCGGGCTGCTCGGTCCGGGCGTTCACCGTGCGCCTGCACCGCGGGCGGGCCCGCCTGAGGGCAGCCGCCACCACCGGAGACCACCAGCCCAGCACGCCGGCGGGGGAGCCGGCCGCCCGTGCCCGACTCGTCCAGGAGCTCTCATGAAGACCATCGACCAGACCCGTGACCCGCTCGACCTGCTCACCGCCGCCCGCCCGGGCACCGACGCCCTCGAGGCGACCTGGACCCCCGCCCGGGCCGGGGCCGCGCTCGCCGCCACGCTGCGTTCCCCGGACCAGGCGCTCGCGGGACGCGCGCCGTCCCTGGCCCCGCGCCGCCCGGGCCTCCCGCGCCGTCGCTGGGTGGCCCTCGGCGCCGCGGCCTCCGTCCTCGCCGTGGCGGGACTGGCAGCCACGACCACGCTGGCCCCCACCGCGGTGCTCACGCCTGCGAGTGCCCTGGAGCGCACCGTGCAGGTCGCGGCACAGGCCCCGGTGGGCGTCCCGGACCGCGGCTACTGGCACTCGGTCATGACGACCACGTCGACCGGCGCCGGCGCGCCCGAGGTCGCCTCGATCGAGACCTGGTCTGCCGCCGACGGCACGGAGGTGGGGCTGACGCGGACCGACGGCCACGCGCTGCCCTTCCGGGCCGGGGACGGCGTCCCCGGCTCCATGGGCAGCATCGCCTTCATCCGGGGCCTGCCGGCCGATCCCGCCGCCCTGGTCCACGCCCTCGACCACGCGGTCGGGGAGGACCAGCACACCGACCTGTCCAGGTTCGACGCGCTGACCTCGCTGCTCTACAGGGGCACGGCCCGGCCGGCGGTGCGCGCCGCGGCCATCCGCGCCCTGGCCACGCTGCACGGGATCAGGGTCCGCACCGACACCCTCCAGGGCCGCCAGCTCCTGCGCATCGACCTGCACGGGGTCCAGACGGCCAGTGGCAGCGAGGCCCCGGCCGACGCCACCTACTCCTACACCTCGACGACGTGGCTGGACCCGCGGACCTCCCTGGTCGTCGAGAGCCAGGTCCGCACCGACGCCGGCCGGACCTTCCGCACGGTGCTCAGCGATCAGGAGGTGCGCCGGTCGCTGCCCGACGGCCTGCTCGACCGGGCCACCGGGCGGTAG
Source organism: Oryzihumus sp. JJN4-3R (assembly GCF_057747915.1). NCBI lineage: Bacteria > Bacillati > Actinomycetota > Actinomycetes > Micrococcales > Intrasporangiaceae > Oryzihumus > Oryzihumus sp. JJN4-3R. The sequence continues at coordinate 328,510 of NZ_CM173229.1, forward strand.
GAGCCCCACGCGCCGCCAGAGGATTTCCGGCACCAGACGACCGACACCGGAAATCTTCTGGCGGCCTTGCTACCCTCGCGGAGTGTCTTCCCGCGTGAACCCCGTCCTCGAGCTCGACCCGACCGTCGTCCGCAAGGCCCGGTCGCTGGCCCGCAAGGCCGGTGCGCCCGTGGTCAAGCTCGCCCGCACCCACACCACCGTCTCCGTCGAGCGGGCCGCGCTGCGCCTTGCCGGGCTGGCCGGCGCCGACCACGAGCGCGTGCCGTGGGTGAACCACCTCGTCTCCCGCGTGCGCGACGAGGTCGGCCTCGAGCACGGCGTCACCACGCCGGTCTTCGACGCGCTGCGCCGCGGCGAGGCCCCCGACCTGCTGACCCTGGCCCAGAAGGCCGCGGCCGGCTCGGTCTCCTTCCGGCTGCCGGAGGGACGCGACCTCACCGCCGCCCGGTCGCTGGCGATGCGCTCGGTCAAGCCGGGCATGACCCGCATCGACCGCAACCGCGCGACCCGTGACCGGCTCGTCAAGCGTCACGGCGACCCGCAGCAGCGGCCGTGGATCTACCTCATCGTGGCCACCGGCGACATCTACGAGGACATCCCGCAGGCCCAGGCCGCCGCGCGCGAGGGCGCCGACGTCATCGCCGTCATCCGCTCCACCGGGCAGTCGCTGCTGGACTACGTGCCCGAGGGCGCCACCCGCGAGGGGTATGCCGGCACGTACGCCACCCAGGAGAACTTCCGGCTCATGCGGGCGGCCCTGGACGAGACGAGCAAGGAGCTCGGCCGCTACATCCGGCTGACCAACTACGCCTCCGGGCTGTGCATGCCCGAGATCGCCACCCTGGCCGGGCTCGAGCGTCTCGACATGATGCTCAACGACTCGATGTACGGGATCCTCTTCCGCGACATCAACCCGATCCGCACCTTCGTCGACCAGCGCTTCTCGCGGCAGATCCACGCCCGCGCCGGGATCATCATCAACACCGGCGAGGACAACTACCTGACCACGGCCGACGCGGTCGAGGCCGCGCACACGGTCACCGTCAGCCAGCTGCTCAACGAGTACTTCGCCAAGGAGGCGGGGCTGGCCGACTGGCAGCTCGGCCTGGGCCACGCCTTCGAGATCAACCCCGACCTGCCGGACAGCTTCCGGATGGAGCTGGCGCACGCACTGCTCGCCCGCCAGCTGTTCCCCGAGGCGCCGCTGAAGTGGATGCCGCCGACCAAGCACATGACCGGCGACATCTTCCGGGGCTACCTGCTCGACGGGTTCTTCAACCTCGTCGGCGCGATGACCGGCCAGGGCATCCTCCTGGTCGGCATGATGACCGAGGCCGTGGTCACCCCGTTCCTGTCCGACCGCGACCTGGCCCTGCAGAACGTCCGCTACGTCATGAACGCCGCCGGCGGCCTCACCGAGGACTTCCACCCGCCGCGGGACGGGTTCATCCAGACCCGCGCCCGGCAGGTGCTCTCCGAGGCGATCGAGCTGCTCGAGCGGATCGTCCACGACTCCGACGCGGCCGGCGACCCGCCGCTGCTGTCCGCCATCGCCGACGGCACGTTCGGCCTGATGAAGCGCCCCGCCGACGCCGGCAAGGGCCTCGACGGTGTCGTCCAGCGCGCCGACGGCTACGACAACCCCGCGATCACCCTGCTGGAGCAGAAGGAGACAGCGAAGTGAGCACGGCAGTGAGTCCCGCAGCAGGCACCGCAGCAGGCACCGCGGTGAGCGGCGCCGCGGAGGCGACCACCCGCGATACCCAGGCCTCCGCGGGCACGGCCCCGGACCTGATCCGCCCCTATGGCGACACCACCGGCGACGGCATGGTGCAGGTGTCCTTCACCCTGCCGATCCCGCACGACAAGCGGGCCGAGGGGGCCGCGCTGCAGCTGGCGAAGAAGATGGGCATCGAGCCCGCGCTGCTGGTGCACGCCAAGGCGATGGGGCCGGACTTCACGTTCTTCGTGGTCTACGGCAGCGTCAACCACCTCGTCGACCTGCGCGAGGTCAAGGTCGTCGAGCGGGAGTACCCGCTGCTGTCGGCCAAGGAGGTCAACGCGGCGATCAAGTCCCGGCTGCGGCGCAAGCTCGTCGTCGTCGGCGCGTGCATCGGCACCGACGCCCACACCGTGGGCATCGACGCGATCCTCAACATCAAGGGGTTCGCGGGGGAGAAGGGCCTGGAGTACTACCGGGAGATCAAGGTCGTGAACCTCGGCGCCCAGGTGCTCGTGCCCGACCTCGTCGCCCGGGCGAAGGCGGAGAAGGCCGACGCCGTCCTCGTCAGCCAGGTGGTCACCCAGCGCGACGCCCACATCCACAACACCACGACGATGTCGGCGGCGTTCCGTGAGTCCTACCCGGCCGGCAAGGTGCCGCTGCTCGTCGCCGGCGGCCCGCGGTTCGAGGAGGGATCGGCCGGCAAGCTCGGCGTCGACCACATCTTCGGCAAGGGCACCACGCCCGGCGACGTCGCCTCCTACCTCGTGCACACCCTGGCCCGGAGGGCCGCCCCGAAGGCCCAGCACGCCGCCCAGTCGGCCCCCACGAAGGAGCACGCCCGATGAGCCCGCGCGCCACGCCCGAGCAGGTCGGCACGACCGTCACCCACCGGCGCTATGTGCCCTACAGCCACGCGCACTACGCCGGCAACCTCGTCGACGGGGCCTACTCCCTGGCCGCGTTCGGCGACGTGGCCACCGAGATGTGCATCCGAACCGACGGCGACGAGGGCCTGTTCGCCTCCTACAGCGACGTGCAGTTCCTCGCCCCCGTGCGCGCCGGTGACGTCATCGAGATCGAGGCCCGGCTGGAGCGGGTCGGCTCGCGCAGCCGGGAGATGAGCTTCGCCGTGCGGGTCATCGCGCGGGGCAACCCCGAGCGCGGCGAGTCCGCTGCCGACGTCTTCGCCGAGCCGGTCGTGGCGACGACCGCACGCGGCGTCGTCGTGGTCCCGCCCGCCGGCTGACCCGTTCCTCCACCCACCGGGTGGACCCACCATGACCCTGGGCCGTGCGGCCGTCCCGCACGGCCCACGGCGTGTCCCGCGCGACACGCCGCGAGTAGCACAAAGAGACTGTCAACACAGGGAATTGGACCAAATCCCTAACCTGCGACAACGCGCTTTCGTGCAGGTGAACAGGGGGTTGACAGCACCCCTGAACGGGGTATGTTCAGGGCCGTTGTCCGACGTGAATCTGCGTGACCAGGGGGACGGGGTAAGGGACAGCTTCCGGGGTCCAGGGCGGCTTGCGCGCGCAGCCGCCGTGGCATCCAGACCCACGGAGCTGTGCACGCCCGAGGCCCACCCGGTCGGGGTGGAGGCGGACGACGGATGGACCCGCGTGCTTAGTAGACAACAGCCCGTCCCGGCAGCCTGTCGGGCCGGCGCTGGTCCCAACGGCAACGCGGGTCCTTCCGTGTCCCCACCCGACGATCACGCGGGCCACCCACTCCGGGCCGCCCGCACGTCGCGATCCACCCTCGGCCACCGCCGCACCGACGCAGCCGTCCCCGCGCCCGGCCGGACAGGCAGGTGACCTACGGTTGCGGCGTGCACCGGTATGCTCTCGCCCTGCTGTCCGGCCTGGCGCTGTGGCTGGCCTTCCCCTCGCACGACCTGTGGCCGCTGGCCCCGGTCGGCGTGGCCCTGCTGGCGCTCGCCACCCGTGACGCCGGGCCCGGCCACGGCGCCCTGCTCGGGCTCGTCGCCGGCCTCGCCTGCTTCCTGCCGCTGCTGTCCTGGTCGGGCATCTACGTGGGCGCCCTCCCGTGGGTGGCCCTGTCCGTCCTGGAGTCCCTGTATGTCGCGGCGCTGGGTGCCGCCTCCGGCCTCCTCCAGCGAGCGCCCTCCCTGGCCGACCGCGAGCGCGTCCGGCCCGTCGTCGTGGCGCTGCTGTGGGTGGCGGCGGAGGCGCTGCGCTCGGCGACCCCGTTCGGCGGGTTCCCCTGGGGGCGCCTGGCGTTCAGCCAGGCCGACTCCCCGCTGCTGCACCTGGCGGCGCTCGGCGGCGCCCCGGCGGTGACCTTCGGCACCGCGCTCGCCGGCGGTGTCCTCGCCGCCGGCCTGGCCCGGCTGCGCTGGCGGGGGAGGGGAGACGGCATACCGGTGGGTGGCCTCCTGTGGGCGCTGCCGGCCCTGGTGACCTCCGCCCTGCTCGTGGTGCTCCCGGCGCTGGTGCCCACGCCCACGGACGGGCGCCGCGCGCATCTGATGGCAGTGCAGGGCAACGTCCCCCGGGCCGGGCTGGACTTCAACGCCGAGCGGCGCGCGGTCCTGGACGACCACGCCACCGTCACCCACGCGGCCGCCGCCGCGGTGCACGCCGGCACCAAGCCCCACCCGGACCTGGTGCTGTGGCCGGAGAACTCCTCCGACATCGACCCGCTGCGCAACGGCGACGCGGCGGCCGTCATCAACGCCGCCGTCACCGACATCGACGCCCCCGTCGTCGTCGGCGCGGTGCTGGAGGAGCCCAGCCCGCGGATCTCCAACGCCAGCCTGCTCTACAGGCCCGGGCAGGGCGTCACCCAGCGCTACGTCAAGCAGCACCCGGTGCCGTTCGCGGAGTACATCCCCTTCCGCTCCTTCTTCCGGCAGTTCAGCGACAAGGTCGACCTGGTCCGCAGCGACATGGCACCGGGGACCCGGCCCGAGGTGTTCCGGGTGCCCTCGGCGAGCGCCGGCACCGTTGCCGCCGGGCCGGTGATCTGCTTCGAGGTCGCCTACGACGCCCTGGTCCGCGAGACGGTCGACCGGGGGGCGAACCTGCTCGTGATCCAGACCAACAACGCGACCTTCGGCTACACCGACGAGTCCGAGCAGCAGCTGGCCATCTCCCGCGTCCGCGCCGTCGAGCACGGCCGGTCCGTGGTCCACGTGTCCACGGTCGGCGTGAGCGCGATGATCACCCCCGACGGAGTCGCCCACCAGCGCACGGCACTGTTCACCGCGGCGCTGCTGTCGGCCGACCTGCCGCTGCGCTCGGCCACCACCGTCGCCGACCGGGTGGGCTCCTGGCCGGAGCTGGCCGCGTGCGCGGTGGTGGTGCTGTTGCTGATGGTGCACGGACGGCCCAGACGGCGCCGGTACAGTCGGGGCGACTCGCACCACCAGTGAAGGACGGACATGACCCACCCTGCGCCCACCCCGGCGGACGCTGACGTCGACCGCGCCCCGATCGGCCGCGTCGTCGTGCTCATCCCGACGTACAACGAGCGCGAGAACCTGCCGCGCATCGTCACCCGGGTGCGCGCCGCGGTCCCGCAGGCCGACGTGCTGGTGCTGGACGACAACTCCCCGGACGGCACCGGCGAGGTCGCCGACGCGCTCGCGGCCGAGGACGCCCAGGTCCGCGTGCTGCACCGCCAGGGCAAGGAGGGCCTCGGCGCCGCCTACCTCGCCGGGTTCGCCTGGGCCCTCGAGCAGGGCTACGACGCGCTGGTGGAGATGGACGCCGACGGCTCGCACCAGCCCGAGCAGCTCCCGGCCCTGCTGGAGCAGCTGGTCACCGCCGACGTGGTCCTCGGCTCGCGCTGGGTCCCCGGCGGCCGCGTCGTCAACTGGCCGCTGACCCGCAAGGCGCTCAGTGTCGGCGGCAACCTCTACGTCAAGGCCCTGCTCGGCATGCCGGTCGGCGACGCCACGGGTGGCTACCGGGTCTACCGCGCCTCCGCGCTGCGCCTGATGGACCTGCACGACGTCGCCTCCCAGGGCTACTGCTTCCAGGTCGACCTCGTATGGCGCGCCGTGCGTCGCGGGCTCGTCGTGCGGGAGGTGCCGATCACCTTCGTCGAGCGCGAGATCGGCGACTCCAAGATGAGCGGCGACATCGTGCGCGAGTCCCTGCTGCGCATCACCTCGTGGGGGGCCAGCTACCGCGCCAACCAGCTGCGCACCCTCGGCCGCCGCGAGCCCCGGTGGCACCGGCTGCCGCAATGAGCACCCACCCGCCCCGGCGCCGGCGTCCTCGCTGGCTGACCCTGGTGTTCGTCCTGCTGCTCGTCGTGCCGATCGCGGAGATCGCCGTCATCGTGGCGCTGGGCAGGGCCATCGGCGGGTGGCAGACGTTCTTCCTGCTCCTGCTCGAGTCGGCGCTGGGCGCCTACCTGGTGCGGCGCGAGGGCGCCAAGGCGTGGCAGGCGCTGCGGGTGGCCCTGCAGACCGGCCGGATGCCCTCGCGTGAGCTGTCCGACGCCGCGCTCGTCCTGGTGGGCGGCACGCTGCTGCTGGCGCCGGGGTTCCTCACCGACGTGGTCGGCTTCTTCTTCGTCCTGCCGTTCACCCGGCCGCTGGCCCGCCGGCTGCTCGAGCGTGCGGTGGCCGCCCGCCTCCTGCGCGGCTGGGGCAACGGCCCGGGTGGCGGTCCCTGGGGTGGGCCGGGGAGCGGGCCTGGCGGACCCGGGAGTGGACCCGGCCAGGACGGTCCGGGCGGGGACACCATCCAGGGCGAGGTGCTCTGAACGACCTCCCTGCGGGGATGAGCTCGACCCGCGGTGTGCCCGATGGCCCGGCAAAGGGATCGTCGACCCGCTGCGCGCCCGCGGGGTTCGCGCACCATCTCCCGGGTCGCCGGGCGAAACAGGGGCCGGCGGGCGAACCGGGCGGCACGGCATACCGCCGCCCGCGGCTGGCTCGCGTGCCTGCCTGGGGTCGGCGGGCGGACCCGGCCTCACGGCATACCGCGGCCTGGCTCGCTCCCGGGCGCGCCGTCGCCCTCCGGGCATGACACGGGCCCCACACCGGAGGGGGAAGGTGTGGGGCCCGGGTCAGCGCCGCGGGTGCGGCTGGTGCGCTCAGGCGCTGCGCTTGCGTCGCGGCTTCTCGCCGCGGGACTCCCGCAGCAGGGCGAGCCGCTCCTGGAGCAGCTCCTCGAGCTCGGGGATGGAGCGGCGCTCGAGCAGCATGTCCCAGTGGGTGCGGGCCGGCTTGACAGCCTTGGCCTCGGGCTCGGGCCCGTCAACCAGCCGGGCGTCGAGCCCGCAGCGGCACTCCCACAGCGGAGGCACGTCGGCCTCGATGGAGAAGGGCAGCTCGCTGACGTGGCCCTGAGGGCAGACGTACTTCACGAGCTGACGCTCGCTCGGCACGACGTTCTCGTCGGTCTCCATGCTCAGGGCGCCCAGACGGGTGCCGCGCAGTGATCGTTCGGCCATGTCGGAGGTCTCCCAACGTGTTGCTCACCCGCACAGAGCGTGCGTGGGCATTCACAGGGGTGAACGCACGTCAGACCGGCAATGTTCCTGCTCACGGCCGACGATGTGCCCCTGAGCGAGGACTGTGACCGAGCACACCGCGAGAACGGCGGCGGATGTGGCTCAGACCACGCTCGGCACCTCGTTGCCGGCCGCCTGGATGCCCTCGCGCATGCGCACGCGGGAGAGCAGGACGCCGCCCACGGCGAAGAAGACGATCAGGGCGACCACGGCCCAGCGGTAGGAGCTGGTCAGCTGGTGCACCAGGCCGAACAGGAGGGTGCCGAACCAGCTCGTGCCACGCTCCATCGCCTGGTAGAGGCTGAAGAACTCGGCCTCGCGGCCGCGGGGGATGAGCTGGCTGAACAGCGAGCGGGACAGTGCCTGACTGCCGCCCAGGACGATCCCGATGAGGACCGCGAGCGCCACGAACACGCCCAGGGCACCCGCCGGGACGAAGAACGCGATGGTCACCACGAGGGTCCAGACCCCCAGGCTGGTCAGCACCACGCGCCACGCGCCGAAGGAGGCCGCGAGCCGGCCGAAGAGCAGCGCGCCGCCGAAGGCGACGAACTGCACGAGCAGGAAGATCCCGAGGACGGTGCTCTGGGAGAACCGCAGCTCCTCGATGCCGTAGAGGCTGGAGGTGCCGATGACCGTCTGGATGCCGTCGTTGAAGAACAGGTAGGCGAGCAGGAACAGCATGGTCTGCGGGTAGAGCCGCAGCTCGGCGAACGTGCGCCCCAGCTGGCGCAGGCTGCCGCCGACGACCCCCGCCTGCCGGGCCACCGGCGCGGCCGTGGTGCCGCGCACGTCCCGCAGCCCCAGCACGGGGATCAGGGTGAACGCGCCCCACCACAGGCCCGCCGACAGCAGGCTCACCCGGACGGCCATGCCCTGGCTGAGTCCGATGGCGTCATGCACGTTGAGCAGCACGAAGTTCAGGGCCAGCAGCACCCCGCCACCGGCGTAGCCCAGCGCCCACCCCCGGCTGGAGACCCGGTCGCGGTCCTCGGGAGGGGCGATCCGGCACAGCAGGGAGTCGTAGATCACCAGCGAGGAGCCGAGGCACAGGTTGGCCACGAGCAGCAGCACCACGCCCAGTGCCCAGTCGGTGCCGGCCACGAGGAACAGGGCGCTCGCGGCCAGGGCCCCGACCCACGCGAACGCCGCGAACAGACGGGTCGGTCGCGGGGACCGGTCGGCCACCGCGCCGACGAAGATGAGCAGCACCGCCGAGATGAGCGTGGAGGCGGTGATCGTGTAGAGCGCCAGCGAGCCGGGGGAGACCGGGACGCTCAGCACGTCCAGGTCGGTCGTGCAGGCCGCGCCGTCGGGCAGTCCCGGGCACGCGGCGGCCTTGGCCACCGACGTCAGGTAGGGCGTGATCAGCACGGTCGCCGTGGTGGTCACGTAGGCCGAGTTGGCCCAGTCGTACCAGTACCAGGACCGCTGGTGAGGGGTGTCCCGTCGGGCCCGCCGGCCGGGGCCGGCGTCGAGCGCGCTCGTCATGGGCGCAGGTTCTCACGCGACGGGGGCGTGTGCCCCGCATTGGGCCCGTGTCCGGCCCGGCAAGCCGCGCTCAGTCGGCGAACTCCCAGTGCCACGGCTCGGGCAGCACCCCGCCGGGCTCGGCCCACGCAGGGTGGAACCATCCGTACAACGGCGCGTGCTGGTCCATCCACAGGTGGGCCGCCGTGCCGAAGCTCTGCACCCCACCGCACAGGTCCAGAGCCATGCCCAGGCCGTGGTTGCTCGTCCCCGGTTCGGCGGCGAACCCCTTGCGGGTGATCGCGACGGCCACCTGCTGGGCGTAGGAGCGGTAGGAGTCGGTCACGCACAACGGGCTGCCGGTGTCGTGCTGGTAGGCCCGGCTCATCGCGTTGAATGCCCGGGCCGGGTCCGGGCGCAGGCGCTGCCCGGGCGCGGCGTAGAGCGGGCACAGCCCGGACGCGGGGATCGCGCCGTTGGGGTAGGTCCGGCTGTCCGCCCGGCACGGCGCACCGGTGTCGGTGAACACCCCCAGGTCCTGCCGTCGCAGCGCCTGGCTCAGCCGCTGGTCCGCGGCACGGGCCTCCGGGTCGTGCGAGCGCAGCAGCGCCCCGCGCAGGGAGCCGGCCGAGAGCAGCTGGTCGGCCTGGGCCTGCTTGAGCGCCGCCAGGGCTGCGCGCTGGTCGGCGAGCAACCGGTCGAGTCGCGCCTTCGCCGCGGCGATCCGGGCCGCAGCGGCGATGGCCTCGCGGCTGGCTCGTTCGGCCCGGTCGGCCGCGTCCTGCTGCTCGGCGGTGAGTCCCTGGAGGCGGTCCAGCGCCCGACCGCGCGCGGCCGCGACGTACTGCAGGATCGCCAGGGGGTCGGCCGCCTGGTCGGCGTCCCGCGTGGTCAGCACCTCGAACAGCGACATGTAGTCGGCCAGCGGGCCACCGTGGACGTAGGCGTCGTGCGCCCACCGGCCGACGCTGTCCTGGTCGGCCCGCATCGCCTCGTCCAGCGCGCGGAAGCGCTGCAGCTGGCGGACCGCCTCGGCGCGAGCACTCGACTCGGCCGTGCGCGCTGCCGAGAGCTGGGCGAGGACGGTGGCGGACTGCCGGGAGAGGCGGGTGATCCGGGCGGTCGCGGTGGCCACCTTGGCGCTGGAGTCGATCAGGCCGGCCCGCAACCGGTCAGCGGCGGCGACCTGGGCCGACAGCTGGGAAGGGGTGAGCGCGGGCTGCTCGCCAGCACCCCGGGGGAGCACGCCGTCCACCCCAACCGCCGGGGACTTCGTCGGGGTCGGGGCGGGCGAGGCTGAGGCGCTCGCGGTGGGGCCCGGCGTCGGCGCCCCGGAGGGGGGCGATGCCTGGGCGGTGGGGCCGACCACGAGCAGCAGGGGAGCCAGGGTGGCCAGGGCCGCGACACGGCATACCCACCGCATGGGACCACCACCTTCCTCCGCCGGCCCCTGCCACCTCGAGCCTAGGCAGACGGGGCGCGCGAACCCGGGTCCTCCACAGCCCTTCGGCCCGAACGGACGAGGGGGGTCGAGCCGTCCGGTGTCGCGCGGATCAGCCGAGCGTGCGAGGGTGGGCCGTGTCCCGTTCCTCCACGAGAAGGGGTGACTCGCATGGGTCTCCAGGACAAGGTCAACAACGCCGCCGAGCAGGCCAAGGGCAAGACCAAGCAGGCCGTTGGTGACGCCACCGACAACGAGCAGCTGCAGGCCGAGGGGCAGGTCGATGAGTCCAAGGCCGACCTGAAGCAGGCCGGCGAGAAGGTCAAGGACGCGTTCCGCGACTGACGGCACCGCAGCCACACACTGAGGGCGGCACCCCGATCGGGTGCCGCCCTCAGTGCTGTCCGGGCGGCCGAGGGCCGGCCCGGGGCAGCAGCGATCCGTCGGACCGTGTCGTGGATGGGGGAGGGGAGCGGCGGGAACAGGCTGGTGGCGCGGGCGACGCTCCCAAGGCGTACACCTGTTCGACCACTCGCATGACAGTCAGAGGGGACTGCGACGGCAGGGCGATGTCCGGGCCGGCGGGCCGTCGACGGCGCACGGACAGGAAGACCGACGCAGCATGGTGCAGACCGGACCGTCGCCTCGGTGGACGTGCGCGGAGCCGGTGGGGGCACGAGGTCGGCGGCAGTGGAGGGAACCACGGGCGCCGCGGGCGCGGAGCGGACCAGCCGGCCGCAGACACGGTTGCCAGGCAAGGCGGAGTCGTCGTCCGCCTCGTCACGCGGTGCGGCGGAGGAGTGCTTCCACCAGGCGTAATGACATAATGTCGATTATCGGCGTTCTGTGATGAGCGGGCCCGGTGGCCGGGAGGGGCCTGGCGGCGGGCACTGGAAACCATGCGTACATGCAGTCGCCGTGCACGACTGGTTGCGTGTGGGATCCGGTTACCACAGCGCCGCGCGCGGATGAGCGACCAGCCGGACAGTTCGAGCCGACCGGCCGAACCTGACGGACGGTTCACGACGCGCCCGGACGGGTACCCGGCGAACGCGCCGGACGAGCAGGTATGACGGGATGCTGCGGCCGAACGACCCGGGCGCCGACGACGGGTCGTCGAGGCAAGGCGTGGCGACGTGGCGACGTGGCGACGTGGCGGATGCTCGCGCACGACGACGAGGACGTCGACACAGCGGTGAGCGAGTGCGTTCGCGCACGGTGACCGGTTCACCCAGGCCCGAGTCGGCCGGCTGAGCCGTCAGCGCCACCGGGCTCCTCCGCGCGTCGGTCCATGCACCGTCGGTGCGTCATGTGATGATTCGGACACTTGTCCAACCCGGGGGTCCGGGCCTCCGGATCGGGGCCGCGACACGGGAGTGTCTGCACTTCTGCGTGTAATGTGTCATACACGAAGAAATGGTACATTCCGGGCATGGCCTCCCCTCCCGCCCCGACGCGCATCACGGTCCAGGACGCCGTCCTGCACTACCAGGAGTCCCTCGAGCGCCGGGTCATGCGCTCGGAGATGAGCCCCGTCTCCCTCGCGGCCTACACCCGTGACCTCGGCGAGTTCGTCACTCTCCTGGGCCCCGACACCGTGCTCGACGACGTTGAGGGCGACGACATCGAGATCGCCCTCACCCGCCTGGCCAAGGCCCCCGACCGCCGCTACACCAAGGGCGTGAAGATGAGCCGCGACGGCAGTCGCCCGGAGGGGCGCGGCCCCCACGCACGGGCCCGCTGGTTCACCGCGGTGCGGGGCCTGTTCCGCTGGGCGGCCGACCGCGGATACGTGCAGGTCGACCCCACGGTGAAGCTCACCCCGCCGCGGACTCCCAAGCGCGCCAAGGGGGCCCGGCTCGGGCTGCAGGTCAACGACGCGCGCACACTGCGCGCGGCGCCCTCGACCAAGGCCGTCGACCAGCCCCGGGCCAACCAGTCGCTGAGCCTGCGGGACGAGGCGATCCTGCGACTGCTCATCGAGTCCGGTCCGCGCGTCTCCGAGCTGTGCGGGGCCAACCGCACCGACATCCGGATGCACGAGGAGACCGACCGCCCGGTGCTGCGCGTGCACGGCAAGGGCGGCAAGGACCGCGACCTGCCGCTGACCGGTCACACGGTCAACGCGATCACCGCCTACCTGGCCAACGGGCGCCCCTCTCCCCCGGCGGTCGGCGAGCCCTCCGACACGGCGCGGGCCGCCAAGGTCGCCGATGCCGAGCGCGCCCTGTTCGTCACGGTCCGTGGCTGGCGGATGAGCCCGCGCGACGTGCAGTACCTCATCGAGCGCTACACCAAGGCCAAGCTCGATCGCCGGGCCACGCCGCACGCCCTGCGGCACACCGCCCTGACGATCCTGGCCCGCTCCGGGGTCGACATCGCCACGGTCGCCCAGATCGCCGGCCACGCGAACCTGTCCACGACCTCGGTCTACATGGACGAGTCGATGTCGGCGGCGGCCGACGCGGTCGACCACTCCCCCCTCGCCGGCGACTGACACCGCAGGGCGCGGGGCGAACCTGGCGGGCAGCGTCCCCCTTGTCCCGATTCGTCCGCCCTTTAACACCACGAAAGGCAGGCGTGGGTCGGGGAAGGGTCAAGTCTTGGTCAGGTCGGGCGCCCCCTGCCGCCGTTGCGACCTACCTTCGTTGAGCCCGGAGCACACGCCGCCGCCACGTGGTGGGTGACGCTCCAGGCCCGACGGTGGGCGGTCCAGCAGCGGCGCCGCCCGCGCCCCCGCAGGAACAGGAACCCCACCCATGATGTCCAGGCCCCTACTTCGTCGTGCCCTCAACCGGTCCCGGCTGCTCCGCATCACCGCCGCGACCGTCGCGACGGTGGGCCTGGCGGCGCCGGCCGTGGCACACGCCCAGCCGACCGGCCCCGACGTCGCGAGCTACCAGCACCCCAGCGGCTACAGCATCAACTGGGGAGCCGCCAAGGCCACCGGCGGGGCATCCTTCGCCTTCGTCAAGGCCACGGAGGGCACGGGATACACCAACCCCTACTTCCGGGGCGACTTCGCCGCGCTGCACTCCCAGGGCATGGCCCGGGGCGCCTACCACTACGCCCGGCCGAGCCTGGCGGCCGGCTCAGGCGTCGCGCAGGCCGACTACTTCGTGCGCGTCGCGGGAACGCTCGGCGCTCGCGGCGACCTGCCGCCCGTGCTCGACCTGGAGACCACCGGAGGCCTGAAGCCCGCCCAGCTCACCGCGTGGGTCTCGAGCTTCCTCAAGCGGGTGAAGGTCAGGACAGGCCGAACCCCGATGGTCTACGTCTCGCCGTACTTCTGGACCCACTCTATGGGCAACTCCACGGCGTTCCGGTCCTACTACCTGTGGTTGGCCAGCTGGTCCAGCAAGGCGCCGACCTCGCTGCCCGGTGGGTGGAGCCGCTACACGTTCTGGCAGTACACCGACGCCGGCAAGCTGGCCGGCATCAGCGGCCGCGTGGACATGAGCGTCTTCAACGGGACCACCGCGGCCCTGTGGGCCCTGGCCAAGGGCGCCCCCGCTCCGGCCCCCGCACCGAAGCCCGTGCCGGCACCGACGCCCAAGCCGGTCCCCAGCCCGGTCCCGACGCCGGCCCCGAGCCCGGTCCCGACGCCGGCCCCGAGCCCGGTCCCGAGCCCCGTGCCCACCCCGGTCCCCACCGCCGGCTACCCCCAGCTCACCCGTCACGACCTGGTCGGCACGCTGTTCCGGCAGTCGCGCTCCACGCTGCGCCCTGGCGCCACGGGCACGGCGGTGGCCGCGGCGCAGCAGGTCCTGCACCTGCCCCGCACCGGCCGGTTCACCAACGCCATGGCGGCCACGCTGCGCACCTGGCAGCAGGCCCACCACCTGCCCGTCACGGGGGTCCTCGACCAGCGGACGTGGTGGATGATGATCGCGGTCACGCACGGCCACCACCACAACCACCACCGTTACGACGACTAGGCGCGCGACCCCGTCTCAGCCGCCCCAGCGGCGCACGAGCTCGTCGACGACCTTGACGTCACGGGTGGTCGCCGACGCCTTGCCCAGCCGCTCGAGCCGGGCGTTGGTCAGCTTGGCCTCGTGGGCGGCGACGTTCAGCCAGAGGACCGCCTCGCGGCCGAGCACCGTGACGCGCTCGTGCTCCTGGTCCCACGCCTGCAGCGCCTCGACGACGCTGCGGTCGGGCTGGTCCTTGAGGAAGGCGACATAGCGGCGCGGCTCGCCGGGCAGCGGCTGGTCCAGGCCCGCGAGCGCGGTGCCGAGGGCAGTCAGCTCCGCGGGGGTGCGCACCATGGTGGCCACCTCGAGCTTCCACCCCTCGCGCAGGACGTCCTCGATGGCCTGCTCCACCTTGGCCCGCGAGCGCAGCGAGGTGCTGACCCGCACGTTGCCGCTCTGGATGTAGGTCTCGACGTCGCGGAACCCGTTGTCCTCCAACGCCTCCCGCAGCTCGGCCATCTTGACCCAGCGCCCACCGACGTTGACGGCCCGCAGGAACGCCGCATAGGTCGGCACCGTCCTCAGACCCCCGCCGGCGCGAGGAAGTCACCGACGGCCTGGCGGAACTGCTCCGGCCGCTCCACCCACGGGTAGTGGCCGGCACCCTCGATGACGACCGCCTCACCGCGCGGGAAGAGGTCGGCGACGGCGAGCACCGGCTTGAGCCCGGTCAGCGCGTCCCGCTCTCCCGCCACCACGAGCACCTGGGCACCGCACGCCGCGAGGTCGTGCACCAGGGTCGGCGGTGCGGGAGCGGAGAAGAAGGCGCCGCCCGCCTCGAGGTGGAACTCTCCCAGGCGCTCGTGCTCCTGCGCCCGCTCGTCCCACGTCCCCCAACCCAGCGGGGCGATGAGGTGGGCGAGGGCACGGTGCTCCTCGGGGGTGCTCGCCGCCTGCAGCGCCGGGACCGCCTCCTCGAACGCGGGGTACCACGCCTCGGCGTTGCGCTGGACCACCATGGCCACGCTGTCGTCCTCGGCGTCGACGAGGTCCTTCGCCGGAGGGGTCACCAGGCAGAGGCGACGCAGATGCTGGGGGTGCGTCGCGGCATACGCCAGGGCCACCCGGGTACCGGCGCTGTGGGCGAGCAGGTCGAGCTGTCCGCCGCCGAGGTGGGTGCGCAGGGCCTCCACGTCGTGGGCGAGGTCCGTCCAGGCCTGGAGCGGCCGCCCGGACTCGGCCGACTCCCCCACCCCGCGCTGGTGCAGCACGGCGAGGGGCCGCACCCGTGACAGGCCGGCAAGGTCGGAGAGGTACTCCGGGTGGCGGGCCGGTCCTCCGGCCAGGACGACGAGGGGCTCCCCGGTGGCCCCGTCGTCGAGCAGGTCGTAGTGCAGGACGGCCCCGTCGTGGGCGGAGAAGGTCGGCATGCGGCCGAACCTACCTCCGGCGAGCGCCTCAGAGGTGGAAGGAACCGGTGGCAACCTGGCGGACGGTGCCGGAGACCAGGATCTGCCCGTTCGGGTCCACCTCGAGGTCGAGCAGGGAGGGGCGGCCGATGGCGGCGCCCTGCCGGATCCGCCGGTGGGTCCCCCGCTCCCCGTGGTGGTGCAGCCAGCCCCCGAGGTTGGCGCAGGCCGATCCGGTGGCGGGGTCCTCGATCGCCGAGGCCCCCTGGGTGAAGAACAGGCGGGCCTCGATCTCCCCGTCGCCCGACTCGGCCCACACGTAGACGAGGGCCTCGTCGCCCAGGCTGGCGGCGTGCTCGCGCAGCAGTCGCGGGTCGGCGGCGGCCGCGCGGACGTCGGCCACCCCGCGCAGCGGCAGGATGAGCTGGGTGACTCCGGTGTTGACGAGCAGGGGCTCCGCCCCCAGGGACTCCGGCCCCAGGCCCACCATCGCGGCGAGGTCCTCGCGCGTCGCCTCGACCGGCTGGACGACCGGTGGCTTGGCGCGCAGCGTCCAGCGGTTGCCGGCCGCGTGGACGGGGATGTCGCCGGCGGGCATCCGCAGGACGACCCGGTCACCGGCGCCGGTCAGCTCCCGCACCACGTGGGCGGTGCCCAGGGTGGGGTGACCGGCGAAGGGCATCTCGTAGGTCGGGGTGAAGATCCGCACGCGAGCCGTCACCGTCGCGTCGGTCCCGTCCCCGACGGGCAGGACGAACGTGGTCTCGCTGAGGTTGAGCTGACGGGCCAGGGCCTGCATCTGCTCACCGGTCAGCGCGCGGGCGTCCTCGAAGACGCACAGCGGGTTGCCCGAGAACGGGTCCTCCCCGTCGGTGAAGACGTTGAGGATGCGGTAGTCCAGCACGAGCGGAGAGGTCACGCCGCGATCCTGC
The DNA here is from genome assembly GCF_057747915.1 of Oryzihumus sp. JJN4-3R. Classification (NCBI taxonomy): domain Bacteria; kingdom Bacillati; phylum Actinomycetota; class Actinomycetes; order Micrococcales; family Intrasporangiaceae; genus Oryzihumus; species Oryzihumus sp. JJN4-3R. Next base: position 344,898 of record NZ_CM173229.1, read on the forward strand.
CACGACGCGACCTCCCCCGGCTCGCTGCTACCCGAGGGCGTCGAGCAAGGCCCCCGAGAACGCCTTGAGGTCGTCGGGGTTGCGGCTGGTGATGAGGTTGCCGTCGACGACGACCTCGCGGTCCACCCACGTGCCCCCGGCGTTGCTGATGTCGGTACGTAGGCTCGGCCACGAGGTCAGGGTGCGCCCCGTGAGCACGTCCGCCTCCACGAGGGTCCACGGCGCGTGGCAGATCGCCGCCACCGGCTTGCCGGAGTCCACGAAGTGCCGCACGAAGCCGACCGCGTCGGCGTCCATGCGCAGTGCGTCGGGGTTGGCCACCCCTCCGGGCAGCACCAGGGCGTCGAAGTCGGCGACCGAGGCGTCCGCGACCTCCTGGTCGACCGGGAAGGTGTCCGCCGCGTCGAGGTGGTTGAACGCCTGCACCGACCCGGACTCGGGACTGAGCAGCACCGGCGTGGCGCCGGCGTCCTTCACCGCCTCCCACGGGTGGGTCAGCTCGACCTGCTCGATGCCCTCCTTGGCGACCAGGAAGGCGACTCTCCTGCCGTTGAGATCAGTCATGCTCTCGAGCCTGCGCCGGCCCGGACCGTCCCGCAAGCGGGAGGCGGGCCACCGCCCATACCGCGGTCAGGTCACCACCGGGTGACCCCCGGTGGCTGCCCGGTGTCCGGGCATCGCGCACCAGAGCCGGTATCGCGCTCAGCTCACCAGGCGCCGTCCGGCGGCGCCTCGAAGACGCGTGAGAGCGACCCCATCGCCTCGGGACGGACGCGGTAGCAGACCCAGACGCCGCGTCGGCTGCGCTCCAGGACCCCTGCCTCGTGCAGCACCTTCAGGTGGTGGGACACCGTGGGCTGGGTCAGGTCGAACTCGGACGTGAGCTCGGCGACGGTGGCCTGACGGCCCTCACGCCGCAGCAGGATGCTCACCATCCGCAGCCGGATCGGGTCGGCGATGGCCTTGAGCACGAACGCGATGGCCCCGGCGTGGTCACGGTCGAGGGAGTCGTGGTGCAGGGGACGACAGGCGGCCAGCGGCGTCGTCGGTGCGGACAGGAGCGGTTCTGGCAGCGACACGCGCCACATCGTGACAGAACGGACAATCCGCCGCTCGGTCAGGCGGGGTCCGCCAGCTGCCACGACACCGCGGTCCCGCGCTCGACGGTCCGGGAGACGGTGCACAGCCGGTCGTGCGAGCGCGCGGCCGCGTCGGGCAGCCGGTGGCGCGCTGCGTCTCCGTCCGGGCCCTCAGGGAAGGCGACCGTGAAGGTGAGGGTGATGTCCTGCAGGTGGTTGCCCTCGTCGTCGCGGACCTTCTCCGCCCCGACGCGCACCTCGAAGCGCTCGGGCTCGGCCAGGCGCGAGGTCAGCGCGTCGACGTCCAGGGCCGTGCAGCCCCCGATGGCCGCCAGCAGCAGCTCGACCGGGGTGAACCGTGCGCCCTCCCCGGTGCCGAAGGTGAGCTCTCCCCCGCGCACGTTCGTCGCGACGTACTCGCCGGCGCCGGCGCGTCGCAGGGAGACGGACCGGTGCTGATCCTGGGAGGCCATGACCTCTAGCCTGCCAGAGTGACCCAGCCACCCGCCCCCTCCACGGGCCGTCTCCTCCTCGTCCGCCATGGTCAGACCGAGTGGGCACGCGCGGGTCGGCACACCGGACTGACCGACGTGCCGTTGACCGCCGAGGGTGAGGCCGGGGCACGCGCCCTGGGTGGGTTGCTCGGCGGGCGCCGGTTCGCCCTCGTGGTCACCTCCCCGCTGCAGCGGGCCCGGCGCACCGCCGCGCTCGCCGGCCTGGCCGACACCGTGGTCGACGACGACCTCGTCGAGTGGGACTACGGCGGCTACGAGGGCCTGACCACGCCCGAGATCCGCGAGCGCCTGGGCCATCGGTGGAGCGTCTTCGACGACGGGGTGCCCCCCGGCGCCACGCCCGGGGAGACGCTGGAGGCGGTGGCCGCCCGGACCCGGGCCGTCCTGGACCGCGTCCGGCCCGCGCTGGAGCACGGCGACGTCGCCCTGGTCCGGCACGGTCACTGCCTGCGCATCCTCACGACCGTGTGGCTGCGCCAGGAGCCGCGGCTGGGGGCCCAGCTGACGTTGGACGCCGGGTCCCTCAGCGTCCTGGGCTGGGAGCGGGAGACCCCGGCGATCGTCTCGTGGAACCGGACGCCGCAGTCCTGAGGCGCCCCTGACGCGGACGACTCCCCCAGGGCCTTCCAGGGACGGGCGGGGTGAGGGCGAACCGCCTGGGCCTCAACCCTTCTGACCCTTGGTGCGCGTGCCGGGCGGCCGCACGACGTTGAGGTCCGCCCGGTGCGGCACGGGCATCGGGCGTGGCGCACCGGGCACGTCGACCGCCGGGACCGGACCGGGGTCGCCCGGCCAGTCGCGGGCCCCCGCCTCGTCGAACAGCGCCACGGAGGACGCCGGCCCGGGCGTGAAGCGCGGGCCGTAGCGCACTCCCTCCAGGCCCGCGTCGGCGAGGGCGCGCGCCCAGGCCTGCGGCACGGCATACGGCACCATCACCTCCAGCTCACGGGTGACCCCGAAGTCGGCCGCGCGGGCGACCCGCAGGTTGGCCAGCCGGCGGGGTGTCGGCACGCCGAGGCGCGAGACGACGACCCCCTCCAGCAGCGACAGCGGCACGAACGGCGCGCCCCCGAGGACCGCTCCGAGGCGCTCGCGGACGGCGACGGCCGGGTCGGTGGCCAGGTAGCAGGTGCCGCGGGGCGCCAGAAGGTCGAAGCGGCCCCCGCCGTCGCTGCTGAACCACCACGGCCCGTTGGTCGCCAGGTGCGCGCGGCACAGCACGGTGCGGGTCTCCAGCCGGTATGCCGGGAAGCCCGCGAGCGCCGTCCGCGGACGCTGCTGGGCGACCACCTCGCGTGAGGACGGCCCGGGTGCCTCCGGCGTCATGCCGACCAGGACTGGGCGTCGGCGGTCGAGACCTCCACGACCCGCTGGACAGCCGCGGCCGAGGACCGGTGCAGCACCAGGTAGTCGACGGCACTGTGGCCCTCGAAGGCCGGCGAGGGCGTCGTCAGCCACAGCGCGACGGTCCAGCCGTCGACCCCGCGGCGGGTCAGCTCACCCACGACCTCGAACACCCCGGGACGCACCTGGCCGTCGCGCCCGAACTGCAGGGAGGGGTAGAGCAGGTGGCCGTCGGCGGTGCGGCAGGCCAGCAGGGTGCCACGACGCACCCGGTCGGCGACGGCCTGGCGGCTGATCCCCAGCCACGAGACCAGGCCACCCGTGTCGTAGAACGGCCCGAGGGTCTCGTCGTAGGCGTGACGCGTCGGCAGGGCCGCGACCATCCGCTCGGCGAACTCCTCGACGTCGCCGAGGTCGGCCAGCGAGCGCCCCTGGGCGGCCAGGACCGAGCCACGCTCGGCGATGAGCCGCTCGACCCGGTCCAGCAGCCTGCGCTCGAAGACGGGGTCGCGGCCGTGCTCGGGGGTGGCCGTGTGGTGGCGGCCGGTGTGGGTGTCCATGACTCCTCCTGTCCCTCACCACTCTCCTCCGTCGCGTCAAGGGCGTCAAGGGGAGGTGATGTCCGGAGGATACGACGCGCCCCCGACAGGCCACGAGCGGCGTTGTCCCCCATGGGATGACGCCGCTCGTGAGCGCTGTCTCGCCGCAGGGGCACGGCACTGACAGGTGCTGACTGATGGCGACTGGTGGCGAGCTGGTCCGGCTCAGTCGGGGAGCTTCCAGGTGTGGACCGGCTCGTTGCTGTGCATCCCGGCCACGTAGAGCTCGAGCATCCCCCGCAGGGCCGAGGCGCGGTCGGCGCCGCGGGCCTCGAGCCGCTGCACGCACGCCACCTGCCAGGACGCCCCGTTGATGCCGGAGGTGCACCGCCCCTCGATGACCCCGAGGAACCGGTCGCGGACCGCCTGCGAGACACCCCAGCGCTCCAGGCCGGCGTGGGCCATCGGCAGCAGGTGGCGCAGCACCAGCTCGTCGGCCTGGACCTCACCGAAGCCGGGCCAGTAGAGCCGGGCCTCCAGGCCGCGCTGGGCGCAGGAGCGGAAGTTCTCCTCGGCGGCGGCGAAGCTCATCTTGGTCCAGACCGGGCGGTCCTCCTCGGCGAGCATCTTGACCACGCCGTAGTAGAAGGCGGCGTTGGCGAGGACGTCGACCATGGACGGCCCGGCCGGCAGCACGCGGTTCTCGACCCTCAGGTGAGGCATCCCGTTGACCAGGTCGTAGACCGGACGGTTCCAGCGGTAGACGGTGCCGTTGTGCAGGCGCAGCTCCGAGAGCGCCGGTGCCTCGCCCGCCTCCAGCTTGGCGACCGGGTCCTCGTCGGAGCACTCCGGCAGCAGTGCCGGGTAGTAGCGCACGTTCTCCTCGAACAGGTCGAAGATCGAGGTGATCCAGCGCTCGCCGAAGAAGACACGAGGACGCACGCCCTGGTTCTTCAGCTCGATCGAGCGGGTGTCGGTCGCCTGGGCGAAGAGCTCGACGCGGGTCTCGGCCCACAGCTGCTTGCCGAAGAAGTACGGCGAGTTGGCGCCGACCGCCACCTGCGGGGCGACCAGGGCCTGCGCGGCGTTCCAGTGCGCGGCGAAGTCGTGGGGGGCGACCTGCAGGTGCAGCTGCACGGAGGTGCACGCCGACTCCGGGGCGATCGAGTCGGCGTAGGTCGCCAGGCGCTCGCCGCTCGGGCCCTCGATGTCGATGAACATGTCCTCGCCGCGGGCGTTGAAGATGGCCTCGTTGAGGGCGGTGTAGCGCGGGTTGATGCTCATCCACTCGGTGGTGAAGTGCTGCGGCGTCAACGTCGGCAGGATCCCGATCGCCACGGTGTGCGCGCCGACCTCGTTGGCCTTGGACTCCGCGCGGTTGAGGCTCTGGCGCAGGTGCTCCTCGAGCTCCAGCGCCGCGTCGCCGGGCAGCGGCCGGGGGCTGACGTTGAACTCGATGTTGTACTGCCCCAGCTCGGTCTGGTAGCCGGGGTCGGCGATCCGCTCCAGGACGTCGGCGTTGCCCATGCGGGGCAGGTAGTCGGAGTCGACCAGGTTCAGCTCGATCTCCATGCCGGTCATCGGCCGGTCGAACTCGAAGCTGCTGGTGGCGAGCATCCGCTCGAACACGTCGAGGTTCTGCCGGACCTTCTCGCGATAGCGCTGCCGCTGCTCGCGGCTGTACGACGTGCCGGTGACCTCAGCTCCCATGGTGTCCTCCCTGAGCCTTGTCCTCCCTGATCGTGACCCAACCACACCCGCGAGCGCCCTGCCAGATGGTGGAGGGGAGCCGCGCGGGCGAGGTGAGCCACGGCATACCGGGATGGAGGTAGCACAGGGTGATCCGGGGCGCGCCGGGGCGGGTGCGAGGTGGTGTCGGCGCCTCGCCCTAGCCTTCTCGTCGTGCGCCTGATCCACACCTCCGACTGGCACCTGGGGCGGTCCTTCCACCGGGTGGGGTTGCTCGATGCCCAGGCCGCGTTCCTGGACCACCTCGTCGAGGTGGTGCGCTCCGAGCGGGTCGACGCGGTGCTCGTCAGTGGCGACGTCTATGACCGGGCGCTGCCGGCCCCCGACACGGTGGGGCTGCTGTCCGAGACGGTGACGCGCCTCATCGACGCCGGGGCGCAGGTGGTGCTCTCCAGCGGCAACCACGACTCGGCGATCCGGCTCGGCTTCGCCAGCGAGCTGCTCGCTCGGGCCGGGCTGCACATCCGCACCAGCCTCGCCACGATCGGCCAGCCGGTGATGGTCGGTGACGTGGCGGTGCACCCCCTCCCCTACCTCGAGCCGTCGGTGGCTGCCGACCGGCTCGGCGCCCCCGAGCGCACCCACGCCGCCGTCCTCGGCTCCGCGATGGACCGGGTCCGCGCCGACCTGGCCGGTCGCGGCGGGCCCTCGGTGGTCATGGCCCACGCCTTCGTCACCGGCGGGGCCACGAGCGAGTCCGAGCGCGACATCAGCGTCGGCGGGGTCAGCGCCGTGCACCCCCGCACTTTCGAGGGGGTCGACTACGTCGCCCTCGGGCACCTGCACGGACGCCAGGAGGTCGCCGAGGGGCAGCGCTACTCCGGCTCCCCGGTCGCGCTGTCGTTCTCGGAGGTCAACCACACCAAGGGCTCCTGGCTGGTCGACCTCGACTCGGGCGGCGTGGACGTGACCGCCGTCGAGGCGCCGGTGCACAAGCCCCTGGCGGTGCTGCGCGGTGAGCTCGAGGACCTGCTGGCCGACCCGCGGCACGCCGGCGCCGAGGCCGCCTGGTGCCAGGTGACCCTGACCGACGCCGTGCGGCCGATGGCGGCGATGGAGCGGCTGCGCCAGCGCTTCCCCGACACCCTCGTGGTCCAGTTCGACCCCCAGGGCGTCCGGGAGCTGCCCATGTCCCGGGCGGCGGCGGTCCGGCAGCGGGGCGACCTCGACGTCTGCTGCGACTTCCTCAGCCACGTCCGCGGGGGCAACGCCGCCACCGACGAGGAGCGCGCCCTGCTGGCCACCGCCGTCGAGGGGGCCCGGCACGACCGGGCGGCCCACGACGACGAGGGGCAGGCCGGCGCGGGCGAGGGCCGCGAGAGCGGTGCCGCATGAGGCTGCACCAGCTGGGCATCACGGCGTTCGGGCCGTTCGCCGGTGAGTGCGAGGTCGACCTGGAGGAGCTGTCCCGCTCCGGCCTGTTCCTCATCCAGGGCCCGACCGGCGCCGGCAAGACGAGCATCCTGGACGCGATCTGCTTCGCCCTGTATGCCGCGCTGCCGGGTGCGCGCTCCGGTGCCCGTGCCAGCCTGCGCAGCGACCACGCCGCCGAGGGAGCCGTGCCCCAGGTGCGGCTGGAGTTCACGGCGTCGGGGCGCCGGTTCGAGGTCGTGCGCTCGCCGGAGTTCCAGCGCCCCAAGAAGCGCGGCACCGGCACCACCAAGGTGCAGGCCTCGGTCGTCCTCGAGGAGCTGGTCGAGGGCAGCTGGGTCAACCGCGGCACGCGCAACGACGAGGTGGCCCAGGTCATCCAGGACGTCGTGGGCATGGGCCTGGAGCAGTTCATCAAGGTGGTGCTGCTGCCGCAGGGCGACTTCGCGGCGTTCCTGCGGGCCAACCCCGAGGACCGGCGCGCGGTGCTCGCCAAGCTCTTCGACACCTCCCGGTTCACCGACATCGAGGCGTGGCTGACCGAGCGGCGTCGTGACCTGGCCGCCGGCCTGGCGGAGGCCAGGGCCGACCTGGCGCGTCACCTCGCCCAGGTCGACACGGCCGTGGAGCTGCTCGACCTCGGCGAGGCCCAGGACGACGCCGACGGTGACGCTGATGCTGATGCTGACGTCACGCCGGACGAAGCCGCAGCCTCGGCCGATGGAGCCGCGGCAGACGCCGACCCGCTGGTGCTGCCGGACTGGTCCGAGCTGCCGCGCACCGAGGTGGGCCCGGCCCTGACGGCGTTGCAGGCCGCGGTGAGCCAGCACGCGGGGGCCGCGCTCGCCGCCCGCTCCCTGGCCGAGGGCCGCCACGAGGCCGCCGACGCAGCCCTCCACGCCGGCCGGCGCACCGCCGAGCTCCAGGAGGCTGCCGCCAGGGCCGTCACCGAGCTCGAGGCGCTCGCGTCCGCCGGGCCCGCCTACGAGGCCGCGACCACGACGATCGCCGCGGCTCGGAGGGCGGCTGCGGTCACCGGGCACCTCAGCGCCGCGGATGACGCCGCGGCCAGCCGGGCCGCCGCCGAGGAAGAGGTCGTCGCCCGGGCCACCCCGCTGGCGGCCGACCTCGGGTGGGAGCCGGCGGGCGACGCTCTCCCTGCACTGGAGGCGGTCGAGGCCCTTGCCGGGCGACTCGAGGCCGCGTCGGCCCCCCTCGACCGCGCTGTCGCCCTGGCCGACTCGCTCTCCGACCTGGCCGCGGAGGTCGAGCGGCACACCCGTGACGCCGACACCCGTGAGCAGGGCGCCGCAGACGTGGCCGGCGAGCTGACGACCGCCACCCAGCGCGCCGAGGAGGCCGCGGCCCGGCTGGTGACCCTGCGCCAGCGAGCGGCGACGGCCGGCACGCTGGAGTCACGCGTCGAGCGCGTGACGCGGTGCCACCGCCTGCAGGCCGAGCAGGACCGCGCGCGGCCCCGTCTGGCCGAGCTCGAGAGCGCGCTGGCCCAGGCCCGGGCCGCGACCCTCGACGCCCGCGAGGTGGCCGTCTCCCTGCGGGAGCGTCGACTCACGGGCATGGCCGGCGAGCTGGCCGCGGGGCTGCACGAGGGTGACCCGTGCCCGGTGTGCGGGGCGTGCGAGCACCCCAGCCCGGCCCGGCACACCGACGTCGTCACCGCTGCGGAGGTCGACGCGGCCGAGGGTGTGGTCGCCGAGGCCGCCGCGGCGGAGACGGCACTGGCCGGCGAGGTCGCCGCCCTCAGCGCTGCCATCGCCGCGCGGGCCGAGGAGCTCACCGGCGTCGACCAGAGCACGGACGAGCTGGCCACCGAGCTGGAGGACGCCCGACGCGAGTGGGAGCAGGCTCGCACGGCCGGCGCGGCGCTCGCCGCGGCCGAGGTGCAGGCCGCAGAGCTCGCCGCCGGGGTGGAGGCGCTGCGTACCCACCAGGGCGAGCTCCTCTCCGGGCGGGACACGGCACGAGCGCTCGCCGCCGCGTCCCGGACACGGCTGGAGGACTCCACCGCCTTGTCGCGGACCCTCCTGGCCGAGCATGACGCCGACTGCCCCTGCGCGGTCGGCGTCGGCGGCCATGACGAGCCCGACCTCGACCGCGCCGACCGGGTCGACGCCAACCCCGATGGCGTCGGCACTGATGGTGACGGCCCCGATGGCACCGGTCGTGATAGCACCGGTCGTGACGGCACCGGTCGTGACGGCGACAGGCCCGATGACCACGGCGATCCCGGCTCCAGCCCGCTACTGCGTGCCGAGGCGCACGGGGCGTTCGCGGACGAGGTGCGCGAGCTGGCACAGGCCGTCCGCACCCTGGCCACCGCGGCCTCGACCGCCGAGGCCACCGCGGCCCGCCTCCGGGAGTCGTTGCAGCAGGGCGGATTCCCCGACGTCGATGCCGTCCGCGCGGCCGCGGTGCCCGAGGCCCAGGTCCGTGAGCTCGAGGCCCAGGTCCGCGAGGTGGATCGTCGTCGCGACCAGGCCACGGCGCGGCTCGCCGAGCCCGAGGTCGTGGCTGCCCGTCGGGCCCCGGCACCGGACCTGCAGCACCTCGCCGGGGAGCGGGACTCCACCGCCCGGTCGCTCGGCGCTGCCCGCGACCGCCACACCCTCGCAGAGCGAGCCAGCTCCCAGCTGCGCCAGCTGGGCGCCGCCGTCACCGCGGTCCTCGACCGGCTCGGTCCCGCCGAGGACGAGGCGGCCCTGGTCCAGGAGGTCGCTGACTGCGTTGCTGGCACGAGCGCCAACAACGCCCTGCGGATGCGGTTGTCCTCCTACGTCCTCGCGGCCCGCCTCGAGGAGGTGACCCTCCTGGCCAACGAGCGGCTGCGGACGATGAGCGACGGCCGCTATGCCCTGGAGTACACCGACGCCCTCGCAGCCCGCGGAGCCCGCAGCGGACTGGGGCTCCGGGTGCGGGACGCCTGGACCGGCCTGCCGCGTGACACTTCCACGCTCTCCGGCGGCGAGGCGTTCATGGCCTCGCTGGCCCTGGCCCTCGGGCTCGGCGACGCGGTCAAGGCGGAGGCCGGAGGACTCGACCTGCAGACCCTGTTCGTCGACGAAGGGTTCGGAACCCTTGACGAGGAGAGCCTGGAGCAGGTGATGGCCGTGCTCGACGGGCTCCGCGAGGGAGGTCGTGCCGTCGGCATCGTCAGCCACGTCGCCGAGCTGCGGCAACGGATCCCCGTCCAGCTGCGTGTGTCCAAGACCCAGCGCGGCTCCGAGGTCAGCGTCACACTTGAAGACGAGTCCGCCGCCTGACCCACCCCCAACCACCAGTGAGAGGCGTCCCCATGTCGCGCGTACGGGTCCACAACTTCGCCATCTCCCTCGACGGCTTCGGCACCGGTGAGGGGCAGAGCTTGGAGTCCCCGTTCGGCCACGCCGGCGGCCGGCTGCACGACTGGTTCTTCCAGACCAGCGCGTTCCGCGCCATGCAAGGCAAGGACGGCGGGAGCACCGGCGTCGACGACGCGATGGCACAGGCCTGGGACCCCGGCATCGGCGCCGAGATCATGGGGCGCAACAAGTTCGGGCCCCAACGAGGGCCGTGGGAGGACCACGACTGGACCGGCTGGTGGGGACCGAACCCGCCCTTCCACACGCCGGTCTTCGTCCTGACCCACCATCCCCGCCCGTCCGTGCAGATGGAAGGCGGGACGACCTTCCACTTCATCGACGCCACACCGCACGAGGCGCTGGCCCAGGCGCGCGAGGCCGCCGGCGGACGCGACGTGCGGATCGGTGGGGGCCCGGCCACGGTGCGCGCCTTCCTGGACGCCGACCTGGTCGACCACCTGCACGTCGTCGTCGTCCCGATCCTGCTGGGCCGGGGCGAGCGGTTGTGGGACGGTCTGGAGGGGATGGAGCAGCGCTTCGACGTCGAGACCGTCTCAACCCCCAGCGGGGTCACCCACCTGACCTTCACCAGGCCGTAACCCCGGGCATCAGGACACGCCGAGGGGCCGGGGTCGCCGCGTACGGCGTCCCCGGCCCCTCGGTCGCGGGCCTTCGATCGTGGGCCCTCGGTCAAGGGCCCCGGTCAAGGGCCTTCGATCGTGGGTGCCCTCGGCCCTCCGGGATCAGTCCTCGAAGGCCTCCGGCGGCGGGCAGGAGCAGACGAGGTTGCGGTCGCCGAACGCCCCGTCGATGCGGCGCACCGGCGGCCAGTACTTCGCGCCCGGGTCGACCCCGTGCGGGTAGGCGGCGGCGTGCCGGTCGTAGGGGTGCTCCCACTCCCCGACCAGGGACAGCGCGGTGTGCGGGGCGTGGCGCAGCACGCTGTCGGCCGCGGCCACCTCGCCCCGGGCCACCTGCTCGACCTCCGCGCGGATCGCGATCATCGCGTCACAGAAGCGGTCGAGCTCGGCGAGGTCCTCGCTCTCGGTCGGCTCCACCATCAACGTGCCGGCGACCGGGAACGACATGGTCGGCGCGTGGAAGCCGTAGTCGATCAGCCGCTTGGCGACGTCGTCCACGGTCACGCCGGTCGTCCGGGTGATCTCGCGCAGGTCGAGAATGCACTCGTGGGCGACGATCCCGCCGTGGCCGGAGTAGAGCACCGGGTAGTGCTCGCGCAACCGGGCCGCGACGTAGTTGGCCGACAGGATGGCCGTCTGCGTGGCCTTGGTCAGCCCCGCGCCCCCCATGAGCCGCACGTAGGCCCACGAGATCGGCAGGATGCTGGCCGACCCGAACGGTGCCGCCGAGATCGGGCCCACCCCGGTCTCCGGCCCGGCCTCGGCCGACAGCGGGTGGTTGGGCAGGTAGGGCGCCAGGTGGGCGCGCACGCCGACCGGGCCCACACCGGGGCCGCCACCACCGTGCGGGATGCAGAACGTCTTGTGCAGGTTCAGGTGGGAGACGTCCGCCCCGAACTTGCCCGGTCGGGCCACGCCCACGAGGGCGTTGAGGTTGGCCCCGTCGACGTAGACCTGCCCGCCGGCGTCGTGCACCAGGGCGCACAGCTCGCTGATCGTGTCCTCGAACACCCCGTGCGTGGAGGGGTAGGTGACCATGATCGCGGCGAGCTGGTCGCGGTGCTGCTCCACCTTGGCCCGCAGGTCGTCCATGTCGATGTCGCCGCCCTCGGCGGTCTTGACGACGACGACCTTCATGCCGGCCATCACGGCGCTGGCGGCGTTGGTGCCGTGGGCGCTCGCGGGGATGAGGCAGACTGTGCGGGCGGTGTCACCGCGGGCCTCGTGGTAGGCGTGGATCGCCAGCAGTCCGGCCAGCTCACCCTGGGAGCCGGCGTTGGGCTGCAGCGACACCGCGTCGTAGCCGGTGATCTCGCACAGCCACGAGCTGAGGTCGGTGATCAGCTCGCGGATGCCCGCTGTCTGGCTGGCCGGCGCGAACGGGTGCAGCCCGGCGAACTCCGGCCAGGTGACCGCCTCCATCTCGGTGGTGGCGTTGAGCTTCATCGTGCACGAGCCCAGCGGGATCATGCCGCGGTCCAGCGCGTAGTCCTTGTCGGCCAGGCGCCGCAGGTAGCGCAGCATGGCGGTCTCGCTGTGGTGGGTGTGGAAGACGGGGTGGGTCAGGTATGCCGAGTCCCGCACCAGCCCTGCCGGCCAGGACGGCTCCACGTCGGCGACCTCGGTCAGGCCGGTGACGCCGAACGCGGCCCACACCGCCTGCAGGTCCGCCAGGTGGGTCGTCTCGTCGGTGCTGACCGAGACGCGGTCGGCGTCGACCTGCCACAGGTTCACCCCGCGGGCCGCCGCCGCGGCCACGACCTCGCCGGCCCGGCCGGGGACGACCGCCGTGATGGTGTCGAAGAAGTCGGTCGTCTCGACGTTGACCCCACCGGCGCGCAGCCCCTCGACCAGGGCGGCGGCGTGGGCGTGGGCCCGGCGCGCGATCCGGGCCAGGCCCTGCGGGCCGTGCCACACGGCATACATGCTGGCCATCACGGCCAGCAGCACCTGTGCGGTGCAGATGTTGGAGGTGGCCTTCTCGCGGCGGATGTGCTGCTCGCGGGTCTGGAGGGCCAGGCGGTAGGCCCGGTGGCCGTCGGCGTCGACGCTGACCCCGACGAGGCGGCCTGGCAGGGACCGCTCGAGGCCGGCGCGCACGCTCATGTAGCCGGCGTGCGGGCCGCCGAAGCCCATCGGGACGCCGAAGCGCTGGCTATTGCCGACGGCGACGTCGGCGCCCCACTCCCCGGGCGGGGTGAGCAAGGTCAGGGCGAGCAGGTCGGCGGCCGCGGTGACGAGCGCCCCCGCCTCGTGGGCCGCGGAGGTCAGGGCCCGCCAGTCGCGGACCGCGCCGTCGGCGCCGGGGTACTGCACGAGGACGCCGAAGACCGGGCGGCCGCCGGCCGCGGCGGTGAGGGACTCGGGGTCGGTGACCGCGGTCAGGTCGGCCACGACCACGCCCAGGCCCAGCGGCTTGGCCCGGGTCTGGATGACCGCGACGGTCTGCGGCAGGGCGTGCTCGTCGATGAGGAGCACGGCGTCCTGGCTGACCTTGCTGGAGCGGCGCATCAGGGTCATCGCCTCGGCCGCGGCGGTGCCCTCGTCGAGCAGCGACGCCCCGGCGGTGGCCAGCCCGGTCAGGTCGGTGACCACGGTCTGGAAGTTGAGCAGCGCCTCGAGCCGGCCCTGGGAGATCTCGGGCTGGTAGGGGGTGTAGGCGGTGTACCAGGCGGGGTTCTCCAGCACGTTGCGGCGCACGACCGGCGGGGTGAGCGTGCCGTAGTAGCCGAGCCCGATCATCGAGGTCAGCACGGTGTTGCGGGAGGCGAGGTGGCGCAGCTCCTCGATCACCGCCTCCTCGCTGGGGGCGGCCTCCACCCGCAGCGGACGCTCGGCGCGGATGCCCCCGGGCACGGCGGCGTCGACGAGGGCGTCGAGGCTGGCCTGGCCCACGGCCTTGAGCATCTCGGTGACGTCGGCGTCGGTGGGGCCGATGTGCCGCGAGACGAAGTCCGGCTCGGCGTGCTGGGGGGTGCGGGCGGCGTGGGACATGAGGCTCCTGTCGCGGGACCAGCGGAGCTGGCCGTTGGTTGAGGTGTCGCCTCCCCCTCTGTCACCCCAGACCGGGTATGCCGGTCGGTGAGTTCCAGAGTTGCCTCACCCGTGCGGTCCTGGCGCCTGAGAGGTTCCGGGGAGTTTGCCCCTTCGGCGCCCCGCGCCCCGGACGAGCCGGCCACGGGGTCTCTCCCACACAGGGTTGTCAGCACCGGAAATCTACCACCGGGCGGACATGGCTCGACCCGGGCGCCGGGCCCGGGTCGAGTTGGTGCAGCGTGTGCGTCAGGTGTGGGTCAGCTGATGAGCCTGGCGCTGCGTCGGGCGTGGAGCTCGTCGCCGGGGTGCGCGGCCGGGGCCTCGTCCTCGGGTCGCTCGCTGGGCAGCTGCGCGAGCTCGCCCTCCACCTCGCGCCAGACCCGGCCGACCGCGATACCGAAGACGCCCTGGCCGCCCTGGACGAGGTCGATGACCTCGTCGGCGGACGTGCACTCGTAGACGCTGGCGCCGTCGCTCATGAGGGTGATCTGGGCGAGGTCCTCCACGCCCCGCTCGCGCAGGTGGGTCACCGCGACGCGGATCTGCTGGAGCGAGACGCCGGTGTCGAGAAGGCGCTTGACGACCTTCAGCACGAGGATGTCGCGGAAGCTGTAGAGCCGCTGGGTGCCCGAGCCGGTGGCGCCGCGCACCGACGGCTCGACGAGGCCGGTCCGGGCCCAGTAGTCGAGCTGGCGGTAGGTGATGCCGGCCGCCTTGCAGGCCGTGGGGCCGCGGTAGCCGGTGTCCTCGCTCAGCTGGGGGAGGTCGTCGGTGAAGAGCAACCCCTGGGCAGCCGGGGGCACCGGCGGGTTGCCGTGCTGCGCATCTCCGGTGGGGCTCACGCCTGCCTCCCGTGTAACTACATAGCCGTGGTTTGACTTTGACGGTACGGCCACCCCCGGGGCTCGTCAATCACCCCTCGAGGTCAGGGTCCCGGCGTGTCGCGGCGCCGAGCACAACACTCGACCTCAACTGGAGACTGAGGTGAGGTGGACGTCGCGCTCCCGGCGGGTTCGTGCAGGTCACGACGTCGAGCCCAGCTCGACGCCCTGGCACTCGTCGCCTGACTCGCGCGTCACTCGAGCGTCACTCCGCGCGGGGACCGTCCCCCTCGTCGGACTCCGGCTCCACCTCGCCGGGCTGGCCACCCTCGCCGCTCTGGAAGTCCTCGGCCGAGACGTGGTCGAGGAACTCCCGGAACCGCTCCACCTCGTCGTCCTCGTCCTGGGCGATCGCCACCCCGGCCTCGTCCAGCAGCGACTCCTCGGCCATGATCGCGGTGCCGGTGCGCAGCGCCAGGGCGATCGCGTCGGAGGAGCGTGCGCTCACCTCGAGGCTGCCGTCGAAGATGAGGCTGGCGTAGAAGACGCCCTCCTTGAGGGCGACGATCCGCACCTCGGAGAGCGTGTGGCCGAGGTCGCTGATGACGTTCTTGAGCAGGTCATGGGTCAGCGGCCGGGGCGGCACGACGCCCTGCTGGGCGTAGGCGATGGCCGTGGCCTCGGCTGCACCGATCCAGATCGGCAGGTAGCGCTCGCCGTCCCGTTCCCTCAGCAAGACGATCGGCTGGTTGGTGGGCATCTCGACACGGACGCCGAGGACGTCGAGCTCTCTCACACCCGCAACGGTACTCGCTCGATCTGGGCGCAGTGACGCGCTCAGGCGCGACGCAGCCCCGCGCGGACCAGAGCCGTGTGCAGGGCGATGCAGTGGGCAAGCAGCTCCCCGGCCGAATCGGTGCCGTTGGGGTCGGTGCCATTCGCGTCCCGGTCCCGGCCCCGGCCGCGCACCGGCCGGGTCACCTGCTGCACCAGGCCGATCTCGCGGTCGGCCGCGGTCCGGAAGGGGCGCAGGTGCCGCGCCTCGAGGCCGTAGGAGGCCAGGGCACCAGCGGCCTTGGCGACCTCCAGCTCGGGCTCGCCGAAGTAGCCCTCCTCGTCGGGACGCACCAGCCCGAAGGTCTGCAGCGCCTCGAGCGTGTCGGGCTCCAGCCCCGCGGAGGTGCACAGCTCGGAGGCCGTGAGGCGCAGCCGGCGCGAGCCGGTCAGGTCGGCCGGCTGCGGCAGGCGCCGGTCGCGGCGCAGCTCCGGCACCCGCGCCGCGGAGCCGCCGTTGGCCGTGGGCTCCGGCGGCTCCAGACCGCGGTCCATCGCGTCCAGGGCCTCGCGGATGACCTTCAACGGCCAGAACCGGTCGCGCTGGGCGGTCAGCACGTAGCGCAGCCGCTCGACATCGGCCTCGGCGTAGGTGCGGTAGCCGGAGCCGGTGCGCTGCGGGCTGACCAGACCCTCGGACTCGAGGAACCGGATCTTGGAGATGGTGACGTCGGGGAAGTCCTCGCGCAGCGCCGACAGGACCGCACCGATGGTCATCCGCCGAGGCGGTTGCTCGGGCGACACGGCACTCAGGTCAGGCGACGGGCGAGCCCGTGCCGGCGTAGAACACGAGCCGGAACTTGCCGATCTGCACCTCGTCACCGGTGTGCAGGACCGCCTCGTCGATGCGCTGCTTGTTGACGTAGGTGCCGTTGAGCGAGCCGACGTCGCGGACCACGAAGCTGTCGGCCTCACGGCGGAACGTCGCGTGCTTGCGCGAGACGGTCACGTCGTCGAGGAAGATGTCCGAGTCGGGATGACGGCCCGAGCTGACCTCGTCGGCGTCGAGCAGGAAGCGGGCCCCGGTGTTCGGGCCCCGCAGCACCACGAGGAGGGCGGTGCCCTCACGCAGCGCGTCGACGGTCGCCTGGTCGGCCGCGGAGAGCCCCTCCTCGAACTCGCCGGTCTCGACGTGCTCGATCTCCCCGATGCCCTGGAAGCGCATCGTGGTGGGTTCGCCGGAGCGGATCGGACGCTCCTGCTCGCTCTCGGTCATGGTGGGCAACCTCGCTTCTCGGGGCGGTTGGGCCTCAGGGAGCCTCAACCCTAGACCACTACTTGAGGATGAGGGAGGGGTTTGGACAATCGACCCAAACCCCTCCCCCGTGATCCTCCACTCAGCCGACCGCGCAGGGTCGACCGGGGCGCTCAGGAGAGCTGGGAGCGGTAGGACTCGACGTCGAGGAGCGCGTCCAGGGCGCCGGCGTCGGCGAGCCGCACGGCATACATCCAGCCCTGGCCGTAGGGGTCGGTGTTGACCAGCTCGGGCGAGGCGTCGAGCGCCTCGTTGACCTCGACGACCTCACCGGCGAGGGGGGCGTAGATGTCGCTGACGGACTTGGTCGACTCGACCTCGCCGCACGCCGAGCCGGCCTCGAGGGTGTCACCGACGGCCGGGAGGCTGACGTAGACGACGTCGCCGAGCGCGTCCTGGGCGTAGGAGGTGATGCCGATGCGGACCACGCCGTCGGCCTCCGGCCCGACCCACTCGTGCTCCGCCGTGTAGCGAAGATCGGTCGGGTAGTCCAGGTCGCTCATGGTGCTCCTTGAAGGCGTAGGCACAGCAGGGGAATCCGGCCGCGGATGGTCCAGGTGGTCCTCACGACGACGGGGTCGGCGTGGACACCGGGCGAGCGTAACGAGGCGTGCGCAGCGTCTGCAACGCATCGATCCGCAGGTTCTCCGACTGGGTCACGCGGGGCACGGCCCCGAGCCCGCGGACCGTCTCGGCGATGCCTCCGGGGATGTCCATGGCGGCCGCCATCGTCGGCGGGTCGCCGATGGCCGTGATGGTGAAGGGCGCCTGGAGCTTGGTGCCGTCGACCTGGATGCCGTCACCGGCGTCGGTGAACGAGGTGCTGGCGACCACGCGCACCGACCCGATCTGCACCGCCTCGGCGCCGGCGTCGCGCAGCTCCTCCAGGGTGTCCAGCAGGACCGGGGCGGTGACCTTGCGCTGCGGGTCGCCGATGGTCAGCGTGATACCCGGGCCGGAGGCGGGCAGGGTGCCGGCCAGGACCCCGAGGGCGTCCCGGCGCTCGCGGGCGGCGTCGAGGGCCGCGGCGCCGGAGCCGTTGACCAGCTGGTCGCGGGTCGTCTGCAGGGTCCGCGCCTCGGCGTCCAGCCGCGCCTGGCTCTGGCTGATGTTGTCGAGGATGCCGACCAGGTCGCTCTGCCGCAGCGACTCCAGGCCCTGCTCCTGGGTCTGGCGCACCTGCGTCGCGATGGCGAAGCCCAGCACCAGCGCGAGGAGGGCGGCGAAGGCCTGCGCCTTGGTGGCCGTGGGCCGGGCCACGTCGCGCAGCCGCCGCCACGCCGACTCGGTGGGGGCGGGCAGCTCGGTCGCCGGCGTGGCCTCGTGCCGGCCTGGCTGGTCGCTCATGCCCGGAACAGGTGACGCCGGATGGACGCCACGTTGGAGAAGATCCGCAGGCCGAGGACGACCACCACGCCGGTGGACAGCTGGGACCCCACGCCCAGCTGGTCGCCGAGGAAGACGATGAGGGCGGCCACGACCACGTTGGACAGGAACGACACAACGAACACCTTGTCGTTGAAGATGCCGTCCATCACCGCCCGGACGCCGCCGAAGACGGCGTCGAGGGCGGCGATCACCGCGATGGGCAGGTAGGGCTGGAGCCACAGCGGGACGGTCGGGTGCAGCAGCAGGCCGGCCAGGATGCCGGCGAGCAGGCCGAGTGCGGGGATCACGGTGCGGTCTCCGTTGTCGTCGGGGGCGAGGTCGCGGACGACCCGGCGCCCTCGGGCCGGGCCACGCGGGTGTTCAGGGACGAGTCTCCCGGCAGCCTCAGGCTGTCGCTGCTCTTGAGGTCGGCGCGGATGCCGTAGTTGTCCGTCAGGGACTGCAGGTAGGCCCCGCCATCGGTGGCGGCGAACTCCGCGGGCAGGGAGTTGGGGTCGCCGATCGCCGTGATGACGTAGGGCCGTGTCAGTGGGCGGTAGTCCACGAGGATCGCCTGACCGGCGAAGCGGATCGCGGCCCGGGAGGTGAGTCGCTCCCCGTTGATGGCGATGGCCTCCGCGCCGGCGGCCCACAGCCCGTTGACGACGATCTGCAGGTCGCGGGCGATGACCCGGCCCTGATCGGCCTGCTGGCTCGCCCGGGGGTCCACCGCGGTGCCGCCGGCACCCTTGTCGGTCTTGGCGTCGTCGATCGTCAGGGTCAGCCCCGGCCCGGTGACCGGGATGGCACCGGTGGCCAGCTCCTCGGCGCGCAGCTGGGTGAGCAGCTCCCCCTGGCTCTGCAGCTGGAGCTGCTGGGCCTGGGCGGAGTCGATGTCACCCCGCAGCCGGGCGACACGGGCGTTCTGGTTGTCGATCGCCTTGCGGCGGGAGTCGATCTCGGCGATCAGCTGCTGCTTGGCCTTGCTGGCGGCGGTGGCGGGGACCCGCAGCGACAACGCGCCGACGACCAGGAGCACCCCGATCAGCGCGGCACCGACGACGAGCAGGGGCGTGCGCAGGCCGGTGGAGGCAGGCAGGCCGGCCCGCGCCCGCGTGTCGGCGGCGGCCGCGTAGCCCGGGTCGAGCGGTTGTCGCATCAGCTCGTTGATCAGCGACATGGAGGCGTCGACGCGGCGAGCCGGAGGGGTGCCCGGGTCCGGACCAGCCCCTGACCGTGGTGCCGACGAAGCCCCGCCGCTCATGCCTGCTCCGCCCCCGCCTGCTCCGCCCCGGCCTGCTGGTGGCCGACCGGACCGGCCCCGGGCTGCGACCCCGGCAACGGCTGGTGCATCGGCCTCGGCGACGCCTGCTCCCGCGCCGCCTGAGCCGCGTGGACCTGCCCCGCCTGTCCCCCCTCCTGTGCCTGCTCCTGCTTGAGGGAACGCAACAGGTCGCGCACCTGCACGGCGTACATGACGGCGGCCACCCAGTAGAGGGCTACGCCCCACCACGCGAAGGCCCAGCCGACCGGCAGCGCCACCGCGGCGAAGGAGCTGCTGCCCTCGCCGAGCAGCATGAGCGGGAACGCATAGAGGAGGTTGAACGTGGCGGCCTTGCCGACGAAGTGCACCGGCAGTCCCACGACGCCCTTGCGGCGCACCATCAGCAGCAGGACGGTGCCGAACACCTCGCGCGCGAGGAGGATGGCCACGAGCCACCACGGGATGATCTCGCGCCACGCCAGGCCCAGCAGGGTCGAGAGGATGTAGAGGCGGTCGGCCAGCGGGTCCAGCAGCTGCCCCACCCGGGAGATGAGCCCGAAGTGCCGGGCGATCTTGCCGTCGAGGTAGTCGCTGATGCCGGACAGGGCCAGGACGGTCAGGGCCCAGCCGTCGTGGTGGGTGAGGATGAGCCAGAGGAAGAGCGGGACGCCCACCAGCCGGAGCATGGACAGGACGTTGGGGAGCGTGAAGACCCGGTCGCTGACCACGACCAGGGAGCGCTGCGAGTGCGCCAGATCCACCTTTTCCTCCACGTCACGAGCCTATGCGAGTCCTCGGGTACCGCGTCATGCGGCTCGCCACCAACGACGAAGGCCGCCACCGGGGTGATCCGGCGACGGCCTTCGTCGTTGTGCGTTCCGTCGGGACGACAGGATTTGAACCTGCGACCCCTTGACCCCCAGTCAAGTGCGCTACCAAGCTGCGCCACGTCCCGGAACCGCTCGGGTGAGCGAGACGAAACCTTAGCGCACGCGCGCCCCAGCCTCCGAATCGCCCTGCCCTCGGGGGTATCGCGGGTGGTCACCGGGGTGCCCACCCTCCCCAAGCGGCTACTTGCGGCGCTTCTCGCGCACCCGGACCGACACCTCGATCGGGGTGCCCTCGAAGCCGAACTCCTCGCGCAGGCGGCGCTCGAGGAAGCGGCGGTAGCCGGCCTCGATGAAGCCGCTGGCGAACAGCACGAACCGCGGCGGGCGCGTCGAGGCCTGCGTGGCGAACAGCACACGGGGCTGCTTGCCGCCGCGGACCGGGTGCGGGTGCGCGGCGACGACCTCACCGAGGAAGGCGTTCAGGCGGCCGGTGGGGACGCGGGTGTCCCACGACTCCAGGGCCGTCTCCAGGGCGGGGACGAGCTTGTCGAGGTGGCGCCCGGTGCGGGCCGAGACGTTGACGCGCGGGGCCCAGGGGACCTGCACGAGCTCCTTCTCGATCTCCCGCTCGAGGTAGTACCGGCGCTCCTCATCGAGGGTGTCCCACTTGTTGTAGGCGATGACGAGCGCCCGGCCGGCGTCGATGACCTGCTGCACCACGCGGATGTCCTGCTCGGCGATCGACTGCTCGGCGTCGATGAGGACGACGGCCACCTCGGCCTTCTCCAGGGCCGTCTGCGTGCGCAGCGAGGCGTAGAAGTCGGCGCCGCGGGTCTGGTGCACCCGGCGGCGGATGCCGGCGGTGTCGACGAAGCGCCACGTCTTGCCACCCAGCTCGATGAACTCGTCGACCGGGTCGCGGGTGGTGCCGGCGACGTTGTCGACGACGACGCGCTCCTCACCGGCGAGCTTGTTCAGCATGCTCGACTTGCCGACGTTGGGGCGGCCGATGAGGGCCACCCGGCGCGGGCCGCCGCGCTGGTAGGCGCCACCGGCGGCGGAGAACTCGGGCAGGACGTCGAGCACGGCGTCGAGCACGTCACCACTGCCGCGCCCGTGCAGGGCCGAGACCGGCCAGGGCTGGCCCAGGCCGAAGGACCACAGCATCGCCGCGTCGGCCTCGGCGCGGATGTCGTCGACCTTGTTGGCCACGAGGATGACCGGCTTGCCCGAGCGGCGCAGCAGCTTGACCACGGCCTCGTCGGTGTCGGTGGCGCCCACGGTGGCGTCGACGACGAACATCACGACGTCGGCGAGCTCGACGGCGACCTCGGCCTGCTCGGCCACGCGCAGGTGGATGCCGGTGGCGTCGACCTCCCAGCCGCCGGTGTCGACCAGGGTGAACCGGCGACCGGACCACTCGGCGTCGTAGGCGACGCGGTCACGGGTGACGCCGGGGACGTCCTCCACGACGGCCTCGCGCCGGCCGAGGATGCGGTTGACGAGGGTGGACTTGCCCACGTTGGGCCGGCCGATGATGGCCACGACCGGCAGCGGGCCGGTCTCGGCGTCACCGCCGACCTGGGAGCCGTCGCGCTCCAGGAGCGCACGGTCCTCCTCACTCAGGTCGAAGTCGTCCAGCCCGGCGCGCAGGGCACGTTCGACCGAGGCGTCATCGCTCTCGATGGCGTCGATGGTCTCGGGGTGCTCACTCACGGCAGGGTCCTCTTCGGGGTCGTTCGGTCGGGTGGGGATCATCCATTGTCCCGCATGGACAGGGGTGCTTCGTCCGGCAGCGCGATGCCGGTGCTGGCGCTGACCGTGGTGACGTGCTCGGCGAGCCGGGCCCGCAGCTGCTCGGTGGCCGCACGCAGGCGGTCCCGACCCGGCATACCGGCAGGGGTCTCGAGCCGGAACGGCTCACCGAAGACCACGGCGACCTGCGACCGCAGCTGCGGCAGGGCCCCGGTCCCGCGGCCGTGCGGTCGGGTCCCCAGGCAGGCGACGGGGATGACGCGTGCCCCGGACTGCAGCGCCAGCCAGGTGGCACCCTGCTGGACCGTGGCGACGTCGCCGCGCCCGCGGGTCCCCTCGGGGAAGACGCCCACCGCTCCCCCGCGCCGCAGCACGGCCAGGGCGCTGCCGAGGGCCTCGCGGTCGCCGGTCGTGCGGTCGACCGGGATCTGGGCGACGGTGCGCAGGGCCCAGCCGAGCGGCCCGGCGAACATCTCGCGCTTGACCATGAAGTGCGCCGGCCGGGGCGCGACGCCGAAGACCAGCGGACCGTCGAGGAAGCCGAGGTGGTTGGAGACCAGGACCACGGCCTCGTCGTGCGGGACCCGCTCGGCGCCGACCACCTGCACCCGCCACAGCGAGTGCATCAGGGCGCGACCGAACCGCCAGCCGGCCCGGGCGCCCCGCGCGGAGGGAGCCTCAGGCACGCGACCCGACGGTGGCCGCGACGACCTCGAGCACCGCCTCGATCGACTGCTCGAAGTCGAGGTCGGAGGTGTCGACGGTGGTCACGCCCTCGGCGGCCTCCATGAAGGAGGACACCGCAGAGTCCTTCTTGTCGCGCTGCACGACCTGGGCGTGCGTGGCGGCGACGGCCTCGGCCTCGGCGTGGCCGTGCAGCTCCTTGGCGCGGCGGCGCAGGCGGGCCTCCTCGCTGGCCCACAGCAGCACGCGCACGTCGGCGTCGGGGGCGACCACCGTGGTGATGTCTCGGCCCTCGGCCACGACACCGCCGAGGCGCTCGCGGCAGTCGGCGATGATCTCGCGCTGGCGGCGGCGCAGCTCGGCCCGCACCTCCAGGTTGGTGGCCACGGTGGAGACCTGCTCGGAGATGCGCGTCTCCCGGATGGCCTGGCCGACGTCGGTGCCCGCCACCTGCACGCCGGGGGCCTGCGGGTCGGTGACCATCGTCAGGGGCAGCTCGCGGGCGGCGCGGGCGACGGCGGCCTCGTCGTGCAGGTCGACGCCCTGGTCGAGGCACCACCAGGTGAGCGCCCGGAACATCGCGCCGGTGTCCAGGAAGGCCAGGCCGAGCCGGTCGGCCACCGAGCGGGACACGCTGGACTTGCCGGAGCCAGAGGGGCCGTCGATCGCGATGACGAGGGGGTGCGAGGTCGTGCTCATTGCCCGGAGCCTATCGGTCGTACCGTGGCAGTCATGGCCCTGGCTGTGTGCCTCCTGCTCGACCCGGCCGCCGAACGCGCGGTCCGGCGGCTGTGGGAGCGGGTCGAGGCCGCCGGGGTGCCGAGCATGGCCAGCCACACCCACGGGCACCACCTGCCGCACCTGTCCTATGCAGTGCTGCGCCGGGGCGACCCCGAGCAGGTGTGCCGGGTGGTCGCCTCCCTGCCCGCCGGCCCTGCCGTGACCTTGCGGTTCGACGCGCTGGGGACGTTCCGGCGGGGGCGGGTCTGGCTGGCGCCGGCGGTGACCAGCGACGTGCTGCGCCGCCAGGAGCAGGTGGCCACGGCGCTCGGGGGCTTCGACCTGCACCGCAGCTACGTGCCGGGGTCGTGGGTGCCGCACTGCACGCTGGCGCCGCGCGTCCGGCTGGACCAGGTCGGGGCGGTGGCGGCCGTGGTCTTCGAGGTGCTGCCCCTGGTGGCGCAGGCCTCGCGGGCGGCCCTGGTGGACAGCGGCACCGGCCAGGTCTGGCCCCTGCCCCACCTCCCCTGACGCCCACCGCGCCCGCGGGGTGGGTCAGTCGTGGACGCGCCAGCCGAGAGCGGACAGGGCGGTGACCAGGGGCTCCTGCGCGGCGGGCAGCACCGACAGCTCGGCGAGGCCGACCGGCTGGCCGAGGCCGTGCTCGAGGTGCAGGTCCTCGAGGTTGATGCTGGCCTCCCCCACGTCGTGCAGCAGCCGGGCCAGCGCGCCGGGCTCGTCCGGCACGACGACGACCACGGCTGCATACGTGGTCGGGGCCGCGCCGTGCTTGCCGGGGATGCGTGCGTGGCCGACGTTGCCCTCGGCCACCGCGCGGGCCAGGACCGCCCGGGCTCCCACGGCCCGGCCTGTGTCGGGAGCCACCGGCTCGGGAGCGATGTCCCCGGCCTCGGCCGCACTCCCGCCCGGGGTGAGCCGGCCGAGCGCGGCGAGCACGCCGTCCAGGTCGTCGCGCAGCGCCTCCAGCACCGCGCGCACCGCCGGGGCGTTGGCGGCCAGGATCTGGGTCCACATCGCCGGGTCGCTCGCGGCGATCCGGGTGACGTCCCGGATGCCCTGACCGGCCAGGGCCACGGCGCTCGCGGGCAGGTCACGCAGCCGGCCGGCGACCAGCGAGGCGGCCACCTGCGGCACGTGGGACACGGCGGCCACGGCCGCGTCGTGCTCCTCGGGGGACATCTGCGTCACCGCTGCCCCGACCGTCTCGCCGAGCCGGCGCACCAGGGCGACGGCGCCAGGGCTTGCCAGCGGCCCCGGTGCCACGACCCAGGCCCGCCCGTCGAAAAGGTCGGCCTGGGCCGCGATCGCCCCCGACCGCTCCCGCCCGGCCATGGGGTGGGCCCCGACGTAACGACTGAGGTCGACCCCCATCCCCTCCAGCTCCCGGAGCACCGAGCTCTTGACCGAGGCGACGTCGGTGACGACGGCCTCCGGCCAGCGGCCCAGCTCCTCGGCCACGACGCGGGCGACGACGTCCGGCGGCGCCGCCACGACGACGAGCTCCGGCGCGTCGGGGACCTCACCCTCCAGCACGCCGGCCCCGAGGTCGCGGGCCAGGGCCGCGGCCGTCGGGGAGGCGTCGGTGAGGGAGACCCGGAAGCCGCGGTTGGTCAGGGCCAGGCCGAGGCTGGCCCCGATGAGCCCGGTCCCGACCACCCGGACGTGCCGCCCGCCGCCCGGTTCCTCGCCCGGCGCGCCCCCCGCCCGGTCCGGCACCGACCCGGAGGTCACTGGGCCAGGTCCCGCCGCAGGGCCGCGGCCCCGCGCAGGTAGACGTGGGTGATCTCCGAGCGCTGCAGCCCGGTCGTGACGTGGGCCATCAGCCGGATCACCCGCGGCATCGAGCCCTCGATGTCGAGCTCCTGCGCGCACATCAACGGCACGTCGCCCATCCCGAGCTCGCGGGCGGCGACCGCCGGGAACTCGCTGCGCAGGTCCGGCGTGGCCGTGAACACGATCGAGATGACGTCGTCGGTGCTGAGGTCGTTGGCCTCCATCACCGCGCTGACCAGCTCGCGCGTCGAGGCCAGCACGTGCTCGCGCTCGTCGACGTCGAGCTGGGTCGCGCCGCGGACCGCGCGGACCGCGCGGACCGGGCCGGACGGCATACCGGTGGAAGTCACGCAGGAAACCGTATCGACCCCCGGCCCGGCGCCGTCGTCAGAGTCCAGCTGCTGAGTAGAGCTTGCCGACCTCGTCGCGCGAGAGCGCCCGCAGGCGCCCCGGCTTGAGGTCGCCGAGGTGGATCGGGCCCACGTCGGTGCGCACCAGCGTGATGACCGGGTAGCCGACGGCCTCCAGCAGGCGGCGCACCACGTGCTTGCGCCCCTCGTGCAGGATCACCTCGACCAGCGCCTTGCCCGGCGCGGAGTCGACCAGCTTGAACGAGTCGACCTTGACCGGCCCGTCCTCGAGCTCGATGCCCGCGCGCAGCCGCTTGCCCACGTCGCGCGCGACCGGTCCGGGGACCTGCGCGAGATAGGTCTTGGGCACGCCGTATGCCGGGTGCTGGAGTCGGTGGGCCAGGTCGCCGTCGTTGGTCAGCAGGAGCAGGCCCTCGGTGTCGGCGTCCAGGCGGCCGACGTGGAAGAGGCGCTCCTTGCGGTTCATCACGTAGTCGCCGACCGAGGGCCGGCCCAGGTCGTCGCTCATCGTGGAGACGACGCCCAGCGGCTTGTTGAACGCCAGGTAGAGCCGGGACTCGTCGAGGTTCACGCGCTCGCCGTCGACGTGCACGGTCTGCCGGATCGGGTCCACCCTGACACCGAGCTCGGTGACGACCTGGCCGTCGACCTCGACCCGGCCCGCGGCGATGAGGTTCTCGCAGGTGCGGCGGCTGCCGACCCCCGCCGCGGCGAGCAGCTTCTGCAGGCGCACGCCGTCGGGGTCGTGGACGTCGACCTGGACGACCGGCTCGCGCCGCTGCGGCAGGCGGGTCGGCTGGCTCGGCTTGGTCGTGCCCGAGCTGCCGCGACGCGGGGCGCCGCCCTTGCCGGCCGGCTTGCCGCGACCGCCGGCCTTGCCGGCGCCTGCCTTGGCCGCGCCGGGCTTGCCGCTGCCGGGACGACCCCGCCCCGCTCCCCCGCGGCTGCCGCCGCCTGAGGCCCCGCCTCCGCGGGGTGCCTGCGGGCTCATGCCCGGCCCTGCTCTGCCAGCTCGTCGAGCACATCAACCTCGGGTAGGTAGGGGGCCAGGGCCGGCAGCTCGTCGAGGGAGCGCAGCCCGAGCCGCTGAAGGAAGTAGTCGGTGGTGCCGTAGAGGGTCGCGCCGGACTCGCCCTCGGCGCCGACCTCCTGGATCAGGCCACGGGTGAGCAGGGTGCGGACCACACCGTCGACGTTGACGCCGCGCACGGCGCTGACCCGGGAGCGGGAGATCGGCTGGCGGTAGGCGATGACCGCCAACGTCTCCAGCGAGGCCTGGGTGAGCTTGGCCTGCTGGCCGTCGAGGAGGAACTTCTCGACGACCGGGGCGTACTCCGGCCGGCTGTAGACCCGCCATCCCCCGGCCACGTTGCGCACCGTGAACCCGCGGTTGTCCAGCTCGTAGTCGTCGGCGAGGGCCTGCAGGTGGCCGACGACGTCCTCGACCGGCAGCTCCAGCGCGGAGGCCAGAGCCACCTCGCTGACCGGCTCGTCGACGACCATCAGCACGGCTTCGATGGCGCCGCGGGCGCCGGCCGGGAAGTCGTTGATGTCGAACGCGATCTGCTCCTCGGCAGACTCCGCCTCAGACTCCTCGACGTCGGCGACGGCGACATCGGCGGCCTCCGCCGAGTCGGCCCTCGTCTCACTCACTGGTGCTCTCCTTGGTCATGCTGCGATCGTCCTGCCGCCACGGCTCGGCGGCCGCGGGTCCGTGCTCAGTCTGACGTGCCGGGGGTGGGGTCGTCACCGGCGGGGTCCTGCCCGGCCTCGTCACCCTCGTCGAACTCGTCGCTGACCCCGATGTCGCCCACGTCCGTGCCGGTCCACCGCACGGTCAGCTCGCCGAGCGCCTCGACCTGGTCGAAGGCGATCGCCGACTCCCGGAACAGCTCCAGCAGGGCCAGGAACCGGGCCACGATGACCAGGGTGGCGTCGGCGTCGGAGACCAGCGAGCGGAAGGAGACGGTGCGGTCGCGGCGGAGCCGCTCGACGACCAGGGCCGCCTGCTCGCGGACGCTGACGGCCGGGGCGTGCAGGTGCTCCAGGCCGACGGTCGGGACGACCTTGGGGGTCATCGCCCGGGCCGCGATCATGGCCAGCTGCTCGGGGGTGATGCCGATGACCAGCTCGGGCAGCAGCGCGGCGAACTCCGGCTCCAGCCCCGCCTGGCGTGGCGTCATCCGACCGGCGCGGGCCATCTCCTCGGCGAAGGCCGCCGCGATGTCCTTGAACGCGCGGTACTGCAGCAGCCGGGCGAAGAGCAGGTCCCGCGCCTCGATGAGGGCGAGGTCCTCCTCGTCCTGGGCGCTGAGCTGGGGCAGCAGCCGGGCCGCCTTGAGGTCGAGCAGGGTCGCGGCGATGAGCAGGAACTCCGAGGCCTGGGACAGGTCCCAGTCCTGGTCGGAGGCCTGGTGTGCGCGGATGTGGGCGATGAACTCGTCGGTGACCTTGGCCAGCGCGATCTCGGTGATGTCGAGCTTGTGCTTGCTGATCAGGCCGAGGAGCAGGTCGAACGGGCCTTGGAAGACGTCGAGGTTGACCTGGAACGGGGTGCTGGCCCCGCGCCGGGTGATCACGCCGCCGGGGGTCAGGTCCGGTGCCTGCCGCGAAGACTGCTGCTGCTGCGACGCCTCCTGAGGGGCCGCGTCGGCGGCACCGGGTGCTGCGTCGGCCGCCGGCGCGGGGTCGAGCGTGCCGGGGGCGGTCGTCATCGGGGTCAGGCCGCCCCGCCCCGGGCGATGAGCTCGCGGGCGAGCTGGCGGTAGGACTCGGCCCCGGAGTGCGCAGAGGCGTAGGAGGTGATCGGCTCGGCGGCCAGCGTCGCGTCGGGGAACTTCACCGTGCGGCTGATGACCGTGTGGAACACCTGGTCGCCGAAGTGGTCGACGACGCTGCGCACGACCTCGCGGCTGTGCAGGGTGCGCCCGTCGTACATCGTGGCCAGGATGCCGTCGACCTTCAGGCGCGGGTTGAGCCGGTCGCAGATCTTGTCGATGGTCTCCACGAGCAGGGCCACGCCACGCATCGCGAAGAACTCGCACTCCAGTGGGATGACCACGCCGTGCGCCGCGGTGAGGGCGTTGACCGTGAGCAGGCCCAGCGAGGGCTGGCAGTCGATGAGGATGACGTCGTACTCGTCGACGACCCCGCGCAGGACGCGGGCCAGGATCTGCTCGCGGGCGACCTCACCGACGAGCTGGACCTCGGCGGCGGACAGGTCGATGTTGGCCGGAAGGATGTCGAGGTTGTCGGTGCGCGTCTGCTGGATGACGTCGTGGACGTCGTGACCTCGGGAGATCAGCAGGTCGTAGACGGTGGTGTCGAGCTCGTGGGTGCGGATGCCCAGGCCGACCGACAGCGCGCCCTGCGGGTCGAAGTCGACCAGCAGCACCTTGCGGCCGTACTCCGCCAGCGCCGCACCCAGGTTGATCGTGGTCGTCGTCTTGCCGACGCCACCCTTCTGGTTGCACATCGCGATGATGCGGGCCGGGCCGTGGGCCGACAGTGGCCCCGGCTCGGGGAACTCCGGCATGGGGCGGCCCGTGGCGTCGATCTGGCCCGTGCCGACGCTCTCGGCGCCCGGCAGCGGACGTGGCGAACGGTCGGTCGCGGTGTCGGTGGCGTCCATCACCTCGGAAGTCACAGGTGCTCCACTCCCAGCGCCGTTGTCTCGTCGGTCAGCATCTCGCTGATCGCGACGACCCTAGTCGCGACGCCGCAGGCGCTTCAAGGCAGGTCCCCCGCGTGTCGCGCGTCATCGTGCGCGCGGGTGGGCCTGCGCGTAGACCTCGCGCAGCTTCTGCACCGTGACCAGCGTGTAGACCTGGGTGGTCGTCACCGAGGCGTGCCCGAGCAGCTCCTGGACCACCCGGACGTCGGCGCCGCCGTCGAGCAGGTGCGTCGCGAAGGAGTGCCGCAGGGTGTGCGGGCTGACGTGGGCGGTGAGGCCGGCCCGGCCCGCGGCGGCGCTGATGGCCGCCCATGCGCTCTGCCGGGAGAGCCGGCTGCCGCGCTGGTTGAGGAAGACGGCGGGCGTCCCCTTCCCGGAGGTCGCCAGCGCGGGCCGGGCCCGCACGAGGTATGCCGTGACGGCCTCGCGCGCGTAGGTGCCCAACGGGACGACGCGCTCCTTGCTGCCCTTGCCGAGCAGGCGCACCGCGCCCACCTCGAGGTCGAGGTCGTCCAGGTCGAGGCCGACCGCCTCGCTGATCCGGGCCCCGGCGCCATACAGGACCTCCAGCAGCGCCCGGTCACGCAGGGACACCGGGGTGTCACCGAGGCTGGCGGCCTGGAGCAGGGCCTCGACCTCGTCGACCCGGATGGCCTTGGGCAGCCGCTTGGGCGGGCGCGGGGGGCTGACCGCGCTGGCCGGGTCGGCGGCCACGACCCCCTCGAGGGCCAGGAAGCGGTGGAACCCGCGCACCGCGACGAGCGTGCGCGCGGCCGAGGAGGCGGACAGCGCCGACCGCTCCGGGGTGCCCTCGCGCAGGGCGGCGAGGAAGTCGGCGACGTCGGCCTCACGGACGGCCGCGGCGTCGCTGACCCCACGGCCGGCGAGGAACTCGCGGTAGCGCCCCAGGTCCCGCCGGTAGGAGGCCAGGGTGTTGTCGGCCACCCCCCGCTCGATCCGCAGGTGGTCCAGCCATCCGCGGATCGAGCGGTCCAGCGCCGTCAGGGGCGCCGCAGGGGTGGTCGGCTGCGTCGTCGCAGCGCTCAGCTGAGCACCTCGTCCAGCGACACGGACTCCATGCCGTGCGCCTCGGCGACCGGGCCGTAGGTGACCCCGCCGTCGTGGGTGTTCAGGCCCAGCGCCAGGGAGTGGTCGGCCTTGAGCGCGTCGCGCCAGCCACGGTTGGCCAGCTCGACGGCGTAGGGCATCGTCACGTTGGTCAGCGCGTAGGTCGAGGTGTGCGGCACCGCACCGGGCATGTTCGCCACGCAGTAGAACATCGAGTTGTGGACCTGGTAGGTCGGGTCCGCGTGCGTGGTGGGACGGGAGTCCTCGAAGCAGCCACCCTGGTCGATCGAGATGTCGACGAGGACCGAGCCCGGCTTCATGCGCGACACCTGCTCGTTGGTGATCAGCGTCGGGGCCTTGGCGCCGGGCACGAGGACCGCACCGATGACCATGTCGGCGTCCATGATCGCGCGCTCCACCTCGTAGGCGTTGGACGCGACGGTCTGGCAGTGGCCCTGGTAGATGGCGTCGGCCTGGCGCAGGCGGGCGACGTTGCGGTCCAGCAGCAGCACCTCGGCCTGCATGCCCAGGGCGATCGCGGCGGCGTTCATGCCGGAGACACCGGCGCCGATGACGACGACCTTCGCGGCGTAGACGCCGGAGACGCCCCCCATGAGGATGCCGCGGCCACCCTGGGCGCGCATCATCGTGTGGGCGCCGACCTGCGGGGCCAGGCGACCGGCGACCTCGGACATCGGGGCCAGCAGCGGCAGCGAACGGTCGGGCATCTCGACGGTCTCGTAGGCGATGCCGGTGACCTTGCGCTTGGCCAGCTCCTCGGTCAGCGGGCGGTCCGCCGCGAGGTGCAGGTAGGTGAAGAGCGTCTGCCCCTCACGCATGCGGTGGTACTCCGAGGAGATCGGCTCCTTGACCTTCAGGATCAGGTCACCGGTCCCCCACACGTCATCGGCGGTGTCGAGGATCGTGGCGCCCGCCGCGACGTAGTCCTCGTTGAGGATGGAGGAGCCGACACCGGCGTCGGTCTCGATGTAGACGTCGTGCCCGTGCTTCACCAGCTCGTGGACACCGGACGGCGTGATCGCCACGCGGTACTCGTTGTTCTTGACCTCGCGAGGGATTCCGACCTTCACCGGATATCAGTTCCTTTGCCTGTTGTTGCGTCGCGAACCGGCGAGGCCCCATTGCCACGCCGATCGGCCGCCCGAGGGCAGCGGCTGCGAGTCTAGACCCGCGCACCGTGCCATGAAGTCGTCCTGGAGGCTGACCCCGATGAAGCTGTATGCCGACCTGCCGGGCCGCCGGACCGCCCAGGTCCTCGCCGACGTGGCCGTCCTGACCTGGGTGGTCGTGTGGGTCTGGCTCGCCAGACAGGTCCACGACGCGGTGCAGGCGCTCGCCGCGCCGGCCGTGCGGCTGGAGTCCGCGGGCGGGAGCTTCGGCAGCTCGATGGGCGACGCGTCACGGACGCTGCGCCAGGTCCCGCTGGTGGGCGATCAGCTGCACGGCCCGTTCGACCGGGCGGCCGCCACCGGCCAGGGCATCGCCGGGGCGGGCCACGACCTCGCCGCAGGCATCACCAGGCTCGCCACTGTGCTGGGCCTGGCGACCGCCCTGATTCCGATCGGCGTGGTCGGCGGGGTGTGGCTCGTGCGCCGGGCGCGTTTCGCCCGGCGGGCCTCGGCCGCCCGGCGACTCGTCGACGCCGAGGCCGACCTCGAGCTCTTCGCCCTGCGGGCCATGAGCCGTCAGCCACTCCCCCGCGTGGCCCGGGCCAGCGCCGACCCGGTGGGGGCGCTGCGCAGCGGCGACCGCCGCGCGATACACGCCCTGGCGGCCCTGGAGCTGCAGGCGGCCGGGCTGCGGCCGCCTGCGCTCCCGGTCACTCCGCCGGTGTCGTGAGGACGCGCGGCGTGAGGTCCTCCGCCGGCGGCGCCCAGGTGGCGGCGTCGGCGTCGACCTGCTCGCCGCTGCGGATGTCCTTGACCTGGTCGCCGTGCTCACCGGTCGCGGCGAACCACACGAACGGGATGCCACGGCGCTCGGCGAAGCGGATCTGCTTGCCGAACTTCGCCGCGGCCGGGGCGACCTCGCAGGCGATGCCCCGGCTGCGCAGGGCGGCGGCGACCCGCATCGCCCCGGAGCGGCTGTCCTCGTCGGCCAGGGCCACGAGCACCGCGGAGGGGCTGGTGCGGCTGGCGCGCAACGTGCCCTGGGCGAGGAGCTTGCCCAGCAGGCGCGAGACGCCGATCGAGATGCCCACGCCCGGGTAGGTGGTCCTGCCGTCGGAGGCCAGCGCGTCATAGCGGCCCCCCGAGCAGATCGAGCCGAAGTGCTCCTGCCCGACCAGCTGGGTCTCGTAGACGGTGCCGGTGTAGTAGTCCAGGCCGCGGGCGATCTTCAGGTCGGCCACGAGCAGCCCCGGCGCGTGCTCGGCGGCGGCCCGCATGACGGCGGCCAGCTGCTCGAGGCCCTCGTCCAGCACCGGGTGCTCGACGCCGAGGGCGCGGACCCGCTCGACGAAGGAGTCGTCGGGCGTGGCGATCTCGGCCAGCTGCAGGCAGGCCTTGGCCTGCGCCTCGGTGGCGCCGAGGCCCACGAGCAGCTCGGCCACCTTGTCCGGGCCGATCTTGTCGAGCTTGTCGACCGCCCGCAGCACGCCGGTGACGTCCTCCAGGCCGAGGCCGCGGTAGAACCCCTCGGGGATCTTGCGGTTGTTGACCTGGATGCGGAACTCCGGCACCGGCAGGCGCGAGAACGCGTCGGCGATCACCAGCGGCAGCTCCACCTCGTAGTGGAAGGGCAGCTCGCCCACGTCGACGATGTCGATGTCGGCCTGGGTGAACTCCCGGTAGCGGCCCTCCTGGGGGCGCTCGCCGCGCCATACGCGCTGGATCTGGTAGCGGCGGAACGGGAAGGTGAGCTTGCCGGCGTTCTCCAGGACGTAGCGGGAGAACGGCACCGTCAGGTCGAAGTGCAGGCCCAGACCCGGGCCCTCCTCCTCGGCGTCGGCGCCGAGGCGGCGGATCCCGTAGATCTCCTTGTCGGCGTCCTCGCCCTGGCTGGAGAGGCGCTCGATCGGCTCGACCGCGCGGGTCTCGATCGAGGCGAAGCCGTGGCGCTCGAAGGTCTCGCGGATGACGTCGAGGAAGTGCTGCTCGACGATCCGGTCGCCGGGGAGGTACTCCGGGAAGCCGCTGATCGGCGTGACCTTGGTCTGGCTCACTGGGTCAGTCCTTGCAGGTAGGGGTTGGTCGCCCGCTCCCGGGCGATGGTCGTCGCCGGGCCGTGGCCGGGCAGGACGAGGGTCTCGTCGGCCAGCGGCAGCACGACGTCGCGCAGGGAGCGCGTCATCGCCTCGCCGCTGCCGCCGGGCAGGTCGGTGCGCCCGATCGAGCCGGCGAAGAGCACGTCGCCGGAGAGCATGGTGGTGCGCACGCCGGCCTCGGCGGGGGTGCCGTCGGGCACGTCGGGGACGCCGAACATCACGGAGCCCTCGGTGTGGCCGGGCGCGTGCAGCACGTCGACGTCGAGCCCGGCCAGCGTGAGCCGCTGCCCACCGGTGAGGTCGACGACGTCGGTCGGCTCCTGCCACGTCGCCGCCGGCCCGAACTGCTGCTGCAGCATGGCCAGCAGCTCGGGGGCGAGCAGGCCCAGCGGGTCCTTGAGCCGGTAGCGGTCCTCACCGTGGATGTATGCCGCGACGCCTGCGGCGCCGCAGACGGGGGTCACCGAGCTGACGTGGTCGATGTGGCCGTGGGTCAGCAGCACCGCGGCCGGGCGCAACCGGTGCTGGCGCAGCACCTCGGCGAGCTGGTCCTCGACGCCGATCCCGGGGTCGACGATGAGGCACTCCTCGCCCGCCGCGGGGGCCAGGACGTAGCAGTTGGTGGCGAAAGCCGCTGCGGGGAATCCGACGGTCAGCACGCACCCGAGCCTAACCGTCACGCAGTCGTGACCACGCACCGCGGCCCGCACAGGACACGGTGCCTAGACTGACCGACGCCTCGGCGCGCCCGGGGCCACACTGCTGGCTGCCCACCCGCCAGCCCACCCCGGCAGAAGGAGCCCACCCGTGTCGCCCAACGCCCGCGACCGCGCCCGCGCCAAGCGACGCGCCGAGAAGCGTCAGGCCACCTTCGAGCGGCGCGCGGCCGAGCGTCACCGCAACCGTCAGGTCGCCGCCGTCGTCGCCGCCGTCCTGGTCGTGGTCGGCGGGCTCGTCGGCGCGAGCTACGCCGTCAACGGGAACAAGACCACGCCCGCCGCGAGCCCCTCTGCGAGCCCGTCTGCCACCCCGAGCGTGACGCGCACCCTGCCGCCGAAGTCCCTCGCCGCGGGCAAGACCTTCACCGCAACGATCACCACCAACCGCGGGCCGATCACCGTCGAGCTCGACGGCAGGAAGGCCCCGCAGACGGTGGCCTCGTTCCTGCAGCTGGCCGGGGACGGCTACTGGGCCAACAGCGCCTGCCACCGCCTGACCACCGCGGGCATCTTCGTGCTCCAGTGCGGCGACCCGACCGGCACCGGCAACGGCACCCCCGGCTACGGCTACGGCATCGAGAACGCCCCCAAGGACGGCAAGTACCCCACGGGCACGCTGGCCATGGCGCGGACCTCCGATCCCAACAGCAACGGCGGCCAGTTCTTCATCGTCTACAAGGACACCGACCTGCCCACCGAGGGCGGCGGCTACACGATCTTCGGCCACGTGACCGCCGGACTCGATATCGTCGACAAGACCGCCGCTGCCGGCGTCGCGGGCGGCTCCTCCGACGGGGCCCCCGCGCAGCCGATCAGCATCCAGAAGGTTGTCGTCACCGAGAAGAAGGCCTGAGACCGTGTCGCAGCAGTCCGACCACTCCGAGCGCCCCACCGCCCCCGGCGGGGCGCCCAGTCCTGCCAGCCTCGCCGGGCACCGCCGTCCCGCCGCCGCGGCCACCTTCGGCCGGGTCGACGACTCCGGCACGGTGTTCGTGCGCACCGCCGACGGTGAGCGCGCCGTGGGCTCCTACCCCGGCGCCACGCCGGAGGAGGCGCTGGCCTACTTCACCCGCAAGTACGACGAGCTGGTCGCCTCCGCGGACCTGCTGCTGCAGCGCATCACGCACACCGACCTCGGCGCCAAGGAGGCCAGCGACGGCCTCGCCCGCCTGCGCGAGCAGGTCACCGAGGCCAACGTCGTCGGCGACCTGAGCGTGCTCGAGGCCAAGCTCGCGCAGGTCACCGAGGCCACCGAGGCCAAGAAGCAGGTCGAGGGCGCCCAGCGCAGCGCGGCCCGCGAGAAGAGCCGCGCCCGCCGCGAGGAGATCGTCGCCGAGGCTGAGCGGATCGCCGCGCAGCCGACCGCGTCGGTGCAGTGGAAGGCCAGCGGCGCGCGGATGCGTGAGCTGCTCGAGGAGTGGAAGACCGAGCAGCGCGGCGGCGCCCGCCTCGACCGCGAGACCGAGACGGCGCTGTGGCAGCGCTTCAGCGCCGCCCGCAACGGCTTCGACAAGGCCCGCCGGGTCCACTTCGCCCAGCTCGACGCCACCCAGGGCGAGGCCAAGGCGGCCAAGGAGGCGCTGGTCAAGGAGGCGGAGGCCCTCTCGACCAGCACCGACTGGGGCCCCACGGCCACGGCCTACAAGCGCCTCATGGACCGCTGGCGCCAGGCCGGTCGCGCCTCGCGTCAGGACGACGACGCCCTGTGGGCCCGCTTCAAGGCCGCCCAGGACACGTTCTTCCGCGCCAAGGACGAGGTCTCCGCCGCCGAGAACGAGGAGTTCAAGGCCAACCTCGTGGTCAAGGAGGGCCTGCTCGCCGAGGCCGAGACGATCCTGCCGATCACCGACATCGACGCCGCCAAGGCCGCCCTGCGCACCATCCAGGACAAGTGGGACCAGGCCGGCAAGGTGCCGCGCGGCGACATCGAGCGGATCGAGAAGGGGCTGCGCCGCATCGAGCAGGCTGTCCGCGAGGCCGACGAGAAGCGCTGGCGCGCCACGAACCCCGAGGTCGCTGCCCGCGCGCAGAGCCTCGTCGACCAGCTCGAGGCCGCCGTGCAGGGCCTGCGCGATGACCTGGCCAAGGCCCAGGCCTCCGGCAACGCCCGCAAGATCGCCGACGCCGAGGCGGCGCTCGCAGCGCGCGAGCAGTGGCTGGCCCAGGCCCGCGCCGGGGTCGAGGAGTTCAGCGGCTGAGCCGCTCCCCCCCGCCGCCGGTATGCCGTGCCCCTCACCTGAGGGGCACGGCATACCTGTCTCTGCCCGTCTGTCTCGGCCCGATTGTCTCGGGCCCGTCACCGACCCGACGCACCGAAATCCCGGGCGCCGCAGACGTTCGAGCCGTCAGGATGTGCCCCGTGGACGAGACGATGACCCAGCCCCTGACCCTTCCCGAGCGCGCGGCGGCGGCCCGGCCGGGGATCACCCGATGGCTGCCCCTGCGGATGCCGCTCACGCCGGCGCAGGAGCTGCGTGACCTGGCCGACCACGTGGAGGCGCTCGGGGAGGACGGCACCTGGGACCGCTATGGCACCCGCGGCCCGGTCGCGCTGCTCGAGGAACGGCTCGCCGCGCTCCTGGGCAAGCCTGCGGCGGCCGTCTTCCCCAGCGGGGTGATGGCCCAGCAGTCGATGCTGCGGGTCTGGTGCGACGCCAGGCGGTCGCGCCGGGTGGCGCTGCCCGAGCTGTCGCACCTGCTGCACCACGAGGACGACGGCCCGCGGCTGCTGCACGACTTCGCGCTCGAGCCGCTGAGCGTGGGCGCCACGGTGCCGACGGTCGACCACCTGGCGGCGGTCCCGGGACGCCTCGGTGCCGTGCTGCTGGAGCTGCCCCTGCGTGACGGCGGCTACCTGCTGCCGACCTGGGATGAGCTCGTGGCGTTCTCGGCGGCCTGCCGCGACCGCGGCGTGCCCCTGCACCTCGACGGCGCCCGGCTGTGGGAGTCCACGCCGCACCTCGGCCACTCCCTTGCCGAGGTCGCCGGGCTGGCCGACAGCGTCTACGTCTCGTTCTACAAGGGGCTGGGCGGCATGGCGGGGGCCGCGCTGGCCGGTCCGGAGGAGGAGATCGAGGAGGCGCGACGCTGGCGCACCCGGATGGGCGGCACGCTCTTCAGCCTGCTGCCGTACGCCGTCGCCGCCCTGCGCGGGCTCGAGCAGGAGCTGCCCCGGATGGCCGAGCTCCACGAACGGGCGCAGGAGATGGCCAAGCTGCTGCCGGAACGGGGCATCCGGGTCCTGCCGCAGGAGCCGCACACCAACGCCTTCCGGATCTTCGTCGAGGCAACGCCGGAATCCCTCAACGAGCGCCTGGTGACGGCGATGGAGCAGGACCACGTGATGGCGTCGGCGACGTGGGACGCCAGCGAGGTGCCGGGCTGGTCCTGGACCGAGTTCACCGTCGGCCCGTCGACGCTGGAGTGGACCGCCGCGGAGGCTGCCGACGAGCTGGCGCGAATCTTCGTGAACTGAGGAGGCTGGGACAGGGGCTCGCCGGGCCGTCAGGCTTGCTTGGCCGGTGCCTTGCCGCCGGTGATGCGGTAGACGTCGAAGACGCCGTCGATCTTGCGGACCGCCTTGATCACGTGGTCGAGGTGCCCGGGGTCGCCCATCTCGAAGGTGAACTTGCTCATCGCCACGCGGTCGCGGGTGGTCTGCACGCTGGCCGACAGGATGTTGACGTGGTGGTCGGAGAGCACCCGGGTCACGTCCGAGAGCAGGCGGTTGCGGTCGAGCGCCTCGACCTGCAGCTGCACGAGGAAGACGCTGCCGGCGGACGGGGCCCACTCGACGTCGATGAGCCGATCCGGTTGTGCCAGAAGGGACTCGGCGTTGGTGCAGTCGGCCCGGTGGACCGAGACACCGCTGCCGCGGGTGACGAAGCCGATGATCGGGTCGCCGGGCACCGGGGTGCAGCAGCGGGCCAGCTTGACCCACACGTCGGCGGTGCCGACGACCACGACGCCGGGGTCGCCGCTGCGGCGGCGCACCCCGCGGGTGGGCATGGTCGCCTCGGCGAGGTCCTCGCTGGCCCCCTCCTCGCCCCCCAGGGACGCCACGAGGCGACCCACCACGTGCTGGGCGCTGACATGGCCCTCGCCCACCGCGGCATACAGGGCGGAGATGTCGGGGTAGCGCAGCTCGCCGGCCAGGCCGGCCAGGGACTCGTGGGACATGAGGCGCTGCAGCGGCAGGCCCTGCTTGCGCATCGCCTTGGCGATGGCGTCCTTGCCCTGCTCGATGGCCTCCTCGCGGCGCTCCTTGGAGAACCACTGGCGGATCTTGTTGCGCGCCCGCGGGCTCTTGACGAAGGTCAGCCAGTCACGGGAGGGCCCGGCGCCGTCGGCCTTGGAGGTGAGCACCTCCACGACGTCGCCGTTCTCCAGCGGGCTCTCCAGCGGCACCAGCCGGCCGTTGACCCGCCCGCCGATGCAGTGGTGGCCCACCTCGGTGTGCACGGCGTAGGCGAAGTCGACCGGGGTCGACCCCGCGGGCAGGGCGATGACCTCACCCTTGGGCGTGAAGACGTAGACCTCGCGGGCGTTAATCTCGAAGCGCAGCGAGTCGAGGAACTCCCCGGGGTCGGAGGTCTCGCGCTGCCACTCCAGCAGCTGGCGCAGCCAGGCCATGTCGCTGATCGGCCCGGTCTCGCCGCCCTGGGGCTGGGCCTGGGCGCCGCCCGGGGCGTCCTCCTTGTACTTCCAGTGCGCCGCGACGCCGTACTCCGCGCGCCGGTGCATGGTGTGCGTGCGGATCTGGATCTCGACCGGCTTGCCCTCGGGCCCGATGACCGTCGTGTGCAACGACTGGTACATGTTGAACTTGGGCATCGCGATGTAGTCCTTGAACCGCCCCGGCACCGGGTTCCACCGGGCGTGCAGGGCGCCCAGCGCGGCGTAGCAGTCGCGGACCGAGTCCACCAGCACGCGCACCGCGACGAGGTCGTAGATCTCCTCGAAGTCGCGGCCGCGCACGATCATCTTCTGGTAGACGGAGTAGTAGTGCTTGGGCCGGCCGGTGACGGTGGCCTTGATCTTGGCGGCCCGCAGGTCGTTGGTCACCTGCTCGCGGACCCCGGCGAGGTACTCCTCGCGGGCCGGGGCGCGCTCGGCCACCAGGCGCACGATCTCGTCGTAGACCTTGGGGTAGAGGGTCGCGAAGGACAGGTCCTCCAGCTCCCACTTGATGGTGTTCATGCCCAGGCGGTGGGCCAGCGGCGCGTAGATCTCCAGCGTCTCGCGCGCCTTGCGCTGGGCCGACTCCTGGGAGACGTAGCGCCACGTGCGAGCGTTGTGCAGCCGGTCGGCCAGCTTGATGACCAGCACGCGGATGTCGCGGGCCATCGCCACGACCATCTTGCGCACCGTCTCGGCCTGCGCCGCGTCGCCGTAGGTGACCTTGTCGAGCTTGGTCACCCCATCGACGAGCATCGCGACCTCGCTGCCGAAGTCGCGGGTCAGGTCCTCCAGGCTGTATGCCGTGTCCTCCACCGTGTCGTGCAGCAGGGCTGCCGCAAGGGTCGGCGGCGTCATGCCCAGCTCGGCGAGGATGGTCGCCACGGCCAGCGGGTGCGTGATGTAGGGGTCGCCGCTCTTGCGCAGCTGGCCCCGGTGGGCCTGCTCGGCCACGGCGTAGGCCTGCTCGATGATCGACAGGTCGGCCTTGGGGTGCGTGGCCCGCACTGTGCGCAGCAGCGGCTCGAGGACGCGGTAGGTGCCCTGGCGGGGACCGCCGAAGCGGGCGAACCGGGCACGGACGCGCGGGATCGGCCCGGTCATGGGCTCGACCTGTGTGGGGGCGGAGGTTCCCGTGGAGCCGCCCGCGACGTCCTCGTTCATGACAGGAGTCTATGTGCCGTCACACGGTGAGGATGGTGTGGACCTCGCGACCCGCCAGCTTCGACCGGCCATCGAGGAAGCCGAGCTCGATGACCGCCTCGAAGGCGACCACATCGGCACCCGCGCGCTCCAGCAGCGCGCAGGTGGCCTCGGCGGTGCCGCCGGTGGCGAGCACGTCGTCGATCACCAGCACGTGGGCGCCGGCGACGAACGCGTCGGCGTGCACCTCGATGTGGGCGCTGCCGTACTCCAGGTCGTACTCCACCCCCAGGGTCTCCCCCGGCAGCTTGCCGGCCTTGCGCACCGGCACGAAGCCGATGCCGAGCTCGTAGGCCACCGCCGCGCCCAGGATGAAGCCGCGCGCCTCGATGCCGACCACGTGGTCGACCCGGCCGCGGTAGCGCTCCGCGATGTCGCGCACGACCGCAGCCAGGGCCGGCCCGGAGGACAGCAGCGGGGTGAAGTCCTTGAACGCCACCCCCGGCTCGGGGAAGTCGGGGATGTCGCGCAGGTGGTCGGAGACCACCTGCGCGATGGACTGCTCGTTGATGCTCATGCTCTCCTTCAGCGCTTGCTCTTGGGCGGGCGCTTGGGCTGGTTGCGCGGGCCACCGGTGACGTAGGGGTGCACCGGTCGCTGGGCGCGCCCGGCACCGGCCGCGGCCGGCTCCCGGCGCGAGACGCCGGACTCGTCCACGGTGTCACCGTCCTGCAGCGGCTCGCCGGCCTCCTCGGCCACGGCCGCGTCCTTGGCCCGGGCGGCCTGGAAGCGCCGGGCCCGCTTGGCGAGGTCCTTCATGGCCGGCTCACGCTCGCGCAGGTCGGCGAGCAGCGGGGTGGCGATGAAGATCGAGGAGTAGGTGCCGGCGGCGATGCCGACGAACAGCGCGAGGCTGAGGTCCACCAGGACGCCGGGGCCGAGCAGCACCGACCCGATCACCAGGATCGCCGCGACCGGCAGGAGGGCGACCACCGAGGTGTTGATCGAGCGGACCAGGGTCTGGTTCACCGCGCGGTTGGCGGCCTGGGAGTAGCTCATCCGGCCGTTGGCGATCGCCTGGCCGGTGTTCTCGCGCACCTTGTCGAAGACGACCACGGTGTCGTACAGGGAGTAGCCCAGGATCGTCAGGAAGCCGATCATCGACGCCGGCGTGATCTCGAAGCCGAACAGCGCGTAGATGCCGACGGTGATCACGAGGTCGTGGGCCAGGGCGATGAGGCCGGCCGCCGACATCTTCCACGTGCGGAAGTACAACGCCATGGTCAGCGCGACGAGCACGAGGAACCAGACGAGGGCGGTGATGGCCTTCTGGCTGACCGAGGCACCCCAGGAGGCGCCGATGAAGGACGCCGAGACGTTGTTCTCGCTGACGCCGAACGTCTTGGCGAGGTTGGCGCGCGCGTCCTCCGTCTGGGTGTCGCTGAGCTTCTCGGTCTGCACCCGCACCGAGTCGGTGCCGAGCTTGGTGACCACGACGTCCGCGCCCTGGTTCAGGCCGCCGAGGGCGTCCTTGGCCTTGGCCTCGTAGCCCTGCGTGGAGCTGACACCGGAGATGCGCAGCTCGGAGCCGCCGCGGAACTCCAGGCCGAGGTTGAGCCCGCGGGCGAAGATGCCGACGAGGGCGAGGACGAGGATGACGCCGGAGAGGGCGTACCAGGTCTTCTGCCGGCCGACGAAGTCGATCGACCGCTTGCCGGAGTAGAGGTCGTTGCCGAACTGGGCGAAGCTCGTCATGACTGCGCGCTCCCCTCTGCCGCGCGGCGCGCGGCGATCGTGACCCGGCCGCGACCGGCATACAGCGGTTGCTTGGCCCCCAGGCGCTCCGGGTCGAAGCCGGACCACTTGTGGCCCTCCCCGAAGAACCTCGTGTTCGCGAGGATCGCGACGATCGGGTGGGTGAACAGGAACACGACGGCCACGTCGATGAGCGTGGTCAGCATCAGCGTGAACGCGAAGCCGCGCACGT
Source organism: Oryzihumus sp. JJN4-3R (assembly GCF_057747915.1). NCBI lineage: Bacteria > Bacillati > Actinomycetota > Actinomycetes > Micrococcales > Intrasporangiaceae > Oryzihumus > Oryzihumus sp. JJN4-3R. Next base: position 386,720 of record NZ_CM173229.1, read on the forward strand.
TGCTGGTCGCGAGGATGTAGAGCACCAGCGCCGCGAGCATGTTCACGCCGTCGGCCACCAGGATGGTGCGGCGGGCGCGGGACCAACCGGTCTCCACGGCCTGGCGCAGGTGGCGCCCCTCACGCACCTCGTCCCGGACGCGTTCGAAGAACACGATGAACGAGTCCGCGGTGATACCGATCGAGACGATCAGGCCGGTGACGCCGGCGAGGGTCAGCCGGAAGCCGTGCGACCACCCGAGCAGGACCACCGTCACGTAGGTCAGCAGCGAGGCGATGACCAGCGAGGCGATCGTGACGAAGCCGAGCGCGCGGTACTGGAACAGCGAGTAGATGACGACGAGCAGCAGGCCGATGAGGCCGGCGAGCAGGCCCTTCTGCAGCTGGTCGGTGCCCAGCGTGGGGCTGACCTGCTCCTCGGTCTGCGGCGTGAACGACATCGGCAGCGCACCGAACTTCAGCTGGTCGGCCAGGGTCTTGGCGCTGGCCTCGGTGAAGTTGCCGGTGATGCTGGCGGTGCCGGCGGTGATCGCGCTCTGCGTCACCGGCGCGGAGAGCACCTGGCTGTCGAGCACGATCGCGAACTGGTTGCGCGGCTGCGGCAGCGAGACCAGGCGCGAGGTGACGTCACCGAACTTCTTGGTGCCGTTGGCGTCGAACTTCAGCTGGATCTCGACCTGGTTGGTCTGGGCACCGGTCTGCGTCGTCTGGAAGCCGGAGGTGGCGTCCGCGATGTCGGTGCCGACCACCTCGGCCGGGCCGAGGATGTACTTGGCCTGACGGTCCTGGGAGCAGGTCACCAGCGGCTTGGCCGGGTCGTCGACCAGCGTGGCCAGCTTGGCCTCGGTGGCCTTGTCGGCGCAGTTGAGGGCCTGGAACTGCTGGGCGATGGCGGGGGTGATCCACGCCGGGTCGCTGGCGTTCTTGGGCGTGCCGCTCGCGCCGGTGGCCGGGGCGCTCGGCGTCGCCGTCGGCGTCGCGCCGGACAGCGGCGTGGCCGCGCCGGTGGGCTTGGGCGTCGGGGTCGTGGCCGAGCTCAGCGCCGGCGGGAAGCCGGACTTCGCCGAGGTGGTGGCGGTGCCGGCGGGGGCAGTGGCCTTCGAGGCCGGCGTCGTCGCCTTGCCCGTCGCGGTGCCCGACGGCTTCGGCGTGGCGGTGCCGGTGCCGGTGCTCGTGGGGGTGGGCTGCGGGGCGCCGGCGGCCTCGACCAGCACGGCGCGGAAGCGCAGCTGGGAGGAGCGCTTGAGCGAGTCGATCGTCGCCTTGTCCGGGGTGCCGGGCAGGGAGACCACGACGTTCGCGCCACCCTGGGTGGTCACCTCTGCCTCGGAGACGCCGGTGCTGTCGACGCGCTGGCGCATGATGTCGACGGCCTGGTTGATCTGCTCCTGGCTGATGTTGCCGCCGTTGGTGATCACCGGCTTGAGGATCAGCTGCGTGCCGCCCTCGAGGTCCAGGCCGAGCTTGGGCGTGGCCTGGGCGGTGCCCCAGGTCACGACCGCCGCCAGGAGGCCGTAGAGGCCGACGATCAGGACGACCAGCCCGGCCAGGGTGCGTAGCGGCTTGCGGTTGCGGGGGTTGATGGCCACGGTCAGTCCTGCTCCCCCGGGGTGACCGGACCACCGGTGGAGCCAGCAGCCGGGCCCTCGCCTGCGGTCGTGCTGCCCTGCGTCGTGCTGCCCTGCGTCGTGCTGCCGGGGGTCGTGCCGCCCGGGGTCGCCTCGGCCGGCGTGCTCGCGGCCGGGGCCTCCGGCTCCTCCGTGACAGCCGCAGCCGTCGGGGCGGGGCCGCCGATGGCGCGACGGTCGAAGCGGACCATGACGCCCGGGCTGACCTCCAGGGTGACCACCGTGTCGTCGATGGCGCTGACCCGGCCGAGCAGGCCTGAGGTGGTGGAGACCTCGTCGCCGACGGACAGCTTGCTCTGCAGGTCCTGCACGGCGCGCTGACGGCGACGCTGCGACATGAACATGAAGACGATCAGCAGGACCGGCAGGGCGAAGATGAGCAGGTTACCGATACCGGCCCCCGATGAGGAGGTCGCGGTGGCCAGAGACGACATGAGTCAGTCCTTCACGATGGTTTGGTTGACGCGCACCACAGGAGCACAACGTCCCCGGACGCGCGGAAGTCCCGGACGGAGCCGGTACGTCCGCGTGAGTCTAGGTGAGCGCCGCCACAGCGGCCAAGGAACCCCTCCGAGCGCGGCCATTTCGTGATGAACGGCCACGCATGCGTCATACCGGACGTATGCCGTGTGCCCGCCACCGCGGCCGGCCCACCACCCCTGCGCGCCGGGGTCGCCGCACGGGACACGTCCCGGGCGTGGTGCCGCTCTCGTCGACCTCGACGGTGTGGGGAGCAGTCTGGGGGCGGGTGCGAGCCGGTCAGCCGCCGAAGCGGCCGTCGGTGTCGCCGAAGGGCAGCGGCTGGGCGACCCCGAGGTCCGCGGCGGCCGGCGGGGTGAGCCCGAGGTGCTCCCACGCCAGCGGGGCGGCGGCCCTCCCCCGCGGGGTGCGGATCATGAACCCCTCGCGCACGAGGTAGGGCTCGGCGACGGTCTCGACCGTGTCGGACTCCTCCCCGACGGCGACCGCCAGGGTGCTCAGGCCGACCGGTCCCCCGCCGAAGCGGCGGCACAGGGCCTCCAGCACCGCGCGGTCGAGCCGGTCCAGGCCTCGGTCGTCCACGTCGAAGAGGGCCAGCGCGGCGTGCGCGGCCTTCTCGTCGACGACGCCCCGGCCGTGCACCTGGGCCCAGTCGCGGACCCGGCGCAGCAGCCGGTTGGCGATGCGGGGCGTGCCGCGGGAGCGCCCGGCGATCTCGGCGATGCCGCGCGGGTGGGCCTTGACGTCCAGCAACCGGGCGGAGCGCATGAGGATCTGCTCGAGGTCCTCGGCGGCGTAGTAGTCGAGGTGGCCGGTGAAGCCGAACCGGTCACGCAGCGGCGCCGGCAGCAGGCCGGCGCGGGTGGTGGCGCCGACCACGGTGAACGGGGGCAGCTCCAGCGGGATCGCGGTGGCGCCGGGGCCCTTGCCGACGATGACGTCGACCCGGAAGTCCTCCATCGCCAGGTAGAGCATCTCCTCGGCGGTGCGGGACATGCGGTGGATCTCGTCGAGGAAGAGCACCTCGCCCTCCGCCAGGGAGGACAGGATCGCGGCGAGGTCGCCGGCGTGCTGGATCGCCGGGCCGCTGGTGATCCGGATCGGCTGCTCGAGCTCGGCGGCGATGATCATGGCCAGCGTGGTCTTGCCCAGGCCGGGCGGGCCGGAGAGCAGCACGTGGTCCGGCGGGGCGGAGCGACGCTTGGCCGCCTCGAGCACGAGCGAGAGCTGGTCGCGCACGCGGGACTGGCCGGGGAAGTCCACCAGCCGCTTGGGCCGCAGGGCGGCCTCGACCCGGCGCTCGTCGTCATCGCCGCCGGCGTCGACGATGCGGGCCGTGGCCTCGAACGAGCCGTCGGAGTAGACCTCGTAGGTGCCGGCCGGCAGGTCGCGGCTCACCGGCCCAGCTCCCGCAGCGCGGCCCGCAGCAGGGTGGCGACGTCGGCACCCTCGGCGGCATCGGCAGCGACGGTGTCGACGGCGTCGTCGGCCTGCTTGGCCGACCAGCCCAGGCCGACGAGGGCCTCGTGCACCTGCCCGCGCCACGGCGCTCCGGCGCCGGTGCCGGCCAGCGAGGTCGGGGCGGCACCGGTGGGCAGGCCGATCTTGTCGCGCAGCTCGAGCACGATCCGCTCGGCGCCCTTCTTGCCGATGCCCGGCACCTTGGTCAGGGCGTGGATGTCACCGTCGGACACGGCGTGGCGCAGGGCGTCCGGGGCGTGCACCGCGAGCATCGCCAGGGCCAGCCGGGGCCCGACGCCGGAGACGGTCTGGACCAGCTCGAAGACCCGCCGCTCGTCCTCGTCGGGGAAGCCGTAGAGGGTCAGCGACTCCTCGCGCACCACGAGGGTCGTCGCCAGGCTGGCCGGGTTGCCCGGGCGCAGCCCCGCGGCGGTGGCCGGCGTGGTGTGCACCAGCAGGCCCACTCCCCCGACCTCCACGACGGCGGAGTCGAGGCCGACCGAGAGCACCGGGCCGCGGACGGAGGCGATCACCGGGCACCTGCCCGGGCCGCCGCGGCGGCGCGCTGCAGGCGGTCCTGGGCCGCGCCACGCCATACGTGGCAGATGGCCAGGGCGAGGGCGTCGGCGGCGTCCGCGGGCTCGGGCCGCGTCTCCAGTCGCAGGATGCGGGTCACCATGGTGGTCACCTGGGCCTTGTCCGCGCGGCCGCTACCGGTCACGGCAGCCTTGACCTCGCTCGGGGTGTGCATGGCAAGGGGCAGGCCGCGCTCGGCCGCGGCGAGCATCGCCACGGCGGACGCCTGGGCGGTGCCCATGACGCTGCGCAGGTTGGCCTGGGCGAACACGCGCTCGACGGCGATCGCGTCGGGCTCGTAGCGGTGGATCCACTGCTCCATCTCGGCGCGCAGCGCGTGCAGGCGCAGGTGGGTCTCCTCCTTGGCCGGCGTGCGGATGACGCCGACGGCGACCATGCGCAGCGGCTGGCCGAGGCCGCCGTCGACCACGCCGAGACCGCAGCGGGTCAGGCCGGGGTCGACACCAAGCACGCGCACAACCGGCTCCTCGCCACGACGATCAACGCAGACGTCCTGCCCGAACACCTGTTCGGAGGACAAACGTACCCTGCCGGCGGCGCGTCAGGACAGCGACGCGCCGCCCACCGCTCACTCCTCGTCGAGCTCGGCGAGGATGTCGTCGCTGACGTCGCCGTTGGCCCAGACGTTCTGCACGTCGTCGCTGTCCTCGAGGGCGTCGATGACGCGGAACATCTTGCGCGCGCCGTCGGCGTCGAGCTCGACCTGCAGGGTCGGCACGAACGAGGCCTCGGCCGAGTCGTAGTCGATGCCCGCGCCCTGGAGGGCGGTGCGCACGGCGACGAAGTCACCGGCCTCGCTGATGATCTCGAAGGACTCCCCGAGGTCGTTGACCTCCTCGGCGCCGGCGTCGAGGACCACCTCGAGCAGGTCGTCCTCGGTCAGGTCGCCCTTGGGCACGATCACGACGCCCTTGCGGGTGAAGACGTAGGAGACGCTGCCCGGGTCGGCGAGCTGGCCGCCGTTGCGGGTCAGCGCGGTGCGCACCTCGGCCGCCGCACGGTTGCGGTTGTCGGTGAGGCACTCGATCAGGACGGCCACGCCGTTCGGGGCGTAGCCCTCGTACATGATCGTCTGCCAGTCGGCGCCGCCCGCCTCGGCACCGGAGCCGCGCTTGACGGCGCGGTCGATGTTGTCGTTGGGGACCGAGGTCTTCTTCGCCTTCTGGATGGCGTCGTAGAGCGTCGGGTTGCCCGCGGGGTCACCGCCGCCGGTGCGGGCCGCGACCTCGATGTTCTTGATCAGCTTGGCGAAGAGCTTGCCCCGCTTGGCGTCGATCGCAGCCTTCTTGTGCTTGGTCGTCGCCCATTTGGAGTGGCCGCTCATCGAATCTCCCTATCCCTGCCGAGTGTCCGTGAAATCCGCACGATCCTACTGAGTGCGCGTGCGCCGGGTGCGTGACGGGGTCCGGCACGAAGGTCAGGCCCGAAGGTCAGGCGCGGTGGTCAGGGGCACCAATGGTCAGGCCCGGGCCGACCGCACCATCTGCACGAAGTAGTCGTGGACCCGGTGGTCGCCGGTCACCTCGGGGTGGAAGGACGTGGCGAGCAGGTTGCCCTGGCGCACCGCGACCACGTGACCCTGAGCCGGGCCGGACTCGACCTCGGCGAGCACCTGCACCCCGTCGCCGACCTGCTCCACCCAGGGCGCGCGGATGAACACCGCGCGCACCGGCTCTCCGTCGGCGCCGACGACCTGGGGCATGTGCAGGTCCTCCTCGAAGGAGTCCACCTGCCGGCCGAAGGCGTTGCGCCGCACGGTCATGTCGATCCCGCCGAGGGTCTGCTGGTCGGGGCGCGCGTCGGCGATCCGGTCGGCCAGCATGATCATGCCCGCGCAGGAGCCGTAGACGGGCATCCCGTCGGCGATCCGCTTGCGGATCGGGTCGAAGAGCTCGAAGGCCCGCACCAGCTTGTCCATCGTCGTCGACTCCCCGCCGGGGATGACAAGCGCGTCGACCTCGTCGAGCTCGCGCGGGCGGCGGACCCCCGACGCCTGCGCGCCGAGGGAGGACAGGACGTGGACGTGCTCGCGGACGTCACCCTGGACGGCCAGCACGCCGATGCGAAGGGGGGAGGAGCTCACGGCGCCAGCGTATGCCGTGCCCGTGGCACTACGTTGCGGGGTATGTCCCAGCACGCTGACCTGTCCGCCCGCGCCGCGGACCTCGACGCCTCCTCCCCCCTGGCCGGCACCCGCGACCGGTTCCTCATCCCCGAGGGGGTCATCTACCTCGATGGCAACTCCCTGGGGGCGCTGCCGGCCGCGGTGCCCGGCGTCGTCGAGGACGTCGTGCGGCAGCAGTGGGGTGAACGCTTGATCCGGTCGTGGAACGAGCACGACTGGTGGGGCGCCCCGGAGCGGGCCGGCGACCGGGTCGGCACCCTCGTCGGGGCCGGTCGCGGCCAGGTCGTGGTCACCGACTCCACCTCGGTCAACCTGTTCAAGGTGTTCGTCGCCGCGGCACGGATGCGTCCCGGGCGGCCGGTCGTCCTCACCGACGGGGGCTCCTTCCCCACCGACCTCTACATCGCGGCCGCGGCGGCACGCCTGGTGGACCTGCAGGTGGTCACCGTGACCCACGAGCAGGCGGCCGCGGCGATCGCCGAGCACGGTGACCGGCTGGCGTTCATCGCCTTCTCCCAGGTCGACTACCGCTCCGGCGAGCTGTGGGACCTGCCGGGGCTGACCCGCGCGGCCCACGACGTCGGGGCGCTCGCATGCTGGGACCTGTGCCACTCGGCCGGCATCCACCCCGTCGGGCTCGACGAGCACGAGGTCGACCTGGCCGTCGGGTGCAGCTACAAGTACCTCAACGGCGGTCCTGGTGCCCCCGCGTTCATCTACGTCGCCGCGCGCCACCAGGCCGCGTTCGACCACCCGCTGACCGGCTGGCAGGGCCACGCCGCCCCGTTCGAGATGCGCGGCGACTACGCCCCGGCCGCCGGGATCACGCGGGCCCGGGTGGGCACCGCCCCCCTGCTGTCCCTGCTGGCCATGGAGGCCGCGCTCACGGCATACGACGGGTTGTCCATGGCGGACGTGCGCGCCCACAGCCAGTCGCTGACCGGGTTCTTCCTGGACTGCCTGGACCGCCTCGGGGTGGACCTGCCGGTGGTCACCCCGCGCGACGCGGAGCGGCGCGGCTCCCAGGTCTCGCTACGCCACCCCGAGGCGTACGCCGTGGTGCAGGCGCTCATCGCGCGCGGGGTCATCGGGGACTTCCGCGAGCCCGACGTGATCCGGCTCGGCTTCGCCCCGCTCTACCTCTCCCACGCCGACGTGCTGGCCTCGGCGCAGCACCTGCTGGAGGTGCTGGAGGACAAGGAGTACGAGCGACCCGAGTTCGCCGCCCGCGCGGCGGTCACCTGAGGATCAGAGCAGCATCGGCGGCAGGGCGCCCTCGTGGGTCAGCAGCCACTGCTTGACCGGCAGCCCCCACAGGAAGCCGCCGAGGTTGCCGTCGGTGCGCAGCACCCGGTGGCACGGCACGAACAGCGCGACCCGGTTGTCGGCACAGGCGGCACCCGCCGCCCGCACCGCCTCGACGTTGCCCGCCTGCCCGGCCAGCCCGGTGTAGGTCAGGGTGCTCCCGGCGGGGATGGCCCGCATCGCCCGCCACGCGGCGGCGGTGAACGCGCCGCCGTCCTGGACCACGGGGATCGCGTCGATGGCGTCGAGCTCGCCGGTGAGGTAGCGCTGCACCGCCCGCGTGGCCTCCCCCGCCTCGGGCGCCTCACGCACCGCCCGCGCCTGCTCCAGCGCCGGCAGCCGGGCCAGCAGCAGCTCGACGTCGCCGGTGAAGCCCGCGGCGTGCACGCCGTCGTCGGAGGTCACCATGGTGAAGGGCCCGGCGCCGGTGTCGAGGGTCGTGACGGCCAGGGCGCGGTTCATGCCGGTGCCTGCCCGGGCTCGTCGGCCGGGGAGGACCACAGGTGCAGCGCGGCGTACGCCCGCCACGGGCGCCACGCCTCCGCCCGGGCGGTCAGTGCCCTGGCGTCCATGGGGTCACCCAGCCGTTCCAGGGCCTGTCGCAGGCCGAGGTCCGCGGCCGGGAAGGCGTCGGGGTCACCCAGCGCCCGCATGGCCACGTAGTCAGCGGTCCACGGCCCGATGCCGCGCAGGCGGAGCAGCCCGCGACGGGTCTCCTCGCGGTCGGCGCCCGGGTCGAGGACCACCCGCCCCTCGGCCACGGCGCTCGCGAGGGCACGAAGGGTGTCGCGCCGGCCGGTGGTCAGGCCGAGGCCGTCGAGGTCGCCCCCGGCCACCGCGTCCGCGGTCGGGAACAGGTGCGTCAGCGACCCGGCAGGGGTGTCCAGCGGCTTGCCGAGCCGGGCCACCAGCCGTCCGGCCAGGGTGCGCGCCCCCTTGACGGTGACCTGCTGCCCGAGGACGGCCCGCACGGCGAGCTCGAAGCCGTCGACGTGGCCGGGCACCCGCAGCCCGGGGCGCGCCGCCACGAGCGGGGCCAACAGCGGGTCACGCCCCAGCGCCTCGCGCACGGCCTCGGGGTCGGCATCGAGGTCGAACAGCCGCCGGGTGCGCTGCACGGCCGGGGTGAGGTCGCGCAGGTCCGCCAGCCGCAGCCGCGCGGTGAGGTGCCCCTCCCCGGCGTGCGGGGTGACCGTGACGACGCCGCTGGAGTGCGGCAGGCGCATCGCCCGCCGGTAGGAGACCCGGTCACCCTCCTCCACCCCGGCCACCGCCCGCGCGGCCAGGAAGTCCAGCAACGGTCCGTGGTCCAGCGGGGTGCGGTGGGTCAGGCGCAGGACGATCTCGCCGGTGCCGTCGGGCATGGTGCCCCGCTGCCCGCGCCGCAGCTCGCTGGGCGTGGCCCCGAACGCCTCCCGGATGCTGTCGTTGAACTGCCGCACGCTGGCGTAGCCCGCGGCGAACGCGACCTGGGTGACCGGCAGCCCGGTCGCATCCAGCAGCAGCCGCGCGGTCTGCGCCCGACGGGTGCGGGCCAGGGCCAGCGGGCCGACCCCGACCTCCTCGACCATCACCCGGTTCAGGTGGCGCTCGCTGACGGACAGGCGCCGCGCCAGGCCCGCGACACCCCCCTCGTCGACGGCGCCGTCGGTGACCAGTCGCAGCGCCCGCGCCACGAGGTCCGCGCGCACGTCCCACTCGGCCGAGCCCGGCGCCGCCTCGGGGCGGCACCGCTTGCAGGCCCGGAAGCCGGCCGCCTGCGCCGCCGCGGCGGTGGTGTAGAACGTGACGTTCTCCGGGTACGGGGTGCGGGCCGGGCAGCTGGGCCGGCAGTAGATGCCGGTCGTGCGCACCGCGGTGAAGAAGCGCCCGTCATGGCGCCGGTCGCGGCTGGCGATGGCCGCGTAACGGGCCTCGAAGCTGTCGTTCACCCGCCCATCATGGACCGCACCAGCCCCGCGCACTGGCGGGTTTCGGACGCGACCGTGGCACCCGGCATACCGGGTGGGCATAGAACGGCCCCGGCACCCTCAGGGGTGCCGGGGCCGTTCACCGACGAGGCGGTATGCCGTGCGGCCGGGTCACCAGCCCCGCTCGGACAGGCGGTGCGGCTGGGGCAGCTCGTCGACGTTGATGCCGACCATGGCCTCGCCCAGGCCGCGGGAGACCTTGGCGATGACGTCGGGGTCGTCGAAGAACGTCGTGGCCTTGACGATGGCCTCGGCGCGCTGGGCCGGGTTGCCGGACTTGAAGATGCCGGAGCCGACGAAGACACCCTCGGCGCCGAGCTGCATCATCATCGCGGCGTCGGCGGGCGTGGCGATGCCGCCGGCGGTGAACAGCACCACCGGGAGCTTGCCGGCCTGCGCGACCTCCTTGACGAGCTCGTAGGGGGCCTGGAGCTCCTTGGCGGCGACGTAGAGCTCGTCGGGGCTCATCGAGCGCAGGCGGTTGATCTCGGCGCGCAGGGTGCGCATGTGGGTGGTGGCGTTGGAGACGTCACCGGTGCCGGCCTCACCCTTGGAGCGGATCATGGCCGCGCCCTCGGTGATGCGGCGCAGGGCCTCGCCGAGGTTGGTCGCACCGCAGACGAAGGGGACCGTGAAGGCCCACTTGTCGATGTGGTTGGCGTAGTCGGCCGGGGTGAGGACCTCGGATTCGTCGATGTAGTCGACGCCGAGGGACTGCAGGACCTGGGCCTCCACGAAGTGGCCGATGCGGGCCTTGGCCATGACCGGGATGGAGACGGCCTCGATGATGCCGTCGATCATGTCGGGGTCGCTCATCCGGGAGACGCCACCCTGGGCGCGGATGTCGGCGGGGACCCGCTCGAGGGCCATGACGGCCACGGCGCCGGCGTCCTCGGCGATCTTGGCCTGCTCGGGCGTGACGACGTCCATGATGACGCCACCCTTGAGCATCTCGGCCATGCCGCGCTTGACGCGCGAGGTGCCGGTGGTGGGTGCGGTGGCGGTGGTGCTCTCTTGCGCAGACACGGCTGAGCCTCTTCTTCGCTGTCTCAGGGTGGTACGGACTACGCCCATCGTAGGGCGTGGGTACGGATGGGCGGTGCGGGGTCAGCCCTCGCGCAGTGCCGCCGGGAGGGCGTCGTCGAACTCGAACGTCTGCGGCAGCGGGGTGTGCCCGGCCAGGCGGAACCACGCGACGACCGGCTTGCGCCGCACGCGCCGGACGTCGATGACGGCGTCGTTGAGGAAGCGCCGGGCCAGCTGGACGCGCTGGGCGGCGGCGACCAGGCGCTTGACCGTCACGGCCCCGACCGCCTCGTCGGCCCGCAGCGTGGCCACCACCTCCGGGCCCATCGCCAGGTCCAGGGCCTCGCTCAGGCCGCTCTCGATGACCTCCCGCCCGAGCAGCGCCGCATCGGTGGCCTCCAGCGACTCCGAGGCCACGCCGGCCAGGAGCAGGGCGCTCGCGGGGTCGAGGAGGCCGGAGTTGGCCAGCTCCAGGGTGGTCTCGGCCCGCCGGACCAGCTGGGCGTCCAAGGCACTGAGCGCGCCCTCGACCCGCACGTGCAGCCGGTCGAGGCGGGCGGCGGTGTAGGAGAGGTACCACGCCACGAGGGCGCAGACGGCGAAGACGACGACCACCCAGAACAGCACCGTCGACATCACGACGCCTCACCCCCGCGTCCGCGCATCCACCGGCTCCACATCGAGGCCGGCTCGCTGGCCTGGCGCACCTGCGGCGCCCCGGCCGTGACCGTCTCGTAGACCGCCATGACGTCGGCGGCCACGATCGACCAGTCGAACAGGTCGGCCCGCTTGCGCCCCCGCGCCGCGAGGTCCGCGCGCGTGACGGGGTCGCGCAGCAGCGCCACCGCCTGCCGCGCCAGGTCCTCGGGGTCCTCGTTGCGGAAGGACGCACCGGCGACCCCGTTGTCCAGCACGCGCAGGAACGCCGGCAGGTCGCTGGCCAGGACGGCCGCCCCGGCGCTCATCGCCTCGATCAGGACGATGCCGAAGCTCTCGCCGCCGGTGTGCGGCGCCAGGTAGAGGTCGACCGAGGCCAGGAGGCTGGCCTTGTCCGCGTCGCTGACCCCGCCCAGGAACGTGCACGCCTTGGCCGCCTCGGGGCTGAGGCGCTCGCGGGCGGCGTCGACGTCGCCGTGGCCGGCCACCAGGACGCGCGCGCCCGGCACCTCCGCCAGGATCCCCGGCAGCGCCCGGCTGAGCACGGGCAGGCCCTTGCGTGACTCGTCGATACGACCAAGGAACGCGATGGTCGGCGCCTCGGGCGTGCCGAGCCACTCCGGGCGCACCGGGGCCTCGCTGAACCGGGAGACGTAGACCCCGTTGGGGATGACCACGGCGTCCCCGCCCAGGTGCGTGGTGACGGTGCGCCGGGCGTCCTCGGACACGGCGATCCGCCCCGAGATCTTCTCCAGGCTCGGCCGCAGCAGCGGGTATGCCGCCTGCATGGCTCTCGAGCGCAGGTTGGAGGTGTGGAAGGTGGCCACCACGGGACCCTCCACGGCCCAGAGCGCGAGGAGGGACGTGCTGGGGGTCACCGGCTCGTGGATGTGCACGACGTCGAACTTGCCCCGCTCGATCCAGCGGCCGACGCGGGCGGAAGTCAGCGGCCCGAAGGCCAGCCGGGCCACGGACCCGTTGTACCGGACCGGGATCGCCCCGCCGGTGCCGACCACGTAGTCCGGCAGCGGCGTGCCCTCGTCGGCGGGAGCCAGGACACTCACCTCGTGGCCCTCGCCGATGAAGTGCTCGGCCAGGTCGCGCACGTGGAACTGCACTCCCCCGGGGACGTCGAAGGAGTACGGGCAGACGATGCCGATCCTCACGAGGCCTCCTGCGCCGGGACGGTCGCGACCCGCGGGGCCAGGTCCTCGACGAACACCCGCTGCATCATGTGCCAGTCCTCGGTGTGCTCGCGCACCGCGCCGGTCAGGGCGTCGGCGCAGACCTGGGTCATCGCGGCGATCTTCTCCCGCGTGCTGCCGGTGGCGGGCACCTCGACCCGGTCGTGGAAGACGATGACCAGCTCGTGGCCCCGCCCGGTGGGGCGCGGCTCGTAGTGCACCGAGACCGGGTGCAGCGCGGCCCCGGTGGACAGCGCCAGCGCGGCGGGCCCGACCGCCATCCGCGCGCGGTGCCCGCAGAAGTCGACCTCCACTCCCCCCTCGGTCAGGTCACGGTCGGCCAGCAGCGCGACGAAGGCGTTGTGCCGCAACGCCCGGGTCAGCTCACGGAAGACGTCCGAGCCGCCGGTCAGCGGCAGGATGCGCATCCCCAAGCGCTCGCGGAAGGCGAGGAACTCGGCATACAGCTCCTCGGGCTTGAGCCGCTCGGCGACCGTGGTGACCGGCGCGAGCTGGGTGGTGGACCAGGCCCCGGCGAGGTCCCAGTTGCCCATGTGCCCCAGGAACATCACCGCGGGCTGCCCCGACCCGAGGTGAGCGCGCACCGGGGCGTCGCCGACCGTGCGGATCCGGGCGACGAGGTCGGCCTCGGTCAGGTCGGGCAGGCGGAAGGCCTCGCACCAGTAGCGGAAGTAGGAGCGCATGCCCGCCCGGACCAGGGCGTCGAGCTCGGCGGGGGCGAGCTCGGGCCGGACCCGGGCGTAGTTGCTGCGCATCCGCGCGACCCCGGAGCCGCCGCGACGGCAGACCAGGTCGGCGATGAGGTCGAAGGCGGCGTAGGCGACCCGCTCCGGCAGGCGGCGCACCAGCCCCCAACCCGCACGGTAGGCCAGCAGCGCGGCCCGGTCGGTCAGCCGGCTCACGCGGCTTCGAACGCCTGGCGGCGCACCGTGAGCATCCGCTGGAGCACCGTCACGAGGCTGGCGACGGCCAGCAGGCCCAGCACGACGGTCAGCACGACCTCCGGCAGGCCGAGCCCGACCAGGCCGGTGGCGAGCAGGACCGCGACGAGGCGGTCGGCCCGCTCGGCGATGCCGACGTTGGCGGTCATGCCCAGGCCCTCGGCGCGCGCCTTGGCGTAGCTGACGACGCTGCCGAGGATGAGGCAGGCCAGGGCAAGGGCGGCCATGACGGCGTTGTGCCCGGCGCCGGCGTAGTAGACGACCAGGCCACCGAAGATGGCGCTGTCACCCACCCGGTCCAGCGTCGAGTCGAGGTAGGCGCCCCAGCGGCTCGACCGGCCCGACAGGCGCGCCATGACGCCGTCGATCGTGTCGGAGAAGACGAAGACCGCGATGACGACGGTGCCCCAGAAGAACTCGTGGCGGGGGTAGAAGACCAGGGCCCCTACGCAGACGCCCAGGGTGCCGACGATGGTGACCACGTCGGGGCTGATGCCCCAGGACAGGAACAGCCTCGCCACCGGCGTGAAGATGCGGGTGAAGAGCGCGCGTGCGAATCGGTTCAGCATGGTGGCCTCAGCCTACTGATCGGCTCCTCAGGGGTTGTGCGGGCGCGACGCCTCCGGAATCGTGTCGCCATGAGCACGAAGCCCGCACAGACCGCACCCGGACCTTCGGCTCGCACGCCGGGGGAGCTGCGCAACGTCGTCCTCGTCGGCAACAGCGGGGGCGGCAAGACGGCGTTGTTCGAGCGACTCCTCGCCGCGACGACACCCGAGTACCGGCCCAAGGCCACCGACGAGCGCTCCATCCAGCTCGCCGTCGCCTCCCTCTCCTCCGACGCCGCCGGCTCCCCGGTCGTCGTCAACCTCATCGACACCCCCGGCTACCCCGACTTCGTCGGCGAGCTGCGCGCCGGGCTGCGCGCCGCCGACGCCGCGGTCTTCGTCGTCTCGGCCACCGACGGGGTGGACGGGGCCACGATGCTGCTGTGGGAGGAGTGCGCGGCCGTCGGCATGCCGAGAGCCATCGCCGTCTCCCGGCTCGACGCCAACCGGGCGGACTTCGAGGACACGCTGGCCGAGTGCCAGCGTGTCCTCGGTGAGGGGGTGATGCCGCTCTACCTGCCGCTGGTCGGTGACGGCGGCGCCGTCACCGGCAACATCGGCCTGCTCTCCCAGCAGGTGCACGACTACGGCTCCGGCGCTCGCGAGGTGCGAGAGGCCACCGACGCCGAGCGCACGGCCATCGACACGCGCCGCTCGGAGCTGATCGAGGCGATCATCCAAGAGTCCGAGGACGACACGCTGCTCGACCGGTACCTCGCCGGGGAGCAGGTTGAGCTCGAGACGGTGATCGCCGACCTGCTCACCGCGGTGTCTCGCGGCTCGTTCTACCCCGTGGTGCCCCTGTCGAGCCTCGCCGGCGTGGGGGTGCACGAGCTGCTCCACCTCGTCGCGGCCGCGTTCCCGCCGCCGACCCTGCACCCGCTGCCGACCGCCACCACGCCCGAGGGCGCGCTGCTGCCGCCGCTGAAGTGCGACCCCTCCGGTCCGCTGGTCGCCGAGGTCGTGCGCACCACCAGCGACCCGTATGTCGGCCGCGTCAGTGTCGTGCGCGTGTTCAGCGGGACGCTGCACCCGGATGCCACCCTGCACGTCTCGGGTCACCTGGAGCGGTTCGCCGGCCACGACATCGAGGGTCACCCCGACCACGACGCCGACGAGAAGGTCGGCCTGCTGTCCTCACCCCTGGGCGAGGCGCTGCGACCGAAGGGGCCGGCCATCGCCGGGGACATCTGCGTCGTCGCCAAGCTCACCCGCGCCGAGACCGCGGACACCCTGAGCGACAAGGACTCCCCCGCGCTCGTCGAGCCGTGGGTGCTGCCGGACCCGCTGCTGCCCGTGGCGATCCACCCCGTGAGCAAGTCCGACGAGGACAAGCTCGCCGCCGCGCTCCAGAGGCTGGTCGCCGAGGACCCCACGATGCGGATGGAGCACAACGCCGAGACCCACCAGGTGGTGCTGTGGACCATGGGGCAGGCCCACGTCGACGTCCTCCTCGAGCGGCTGCGGGAGCGCTATGGCGTCAACGTCGAGGCAGAGCCGCTGCGGGTGGCGCTGCGGGAGACGTTCGTGGCGCGCTCCAGCGGGCACGGCCGGCACGTCAAGCAGAGCGGCGGCCACGGGCAGTACGCCATCTGCGACATCACCGTCGAGCCGCTCGAGCGCGGTGCCGGCTTCGAGTTCGTCGACAAGGTCGTCGGTGGCGCGGTGCCGCGCCAGTTCATCCCCAGCGTGGAGAAGGGCGTGCGAGCCCAGCTCGAGAAGGGCTGCATCGCCGGCTACCCCCTCGTCGACGTGCGGATCACCCTCACCGACGGCAAGGCCCACTCGGTCGACTCCAGCGACATGGCCTTCCAGACCGCCGGGGCGCTCGCGCTCAAGGACGCGGCCACCCCGGACACGGTGGTGCTGCTCGAGCCGGTGGACGCCGTCGACGTGGTGGTGGCCGACGAGCACGTCGGGCCGGTCATGACCGACCTGCAGACCCGACGCGGCCGGGTGGTCGGCACCGAGCCCGGCACCAGCGGACGCACGACCATCCACGCCGAGGTCCCGCAGACCGAGATCACCCGCTACGCCATCGACCTGCGCTCGGTCTCCCACGGCACGGGGGTCTTCACCCGGGAGATGGTCCGCTACGAGCCGATGCCCCCGGCGCTCGCGAAGGCCCACCTCGAGGGCTGAGGCGCTCGCGGACGGCCTCACCCCTGCGCTCACACGCCTTCTCTGAGGTCAGTCAGACGGGCCAGGCCTCGACGAGGCGCTGGCGCACGTCCTCGAGCAGCATCGGCAGGGCCTTGGTCTGGCCGATGACCGGCAGGAAGTTGGAGTCCCCGCCCCATCGCGGGACGATGTGCTGGTGCAGGTGGGCGCGTACCCCGGCCCCGGCGACCGAGCCCTGGTTCATGCCGATGTTGTAGCCGGCCGGTCCCGACGAGGCGTCGAGGGCGGCGATGGCGGCCTTGGTCAAGGCGGTGAACTCCGCCGTCTCCTCGTCGGTGAGGTCGACGTAGAGGCTGACGTGGCGGTACGGGCAGACCAGGACGTGGCCGGGGTTGTACGGGAAGAGGTTCATCACGACGTAGCAGCTCTCGCCGCGGTGGACGATCAGCCCCTCGGCGTCGTCCTTGGTGGGCGCAGCGCAGAACGGGCAGCCGTCGCCGGCGTGGTCGGTCGGGCGCTCGCCCTTGATGTAGGCCATGCGGTGCGGCGTCCAGAGCCGCTCGAATCCGTCCGTGACGCCGGCGAACTCCCCCGCGGGCTCGGTCGCTCCACCCTCTGCGCGGGCCTGCTCGTCCACGTCCTGCGTCATGCGCCCGATCCTATGCAGGCCGCCCCGGCACCGGCGGCCCGGGGGAAGACCTCACCGGGCCGGCCGGCGGGGCCACCCCCGGTCTTGGCCTTTTGGCTGTTGCTGGTGTCATTGGAACGGCTCGGGCCCGTTATCTTGTAGGGTGGGTGACGCCAGCGTCTACTTGCCCGGCGATGCCCAGGGTTCTGCCACCCTGCTGCTGAGCTGCGTTGTCGCGGTCCGCTGTGGCCTGCCGCCCCGCCGTGCGCACGATCGACCGTGTGCGAGCCCGGCCGGCGGTGGCTGCGCTCCCGGTGCGCAGCCGTCAGCGGCTGCCGGCGGCCCCCGTGCCGTCGCGGGCCGCCGGCTCGACCCCGCTCCCCTGCTCCCGTTCCCCTGGCTCATTTGGGCCGTCAGGTCGACGCCTCCACGCGGCGTCCCCCCACGCGCCCCCACGCTCCCGCGACCTCAGCCTCTGGCTCTGGCTCTGGCTCAACGTGCCAGGCGCACCCGGCTTGGGCCCGTTATCTGAACCCCATGGTGCGTCTGCTCCGCCCCGGAACCCGCGCCCCCTTCCCCGGGCCGATCTCGTCCAAAAGGGTGAAGACGCGGGGACACCGGGCTGCGAGCCTGCCGGACGTGACGTCCATCGTGGGGCACCTGGGACGGCCTCGGCGGGGGCTCGGAGCCTTCCGGGTCGCCGCCCGCCCGCGACCGTCGACCCGACGTCTCCCGGGAACCCACGCGCGGCCCCTGACCGCGGCCGGGCTCGCCACCCCCGCCGCGGTCCTCCTCTGGATCGTGGCCCTGCTCCAGCTGGACCGCCACGCCACGCTGACCGCCCAGGGGCTGCTCGGCGCCACGACGTGGCTCGTCCTGGTCCTGCTGGTCCGCCGCGAACCGGTGCCGGTGCGGATCCAGGTCGCCGTCGTGGTCCTGTTCGCCACCGCCGTGGAGTACACGTTCTCCGGCTGGCTGGGGGTCTACACCTACCGGCTCGGCAACGTCCCCTCCTTCGTGCCACCCGGGCACGGGCTCGTCTACCTCAGCGCGCTGGCCCTGGGCCGCTCCGCCCTGTTCGCCCGGCACCCTCGACCGCTCGTGACGGCCACGGTCGTGGCCGGAGCCGGGTATGCCGTGTGGGGCCTGTTCCTCTCACCCCGCCACGACGTGCTCGGTGCCTTCTGGTTCCTGTGCCTGCTGGGGTTCCTGCGGTGGGGCCGCTCGGCGCTGCTGTTCGTCGGGGCGTTCGTCGTGGTGACCTTCCTGGAGCTCTACGGCACCTCGGTCGGCACGTGGACGTGGCA
Source organism: Oryzihumus sp. JJN4-3R (assembly GCF_057747915.1). Taxonomy (NCBI): domain Bacteria; kingdom Bacillati; phylum Actinomycetota; class Actinomycetes; order Micrococcales; family Intrasporangiaceae; genus Oryzihumus; species Oryzihumus sp. JJN4-3R. The sequence continues at coordinate 404,778 of NZ_CM173229.1, forward strand.
GCACTGGGACCCCACCGGCCACATCCCCATCGGCAACCCGCCCAGCGGGGCGGCGGGCGGCTACGGCTGGTTCGACCTGGCCGCCGTCGTGGTGACGCCGTCGATCCAGCGGTGGCTGCAGCAGCTGCGCCACGGCGCCGGGTCGCTCCCCCGGCTGACGCAGGAGGCCGGGCGGGCCGGCGTCGGGGCCGTGCGCCGGCCGGTCGCCGCGACGCGGCGGTGGCTGCACGGCATACAGGTGTGGCGGGAGCGGTGCGCTGCGGACATGCACGCCTGGGGCATCCGGGCCCACGACCACGCCCCCGAGCACACCTTGCGACCGCCCCCACCACCGCCCGGCGGTCCCCTCCCCTCCGGCACCGCCGGCGACTCCCCCCTGCCGGCGCGTATCGCTGGCTAGGGTGCAGGGATGGCGCTCGCACGATTCCGCAAGCTCTGCCTCGACGCCCGGGACCCGCAACGGGTCGGCACCTTCTGGGCCGCCGCACTGCACCGCCCGTGGGAGCCGGACGGGCACGGCGAGGGGGGCGTCACCGGGCCGACGCGCCAGCACACCCTGTGGGTCAACCGCGTCCCCCAAGGCAGGACGGTCAAGCACCGGGTCCACCTGGACATCTACTCCCAGGACCTGGCCGGCCTCGAGGCGATGGGCGCCCGGGTCCTCCTGCCCGAGGGCGAGGACCGGCGCTGGACCGTCATGGCCGACCCGGAGGGCGGGGAGTTCTGCGCGTTCCTGCGCGAGGAGGTCCCCACCGAGCGGCTGCACGGCCTGGTCGTCGACAGCGTCGACCCGGCCGCCCAGGCGCGGTGGTGGGCCGGCGTCTACGGGGGCGACGTCGTCGACGACGAGCGCGGGTTCTCCACCGTCGAGCACGTCCCCCACATGCCGATCCTGACCATGGACTTCGTGCCGGTCCCCGAGGCCAAGGTCGGGCCGAACCGGATCCACTGGGACGTATCCGCAGCCGCGGTCGAGCCGCTCGTGCAGGCCGGTGCCACCGTGCTGCGGCAGCCAGGCGGCGACATCGACTGGTACGTCCTGGCCGACCCTGAGGGCAACGAGTTCTGCGTGGTGCCCGACACCCGGTCCTGACGCATCGGAGGAAGTGGATGACCCCTCGACGCGCGACCTCCGACGAGGTCGGACGCGTCTTCCGCGAGGAGCACGGGCGCGCGGTGGCCGTCCTGACGCGCGTGTTCGGCAGCATCGACGTCGCCGAGGAGGCCGTCCAGGACGCCTTCACCGAGGCCCTGGCCCGTTGGCCGGACACCGGCCTGCCCCCGAGCCCGGCGGGGTGGATCATCACCACCGCGCGCCGCAAGGCGATCGACCGCCTCCGGCGCGAGGCGACCCGGGCGGACCGGCATGCCCAGGCCGCGCTGCTGCACGCCCGCGACGAGCCGGTCGAGGAGGGGGCCGTGCGCGACGACCGGCTGCGGCTGGTGTTCACCTGCTGCCACCCCGCCCTGTCGACCCCCGCGCAGGTCGCCCTGACGCTGCGCCTGCTCGGTGGCCTGACCACGGCCGAGATCGCGCGGGCGTTCCTCGTGTCCGAGGCGACCATGGCCCAGCGGCTCGTCCGCGCCAAGGGCAAGATCCGCGACGCCCGGATCCCCTACCGCGTCCCCCGCGAGGCCGACCTGCCCGACCGGCTCCGGTCGGTCCTGGCCGTGGTCTACCTCGTCTTCAACGAGGGCTGGTCGGCCACCTCGGGCGAGGAGCTGGTCCGGGAGGACCTGTGCGCCGAGGCGATCCGGCTGGGCCGGCTGCTCGCCGAGCTCCTGCCCGACGAGCCTGAGGTGACCGGGCTGCTGGCGCTGATGCTGCTGCTGGAGGCCCGGCGGCCCGCGCGCACCGCACCCGACGGCACCGTCGTGCCGTTGGGCGAGCAGGACCGCGCGCGCTGGGACCGTGCGCTCATCGACGAGGGGCAGGCCCTGGTCCGGGAGTGCCTCCGCCGCGGCCGGCCCGGCCCCTACCAGCTGCAGGCGGCGGTCAACGCCGTGCACAGCGACGCACCCGACGCGGACTCGACCGACTGGAAGCAGGTGCTGGCCCTCTACGACCAGCTGCTGGACCTCTCCCCCACCCCGGTCGTCGCCCTGAACCGCGCTGTCGCCCTCGCCGAGGTGGCCGGCCCGGAGGCCGGGCTGGCCGTCGTGGACCAGCTCGACCTGCCCGACTACCACGTGCTCCACGCGGTGCGGGCCGACCTGCTGCGCCGGCTGGGCCGGCCCGAGGCCGCCGTCGAGGCCTATGACCGGGCCATCGCCACCACCGGCAACGCCCGGGAGCGGGAGCTCCTCCGCGGCCGCAGGCAGGCCCTCAGCGGTTGACTCCGGGCCGCCGGCCCTAGGCCAGGATCCAGCGCCCACCCAGGATGAGGGCCCCGGCCGTGACGGCGAGGAAGAACCCCACCCACACCAGCCCGGGCAGGGGCGTGAGCCGGGCCAGCTGGTCCGCATCCGACCCGGCCCCCGCACCGCGCGAACGCTGCACCTGCAGCTCCAGCACCGCCTTGGGCGCGGCCAGCAGCAGGAACCACGTCACCAGGTAGGCGAACGCCGACTGTGTCTGGGCGGGGAGGAACCACGAGACCCCGAAGACCACCGCGGCGCTGACGAGGACCGACCACAGGCCGAAGAAGTTGCGGATCTGCAGCAAGAGCAAGGCCAGCAGCAGCAGGACCGCCCACAGCAGGCCCACCGCGTGCCCCGCCGCGAGGAGGGCGGCCGCGCCCAGCCCGAGCAGCCCCGGGCCGATGTAGCCCGCGGCCAGCGTCAGCACCATGCCCGGACCGCGCGGGCGCCCCCGCGAGACGGTCAGGCCGGAGGTGTCCGAGTGCAGGCGGATGCCGGTGAGCCGGCGGCCGGAGGCCAGCGCCACGACACCGTGCGCCCCCTCGTGGGCGATCGTGACGGCGTGCCGGGTCAGCGACCAGGCCGCCGGCCAGGCGACCAGCACGAGTGCCACCACGGCGGCGCCGAGGACCACCGTCCCCGACGGGGCGGGCTGCACGGCATACATCCGCTGCCACACCTCGCTGACGACGTCCACGATCGGTCCCTCTCTGCTGGGAAGCATGGCGGCCCCGGACACCACCGGTGTCCGGGGCCGACCCCTGTATGCCGTGTGGCCGGGTCTCAGACCTGGGCGCGGGTCTGCACGGCGGTGACGATCTCGGCGACCGCGTCCTCGATGGGCACGCCGTTCTTCTGCGAGCCGTCGCGGTAGCGGAACGACACCGCACCGGCGGCGCGGTCGTCCTCGCCGGCGATGAGCACGTAGGGCACCTTGGACTTGCTGGCGTTGCGGATCTTCTTCGGGAAGCGGTCGTCGGAGGCGTCGAGCTCGACGCGGATCCCCTTCTCCTTCAAGCGATCCAGGACCGACTGGACGTAGTCGTCATACTCGTCGGCCACGGGCACGCCCAGCACCTGCACCGGCGCCAGCCACGCCGGGAAGGACCCGGCGTAGTGCTCGGTGAGGACGCCGAAGAACCGCTCGATCGAGCCGAACAGTGCCCGGTGGATCATGATCGGCCGCTGGCGCGAGCCGTCAGCGGCCTGGTACTCCAGGCCGAACCGCTCGGGCAGCATGAAGTCGAGCTGGATCGTCGACATCTGCCAGGTGCGCCCGATCGCGTCGCGCGCCTGGACCGAGATCTTGGGGCCGTAGAACGCGGCGCCGCCGGGGTCGGCCACGAGCTCGAGGCCGGACTCGACCGCCACCTTGCGCAGCGTCTCGGTGGCCTGCTCCCAGACCTCGTCGGCGCCGATGTACTTCTCCGGGTCCTTGGTGGACAGCTCGAGGTAGAAGTCGTCGAGGCCGTAGTCCTTGAGCAGGTCCAGGACGAAGGTCAGCAGCTTCTTCAGCTCGTCCTCGACCTGGTCGGCGGTGACGTAGATGTGCGCGTCGTCCTGCGTCATGCCCCGGACCCGGGTCAGGCCGTGCACCACGCCGGACTTCTCGTAGCGGTAGACCGAGCCGAACTCGAACAGCCGCAGCGGCAGCTCGCGGTAGGACCGCCCGCGCGAGCGGAAGATCAGGCAGTGGAACGGGCAGTTCATGGGCTTGAGGTAGTAGTCCTGGCCCGGCTTGCGGACGTTGCCCTCGGCGTCCCGCTCCTCATCCAGGTGCATGGGCGGGTACATGCCCTCGGAGTACCAGTCCAGGTGCCCGGAGGTCTCGAACAGGTTGGCCTTGGTGATGTGGGGGCTGTAGACGAACTCGTAGCCGGCCTCCTCGTGACGCCGGCGCGAGTAGTCCTCCATGGCCATGCGGATGACCCCGCCCTTGGGGTGGAAGACGGGCAGGCCGGAGCCGATCTCCTCGGGGAAGGAGAACAGGTCGAGCTCGCTGCCCAGCTTGCGGTGGTCACGGCGCTCCGCCTCGGCGAGCCGCTCGAGGTAGGCCTTGAGGTCGTCCTTGGTCGGCCACGCGGTGCCGTAGACGCGCTGCAGCTGCGGGTTCTTCTCCGAGCCGCGCCAGTAGGCGGCCGAGGAGCGCATCAGCTTGAACGCGTTGCCCAGGATCTTGGTGTTGGGCAGGTGCGGGCCTCGGCACAGGTCGCGCCAGGCCAGCGCCCCGTCGCGGCGGTGGTTGTCGTAGATGGTCAGCTCGCCCGCGCCGACCTCGGCCGAGGCACCCTCGGCGGCCTCCGCCGCGCCGCCCTTGAGCCCGATCAGCTCGAGCTTGTAGGGCTCGTCGGCCAGCTCGGCGCGCGCGTCGTCGTCCGAGACCGGCCGGCGGGAGAAGGTCTGGCCCTCGTTGATGATCCGCTGCATGGCCTTCTCGAGGGCCTTGAGGTCCTCGGGGGTGAACGGCTCCTCGACGTCGAAGTCGTAGTAGAAGCCGTCGCGGATGGGCGGGCCGATCCCCAGCTTGGCCTTGGGGTTGACCTCCTGCACGGCCTGGGCCAGCACGTGGGCCGCGGAGTGGCGCAGGACGGCGAGGCCGTCCTCGGAGTCGATGGTCACCGGCTCGACGGCGTCGCCGTCGGCCAGGGCGTGGGCCAGGTCGCGCAGCTCGCCGTTGACGCGGGCGACGACCACCTGCTTGTCACCTTCGAACAGCTGCGCGGCCGTCGTGCCCGCCGCGACCGATCGCTCGCTTCCAGCGATGACCACGGTGATGTCGGCAGACACGATGAGCTCCTCAGGGTGTGCGGGGTATGCCGTCCGGTCGGGCGGCGGGGCACGTCACCGACGGTGACGTGTGGTCGATGCTATCGGCCCGTTCAGGCAGGCGGCGCAGCAGTTTCGGTGGCGGCGGTCTCGGTGGCGCCGACTTCCAGCAGGACGTCGCCGACGCGCAGCCCCCCGGGCTCCACGACGTCGGCGTAGACGCCCGGGCACCCCGACGGCTTGCCTGTGACGACGATCTCGGCAGCACCGATGCGCAGGCGACGCCCGACGGCGGCTTCGAGCAGCGCCGTGTCCGCGGCCACGACGAGGTTGGCGCGCGGGTGGGTGGCCACGTCCTCGGCGACGGACACCAGGTGCAGCGCGGCCTTCTTGCGCCGGTCGCCGGCCAGTCCCTCGGCTTCGACGTCGACGTGCTCCAGCGCCTGCCCCGGCTCCCCCTTGACCGGGTAGATCCGGATCTCGGTGACGTGCGGCGGCAGCTCGGCGCTCATGGGGCTCAGGCTAGTCCCGAACCGGGCCGCAGAGGGCCTGGGACGACGAAGGCCACGACCGGGGTGGTCGTGGCCTTGGGGGTGATGGTGATGGTGGTGGACGTGAAGGGACTCGAACCCCTGACCTCTCGCGTGTGAAGCGAGCGCTCTAACCAACTGAGCTACACGTCCGGGCGATCCGGCCGGGGCCGTCTCGACGGAGTGGAACAATAGCCGCTCCCGGTGCCGCGGCACCAATCGCCCCACCGGGAGCCGGATCTCGGCGTCGGAGCACGACCGCAGGCACCACCGTGAAGACCACGGTGAGCACCGGGACGAGCACCGGGCCGGCGGTCACAGCGAGAGGGTGCTGCTCAGCCACTGCTCCCAGCTGTCCGGCAGCAGGCCGGGCGGCCCCTGCCAGCGCAGGTAGCCGTAGGCCAGGCCGAGCAGCAGGGCCAGGGTCGCGAGGGAGACCAGCACCTTGACCCACCACGACTGGGCCTTGAGCCAGTCGGTCCAGGCGTCGAGCTGGCGGCGCGCGAAGTGCAGCAGGCGTTGGGCCCAGGCGAACTCCGAGGCCAGGACGGCCAGGCCGAGCAGCACGATGAGCCACCCCGGGCCGGGGGCCGGGACCAGGATGAGGCCGCCGACGGTGATGACCAGGCCGATGAGCGCGACGACGACGCGGTAGATGCGGTGCGTGTGCGGGTTGGACCGGATCCGCCGGCGCCACTCCCAGTCGCGTTCCTCGGTCTGTGCCGGCACGTCCTGGTCCTCACGGGTCGGGTCCTCCGTCACGGCACCAGCTTCTTCGTCATGGTGATCGCCGCCTCCTGGTAGCCGAGGGAGGTGTAGAGCCGGCGGGCCACGGAGTTGCCGCCGAAGACGTTGAGCCCCACCTCGGCGGCGCCGCGCTCGGCGGCCCACGCCCCGGCGAGAGTCATCAGCTCACGCCCGAGGCCGCGGCCGCGGTGCGTCTCTGCCACCTCAACGTCGAAGATCCACACGGCGGTTCCGGCGGCGTGCGGGCGCTCGTGCACCCAGAGGTGGCCGACGACCTCGTCGGTGCCCTCGTCGCGGGCCAGGAAGAGGTGGTGCCCCTCCCCCGGGTGCCCGCCCGGGAAGTAGGCGGCCATCTGCTCGGCCGCGACGCGCCGCGCGTCCCGCTCGTCCTCGCCGCCGAGGTCGACGCGCTGGCGCACGTAGCCCTCCTCGGAGCGGACGCGGTAGTCGTCGACCTCCGCGCCAGTCATCGGGTCCAGGCGCAGGCTCACGGGTCGACCCGCTCACGGGAGAGGCGGGTGAAGACCTCGGCCGCCGCCGTCGTGACCGGACCGACCGCCAGCTCGCGGTCGTCGACGGCGTGGACCGGCAGGACGTCCTTGGTCGAGGAGGTGATGAAGACCTCGTCGGCCTCGGCGAGCACCGACATCGGCAGGGTGGCCTCGCGCACCGGGATGCCCGCCTCCCGGCACCACTCGATGACCAGGCCCCGGGTGATCCCCGGCAGCAGGCCGGAGTCCACCGGCGGGGTGAGGACCTCGCCGCCGACCACGACGAAGATGTTGGACCCGGTGCCCTCGCACAGCTCGCCGCGGGTGTTGGCGAAGATCGCCTCCAGGCCGCCACGCTCCTTGGCGTAGGCCAAGGCCACGACGTTCTCCGCGTAGGAGGTCGTCTTCAGCCCCACCGTGGCGCTGCGCTCGTTGCGGGTCCACGGCACCGTGACGACCTTGCAGCTCGCCGGCGGCAGGGGCTGCGGCCCGGCGGTGACGATGTAGGTGAGCGCGGACTCGTCCCGGTCCGAGCCCAGCGGCCCCGCTCCCCCGGTGACGCTCCAGCGCAGCCGGCCGAAGGCGATCGGCTCACCGGTGAGCACGTCCTCGATGCCCTTGGCGATAAAGGCGTGGTCGGCCGGCGGCAGGCCCAGACCCGCCAGCGACCGGTCGAGCCGGGCGGAGTGGCGGGTCAGGGCGAAGACGGCGCCGTCGGCGACCTTGGCCGTCTCGAACACCCCGTCACCGACGGTCACGCCGTGGTCGAGGGCGGCGATGGAGGGCGCGTCGGGGGCCACCCGGCGCCCGTCCACCCACACGCGTACGTCGTTGCTCATGCTGTGACCCTTCCAGATGCCAGTCCGATGAGGCGAGCGGCTTTGAGCCGCGTCTCCTGCCACTCGTGCTCGGGGTCGGACCCCCAGGTGATCCCGGCCCCCGTGCCGAACCGTAGCCACCGCCGCCCGTCCGGATCGCGCTCGGCCCAGAAGGTGCGGATCCCCACGGCCAGCTCCGCCTCGCCGCGGTCGGCGTCGACCCAGCCGATGGCCCCGCAGTAGGGCCCGCGCGGCACCGGCTCGAGGGCGTCGATGGCCGCGAGCGCCGAGGACTTTGGGGCCCCCGAGACCGAGCCCGGCGGCAGGGTCGCCGCGGCGATGTCCACCCAGGTCGTGCCCGGACGCAGCTGCCCGGACACGGTGGTGACCAGGTGGGTCAGGCCGGGGTGCTCCTCGGGGGCGCACAGGGCGTCCACGCACACCGTCCCCTCGCGGCACACGTGGGAGAGGTCGTTGCGGACCAGGTCGGCGATCATGACGTTCTCGGCGTAGTCCTTGGCCAGCATCTGCCGCAGGGCCGGCGCCGTCCCCTTGATCGGCCGCGACTCCAGCCGGTCCCCGCGGCGGCGCAGGAACAGCTCGGGGCTGGCGCAGGCCACCTCCAGCCCCGCCGAGGGCACGCGCAGGAGCGCGGCGTGCGGGGCCGGGTTCCCGGCGGCGAGCAGGGCCGCCAGCGCCTCGAGGTCGGCCTCCTCCGGCAGCGGGTGGCTCATCACCCGGCAGAGGTTGACCTGGTAGACCTCGCCGGCGGCGACGTGCCGCCGGATCGAACGGACCCCGGCCCGGTATGCCGCGCCGTCCAGGGAGCTGTGCCACTCACCCTCCAGCGGCGCCCAGGGTGCCGGCGGACAGGGGGCAGGCGGACAGGGCGCAGGCAGGCAGGTCGCACCCGGGGTGCCCGGGTCTGTGGGGCGCGTCGGCGAGGGGGACGCGGGTGAGGGGCGCGTTGGTGAGCCGCCCACGGGCGGCGCGGCCCACGGCATACCGGTGGTGGGGCGGACCTCGGCGAAGCGCACGCAGGTGGCCTCCCCCTCGAAGGTCACGACCACGGCCCAGAAGCCGCCCTCGTCGAGGCAGGCGAGGTCGTGACGCACCTCGAGGACTCCCCTAGCCTCCCGGTCGGCGAAACGGGCGAGGTCCACGCGGCGAATCATAGGCACGGGCCGGGGTGGCGGATTTGTCGCCGGTGGTGCGGTGGCCGAGGATGAGGCCCTGTGAGCGAGAGCGTCCTGGTGCAGCAGCGCCCAGCCACCACCGCCGTCGAGCCGCGTCGGCGGCGGGTGGACCGGGCCGCGCTCCTGCTCGGCCTGCTCGTGCTCGTCGCGGGGAGCCTCTTCGCGGTCGCGGTCCCCAAGATGTGGGGTCCGGACGAGCCGCAGCACTTCTACCGGGCCTACCAGGTCGCGCACGGGCAGCTCGAGCCGCTGAAGGTGACCGACGTGAACGGTGCACCGGTCTACGGCGGGCAGATGCCCAGCAGCGTGGTCGCCATCCAGGCGCTGGGCCCCCACCGGCTGGCCCGTGACCCTCAGCGGGCTCCGCTGTTCACGCAGCCGGAGGCACACGCCCGGGCCGAGGCCCTGCCGCTGGACACGGGGCGCACGGTGACCAAGTGGTTCACCAACACGGCGGCCTACGCCCCGCCGACCTACCTGCCGGCCGCGGGTGCCCTGCTGGTGGTCGAGGCCGCCCACGGCACGATCGGGCAGGCGATCCTCGCGATGCGTCTCGCCGGCGTCCTGACGTACGCGGCCCTGGTGACGCTGGCCGCGCTCGTCCTGCGCCGTCACCGGCTCAAGTGGCTCGTGGTCGTCGTGGCGGCGCTGCCGTCGGCGATCTTCCAGGCCTCGGTCATCTCGGCCGACACGGTCACCAACGGCGTCTGCATCCTCTTCCTGGCGGTGGTCGCCAAGGGGGTCTTCCTGCGACGACCGCTGATGGCGTGGGAGACCTGGACGCTGCTGGCCGCGGCCGTGGTGCTGCCCCTGCTCAAGCCCACCTACGTGACCCTGCTGCCGCTGCTCTTCCTCGTGCCGCCGGCCGCGCTGGCCCTGACCCGTCGCCGCGACCCCGACCGCGACGGGACCGACACCGCGCGCGGGCTCGAAAGCCACCGCGGTGGGCCGAAGTCCGGCGACCCGGGTCCGGTGGACGCCGGCAGCGGGGATCCGGCCGCCACAACGGGCCACCCGGGCGCGACTGCTCAGGCCGGAGCCGGCACGGCGGAGGCTGCACCGGCCGCCGGAGCCCGCGGACGACGGGTCGTCGCAGTGGTGGCGGCCGTGGTGACCACCGTGGTTTCGCTGGCGCTCACGGCCCTGTGGGCGGGGCTGTCCTCGGGCACGGGCAACGGGATGGGACTGGTCCGCGGGCGGGGCCAGGAGAACTCCGTGCGTCCCGGCGACCAGGTGCAGTACCTCCTCGGGCACCCGGGGCAGCTTGCCAGGATCCTGGTGCGGACGGCGGCCGACTACGGCTGGCGCCTCATCGAGGAGCTGTTCTCGCAGACCGGCTACAACGTGCAGGGGTCCGCCCTGGCCGCCGTGCTCAGCGTGGTCGCACTCCTGCTCGCCACGGGCCTGGTGGGCCGGCTTCGGCCAGGGCGGCTGCGCCTGGCCGTCAGCACGGTCGTCCTCGTCGCCGCGGTCGGCGCCGTGTTCGGCGCCCTCTACGTGGCCTTCGACCCGGTGGGCCTGTTCGAGATCCAGGGCGTCCAGGGCCGCTACTTCGTCCCGCTGGCCCTCCTCGCGGCGCTCGTGGCGTTGGCCTACGTGCCTCTCCGCCTCGACGTCAGCGTGCCCGGGACGCGGCGCCGGGTGGTCGCCACCATCGCCGTGGCCGTGACGCTCGCGCCGGTGGTGGCCCTGGTCAAGTTCGTGCTGCTGACCTACGTCACGGTCTCCTGACGCCCTCACCGGCCCCCTGACGCACCGCCCGGCGCTGGGCGCTCGGATCGGGCGCTTCCAACGCACCATGACCACTGGGTGAGACAAGCCGGCCTCCTCGGGAATCCGCGGCCCGACCTGCGCCGAAGTGCCTCTGGACCGGTCGCCCCCGGACCGGTCACCGGACCAGAGAGGACTTTCCTGATGAAGCTCCGCCGAATCAGCAGCATCCTGGCGGCCACGGCCCTGGCCAGCGCCGCCGCCGTCCCCCTCGCCAACGCGGCCTCGGCCGACGGCAACCACGGCACCCCCACGGGCACCCGGAGCCTGGCCGCGGTGCTGACGTCCGACGGGAACACCTTCGACCACAACTGGCACGACTACGACATCGTCACCGAGGCGGTGCTCGCCGTCCTCAAGGCCAACCCGAAGAGCCCGGTCGGCGTCCTGACCGACGGCAACACGGCGCTGACGGCGTTCGTGCCCGACGACCAGGCCTTCCGCATCCTCGCCAAGGACCTCACCGGTCAATGGCAGGACAGCGAGCGGAAGGTCTTCCAAACGCTCGCTTCCACGGTGGGCGTCGGCACGATCGAGAAGGTGCTCCTGTACCACGTCGTCCCGGGCAAGACCATCGACTCCCGGGCCGCGAGCAAGGCCGACGGTGCCCGTCTGGCCACAGCCCTGCCCGGGGCCAGCATCGTCGTCGACGTCGATGGCAAGGTCATCCGGCTGCAGGACAACGACCCGAACGACCGCAACCCCCGGGTCGTGGCCCCCGACATCAACAAGGGCAACAAGCAGATCGCCCACGGCATCAGCCTGGTGCTTCGCCCGGCCGACCTCTGACGCCCGCCTGACACCTGCCTTTCGCCTGGTCGTCGGCCGGCTCGTGTCAACCGGCTGGTGTCCACCGGGCGGCCCGGTTCAGGGGTGACGGGCCGCCCACGCAAGGGACCCCCGGGCCGCTTCGCGGTCCGGGGGCGCCCGTGCGTGGCCAGGCCACGGCACACCCCCGGGCCTCGGTCGCCATGCGTGCTCACGGGCGTGGCCGCACTGCGTCATCGCTCGCCCCTTTGGCCGATTCGCCCGCCCCTGCCACGGGGACACGATCGGGCCGGATGACCCTCGCCGGCAGCCTCCGTCCCCGAGCGGCCGCTGACCCGGGACACGCCGCGAGTCCGCTGGCGGGAGCCTCCTCCCCCCGGCCCGTCCGCCGGACGGGCGAATCGTCGATCCTGGGAGGCACCACCATCATGAGCGACCACCGCTCCTTCAAGCGCCTGCGACTGTTGATCGCCGCAGCGTGCGCCGTCATCCTCGCCCTGGCGTTCACCGCGCCGGCGAGCGCCAGCTCGTCGTCCACGGCACGCACGTGGCGGGTCAACGTCGCGGCCGAGACCCCCGACGACGCCATCCAGACGATGGCGTTCATGCCCGGCACCGTCTGGATCAACGCGGGTGACAGCATCCTGTGGACCGTGCGGGCCGGCGAGATCCACACCGTCACGTTCCTCAAGTCGGGCACGAGCCTGCCTGAGTTCGACCCGTTCAACCCCATGCACCTGCTGCCCCAGGGCGGCACGAGCTACGACGGCCACTCGTACTACAACTCGGGGCTCCTGTCCGACGAGGGCGCAGCCGCCGGCTTCCCCGTGCACATGACCTACACGCTGAAGTTCCCCAAGACCGGCAACTTCACCTACTGGTGCCTCGTGCACGGAAAGATGATGAAGGGCACCGTCCACGTCCGCGCGGCGGGCACGAAGTACCCGTTCACCCAGGCCGACTACAACCGGCAGGCAGCCAAGAAGAAGGCTGCGGACATCAGTGACGGCATGCACCTGTGGCAGAAGACCGCGCAGAAGGCCAACAACCACAACGTCTACGCCGGGGCCGACGACGGCATCGCCATGGTGATGCGGTTCATCGACCAGCGCGTCACGGTCCACGTCGGGCAGCGAGTGACGTTCAGGAACACCGGCATGGCCGCACCGCACACGGTGACCTTCGGCACCGAGCCGGCGAACATCTTCGCCCCGCTGGGCGACCCGACGCACTTCGCCGGGGGCCAGCTCAGCTCCGGGATCCTGCTGCCGGGCCACACCTTCACGGTGACCTTCACCAAGGCAGGTCGCTACCCCTACATCTGCGCCCTGCACGACTTCCTGGGCATGGTCGGCACCGTCACGGTGACCAAGTAGGCACTCGATGACCCACGGCACCACGACCCGGAGGTGATGCAGGACAAGGCGTCCCCCTCGCCGCCGGCATGGAGCCGGCTGCATCCGCGGGGTCCCGGTCCATCAGGACCGGGACCCCGTCCTGCGTCCTCCGGCGATGGCGTGGGGACCCTCGCGGGGCCGCGGTAGGCCGTTCGCGCCGCGCGGTCGGTGACGCTCAGTGGGTGACGCTCAGTCGTCCGCGACAGCCATCTCGCCCAGCTCGGACCATTCCGTGCCGGGGGTGGTGACGTTGACGATCCGGGGCGTGCTCACCAGGTAGGCGGGCAGCTCCGCGGTCGCCCGGGTGAAGTGCTCGCTCTGCACGTGCGCCGCCCCGGCGGCGTCGTCCCGGAAGGCCTCGACGAGGACGTACTCGGTGGGGTCGTCCAGGCTGCGGGACCAGTCAAACCAGAGGCAGCCCTCCTCGCCGCGGGTCGCCTCCGTGAAGGCCCGGGAGATCTGCGGCCAGGCTTCGGCGTGCTCGGGCCTGACCTGGAACTTGGCCGTGATGAAGATCAACGCTCCTCCTGGGGCTCGGGGGGTCGGACCCGGCGACAGCCGGGCCGTCACGTCCGGATGGCCGAGACGGCCGGGAAGGCCGGGAAGGCCGCCGCCGAGGACCGCATCCTCCTGCGGATCCCGGCACCCAGCCACCCCAAGGACCGTGGGCATCCCTTCCCCGACGGAACACGCCACTCGACCTCGGGACCTCGGCCGAGGGCTGGCCCAGGACCAACCCGGTGGATCCCGGCGCGGCGCCACAGCGGGGACCCCGGTCCTTGGCGGACCGGGGTCCCGGGGTCCCCCTGTCGGTGCGCCGGATGGCGCGTGCCGTCACCGAAGGGCGTGCAGCAGGCCGAGCAGGCCGTGGGCCTCACCGCCCGGTCCCGCGCTGAACCACACGTCACCGGTGGGACCGGCGGTCCCGTTGGCGGGCAACAGCCCCCAGAGGCCGTCGATGCTCAGCGGAGCGCCCGACGCCGCGCGCAGCGTGGCCATCAGGTGCCCTGTGCCCGGGTCGACGGCGTGGATGCGCCCGTCGCCGAAGTTGCCGATGAGCAGGTCCCCGGCCAGCGAGCCGAAGCCGTGCGGTGCAAGGGTCATCCCCCACGGGGAGTCCAGCACCCCGCCGCGGACGAGCTGGCGCACGAACCGACCGGAGCGGTCGAAGACGTTGACGAAACCGTGACCGGCACCGGCGACGTCGTCGTGGCGGGCGCTGTCCTGCTTGGCGTAGCTGACGTAGACCCAGCCACCGATGACGGCGACGTTGAACGGTGCGTACCCGGCCGGCACGCGGGTGGACGTGAACCCCTGACCCGCGCCGAGGCGGTGGAAGGAGCTATTGAACACGTCGATGCGGTTGTCGTGGAAGTCCGCCAGGAGCAGCACCGGGCCGCTGCTGCGCTGCAGCAGGGCGATCCCCTTGTACACAGCGCCGCCGGTGTGGGCCACCCGGACCGCCTGGGCGGTGTTGCCGGTGAGGTTCCACGCACTCACGTCACCGTTCTCCCCGGCGAAGATGAACCGGGCCGCGCCGGTCTTCCCGCCGCTGGAGAGCACGAAGCCGGTGGTGGGGTTGAACAGGTTGCCGGTCGGCGCACCCCCGGGGATCGACACCACCAGCGGGACCTTGGCCAGCGGGTGTCCCGGCAGCGCGCCGGTGTAGACCGTGGCCTTGTCGGCGCCGTTGTCGGACACCCACAGGGGCGTGGTCGGCCCGGCCGACAGGCCCCACGCGTTGACCAGGTTCCGGTCGGTGATCCGGGCCATCCCGGGGATGTCGGAGACCAGGTTGACCTGGCGGACCCGCGGTGACGCGGACTGGCCCGTGGCGGCTCCGGCGGGCGCGGCTGCCACGGAGAGGGCCAGCGCGGACGAGCCGACAACAGCCAGCAGGCGGGTGATCGGGACGGGCCCTCGCCGGGTCCGGTGCTGCTCAGACATGAGGCCTCCCTCGAGACCGGGAGGTGCGCGCCACCCTTCTGGCGACGCGACGCCATACAAGGGTCCACGGGGCCGGCGCGCCTCAGGTTCACCGCTGGGCCAGCGTGGACCCGCTCGCTCCTCACACGGCTGCCGACCCGGCTGAGAGCCAGGCGTTACAGACCCTTCACGGCAGTCGCGCACTGCGGAAACACCGGCCCACGAGCCTTCTGGCACCACCAGCCCATGGCACGTGGGCCCAGTCCCGCGCCGAGTCATGACCTCTGAAGGAGCCCCCATGTCCGCTCCCGTCCGCGAGCCGGCCACCGCCCCCACGGCCACAACGCCAACGGCCACGACGACAACCGCCACGACGACAACGGCCACGGCGCCACCTCCCGACCCGCCGCGGCACCGCACCGGCCGGTGGATCGACCACTGGGACCCCGAGGACCGCACCTTCTGGCGCGGCGGCGGCCGCCGGGTCGCCCACCGCAACCTGGCGCTGTCGGTGTATGCCGAGCTGCTCGGCTTCTGCGTCTGGGCGCTGTGGAGCGTCGTCGTGCCCCAGCTGCCCGCGGCCGGGTTCGCCCTCACCCTCGACCAGCAGTTCTGGCTGATCGCGGTGCCCAGCCTCGTCGGGGCCACGCTGCGGATCCCGTACACCTTCGCGGTGCCCCGGTTCGGCGGCCGCAACTGGACGGTCTTCTCCGCGCTGCTGCTGGTCCTGCCCGCCGCCGCGCTGGCCGTGGCGGTCACCCGGCCGCAGACCTCCTTCGGGGTGCTCCTGCTGCTCGCCGCCCTGGCCGGCGTGGGCGGCGGCAACTTCGCCTCGTCGATGACCAACATCTCGTTCTTCTTCCCGGAGGCGGAGAAGGGCCGCGCGCTGGGCCTCAACGCCGCCGGTGGCAACCTCGGCACCGGCCTGGTCCAGCTGGCGGTCCCCGCGATCGTCACGGCCGGCGCCGGGGTCCACCTCGAGCGAGCGGGGCTGGTGTTCATCCCGCTGGCGCTGCTGGCCGCTGCCCTGGCGTGGCGCTTCATGGACAACCTCACCAGCGTGCGCGCCGACTACCGCAGCTTCGCCGTCGCGGCCCGCAGCCGGCACACCTGGGTCATCTCCCTCCTCTACATCGGCACCTTCGGCTCGTTCATCGGCTACTCGGGCGCGTTCCCGACGCTGCTCAGGAGCCAGTTCCCCGAGGTGACTACGTCCATCGCGTTCCTCGGGGCACTCGTCGGCGCGCTGACGCGGCCGCTCGGGGGCATCCTCGCCGATCGCTGGGGCGGCGCGCGGATCACCCTCGGGTCGCTGGCCGTCCTGGCCGGCGGCGCCGTGGCGGCCGTGGCCGGTCTCCACCAGCACAGCTTCGTGCTGTTCTTCACCGCGTTCATGGTGCTGTTCACCGGCTCCGGCCTGGGCAACGGCGCCACGTATCGCATGATCCCGGCGGTCTTCCGCGCCGGCGTCTCCGACCCGGACGGCCTGGCCGCGGCCCGCAAGGCCGCGGCGGGATGCCTCGGGATCGCCGGCGCGGTCGGGGCCTTCGGTGGCTTCCTCATCCCCCGGGGGTTCGCCACGGCCACCGCGTCCTTCGGCTCGCTCGTACCGGCCCTGTGGGTCTTCGTGGCCGCCTACGTGGTGCTGGCCGTGACGACGTATGCCGTGTACGCCCGCCGCGGCTCGCGGCTCGCCGAGCAGGGCGTCTGAGCATCATGGCCGCAGCGACGCACTGCCCGTACTGCGCCCTGCAGTGCGCCATGGCACTGGACCCCACCCCCTCTGGCATGGGTGGGGTCGAGGTGCAGGGCCGGGACTTCCCGACGAACCGGGGTGGCCTGTGCCAGAAGGGCTGGACGTCGGCCTCCCTGCTCACCACCCCGGACCGGCTGACGGAACCGCTGGTGCGGGACGCTCGCGGCGACCTGGTGCCGACCTCCTGGGACGCGGCCCTCGACCTCGTGGCCGACCGGCTGCGCAGCATCCGCCGGTGCGACGGGGCGGACGCCGTCGCGGTCTTCGGCGGCGGTGGGCTGACCAACGAGAAGGCCTACCAGCTGGGGAAGTTCGCGCGGGTGGCACTGGGCACCGCCAACATCGACTACAACGGCCGGTTCTGCATGTCGAGCGCGGCAGCCGCGGCCAACCGCTCCCTCGGGGTGGACCGGGGGCTGCCGTTCCCCCTCACCGACCTCCGCGGCGCGCAGGCCGTGCTGCT
The DNA here is from genome assembly GCF_057747915.1 of Oryzihumus sp. JJN4-3R. Lineage (NCBI taxonomy): Bacteria > Bacillati > Actinomycetota > Actinomycetes > Micrococcales > Intrasporangiaceae > Oryzihumus > Oryzihumus sp. JJN4-3R. Next base: position 421,767 of record NZ_CM173229.1, read on the forward strand.
GCTCGGCAGCAACCTCGCCGAGACGATGCCGCCCGCGGTCGTCCACCTCGCTGGGGTCCGCTCACGCGGAGGCCTCCTCGTGGTCGACCCCCGGCGCAGCGCCACGGTCGAGCTCGCCGGCGACGGCGAGGGGATGCACCTGCAACCCGTCCCCGGCACCGACCTCGTCGTCCTCCTGGCCCTGCTCCACGTCCTGCTGGCCGAGCGCCTCACGGACACGGCATACCTGACGGCGCGGACCACCGGGCTCGAGCAGGTGCGCCGGGCGGTGGCCGCATGGTGGCCGGAGCGGGCAGAGCAGGTGTGCGGCATCCCCGCAGAGCTCCTCCGGCGCGCCGCACGGGTCCTGGCCGCTGCGAGCCCGTCCCAGGGCGGCGCGGGAGCGTTCGTCCTCACCGGTCGCGGGGTCGAGCAGTCCCGGCAGGGCACCGCCACGGTGAGCGCGGCGATCAACCTCGCCCTGGCCCTCGGGCTGCCCGGGCGCAGGGGAAACGGCTACGGCGCCCTGACCGGCCAGGGCAACGGGCAGGGTGGCCGGGAGCACGGCCAGAAGGCCGACCAGCTGCCCGGCTACCGCATGATCGACGACCCGGCCGGGCGGGCCCATGTCGCCGGCGTCTGGGGTGTGGCCCCGGAGTCGCTGCCCGGCAAGGGCAAGCCGGCCGTCGAGCTGCTGGGCACCCTCGGCATGCCCGGCGGGCCCAGGGCGCTGCTGGTGCACGGTGCCAACCCGGTCGTCAGTGCACCGAACGCGACGGCCGTCCGCGAGCGCCTGGCCGCGCTGGACCTGCTGGTCGTGTGCGACCTCGTCCCCTCCGAGACGGCCCGGCTCGCCGACGTCGTGCTGCCCGTGACCCAGTGGGCCGAGGAGGAGGGCACGATGACCTCGCTGGAAGGGCGGGTCATCCGGCGTCGCCGAGCGGTCCAGCCACCGGCGGGCGTCCGTTCCGAGCTGTGGGTCTGGGCCGAGCTCGCCGCGCGCCTGGGCTCCCCCGGCACCTGGAGCACTGACCCCGCGGAGGTCTTCGACGAGCTCGCGGCGGCGAGCGCCGGCGGCCGGGCCGACTACAGCGGCTTGAGCCATGCCCGTCTCGACCGTGAGGACGACCTGTTCTGGCCGTGTCCTGCCATCCCGGGGCCTGACCAGGCGCACCCCGGCACGCCGAGGCTCTTCCTCGACGGCTTCCCCACCCAGGACGGCCGGGCTCGTCTCGTGCCGGTGGACCACCTCGGCCCCGCGGACGACGTCCGCGCGGATGCGCCCACCTACCTCGTCACGGGCCGGGTGCTGCAGCAGTACCAGTCCGGGGCCCAGACCCGGCGGGTGCCCGAGCTGGCCTCCGCCGCCCCCGGGCCCCACGTGCAGGTGCACCCGCTCCTGGCCGAGCGCCTCGGGGTCTGCGACGGCGACGCCCTGCGCCTGGTGAGCCGTCGTGGCGCCGTCACGGCCCCGGCGCGTGTCACCGACCGGGTCCGGCCCGACACGGTCTTCATGCCCTTCCACTGGGGCGGTGAAGGCAGCGTGAACCGGGTCACCAGCGACGCCACCGACCCCGTCTCGGGGATGCCCGAGTTCAAGGTCTGCGCGGTGCAGGTGATCCCGCTGCGTGCCCCCCAAGAGGTGGGCGTCCCCGGACGGATCGAGCAGAGCGCATGACCCGGCTGGTCGTCGTCGGCAACGGGATGGTCGGCGCCCGTTTCGTGGAGGACCTGCTGGCCGCTGACTCGGGCGGCCGCTTCCGGGTCACGGTGCTCGGAGCCGAGGGCTGCGAGCCCTACAACCGTGTGCTGCTCAGCGAGGTGGTCTCGGGCGGCTACGACCTCGCGTCACTGACCTTGCCGACCCCGGTGGACCCTCGGCTGTCGGTGCGCCGCGGTGCCGCGGCAGTGCGGCTGGACCGGGCGGACCGCGTCGTGGAGTGCTCCGACGGCACACGGCACCGCTACGACTTCGTGGTGCTGGCGACGGGAGCCTCGGCCCGTCTGCCGGCGCTGCCGGGGCTGGGCACGGACCCCGGCGCCCTGCCCGGTGGCGTCCACACCCTGCGCAGCATCGACGATGCCCGGGAGATCGTCGCGGCCACGCTGAACGCCCGGCGGGCGGTGGTGCTCGGCGCCGGGGTGCTCGGGCTGGAGGCCGCCTGTGGTCTGGCCCGGCGCGGCGTGGCGGTCACGGTCGTGCACCCGGGGGCGGCCCTCATGGACCGCCAGCTCGACGGGGCCGCCAGCCGCGTGGTCGAGCAGGCGATGGCCCGGATGGGCATCGCGCACCGGGTGGGCGTCGGCGCCGCGGCCGTGCTGGTGCGCGACGGCCGGATCACCGGCCTGCGCCTTGCCGACGGCGAGGTGCTCGACACCGATCTCCTGGTGCTGACGACGGGCACCGTCCCCGAGACCGCCCTCGCCGTGGGCGCCGGCCTCCGCACGGACCGGGGCGTCGTGGTGGACGAGCGGCTCGCGAGCCCCGACGACCGGAGGGTGTTCGCGCTCGGTGACTGCGCCCAGCCGCCGGAGGGCGGCACCGGCCTCGTGGCACAGGGCTGGGACCAGTCCCGTCGGCTGGCTGCGACCCTGACCGGCAGCGAGACCCCGCCGGAGCAGAACCCGCCCGCCGTCACTGCCGACCGAGTCACGCGGCGGGGCAAGGCCGGCGTGCCGGGCACCGCTCAGGACAGCGCTCCGGGCAACTCTCGGAGCCATGACGTCGTCCGGCTGAAGGCCCGGGGCATCGACGTCGTGACCATGGGCGTCTGCGGCACCGTGCGGGCCGACGACCCCGCCCAGCGCGTGGTGCGGCTCAGCGATGCGGATCGCGGCCGCCACGTGGAGGTCGTCGTCGCCGGCGGCCTCCTGGTCGGCGCAACCTGCGTCGGCGCCCCCGACGTGGGCGCCGACCTCGTCTCGGCGTACACCCGACGCATCCCCGTCCCCGCCGACCCGGCATACCTGCTGCTGCCGGCCCTGGCCGGCGCGACCCCGACTGCTCCCACCGACCCGGCGGCGCTGCCGGATGACGCCACCGTGTGCCGGTGCAACGGCGTGAGCAAGGCTGACCTCGTCGCCCACCACGCCCGGGGTGCCACCACCGTCGAGGCGCTCGCCCGCGCCACGCGGGCGACCACGGGTTGCGGTGGCTGTGCCGACGACCTCTGCCGCCTGCTCGACCGTCTGGGCCACGAGCCCGGCGAGGCCACCCCCGACACCGACCCGACAGTCGGCGGACAGGGGGACGTGACGGCCTCACACGGAGGGGACGAGAGTGGTGAATCCCGTTTTACGAGCGGGAAACACGACCCGCACACCCAGGAAATCCGGGCTTCCTAGGTTCAGCGCCATGGCCCAGACGTCCCAGAATCCACGCCACCTCCTCGTCGTCGGCGGCGGCATGGTGGCCCACCGCCTCGTCGAGGCCCTGCGCCAGCGCGACACCTCCGGGACGTGGCGGGTGACCGTCCTCTGCGACGAGGCGCACCCGCCCTACGACCGGGTCGCCCTGACCAGCTTCTTCTCCGGGCGCGACGCCCGGGGCCTCGCCCTCGGCGACCCGGCGCTGTGGGAGGACCCGCTGGTCGAGCTCGCCCTCGGCGAGGCCGCCGTGGCCGTCGACCGGGCGGCCCGGACGGTGCGCACCAGCACCGGGCGCCTGCTCGACTACGACGAGCTCGTGCTCGCCACCGGGTCGTCGGCCTTCGTGCCGCCCGTCCCCGGGGCCGACCTGCCGGGCGTGTTCGTCTACCGGACCCTCGAGGACGTCGACACCCTCCGCGCGTGGGTCCGCGGGTGCGCGGCCCGCTCGGGCCGGCAGGTCCGCGGCGCGGTCGTCGGCGGGGGCCTGCTCGGGCTCGAGGCCGCGGGGGCCTTGCAGTCCATGGGCGCCCACAGCACGGTCGTCGAGTTCGCGCCACGGCTCATGGCCGTCCAGGTGGACGACGGGGGTGGCCAGGCGCTGCGCCGCATCATCGAGAGCCTGGGCATCGACGTGCGAACGGCCACGGCCACGGAGGCGATCACCGCCGGCGCGGATGGCCGGGTGGCGCGGATGACGTTTGCCGAGGGTGAGCCGATCGAGGTCGACGTCGTGGTCCTCGCGGCCGGGGTGCGCCCGCGGGACGAGCTCGCCCGCGAAGCGGGCCTGGCGGTCGGCGAGCGCGGTGGCGTCGTCGTGGACACGGGCTGCCGGACCGCCGACCCGGCCGTCTCCGCCGTGGGCGAGGTCGCCTGCATCGAGGGCCGCACCCTGGGGCTGGTCGCCCCCGGCTACGCGATGGCCGAGGTGGTGGCCGACCGGCTGCTCGGCGGCTGGGCGACGTTCCCCGGGGCGGACACCTCCACCAAGCTCAAGCTGCTCGGCGTCGACGTCGCGTCCTTCGGCGACGCGTTCGCCACCACGCCAGGGGCGCTCGAGGTCGTCTACGCCGGCCCGTTGGCCTCGGTCTACAAGAAGCTGGTCGTCAGCGACGACGCCCGCGTCCTGCTCGGCGGGGTCCTCGTCGGGGACGCGAGCGCCTACGCCGCGTTGCGCCCGATGCTGGGCCGGCCCCTGGGAGCCGACCCCGCGGCATACCTGCTGCCCGAGGGAGCAGCCCCGGAGTCGGGCGGCGACCTGCCCGACGAGGCGACGGTGTGCTCGTGCAACAACGTCAGCGCTGGCCAGGTCCGTGGTGCCGTCACCGACTCCGGCTGCACGGACGTCGCGGCCGTCAAGGCCTGCACGCGGGCCGGGTCCAGCTGCGGCTCGTGCCTGCCCCTGGTCAAGCGGCTCGTCACCGCCGAGCTGGAGAGCGCCGGCGTGACCGTCAGCAACGCCCTGTGCGAGCACTTCGACCTCTCCCGCGCGCAGCTGTTCGACGCCGTGCGGGTCACGGGCCTGCGCACGTTCAGCGAGATCATCGCGCGGCACGGCCGCGGCCGGGGCTGCGACATCTGCAAGCCCGTCATCGGCTCGATCCTCGCCTCACTCGGCACCGGGCACATCCTCGAGGGCGAGCGCGCCGCGCTGCAGGACACCAACGACCACGTGATGGCCAACCTGCAGAAGGACGGCTCCTACTCGGTCGTGCCACGCATCCCCGGGGGCGAGATCACCCCCGAGGGGCTCATCACCATCGGGCAGGTCGCCCAGGAGTTCGGCCTCTACACCAAGATCACCGGCGGCCAGCGGATCGACCTGTTCGGCGTGCGGATCGAGCAGCTGCCCTTGGTGTGGAAACGGCTGGTCGACGCCGGGTTCGAGTCCGGCCACGCCTACGGCAAGTCGTTGCGCACCGTGAAGTCCTGCGTCGGCTCGACGTGGTGCCGCTACGGCGTGCAGGACTCGGTCGGCCTGGCCATCGCCCTGGAGCTGCGCTACCGCGGGCTCCGGTCACCGCACAAGCTCAAGCTCGGCGTCTCCGGCTGCGCGCGGGAGTGCGCCGAGGCCCGGGGCAAGGACGTCGGCGTGATCGCCACGGACAACGGGTGGAACCTGTATGTCGGGGGCAACGGCGGCTTCACGCCCCGGCACGCCGTGCTGCTCGCCGAGGACCTGGACACGCAGACCCTGGTGCGCACCATCGACCGGTTCCTCATGTACTACATCCGCACCGCCGACAGGCTGCAGCGCACGGCCGCGTGGCTGGAGGAGGTCGACGGTGGTCTGGCTGCGGTGCGGTCTGTGGTGCTGGAGGACAGCCTCGGCATCGCCGCGGACCTCGACGCCGCCATGGCCACCCACGTCGACTCCTACGAGGACGAGTGGGCCGGGGTGCTGGCCGACCCCGAGAAGCTGCGCCGCTTCGGTTCGTTCGTCAACGCCCCGGGGCAGCCCGACACCTCGCTCGCCTACGTGAGCGAGCGCGGCCAGGCCCGGCCCGCCACCGCCGAGGAGCGGCGCAGCGGGACCCTCATCGCCGGCACGACACTGGAGGTTCGCCGATGACCACCGAGATGCCCACCGAGCTCGCCGCCGGGCTCACCACCGGGATCGAGGCGGAGCTGCGCGCCGAGCTCGCCCGCGCGGTGCACGACCGCGCCGGAGCCGGCCTCCGGTGGGAGCGGGTGTGCCACCTGCACGACCTGCCGGTGGAGCGCGGCGCCGCGGCCCTGGTCGGCGGGGAGCAGGTGGCGCTGTTCCGCACCCACGACGACCGGGTCCACGCCGTGCAGCAGTGCGACCCCTACTGCGGGGCCCACGTGATGTCGCGCGGCATCGTCGGCTCCCGTGGCGAGACGCCGACGGTGGCTTCGCCGATGTACAAGCAGGTGTTCGACCTGCGCACCGGCCGCTGCCTGGACCCGGTGGGCCGCGAGCCGGTCGCGCTGCGGACCTGGCCGGTGATGGTGTGGTCCGGTGTGGTTCTCGTCGGCCTCACGCAGGCCGACCCGACGAGGGCGGCATGACGACGTCGCCCCGCGCGACGGCATGAGCACCCACCTGGGGCAGGTGATGGCCGGCTGCGTCGTCCTCGTCACCGCGGACCGGCGCAGCAGCGAGCTCGCCTCCGCCCTGTCCCGTCGGGGTGCGAGCGTGCGCCACGCGCCGGCGCTGAGCATCGTGCCGCACCAGCACGACGAGGAGCTGCTGCGCGACACCCGGCTCCTGCTGCGCCACCCCCCGGACACGGTGGTGGTCACCACGGGTATCGGTCTGCGCGGCTGGGTCGAGGCGGCCGACGCGGCCGGCCTTGCCGACGAGCTGCTGGCCGTGCTCGCGGGCTGTCGAGTCGTCGCCCGCGGCCCCAAGGCCTGCGGCGCGATCCAGGCGGCCGGCCTGCAGGCTGACTGGGTCGCGGAGTCGGAGACCTCCGCCGAGATCCTGCAGACCCTGCTCACCGACGGGGTCGCCGGTCAGCGCATCGCCGTCCAGCACCACGGCGCGGGGGCGGACGGGCTGGACGCCGAGCTCGCCGCCGCCGGGGCCGACGTGGTGAGCCTGGTGGTCTATCGCTGGGGACCTCCACCGGACCCGGCCGCGCTGGCGGCCTCGGTGACCGCAGCCGCCGCCGGCGAGATCGACGCGGTGGTCTTCACCTCGGCGCCCGGCGCCCGGGCCTGGCTCGAGGCCGCCGAGGCCGCCGGCGTGGCCGGGGCGCTCGTGCGCCGGTTCGGCGCCGGCACGATGGTCGCCGCCGCCGTCGGCCCCATCACCGCGCGGCCGCTGGTGGCGCACGGCATACAGCCTCTCGTGCCCGAGCGGGGGCGGCTCGGGGCGTTGGTGCGCACCCTCGTCGGGCACTTCGAGGCGGCCCAGAGCCAGGCGATGTGCACCACCTCGGGGATGCTGCAGGTGCGCAGCACCGTGGCCCTGCTCGACGGTCACGTGCTGCCGGTCTCGCCCAGCGGGCTGGCCGTGCTGCGACTGCTGGCGACCGCGCACGGCGGGGTGGTGACCCGCGACCAGGTGCTCGACGTGCTGCCCGGCGACTCCCGCGACCCGCACACGGCGGAGGTCGCGATCGCCCGGCTGCGCGAGGCCTGCGGTGACCGCTCCCTGGTGCAGACGGTGGTCAAACGCGGCTACCGGCTCGCGGTGGCGCACCCGGGCGGCGACTGAGCTGCGGCGAGCCGCGCCGGCGGGTGCAGCGCCCGTCCCGCAAGGCTCCCGGCGGGCCGAGAGACCACCGATGACCACCCGGGGGAGCCGCGCCGACGTAGCCGGCCCTGCGTCCCCTCCCCCAGCGTGCCTAGCCAGATCGCATGATCCCTCAGCGCGCCCACAGGCGTACCACAGGCTTCAGGGGTGATCCGGCTTCGCGCCAGGGAGGGTGTCATGTCGACTCAGACCCACGAACCACAGGCCGGGGACCCGGCGGAGATCCTCTCCGCCGAGGGGATCCGTAAGACCTACGGCACCCGGGCGGCGCTGAAGGACCTCTCCTTCTCCTTGAAGGCGGGTCGGGTCCTGGGGTTCCTGGGCCCGAACGGTGCCGGCAAGACGACATCGATCCGCATCCTGACCACGATCCTCGCGCCGACCTCGGGGCGTTTCGTCGTCGACGGCATCACCTCCGACCACCCCGAGCTGATCCGGCGCAGGATCGGTGTGCTGCCCGAGGGGCTGGGCTTCCCCCGCCAGCTGACCGGGGCGCGCTACCTGACGTACTACGGCCAGCTCTTCGGACGATCCGCCCACGACGCCCGGTCTGTCGCGGACCAGCTGCTCGACGAGGTGGGCCTGAAGCACCGCGGGCAGTCGGTGATCGGGTCGTACAGCCACGGGATGCGGCAGCGGCTGGGCATCGCGCGGGCCCTCGTCAACGACCCCGCCGTGGTCTTCTTCGACGAGCCCACCCTCGGCCTCGACCCGCGCGGGCAGCGCGAGCTGCTCAGCCTGGTCCAGGCGATCGCCCGCGGCCGGAACAAGGGGGTCGTGCTGTCCAGCCACCTGCTCGCCGAGATCGAGGGTGTCTGCGACGACGTGGTCATCATGAACGCCGGCGAGGTCGTGGCCAAGGGCTCGGTGGCCGAGGTCATCGGCCGGGCCGCCCACGACGGGGACCACGCCATCCGGGTCCGCGTCCCCCTCGCCGACATCGGCACGGCGCAGGGGCTCATCGCCTCCCTGCCCGGGGTCCAGTCGGCGACACCCGCCCCTGACGCCTCCGGGTGGCTGGGGGTCCGGTTCCGGCCGAACGGGTCCCCGGAGCCGGAGCCGGCGGTCGTCAACCACGTGCTCGAGGCGCTGATCAGGGCGGACGTCCCCATCGCCGGCATGGACGCGGGCGGTGGGCGGCTGGAGGACGTGTTCCTGCAGCTCACCGCGGAGTCGATCCAGTGACCGCGCCCGTGTTCGAGGCTCCCGCCCGGGTGGAGGCGGCGCGCGCCGGGTCACCCGTGTGGTGGCTGGTCCTCAAGCAGGAGCTGGTCGAGCTGTGGCTCGGCGGACGTGCCCTCGTCTTCCTGGTCCTGTTCAGCCTGCTGATGTCGCTGACGGCGTTCCTGCTGGCCACCAACACCGACCTGCACCTCCTGCCGCTGGAGCAGACCATCGTCATCGCCCTGACCTCGGCGCTGACGTTCGGGCTGTTCATCGGGCTGGCCATCGGGGCCGAGAGCATCAGCGGCGAGCGCGAACGCGCCACGCTCGAGCCGCTCCTGCTCACCCCCGCCGGTCACCGCCAGATCGTGCTGGGCAAGTTCCTCGCCGCCCTCTCCCCCTGGCCGGCGGCCCTCCTCCTGACCCTGCCGTATCTCGCGACCCTCGCGCGCGGGAACGCCCTCCTGGGCTCCGGGCTGGCCTGGGGGGCGGTCGCGGGCACGCTGCTCGCGGGGGCTTTCGTCGCCCTCGCCATGGTCATCAGCATCTGGTCCGACTCCAGCCGGGTCAGCCTCTTCATCAGCCTGCTGGTCTACGCCGCGTCGCTGATCCCGGCCCAGCTCCCCACGGAGTTCCTCGTCTCCCCGGCCGGCGTGGTCCTCACGCTCCTGGACCCGGTGGAGTCGGCAGCCCAGCTGCTCACGAAGGTCATCGGCTCCGGTGAGCCGCTGTCCCAGGCGTGGCCCTTCCTCGCCTCACCGGTGGTGGCCCTGGTCGTCGCGCTCGTCGCGCTCTTCGGCTTCGCCGCCCCCCGGCTGCGCCTGACGGCCCGCGCATGACCACCCCGCAGAACCCACGTCGCAAGGAGGCCATCCGATGAGTGCTACCCGCGAGCTCTCCGTCGACTACGGGACCAGTCGGCGCTCGGCCACCCCGGTGTGGTGGCTCGTCTGCAAGCGCGAGTTCGTGGACCTGTGGACCGGGGGGCGCGTCCTCGTGCTGCTGATCCTGTTCGCGCTGGTCATGTCCGTCACCTCGGTGCTGCGCCAGCTCGAGAGCCAGCTGAGCCTCATCCCGCCGGTGGAGATGGTGTTCCTGACGATCCTCAGCAGCATCACGTTCGGGCTCTTCGTGGGTCTGGTGATCGCCGCCGACAGCTTCAGCGGCGAACGCGAGCGCGCGACGCTAGAGCCGCTGCTGCTCACCCCGGCACGGCCCCGCCAGATCGTCCTCGGCAAGTTCCTGGCCGCGCTCTCCCCCTGGCCGGTCACCCTGCTGCTGTCGATCCCCTACGTCTGGGTCCTCGGCCAGGGGGACGACAGCATCGTGGAGGGTCTGCTGCTCGGCACGCTGCTGGGCGGCCTGCTCTCCATCGCCTTCACGGGGATGGCCATGGTGGTGAGCATCTGGTCCAGGTCCAACCGGGTGAGCCTGTTCGCCAGCCTGCTGGTCTACCTCATCTTCCTGATCCCGACGCAGTTCCCCGGCAGCGCCCAGAAGGGCGACCTGGGGTACCTGGTCCAGCAGCTCAACCCGCTGCAGGCCTCCAGCGAGTTCCTGGAGAAGGTGCTGGTCAACAACCGCACGGTGGCCGAGAAGATGCCCTACCTGATGGCGGCCATCTACGCGGCCGGCGGCGTGCTGGTCGTGCTCTTCCTCATCTCCGCGCCCCGGTTGCGCCTGGACGTCGAGGCCTCTCGGGGGGCACGCGCCGGCTGGGGGCGGCCCCGGGAGGTTGGGGTGCTGGCCGGGCCGGCGCTGGCGCTGGCGTTCCTCGCCCCCACGGCGATGCTGGCGACCCCGGCTGCGCTGGCAGCCCCGGCGGCCGCGACGAGTGGCAACACCGTGCAGATCACGACCGACCTCGCCTACAAGACCGTCAACGCCGGCGACACGGTGAAGTTCTCGACGGTGGTCAAGAACACCGGGACGAGTGCCTCGGCCCCCGCGAACGTGGCCATGAACATCATCAAGACCGGCGAGGGCGAGCCCGTGGATCCCGAGGACTGGTCGCCCGAGCGGACCCAGGGCGTCGACCCCCTCGACCCCGGGGAGTCCGACAAGCAGCCGTGGACGGTCAACGCCATCCTCGAGGGCGACTACATGATCTACCTGACCGTCATCCCCGACCCGACCGGACCGGACGCGACCTCCAACCCGGTTTCCAGCCCCGGCATCCACCTGACGGTCAAGGCCTTCGCCGAGAGCAACCCCGGCAACGTGCTGCCCGTCGCGATCGTCACGCCGCTGGCCATGGGTGTCATCGCGCTGATCCCGACCTGGCGTCGCCGGTCACGCACCCGCGCCGGCTCGGCCACGAACGGGGACTGAGTCTCACCGTCGCGTGATCGTCCGTCCGGCGGCGGCCATGAGTCGCTCGGTGTCGGTGGCGTCGACGGGCGGCACCGTCGGCGGCTTCACCAGGCCGAGCTCGATGGCCTGGTCGTTGCAGGTGAGCGTGACGACGTCCGTCATCGCCGGAATCGTCTCCGGGGGGAACTCGATCGCGCGCCGCAGGCTCTCGGACAGGTCCCACGCATGCGCAGCGGCATCGATGACCGCGAAGTCCAGGACGACGGCACCGGGCAGGACACCGAAGGGCGTGCCGTGGTGCGCGGTCATCACCCCGTCGCTGCTCCACAGCCGCAGGGCCAGCGCCGTGACCTCGGCGGCGATGGGAGCCAGGTCGCCCTCGTAGGGCACGGCGGCCATCGCCTCGTCCAGAGCCATGAGGGGCTGGCCGGTGACGCTGCCGGCCCAGAACAGCTGGTTCTTGATGGCGTGGCTCGCCAGGCGGCGGACCGTCCACGGCGGACAGTTCGTGGCGACGTCCATCTCGGCCTCGTCGAGCCCGGCAACGACCCGGTTCAGCTCGTCCTCGGCGTATGCCAACAGCGTCAGGTGGTCCATCGCGGCCTCCGGGATCGGCGTGGCCACGCTACCGGGACACCGAACCCCGGCGAACCCCCCGGAACAGGGGATCCGCGCACGCGCAGGCGCAGCACGCCCGACGGCGCCGGTGTCAGACTGGCCGGGTGAGCCCGGAGGCGCGGCGCGGCAACCTGCCGAACACCACGACCACCCTCGTCGGGCGTGCCGCGATCCTCCCCGAGCTGGCCGCGTTGGTCCGCTCCCGCCAGCTGGTCACCCTCAGCGGCATGGCCGGCGTCGGCAAGACCCGGCTCGCCCTCGCGGTCGGCGCCGAGCTCGCCGAGGACTTCCCTGACGGCACATGGCTGGTCGAGCTGGCTCCCGTGGCCAGCCCCGACGCTGTCCCCGACGCCATCGCCAGCGCCTTGGGCATCACTCCGCAGGGTGATGCCCGGGTCATCGACACGGTCGCCGAGGCGGTTGCCGGACGCCGGCTGCTGATTCTGCTCGACAACTGCGAGCACGTCCTGGCGGCGGCCGCGGCGGCGACCATGGAGATCCTCGGCCGCTCCGACGTCCCCCGGATCCTGGCGACGTCGCGCGAGCACCTGCTGGTGCCGGCTGAAGCGCTCGTACCCGTGTCCCCGCTGACCGTGGAGGGCGGCGTCACCTCCGAGGCGGTGACGCTGTTCGTGGAGCGGGCCCGTGCCGCACGGCCGGGGTTCGGGATCTTCGACGAGCAGACCGCGGACGCGGTGATCGAGATCTGCGAGACGCTCGACGGGCTGCCACTGGGCATCGAGCTGGCCGCGGCGCGAATGGCGGCGATGAGCGCCGTCGAGGTGCAGGAACGGCTCGGGAACCGGTTCCGGCTGCTGACCGGACACGAGCTCGCCCCCGATCGCCAGGCCACCCTGCGGCACGCCATGGCTTGGTCCTACGACCTGTTGACCGACGGCGAGCGCGCGGCCCTGCGGACCGCGTCGGTGTTCGCCGGGGGGTTCGACCTGGGCGCACTGTGCGCTGTCGCGGGGACGAGCGACGACATCGAGGTGCTGCGGCTCCTGGACTCGTTGGTGCGCAAGTCCTTGGTGACCACCCACCACGCCTCCGCCCGGACCCGGTACAGCCTGTACGAGACGATCCGCGCCTTCGCCGGCGACCGACTGGCGGAGGCGGGCGGAGCCGAAGTGGCGCGGGACCGGCATGCCGAGTTCTTCGCCGGCGAGGCGGCTCGTCGGTGGGAGCAGTGGAACGGACCCGCATGGCGCACGGAGGTCGACTGGGTGCGCACGGAGCTGGCGAACCTCAGAACGGCGCTCCAGTGGAGCATCGACCGGGCCCACGCCGAGGTGGCCACCGACATCGCGGCACACGCCGCCCTCATGGGGTTCTCGGTGGAGCTGTTCGAAACCATCGGGTGGGCCGAGTCCCTGCTCGAGATGGCGACACGGGCCGACGTCCGGCGGCTCCCCCGGCTCTATGCCGCCGCGGGGTACGCCTGCTTCGTGGGACGCGCCGCCGTCGCGACCGCGAACGCCCATCGTGCGGTCGAGCTGGAGGGCCGACCGGGCTACGACTCCTGCGAGGCCGGCTACGCGACGTTCATCGAGGCGCTCGGTCGGGTCTACGCCGGGGACCTGGACCGCTACCTCGAGCTGACCCGGGACGTCGCCGCACTGCCCGGAGCCGGGCGGGCGTACGGGATCGCGGCGTATGTCGACGGCCTGCAGTCGGCCGGACGGTTCGAGGAGGCGCTCGAGCTCACCGAGTCCGCGGTGTCGGCGGCTCGCCAGGTGGGCAACCCCTTCTGGCTTGTCTACACGCTGTGGATCGTCGGGCTGGCCTGGTCGTCGTCCGACCCCCAGCGCGCGCTCGAGACCTGGGACGAGGGCGTGGCCCAGCTCGATGAGCACGAGGTCCGGTTCTTCGAGGGCTTCCTGGCTCGTGACGCCGCCCTCCTGCACACCTCGGACGGTCAGCTGGAGACGGCTCTGACCCTGTTCGAGACATCCGTCGGGGCGTTCGTGCGTTCCGGCGCCGTGGCGCAGCTGGTCATCACGCTGGCCAGCCTGCCGGCCCTGTTCGAGCGGCTCGACCTTCCCGGCGTCGCCCGCACCCTGATCGGCGCGATGGCCAACGAGCCGGCCAGCCTCCACCACGTGCCCACCCTCGCCGTCCTCGGCGGGCGACTCGACGCCCGGCTGGGCGAGGAGACCTCGGCACGCCTCGCCTCCGTCGGCGGCGCGATGGACCTGCGCGACGCCGCCGCGTACGCCCTTCACCAGATCGACCTCGCCCGGCGGGCGCTCACCGCGACCGCCCGGCACCCCGAAGCAGTCGGCGGCCTGACGACCCGCGAGACACAGGTGCTGCGCCTCATCGCCGACGGGGCGAGCACCCGGGAGATCTCCGAGCAGCTGTTCATCTCGGCGAAGACCGCCGACAACCACATCCAGCACATCTACACCAAGCTCGGCGTCACCAACCGTGCTGCGGCCACCCGCTGGGCCCTCGACCGTGAGGTGGTCGCTCGGGCCACGGAGACCGGCCCGGGTTGAGACGGAAGGAGACCGGTCCCGGCGAAGACTGCGGGATGGGGACCTGAAATGAGGAGATCTCCTCACGCGCCGAACGCCCAAGCGGCAGAGGCTTTCCTTCAGGCCAGCCGAAAAGCGCTGGAAGAGCTGGGGATCCGAGGGACCCCCACCGACGAAGGAGAACGACATGATCTTGGCGACGACGAAGGTGAAGGACCTGGACCACTTCCTGGAGGTCTACGGCACCAAGGGCGCCGAGAAGCGCGGATCGCACGGCTCGAAGGGCTCGACCGTCTACCGCGACCCGATCGAGGAGGACCGGGTCTGGGCCATCTTCGACTGGGACGAGGAGGGTTGGACGGCGTTCGCCACGGACCCGGAGACCCCGGGCATCATGCAGGAGGCCGGGCACCTGGGCCGGCCCTCCCTCGGCCACTACCTCGGCAGCTTCAACGCCTGAGCTCCCACCGGTGCCGGTCCGCGCCGGGCCGGCACCGGCCTCAGGGGCCTCGGGCCACGCTTCGGCGCTGTTAGCCTCCGCGCATGACTGGGCAGGCTCCCGCCGATTGGCATCCAGACCCCTTCGGCCGCCACGAACGGCGCTACTGGGACGGCAGCAAGTGGACCCACCACGTCGCCTCGCGTGGCATTCAGGCAATCGATGCCCCCGTCGACCGGGCGCCGGTCCAGACCGTCAGTCCTGAGCAGGCTCCGGCGTCGTGGTACCCCGACCCTTTCGGCCGCCACGAACGCCGTTACTGGGACGGCAGCCAGTGGACCCACCACGTCGCCTCGCGTGGCGGTCAGGGGATCGATCCCCCTGTCGCTGGTGCGCCGGTGCCGACCGATGAGCGGGCACGCAACAACGTGCAGCGTCAGGTGCGCAGATCCGGTGTCCCCGTCGCCGCCCAGGTCGGCGATACAGCGCTCTTCACCGAGCCGGTGCTGGTCGTCAACCAGAAGGCCAGGCTCTTCGGGTCCAACGCCGAGTACGCCGTCCATGACCAGCAGGGCCAGCAGATCGGCGTGGTCCGGGAAGTCGACCAGCGCCTCCTGAGGAAGGCCATGGGAGGAGGCGGCCAGCACGGGACGCATCGGTTCCAGGTCGTCGACATGAACGACCGCGTGCTCATCGCGCTGACCCGGCCGGCCAACTTCGCCAGGTCCAGGATGATCGTCTCGGGTGCCAACGGCACCCACGGTGAGATCCTCCAGAAGAACATCGGCTTCTTCGGCAACGTCCGCTTCAGCCTCGAGTCCGGCGGTCAACGGTTGGGCTCCATCAACGCCGAGAGCTGGAACGCGTGGGACTTCAACATCCAGGACGCCACCGGGACCGAGATCGCTCGGATCACCAAGACGTGGGCGGGGTGGGCCAAGGAGAGGTTCACGAAGGCCGACAACTACGTCGTGCAGATCCACCGGCCGCTGGCGGAGCCCTTGCGCACCCTCGTGACCGCAGCCGCGCTGGCCGTCGACACCGCGCTCAAGCAGGGCAACCCGACGAGCGGCTCAGGGCGCACGCGTCGGTACAGGTAGGCCCCACGCCCCAGGGCTCGGATGGCGAGGACCCCCGCATCCCGCAGCCGCGATCCGGGGCGGCTCGGCCGGATCTGCCTGCGCCGGCGTCATCGGGACGTCACATGGGGCCTTGGGGCGTCCAGCTCGGCCCACCGCTGAGCTTGAACGTGTCCGGCTCGACGTCACTGTGCTCGTCGGCCCTTCGCTCCTCGCGGGTGCGGGGGTGATGGTGCCGGTAGATCGCCCCCCGCACCGCGAGCGTCACGACCAATGCGGTCGCCAGGATGAAGACCGCGATCAAGAACGTGGCAATCACGACATCTGCCATGAGCCCTCCCCGACTCCCGCCGGCCAGTACCGTTGTCGTTGGGACGTATCCACGGCCTCGCCAGTTCCCGGGCACGCCGATGGTGCGTGCTCCCCCACCCGGGCAACGGGCAGTGACGCCACGGCGGAAAGCAGGCAACGGCCCCGTCCGCCTCACGACGGGTCGGGGCCGTTCAGGCTGCGCCGGTTGGGGCCGCCGCCGGCCGCTGGTTCACTGGTGCCGTCTCGGTCGGCAGCGGCTGGTTCGGGTACCTGTTGGCGTTGCCCCGGAAGCCGTCGACGCAGCCGTTCATGAAGAACGGACGCTCGTTCTGCCAGTTGCCCGCAGGGATGCTGCTGTCGTTGCCGATCCTGTCGGCGACGTCCGTGCAGTGCGTCTGCGCGTCCTGGTCGCGATACTGGGCGACGAGCCGCAGACCGATCTTGTACCCCACCGCATAGAACGGGGCCTCAGGCGGATCGCCGTTGGCCGAGGGTGAAACGGCAGTGGCGATCAGGCCCAGCAGGGCGAGGACCGCCCAACCTCCCATGGCCAGACCGAAGATGAGTCGTCGGGCCTTGCCGCTGGTCTTCCGGAGCAGCTTGATCGCCAGGACGATGCAGACGACGGGGATCAACGCGGAAGCGAAGAGCAGCAGCGCGGCACCGATGGGGTCCCGCTGCGCCCAGTAGGGCGGTGGTGCCGGCGGAGCGTGGAAGACGGGGGCAGGTTCGGCGGTCAGCAGCGGCCCGGGCGTTGCCGACTGAGGAGGTGCGCCAGCGTCTGGCCCGGGCTCAGGGATCTCGTCGTCGCCATGCGTGTGGGTGCTCAACGCCCCTCCTGCCTTCGTGTCAAGGGAAGCGACCTGGCCCGCGTACGTCATCGAGCATCGGCAGGGGAATGGGCTACAGCGATGGTGCGACCGGCTGACTGACGCGATGTGCCTCCTCCCCCACCAATCCCGCCCCGGCGGGCTCGCCGCGGAGTAGCGTCCGCTGATGTGTCCGATGCGCAGCGACAGCGGTGGGAAGGCTGGACCGATGAGCCGCTGATCGTCGCGGCAGTGCTCTTCCTCGGCGCGTACGCCTGGCCGATCCTGCAGCCCGGCCTCCCCACCTGGGCCGCCCGCCTGTGCACGGTCGTCAGCTGGGCCGTGTGGGTCCTCTTCGCCGTCGACTTCCTGGTCAGGCTCGGGCTCGCCCAGCGCCGGTGGCTCTTCATCCGCCGCAACTGGATGGACGTCCTCACGCTGGCTGTGCCCATGCTGCGTCCACTCCGTGCCCTTCGCGTGGTGGTGGCCCTCAACATCATCGGGCGCAGAGGCGGCGCGTTCGCCCGCGGCAAGGTGGTGGCCTACGTCGCTGCTGCTGTAGCTCTCGTGGGGTTCGTCGCGGCACTCGCGGTGCTCGAGGCCGAGCGCCACAACCCAGACGCCAACATCAAGACGTTCGGCGACGCGGCCTGGTGGGCCGCCACCACGGTCACCACCGTCGGCTACGGGGACCGGTACCCCACCACCACCGAGGGCCGGTTGGTTGCGGCTGGCCTCATGGTCACGGGCATCGCGCTGCTCGGCGTGATCACCGCAGCACTGGCCTCGTGGTTCGTGGAGAAGCTGGCAGAAGTCCAGGCAGCCGAGGAACGCACCGAGGAGGAGGTCTCGGACCTCGCCTCCGAGGTCCATGCCCTCCGTCGCGAGATCGCAGCCCTGCGGCGCGCCGAAGACCGGGAAAGGGTCCGGTAGACCGGTTCGTGCTCGCCGCGTGGGCGCCCGGCTGGGTCGCGAGGTGCCGCACGCAGACCGTAGGCCACCGAACATGCGAACGGCCCCTGGCTGCGTTTCCGCAGATCAGGGGCCGTTTCGTGCTGGTGGGCGATACTGGGTTTGAACCAGTGACCTCTTCCGTGTCAAGGAAGCGCGCTACCACTGCGCCAATCGCCCGAGGTGGAGACGGGATTTGAACCCGTGTACACGGCTTTGCAGGCCGTTGCCTCGCCTCTCGGCCACTCCACCGTGAAAGGCCTGCCGGCCCTCCTTGGAAGGCGCTGGGCCTCCGAGCGGACGACGGGACTCGAACCCGCGACCCTCACCTTGGCAAGGTGATGCTCTACCAACTGAGCCACGTCCGCGTGAACGCCAGCGGTGTAACTACCCGCCGTGCGTGCGGTCAGACAGTAGCCGATTCGAGCGATCAGAGTCCAACTGGCGGTCGGGGTCGGGCGCGGCCCCCTCCTGGGGCATCGGGGTGAGGGGTCGCTCGTGCGCCGGACCCCGGCGCGGCGGTCCGACCTGGCGGGCAGTGGCGCTGAGCAGCGCGACCTCGGCGGCGTCGGCGGCCTGCTCGCGCTCCGCGCGCCGACGACTCCCCTCGTCGCGGGCCCACGCGATCAGCCGGGCCCGCGAGCTGAGCCGCTCCTGCACCGGCCACAGCTGGCGCGCGGCGGCGTTGAGCGCGGCGCCGATGAGGACGGCGATCGCGAGGAAGTAGAGCCAGATGAGCACGACGATCGGCGCGGCCAGCGGCCCGTAGATGGAGGTGCCCCCGACGGAGGCCCCCAGCCAGATCCGCAGGACGAAGGAGCTGAGCAGCCAGATCGCCAGGGTCAGGACCGCCCCGGGGACATCACGCTTCCACGGCGCGCGCCGTGGCGTGCTGACGTGGAACAACGTGGTCAGGCTGGCCACGGTGAGGAAGACGACCGTGGGCCAGTAGAGCCCCATGAGGAACTCCACCCGCGCCGGCAGCAGCCGGGCCATCACGCTGGGGCCGACCAGCACCAGCGGCATCACGACGACCCCCACGACGAGGGCGACGATGTAGAGGGTGAAGCTCAGCGCTCGGGTCCGGACGATGCCGCGCACGCCGCTCTGGCCGTACATGATCGAGATGGTGTCGACGAAGACGTTGAGCGCGCGCGACCCCGACCACAGCGAGAGCAGGAAGCCGATCGAGATGACGTCGATGCGCCCGTTGCGCAGGACGTCGTCGACGGTGGGGACGATCACCTTCCGGACGCTGTCGTCGGTGAGGAAGCGCGCGGCATACGTCTGGATCGCGACGCTGGCCTGGTGAGTGGTGTCCGGCCCGAGCCACCGCCCGACGTAGCCGACCCCGCCGAAGAGCCCCAGCACCAGCGGCGGCAGCGACAGCAGCGCGAAAAAGCCGGCCTCCGAGGCGAGCCCCGTCACGCGGTAGCGCAGGCAGACCCGCCAGGTGGCGGCGACGAGGCGCCCGAGCGCCACACCCCCCGGCACGCGGGCCAGCCGGTGGCGGACGTGGTCCTTCGGGCTCATCGCCCGGGCCGCCGGTCCACGGGTCCGGCCTGCGCCCCTCGGAAGCTCCTCACCGCTCCACGGTAACCGCCCGGGGCACGCGTGACCGACGTGACACCCTCCGGTCGTGCTCAGGTGTACCCACGGGTAACAATCCGCCCTAGCCTGCCCGGGGTGAGCACACACGAGGTCACCAACCAGGTCCCCCCGCTGCTCGGCCACAACGTGGTCGACGCCGACACTGCCCTCACCGAGGCACTGGAGCGCTGGGGTGACCCGGCCGACCGGGCCGAGCTCAGCCGCCTCGGCGCCCTCGCCGGGACCGAGCGCGCGCAGGCCTGGGGCGACCAGGCCGACCGGTGCACCCCCGTCCTGCGCACCCACTCCCCCCGCGGCGAGCGCGTGGACGAGGTGGAGTTCCACCCGGCCTGGCACGAGCTGCTCGGCACCGCGGTCTCCTTCGGGCTGACCGCCGAGCCGTGGACCAAGCCGGCCGGAAGCGGCGCCCACGTGCGCCGCGCGGCCGGGTTCGTCGCCTGGTCGCAGGTCGAGGCAGGCCACGGCTGCCCGGTGTCCATGACGTATGCCGCGGTGCCGGCTCTCGCGGCCAACCCCGAGCTGGGTGCCCTGTGGGCACCCAGGCTGGCCTCCCGCGCATACGACGTCGGCCTGCGGCCCGTGGCCGACAAGGCCGGCTGCATCGCCGGCATGGGGATGACCGAGAAGCAGGGTGGCTCCGACGTGCGGGCCAACACCACGGTGGCGATGCCTGTCGCCGGAGGGCCCCTGGCGGGCGGGGAGACGTACCGGCTCACCGGGCACAAGTGGTTCTGCTCCGCGCCGATGAGCGACGTGTTCCTCGTCCTGGCCCAGGCGCCCGGTGGCCTGACCTGCTTCGTCGTGCCGCGGGTGCTCCAGGACGGCACGCGCAACGCCTTCGCGATCCAGCGGCTGAAGGACAAGCTGGGCAACCGCTCGAACGCCTCCTCCGAGATCGAGCTCGACGGCACGTGGGCGGTGCGTCTCGGCGAGGAAGGCCGCGGCGTGCGGACCATCCTGGACATGGTGGCCGCCACCCGCCTGGACTGCGTCCTGGGCTCCGCCTCGACGATGCGGGCCGCCCTGGTCCGCGCGGTGCACCACACCCGTCACCGCCACGCGTTCGGGGCCGCGCTCGTGGACCAGCCGCTGATGCGCAATGTGCTCACGGACCTGGCCCTGGAGTCCGAGGCGGCCACCACGCTCGGGATGCGCCTGGCGGCGGCCGTCGACGCCGGCGACACCGCGTTCTCGCGCCTGGCCGTCGCCGTCGGGAAGTACTGGGTGTGCAAGCGGACCTCCCCGATGGTGGCCGAGGCCCTGGAGTGCCTGGGCGGCAACGGCTACGTCGAGGAGAACGGGCTGGCGCGGCTCTACCGCGAGGCCCCGCTGAACTCGATCTGGGAGGGCTCGGGCAACGTCAACGCCCTCGACGTGATCCGGGCGGTCAGCCGCGAGCCCAGGGCCGTCGAGGCCCTGCACCAGGAGCTGAGCCTGGCCCGTGGCGCCGACCAGCGGCTCGACGCCGCCATCGACCGCGCCGTCGTGGCGGCGCACGACCTCTCCGCCACGGAGCCCGCGCAGGCGCAGGCCTCCGCGCGCGGGGTCGTGGAGCTGCTCGCCACGACCCTCCAGGCGAGCCTGCTCGTCCGCTTCGCACCGGCATACGTCGCCGAGCCGTTCGTCGCGAGCCGCCTCGGCGGCGAGCACGGGCACACCTTCGGCACCCTCTCCCCCGAGGCCGTCCGGGCCGCCGGGACGCAGGTCATCGACCGGGCGTTCGCCGGCTGAGCCATCCGCCGCGACACCCCCCGCCCCACCGTCGGAGGTCCCGCGGGCAGGGGGGTGTCATCGGGGCCCTCCGGGATGGGCTAATGTCTGACATCGCAACGACAGCGGGGCACGAACCCGGTGGAGTTGAATGCGGACGTGGCTCAGTTGGTAGAGCATCACCTTGCCAAGGTGAGGGTCGCGGGTTCGAGTCCCGTCGTCCGCTCGGGAACAGCCCTCTCGGGGGCTGCCGGGGCGATTGGCGCAGCGGTAGCGCGCTTCCTTGACACGGAAGAGGTCACTGGTTCAAACCCAGTATCGCCCACCACCTGGAACGGCCCCTGAGCTGCGCAAGCGCAGCGCAGGGGCCGTTCTGCTGCCCGGTCGGCGTCAAGGGTCCATCATCGGGGTGAGGACCGTCCCTGGGTCGTGGGCCGAGGCGAGGAGCGCGTATGCCGGCCAGACGGGCGAGCACCCACCTCTCCCTGAAGTCGGCGGCGGCGTTCCGGCCACTTCTGGAAGCCACCCCGGGCGCACGGCGACGTCATCGAGGGCCGGGAGGTGAGCTTCCTCGAGCTCTTCTACGACCTCGTCTACGTCGTCGTCATCTCCCAGGCAGCCCACCACCTCGCCGGTGACGTGACGTGGGCAGGGGCGGGCCGGTTCGCCGTGGTCTTCGGGCTGATCTGGCTGGCCTGGGTCAACGGAGCCGTCTACCACGACCTCCACGGCCGGGCCGAGGGACGCACCCGCACCTACGTCTTCCTCCAGATGGGCCTGCTGGCCCTCCTCGCCGTGTTCACCGGCGAGGCGACCGCGGGCGACGGGCCGCCCTTCGCCGTCGTCTACAGCGCGTTCCTGTTCCTGCTGGGCTGGCTGTGGTTTTCCGTGCGCCTGAGGGACGACCCGGCGTTCCGCCCGGCGACGACGCCCTACATCGCCGGCGTCCTCGTCTCGGCCACGGTCGTCGGGGCCAGCGCGCTCCTGCCCGGCAGCGCACGCCTGGCCGTCTGGGCGCTGGTCGTCCTCGGGTGGCTGGCCGGCATCATCGTCCTGGACTGGCGCAGCGGCGCGACACGGGACACCAGCCTCAACGCCAGCGAGTCCATGGTGGAACGGTTCGACCTGTTCACCATCATCGTGCTGGGCGAGGTCGTCGTCGGGGTCGTGAACGGCATCGCCGAGGACGGTCGCACGCCGATGGCCGTCGTCACCGGCATCCTGGGGCTGGGCATCGGGTTCGCGTACTGGTGGAGCTACTTCGACCTGGTGGGTGGCCGCCGGGTGCGTTCGGCCCGCGGAGCGCTGTCTCGCTGGCTCGTCGGCCACCTGCCGGTGACCCTGACGATCGCCGCGACGGGCGCGGTCATGGTCAGCATGGTCGAGCACGCGTCGCAGGGCCACGCCCCGGCACCCGCCCCCATGGTGCTGTCGCTGTCGGTGGCGGTCGGTGTCCTGGCCCTGGTCCTCATCGCGACGTCGCTGGCCGACTGGCGCGACCTCGCACCGGTCTACCGCTCGGTGTCGTTGGCGCTGGCGGCCGCCGCCGTGGTCGCCCTCCTGGTCGGCTGGCTCGCGCCTCCGCCGTGGCTGCACATCCTGGTGCTGATCCTCCTGCTCGGCGCCGTCTGGCTCTTCGGCATCCTCACGTGGTTCGCGTTCACCCACCCCGATGACACAGGCCCGGACGCAGGCTGACCCGGCACCTCACCTGGCCAGCGGCCCGCCGCGACGGACCGCCGAGACGACGTCGAGGATCGCGTGGGTGGTGACGGCGGCATACCTCTCCTCCGCGACCAGGTCCTCGTGGGTGGCGCCGTCGACGACGCGATGGACGCTGTTGGTCGACAAGGAGGCCAGGCGGTTCTGCACCTCGGCCCAGCCGGCGGCGCTTCCGCTGCCGGCCGTCAGCACCGCCAGAGGCTTGTCACCGAAGTCACGCAGGGAGGCGGCCTGCCGCACCGAGGCGCCCGCCGCGACGTACTCATCGACGGTGCTGCGGACGGTGCCTGCGGTCGCGACGCTGGCGGCGACCTCGCCCCGGGACTGCGGCGGCAGGCTGTCGAACGCGAGCTGCGCGTACAGGCGTGCCAGCCCGAGGCGAGCCGTGGTCGAGACCAGTGCGGCGACCCGGCCCATGAGGTCGTAGGAACCAGCGCCGGCCGGCTCCGGTGCCGCCGATGTCGCCGACGACGCCGGAGCGGTGGAGTCCACCAGCACCATCCCGGCGACCTCCCCCGGATAGCGGGCGGCGAACGTGAGCGTGTAGAGGCCGCCGAAGGAGTGGCCCGCCAGCACGTAGGGCCCGGGGACGTTGCCCCGATGCAGCAGGGTGTGGAGGTCGGTCGCGATCCGGGTGCCGTCCTGGACGGTGTCGGCGGGCTCGCTCCACCCCCGACCTGCCCGGTCGTAGACGCACACGCGGGTGCCACGAGCCACGGCCGGGGCGATCCACCCCAGGCTCGAGCCCATCTCGCCCGCGCCCGGCTGGAGCACGACCGTCGGCCTGCCTGAGCCGGTGCAGTGCAGGTGCAGGCGGTGTCCGCCGACGTCGACCAGCTGCCCAGGCATCGGGTAGGCGTTGGCGTCCGTAGCCTCCCCCAGGACCTGGTAGGCGCCGCCGATCGAGGCAAGTGCCATCACAGCGAGCACCGGGTAGAGGACCCACCGCCGGCTCCGGCTCCGCAGCTGAGGACGGGCGCGAACGACCATCCAGACCACCAAGGCCAGGAGCGCCGGCGGCCACACCCAGTTGAGCACCCCGTGCACCGAGGGGCCGGCGAGGACCAGGAGAAGGCCACCGAGCCCGAGGAACACTGCCGGCGCCGCGGCCCATCGCTGTGGTTGATCGGTGAACCGCACCGAGAGCACGGCCAGCATCGCCCAGCCGAGTGCGAACCCGCACAGCACCGCGCCCGTGATGCTGTCCTCCTCCGCCGGGATGAACGGAGCCGCGGCGAGGAGCAGGGCGGCGACGAGTCCGGTGACCAACGAACCGACCACGACCCAGCCGATGCGTCCGCTCCGAGCACCATCCGGGGCACCAGCCGGGGCGCCGGCCGGGGCACCCTCCGGACCGGACGGGCGATCCGGGCGCTGGTCCCCGGGGACGGAGCTCGTGGGGTGGTCGGTCACGGTGGACTCGCTTCCATGCACGGTGGGCGTCGCGCGAGTGCAGCCCTCTGCACTGGGAGCACGTGCCGTCATCACGACGCTAGGCCGCGGTCGTCGATCCCGAACCGCCCGGAGGGAGGGATGTGCTCCGCCCGGAGCGAGGGATGTGCTCTGCCCGGAACCGGGACCAGGGCCCCTTGTCCGGCCCGGTTCCGGCGACGGAGGCTGGTGGGCCGGGTGGGGCCCGCGGCTCTCGGCGGCCTCCAACCCGAGGACGAAGGAGCCGACATGAGCGCGACCGCGGGACCGCACGGGACGGCCGGCCGGCTGTACCCGCTCAGGCGGTGGCTCTACCGGGGCGGACGCCCCAGCGCGTTCGCACGGCCGATGAACCGGGTCTCGGCGTGGCTGTTCTCGGCCGGGATCCTCTCCCCGCCCCAGGCCGTCACCATGGAGGTCCCCGGCCGCCGCACCGGCAAGGTGGTCTCGTTCCCCGTGGCGGTCGCCGACCTCGACGGCGAGCGCTACGTCGTGTCCATGCTCGGCGAGGACGTGAACTGGGTGCGCAACGTCCGGGCCGCCGAGGGACGCGTCGTCCTGCGGCGGCGGGGTCGCTGGGCCGTCCGTCTGGTGGAGGTCGAGCCCGCCGACCGGGCGCCCGTCCTCAAGCGCTACCTCGAGGTCGCCCCGGGGGCCCGACCGCACATCCCGGTCGACCGGAGCGCCCCGCTGGAGGAGTTCGCGAGGATCGCCGACCGGTACCCCGTCTTCCGGATCACCTCCGCCACCGGACGGTCAGGCCCAGCGCGGTGATGCTTCCCACACGGATTCCGGGAAGACGGCGGCCGCCTCGCACGGCGTCGCGATCCGCGGCGTGATTGCGGCATTTGAGGCGTTTCGGGTGACTTGGGGGGGCACCCCCGCTGCGTGCCATACTCACGCGGTTGTCCCCTAGCGTCACGGAGGAACCCATGACCCCCAACGCCGCCGAGCTGAACGGCGAGTGGGAGTTCGATCCCAGCCACACCCGGGTCGGCTTCTCGGCCCGGCACGCCATGGTGGCCACCGTCCGCGGGGCCTTCAACGAGGTCGAGGGCAGCTTCCATGCCGACCTCGACGACATGACCAAGTCCTCGGTGCTCGTGACCCTGAAGGTCGCCAGCATCGACACCCGCAACGGCCAGCGTGACGACCACCTGCGCAGCGGCGACTTCTTCGACGTGGAGAAGTGGCCGGACATCACCTTCGTCAGCACGAACGTCGAGGAGGTGGAGGACAACGCCTACATGATCAGCGGCGACCTCACCATCCGCGACATCACCCGGCAGGTCGTCATCCCGCTCGAGCTCATCGGCATCGACACCGACCCCACGGGCCTGGTCCGCGCCGGGTTCGAGGGCAGCCGCCGGATCAACCGGCGCGACTTCGGCCTGGAGTGGAACGTCCCGCTCGACTCCGGCGGCATGCTGATCTCCGAGCGCATCTCCCTGGAGTTCGAGATCGGCGCGATCAAGAAGACGGGCGACCAGGCGTCCTGACGCCCGTCAGCTGACACCGGACCACAGGATCGGGGCTCCCCACGCGGGGAGCCCCGTCCTGTCTCCCGGCGGTGTCCCCGGCCCTGGTGCGCCACCACCCGGCATACCGGTCGGCCTGGGCCGTCCACGAAACGGCACCGTCACCCACGAACCGGGCGGACAGGACACAATGGGCCCGACCACATCACCGTGGCGCCGCCTGACGCGAAGGACCCCATGGACATCTGGCCGGGCAAGCCCTACCCCCTCGGGGCCACCTTCGACGGCAGCGGGGTCAACTTCGCCGTCTTCTCCGAGGTGGCCGACCGTGTCGAGCTGTGCCTCGTCGACGAGGCCGACGTCGAGACCCGGGTCGACCTGAAGGAGGTCGACGGCTACGTCTGGCACGGCTACGTGCCGGCGCTCCAGCCGGGCCACCGCTACGGGTTCCGCGTCCACGGGCCCTACGAGCCGGAGAACGGGCACCGGTGCAACCCGGCCAAGCTGCTGCTCGACCCCTACGCCAAGGCGATCGACGGGCAGATCGACGGCGACGAGTCGCTGTTCTCCTACCGCTTCGGCAAGCCCGAGGTCTTCAACGAGGACGACTCCCTGGGCCACACGATGCTCTCGGTCGTCACGAACCCGTGGTTCGACTGGGGCCACGACCGGCCGCCGGCGCACGAGTACCACGACAGCGTCATCTACGAGGCCCACGTCAAGGGCCTGACGATGACCCACCCGGACGTGCCGGAGGCGCTGCGCGGGACCTACGCCGGCATCGGCCACCCTGCGGTGATCGAGCACCTCAAGGGCCTCGGCGTCACGGCCATCGAGCTGATGCCGGTGCACCAGTTCGTCCAGGACACGACGCTGGCCGACAAGGGCCTGTCCAACTACTGGGGCTACAACACGATCGGCTTCCTCGCCCCGCACAACGGGTATGCCGGCACCGGCACCCGCGGGCAGCAGGTCACCGAGTTCAAGTCCATGGTCAAGGCGCTGCACGAGGCGGACATCGAGGTCATCCTCGACGTGGTCTACAACCACACCGCCGAGGGCAACGAGCAGGGCCCGACGATCGCCTTCCGCGGCCTGGACAACGCGTCGTACTACCGGCTGGTCGACGACGCCAAGGAGCACTACTACGACACCACGGGCACCGGCAACAGCCTGCTCATGCGCAACCCCCACGTCCTGCAGCTGATCATGGACTCGCTGCGCTACTGGGTGCTCGAGATGCACGTCGACGGCTTCCGCTTCGACCTCGCGGCGACGCTGGCCCGCCAGTTCCACGAGGTGGACCGCCTGTCGGCCTTCTTCGACCTCGTCCAGCAGGACCCGGTGGTCAGCCAGGTCAAGCTCATCGCCGAGCCGTGGGACGTCGGCGACGGCGGATACCAGGTCGGCAACTTCCCGCCGCTGTGGACCGAGTGGAACGGCAAGTACCGCGACACGGTCCGCGACTTCTGGCGCGGCGAGCCGGCCACCCTGGGCGAGTTCGCCTCCCGCATCACGGGATCCAGCGACCTCTACGAGCAGTCGGCGCGCAAGCCGATCGCCTCGATCAACTTCGTCACCGCCCACGACGGGTTCACCCTGCGCGACCTGGTCTCCTACAACGAGAAGCACAACGAGGCCAACGGCGAGGGCAACAACGACGGCGAGAGCCACAACCGCTCGTGGAACTGCGGCGCCGAGGGCGAGACCGGCGACGCCGGCATCAACGCCCTGCGGGCCCAGCAGCAGCGCAACTTCCTGGCCACCTTGCTGCTCAGCCAGGGCGTGCCGATGATCGCCCACGGCGACGAGGTCGGACGCACCCAGCACGGCAACAACAACGCCTACTGCCAGGACAGCGAGCTGGCCTGGATCGACTGGGACCTCGACGCCGAGCGCAACGACCTGCTGGCGTTCACCTCGCGCCTGGTGCAGCTGCGCAAGGACCACCCGGTCTTCCGCCGGCGCCGCTTCTTCGCCGGTGACGCCGCCCACGGCGGCCGCAGCGAGCTCGGCGACATCGAGTGGTTCGCCCCGCAGGGCACCGAGATGGACGAGCTGGACTGGCGCAACGGCTACGCCCGCAGCCTGATGGTCTTCCTCAACGGCGAGGCGATCCCCGAGCCCGACCGGCTGGGCCGCACGATCATCGACCAGCACTTCCTGCTGCTGTTCAACGCCCACAGCGAGCCGGTCGAGTTCACCCTGCCGCCGGCGGACTACGGCTCGACCTGGGAGGTCGTCCTCGACACGACGGCCGCCGTGGAGCCGGAGGTGCAGACCTGGGAGGCCAAGTCGGTCCACCCCGTCGCCGGCCGGGCCATCGTGGTGCTGCGCACGCCGCAGGAGGACCTCAAGGCCTGACCCGCCGCACGCCCCAGCCCCTGACGCAGGTATGCCGTGCCCCTCACCGTGAGGGGCACGGCACTGCCATGCTGCGGGGATGGCCACCACGCACTCCTCCCCTGACCGGCCCCCACCGCCGCTCCCGCCCACGATGCGCGCCGCGGTCATCACGCACCACGGCGACCTCGAGGCCATCGAGCTGCGCCAGGTGCCCGTGCCACAGCCGCGCCCCGGCGAGGTGGCGGTGCGCGTCGCCGCGGCCGGGTGCAACAACACCGACCTGTGGACCCGGGAGGGCTCCTACGGCACGGCCGAGGACCCCGAAGCCCGCGCCGGATGGCTCGGGCCACTGGACTTCCCGCGCATCCAGGGCGCGGACGTGGCCGGCACGGTCGTGGCCGCGGGCGACCGGTCGGGAGCCGACCTGGTGGGGTCGCGGGTGCTGGTCGACCCTGCCCTGTATGCCGGGCCGGGACGTGACGAAGCCGTGGTCGACGTGCTGGGCAGCGAGCGCGACGGCGGGTTCGCCGAGTACGTCGTCGTCCCGCACGAGCGCGCGCACCGCGTCGACGGCACGCCCCTCACCGACGTCGAGCTGGCCGCCCTGCCCATCGCCTACGGCACGGCCCTGGGCATGCTCGAGCGCGGTGCGGTCGCGGACGGCCAGACGGTCCTGGTCACCGGCGCCTCCGGCGGGGTGGGACTGGCCGCGGTGCAGCTGGCGCGCTCCCGGGGCGCCCGGGTTGTCGCCGTGAGCAGCGCCGCCAAGGCGGAACCGGTCCGCGACGCCGGCGCCGACGCCGTCGTGGACCGGCAGCGCGGGCACCTGCTGGCCGATGCGGCCGCCGCCGCGCCCGCCGGGTACGACGCCGTCATCGACGTCGTCGCGGGGGCCGCCCTGGGACCGGGCCTGGGGCTCCTGCGGCCGGGCGGTCGCTGGGTGGTGGCCGGCGCGCTGGACGGATGGGCGGTGGAGCTGGACGTGCGCCGCCTCTACCTGGCCAACCTCTCCCTCGTGGGCTCGACCATGCACACCCCCCGGATCTTCGAGCAGCTGGTCGAGGTCGCCCGCCGCGGCGAGGTCCGGCCGGTCATCGCCGCGACGTTCGGCCTGGAGGAGGTGGCGGAGGCGCAGCGGCAGCTGGCAACGCGCCGCCACGTCGGCAAGCTGGTGATCCGGCCGTGACCGGGCTCTCCCCCGGTGCCGGGCGCGACGGTCCGCACGGCGCACGCCCGACCCTCGCCCCGGGCCGAGCCGTGGCACCCGAGGTCTTGCGCGTCAGTCGATCCGCTCGGCCAGGGAGACGATGATTCCCTCCGGTCCGCGCACATAGGCCATGCGCCAGGTGTTCTCGTGCTGCCCGATGCCGCCGACCAGCGCGTAGCCGTCCGCAGCCAGGCCGTCCACCGTCGCCTGAAGGTCGTCGACCTCGAAGCAGACGCTGCGCAGGCCCAGCTCATGGGCCATGGCCCCGGACGATCCGGGCTCGTGGTCAGGCCGCACGAAGCTCGAGAGCTCGATCCCGCACCCTCCGCCGGGCGGTCGCAGCACGACGATCTCCGTGCGCGACCCCGGGATGCCGATGACCGTGTCCAGGAACTCGCCCTCCAGGAAGGCGCGCCCCTCGACCTCGAGACCCAGCGCGACGAAGAACGCCGTGGCGGAGTCGAGGTCGGCGACGGTGATGCCGACGTGGTCGAAGCGCGGTATCTGTGACATGGCGTCCATCCTGCACCGCCGGCCGGCCGGCTGCCGACAGATCAGGTGGCGGCGAGGCGCTCCTTCTGGGCCTCGACGTCGAAGGTCGCCTTCGGCCACTCCGGGCCCATCGCCCGCAGGTGCTCGAGCAGGAGCTGCTGCACGGCGAGGCGGGCGTACCACTTGCGGTCGGCCGGGACGACGTACCACGGCGCCACGTCGGTGGAGCAGCGCTCGAGGGCGACCTGGTAGGCATCCATGTAGGCATCCCAGTGCTGGCGCTCGTCGACGTCGCCGGGGTTGAACTTCCAGTGCTTGTCCGGCCGGTCCAGCCGCGACATCAGCCGGGTCCGCTGCTCCTCCGGGGAGATGGCGAGCATGACCTTGACGATCCTGGTCCCCCCGGCGTCGACCTGCGCCTCGAAGGCGTTGATCTGGTCGTAGCGGGCCGACCACACGGGCTCGGGCACGAGGTTGTGCACCCGCACGATGAGCACGTCCTCGTAGTGCGAGCGGTCGAAGACCCCGATCTGCCCGGCGTGTGGCAGCGCCTTGTGGATCCGCCACAGGAAGTCGTGGGCCCGCTCCTCCTCGGTCGGGGCCTTGAACGCCGTGTGCTGCACGCCCTGCGGGTCGACCGACCCGACGACGTGCCGCATGATGCCGCCCTTGCCCGCGGTGTCCATGCCCTGCACCACGAGCAGCAGCGCGCGGGTCCCGCCGGCGGTGCCGTCGGCGTAGAGCCGCTCCTGCAGGTCGTCGAGCTCGTCGTCGGTCTCGGTCATCAGCTCCGCGGCATTGCGGCGCTTGCCGTCGAAGCCGGGCGTCGACCCGGGGTCCACGTCCGCCAGGCGGAAGCCCTCCCCGACCCGCAGCACCTCACGGAACGCGGCGCCGCCATTGCGGCTGCCGTTGCGGCCAGGGCCGCCGTCGCCGTCCCCGCCCTTGTGTGCCATGGGCTGATGGTCGCACTAGCCCTCGCCGTGCGCGACCTGCCCGGAGGCCTCCCGGGCGAGGGCGGTCAACCGGGACACGGCGCGGAAGTACTTCTTGCGGTAGCCGCCCTTGAGCAGCGCCGGCGTGAAGACCTCGCCCAACGGGGCGCCGCTGGCGAACACCGGCACGTCCCGGTCGTAGAGCCGGTCGGCCAGGA
This sequence comes from Oryzihumus sp. JJN4-3R, assembly GCF_057747915.1. NCBI lineage: Bacteria > Bacillati > Actinomycetota > Actinomycetes > Micrococcales > Intrasporangiaceae > Oryzihumus > Oryzihumus sp. JJN4-3R. The sequence continues at coordinate 452,652 of NZ_CM173229.1, forward strand.
CGACGAGGCGCAGCGCCACCATCTGGTCGTCGATGCTGTGCACGCCCTGCCAGCCCACGGATCCCACGCCGTCGAGCAGAGCTCCGTAGCGGCTCGGGTGCACCTGGGCGAGGTGGGCCAGCAGGTCGTCGAAGCCGTCGAGCGCACCCCCGGTCGCGGCCACCTTGTCGGCCACCTCGGCGTCGGTCAGCGGCGCGGGGCTGTCGGCGAGGCCACGGTGGCGGAAGTCCGGGCCGTCGACGGTGAGCACCTCGAAGCGGCGCGAGAGCGCCGCGATCTCGCGCAGGAAGTCGTCCGCGGCGAAGCGCCCCTCCCCCAGCGCCTCCGGCAGGGTGTTGGACGTCGCGGCCAGCGACACCCCGGCCTCGGCCAGCCGGGCCAGCAGGGTGGACATGAGCACCGTGTCGCCGGGGTCGTCGAGCTCGAACTCGTCGATGCAGACGAGGCGGTGACCGCTCAGGGCCTCCACCGTCCGGGCGAAGCCGAGGGCACCGACGAGGTTGGTCAGCTCGACGAAGGTCCCGAACGCCTTCGGCCCCGGCGCCGCGTGCCACAGGCTGGCCAGCAGGTGCGTCTTGCCGACGCCGAACCCGCCGTCGAGGTAGACCCCGCGACCGTCCTGCGGCTTGCGGCGACCGAACGACCACCGGGAGCCGCCCGCGGGAGCCAGCGACGCGGCATACGCCTCGAGCCGCTCGACCGCGGCGACCTGGCTGGGCTGCGCCGGATCCGGGCGGTAGGTGGCGAAGCGGACCCCGTCGAAGCGCGGCGGCGGCACGAGCTCGCCGACGAGCCGCTCGGGGTCCACGGTGGGGCGTCTGGTGCTCAGGGGGGCCTGCGTTGCGGTGTCCGACACGAGCCCCAGCCTAGGCAGCCACCACACGCCACCACTGGCAGGATGGCTCTGATGCGACTGCTGCTGCCCCACCCCGGCGCCCCTTCGGACGATGCGACCGACGGCCGGCTCGATGCTGCCGCCCTGGCCGAGCTCTACGAGTACCCCCGTCGCGCGACGCGGGGCGAGCCATGGGTGCGGGCCAACTTCGTCACGACGCTCGACGGCGCAGCCACCGGCTCCGACGGCCGCTCCGGGTCGATCAACACCGGTGCCGACCGCGAGGTGTTCGGGCTGCTGCGCGCGCTGTCCGACGTCGTCCTCGTCGGGGCCGGCACCGCCCGCATCGAGGGCTACCGGCCGATCGCGGCCCGAGCCCAGTGGCACGACATGCGCGCCGCCACCGGCCGGCGGGACAACCCGGTGCTCGCCGTCGTCAGCCGCTCGGCCCAGCTGCCGCCGCTGCTGCGCGAGCCGGTGGAGGGCGCGGGCGAGGTCCTGCTGCTGACCTGCGAACGGGCACCCGAGCAGGCGCTGGAGCAGGCCCGGCGGGCGCTCGGCGACGACAACGTCATCGTGCGTGGCGGCGACGGGGTCGACCTGGACGCGGTCGTCAAGGAGCTCGCCGCGCGGGGCCTGACGCGGATCCTGTGCGAGGGCGGCCCGCACCTCATGCACGACCTGGTCTCCGCCGGGCACCTCGACGAGCTGTGCCTGACGATCGCCCCGACCATCGTGGCCGGCGACCACACCCGCATCACCGCCGGACCCTCGATCGTGGAGCACCTCGTGCCGCGCGTCCTCATCGAGTCCGAGGGCACCGTGCTCGGGCGCTGGGTCCGCGCCGACGCCGCCATCGACTGAGCCACACCGGCCCGCGCCAGAAGCGGGCCCACCCCACGGATCGGACCACGCCAGGGACCGGCCCACGCCACGGGCCGGTCCCCACGGGACTCACGAGCGCAGGAAGCCGGTCACCACCTCGTCCCAGCGCGCCGGGTCGACGTTCCACTCTTTGGTATGCCGTGCCCCCTGCCACCGCTCGAACCGCACCAGGTCCGGCCGCTTCGCGGCCAGCGCCGCGGAGGGGCCGACCGGCACGAACTCGTCGTCCTCGGAGTGGATGACCAGGAGGGGGTGGCGCAGCTCCGCGGCCCGGGTGACCCAGTCGGTCTCGGCGACGTCCAGCGGCGTGTGGACACCGACCAGCCGCCGCGCCCGCCGGTGGCCGATCAGGCCCCGGCTCAGCGCCTCCACCGGCACCGGGACGCGGTTGAGGGCAGCCTGGTGGCGCAGGACGTCGGCCCAGTCGATGACGGGCGCGTCCAGGACCACCTTGCTGACCCGGTCGGCCAGGAAGGAACGGGCCAGCGTCTGGAGGATGATCGCGCCGCCCATGGACCAGCCCACGAGCACGATCTCCTCGGCCCCGGCGTCGGCGGCGTGGACCATCGCGGCCTCGACGTCGCGCCACTCCGAGAGCCCGAGGTTGTAGCGACCGTCGGGACTCGGCGGCGCCCCGATGTCGTTGCGGTACATGGGAACCAGACAGTCGTAGCCGGCCCGGTGCAGGGCGGGGACGCCCCGCAGGCACTCCTCGCGCCGGGCGCCGCGACCGTGCACCAGCACCGCCCAGCGCCGGGACGGGGGCGCCCCCTCGGAGGTGTCGACCGGCACGTGCCATGCCGGGAGGTCCCCGACGTCGGAGCGCAGGTGCACGTCGCGCGTGGGCAGGCCGAGGGAGTCCTGCGGGGGCAGGCCGTAGTAGTACTGGTTCCAGCGGGCGAAGCCGACCTCGAGCCGGCCACGGTCGACGGCCTCGAGGTGGCGGCGGACCACCCCGGCGCCATGGTCGACGTCCAGGACGTCACCGAGCCGGGCATGCCCCTCCCCACCGTCGAGCCAGAGGCCGTAGCGCCCCGGGGCGAGCGTGTTGTCGGTCAGCCCGAGGCTCACGACCGCGTCGGAGACCGCGAGCACCTCGGTGTCGTCGGGGCGTCGCGGGTCGGGGGTGAGCACCCGGCGGGCGAAGTAGGTGGCGGCGCCGAGGGTCCCGGCGGCCGACACACCGGCCACCACCGCCCCGGCGGCTCCGGCCACGGCGGCGCCGCGGCGCAGGATGGGGTGTCTGGTCGGCACGCCCGCATCGTCTCAGGCGGGGCCGACCGATGCCGCCCGGACCCGCGGGTGGGGGTGAGGGCCCGGTCTCAGCGCGCTCCCAGGACGTCGGCGAGGTCGATGCTCACCGGCTCCTCGAGCTGGGCGTAGGTGCACGAGCGCGGGTCCCGGTCCGGGCGCCAGCGCACGAACTGCGCGGTGTGCCGGAAGCGCACCCCCTCCATGTGGTCGTAGCGCACCTCGACCACCCGCTCGGGGCGCAGCGGGGTGAAGGACAGGTCCTTGCCGGCGGCCCAGCGGCTGCCCTCGGCGTTGCGTGGCGTGCGGGTGCCCTCCTCCTGCCGCCCCCAGGCCCACGGGTGGCCCTCGAAGTCCGTCACGAGGGGCTGCAGCTCCGCGAACAGCTCCCTCCGGCGGGCCATCGGGAAGGCGCCGATGACGCCCACGCTGGCCAGGACGCCCTCGTCGTCGTACAGGCCGAGCAGGAGCGAGCCGATCGCGTCCGGCCCGCTCTTGTGCAGCCGGTAGCCGGCCACGACGCAGTCCGCCGTGCGCTCGTGCTTGACCTTGAACATCACCCGCTTGTCCGGCTCGTAGACACCGTCGAGCGGCTTGGCCACCACCCCGTCGAGCCCGGCGCCCTCGAACTGGTGGAACCACCCCCGGGCGGTATCGCGGTCGGTCGTCGCCGGGGTCAGGTGCACCGGCTCACGGGCGTCCGCGAGCGCCGCCACGAGGGCGGCCCGCCGCTCGCGGAACGGCCGGCCGGTCAGGTCCTCGTCGCCGAGGGCGAGCAGGTCGAAGGCCACGAACCGTGCAGGGGTCTTCTCGGCGAGCATGGCCACGCGGCTCGCCGCCGGGTGGATCCGCTGCTGCAGCTGCTCGAAGTCGAGCCGGTCCCCGGTCGCGCCGACGAGGACGATCTCGCCGTCCACGACGCATCGCGGCGGGAGGGACTCCAGGACCGCCTGCACCACCTCCGGGAAGTAGCGCGTCATCGGCTTCTCGTTGCGGCTGCCGATCTCCACCTCGTCGCCGTCGCGGAAGATGACCGAGCGGAAGCCATCCCACTTGGGCTCGAAGGACATCTCCCCCTCGGGCAGGTCCTTGACCGCCTTGGCCAGCATCGGCGCGACGGGGGGCATGACGGGCAGGTCCATGGGCCCATTCTGGCCAGTGTGGGCTCCCCGCGCCCGGCGACCGGCCGCATGTGCGGTGGCGTGCCGGGCCCGTGCCGGTGGCGTGCCGGGCCCGTGCCGGTGGCGTGCCGGGCCCGTGCCGGTGGCGTGCCGGGCCCGTGCCAGGTCCGTGCCGGGCCGCGTCTCCACGCCGTCGGCACCCGTCTCCACCCCGTCTCCACCCCGTCTCCCTCACCTGACGTGCCCGGGCTACTCGCGGGTACGCCATGACCCCCGTTCGTGCTAGTGCACCTGTGGGATTGCTGTGCACGGGCCGGCGACCAGCATGAATCAGGGGTCGCGCCTGGAGAGCGGGTGGTCACATGAGCTGGGTGCTGGCATCGGGACTGAAGATGGGACGGCTGGTCATCGCCGCCGCCGTCGCACTGCTCGTCCTCGCCCTGGTCCAGCTGCCCTCGGCGGCGGTCGACGTCTACCCCGAGTTCACCCCGCCCTCGGTGCAGGTGCAGACCGAGGCCCTCGGCCTGTCCGCCCAGGAGGTCGAGAACCTCATCACCGTGCCCCTGGAGCAGGACCTGCTCAACGGCGTGCCCTTCCTGGCCGACCTGCACTCCGAGTCGATGCCCGGTGCGTCGGTGATCGACCTGACCTTCGAGCCCGGGACCGACCTCTACACCGCGCGCCAGATGGTGCAGGAGCGGATGACCCAGGCGCACGCCCTGCCCAACGTCGGCAGCCCGCCGCTGATGATCCAGCCGCTCGCGGCGACCAGCCGGGTCGCCATGATCGCGCTGTCGTCGAAGTCGGTCTCGCTGATCGACCAGTCGATCCTCGCGCGGTGGAAGATCCGCCCGCGCCTCATGGGCGTGCCCGGCGTCGCGAACGTGTCCATCTGGGGTCAGCGCGACCGTCAGCTGCAGGTCCAGGTGGACCCCAGGACGCTCAACGCCAAGGGCCTGACCCTCACCCGGCTCCTCGAGACCGCCGGCAACGCGCTCTGGGTCTCCCCCCTGACCTTCGTCGAGGCCTCGACCCCCGGGACGGGCGGGTTCATCGAGAGCCCGACCCAGCGGCTCGCGGTCCAGCACATGCTCCCGATCACCACGCCCGGCGACCTGGCCAACGTGGCCGTCGAGGGCACGGGCGTGCGCCTGGGCGACGTAGCCAAGGTGGAGGAGGACCACCAGCCGCTCATCGGTGACGCGATCGTCGACGGCGGTGCCGGACTCGTGATGGTGCTGGAGAAGTTCCCCGAGGCCAACACCGAGCAGGTCACCCGCGCGGTCGAGAAGGCCATGGCCGACATGGCTCCGGGGCTGAAGGGGATCACGGTGGACACCCACCTGTACCGCCCGGCGACCTTCATCGAGTCGGCCACCCACAACCTCGGCGTCAGCGCCCTGGCCTCGCTGGCGCTGATGGTGCTCGTGCTCGCGCTGGTGCTCTGGTCCTGGCGCGCCCTGCTGATCACCGTGCTGAGCGTCTCCCTCTCACTGGTGCTCGCGGCATACGTGCTGTTCCTGCTGCACACCACGATGACGTCGATGACGCTGCTCGGACTGGCGGTCGCCGTCGGGGCCGTGGTGGAGGAGGCCATCAGCAGCGTGACCGGCCTGCGCCAGCGCCTCCGCGCCCGACGCGGACCCACCGACCGCGTGGGGGCGACGGAGACCGTCGCCGCGGCCATGGCGACGACACGGGCTCCCCTGGTGACGGCCACGCTGATCAGCCTGCTGGTGATCGTGCCGACGCTCTTCCTGAGCGAGTCGGTGGTGCCCTTCACCCGGACGGCCGCCGCGGCATACGCGCTGGCGCTGGTGGTCTCCCTCGTGGTGACCCTGACGGTCACGCCGGCGCTGACGGTCATCCTGCTCGGGGAGCACGAGCGGGACCGCGCCGCGAGCCCGGTCACGCGGTGGGTCCAGGACCGCGCCGACCGCGCGCTTCGCCGGGCCCCCACCTCCCGCGCCGTGCCGCTGGCCGCGCTCGGCCTGCTGGCCGTGCTCGCCCTCGCGCTGATGCCGCGGGTCGACCTGTCGCCCACGCTCCCCGTGCTGCACGAGCGCAACCTGCTGGTCCAGCTGCGCACGACCTCCGGCACGTCCCTGGGCGAGATGCAGCGTGTCGCCGGGCTGGAGACCACGGCCCTGCGGACCCTGCCCGGCGTCACGGACGTCGGCGTGCACATCGGGCGCGCGATCACCTCCGACCAGGAGGTCAACGTCAACTCCGCCGAGATCTGGCTCACCCTGGACGGCACGACCGACGAGCAAGCCACCATCGCCAGCGTGCGCCGCGAGCTGGCGGCCTACCCCGGTGTCCGGGGGGACGTGGTCAGCTACGCGCAGCAGGTCGTGGACACGGCCTCCCGGACCCCGAGCGACATCACGGTGCGGCTGTTCGGCATCGACCTCAACACCATGCGCGCCAAGGCGCAGCAGCTGCAGGAGATGATGCGCCAGGTCCCCGGCGTGGTCGGCCCCAAGGTGGAGCAGCAGCTGACCCAGCCCACGGTGAACATCGAGGTCAAGCTCGACGCGGCGCGACGCCTGGGGCTCGCCCCCGGTGACGTGCGCCGTGACGCCACGACCCTCGTGTCCGGCCTGACGGTCGGCAGCATCTACGAGGAGCAGAAGATCTTCGACGTCGTCGTCCTCGGGCAGGCGCCGACGCGGGCCAGCCTGCCCGGCCTCGAGGCCCTGCGGCTCGACACCCCCTCGGGCAAGCAGGTGCCGCTCGGCCAGATCGCCAACGTCCGGCTCGTCAGCGAGCCCGCCGCCATCGAGCACAACGGCGTCTCGCGCACGGTCGACGTCACGGCCCAGGTGAACGGCCGCGACCCCGGCGCCGTCGTCGCCGACCTGCGGGCCAGGGTCGCCGGGATGCCGATGCCGCTGGAGTACCACGCCGAGGTGATCGGCACCGCCGCGGACGACCAGGCGCTCAACCGTCGCACGCTGGCCTACGTGCTCGCGGTGGTCATCGGGGCATTCCTCCTCCTGCAAGCCGCCACGTCGAGCTGGCGCCGTGCGGCGCTGCTGGCGGTGACCACCGTCGTGGCGTGCGCCGGAGCCCTCGTCACCGGCCTCGCCTTCGGTTACAACGGGTCGGTCGGGATGGTGGCCGGGCTGCTGGCCGTGCTCGGTATCGCGGTCCGCGGGCTGCTGGTCCAGGTGCGCCTCTTCCAGCAGGCCGAGCTCGAGCGCGGCGGCCCCCTCGGGGCCGAGGACGTGCGCCGCGCCACCAGCGCGCGCGTCGTGCCGGTGCTGCTCACCAGCGCCGCCGTGGCCGCGGCCTTCCTGCCCCCGCTCGTGCTCGACGGGGCCGGGCTCGAGCTGCTGCGGCCGATGGCCGCGACCCTGCTCGGCGGCCTGGTCAGCTACGTCATCACGGCCCTGGTCGTGCTCCCAGCCCTCTACCTGATGTCGATGGCCGGCCGCGGCCCGGCCCGCCCGGACGAGCCGGGTGCCACCGGCCCGGCGAGCGCCGCCCCGGCACCAACCGACGCTCGATGAAGTGGAGATGGTCATCATGAGGCGCAGCATGGCGATGGTGGCCGCCGCCCTGGTGGTCACGGCGACGGCGGCCTGCTCCGGAGCGGGCGCGGTCGAGCCCGCCGCGGCTCCCCCGGCGTCCGTGGCAGCCGTGGTCGGCTCACCGGTCCCGGCCGTCCACCTGACCTCCGAGGCCGCGACCCGCATCGGGATCGCCACGGCCCCGGCACGCCTGGCGGACGCCACCTCCCCCGACGGTGTCAGGTCGGCCCACCGGTTGACCATCCCCTACTCCGCGGTGGTCTACGACCGGGACGGCAGCTCGTGGACCTACACGGAGACGGCCCCGCTGACCTACCTGCGCAAACCGATCACCGTCGACTTCATCACCGGGGACGTGGCCGTCCTGACCAAGGGCCCGGCTGTGGGCACCAAGGTGGTCACGGTGGGGTCACCCGAGCTGCTGGGCGTCGAGTACGACATCAGCGGTGAGGAATGAGCGCCGGGGGGCGCGGCGGTCTGATGCGCCGCATCGTCGGCGGGAGCCTGCGCTTCCGCTACATCGTGGTGGCCGCCGCGGTGGCGATGATGACGGTGGGTATCTCCTCCCTGTCCTCGATGCGGGTGGACGTCTTCCCCGAGTTCGCCCCACCCCGGGTGGTCATCCAGACGGCCTGCCTGGGCCTGTCGACCTCGGACGTCGAGCAGCTGGTCGCCGTCCCCCTGGAGCAGGCCCTCTACGGCCTGCAGGGGCTGGACGACCTGCGCTCGAAGTCGGTGCCGCAGCTGAACTCGATCGAGCTGGTCTTCAAGCCTGACACGGACCTGTTCCGTGACCGGGAGCTGGTGCAGGAACGGCTGAGCACCGTCATCCCCAACCTGCCCACCTGGGCCGCTCCCCCGGTGATGCTCGCCCCCGTCTCGGCCACCGGACGGGCCATGCAGATCGGCATGACGTCCAAGACCCACTCCCTCATCGAGATGTCGATGATGTCGTACTGGACCATCCGGGCACGGCTGCTGCAGGTCCCCGGCGTCGCCAACGTCGCCATCTGGAACGAGCGGCTGCAGCTGATGACCGTCCAGGTCGACCCGCCGAAGCTGCAGAACCACGACGTCACCCTCGACCAGGTCATGCAGGTGACCTCCGACGCCGTCGACTCGGGCCTGCTGAAGTTCTCCAGCGGCGCGGTCATCGGCACCGGGGGGAACATCGAGACCCCCAACCAGCGGCTCAACGTCCACAACGTCCTGCCCATCACGACAGCCGCCGACATGGCCCAGGTGCCGGTGCGCTCCGGCGGCAAGGACCCCGTCAAGCTCGGCGACGTCGCCGCCGTCGCGGAGACGAACCAGCCGCTGTTCGGCGACGCGATCATCAACGACAACCCGGGCATCCTGCTCGTGGTGGAGAAGCTCCCCTGGGCCAACACGCTGAAGATGACCCAGGGGGTCGAGGACGCGATCAAGCAGCTGCAGCCGGGCCTGCCCGACGTCCAGTTCCAGACGACGATCTTCCAGCAGGCCAACTTCATCAAGCTGGCCATCTCCAACCTCACGCAGGCGCTGGTCCTGGGCTTCCTGCTCGTCGTGGTGATCCTCGGGCTCTTCCTGTTCGAGTGGCGGGTCGCCCTGATCAGCCTCATCACCATCCCGTTGTCCCTCGTCGCCACGATGCTGGTGCTCTACCTGAGAGGGGACACGGTCAACACGATGACGCTCGCCGGCATCGTGATAGCCCTCGGGGCCGTGGTCGACGACGCCATCATCGACGTCGAGAACATCGTCAGACGGTTGAGACAGCATCGTCGGGCGGGAAGCGACCGGTCGACGGCCTCCATCATCCTCGAGGCATCCCTCGAGGTCCGGAGCCCGATCGTCTACGCCACCTTGATCATCGTGGCGGCGAGCATCCCGGTGTTCCTGCTCCAGGGGCTGACCGGCGCGTTCTTCCGGCCGCTGGCCTGGTCCTACACCCTGGCCATCATGGCCTCGATGGTCGTCGCGCTGACCGTCACGCCGGCACTGACCTTGATCCTGCTGCGCAAGGCCCCCATCGAGCGGCACGAGTCGCCGGTCGTGAAGTGGCTGCAGCGTGGCTACACCTGGGTCCTGGCCCGCGTGATCCGCCGGCCCCGACGCGTCTACGCCGCCTTCGGCGTGCTCACCATCGCCGCGGTGGTCGCGGTGCCCCACCTGGGCCAGTCGCTGTTCCCCGCCTTCAAGGAACGCGACCTGCTGATGCACTGGGTCACCGCGCCGGGCACGTCCGACGCGGAGATGGCACGGAGCACGGCGACCGTCAGCAAGGAGCTGCGCACGATTCCGGGGGTGCGGTCCTTCGGCGCCCACATCGGGCAGGCGCTGCTGGGCGAGGAGGTGGCCGGGGTCAACCTCGGCGAGAACTGGATCAGCCTGGACCCCTCGGTGGACTACGAGGCGACCCTCGCCAAGGTCAACGCCGTGGCCGACCAGCACCCCGGCCTGTTCCGGGAGGTGCAGACCTACCTCGACGAACGCATCCAGGAGGTCCTGACCGGCGGCAAGGAACCGATCATCGTCCGGGTGTTCGGGGAGAACCTCGACGTCCTGCGCGAGAAGGCCGCCGAGATCCAGAAGCTCGTCGCCAAGGTGCCGGGGACCGTCGACGCCCACGTCGACATCTCGACCGACGTCCCCCAGATCCAGGTCACCGTCAACCTGGCCAAGGCCCAGCAGTACGGGATCAAGCCCGGCGACGTGCGCCGGGCGGCCTCGACCCTCGTCGCCGGGGAGGAGGTCGGTGACATCTTCCGCGGCGGCAAGGCCTACGACACGGTGGTGTGGAGCACGCCGACGACGCGCAACAGCGTCACCGCGATCCAGAACATCGTCCTCGACACCTCCTCGGGCAAGCGCGTCCACCTCAAGGACGTCGCCGCGGTGGAGCTCCGCCCGAACCCCAACAGCATCGAGCGCGAGGGCGGCTCGCGCCGGCTGGACGTCGGGGCCAGCTTCACCGGAGGCGACCTGGGCTCGATCGTGCAGCAGATCCAGGCCAAGGTGAAGACGGTCAGCTTCCCCGAGGGCTACCACGCCGAGGTGATCGGCGAGTACGAGGAGCGGCAGTCGGCGCAGAACACCCTGTTCGGGTCCGCAGCCCTGGCAGGCTTCGCCATCCTGATGCTGCTGCAGGCCTCGTTCGGCCGGTGGCGGCTGGCGTTGCTCATCTTCGCCACGCTGCCCATGGCCCTCGTCGGCGGCGTGCTGTCGGCCTACTTCACCGGCGGCGTCCTCTCCCTGGGTTCGCTGGTCGGCTTCTTCACCGTCTTCGGCATCGCCGCCCGCAACGGAATCCTGCTCATCAACCACTTCCAGACCCTGGAGCGGGACGAGGGCGAGCCGGTCGGCCCCGGGCTGGTGCTGCGCGGCGCGAAGGAGCGGCTGTCACCGATCCTGATGACCACGTTGGCCACCGGACTGGCCCTGGTGCCGCTGGTGATCTTCGGCGACCGTCCCGGCCACGAGATCGAGCACCCGCTGGCCATCGTCGTCCTCGGCGGCCTGGTCACCTCGACCCTGCTCAACCTCCTGGTCGTGCCCTCGCTCTACCTGCGGTCGCGCATGCGCGAGCAGCGTCGGTCCGAGCGGGCCGGGCAGTCCCGCCCGTCCGGACAGGACGGGCAGGCCGGTCAGGTCGCGAACGCCTGAGTCCCCCTTCCCCGTGAGGAGATCGCCATGACCCACCAGGAGATCGCCGTGAGCATGCGCCGACGCCGCCGCCTCGGTACGGCCCTGGCCGCCCTCACCTCCCCGCTGCTGGCACTGCCCCTGCTGGCGGCGCCGGCCCACGCGGGGACCGCGGCCTCGCCCGTGCCTCCCCCACCGATGGGCACCTTCAGCCACCCCACCCGGGTCGACAACCGGCTGTTCCCGCTGGTGCCGGGCACCGAGTGGACCTGGACCGGAACGGTCACCGATGCGGATGGCAGCGTCCCGCACGAGATCGTGTTCACGGTGAGCAACCTGACCAAGGTGGTCAACGGGGTGCGCACCCGCGTCGTCTGGGACCGTGACCTGTCCCTCGGGGAGCTGCAGGAGGCCGAGCTGGCGCTCTTCGCCCAGGACGACTCCGGCACCGTCTGGAACATGGCCGAGTACCCCGAGGAGTACGAGAACGGCAAGCTCACCGGAGCCCCGGACACGTGGGTGACCGGCCTGGACGGGGCGAAGGGCGGCATCCACATGCTGGCCCACCCCAAGGACGGCCGCACCTACACCGAGGGACTGATCCCGAAGATCGACTTCTACGACGTGTCCACGGTCGCCGACACGGACGCGACCGCCTGCTCCGACCTGCGGTGCTACGACCACGTCCTGCTGGTCGACGAGACCAGCCCCCTGGACCCCACCAGCGGGACGCAGACGAAGTACTACGCCCCCGGCGTCGGACTGGTGCGCATCGGTGCCATCGGCGGGGACTCCCGCGAGCGCGAGCGGCTGTCGCGCCTGCGCCACCTCGGGCCGGCAGAGCTGCAGGCCGTCGACAAGGCCGTCATGGAGATGGACCGCCGCGGGCACCACGTGAGCCCGGTCTGGTCGCGCACCGCCCCCGTCCAGTGACGCCAACGCCGGGTCAGATCGCGGCGTCGTCGACCTCTCCGGTGCGCACCCGCAGGACGGACTCCACCGGCACGACCCAGACCTTGCCGTCACCGATCCGGCCGGTGCGGCCCGCCTCGGCGATCGCCCGGACGACGTCGGCGGCCTCGCGGTCGTCGGCCAGTACCTCCAGCCGCAGTTTGGGCACCAGGTCGACCTCGTACTCGGCGCCACGGTAGACCTCGGTGTGGCCGCGCTGACGGCCGTGGCCACTCACCTCGGCCACCGTCATCCCGCTGATGCCCAACGACTCGAGCGCGTCGCGCACCTCCTGGAACATGTGCGGCTTGATGACCGCGGTGACGAGCTTCATCGGTTCTCCCCTGGGTGAGTGAGCGCGCGCACGGCCCCGTGGCCGACGGTGCGGCCGGTGACGAGGGCGTGCAGGTCGTAGGCGGTCTCGGCGTGGACCGCGAGGTCGATGCCACCGACCTCGTCGTCGCGATGCACCCGGAAGTCCATCAGCTTGTCGACGACCAGCCCAAGGATGCCTGACACGACGAACGCGTAGACCATCACGGTGACCACCCCGACCGCCTGCTTGCCCAGCTGACCCGGCCCACCGCCATACAGGAGGCCGTCGACCCCCGTGGGGGCCTTGGCCGTTGCCAGGAGGCCGATGCCGAGGGTGCCGACGATGCCGCCCACCATGTGCACGCCCACGACGTCGAGCGAATCGTCATAGCCGAGCCGGTGCTTCAGCCCCACGGCGTAGGCGCAGACCACGCCGGCGGCGGCCCCGAGCACGATCGCGCCGAGCGGCGACACCGACGCGCACGACGGCGTGATCGCCACGAGGCCGGCGACCATGCCCGATGCGGCGCCGAGCGACGTGGCGTGGCCGTCGCGGAACCGTTCGACGGCAAGCCAGCCGAGGGTGCCCGCCGCGCCGGCGAGCAGCGTCGTCGTGAAGACGATGACCGCGCTCTGGTTGGCGGCCAGTGCCGAGCCGGCGTTGAACCCGAACCAGCCGAACCACAGCAGTCCGGCGCCCAGCATGACGAGGGTGAGGTTGTGCGGACGCATCGGCTCCTTGCCGAAGCCGATGCGCCGGCCGAGCACCAGGGCCAGGGCAAGGGCCGAGGCGCCGGAGCCGACCTCGACCACGGTGCCGCCCGCGAAGTCGATGACGCCCACCTGGTGGACCAGCCAGCCGCCGACGTGCCCGGGCGAGCCCGCGTCGAAGACCCAGTGCGCCACGGGCGCGTAGACGACCACGGTCCACACCGACACGAACACCATCCAGGCCCCGAACCTCGCGCGGTCGGCGATCGCCCCCGACACCAGCGCCCCGGTGATCACGGCGAACAGGCCCTGGAACACGGCGTACAGGAGGACGGGGACGTGCCCGGACCCGGCGGCCGACGCCGCCATCAGGTCACCGAGCCCGAGGTGCTGCAGCGGGTTCCCGAGCAGGCCACCGCCGATGTCGTCACCGAAGGCGATCGAGTAGCCCACCACCGTCCACAGCACCAGGACGGCCGCGAGGGCCCCGAAGGTCATCATCATCATGTTCAGCACGCTCTTGGCGCGGACCATGCCGCCGTAGAACAGCGCAAGGCCGGGAGCCATCAGCAGCACCAGGGCCGCGGACGTCAACAGCCACGCGGTGTCACCGGAGTCGAGGGCCTGGGGGGCGGTGGTGAGGACGGTCATGGCGCAGACACCTTCGGCGCGGCGCTCCGGGCGCAGCCGCGACTGGTCGGGGGACGGTCAGCTCGGCGGTCGGGGCAGCCGCCGCGGGGACGATCCCACATCCGGCCCGCTCCGCGCCGTGATGACCGTTACGTGGCCGGCTGACGGCCGACACGACCGGGTTGACGTGGCCGCCATAGGACGGGGTGTCCGAGGACCGGCTCCCTGCAGACGAGCTGCCTGGTCGGGCGAGGCAGAGCTCGACGTACTCGGCGGCGTCCTCATCGAGGGTGTGCCGGTCTAACTCGGTGAACTCTCGCCGCCGGGCGAGCAGGAGTCCGTCCTCGTTGGCCGCCACGACGACGGTCTCGATGCGCTCGGGGGCCAGTTCCGCTGCCTGCCCGATGATCCAGTCCGCGCCGCCGGGTTCGGACGGCTACCCCGTCTCCGCCGTCAGCGTCGCCAGACCCCACAAAGTCGCAGGTCAGCCGGTGGAGGGGGGACCACTGCCCTTGTCGGGACGCGGCGTCCGGGTCTACCATCCGGAACTTCTCGCGAGCCGCCCTCACAGGCGGCTCCCGGGGCAGGGGACTGGCTGACCCCTACCGGTTGGACGACGCGTGACACGAAGGCTGATTGGCCCCACGGCGGCGATCCTCTACCTCGCCTTGGTGTTCGTCCCCCTCGGTCTGGCACTGCACGGGGACCCGCCCAGGACGGCCAACCCGGCATACGAGGTATCCGTGGCCTCCGGCCTGGTCGCCCTGTCACTGCTCGCGGTCACGTTCATCCTGCCCAAACGGATCCGGAGCCTGTCCTCCGGGCTGGGCATCGACGTCGTCATGGGCGTGCACCGGCTGCTGGGCGCCTCGGCCGTGGGGTTCGTCCTGGTGCACGTCACCGGCGCCGTCCTCGGCGACCCGGCCCACCGGGCTGTGGTCGACCCGTTCCTCGGCCGTCCCGCCACGCGCGCCGGGGCGATCGGGACGGCGGCGCTGCTCGTGCTCGTCCTCACCTCCCGATGGCGGCGGCGTGCCCCGGGGCGCGCCCACGAGGTATGGCGAGCCATGCACGTCCTGGTCTCCATGGTCGTGGTCGTGCTCTGCGGGCTGCACGTCTACCTCCTGCGGCACCTGATCGCACAGTCCGCGTTCGCGCGGTGGTTCACGTTCCTGCTCGCCCTGATGCTCTTCGTCTGGCTCCGGCGGTGGGTGTGGCGACCCCTCCGGGCGCTCGTCCACCCCTACCTCGTGCGGGAGGTGCGCGCCGAGAGCCCCAGGGTGACCACTCTGGTGGTCGAGCCGTGGGGCCACCGCGGGCTGACGCGGTTCCGGCCGGGGCAGTTCGCCTGGGTGCGCATCGGGCGCACGCCGCTGGGCTTCGAGGAGCACCCGCTCACCATCTCCTCCCCGCCGCGCCGCAATGGAGAGCTCGAGTTCACCGTCGAGGACACCGATGCCTACGGCCCCGCCGCGCGCCGGGTGGCGCCCGGGGACCGGGTCTGGGTGGACGGTCCGCACGGCGCCTTCACTCCCGAGGCCCGCCGGGCGCGCGGGCTCGTGCTGATCGCCGGCGGTGTCGGTATCACGCCGATGATAAGCACCCTTCGTGCCCTCGCGGCCGACGGGGACGAGCGCGAGCACGTGCTGTTCAACTGCGCCAGCCGTGTCGACGAGCTGCTGTTCCGCCGCGAGATCGCCCACATCGCCTCCCGACTGCGACTGCGAGTCGTCGAGCTGCTCGAGAACCCGCCGCCCGGCTGGCCCGGGGCCACTGGCCGGCTCACCGCGAACATGCTGGCGGCACACCTGCCCCGTCGCCGGACCGACCTCGACTACTTCGTGAGCGGGCCGCCGGCGATGGTCGCGACGGCGCACGCAGCCCTACAAGGCCTGGGCATCCCTCAGGCGCAGGTCCACACCGAACGTCTCGACCTCGTCTGAGGGCGACACCCCAACCAGGAACCACCGCGAGAGGAATCGCCCGTGCGTCTCACCCACAGGTCCTTCACCAGGACCTCTGTCATCGTCTTCGGCGCTGCAGTGGTGGCGTACGCGATCATCCGGATCGGCATGGTTGTCGTGCCTCACCTCCACCTGCCGGGCCTGTCCGAGCCGACACCACCCAGTGCGCTCAAGGCCTCAGAGCGGACGAGCCACGAGCGGCCTTCGGTCTCGCGTCAGCTCGAGCGGCAGCCGGTCGGCGGGTCCGGCGCGACGTCACTCCCGGGCACCGTCGGCGTGCCGAGCCTTCCGGCGCCCGGGCCTACGCCTACGCCTACGGGCGGCGCGACTGGTGCGCTTGGGTCGGTCGGCCCGGGCGGGTCGGGCAGCCGGGCGGGATCGCCTGCGGCCGGAGGTGCCTCGCCAGTCGGGAGCACCAGCTCGGGCAGTACCGGTTCGGGCAGTACCGGTTCGGGCAGTACCGGCGCCCCGGGGCTGTCCTCCATACCGTCCGCTCCCCCGGCACCCACACCCACACCCACACTCCCCAGCGTGACCATCGCCCCGGCACCCACTCTCCCCAGCCTGACCATCGCCCCGGCACCGACACTCCCCAGCGTGACCGTCGCCCCGGCACCCACACTCCCCAGCGTGACCATCGCCCCGGCACCCACATCCTCACTCCCCAGCCTGACTGTCGCGCCGGCACCGACACTCCCCAGCCTGACTGTCGCGCCGGCACCCACACTCCCCAGCGTGACCATCGCCCCGGCACCCGCACCCACACTCCCCAGCGAGACCGTCCCCCCGGCACCCGCACCCACACTCCCCAGCGTGACCGTCCCCCCGGCACCGACCCACACGCTGCCCACGCTGACCCTGCCGACAGCGCAGGCAACCCCGACAGTCCCGATCGTCCTGCCCTGACGGAGCTCAGGGGACACGAGTCCGTCGCACGTGGACGGGCACCCGGTCCTCGGCGGGTGACGGGACCCGTGCGGCCCCACTCCCAAGCCGATACCCGGTCACCTGACGTCGCGCGGTGCGGAGCCGGCCGCGTGAAGTCTCACCTGGCCAATGTCAGGTGAGGCGCATGGAAGAAGCGCTCCGTTGGCGCATCAGTCGGTGTCTCCACTGGCCACGCGGTTCGCACGGGAGGGCTGGACCCTCATCGGCTCGCCCGGCATCTTCGGGGTGCCTACCTGATATGCGCTGTGCGTCGGTGCTCAGCGAGCGTGCTCAGACTGAGCGCTGTGGCCGAAGTCATCGGGCGAGATTGTTGGTCCCACAACGGGTAAGACTGTGACCGAATGCTGCCACGGGTCGGCCGCCGGGGTGGGCGCGACGAGACCATCGACGGCTTGGTCGATGGGGGCGACGCGCTTCCATCGACCGGCAGATGTCAGGGCGTCAGCCCCCGTGCGTCACTCCGCCCAGAGTGACGCAGGCGCCACGTCAGCCCATTGACGACTGAGCGATAGTCGAAGTCACCTGCCGCGATCGCCGCGCGCGCAGCGTCCGCCCATGCCGCGACGAGGATGAGGCCGTCCACTCTTCCGGCGGCTGGCGAAAGCTCGGGGCGGCACGCCGCCAACCTAGGCCGGTCATTCCTCGATCGCACCGCCGACGGTCCGCAGGTGCTCACGGAAGGTCAGGTTGGCGTTCCGCTTTCTGTTATCGAGGAACGACGCGAACTCGACCTGCTGCCGAAGGATGTTCCCGCTCCGGATTCGCTCCGCTTGCCGCCGCTCGGCGTCGCGGATGCCCTCGGCAACGTCGAGGATCCCGGCAACACGGTCATCGGGGAGGAAGACGGCTCCATCGTCGTCTGCGAGGACAACGTCGCCGGTGCTGACCGTGTGCTCGCCGACGCGGGCAGACGTCAGCGCCTGCGAGTCCCGCGGCGCCAGCTCCAGCGGTCCGGTCGGGATCGCGCCCAAGCTGAACACTGGCAGGCCGATCGCAAGGATGTCCGCGGTGTCCCGGTGTAAGCCCCACACGAGGAGCCCTGCGACACCCGCAGCTTTCGCTTCGGCGACGACAAGATCACCGATGCACGCTTGGTCGGTGCGTCCACCGTCGTCGACGACGAGCACGTCTCCTTCGCGAGCGTGCTCGAACGCTTCGAGGAACACGTCGACGCTGCCGGCGTGTCGAGCGGGCAGCACGCGGCCTGCGACGCGAGCCCCTGCAGCAAGCGGACGCGTCCCGGCCGGTGCGCATCGCACCGGTATGTCGACGCGGATGCAAGCGTCCGCGATATGCGCGGTCGTCAACGACACAAGCCGTGCGGCGTAGTCGGCGTTCATGCGCTGACCGTCACCTCACATCCAGCTTCGTGAGCGAATCTGCGCAGTGAGCCACCGTCATCCGGCAATCCTCGCATCGGCTGCCCTCGGCTTTCCCATTCCCTGTCACCTGTGTAGACACCCACGTCCTCGAGAACTGGGCGGTTCGGGAGCGCCCAGTTCCGCGTGCTCGTGGTGTCAGTCTTTTCGAGACGGACTTTCCACGAAGGGGATGCGCACATGAACACCGAGGCGACGAAGGAGAAGACGGGTTGGGGCCTGTGAGCCGCCGCGTCTCCCGCCTCATCGGGGGTTGGCGTACCGGGCTCTCTCGACCCGTGCTCATCCTTCAGGCGGCCAACGCGGTCAACGCTTTCGGCTACGGGCTCGTGCTTCCGTTTGAGATCATCTATCTGCACCAGGCACGTGGCTTCTCGACGTCGACCGCCGGACTGGTTCTCGCGGCGACCATGGGGATCTCCGCCATCGCGACCCCGCCGACGGGATCGCTCCTCGACCGGTACTCCGCCAAAGCGTTGGTGGTCGCAGGAAGCCTGGCGAGCGCGCTCGGTTACGCCGGGTTTGCCTTCGTAGAACATCCCTGGCAGGGCTTTGCTTGCTCCATTGTCAGCGGAGCCGGGCTCGGCGTCGCAGGGACGGCCAATCGGACACTGGTTGTCAGGTTGATCAGGCCGGAGCAGCGAGCGGCCGCCTTTGCGCTGAACCGCGTCGCCGGCAACTTCGGTATCGGTGCCGGCGCGACCGTCGGCGGCTTCATCGTCGCAGCCACCCCGCAGCTCGGCACATTCCAGCGTCTCTATTTCTTCGACGCTGTCACCTACGCCGGGTTCGCGCTGATCGTGCTGGCTGCCGTGCCGAGCCCGCGAGCCGACATCGCCGCGGCGCCGACACACGGCAACGGGACCGGCTATCGTGCGGTCGCTCGAGATCGGCCTTTCCTCATCGTGATCGCAGCCAACGTCGTGCTCGTCGTCGTCGGTCACACGTTCTTCTCCAACATCCTGCCGCCGTTCGCCAAGGCACACACGCCAGTCGGGCCAGCTGAGATCGGGATCATCATTCTCGTCAACACCGCCTTCGTCGTCATCGCGCAGATCCCGGCGGTGCGCCTGGTGGCACGGATGCGTCGCACACACGCGTTCGCGGCGACGAGCGCCCTGTTTGCTGTCGCCCTGCTTGCCGTCGTGCCGGCGACAGTCACCCACTCGGAGCTCGCTGCGACCAGCGTCCTCGCCGGGGTTGCGATCGTGTTGGCAATCGGCGAGATCGCGCACATTCTCGTTCTCGGGCCGCTGGTCGCGGACATGGCCCCAGAACATCTGCTCGGCCGCTACCTCTCTCTCTACACCCTCACCTTCACCGGCTCCCTGGCGCTCGGCCCGGCGACCGGCGGCGTTCTCCTCCAGACCTCGCCGGACGCCATCTGGTGGGGCGGCGCGCTCGCCGCGCTGCTGGCCGGAGCCGTCCTGCTGAAGCTCGGCGACCGCATCCCCGACCCGCTCCGCCAAGCCCCAGCACCGTCGACTGTTGGGACAGCGCCGGAGGCCGCGTGAAATGCCCGCCCAGTTCGCGCGGCGCGCGGTGTATATATCGGCGGAGGCACGAGCCGGTGCGGAAGGAAGGAGCGCACGATGGTGACAGCCGATCTGCTCTCCCGGGCGCGGGCAGGGGATGGCGAGGCGTTCCGGGAGCTGGCTGAGTCCCACCGGCGGGAACTGCAGGTGCACTGCTACCGGATGCTCGGGTCCCTGGCCGACGCCGAGGACGCCGTCCAGGAGACGATGCTGGCTGCTTGGCGGGGCTTGAGCGGGTTCGCTGAGGAACGCGCGTCGCTGCGCACCTGGCTGTACACGATCGCCACCAACCGGTGCCTCAACGCGCGCCGCGCGGCGAGCCGTCGCCCGGTCAGGGAGTGGGACATGTCCAGGTTTGAATCGCCCCTGCCGACACCGCGTGACGAGCCCGTCTGGCTGCAGCCGTTTCCTGACGCGCTGCTCGAAGGTGCCGCCGACCAGCCGCTCGGCCCGGAAGCCCGCTACGAGCAGACCGAAGCGATCTCGCTGGCCTTCGTGACCGCCCTGCAGCTGCTGCCGCGGCGCCAGGTGGCCGTCCTCATCTTGCGTGACGTCCTTGGATTCCACGCCAGCGACGTAGCCGGCATGCTGGAAGTGACCGTCGAATCGGTCAACAGCGCCCTCAAACGAGCTCGCGCGAGCCTGAAGCGCCGGGAGCGGTCGGTCGCCGGCCACGAGTCTCCGCCCGCTGCTGGCTCGCCCGCTGAGGACGCGATCGTTGCCACGTTTGCGAGGGCGTGGGAATCCGCCGATGTCGACGCGCTGGTGGCCTTGCTGACCGATGACGTCTTCATCGCCATGCCTCCGGAGCCGTTCGGATACGAGGGCCGTGAACTCGTAGCCCGCTACTGCGCTCGCCAGTTGGGGGCGGGCCGCAGATTCGACCTCGTGCCGGCCCGAGCCAACGGGCAGCCCGCATTCGGGGCATACCTGCGCGGCCCGGACGGCGTCCGGCACGCGACCGGCTTCTATGTGCTCACCCTTGCCGGCGGCCGGATCTGCGGCATCACCCGCTTCGAGGCCAGCGTGCTGCCGTGGTTCGGGCTACCGCGATCGCTCCCGAGCCGATAGCCAGAACCCAGCACCGGGCCACGGGTGTTGGCTGGGCTCAGCCCACTTCCACGTGCATCTCCACTGCCGCGCCTAGCGGCAGCGCGGCCACGGCGATCGCGGTGCGCGCCGGGTAGGGCTCGGCGAAGTGGCTGTACGCCTGGTCAATGGGCCCTTTCACTTACGAGATGTCTGCGTCGAGGGCGACCCCGGTGATGTCGAGAATCGGTTCGAGTTCGTTCGCTGGCTCGTGCGGGTGGTCGGTGGTGCATTAACACCGCGAGACCGGGGAACTGGGCGCCGGAGAGCCGCCCACTTCGCGTCGTCGGCGGTGTACATACCGCGTGGAAGGGTCACGTGATCTGACTTCATCACCAGCAACGGAGTCCGTGATGAAGCAGATCCACATAATCCGTCGGGCGCCGGTCCGTTTAGCTACGCCTGGGCGCACGCCAACGCCCCCGCATCTCCTCCTCCGCTACATGTCGGTCCTCAGCCTGACGGTGACCGGCGGCTTCGCGATCGGCCCCGCCATCGGCGGCGCAGTGCTCGCGTACTCACCGGACGCGGTCTGGTGGGGCGGCGCCCTCGTCACGGGCGCGATAGGCGCGGGCTTTCTCCTCGCCAGCGGTCGCATCCCGGACAAGCCGCAAACCGCGACCGGCAGGTCATCAGGCGAATGAGCGTTGTGCCCACACCGGTGACGACGTCTCAGTCGGCATCTTCATTGGCCACGCGCTTCGCACGGGAGGGCTGGACCCTCATCGGCTCGCCCGGCATCTTCGGGTAGTCCGGAGGGAACGGCATCTCGCCCAGCCCTCGCTCCTGGATGTCCTTGTCCCACAACGCGATCGCGGTAGTCACGTCGCCCACCGCGTCGCCGATACCCGCCCAGGCGTCGCCATCCGAGGCGACGATCTCCGGCACCGTGCGGACGGTGAAGTCGCCCGGCTTGACCGTGCCCAGCGCCTCCCATGTCACCGGCATGGACACCGGCGCGCCGGCCAGCGGCCGCGGGCTCCAGGCCGAAGCGATGGTGCGGTCGCGGCAGGCCTGGTTGAAGTCGACGAAGACCTTCTCGCCGCGTTCCTCCTTCCACCATGCGGTGGTGACCAGGTCCGGCATCCGTCGCTCCAGCTCGCGGGCGATGCCGATGACGCCGTGGCGCACGTCGAGGAACTCGTGGGTAGGGCGGACGCGGGCGAACACGTGCACGCCCCGGTTGCCCGAGGTCTTCACCCAGGGCGTCAGCCCGAGCTCCTGCATCAGCTCGCGCAGCCCCATCGCCGCCTCGACCGCGTCGGCGAAGTCGCGCCCGGGCTGGGGGTCGAGGTCGATCCGCAGCTCGTCCGGGTTGTCGTTGTCGCCGGTGCGCACCGGCCAGGGGTGGAAGGTGACCGTGTTCATCTGCACCGCCCACACCGCGGTGGCGGCCTCGTCCACGACCAGCTGCGGGTGGCGCCTCCCCGACGGGTAGGTGCACATCGTCGTCCGGGCCCAGTCGGGCACGCCCCGGGGTGGGTTCTTGGAGTAGAACGCCTCATCCTCGATCCCTCCGGGGTAGCGCTGCAGCGTCACCGGCCGGTCGCCGAGCGCCCCCAGGAGCCCCTCCCGGACAGCCACGACGTAGCGGGCCAGCTCGACCTTGGTGACCCCGCAGTCCGGCCACATCACGCGGTCCGGGCTGGACACCCGCACGTCCCGGACCGAGCCGTCGGGGGCGGGGACCTCCAGAACCGTCGCGTCAGCCATGGCCCAACCCTAGGTCCGCGTCCCGAACTTTGCGTGAAATATGCCATCCCGCAACGGAATACGGACATTTCGGGCCCTAGTCTCGCCCATGGCCCCCGACCGCACCCCTCCCCTTCTGGAGCTCCCCCATGCCCATCACCACCGCCACACCCGGCTCCCCGTGGCGTGTCCTGGCCACGTCTGCCTGCCTCGCGCTGGCCGGGCTGATGCTCATCGACCTGCCGGCGGACTCCTCCGCCCGCGCCGACGACGTCAAGGCGATCTTCGCCGACGTCGCCACGCATCAGCCCGCCCACCGGGCCATGCCGCAGCACCCCTGAGTGCGGGGAGCCCGAGGCGGGCACCCGGCACACGGACCCGGTATGCCGGGTGCTCACCCGGGCGGGAACGTTCCGTCCGCGGCTGGGGTTGACCTGACCGTGAGCTGGTTCCGACGACTCGCCAGGAGGACCCCCATGACCGACGGCCGCACCTACCCGATGACCAGGACCGAGGAGCAGTGGCGGGCCGAGCTCAGCCCAGCGGAGTACGAGGTGCTGCGCCAGGCCGGCACCGAACGGCCGTGGACCGGGGAGTACACCGACACCAAGACCCAGGGCGTGTACTCCTGCCGCGCCTGCGGCACCGAGCTGTTCCGCAGTGACACCAAGTTCGACAGCCACTGCGGGTGGCCCTCGTTCTACTCGCCGCTGGCCGAGGACCGGGTCGAGTACATCGAGGACCGAAGCCTGGGCATGAAGCGGGTCGAGGTGCGCTGCGCGAACTGCGGCTCGCACCTGGGCCACGTCTTCGAGGGCGAGGGCTATGACGTGCCGACCGACCAGCGCTACTGCATCAACTCGATCAGCCTGCGACTGGAGCCCAGCGAGGGCTGAGGCGCTCCGGGGAGGTCGCGGGGTTCACGCCGGTCGCGCCGTTCACGACTCCGGGGCGACCGGACCCTCTCGGGGCAGGCGCAGGTCGGCCACTCTGCGTCGCCGGCGGAGCAGACCGCTGCCCTTGTCCGCATCCACGGCCCGGCCGATCGCGGTCATGCTGACCACCGCCCATCCCGGCGGGACCCGAAGGTCGTGGGTCAGACCCTCCAGGTCGAACGCCCGGAACTGACGACAGGACAGTCCCATCGCGGTCGCCTGGACGGTCATGTGGGCGACGGCCTGGCCGAGGTCGTAGTCGGCGAACTCGGAGAACTGCCAGTCCGTGCCCTCCACGGTGCGGTGCGCGAGGTTGACCACGAGCGCACTGGCGGCAGGAGC
Source organism: Oryzihumus sp. JJN4-3R (assembly GCF_057747915.1). Taxonomy (NCBI): domain Bacteria; kingdom Bacillati; phylum Actinomycetota; class Actinomycetes; order Micrococcales; family Intrasporangiaceae; genus Oryzihumus; species Oryzihumus sp. JJN4-3R. Next base: position 476,398 of record NZ_CM173229.1, read on the forward strand.
CCAGCGCGCCGAGCTCGGAGCGAGTCTCGCCACGAGGCCCTCGTGCCCGGGCTCGCCGCGACGCCGGACGTGGAACATCCATGGCTGGGAGTTGCCGGCCGACGGAGCCCATCGCGCGGCCTGCAACAGCACGTCCTCCTCAGCCTCGGTCAGCTGGTGCGTGGGGTCGAAGACCAGCGCACTGAACCGCGTTGCGAGCAGCGGGTGCAGCTGCGGGGGCCGCCCACGGTGATCGTCCTCGCCGGCGCCGCTCATCGTGGCCCGGTCACACCGGTCGACGACCTTGCCGGCCGTGAGCCGCACTGCCGGCAGCGCAACGGGGACACCCCGGTCAGAGGGCGTTGATGAGGGCCGGGGCTCGCTCGGCGCGGGCCAGGGCACGCAGCACCGCCGTCTGGCCGTGACGACGAATGGCCAGGCGGGCCAGCAGGTCCAGCACCGGCCCGAAGACCGCCTCGGGCAGGTCATCGACCTCGACGCCGACGCTCACGGAAAGGTCGTCGCGGTGCACCGCGATCTCCATCATCCGGGTCGTGAGGTAGTCGTCGAGGGTCAGCGACCAGCCCACCCACGGCAGCATCACGACGCGGTCGGCTGCCTCCGCGGACAGCAATGTCGACAGCTTCGCGGTCACGTCCGCGACCTGCCCTGCGAGGATCTGGGCGCCGTCGCCTGCGAGGGCCTCTCCGGTGTCCCGGATCCCGACGTTGACGTCGGACTCGAGGTCGGCGCCGATCCAGGCGACGCTCGAGTAGTGCCCGAGCAGCGTCTTCGGCGCATCCTCGCCGGACGCTCCGGCCAGGACTTCGGGAACCTTGAGCACCTGGGTCGCCAGGTGGGCAGCGAGGCCCCCGACGGTGAACCCCTCGCAGGCGCTCGGCTCGGACCAGCGCGCCGCGACGGCAGGGTGCGCCAGCAGGGAGTGAGCGGCCCGGGCTGCACCGACGAACGCATCACGATGTGTCATGGCGCCAGATCCTAGGCGGCACAGGGGACATCGACCGGCCGGCGCATGCCTCTCACCCGGTCGTCTCCGGCCGGGTGCGGGGCGGGGTCGTCATAGGTGCCAGGTGACGCCGGCGTCGGTGACCGTGGCGGTCAGCCCTCGCTGGTGCACGATCGTGTGGTGCCGCCCGCAGAGCAGGGCGGCGTTGAGCCGGTCGGTGGGGCCGCCGTCGGCCCAGTGGGTGACGTGGTGCCCGTCGCACCACCACGGCGGCGCCGTGCAGCCGGGGATGGTGCAGCCGCCGTCGCGCAGCCACAGGTACTTCAGCTGCGCGGGGGTGAAGAGCCGCCTGGTGCGGCCCATGTCCAGGATCTCCCCGTCGGTGCCGAGCACCACCGGGATGACGCCGGCGTCGCAGGCGATCCGGCGGACCGTCTCCGGGGCCAGCAGCGCCCCGTTCCCGAGCACAGTCCCGGCCCCGCACGCGTCCCTGAGGTCGTCGAAGCTCATCGTCAGGTACAGCAACGACTTGGGCTGGGCCGGCAGATCCTGGCCCGCGGCCGCCGAACGCCGGCACACCTCCACCAGCGCATCACCCCGCCGCTGGTCCGAGCTCCTGAGGTCGCTGACCCCGTCCGCCGGCTGCGGGGCGGACAGCGGCCCGATCGCCGCCTCCAGCACACTCGCCCCCTCGGGGTCCAGGCGCAGCAGCTACTCCACCATCCCGTCATCGGCCCGCCCCGGCGACAGGGACACCCCGTGCTTCAAGCGGTCCTGCCGCACCTGGAACTCACCGTCCCGGCCGTAGGTCGCGATGATCCGCTCCCGCAGCCCCCGCACCCCCGACGGGCCTTCGGTCGCCGCCAAGTGGAGGAACCCCTCCCACACCGTCGGCACCGCCTCACGCGTCAACCGGGGCGCGAGCTTGTGCATCTCGGCCAGCGCCACCGCCGCCCCACGCACCCCGACCCGCCCGGACAGCACGCACGAGCGCAGCCGCCGCACGCTGCCGTGGTCGAGCACCTGCCCAGCAGCCACCGGGCGACCAGTGGCGGCCTGCGCCACGGTCACCAGGTCCTTCGCACCACCGCACCGGTACGACGGCGCCCACTCCAGCACCCACGCCGTGGCCGACGCGCACGACGAGGTCACCTCGCCCCGCTCCAGCGCCTCACCCAGCACCGCGACCTTGGCGGCCTCAACGCGGCGAGCCAGAGCGTCCAGCCGGGCCATTGCAGGCCCCAGGTTGGAGCCCTGGCACTGGTGCAGCACTTCCTCCAAGTCGACCAGCGACCCCTCCGCCACATCCACCACAGCCAACCGGTCCATGAAGGAGCCGGTTGGCGCACCGACCGGCGCCGCCGCGCGCACGCCACCGGAACCGCTGGCCGCGGGCCCCTGGCGACGATCCCCCTGATGCATGATTCGAACATAAATTCGAGCACTGACAGGCCCCCCGAAGCCCGGCCGCCCAAACACGAGCGGACAGTTCGCCGCGGGCAGCGACCGGCCAATCCGGCGTACCCCGCAGACAGCGGCGCCCACCGTCCCGAGGGAACGGTGGGCGCAGCGAGCGGCGCGGCCTTAGGGCAGCCACGCGGGGCTCAGGGCGGCCCCGCGGGGCTCAGGGCAGACGGATCACACGTCAGGGCAGTCGCTCGAGCAGGTCCGCGACCTCGACGCGCGGGCCGGTGTAGAACGGCACCTCCTCGCGCACGTGCAGCCGCGCCTTGGCGGCCCGCAGCTCACGCATGAGGTCCACGATCCGGTGCAGCTCGTCGGCCTCGAACGCCAGCACCCACTCGTAGTCGTTCAGCGCGAACGAGGCGATGGTGTTGGCCCGCACGTCGGGGTACTCCCGGGCCATCATCCCGTGCTCGACGAGCATGTCGCGGCGCTCCTTGTCGTCGATGAGGTACCAGTCGTAGGAGCGCACGAACGGGTAGACGCAGACGTAGCGCTTCGGGTCCTCGCCAGCCATGAACGCCGGGATGTGGCCCTTGTTGAACTCCGCCGGGCGGTGCAGCGCCGCCACCGACCACACGGAGTCGAGGTGCCGGCCGAGCTCGGTGCGCCGGAGCCGGTGGTAGGCCGACTGCACAGCCTCGATGGTCTCGGCGTGCCACCACACCATGAAGTCGGCGTCGGCCCGCAGGCCGGCCACGTCGTAGACGCCGCGGACCGCCACCCCCTGGGCCTCGACGTCCGCGAACAGCGCCTCGACCTCGGCGGCGAGCTTGGCCCGGTCCTCCGGCAGCGGGCTGGTCACCTTGAAGACCGACCACATCGCGTACCGGATGCTGTCGTTGATCTCGCGGATCTGGCTGGCGCTGGGCTTCGGGCTCATGGCCTCATTCTCCCCCGGCCGGCGCACGCTCGCGCAGGTGGGTGACCACGGCCGCCGCCGCGCGGCGACCGGACGCGATACAGGCAGGGATGCCCACCCCCTCGTATGCCGCTCCCGCGACTTCCAGCCCGGGCAGCCCGGCGACGCCGGCCCGGATGCGGGCGACCCGGTCCAGGTGCCCCACGGCGTACTGCGGCAGCGCCCCACCCCACCGCTGCACGTGGGCGTCCACCGGCGTCGGGAGCGGTCCGCCGAGCACCTGCCCGACCTCGCGCGCGGCCACCGCGACGAGCTCGCGGTCGGAGCGCTGGAGGTCTGCCTCATCGCCCTGCCGCCCGATCGAGGCCCGCAGGACGACCAGGTCCCCCGCCGCCTCGGCGGTCCACCCCCACTTGGCGCTGCTGAACGTCGAGGCCTTGATCGTCAGCCCCTCCACCGGTGGCACGAGGAAGCCCGAGCCGGGCAGGGCGGGCATCCCGGCGCGGGGCAGGACCAGGCTGACGATCGCCATCGAGGCGTAGTCGATGCCGGCCAGCTCCGCGGCCGCGCCGGCGCTGTGCGGGGACAGCAGCCGGGCCGCCGCCGCAGCCGGCACGGCCAGGACCACGGCGTCGACCTCGGTCGCCACCGGCGCGGGCACCGGGCCCGAGACCAGCCGCCAGCCTCCGAGGGTGCGCTCCAGGGAGCGCACGATCGTGTCGCTGACGACCCTGACGCCGCCGGCCACGAGGGCCCGGTGCAGCGCGTCGGCCAGGGTGGACATGCCGCCGGTCAGCCCGGCGAACACCGGGGAAGGGTTGCCGACCGCGGCGGACGCGGCACGCTCGGCGGCCACCGTCAGGGACTCCCCCCGCGCGGCCGCCGCCCAGAGCGCGGGCACGGTCGCCTGCAACGAGAGCCGGCGCGCGTGGCCGGCGTAGACCCCGCCGAGCAGCGGCTCGACGATCCGGTCGACGACGGCCGCACCGGCCCGGCGCTCGACGTGCTCGCCGACCGAAACGTCCTCGGTCAGCGGCTCGGCGGGCAGGTCGCGCTCCTGCTCGTCGCGGGCGATCTCCTCGGCGTCGAGCAGCCCCAGCGCGGCGGCGGGGTTGGCCGGCACCCCCATCAGCGTGCCGCTGGGCATCGGGTGCAGCAGCCCGCGCGACCAGACCGACGCCCGGGTCGTCAACGGATGCTCCAGCCGCTCGTCGAGGCCGAGCTCGGACACGAGCTCGAGGCCCTCGGGGCGGCGGGCGAGCATCGACTCCGCCCCGACGTCGATCCGCACCCCCGCGACGACCTCCGCGCGCAGCTTGCCCCCCGGCCGGTCCGAGGCATCCAGCAGCAGGACCTCGGCGTCGGGCACGGCGCACATGACCGCGTACGCCGCGCTCAGCCCGCTGATGCCTCCACCGACCACAGCCACCCGGGTGCTCGCCATGGCGGCAGCCTCTCAAAGGCCGTGACCGGATCGAAACCGCAGGGTGGGAACCACGCTTCCTCGCCGCGGCCTCCAACCCCCGAGCAGGGCGGACCGCCCGCCCGATGACCGGGAGGAACCACCATGAGCCGACAACCCGTCATGGCCAGCCCTGACCGCCCCTCCAGTCACCACCCCACGAGCCCCCGAGCGCACGGCCGGCCCACGGCCAGTCCCCGCAGGGCGGTTCGCCTTCTCGGCGCCCTCGCGGCAGGGCTCCTCCTCGCCGGTCTGGCCGCGGGGTGCTCCAGCTCCGGCACGACCTCCTCCTCCGCCAGTGACTCCGGCGCCCGGGCCGCCGGCGGCTCCGCTGCCCAGCCGGAGACGGGCAAGGTCGCCCCATCCGGTGCCTCCGGTGGTAGCGACGCGGTCAACCAGGTCGTCGCCGCCGAGCGCAAGATCACCCGCAACGCCAGCCTGTCGGTCCAGGTCAAGGACGTCGCGAGCGCGGCCGCCACGGTCCGGGGCATCGCCGCCGGCGCCGACGGCTTCGTGCTCAACGAGCAGCTGGGCAACGCAGGTGGGTCCCAGCCGGCGCCCGACACCCCTTCCAGCACCCCCTCCGGCGCCGCCTTCGGCGGCTTCGGCACGATCAGCCTGTCGGTGCCGAGCGACCGGCTCGACGCCGTCATGGACCAGCTCTCCCGGGTGGGCCGGGTGCTCTCGCGCACGACCAGCAGCCAGGACGTCACCGACCAGTACGTCGACACGGCGAGCCGGGTCAAGACGATGACCGCCAGTCTGGACCGGGTGCGGGCGCTGCTGGCCCGGGCCACGACCATCGGCCAGGTCGTCTCACTGGAGTCCGAGCTCACCCGCCGCGAGGCCGACCTGGAGTCCCTGCAGGCCCAGCTCGCTGCCCTCAAGGGCAGCGTCGAGCGGTCCACGGTGACGGTCACCCTCAGCACCCCGGCCGTCGTCGCGGCCCAGGTGTCGGACACCGGCTTCCTCGCCGGGCTCAGGCACGGCTGGAACGCCTTCCAGGCCTCGGTGACCGCCGTGCTCACCGTCCTGGGCGCCGTCCTGCCGTTCGCCGTCCTCCTGGCCCTCGTGGGTTGGCCGACGTGGCGGTGGCTGCGCCGTCGTCAGGCGGGGCTCGCCACACCCGGGGCTACTGCGTCGCCTGCGCCAAGCGCTCCCGCAGCTCCGTGACGACCGCCTCGTCGCCGTCGACCGTCGGACCTGGGCCGCGGCCCCACAGCCACAGGAGCACCTCCGACGGTTCGCCGGCGACGGTGGCCGACGCCTGACCCGAGGACGCGCGCGCGACGTCGACCCGATCCGGGCGCAGGGTTACCTCCCAGTCATGACCACCGCTGGACACCACGACCCGGGCCCCGCTGGCGCTCTCGACGGGGTAGTTGCCCCAGTCGCCCTCGAGGAAGAGCGTCAGCACCTCGTCGATGCCGTCGACGGCAAGGTCAGCGGCCACCGGCGTCGGCTGACCCGCGGCACGCTCGACGTCGTGGCGGTGCACCGACGTCTCGTGCGCCATGCGCCGCACCCAGAACCCGACGGTCTGGTCCTCCGGCCACCAGGTCCGCGCCGGGCCCTCCGGGTCCCGGGCGTCGAAGGCCTCGACCAGCTGGCGCCACGCGTCGTCGTACAGCGCCAGCGGCTCGGCGGCCTCGATGCCCTCCGGCGGCCAGGGGTCGGGCCAGTCGCCCTGGCGCATCGTCTCGACCTTGTGCAGGTAGACCTGCGCGGTGTGCCGCACCGCGTCGGCACCGGTCCAGCCGGGGCAGTCCGGCACCGGCCGGTCCAGGGCGACAGGAGCCATGGCCCGCAGGCGCGCGGCGTCCAGGGCGAGCAGCTCGCGATAGCGGTCGGCACCCGGCGCGTAGGGGTAGAGGTCGCTCATGGTCGCGACCCTAGGACCGCCCGCCGACAGCGGCCACCACCGCAGCCGGTCGCGCCGCCCGGGCCTGTCGTGCGACCCCCGCTCGCGGGGTCACCCGCGCGTCCGCCCCGCCGCCCTCAGGGCGCGGCGACCCCACCGGTATGCCGGGTGCCCGCCTCAGCGGGCCGAGACCTCGTGGACCAGCCCGACGACCCGCGTGAGCACGTCCGGGTCGGTCGAGGGCAGCACGCCGTGGCCGAGGTTGAAGATGTGGCCCGGCGCCGCCCGGCCCTCTTCGACGATCGAGCGCACCTTGGCCTCCAGCGCCTCCCACGGGGCGAACAGGAGCGCCGGGTCGAGGTTGCCCTGCACGGCATACCGGTCGCCGAGGCGGGCCACCGCGTCGGTGAGCGAGGTGCGGAAGTCGACCCCGACGACGTCGGCCCCGGCGGCGCCCATCGAGGCCAGCAGCTCGCCGGTGCCGACGCCGAAGTGGATCCGGGGCACGTCCAGGTCCGCCACGGCCGCGAGCGCCGCGGCCGAGTGCGGCTGGACGAAGCGCTCGTAGTCGGCCCGCGGCAGCGCGCCCACCCAGGAGTCGAACAGCTGGATGGCCGACGCACCGGCCTGCGCCTGCACCCGCAGGAACGCCCCGGAGATCTGCGCCAGCCGGGCACACAGGTCGTGCCACAGCTGCGGGTCGCCGTACATCAGGGCCTTGGTGTGCTCGTGGTTCTTCGACGGGCCGCCCTCGACGAGGTAGGACGCCAGCGTGAACGGCGCCCCGGCGAAGCCGATCAGCGGCGTCGGGCCCAGCTCGGCGACGAGCAGCCGCACCGACTCGGTGATGTCGGGGACGTGCTCGGGGGTGAGCTCGGGCAGCCGATCCAGGTCGGCGCGGGTGCGGATCGGCTTGTCGACGACCGGGCCGACGCCGGCCACGATGTCCAGGTCGACGCCCACGGCGGCCAGCGGCACGACGATGTCGCTGAAGAAGATGGCCGCGTCGACCTTGTGCCGGCGCACGGGCTGCAGGGTGATCTCGGTGACCAGCTCCGGCCGGCGGCACGACTCCAGCATCGGCACGCCCTCGCGGACCTTGCGGTACTCCGGCAGCGACCGGCCGGCCTGGCGCATGAACCACACCGGCGTGTGCGGCACGTCCTGCCGGCGGGCGGCGCGGACCAGGGGGCTGTCGTGCAGGGGCGTGGGGGCGTCAGTCACGCACGAATCCTCGCACGCAGGCTCGCCCCCTCCGAAACCACGAGCGCCCGCCGCGACCATCCGCACCGACGGCACCGCGCGCGCCTCGGCAGCGCGGGCGTGCCCGGCGGGCTGTGCGAGCATCACCGCCATGTCGGAGGAGCGACGCATCAGGACCCGCACGCCCGAGTGGCGGGCGATCCACGCGCGGATCCAGGTCGCGATGGAGCTGACCTCCCGCCTCAACGTCCTGCCGTTCGGCGACGTCGACGGGCGCAAGGCCCTGCTCGGCGAGCTCCTGGGTGAGCCGCTGCCCGACACCGTGACCGTCCACCCGCCGTTCTACAGCACCCACGGGCTCGGGACCGTGCTCGGCGACCGGGTCTTCGTGGGACAGGCGTGCTCGTTCCTCGACCTCGGTGGCATCACCGTCGGCGACCGGACGATGATCGGCCCGAAGGTCACCCTCGTCACGGAAGGACACCCGGTCGAGCTGGCCGAGCGGTACGACTTCATCACCGTGGCACCGATCGTCATCGAGGCGGACGTCTGGGTCGGCGCGGCGGCCACCGTCCTCCCGGGGGTCCGGATCGGCCATGGCTCGGTCGTGGGAGCCGGTGCTGTCGTCACCAGGGACGTGCCCCCGCTGACCGTCGTCACCGGTTCGGGGCACCTGGAGCGGCGACTCCTCGAGCCCCCGCCCCGCGCAGAGGCCTGAGCCCGGCGCGCCGCCGCGGCCCCGGGACACCCCGGTCACCACCGGTGAACCTGGGAGCGCGCGTCAGACCGGGACGGTCATCCCGACGACACCGAGGACGGTCAGGGCGACCCCGAGCTGCTGCACCCGTCGCAGCCGCTCTCCGAGCAGGAAGCGGGCCCACACCACCGTCACGACCGGGTAGAGCGAGCCCAGCACGCTGGCGATGCTGACCAGCCCGCGGGAGGAGGCGAAGGCGAACAGACCGTTGGCCGAGACGTCGCCCAGGCCGATGGCTGCGAGCGCCGGCACGTCCCTGCCACGGGTCCCCCCGACGGTGCGCCGGGCCAGTGCCGCGGCGCCGAACAGCACCACGCTGACCAGCCGCATCCCCCACAGGGTGTCCAGCATCGAGACCCGGGCGCCGCGGTCCAGGCAGTAGAGCGCGAGCCCGAAGCCGACCGCGGCCACGCACGCCAGCGCCACCGGGCGCGGCGGGACGGCACCGGAGAGCTCGGGCCCGGAGGCCAGGGCCGCCCCGAGGACGGCCACCGCCATCCCGACCCACGCCAGCGCCGGCGGCTGCTCCCCACCGAGCAGGCCGAGCACGACGGGCACCACGGCGCCGAGCGAGGAGATCGGGGCGACGACGCCCATCGTCCCGCCGGCGAGCGCGGCGTAGAAGGAGACCAGCCCGAGGGTGCCGGACAGCCCCGCGGCGAGCGCCCACCCGGGCCAGCCCCGGGCGGAGAAGTCACCCAGGCGGGTCAGGAGGATCAGGCTCAACGCCACGAACGCGCACGCCTGGGACACCGCCACCACGGTCGGGGCCGGCAGCGAGCGCGCCCTCAGGCCCGCGAAGAAGTCGGACGTGCCCCACACCGCACTCGAGGCCAGGGCCACCAACGCCAGCATCGCCGCACCGTACCCCGGCGTGCCGGGGGTCCCAATGGTCGCCACCCGGCATACCCTCGTGCTGTGGGTGGTCGAGGTCTTCCGGGTGACAGCCCGGCCGAGTTCGCGTCAGCGCTGCGCGAGCTGCGGGAGGCGCGGCTGCGCCCTGAGGTGCACCTCACGGAGGTGCCCGCTCCCCAGCGCATCGCCCCGTATGCCGTGGCCCTCACCGCCGAGGTGCTCTCGCCGCACAGCGGCGAGGAGCTGGCGTCCGGCCGGTTCGTCCTGCTGCACGACCCGGCGGCGCCGGAGCCGTGGGGTGGGGTCTGGCGCGCGGTGACGTTCGCCCGGGCCGAGCTCGAGGCCGAGCTGGCCAACGATCCGATGCTCGGGGCCGTCGGCTGGTCCTGGCTCGTCGACGCCCTCGCCGGTCGTGGCGCCCACGTCACGGCCGAGGCGGGCACGGTCACCCGGGTCGTCTCGGAGAGCTTCGCCGGCCTGGCCGACCGCCCGGCGAGCGTGGAGATGGAGGTGCGGGCGTCCTGGACCCCCCTCGAGGAACGGCTCGGCACGCACCTGCAGGCGTGGGCCGACCTGCTGTGCACGGTGGCCGGGCTGCCACCGCTGCCCGAGGGTGTCGTGTCGCTGCCTGCGCAGCGCCGGTGAGGCCATCACCTAGGTTGGGCGCGTGAACACCGGACCCACCCAGCCCGATGAGGACGTCGTCGCCCTCGAGGAAGCCGCCCCGCTGACCCCGCTCGAGGAGCCCGCCGACGGCATCCCCGACGTGGTCGTCGAGGAGCGGCAGCTGATGGAGGCTGCACGCGCCCTCGCCGCCGGGACCGGCCCCCTGGCGATCGACGCCGAGCGCGCCAGCGGCTACCGCTACGGCCAGCGGGCCTACCTGGTCCAGCTGCGGCGCGAGGGGTCGGGCACCTGGCTGATCGACCCCATCGCGTGCCCCGACCTGTCCCCCGTCGCCGAGGCCGTCGCGGACGCGGAGTGGGTGCTGCACGCCGCCACCCAGGACCTGCCCTGCCTGGCCGAGGTCGGCCTGCGACCCACGAGGCTCTTCGACACCGAGCTCGGCGCCCGCCTGGTCGGGCTGCCGCGCGTCGGCCTGGCCGCCGTCGTCGAGCACTACCTCGGGCTGAGCCTGGCCAAGGAGCACTCCGCGGTCGACTGGTCCACCCGACCGCTGCCGGAGCCGTGGCTGCGCTACGCCGCCCTCGACGTGGAGGTGCTGGTGCAGGTCCGCGACCACGTCGCCGCCGACCTCGAGGCCCAGGGCAAGACCGAGTGGGCACGCCAGGAGTTCGACGCCCTGACCCGGTTCACCGGGCCGCCGCCGCGGGTGGACCCCTGGCGGCGCACCTCCGGGATGCACCGCGTCCGCAACCGGCGAACCGCGGCCATCGTGCGAGAGCTCTGGCAGGAGCGCGACGCCCTGGCCGTGGAGCGCGACGTCTCCCCCGGCCGGGTGCTGCCCGACGCCGCCCTCATCGAGCTGGCGGTCACCGCGCCGCGGACCGCCGACGAGCTGCCGAACGGGCACCCGGGCCGGATGGCCCGCCGCAACTCGCGCACCTGGCTGACGGCCATCGCACGGGCCAAGCGGATCGAGGAGCACGACCTTCCGGTGCTGACCCTCAAGGCCGACGGCCCGCCGCCCGCGCGCTCGTGGGGCGACCGTGACCCCGTCGCCGCGGCCCGGCTCGCCGACGCCCGCGCCGCACTGGCGACCTTCGCGCACGAGCGCACCATCCCGGTGGAGAACGTCCTCTCCCCCGACCACCTGCGGCGGGTGCTGTGGTCCCCGCCCGAGCCGGCCACGACGGAGTCGCTGGCCGCGGCGTTCACCGCGCTCGGGGCCCGGCCGTGGCAGGTCGACATCGCCGTGCCGGTCGTCGAGGCCGTGATCGCCGCCCACCCGGGCGAGGACGCCCCCGGCCGGCCCGACTGAGGCCACGGGAGCCCCTCGGCGCGTGACGGCTCTCACGCGCCGGGGGCGGTGTGGGCCGTTGTTACCCGCGAGTAGCATCCTCGGTGACCGGGGAGCTTCCCCGGAGGACCTGACCCCGCTCCCAGGGAGGCACCCGTGCCCCGCACTCTGCGTGAGGTCGTCTTCGTCGATGGCGTCCGTACGCCGTTCGGCAAGGCCGGCGAGAAGGGCATCTACGCCCAGACGCGCGCCGACGACCTCGTCATCCACTGCATCCGCGAGCTCCTGCGCCGCAACCCCGACCTCCCGCCGGAGCGCGTGGAGGAGGTGGCCATCGCCGCCACCACGCAGATCGGTGACCAGGGCCTGACCATCGGGCGCGTCGCCGCCCTGCTGTCCGGCCTGCCCAAGACCACCCCCGGCTACTCCGTCGACCGCATGTGCGCCGGCGCCATGACGGCGGTGACCAACACGGCCTCGAGCATCGCGTTCGGCTCCTACGAGGTCGCCATCGCCGGCGGTGTCGAGCACATGGGCCGCCACCCGATGGGCGAGGGCGTCGACCCCAACCCGCGCATCGTCGCCGAGAAGATCGTCGACCCCTCGGCGCTGGTCATGGGCTCCACCGCGGAGAACCTGCACGACCGGTTCCCCACGCTGACCAAGGAGCGCTCGGACGCGTTCGCCGTGGGCAGCCAGAACAAGCTGGAGAAGGCCTACGCCAACAACCAGATCCAGCCCGACCTGGTCCCCGTCGCCACGCGCCACGAGGAGCTGGGCTGGGGCCTGGCCACCCAGGACGAGCCGCTGCGCCCCGGCACGACGATCGACAACCTCACCGGCCTGAAGACGCCGTTCCGCCCGCACGGGCGGGTCACCGCCGGCAACAGCGCCGGCCTCAACGACGGCGCGACCGCGTGCATCCTGGCCTCCGAGCAGGCGGCCCAGGAGCTCGGCCTGCCGGTGCGGATGCGTCTGGTCGGCTACTCCTTCGTCGGCGTCGACCCCGAGGTCATGGGCATCGGCCCGGTCCCGGCCACCGAGAAGGCCCTCAAGCAGGCCGGCCTGACCATCGAGGACATCGGCCTGTTCGAGCTCAACGAGGCGTTCGCCGTGCAGGTGCTCGCCTTCCTCGAGCACTTCGGCATCGCCGACGACGACCCGCGCGTCAACCAGTACGGCGGCGCCATCGCCACCGGCCACCCGCTCGCCAGCTCCGGCGTGCGCCTGATGACCCAGCTGGCCCGCCAGTTCGAGCAGCACCCCGAGGTCCGCTACGGCCTGACCGCCATGTGCATCGGCATCGGCATGGGCGGCTCCGTCATCTGGGAGAACCCGCACCACGCCGACTACGGCAAGGAGGACGCAGCCTGATGACTGCCACCGAGACCGACTTCTCCGCGATCTTCCCCGACGAGGTCATCACCCACACGCGGGTCCGGGACGTCGAACTGCCCGGCGGCGCCGGCACGTTCGCCCTGATCACCCTCGACAACGGCTTCGACCACACCAAGCCCAGCACCCTCGGCCCGGCCACCCTGGTCGGCCTGTCGAAGGCCCTGGACACGCTGAAGGTGCGCGCCGAGGCCGGCGAGATCGTCGGCGTGGGCGTCACCGGCAAGCCGTTCATCTTCGCCGTCGGCGCCGACCTCAAGGGCGTCAGCCACCTCACCGACCGCGAGCAGGCGCTGCTCATCGGCCGCCTCGGCCACGAGACCCTCGCCAAGCTCGAGGACCTGCCGGTGCCCTCGTTCGCGTTCACCAACGGCGCGGCGCTCGGCGGCGGCGTGGAGATCGGCCTGGCCTGCACCTACCGGACGATCTCCTCCGGCGTGCCGATCTTCGCCCTGCCCGAGTGCTTCCTGGGCCTCGTGCCCGGCTGGGGCGGCTGCTTCAAGCTGCCCAACCTCATCGGCGTGCAGAAGGCCCTCAAGGTCATCGTCGAGAACTCCCTGAACATGAACCGCATGCTCAAGGGCCCGCAGGCCTTCGAGCTCGGGGTCGCCGACGCGATGTTCGAGCCGGTCACCTTCCTCGAGGACTCCCTCGCATGGGCCGCCGACGTCATCACCGGCAAGCTCACGGTGCAGCGGGCCGAGATCGACCGCGACGAGCAGGCGTGGGCCGCGGCCGTCGCCGGCGCCAAGGGCTTTGCCGACCTCAAGACCGGCGGCGCCGCCCCGGCGCCGTACCGCGCCCTCGAGCTGGTCTCGCAGGCCCGCACCGCCACCCGTGACCAGGCCTTCGCCGCCGAGGACGAGGCACTGGCCGACCTGATCATGGGGGAGGAGCTGCGCGCCGGGCTGTACTCCTTCGACCTGACCCAGCGCCGCGCCAAGCGTCCGGCCGGAGCCCCCGACAAGTCCCTGGCCCGCAAGGTCACCAAGGTCGGCATCGTCGGCGCCGGCCTGATGGCCAGCCAGCTGGCGCTGCTGTTCATCCAGCGCCTCGAGGTGCCGGTCGTCATGACCGACCTGGACCAGGAGCGGGTCGACAAGGGCGTGGGCTACGTGCACGCCGAGGTCGACAAGCTGCTCGCCAAGGGCCGCATCGGCCAGGACAAGGCCAACCGGCTCAAGGCGCTCATCACCGGCGCGACGAGCAAGGAGGGCTTCGCCGACGCCGAGTTCGTCATCGAGGCCGTCTTCGAGGAGATCTCGGTCAAGAAGCAGGTGTTCGCCGAGGTGGAGGCCGTCGTCTCCCCCGAGGCCGTCCTCGCGACCAACACCTCCTCGCTGTCGATCACCGAGATGGCCGCGGACCTCAAGCACCCCGAGCGCGTCGTCGGCTTCCACTTCTTCAACCCGGTGGCGGTCATGCCGCTGCTGGAGATCGTCAAGGGCGAGGCCACCGACGAGGCGACCCTGGCCACGGCGTTCGCGACCGGCAAGGCGCTGAAGAAGACGACGATCCTGGTCAAGGACTCCCCGTCCTTCATCGTCAACCGTCTCCTGGGCCGCTTCATGGGCGAGGTCGCCAAGGTCGTCGACGAGGGCACCCCGATCGAGGTCGCCGACCGCGCCTTCGCCGGCCTGGCCCCGATGCCGCCGTTCATCCTGCTGGGCCTGGTCGGCCCGGCGATCGCGTTGCACAACAACGAGACGCTGGCCCGGGCGTTCCCCGACCGCTTCTACGTCTCAGAGAACCTGCGCCGCGTCGTCGCGGCGAAGAAGCCGGCGATCTACATCTGGCCCGAGGGCAAGCCGGTCGTCGACCCCGAGGTCGAGGCGCTCTTCGAGAAGCCGGCCGACCCGGTCGTGCTCACCACCGAGGAGGTCCGCGAGCGCGTCCTGGGCGTCCTCGCCGACGAGGCCCGCCGGATGCTCGACGAGGGCGTGGCCTCCGCGCCGCAGGACATCGACCTGGCCATGATCACCGGCGCCGGGTTCTCGTTCTGGAACGGCGGGCTGACCCCGCTGCTGGACCGCAGCGGCGTCGCCGAGTCGGTCACCGGGCAGCGGTTCCTGCCCGCGGGAGTGGCCAGCGTCCCGGCCTGACCCCCGCACCACCCGCGTGGCCGGCATACCGAGCAGGTATGCCGGCCACGCGGCTGTCCGGACGGCCTCCGCACCCCGGGGGGCCGGCATCAGCCGAACGGCTGGACCTGCCGCGAGTGCCCACCGGACCTGGCCCCCGCGTGGCAGCGTGCCCGCATGCCCGCCCATCGCGCCCGCCGCGCCGCGCCGCTCGCCCTCGCGCTGCTGACGGCCGCCTGCGGCCACGTGGCGCTGACCGGGCCGGGGGCGCCCACCGCGCCGGGCGGCCCCGTGACGTCGAGCGGCACCCCCACACCGGGCACCCGCACGATCACCGTGACGGGCACGTCGACGGGCACGGCGACGGTGACACCGGCCCCCGCAACCGACCGCCCGGCTCACGGCGCGGCGGCCGACCCGTGGGCACCGGTCAGCGCCCCGGCGCAGGCGTGGTCGGCGTGGCACCCCGTGCTCACCGGCATCCGCCGGGCGAGCACAGGCGTCGTGGCCACGATGAGCCGGCGGACCCGGACCGTGCTGGGCCGTGACTGGACGATGGAGCTCGGGACGGGGGTCACCCTGGCCCACCACCGCGGACAGACACGGCTGCGGGTGGGTCAACGGGGTGCGTGGGACCTGGAGGTGCATCTGCCGCCCGTTCCCGTGGCCCAGCAGGGTTTGGGCGTGGTCGACCGCCGACCCGCCACCATCTGCTCCCGCAGGGCCGGCTCCTGCCTGCGGCTCCCCCTCGCCAACGGGCCCGACTCACCCGGCCTCGAGATCACGACCCAGCTGGCCTGGATGGAGGCGGTCACCCGCATGGCGCTGCAGGAATCCGGGCCGGAGGCGATGCCGCCCGCGAGGGCCGGCGCCCCGCTGGGGGTGGCACAAACCGACTCCCCGGTCGGCCGGCTCGACTGCCTCGTGGTGGCCCGCGACGAGCGGCACCTGATGTCCCTCGAGGGCAGGACGGCTCGGCTCTGGGGGGCCGACCTGGACGCCGCGGCGCTGTGCATCGACGTCCGGGGCATGGTCGTCGTCGCCCCGCCGGGCTTGGCACCGCTCACGTCCTTCTACACCGCCCTCCGCTCCGGGGCGGACCCCACCGCGGGCACCCTGCCCCTCCCCGCGCGAGGCTGAGGGCGGCCCCCACCACACGGCCGGCACAGCGCCGCCGAGGCGGGGCGCCACCTGCCCCCGGCGTTGACGTGGGCGCACTCGGGTGGTTTGCTCGCCGGAGTCACGAGAGCACTGGCCACTCGTCCGTATCTCACATGTGATCTACACTCGGTTCATGACCGAGGACTACCTGGCCCGGATCGGCACTCTCATTCGAGACGCCCGTCGCCACAAGAGCATGACGCAGAACGAGCTTGCTCTCGCGCTCGGCACCAGCCAGAGCGCCGTGGCCCGGATCGAACAGGGCAAGCAGAATCTCAGTCTTGAGATGCTTGCCCGCATCGGCGAGTGTCTGGACTCCGAGTTCGTGTCCCTGGGGCACTCCGGGGCACAGCACCTGCGCATCGTCGGCGGCACCAAGCTGTCCGGCGCCATCGACGTCAAGACCAGCAAGAACGCCGCCGTCGCGCTGCTGTGCGCGTCGCTGCTCAACCGCGGCCGCACGACCCTGCGCAACCTCGCCCGCATCGAGGAGGTCAACCGCATCCTCGAGGTGCTCACCAGCATCGGCGTCAAGGCGCGATGGCTGCCCGAGAGCAACGACCTCGAGCTCGTGCCGCCGGCCCAGCTCGACCTGGCCGGCATCGACGTGGACGCCGCCCGCCGCACCCGCACCGTGATCATGTTCCTCGGGCCGCTGCTGCACGAGCACCCCGAGTTCCAGCTGCCGTATGCCGGCGGCTGCGACCTCGGCACGCGCACGGTCGAGCCGCACATGAGCGCGCTGCGCCCGTTCGGCCTGAACGTCACCGCCCACAGCGGCTACTACGACGCCAGGGTCGACACCGACGTCGCGCCGACCAAGCCCATCGTGCTCACCGAGCGCGGCGACACGGTCACCGAGAACGCCCTGCTGGCGGCCGCGCGCCACGAGGGCGTGACGGTCATCCGCAACGCGTCCCCCAACTACATGGTCCAGGACCTGTGCTTCTTCCTCGAGAAGCTCGGCGTGCGGATCGAGGGCATCGGCAGCACCACGCTGACCGTCCACGGCCGCCGCGAGATCGACGTCGACGTCGAGTACTCCCCCTCGGAGGACCCGATCGAGGCGATGAGCCTGCTGGCCGCCGCCGTGGTGACCGAGTCCGAGATCACCATCAAGCGGGTGCCGATCGAGTTCCTCGAGATCGAGCTCGCCCAGCTCGAGCTGATGGGGATGAAGTACGACATCAGCGAGGAGTACCGCTCGGCCAACGGGCACACCCGCCTGGTCGACCTCACCACGATCCCCGGCCCGCTGGTCGCGCCGACGGACAAGATCCACCCGATGCCGTTCCCGGGCCTGAACATCGACAACCTGCCGTTCTTCGCGATCATCGCGGCGTGCGCGCAGGGCACGACGATGATCCACGACTGGGTCTACGAGAACCGCGCCATCTACCTCACCGAGCTGACCAAGGTCGGCGCGAAGGTGCAGCTGCTCGACCCGCACCGCGTGATGATCGAGGGCCCGACCCGCTGGCGCGCCACCGAGGTCATCTGCCCGCCGGCTCTGCGCCCGGCCGTGGTCATCCTGCTGGCCATGCTGGCCGCCCCGGGCACCTCGGTGCTGCGCAACGTCTACGTCATCAACCGCGGCTACGAGGAGCTCGCCGAGCGCCTCAACGCCCTCGGCGCGACGATCGAGACCTTCCGCGACATCTGAGGCGGCCCTGGCCGCCGAGCCGTGATGTGCCGGCCACACAGCCCCCGGGAGAACTGTGTGGCCGGCACACACCACATGCCCGGGGTGCGTGGTCCTAGCCTCGGGCCTCATGTCGCACGACCTCCCGTCCTCCACCCCCGCTGACCGCCCGCTGACCGGGCGCAAGGCCCTCGTGACCGGCGCCGCCAGCGGCATCGGCGCGGCCTGCGTCGAGCGTCTCGCCGCCGCCGGGGCCTCCGTCGTCGCCGTCGACCTCGACGAAGCCGGCCTGAAGCGCTTCGCCGGGCTGTCCGCGGTCGAGCCGGTGGCCTGCGACCTGTCCGACCTCGACGGCCTCACCGCGGCCCTGCCGGCCGACGTGGACATCCTCGTCAACAACGCCGGGGTGCAGCACGTCGCGCCGATCGAGGACTTCCCCACCGATCGCTTCGACCTCATCCTGCGGCTGATGCTGCAGTCCCCCTTCCGCCTCATCCGGCACGTGCTCCCCCACATGTATGCCGGCGGCTGGGGTCGCGTCGTCAACGTCTCCAGCGCGCACGGCCTGCGCGCCAGCGCATACAAGTCGGCCTACGTCAGCGCCAAGCACGGCCTCGAGGGCCTGTCCAAGGTCGTCGCCCTCGAGGGCGCCGAGCACGGCGTCACCAGCAACTGCGTCAACCCTGCCTACGTCCGGACCCCCTTGGTGGAGAAGCAGATCGCCGACCAGGCGGCCGCCCACGGGATCCCGGAGTCGGAGGTCGTGAACGAGGTCATGCTCGCCCCCGTCGCGGTGAAGCGGCTGATCGAGCCCGAGGAGGTCGCCGACCTCGTGGCCTTCCTCTGCGGTCCCTCGTCCGCCTCGATCACCGGCGCCGCCTACACGATGGACGGCGGCTGGACCGCGCACTGACAGACCCCGTGTGGCCGGCATCCCCCGCGGACCCGGCCACACGGCATACCCGCACCACCGCACCAACAGCACCACCCTGCATCACTGCACCAACCACCCCACCCCACACCAGGAGCCAGCATGGCGAGCACCCTCGCACCGGAGCAGTCGACGGGGCGCAGATCCCCGATCGCGCGCATCGTCGGAGCCAGCCTCATTGGGACCACCGTCGAGTGGTACGACTTCTTCCTCTACGGCGTCGCCGCGGCCGCGGTCTTCCCGCACGTGTTCTTCCCCGACACCAAGGACCCGCTGCAGGCCACGCTGCTGAGCTTCGCGACCTACTGGATCGGCTTCGTCTTCCGGCCCCTCGGTGGCCTCGTCTTCGGCCACTTCGGTGACAAGCTCGGGCGCAAGAAGCTGCTCGTCTTCTCCCTGCTGATGATGGGCGTCGCGACCTTCGCGATCGGCCTGCTGCCCAGCCACGCCCAGGTCGGCGCCCTCGCGCCGGTGCTGCTGACCGTGCTGCGCTGCATCCAGGGCTTCGCCCTCGGCGGCGAGTGGGGTGGCGCGGTGCTCATCGTCTCCGAGCACGGCGAGCCCCGCAGCCGCGGCTTCTGGGCCTCGTGGCCGCAGGCCGGCGCCCCCGCCGGTCAGCTGATCGCCAATGGCGTCCTGGCCTTCCTGGCCGTCTTCCAGAGCGACGCCGACTTCCTCTCGTGGGGCTGGCGCATCCCGTTCCTGCTCTCGGCCGTCCTGGTCGTCGTCGGCCTGTGGGTCCGGCTGCAGGTCGAGGAGTCCCCGCTGTTCAAGGCTGCTCGCGACCGGGCCGAGGCCCGCGCGACCGAGGGTGTCGCCGACAAGCTGCCGCTTCTGGACGTCGTGCGCCGCTACCCCCGCGAGATCCTCACCGCGATGGGCGCCCGCATGGCCGAGAACGTCGCGTACTACATCTTCACCATCGTCATCACGACCTACGTCGTGGAGCAGCTCAAGCTGCCGAAGACGTTCGCGCTCAACGCCGTCCTCATCGCGGCGGCGATCCACTTCGTCACCATCCCGATGTGGGGCGCGCTCTCGGACCGGATCGGGCGCCGCCCGGTCTACCTCATCGGCGCCGTCGGCGTCGGCGTGTGGGCCTTCGCGTTCTTCGCCCTGCTCAACACGAAGAACTTCGCCCTGGCCCTGGTCGCGGTCGTCGTCGGCCTGCTCTTCCACGGCGCGATGTACGGCCCGCAGTCGGCGTTCTTCGCCGAGCTGTTCGGCACCAAGGTCCGCTACTCCGGCGTGTCCATCGGCTACCAGCTGGCCTCGATCATCGCCGGTGGCCTGGCCCCGATCATCGCCGTGAACCTGCTGCAGCGCTACCACTCCGGCAGCGCGATCGCGGTCTACGTCGCGATCTGCGCCGCCATCTCGGTCATCGCGGTGCTCAGCTACCGCGAGACCCGGGAGCGCGACCTCGCCACCATCACCAAGGGCGAGATCGCCTGACCGGCACCTGACCCGGAGCCTCCCCTGTGGCTCCTCCCCCTGCGGACCGAGCAGCGGCGCCTGGCGTCGCTGCTCGGTGCGTGTCAGGGGCCTGCCTAGGATCGTGACGATGTCCCCTGCCCCCGACCCCGCCCTCACCCTGCTGCGGCTGCTCGCCGCGGGGGCGAGCTCCGCCGAGCTCTCGGCCGTCGAGGCCCCCGAGGCCCGGGCCCTGGCGCTGCGCATCCGGGCCGCGTTCGACGACCGGCGCCGTCGCGAGGCCGAGCTGTCCGCCCTCGTCGACACCGCGCGGGACCTGGCCTCGCTGCGCGACCCGGCCCTCGTGCTCGAGGCCATCGTGCGCCGGGCCCGCGCGCTCCTGCAGACCGACGTCGCCTACCTGACCCTGTATGACGCGGAGCTCGGCGACACCTACATGCGGGCGACCGACGGCTCGGTCTCGGCCGAGTTCCAGACCGTCCGGCTCAGCCTGGGCGCCGGCCTCGGCGGGCTCGTGGCCTCCACCCACATGCCCTACTGGACCGCGGACTACCCCGCCGACCAGCGCTTCCACCACACCCGCACGATCGACAGCGCCGTCGGCGACGAGGGCCTGGTCGCGATCTGCGGCACCCCGCTGCTGGTGGAGGACGAGTTCGTGGGCGTGCTGTTCGCCGCCAACCGCTCGCCCCGGCCGTTCAGCCACGACGAGGTCGCGCTGCTCGGCTCGCTGGCGGCGCTGGCGGCCGTGTCCATCGTCAAGACCCGTGCCGCGGCGGAGACCGCCGAGGCGCTGGCCGCGCTCTCCGAGGCGCACCGCACCGCCGGGCGCCACGTCGCCGGCGTCGAGCGGGCCGCGGCGGCGCACGACCGGTTCGCCGAGCTGGTGCTCCAGGGCGGCGGAGTCGACGACATCACCGCCTCGCTGGTGGAGCTGCTCGGCGGGTGGGCGGTCCTGCTCGACGCCGAGGGCACCCGCATCGGCGCGGCGGGCGCGGGCGTCCCCGCCGGGGCGGACCCAGGCTGCCCCGACCCGCTGACCCTTCGCCCGGCTGTCCGCGCGACGCACGCCTCCGGCCGGCTCGCCGAGCAGGACGGCACGTGGGCGGTCAGCGTGGCCGCGGCCCACGAACGGCTCGGGACGCTCGTGGTCGGCGGGGTGGGCGACGTCCTCGACGACGCCGACCAGCGCACCCTCGAGCGCGCCGGGGTGGTGACCGCGCTCGTCCAGCTGTTCGCCCGCGCCGCGGTCGACGCCGAGCTGCGCGTGGTCACCGACCTGGTCTCGGACCTCGTGAGCGGGCGCGGCGAGGCCGCCACGCGGCACACCCGGGCCCGGGCGCACGGCCTGGACCTGACCCGGCCGCACTGCGTCCTGGTGCTCAAGGGGCGGGAGGGCGAGTCCCGCCGTGCCCTGGTCCTGTCGGCCCAGGGCGCCGCAGGGTCGGGCAGCATCGTCGGCGAGCACGACGGCGACGTCGTCGCGGTGGTGCCGGGCCGCGACCCCGACCAGGCCGCCGAGCAGCTGGCCTCCCGGCTCTCGCGGGGCGCACCCGTCACGGTCGGCGCGGCCGGGCCGGCGCACGCGGCCACGGACCTGCCCGTCGCGCACGCGGAGGCGCAGCGCACCGCCGGCGCCCTGCTCGCCCTCGGGCGGCGCGGCACCGGTGCGTCCGCCGCCGCCCTCGGGTTCGCCGGGCTCGTGGTCGGGTCGGAGCCCGACGTGGCGTCCTACGTCCAGCGGGTGCTGGGACCGGTCACCGACTACGACGAGCAGCGGGGCACCGAGCTGGTCCGGACCCTGGAGTCCTACTTCGCCGCCGGCGCGAGCCCGCGGCACGCCGCGGGCTCGCTGCACGTCCACGTCAACACGGTGGCGCAGCGCCTGGAGCGGGTGGCCTCGCTGCTCGGGCCCGACTGGCAGCAGCCCGAGAACGTGCTCGAGCTGCAGCTGGCGCTGCGCCTGCGCCGGCTCATGCGGGCTGGCTGACCACCTGCCGCTGCACGGCATCCACGACGGCCGTGACACCGCGGTCGCCGAGGATGACCGAGTAGTGGTTGACGTCCGCCACCTTGCTGACCCGCACCGCGTCCGGCACCTGCATGGCCGCGAGGCGCGCCTCGTCATACAGGCCCTGAGGCTCGTCCATGAGGCCCCGCTCGGCCCAGAGCAGCTCGGTGCTGACGCCGGCGCCGACGGCGGAGCGCACCGCGTCCTGGACCTCCGGGTCGCTGAGCAGGTCGCGCCCGTCCGCACGGATCGCGTCGACCATGCAGGAGCTGATGACCTCGCCACCGTCGGCGACCAGGTCGTGGCGCAGGTAGGCCCGCAGCGTCGCGGCCGCCGCCGGGTCCGCCAGGACCGAGGCCATGGCCGGGTGCGGCGCCCAGAAGTCGAGGTAGGCCTGCTCGTCGGCGAAGCGCATCGAGAGCCGCTGCATCGCCGGGCCGATGACGGCGGTCAGCGCCGCGTCGATGTCGGTCTCGGCGGGCACCGGCAGGGACAGGCCTCCGTCGACCAGGACCATGGCCGAGACGCGGTCGGGGTGGCGGGCCGCGGTGAGCGCGGAGACGAACGCCCCCATCGAGTGGCCCAGCAGCACCACCCGGCGAGCCCCGAAGGCATCGGCGACGGCCACGACGTCCGCGACGTGCGCCGACATCCCCCAGGGCCCGGACACCTCACGGCTGCAGGCACGGCCGCGCAGGTCCGGCGCCACGACGCGCACGCCGCCGGGGCCGAGCCGGGCGTCGAGGGCGTCGGCGACCAGGCGCCAGGAGAGCGCGTTGGCGGTGATGCCGTGCAGCGCCACCACCAGTGGCGCATCCGGCCCCAGCTCGCCCGGGGACAGGGTCAGGTCGTGGACCCCGAGCGAGCCTCCCGGCCGGTCGATGCGGAACTGCGGTGTGTCCTCAGGCATGTTGCTCCCTTCCTCGCCGGAGGCCGGTCAGGCCACCCGGTGCGTAGTAGACCACCAGGACGAACAGCACACCGAGGATGAACAGCGGCTGGGAGAGCGGGGTGCGCAGCACCGACGGCAGCTGCTGCACCATCGGCAGGCCGGACACGTCGACCAGGCGTGCGTCGGCCCAGGTGTAGAGGAACCCGCCGAGCACGGCACCCCACCGGCTGCCGGCGCCCCCGAGGACGACCATGACCAGCAGCGACAGGGTGAACTCGGTCGTGGTCAGGTGCGCCGTCGCCCCGCCGAGCACCACCAGGTGCACGATGCCGCCGAGGGTGCCGAGCACCGAGCCGGCGACCAGCGCCTGCAGCCGCACGCGGTAGGTCGACACCCCCAGGACGCCGGTGCGCAGCTCGTTCTCGCGCACGGCCGCCCACAGGTGGCCGGCCCGGGTGTGGGACAGCCACGTCACCGCGCCCCACGCCACGGCCAGGAACGCCAGCGCGAGCCAGTAGCGGTAGGGCGCGTTGGCCACGCCGGTGAACAGCGCGGGGGTGCCGGCGCGGTCCAGCGGCAGCCCCTCCTCTCCCCCGGTGACCGAGCCCGGGTCGCGCAGGATGAGGATCGAGGCCGCCTGGGCGAAGGCGAGGGTGACCATGGCGAACGCGATGCCGTTGACCCGCAACGCGATCGAGCCGGTGAGCAGGGCCAGCACGAGCCCGGTCAGCAGCGCGAGTGCGGCCGCGGGCAGGAGGGCAAGCCCCCACGCTTGCATGCCGATCGCGGTGACGTAGCTGCCCGTCGCCACGAACAGCGCGTGCCCGAAGGAGAGCAGCCCGGCGCGGCCGAAGAGCACGTCGTAGCTGAGCGCGATCCCGGCCATGACAAGGCACAGGGCCAGCAGCTGCATCGACCCCGGACCGTTGACCCGGCCCGGCAGCAGCCCGGGCAGGTCGGCGGGCACGTAGGGCAGCCAGGCCAGGACGAGCAGGACCAGCAGCGGTATGCCGTGTCGCAGGCGCCTCATGCCGGCGCTCCTTCCAGCGTGCGGGGGCGGGCGAGCAGCACGACCGCGAGGACGAGCACGACCGACAGGTCACCGACTCCTGAGGCCGCGTAGTAGTTGGCCAGCTGCTGCACCAGCCCGACCGCCACTGCCGCGACCGCGGTGCCGGTCAGCGAGCCCATGCCGCCGATGAACGCGAAGATCAGCAGCGAGGCGCCCTGGCCCGGCGCGACGCTGCCGGCGTAGAGCCCGTTGACCACGCCTGCCAGAGCGGCTGCGGCCCCGCCGATGGCGAAGACGACGGTGAAGGTGCGGCGCACCTCGATGCCGAGGGCCTCGACCATGGACCGGTTCTCCACCCCGGCGCGGATGACCAGGCCCAGCCGGGTCAAGCGCAGCAGGGCCTTCAGGGCGAGGAAGAGCGCCAGCGCCAGGCCGGTCACGAGGAACCGGTCGTGCGGCACGCGGGCGCCGAGCAGGCTGGTGGTGCCGGACAGCCACGACGTGCGGGCCAGCGGCCGGGCGTCGGCCCCCCAGACCCCCTCGACCAGGGCGATGGCGGCCAGGCTGAGCCCGACGGTGACGAGCACCTGCTGGATGTGCCGGCGATAGAGGGGGCGGATCAGCACCGTCTCGACCAGCACCCCGATGAGGGCCCCGGCCAGCGACGCGACGACCGTGGCGAGCACCAGCCGCCAGCCGAGAGGTATCCCGGAGGGCAGGTGGCTGCCCACCCACCACGCGGTGTAGGCCCCGGCCACCATGAAGGCGCCGTGGGCGAAGTTGAGCACTCCCATGAGACCGTAGATCAGGCTCAGCCCCGAGGCGGCGAGGAAGTACAGCGCCCCCAGCCCCAGACCGGTGGCGAGCAGCAGGATCGCCGTGCTCATGCTCGGTCCCCTCCGGTCGTGGCCGGCTGCCGCAGCGCGACGCCGAGCAGCTCGGTGGTCCTGGCGGTGTCGGCGACGAGCCCGGCCGCCGTCCCGCGGTGCACGACCGTGCCGGCATCGAGGACCACGACCGTGTCGGCGATGCGCCGCACCAGCGGCAGGTTCTGCTCGACGAGCAGGATCGGCACGGTCCGCGCGATGCGTGCCAGCACGTCGGCGACCTCGGTCACCAGCTTGGGCGCCAGGCCCTTGGTCGGCTCGTCGATGAGCAGCAACCTGTTGTCGCGCAACAGGACCCGCGCCAGGGCGACCATCTGCTGCTGCCCGCCGGAGAGCGTGCCGGCGCGCTGGGCGCGGCGCGTGACGAGGTCGGGGAAGAGCTCCTGGACGATCGGCGCGTCGGTGCCCGTGTCGCCGCCGACGAGGCGCAGGTTCTCCTCGACGGTCAGGCCGGCGAACACCTCGCGGTTCTCCGGCACGTAGCCCACCCCGGAGCGGACCGTGCGCGCCGTGGACCAGCCCGTGACGTCGGCACCCTCGAGCTCGATGGCGCCCTGCCGCGGGACGAGCCCGATGAGCGCCTTGAGCGTCGTGGTCTTGCCGACCCCGTTGCGGCCCAGGACGGCCGTGACGCCGGTGGGCGGCACGTCGAACGTCACCCCCTGCAGGATGTGCGACCCGCCCAGGCGCACGTGCAGGTCCTGGACCCGCAGCACCGGCGCCGCGCTCACAGCGCCTCCCCGAGGTAGGCCTCCTGGACGCGGGGGTCGGCGGTGACCTCCGCGGGGCCGCCGGTGGCCAGCACCTGGCCGTGGTGCACGACGGCCACCCGGTCGGCGAGGCCGAGCACCACGTGCATGTGGTGCTCGACCATCACCACGGCCACGCCGCTGTCGCGGACGGCGCCGATGATCTCGCTGAGGCCGTCGACGTCCTCGGCGGAGACCCCGGCCATCGGCTCGTCGAGCAGGAGCGCCGCGGGGCGGCCGGCCAGGGCGACGGCGAGCTCGAGCTTGCGCCGGTCGCCGTGGGAGAGGTCTCGGGCCCGCGTGTCGTGACGGCCCGTCATACCGACGCGGTCCAGGGCCTCCGTCGCCGCGGAGGCGGCGTCGGCCGAGCGCGCGCGGCGCCACGGGCTGAGCGGTGCGGACCCGCGGGCCTGCACCGCCAGCCGCACGTTCTCGACGGCGCTCAGCCCGTCGAAGAGCGCCGAGGTCTGGAACGTGCGCGCCAGGCCCTTGCGGGCGCGGGCCGCCGGGCGGCTGCGCGTCACGTCGTCGCCGTCCAGCAGGACCCGCCCCGCGGTGGGCCGCCGCACCCCGGAGAGGACGTTGACCAGGCTGGACTTCCCGGCGCCGTTGGGGCCGATGACCCCGAGCAGCTCACCGGGGGCGACCTCCAGGCTGACGTCGTCGAGGATGCGCGCGCCGCCGACCTGCCACGAGACGCCCTGCGCCGCGATGGCCGTCACTTGGCCGCGACCGGCGGCGCCACCTTGTCGGCGGCCACGGTGCTGACCAGCTGGGGCTTCCACCCGGTGCCGTCCTTGACCAGCTTGGCCGTGAACATCGGCTGGAGCACCGCATGGTCCGCGGCGCGGATGGTCAGGTCGCCCTTGGGCCCCTGGAAGGACCAGCCCTCGAGCGCGCCGACCATCTTGTCGACGTCGCCGCCGCCCTGGCCGAGCGCACGCACCACCATCTGGGCGGCCACGAAGCCGTCGTTGGTGAACAGGTCCACCGTCTGCCCCTGCTTCTTCAGCCCCGCGTCCAGCGCCTGGTAGGCCGGGGTGGACGTGGCGCCGTCGAAGAAGTGCGACAGGAAGCTGATCTTGTCGGCGACGGGCCCGAAGGTCGCGAAGCTCGGCTTGACGTCCAGGCCGGTGACGACCTTCGTGCTGTCGAACACGCCCTGCTGGGCGAGGGTCTGCCACATCTGGGTGGCGTTGGCGCCGGCCCAGGCGACGAAGAGCAGGTCGGGCTTGTGCGCCTTGACGCTCGTGGCGAAGGGCGTGAAGTCGGTCGCCGCGGCCGGCACCGCCACGGAGGTCACGGTGGCCCCCTCCTTGCCGAGGATGGCCGTGACACCGGCGATGTTGGCCTTGCCGAAGGCGCTGTCCTGGGCGAGCACCGTGACCTTCTTGCCCTTGACGTCGCCGATCATCGTCCCCGCGGTCATCACGTCCTGGTAGGTCTCGCGCCCGGAGCGGAAGGTGTACTTGTTGACCCCGGTGATGGCGTCGGTCGCGGCCGGCCCGGAGATGAACAGCACCTTGTTGTCCGCCGCCAGCGGCGCCACCTGCAGGGCCACTCCGGAGGAGGTCGACCCGGCAATCACCTTGGTGCCCTTGCCGATCAGGTCGGTCGCGGCCGAGACGGCCTTGGCCGGGTCGCCGGCGTCGTCGCTCTGGCTGACCTCGATGGTGTGCCCGTTGACCTTGTCGGTCCCCTTGGTCGCGTAGTCCAGCCCCGCGTTGAACCCCGCGAGGTACTGCGCGCCGTAGGTCGCCAGGGGCCCGGTCTTGGAGTAGACCAGCCCGACCTTGTATGCCGCGCCGGCGCCACCGCTGCTCGCGTCACCACCGGCGGCGCCGGGCGCTCCGGGCGCCCCGCAGGCCCCGACGCTCACGCCCACGAGGGCACCAGCCAGGGCGAGAGCCCATCGCTTCGACATGCGTTCCTCCCCACCGCGGGCCGGTGCTCCGCGGCACCCTTGCCGCGGCCGTCAGCCGGCCACCTGAGCGGCGAAACTACGGGAGGGGCGGCGGGCCCGTGATGGTGTGGCGGGCCACACCTGGGGCGGTGTGAGTGTGGTCACACACCAGACGCAGGCAGCACGCCTGGTGTGTGACCGGAGGCCGTCAGGCCGGCTGCGGGACCGTCGAGCGCTCCAACGCATCGGACAGCGCCCGGACGCCGGGGGCGGTCAGGGTGAGCGACACGTGGGTCGCTCCCGGAACGGCTGTGAGCCGGACCCCCTCGGGAAGGCCCTGCGCCGAAAGGCGTTCTGCGTCATACAGATCCGACACGCCGGCCAGGCCCTGGGAGTCCGCCCAGACCAGCTCCACGGGCACGCCCGCCCCGGCGGCGGCGCCCACCGCACCACGGACCTCCAGGCTGGTGACGATGTCCCGGCCGTCGGCGAGCACGGCGTCGTGCACGCAGGAGGTGACCCACGCGTCCTCGTGCACGACCAGGTCGTGGCGCATGTAGCGCTCGAGCACCGCACGGCCGGCCTGGTCCACCGCGGCCGGGCGCACCTCGGCCTGGGCGTACCAGTGGGACAGGTAGGACTCCACGTCGGGGAAGCGCAGCGACAGGCGCTCCAGGGACGGCCCGACGAAGGTGCGCAGCACCGCCTCCGGGTCGAGCTGCTCGGGCACCGGCACCGCGACGCCGCCGTCGGCAAGCACCAGGCGGTCGACGCGCCCGGGGTGCCGGCTCGCCACGAGGGCCGCGACGAACGCGCCCATCGACCAGCCGAGCAGGGTGAACGAGGTGGCGCCGACGCTGTCGGCCAGCGCCAGGACGTCGGTGACGTGCGCGTCCAGGCCCCAGGGGCCGGCGAGCGCACGGCTGCCCGCGCGGCCGCGCAGGTCGGGGGCGAGCACGCGAGGGGCGTCGGGGCCCAGTCGCCGGGTCAGCGACTCGGCAACGCCGGACCAGCACATGCCGTTGCCCGTGAGTCCGTGCAGCGCGATCACCACCGGCCGCTGGTCGTCGGGGTGTCCCCCGCCGGTCAGGTCGTGCACCTCGAGCTCGCCGCCTGGGCGCTCGAGGTGGAACACCCGTTGGTTGAACCGCACTGTTCACCCCTCACTGGTCGCCCGGGTGGCGACACGCACCAGCGTGTTCTACACCACACGCACGGGGGCGGCCATCGGAAACGGCAGGTCCAGGGAGGCCAGGCCCGAGGTCGACGAGACGCACACCGCCCGCGTCGGGAGGTGTGCGTCTCGTCGACGTCGGTGGGTGGGCCGGGGTCAGCCGGTGGCCCCCAGGCGGGCGGCCAGGTCCGCGGCGATGGCGTCGGTGGTCAGCCCGACCTCCTCGAGCAGCTGCGAGCGCGAGGCGTGGTCGAGGAACCGCTTGGGGATGCCGTGGCAGTGCACCGGCTGCTCGAGCCCGGCCACCCGCAGCGCGCGCGTGACCGCCGAGCCGATCCCTCCCTCGACCAGGTTGTCCTCGAGGACGGCGACGGCGCCGCTGACGCGAGCCGCCTCGACCAGGTGGGCACTGACCGGGAGCACCCACCGCGGGTCGACGACGCGGACCGTGCGCCCGAGCGCCTCGAGCTTGCCGGCGACCGCCAGGGCGGTGGTGGCCAGCGAGCCCACCGAGACCAGGAGCAGGTCCACCGGCTCGTGACCGGCGGGGCCGTGCAGCACGTCGACGTCGCCCCACTGCTCCAGGGCGGGGACTGGGTCGGCCACGTCGCCCTTGGGGAAGCGGATCACCGACGGGGCGTCGGCGATGTCGACGGCCTCGCGCAGCTGGCGGCGCACCTGGTCGCCGTCGCGCGGCGCGGCGAGATGCAGCCCGGGCACGATGTTGCCCAGCGTCATGTCCCACATGCCGTTGTGCGAGGCGCCGTCGCTGCCGGTGATCCCGGCCCGGTCGAGCACGAAGGTCACGCCGGCCCTGTGCAGCGCGCAGTCCATGAGCAGCTGGTCGAAGGCCCGGTTGAGGAAGGTGGCGTAGACCGCCACGACGGGGTGCATCCCGCCGAAGGCCAGGCCCGCGGCCATCGTCACGGCGTGCTGCTCGGCGATGCCGACGTCGAAGACCCGGTCGGGGAACCTCGCGGCGAACCCGTCGAGCCCGACCGGGATGAGCATCGCCGCCGTGATGGCCACGACGTCGGGTCGCCGGGCGCCGATCACGCACATCTCGTCGTTGAACTCATCGGTCCAGATCCGGCCGCCGGCCTCGAACGGGAGGCCGGTCTCGGGGTTGATCACGCCGACCGCGTGGAACTGGTCGGCCTCGTCGTCGATCGCCGGCTGGTAGCCGCGACCCTTCTGCGTGATGACGTGCACCAGCACGGGGCCGCCGTAGGCGCGGGCGCGCCGCAGCGCGTGCTCCACGGCCTGCTCGTCGTGGCCGTCGACCGGCCCGAGGTACTTCAGCCCGAGGTCCTCGAACATGCCCTGCGGCGCGACGATGTCCTTCAGGCCCTTCTTGACCCCGTGCAGCGTCTCGTACATCGCCGAGCCGACCACGGGCGTGCGCGAGAGGGTGCTCTTGCCCCAGTCGAGGAAGCGCTCGTAGCCCTTGGTCGTGCGCAGCGTGGCCAGGTGGTCGGCCAGGCCGCCGGTCGTCGGGGCGTAGGAGCGCTCGTTGTCGTTGACGACGATGACCAGCGGCAGGTCCTTGTCGGCGGCGATGTTGTTGATCGCCTCCCACGCCATGCCGCCGGTGAGCGCCCCGTCGCCGATCACGGCCACGGTGTGCCGGTCGCGCTGGCCCTTGAGCCGGCGGGCCTTGGCGATGCCGTCG
Organism: Oryzihumus sp. JJN4-3R; assembly: GCF_057747915.1. Taxonomy (NCBI): domain Bacteria; kingdom Bacillati; phylum Actinomycetota; class Actinomycetes; order Micrococcales; family Intrasporangiaceae; genus Oryzihumus; species Oryzihumus sp. JJN4-3R. The sequence goes on from NZ_CM173229.1 coordinate 506,673, forward strand.
GCCCACGACAGGGCGGTCGAGGCGTGGGAGTTCTCCACGACGTCGTGCTCGGACTCCGCGCGCGAGGGGTAGCCGGACAGGCCGCCCTTCTTCTTCAGCTTGCTGAAGTCCTGCCGCCCGGTGAGCAGCTTGTGCACGTAGGACTGGTGCCCGGTGTCGAACACGATGGCGTCGCGGGGGGAGCTGAACACCCGGTGCAGGGCGATCGTCAGCTCGACGACGCCGAGGTTGGGGCCGAGGTGGCCACCGGTCTTGGAGACCTCCGTGACGAGGAAGTCACGGATCTCCTGGGCCAGCTGCGGCATCTGGTCCGCGGGCAACGCCCGCAGGTCCGCCGGGCTGGAGATCGTCTGCAGCACACCCACGATGGAAAACAGTCCTTCCGCACACACGGCTCGAGTCGATCGAGTCTAGTTGCTCCCCTCAGGCGACGGTGATCGCCACCTCCGAGGGTGCGTCCAGCACCTCGGTCGTGCCATCGGCCAGACAGCGCACCCCGAACGTGTGCCCGGCGAAGCGCAGGCCGCGCACCGTCATCGCCCCGTATGCCGCGGGCCGCACGGGGTTCAGCACCAGCCGGCCCGCGGGCGCGTCCGGCTCGAAGCCCAGCGCGAGGGAGAGCAGGACCGCCGCCGACGCGGCCGACCACGCCTGCGGGCGGCAGGACGCCGGGTAGGGGGCGGGCTGGTCGAGGACCCCGGACCCGGCATACAGCTCAGGCCAGCGGTGGTCGAACGCGACCGAGGAGGCGAGCAGGCTGCGGCCCACGGCCGCGGCGGCGTCACGGTGCCCCTCGCGGGCCAGGCCCATCGCGCAGATGGCCGTGTCGTGCGTCCAGATCGAGCCGGTGTGATAGCCGATCGGGTTGAACCCGCCGTTGTCGGCGGCGAGGGTGCCGATGCCGTAGCGGCCCAGCATCGAGGGCCCGGTGAGCGTGGCGGCGATCCGCGCGGCCTCCTCGGGCGTGACCGTGCCGGTGCCGAGCACATGGCCCATGTTGGAGCCGACGCCGTCGACGGTGGCGCCGTGCCCGTCGACGGCGATGCCGACGTAGGGCCCCTCGGCGCCCTCGACCCAGAAGCGGTCGCGGAAGCGCACGCGCATCGCCCCGGCCCAGTCGCGCAGGTCCCCGGCGCCGTCCTCCCCGAGCGCCTCGAGGAGGGTGGCGGCCGCGGCGGCCGCCTCCACGGCATACGCCTGCGCCTCGGCGAGCGCGATCGGGGCGTCGGCCACCCGGCCGTCGCGCCAGCGGATGGAGTCCCCGGAGTCCTTCCAGCCCTGGTTGGCCAGACCGGTGCCGGTGGTGTCGATGTACTTCAGCAGGCCGTCCGCGTCGGGCGCCGCGTGGTCGGTGAGCCAGCGCGTCGCGGCCCGCAGGTGCGGCAGCAGGGCGACGACCTCCTGCTCGGGCAGGCCCCAGCGCCAGGCGTCGTGCAGCAGGGTGATCCACAGCGGGGTGGCGTCGATGGTGCCGAAGTAGACCGGCGGCAGCGCCAGCCCCTTGACCTTGTCCAGGTATGCCGTGCGGCGCAGCTCGTGGGGGATCTTGCCGGGAGCCTCGGCCCGGGACTCGTCGACGACGGCACCCTGCCGGCGGGCCAGGGCGCGCAGGGTGCCACCGGCGAGCTCGGTGCCGAACGGCAGCGCCATGCGTGCCGCCCAGATTGAGTCGCGGCCGAACAGCGTGAGGTACCAAGGGGTTCCGGCCCCCGCGAAGACGTCCTCCGGGGCGAGCGGGTCGGTCAGGGCGAGGTTGCGCAGGTCGGCCAGTCCCATCGCGAGCGTCGGCGCGAGGCGGGGGTCGTCGGCCTCCACCGTGATCCCGTCCCAGGGCAGGCGGTGGGCGCCGCTGTCGGCGTCGAGGTTGGAGGCCTGCAACCGCTCGACCTCGACCGTCACGGTCACCTCCGCCGACCCGCCGGGGGCGACGGTGACCGGCACGGTGGCCACCGCACCGGAGTCCCCCGCCTCCAGGGCCGCGGGTGCCGGGTCGACCCGGACGGTGACGCGGTGTGCCTCGTCACCCCAGACGACCGCGCCGTCGGCGACGTGCGCGGGCAGCGGCCGCCCGTCGGCCAGGCCGGACTTGACCGTGCTGATCAGGGCCGCGTCGCCGGCGACCTGCACGACCAGGTCGGCGGTCACCGGGTCGTCGGCGCGCGAGCGCACCTGGACGGTCTCGCGGATGCCCTGGGCGATCACCTCGCGCCGGCGGGCGACCTCGACGGTCGGGTCGGCGCCGGGGTTGCCCAGGTGGCGCGCCGAGGCGAGGAACTCCGAGACGGCCCCGGCGCTGGCAGCGGCGACGGGGGCCGACTCCTCCGCACCCAGGCGCACCTCGAGCCGGCTCAGCACCCGGCGGTCGTCGACGAAGACGCCCTGCGCGCCACTGCCGTCCACCTGCCCGCTGCCGGCGGACAGGGCGGTGACGTTGCCGCGGACGCAGATGCTCAGGTCGTGCAGCCACGGCTGCCGGGGCGTGGGGCGCGGGTGGTCGTCGGCGGGTCCGGTCTGGGTCATCGCGGCGGTCTCCGATCGCGGGAGGGACCCGCGGCGGCTGCGGGTCGTCGGTCTCATCTTCGCGTGCGGGTCTTGACACGCGTCGTTCACCGGGACAACCATCCTCTCCACGATATGAACGTTCAAATCGGGATCCACCAGCCGGACGCGCGACCCCCTGCCGGGGCGCCGCGGTCCGGGACCGGACCCGGCTGACACAGGTCACGGGCAGGGGCAGGGGCAGATGACGACGCGCAGCCAGGACGCACGACGCTCCACCGTCGTCGACGTCGCACGCGCCGCCGGGGTCTCCCGCCAGACCGTCAGCAACGTCATCAACGCCCCGGACAAGGTCGCCCCCGGGACCCGCGAGCGGGTGCACGCCGCCATCGAGGCGCTGGACTTCCGGGTGAACCTCACGGCGCGCTCGCTGCGCAGGCAACGGGCCGGCGCGCTCGGCATCGAGGTCACCCCCGTGGCCCATCGCAGCCTCGGCAACGTCCTCGACCCGTTCCTCGCCGGGCTGACGAGCGCAGCAGGCGACCGGGACACCCACCTGGTGACCTTCCTCGTCGGGGAGGACCGGGTCACGGCATACCGGCAGCTGCTCGCGACCACCCTCGTGGACGGGTTCGTCCTCACCAACACCGGGCACGACGACCCCCGGCCGCAGTGGCTGCGCGCGCACGGCGTGCCGTTCGCCTCCTTCGGGCGGGTCTGGGACGACCCCTCCTTCACGACGTGGGTCGACGTCGACGGGGCCGCCGGCCTGGCCGAGGCGGTGACCCACGTGCGCGAGCAGGGCTACGGGGCCGTGGGCTTCCTCGGCTGGCCCGAGGGCTCCCCCGTCGGTGACGACCGGCGCGCCGGCTGGGAGCGCGGGTGCCGGGCCACCGGCGCGTTCGACGCCGACCTCCACGCCGAGACCGAGCAGGAGGTGCACGCCGCCGCCGCGGCCGCGGGCCCCCTGCTGGACCGCATCGGCGTCGGCGGGGCCCTCGTGTGCGCGTCCGACACCCTGGCCCTCGGGGCGTCACTGGCCCTGCGCGACCGCGGCCTGCGCCCCGGTTCCGACGTCGGGCTGGTCGGCTTCGACGACAGCGACCTCGCCGGCGCGTTCGACTTCACCACCTTGCACCAGCCGCTGGACGCGATCGCGGCCGCGCTGGTGGAGATGGTGCTCGCCCTCGAGGCCGGGGAGGCACCGCCAGCCGACGGGCTGGTCCTGGCCCCCGAGCTCGTGCGGCGGGCCAGCACCGACCGATCCCCCTCTGCCACAACGCAACCAGAAGAACCACCCCCCGCGGGCAACCGCAACGACGATGGAGGCACAGCATGAGGTCCCTTACCCGTCACCGCCGCACGGCGGTGTGCGCCCTCGGCGTCGCCGGCACCCTGGCCCTCGCGGCCTGCGGTGGTGGCGGCTTCGACAAGGGCGCGGCCCAGCAGAGCAGCGGCAAGGCCAAGCTGACCGTGATGATCGGCAGCTCCGGCGACGCCGAGACGGCCGCGGTCCGCTCCGCCCTCGACGGCTGGGCGAAGAAGTCCGGCAACACCGTCGAGCTCGTGCCGGCCTCGGACCTCGGCCAGCAGCTCGGCCAGGCGTTCGCCGGCTCGAACCCGCCCGACCTGTTCTACGCCGACGCCTCCCGCATCGGCGACTTCGCCAAGGCCGGCAACCTCTACGCCTACGGCGACCAGCTCAAGAGCTCCGACTTCCTGGAGCCGCTGGTCAAGACGTTCACCTACGACGGCAAGCTGCAGTGCGCGCCGAAGGACTACTCCACCCTCGCCCTGGTCATCAACACCGACCTGTGGGCCAAGGCCGGGCTGACCGACGCCGACATCCCCAAGGACTGGGCCGGCCTGGAGGCGGCAGCGAAGAAGCTGACCAAGGGCAAGGTGACCGGCCTGGTCATGGGCCGTGACATCAACCGGGTCGGGGCCTTCATGAAGCAGGCCGGCGGCTGGGTCGTCAACGCCGACGGCAGCCAGGTCACCGCGGACACCCCGCAGAACCTCGCCGGCCTGAACGAGGTCAAGAAGATGATGACCGCCGGCACGCTGAAGTACGACAAGGCCGTCGACGCGGGCTGGGGCGGCGAGGCCCTGGGCACCGGCAAGGCCGCGATGACCATCGAGGGCAACTGGATCCGCGGCGCGCTGTCCAAGGACTACCCGACCCTGAAGACCAAGGTCGTCGAGCTGCCCGCCGGCCCCGCCGGCAAGGGCACGCTGGTCTTCAGCAACTGCTGGGGCATCTCCGCCAAGAGCGGCCACCACACGCAGGCCGTCGACCTGGTCAAGTACCTCACCGCCGTCGACCAGCAGATGACCTTCGCCAAGGCGTTCGGCGTCATGCCCTCCACCACGGAGGGCGCCAAGCAGTTCGCCGCCGCCTACCCGCAGGACGCCGCGTTCGCAGCCGGCGGCGCCTACGCGCAGGGGCCGGTCAACGTGCCGGGCTTCGACCCGGTGATGGCGGCCTTCAACGCCAAGCTGGAGCAGCTCGGCTCCGCCGACCCCAAGGCCATGCTGGCCGACCTGCAGAAGAACGGGCAGGCCGCCCTCAAGGGCAACTGACCCCGACCGACCCGCAATGGTGGGCGGACGGCATACCGACTGCCCGGTGTGCCGTCCGCCGCGCAGGAGGTGCGCATGGCACGAAGGAGCGGCGGCCCGCGGGGCCGCGAGGAGCTGGCCGGCTGGGCCTTCACCGCGCCGATGGTGGTGGTGCTCGGGGTGTTCCTGTTCATCCCGATCGCCATGGCGCTGTGGGTGAGCCTGACCGACTGGAACGGCAACGGCTCGCCGTTCACCGGCGGCCACGCGCAGTTCGTCGGGCTGCACAACTACACCTCGCTGTTCACCCAGGACGGGCTGACGCGTGACACGTTCATGCAGTCGATCAACAACACGTTCTTCTACGTGCTGCTGGTCGTCCCGATCCAGACGGCCGTGGCGCTCGGCCTGGCGCTGGTGGTCAACAACGCCCGGCTGCGCGGGAAGGGCTTCTTCCGCACCGCGTTCTACTTCCCGTCCGTGACCAGCTCGATCGCCATCACGACGGTCTTCCTCTTCCTCTTCTCCAACTCCGGTGCCGTCAACCGGCTGCTCGCCGTCATCGGCCTCAGCGGTCCGGCGTGGTTCAACGACCCGCGGGGGCTGATCCACCTGGCGCTCGGCGGCCTCGGCGTGCCGGACAACCCGGCCTGGGCGCAGGGCGAGGTGTTCGGCCGCTCCCTGTGGGACTGGATCTCAGGCCCCTCGGTCGCCCTGTGCGTCCTCATCATCCTGGCCGTGTGGACCACGACCGGCACCTTCATGCTGATGTTCCTCGCGGCGCTGCAGGACCTGCCGGTCGACGTCGACGAGGCCGCCCTGCTCGACGGGGCCTCCGCCTGGCAGAAGCTGCGCCTGGTCACCCTCCCCCAGCTCAGGCCGGCCATCTTCCTCGTCACGACCCTGGGACTGATCGGCACCTGGCAGGTCTTCGACCAGATCTACGTCACCGGCAAGGGCGCGCCCGAGGGCACGACCATGACCCCGGCGTTCCTGTCCTTCAAGCAGAGCTTCACCAACCTCAAGTACGGCTCGGGCGCCGCCATGGCCTTCCTCGTCTTCCTCATCATCGTGGTGCTCACCTGGTGGCAGCGCCGCCTCATGGCCGAGGACCGGGTCGGCTGGCGCGAACGGCGACGCCGGCGCGCGCTGGCCGGCGCGACGGGTCACGCCGCCGACCGGACCTCCGACCGCGCCTCAGAGGAGGTGTCCGCATGAGCACCCAGACGTCCGAACGGGTTTCGCCGGTCCAGACCCCGCAGGGATCCCCGGTCCGACGCGGACCGGGTCGCCGACCCGGTCACCGCTCGCGGGTCAGGGTCGTCCTCGCGTATGCCGTGCTGGTCGCCTTCGCGGTCGTGTTCATCTACCCCTTCCTGATCCAGGTCGCGACCTCGTTCAAGTCCGACCCGCAGGCCAGCGCGAACCCGCTCTCGCTCATCCCCCACCCGGTCGACCTGTCGGCCTGGCGCCGCATCCTCGGCCTGGACGGGAGCGCCTCCGTCCCGATCACGCGCTGGCTCACCAACTCCGTGGTCGTCACGGTGACGGTGACCGCGGGCCGGGTCTTCCTCGACAGCCTCGCCGGATATGCGTTGTCCCGCGTGCGTTTCCGCGGCCGCGGTTTCCTGTTCGCCACCGTCCTCGCGGTCATGAGCGTGCCGGGCGTGGCGCTGCTGGTGCCGAAGTTCCTCATCGTCAACTACCTCGGCATCTACGACACCTACACGGCGATGATCCTGCCGCTGGTCGTGGACGCCGCCGGCGTGTTCATCATGAAGCAGTTCTTCGACACCCTCCCGGTGGAGGTCGAGGAGGCCGCCCGCATCGACGGCGCCGGGGTCTTCCGGACCTTCTGGTCCGTCGTCCTGCCGATGGCCCGACCGGCGCTGATCACGCTGACGATCCTGTCCTTCCAGGGCTCGTGGAACGAGTTCAGCCACTTCCTCGTGACCACCCAGAGCCCGGAGCACAAGACCCTGGTCAGCGGCCTGGCGAGCCTGGCCAGTGGCGAGCTGAGCTCGGGCTCGCAGTACCCGCTCAAGCTGGGTGTGGCGCTGGTGACCACGATCCCCGTGGCCGTGCTGTTCTTCGTCTTCCAGCGCTACTTCGTGCGCGGGAGCAGTGACGGGGCGGTCAAGGGCTGAAGGGCCCCACGCCGCATCCCACCGGGCCGGGAGATGCGGCGCTGCGGCAGGGTCAGCGCTGCGCGTCGCGCCGGGCCCGGCGCTCGCGCAGCGCCCGACGGCCCAGGACGACCAGCACCACGCCGGCGACGATGAGCACCGCCCCGACGACCGCCCAGAACGCGACGCCGGACATGGCGCTACCGCCCAGCCAGCCAGTGCCCTGGAGCACCCACAGGACGCCGACCAGGATGAGCAGCACGCCGATCGGCGTCAGCAGGGTCCGGTTCACCCCTGCATCATGGCCCACCTGCGCCACCCGCGGGTCCGCCATCAGGGGGACCGTCCCCGGGTCCCGCGTCGCGGCTCACAGCCGGGGGATGAACCGCTTGCCCTGCATCGCCTCGTGCAGCAACCGGGCGCTGCGCTCGGCCGCCCGCAGCCGCACGCCCTCGGCCTCGAGGTCGGCCAGCACCTGCTCCAGCGCCTCAGGGGTCAGCTGCTCCCCCAGCTCGACCCGCGCCTCCCGGTATGCCTGCCGCATGGCCTCGAGCTGCGCGCCGATGTGGCGCACCGTCACCCAGGCGAGGGCGACCGGGTGACGGCGCCACCCGGCATATCGGCGGTAGTCGGCCGGGCAGTGGTCGAGCAGCCAGGACACCGCCGGCACCTGCCAGTCCGGGCTGTCCGGTGGCGGCACCTCGGAAGGCCAGCCGGGAGGGGTCGCACGCACGGCACCAGTCTGCCGCCGGGCGGTGACAGGGCGGGGTCGACCCGGGACGCGGACGGGCCCGGCCGCCGAGGCGACCGGGCCCGTCGGGCACTGCCTGACGTCAGGCGCGACCGTGGGCGGCGCGGCTGCGCCGGCTCAGCGAGTCGATCGTGACGGCGAGGAGCAGGACCGCTCCGGTGACCATGAACCGGATCGAGGAGTCCAGGTTGAGCAGGCTCAGACCACTGGAGATCGACTGGATCACGATGATGCCGAGCAGGGCGGAGTAGGCCGAGCCCCGGCCGCCGAACAGGCTCGTGCCGCCGATGACGGCCGCGGCGATGGCGTTGAGGTTGGTGTCGCCACCACCGCTGCTCTGGTTGACCGCCGCGAGCCGGCCCGCGGCGAGGATGCCACCGAGGGCGGCGAAGGTGGAGCAGAGCGCGAAGACCGACAGGTAGATCCCGCGCACGTTGATGCCCGAGCGGCGCGCCGCTTCGACGTTGCCACCGACGGCGAAGACCGATCGACCCCAGCTGGTCTTGCGCAGCGCCAGGTCCATGACCACGACCAGCGCGATGAAGAAGATGAACATGTAGGAGACGCCGCGGTCCTGGTTGAGCACGAGGACCGGGACGGCCAGCACGACCGCCAGCCCGACCGCCCGCACCACGAGCATCACCATGGGTGTTGTGGACAGGCCCGCGGCCGCCCGGCGGTTGTTGGACCTGACGCGGGTGCCGAGGTAGGCCGCGACGGTCACCAGCACGAGCAGGTAGGCCACGACCGGGGCCAGGAACTGCAGCTGGGCGAACTCCACGATCGAGGAGGTGAAGGGCAGGTTGAGCGAGCCCTCCTTGCCCAGCACGTAGAGCTGCAGGCCGAGGAAGCCGAGCAGTCCGGCCAGGGTGATGACGAAGCTCGGCACGCCGAACCGGGTGTAGAGGCCGCCGTAGAGCAGGCCGACCACCGTGCCGGTGAGGATCGCCGCGAGGATCGCCAGCGGGAGGGGCCAGCCGTGCTGGGTGAGGCCGACGCCGAGGACCGCGGCGGCCAGGCCGCTCACCGAGCCCACCGACAGGTCGATCTCGCCGAGCAGCAGGACCAGCACGATGCCGATGGAGATCGTGCCGATCGCCGCGCTCTGCAGCGTCAGGTTGACCAGGTTGCGCGGGGACAGGAAGTCACTGTTGAGCGCCTGGAAGACGCCCCAGATGACGATCAGCCCGATGATGACCGGCAGGGAGCCGAGGTCGCCGCTGCGCAGCCGGCTGGTGAAGACCGAGACGGCGCCCGAGAAGCCCCGGGAGGCGATGAGTCGCTCGTCCTGAAGGTCGGCCGGCAGCGCGCTCTGCAGCTCCTCGGCCGTCTCCGGGCTGGCCTGCTGGGGGGAGGATGAGGTGGTCACGACGTGCTCTCCTGCGGGGTGCGACGGGCGGCTCGCTCGGAGACGGCGTTGGTCGTCGCCCCGGTGATCGCGGCGATGATCTCCTGCGAGCTGGTCTGGCTGACCTGGTAGACGCCGTTGTTGCGGCCCAGGCGCAGCACCGCGACCCGGTCCGCGACCGCCATGACGTCGGCCATGTTGTGGCTGATGAGGATGACGCCCAGGCCCCGCTCACGCAGCCGCTCGACGAGGTTGAGCACCTCCGCAGTCTGCGCGACGCCCAGGGCCGCCGTCGGCTCGTCGAGCATCACGACCTTGGGCTCGCCCAGGAGCGAGCGGGCGATCGCGACCGTCTGGCGCTGGCCGCCGGACAGGCTCGCGACCGGGATGCGCACCGAGGGGATCTTGGCCGACAGCTGGCGCAGCAGCTGCCAGGACTGCCGCTCCATCTCGACCTCGTCCAGGGCCCGGCGGTGCTTGAGCTCCCGGCCGAGGAAGAGGTTGCCGACGACGTCGAGGTTGTCGCACAGGGCGAGGTCCTGGAAGACCGTCGCGATGCCCAGGTGCTGCGCCTCGGCGGGGCTGCCGATGTGGACCTGCTTGCCGTCGAAGCTCACGTGGCCCTCGTCGGGGCTGTAGACCCCGGCGATGGTCTTGACCAGCGTCGACTTGCCGGCGCCGTTGTCACCAACCAGCGCCACCACCTCACCGGCACGCACGTCCAGCTCGATGTCCTTCAACGCCTGCACGGCGCCGAACCTCTTGGAAACGCCTGTCATGGACAGGACCGTGTCGGTCGCTGCCGGTGAGGTGGTGGTCGTCATGGTTCCTTCCTCAGCTCAGGCCGGCGGCGGTGCACGCCTTGGCGAAGTCGCCGGTGCAGATGTCGCTGACCTTGTAGACGCCGTCCTTGACCACGGTGTCCTTGATGTTGGCCTTGGTGACCGCGACCGGGATGAGCAGGTCCGAGGGGACGCCCTGGTAGGTGGTCCCGGCCGGGGCCTTCTTGCCGTTGGCGAGGGCGACGGCCGCGGCGGCGGCCTTCTCGGCCTCGGGCTTGATGGCCTTGTAGACCGTCATCGACTGGTCGCCGGCGAGGATCCGCTGGATGGCGGCGAGCTCGGCGTCCTGACCGGTGATCGGCGGGAGCGGGTTGATGCCGCCGCCCTTCATGGCCGCGATGGCGCCACCGGCGGTGCCGTCGTTGGCGGCGTAGACGCCCACGAGGTTGGACTTGACGTTGGTGAGCTGGCTCTCCATCCACGACTGGGCCTTGTCCGGGCTCCAGTCGGGGGTGTCGTACTCGGCCGCGATCTTGTAGCCGCTGGAGTCCAGGACGCTGTGGGCGCCCTTCTTGAACTGGGCCGCGTTGGCGTCGGTCGGCGCGCCGTTGATCTCGACGATGTTGCCCGAGGTCTTGCCGGCCTTCTTCATCAGGTCAACGAGGCTCGTCGCCTGGAGCTGGCCGACCTTCTCGTTGTCGAAGGAGACGTAGTAGTCGATCGGGGCACCGGAGATGAAGCGGTCGTAGGCCACGACCGGGACCTTGGAGCCCTTGGCGCTGTTGGCGATCGAGGCGGCGGCCTTGGAGTCGACCGGGTCGAGGACGAGGACGTTGGCGCCCTGGGTCAGCGCGGACTCGGCCTGCTGCTGCTGCTTGGCGGCGTCCTGGTCGGCGTTGGAGTAGATCACGGTGCAGTCGGGGCACTGGGCCTTGAGGGCCGCCTCGAACAGCGGACGGTCGAGCTGCTCGTAGCGGGCGGTCTTGGACTCCGGCAGGAGCAGGGCGATCTTCTTGCCGCCGCCGCTGGTGCCCGAGCTGCTGCTGCTGGAGCCGGAGCTGCTGCAGGCCGCGATGGAAGTCATGGCGAGCCCGGCCGCGAGACCGAGGCCGGCGAGCCGTGCGATGGATGAGTTCATGGGGTCTCCTCGACGTGGACGCCCGCGACGTGTCGGGCTAGGGCCTGATTCAAGACCCCCCAGACCTTGGCGTCAAGAGTTGAAGTCAATAATCCGAAATATGCCGGACTCAGCCGGCCGCGCGCTGCGACTCACTGTGCAGTTGTCCTGCGACGGCAAGGGCGCCGATGAGCTCGGCTTCCTCACCGAGCTCGGCCCCCGTCACCTCCACGCTAGCCGCCGCCGAGGGGATTGCACAGCGGTCGACGGCCTCCCGCAACGGGGTGAGGACCACCTCCCCCACCCGCGCCAGCTGACCCCCCAGGACGATGACCTCGGGGTTGAGCAGGTTGACCAGCCCGGCGGCGGCGACACCGATGTGCCGCCCGGCGTCCGCGACGACCCGTCGGCAGCCGGGGTCGCCCGCCTCCGTGCGCGCCAGCACGTCCCGCAGGGTCAGCTCCCCGTGCGAGACCGCCAGCGCGTCCAGCAGCGCCCGCGAGCCGACGAAGGTGTCGAGGCAGCCCCGGTTGCCACACCGGCACACCGGCCCGTTCTCGTCGATGGTCAGGTGGCCGATCTCCCCCGCCGTCCCGGCACTGCCGCGGAACACCTCGCCGTTGATGATCAGGCCGGCGCCCACCCCGTAGGAGGCCCTGATGTAGCAGGCGTGCCGGCGTCCCCGCAGCGCACCGGACCGCAGCTCCCCCAGTGCCGCGAGGTTGGCCGTGTTGTCCAGGTGCACCGGCGCCTTGAGCCGCCCCTGCATCTCGGTTGCGACGGGCACCCCGCGCCACCCCGGCAGGATCCCCTCGGAGCCGACCTCGCCGGTGACGGTGTCGACCGGCGCCGGCAGGCCGAAGCCCACCGCGAGCAGGTCCGGCATCCGCGCACCGACGTGCTCGACGAGGTCCCCCACCAGCCGGGAGGCGCGCTCCATCCCCTCGTCGGCGTGGTGGTCGGCCGGTAGGGGCATCCGCTGCCGGCCGAGGACGGTGCCCGCCTCGTCGGCGACGGCGACCTGGAGGTCGCGGTCGCCGAACGCGATGCCGGCCAGCAGGCCCTTGCCTGAGGCGAGGGAGACCAGCACCGCGCGGCGCCCGCTGCGGATGCTCGGCGCCAGCGCCAGCACGTGGGCGGCGGCGAGCTCGCGCACCAGGTTGGACACCGTCGCGGCGGACAGGCCCGTGACCCCGGCCAGCTCGACCTGGGTGAGCGCACCGTGATCCCGCACAGCATCGACCACGCGCGCCTTGTTGGCTTCACGCAGTGAAGATTGAGAGCCGGGTGCCCCCGGTGCTGGATTCACGACGTCAAGATAACGGCAGGGCGCCGTCGAGGGACAGTCCTGTCACAGGACTCGTCCGCGCCGGCACCCTCTTGATCACCCGCCGCGCAGCGCGCGCGGTGTCTGCCCCCGCACCGGGTATGCCGGGTGGCGCGGTTCCCGGCCCCGCACGGACATTCCGGGTGGCGCGGTCCCAGCCACCCGGTATACCGGCGGTCAACCCTGGCCCGCCCGCACCCTATGCCGGCCCTCACCACCCAGCCCGGCTCCCCCGCCCAGCCCGGCCCGTCCCCTCCCCCGGACCGCCGACGCGCCGCGGGCGGGGACGACAGCGGGCCCGGCCGCCGAGGCAGCCGGGCCCGCGTGGAGCAGGGTCGTCAGGCGGTCACGAGGGAGCGCAGGACGTACTGCAGGATGCCGCCGTTGCGGAAGTAGTCCGCCTCGCCGGGCGTGTCGATGCGCACGACCGCGTCGAGCTCGACGCTCTCGCCGCCGTCCTTGGTCGCGACGACCTTGACCGTCTTCGGCGTCGTGCCCTCGTTCAGGGCGGTGACGCCGCTGATCGCGAAGGTCTCGGTGCCGTCGAGGCCGAGGCTGTCGGCGCTCTGGCCGGCCGGGAACTGCAGCGGCAGGACGCCCATGCCGATCAGGTTGGAGCGGTGGATGCGCTCGTAGGACTCGGCGATGACCGCCTTGACGCCCAGCAGGCGCGTGCCCTTGGCGGCCCAGTCACGCGAGGAACCCGAGCCGTACTCCTTGCCCGCGAGGATGACCAGCGGGACACCCGCCTCCTGGTAGGCCGCGCTGGCGTCGAAGATCGTGCTCTGCGCGCCGCCGTCGAGGAAGTTGCGGGTGAAGCCACCCTCGACGCCGTCCAGCAGCAGGTTCTTCAGCCGGATGTTGGCGAAGGTGCCGCGGATCATGACCTCGTGGTTGCCGCGGCGGGAGCCGTAGGAGTTGAAGTCCTTGCGCTCCACGCCGTGCTCGGCGAGGTACTTGCCCGCGGGGCTGTCGGCCTTGATCGCGCCGGCCGGGCTGATGTGGTCGGTCGTGACCGAGTCACCGAGCTTGGCCAGGACACGGGCGCCGGCGATGTCCTCGACCGGGGTGATGTCCATGGACATGCCCTCGAAGTACGGGGGCTTGCGCACGTAGGTCGACTCGCCCTCCCAGTCGAAGGTCTCGCCCTCCGGCGTGGGCAGGGACTGCCAGCGCTGGTCGCCGGCGAAGACGTCGGCGTAGTCCTTGGAGAACATCTCCTGGTTGATCGAGGTGGCGATGGTGCGCTCCACCTCGTCCGGCGTCGGCCAGATGTCGCGCAGGAAGACGTCGTTGCCCTCGGTGTCCTTGCCCAGCGGGTCGGACTCGAAGTCGAAGTCCATCGTGCCGGCGAGGGCGTAGGCGATGACCAGCGGCGGCGAGGCCAGGTAGTTCATCTTCACGTCCGGGTTGATCCGGCCCTCGAAGTTGCGGTTGCCCGAGAGCACCGAGGTCACCGCGAGGTCGTTCTCCTGCACCGCGGCGGAGACCTCCTCCGGCAGCGGGCCGGAGTTGCCGATGCAGGTGGTGCAGCCGTAGCCGACCAGGTGGAAGCCCAGCTTCTCCAGGTAGGGGATCAGGCCGGCCTTCTCGTAGTAGTCCATGACGACCTTGGACCCGGGGGCCAGGGAGGTCTTGACCCACGGCGCCGACGCCAGGCCCTTGTCGACGGCCTTCTTGGCCAGGAGCGCGGCCGCCAGCATCACCGACGGGTTGGAGGTGTTGGTGCAGCTGGTGATCGAGGCGATCGCCACGATGCCGTGGTCGAGCTCGACCTCCTGGCCGCCGGCGAGGGCGACCGTCACCGGGCGCGAGGAGCGGGCCGAGCCGTCGCCGGTGAACGCCGGGGCCGAGCCGCCGTTGGCCGGGCTGTCCGGGGTGGGCGGGTCGCTGGCGGGGAAGCTGTCGCCGAGGACGTCGTCGCCCTCGCGGTGCTCGACGTACTCCGGCAGCACCTTGCGGAAGGAGGTCTTGGCGTCGGTGAGCGCGATGCGGTCCTGCGGACGCTTGGGGCCGGCGATCGAGGGCACGACCGTGGACAGGTCGAGCTCGAGGTACTCGGAGAAGCGGGGCTCGACCGACGGGTCGTGCCAGAGGCCCTGCTCCTTGGCGTAGGCCTCGACGAGCGCGACGGACTCCTCGGAGCGGCCGGTGAGGCGGAGGTACTCCGTGGTCACGTCGTCGATCGGGAAGATCGCGCAGGTGGAGCCGAACTCCGGGCTCATGTTGCCGATGGTGGCGCGGTTGGCCAGCGGCACGGCGCCGACGCCCTCGCCGTAGAACTCGACGAACTTGCCGACCACACCGTGCTTGCGCAGCATCTCGGTGATCGTCAGGACGACGTCCGTGGCCGTGGCGCCGGAGGGGATCTGGCCGCTCAGCTTGAAGCCCACGACGCGCGGGATGAGCATCGAGACGGGCTGGCCGAGCATGGCCGCCTCGGCCTCGATGCCGCCGACGCCCCAGCCGAGGACGCCGAGGCCGTTGACCATCGTCGTGTGGGAGTCGGTGCCGACGCAGGTGTCGGGGTAGGCCACGCCGTCACGGACCATGACGGTGCGGGCCAGGTGCTCGATGTTGACCTGGTGCACGATGCCGGTGCCGGGCGGGACGACCTTGAAGTCGTTGAACGCCGTCTGGCCCCAGCGCAGGAACTGGTAGCGCTCGCGGTTGCGCTCGTACTCCAGCTCGACGTTGCGCTCGAAGGCGTCGGCGCGGCCGAACACGTCGGTGATGACGGAGTGGTCGATGACCATCTCGGCCGGCGCGAGCGGGTTGATCCGGGTCGCGTCGCCGCCGAGGGCCACGACGGCCTCGCGCATGGTGGCCAGGTCGACCACGCACGGCACACCGGTGAAGTCCTGCATGATCACGCGCGCCGGCGTGAACTGGATCTCGGTGTCGGGCTCGGCCGAGGGGTCCCAGCCGGCGAGGGCGCGGATGTGGTCGGCGGTGATGTTGGCGCCGTCCTCGGTGCGCAGGAGGTTCTCCAGCAGCACCTTCAGGCTGTACGGCAGCGTCGCGCTGCCCTCCACCGCACCCAGGCGGTAGATGTCATAGGAGGCATCGCCCACCTGCAGGGCGCCCTGTGCTCCGAAGCTGTTCACGCTCGTGCCGCTCACGGCCGGCTCCTTCCACGATTTATCTTGACGTCAAGATATCTAACCACACGCCGGTCAGGGCAGGACAGCGGGGTCCACGCCCACACCCGACCGATCCTGCTCCAGTGCCGCACGCAGGCCAAGGGGGATCGCCACCTTGCCGCGGTCGGCGACCGCCACGCACACGTAGGTGATCGACACGTGGGCGCACGGCTGCCCGGTCCGCTCCCCCGCGCCGGTGCGCACGACGTCGTAGCCCAGGCGGAACGAGGTCGTGCCGAGGTGCTCGACCCGCACCCGGATCTCGGCGGACTCGAACGCCTGGAGGCTGTCCACCCAGTCCAGCTCGGCCCGGCGCAGCACGGCGTCGTGGCCGGACTCGCGCAGCACCTGGTAGCCGTGGCCGAGGTGCTCCAGGTAGGCGCTCATCGCCTCGTCGCACCACCCGAGGTACCACATGTTGAAGACGACCCCGAGGGAGTCGACCTCGAAGAAGCGCACGTCCACCGGGTAGCGGAAACCGTTGTCAGCGCTCACGATCGCGCTCCTCCTCCACCCGCTCGAGGATGGCGATGCACTCCATGTGGTGCGTGAACGGGAACGCGTCGAACGCCCGCACCGACCGTATGCCGTAGCCGGCCTCCCGCGCGTAGCCCAGGTCGCGCGCCAGCGCGGCCGGGTCGCACGCGACGTAGGCGACGAGCCGGGGCCGCATCGCGGCGACGTCGCGCACGACGGCGCGCCCGGCGCCGGTGCGCGGCGGGTCGAGGACGACGAGGTCGGCGCGCACCTGCTGCCGCACCAGGTTGCGCAGCTCGCGGTCGACCCGGTCGCGGCGCACCTCGGCGTGGGGGCGCGAGGCCAGGTTGCGCTGCGCGTCGCGCACCGCGCCCGCACCGGACTCGACCGCCAGCACGGTGCCCTCCGGACCCACCGCATCGGCGAGGGCCGCGGCGAACAGGCCCACCCCGGCATACAGGTCCAGGGCCCGCTCCCCCGGCTGCGGGGACAGCGAGGTCAGGACGTGGTCGACGAAGGTGGCGGCCGCGCCCGGGTGCACCTGCCAGAAGCCGCGCGCCCCGACCCGGAACTGCCCGCTCCAGCCGCTCTCGGTGCTCACCCGTTCCTGCACGTGCGGTGCCTGCCGCTCGCCCGCCGGCAGCGGCACGGTCACGACCTCGGGCCCGCCACTGGGGGCGATCACGTCGACGGCGGTCGAGCCCGGCCAGCGCCGGGACAGGACGCCGCTGCCGATGACCGCCTCGCTCGCGATCAGGCAGTCGTCCACCGCGACGATGTCGTGGGAGCGGTGCTGCCGCAGGCCGGGCCGGCCGTCGCCGTCGACGGCGAACTCCACGCGGGTGCGCCAGCGCAGCCCGTCGGCGTCACCGGGCACCGCCTCGACCGGCACCTGCAGGTCGAGGCCGGCGAGCCGGTGCAGCTGCTCGGCGAGCACCGCGGCCTTGAGCTCGCGGGTGTAGGCGGGGTCGGCGTGCTGGAAGTCACAGCCGCCGCACATCCCCGGGCCGGCGAACCGGCAGGGCGGGGTTACGCGGTGCGCGGAGGCCTCGAGCACCTCGACCGCGTCGCCGCGCAGGAAGCGGTCGCCCTCGTGGCCGGAGGTCACCCGCACCCGGACCCGCTCCCCCGGCAGGGCGTGCCGGACGAAGACGACCTGCCCCTCGTGCCGGGCGACGCAGTGGCCCCCGTGCGCGACCGGGCCCACCTCGACCTCGACCTCGATGCCGACGAGCGAGGGGCGCTCCGGTCCGTCCACGGCCGCGGTCACGACCCGCGCCGGACGGAGCCCACGCGGGAGCGGTCGAGCCGCTCCTCCACGCCCTCGGACGAGCGCAGCTGCCAGGGCACGCTGGCGACCATGACGCCGGGGGTGAACAGCAGCCGGCCCTTGAGCCGCAGCGCACTCTGGTTGTGCAGCAGCTGCTCCCACCACCGGCCGAGGACGTACTCGGGGATGTAGACCATGACGACGTCGCGCGGGCTGGAGCGACGGACCGACTTGACGTAGTCGACGACCGGCCGCGTGATCTCGCGGTAGGGCGAGTCGAGCACCTTCAGCGGCACCGGGATGTCGCGCTTGTCCCAGTCCTGCTGCAGGCTCCGGGTCTCGTCGCCCTCGACGTTGACGGTGATCGCCTCGAGGACCGACGGGCGGGTGGCCCGGGCGTAGGCCAGGGCCCGCAGGGTCGGCTTGTGGATCTTGGAGACCAGGACGATCGCGTGCACCCGGGAGGGCAGCAGCTGGGCGTCGGCGTCGGCCTCGGCGACGTGGAGCTCGTCGCGCACCCGCTGGTAGTGGCGCTGGATCGCCAGCATCAGCACGAACAGGACCGCCATGGCCGCGATGGCGTAGCCGGCGCCCTTGATGAACTTGGTCGCCAGGACGACCAGCAGGACCGTGCCGGACATGAAGGCGCCGACCGTGTTGATCACCCGGCTGCGCATCATCCTGCTGCGCTCCTTGGGGTCCCGCTCGACCCGCAGGTGGCGGTTCCAGTGCCGGATCATGCCCGTCTGGCTCAGCGTGAACGAGACGAAGACGCCCACGATGTAGAGCTGGATGAGCTTGGTGACCTCGGCGTTGTAGATGAAGATCAGGAACGCGGCCGCGCCGGCGAGGATGAGGATGCCGTTGCTGAAGGCGAGCCGGTCGCCGCGGGTGTGCAGCTGGCGCGGCAGGTAGCCGTCCTTGGCCAGGATCGAGGCCAGCACCGGGAAGCCGTTGAAGGCGGTGTTCGCGGCGAGCACGAGGATGATGCCGGTGACGATCGAGACGAACACGACGCCGGCGGGGAAGCCGTCGAACACCGTCTTGGCGAGCTGGCCGATGATCGTGTCCTGCTGGTAGCCCGGGCCGACGGGGTGGCCGTGCAGCCAGAGCTGCGTGGCGGGGTTCTCGGCGTACTTGATGCCGGTCATCCGGGTGAGCGTGATGATCGACATCAGCATGGTGACGGCGATCGTGCCCATGAGCAGCAGGGTGGTCGCGGCGTTCTGGCTCTTGGGCTTCTTGAAGGCCGGGACGCCGTTGGAGATCGCCTCGACACCGGTGAGTGCGGCACAGCCGGAGGAGAAGGCGCGCAGCAGCAGGAACATCGCCGCGAAGCCCATGATCCCGCCGGACCCTGGCTCGGGCACGAGGGTGAACTTCGCGCTCTCGGCGTGGGGCAGGCCGCCGAGCGCGGCGCGGGCGAAGCCGAACAGGCCCATGCCGATGATGCCGAGCATGAAGGCGTAGACGGGGACCGCGAAGGCCGAGCCGGACTCGCGCACGCCCCGCAGGTTCATCGCCGTCAGGAGCACCACCAGCACGATCGCGATCGGCATCTCGTGCCCGCGCAGGAACGGCATCGCGGCGGCGGCGTTCTGCACGCCCGAGGAGATCGACACTGCCACGGTGAGGACGTAGTCGACCAGCAGCGCGCTGGCGACGGTCAGTCCGGCGCGGGCCCCGAGGTTGACCGTGGCCACCTCGTAGTCGCCGCCACCGGAGGGGTAGGCGTGGACGTTCTGCCGGTAGGACGCCACCACCACAAGCATGACGAAGACCACGCCGAGGCCGATCTGCCACGAGTGGGTGGTCGCGAAGGCTCCGCCGGCGACCGCCAGGGTCAGGAAGATCTCGTCCGGGGCGTACGCGACCGACGACAGGGCGTCACTGGCGAAGACCGGTAGCGCGATCCGCTTTGGCAGCAACGTCTCCCCGAGGCGGTCGCTGCGCATGGCGCGCCCGACGAGGAGGCGTTTGATGATCCGACCGGTGGTTGGCACGACGCAACTCTAGGGCGCCTCGGCGGGCCGACGCGGCCCACACCCCCCGCGGTGTAGCGTCGGCGCCGTGCATTTCGTCATCATGGGCTGCGGCCGTGTCGGGTCCACCCTGGCGCTGAGCCTGGAGAGCCAGGGCCACGACGTGGCCGTCATCGACCAGAACAGCACGGCCTTCCGCCGGCTGGGCAGCACCTTCGAGGGCAAGCGGGTCACCGGGGTCGGCTTCGACCGGGACACGCTCAAGGAGGCCGGCGTCGAGGACGCCTACGCCTTCGCCGCGGTCAGCAACGGTGACAACTCCAACATCCTCGCCGCCCGGGTGGCGCGCGAGACCTTCGGCGTCGAGCACGTCGTCGCCCGCATCTACGACCCGGGCCGGGCCGAGGTCTACCAGCGCCTCGGCATCCCCACCGTGGCCACCGTGCGCTGGACGGCCGACCAGATGCTGCGCCGCCTGCTCCCCCAGGGCTCCGTGCCCGAGCACACCGACCCCAGCGGCCAGGTGCTCATCGCCGACGTCCCGGTGAACCCGGGCTGGGTCGGCCGGCGGATCACCGAGCTGGAGTCGGTGTCCGGCACCCGCGTGGCCTACCTGACCCGCCTGGGCGAGGGGCTGCTCCCGGCGGGCGACACCGTCTACCAGGACGGCGACATCGTCCACCTGGTCATGACCACCAGCTCGCTGACCGCCGTCGAGCAGATGCTCGACCAGCCGCCGCCGGCCCACTGAGCGCCCGTCCCAGAAAGGACCCACGCCCACCATGCGCGTAGTCATCGCCGGCGCCGGCAGCGTCGGCCGCTCCATCGCCCGGGAGCTGCTGCACAACGGCCACCAGGTGCTGCTCATCGACAAGGACGCCGACGACGTCCAGGCCGGCCGGGTCCCCGAGGCGTCCTGGCTGCTGGCCGACGCGTGCGAGATCGCGGCGCTGCACGAGGCCGGCCTGGCCGACTGCGACGTCGTGGTGGCCGCGACCGGTGACGACAAGGCCAACCTCGTCGTCTCGCTGCTGGCCAAGACCGAGTTCGGCGTCCCCCGCACGGTCGCCCGGGTCAACAACCCCAAGAACGAGTGGATGTTCGACGAGGCCTGGGGCGTCGACGTGGCCGTGTCCACGCCGCGCCTCATGACCGCTCTCGTCGAGGAGGCCGTCAGCGTCGGCGACCTGGTCCGCATCTTCCAGTTCCAGCAGGGCACCGCGACCATGGTCGAGCTCACGCTGCCCCCGGACAGCCCGTTCGCCGGCAAGCGGGTCGGGGACATCCCCTGGCCGGGCGACAGCGTCCTCGTCGGCATCATCCGCGAGGACCACCCGATCGCCCCCAGCCGCGACGACTCGGTCGAGGCGCACGACGAGCTGCTCTTCCTCACCACGCCCGAGGTCGAGGACGCCCTCGAGGCGATGCTCAGCCCCGGCAACCGCGTCCCCCGCGGCATGGAGGGCTGAGCGCGCCGTCGACCGGGGGTCTCGATGCGAGGAGGGGGCGGCCGCGCCATGCGGCCGCCCCCTCCTGGCCTCCGGGCCCCCACCCGGTATGCCGTGTGCCTCAGTCGGTGGGGCGCGCGCCGGCGGCGAGGTCCTCGGCCGCCGCGGCCGTGCGGCCGCGCATGAGGATCGCCGCCATCACGGCGACCGCGGCGAGGTAGGCCGGCCAGCCGAGCACCAGCTTGGCGACGCCGAGCAGCGTGACCTGGGACGCGGCATACAGCGGTCCCATGATGACCAGGCGGAGGGCGTAGAGCCCGACGAGGACCAGGGTGAGGCGCTGGCAGACGCGCACCAGCCCCGGGTCGCGCCGCCAGGCGGTGGGGTCCTCGGCCATGCGGGGGTCGCCGGCCGCGACGACGAACCCGACGAGCGGCCACCGCGTGACGACCGAGACCAGAGCCATCAGGCAGAGCCCGGCGTTGGTGAGGATGCCCGGCAGGAAGGCCGCCTCGGCGCGGCCGCTGCGCAGCGCGAACGCCGCCGCGACCGCCGTGGCGAGGACCGACCCCATGACGTAGCGGGGGGTCTGGCGCGCCAGGAGGCGGACCAGCAGCAGGGCCACGGCGACGACCGCGGAGGCCACCACCGCCGTCATGACGTCGTGCCGCCACGACCAGGCCGCCACGAACGCCACGGTCGGCAGGGCCGCCTCGACCGAGCCGCGCAGGCCGCCGACCGCGGCCGAGAGCCGCGCCCGGATGAGGGCCTCGACCGTGGGGGCATCGGCGGTGCGGGCCTCGGCGGAGGGGTCACCCACGGGCGCCCTCCCCCGGGCCTGCGCCCGGGTGGCCGGCGCGGGCACCGACTCCGGCTCCGGGTGCTCAGTGGCCACGGGCGGGCTTGATGTCGTAGGCCGGGTTGAACATGGTGGGCACCCCTCGCTGGTAGGTGACCCGACCCCGCACCGTGAGGTAGGTGCCGGGCTCGATCCCCTTGATCTCCCGGCGGCCGAGCCACACGAGGTTGAGTCGCTGGCTGCCGTCGTAGAGCTCGGCGACCAGGGCCGGCACGTTGACCCGGGGCCGCAGCGTGATGCTGCGCACCGAGCCACAGACGCTCGCGGTCTGGCGGTCGACCAGGTCGGCGATGGGCGTGCCCCCCAGGCGGTCGCTGTCGGCCTGGAGCTCACCGGCCTCGATCTCGGCCTCCGACTTCGTCAGGCGCGAGGCCAGCCGGTGCAGCAGCCCCGCCTCCTCCCGGCCTCGGGTGCGCTCTGCCTCGGGCATCGGGTCAGCCACCTCGGTTCTCAGCGGATCTCGGTGATCTCGGGGCCACGCTCGAAGGGGCTGAAGTCCTCCGTCGCCTGCGGCTCCGGGGCGTCACCACCAGTCTGCTGCGCGTCCGCCGGCAGCTGCAACGGCAGCAGGTCCCGCGGGGCCATCGCCTCGGTCCCCCGGACCACGACCGTGGCCCGCACCATGTCCAGCAGCGGCGCCGCGGCGACCTCGTCCACCGCGGCGCGGCCGCTGAGGACCGCGCGCAGGAACCAGCGCGGGCCGTCGACACCGAGGAAGCGCGCCGGGGAGTAGACGGTGCGACCCTCCGGGGTCTGCCCCGGCATGCGGGTCTGGAGCTCGACGCCCAGCGGACCCTGCACCTCGTCGGCGGTGCCGCCCTGGCGGGTGATGCTGCCCGCGATCTCGTGCCGGATCTGGTCCCACAGGCTCTCCGAGCGCGGCGCGGCGAACGCCTGCAGCTGGACTGCCGACTCGCCCAGGACCGCCGTGACACCCACGATGCTCTGGGACTCGTCGTCGATCTCGAGGCGCAGCTCCATGCCCGGCACGCCGGCGACCCAGAGCGAGCCGAGGTCGAGGCGTCCCTCGGGGCCGGGCACCTGCTCCCGGTCGTAGGGACCGGACGTGCCCACCGGCGCGCTGGCAGCCGCCTGCACGTCCTCCCCCGCTGCCGCCTCGCGCCCGGCAGCGGTGTCGGTCTCGACCGGGGTGTCGGTCTCGTCGTGGTCGGGTGCGGCGTTCTTGCCGCGGCGGAACAGGCTCACTGGTTGTCCTCGTCCTTCATGTCGTGGTGCGGGGGCGTGCCGAAGCCGCCACTGGCGCCATGGCCAGTCTCCCCCCGTGCGGTGCCCGGTAGCGAGTCCACCTCGATGAACCGGGCCTGGCTCACCTGCTGGATGACCAGCTGGGCGATGCGGTCCCCGCGGTGCACCGTGAACGGCTGCTCCGCGTCAGTGTTGAGCAGGTTGACCAGCACCTCTCCGCGGTAGCCCGCGTCGACGGTGCCCGGTGCGTTGACGATCGTGATGCCGTGCCGCGCGGCCAGCCCCGAGCGGGGGTGCACGAAGCCGGCGTAACCCTCGGGCAGGGCGAGGGCGATGCCGGTCGGGACGAGCTCGCGCCCGCCCGGCGGCAGCGTCACGTCCCGGCGCGCATGCAGGTCCACCCCGGCGTCACCGGGGTGGGCACGGACCGGCAGCGGGAGCTGCGGGTCGAGTCGCTGCAGGAGCACCGGGACGCGATCGGGGTCAGTCACGGGGACCGACCCTATCGGGCCGTCATGGCGCCGGGGTCAGCTCACGCGGCGCACTCGCTGCAGACCGGCAGTCCGCCGACCTCCTTGGCGAGCTGGCTGCGGTGGTGCACGAGGAAGCACCGCGAACAGGTGAACTCGTCCGCCTGGCGCGGGAGCACCCGGACCGACAGCTCCTCACCTGAGAGGTCGGCGCCGGGCAGCTCGAAGCCCTCGGCCTGCTCGGTCTCGTCCACGTCGACGCTCGAGGAGCTCTTGTCCACGCGGCGGGACTTCAGCTCCTCGATCGAGTCGGCGGACTCCTCGTCGTCGTTCTTGCGTGGCGCGTCGTAGTCAGTCGCCATGAGTGGTGTCGCTCTCCTTGGAGGTCTGTCCGGTGGTGCAGAAAGTCTGGATGGTGGATGGCAGCCGGGTTAACGCAGAAGGTCCCGGATTTGTGCCCACCTGCGCGGCGGATTGTGCCTCATCGGGGGCCGGCGCACATCAACCGGGGTCCGGGGTGTCGTCCCTGAGCCCTGTGCACCCCCCTCCCCGTTCACGCCCACCCTCCCGACATCGGTGTGAGCAGGCCCACATCCGCGTCCAACGATGCAGGTCACGGGGCCGGGTTGGCCAGATCTTTACCGTCCGTTAGGCCAATCATCAGTCGTGCGATTGGCAACACCGACCGGGGCACCTCGTAGAGTCGGCGCGCCGAACAACCACGGGAGGTGGACATGACTGAGTTCCACGCGGAGATCCGCGAGCGGGTTCAGCAGGCCCTCGAGTCGCTCGAGGCCGCCCGTCGCGCAGGCGATGACTATCTGGTGGGTGTGCGGGAAGGCGAGCTCGAGTCCTTGGCCCACCTGGCCGCGGAGCACGGTCTCCACGTCCCGGAGCTGGCCGGGTACGCCCCTGAGGAGCGCGCCGCCAGCTGATCACAGCACCTGCACCACCCGATGCGTCACGGGATGCATCACGAGAAGGCCGGTGGCCGGGCACGACGCCCGGCCACCGGCCTTCTCCATGTCTTCTTGTATGCGGTCCGCCCGTCGGCCGGGTCCGCCGCGTCCCCGGGCGTGCCGTCCCAGTCGGCCCGGAGCCGCCTCACCCCGCCCGGGAGTGCAGCTCGCGCAGTCGGGACCCCAGTACCGGCGCCAGCGCCGGTGACGTGGCCACGACGAGCTCCTCGCTCGGCGGCTGCCCGGGCAGCCCGCTGACCGCGGCGCCGGCCTCGGTGGCCACGAGCCAGCCGGCGGCCAGGTCCCACGGGTTGAGCCCCCGCTCGTAGTAGGCGTCGACCCGACCGGCCGCGACGGAGCACAGGTCGAGCGCGGCGCTGCCGGCGCGCCGGATGTCCCGGATCTGCGGGACCAGCTCGGCCAGCACCGCGGCCTGCTCGCGCCGGACCTCGGAGCGGTAGCCGAACCCGGTGGCCACGAGGGCCTGGCCCAGGACGTCGGTGCCGCTGACGTGCAGCCGCCGGCGCCCGGATGCGGTCAGCAGGTGGGCGCCCCCGCCGAGCCGGGCGTGGAACATCTCGCCGCTGACCGGGTTGTAGACGGCACCGGCGACGGGCCGCCACTGCCCGGGCCGGGTCGGGTCGCCGAGGACGGCCCCGATGGAGACGCAGTAGGACGGGATCTCGTAGAGGTAGTTGACCGTGCCGTCGATGGGGTCGACGACCCAGGTGAGCCCGGTCGTGCCGTCCGTGGCACCGTCCTCCTCCCCCAGGATCGCGTCGTCGGGGCGCGCAGCGCCCAGCAGAGCGCGCAGCAGCTTCTCGCAGCCCTGGTCCATCACGGTGACGACGTCGGTGGCGCTGCTCTTGGTCTGGGCCACCCCCAGCCCCCGGGGGCGCTCGTCGACGATGAACCGGCCGGCCTCCTGGGCAATGTCGACCGCCAGTCGCTCCACCGCCGCCAGGTCGAGCCCCGCGGGCAGGTCGGCAGGCAGGTCGGTGGGCACGTCGGGGCGCGCGGCGCCGCCCTGGCCGCTGGCCATCAGTCGCTCCCGCACAGCGCCGGCTTGGCCACGCGCAGGTTGGGGCAGCAGCCCGGTCGGCACACGACCGGCCGGGTGTCGGTGCCCGGCCACGTCGGCTGGGCCGGGGTCTCCTCGCGGGCCAGGGCGGCCCGCTCGAGGACCAGGTCCACCAGCCCCATGACGAACTCCTCGTCGGTGCCCACGGTCGGCACGCGCACCATCTGCAGGCCCAGCTCGTCCGCGGTCCCGGCGGCCTCGGTGTCGAGGTCGAAGACGACCTCCATGTGGTCGGAGACGAAGCCGATCGGGGCGACCACGACGGCCCGCACGCCCTCGGCGTGCAGCGCCTTGAGGTGGTCGTTGATGTCGGGCTCGAGCCACGGCTGGCTCGGCGGGCCCGACCGCGAGCAGTAGACGAGGTCCCACTCCAGCGAGCGGCCCAACGTCGCGTTGACCTCGGCCGTGACCGCGGCCGAGAGGTCGAGGTGCTGGCGGCGGTAGAGGTTGCCCTCGCCGTCGCCGGGGCCGGAGGTGTCGTCCATGGCCTCGGGCACCGAGTGGGTGACGAACACCAGCCGGACCTGCTCGTCCGGCAGCGCCAGCCCGCGCGCGGCCTCGGTGACCAGCCGGGTGTTGGCCCGGCTGAACCCGGGGTGGTTCCAGTAGGGCCGGACCTTGTCCACGGCGACCTCCACCCCCTCCTCGGCGAGGGTCCCGACGGCGGCGGCGAGGTCCTCGCGGTACTGCCGGCAGGAGGAGTAGGAGGAGTAGGCGCTCGTCACCACGGTGACCACCCGTCGCATACCGGCCTCATGGGCCTGCCGGAGGGTGTCGGTGACGAACGGCTCGGAGTTGCGGTTGCCCCACAGCAGCGGCGTGGTGACCTCCCGCCGGTCGAGCTCGGCGCGCAGCGCGGCGAGCAGCGCACGGTTCTGGTCGTTGATCGGGCTGCGGCCGCCGAAGTGCAGGTAGTGCTCGGCCACCTCGGCCAGGCGCTCGTCGGGGATCCCCCGGCCCGCGGTCACCCGGCGCAGGAACGGCATGACCTCCTCGGGCTGCTCGGGCCCCCCGAAGGACAGCAGCAGGATGGCGTCGTAGGGCGCGAGGGCCTCGGTCCCAGGGGCGGCGTCGGACGTGCTCATGTGGGGTCTCCGGTTCGCAGGGGGGTGGGGGCGTTGAGGTCGAGGACGACGGCCGTCATCCGGACGGCGAACACGACCGCCACGACCGACCACACCACCGTCTCGGTCAGGTGGTGGGCGCGGTAGGCGATCACGACCAGCGTCGAGCCGAGCAGCGCGGGCACGGCGTAGAGCTCGCGGCGCAGCACCTCGGGGACCTGGCCGGCGAGGACGTCACGCAGCATGCCGCCGCCGATGGCCGTGATGACGCCGACGAGGACGGCGGTCATCGGGGCGGTGCCGACGCCGAGCGCCTTGAGCGAGCCGGCGACGGCGAAGGCCGCCAGACCCGCGGCGTCGAGGATGCGGACCAGCTTGCTGATCCGGGCGACGCCGGGGTGGAACAGGAACGTCACGAGGCCGGCGAGGCACGCGGCGGTGACCAGCCGCCAGTCGCTGAGGCCGACCGGGGGGAGCTGGCCAATGAGGACGTCGCGCATCACGCCGCCGCCGAGGGCGGCCGCGCCGGCGAGGACGAGCACCCCGAAGAGGTCGAGGCGCTTGCGGACGGCGACCAGCCCACCGGAGAGGGCAAAGACGAACACCCCGACGAGGTCGAGGATCAGCTGGAGGTGGGCGTCCCTGGTGAGCATGGTCGTAGGCAAAAGTACCGGTGCGGCGTGGCCGCTTCCTCCGGGGCCGACGAAGGTGGCAGAGTCGGAGTCCTGCCGGGCGTGGACGTGGATCCGGCGGAGGTGACCGGGAGAAGGCGAATGCAGGACCTGCGACTGATCGGCGTGCACGAGGACGGGGAGCACCTGCTGCTCGCGGCGGCGGACGGCACCCGCTTCCGCGTGCGCATCGACGAGCCCATCCGGGCTGCCGTGCGCCGGGACCGACCCCGCCTGGGCCAGCTCCAGATCGAGGTCGACGGGGGTCTGCGCCCGCGCGACGTCCAGGCCCTCATCCGGGCCGGGGCCTCGGCCGAGGAGGTCGCCGGGCGCGCCGGCTGGCCGGTGGAGAAGGTGCGCCGCTACGAGGGGCCGATCATCGCCGAGCGCGAGCACGTCGCGGGCCTGGCCCGTGAGGTGCGCGTGCGCGGCCGCGGGTCCTCCGGCGCCTCCGCACCGACCCTCGCGACCCGGGTCAACCAGCGCCTCGCCGGCCGGGGCGTCGAGCCCACCGACGCGAGCTGGGACTCCTGGCGCGCCGACGACGGCCCGTGGACGGTCGTCCTGACCTTCCCCGCCGGCGGTCGCCAGCGCCAGGCGTCCTGGCACTACCACCTGACCGACCGCACGGTCGTCGCCATCGACGACGAGGCCCGCTGGCTCAGCGAGGACGAGCAGCCGGTGGCGCCGGGGCCGATCCCCGCGCCCCACCTCGCTTCCGTGCCGGTGCGCTCCAGCACGGTCTACGACGTCGAGGCCGAGGGCGGCGTCCACGCCGCCGCGACGCGTCCGGTGGAGCGCCCCGCCGAGCCGCTGGACCTGATGACCGCGATGCGGGAGCGCAGCACCGCGCGGTCGCGTCGCCGCCCGGGCGGGCGCCGCGACGCTTCCCCGGTCCCGGGCCCGACGACCCCCACGCACGTGCCGGGCGCCGAGGACGCGCCCGAGGAGGCCGTCCCGCTGGAGCACATCGCCTACGACCCCGCGACGATGCCCCCTCCCCCGCCGGCCCACGGCCACGAGGAGGCCCACGCCCACTGGGACGTGGCTCCGGCCGCGGACGACCTGCCCGAGGAGGCGCTCGACGCCCCGGGGCCGGTCGCGGACCCGAAGGGCCGTGGTCAGGGCACCCGCGAGGAGACCTTCGCCGACGACGCCGACGAGCTGCTCGAGGACCTGCCGGAGGGTGCGGACGAGGACGAGGAGGACCGGGACGAGCCGCCGGTCGCCAAGCCCGCGGCCAAGGCGGAGGAGCCGGCCCGGCCCACGCGCCGCAACGGCCGCCCGAGCGTGCCGAGCTGGGACGACATCATGTTCGGTGCGCGCCCGGGGTCCGACCGGGGCTGATCCCCGGCCCCGGCCCCGCGACGCCGCGCCCGGAGCGCTGGACCTGCCAGCCGAGCAGTGCCACGACCAGCCCCCAGAGGGCGCAGACCGGGTGCAGCCAGGACACCGACCGGATGAACGCCAGCTCGACGGCGATCCAGCCGACGAGCAGCACCCCCGCCGCGACCAGGAGTGTCGGGGCCCGGGAGTCGCCACGCCAGGCGGCGACCGCGGCCACGGCCATGGGCAGGCCCACGACCAGGAGCAGCGCCGCGCCGGCGAAGACCATGCTGCCCCACGGGAGCCGGCCGTTGATCTCCTCGCCGAAGTCGATGCTGCCGGTCCACAGGCCGACCGCACCGGCGGCACCCCCCACGGCCATGACCCCGGCCAGGACCGCGTCCACCCGAAGCACGGCGCGCTCGTCCATCGCCCACCTCCGTATCCGGCGGCGCACCTGCGAGCGCCCGCTGGACCCAGCATCGGCGCGACGGGACCGGCAGGGTCCGGGCGAAGGTCCCGGGGCCTCCTCACCCGCCGGAGCTCAGGCCGCCCGGCTCAGGCTGGAGGGGCAGCTGCCGGCTGCAGGCCGGGCAGCGGGCACAGGTCGAGGTCGAACGGCAGCACCTGGGCGGAGGGCGCCGCGGCCCGGGCCGCCGCCGAGGTCATCCGGCGCATGTAGTGGCGCCGGCAGAGCACCTCGTACTCCACCACGCCGACGGTGCTGCTGGCGGTGTCCCCGACGACGACCTGCTCCCCCTCGATGACCATCACCCCGTCGATGACCCGGGCGTTGTGGGTGGCCCGGCGCCCGCACCAGCACAGGGCCTCGACCTGGAGCACCTGGACCTTGTCCGCCAGCTCGATCATCCGGCGGGAGCCGGGGAACAGCGCGGTGCGGAAGTCGGCCGTGATGCCGAACGCGTAGACGTCCACGCCCATCTCGTCGACGAGCCGCGCGAGCTGCTCGACCTGCTCGGGGGTGTAGAACTGCGCCTCGTCGCAGATGAGGTAGTCCACCGCGCGCCCGGCGGTGGCCTGGTCGACGATCGCGTCCCAGAAGTCGAGGTCGTCGCTGACCTCCAGCGCCGGCGTCGCGAGGCCCAGCCGCGAGGACAGGACGGACTCCCCGGCCCGGTCGTGCTTGGTGAAGATGAGGCCACGGCGCCCGCGGGCCGCGTGGTTGTGGTCCATCTGCAGCGCGAGGGTGGACTTGCCGCAGTCCATGGTGCCGGAGAAGAAGACGAGTTCAGCCACGGACCGCAACCCTATGCGTTGTCGCGCGCCGGCACCCGCAGGAGGGGCACCGACACCTCCTCGGGGGTGAGCGACCCGTGCAGGCCGAGCAGCGCGAGCAGCTGCGGACGGGCCGTGCGGGAGTCCACGATCGCGAAGTTGTCGCGCATGGGGACGATGATGTCGCCGATCCGCGGCCGGACGTGCTCGGCGACCGGGCCGAACCAGCCCTGGGCGATCGCCTCGTCGCGCTCGAGGACCCAGGCCCGCTCCGAGAGCCGCGAGCGCCAGGTCTGCACGACGTCGGCGGTGGCGCCTGGCTCGCAGTACAGCTGCAGCGAGCGCGCCTCCCCGCCGACATGGCGTATGCCGGCGGCCAGCTCGGGGTCGTGGCCGAGGTCGATCCGCAGGGCGTGCGGGGCGTCGACCATGCCGTGGTCGGCGGTGATGTGGATGGCTGTGTCGGGCGGGACCTCGGCGGCCAGCCGGGCCATGGCCCGGTCGATGGACTCCAGCTCGTCGCCCCACTCCCAGGACTGGCAGCCGTGCACGTGACCGACCTTGTCCAGATCGCCCCAGTAGAGGTAGACCAGCGCGCGGGGGCTGGCCCGGACGGCGGCGACGGAGGCAGCGACGCGGTCGTCGAGGGAGGTCGCGGCGCGGAAGGACCCGCCCCGCACCGCGGCGTTGGTCAGCCCGGAGCCGTCGAAGAAGGCCGGGCCGACCCGGGTCACCTCCACCCCCGCCGCCTGGGCCCGCTGGAACACGGTCTCGGCCGGCTGCCAGCGCAGCGGGTCCGGCCCGTCCTCCCAGGACAGCTCGTTGAGCAGCCGGTCCTCCCCCGGCACCAGCACCTCGTAGCCGACGAGGCCGTGGGCGCCCGGCGGCAGGCCCGTGCCGAAAGTCGCCATGCTCGTGGCGGTCGTGGACGGGAAGCCGGCGGTCAGCCGGTAGGCCGCGGGCAGGAGGCTGCGCAGGAAGGGCGCGTGGCCGCTGCGCTGGCGCAGCAGGTCGTAGCCGAGGCCGTCGACGAGGACGACCACGGCGCGCCGGGCCTCGGGCAGGTCGATCCCGTGGGCCACGCCGTCGTCACCTGGCAGCGGCACGCCCAGCGAGCGGGCGACGGCGGGCAGCACCCCCGCGAGGCCGGCGTCGTCATAGCTCGGTGCGAGGACCTGCCCGGACACCTGCGCCCCCTCCTCAGCGGCCGATGGTCGCCGACATGGCCCTCGCGAACGCCATGGCCTGTTGCAGTGCAGGCTGGCCGTCGGCGGCGGCGCTGACCCGCAGGCTGATGTCGTCGGCGGTGATGGTGCCCTCGTAGCCGTGGTCGGCCTCGCAGCTGGGGTCACCGCACACCGCCGGCACCATGTCGATCCGGCTGACGGTGCCCCACCCGAGGGTCACCGTGACCTCGCGACCCAGCGAGCCGGGCTGGTAGCTGTCCGGTGAGGCCACGACGTGGGTGAGCATGACGCCGCGGACGGCGCTGAGCGGCACGCTCTCGGTGGTCGCGGTCGCGACCGCCTCCGCGTCGCCGTGGTCGCCGTGCTCGCCCTGGTGGTCGTCGGCGTGGGCGATGACCAGCCGCAGCGGCGTGAGCACCAGGACGGTGATGTGCCGGCGCACGGTGTCGTGGTCGAAGGTCGTCTCCTGGTGCACCAGGTGGGAGAGCACCTCGTCACCGGCGAGGGCGGACTCCACGACGTCGGCGACCAGGGCCGGGTAGTACCCCGCGCGCTCGATGTCCCGGGTCAGCGCGGTCGGGAGGGGCGTGGAGGTCTGCTCGGTCGGTGGTGCCATGGGGTCATCCTTGCGCACGCACGCCGGACCCGCCGACCCGAGCCCACAGGCCGACGGCCCCGGAACGGCCGGCAGCGCACCTCCAGGCACTCGCCCGACGGTGCGCACGCAGCGGCGACCGCCGGGGACCTAGGGCAGGGCGCGACGGTCGGTGTCCTTGCGCACCGGCGGCGGTGCCACGACGGCGTCGGCCCCGAGGACGTCGACGCCGCCGGGGTGGGCGATGACCGGGTTCAGCACCAGCGAGGCCACCTCGGGCAGCTCGTCGGCCAGGACCGACATCCGGGCGATGAGGTCGGCGAGCGCGGCCCGGTTGACCGGGGTGGCGCCGCGGTGGCCGTGCAGCAGGGGCGCTGCACGGACCGAGGAGATCAGGTCGGAGACGTCCACGTCGGTGAGCGGCGGGATCCGGTGGCCGACGTCGCCGAGCAGCTCGGTCGGGGGGCCGGCGACGGAGAAGCTGACCACCGGGCCGAACAGGGGGTCCTCGGCGGTGCTGACGACGCAGGACACCCCGGGGGTGGCCATCTTCTGCACCACGAGGGAGTTCGCCGACATCGCAGCGAGCCGGTCCTGCAGGGCGGCGAAGGCCTCGCGGACCGTCGTAGCGGTGTGCAGGTCGGGGCGGACCCCGCCGAGCCCGGGCTGGTGCCGCACCGCCGGTGCCACCGACTTGACCACCACCGGGTAGCCCATCGCGTCCGCCGCCGCGACCGCCTCGTCGGCCGTGCGCACCGCCACCCGCGGCCAGAGCTCGACGCCGTAGGCCGCCAGCAGCCGCGTGACCTCCTCCGGGGTCAGCGCCCGCCCCTCGGGAGCCTCGGCGAGCACACCGTCGACGAGCTCCTCCGCCGCCGCGCGGTCGATCCCCACGGGAGCCACCCGCTGGCCGCGGTCCCGGGCGCGCCACTCGCCGTACCGGGTCGCCGCCGCGAGCGCGCGCACCGCGTCCTCGGGCATGGAGTATGCCGGGACGGCTCGCCTGCGCCCGTGCTCGTCGAACTCCCGTGCCGACAGGGCCTCGGTGACGCCACGCATGCCCAGGAACGTGGCCAGGCACGGCTTGTCGGAGGTCGCCGAGGCGTCGGCCACGGCGCTGGCCACGGTGGCGTCCGTGGTCACCAGCGGCGGGATGAAGGCGGTGAGCACGCTGTCGACCGCCTCGTCGGCGAACGCGGCCTCCAGGGTCTCGGCGAACATCTCGGCGGTGGCCTCCGACGGCAGCGACACCGGGCCGTGGGTCACCTCCAGCCCCCAGCTGACGCAGGCCTCGGCCGTGAGGGCTCCGAGCGCGTCGGAGTTGCCGACCACGGCCACCCGCCGCCCCCGCGGCAGCGGCTGGTGCACCACGAGCTGGGCGACGTCGAAGAGCTGGTGGATGTTCTCCACCCGGATCACCCCGGCCTGCCGCAGCATGGCGTCGAACGCCTGGGGTGGCACCCGGGTGGGCCGGGCCCGGTGACCCGGCGGCACGCCATACGAGCTGATGCCGGACTTGACCACGATCACGGGCTTGGTGAGGGCGAGGGCGCGCGCGATCCGGCTGAACTTGCGCGGGTTGCCCATGGACTCCAGGTAGAGCCCGACGGCGTGGGTGTCGGCGTCGTCGATCCAGTACTGCATGAAGTCGTTGCCGGAGACGTCGACGCGGTTGCCGGCCGAGGCGAAGACCGAGACGCCGAGGTTGCGCCGGGCGGCGGAGGCGAGCACCGCGATGCCGAGCGCACCGCTCTGGGCGAACAGGCCGAAGTCCCCCGGCGGCGGCAGGGCCGGCGCCAGGGAGGCGTTGAGCCGGACCGCGGGGTGGGAGTTGATGACGCCGAAGGAGTTGGGCCCGATGACGCGCATCCCGGCATCGCGGGCGGTGCGCAGCAGCTCACGCTGACGCTGCTCGCCCTCCGGCCCCACCTCGGCGAACCCGGCGGAGGCCACGAGCAGGGCCTTGACGCCGGCCTCGGCGCAGTCGCGCACGACGTCCATGACCGCCTCGGCCGGCACCGCCACCACGGCCAGGTCGACCTCGTCGGGGATGTCGCTGACCTTGGCGTGCGACTCCAGGCCGAGGACCTCCAGGGCCTCGGTGTTGACGGCGTGGACCCGGCCGGTGAACCCCGCCGAGAGGATGTTGTGGAGCAGCTGGTGGCCGATCGAGTCCGACCGGCGGCTGGCCCCCACGACCGCGATGGAGTCGGGGAAGAGCACCGAGTGCATGCTCACCGACTCGGCCCGGTGCTCGCGCTCGAGGCGCACCTTCTGGGACCGCTCGGTCGGCGCGATGCGGAACGAGACGGAGATGACACCGTCGTCGTAGTGGTGGGCCACCTCGTAGCCGGCCTCGGTGAACACCCCGATCATCTTGCGGTTCTGCGGGAGGACGTCGGCGACGAACCGCCCGACGCCGAGCTCCTGGGCGATCGCGGCGAGGTGCTCGAGCAGCACCGAGCCCACGCCCCGGCCCTGGAAGGCGTCGGAGATGTTGAAGGCCACCTCGGCGGTCGTCGCGTCCACCTTGTCGAAGCGGGCGATGCCGATGATGTCGCCGCGCACCGTGGCCACCAGCGCCACCCGGTCGACGTAGTCGACGTGGGTGAAGCGCTGCACGTCGCGCTCGGAGAGCTGCTTGATCGGCGCGAAGAAGCGCATGTAGATCGACTCCGGCGACTGCCGGGCGTGGAAGCGCCGGATGCCGTCGGCGTCCTCGGGGCGGATGGGGCGCACGTGGGCCACCGAGCCGTCCCGGAGCACGACGTCGGCCTCCCACTGGGCCAGGTTGGCGCCGGGGCGGGAGGCCGTGTCCGTCATGCGTAGAGGATGTCACGGGCGACGTGACAGGGGGATGACGACGGGCTGACGATCAGCGGATCGCCACGGTCCGCCAGTGGTCGCCGAGGTCGTCGCTGACCCAGTACCGGGCGCCGTCGGCGGCGACCGCGCAGAAGGTCGGGCCGCCGGGCGCACCGACCCAGCGCCAGCCCCACTCGGGCAGCGGCGGGGCGCCCCGGGGCGTGGCCCAGGTCCGGCCGCCGTCGTGGCTCACCCGCATCGACCCGTGGACGTCCGGGCTCCCGCCGGAGACCGCCAGGAAGTCGCGGTGGTCCGCGGCCGCCAGGCTGAGGTGACCGGCGTTGACCAGGGTGAGGGCGTCGACGCTGACCGGTGACCAGCTCGCGCCGTCGGGGCTGGTGCTGACCGCGTAGCCGAGCGTGCCGGCCGCGCCCTGGGTGACGCACAGCCCGACGAAGCCGGGCTGCGCCGAGGCGTCGGCGGTGAGGGTGTCCAGGCCACCTCCCTGGCAGACGGGGCCGAAGGAGGTCGGGGCGAGGCCCTCGTGGCCCCACTCCCCCAGCAGGACCCCGCCGGAGGTGGTGTGGGCGCTGATCACCGGCCGGCCGGCCACGATGGCCACGACGGGGTCGGACCAGTCCTGGCCGAGGTCGGTCGACGCGCCCCCACCGGCCACCCCGTGCGGCTGCGACACCGAGTCAACGCCCAGCGTGATGGTGCCGGAGCACGTGACAGGCTGACACCGGTGCCCGCTCACCACGGCGACGCGCTCGCCGTCGGTCTCCAGCGCGACCACGGCGTCGCCCGCGTGGGGGTACGCCTCCCACGTGCGGCCACCGTCCCGGGTTGCGAACGCCGCACCGCCGAACACCCAGCCCACCCGGGCGTTGGCGAAGCGGGCCTGGCTCAGGACCGAGCCGGGCTGCACCGTCGCCACCCGGTGGCTGACCGAGGGGACCACCTGGTCGGGGAAGGCGTGGACGGTCGACCAGGTCCGCCCGTCGTCGGTGGAGCGCACCAGCACGGGGCACGCACCACCGCCGGCACCGCAGCTGCCCGAGCCCATCGCGAACAGCGTGCCGTGGCCGACGTTGCTCAGGGACAGCACGGTGAAGTCGCGCGGCACGGGCGAGCCGTAGCCGGGCAGCCCCGCGGCCGGGCCGGTGCGCGGCGGGGTGGTCGGGGTCACGGTCCCCGGCGCCGGGGTGGTCGGCCCCGCGCTCACCGTCCCGCCGGCCGGCCGGGTCGCCGCCGGGGACGTCCGCCCACCCGGGCCGCCCGTGGCGGCCCAGGCCACCCCGCCGGCGAGCAGGGCCACCGCAGCCGCGGCCCCGGCATACCGGAGGCGGTGCGTGCGTCGCTGCCCCCGCGTGGCGTGGACGATGCGCTGCCAGTGCAGCTCGTCGCCGGGCAGCTCGGTCAGCAGCGCCCGTTCCCGGGCGAACAGCTCATCGACCGCGTCGTACTGAGCGTCGTGGCCGTCCCCGGACGAGCCGGGGCGGGGGTCGTGGTTGCTCATCGCGCACCCTCCAGCAGCCCGGCCATGCGGGCCCGGGCATCGAACAGGTCCCTCTTGACCGCCCCCTCGGAGCGGCCGAGGTGGGTTGCCACCTGGCTGACGCTCAGGTCGGCGAAGTAGTAGAGCAGCACCGGGGCGCGCAGCCGGTCCGGCAGCGCCAGCACGGCGTCGCGCACCGTGAGCCGCTCGGCCGGGTCCGCGGCCGCGGCCCCGTCGCTGCCGCGGCCGGACACGAACCGGTCGTATGCCGTGGCCTCCCGCCCGCGACGCCGCCAGTGGTCGCGCACGAGGTTGGCCGTGGTCGCGTAGAGCCACGCACGTGGCTCCTCGACCCGGGTCCAGTCCCGGATCAGCCGCACGAACGCCTCGGTCGCCAGGTCGTGGGCGAGGTCCGGGTCGCCCACCAGGCGGGAGGTCCAGCCGGCGAGCATGCCGTAGTGCGCGGTGTAGACCTGCCGCACCGCCGCCTCGATGGCTGACGACTCCACCTGCGTGCCTCTCCGACCGCGGACGCGCCTGCGGGGTTCGCCCAGCGTCATCGCTTCCATGCCCTTGAGACGATTCTGCGACCCGTCCGGTTGGTTGCGCGTCAGGCGCTGCCGATCGGCGTGGTTCGTGGCTAGGGTCGGGCCATGTCCGAGGCACACACCAGCTTCCGCGCCGCCCGTGACCTGCTGCTCGCCCAGCGCACCGACTACGAGGCCGCGGTGGCCGGCTTCGTCCCGCCCCGGCCGCACGAGTTCAACTGGGCGCTCGACTGGTTCGACGCCGTGGCCGCCACCCCGGAGACCGGTGCGCGGACGGCGCTGTGGGTGATCGAGGAGGACGGCAGCCAGGCCCGCGTCAGCTACGCCGAGATGGCGCAGCGGTCCGGCCAGGTCGCGGCGTGGCTGCGCTCGCTGGGCGTGCGCCGCGGCGACCGGGTCCTCCTCATGCTCGGCAACCAGGTCGAGCTGTGGGAGACCATGCTCGCCGCCATCAAGCTCGGCGCCGTGGTCATCCCGGCGACCACCCTGCTGACCGCCGAGGACCTCACCGACCGCATCGAGCGCGGCTCGGTGCGCCACGTCGTGGTCGGCGCGGCCCACGCCGACCGGTTCGCCCAGGTGCCGGGCGACTACACCAGGATCGCGGTGG
The DNA here is from genome assembly GCF_057747915.1 of Oryzihumus sp. JJN4-3R. Classification (NCBI taxonomy): domain Bacteria; kingdom Bacillati; phylum Actinomycetota; class Actinomycetes; order Micrococcales; family Intrasporangiaceae; genus Oryzihumus; species Oryzihumus sp. JJN4-3R. The sequence continues at coordinate 543,620 of NZ_CM173229.1, forward strand.
GCGAGGCTGGGACCGGGTGGACGTCATACGGCGAGTCCCGTTCTTTCGCAGGGAGTTTCGAGCCCGACGGACCCACCCGCGGCGACGACACGCTGCTGCTCTACTTCACCTCCGGGACGACCGCCAAGCCCAAGCTGGTCGAGCACACGCACCTGTCCTACCCGGTCGGGCACCTGTCCACGATGTACTGGGTGGGCCTCCAGCCCGGCGACGTGCACCTGAACATCTCCTCCCCCGGCTGGGCCAAGCACGCCTGGAGCTCGTTCTTCGCGCCGTGGAACGCCGAGGCGACGATCCTCGTGGTCAACCAGGCGCGGTTCGACGCCCCCGCGTTGCTGGCGGCGATGGCCGAGGCCCGGGTGAGCACCTTCTGCGCGCCGCCGACGGTCTACCGCATGCTCATCCAGCACGACCTCGCCGCCTGGCGCGACCGGCTGTCGCTGCGCGAGATGGTCGGCGCCGGCGAGCCGCTCAACCCCGAGGTCATCGAGCAGGTGCGGGCGGCGCTCGGCATCACGATCCGCGACGGCTTCGGCCAGACCGAGACGACGGCGCAGGTCGGCAACACCCCCGGCCAGCAGGTCGTCCCGGGGTCGATGGGCCGCCCGCTGCCCGGCTACGACGTGGTGCTCCTCGACCCGGCGACCGAGCAGGAGCGCACCGGTCCGGGCGAGGAGGGCGAGCTGTGCCTGCGCCTGTCCGGCCCCGGCGGTCGCCCGGTCGGGCTCATGGTCGGCTACCACGGTGACCGCGAGCGCACCGAGGAGGCGATGCGCGACGGCGCCTACCACACCGGCGACGTGGCGAGCCGGGACGAGCGCGGCTGGATCACCTACGTGGGCCGCGCCGACGACGTCTTCAAGGCCTCGGACTACCGGATCAGCCCGTTCGAGCTGGAGTCGGTGCTCATCGAGCACCCGGCGGTGGCCGAGGCGGCCGTCGTGCCCTCCCCGGACGCGACCCGCCTGGCCGTGCCGAAGGCCTACGTCGTGCTGGCCCCCGGTCACGAGCCCACGGCCGACACCGCGCGCGACATCCTCACCTTCTGCCGCGAGCACCTCGCGCCCTACAAGCGGATCCGGCGGATCGAGTTCGCCGAGCTGCCCAAGACGATCTCGGGCAAGATCCGCCGCGTCGAGCTGCGCGGGCGCGAGCACGAGGCGCACGGCATGGGCGACGACCCGACGACGCGGGCCAGTGACCGGGAGTTCTGGGAGAGCGACTTCGCCTGAGGCCTCCCCCGGACCCCGACCGCCTGCCCCAGGTCCGCCGGTTCTCGGCGCGTGGCTTCTCGGCGCGTGGGGACGGATGCGTTGGGGGCGCAGGTCAGCCGGCGCGGGTGAGGAAGCGGACGCAGGAGGCCATCGAGGTCAGCTCGGCATAGTCCTCCTCGTCGATCCGGCTGCCCCGCCCGTTGCTGAGCGTCTCGGCGAAGCTGAGGAAGTCCAGGGAGTCCAGCTCGAAGGTGTCGCGCAGGTCCTCCTCCGCGCCCAGGGCGGCCACGTCGGCGTCGGGGACGACCTTGTGCAGGGCCCTGGCCACCAGGTCGCGGGCGTCGTGCTCGGTCATCGTGGTCATGGCTCCTCCGTCAGGGCTCGTCCGGGGCATGCAGCAGGCGGTCGACGTCGACCAGGAAGCGCGATCCGACGAACCCGTCGGTGGCGCGGTGGTCGGCGGCCAGGGTGATGCGGACGGTCGGGCGTACGCCGAGCATCCCGTCCACCGCCCAGGGCCGCTCGAGGACGCGGCCGACCCCGACGAGCGCGACCTGCGGCGGGTAGATCACCCCGTGGACCACCTCCACGCCCTGCTCGCCGAGGTTGGTCACCGTCAACGTGGGGTCGGCCAGCTCGGCCCGGCGCAGCCGCCGCGCCCGGGCGCGCCCGACCAGGTCGCGCAGCGCCGCCATGAGCTCGACCACGCCGAGCCGGTCCGCGTCGTGGATCGCCGGGGCGACCAGGCCGCCGCCACGTAGCGAGATGGCAATGCCGAGGTGCACGCCGTTGCCGGGCTGGAAGGCGTCGTCGACCCAGAACCCGTTGAGCTCAGGGTGTTTCGCCGCCGCCCGCGCGACCGCGCGCAGGACGAGCGCCGCCGGGACGAGGCGCTGCGCGACCTCCAGCTCGCGGTTGCGGGCGTGCATCCACGCCAGAGCGTCGGCCAGGTCGACCGTGGTCTCGAGGTGGTAGTGCGGGATCTCGGCGTTGGACCGGGCCATGAGCCGGGCGATGGCCAGCCGCATGGGGTCCGTCGCGGCCGCCGTCTGCCGGTCAGGGGAGGGAGCCGGTGCAGGAGCCGGTTCAGCGGTCCAGGTCGTCGCCGGTGCCGGGATCGGTTGTGCCGCAACAGGTCCAGGCGTGACCGCCGCTGTTGATGCCGAACGGACGGCGGCGGCGCTGATCCGGCCGTCGGGTCCGGGCGCCAGGCGCGCCAGGTCCACGCCGAGCTCGGTGGCCAGCCGGCGCGCATAGGGACTGACCCGCGGCCGGGCCAGCTCCGCCGGTATGCCGGGTGCCGCCTCCCGCGCCCGGCTCGCCGGGGCGGGCGCGGGGGACACCTCGGCGGCGGTCGTCTGCGCGGCGCCCTCGACGTCGGCCCGGGTCACCCGGCCGTGCGGTCCGCTGCCGTGGACGGTCGCGAGGTCGACGCCGAGCTCGGCCGCCCGGTGTCGCACCAGCGGGGTCACCGGCGCCGCGACCTCGACGGGCACGGTCACCGGCACCCCGTCGGGCGCGGGCGGCCCAGCGACGCTCGGTGCCGCGACGGGCGGTGCAGGCACGGGCGGTGGCGCGGCAGGCACGGCCGCCCGCTCCGCCGCGGGCACGGCGCCCACCGGCGCCCCGGCCGCCACGATCCGGGCCAGGGGGGTGCCCACGGGCACCTTCGTCCCCGGGGCGACCAGCTGCTCCCCCATCACGCCGGACTCGAACGCCTCCACCTCGACGGCCGACTTGGCCGTGTCGACGACCGCGACCACCTCGCCGGCACTGACCGGGTCACCGGGACGCACCAGCCACTCCAGCAGGGTGCCCTCGTCCATGTCGGCGCCGAGCGAGGGCATCCGGAAGTCACCCACGGCTCCCCACCGCCCGCAGTGCCGCCGCGACGATGGACTCCACCTGCGGCAGTGCCGCATCCTCCAGGTGCTTGGCGTAGGGCACGGGGACCTCGGCGCTGCAGACCCGCTCGACGGGCGCGTCGAGGTCGTAGAAGGCCTCCTCGGCGATCCGGGCGGCCACCTCGGCGGCCAGGCTGCCGCTGCGCCACCCCTCGTCGACGACGACCGCGCGGTGCGTCCGGCGCACCGACCCCAGCACTGTGCCCGAGTCGATCGGGCGCAGCACCCGCAGGTCGACCACCTCGGCCGCGATCCCTTGGGCCGCAAGGACTTCCGCCGCGGCCAGCGCCTTGCCCAGGCAGCCGCCCCAGGCGATGACGGTGACGTCGTCGCCTGGGCGCCGCACCGCCGCGGAGGTGATGTCCACGGCACCGGCTCCCTCGGGGAGGAGCCCCGACACGGCATACAGGGAGCCGTGCTCGAAGAGGATGACCGGGTCGGGGTCCTGCAGCGCGGTCCACAGCATCCCGCGGGCGTCCTCCAGTGTCGCCGGCGCGAGCACCCGCAGCCCGGGGATGTGCGCGTAGAACGCCTCCAGGCTGTGCGAGTGCTGCGCGGCGAGCTGCCGTCCGGCGCCGGTCGTCATCCGGATCACGAGGGGCACGGCCACCTGGCCGCCGGACATGTGCAGCAGCGTCGCGGCGTTGTTGAGGATCTGGTCCAGCGCCAGCAGGCTGAAGTTGACCGTCATGACCTCCACGATCGGGCGCATCCCGCCGATCGCGGCGCCGATCCCCGCCCCGACGAAGGCCGACTCCGACAGCGGGGTGTCCCGGATCCGCTCGGGGCCGAACTCCTCGAGCAGGCCCATGCTCACGGCGAAGCAGCCGCCGTAGCGCCCGACGTCCTCGCCCATGAGGAAGACCCGCTCGTCGCGGTGCAGCGCCTCGCGGATCGCCGCCCGCATGGCCTCGCGGTAGGTGGTCTCGACGGCGACCGGCGCGGCGGCCACGTCTCCGGTCACGACGTCGGTCATGACCCGGCCGCCTCGGAGTGCACGAAGCGGGTGAGGTCCTCGACCGGCTCCAGCGGGCCGTCCCCGGCGAGCACGACGGCCTCCTCGATCTCCCGCGCGACCGCCGCCTCGACCCGGGCCAGCTCGGCGTCGACCGCGACGCCCTCCCCGCGGAGCCGGCCCACCAGCAGGTCGATCGGGTCCCGCTCGCGCCAGTGCTCGACCTCGGTCTTGTCCCGGTAGCGCTCGGGGTCGTACATGCTGTGCGCGCGGAAGCGGTAGGTCCGCAGCTCGAGGAACACCGGCCCCTCGCCGTCGCGGATGTCGTCCAGGGCGCGCCGGGTGGCCAGGTCCACGGCCTCGACGTCCATCCCGTCCACCGGCCAGGCCGGTATGCCGTACGCGGCGGCGTGCAGGGCCAGGTCGGTCATCGCGAGCTCGCGCTCGATGGCGGTGCCCATGGCGTAGAGGTTGTTCTCGCAGACGAAGAGCACGGGCAGGCGCCACAGGGCGGCGAGGTTGAGCGACTCGTGGAACTCCCCCTCGGCCGCGGCGCCGTCGCCGAAGAAGCACACCGCCACGCCGTCGCGGTGCTGCATCCGCTCGGCCAGCCCCAGCCCGACGGCCACCGGCAGGCCGCCGGCCACGATGGCGTTTCCCCCGTAGAAGCGGCGGTCGGTGTCGAACAGGTGCATCGAGCCGCCGCGACCGCGGCTGGACCCCGTGACCCGGCCGAACATCTCGGCCAGGACCTCCGGCATGGGCAGGCCGCGGGCGAGGGCGTGCCCGTGCTCGCGGTAGGTCGACACGACCGCGTCACGCTCGGCGAGCGCTCCCATGACCCCGACGGCCACGGCCTCCTCACCGATGCACAGGTGCATGAACCCGCGGATGCGGGACTCGCTGTAGAGCCGGACGCAGGCCTCCTCGAACCGCCGGATGCGCACCATCCCGGCGAGCATCGCGCCGCGCCCTGGCGCCAGCGGTGAGGCGCCATCGGTCGTGGCCGTCGCCGCGGCCGTCGCCGCGGCCAACGGCTCGGCCACCGGCTCGGCGGTGAGGGCGGTCCGCGAGGGCCGGCGCCGGGTCATGCCGGTGGCTCCAGCGTCGAGGTGTCGCCCTCGTCGAGGCCGAGCTCGCGCGCCCGCAGGAGGCGCCGCATCACCTTGCCGCTGCGGGTGTGCGGCAGGTGCTGGTCGAAGTCGATCTCCTTGGGCGCCACCGCTCCCAGGCGCCGGCGGGCGAAGGCGAGCAGCTCCTCGCGCAGGGCGTCGTCGGCGGTGAACTCGTCGCGGATGGTGACGAAGGCCTTGACCACCTCCCCGGCCACCGGGTCCGGCTTGCCGATGACCCCCGCCTCGGCCACCGCGGGGTGCTCCATCAGCGCGGTCTCCACCTCGAACGGCCCGACGAGGTGCCCGGCCGACTTGATGACGTCGTCCGCGCGCCCGACGAACCAGTACCAGCCGTGGCCGTCGACGCGGGCCAGGTCGCCGCTGAGGTACCACCCGTCGGCGAAGGCTGCGGCGTAGCGGGCCTCGTCGTGCAGGTACCCACGGAACATCGAGGGCCAGCCGCGGCGCAGCGCCAGCTCGCCGACCACGCCGGGCTCGGTGACCACGGTGACGTGCCCGTCGGGCCCCACCCTGGCCCGGCCGTCCTCGCCGCGCTCGAGGACCGCGGCCTCGATCCCGGGCACCGGCCGGCCCATCGAGCCCGGGCGGATCTCGGCGCAGGGGAAGTTGGCGATCATGATCGCGCCGGTCTCGGTCTGCCACCAGTTGTCGTGGACCGGACGCCCGAGCACGTCCTGGCCCCACACGACGACCTCGGGGTTGAGCGGCTCGCCGACGCTGGCGACGTGCCGCAGCGCCGACAGGTCGAAGCGCCCGGGCAGCTCGTCCCCGGCGCGCATGAGCATCCGCAGGGCGGTGGGCGCGGTGTACCAGACGCTGACCCGCTGGTCCTGCAGCAGGCCGTACCAGCGCAGCGCGTCGAAGTCCCGGGCGTCGGTGACGACCGTCGCCCCGAGGGTGAGCGGCGCGATGACGCCGTAGGACATGCCGGTCACCCAGCCCGGGTCGGCGGTGCACCAGAACACGTCGTCGGGCCCGAGGTCGAGCACCCAACGGGCGGTGGCGCGGTGGACGACGACGGCCTCGTGCGCGTGCACCGCCCCCTTGGGCCGGCCGGTCGTCCCGCTGGTGAAGTGCAGCAGCGCCGGGGTGTCCGGGTCGGTCGGCGGGGTCGTGAACTCCGGGTCGGCACCGTCCAGGGCCTTGGCCAGGTCCACGGCGCCGGCGATCCCGGCGGCCGCAGCGGCCGTGTCCCCGCCGACGAGCAGGACGTGCTCGAGCTCGGGCAGCTGCTCCCGCACCGGGGCGACCTTGCGGGCGTAGAGAGCCGGGGTGGTGACCAGCACCCTGGCGTTGCCCAGGACCATCCGGTCACGCACCGGCTCCGGCCCGAACGCCGAGAACAGCGGGCAGAACACGCTGGTCGCCTTCAGCGTCCCCAGCGCGGCGACGAACAGGGACGGCTGGCGGCCCATCAGGCTGAACACGCGCTCCCCCGGGCCGACGCCCAGCCCCCGCAGCACGTTCGCGAAGCGGTTGGTCAGCTCGGCCAGCCGCGCATACGTCACCTCGCTGACCTCGCCGTGCCGGCCCACGGCCAGGATCGCCCGGCGCCCGCCGCGGCCCTCGCGCACGTGCCGGTCCAGCGCCTCGTCGGCGATGTTGAGGCCGCGGCCGCCGGGCAGCCCGGCGAGCTCCGCCCGGGCCTGCTGCCACGTGAAGCCCGCGCGGGCCTCCTCGTAGTCGGCCAGCTGGGGCGGCCGTCCCGGCCGTGCCGCCGGGGCGATCGGGGGCCAGACGTGCGTGCTCACCGCGGACATGCGCACCTCCACACCGCTGCCGTATGCCGTGTCCAGCGTCGGGTGCGCCACGTGCGCCGACCACGGCACAACGTCCCGGCGGGCAGGGCCCTACGGCCCCCGTCCGACGTCTGGTGGACGCGCCGGGACACCGCGGGTGCTCCGATGGGGCTGTCAGCGCAGGGGGACCCGTATCCCCGGAGGTGTCGTGCGATGAACAGGTACCTGTCCCTGCTGAGCTGGACCGACAAGGGCGTGCGCGCCTTCGACGAGAGCGTCGACCGGGCCGAGGCCGCGGCCCGTTCGTGGGAGGCCTTCGGTGGCCGGATGGTCGACGTCTGGTGGCTGCTGGGCCCGTGGGACCTCGCCGTGCTCAGCGAGTTCCCCGACGACGAGAGCGCCACCGCGGCGCTGCTTCGGGTCGGGGCCGCCGGCAACATCCGCACGACCACGATGCGCGCCTTCGACGGCGACGCGATGCGCTCGATCATCGCCAAGGCCACCGGCTGAGCCGGCCCTGCGGCCGGCGGCGGCCGCTGGCAGCATGACCGGCATGGAGTTCCAGGACGTCGTCCGCCGCCGCCGCATGGTCCGCCGCTACGACCCGGACCGGCCGGTGCCGACCGAGGTCCTCGACCTGGTGCTGCGCACCGCGATCCGCGCCCCCAGCGCCGGCTTCAGCCAGGGCTGGGACTTCGTCGTCCTCGCGAGCCCGCATGAACGACAGGCGTTCTGGGCCGCGACGACCGACCCGGACGGCGAGCCGGACAGCTGGCTGACGGGGCTGATGAGCGCCCCGGTCCTCATCCTGTGCCTGTCCGACAAGCAGACCTACCTGCGTCGCTACGCCGAGCCCGACAAGGGCTGGGAGGACCAGGACGAGGCCCGCTGGCCGGTGCCCTACTGGGACATCGACACCGGCATGGCGGCCCTGCTCATGCTGCTGACCGCGGTCGACGAGGGGCTCGGCGGGCTGTTCTTCGGCGTGCCGCCGGAGTACCACGAGGACGTCATGGAGGCCTTCGCCGTGCCCCACGACCGCTCGATCGTCGGCGTGGTCGCCCTCGGCTACGCCGCCCCCGACCGGCGCAGCCCGAGCCTGCGCCGGGGTCGGCGGGAGGTCGCCGAGGTGGCCCACCGCGGTCGCTTCGGCGTGCCCTGGGGTCCGACGACGGACTAGGCCGCCCGGGCACCACCCCGCAACCGGCCCGCCGACCCGCGGTCTGCCCCGAGCACCCCGTGGGCGCCCGCGGGGTCGATGGCGCATGCCCCGGGTCGGTGGCCGAACCTGGGGTCGGCGAGCAGACCCGGGGGCCGCGAGCACATCCGGAGCCGCCGGACACGCCGACCCCAAACAGGCAGAACCAGACTTTGTTTTTGTGGTTTCTTGTGAGAACTCCTTTACATCGGTGTGACCGTGGGCACACACTGGGGGGACTGATCCACGACGCCACAGGAGGCCCCGGTGTACGCCGAAGAGCGCCAGCAGCACATCCTCGAGATCGCCCGCAGCCGCGGCCGGGTCGAGGTCGCGGCCCTGGCCGAGGAGCTCGACGTCACCCCCGAGACGGTCCGCCGCGACCTCACCGCCCTGGAGCGCCGCGGGCTGCTGCGCCGGGTGCACGGCGGTGCCATCCCGGTCGAGCGGCTCGGCTTCGAGCCCGCGGTCGCCGCCCGCGAGGAGCGCCTCGTCACCGAGAAGGAGCGGATCGCCAAGGCCGCGCTGGCCGAGCTGCCCGACGAGGGCACGATCCTCATCGACGCCGGCACGACCACCGGGCGCCTGGCCGAGCTGCTCCCCCGCGACCGCGAGCTGACCGTGGTGACCAACTCGCTCACCGTCGCCGCCCAGGTGGCCACCCAGCCCAACCTCTCCCTCTACCTGCTCGGCGGCCGGGTCCGCGGGCGCACGCTGGCCTGCGTCGGTGAGTGGGCCGAGCGGGCCCTCGCCGACGTCTTCGTCGACGTCGCCTTCATCGGCACCAACGGCATCTCCCGCGAGCGTGGGCTGACCACGCCGGACCAGTCCGAGGCCGCGGTCAAGCGCGCCATGGTCTCCTCCGCCCGCCGCGCGGTCGTGCTCACCGACCACTCCAAGGTCGGCATCGACCACTTCGCCCTCGTGGCCCCCCTGGCCGACATCGACACGATCATCACCGACAGCGGCCTGGACGCCGAGACCGCCGCCGAGCTCGAGGGCGAGGGTCCCGAGGTGGTGCGCGCATGATCGTGACGTTGACCCCCAACCCGAGCATCGACCGGACCGTGTCGATCGCCCGGCTCGAGCGTGGAGAGGTGCACCGGGCCACCGGGTCGCGGGTCGACCCGGGCGGCAAGGGCGTCAACGTCTCCCGGGCCCTGGCGGCCCACGGCCTGGCCACCGTGGCCGTCCTGCCCGCCGGCGGCGCCGAGGGCCACCTGCTGGAGGAGCTGCTCACCAGCACCGGGGTGGAGGTGCTGCCGGTCCCGATCGGCGGCTCGGTCCGCGCCAACGTCGCCCTCGTCGAGCCCGACGGCACGACGACCAAGATCAACGAGCCCGGCCCCACCCTCAGCACCGCCGAGCTCTCCTCGCTCGTGGCCGGCGCCGCGACCACCCTGATGCGCTCCCCCAGCTGGGTGGTCGGGTGCGGCAGCCTGCCGCCGGGCGTCGACGACACCCTGTATGCCGGGCTGGTGCCGCGCGCCCGCGCCGCCGGGGTGCGGGTGGCGGTGGACACCTCCGGGGCGCCGCTGGCCCGGGCGGTGGACGCGCGCCCCGACCTGATCAAGCCCAACCACGAGGAGCTCGAGGAGCTGGTCGGCGCCGCGCTGCCCACCCTCGCCGACGTGCACACGGCCGCCAAGGACCTGGTCAGCCGGGGCGTCGGCACCGTCGTCGTCAGCCTCGGCGGGCACGGCGCGCTCCTGGTCACCGACGGCCTGACCGCCCACGCGGCCGCCGTGGTCGAGCAGCCGCTGAGCACCGTCGGCGCCGGGGACGCCCTGCTGGCCGGCTACCTGCACGCCACCGCGACAGGGTCGGCACCCGACACGGCCCTGGCCGCCGGGGTCGCCTGGGGCGCGGCGGCGGTCGGCCTGCCCGGCAGCCGGATGCCCACCCCGGGTGACGTGGCCGGCATACCGGTCTCGCTGACCCACCACCCCGACCTGACCCTGCACCTGTCCCCCTGACCCAGCCACCCGCCGACCCACCCACCGAAGAGGACGCGACATGACCCTGATCACCGAGAAGCTCGTGGTGCTCGACCTGGAGGCGCCCGACCGCCACGAGGCGACGCGCATCCTGGCCGAGGCACTGGCTGCCGAGGGCCGGGTCACCGACCTGCCGGGCTTCCTCGCCGACGTGCGCAAGCGGGAGGAGCAGATGCCCACCGGCCTGCCGGGCGGCATCGGCATCCCCCACGCCCGCAGCGCCCACGTCACCGAGCCCTCGCTGGTGTTCGGTCGCACCAGCGGCATCGACTTCGGCGCCGAGGACGGCCCCGCCACCTTGATCTTCCTCATCGCGGCCCCCGAGGGCGGCGGCGAGGAGCACCTGACGATCCTGGCCAAGCTCGCGCGCCGCCTCGTTCGTCCGGACTTCCGTCAGTCCCTCCTCGACGCGCCCGACAACGCCGCGGTCGTCGACATCGTCACCCGAGAGGTGGTCAACCAATGAAGTTCGTCGCCGTGACGTCGTGCCCCACGGGCATCGCGCACACCTACATGGCGGCCGAGTCCCTCGAGCAGAGCGCGAAGGACGCCGGCCACGAGATCGAGGTCGAGACCCAGGGCAGCGCCGGGTCCACGCCGCTCGACCCGGCGGTCATCGCCGCCGCCGACGCGGTGATCTTCGCCGCCGACCTCGAGGTCCGCGACCGGCAGCGCTTCGCCGGCAAGCCGCTGGTGCAGGTCGGGGTCAAGAAGGCCATCTCCGACGGCCCCGGCCTGATCGCCCAGGCGGTCGCCGCCGCCGAGGAGGCCGCCGCGCATCCCGAGGTGCTCGCCTCGGCCGCTGCCGCCCCCGCCGCCGGTGGTGGCGGGCTCGCCACCAAGGTCGACCGCGAGGCCGGCACCGGCACCCGCATCCGCCAGTGGCTGATGACCGGCGTGAGCTACATGATCCCGTTCGTGGCCGCCGGCGGCATCCTGATCGCCCTGTCGTTCATGCTCGCCCAGGTCGCCGGCGGCAAGCGCGGCGCCATCGAGGTCGTCAACTACAACCTCACCGGCACCGGGGCCGACGCCCACTGGAACCTCGCCACGAACTTCAGCCCCGGCAGCGGGATGGAGTGGGCGGGCCTGCTGTTCGTCATCGGCGCCGCCTCCTTCGGCTTCCTCGTGCCGATCCTGTCCGGCTTCATCGCCTTCGCCATCGCCGACCGTCCCGGCATCGCCCCCGGCATCGTCGGTGGCGCGATCGCCGCGACGATGGGCGCCGGCTTCCTCGGCGGCATCGCCACCGGCTTCGTCGGCGGGTTCTCGGCGCTGTGGATCAGCCGCCGCAAGGTCCCCAAGGGCGTGCGCGGCATCATGCCGGTGGTCGTCATCCCGCTGGTGTCCACCGTGTTCACCGGCGCGGTCCTGATCCTCATCCTCGGCCGGCCGATCAAGGCGATCACGGACGGGCTGACCTCCTGGCTGAACGGCCTCACCGGCGCCAACCTCATCATCCTGGGCATCATCCTCGGCCTGATGATGGGCTTCGACCTCGGCGGCCCGGTCAACAAGGTGGCCTACACCTTCGCCACCACCGGACTGGCGAGCGCCGCGGCGACCGCGGTCGCGGGCGGCGCCCCGCTGAAGGTCATGGCCGCCGTCATGGCTGCCGGCATGACCCCGCCGCTGGGCATGGCCCTGGCGACCACCATCCGCCCCGGGCTCTTCTCCGAGCCCGAGCGGGAGAACGGACGCGCGGCCTGGCTGCTCGGGGCGTCGTTCATCTCCGAGGGCGCCATCCCGTTCGCGGCGGCCGACCCCTGGCGGGTCATCGTCTCGAGCATGTCCGGCTCGGCCGTCGCCGGCGCCCTGGTGATGGCCTTCGGCAGCACCCTGCGCGCACCGCACGGGGGCATCTGGGTCCTGCCGCTCATCGGCGCCCCGCTGCTCTACCTGCTGGCCATCGCCGCCGGCACCTGCGTCACGACGGCGGTCGTGGTGGCCCTGAAGTCCACCGCCAAGACCACCGACGCCGACCTCGTGGCCGAGCCCGCCGCCACCACGGCCGCCACCGCGGTCTGACCGGCACCCAGACACCCCCTCCACCGTTGACCCGGTGGAGCTGAAAGGAGCGACACACATGGCCCAGCGCACCGTCACCATCGCCTCGTCCGTGGGGCTGCACGCCCGGCCCGCCGCCTTGTTCGTCCAGGCCGCCACCGCCACCGGCCTGCCGGTGCAGATCGCCCGGGACGGCGAGGACGCGGTCGACGCACGCAGCATCCTCGGCGTCATGGCCCTCGGCGCCAAGCACGGCGAGGCCGTCGTCCTGACGGCCGACGGGGACGGCGCGGACGCGGCCCTCGACGGGCTCGTCGAGCTGCTCTCGCGCGACCTCGACGCGGAGTGAGTGCCGTGGCCGAGGTGCAGCGCAAGCACGGCATCGGCGTCAGCGCCGGCACCGCGGTCGGACCTGTCGTCCAGGTCCGGCCGCCGGTGCGGCCGCCGGCCGACGAGTCGGCCGCCGCCGACGTCACCGAGGCCGGAGCCCGGGTGCGCGAGGTGCTCGAGTCCGTGGCCTCCACCCTGGAGGAGCGGGCCGCGCGGGCCGACGCCACGGCCCAGCAGATCCTCACCGCGACGGCGATGATGGCCCGCGACCCGGGCCTGGCCGGCGCGGTGGACAAGCAGCTCGCCGCCGGGCGCGGGCCCGCCACCGCGGTCGACAACGCGGTCGAGGAGTACTGCGCGATGTTCACCGCCGCCGGCGGCTACCTCGCCGAGCGGGTCACCGACCTGCGCGACGTGCGGGACCGAGCGGTGGCCCGGGTGCTGGGCCGGCCGGAGCCGGGGGTGCCCGAGCTCGCGGAGCCCAGCGTCCTTGTCGCCCACGACCTGGCCCCGGCCGAGACCTCGGTCCTGCGCCCCGACCAGGTGCTGGCCATCGTCACCGAGTCCGGCGGCCCGACCAGCCACACCGCGATCCTCGCCGCCCAGATGGGCATCCCGGCCGTCGTGCAGGTCGCGGGTGCGCTGGAGATCCCGGCCGGCACCCGCGTGGCCGTCGACGGCGGCACCGGTGAGGTCGTCCTGGAACCCGACGAGGCCCTGCAGCACGACCTCGCGGCCAAGGCCGAGCGCCGGGCGGCCGCCCTCGCCGGCAGCAAGGGTCCGGGCATGACGGCCGACCAGCACCCCGTCGCGCTGCTGGCCAACATCGGCCGCCTCGAGGACGCCGTCCGGGCGGCCGCCGAGGACGTCGAGGGCGTGGGGCTCTTCCGCACCGAGTTCCTCTTCCTGGAGCGCGACACCGCGCCCACGCTGGAGGAGCAGACCCAGACCTACACCGCGGTGCTGGAGGCGTTCGGCTCCCGCCGGGTCGTCGTGCGCACCCTGGACGCCGGCGCCGACAAGCCGCTCGCCTTCGCCGACCTCGGGCCCGAGGAGAACCCCGCCCTCGGCCGCCGCGGGCTGCGGATGTCCGCCCTGCGACCGGACCTGCTCGACACCCAGATCAAGGCGCTGGCCGCCGCCGCCCGGGCCACCGGGGCCGACGTGCGGGTGATGGCGCCGATGGTCGCCACCGCCGACGAGGCGGCGTGGTTCGCCCGCCGCGTGCGCGAGCACGGGCTGCCCTCGGTCGGCGTGATGATCGAGGTGCCCGCGGCGGCGTTGCGCTCCCGGCACGTCCTGGCCGAGGTCGACTTCGCCAGCCTGGGCACCAACGACCTGGCGCAGTACGCCCTGGCCGCCGACCGGCTCCAGGGCGAGCTGGCCGACCTGCTCGACCCCTGGCAGCCCGGGCTGCTCGACCTCGTCGCCGCCGCCTGCGAGGGCGGCCGGGCCCACGGGAAGCCGGTCGGCGTCTGCGGCGAGGCCGCCGGCGACCCCCTGCTGGCCCTGGTGCTGGTCGGTCTCGGCGTCAGCAGCCTGTCGATGGCCCCGGGCCGCGTCGCGGCCGTGCGGCTGGCCCTGTCCCTGCACGAGCTCGCCACCTGCGCCTCCCTGGCCGAGCGGGCCCGCAGCGCCCGGTCCGCGGAGGAGGCCCGCACCGTGGTCGCCGAGCTCGCCCACGCCGAGCTGCTCGCGATCCTCTGAACCACTCCCGGTATGCCGGGTGGCCGGCCCGGCCACCCGGCATACCGGGTGCCTGCTCGCCGGTCACGGCGAGTCGGTGACGGGCCCCCCTGCCGCGTGGGCGAAGATGGCGTCCGGGAGAATCCGCCCCACCGACTGCCCGCACCCCCCGAGGAGCACCCCCGCGCATGGCCCGCCGTTCGTCGACCCCGCCCGGTGAAGAGCAGGACTACCAGGAGCGCATCCTCGACATCGACGTCGAGGAGGAGATGCAAGGGGCGTTCCTGGAGTACGCCTACTCGGTCATCTACTCCCGGGCCCTGCCCGACGCCCGTGACGGCCTCAAGCCGGTGCAGCGGCGCATCCTCTTCGGCATGAGCGAGCTCGGGCTGCGCCCGGACCGCGGCCATGTGAAGTCCTCCCGCGTCGTCGGCGAGGTCATGGGCAAGTACCACCCGCACGGTGACGGCGCGATCTACGACGCCCTCGTGCGCATGGCCCAGCCGTTCACGATGCGCCTGCCGCTGGTCGACGGGCACGGCAACTTCGGCTCCCTCGACGACGGCCCGGCCGCCTCCCGCTACACCGAGGCCCGGCTCGCGCCCGCGGCGCTCCTGATGACCGGCAGCCTCGACGAGGAGACGGTCGACTTCGTCCCCAACTACGACGACCAGCTGCTCCAGCCGGGGGTCCTGCCCGCGGCCTACCCCAACCTGCTCGTCAACGGCGCCAGCGGCATCGCCGTCGGCATGGCCACGAGCATGCCGCCGCACAACCTCGTCGAGGTCATCGGCGCGGCCCGCCACCTCATCGCCAACCCGCAGTGCTCGCTGGACGACCTGATGAAGTTCGTCCCCGGCCCGGACCTGCCCGGCGGCGGCAAGATCGTCGGGCTGGAGGGCATCCGCGACGCCTACCTGAACGGCCGCGGCACCTTCCGGACCCGCGCCACCACGCGCATCGAGAACGTCACGCCCCGCAAGAAGGGCATCGTCGTCACCGAGCTGCCCTACCTCGTCGGCCCCGAGAAGGTCATCGAGAAGATCAAGGACAACGTCCAGTCCAAGAAGCTGCAGGGCATCAGCGACGTCAAGGACCTGACCGACCGCAAGCACGGCCTGCGCCTGGTCATCGAGGTCAAGAACGGCTTCAACCCCGAGGCCGTGCTGGAGCAGCTCTACAAGCTGACGCCGATGGAGGACTCCTTCGGCATCAACAACGTCGCCCTCGTCGACGGCCAGCCGCGCACCCTGGGCCTGAAGGACCTGCTGCGCGTCTACGTCGACTTCCGCACCGACGTCGTCCGCCGCCGCAGCTCCTACCGGCTGCGCAAGCGCGAGGAGCGCCTGCACCTCGTCGAGGGCCTGCTCGTCGCAATCATGGACATCGACGAGGTCATCCAGGTCATCCGCAGCTCCGACGACGCCGGCGTCGCCAAGGACCGGCTGATGGACGTCTTCGACCTGTCCGACCCCCAGGCGACCTACATCCTGGACCTCCAGCTGCGCCGCCTGACGAAGTTCTCCCGCATCGAGCTGGAGACCGAGAAGGCCGAGCTCGAGCGCCAGATCGAGGCGCTGCGCGCGATCCTCGACGACGAGAAGCTGCTCCTGAAGACCGTGTCCTCCGAGCTGGCCGAGGTCGCCAAGACCCACGGCACGCCGCGCCGCACGGTCCTGCTTGAGTCGGCCGGCACCCCGCTGACCGCCAGCTCGCCGCTGGAGATCAGCGACGACCCGTGCTGGGTGCTGCTCTCCTCCACCGGCCTCATGGCGCGCACCACCACCGCCGACCCGCTGTCCAACGAGGGCGGCCGGCACAAGCACGACGCGGTGGTCGCCGCGGTCCGCACGACCGCCCGCGGGTATGTCGGGCTGGTCACCTCGCGCGGCCGGATGATCCGCCTGTCGGCCCTGGAGCTGCCCACGCTGCCGCCGACCAACGGCGCCCCGTCGCTGTCCGGCGGCGCACCCCTGGCGGCGTTCGTCGACCTGCCCCGCGGCGAGGAGCCCCTCACCCTGGTCTCGCTGCGCGAGGACTCCCCCGGCATCGCGCTGGGCACCGCGCTCGGCGTCGTCAAGCGGGTCACCACCGACTACCCGGGCAACAGGGACGACTGGGAGGTCATCTCCCTCAAGGACGGCGACGCGGTCGTCGGCGCCGTCGAGCTGACCACCGGGAAGGAGGACCTCGTCTTCCTGACCACCGTCGCCCAGCTGCTCCACTTCCCGGCCTCCTCGGTGCGCCCGCAGGGTCGCCCGGCCGGTGGCATGGCCGGCATCAAGCTGGCCGGCGACGAGCGCGTCGTGTTCTTCGGCGCCGTCGACCCGGCCGCGGACAACGTCGTGGTCACCTCCGCCGGCTCCTCCGGCGCCCTCCCGGGCACCGAGGGCGGCTCGCTCAAGGTCACCCCGTATGCCGAGTACCCCGCCAAGGGGCGCGCCACCGGCGGGGTCCGGGCGCACCGCTTCCTGCGCGGCGAGGACACCCTCGTCCTGGCGTGGGTGGGCGCCGCCCCGGCCCGGGCCGCGGCGGCCAACGGCGTGGCGGTCGAGCTGCCCCCGGCCATCGGCAGGCGCGACGGCTCGGGCGTCCCGGCGCACACGCCCATCGCGGCGATCGCGCCGGCCTTCCCCGCCGGACCGCTCGTGCCGGGCGGGCCGGCGGACGACGCGGCCCCCGACGGCGCCCCGGGCGCGGGAGGCGAGTGACCGGCATACGGCCCCCGCGGAGCGCACCCGATGCCTGCTCCGTCCTCTGGGACGCGGCGCAGGCGCCCGCGCTCGGCACGGCGGCGCAGGCCCGGTTCTGGGTCGCCCTGGAGCAGCCGGGGCCGTGGGGTCGCGAGGCGGCGGTGCAGTCCCACCTCGACCCCGAGGTGGGGGCGGCGCTGGACCGGCTGTGCGCCGAGCACGGCGGGCGGCTCCAGCTGATCCGGCGTCCCGGCGACCACGCCGACCGCCACGGCGGCCCGTCGCTGCGGGCCTACGTCGCCGGCGGCCTGGAGGCCCGCCCGTGGCTGCTGCGGGCCGACCTGGACCTGCCGGCCCAGCTCGGCCGGCTGCCGTGGGCGGCCCTGGCCGCGGGTGACCTCGACATGGTGCTGGACGCCGTGCCCGAGCTCGAGGAGAGCGACGAGCCCGTGCTGCTGGTGTGCACCAACTCCCGACGCGACGTCTGCTGCGCCGTCCGCGGGCGCCCGGTCGCCCTCGCGGCGGCCGCGGACCGGCCCGGCCAGGTGTGGGAGTGCTCCCACACCGGTGGCCACCGGTTCGCCCCCACCGGCGTGCTGCTGCCCCACGGCCAGGTGCTGGCCCGGCTCGACCCGGCGCTGGCCGTGGAGACCCTGGACGCCGCGGAACGCGACGAGCTGCCCGGGCGGGCGCTGGACGCGGCCCATGACCGCGGCCGCAGCGTCCTGGAGCCTGCCGCCCAGGCAGCCGAGTCCGTCGTGCGCCACCGCATCGGCGAGCCGGGCCTGGTCGCCCTGACCACGGTGTCCGGGGACGACCCGGAGCAGCCCGGGGATCCCGCCGCGCGGGTGTGCACCGTCACGCACGTCGACGGCCGGCGGTGGACGGTCCGGGTGCGGCGGGTCACCGGCTCGGCGATGCGGCCCGAGTCCTGCGGCAAGGCGCCGGTGGCGACCTGGGAGTGGCACGTCGGCGAGCCCTCACCCTCCTGACGCAGATCCCGGCGGAGAGGGGTGAGCCGGACTGCGCTGTCTGCCGGACGGCGGTGCGTGCGCCCACCCCTACCTTGGGGCGGACGGCCAGGAGGTCACCCCATGAGCGCCACCGACGCGCAGCCCGCCAGCCCGGGCCAGGTCACCACCTCCCCCGGCGCGGGGGGTGAGCCGCAGGAGGTCGGGCCGAGCCCCGCCGAGGCGCTCTCTGCGCGTCTGGTCGAGGCGGCGGCGGGCACGATGGACCTGTTCTCGATCTACGTCGGGGAGCAGCTCGGCCTCTACCGCAGCCTGGTCGAGGACGGTCCGGCCACCGCCCCCGAGCTCGCCGGGCGCACCGGCATGCAGGAGCGCTACGCGCGGGAGTGGCTCGAGCAGCAGGCCACCACCGGCCTGCTCACCGTCGACGACCCGTCGCGGGAGGCCTCGGCGCGCCGCTTCGACCTGCCCCAGGACCTCTGGCCGGTGCTGGTCGACCAGCTCAGCCCGATGTACCTGCGACCGCTCGGCCGCGTCGCCGTCTCGGCCCTGCGACAGGCCCCGGCGCTGCTGGATGCCTACCGCCGCGGCGGCGGGGTCCCCTGGTCGGCCTACGGGGAGGACATGCGCACCGGCCAGGCCGAGTTCAACCGGCCGTTCTTCCTCGGGGACTTCGTGCCCGGCTACCTCGCCCAGGTCCCGGGCGTGGACGAGGCGCTGCGCCGGCCCGGCGCCCGCGTCGCCGAGATCGGCCCCGGCGGCGGCTGGGCCGCGGTCGGGATCACCCAGGCCTACCCGGAGGTGTCCTACGACGGCTTCGAGATCGACCTGCCGAGCGTCGAGCTCGCCCGTGCGGCCATCGCGGACGCGGGCCTGGCGTCACGGGCGCGCATCCACCACCAGGACGCCGCCGACACCGCGCTCGACGCCCGCTTCGACCTCGTGTGCGCCCTCGAGTGCATCCACGACATGCCCGACCCCGTCGGGGTGCTGACGACGATGCGCCGGCTCGCCGGCCCCTCGGGCACGGTCCTGGTGATGGACGAGCGCGTCGCTCAGGAGTTCGGGGCGGTCGGCGACCAGATGGAGCGCCTCTTCTACGGATTCAGCCTGACGGTGTGCCTGCCGGACGGGCTGTCCACCTCGCCCTCGGTCGGCACGGGGACGGTCATGCGACCGTCCGTCCTGGAGGGGTATGCGCGGGCGGCCGGCTTCAGCGCGCTGGAGATCCTCCCGCTCGAGCACCCCGCGTTCCGGTTCTACCGGCTCCTGCCGTGACCGTCGGCCGCCCCCCTCCCGGGCCGAGGCCAACGGTCTGACCGGTGGCCTGGTCGGCGGTCTGGGCGACGGTCTGGCCGGCGTGGGCGCCGACAACGGGGCCCACACCGGTGCCGGCATCGGCATCGGCATCGGCCACGCGCCGGGCTCAGTGAGGGTCGACAGCCTCCGATGAAGGTCCTTTGACGACTGAGTTACCCGATCGTTACGGCGATCCGAGCCCCCACCGGTTGCGGGTCTTTGTGCAAACGTTTTTACTCGGTGACGGAAATCCCTCAGTGTCGAGGCGATCTGCCCCCGACACTGCTACGAACGGAGGCGGGCGGATGGCCCAGGACAAGAGAAGGCGCCGCAACCAAGCGGTGTTCGCAGCTGCTGTCACCGTGGCCCTCGCCACTGCCAGCTGCAGCTCCGGAGGCTCCTCCAGCGGCAGCAACAGTGCGGCGGCCGGTGCGACCTCGCGGGGACCCATCACCTTCGTGACGGGCAAGGACAACAGCAACGTCTGGGCTCCCACCATCGCCAAGTGGAACTCGGCGCACCCCAACGAGAAGGTGACGCTGAAGGAGCAGACCGACAAGGCCGACCAGCAGCACGACGACATCGTGCAGCACATGCAGGCCAAGGACCCCAGCTACGACATCGTCACGGTCGACGTCGTCTGGACCGCGGAGTTCGCCGCCAAGGGCTGGCTGACCCCGCTGAAGGACAAGTTCGCCCTCGACACGACCAAGCTGCTCAAGCCGACCGTGGACGCCGCGACCTACAACGGCACGCTCTACGCCGCCCCGTTCGCCAGTGACGGCGGGATGCTCTACTACCGCAAGGACCTCGTCCCCACGCCGCCCAAGACCCTGGACGAGATGTGGAAGGACTGCAGCATCGCCAAGAAGAACAACATGAGCTGCTACGCCGGTCAGTTCGCCCAGTACGAGGGCCTGACGGTCAACGCGGCCGAGGCGATCAACACCGCCGGCGGCAAGATCGTCGACTCGGCCGGCAAGCCCACGGTCGACTCGGCTCAGGCGCGCACGGGCCTGCAGATGCTCGCCGACCACTACAAGAACGGTGACATCCCCAAGGAAGCCATCACCTACCAGGAGGAGCAGGGCCGCCAGGCCTTCGAGGCCGGCAAGCTGCTGTTCCTGCGCAACTGGCCCTACGTCTACAACCTGGCCAAGACCGACGGCTCGTCCAAGGTCAAGAACACCTTCGGTGTCGCGCCGCTGCCCGGTATGACCGGCCCCGGCGCCTCGAGCCTCGGTGGTCACAGCGAGGGCATCAGCGTCTACTCGAAGCACAAGGCGACCGCGTTCGACTTCCTCAAGTTCATCGAGGAGGACGCGCAGCAGAAGTTCTTCATGCAGCAGGGTTCGCTGGCTCCGGTCGTCTCCTCCATCTACGACGACCCGGCTCTCGTGGCCAAGGCCCCGTACCTGCCCACCCTGAAGACCTCCATCGAGAACGCCGTCCCGCGCCCGGTGACGCCGTTCTACCCGGCGGTCACCAAGGCCATCCAGGACAACTCCTACGCCGCGATCAAGGGCGACAAGTCCGTGGACCAGGCCATCAAGGACATGCAGTCGGCCATCGCGTCCGCGTCCGGCAGCTGATCCACCCCAGTGGTGTGGGGCCGGGGGTCGCTCCCCCGGCCCCACACCGGCACCAGCTCGGCAGGCCCCTGCCGGGTTGTTGAGCACACCGGCTGGGCAAGGAGGCCCGCATGAGCACCACCGTTGAGACCGCCGCTCCTCCGAGGGCGCCGCAGAAGAAGAAGCGCGGGGGGCTGAACGCGGGCGAGGGCCGTCGCTCGCTCCTGCTCGTCGCCCCGACGGTGATCCTCCTCGGGGTCGTCATCGTCTACCCCCTCATCGACGCCGTGATCCTCTCGTTCCAGAAGGACGCCGGCCTGGACAAGGCGACCGGCCTGTTCGTCGAGGGCGGTCCTGCCGGCTTCTCGAACTACACCCACTGGCTCCTGGCCGACTGTGGCGGCGGCAAGGGCAGCTGCCCTCCCGGCAACATCGGGTCGCTCTTCTGGCCCGCGCTGAGCGTCACCGTGTTCTTCACCGTCGTCTCGGTGTCCATCGAGGTCATCCTCGGCCTGTGGTTCGCCACGATCATGAACCGCGAGTTCCGCGGCCGTGGCCTGGTCCGTGCCGCGATCCTGATCCCGTGGGCGATCCCCACCGCGGTCACGGCCAAGCTCTGGTTCTTCATCTTCGCCTACGACGGCATCGCCAACCACCTGCTCGGGTTCATCGGCATCAGTCCCCTGCTGTGGACCGGTGACACGTGGCCGTCCCGGTTCGCCGTGGTCATCGCCGACGTGTGGAAGACGACCCCGTTCATGGCCCTGCTGATCCTCGCGGGCCTGCAGCTGATCGGGGCCGACGTCTACGAGGCGGCCCAGATCGACGGCGCAAGCCGCTGGCAGACGTTCACCCGGATCACGCTGCCGATGATCAAGGTGCCGCTCATGGTCGCGGTGCTCTTCCGCACCCTCGACGTGCTGCGCATCTTCGACCTGCCCTACATCCTCACCGGCGGTGGCGGTGGCGACGGACACGCGACCACGACGTTGTCCATCCTCGTCATCCAGCAGATCCGCGAGGGCTTCCACAGCGCGTCCGCCCTGTCGACCATCGTCTTCCTGCTGATCGCACTCGTGGCGTTCCTGTTCATCAAGTTCGGCGGCGCCGACGTCGTCCAGCGGCCCCCGAAGGGTGCCCGCGGCGACAAGGTGAAGCTGACCGAGAACCCGGCTGTCGAAGCCGTCGCGGAAGGGAACTGAGGTCATGACCACGACAACCGGCCCGACCGCCACGACCGAACGCACCACCACGGCCCACGAGCACCACCTGAAGAACGAGCGGTGGAAGAACGCCCGCAGCTACGGCGGGCTCCTGCTCATCGTGATCTGGGGCCTGGCCCCGTTCTACTGGATGATCGTCACGGCGTTCCGCGACGTGGGCTACACCTTCGACACCACCCCGTGGCCCACCCACGTGACGCTGGACAACTTCAAGACGGCGTTCTCGACCGACCGCGGCAACCACTTCGCCAACGCCCTGGTCAACAGCGTCATCATCGGCGTCGTCACCACTGCGCTGGCGATGCTCGTGGGCGTCTTCGCGGCCTACGCACTGTCCCGCCTGCACTTCGCCGGCAAGTACCTCGTGCTCGGGTTCATCCTCGGCGCCTCGATGTTCCCCGGCGTGGCGCTGGTCTCGCCGCTGTTCCAGCTGTTCTCCTCCTGGGGCTGGCTCACCGGGGCCAACTACCAGGCGCTGATCATCCCCGACATCTCCTTCGCCCTACCCCTCACGGTCTACACCCTGACGGCGTTCTTCTCGGAGATGCCCTGGGAGCTGGAGGAGTCGGCCCGCATGGACGGCTGCACGCAGGGACAGGCCTTCCGCAAGATCATGCTGCCGCTGGCGGCGCCGGGCTTGTTCACCACCGCGATCCTGGCGTTCATCAGCGCCTGGAACGAGTTCCTGCTGGCCTCCCAGTTCGCCACGGCCACGACCCAGCCGGTCACGGTCGCCATCGCGAACTTCTCCGGAGCCCAGCCGCACCAGGAGCCCTACACCACCGTCATGGCGGCGGGCACCATCGTCACGGTCCCGCTGATCATCATGGTGCTCATCTTCCAGCGCGCCATCGTCTCCGGCCTCACCGCCGGCGGCGTCAAGGGCTGACGGCCGGAGCGGGGACACCATGGGGATCTTCAACCCCGGGGGTGGCACCAGCAGCCACCCCCGGGCCCGGGCCCAGCGCCTCGACATGCTGCTCGGCTTCCTGGGCTTCTTCGGCGTGATGGCGCTGATCCAGACCGTTGTGCTCGAGCTCCGCGGTCAGGACGCGGTCGGGTCGGCCCTCGTTCTCGCCGTCCTCGTGGTGGCCTCGGTCCTGACCCTTCGAGCGCGACGCAAGATCCGGCTCTAGGACCGCGGCCATGACCACGATCACGGACGTGGCGAAGGCGGCGGGTGTGTCGGTGTCCACGGTCTCGCGTGCCCTGCGCGGCCTCGATCGGGTCAGCCCCCAGACACGGGCACGGGTGGCGCGTGCCGCGACCGAGCTGCACTACGTCGCCTCGCCGACCGCGGCGTCCCTGGCCTCGGGACGCACCAAGGTCGTGGCCGTCGTCGCCCCGTTCCTCACCCGCTGGTTCTTCGCGACGCTGATCAGCGGGGTCGAGAAGGCCCTGCGGCACCACGGCCACCACGTCCTGCTCATCGACCTCGAGTCCGAGGACTTCGACACGCGGCTCCAGCTGAGCCAGAGCATGCTCTGGAAGCGCGTGGACGGCATCATCGTCCTCAGCGTGCCGCTCGACGACCAGGAGCAGGCGCTGATCGAGGGCCTGGGGCTGCCGGCGGTGACGATCGGCAACCGCATCCGCCAGTGGTCCTGCGTGCGCATCGACGACCGTGCGGCCATGGACAGCGCCGTCGGACACGTCCTGGACCTCGGCCACACCCGCGTGGCCTACATCGGGGCCGTCGCTCCCTCCAACGCCATGCACCAGACCCCGCAGGACCGCTACGACGCCTTCGCGGACGCCATGACCGCCCACGGCCTGGACTGCCCGAAGCGGTGGGTGGTCGAGTCCGACTGGACCGCAGCGGGGGCGATGCTGGACATCCAGCGGGTGCTGGCCGACCACCCGAGGCCCACTGCGGTGGTCGCCGCCTCCGACGAGATGGCGTTCGGAGTGATGGCGGCGGCACGCCGGGCCGGCCTCTCGGTGCCTCAGGACCTGTCGGTCGTCGGCATCGACGACCACGTCCTGTCGGAGGTGCTCGGGCTGACCACCGTCCGACAGGACGTGATGCTGCAGGGTCAACGCGCCGGCGAGGCGCTGATGCGCCGGCTCACCGGCGACGGGGCGACCTCCCCGGTCGACGAGGTGATCCCGGTCGAGCTGGTCGTGCGAGGGTCCACCGCTCCCCCCGCCGACGGCGGCCCCGGCCGGCCGGGTCGGCCCCGGGTCAGCGGTGCGCGTCGATGAACGCCAGGATCTGCTCCCACGCGTCGCTGCAGGCGTCGGCCCAGTCCGTGTAGGACCGGTCGAAGAAGGAGTGCGGCGCGCCGTCGTACACCTTGGTGACGTGCTCCTTGCCGGCGCGGGTCAACGCGTCGTCGAAGGCCATCGTCTCCTCCAGCGGGATGCCCTTGTCGGCCCCGGCGACGAGCAGCAGCAGCGGTGAGTCGATGGCGTGCAGCACCTCCATCGCCGTCGACGGCCGGCCGTAGAAGCCGATCGACCCCGCGGGGTGCAACGCCGTCCCGGCCAGCCGCCAGGAGTGCCCGCCGAACATGCAGAAGCCGAGGGTGAAGATCGGGTCGTCACTGCGGTGCCTCAGGCGCGACGCCGCCGCGGAGGCGTCGGCCAGCACGTGCTCCGGGTGCAGCGCCTTGGCGTGCGGCATGTACTCGAAGTCGTCGTCCCGCGGGGTCAGCCCGGCCGTCCGTGCATACGGGTCGATGGCCACGGTGTCCAGACCGGCTTCGGCGCACCGCAGCGCCAGGTCGGTGTAGTACGGGTGCAGCCCGCGGATGTCGGGCAGGAGCACCAGACTCGCGCCGCGCCGGGTGGCGGGAGTCGCGTCGAACGCCGCGAAGCGGGTGCCGTCGGCGGCCACCAGTTCGGTCGGGCCGTGCGCGCCGATCTCGCTGGTCTTGGGGGGTGCGGGGGGACGCTGGTCGCTGGAGAAGCACATGGGCCCAGTCTGCGGGCTGGACCGTGGCCCGGCCAGCGCTGGTGAGGTATGCCGCCCCGCCGGCCCCACGGCATACCTGGCCGGTCGCGGGCGGCCGGAGAGCCGGCCGCCCGCGACGGGTCAGACGTCGATCCGCTCGCGGTCCAGGGCCGCCGCGGAGTCGATGATGAAGTCCTTGCGCGGCGCCACGTCGTTGCCCATGAGCAGGTCGAAGACCCGCTCGGCCATCTCCGCGTCCTTGAGGGTGACCCGGCGCAGGGTGCGGTGGCGCGGGTCCATCGTGGTCTCGGCGAGCTGGTCGGCGTCCATCTCCCCCAGGCCCTTGTAGCGCTGCAGCGGCTGCTTGACCTTCTTGCCGCGCTTCTCCAGCTGGGTCATGGTCTTGCGCATCTCACCCTCGTTGTAGGTGTAGATGAGCTCGTTCTTCTTCGCCCCGGGGTTGACCACCTCGATGCGGTGCAGCGGCGGGACCGCGGCGTAGACCCGGCCGGCCTCGACCAGCGGGCGCATGTAGCGGAAGAACAGGGTCAGCAGCAGGGTGCGGATGTGGGCGCCGTCGACGTCGGCGTCGGTCATGATGATGACCTTGCCGTAGCGCGCGGCCTCGAGGTCGAACGAGCGGCCCGACCCGGCGCCGATGACCTGGATGATCGCGGCGCACTCGGCGTTCTTGAGCATGTCGGCCACGGAGGCCTTCTGGACGTTGAGGATCTTGCCGCGGATCGGCAGCAGCGCCTGGTAGTCCGAGGAACGGGCCAGCTTGGCCGTGCCGAGCGCGCTGTCACCCTCGACGATGAACAGCTCGGAGCGCTCCACGTCGGTGCTGCGGCAGTCGGCGAGCTTGGCCGGGAGGGAGGAGGTCTCCAGGGCGTTCTTGCGGCGCTGGGTCTCCTTGTGCAGCCGCGCGCTGATGCGCGACTTCATCTCGGCGACGACCTTCTCCAGCAGCAGGGACGCTTGGGCCTTCTCGCCGCGCTTGGTGGAGGTCAGCAGCGCGGTCAGCTCCTTCTCGACCACCTTGCTGACGATCGCCCGCACCGCCGAGGTGCCCAGCACCTCCTTGGTCTGGCCCTCGAACTGCGGCTCGGCGAGGCGCACCGTCACCACCGCGGTCAGCCCGGCCAGGATGTCGTCCTTCTCCGGCTTGTCCGAGCCCACCTTGAGCCGGCGGGCGTTGACCTCGAGCTGCTTGCGGAAGACCTTCATCAGGGCCTGCTCGAAGCCGGCGATGTGGGTGCCGCCCTTGGGCGTCTTGATGATGTTGACGAAGGAGACGACCTTCGTGTCGTAGCCGGTGCCCCAGCGCAGCGCGATGTCGACGCCGCACTCGCGCTCGACCTCGGTCGGGGTCATGTGGCCCTTGTCGTCCAGGACCGGGACGGTCTCGGTGAAGTGCCCCGAGCCCTGCAGCCGCCACACGTCGGTCACCGCGGGGTCGGCGGCCAGGAAGTCGGTGAACTCGCTGATGCCGCCGTCGTGCTGGAAGCGCTCCTCGTGCGGGCCGTGCTCGCCCGGCGTGCCCGGCACGCCCCGCTCGTCGCGGATCACCAGGGACAGCCCCGGGATCAGGTAGGAGGTCTGCCGCGCCCGGGCGATGAGCTCGTCGTAGACGAAGGCGGCGTCCTTGAGGAAGATCTGCCGGTCGGCCCAGTAGCGGATGCGGCTGCCGGTGCGCCCCCGCGGCGCCTTGCCCACGATGCGCAGCTCGCTGTTGGAGATGTATGCCGTGAAGTCCACCGACGGGCTCTTGTCGCCGTTGACGTCGGCGAACTCACCGGGCTCACCCCGGTGGAAGCTCATCGCGTAGGTCTTGCCGGCGCGGTCGACCTCGACGTCGAGGCGCTCGGACAGCGCGTTGACCACGGAGGCGCCCACGCCGTGCAGTCCACCGGAGGCGGTGTAGGACCCGCCGCCGAACTTGCCGCCCGCGTGCAGCTTGGTGAAGACCACCTCGACACCGGTCAGGCCGGTGCGCGGCTCGACGTCGACGGGGATGCCGCGGCCGTTGTCGCGCACCTCGACCGAGCCGTCGGCCATCAGCACGACCTCGATGTGGTCACACACCCCGGCCAGCGCCTCGTCGACGGCGTTGTCGATGATCTCCCACAGGCAGTGCATGAGGCCGCGGGAGTCGGTCGAGCCGATGTACATGCCGGGGCGCTTGCGCACCGCCTCGAGGCCCTCGAGGACCTGCAGGTGGCGGGCGGTGTAGTCGCTGGCGGCGCTCTTGACGGCGGTCTTGGTGGCGGTGGCCACGGGACAGGGTTTCCCTTCGGTGGTGCCTGTTTCCCCCGGCCCCCGGCCGGGTTCTGCTTGGGTGCAGGCTAGCCTCCTCCCCCGACACACCCGAGGCAGGCACGCGGCATCCGCCTCCCGAGGGTCTGTCAGACCCTCGCCGGACACTGTGCATGAGATGACCCACACCGGCGCGCCCCTGCGCGGTGGGAACGAATGCGCGTGCTTCACTGTTGGAACCGGCGCAGACGGGATCGCCCCGGGGCAAGCCGGCAGGCTGACCGGCTCCGAAGCACCAGCAGGTGCCGACGAGACGGACAGGACGCCGACACCGCACCGAGGCGCCCACTACGACGAAGGAAGGCAGACGTGACCACTGCACTGGCACCGACTCTGACCGCGGCCGATCGCTGCGACCGCTGTGGCGCCCAGGCCTACATTCGCGCCCGCCTCACCACTGGCGGCGAGCTGCTCTTCTGCGCCCACCACGGGCGTGAGCACCTGGCCAAGCTGAAGGACCTGGCGGTCGAGATCCACGACGAGAGCGACCGACTGGTCGACACCCCCGCGCCTGCGGCGCCCGACGAGCACTGATCCCGGCCCGGCCGGCCTGACCACGTGGACGCCGTGACGCTGCTCGCGGGCGTCCTCGTGGTGGTGGGCCTGCTCGGCATCGTCATCCCGCTCCTGCCCGGACTGATCCTGGTCTGGGCAGGAGCGTTGGTGTGGGCGGCCTCGGTCCACACGACCGGCGCCTGGGTGGTCCTGGGCCTGGTCAGCGTGATGGCGGCCCTCGGGATGGTGCTGAAGTACCTGTTGCCGGGGCGACGCCTGCAGACCGGCGGGGTGGGCACCCTGACCATGGCCGCCGGGGTGGTCCTGGCGGTCGTGGGGTTCTTCGCGATCCCGGTCGTCGGGGCGGTGCTGGGGTTCGTCCTCGGGGTCTACCTGGCCGAGCTGGCCCGACTGCGCTCCCTGGGCGCGGCGTGGCCGGCCACGGTCTCCGCCCTCAAGGCGGTGGGCCTGGGCCTGGTCGTGGAGCTGACCACGGGACTGCTCATGGCGGGGACGTGGGTCATCGGCGTGCTCACCACGGGCTGAGCCCGGTCACGCAGGGGCGCACGGCCCCCGTCCGCGACTCAGTTCCAGTCGTTGCGCCGGCGCTCCCAGCGCTCCTCGAGGCGCTGCATGAACCCCTGGCCCGAGGCCTTGCGCGACTTGGTGCGCGGTGAGGGGGTCGCCGGACGGATGGAGCCGTCGGCAGCCACCGAGCCCAAGGTGGCGCGGGTGCGCGGTGGGGTGCTGGCGTAGACCGCCCCACCGATCATGAGGGCGAAGCCGATCGCCCCGATCCAGACGGCCGCGTGCATGACGCCGAGCACGACCAGCGCCAGACCGCCGAGGACGGCCACGACGCCGATGACGATGCGCCGACGCATGCGGGCGCGGGCGATGGAGCCCTGCATCTGCGAGGCGAACTTGGGGTCCTCGGCATACAGCGCTTGCTCCATCTGCTGCAGCAGATGCTGCTCGTGCTCTGAGAGCGGCACCTTCGACCTCCCGTGCGCTCGCTTCGTTGAGGAAGACGCTTGGCGATCCGAAAACGTTTCCTCCGGCGGGATCCGGACGGGCTTGTTCTTCTCGCTCGGGTTCAGGATATGTCCCCGCGCACCGTTGTGGTACCCGGCCTTCAGTCCCGGACCGTGTGGTCTTCGGTCCCGGTTGTCCGTCCCGGCCGATCGGTGCCGAATGTCCGCCCCGGCAGCCGCTCCCGGCCGGCCGGTGTCGCCCGATCGGTCATGCCAGGTCGGTCAGGGTCCTCACTCGCCGCGGTCGGCTCGGTCACTCCCTGCGGTCGGTGGGGACCAGCGTCGCCGGCCGGACCGCTCCGGCCCCGAAGCGCGCACTGGCCCGGTCGACCGCCCGGTCGGCGTCGCGCCAGCCGTGCTCGGGGTCGTCGAGCCGGGCCTGCACCGGCGCGGTCCCGGCCTCCAGCAGGCCCTCCATCTTGACCCCCACCAGGCGCAGCCGGGCACGTTGCAGGCCCAGACCGTCGAACAGCGCCCGCGCCGTGGCGTAGATGTCACGGCTGACGTCGGTGGGGTCACGCAGCGTCCGCGACCGGGTGATCGTCGTGAAGTCGGCGAAGCGCACCTTGACGGTCACCGTCCGGCCGACCAGCCCGGCCGACCGCATCCGGGCCGCGGTGCGGTCACTGAGCTTGAGCAGCTGGCGGTGGATGACCGCCGGGTCGTCGACGTCGAAGGCGAAGGTCTCATCGGAGCTGACGCTGCGCTCCCGGCGGGCCGGCACGACCGGCCGTGGGTCGCGGCCCCAGGCAAGGTCGTGCAGGTGCGCCCCGGTGGTGTCCCCGAGGCCGCGGCGCAGCGTCTGCACCGGGGTGTGGGCGATGTCGGCGACGGTGCGCAGGCCGAGCCGGTGCAGCGCCTCCTCGGTGCGCTCCCCCACCCCCCACAGCGCCCCGACGGGCAGCTGGTGCAGGAACGGCACGACCTCGGCGCGGGGCACGACCAGCAGGCCGTCGGGCTTGGCCAGGCCGGAGGCGAGCTTGGCCACGAACTTGCTGGGCGCCACTCCCACCGAGCAGGTGATGCCCTGCTCGTCTGCCACGAGGTCGCGGATCATCCGCGCGATGCGGACCGGGGAGCCCAGCCGGCGCCCGGCCCCGGAGACGTCGAGGAAGGCCTCGTCCATGGACAGCGGCTCGACGATCGGGGTGATGGTGCCGAACGCGGCCATCACCGCCTGTGACACCTGCCCGTAGCGGGTGTGGTCCGGCGCCACCACCGTCGCCTGCGGGCACAACCGTCGCGCCCGGGCCATCGGCATGGCCGCGGCGACCCCGAAGGCGCGGGCCTCGTAGGTGGCCGAGAGCACCACGCCCCGGTTGCCCCCACCGCCGATGATCACCGGGGTGCCGCGCAGCTCGGGCCGGGCCAGCAGCGACACCGACGCGTAGAAGGCGTCCATGTCGACGTGCAGGATCGAGCACCCGGTGTCGTCGGGCTCGGCGTCACCGCTGCGGGAGGGCGCGGCGTACTGGCGCCGGCTCATCGCCGGCTCCCCGCGACGCGCCCTTGGCGGGTGCGACCGCCCCCGGGCCCAGGACCAGGACCAGGACCAGGGCCGGGGAACCCCACCGCCCCGGTATGCCGTGCCGGCAACTCCACGGGGCCGGACCGGGCGGGTGCCGTCCCCGTGACAGGGAAGGCACGGACCTGTGGCAGCGCCCCCAGGTGGGTCAGGCGCGGTGCCGTCGGCCGAGGGGTGGCCCCCCGCTCAGCTCTTGCCGGCGAGCACGTGCAGGGTCGCGCCGAGCTGGTTGAGGAAGGCGAAGTCGGGGTGGCGGGCAGCTGCCTGCTCGAGCTCGAGCAGGGCGGCGCGGTCCGCGTCGGAGTCGGTGAAGGCCGCCGGCACGAGGTCGCTGAAGATCCGCACCCCATGGGTGTCCTCGACCGTGAGGCCCGCCCCGGCGAGCAGGGCGGTGATCCCGTCGGCGTCGAAACGGCGCGGCAGCGGGTCGGTGGCACCCCAGCGCCCGTCGTCGCTGGTGAGTGCCCGTCGGGCCTGGGCGAACTGGCCGGCCAGCGCCCTGGCCAGCACGACGGCGAGGCGCTGGGCGACGAGCAGGCTGAGGTGCCCCCCGTCCGCGAGGACGGCGGCGACGGACTGCAGGCTGGCCTGCGGGTCGTCGACGAACTCGAGGACCCCGTGGCAGCAGACGAGGTCGGCCTCGCCGGCGGGGTGGACGTCGAGCAGCGTGCCGGCGTCCCCCTGCACGGCCACCACGCGGTCGGCGACGCCGGCGTCACCGGCGCGACGGTTGAGCGCGGCCAGGGCGTCGGGGCTGGGGTCGACGACGGTGACGTGGTGGCCCAGCGCGGCGATCGGCACGGCCAGACCGCCGGTGCCACCGCCGAGGTCGACCACCCGCAGCGGACGGCCGAGCTCCTGCGTGCGCCGGTCGGCGAGGGCCCGCACGGACTCCCAGACGGCGAAGGTGCGCACCGAGGTCTCGACCCCGCCGCGGCGGGAACGTCGCAGGTCTTCGGGCACGGCAGCACTCCTTCGGTGGCAGGCGCCGTCGTGGGCGGCTGCGGCGACACGGGGACGCGACTCACCCTAGTGCCCTGAGCTTCCGGGGCTGGCGTGCCACAGCTTGCGTGGCGGGGCGCCCGGCGGGGCGTCGCTGTCGGGGACCACCTGCTCCCCCGACAGCTTGCGCGCGTCTCGGACGTCGCCCCCGGCGGGCTTGATGTCGGCGTAGGGGGACTGCTTGAACCCCGAGGCGTGCACCAGCACCCGTCGGCGCCCGCCGCCCATGCCACCGGCCCGTTCGCGCGACCCGTCGGCCCCGTCGTCGGAGCCGGGGTGGCCGCCGGCATCGCCCGGACCGCCCGGGACGGACCACCCGCCGGGGCCCTCTCCCCCGGCCCGGCCTCCGGTGGGCGCCATGACCGGACGGCTGGACCGGGACTGGGCCGCACCCAGGGCCGCCGCCTCGCTGTAGGCCGCGCCCGCCTCGGCCAGCAGGTGCGCCCGCTCGTCGGCCTCGGCGAGCGCGGCGTGGACCGCCTCGAGGCCACCGGCGGCCCAGGCCTCCCACAACGCGGACAGCTCCCAGGCGCCGGTGGCCCGCAGCGAGACGCCCTTGGGACCGGTCCGGCGCAGCACCCCGCGCACCAGCAGCATCCAGGAGTGGAAGACCGTGGCGGCGTAGGGCCCTTGGACGTCCTCGAAGAAGGTCGCGTCGACCGGGCCGGTGCTGTCATCGAGGGTGAGGAACACCACCCGCCGGCCCGAGCGGATCGGCGGGGTCTGGGTGGCGACCTTGACCCCGGCCACGAGCAGCTCGGCCCGGCTGCGCTGCCCCAGCAGGTCCCGCGCACGGGTCACCCCGAGGGCGTCGAGCATCGGGGCGTAGAAGTCGACCACGTGGGCGCTGGCGTCCAGGCCGAGGATGTCGAGCTCGGCGCGCACCCGCTCCGGTCCGGTCATCTCCGGCAGCCCGGTCGCCGTGGTCAGCTCGGGGGCGTCACCGAGCTCGAGGGTGAGCTGGGTGGGCTGGCCCGCCGCCGGGACGACGGCACGGGCGGCCTGGGACTGCGTGGCCGCGAGCGCCCTGACGTCCCGCTGCCCCGTCGCCGCCCCCGCGGCGAGGACGGCGTCGCGGCTCGCCGCGGCGGTGGCGGCCCGGCTCCGCCGTGGCCCCACCCGGCGTCCGGACCGCCCGACCGCCCGGGACCAGCGGTCGAGCTCGGCGACGTGCAGCAGCAGGTCGCGCCGGGTCACCCGGCCGCGGCGGCCGAGCCCCGTGGACCCACCCGCGACGCCGCGACCCTCCCCGGCCGCGCGGCCGCCGGACAGGTCTCCCCCGGCCCCGGCGCCGGCCAGCCCGTGCAGGGCGTCGAGGGCCCCGGCGAGGACCAGCCGCTCGGCGATGGGCCGGCTGACCCGGGAGCGGTGCCAGAAGTCGGACAGGCTGGCGTAGGGCTGCCCGGCCACGACGCGCTCGACCTCGGCGTCGCTGATCCCCTTGACGTCGGCCAGCGACAGCCGGATCCCGTAGGCCCGGCCGTCGGGCAGGTCGGGGCCGGGCGGTTGCCCCCACACGGGCACCCGCTCGACCCGGTAGGTGCTGCCGGAGGCGTTGACGTCGAGGCCGAGGACCGCGATGCCCAGGCTGCGGGCGTCGTCGAGGATGAGCCGCTTGGGGTACATGCCGGGGTCGTGGGTGAGCACCCCGGCGAGGAACGCCGCCGGGTGGTGGGCCTTGAGCCAGGCCGACTGGTAGGTGGGCAGGGCGAACGCGGCGGCGTGGGCCTTGCAGAACCCGAACGACGCGAAGGCCTTGAGCACCTCCCAGATGCGGTGGACGTCCTCCGCCGCGTAGCCCCGGGCGGTCGCCGCCGGCCGCCACCACGCCTCGACCTCGAGCTGCCCCTTCGGTGACCCGAGGGCCCGGCGGACCTCGTCGGCCTGGGCGAGGGTCACCCCGGTGGTCTCGGCGACGATGCGCAGCACCTGCTCGTGGAACACCACGACCCCGTGGGTCTCCTGCAGCGCGGGCACGAGGGTGGGGTGGAGGTACTGCGGCTCGCGCCACCCCTGCCGGGACTGCAGGAAGGGGGTGATCATGTCGGACTTGACCGGGCCCGGGCGGAACAGCGAGATGTCGGTGATGAGGTCCTCGAACGTCTCGGGCCCGAACTTGCCGACCAGCTCCCGTTGCCCCGGGGACTCGATCTGGAAGCAGCCGAGGGTGTGGGTGGAGCGGATCAGCCGGAACGTCGCGTCGTCGTCGAGGGGCACGGCAGCCCGGTCGTCGAGGTCGACGGTGACGCCGTCGACCCGCTGGACCTCCTGCACCGCGTGGGCCATGGCGGACTGCATCCGGATGCCGAGGACGTCGAGCTTGAGCAGGCCGAGCGTCTCGACGTCGTCCTTGTCGAACTGGGTCATCGGGAAGCCCAGCCAGCTGGCCTCCACCGGGGTGCGGTCGAGCAGGGTGGAGTTGGACAGGACCACCCCGCACGGGTGCAGGGCGACGTGGCGTGGCAGGCCGTCGAGGCTCTCGACGAGGTCGAACAGCACCCCCATGCGCGGGGAGTCCAGGCCGCTGGCCCGCAGCTCGGGCAGCTCACGGATGGCGTTGCGGGCGTCGCGGGCCCGGATGTGCGGGAACGCCTTGGCGATGGCGTCGACCTCGACCGGCGGCAGGCCCAGGGCGGCGCCGACGTCGCGGACCGCATGGCGCACCCGGTAGGTGTCCATCATCGAGACGCAGGTCACCCGGTCACCGCCGAAGCGCTCGAGCACGCGCTCGTAGATCTCGGTGCGCCGCGCCGACTCCACGTCGATGTCGATGTCGGGCAGCTGGGCGCGCAGCGGGGAGCAGAACCGCTCCATCAGCAGGCCGTGCCGCATCGGCTCGACCCCACTGATGCCGAGCAGGTAGTTGACCAGGCTGCCGGCGCCGGACCCCCGGGCCGCCACACGGACACCCATGTCGCGGATGAGGTCGCACACCGTGGCCACGGTGAGGAAGTAGGTGGGGTAGCCCAGCCCGGCGATGACGGCGAGCTCGTCCTCGAGGCGGGAGGACACCGCGGCGAGCTCGCGGTCGCCCGCCCCGGCGTAGCGGGTCGCGATGGCCCCGTGGCAGCGCTGTGCCAGCACCTGCTGCGGCACGTCCTGCGGCCCCAGCCCCAGCACGGCCGGCTCGGGCAGGTGCACGGCACCGATGCCGAGGTCGCTGCGCGCGTCCAGGCCGCAGGCGTCGGCCAAGGCCAGCGTGTCGGCAAGGAGCCGCTCGGCCCGCTCGCGCTCGCTGCTGCTGCCACCGGTCGGGCCGGCCCCGAGGGCGCGGGCGACCTCGAACGCGATCGAGCGCATCCGCTCCGTGGAGGACAGGTGCGCCGCGGCGGTGACCCGGTCGAGGTGGCGGGTGTGCAGCGGCACGAGGCGGCGGGTGGCGTCGAGCACGTCGACCGTGCGAGCCCCCTCGGGGTCGACGTGCCGGACGGCGGCGGTCAGCACCGCGGGCAGCCCGGCCTCGTCGGCGAGGCCGAGGAGACGGGCGGCGTGCCCGACGCTGGCCACGGTGCCTTCGGGGCCGCCGTGGCAGACCACCTCGATGACCACGGCACCGCGGGGCAGGCGGGTGGTCCAGCGGCGCAGCAACGCCCGGGCCCGGTCGGGCCGCCGCTCGAGCAGCGCGCGGCCCACGTCGGACTGCGGCCCGAGGAGCACCGTGAGCGCCGGGCTCCCCGCGTCGTGGTCCGCCACCCGCCAGGCGGCCCCCAGGCCCGCAGACTCCACACCCCCGGACCCCACCCCCGTGGAGCC
Organism: Oryzihumus sp. JJN4-3R; assembly: GCF_057747915.1. Classification (NCBI taxonomy): domain Bacteria; kingdom Bacillati; phylum Actinomycetota; class Actinomycetes; order Micrococcales; family Intrasporangiaceae; genus Oryzihumus; species Oryzihumus sp. JJN4-3R. The sequence continues at coordinate 578,564 of NZ_CM173229.1, forward strand.
GAGGCCCGTGACCGCCGTCGTGGACCCAGGGACGGCGAGCCCGGACGTCGCGTGCTCGGCGATCAGGTCGAGCGAGCTGACCGGTGCCCCCCGCTCACCGGACAGGTGGGTCTGGGTGACCAGTCGGCACAGCCGCGCCCACCCCACGCCCGCGGGGACGCCGGCCGCCTGGCCGCGGGCGAGGACGGTCACCCGGGGGTGGCGGGGGTCGACCTCGGCACCACCGCGGACCGGGGTGCGCGCCGTGGCCGGCGCCGCACCCCGGGAGAGGCCGGTCTCCCTGTCGGCGAGGGCGCCCCTGACGGCTCCCCTGCTGGTGGCTCCCCCCATGAGGTCGCCCGCCCAGCCGCCTCCCGTGCCGACGCCCCGGACCAGGTCGGCCGGGTCCTGCGGGCGCACCGCCAGGTCGACACCGAGCACGGGGGTGATGCCCGCCCCGGCGCAGGCCTGGACGAAGCGCACCGCGCCGTAGAGGCCGTCGCGGTCGGTGAGCGCGAGCGCGGGCTGCCCCCACGCGGCGGCACGCTCGACCAGCGCCGCCGGGGTCGAGGCGCCGTGGCGCAGCGAGAACCCGGAGGCGACGTGCAGGTGGACGAACGCATCGGTCACGGTCGCCCTGCCGGCGTGACGAGCGCGGGGAGGGTGACGGCGACGGGGAGGCCGAGCGCAGCCTGCACCAGCCCCAGGAAGACCTCGGCCTGGCGCAGCAGGTCATCGGCCTCCCGGGTGGACAGGACCACGCTGCCGCGCTCGACGGCGGCCCGGCGCCGGGCCGAGGCCTCGAAGAAGACCGCCCACTCGGTCAGCTCGGGGGCGATGTCGGGGAGCACCTCCCAGACGCTGCGGGGCCGCGAGCGCCGGGTGGGCCGGCTCCGTGCGGCCAGCAGGGCGGCCGCCGCCCGCAGCGCGGCGAGGTGGGCCTCGACGTAGCGCTCGTCGACGCTGCCGGTGCGGCAGGCGTCGAGCAGGCTGGCCCGGGAGCGGTCGAGCAGGTCGAGCGCGGTCGTGGCCATCGGCGCCCGGACGGCCGACGCCCCCCCGCGCACGGCGCCGCCCTTGGCGGCCCCCGTGGCCGTGCGCCGGGGCGCGCCCGGGGTGGTGGACCTGGTCGAGGTGGTCATCTCTGGTGTCCTCTCTGGCGCGGGGGGGGTCAGTCGGCGACGCGGACGAGGCGCCACACCGGCGCCCGGCCGTCGCGGGCCAGGTCGTAGACACCGGTGCCGAGCATCCGGCCCGGACTGGCCGCCACCCGCCACACGTCCTGCTCGAGGTCCACGGAGCCCAGCGGCTCGCCCTCGCGCGGGTCGAGCGCGTCGCGCCACCAGGCGCGGCGCTCCTGCCAGTGGCCGATGACGTCCCGGACGACGTAGAGGCGGCCCCGCCAGACGAACGCCGTCGGCCGCAGTGCCGACCCGGCATCCCCGACCGCGCCGCCGGCACCGTCCGGGCCGGCCGAACCAGCCGCACCGAGGCCGGCCATGGCGACGGCACCGGCCTCGCGGACCTCCACGGGCTCCTCGTAGCGTCGGACCATGGCCCACTCCTTGCCGTGACACCCCGGACCTCGTGCTGCGCGCCGGCCCGCGGACGGCGGGGTCGAGGCGCCCCCGCGGGCCGGTGTGCAGTGACCGAACAGCCGGCGCACGGCGGGTGTTTCGTACGCCTGTTCGATAGAACAAATGTACACCCGGGCTCCGACAGGACGTCAACCAGCGGACACCCCCTTCCCCACCGCTGCCGGCGTGGCTAGCGTTCGGCCATGACGAACGCGCCGGTCGCGGCGACGGGGTCCGTGCTGGACCACCCCGCGGTCAAGCGCGTGGCCACCGCCCTGAGCGCCTTCGGCGTCCGCGGCCAGATCACCGTCCTCGACGACGCCGCGCGCACCGCCCGGCAGGCTGCCGTCGCCCTCGGCGTCGACCCGGCCCAGATCGCCAACTCCCTGGTCTTCCGCGGGCACCAGCCCGGCGGGGCGGTGGAGTCGCTGCTCGTGCTCACCTCCGGCGCCCACCGCGTCGACACGGTCAAGGTGGCCGACCTCATCGGCCTGGAGGCGGTCAGCCGCGCCGACCCCGAGTTCGTCCTTGAGCGCACCGGCTTCGCCATCGGCGGCGTCCCGCCCCTGGCCCACCTGCACCCGCCGGCCACCCTGGTCGACGTCTCGCTCGCCCGCTACGACCGCGTCTGGGCGGCGGCCGGCCACCCCCACGCCGTCTTCCCCACCTCCTACGACGAGCTGCTCAGGATCACCGGCGGCCAGCCCGCCGAGGTCGCCTGACCGCGCCGGCACCAGCCGGCGCGCACGTGGCGGCCGAGTCACCGACACCCCGGGCCCACCCCGTCAGGTACTCACCCACCCCCGGTCGCATCTGAGTACCTGTACGGATAGGCGCCCCTCGCGGACCCCCGACAGGATGGGGCCCGCGCACAAGGGGGAGCGCACGATGGGCACGAGGACCGGCTGCGGGTCTGGGGAGGGGCACACCTGCGGCCGGGCTCGTGCCCTTGTGCATGCCATGGCAGGCTCGCCCCGACACCGGCCCGCGCCGCCCCGCGGCACGCCCGAGCCACCTGAACCCCCCTGACGCCCCATCGCGACAACCCAACGCAACCACCCCACCGCGGCACAGCGCGCGTCACCCCGCCGAGGAGAGCACCATCGGAGCCGAGATCGTCCCGTGGGTCCTGACCTCGGGCTGGGCCAGCGGGATCAACGCCTACGCCGTCGTCCTGGTCATGGGCCTGCTCGGCCGCTACGGCCACGTCGGTGCCGTGCCCGGGGCCCTGACCCGCACCGACGTCCTCGTCGTCGCCGCCGTCCTGTTCGTCATCGAGGTGGTCGCCGACAAGGTGCCCTACGTCGACTCGGCCTGGGACGCGGCGCACACCGTCGTCCGTCCCGCCGTCGGGGCCACCCTGGGCTACCTGATCGCCCACGACGGCACGAGCCTCCAGGTGGCGTTCGCCGCGGCGACCGGGGGCCTGACGGCCCTGGCCAGCCACGGGGTCAAGGCCGGGCTGCGGCTCGCCGTCAACACCTCGCCGGAGCCGGCGAGCAACATCGCGGTCAGCAGCGCCGAGGACCTCGCCGTCGCGCTGGTCATCTGCCTGGCCGCGCTGCACCCGTGGGCCGCCGCCGGGGTCGCCCTCACCCTGCTCGTGGCCGGGGCCGCGCTCGCGGTCGCCGCGCTGCGCCGGGCGCGTCGCCTCCGGCGCCGGTATGCCGGGTGGCGGCGGGGCCGCCGCCCCTCCCCGGACGTCCCGCCGGAGGGTCAGACCCCCAGGTTGGAGTAGACCTCCAGCGTCGCCGTGGAGCGGTTCATCGTGTAGAAGTGCAGCCCCGGCGCGCCCTCGGCGAGCAGCTTCTGCGCCAGCTCGGTCGCGATCTGCACCCCGACCGCCCGCACCGCAGCCCGGTCGTGGGCCACGGCCTCGAGCCGCTCCACGACGGCCGACGGCAGCGGCGTGCCGGACAGCTGGGCCATCCGCTCGACCTGCGCCACGTTGGTCACCGGCATCAGCCCCGGGATGATCGGCAGGTCACGCCCCCGCTCCACGACCCGGTCCCTCAGCCGCAGGTAGCTGTCGGCGTCGAAGACGAACTGCGTCACGGCGAACTCCGCCCCCGCATCGGCCTTGCGCACCAGCACGTCGGCGTCGTGCTCCAGGCTCGGGGACTCGGGGTGCCGGTCCGGGAAGGCCGCCACCCCGACGGTGAACGTCCCCAGGCTGCGCACCAGCGCGACCAGCTCGTCGGCGTGGTCCAGGCCCTCCGGGTGGGGCGTCCAGGCCGAGCCCGGACCGCCGGGCGGGTCGCCGCGCAGGGCCAGCACGTTGCGGACGCCGGCGTCGGCGTACTCCCCCACGACCTGGCGCAGCTGGGCCACCGAGCGCCCCACGCAGGTGAGGTGGGCCATCGGGGTCAGCGTGGTCTCCCGCGAGATCCGGCCGGTGACCCGCACCGTCCGGTCCTGGGTGGAGCCGCCTGCACCGTAGGTCACCGACACGAACGTCGGCCGCACCCGCTCCAGCTGCCGGATCGCCTCCCAGAGCGCCTGCTCGGCGGCGTCGTCCTTGGGCGGGAAGAACTCGAAGCTGTATGACGCACCCTCCGCCGCGAGCACCTCGGGGATCGAGCGGGTGACGTGCTCGGCCCGGGGCAGGATGGACGCGGTTCCGTGTGCCATACCGGCCAGCGTAGGTGAACCGCGGGCACGTAGGCTCGGACCATTCAGCATCCGGGAGGAACCGTTGTCCAGTCCGCTCGACGCCCACGACCTGCGAGCGCGGGTCCAGGCCGTCGTCGACGCCGAGATCCGCACGCAGACCGCCGTGCTCGCCGAGATCGGTGACGACCTGACGCCCCTCGTGTCGGCCGTCGCCGCCCTCCTCAGCGGCGGCAAGCGGCTGCGGGCGGCGTTCCTGTACTGGGGCTACCGCGCGGGCGGTGGCGCCGACAGCGACGCCCTGGTCCGTGCCGCGACGTCGATGGAGCTGTTCCAGGCCGCGGCCCTGCTGCACGACGACGTCATGGACGACAGCGACACGCGCCGGGGCCTGCCCGCCGCCCACCGCCGCCTGGCCAGCGAGCACAACGAGCAGGGCTGGACCGGTGACGGCGACCGGTTCGGCGTCGCCGGGGCGATCCTGGCCGGCGACCTGTGCCTGACGTGGACCGACGAGATGTTCGCCACGAGCGGCCTGCCGACCCAGGAGCTGCTGCGGGCGCGGCCGGTGTTCGACCGGATGCGCACCCAGCTCATGGGCGGGCAGTTCCTCGACGTGCTCGAGTCGGCCCGCGGCTGGGAGGACCTGACCACCCACGAGCGGGTCGAGCGGGCCCGGCGGGTCATCCGCTACAAGAGCGCGAAGTACTCCATCGAGCACCCGCTGCTCATCGGCGCCACCGCGGCCGGGGTCGGCGAGCCGGACCTGGCCGCCCTGTCGGCCTACGGTCTGGCCCTCGGCGAGGCCTTCCAGCTGCGCGACGACGTGCTCGGGGTGTTCGGCGACCCGGCCGAGACCGGCAAGCCCGCCGGGGACGACCTGCGCGAGGGCAAGCGCACCGTCCTCGTCGCCGAGACCCTCGACACCGCGGGGCCGGCCGGGGTCACGCTGATGGACAAGCTGCTCGGGCTGGCCGACCTCGACACCGCCGGCGTCGAGGAGCTGCGCGCCGTGATCGTGGCCAGCGGCGCCCTCGAGCGCGTGGAGCAGCGGATCAGCGCCCTCGCCGACGCGGCCCGGGCCGACCTGGCCCGCACCACCGGGCTGACCGGCGAGGGCCTGGACGTGCTCGAGGCGCTCGTCGACTTCACCACCGCCCGCTCCGCGTGAGCCGACCCGGGTCCGCCACCACCCGCGGCGACCACGTCCTCGTCGTCGGCGCCGGGCTCTCCGGGCTGTCCGCGGCGATGCACCTGGCCGGCGCCGGGCGCCGCGTCACCGTCCTGGAGCGGGGCGACCGTCCCGGTGGCCGCGCCGCCGGGGTCGTCCTGCCCGCCGAGGGCGGCGGCAGCTACCACCTGGACACCGGCCCCACCGTCCTGACGATGCCCGACCTCGTCGCCGGCTGCTTCGCCGCGCTCGGTGAGCCGATGGAACGGTGGCTGACCCTGCGACGGCTCGACCCGGCATACCGGGCGGAGTTCGCCGACGGCAGCGGGCTGGCGATGACCTCCGACCCCGCGGCCATGGCGCAGCGGATCCGTGACTTCGCCGGCCCGGCCGACGCCGCCGGCTACGAGCGCTACGTCGACTTCGTCACCCGCCTGTACCGGCTGCAGGTCGACGAGTTCATCGACCGCAACTTCGACTCGCCGCTGGACCTGCTCGGCCCCTCCCTCGCCCGGCTGGTCGCCATGGGCGGCTTCTCCCGGCTCGCCCCGACGGTGGCCCGCTACTTCCGCGACGAGCGGCTGCAGCGCATCTTCAGCTTCCAGGCGCTGTACGCCGGGGTGTCCCCGCAGCGGGCGCTCGCCATCTACGCCGTCATCTCCTACATGGACATGGTCGAGGGCGTGTTCTACCCGGTGGGCGGGATGAGCGCCCTGCCCTCGGCGATGGAGCGCGCGGCCCGCGCCGCCGGGGTCGAGTTCGTGTATGACGCGACGGTCACCTCCGTGCGCTGGTCCGGCGACCGGGTCACCCGCGTGCAGACCGGCGACGGCCAGACGTGGGAGCCGGACGCCGTCGTCGTCACAGCCGACCTGCCCGCCGCCCGCGAGCTGCTCGGCCGGCCCGAGCGCCGGCTGGTCCGGCCGCGCTGGTCCCCCTCGTGCGTCGTGCTCGCGGCCGGGACGCGCCGGCAGTGGCCGGCGCAGGCGCACCACACCATGCACTTCGGGCAGGCCTGGTCGGAGGTCTTCGACGACCTCGACGCTGGCCGGTTGATGCGGGACCCCTCGTTCCTCGTCTCGCTGCCCTCGGCCACCGACCCGGACCTCGCGCCGCCGGGGCGCAGCGCGGCATACGTGCTCTTCCCCACCCCCAACCTCGCCACGGGCGGCACCGGGCTGGACTGGGACCGGCTGCGCGGTCCCTACCGCGAGCAGGTCCTGGAGCGGGTGGAGGCGGCCGGCTACGACGGGTTCGCCGACGCGGTCGACGCCGAGGTCCTGCTCACCCCCGCCGACTGGGCGGCGCAAGGCATGGTCGCCGGGACGCCGTTCGCCGCGGCGCACACGTTCGCCCAGACCGGGCCGTTCCGCTCCCCCAACCACGTCGGCACCAACGTGGTGCTCGCCGGCTCCGGCACCGTGCCGGGGGTCGGGGTGCCGATGGTCCTGATCAGCGGGCGGCTGGCGGCCGAGCGCCTCGTCGGCCGGGACGGGGCCCGCCGGTGACCGCCGCGACGGCCGGGAAGGCCGGGAAGGCCGGGACGGCCACCACCCTGACCGGAGCGCGGCGCGCCGACCTGGCCGCGGCCTACGTCGCCTGCCGGCGCATCCACGCCCACCACGGGCGCACCTACTACCTGGCCACCCGGCTGCTGCCGCGCGAGCGCCGCCCGCACGTGTGGGCGCTCTACGCCTTCGCCCGGGTGGCCGACGAGATCGTGGACAACGCAGCCGGCGGCGACCCGCGACGGCTGCTCGGCTGGAGCGATCACGCCCTGACCACGCTGCGTTCCCCCACCGCGCCGGACCCCCGGCTGGAGCCCGTGCTCGCGGCGACGTGGCACTCGATGCGCGCCTACGACCTCGACCCGTCGCTGGTCGAGGAGTTCCTGGCCTCGATGGCGATGGACCTGACGGTCACGCGCTACGAGACGTGGGAGGACCTGCGGGGCTACATGCGCGGCAGCGCCGCCGTCATCGGCGAGCTGATGGCGCCCGTGCTCGGCGCCGCGGGGGCGGACGCCCTGCACCGGGCCGGCACGCTCGGCGAGGCCTTCCAGCTGACCAACTTCATCCGCGACGTGGCCGAGGACCTCGACCGCGGGCGGGTCTACCTGCCGCAGGAGGACCTGCGCCGCCACGGGGTGGGCGAGGCGGCCTTGGCCGACGCCGTGCAGACCGGCTGGCCCGACCAGCGGGTGCGCTCGCTCGTGGCCTTCGAGGTCCGGCGCGCGCTGGCGCTCTACGAGGAGGCGCGCCCCGGTCTGTCCATGGTCGACCGGGCGGCGCGCCCGTGCCTGGAGGCCGCGTTCACGCTCTACCGGGCGATCCTGTGGCAGGTCGTCGACCACGACTTCCACGTCTTCTCCGGGCGGGTGCGGGTGCCGCGCCGGGACCGGGCGCTGACCGCCGGACGGGTGCTCGCCTCGGCGGGGCTCAGTGCCCTCGCGGGCCCCGGCGACCCGCGGCGACCCAGGCGCTCGTGGTCATGAGCACCAGCGCGAAGCCGAAGCCGAGGTCCTCGACCGGGGCGAAGACCAGCCGCCCGTCGCCGAACGCGACGATCCGGCCCGAGCCGAGGATCGCCGCGTCGGAGTAGCGCACGATGCCGCGGCCGGTGAGCCAGCCGTTGGTGAGCAGCTGGAAGAACAGCACGATCCCGTAGGCCGTCCACCAGGTGCGGGTGCGCACCAGCCGGGTCCGCAGCACCACGGTGTCGACCAGGACGGCCACGACGACCGCGACGAGCGCGGCGGCGGTGTAGGTCATGACAGCCTCACCGGATGGTCCCGCGTCGGCGGACCTCGGCGACCGCCTCGTAGGTGAGGATGCCGGCCAGCGGGATGACCACGAAGAAGGCCAGCTCCTCCAGCGGCAGGCCGAGCACCCGCGGCGGCAGCGTCTGGCGCGGGTCGAAGTGCCAGTGCCCCGCGGCGGTGGCCGCGACGTCCCAGGCGGTGAAGAGCGCCGCCACCGGCAGCACCGCCACAGCCAGGCGGCGGACCTGGCGCAGCACGCCGAGCCGGTAGTACCAGGACAGCGGCAGCGTGCCGGCGAGGCAGAACGCGAGCATGGCGGCGTAGGCGCCGTGGCGCAGGCCCACCGCTAGAAGGCGAGCTCCATGGCCCGGCGCCGCACCTCGGTCTTGTGGCCGGCCAGCAGGGCGTCGATCGGGGCGCCCTCGACCGGCAGCGTCGGGTCGGGCGTGTGCAGCCAGCGCAGCGCCTCGTCGTCGGACAGGCCCCCGTCGGACAGGACGGTGAAGGTGCCCCGCAGCTCCGGCAGCGGGCCCTCGTCGTTCACGAACCGGGCCGGCACCTTCAGGGCCTTGTTCGGGCCGACCCTCGCGCCGAGCAGCTCGCGGTCGGCCAGCATGCCGCGCACCCGGGACAGCGGCACGTGCAGGCGCTCGGCGATGTCCGGGACGGTCAGCCAGTCCCCGACCAGCTGCTCGAGGTCGGGCTCGGGGGCGGTGTCGTCAGTCACGGACCAAGGGTGCCATTCCCTGCGTTCATCTCAAATTACATCGAGGTAAGTCGATATGGATCGCGGTGTTCGGGTTACCGCCACTCGATTCACAGTTGTACCGTCAGTCACAAGAGTCACGTCAGCACCCGTCATCCCCCGCATCAGCCGCCCCCGCCGCACCGCCCGGCACCGGCCGAAAGGACGACCGAGCCCATGAGCCCCGCTGGCCTCGCCCCCTCGCTCTCGACCCCCTCCGGCCTGCCCGCCGCACCGGCCGTGGTCAGCCGTGCCAACCCCGCGCCCTACGGGTGGCAGTCCTACGTCATCCGCCCGGCGGACACGCTCAGCGAGATCGCCCTGCGCACCCGCACCACGACCGGCGCGCTCATCGCCCGCAACCACCTGCGCGGCGGGGGGCACTTCCTGCGCATCGGCGAGCGCCTCTGGGTCCCGCGCGCGCGCCCGGCTCACCGGGCACACCCCCGCCCCGCCGCGCCGCGGGTGCGCTCCTACCGGGTGCGGGCCGGGGACACCATCGGCGCACTGGCGCTGCGCTACCGCGTCAGCGAGGCCACCCTGCTGCGGCTGAACAGGCTCGACCGCCGCGGGCTCATCTACGCCGGCACGGTCATCAAGGTGCCGGGGTCCGCCGTCAGCCGGGCACGGGCCGCGGCCAAGCGCCCGGCGACCCGGACCGTGCACGTCAGGCTGCGCAGCGGGGACACGGTCGGCGCGATCGCGCTGCGCTACCACGTCAGCCAGGCCGCCATCGTCAAGGCGAACCGGCTGCGCAACCCCGGGATGGTCCGGATCGGGCAGGTCCTGGCCATCCCCGTGAAGGTGACGTCACCGGCTTACAGCTCGAACACGTTCGCCGGCCGCACGTACTCCTCGGCGGTGGTGGGCGCGGCCGCCCGCAACCGCCGCTACCTCGCCACGCACTCCGTGCCCAGCCGGATGCAGACGCGGGCGATGATCGTCAGCACCGCCCGCCGCCACGGGGTGGACCCGCGCCTCGCGCTCGCCGTGGCCTGGCAGGAGTCCGGCTGGAACCAGCGCCAGGTCTCGGTCGCCAACGCCATCGGCACCATGCAGGTCGTCCCAAGCTCGGGGCAGTGGGCCTCGCAGATGGTCGGCCGCCACCTGAACCTGCTCAACACCCAGGACAACATCACCGCCGGCGTGGTCATCCTGCGCGCGCTGATGCGCGGCGCGCACTCCCAGAAGGAGGCCATCGCGGGCTACTACCAGGGGCTGGCCTCGGTGCAGAAGAGCGGCATGTATGCCGACACCAAGGGCTACGTCGCGGCGGTCCTGGCCCACAAGGCGCGGATGTAGTGCAGCCACCCGGCCGTGGCCGAGGCAGGCGGTCCGCTCCCCACGGCCGAGCCTGCGTGGCCCGGCTGCCGGCTCCACCTAGACTCTCCGCGTGACAACGTCTGTGCCCGAGTCCATCGTCGGTCGCGTCCTCGACGGCCGCTACCGCGTGCTCTCGCACATCGCCGACGGCGGCATGGCCTCGGTCTACGTGGCCATCGACCAGCGCCTGGACCGCGAGGTCGCCCTGAAGGTGATGCGGCCGGGGCTCGCCACCGACGAGTCCTTCGTCAGCCGGTTCCGCCGCGAGGCGCGCTCGGCCGCCCGCCTGTCGCACCCCCACGTCGTGGCCGTCTACGACCAGGGCGAGGACGGCGGCGACGTCTTCCTCGCCATGGAGCTGGTCAACGGCCACACCCTGCGCGAGGTGATGAAGCACGAGGGGCCGCTCACCCCGCGCGCCGCGCTCGACATCCTCGACCCCGTGCTGCAGGCCCTGGCCGCCGCGCACGCCGCCGGCCTGATCCACCGCGACGTCAAGCCCGAGAACGTCATCCTGCGCGAGGACGGCACCGTCAAGGTCGCCGACTTCGGCCTGGCCCGCGCCGTCAGCGCCCACACGTCCACGTCCCAGACCGGCATGCTGCTCGGCACCGTCGCCTACCTCTCCCCCGAGCAGGTCGAGCGCGGCATCGCCGACGCCCGCAGCGACGTCTACGCCGCCGGGCTGCTTCTGTTCGAGATGCTCACCGGCACCAAGGCCTACACCGGCGACTCCCCGATCCACATCGCCTACCAGCACGTCCACAGCCGGGTGCCGACCCCCTCCAGCCGGATGGCCTCGGTCCCGGCAGAGCTGGACGCCCTCGTGGCGACGGCCACCGCGCGTGACCCGGACGAGCGGCCTCGCGACGCCGGTGCCTTCCTCACCGAGGTGCGCAAGGCCCGCGCTGCGCTCTCGCTCGACGAGCTCGACCGCCGCCCCGCGGGCGACGGTGTCGTCGCCGACGACACCACCCAGTCCACGGCGGCGCTCTCGCACACGCAGGTGGTGCCCGTGGCCGCCGCGGGGTCCACGGCGCGGGCGGGGTCCCGCGAGGACGCCACGCCTCGCCGGCGGGTGCCGCTGCCGTGGCTGCTCGGCGGGCTGGCCGTCGTGCTCGCCGGCGTGCTGGCGTGGCTGTTCCTCGCCGGACCGCTGGCCAGCACCTCCGTCCCGCGCGTCGTCGGCACCACGCAGCAGTCGGCGCTCGCCCAGCTGACCCGGGCCCACCTCAAGCCCCGCATCCGGACCAGCTTCGACGAGACCGTCAAGGCCGGCTACGTCATGGCCACCGACCCGCGCGCCGGGGCCGACGTGCGCCGCGACAGCCTGGTCACCCTGACCGTCTCCCAGGGGCCCGAGCGCTACGCCGTGCCCCAGCTGGTCGGGCACAGCCAGGCGGAGGCGACCTCGACGCTCGCCCAGCACCACCTGCGCGTCGGCTCGGTCACCCAGGCCTTCGACGAGCGGGTCCCTGCGGGGCAGGTGCTCAGCACCGACCCGGCGCCGGGCACCCGGCTCAAGCGCAACCAGGCCGTCAACCTCGTCGTGAGCAAGGGCCGGCAGCCGATCACGGTGCAGGACTTCACCGGCAAGCCCGCCGACCAGGCCGTGCAGGCGCTGTCCGGCGCCGGGCTGCAGGTCGACGCGAGCCGGCACCAGTTCAGCGACTCCGTGCCCAAGGGCTCGGTCATCTCGCAGAGCCCGCCGGGTGGGATCCTCTACAAGGGCGCCACGGTCACCCTCGTGGTGTCCAAGGGCCCGCAGCTGGTCCCGGTGCCGAACGTCGTGGGCAAGCAGCAGGACCAGGCGGCGCAGATCCTCAGGGCGGCCGGCTTCCAGGTGAGCGTCCAGCAGGTCATGGGCGGCTTCTTCGGCATCGTGCGGCAGCAGTCCCCCGGGGGCGACGCCAAGGCGCCCAAGGGCAGCACCGTCACCCTCGTCGTGGTCTGACTGGAGGTGCCCTGGATGCCGAGGTGGCCACGAGTCTTCTCCTCGGCCTTGACCGCTCGATCACGCCCCTGCCGGACCATGTGACCGCCGGGATCGGGCGCCGATGAGAAATGGCGCGGACCGTGGTCTGGGTACGGTCCTGTGAAGGCGCGCTGCGTGCATCAAGGGAGGCCAACGAGATGAGACCACTTCGATACGCGATCAACGTCACACTCGACGGCTGCTGCCATCACGAGGCAGGCCTCCCCCCGGACGAGGAGTCGATGCGCTACTGGACCACTGAGATGCAACGAGCCGATGCCCTGCTGTTCGGCCGGGTGACCTACGAGATGATGGAGTCGGCGTGGCGGCAGCCGGCCATGGGCACGTGGCCTGACTGGATGGATAAGTGGGAGATCCCGTTCGCCGAGACCATCGACCGGACGAAGAAGTACGTCGTGTCGAGCACGCTGAGCGGGGTCGACTGGAACGCCGAGCTGCTGCAAGGCGACTTGGGGCAAGCGGTTCAGCGGCTCAAGCAGGAGCCAGGCGAGGGCCTCTTCGTGGGTGGCGTGACGCTCCCCCTGGCGTTGGCAGATCTGGGACTGATCGACGAGTACGTGTTCCTTGTGCAGCCGGTCCTTGCCGGACACGGGCCGACGTTGCTCGCCGGTCTGCGCGAGCGCATCCAGCTCGAGCTCGTGGATCGGCATGAGTTCCGGTCGGGGGCAGTCGCCCTGCGATACCGGCCCACGCGAGCAACGGCTTGACGTGAAGTGACCTGGCACGGTGGCCGCTGCCTCGCGAGCAAACGACAGTTCTCGCGCCTGATGCCAGGGATCCACTGCGCGATGGAGCGCTGGAGTTCGCCGGCGGCCTGTTCCAGTCGTCGCCGATCCAGGTCGGAAAGCGAAGGGCCCGGAGGCCCTGAGGTATCTCGCAGCGTCGCTGACCCCTGAACCGGCGCCGTTGAGCATGAGTGTCGCGCGCCGATTGAGCGGCCTGAACTCGTCGGGAGGTGGCGGTTCAGCCCGGCCCGTCGGGGTGCACGAGATCGTAGGCACGGGAGAGCTTCTTGGGCACGACCATGCGCCAAGCGTCGACGACCAGCTCTCGGGCCTCGGTCGGCTCCAGTGCGGCAAGGTCGGCGTGGACCCAGTTGAAGCGGAGGTCCGATGGTGACGGCAGGTGGAACTTGTGCGGTTCGCTCGCGACGAGCGCCGTGCGCTCCTCCTTGGGGAACGCGAAGCCCATGACAGCTTCGTCGAGGGAGAACGCCACGTAGACGATCTGCTTGACTCGGAACTTCAGCCTGCCACGTACGTAGACCGGGTTGGAGCGCTCCAACTCGGCGCCCAACGGCAGAAGGTCGTCCAGCGCCGCCATGCTCAGCACCTTTATGCCTCGACGAGGATCACCAGGGTTTCGGGCAACACGCCGTCGTACGCCATCGCCTCGGCCGCGCCCTCGGACTGCATCGCGGCCTCGAAAGCGTCGACGTCCGCAACGTCCATGAGCACCGCAACGTGTTTCGGGTTCTGAGGGTCGACGAAGGTGCGGATGTTGGTGACCCCGAGCGGCCCGAAGAACTCCTCGCGCTTCGGCGACGCCAGCCAATGATCGCGGTCCTTCACATCGTGGTGACCAATCAAAGTCGGCATAACTCCTCCTCGGCGTCCAAGGCCGACGGGCGTCAAGCCCTGTTGCTCGACGCTATACCGGGCCACTCACGTGCGCATCGGCCAAACCGCTCAGGTGATCGCGACAGGATCTGGGCGTCGCCCCGGGCTCGCAGGTTCGCGCCCCGCGGCGGTATGACGCACAACGCCGAACGCGGCCACAGATCCGAGCTGGCACCCGAGCCCCGATCCGGCCTCGCAGGCGGCGGGTCAGGGGCTGCCCGAGGGCCCCCGCGCTGCGGCCAGGCGTTCCACCGTGTCGGGATGGGTGGCGAACAGCAGGTACTCGATCCGGGGTGGGTGGACATCGGTGATGTTGACCTCGGCCAGGCGCAGCTGCATCGCGGCGAACTCGGCGGAGTCACCGGTCAGCCGCAAGGCATGCCGGTCGGCACGGGCCTCAACCCGACGGGAGACAAGGTTCTGTACCGGGCCGCCGACCAGGCCTGCTACCGCCACCGCGGCGAGCACCAACCCCATCGCGGTCGGCGAGCCGATGGAGCTCACCCCGGCTCGGCGGAGCAGGGCACCCCACTGCCCCAACAGGTAGAGCGCCACGACCGCCGCCGCGGCCCCGATCGACCCCAGCAGCGCGGCCAGTTCGGCGTCCCGGTCCTTGGCGTGGCCCAGCTCGTGCGCCACGACACTGCGCACCTCACCTGGAGGCGCCTCGCGCAGCAGCGTGTCGTAGACCACGATCCGCCGGGAGCGTCCCAAGCCGGACACGTACGCATTGAGCCCGGTCGTGCGCCGCGACGCGTCCGCGACCAGCACGTCCCGCACCGGCATGCCGTCCCGCGCCGCCATCGTGCGCAACTCATCACGCAGCGGGCCCGCCGGCATCGGGGTGAACGTGTTGAACAGCGGCTCGACCAGGACCGGGAAGACGAACGACAGCAGGACGACCACGGCGGCGGCACCCACGGCACCGAACGCCCACCACCAGTCGGGCGCGAGCCGGGTCAGCGAGTAGAACCCGCCGAGCACCACCGCGCCGATCACCGCCCCGACCGCGCATCCCTTGAACAGGTCCGCCGCCCAGCCGCCCCAGTCCTGGGTGGACAGCCCGTAGTCGCGCAACACGACGTGGCGCCACGCCCTGAAGGGCAGTGCCACCAACCACAGCATGATCAGGATGACCAGGCCGCCCAGCAGAGCCTCCGCCAGCCAGTGCCCACCGAACGGCTGGCCCACCCAGACGACGATCCGGGCACCGGCCGGGGTCAACCCGAGCAGCAGGGGCACCACCAGTCCCACCAGCAGGGAACCGTACGAGCTGGGACGCAGCGCGGCGTGCAGCGCCCGACCTCTGGTGACCACGCCAGCCGGCACGTCGCCCAGCACCGCCGCTCGCTCGGCGCGGGTCGGGCTGGGCACCCGCCGGGGCACCAGCGTGATCGCCGCGACAGTCAGCACGAGGCCGAGCGCGACCAGCGCCACCAGAGCCCACCACGTCGGGGTCACGGCCATCCCTTCCTGTCACCGGCAATGCTGGTTCAGCCGTCGGGACAGTCGCCACCACCACCAAGGGCCACGCCCAGCATGACCAACAGTGAAGCCAGGCCGCCCGTCCAGGGACACCACAAGGCCAGGTGCACGACTCTGTCTGGCCGATTCACCCGGATCAGCGGGCGGCCGCCAACAGGGACACACCCAAAGAGACCCTTGGGCGTGCCCGACGCCCGCTCCCGCCAGCTCGCGACCCTGCTGCTCGTCAGCGTCACGGCCGTGTGGGGGTCGACGTTCTTCCTCATCCGTGAGGTCGTGCGCCAGCTGTCCCCGGCCGACTTCCTCGCGGTGCGCTTCACCATCGCCGCGGTGGTCATCACGGCGGTGTTCTGGCGCCAGGTGCGCCGGCTGACCCGCCGGGAGCTGGCGGTCGGCGCGGGCCTGGGGGTGCTCTACGGCGTGGCCCAGGTGCTGCAGACGGTCGGCCTCGCCCACACCGACGCCTCGCGCTCGGGCTTCATCACCGGCACCTACGTGGTCCTCACGCCGGTGTTCGGCGCGCTGCTGCTGCGCGAGCGGGTGCCGCGGTCGACGTGGCTGGCGGTCGGGATGGCCACCGCCGGGCTGGCCGCTCTCTCGCTGCGGGGCGTGGGCTTCGGCTACGGCGAGCTGCTCACGCTGGCCTCGGCCGCCGTCTACGCGCTGCACATCATCGGCCTGGGCCGCTGGTCCTCGGCCGGCAGCGCCAGCGGCCTCGCCGCGGTGCAGATGGTCGTCATCGCCCTCGTGTGCCTGGCCTGCGCCGCCCCGGGCGGAGTGGAGCTGCCCTCGGGCACCGGCCCGTGGCTGTCGGTGCTGTACATGGCCCTGGTCGCCGGCGCCGTCGCCATGTGGGCCCAGACCTGGGCGCAGAGCCACCTGCCGGCCACCCGGGCGGCCATCGTCATGACGCTGGAGCCGGTGTTCGCCGCCGTCTTCGCGGTGACCCTGGGCAGCGAGGGCCTCACGGTGCCGATGCTGCTCGGCGGGGCGCTGGTCGTCGGCGCGATGTACGTCGTCGAGCTCGTGGGGCGCAAGGACACCGGCGCCACCGCGGCCGAGCAGCCACCGGCCGAGGCGCTGCACCACGAGGTCAGCTGAGAGGGCTACTCCTGGTAGGCGTAGCGCTCCTCGCGCCACACGTCGCCGGTGAAGTGGTAGCCGCGCTGCTCCCAGAACCCGCGCTCGGGATGGCGCTGGTAGTCCAGCGCGCGGACCCACTTGGGGCCCTTCCATCCGTAGAGGTGAGGCAGCACCAGCCGGCAGGGCCACCCGTGCTCCGGCGTCAGCGGCTCGCCGTCGAGGTGCGTGGCCAGCACCGCCCGCGGGGAGGACAGGTCCTCCATCCGGACGTTGGTGCTGTAGCCGTAGGTCGCCGACAGCAGCACGTGCTCGACGTCGTCGTCGGGCGGCACGAGGTCGAGGATCGTGCGCGCGGCGACGCCGGACCAGAGCAGGTCCTGCGTCGTGTAGCGCGAGACGCAGTGGTGGTCGGCGCGCACGTCGACCCGGGGCAGCGCGCTGAAGTCCGCCCACGTCAGCGTGACCGGCTCGCCGCCCTTGACGTCACCCCCGACACGCAGCGTCCACGTGTCGAGGTCGACCTTGGGCACGCGCCCGTAGTGCACCGGCCGCAGGCTCTCCGTCCGGCGCTGGCCGGGCGGGAGCGGCCGCGGCTCGGCCAGCCCCCAGGACGACGTCACGGTCGATGCGCCGCCTCGGCGATCAGGGAGGTCACCACGTCGGCAGCGTAGGCCGTGTCGGCGTCGTCCACGTCCAGGTGCCACACCATGCGGACCGAGGAGGCGTCGGTGGCGTACATCCGCACCCCCCGATCTCCAGCCGCCGCAACGAAATCGGCCGACGCCAGGCCGACCGCGCCGACCCGCAGGATGAGGATGTTGGTCTCGACGAGGTCCGGGTCGACGACGTCGGGCGCGACCTCGGCGACCGCCCGGGCCACCTTCTGGGTCCGCTCGTGGTCCTGCGCGAGACGCTCGACGTGGTGGTCGAGCGCCCACAGGCCCGCGGCGGCGAGGATGCCCGCCTGACGCATGCCCCCGCCATACCGCTTGCGCCACACGCGCGCCTCGGCGACGTGCGCGTGCGAGCCGACCAGGACCGAGCCCACGGGCGCCCCGAGGCCCTTGCTCAGGCACACCGAGACGGTGTCGGCCTGCTCCCCGTATGCCGTGAGGCTGGTGCCCGTGGCGACGTGCGCGTTCCAGAGCCGCGCACCGTCGACGTGCAGGGCGACCCCGCGCGGGCGGGTGGCCTCGCGGAGGGCGGCGATGCGCTCCAGCGGCTGGACGGTGCCACCGCCGAAGTTGTGGGTGTTCTCCACGACGACCAGGCGCGTGGAGACCTGGTAGGCCCCGGCGTCGGGCTGCATCAGCGCCAGCGGCTGGGCCGGGTCGAGCAGGCCCCGCTCGGCCACCCACGACCGGGAGCTGATGCCGGAGAACACCGCCGCGGCCCCCATCTCGGCGCGCAGCACGTGGGCCAGGCTGTCGGCGATGACCTCCTCGCCGGCGTGGACGTGCAGGCGCAGGCCGAGCTGGTTGGCCAGCGAGCCCGAGGCGGTGAACAGCCCCGCCTCGTGGCCGAGCAGGCCGGCGACGCGCTCCTCGAGGGCGGTGACGGTCGGGTCCTCGCCGTAGACGTCGTCGCCGACCTCGGCCGAGGCCATCGCCTGGCGCATGGCCGCGGTCGGCCGGGTGATGGTGTCCGAGCGCAGGTCGACGACGCGCGTCGGCCCGCTCACCGCTGGCTCAGCATCTCGGCGACGAGGAACGCGAGCTCCAGGCTCTGCTGGTGGTTCAGGCGCGGGTCACAGACCGTCTCGTAGCGCTTCTCGAGGTCGGCGTCGAGGATGTCCTCCGCGCCGCCGAGGCACTCGGTGACGTCGTTGCCGGTGAGCTCGATGTGGATGCCGCCGGGCACGGTGCCCAGGCCCTGGTGCACCTCGAAGAACCCGCGGACCTCCTCCACGACGTCGTCGAAGCGACGTGTCTTGTAGCCGGAGGAGGACTCGAAGGTGTTGCCGTGCATGGGATCGCAGATCCACGTGGGCACGGCACCGGAGGCGGTGACCTTCTCCACGATCGCCGGCAGGGCCTCGCGCACCGTGCCGGCGCCCATGCGGGTGATGAAGGTGAGCCGGCCCGGCTCGCGCTCGGGGTCGACCTTGTCGATGAGCCGCAGCACGTAGTCCGGGTCGGCCTTGGGGCTGAGCTTGATGCCGATCGGGTTGCGCACGCGCGAGATGAAGTCGATGTGCGCGCCGTCGAGGTCGCGGGTGCGCTCCCCCACCCACAGGAAGTGCCCGGAGACGTCGTAGGGCAGCCCCGTGCGCGAGTCGATGCGGGTCAGCGGGCGCTCGTAGTCCAGCAGCAACGCCTCATGCGCGGCGAAGAACTCGACCCGGTGCATCGCCTCGAAGTCGGCGCCGCAGGCCTCCATGAACTTCATGGCCTTGTCGATGTCCTTGGCCAGCTTCTCGTAGCGGGCGTTGGCCGAGTTGGCGACGAAGCCGCGGTTCCAGTCGTGGACGCGACGCAGGTCGGCGAAGCCACCCTGGGTGAACGCCCGCACGAGGTTCAGCGTCGCCGAGCTGGCGTTGTAGGCCCGGACCAGGCGGTCGGGGTCGGGGGTGCGCGCGTCCTGCGTGAACGCGAAGTCGTTGACCATGTCGCCGCGGTAGGCAGGCAGGGTGACGCCCTCGCGGGTCTCGTTGCCGCTGCTGCGGGGCTTGGCGTACTGCCCGGCCATCCGGCCGACCTTGACGACCGGCAGGCTGGCGCCGTAGGTCAGGACGGCCGACATCTGCAGGATGGTCTTGATCCGGTCGCGGATGTTGTCGGCCGTCGCGTGGGCGAACGTCTCGGCGCAGTCCCCGCCCTGGAGGACAAAGGCCTGGCCACGGGCCGCCGCCGCGAGCCGGGTCCGCAGGATGTCGCACTCCCCGGCGAAGACCAGCGGCGGATAGGTCGACAGCGTCCGCACGGCCTTGTCCAGCGCGTCGGCGTCGGGCCACTCGGGCTGCTGCGCGGCGGGCAGGTCACGCCAGGCGTCCAGCCCGGCCAGGACTTCGGGGGTCGCGTCGATGGTCACGGGGTCAAGGGTAGGTGCGTCCACGGAGCGGACACGCATGGGTCCGTATGACGAACGCCGGCTTGCGAGGGCACCCTCACCGGAGTGCCCTCGCACGACCGGGCCCGGCCGGGTTGGCAGGTCCGACGAGGGCCGTCTCAGCCGAAGAAGACCTCGGCCTCGGCGTAGCGCTCGTCCGGGACGGTCTTGAGCTCGGCCGTCGCCTCGGCCAGCGGCACCCGCACGATGTCGGTACCGCGCAGGGCGACCATCACCCCGAAGTCGCCCTCGTGGACCGCGTCGATGGCGTGCAGCCCGAAGCGGGTGGCCAGCACCCGGTCGTAGGCCGTGGGCGTGCCGCCGCGCTGGATGTGGCCCAGGACCACGCACCGGCTCTCGTGCCCGGTGCGCTCCTCGAGCTCGGCGGCCAGCCAGATGCCGATCCCGCCGAGGCGCACGTGCCCGAACGCGTCGATCTCGTTGCTCTGCAGGGCTTCCCCGCCGTCGCTGGGCTGGGCGCCCTCGGCGACGACGATGATCGGGGCGTACTCCTGGTCGAAGCGGTGCTTGACCCACGCCGCGACCTGGTCGATGTCGAAGCGCCGCTCCGGCACGAGGATGACGTTGGCGCCACCGGCCAGGCCGGAGTGCAACGCGATCCAGCCGGCGTGCCGGCCCATGACCTCGACCACGAGCGCGCGGTGGTGGGACTCGGCCGTGGTGCGCAGCCGGTCGATCGCCTCGGTGGCGATGGACACCGCGGTGTCGAAGCCGAAGGTGTAGTCGGTGCCGGACAGGTCGTTGTCGATCGTCTTGGGCACCCCCACCACGCCGAGGCCGTCGTCGGTCAGGCGTTTGGCCACGCCGAGGGTGTCCTCACCCCCGATGGCGACCAGCGCGTCGATACCGGCAGCCTTGACGTTCTCGCGGATCCGGTCGACACCGCCCTCGACCTTGTACGGGTTGGTCCGGGAGGAGCCCAGGATGGTGCCGCCCCGGGCGAGGACGTCCTCGACATCCGCGAGGGCGAGCGGTCTGGTCAGGCCTTCGAGGGGGCCCTTCCAGCCGTCGCGGAAGCCCACGAACTCGTGGTCATAGGTCTCGATCCCCTTGCGGACGACGGCCCGGATCACGGCGTTGAGGCCGGGACAGTCGCCTCCACCTGTCAACACACCGATGCGCATGCCCGGCAACCTATCGCCCGCATAGGGGTCCGCGGCTAGGGTCGAAGGTATGACCTTCTCCATCGTGGCCTCCATGGGTGATGCCCTCGGCGTCGCCGTCGCCAGCAAGTTCCTCGCCGTCGGGTCGGTCGTGCCGGCCGCCCGCAACGGCGTCGGCGCCGTGGCGACCCAGGCCCTGGCCAAGGTCTCCTACAAGGACGACGCCCTCTCGCTGCTGGCCGAGGGGCTCGAGCCCGACGCCGTCGTGCAGCGGCTGACCGCGGCCGACGACGGCCACCAGCAGCGCCAGCTCGGCGTGGTCACCGGAACCGGCCAGGCCAGCTTCACCGGAAGCGACTGCATGGACTGGGCCGGCGGCCTCACCGGGCGCGACGACAGCGGCGGCTACGCCATCCAGGGCAACATCCTGGCCGGCCCGCAGGTGGTGCAGGAGATGGAGCGCGCCTGGCTGGAGGGCGGTCACCTGCCGTTCCCGACCCGACTGGTCCACGCCCTGCTCGCCGGTGACCGGGCCGGCGGCGACCGCCGCGGTCGGCAGTCCGCCGCCGTGTATGCCGTGCGGCCGGGAGCGGGCTACGACGGCTCCGGGGTGCTGGCGGACCTGCGCGTCGACGACCACGCGGAGGCACCTCAGGAGCTCGCGCGCCTGCTCGACCTGAACGAGCTCTACTTCGGCGGGCCCACCAACGTGCTCCCGCTCGAGGACGGCCTGCTGACCGAGGTCACCGAGCGCCTGGCGCTCCTGGGCCGCACCGACGCCGACGTCCACACCGCGCTGGCCGACTGGGCCGGGGCCGAGAACTACGAGACGCGGCTGACCCCCGAGGGCATCGACTCCCGGGTGCTCCAGGCGCTGCGCGAGGCCACCACCGCGGCCTGACCGGGCCCGGTCGGCCCGGCGGTCAGCCGGCCGACGCCGGGTCGGTCGGGTCCGTCGGGTGCTCCAGCCCTCGGGCGATCGCGAACCGCACCAGCTCGATCCGGTTGTGCAGCTGGAGCTTGGTCAGGGTGTTCTGCACGTGGTTCTGCACCGTGCGGTGCGAGATGAACAGGCGTGCGGCGATCTGCTTGTAGGACAAGCCCGTCGCAACCAGCTTGAGGACCTCGGTCTCGCGCTCGGTGAGCCCGGGGACGGTGTCCTTGCCGGTCGGCTGCGCGCTGGCCATCCGGCGGAACTCCCCGAGCACGAGGCCGGCCAGCCCGGCGGTGAACACCGCGGTGCCGGACGCGGTCTCGCGGACCGCGTCGAGGAACTCCTCACGCGAGGCCGACTTGAGCAGGTAGCCGGTCGCCCCGACCTTGACCGCCTCGAGGACGTCGCGCTGCTCGGCGCTGGCGGACAGGATGAGCACCCGCGTGGGCACCTGCGCCTCCCGGATCGCTGCGCACACCTCGTCGCCGCGCATGCCCGGCAGGTTGAGGTCCAGGACCAGCACGTCCGGGCGGGTGGCCAGCGTCCGCCGGACCGCCGAGGGGCCGTCGTCGGCGGTGGCGACCACCGTGAAGCCGGCGTCGGCCAGGTCCCGCGCGACCGCGTCGCGCCACATCGGGTGGTCGTCGGCCACGACCACCCGCAGGACGGCACCCCGCGCGTCCCCCGCCCCGCTCGCTCGCCCCAGGTCGTCCGCGCCGGCCCCGGTCATGGTGTCCCCCCTCGTCGGGGCACCCGCAGCTCGACCGCGGTGCCCTCACCCCTGTGGCTGTCATAGCGTGCCGTCCCGCCGAGGTCGGCGAGCCGGCCGCGGATGCTGCTGCTCACGCCGAGCCGGCCGTGGGCCGCGGCCTCGACCAGCCGCTCGTCGGCGATGCCGACGCCGTCGTCGCGGACCGTCACGGTGACGGCGTCACCCTCGTCCTCGATGAGCACCCACGCCCGCGCCTGCTCCCCCGCGTGCTGGCGCACGTTGTCCAGGGCGGCGCTCACCGCGGCCGTCAGCTCCTCGGCCACCCTGCGCGGCAACGCGACCGGGTCCGCGGGTGGCACGACCTGGACGCTGCCGCCGGCGTAGCGCCCGAGCATCGTGCGCAGGTCGACCTCGCCCTCCACCACGGCGTCCAGGCCGGGGGCCGGGACGCCGCTGACCAGCGCGCGCAGCAGCCGCTCCTGGTCCGCCGCCATCGCCCCGAGCTCGCGGCCCTCGCGGCCCAGGTCCTGGCTGCGCCGGTGGATGAACGCCAGCGTCTGCAGCACCCCGTCGTGCACCGTGCGCGCGAGCCGGTCCCGCTCGCGCACCTCGGCCTGGACCCGCAGCGCCTCGCGCAGGGCGTGGTGGCCCTCACGGGAGAGGTCGGCGCAGTAGCCGATGCACCCGCCGACGAGGAACAGCAGCACGATGTTGTTGACCGTGTTGTCGGTGGGCCGGACCACCTCGACCAGGTCGGCCGCCGCGACCACCGCCGCGCCGAAGACGCCGCCGCGCCAGCCTTTCAGGACCGCCCACGACACGACGGCGGCCGACGGCCAGATCCCCGGCACGGTCGGCGCGCCGCCCAGGATCACCTCGTCGGAGTCGACCACGCGCGTGGCAAGGATCGCCATGACGGCCAGCGCGAGCTCGACGCCCACCACGGCGGCGGTGCGCTCACGGTGGAACCACATGGCGACGGTCCAGGCCCCGAGGGCGACCAGCACCAGGACCGCCAGCCATGGGCGCTCCATGGCGGGGTGGCGCTCGTGAAGGGAGTACACGGCATACAGGAGGGCGACGGGGCGCAGCACGTTGAGCCCGCGCCACAGCGCCGCGACCACCGTCGGGTCACCGGCCGCGCTCCCCCCGCGCGCCACCGTCAGCTGGCCGCGAGCCGGCCGTCGCCGCCCGGCGTCTGCGCCGGGGCGTTCTGCACCGCCTCGTGCGGGCCCTCCTCCGCTGCCTCGCCGGGACCCTCGACCTCGCCGGTGTCACCGGTGTCGCCGGCGGCGTCGAGCGGCTCGAGGTCACCCTGGCCACCCGGCGTGTCGGTCGTCGCACCCGCGTCGGGCACGACGTCCGTGGTCCCGGTGGCCACGACGGCGCCGGCGTCCTTGTCGGCGGCCTTGTCGGCGGCCTTGTCCTTGTCCTCGGAGGCGGAGTAGAGCGGCTTGGCCTTGGCCTTGGCGGCCGCGAGCAGGCGCTCCTTCATCGACGTGGCGTACATGTCGACGTACTCCTGGCCGGAGAGCAGCATCAGCTCGTACATGATCTCGTCGGTGATCGAGCGCAGGACGAAGCGGTCCTCCTCCATGCCCTCGTAGCGCGAGAAGTCCAGCGGCTTGCCGATGCGCACACCGATCCGCATGATCTTCGGGACCTTCTTGCCGGCCGGCTGCGCCTTGTCGGTGCCGACCATCGCGATCGGCAGCACCGGCACACCGGCCTCGAGGGCCATCCGCGCCACGCCGGTGCGGCCGCGGTAGAGCCGGCCATCGGGCGAGCGCGTGCCCTCGGGGTAGATGCCGAGCAGCTCGCCGCGGCGCAGGACCTTCAGGCCGCTGCGCAGGGCGGCCTCGCCGGCACGGCCTCCGGACCGGTCGACGGGCAGCTGCCCGACGCCCTTGAAGAAGGCCGCCGTCAGGCGACCCTTGATGCCCCGACCCGTGAAGTAGTCGGACTTGGCCAGGAACGTCATCCGGCGCGGGACCACCAGCGGCAGGAAGATCGAGTCGGAGAACGACAGGTGGTTGCTGGCAAAGATCGCCGCACCCTCCGGCGGGATGTTCTCCTCCCCTTCGACCCAGGGGCGGAACAGCAGCTTGAGGATGGGTCCGAGCACGATCGTCTTGAGCACCCAGTAGAACAATGACCCCACCTCCTATGACGCGCCGAACTCTACCCGGCACACTAGGTGCGCAAGGTGCAGCATGCGAGGATGCGCTCGCACACGATGTAGTCCCGGACCATTCCCCCGAGGAGCACAGGTGTCGATCCTGCCCGGAGCCGAGCCCTTCGCGCACGACGGGTCCGATGTCGGAGTCCTGCTCATCCATGGCTTCACCGGCACCCCGCAGAGCCTGCGCCCGTGGGCCGAGCACCTCGCCGAGGCGGGCTACACGGTGCGCCTGCCGCGCCTGCCAGGGCACGGCACCACGTGGCAGGAGATGAACCGCACGCGGTGGGAGGACTGGTATGCCGCCGCTGACGCCGCCTTCCGCGAGCTGCTCCAGACCTGCTCCACGGTCGTGGTCGGCGGCCTGTCGATGGGCGGGGCCCTGGCCCTGCAGCTGGCGCAGAACCACGGGCCGCGGGTCGCCGGCCTCATCCTGGTCAACCCGGCGCTGAAGTTCGAGGACCCCCGCGTGGTGCTGCTGCCGGTGCTCAAGCACCTCGTCGGCGCCCTGCCGGGGGTGGGCAACGACATCAAGAAGGCCGGCGTCACCGAGCTGGCCTACACGAAGTCACCGCTCAAGGCCGGCCACTCCCAGCTCGTGGCCTGGCGCACCGTCACCCGGGACCTGCCCGAGGTGACCCAGCCGGTGCTGCTGCTGCACTCCCCGCAGGACCACGTCGTGCCGGCGTCGAGCTCGGCGCTGGTGCTGTCCAAGATCTCCAGCGAGGACGTGCGCGAGGTCCTGCTCGAGAACTCCTACCACGTCGCCACCCTGGACAACGACGCTCCGCTGATCTTCGCGGAGTCGGTCACGTTCATCGAGCGCCTCACGAGCTGAGCCATGGGCGACCCCGACCGCTCCGACGTCGACGCGCAGTTCGCCGAGATCATCGCGCACTGGTCGGACGACGCCCTCAGCCGTCCCGGTGCCGCCCCGTGGCCCGAGGCCGAGGGGGTGGACGACCCGGTGGAGGGGGGCGACCCGCCTCCCGCGCCCCCCGGCGCCGGCGCCACCCCCGGTGGCGGCGCCAACCTCACCCTGCCACCCCCGGCCTCACCACCGGTGCCCTCCCCCGGGCCACCCCCCGGTCCGCCGGCCACCCCGACGCCAGCGGCCGGGAGCGGTCCGCGACCGGCGGAGCCCGGTGCGTCGGCACACCGCGACGAGCCGCAGGAGGACCCCGAGGAGCACTTCCACCCCGGCCCCACCCAGCCCCTGCCCGCGGGTGACCTGCAGTTCTGGGGCATCGTCATCGGCCTGACCGGTGGACCGCTGCTCCTGCTCTACCTGGTGCTGTTCAACCGTGACGCCAGCAGCCTGTGGCTGCTGCTGTCGATCGCGATGACGGTCGGCGGCTTCGCGATGCTCGTCTCACGCCTGCCCGGGCACCGCGACGAGGACGATGACGACGACGGGGCACGCCTCTGAGGCGGTGACCGCGCGCGGCCGGCTCGGCAGTGGCCCCCTGCGCCGGAACCCGGTCCGGTCAGCGACGCCCGGCGGTGACGAAGTCGCGGAAGCGCTCCGCCGGCCCCGACAGGACCCGGTCCGAGCGCCAGGTCAGGCCGATGGTGCGGCGCGCGGCCTCCGCGGTGATCGGGATGCCCACGGTGCCGGTCAGCCCCGCGAAGGGCTCGGGCACGACGGCCACGCCGAGGCCGGCCGCGACCAGGCCCTCGATGGTGGCGAGGTCCTGGCTCTCGAAGGACACCACCGGTGACACCCCGGCATCGCGCAGCAGCGAGTCGACCAGCGCGCGGTAGCCGAAGCCGACCGGCGTGGTCACCAGCTCCTCGCTCGCCAGCTCCGCCAGGTCGATCCTGCGCCGGGTCCGCAGGCGGTGCTTGGGCGGCACCACGAGCACCAGGCGCTCCTCCTGCAGGGCGCACCACCCGAAGTCCCCGGCCGGCTGGACCGAGGTGATCGCGAGGTCCGCGGCGCCGCTGGCCAGGTCCTCGAGGATCTCGTGCGCCGGCTCCTGGCTGAGCAGCACCCGCACGTGCGGGGCGTGCTCGTGGAACGCGCGCAGCACCCCCGGGACGAGGGACGTCGCGATGGAGTCGAGGAAGGCCAGGCGCACCACGCCGGTGTCGGGGTCCAGCACGCCGCGCAGGTCGGCCAGCAGCTGCTCGTAGCGGGCGGTGAGGTCCCGCGCGGCCGCGGTCACCAGCGCCCCCGTCGGGGTGAGGTGCACCCCGTCCGGGGCCCGCTCGAACACCCGGGTGCCGAGCTCGGCCTCCATCCGGGCCAGGGCTCGCGAGAGGGTCGGCTGGCTGGTCCCCAGGGCGGCCGCGGTGTCGGTGACGTGCTGGTGGTCGGCCAGGGCCACCAGCCAGGCGAGGTCGCGCAGCTGCACGGGAGCATCATACGGATCCCGCATGGACATCGACCTCAACCGACATTGGACGCATGACATGGGGCGGAGGCAGAGTCGTCGCCGTGAGCACCGACGCCCCGAGCACCGACGTCCTGGGCACCGACGCGCGGACGACCGGCACCCGGGCCGACGCCGCGGAGGGCTACCGCCCCGGGACGCCCGGCTACCACCGCGTGGTCGTGGCCCTGTTCGCCGCCGGCCTGGCCACCTTCGCCCTGCTGTACAGCACGCAGGCGATCCTGCCCGACCTCGCGGGGCGGTTCAGGGTGTCCAGCACCGGCGCCACGCTGACGGTGTCGCTGACCACGCTCGGCCTCGGCCTGGCCCTGCTGGTCGCCGGCCCCGCCTCCGACGTCATCGGCCGCACGCGGCTGATCCGCCTGTCGCTCACCGCCTCGGCCGTGGTCGCCGGCGCCTGCGCCCTCGCCCCGAGCTGGCCGGCGCTGCTCGCCCTGCGCCTGCTGGAAGGCGTGGTGCTCGCCGGGCTGCCCGCCGTGGCCACCGCCTACCTGCGTGAGGAGCTCCATCCCTCGACGCACGCGCGCGCCGCCGGCCTCTACGTCGGGGGCACCGCCCTGGGCGGCATGACCGGGCGCCTGGTCACCGGGGGTGTCGCGGAGGTCGCCGGGTGGCGGTCGGCCCTGGCCGCGACCGCCCTGCTCGGCCTCGGCTGCGCCCTGGCCGTGCGGCTGCTGCTGCCGACCTCCCGCCGCTTCACCCCGGCGCCCGCGAGCGCCCGCGCCCTGCTGCGCATGGGCCGGCGCGCGGTCTCCGACCCCGCCCTGCTGGCCCTCTACGCGGTGGGGGGCCTCTCGATGGGCGCCCTCGTCGCCGTGTTCAACACGCTGGGCTTCCGCCTCGCCGGCCCGCCGTACGGCCTCGGTCTCGGCGCCGCCAGCCTGGTGTTCCTCGTCTACCCGATGGGCAGCATCAGCTCCACCGTGTTCGGCCGCCTCGCCGACAGCCTCGGCCGGCGCACCGTGCTCCCGCTGGGCTGCCTGCTCGCCGTGGCCGGTGCCCTGGTGACCCTGGCGCCCTCACTGCCCGTCATCATCCTCGGACTGGCCCTCCTGACCGCCGGGTTCTTCGCCGTCCACGGCCTCGCCAGCGGCTGGGTCCCGGCCAGGGCGCACGCCGGTGGCGTCTCCACCGGCCAGGCCGCGTCGCTGTACCTGTTCACCTACTACCTCGGGTCCTCGACGCTCGGCAGCCTCGGCGGTGGTGCCTGGACCGCAGCGGGGTGGCCCGGCGTCGTCGCCTTCGTGACCGTCCTGCTGACCGCCACCGGCGGCCTGGCCCTGGTGCTGCGTCGCACGCCCACCCTGCTCGAGGGAGCGGCGAGGTGAGGACCGCGACCGTGCCCGCGCCCGACGGGTTCCCCCTCGCGGTGCAGGTCACCGGCCGGGAGAGCGGCCCCGCCCTGCTCCTGCTGCAGGGCCAGGCGAACTCCCATGGCTGGTGGACCGGCCTGCGCGAGGCGTTCGAGGAGAGCCACCGGGTCGTCACGATGGACTACCGCGGCACCGGCGGCAGCCGCGGCCGGGTGGGGGCCTGGTCGACGGCCTCGTTCGCCGACGACGCGGCCCACGTTCTCGGCGCGCTCGGCATCCCCTCGGCCGCGGTCTACGGCACCTCGATGGGTGGGCGGGTCGCCCAGGTGCTCGCCGGCACCCGCCCGCACCTCGTCGACCGGCTCGTCCTGGCCTGCACCTCCCCCGGCGGCCCCCACGCCCGCGAGCGCAGCGCCGACGTGCGCCGGCAGCTCGACGTGCCCGATGGCGAGAGGCGCCCGGTCCTGCACCGGCTCTTCTACACCGACGGCTGGCCGCACGGCCCCGCCGCCAGCCACCTGCTCGGTGACCCCACGATGACGCCCGAGGAGGCCCGCGCCCACCTTCGTGCGAGCAGCCGCCACGACGCGTGGGAGATCCTGCCCCGGATCGCGGCGCCCACCCTCGTGCTGCATGGCACCGACGACCGGATGGTCCCGGCCGACAACGCCACCCTTCTCGCGGAACGCATCCCCGATGCGACGGTGCACCTGCTCGACGGCGGGCGGCACGGCTTCTTCGAGGAGCTCGCCCCCGAGGTCACCCCGTTGGTCCGGGCGTTCCTGCACTGACCTGTCTGCCCTGACGTCCCAGCACTGAGGTCAGGACACCACGGCGGTGGCGCCCCACCCACGCGTTGCCCCAACCACGTCTGCGATCCGATCAGCCGGCGTCGGCCGGTGCGCCCTCCCGCGCCAGGAGGCCCACGTCGAGGTCGACCCACACCGGCAGGTGGTCGCTCGCCGCGACCAGGTCGGCTGGGGACAGCGCCACCGCGGGCCGCCCGCCGTCCTGGCCCGAGGCCCTGCCGGACCCGACCGTCGACCTGGCCGCCGGGCCGGCCACCGGGAGGCTGGCGAAGACGGCGTCGATGCACAGACGGGGATGCCGTGCCGAGAACGTCGGCTCCTCCCCCGACACCCGCGGCAGCCGGCCGGCCAGAGCGGACCAGGCGCGCCCGTCGGCCAGCTCGTTGAGGTCACCCGCCACCACCAGCGCCGCCGCGCCGCCGAGGTCGGCGAGCAGCTGCGCCACGTGCCGCTCCCGCTGGGGCGCGTCGAGCCCGAGGTGGATGCTGGCGACCGTCACCGGTGGGTGGCCGGGTCGCGCGACGCGCGCCACGGCATACCCGCGCCGGCGTTGCAGCCTCGGCACCGGCAGCCGCACGTGTCGGGTCTGGTCCACGACCAGCGCGGGGCGGGTCAGCACGGTGGTGCCGCCGCTGCCACGGTGGTCGCCGGGGAAGGAGAGCCCGCACCGCTGCGCGAAGGCGGCGACGCGACGCCCGGAGAAGGGGTGGCGCGGCACCTCCTGCAGGCACAGGACGTCGGGGTCGATGGCCCGGAGGACCCGGGCGGCCGCGGCGACGTCGTCGCGCAGGTCGTGCACGTTCCAGGTGGCGACGCGCAGGACGTCGCTCATCCGGTGGTCCTCATGCCGCTGCGCTCACGCCGTCCCGGTGACCTCGGCCCGGGCCAGGTCGGCCGCACCGATCAGGCCGGCCTCGTTGCCCAGCTGGGCGGCAACGATGCGCGCCTCGGGCCGGTATCCGCGGCCGGTCAGGGTCCGCCGGTAGGACTCCCGCGCCGGCTCGAGCAGCAGCTCGCCGGCCGCGCTGACCCCGCCGCCGATGACGAAGGTGCCGGGGTCGAACGCCGCGGCCAGGTTGGCGATGCCGACCCCGAGCCACGTGCCGATGTCGGCGAGCAGCTCGCGCGAGGTCGGGTCGCCCTCGCGGGCCGCCTCCGTGATGACCGGGCCGGTGAGGTCGGCGGGCAGGCCGCCGACGCGGGCCAGCAGGTCCGTGGCGAGCGGCGACTGTGCGGTGGCCAGCGAGCGCGCCTCCCGGACGAGGGCGTTGCCGCTGGCGTACTGCTCCCAGCAGCCGCGGTTGCCGCACTCGCAGCGGTGCCCGCCGGGGACGACCTGCATGTGGCCGAACTCTCCCGCGATGCCGAAGCGGCCGCGCTGGACGTGCCCGTCGGTGAGGATGGCGCCGCCGATGCCGGTGCCGAGCGTGACCATCATCAGGTGGGTCTCGCCGGCCCCGGCCCCGAAGCGCCACTCCGCCCAGGCGGCCGCGTTGGCGTCGTTGTCGACGAACACCGGCACCCCCACCCGGGAGCGCAGGGCGTCACGCAGCGGCTCGTTGCGCCAGGACAGGTGCGGGGCGAACACGACGGTGGCCCGGTCGGCCGAGACGAACCCCGCCGCCCCGATGCCCACGGCCACCACCTCGGCCGCAGCGGCGCGGGACGCGCCGGGAGTGTCGGTGCCGTCCGCGAGCGCGGCCGCGAGCTCGCGCAGCTCCTGGACCACTTCGACGATGGTGTCCTCGACGACGGCCGGGCTGGTGGAGCGGTGGGGTGTCACGCGCCGGGCGCGGTGCAGGACCGCGCCCGTGGCGTCGACCACCCCGCCGGCGACCTTGGTGCCGCCGATGTCGACACCGATCGCGAGCGGGCCGGTGACGCCTCCAGGGCTCACCCCACGGCCTCCGCGGCCAGCGCGGCGGCGCCGATGATGCCGGCGTCGTTGCCCAGGCTGGCGAGGGCGAAGCGGGCCTCCGGCCGGTGGCCGCGCCCGGTCAGCTGCCGGCGGAACGCCGCCTGGGCCGGGTCGAGCAGCAGCGCCCCGGCGTCGGCCACGCCGCCGCCGAGGACGATCAGCTCGGGGTCGAGGATCGCCGTCACCGACGCCGCGCCCTCGCCGACCCACCGGCCGAGGTCAGCCAGCACCTCGATCGCGGCAGGGTCGCCCTCGGCGGCCGCGGCGGTCACGTCCGCGCCGGCCAGCTTGTCGGGGTCCCCGGCACAGAGCTCGGCGAGCCGGGCCGCGTGCGGGGTGCCGGAGCGGACCAGCTCGCGGGCCTCGCGCACCAGGGCGGTGCCGCTGGCGTACATCTCCCAGCAGCCGCGGTTGCCGCAGCCGCACCGGATGCCGTCGGGCACGACCCGCATGTGGCCGAGCTCGGCGGCGATCCCGTAGGCGCCGCGCAGGAGCCTGTTGCCGATGACGACGCCGCCACCGATGCCGGTGCCGACGGTGATGAGCACCATGTCCTCGACGTCACGGGCGGCGCCGAAGCGGAACTCGCCCCACGCCGCCGCGTTGGCGTCGTTGTCGATGACGACCGGCAGGTCCATCGCGGACTGCAGCCGCTGCTTGAGCGGCTCGTCGCGCCAGGCGAGGTTGGGGGCGAAGAGCACGGTCGAGCCGGTCTTGTCGATGAACCCCGCGCACGCCACGCCGACCCCGACGACGTCGGCGCCCAGGGCCAGCTCGCGGACCAGGTCGGCCGCCTCGACCGCGATGCGGTCCGGGTCGTGCGCCGGGGTCACCCGGCGCGCCCGGGCCAGGATCGTGCCGGTGGGTGACACCAGCCCGCCAGCGATCTTGGTGCCGCCGATGTCCAGCCCGATGGTGGCGCTCACTGCCTCGTCCTCTTCCCGGTGTCGTGCATGTCGTCGTCGGTCTCCTCGTCGTCCTCGACGAGGATGCGCTGGACGCTAGCGCCACGGCGGGGCGCCGTGTCCGCTGTCTCGTCCTCCGGTCCGCCCGTGCCCGGCCGGGCCTCGCGGGCGACCTCGCGCAGGGTCTCGGCCAGCATCCCGGCGACGTCGGCCAGCCGGTCGATCGTCTCCGGGTGCACGGTGCGCAGCCAGCTGATGCCCCGGCAGACCGGGCACACGCCACACGACTCGGCCCGGCCGACACCGGTCTGCGCCCCGCAGGACTCACAGCGCGGGCCGTCCTCGGGTGCGTCCCCGGAGCGGTCCGCCCCGTCCGCCCGCGGGCCGGCGCCCGCGGGGCGGCCGCGGGAGCCCGCCCCAGCGGCACCGGACCCGTCTGCGGCACCCGGCCGGCCGGCATACGCGCGCGTCCCGTCCCGGTGGTGACCGTCCCGGTCGCCATGGCCCTCGGCGGCCGCGGCGGAGCCGCCGCGCTGGCTCGTCGACCACGCCGCGAACGCCTCCACCAGGCGCGCGGTCTCCTCGGCCACCGTGCCGATGCGGGCGCCCTCGGGGGCGGGGGTCTGCTCGCTCATGGTTGCGGCCACACCTTCTGGTCGGGGACGAACCGCACGCGCAGGGCGCCGTCCCGCACCCGCGCGCCGGTGACGTCGCAGCGGCGCAGCACGCTGGGCAGCGACAGCACCCGGCGGTGGTCCCCGACCGTCACCAGCAGCTCGTCCCCGCGGCGGCCGAGGTCGACCTCCGCGGCGGTCGCGAGCGGCAGCGGCAGGGTCAGCAGGTATGCCGTGCCCTCCCGTTCCAGGGTCGTGCCGCGGGGGGCGGTGGGGGCGAGCAGCGCCTCGGCCGAGGCGGCCGCGGGGTCGCCGGTGCGGGCCAGGGCGAGGTCGGCGAGCGCGTCGGCCCCGATCGGCTCCTGCGCGAGGTAGGGCGAGACGACCACGGGCAGCGGCTCGAAGGACTCGCGCACCTCGGCCAGCCCACGCTGCTGGGCGGCGTTCCACGACGCGCGCCACGGGTCGGGGTGGTCCCCGTCGGCCTCGGGCAGCACCCGGTTGACGACGACCTGGTCGACGGTGAAGCCGTAGAGGCCCAGGGAGGTGAGGGTCCGGCGCGACTCGGCGATGACCACGCTCTCGGGGGTCATCACCAGCCGGACGCTGGTGGTATCAGCCCGCAGGATGTCCTGCACCTCGCGCAGGTGCTGCTGCCAGCGCCCCAGGGCCCCGACGACGTCGGCGCCAGGCACCGGCAGTCCCGCCGCGGCGGCCGCGGCCGGGCGCAGCGAGCGCAGCAGGCCGCGCTGGGCCGGCAGCAGCCGCTCGAGGTGCCAGGCGAGGGCCTCGGGCAGGGCGAGCAGGCGCAGGGTCTCGGTCGTGGGCGCGCAGTCGACGACGACCAGGTCGAACAGGCCAGACCCCACCTGCTCGCGCAGCTCGAGCAGGGCGACGACCTCCTCCGCGCCGGGCAGGGAGGTCAGCTCCTCGGCGACGACGTGGTCGATGCCGAGGGTGTCCAGGACCCCGAGCAGGTAGTCCTGCACCGAGCGCCACGACCGGCGCAGCGCATGCGGGGCGCTGACCTGCAGGGCGGCCAGGCCGGGCTCGACCTCCACGAGGGGCTCGTGGGCACCCTCCGGCGGGGTGAGGTCCACCCCGAGCGCGTCCCCGAGGGAGTGCGCGGCGTCGGTCGACAGCACCAGGGTCTTGATGCCCTGCCGGGCGGCGTGGACCGCGGTCGCCGCGGCCGTCGTGGTCTTGCCGACCCCACCCTTGCCGGTGAACAGGAGGACGCGCATCGGATGTCCTACGACTCGACGCGCTTCTTGAGCTCCTTGAGCGCGGTGTCGATGATGACCTTCTCGGCCTTGCGCTTGAGCATGCCCAGCATGGGGATCTTGACGTCGACGGCCAGCCGGTAGGTCACGGTCGTGACGACCTCGTCGCCCTGGAGCGTGTAGGAGCCGTTCATCGCCTTGAGCACCTCGGCGGTGACCAGCGACCAGGAGATGACGCCGGTGCCGTCCTCGACGACGTCCCAGTCGTAGTCCAGGACGTAGGTGTCCTTGATGGCGCCGGCATCGAGGGTGAACTGCACCTGGTCGGCCCAGCCGTCACCGTCCTCGGACAGCACGGAGACCTTCTTGACCTCGCCGGCCCACTGGGGGTAGCTGTCGAAGTCCGCGATGACGTCGAGGACAGCGCCCGGCGACGCGGCGATGTCGATGCTGGACTCAGTGCGCTCGGCCATGGGCGAAGGCTACAGGCCGCTATCGGGCGCGTCCCTCCAGCACGTCCTTGAGCCGCGTGACGTCACGCTTCCAGCGCAGGGTGTGCCGGGTGCCGGCCGTGCGCCGGCGCCGGCCGAGCCCCTGACCACGCACGTAGTGGTGCACGATCACCCCGTCCCGGAACGGTTCGAGCCAGATCTCCATCGTGCCGGCGATCGCTCCCTCGATCTCCCAGCGCTGCCCCTTGACCCCCCGGTCCCGGACGGTGCGCAGGCGCAGGTCCGGCCACCACCGGGCGTGGTTGTGGGGGTCGGCGACGAGGGCACAGACCTCTTCCGGGGCGACGTGGATGTAGGTGTCGTCGACGATGTCGACGGGGACCGCACGCTGCAGGGGGTGGGTCAGGGGCAATGATGGGACGAGCATGGCTGCACAAGTGTGACATTCGCGATGAGCCGCCGGATGTGACCCGTGGGTAAGGTTCGGGTGCGTGCTCGAGACTTTGGCTGAGGAGGCCGTGTGAAGGACATCGCCGTACCCGCGCTGGTTCCGACGAGGACGGAGGGCAACCTCTCGGACCTGCCGGCGCGCAACGGGACGGAGCGACCCGACGCCGTGGCCTTCTCCCGCCGTGAGGGTGAGCAGTGGGTCGACATCACCAATGAGCGCTTCCTGCGCGAGGTCCGTGCCCTGGCCAAGGGCCTGATGGCCGCCGGGATCGGCGTCGGCGACCGCGTCGCCATCATGAGCAAGACCCGCTACGAGTGGACCCTGGCGGACTTCGCCGTGTGGACCGCCGGCGCAGTGGCCGTCCCGATCTACGAGACCTCCTCCCCCGAGCAGGTGCACTGGATCCTGTCCGACTCCGGGGCGGTCGCGGTCATCCTCGAGACGCCGGCCCACGCGACCGCGCTGGAGGAGGTCCGCGACCAGCTGCCCGCCCTCAAGCACGTGTGGCAGATCGACGCCGCAGACCTCGACCGCCTCGCCGTCGAGGGCGAACGGGTCACCAACGCCGACCTCGACACGCGACGCGCCAAGGTCAACCGCGCCGACACCGCCACCATCATCTACACCTCAGGCACCACCGGCCGGCCCAAGGGCTGCCAGCTCACCCACGACAACTTCATGGCCCTGGCCGAGAACTGCGTGGAGCGGCTCGGCTCGGTCGTCGCCGTCGAGGGCGCGTCCACGCTGCTCTTCCTGCCGCTGGCCCACGTCTTCGCCCGCTTCATCGAGGTGCTCTGCGTCGCCGCCGGCGCCCGCATGGGCCACTCGGCCGACATCAAGAACCTGCTGGCCGACTTCGGCACCTTCCAGCCCACCTTCATCCTCTCGGTGCCCCGCGTGTTCGAGAAGATCTACAACTCCTCGGAGCAGAAGGCCACCGCCGAGGGCAAGGGCAAGATCTTCCACACGGCCGCCGAGGCCGCCATCGCCTGGAGCAAGGCCCAGGACGAGGGTGGCCCGGGACTCGGCCTGAAGGTCAAGCACGCCGTCTTCGACCGGCTCGTCTACGGCAAGCTGCGGGCCGCCATGGGCGGCAGGGTCCTGTATGCCGTCTCCGGCGGCGCGCCGCTCGGCACCCGCCTCGGGCACTTCTTCCGCGGCATCGGCCTGACCGTCCTCGAGGGCTACGGCCTCACCGAGACCACCGCCCCGGCGACGGTCAACACCCCCGAGCTGATCAAGATCGGCACGGTGGGCGCTCCCCTGCCGGGCATCTCGATCCGGATCGCCGACGACGGCGAGGTGCTCGTCAAGGGCATCGACGTCTTCTCCGGCTACCACAACAACCCCCAGGCCACCGCCGAGGCGATCAAGGACGGCTGGTTCCACACCGGCGACATCGGCGAGCTCGACGACGACGGCTTCCTGAAGATCACGGGCCGCAAGAAGGAGCTCCTCGTCACCGCCGGCGGCAAGAACGTCGCCCCCGCGGTGCTGGAGGACCGCCTGCGCGCCCACCCGCTGGTCTCGCAGTGCATCGTCGTCGGCGACCAGAAGCCGTTCATCGCGGCCCTGGTCACGCTCGACGCCGAGATGCTGCCGCAGTGGGCCAAGAACAACGGCCTCGAGGGCCTGTCGATGGAGGACGCCCCGGACAACGAGGCGATCCGCGCCGAGATCCAGCGGGCGGTGGACAGCGCCAACAAGGCCGTGTCCAAGGCGGAGTCGATCCGCAAGTTCACGATCCTGCCGGGCGACTTCACCGAGGAGAACGGCTACCTCACGCCGTCGCTGAAGCTCAAGCGCAACATCGTCATGAAGGACTTCGGCACCCAGGTCGAGGCCCTCTACTCCGGCGCCCGGGAGTGACCTCTACGGTCTAGGGCATGCTCTCCCGCACCGGGGTCGCCCGGACCCTGCCGTATGCCGTGGCGCTGGCCTGGGTGGCGACGTTCGCCGCCCTCCAGTGGAGCGTCGTGCGCTTCGAGGTGCTCATCGTGGCGACCCTCACGGCCGCCACGGTGGCCCTGGCGTGCTGGCAGTGGCGTGCCCCGGCCGCCCCGGCAGCGACCCAGCGCTCGATCTCGTTGGCGTTGCTGGGGTCTGCGGCCGTGACGGCCTACGTGCCGCTGTTCTGCTACCTCTCCCCCGGCGGCAAGCGGTGGGCGCTCGGCGCGTTCATCGTGGGTGCCGTCGTGTGCGCCGTCCTGGTGCAGCGGCCCGGCCCCACGACGGGGCTGCTGGTGCTGGGAGCCGCGGTCACGGCATACCTGGTGGGGTCGGTCATCGCCATCGTCGACGACCCGGCGCCGAAGATCGACGTGTGGGTCACGCTGCAGCAGGCCAGCGACGGGATGCTGCACGGGCAGAACATGTACGCGATGACGTGGACGGGGTCGCCGGGCATCAAGGACGCGTTCACCTACCTTCCGTGGACCGCGGTGCTGCTGGCGCCCGGCCGCTGGCTGGCCGGCGACGTCCGGTGGGCACTGGTGGTGTGGACGATGGTGGCGGCCGCCGGGATGCTCGTCCTGGGCCGCGGCCAGGTCGCCGACCGCCGGGCCCTGTGGGTCGCCGGCCCGCTCATGGCCCTCCTGCTGCTGGCGCCCGGCACGCTCACCCAGGTCGACCAGGCCTGGACCGAGCCGCTGCTGCTGGCCGGGATCGTCTGGTGGGCGGTGCTGGTGCGCCGCGGCCATCCGTGGTGGGCGGTGCTCCCGCTGGCGCTGGCCTGCGCCAGCAAGCAGCACCTGGCCTTGCTGCTGCCGATCCTGCTGGTGTGGCGGCCCTTCGGCTGGCGCCGCTCGGTGGCGACCGGTGCCGTGACTGGCGTGCTCATCGCGCCGTGGTTCCTCGCGAGCCCCGCCGACTTCGTCCACGACACGGTGTCGCTGCTGGTGACCTTCCACCCGATCAAGTTCGCCAACACGCTCTACCTGCTGGCGCTCAACGAGTTCGGCGTGATGCTGCCGTTCGCCCTGACCGGGCTCGTGGTGTTCGGCACCCTCGGCGCGGTGATCGTCACGGTGTGGCGCCGGCAGCCGGGGTTGCCCGAGCTGCTGCGCTGGCTGGCGCTGATGCTGCTGGTGGCCAACCTGGTCAACAAGCAGGCGTTCTACAACCAGTTCTGGCTGGTCGGGGCGCTGGTGGCCGTCTCCCTCGCCACGAGGTCCTCGACCAGCTCGGCGAGGAACTCGGGGAAGACCGTCTCGGCGACCTGATCCAGGGCCCGGGCCGGCAGCCAGTCGATGGCGATCGTGGAGCGCACCTCGGCCTCCTCGAACGCCGCCGGACTGGCGGTGAAGCGCGTCGTGCGGGCACCGAAGAAGACCTGCTCCTGGTGGATCTGCCTGCCGTCGAAGGGGAAGACGACGACGTCCTCGCGCAGCGGGCCGACCAGGTCGGCGGGGTCGAGCCGCAGTCCCGTCTCCTCCCACACCTCCCGGACCGCCGCCGCGCGCGGGTCCTCCCCCTCGTCGACGCCGCCGCCGAGGGAGTACCAGTAGGAGTCGCGCGGGTTGGCCGGGTCGGTGCCGTGGATCATCA
This sequence comes from Oryzihumus sp. JJN4-3R, assembly GCF_057747915.1. Taxonomy (NCBI): domain Bacteria; kingdom Bacillati; phylum Actinomycetota; class Actinomycetes; order Micrococcales; family Intrasporangiaceae; genus Oryzihumus; species Oryzihumus sp. JJN4-3R. The sequence goes on from NZ_CM173229.1 coordinate 616,537, forward strand.
GCACGTGGTCGTCCTCGTCGAGCAGGATGACGCGGGCCGCCCGGCGCCGCAGGATCTCGGTGCCGTCGGCGGTGCGCTCCATGGCGCAGGACCCTAGCGGTGGAGCGCCTGCCACGCCCGGGCCTGGGCGATGCGCCACGCCGGGTCGGGGTGGGTCGCGAACAGCGCGGTCTGCCACCAGGTCGGGTCCAGCCGGCTGAGGTTGCTCACGGCGAGGTCGTGCTGCATCCGCTCGAAGGCCGGCACGTCCCGCGTGACGTCGAGGGCGTGGACGTCGGCGGCGGCCTCGATGTGGCGGCTGACGAGGTTGGTGACCGGCGCGGCGACCCAGGGCGCCGTCGTCGCGACGGCGACCAGGAGGACGGTGCCGCGCACGACGTCGCGTCGCCTCGGCTCGTCGGTCACGAACCACCGTGAGCCGCGGGGGGAGGTGAGCAGCCACGCGAGCGCCAGCACCCCGGTGGCCGCGCCGACGGCCCCGAGCGCGGTGCCGCGCAGGACGTCCTGGTGGCGCACGTGGCCGAACTCGTGCGCGACCACCGCCAGCACGGCGGCAGGGTCCTGGCGGGCCCGGGCCAGCGTCGTGTCGTCGAGCACGACCCACCGGGTCGAGCCCAGCCCGGAGACGTGGGCGTTCTCCCCGGTGGTGCGCGAGCTGGCGTCGGAGACCACGACCCGCACGTGCGGGATGCCGTCACGGGCGGCCAACGCGGTGATCGAGCGGGTCAGCGTGCTCTCCGGCAACGCGGTGAACCGGTTGTAGGCGGGCTCGATGACCAGCGGGTAGAGGACCGAGCCCAGGACGGTGAGCACGGCGGCTCCCCCGGCCAGCAGCCACGGCCAGCGGCGGGGGGCGCGGCGCACCACCCACCACACGGCGAGGACGCCGAGGGCGGTGATGCCTGCGCCGAGACCGAGGCCGACCAGCTCGTCGCGCAGCCAGCCGGGCCAGGCCTGGGTGGACAGGCCGAACCGGCGCAGGACGACCTCGGAGTGCACGGCGAACGGCAGGGTGACCAGCCACTGCAGCGCCACCACGGCCAGCACCGTGCCCAGGACGACGGGCCAGCGCCGGCGGGGAGCCGGCGAGGGCTCCTGCCCGGTTCGGCCACCCTGCCGGTCCTGACCACCCTGCCGGTCCTGACCACCCTGCCCGTCGCGACCACCCGGCCGGTCACGGCGGCGCAGGAGGAGCAGGAGAGCCCAGGGCACGGCCACCCCCAGGGCGAGGGCGACGAACGGCCAGGGGCCCAGGTCGGCCCGGAAGGCCGCCGCGCGGTGCACTTCCGCCGCGGTGAAGTCGGCGGCCACGTGCGGCCGGACTGCCGCGGGGGCGCCCAGCGGCTGCCACGGGGTCAGCAGCGCCACCCCGGCGGCCACGAGGGCGGCGCCGACCGCGGCCCCGACCGCGAGTGCCCGGCGGCTCATGGCGTCATCCCCTCACGCGCCGGCGAGCTGGCGCAGGTAGGCCAGCCAGGACGTGGTGAAGTGCTTCTGGGTGACCCCGAGCACCGACGTGAAGGCCTGCGCCGTCGCCTGGTCGGGGTCGCCGAGCGGCGCGCTGCCGGAGGTCCCCTCCCCCGCCGCCGCGCGGTAGAACGCCACCAGCTTGCGCTCGCCGTAGAGGTCGGCGATCCGCTCCACCGCCAGCCACGCCGCCGAGTAGGCGGGGGCGATGGTGCTGCGCGTGGGGTCGAAGTCGGTGGCGGTCGGCAGCCGGGTCGGGCCCTTGCCCTGACGGACGCGGGTGAGCAGCTCGGCGGCCACCCGCTGGCGGGGCAGGCCGAGCCCGGAGTAGCCGACGTGGTCGGCCATCCCCTCCGACAGCCAGATCGGCACCTGGCGCGTCGTGGTCGAGCGGATCGCCACGTGGGTGAGCTCGTGGGTGATGACCACGCGCCGGCCGAGTGCCGCGAGCCGGGAGTAGGCACCCGGGTTGACCACGATCCGGTCGGCCTGGGCCCTCTCCCCGGCGGTGATCGGCCCCTCGGTGACGGCGGCGACCTGGTCCAGGCCGGTCTTCTCGCGCGAGAGCAGGGCCGCGAACTCGGCGGTCGTGGCCGGCGTGACGAGGACGACCCGGCGGCTCCAGCCCCGGCCCCAGACCGCCGTCACCCGGGCGACCCCCGCGTCGGCCTGGCTGCGGTAGGCCTGCATCCGGGCCAGCGGGGCGTTGCCGAGCACCAGCGAGCTCTGCCCGCTCAGCACCCGCATGCCGGGCAGGTCCCACACCTGAAGCTGGGTGCCGCCGTCCCGGTCGTCGGCCAGCCGCCAGCCGCCGGCGCCGTGCGTGACGGTGAGGTAGAGGTCGTAGGTGCGCGGGCCGCGGTCGTAGCCCGCGAGCGACCACTGCCCCTCCACCTTCGCGACCCACGCCTGCGCCCCGGCGCCGACGTCGGTGGGCGTGAGCTGCGGCTGGTTCAACGGGTCGGCGAAGGTGAACCGCGACAAGGGCAGCCGCATGAGGTGGTCGAACACGGCCGACTGCCGCTTGCCGAACGCGGACCGCGGGTCGGCGACGGTGGCCATCCAGTCGGCCTTGCGGCGCTTCCTCACGGCCTCCGTGCGCCGCTCCAGCAGCGACTGCAGCGCCTGTGTGCGCATCTGGTCGGGGTCGGGACCGGGGGTGCCCGCCGGAGCGCTCGCGGACGTGGGGCCACGGGTCCCGGAGACCACCGGGATGCCGTGGGACAGCACCCCGGTGAGGACGAGCGTGACGACGGCCCCGAGGATCACCGCGAGCGCCAGGAAGGTGGCTTGCCGCCAGCGCGATGCCCGTGTCACGGGCGTCACTCTAGAAGGCGGGGTTGTGGGTCAGACCGCAGCCCGGGCACCGGACCACGGCTCGCGCCGGGCGCGCAGCCCCGCCACGCGCTCCCGGGCCAGCAGGCCGGCGCCCACGAGGGCGTCGACGGCGCGCCGCTCCCCCGGGTCCAGCGGCAGCTCCGCGGGCTGCGGCGCCGTCAGGGCGGTGACCACGCACCCCTCGCAGCGGGTCCCCCGCACCGGGCACGTGTCGCAGTCCATGATCATCGGTCGCGTGGGTGGCATCGGCGTCCCTCCTCCTGCGCTGGTCGGCGAGCCCCCGTGCGGACCAGCCCGTGACCAGCACGCTAGGCACCGGGTCCGACAGTCCCCCGCCACGGGCGAGCCGGCCGCGTCCGGCGGCCCACCCGGCAAAGCCGCGCCGGCCCCCCGACGCCTCCCCGCCGCCCTGACCTGCTGCGACGAGCCACGCGGGGGTGTCGGCGACCGGCCTGTCGGCGGCACGGCATACGGTCCGGGGCATGCAGGGCGTCCAAGGAACACTCGACGATCTGGGCACACCCCTGTCCGGGGTGACGTTCGTGGTCGTCGACCTCGAGACCACCGGCGGCAGCCCCGCCGGGGCGCACATCACCGAGATCGGCGCCGTGAAGGTCCGCGGCGGCGAGGTCGTCGGCGAGTTCCAGACCCTGGTCAACCCGGGCGAGGCGATCCCGGCGTTCATCTCCCTGCTGACGGGCATCACCGACCGCATGGTCGCCGACGCCCCCCGCGTGGACGCGGCGCTGCCGGCGTTCCTCGAGTTCGCCCGGGGCAGCGTCCTGGTCGCCCACAACGCCCCCTTCGACGTCTCCTTCCTCAAGGCGGCCGCCGCGCTGACCGGGCACGAGTGGCCCCGGTTCCGGGTCGTCGACACCGCCCACCTGGCGCGGCAGCTCGTGACCAAGGACGAGGCGCGCGACCGCAAGCTGGGCACCCTCGCCCGGCTCTTCGGCGCCGCGACGACCCCCGACCACCGGGCCCTGCACGACGCCCGCGCCACGGTCGACGTGCTCCACGGCCTGCTCGCCCGGGTGGGCAACCTCGGGGTGCACACGCTGGAGGAGCTGGGCAGCTTCTCCTCGCGGGTGTCGGCGGCCCAGCGCCGCAAGCGGCACCTCGCCGAGGGACTGCCGAGCGCGCCGGGGGTCTACCTCTTCAAGGACGCGCAGGGCCGCGTCCTCTACGTCGGCACCTCGCGCGACATCCGCACCCGCGTCCGCACCTACTTCACCGCCTCGGAGCAGCGCACGCGCATGGCCGAGATGGTCGGCATCGCCGAGACCGTCACCCCCGTCGTGTGCCAGACCACGCTGGAGGCCGAGGTCCGCGAGCTGCGGCTCATCGCCGAGCACAAGCCGCGCTACAACCGCCGCTCACGCCACCCCGAGCGCTCCCCCTGGGTCAAGCTGACCGTCGAGCCGTTCCCCCGGCTGAGCATCGTGCGGGAGGTCCGCGACGACGGCGCCCGCTACGTCGGGCCGTTCTCCTCACGCAGGGCGGCCGAGTCGGCGATCGCCGCCGTGCACGAGGTGGTGCCGCTGCGGCAGTGCACCACCCGGATCACCGTCAAGGGGCGCTCCGCGAGCTGCGTCCTCGCCGAGATGGGTCGGTGCGGGGCGCCGTGCACCGGGGCCCAGGACGTCGAGGCCTACGCGCAGGTCGTCGAGCGCGTGGCCCGGGCCATCTGCGGCGACGCCCGAGAGGTCGTCGCCGCCCTGCACCACCGGATGGACCTGCTGTCCACCCAGGAGCGTTACGAGGACGCCGGCGAGGTGCGCGACCGCATGCTGCACCTGGTCCGCGCCGCCGCCCGCACCCAGCGCCTCGCCCCGCTCGCGGCGAGCCCGGAGGTCGTCGCGGCCCGGCGTGCCGAGGCCGGGGGCTGGGAGGTGGTCTGCGTGCGCCACGGCCGGCTCGCCGGCACCACGGTCAGCCCGCGAGGCGCCGACCCGATGCCCTACATCGAGGCGCTGCGCGCCAGTGCCGAGGTCGTCCCGGCGGCCGTCGGCCCCGCGCCCTCGGCGTTCCCCGAGGAGACCGAGAAGGTCCTGCGCTGGCTGGAGAGCCCCGGCGTGCGGATCGTGAGCATCGAGGGCGAGTGGACCTGCCCGGTCCACGGTGCCGGGGCCGCCCGGGCCCGGCTCGAGCCGCTCGCAGCGGCCTACCGCGACGCGGTGGGCTTCGACGAGCCCGGGGGCGCGGGGCTGCGGCACCAGCCGCCGGCCGCCGTGCCGTCCGCGGCGCCGGGCCCGTCCGCACCTGCCGCACCTGCCGCACCTGCCGCCGAGCCTTCTGCTGCAGCGCCGGGCACGGCGTCGGCCACGGCACCCGTCGCCGCCGCGGGCTAGGGTTGGCCCGTGATTACCGCCATCGTGCTGATCAACGCCGAAGTCGACCGCATCCCCGAGGTGGCCGCCGCCATCGCCGAGATCGACGGGGTCAGCGAGGTCTACTCCGTCACCGGCGACGTGGACCTGATCGCCGTGGTCCGGGTGCAGCAGCACGAGCAGTTCGCCGACGTCATCGCCGACCGGCTCAACAAGGTGCAGGGCGTGCTCGGCACGCAGACGCACATCGCGTTCCGCACCTACTCCAAGCACGACCTCGAGGCGGCCTTCAGCCTCGGCCTCGACGACGCCTGACACCGACGCCAGCCACCGGTCGCGGTCAGCTGCGGGTCGCGGCGACCCAGCGCTCGATGACCGCCGTCGCACCGCCCTCGTCGATGGCACGGGCGGCGCGGGCCATCCCGGCACCCACCTGGGCGGTGAACGCCGCCGCGCCGTGCCCGCGGTCGGCCTCGGTGAGGGCGAGCGCGATACCGGCATTGAGCAGGACGGCGTCGCGCACCGGACCGGCCTGACCGGCGAAGACGTCGCGCACGACCTGGGCGTTGTGGACCGCGTCCCCACCCCGCAGCGACTCCAGCGGGTGCAGCTCGAGGCCGAGCTCGCGCGGGTCGAGGGTGTGCTCGCGCACGACGCCGCCGCGGACCCACCACACCGACGACGTCGTGGAGATCGTCAGCTCGTCCAGGCCGTCGTCGCCCCGGAACACCGCGGCGTCCTTGCCCCGGCCGGCGAAGACCCCCGCCATGAGGGGAGCCATCCGCTGGTCGGCGACGCCGACCGCGGCATACGTCGGCTGGGCGGGGTTGGTGAGGGGCCCGAGGACGTTGAACGCCGTCCCGATGCCGAGGTCGCGCCGGGGCGCCGCCGTGTGCCGGAACGAGGGGTGGAAGGTCTGGGCGAAGCAGAACGTGATGCCGGCCTGCCCGGCGACCTCGGCCACCCGCGCGGGCGGGATCGTCAGGTTGACCCCGAGCGCCTCGAGCACGTCGGCTGAGCCGGAGCTGGAGGACGCCGCCCGGTTGCCGTGCTTGACGATCGTGACGCCGGCGGCGGCGCACACGATCGAGGCCATCGTGGAGATGTTGACCGTGTGGGACCGGTCCCCGCCGGTGCCGACGATGTCGAGGCTGGTGCCCGGGACCTCGATGCGGTTGGCGTGGCTGAGCATCATGTCGGCCAGGCCGCGCATCTCCTCGACGCTCTCTCCCTTGGCCCGCAGCGCCACGAGGAAGCCGGCGATCTGCGCCGGGGACGCCTCGCCGCTCATGACGCGGTCCATCGCCCAGGCGGCCTCGGCCGTCGTCAGGTCGTGTCCGGCCAGCAGCGAGGTGAACACCGCCGGCCAGGTCGTCACGTCATGGGCCGGCGTGTCCGCGGCCACGTCAGCCCGCAGACGAGGGGTTCCCCGCCACCCGCGCCAGCTCCGCGACGGCGTGGGCCACCGCCATCGGGTCGAGCGGGTGCGGGACGGCCAGGTCGGCCTGCGACCAGGCGGCCAGCCAGCCGTCCTGCGGGCGGCCCGTCAGGACCAGGATCGGCGGGCAGTTGTAGATCTCGTTCTTGAGCTGGCGGCACAGGCCGAGGCCACCGGTGGGCGCCGCCTCCCCGTCGAGCACGAGCAGGTCGAAGCCGCCCTGCTCGACCGCCTCGATGACCGCCGGCGCCGTCGCGCACTCGCGCCACGCACTCACCTCGACGTCCCGCGCGGGGCGGCGGCCGACCGCGAGCCGCACGGCGTCACGGGTGGCGATGTCGTCGCTGTAGAGGAGCACCTGGACGCGATGCGTCACCGTCGAGCCGGCCACGGTGGGCGTGGCCTCGATCGCAGCGGACGGGCCCGACGGTGCGTGCGAAACGGTCATGCCGCGCATGCTACCGAAGCCGTTGGCACGTAACGATGTGACATCCCGCGGCGCCCCTCGTGCGGGGGCACGGGGCCCGACGGGCCTTTGGCGGGGGGTCGCCGACCCATGCCGGATGGAATGGGGCAATAATGGCCGCCGTGGCGACCGCATCAGCAGTGACATCCAGTACCCAGGCAGGCACGATCCCCGGCCACGGCCCGGTGACCCGACCGAACATGACCTCGGTGGGCACCATCGTGTGGCTGGCGAGCGAGCTCATGTTCTTCGCAGGCCTGTTCGCGATGTACTTCACCATCCGCTCTGTCTCCCCCGAGCTGTGGAAGACGCAGACCGAGCACCTCAACGTGCCCTACGCGACGGTCAACACCCTGGTGCTGGTCATCTCGTCGGTGTGGTGCCAGCTCGGCGTCTTCAAGGCCGAGCACGGCCAGCCGGCCCGCACGGGCTCGCTGCTGCAGTTCGGCAAGTGGGGCATGCGCGAGTGGTACGTCCTGACCTACATCTTCGGCGCGATCTTCGTGTCCGGCCAGGTCCTGGAGTACGCCACGCTCGTGCACGAGGGCCTGAGCATCTCGGCCAACGCCTACGGCTCGGTGTTCTACCTGACGACCGGCTTCCACGCCCTGCACGTCACCGGCGGCCTCCTGGCGTTCCTGCTGATCATCGGCCGCACCTTCACCACGCGTCGCTACACGCACGCGCAGGCGACGGGCGCGATCGTCACCTCGTACTACTGGCACTTCGTCGACGTGGTCTGGATCGCACTGTTCGCGACCATCTACCTGCTCAAGTGACGTTGACTCCCCCTACCGACCTCCGAACCGACGCCGACAGGACCGCACTGTGAACGCACTGGCCGCCCGCCGCCGACACCCGGCGGCGATCGTCATCCTCCTGCTCCTCGGGCTCGCAGTCACCGGTGGCCTCTACGCCGCCCTGGCGCCCAAGCCCGCGCAGGCTGCGACCGCCACCGCCGATGACGTCTCTGCGGGCAAGAAGCTCTTCCTGGCCAACTGCGCCACCTGCCACGGCCTCCACGCCGAGGGCAGCAAGGCCGGTCCGACGCTGGTCGGCGTGGGTGCCGCCGCCGTCGACTTCCAGGTGGGCACGGGCCGTATGCCGCTCGCCGGGCCTGCGGTGCAGGCCAAGCGCACGATGCCGGTCAAGTTCTCCGACCAGCAGATCGCGCAGATGGCGGCCTACGTCGCCTCCCTCGGCCCCGGCCCGGCGGTCCCCGACGCCGCCGACACCGCCGGCAACGGCAACATCGCCAAGGGCGCCGAGCTGTTCCGCGTGAACTGCGCCATGTGCCACAACTTCGCCGGCTCCGGCGGTGCGCTGACCCGCGGCAAGTTCGCCCCCAGCCTGCGCAACATCGAAGGCAAGCACATCTACGAGGCGATGCTGACCGGCCCCCAGTCGATGCCGGTCTTCAACAACACCAACCTCTCCCCGCAGGACAAGAACGACATCATCAGCTACCTGCATGACGTCGACAAGGCCGACAACCCCGGTGGCCTCAGCCTCGGCAACCTCGGCCCGGTGTCCGAGGGCATGTTCGTCTGGATCTTCGGCCTCGGCCTCCTGATCGCCTGCGCCGTCTGGCTGGGCTCGAAGGCGGCCTGATGAGCAATCCGTCCCGCTCTCCGCTGCGAATGAACCGCGAATCGACAGGATCGACCACACGATGAACGAACACGGCACCGACGCCCCGGACGGCCAGTCCACCGCGGCCGTCCGCCTCGACCAGGGGCACATCGAAGGCACCGGGGGCATCCCGGAGCGCTTCACCAACCCCGGTCTCCCCGCGCACGTCCACCGCTCCGCGGACCTGGACGACAAGGCCGCGCGCAAGGCCGAGAAGCAGGTGGCGACGCTCTTCACGCTGTCGATGATCGGCACGCTGGTCTTCGTGGTCGCCTACTTCGCGATCGACCACGGGACCACGGTCTTCATGCCCGGCATCGGCCTGGCCAACCTGCAGAACGTCGTCCTCGGCGTCAGCCTCGCGGTCAGCCTCTTCATGATCGGCGCCGGCGCCGTGCACTGGGCCAAGACCCTGATGCCCGACGAGGAGGTCATCGAGGAGCGTCACCTGCTGCGCTCCGGCGACGAGGACCGCACGGGTGCGGTCGACACCATCCTCGGTGGCGGCGACCAGGCCCAGCTCGGCCGGCGTCCGCTGATCAAGTACACCCTCGGCGGTGCGCTGGGCCTCTTCGGCATCCCGCTGGTCCTGCAGGTCGCTGGTGGCCTGGGGCCGCTTCCGGGCAACGCCCTCTCCACGACCTTCTGGAAGAAGGGCATGAAGCTCATGCGTGACCCGGAGATGACGCCGATCAAGGCCTCCGACGTCACCATCGGCTCGGTGTTCCACGTCATGCCCGAGGGCATCGACAAGAGCGAGCACGTGCTCGAGGAGAAGGGCAAGGCCGCGGTCCTGCTCATGCGCCTCGACCCCGCGGACATCAAGGTGCCCAAGGAGGTCGAATGGGGTCACGATGGGATCGTGGCCTACTCCAAGATCTGCACCCACGTGGGCTGCCCCGTGGGGCTGTACGAGCAGCAGACCCACCACCTGCTGTGTCCTTGCCACCAGTCCACGTTCGACGTGACGCAGGACTGCAAGGTGATCTTCGGACCGGCTGGTCACCCGCTTCCGCAGCTGAAGATCACCGTTGACGACCAGGGCTACCTGGTTGCCGATGCACCCTTCCGCGAGGCGGTTGGCCCGAGCTTCTGGGAGCGCGGATGAGCACTGCAACTTCCCCCAAGGGCGCAGCAAGCCTGCGCGCCGACGACCCGAAGCCGGCTGAGGCCACCTCGGGCCCGATGAAGGTCGCGGGCGGCCTCGGTGGCTGGGTCGATGACCGCACGGGGCTGGCCAAGCCGGTCCGCTACCTGCTGAAGAAGGTCTTCCCCGACCACTGGTCGTTCATGCTCGGCGAGATCGCGATGTACTCCCTCGTGATCCTGCTGCTCTCGGGCACGTTCCTGACCTTCTGGTTCGTCCCCAGCGCCGGGCACGTGATCTACAACGGGTCGCACGTCCCGCTCAAGGGCATCGCGATGAGCGAGGCCTACAAGTCGACGCTGGACATCTCCTTCGACGTCCGCGGTGGCCTGATCATCCGGCAGATCCACCACTGGTCGGCGCTGCTGTTCATCGTCTCGATCATGGTCCACATGTTCCGGGTGTTCTTCACCGGCGCGTTCCGCAAGCCGCGTGAGATCAACTGGGTGATCGGCACGTTGCTGTCGATGCTGGCCATCGTCGAGGGCTTCGCCGGCTACTCCCTGCCGGACGACCTGCTCTCGGGCACGGGTCTGCGGGCGGCTGAGGGCTTCATGCAGTCCATCCCGGTCCTCGGCTCCTACATCGCCTACTTCGTCTTCGGTGGCGCGTTCCCGGGTGAGGCGATCATCCCCCGCCTCTACACGGTCCACGTGCTGCTGATCCCGGCGATCATCGTGGCGCTGTTCACCGCGCACATCGTCCTGGTCATGGTGCACAAGCACACCCAGTACCCCGGGCCGGGCCGCACCAACGAGAACGTCGTGGGCTACCCGCTCATGCCGGTCTACATCGCCAAGGCCGGTGGCTTCTTCTTCATCGTCTTCGGCGTCACCGCCCTGATGGCCGCCCTGGTCTCGATCAACCCGATCTGGATGTACGGACCCTACGACCCCTCCCCGGTGACCGCCGGGTCCCAGCCGGACTGGTACATGGGCTTCGCCGACGGCGCGCTGCGCCTGATGCCGGGCTGGACCGAGCTGCACTTCTGGGGCATCACGCTCGGGCTCAACGTCTTCGTGCCGTCGATCCTGCTGATCCCGGTGCTCTACGGCCTGGCCGGCGCCTACCCGTTCCTCGAGGCGTGGGTCACCGGTGACAAGCGCGAGCACCACCTGCTGGACCGTCCGCGCAACGCCCCGACCCGCACGGGCATCGGCGTCATGGCGCTGGTCTTCTACGGCATCCTGTTCTTCGCCGCCGGCAACGACCTCATCGCCATCAAGCTGGGGCTGTCGATCAACGACATCACCAACACGTTCCGCGTGATGCTGCTGGTCGCTCCCCCGCTGTCCTTCTGGGTCACCAAGCGGATCTGCCTCAGCCTGCAGCGCCGTGACCGCGACCTGGTCCTCCACGGTCGCGAGACGGGCCGGATCGTCCGCACCGCCGAGGGTCGCTTCTTCGAGGTGCACGAGCCCCTGGCCGAGGGCGACCGCTGGACCCTGGTCCAGCACGAGGCCCACCGCCCGCTCGAGCTCGGCTCGGCGGTCGACGCCAACGGCGTGCGCCGTCCGGGTGCCCGCAAGGACCGGATCCGCGCCAAGCTCTCGAAGTTCTACTTCGAGGACCGCGTCGACCCGGTGACCCCCGCCGAGCTCGCCGCCGCTCACCACGACGGCCACGAGGAGGAGGCCCTGGAGTCCATCGAGGGTCGCCCCCAGTGGGTCGGCCAGCTGCACGGTGGGGCCGACGAGCGCGACGACGTCGACGCCTACGCGCCGCACGAGACCGAGGGTGAGGCCACGGAGCGCAGCTCCCACTGACCGCGCCCCCATGACGAAGGCCCCCGACCGCCACGGTCGGGGGCCTTCGTCGTCCCGGTATGCCGGGTCGCCCGGACCGTCGGCCGCCTCCCACACTCCGCCAAGGGGGTGGGTCAGCCCTCGTCGAGGCAGAGGCAGAACGGGTGGCCGGCCGGGTCGATGAGGACCCGGACGGTGTCCTGCGGCTGGGCCGTCGCGAGCGAGGCGCCCAGGGCGAGGGCCTCGGCGACCGCCGACTCGAGGTGACCCACCTGGAAGTCGAAGTGCATCATCGGGCGCTGCTCACCATCGGCCGGCGGCCACACGGGCGGCCGATAGTCACGCGCCTGCTGGAACACCAGGAAGACCGAGCCCTGGGGAGGCGCGAGGATCGCCGTCCCGGGCTCCTCGTGCCCGATCTGCCACCCCAGCAGCCGGGAGTAGAACCTCGCGAGGGCCCCCGGGTCCGGCGCCTCGATCGCGGTGCCCCACCACATCCCGGCCCTGCGCGACCGCACTCCGGCTGCCTCCCGCTTCGGCTCCCCCACCTGCTGCGCCGCGGGTTGCTCCGCAGCGGGCTGGCTCGGTGCCGAGTGGTCCGTGGCCGGCCGATCCGCCGGCGGCCGGGTCGTGAGGGCGTCGAGGTCACGCTCGGCGAACTGCCGGTGCCACCACTCCTCGTTGAGGATCGTGGCCAGGACCTCGCGCACCGGGAAGCGCGCCCCCTCCGGTGGCCACCCCGGTCCTTCCGCGGGCTCGGTCGAGCCCGCGAGCTGCTCGTCGGTGAGGTCGTCGACGACGCGACGCACCGTGGCCATGCGGTCGGCCCGCAGGGCCAGCACCTCGTCCAGGGACGGGCGGGCGTCGCGGTCGCGCGGGATCCCCGGGGTGTCCGGCATCTCGTCCCAGGGCAGGTCGAGCGGGTCCCACGGCGACGGGTCGCCGAGCAGGGCCCGGCGGACCCAGGCGTCCGTGGCGAAGGCGAGGTGCCGCAGCGTCTGGGTGAACGACCACTCGCCGTCCACGCTCTCGTGCAGCAGGGCCGGGTCGAGCTGCCGGGCCCGGTCGACGGTCTCGGCCCACAGCGCCTCGATCACCGTCCACGCCTCGCGGAAGCCGGCGGCATCGACCGGTCGCAGCTTCGTGCGCTCGGGGTGCCGGCGGTCGAGCTCTGCCTCGATCAGCGGCCCGACGTCGACGCCGTTGACCCGCAGGCTCTCCACCTCGCCGTTGATGTCGACGTCCTTGAGGGCGGCGCCGCGGATCCTCACGCCGACCAGGTCGACGTCGCGGAGCTGGGCGCCGGAGAGGTGGACCTGGTCGAAGGTGGCCCCGGTGACGTCGACCCGGTGAAAGCGCGCACCGGCCAGGTTGCGCTCGTGGAAGTCTTCACCCATGGGTGGGACCGTACGCCGCATTGCGGACGTCCTGCGTCCGGTTCCCGGATCCTGCCCGCCGGCGCGTCCATCCGGTGCGCTCCCCTCCCGCGTGCACGACCACCCGGTCTGCCGGACGGGATGAGAGGGTGCGACGCATGGGAGTCCACCTGTCCCGCCAGGAGTTCGAGGAGGCCGTCGGCGACGCCCTCGACGCGGTCCCGGCCGAGCTGCTCGACCTGATGGACAACGTCGTCTTCCTCATCGAGGACGAGTCGCCGGAGCACGACCCGGACCTGCTCGGCGTCTACGACGGGACTCCCCTCACCGAGCGAGGCGACGCCTGGGCGATGGGCTCCCTCCCCGACCGGATCACGCTCTTCCAGGGCCCGCTCCAGCGGATGTGTGAGGACCGCGAGGAGCTGCTCGACGAGATCGCCGTGACCGTGGTCCACGAGATCGCCCACCACTTCGGCATCGACGACGAGCGGCTCCACGACCTCGGCTGGGACTGAGCGGCCCGGCCGCGACAACGCCATTCAGCCGCGGGGGCCATGTCCGGCCGGCCACACGGCATACCGGCGCTGCCGTGCTCGGCCGCCACCCGGCATACCGGGCCGGAAAAGGCGGCGGGGGCGGGTCCGACACCGGACCCGCCCCCGTCCGGTCCCCCAGGACCCCCTCAGGGGCTCAGGAGAGCGCGCTCTGGGCCTTCCAGCCCGAGAAGGAGTACATCCACACGCCGTAGCCCTCCGTGGGCTGGAACGGCCGGTTGGAGCCGGTGAACGTCACGACGTCACCGACCTTGGAGTGCTCGAACATCCACTGCGCGTCGGCCGGGGCCATGTTGGTGCAGCCGTGGGAGACGTTGGCGTTGCCCTGGGCGCCGACCGACCACGGCGCGGAGTGGATGAACTCTCCCGTCCAGGTCAGGCGCATGGCCCACTTGGTGTCGATCTTGTAGTAGCCCGGCTTGCCCTTGGGGATGCCGACCGTGGCCGAGTCCATCGTGACGTCGCCGTCGCGGGAGATGATGACCTTGGTGCCGTAGCGCGTCTCGGTCTTGGGCCCGGGCCGGCCGGTGCTCACCTTGAAGGTGCGCAGCACGGCGCCGTTCTGGCGCACCGTCATCGTGTGGGCCTTCATGTCCACGGTGCTCACCATCGAGGAGCCGACGGTGAAGCTGGTGCTGTGGTCGGCGGCGACCCACTTGCCGTCGCCGGTCTGGACGCCGTGCAGCGGGGCGTTCACGGTGACGTGGGTGCCGGGGACCCAGTAGCTCTTCGGCCGCCACATCAGCTGGCGGTTGTCCAGCCAGCCCCAGGCGCCCTCCTGCTTGGGGCTGACCGAGATCTTCATCAGCTTCTCGACCTGCGCCCGCTCGGCCTTGGTCTGCACCGGGGAGTCGAACTGCACGCTGACCGGCATCCCCACCCCGACGGTGCCGCCGCCGGGGATCAGCCCGTAGGTCGCGGTGACTGTGGGCGTCAGGGTGCGGAAGGAGGAGGTCGTGGTCCGCTTCAGCCCGTCCGGTCCGGTCGCGGTTGCGGTCAAGGTGTATGCCGTGCCAGGAGTGAGCCTGCCGCTCGCCTTCCAGGCGCCGTCGGCGCCGACCGTACCCGGCACGGCGTCGCCGGTGGCGTCGGTGAGGACGACCTTGCCGAGCGTGCCGCTCTGGGCGCTGACGCTGACCGGCGCGTTGGGCGAGACACCCGTGGCATTGTCGGCCGGGTTGATGTCGAGCACCGCGGGCCGGGGCTCGGGCGTCGTGGTGGTCGTCGCCGACGGGACCCCGCCGCCGCCGGCCCGCCCTGCGGCGGCGTGCCTGCCCGAGGCGGCGCCGGGCTGGCAGGCCGTCACGAGGACGGCTCCGGCCAGGACCACGGCCGCGACGGACGCGCGCCGGCGAGCTGCTGTTGTCACCACGTTGATCGACTCCCACCCTGACGACTGGTCCTGCGGCGCCCACCCCCCGATGGGCGCACACCCATTACGACGCACGGGCCACGTTGGTGGTTGGCCGCATCGCCGCCGTCGCCGGTCACGGTCCGGCAACGAATGCCCAGGGAGGTGCCGATGTCGCGGGCACCTCTGAGCCCGCCGAAGCCGTGGCCGCCCGGTGAGGGCGGCCACGGCTGTCGGTTTGTGTGACCCAGACTACCTGCTCCCGACGAGGTGGTCGTCGCGAGCTGCGGGTCGTGCGCGAGGGTGCGGCTCAGACCGCGTGCTCCCCGCGGAAGTACTCGAACACCCAGCCGATCGTGGCCATGGCACCGAAGACCACGCCGATGACCACGAGCCACCAGCCGACGGCCAGGCCCAGGAAGACCATGGCGGCGGAGGCGGCCAGCGGCAGCGGCCACCAGCTGTGCGGGCTGAAGAAGCCGTAGTCGCCCTCGGCGGCCTCGATCGGCGCGTAGGGGTCGTCCTCGGGACGGTCATCGAGCTTGCGACCGGTCCACCAGAGGTAGAACCCGATCAGGGCGGACAGGCCGGCGGTCAGCATCAGGGCCACCGGCCCGACCGGCTCGTTCCAATGGGTGAAGAAGCCGTAGATCAGCCCGAGGGGGGCGAAGATGAACGTCCCCGCGCCGAACAGCCAGGTCTCGACCTTCATCAGTGCTTGTCCTCCGTGTGGTGCAGGTCCGGCTCGCCGAGCAGGGAGTCCAGGATGTTCTTGTCAGCCTGCGGCGAGTCGTAGGCCGCGACCTCCGGGTGGTGCAGGTCGAAGGCCGGACGCTCCGAGCGGATCCGCGGGATCGTCTCGAAGTTGTGCCGCGGCGGCGGGCAGGAGGTCGCCCACTCCAGCGAGGCGCCGTAGCCCCACGGGTCGTCGGTCTCCACCAGCGGAGCCGTGCGCCACGTCTTCCACACGTTGTAGAGGAAGGGCAGCGTCGAGGCACCCAGCAGCAGCGCGCCGGCGCTGGAGACGTCGTTCATCCACTGGAAGCCGTCCTCGGGCAGGTAGTCCGCGTAGCGACGCGGCATGCCGATGACGCCCAGCCAGTGCTGGATGAGGAACGTGGTGTGGAAGCCGATGAACAGCATCCAGAAGTGGATCTTGCCCCAGCGCTCGTCGAGCATCCGACCGGTGAGCTTGGGCCACCAGAAGTAGAAGCCACCGAACATCGCGAACACGACCGTGCCGAACACGACGTAGTGGAAGTGCGCCACCACGAAGTAGGAGTCGGACAGGTGGAAGTCGAGGGCCGGGCTGGACAGGATGATGCCGGTCAGGCCACCGAAGAGGAACGTGATCAGGAAGCCGATCGCCCACAGCATCGGCGTCTCGAAGGTGAGCGAGCCACCCCACATGGTGCCGATCCAGTTGAAGAACTTCACACCGGTGGGCACCGCGATGAGCATCGTCATGACCGCGAAGAACGGCAGGAGGACCTGGCCGGTGGCGTACATGTGGTGCGCCCAGACCGAGACCGACAGCGCCGCGATGGCGATCGTCGCGAAGACCAGCGTCTTGTAGCCGAAGATCGGCTTGCGGGAGAAGACCGGCAGGATCTCGCTGATGATGCCGAAGAACGGCAGGGCGATGATGTAGACCTCGGGGTGCCCGAAGAACCAGAACAGGTGCTGCCAGAGCATCGCGCCGCTGTTCTGCGGGTCGAAGACGTGGGCCCCGAGCTGGCGGTCGGCTCCGAGCGCGAGCAGCGCGGCGGCGAGGACCGGGAAGGCCATCAGCACCAGGATCGAGGTGATCAGGATGGTCCAGGTGAACACCGGCATCCGGAACATCGTCATGCCCGGAGCGCGCATGCAGATGATCGTGGTGATGAAGTTGACCGCACCGAGGATGGTGCCGAAACCACCGAGGGCCAGACCGAACACCCACAGGTCGCCACCGATGCCGGGGCTGTAGGAGGTGTCGGACAGCGGGGAGTAGGCGAACCACCCGAAGGAGGCCGCACCCTGCGGGGTGAGGAAGCCGGCGGAGGCGATCAGGCCACCGAACAGGTAGAGCCAGTAGGCGAACATGTTCAGGCGGGGGAAGGCCACGTCCGGCGCGCCGATCTGGATCGGCATCAGCGCGTTGGCGAAGCCGGCGAACAGCGGCGTCGCGAACAGCAGCAGCATGATCGTGCCGTGCATGGTGAACAGCTGGTTGAACTGCTCGGGGTTGTCCACGACCTGCAGGCCGGGCTCGACCAGCTCCGCACGGATCAGCAGCGCCAGCAGGCCGCCGATCATGAAGAAGATGAACGAGGTGATGAAGTAGAGGTTGCCGATGACCTTGTGGTCAGTCGTCGTCACCCACTTCACGACCGTCTGCCCCGGCGAGCGACGACGCTGGGTCGGCTCCACCAGAATGGTGCGGGGGGACGTCACGGTGGCCATCAGTTGCTCCCGCTGTTCGGAACGTACTGCTGCTCGTTCGGCTGGAGGTGCTCACGGCTGAGGCCGTTGTCCAGCTGACCGGTGTTGCCGCGGGCCTTGAGCTCCGCGATGTGCTTGTCGTAGTCCGCCTGGGAGACGACCTTCACCTGGAACAGCATCTGTGAGTGGTAGGCGCCGCAGAGCTCGGCGCACTTGCCCTGGAAGGTGCCGATCTCGGTCGGCACCACCTGGAACTTGTTGACCCGGCCCGGGATCATGTCGAGCTTCTGCAGGAACTGCGGCACCCAGAAGGAGTGGATGACGTCGCGGGCGGTCAGGACGAACTCGACCCGCTTGTTGACCGGGAGGTACATCGTCGGGAGCTGGGCCTCGACGCCGGGCTTGCCGGTGAGCTCGGCCTGCGTGCCCGACTCGTAGGTCTGGGCGTCGACGTAGTTGAAGTCCCAGCTCCACTGCTTGCCGACCACGTTGACCGTGACGTCCGGCTTCTTGCTGGTGTCCAGCAGGGCGGACTCGTCACGGGCGGTGTAGTAGAAGAGCACCGCGATCATGAACAGCGGGACGACCGTGTAGAGGATCTCGATCGGCACGTTGTAGCGCAGCTGCTCGGGCAGGCCGGTGTCGTCCTTCTTGCGGCGGTAGGCCACGACGCACCAGATGGTCAGGCCCCAGACGATGACGCCCACGATGAGGGCGGCGATCCAGGAGCCGTTCCAGAGGTTGATCACGCGAGCGCTGTTGGCGGTCACGCCGTGCGGCAGGTAGCCGCGCTTCACCTGCTCACCGCAGCCGGAGAGGGCCACGGCCGCCAGCACCGCGATTCCGGTGAGAGTCAGGCCCCGCCGCTTCGCGCGTGCGGAAGTGTCATCGTGCGGACGCAACGGGTGCACCTTCCGGGATTCGAGTCCGAGTAACGGCCAAACCCTACTCCCCCGCCTGTCGGCCACGACCTCAGGGTCGGACTAACGTCTGAGCCGTGGCGCACGACGATCCCCGCCCCCCGGCGGACCCCTCCCCCGGCCCTCCCGCCGCCCCCTCGAGCGGCCCCTCCACCGGTCCTTCGGCCGGTGCCCCCGGGCGCGGGTTCCTCGACGCCGCAAGGGCCCCCATGCTTCCTGCCGCGCGCGAGACGCTGCTCGCGGCGCTCGACGTCGGCTGGGCCGACCCGCGCCGACTGCACGCCGAGGGCCGCCGCGCCCGCGCCCTGCTCGACCAGGCCCGCGAGGTCCTCGCCGATGGCCTCGGCGTCCGCCCGCCGGAGGTCTCCTTCCTGCCCGACGGCCCGTCCGCGCTGCGGACGGCGGTCGACGGGGTCCGGTATGCCGCGCGGCGCCGGGGGCAGCGCGTCGTGGCCTCCGCGGTGGAGCACTCCGCGGTCCTGCTCGAGGGCCGGTATGCCGCGGCCCAGGCGGGAGAGGCGGACCGGTTCACGGAGGTGCCCGTGGACCGGCTCGGCCGGGTGGACCCGCAGGCCCTGGCCAGCGCGGTCGCGGCACCGGGCACCGTCGCCGTGGTCGTCCAGCACGCCAACGGAGAGGTGGGCACCCGCCAGCCGCTGGCGGAGGTCCACGAGCTCACCCGGGCCGGGGGCGTGCCCCTGGTCGTGGACGCGATGGGCGCCCTCGGCCGGGACCCGGTGCCCGCGCACTACGACGTCCTGGCCGGCGAGGCGCTGTCGTGGGGCGGGCCGCCCGGCGTGGGCGTCCTCGTCGTGCCCGAGCGGGTGCGCTGGCGCCGCCCCGGCCCGGTCTCGGAGCTGGAGGCCGGGCGCACCGACGTGCTGCCGGTGGTCCCGCTGGCCCTGGCCGCCGCCGAGGCGTGGCGCCAGACCGCGGCGGTGCGCGAGGCCGACGCCGCCGGCGCCCGGGAGCTCGTGGACCGGATCCGCGCCGCTGCCGCCGCAGTGCCCGACGTCGAGGTCGTCGGCGACCCGGACGAGCGGCTCCCCCACGTGGTGACGTTCTCCTGCCTCTACGTCGACGGTGAGGCGCTGGTGACCGAGCTGGACCGGCGGGGCTTCGCCGTGGCGTCCGGGTCGGCTTGCACGGCCAGCACGCTGGAGCCCAGCCACGTCCTGGCCGCGATGGGGGTGCTCACCCACGGCAACGTGCGGGTCACCCTGCCGCTCGAGGCGGTCAGCCCCGACCGTGCCGCGGTCGTGGACCGGTTCTGCGCCGAGCTGCCGGACGCGGTGGCCTCCGTGCGCGCCCAGCTGGGGGTGCACGGCCTGTGAGCAACCGGCAGCCCGAGGACGTGGTCGAGGTCGACGCACGCGGCCTGCGCTGCCCGCTGCCGGTCATCCGGCTGGCGACCGCCGCCCGGGACGCCGCACCCGGGACCGAGGTCCTCGTCCTGGCCACCGACCCCGCTGCCCGCCACGACATCCCGGCGTGGTGCCGGATGCGCGGGCACACCCTCGCCCAGGTGAGCGAGGACCCCGGCGGTGGGCACACGGCATACCGGGTGGTGCTGGGTGAAGGGGTGCCGCGGACCGCGGCGGGCCAGGCGACCGCGCCGGGCTAGGCGAACGCGCCGGGCTAGGCGAACGCGCCGGGCAGCGGCAGCGGCAGCGCGCGTTCGAGCAGCGCCAGGTAGTCCTCGCGGGAGACCTCGCTGACGCCCAGGGACTGCAGGTGCGGGGTGGCCCACTGCACGTCGATGACGCGGCACGGGTCGCCGTCGGCGAAGACCCGCTCGGCGAGGCCGACGAGGGCCACCTTGGAGGCGTCGGTGGCCCGGTGGAACATCGACTCCCCGGCGAAGAGGCCGCCGATGGCCAGGCCGTAGAGGCCGCCGACGAGCTCGCCGTCCAGCCACGTCTCGACCGAGTGCGCCCAGCCGAGCTCGTGCAGCCGCGTGTAGGCGCGGGTGATCGTCGGGGTGATCCAGCGGCCGTCGCGCGAGGGGTCGGCGCACGCGGCCATCACGTCGGCGAACGCCGTGTCGACGCGGACCTCGAAGCGACGGCAGGACTTGCCCAGGGACCGGCTGACCTTCAGGTGCCCCGGCAGCAGCACCCCCCGCGGGTCGGGCGACCACCAGCCGATCGGGCCCCGGCCGTGGTGGCCCAGGCCCATCGGGAACAGGCCGCCCCGGTAGGCCTTGAGCAGCGTCCCCGGCGCGAGGTCGGCGCCGACCCCGACGAGGTCCTCCTCGGGCTGGGCCTGCTGGAGGTCGAGCTGCCAGCGGGAGGGGTCGGGCTCGACCGGCATGGCGTCAGCCTAGGACGGGGCGGGGTGTGGTGAGGGCCTGGCGCGCGGGCGGCGGGTCAGGGACGCGGGCAGACCAGGTGCGGCTCGACCTCGGCGGCGGCGTCGGCGCCGTAGGCCTCGGTGAACCGCTCGAGGAAGCGGGCCCGGCCCAGCTCGTACTCCTGGGTGCCGACCGTCTCGATGACGTAGGTCGCCAGCATCGAGCCGAGCTCGGCGCAGCGGCGGTGGCCCAGACCCCAGCCCAGGCCGGTGAGGAAGCCGGCGCGGAAGGCGTCGCCGACGCCGGTCGGGTCGGCCTTGCGGACCTCGCGCGCCACGTGGACCTCGATCGGCTCCTCGCCGGCGGTCTCGACGATGACGCCGTCCTTGCCCTTGGTCGTCACCCGCGTCGTGACGCGCTCGGCGATCTCGCCTGCGCTCCAGCCGGTCTTCTTCTCGGTGAGCGCGGCCTCGTACTCGTTGGTGAACAGGTAGGCGGCGCCGTCGATCAGCGAGCGGATCGAGTCGCCCTCCATCCAGGCCAGCTGCTGGGAGGGGTCCGCGGCGAAGGCCAGGCCGCGGGTACGGCACTCGGCGGTGTGCCGCAGCATCGCCTCGGGGTCGTTCGGGCCGATGAGGACCAGGTCCAGGCCGCCCATGCGGTGGTGGATCGGGCCGAGCTCGATCTCGCGGGCCTCGCTCATCGCGCCGGCGTAGAAGGTCGCGATCTGGGCCATGTCGGAGTCGGTGGTGCACACGAAGCGGGCCGTGTGGTGCACCTCGGAGACGTGGACCGAGTCGCAGTCGACGCCGTGGCGCTCCAGCCAGGACCGGTAGTCGACGAAGTCCTCGCCGACGGCCCCGACGAGCACCGGCTGCTGGCCGAGGTTGGCCATGCCGAAGGCGATGTTGGCCGCCACGCCCCCACGCCGGACCTGCAGGTCCTCGGCGAGGAACGACACGGAGATCTTGTCGAGCTGCTCGACCACGAGGGAGTCGGCGAAGCGCCCCTCGAAGGTCATGAGGTGGTCGGTGGCGATGGACCCGGTGACAGCGATACGCACCCCGGCAACCTACCTGCTGGCGGGGCCGGCGTCGTCCGCCGCCCACCCGCCGGGGACCTCGTGCCCGGGCCGGAAGCCGCCCCACACCGCCCCGCAACCTCCCGGAACCGCCCCGGAACCGCCCCGGGCGCGGGAAATCCGGTTACCCGTGGGTGTTACCGCTTGGTACCGGTGTGTCCGTCCCCCGGCGCGTCCTAGCGTGGAGGCATGACGGTTCCTGCGCACCACCCCGGCCCCCGCGAGGGCTTCGACGAGGGCAACGTCGCCGAGATGGCGGAGGAGTCCCGCGAGGTCCCGCTCGACGTCGTCGAGCGCCGCCCCTGGGGCCTGCCGGCCCACCCCGACATCACCGTCCCCGACGACGCATCCGCCCTGGTCGAGGGCTACGAGGGCTACGGCTCCTGAGAGCCCGCCCCGGCCGCCGCTCCCCCTCCTTCACCCACCGAACGCACCAACTCCGTCGCTCCGGGCCCGTTATCGGGACGGAACGACGGAGTTCGTGCGTTCGGTCGCGTCCCCCACGCGGCTCGCGACGGTGAGGCGGGCCCGGGACGCCCGTGGCCGGCATACCTGCGCAGTGCAGGTATGCCGGCCACGGTCACTTCTGAGGGCGGTGCGCCCCCGCGGCTCAGCTGAAGGAGTCGCCGCAGGCGCAGGAGCTGCCCGCGTTGGGGTTGTCGATGGTGAAGCCCTGCTTCTCGATGGTGTCGGCGAAGTCGATCGTCGCGCCCTCGAGGTAGGGGGCGCTCATCCGGTCGACGACGACCTCGACACCGTCGAAGTCGCGCAGCAGGTCACCGTCGAGGGTGCGCTCGTCGAAGTAGAGCTGGTAGATCAGGCCCGAGCAGCCGCCGGGCTGCACGCCCACGCGCAGCCGCAGGTCGTCACGACCCTCCTGCTCGAGCAGGCTCTTGACCTTGGCGGCGGCGACATCGGTCAGCAGCACACCGTGCGTGGCCTCGGCCTCGGTCGCGGTGGTCTGGGCCTGCGTGTCGTCCTGAACACTCATGAGACGCGTCCTTCATGTCGTCGGTCGTGGGTCGGTCCAGCAGTGCCAACCCCCGAGGAGCGGGAAGTGTTCCCGGCCGTCCAAGCGTACGTCGTCTACCCCCGGCGCGGGGACCAGGTGCCCGCCACGCGAGCCGCCCGGGCGGCGAGGGTGCCGGCGGGGTCGGCCAGCGCGGCCGTGACCTGGTCGGGCCGCTCCGCCACGGCGTAGGTGCCGCTGATGCCCAGCGCCATGGACTCCCGGCGCCCGACGAGGGCCTGCCCCGCAACGACGACGGTGGGGACGGCGGCGGCCAGGGCCTGCTCGGCCACGCCGGCCACGACCTTGCCGCGCAGGCTCTGCCAGTCGAAGGTCCCCTCTCCCGTGACGACCAGGTCGGCGCCACGCAGGCGGTCGGCGAAGCCCACCGCCGCCAGCACCGCCGCCACCCCGCTCACGCGCCGGCCGCCGAGCAGCATCAGCCCGTAGCCCAGCCCCCCGGCGGCACCCGCGCCGGGCTCGCGGTCCAGCCTCAGGGCGGTGCCGGAGATCAGGTCGCGTCGTGGCGGCAGCGCCCGTGCGACGACCTCGGTGAACCGGCCCAGCGCGGCCTCGAGCTGCTGGGCCATCTCGGGGGTGGCGCCCTTCTGCGGGGCGAACACCGCACTCGCGCCGTGGAACCCCAGCAGCGGCACGTCGACGTCGGTGGCGAGGACCAGGTCGACGCCCTCGAAGCGGCGCCGGGTCCCGGCGAGGTCGTCCAGGACGGTGTCGTCGGCGTCGGCGAGGGCCAGACCACCGGCGGCGAGCCGGTCGGCCGTCCCGGCGCCGAGCGCGGCGAGCATCCCCGCCCCGGCGTCGTTGGTGCCGCTGCCGCCGAGCCCGACCACCACCCGGGTGGCCCCCTCGGCGAGGGCGGCCTCGAGGAGCTGCCCCACGCCATACGTGCTGGTGACCGACGGGTCTCGCTCGCCCTCGGCGAGCAGGTGCAGGCCACAGGCCTGCGCCGACTCCAGGTATGCCGTGCGGCCGGCCTCCTCGTCCACCACCAGGATCGCGGCGGGCACGTCGCGGCCGAGCGGGTCCTGCACGGTCACGGCGACGGTGGTCCCGCCCAGCGCCCTTTGCAGCACGTCGAGGAAGCCCGGGCCGCCGTCGGACAGCGGCAGCAAGGACAGCTCGTCGTCGGGGGCGCTGCGGCGCCAGCCCTCGGCGATGGCCTCGGCGGCCTGGCCGGCGCTCAGCGTGCCGGTGAAGCAGTCGGGGGCGATGAGGACGCGCACGCGGTCATCGTGTCAGGGCGGCGGCGCTGCGACGGGAGCGGGCCACCGCGAGGACGACCACCACGGCGACGAGCGCCACGAGCTGGGCCATGCCGCTGACCAGGATGCCGGCGAGGGCGGTCAGCAGGGCGGCGCCGGCGGCGACGACGGCGTCGGTCCCGGGCCCCAGGCCCAGCGGGCGCAGGTAGACCAGGAGGCCGAGACAGGCCAGCGCGGACCCGACCGCGAAGGTGACTGCCCGGACCACGGCGAGCGTGTGGGACGGGGCGTGGACGACCTCGTGGAGGCCGGCCGCCACCAGGACGAGTCCGGCGATGAGGACGAGGACGCTGATCGAGTACGACCACAGGGCCAGCCGGGTCATCCGCTCCGGCGGGGCCTGCTCCAGGGCGCGGACGCCCCGCTCGTCGTCCCCCACGGCGAAGTAGACCCACCACAGGCTGGAGATCAGGGCCATCGCGGCGAGGACGGCCAGCAGCACGGCGGGGTGGACGAGCTCACCCTGGGCGGAGACCCCGGTGGCGATGATCGTCTCGCCGAGGGCGATGATCACCAGCAGCCGGTGGCGCTCGGCGAAGTGCTCGGCCCGGAGGGTGAACCCGGTCTCGCGCTGGGTGGCGACCGAGGCGAGCAGCACGACCGCCGCGAGCACCCAGCAGACCCAGCGCAGCTGCTCCGGGACCAGCGCGGCCACCACCAGCAACAGGGCGGCGCCGAGGTTGACCGGCAGGATGCGCACGATGGCCCGCGCCGATCCGCCCAGGCTGGAGCGCGCGAAGGACGCGCCGTGGACGAGGACGACCACGAGGTAGGCCAGCGCGAACAGCAGCGCCCCGTCGCCGAAGGCGTCCGGCACCTGGATCGCCATCACGAGAAAGCCGGTCATCGCCAGCAGCATCGGCAGCCTGGTCGAGGTCGTTGTCGGGGAGACGTTGTTGGCCAGCCAGGCGTAGCCGTCGTACATCCACCAGGTCACGAGCAGCACCCCGGCCGCGTGCAGGTAGCCGGTCGCCCCGTGGCTGGTCAGCACCAGAGTCGTCAGCTGGGTGACCGAGAAGACGAACACGAGGTCGAAGTAGAGCTCGAGCATGGTGACCGGCTCGTCGTCGCCGGGTGCCGTGACGGCCTTGAAGCCCATGTCGGCACTGTATTTCGGACGCCCCTCCCGCGGCGGATGTGGCGCGCCCCCGGTGCAAGTGGTGCTGCTCCCCTGCGCAGGTGGTGCAGCTTCCCCCGCGCAGGTGGTGCTGCTCCCCCGCGATCCGGGCTCTTCCCCGACAGGTCCACGCGCCCCCGCGGGCCGGGGGCTTCGCTGCTTGGGCCCGTTATCCGGCGCAGGTGCCGCCGGCGAGTGCACACTCGACCGAGGTCGCGGCCCTTTCAGCGCGTCTTCCTGCCACAACCGCCGCGATGTCGGTCGAGCGATCCCGCGGCCCGGGCGAGTCGCTCAGGGGGTGAGCTCGGCGGCGAGCAGCCGGGACGCCGCCTGCTCGTCCCCCGCCACCTCGAACCGGTCGCGCGGCGCGCGGTTCCACAGCGCCAGACAGGTGTATGCCGCCGGGCCGGTGATGGTGGCCACCGCACCTTCACTGCCGGGCCGGGTCACGAGCTGACCGTCGACGAGCTGCACCGTCCACGCCCGACCGGCGTCCGGGCAGACGAACGCCACCGGCTCGGGCACCGGCAGGACCTGCTCGGCGGGACGCCTGCGGTGGCGCACCAGCGTGCGGGGCATCAGCACCGTCAGCACCTCGTCCACCCCGTCGGCGGCCAGAGCCGTGGACACGCCGTCGATCCCGCCGTCGTGGAGGCGGCCTGCTGCCTGCTCGACGTCGACCCGGTGGATGGTCGTCTCGTGGACCTGGCGGCGATGCCAGAACGCCGCGGTCTGGTTGCCCTCCTCGAACGTCCACGCCGGATGGGACGGGTCCACCTGCTCGAGGGCAGCGAGCAGCGTCGCCGCGCACCCGGCATACCACTCGGGCAGGGACTGGCCGCGGCGCGGGCGGCTCGGGTGCTCCCACCCCGGGAACCGGGTCGACTCCAGGCAGCGCGCCGCCCACAGGTGGACGCCGCCGAGGTGGTCGGCGACGTCCTCGACGGTCCAGCCGCCGCAGGCGGGCGCGATGGCGCCGGGGTCCGCTGTCTCCAGGGCTCGCCGCATGCGGAGGGTGGCGTCGCGAAGGGCTTCCAGCATGCCCGGAACCTAGTGGAGACAAGTTTTTCGGGCGACGCGGCGCTCGGCCGCTGCTAGCGTCCGGCTCATGGAGCACCCCATGTTGTCCGAGGCGCTGGCCCAGCAGGATGCGGTGCTGCGGGCCTTCGTGGACGCCGACGGCAGGGTCGCGCAGATGCCGGCGAAACGGATCAAGCGGCTCGCGCTGCTCGACCACGTGGCCGGGTCGTTCGAGGTGGGCCGCAAGTACACCGAGAAGGAGGTCACGGGGATCCTCAAGCGGATCCACCACGACCACGCGGCGCTGCGCCGCTATCTCGTCGACGAGGGCTTCCTGACCCGTGACCACGGCGTCTACTGGCGCAGCGGCGGCACCGTCGACATCTGAGGTGGGTGCCGACCCCGCCTCGACGCACTAGCATCGCGACCATCCGCACCGGAGGCCGCGATGCCTGAGCTGCGCTTCTGCCTCTACCAGTACCAGCACCTCCCCCTCGACGAGCTGCGCACGCGGTGGGTCCGCGCCGAGTCCATGGGCTTCGACGTGCTGTGGAACGTCGACACCGTGGTCGAGCCCGACACCCCCGGGCGACCGATCCACGACGGCCCGGCGACGCTGACGCTGATGGCCCTGTCGACCTCCTCGATCCGCGTGGGGACGCTGGTGTCGAGCCTGTACTTCCGCAGCCCGGCGACCCTGGCCAAGGCCACGGTGACCCTCGACCACCTCTCGGGCGGCCGCGTCGAGCTGGCGCTGGGCGTGGGTGACCCCTCGGCCGGTGGCGCGGCCGCGGGCATCGACTGGAGCGTGGGGGAACGCGTCTCCCGGTTCGCGGAGCTCGTCGAGCTGACCGACCTGCTCCTGCGACAGGACCGCACCACCTACGACGGTCGGTACTACCGGTGCACGGACCTCGAGGCCGTCCCCACGCCCGTGCAGAAGCCACGACCACCGCTCACCATCGCGGCACACGGGCCGCGGATGCTCGCCATCACGGCGCAGTACGCCGACACGTGGAGCTCATGGGGTGGCTACGGCGTCCGGACCGAGGCGGACTTCCACCGGCTCACGCGCGAACGAGCCGCCCTCCTCGACGACCTGTGCGCCGAGCGGGGCCGCGACCCGCGGAGCATCCGCCGCTCCCTCGTGTGCTTCCCACCGCTTGCCCCGTGGACCTCGGTGGCGGCCTTCAGGGAGATGGTCGAGCGCTACCGGGAGATCGGCATCGACGAGTTCGTCCTCTACTGGCCCCGCACCTGGAACCCGGACGCCCGGCACGAGGACGACGTCTTCGAGCAGGTGATGGCCGAGGTCGTGCCCGGGCTGCGGACCGCCGCCGGGGCTTGAGGGCCGGCCGCCGCCCGGGCCTGTGGTCCGGCGTCAGCGCAGGACGGACTCGTAGACGGCCAGGGTCTGGTCGCCGATCGAGGCCCACGAGAAGTGCTCGACGGCACGCCGGCGCCCGGCCCGGCCGAACGCCCGTGCCCGCTCCGGGTCCGAGACGGCCTCGGTGAGCGCCGCTCCGAGGTCGGCGACGAAGCGGTCCGGGTCCACCGGCGTGCCGCTGCCGTCGGAGACCTGCTCGATCGGCACGAGCCAGCCGGTCTCGCCGTCGACGACGACCTCGGGGATGCCGCCGGTCGCCGTGGCGACCACCGCCGCCTCGCAGGCCATCGCCTCGAGGTTGACGATGCCCAGCGGCTCGTAGACCGACGGGCAGGCGAAGACCGTCGCCACGCTGAGCAGGGCGATGACCTCGGCGCGCGGGAGCATCTCGGCGATCATCACCACGCCCTGGCGGGTGCGGCGCAGCTCCTCGAGCAGGTCCTCGACCTCGCGCTGGATCTCGGGGGTGTCCGGCGCCCCGGCGCAGAGCACCAGCTGGACCTCCGACGGCAGCGCCGCGGCGGCGCGCAGCAGGTAGGGCAGGCCCTTCTGCCGGGTGATCCGGCCGACGAAGACCACGGACGGCTTGTCCGGGTCGACCCCGTGCTTGCGCACGACGTCGCGGGCGAGGTCGGTGTCGTCGCGCTTCCACAGCTGTGCGTCGATGCCGTTGTGCACGACGTGGACCTGGGCCGGGTCGATCGAGGGGTAGCTCTTGAGGATGTCGGCGCGCATCCCGGCGCTGACCGCGACCACGGCCGCAGCCCCCTCGAAGGCGGTCTTCTCCGCCCAGGAGGACACGGCATACCCTCCCCCGAGCTGCTCGGCCTTCCACGGCCGTAACGGCTCCAGGCTGTGCGCGGTCACGACGTGCGGCGCCCCGACGAGCAGCGAGGCCAGGTGGCCGGCCATGTTGGCGTACCACGTGTGCGAGTGGACCAGGTCGGCGCCGACGCAGTCGCTGGCCATCGTCAGGTCGACCCCGAGGGTGCGCATCGCGGCGTTGGCGCCACCGAGCTCGGAGAGGTCGGCGTAGCCGAACGTGCCGGCCTCGTCACGCGGCGGGCCGAAGCAGCGCACCTGGACGTCGAGGTCGCCGCGGGAGCGCAGCGCCCGGACCAGCTCGGCCACGTGGACCCCCGCGCCCCCGTAGATCTGCGGCGGGTACTCCTTGCTGAGGATGTCGACTCGCACGGCCTCAACGTAGTCCCGGGACGGGGTCGCCGCGAGGGCCCGCTCGCCGTATGGTCGGCCCATGGCGAAGCGGTCGGGTCACCCCAAGGTCCTTGTGATCGTCCTGGCTGGCGGGGAGGGCAAGCGGCTGATGCCGTTGACGGCCGACCGTGCCAAGCCCGCCGTGCCGTTCGGCGGCATCTACCGGCTGATCGACTTCGCGCTGTCCAACGTCGTGAACAGCGGCTACCTCAAGATCGTCGTGCTGACGCAGTACAAGTCGCACAGCCTCGACCGGCACATCACCAAGACGTGGCGCATGTCCAACCTGCTGGGCAACTACGTCACCCCCGTGCCGGCGCAGCAGCGCCTCGGCAAGCAGTGGTTCCTCGGCAGCGCCGACGCCATCTACCAGTCCCTGAACCTCGTCCACGACGAGCAGCCGGACATCGTGGTGGTGGTCGGCGCCGACCACGTCTACCGCATGGACTTCAGCCACATGGTCGAGCAGCACATCGAGACCGGCGCGGGCGTCACCGTGGCCGCGATCCGCCAGCCGCTGGCCCTGGCCGACCAGTTCGGCGTCATCGAGGTCGACGCCGCCGACCCGCGCCGGATCCAGGCCTTCCGGGAGAAGCCGACCGACGCCCGCGGCCTGCCCGACTCCCCCGACGAGGTCCTCGCCTCGATGGGTAACTACGTCTTCAACGCCGACGTCCTCATCGACGCCGTCACCCGCGACGCCGAGCGCGAGGGCAGCAAGCGCGACATGGGCGGCGACATCGTGCCGGACTTCGTCAACAAGGGCACCGGCTTCGTCTACGACTTCAAGGACAACCCGATCCCGGGCTCCACCCCGCGTGACCACGGCTACTGGCGCGACGTCGGGACGATCGACTCCTACTACGAGGCGCACATGGACCTCGTCTCGATCCACCCGGTGTTCAACCTCTACAACTACGAGTGGCCGATCTTCACCGACTACGGCCCGTTCCCCCCGGCGAAGTTCGTCCACGGCTCCAAGGGCCGCGTCGGCGAGGCCGTGCAGTCGGCCGTCTCCCCCGGCGTCGTCGTCTCCGGCGCCAAGGTCGTCAACTCGGTCCTGTCCCCCCAGGTCCACGTCCACAGCTACGCCACGATCACCGACAGCGTCCTGCTCGACGGGGTCGAGGTCCACCGAAACGCCACCATCCGCAGAGCCATCATCGACAAGTTCGTCGTCGTCCCCGAGGGCGTCAGCATCGGCGTCGACCACGACGAGGACCGCCGACGCGGCTTCGTCGTGACCGAGTCCGGCATCGTCGTCGTCGGCAAGTACCAGGAGATCAAGCCTTGAGCGAGCCCGTCACCACCACGTCCGTCTCCGCCAACGACCCGCGCCCGGCCCGGGTCGGGGTGCAGCTGCAGCCACAGCACGCCGACTACGCCGAGATCCGCCGCGCGGTCGCCGAGGCCGAGGAGATCGGCGCCGACGTGGTCTTCAACTGGGACCACTTCTACCCCTTGTACGGCGACTCCGAAGGCAAGCACTTCGAGTGCTGGACGATGCTCGCCGCGTGGGCCGAGGCCACCGAGCGCGTCGAGATCGGCGCGCTGGTCACCTGCAACTCCTACCGCAACCCCCAGCTGCTGGCCGACATGGCCCGCACCGTCGACCACGTCAGCGACGGCCGGCTCATCCTGGGCATCGGCTCGGGGTGGTTCGAGAAGGACTACGACGAGTACGGCTACGAGTTCGGCACCGCCGGGGGCCGCCTCGACGCCCTCGACCGCGACCTGCCGCT
This sequence comes from Oryzihumus sp. JJN4-3R, assembly GCF_057747915.1. NCBI lineage: Bacteria > Bacillati > Actinomycetota > Actinomycetes > Micrococcales > Intrasporangiaceae > Oryzihumus > Oryzihumus sp. JJN4-3R. The sequence goes on from NZ_CM173229.1 coordinate 646,872, forward strand.
GATCAAGGGGCGCTGGGCCAGGCTGAACCCGGCCCCCACCCGCGACATCCCGGTGCTCATCGGCGGCGGCGGCGAGCGCAAGACGCTGCGCATCGTGGCCGAGCAGGCCGACATCTGGCACGGGTTCGGCAACGCCGCGGCCATCGCGCACAAGCACGAGGTCCTCGACCAGTGGTGCGACAAGGCCGGCCGCGACCCGCTCGCCATCGAGCGGTCCGCCGGCGTCTCACCCAAGCCGGGTCGCCACCCCGAGGACGTCGATGACTACGCGGCGGGAGCCGAGGCCCTGTATGCCGTGGGCACGCGCCTGTTCACGGTCGGGATCGGGGGTCCGCGCTACGACCTGGCGCCGTTGCGCGACCTGGTCGCATGGCGAGACCAGAAGAATGCAGGCTGAGACGCGTCGATAGCCTTGGCCGGTGTCCGACACCCCGCCCGCGAGCGCGCCCAGCACCCTGCTCGTCACCGTCTCCGGTGACGACCGCCCGGGTGTCACCAGTGCCCTGTTCGACGCCATCGCCGACGTGGGCGCCGAGGTGCTCGACCTCGAGCAGGTGGTCGTCCGCGGGCACCTGACCCTGGCGCTGCTGCTCTCGGCCGGGCAGCGCGACGAGCGGCTGCGCTCGGTCGTCACCGCCGTCGCCGCCGAGCTCGGCATGCACGTCACGGTCGAGGGCGGCGTCGGCGACAACGCCCCGCGCAAGGGCGGCCGGGCCGCCGTCGTCGTGCTCGGGGCCCCGCTGCTGGCCAGTGCCGTGGCCGCCGTGACGGCCCGCATCGCCGCGCACGGGGCGAACATCGACCGGATCCGCCGCCTCTCGCGCTACCCCGTCACGACCGTGGAGTTCGACATCTCCGGGGCAGACGTCGCCGCCCTGCGCCGCGAGCTGGCCATCGAGGCCGCCGTGCGCGGGGTCGACATCGCCGTCTCCCCGAGCGGGCTGGCCCGCCGGGGCCGGCGCCTGGTCGTCATGGACGTCGACTCCACCCTCATCCAGGACGAGGTCATCGAGCTCCTCGCCGCCCACGCCGGGCGCGAGCAGGAGGTCGCCGAGGTCACGGCCGCGGCCATGCGCGGCGAGCTCGACTTCGCCGAGAGTCTGCGCGCCCGCGTCGAGGCCCTGGCCGGGCTGCCCGAGAGCGTCCTGGGCGAGGTGCGCGCTGCCGTCCGGCTCACCGCCGGGGCCCGCACCCTGGTCCGCACCCTGAAGCGGCTCGGCTTCACCGTCGCGGTCGTCTCCGGCGGCTTCATCGAGGTGGTCGGCCCCCTCGCCGAGGAGCTCGGCATCGACCACGCCGAGGCCAACCGGCTCGAGGTCGAGGACGGTGTCCTCACCGGCAAGGTCGTCGGCGAGATCGTCGACCGCGAGGGCAAGGCACGGGCGCTGCGGCGCTTCGCCGAGCAGGCCGGGCTGCCGCTCTCGCGCACCGTGGCCATCGGCGACGGCGCCAACGACCTGGACATGCTCGCCACCGCCGGGCTCGGGATCGCCTTCAACGCCAAGCCGATCGTGCGCGAGCAGGCCGACACCGCGGTCAACGTGCCCTACCTCGACGCCGTGCTCTACCTGCTCGGGATCACCCGCGAGGAGATCGAGGACGCCGACGAGGCCGACGGCTTCGCCACCCCCGCCCCGGCCCTGCCGGGTCGCTAGGCCAGCAGCTCGACGACCGGGGCCGGGTCGGGCGTCACCCGCGCGGAGTCGATGACCGCCCGGGCCATCCCCACGACCCCGGCGGCATCGCCGGCGGCGAAGGACACGTCCTCCCCGGCCCGCGCGCGCAGGCACCGGGTGATCAGGTCGGACCAGTCGGGGAACTGCTCCAGCGCGTACTGCCCTGCGGCGGTCTTGGACACGACGTGTCCCGTGGTCAGCAGCACGTGCAGCCGCGCCACGCCCAGCACCGTCCAGACCGCGGTGGCCTGCACCGCCCCCGGTGCCGCCAGATCCGATGGCGTGGCCGCCTCGACCTCGTCCACCAGCGGGGTCCAGTAGTCCTCGAGGTTGCGCCGGGTGAAGGCCACGAGCCGGTCGTGGTCGTCGTCGACGACGAGCCCGGGGCACTCCCGCACCGGCACGGCATACCGCGCCATCTCCGACCAGGTGACCGGCGAGAGGTGGGCACGCACCGGCCCCTCACGCCACTGCCCGTCGAGCGTGCCCGGGGCGGTGGTCACCGCCCCCGGGTCGGCCGCCAGGTCCGCGGCCGTCAGATAGACGACGTCGTATGCCGGTGGGCCGGCGATGCGGTCGTGGATCGCCTTGAGCGACAACGGGTCTGCGGGCTGGGCAGCCAGGACGACCACCGCGTCGACGTCGCTGGTGTGCGGGTGGAAGTCGCCGGCGGCGACCGAGCCGGTGAGGTAGAGCCCGACACAGGCGTCGGGCAGCGCCTCGTCCAGGGCTCGCAGGTGCTCGGAGGTCAGGGCCGCGACGACGGGGTGCATCCCGCCAGCCAAGCGCATGGTGGGCCGGGACGCCTGCCGGGCACCCGGCATACCGGAGGAGGCAGGCCCGCGACGACGGCCGTGACAACGGCCGCGCGCGTGACGCGCCGGGCCCGTTGTCACGCGTGGTCTCCGCTGACTTCTACACTCTGGCAATGGAACCCACCCCCCGCACCTCGCTGCTCATCATCGGCGGCGCCGAGGACAAGCACGGCCGCGTCACCATCCTGCGCCGCTTCGTCCGGCTCGCCGGGGGCCGCAAGGCCAGCCTGGTGATCATCCCGACCGCCTCCTCGATCCAGGAGGAGGCCGTCGAGGTCTACTCCGGTCTCTTCGCGCGCCTCGGGGTCACCGACGTCGCGACGGTCAACCCCTCCTCGCGGCTCGAGGCCGAGGACCCCGCCCTCGTCGAGGCGGTGGACCGCGCGACCGGCATCTTCATGACCGGGGGCAACCAGCTCAAGCTCAGCCAGTACGTCGTGGGGACCCCGCTGGGCGACGCGATCTCGCGGGCGCACCAGCGCGGCGCCGTGGTCGCCGGGACGTCGGCCGGTGCGTCGATCATGAGCCAGTTCATGATCTCCCTCGGCGAGGAGGGCGTCACGCCGCGCCAGCGCACCAGCCAGCTGACCGCGGGCCTGGGCCTGCTGGCCAACGTCATCGTCGACCAGCACTTCGACCAGCGCTCCCGCTACGGGCGCCTGCTGTCCCTGGTCGCGAGCTCGCCGAACCTGCTCGGGATGGGCATCGACGAGGACACCGCCGCCGAGGTCACCGACGGCCGTCACCTCACCGTCCTGGGCTCCGGAGCGGTCCTCGTGGTCGACGCACGGCACGCCGTGAGCGACGCCCACGAGGCCCGGCGCGACGCCCCGCTGCTCGTGTCCGGGGCGGTGGTGCACGCCCTGCCGGCCGGCGCTACGTTCGACCTGCACACGGCGACCCTCACGGAGTTCTCCGAGCAGCACCCGGACAGCCCGGCCCCCGCGAGCCAGGGGGCGCGCAAGCAGGCGGCCGAAGCGGCCGGCGGGCGCACGAACCAGGTGACGGCTACCGTGCGCGACTGAGCCCCGCACCACTGCAAGGAGCACCCTGTGGCCACCGACCGACCGTCCCCCGCTGGCCCCGCCAAGCCCGACCTGACCATCGTGGAGTCGCGCGTCTACCGCGGCCCCAACGTGTGGTCCTACGAACCAGCCATCCACCTGACGGTCGACCTCGGGGTGCTCGAGGACTACCCCACCCACACCCTCGACGGCTTCACCGACCAGCTGCTCGAGCTGCTGCCCGGGCTGGAGCACCACACCTGCTCCCGCGGGGTCAAGGGCGGCTTCATCGAGCGGCTGCGTGAGGGCACGTGGCTCGGCCACGTCACCGAGCACATCGCGCTGCAGCTCCAGCAGGAGGCCGGGCACGACCTGCGCCGGGGCAAGACCCGTCAGGTCAAGGGCCGCCGGGGCGTCTACAACGTCATCTACGCCTACATGGACGAGCGGGTCGGGCTCGACGCCGGGCGCCTTGCGGTGCGGCTGGTCAACCACCTCGTCGAGCCCGAGGACGGCTTCGACTTCCCCGAGGAGATGGACGCCTTCCTGCGCCGGGTCCAGCGCCTGGCCTTCGGCCCGTCCACCTCGGCGATCCTGGAGGAGGCGGTCAGCCGCGACATCCCGTGGATCCGGCTCAACGAGCACTCCCTCGTGCAGCTCGGCCAAGGCGTCCACGCCCAGCGGATCCGGGCCACCATGACCTCGATGACCGGCGCCCTGGCCGTCGACATCGCCGGGGACAAGGAGCTCACGACCCGCCTGCTGGCCTCGGCCGGCCTGCCGGTGCCGCGGTCGGAGGCGGTGCGCTCCGTCGAGCGGGCCGTCGCCGTGGCCGAGCGGATCGGCTACCCCGTCGTGGTCAAGCCGCTGGACGGCAACCACGGCCGCGGGGTCTGCCTGGACCTCAAGGACGCCGACGACGTGCGCGAGGCCTTCCCGGTCGCCCGGGGCGAGTCCCGGCGCGGGTCGGTCATCGTCGAGACGTTCGTGACCGGCCGCGACTACCGGTGCCTGATCATCGGCGGCAAGATGCAGGCCATCGCCGAGCGGGTTCCCGCGCACGTGGTCGGCGACGGCACGCACACCGTCGCCGAGCTGGTCGAGACCACCAACGCCGACCCGCGCCGCGGCGTCGGCCACGAGAAGGTCCTCACCAAGCTCAAGGTCGACGACGCCGCGGTCGAGCTGGTCCGCGCGCAGGGCTTCGGCATGGACGACGTGCCCCCGGCCGGGGAGATGGTCAAGCTCGCCCTGACCGGGAACATGTCCACCGGCGGCATCTCGGTGGACCGCACCTTCGAGGCCCACCCGGACAACGTCGAGATCGCCGAGGAGGCGGCCCGCATGATCGGGCTCGACGTCGCCGGCATCGACTTCATCTGCCCCGACATCGCCGCACCGGTGCGCGAGACCGGTGGCGCGATCTGCGAGGTCAACGCGGCGCCGGGGTTCCGGATGCACACCCACCCCACGGTCGGCGAGCCGCAGTTCATCGCCAAGCCCGTGGTGGACCTGCTCTTCCCGCCGGGCGCCCCGTCGCGGGTGCCGATCGTCGCGGTCACTGGCACCAACGGCAAGACCACGACGGCGCGGATGATCTCCCACATCTTCAAGGGCCTGGGCCGCAAGGTCGGCATGACCTCCACGGACGGCGTCGTCATCGACGAGCGCCTGGTGATCAAGGCCGACGCCTCCGGCCCCAAGTCCGCGCGGATGGTCCTGCAGAACCCCCGCGTCGACTTCGCGGTCATGGAGGTCGCCCGCGGCGGCATCCTGCGCGAGGGCCTGGGCTACGACCGCAACGACGTCGCGGTCGTCACCAACATCGCCCCCGACCACCTCGGGATGCGCGGCGTGGACACCCTCGAGCAGCTCGCCGACGTCAAGGCCGTCGTGGTCGAGGCGGTGCCGCGCGACGGCTTCGCGGTGCTCAACGCCGACGACGAGCTGGTCCGGGCCATGCGCCGGCGCTGCTCCGGGTCGGTCGTGTGGTTCTCGATGGAGCCGCCCGGCAGCAAGGTGCGCGAGTTCATCGACGACCAGTGCCGCCGCGGCGGCCGGGCCGTGGTGCTCGAGCCCACCGACAAGGGCGACATGATCGTCATCCGCCACGGCCGGCGCACCATGCAGCTGGCCTGGACGCACCTGCTCCCGGCGACCTTCGGCGGCGCGGCGAAGATGAACGTCGCCAACGCCCTCGCCGCGGCCGGCGCCGCCTTCGCCGCCGGCGCTCCGCTGCACGACATCCGCCAGGGCCTGCGGACGTTCACCACGTCCTACTACCTGTCCCCCGGACGGATGAACCTGCTCGACGTGCGCGGCGTCGACGTCGTGGTCGACTACTGCCACAACGCCCCCGGCATGCGGATGCTCGGCGACTTCGTCGAGTCCTACGCCGAGCAGAAGGCCGCCCAGGCCGACCTGGGCAAGTCCTCGCGCATCGGCATGATCGGCGCCGCCGGCGACCGCCGCGACTCCGACATGCGCGAGCTCGGCGCCATCGCGGCCGACCACTTCGACGTCATCGTCGTGCGGGAGGACGCGCACCTGCGCGGCCGTGAGAAGGGCGTCGCCGCCGAGCTCGTCGCCGAGGGCATCCGCGCCCGGATGGCCGACGGCGCCCGGTGCAGGCAGGTCGAGATCGTCACCGACGAGCTCGACGCCGTGCGCCACTGCATGGGCCGGGCCAACCCCGGGGACCTCGTGGTGCTCTGCGCCGACAAGCACCCCGTCGTGCTCGCCGAGCTCGAGCAGCTCACCCAGCACGCCCAGGCGGGCGCCCACAGCACCGAGGTGGCCGGGGACCCCGACCTCGACCCCGCCGAGCTGCACGAGGCCGCCCAGGCCGCCGGTGACGAGGCCGCGGCCAACGCCGAGGCCTGACCAGCCCCATCACGCGCTGACCGGGCAGGTCCGTCCCGGACGGACCTGCCCGGTTGCGCGTCTCCTCGTCGGGTGTGACCACCCGGTGGGCGTCAGGAGGTCAGGGGGTCCAGCGGAGGCGGACGTCGGGCTCGCGCTCCTCGTTGCCGGAGCCGTCCGTCTCGTAGAGCTCCTCGCACCCTCGCGCGGCGTAGAACGCCCGCGCCGGGGCGTTGCGCTGGAACGTCCACAGCTCGAAGCCGCCAGGCTCCAGCTCGGTCGCGCAGGCGAACAGCGCCGAACCCACACCGGAGCCCTGAGCCGCCGGCGTGACATAGAGGTGGTTCAGCTCGCCCGGCAGCACCTCGGCGAACCCGAGGACGACCCCGTCGCGCTCTCCCACCAGCACCCGCCCCTCGGTGCGCTCCGGCAGCCCGCCGAACCACCACCGCACCTCCTCCTCGGTGCGCGGCGTCCACAGCCACGGCATGGCCGTATGCCGTGCCGCCAGGAAGAGGTCGGCAACCGCCTCCCCATCGGCGTGGACGGCGTCGCGGACGAGGACCTGCGGGGGCTCACGGTCGGGCACGGCCCCGACCCTAGGGCCGCCACGCCCCGGCCGGCACCGGAATATCCGGGCGGGCCTTGGGCCGAGGCGGGAGGCGCCGGCCCGGCGTCCCCGGCCCGGCGTCCCCCGGCCCGGTGGTCCCGCTCAGTGTCCGCGGCTCAGCGGAGCCCGGCGGCGTACCGGTGCAGGGCGACGCGGTAGGCCTCGCCGTCGGGGTCGCCGGAGTGAGCCAGCAGGGCGTCGATGAGGTCGGCCACGGCCGCTCCGGCGTCGCCGGCGTCATAGGCCGCCAGCGCGCGGAACGCTGTGACCGCAGTGCTTCCCGGGCGCTGCTCGGCCAGCCGGTCGAGGATCTCCCGGGCCCGGGCGACCTCGCCCAGCACCCGGTGGCTGGAGGCCAGCTGGATCTCGGCACGGTGCCGGTGGGGCTCACGCAGCCCCGCGGCGAGGGCCTGCTCGTAGTAGCCGACCGCGTCCGCCTCGCGCCCCGCGGCGTCGAACGCCCCGCCGAGCTCGAAGAGCAGCCGGGCGTCACCGGGGTGGGCCGAGAGCAGCGCCGTCGCGGCCGCGATACGGCCCTGGTCGTCGTCCATCTCCCAGAGGGCGGCGATGGCCGGCTCCTCCTCGTGCTCGCCGCGGGCGGCGATGACCTTGCGGCGGATGGCCGAGGCGTTGTCGGCCGTGGCCCCCTCCTCGGTCAGCCACGCATCGAGCAGCACCCGGTCGGAGTGGCACATGACCGCGACGACGTCGCCATCGGAGGCGCGGGCCACCAGGGCCTTGAGGCCGTCCAGCTCGGTGGAGTGGGAGTCGATCTCGGCGACGCCGACCCGTGCCAGTCCGACCCGCAGCTGGGTCTCGAGGTCCTCCATGGTGCGGCCGCGCAGGTAGCTCTCCTTGTGGACCGCGGCGATCGTGTCCGCCCGCCGGCCGGCCAGCTCGCCCAGGGACTGCAGCAGGTCGTCGGTGCGGTCCCCCGCCGTGCCCAGGCCGAGGTGGACCAGCGCACCGGGAACCCGCAGGCCGTCGCAGACCCGCAGCAGCGCCTCGAGGCCGGCCTCGTTGTGGGCCAGGTCGACGATCACGGTGGCCGAGCCGCCGGTGGCGAGGGGGTAGGTGTAGACGTTCATCCGGCCCGGGTTGTGCGCCGGGTCGGGGGCGAACGTGCGCAGCCCCTCCACGACCGCGGCCCGCGGCAGGCCGAGGCCCAGCGCCGCAGCCGTCGCGGCCAGGGCGTTGGCGATGTTGTGCTCGCTCAGCCCGGACAGGGTCACCGGGACGTCGAGAATGGCCGCGAGGTGGTCGGGGTCGGCGTTGGGGTGCAGCACGACGATGTCGCCGTCCAGGACGGTCACGCCGCGCCCGCCGGCGGCCAGCGACTCACGCAGGGCCGGGGAGTCGGGGTCGAGGCTGAACGCCCAGGGCCTTGCCTTGATCCGGGTGCGCATGGCCCACACCCGCGGGTCGTCGCCGTTGAGCACGACCCACCCCTCGGGCTTGGTGGCCTTGGTGACGATCGCCTTGACCTCGGCGAGCTGGTCGATCGTGTCGATGCCCTGCAGGCCGAGATGGTCGGCCGAGACGTTGGTGACGACGCTGACGTCGTTGCTCGAGACACCCATGCCCTTGAGCAGCATGCCGCCGCGGGCCGTCTCGAGGATGCCGAGCTGGACGCCCGGCGTGGACAGCACGGTCCGCGCGCCGGCCGGGCCGGAGTAGTCGCCGGGCTCGACCATCTCGCCCTGCGCGACGACGCCGTCGGTGGAGCTCCACGCGGTGCGCAGCCCGGCGGTCATGCCGATGTGGGCCAGCAGCCGGGTGGTCGTCGTCTTGCCGTTGGTGCCGGTGATCGAGGCGACCGGGACCTTGGGGGTGATGACGTTCGGTCGCGGGCCGGGGTCGGCTGAGGTGACCGCGGCGATGACCTCGGCCACCGCGGCGTCGCCGACGGCCTCGTCGGGGTCGAGCAGTGCCGCCAGGGCCGGGGCCAGCGCCTCGCCGAGGGCCAGCCCGCGCCCCCGCCGCCGCCACGGGAAGGCCATGACGACCTCCTGCCGGCTGCCACCGGTGCGCGCCCGCACGCTCAGGCGCGCAGTGCCGGACTCGGCGGCGATCCGGCGCACCACGGCGGCGGTGAACCGCATGACGAACCGTTGTCGCTGCTCGGAGTCCGGGGCCCCCGGGCGGGCCCCCTTGAGGCCGACGCGAAGGGCCAGGGCGCGCAGCTCGCGCTCGCCCGCCGACAGGTAGCCGGGCACCTGCAGGATGACCTTCACGGCCGGCTGGGCGAAGTAGAGGTTGGGGCCCTCGAGGACACGCACTTCGGTGGCCGTCACCGCGGCGGCGGAAGTCATGCCGCGGACTCTAGCCGCCCGCGCGCGTGGCGCCACCGGCGGTCACGCCGCGGGCTCCGGCCACCCCGCGCCGCGCGCCACCGGCGGTCAGGCCACGGACTCCAGCCGCCCCTGCACGACCTCCCACCGGCGGTGCAGCCCGACCCGGTCGGCGAACTCCTCGTCGTGGCTGACCACCAGCAGCGCCCCGCGGTACTCGGTCAGGGCGGCCTCCACGACGTCCAGGGAGTCGAAGTCGAGGTGGTTGGTCGGCTCGTCCAGGACGAGCACCCGGCTGGGCCGGTTGACCAGCGTCGCGATGAGCAGCCTGCGCACCTGCCCCACCGACAGGTCGCCGACCCGCCGCTCCCGGTCGTGCGCGTCGAACAGGAACGCCTCGAGCACCTCCTCGGCCTCCTCGAGGTACATCGGCACCCGGCTGCGGAACAGCTCGAGCGCCGTGAGGCCCAGCGGCAGGTCCTCGTGGGTCTGCGGCAGCACCGCGGCACCCTCCAGCAGCGGCGCCACCACCCGCAGCAGGCTGGTCTTGCCGGCCCCGTTGGCACCGGTGAGCAGGATCCGGTCCTCCCGACCGACCCGCAGGCTGGCCGCCGACACAAGCCGCCGCTCCCCCACGATCACATCGAGGTCGCGCATGTCGGCCAGCGTCTCGGGCACGTCCTGCGCCACCGCGAAGCGCATCGCCAGCGGCGGCCGGGTCTGCGGCTCGGCGATCCACGACGCCGCCTGCATCTGGCGGGCCAGGCGGCGCTCCCGCGAGAGCGCCTTGCGGGCGACCTTGCGGGCCAGCCGCCGCGCGGAGGGGTTGCGCGGGTTCGCCACCTCCACGCCCCGCGCGTACTCCTTGGTCCGCTCGATGTCCTCGGCCAGCGCGCGGCGGTACTTCTCCTGGGCCTCGAAGTCCAGCAGCAGCCGCTCCCAGCGACGCTGCTTCTCCACCCGGTATGCCGTGTAGCCGCACCCCGGGTAGTCCTGCAGGCCCGGGGCGATGCCGTCGAGCTCCACCACGCGGGTGACGGCCCGGTCGAGGAAGCGCCGGTCGTGGGAGATGACCAGCACCGCGCCCCGGAAGGTCGCCAGGTGCTCGCCGAGCCAGCGCCGGCCCTCGGCGTCGAGGTGGTTGGTCGGCTCGTCCAGGAGCAGCACGTCGGGGTCGGTGACGAGCAGGCGCGCCAGCATGACGCGGGACTGCTCGCCGCCGGAGAGGGACCCCATCGGCCGGTCGCCGGCGATACCCGTCTCGGTCGCCACCCCGAGCCGGGAGCGGACCTGGTCCAGGCGGGCGTCGGTGGCCCACCCGCCCAGGGACTCGAAGACCTCGACCGCGGTGGCGTACGCGGCCAGGACGGCCGGGTTGCCGTCGCCGTCGCCGCCGCCGAGGCACGCCTCGAGTGCGTGCATCCGCGCGCGGGCCGCCGCCCACTGCGGCGCACCCGAGAGGATGAAGTCCGCGACCGGCATACCGGGGTCGGGGGCCTCCTGGGCCTGCCAGCCCACGGTGAGGCCGGGTGAGCGGACCACGGCGCCGGTGGTGGGCTCCTCGACCCCGGCCAGCAGGCGCATCAGGGTGGACTTGCCGGTGCCGTTGGGGCCCACCAGGGCCACCCGGTCACCGGGGCGCAGGGTCAGGTCGAGGTCCTCGAAGAGCGGGTCGAGGTCGTAGTGCTTGGACAGCGAAACAGCGCGCAACATGGGCGGGCTCCCTCACGCAGGATCGGACTCGGGATCGGCGTGGGCGCGGACGGACGGGTCAGCGGGCCGGGCACGAGGGCCGGGCCGCAGTGACGCGTCGGGTCAGCGCAGGGGAGAAATGATCACGGCCGCAGCATGGAGGACCATGCTGCGGCCGTGCAAGCGGTTTACCGCGGAGGGCCGGACCGGCGGCGAGGTGGGCGGCTACTGCCCCATGGCGTGGACGCCACCGTCGACGTGGACGATCTCGGCGGTCGTGGCGGGGAACCAGTCCGACAGCAGCGCAACGCAGGCCTTGGCGGCCGGGGCGGGGTCGCTGATGTCCCAGCCCAGCGGCGCCCGCTCGGACCAGGTCTGCTCGAACTGCTCGAAGCCGGGGATCGACTTGGCCGCGGTGGTGCGGATCGGGCCGGCGGAGACCAGGTTGACCCGCACGCCCTTGGGGCCGAGGTCGCGGGCGCAGTAGCGGCTGGTCGCCTCGAACGCGGCCTTGGCCACGCCCATCCAGTCATAGACCGGCCAGGCGAACTTGGCGTCGAAGGTGAGCCCGACGACGCTGCCACCGTCGGCCATCAGCGGCAGGGTCGCGACGGCGAGCGCCTTGAGCGAGTAGGCCGAGGCGTGCATCGCGGTGGCGACGTCGTCCCACGTGCCCTCGAGGAAGTTGAACGCCCCCTGCGGCGCGAAGCCGATGGAGTGCAGCACCCCGTCGAGGCGCCCCCCGAGCACCGCACCGGCGCGCTCGGCGAGGGTGTCGAGGTGCTCCTGGTTGGTGACGTCGAGCTCGATGACCTCGGGGGTCGTCGGCAGCCGCCTGGCGATGGTCTGGGTGATCTTCATGGTGCGGCCGAAGGAGGTCAGCACCACCTCGGCGCCCTGCTCCTGGGCCAGCTTGGCCACGTGGAAGGCGATCGAGGAGTCCATGAGGACTCCGGTGACGAGCAGCTTCTTGCCCTCGAGGATGCCCATTGCGTCGTTGCTCTCTCTCGTTGCGTGGGGGGTCAGTGGCCCATGCCCAGGCCGCCGTCGACCGGGAGGACCGCGCCGGTGATGTATGCCGCGTCCTCCGAGGCGACGAAGCGCACCGCCGCCGCCACCTCGGCCGGGGTCGCGAAGCGCCCCGCCGGGATCGTGGCGAGGTAGGCCTTCTTGCGGTCCTCGGGCAGCTCGGCGGTCATGTCGGTCTCGATGAAGCCGGGGGCGACCACGTTGGCGGTGATGCCGCGCCCGCCGAGCTCGCGCGAGATCGAGCGGGCCAGGCCGACCAGGCCGGCCTTGCTGGCCGCGTAGTTGGTCTGACCGGGTGAGCCGTAGAGACCGACGACGCTGGAGATGAACACGATCCGGCCCTTGCGCAGGCGGATCATGCCCTTGCTCGCGCGACGGGCGCAGCGGAACGCGCCGGCCAGGTTGGTGTCGATGACCTGGTCGAACTCCTCGTCGCTCATCCGCATGAGCAAGGTGTCCCGGGTGACGCCCGCGTTGGCCACGAGCACCTCGACCGGCCCGCCGAGCAGCCCCTCGGCCTCGGTGAACGCGGCGTCGACCGAGGCGCTGTCCGTGACCTCGCACTTGACGGCGCGCAGCCCCTCGGGCGCCTCGCCGGAGCGGTGGGTGATGACGACGTTGTCGCCGGCATCGGCGAACGCCCGGGCGATGGCCAGTCCGATGCCCCGGTTTCCTCCGGTGACGAGCACGTTGCGCGGGTCGGACATCGGTCTGGTTCCTCCAGCAAGGTCGGCGGGTCCGGTCGTTCGGAACCTAGCCCACTACCGGTGGGTACGCCGCATCGGTGGCGACGTATCGTGAGGGGGTGAGACGGCGAAGCGGTCACCCCCAGGACCCGGTCTACTCCGTCACCAGCGCCCCGGAGTCGCTGCGCGACGACCAGAGCGAGCGGATGCGGCGCTACCTGGTCTCGATGGGCATCCGCACCGTCTGCTTCCTGCTGTCCGTCCTCGCGATCGTCGTCCTGCACTGGACGCTGGTGGGGTGGGTCCTCGTCGCGGGGGCCGTCGTCCTGCCCTACGTCGCGGTCGTGATGGCCAACGCCACACGCGCCCGGGCGGTCGGCACGGTCGCCCCGGTCACCCCTCCCGAGCAGCGCCAGATCCGGGAGCGTCCCGAGGACCCGTCGTGAGCCTGCCCGGCTTCCCGGGCTCCCCCGGACCCCGCGACGGGTATGCCGGGCGCCTGGTCTGCAGCGCCAAGGGCTGCCGCGCGGACGCGGCCTACGGGCTGCTGTGGAACAACCCGTCGCTGCACACCCCGGACCGGCGCAAGACCTGGCTGGCCTGCGAGGAGCACCGGAGCACCCTCGGGGAGTTCCTCTCGGTGCGGGGGTTCCTGCGCGACACCGTGCCGGTCGGCGAGCTGACCGACGAGACCGCCTGACCCGGCGCCCCTAGCGCCGCTGTTCCTCGATCAGTCTCAGCTGCGTGATGACCGCGTGCGCAGCATGGAACACCGGTGACAGCACGCTGCGCCCCTCGCCGAGGTCGTCCTCAGCGGCCTCGAGGAGCCGCTGGCCGTCAGCGGTGAGCGCCCGGATGACGGTTCGTCCCGGGCCGGGCAGCGACCGGTCAGCGCTGGGGGCCATCTGGTCGAGGTGCTCCTCGAGCACGGCCAGCAGGCGGGCGTTGGCCCGTACGACCTCCTCGTGCGCACCTCCACCGATGATCCCGAAGCCCGAGCTGGTGTACAGGCTCGTCGTCCCGTCGCACAGGCAGACGAGGGTCGCGGTCCCGTTGGGGTATCCGGTCTCCATCACGACGCCCCATGACCCGGCAGAGGTCGCCAGCCCGACGTCGGCGGGGTCGAGAGTCAGGACCTGGCTCCGCAGGCCGGTGTAGACATCGGCCGGCCCGGGGGCGTGGTCCTGCACGGCGGCGTGGTCCTGCACGGGGCGGGCCTTCCCGCGGCGTCCGAACATGTCCGGGAGGCTACGCGCCCGGGGGGCGGCTCAACCGCCGATCGCCGACATCGGCCGGTCCGGCTGGTGGAAGTCGGGGGCGCCGATGCCGTGGCCGCGGGCCTTGCGCCACATCTCGCCGCGGATCAGCTCGGCGACCTCCTCATCGCTCGCGCCCTCGCGCAGCGGGCCCCGCAGGTCGACCTCGCCCTGGGCGAACAGGCAGTTGCGCACCTGCCCGTCCGCGGTGAGCCGGACCCGGTCGCAAGCGGCGCAGAACGGCGCGGTGACGCTGGCGATGACGCCGACCGTCTCCGGTCCCCCGTCGACGAGGAAGAGCTCGGCCGGGGCGCTGCCCCGGTCCGCGGCCGGCAGCAGCGTCAGCGTGAACCGCTCCGCGAGCCGCTCGCGCAGCTCGTCGGCGGTCACCATCTCGGTGCGCTCCCACGAGTGCTGGGCGTCCAGCGGCATCTGCTCGATGAAGCGCAGGCTGTAGCCGCGGTCGAGGCACCACTGGAGCACGTCGGCCACCGAGTGGTCGTTGACGCCGCGCATGGCGACCGCGTTGACCTTGACCGGGGTCAGGCCGGCGTTCGCGGCGGCCTTGAGGCCCTTCTCCACGTCGCCGAACCGGTCGCGCCGGGTCAGGGTCATGAACTCGCCGGGGTCGATCGTGTCGAGGCTGACGTTGACGCGGTCCAGGCCGGCGGCGGCCAGCGGCCCGGCGAGCCGGTCGAGCCCGACGCCGTTGGTGGTCATGGCGATCTGCGGCCTCGGTGAGAGCTGCGCGATACCGGCCACCACGTCGACCAGCGAGCGGCGCAGCAGCGGCTCACCCCCGGTGAGGCGCACCTGACGCACGCCCAGCGCGACGAAGACGCCGATGACACGCAGCAGCTCGGCGTCGGTGAGCATCTCCGGCTTGGGCAGCCACGGCAGCCCCTCGGCCGGCATGCAGTAGGTGCAGCGCAAGTTGCACCGGTCGGTCACCGACACGCGCAGGTCCGTGGCCACCCGGCCGAAGGTGTCGGGCAGCCCGGTGGGGCGCACCTGCGGCATCGGGAGGCTCGTCATGGCTCCAAGGGTATGCCGGGTAACGTCAAGGGGTGCTGAAGGTGCTGATGTCGAAGCGGTGGCTGGGCGCGCTGGCTGCGGCCATCGTGTTCGCCATCGCCTGTTTCTACCTCGGGCGCTGGCAGTGGGGTCGACACGTCACCAAGCACGAGCGCGCCCAGCGGATCACCAGCCACTACAACGCCACACCGGAGCCGCTGCGCACCGCGCTGCCGGACCCGGGCACGCCGCTGCCGCTGGCCAAGGAGTGGACCCCCGTCACGGTCACGGGCAGCTACGCGGCCGACAGCCTCCAGCTGGTCCGCAACCGGCCGAACGACGGCGACTACGGCTACGAGGTGGTGGTGCCGCTGCAGATGCCCGGCGGTGCGTCGCTGCTCGTCGACCGCGGGTGGATCCCCAACGCCAACACGGCTGCGCAGCGGCCCGACATCCCGGCGACACCGACCGGCACCGTGACCGTCACCGGCTGGCTGCGCCCCGGTGAGATCAGCCTGCACCGGGACATGCCGCCCGGGCAGCTGGCCTCGATCAACCTGCCCGAGGCGTCCCGCGCGACCGGCGCCCCGCTCTACGGCGCCTACCTCATCGTGAAGTCGGAGCACTCCGCCTCGGGGGAGCACGTCGCCCGGGCGACACCGCTCGCTGCGCCGGACACCGACGAGGGGCCGCACCTGGCGTACGCGTTCCAGTGGTGGCTGTTCGGGGTGACCGGCTTCGTCCTGGTCGGCGTGGGAGCCCGCCGCGAGGCGCTCGAGGGCCGGGCCGTCGCGGCGGGGCAGCCCCGCCAGCCCAAGCCCAAGAAGGTCCGCATCTGGGACGAGGAGGACGCCTGAGCCCAGGCGCGTCCCCCGGCGGGGTGCTCGCCCGTCGGGCACGATGACCGCATGGACCTGGGGCTGAGGGATCGCGTGTTCGTCGTCAGCGGCGGGTCGCGCGGGTTGGGCTACGCCAGCGCCGAGGCGCTTGTGGGTGAGGGGGCTCGCGTGGTGCTCTGCGCCCGCGACGCCGCCCGGGTGACCGAGGCGGCGACGGCGCTCGGCGGGGGTGAGCACGCGATCGGCGTCTCCGGCGACCTCGCGGCGCCCGCGACCGCCGACGCGCTGGTGGCCACCGCGATGGCGCGCTGGGGGCGCCTCGACGGCGCGGTCCTCAGCGTCGGCGGCCCCCCGCACGGCGCGGTCGAGGACATCGGCGACGAGGTGTGGCGCACGACCTTCGAGGCGGTCTTCCTCGGGCCGCTGCGCCTGGCCCGGGCCACCCTGGCCACGAGCACCCAGGAAGGGGTCAGCATCACCTTCGTGCTGTCCACGTCGGTGCGCAGCCCGCTGCCGGGCCTGGCGCTGTCCAACGGGCTCCGCCCGGGCGTGGCCATGGCCGCCAAGACCCTGGCCGACGAGGTCGGCCCTCGCGGCGCCCGGGTCAACGCCGTCCTGCCCGGGCGGATCGACACCGACCGGGTGCGTGAGCTGGACGAGGCGACCGGCCGGCCGCAGGGCACCCGGCGCGAGCGGGAGCAGGCCATCCCGCTGCGCCGCTACGGCCGGCCCGAGGAGGTCGGCCGGGTGGTGGCCTTCGTCGCCTCCCCCGCCGCCTCCTACATGACCGGCTCGATGGTCACCGTGGACGGCGGGTCCACCCGGGCGATCTGACCGGCTCGGGGCTGCGGCGAGGTCGACGGAGCCGACCCGTCAGCACCCGGGGGACGTCCCCTACGTCGACCTCAGCGGGCCGGAGCGGCCGAGCCGGCCAGGTTGAGCACGCCGAGGTCGACGGGCACCGCCTTGGCGAAGTCGAGGACCTCGTCGCCGAGCACCGAGCCGTCGACCACGAGGGCGATGTTGATGGCCAGGTCACGCATGTCCGGAGCGAGCTGCTCCCCCACGAAGCGTGAGCAGATGACGAGGGCGTGGCAGACCAGCCGCGGCCCGTCGGGGCCGCCCGCCCGGGCCTCCGCGGGGACACGCGCCGGGTCCAGGCCCGCGGGCAGGGGGACGGCCACCGGCTCGTCCAGCAGCATCAGGGCGTAGTCGGGCCGGTCCGGTCCCGGGATGACGCGCAGCAGCTCACCGCGCAGCGGCAGGTGGTCGGACAGACCGGCGCACAGCCCGTCGAGCGCAGTGACCGCGACCAGGGGACCGCGGCGCCGCCCTCCGGCAGGGTCGGGGGTCGGGCCCTGGCCGCTCGCCGGGGACTGCTCGGACGGGGTACGGGCGCTGCGTCGGAACCATGCCATGCCCGCAGACCCTAGTCGGCGCGCGACGGTGAACCCGCTCACGGGCAGAGGCCCCGACGGCCGGATCAGCCGACGGCCGGGCCGGGCAGGCGCCGGCCTCAGGCGACGCTGCCCTGCTCGGCGAACTGGGTGGTGTAGAGGTCGCTGTAGAGCCCGCCCTTGGCCAGCAGCTCCAGGTGGGTGCCACGCTCGACGATGCGCCCGGCCTCGACCACGAGGATCTGGTCGGCGCCTCGCACCGTGGACAGGCGGTGGGCGATGACCAGGGCGGTGCGCCCGTGCAGGGCCGTGTCGAGGGCGCGCTGCACGGCCACCTCGGACTCGCTGTCGAGGTGGGCGGTGGCCTCGTCGAGGACGACCAGCCCGGGGCTCTTCAGCAGCAGCCGCGCGATGGCCAGGCGCTGCTTCTCGCCGCCGGAGAGCCGGTGGCCGCGGTCGCCGACGACGGTCTCGAGGCCCTCGGGCAGCTGGGAGACCAGCTCCCACACCTGGGCGGCCCGCAGCGCCTCCACCATCTCGGCCTCGGTGGCCGAGGGCCGGGCGTAGGCGAGGTTGGCGCGGATGGTGTCGTGGAACAGGTGCGCCTCCTGGGTCACCACGCCGACGACGTCGTGCACCGACTCCAGGCTGGCGTCGCGCAGGTCGACGCCGTCGATCCGCACGGTGCCACTGGTCGGGTCGTAGAGCCGGGCGACCAGCGAGGTGATCGTGGTCTTGCCGGCGCCACTGGGGCCGACCAGCGCCACGAGCTCACCGGGGGCCGCGTGGAAGCTCACGTCCTTGAGCACCGTCTCCCCGCCGCGGCGGTCGCCGGAGGCCACCTGCTCCAGCGAGGCCAGGGAGATCTGGTCGGCCGAGGGGTAGCCGAACGCCACGTGGTCGAAGTCCACCGCGACCGGGCGGCGCTCCAGCGCGACCGGCTCCGGCTTCTCCTTGACCAGCGGCTCGAGGTCGAGCACCTCGAAGACCCGCTCGAAGGAGACCAGCGCGGTCATCACGTCGACGCGCACGTTGGACAGCGCGGTCAGCGGGCCGTAGAGCCGTCCCAGCAGCGCGGCCAGCGCCAGCAGGGTGCCGACGGTGAGCCCGCCGTTGACGGCCATCACGCCGCCGACGCCGTAGACCATCGCCGTCGCGAGGGACGCGACCAGGGTCAGCCCGACGAAGAACACGGCGCGGTTGAGCGAGATCCGCACGCCGATGTCGCGCACCTGCCCGGCCCGCTCGGCGAACTGCTCGTCCTCGGTGTGCGGCCGGCCGAACAGCTTGACCAGCAGCGCCCCGGCGACGTTGAACCGCTCGGTCATGCGGGTGCCGAGCTCGGCGTTGAGGCCCATCTGCTCGTGGGCCAGGCCGGCCAGCTTCTTGCCCATCATCCGGGCCGGGACGAGGAAGAACGGCAGCAGCGCGAGCGAGAGCAGCGTGAGCAGCCAGGAGCGGGTGGCCATGGCGATGACGATGAAGACCAGCGAGACGGCGTTGCTCACGACACCGGACAGGGTGGAGGTGAACGCCTGCTGGGCCCCGATGACGTCGTTGTTGAGCCGGCTGACCAGCGCGCCGGTCTGGGCCCGGGTGAAGAAGGCGATCGGCTGGCGCAGCACGTGGCTGAAGACCTCGGTGCGCAGGTCGTAGATGAGACCCTCACCGATCCGGGAGGAGTACCACCGCTCGACCAGGCCCAGCAGGGCGTCGACCACCGCCAGCGCCGCCACCACCAGCGCCAGGCCGACGACCACCGCCGAGTTCTTGGGGATGACGCCCTTGTCGACGATCTGCCCCATCAGCAGCGGCGTGGCCACGACGAGCGCGGCGTCGATGACGACGAGGACCAGGAACACGGCGATCGCCCGCTTGTAGGGCCGGGCGTAGCCGAGCACCCGCTTGCCCGTGCCCGGGGCCAGCTTGCGCTGGGCCACCGAGGAGTCGCGGGTCAGCGACCGCATCATCATCCAGCCCGACATCGACATGTGCTCTCCGCTCTGCAGGCGCCCTCCCGCAACCCGCGGGACCACGTGCGTCCATCATCCTCGTCGGGTCCGACAACGCTGGCGGGTCAGCCCTGCTTCCCGCTCCCCCGCACCATCGCCGTGAGCAGGCGCGCCTGCGCCTCCCGCTCGGTGCGCTGCTGCACCGCCGGTATGCCGTCCACGGCGGCTCCCAGGAGCGGCTTCAGCTCGCGGACGGCCGCGTCGGGCGCCGCGAGGACCGCCTCGGCCAGGTCGCGCGCCGCGGCGTCGAGCTCGGAGCCGGGGACGGCAACCTGGGCGAGGCCGACTCGGACGGCCTCCTCGGCATGCACGAACCGGCCGGTGGCACAGATCTCGAGGGCCCTCGCGTAGCCGACCAGGCGCACGAGGGGCGAGGTGCCGGCGAGGTCCGGCACCAGGCCCAGGCTGGTCTCGCGCATGGCGAGCTGCACGTCCTCGGTGACGACCCGCAGGTCGCAGGCGAGCGCGAGCTGGAAGCCGGCCCCGATCGCGTGCCCCTGCACCGCGGCGATGGTCAGGGCGGGGACCTCCGACCAGATGGCGAAGCCGCGCTGGAACCCGGCGATCGCCTCGGCGAGCGGCTCCTCACCCTGCGCGGCGAGGGCGAGCACGTTGACCTCGCCGGGGGCGCCCTGGGGGGTGAGCATCGCGCGGTCGAGCCCGGCGGAGAACGAGGCGCCCTCCGCCCGGATGATGACGACGCGCACCGCCGGGTCGAGGGTCTGCCCGACCTCCGCGAGCGCGGCCCAGAGGCTGGGCGTCTGGGCGTTGCGGCGCTCGGGGTTGTCGAGGGTGAGGGTCAGCAGCGCGCCCTCGCGCTCGACGCGGAGGTGCGGGTGGGGCCGGGAGGTCGCGGTGGTGGTCACCCCCGCGACCCTAGGGGACTCAGGCGAGGGCGATCAGGTCGCGGTAGTCGGCGTTCCAGTGGTCTTCGACACCATCGGGCAGCAGCAGCACGCGCTCGGGCTCCAGCGCCTCGACGGCCCCCTCGTCGTGGCTGACGAGGACGACCGCGCCCTTGTAGGTCTTGAGGGCGCCGAGGATCTCCTCGCGGGAGGCCGGATCGAGGTTGTTGGTGGGCTCGTCGAGCAGCAGCACGTTGGCCGAGGAGACCACGAGCATCGCCAGGGAGAGGCGGGTCTTCTCGCCACCGGAGAGCACCCCGGCCGGTTTGTTGACGTCGTCGCCGCTGAACAGGAACGAGCCCAGCACCTTGCGGGTCTCGGTCTCGTTGAGGTCCGGCGCGGAGGACTTCATGTTCTCCAGGACGGTCCGGTCGACGTCGAGGTTCTCGTGCTCCTGGGCGTAGTAGCCGAGCTTGAGCCCGTGGCCGGGCTCGACGTCGCCGGTGTCGGGGGTGTCGATGCCGGACAGGATCCGCAGCAGGGTCGTCTTGCCGGCGCCGTTGAGGCCGAGGACGACGACGCGCGAGCCGCGGTCGATGGCCAGGTCGACGTCGGTGAAGATCTCCAGCGAGCCGTAGGACCGGGACAGCCCGGACGCCCGCAGCGGGGTCTTGCCGCAGGGCGAGGGGTCGGGGAAGCGCAGCTTGGCCACCTTGTCGGCGACCCGCTCGCCCTCGATGCCGGCGAGCAGCCGCTCGGCCCGCTTGGCCATGTTCTGCGCCGCGGTCGCCTTGGTGGCCTTGGCCCGCATCTTGTCGGCCTGGGCGAGCAGCGTGCTGGCCTTCTTCTCGGCGTTGAGCCGCTCCCGCTTGCGCCGGCGCTCGTCGGTCTCGCGCTGCTGCAGGTAGGCCTTCCAGCCCACGTTGTAGAGGTCGAGCTCGGCCCGGTTGGCGTCGAGGTGGAACACCCTGTTGACCACGGTGTCGAGCATCTCCACGTCGTGGCTGATGATGATCAGCCCGCCCTTGTAGGCCTTGAGGTAGTCGCGCAGCCAGATGATCGAGTCGGCGTCGAGGTGGTTGGTCGGCTCGTCCAGGAGCAGCGTCTGCGCCCCGGAGAACAGGATCCGCGACAGCTCCACGCGGCGGCGCTGGCCACCGGAGAGCGTCTGCAGCGGCTGGCCGAGGATCCGCTCGTCGAGCCCGAGCGCCGAGGCGATCGCCGCGGCCTCGGACTCCGCGGCGTAGCCACCACGGGTCGTGAACTCCTCCTCGAGCCGGGCGTAGCGGGCCATCGCCTTGTCGCGGGTCTCGTCGTCGGCGCTGGCCATCGAGCCCTCGGTCGCGCGCAGGTCGCGGATGATCCGGTCGAGGCCGCGCGCGGAGAGGATCCGGTCGCGGGCGATGACGTGCAGGTCGCCGGTGCGCGGGTCCTGGGGCAGGTAGCCGACCTCGCCGGAGGTGGTCACCGAGCCGGCGGCCGGCGCTCCCGCCCCGGCGAGGACCTTGGTCAGCGTCGTCTTGCCGGCGCCGTTGCGGCCCACGAGCCCGACCCGGTCTCCCGCGGCGATGCGGAAGGTCCCGTCGGCGAGCAGGAGCCGTGAGCCGGCGCGCAGCTCGATCCCGGTGGCGGCGATCACGGCAGGCTCCTGGAGGTCGTGCGGATGAGGGGGGTGGCGGCCGCGGTATGCCGTGTGCCCGCCCATGGCAGGCGGCGGAGGGTCCGGGCCGGCTGGTTAGTCTACGTGGACGCGACCCCGGGCTTCGACGCCCTTTCCGGCCGGAGGCGATCCCCATGAGCTTCAACGACGACGCCGGCCTGGACACCAGCCAGGTCGAGAGCGGTGGCGGCGGAGGCTTCCCCGGCGGCGGCATGGTGATCGGCGGTGGCGCGGGCGGCCTGATCCTGCTGGTCCTCGCGCTGGTCTTCGGCGGCAACGTCCTCGGCGGCGGTCAGGGCGGCACCGGCGTCGGCGGACAGGACGCCGGCACCTCCGGGGGCACCAGCCAGAGCGAGATCGCCCAGCGCTGCCGGACCGGGGCAGACGCCAACCGTGACGTCCAGTGCCGGGTCGTCGGCACCGTCAACAGCGTCCAGGCCTACTGGGCCACCGCGCTGCCGAGGTTCTTCGGCACCACCTACACCCCGGCGACCACCCGGCTCTACTCCGGCGCCGTGCCGTCGGCCTGTGGCACCGCGTCCAACCAGGTCGGGCCGTTCTACTGCCCGCGCGACGGCAAGGCCTACGTCGACGCCAGCTTCTTCGCCGAGCTCACCTCGCGGTTCGGGGCCGACAGCGGCGCCCTGGCCCAGGAGTACGTCGTCGCCCACGAGTACGGCCACCACGTCCAGGACCTGCTCGGCGTCCTCGACGCCGCACAGCAGGACCCGCAGGGCGCCGAGAGCGGCTCGGTGCGCATCGAGCTGATGGCCGACTGCTTCGCCGGTGCGTGGGCGCACGACGCCAGCACCACCCGCGACGCCAACGGCCGGACCCTGCTGAAGCCGTTGACGCAGAACGACATCCGGTCCGCCCTCTCCGCGGCCTCGGCCGTCGGCGACGACCGGATCCAGCAGAAGGCCCAGGGCCGCGTGACCCCCGAGTCGTGGACCCACGGCTCCAGCGCCGAGCGCCAGCAGTGGTTCCTCACGGGGTACCGGTCGGGCGATCCACGCCAATGCGACACCTTGCACGCAACCAGCCTCAACCAGGCAGGTTGACGAAGAATTTACTGCGCTCGACGGTTGTCAGAACCGCCTGCACGCGCTCCACTGACTGACGTCCTGTTCCGAGCCGGACACCCACGGGTGAACCCGACTCCAGCCAAGGGGAGTTCACGTGCAGCGGATGAACCGTTCCTGCCTTGCCCTGGTGGCCGCGACCGCACTGGTCGCGGCCTCTTCCGTCTCAGCCTTCGCCGCACCCGGCGGGTCGGGGCGGACCACCCTGAACGACAGCGTCGCGCCCTGGGCCACCTCCGCCCACCGGGTCGGCGCCTCCAGCACCACCACCACCGTCGACTTCCGGGTCTACCTCGGCCTGCGGGGTGACGCGGCGACGTTCGCCCAGTCGGTGTCCACCCCGGGCAGCCCCGACTACGGCCACTTCCTCAGCAGCGCCGAGTTCCGCAGCCGGTACTCCCCCACCCAGAGCGACGTCAACGCGGTCAGCACCTGGCTCAAGGGGCAGGGCTTCAAGGTCGGGCACGTGCCGGCCAACCGCCACTACGTGGAGGCCGTCGGCACGGTCGGCCAGGCCGCCTCGGCGTTCGGGACGACATTCGACAACTACTCCTTCGACGGGGCGACGCTGCGGGCCAACGCGACCGCGCTGAGCCTGCCCTCGAGCCTGCCGGCCGTGCAGGCCGTCGTGGGCCTGGACGAGTCCTCCGCGCTGACCGCCCCGCAGACGTCCCCGTCGGCGCCGCCACCGGACGTGTTCGTCAACGGCCGGCCCTGCTCGGACTGGTGGGGCCAGAAGACGGTGCAGAACACCCCGACCCCGGACGGCACGACGCTGCCCTCCACCCCGTCCGCCTTCGCCCCGTGCGGGTATGCCGGTGCGCAGCTCCAGGGCGCCTACGGCATGTCCTCGGCGATCGGCTCGGGCAACGACGGCAGCGGCGTGACGGTGGCGGTGATCGACGCCTACGCGTCGCCGACCATCGTGCAGGACGTCCAGGAGTACTCCTCCCGGCACGGCCTGCCCTCGATCTCGGGTCACTTCACCCAGGTCGTGGCCCCCGGCACGTTCACCCGGCCGCAGAACCCCCGGCAGGACCCGCAGGGCTGGAGCGGTGAGGAGACCCTCGACATCGAGGCCGTGCACACCATGGCCCCGGGCGCGGACATCGTCTACGTCGGCTCGCCGAACAACTACCAGGACA
Source organism: Oryzihumus sp. JJN4-3R (assembly GCF_057747915.1). Classification (NCBI taxonomy): domain Bacteria; kingdom Bacillati; phylum Actinomycetota; class Actinomycetes; order Micrococcales; family Intrasporangiaceae; genus Oryzihumus; species Oryzihumus sp. JJN4-3R. Next base: position 670,787 of record NZ_CM173229.1, read on the forward strand.
TGGACGCGGCGCTGAACCACGTCGTCGACAGCCACCTGGCCGACATCGTGACGAACTCCTACGGCTTCTCCTCCGAGGCCCTCCCGCGCGGCTACATCAAGCCGATGAACGACACGCTCATCCAGGCCGCAGCCACCGGCATCAGCATGTTCTTCTCCTCCGGTGACAACGGCGACGAGACCGACGGTGTCGCCGGTGCCACCCCGACGCCGGACTGGCCCGCCTCCAGCCCGTGGGTGACCGCGGTCGGTGGCACCTCGCTCGGGGTCTCGCAGTCCAACGGCCGGGTCTTCGAGCTCGGCTGGGAGACCGGCAAGAGCACGCTCTCCGGTGGCGCCTGGACCACGCCGAAGTACCTGTACGGCAGCGGTGGTGGGACGAGCCGCCTGTTCAGCCAGCCGGCATACCAGGCTGGTGTCGTGCCCTCGGCGCTCTCGCAGCGCTACGGCGGCGCGGCGATGCGCGTCGTGCCCGACGTGTCCGCGGTCGGCGACCCCACGACGGGCATGCTCGTCGGGCAGACCCAGCGGTTCCCCGACGGCCACGACGCGTACTCGGAGTACCGCATCGGCGGCACGAGCCTGTCCTCGCCGCTCTACGCGGGCATGTTCGCCCTCGTGGTGCAGAAGGCCGGCCACGCCTTCGGCCTGGCCAACCCCGCCCTGTATGCCGCGCGGTCGGCCTCGCTGGACATCACCAAGGCCGACCTGGGCAGCTACCCGGGCGCGGTGCGGGTGGACTACGTCAACGGCGTGGACGCGTCGAACGGCTACGTCTACTCGGCCCGCTGGTTCGACCGTGACGACAACCTCACGATCCACGTGCGGCCCGGCTACGACGACGTGACCGGAATCGGCTCGCCGACCGGCGACGCCTGGCTCACCTCGGTGGCAGCCCACGGCTGACCCACCTCCGGGGTGGCGGCCCTGACCGGGTCGCCACCTCGGGATCAGTGACCGGAGGGGCCGGGGTGTCTTCACCCCGGCCCCTGCGCCTGTCCACCCCTGCTGTCAGCCGCCGTCACCGCGGCGTGTGGTCGCCCGGGGTGGGCCGGCGGCGTTCAGTCCTGGCGGGTCGCGAGGTGGCCGCCGAGCCACCCCGGGAACGCGTGCAGGTCGGGCAGGGTGACGTCGGCCCCGACGGCACTGAGGGCATGGGCGTCGTGGGAACCGGTGGCGACCCCGACCGCGAGGGCCCGGGCGCCGGCGGCGGCAGCCATGTCGCCGGGGTGGTCCCCGACGTAGACACGAGCCCCCTGCTCGAGCAGCGCGGAGGACTTGTCCTCGGCGAACAGCTCGCCGTAGGTCGCGTCGACGAGGTCGGTCAGCCCGGCCTCGGCCAGGGCGGTGTGCACGGCGGGGACGTACTTCGCCGAGACGACGACGGTGCGGCCGCCGAGCCGGCGAACCGCCTGCAGCGCGGCCGCGGCCCCGGGCATCGGCTCGGTGGGCGGGGACGCGGGGTCGTCGTAGTACCGCCGGTAGCGGGTGACCAGCGCGTCGGCGTCCACGGCGGGGGCAACAGCGGCGACGGTGTGCGTCAACGGGATGCCCATGTGCGGCTCGAGGTCCTCGCGGGTCACGTCGACGCCGACGTCGCGCAGCGCGTGGATGTAGGCGCGCAGGATCCGCTCCCGGGAGTCGACCAGGGTCAGGTCCAGGTCGAAGCCGACGACGAGAGGCGATGCAGCGGTGGAAGGCACGCCCGCCATTGCACCATCCCGCCCGTCAGGTCCACGACGGTGACACCTCCACACCCAGGGCGTGTGCTGTTCGTCGACCTCGGCGGGGGTCGTGCCGCGAGCTCGACGGGTCGCCGGAGTCGCCCGACCCCGACACTCAATCGGGCTCGCATCGTGGGACGCGAGTCTCGTGTGGCGGACCGCCGGGCTAGCGTCGCGAGCGTGGACCGTCCTGCTGCCTCCAGCCGGCGATGGCTCATGCTGGGCCTGGGCACGGCGGCCCAGACGGTCGCCTCGACCCTGCTGTTCGGCCTGCCGTTCCTGCTGCCCGCCCTGCTGCGCGAGGGGCAGCTGAGCCTGCCCCAGGCCGGGGCGCTGGTCGCCGCCCCCAGCCTCGGCCTCGTCCTCACCCTGATCCTGTGGGGCGCCTTCGCCGATCGGCATGGCGAGCGGCTGGCCCTGTGGACCGGCCTGGGCCTGACCGGGCTGCTCGGCCTGGCCGCAGCCCCGCTGGACGCGGCCTGGGCACGCGGGCTCGTCCTCGTCCTCGTGGGCGCCGCGGGCGCCTCGGTCAACGCCGCCAGTGGCCGGCTCGTCATGGGCTGGTTCGGCGCCCACCAGCGCGGCCTGGCGATGGGCATCCGGCAGATGGGCCAGCCGCTCGGGGTCGCCGTGGCCGCCCTGGCCCTGCCGCCCCTGGCCCGCGCCGGCGGGATCGCGCTGGCCCTCGCGGTGCCGGCGGGCCTGTGCGTGGTGGTGGCCGGTCTGCTCCTCGCCCTCGCCGCCGACCCACCCCGGTCGTCGCAGGCTGCGGGCGCCGACCCCGTCCGGCCGCGCTCGCCCTACCGCGGGTCGACCGCCCTGGCACGGGTGCACCTGGCCAGCTCCCTGCTCGTCGTACCCCAGTTCGCGACCGCCACGTTCTCCGCCGAGTTCCTTGTCTCCCAACGGAACTGGGACACCGCCGAGGCAGGGCGGGTGCTCGCGGTCGTCGCGCTCGGCGGCGCCCTGGGACGCCTGGCCGTCGGCCGCTGGTCCGACCGCGTGGGCAGCCGCCTGCGGCCGATGCGCCAGGTGGCCCTGCTCTCCGCGCTGGCCATGGCGCTGGTCGCCGTCGCCGTCGCTGCCGGCTCGCCCTTGGTGCTCGCCGCCCTGGCCGCCGCCTCGGTGGTCTCGGTCACCGACAACGGGTTGGGCTTCACCGCGACCGCCGAGCTCGCGGGCACGGCGTGGTCCGGCCGGGCCCTCGGCACCCAGAACACCGCCCAGAACGTGGCCGCCTTCCTCACCGGCCCGCTGGTCGGGGCCCTGGCGGCCGGCCGCGGCTACGGCCTGGCCTTCGCGGCGTGCGTGGCGTTCCCGCTCCTCGGCGCCGTTGTCACGCCGGTGCGGGCCGAACGTCGGCCGGCGTGATTACCCGCTTGCGCTCGTGGGTACTGTTCGGGGGTTAGCCCCGGCCTGTCGGCAACCCCGCCCCCAGGTCTCTCCCTGAAGGTCCGGTGCCACATGTTCAGCTCCCCCCAGACGCCTGCCGCCGCAGCATTGCCTGCGGTCGACGTGACGATGGTCCCGCTCTCCGCCCGGGCCAAGGTCCTGGGGATGTCTCCCGGCGCCCTCGCCCGACAGGCCCGTCGCGGCCAGATCGAGGGAGCCCAGCTGATCGGCTCGCGCTGGTACGTCCCCGACCCCTCCCCGGCCGCGCTCTCCGTGGCCGACGAGCTGCCGACCGACCCCGACATCGCCATGCCCCCTCCGGGAGAGCTCTCGCTCTGACGCGCCTGGCCGCCCCGCGCTGCCGCGACGGCAGCGCTCCGGTCGACGTCAGTAGGTCACGAGCACCCGGCGCTCCACGCCGTCGACCACCGTCTCCCCGCCGTACGGCAGCACCAGCTGGGGGTCGGTGTGACCGAACTCGAGGCCGAACACGCTCGGCACGCCGGGGTTGTACTCCTCCAGCGCCCGCAGGACCGCCTCGCGCTGGGCGGCGGTGTAAGCCGCCCGCGCCGCGAGGTCGAGCGGCTGCTCGAACGACCAGGCCTTGGGCGCGGCGACGAGCACGCCGACGAACTCCTGCAGCATCCCCCGCTCCCCCATGCCCATGAGCACGCGGTAGACGTAGTCCGCCGAGGGCATCTCCTCGGAGGTCTCCAGCAGCAGCACGCACCCCCGGTATGCCGCAGGGTCCAGCAGGTGCCGGCCCGAGCGCAGGTGCATGTCCAGGATCTCCAGGCAGCCACCCCAGGAGGGACCGACGACCCGCCGCGCGTCACCGTGCCAGGACCAGCCGGGGGCCGGGCGCATGGCCGGTGCCGGCGTCGTCTCGTCCTGCTCCTCCCACCGGCCGGTCTCGTCCTGGAACTCCTGCGCCGGGAGCAGCTCGACCGGCTGGCGCTCGAACAGCGCGGTGCGCAGGGACTCCAGCGTCACCGGGTGCATGGCCCCGGGCCGGCCGAGGTGCACCAGCGTGGAGCCGCCGTGGTAGCCCACGATCCCCAGGTTCCACAGGTAGATCAGCAGGTTCGTGTTGTCGCTGTAGCCGAAGAACGGCTTGGGGTCGGCCCGGATGACGTCCGGGTCGAGGTGGGCCAGGACCTTGATCTGGTCCGAGCCCCCGATGGTGGCCATGACGGCGCGGATCTGCGGGTCGGCGAACGCGGCGTTGAGGTCGGCCGCCCGCTGCGCCGGCGTCGCGCCGAGCATGCGGGTGGTGGGGTACTCCACCGGCTCGACCCCGAGCTCGCGCAGCCGCCGCAGGCCGAGCTCGTGCACGTGCGGCGCGACCGCCGGACCGGCCCACGACGGGGACACGATGGCGACCTTCTCCCCCGGGTGCACGTGGTGGGTGTGGGACAGCACGGAACGCAGGGCCATGCCCGGGATCCTTGCACGACACCGTGTTCCGGGGCTCCGCCTTCCGCGGACCCCGGGGACGTCCGACCCGGTGGCCGTCAGCTCGGTGGCAGTCGGCTCGGTGGCAGTCGGCTCGGTGGCAGTCGGCTCAGCGGCAGTCGGCTCAGTGGCAGTCGGTCGACCCGCTGTCGGTGAACGTCTTGCCGGCCTCGGGCACGAACTGCCAGTCGTAGCTGGTGCTGTGCAGCGTCAGCTGCAGCACGCCATACGTGGTGTTGTTCGAGACCTGGACGTTGGGCAGCGGCGTCTTGAGCGCGCTGTGGCTGCGCCCGCCGGTCCCGACGATGAACTCCCGCACCCCGCGGGTCGGCTCGCTGGCGTTGGTCATGCCCTGCGGGGCGTAGCGCTCGTAGATGTGGGCGTGCCCGACCAGCAGCACGTCGACGTGGGCGTCGTAGAGCGCCTGCACCATCGGCTTGAAGGCCTTGGCGACCTTGCCGTTGCCCCAGTACGGCTCGTGCCAGTACGCGAGCGTGCAGGCCGCCGGGTGGGCGGCCAGGTCGGCCTTGAGCCAGGTCACCATCGGGGAGGTGGCCGTGCACCCGCCCACCCCGGGCTCGCTGCACTCGGAGTTGAGCGCGACCAGGTGCCAGGCGCCGAGGTCGTAGCTGTACCAGCCCTTGCAGGCCGAGGTGCACGAGGGGTCGTCGGGGCTGGCCAGCGCGCCGAAGTAGGTGAAGTAGCCCGAGGCCCCGGGCACCGTGCAGCTGGAACCCTCGTACTCGTGGTTGCCGACCGCGGGGTGGGTCCTGGCCAGGTAGGCCCCCCAGCTCTTGTCGTACACCTGCTGGTAGTTGCTCAGCGTCCCGCACTCGTACTGGTTGTCCCCCAGCGGCAGCACCGCGTCGGCGCCGCCGAGCAGGTCGGCGGTGGCCTGCTGGTGACACGTGCTGGACTTCGGGGTCCCCGGCGGCGGGCAGGCGATGTCGCCGGCCGCGGCGATGACCGGGTCGCCGGCGGCCTGGGTGCTGGCGGCGGGCAGGGCCAGCGTGAGGGGCAGGGCGGCGGCCAGTACGGCCAGGACCGCGAGCAGTCTGCGACGAGTGGACATGGGCGGACACTCCCTGGCGCGACCCCGGTCACCGCGAAGCCCGGGGTGGGGACTACGTCGGAGTACTCATGGTCGGCACCGTCGTCCTACGTCGGACCATCCGAAGGGACGGCCGGACCGGTCCCCGAGGTGGTCCCAACGGCGTATGCCGTCCCGCTGGGTGACCGGAGTTCCACGTGCGGGGTCGCACCCAGGGTCACCCCGCGACCCCACCCCGCCACGCAGCCATGCAGCTGCGGGGGCGTCAGGACGGGTCGCGGCCGGAGAGCGCGAGCAGCCGGTCCTGGGCGTCGGCCGAGACAGTGTCGACCGGGGCGCCGAAGAAGCCGCTGGCGGCGAGCTCGCCGCGCTGCGGTTCCAGGAAGGACAGGACCGTCGCCACGGCCTCCTCGTCGAGCCGCTCGTCCAGGCCGGCGCCGCGGGCGAGGTCCCAGCAGTGCACGGTCAGGTCGACCATCATCTGCGAGGCGTAGAGCCCGGCCGGCACCAGGCCGAAGGACAGGTGCACGGGGACGTCGTCGGAGGCCAGGGCGGTCCAGGCCCGCACCGACGCCTGCGCGGCCGCCTCCCACGCGGCGAGCGGGTCGGCGCCGAGGTTGTCGCCGTCGTAGCGGTCCCCGACCTGCTCCAGGGTCTCCCCCCGCAGCAGGTGCGGCACCCACCGGTGCTCGCCGGTCATGTGGTTGACGACGTCCCGCACGCTCCACTCCGAGCACGGCGTCGGGTCGTTCCACCGGTCCGCGGCGATCGCGCGCACCGTGCGGGTGAAGCGCTCGACGGCGGCGGGGATCTGCTCGCGGGCGGTGCGGTTGGTGGCCATGCCCATGGCTACCACGGCGACGGCTCAGGCGCGCGCGTTCAACGCGACCCGCACCGCCCGCCCCCGGCGCAGGGCCTGCTCCAGCACCGCGTGCCGCGGGTCGGGCAGGTCCCACAGCTCACGCCCGGGCAGCGCGCCCAGCGTCGCCAGGCGGGGGTCGGCCAGCACGTCGCGGACCAGCGAGCGGTCGCCGCCGACGACGAGGGCGGCGGGTGCCCCGGGCAGCACCAGCCGGACGACGTGGTCGGCCACGGCTGCGGCCAGCGCGTCGGCCTGGTTGCCCCGGCGACGGGCGTAGCGCTGCTGGGACCACCCTCCGGCGGCCGTGCGCGACTGCACGTAGCGGGTGCCCGCCTTGTGCGCGACCAGCCGCTCCCCCTCGGCCAGCCCCACGGCATACCCGCCCCGGCGCACCAGGACGAGGGCGAGCGGCTGAGGCGGCTCGGCCCACGCGGTGAGCGCGTCCGGGTCACCGACGCGGCCGGGGCCGGGGGCCGGCCACGGCTCCAGCACCGCCTGCGCGCCGTCGGGGGCGTCCAGGGTCAGCGACCCCGCGCCCACGGTCCAGGTCGGGTCGCCGTGGCGCTGCCCGAAACCGGCCACCCAACGCGCGATGCGCGCCGGATCGACCTCGATCCGGCGCGCATCGGGCGACGACTGGCTGCTCACACGTTGAAGCCGAGTGCCCGCAGCTGCTCGCGGCCGTCGTCGGTGATCTTGTCCGGGCCCCACGGCGGCATCCAGACCCAGTTGATCCGGTGCGAGGCGACCAGGCCCTCGAGGGCCTGCGCGGTCTGGTCCTCGATGACGTCGGTCAGCGGGCACGCCGCGCTGGTGAGCGTCATGTCGATCACGGCGTGGCTCTGGCCGTCGACGGTGATGCCGTAGATGAGGCCGAGGTCGACGACGTTGATGCCGAGCTCGGGGTCCACGACGTCGCGCAGCGCCTCCTCGACGTCGGCGACGTTGGCCGGTGTGCTGGTGGTCGTGTCGGTCATGACGGCTCCCTTGCTGAGCTCGTGGTGTGCTCCGGCGCCGTGGACGCCGCAGCCGAGATGTCGATGCCTGCCTGTGCCAACGCATCGGTGAACGCGGTCCATCCCAGCAGCGCACACTTCACACGGGCAGGGTATTTCGCTACGCCGGCGAAGGCCACGCCGTCGCCGATCCGCTCCTCGTCACCGGGGTCGCTGCCCTTGCTGGTCAGCATCGCCCGCATGGACGCGAACGTCGCCAGGGCCTCCCCGACCGGGCGGCCGATGACCTCGTCGGTGAGCACCGAGGTGGAGGCGGTGGAGATGGAGCAGCCGAGCGCGTCGTAGGACACGTCGCGCACGACGGCGTCCTCGCCCGCGCCCTCGACGTGGACCCGCAGGGTCACCTCGTCGCCGCAGGTGGGGTTGATGTGGTGGACCTGGGCCCCGAACGGCTCGCGCAGGCCCGCGTGGTGCGGGCGCTTGGAGTGCTCGAGGATGATCTCCTGGTAGAGGTCCATCAGGCCTCCAGCCCGAAGACGGCCGGCACGCGGTCGAGCGCTGCGAGCAGCGCGTCGACCTCCTCCGGGGTGTTGTATGCCGCGAAGCTCGCCCGGGCGGATGCGGTCACGCGGAACCGGCGGTGCAGCGGCCACGCGCAGTGGTGCCCGACCCGCACGGCCACCCCGGCGTCGTCGAGCACCTGCCCGACGTCGTGGGCGTGGACGCCGTCGACCTCGAAGGCGACCGCCCCGGAGCGGTCGGTGCCGTCGGCCGGGCCGAGGACCCGCACCCACGGGCGCTGCGCCAGACCGGCCAGCAGCGCCTCGGTGAGGGCGTGCTCGTGGGCGGCGACACGCTGCATCCCGAGCTTGGTCAGGTAGTCACAGGCGGCGGCGAGCCCGACGGCCTGGGCGGCCATCGGGACCCCGGCCTCGAACCGCTGCGGCGGGGCCGCGTAGGTCGAGCCCTCCATCCGGACCAGCTCGATCATCGAGCCGCCGGTGAGGAACGGGGGCATCGCCGCGAGCAGGTCGTAGCGCCCCCAGAGCACGCCGATGCCCATCGGGCCGAGCATCTTGTGGCCGCTGAACGCGACGAAGTCGACGCCGAGGTCGGCCACGTCCACGGCCAGGTGGGGCACCGACTGGCAGGCGTCGAGCACGGTGAGCGCCCCGACCGCCCGGGCCCGCTCGACCAGCGTGGCCACCGGGTTGACCGTGCCGAGGACGTTGGAGACGTGCGTGAACGCCAGCACCTTGGTGCGCTCGGTGACCACCGTGTCGAGGTCGGCCAGGTCGAGCCGGCCCTCGTCGGTGACGCCGAGCCAGCGCAGCGTGGCGCCGGTGCGGCGAGCCAGCTCCTGCCACGGCACGAGGTTGGCGTGGTGCTCCATCTCGGTGACGACGATCTCGTCGCCGGGGCCGAGGGCGAAGCGGGCCGCCACCGCCGGGTCGGCGCCGTCCATGGCACCGGGCGCGGCGGCGTTGCTGAACGCGTAGGCGACCAGGTTGATCGCCTCGGTGGCGTTCTTGGTGAACACCACCTCGCGCGAAGGCGCGCCGATGAACGCGGCGACGGTCTCGCGCGCGGACTCGAAGGCGTCGGTGGCCTCCTCGGCGAGCTGGTGCGCGCCACGGTGCACCGCGGAGTTGTGCTGCTCGTAGAACGAGCGCTCGGCGTCCAGGACGGCCGACGGCTTGTGCGACGTCGCCCCGGAGTCGAGGTAGACCAGCGGCCGGTCGTCACGCACGTGGCGCGACAGGATCGGGAAGTCGGCGCGGATCGCGGCGAGCTCCTCGCTGGTGAACCCCTCCGGGGCGACGTCGGTCATCGTGGGCAGCCTCAGGCCCTGGCCGCCACGAAGCGGTCGTAGCCCTCGTCCTCGAGGCGGTCGGCCAGCTCGGGGCCGCCCTGCTCGACGATCTTGCCGTCGACGAAGACGTGGACGAAGTCGGGCTTGATGTAGCGCAGGATCCGCGTGTAGTGCGTGATCAGCAGGACGCCCACGTCACCGGTCGAGCGGACGCGGTTGACGCCCTCGGAGACGATCTTCAGCGCGTCGACGTCGAGGCCGGAGTCGGTCTCGTCGAGGATCGCGAACTTGGGCTTGAGCAGCTCCATCTGGAGGATCTCGTGGCGCTTCTTCTCGCCGCCGGAGAAGCCCTCGTTGACGTTGCGCTCGGCGAACGCCGGGTCCATGCGCAGGTCGGACATGGCGTTCTTGACGTCCTTGACCCAGTGCCGCAGCGCCGGCGCCTGGCCGTCGATGGCGGTCTTGGCGGTGCGCAGGAAGTTGGACACGGTGACGCCGGGGACCTCGACGGGGTACTGCATCGCCAGGAACATCCCGGCGCGGGCGCGCTCGTCGACGCTCATCGCGAGGACGTCCTCGCCGTCGAGGGTCACCGTGCCGCCGGTGATCGTGTACTTCGGGTGGCCGGCGATGCTGTAGGCCAGCGTCGACTTGCCCGAGCCGTTGGGACCCATGATCGCGTGCGTCTCGCCCGACTTCACGGTCAGCGTGACGCCGCGCAGGATCTCCTTGACGCCGTTCTCGGTGTCGACCGTGACCTGCAGGTCCTTGATCTCCAGGGTTGCCATGGGTTCTCAGTTCTCCTTCGTCACGGAGACGAACACGTCGCCGCCGTCGATCTTCACGGGGTAGACAGCAATGGGGGTGATGGCCGGCAGCCCGGTCGGCTTGCCGGTGCGCAGGTCGAACCGCGAGCCGTGCAGCCAGCACTCGATGGTGCAGTCCTCGACCTCGCCCTCCGAGAGCGAGACGTTGGCGTGGCTGCAGGTGTCGTCGATGGCATGGATGTCGCCGGCGCTGTCGCGCACGATCGACACCAGCGTGCCGTCGATGTCCGCGGCGACCGCGCCCACCTCGGGCAGGTCGTCCACCGAGCAGACCCGCACGAACTCACCGGTCATCTCGTCGGTCACCTCGCTCACGCGGGGACCTCCAGCGTGGCCTGCCCCATCGACGTCGACAGCTCGGCGTCGATCGCGGCCATCAGGTGCTCCTGCACCTCCGGGACGCCGATGCGCTGCACGATGTCGGCGAAGAAGCCACGCACGACGAGGCGGCGGGCCTGGTCCTCGGGGATGCCCCGGGCCTGGAGGTAGAACAGCTGCTCGTCGTCGAAGCGGCCGGTCGCCGAGGCGTGGCCGGCGCCGACGATCTCGCCGGTCTCGATCTCGAGGTTGGGCACGGAGTCCGCCCGCGCGCCGTCGGTGAGGACGAGGTTGCGGTTGAGCTCGTAGGTGTCGGTGCCCTCGGCCGCCGCGCGGATGAGCACGTCACCGATCCAGACGGTGTGGGCGCTCTCGCCCTGGAGGGCGCCCTTGTACTCGACGTTGCTCTTGCAGTGCGGCGCCTCGTGGTCGACGAAGAGGCGGTGCTCCTGGTGCTGGTGGGCGTCGGCGAAGTAGACGCCGAGGCACTCGGCGGAGCCGCCCGGGCCGGCGTAGCGCACGTTGGTCGACACGCGCACGACCTCGCCGCCGAGGGTCACGGCGATGTGCTTGAGCGTGGCGTCCCGCCCGACGAGGGCGTCGTTCTGCGCGATGTGGATCGCGTCGTCGTCCCACTCCTGCACGGTGACGAACGTCAGCTCGGCGCCGTCGCCCACGCGGATCTCGACGTTGCCGAGGTGCTGCGCGGAGCCGGTGTGGCTGAGCACGACGGTGGCGCGGCTGTGCCGGCCGGCGTCGATGACGGTGTGGCCGTTGCCGCGCTTGCGGGCGTCGCCCTTGAGACGCACGACCACGGGCTCGGCGAGCTCGGCCTCCTTGGGGATGCCGACGTACATCGCCGAGGCGGTACCGGCCCAGGCGGACGCGGCGGCGCGGTCGGCGGGCACGAACGCCGTGCCGACGCGCTCGTCGGTCAGCGGCAGGTCGAGCAGCTCGACGCCCTCGGGCGCCTGCGTCTCGACCAGCACCGCGCCGTCCTCGCTCGGCTCGACCAGCATCAGGTCGGCCAGCCGGTCGACGGGGGTGAAGCGCCACTCCTCCTCACGGCCGTTGGGCACCGCGAAGGCGTTGACGTCGAACGACGTGAGCCGCTCGGCGCGCGACTGGTCCGGCACGAACGCCGCGGCCGAGTCGGTGTGGGGCTGGGGGGTCACGACCGTCATCAGCCGACGGCTCCTTCCATCTGCAGCTCGATCAGGCGGTTCAGCTCGAGGGCGTACTCCATGGGCAGCTCGCGCGCGATGGGCTCGATGAACCCGCGCACGATCATGGCCATGGCCTCCTCCTCGGTGAGGCCGCGCGACATCAGGTAGAACAGCTGGTCGTCGCCGATCTTGGACACGGTCGCCTCGTGGCCCATCTGCACGTCGTCCTCGCGGACGTCGACGTACGGGTAGGTGTCGGAGCGGCTGATCGTGTCCACGAGCAGCGCGTCGCAGCGGACGGTGGACTTGCTGTGGTGCGCGCCCTCCATGACCTGGACCAGGCCGCGGTACGACGTGCGGCCGCCCCCGCGTGCCACGGACTTGGACACGATCGAGGAGCTGGTGTGCGGCGCGGCGTGGACCATCTTGGCGCCGGCGTCCTGGTGCTGACCCTCGCCGGCGAAGGCGATGGACAGGGTCTCGCCCTTGGCGTGCTCGCCGAGCAGGAAGACGGCGGGGTACTTCATCGTCACCTTGGAGCCGATGTTGCCGTCGACCCACTCCATCGTGGCGCCCTCGGCGCAGGTCGCGCGCTTGGTGACGAGGTTGTAGACGTTGTTCGACCAGTTCTGGATGGTCGTGTAGCGCACGCGGGCGTTCTTCTTCACGACGATCTCGACGACGGCCGAGTGCAGCGAGTCCGACTTGTAGATCGGCGCGGTGCAGCCCTCGACGTAGTGCACGTAGGAGCCCTCGTCGGCGATGATCAGCGTCCGCTCGAACTGGCCCATGTTCTCGGTGTTGATCCGGAAGTAGGCCTGCAGCGGGATGTCCACGTGGACGCCCGGCGGGACGTAGATGAAGGAGCCACCAGACCACACGGCGGTGTTGAGCGCGGCGAACTTGTTGTCACCGGCGGGGATCACCGACGCGAAGTACTCGCGGAAGAGGTCCTCGTGCTCGCGCAGGCCGGTGTCGGTGTCGACGAAGATGACGCCCTTCTCCTCCAGGTCCTCGCGGATCTGGTGGTAGACGACCTCCGACTCGTACTGCGCGGCGACGCCGGCGATGAGGCGCTGCTTCTCCGCCTCGGGGATGCCGAGCTTGTCGTAGGTGTTCTTGATGTCCTCGGGCAGCTCGTCCCAGGAGGTGGCCTGCTTCTCGGTCGACTTCACGAAGTACTTGATGTTCTGGAAGTCGATGCCGGTCAGGTCCGAGCCCCAGTTGGGCATGGGCTTCTTGTCGAAGAGCCGCAGCGACTTCTCGCGCAGCTTGAGCATCCACTCGGGCTCGTTCTTGCGCCCGGAGATGTCGCGCACGACCTCCTCGTTCAGTCCGCGGCGCGCGCTCGCCCCCGCGGTGTCCGAGTCGGCCCAGCCGTACTCGTAGCGGCCGAGGTCCTTCAGACCCGGGTTGAGCTCTTCAATGTGGGTGCTCATCGAGAGGCCCTTTCATCAGAGGTGGGCGGTGTCCGGCCCGCAGGCCCGGACGTGGCGGCTAGCGGGATGAACGTGGTGCAGACGTGCTCGCCGTGGGCCAGGGTGGCCAGGCGCTGCACGTGGACGCCGAGCAGGCGCGAGAACGCGTCGGTCTCGGCGTCGCAGAAGGCGGGGAACTCGGCCGCGACGTGCTGGACCGGGCAGTGTCCCTGGCAGAGCTGGACGCCGGCCAGGGGGCTGCCCTGTCCGACCGGCCGGGCCGACGCAGCGTAGCCGTCGGCGGTCAGGGCGCTCGCCAGGGCCTCGGCGCGGGCGGTGCGGTCCTCGCCGGCCGCGGCGAGCTGCGCGGCATACCGCTGCTCGACGGCGGCGATGCGCTCGCGCGCGAAGTCGGCCACCGCCTCCTCCCCCGCACGACCGGCGAGGAAGCGCAGGGCCGAGGTGGCGACGTCGTCGTAGCCGGCCTCGAGCGCGTGGTGACCGGCCTCGGAGAGCACGTATGCGCGGGCCGGACGGCCGCGCCCCCGCGTGCGTCCGGAGGTAGCCGGCTCCCGCTCCTCGACCATCCCCTGCTCGGCGAGGGCGTCGAGGTGTCGACGGACCGCGGCGGGGGTGAGGCCGAGCTGCTCGGCGAGCGCGGCGGCGGTGACAGGGCCGTGCTCGGAGATCGCCGTGCGGACCCGGTCGCGCGTGCGCGCCTCGAGGCCGTGGGGCGGGGTCGTCCCACAGGCCTGGTCGTCACGGGCGATAAACACAACATGATTGTGACGTAATTCGGCCCCAGATTCCTAGTCAGGCTCCCCTAACCTGCCCCCGTCACGGGGGTGACTCCGCTCACGTGGGCCCGCGACCTACACTCGCCACCGTGACCGAAGCCGTGACCGTCCGCGACCTGGTCCGGCAGTTCGGACCCACCCGCGCCGTCGACGGCATGACCTGGAGCGCCGCCGCCGGGCAGGTGACCGCGGTCCTCGGGCCCAACGGCGCCGGCAAGACGACGACCATCGAGTGCGCCGAGGGCCTGCAGCGTCCGGACGCCGGCGAGGTCCGCGTGCTGGGCGCTGACCCCTGGGCGGCCGACGCCGGCCACCGCTCGCGCGTGGGGGTCATGCTGCAGGACGGCGGCCTGCCCAACGGCAGCCGGCCGGTGCGCCTGCTGCGCCATCTCGCGGCCCTCTACGCCGACCCGGCCGACCTCGACGCGCTGGTGCAGCGCCTCGGCATCGACGCGTTCAGCGGCACCACGGTGCGCCGGCTCTCCGGCGGCCAGCGCCAGCGGGTTGCCCTGGCCGCCGCGCTCGTCGGCCGCCCCGAGGTCGTCTTCCTCGACGAGCCCACGGCCGGCCTGGACCCCCACGCCCGCCTGGACGTCTGGGACCTCATCCGCGAGACGTGCGACAGCGGCTGCGCCGTCGTCGTCACCACCCACTCCTTCGAGGAGGCCGAGCGCCTTGCCGACCACGTCGTCATCGTCGACCGCGGCCGCGCCGTCGCCGAGGGCTCGGTCGCCGCGGTGACCGGGGAGCGCAGCCTCGAGGACGTCTACTTCGAGCTGACCCGGGAGCGGTCCCGATGAGCGCCCCCGCCCTGCCCCGCGCCCGCGTGCTGGCCCAGGCCCGGTTCGAGGCCGGCACCCTGCTGCGCAACGGGGAGCAGCTCCTCGTCGCCGTGATCCTGCCCGCCCTCGCCCTCGTCGGCCTCGCGATGGCCCACACGCCCTCGCTCGGCGCCGGCCGGCGCATCGACGTGGCGGTGCCGGGGGTCCTCGCCCTGGCCGTGATCTCCACCGCCTTCACCGGGCAGGCGATCCAGACCGGGTTCGACCGGCGCTACGGCGTGCTGCGCCTGCTGGGCGTCACCCCGCTCGGCCGGGGCGGGCTGCTGGTCGCCAAGGCGCTGGCGGTGCTCGTCCTCGAGCTGCTGCAGTTCGTGGTCATCGGCGGCCTCGGCCTGGCCCTGGGCTGGCACCCGAGCTGGGTGGGGCTGCTGCCGGCCCTGCTGGTGTCGCTGCTCGGCACGTGGGCCTTCGTGGCCCTGGCGCTGCTGCTGGCCGGCACGGTGCGCGCGGAGGGCGTGCTCGCCGTGGCCAACCTCGTCTGGGTCGTCCTGCTCGCCCTCGGCGGCGTCATCATCCCCCGCACCGAGCAGCCGGCCGGGTTCTCCCACGTCGCCGCCGCCCTGCCCTCCAGCGCCCTGGCCGACGGCCTGAGGGACGCGTTCCTGCACGGGCAGCTGGCCGGCATACCGGTGCTGGTGCTGGTGCTCTGGGGGGCCGGAGCGACCGTCCTGGCCGCGCGCACCTTCCGCTGGGGCGACTAGCCCGCACCGCACGGCCCCGTCGACGCGATGGACCCCCGGGTCCCGCAGGTCTCTCCTCCTGCGGGACCCGGGGGTCCTCGGACTTCGCGGGCCGTCCGGTCCGGCGCGCCCCCCTGGGCACGCGCCGGACCAGTCAGGCCCCTGTCTGGTCGCCGGGCCGCGTGGCCGCGCGGCCCGGCGCGCTCATCGGGTCAGCCGCACTCGGCGGCGGTGGGGGTGCCGGTGCCGCTGATGCAGTTCTTGACCATGGACGCCATGCCGGCGGTGTCCCACGCGTTGAAGAAGTCGGCGTGCAGGGACTGGCCGTCACTGGTGCCGTGCTCGGCGTCGGAGGACAGCTCGAGGTCGTTGCCCTTGCCCGTGTAGGGGTAGGAGATGGTCTCGCGCAGCGCGACGACCTTGATCGGGAAGCCCGAGGGGCACCCGCTGCTGGTGCGGTAGGCGAAGTTCTTGTTGTCGGTGGTGTCGCCGACCTGGTTCGCCGGGTGGTTGGGCTTGACGCCGTTCCAGCAGGACGGGAAGTCGATGTGGGCGGTCAGCGTCGAGCCGGGCTTGCCCGTGGCGCCGGTGCAGTCCGGGATGCCGGCCGACGGCGGGACCTTCATGTACTGCCCGCAGGTCCAGTCGTGCTTCTCGGCGACGAGGCGGGTGTCGGGCGGCAGCGGCTGGCCGTCACCGAACTCCTTGAAGTCCCAGCTGCGGTAGTAGGCGGTGAACGCCTGCGGCGTCAGCGCCTTCTTGGTGGCGGTGTACTGCAGGACGGGCACCCAGTAGCCGGCCGTGTCCTTGGGGTTCTCGCAGTTCGTGGCCTTGCCCTGGAGGTCGGACAGGTTCGCCGCGTTGGGGTTGGGCAGCGACAACCACGCGTTGTTGCCGAAGAACTGGTGGTTGTGGCCGACCGGGGACTGCTCGTCGTGGTGGACGATCGGGTCGAACCGGCCGGTGCCAGTGGTCTGCTTGCACTTGATCTTGGCCATCGCCTGGGCGGGAGCGGAGTGCATCGCCAGGGAGGTGACCACCAGCGCGAGCGTGCTGGCGAGGATCATCGCGACGATCTTCAGCCGCCGGGCGGGTAGCGCCACGGCGGCGTGACGGGGCGATGTTGGCATGTCAGGGGACTCCTCACAGGGGGGACAGGAGAGCGGCGGTGAACCGCGGTCCCCGAGAGTGCCCAAATCGTGACCATAGGTCCAGACCTGCGCAGGTCATCCCTGCTTTTCCGTTTCGGGACGTAGGTCCCGGGAGGCGACCCGACGCCGCCGGTCACCCCACGCAGACGGACAGCGCCCCAGACCACCCGTCGCCCACCCGGAACCACAGCCGTCACAGCCGATGCCACCGCTTCACCCGGATGGCCCCGAACGGACCCGATCGGGCAGGACCACGCATGTCCGCCCGGGTCGGCCGGGGGTCGTTCGGGAGCCCTTCCACGCCGCTCGAGGTTGCGCATCCACCATCCCGCATCGTGACACCGGACCGACTCACGATGTGAGACGTGCGGCATCCGGAGCGGTGAGACTCCCCACGGTCACCCAGGGCAGCGGTGGTCAGCCTCGACGACCGCCCTGCCGGCCGCCGCCGCGACCCCTCACCCGCGGCTCGCCACTCGACGTCAGCCGCACTGGGCCTTCGTCCGGGTCCCGGTCCCGGAGACGCAGTTGAGGACCATGGACTGCAGGCCGGCCTGGTTCCAGGTGTTCCAGAAGTCGGCGTGCATCGACATCCCGTCGGTCATGCCCATCGAGGGGTCGCTGGAGAGCCCCACGTCGTTGCCGTAGCCGTGGTAGGCGTACTGGATCGTCTCCCGCAGCTGGACCACCTTGTAGGGGAAGCCAGCCGGGCAGGTCTTGCCGACCGGGTAGGCGTAGTTGCGGTTGTCCCGGGTGTCCCCCACCTGGGTCGAGGGGTGGTAGGGCCGCACGCCGTTCCAGCAGGACGGGAAGTCGATGTGTGCCGTGAGCGTGTGCCCGGGAGTGCCGTTGGCCCGGTGGCAGTCCGGGATGTACGGCACGGGCGCCTGCCGCTCGAACTGCCCGCACGTCCAGTCGTGGACCGTGGCCACGAGGCGCGTGTCCGCCGGGAACGCCGCGCCCGGGCCCCAGTTGCTGCCGTCGTAGGCGCGGTAGTACGCCGTGAACGCCTGGACCGGGATGAGCGCACCCGTGGCCGTGAAGCGCAGGGCCGGCGACCAGTAGCCCGCCGTGTCGCTGAGGTTGGCGCAGTTGGTCGTCTTCCCCACGAGGTTGGCGTAGTTCGCCGAGTTGGGGTTGGCCAGCGAGAGCCACTCGTTGTTGCCGAAGAACTGGTGCACGTGCGCCACCCCGACCGGCTGGTCGTGGTGGACGATCGGGTCGATCGCCCCGGTGCCGGTGGTCTGCTTGCAGGAGATCTTGGCCATCGCCTCGGCCGGGCCTGCCGCCAGCACCACCAGGGCGGCCGCCAGCGGCAGGATCAGCGCCGCCAGGGCCGCGAGGACGCGACGGCGGGCCGGGGTCCGGTGAGGTGCTCGCATGACAGGTGCCCTTCGCAGCGGTGTCCGGTGACGCAGCCCCACCGTCCCCGACTCCCGCCCGCGACGGGTCGTGCACGACGCCGAGCACCCCTCACCCTTGCAGCGCACCCGCGTCCCGGCCGCCTGCGCCATGGGCATGAGGAGGCGCTGTGAGAGGGTTCGTGGCGTTCCTCACCCGTAACCCGAACAGGCAGCTCGAAGCCCGTAACCCCCACAGGAGGGTCCGACGATGAACGACGTGTGGGTGGCCGACGCGGTCCGCACCCCGATCGGTCGGTATGCCGGGGCCCTCGCCGGGGTGCGCCCGGACGACCTCGCGGCGACCGTCGTGCGCGCGCTGGTGGCACGGCATACCGCGGCCGGCTTCGACCCCGCAGGGGTCGACGACGTCCTGCTCGGCGACGCGAACGGCGCGGGCGAGGACAACCGCGACGTCGCACGCATGGCCGCCCTGCTAGCGGGGCTGCCGACCTCCGTGCCGGGCGCGACCGTGAACCGGCTGTGCGGCTCGGGCATGGAGGCCGTCATCCAGGGCTCGCGGGCCATCGCCGCCGGCGACGCCGAGCTGGTCCTCGCCGGCGGGGTCGAGTCGATGAGCCGCGCCCCGTGGGTGCTGCAGAAGCCCGAGCGGGGCTACCCCCGCGGCCACGAGCAGCTGCACTCCACCACCCTGGGCTGGCGCATGGTCAACCCCGCGATGCCGGAGCAGTGGACCGTGGCGCTCGGTGAGGGCGCCGAGATCCTCGCCGACCGGTTCGGCATCAGCCGCGAGGAGCAGGACGAGTTCGCGGTCGCCTCGCACCACAACGCCGCCACCGCCTGGGACAAGGGCGTGTATGACGCCGAGGTGGTCCCGGTGGAGGGAACCGACCTCACCCGCGACGAGGGCATCCGCGCGGACGCCTCGCGGGAGGGCCTGGCCCGCCTGAAGCCGGTGTTCCGCCCCGACGGCACCGTGACCGCCGGCAACGCCTCGCCGCTCAACGACGGCGCCGCCGCCCTGTTCCTCGCCGACGACGCCGGGCTCGAGCGCCTGGGCTCGCCGGACCCGCTGGCGCGGGTGGTCTCGCGGGCGGCCAGCGGGGTGGACCCGCACGTCTTCGGCATCGGCCCGGTCGAGGCCGCCGAGCGGGCCCTGGCCCGGGCCGGGATCGGCTGGGGTGACCTCGCCGCGGTCGAGCTCAACGAGGCCTTCGCGGCGCAGTCGCTGGCCTGCCTGCGCTCCTGGCCGGACCTGGACCCCTCGATCGTCAACGTCAACGGCGGGGCCATCGCGATCGGACACCCGCTCGGCTGCAGCGGGGCGCGCATCATCGGCTCGCTCGCCCACGAGCTGCACCGGCGCGGTGGCGGCTGGGGCCTGGCGGCGATCTGCATCGGCGTCGGCCAGGGCCTCGCGGTCGTGCTGCGCGCCTGAGCACCCCCGGGCGCGGAGGCGCCGTCAGTGCACCTGAGGTGGCCATCTACCCTTCTGAGGTGACGATCCACTCCCCCACCGATCAGGCACCGAACCCGGTCAGCGCACCGCCCAACCCCTGGCTGCGTCGGGTGATGCTGGCCAACCTCGTGCTCGAGGTGGGGATCGTCGTCACCGGTGGGCTCGTCCGCCTCACCGGCTCCGGCCTGGGCTGCCCCACCTGGCCCGAGTGCGTGCCCGGCTCGTTCACCCCGGTCCCCCACCAGGCGCAGGGCATCCACAAGGTCATCGAGTTCGGCAACCGCACGCTGACCTCGGTCGTCGGCATCGCCGCGATCCTCGTCATCATCGCGGTCTGGAAGCTCGCCCGCGAGCGTCGCGCGCTGCTGCCCCTGTCGTTCCTGCCGCTGCTGGGCGTCGTCGCCCAGGCCGTCCTCGGCGGCATCACCGTCCTGACCGGCCTCAACCCCGCCACCGTGGCCGCCCACTTCCTGCTCTCGATGGTCATCGTCGCGATCAGCACCCTGCTGCTGCACCGCGTCTCCGAGGGCGACGCCCCGCCCACTCCCGTGGTGCGCCAGGAGGTCGGTCTGCTGGCCCGGGTGACCGTCGCCCTGGGCGCGGTCGTCCTCGCCCTCGGCACCGTCGTCACCGGGTCGGGTCCGCACTCCGGCGACGCCGTCCACCCCACCCGCTTCGGCTTCGACCCGCGCTCGGTCTCCTGGCTGCACGCCGACGCCGTGATGCTGTTCACCGGCCTGGTCATCGCGATGCTCGTCGCGGTGCGGATGGTGGACGGCCCCGAGCGCGCCCGCCGGGCCTGGCTCTGGGTGCTGCTGGTGACGCTGGCCCAGGGCGTGATCGGCTACGTGCAGTACTTCACCGGCCTGCCCGAGGCCGTCGTCGCGCTGCACATGCTCGGCGCCAGCCTCCTCGTGGTCACCCTCACCCGCGGGCTGCTCACCCTGCGCACCCGCTGAGCCGACCGGGCCGCGCGGCCGACACGCCCCCCGCCGCCCGGCCCTGCTCACCTCAGGCCTGTTTGCTCACTTCAGGCCTGTTTGCTCACCTCAGGCCGCTTTCGAGCGCCGTCCCGGCCCTCGAAAGCGGCCTGGGCTGAGCAAAGCCGCGCGGGGTGAGCACGGACGTGGGCTCAGAGACCGGAGGGGCGGTGCGAGCCGGGCGGCCCGATCGGCCACTCCTCGAAGTGCACCGCGCGGCCGTCGGCGTCGAAGCGCACGATCCACAGGTCGCGCCACTCCCGCCACGGCGAGCCGTAGACGACGTGCACCCGCGCGACGCCGGTGTCGCCCTCGACCGCGACGACCTCGGCGTTCATCGTGAACACCTCGTCGGGCCCGTCGCGCTCCTCCTCCCACAGCTGCCCGATCGCCTCGAGCCCGACGACCGGGGCGGCATACGGGCTCATGAGGTAGGCCGCGTCGTCGGCGAAGAGGGTGGCGAGCAGGTCCGTGCCGGGCGCGCGCCAGGCGCGTTCGTAGCCGGCCACCCACGAGGCGAAGCCGGCCCGGTCCATCAGAGCGCCAGGTGGAGCAGCGGGTCGACCGCCACGGCCAGGAAGAGGATCGTCAGGTAGCTGATCGAGAAGTGGAACAGCCGCATCGGCTTGAGCACCGAGGCCGCCGCGCCCTCCTTGGCGCGGGCCAGGAGCCGGTGCGCCTCGGCGATGAACAGCACGCCCGAGGCGACCGCGCCGACGAGGTAGATCCAGCCCATGTCGGCCACCGGCACCAGGGCCAGGGAGACCGCCACCATCGCCCAGCTGTAGGCGACGACCTGCTTGGCCACCGCGGTGTCGCGCGCGACGACGGGCAGCATCGGCACGCCGGCGTTGGCGTAGTCGTCCTTGAACCGCATCGACAGCGGCCAGTAGTGCGGCGGCGTCCAGAAGAAGATGACGAGGAAGAGGATGACCGCGGGCCACTGCACCGTGTCGGTCACCGCCGACCAGCCGATGAGCACCGGCATGCACCCGGCGGCGCCGCCCCAGACGATGTTCTGTGCGGTGCGGCGCTTGAGCAGCATCGTGTAGACGCCGACGTAGAACGCCATGGCGGCGAAGGCCAGGGCGGCCGAGAGCCAGTTGACCAGCAGCCCCAGCCACAGCGTCGAGAGCACCGACAGCGCGATGCCGAAGCGCAGGGCCGCCGCGGGGGTGATCGCCCCCGTCGCGAGGGGCCGGCCCTCGGTGCGGTGCATCAGCTTGTCGATGTCGCGGTCGATGTAGCAGTTGAGCGTGTTGGCCGATCCGGCCGAGAGCGCCCCGCCGACGAGGGTGGCCACGACCAGCCACAGCGAGGGCAGGCCCCGCTGGGCGAGGAACATGGTGGGCACCGTCGTGACCAGGAGCAGCTCGATGATGCGAGGCTTGGTCAGCGCGACGTAGTTGCGGATCGTGACAGCCAGCCCCGGAGAGGGTGCCGCCGCAGCGTCGGTGCGCGGCTGGAGAGCGGTCACAGTGTCCTTCGGGTGCTCGCGGATCTGGGCGCTCTACGGTCCGGGCCGGCGCGTGGTCGGCCTCGTCCGGGGCGCCCCATGGGCTCGGCCAGTCTATCCCGGCCCGGATCGGGTCCGGACGGCGGACTGGCTGCGACGCCCGTCACCAGCGGGGATAGGCTCGGCACCGTCGTGCCCAAGATGGCGCCGTTGCCGGGGCGGTGGCCCGACCGGCCACCTGTAGGTCCTGCTCCCGGCGCCGTGTAAAGGAGTCGTGAAATCCGTGACCGACCACAGCCCTGCGACCACCGCCGCACCCCGCACGCGTGACACCTCGCTGCCCGCGCCGGTCGTGACGCAGACCGGGTGGACCGACCTCGACGTGCGCGCCGTGGACACCGTCCGGCTGCTCGCCGCCGACGCCGTCCAGAAGGTCGGCAACGGCCACCCCGGCACCGCCATGAGTCTGGCGCCGGCGGCCTACCTGCTCTACCAGAACGTCATGCGGCACGACCCGACCGACCCGAAGTGGCTCGGACGCGACCGCTTCGTCCTCTCCTGCGGGCACTCCAGCCTGACGCAGTACATCCAGCTGTACCTGTCCGGCTACGGGCTGGGCCTGGACGACCTGAAGTCGCTGCGCACCTGGGGCTCGCTGACCCCGGGACACCCCGAGGTGCACCACACCGACGGCGTCGAGATCACCACCGGCCCGCTCGGGTCCGGCCTGGCCTCCGCCGTGGGCATGGCCATCGCCCAGCGCCGCCAGCGCGGCCTGCTCGACCCCGACGCCGCGCCCGGCGAGAGCCCGTTCGACCACCACGTCTTCGTGATGGCCTCCGACGGCGACATCATGGAGGGTGTCTCCCACGAGGCCAGCGCCCTCGCCGGTCACCAGGAGCTGGGCAACCTCACCCTGATCTACGACCAGAACCACATCTCCATCGAGGACGACACCAACATCTCGTTCTCCGAGGACGTCGCGGCGCGCTACGCGGCCTACGGCTGGCACGTCGAGCAGGTGGACTGGCGCAAGGGCGGTGACGGCGCGACCTACGTCGAGGACGTCGACGCGCTGCTGGCCGCGATCGAGCGCGGCAAGGCCATCGCCGACAAGCCGACCATCGTCGTCCTCAAGACGATCATCGCCTGGCCGGCCCCGACGAAGCAGAACACCGGCAAGAGCCACGGCTCGGCCCTCGGCGACGAGGAGATCAAGGCCACCAAGACGCTGCTCGGCTTCGACCCGGAGGCCACCTTCGCGGTCGACGAGGACGTCCTGGCGCGCGCCCGCGAGGTGCAGGAGCGCGGCAAGCAGGCGCACGCCGAGTGGGACGAGCAGTATGCCGCGTGGCGGGCTGCGCAGCCCGAGCGCGCCGCCCTGCTCGACCGCCTGGTCGAGCGCGAGCTGCCCGAGGGCCTGGACGAGGCGCTGCCCGTCTTCGAGGCCGACGCCAAGGGCGTCGCCACACGCGCCGCGTCCGGCAAGGTGCTGGGCGCGCTGGCCGACGTCATGCCCGAGCTGTGGGGCGGCTCGGCCGACCTGGCCGAGTCCAACAACACGACGATGGCCGGCGCCGAGAGCTTCATCCCCGCCGGCAAGCAGACGCACGAGTGGAGCGGCGGCCCCTACGGGCGCACCCTGCACTTCGGCATCCGCGAGTTCGGCATGGGCGCGATCCTCAACGGCATCGCCCTGGAGGGCCTGACCCGCCCCTACGGCGGCACCTTCCTCGTGTTCTCCGACTACATGCGCCCGGCGGTCCGCCTGGCCGCCATCCAGCAGCTGCCCGTGACGTTCGTATGGACCCACGACTCGATCGGCCTCGGCGAGGACGGCCCCACCCACCAGCCGGTGGAGCACCTGGCCGCGCTGCGTGCCATCCCGGGCCTGGACGTCGTGCGCCCGGCCGACGCCAACGAGACCGCGGTCGCGTGGCGCACCATCCTGCGCAACACCGACCGGCCCGCCGGCCTGGCCCTGACCCGTCAGGCGCTGCCGGTCCTCGACCGGGGAACATTCGCCTCGGCCGACGGTGTTGCCAAGGGTGCGTACGTGCTCGCCGACGGCTCCAAGGACTCCCCGGGGGTGATCCTCATCGCCACGGGCTCCGAGGTCCAGCTCGCCGTCCAGGCGCGCGAGACCCTCGAGTCCGAGGGCATCTCGACCCGCGTGGTGTCGATGCCCTCCCGCGAGTGGTTCGAGGAGCAGGACCAGGCCTACCGCGACGAGGTGCTTCCCCCGTCGGTGCGGGCCCGGGTCAGCGTCGAGGCCGGGGTCGCCCTCGGCTGGCGCGACTACGTCGGTGACGCCGGACGCATCATCAGCCTCGACCACTTCGGTGCGTCGGCTGACTACCAGACGCTCTACCGCGAGTTCGGCATCACGGCCGAGGCCGTCGTCGCCGCCGCTCGCGACTCCATCCAGGCCGCAGGAGGCAACTGATGACTGACGCACTCAAGGCCCTGTCCGCACAGGGTGTCTCGATCTGGCTCGACGACCTCAACCGACCGCTGATCACCAGCGGTGGCCTGCAGGACCTCATCGACACCAAGCACGTCGTCGGCGTCACGACCAACCCGACGATCTTCGCCGCCGCACTGTCCCAGGGCGACGCCTACAACGACCAGGTCAAGACCCTGGCCGAGGACGGCAAGAACGTCGACGAGGCCGTCTTCGCCCTCACCACCGAGGACGTCCGCCGGGCCTGCGACATCATGCGCCCGGTCTACGACGCCACCGGCGGCCAGGACGGGCGGGTCTCCATCGAGGTCGACCCGCGCCTGGCGCACGAGACGGCACCGACGGTGGAGCAGGCCAAGGCCCTCTGGGCCGCGGTCGACCGCCCCAACCTGCTCATCAAGATCCCGGCGACGGTCGAGGGCCTGCCCGCGATCTCCCAGGTGATCGCCGAGGGCATCAGCGTCAACGTGACCCTGATCTTCTCCCTCGACCGCTACCGCGGCGTGATGAACGCCTTCCTCACCGGACTGGAGCAGGCCCGCGAGGCCGGCAAGGACCTGTCGACGATCCACTCGGTCGCTTCGTTCTTCGTCTCCCGCGTGGACACCGAGATCGACAAGCGCCTCGACGCGCTCGACGGCAGCGCCGACGCGCAGGCCCTCAAGGGCAAGGCCGGCATCGCCAACGCGCGCCTGGCCTACCACGCCTACGACGAGGTCTTCTCGACCCCGCGCTGGCACGTGCTCGAGGCCGAGGGCGCGCACAAGCAGCGCCCGCTGTGGGCCTCCACCGGCGTCAAGGACCCGGCCTACCCCGACACGATGTACGTCACCGAGCTCGTCGCGGCCAACACGGTCAACACCATGCCCGGCAAGACCCTCGAGGCCGTCGCCGACCACGGCGAGATCACCGGCGACCAGGTCACCGGCAACTTCGAGAACGCCAAGGCCGTCCTCGACGCGCTCGAGCGCCTCGGCATCTCCTACGCCGACGTGGTCGCCGTCCTCGAGCGCGAGGGCGTCGAGAAGTTCGAGAAGTCGTGGGACGAGCTGCTCACCGACGTCGAGCAGGAGCTCACCAAGGCCGCCGCCTCCACCGCCGGGGCCGCCAAGTGACCTCCTCCGCCCTGGGGGTGCTGGCCTCCGGGCCGGCAGGCGAGGCGGTATCGCGCCACGTGCCGCGGCTGGTCGGCTTCCAGTTCGCGAGCAAGCTCTTCGCCCAGGACCCCACGCTCTGGGGTCCTGGGGCGGAGGCCGAGTCCGCGATCCGGCTGTCGTGGACCGGCCTGGGCCGCACGTCGCGCCCGCTCGTCGGCGAGGTCTCGGCCCTGCGCGAGCACCTGCGCGAGCAGGGCGTCGACCACGTCGTGCTGTGCGGCATGGGCGGCTCCTCGCTGGCCCCGGAGGTCATCTGCGCCACCGCCGGCGTCCCGCTGACGGTCCTGGACTCCTCCGACCCCGACTACGTCCGCGCGGCGCTGGCCGACAAGCTCGAGCGCACCGTCGTGGTGGTGTCGAGCAAGTCCGGCTCCACGGTCGAGACCGACTCCCAGCGCCGCGCCTACGAGGGCGCCTTCGAGGCCGCCGGCATCGACCCGGCCGGGCGCATCGTCATCGTCACCGACCCGGGCAGCCCGCTGGACAAGGACGCCCGCGAGCGGGGCTACCGCGTCATCAACGCCGACCCGCACGTCGGCGGCCGCTACTCGGCCCTGACCGCCTTCGGGCTGGTGCCCAGCGGCCTGGCCGGCGTCGACATCGAGGAGCTGCTCGACGACGCCGAGTCCGTCGCCGACCTGCTCGCCGACGACGAGGCCGCCAACCCGGGCCTGGTCCTCGGCGCCGCGATCGCCGGCACCGACCCGCTGCGCGACAAGCTGGTCCTCGTCGACGACGGCTCCGGCATCACCGGGTTCGCCGACTGGGCCGAGCAGCTGATCGCCGAGAGCACGGGCAAGGACGGCACCGGCCTGCTTCCGGTCGTCGTCACCGACGAGACCGACCCGGAGGTCGCCTGGCCGGCCGCCGACGTCACGGTGGCCCGCCTCGTCGCCGACGTGGCCGACCTGGACACCCCCGCCGAGGACGACGCCACCGGCGCCGCCCGCTCCGAGGTCCGCGTCAGCGGCTCGCTCGGCGCGCAGCTGCTCCTGTGGGAGGTCGCCACCGCGGCTGCCGGGGTGCTGCTGGGGATCAACCCGTTCGACCAGCCCGACGTCGAGAGCGCCAAGAAGGCCGCCCGCGGCCTGCTCGAGGGCGGCGACAAGGCCGCCGACGAGCCGGCGTTCACCGACGGTGCCATCGAGGTGCGCACCCTGGGCGGCGACTGGCTCGGCTCGGCCGGCACGCTCGGCACCGCTCTGGACGCGCTGTTCGACCAGCTCGACCCGCAGCACGGCTACGTCGCCGTCATGGCCTACCTCGACCGGCTCGCCGACGCCCCGCTGGCCGGGGCGCGCCGCGCGATCGCCGGGCGCACGAAGCGACCGACGACCTTCGGGTGGGGCCCGCGCTTCCTGCACTCCACCGGGCAGTACCACAAGGGCGGCCCGGCCACCGGTGTCTACCTGCAGGTGACCTCCGCCCCCCACGAGGACCTGCCGGTCCCGGGGCGCGACTTCACCTTCGGCACCCTCATCGCCGCCCAGGCGGGCGGCGATGCGCAGGTCCTGGCCGACCACGGCCGCCCGGTCCTGCGCCTCCACCTGACCGACCACGACGCCGGCCTGGCCCAGCTGACCCAGGCACTCGGCATACCGTCCTCCTCCCCGGAAGGCCAAGGATGAGCCCAGCTCGCGTCGCGCAGGGGCAGAACCCGCTGCGCGACCCCCGTGACAAGCGCCTGCCCCGGATCGCCGGCCCCTGCGGCATGGTCCTGTTCGGTGTCACCGGCGACCTGGCCCGCAAGAAGCTCCTGCCGGCCATCTACGACCTGTCCAACCGCGGCCTGCTGCCGCCGGGCTTCAGCCTCGTCGGTTTCGCCCGGCGCGACTGGGCCGACCAGGACTTCGGCAAGATCGTCTACGACGCCGTGCGCCAGCACGCCCGGACCCCGTTCCGCGAGGAGGTCTGGCGCAACCTGGCCGAGGGCTTCCGGTTCGTGCCCGGCACGTTCGACGACCCCAACGCCTTCGACCTGCTGGCCACGACGGTCAAGGAGCTCGACGCCGAGCGCGGCACCGGTGGCAACCACGCCTTCTACCTGTCGATCCCGCCCGGCGCGTTCTCGACCGTGTGCGAGCAGCTCGACCGCAGCGGCCTGTCCAAGCCCGACGCGGGCACCTGGCGGCGCGTGGTCATCGAGAAGCCGTTCGGCCACGACCTGAAGAGCGCGCGCGAGCTCAACGACATCGTCGAGCGCGTCTTCCCGGCCGACTCGGTGTTCCGCATCGACCACTACCTGGGCAAGGAGACGGTGCAGAACCTGCTGGCGCTGCGCTTCGCCAACCAGATGTTCGAGCCGATCTGGAACGCCAACTACGTCGACCACGTGCAGATCACGATGGCCGAGGACATCGGCATCGCCGGTCGCGCGGGCTACTACGACGGCATCGGCGCCGCCCGCGACGTCATCCAGAACCACCTGCTGCAGCTGCTGGCGCTGACCGCGATGGAGGAGCCGGTCTCCTTCTCCGCCAGCGACCTGCGCTCCGAGAAGGAGAAGGTCCTCTCGGCGGTGCGCCTGCCCAAGGACCTCGCCACCTCCACGGCCCGCGGCCAGTACGCCGCTGGCTGGCAGGGCGGCGAGCAGGTCCTCGGCTACCTCGAGGAGGAGGGCATCAACAAGGCCTCCACCACCGAGACGTATGCCGCGGTCAAGCTCGAGATCGACACTCGCCGCTGGGCGGGCGTGCCGTTCTACCTGCGCACCGGCAAGCGCCTCGGCAAGCGGGTCACCGAGATCGCCGTGGTGTTCAAGCGGGCCCCGCACCTGCCGTTCAACGACACGGCGACCGAGGAGCTCGGCCAGAACGCCATCGTCATCCGCGTGCAGCCCGACGAGGGCGTCACGATGCGCTTCGGCTCCAAGGTGCCCGGCACCGCGATGGAGGTGCGCGACGTGACGATGGACTTCGGCTACGGCAACGCCTTCACCGAGTCCAGCCCCGAGGCCTACGAGCGGCTCATCCTCGACGTGCTGCTCGGCGACCCGCCGCTGTTCCCCCGCCACGAGGAGGTCGAGCTGTCCTGGAACATCCTCGACCCGGTGGAGGAGTTCTGGGCCAGGCTCGGCCGCCCGGAGGCCTACTCCTCCGGCGGCTGGGGACCCAGCAGCGCGGACGAGATGATGCACCGCGACGGACGTCACTGGAGGATGCCTTGACCACCCCGCTCAGTTCTCCGCTCGTGCCTCGCTCCGATACTGAACGGGGGCCCCGGTGATCGTCGACCTGCCCAGCACCACCACGCAGGCCGTCAGCAAGAAGCTCGTCCGGCTGCGCAACGACGTCGGTGCGATGGCCCTGGGCCGCGTGCTGACGCTCATCATCGTGGTGGACGAGACCGACGCCGACGAGGCCATCGAGGCAGCCAACGACGCCTCGCGCCAGCACCCCTGCCGGATCATCGCCCTGGTCAGCGGCAACAAGCGCGGCTCCAGCCGGCTCGACGCCCAGATCCGTGTCGGCGGTGACGCCGGCGCCTCCGAGGTCGTCGTGCTGCGCCTGTTCGGCCCGCTGGTGGACCACGGCGACAGCGTGGTGACGCCGCTGCTGCTGCCGGACTCCCCCGTCGTCGCGTGGTGGCCCAAGGCCGCCCCGCACCCGGTGTCCACCGACCCGATCGGCCGGATGGCCCAGCGGCGGATCACCGACGCGGCCGAGGCGAAGAACCCGCACAAGGAGATGGACTACCGGGCGCAGACCTACAAGCCCGGTGACACCGACCTGGCGTGGACGCGGGTCACCCTGTGGCGTGGCCTGCTCGCCGCGGCGCTGGACCAGCCGCCCTACGAGCCGGTGGTCGCCGCCACGGTCACCGGGGGCACGGACTCCCCCTCGACCGACCTGCTGGCCGGCTGGCTGGCCCAGCAGCTCAAGTGCCCGGTCACCCGGGCGCGCACGCGGGCCGGCTCGGGCATGATCAGCGTCCGGCTGGAGCGCAAGAGCGGCGACGTCGACCTGGTCCGTCCCGACGGCAACGTCGCGACCCTCGCCCAGGTCGGCCAGCCGGTGCGCCGGATCGGCCTGGCCCGGCGCGGGCTGGCCGAGTGCCTCGCCGACGAGCTGCGCCGCCTCGACCCCGACGAGATCTACGCCCAGTCCCTGACCAAGGGCCTGGCCAAGGTCGGGGCGAAGCGCTCCAAGACCGCCAGCGAGGCGGTCGCGGACGGCGAGGCGCCGTCGGTGGCCGAGGCCGAGCGGGAGTCCCGGCGACTGGCCCGGGAGGCGCGCAAGCACGCCAGCGCGGCCATGGTCGAGGCCGAGGTGCCGGAGACCGGCTCCACGACCGCGGTCAAGGAGGCGGCGGCGAAGAAGCTGGCCGACAAGACCGGGGACGCCTCGTGAGCCGCGGCCCCAGCGTCGTCGTCCACCGCGACAAGCAGGTGCTCGCCGACGCTGCGGCCGCCCGTCTCGTCACGGCCATCGTCGACGCCCAGGCCTCGCGCGGTGAGGCCGACATCGTCCTGACCGGCGGCTCCATGGGCTCGGCCATCCTGGCCTCCCTCGGGGCCTCAGCGGCCCGCGACGCCGTCGACTGGCGCCGCCTGAACCTCTGGTGGGGCGACGAGCGGTTCCTGCCCACGGGGGACCCCGACCGCAACGAGACCCAGGCCAGGGAGGCGCTGCTCGACGCGGTGCCGCTGGACCCGGCCCGGGTGCACGCCATGCCCGGCCCGGACGGCCCGGAGGGCGCGGACGTCGACCAGGCCGCCTCCCGGTATGCCGCGCAGCTGGCTGCCGTCGCCGCCTCCGGCCGCGACGTGCCCGCCTTCGACGTGGTGATGCTGGGCGTGGGCCCCGACGCCCACGTGGCGTCGCTCTTCCCCGAGCACGCCGCGCTGCACGAGCGGGACCGCTCGGTCATCGGGGTGCGGGGGGCGCCCAAGCCGCCGCCGACGCGCATCTCGCTGACCTTCCCGGCGTTGTGCGCGGCCCGCGACGTGTGGTTCCTGGTCTCCGGGGCCGACAAGGCCGGCGCCGTCGGCCTGGCCCTGTCCGGCGCCGGCGAGATGCAGGCACCGGCCGCCGGGGTACGCGGCACGCGGTCGACGACGTGGCTGCTCGACCGCGAGGCGGCCACGCACGTGCCCAAGCAGCTGATCCGCCCGGCCAGCCCCTGAGGCCCGGCGCGACCTGGCACGACCACGACGACGCCCCCGGACCGCGCGGTCCGGGGGCGTCGTCGTCGGTCCTGGGGCGGCTACTGGATCAGGCCGCGGTCACGCAGGGTCTGCAGCGCCTCGTCGAGGATCGCCTTGCCGTCGGCGTCGCTGCGACGCTCCTTCACGTAGGCCAGGTGCGTCTTGTAGGGCTCGACCCGCGGCGGGGCCGGCGGGTTGTCCTTGTCCTGGCCGGCCGGGAACCCGCAGCGCGGGCAGTCCCAGGTCTCCGGGACGCTCAGGCCGGGCTCCTCGGCGAAGCTGGGGCGGGTCTCGTGACCGTTGGAGCACCAGTAGGAGATGAAGACGCGCGGTGCGGCGTCACCCCGCTCGGCCTCTCCCATGGGTCCGGCTCCGACCCGGCTCCCCCGAATCGCGTTGCCACCTGCCACTGTTGTGCTCCTCGACGTGTGTCGTTCTTGTGCGGCCCGCGGCGCGGTCGGCGCCGACGGGGTGCGGGGTCAGCTCGCCGGCGCGAAGCGCTCGATCAGGCCGAGGCCGACCACGCAGGTGAACCAGACGAGGCCCACCGCGACGGTGAAGCGGTCGAGGTTGCGCTCGGCCACCGAGGACCCACCCATGGCGCTGGACATGCCGCCGCCGAACATGTCGGAGAGGCCACCGCCCTTGCCCTTGTGCATCAGGATCAGCAGGGTCAGGA
Organism: Oryzihumus sp. JJN4-3R; assembly: GCF_057747915.1. Taxonomy (NCBI): domain Bacteria; kingdom Bacillati; phylum Actinomycetota; class Actinomycetes; order Micrococcales; family Intrasporangiaceae; genus Oryzihumus; species Oryzihumus sp. JJN4-3R. The sequence goes on from NZ_CM173229.1 coordinate 701,940, forward strand.
ACAGGCCCGTCAGGACGAGCAGGACCTGCAGCCCGATCTTCACCGCAGTCACGGTCACACCTATCTCATCGAGTTCACCATCGGGCACACGCCTCTCGCGCGTGCCAAGGGCTCAGCCTACCTGCTGGCCCGGAGGCCACCAACCGACCCGCCGCGCGGGTCAGCCGGCGGTGACGTGCTCGCGGTAGCGGCAGATCGAGGCGAACTCCTCCACCACGATCGAGGCCCCGCCCACGAGTGCGCCGTCGACGTCGGCCTCGGCCATGATCGCCGCGACGTTGTTGGCCTTGACCGAGCCGCCGTAGAGGATCCGGATGCCGTCCGCGGTGTCGCCGGAGTACAGCTCGGCCAGCTTCGTGCGGATCGCCGCGCACACCTCCTGCGCGTCGGCCGGGGTGGCGACCTCGCCGGTGCCGATCGCCCAGACCGGCTCGTAGGCCACGACGATCGAGCGCACCTGCTCGGCGGTGATGCCGGCCAGGCCGGCCTCGACCTGGGCCAGGACGTGCGCGACGTGGCCGCCGGCCTTGCGCACCTCCAGGCCCTCACCGACGCAGAAGATCGGGGTGATCTCGTGCCGGTAGGCGGCCTTGAGCTTGGCGTTCACGACGGCGTCGTCCTCGCCGTGGTACTCCCGGCGCTCGCTGTGCCCGACGACCACGTAGCGGCAGCCGAGCTTGGCCAGGAACGCCCCGGAGACCTCACCGGTGTAGGCGCCGGACTCGTGCACCGACAGGTCCTGCGCGCCGTGCACGAGGCGCAGCCGGTCCCCCTCGATGAGGGTCTGCACGCTGCGCAGGTCGGTGAACGGCGGCAGCACCGCCACCTCCACCGCCTCGTAGTCGTGCTTGGCGTCGCGCAGGGTCCAGTCGAGCTTCTGGACCAGGTGCGTGGCCTGCAGGTGGTCGAGGTTCATCTTCCAGTTGCCCGCCATCAGGGGCGTGCGACCGGCCGGCTTGGCTGCCATGGGGCTCCTAGGGTGCGTATGCCGGTGGGCCGGGTCGGGTGCCCCCGCCCGGCCCACCAGGTGGAACAGGTGTCGCGGGTGTCAGCTCTCGTCGAGCACGGTCAGGCCCGGCAGCGCCTTGCCCTCGAGGTACTCCAGGCTGGCGCCGCCACCGGTGGAGATGTGGCCGAACTGCGCGTCCTCGAAGCCGAGCTGGCGCACCGCGGCTGCGGAGTCGCCACCGCCGACGACGGTGAGCGCACCCTGGCGCGTGGACTCGACGAGCGCCTCGGCGACGGCCTGCGTGCCGGCGGCGTAGGGGGCCATCTCGAACGCCCCCATGGGGCCGTTCCAGAAGACCGTGCGGGCGTCGGCGAGCTTGGCGGCGAAGGCCTTGGCCGACTCCGGGCCGATGTCCAGGCCCATCCGGTCGGCCGGGATCGCGTCGGCGGCGACCACGTCGTGCGCGGCGTCGGCCGAGAAGGCGTCGGCCGCGACGATGTCGGTCGGCAGCACGATCTCGACACCCCGCTCCTGCGCCTGCTGGAGGTAGCCCTTGACCCTCTCGACCTGGTCGGCCTCGAGCAGGCTCTTGCCGACCTCGTGGCCCTGGGCCTTGAGGAAGGTGAAGACCATGCCGCCGCCGATGAGCAGGCGGTCGGCCGTCTGCAGCAGGTTGGCGATGACGCCGAGCTTGTCGCTGACCTTCGCACCGCCGAGCACCACGGCATACGGCCGCTGCGGGTCCTGGGTGAGGCGCTGGAGCACCTCGACCTCGGCCCGCACGAGGCCACCGGCGAAGTGCGGCAGCCGCTGCGCCACGTCGTAGACGCTGGCCTGCTTGCGGTGCACGACGCCGAAGCCGTCGCTGACGAACACGTCGGCGAGGGAGGCGAGCTGGTCGGCGAACGCGCCACGCTCGGCCTCGTCCTTGCTGGTCTCCCCCGCGTTGAAGCGCAGGTTCTCCAGCATGGCGACCTGGCCGTCGGCGAGGCCGTCGACCAGCGCGCGGGCCGACTCGCCGACGGTGTCCTCCGCCAGCGGGGCGTCGGAGCCGAGCAGCTCACCGAGCCGGGCGGCCGCCGGCGCCAGGGAGTACTTCGCCTCCGGGGTTCCCTTGGGCCGGCCGAGGTGGGCGCACACGACGACGCGCGCACCCGCCCCGGCGAGGGCCTGGATGGTCGGCACCGAGGCGCGCACGCGACCGTCGTCGGTGATCGCGCCGTCGGCGTCGAGCGGGACGTTGAGGTCGCTGCGGACGAGGACGCGCTTGCCGCGCACGCCCTCCGCCAGCAGGTCGTCGAGGGTCCGCATCCGGGTCAGAGGCGCTTGCCGACGTAGGTGACGAGGTCGACGAGGCGGTTGGAGTAGCCCCACTCGTTGTCGTACCAGCCGACGACCTTGACCTGGTTGCCGATGACCTTGGTCAGCGGCGCGTCGAAGATGCACGACGCCGGGTCGGTGACGATGTCGGTGGAGACGATCGGGTCCTCGTTGTAGGTGAGGAAGCCCTTGAGCGCGCCCTCGGCAGCGGCCTTGACCGCGGCGTTGACCTCCTCGACCGTCGTCTCGCGGGAGACCTCGACGGTGAGGTCGGTCGCGGAGCCGGTGGGCAGCGGCACGCGCATGGCGTAGCCGTCGAGCTTGCCCTTGAGCTCGGGCAGCACCAGGCCGATGGCCTTCGCGGCACCGGTGGAGGTCGGCACCATGTTGAGGGCGGCGGCGCGGGCGCGACGCAGGTCCTTGTGCGGGGCGTCCTGGAGGTTCTGGTCCTGGGTGTAGGCGTGGATCGTCGTCATCAGGCCCTTGACGATGCCGAACTCGTCGTGGATGGCCTTGGCCATCGGCGCCAGGCAGTTGGTGGTGCAGGAGGCGTTGGAGATGACCGTGTGCGCCTCGGGGTCGTAGTCGGCGTGGTTGACGCCCATGACGACGGTGAAGTCCTCGTTGGAGGCCGGCGCCGAGATGATGACCTTCTTGGCCCCGCCCGCATCGACGTGGGCGCGCGCCTTGGTCGCGTCGGTGAAGAAGCCGGTGGACTCGATGACGACGTCGACGCCGAGGTCCTTCCAGGGCAGGGCGCCCGGGTCGCGCTCGGCCAGGATCTTGATGGTCTTGTCGCCGACCTTGATCCCGTCGCCCTCGACCGAGACCTCGTCGGGGAAGCGACCCAGGATCGAGTCGTACTTCAGCAGGTGCGCCATGGTCTTGAGGTCGCCGAGGTCGTTGGCGGCGACCACCTCGATGTCGGCGCCGGACGCCTCGACGGCGCGGAAGAAGTTACGGCCGATGCGGCCAAAGCCATTGATACCAACGCGAACAGTCACTGGGGATCCAGCCTCTCCTCGATCACATGGTGCACGGGCCCTCGCCACCACGACGAGAGCCTGCCGTTGAACGTCAGTACGACCCTAGGGGATACCCATGGGTAGGCAGTACGGAGGTCTGCCCCGTCTCAGGCGTCGAGCATGTCGGCGGTGAGGTTGGCGTCGGTGCCGGGGACGCCGAGGTCGGACGCGCGCTTGTCGGCCATGGCCAGCAGGCGGCGGATCCGGCCCGCCACGGCGTCCTTGGTCATCGGCGGCTGGGCCAGCTGGCCCAGCTCCTCGAGGCTGGCCTGCTTGTGCTCCAGACGCAGCCGGCCGGCATCGAGCAGGTGGTCGGGGACGTCGGCGCCAAGGATCTCCAGCGCGCGCTCGACCCGGGCCCCGGCGGCGACGGCCGCGCGCGCCGAGCGGCGCAGGTTGGCGTCGTCGAAGTTGGCCAGACGGTTGGCCGTGGCACGCACCTCGCGACGCATCCGACGCTCCTCCCAGGCGAGCACCGCGTCGTGGGCGCCCATCCGGGTCAGCATCGCGCCGATCGCGTCGCCGTCACGGATCACGACGCGGTCGACGCCACGGACCTCGCGGGCCTTGCTCTGGATGCCCAGGCGACGGGCGGCACCGACGAGGGCGAGCGCCGCCTCCGGCCCGGGGCAGGTGACCTCGAGGGCCGAGGAGCGGCCCGGCTCGGTCAGGGAGCCGTGGGCCAGGAAGGCACCGCGCCACGCCGCCTCGGCGTCGCAGACGGCCCCGCTGACGACACGGGGCGGCAGGCCCCGCACCGGTCGCCCGCGGGTGTCGATGAGGCCCGTCTGACGGGCCAGGGACTCGCCGTCCTGGACGACCCGCACGACGTAGCGGCTGGTCTTGCGCAGGCCGCCGGCGGCCATGACGAGGACGTCGCTGGTGTGGCCGTAGACCTCGCTGACGTCCTTGCGCAGGCGGCGGGCCGCCTGCGCCGTGTCGAGCTCGGCCTCGACGACGATGCGGCCGCCGACGATGTGCAGTCCCCCGGCGAAGCGGAGCATCGCCGACACCTCCGCCTTGCGGCAGCAGGGCTTGGTCACCTGAAGACGGCTGAGCTCGTCCTTCACCTTCGCCGTCATCGCCATGGGGGTCATCCTGCCATCCGCAACCGACCCCTCGTGGCGGAAGGGCCCAACAACCGCAACGGGTTCAGCCCAGGACGTCCCGGTATGCCGCGGCGAGACGCAGCTCGTCATGCTGGCCAGGGTGGTCGGTCGCCGCCACCGGCATGACGACGAGCTCGGCCCCCATCCCCTCGGTCACCTGCCGCAGCACCACCTCGTCGACGACCACCCGCGGGTCGGCCAGCACCACGTCGAGGTGCAGGTCGGGCGCATGCGCGGCGAGGACCTCGAGGTGGTTCTCGGCCGAGAACCCCTCGGTCTCGCCGGTGTGCATCTGCAGGTTGAGGGTCAGCGCCCGGCGGGCGGACGTGCCCAGCAGGGCGTCGCGCAGGCCGGGCACCAGCAGGTGCGGCATCACCGAGGTGAACCACGAGCCCGGGCCGAGCACGACCCAGTCGGCGTCCTCGACCGCGGTCACCGCCTCGGCACAGGCCGGCGGCTCCTCGGGGTCCAGGCCGATGCCGAGCACCCGGCCGCGGGTGGTCGCCACCTCGACCTGGCCGCAGACCTGCGTGACCTCCAGCGGGCGTCGGGGGTCCTCCCCCAGGACGTCGGCGCGGATGGTCAGCGGCACGGCGGCCATCGGCAGCACCCGGCCCCGCGCGTTGAGCAGCCGGCCGACCATGTCGAGCCCGGCGACGGTGTCACCGAGCTGCTCCCACAGGGAGACGATGAGCAGGTTGCCCAGGGCGTGGCCGCCGAGCTCGCCGTCGCCGTGGAAGCGGTGCTGCAGCACGTCACGCCACAGGTGGCCCCACTCGGTGTCCTCGGTCAGCGCGGACAGCGCCATGCGCAGGTCGCCCGGTGGCAGGACGTCGAACTCGCGCCTCAGCCGGCCGCTGGAGCCGCCGTCGTCGGCGACCGTGACGATCGCAGTGATGTGGTCGGTGACGTGGCGCAGGGCCGCCAGGGAGGCGGCCAGGCCGTGCCCTCCGCCGAGCGCGACGACGGACGGGCCGCTCACTCGCGACCCAGGTCCCGGTGGACCAGGATCGTGGCCACCTCGTCGGAGGACAGGCGGTCGGCCAGCGCCTCGGCCACGGCAACCGATCGGTGCTTGCCGCCGGTGCAGCCCACCGCGAGGGTGACGTAGCGGCGACCCTCACGCAGGTAGCCGCCGACGACGGGCTGCATGAGGTCGACGACGCGGTCGACGAACTCCTTCGCCCCGGGCTGGTTCATGACGTAGTCCGCCACCGGGGCGTCCTTGCCGGTCTGCGAGCGCAGCTCGGGCACCCAGAACGGGTTGGGCAGGAAGCGCATGTCGAAGACGAGGTCGGCGTCGAGCGGGATGCCGTACTTGAAGCCGAAGGACATCACCGCCAGGCGCAGCCGCGGCCCGCCCTCGGTGGCGAACACCTGCGAGACCTTGGCGGAGAGCTGGTGGACGTTCAGGCCCGAGGTGTCGATGAGGATGTCGGCCTCGGAACGCAGGTCGCCCAGCAGCGTCCGCTCGCGGGTGATGCCGTCGAGCAGCCGGCCGTGGCCCTGCAACGGGTGCGGGCGGCGGACGCTCTCGAACCGGCGCACCAGGGCCTCGTCGGTGGCGTCGACGAACACGACGTTGGGCTTCCACCCCCGCTGGCGCAGCGTCTGCAGGGCCTCGCGCAGGGCGGTGAAGAAGGTGCGGCTGCGCACGTCGACGACGACGGCGAGCTGGGACACGCCACCGCGGGAGTGCTCGGCCAGCTCGGCCATCGGCAGGATCATCTGCGGCGGCAGGTTGTCGACGACGTACCAGCCGAGGTCCTCCAGGACGTTGGCCGCGGTCGAGCGACCGGCACCGCTCATCCCGGTCAGCACCACCACGTCGGTCGGTGCGCTCCTGGTGCCGCCTGTGTCACTCACCGATGCTCCCCTTTGCATGTCAGTCGAGTACTTCGCCCGTCGTGACGTTGACCGCCGGCGTGGCGCCCTGCCCCTCGGCAGCCAACGTCGCATGAATCGTTGCAGCAAGTGCCGGTCCGATGCCGGGGACCTCCCGAATCTCCTCCTCGGAGGCGGCCCGCACCCGCTTGACGGAGCCGAAGTGCTTCAGCAGCGCCTTGCGCCGCGTGGCGCCGAGCCCGGCGATGTCGTCGAGCACGCTGGCCGTCATCGCCTTGGACCGGCGCTGGCGGTGGAAGGTGATCGCGAACCGGTGCGCCTCGTCGCGCAGCCGCTGCAGCAGGTAGAGCCCCTCGCTGGTGCGGGGCAGGATGACCGGGAAGTCCTGCCCCGGCACCCACACCTCCTCCAGCCGCTTCGCCAGGCCGACGAGCGCGACGTCGTCGATGCCGAGCTCGTCGAGCACCGCCTGGGCGGCGTTGACCTGCGGCAGGCCACCGTCGACCACGACGAGGTTGGGCGGGTAGGCGAACCGCTTCGGGCGACCCGTGTCGGGGTCGATCCGGCTCGGCACGCCGCCATTGCCGTGAACCCCGTCCGCGCCAACGGTTTCGCCGCCGCTTCGCCCGCTGCCGTCCGCGGTCTCGTCGTCACCGGCCGCGTGGTCGAAGGAGTCGTCCACCTCGATGTCGCTGGCCTCGGACCGGTCGTCGACGTAGCGCCGGAAGCGGCGCCCGAGCACCTCGCGCATCGCCGCGGTGTCGTCGACGCGGACCTCACCGTCCTCGGCACCCGGCTCGGCGACGCCGCGGACGATGAACCGGCGGTACTCCGACTTGCGCGGCAGGCCGTCCTCGAAGACCACCATCGAGGCCACCACCTGGGTGCCCTGGATGTGGCTGACGTCGAAGCACTCGATGCGCAGCGGCGCGTCAGGCAGCTCCAGGGTCTGCTGGAGCTCCTCGAGGGCCAGGCTGCGCGCCGTCAGGTCGCCGGCCCGGGCGACCTTGTGCCGGGCCAGGGACTGCTCGGCGTTGCGCCGCACCGTGTCCATGAGCGAGCGCTTGTCGCCCCGCTGCGGCACCCGCAGGTCGACCTGCGCGCCGCGCAGGCCGGACAGCCACTCCGACAGGTGGGTGGGGTCCTCCGGCAGGACGGGGACGAGGACCTCGCGCGGGACCCCCTCCGGCGACTCCCCGCCATACACCTGCTGGAGGAGGTGCTCGACGATCCCGGGCACGTCCTCGTCGTCCTTCTCGACCACCCAGCCGCGCTGGCCGCGCACGCGGCCGCCGCGGACGTGGAAGACCTGCACGGCGGCCTCGAGCTCGTCGTCGGCGAGGGCGAAGACGTCGGCGTCGGTGGCGTCGCCGAGCACCACGGCGGACTTCTCCAGGGCGCGCTGCAGGGCCCCGATGTCGTCCCGCAGCCGCGCCGCCTGCTCGTAGTCCATCTCGGCGGCGGCGTCCTTCATCCGCTTCTCGAGGCGCTTGACGAACTTGGTCGTGTTGCCGGCCATGAAGTCGCAGAAGTCCTCGGCGATGGCGCGGTGCTCGTCGGCGTCCACCCGGCCGACGCACGGCGCCGAGCACTTGTCGATGTAGCCCAGCAGGCACGGCCGGCCGACCTGCCCGGCGCGCTTGAACACCCCGCCGCTGCAGGTGCGCATCGGGAAGACGCGCAGCAGCAGGTCGAGCGTCTCGCGGATCGCCCAGGCGTGGGCGTAGGGGCCGAAGTAGCGGGTGCCCTTGCGCTTGGCGCCGCGCAGCACCTGGGCCCGCGGGAACTCCTCGCCCATCGTCACCGCGAGGTAGGGGTAGGACTTGTCGTCGCGGTACTTGACGTTGAAGCGCGGGTCGAACTCCTTGATCCAGGAGTACTCCAGCTGCAGCGCCTCGACCTCGGTGCTGACGACCGTCCACTCGACGCTGGCGCCGGTGGTGACCATGCTGCGCGTGCGCGGGTGCAGCGCCGCGATGTCCTGGAAGTAGGAGGACAGCCGCGAGCGCAGCGACTTGGCCTTGCCCACGTAGATGACGCGGCCGTCCTTGTCGCGGAAGCGGTAGACGCCCGGGTCGACCGGGATCTCCCCCGGCCTGGGGCGGTAGGTCGACGGGTCAGCCACGGCTCCACCTTATGAGGCCGGTCCGACCGTCCCCGCGCCCGTCTCGGGTGGCGCCCCTCTCACGTGACCTCGCTCTCAGGTGACGCTCCCTCGGGTGGCGCTCCCTCGTGTGACGCTCCCTCAGGTGACGGTGATCCCGTCGGAGCCGACCTTGACGCTCTTGGCCGCCAGCGGGGCCGGGGCCGGGCCGCGCTTCACCGCGCCGGTGGCGATGTCGTACTGGCTGCCGTGGCAGCCGCAGTTGATCGTGCCGCCGGAGACGTCGGCGACGATGCAGCCCGCGTGGGTGCACACCGCGGTGAACGCCTTGAAGTCCCCCGCCTTCGGCTGGGTGACGACCACCTTGGCGTCGGGGAAGACCTTGCCCCCGCCGACCGGGATCTGCGCCGCCTTGATGGCGCCCTTGGCGGCGTCGGTGGCCGACCCGACGGCGTCCGAGGCGCTCTGGCCGCCACCGCCACAGGCGGCCAGGGCCCCGACACCCACGATGCCCGCGCCGACCACCCCCGCCCCGCGCAGCACGGTCCGGCGGTCGAGGCAGCTCTCGCAGGCCTCGACGGGGGTCTCGCGGTCGAGCTCGGTCACTGCAGCCTCCCGGGGTGGGGCCGGCGGGACACCGGCGCTGTCGGGGACAACGTAGACGCGACGACTGTGGTTCACCTCCGCCGCGGCGATTTCCCGGCGGAAGACCTGTGCCAACGGGCCCGCATCGGGGAGAGTGTCCCCATGGAGCTCGCGGAGTACCAGGGGTTCACCGACTCCCTCACGGAGTCGCTCGGGGGCCGGCCCGAGGTCCTGGGCCTGGTGGCGCTCGGCTCGATGGCGCTGCGGGACTACGCGCCGGACCGGCACAGCGACCACGACTTCTTCGTCGTCACCCGGCTCGGCGCCGCCGAGGCGCTGCGCGCGGACCTGTCCTGGCTGCCCGACCCGGACCGGATCTCGTTCACCTTCCGCGAGACCGCCCACGGCCTGAAGGTGCTCTACGACAGCGGCCACCTGCTCGAGCTGGCCGTGTTCGAGCCGGACGAGCTCGCGCTCGCCCGGGTTAACCGGTATCGCGTGCTGCTCGACCGCGCGGACGTCGCCGAGCGCCTCGCGGTGGTGGCGGCCGCCACCAGCGCGATCGTGGACAAGGAGGCCGAGACCGACGAGTACCTCATCGGGCAGTTCCTCACCAACGTCCTCGTCGGCGTCGGCCGGTGGCGCCGCGGCGAGAAGCTGAGCGGCCGGTCTCTGGTGCAGAGCAACGCGGTGCGCCACCTGCTCGTGCTGCTCAACCGCCACGTGGTCAGTGCGAACGCCGGGCTGCTGGACTCCCTGGAGCCGACCCGCAGGTTCGAGCGCGTGCACCCGCTGCTCGGGGCCGAGCTCGACGACGCCCTGTCGCTGGACCTGCCCGAGTCGGCGGTGCGCCTGGTCGACCTGGCCGAGTGGGAGCTGCGCAAGCGCGCCCCCGGGATCGACGTCCCGGCCGAGGCGTTCGCGCTCGTGCGCCAGGTGATCTCGCCGCCACCGCGCGAGCGGCGCCGGCACCCCGAGTCCTGACGCAGTCCCGGCCCTGACGCGGTACCGGTCCTGACGCGGTCCCGGTCCTGACGCGACGCAGCCGGCCGTGACGGGGCAGCTCGTCCCGGGCGCCCTGTCCCCGGGCGCCGGGTCGCAGCGAGCGCAGGGCCCGGGCACACGTGGTGCCCGGGCCCGAGCGCGTTGTCAGGCCTTCTTGCGGGTGCTCGCCTTCGTGGCGGCGGCCTTCTTCGCGGCCGTCGACGTCGTCGTCGCCGTGGTCTTCTTCGCGGCCGTCTTGCGGGCCGGCTTGGCCGCCGACGTGGTGGTCGCCCGGCTGGACGTCGCGGCGGCGGCCACCGTCTTGGGCGCCTTGCCCTTCGTGACGGCCGAGCCGGTCGCCCGCTGCGGGCTGCGCGCGCTGCGGGCCAGCACCGGCGCGAGGAACCGGCCGGTGTGGCTGCCCTCCACCTCGGCGACCTTCTCGGGGGTGCCCTCGGCGATGACCCGGCCACCGCCGGAGCCACCCTCGGGGCCCATGTCGACGATCCAGTCGGCGTTCTTGATCACGTCGAGGTTGTGCTCGATGACGATCACGGTGTTGCCCTTGTCGACCAGACCCTGGAGCACCCCGAGCAGCTTGCGGATGTCCTCGAAGTGCAGGCCGGTCGTCGGCTCGTCGAGGACGTAGATGGTGCGTCCGGTGGAGCGCTTCTGCAGCTCGGAGGCGAGCTTGACCCGCTGGGCCTCGCCGCCGGAGAGGGTCGGTGCGGGCTGGCCGAGCCGCACGTAGCCCAGGCCCACGTCGACGAGGGTCGTCAGGTGGCGCGCAATGGCCGGCACCGCGGCGAAGAACTCCGCGGCCTCCTCGATCGGCATGTCGAGGACGTCGGCGATCGTCTTGCCCTTGAAGTGGACCTCGAGCGTCTCGCGGTTGTAGCGCGCGCCGTGGCAGACCTCGCACGGCACGTAGACGTCGGGCAGGAAGTTCATCTCGATCTTGATCGTGCCGTCGCCGGAGCACGCGTCGCAGCGGCCGCCCTTGACGTTGAACGAGAACCGGCCCGGCATGTAGCCGCGGATCTTGGCCTCCGTGGTCTCGGCGAACAGCTTGCGCATGTTGTCGAAGACACCGGTGTAGGTGGCCGGGTTGGACCGCGGCGTGCGCCCGATGGGGCTCTGGTCGACGTGGACGACCTTGTCGAGGTGCTCCAGGCCCTTGACCGTCTTGTGCCGGCCCGGCACGTGGCGCGCGCCGTTGAGCTTGTTGGCCAGGACGTTGTAGAGGATGTCGTTGACCAGCGTGGACTTGCCCGAGCCGGACACGCCCGTGACGGCGACGAGGTTGCCGAGCGGGAAGCTGACGTCGACCCCGTCGAGGTTGTGCTCCCGCGCCCCGACCACGGTGACCTGGCGGCCCTTCTCCTGCGGGCGGCGCAGCTCGGGCGTGGGGATCTCGCGGCGGCCGGAGAGGTACTCCCCGGTGATGGAGTCGGGGTGGGTCAGCAGGTCGGCCACGGTGCCGGAGTGCACCACCTGGCCGCCGTGCTCGCCGGCGCCCGGGCCGATGTCGACGACCCAGTCTGCAGTCGCGATGGTGTCCTCGTCGTGCTCGACGACGATGAGGGTGTTGCCCAGGTCGCGCAGCCGGGTCAGCGTCTCGATCAGGCGGTGGTTGTCGCGCTGGTGCAGGCCGATCGAGGGCTCGTCGAGGACGTAGAGGACGCCGACGAGGCCGGAGCCGATCTGCGTGGCGAGCCGGATGCGCTGGGCCTCGCCACCGGAGAGCGTGCCGGCCGGCCGGTCGAGGGAGAGGTAGTCCAGCCCGACGTCGAGCAGGAAGCCCAGCCGGGCCTCGATCTCCTTGATCACCCGCTCGGCGATCTGCCGCTCGCGCGCGGTGAACTCGACGTCCTGGAGGAACGTGGCGCACTCGGCGATGGCCAGCGCGCAGACGTCGCTGATGCTGCGGCCGCCGATGAGCACGGCGAGCGACTCGGGCTTGAGGCGGGCGCCCTTGCACTCGGGGCACGGCACCTCGCGCATGTAGCCCTCGTAGCGCTCCCGGCTCCAGTCGGAGTCGGTCTCGGCGTGCCGGCGCTTGACGAACGGCACGACGCCCTCGAAGCCGGTCGTATAGGAGCGGTCGCGCCCGTAACGGTTGCGGTACTTGACGTGGACCTTGTAGTCCTGCCCGTGCAGCAGGGCCTCACGGGCCCGCTCCGGCAGGGAGTGCCACGGCTTGTCGAGGCTGAACTTCAGGTCGTCGGCGAGCGCGTCGATGACCCGCAGGAAGTAGTCGGCCGAGCCGGACCCCTGCGCCCACGGGGCGATCGCGCCCTCGCGGATGGACAGGTCCTCGTCGGGGACGAGCAGCTCGGGGTCGACCTCCAGCTCGGTGCCCAGGCCGGTGCACTTGGGGCAGGCGCCGAAGGGGCTGTTGAACGAGAACGAGCGCGGCTCGACCTCGTCGATGGCCAGCGGGTGGTTGTTGGGGCAGGCCATCTTCTCGGAGAAGCGGCGCTCCCGCTCGGGGTCCTTGGCGTCGAGGTCGACGAAGTCGACGATGAGCACGCCCCCGGTCAGCGACAGCGCCGTCTCGACCGAGTCGGTCAGCCGCCGCTTGGCGCCGGAGTCGTCACCCTTGGCGACGAGCCGGTCGATGACCACCTCGATGGTGTGCTTCTTCTGCTTCTCCAGCTTGGGCGGCTCGGTCAGGGTGATGACCTCGCCGTCGACGCGCGCCCGGGAGAAGCCCTTGGTCTGGAGCTCGGCGAACAGGTCGACGAACTCGCCCTTGCGGGCCTGGACGACCGGCGCGAGCACCTGGAAGCGGGTGCGCTCGGGCAGCTCGAGCAGCCGGTCGACGATCTGCTGCGGGGTCTGGCGGGTCACCGGCTCGCCGCACACCGGGCAGTGCGGGCGGCCGGCGCGCGCGAAGAGCAGGCGCAGGTAGTCGTAGACCTCGGTGATCGTGCCCACAGTGGAGCGGGGGTTGCGGTTGGTCGACTTCTGGTCGATCGAGACCGCCGGGCTCAGGCCCTCGATGAAGTCGACGTCGGGCTTGTCCATCTGCCCGAGGAACTGCCGGGCATAGGCCGACAGGGACTCGACGTAGCGCCGCTGCCCCTCCGCGAAGATCGTGTCGAAGGCCAGCGAGGACTTGCCGGACCCGGACAGGCCGGTGAAGACCACCAGGCTGTCGCGCGGCAGGTCGATCGAGACGTCCTTGAGGTTGTGCTCGCGCGCACCGCGCACGACGAGGCGGTCATGGGTATGGCGAGTGGTCACTTCGGGCACGTCCGCCATGCTAGGTGCCCCGACCGACAGACCCACCCTCGCGCCCTCCCGGCGCCCCGCCACCAGCGACGACGCGCCCGCCCGGGACCCCGTCACGGACGCCCACGCGGCGGCCCGGCACCCCGCCGGAAGGGCGGCGCCACACCCGACGGCCCGCCGCCGGCGGCGCGCCGGGCCGCGACCCAGCGGCACGGCATACAGTCCCGGCATGGCACTCCCGATCGAGGACTATGCCCTGCTCGGCGACACCGGCACCGCAGCGCTCGTGGGGCGCGACGGCTCCGTGGACTGGCTGTGCCTGCCGCGCTTCGACTCCCCCGCCTGCTTCGCGGCGCTGCTCGGCACCCCCGAGCACGGCCGCTGGCTGCTGGGCACGGTCGGGCCGGCGCGCACCACGCGGCGCTACCTGGGGTCCAGCTTCGTCCTGGAGACCACCCACGAGACCGACACCGGTGTCGTGAAGGTCACCGATGTGATGCCGCTCGGGGACGGCCGGGCCGACATCGTGCGCCGCGTGGAGGGCGTCTCCGGCACGGTGCGGCTGCGGCACGAGTGGGTGGTGCGCTTCTCCTACGGCAAGGTCCGGCCCTGGGTGACCCGTCACAAGGACGACCACGGCCACGAGTGGATCTCGGCGATCGCCGGACCCGACATGCTCGTCCTGCGCGGGGACCGGCTGCCCCAGCCCGAGGACGGCCACCACGTCGACGAGTTCGAGGTGACCGCCGGCGAGGAGCTCACCTTCTCCACGACGTGGTTCAAGTCCCACCACCCCGTGCCCGAGCCGCTGGACGTCGACGAGCGGATCGCCGAGACGCTGGCGCGCTCGGAGCACTGGGCGGGGCACTGCGACCACACCGGGCCGTGGCGGGAGGCGGTGGTGCGCTCCCTGCTCGTGCTGCGCCTGCTCACCCACGCCGGCACCGGCGGCATCGTCGCCGCGCCCACGACCTCCCTGCCCGAGGACTTCGGCGGCCACCGCAACTGGGACTACCGCTTCTGCTGGCTGCGCGACGCGTCCCTGACGCTGCAGGCGCTGCTCGGGTCGGGCTACCTGGAGGAGACCGTCCTGTGGCGCAGCTGGCTGCTGCGCGCCATCGCGGGCGACCCCGCCGACATGCAGATCATGTATGCCGTGGACGGCGGCCGCGAGCTGCCCGAGCGGGAGCTGGACCACCTGCCCGGCTACGCCGGGTCCCGGCCGGTGCGGGTCGGCAACGGGGCCGTGGAGCAGCGGCAGACCGACGTGCTCGGCGAGGTCATGGCGGCGCTGGAGCAGGCCCGCCGGATGGGGCTGAAGGAGACCGAGGACTCGTGGGCGCTGCAGCTGGCGCTGGTCGAGGAGCTGGCCGAGCACTGGGACGAGCCGGACAACGGGCTGTGGGAGATCCGCGGACCGCAGCGGCACTTCACCCACTCGCGGGTAATGGTGTGGGCGGCGTTCGACGCCGCCGTGGCCGCCGTCGAGCGGCACGGCCTGCCCGGCCCGGTGGACCGCTGGCGCGCGATCCGGGACGAGGTGCACCGGGAGGTGCTGGAGCAGGGCTTCGACGCCGAGCGGGGCACGTTCGTGCAGCACTACGACACCCGCGAGGTCGACGCCTCGCTGCTGCTCATCCCGGCGGTGGGCTTCCTGCCCGGGGACGACCCGCGGGTCCTCGGCACGATCCGGGCCGTCGAGGAGGACCTCCTGCACGGCGGTCTGGTGCTGCGCTACCGCACCCAGAGCGGGGTGGACGGCCTGACCGGGGACGAGCACCCCTTCCTCGCCTGCTCGTTCTGGCTGGTGTCCGCCTACGCCCTCGCCGGCCGGCACGAGGAGGCCGACCGGTTCATGGGCCGCCTCGTGGGGCTCACCAACGACCTCGGGCTGCTCTCGGAGGAGTACGACCCCGTCCGCGAGCGCATGGTCGGCAACTTCCCGCAGGCGTTCTCGCACCTGGCGCTGATCGGCGCCGCGATGACGCTGCGGGACGCCTCGCCGCGGGGGGCGCACCCGTTCGGCGGCAGCTAGGTTGGCGCCATGAGCCCCGCCTCCCACCTGGCCGACAACCTCGAGCTGCTGCGCGTCGAGACCGCCCGCCTCCTGCGGACGGCGGCCGGGCTGGACGAGGTGACGGTGCGTGAGCCCAGCCTGTGCGCCGGGTGGTCGCGTGCCCACGTGCTCTCCCACATCGCCCGCAACGCCGACGGCCTGGGCCACCTCGTCCACTGGGCCGTGACCGGCGAGCCGACGCCGATGTACGCCTCGCCGCAGGCCCGCGACGCGGACATCGAGGACGGCTCCCGGCGGTCGCTGAGCGCGATCCTGGCCGACCTCGAGGTGTCCGCGGGCCGGTTCGCCGGGGCTGCACCCGCCCTGGCGGGGGCACCCGAGGAGGCCGAGGTCGAGATGCGCGGCGGCGTCCGGGTGCGCGGGGGTGCCCTGCCGACCCTGCGGCTGCGGGAGGTGGTCTTCCACCACGTCGACCTCGACGCCGGCTACGGCTTCGCCGACGCCGACCCCGGGTTCGTGCACCGCTCGCTCGACAATGCCGTGGAGCGGCTGCGGGCCTCGGGCAGCGGCCTCGGCCTCGAGCTGGGCTCCGAGGAGGGCGAGACGTGGACCGTCGGCGACGGCGGTCAGCGCATCCGCGGCACCCGGGCCGCGCTGCTGACGTGGCTGGCGCGGGGCGTGGACCTCGGGCTGGTCAGTGACCGCCCGGTTCCCGCCCCGCCGTCCTGGGGGTAGCGCCCGGCCCTCCTGCGTCCCCGGGCGCTACCCGTTCGTGAGGTTGCCCGGCGTCCGCTCGGGCCGTCAGCCGCTGCGACGGGCCATCGGCGGTGTCCCGGAGCCTGCCCCCGGGCCGGCGCCGGCACCGGGGCCGGCCGTGGGCCCGTTGGCCTCCTCGTCCAGGCCGCCCCGACGGGCGAGGGCCACAGCGGTGAGCGCCGAGTGGACCTCGAGCTTGTGCAGGATGCTCTGCACGTGCGTGCGCACGGTGTTCGGCGACACCTGGAGCAGCTCGCCGATCTGCTTGCGGGCCATCCCCTGCATCAGGCAGCGCAGCACCTCGCGCTCGCGGGGGGTGAGCCGTTCGACCGCCTCGCCCTCGGCCGACAGCTCTCGACCGCCCCCGGCGAGGCCGTTGAGCATCCGCTGGAGCATGGCGGCCGGCACGTGCGTCTCCCCCCGGGCGGCCCCCCGCAGGGCCGAGACCAGCCCCTCGATCTCACCGTCCTTGGTGACCCACCCGCGGGCCCCCACCTGGACCGCCTCGAGCATCCGGCTGGTGTCCCGGGCCCCGGTGACGACCACGAGGGCCACCTCGGGCCACTGCGCGGCGATGTCCCGGCCCAGCTGGATCCCGTCCTCACCGGCGAGGTCGAGGTCGAGGGTGACGACGTCCACGGGGTGCTCCCGCAGGATCCGCATGGCCTGTTCAGGCGAGGCGGCGGTGCCCACGGGCTCGAAGTCCGGCTGGGACCCGAGGTACTGGGCCAGCGCCTCTGCGAAGACGGGGTGGTCGTCCACGACGAGCACCCTGATCGTTTGTGCGGCCATGGTCCCAAGCGTCCTGTGTCGCCGCTGTGCGCAGATCGAGCGAAGGAGGGACTACGTCCTACAGCAGATGCAGGGGTTCCGGCTCATCGCATGCGCGGAGGCCACATCTCCGGCGTCCCGTGCGCGGTCATCAGAGCGGCGACCTGCAGGCGCGAGTGCACGCCGAGCTTGGCCAGCAGATTCTGCACGTGGGTGCGGGCGGTGCTGCGGCGTACGCCCAGGCTCTGGGCCATCTCGTCGGTGGACTGCCCGTCCATGATGCAGCGCATGACCTCCCACTCGCGGTCGGTCAGGAACTTCAGGACCCAGAGCGGGTCGTCGACCGCCGGGCGCGGTCGCAGGGCCTGCTGCAGCAGCACGGGGTCGACGGCGGTCTGCCCGCGGCGGGCCTGCTCCAGCGCACCGACGATGTCCGAGACCGGCCGGTCCTTGCCGATGAAGCCGTGCGCGCCCTGGGCGATCGCCTCGGCCACGACGCTGTGGTCCGCCGACGCCGACAGGATGACGATCTTGGCCGTGGGGCACGCCTCGCGCAGGTCGGCGATCGCCGTCAGCGCGGTGCCCTCCGGGAAGTTGAGGTCCAGCAGGACGGCGTCCGGCTGGTGCTCGCGGACCGCGTCCACGGCCTCTGTCGTGCTGACTGCCATGGCCAGCACCTCCTGACCGCTCTCCCCCAGCGCGAGGCTGAGGGCCTCGAGCAGCAGCCGGTGGTCGTCACAGACAACAAGGCGCACGTCGAATCACCGAACCGATCTCATGAGGCGGCGGCCTCGGGGGCTGCTGCGGGGAGGCTGATCCTGGCCACGGCGCCCCCGATCTCACCGGAGGACAGCTCGAAGCGGCCGCCGCACGAGGCGACGAGGGCACGGGTGATGGTGAGACCGAGCGAGGTCCGGGCGGCCACGTGGCCGAGCCCGGGGCCGTCGTCCGCGACGACCACCTCGACGCAGCCGGCGGAGCGGCTGACGAGGACGTGGACGTGCCCCCCGTCCCCGGCGGCCCGGACGGCGTTGTCGATGAGGCAGCCGATGGCCCGGCTCAGCGCGACCGGCTGGGCCAGGACGATGGTCGTCCCACTCGTCTCGCAGCCCACCTCGCACGCGGCGGTCGGCCGGGCCCGGTGGACGCAGGTCTCGGCGAGCTCGGCGGCGTCGACGTACTCCGCGCCGTCGGCCTTGGCCCCGACGAGCACCTCGTCGACCATCTCGGCCAGCCACTGCGCCTGCTCGAGGATGCCGTCCAGGCGCCGGCGCACGTCGCCGCCGTCCGCCGCGGCGAGCAGCCGGATGGCGGCCAGCGGCTGGCGCAGGTCGTGGCACAGCGCGCGGATGGTGTCGACGTCACGGCCAGGGAGAACCAGGCCTGGGGAGCGTTCCTGCACCACAGCTGTTGTCATCTCAGCACCTCAACCACGCTTCGGGGGGAGGGACCGACCACGGCCAAGAGGGCGTGTCCGGGAGCCCTTACCTACGCCAAGTTAGGTGCGCGCCGAGAGGACGGGCCATAGTCAATCGTGACTATTGGCGGGCGAGACTTTTGCCGGAGACAGACCGGGCATTTGCCATGATGGGCCCGTGGCATACACCGGATCCGTGACCCCGGGCGGCCCCTCGCAGGTGCGCGAGCTGGCCGACCTGACCATCCGCAAGGCGAGTGTCTCGAGCATGGACAACAACGTCTACCTGCTCACCTGCCGGGCCACCGGGGCCCAGCTCCTGGTCGACGCCGCCGACGACGCGCCGCGCCTGCTGGCCCTGGTGCGCGAGGGGACGGGCCGGCTGGACCTCGTGGTCACCACGCACCAGCACTGGGACCACCACCGGGCACTCGCCGAGCTCGTCACCGAGACCGGCGCGCGGACCGCAGCCGGTGAGGAGGACGCGCCGCACCTCCCGGTCAAGCCCGATGTCGTTCTGCACCAAGGGGATTCGGTCACCTTTGGTGACATCACCCTCCAGGTCGTCCACCTGCGCGGGCACACGCCGGGCTCGGTGGCCCTCGCGTATGCCGACCCTGCGGGCCACACCCACCTGTTCACGGGTGACTCGCTGTTCCCCGGCGGCGTCGGCAACACCGGCCAGGACGCGCAGCGG
Source organism: Oryzihumus sp. JJN4-3R (assembly GCF_057747915.1). NCBI lineage: Bacteria > Bacillati > Actinomycetota > Actinomycetes > Micrococcales > Intrasporangiaceae > Oryzihumus > Oryzihumus sp. JJN4-3R. The sequence goes on from NZ_CM173229.1 coordinate 720,756, forward strand.
TTCCAGTCCCTCCTCGACGACGTGGAGCAGCGGGTGTTCGGCGTCTACGACGACGCGACCTGGGTCTACCCGGGGCACGGCGGCGACACGACGCTGGGCGCCGAACGACCCGCCCTGCCGCAGTGGCGCGAGCGCGGCTGGTGACGTCGTCCTGACGGACTAATCACCCTGCGCGCCGGCCCGGGCGCGGTGTGCCCGCGCCTTGGCCCGGTTGCCGCAGACCTCCATCGAGCACCACTGCCGGGACCGGTTGCGTGAGGTGTCGTAGAACGCCCAGCGGCAGTCGTCGGCCGGGCAGATCTTGACCCGGTCGAGCCGGCGCTCGATCGCCACCGTGGCCGCGGCCGCCGCCAGGAAGCCGGCGGCGTCGGTGGCACTGAGCTCGACCTGCCCCTCCTCCGTCACGGCCACCGTGATGCCCACCTGGCGGACCTCCCCGCAGGTGTCACCGCTGGCCCGGGCCCGCAGGTCGTCCCGCAGCCGCCGGGCGAGCCCGAGGTCGTCCTCGGAGGGCGCCCCGAAGCAGCCGAGCTCGTGGTCCTCGAGCCAGCGGCCCCACTCCTGCGCCGAGGTCAGCACGTCGGTGCCCTCGTCCACGTCGAGGGTGTTGAGGAACGCGACGAGCAGCTCCGCCGGGTCACCGCAGACGTCGAGCAGCACCAGGGGTCGGCTTCCTGCCACGTCACCGCTCTTTCCAGCCATGTAACCACTGTAACCGAATTAGTGGTTGCGCGACAGCGGGAGTAACTGCCATGCTCGCTTCACCGGTTACCACCGAGGTGACCGGCGATCTGGAGGAGATCGAGATGTTGCTGAACCCCGAGCTGACCCAGGCCCTGGCCGAGGACCACATCCGGGAGCTGCACCGCCAGGCGGCGCGCCACCTCCCCGTGAGCCCCGCCACGGCGCGCTTCCAGGGCCTCACCGCCCTCGCCGGCGCGTTCTCCCGCGCCCACCGGCACGCCCGCACCGCCGCCACGACCGCCACCGCTGCCGTGACGACCGCCGGCGCCACCACCGGCGCGGCGGGCACCGCCCCCACCCAGGACGCCCGGTCCGCCGGGTCGCCCGTCGGCTGCGCAGCATGACGGCGAACCCCGTCGCCGGCGTGGGCGTCGGACAGCTGGACACGATCGTGCTCGACTGCCCGGACCCGCGCCGGCTCGCCGCCTTCTACGCGGCGCTGATCGGCACGCCGGTCGACGCCGCCGACTGCACCGACGACTGGGTCGGCCTCACCCCCACCGCCGGAGGCGTCTCGCTCGCCTTCCAGCGGGCCGGGCGCTACACCCCTCCGGCGTGGCCGGACGGACCGCCCCAGCAGCTGCACCTGGACATCCGGGTCACCGACCTCGTCGGCGCGCACCGCGAGGCGGTCGCGCTGGGGGCGCGGCCGCTGGACCCGGTCGGTGACCCGCAGCCCGACGACGAGCGGGGCTTCAGGGTCTACGCGGACCCGGCAGGACACCCGTTCTGCCTGTGCCGCTGCTGAGCCAGCCCGCCACCGCGGCCCCGACCGCGGCGACCGTCGGCCACACCGCGGCCCCCCGGTCCACGGGTCCGTCCCCCAGCTCGGTCGCCGTCACCGCCACCGCCGCCCAGCGGCCGTCGCGCTCGAGCAGGCCCACGTCGTGACGGATCCCCGGCAGCTCCCCGGTCTTGTTGCCGCACCACGTCCCGGGCGGCAACAGGGCCGGCAGGCCGTCGCGCAGCTGCTGCCGGCCCAGGACCGCGAGCGCCGCCCTGGCCTGCTCGGCGGGCAGGGCGCCGCCCTGCCGCAGTCGCGCCATCAGCGCGGCGAGGTCCCGCGCGGTCGTGAGGTTCTCCCGCCCCGCCTCGCGCGCGGCGAAGTCCATCAGGCGGCGCTGCAGGCTGGTGTCGGGCAGCCCCAGCTCGGCGGCCAGCGCCTCGACCTCAGGGAGCCCGACCAGGTCGACCACCACGTTGGTCGCGTCGTTGTCGCTCAGCGTCACCATCAGCTCCAGCAGCTCCCCGAGGGGCAGCTCGGCCACCGAGGCCAGTGCCTGGAGCGGGCCACTGCCGCCGACCCGGTCGGCCGGCGCGGGCAGGGTCAGCACGTCCCCCAGCCGGCTGCGCCCCTGCGCGACCCGGCGCAGCGCGGCGACCAGGAGCAGCACCTTGATGGTCGAGGCCGCCGGCACGATGCGGCCACCGTCGAGGTCGACCACCACCCCGGAGTCGTCCTGCACGACCACGGAGAGCACCCCGGGGGCACGCCGGATGAGCGACCTGATCTCCTCGACGAGCACGACATGTGAGTATGGCCTGCGTGGACGACCGCATGTACGTCACCGTGCCGGTGACCGCCCTCTGGACCAGCGCCCGGGCCCCCCGGGAGATCGACGGCCCGGCCGTGGCCGAGCTGCCCGACGTCGAGGGGTGGCTCAGGCTGCTCGACGACGCCGTCCCCGACGGCCGCCTCGGCCTGCACGGCCGGGTGCTGACCCAGCTCTTGCTCGGCGAGCCGGTGACGGTGCTGGAGCGCACCGGGGACGGCTGGGCCGAGGTGGTCTGCCCGTGGCAGCCGAGCTCGCTGGACGGCCGCGGCTACCCCGGCTGGGTGCCGCTGGCCCACCTGGGCGCCGACCGTCCGCAGGACGCCCCCGCCGCGCCGCGTCACCTGCCCGGCGGCGCGTCCTCAGCCACGCCCACGCCCACGTCCGTGGCCGCACCCGCTGCCGCTGCTGACACACCGGGCCGGGCAGAGGACGCACCACGAGCCGCGGCCCGCGCCGACGGGTCGTTCCTGGACCGGGCCGCCTCCCACGTGGGGCTGCGCTACCTCTGGGGCGGCATGTCCGCCGAGGGCCTGGACTGCTCCGGTCTCGTCCACCACGCCATGCGTGAGCTCGGCGTGGTCGTCCCCCGCGACGCCGATGACCAGCACGACGCCTGCGACCCCGTGCCGCTGGAGGACGTGCGACCCGGCGACCTGTACTTCTTCGCCCGCGAGGGCCGCCGCGCCCACCACGTCGGCATCGTGACCGCCCCCGGCCGGATGCTGCACGCGCCGGAGAGCGACGGCCTCGGCGTCATCCTCGAGGAGGACCTCGACGCGGACCGGCTGGCCACGCTGGCCGGCGCCGGACGCTTCCCGGGCGCGCCGCACGGCAGGTGATGACCGGCCGGCTGCCCGCGCCGCTGCTGGTCGTGGCGGCGGTCGTCTCGGTGCAGTTCGGGGGTGCCCTCGCCGCCACGCTGGTGCCCCGTGTCGGTCCGGCCGGGTCGGTTGCCCTGCGGCTGGTCATCGCGGCGGCCGTGCTGCTCGCGGCTGCCCGGCCACGGATCTCCGGCCACGACCGGGCTGCGTGGGCCACCGTCACCGGCTTCGCCCTGAGCCTGGGCCTGATGAACCTGTGCTTCTACGCCTCCCTGGCCCGTCTGCCCATCGGCGTCGCGGTCACCATCGAGTTCCTCGGGCCGCTGCTGCTGGCCACCAGCCTCTCGCGGCGGCGGCTGGACCTGCTCGCCGTGACGGCGGCAGCCCTGGGGGTGCTGCTCATCTCGGGAGCGCTGGACACCGACTGGGCCGCACTGGACCTCACCGGGCTGGGACTGGCGGCGGCCGCGGGCGCCTGCTGGGCGGCATACATCGTGCTGTCCGGGCGCACCGGGGCCCGCTTCGCCCAGCTCGACGGGCTGGCGATCGCGATGGCCCTGGCGGCCCTCCTGGTCGCGCCGCTGGGGCTGGCCACCGCCGGTCGGGCCCTGCTGGCGCCCGACGTGCTGTGGCGCGGTGCCGGCGTCGCCATCCTGTCGTCGGTGCTGCCCTACTCCCTGGAGCTGATGGCCCTGCGCCGGCTGTCCGCCCAGGTCTTCGGGATCCTGCTGAGCCTGGAGCCGGCGGTGGCCGCCCTCGCCGGCCGTCTCGTGCTCGGCCAGCAGCTGCGCGGCCTCCAGCTCGCCGGCATGGCGCTCGTGGTCGGCGCCAGCGCCGTGGTGATGGGCGGCCGGCCGGCTGCGGTGCAACCGGCCGACCCGATCAACGAGCGGTCCGCCGGCCCCTCAGGAGGCTGACCCGGCGCGGGCGCGGGCCTCGCGGCCGGACTTGACCAGGCTCGCCACCGTCGTCACCGCCAGCACACCGACGATGACGCCGAGCGAGACCGAGATCGGGATGTCCGGGGCCCAGTGGACCGGCTGCCCGCCGTTGATGAACGGCACGGTGTTCTCGTGCAGGGCGTGCAGCACGAGCTTCACGCCGATGAAGGCGAGCAGCACGGCGAGGCCGATGCTGAGGTAGACCAGCCGCTGGAGCAGGCCGCCGATGAGGAAGTAGAGCTGGCGCAGGCCCATCAGTGCGAACAGGTTCGCCGTGAGGACCAGGTAGGGCTCCTTGGTCAGGCCGTAGATCGCGGGGATCGAGTCCAGCGCGAAGAGCAGGTCGGTGGTGCCCAGGGCCAGGATGACGATGAGCATCGGGGTGATGAGGCGCTTGCCCGACTCCACCACCGTCAGGTGCGTCCCGTTCCACTCCTGGGTCGCCGGGAAGCGGCTCTCGACCCAGCGCAGCAGGCGGTTCTCCTCGAACTCCTCGTCGTCGCTCTCGCCCTCCCGGGCCAGCTTGACCGCGGTGTAGATGAGGAACGCCCCGAAGAGGTAGAAGACCCAGGCGAACTGGTTGATGACCGCCGCGCCCACGCCGATGAAGATGCCGCGCAGGACCAGCGCGATGACGATGCCCACCAGCAGTGCCGTCTGCTGCAGCTTCTCGGGCACGCCGAACTTGGCCATGATGATGAGGAAGACGAAGAGGTTGTCGACGCTGAGGGAGTACTCCGTCAGCCAGCCCGCGTAGTACTGCGCGGCGAAGTCGGCCCCGCTGAACCACCACACGCCGAGGCCGAACAGGACGGCGACCGCGACGTAGAACGCGAGGTGCCGCCCGGCCTCCGCCATCGACGGGACGTGCGGGCGCCGGCCGATGACGAAGATGTCGACGAGCAGGAACACGGTGGTGGCGCCGATCGTGGCGAACCAGACCCAGGCGGGGACGTTCATGGGCAAACCTCCGGACACGATGACGTGGCCGGAGGTCTCTCCCGCCCGTCAGGCGGACCGGCTCCCCGGGACGGCGGCTGCAGGACAGCCGGGTCCGTGATGACGAGGACACCGCGTGGGGATACTCCCCTCCGAATGGTCCGCCCAGTCTCCCACCCCGCGGGGCGGGTCCCCAAATCTGCGGGCCCGACACGCCGGGCGGCACGACGCTGGCGGCCAGACGCAGGCGGCGAGACGCGGGTGGCAGAACCCGGCTGGCAGGGCTCAGGTGCCAGACCCGCGTGGCCGGACCAGCTTGACAGGACTCAGGCGGTATGCCGGGTGCCTGCCGGGGCGGGCACGCCGAGGAGGGCGCGGTGGTCGGCCCACCGCTCGAAGACGAGGGTGGCAAAGGGCGGGAAGGCTGCGACGACCGCGAGCAGGCTGGTCCGGGCGTCCCAGGCGAAGCGGCGACCGGCCACCAGCACGGCCACGAGGTAGAGCAGGAAGATCGTGCCGTGGATGGGCCCGAAGACGTGCACGCCCTCGGCGCCCGCGCGCAGGACCCACTTGAAGAACATCCCGACGAGGAGGCCGAGCCAGGACACCGCCTCGGCGGTGGCGACGACGCGGAAGAGGGTGCGGGGGTTGGGGGTCATGCGGGTGTCCATCCAGGGGCGGGTCGTGGGCAACAGCGACCCAGCCTAGGTGGCTCAGCCCGCCGCTCCGCCGCCGGGGCGCTTGCGGCGGGGCAGGCGGGAGACGACGTCGTCGTAGGAGGCGTCGACCGCCTCGAGCACCTCCTCGTCGGGCACCGCCCCGCCGACGGCGAAGGAGTTCCAGCCGTAGCGGCCGATGTAGGCCGAGACGGTCACCTCCCCGGGATAGCGCTCCCGCCACTCGCGGGCAGCCTCCGCGTCGCGCCCGCACTTCACGCCGACTCCCCCGGCCGAGCCGTCCGGTCCGGGCGAGCCCAGGAAGGCGAAGATCTTGTCGGCCACCTTGGCGACGAGGTCGCCCTCCCACGGCTCGTCGACCCAGGCGCCGGGCTTGGCCAGGCAGTGTGCGACCAGGTCGGCGTGACGCATCACTGCAGGCAGAACTCGTTGCCGTCGGGGTCCTGCATCACGATCCAGGTCTCGCCCCGCTCCTGGGCGACCCGCACGACGCTCGCCCCGAGTGCCTTGGCGCGCTCGGCCTCCTCGTGCACTCGCGCCGTCCGGGCGTCGTCGCCGAGCCCCGCCCCGACGTTGACGTCGAGATGGACGCGGTTCTTGGCGACCTTGGCCTCGGGCACCTTCTGGAAGAAGAACCGCGGCCCGACCCCCTCGGGGTCGACGATCGCGTAGGCCGCGTCACGCTCGTCCTCCGGCCACCCCAGGGCGTCGAGGGCGTCGGGCCAGTTGTCGAAGCCCGGCGGTGGCGGCTGCTCGATGTAGTGGAGCAGCTCGGCCCAGAACGCCCCCAGCCTTGCCGGGTCGCTCGCGTCGAACGTCACCTGCACCCCGGTTGCCATCACCGGTCCCCTTCCGCTCGTCGTGCCCGCTCCCGGTGCGCCGGGAGTCCTGTGCCCTACTTCGTCGCCGCCGACATCTGCCGCAGCTCCTTCTTCAGGTCCCCGATCTCGTCGCGCAGCCGTGCCGCGAGCTCGAAGTGCAGGTCGCTGGCGGCCTGGTGCATCTGGGCGGTCAGCTCCTGGATGAGGTTGGCCAGGTCACCGGCGGGCAGGTCGGCCCGGCGGCCGCCGGAGACACCCACGTCGGCGGCGAGCGCCCCCCGCCCGCCGGCCCCGCCCCGGGCCTTGCCGCGGGACTGCGACCGGCCGCTGCCGAGCAGCGACTCGGTGTCGGCGTCCTCGCGCTCGAGCATGTCGGTGATGTCGGCGATCTTCTTGCGCAGCGGCTGCGGGTCGACGCCGTTCGCGCGGTTGTAGGCGATCTGCTTCTCGCGCCGGCGGTTGGTCTCGTCGATGGCCTCCTCCATGGAGGGGGTCATCTTGTCGGCGTACATGTGCACCTGGCCGGAGACGTTGCGAGCGGCGCGGCCGATCGTCTGGATCAGGCTGCGGGCCGAACGCAGGAAGCCCTCCTTGTCGGCGTCGAGGATGCTCACCAGCGACACCTCGGGCAGGTCGAGACCCTCCCGCAGCAGGTTGATGCCGACGAGCACGTCGAACTCGCCCAGGCGCAGCTCGCGCAGCAGCTCCACCCGGCGCAGCGTGTCGACCTCGGAGTGCAGGTAGCGCACCCGCACCCCCTTCTCCAGGAGGTAGTCGGTGAGGTCCTCGGCCATCTTCTTGGTCAGCGTCGTGACCAGGACGCGCTCGTCCTTGGCCGTGCGCTCGTGGATCTCGTGGAGCAGGTCGTCGATCTGCCCCTTCGTCGGCTTGAGGACGACCTCGGGGTCGACCAGGCCGGTGGGCCGGATGATCTGCTCGACCACCCCGTCGCTCTTGGCCAGCTCGTACTGCCCCGGCGTCGCGGAGAGGTAGACGGTCTGCCCGATCCGCTCCAGGAACTCCTCCCAGCGCAGCGGCCGGTTGTCCATGGCGCTGGGCAGGCGGAACCCGTGGTCGACCAGCGTCCGCTTGCGCGACATGTCGCCTTCGTACATCGCCCCGATCTGCGGCACCGTGACGTGGGACTCGTCGATGACCAGCAGGAAGTCCTCGGGGAAGTAGTCCAGGAGGCAGTTGGGCGCCGAACCCCGCGGCCGGCCGTCGATGTGCAGGCTGTAGTTCTCGATGCCCGAGCAGGACCCGACCTGGCGCATCATCTCGATGTCGTAGGTCGTGCGCATGCGCAGCCGCTGGGCCTCCAGGAGCTTGCCCTGCTTCTCGAACGTCGCGAGCTGGTCCTCGAGCTCGAGCTCGATGCCGCGGATGGCCCGCTCCATGCGCTCGGGCCCGGCCACGTAGTGCGTGGCCGGGAAGACGTACATCTCCTGCTCCTCGCGCACGATCTCGCCGGTGAGCGGGTGCAACGTGTAGATCCGCTCGATCTCGTCGCCGAAGAACTCGATGCGGACCGCGAGCTCCTCGTAGACCGGGATGATCTCGACGGTGTCGCCGCGCACGCGGAACGTGCCGCGGGTGAAGGCCAGGTCGTTGCGGGTGTACTGCATCTCGACGAACTTGCGCAGCAGGTCGTCGCGCTCGACCTCCTGGCCGACCTTGAGCCGCGCCATCCGGTCGACGTACTCCTGCGGGGTGCCCAGGCCGTAGATGCACGACACGGACGCGACCACGATGACGTCGCGCCGGGTGAGCAGCGAGTTGGTCGCGCTGTGGCGCAGCCGCTCGACCTCGTCGTTGATCGAGGAGTCCTTCTCGATGTAGGTGTCCGTCTGCGGGACGTAGGCCTCGGGCTGGTAGTAGTCGTAGTAGGAGACGAAGTACTCCACCGCGTTGTGCGGCAGCAGCTCGCGGAACTCGTTGGCCAGCTGCGCCGCCAGCGTCTTGTTGGGCGCCATGACCAGCGTGGGTCGCTGCACCTGCTCGATCAGCCAGGCCGTCGTGGCCGACTTGCCCGTGCCGGTGGCGCCGAGCAGCACGACGTCCTGCTCGCCGGCGTTGATCCGCCGGGCCAGGTCCGCGATCGCCGCCGGCTGGTCACCGGCGGGCTGGAACTCGGACTCGACGCGGAAGGGCGCCACGGTGCGCTGGAGGTCGGTGGTGGGCCGCATGAGGACACCGTAGACGTCACCCCCGACAGGCCGGTATGCCGCGCGGCCGGGTCCCGTCCGCCGGCCAGGGGCCGGGAGCGCCCACGCTCCCTCGCGCGTTGGAGCGGCATGACAGTGCCGTCGCGGCCGGGACGCCGCCCCCGGGTGCGCTACGCCCTCGCCGCGGTGGTGCCGCTCCTGTCGCTGACGCTCGCTGCCTGCACCCCGCTCGGGGCCGGCGACCCGCCCGCGGCGCCCGGTGCGCCCGCACCGACCCGCAGCCGTGCCGTCGGCGCCTCGGCCGGGACCGTCAGCGCCGAGGCACAGCCCATCTCCACGACGCTGCCCTCCCCCGCGGCGACCTGCACCAACGCCCCGCCGGGGTGGGCCGCGGCCGAGGAACGCCGTGCCGGCGCCGGCGACGTCCCGCCACGCCAGGTGCGGTCGGCCTCCGGCCCGGTCGTGGGTTACCTCGACACCACCAGCGCCGTCTGCGGCCAGCGGGTCGCTGTGCACCTGTCCGCGACGCGCGGCGCGCTCGACGTGCGGCTGCGCGCGCTGCGCGTGGGCGACTACGGCGGCCGCGGTGCCCGCCTGGTCTGGCAGTCCCGCGTCCTGACCGCCCAGCCGCGCCCGGAGGCGACGCCGACCGGCCCGGACCGGGTCATCGCCGAGGACTGGCCGGTCAGCACGGCGCTCCCGGTGGACGCTACGTGGCCCCCCGGGCTCTACCTGGTCGAGATCCGGCCCGTGGACCCTGCGGTCCGGCCGTCCCTCATGCCCTTGGTGGTGCAGACCTCCGGCGACCACGCGGCATACCTCGTGGTCGCCGGGGACCTGACCTGGCACGCCTACAACGAGTACGGCGGGACCAGCCTCTACGCCGGCCCGGGGGCCACCCACGAGCAGCGCAACGCCGCCCGGTCCTTCGTGGCGTCGACCGCACGGCCGGTCTCCGGCGACGGCCTGACGCAGGTGCTGGCCATGGACGTCCCGCTCGTGCGCTTCCTCGGCCGGCACCACCTCGCCGCCGACGTCACGACGGTCAGCGCCCTCGACGCGACCCCGGGCCAGGTCGACGGGCGCTCCGCGATCCTGCTCGGCGGGCACACGGAGTACTGGACGGCCCGGTCCTACGACGCGCTCGTGCGCGCCCGCGACGCCGGCACCAACCTCGCCTCGCTCGGCGCGAACGAGATCTACTGGCAGGCCCGCGTCGAGCGCGACGCTGCCGGGCGCCCGACCGGCGTCACCGTGTACCGCCTCGCCACCCTCGACACCCTGGCGCAGGCGGCGCCGGCGACCACCACCGTGCAGTGGCGCTCGAAGCTGCTCGGGCGCGACCCGGCCGCCCTGGTCGGGGTCGGCATGTCCGCGGTCGGCGTGCACGGCAGCTACACGGTGCGGACGGCGCCGGGGTGGCTCTTTGCCGGGACGGCGCTGCGGCCGGGGTCGGTGCTGAGCGGCGTCGTCGGCTACGAGGTCGACGCCGTGGAGCCGCCCGGCGGCAGCACCCCGGCCGCCACGCAGGTGCTGCTCCAGACCGTCGTGGCGGTGCCCGGCCAGGCCCGACCGTCGCTGGCCACCGCGGCCTACCACTCGGCCCCCGGGGGCGCCGGCGTCTTCGCGGCCGGCACGACGTACTGGGCCTGCAACCTCGACGCGACCTGCCCGAACGGCCCGGTCCCGGCGCGCACCGTCACCGCCCTTGGGCGCATCACCCTCAACCTGCTGAGCGCCTTCGCCACCCCCGGCGCGGGCTCACGCCACCCGAGCGTGGCCACCACGTACCCGCAGCTCGGCCAGGCCCGCGACGGGACCGACGCCTCCTGACCGCCGGCCGCCGCTCCCGGTGAGGGCGCTTCCCGCCACCGCCCGCGGGCCGGGGCGGGCGGGCACCACACCCTCCCCTGCCATGGGAGCGGGAGGTATGCCGCGTGGCTGGGAACAGCCTGTGAAGACCCGCACAAGACGCCCTGAATGTCCCTTGGGCCGGAATCGGGCTGGGATCCTTGGTCGTTGTGGGACGTGTGAGGCAGGGCATGACAAGGCGAGGCTGGACGGGACGCCGGACGGGCGGGGCGGCCGGCCTGGTCGTGCTGGCCCTCGCCGCGGCCGTCGTCCTCGCCTCCTGCGGCCCGGTGACGGCCGGCGTGCACCGTGCCCCGGCCGCGGCGGGCGCCGACTCGGTGCTGCGCGAGGCGCTCCCGACCTCGGTCCCCCTTCCCACCCCCGTCGCCACCTGCACCAACGCCAGGCCGGGGTGGTCCGCCGCCGAGCTGCGGCGTCCCGGGGTCGACGACATCCGGCCGCGGCGGGTGCGGGCGTGGACCGGCCCGGTCACCGGCTACCTCGACACCACGACCGCTGTTTGCGGCCAGCGGCTCGCCGTCCACCTCTCGAGCCGCCCCCCGGAGGAGGCCGTACGGCTACGGGCCCTGCGGATCGGCGACTACCAGGGCCACGGGGCACGCCTCGTCTGGCAGTCCGGGGTCCTGACCACCCGGCACCAGCCGCAGGCCGAGCCGGCCGGTCCGGACCGGGTCATCGTCGAGCACTGGCCGACCACGACCACGCTCGACATCACCGCGCACTGGCCGCCGGGCTTCTACCTGGTCGAGGTCGTCCCGGTCGCCCACCCGCGCTCGGCGTCGTACATCCCGCTCGTGGTCCGGACCTCTGGCGTCCACTCCCCCTACCTCATGGTGGCCAGCGACCTGACCTGGGAGGCCTACAACGCCTACGGGGGCCGCAGCCTTTACTTCGGGCCCGGCCACGACCACACCGAGCGGGTCGCCAACCGGTCATACGTCTCCTCGACCCGCCGTCCCGTCTCCGGGGCTGGGCTGGAGCAGGTCCTCGCGATGGACGTGCCCCTCGTGCGCTTCCTCGCCCGCCACCACTTCGCGACGGACGTCACGACCGTGAGCTCGCTGGACGCCTCGCCCGCGCAGCTGGAGGGGCAGCGGACGGTGGTCCTCGGCGGCCACAGCGAGTACTGGACCGGGCGCGCCTACGACGCCCTCGTGGCCGCACGCGACCGCGGCACCAACCTGGCGTTCCTCGGCGCCAACGAGGTCTACTGGCAGGGCCGGATCGAGCGCGACGCCACCGGCCTGCCGACGGCACTCACCGTCTACCGCACCGCTGCCCTGGACCGCCTGGCCCGCGGGGCACCACAGACCACGACCGTCCAGTGGCGCGACCCGCTGCTCCACCGCGACCCGGCCATGGTCGTGGGTGAGGGCATGTCGGCGGTCGACGTCCGGGGCACCTACGTCGTGCGCACCACCCCGCCGTGGCTGTTCTCCGGAACCACGCTGCGCCCAGGAGACGTCCTGCTGGGGGCGGTGGGCAACGAGGCCGACGCCGTGGAGCCCCCCGGGATGTCCTCCCCCGGCAACGAGCAGGTCGTCCTCGAGTCCGTCGTGCACCCGGTCCTGCACTCCCAGCCGGCGCTGGCCACCGCGGGCTACTACGCGGCGCCGAGCGGCGCCGGGGTCTTCGCGGCGGGCACGACCTACTGGGTGTGCGACCTCGACGGCACCTGCCCCCTCGGCCGGGTGCCGTCGGCCACGACCGCGGAGGTCGACCGCCTCACCCTCAACCTGCTGAACGCCTTCGGGGAGGCGCGCTTCGGGCTGCGCCACCCCAGCCGCGCCGTCCCCTACCTGCCCTCCACCGTGCTCGCCCTGACGCTGGGCGCGCTGTCCCTGCCCCCGGTGGTGGTGCCGCCGGGCCGTGACGTCCACTCCCCCGGCGCCACCGCGCCCCGCGCTCATGGCGCCTCGGGTCAGGCCTCCGGGGCCCCGCGCCGCCCGGCGACGACGGCCCCGAGCACGGCCACCGCGCCCAGCACGAGCAGCGTCACGCGGTAGCCGGAGGTCGCGGCCGCCGCCGTCAGGTCCGCGCCCCGGCCGGCGGTCATCGCGTAGACCGCCGCCGCCACGGCCACGCCCAGCGAGGTGCCCACGCCCCGGGTCATGTTGAGCAGCCCGCTGACCAGGCCGGCCTGCTCGGGGCGGCCGGCGCCGGCAACCCCGGCGTTGTTGGAGGGCGTGAACAGCCCCATGCCGACCCCGACCACGCCGAGCAGGGCCACCACGGCAGACCGGTGGTGGGCGGCGGGCACGACCGCCAGCAGGGCCACGCCGGCCACGAGCAGGCCGCCGGCGGTGACGCTGGCGGCCCCCCACCGCCGCGTGGCGCGCGCGGACACCGGCGCCACGACCGCCAGCAGGGCGGGCAGGGCCATCATCACCAGTCCCGCGCGCGCCGCGGACATCCGGTAGGCGGCCTCGAGGAACAGCGGCGTCACGAACAGCACGCCGAACAGGACGAGGTAGCCCAGGCCGCCGCTGACCAGACCGGAGCGGAACGCCCGCTCCTCGAACAGCTCGAGGTGCACCAGCGGGCTGGGGTGCCGGCGCTCGACCCGGACGAGCAGGGCCAGCCCCGCCAGCCCGACCGCCACCAGTCCCGCCACCACGACGGGGTCGCCGCCCCGGGCCAGGGTCGAGAACGCCAGCATCAGCGCGGCGGAGGACGGCAGGAGCAGCGCGAACCCGGTCCGGTCGAAGGCCTCCCGGGGCGCCCGGGTGCGCGTGCGGGGCAGCAGCAGCACCGCCGAGACCACGCCGAGCACGCCGGCGGGGAGGTTGACCAGGAAGACCCAGCGCCACCCGGCGAGGTCGACGAGCAGCCCACCCACGGCCGGCCCGAGCGCCAGGCCCAGCGCCTGCGCGGCGCCCTGGACGCCGATCGCCCGGTGCAGCGAGTGGCGCGACACGCTCGTGCGGATGAGCGCGACGCTGTTGGCCTGGAGCATGGCCGCCCCCACCGCCTGGAGGGCCCGCATGGCGATGAGGACCCCCAGGGACGGCGCGAGGCCGCAGCCCAGCGAGGCGAGGGTGAACACGACGAAGCCGTAGGTGTAGAGCAGCTTGCGCCCGCGCATGTCCGACAGCCGCCCGACGGCCGCGACGAGGCCGATCAGCACCAGCAGGTAGGCCAGCGACACCCACTCGAGCTCGCCGACCCCGGCCCCCAGCTCCCGCTGCATCTGCGGCAGCGCCACCGTGACGATGCTGGCGTCGAGCTGGCCCATGAAGGCCCCGACGCACACCGTCGCCACGGCCCACCATTGGGCACGCGGGGAGAGCCGGACCCGGTCGGGCCGCGCGGGCTCGACGAGGAGCTGTCGCCAGCCGGGCTGTGTCACGGGGTCCTGCCTGTCCTGTCGGCGTGGCCGTGCAGCCGGTCGGGCCACATGCCGGATTTTGGTTCTGTTACCGATCTATTCTAGGACAGAACCACTCGTGGCTAGGATCCCGCCATGCCCCCGGCTCCCCCGCACAGTGACGCCTGGCAGCTCGCCGACGTGATCGCCCGGCTGCGCCGCACGCTGCGCACCAGCATCCGCAGCGACTACCCGTGGGAGAAGCTGCCCATGGCCCAGGTCGAGATCCTTCAGCGCCTCGAGGACGAGCCGGGCCTGCGGGTCAACGAGATCGCCGAGCGGCACCGGCTCGCCAAGAACACCGTGAGCCAGCTCGTGCAGCAGCTCGTCACGGCGGGCCTCGTCGACCGGGTCACGGACGCCCGCGACCGGCGCGCCGTCGTCCTGGCGCTCACCGACGACGGACACCGGCACCTCGGCCAGTGGCAGGCCGCCCACGAGGAGCGCTTCGCCCGGGCGCTGGACCACCTCTCCGAGGCCGACCGCCGGGCGGTGCTCTCGGCCCTGCCGGCCCTCACCCGGCTCGTCGACGAGCTCGGCGCCTCCCCCGCCGCCACCGAGGGCGCCGCCCCCACCCAGGGCGCCGCCCCCTGACCCGTCAGCGGCCCAGCTGGATCAGCGCGGTGAGCAGGCCGCCGACGGCGACGAAGCTGCAGGCGACGGCCACGCGCACGATGTGCCAGAACGGCCGGTACTGCGCCTCGTCGTCGGCGAGCTGGTCGAACCGGCGGCGCAACCGGTAGACCAGCGCGCCCGCCGAGAGGGTCGCCACCGACCCCAGCGCCGCCAACGGCCACGCCTTCAGCCGCAGGTCGACGATGACCAGCGGGACCATGATCACGGTCGCGGTGATCGCCGTGCGCTGCCAGGACAACGCGGTCCGCTCCGGCTGGAGGGCGGCGCGGTCCGGGATCGGGCTCATGACCGGAACAGCTGCACCAGGCTGAGCACGAGGGTCAGCCCGGCCAGCACGATGACGCCTCCGGCGAGGGACACCAGGGCCCGCGGTGGCGGCAACGGCTCGTGCGTTCGCAGCGCGCGCTCGATGCGGACCCACGCCACCACAGCACGCCAGGCCAGGGCCCCGCCGCCGACGCAGGCCGCCGCGGCGACCAGCGCCGACCACCTGGGCAGCGTGGCCAGGCTGGACACCGAGATCAGCGCGACGCCGCCGGCGAGCAGCGCCATGGCCGTGCGCATCCACGCGAGGGCGGTGCGCTCGTTGGACATCGAGAACCGCGGGTCCGGCTCGTCGCCCACCCCGTAGACGCTGCGAGGCCAGCGGCGGTCCATCACCCGCCCCAGCCGGTATGCCGCGCCCACGCCTCGGCGCGGGGCCACACCTGCGTGAACCAGGGCTCCTTGGCCTCGGCGTACTCCCCTGTCGTGGCACAGGATCCGGCGAGGTCGTGCTTCACGCGCGCGTAGTCCTCACGGGCCTGCGCGTCGGCGCGCAGCCAGTCACGGAAGAGCAGCGCGTAGCGCCAGCCGGCCGAGCCGACCTCCCGGACGTGGACGTGGGCGATGCGGCCGGGGTCGGCACTGCCATGGAACCGCTTGCGCCACAACGCGATGTCCGGCTGGCCCGGCTTCGGCTCGTCGTGGTCGTTGCCCTCGACCCGGGGGAAACCCATGCGCTGCAAGGCTTCCACGAACGCCGGGTCGTCGGCGTCCTCGAGCCGGCGCACCGACACCTGGAGGTCGATGACGTCCTTGGCCGCCAGGCCCGGCACGCTCGTGGACCCGATGTGGTCGACCGCGACCGCACGCTCCCCCAGCGCCAGCCCGACCCGGGCCTTCAGGCGCTCGGCCTGGGCCGGCCAGGCCGGGTCGGGCCCGACGAGGGTCGGCAGCTCGGGGCGCGAACTGCGCCGACCGTGGACCAGGTTGTCGTTGAAGGGGACCAGCCGCTCACGCCACAACGCGTCGACAGCCGAGCGCACCTCCTCGAGGCTGCCCTCGTTGGCCAGCCACACGTCGGCCGCCGCACGGCGGTCGACGTCGTCGGCCTGCGCCGCGATGCGGGCCTTGGCGTCCTCCTCGGTGAGGCCGCGCGCCCCGGTGAGGCGCGCGATACGGGTCTGCTCGTCGGCGGCGACGATGACCACGAGGTGGTAGGCGGCGCCCATGCGCTTCTCCACGAGGAGGGGCACGTCGTGGACCACGATCGCCCCGGGGGGCGCCGCGGCCACCAGCTCGGCAGCCCGCGCGGCGATGCGCGGGTGCGTGATCGCCTCCAGGTCACGGCGCCCGTCGACGTCGGCGAAGACGTGCGCGCCGAGGGCCGCCCGGTCCAGCGACCCGTCGGGCTGGAGCACGTCCGGCCCGAACCGCGCCGCCACGGCCGCCAGGCCCTCCGAGCCGGGGGCCACGACCTCGCGGGCGAGCAGGTCACTGTCGACCACGACCGCGCCGAGCTCGCGCAGGCGGTCCGCGACCGTCGACTTGCCCGACCCGATCCCGCCGGAGAGACCCACGCGCAGCATGGCGCCGACCCTACCGCCGGCCCCTGGCCCGGCCATCGGCCAGAGGGGCGAGCGGTCGGAGGTGGGGGCGACTCAGTCGTCGGCCAGCCGCGCGGGGAAGCCGCCGGTCGCGATCGGCCCCCAGCGCGTCGGGGTGATCCGCAGCAGGCTCTTGCCCTGCCGGTGCATGGCGGCACGGTAGTCGTCCCAGTCGGGGTGCTCGCCGGAGATGGAGCGGAAGTAGTCGACCAGCGGCTCGAGCGACTCGGGCATGTCGAGCACCTCGCACTCGCCGTCGACCTGCACCCAGGCCCCGCCGAAGTCATCCGAGAGCACCATCACGCTGACCCGCGGGTCGCGCCGCGCGTTGGTGGTCTTGGCCCGCTCGGGGTAGGTGGAGATGACGATCCGGCCCTCCTCGTCGACGCCACCGGTCACGGGCGAGGCCTGCGGGCTGCCGTCGTGGCGTCGGGTCATCACCACCATGTGGTGCCGGGGCCGGATGAACTCCAGCAGCTCGTCGAGGTCGACCGCGGTGTTCGTCGCGATGGTGCGTGCCATGGTCAGGAGTCTCCCTGCTGTGGGTGGGGTGGCGCGGTGCTGGCCCGCACCACGAGCTCGGTGGGCAGGACGTGGTGGCGGGCCCGGGTCGCCGGGGCACCGGAGCGCTGGGCCTCCAGGGCGCGAGTGAGCTCGGCCGCGGCCGCGCGGCCCTTCGTCGCGAAGTCCTGGCGGACCGTCGTCAGGGCGGGGCGCACCCGGGAGGCGAGCGGGCTGTCGTCGAAGCCGACGACGGACAGGTCCTCGGGCACCCGCAGGCCGGCGTCCTCGGCCGCGTGGAGGACCGCCAGCGCGACGACGTCGGAGAAGCACAGGATGGCGGTGGGCGGTTCGGGCAGCGCCAGGAGCAACCGTGCTCCCGCGAGGTAGTCCTCGTGGCCCGACCCGGGCACCGTGACCACCGGCGCCTCGATGCCGGCCGGGCGCAGGGCGTCCAGCCAGCCCAGCAGCCGCTGCCGCACCGGGTGGGCCAGCGGCGAGGCGAGCGGGTCGGGGTCGAGGCCGAAGGACCCGCCGACGGCGGCGCTGACGATGCCGATGCGGCGGTGGCCGAGGTCGACCAGGTGCTGCGCGGCGGCGCGGGCGCCCCCGCGGTCGTCGACGTTGACGCTGGGGACCCCGGCGGCCTGGACCTGGTCGACGTAGACCAGGGGCAGGCCGCGCTTGCGCAGCCACTCGACGGCCGGCGTGGTCGGGTCGCAGGAGTAGACCAGCGCCCCGTCCATGGCGACGTCGCGGGCGGGGACCCGCCCGTCGGTCTCGGAGGCGGTCAGCAGGGTCAGCGCCAGGCCGGTGGGCGCCAGCTCGGAGGCGATCGCCCCGAGGAAGGCCATCGCGACCTCGTCGGCGAAGGCGTAGCGCAGCGAGTCGGTCAGCAGGACGCCGACCGCGCCGGTGCTCCCACGGGCAAGCGCCCGGGCACTGGGGTCGGGGCCGACGTAACCCAGCTCCTGCGCCGCGGCCAGGATCCGCTCCCGCAGCGAGGCCGACAGCTGGTCGGGCCGGGAGAACGCGTTGGACACGGTCATCCGGCTCACGCCCACCTGGTCGGCGATCGTCTGCAGGGTCACCTTGGCCACGCCGTCACCCTCTCACGGGTATGGCGGCCGCCACCGGGGCCGGGGCCCGGCGGTGCTGGTGGCGGGGTCGCCCCTGCGCCCGGCAGGCCGGGCGCAGGGGCGACACGGGGGCTGCGGGACGTCAGCAGGAGGCGCCGTAGGCCGGGGCCACCCGGTCGGCGGCACGGTGCAGGACGGTGGCCAGCCCGGAGCGGGACCGCTCGAGGCGGGGGCGCCGGGCGGCAGTGGGCCGCTCGGCGACGACGGGGGCGTCGGGGCGGGCGCTGAGGACCTCGCGCTCGGCGGCGGCGGAGACGGCGATGAGGGGCGAGACGTTCATGGGTGGTGCCAATCCAGGGTGATGGGATGTTCTGTACCGATACAGTAACCCCACCTTTCTGTACCGGTCAAGCCGTTTTGCATCCCACCCGCATAACACCCGCACAGCACCCCGGACGCACCACGGCCCGGACCGCAGTGCGGTCCGGGCCGTGGTGGCAGTGAGGCTCAGGTGAGCGTCACGGCATACGTGCTCAGTTGCCCGTGAGCTTCTCGCGCAGGGCGGCGAGGGCCTCGTCGGAGGCGAGGGTGCCCTCACCGGTCGGCGCAGCGGACTCCGTGGAGGAGCTGCTCGAGGACGAGCCACCCGAGGAGTACGTGGTGGGCACGTCGGCGTTGGCAGCAGCCTCGGCGTCGGCCTTGGCAGCAGCCTCGACCTGGGCCTTGTGCGACTCCCAGCGGGCGTGGGCCTCGGCGTACTGCTTCTCCCAGCGCTCGCGAGCCTCCTCGTGGCCCTCGAGCCACTCGTTGGTCTCGGGGTCGAAGCCCTCGGGGTACTTGTAGTTGCCCTGCTCGTCGTACTCGGCGGCCATGCCGTACAGCGTCGGGTCGAACTCCTCGATCTGACCGCTGGTGTCGTTGGCCTGCTTGAGCGAGAGCGAGATGCGGCGACGCTCGAGGTCGATGTCGATGACCTTGACGAAGATGTCGTCGCCGACCTGCACGACCTGCTCCGGGATCTCCACGTGGCGCTCGGCCAGCTCGGAGATGTGGACCAGGCCCTCGATGCCGTCGTCCACGCGGACGAACGCACCGAACGGCACCAGCTTGGTGACCTTGCCCGGCACGACCTGGCCGATGGCGTGGGTGCGGGCGAAGTGCTGCCACGGGTCCTCCTGCGTCGCCTTCAGCGACAGGGAGACACGCTCGCGGTCCATGTCCACGTCGAGCACCTCGACGGTGACCTCCTGGCCCACCTCGACGACCTCGGACGGGTGGTCGATGTGCTTCCAGGACAGCTCGGAGACGTGCACCAGGCCGTCGACGCCACCGAGGTCGACGAACGCACCGAAGTTGACGATGCTGCTGACGACGCCGGAGCGGACCTGACCCTTCTGGAGCTCCTTGAGGAACGTGGTGCGCACCTCGGACTGGGTCTGCTCGAGCCACGCACGGCGGGACAGGACCACGTTGTTGCGGTTCTTGTCCAGCTCGATGATCTTGGCCTCGATCTCCTTGCCCACGTAGGGCTGGAGGTCGCGGACGCGACGCATCTCGACGAGCGAGGCGGGCAGGAAGCCACGGAGGCCGATGTCGAGGATGAGGCCACCCTTGACGACCTCGATGACGGTGCCGGTGACGACGCCGTCCTCCTCCTTGATCTTCTCGATCGTGCCCCAGGCGCGCTCGTACTGCGCACGCTTCTTGGACAGGATCAGGCGGCCTTCCTTGTCCTCCTTCTGGAGGACCAGGGCCTCGACCTCATCGCCCACGGAAACGACCTCGGAGGGGTCGACGTCGTGCTTGATGGAGAGCTCGCGGGAGGGGATGACACCCTCGGTCTTGTAACCGATGTCGAGCAGGACCTCGTCCCGGTCGACCTTGACGATGACACCCTCGACGATGTCTCCGTCGTTGAAGTGCTTGATCGTCGCGTCGATAGCGGCGAGCAGCTCCTCCTCAGACCCGATGTCGTTGATCGCGATCTGCGGGGTGGCCTTCTCAGCCGTGGTGGCAGTCATGTAGTGGGAACTCCGATGGTGGACAGATGATCGATGGGATGCGCCCGGTCGCTGTCGCGTGACCGGGCGCACAGATGTGCTCTGCCACCTTACCGACGTCGTCTCGTGCTGGTCAAAGCAGGGCAGGATAGCGCCGTGAGCGATGAACTCGAGGCGTTTGAGCAGGTCGGCCGGCGTGCCGCGGACCAGAACGAGACGGTTCGGGCGAACCGGTCGTGGTGGGACGAGGAGGCGGTCGGCTACTACGCCGAGCACGGGGACTTCCTCGGCGACGAGGACTTCGTCTGGGGCCCCGAGGGCCTGCGGGAGGCCGACGCGCACCTGCTCGGGGACGTCCGCGGCCGCCGCGTCCTCGAGATCGGCGCCGGGGCCGCCCAGTGCTCCCGGTATCTCGCGGGGCTGGGTGCGCAGGTCGTGGCCAGTGACCTCTCGGGCGGCATGCTCCGCCAGGGCCTCGAGATCGACCGCCGTTCGACCCACCACGCCGACTCCCCGACCGCTGCGACGCCGGGCTCGCCATCGGCTTCCGACTCCCCTGCCTCGGCGGCCGTCCCGCTCGTGCAGTGCGACGCCGCCGCGCTCCCCTTCGGCGAGGCGAGCTTCGACACCGTCTTCACGGCATACGGGGTGGTCCCGTTCGTCGCGGACTCGGCGTTGGTGATGCGCGAGTGCGCGCGCGTGCTGCGCCCCGGCGGGCGGCTCGTCTTCTCGACCACGCACCCGATCCGGTGGGCCTTCGCCGACGACCCGGGTCCGGAGGGGCTCGTGGCGCGCCTGCCGTACTTCGACCGCACCCCCTATGTCGAGGCGGACGGACAGGGGCGGGCCACCTACGTCGAGCACCACCGCACCCTCGGCGACCGGGTGCGCGAGCTGACGGCCGCCGGGCTGCGGCTGCTCGACCTCGTCGAGCCGGAGTGGCCGGACACCAACGGGCAGGAATGGGGCGGCTGGAGCCCCCTGCGCGGCGCGATCATCCCGGGCACGGCCATCTTCGTCGCCGAGAAGCCGTAGCCGGCGCGGTTCGCGCCCGGCGGCTCAGGCGCCCGCCGCCTGACCTGCGGGGCACGCGGCCGCCTGGGCCCGTTATCCGTGGTTCGGCGCTCAGGTCCGAGCACGCTCGACCGACATCGCGGCCGCGTGGACGCCATATCGCGCCGAAACACCCGCGACGGGGGTCGCCCGTGCACGCCTCCGGGTCCGGGCGCACCATGGCACCGCCGATCCGCCGGAGGCAGACGACGACCGGCGCGCCGCACCGTTGCCGCGGCGGCCAGCGGGAAGGGACAGTGAGTGGACCGGCCCGCGACCCGCCCCCCGACGGAGGTGTTGAGCGTGACGACGTCAGGACCACGCGTCGCGACCCAAGGCGACGCGGCGCGGGTCACCGACCTGCTCGTCGGTGCCTTCGCCGAGGACCCCACCTGGGCCTGGGCGTTCCCGGACCCGCTGGCCAGGCCCGCCCAGCACCGGCGCCTGTGGGGGCTGATGGTGGCCGGGGCCCTGCGCTACCCGTGGGTGTGGCTCGCCGCCGGGGACGGCGCGACCAGTGTCTGGATCCCGCCGGGAGGCACGGAGCTGTCGGCGGAACAGGAGGAGCGCATGGAGCCGATGCTGCGTGAGGTGGCGGGGCCCGGTGCGGGACGGGTAATGGACACCCTCGAACTGTTCGGGGCGGCCCACCCCCACGAGGAGCCGCACTACTACCTGAGCCTGCTCGCGACCGACCCGGCGCATCGTGGCAAGGGGCTTGGGCTCGGGCTGCTCGCCGAGAACCTGGCCCGGGTGGACGTGGAGGGCGCGCCCGCCTACCTCGAGGCCAGCAACCCCGCGAACGTGCCGCTCTACGAGCGCCACGGGTTCGAGGTGGTCGGCCACTTCGACCTGCCCGACGGGGGCCCGAGGGTGCACACGATGTGGCGGGCTGCGAGGTCGTCCGCACGTCCGTGAGGCGCGCTCCTCAGGAGGTGAGCCTCAGGGTGGTGGACCTCAAGGCGTAGGCGTCAGGGCGTGGAGGTCAGCAGGTTGGCGCTGGTGACGGCGAACCGCGAGAGCTCCGGCTCGAAAGCTCCCTGGCTGCTCTCGTCCGTGAGTACCCGGGTGACGGCCGGGCGGCCGGTGGTGATGACGAGGATGCGGCCGTCGTCGGCGGCGACCCACTGCCCGTTCGGCGCCCAGAACACCGCACCGAGGCGGTAGGTGCCGTCACCCGGCCCGCGGGCCGACATCAGGGTCCGGGACGTCGCGCCCTCGTGGAGGACCACCTTGACCTGGCCGCTGTCGGTGGAGGTCCACGTGAGCCGCTGCCCGGCCGCGTTCACGCTCGGGTGGGTGGTCCGGTTGGGCTCAGACGGAACCTGGGCGGCCGGCACGTCCTGGACGGCGCCGGTGCGCACGTCCACGATCTTCTGCCAGCCCTTCCGGAAGCCCGGGCCGGGCGGGTCGGTCATCCGGAACATGGTGATCTCCAGCCGGCCGTCGGGTCGCCACCCGAGCTGCGGCCCGAGCTCCTTGCCCAGCTTCTCGCCCGTCTTCACGTCCAGCGCCGGGAGGCAGTAGACGTCCTTGGCCGGCTGACCGGACGCCGCCCTGACCCGTACGCAGCCGGACCGGTCGGCCAGGTAGGCGACGGTGCCGTTCAGCGCAGGGTCCGGACGCTGTGCCAGGGAGGGGAACGCCGGGGCCTCATGCGGGCCGAGCGCGAGACCGACGCCGAACGTGACGACCGCGACCGCAATAGCCAGGACCAGCAGCCCGAGCATCCACCAGCCCATCCGCTGCCGCGGCAGGAGGGAGGTCCGCGACGGCGGCCGTTGCCCCGGTCCGGACTCGACGGGTGAGGGCGAGAGCTTCTCGGTCACGACAACCACCTCCGGCGGTGACGCCCTGCCGAGGAAGGTGTCCGGGTCCTCGGCCCTCCCGACACCTCCAGCGCATCACGGTGCGCTCGCGTGGTCCCCTGCCGAAGGTCCGGACACCGTTGTCCGACAGGCCGATCCGCAATGCCCGCCTGTGCCGGCCCGGGCGCCGGAACCGCTGCCGGGGACGACGGAGGGGCGCACCGGCTCATCGCCGGCACGCCCCTCCGTCGTTCACAACCCCTTGGCTGACTCCGGGGTCCGGAGCTCACCGTGCCCCGGACCCGGTCGGCCTCAGAGCCAGCGGCGCCGCAGCACCGTCAGGCCGGCACCGAGGCCGAACACCGCCATGGCCCCGAGGCCGCGGCCGACGTTGCGGCTCCCCTCGCCGGTCATC
Organism: Oryzihumus sp. JJN4-3R; assembly: GCF_057747915.1. NCBI lineage: Bacteria > Bacillati > Actinomycetota > Actinomycetes > Micrococcales > Intrasporangiaceae > Oryzihumus > Oryzihumus sp. JJN4-3R. The sequence continues at coordinate 744,019 of NZ_CM173229.1, forward strand.
CCGGCCAGCTCCAGGCTGTATGCCGTGGCGCCGGCTGCGTTCGCCGGCGCGCCGTAGGCCATGCCCTCGGCCTTGGCCCGCTGCGCGCCGGCCTCGATGAGGGCGTACTTCAGGCCGTAGTCGGCCGCCGTGGACTTGCCCGAGCCCACGAGCTTGCTGGTGCCCTGGGCGGACAGCTGCCCGGCGCCGTCCCTCAGTGCCGGCGCCTTGTCGGCGGCCTGGGTGAGGCCGTCGGCCAGCTGCCCCGACCCGGTCGCGGCGTCGCCGAGCCCGGAGGAGAGCTGGTCCGCACCGGCCTTGAGCTGCCCTGCGCCCGAGTCGAGCTGCCCCGCACCGCTGTCGAGCTTGCCCGCACCCGAGTCGAGCTGTCCCGCACCGGTGTCCAGCTTGCCGAGGCCGGCGTCGAGCTGGTCCAGCCCACCCTTGAGCCGGCCAGCTCCGGCTCCCGCCTTGCCGACGCCGGCGGCGAGGCGGCCGGCGCCCGAGGTTGCGGTCGCCGCCCCGTCGGCCAGCTGGTCGACACCGAGCACGGCCTCGGTGAGCCCCTGGGTGAGGGCGTCAACGCCGGGCAGGACCAGGTTCTTCACGCCGTCACGGGCGCTGATTGCGCCGGCGTTGAGCAGGCTGACCCCGGCCTGGACCGACCCGAGGCCCGGCAGCAGCTTGGCGTCGATGCCGCCGACCACCTGGGTCAGGCCGGCGCCCGCTGCCTTGGTCTGGGCCTTCAGGCCACCTGGGTCGCTCGGTGTCAGGAAGTGCTCCGGCAGCAGGAGACCGTAGACGACGTTCGACAGCAGGACACACACGTTGCCTCCCGTGAGCCCATAGCCGGCGGGAGGCGCAGCCATGAGCGCCGAGGGCGGCAGGACGGGCGACACCGGCATGGCCGCGTTCGTCGGACACGGCGTCGTGCCACCCATGATCGACTGCTGGTAGGCACCGACGGCCGCGGCGCCGAGCTGGTCGATCGCCCCGCTCGTCGCCGCCGCGGTCGTGAGCTTGCCGGCGACCATCTTCACGACGTCGCGAACACCACAGGGGTTGCTGGCGTTCGCCGGGTCAGCGAGGTCGCACGTGGCGTTGCTGATGCCAGCCCCGACCCCGCGCAGCCCCTCGGCCACCCCGCACGGGTTGGCCGGGTTGGTGGGGTCAGCCAGGGAGCACGCCGGGTTCGACAGGCCTGCGCTGATCTGCTGCAGGCCCTGGAGGAGACCGCCGGGGTCGGAGGCTCCAGCGGCACCGACCGGGTGGTCCAGGCCTGCTCGCAGGTCCTGCAGCCCCTTCAGCGCGGCGGGGAGCCCGTCCACCCCGGCGAGCTGGTCGAGACCGCCGGAGATGAGCCCGAGGCCGGAGGCGAGGCTCCTGCTCCCCGAGGTGAGGTCGGGCTGGTGCTTGCTGGACGTGAACGCCTCCTTGAGCTCTGCAGCACCCGCGGCCAGCTGCGCGGAGCCGGACTTGGCGTCCTTGGCGCCCTTGGCGAGCTGACCGGTCCCGGCCTTGAGCTTCAAGGCGCCCGAGGCGAGCTGGCTGGTGCCGGCCTTGAGCTGACCCGCGCCGGTGGCGAGCTTGGCGGCACCGGGGGCCGCCTGGCCGGCCAGGCCGGAGTTCAGCTGCTTGGCGCCGTCGCGCAGCTTGATCAGGCCGGCCAGCAGCTGGGCCGCACCGTCGCGCAGCTTGAGCACGTTGCTGTCGATCTCGGTGGCCCCGGACGTCAGCTGCACGCCGGTGTCCGCACCGCCCTTGTAGCTGGCCGCCCCGCCCTTGAACGACGGGCTGTCCAGCGGCGAGACCGGCAGCGCCGCGACGGTGGCGGCGGGGACGACCCCGTCGGTGACCTTCGCGACATACCCGAACTCGGCGCGGGGCGAGCCGATCGGCCCGAACAGCGTCATCGTGTAGGTCATCTTCGTGCCGCCGTGGCCGTCGCCGGCGATGGCGGCCTCCGCGGAGCGCACGTCGGTGAAGCTCGACGGGAGGACGGTGGTCAGCGAGCCGACCATCGGGATGACGACCTTCTCGGTCCGGGTGACCTTGGTGCCGGTGCCGTCGTCGAACGACACGTCCTGGTCCCGCCCGGTGAGGTTCTCCACCACGTAGTGCACCTCGAGGGTGCCGGACTGCCCGACCACGTCGCCGGGCTGCACCTGCTTGCCGTTGAGCCGGTAGGTGGCAGAGACCTTCAACGGCAACGACTTCGTGAAGTCCGAGACCGTCCGCAGCCGCCGCTCGCCGTCCACCGACAGGTCCGCGACGAGGTTGCCGCCCTTGACGTCGAACCCGCCGAAACCGTCGAGGTTGCGCAGGTTCTTCGTCGAGACCGGGTCCGAGATCGCGACCCGGCCGTGACCCTCCAGGGCCAGCTGCTCGTAGACGCGGGCGTCGCGCACGTTGCCCAGCGCGTCGAGGTGCGCCTGCACCGTCTCCTGGTTGGTCACGACGACCCCACCCGCGGCCCCGCCGTCGGCGGCCAGCGCCGGGCCGGCAGCCAGGACGAGCGCCGCCGGGACCACGGCACAGGCCGCACCGGCCCGCAGCGTCTTCTGCACGCGCTTCACTTGTTCTCCCCTGCCAGGACGGCGTCGAATGCGGCGGTGTTGCTCTGGTCCTCGGTCGCCCATGCGGCGTTCGGTGCTTCGGTGCCGTGCACGTCGGTGCCGTGCTCGTCAGAGACGGCCTCAGTGCCGTGGCGATCGACCTGCGGCACGACGGCCGCGACGGGGTCGCCGAAGGCCGTCGTCGCGAGGTAGCCCAGGGCCGCGGCGAAGAGCACCGTGGTCGCCGCCGTCGGCGAGTCCTGGAGGAACTGGGAGGGCGAGCTGGAGTAGGTCGCCTCGTAGGCACCGACGATCGCGGCCGCCCCGATCAGCGTGCTCCACAAGGGAATCCGGCCGGCGCTGATCGAGCAGGCCAGCGCGCAGACCGCGATCACGAGGAACGCGGCGACGGCGCGACCACCGGCAGTGTCCGGCAGGACCGCGGCGCGGACGGCGAACCCGACCCACGCCAGGACGAAGCCCAGGGCAAAACCGCCGAGCTTGCCCGCGCCGGGGCGGTGCGGGACGAGGCCGATGACGCCACCGAGGGCGGCACCGAGGAGAGCGAAGTGCTGGAGGTCTTCCCCCAGCCAGCTGCCAAGGAGCACGATCACGGCCGCAGCGACGGCCAGGAGGGCGCCCGAGAGCAGGGCTTTACGCATGGTCACCTCACGGAAAGGGGGCTGCAGGCAGCACGCTTCGGCCGCCCCGAGCAGCAAGAGTTACCGGACGGTAACGGCCCGCCCGACCCCTCCGCAGGCGATTCTGTGAAGTTTCTTTGTTCCGACAGGAACCTGTCCGGCGTCAAGCATTGACGCTCGCCGGGCCCTCTTGGGCCGAGCCCGGAAGGAAGGCGTCCGACCCGGGCGCGGCGCCGCTGTCGGCGCCGCGCCCGGCCCTGCCTCAGTGCCCGGCGTCCTGCCAGGTGCGGCCGACCCCGACGCTGACCTCGAGCGGCACGGCGAGGTCGATGGCGGCACCCATCTCCTTGCGCACCAACGCTTCCACGGCCTCCCGCTCGCCCGGAGCGATCTCGAGCACGAGCTCGTCATGGACCTGGAGCAGCGTCCGCGACGTCGCGCCCGACTCCCGCAGCGCGGCATCCACCCGCAGCATGGCGAGCTTGATGATGTCGGCCGCCGAGCCCTGGATCGGCGCGTTGAGGGCCATCCGCTCGGCGCCCTCACGGCGCTGGCGGTTGTCGGAGGTCAGGTCGGGCAGGTAGCGGCGTCGGCCCAGCATCGTCTCGGTGTAGCCGGTGCGCCGCGCCTCCTCGACCACGTCGCGCAGGTAGTCGCGCACCCCACCGAACCGCGCGAAGTACTCGTCCATCAGCCCGCTGGCCTCGGCGGCTCCGATGCCGAGCTGTTTGGACAGTCCGAACGCGGAGAGGCCGTAGGCCAGGCCGTAGGACATCGCCTTGACCTTGGAGCGCATCTCCGGCGTGACCTCCTCCGGCGCGACGGAGAACACCCGCGACCCGACGAAGCGGTGCAGGTCCTCGCCCGTGCGGAAGGCCTCGATCAGCCCCTCGTCGCCGGAGAGGTGGGCCATGATCCGCATCTCGATCTGGCTGTAGTCGGCCGACATCAGCGACTCGAAGCCCTCGCCGACGACGAACACCGACCGGATCCGGCGACCCTCGTCGGTGCGGATCGGGATGTTCTGCAGGTTGGGGTCGGTCGAGGACAGCCGGCCGGTCGCGGCGATCGTCTGCTGGTAGGTGGTGTGGATCCGGCCGTCGTCGGCGACCGACTTGATCAGGCCCTCCACGGTCACCCGCAGCCGCGAGGAGTCGCGGTGCCGCAGCAGCGCCTCGAGGAAGGGGTGCTCGGTCTTGGCGAACAGGTCGGTCAGCGCGTCGGCGTCGGTGGTGTAGCCGGTCTTGGTGCGCTTGGTCTTGGGCATGCCGAGCTGGTCGAACAGCACGACCTGCAGCTGCTTGGGCGAGCCGAGGTTGATCTGCTGGCCGCCGATCGCCTCGTAGGCGTCCTCCTGCGCCTCGCGCACCTTGGCCGCGAAGTGGGCCTCCAGGGAGGTCAGCGCGTCGACGTCGGCCGCGATGCCGACCCGCTCCATGCGCGCCAGCACCTCCACCAGCGGCAGCTCGATCTGGTCGATGAGCGAGGCCCCGCCGGTCGCCTGGAGCTGGGTGTCGAGGGCCGCCGCAAGGTCGAGCACCGCCCGGGCCTTGACCATCGCCTCGTCGGCCTCGGCGCCCCCGTCGGCGGCGAAGTCGAGCATGCCCTGTCCGCCGTTGTCGGCCTCGGCCTTGAGCTCGCGGCCGAGATTGCGCAGCACCAGGTCGGCGAGGTCGTAGGAGCGCTGGTCGGGCCGCACGAGGTAGGCGGCGAGCGCGGTGTCGCTGGTGACGCCCGCCAGCGTCAGGCCGCGGGCGGCGAGCGCCTGCATCGGGCCCTTGGCGTCGTGCAGCGCCTTGGGGCGGCCCGGGTCGGCCAGCCAGGCCTCGAGCGCCGCCTCGGCCCGCTCGTCGAGCGTGGTCAGGTCGACGTAGGCGGCCTGGTCGCCGCCGGTGGCGACCGCCACGGCGTCGACGTCGCCGGTGCCGCGGGCCCAGCGCCCGACGACGTGGACCCCGACCCGCGCGCCGGGACCGGCGTGCTCCTCGAGCCAGCCGGGGACCTCCTCGGCGGAGAGCACCACGCCGTCGACGTCGAAGCCGGCCTCGGCCTCCTCCTCGACGGACTCCAGCGTGGCGAAGAGCCGGTCGCGCAGCACCCGGAACTCCAGGCCGTCGAAGACACGGTGGACCTCCTCGCGGTCCCACGGCTTGCGGGCGAGGTCGTCGACGGTGACGCCGAGCTCGAGGTCACCGACGAGCTGGTTGAGCCGGCGGTTGCGCAGGACGCCGTCGAGGTGCTCGCGCAGCGACTCCCCGGCCTTGCCCTTGATCTCGTCGACGTGGGCGACGACGCCGGTCAGGTCGCCGTAGAGGCCGATCCACTTGGCGGCCGTCTTGGGGCCGACGCCGGGCACGCCGGGAAGGTTGTCGGAGGACTCCCCCACCAGCGCTGCGAGGTCGCTGTAGCGCTGCGGCCCCACGCCGTACTTGGCCTCGACCGCGGCCGGGGTCATCCGGGCCAGGTCGGAGACGCCCTTGACCGGGTAGAGCACGGTCACGTCGTCACTGACCAGCTGAAGCGCGTCACGGTCGCCGGAGCAGATGAGCACCTCCATGCCCTCGGCGCGGCCCTGTGCCGTGAGGGTGGCGATGACGTCGTCGGCCTCGTAGCCCTCCACCTCGACGTAGGGGATGTGCAGGGCGTCGAGCACCTCGTGCAGCAGCGACACCTGCCCCTTGAACTCCGACGGGGTCGCCGAGCGCCCCGCCTTGTACTCGGCGTACTCCTCCGTGCGGAACGTCTGCCGCGACACGTCGAAGGCCACCGCCACGTGGGTGGGCTGCTCGTCGCGCAGGACGTTGATCAGCATCGAGGTGAAGCCATAGACCGCGTTGGTGCTCTGGCCGGTGGAGGTCGAGAAGTTCTCGACGGGCAGGGCGAAGAAGGCGCGGTAGGCCAGCGAGTGACCGTCGAGGAGCAGGAGTCGGTTCACGCATGGCAGCCTATTGCCACAGTCGGACACACAGACGGGCAGGCACGCACCCATGGACCGCGCAGCACAGCAGGAGCACGTCCTCGCCGGACTCAACGGCATGAACGCCGGCACCCTCGGCGAGCGGATGGAGATCGAGTTCGTCGAGGCCTCCCCCGAGCGGGTCGTGGCGCGGATGCCGGTCAAGGGCAACACCCAGCCCTACGGCCTGCTCCACGGCGGGGCCAGCGTCGTGCTCGCCGAGACCGTGGGGTCCATCGGCGCGGCGCTGCACGCCGGCAAGGACCGCATCGCGGTGGGCCTCGACATCAACGCCACCCACCACCGCGCGGCCCGCGAGGGCTACGTGACCGGCACGGCCACGGCACTCTCCCTGGGCAACACCCTCGCCTCCTACGACGTCACGATCACCGACGAGCAGGGCAACCGGGTCTGCACCTCCCGGATCACCTGCCTGATCCGACCCAAGGCCCCGGGCGCCTGAACCACCGCCGCACCGCCACACCAGCACACCCGCACACCCCGGGTATGACGAAGGGGCCGTCCCAGCCGGGCCGGCCCCCTCGTGCTGTGGTCGCCTCAGCCGACGTGCACCCACGTCGCGGTGGAGGGCACGCCGCTGGCGTCGACCAGGAACAGCAGGTACCACCCGGGAAGGGCGACCGTCCCGGACGGGACGGTCGCGCTGACCCCGCCGGCCGTGGCCGTCGTGTCGAGGGCGATGGTCCGCTCGTGGAAGTCCACCGTGTGCGTCGACGACCCCGGGGCCATGAGCACCAGGTGGCTGGTCGTGTCCGGGGTGCTGACCGACAGCGTCCCCCCGTTGGCGACCTGGGACGGTGCCGAGCCGATCGCCGGCCGCGCGCCCGCGGTGAGGTAGGCCGGCGTGTAGATCTCGTCGGTGTTGCCGCCACCGCCGGAGCCGGTGTCACCGGCCGACAGGACCCTTCCGTCGGGCATCAGCACGGCCGAGGAGTGGTAGGCACGCCGCATCGTCTGTGCCGCGAGGGTCTCCCACGTGTTGGTGTCGAAGCGGTAGCGCAGGCTGGTGTAGATCGGCCCCGCGAAGTTGCCGGAGCTGTTGCCGGCGACCGCCATGAGCGACCCGTCGGGCAGGAGCACCGGGCTCATGTGGGTGCGCGGCTGCGGCATGGACGCCACGGCCGACCACCCGGCGGTGGGGTTCGCGGCGTCGAAGGTCTCCGCGGCCGCGGTGGCACCCGTGCCGGTCTTGCCCCCGAAGAGCATGACCTTGGTCTGACCGGCCGGACCACTGGGCAGCAGGACCGCCGCCTCGCCACTGCCGTGCTGGAACAGGGGACGGTGGTAGCTGGTCCAGGTCCAGGTGCTCGGGTCAAGGATCGCCGTCGAGCGCGAGGTCACCTCCAGCACCTTGCCGTTCGGCAGCACCCACTGGTGCGGATACAGGCCGGACGGCCACGGGCCACCGACCTTCTGCAAGGTCCCGACCGAGCCGCCGGCCGGTGGAGGGGTCCAGACCTCCATGTCGGGGTTGGGGTTGCCGTTGCTGTCGAAGCCACCGCTGATGAGCACCCGCCCGTCGGCGAGGCGGGTCGCCGTGGGGTAGTACCGCCCCTTGGGACTCGACGGCTGGGGCGTCCACGACAACGAGACAGGGTCGAACAGCAGGATGTTGTTGATCCCCTTGGCGCCCTTGGCATGGCCACCGACGACGAGGATGCGACCGTCCGTGAGCGCCTCCATCGCGCCGCACTCCACGTCCGCGGGCGGGTCCGTCTCCGTCGCCTGGCCAGTGGCCGGGTCGTAGACGTACGCCTGGGTCGGGCGCAGCGCGCCGAACAACAGCACCTTGCCGGTGTACAGCATCACCGAGTGGACACCGATGACCCGCGTGTTCGCGCCGGGTGGCGTGAAAGGCGCGGACCAGGACCCTTGTCCGGTGACCACCGCGGTGGTCGTGGCCAGACCCGTGGCAGCGCCTGCCGGTATGGCCGTGGTTGCCGCCAGCACGGCGGTCGCCGCAGTGGCAGCGAGAACTGACCGTCGTCTCATGCCTCATCTCCCCAAGAAACGGCGCCGGGGTGGCCGGCGCTCAGGAACGACGATGGGGCCCGGCGGCCGGACGCGCCCCGCCACGGCGGCGTATCCCGGCTAGGCCCAACGGTTCACGGCCCCCGGCCGGTGGCGACGCAGGCCCCTCACCCCGCTGACGGATCCGGACCACCCGCCGATGCAGGCATCGCCCTGATGGCGCATGTGCCGAGGGGGTCCGTCCCGGCCGGGACGGACCCCCTCGTCGTGGGAGCTGCGGTGTGCCCGCCGGGTCAGCCGACGAGCTGGCGGTCGCTGAGGCGGGAGGCGCGACCGCGCAGGGAACGGCGGCGCTGCTGGAGGACGAGCTCGAGGCCGCCGCGATGCTCCTCGCCCGCGAGCTTGCGCCTCAGGCCGCTGGTCGTTGTGACCCGCTTGACGACGTAGGAGGAGAAGCCGAGGCGGGCGAAGAAGCGGTTGGCGTCGCGGCCCTGGGCCGGCACGCACGTGGCGATCTGGTCGGCACCGAACCGCTCGGCATACGTCGTCGCGGCGGTGAGCAGCGCCTTGGCCGCACCCTGGCGGCGGGCGGTCTCGGCGACGTAGAGCTGGTCGATGGACACGCACGGCATGTCGGTCAGCCCGGAGAGCGGGCTGTGGGTCAGGACCATGTAGCCGATCGGCTGGCCGTCGCTGTAGGCGAGGTAGGCCCGCACGTCCTCCCGGCCGAGTGCGGCCGCCACCCGGCCCTCGGAGGCCGCGCGCGTCGCGGACTCCAGGCTGCCTCCAGCCTCGACCCGCGCCGACAACCACAACCGTGTGAACTCCGGGTGCTGTGAGGGCGAAACCGGACGGACGCTGACCTGGGGACGCGACACAGACCCTCCATCGTTGGCGAAGCACGTTGCGGCAGTACGGGTCCCCCACCCGAGAAGTCCCGCAGACGTCCGCCCTGCGAAGGACGTCTCCGGAACGAGGCAGAGCCTAGAGGCAGGACTCCCGCCGGGTGAAGGGGTACCGCATAAATTTCACGAGCGGCCCCTAGGGTGGGCCGCGTGAGTGGTGCTTTCCCCGGTCTCGGCACGGTCATCAACGTCGCCACCGTGCTGGTCGGCGCAAGCCTGGGTATGGCGGTCGGTCACCGCCTCCCCGACCGCACCCGGTCGGTGGTCACCGACGTGCTCGGGCTGACCACCCTGATCATGGCGGGGCTGTCGGCGGTCAGCGTGACCGACCGCTCGCTGGGCGACGCCGTGGGGCGCGGCGCCCCGGTGCTGATCGTCCTCGGCAGCCTGCTCATCGGCGGGATCGCCGGGTCGCTGCTCGGCATCGAGGAGCGGCTCGAGGGCCTGGCAGGGGCGATCCAGGCCCGGCTGGCGCGCCGGCCGCGGCTCATGGGCGTGCAGGAGACCGGCCAGGGCCACGAGGCCCGCGAGCGGTTCATCGAGGGCTGGCTCAGCGCCTCGCTGCTGTTCTGCGTCGGGCCGCTGACGATCCTCGGCTCGCTCTCCGACGGCCTGGGGCGCGGCATCGACCAGCTGGCCCTGAAGTCGGTGTTGGACGGCTTCGCGGCGATGGCGTTCGCGTCGTCCTTCGGGGTGGGGGTGCTGTTCTCGGCGGTGTCCGTGGCCGTCGTGCAGGGCCTGCTGACGCTGCTGGGCGTGCTGCTCGGCTCGGTCCTGCCGGACGCCCACATCGCGGCGCTGACGGCGACCGGTGGGCTCATGCTCGTGGGGATCTCGTTGCGGCTGCTGCGGATCAAGGAGGTACCGGTGGGCGACCTGCTGCCGGCCCTGGTCGTCGCCCCGCTGCTGACCCAGCTGGTGATCGCCCTTCGCTGAGCACCTGGCAACCACGGGGCGTGCTGCCGGGCGGGCGGTGGTGCGCACGCGCAGGCGCCCGCCCCGGGGCACCCGGGGCGAGCACACGGCATACCGGGTGGCTAGACGTCGCCGCCGAGGTAGGCGGCCTTGACCGAGTCGTCGGCGGCGAGCTCGGCACCGGTGCCCTCGCGCACGATCTCCCCGGTCTCCAGGATGTAGGCCCGGTTGGCGCGCTTGAGCGCCTGGGCGGCGTTCTGCTCCACCAGCAGGACCGTCGTGCCCTGGTTGTTGATCTCGGTGACGATGTCGAAGATCTGCCGGATCAGCTTGGGCGCCAGGCCCATCGACGGCTCGTCGAGCAGCAGCAGCCGGGGCCGGGCCATGAGCGCGCGGCCCATGGCCAGCATCTGCTGCTCACCGCCGGACATCGTGCCGGCGGTCTGGTTCATCCGCTCCTGGAGCCGGGGGAAGAGCGAGAACACCCGGTCGCGGTCCTCGGCCACTGCCTTGGTCTTGCGGTCCTTGCGGGCGTAGGCGCCCATGTCGAGGTTCTCGTTGACCGTCATGCCCGGGAAGCAGCCCCGCCCCTCCGGACTCTGGGAGATGCCCAGCACCGGCCGCTGGTGCGGCGGCATGTGGGTGATGTCCTGGCCGTCGAAGCGGATCGTCCCGGCCCGCACCGGGCGCAGGCCGGAGACGGTCTTCATCGTCGTCGTCTTGCCGGCACCGTTGGCCCCGATCAGCGTGACGACCTCACCCTCCTCGACGGTGAAGGTGATGTCCCGGATCGCCTCGATGCGCCCGTAGTTGACGCACAGGCCCTGCACCTCAAGAAGCATTCTCGTCGACTCCCAGGTAGGCGGCGATGACGGCGGGGTTGTCGCGGATCTCGGCGGGCAGGCCCTCGGCGATCTTGCGGCCGAACTCCAGGACCACGATCCGGTCGGTCACCCCCATGACCAGCCTCATGTCGTGCTCGATGAGCAGCACGGTGTAGCCCTGGTCGCGGATGGTGCGGATCAGCTCCATCAGGCGGGCCTTCTCCGCCGGGTTGAAGCCGGCGGCGGGCTCGTCCAGGCACAGCAGCGTCGGGTTGGTGGCCAGGGCGCGGGCGATCTCGAGCCGGCGCTGGTCGCCGTAGGACAGGTTGCGGGCGAGCTCGTTGGCGCGCTTGCTCAGGCCCATGAACTTGAGCAGCTCGCGGGCGCGCTCGTAGCCCTCCTTCTCCTCCCGGCGGTGCTTGGGCAGGCGCAGGATGGCCGACCCGACCCCGGTCGTGTGGTGGGCGTCGGCCCCGACGAGGACGTTCTCCAGCGCGGTCATGGTGCCGAACAGCCGGATGTTCTGGAAGGTACGCGCGATGCCGAGCCGGGTGATCTCGTGCTTCTTGCGTCGGCCGAGCGGCTCCCCCTGGAAGCGGACGTCGCCCGAGGTCGGCTGGTAGACGCCGGTCATGACGTTGAAGCACGTCGTCTTGCCGGCACCGTTGGGGCCGATCAGGCCGAGGATCTCGCCCTCGTTGATGTGGAACGAGACCTCGTTCAGTGCCACGACTCCGCCGAAGCGCAGCGTGACGTCGTCGACCTCCAGCAGCCGGCGGGCGGACGCACCGGCGCCGGCCGCCGGGCCGGTCGAGTCGACCTGGGTGTCGGTCGCGGGCGTGCTGTCAGGCATGTGCGGTCCCCTCCTCCAGGGCCTCGATCTCCTCTTCGGACTCGATCGCCCGGACGGCCCTCCGTGGCGGGAGCAGACCCTGCGGTCGGAAGATCGCCAGGGCCATGAGCGCCAGGCCGAAGAGCAGGTAGCGCTCCTCGGACAGGAACCGGAACTTCTCGGGCAGCCACGTCAGCAGGAAGGCCGCCGAGATGACGCCCCACCGGTTGCCCTGGCCGCCGACGACGACCATGGCCACGAACAGCACCGAGTAGAGGATGGTGAAGTTGTCGGGGTTGAGGAACCCTTGGCGGGCGGCGAACAGCGATCCGGACAGGCCGCCGATGCAGGCACCGATCGCGAAGGCGAGCAGCTTGAACCGGAACGTGGGCACGCCCATGAGCTCGGCGGCGTCCTCGTCCTCCCGGGTCGCCTCCCAGGCCCGGCCGACGCGTGAGTTCTGCATCAGCCGGTCGATGAAGATCACGATGATGACGATGGTCAACGCCAGCCAGTAGTACGGCGTGGCGTCGCGCACCCCGAACTCCAGGAACGTCGAGGTCGTCGACAGGTCGACCACCGGGGCGCCCCCGGACCAGTCCAGGTGCGGGATGTCGAACAGCGCGAAGCTCTGCGGTGAGGGGATGTTGCTGATGCCCTGTGCGCCGCCGAGCCACTCGGAGTTGAGCAGCACCAGCCGGATGATCTCGCCGAAGCCGAGGGTCACGATGGCCAGGTAGTCACCGCGGACCCGCAGCGTCGGGGCGCCGAGCAGGATGCCGGAGAACATCGCCACGATGATCGCCAGCGGCACGCACAGCGCCCAGGAGAGCTTGCCGTGCTGGGAGCCGAAGACCGCCACGGTGAAGGCGCCGATGGCGAAGAAGCCCACGTAGCCCAGGTCGAGCAGGCCGGCGTAGCCGATGACCACGTTGAGGCCGAGGGCGACCAGCGCGTAGACCGCGCAGCTGAACAGCACGCTGGCGAAGTCGGAGTCGGTGGTCGTGATGAACGGCGGGTTGATGATCGGCAGCAGGTAGACCAGCAGGGCCGCGACCACGAGCAGGACGATCTTGACCGGCTTGGGCAGGCCTGCGACCCGCCCGCGGAAGCCGTGGAAGAAGTCGGTGACGGCACTCATGCGCGGGCCTTTCCGAGCGACTCGCCCAACAGACCAGTCGGGCGGAACAACAGGATGACGACCAGGAGCAGGAACGCCACGACGTCCTTCCACTGGGTGCCGACCAGCGCCGAGCCGTAGTTCTCGGCGACGCCGAGGATGAAGCCGCCGAGGAGGGCACCCCGGACGTTGCCGATGCCACCGAGCACGGCGGCGGTGAACGCCTTGACGCCGAGGATGAAGCCGGCGTTGTAGCGGGTGACGCCCACCTTGAGCAGGTAGAGCATCGCCGCCCCGCCGGCCATGATCCCGCCGACGAGGAAGGTGATCCGGATGACACGGTCGCGGTTGACACCCATGAGGGCCGCCGACTCGGGGTCCTGGGCCACGGCCCGGATGCCCCGGCCGAGGCGGGTGCGGCTGACGAACTGGTCCAGCACCACCATCATCACGACGGCCGCGACCAGCACGATGATGTCGATGTTCTTGACGCCGTAGTCGCCGAGCTGGAACACCACGTGGCTGTCGACGAGGCTGGGCGCGACGGCGTTCTCCCGGGGCCGGCCGACGTAGTCGGCCAGGGTCCGGTCGAGCCCGAACCACGCCGCGACCTTGTCACGCAGGCCCATCAGCTCGGAGAGCACGAACGAGGCGCCGATGGCCGAGATCAGTGCGATCAGGGGCGGGGCGTTGCGCTTGCGCAGCGGGCGGTAGGCACCGTACTCCAGGATCAGGGCGACGATCGCCGAGACCAACATCGCGGCGAGGAAGCCGATGATGAGGTAGCCCACCACCGCGAACCCGGTCGCCTTGCCCGCCCCCAGCGCAGTGAGCACCCAGACGGCGCCGAAGGTGCCCCACATGAACACCTCGGAGTGGGCGAAGTTGATCAGCCGCAGCACGCCGTAGACCAGCGTGTAGCCCAGGGCCACGAGCGAGTAGACCGCCCCGATCGCCAGGCCCGTGACCGTCAGCTCGAAGAAGTGGTGAATCAGGAGGTCCATGCAGGTCCCGTCTCGATGGCGGTTCGGACAGCGTCAGCATCGGCTTTGGGGGGACTCTAGGCCACCCGTGGCGCCCGCAGAAGGGCCACTGACGCGCGTGGCGGCCGGAGGCTGGTGCCTCCGGCCGCCACGTCTCACTGCGGAACCGGCCTGACGGCGAAGGCAGGTGTCGCCGGTTCCCTCAGCAGGTCAGCGTCTTACTTGATCTCCTGGTCGGGCACGATCTTGCCGCCGGTGACCTTGTAGGCCCAGACCGTCTTGTCGGACGGCTCGCCCTGGGCGTCGAACTTGATCTGCTTGGTCACGCCCTTGGCGTCGTAGTTGTGCACGAAGGTGTTGACGTCCGACAGGCTCGTCTTGCCGGCGGCGATGGCCGCGAGGAAGACGTTGGCCGCGTCGTAGCCCTCGGCGGAGTAGGTGGCCGGGTCGGAGCCGTAGGCCGCCTTGAACGCCGACTGGAACTCCGGCGCCTTCTCCGGCGGGAGGCAGGGGCAGGTCATGACGGTGCCCTCGGCAGCGGCGCCCGCCGCCTTGATGTACCCGTCGTCCTTGACACCGTCGCCCACGACGATGGTGCCCTTCCAGCCCTGCTGACGCAGCTGCTTGGCGAGGATGGCCGCCTCGGCGTAGTAGCCGCCGTAGAACAGGGCGTCAGCGTTGGACGCCGCCACCTTGGTCACGGTCGCCGAGAAGTCGGTCTGCTTCTGCTGGACCTCGTCGGTGCCCACGACCATGGAGCCGAGGTCACCCTTGACGATGTCGGCCAGGCCCTTGCCGTACTCGGAGGAATCGTCGGCGACGAACACCTTCTTGGCCCCGAGGATGTCCTTGATGTACTTGGCGGCCGCCGGACCCTGGGTCGCGTCGTTGCCGAGCATGCGGAAGAAGGTCTTCCAGCCGTTCTGGGACAGCTTCGGGTTGGTCGCCGACGGGGTGATGGTGGTCAGGCCCGCCTTGTCGAAGATCGGGTCAGCAGCCTTGGACTCACCGGAGAATGCCGGGCCCACGATGCCGATGACCTTCTTGTCGCTGACGGCCTTCTGTGCCAGTGCCGGCGCCTGCGCCGGGTCGCCCTGGCTGTCGAAGGTCACGAGGGTGACCTTGCAGTCGGCGTGCTTCTCGTTGTACTGCTTCACGGCGAGGTCGGCGCCGTTCTTGATGTTGATGCCGAGGTTGGCGGCGTCGCCGGTGAGCGCACCGAAGAAGCCGATCTTGAGGTCGCAGGCCTTGCCACCCGCGGCCGCCGAGGAAGAGCCCCCCTTGGTGCCACACCCGGTCAGGACGAGTGCGGCGGCCAGGACAGGCGCACCGAACTTGATGAGAGAACGCACAAATCCTCCTGATGCCACGTTTGGCGCCGCGCCCCGCGCAACGCTCTCAAACCCCCTCTGCGGGAGGTTTGTCGGAACACTAGACCCCGGCAGCCCCCCGGCGGGACTGTCTGGACCCGAACGGTGACCGTGTCGTGACCTGAGGTTGATGCGGGGGGTGTCGCGACATCCCCGACCCGGCCGCCGCGGCGGTTCTACGCGCCTGCGGACGAACCCGGCATACCGCTGATCACGGCCTCGGCGACCTCGCGCATCCCGAGCCGGCGGTCCATCGCGGTCTTCTGGATCCAGCGGAAAGCGTCGGCCTCGGTGACCTCCAGCCGCGACATCAGCACGCCCTTGGCCCGGTCGACCAGCTTGCGCGTCTCGAGCCGCTCGGCGAGGTCGGCGACCTCCTGCTCGAGGGCGTGCAGCTCGGCCCAGCGCGACCGGGCGATGTCGATGGCGGGCCCGAGGTCGGCGGCGGAGAACGGCTTGACGACGTAGCCCATGACCCCCGCGTCCCGGGCCCGCTCGACGAGCTCCTTCTGGCTGAAGGCGGTGAGCATCAGGACCGGGGCCAGCTTCTCGGCGCCGATCTGCTCGGCGGCGCTGATCCCGTCCAGGACCGGCATCTTGACGTCCATGACCACGAGGTCGGGGCGCAGCTCCCGGGTCAGCTCGACGGCCTGCTCGCCGTTGCTGGCCTGGCCGACCACCTCGTAGCCGCTCTCCCCCAGCATCTCGGCGAGGTCGAGCCGGATCAGGGCCTCGTCCTCGGCGACGACGATGCGCAGCCGCGGCTGCGCCGGGGGGTATGCCGTGTCGCCGGCTCCCGCGGTGGCCGGAGCCTCGGGGGCGGCGGGCGTGGGGTCCGGGGTGGTGGCGTCGTCGGTCACGGCGGCCAGCCTAGCCAGCCGGGCGGAGGACCTTCGCAGGGTGAGTGCCGAGGGCGGGACTTGAACCCGCACGCCCTTTCGGGCAAAGCATTTTGAGTGCTCCGTGTCTGCCATTCCACCACCCCGGCAGGGTGCGGCGTCAGCATAGCGTCCGGCTCCCCCCGACCCGGACGAGGTGGGGTGCGCCATTCGCAGGTGCCACCATTCGGTGGCACGGTCCGACGATGGCGGCATGGATGGTGTCCCAGCCCTGGAAGCCAACAAGGCCCTGGTCCGCCGGCACTTCGAGGAGACCTTCAACCAGCGCCACCTCGCCTCGTGCGAGGCGCTGTTCGCCCACGACTTCATCGAGCACGCGGCGGCACCGTTCTCGTCCACGACCCCCGGGCTGGTCGACGGCCCGCGGCACATGCGCGAGACGGTCGAGTGGCTCGTGGCGCAGTACCCCGACCTGCAGATGCGGGTGGACCAGCTCGTGGCCGAGGGCGACCTGGTCGTGGCCCGGGTCCGCAGCACCGGCACCAACCTGGGTCCGCTCAACGGGGTGATGCCGCCGACCGGCCGCCGCTTCGACAGCTACGCCTGCCACTGGTTCCGCGTCACCGACGGCAAGCTCAGTGAGCACTGGGCGGTGCGCGACGACCTGACCTCGATGATCCAGGTCGGCGTGATCGCGCCGCCCCGGCCGCCCGAGGGCGGTGCGGGCCGCGCGGCGCCGCCTTCCGGCGGGGCCATGGGGCGTCGCGGCGTCGGCTCCGCCCCCGGGGTGGTCCAGCTGCACCCCCGCGGCCAGTCGTAGGGCCGGGGCCCCGGCAGCTCGGCCTAGAGGTCGAGGTCCTGGTAGGCCGGCGCGACGCGGTTGACCGCGTTGCCCATGCGGTGCACCCGCAGGGCGTTGGTGGAGCCGGGGATGCCGGGCGGGGAGCCGGCCACGATGACCACCAGGTCACCCTCGGCGGCCCGGCCGGACTGCAGCAGCGACACGTCGACCTGCAGCGCCATCTGGTCGGTGTGCTTGGCCATCGGCACGAGGAAGGTCTCGATGCCCCAGGTCAGGGCCAGCTGCGAGCGGGTCGCCTGGTTGGGGGTGAAGGCCAGCATCGGCAGCTTGGACCGGATCCGGGACAGCCGCTTGGCGGAGTCACCGGTCGTGGTGAACGTGACGAGGAACTTGGCCCCGACGAGCTCGCCGATCTCGGCGGCGGCGCGGGTGACGGCGCCACCGGTCGTGTGCGGCTTGGTGCCCAGCGGCGCGACCCGGTCCAGGCCGTGCTCCTCGGTGTTCTCGATGATCTTGGCCATCGTCTGCACGGCCTCGATGGGCCACTTGCCGACGCTGGTCTCACCGGAGAGCATCAGCGCGTCGGCGCCGTCGAGCACGGCGTTGGCGGCGTCGCTGGCCTCGGCGCGCGTGGGGCGGGAGTTCTCGATCATCGACTCCAGCACCTGGGTGGCGACGATGACCGGCTTGGCGTTGCGGCGGGCGATCTCGATGGCGCGCTTCTGCACCAGCGGCACCTGCTCCAGCGGCAGCTCCACGCCGAGGTCGCCGCGGGCGACCATGACGCCGTCGAAGGCCTCGATGATGTCGGCGAGGTTGTCGACCGCCTGCGGCTTCTCGATCTTGGCGATGACCGGGAGGCGCACGCCCTCCTCGTCCATGATCCGGTGGACGTCCTCGATGTCCTTGGAGGAGCGCACGAAGGACAGCGCGATCATGTCGGCGCGCAGGTGCAGCGCCCAGCGCAGGTCGGCCTCGTCCTTGTCGGACAGCGCCGGCACGCTCACCGCGACACCGGGCAGGTTGATGCCCTTGTTGTTGGACACCACGCCGCCCTCGATGACGACGGTGACGACCTCGGTGTCGGTCACCTCGACCGCCTCGAGGGCGACCTTGCCGTCGTCGATCAGCAGCCGGTCGCCGGGGTTGACGTCCCCCGGCAGGCCCTTGTAGGTCGTCGACACGCGGTCCTGGTCGCCGAGGATGTCGTCGGTGGTGATGACGAAGCGGGCGCCGTTCTCCAGGGTGACCGGGCCGTCGGCGAAGCGACCGGTGCGGATCTTGGGGCCCTGCAGGTCGACGAGCACGCCGACCGCGCGACCGGACTCGTCACTGGCGCGACGCACCTCGAGGTAGACCTTCTCGTGGTCCTCGTAGGCCCCGTGCGAGAGGTTGAGCCGGGCGACGTCCATGCCGGCCTCGACCAGCTCCTGCAGCTTCTCCGGGGAGGAGGTGGCAGGTCCCAACGTGCAGACGATCTTGGCGCGGCGCATGGGTCAAACCCTATGGGTTACCGGGCCGTAGCACGGAACCGGCCACCCTCGTGGACGGCCGGTTCCGGACAACGGACGTCGCTCAGGCCGTGAGCGGACGGTCGGTCGGGTTGATCGGGCGCGGCAGGGCCGAGGACCCGGTCAGGAAGGCGTCGACCCCGTTGGCCGCGGCGCGCCCCTCGGCGATGGCCCAGACGATCAGGGACTGCCCGCGACCGGCGTCGCCGGCGACGAAGACGCCCGGCACCGTGGTCTGGAAGTCCTTGCCGCGCTTGATGTTGGAGCGCTCGTCCAGCTCGACGCCGAGCTGCTCGACGACACCGGGCGCCTGCGGCCCCAGGAAGCCCATGGCCAGCAGGACCAGCTGGGCCGGGATCTCCCGCTCGGAGCCCTCGACCTCGGTGAAGCCCTTCTCGCCCATCTCGACCTCGACCACGCGCAGCGCGCGGACGTTGCCGTCCTCGTCGCCGAGCACCTCCTTGGTGCTGGCGGCGTAGACCCGGTCGCCGCCCTCCTCGTGGGCGCTGGCGACGCGGAAGAGCATCGGGTAGGTCGGCCACGGCTGCCCGGCCGGCCGGTCCTCCGGCGGCCGCGGCATGATCTCCAGCTGGGTGATCGAGCGGGCGCCCTGGCGGATGGCGGTGCCGAGGCAGTCGGCACCGGTGTCGCCGCCGCCGATGATGATGACGTCCTTGCCGGTCGCCAGGACCTGGTCCTCGACCTCCTCGCCGAGCGCGACCCGGTTGGCCGGCGGCAGGTAGTCCATGGCCTGCACGATGCCGTTCAGCTCACGACCCGGCACCGGCAGGTCACGCGGCACCGTCGCCCCGACGGCCAGCACGACGGCGTCGTAGCGCTGGCGCAGCTGCTCGCCGGTGATGTCCTCGCCCACGCTGACGCCACTGCGGAAGCGGGTGCCCTCGGCCTTCATCTGCTCCAGGCGCCGGTCCAGGACGGACTTCTCCATCTTGAACTCGGGGATGCCGTAGCGCAGCAGGCCGCCGGGCTTGTCCTCGCGCTCGAAGACGGCCACCGTGTGGCCGGCCCGGGTCAGCTGCTGGGCGGCGGCGAGGCCGGCCGGCCCGGAGCCGACGACGGCGACGGTCTTGCCGGAGAGCCGCTCCGGCGGCTGCGGCGTGACGTTGCCGTCCTCGAAGGCCCGGTCGATCGTCGTGACCTCGATCTGCTTGATCGTCACCGCGGGCTGGTTGATCCCCAGCACGCAGGCGGTCTCGCAGGGGGCCGGGCACAGCCGCCCGGTGAACTCCGGGAAGTTGTTCGTGGCGTGCAGCCGCTCGATGGCCTCGCGCCAGTCGCCCTTCCACGCCAGGTCGTTCCACTCGGGGATGAGGTTCCCGAGCGGACAGCCGTTGTGACAGAACGGGATGCCGCAGTCCATGCAGCGACCGGCCTGGCGCTGGAGCTGGGCCGGGTCCTGCCGCTCGTAGACCTCCTGCCAGTCCATGATCCGGACCGGCACGGGCCGCCGGGTCGGCAGCTCACGCTGACGGGTGGTCAGGAAACCCTGAGGGTCAGCCACGGGAGGCCTCCATGATCCGCTCCCACACCTGGGTGCCGTTGAGGTCGAGTCCCTCGGACTCGGCCGCTGCCCTGACGTCCAGCACGCGTTGGTAGTCGCGTGGCAGGACCAGGGAGAAGCGGCTCTTGACGTTGTCCCAGTCCCCGAGCAGCCGCGCCGCCACGGCGGAGTCGGTCCACTCACGGTGCCGGGTGAGCAGGTCGTGCACGACCTTCTCGTCGTCCTCGCGCAGCGGCGAGAGGTCGACGAGCTCGGTGTTGACCCGCTCGGGCCGCAGGTCGAGGACGTAGGCCACGCCACCCGACATACCGGCGGCGAAGTTGCGGCCCGTCGGGCCGAGCACCAGGGCGATGCCCCCGGTCATGTACTCGCAGCCGTGGTCGCCCACGCCCTCGACGACGGCGGTCGCGCCGGAGTTGCGCACGCAGAACCGCTCGCCGACCTGGCCGCGCAGGAACACCTCACCGGAGGTCGCGCCGTAGCCGATCACGTTGCCGGCGATGACGTTGTGCTCGGCGGTGAGCGAGGCACCGCGCTCGGGGCGGACCACCACCCGGCCGCCGGACAGGCCCTTGCCGACGTAGTCGTTGGCGTCGCCGAAGAGCCGGATCGTCACGCCCGCGGGGACGAACGCGCCCAGCGACTGCCCGGCGGAGCCGTTCAGCGAGATGTCGATGGTGCCGTCGGGCAGCCCCTCGGGGTGGGCCTTGGTGACCTCGTGGCCGAGCATCGTGCCGACGGTCCGGTTGACGTTGCGGACCGGCAGGTCGATGCGCACCGGCTCGGCCCGCTGCAGCGCGTCCTGGCTGAGCTGGATGAGCGTGTGGTCCAGGGCCTTCTCCAGGCCGTGGTCCTGCCCGCAGGAGTTGTATCGCGCGGACCCGTCCGTGGGGGCCACCTCGGTGAGGATCGGGGTGAGGTCCAGGCCGCTGGCCTTCCAGTGCTCGACGGCCTTGGCGGTGTCGAGCAGGGAGACCTGGCCGACCGCCTCCTCGATGCTGCGGAAGCCCAGCGCAGCGAGGTGCTCGCGCACCTCCTCGGCGATGTACTCGAAGAACGTCTCGACGAACTCGGGCTTGCCGGAGAAGCGGGCGCGCAGCTCGGGGTTCTGCGTCGCGATGCCGACCGGGCAGGTGTCCAGGTGGCAGACGCGCATCATGATGCAGCCGCTGACCACGAGCGGGGCCGTGGCGAAGCCGAACTCCTCGGCGCCGAGCAGCGCCGCGATGACCACGTCACGGCCGGTCTTGAGCTGGCCGTCGACCTGCACGACGATCCGGTCCCGCAGGCCGTTGAGCACCAGCGTCTGCTGGGTCTCGGCCAGGCCGAGCTCCCAGGGGGCGCCGGCGTGCTTGAGCGAGGTCAGCGGCGACGCGCCGGTGCCACCGTCGTGGCCGGAGATGAGCACCACGTCGGCGTGGGCCTTGGACACCCCGGCCGCGACCGTGCCGACGCCGACCTCGGAGACCAGCTTGACGTGCACCCGCGAGGACGGGTTGGCGTTCTTGAGGTCGTGGATCAGCTGGGCGAGGTCCTCGATCGAGTAGATGTCGTGGTGCGGCGGCGGGGAGATCAGGCCCACGCCCGGCGTCGAGTGCCGCGTCCTGGCCACCCACGGGTAGACCTTGTGGCCGGGCAGCTGGCCACCCTCGCCGGGCTTGGCGCCCTGGGCCATCTTGATCTGGATGTCGTCGGACTGGGTCAGGTAGAGGCTGGTGACCCCGAAGCGGCCCGAGGCGACCTGCTTGATCCGCGAGCGACGGGCCGGGTCCAGCAGGCGGTCGACGTCCTCGCCGCCCTCGCCGGTGTTGGAGCGGCCGCCGAGGTTGTTCATCGCCACGGCGAGGGTCTCGTGTGCCTCCTGGCTGATCGAGCCGTAGCTCATCGCCCCGGTGTTGAAGCGCTTGACGATCTCGCTGACCGGCTCGACCTCCTCCAGCGGGACAGGCGTGCGCCCCTTCGCGCCGAGCTCGAACAGGCCGCGCAGCGTCATCAGCCGCTCGGACTGCTCGTCGACGCGGGAGGTGTACTGGCGGAACACGTCGAAGCGCCGGGCCCGCGTGGAGTGCTGCAGGCGGAAGACGGTCTCGGGGTCGAACAGGTGCGGCTCGCCCTCGCGGCGCCACTGGTACTCCCCACCGACCTCGAGCTTGCGGTGCGGCAGGCGCACCCCGTCCGGCGGGTAGGCCCGGGCGTGGCGGGCGGCGGCCTCCGCGGCGAGCACGTCGAGGCCGACGCCGCCGAGCTGGGTCACCGTGCCGGTGAAGTAGCGGTTGACAAGGTCCTGGGACAGGCCGATGGCCTCGAAGACCTGCGCGCCGCGGTAGGACGCCACGGTGGAGATGCCCATCTTGGACATCACCTTCAGCACGCCCTTGCCGAGCGCCTTGATGAGGTTGGCCACCGCCTTCTCCGCGGAGACCCCCGGCAGCTGGCCGGAGCGGACCAGGTCCTCGACCGTCTCCATCGCCAGGTAGGGGTTGACCGCCGCGGCCCCGAAGCCGATGAGCAGCGCGACGTGGTGGACCTCGCGGACGTCGCCGGCCTCGACGATCAGGCCGACCTGGGTGCGGGTCTTCTCCCGGATCAGGTGGTGGTGCACCGCCGAGGTGAGCAGCAGCGACGGGATCGGGGCCAGGTCGCGGCCCGAGTCGCGGTCGGAGAGCACCACGAAGCGCGCTCCCCCGGCGATCGCCTCGGACACCTCGGCGAAGATCTCCTCCAGCCGGGCCTCCATGGCCGCGGCGCCTGCTGACACGTCATACAGGCCCTTGACCACGTGGGTGGCGTAGCCGGGCAGGTCACCGTCGGCGTTGATGTGGACGACCTTGGCCAGGTCGTCGTTGTCGATGACCGGGAACGGCAGGATGACCTGCCGCGCGTGGGCCGGGGTCGCGGTGAGCGCGTTGCCCTCGGGGCCGATGACCGTGCCGAGGGAGGTGACCAGCTCCTCGCGGATCGCGTCCAGCGGCGGGTTGGTCACCTGGGCGAACAGCTGGGTGAAGTAGTCGAACAGCAGCCGGGGCCGGTCGGAGAGCACCGCGATGGGGCTGTCGGTGCCCATCGACCCCAGCGGCTCGCCGCCGGTCCGCGCCATCGGCGAGAGCAGGATCCGCAGCTCCTCCTGGGTGTAGCCGAAGGTCTGCTGACGCCGCGCCACCGAGGCCGCGGTGTGCACGATGTGCTCGCGGTCGGGCAGGTCGTCGAGGTGGATCAGGCCGGCGTGCAGCCACTCGTCGTAAGGGTGCTCGGCGGCCAGGGTGGCCTTGACCTCGTCGTCGCTGACGATGCGGCCGTGCTCGGTGTCGACGAGGAACATCCGGCCCGGCTGGAGCCGGCCACGGCGCACGACCTTCTCCGGCTCGAGCTCGAGCACGCCGGCCTCGGAGGCCAGCACGACCAGGCCGTCGTCGGTTACCCAGTAGCGCCCGGGGCGCAGCCCGTTGCGGTCGAGCACCGCGCCGATGAGCGTGCCGTCGGTGAAGGTCACGCAGGCGGGACCGTCCCACGGCTCCATGAACGTGGAGTGGAACTCGTAGAACGCCCGGCGCGCGGGGTCCATGTCCTCGTGGTTCTCCCACGCCTCCGGGATCATCATCAGCACCGCGTGCGGCAGCGACCGGCCACCGAGGTGCAGCAGCTCCAGGGCCTCGTCGAAGCTCGCGGAGTCCGACGCCTCCGGGGTGCAGATCGGGAAGAGACGCTCGAGGTCGCCGGGGATGATGTCGCTGGCCAGCTGGCTCTCGCGGGCGCGCATCCAGTTACGGTTGCCCTTGACCGTGTTGATCTCGCCGTTGTGGGCGATCAGCCGGTAGGGGTGGGCCAGAGGCCAGGAGGGGAAGGTGTTGGTCGAGAAGCGGGAGTGGACCAGCGCCAGCTCGGTGGCGAACCGCCGGTCGGACAGGTCCGGGAAGAAGGGCTCGAGCTGGCCGGTGGTCAGCATGCCCTTGTAGACGAGGGTGCGCGCCGACAGCGACGGGAAGTAGACCTCGGCCTCACGTTCGGCCCGCTTGCGCAGGCAGAACGCCATCCGCTCCAGGCCCAGGCCGACGACGCGGCCGGCGGCGGCGGTGACGAACAGCTGGCGGAAGACCGGCATGCAGGCCCGGGCGGTCTCCCCCACGAGCTCCTCGACGACCGGCACGTCGCGCCAGCCGAGGACCCGCAGGCCCTCCTGCTCGGCCAGCGACTCGATCGTCGCGACCGTGGCCGCCTGCTCGGCGGCCTCGACCGGCAGGAAGGCGGTGCCCACGGCATACGCACCCTTGGCGGGCAGCTCGAAGTCCACGACCTCGCGCAGGAACTCGTCCGGGACCTGGGTGAGGATGCCGGCGCCGTCGCCGGCCTCCGGGTCGGCGCCCGTCGCACCGCGGTGCTCGAGGTTGCGCAGCGCCGTCAGCGCGTGGTCCACGATGTCGTGCCCGGCGCTGCCCCGCATCGTGGCGACCAGCGCGACACCACAGGCGTCGTGCTCGTGCGCGGAGCTGTACAGCCCCTGGTTCGCGGGCTGCGCCGAAAAGCGCGTGAAGGCAGACATGCTGCTGAGTCACCGTCCTTGAAACTGTCGCGAGTTCGCCTCGGGCACCGGGCTGGACGGCGTTGGCCAGCGTGGTCCGAGCAGGATAGCCGAGACCGGCGATGTCCTGACAGCTGGGACGATTCAGTCCGGATCGTGAGACGAGACGCGCTCCCCCGCAGGGGTCGCCTCCCCTGCGGCACCCTCGTTCGGAGCCTTCCCGGTATCGCGCGCCGCACCGTCCGCGGTCCCCGCACCCTCCGGCTCGGCGCCCGCGAGCCGCGGCTCGCCGTCCGGCATGGCGAGGTCCTGCGTCCGCCCGAACCGCCAGAAGAGGACGGCCGCCCCGAGGAAGACCAGCACCGAGGTCCACACGTTGAGGCGCAGGCCGAGGATGAGGTTGGCGTGGTCCTCGCGCATCATCTCGATGACGCCGCGGCCCACGGTGTAGATCATCACGTAGAGCGCGAAGGCCTGGCCGCGGTGCAGCGAGGTGCCCCGGGCCCGCAGGCGCCGCTCGACCAGCACGATGGCCAGGGCCAGCAGCAGGCACCACAGCGACTCGTAGAGGAAGGTCGGGTGGTAGATGCCCGCCACGACCGGCTTGCCGCTGGCGTCGACGACGGCGCGGCCGGCGCCCTGGTCCCACTCGTAGACCTTCAGGCCCCACGGCAGCGTGGTCGGTCCGCCGTGCAGCTCGTTGTTGAACCAGTTGCCCCACCGGCCGAACGCCTGCGCCACCGCGATGCCCGGCGCCGCGGCGTCGGCGTAGTCGAGGAAGCGGATGCCCTGGCGACGGCAGCCGATCCAGGCCCCCACGGCGCCGAGGGCGATGGCGCCCCAGATGCCGAGGCCGCCGTTCCAGACCTTCAGCGCGTCGAGCGGGTGCTTGCCGGCGGCGAAGTACAGCTCGGGGTCGGTGATCAGGTGGTAGAGCCGGCCGCCGACGATGCCGAAGGGCACCGCCCACGCGGCGACGTCGAGGGCCTGCCCGGGCCTGCCCCCGCGGTCGAGCAGCCGGCGCTGGGTGATCCAGACGGCCACGACGATGCCGGCCAGGATGCACATGGCGTAGGCGCGGATCGGGAAGAAGCCGAGGTACCAGACGCCCTGCGTGGGGCTGGGGATCGTGGCGGGGACCAGCGCGCTCACTTGGTGGCTGCCTTGACCTGGTCGGTGAGGTACTGCTGCGAGAGCTGCTGCAGCGGCAGGTCCTTGCCGTTGAGCTTGAGCGTGGGCGTGCTGAAGACACCGGCCCTCTCGGCCGCGGTCTCGACGGCCGTGGCGTATCCCTGGTGCGTCTTGGCGTCGAAGCACTTCGTCCACGCCGTCAGCGCGGACCCGCTGATGCCCGCCTTGCTGGCGAAGCCCATGAGGTCGGCGTCGGTGTAGCCGGCGCCCTCCTGGGCGGGCTGGTTGGCGTAGACGACGCCGTGGTAGTCGAGGAACTTGCCCTGGTCGGCCGCGCACGCCGCCGCGGCGGCGGAGCGCACCGAGGCGTCGTTGCCGAGCTTGGCGTCGAGGAAGCTCATCATGTGCACGACGAGCTTGATGTCACCGGCCTGGGCCATCGAGGCGATCTGCTTGCCGAAGACCTGCTCGAGCTTGCCGCAGACCGGGCACTGGAAGTCCTCGTAGAGGTCCAGCGTCGGGGCGCCCGCCTTGGCCGTGGCGGCGTTGGCGACGATGCCCCCGCCCTGGCCGGTGGCGCCCACGGGCAGAGCCGCCCCACTGCTGCCCGAGGCCGAGGTGCCGGATCCCGTGCCGCCCGAGCCGCCGGCCCCGAGGATGACGGCGATCACGATGGCGATGATGGCCACCGCGGCCACCACCCCGCCGATGATGATCTTCGACGGTCCCTGCTTCGGGGCCGCTGCCTTGATGCGCGCCGAGGCGTCAGGGCGGGGGGTCATCGTTGCTCCTGTCCGAACAGACGGTGGTCGAGCCCGTATGCCGTGCGCGGCCGGGCGGTGAGCCAGGCGCCGCAGAGCAGCAGCCCGGCGTCGCGGAGGACTTCCGAGAGGTAGTGCGTCTGGGAGGCGGCGATGGTTCCCCCGCCTCCGAAGCAGCCGCAGTCGATGGAGAGCCCGCGGGCCCAGGCCGAGATGATCCCGATCTCGAAGGCCACCATGAGCAGGGCTCCGCCGATCGCGGCAGCGCGGGTGAAGAGGCCGGCCAGCAGGAGCAGGCCGAGGACGATCTCCAGGACCGGCAGGGCGAAGCCGATGTAGCCGGCCGCGTCGTAGGGCAGCAGCTGGTAGGCGCGCACCGCCATGGCGGACTGGGCCGGCTCGGCCACCTTCAGGGCCCCGGCGACGACGAGCACCCCACCCAGCGCGAGCCGGGCGACCAGCCCCACGATGTCGGCCACGCGTGCCCCCTGGCGCGAGAACATGACGGTCAGCGACCCTTGCGCACGCCCGCGGCCAGGTCCCGGGTCAGCTCGCGCAGCGCCTCCAGGCCCGCAGCGCGGTCCTCCGCGGCGTCGGTGAGGCAGCGCACGAGCGCCGAGCCCACGATGACGCCGTCGGCGAAGGCCCCGACCTCGGCGGCCTGCGCCCCGCTGGAGACCCCGAGCCCGACGCACACGGGCTGGTCCGTGGCGACCCGCGCACGGGCCACCAGCGCCTCGGCGGCGTCCCCGACCGCCGTCCGGGCGCCGGTGACGCCCATGACGGCGGTGGCGTAGACGAAGCCCCGGCACGCCGCGGCGGTGCTGCGCAGCCGCTCGTCCGTGGAGCTCGGCGCGACGAGGAAGACCTTGTCGAGGCCGTGCCGGTCGGCCGCCTCGATCCACTCCTGGCCCTCGTCGGGGATCAGGTCGGGGGTGATCAGCCCGGCACCGCCGGCCGCGGCGAGGTCGGCGGCGAACCGCTCGACCCCGTAGCGCAGCACCGGGTTCCAGTAGGTCATCACCAGGGCAGGAGCGCCGGCGTCGGCGACGGCGCGCACCGCGGTGAAGACGTCCGCCAGGCGGGTGCCTCCCTTGAGTGCCCTGTCGACCGCGTGCTGGATGACCGGGCCGTCCATCAGCGGGTCGGTGTAGGGCACACCGATCTCGACGATGTCGACGCCGGCCTCGACCATGGCCACCATGGCCTCGATCGAGCCGGGCACGTCGGGGTAGCCGACCGGGAGGTAGCCGACCAGGGCCGCACGCCCCTCCTGCCGGGTCCGCTCCAGGACCTGCGCGACGCTGCTCACCAGCCACTCCCCTCGGCCTGCTCGACCGGTTCCTCTGCCTTGAGCTGCTCGGCCTCGACCAGCTCCTCCTCGGAGATGAGCCCGAACCATCGCGCAGCGGTGTCGACGTCCTTGTCACCACGGCCGGAGAGGTTGACCAGGACGATGCCGTCGGGGCCGAGCTCCTTGCCGATCCTGATCGCACCGGCGAGCGCGTGGGCGCTCTCGATGGCCGGGATGATGCCCTCGGTGCGGCTCAGGAGCGCGAAGGCGTCCATCGCCTCGGTGTCGGTCACCGGGTAGTACTCGGCGCGGCCGGAGTCCTTCAGGAAGGAGTGCTCCGGGCCGACGCTGGGGTAGTCCAGGCCGGCCGAGACCGAGTGCGACTCCAGCGTCTGGCCGTCCTCGTCCTGCAGCACGTAGGTGAAGGCACCGTGCAGCACGCCCGGCACGCCGGTGCTGAACCGCGCGGCGTGGTGCCCGGTGTCGACGCCCTCGCCCCCGGCCTCGAGGCCGACGAGGCGCACGGAGGCGTCGTCGATGAACCGGTGGAAGATGCCCATGGCGTTGGACCCGCCCCCGACGCAGGCGCACACGGCGTCGGGCAGCCGGCCGACGAGGTCGAGCACCTGGGCCCGCGCCTCGACGCCGATGATGCGGTGGAAGTCGCGGACCATCTCGGGGAACGGGTGCGGGCCGGTCACGGTGCCGATGAGGTAGTGCGTGTCCTCGACGTTGGTCACCCAGTCGCGCATGGCCTCGTTGATGGCGTCCTTGAGCGTGGCGCTGCCGGTGGAGACGGGCACCACCTCGGCGCCGAGCAGCCGCATCCGGGCGACGTTGAGCGCCTGGCGCTTGGTGTCCTTCTCGCCCATGTACACGGTGCAGGTCAGTCCGAGCAGGGCCGCCGCCGTCGCGCTGGCGACACCGTGCTGGCCGGCGCCGGTCTCGGCGATGATCCGGCTCTTGCCCATGCGCTTGGTCAGCAGCGCCTGGCCGAGCACGTTGTTGATCTTGTGCGAGCCCGTGTGGTTGAGGTCCTCCCGCTTGAGCAGGATGCGGGCCCCGCCGGCGTGCTCGGCGAAGCGCGGGACCTCGGTGATGAGGCTTGGCCGGCCGGTGTAGGTGCGGTGCAGCCGCTCGAGCTCACCCTGGAAGGCGGGGTCGACCGCGGCCTTCTTGCGGGCCTCGTCAAGCTGCTCGAGCGCAGCGACGAGGGCCTCGGGGACGAAGCGACCGCCATACGCGCCGAAGCGCCCCTCGCGAGGCGAGGGCGGGGACTGGCTCATCACACTCCTTGCTTGCGCAGCGCCGGGTGGGCTCCGGCGGCGATCAGGTCTGCCACGGCCTCGCGGGGGTGACCGCCGGTCACGAGGCTCTCCCCCACCAGCACCGCTCCCGCCCCGGAGCGGGCGTAGTCGAGGACGTCGTGCGGCCCGCGGACCCCGGACTCGGCCACGCGGACCACCCCGGCGGGGATCATCGGGGCCACCCGGGCGAACGTCGAGCGGTCGACCTCGAGGGTCTTGAGGTTGCGGGCGTTGACGCCGATGACCTTGGCCCCGGCGTCGATCGCGCGCTGGGCCTCCTCCTCGTCGTGGACCTCCACGAGCGCGGTCATCCCCAGGGACTCCGCCCGCTCGCGCATCCCGACGAGGGTGTCCTGGTCGAGGGCGGCGACGATGAGCAGGATGACGTCGGCGCCCCAGGCGCGCGCCTCCCACAGCTGGTAGGAGGACACCATGAAGTCCTTGCGCAGCACGGGGATGTCCACGGCGGCGCGGACGGCGGCGAGGTCCTCGAGGCTGCCGCCGAAGCGCCGCTGCTCGGTGAGGACGCTGATCACGCTGGCCCCGCCGGCGGCGTAGTCGGCCGCGAGCCCGGCCGGGTCCGCGATCATCGCGAGGGCGCCCTTGCTCGGGCTGGACCGCTTGACCTCGGCGATGACCTTGACCCCGCCCGGCGCGCTGAGCGCGGCGAAGGCGTCCTTGGGCGGGTCGACCCGCGCGACCCGGGCCTTCAGGTCCTCCAGGGACGTGCGCGCCTGACGGACCGCGAGGTCCTCCCGGACTCCGTCGATGATCTCGTCTAGAACGCTGGGCACCCGTCAAGGCTAGCCGCGCCGGTCCTGGTGTCCGAATCGACCCCGGGCGAGCGCCCGGGCCGCAGCCCGGTCGACCAGGGCGTCGGGGCCGCACCGTCGTGCCGCACCGTCGCGCCGCACGTCAGCGCCGCATCGTCACCCCCCGACGGGCCGCCGCGATACCGGGCGATACCGCTCGCCCCTCAGGCGGGCGAGAGCCAGGTCCAGCCGGGGAGGTTGCGCAGCACCCAGAACGCGAGGATGCCGACCAGCAGCAGGTTGATCGTCCAGGCCGGCGCGACCCGGCGG
Organism: Oryzihumus sp. JJN4-3R; assembly: GCF_057747915.1. Classification (NCBI taxonomy): domain Bacteria; kingdom Bacillati; phylum Actinomycetota; class Actinomycetes; order Micrococcales; family Intrasporangiaceae; genus Oryzihumus; species Oryzihumus sp. JJN4-3R. The sequence goes on from NZ_CM173229.1 coordinate 773,856, forward strand.
GGCACCCGGCCGGTGAGACTGCGCTCGAGCCAGAGCACCCAGGCCAGGACCAGGAAGGGCACGACCGCCACCGTGAACGGGTTGCGGGCCAGCGCCCCGGCGACGTCGAGGTGCGCGAGGTCGTGGATCGCCCGCAACGACCCGCACCCGGGGCACCACCAGCCGGTCAGCGCGAGGAACGGGCAGGTCGGGTAGTGCCCGGGCTGGTTGGGGTCGACCGAGCCGAGGTATGCCGTCGCCCCGGCGGCGAGCGCGCCCACGGCCACAGGCAGCAGCGGGCCGCGTCGCCCACCCGGTCGGGTGGGCGACGCGGCCCGGTTCAGCAGGGAGCTCACGTGGTCAGCGTAGGCCGGTCACGCGCTCGAGCGGACACGCTCGCGGTGTCACCTGCCCGGCCTTCAGGCTCGTGGCGTCACGGGCTGGTGCTGGAGGTGGCACCGCCGAGGATGCCCGCCCCGATGAGGATGCCGTAGAGCACCCCGACGACGACGCCGGCGACCGCGCTCCAGATGGCGAACTTGCGGGCCTTCTCCGAGGAGTCCTGCGCCCCGGCGTAGTCGCCCATGGCCCACTTGCTGTTGACCTGGCTGGAGAACACGATCGAGGCGATGCCCAGCGGCAGGCAGCACAGCACCGTGGACAGGATCGCCCACACGAGGTAGTTCTGCGGCGGGGCCCCGGGGGCACCCTGGCCGGGCATCCCGTAGGACGGGGGCGGGGGCGGCGGCGGCGTCTGGCCGTAGTCGGACATGAGAGAGTCCCCTGTTCGTCATGGAGTCGCGCCGGCGCGGCGCGTCAGGGCCAGACCTTAGTGGTTCCTGTGACGCGTGGGAACGACTGACCCGCCGAAGCCTCTGCGGCTTCGGCGGGTCATCGTTGGCCGGTCTCGCTCGTCGGGTCACGCTCGCTGGGTCATGCTCATCGCGTCTGGGGCGACCGCGACGGTGGACCGGGTGGTCAGCGGACCGGTTGGTCAGCGGACCGGTTGGTCAGCGGATCGGGGGGTCAGCCGACCGGAGGGTGGTCAGCGGACCGCGGTGGTCCCGCGCGCGGTCTCGGGCTTGTGCTGGCCGAACCCCATCATGGCCAGGACCTTGCCCGCGATGACGCCGACGACGACGAGGACGCCACCCGCCACGAACATCCACACGGAGGCCAGCACGACGGCCAGGGACATGATCGCCGAGGCGACCAGGAGGATGGTGACGGCGGTCCAGGCCGCGACGCTGTGGCCGTGTCCGTGCTCTGCCATGAGGGTTCTTCTCCTTGTGACGCTCTGACGTTGGGGCACATTGTGTCAGCGCCGCGACGCCGGGGGGACAGCGGGCGCCGCGGGCCTACTCCTCGGTGGGGTCCTCGCCCCGGGAGAGCTGGTCCCAGGCCGAGACCTCACGGGCGGGCCGCCGGCGTGCGCCGGGTTCACCGGGCACGCTCTGGCCCTCCGCGGCGGCGCCGGCGGAAGACCCGGCCCCCTCGCCCGCGGTCACACCACCGGCGGCCGCGGCCCCCTCACCCGCGGACCCTTCCTGCGCCGCGTCCTCACCCGCTTCACCGCCGCCCGGGGCTCCGGCTCCGGCACCTGTCGGGACCCCGGCACCGGTCGGGACCCCGGCACCGGTCGGGACGCCGTCGCGGACAGGAGCATCCCCGGCAGGTGACGGCGCGTCATACCGGCTGGACAGGCCGGCCCAGTGGCGGCCGCCGACCAGGGCGGCCGCTCCCCCGAGGGTGACGGCGAGGGCGGCCAGGGCGGCGACCCACACCCAGACGGTGAGCGTCCCGTGGGCCGGCACGGACCCGGTCCGTCCGGTGCTGGCCGCCGCGAGGCGGCCGAGCGCGGCGCCGGGGTCGGAGGCGACGATGCCGATGATGACCAGGGCCAGGACGCCGGCGAGGAACGCCGCGACGCTGGCGATGACCCGGACCACCCGGCCCGCGGTGGCGGCGGCGACGGCGGAGGCGGCACCGACCAGCGCGGCGGCGAGCACGCCGGGCGCGACCTGCGACCCGGTCCCGCTGACGGCGCTGGCCCCGAGCACGGCGTCGCTGACCGACCCCTGCAGCCAGGTCCGCGAGCCGGTGACGAGCAGCACGCCGGCGCCGAGCAGCACGAGCAGCAGGACCACCCGCTTGGAGGTCAGCCGGGTCACGGCGCGCGCAGCCCGCTCGCGGAGGCCACGGCCCGCAGCGCGGCGGCCGCCTTGTTGACGCTCTCCTCGAACTCCAGCTGCGGCACGGAGTCGGCGACGATGCCGCCCCCGGCCTGGACGTGCGCCACCCCGTCGCGGATCACCGCGGTGCGGATGGCGATCGCCATGTCGAGGTCACCGTGGAAGTCGAGGTAGCCCACGACGCCGCCATAGAGGCCGCGCCGGCTCGGCTCGAGCTCGTCGATGAGCGCCATCGCCCGCGGCTTCGGCGCCCCGGAGAGCGTGCCCGCCGGGAAGGTCGCGGCCAGCACGTCGTAGGCGCTCCTGTCGGGTCGGATGTCGCCGACGACCGTCGACTCCAGGTGCATGATGTGGCTGTAGCGCCGGATGGTCATGAACTCCACGACGTCGACCGTGCCGGACTCGCAGACCCGCTGCAGGTCGTTGCGCGAGAGGTCCACGAGCATCACGTGCTCGGAGCGCTCCTTGGCGTCGGCGAGCAGGTCCTCGCCGTTGGCCACGTCCGCCTCGGGTGTCGCCCCGCGCGGCCGGGAGCCGGCGATGGGGTGGGTGATGGCGCGTCGTCCGGTCACCTTGACCAGCGCCTCCGGGCTGGAGCCGACGACGTCGTATGCCGTGCCGTCGGGTGCCGGGAGACGCAGGAGGTACATGTACGGGCTGGGGTTGGAGGCCCGCAGCACGCGGTAGACGTCGAGGGCGTCGGCCGGGCACGGCACCGAGAACCGTTGGGAGAGCACGACCTGGAAGACCTCGCCGGCACGGATGGCCTCCTTGCCGGCCTCCACCATGGCGAAGAACTCCTCGGGCGTGCGGTTGCTCGTCGCCTCCGGGGCCGTGGGCTCGATGACCGCGACGGTGCTCGGCGCCGAGGCGGCGAGGTCGGCGGTCATCCGGTCCAGGCGCTCGACCGCGTCGCGCCACGCGTCCTCGACCCGCTCGTCGGTGGCGTCGTAGTTGACGGCGTTGGCGACCAGCAGCAGCGAGCCGTCGGCGTGGTCGAGCACCGCGAGGTCGGTGGCGAGCATCATCGCCAGCTCGGGCAGGTGCAGCTCGTCCGGCGTCCCGTCGGGGACCTTCTCCCAGCGACGGACCGCGTCGTAGGTGATGGCGCCGACCATGCCACCGGTCAGCGGGGGCAGGCCGGGGATGGGCTCGGTGGCGAGCGCTGCAACGGTGTCGCGCAGGGCCTCGACCGGGTTGCCGCTGGTCGGGACGCCGACCGGCGGCGTGCCGATCCAGTGAGCCTGCCCGTTCTGCTCGGTCAGCGTGGCGTGGCTGCGCGCCCCGACGATGGAGTAGCGCGACCACACCCCGCCGTGCTCGGCGGACTCGAGCAGGAACGTGCCCGGCTGGTCCTTGGCGAGCTTGCGGTAGACCCCGACCGGCGTCTCGGCGTCGGCCAGCAGCCGACGCACCACCGGGATGACGCGGCGGTCGCGGGCCAGGTGGGTGAAGGTGGGCAGATCGGGCCAGGTCGTGCCGTAGCGCAGGTCGGGCTGCTCGCGGCGGTCGGCACCGGCCTCGGACGGGGCCGGGGTGTTCGGCGCCGTCGGACCCGTCGTGTCGCCGGTCGACTCGGAGGTTGGTGCGCCGGGTGGTGCGCCGGTCGTCGAGGCGTCCGTCGAGGTGGTGGGCTCAGGCATCGCGAGACCCCTCGACGACGGTCAGGTCGCGGCCGTCGAAGCAGGTGCGCGAGCCGGTGTGGCACGCCGCGCCGACCTGGTCCACGCGCACGAGCAGCGCGTCGCCGTCGCAGTCCAGGGCGACGGACTTCACGTGCTGGGCGTGCCCGGAGGTGTCGCCCTTGCGCCAGTACTCCCCGCGGCTGCGGGACCAGAAGGTGACCCGGCCACCGGTGAGCGTGCGGTGCAGCGCCTCGTCGTCCATCCAGCCGACCATGAGCACCTCACCGGTGTCGTGCTGCTGGACGACGGCGCAGACGAGACCGGCGTCGTCACGCTTCAGGCGTGCGGCGACGGCGGGGTCCAGGGCCGAGGGGGTTGACACCTGCCCCATTCTGCCGTGCCGGTTAGCCCTGCTGTTGGGCGACCCAGGAGGCGTGGAGGTGGGAGTAGACCCCGCCGGCGCCGACCAGGTCGCGGTGCGGACCGCGCTCGACGATCTCGCCCTTGTCGACCACGACGACCTCGTCGGCCGCCTCGGCGGTGGACAGGCGGTGGGCGATGGCGATCGACGTGCGCCCGCGGGTCAGCCCGTCGAGGGCGCGCTGGATACGGACCTCGGTGGCCGGGTCGACCGCGGAGGTGGCCTCGTCCAGCACGAGCAGGTCGGGGTCGGCGAGGTAGGCACGGGCCAGGGCGACCAGCTGCCGCTCACCGGCCGAGAGGGACTCACCCCGCTGGCCGACCTCGGTCTCCAGCCCCTGGGGCAGGCCGGACAGCCACGCGTCCAGGCCGAGCTCGGTGAGGGCGAGGCGCACCTCGTCGTCGGTGGCCTCGGGCTTGCCGAAGCGGATGTTGTCCAGCAGCGGGGCGTCGAAGAGGAACCCCTCCTGCGGCACCAGCACCACCCGGCCGCGCAGGGAGTCGAACCGCACCCGGCGCAGGTCGACCCCGTCGATGCGGACGGCACCCTCGGTCGGGTCGATGAGCCGGGTGAGCAGCTTGGCCAGGGTGGTCTTGCCCGATCCGGTCTCGCCGACGATGGCGATGCGCGAGCGCGGCGCGATGCTCAGCTGCACGTCGCGCAGCACCGGCGGGCCGCCGGGGTAGGCGTAGGTGACACCGTCGAAGTCGACCGTGATGGGCCCCCGCGGCAGTCGCTGGCCGTCCTCGCCGGGGTCGGAGATGTCGGCCGCGGTGTCGATGACGCCGATCACGCGCCGCCAGCCCGCCACGGCGTTCTGCATCTCGTTGAGGATCTCGCTGGCCATCTGCACCGGCTGGGTGAACAGGTTGACCAGGAAGAGGAACGCGAGCAGCTCCCCGAGCGTGAGCCGGCCGTGGACCGCGAGCACCGTGCCGACGACGATGACCGCCGCCATGGTCAGCCCGGAGACGAGCTGGCCGGTCGTGAAGGACAGCACGGCCTTGACCTGGGCCCGCACGGCGGCGGAGCGGTGGCGCTCGATGGCCTCGTCGATCCGGGCGGCGGTGCGCTCCTCCACCCCGTAGGCCCGGATCGTGGCCGCCCCGACGACGGACTCCGAGACCGCGCCGAGCAGCTCGCCGACGCGCTGGCGCACGAGGGTGAAGGCGCGCCCGACCATGCCCTGGAAGCGCGGGATGAAGAAGAACAGCGGCAGGAAGCAGACCCACACCAGCAGCGCCAGCGGCGGGCTGTAGATGGCCATCAGCACCGTCGCGACGGTGAGCTGGCCGAGGGAGACGATGAGGATCAGGCCGCCGAACTGCACGAACATCGAGATGGTGTCGACGTCGCTGGTCACCCGGGACACCAGCGAGCCGCGGCGCTCGGTGTTCTGGGTCAGCACCGACAGGTCGTGGATGTGTCGGAACGCCTTGAGCCGCAACGTCGCCAGCCCGGCCTCGGAGGAGCGGAACAGGCGCACGTTGACGAAGTACGAGGTCAGCGCGGTGAGCAGCACCACCACCGCCGCCAGCAGCACCAGGCGCACGACCAGGCCGACGTCGGGCCCGCCGGGCGCAAGGATGCCGTGGTCGGTCGTCTGCTGCACCACGAACGGCACCAGCACCCGGCCGATGGTCGAGACCAGCGCCAGCCCGAGGGTGACGCCGATGCCCTTGCGCAGCTCCGGCGACAGCTCGACGCCACGCTTGAGCGTGGCCCACGTGCCGAGGTCGGCCGAGCTCTCGATGCCCTTGGTGTCGGGCAGCGGCTGGGACCGCGTCGCCGTGCTCATGCCTGGTCCCCTGCCGTCACGCTGTCCTCCTCGTCGGCGGCGACCGCCGCACGCTCCGCGGCCTCCCGCGCGTAGGCCGTGACCAGGCGCGCGTAGCCCGCGCACCGGCCGAGCAGCTCGTCGTGCGTCCCGTGGTCGACCACCCGGCCGTGCTCGAGGTAGACCACGTCGTCGGCGAGGGCGATCGTCGCCATGCGGTAGGCCACGACGACCACGGTCGTGCCGAGGCTGGAGTCGCGCAGCGCGGCCAGGATGGCCTGCTCGACGCTGGGGTCGACCGCACTCGTCGCGTCGTCGAGCACGAGGATCCGCGGGTTGCGAATCACCGCACGGGCCAGGGCGATCCGCTGGCGCTGCCCGCCGGACAGGCTGGCACCCCGCTCCCCCACCTTGGTGTCGATGCCGTCGGGCAGCGCCGCGACGAACCCGTCGGCCTGGGCGACCCGCAGGGCCGACCAGACCTGCTCGTCGGTGTGGTCCTCGCCGAGCGTGACGTTGCTGCGCACGGTGCCCTCGAACATGAACGTCTGCTGCGAGACGAGCGACCCGACCGCGGGCACGCCTCCCTGGGTGACCTCGCGCAGGTCGACACCATCGAGGCTGACCGTGCCGGTGTCGGGGTCGATGAGGCGCAGCATCAGCGACGTGAGGGTCGACTTGCCCGACCCGGTCGGCCCGACCAGCGCCGTGGTGCCGCCGGCGGGCACGTCCAGCGTCACGTCGCGGACCGCGGGGTTGGCCCCGGCCACCACCTCGCCGTCGGGACCGACGGTGCTGACGTCGTAGGCGTAGGACGCCCCCTCGACCCGCGCCCGGGTGGGGCCGGCGGGCGCGAGCCGGCGGTCGCCATACTGCATCTCCCCCGTGGCCTGGAGGACCGCGTCGACGCGGTCCCAGCCGACCACGGTGCGGGGCAGCTCGGCGAGCACCCAGCCGAGGGCGCGCACGGGGAAGGCGAGGATCGAGAAGAGGTAGGCGATCTGCACGACCTCGGCCGCGGTCAGCTGCCCGGTGGCGACGCGGGCGGTGCCGAGCGCGAGGACGGTGAGCGTGCCCAGGGTCGGGATGGCCTCGATCGCCGGGTCGAACTGCCCGCGGGTGCGGCCGACCTCGACGTTGGCGGTCTGCAGCCTGCGCGTGACGTGCTCGAAGCGCGCGGCCTCCTGCTCCTCCCGGCCCATCGCCTTGACGACCACGGCCGCCTCGAAGCTCTCGTGAGCCACCTCGGAGACCTCGGCCCGCAGCTGCTGGGCGAGGGTGACCCGCGGGGACATCCGCCGCTGGAAGGCGAGGTTGGCGAGGAAGAGCGCCGGGAACACCGTCATGCCGACCGCGGCCAGCACCGGGTCGACGAGGAACATCTCGACGGCGCCGACGACGAGCATCAGCACCACGCCGACGGCCATCGGCAGCGGCTGGAACACCTGCCAGGCGGCCTCGACGTCGGCGTTGGCGTTGGACAGCAGCTGCCCCGAGGGGTGGCGGTGGTGCCAGGACAGCGGCAGCCGGAGGTACTGCCGGGTGACCCGACGGCGGTAGGTCGCGCTGAGGTTGTTGAAGGTGAGGCCGGCGGCGACGCGGCGCATGACCACCCCGACCACGTTGAGCACGACCACGGCGGCGACCATGAGGCCGGCGCGCCACAGCTGGGCGGACGTGACGTGGTGGGCGGCGATGGCCGGGCCGACGACCTCGTGGGTGACCTTGCCGATGACCCACGCGGTGCCGACGGTCATCACGGCGTAGAGCGCGCTGCCGAGGACGGCCACCGAGAACCACCATCGCTGCTGCCGGATGCCCTGGCCCACGACGAAGAGCCCACGCCGGAGCGTGGACGGGGACGCGGCTGGCACAGCGACCTCCTGCGAGGGGTGGGTGGGATGCCTCTCAGCCTCTCACGGGGCGATGACAGGATGCGCCCATGACGCGCTGCGCCCGGACCGAACGCCAGGCCCTGTGTGACACCTTCGAGCGGGTCGGCCCCGACGCCCCGACCCTGTGCCCGCCGTGGCGCACCCGCGACCTCGCGGCCCACCTCGTCCTGCGCGAGCGGCGGCCGGACGCCGCCTTCGGGATCTGGCTGGAGCAGGTCAAGGAGCACGGCCAGCGGGTGCAGGACGACTACGCCGGTATGCCGTGGGGTCGCCTCGTCGACCTGGTCCGCTCCGGACCGCCGCCGTGGTCGCCCACGCGGGTGCCGCTGCTGGACGAGCGGGCCAACCTGGCGGAGTTCTACATCCACCACGAGGACGTGCTGCGCGCCCAGGACGGGTGGACCGCCCGCGAGCGCTCCGCCGAGCTCGAGGCCGCGCTGTGGCACAGCCTGTCGACCGCCGGCCGGCTGATGTTCCGCCGGGTGCCGGTCGGGGTCGTGCTCGTCACCCCCTCCCACGGCCGCAAGGCGGTCAAGGCCCCGACCGGGCTCGGCACGGTCGTGCTCCGGGGCGAGCCCGGTGAGCTGACGCTGCTGGCCTCCAACCGCCGTGAGGTGGCCGACGTCGAGGTGACCGGGCCGGACGAGGCCGTGGCGGCGTTCGGGCAGGCCCGCCTCGGCCTCACCTGAGCCGCATCACCTCGACGGCCTTCCCCCGGCGGTCCCGTCAGCGGACCTCGTAGCCGCGCTCGCGCAGCGCGTCCTTGACCTGGCCGATGGTCAGCTCGCCGTAGTGGAAGACGCTCGCAGCGAGGACGGCGTCGGCGCCGGCGGCCACGGCCGGAGCGAAGTCCTCGACCCGACCCGCTCCCCCGCTGGCGATCAGCGGGACGGTCACCTCGGCCCGCACCGCGTCGATGAGCGCGACGTCGAAGCCGTCCTTGGTGCCGTCGGCGTCCATCGAGTTGAGCAGGATCTCCCCGGCTCCCAGCGAGGCCGCCCGGGCGCACCACTCGACGGCGTCGATCCCGGTGCCCTCCCGGCCCCCGTGCGTGGTGACCTCGAAGCCCCCGGTCGGGTTGCCGGCCGCGTCGCGGCGGCGACGGACGTCGGCGGACAGGACGAGCACCTGGGAGCCGAAGCGGTCGGCGATCTCGCTGATCAGCTCCGGCCGGGCGATGGCGGCGGTGTTGACGCCCACCTTGTCGGCGCCGGCCCGCAGCAGCCGGTCGACGTCCTCGACCGAGCGGACCCCGCCGCCGACGGTCAGCGGGATGAACACCTGCTCGGCCGTGCGGCGGACCAGGTCGTAGGTGGTCTCGCGGTTGCCGCTGCTGGCCGTCACGTCGAGGAAGGTCAGCTCGTCGGCACCCTGCGCGTCGTACTGCTTGGCGAGCTCGACCGGGTCGCCCGCGTCACGCAGGTTGAGGAAGTTGACGCCCTTGACGACGCGGCCGGCGTCGACGTCGAGGCAGGGGATGACGCGGATGGCAACACTCACGGGACGAGCGTAGCGACGCCGCTGCCGCTCCCTCCCCGCGGCCGTTAGCCTCCCCGCATGGCCACCCCTGCGCCGGAGATGGACGACGCCGGACCCCACGTGGGCACCCACTCGGGCACCGGCGCCGACGCCGACGTGACCTCCGCGGCCGAGGACCACGCTGTCGATCACGCTGGCGACCACGCTGTCGACCACGCTGTCCACCACGCCCTGAAGCGCGCCGTGGCCCTGGTCCGGGCCGCCGAGCCGCGCTGCGGCAGCACCGTGGTCGTGGCCGTCGACGGCCCCAGCGGCGCCGGCAAGTCGACCTTCGCCACGGCTCTTGCGGGCCGCCTCGGCGACCCGCAGGTGGTCCGCATGGACGACCTCTACCCGGGCTGGGACGGGCTGGCCGAGGCCGTCCCGAGGCTCCAAGACCAGGTCCTGGCACCGCTCGCGCGGGGCGAGCGGGCGGCATACCAGCGGTATGACTGGGACCGCGGGGCGTACGCGGAGTGGCACGAGGTGGCCCCCGCGCAGGTGCTCGTGCTCGAGGGCGTGGCGTGCGGGGCGCGGGCCTGCGCGCCGTACCTGTCGGTGCTGGTCTGGGTCGAGGCGGCGCGGGACGTGCGCTTCGCCCGGGGCATGGAGCGCGACGGCGAGGCCTACCGGCCGCACTGGGAGCGCTGGGCACGGCAGGAGGAGGCGCACTTCGCGCAGGAAGGGACACGCGGGCGCGCCGACCTCGTGGTGGTGACGGACCCGCCTGCCTCCGGGGCATGATGGCGCTCATGGAGCCCGTGGACATGATGGCGGCGGTGTCCTCCTCGATGAAGGAGCGCACCGGCCGCACCCTCGAGCAGTGGGTCGCGCTGGTGCGGGAGTCGGGGCTGGACCCGTTGCAGCAGAACGAGGTCCGCCGCTGGCTCAAGGACGTGCACGGAGTTCCGCAGAACTCCCAGTGGGCGATCGCCGACGCCGCCGCCCGCGATGCCGGGTGGGTGGAGCCGACCGTCGAGGAGTACGCCGACGCCTTGTATGCCGGACCGAAGGCGGCGCTGCGTCCGCTCGCCGACGCGGTGGTCGCCCTGGCCCTCGCCCAGGGCGAGGACACCAGCGTCCAGGGCCGTGGCGGCTACGCCCCCGTGGTCCGGCGGACCCAGTTCGTCGCGGTCGCGCCGGGCCCGGGCGGCAGGCTGCGGGTCGGCTTCCGGTTCCGTGGCCAGGTGCCCGAGGACGAGCGGCTGGAGCCGGCCAGGGGCTTCGCGCAGGCGACGCACTGGCTGCACCTGGACGCCGACGCCGACGACAACGACCTGCGCTCGCTCGAGCCGCTGCTGGAGGAGGCCTACGCCCAGAACGGGTGAGCCTCAGCCCTGCCGGCCCTGCTGGGCCTCCCGGTTCACGCGGCTCTCCCGGCCCTCGCGGTTGTCCCGGCCGCGGCGGTTGTCCCGGACCTCGCGGCGCAGGACCTGCTCCCACGTCGCCGGCGGCCGGCCGAGCAGGTGGGTGAGGACGGTCGCGTTGCCGGCCAGTCCGCGCGCGTCGTAGGCCGCGAACATCGCCAGCAGGTCGGCGCGCGCCTGCTCGGGCAGCCCGGCTCCGGCGCTGCCCGCCCACTCCCCCGGGTCCGTGCGCTCGACCCGGACCTGCCGGCCGAGCACGGCGGTCGCTGACTCCGCCAGGCCCCGCACCGTCGTCAGGTCGCCGGCGAGCTCGTAGGTCGCGCGCTCGTGGCCCGCCTCCGCGAGCACCCGCGCCGCCACCTGGGCGACGTCCTCGAGGTCGACGAACGTGAACGGCGCATCCGGGGAGTAGGGCACCGCGATCCGCCCCTCCAGGGCGGCTGGCAGCAGGTTCTGCAGGTATGCCGCGGGCCGCAGCACCGTCCACGACGGCACCTGTGCGCGGACCAGCTCCTCGGCCTGCGCCTTGCGCCAGTGGTGCGGCATGGCGCGCTCATGCGGGTGCAGCACCGAGTGGAGGACCAGCCGGGTGACCCCGGCGGCGCCGGCCGCTGCCACGACCCGGGCGGCGATGCCGACCTCGTCCGGGTGGACGTTGGGGGCGAGGTGGTAGACCGCGCTGACGCCGGAGACTGCACCGTGGAGCCCCTTTCCGGTGACCAGGTCCGCCGTGGCGACCTCGATGGCGCCGGCCGAGCGCGCCCTCCGGGCGCCCTGGTCGGAGCGGACCAGCGCGCGGACCGGGATCCCGCGGGCGGTCAGGGCGCGCGTGATGGCCAGGCCGGTCTTGCCGGCCGCGCCGACCACCAGGACCGGGCCAGGGGTGTGCGACATGCGCACCACCCAAGCCGAGGGGCGGTGGCGCCGTCTTCGGCAGACCCTGCCAACGCGGATCCTGCCAACGCAGACCCGGACGACCCACCCTGCCAACACAGACCCTGCCGCCACCGCGCCGATCGCGCGCAGAGACCGTGCCGTGCATGGGACGTGCCGTGCAGGACCGTGCAGTGCAGGGACCGTGCCGTGCAGGGACCGTGGCCCCTCAGCGGCGGTCGGCCCAGCGTCGCCGGCCCTGGCGCTTCGCCACCACGTCCAGCGCCTGGGCCAGGGTGAGCCCGGCGATCTCCTCGCGGGTGATGACGCGCGAGGACAGGGCCCAGATGACCGGCCGGAGGGCGCGCAGCTCCGCCTGGTCGCGGTGCCGCAGGGCCGCGGCGATCCGGACGGTGAGCGACGTGGCGTGGCGGTCGACCCGGGACATCAGGCTCAGCTCGCGCGCCGGCCGGCCTCGGGGCGCACCCGGCGGCGACGGGACGGCCGGGGCGCGCCTGACGGCCCCGCGGTCCGCCGCGGGCCGAGCAGGTCCAGGTGCGGGCTGCGCTCCGCGATGAGGGCGCACACCTCGTCCTCGGACCGCCCGCTCACCTCGGCGACGGTCAGCAGCCCGGCCGAGAGGCAGGCGGCGACCATCTGGACCAGGTGGTCGTGGTCGAGCCGGACCTGCTGCTCGGACGACAGCGGACCGCCGGCAGGAAGGACCCGTTCGGGGGTGCTGTCCTGGGCCGGTGTGCGGGGTGCGGGTGTCGTGCAGGGTTCGCTCGCCGCGAGGGGCGGGCCATCGGACGGGATCACTGCTCTCCTTCTGCTCCCCCGCCGGGTGGATTCCGGGACCATAGCCCGTCAACGGGCCCGTGCGGTAGGGGGTGGGTGGCGCCGGGCCGGGAGCCGGAGCAGGACCATCGACCATGACGGAGGTCCGGGGCACCGGGCGCGCCGCGCCCCTACTGTGGGGTCATGTCCTCACTGGGTCTGTGGCGCGAACGCGGGGCCGCGCTCGGCCCACGTGCCGTTCGTCGCTCACGCGAGTCGATGGAGCGGCGCGTCCAGCGCCTGCGCTCCCGGTTCTTCTTCATCGTGCAGTGCGCGCTGGCGGCCGCCCTGGCCTGGTGGCTCGCCCGCGTACTGCTGCACCACCACACCCCGTTCTTCGCACCCGTGACGGCGATGATCTGCCTGGGGCTGACCTTCGGCCAGCGACTGCGCCGGGTCATCGAGGTGACCGTCGGTGTCGCGGTCGGCGTGTTCGTCGGCGACGTCTTCGTGCACTTCTTCGGCTCCGGCGTCTGGCAGATCGCCGCCGTGACCACGATCGCGATGTCCGTCGCCGTGCTGCTCGGCGCAGGGCTGCTCATCGTCACCCAGGCCGGGGTCCAGTCCGTGGTCATCATGACGCTGCTCGCCCAGCCCGGCTACGCGTTCTCCCGCTGGCTGGACGCCGTGGTCGGTGGCGGGATCGCGCTCCTGGCGGCGACCATCGCCCCCGCCGCCCCGCTGCGCCGGCCACGGCAGCAGGCGGCCGCCGTGGTCAACGAGATCGCCCTGATCCTGGCCGAGACGGCCAGCGCCCTGCGGGACTGCAACGGCGACCTCGCCGGGGTCACGCTCGAGCGCGCCCGGCAGTCCGAGTCCGCTCTCGACGAGCTGCGATCGCTGTCCGCGGAGGGCATCGCGGTGGTCCGGCTCTCACCGTTCCGGCGCCGGCACCTGCCGGCCGTGCAGGCGATTGCCGACCTGCTCGAGCCGCTCGACCGCGCCATCCGCAACGTCCGCGTGCTCGTCCGTCGTGCCGCCGTCGCGGTGTGGCGCACGGAAGAGGTGCCGTCGGCATACGTCGATCTCATCGAGGAGCTCGGTCAGGTGACCGCGCGCATCGCGCAGGAGCTCGAGCAGCGCAAGCTGCCCGAAGGGGCCCGCAGTGAGCTCTCCCGCCTCGGACGGGCCAGCGCGCAGGTGGCGCCGCACCCCACGTTGTCCGCCGAGGTGATGCGGGCGCAGGTGCGCTCCACCGTCGTCGACCTGCTGATGCTGACCGGCCTGACGTATGCCGAGGCCCGCAACCGTGTCCCCGTCACCGTGGACGCGCTCGAGGACGACTTCGTCGAGAGCGAGCACTGAGCGCGGCGCCGGGCTGACCGGCCAGACCGGCTGTCCCGTCTGCGCCGGCGCGTCGGGGATGCCGAGCACGGAGAGCCGGGCCCGGGCTGGGAGACTGGCCCCGATGACCACTGCGCCCGCACGTCCCACCACCCCCACGCTCGCCCCGGTCTGGCTCATGGCCCTGGCCCTCGTGGCCGTCTCGGCGAACCTGCGCACCTCGATCGCCAGCGTCCCGCCGATGGTGCGCACCATCGCGGCCGACCTGCACCTGTCCAACGCGTGGATGGGCCTGCTGACCACGCTGCCGGTCCTGTGCATGGGCCTGTTCGCCCCGGTGGCGCAGCGGCTCGGCGCACGGATCGGGGCGGCGATGTCGGTCCAGGTCGCGGTGGTCTGCGTCGGGATCGGCACGCTGCTGCGGCTGTTCGGCGACCTCGTCTGGCCGCTCTACCTCGGGACGTTCGTCGCGGGCGTGGGCATCGCCATCGGCGGCACCCTGCTGCCGCGCCTGGTCAAGGCGCTGTTCCCCCCGGAGCGCTCGGGGGTCGTGACCGGGCTCTACATGTTCTCGATGATGGGCGGGGCCGCGGCGGCCTCCGCGCTGTCCGTGCCGTTGCAGGGGCTGCTCGGCAGCTGGCAGGGGTCGCTCGCCTCATGGAGCGTCCTCGCGCTCGTCGGCGCCCTGGCCTGGGCGCCGATGGCCACACGCGCGTTCCGGCACCGCGCCGCGAACCCCCCGACCGACGAGGGTGCCCATGGACTGCCCTGGCGACACGCGACGGCCTGGCTCGTCGCGGGGTACCTGACGGTGCAGTCGATCGAGTTCTACTCCTGCCTGGCCTGGATCGCCCCCTCGTACGTCGACCGCGGCTGGTCGCCGACGACGGCCGGCTACCTGCTCTCGGTCTTCAGCGCCGCCCAGCTGGTCTCCGGCCTCGTGGCGCCGGCGCTCACCGACCGCATCCACGACCACCGTGCCCTGCTCATGCCGGCGGCACTGCTCGGCGTGGCCGGCCTGCTCGGGCTGCTGCTCCTGCCCGACTCCGGGCCGTGGGTATGGGTGACGGTGCTCGGCCTGGGCCAGGGCGCCAGCTTCGCGCTCGGGCTCGTGCTGCTCGTCGACTACTCCAGCAGCCCGGCCGGCAGCGGCCGGCTCGCCGCGATGGCGTTCCTCGTCAGCTACACGACGGCGTCACTGGGGCCGGCATCCCTGGGCGCCCTGCGCGACGTGACGCACGGCTTCCACGCGACATGGTCGGTGCTCACGGCACTGATGCTCGTGCAGGCCGGGCTGGTGGTGCTGATGAAGCCGGGTCGGGCCCGCACTCCCTGACCCGGCGTCAGGTGCTGTCGAACCGGGCGCCGTGGACCTGCACCAGCGCGGAGAGCCGGCTGGCCTCGGCCCGGCCGAAGGCCCCGTCGGCCTTCTGGATCGCCATGACGGCAACGGTGTCGGTGTCGTCGAGGTCGAGGCTGACCCACGGCGCTCCCCCGCCGAACTGCACGCGCACGATCTGCGCCCACTCCAGCCGGCGGGTGAGGACGAGGTTGCGCACGGTCAGGCCGTCCTTGGTCGGCACCGCACGGATGGTCGCGTAGCGCCACATCAGGAACGCGACGGCGAATCCGCAGCCGACCAGCAGCATCCGGTCGCCGAAGCCCCAGCCGCCGTAGAGGACGTCCTTGCCCGGCAGCGAGATCGCCCCGATGGTGAAGATCAGCACGGACAGGACGGCGGCCACGAGCGCCACCCGCCGGCCGCGGCGGGGGCGGAACACGGCATACGGGTCGGCCTTGGGCTGCTCCACGACTGGCGCGCCCGTCAGAGCCGGCAGGCGGCGATGTCGGTGACCAGGATCGCGCGGGCGCCGAGCTCGTAGAGCTCGTCCATGACGCGGTTGGTCAGGTGCCGCGGGACCATCGAGCGGACCGCGACATAGCCCTTGTCGTGCAAGGGCGAGACAGTCGGCGACTCCAGTCCGGGGGTCAGCGCGCAGGCCTGCTCGACGAGCTCGACACGGACGTCGTAGTCCATCATCACGTAGCTGCGCGCGGTCAGGACGCCCTGGAGCCGGCGGCACAGCACGTCGACCGCCGGCTGGGCGGAACCGTTGTGCTCGCGGGTGATCAGCACGGCCTCGCTGCGCAGGATCGGGTCGCCGAAGGTCTCCAGCCCCTGGTTGCGCAGCGTCGTGCCGGTCTCGACGACGTCGGCGATGACGTCGGCGACGCCGAGCGTGATCGCGGTCTCGACCGCGCCGTCGAGGCGCACGACCTCGGCCCCGACGCCGTGGTCGGCCAGGTGGTGCCGGACGAGGCCGGCGTAGCTGGTGGCCACGCGCTTGCCGTCGATGTCCTTGACGGTGGTCGCCACGCCGGGCTTGGCCGCGAAACGGAAGGTGGAGGCCGCGAAGCCCAGGGCCATCACCTCGACCGCGGGGCTGCCCGAGTCGAGCAGCAGGTCGCGGCCGGTGATGCCGACGTCGAGCGTGCCCGAGCCGACGTAGACGGCGATGTCACGCGGGCGCAGGAAGAAGAACTCGACGTCGTTGGCGGCGTCGGTGAGGACGAGCTCCTTGGAGTCGCGGCGGCCGCGGTAGCCCGCTTCGCGGAGCATGTCGGCGGCGGACTCGGACAGGGAACCCTTGTTGGGGACGGCGATACGAAGCATGGGAGGCCTTTTTCGGTGCGGCCGGCGCGGTGTGCGCGGCCGGTCAGAGGTGGGAGTAGACGTCGTCGAGCGTGATGTTGGAGGCGACCATGAGCACCTGCAGGTGGTAGAGGAGCTGGCTGATCTCCTCGGCAGTGCGCTCATGGCCCTCATGCTCGGCGGCCATCCACACCTCGGCGGCCTCCTCGACGATCTTCTTGCCAATCGCATGGACGCCGGCGTCCAACGCGGCAACGGTGCCCGAGCCCTCGGGGCGCGTGGCAGCCTTGTCGGTCAGCTCGGCATACAACTGGTCGAAGGTCTTCACGGGGGACAAGGGTACGTGCCGCTGTCCGCGCCCCGTCCGTTGCGTCCACGCCGCGACGCGGACCCACAGGTATGCCGGCCTCTCACCCCGCCCGGTCCAGTCACCGGGGCGGCCGACGGGCCACGAACAGCGTGCGGGTCGAGTGGGCGACGAAGGGGCCCTCCTCCCGGATCCTGGCGTCGAGCCGGGCCAGCGCGCCGCGGTAGCCTTCCACACTGAAGTCAGGCACCCACCAGATGCACTTGCGCAGGATGTAGACGACCGCTCCGATGTCGTGGAACTCCATACGGCAGCGCGCAGTCCGCATCTCCAGGATCTCCAGCCCCGCGTCCCGCGCCGCCGCCGCCTCGCGATCATGGTGGCGGCCTTCGCGGTGATCCGGCAGGGGCCCAAGGAAGTACTCGATGAGCTCGAATGCGGACGCCGGTCCGACGTGCTGACCCAGGTAAGTGCCGTCGTCCTTGAGCACACGGGCGATCTCAGGCCAGTCCGGCACCACCGGATGACGGCTGGTGACCAGTTCGAAGGTCTCGTCGAGGAAGGGCAGTCGGTCGCCGGGCTGCCGGGGCACGACCTCCACGCCGCGACGCGCCAGCAGGTGCTTGGCCCGCTCGATGTTGGGTGGCCAGCCCTCGGTGACGACCATCCTCGGCGGCAGGGACGGTGCCTGACCGACGATCTCTCCCCCGCCAGTGTCGATGTCGAGGGCCGACTCCACACCTGCGAGGCGGGAGGCCATCATCCGCGAGTAACCCCACGGCGGCCTCTCCTCGGTGGCTCGCCCCGCCAGCCAGGAGAAGTCCCAGCCGGTCACGTCGGCGTCGGCCGCTTCCTCCACCAGCTCCTCGAACGCACGCATGTGAGCCATCGTCGCCATGCGGTCAACCGGTTATGACCCGGCCGTCGCGTGGAGCTCGGAGCCGACCAGGCCAGTCGGGCCGACGTTCGGCCGGACCGGCCGGACCGGCCGTGGTCATGCTGCCGATGCGGTCCCCCAACCGTCGTGGCGCTGTCGGGTCCGGACACGCCGCCGGCCCGGTCGTCATCCGGCCGGGTGCGGGGCGGGGTCGTCACAGGTGCCAGGTGACGCCGGTGTCGGTGGCGGTGGCGGTCCAGCCCTTCTGGTGGGCCAGGGTGTGGTGTCGGCCGCAGAGCAGGGCGGCGTTGCGCACGTCGGTGGGACCGCCGTCGACCCAGTGGATGACGTGGTGCCCGTCGCACCACCACGGCGGGGCGTTGCAGCCCGGGATCGTGCACCCGCCGTCGCGTTTCCACAGATGGGCGAGCTGCGCCGGGGTGAACAGGCGCTTGGTGCGACCCTGGTCCAGGATCTCCCCCTTGCCGCCCAGGACCATCGGGATGATCGCGGCATCGCAGGCGATCCGGCGCACCGTCTCCGGCGCGATCAGGGCCCCGCTGCCCAGCACCGTCCCGGCCCCGGTGCCGAGCGTGGTCGCCGCGCCGCAGGCGTCCCTGAGCTGCTGGTAGTCCATGGTCAGGAACAGCAACGCCTTCGCCTGCGCCGGCACCCCCTCCGCCGCGGCGGTCGACCGCCGGCACACCGCCACCAGCGCGTCACCACGCCGCTGGTCCGAGCTCCGCAAGTCGCTGACCCCCTCGGCCGGTTGCGGGGCGGACAGCGGCCCGATCGCTGCCTCCAGCACGCTCGCCCCCTCGGGGTCCAGGCGCAGCAGGTACTCCACCATCCCGTCATCGGCCCGCCCCGCCGACAGGGACACCCCGTGCTTGAGCCGGTCCTGCCGCACCTGGAACTCACCGTCGCGGCCGTACTGGGCGATGATCCGCTCCCGCAACCCCCGCACCCCAGACGGGCCTTCGGAGGCCGCCAACGTCAGGAAGCCCTCCCACACCGTGGGAACCGCCTCACGCGTCAACCGGGGCGCGAGCCTGTGCAGCTCACCCAACGCCACCGCCGCCCCATGCACCCCGACCTCCCCCGACAGCACGCAGCGCCGCAACTCCTGCACCGACCCGTGGTCGATCACCTGACCCGCCCGCACCGGCCGCCCGGTGCACGCCGTCGCCACGCTCACCAGGTCCCTGACCCCACCCGAGCGGTACGACGGCGCCCACTCCAGCACCCACGCCCCCGCCGACGCGTGCGAACAGGTCACCTCACCCCGCTCGATCGCCTCGGCCAGCACCGCAACCTTGGCCGCCTCCACCCGACGCGCCAACGCATCCAGGCGAGCGAACGCCGGCCCAAGATCCGACCCCACGCACTCGTGCAGGACCTCCTCGACCCCGGCCAGCGCCGACTCCGCCCCGGCCACAGCATCGAACCGCGCGGCCAACGCGGCGGGCACGCCTTCCCCGTGCACGGCATGCGACGCGGGTGCAGGCACGCCGGCGGAACCGCTGGCCGCGGCCCCCTGCTGACGGTCCCCCTGCTTCATGATTCGAACATATATTCGACCACCGACAGGCCTCCCCGCGTACCGAGGCGAAGGCCCTGCGCACCGGACGGCGCAACCATGGATGGACCCGGCCGGCCCCGGGGTCGCTTGCCCCAGTGCCAGCCACCCCTCGGCGCCCTCGTCAGGGCCGAGCACCGCCTCCCTGGCCCGACCGATGGCGCGGGGTCACCGGGTGGCCGTGGGGCGGCCGAGGCTTGGCAGTCTTGGCCTGGCCGTGCGGCACCTTCTTCGGCTTCAGCCCGCGGGGAGGCACGGGAGACGGCTTCAGGCCGCCGGGCGGGTGCAGCCGCGCGGCGGCGCCGGCCCCGGCGCAGGCGGAGGCCACGCGCTTGCACTTCGTCGGATCCGGTGTTGGCACCGGGGTGACCACCGAACCGCTGCCGGCTGCCCGGGTGCTCGACACGGGAGGAGCTGCAGGAACGGTGCCCGGCACCGGCGACGACCGCTGCGTCGCCGGTGAGCCGGCCGGCTGCACGAGGACCGGCAGCGGTGTCGGTGTGGCGGGGCCGGGCACCGGCGGCGTCGGGAGCTGCTGGCCCCATGGGTCGACCCGCCCCTGGCCGGGTGTCGGGTCGCCCGAGGGCGAGGGCGAGAGCGAGGGCGACGGCGCGGCACCCGCGATCCCCCGCACCCCACCGGCAGAGGGCGGATCGCCCTGGTGGGCCGCCACGGCGAACGCGCCTGCGACGACGGCACACGCGGTCCCCAGCACGACCACCCTGGCGGCGACCGCGCCCCAGGACCGCGACCTCCCGTCGGCCTCGCTGGCCCCGCCGGACCGACCTCCCTCGGCCACCCCTTCCCCGCCAGCAGCTCCGCCGGCCGCGCCGTCCCCAGGTGCGCCCTCCCGGGGCCTGGCATGCGCCGTACCGGCCTCCAGAGCCGCGGACTCCGGGTCCGCGGACTCCGGGTCCGCGGACTCCGGATCCGCCTCCCACCCGGGGATCCACCAGCTGTCCGGGTCCGGCGGGCCGGAGACCGCTGCGTCCTGGGGCTCGGGTGTCATGGTGCGTTCCGTTCTGGGCTGCTGGTGAGCACTTCCCCCCACCTCCCACGCGGCGTGACGACGCCGCCACCGACGCTAACGAGGGCGCCGCACCGACCGCTCAGGCAAATGGGCGAGGCCGCACCTGCGTCGTCGACCTCCGGACGCAGTGCCTCCAGAACGCCGCGGAGGCGGCAGCCCCCCAGACCGCCGCGGACGCGGCAGCCCCAGACCCCTGTATGCCGCATCGCCCCCGCCTCCCCCACCACCAGTCGACCGAGGACGGGCAGCCCCGGGGCCGGCGCCGGATCAGCCCCCTGCCCTGCCCGCCGGGTGGGAGGTCGCCGTCGTGGCGTCCCGGGCCAGCCGGGTCACCGGGCGCCCCGGCGCGATGGGGTCGGAGGGCCAGCGCCGGGGTCCGCTCCACAGCGCCGGCGGGGCGTCGAGGTGCTTCGCGAGCGCGAGGGCCGTGATGTCGTAGTTCGCCCGCCACCCCCGGAAGTGCGGCCAAGCCTCCTTCGTGCTGCGTTCCACGGGGTAGCCCAGCTGGCGCAGCTCCTCGACGGCTTCCTCGAACTGCTGGTAGCTGACCGAGATCGGTGCGTCCGGGTCGGGCTCCGCGGGGACCGGCAGCCGCACCGCGCGAGCGATCTGCTCCAGGGCCGTGAACCCCATCCGCAGCATCAACCGGGCCGACATCCGGGGCTCCCGGGACGGCGCGAGGGCCAGGTGCAGGGCCGCGGCGTCCATCACCGCCAGCAACGAGGTGAGCCAGTGGGACAGGGGGCGCGGCGAGCGCAGCCGCACCAGCACGGCATACGTCGTGTGCGACTCGGCGAGCTCGGCGGACCAGCGTTCCCAGGAACGGAACAGGTCGCCCAGCACCGGCCCGGTGTCCCCGTCGCTGATGCCCCACAGCGTGCGCGCCAGGATCTCCGGCCCCCACGCCGGGACCCCCGCGCGGGTGGTCAGCAGCGTCACCTCGGTCTCGCGGCGGTTGAAGGCGGCATACAGCGTGGGCAGGTAGCCCACCTGCAGACCGATCACGACGAGGCCGGTGAACGCGGCCGCGTACTCCACGACCGTGCTGCCGGGGTTGCGCGGGGCGGCGTAGCCCAGCGTCAGGATCGAGGAGCCCGCCTCGTGGAACGACGAGGCCACCGGGCCGCCGACAACGGGCAGCAGGACGAGGGAGTACCCGACGACGAGCA
This sequence comes from Oryzihumus sp. JJN4-3R, assembly GCF_057747915.1. NCBI lineage: Bacteria > Bacillati > Actinomycetota > Actinomycetes > Micrococcales > Intrasporangiaceae > Oryzihumus > Oryzihumus sp. JJN4-3R. The sequence continues at coordinate 795,239 of NZ_CM173229.1, forward strand.
GGACGAGCCACACGCCGAGCCGGACCAGCAGGCTCAGGGGCGACTGCCAGGCGAGGATGCGGTCGCGGCGCACGAAGGAGCGCACACCGCCGGTCGCGAGCAGGAGGAGCAGGTCCACCACGCGGTCAGTGGCGCGCGAGACCCTGGAGTCGATGGCCCGGGGCACGACCAGGGTGCCGACCACGCTGAAGAGCGTGCCGCCCACGATGAGGAGACCGACGACACACCCGATCCAGCGCCACAGCACTCCTGCTCCAACCCCTCCGGGTGGCTAACCCTTCCCCGTACGGCCCGGGACCGGGCTCCGGTGCCGCCCGCGCCGCCTACGCTCCCGAGCCGGGACGGTCCCCGGCTGACCCTCCAGCGCTCCCTCCGGCGACCTCGTAGGACCACAGCTCGCTGTGGACCCCGACGGGGCGGGTCGGCCCACCACCCGCGGGCTGCTCACGCGGGGACTCCGCACCCGGGGACGCCTCGCCGGCACCCTCGGATGCCTGACGGTGGCCGTGCGCGAATGCCCGGGAGCTCACCCAGGCCTCGAACGCCGCGTCGTCACGCCACCGGGTGACGACCAGCCAGGTGGTCCGGTCGTCGGTGGGCTTGAGCAGCTCGAAGCCCTCGAACCCGTCCTGGTCGTCCACGGCGCCCGCCCGCGCGGCGAACCGGCGGGCCAGCTCGTCGCCACTGTCGGCGGGCACGGTGATCGCGTTGATCTTGATGACCGTCACCCTCGCCATGGTGCCAGAGGACGCGGGGTCACCCCAGGGGGCACGGCGAGCTCAGGAGACGGCGGGCACCGCGGCGCTGAGGAGCTGGGACCTCGTGCCGCAGCTGAGCCTCAACCTCGACGCCGGCGCGGCCTCGAGCCGGCAGGGCCCGTCCATCGGGTCCACCGTCGCCGTGCCCGGCTCCTGCACGTAGGTCACGGCCCCCTCCTGCCTCCAGACGTCGACGAAATCGCCGTCGTAGCTCCGGCTGATCACCACGACCTCGCCGCCGGGACCGCGGACGGTCGTCTGCGTGCCCGTGAGGCCGGCGAGCAGCCCGAGCACGAAGACCCAGGCGGCCAGAAAGGCAGCCCCGCCCAGCCACGCGATCGCGCCGACGACGGCCACCACCCTGCGCCAACGGCCAGGCACGTGATTACCGACGCGCAGGAGCACCCATGCGGCGAGCACCAGCGACAACAGGCTTGCGACCGCGAGGCAGACTGCCAACCATGCGTCGCTGGTCTGGTGCCAGTAGTAGAGGACCCGGCGGCCCGACCGGTCCGTCGAGGGCAGGCGGTGGAGGTGGACGGTCAGCCCCCACGCCGCGGCCGTCGCGACGACGAGCGCCGCCACGACGAACCGTGCGGCGAGCAGCCGACGCCACACCGGAGGGGTCCCCCGAGCGAGGCCTTGACCTGCCGCGCCGGGGTCGACCCCGCCCTGGGAGCTGCCCGGGACGCGAGCGCGCAACGGCTCCTGCGGGTCCCCTCCCATGCGGTGATCAAACCACGGGGAGCCGGCTCAGCCGGTGAGCGACGTCAGGAAGCCGCCGGCACGGCATACGTGGTGGTGCGCTCCCGCACGGGACGACCGATCCCGGAGGCGATCTCGGTCAGCTCGGCGACCGTCTTGGCCGACCCGTGGGCCGAGCCCGCCATCCGGCTGATCGTCTCCTCCATCAGCGTGCCCCCGACGTCGTTCGCTCCGCCGGTCAGCATCAGGCGCGTCCCCTCGACCCCGAGCTTGACCCAGGAGGTCTGCACGTTGTCGATGCGCCCGTGCAGCATCAGCCGGGCGACCGCGTGCACCGCTCGGTTGTCGCGCAGCGTCGGGCCGGGCCGCGACAGCCCGGCGAGGTAGACCGGCGCGTTCGTGTGGATGAAGGGCAGCGGCACGAACTCGGTGAACCCACCGGTGCGGTCCTGGATCCGGGTCAGCGTGCGCAGGTGGCCGACCCAGTGCCGCGGGTGGTCGACGTGGCCGTACATCATCGTGCTCGAGCTGCGCAGCCCGAGCTCGTGTGCCGTCTCCACGACCTCGATCCACTGCGCCGCCGGCAGCTTGCCCTTGGTCAGCACCCAGCGGACCTCGTCGTCGAGGATCTCGGCCGCGGTCCCGGGGATCGTGTCCAGCCCGGCCTCACGCACCTCGGTGAGCCAGTCCCGCACGGAGACACCGGACTTCGCCGCTCCGGTCGCGATCTCCATGGGCGAGAACGCATGCACGTGGATGCCCGGCGCCGCGGACTTCACCGCGCGCACGATGTCCGCGTATGCCGTGGCCTTCAGGTCCGGGGAGATCCCCCCTTGCAGGCACACCTCGGTCGCCCCCAGCGCCTGCGCCTCGGCGGCACGGCGGCCGACCTCCTCCAGCGAGAGCGTGTAGGCGTCGGCGTCGGTCTTGCGCTGGGCGAACGCGCAGAACCGGCAACCGACGTAGCAGACGTTGGTGAAGTTGATGTTCCGGTTGACCACGTAGGTCACGTCGTCCCCGACGACGTCGCGTCGGATCGAGTCCGCCAGCCCCGCGAGCGCCTCCAGCTCCGCGCCGTCGCACGTCAGCAGCGTCAGGTAGTCCTCGTCGGACAGGCCCGCCGGGTCGGTCTCGGCCCGCCGCAGGACCTCGCCCGCGTCGGAGTCCAGGCGCACCGGGGCGGCGGCTCCCACCCGCGACGCCACCTCCGACCAGTCGCCGTAGACCTCGTCGAAGTCGCTGCGCCGGTCGCCCGTGCGCCCTTCCGAATCAACGGCACGGTGCAGGTCCGTGCGGCCGGATCCCGTTCCGCCAGAGGTCATCCCGCCGTCAGGCTCCTGCCACACCAGCCCCTCGGGCCGCGCGTCCTCCCGGGCCAGGCCGGTTGCCGGGTCCACCAGCGCCCGCACGTGCGCGTGCACCCGCGGGTCGATCCATGCCTCGTCGCGCTCCAGCGACCCGAGCACGTAGCGCGGGTGCGCCGTCAGACGCTCGCGCAGCTCCAGCCCCGACTCGGCCGTCCAGGCGCGCAGGTCCTCCACGTGCGGCCACGGCCGCTCCGGGTTCACGTGGTCGGGGGTCACCGGCGACACCCCGCCCCAGTCGTCGACGCCCGCAGCCAGCAGCCGCGAGATCTCCTGCGGGTCGGACAGGTTCGGCGGCGCCTGGATCGTCACCGACGGCCCGAGGAGCAGCCGCGCCACCGCGATCGTGGCGAGGTACTCCTCCTCGCCCACGTCCGGCTCGCCCCGCATCGCGGTGTCGTCCTTGGCCCGGAAGTTCTGCACGATGCACTCCTGCACCGAGCCGTACTCCCGCGCCACCCGCCGGATCGCCAGGATGCTCTCGACCCGGTCCTGCGGCGTCTCGCCGATGCCCACGAGGATGCCCGTCGTGAACGGCACGCCCACGCGCCCGGCGTCCTCGAGCACCCGCAGGCGCACCGCCGGGTCCTTGTCGGGGGAGCCGAAGTGGGCCTGGCCGGGCTCGCTCCACAGCCGCTCGGAGGTGGTCTCGAGCATCATCCCCATCGACGGGGCGACCGGCTTGAGCCGCTGAAGGTCCGCCCACGACATCACCCCGGGGTTGAGGTGCGGCAGCAGCCCGGTCTCCTCCAGCACGCGGATGGCCATGGCGCGCACGTAGGCGAGGGTGTCGTCATACCCGTGCGCGTCCAGCCACTCCCGCGCGGCCGGCCACCGGTCCTCGGGACGGTCACCGAGGGTGAACAGCGCCTCCTTGCACCCCTGCGCCGCCCCTTCGCGCGCGATCTCCAGGACCTCGTCCGGGGAGAGGTATGCCGCGGGGAGACGATGCGGGACGGTCGCGAACGTGCAGTAGTGGCAACGGTCCCGGCACAGCCGGGTGAGTGGGATGAAGACCTTGCGGGAGTAGGTCACCACGCCCGGGCGCCCCGCGGCGACCATCGCCGCGTCGCGCACCCGGGAGGCCGCCTCCGACAGCGTCACCAGGTCCTCGCCGCGCGCCGCGAGCAGCGTGAGCGCCTCGGTGGCGTCGAGGGCCTTGCCGTCTCGGGCTCGGGCGAGGGCGCGGCGCATGGCGTTGTCAGTCACCACGGCAGGCTATGTCAGGCGGTCCTGCCCTCCGCCGGCCGGGCGGTCGCGTCCCGCAGGGTGACCGCCGTCGCCACCGCGGCGGTTGCGGCCTCGTGGCCCTTGTCCTCGTTCGAACCGGCCAGGCCGGCCCGGTCCAGCGCCTGCTCGTCGTTGTCGCAGGTGAGCACGCCGAAGCCGACCGGCACGCCGGTGCGCACGGACACGTCCGTCAGACCCACCGTCGCGGCCTGGCAGACGTAGTCGAAGTGCGGCGTCCCGCCACGGATCACCACGCCCAGGGCGACCACCGCGTCGTACGAGCCCGCGAGCCGCGCGCACGCCACCGGCAGCTCGAACGTGCCCGGCACCCGCACGATGTCGAAGCCGTCCACGCCGGCCTCGTCCAGCGCACGACGGGCGCCGTCGACCAGGCCGTCCATCACCGTCTCGTGCCACGACGCGGCCACGACGGCCACCCGCAGACCTCGTCCGTCGACGGTCAGAACCGGCGAACCCGCCCCGCTCATGCTGATGCTCCCTTGTCCGTGGCCTCGATGACGAGGTCGTGTCCCATCCGGTCCCGCTTGGTGCGCAGGTAGTGCTCGTTGTCCTCACCCGGGGTGATGCTGATCCGCTCGACCGCGGCGACCTCGATCTCGTACTCCCGCATGGCGTTGACCTTCAACGGGTTGTTGGTCAGCAGCCGCACCGCGTGCAGCCCGAGGTCGGCCAGGATCGCCGCGCCCGCGGCGTACTCCCGCGCGTCGATCGGCAGGCCGAGCTCGACCTGCGCGTCGACGGTGTCGAAACCCTTGTCCTGCAAGGCGTAGGCCCGCAGCTTGTGCAGCAGCCCGACCCCGCGGCCCTCGTGCCCGCGCAGGTAGACCACGACACCGCCCTCGCGCCCGACCCGCTCCAGGGCCCAGTCGAGCTGGGGCCCGCAGTCGCAGCGCTGCGACCCGAAGACGTCGCCGGTGAGGCACTCGGAGTGCAGCCGCGCCAACGGTGCCCGCCCGCCGAGGCCGCGCGGGCTGACCAGCGCCACGTGCTCGTCGCCGGTCACCATGTCGCGGTAGCCGTGCACCTGGAACTCGCCGTGCTCGGTGGGCAGGCGGGTCTGCACGATCCGCTCGACGCGGTCGTTGCGCTGCCGCCACGCGATGAGCTGCTCGATGGTGATCACCGGCAGGTCGTGGGCGGCCCCCAGCTCCTGCACCGCGGGCAGGCGCATCATCGAGCCGTCGTCGTGCACCAGCTCGGCGATGACCCCGACCGGGGACAGGCCGGCGAGGCGGCACAGGTCCACCGCCGCCTCGGTGTGCCCGGCGCGCACCAGGACGCCACCCTCCCTGGCCCGCAGGGGGAAGACGTGCCCCGGTCGCACCAGGTCGGTGGGCTCGGTCGCCGGGTCGGCGAGCAGCTGCACCGTCCGCGCGCGGTCCGCCGCACTGATGCCGGTGGTGACGCCCTCCCGGGCGTCGACCGAGATCGTGTATGCCGTGCCGCGCGGGTCCTCGTTGCGGCTCACCATGGGCGGCAGCTCGAGCCGGTCGGCCACCTCGTCGGGCATCGGCGCGCAGACGACGCCGGAGGACCAGCGGATCGTCCACGCCAGCCACTGGGCGGTGGCCGTCTCGGCCGCGAGGATGACGTCGCCCTCGTTCTCGCGGTCCTCGTCGTCGGTCACGAGGACCGGCAGCCCGCGGCGCAGCGCCTCCAGGGCCTGCTCGATGGTCGCCAGCTCGCTCATGCGGGCACCTCACTCGTCTCGCTCAGGGGGGTCGGCGTCTCGACGCGGGAGGCCCGCAGCCAGACGAAGAAGCCGTAGATGACCAAGCCGCCGTACACGGCATACAGGACGGCCGAGGGGTAGAAGTGGGAGTGGACCAGCAGCGGCACGCCGACGAGGTCGACGCCGATCCAGCAGAGCCAGAAGTCGTTCCAGCCGCGGGCCATGGCGTAGGTCGCGACCATGGACCCGACGAAGATCCAGGCGTCGCACCAGAAGTACCAGCGCGGGGCGGGGAACCCGGCGCCGATGGCGGAGAACACCTGCTGCGCCACCACGACCCCGACCAGCCACACCGCGAGGTAGCCGACCCGCTCACGCCCGCTCGCCCATCGCGGCGTGATCGCCGGGGCGTGCCCGTCCCCGGCCGCCCGCGCCCGCCGCACCTGCGACCAGCGCCACCAGCCGTAGACGCTGGTGATGATGAAGAAGACCTGGCGCCCGGCCTGGCCGTAGAGCGTCTCGCCCTGCGGGTTGGAGAAGGCGACGCCGAAGAACACGGTGAACAGCAGCGCGTTGCCGACGATGCCGACCGGCCAGGCCCACACGCGCCGGCGCATGCCGCCGATCGCCGAGGCGAAGCCGAACGCGTTGCCGATCACCTCGCGCCACAGGATCGGCTGGCCGGCGATCGTCAGCTGGGCCTCGAAGAGGCGCTGGAGGAGGTTCATGCTTGGGCTCCTGCGGACATGAGGCGCTCGACGTACTTCGCGAGGACGTCGACCTCGAGGTTGACGGTGGCCCCAACTCCCTTGTGCCCCAACGTGGTCAGGTCGAGGGTGGTCGGGATGAGCGAGACGGAGAAGGTGTCGTCGGTGACGGCCGAGACGGTCAGCGAGACACCGTCGACGGTGATCGAGCCCTTCTCCACGACGTAGCGCGCCAGCGACGGCGGCAGCGTGAACGTCACGACCTCCCACCGGTCGCCCGGCTCGCGGGCGGTGATGGTCGCGGTGCCGTCGACGTGCCCCTGCACGATGTGGCCGCCGAACCGGCTGCTCGCCCCCATGGCCCGCTCGAGGTTGACCGGGTCGCCGGCCGACAGGTCGCCGAGGCTGGAGCGCCGCAGCGTCTCGGCCATCACGTCGACGGAGAAGGACTCCGCGTCGTGCTCGACGACGGTCAGGCACACGCCGTTGACCGCGATCGAGGCGCCGTGTGTGGCGTCGCTGGTCACGAGCGGGCCGCGGACCCGCAGCACCGCGGACTCCTCCCCCGGCTCGACGGACACGACCTGTCCGAGCTCCTCGACGATGCCGGTGAACATCAGCGATCTCCCTGGGGTGCGATGGTCGCGACGACGCGGATGTCGTCGCCGATGGTGGTGACCTCGCGCGGCACGAGCCGCACGGCGTCACCGATGGTCCGTATGCCGAGGTCCCCCACCGCGGCCGCCCCGGCGCCGAGGAGCGCGGGGGCCAGGTAGGCGACGACCTCGTCGACGAGGCCGGCGGCCACGAAGGCCGCCGCCAGCGTCGGGCCGCCCTCGAGCCACACGTGCCGGACCTCGCGGTCGGCCAGGGCCTTCAGGGCCAGCGCCGGGTCCCGGTCGCGCAGGTGCAGGGTCGGCGCGGCGTCGTCGAGCACGCGCGCCCCGGCGGGCAGGTCCCGCTCCCCCATGACGACCCGCAGCGGCTGCCGCTCCAGCGGGGCACCGTCGAAGGGGCGCACGGTCAGCTGGGGGTCGTCGGCCAGGACGGTTCCCGTGCCGACCAGGATCGCCCCGCACCGGGCCCGCAGCGCGTGGACGTCGGCGCGAGCCGCCTCGCCGGTGATCCACCGGCTGGTGCCGTCGGCGGCCGCCGAGCGCCCGTCGAGGGTGGCGGCGAACTTCCACGTGACCATCGGGCGGCCGCGGGTCACCGCGAAGGTCCACGCCTGGTTCAGCGCGGTCGCCTCGGGCGCGAGCATGCCGCCGACGGCCTCGATCCCCGCGGCGCGCAGGGTCTGCGCCCCGGCCGCGGCCTCGGGGTTGGGGTCGGACTGGCCGAACACCACCCGGACCACGCCCGCGTCGACCAGGGCCTGCGCGCACGGCCCGGTGCGCCCGGTGTGGTTGCACGGCTCGAGGGTGACCACGGCGGTGCCGCCGGCCGCCTGCGGGCCGGCCTGGCGCAGGGCCTCGACCTCCGCGTGGGGGGTGCCGGCACCGCGGTGCCACCCCTCGCCGACGACGTCACCGCCGGCGTCGAGCACCACAGCGCCGACGCGGGGGTTCGGGTCGCCCAGGGGGCCACGGGCGGCGAGCTCGAGGGCGCGACGCATCAGCGCGACGTCGCGCTCGTCCTGCCTCGACTGCTCCATGTCCTGCCCCTCGTGCTCTGCCTGTCTCGGGCGAGCTCCGGGGTGGACTGTCGACGGCTCGGACCGGCGGTCGACGGCGTGCCTGTCGACACGGCATACGGACTGCCGGAAAAGCCTTGTCCTGCAACGGGACTGACGCTCCGACCGCGACCACTGGTCACGACCGGGCACCGGTCCCGCACGCGCTGCCTACCATCCGGACTTTCACCGTCGGTCCTGGAGTTCCACCAGGTCAACCGGCCGCTGGCTGCGGTCGGGTCGCGGACTGTCACCGCCGGTTCGGAGTTGCACCGACCCCGGAGCACGTGTCGTCAGTATCGCATCCGGGCGGCCGCCTCCGGCAGGCGCGTCCGGGTGACGGTCCTCACCCGTGGTGGTGGCGGCTCGCCAGCGCGCGGAGCTCGTCGACGGCGGCGGCGGCGTCCTGGGCGCCGTAGACCGCCGACCCGGCGACGAAGACGTCGGCCCCGGCCTCGGCGCACTGCTCGATCGTCTCGGCCGAGACCCCGCCGTCGACCTGGACCCAGATGTCTCCCCCGTGGCGCCGGACGGCCTCGCGGACCTCGCGCACCTTGGGCATCTGGTCGGCCATGAACGACTGCCCGCCGAAGCCCGGCTCGACCGTCATGACGAGCACCATGTCGAGCTCGGGCAGCAGGTCGGCGTAGGGCGTGAATGCCGTGCCCGGCTTGATCGCCATGCCGGCCCGGGCTCCCGCCGCGCGCAGGTCACGGGCCACCCGGCGCGGGTCCGCCGCGGCCTCGACGTGGAAGGTCACGCTCGACCCGCCGGCCTCGGCGTACATCGGCGCCCAGCGGTCGGGGTCGTCGATCATCAGGTGGCAGTCCAGCGGGATCGGGCTGACCTTGGCGAGCGCCTCCACGACCGGCAGGCCCAGCGTCAGGTTGGGCACGAAGTGGCCGTCCATGACGTCGACGTGGGCCCAGTCGGCGTTGCTGATGCGGCCCAGCTCACGCTCGAGGTTGGCGAAGTCGGCGGACAGGATGCTCGGGGAGATCTGCACGGACGCCAGCATAGGAGGGCCCGCCGGTGGCTCCGGCGGGCGCTCGGTGCCGGCGGTCGGTGCTTGCGGTCAGTGCCGGCAGTCGGTGCCGGCACTCAGTGCTTGCGCAGCAGGGCGAGGAACATCCCGTCGGTGCCGTGCAGGTGCGGCCAGAGCTGGACGTAGGGGCCGTCGCCGAGGTGGGACAGCGGTGCGCCCTGGGCGTCGCGGAAGTACTCCCGTGCGTCGACGACGCTGACCTCGGGGTGACGCTTGGTGACGTCCTCGACGACATAGCGCGTCTCGGCCAGGTGCGGGCTGCACGTCGCGTAGGCGATGACGCCGCCGGGCTTCGTCGCGGCGATGGCGGAGGCGAGCAGCTCGCGCTGCAGGCCGCCAAGGTCGGCCAGGTCCTCCGGCGACCGGCGCCAGCGCGCCTCGGGGCGCCGGCGCAGCGCGCCCAGGCCGGTGCACGGGGCGTCGACGAGCACCCGGTCGAAGAACTCCGGCTCCTCCTCGCCGACCTCGCGGCCGTCGCCGGTGCCGACCATGACCTCGATGCCGGAGTCGAGTGCGGCGCGCAGCGTCTGGCGGATGAGCTCGGTGCGGTGCTCGCTGACCTCGTTGGCAAAGAGCGTCGCCTCGTGCTGGGCGCCCAGCGTCGCCAGCAGCGCGGCCTTGCCGCCGGGGCCGGCGCACAGGTCGAGCCAGCGCTCGTCCCCACCGCCGGTCTCCACGGGCACGGCGGCGAGGGCCAGGGCGAGCAGCTGGGAGCCCTCGTCCTGCACGGCCGCGCGGCCGTCGCGCACGGCGGCCAGGGCCCCCGGGTCGCCGGACTCCAGCGTCGCCCCGAGCGGGGAGAGCCCGGAGGCGGTCGCCCCGGCGTCGACCAGCTCGGCGACGGTCGACAGGCCCGGTCGGGCCACGAGCGAGACCTTGGGCGCGGCGTTGTCGGCGGCGAGCAGGTCCTCGAGGTCGACGTCGACGCCGTCGGCGGTGGAGGCGCCGTGCCCGAGCAGGGCCGCGCGCAGGGCGCGGACCACCCACTCCGGGTGCGACTGCTCCACCGCCAGCCGGGCGAGCGGGTCTCCCGTGGGCGCCACGCGGGCCACCCACTCCTCCAGCGGACGCTCGCTGATGCGCCGCATCACGGCGTTGACGAAGCCGCTGGCCCCCGCGCCGTTGACCTTGCGGGCCAGGCCCACGGTCTCGTCGACGGCGGCGTGGACCGGCACCCGCATCCCGAGCAGCTGGTGGGCACCGAGACGCAGCGTGTCGAGGACGGCGGGGTCGATCGCCTCGACCGGGCGACCGGCGGCGGAGGCGATGACCGGGTCGTAGAGGCCGCGCATCCGGATGGCGCCGTAGGTCAGCTCGGTGGCGAACCCGGCGTCCCGGCCGCGCAGCCCGCGGGCGCGCAGCTCCTTGGGCAGCTCGAGGTTGGCGTAGGCGCCGTCGGCGACCGCCCGGGTGACGGTGTACGCCGCCAGGCGGGCGGGGTCGGTGCTGCGGGAGCGCTCCGAGGGCCGCTGCACCGAGCGCTGCGGCTGCCGGCGGGGGCGTTGCGGGGAGCGCGGTCGGCGGGGCTGGTCGGAGTGGCCGTGGTCGGAGGGGCCGTGCTCAGCCATCGGCCAGCTTCTCCCCGGACTCGATGCGGACCCCGCGGGCCCAGTCGGCCGCGGCCATCGCCTTCTTGCCGTGTGGCTGCACGGTGCCCAGCCGCACCGGGCTCGTCGCCGTGCCGACCAGGACCTCCTGCTTGCCCACCAGCAGCTCGCCGGGAGCCACCGCCGGGGCGTCCTGGGCCACCGTGACCGGGTGCAGCTTGAGCCGCTCCCCGCGGAAGGTGGTCCACGCGCCGGGCGCGGGCGTGCAGCCGCGCACCTGCCGGTCGATCGCCAGGGCGGGGGTGCCCCAGCGGACCCGGGCGTCCTCGACGCTGATCTTGGGTGCCAGGGAGACCCCCTCGGCCGGCTGCGGCACGGCTTCGAGGTCGCCGGACTCCAGCCCGTCGATGGTCGCGACGAGCAGGCCCGCGCCGGCGTCGGCGAGCCGCTCGAGCAGGTCACCGGAGGTGTCGGTCGGGCGCACCGTCTCGGTCATCACCCCGAACGTGGGCCCGGTGTCGAGCCCCTCCTCGAGCAGGAACGTCGTGGCCCCGGTGACCTCGTCGCCGGCCATGACGGCGTGCTGCACGGGGGCGGCGCCGCGCCATGCCGGCAGCAGCGAGAAGTGCAGGTTGACCCAGCCGTGCGCGGGGATCTCCAGCGCGGCCGCAGGGATGAGCCCGCCGTAGGCCACGATCGGGCACGCGTCCGGGGCGATCTCGCGCAGCCGGTCGAGGAACTCCGGCTCGCTCGGCCGGCGCGGGGTCAGGACCTCCAGGCCCAGCTCGAGCGCGCGCTCCTTGACCGGCGACGGCACGAGCGTGCGGCCCCGGCCGGCGCGGGCGTCCGGGCGGGTGACGACCGCGACGACCTCGTGCGCGGACGCCTCGAGCGCCTCGAGGCTGGGCAGGGCGACCTCGGGGGTGCCGGCGAAGACGAGCCGCACGCGGTCAGAGGCCCTTGCCGAAGGTGGCGTGCGGGCTGACCTTGACCGTCGGGGCCTCCTGGCCCGCCCACTCGGCGTCGCGGATCGCCTTCATGGCGAGCTTGCGCTGCTGGCGGTCCATCCGGTCGATGAACAGGATGCCGTTGAGGTGGTCGGTCTCGTGCTGGATGCAGCGCGCCATCAGCTCGCTGCCCTCGAGGGTGACCGGGTCGCCGTACTCGTTGAAGCCCTTGGCCACGACCCGCAGCGCGCGCGGGGTGTCGAAGTAGATGCCGGGGAAGGACAGGCAGCCCTCCTCGCCGTCCTGCAGCTCCTCGGACAGGTCGAGGCTGGGGTTGATCAGGTGGCCGAGCTGGTCGTCGACGTAGTACGTGAACACGCGCAGCCCGACACCGATCTGCGGCGCGGCCAGACCGGCGCCCGGGGCGTCGATCATCGTGTCGGTGAGGTCCTTGACGAGCTGGCGCAGCTCCTTGTCGAAGTCGACGACCTCGGCAGCGGGGGTGCGCAGCACGGGGTCGCCGAACAGGCGGATGTCCTTGATCGACACGGGTACGTCCTTGAGGGGGTTGGTGGCGCTGGCCGGCCCAGTCTATGCGGGCGCGAGCGGGAGGCCACGCCGGCGCAGGTCACTCCTGAGGTGGCCGGTGTCGGTGAAGTGGATCGCGTCCATCCCGGCCGCCCGGGCCGCCTCGACGTTGCGGAGGCTGTCGTCGATGAACACGCACGCCGACAGCTCCCGACCGGCCCGCCGTGCCAGCGTCGTGAAGATGCGCGGGTCGGGCTTGGCCACCCCCTCGTCGCCGGAGACGACGATGTCCGCGAACAGGTCGAGGAACGCGAAGCGCTCCCGGGCGTGCGGGAAGAGCTCGGCCGACCAGTTGGTCAGGGCAAACAGCGGTATGCCGTGCCCGTGCAGCTCCTCGAGCACGGCCACGGTGGCCTCGATCGGCCCGAGCAGCGATGTGGGGTAGTGCGCCCGGTAGGCCCGGATCTCCCGCTCCCAGTGCGGGTGGCTGGCGACGGCGAGCGCCTCCGCCTCGGCCCAGCTGCGCCCGGCATCCTGCTCGTGGTTCCAGGCCTGGAAGCTGAAGTCCTCGGCCGCCAGGAAGGCGCTGGCCCGCTCCGGCCCGACCTCGCGGGCGATCGCCCCGTGCGGGTGCCAGCGGATCAGCACGTTGCCGAGGTCGAAGACGACTGCCTCGACCGGCGTCGGTGTCACGTCAGGGGATCCCACTCCCCCGACCCTAGACGGGAGGCCGGGCGGCCGCAGACCCTCGGGTGCGCTCAGGCGCTCAGGCGCTCAGACGCCCGCCGGCCGGCGCGGCTGGTAGAGCCAGGCTTCGAACAGGCCGTCGAGCTGCTGGCCGCTGAGCCGCTCGGCGAGCCGGAGCAGGTCGGAGGTGCCAACCACGCCGTACCGGTGCTCGGCCGCCCAGGTGCGCAGCAGCTGGGCGAACGTCGCGTCGCCGATGCGCTGGCGCAGGGCGACCAGGGCCATCGCGCCCCGCTCGTAGACCGGGGTGGAGAACAGGTTCGCCGGACCGCCGGGGTTGGCCGGGGGGATCGTCCAGAAGGCGTCAGAGGCCGGGTGCGCGGCGAGCAGCGTGGTCAGCTGCGCGGCGGCGGTGCGCCCACCGTGGCGTTCGGTCCAGAGCCACTCGACGTAGGTGGCGAAGCCCTCGTTGAGCCAGATGTCCTTCCACCGACGCGGCGTGACCGAGTCGCCGAACCACTGGTGCCCGAGCTCGTGGACCACCGTGGCCAGGTCCGGCGCGCGGTCATACATCGGCTTGGTCGCGGTCTCCAGCGCGTAGCCCACCGTCTTCGCGTTGTCGACGACCCCGCCCGTGGCCGAGAAGGGGTAGCGCCCGAACTGGGCGGTCTCCCAGTCGGTGATCTCCGCCGTGCGCTGCAGCGTCGTCCACGGCGCGCCCGTGACCGTCGGGTCCACCGCGAGGTAGACGGGCAGGCCGTGCGCGGTGCTGCCGGTGCGCTGCTGGAACCGGCCGACGGTGGCGGTGACCAAGTAGGTGGAGATCGGCTGCGCCTGGTGCCACCAGTACGTCGTCCGCCCGGCGCTGGTCGCCCGGGAGCCCAGGACGCCGTTGCCCCAGACGGAGGCTCCCGAGGGCACGTTCATCCGCAGGTCGTAGGTCGCCTTGTCCAGCGGCACGTTGTTGGAGGGGAACCACGACATCGACCCCACCGGCTCCCCCACGACGAAGGCGCCGTCGGCGGTGCGGACCCAGCCCTCGATCGACCCGTCGGCGTCGGTGATGACCTGTGGCACCCCCGCGTAGCGCACGGTGACCGAGAACGTGCGCCCTGAGCGGATCCCGGCGGCCGGGGTGACGATGAGCTCCTGCCCGGAGCGTCGGAACTGCGCCGCACGTCCGTCGACCGTGACGCCGCTCACCGTGAGGCCGGCCAGGTCGAGGTCGAAGCGGGAGAGGCCCTGGGTGGCCCGGGCGCGCAGCTCGGCGCTGCCGGAGAGCCGGCCGGAGCCGGGGTCGTAGGCCAGCCGCAGGTCGTAGTGCACGGCGTCGTAGCCGCCGTTGCCGGCCAGCGGGAAGTACGGGTCGCCCGCGCCGGCAGCCCCCGGCGTGAACGTGGCACCGGACGAGCCGGACGACCTCGCCGCCGTGACCGCACCGGAGGACGTGACCGCAGGTGACGACGTGGCCGGGCCGGCCGCCCTGGCCGTCGCCCCGACGGCCACCGACCCGGTCGCGACAGCCAGCGCGACCGTGGCCGTCCCGAGGATGCTTCGCGTGCGCTTCACGACAGACCCCTCCCCGCCAGGTCGGCCCCTGCCACCCGGGCGAGGCACTCTGGCTCCTGCCGGCGACGGTACGCCGCGGCGCGGTGGGACCACCCGGGCCCTTGTACCCCGGAGTTGCGGGGGTTCAGCCGGCGTTGACGACCGCGGGTCGGTCGGGCAGGCCGAGCCAGGCCAGCACCTGCGCCGCGTCGGCCTCCAGCGCCCTCAGGTCGGCCCGCCGCACGCGCTCCAGCGGCGAGATGGTCACCGTCCCCGAGGCCAGGCCCCACAACGCCACGGCCCGGCCGTCCACCATGGCGAAGGGCCGGAACAGCCCGTTGTTGGTGACGATCCCGCGGTGGTCGCCGACGACGTCCTGGCGCGACACCCAGCCGTGCAGGACCGGGTCGAACGCACCCAGCAGCCGCGGCTCCGGCACCGGAGCGGGCACCCCCGGCCGCTCGGCCAGGTCGACCAGCCCGTCGGGCCGTGGCACGACCTCCTCCCCCAGGCCGGCCAGGCCGGCGCGGGCGTCGGTCAGGGTGATGCCGGCCCACTTGGCCAGGTCGCGGGCGTCGGCGGGGCCGTGCCCGGCGAGGTAGCGCCGGGCCAGCCGGGCCAGCGCCTCGGCCTTGTCGAGCGGCTCCGGGGCCGGCCCGAGCCAGTCCTCGACGTCGACGAAGCACTGGTCGCCGTCGCGGACGGGACCGCGCACCACGTGCCCGGCCAGCGTCGCCGCCACGAGCACGTGCACGAGGGCCTGCCCGGCGGTCGGCACCCCGGCGGCGTCGAGCGCGTCGCGCAGCTCGGCCCGGGTCCGCGGGCCCTCGGTCGCCACCTGCTCGGCCACGACGGCCACGCCGCGGAGGGCCTGCTCCGGCGAGACCCCCTCCTGCTGGAGCCGGGTGCGGTTGCCGGTGGCCAGCTGCGGGGTGGTCAGCGGGTGCAGCCACCAGTAGTCCTGCGCCGGCACGAGGTGCAGCGTGCCGCGGTTGAGCCAGGACACCACCACCGAGCGCCGACGGGTCAGCGCCTCGTCGACGTCGGCGGCGCACAGCCCGGTGCTGCGGGAGCGGACGGCCAGGCGCGCACCGCGCGGGTCCTGCGCCTGCACCGCGAGCAGCCGGTCGACGACGGCCTCGACCGAGTCGGCCGGTGGTCCGCTCAGCTGCTGAGCCGTGAGCCGGGCGGCGTGCAGCGAGGAGCAGGGCCCGGCGGTCGCGCTGCGTGCCGGCACCTCAGCCGATCCCTTCGGTCGGGTCGATCCGCACGGTGACCGACTCGCGCTCCTTGCGTGCGCTGCGCACCGCCTTCATCGCGGCCAGGGCGCTCGCCAGCGCCGGGCCGCCCTCGAGCGCCGTGCGCAGCAGCAGCTGCAGCTGCTCGGCCTCCGCTGCCGCCTCGCCCCGCCCACGTCCCCCGGCTCCCGCGCCACCCCGCCGGCCGGCGCCACCGTTGGCCGACACCGGCAGGGGGCCGAGCCGCTCGACGTCCGCGGCCAGCTCGGCGTGGTCGACGGCGTCCTGCAGCGCGCGGCGGCCGCCCACGAGCTGGGCCATCGCCACGCTCGGCGGCAGCCGCAGCTCGCGGCGCTCGGCCAGCTCGCGCCCGGCGAACCACGTCGGGTCCCAACGCACCAGGGCCTCGACCGGCGGCAGCGTGGTGTGCAGCGGAGCCCCGCACAGCACCACCAGGCCCCCGTCGGCGGCGCCGCGCGTCAGCGCCGCCGCGGCCGTCCAGCGGCGCAACGCCTCCTCGGCGGCGCCCAGCGTCGGCCGGTCGAGCAGCGCCCACGCGTCCAGCAGCAGCGTCGCGGCGAACCCGCCCTCGGCGACCGGCTCGGCGCCCGGTGTCGCGATGACCAGCGCCGGCCGCGCCGCGACCGCCGGGAGCACCTCGCCGGCGCCGGAGGTGTGCACCGGCACCCCGGGGAACGCCCGGCCCAGCTCCTCGGCCGTGCGCCGCGCGCCGACCACGCTGGAGCGGACTGTGCGCCCGTGGCAGTGCGGGCAGTCGAAGGCCTGCACCGCCGTGCCGCACCACCGGCACGCCGGCGGCGCGTCGGCCGCGACCAGGGCGAGGGGGCCGTGGCAGCGGCCGCAGCGGGCCGGCATACGGCAGGTCTGGCAGGACAACGACGGCAGGTATCCGCGGCGCGGCACCTGGACGAGCACGGGTCCCCGCTCGAGGGCGGCCCGGGCCGCCCGCCAGGCCACCGAGGGCAAGTGAGCGGCGGCGGCGGCCGGGTCGCGCTCGAGGTCGGTGCCCTCCCCGGCGACCTGGACCCGCGGCACCGCCCGGCGGATGTCGGCGGGCGCCCCGAGCACGGGTCGCAGCACGCCGGTCTCGACCAGCTGCTGGACCGCGACGGTGCGGGTGAAGCCGGCCTGGACCACGGCCGCGCCCTCGAGGCGGGCACGCGCGAGCAGCACCTCGCGCACGTGCGGGTAGGGCGTGCGGGGCTCCTCGTGCAGGTCGTCGCCGTCGTCCCACCAGGCGACCAGGCCGAGGTCGCGCACCGGGGCGAAGGCCGCGGCCCGACTGCCGACGACGACCTGGACGTGGCCGCGCAGCACCTTCAGCCAGGCGGTGTAGCGGGCCTGCGGACCCTGGTCGGCGGTGAGCCGGACGTGCCGGCCCGGGCCGAGGGCCTCCTTCAGCGCTGCCTCGACGCGGTCGACGTCCCGGTGGTCGGGCACCACCAGCACCGAGCCGCGCCCGCCGGCGAGGGCCGTGGCCGCCGCCGTGGCCAGGGCCGCGGGCCAGTCGAGGGCGGGGTCGGTCGTGGGCGTGGCCAGCCAGGAGGCCGCCGGCGCCTCGCCGCCCGCCACCCGGCGCAGCAGCGATGGCCCGGCCGGGTAGGCCGCCCACGGCCCCGGCGCCGGCAGCGCCAGCGGCTCGACCTCCGGGGGCTCGGTGGCCAGGGCCTTCTCGGCGGTGGCGTGACGCGGTGGCACCGCGAGGCGCAGGACGTCCTCGAGGGTGCCGGCGTAGCGGTCGGCCACGGCCCGGCACAGGGCCAGGGTCGGCGGGGTGAGGACGGGCTCCGGGCTGACCACCTTGCGCAGGGGGGCGAGCTTGCCGGTGTGCTCCGCCTCGGCCCGGCGCTCGAGGACGAAGCCGTCGACGTCCTGCCCGGCGAAGCGCACCTTGACCCGCACCCCGGGGACGGCCTGGTCGGCCAGGGACGCCGGCACGACGTACTCGAACGGGCGGTCCAGGTGCGGCAGGCCGACCTCGACGGCCACGAGCGCGACCGGGTCGACCTCGGCCAGGTCCTGGGCGGCGGGGGCCTTGCGCGGGGCGCGCGTGCTGGCGCGGACCAGCTCCAGCTGCTCGCCCGCCGCCGGTGCGGCGCCCTGACCTGTCATGCGCCACTTCTACCGCACGGCACCGACGCCGCCGGACCCGCCATGCCAGGCTCGCCATGCCAGGGGTCCGGTATGCCGCTGCCCCCGGCCCGCGCGGACGCGGGACGGGGGCAGCGGTTCGGCGACGGATCCGCGCCGGTGAGGCTCAGATCGCGGCGCGCAGCTTCTCGACGCGGTCGGTGCGCTCCCAGGTGAAGCCACCGTCCAGGCCCGGGGCCGAGGTGCGGCCGAAGTGACCGTAGGCCGCGGTGGGCTGGTAGATCGGGCGGAGCAGGTCCAGCTCCTCGATGATCGCGGCCGGGCGCAGGTCGAAGGTCGAGTCGATCGCGCGCTGGATCTTCTCCAGCGGGACGGTCTCGGTGCCGAAGGTCTCGACGTAGAGGCCGACCGGCTGCGCCTTGCCGATGGCGTAGGCGACCTGGACCTCGCAGCGCTTGGCCAGGCCGGCGGCGACGACGTTCTTGGCCACCCAGCGCATCGCGTAGGCCGCGGAGCGGTCGACCTTGCTCGGGTCCTTGCCGGAGAAGGCGCCGCCACCGTGGCGGGCCATGCCGCCGTAGGTGTCGACGATGATCTTGCGGCCGGTCAGGCCGGCGTCGCCCATCGGGCCGCCGATCTCGAATCGCCCGGTCGGGTTGATCAGCATGCGGTAGTCAGACACGTCGAGATCGGTGCCGGCGGCGACGAGCTCGTCGAGGACCGGCTTGATGACGTGGGCGGCGATGTCGGGCTCGAGCATGCCCTCGAGGGAGACGTCGCCGGCGTGCTGGGTCGACAGGACCACGGTGTCGAGCTTGACGGCCTGGTCCCCGTCGTAGCCGATGGTGACCTGGGTCTTGCCGTCCGGGCGCAGGTAGGCGAGCTCACCGGACTTGCGCACGGTGCTGAGGCGCTCGGAGAGCCGGTGCGCGAGGAAGATCGGCAGCGGCATCAGCTCGGGGGTGTCCTCGCAGGCGTAGCCGAACATCAGGCCCTGGTCGCCGGCGCCCTGCTTGTCCAGCGGGTCGACGCCGCCGGTGCGGTTCTCGTGGGCGGTGTCGACGCCCTGGGCGATGTCGGGCGACTGCTGGCCGATGGAGATGGACACCCCGCAGGAGCGGCCGTCGAAGCCCTTGAGCGAGGAGTCGTAGCCGATGTTCACGATCGTGTCGCGCACGATGCGGGGGATGTCGACCCAGCCGGTCGTGCTGACCTCACCGGCCACGTGCACCAGCCCGGTGGTCACCATCGTCTCGACGGCCACGCGGGCGTTCTTGTCCTGCCCGAGCATGGCGTCGAGGATGCCGTCACTGATCTGGTCGCAGATCTTGTCGGGGTGACCCTCGGTGACGGACTCGGAGGTGAAGAGGCGTGACACGTGATTTCTCTCCTTGGTGCAGCGGCTGCTGGCTGACGGTTGGCGGAGTCTAACCCGCCCTACAGACGGTCCTGGATGACGTCCCAGAGGATGGCCGCCACCGCGTCCTTGGGTGCGGGGCCGGCCACCACGGGTTCGGAGACGTCGCGCTGGAGGATGTGGACGGTGTTGTCGTCCTGGCCGAAGACCTTGCCGACCCCCACCTCGTTGACGACGAGGACGTCGCAGCCCTTGCGCTCCAGCTTGGCGCGGGCGTGGTCCATGACCGAGCCGGTCGCGTCGCCGGTCTCGGCGGCGAAGCCGACGACCACCGGGGACGCGGACGAGCCGCGGGTCGCGACCAGCTCGGCGAGCACGTCGGGGTTGCGCACCAGCTCGATGACCGGCGCGGACTCGTCGCCCCCGGGCACGGACGGGTCGTGGGTCTTCTTGATCTTGGACTCGGAGTAGGTCGCCGGCCGGAAGTCCGCCGGCGCCGCCGCCATGACGACCACGTCGGCCTCCTTGGCCGCAGTGGTCACCGCCTCGCGCAGCTCCAGCACGGTCCCGACCGGTATGACGGAGACACCGGGCGGCACCGGCAGGCTGGTGTTCGCCGCGACGAGGGTCACCTCGGCACCACGGGCCGCGGCCACCGCGGCGATCGCGAAGCCCTGCTTGCCCGAGGACCGGTTGCCGATGTAGCGCACCGGGTCGATCGGCTCGCGGGTGCCGCCGGCGCTGACCACGACCCGGCGGCCGGCCAGCGGACGGTCCACGGATGACGTGACGGATGACATGACGGATGCCGTGGCGGAGGCGGAGGGAGCCTCGGATGTGCCGCTGCCCGCGGAAAGCAGCTCACGGCATACGGCGAAGATGTCCTCCGGCTCGGGCAGCCGGCCGGGGCCGGTGTCGGCGCCGGTGAGCCGGCCCGACGCCGGCTCGATGACGTGCACCCCGCGCGAGCGCAGGGTGGCGACGTTGGCGACCGTGGCCGGGTGCTCCCACATCTCGGTGTGCATCGCGGGGGCGAGCACGACCGGGCAGCGGGCGGTGAGCAGCGTGTTGGTCAGCAGGTCGTCGGCCAAGCCGTGCGCCGCCCGCGCGAGCAGGTCGGCGGTGGCCGGCGCGACGACCACGAGGTCGGCCTGCTGGCCCAGCCGCACGTGCGGCACCTCGTGGACGTTGCTCCACACGTCGGTCGCGACCGGCTTGCCCGACAGCGCCGCCCAGGTGGGGGCGCCGACGAACTCCAGCGCGGCCGCGGTCGGCACGACGGTGACGTCGTGGCCGCTCTCGGTCAGCAGGCGCAGCAGCAGGCACGCCTTGTAGGCGGCGATCCCGCCGCTGACGCCCAGTACGACTCGCACGCGCGGCTCCTGCCGACCGGTGGTGGGGTGGCTCAGCCCTCGGTGGGCGTGGAGGTGAGCAGGCCCTCGTTGATCTCGCGCAGCGCGACCGACATGGGCTTCTCGTGGACCTGGGTCTCGACGAGCGGGCCGACGTACTCCAGCAGGCCCTCGGAGAGCTGGGAGTAGTAGGCGTTGATCTGCCGGGCGCGCTTGGCCGAGTAGATGACCAGGGCGTACTTGGAGTCAGCAGCCTCGAGCAGGTCGTCGATCGGCGGGTTGGTGATGCCCTCGGGGGCAGCAACGGTTCCGGACACGGTCAGTTCTCGTTTCGTCGGGGTTGGGGTGCGAGGGATCCGGTGGATGCGGCGGATCGCATCAATGATACGAGTTCCTCGCTCGCATGCCGAACCTCGTCGTTGGTGATGATGACGTCGAACTCGCGGGCGGCGGCCAGCTCGTGCCTGGCGGTGGTCAGCCGGACCTCCCGCTCCTCCTCGGTCTCGGTGCCCCGGCCGACGAGCCGGCGCACCAGCTCCTCCCAGCTCGGGGGCTCCAGGAAGACGAAGAGCGCCTCCGGCATCGTCCTGCGCACCTGGCGCGCACCCTGCAGGTCGATCTCCAGCATCGCCGGCCGGCCGGCCGCCAGCGCCTCCTCGACGGGCCGCCGCGGGGTGCCGTACTTGGCCCGCCCGTGGACGACGGCCCACTCGAGGAACTCGCCGGCCTCGCGCAGCCGCTCGAACTCGGCGTCGTCGACGAAGTGGTAGTGCACCCCGTCGACCTCACCGGGCCGCGGCCGGCGCGTGGTCATCGAGACCGACAGCCACACCTCGGGGAAGTGCTCGCGGACGTAGGCCGCGACGGTGCCCTTGCCCACCGCGGTGGGGCCGGCCAGCACGACCAGCCGGGAGCTGTGCTGCGTCATCGGGGGCGCTGTGCCGTCCGCCGCCGGGTCAGGACTGCTCGAAGCGCTGGAGCAGCGCCGCGATCTGGTTGGCGCCCAGGCCACGGACGCGACGGCTCTCGGAGATGCCGACCTCCTCCATGATCTGGCGGGCGCGGACCCGGCCGACGCCGGGCATGGACTCGAGCAGGGCCGAGACCTTCATCTTGCCGACGATGTCGTCCTTCTTGCCGTCGGCGATGACCTCGGACAGGGAGCCCTGGGCGTACTTGAGGCGGTTCTTGACGGCCGCACGCTCCCGGCGTGCCTTGGCGGCCTTCTCGAGGGCCTCGGCGCGTTGTTCCGGCGTGAGCGGGGGAAGGGCCACGTCAGTCTCCTCGGGGTGGGGTTCGGGGGATGTCCTGAGCGCCGTCGCACGCGGGATGACCGGGCGGCGGCGGGATGTCAGGAACCTAGCGAAGCGGCCCGTGACCTGCAACGAGGGGGTGTGTGCCCCGCCCGCAGGTCAATCAGGTATGGGCCTGCGGGCGGGGCGAGACTCCTCACACCGAGGGCGTTCAGCCGCCGAGGTCGGCTGCCAGTCGCTCCCCCGTATCGCGCGCCGCCGCCGCGAGCGCGGCCGCGTCGGGACCGGCTCCCAGGACCTCGCGGCTGCTGCTGGCGAGGACGTTCGGCAGCGCGTCGCCGAACACGGCGCGCAAGCTGTCGGCGGTGCCGCCCTGGGCGCCGACGCCGGGGGCCAGCAGCGGGGCATTGGCCCCGGCGAGGTCCAGGGCGAGCTCCTGCACGGCGGTGCCGACGGTCGCGCCGACGACCATGCCGACACTGCCGAGCGGGGCCGCGCCGGCGTTGTCGGCCGTGACCCCGTCGACGACCCGGCCGGCGACGCTGCGCCGGTCGAGCATGGCGTGCTGGACGCTGGGCCCCTCGGGGTTGGAGGTCAGGGCCAGGACGAAGACGCCGCGTCCGGTGCGGGCCGCGAGGTCCAGCGCCGGGCGCAGCGACTCGTAGCCCAGGTAGGGGCTGAGCGTGACGGCGTCGGCCCGCAGCGGGCTGTCCTCGCCGAGGTAGGCGTCGGCGTAGGCCGCCATCGTCGAGCCGATGTCACCGCGCTTGGCGTCCAGCAGCGACAGCGTGCCCGCCGCGCGCAGGTCGGCCAGGGTGCGCTCGAGCACCGCGACGCCGGCGGAGCCGAACCGCTCGAAGAAGGCCGACTGCGGCTTGACGCAGGCGACCCGCCCGGCGAACGCCTCGACGCAGGTCGCGGCGAAGCGCTCCAGGCCCGCCACGGTGTCCGGCAGGCCCCACGCCGCCAGCAGGGCGGCGTGGGGGTCGATGCCGACGCAGAGCGGCCCATGGGTGTCCATCGCGGCCCGCAGCCGGGCCCCGAACGGCACGACCGCGTGCCCGCCGGCCCCGGCCTCCGCGACGCTGGCGGCCGCGAGGTCGGCCGCCAGCTCGGCGGCCGCCTCCGCTCCCCCGCCGGCGATCACTCGGTCACCGGCCGCGCATACAGGTTGAGGTCGCGTGCATGGTCCTGCAGCGACTTCACCCGCACCGGCCCGGCCATCTGCGCCTCGATGCCCTGCACCGCCGCGGCGAGCTGCTGGACGGTGGTGATGATCGGCCGGTCCATGCTCGTCGTCGCGGCGCGGATGGCGTAGCCGTCGGCGCGGGCGTCCCGGCCGGACGGGGTGTTGACCACCATGCCCACCTCGCCGGCGAGGATCCGGTCGACGATCGTCGGCTCGCCGTCGGGGCCCTCGCCCTGGCTGTGCTTGCGCACCACCTCGGCGTCGATCCCGTTGCGCCGCAACACCTCTGCGGTGCCGGCGGTGGCGATCAGGTCGAAGCCGAGGTCCGCGAGGCGCTTGACGGGGAAGATCATCCCCCGCTTGTCGCGGTTGGCGACCGAGACGAAGATCGTGCCCTTGCGCGGCAGGCCGCTGATCGAGCCGAGCTGGCTCTTGGCGAACGCCGCACCGAAGTCGGCGTCGATGCCCATGACCTCACCGGTGGAGCGCATCTCCGGCCCGAGCAGGCTGTCGACGACCTGGCCCTCGCGGGTGCGGAACCGCTTGAACGGCAGCACCGCCTCCTTGACCGCCATCGGGGCATGCGCCGGCATCCGGCCGCCGTCGCCCTCCGGGGGCAGCAGGCCCTCCTCGCGCAGCTCGGCGATCGAGGCCCCGAGCATGACCCGGGCGGCCGCCTTGGCCAGCGGCACTCCGGTGGCCTTGGCCACGAACGGCACGGTGCGGCTGGCGCGCGGGTTCGCCTCCAGGACGTAGAGGACGTCCTGGGCCAGCGCGAACTGCACGTTCATCAGGCCCTTGACGCCGATGCCCTGCGCCAGCTTGAGCGTGGACTCGCGGACGCGGGAGAGCTCCTCGGGCCCGAGGGTCACCGGCGGCAGCACGCAGGCCGAGTCGCCGGAGTGGATCCCGGCCTCCTCGATGTGCTCCATGATCCCGCCGAGGTACATCTCGTGGCCGTCGTAGAGCGCGTCGACGTCGATCTCGATCGCCTCGTCGAGGAACCGGTCGACCAGCACCGGGTGCTCGGGCGAGGCGTGGGTGGCGCGGGTGACGTAGCCCGCGAGCGTCTCGTCGTCGTAGACGATCTCCATGCCGCGGCCGCCGAGGACGTAGGAGGGGCGCACGAGGACCGGGTAGCCGATCTCGCGGGCGACCTCGATGGCCTCCTCCGCGCTGTAGGCCGTCCCGTGCCGCGGGGCGGGCAGCGCCGCCTCGTGCAGGACGCGGCCGAAGGCGCCGCGGTCCTCGGCGAGGTGGATCGCCTCCGGGGAGGTGCCGACGATCGGCACGCCCTCGTCCTTGAGCGCGCGGGCCAGGCCGAGCGGGGTCTGCCCACCGAGCTGGACCACGACGCCGGCGATGGGGCCGGCCTGCCGCTCGGCGTGGACGACCTCGAGCACGTCCTCCAGGGTCAGCGGCTCGAAGTACAGCCGGCTGGAGGTGTCGTAGTCGGTGGAGACCGTCTCGGGGTTGCAGTTGACCATGACCGTGTCGAAGCCGTGGTCGCGCAGGGCGAAGCTGGCGTGGACGCAGGAGTAGTCGAACTCCACGCCCTGGCCGATCCGGTTGGGCCCGGAGCCGAGGATGATCACGGCCGGCCGCTCGCGCGGCTGGACCTCGCTCTCCTCGTCGTAGGAGCTGTAGTGGTAGGGCGTCTGCGCCGCGAACTCCGCCGCGCAGGTGTCGACCGTCTTGTAGACCGGGCGCACCCCGAGGGCGTGCCGCACGCCGCGCACGACGGCCTCGGGCATGCCCGTCAGCTCGGCGATCTGGGCGTCGCTGAAGCCGTGGCGCTTGGCCAGGCGCAGCAGCCGCGGCGTGAGCTGGTCGGCCCCGGCGATCGCCTCGGCGACCTGGTTGATGAGCTGCATCTGGTCGAGGAACCACGGGTCGATGCCGGTGGCCTCGTGCACCTGCTCGACGGACAGGCCGCCGCGCAGCGCCTGCTGCACCAGCACGATCCGGCCGTCGGTGGGGGTGCGGGCCTGCTCCAGGAGCGCCCGGGCCTGCTCCTTGGACGGGGACTCGTCCCGGCGCCAGTGGAAGCTGGACCCCTTGCGCTCCATGGACCGCAGCGCCTTCTGCAGCGCCTCGGTGAAGTTGCGCCCGATCGCCATGGCCTCGCCGACCGACTTCATCGTCGTGGTCAGCGTCGGGTCGGCGGCCGGGAACTTCTCGAACGCGAACCGCGGCACCTTGACGACCACGTAGTCCAGCGCCGGCTCGAAGCTGGCCGGGGTCTCGCGGGTGATGTCGTTGGGCACCTCGTCGAGGGTGTAGCCCACGGCCATCTTCGCGGCGATCTTGGCGATCGGGAAGCCGGTGGCCTTGGAGGCCAGCGCCGAGGAGCGCGAGACGCGCGGGTTCATCTCGATGACGATGATCCGGCCGTCGGCGGGGTTGACCGCGAACTGGATGTTGCAGCCTCCGGTGTCGACGCCGACCTCGCGGATGACCTTGATGCCGATGTCGCGCAGCCGCTGGTACTCGCGGTCGGTCAGCGTCAGCGCCGGGGCGACGGTGATCGAGTCGCCGGTGTGCACGCCCATCGGGTCGAGGTTCTCGATGGAGCAGACCACCACGACGTTGTCGGCGTGGTCGCGCATGACCTCGAGCTCGTACTCCTTCCACCCCAGGATCGACTCCTCCAGGAGCACCTCGGTGGTCGGGCTGTCGTGCAGGCCGGCACCGGCGATGCGGCGCAGGTCGGCCTCGTCGTGGGCGAAGCCGGAGCCGAGGCCGCCCATGGTGAACGAGGGGCGCACGACCATCGGGTAGCCGAGCTCCTCGGCCGCCGCGAGGCACTCGTCCATGGTGTGCGCGATGATCGAGCGGGCGACCTCGGCGCCGCAGCGCTCGACGACGCCCTTGAACGCCTGGCGGTCCTCGCCGAGCTGGATCGCGTCGACGTTCGCGCCGATCAGCGGGCAGTTGTACTTCTCCAGGACGCCGTTCTCGTGCAACGCGATCGCGGCGTTGAGGGCGGTCTGGCCACCGAGGGTGGCCAGGACCGCGTCGGGGCGCTCCTTGGCGATGATCGACTCGATGACCTCAGGGGTGATCGGCTCCACGTAGGTGGCGTCGGCGAACTCGGGGTCGGTCATGATCGTCGCCGGGTTGGAGTTGACCAGGATGACCCGGATGCCCTCCTCGCGCAGGACGCGGCAGGCCTGGGTCCCGGAGTAGTCGAACTCGCAGGCCTGGCCGATGACGATCGGGCCGGACCCGATGACCAGGACGCTGTTGATGTCGTTGCGCTTGGGCATCAGGCGCGGCCCTCCTTGTGGGTGGTCATCAGGGAGACGAAGCGGTCGAAGAGGTAGCCGGCGTCGTGCGGGCCGGCCGCCGCCTCGGGGTGGTACTGCACGGAGTAGGCCGGCAGGTCCAGGCACTCCAGGCCCTCGACCACGTCGTCGTTGAGGCAGACGTGGGAGACGCGCACCCGCCCGTATGCCGTGCCGGTGGCGTCACTGGGGGCGCTCACCTCGCCCTCGAGCGGGGCGTCGACGGCGAAGCCGTGGTTGTGGGCGGTGACCTCGACCTTGCCGGTGCTGCGGTCGATGACCGGCTGGTTGATCCCGCGGTGGCCGTACTTGAGCTTGTAGGTGCCGAAGCCCAGGGCCCGCCCGAGCAGCTGGTTGCCGAAGCAGATGCCGAAGAAGGGGATCCGGGCCTGCAGGACCTGCCCGAGCAGCTCGACCTCGCGGTCGGCGGTGGCCGGGTCGCCGGGGCCGTTGGAGAAGAAGACGCCGTCGGGTGAGAGGGCCTGCACCTGCTCGAACGTCGCGGTGGCCGGGAGCACGTGCACCTCGATGCCCTGCTGGGCCATCAGCGCCGGGGTCATCGCCTTGATGCCGAGGTCGACCGCGGCGACGGTGAAGCGCTTCTCCCCCACCGCGGGCACGACGTAGGGCTCGGTCGTGGTGACCTCACCGGCCAGGGCCGCGCCGCTCATCTGCGGTGCGGAGCGGACCCGCTCGACCAGCCGCTCCTGCGGCTCGCGGGCGGCCTCGCCGGAGAACACGCCGACGCGCATGGCGCCACGCTCGCGCAGGTGGCGGGTCAGCGCCCGGGTGTCGATGCCGCTGATGCCCACGACGCCCTGGGCGACGAGCTCGTCCTCCAGGGACCGCTGCGAGCGCCAGCTGGACGGCCGCACGGCGGGGTCGCGGACCACGTAGCCGGCGACCCAGATGCGCCGGGACTCGGGGTCCTCGTCGTTGATGCCGGTGTTGCCCACGTGCGGGGCGGTCATGACGACCACCTGGCGGTGGTAGCTGGGGTCGGTGAGCGTCTCCTGGTAGCCGGTCATGCCGGTGGAGAACACGGCCTCGCCGACGGTCTCGCCGACGGCTCCGTAGGCGTCGCCGCAGAAGGTGCGGCCGTCCTCCAGGACCAGGATCGCCGGCTCGTTGTCGAGCAGGTCGGTCAGCGCGTTCACAGGTCTCCGTCCTCGGTCAGCCGGGTCACGGCCTCGATCAGCGTGTCGGTGTCGTCCTTGTAGCGGGGCAGGAAGCCGGTGTCGTAGATCTGGCCGTCGGGGGCGCGCCAGGAGACCACGACGAGGCGGTTCTGGCCGACGAACTTGCCGGCCATGCCGCGGTCGAGCCGCACGGAGGTCACCGTGTGCCGCTCGACGTGGACCGGGACCGCGCCCTGGCGCTCCCACCGGACGCCGGCGCCGTCGACGATCATCGTCGCCTCGGCCTTGGCCCCCAGCCCGGCGGCGTTGACCCTCTCGAGGCGGGAGACCGCGATGGTGGTGCTGACGTAGGTGCCCTCGGCGCGGGCCCAGTCCTCGATCGCCATGGGCAGCTCGAACTGGCCGGTCTCCTCCAGCGACATCAGGGTCGGGGCGTCGTCCGGCTCGGCCGGGGCCGCCACCACGGGCAGCTCCCCCGTGGCGTCGCGCTGGACGGGGTCCGCGCGGTAGGACGCCAGGGGCGTGCCGGTGGCCGCTGCGACCGCCGCGGACTGGTGGCGGCGCGCGCGACGCAGCCACCCGAGATACATCAGGGCGTAGACCACCCCGAGGACGATCAGCAGCACCCCCACTGCCTGCAGGCGGGTCATGCCAGGGCTCCCTTCAGCACCGTGGGGCGGCCCCGCAGCACCGTGCCGTGGACGGCACCGGTGAGGGTGCGCCCGTGCCACGGGTTGTTGCGGGACAGCGAGTGGGACGCGTGACGGTCGATGGTGACCGCGGCGTCGGGGTCGACGAGGGTGAGGTTGGCCGGCTCCCCCACCGCGAGCGGGCGGCCGTGGCCGGCCAGGCCGGCGATCCGCGCCGGGTTGACCGACATCGCCGCGGCCACCGCCGCCCAGTCCATCCGGCCTGAGCGGACCATGACGTCGCTGACGACGGACAGGGCGGTCTCCAGCCCGAGCATGCCGAAGGCGGCGTCGACGAAGGCGTGCTCCTTGTCGTGCCGGGCGTGCGGGGCGTGGTCGGTCGCGACGGCGTCGATCGTGCCGTCGGCCAGGGCCGCCCGCAGCGCCTCGACGTCCTCGGCCGGGCGCAGCGGCGGGTTGACCTTGAAGGTCGGGTCGTAGCCGGCCAGCAGGTCGGTGGTCAGCACCAGGTGGTGCGGGGTCACCTCGGCGGTGACGGCGATGCCCTGGGCCTTGGCCCAGCGCAGCACCTCGACCGAGCCGGCCGTGGACACGTGGGCGACGTGCACCCGGGAGCCGGTGTGCCGGGCCAGCATGACGTCGCGGGCGACGATGCTCTCCTCGGCCACGCCGGGCCAGCCGGGCAGGCCGAGGCGGCCGGAGAGCTCCCCCTCGTGGCAGCACGCGTCGGGCCCGGCCAGGCGCGGGTCCTGGGCGTGCTGGGAGACGACGCCCCCGAACGCCTTGACGTACTCCAGCGCCCGGCGCATCACGCGGGCGTCGGCGACGCAGCGGCCGTCGTCGGAGAAGACCCGGACGCGGGCGCGGCTGCGGGCCATCAGCCCGAGCTCGGCGAGCTCCTCCCCGGCCAGGCCCTTGGTCACGGCGCCGACCGGCTGCACGTCGACCAGTCCGGCGCGCTGCCCGAGCTCGGCGACCCGCTCGGCCGCCTCGGCGGTGTCGGTCACCGGCGTCGTGTTGGCCATGGCGAGCACCGCGGTGTAGCCGCCGACCGCCGCCGCGGCCGCGCCGCTGGCGATCGTCTCGGCGTCCTCGCGGCCGGGCTCGCGCAGGTGGGTGTGCAGGTCGACCAGGCCGGGCAGGGCCACCAGGCCGTCGGCGTCGATGACCTCGGCGTCACCGGGCGCGGTGACGTTCCCGACCTCGGCGATGACACCGTCACGCACGAGCAGGTCGGCCGCGCCGGCGCCGGCGAGGTCGGCGCCCTTGATGAGCAGGGTCGTCACGACTGGCTCCCTTCGGCGCCCCCGGAGGAGGCGAGCAGGTGGTAGAGGACCGACATCCGCACCGCCACCCCGGCGGAGACCTGGTCCAGGACCAGGGACTGGGCGGCGTCGGCGGCGTCGGCGGCGATCTCCAGGCCGCGGTTCATCGGCCCGGGGTGGCAGATCACGGCGTGCTCGGGCAGCCGGGCCAGCCGCTCGCGGGTCAGGCCGTAGCCCACGGTGTACTCCCGGGGCGTCGGGAAGTAGCCGCCAGACATGCGCTCGCGCTGCACGCGCAGCATCATCACCGCGTCGACGTGCGGCAGCACCTCGTCGAGGTCGTATGCCGTGTCGAACCCGTCGGTGGCCGCCCAGGTCGCGATGCCGCTGGGCATGAGGGTCGGCGGGGCGACGACGGTGACCCGGGCGCCGAGCGTGCGCAGGCAGATGAGGTTGCTGCGCAGCACCCGGGAGTGGGTCAGGTCGCCGACGATCGCCACGTGGCGGCCCTCGAGGTCGCCGAGGCGCTGGCGCATCGTCCACGCGTCCAGCAGCGCCTGGGTGGGGTGCTCGTGGGTGCCGTCGCCGGCGTTGACGACCACGGCGTCGACCCACTGCGAGACCTGCTGGGCGGCACCGCTGGCACCGTGGCGGATGACGAGGCCGTCGACGCCCATCGCGGCCACGGTCAGCACCGTGTCGCGCAGCGACTCCCCCTTGCTCGTCGAGGAGCCCTTGGCCGAGATGTTGATGACGTCGGCCGAGAGCCACTTGCCGGCGATCTCGAAGGAGGAGCGGGTGCGGGTGGAGTCCTCGAAGAAGAGGTTGACCACGGTGCGGCCGCGCAGGGTCGGCAGCTTCTTGACCTCGCGGCGCTGCACGTCGTGCATCGAGGTGGCGGTGTCCAGGATGGACAGCACCTCGTCGCGGTCGAGGTCGTGCATGGACAGCAGGTGCCTCATCGGCGCTCCCCTCCGGAGATCAGGACCTCGTCGGTGCCGTCGTGCTCGGCGAGGCGGACACTGACCCGCTCGCTGCTGGCCGTGGGCAGGTTCTTGCCGACGAAGTCGGCGCGGATCGGCAGGTCGCGGTGGCCGCGGTCGACCAGCACCGCCAGGCGCACGGCCTGCGGCCGGCCCAGGTCGGACAGGGCGTCCAGCGCGGCCCGGACCGTGCGGCCGGAGAAGAGCACGTCGTCGACGAGGACGACGGTGCGCCCGTCGATGCCGGGCTCGGGGACGTCGGTGTGCTCGACCGCGCGGGTGGGGTTGCGGCGCAGGTCGTCGCGGTACATCGTCACGTCGAGCGCGCCCACCGGGACCTCGCGGCCCTCGACCTCGGCCATCACCTTGACCAGGCGGCGGGCGAGGGCGACGCCACGGGTGGGGATCCCCAGCACGACGAGGGACTGGGCGCCCTTGTTGCGCTCGAGGATCTCGTGGGCGATGCGGCGCAGGGCCCGGGAGACGTCGGCCTCGCTCATCACCACGCGGGGGGCGGCGCCGTCCGCGGACGGGCCGCCGGGGGGTACGTCAGAGTCAGGACGCATGCGCGTCAGGACCTCCTTCCCCGCCTCACGGGACGGGTCGTTAAAGGATGTCGGTCGCGCCCACCTTACCGGGCGCCCGGCCCCTGTCCCGCACCGGCCGGTCGACCCCGGGCGTGGCCGGGCCCGGCCCCGGCGCAGCCCGGCCCGCGCCTCGCGGGTCGCCGGGCCGGCGGGAGGTAGGGTCGGCGCGTGGCGTCGGACTACGCACGGTCGCTGGGGGCCCGGCTGCGGTCGGTGCGCACACAGCAAGGGCTGTCCCTGCAGGCGGTGCAGGAGCGGTCCGGGGGCCGGTTCAAGGCCGTCGTGGTCGGCTCCTGGGAGCGCGGTGACCGCGCGGTCACGGTGGAGCGGCTCGCCGACCTGGCCCGCTTCTACGGCGTCGCCGTCGCGGCCCTGCTGCCCGACGGCGGTGGGCTGCCCGGGGCCGCCCCCGGCACGGCATACCGGCTGGACCTGCGTGCCCTGGCGCGCCTGCAGGGCAAGCCCACCCAGGCCCTGGAGCGGTATGCCGCGACCCTGCGCGCCCAGCGCGGGGAGGACTCCGCCGACCTGCCGCTCACCGAGGAGGACCTGCGGGCGCTGGCCTCGCTCCACGAGTGCAGCACCGGGCAGGTCCTGCAGATGCTGAGAGGCTGGGGTGTCCTGGTGGACACCCCAGCCTCCCCGGCGGGCTGACGTCGCGCAGACCCTCGCCCGGTCCAGTGGTCAGACCAGCGTCGGCTTGACCTCGGAGAGCCGGTTGAGCAGGCCGTTGACGAACTTGGGCGAGTCGTCGGTCGAGAGCGTGCGGGCGAGCTCGACCGCCTCCGAGATCGCCACCGCGTCGGGCACCTCGTCGGCGTAGAGCACCTCGAACGCCCCGATCCGCAGGATCGCCCGGTCCACCGCCGGCATGCGCTCGATCGTCCAGCCCTGGCTGTAGGTCGAGAGCAGCTCGTTGATCGCGTTCCACTTGCGGACCACGCCCTGCACGAGCTCGACGGAGTACTCGTTCAGCGGCGCCTCGGTGCCCGGGTGGGCGAGGCGCTCGGCCAGCAGGGTCTCGACGTTCATCCCGCGCTGCTCGGCCTCGAAGAGGACGTCGAGGGCGCGCTTGCGGGCCTTGCTGCGGGCGGACATCAGGGGGCTGCTTTCGGTGGTGCGGTCAGGGCCGGGTGGTGCGGTGCGTCGGTCTGGTGCAGTGCGTCAGTTGACGCGGCCGAGGTAGGAGCCGTCGCGGGTGTCCACCTTGACCTTGGTGCCGGTCTCGAGGAACAGCGGGACGGCGATCTGGGCGCCGGTCGAGAGGGTGGCGGGCTTGGTGCCACCGGTGGAGCGGTCGCCCTGCAGGCCCGGCTCGGTGTAGGTGATCTCCAGGACCACGGAGGCGGGGAGCTCGACGTAGAGCGGCACGCCGTCGTGGGTGGCGACGATCGCCTCCTGGTTCTCCAGCATGAAGTCGGCCGACTTGCCCACGACGTCCTCGGACACGTGGATCTGGTCGTAGGTCGAGCCGTCCATGAAGACGAAGTCGGAGCCGTCCTTGTAGAGGTACTGCATGTCGCGCTTGTCGACGTTGGCCGTCTCGACCTTGGTGCCGGCGTTGAAGGTCTTGTCGACGACCTTGCCGGACAGGACGGCCTTGAGCTTGGTGCGCACGAAGGCCGGGCCCTTGCCGGGCTTGACGTGCTGGAACTCCACGACGGACCACAGCTGTCCGTCGATGTTGAGCACCATGCCGTTCTTGAGGTCGTTGGTCGAAGCCACGCGCGGTTCTCTTTCGTATGACGGGCCGCCGGGTGCGCGGGTCAGCGCGGGCGGGCGCCCGTGAGGTCTGGTCAGGATCCCGGCCAGTCTAGCGGTCGGTCCCGCACGGTCCCCACGGCGGCGGGGGCCGGTCACCACGTGTCCCGGACCCGCCGTGCCGCCCCGGGACAGGTGGCGGCCAGGGCGTCAGGCCTCGGGGATCGGACGGCCGAACCGCTCCAGGGTGATGTCGGCCGGCTCCGGGCCGCCGCGCCGACCGGTCTCGAGACCGTCCACCGCGGCCATCTCGTCCTCGCCCAGCTCGAAGTCGAAGACGTCGAAGTTCTCGGCGATGCGGTGCGGCTTGGTCGACTTCGGGATGACCGAGCGGCCCTGCTGCAGGTGCCAGCGCAGCATCACCTGCGCCGCCGACCTGCCGTGCGCCTCGGCGATCCTGCCGATCACCGGGTCCTCGAGCGTGCTGCCGTGGCTGCCGTCGCGGTAGAAGGTGATGCCACCGATGGGCGACCACGCCTGGGTCAGGATCCCGTGCTCGACGCCGAACGCCTGGACGTCCCGCTGCTGGAAGTAGGGATGGACCTCGATCTGGTTGACCGCCGGCACGACCGTCGAGCTCCCCAGCAGCGCGGTGAGGTGGTCGACCGTGAAGTTGCTGACCCCGATGGCCCGCACCGAGCCCTTGTCGAGCAGCGCCTCCAGCGCGCGGTAGGCGTCGAGGGTCCGGTCGAAGGCGGAGGGCAGCGCCTGGTGCAGGATCAGCAGGTCGACCTGCTCGACCCCGAGCTTGGCAGCGCTCTTCTCGAAGCCGTGCAGCGTCGCGTCGTAGCCGTAGTCGCTGATCCAGATCTTCGTCTCGACGAAGATCTCGTCGCGGGCCAGCCCGGAGGAGTGGATGGCCTCCCCGACCTCGCGCTCGTTGCCGTACGCCGCGGCGGTGTCGATGTGCCGGTAGCCGGTGCGCAACGCCGCCTCCACGGCCGCCCGGGTCTCCTCGGGTGGGGTCTGGAAGACCCCCAGCCCGAGTGCGGGCATCTCGACGTCGTTGTTCAGGGTGAGCGTGTCCATGTCAGCGACCGTAGACATCCCGCGGGGATCCTGGGAGGCCCTGCCAAGACCCCCTTCGTCCGGGAGGTGGTGCCACGACAGGGAGCGACCGGCGGTCCGCTCAGAGCGCCCGCTCGTAGCGCAGCACCCTCTCCCCCGCCTCGTCGACGCGGGTGTGCTCCGGGGTGAGCCGGAACCCGAGCCGCTCGTAGATCCCGCGGGCGCGCGGGTTGTCCTCCAGCACCCACAGCTGCGCCCGCTCGAAGCCCTGCGCCCGGCCCCGGTCGAGGACGTCGGCGAACAGGGCGGTGCCGATGCCCCAGCCCTCGCGGGCTGGGTCGGTCGCCACGGTCGAGACGTGCAGCAGCCCGGGCACGGGGGCGGCGTCCCCGACGCCGATGCCCGCCACGGCCTGCTGGCCGATGGCCGAGCCGACCAGCTTGTCCCCGACATGGGCGAGACGCCGGATGCCGTGCGCGAGCTTGCCGGCGGCGGCCGCCTCGTCCAGCTCCGGCGCCGGACGGCCGTCGGGCCGGGCTGCGGCCCGCGCCCACAGGTCCATGACCGCGTCGCGGTCGGCCGGCCCACCCTCGCGCACCGTCGGCAGGGCGATGTCGTAGCGAAGGGAGGGCTCCTCGCCGTACCACTGCCCCTGCCCCGTGACGACTCCCCCGAGCCGCTCGGCCAGCGCCCGGCTGCGGGTGTTGTCGTGGCGCACGAGGGCCAGGACCGCGGGCAGGCGCAGCTGCCACGCGGCATACCGCAGCACCGCGCGCATCCCCTCGGCGGCCAGGCCGCGACCCCACTGGTCGACGGCCAGGAACCAGCCGACCTCCGGCGGGTCTGCGGGCACCGCGTGCTTCCACGGCCGCAGCGAGAACCTCCCGACCACGCGGTCGGGGTCGGCCGACCCGTCGGTCAGGTGGGCCACCCAGCCGCCCAGGCCCGGCGGCAGGTCCTCGAACACGCGCAGGTAGCCGGCCTTGTCCTCCACCGTGGCGTGCGCGCCGGAGGCGAGGTGCGCCGCGAACTGCGGCGCGGCATACAGCTCGTGCAGGCCTGCCGCGTGGCGCGCGGGGTCCAGCGGCTCCAGGCGCAGGCGGGTGGTGCGCAGCGGCGGGACGCTCACCGGGCGAGGGCGCGCAGGGCCAGCATGTAGGAGTCGGTGCCGAACCCGGCGATGGTGCCGGTGGCGACGCCGGCCACGACCGAGGTGTGCCGGAACTCCTCGCGGGCGGCCGGGTTGGACAGGTGCACCTCGATGAGGCGGTGCCCGGAGGTCGTGACCATCGCGCAGGCGTCCCGCAGGGCGTAGGAGTAGTGCGTGAACGCCGCGGGGTTGAGGACGACGTCCGCGCCGGCGTCGACCGCCTCGTGGACCCAGCCGACCATCTCGCCCTCGTCGTTGGTCTGCCGGAAGTCCACGGAGAGGCCGAGCTCGAGCGCCTCCCGCGCCACGCGCTGCTCCACGTCGGCGAGGGACTCGCTGCCGTAGACCTCCGGCTCGCGGGTGCCGAGCCGGTTGAGGTTGGGGCCGTTGAGCACGAGGACGGGGGCTGTCGTCATGCCGGGGATTCTAGGAGCCCTTCACAAAGGCACATTCCCGCACGCACCGGAAGAAGACGAATTGAGCGAAAAAGCCCCCACATGGGTTCTTTCTTCGCTACTTTTCGACTGGACCACCATCGAGGGTTGCCTAATTCAGGGGAGAAAACACATGCGCGCTTTCAAGGCGGCGCTCGCTGCCGTCAGCCTTTCGGCCGCGCTCACGGGCGCCACCGTCGCCCTCGCGGGCGCCGCGGATGCCGCCACGTGCCAGGGGGGATACCCGGCCAGCCAGTGCACCGTCGCCGTGAGCGACACCACGGTCACGCCGGGCGAGAAGGTCTCGTTCCAGGCCAAGGGCTTCGCCGGCAAGGAGCTCGTCGTCGGTACGGTCCGCTCGACGCCCCAGGTCGTCGGCCGGTGGCGCGCCAGCGGCGGCGGCGTCGTGTCCGGCTCGTTCAAGGTGCCGACCAACCTCGACCCCGGCACCCACACCTTCACGCTGGTCGGCTCGACCTCCGGGGTCTCCAAGAGCACGACCTTCACCGTGGTCGGCGCCGCGGGTGCCGGCACCGGAACGGGCACGGGCACCGGGACGGGCACGGGCACCGGGACTGGCACCGGGACTGGCACGGGCGCTGGCACGGGTAACGGCTCGCTGGCCTTCACCGGTGCCGACGTGGCCCGCACGGTCGGCGCTGGCCTGGTGCTGATGGTCGGCGGTGGGGCCCTCGTGGTGGCCTCCCAGCGCCGCAAGAGCAGCTCCGCCGCCTGACACCGGGCGTTGCCAGTCCGCCGGCGAGGCATTCGCCTGGGTGCCTCTGTCCTCGCCGCGGGCGTGGCGGCCTACGCCCTGGTGCTCGCATGGTCGGTCGTCCAGACCCACCGCCACCTGCGTGATGCGCAGGTGGCGGTGGGTCTGTTGCGTGCCGACCTGACCCGCAAGGACGCCCCGGCGGGGACGGTGGAGGCCCGGCTCAGGTCGGTGCAGCACGAGGCCCGGGCCGCCCGGGCGCTGACCGACGGACCGGTCTGGGACCTGGCGGCGGCCCTGCCTTGGGCCGGCCGGCCGTTCACCACCGTCCAGGGCGCCGCCGACGCGGTCGCCGACCTGGCCGACGAGGTGCTCCCCGACCTGCACCGGGTCCAGGGCGACCTGCTCCACGGGGACCTGCAGCACCAGGGTGGCGGCCTCGACCTCGCCCCGCTGCTGCGGGCGAAGGCTCCGTTGACCCGCGCCGCCGAGACGACCACGAGGATCCGGGCCCGGGTGCAGGCGTTGCCCGTGACCGGGATCGGCGCGGTCGACTCCGGGCGAACCCGACTGCTCGGCCAGCTCGACGACATGGTCAGCCAGCTGGACACGACCCGCGACGTGGTCGCACTGGTGCCCCCGATGCTCGGTGCCGACGGACCACGCCGCTACATCCTGGCCTTCGAGAACAACACCGAGGCGCGAGGGCTCGGCGGCCTCCCCGGTGCCTACGCCGTCCTCAAGGCCGACCGCGGCAAGCTCTCCTTCGAGCACTTCGGCGCGGACAACGACTTCAACGGCGTGACCATCTCCACCAAGGGCCTCGACCCCACCTTCCTGACGCACGCCGCCGGCTCGGCGGTCAACCGGGTCTTCGTCAACAGCACGGTGAGCCCGCACTTCCCTTACGCCGCAACGATCTTGATGCGCTACTGGCAGGCCCGCACAGGGCAACGCCTCGACGGCGCGCTGGCCACCGACCCCTCTGCCCTCTCGATGCTCCTGGCCGTCGCCGGACCGACCCGGCTCGCGGACGGGACGGTGCTCAACGCCGCCAACGTCGTGCCGCTGACCGAACGCGACGCCTACGCGCGCTTCGACGACCCGGTCCAGCGCAAGCAGTTCCTCGTGCTGGTGGCCAAGGCGGTGGCCGACGACGTGCTCCAGCGCGGGCCGTCCCACGCAGCGTCGATGGCGCAGGCTCTCGGCGCCGCCGTGGGGCAACGCCGCCTGCTCGTCTACAGCACCCACCCCGCGGAGCAGCAGGTCCTGGCACGCCGGCCGGTCGGCGGCACGCTCACCGACACCACCGGGCCGTTCTCCGGGGTGGTCATCAACAACGGCGGCGGCAACAAGCTCGACTACTACCTCGCCCGGGACGTCACCTACCGCACCGAGTCCTGCCAGGGTGACCCGCGCCGCACGACGGTGACGATCCGCCTCACCAACCGGGCGCCGCGCAAGGGCCTCACCACCTATGTGGCCGGCCGCGCCGACCTGCCCCCGGGCACCGTGCCCGCGGGCACCAACCGGCTGCTGGTGGACTACTACGCGACCAAGGGAGCGGCCTTCTCGGGCGGCACGCTCGACGGCCGGCAGGCGCTGCTGTCGATCGACACCGCCAACGGCCGCCCGGTCTTCACCTCCGAGCTGGAGATCGGGCCCGGGCAGACCCGCACCCTGGTCCTGCACCTCGAGGAGCCCGCGAGTGCTGTGGGCCCGGTGACGACGCTGGTCCAGCCGCTGGTGCTGCCGCAGACCACGCACGTGCTCGGGCCCGTGTGCGCGGCCCGACCCGCAGCCTCCGGCAAGCGCTGAGCAGCGGCCGGGCGCACGCCTGCCTCAGCCCAGCGAGATCGCCCCGGGCTTGACGTCCTCGCTGACCTCGGCGTACGCCGCCTGGAGCAGTGCCGGGTCGGGCCCCTCGAGCCGCGTGGGCCGGCCCAGGTCGTCCAGGACGACGAAGCGCAGCAGCGAGCCGCGGCTCTTCTTGTCGCGCTTCATGGCCTCCAGCAGGCGCGGCCACCGGTCGCCGCGGTAGGTCGTCGGCAGGCCCACGCTGCGCAGGACGCTGCGGTGCCGCTCCACCAGGGCGTCGTCGAGCTTGCCTGCCAGCCGCGCCAGCTCGGCCACGTAGACCATGCCCACGCTCACGGCGGCTCCGTGCCGCCACGAGTAGCGCTCGACCTGCTCGATGGCGTGGCCGAAGGTGTGCCCGTAGTTGAGGATCTCGCGCAGCGAGTCCTCCCGCAGGTCCTGCGCCACGACCTGTGCCTTGACGGCGACGGCGCGCTCGACGAGCTCACGCACCGGGGCCCCGTCGGGACGGGTCGCCGCCTCCGGGTCGGCCTCGATGAGGTCCAGGATCGCCGGGTCGGCGATGAACCCGCACTTGATGACCTCGGCCAGGCCGGAGACGAAGTCGTGCCGGGGCAGCGTCTCCAGCGTCGCGAGGTCGCACAGCACCCCGGCCGGCGGGTGGAACGCCCCTACGAGGTTCTTGCCCTCGGCGGTGTTGATGCCGGTCTTGCCGCCGACCGCGGCGTCGACCATGCCCAGCAGCGTGGTGGGCACGTGGACGACCTTCACGCCGCGCAGCCAGGTCGCCGCGACGAAGCCGGCGAGGTCGGTGACGGCCCCGCCGCCGACCGAGACCACGGCGTCGGTGCGGGTGAACCCGGCCTGGCCGAGGACGCCCCACAGGAACGCGGCAACCTCGGCCGACTTGGCCTCCTCGGCGTCGGGCACCTCGGCGACGTAGGCCGAGAACCCTTGTGCCGCAAGGTCATCGCGCACGGCCTCGCCTGTCGTGCGCAGTGCCCGGGGGTGCACGACGAGGACCCGCTCGACCTGGCCGCCGAGCATCGTCGGGAGCTCCCCGAGCAGGCCGGTGCCGATGACCACGTCGTAGTCACCGCCGACGCTGATCCGTGTCGCCTCGCTCACTGCTGCTCTCCTGCTCCTCGTGCGCCGGTCCCCGCGAGCCCGAGCTCCCGGGCGATCTCGGCGGCGATGTCCTCGGGGGTGCGCCCGGCCGTGTCGACCCGCACCGTCGCCAGCCGCTCGTAGGTTGCGCGCCGGGCGTCCATCAGCCGGACCCACTGGGCGCGGGGGTTCATCGCCAGCAACGGCCGGCTCCGGTCGAAGCCGACCCGCTTGGCGGCGTCGGCGATGCCCACCTCGAGGAACACCACGGTGTGCCCGGCCAGCGCCTGCGCCGTCGCCGGGTCCATCACCGCTCCCCCGCCCAAGGACAGCACGCCCGTGTGCGAGGCCAGTGACGCCTCGACCTCCGCGCGCTCGAGCTCGCGGAAGCGGGGCTCGCCGTCCTCGATGAAGATGTCGGAGATGCTGCGCCCCTGCGCCTGCTCCACCGCCTCGTCGGTGTCGCGCAGCGCGACGCCGAGCAGGCCGGCGAGCGCGCGGCCGACGACGGTCTTGCCCGACCCCGGAGGCCCGATGAGCACCGCGACCGGCCGCGCCGTGGACCCGCCCGAGGCGGACGTGCCCGCAGCAGACCCGCCGGCGGGGGCGGACGGCATACCGGCTGTCACCACGTGCGCATCCCCTCGGGGATGGAGGCGAGGTATGCCGTGTGGTTGCGGGCCGTCTCGGCGACGCTGTCGCCTCCGAACTTCTCCACGCACGCCTGCGCCAGGCACAGCGCGACCATCGCCTCGGCCACCACCCCGGCTGCCGGCACCGCGCACACGTCGGAGCGCTGGTGGATGGCGGTCGCGGGGTCGCCACTGGCGACATCGACCGTGTCGAGGGCACGCGGCACCGTGCTGATCGGCTTCATCGCGGCGCGGACCCGCAGCACCTGGCCGGTGGACATGCCGCCCTCGGTGCCGCCGGCGCGGCCGGTGCGCCGCCGGATCGTGCCGGAGCTGTCGCGCTCCATCTCGTCGTGGGCGGCCGAGCCGCGCCGGGCGGCGGTGCGGAAGCCGTCGCCGACCTCGACACCCTTGATCGCCTGGATGCCCATGAGCGCCGCGGCGAGCTGGGCGTCGAGCCGGCGGTCCCAGTGGACGTGGGAGCCCAGGCCCGGCGGCAGGCCGTAGGCCAGGACCTCGACGACGCCGCCGAGGGTGTCACCGTCCTTCTTGGCCGCCTCGATCTCGGCGACCATCGCCGTGGTGCCCGCGAGGTCGAGGCTGCGCACCGGGCTGGCGTCCAGCGCCGCCACGTCCTCGGGCCCGGGCAGCGGGGCGTCCTCGGCCACCGACGCGGCACCGATGGCGACGGTGTGCGCGACGAGGCGGATGCCGTAGGCCTGCTGCAGGAACCGGGCCGCCACCGCGCCAAGGGCGACGCGGGCGGCGGTCTCGCGGGCCGAGGCGCGCTCGAGCACCGGGCGGGCGTCCTCGAAGCCGTACTTCTGCATGCCGACGAGGTCGGCGTGACCCGGGCGCGGGCGGGTCAGCGGCTTGTTGCGCCCGACCTCCTGCGGCGCGCCGACGTCGTCGGCGGCGGCGAAGGCCTCCTCGTCGACCGGGTCGGGGCTCATCACGGTCTGCCACTTCGGCCACTCGGTGTTGCCGATGCGGATGGCCACCGGGGAGCCGAGGCTGACGCCGTGGCGCAGGCCGCCGAGGAACTCGACCTCGTCCTGCTCGAACTTCATGCGCGCGCCACGGCCGTAGCCCAGGCGCCGACGGGCCAGCGCGGCGGCGACGTCACCACTGGTCACCTCCACCCCGGCCGGCAGCCCCTCCAGGAGCGCGACGAGGGCGGGGCCGTGGGACTCACCGGCGGTCAACCAACGCAACATGCCGGTGATCCTCCCACGCGGGGTCAGCCGGTCGGCGAGCCGGTCAGGAGCTGGACCGGGACGCAGATCGCCAGCCACGCGCCGACCAGCATGGCCGGCCCGAAGGCGATGTGGGACGTGCGCGAGACCCGCCGGGCCACCAGCAGCACCACGCCGACCAGGCCCCCGATGACGAACGCCAGGAACGTCGCCTCGATGACCGGCCCCCACCCCAGCCAGCCGAGGAAGAGCCCGAGCACGCCGGCCAGCTTGACGTCGCCGAAGCCGAGCCCGCCGGGCGAGACCAGGGCCAGCACGAGGTAGAGCAGCCACAGCCCGGACCCGGCCATCGCCGCCCGGGCCAGGGCCCACCAGTCCCCCGTGCCGAGCGAGGCGGTGGCCAGCAGCACCAGCGCGACCGGGTAGGCGGGCAGGACCAGCGCGTCGGGGAGGCGGTGC
This sequence comes from Oryzihumus sp. JJN4-3R, assembly GCF_057747915.1. Taxonomy (NCBI): domain Bacteria; kingdom Bacillati; phylum Actinomycetota; class Actinomycetes; order Micrococcales; family Intrasporangiaceae; genus Oryzihumus; species Oryzihumus sp. JJN4-3R. The sequence goes on from NZ_CM173229.1 coordinate 836,362, forward strand.
ACGTCGGCGTCGATCGCGGCCAGCACGACCCCGAACGCCCCCAGGTACAGGTATGCCGGCAGCACGGCCAGGTGCCCCGCGGCACCGAGGCGCCACGCCAGGCTTGCCCACACCACGGCATACAGGAGGGCCACCCACGCGCGGTGGGGCGGCAGCGGCAGGTGCCGCTCGTCGTCGCGGCGGTAGCCCCCGGTGGCGAGCCGCCGCGCGGCGACCTCGCCGACGGCCAGGCCCAGGACGGCCACGACGGCGACCAGCCACCACGGGGCCGTGCCGGCGCTCACCGCCGGGCGAGGGCCGCGAGACCCGCGGCGCGCATGGCCTCCACCGGAGGCTCCAGACCGGTCATCAGCTCGACCTGCGCCGCCGCCTGGTGCAGCAGCATCTCGAAGCCCGACACCACGACCGACCCCCTGTCCGTGAACGCCTGCGCGAGCGGCGTGGGCCATCCCGCGTAGACGACATCAAACAGGATCGGGCGGCCCGCCGCAGGCGTCCCGGACGGCTCCTCCATCCCGGCCACCGCCGCGGCCACCAGGTCGGCGGCGCCGGCGGGCAGGGTGCTCACCACGAGCGGGACCTCCGCGGCCAGCGCGGCGGCGTCCTCGAGCGAGCGGACCCGGGTCGTGATGCCGAGGCGCCCGGCATGCTCGAGGGTGGCCTCCCGGGCCTCGCCGCGGACGGCGAGGGTCACCCGTTCTGCGCCGAGCCGGCCCAGTGCCGCCAGGACCGAGCGCGCCGTGGCGCCCGAGCCGAGCACCAGCGCCTCGGGCACGGAGGTGAGGCCGGTCGAGCGCAGGGCCTCCTCCACGCCGTGCACGTCGGTGTTGTGGGCCGCCCAGCCGCCCTCCGGCAGCCGCACGAGGGTGTTGGTGGCGCCCACCTCCCGGGCCAGCGGGGAGACCTCGTCGGCGACCGTGAGGCCGACCTCCTTCAGGGGCATGGTCAGCGACAGGCCGGCCCACTCCGGGCCGAGCCCACCGATGAAGTCCGCCAGGAGCGGCTCCCTGACCTCGTGGGCGCAGTAGCGCCACGAGTCGAGGCGGAGGGCTCGGTAGGCCGCGTCGTGCAGGACCGGGGACAGGGAGTGACCCACCGGCGAGCCCAGCACGGCCGCGAGGTGCCCGGCGCGGCTCAGCACTTGCCCGGGTTGGCGCTGCACCACTTCTGGAACAGCTTGACGTTGGCCTGGTGGCTGGCCGCATCGGTGGCGAACCGGGTCTCCCCGGTCTGGGGGTTGACGGCGACGAAGTACAGCCACGGTCCCGGGGTGGGGTGGGCCGCCGCCTGGATCGCCGCGGCGCCGGGGTTGCTGATCGGGCCGGCCGGCAGCCCCGGCACCCGGTAGGTGTTGTACGGGTTGTTCGCGGCACGCTCGGCGTTGGTCGTCGTGATCGCCCGGTGCTGCACGCCGTAGCTCACGGTCGAGTCCATCTGCAGCTTCATCTTCCTCGCCAGGCGGTTCTCGATGACCCGCGCGATCTTGGGCCGGTCGGCGTCGCGCATGCCCTCGGCCTCGACGATGCTGGCGATGATGACGGTGCGCTCCATCTGGGCCGGCTGGACGCCCAGGCTCTGCAGCTCGGCGACCGACTTGGTGACCATGGTCCGCAGCTGCTCGGTGGCGGTGGCCTTGGCCGCGAACTCGTAGGTGGCCGGGAAGAGGTAGCCCTCGACGTTGCCCTTGGCCGCCGCCGGCAGGCCCAGCAGCTCGGGGTCCTTGGCGGCCGCCACGTAGTCGGCCACCGGCACCCCGGTCGCCTTGCTCAGGGCGGCGAAGACCTCCGACTTCCAGAGCCCCTCGCGCAACGTCACATGGGGCACCGTGCGGTTCTTGGCGTCGAGGAGCAGGTCCAGCGCCGCCTGGGCACTCATGTGCAGCCGCAGCGCGTAGCTGCCCGGCTGGATCGACGCGGCCTGCGGGGAGCTCTCGGCGAGGTCGGCGAAGGCCGACGCGGTCTTGACCACCCCCGCCTGCTGGAGCGTGGCACCGATGTTGCGGCCCGAGTCGCCCTCGTGGACCTCGATGGTCACCGACCCGGTGCCCGTCCCGGTCCAGTCGTCACTGGCGGTCAGGCCGGCCACCATGGGCTTGAGGTACTGGGTCGCCGCGAGCGCCCCGCCGCCGACCAGCAGCGCGGACAGGGTCAGCACGAGGAAGCGGCGGCTGCGGCGTCGACGGTTCCGGCGGCGCTCCTCGCGCTGCCGGCGGGCTATCTGCTGGCGGTTCTGGGCCCGGGTCGGCAGCGGGGGCGCCGGCTCGTGTGTCCGGCTGGCCGGGATCTCCTCGGCGGAGTCGCCGAAGATCGTTTCGACCAGGTGGTCTTCCTTCATCGCGTCCGACCCTTTGCCTTGGCCCGAGGTTTGCGTCGTGTCACCAGCTCCCCCGGTGGCCGGCCGGAGGCGCGCTCGGCATCGAGCGCCGCCTGCAGGATCAGCACGGCAGCCGCCTGGTCCACCACGGCACGCTGTCGCCGACCGGCGACACCACTGTCGCGCAGCTGCCGGTGCGCGTCCACCGTGGTCAGCCGCTCGTCGACGAGCCGGACCGGAACGGGCGCCACCTGCTCGGCGAGCTCGCGGGCCCAGGCGCGGGCCGTGGCCGCCGCGGGCCCCTCGTCGCCGGACAGGGACCGTGGCAGCCCGACGACGACCTCCAGCGCCTGCCGCGAGGTCACCTCCGCGGCGACCTCGCCGTGGTCGGCACCGCCCTCGACGTCACGCTGCACGGTGCGCACCGGCGAGGCCAGCAACCCCGAGGGGTCACTGGCGGCCAGTCCGACGCGCACGCTGCCCACGTCGACGCCGAGGCGGATGCCCTCGCGCACGTGCTACCGACCGGCCGTGACACGCTCGCCGACGGTGTGCTCGACGCGCGCGAGCGCGTCAGCCACCTTGCTGGCGTCGGTGCCACCACCCTGGGCGACGTCGTCCTTGCCCCCGCCGCCGCCGCCGAGCGTGCTGGCCGCGACCTTGACGAGGTCACCGGCCTTGACGCCCCACTGGCGGGCTGGCTCGTTGGTGGCGACGATGACCACCGGGCGGTCCTTGGCGACTCCGGCCACGGCCACCACGGCCGGGCGGTCGTTGCCGAGGCGGCTGCGCAGGTCGAGTGCGAGGCTGCGCAGGTCGTCCGCGCCGACCCCGGCACCGGCGTCGTGGCCGACGAAGGACACGCCGTAGACGTCGCGGGCGCCGGCAGCCAGACCCTGGGCGGCGGCCAGCACCTGCTGCTGGCGCATCGTGCTGATCTCGCGCTCGGCGTCCTTGAGCCGGGTCAGGATGCTGTTGATCCGCTCCGGCAGCTCCTCCGAGCGCACCTTCAGCGCCTCGGTGAGCTGGCCGACGACGGCGTGCTCGCGGGCGAGGAAGTCGTAGGCGTCGGTGCCCACGAGCGCCTCGACGCGGCGCACGCCCGAGCCGATGGACGCCTCCCCGAGCAGCTTGACCAGGCCGAGCTGGCCGGAGCGCTGGGCGTGGGTGCCACCGCACAGCTCGCGGGCCCACTCGCCGACGGAGATGACCCGGACCTGGTCGCCGTACTTCTCCCCGAACAGCGCCATCGCGCCGGAGTCGACCGCCTGCTGCTGGGTCATGATCTCGGCGTGGACCGGCAGGTCCTCGGCGAGCAGGGCGTTGACCCGGGCCTCGACGTCGGTGAGGACCGAGGCCGGGACGGCGGACTGGGCGTTGAAGTCGAAGCGGAAGCGGCCGGGGGCGTTCTCCGAGCCGGCCTGGGTGGCGGTGTCGCCAAGGGCCTCGCGGATCGCCTTGTGCACCATGTGCGTCGCGGTGTGCGCGCGGGAGATGGCCCGGCGCCGGTCGATGTCGACCAGGGCGTGTGCCTGCTCGCCGGGGACCACCTCGCCGGAGACGACGGTGGCGCGGTGGACGATGAGGCCACCGATCGGCTTCTGCACGTCGCGGACCTCGATGACCGCGCCGTTCGCGAGCTCGACCCGGCCGCCGTCGGCGAGCTGGCCGCCTCCCTCGGCGTAGAACGGCGTGCGGTCCAGGACCAGCTCGATGTCCTGGCCGGCGCGCGCCGAGCCGACGCTGGCACCGGCGAGCAGGACGCCCGCGACGCGGGCCTCGGACACCGTCTCGTCGTAGCCGGTGAACTCCACCTCGCGGCCGAGCAGGTCGGCCACCTCGCGGTATGCCGTGGTGTCGCCGTGCGCGCTCTTCTTCGCCTTCGCGTCAGCCTTGGCCCGGTCCCGCTGCTCGGTCATGAGCCGGCGGAAGCCCGCCTCGTCGACCTCGAGGCCGTGCTCGGCGGCCATCTCCAGGGTCAGGTCGATGGGGAAGCCGTAGGTGTCGTGCAGGGCGAAGGCCTGCTCCCCCGCCAGCGTGGTCGAGCCGGCCGACTTGGCCTTGCTGACCGCGGTGTCGAGGATCGTCGTGCCGGCCACGAGGGTGCGGCGGAACGCCTCCTCCTCGGCGTAGGCGACCTGGCTGATCCGGGCGAAGTCCCGCTCGAGCTCGGGGTAGGACTGCTTCATCCGGTCCATGCTCACCGGGAGCAGCTGCGGCAGCGACGGCTCGTCGACGCCGAGCAGGCGCATGGAGCGCACGGCCCGGCGCAGCATCCGGCGCAGCACGTAGCCGCGGCCCTCGTTGCCGGGGGTGACGCCGTCGCCGATGAGCATCAGCGCGCTGCGCACGTGGTCGGCCACGACGCGCAGCCGGACGTCGTCGGGGTGGGAGTGGGCGGCGTCGTGCTGGGACTGGGCGCCGTACTTCTTGCCGGCCATCTCCGCCGCGCGGGCGAGGACCGGGTACACCTCGTCGATCTCGTAGAGGTTGTCCACGCCCTGCAGGACCGAGGCGATGCGCTCCAGGCCCATGCCGGTGTCGATGCTCTTGGCCGGCAGCTCCCCGACGATCGGGAAGTCGTCCTTGCCGCCACCCTCGCCACGCACGTTCTGCATGAAGACGAGGTTCCAGATCTCCATGTAGCGGTCCTCGTCGACCGCCGGGCCACCCTCACGGCCGTACTCCGGGCCGCGGTCGACGAAGATCTCGCTGCACGGGCCGCACGGGCCGGGCACGCCCATGGACCAGTAGTTGTCCTTCATCCCGCGGCGCACGATGCGCTCGGCGGGGATGTCGGTGTGCTCCAGCCACAGCTGGGCGGCCTCGTCGTCGTCGTGGTAGACCGTCGCCCACAGCCGGTCGGGGTGCAGGCCGTAGCCGCCGTCGGCCTGGCTCGTGGTGAGCAGCTCCCACGCGAAGGTGATGGCGTCCTTCTTGAAGTAGTCGCCGAAGGAGAAGTTGCCGTTCATCTGGAAGAACGTGCCGTGGCGGCTGGTCTTGCCGACCTCGTCGATGTCGAGGGTGCGCACGCACTTCTGCACGCTCGTGGCGCGCTTCCACGGGGCACTCTCCTGCCCCAGGAAGTAGGGCTTGAAGGGCACCATGCCGGCGTTGACGAACAGCAGGTTCGGGTCGTCGTAGAGCAGCGGGGCGCTGGGCACCACGGCGTGGCCGGCCTTCTCGAAGAAGCTCAGCCAGCGTCGCCTGATCTCGGCGGTTTCCATGCTCAAGTCCTCACTGCGTTCGTCGGGGTGGTCGTCACCGTGTAGTCACCGTGGTCGCGGCCCGACAGGCATGCCGCAGCCGGGTCAAGGGCCGATGTGCCGGGCAGTCGCCCATCCTCGCAGGGTATGCCGTGTGCGGGCGAGGGCGGCTGCCCTACCGGGCTCGGGGTCCTGTGGGGTCGTCGAGGAGCCGGCGGGCCGCGTCCGCGTCCATGGCCCGGCCGTCGGGGAGGGTGGCCGTGTCGATGCCGAGGGCGAAGCGCAGCTCCTCCTCGCGCTCGGCCATCCCCTCACGGACGGCCTCGGCCATCTCCTTGAGGCCCTCGCCGATCCCCGCCAGGCCACTGGCGACCCCGGCAGGGGTGTAGGCCTGCGCCGCCTTGGACACCTTCCGGACCGCCAGGACACCCACCGTCGCCCCAAGGGCCAGCCAGAAGACGCGTCGCATGCCCATCAGCCCTTCCGGCGGCGCCGACCGGCCGCCTTGCCCTCGGCGCTGCCCTTCATCGCGGAGCGCACGCCGTAGCTGAACGCCGCCACCTTGACCACCGGCGAGCCGAGGGTCGCCGCGAACAGCGAGGTGAGGGCGTTGACGTTGGTCGACATCGCGGCGACGTTGGCCGTGATGGTGTCGACCCGGATGATCTGCTCGTTGGTCGAGGCCACCGTGTCGGTCACCTGGGAGAGCAGCGGAACGGTCTGCTCGGAGACCCCGCGCACCCCGAGCCTGGCCTCGTCGAGCACCTTGCCGGCCTTGCCGATGACGCCACCGAGACGGATCACCACATAGGCGAACGCCAGGGCCGCGATCAGTCCGGCGACGTCGCCGAGGGACACGCTCACACTCTCACCTCACGCTGTGATCGGGGTCGCGAACGCACGTCACCGCCGGCGCGTGCCGCGTTGTCTGCCGGAACCCTACCCCCCGCTCCCGGGGTCAGGCCGAGGCCTCCGAGACGAGGCTCTCCTTGACCTCCGGGAAGTGGCAGGCGATCGCGTGACCCGCCCCGGCGGAGTCCTTGCCCTCCAGCGTCGGCTCCTGCGTCGCGCAGATGTCCTGGGCCTTCCAGCACCGGGTGCGGAAGCGGCAGCCGCTCGGGGGGTTGATCGGGCTCGGCACGTCGCCGGCGAGCCGGATCCGCTCCCGCGGCGGGACGCCCCGCACGGCACCGAGGTCGGGCACGGCCGACAGCAGCGCCTGGGTGTAGGGGTGCTGCGGCGCGCAGTAGACCTGCTCGCGGTCGCCGACCTCGACCATCTTGCCGAGGTACATCACGGCCACGCGGTCGCAGAAGTGGCGCACGACGCCGAGGTCGTGGGCGATGAACACGAACGCGATCCCGAGGTCGCGGCGCAGCTCCTCCATGAGGTTCATGACCTGCGCCTGGATCGAGACGTCGAGTGCCGAGACCGGCTCGTCGGCGACGATCACCTGCGGCTCGACGGCCAGGGCCCGGGCGATGCCGATGCGCTGGCGCTGACCGCCGGAGAACTCGTTCGGGTAGCGGTTGTGGTGCTCGGGGTTCAGGCCCACCCGCTCGAGAAGCTCCTGCACCCGCTGGATCTCCTTGCCCTTGGCCAGGCCGTGGACCTGCAGCGGGGTGCTGATGATGGAGCCGACCGTCTGGCGCGGGTTCAGCGAGCTGTAGGGGTCCTGGAAGACCATCTGCAGCTCGCGCCGGAACGGCCGCATCTTCTTCTCCGGCAGGGGCGCCAGGTCGGTGCCCTCGAAGAGGATCTGCCCGCTGGTGGGCTGGTACAACCGGGTGATCGCCCGACCCAGGGTCGACTTGCCGCAACCGGACTCACCGACCAGGCCCAGGGTCTGGCCCTTGTCCAGGTCGAAGGAGACGCCGTCGACGGCCTGCACGACCTGACGCTTGGCCAGGAGGCCGTCCGCGCTCTTGATCGGGAAGTGCATCTTCAGGTCGCGGACGCTCAGCAGGGGCGTGCCGGACGCGGGGGTGCTGCTCACGGAGGTACTCCTTCTCAGGCCAGGCCCGGCTCGACCTCGGCCGTGAAGATGGCCCGGGGGTCGGCAAGGTGGCAGCGGGATGCGTCGGTGCTGACCTGGTCGCGGCGGACCAGCTCGGGCAGCTCGGTGCGGCACAGGTCGCCGGTCACGCGGTCGGCGTAGGGGCAGCGGGGGTGGAAGGAGCAGCCGCTGGGCAGGTTGACCAGGCTCGGCGGGTTGCCCCGGATGGGGCGCAGCATCTCGTGCTCGGTCGAGACCGAGGGGATCGACTCCAGCAGGCCCCAGGTATAGGGGTGCGTCGGCGAGGCGAGCACCTCCTGGGCGGTGCCGTACTCGACGGCGCGACCGGCGTACATGACCAGCACGTCGTCGGCGACCTCCGCGACGACCCCGAGGTCGTGCGTGATCAGCATGATCGCCGAGCCGAACTCCTTCTGGAGGTCGTTGAGCAGGTCGAGGATCTGGGCCTGCACGGTGACGTCCAGGGCCGTCGTCGGCTCGTCGGCGATGAGCAGCTTGGGGTCGTTGACCAGGGCCATGGCGATCATGGCGCGCTGGCGCATGCCCCCGGAGAACTCGTAGGGGAACTGGTCGATCCGGCGCTGCGGGTTGGGGATGCCGACGCGGTCGAGCATCTCCAGGGCGCGGGCCCGGGCGACCTTCTTGGAGACGCCGTGGTGGGCCCGGTAGGCCTCGGCGATCTGCCACCCGATCTTGAAGTACGGGTGCAGCGAGGACTGCGGGTCCTGGAAGATCATCGAGGCGACGCCGCCGCGGACCTTGCGCATGCCCTGGCCGGACAGGCCGACGATCTCCTCGCCACCGAGCTTGATCGAGCCGCTCATCTTGGTTCGGCGCATGTCGTGCAGCCCCATCACGGCCATGCTCGAGACCGACTTGCCCGAGCCGGACTCGCCGACGATGGCGAGGGTGCGGCCCAGCGGCAGCTGGTAGCTCAGGCCCTGGACGGCCTTGACCGGGCCGTCGGCCGTGGGGAACTCCACGCGCAGGTCGTCGACGACGAGGAACGGCTCCTGGCCGGAGGGGTTGGTGACCCGTCGGGTGCGGGTGACCGTCTGCGGACGGCCGGCGGTGTTGGCAGCGTCGAGGCTGACCGAGGGCTGGCTCATGACAACCTCACGCGGGGGTCGAGGAAGGAGTAGACGATGTCGACCAGGAGGTTCATGACCACCAGGACCACCGACCCGACGATCACGGTGCCCATGATCATCGGCAGGTCGGAGTTGTTGAAGCTCTGGAGCACGAGGTTCCCGATGCCGGGAAGGTCGAAGATCCGCTCGGTGAAGATCGAGCTGACGATGAGGTAGGCGATGTCCAGGCCGTAGATCGTCACGACCGGCGTGATGGCGGCCCGCAGGCCGTGCAGGTAGGTCACGCGACGCTCGCTGATGCCCTTGCTGCGGGCGGTCCGGACGTAGTCCTCGGACAGCGACTCCACCATGGAACCGCGCGAGTAGCGGGCGTAGGAGGTGGAGTTGTAGATGCCCAGCACCAGCCACGGTGCGAGGAAGCCCATGAACCACTTGAGCGGGCCGTTGTCCCCGATCGGGAAGTAGCCGGGGCGAGGCAGGACCGGGTAGAGGACGACCAGGTACAGGAAGACGAGCAGGGCCACCAGGTAGTACGGGATCGAGCTCATCACCAGGGTGGCACCGACCAGCGCGCGGTCGGCCGTGGTGCCACGGCGGCGGGCCGCCATGGACCCCAGGCCCACGCCGAAGCCGAAGAAGATGACGGAGGCCCCGAGGACCACCGTGAGGGTGACCGGCAGGCGCTTGCCGATCTGCTCCAGCACCGGCTGGCCGGTCTTGAAGGAGTAGCCGAGGCAGGGCGCCTCGCAGTGCCGGGTGATGCCGCCGTCGGTGAAGTCGCGGCCGAAGAGGATGCCCCCGGCGTACTCGGTGAACTGCTCGGTGACCGGCCGGTCGAGGTTGAGGCTCTTGCGGATGTCCTCGTAGCGCTGCTGGGAGCACCGGGTCTCGCCGCAGATGGCGGACGCCGGGTCGCTGGGCGCGATGAAGAACAGCGCGAACGAGGCGATGACGGTGGCGATGATGACCGAGATCGCGCTGATGATGCGCCTGGACAGGTAGGTGAACACAGGTGGGGCTCTCCCGCAGTGGTGGGCCGCTCGGTGACCGGTGGCCGGGCTCGCGCCCGGCCACCGGCCACCACTGAGCTGGGGTCAGGTCAGCTCTTGACGAACATCTGGGTGAAGACCGGCAGACCCTGGGTCGGGTCGCCCACGGCGCCGCCCACCTTGTTGCCGATGACGATGGCCATCTTGTCGTAGTAGAACGGCAGGGCCGGGACGTACGTCTCGAGGATCTCCTTGTCCAGCGAGCCCCACTTGGCAGCCTGCTGGTCGAGCGGGAGGGCCGAGATGTCGTCGATCTTCTTGTCCAGGGCCGGGTCCATCAGCTCACCGATGGAGTTGCCGTCCTTGACGGACTGGGACTTGAACAGCACCGGGAACCAGGAGGAGCCGCTCGGCCAGTCGGAGCACCAGCCGCGGGGCGAGAACAGCATGTTGACCGGGCTGTCGTAGTTGCCGGTGTACTTGCGGATCTGCGCCTTCGGGACACCGATGGCCTTGACCTTGAAGCCGGCGGCCTCGAGGAACTTGGTGCGGACCGCGGTGACCTGCGACGCGGTCTGGTTGTCGTTCGAGTAGTACCACTTCAGCTCGAAGCCCAGCTTGCCGGCCTTCTCCAGGGCAGCCTTGGCCGCGGCCGGGTCGCCCTTGCCCATGCCGTTCAGGCCCGGGACGGTGAACTTGGTGTAGCCGGGGACCGCCGGGGGCAGGATCGAGGAGGCCGGGGCGCTGGTCAGGCTGTTGTTGCCGCTGACCTTGTTGAGCTCGTCCCAGTTGTAGGCCATGGCGATGGCCTTGCGGACCTCGAGCGGGATCTTGCGGGTGTCCATCTGCTCGACGATGGTGCAGGGGCTGTCGCCCTGGAGCAGCTGGGCCTTCTTGTCACCGGTGAGCTGCGGGACGACCGAGGAGTCGACGTTGTCGTACTCGATCGAGGAGGCGTCCGGGCCCTGGCTGGCCAGCACCTGCTGCTGGGCCTTGATGGCGTCGCCACCCCACTTGAAGTCCCATGCGTCGACGTACTGGTGGCGCACCGGGTCGGTGTTGGGGTCCCAGTTGGGGTTCTTGACGAGCTTGAGCTCGGCGCCCGGGTTGTAGCTGTCCCACATGTAGGGGCCAGTGGTCATCGGGTGCTGCTCGTAGTTCTGCTTGGTGTCCTTGGCCTTGGGAATCGGCGTGAACATCGGGAACGTGCCGTAGTAGGGCATGTCCGGGAACGGCGTCTTGAGGTGGATGACCAGAGTGCTGTCGTCCGGGGTCTCGACACCGGAGTAGGTGTCACCGCCGGAGTAGGGGCCCTTGTAGGTGTCGGCGTCCTTGAAGTAGGACAGCTGGTAGGTCGGGCCGGCGTCGAACACGTCGTGCGCGAAGGAGCGCTTGATCGCGTAGGCGAAGTCTTCGGCCTTGACCGGGGTGCCGTCCTGGTACTTGATGCCCTTCTTGAGCTTGAAGGTCCAGGTCAGCTTGTCCGCGGAGACCTTGCCCAGGTCCTCGGCAAGGTCCGGCACCAGCACGGGCTTGCCGTTACGGATGTCGAACTGGGTCAGCGTCCGGAACGCGAGCTTCGCGATCTGGTTGCCGTCGGTGTAGTAGATGTTGGTCGGGTCGAACGTCGAGGGGGTGGACTCGGCGTAGACCGTCATGGTCCCGCCCTTCTTCGCCCCTGCGATGTCCTTCGCCGGACCCTTGGCGGACTCGTCGGTCGCCTTCTGCTGCGGACCCGAGTTACCCCCCGCGGTGCTGTCGCCACCCGCCTGGTTGTTGCTGGACGGCGTGCCGCACGCGGCCAGTCCGATCACAGCCACGGCGGCGATGAGCGCCGTACCCTTCAATCGAATCACTGCGATTCTCCTTGTCTTGCCTCGATGGGCCACGCTGCGTCAGCGGCGCGTCTTGGGGTCGAAGGCGTCACGCACGCTGTCACCGAGCCAGCTGAGGGCGAGGGTGAGGGCGGACACTCCGACGACAGGCAGCCACAGGTACAGCGGGTCTGCCTGGTAATACGTGGTGGCCTTGGCGATCATCTGGCCCCATGAGGGCGTGGGCTCGATCAGCCCGACGCCGAGGAAGGTGAGGCCGGCCTCGGCCACGATGTAGGCCGGCAGGGCCAGCGAGAGCTGGATGACGATCGGCGCGACCAGGTTGGGCAGCAGCTCCTTGAAGAGCACCCGCCGGGTCGGGACACCGATGACCTTGGCCGCGGCGATGAACTCGCGCTCGCGCAGCGAGATGACCTCACCGCGGATCAGTCGCGCGAGGCTGGCCCAGCCGAAGAAGACCAGGACGCCGATCAGCACGTAGAAGCGGATGTCGGCGTTGTCCTGCGGCGACAGCTCGTTCACGCCTCCGGAGATGCTCACGACGATCGGCACCGCCGCGATGGCGACGAGCAGGTACGGAAGGCTGAGCACGAAGTCGATGACCCAGCTGATGACCCGGTCGACCCAGCCGCTCATGAAGCCGGCGGTCAGGCCCAGCACGACGCCGACCACCGAGGACGTCACCGAGGCGACGAAGGCGATGATCAGGCTGGGGCGGGCGCCGTAGACCCACTGGGCGAACAGGTCCCGGCCGGTCTTGGGCTCGACGCCGAACCAGTGGGCGGCGTTGGGGCCGATGGTCGGGAAGCCGAACTCGTCCACCAGGTCGGTGTTGAAGTCGGAGTAGTTCTGGCCCTCGATCGCGCAGAGCAGGCCGGCGAAGACCGCGACGAGGAGGAAGAACAGCACGATGCCGGCGCAGACGATGGCCATGCGGTCCTTGCGCAGCCGGTCGAAGGCGATGCGGGAGGGGGACCGGCCGTGGTCCCGCGAGGGGGCCACGGGAACCGCATCGACCAGTGCCTCGGGAGAGACCTGGTCCTGCGGGTTGACGCCCAGCGACATGCGCACTCCGTCCACGAAAAAGAAGCCAAGAAGACGTCGTGCAGCGCACAGCTGGTTCTGGGTTCCCCCACAGATGTGACCGCGCTCTCACGAGTCGGCGTAAACATGCCACACGGTCAGGGGTCGTTCCAGAAAGGTTGATGCCTTGTATGGCAAATCGTTACCGAGCGTGTCGGTGCGACCTCATCCGCCGCGGATGTGCTTGCGCAGCTGGGCCCAGCGCGCGGACAGCGTCTGCTCCCAGCCCCGCTCGGTCGGGTGGTAGTAGTCGGCGTCGGCAGCGAGCTCGTCCGGGAGGTACTGCTGGCGCACGACTCCCGCCGGGTCGTCGTGCGGGTAGGCGTAGCCCTCGCCGTGCCCGAGCCGGGCCGCGCCGGCGTAGCCGCTCCCCCGCAGGTGCACCGGAACCGGGCCGCCCCGACCCGCCCTGACGTCGGCGATCGCGGCGTTGATGCCGGCGTAGGCCGCGTTGGACTTCGGGGCCAGGGCGTTGTGCACGACCGCCTGCGCCAGGATGATCCGCGCCTCGGGCATGCCGATCTGGGCCACCGCGTGCATCGCCGCGACGGCTGTCTGCAGCGCCGTCGGGTCGGCCATCCCCACGTCCTCGCTGGCGGCGATGACGATGCGCCGGGCGATGAACCGCGGGTCCTCCCCCGCCTCGAGCATCCGCGCGAGGTAGTGCAGCGCCGCGTCGACGTCGCTGCCGCGCATGGACTTGATGAGCGCGCTGGCCACGTCGTAGTGCTGGTCTCCCGTGCGGTCGTAGCGCACGGCAGCGTGGGCCACCGCCTGCTCGACCTGCGCCAGTGTGATCTCCACCGGCCCGTCGGTATGCCGGCCGGCCGGCTGCGCGTCCAGGGTCACCCCGGCCGCGGCCTCCAGGGCCGTGAGCGACCGCCGCGCGTCACCGCCGGCGATGCGAATGAGGTGCTGGCGCGCCTCGGTGCTGAGGGTGAACGCTCCCCCGAGTCCCCGCTCGTCCTCCAGCGCGCTCGTGAGGACCTCGTCCAGCTCCTCGTCGGACAGCGGGCCGAGGGTGACCAGCATCGAGCGCGACAGCAGCGGCGCGATCACGCTGAACGAGGGGTTCTCCGTCGTGGCGGCGACAAGGATGACCAGGCGGTTCTCCACGCCGGGCAGCAGCGCGTCCTGCTGGGCCTTGGTGAAGCGGTGGATCTCGTCCAGGAACAGGACCGTCTGGCGGTCGTAGAGGTCCCGCTCGCGGGCGGCCGAGTCCATGACCGCGCGCACGTCCTTGACCCCGGCGGTGACGGCCGAGAGCTCGACGAAGCGACGGCCCGCGGCCGTCGCCACCAGGTGCGCGAGGGTCGTCTTGCCGGTCCCCGGCGGCCCCCAGAGGATGGCCGACAGGGGGCCGGCCGGCCCGGCATACCCGTCGATGAGGCGCCGCAGCGGGCTGCCGGCGCGAAGCACGTCGCCCTGGCCGCGCACCTCCTCCAGCGACCGGGGCCGCATCCGCACCGCCAGCGGGGGCAGGGTCGCCGAGGAGGCGTCACCGGCCGTCGTGGAGTCGCGGTGCGCCGTCGCGAAGAGGTCGTCGTCGGCCGTGCTCACGGCTGGCAGGCTATCCCGTGTGACCCACACGCCCTCCCCCGAGGCAGCGCCCCCGCAGACCCGCCTGGCCCGGCTGGGCACCGTCCTCGGCCACCACCCGTGGCGCGTCCTCGGCCTGTGGCTGGTGGCCGTGGCACTGTGCTTCGCGGCCGCTGCCGGCGCCCTGGGCGGTGAGTCGCTCTTCCATCGGCTGACCTCGGGCGCCCCGACCGTGCCCGGCGAGGCGCGCACCGGCCAGGACCTCCTGTCCCGGGGAGCGACGAAGGGCCCGGCCACCCTCCTGCAGGTCACCGGCGTCGACCTGGCCTCGCCGACCGTGGCGCGCACCGTGCAGCAGCACTCGGCGGCGCTGCGCCGTGTCAGCGGTGTCGCACAGGTGGCCAACCCCTTCCTCGTCCCCGGAGGGCCGACGTCGGCCGCCGCCAGATCGCTTGTCGCGCAAGGGGATCCGTCCCGCCGTGGCTTCCTCACCGTGGTGGACCTCAAGCCCGGACTCGGCAAGGCAGCGCAACGCGACACCGAGGCCGCGGTCACCCGCGAGCTGCGGGCGATGGTGCGAGACCTGCCCGGGGCCCACGGCCGCGTCGGCGGCACCTCCCAGCTGGTCAGCCAGATCACCGGCCAGGTCGAGATCGACCTGCGCACCGGGGAGGGCATCGCCCTGCCGGTCAGCCTCCTGGTCATGGTGCTGGTCTTCGGCGGGTTCATCGCCGCCGGGATGCCGGTCGTCGGGGCCATCGCCTCGATCGCGGGTGCCCTGGCCAGCCTGCTCGGCTTTTCCTACCTGATCGACCTCGACGCCTCGGTCGTCAACGTCGTCACGGTGCTGGGGCTGGGCCTGAGCATCGACTACGGCCTGCTGGTGGTCAGCCGGTTCCGCGAGGAGCTGCGCGCCATCGCCGCGGGCGGTCCGGCGGCCGACATCACCCGCGAGCAGGTCGTGCTCGCGACATCGCGGACGCTGGCAAGCGCCGGGCGCACCGTGATGTTCTCCGGGCTCACGGTCGCGATCTCCCTGAGCAGCCTGCTGGTCTTCTCCGCCCAGCTGATGAAGGCGATCGGCGCCGCCGGCGTCTCCGTCGTCGTGGTCGCACTGCTGGTCGCCCTGACGCTGGTGCCGACGCTGTGCGCCCTCGCGGGCCGGCGGCTGCTGCGGCGCGGCACCGAGCAGGCCTCGGACACGGGTGTGTTCAGCGCGCTGGCGCTGCGGGTACAGCGGCGCCCCGTGGTCGTCATCGTCGTGGTGGTGGCCGCGCTTCTGGTGGCCGCGGCTCCCGCGGTCGGCCTGAAGCTGACCTCCTCCGGTGCCGAGCTGCTGCCCCGGGGCACCGACCAGCGGGTGTTCTTCGAGGCCCTCGGCCGGGACTACCCCGCGACCAGCGCGCCCGACGTGACCGTGGTGGCCAGGGCCCCGCTGACCGACGTCAACCGGTGGGCGCAGGACACGGCCGTCCACCTCCCGGGGGTGCGCTCGGTGGATTCCCCCAGCCAGGTCGGCCCGGGGCTGGTGTCGGTCGACCTGCGCACGAGCGACGGTCCGCTGGGAGACCAGACCCGGGCCGTGGTCACCTCGCTCCGGGCGGACCGGCCCGCCTTCCGCACCTGGGTCACCGGGCAGGCCGCCCAGCTCGAGGACTTCACTGCGTCGATGCGCGCGCGGGCACCCCTGGCCCTCGGTCTCATCATCGTGGCCACCTTCGTGCTGCTGTTCCTCATGACCGGGTCGGTGGTCGTGCCGTTGAAGGCGCTGGTGCTCAACGTCCTGTCCCTCGGCGCCAGCCTCGGCATCACGGTGTGGGTGTTCCAGGAGGGCCACCTGCACGGCCTGGTCGGGTTCGACTCCACCGGCGGCATCGAGTCCACGATCCCGTTGCTGGTGCTGGCGTTCGGCTTCGGCCTGTCGATGGACTACGAGGTGTTCCTGCTCGCCCGGATCACCGAGCTGGTGCGGCAGGGCCACAGCAGCGACGAGGCGGTCGTGCTGGGGCTCCAGCGCTCGGGACGGATCATCACCTCCGCCGCGGTGCTGATCATCATCGTGTTCTGCGGGTTCGCCGCCGGCAAGCTGCTGGTCATCAAGGAGACCGGGGTGGCCCTCGCGGTCGCGGTGGCCATCGACGCCACCCTCGTGCGCATGCTGCTCGTGCCCGCGACGATGACCGTGCTCGGCCGGCGCAACTGGTGGGCCCCCGCTCCCCTGCGCCGCTGGCACGCACGGTTCGGCATCAGCGAGGAGGGACCGGCCCGTGCCGGCTGAGACGGTCGAGCGCCTCACCTCGTGGGAGGAGCTGCTCGAGGCGTCCGGGCACGACCCGCTGGTCCGGTATGACGCCGGGCCGGCCCCCGAGGGTGCCTGGGCGGCGCGCGGCGCCGTCGCCTATCTCCGGCGCACGCCGTCGCGCCGGACCGTGCTGGTCCTGCTGGGTGAGGACCGCGGCGTCGAGGCCCTGCTGGGTGGCGTCGCCGGTCTCGCCGGGAACCCGGCCATGGGACCTGCCCGCGACGTCACCGCCGTGACGCTGCCGCACCACCTGGAACCGTTGCTGCACCAGCACTTCCGGGTGGGGCAGGGTGGGGACTGGGAGTGGCTGTGGACCACGTCGGCACCTCCGCCGCAGTCGGCTGAGCCCAGCCTGCTGACCCTCGACGACAGCGCGGACGCCGCCGACCTCACGGCCCTGCTCACGCTGGCGAACCCCCGGGCGAGTGCTCGTCCCGGCGAGCCCGACAGCGAGTGGTGGGTCGGCGCCCGCGACGACTCCGGTGCGCTCGTGGCGTGCGGGGCGATGCAGCGGACCGACGGGGGCAGCCCGCACCTGGCGAGCATCGCGGTCCGCCCGGACCGGCGCGGCGAGGGCCTGGGCGCGGCGGTCACCGCGGCCCTGACCCGTGGCGGGGTGGCGGCGGACGGGGTGTGCACCCTGGGGATTTACTCGGACAACGCCGTCGCCCGGTCGCTCTACCTGCGCCTCGGCTACCGCGTGGGGCACACGTGGGCGACACGCGTCATACAGCCCTTGGGGTGATCCCGGCCCGCTGACAGCGGCCGGGGTGGGACCGCGCGGGAAGGCCACCCGGGCCGGCACGACGGAGCCCCCGCACCGGCGAGCGGTGCGGGGGCTCCGGCCACGGTGCCGGCGTCAGTGGACGTCGAGCGCCGCCGTGGCGTAGCTGCGGTCCGGCGCCCAGACGACGACCGTGTGGTCGCCGAGGCTGGTGTCGGCCGGGACGAGGACCTTGACCATGGCCGAGCCGTCACGGTCGGTCGTGACCGTGCCGAGGGTCGTGTCCTTGTCCAGCTTGATCGTCAGTGCGGTCGAGGGCGCGAAGCCGTCGAGGTGCACGAGCACCTGCTTGCCGGGCTTGACCCGCGGCGGCGACAGATGGACCGCACCGTCGCCGAGGTGCGCGGTGGGCACCGGGCGGATCCGGGCCACCTGCGGGTCGTGGTCGGACGCCTGGTTGGCGAACTCCGAGTTGACGTGGATGACGTCGTACTCCACCGCGCCCGGCGCCGTGAGCGCCGGCGAGGTGAAGATGTGGTCCAGCACCTGCGAGACGCCGTTGTAGTTGTAGGTGTAGCGCTCGTTCGCCGGCAACGTGTTGATGAGGTCGGTGAGCGTGGCGCCGTTGTCGGTCAGCGTCGTGACCGCCGGGGAGAACTGGTAGTCGTTGAAGTCACCGGCCAGCACGACGTTGGCGTCGGGGTCCACGGCCAGCACCTGCTTGACGAAGCCGTTCACCGCGGTGGCCTGCGCGGTGCGCTGCTGCTCGGAGCTGCGCGTCGGCGGCTGGAAGCGGCCGTCGGCGTTCTGGTCACCGCCCTTGGAGTTGAAGTGGTTGGCCACGACGATGACCTTCTTGCCCTGGAACACGAACTCGCCGGCCAGCGGCTTGCGGCTGTTCTCCCACGCCGGGTTGGCCGGGTCGATGCGGCCCGGTGAGACGGTCAGCGACGGGCTGCCGTCGCTGTCGGCCACGACGCCGACCGGCGTCGTCGAGGTGCCGCCGTCACGCTCGACGAAGGTCACCCGCGCGGGGTTGTAGAGGAACGCCACCCGGATGTTGCCACCGGGCTGGCCACCGTCCTGGTCGTTGACCGGGTCGATCTCCGCCCACTGGTATGCCGGGCCGCCGGCCGCCGCGATCGCGGCGGTCAGCTTGGTCAGGGTCTGGTCGGCGGCCACGGTGCCGTCGTCCGTGGCTCCGGTGTTGTCCTGGATCTCCTCCAGGCTCACGACGTCGGGGCTGGCCAGGTTGGTCACCACGCCGGCACCGAGCCGCTGGTACTTCGCGTCGGAGTCGCCGGGGGCGAGGTTCTCGACGTTGTAGGTCGCCACCGCGAGCTGGTCCTGACCCTGCGGGGAGGCGGTGTTGCCGGTCAGGTGGTTGTCCTGCCAGGTGCCGGTGGTCGTCGCAGCGATGGCGTAGCCGCCGAAGGTCGACCAGTCGACCGGGCCGCTGGTCACGCCGGTGAGGACGTCACCGACGTTGGCTGCGGGCACGACGCCGTTGACCGGCGTGACGAGCAGCCGGCCCGAGGGCAGGGCGTAGCTGTCGACATACGTGCCCCCGCGGTAGGTGGCGCGCTGCGCGGGCTTCGTGGTCACGTAGATCTCGCCGTACTGCGGCTTGCCGGGGCCGACCACGCGGGCGTCGTCGACCTCGACCCGCATGCCCTCGTGGGCCTCCCAGAACTCCAGCGCGGAGTGGGCCGGGTCGACCGGGCTGATCGACTCGATGTTGCCGCCGGCCGGCTGCGGGGCGTAGGTGTCCGGCACCGTCGTCGGCGTGAGCTGCAGCGGCGCGGGCAGCGGGTTGCCCTTGCTCACCACGGTCACCGTCGTCGGGGAGATCTCGGTGGTGGACAGGTTCGAGGTCGTCGCGAGCGTCTCGCCCGAGGAGAGGGTGTAGTAGTCCGAGACCGTCCCGGTCACGAGCACCCGGTCACCGACGGCAACGCCCCCCTTGGAGCTGAAGACGAAGACGCCGGAGGAGGCGGACGGGCGGCCCGCGTCCGGCTGGGCCTCCTGGATCCAGTAGCCCGAGCTCTTGCCGGTGCGCACCGCCGTGACGATGCCGGCGACCTTGCTGACGGCCTGGCCCTTCAGCGGCGAGACGAACCCGTCGCCCTGGACGTCCTGGATCGTGGTCGTGCCGGGGATGCACTCCTGCGGCGTGGGGACGGCGGTGCAGTCCGGGCCCGTCGGCGCCGCCCCGTTGACCGCCTTGGGCGTGGGCGCGGTGATGGTGAAGTCCGCGCCGTTGTTGCCGGTGTTGACGACCGGGTTGTTGCGGCGCTGGGCCGAGGTCGAGTTGCTCGTGGCCGGGGTGGGCGTGCCACCGGCGGCGTCGTTCGCACCGCCGAAGCCGACGAAGTCCACGACGCCGGGAGCGGTCGAGCAGGTCGCGCCGCAGGAGAGGGTGGTCGTGCTGTTGACCAGGGCCACCTTGCCGGCGGTGCCCGACATGGCGATCGTCCCGGTCGCGTCCGGGGTGGGCAGGGCAGCGCTGGGCGTGGTCCCGGCAGCCTCGGCGATGAGGTAGCGGGCGCCGGGGGCGACGCTGCCGGCCAGGGCGGTCTTGCCGGTCCACGTGGTCCCCGTGGCCGAGCCGTACTGGACCGACCAGCCAGTCAGGTCCACCGCCGTGGTGCCGGTGTTGACCAGCTCGATGAAGTCGTTGGTGTACGGCGCGCCGGAGTTGCCGCCGCCGCCGTAGACCTCGTTGATGATGACGGCGGCGCCGGGGTCGATCGCGTGGGCCGCCGGGGCCGTGGTCAGGCCGGCGGCGAGGACGGTGCCGGTGACGGCCACCGCCCCGGTGAGCGTGCGCAGGACAGGCATGGTGCTCCTGTGGTGTCTCCGCGTGTGCGGGCCGGGCCCGGTGCGGGCACGAGCGGGGACAACCTAGGCCTCACAGCCGGCTCACAGGGGCTGTTTTGCCCACAATTGGGGAGAATTTGGGCCACGTTCAGCGCACCCCCACGTGGACGTGGAGGGTTGTCCGGGCCAGGACCCCACCACATCTCCGCGCCGGCCGGGGAACACCGGTGACCACACGGCATACACGGCAGTGGCCCCCGCCCCGGTGAGGGGCGAGGGCCACTGGTGGCGCTGGGGTCAGGCCTCGGGCTGCTCGCGCGGCTCGGGCTTGGCGTCGACGCCGGCCTCCTTGCGCTGGCCGTCGGTGATCGGCGCGGGCGCGTCGGTCAGCGGGTCGACGCCGCCACCGGACTTCGGGAAGGCGATGACCTCACGGATCGAGTCGGCACCGGCGAGCAGGGCGACGATCCGGTCCCAGCCGAAGGCGATGCCGCCGTGCGGCGGGGCACCGAAGGCGAAGGCGTCGAGGAGGAAGCCGAACTTCTCCTGCGCCTCCTCCTGCGAGAGGCCCATGACCTTGAAGACCCGCTCCTGGATGTCGCGGCGGTGGATACGGATCGAGCCGCCGCCGATCTCGTGGCCGTTGCAGACGATGTCGTAGGCGTAGGCCAGGGCCGGGCCCGGGTCGGTGTCGAAGGTGTCCATGAACTCGGCCTTGGGCGAGGTGAACGCGTGGTGCACCGCGGTCCAGGCGCCCGAGCCGACGGCGACGTCGCCGCTGGCGGTGGCGTCCTCGGCCGGCTCGAACAGCGGAGCGTCGATGACCCACAGGAACGCCCAGGCGGACTCGTCGATGAGGCCGCAGCGACGGCCGATCTCGAGGCGCGCGGCGCCGAGCAGGGCACGGGAGTGCTTGGCCGGGCCGGCGGCGAAGAAGATGCAGTCGCCCTTGTCGGCGCCGACGAAGTCGGCCAGGCCGGCGCGCTCGGCGTCGGTGAGGTTCTTGGCGACCGGGCCGCCGAGCTCGCCGTCGTCGCCGACGAGGACGTAGGCCAGGCCCTTGGCGCCACGCTGCTTGGCCCACTCCTGCCAGGCGTCGAGCTGCTTGCGCGGCTGGGAGGCGCCGCCGGGCATGACGACAGCGCCGACGTAGGGCGCCTGGAAGACGCGGAAGGTGGTGTCCTTGAAGAACTCCGTGCACTCCACGAGCTCGTTGCCGAAGCGCATGTCGGGCTTGTCGGAGCCGAAGCGGGCCATCGCCTCGTGGTAGGTCATCCGCGGGATCGGCGTGGTGATGTCGTGGCCGACGAGCGCCCACAGCGACTTCAGGACGGCCTCGCCGAGCTCGATGACGTCGTCCTGCCCGACGAAGCTCATCTCGATGTCGAGCTGGGTGAACTCCGGCTGGCGGTCGGCGCGGAAGTCCTCGTCGCGGTAGCAGCGCGCGATCTGGTAGTAGCGCTCCATGCCGGCGACCATGAGCAGCTGCTTGAACAGCTGGGGGCTCTGCGGCAGGGCGTACCAGCTGCCCGGCTGGAGACGGGCCGGCACGAGGAAGTCGCGGGCGCCCTCGGGGGTGGAACGGGTCAGCGTCGGCGTCTCGATCTCGACGAAGTCGCGCTCGGCCAGGACCGTGCGGGCGGCCTGGTTGACCTTGCTGCGCAGGCGGATCGCGGCGCCCGGGCCGGGGCGACGCAGGTCGAGGTAGCGGTGCTTGAGGCGCGCCTCCTCGCCGACGGTGACGCGCTCGTCGATCTGGAACGGCAGCGGCGCGGACTCGCTGAGCACCTCGACCGTGGAGGCCACGACCTCGATCTCGCCGGTGGGCAGGTCGGCGTTGGCGTTGCCCTCGGGGCGCTGGCGCACCTCACCGGTCACCTTGACGACGAACTCGTTGCGCAGGTGGTGCGCCTCGGCCTCGGCCAGCACCTCGTCGCGGACGACCACCTGGGAGACGCCGGACGCGTCGCGCACATCGAGGAACGCCACGCCACCGTGATCGCGCCGACGGGCGACCCAGCCCGTGAGCGTGACGGTCTGACCGGCGTGGTCGGCACGCAGCGTGCCGGCCTCGTGAGTGCGAAGCACGGTGATGTCCTTAGCTTGAGGGTGTGCGGGATGCCCGCCCATCCTACGGACTCCCCCGCCCCTCCCCCGAACCGGTTAACCGCCCTCCACCTCGGCGTCGACCTCCGCCAGCAGCGCCTGCGCCGCCTCGGTGCGCCACGAGTCGGTGATGACCTCCTCCAGCTCCGACGGGCCGATCGCGTCGAGCCGCACCAGCACGGCCCTGTACCCGTTGTAGTGGTCGGTCGTGAAGAAGACCGCCGGGTCGGAGGCGAGCAACGCCTCCTTCTCCCCGAGGTCGGCGACGCGCACGACGATCACACCCGGGTTGGGCACCTTCGGCTTCTTCGGGTCGATCCGCTCCCGCCACAGCCAGACGAACCCCTTGCCGGCCCCCGCGAACGAGAAGCCGTCGCCCTCCGTCGCCTCCGGCAGCGCCAGCGCGATGCGCCGCACGTCCTCCTGGGTCGCCATGCCCGCTCCCCTCACCTCGGTCCCGCGCGGCACCACTCCCCCACACGGTATGCCGTGTCGTCACCTCCGCGGCACTGTCGCCACCTCCAGCCCACGCGAGCCGGTGCGCGTCGTCGCGGTTACCGGCCTTCCGGATCGCAGTGGCCTCGCCCACGGCAGACGTGAGGGTCATCCGGTAGGCGCTGGGGAGGCGTGCGGTCCTTCTCCCCGCTCAGGTGCCCGGAGGCGGTTCAGGCGGCTGGGGCACCTGCAGTTGCCGGAAGCGCTCGCGTGGCGCGGAGAGTGCTGGTGGCTGGGAGAGCTCACGTATGGAGGCGAACTCGCGTGCCTCGGAGCGCTGGCATGACTCGCAGAGGTGGCAACGCCAGGTGGCCATGGACAGGACGTAACCTTTGCGCTCCCGCGGCAGCAGCGGCTCGTCTGTCAGCGTGAACCCCGCCGCAGCGGCCACCAGCGCGCTCGCCAGGTTGTCCTCCGCGATGCGCAGCCGGCGTCGGCGTAGCCCGCGGCACGCGCCACCGGGAGCACGGCCCGGACGGAGCGTGCTGCCAGCGCCCGGCCCCGGTGCTCGTGTCCCACCGCGTACGCGGGCTCGCAGGTCCCCGGCTCCTCCGTGCCGAAGAGGAGCACCTCACCGAGCGGCTCCTGCCCGTCCAGGGTGACCGCTAGCTGGAGCAGGCCCGCGGCCCGACCTAGGCCGGCACCGTGCACGCCAGTCGCAGAGGCACAGGGACAGCCGGAACGGGATGGTGGACGCCACCGGCTGTGCCAGCCAGTTTGGGGCGATGCGGCCTGCCAGTGGTCGAATATATGTTCGAATCATGCACCAGGGGGATCGTCATCAGGGGGCTGCGGCCAGCGGTTCCGGTGGCGTGCCCGCCTCACTGTCAATGGCGGGTCGGCGGGAATGCCTGCGAGCCGCGGTCGTGGCCTTGACCGGGCTGGAGGCGGTGACGCATGAGGTGGCGGGCGCCGAGCTGGGGGCCCTGTTCGGTGAGCTGGACGAGCTGGTCCGCGGTGCCCGGGCCGGGCAGGTCGCGGTGTTGGGTGAGGCGGTGGAGCGGGGCGAGGTGGTCTCGTCGTGCGCGTCGGCGACGGCATGGGTGCTGGAGTGGGCGCCCTCGTATCGGTCCGGTGGGGTCAGGGACCTGGTCACGGTGGCCACCGCGTGCGCCGGGCGGCCGGTCGCGGCCGGTCAGGTGCTCGACCACGGCAGCGCGCGGCGGCTGCGGTCGTGCGTGCTGTCCGGGCGGGTCGGGGTGCGGGCGGCGGCGGTCGCGCTGGCCGAGATGCACAAGCTCGCGCCGCGCCTGACGCCGGCGGCGGTCCCGACGGTGTGGGAGGGCTTCCTGCATGTGGCTGAAACCGGCGGTCCGCGGGAGGTCCGGGCGTTGCGGGAGCAGATCATCGCCACCTACGGCCGCGACCAGGAGTTCCAGGTGCGGCAGGACCGGCTCAAGCACGGGGTGAGCCTGTCCCAGCCCCGCGGTGATGACGGGATGGTGGAGTACCTCCTGCGTCTGGACCCCGAGGGGGCGAGTGTGCTGGAGGCGGCGATCGGGCCGTTGTCCGCCCCGCAACCCGCCGAGGGTGTCTCGGATCTGCGCAGCAGCGACCAGCGGCGCGGGGACGCGCTGGTCGAGGTGTGCCGGCGATCGGCCGCGGCCGGGGAGGAGCTCTCGGCCCAGCCCAAGGCCATGGTCTACGTGACGATGGACCACGAGAAGCTGCGGGACGCCTGTGGGGCCGGGACGGTGCTGGGCGACGGGACCCTGCTCGGCCCGGAGACGGTCCGCCGGATCGCCTGCGACGCCGGGATCATCCCGGTGGTGCTGGGCACCGACGGGGAGATTCTCGACCTGGGCCGCACAAGACGCCTGTTCACCCCGGCGC
The DNA here is from genome assembly GCF_057747915.1 of Oryzihumus sp. JJN4-3R. Lineage (NCBI taxonomy): Bacteria > Bacillati > Actinomycetota > Actinomycetes > Micrococcales > Intrasporangiaceae > Oryzihumus > Oryzihumus sp. JJN4-3R. The sequence goes on from NZ_CM173229.1 coordinate 860,715, forward strand.
AGCTGAGGTACCTGTGGCTGCGCGACAAGGGGTGCACGATCCCGGGGTGCACGGTCCCGCCGTGGTGGTGCGACGGGCACCACGTCACGCACTGGGCCGACGGCGGACCCACCGACCGGCTCAACGCCGCCCTGCTCTGCGGGCGGCACCACACGATCGTGCACCAGCGAGGGTTGACCGCCACGGTCACCGACGCCGGGGTGACCTGGCACCTCTGACGACCCCGCCCCGCACCCGGCCGGAGACGACCGGGTCAGAGGCATGCCTGACCGGGGCCCCCAAGACCGAGCCCTCTCGCCCTGGACCGCCCCTCGCCCACCGCCCACCACCACCTCCCGGGCCGGGCCGGGCCGGGCCGGCCGGATCACACACTGCGCCGACCGAGATAGAGGTATGCCCGGACAACCCCTCAACGGTGGTCAGTCCCTGAGGTCGCCCTCGACATAGACCCACCGGCCGGCACGGCGGGTGAACCGGCTTCGCTCGTGGAGCACCCCGCGGTCGCGACCATGCCGCCACGAGGCCCGGAACTCCACCTCACCCTGGTCGTCGTCGGGGCCGCCGGCGCGCGTGTCGAGGACCTCGAGCCCGGCCCACACCATCTCCGGGTCCAGGTCGAGGTCCACCGGTCGGTGAGCCGGGTGCCACGTCCGCACCAGGTAGTCACCAGCTCCCACGACGAAGGCCGCGTACCGCGAGCGCATCAGCTCCTCGGCGGTGAGCGCCGACCGCTCGCCGTCGTGCAGCGGACGGCAGCACGCGGCATACGCCACTCCACACCGGCAGGGACAGGGCAGAGCACTCCCCGGGGTCGCGCCGAACGCGCCGCTCACGGCCGCCGCCTTGGCGTCCCCGGCAGGCGCACGCCGGACGTCCGGGCACATCTGCCCCGAACCCTTGACATACGAAATCCATTTCGCTGATAGTGAAGAGAACGGATGGGGAGTATCCCCCTGAGCGTCGTCGTCAGGACGGGTCGGTCAATACCGGCCCCGGCGCCGCTGGTCCCGACCACATGTGGTCGCGTCGACCGGGAAAGACCTCCGTGAATCCTCGATTCACTGGAGTCTGTCATGGTCGTCCCCCTTTGGGCGTGGCTCGTGGTCCTGACGGTCATCGTCGCCATGCTGGTCATCGACCTCCTGGCGCATCGCAAGGACCACGTCATCTCCGCACGGGAGGCGGCAACCTGGTCCGCGGTCTGGGTAGGACTGGGCCTCCTCTTCGGCGGCGTCGTCTGGGCCACGCTCGGTGCGCAGGCAGGTAGCGAGTACCTCGCCGGCTACCTCATCGAGAAGAGCCTGGCGGTTGACAACGTCTTCATCTTCGCCCTGATCTTCGGCTACTTCGCGGTCCCCCGCGAGCTGCAGCACCGCGTCCTCTTCTACGGGGTGATCGGCGCCTTGGTGATGCGCGCCGGCTTCATCGCCGGCGGTGCGGCACTGCTTGATCGCTTCCACTGGTTGCTCTACGTCTTCGGCGCCTTTCTCCTCTTCACGGGATGGCGCATGTACCGGCACCGCAATGCCGAGTTCGACCCGAGCGGCAACCCGGTCCTGCGGCTGGTGCGGCGGGTCGTGCCGAGCACCAGCGAGTACGACGGGAGGCGGTTCTGGGTGCGCCGCGGTGGGCGACTGCTGGCCACCCCGCTGTTCACCGTCCTGGTGTTCGTCGAGGTCACCGACATCATCTTCGCTGTCGACTCGATCCCGGCGATCTTCGCCGTCACCGAGTCACCCTTCCTCGTCTTCACCAGCAACGCATTCGCGATCCTCGGGCTGCGCGCCCTGTACTTCCTGCTGGCCGAGCTCATGCATCGGTTCGTGTACCTGAAGACCGGACTCGCCGCGGTCCTGGTATTCGTCGGCGTCAAGATGCTGGTCATCGACCTGTGGAAGGTGCCGGTCGCTCTCTCCCTGGCCGTCATTGCCGCCTGTGTGGGCGTGGCGGTCGTCGCCAGCCTTCGCGCCACCCGGGAACCGGCGAGGCCGACGTCATGACTTCCCGCGCTCCAACCCTCGTGGACGCACACGCCCAAACGCAGCCTGCACCACCTGCACCACCGCACCCCTCCTGCCCAGCCCGCGACCGAAAGGGAGCACTCCCGATGACCACTGCCACCAACCACGCCCCGGCGTCTCCGCAACCGCGCGCCCTGCGCTGGTCCGACGTCGCCCAGCTGACCATCAGCACCGGCTTCCCCTGTGTCACCATCACGTTGCCCACCAAGCCGGCTGCACGAATGACCCCCTCGGACCAGGAGGAGCTCGACGTCCTTGTCCAGCAGGCCGAGCAGATACTCAGGGCTACCGGCCTGACCAACGTGGGGCCGGTCATCTCCGCCCTACGCGAGCTCGCGGCGTCCGCGACCACCGGGCGGACTGGCCATGCCCTTGCCCTGTACGCCTCCAAAGCCGTCCGGCGGTCGTTCCGGCTACCCCAGACCAGCACACGGCGCGTGGTCGTGGAGTCCACGTTTGCCACCCGGGAACTGGTCGCGGCGCTGCACCGGACCCCGCCGCACCTGCTCCTCACGCTGTATCCCAGCTGCGCCCATGTCTACGAGGCGCAGCAGCACACCCTGGTGCTTCGTTCGACCGTGCACGTGGGCGACCAAGCGTCCACCGCGGTGGACCCCACGGACCCTGAGGAGCTCTCCCGCCTGACCATGGACGCCTTCCTGGGCGACGTCGAGGCTGAGCTCGCCCGGCAGCGGGCCACGTTCCCGTCCCCCTTGGTCATCGCGGGGACGCCCCGGCTGATCGACCTCTTCGCCAGGAGGTCGAGCCACTGCTACCGCCTCGCGGGCATGATCGACACCGCATACGCCCAGACCCAAGACGAGCTGCTGCGCCGGTCCGCGGTGGCCCTGGAGCGCTACCTCCTCGCACGGCAGACCGACGCCCTGGCGTTGGTGCGTCGCGCGGAAGCTGGGGGCACCCGCTTTCTGGCCAGTGGCATCGAGGCTGCGTGGCAATGCGCTCGCCGTGGCCAGGCCGTCATGCTCGTGGTGGAGCAGTCCTACAGCGTGCCGGGCCGCGTCGGCGGACACCCGATGGACCCGCAGGACTACGAGCCCGCCGACCCCACCCACATCCACGACCTGGTCGACGACCTGGTCGAGGAGGTCATTCGCCGGGGCGGTCAGGTGGCCCTCGTGGACGACGGCGCCCTGACGGATCACCACCGGGTCGCTCTCGTCACCGCCCACCCCTGACCCACAGCCTGCCGGGCCAGGAGACCAGATCGTCAGGGGGTCGTCCGCCCCGGGGCCGGATGCGCAGTGGCGTCCGGCCCCGTGACGGGCAGGGGCGGCCAGACGCAGCCGCGGACCAGCTCGAGGAAAGCTCCCACGGGAACCCCGGCCTCGAGTGGATGCCGGAAGGGCAGGTCCTCACGCACGGCATACCGGTTGCGACGCCCCACTCGTTCCCTGGTGAGGTAGCCAGAGGACTCGAGGTCGGCGACGATCAGCTGGACCGCGCGTTCGGTGATCCCCACGCGGGCAGCCACCTCACGCAGGAGCGCATCAGGGTCGGTCGCAAGGGCGACAAGGACGTGCCCGTGGTTCGACACGAACGTCCAGCCGTTCGCCATGCCGCCCAGATTACAGAACCGCGATTCGCCGTTCTCGGGGGTGTGGTCCTCGCCGCTGGCAGCGGTGCCCGCCACGGACGAGGCATGACGCCGCACGGAACGCGCCCCTCACCGTCGACCCCCGGCCACCGGCACCAGCGTCGAAGGAGCCGCGGCAAGCGCGTCGACGACCGCCGCCAGAGCCGGGCTCTGCCCCATCGTGCGACGCCACACCGCAGTCACCGTGCGCGTGGGCACGGGGTCGTGCACCGGCACCGCCACCACCTCCGCCGGGAGCGGCCCCCGCCCCAGCCGCGGGACCAGCGCCACGGCCAGTCCCTGCCCGACCAGCGCGATGTGCGAGGCGAACTCCGCAGCGAAGTGCTCGATCCGCGGAGCCCGACCGATGTCGTGGAACATCTTGGTGAGCCACTGGTGGCAGATCGACCCCGGCGAGACGCTCACCCAGACCTCGTCGGCAAGCACCGCCGCCGTCACGCTGTCCTGACCGGCGAGCCGGTGATGGCGATGGACGAGCACGTCGGCGAAGTCGGCCCCCAACGGCCGCGAGGCCAGGTGGTCGGGCAGCGCCAGCGGGAGCGGCTCCCAGTTGTGCACCACCGCTAGGTCCACCTGCCCGGTGGCGACGAGGTCTACGGCGTCCCACGGCTCGGCCTCGCGCAGCGCCACGTGCAGGTCCGGGGCGTCCGGGCGCAGCCCGGCCAGGGTGGGCGCCACCAGCCCCCGCGCCGCCGTGGCGAAGCTCGCCAACCGGACCAGCCCCGAGGGACGCCCCGTCGTCTGCTGCAGCTGGGCCTCCAGCCGCTCCATCTGCGCCAGCAGGTCATGGGCCGAGGCAGCGAGCAACCGCCCTGCCTCGGTGAGCATCACGCCACGGCCGTACTTCTCCAGCAGCACGACCCCGGCCCGGGCCTCGAGTCGCTTCACCTGCTGGGAGACGGCACTGGCGGTGTAGCCCAGCGAGTCCGCCGCTGCCGCCACGGATCCCAGCCGGTCGACCAACGCGAGGGAACGCAGCGCCACGGCATCGATCATGAAGCGAGGCTACATCGTCAGGCCCAGAAACGTTTGCTGGTGCTTCACGGTTTGTCCTGCGAGGGTCGAGGCATGCCCTCCCAGACGCTGCCCACCCGCGACGCCGCGCGAGCCGTCCTCGTCGCGCTCATCTGGGGCGTCAACTTCATCGCCATCGACCGTGGGCTGCAGTCGGTCCCGCCGCTGCTGTTCGTCGCGCTCCGCTTCCTGCTGGTCTGCTTCCCGGCCGTCCTGTTCGTCCCGCGCCCTCAGGCACCGTGGCGGCTGGTCGTGGCCATCGGGGCGTTCATGAGCCTGGGCCAGTTCAGCCTCGTCTACCTCGCCATGCACCTGGGGATGCCCGCCGGGCTGACCCCGCTGGTGCTGCAGTCCCAGGTGCTGCTGACCGTCCTGTTCTCCAGCCTCGCACTGCGCGAGCACCCGACCCGTGGCCAGCTCGCGGGAGTGGTGGTCGGGGCGGCTGGCCTCGGCGTCGTCGCGGTGGGCCGCAGCGCGCAGGCACCGTTGCTGCCGCTGCTGCTGGTCGTCCTGGCCGCCGCGTCCTGGGCGGTGGGCAACGTGCTGGCGCGCCGCGCGCGACCGAGCTCCGGGCTGTCTCTGGTCGTGCGGTCCGGGCTCGTCGTCCCCGTGCCGATGCTGGTGCTGTCGCTGCTCGTGGAGGGACCCACCGCGCTGAGCAGCGCCATCGCCCACCCCGATGCCGGAGCCCTGCTCAGCGCGATGTTCACGGCCTACCTTGCCTCCCTGCTCGGCTACGGCCTGTGGAACTCGCTGCTGGCACGCCACCCCGCCTCGGCCGTCGTGCCCTACACGATGCTTGTCCCGGTTGCCGGCATGGCCGCCGCCTGGCTGGCGCTGGGTGAGGTGCCCACCGCCCTCGAGGTCCTCGGCGGGGCGCTGCTGCTCGCCGGGGTGGCCGCCGCGGCACTGCTGGCCCGGCGGCGCCGCCCGGTCTCTGTACCGTCGGCCACCGGGCCGGCTCCCGCACCCACGCTGCGATAGCCCCACCGCAGAAGATCGGCGCCCGGAGGGTCGCCGAACGACGCCGCCGCCCCGACCTCGCGGGTCGGGGCGGCGGCGGGTGCGCCAACCGAACGGCGGCTCACCGGTTCACCAGCCCAGCGGTGCAGCTGGCCCTAATTCAGTCCCTCAGCGGTATGCCGGGTGCTCGGGCCAGGGGGCGTCGTGCGGTCGCAGCGTTCCCCAGTTGAGCTCACGGGCCGCGTAGGTGGTGAGGATCCCGATGATGGCGGCCGGGTTGTGCAGCCGTCCGGTGAGGACGGCGGCAACCGCCTCGTTCAGGTCGACCCAGCGGGCCGGCATACCGAGCTCCTCCCCTTCCCGCTCGTGCCGCTGCTCGTGCGGCACGGCGGACAGGTCGCGGGCAAGGAAGATGCGCAGCACCTCGGAGAGGCCACCCGGGGAGGCGAAGTGGTCGACGAGCACGTCCCAGCGCCCGGCAGCCAGGTCCGCCTCCTCGTGCAGCTCGCGCGCCGCGGCCTCCCACGGCGGCTCGCCGTCGACGTCGAGCAGGCCGGCCGGCAGCTCCCAGTCGTAGTGGCCGACGGGGTGGCGGTACTGCTGGATGAGCAGGATCCGACCGCGGTCGTCGAGCGCGACGGTGCCCACGGCGCCGGGGTGCTGGACGTACTCCCGGCGCACGACGCCGGCCTCGCCGAGGTCGACCGTGTCGCGCACGACGTCCCAGACCATGCCCTTGAGCAGGACCTCACGCTCGCTGACCGGACGGGACTCCAGCCGGTCCCGCAGGTCGCCCGCGCCGATCGAGGGCGCGTCCAGGCTCACGGCGCCGCGACGGGGTCGACGACGACCTCGGCGTCGGCCTGGCGCGGCCGCTCGACCTCGACCAGGCGCGACTGGCGCTGCTGGTCGATCGCGGCGCCGACCAGGCCGGCGAACAGCGGGTGCGCCTTGTCCGGGCGGGACAGGAACTCCGGGTGGGCCTGCGTGGAGACGTAGTACGGGTGCACGTCGGCGGGCAGCTCGACGAACTCCACGAGGGTGCCGTCCGGGGAGGTGCCGGAGAAGCGCAGGCCGACGTCCTCGAGCTGCTGGCGGTAGGCGTTGTTCACCTCGTAGCGGTGGCGGTGACGCTCCTCGACCTTGGTCGAGCCGTAGGTCTCGGCCACGACCGAGCCGTCGGCCAGGGCCGCGGGGTAGAGACCCAGGCGCATCGTGCCGCCGAGGTCGCCGGCACCCTCGACGAACGCCTTCTGCTCCTCCATCGTCGCGATGACCGGGTGCGTGGTGCCCGGGTCGAACTCGCTGGAGGAGGCGTCGGCGATGCCGGCGACGTTGCGGGCGTACTCGATGACCATGCACTGCAGGCCCAGGCAGATGCCCAGGGTCGGGACGCCCCGCTCACGGGCCCAGCGCAGCGCACCGAGCTTGCCCTCGATGCCGCGCACCCCGAAGCCGCCGGGCACGAGGATGGCGTCCACGCCACCGAGCGCCTTCTGGGCGCCGGCCTCGGTCTGGCACTCGTCGCTGGCAACCCAGCGGATGCGGACCTTGGCGTCGTGGTGGAAGCCGCCGGCGCGCATGGCCTCGGTGACCGACAGGTAGGCGTCCGGCAGGTCGATGTACTTGCCCACCAGGGCGATCTCGACGTCGTGCTCGGGGTTGTGCACCCGGCGCAGCAGCTCGTCCCAGTCGTGCCAGTCGACGTCTCGGAACGGCAGGCCCAGGCGGCGGATGACGTAGGCGTCCAGGCCCTCGCCGTGCAGCACCTTGGGGATGTCGTAGATGCTCGGGGCGTCGACGGCAGCGGCGCAGGCCTCGGTGTCGACGTCGCACATCAGCGAGATCTTGCGCTTGATGTTCTCCGGGATCTCCCGGTCCGCACGCAGCACGAGCCCGTCGGGCTGGATGCCGACCTGGCGCAGCGCGGCCACGGAGTGCTGGGTGGGCTTGGTCTTCAGCTCACCGCTGGGGGCGAGGTAGGGCACGAGCGAGACGTGCAGGAAGAACACGTGGTCGCGGCCCACGTCGTGGCGGACCTGGCGGGCGGCCTCGAGGAACGGCAGCGACTCGATGTCGCCGACGGTGCCACCGATCTCGGTGATGATGACGTCGGGCCGCTTGTCGGCGGGCAGCTCGGCCGTGGCGCGCATCCGCGCCTTGATCTCGTTGGTGATGTGCGGGATGACCTGGACGGTGTCGCCGAGGTACTCCCCGCGCCGCTCCTTGGCGATGACCTGGCTGTAGACCTGCCCGGTCGTCACGTTGGCGGAGCCGTCGAGCTCGACGCCCAGGAAACGCTCGTAGTGCCCGATGTCCAGGTCGGTCTCGGCCCCGTCGGCGGTGACGTAGACCTCGCCGTGCTGGAACGGGTTCATCGTCCCCGGGTCCACGTTGAGATAGGGGTCGAGCTTCTGCATCGTCACCCGCAGACCGCGGGCCCGCAGGAGATGTCCGAGGCTCGAGGCGGTGAGCCCCTTGCCGAGCGAAGAGGCGACGCCTCCGGTCACGAAGATGTGCTTTGTCTGCTCAACCACGGACTTGCACTCTACGTCATCGAGGGACCCTCGGCGTACCACGCCAGCCATGTCGCGGCCGTGTCGTCGCCGTCGGGCAGTGCTGCGGCGGCTGAACGCCCTTGCCGGGCAAGGCGTTCGCGCAGGTCGGGGTCGGTGAGGATCCGGCGTGTGGCGTCGGCCACGGCCGGGGCGTCCCCGGGGGGCACCAGCAGGCCCACCCCGTCGACGAGGTCGTGCAGCCCACCCACGTCGGTCGCGACGACCGGCGTGCCGGCAGCCATGGCCTCCTGCACGACGAGTGCGCGCGCCTCCCACGCGCTGGGGAGCACGAAGACCTCCGCCGCACGCAGCCACCGGTCCGCGTCGCGACGCGCCCCGACGAAGCGCACCGGCGCGCCCACATCGGCCGCGATCGCCTGCAGTCCCAGCAGCAGGTGGTCCTCGCCGTCGCCGACGACGACCCACGTGCACGGCTCCCCCACCTGGTCCGCGGCCCGGACGAGCACGTCGAGGTCCTTCTGCGGGGCGATCCGCGAGATCGTCAGCACCAGCGGTCGCGCGGGGTCGTCGACCAGGCCCGCCTCGCGCACGAGCACGGCCCGCTCCGCCGCCCGTCCGTCGCGGTCCAGGGGCGGCTGTGCCAGCAGCCCCGGCACGCGCGGTGACGGCACGGGTGCCAGACGGGTATCGCGCGCGCCAAGGTCGCGCGCCTGCGTCACCAGGTCGCTGCTCGCCCCGGTGACGAGGTCCGCACGGCGGGCCACCCAGCGTTGGGCGAGGTCCTTCAGGCGCAGCCGGCCGGACCCGGCGAGCACCGCGTTGTGCTGCGAGACCACCAGGCGGGGCCGGCCGGCCCCGCTGTGCGAGGTGGCGGCGCCGCGCGAGGCGGTGGAGCCGTTCGACATGGTGGCGCCGTTCGACACAGTGGCGCCGCCCGACACGGTGGCGTCGCCCGACACGGTGGCGTCGGGCGAGGCGGTGACGCCAGGCGAACCGCTGGCGCCTTCACCGCGCTGCGCCCCGTCCCGCGCCGCCACCCCGTCCCCCTTGGCCGCAGCGCGACCGCGCCGCAGACCGAGGGTCACGAGGACTGCGAGCAGGCCGGCCTGGTGCCCGTGGGCGTGGACGACGTCGCTGCCGCCGGCCAGCCGTCGCAGCCGCCACAGGTCCGCCACGCTCGCCGGCAGCTCCCGGGCGGGGCGGAGAGAGGGCCACCACTGTCGGACGTCACCGAGCTCGAAGCGGTCGGCGGTCAGCGGGTGCGTGACCACGACCACGTGGGCCCCCCGCGCCCGCAGGGCGGCGGCCAGCTGGGCCACGTGGGTGCCGATGCCCCCGGTGCTGCGCCCCAGCACCATGACGACCCTCATGGGCACCCCTTCCGCGCTCGGTGGACCAACGTCATGCCGGCCTCCGGCGCAGCCGGGAGGTCAGCACCCGGCCGGTCTCGCGGTCGGCCACCGACAGCACCGCGACGAACAGCACCACCGCCAGCACCGCCACCGCGACGCCGGTCAGGACGGCGGGCACCAGCGCCGACGTGGGCAGGTGCCCGGCGAGCACCCGCGCCGGGGCGGTCGCGACCACCGCTGCGAGCAGCGCCGCGCCGAGGGTGCGGGGCAGGCCGTCCAGGGCGTGCGCCCCCCAGGCGCGGCGCACCGAGACCAGCAGCAGGACGGCGCTCAGGGTCATCCCGACGCTGCTGGCGACGCCCAGCGTTCGCAGCGTCTCCTCGGGCCCACTGGCGCGGCTCAGCGCGAGCAGCGGCCACACGGCGGCGACGAGCCACCCCAAGGCGACCGCGCCGGCCGCGACGCGGGGTCGGCCGCGGACGTAGAGGGCGCGGGTCAGCAACGCCGCCATCCCGAAGCCCACGAGTCCCGGGGCGTAGCTGCTCATGGCCACGGGCATGGCGGTCAGGACCGCCCGGCCGACCGGGTCGTGGCGCCCTTGGTCGATCACCCCGAAGAACGCCCCTACCGGACCGGCCACGGCAAGGAGCACCGCGGCGCCCAGGAACGCGAGGACCGCGATGGCCCGGGCGGAGCGGGCCAGCGTCCGGGCCGCGTCCTGGGGGGCGCCGCCCGGCACCTCTGGCGCGGGGTCGACCACGGCGGCCTCGGCGACACCCCGCTCAGTGACACCCCCGTCGGTGACATCCCCCTGAGCGACATCCCCCCGAGTGACGTCCCCGTGAGCGACGTCCCCGTGAGCCACAGCCCTCCCGGCGGCCGCCCTCCCGGCGACCTCTCGCCCAGAGATCGCACCGGGGACGTCCCGGCCGGCAACGTCCCCCTCAGCCGTGTCACCCCGGGTCAGGTCCCTGCCGGCGCCCTGCCGGGCGTTGTTCCCGGCCTTCTCCCGCGACGTCTCCTCGTCGGTGGCTCCCGGTTCCGGCGTACCCGCGGTGGAGGCCGCAGCCTGGGCGGCGAGGTGCGGGAAGGTGGAGATGGCCACGGGCACCGCGAGCACGGCATACGGGAGCAGGTAGACGGCCTGAACGTAGGTGTAGATGTTGATGGTGCCGTGGCTGCTGCGGTTGTTCGCGACCCAGGTCGTGGCCATGACCGCGATCTCCTGGGCGACGAGGGCGAGCACCCCGGCCGCGGCCAGCGATGCCGCCCGACGGGCGACCCCGGGCGGGAAGCTCCAGGTCAGGCGCAGCCGGACACCGGCGCGTCGGACCGGCCACAGCAGCGGCAGGCTCAGCGCGACCACGCCCAGTGTGGTGCCCACCGACAGCACGAAGGCGGCGCTGGTCGGCAGGTGCTCGGGGTCGTTGCCCAGGCCACGGGACAGCGGCGCGTAGAGGACGTAGGCGGCGATGACGACCAGGCTGGACAGCAGCGGCGCGAGCGCTGCAGCCAGGAAGCGCCGGTGGGCCTGGAGCACTCCGGCGAGGACGACGCCGACGCCGTACAGCGCGACCTGCGGCGCGAAGACGACCAGCATCGCGGCGCCGAGGTCCGCCGCAGCCGCGGCGTGCCCGGCGCAGCTGCGCGTGCCGAGGAACGCCGACGTGATCGGTCCGGCCAGCAGCGAGACGAGCAGGGCGAGCGGCACCAGCAGTGTCAGCGCCCACGTCAGCATGGCCGAGGCGGTGCGGTCGGCGTGCTCACGGTCACCGCGGCCCAGCTGACCGGCGATGATCGGCACCGCGATCGCCGCGAGCGCCCCACCGGCGGCGACCTCGTAGACGACGTTCGGCATCGTGTTGGCGGTCTGGTAGACGCTGCCGACACAGGTCACCCCGACCGAGTGGGAGAACACCAGCCAGCGGCCGAAGCCGACGACCCGCGACGCCAGCGTCACGACGGCGATGAGCCCGGCTGCGGCGGCCACCCCCTGGGCGCGCCGGGAGGACGCGGGGCTCACCTGCGTCACCGTCGGCCGAGGGCGTCGAGCTCGCGCAGCCCAGGCGTGGACTCGATGACCTTGGTGAAGCTCACCTTCTCGGACGCCACAGTCAGGGCGGTGACCACGGCCAGGGCGACGAGGCGGCCGCGCAGGCCGGTCCGCTGGACGACGGCGGTGCCGAGGAGCGCGCCGGCGGCGTTGGCTCCGGTGTCGCCGAGCATGGCCCGGCCGGCGAGGTCCTCCGGCAGCGAGCCCAGCGCGGCCCCGGTCGCGGCGGCGGCGGTGCTCGCAGCGGGGCCACCGCCGAGCAGGAGCGGCGCCGCGACGAGGGTCGTGGCCTTCAACGCCCGGCCCGGGCGCAGGTCGAGCAGGTTGGCGACGTTGGCGGCACCGGCGATTGCGGCCCCACCGACGAGCGTGGCGAGCACTCCGGGCCGGTCGGCGCCGCGGCGATGGCGCCCGGCCTGACCGGTGAAGGCACCGGCGCGTCCACTGCCCCGGACGCTGCGACCGCGGGCCGCGAACCCCGTGACGGGTGCGCTCGAGGTGGTGTCGGCGGGGGTCGCCGTGGCCGCCCAGTCGGCCGCGACCGCGGCCAGCAACCCCGTCGCCGCCAGTCCGGCGATCTTGACCGCCCCGGTGGTGACCTCGCCCCGGGCGAGCGCGGTGAGGTGACCGCGGAGCCCCTTGCTGGAGCTGTCCCCGGCGAGGTCGTCCAGGGCGCCGAAGGCACCGGCCCCCGCGGCAGCCACCAGCGGCGCCGTCATCGCGGCACGGGAGGCCGCAGCCGGGACAGCCGCCGCGGCGAGGCCGGCGACGGCGCCGGCGACGAACGCCGGCCCCTCGAGCAGGGTGACCGGCTCACCGGCATGGTTCGTGCGGGTCCAGGGCTCCTGCCCGCCGGGCGGACGGCGACGCAGGGCACGCAGCGCCAGGGCCGCGCCGCCGGCACCCACGGCCAGGGCGGCGAGCCTCGACCCGCGGGTCACGAGGCCGTCGCGGCCGGCAGGACCGCCTTGGCGTCCGACCCGAGCCCGTAGTGGCCGCTCTGCCCGGCGTACTGCTCGACGAGGGCGTCGACCAACGGCAGGGCCCCGATGCTCTGGTCACCGTCGTCGACGGTGGAGACCGCCTTGCTGGCATCGCCGTCGGCACGGACCGCGGCGACCAGGGCTGCGGTGCTCTGCGGGTTCGTCGCGTTGACGGGCGAGGTGACGACCGTGCCCTCCCCCCCGGCGTCCAGCGCCCGGGCCAGGGCGACGAGGTTGGCCGTGCGGGCTGTGGTGTCCTCCGCGTTGCTGCCCGTGACCGGGCCGGCCACGAGCACGGCACTGGAGGCAGGCACCACGGCGTCGGAGCCGACGGTGAGCAGGTCGCCGGCCTTGAGCCCGTCGAGGGCCTGGGTGGCGCTCGTGTCGAGCTTGTCGGTGGGTCGCTCGGCCGCGGTCAGCACCGCCCGGGCCAGCACGGTGCCCGGGAGCATCTCCGGGGTGCTCACCGCACCGGACGCCTTGACCAGGGCCGCCAGCTGGGTGGCCAGGTTGTCGCGGAAGGTGCGCTTGGCCGGGTCCGTCCACGCGTCGTTGAGCGTGATGGTGGAGCCGATCCGGGCACCGGCGCTGGTGAGCACGTCCGTGGTCCGCTTGACCAGGTCGGCGTCGGCGCCGGGGGCGACGACCAGGCTGACCGTCTTGCCGGCGAGCTTGCCGCGGACCAGCTCGGGGGTGACCCCGTTGACGAAGGTGTCCCGGGCGTCCACGCCCCGCTGCTGGGCGTCCAGCTGCGTCCGCAGCGTCGCCTTCTCCTGGCGCAGGGCGGTCACCTGGTCGTTGAGGGACTGGCCGATGCCGTTCTGAAGCGGGCCGGCGCCCAGCACGATCCCCACGGCGAGAGCCAGGAAGATCGAGACGATGGAGACCAGGTGGTAACGGAAGTCGATCACGAGAAGAGTCCTACGATCCAGGACCACACGTCATCCCACCGGGCACCGACCACGCCGAGCATGGCGGTTCCGGCAGGCGTGGCGGCCAGCGCGGCATACAGGGCGAACAGCCCCACGGCGAGCATGACGAACAGGGACAGGGTGGAGATGCGCGAGCGGTAGAGCCGGCTGACGCCCTTGGCGTCGACCAGCTTGCCGCCGACCCGCAGCCGGGTCAGGAAGGTGCTCGCCATGCCGGAGCGACCCTTGTCGAGGAACTCCACCAGGGTCGCGTGGGTGCCGACCGCGACGATCAGGGTGGCGCCCTTGTCGTCGGCGAGGAGCATCGCGACGTCCTCGCTGGTGCCGGTCGCTGGGAACACGACCGGCTCGATGCCGAGGTTGCGCACGCGCTCCAGGCCAGGGGCGCGGCCGTCGCGGTAGGCGTGGACGACGATCTCCGCGCCGCTGGTGAGCGTGGCGTCCGAGACCGAGTCCATGTCCCCGACGATGAGGTGCGGCTTGTGCCCCGCCTCGATCAGCGCGTCGGCGCCACCGTCGACGCCGATGAGGATCGGGCGGTACTCACGGATGTAGTGCCGCAGGATCTGCAGGTCCTCCTTGTAGTGGTAGCCGCGGACCACCACCAGGACGTGCCGACCGTCGATGTCGGTGCGGATGTCAGGGACCCCGACGCCGTCGAGGAGCAGCTCCCGCTCGCGTCGGAGGTACTCCATCGTGTTGGCGGCGAAGGCCTCGAGCTGGACGGCGAGCCCGGCCCGCGCCTCGTTCATGGCGGACTGGACCGCATCGTGGTCGAAGAGGAAGCCCTTGGCCACGAGGGCGTCGCCGACGTAGATCGCGTCGCCCTCGATGCGCGCCTGCTGGCCTTCGCGCAGCGCGTGCATGACCTCGCGGCCGGTGTTGTCGATCAGCGGCACCCCGCCGTCGACGAGGATCTCCGGGCCGAGGTTGGGATAGCGGCCGCTGATCGAGGGAGCGGCGTTGACCACGGCGACCGGTCGGCAGGCGAGCAGCGCCTCGGCGCTCACCTTGTCGATGTCCTGGTGGTCGATGACGGCGATGTCGCCCGGGCGGAGACGTTTGGTGAGGTGCTTGGTGCGGGCGTCGACGCGGACGGTACCGCGGACCCCGGGCACTTCAGGTTCGCGGCTGCTCCGGCGTCGGATGGAGAGTGACATCAGCGCCTATCGTGCCACGCCACGCAGGGTGCGCCGCAGCGCCGGGGCGGCGCACGGCATCACGGCCCGGTCACAGTCCCGCAGTGCCTGGGCGCCCCGGTCCCCCGGCAGCCCACCCACGGTCGTCGTGACGTCAGCCTGCGGCCTGCCCTGCCTGGGTGAGCAGCTCCCGGGCGTGCTCGAGGGCGACCTCGGAGTCCTCGACGCCGGCCATCATCCGGGCGAGCTCGCGCAGTCGCTCCTCCCCCTCGACGGCCGCCACCCCGCTGGCGGTGATGTGCCCGTCATCGGTCTTGTGCACGACGAGGTGACGGTCCGCGAACGCAGCGACCTGGGCGAGGTGGGTCACCACGATCACCTGGGCCGACCGGGCCAGCGCGGCCAGCCGGGCGCCGACGTCCAGCGCGGCCTTGCCGCCCACCCCGGCGTCGACCTCGTCGAAGACGAAGGTGGGAACGTCGCCGCTGCCGGTGACGACCTCCAGCGCAAGCATCACGCGGGAGAGCTCACCACCGGAGGCTGCCCGCGCGACGCTGCGGGGCGGGGCGCCGGGGTTGGCGGCGAGCAGGATCTCGATGTCGTCCACGCCGTGGCGCTGGTAGGTCTCGCGCGGCTGGACCGAGACCTGGACCACGGCCTTGCCCATCGCCAGGTGGGCCAGCTCGGCGGTGACCCGGCTGCCGAACTCGGTCGCCGCCGCCGTCCGGGCGGCCGTCAGCTCGGCCGCCGCAGCGCCGAGCTCGGTCTCGAGCTCCTCGAGCCGGGCCTGCATCGCCTCGGCGCGGTCGTCGGCGGTGAGGAGCTGGTCGAGCCGCGCGGCGGACTCCTTGGCCCAGGCCAGCACGTCGTCGACGGTGTCGCCGTACTTGCGCTGGAGCCGCGCCAGGTCGGCCCGGCGGTCCTGCACCCAGCCCAGCCGGGCCGGGTCGACCTCGACGTCGCTGAGGTAGGCGGCCAGGTCGGCGCCCAGGTCGGCCGCGAGGTAGCCCAGCTCCTGGGCACGGCGCTCGAGGTCGGCCAGGCCCTCGTCGTGGACCGAGGCGCTGGCCAGCGTGGCGCGGGCCTCAGCGAGGAGCTCGGCGACGTTGCCCCTGGCCTCGAGCGTGGCGTCCTCGCCGGGTCCGCCGGTGCTGCCGGCCAGCAGGTCGTGCGCCAGGCCGGCGCTGCCGCGCAGGCCCTCGGCGTGGGCCAGCCGCTCATCCTCGGCGCGCAGCTCGTGGTCCTCCCCCGGCTGCGGGTCGACCGCCTCGATCTCCTCGAGGCCGACCCGCAGGACGTCGACCTCGCGGGCGCGGTCACGGGCCAGGGTGCGCAGCTGGTCCAGCTCCGTGCGGAGCTGGAGGTGCTCGTCATACAGGGCGGTGTAGCGGCGCAGCGGCTCGGCCACGGACGCCCCGGCGAAGCCGTCGAGGACGACGCGGTGCTGGTCGGGCTGGCGCAGCCGCCACTGGTCGGACTGGCCATGGACGGCCACGAGCAGCTCGCGCAGGTCGCCGAGCACCCCCACCGGCGCGCTGCGGCCACCGACGTGCGCCCGGGAGCGGCCCTCGGCCGAGACGGTGCGGGCCAGGATGAGGCCGTCCTCGACGTCTCCTCCGGCCTCCCGCGCGCGCTCGACCGCGGGGTGGTCAGCGGGCACGTCCACCAGTCCCTCAATGGAGGCGCTGGTCGCCCCGGTGCGCACCAGGGAGGCGTCGGCGCGGGCGCCGAGCAGCAGGCCGAGGCCCGAGACGACCATCGTCTTGCCGGCGCCGGTCTCACCGGTGACCACGTTGAGCCCGGGTGACAGCTCGAGGACGGCGTCGTCGATGACGCCGAGGTTCTGGATCCGGATCTCGCGCAGCACGGGGTCCAGCCTAGGAGCAGGGTCCGTCAGTGCCCGGCAGGCGCCACGTCGGCGGCGGTCGCGCCGCCGTTGGCGCGGCGGGCCGAGCCCCGCCAGCCGGCCACGGACAGGTCGAACTTGGCGACGAGCCGGTCGGTGAACGGGGAGGATGTCAGCCGGGCGAGGCGGACCGGGGTGTCGCTGCGGCACACGTCGATCCGGGCCCCCGGTGGCAGCTCGACCATCCGGGCGCCGTCGCACCAGAGCACGCCCGAGCCCTCCGTGTCGGACAGGACCTCGACGGCGAACCGGGACGCCGGGCCGACCACGAGGGAGCGGGCGAAGAGCGCGTGCGCCGAGATCGGGACAAGCATCATCGCCTCGACGTCGGGCCACACGACCGGGCCGCCGGCGGAGAACGCGTAGGCGGTCGACCCCGTCGGGGTCGCCATGACGACGCCGTCACACCCCCAGGTGGACAGCGGCCGGCCGTCGACCTCGACGATCAGCTCGAGCATGCGCTCCCGCGCGGCCTTCTCGACGCTGACCTCGTTGAGCGCCCAGCCGGAGGCGATCAGCTCGCCCTCGTGCTGGACCCGGACGTCGAGGGTCATCCGCTCCTCGACGGCGTAGTCGCGCGCCACGATCCGCCCGACGGTCTCGGTGAGGTCCTCGCGCTCGGCCTCGGCGAGGAATCCGACGTGGCCCAGGTTGACGCCGAGCAGCGGGGCGTCGGTGCCGCGGGACATGGCCGCCCCGCGCAGGATGGTGCCGTCACCGCCGAGGACGCACACCAGCTCGCACCCCCGCGCCGGGTCGGCCGGGTCGGCCTCGACGACGTTGGGGTTGTGCCCGAGGTGGACGGCCTCGGCCTCCTCCGGCAGCAGGGCCACCTCCATGCCGGCGGCGTGCAGCCCGGCGGCGACCTCACCGGCGAGGTGCTGGGCCTCGGCGCGGCGGGGGTGGGCAACGAGCAGGATGCGGCGGGTCACGGCGGCCCTTCTGTCGAGAGGCGGTGGGCCGCCTCGGCCAGGTCGTGCGGACTCAGCGCCTCGGCCTCGCGAGACGTGCACCAGAGTAGGTACTCCTGGTTGCCGGTCGCTCCCTGGATGGGGCTGTGGTGCACCTCGAGCGGGTGCAGCCCGCAGGCCACGGCGGCGGCGGCGGCGTCGGTGATGGCCCGGGCCCGGTCCTGCGGTCGGCGCACCAGACCGGCCTTGCCCAGGCGCTCCCGACCGACCTCGAACTGCGGCTTCACGAGGACCACCAGGTCGCCGCCGTGCTCCGTCAGCGCCGCCAGCTGCGGCATGACCGTGCGCAGGGAGATGAAGCTGAGGTCGGCCACCACGAGCGGAGCCGGGCCGCCGATGGTCGCCGGGTCGAGGTCGCGCACGTTGGTGCCGGACCACTCGCGGACCCGCGGGTCGCCGGCGAGCTCGGGCACGAGCTGTCCGTGACCGACGTCGACGGCCTCGACGCGCGCGGCGCCATGGGCCAGCAGCACCTGGGTGAAGCCGCCCGTGGACGCCCCGACGTCGATGCACCGCTTGCCGTGTGCGCTCAGACCACGCCCGCCGAACACCTCCAGGGCCGTCAACAGCTTGTATGCCGCGCGGCTCACCCACGGGTCGGGCTCGGTCGCGAGCGCGACCTCGTCGGTCGCGCTCACCGGCAGCGAGGCCTTGCGGGCCACGGCTCCCCCGACGAGGACGGACCCCGCCTCGACGAGGGTGCGTGCCTGGGCACGCGACCGGGCCAGGCCACGGCGGACCAGCTCGGCGTCAAGCCGGGAGGCAGCGGTGGTCGGCTGCTGGGGTGCCTCGCCGCCGGGGCCGAAGGTCGCCGCGCTCACTCGTCGCCGAGGTCGGCCAGCCGGGCCTGCAGGGTGCGGTGCACCTTCTCCCCGACCTCCACATGGGCGTCGAGCGGCTCGCCGGTCACCCGGTCGAACTCCTCCAGAGCCCCGTCGACCACCACGTCGCCGGTCGGCTCACGCGTGGCGACCGGCGGCGGGGTCACCAGCCCCTCGGACACCGTGGCCTGCGCCTCGCCCTGCTGCTGGCTCACGGCCTGCTCCTGGCTCTGGACCTGGTCCTGGCTCCCGCCCTGCGTCTGGCTCTGGACCTCGTCCTCGGGACCCGCCCCCTCCGAACCGAGGGCCTGGGCGTTCGCCTCGGCGGCCTCGACTCCGGTCGGCTCGGCAGGGGTCGCGTCGTGGGTGTTCATGAGGTCTCCTTACGGGGGCGGCGGGTGGTGACGGCACCCGAGGGCGCCGACGGGGCCGCCTTGCGGGCGGCGAGCTTGCGCGCGGCTGCCCCACTGGCCGGCTGACGTGATGACGCGGAGGCGCTGGTGCCCGGCGTCGCCGGGGTCGACGTCTTGCGCGTGGTCTTCTTCGCGGCCCGCTTCGTCGTCCGGGTCGCGCCCTGAGTCGTGCCCCGGGTCGTGGCCGAGCCCGACGCCGTGCGCGCCGGGGTGGCCGTGCCCCCCTTGGCCGCGGACCTGGCTGCCGACGTGGTTCCGGACCGGGGCGTCGACGTCGCCGCCGACGACGTGGCGGGCGACCCTGCCGAGGACGTCGACGATGTCGCCTTCTTCGCCGCCGACTTCTTGACCGCCGCGTTCTTCGCCGCCGACTTCTTGACCGCCGCGTTCTTCGCCGCAGACTTCCTCGCCGCCGACTTCTTCGCCGCCGCGTTCTTCGTGACGGCGTCCTTCGCGGCGGTGTCCTTCGCGGCGGTGTCCTTCGCGGCCGTGGAGGGCTTCTTGCGCGCCGGCCTGGAGGCCGGCACCGCCGTCGGAGCCGCCCCGGCCGCCGCCCGGCTGGCGGGGGCTGGGCGAGCGGCCTTGCGGGCTGCACGCTGAGCCGGTTCCGCGCCATTCTGCTGGTTCAGCTCTTGTTCGTCCCGCCCCTGGTCGCCCGGGGTACGCAGGTGCGCGAGCTCGGCGCGCAGGCGCGTCACCTGGGCCTGGACCACCTCCAGCTCGGCCGCCGGGACCAGGCCCATCCGGCTCAGCGCTGCCTCGACCTCGGAACGCACCAGCGCGGTGAGGTTCTCGCGGTTCGTCGTCGCCGCCGCGAGCAGCTCGTCGGCCAAGGAGGTGACCTGGCCGGCAACCTTGCCGGTGCTCGCCACCGCCGGCAGCGCGAGGAGACCCTGAGCCGCATCGAGCGCCCTCGCCCGGGTGAGCTCGCCCAGCCCCGACACCAGCTGGACATAGCCCCGCACCGATTCGAACGCCATGGGTTCCTCCCTCGCAGTCGCGGCACCGGGCGGCAGATGCCCTTCGGTGCGGGCTTCACGCTACTGCCATGCCTCCGGCTGCGTCTCCCGGCGTCCGCCAGCCCCTGTCGGTTCAGGCGTTGGTCGGGGTATGGGTCGGCCGATCCGAGCCCGCCCACGCCACAGAGCACGTCCACGCCACAGAGCACGTCCACGCCACAGAGCACGTCCACGCCACGGAGCCCGATTGACGCCGCAGAGTCCGTCGGCGCCACGGAGCCCGTCGACGCCGCAGAGTCCGTCGGCGCCACGGAGTCCGCCACGCACCACCCGGCCGTCAAGGACCCGGGCCCGCCTGCTGCGATCCCCAGCGTCGTCTGCTGACCCGAGCCCGACGGCCGTCAGGGACTCCGATCACGTCGACCTCAACACCAGCTCGACCCCCGAGAGGGGAGCGGCGGGCGGTGGCCTACGACTGGTCGTCCTCGCGCGCGAGCTGCTCGGTCACGCCGGCCCAGTACTTGGTGGCCGCGCCGCCGATCTCGCCGGCAACCTCACCCCGGTCGACCGCCTCCCACCAGGCGGCGAGGGAGGCTCGCAGCACCAGGAGGGCAGGCCCGTCCGAGACGGCCCTCGGCGTCGGCTCCCCGTCACGCGCCAGCTCCACGAGCGCAGGCCCACAGGCCCAGCCCCCGTCGACGCGGCGGGGCTCCAGGTACCTCTCTCGGAGGGAGCGCAGGTCGGCTGCCACATAGCGTGGGCGCTGCGCCTCGGCGGCAGCGGCAAGGTCAGCAGGCCCGTGGACCCCGGTCAGCACGAAAAGCGCATCCATGCCTGAGGCGTTGGCGCCGGCGACGTCGGTGTCGAGCCGGTCCCCAATCGCCAGGGTCTGCTCCGCGGACGTCCCCAAGGCCTGGGCGCTCAGCTCGTACAGCGGGGTCCACGGCTTGCCGACCACGACCGGCTCCTGCCCCGTGGCACTCCGGACAGCCTCGACCAAGGTGCCGTTGCCCGGTGCGGTGCCGCGGTCCGTCGGGAGCGTCGCATCGACGTTCGTGGCCACCCAGACGGCACCGGACTGCACGGCATACGCGGCCTCGGCGAGGTCACGCCACCCGACGTCCTTGCCGAACCCCTGGAGCACGGCACGCACGCCGGCCGCCTCGGACGCGACGACGAGCCCCTCCCTGCGTAGGGCCTCCCGCACGCCCTCACCACCCACCGCAAGGACGCGGGCCTGGTCCCCCACGAGCTCCCGCACGCGGCGGGCACCCGCCTGGGCGCTGGTGACGACATCCGCCGGCGTCGGCGCCAGGCCGAGCTGGGTCAGCTGTGCCGAGACCTGTGAGGGGGTGCGGGACGCGTTGTTCGTGGCATAGACCACCCGGCGTCCGGAGTCGATCGCGTCGTTCAGGGCCGGCACCGCATGAGGGATTGGCTCGTGCCCCCGGTAGACGACCCCGTCGAGGTCGCACACGATCCCGCGGTAGTCCTGCATCAGCATCGTGGCGGACTCAGTCACGCTGGCATTCTCGCCGCCCCGGTGCGGGTCGGCGCGCCCAGGGTGCCGATCGGAGCGGGCATATAGCCTCGGGATCCGGCCTGAAACCCGACGTGACGGACGATGTTGACGAACCGACATGGCGGACGATGTGACGGACCGACGTGACGGACCGACGTCTCGGAACGTCGTGACGATCCGCTGTGAGGTCTGCGGTGATCGATGCCGGGACAAAGCCGGGAACCGCAGCGCCCGTGGGCCAGTTTCAGGGGCCGGCGGGTGTCCACGCCCACAACCTACGGACTCGGCTGGTCGCCACGGCCCGGCCGTGGCACGGCGACGCTCCTGGCGGGGTCAGGTCGACCGGGGTGTGGACCTCGACACCCGCCGCAGGCTGCTCGCCTCGACCTCGTAGCGACTGGCTGCTCCCGACGGGGAGCGCCAGAACCTGCGGCGCAGCGAGCCGGACACCTCCACCACGTCACCCTCGAGCAACCGCCCTGCCGCACGTCGGGTCGCTGCCGTCCAGCAGCCGACGTCGATCGTGTCCACCGTGACGCCCGGGCCACGGCCAGGGGCAGCAGCCGGAGGGGTCGTCGTATGCCCCCGGGTCCGCATCCGCTCCGGCCGTCGCACCACGACCCGCAGCTGGACGACGGTGTCACCGCTGGGGAGCTCGCGCTCCTGGGGCTCCCCGCTCACCCGGCCCCTCAGCTGCACCTCGTTGACCTCTGCTGGCGCCTCGGTGGCGTCCCCGGCGGACGTCACGGCTCGTGTCGGCATGCTGCACCTCGTCTCGTCGACCATCTGGTGCCACCCATGCTGCAGGGGCCGGACGACGCCGTCATGGCGTCATCCGGCCCCTGTGGATGGTGGGACGAGGCGGCTACCCCATGTGGACAACCAGGGTGTCGCGCGCCCGTCGCGTCGACCTAGCGCTGGTGCCCGAACCCGCTGTCGCCGGACCCATCGTGACGGTCACCGACCTCGTCGTCGTCCATGTCGTCGTCGTCAACTTCGTCGTCGATGTCCTGGCCCACGCCGAGGGCTGGGCCACCGGCGTCCTCCGCGGTGTCCTCGCCCAGACCCTCGAGCAGGTCGGTCAGCGAGACCCCGTCGAGCTCGGCCAGGCGGTCGTCGGCGTCGGTCTGGCCATCGACGTCGGCATCCAGCGCTCGGGCAAACCAGTCGCGAGCACCTTCGGTGTCACCCAAGGCAAGCCGGGCTTCGGCGTACGCGTAGAACAGCCGGGCGCTCCACGCCTTCGGCGCGCCGGTGGAGCGCAGCTGCGGGATCTCCAGGCCGACGGCCGCGGCCTCAAGCTGGCCCAGGTCGCGACGGATGCCCGAGACGACGATCGCGAGCTCGATGCGCTCGTCCAGGGGCAGCGAGCCGGCCTCCGGTGACGCGGCCAGGTCGAGGGCGCGGTCGAGACGGCCCAGACCGCGCTCGGCATCGACCATGAGCGGCAGCATGTGCGAGGAGCCGGAGAGGCGGCGGGCGGTGCGGAACTCGCTGAGCGCCTTCGCCCACTCCCCCTTGCGGTAGGCCACCAAGCCCATGGCCTCGCGAGCCGCCGGGACGCGACCGGCACGCCGCACAGCCGTCTCCGCGTGCGCCTCCGCCGCCTCGATGTCCGTATCAAGCAGGTTCGCCACCATGACCAGGTGCTGCGCGACGCCCTCTGCGTTCTCCTTGCTCAGGGTGCGCAGCTGGTTCTTGACCGAACGGTCCAGCTCGAAGCCGGTGACGCCTTCGGCAATGGCCGGCTCGGGCAGGCGCGGGGTCTTGGGGGCGAGGCGCGAGCCGCCGCGGTGCTCCGGGCCCTGGTCGCGGCCGCCACCACGCCCGGCATCGGCCGGACGCTGCCCGCGGGACGGGCCCGTCGGTCGGCCACGGCCCTCATCGCGCCGGAAACCACCGGTTCGCCCGCCGCGGTCGTCGCGACGGTCGCCACCGGAGTAGCCACCACGGCTGTCATCACGCGAGTAGCTGCCACGGTTGTCACGCCGGTCGCCGCCGGAGTAGCCACCCCGGTTGTCGTCACGCGAGTAGCCGCCACGGTTGTCACGTCGGTCGCCGCCGGAGTAGCCACCCAGGTTGTCGTCACGCGAGTAGCCGCCGGGACGTCCCCCGCGGTCCTCACGACGGTCACCTCCGGCGTAGCCGCCACGGCTACCGCCGCGGTCATCGCGGGAGTAGCCACCACGGTCGCCACCGGAGTAGCTGCCTCGACTACCGCCGCGGTCATCGCGGGAGTACCCGCCCGGACGACCACCACGGTCGTCACGACGGTCGCCACCGGAGTAGCTGCCTCGGGAGTCGTCGCGGGAGTACCCACCGGGACGTCCCCCGCGGTCGTCGCGACGGTCGCCACCGGCGTAGCCGCCACGGCTACCGCCCCGGTCATCACGACGGTCGCCACCGGAGTAGCCGCCACGGCTACCGCCGCGGTCATCGCGGGAGTAACCACCGGTGCGCCCACCACGGTCATCACGACGGTCGCCACCGGAGTACCCACCACGGCTGTCGTCACGCGAGTAGCCACCGGGACGTCCCCCGCGGTCGTCACGACGGTCACCTCCGGCGTAGCCGCCACGGCTACCGCCGCGGTCATCGCGGGAGTAACCACCGGTGCGCCCACCACGGTCATCACGACGGTCGCCACCGGAGTACCCACCACGGCTGTCGTCACGCGAGTAGCCACCGGGACGTCCCCCGCGGTCGTCACGACGGTCACCTCCGGCGTAGCCGCCACGGCTACCGCCGCGGTCATCGCGGGAGTAACCACCCGGACGCCCACCACGGTCATCACGACGGTCGCCACCGGAGTACCCGCCACGGTCGCCGCCCCGCGGGGCGCCACCGCCGGCTCCCTGGCCACCCGAGCGCGCCGACCCCCACCGGCTCCCGCCGGACCGGCCGTCGCCGCGGGGACGGCCAGAACCCTCGTTCCGTCGGTCCTCGTCGCGGTCCCTGCGGGCGGGCTGGTCGTCAGACACTCGGGCTCCATTCGTGCTTCTGGTCCTGGCGTCATCCTCACGGGCGCACACGGACCTGTCCACCCTGCTCGGGGTGGCGGAAAGGGGGATGGCCCAGTCTTTCATGGACCCCGGGAATGCCGAAATCGCCCGCCCGGGACCCCGGGCGGGCGACTTCTGTTCAATGTTTGTCCGGCGGCGTCCTACTCTCCCACACCGTCACCAGTGCAGTACCATCGGCGCTGAAGGGCTTAGCTTCCGGGTTCGGAATGGGACCGGGCGTTTCCCCTTCGCTATGGCCGCCGTAACCCTGTCGAGCGTTACGGCTGCTCACAACACGAAGTTGTGCAGTATTGAGTTGTGGTCCCGGCCGTTGCTCGGGAGCCACACAGTGGACGCGTAGCATCTTTGTATCAAGTTATCGGCTTATTAGTACCGGTCAGCTCCACACATTACTGTGCTTCCACATCCGGCCTATCAACCCAGTAGTCTAGCTGGGAGCCTCTCACCCTTACGGGCCTGGAAACCTCATCTTGAAGCGTGCTTCCCGCTTAGATGCTTTCAGCGGTTATCACTTCCGAACGTAGCTAATCAGCGGTGCCCTTGGCAGGACAACTGACACACCAGAGGTTCGTCCATCCCGGTCCTCTCGTACTAGGGACAGCTCTTCTCAAGTTTCCTACGCGCACAGCGGATAGGGACCGAACTGTCTCACGACGTTCTAAACCCAGCTCGCGTACCGCTTTAATGGGCGAACAGCCCAACCCTTGGGACCTACTCCAGCCCCAGGATGCGACGAGCCGACATCGAGGTGCCAAACCATGCCGTCGATATGGACTCTTGGGCAAGATCAGCCTGTTATCCCCGGGGTACCTTTTATCCGTTGAGCGACGGCGCTTCCACAAGCCACCGCCGGATCACTAGTCCCGACTTTCGTCCCTGCTCGACATGTCTGTCTCGCAGTCAAGCTCCCTTGTGCACTTACACTCAAAACCTGATTGCCAACCAGGCTGAGGGAACCTTTGGGCGCCTCCGTTACCTTTTAGGAGGCAACCGCCCCAGTTAAACTACCCACCAGGCACTGTCCCTGATCCGGATCACGGACCGAGGTTAGATATCCAGAACGACCAGAGTGGTATTTCAACGTTGACTCCACACACACTGGCGTGCATGCTTCACAGTCTCCCACCTATCCTACACAAGCCGTACCGAACACCAATACCAAGCTGTAGTAAAGGTCCCGGGGTCTTTCCGTCCTGCTGCGCGTAACGAGCATCTTTACTCGTAGTGCAATTTCGCCGAGTTCGTGGTTGAGACAGTGGAGAAGTCGTTACGCCATTCGTGCAGGTCGGAACTTACCCGACAAGGAATTTCGCTACCTTAGGATGGTTATAGTTACCACCGCCGTTTACTGGCGCTTAAGTTCTCAGCTTCGCCGTGAGGCTAACCGGTCCCCTTAACGTTCCAGCACCGGGCAGGCGTCAGTCCGTATACATCGTCTTGCGACTTCGCACGGACCTGTGTTTTTAGTAAACAGTCGCTTCTCCCTGGTCTCTGCGGCCGTTCACGCTCACCCAGCAAGTGGGGTCACGATCCGGGCCCCCCTTCTCCCGAAGTTACGGGGGCATTTTGCCGAGTTCCTTAACCACGATTCACTCGATCGCCTTGGTATTCTCTACCTAACCACCTGAGTCGGTTTGGGGTACGGGCGGCTCGAACCTCGCTAGAAGTTTTTCTTGGCAGCATAGGATCACCCTCTTCCCGCTAACGCGGTCACTATGGGGTCTCAGGCTATGTGAGAGGCGGATTTGCCTACCTCTCGCCCTACACCTTTAGACGTGGACAACCATCGCCACGCGGAGGCTACCTTCCTGCGTCACTCCATCGCTTACCTACTACATGCTCGGGTCACGGCCGCCACAACCAGACTCCACCCGAAGGCTTCACCTGGTGCTTTGGGCGTTTAGCATCACATGGTTCGATATGGGCGGTTCTTCGCCGGTTCGGGAATATCAACCCGATGTCCATCGACTACGCCTGTCGGCCTCGCCTTAGGTCCCGACTTACCCAGGGCAGATTAGCTTGACCCTGGAACCCTTGGTTATTCGGCGGACGGGTTTCTCGCCCGTCATTCGCTACTCATGCCTGCATTCTCACTCGTGTAGCGTCCACGGCTGGATCACTCCGCCGCTTCACCCGCCACACGACGCTCCCCTACCCATCAACACGCTTGGACCCACAAGGGGCCGGGCAAAGTGTCAATGCCACAGCTTCGGTGGTGTGCTTGAGCCCCGCTACATTGTCGGCGCGGAATCACTTGACCAGTGAGCTATTACGCACTCTTTAAAGGGTGGCTGCTTCTAAGCCAACCTCCTGGTTGTCACAGCAACTCCACATCCTTTCCCACTTAGCACACGCTTAGGGACCTTAGCTGGTGGTCTGGGCTGTTTCCCTCTCGACTACGGAGCTTATCCCCCGCAGTCTCACTGCCACGCTCTCACTTACCGGCATTCGGAGTTTGGCTGACGTCAGTAACCTGGTGAGGCCCATCAGCCATCCAGTAGCTCTACCTCCGGCAAGAAACACGTGACGCTGCACCTAAATGCATTTCGGGGAGAACCAGCTATCACGAAGTTTGATTGGCCTTTCACCCCTACCCACAGCTCATCCCCTCAGTTTTCAACCTAAGTGGGTTCGGTCCTCCACGCGGTCTTACCCGCGCTTCAACCTGGCCATGGGTAGATCACTTCGCTTCGGGTCTAGACCCCGCGACTAAAAACGCCCTATTCGGACTCGCTTTCGCTACGGCTTCCCCACACGGGTTAACCTCGCCACGGAGCACTAACTCGCAGGCTCATTCTTCAAAAGGCACGCCGTCACCCCACAAGGAGGCTCCGACGGATTGTAGGCACACGGTTTCAGGATCTATTTCACTCCCCTCCCGGGGTACTTTTCACCTTTCCCTCACGGTACTTGTCCGCTATCGGTCACCAGGGAATATTTAGGCTTAGCGGGTGGTCCCGCCAGATTCACACGGGATTTCTCGGGCCCCGTGCTACTTGGGATACTTCCCAGGAGTCCACACCATTTCGTCTACGGGGGTCGCACCCTCTGTGCCGGGCCATTCAAGACCCTTCGACTATGACGCAGATTTCTCACTCCTTGAGAGGTTGGTAGACCTCTCGGGAAAGTCCCACGACCCCGGACATGCAACGCCTACCAGCTATCACACACGCCCGGTTTAGCCTCATCCGCTTTCGCTCGCCACTACTCACGGAATCGCGGTTGCTTTCTCTTCCTGTGGGTACTGAGATGTTTCACTTCCCCACGTTCCCTCCACGCACCCTATGTGTTCAGATGCGGGTGACTGGACTTGCCTCCAGCCGGGTTTCCCCATTCGGAAATCCTCGGATCACAGTCTGGTTATCGACTCCCCGAGGCTTATCGCAGATTCCTACGTCCTTCTTCGGTTCCTGGTGCCAAGGCATCCACCGTGTGCCCTTAAAAACTTGGCCACAAAGATGCTCGCGTCCACTGTGTAGTTCTCAACCAACGATCGGTCCCCGCCCCCACCGGCCGCCTACCAGCTCAACAACGCGAGCCGGCGGTTCGTGCCAGGGACAGGTCCAACCAGACCACCCCACCAACCCCACCCAACGGGTGGATCGGTGACGGGTACTGATCCGAGGAGCACGGCAGGAGGTTCACCCTCCACGGCCGATCCCTCAGGACCCAACAACGTGCCAAGCACCACCCGAACCGTGAAGCACTTTCCACTCCCCCCACTCCCGAAGAAGCGGTGGGCTGTACTCGTGCGGCCACGACCCGGCTGGCGCCAACTAATCGATGTTCCACCCTTGAGCAACCCCCTCGACGCGTTCGGTCGAGGCGGGCCACCTGGACACCATGACCACCGGCCCACGAGGTGGGCGGCGGGGTGCCAGTGCTCCTTAGAAAGGAGGTGATCCAGCCGCACCTTCCGGTACGGCTACCTTGTTACGACTTAGTCCCAATCGCCAGTCCCACCTTCGACAGCTCCCTCCCACAAGGGGTTGGGCCACCGGCTTCGGGTGTTACCGACTTTCGTGACTTGACGGGCGGTGTGTACAAGGCCCGGGAACGTATTCACCGCAGCGTTGCTGATCTGCGATTACTAGCGACTCCGACTTCATGGGGTCGAGTTGCAGACCCCAATCCGAACTGAGACCAGTTTTTTGGGATTCGCTCCACCTCGCGGTATCGCAGCCCTTTGTACTGGCCATTGTAGCATGCGTGAAGCCCAAGACATAAGGGGCATGATGATTTGACGTCATCCCCACCTTCCTCCGAGTTGACCCCGGCAGTCTCCTATGAGTCCCCACCATCACGTGCTGGCAACATAGAACGAGGGTTGCGCTCGTTGCGGGACTTAACCCAACATCTCACGACACGAGCTGACGACAACCATGCACCACCTGTGTACCGACCTTGCGGGGCGCACATCTCTGCGCGTTTCCGGTACATGTCAAGCCTTGGTAAGGTTCTTCGCGTTGCATCGAATTAATCCGCATGCTCCGCCGCTTGTGCGGGCCCCCGTCAATTCCTTTGAGTTTTAGCCTTGCGGCCGTACTCCCCAGGCGGGGAACTTAATGCGTTAGCTGCGGCACGGATCTCGTGGAATGAGACCCACACCTAGTTCCCAACGTTTACGGCATGGACTACCAGGGTATCTAATCCTGTTCGCTCCCCATGCTTTCGCTTCTCAGCGTCAGTTATGGCCCAGAGACCTGCCTTCGCCATCGGTGTTCCTCCTGATATCTGCGCATTTCACCGCTACACCAGGAATTCCAGTCTCCCCTACCACACTCTAGTCTGCCCGTACCCACTGCAAGTTCGGGGTTAAGCCCCGAAATTTCACAGCAGACGCGACAAACCGCCTACAAGCTCTTTACGCCCAATAATTCCGGACAACGCTCGCACCCTACGTATTACCGCGGCTGCTGGCACGTAGTTAGCCGGTGCTTCTTCTGCAGGTACCGTCACTTGCGCTTCTTCCCTGCTGAAAGAGGTTTACAACCCGAAGGCCGTCATCCCTCACGCGGCGTCGCTGCATCAGGCTTTCGCCCATTGTGCAATATTCCCCACTGCTGCCTCCCGTAGGAGTCTGGGCCGTGTCTCAGTCCCAGTGTGGCCGGTCGCCCTCTCAGGCCGGCTACCCGTCGTCGCCTTGGTGAGCCACTACCTCACCAACAAGCTGATAGGCCGCGAGCCCATCCCCCACCGAAAAACTTTCCACACGATACCCATGCGGGTCCGTGTCGTATCCGGTATTAGCCCCGGTTTCCCGGAGTTATCCCAGAGTGAGGGGCAGGTTGCTCACGTGTTACTCACCCGTTCGCCACTGATCAGGAAGGAGCAAGCTCCCTCCGTCACCGTTCGACTTGCATGTGTTAAGCACGCCGCCAGCGTTCGTCCTGAGCCAGGATCAAACTCTCCGTTGATGTTTGCACCCCAAACCCGAAGGCTTGGGAAAACAGACCCCGAAGGGTTAAAAATCCGGCTGAAACAGAACCAAGCCCGCTGGACTTGATATCTCGTTAATCAACCAAAGGAAATTTCGTCCAACATCCGAAGATGCCGGGACGAGGTAATTGGCATCGATTTTTGGCACGCTGTTGAGTTCTCAAGGAGCGGACGCGCACCACCACCAGACACTCACGCCTGGATCCGGGGCTACCGTTCGTGTTTGTGACTCGCTGACCACCACCCGAACCCGAGTGACTCGCGCTGTCCGCGCCGGCCGCTTGTCGTGATCCACTGTAGCAGGCTCAGCGCCCGCTCCCGACCACCCTCACAGGCGCCAGGCATCCGCCGGAACCCGGCAGGCTTGCGGTAGATCATCAACCCCGGGACCGGCCTACTTCGCGCTGCGCTCTCACGCTGCCGCGGTGGCGTCCGTTCCTCCCTGTCGGGCTGACGAAGAGAACATTACGGGGGTCTTCGCCAGAACAACAAATCCGCAGGTCAACGCGCTGACGCCCCCTCCGGCGTGCTGGAGAGGGCGTCAGGAGTGGGCGTCAGGACTGGTCCGGCAGAGGTGGTTCAGCTCCCGAGCCGGGCGGCGGCGAGGGACTTGCGGCCGCGCCGCAGCAGCGCGACCTTGCCGTGCAGGAAGTCGCCCTCCCCCAGCACCGCGTCCTCGTCGGTCACCTTCACGTTGTTGACCGAGGCGCCTCCCTCGGCGATCACCCGACGGGCGGCCTTGCGGCCGTCGACGAGCCCGGTGGCCACCAGCGCGTCGACCACCGAGGCACCCACAGCCACCTCGCCGCCGGGCAGCTCGGCCGTCGCGTCGGCCAGGGTCCTGGCATCCAGTGCCGCGAGGTCGCCCTTGCCGAAGAGCGCCTCGCTGGCCGCCTTCACCGCAGCGGTCGCCTCGGCACCGTGCACCAAGGTGGTCACGTCGGCGGCCAGCGTCTTCTGCGCCTCACGGGCGAAGGGCCGCTCGGCCACCGCCTTCTCCAGCTCGTCGATCTCCTCGCGGGTCCGGTCGGTGAACACCTTGAGGAGCGTGATCACCGAGGCGTCCTCGACGTTGATCCAGTACTGGTAGAAGGCGTACGGGCTGGTCATCTCGGCCGAGAGCCAGATGGCGTTGCCGGCGCTCTTGCCGAACTTCTCCCCCGAGCTGTCGGTCAGCAGCGGGGTGGTCAGCAGGTGCACCGACTTGCCCTCCACGCGGTGGATCAGGTCGGAGCCGGCCGTGAGGTTGCCCCACTGGTCGTTGCCACCGGTCTGGAGGGTGCAGCCGTAGTCCCGGAACAGCTGGAGGTAGTCCAGGCCTTGGAGCAGCTGGTAGCTGAACTCGGTGTAGGAGATCCCCTCCTCCGAGCTCAGCCGGGCCGAGATCGCCTCCTTCTTCACCATCTGGTTGACCCGGAAGTGCTTGCCGATGTCGCGCAGGAAGTCCAGGGCGGACAGGCCCTGCGTCCAGTCCAGGTTGTTGACGAAGACGGCCGGGTTGTCCCCCTCGGCGTCGAGGAACGGCTGCACCTGGCGCTGGATGTTGGCCACCCACTGCGCGGTCTGCTCCTTGGTCTTGAGCACCCGCTCGGCTGTGGGCCGCGGGTCGCCGATGAGCCCGGTGGAGCCGCCGACCAGGCAGATGACGCGGTGGCCGGCACGCTGGAGGTGGCGCAGCAGGACCAGCTGCACCAGGTTGCCGAAGTGCAGCGAGGGCGCCGTCGGGTCGAACCCGCAATACGCCGTGATCGGCCCGTCGGCGAGTGCTTCGCGCAGCGAGGCCTCGTCGGTGGTCTGCGCCACCAGCCCTCGCCACTGCAGCTCGTCGAGGATGTCGCTCACGGTGCTTCGTTCCCTTCTGTGGTCCTTCCCGGCCCGACGCCGGTCAGGTGACAGCCTGCCCTACGTCCGTGCGGGACGGCGACGCGGTTTGCCCGGGCGGTACGCCGACACGGTCGGCTCCCCCTCGATCCAGAACCGCCAGGGGTATGCCGTGCCGTCGCCTCCCGCGCCGCTCACCCCCACCCGCGGCCCGGTCAGGACGCGGTGCACCTCCACCGTGCCGACCCGGGCGCCGACGACGACGGGCGAGTCCGGCGCGCACACGTCCAGGCCGTCCTGCCCCTTGTCCAGGGCGAGGGTCATCGCCAGCCGCGCCGGCCCGCGGGCCCAGTCCCGCCGGGCGATGCCGGCACGCCGGGCGCCGGCCACGTCCTCACCGCCGACGACCTCGCCGGCCCGCAGCAGGACCGCGCTGGCGTGCCCCTCGGGGCCGCAGACGAGGTTGGCGCACCAGTGCATGCCGTAGGTGAAGTAGACGTAGAGGCCACCGGGGTGGCCGAACATCACCTGCGTGCGCGGGGTGGGGCCCCGGAAGGCGTGCGAGCCGGGGTCCTGCTCCCCGGCATACGCCTCGACCTCGGTGAGCCGCACGGTGACCCCGGCGTGCGTGACCGTGCACCCGAGCAGGTCGGGGGCCACCTCGAGCACCGGACGGTCGAAGAACTCCCGGCGCAGCCGCTCCCCCGCCGGCGCGGTCAGTCGCGCCGGCGCCGGATCTTCGAACCGAGCCACACCAAGGGATCGTACGAGTGGTCGACGACCCGCTCCTTGAGGGGGATCAGCGCGTTGTCGGTGATCTTGATGTGCTCCGGGCAGACCTCGGTGCAGCACTTGGTGATGTTGCACAGGCCCAGGCCGTGCTCGTGCTGGGCCGCCTCGCGCCGGTCGGCCTGGTCCAGCGGGTGCATGTCGAGCTCGGCGATGCGCATGAGGAAGCGCGGCCCGGCATACGCCGGCTTGTTGTCCTCGTGGTCACGGATGACGTGGCAGACGTCCTGGCACAGGAAGCACTCGATGCACTTGCGGAACTCCTGCGAGCGCTCGACGTCGACCTGCTGCATCCGGTAGTCGCCGGGAGCCAGGTCCGCCGGCGGCGCGAACGCCGGCACGGCTCGGGCCTTCTCGTAGTTGAAGGACACGTCGGTGACCAGGTCGCGCACCACCGGGAAGGCGCGCAGCGGCGTCACCGTGACCGTCTCGCCCTCCTCGAAGGTGCTCATGCGGGTCATGCACATCAGCCGCGGACGGCCGTTGACCTCCGCGCTGCACGAGCCGCACTTGCCCGCCTTGCAGTTCCAGCGCACCGCGAGGTCGGGCGCCTGCGTGGCCTGGAGCCGGTGGATGATGTCGAGGACCACCTCGCCCTCGTTGACCTCGACGGTGAAGTCGGCCAGGTCGCCGCCGTCGGCGTCGCCCCGCCAGACGCGGAAACGCCCGTCATAGCTCATGACTCGCTCCCCTGCTCGGGAGAGGGCGCCGGGGCGTCGAGCACCGCCAGCTCCTCCTCGGTGAGGTACTTGGCCAGCTCCTTGCGGTCGAACAGCTCGAGCAGGTCGCGGCGGATCGACGGCACCGGCTGGTGGGCCAGGGCGACGCTGCCGTCGGGCTGCAGGCTGCACACGAGGTTGGTGCCGCGCCAGGCCGGGTCCATGGCGGGGAAGTCCTCGCGCGTGTGCCCGCCGCGGCTCTCGGTGCGCTCCAGCGCCGCCCGGGCCACGCACTCGCTGACGGCGAGCATGTTGCGCAGGTCCAGCGCCAGGTGCCAGCCGGGGTTGAACTGCCGGTGCCCCTCGACGCCGACCGTGGACGCCCGCGAGCGCAGCTGCGCCAGCCGCTCCAGCGCCTCGCGCACCTCGTGCTCGCGCCGGATGATGCCGACCAGGTCGTTCATGCCCTGCTGCAGCTCCTGGTGCAGCGTGTAGGGGTTCTCCCCGCCGTCGTTGCCGAACGGCGCCAGGGCGACCGTCGCGGCCGCGTCGACGTCGGTCTCGGAGACGGCCGGACGCTTGTCCCCCAACGACTCCAGGTATGCCGCTGCGCCGGCTCCCGCGCGCCGGCCGAAGACGAGCAGGTCGGACAGGGAGTTGCCACCGAGGCGGTTGGAGCCGTGCATGCCGCCGGCCACCTCCCCGGCCGCGAACAGCCCGGGGACGCGGGTCGCCGCGGTGTCGGCGTCGACCTCGACCCCGCCCATGACGTAGTGGCAGGTCGGGCCGACCTCCATCGGCTCGGCCGTGATGTCGACGTCGGCGAGCTCCTTGAACTGGTGGTGCATCGAGGGCAGCCGGCGCCGGATCTCCTCGGCGGGCAAGCGGGTCGACACGTCGAGGAAGACGCCACCGTGCGGGGTGCCACGCCCCTCCTTGACCTCGGAGTTGATCGCCCGCGCGACCTCGTCACGGGGCAGCAGCTCCGGCGGGCGCAGGTTGTTGTCGGGGTCCTTGTACCAGCGGTCCGCCTCCTCCTCGGTGTCGGCGTACTGGCCGCGGAAGACGTCGGGCACGTAGTCGAACATGAAGCGCTTGCCCTCGGAGTTGCGCAGGACACCGCCGTCGCCGCGCACCGACTCGGTGACGAGGATGCCCTTGACCGAGGGCGGCCAGACCATGCCGGTGGGGTGGAACTGGACGAACTCCATGTTGATCAGCGTCGCCCCGGCCCGCAGGGCGAGCGCGTGACCGTCGCCGGTGTACTCCCAGGAGTTGCTGGTCACCTTGAACGACTTGCCGATCCCGCCGGTGGCGAGGATGACGGTGGGCGTCTCGAAGAGCACGAACCGGCCGGACTCGCGCCAGTAGCCGAAGGCCCCCGAGACCGCCTCGCCGTCGAGGAGCAGGTCGGTGACCGTCAGCTCCGCGAACACCTTCAGCCGCGCCTCAGGGTCGCCGGTCTCGCGCTCGTCCTCCTGCTGCAGCGAGACGATCTTCTGCTGCAGCGTGCGGATCAGCTCCAGGCCGGTGCGGTCGCCGACGTGGGCCAGGCGGGGGTACTCGTGGCCGCCGAAGTTGCGCTGGCTGATCCGGCCGTCCGGGGTGCGGTCGAACAGCGCGCCGTAGGTCTCCAGCTCCCAGACCCGCTGCGGCGCCTCCTTGGCGTGCAGCTCGGCCATGCGCGGGTTGTTGAGGAACTTGCCGCCACGCAGGGTGTCGCGGAAGTGCACCTGCCAGCTGTCGTTGCTGTTGACGTTGCCCATCGACGCGGCGATGCCGCCCTCGGCCATGACGGTGTGGGCCTTGCCGAACAACGACTTGCAGATGATCGCCGTACGCAGCCCGTGCTCGCGCGCCTCGATGGCCGCGCGGAGCCCGGCGCCACCGGCACCGATCACCACCACGTCGTAGCTGTGGCGTTCCAGGTCCGTCACGTGCAGCCCCTCCGGTTGGTGAAACGTGATGTCGGCGTCAGTTGATGAAGCGCAGGTCCGACAACGAGCCGGAGGCGACCAGCGCGATGTAGGCGTCGGTCACCACCAGCGAGGCCAGGGTCGTCCAGGCCAGGCCCATGTGGTGCCGGTTGAGGCGGGAGACCTGTCCCCACAGGCGGTAGCGGAGCGGGTGCCTGCTGAAGTGGTTGAGCCGGCCACCGATGATGCTGCGGCAGCTGTGGCAGGACAGCGTGTAGGCCCACAGCAGCACCACGTTGCCGATCAGCACGAGGTTGCCCAGGCCGAAGCCGAACCCGCCGTCCTTGCCGTGGAAGGCGACCAGCGCGTCATACGTGTTGATGAGCGAGATGAGGACGGCCGCGTAGAAGAAGTAGCGGTGCAGGTTCTGGCCCAGGAGCGGGAAGCGCGTCTCGCCGGTGTAGCGGCCGTGCGGCTCGGCGACGGCGCAGGCCGGCGGCGAGAGCCAGAACGAGCGGTAGTAGGCCTTGCGGTAGTAGTAGCAGGTCAGCCGGAACAGCAGCAGGAAGGGCAGCGTGAGGATCGCGTAGGGCACCAGCGGCGGGAAGTCGCCGAACGGCGTGCCGAAGTGGCTCGACCCCGGCGCGCAGGAGGTGCTCAGGCACGGCGACGCGAACGGCGTGAGGTAGTGGTAGTCAGCTACCCAGTAGTTGACCTGGGATGCCGCGCGGACCGTGGCATAGGCCAGCCACGCCACCAGGCCCACGACGGTCATCGCCGGCTGGAGCCACCAGCGGTCGCCGCGCAGGGTGCGGTCGCCGATCCGCGCGCGCCCCGGTGCCCCCACGCCGGAGCGCAGGTCTGCCCCCGCCAAGGCTCAGCGCCCCGGCCGGGGGCCGGCAGCCTCGTCGTCGGCCTCCGCCCACAACGAGGGGTCGTACTCCTCGTCGGGGATGTAGATGATCTCGCCCGGCTGGCCCTGCGGCAGCCGCTCGTGGGTGGCCTGGGCGATGTGGTTCAGGTCGGCGATGACGCGCCCGACGTCGTCCTTGAGCCGCCGCACGTCGAGGGTGTCGCCGAGTCTGCCGGCGAGCGCCGTGACCGACTCCCTCAGTGCCGCCGCCCGGCGGCCGGCCGTGGCCAGATCGTCATGGACCGTCATGCGCACCTCTCCCTGAAGAGGGCCCGCTGTGTCGCGGGTCACAGGACGGCAGTCTGTCGCGCCCACCCGCTCAGGTAAAGCAACTCCGGGTAAAGGGTGTGTCCTGTCCCTCTCCCTCCCCGGGACCTGCGCCGGACCCGGGGTGCCGGTGACCGGGCCCCACCGGCCCGGAGGCCCTCACCCCGGTACGTACGCGGGTCTCACTTCACCTCGCAGATGCACCGCAGGCAGAACTCCACGTACCGGTCGGCACCGGTCAGGTACGCGGCCTGCTCCGACCGCCACAGCGCCTGGAAGAGACCACGGGGCACCGAGGGCAGGCGGCTGGAGTCGGTGTCCTTCCGGGTCATGGAGGCACAGCTCCTCCGGTGC
The DNA here is from genome assembly GCF_057747915.1 of Oryzihumus sp. JJN4-3R. Lineage (NCBI taxonomy): Bacteria > Bacillati > Actinomycetota > Actinomycetes > Micrococcales > Intrasporangiaceae > Oryzihumus > Oryzihumus sp. JJN4-3R. Next base: position 897,079 of record NZ_CM173229.1, read on the forward strand.
AGCATCGGCACCTGCATCGTCCGGTCCGCTGCTGTGTCGACGTTCAGCACCAGGTCCGTCGCCTCCTTGACACCGTCCCGCACGTTCCACGATGCCCGGCCACGTGGGGTGTCGGTCGCCGCGTGGTGAAAGCCCGGTACTGCGTTCCGTGTCTCCATGGTGCTGTCCTTCCATCGACGGTGGCCTGGCACCGTACCGTTCGTCAGCCTCCCTCGCCGGTCGGCGGCCTCCCGTCGCGGGACCTTCGGCTCCGGTGACGCACGGCGCATCGCGACAGGCTCGCTTCGGGCAGGATCGCGCCTGCCGGGGAGCGGAGGGGCACCATGGCCAGGATCGAGGGAGAGGTCGTGGTCGCGCGACCGGTGGATGAGGTGTTCGGCTACGCCGCGGACGAGCGACACGAGCCGGCATACAACCCGCGGATGCTGCGCGCGGACCTGCTGACCGGCGAGCCGGTGGGGCTGGGGTCGCGGTTCGCGGCGTTCATGGCCACGCGGCCGCGGCCGATGCGCATGGACACCGAGCTCACCGGCTTCGACCCGCCGCGCCGGCTGGCGCTGCGGACGACGTCCGGCTTCGGCGAGGTCACCGGGGGGATCACTTTCGACGCGGTCGACGGCGGGACACGGATGCGCTGGTCCTGGCAGCTGCGCCCGCACGGGGTGCTGCGCCTCGCGTCGCCGGTGCTCGGCTGGGTCGGCAACCGGCAGGAGGCCGCCATCTGGGCGGGGCTGAAGGCGCACCTGGAGTCCGGGAGCCGCGAGTCCGGCGACCACGCGCCAGGGAAGCCCTGACCGGACGCACGAAACGGCCCGTATCGCGCCGGTGGCGGGCGCGATACGGGCCGTCTGGTGCGTCCGGTGGGACTGAGGGGCCGATCCGTGGGTCAGCCGGTCCGGAGGACCGATCCGGTCCCGAAGGCCCGGGCAGCCTTCGACTGCCGGCGCACGAGCTCGAGCTGCTCGCGCACCCGGGCCGGCGCGGTGCCGCCCTTGGCGTCGCGGGAGGCCAGCGAGCCCTCGACGCTGAGGACCGAGCGCACGTCGGGCGTCAGGTGCGGGGAGATCGCCTGCAGGTCCTCGTCGGAGAGGTCCCACAGCTCGATGTCGCGCAGCTCGCAGGCCCGGACGCACTCCCCCGCGACCTCGTGGGCGATGCGGAACGGCACGCCCTGGCGGACCAGCCACTCTGCGACGTCGGTGGCGAGGGAGAAGCCCTGCGGCGCAAGGGACTCCAGCCGCTCGGTGTTGAACCGCATCGTCGCCACCATGCCGGCGAACGCGGGCAGCAGGACCTCGAGGGTGTCGACGGCGTCGAACACCGGCTCCTTGTCCTCCTGCAGGTCCCGGTTGTAGGCCAGAGGCAGCGACTTCAACGTGGTGAGCAGCCCGGCGAGGTCACCGACGAGCCGGCCGGCCTTGCCGCGGGCCAGCTCGGCCACGTCGGGGTTCTTCTTCTGCGGCATGATGCTCGACCCGGTCGAGTAGGCGTCGTCGAGGGTGATGAAGGAGAACTCCTTCGTCGCCCAGAGCACGACCTCCTCGGCCAGGCGCGAGATGTCCACCGCGGCCATCGCCGAGACGAACGCGAACTCCGCGACGAAGTCCCGGCTCGCGGTGCCGTCGATGGAGTTCTCCACCGCAGCGGTGAAGCCGAGGTCGGCCGCGACCGCATCCGGGTCCAGGCCCAGCGAGCTGCCGGCGAGCGCGCCGGAACCGTAGGGCGACAGGGCCGTCCGCCGGTCCCAGTCCTGCCAGCGCTCGACGTCGCGCAGCAGCGCCCACGCGTGCGCCAGCAGGTGGTGGGCCAGCAGCACCGGCTGGGCGTGCTGCAGGTGGGTGCGACCCGGCATCGCCACGCCGATGTGCTCACCCGCCTGCGCCACCAGCGCGTCGACGACGTCGAGCACGAGGGCGCTGACGGTGCGGGCGTGGTCGCGCAGGTACATCCGGAAGAGCGTGGCGACCTGGTCGTTGCGCGAGCGCCCGGCGCGCAGCCGGCCGCCCACGTCGGCGCCGGCGCGCTCGATCAGGCCACGCTCCAGCGCCGTGTGCACGTCCTCGTCGGACTCGGCCGGGGTGAACGCCCCCGAGACCACGTCCGCCTCGAGCCGGTCCAGCGCCTTCAGCATGGCGGCCAGGGTCGGCTCGTCGAGGAGCCCGGCCTTGGCGAGCACGCGGGCGTGGGCCCGGGAACCCGCGATGTCGTAGGGCGCGAGCCGCCAATCGAAGTGGGTCGACTTCGACAGCGCGGCCAGCGCGTCGGCCGGGCCGCCGGCGAACCGGCCGCCCCAGAGGGAGACCCGCTCGCCGGCGGTGGGCTGCCCAGCGGTGCCGGTGGGCTGCTCAGGCATGGCCGGAGCGCTGGTCGCGGCTCGAGGCGATCTTGCTGGACAGTCCGTGCAGCTCGATGAACCCCTTGGCCAGCGACTGGTCGAAGGTGTCGCCCTCGTCGTAGGTCGCCAGGTTGAAGTCGTAGAGGCTGCTCTCGGAGCGACGGCCGGTGACGACCGCACGGCCGCCGTGCAGCGTCATCCGGATGTCGCCGCTGACGTGCTCCTGGGTGGAGGCGACGAACGCGTCCAGCGAGCGCTTGAGCGGGCTGAACCACAGGCCGTCGTAGGCCAGCTCGCCCCACTTCTGCTCGACGCCGCGCTTGTAGCGGCCGAGCTCGCGCTCCAGGGTGACGTTCTCCAGCTCCTGGTGGGCGGTGATGAGGGCGATGGCACCGGGCGCCTCGTAGACCTCACGGCTCTTGATGCCGACGAGGCGGTCCTCGACCATGTCGAGCCGGCCGACCCCGGCGTTGCCGGCGCGCTCGTTGAGCTTCTGGATCGCCTGCAGGACGCTGACCTTCTCGCCGTCGATCGCCACCGGCACACCGGCCTTGAAGGTGATGACGACCTCGTCCGCCTCGTGCTGGCGGGCCGGGTCCTTGGTGTAGGAGTACAGGTCCTCGATCGGGGCGTTCCAGATGTCCTCGAGGAAGCCGGTCTCCACCGCGCGACCGAAGACGTTCTGGTCGATGGAGTACGGGTTCTTCTTGCTCGTCTCGATCGGCAGGTTGTGCTTCTCGGCGTAGTCGATCGCCTTGTCGCGGGTCAGCGCGAGGTCGCGCACCGGGGCGATGCACTTCAGGTGGGGGGCGAGGCTGGAGATGCCGACCTCGAAGCGGACCTGGTCGTTGCCCTTGCCGGTGCAGCCGTGGGCGACCGTGGTCGCGCCGTGCTGCTGCGCGGCCTTGACCAGGTGCTTGACGATCACCGGGCGGGACAGCGCCGAGACCAGCGGGTAGCGGTCCATGTAGAGGGCGTTGGCCTGCAGCGCGGGCAGGCAGTACTCGTCGGCGAACTCGTCGCGGGCGTCGGCGACGTAGGCCTCCACCGCGCCGCAGTCGAGCGCGCGCTGGCGGATGACCTCGAGGTCCTCTCCGCCCTGGCCCACGTCGACGGCCACGGCGACGACCTCCGCCTGCGTGGCGTCGGCGATCCAGCCGATGGCGACGGAGGTGTCGAGTCCTCCGGAGTAGGCAAGGACAACGCGGTCGGTCACTGGGTGCTCCTCGGGTTTCAGGTGTCGTGTCGTTCAGGGGCTGGTGCAGCAGGGGCCGTACACCAGGTATGTCGGGTGGCCCCGGGAGGGGGCGGGTGCGGGTGGGTGCGGGTCAGGCTCGGCGCAGCACGGCTCAATCCTCCCGTGTGCCGGCTAGGGACAGGAGCCGGCTGGCGACGGCCGGGCCGTCCTTGGGCCCGGTGGTGATGACCAGGATCGTGTCGTCACCGGCGATGGTGCCCAGGATGGCCGCGTCGTCCGCGTGGTCGATCGCTGAGGCGAGGTACTGCGCCGCCCCGGGCGGGGTGCGCACCACGACGAGGTTGGCCGAGGCCGACGCGGTGACCAGCAGCTCCTCGCACAGGCGCTTGAGCCGGGCGTTGACGGCGCCGGCGGCCTCCGCGGCGCGGGGGGTGCGGTCACCGCCCTCCCCCGGCACGGCATACACCAGGGCCCGGCCCTGGCGGACCTTGACGGCGCCGAGCTCGACGAGGTCGCGCGAGAGGGTCGCCTGCGTCACCTCGAGGCCGTCCTGGGCCAGGTGCGTGAGCAGCTCGCCCTGGGAGCGGATGCTGTGCCGGCTGAGGATGTCGACGATGCGCTGGTGCCGGGCGGCGCGGGTGTGGGCGATCACGCCATCAGCTCCCGGGGCCGGCGCGACTGCTCGAGCAGGAAGCAGAGCAGGGCCTTCTGGGCGTGCAGGCGGTTCTCGGCCTCGTCCCAGACCACGGACTGCGGGCCGTCGATGACCGAGGCGCTGATCTCCAGGCCGCGGTAGGCCGGCAGGCAGTGGAGCACGATGGCTTCCGGTGCGGCCTGGGCCAGCGCCGCGTCGTTGACGCTGAAGGCCGCGAAGGGGTTGGCCGCGCCGGCGCGCTGGTCCTTCTCGGCCTCCTGGCCCATCGACACCCAGGTGTCCGTGGCCACGACGTCGGCTCCGGCGAACGCCTCGGCCGGGTCGGTGGTCACGAGCACCGAGCCGCCCTGCTCTGCGGCGACCTCCGTGGCGCGGGCGACGACGGCCGGGTCGGGCTGGTGGCTGGCCGGTCCGCCGACCCGGACGTGCATCCCGGCCAGCGCCCCGCCGAGCAGGTAGGAGTGGGCCATGTTGTTCGCGGCGTCACCGACGTAGGCCAGGGTCAGCCCGGCGAGGTCGCCCTTGTGCTCCTTGACCGTCATCAGGTCGGCGAGGATCTGGCACGGGTGGAACTCGTCGGTGAGGGCGTTGACGACGGGCACGGTGCTCACCGCGGCCATCGCCTCGATCCGCTCCTGGCCGAAGGTGCGCCAGACGATCGCGGCGGCCTGGCGCTCCAGCACCCGGGTGGTGTCCTCGATCGGCTCGCCCCGGCCGAGCTGGCTGGAGGCGGCGTCGATGACGAGCGGGTAGCCGCCGAGCTGGGCGACACCGACCGAGAAGGAGACCCGGGTGCGGGTCGAGGGCTTGTCGAAGATGACGGCGACGGCCTGCGGGCCGGCGAGGACCGGCTCGCTGAACGGCCTGGCCTTCAACGCGATCGCGCGCTCGATGACGTGGGCCTGCTCGGCGGCGGTGAGGTCGTCGTCGCGCAGGAAGTGGCGAGGCATCAGGGGGTCTCCAGTCCGTCGAGGAGGGCGGGCAGCGCGGCCACGAAGGTGTCGAGCTGCTCGGTGGTGATGACCAGTGGCGGCGCGAGGCGCAGCGCGCTGGGCGTCACGGGGTTGACGATGAAGCCGGCGGCGAGCGCCCGCTCGGCGACCTGGGCGGCGACGTCGGCGCGCAGCTCGATCGCCTGCAGCAGGCCGGCCCCGCGCACCTCGGCAACGAGGGGGTGGTCCAGCGCCGTCACGGCGGAGGCGAGGTGCTCCCCCGCCGCCCGGGCGTGCTCGACCAGGCCCTCGGCCTCGATCGTGTCGAGGACCGCCAGCGCCGCGGCGACGGCCAGCGGGTTGCCGCCGAAGGTCGTGCCGTGCTGCCCGGCCGTGAGCAGGCCGGTGACCTGCGGCCCGAACGTGACGAGCGCGCCGATCGGCACCCCACCGCCCAGGCCCTTGGCCAGCGTCATCGCGTCGGGGGTGATCCCGGCCTGCTGGAAGGCGAACCAGCTGCCGGTGCGGCCGACCCCGGTCTGCACCTCGTCGAGGACCAGCAGCGCGCCGGTCGCCGTGGTCAGCTCACGGGCCAGCAGCAGGTATGCCGGGTCAGCCGGGCGCACGCCCGCCTCGCCCTGGATGGGCTCCAGGACCACGGCGGCGACGTCCCCGGTGACCGCCGTGCGCAGTGCCTCGGGGTCATTCCACGGGACGTGCACGACCTCGGGGATGAGCGGCTCGAACGGCTCGCGGTAGGCCGGCTTGTGGGTCAGCGCCAGGGCACCGGTCGTGCGGCCGTGGAAGGCGCCCTCGGCCGCGACGATGCGGGTGCGACCGGTGCGCCGGCTGAGCTTGACCGCCGCCTCGAGCGCCTCGGTGCCGGAGTTGGCGAAGAACACCGCCGAGCCCTCCGGGGCCCCGGCCAGGCCCAGCAGCCGCTCGGCCAGGGCGACCTGCCCGGGGGTGGTGAAGAAGTTGGAGACGTGGACCATCGAGGCGGCCTGCTCCGCGACGGCCTTGGCCAGGGCGGGGTGGCCGTGGCCGAGGGCGTTGACGGCGATCCCGGCGAGCAGGTCGAGGTAGCGGTGGCCGTCGGCGTCCTGGACGTAGCAGCCGTCGCCCTGGGTCAGCACGGTCCGGGGCGTGCCGAAGACACCCAGCAGGGCGTGCTCGTAGCGGTCGAGGTAGCCCGCGACGCTGGAGGCGGCGTCCTGAGACGTGCGCGTCTGGTTGGTGGTCGTCTGGTTGTTGGTCGTCTGGTGCGTGCTGGTCTGGCTCATCCGTCTGCTCCGTCCGGGACCACCATGGTGCCGATTCCCTCGCTGGTGAAGACCTCCAGCAGCAGCGAGTGCGGCTGCCGGCCGTCGATGACGTGGGCCTGCGGGACGCCCTGGCGCACGGCCCGGATGCAGGCCTCGAGCTTGGGGACCATGCCGGCGTCGACCCGGGTGAGCAGCTCGTCGGCGTCGCCGGCCGACAGGCTCGACAGCAGCGAGTCCCGGTCGGGCCAGCTGGCGTAGATGCCCTCGACGTCGGTCAGGACGACGAGCTTGTGCGCCTTGAGGGCCACCGCGAGCGCCGCGGCGGCGGTGTCGGCGTTGACGTTGAGCACCTGTCCGTCCTCGTCGAGGTCGGGGGCGATCGTGGAGACCACGGGGATGCGCCCGGCCTCGAGCAGGTCCATGACGGCCGTGGGGTTGACCGTCTCGACGTCGCCGACCAGGCCGACGTCCACCGGCTCGCCGTCGACGGTGGCGGGGCGGCGCCGGGCGCCGAGCAGCCCGGCGTCCTCGCCGGAGAGCCCGACCGCGAGGGGGCCGTGCCGGTTGACCAGGCCGACGAGCTCGCGACCGACCTGCCCCGTGAGCACCATCCGCACGACGTCCATGACCTCGGGGGTGGTGACGCGCAGCCCGCCGCGGAACTCGCTGGGCAGGCCGAGCCGGCCCAGCATGCTGGCGATCTGCGGGCCGCCGCCGTGCACGACGACGGGGCGCAGCCCGGCATACCGCAGGAAGACGATGTCCTGGGCGAAGGCGGCCTTGAGGTCGTCGTCGAGCATGGCGTTGCCGCCGTACTTGATGACGACCAGGGCGCCCCGGAAGCGCTCGAGCCAGGGCAGGGCCTCTACGAGCGTGCTGGCCTTGTCCGCGGCCCGGGAGAGGGCGTCGGTGTCGATGGGTCCCCGCAGCGTCGTGGTGCTCATGTGCTGTAGGCCGAGTTCTCGTGGACGTAGTCGTGTGTCAGGTCGTTGGTCCACACGGTGGCGCTCTCGTCCCCGGCGTGGAGGTCGACGAGCACGTGAACCTCCCGCGCGGTGAGGTCGACCAGCGAGCGGTCCTCCCCCACGCCCCCGGCGCGGCAGACCTGCACGCCGTTGATGGCGACGTCGAGCTGGTCGGGCTCGAAGGCTGCGGCGGTCGTGCCGACCGCGGCGAGGACGCGCCCCCAGTTGGGGTCGCCGCCGAAGACGGCGCACTTGAAGAGGTTGTTGCGCGCGACCGAGCGGGCGACCTCGAGGGCGTCCTCGATGCTGGCGGCGGAGCGGACCTCGATGGCGATGTCGTGCTTGGCCCCCTCGGCGTCGGCGACCAGCTGGCGGGCCAGGTCGGCACAGGCCGCCGTGACCGCCGCGGTCAGCTCCTCCGGCGAGGGGGTGACCCCGGAGGCGCCGGAGGCCATGAGCAGCACCGTGTCGTTGGTGGACATGCACCCGTCGGAGTCGACCCGGTCGAAGGTCTGGGCGGTCGCCGTCCGCAGCGCCTTGTCGAGCGTGGCAGGGTCGGCGACGGCGTCGGTGGTGAGGACCACGAGCATCGTGGCCAGGGCCGGGGCGAGCATGCCGGCGCCCTTGGCCATGCCGCCGACGCACCAGCCGTCCCGGGTCGCGACGGCCAGTTTGGTCACCGTGTCGGTGGTCATGATGGCGGCCGCGGCGTCCTCCCCACCGTCGGGCTCGAGGGCGGCCACGGCGCCGTCGACGCCGGCGAGGAGCCGGTCCATCGGCAGCAGCTCGCCGATCAGCCCGGTGGAGCAGACCACGACGTCGCCGGCCGAGACCTCCAGCGCAGCAGCGAGGTGCTCGGCGGTGGCGTGCGTGTCGGCGAACCCCTGCGGGCCGGTGCAGGCGTTGGCGCCGCCGGAGTTGAGCACCACGGCGTCGACCCGGCCGTCGGTGAGCACCTGGCGGCTCCAGGTCACCGGCGCGGCCACGACGCGGTTGCTGGTGAAGACGGCTGCCGCGTCGTGGCGCGGGCCGTCGTTGACGACGACCGCGACGTCGGGCCGGCCGCTGGGCTTGAGCCCGGCGGTGACGCCGCTGGCGCGGAATCCTGCGGGAGTGGTGGTGCTCACGGGGCGACTCCGGTGAGGGGAAGGCCGGTGGTCTCGGCCAGGCCGAGGGCCAGGTTGGCGCACTGCACGGCGGCGCCGGCGGTGCCCTTGGTCAGGTTGTCGACGGCCGCGACCGCGACGACGCGGCCGACCCGCTCGTCGAGGGCGACCTGGACGTGGACGGTGTTGCTGCCGAGGACGTCGGCCGTCCGCGGCCACTGCCCCTCGGGCAGCAGGTGCACGAACGGCTCGTCCGCGTATGCCGTGTGCCAGGCCTGCCGCACGGAGGCGGCGGTCACGCCGGGGGTCGCCTTGGCGGTCGCGGTGGCGAGGATGCCCCGGGGCATGGGGGCCAGCGTGGGGGTGAACGAGACGGTGACGGCGGTGCCGGCCGCGAGGCCGAGGTTCTGCTCGATCTCGGGGATGTGCCGGTGGACCCCGCCGACGCCGTAGGGCGACATGGAGCCCATCACCTCGGCGCCGAGCAGGTGAGCCTTGAGGCCCTTGCCGGCGCCGGAGGTGCCGCTGGCGGCCACGACCACGACGTCGTCGGGCTCGAGCAGGCCCGCGGCGAAGCCGGGGGCGAGGGCGAGGGTGCTGGCCGTGGGGTAGCAGCCGGGCACGGCGACGCGGCGGGCGCCGGCCAGCTCCTGCCGCCCGCGCACGCCCTTGGCGTCCATGAGCTCGGGCAGGCCGTAGGGCCAGGTGCCGGCGTGGTCGCTGCCGTAGAACTCCTGCCACGCGCCGGGGTCACCGAGCCGGAAGTCGGCGCCACAGTCGATGACGACGACGTCCTCGGGCAGCGCTGCCGCCAGGGCCGCGGAGGCACCGTGCGGCAGGGCGAGGAAGACCAGGTCGTGACCGGCGAGGGTCTCGACGGTGGTGTCGAGCAGCACCCGGTCCGCGAGCGGGGTCAGGTGCGGGTGGACCTCACCGAGCCGGCTGCCGGCGCTGGAGGCAGCGGTGAGCGCGCCGACCTCGATCGCGGGATGCGCCAGGAGCAGCCGCACGATCTCGCCACCGGCATACCCGCTCGCGCCTGCTACTGCTGCCGTCACCATGCTGCATGACTATACACCTCATGATTGTTCTATGCAGTCCCGCCGGCGGGCGGTGCCGGAGCCAGCGGGTCCTCGGGCCCCCACGGCTGGAGCCGCAGCTCCCGGTCGCCGGGTGCCAGCCCCGCCGCGGCGCGGTCCCGCAGCGAGCCGGGCGTGTCGACCCCGGCACGCACGAACCGGCCGGACCAGGCGTCGAGCTCGCCGGAGGCAAGCGCCAGGAGAAGCTCGGTCACCGCGTCCACGGGCGTCCACTCGGTGCGGCCCTCGTGCAGGTCCATCGACAGGGTCATGTCGGTGCGCACGACGCCGGGGGCGAGGTCGAACGCACGGACGCCGTGCTCCTCCCCCGCCGCATGCAGGGCCCCGGTCAGGCGCGCCAGCGCGGCCTTGCTGGCGCTGTAGGCGCTGAGCAGGGCGTCTGCCCGCATGCCGGCGCCGCTGTTGAGGTTGACCACCCGGCCCCCGCCGGCGGTGACCATGTGGGGCACGACGGCGTGGGCGACGTGGAAGGGGCCGCGCACGTTGGTCTCCAGCACCGACCACCAGCGCATGGGGTCGGCCTCCCACAGGGGCACCTCGGGCTCGATCGCCCCGGCGTTGTTGACCAGCAGGTCGATCCGGCCCAGGCGCGCGACGACGTCGTCGACGCAGCTGCGCACGGCCGCCACGTCGGTGACGTCCACCGCGGCGGTCACCACCTCCGCACCGGCCTCGCGCAGCGGGGCGGCGACCGCCACCAGCGCCGCACGGTCGCGCGCGACCATGGCCACGGCATACCCGCTCGTGGCGAGCGCCCGCGCGATGGCGGCACCGATGCCGCGGGACGCCCCGGTGACCAGGGCGACCCGCGGCGCGTGCTGCGGCTCAGGCACCACGCTGGACGGCGCCGGCGCGCTCCGCGGCCAGGGCGATCGCCCGGTCGCGCAGGGCGTTGACCTCGTCGGTGGTCAGGGTGCGGTCGGCGGCCCGGAAGGTCAGCCGGTAGGCCAGCGACTTGTGGGCGGCACCCACCTGCTCGCCGCGGTAGACGTCGAACAGGCGGACGGACTCCAGCAGGTCACCCGCCGCCTCGCGGATCGCCGCCTCGACGGCCGCCGCCGGCACGCGGTCCTCGACGGTGAGCGCGACGTCGCTGTGGGCGACCGGGTAGGTCGACAGCGCGGACGCCAGGGTGCGCCCCTCGGAGGCGGCCGTGAGCACGTCGACATCGAGCTCGGCGGCGCAGGTGCGGGCCGGGAGGTCCAGCGCCGCCACGGCCTTGGGGTGCAGCTCGCCCGCGTGCCCGACGAGCGTGCCGTCGGCCAGGGTCAGGCGGGCACAGCGCCCCGGGTGCCACGGGGCGTGGTCGTCGGCGCTGACGTGCAGCTCGACGGCCAGGGCCTCGGCGACCGCCCGGGCTGCGGCCACGGCGTCGGACCAGTCGGCGGCGCGTCCGGCGCCCCACCACCCGGAGTGCTCGACCTCGCCGGTCAGCGCGAGGGCGACCCGGCGGGGCTGGTGCGGCACCGCCGCCTCGATGGCGGCAAGGGTCTGCTCGTCCGGCCGGCCCTCGACGCCGGGCACCGGCGCCTCGACCTTGTCGCCGGTGGGGCGCGTCACGAGGCCCAGCTCGAACAGGGCGACGTCGCGCTGGCCGCGGGAGACGTTGCGGCGCAACGCCTCCAGCAACGTGGAGAGCACCGAGGTGCGCATCCACGGCGCCTCCTCGGACAACGGGTTGACGATCCGCAGCGCCGTGCGCCGGGGGTCGTCGGCCGACAGGCCCATGGCGTCGTGGATGCCCGCGCCGACGAAGGGGTAGGTCAGCACCTCGTCCAGGCCCAGGTGCGCCAGGGTGCCCGCCACCGTGCGGCGCACCCGCTGGCCGTGGGTCAGCCCCAGGCCGGCGCGGGGTCGGGGCAGCTCCGAAGGCACGGCGTCGTAGCCGTGGATCCGGATGACCTCCTCGACGAAGTCGGGGCCGGTGACCAGGTCCGGCCGCCAGGAGGGCGGCAGCACCGAGAGGGTGTCGCCACCGAGGTCCTCGACGTCGCAGCCGATCGCGCGCAGGACGGACACGACCTCCCCGGTCGTGAACGCCAGGCCGACCAGGCGCGTCGGCAGGCCGGCGTCGAGGATGACCCGCTCGCGCGGGGCGCGGTGGTCGACGTCGGTGACGCCCTCGTCGACGGTGCCGCCGCCGAGCTCGACGAGCAGGTCGACCGCGAGCTGCGCAGCCACCGGCGCCAGCTCGGGGTCGACACCGCGCTCGAAGCGCTTGGAGGCCTCGGTGGTCAGGCGGTGCCGGCGCGAGGACCGGGCGACCGTGGTGGGGTCGAAGTGCGCCGACTCCACCAGGATGCTGGTCGTGCGCGGGCCGACCTCGGAGGTCTCCCCGCCCATGACGCCCGCGATCGCCAGCGGCGTGTCCCCGCCGTCGGTGATGAGCAGATCCTCGGGCAGGAGCGTGCGCTCGACGTCGTCGAGGGTGGTGAGCTTCTCCCCCACCCGGGCGCGACGCACCACGACGGACCCGCTGAGCGTGTCCAGGTCGAAGGCGTGCAGCGGCTGGCCCAGCAGCAGCATCACGTAGTTGGTGACGTCGACGGCCAGCGAGATCGGACGCATCCCCATCTGGGTCAGGCGCTTCTGCATCCACCGCGGCGAGGGCCGGGTGGCGTCGACGCCGCGAACGATGCGTGCGACGTAACGGTCGCACCCGGCGCGGCCGGCGAGCGGGGCCTCGTCGGCCAGCCGCACGGCATACCCGCCGTCGTTGGCCCCCGGGGCGGTGACCGCGGCAGGGTCGCGGAACGTGCCGCCGGCGGCGTGGGAGTACTCGCGGGCGATGCCGCGCATGCTGAAGCAGTAGCCGCGGTCCGGGGTGACGTTGACCTCGACGACCTCGTCGGCCAGGCCGAGCAGGGCGATCGCGTCGTCGCCTGGCTCCAGGGAGGCCAGCAGCTCGGGATCCTCGGCGAACCACTGCTGGAGCACGATGATGCCGTCGTGATCCTCGCCGAGGCCCAGCTCGGCGGCGGAGCAGATCATGCCGTTGCTCACGTGGCCGTAGGTCTTGCGGGCGGCGATGGCGAAGTCGCCGGGCAGCACCGCGCCGGGCAGGACGACGACCACGAGGTCACCGACGGCGAAGTTGTGCGCCCCGCAGACGATGCCCTGGGCGGTGCCCTCGGTCAGGCGCTGGCCGTGCTCGCCGACGTCGACCTGGCACCAGCGGATCACCTTGCCGTTCTTCTGCGGCTCCTCGGCGAGCTCGAGCACGCGCCCGACGACGAGGGGACCGGTGATGTCCCCCCCGTGCAGCGCCTCCTCCTCGAGGCCGACCTTGACCAGGCTGGCCGCGATGTCGCGACCGGTCGCCCCGGGGGCGACGTCGACGAGCTCACGCAGCCACGAAACCGGCGCGCGCATCAGATCTCCATCCCGAACTGGTGGTTGAACCGCACATCGCCCTCGACGATGTCGTGCATGTCGGTGACCCCGTGGCGGAACATCAGGGTCCGCTCGATGCCCATGCCGAAGGCGAAGCCGGTGTAGCGGTCGGGGTCGACCCCGCAGACCTCGAGCACCCGGCGGTTGACCATGCCGCAGCCGCCGAGCTCGATCCAGCCGGTGCCCCCGCAGGTGCGGCACTTGTCGTCCTCGCCGCGGCAGACGAAGCAGCGGAAGTCCAGCTCGGCGCTGGGCTCGGTGAACGGGAAGTACGCCGGGCGCATCCGGGTCTCGATGCCCTCGCCGAACATCGCCTCGACGAAGTGCTCGAGCGTGCCGCGCAGGTGGGCCATCGTCAGGCCCTCGTCGATGGCCAGGCCCTCGAGCTGGTGGAAGACCGGGGTGTGCGTGGCGTCGAGCTCGTCGGTGCGGAACACCTTGCCGGGGCACACGACGTAGACCGGCAGGTCGCGCTCGAGCAGGCTGCGCACCTGCACCGGCGAGGTCTGGGTGCGCAGCACCAGGCCGGAGTCCGGGCGCTCGACGAAGAAGGTGTCCTGCATCTGCCGGGCCGGGTGGTCCGGCCCGAGGTTGAGGGCGTCGAAGTTGAACCACTCCGACTCGACCTCGGGGCCCTCGGCGACCTCCCAGCCCATGGCGACGAAGACGTCGGCGAGGCGCTCGGAGGTCAGCTCCAGGGGGTGGCGGGAGCCGAGGCTGCGCCGGGACACCGGCGCCGTGACGTCGACGGTCTCCTCGACCAGGAGCCGTGCGTCTCGCTCGGCCTCGAGCTCGACCTGACGCTGCGCCAGGGCCTTGGAGACCTGCCCGCGGGCCTGGCCGACGCGCTTGCCGGCCTCGGCCTTCGCCGTCGGCGGCAGGGCGCCGATCTCGCGGTTGGCCAGAGCCAGGGCGCTCTTGTCGCCCTGGTGGGCCAGCCTGGCCGCCTTGAGCTCCTCGAGGGTGGTCGCGGCGGCGATGGCCGCGAGGGCCTCCTGGACGGCGGCCTCGATCGCGGAGGGGTCCAGGGTGCTCACCTCGACGGGGTCGTACTGCGTGTTGGGTCCAGACATCGCTTTCACTTCGTCAGGTGTCGGCGGCATGCAGCCGCCGGGTGATCAGCGTGGTGGGTCGACTGCCGCAGGCAGTCTAGGGGCCGCGTGGGCCGGTCAGACGAGGTGTTCCGGGGCGCCCGCAGGCAACGTAAATCGGAACTGCGCGCCACCGGAGCGGGCGGCGCCGACGCTGATCTGGCCGCCGTGGGCCTCGACCAGCCCGCGCACGACGTAGAGGCCCAGACCGGTGCCGCCGCGGCGCGAGCCGTGCCAGAACCGGGTGAACACCAGCGAGTAGTTCTCCGGGGCGATGCCCTCGCCCTGGTCGCTCACGGTGACCGCGATCGCCTCGCTGCCGTTCTGCGTGCTCGGCATGACGCTCAGGCTGACGGTGCCGTCGCCGTGGCGCACGGCGTTCTCCATGAGGTTGGCCAGGATCTGGTCCAGCCGGTCCGGGTCCGCCCAGGTCTCGGGCAGGTGGGGCGCCGCCTCCAGGACGAACCGCTCGCGGTCGTGGCCGCTGGCCACGAACCGCTCGATGTGGCGCTTGACCGCCGAAACGACATCCACCGGCTGGCGCCGGACCTGCAGGCGGCCGGCGTCGATGCGGGAGATGTCCAGCAGCTCGGTGATGAGGCGGGTGACGCGGTCGGCGTCGGCCTCGATCGTCTGGAGCATCAGCCGCTTCTGGTCGTCGGTGAAGCGCTCCCAGCGGTGCAGCAGCGTCGAGGAGAATCCCTTGACCGAGGTCAGCGGGGAGCGCAGCTCGTGGGCGACCGTGGAGATCAGGGCGGCATTGCTGGCCTCGGCGCGACGGCGCGACTCGGCGTCGCGCAGCGAGAGGACCACCTGGGTGACCGGCTGGTTGCGCCCGGGACGCACGTAGCGGGCGGTCACGAGCACCTCGTGGCCGCCTTGCAGGATCAGCAGGCGTTCGCGGTGGCCGGAGCGGATGTTCAGGCCGTTCCACGGGTCCGTGCAGGTCCACCACGAGCGGGCGTCGGAGTCCTGCAGGGGCAGCACCTTGCGGATGTCCTGGCCCAGCATGTCAGCCACGTCCTGGCCCACGATCGAGGCCGCCCGGCGGTTGACGTAGACGACCGACGCCTCATCGTCGGCGACGACGAGCCCGTCCGGGACCGCCTCGCCGATGCTGTCGTCCCACACGACCATCCGGTCAGCGTCTGGACGTGCCTCGGTCCCCATAGCCATGACCTTACCCATTCCGGGCGGTCGCGCGTTGCCCGCGCGCGGAAGCGTAGAGACAGATGGTGGCGGCCATGGCCAGGTTGAGGGACTCGGCATGGCCGTGGATGGGGACCCGGACGACCTCGTCGCAGGCATCGCGGACCTCCTGCTCGAGCCCCCAGGCCTCGTTGCCCATGACCCAGGCGTGCGGGCCGGACAGGTCGGCGTCGTCCAGGAGCGTGGTCCCGGCACCGTCGGCCGCGAGCAGTGCCAGCCCCGCCGCGCGGACCCGCTCGAGCAGGGTGTGGACGGGGATGCCGGTCACCACGGGCAGGTGGAACAGGGACCCGACCGTGGAGCGGACGACCTTGGGGTTGTAGACGTCCACGCTGGCGTCGCTGACCAGGACGGCGTCCGCCCCGGCGGCGTCGGCGCCCCGGATGACCGTGCCGGCGTTGCCGGGGTCGCGGACGTTGGTGAGGACGACGAGCAGCCGCGGGCGGGCCTCGAGCACCGGGGTCAGGTCGACGTCCACCGGCCGGCAGACGGCAGCCAGCCCCTGCGGGGCGGTCGTGTCGCACATGGCCGCGAGCACCTCGGGGCTGACCTCGTGGACGTGCAGGCCGTGCTCGTGGGCCTCCTCCAGGATCGCCGCGTGGCGCGCGGCGGCCTCGGGCACGGCATACAGGTCCTTGACGACGTCCGGGCGGAAGCGGACGGCCTCACGGACGGCCTGAGGGCCCTCGGCGAGGAACAGCCCCTCGCGCTGACGCACAGCGCGCCGGGTCAATGCCTTGACGGACCGGACCCGATCGGAACGGGTGTTGGTCAGCACGGCATCGACCCGGCGCGCGGAGAGTGCTGGTGCAGCAGGTCAGGCAGCGTCGGAGCTGTCGGCCTGCGCCGGCACGTTGGCCTTGGCGATCTCGACGAGCGCGGTGAACGCGGCGGCGTCGTTGACGGCCAGGTCGGCCAGGATGCGACGGTCGACCTCGACCTCGGCAGCCTTCAGGCCCTGGATGAAGCGGTTGTAGGTCATGCCGTTGGCGCGGGCCGCGGCGTTGATCCGCTGGATCCAGAGGCGACGGAAGTCGCCCTTCTTGGCGCGACGGTCACGGTAGGCGTAACCGAGGGAGTGGGTGACCTGCTCCTTCGCCTTGCGGTAGAGGCGGGAGCGCTGGCCGCGGTAACCGCTGGCCCGCTCGAGGACAACCCGACGCTTCTTCTGGGCGTTGACCGCCCGCTTCACGCGTGCCACGTGAGTACTCCTTGCTGGTTAAAGCTGAACCGAGAGAGCTTCAGACTCGGTCGCTGGGATCGACTGGGTGAATCTCGGTTACTTGCCGAGGAGCTTCTTGATCTTCTTCGCGTCGGGCTTGGCCAGCTCGACGTCGTTCGCGATGGAACGCATCTTGCGGGAGGACTTGTGCTCCAGCAGGTGGCGGCCGCCGGCCTGCTCGCGCATGACCTTGCCCTTGCCGGTGACCCGGAAACGCTTCTTGGCGCCGCTGTGGCTCTTCATCTTCGGCATGGGAAGCCGATCTCCTTCAGTCGTGCTTGCTGTGGTCTGGTGTCGCCCGGGGGCGACGGTCGGCCGTCAGTCGGCGGCCTGGGCCTCCGGGGCCGCGGCCTCGGTCTGCGCCGGGGCGCTGGCCTCGGCCGGCGCCGGCGCGTCGGCCTGGGTGTCGGCCTCGGTGGCCGGGGCCTCGGCGGCATGCGGCGCCGCGGCGTCCTCACGACGACGACGCTGCTCGGCCTTGGCCTCGGCCTTCTTGCGGGTCGGCCCGAGCACCATGATCATGTTGCGGCCGTCCTGCTTGGGCGCGCTCTCGACGAAGCCGAGCTCGGCGACGTCCTGGGCGAGGCGCTGCAGCAGGCGGAAGCCCAGCTCCGGACGCGACTGCTCGCGACCACGGAACATGATCGTCACCTTGACCTTGTCACCGGCCTTGAGGAACCGCTCGACGTGGCCCTTCTTCGTGCCGTAGTCGTGCGGGTCGATCTTCGGGCGGAGCTTGATCTCCTTGATGACCGTGTTGACCTGGTTCTTGCGGGCTTCCCGCGCCTTCATGGCGGCTTCGTACTTGAACTTGCCGAAGTCCATGAGCTTGGCGACCGGAGGCTTGGCCATGGGGGCCACCTCGACGAGGTCGAGGTCCGCCTCCGCGGCCAGACGCAGGGCGTCCTCCACACGGACGATGCCGACCTGCTCACCATTGGGGCCAACCAACCGCACTTCCGGGACCCGGATGCGGTCGTTGATACGAGGCTCGCTGATGTTTGTCTCCTTGAGTCAGTGTCACGGTGCCGGCGGGGGACGAAGAAGGCTCCTCGCCACCTGAGTGCGCGAGGAGCCTGGGCATCCGGACCAAGAACCGCCGGTATGACGGGTGGCTGGCCACGTGTCATACGCTGACCGCCGCGGGTGAGCCGCCCCTCCGATTGAGGCGGCCCGCTCGTGGCGGGCGGGACCTGGAACCCGACGACTGGTGTCGATGCGGGTGGAAGCGGTGGTGCTGGCTTCTCTTGCACGCTGTGACCCGGTCGCTGCCCGGGGGCACCGTCGAGTCACAGCCGGTCGATCTGCAAGGCTACCAGCGTGGACCCGCAGAATCCCAATCCTGACCCCCTGACCATGGGCGACGCCCCCGCAGCGGCCGACGCTGCCGCCGGCGCCTCCCCCGACCCGGCTGCGGACGCGGCGGTGGACGCGCAGCTGCGCGACATCGCCGAGGTGCCCGCCGTGGAGATCATCACCACCGCCGCGGTGCACCTGATGAGCGCCGCCGCCGTGAAGTGCGGGCTGGCCGAGGGCCCCGACGCCGAGGACCTCAAGGACCTCGACGAGGCCCGCCGGCTGATCAACGCCCTCGCCGGGCTGGTCACCGCCGCCGCCCCCGACATCGGCAGCCAGCACGCCGCTCCCCTGCGCGACGGCCTGAAGTCGCTGCAGCTGGCCTTCCGGGAGGCGTCGGTCTACCCCGACGCGCCCGGCCAGGGCCCGGGCGAGAAGCTCACCGGCTCGGTCGTCTGAGCCGGCGAGGACACCCGTGCGACGGCTGCAGCAGGACATCGTGCTGCCGGTGGGGGCCCTCGACGTGGCCTCCGCCGTCGCACTGCTGCGCGTCCGGACCCACGCCCACGGCTGGCGGGGGCCCCGGGTGCACGTGGGTGACGACGGCACGGTCCGGCTGCGCCAGAGCACCAGGGGCGGACCGACCGGCGGCGGGACGGGCCGCCCGCTCCTGGACGGCCGGCTGGTGCCCGCCGCGGCAGGCGGCTCGGGTGTCGAGCTGCGCGCCGTGGTCCGGGAGTCGCTGCTGGCGGTGCTCGTGCCCCGGTGGCAGCTCCTGGTCGCCGCCGCCACGACGGCGGTCTGCGTCACCCTCCTGCTGACCGAGCGACCCCCCGGGGCCGACGCCCTCGTGTGCGGCCTCCTGGCGCCGGTCAGCGCGGCGCTCGGGTGGTGGACGGCCCGTCGCCGGCCCCACGAGTTCGCCACGCTCGTCGAGGAGCTCCGGCAGACGATGGCCCCGATGCTGGCGGCGGAGGAGCCGGGGCGCTCCGCGCTGCGCTGAGGACGCCTGAGCGGGCCCCGGAAGCTCGGGGGCCGGCTCAGGCGCCGACTCAGGCACAGGCTCAGGGGCGGCTCAGGCGCTGGGGGCAGGTGCGAGCTCGGCACCGGCCCGGCGACGACGGCGCACCGCGACCGTCCCCCAGCCGCCGGCGGCAACGAGCACGCCGAGGGCGCCGACGAGGACGAAGCCGCCCTCGAAGCCCTGCAGGTCGATCATGGCCCCGGCGACCGGGGCGCCCAGAGCCGAGCCGGCGGTCATGGCTGATCCGTGCCAGCCCATGGCTTCGCCCCGGGCCCGCTCGTCCACGACCCGGCTGACCGCGTCGACCGTGGCCGTGATCGTCGGGGCACAGAGCAGGCCGGCCACGAACGACAGCAGCGCCAGACTGACCGGGCCGCCGGCCAGGGCGAGCGGCAGCGTCGCCAGGCCGAGCCCGGCCAGCAGGCCGAAGACGGGCAGCGAGCGGTGGAGCGCGCCGTAGACGAGGCCGCCGATCGCCGACCCCAGGCCCCAGACCGCCAGCACCGGACCGAGCGAGCCGACCGCGCCGAACCCGCGCATCGCGGCAACGAAGGCCACGTCGCAGCCGGAGAGCACCATGGTGGTGGCCGCGGCGGCCGCAAGGACGGCCACGAACGCCCCGCTGAACCACTCGCGCCGGGGCAGGTGAGCCGCGTCGGCGTCGTGGCCCTCGCTGCGCATGACCGGGTTGACCACCCAGACCGCGATCGCGCCGACCACGGTCAGCATCTCGGCGGTGAAGAGCACCCACGTCGTCGACCACGTCGTGGCCGCCCACACCCCGAGCACCGGGCCGAGCATGAAGGAGAGCTCCACGCCCACCGAGTCCAGCGACAGCGCGGTACGCCGCTGCTCCTCGGAGATGGCGGCGATGATCGCCTGGCGCAGGATCGAGAACGTGGGCGTGACGAACAGGCCGGCCGGGATCGCCAGGAGCAGCAGCGGCACGAAGCTGACGAACGGCGCGACCGACCAGACCAGTGCAGTCACCACGATCGAGGGAAGCACCGTGCGCCGCAGGCCGAGGCGGTCGAGCAGCCGCCCGCGCCACGGGCCGCTGACGGCGATGCAGACGGTGGCGAGCGCGGAGACGATCCCGGCCTCGGCGTAGCTGCGGTGCAGGGTCTGCACGATGTGCAGGGTGAGCACCACGCCCCCGGCGAACATCGGGATGCGCAGGAACAGACCGAGCAGCAGCGCACTCCTGGCCGCCGGGACGGCGAGCACACGTCGGTAGCGGGCGAACGGCATACCGGCAGGCTCCCACGGGCCACCGACGGCGCTCCATCCATTTCCCCGCAACGCCATTCGTCCTTGGTGAAGGGTTGACCACACCCGGGTGTGGTCAACCCTTCACCAGAGGCCCGGCGCACCGGGGTAGCGTCGCGGCGTGACGATCTACCACCTGGCAGAGCAACAGCACTGGGAGGCCGCGCAGGTCTCGGGGAGCTATGGGCAGTCGACGCTGGGGCGGACCCTCGAGCAGGAGGGGTTCATCCACTGCTCGTCGGCGCAGCAGTGGCCGGTGGTGCGGCGGGCGTTCTACGCGGCATACCCGGATCCGTTGGTGCTGCTGGAGATCGACGAGGCGCGACTGACCTCACCGCTGGTGCGCGAGGTGGGCAACCCGCAGACGGGCGAGGAGTTCCCGCACGTCTACGGGCCACTGAACACCGACGCCGTGGTGGGCGTCACCGAGCTCGCGTCGCCGCACGCCTGAGCCAACGGCGACCGGCGACGGCGACGGCGACGGCGACGGCGACGGCGACGGCGACGGCGACGGCGACCTCAGGCCTGGCGGATCGCGAAGGCCAGCGCGTCGATCCGGGCGCGAGCCTCGCCGTCGGTGGCGATCCGCTCGCCCACCCGGGTCGCCAGCGCCTGGACCTGCGCCTGGTCGAGGCCGGGACGCAGTCCGAGGACGACCCGCAGCGTGCCGGTGCCCGGCTCACCGGCCTCGGCGGCGAGGTCGATCAGGTCGGGCTCCTCGGCGGCCGCCCGCTCGAGCGCCTGGGCGATGAACGGGTCCTCGTGGGCGGGCAGCCACTCGCGCTGCTGCGCCAGGGCCCACAGCATGCTCGGGCGCAGGACGACCGGCCGGCCCGAGCCGAGGTCGAGCACCATGACGTCACACCGCTCCTGGACCGCCGCCTGGGCGGCCAGGGCGCTGGTGACCGGCGAGGGCCGGGCCTGGGGGTCCCAGGCCAGCAGCGCCGCGACGCTGCTGAAGACCGGCAGGGCGCGCTGCCCGTCCGGGGCGGTCAGCGTCACCACGGCCATGTCGGTGGACTTCTCCACGGCGAGGTCGCCGGACTCGTCCACCTCGGTCGGGGCGGCGACGATCGGCACGATGAGCCGGGCCGCGGCGACGGCCGCCACCAGGGCCCGCTCGTCCTCACGGTGGGCGACGGCCTGCATCAGCGCGGCGTCCGCGGCGCCGGTGTCGTCGTCGAACCCGGTGCCGCTCAGCTGCCGTCCCGTGAACGGGATCCCGGCGGAGTCGTGGCTCACTGCTCCTCCTGGCGTGCGGCCGACAGCACCGCGTCGACCTCGATCTCGACGAGCATCGCCGGGTCGATCAGGCCGGCGACGACCACCATGGTCGCGGCCGGCCCGACCCCGGCGAACCGCTCACCGTGGGCCCGGCCGACGGCCTCGCAGTCAGCCCGGTCCACGACGTACATCCGCGTGCGCACCACGTCGGCCGCGCTCCCGCCGAGGCGGGCCAGCGACGCGAGCGCGGCATCCAGCGCCAGTGCGGCCTGGGCACCGGCGTCGCCGGGGTGCTGCACCCGACCGTCCACGACGGCGGTGCACCCGGAGACGTGGACCGACTCCCCCACCCGGACCGCGCGCGAGTAGCCGAACAGGTCCTCCCACGGGCCGCCGGTGCGGTCGAGCTGCCGGGCCGTCACGGCCGGCCGGCGACGTCGAGCGCGTCGGGCAGGGTGAACGCCCCGCGGTAGAGCGCCGACCCGACGATCGCGCCCTCGACCCCCAGCGGGACCAGGCCGCGGATCGCCTCGATGTCCGCCAGGGTCGAGACGCCACCGGAGGCCACGACAGGGCGGTCCGTGCGGGCGCAGACCTCGCGCAGCAGGTCCAGGTTCGGGCCCTTGAGCATGCCGTCCTTGTTGACGTCGGTGACGACGTAGCGCGCGCAGCCCTCACCGTCGAGGCGGCCCAGCGTCTCCCACAGGTCGCCGCCCTCCTGGGTCCACCCGCGGGCAGCCAGGGTCGTGCCGCGGACGTCCAGGCCCACGGCCACGCGGTCGCCGTGCTCGGCGATCGCGCGGGCGGTCCACTCCGGGTTCTCCAGCGCCGCGGTGCCCAGGTTGACCCGGCGGCAGCCGGTCGCGAGGGCGGCCTCGAGGGTCTCGGCGTCGCGGATGCCGCCGGACATCTCGACCTTGATGTCCAGCCGGCCCACGATGCTGGCCAGCAGCTCACGGTTGGCGCCGCGGCCGAACGCCGCGTCGAGGTCGACCAGGTGCAGCCACTCGGCGCCCTGCTCCTGCCAGGCCAGGGCGGCCTCCCACGGGTCGCCGAACTCGCCGCCGCTGCCGGCGACCCCCTGGACCAGCTGGACGGCCCGGCCACCGGCGACGTCGACGGCGGGCAGCAGCTCGAGGCGGGGTGCAGTGGTCACGAATCTCCTTGTGTTGTGGGCGTTGTGGGCGTTGTGGGGATCAGGCGCTCAGAGCGACTGCACCCAGTTGCGCAGCAGGTGGGCTCCGGCGTCGCCGGACTTCTCGGGGTGGAACTGGGTGGCTGCGAGCGGGCCGTTCTCGACCGCGGCGACGAACCGCTCCCCGTGCTGGCTCCAGGTCACCTTCGGCGCCATGGCCGCGAAGGCGCCCTGGGGGTCGAGCTTCCAGTGCCGGGCGGCGTAGGAGTGCACGAAGTAGAAGCGCTCCTGCTCGATGCCGGCGAACAGGCGCGTGCCCTCCGGGGTCTCGACCCGGGACCAGCCCATGTGCGGCACGACGTCGGCCTGGAGCCGCTCCACCAGTCCCGGCCACTCCCCCAGGCCCGGCTCCTCGCCGTCGACGCTGGGCTCGGCCGAGCCCTCGAAGAGCACCTGCATGCCGACGCAGACGCCGAGCACCGGCCGGCCGCCGGACAGGCGCGTCTCGATGAGGCGAGGGCCGGCCACGGCCCGCAGCCCGCGCATACAGGCGTGGAAGTTGCCCACGCCAGGCACCAGCAGGCCGTCCGCGGCCAGCACCGCGGCGCGGTCGGCCGTCAGCTCGACGTCCGCGCCGACGCGCTCGAGAGCCCGCACCGCCGAGCGGACGTTGCCGCTGCCGTAGTCGAGCACCACCACACGGGCCGCCATCTAGTGTCCTTCCATCTCGGCCCGCAGCCGGGCCTCGTCCGAGACGATCGAGTCGAATGTCGCCAGGTGGTGCTCGTCGGGCTCCACCAGCAGTGCGCCGTCCATCCCGGCAGCGCGTCCGGGGTCGTGCAGCAGCTCCGCACCGGGCAGGTCGAGCAGCCCGAGCAGCGTGGTGAGGAGCCCGCCGGCGTCACCGCCGGGGTCCCGCAGCAACCCGGCGACGTCGCGCACCGCGCGCCGGTCCCGCAGGCCCGCCACCTCGACCAGCTCGTCGGGCGCACCGAGCGGCAGGTCGGAGTCGCGCACGACGCCCTGGCCGGGCTCCCAGACCGCCCACCGCTGTATCGCGCGACGCGCGCCGGCCTGCACGGTCACCACTGCGCGCTCCTCCACGAGGAAGAACCCGAGGGCCTCGCGCAGGCGGCCCGCCACCGGGCGGGCGGCCAGCACCGAGAGCGCGTCGTCGTAGGGCGCGGGTCCTCGTGAAGGGCCGGCCGGCACGACAGCCGTCCACCCCGGCAGCGGCACCACGTGGACCGGCACGAGGCCGCGGCGCGACCAGGCCGCCACGGCGTCGGGCCGGCCACGCAGCAGCAGCAGGCCCCGCCCCCGGCGGGCCGACTGCCACGGCACGTCCACGGGACTACAGGCTGCCCTTCGCGCTGGGGATGCCGCTGACCCGGGGGTCCCTGGCCACGGCGGCCCGCAGCGCCCGGGCCACCGCCTTGAACTGCGCCTCGACCAGGTGGTGGGGGTCGCGGCCGTAGAGGACGCGCACGTGCAGCGCGATCCCGGCGTGGTGGGCCAGGCTCTCGAAGACGTGGCGGGTCAGGGCGCCCACGTAGGTGCCGCCGATGAGCACGTAGGCCTGGCCCTCGGGCTCGCCGGTGTGGACGACGTAGGGCCGGCCGGCGACGTCGACGACGGCCTGGACGAGCGTCTCGTCCAGGGGCACGGTGGCGTCACCGAAGCGGGAGATGCCGCGCTTGTCGCCGAGGGCCTCGCGCAGCGCCTCGCCCAGGACGATCGCCACGTCCTCGACGGTGTGGTGCGCGTCGACGTCGACGTCGCCGGTGGCCTGGATGCGCAGGTCGACCAGGGAGTGCTTGGCCAGGCTGGCGAGCATGTGGTCGTAGAACCGGACTCCGGTGCTGACCTGGGACTCACCGGTGCCGTCGAGGTTGACCTCGACCTCCACGGTGCTCTCGTGGGTCGCGCGCCGGATGTGCGCGGTGCGGGCCGGGGCGGTGGTGCGGGCGTCGATGGCCTGGTCGGTCATGCGGGCTGCTCCTGCTCCTGCTGGTGGGTGGGCGCGAGGCGGTGCATCGCGGCGAGGAAGGCGTCGGTCTCCGCGGGGGTGCCGGCGGTGACCCGGAGGTGGTGCGGCAGCCCGACGTCACGGACGAGGACGCCCTCGTCCAGCAGGGCCTGCCACGTGGCGTGCTCGTCGGCGAGGCCGCCGAAGAGCACGAAGTTGGCGTCGCTCGGCACCGGGCGCAGCCCCAGGGCGGCGAGCTCGGTGACGATGCGGTCCCGCTGCCCCTTGATCGTCTCCACGGTGTCCAGCAGCGCGTCGGCGTGGGCCAGCGCGGCGCACGCGACGGCCTGCGTGGGCGCGGACAGGTGGTAGGGCATGCGCACCAGGCGCAGGGCGTCCACGAGCTCGGGGGTGGCCGCGAGGTAGCCCAGCCGGCCGCCGGCGAGGGCGAAGGCCTTGCTCATGGTGCGCGTGACCACGAGCCGCTCCCGTCCCTCGAGCAGCGTAAGGGCGCTCGGGGTGCCGGGGCGGGCGAACTCGGCGTAGGCCTCGTCCACCA
Organism: Oryzihumus sp. JJN4-3R; assembly: GCF_057747915.1. Classification (NCBI taxonomy): domain Bacteria; kingdom Bacillati; phylum Actinomycetota; class Actinomycetes; order Micrococcales; family Intrasporangiaceae; genus Oryzihumus; species Oryzihumus sp. JJN4-3R. The sequence continues at coordinate 922,026 of NZ_CM173229.1, forward strand.
CGACCACGGCCGAGGGGGCCGCCTCGTAGACCGCCTCGACCACCTCGAGGCCGAGGGCGGTGCCGGTCGGGTTGTTGGGCGAGCAGAGGAAGACCAGGTGCGGCTGGTGCTCCTTGACCTGGGCCACGGCTGAGGCGGCGTCGAGGTCGAACTCGCCGGCACCGGGCACCCCGCGCAGCCCGTCGACCCACCGGGTGCCGGTGGTGCGGGTGATGATCGGGTGCATCGAGTAGGCCGGGGTGAAGCCGAGCGCCACGCGGTCGGGACCCCCGAAGGCCTGCACCAGGTGCAGCAGGACCTCGTTGGAGCCGTTGCCCGCCCACAGCTGGGCCGGGTCGAGCGCCACGCCGCCGGTGCGGGTGAGGTAGCCGGCCAGCGCCTCGCGCAGGGCGGTGAACTCGCGGTCGGGGTAGCGGTTGAGGTCCGGCGCCACGGCGGCCACGGCATCGGTGATCGCGGCGACGACCTCGGCCGGCACGGCATACGAGTTCTCGTTGGTGTTCAACCGGACGGGGACGTCCAGCTGCGGCGCACCGTAGGCAGTGCGGCCGCGCAGGTCAGGGCGCAGCAGCTGTTCGATCGAGGTCACCGGCCGTCACCGAACCGGGCCGTGACCGCCTCGCCGTGCGCGGGCAGGTCCTCAGCGCCCGCGAGGGTCACGACGTGGCCCGCGACGTCGCGCAGTGCGTCCTCGGTGTAGTCGACGAGGTGGATGCCGCGCAGGAACGACTGCACCGACAGGCCGCTGCTGTGGCAGGCGCACCCGCCGGTGGGCAGCACGTGGTTGGAGCCGGCGGCGTAGTCACCGAGGCTGACCGGCGCCCACGGGCCGACGAAGATGGCGCCGGCGTTGCGCACCCGCAGGGCGACCGCCCGCGCGTCGCGGGTCTGGATCTCGAGGTGCTCGGCGGCGTAGGCGTCGACGACCTTCAGCCCGGCGTCGAGGTCGTCGACCAGGACGATGCCGGACTGCCGCCCGGCGAGCGCGGTCGTGACCCGCTCGGTGTGCTTGGTGGCGGCGACCCGCCGGGCCAGCGCCTCCTCGACCCGGGCGATGAGCGTCTCGCTGTCGGTGACCAGCACGGACGCGGCGAGGGTGTCGTGCTCGGCCTGGCTGATCAGGTCGGCGGCGACGTGCTCGGCGTCGGCGGTCTCGTCGGCCAGGACGGCGATCTCGGTCGGGCCGGCCTCGGCGTCGATGCCGATGAGGCCCTTGAGCGCGCGCTTGGCCGCCGCGACGTAGATGTTGCCGGGACCGGTGACGAGGCTGACCGGCTCGCACAGGACGTCGCTGGTGTTGGCGCCCTGCGGCCCGCCCTCGCGGGCGCCGTAGGCGAACATCGCCACGGCCTGGGCGCCGCCGACGGCGTAGACCTCCTCGACGCCGAGCAGCGCGCAGGCGGCCAGGATCGTCGGGTGGGGGTAGCCGGTGAACACGCCCGTGTTGTCCCGCTGCGGCGGGCTGCTGACGGCGATCGAGCCGACCTCGGCGATCTGGGCGGGCACGACGTTCATGACCACGCTGCTGGGGTAGACGGCCACGCCGCCGGGGACGTAGAGCCCGACGCGGTCGACCGGCAGCCAGCGCTCGGTCACGGCGCCGCCGGGCACCACCTGGGTCGTGACGTCGGTGCGCCGCTGGTCCTCGTGGACGATGCGGGCGCGGCGGATGGACTCCTCGAGGGCGGCGCGCACGGCCGGGTCGAGCTGCTCCAGGGCCGCGGCCAGCACATCGGCGGGCACGCGCAGCTGCTCGGGACGGACCCCGTCGAAGCGCTCCCCCAGGTCACGCAAGGCGTCGGCACCACGATGACGGACGTCCTCGCAGATCGGCCGCACTGCCTGCAGTGCGGCCTCCACGTCGAACTCCGCTCGGGGCAACGTCTCGCGCAGCGAGCGCACGTCGAGGGCGCGGCCACGCAGGTCAATCCGGGAGATCACCGGGCCAGTCTAGGTCGTCCCGCGCGTCCTCCCGCGGCCCGTCCCGGCCCGCGGCGGACAATGCGGCCATGATCACGGACCGAGCCGGTATGCCGTCCGCCCACCTGACGGGGCAGGCCCTGGTCAGCGTCGAGGGCACCGGCGGCCTGGTCCGCCTCGCCCTGGTCATCCTGGTCTGCACCGGGGCGGCGGCCCTGCTCAACGTGCGGGGCGGCCTGGGCCACGCCCGGGACGACGTGGTGGCGGCGGGGCGGGCCACCGTCCAGCTCGGCGTGGTCGGCCTGCTCATCACCGCGGTGCTGAGGTCGTGGTGGCTGACCCTCGCCTTCGTCATGGTCATGCTCTCCGTCGCGTCGATGACCGCGGGCCGGCGCCTTGCACCGCGGGGCCGGTGGGCCTGGGCCTTCGCCCCGGTCACCCTGGCGGCGGCGCCCGTCTCGGCCGGGCTGCTGGCCAGCGGGCTGATCCCGCTGCGCACGATCGCGATCGTGCCGATCGTCGGCATCCTCATCGGCAACGCGATGACGGCCACCTCCCTGGCCGGGCGCCGGGCCCTGGACGCGCTGCGCACCCGGGCCGGGGAGTACGACGCGGCCCTGTCGATCGGGCTGTCCGACCGGGACGCGGCGCTGCTCGTCGCCCGCGACGACGCAGCGCTGGCGCTGGTCCCGGGCCTGGACCAGACCCGGACCGTGGGCCTGGTGACCCTCCCCGGCGCCTTCGTCGGGATGCTGCTCGGCGGCGCGTCCCCGTTGCAGGCCGCGGCGGTCCAGCTGGTCGTGCTCGTGGCCCTGCTGCTGGTGCAGTCGATCGCGGTCCTCGTCACCGTCGAGCTGGTCGCCCGCGGCCGGATCGGCACGGTGCCGGTGCGTGGCTAGCATCGCGGGCATGCCCGAGCCGAGCGACCAGAGCCCTGCCGTCCCCACGCTCCGGGAGATCGAGGACGCCGCTCGGCGGATCCGCGGGCGGGTCCGGCGCACTCCCGTCGCGATGGTGGAGGGCACCCTCCTGCACACCCCGGGGCCGGTGGTGCTCAAGCTCGAGCAGCTGCAGCACTCGGGCTCCTTCAAGGCCCGCGGCGCCTTCAACACCCTGCTGTCCGCCCGCGAGCAGGGGACCCTCCCCGGCGCCGGGGTCGTGGCCGCCTCGGGAGGGAACGCGGGCCTGGCCGTGGCACACGCGGCCCGCGAGCTCGGCGTACCGGCCAGCATCTTCGTGCCGGAGGCGGCGAGCCCGGTCAAGGTCGCCCGCCTGCGCGCCTTGGGCGCGCAGGTGAGCGTGGTGCCCGGGTTCTACGCCGACGCCCTGGAGGCCAGCGCCGAGGCGGTCCGGGCGACCGGGGCCCTGACGGTCCACGCCTACGACCAGCCCGAGGTCGTCGCCGGCCAGGGCACGCTCGGCCTGGAGCTGCTCGAGCAGGCCGAGGTCGACACCGTGCTCGTGGCGGTCGGTGGCGGCGGTCTGGCCTCCGGGGTCGCCCTCGCGACCGCGGGCCGGGCCCGGGTCGTGGCCGTCGAGCCGGAGCGCATCCCGACCCTGCACGCGGCGCTGGCGGCCGGGAGGCCGGTCGACGTCGACGTCTCGGGGGTCGCCGCCGACGCCCTCGGCGCACGCCGGGTCGGCGCGATCGCCCTCGCCGTGGCCCGGGAGAGCGGCATGGACAGCGTGCTCGTGGCCGAGTCCGCCATCGTCGCCGCCCGTCAGCTGCTGTGGGACGAGCTGCGCCTTGTCGTCGAGCCGGCCGGAGCCACCGCCGCGGCCGCCCTGTTCAGCGGTGCCTGGACCGCCGGGCCCGACGAGCGTGTCGCCGTCGTCCTGTGCGGGGCGAACACCGACCCGAGGGACCTGTCCACCCTGCCCTGACACCGCCGCGGTGAGGCCGTCCGAGCCAGGCCTCCCCGCTGGCCACGGGCGGAACAGGCAGGGTCGGCCCTGTGTAGGCTCGCCACGATCGCCGCACACCACGGACGGCTGGAGGCCCCCACGTGACGTACACCGAGAGCACGGGCCCCCGTTTCACGCGGGTGCCCCAGGGCTACGACCCCGGACAGGTGGATGCCCACATCGCCGCGCTCACCTCCGGCGGCCAGCCGGGGGTCACCTCGGCCGCCGCGACGGCGCTGCTGTCCCGGTCGCAGGAGGTGGCCGACACCCTCGTCGCCGGCGCCAACGCCGAGGCGGAGCAGATCCTGGCCCGCGCCCGTGAGTCGGCGGCGGAGATCGTCGACCAGGCCCACGTCCGCGCCGCGGACATCGTCCAGGCGGCCGAAGCCCGCGTGGCCCAGCTCGACGCCCACGCCCTCCAGCTGCAGAACCGCCGGTCCGAGACCGCCGCCCGGGTGCGCCAGCTCGCCGACCAGCTGCACCGCGCGGCCGACGACGTCTTCGTCTCCCTGCCCGACCGCTGAGCCGCCTCAGCGGTCGGTCGGGCGCCGACGGACCACGATCGCAGCCACGTCGTCCTCGCCCGTCTCGCCGGCCAGGCTGACGACGAGCTCGCGCAGCCGCTCGCCCAGGCCCCCGCCCGCAAGGCTCGTGGCCACCTGGCCCAGCCGGTCCAGGCCGCTGTCGATGTCCTCGCCGCGGCGCTCCACGAGCCCGTCGGTGAAGGCGAGCAGCGTGGCGCCGGCGCGGAACGGGACCCGCAGGGTGCGACGTTCGAAGCCGTCCACCCCCAGGGGCGGGGACTCGGCCAGCGGCAGCCGCTCGATGAACCCGTCCGGGCCCACCACCAGGGGCGGCGGGTGCCCGGCGTTGACCAGCGCGATCTCGTCCCGGACCGGGTCCAGCACCAGGTAGACAAGGGTGACCAGCTGGGCGATGTCGTACTTGTGGAACATCCGGTCGAGCTTGGTCAGCACGGCGTCCGGGCTGGGGTCGATGACGACGTAGGCCCGGATCGCCGAGCGCACCTGCGCCATCGCGGCGGCAGCCGGGATGCCGCGGCCCATCACGTCGCCCATGAACACGGCGACGCGGCTGTCCTCCAGGGACACGGCGTCGTAGAAGTCGCCGCCGACCTCCGTGCTGCCCGCAGGGCGGTAGTAGCCGGCCATCTCCCAGGCGGGCAGGTCGTCCAGCCGCTCGGGTGACACGGCGCGCTGGAGCCTCAGCGAGCTCTCCCGGACCTCGCTGTGCAGCAGCGCGTTGTCGATCGCCACCGCTGCGCGGTGCGCGAGGTTCTCCGCGAAGGCCAGGTCCGCCTGGTCGTAGTGGTGTCCGGACTCCGCGCTGACCAGGGTGATCGCCCCGAGGACGCGCTGGCGCGCGATCAGCGGCACGACCAGGCCGCTGCACAGCTGAAGCTCGCGGCTGAGCCGCAGGTGCTCCTCGTCGCGTGCGCCGGCGACCAGCATCTCGTCGGTGACCTCGGGGACGAGCTGGCTCACGCCGGTACGGATCACCTCGTACACCCCGCCGGGGGCGTCCGGGTCGGCCGGGTAGCGCTCCTGGAGGTCCTCGGCCAGGGCCACCTTCGCCGGGTCCACGTGGGCGACGGCGAGGGTGTTGAGCTCGCCGTTCTCGACGACCTGCACCGCGCACCAGTCGGCGAGCGTCGGCACGGCCAGCCGGGCGACGTTGGCCAAGGTCAGCCGGTAGTCCAGGCTGCTCGCCAGCTCGGCCGAGGCACCGGCCAGGAAGGAGAGCTTCGCCGCGCGGTCCGCGGCGTCGGCCAGCGCCTGGAGCCGGTCGATCGCCTGGGCCGTGGCGTCACCCAGGGTGCTGAGGAACTCCAGCTCCTGGGAGTCCAGGTGCCGTGGGCCCGGGAAGGACAGTCCCATCGCCCCCAGGGTGCGCTCCCCGACGACGAGGGGGAGGGCCAGGAAGGAGCGCTCGCCCGGGACCCGCGCATACATCTCGGGGAACCGCTCCCGGATCGCCTCCGCGCCCTCGGCGAGGACGGGCTTGCCGGTGCGGATCGCCTCGGCCGACGGGGTCTGGGCGGTGATCGAGTAGCGCGCGTAGACGCTGGACAGGCTCTTGTCGTCGCCGCTGAAGCCGGCCAGGCGCACCGTGTCCTCGTCCTCGAGCAGGCTCAGGGAAGCCATGTTCGCGCCGACCGCGGCGGACGCGTGGGACACGATGACGTCGGTGACGGTGTCGAGGTCATGGGCGGAGGCGAGCTCCGCGGTGACCTTGGCGAGGCGGTTGAGCCGGGTGGCGAGCAGGTCGATGCCCGCCCGCGCCGTCTCGAGGTCGGTGACGTCCTCGGCCACCCCGAGCACCCCCACGACCTCGCCGCCCTCGTACAACGGGGAGTCGGTGATCTGGACCAGCTTCTCCTCGCCGTCCTTGGTCCGGACGAGGAACTCCCCGGTCCACTGCTGCCCCGCGGTGACCTGACGCATGATCTCGCGGGCGGGGGTGGTCCCCGCCGTCGGCACCAGCAGGTCCATGACGCTGGCCCCGCGCATCTCCCCCGGTCCGTAGCCGTACAGCGCCTCGGCCCGGCTGTTCCAGTAGAAGATCGTGCCCTGCAGGTCGGTGGCAATGACGGCAGCGCCGAGCGCGTCGAGCAGCGAGGAGGTGTCGCTGCGCCAGCTCGGCGGGAGGGTCATCGCCGTCCGCCCTTCACACACAGGATCCTCTCAGTCGGGGACCACCTCCGTCAGGAGAATCCCGACACGCCAGGGGGTCGTTCCCGGGAGGGGACCACTCAGGTCAACGCCCGGGCCTCCTGCGATGCTCCCGCCCGGTCGATGAGGAAGGCGAGCTCCCACGCGATCTGGTGCCAGGCGTCATACCGTCCGCTGCGGCCGCCGTGGCCGGCGATCATCTCGGTGCGCAGGAGGATGGGCCGCTCGACCGGGTCGTTGGTCACCGTCTCGCGCAACCGGGCCACCCACTTGGCCGGCTCGACGAAGTAGACCCGGGTGTCGTTCAGGCTCGTCGTCGCGAGGACGGCCGGGTAGCGCACCGGGGTGATGTTCTCGTACGGGCTGTAGGCCTTCATCCCGGCGTAGGCCTCGGGGTCGGCCAGCGGGTTGCCCCACTCCTCCCACTCCGGGACGGTCAACGGCAGCGAGGGGTCCAGGATCGTGGTCAGCGCGTCGACGAACGGCACCGCGGCGTGCACGGCCGCGAACCGCCCCGGCGCCAGGTTGACCGCCGCGCCGATGAGCAGCCCGCCGGCGCTGCCGCCCTCGGCGACGAGGCGGTCCGGGTGCACCCAGCCGGCCTCGACGAGGTGGTCGGCGCACGCGACGAAGTCGGTGAAGGTGTTGGTCTTGGCGGCGAGCTTGCCCTCGTCGTACCAGCGGCGGCCCATCTCCCCGCCGCCACGCACGTGGGCGACGGCGTAGACGAACCCGCGGTCGAGCAGGGAGAGCCGCGAGACGGAGAACCAGGGGTCCATCGACATCTCGTAGGCGCCGTAGCCGTAGACCAGGCCCGGGTTGGTGCCGTCGGGGGTGACCCCGCGCCGGTGCACCAGCGAGATCGGCACGCGGGTGCCGTCCCCGGCGGTGGCCCACTCCCGGTGCTGCTCGTAGTCGGCGGGGTCGTAGCCGCCGAGCACCGCCTGACGCTTGAGCAGGGTCAGCTCGCCGGTGGCCACCTCGACGTCGTAGACGGTGCGCGGGGTGACCAGGGACTCGAACGTGATCTGGAGGGTGTCGGCGGCGTACTCCGGGTTGTTGCCCGTGCCCACCGCGTGGACCGGCTCGTCGAAGGTCAGCGCCCGCGCCGGGCCGAATCCGTGCGGGGCCGCGTCGTCGCGCTGCAGGACCCGCAGGGCGGTCAGGCCGTCGCGGCGCAGCGAGACCACCGCGTGGCCGGCGAACGCCTCGATCCCGAGGACCCGCTCCCCCGGCACCGGCGGCAGCCACGGCGTCCACTGCTCGTGGCTCGTGGCGTCCAGCGGCGCCTGGGCGACCTCGAAGTCGGGGTCCCCGGCGTTGTGCACGATGAGCAGCCGGTCCCCGGCGGGCTCGACGTCGTACTCCACGCCCTCGCGCCTCGGGGCCACCAGGCGCGGCGGGTCCAGCGGCGTCGCGGCGTCGACCAGCCAGCACTCCGAGGTCAGCTTGGAGCCGAGCTGGATGACGATCCAGCGGTCGTCGCGGGAGGAGCCGATGCCCAGCCAGAACCGCTCGTCCGGCTCCTCGAACACCATGACGTCGGCCTCGACCCGTGTCCCGACCTCGTGGCGCCACACCTGGTGGGGGCGCCAGGCCTCGTCGACCCGGGTGTAGAAGACGTGGCGACCGTCGAGGGACCAGACCAGGCCGTAGCCGATGTCGGTCACGGCGTCGTCGACGACCTCGCCGGTGGCGATGTCGCGCACGCGCAGGGCGAAGCGCTCGTCGCCCTCCACGTCGACGGCGTAGGCGATCCGGCCGCCGTCCTCGCTGACCTCGAGGGCACCGAGGCTGAAGAACTCGTGGCCTGCGGCCTCGACGTTGCCGTCGAGCAGCACCTGCTCCCCCTCCGGGGCGCCGTCCTCCAGCGACGGGCGGCGGGCCGGGTCGGTGACCGGCACCCGGCACTGCGCGGCGTACTGGCGGCCCTCGAAGGTGCGCGCGTAGTACCACCAGCCGCGGTAGGACACCGGCACCGACAGGTCGGTCTCCTGGGTGCGGCCCTTGATCTCCTCGAAGATCGCCTGGCGCAGCGGCTCGAGGTGGGCGGTCATGGCCTCGGCGTAGGCGTTCTCGGCCTCGAGGTGGGCGATGACCTCCGGGTCCTCCTTGTCCCGCAGCCACTCGTAGGGGTCGACGACCCGGTCGCCGTGGTGCTCGCGGACGGTCTCGACCCGCTTGGCGCGCGGTGGGGTAGGCATGGGTGCAGCCTAGTTACCCGGGGCGCGGCGGCATCGGAGGTGTCGGGCATGACGGCAGGCGCGGGACGGGACGACGGGCTGGAGACGGCGGGGCTGGAGACGGCGCGGTCGGCGGTGGCCGGGGCGGCTGGGTCGGCCGTGACGGCGGGGTCGGCTGGGTCGGCGCGGCGGCGCACCCGGTGCTGCATCGCCGGCGGCGGTCCCGCGGGCATGGTGCTGGGCTACCTGCTCGCCCTCGCCGGGGTGGACGTCGTGGTCCTGGAGAAGCACACCGACTTCCTGCGCGACTTCCGCGGCGACACCATCCACCCCTCGACCCTGGAGGTCTTCCGCGAGCTCGGCCTCTTCGAGCAGCTGCGGCCGTTGCTGCAGAACGAGGTCCGCACCCTCGACGTCGTCGTGGCCGGGCACCGGCTGACGCCGGTCGACTTCGCCACGCTCGGCGGGCCGTGCGCGTTCCTCGGGCTCATGCCGCAGTGGGACCTGCTGGACTTCCTCGCGCGGCGGGCGGCGCTCCTGCCCGGGTTCCACCTCGTCATGGGAGCCGAGGTCACCGAGCTCCTCTGGCGCCGCGGCACCGTCGTGGGGGTGCGCGCCCGCACCGCCGAGGGCACGCTGGAGGTCGCGGCCGACCTGACGGTCGCCGCGGACGGCCGCAGCTCGACGGTGCGTCACAAGGCCGGTATGCCGGTCCGCGAGTCCGGGGTGCCGATCGACGTGCTCTGGTTCCGGCTGCCCAAGCCGGCGCAGGAGCCCCCGCCGACGCTTGCCTACCTCGACGCCGGCGAGATGGTGCTGACGGTCGACAGGGGCGACTACTACCAGTCGGGGATGCTCATCCCCAAGGGCGAGCTGGCGCGGATCCGCGCCGCTGGGCTGGACCGCCTGCGCGAGCGCGTGGTCGCGGCCGCGCCGTTCCTGTCCGAGGTGGTCGGCACGCTCACCGACTGGGACCAGGTCAAGCTGCTCACCGTGCAGGTGAACCGGCTGCGCCGCTGGCACCGCCCGGGCCTGCTGTGCCTCGGCGACGCCGCCCACGCCATGTCGCCCGCCTTCGGCGTCGGGATCAACCTGGCGGTGCAGGACGCGGTGGCCGCCGCGAACCTGCTGGCCAGCCCACTGCGCTCGGGCCCGGTCGCGGAGTCGCTGCTGGCGCAGGTGCAGCGTCGACGCCTCTGGCCCACCGTCGCGATGCAGAGCCTGCAGGTGGCCCTGCACCGTCAGGTGGTGCGGCCGGGCGGCCCCGCAGCCGGCGTGCCCCGGCGCTTCCCGGCGCCGGTCCGGCTGCTCGGCCACGCCGCGACGCCAGTGATCCAGCGGCTCGCCGCCCGGCTGGTCGGTCGCGGCTTCCGGCCCGAGCACGTCGCCACGGTCCTGCGCGATGCCGCCTCGGCTTCCAGCGCGTCCATGGCCCGCACCGGGACGGCTCCGGAAGGGACCGCCAGGGCCGACGACAGCCGGGCCGACGACACCCGCGCCGGGCGGCCGTAGCCGGCGCAGCCCGCCACCGCCACGGTGGGCCGGGCGCCCGGGGTGGGCACCCGGCATACCGGTGGGGGCGGCGTCAGCCGCTGAGGCAGGCGGGGCCGAGCAGGGCCTTGAGGTCGCCGAACAGCGCCGAGGAGGCCGTCACCCGCAGCGAGTCGTCGAGGCGGACCAGGACCGAGCGGCCGGGCTGGGTGAGGCGCAGGTGCACCTCGGTCACCCCGGGGTGGTCGGACAGGACGCCCTTGATCTTCTCGGCGACCCCGTTGGTGGCCCGGGCCAGCGGCAGCGTGACCACGACCGGGCCGCGCGGGCCCTCCTTGAGGTCGGGCAGGGTCAGCTCCTGGGCGAAGATCGAGACGCTGTCGTCGCGCCGGTTGACCCGGCCCTTGACCACGCAGACCACGTCGTGGCCGAGCATGGTCGAGACGGTCATGTAGGCCGAGGGGAAGAACAGGCACTCGATCGCGCCGTCGAGGTCCTCAACGGTCGCGATGGCCCACAGGTCGCCCTTCTTGGTGCGCTTGACCTGCAGGCCGGTGATCAGGCCGGCAATGGTCACCGAGGTGCCGTCGGGCTTGCCCTCCTCGCCGTTGAGGGTGGCGATCGAGGTGTCGGCGTGCTGGGAGAGCACGTGCTCGATGCCGAACAGCGGGTGGTCGGAGACGTAGAGGCCGAGCATCTCGCGCTCGAAGGCCAGCAGCGTCTGCTTGTCCCACTCCCCCTTGGGCACCGGCGCCAGGCCGTCGAACACGTCGCCGCCGCCCATGCCGTCGCCGTCGTCGTCGCCGAAGGAGCCGAACAGCGAGTCCTGGCCGATGGCCTCCTTCTTCTTCACCTCCACGAGCGCGTCGACGTACTGCTCGTGCACGGCGACCTGGCCGCGGCGGCTCTCGCCGAGGGAGTCGAACGCCCCGGCCTTGATCAGCGACTCGATGGTGCGCTTGTTGCAGACCACGGCCGGGACCTTGCCGAGAAAGTCCTTGAACGAGCCGTAGCGGCCCTTCTCCTCGCGGGCGCCGACGATCGCCTCGACGACGTTGGCGCCGACGTTGCGGATCGCGGCCATGCCGAAGCGGATGTCGGTGCCGACGGCGGCGAAGTTGGCGATGGACTCGTTGACGTCCGGCGGGAGCACCTTGATGCCCATGCGGCGGCACTCGTTGAGGTAGAGCGCCGACTTGTCCTTGTCGTCGCGGACGCTGGTCAGCAGGGCGGCCATGTACTCGGCCGGGTAGTTGGCCTTGAGGTAGCCGGTCCAGTAGGAGACGAGGCCGTAGGCGGCGGTGTGCGCCTTGTTGAACGCGTAGTCGGAGAACGGGACGAGGATGTCCCACAGCGTCTTGATCGCCTTGTCGCTGTAGCCGTTGTCCTTCATGCCCTGGCTGAAGGGCACGAACTCGGCGTCCAGGACCTCCTTCTTCTTCTTGCCCATGGCGCGGCGCAGCAGGTCGGCCTTGCCGAGGCTGTAGCCGGCGACCTTCTGGGCGATCTGCTGGACCTGCTCCTGGTAGACGATCAGGCCCTGGGTCATCGACAGGATCGGGTCGAGCGGCTCGGCCAGCTCGGGGTGGATCGGGGTGATCGGCTGCTTGCCGGTCTTGCGCAGCGCGTAGTTGGTGTGGCTGTTGGCGCCCATCGGGCCGGGGCGGTAGAGCGCGAGGGCGGCGGAGATGTCCTCGAAGTTGTCCGGCTGCATCTGGCGCAGCAGGGTGCGCATGCCGCCGCCGTCGAGCTGGAAGACGCCCAGGGTGTCGCCGCGGGCCAGCAGGGCGAACGTCGCCTCGTCGGTCATGTCCTTGGACAGGGCGTCCAGGTCGAGGTCGATGCCCCGGTTGAGCTTCACGTTGGCGACGGCGTCGTCGAGGATCGTGAGGTTGCGCAGGCCGAGGAAGTCCATCTTGACCAGCCCCAGCGTCTCGCAGCTGGGGTAGTCGAACTGGGTGATGATCTGGCCGTCCTGCTCGCGGCGCATGATCGGGATGAGGTCCATCAGCGGCTCGCTGGACATGATCACGCCGGCGGCGTGCACGCCCCACTGCCGCTTGAGGCCCTCGAGGCCGAGCGCGGTCTTGACGACCTCCTGGGCCTGCGGGTCCTCGTCGTGGACCTGGCGGAACTCCGCGGCCTCGGCGTAGCGCTTGTGCTCGGGGTCGAAGATCCCGGTCAGCGGGATGTCCTTGCCCATGACCGCCGGCGGCATCGCCTTGGTGAGCTTCTCGCCCATGGCGAAGGGGAAGCCCATGACCCGGCTGGCGTCCTTGAGCGCCTGCTTGGCCTTGATCGTGCCGTAGGTGACGATCTGGGCGACCCGCTCCTCGCCGTACTTCTCGGTGACGTACTTGATCACCTCACCGCGCCGGCGCTCGTCGAAGTCGACGTCGAAGTCGGGCATCGAGGGTCGCTCGGGGTTGAGGAACCGCTCGAAGATCAGGCCGTGCGGCACCGGGTCGAGGTCGGTGATGCCCATGGCGTAGGCGGCCATCGAGCCGGCACCGGAGCCTCGGCCGGGGCCGACCCGGATGCCGTTGCGCTTGGCCCAGTTGATGAAGTCGGCGACGACGAGGAAGTAGCCGGGGTAGCCCTTGCCGACGATGACCTCGATCTCGTAGTCGGCCTGCTTGGTGGCGTAGTCCGGCACGCCCTCGGGGAAGCGGCTGCGCAGCCCGGTGTGGACCTCCTTGATGAACCACGAGGTCTCGTCCTCGCCGGGCGGGCAGGGGAAGCGCGGCATGTAGCGCCCCTCGCCCTCGGTGAAGGACACCTCGCATCGCTCGGCGATGAGCAGCGTGTTGTCGCAGGCCTCGGGCAGCTCGCGCCAGACGTGGCGCATCTCCTGCGGGGACTTGAGGTAGAAGTCCTCGGCGTCGAACTTGAACCGGTTGGGGTCCATCAGCGTCGAGCCGGACTGCACGCACAGCAGCGCCGCGTGGGCCTGGGCGTCCTGCGGCTTGGTGTAGTGCAGGTCGTTGGTGGCGACCAGTGGCAGGCCGAGCTCGCGCGCCAGGCGGAGCAGGTCCTTCTGGACGTCGCGCTCGATGCCCAGGCCGTGGTCCATCAGCTCGCAGTAGAAGTTCTCGGCGCCGAAGATGTCGCGGAACTCCGCGGCTGCGGCGACCGCCTCGCGGTACTGGCCGAGGCGCAGGCGCGTCTGCACCTCACCCGACGGGCACCCCGTGGTCGCGATGAGGCCCTCGCCGTACTGGTGGAGCAGCTCGCGGTCCATGCGCGGCTTGAAGTAGTAGCCCTCGAGGCTGGCCAGCGAGCTCATCTTGAACAGGTTGTGCATGCCGGTGTTGTTGCGCGCCCACAGCGTCATGTGGGTGTAGGCACCGGCGCCGGAGACGTCGTCGCGGCCGCCGTCGCCGAACTTGACCCGCGTCTTGTCGGTGCGGTGCGTGCCCGGCGTGAGGTAGGCCTCGACGCCGATGATCGGCTTCACGCCGTGCTTCTGGGACTTCTTCCAGAACTCGTAGGCCCCGAAGACGTAGCCGTGGTCGGTCGTGGCCAGGGCCGGCATGCCCATCTGCGCCGCGGACTCGAACAGCTCGTCGATGCGCGCGGCACCGTCGAGCATGGAGTACTCGGTGTGGTTGTGCAGGTGGACAAAGCTTGCCGAGTCACTGCCGGGGGCTGCCATCGTCGTCATCGGGGGCGAGTCTAGTTGCCCCCGGCGACACCCCCGGTATGCCGTGTGGTCACCGTGCGGGGGCGTGTCGCCGGCCCGCGGCGCGTCGTGGGCGACACGCCGCGGACCCCCGGCGCGCCGGCGCCGGGCCAGGCAGGGAGAAGCGGGTCAGGCCGCGGGGCCGGGCCAATGGGTCCAGCCCGGAAGGTCCGGTGCGGGCCGGTGAGGCGCGCGGGGTCAGGCGCGCCGGGTCAGGCGCCGATCCGGTCCAGCGCCGTCTGCAGGTCCTCCGGGTAGCGGCTCTCGAAGGTCACCCACTCCCCCGACCCGGGGTGCTCGAAGCCGAGGCCGACGGCGTGCAGCCACTGCCGCTCCAGGCCGAGCTTCTTGGCCAGGACCGGGTCGGCACCGTAGGTCAGGTCGCCGGCGCACGGGTGACGCAGCGCGGAGAAGTGGACCCGGATCTGGTGGGTGCGGCCGGTCTCGAGGTGCACCTCGACCAGGGAGGCCGAGCGGAACGCCTCGATCACCTCGTAGTGGGTGATGCTCGGCTTGCCGCTGGCGAGCACCGCGAACTTGTAGTCGTAGCTCGGGTGCCGCCCGATCGGGGCGTCGATGGTGCCCTGGACCGGGTCGGGCAGGCCCTGCACGAGGGCGTGGTAGGTCTTCTCCACCGTGCGCGCCTTGAAGGCCCGCTTGAGCAGGCTGTAGGCGTGCTCGCTCTTGGCCACGACCATCAGGCCGCTGGTGCCCACGTCGAGACGGTGCACGATGCCCTGGCGCTCCGAGGCGCCGGAGGTGGCGATGCGGTAGCCCGCGGCGGCCAGGCCACCGATGACCGTGGGGCCGGTCCAGCCCACGCTCGGGTGGGCCGCCACGCCGACCGGCTTGTCGACGACGACGAGGTCGTCGTCGTCGTGGATGACCGTCATGCCGGGGACCGGCTCGGCGACCACGGCCAGCGCCGGGGTGGCGTCGGGGTCGGGCAGGGCCACCTCGAGCCAGGCGCCCGCACTGACCCGGTCGGACTTGCCGACCGGCTTCTGGTCGACGGTGACGGCGCCCTCGGCGGCCAGGTCGGCCGCCTTGGTGCGGGAGAGCCCGAAGAGCCGGGCGAGGGCGGCATCGACCCGCTCACCCTCGAGGCCGTCCGGGACGTTGAGGGAGCGCACGTCAGGCATCGGTGCGGGCCTCCGCCTCGTGCCTGGGCGTGTGGTGCTGTGCCCGCGTGCCGTCGATGGAGATGCCCCGCAGCGCGAGCAGCCCGATGAGCACCGCGGCGCTGACGATGGCCGAGTCGGCGACGTTGAAGATCGGCCAGTGCGGCAGCATCAGGAAGTCGACCACGTGGCCGCGGCCGACACCCGGCGGGCGGATGAGCCGGTCGGTCAGGTTTCCCAGCGACCCGCCGAGCAGCAGCCCGAGGGCCCAGGCCCAGCCACGGCTGCCCAGCTTGCGGCTGGTGAAGATGATGACCCCGACCACGGCGGCGGCGATGAGGGTGAGGACCCAGGTGGCGCTGGTCGCGATGGAGAACGCGGCACCGGGGTTGCGGGTGAGGTCGAGTCGCAGCACCGAGCCGATGACGTCCTGGGGGACGTCGGGCTGGAGGTGCGCGAGGGCCCAGGCCTTGGCGAGCTGGTCCGCGACGTAGACCACGACCGCAGCGCCGATGAGCACCGCGAAGAGTCGGGGACGACGCCAGGACCGGCCGGGAGGCTCCTGGGTGGGGGACGACGGACTGATTAGCGGCGCTCCTGCTTCTGCTTGCATGTCACGCATAGGGTCGCACGAGGGAAGGCCTGAAGGCGAAGTTTGCCGATCGGGTTGCCGCAGGACTCGCAGATCCCGTAGCTGCCGTCGGCGATCCGCTCCAGCGCGTGCTCGCTCTGGTCGAGCATCTCGCGGGTGTTGTTGGCGACCGAGATCTCCTGCTCGCGCTCGTAGGTCTTGGCACCCGCGTCGGCCTGGTCGTCCCCCGAGCCGTCACCCGCGTCGCGCATCAGGCCGACCAGGTCGATCTCGGCGGAGGTGATCTCGGAGCGGAGCCGGGCCACGTCCTCCTCGAGCTCGGCGCGCACGGCGTTGAGCTCGGCAGCGGTCCACGGGTCCTCCTCGGCCCGCACGGCGAGCGTGCTCGCCGGCGCCGAGGCCTTCTTCGCCCGGCTGGTCGTCGCCCGCTTCGCCGCCGTCGTTGCCGCACCCGCCGCGGTGGTGGCCGTCTTGGCGGTGCCGGTCTTGGCGGTGCCGGTCTTGGCGGTGCCGGTCTTGGCGGTGCCGGTCTTGGAGGCGGTGGTGCGGGAGGTGGCCTTGGCCGTGGTCTTCTTCGCCGCGGCGCGGGCCGGGGCGGTCGGGGCGGTGGAGCGCTTCGTGGCCGTCGCTGCCGTCGCGGCGGTCTTGGCCGCGACCTTCTTGGCCGCCGCCTTCTTCGCCGCCGCCGTGGTCGCACCGTTGGCGGAGGCCCCCCGGCTGGGCGTCGTGGCCTTCGCGGTGGCAACCGCCTTCTTCGCCGGTGCCGCCTTCTTCACAGCCATGCTCGGCCCCCTCGGGGTCTTGGGCACGCCCGGCAGGGCCGGGCGATGACAGGTGCGCCGAGGATAGGCCCACAACCTGCCCTTCTCAACGGAGAAACGCTGTATCTTTCGCCGATTCCGCGCCTTGGTACGAGCGGGGGGCGACAGGGGGCAGCCCGCGGGTGAACCGGGGCCGAACGCCGGGTGGACCGCGGGTGCACGGACGGCCGGAGGCGCCCACCCGTCGGACGGGTGGGCGCCTCCAGGCGTCGTGCGGAAAGGGCGTCAGCCCTGGTGCTGCTCCTGCTTGGCGCCCTCGACCCCGGTCTTGTCCAGGTCGCGCAGCTGGCCCTCGAGGTAGGACTTCAGGCGCGAGCGGTAGTCGCGCTCGAACGAACGAAGCTCCTCGATCTTGCGCTGGAGCATGTCGCGCTCGCGGCTGAGGTCCTCCAGGATCGACTGCTTCTTCTGCTGGGCCTCGGCGATCATCCCCGTGGAGCGCTCGCGCGCCTCGGTGATCATCTGCTCGTGGCGCGTCGTCGCCTCGGCGATGAGCGCGTTGTGCCGGGCCTGGCCGCTGGCCAGCAGCTCGTCGTACTTGGCCTGGCCGCTCGTCACCAGCTCGTGGTGGCGCGCCTCGGCCTCGCCGACCACCTTGTCGCGGTGCTTCTGGCCCTCGGCGATGAGCCGGTCACGGGTGGCCTGGCCCTCCGCGACGTGCTCGTCGTGGACCTTCTGCGCCAGGGCGATGACCCCGGCGGCACCGCCGCCACCGCCGGCGCCCAGGGCGGCGGCCGCAGCGACGGGTGCGGAGTCGTTGCTCTTGCTGGCCGCGGCCGAGCGCAGGCGCTCGGCGGACTCGGCCTGCGCACGCTCGGCGTCGGCACGGGCCCGGTCGGCCTCGGCCTTGAGCCGCTCGGCGTCGGTCTTGGCCTTCTCGGCCTCGAAGCGGACGCGGTCGGCCTCGGTGCGCGCCTTGTCGGCGTCGCCCTTGGAGCGCTCCGCCTCGTCGCGCACTGACTGTGCCTCGGCCTTGGCCTTGTCGGCTTCGGCACGGGCGCGGGACACCTGCTCCTGGGCCTCGCGCTGGGCCTTCTCGGCCTCGGACTGCACGCGGGCGAGCTGCTCGCGCAGCTCACGCAGGGCCTGGTCGGAGGCCTCGCCCTTGCCACCGTCCTTCGCCACGACCTTCGGCTCCGCCTTGACCGGGGCCGGGGCGGCCACCGCCGAGGCACCAGCGCCACGCGCCTTCTGGCACTCGGCCAGCTGGGCGCGCAGGTCGTCGTTCTCCGTGGTCAGGCGACGGAGCTCGGAGACGACCTCGTCCAGGAAGTCGTCCACCTCGCGCTCGTCGTAGCCGCGGCGAAACTGCGTGGCAGTGAAGTTCTTGTTGAGGACATCCTCGGGCGATAGCGCCATGTGGTCACCTCGGTCGGCGGGTCAGGGGCGGCACCCACGGTAGCGAACCATGGTGGTTGGCAAGCCGCTTTGGTGCTGGTAAGGGCAAGTTCTTGATCACCTTAAAGGATGTTTAAAGTCACCGAGACCGCGAGCATGAGCACGAGGAAGGCCAGGTCGACGCGCACCGCACCGAGCGAGAGCGGAGGAATGATGCGCCGCAACGCTTTCAGCGGTGGGTCGGTCACCGTGTAGACGGCCTCGGCGACGACGAGGATCACACCGTGGGGGCGCCAGTCGCGGGCCAGCACCTGGATCCAGTCCAGGATCAGCCTGATGATCAGCGCGATGAAGAACAGGTAGACGACAAGGCGCAGCAGGCTCAGGATCGCGTCCATGGGATCAGTGTGACGTCCGGGGCTGTGCCGCCACTGTGCGGGGCACCCCGACGGTCAGCTCTGGTTGAAGAACCCGCGGGCCGTCTGCGGTGCCTCGGACTCCTCGGCCGCCACCTCGACGTGCGCCGGTGAGAGAAGGAACACCTTGCTCGTCACCCGCTCGATCGAGCCGTGGAGGCCGAAGACCAGGCCCGCGGCGAAGTCGACGAGGCGCTTGGCGTCCGAGTCGTCCATGTCGGTGAGGTTCATGATGACGGGCACGCCGTCGCGGAAGCTCTCCCCGATGTTCTTGGCCTCGTTGTAGGTCCGCGGGTGGATCGTCGTGATGCGGTTCAACGGTCCGACCTCCACGTCCCGGACGACACGGGCGACCGGCGTGCGCTGCGGCAGCGGGGTGACGGCGGAGCGCTCCTCGCGCGAGGGCGTCGGCTCGTGGCGCGGCGCCGGCTCGTCGTAGGAGTCGTAGTCCTCGTAGCCGTCGTAGCGCTCGTCCTCCTCGGCCAGGCCGAGGTACACCATCGTCTTGCGCAGCGCCCCTGCCATGTGAAGCTCCTCGTCAGTCGGCTTCGCGCCGGTCGTCCTGTAGGAGGCCGACGCTACCGAAGCGGGGGGCGGGAACCGAGGATTGCGCTGCCGACACGCAGGTGTGTCGCCCCGTGGGCGACGGCGGCCTCGAGGTCGCCGCTCATCCCGGCCGAGACCCAGGTCGCCTCGCGGTGCTCCCGTTGTATGCCGTGTGCCACCCTCGCGAGGGCGGCGAAGGCCTGGTCGGGGTCGGCCCCCAGAGGCGCCACGGCCATGACGCCGCGCAGCCGCAGATGCTCCGTCGCCGCCACGCGGTCGGCCAGCGCCGCGGCCTCGGCCACCGGCACACCCCCGCGGGAGGTGTCCCCGTCGAGGCTGACCTGGACGAGCACGTCGAGGCGGCGGTCCGCGGCGGCCGCCCCGCGGTCGAGGGCCGTCACCAGACGGCCCCGGTCGAGGGAGTGCACGACGTCGGCGTAGCGGGCCACCGAGGCGGCCTTGTTGGTCTGGAGCCTGCCGACGAAGTGGATGCGGGGCACCGCGGCTCCGTCGGGTCCTGTTGCGGCGCAACGCAGCTCGGCGACCTTGGCCGAGGCCTCCTGGTCCCTGCTCTCCCCCACGTCGGTCACGCCCAGCCCGGCGAGGAGCTCGACGTCGGAGGCGGGGAAGTACTTCGTGACCACGACGAGGTGGACGTCGCCGCGGGGGCGACCGGCCGCCATACAGGCACGGGCGATCCGCTCCTCGACCGCGGCGAGGCCGGTGGCGAGCTGGTCCCGGCGACCCGGGTCGACGGCGAGCTCAGGCACCCGAGCCCTCCGGCAGCAGCCGGACGACCCCGGCGAAGCGCCCGGTGGTCCGGTCGCGTCGGTAGGAGAACAGGTCGCCGGACTCCCGGGTGCAGCCCGGCACCCAGTGCACCGCGACGTCCTGCGCGCGCAGCTGGTCCACGACCCCCGCCGCCACGTCGATGGCCGGGGTGCCGGTCCACGACACGGTGGCGCTGACCGGCGCCACGCGAGCCGCGTCCTCGCGCATCGCGGCCGGCACCTCGTAGCAGCGGCCGCACACCGACGGGCCGACCGCGGCCTCGAGCCGGCGGGCGCCGAGGTCGCGCATCGCCGCGACGGCGTTGTGCACCACGCCGGCGAGCATCCCGGGCCGGCCGGCGTGGACCGCAGCGGCGACCCCCGCCTCGCGGTCCACGAGCAGGACCGGGGTGCAGTCGGCGACGAGCACGGCGAGGGCGAGGTCGGTGCGGGTGGTCACCACGCCGTCGGCCGGCGGCACCGGCCCCGTCCACGGGCCGTCGACGACCACGACGTCGTCGCCGTGGACCTGGTCCATGAACAGCAGCTGCTCGCGCGGCACGCCCAGGGCGCCCGCGACGGCGTGCCGGTTGGCCTCCACGTCCCCGGCCGCATCACCGACGTGACCGCCGAGGTTCAGGGAGTCGAACGGCGCGGCGCTGGTGCCGCCGGCGCGTGAGGTGAACCCCCAGTCGACGCCGTGGCCACCCCGTGACGGGCGCCGGGACGTCCCGGCCGGGACCTGCTCTCGCCACACGAACACGGGCCCAACCTACGACAGCGCGCCAGCCGGACCTCACGACGGGCCGGACATGAGCGGGGTGGACGTGAGCGGGGTGGACGTGAGCGGGGTGGACGCGACAGGGGGCGAACATGACGACGGGGCGGCCAGCCTGTCGGCTGACCGCCCCGTGCCGGTGGAGCGTCGACTACTTCAGGAAGTCCGGGACGTCGAGGTCGTCGTTCTCGTCGAAGGTGACGGTGCGCGGCGGCCGGACCGGCTGGTCCTGCTCGGTGCGGGCCGGCTCGACCCGCGGGGCCTGCTCCGGGGCCGGGCGCTGCGGCTGGGCCGGGGCCGGGATGGCCTCGGGCCGCGCCTGCTGCGGCACCGCGGGCTGGGCCGGGGGCTGCACGGGCTGCGGCGCGGGCGGCTGGACCGGGCGCTGCATCGCGGGCGGCGCCTGGCGCTGGGTCGAGCCGGCGATCTGGCCGAGGGCGCGGTCGTCGGAGCGGCGGATCGGGCCGCCGCCGTCGAACCCGGCCGCGATGACCGTGACCCGGACCTCGTCACCGAGGGCGTCGTCGATGACGGCGCCGAAGATGATGTTGGCCTCGGGGTGGGCCGCCTCCTGGACGAGGCGGGCGGCCTCGTTGATCTCGAACAGGCCGAGGTCGGAGCCACCCTGGATGGACAGCAGCACGCCGTGGGCGCCGTCGATGCTGGCCTCGAGCAGCGGCGAGGAGATCGCCAGCTCGGCGGCCTGGACCGCACGGTCGTCGCCGCGGGCGGAGCCGATGCCCATGAGGGCCGAGCCGGCACCCTGCATGACCGACTTGACGTCGGCGAAGTCGAGGTTGATCAGGCCCGGGGTGGTGATCAGGTCGGTGATGCCCTGGACACCGGAGAGCAGGACCTGGTCGGCGCTGCGGAAGGCGTCGAGCATGCTCACCGCGCGGTCGCTGATGGACAGCAGCCGGTCATTGGGGATGACGATGAGGGTGTCGACCTCCTCGCGCAGGCTCGCGATGCCGGACTCGGCCTGGTTGGCGCGGCGCCGGCCCTCGAAGGTGAACGGCCGGGTGACCACACCGATGGTCAGGGCACCGAGGCCCTTGGCGATCTTGGCCACGACGGGGGCGCCACCGGTGCCGGTGCCACCGCCCTCACCCGCAGTCACGAAGACCATGTCGGCCCCCTTGAGGACCTCCTCGATCTCCTCCGCGTGGTCCTCGGCGGCCTTGCGCCCGACCTCGGGGTCGGCGCCGGCACCCAGGCCCCGGGTCAGCTCACGGCCCACGTCGAGCTTGACGTCGGCATCACTCATCAGCAGCGCCTGGGCGTCGGTGTTGATCGCGATGAACTCGACACCCTTGAGACCGACCTCGATCATCCGGTTGATCGCATTGACACCGCCCCCGCCGATGCCGACGACCTTGATAACGGCCAAGTAGTTCTGCGGTGCTGCCACGTCGGTGGGCCTCTCCTGAGCGAGTACTGCTGAGTGCTGTCGGGTCCTGCTGCCGGCCATCGTTGGCATCCCCCTGGAAAACCCCGAACTCAACGTTCAACGTCCACTTGAGGGTGATAGTTATGTCAACCCTGCCGTGGGCTGACGCTATTGCCTGCTGCTGCCGGGGACAACCCTAACCGCGGCGTGTCGTCGCACGTGGTCCGGTTGCCTGAATTGGTCAGCGGATCACCGGGGTACGCGGCGTGCTGACGTCGATCTGCCGCGGGTTCTGGCGCATCAGGACGGTGATGACCTTGACCTTCAGGTCAGCGTCAGCCGCACCGCCCCAGACCACCGTGGTCCGCCCGAGGCGCAGGCTCACCGAGCTGGCGCCGGTGACCCGCACGTCGGTGACCTGGCGGCGCAGGGCCGGGGTCAGGGCGTCGAGCACCGAGATCCCGGCGCGCAGGGCCGCGCGGCTCGGCGGGGTGATGCTGGTGCTGATCTGGGGCACCCCACGCGGGGCGGCGGGGACGGTCGCGTAGGCCACGCCGTCACCATCCACAACCTGTACCTGACCTTGAGGGTTCTTCACGGCCAGGACCGGCACCCTGGGGCTGGCCGAGACCACGATCGTGGACGGCCAGGACCGGCTGACCGTCACCTCGGCCAGGGTCGCCGAGGCGATCACCCTGCGGGCGATGGCGTCGGTGTCGACCCGCGCCAG
The DNA here is from genome assembly GCF_057747915.1 of Oryzihumus sp. JJN4-3R. Lineage (NCBI taxonomy): Bacteria > Bacillati > Actinomycetota > Actinomycetes > Micrococcales > Intrasporangiaceae > Oryzihumus > Oryzihumus sp. JJN4-3R. The sequence continues at coordinate 944,402 of NZ_CM173229.1, forward strand.
CGGCTGGCCGATCGGCACCTGCGCCCGCTGCGTGATGTCCGCGACGGCAGCCCGGGGAACGCCCTCCACCCGGACGGTCCGGGCCGCGAGCACAGGGCTGAACCACACCAGCCAGGCCGCCCCGGCGAGGAGGGCGACGACGCCCAGGCCCCACGCCGCGAGCTGCCACGGGCGGCGCCGGACCTCGGCGGAGCGGGCGGCGAACCGGGCGCGCGAAGACGCCAGGCCGGTCGATCGCCGGCCGCCACGTCCGCCGCGCACGGTCCAGCGGGCGCGACGTCCACCCACCACAGTGGAGCCGCCGCGCCGGGGGCTCACGCGCCGGCCGCCGGGGCCGGGCTGCCCTCGCCGAGCAACCGCAGCACCTCCGGCCCCACCATCGTCACGTCCCCCGCCCCGACCGTGAGGACCAGGTCACCCGGACGGGCCAGCTCCGCCACCGCCGGGGCCACGGCGGACCACGAGGCGACGAACTGCGCCTGGGCGGGCGGCCTGACGCGGTCGGCGACCAGCGCGCCGGAGACACCGGGGACCGGGTCCTCACGCGCGGCGTAGACGTCCATCACGAGGACGACGTCGGCCGGCGACAGCGCGTCGGCGAGCTGCTCGGCGAAGTCCCGCGTGCGGGAGTACAGGTGCGGCTGGAACACCACGACGAGTCGCCCCGGCGCAGCCAGCTCCCGCGCGGTCTCCACCACGGCCGCGACCTTGCCCGGGTTGTGGGCGTAGTCGTCGACGACCCGCACTCCCCCGGCCTCGCCCTTGGGCTCGAACCGGCGTCGGGTGCCGGTGAAGCCGGCCAGGCCTTCGAGCACGAGGACCGGGTCCTGGCCCAGACCCGCGGTCGCGGCCAGGAAGGCAGCCGTCGCGTTGAGCAGGTTGTGCCGGCCGGGGATGCCGATGGCCAGGGGCAGGACGACCTCGCCGGTGCCGTCGGGGTCACCGCCGCGCAGGTGCAGCTGCGCGGCGGAGGTCATGCCGCTGCCCGAGAGGTCGGTCAGGCGCACGTCGGCGTCCGCCGCGGTGCCGTAGGTCAGGACCCGGACGCCCGCGGCGCGCGCCGTCCCGGCGAGGGCGCGGGCGCCCTCGTCGTCGGCGCAGGTGACGAGCAGGCCACCGGGCTCGACGCTGGCGGCGAACCGCGCATACGCGTCCTGGACGGCCTCGAACGTGCCGTAGAAGTCGAGGTGGTCCGGCTGCACGTTGGTCACGATGGCGACCTCGGGCCGGTAGACGAGGAACGAGCCGTCGCTCTCGTCGGCCTCGGCGACGAAGACCTCGCCGGTGCCGTGGTGGGCGTTGGTGCCGTGCTTGGCGAGCTCGCCACCCACGGCGAAGGAGGGGTCGACCCCGCAGTGCTGGAGCGCGACCGTCAGCATCGAGGTGGTCGTCGTCTTGCCGTTGGCGCCGGCCACGGCGACCCGGCGCCGGCCCTGCATCACCGACGCGAGGGCCTGGGACCGGTGCAGCACGCGCAGCCCACGCTCGCGGGCCGCCCGCAGCTCGGGGTTGTCCTCGCGGATGGCCGAGGAGATGACCACCGTGTCTGCGCCCTCGACGTGGGCCGGGTCGTGCCCGACGTGGACGTCGGCGCCCTCGGTGGCCAGGGCGGTCAGCACCAGCGACTCCCGGGCGTCGGAGCCGCTGACCGGCACGCCCTGGGCGAGCAGGACCCGGGCGACCCCGGACATGCCCGCGCCGCCGATGGCGATGAAGTGGACGCGGCCGAGCGAGGCGGCGTCGGGCACGGGGGCGGTGAAGTCGAAGCGGGAGTTCATTCCTGCACACCCTCCCGCACCGCGGACTGCACCATGTCGGCCAGCTTCTCGTCGGCCCCCCGCTCGCCGACGGTCACCGCGGCGGCGGCCATGGCGGCCAGCCGCTCGGGGTCGGTGACCAGGGGGATGAGCGTCTCGTCGACCCACTCCGGGGTCACCGCGGCGTCCTCGACGAGGAGTCCCCCGCCGGCGGCCACGACGTCGGCCGCGTTGACGCGCTGCTCGCCGTTGCCGATCGGCAGCGGGACGTAAACGGCCGGCAGGCCGACCGCGGTGAGCTCGGTGACCATCCCGGCACCCGAGCGGGTGACCACGAGGTCGGCGGCGGCGTAGGCGAGGTCCATCCGGTCGGCGTAGGGCAGCACCACGTAGGGCGGGCCCTCGCCGGCGGTGGGCTCGAACTCCTTGCCCTTGCCGGTGACGTGCAGGACCTGCACCCCGGCGGCCCGCAGCTTCGCGACGCGCTGCTCGAAGGTGCTGTTCAGCCGCTGGGCACCCAGCGAGCCGCCGGTGACCAGCAGCGTCGGCCGGTGGTCGCTCAGGCCGAAGGCAGCCAGCGCCTGCGACCGCACGGCCGCACGGTCCAGCTGCGAGATCTCCCGGCGCAGCGGCATCCCGATGGCCGTGGCGTGCGGCAGGACGGTGGAGCGGAAGGTCGTGGCCACCCAGGGCGTCATCCGCGCCCCGAGCCGGTTGGCCAGGCCCGGGCGGGCGTTCTGCTCGTGGATCACCACGGGGATCCCGCGCTTGCGCGCCGCGAGGTAGGCCGGGGTCGAGACATAGCCGCCGAAGCCGACGACGACGTCCGCGGACACGTCGTCGATGGCCCGGCCGGCCAGGGCGACGGCCGCGCGGAGGGCGCCCGGCAGCCGCAGCGCGTCGCCGGAGGGCTTCCGGGGAAAGGCCACCTTGGGGATGGTGCGCAGGTCGTATCCGCGGGCCGGCACCAGGGTGGACTCCAGCCCGGTGTCGGTGCCGAGGGCGGTGATCCTCAGGTCGGGGTCACGACGGCGCAGGCAGTCGGCCAGCGCCAGCAGGGGCGAGACGTGGCCTGCCGTCCCGCCCCCCGCAAGGAGCACGGAGGACAGGGCGTGAGGGGGGTTCATGAACGGGGTCTCCGACCGAGGGGGACGACGGCGAGCGAGCGGCGCACGACGCCCGGGCGCGCCGCGAGAGCCTCGCGACAGCCCGGTTCGTTGCGGGCGAAGGACACCAGCATGCCGAGGGCGAACAGGGTGGTCACCAGCGCCGAACCACCGCTGGAGACAAGGGGAAGCGGGACGCCGATGACCGGCAGCAGGCCGATGACGGCACCGATGTTGATCACGGCCTGGGCCAGGATCCACACCATGATGCCGGCGGTGGCGACCCGCGTGAAGAAGTCGTCGCTGCGCAGCACCAGGCGGTAGCAGGCGATGGCGAGGACCGCGAACAGGCCGATGACGACGAGGGTCCCGGGCAGGCCGAGCTCCTCGCCGATGATGGCGAAGATGAAGTCGTTGTGCGCCTCGGGCAGCCAGGCCCACTTCTCGCGGCTGGCGCCGAGGCCGACACCCCACCAGCCGCCGTCGGCCAGGGCGTACTGACCGTGCACGGTCTGCCAGCAGTTGCCGGCGGTGGGGTCGGTGCAGCCGCCACTGAGCCAGGAGTGGATGCGGGTCATGCGGTTCGCGCTGGTGACGACCATGACGAGGCTGAGCAGCACGGCACCACCGCCCGCGAAGGCGAACATGCGCGCGGGGACCCCGGAGGCGAAGAGCATGCCGGCGACGATGGCCAGCAGCACCATGCCGGTGCCCAGGTCCTTGCCGGCGAGGACGAGGCCGATGACCAGGACCGAGGCCGGGAAGACCAGTGGGACGACGGCGTGCTTGAACTCCCCGAGCCGCCGGCGCTTGGAGCTGAGCACGGTGGCGCCGAAGAGGATGAGGGCGATCTTGGCGAACTCCGAGGGCTGCAGCTGCATGCCGCCGACACGGATCCAGTTGCGGTTGCCCAGGACGGACACGCCCAGCGGGCTGAACACGGTGCCCTGCAGGAAGATGGCGGCGACCAGCAGGATGGGTGCGACCCGCCGCCACCGGCGCACCGGCTGACGGCTGGCGATGACGGCTCCGACGACCCCGATCACCGCGAAGCGCAGCTGGTTGAGGAAGACGGTGTAGGAGGAGTGCGTCTCCTTGTAGGAGGTCACGCTCGAGGCGGAGAGCACCATGACCAGTCCGATGACCACGAGCAGCGCGGTGGCCCCGACGAGCAGGTAGTAGGTCGTGACCGGCGACTCCAGGCGCTCCATGAGCGGGGAGAGCCGGCCCAGGGGCGGCGGCACCGTCGCCCCCGGCCGGGTCGCCGGCCGGACCGGTGGGGTGGTCGTGCTCACGACGCCTCGGGTCCCCCGCCGGCGGCGTGGCGCTGCACTGCCTGGGCGAACGCCTCGCCGCGGGCGCCGTAGCTGGCGAACATGTCCTTCGAGGCCGCTGCGGGCGCGAGCAGCACCACGTCACCGGGCTGCGCGAGCGCGGCCGCCTGCTGCACCACCGTGTCCATGACGCCAGTGTCCGTGCTCGCGACGTCGACGACGGGCACATCCGGCGCGTGTCGCGCGAGGGCCTGCGCGATGAGCGCGCGGTCGGTCCCGATGAGCACCACGCCGCGCAGCCGGTCGTGGACGGAGGCCACGAGGGCGTCGACGTCGGCGCCCTTGAGCTGGCCGCCGGCCACCCAGACGACGTGCTCGAAGGCCCGCAGCGAGGCCTCGGCGGCGTGCGGGTTGGTGGCCTTGGAGTCGTCGACGAAGCGCACCCCGGCGACGGTGGCGACGTCGGCGATCCGGTGCGGGTCGGGGCGGAAGGCCCGCAACCCGTCCCGCACGGCGAGCGGGCTGACGCCGTAGGCGCGCGCCAGCGCCGCCGCAGCCAGGGCGTTGGCGACGTAGTGCGGGGCGACCGAGGGCGCGTCGCCCTGCAGGTCGGCCAGCGTGCACAGCTCGGCGGCAGAGGTCTGCCGCTCCGCGACGAAGGCCCGGTCGGCCAGCACGTCGTCGACCAGCCCGACCATCGACAGTCCGGGCACGCCGAGGGTGAAGCCGACCGCCCGGCACCCCTCGACGACGTCCGCGTCCATCACCAGCTGCTCGGTGGCCGGGTCCTGCACGTTGTAGATGCAGGCGACCTGGGTGTTCTCGTAGACCTTGCCCTTGGCCCGTTGGTACTCCTCGAGCGAGCCGTGCCAGTCCACGTGGTCGGGGGCGACGTTGAGGCACGCCGAGGCGACCGCCGAGATGGAGCGGGACCAGTGCAGCTGGAAGCTGGACAGCTCGACGGCGATGACGTCGAAGGGGTCCGGGTGGAGCACGGCCTCGAGGATCGGCGTGCCGACGTTGCCCGCGCTGGTGGCGCGCAGCCCGGCCGCGCGCAGGATCGAGGCGAGCATGTTGACCGTCGTGGTCTTGCCGTTGGTGCCGGTGACGGTCAGCCACGGCGCCGCGCCGGACCGTGCGCGCATCCGCCAGGCGAGCTCCACCTCGCCCCAGACCGGTATGCCGGCCGCGGCCGCCGCGACCAGCAGCGGGTTCGCGGGGCTCACCCCAGGTGAGGTGACGACCAGCTCGGTGCCCTCCGGGGGCAGCGCCACCGCGTCCTCGCCGAGGTGCACGGTCGCGCCGAGGATGTCCAGGATCCGGGCCCGCTCGACGATCGCCTCGGTGGCGTCGGTGCTGGTCGCGGTGACCACGGCGCCGCGCTCGAGCAGGGCGTCGGCGGCGGCGAAGCCGCTGACCCCCAGGCCGAGGACGAGGACGCGCAGGCCGGACCAGTCGGCGTCGCGGTGCGTCAGCCCCGACCGCGGCTCGTAGTCGTCGGTGCCGGTCATGCCGCGCCCGCCACCCACTCGGCATAGAAGATGCCCAGGCCGAGGGCGACGAACAGGCCGGCGATGATCCAGAAGCGGATCACGATGGTGACCTCGTTCCACCCGACGAGCTCGAAGTGGTGCTGCAGCGGCGCCATCCGGAAGACCCGTTTGCCGGTGAGCTTGAACGAGCCGACCTGGATGATCACCGACAGCGTGATGATGACGAACAGGCCGCCGAGGATGACGACGAGCAGCTCGGTGCGGGAGGTGATGGCGAGGCCGGCCAGCGCGCCGCCGAGGGCCAAGGAGCCGGTGTCGCCCATGAAGATCTTGGCCGGCGAGGCGTTCCACCACAGGAAGCCGAAGCAGGCGCCCATGACACAGGCGGCGACCAGGGCCAGGTCGTGGGCGTCGCGCACCTCGTAGCACTTGGTGCCGGGGTTGGTCTGGCAGTTCTGGTTGAACTCCCAGATGCCGATGAGCACGTAGGCGCCGAACACCATGACGCTGGTGCCGGTGGCCAGGCCGTCGAGGCCGTCGGTGAGGTTCACGCCGTTGCTGGTGCCGGCGATCATCAGGTTGGCCCAGATGACGAACAGGATCAGCCCGATCAGCGTGCCGGCGAAGGCGAAGTTGACCGGGGTGTCGCGCACGAAGGAGACGAACGGCGCGGCAGGGGTCCGGAAGTGGCTGTTGGGGAACTGCAGGGCCAGGACGGCGAAGATCACCGCGACCAGGGTCTGCCCGGCGAGCTTCTCCTTCGAGCGCAGGCCGAGGCTGCGCTGCTTGGAGATCTTGATGTAGTCGTCCAGGAAGCCCACCAGGCCCAGACCGGCCATGAGGAAGAGCACGAGCAGGCCACTCATCGTGACCGGGGTCAGCGTCAGGACGTGGGAGAGCCCGTAGGCCGACAGTGCCGCGGCGATGATCACCGCGCCGCCCATGGTCGGCGTGCCCCGCTTGGTGTGGTGCGAGGTCGGGCCGTCGTCGCGGATGAACTGCCCGTAGCCCTGGCGGACGAGGTACTTGATGAACATCGGGGTGCCGAGCAGCGCGACCACCAGCGAGATGGCTGCTGCCAGGAGTACGGCCTTCACGACGAAACCTCCGAGTGCGCTCCCCCGACGAGACGGTCCCCGAGCCACCGTAGACCGGCGTCACGGCTGGACTTGAGCAGGACGACGTCGCCGGGGGCGAGCTCCTGCTCCAGCAGGGCGTGCGCCGCGTCGGCGTCCGGCACCCACGTCGACTCCTGGCCCCAGGAGCCCTCGTGCCGGGCGCCGCTGTCCATCGCGCGGGCCCCCTCGCCGACGACGACGAGGCGCGAGACGTTGAGCCGCACCGCCAGGCGCCCGATGGCGTCGTGTTCGACCGCGGACTCCTCGCCAAGCTCGAGCATCTCGCCGAGCACGGCCCAGGTCCGCCGTCCGTGACCCATGGCCACGAGGGCCTTGAGGGCGGCCCGCATCGAGTCGGGGTTGGCGTTGTAGGCGTCGTTGACGACGGTGACGCCGTCGGGCCGGTCGTGCACCTCCATGCGCCACCGGCTCGCGGGGCGTGCCTCGGCCAGGGCCGTGGCCACGTCAGCCAGCGACATCCCGACGTGCAGCGCCACCGCAGCTGCCGCCAGGGCGTTGCCGACGTGGTGCTCGCCGTAGAGGCCCAGGGAGACCCGGGTGCTGCCCTGGGCGGTGCACAGGGTGAAGGAGGGACGCCCGGCGGCGTCGAGCTCGATGTCCTCAGCGCGCACGTCGGCGCGGGGGTCGGTGCCGACCCGCACGACGGTGGCGGGGGTGACCTCGGCCATCGCCGCCACGACCGGGTCGTCGACGTTGAGGACGGCCAGCCCGTCGTCGGGCAGCGCGCGGACCAGCTCGGACTTGGCCCGGCCGATCGCCTCGCGCGAGCCGAACTCGCCCATGTGCGCGGTGCCCACGTTGAGCACGACGCCGATCCGCGGCGGGACCACCTGGGTGAGGTAGGCGATGTGGCCGATGCCCCGGGCCCCCATCTCCACGACGAGGTGGCGTGTGGTCGGCGTGACCCGGCAGACGGTCAGCGGCACGCCGACCTCGCCGTTGAGGGAGGCGACGTTGGCGACCGTCTCGCCGTGGCGGGCGAGCACCGAGGCGATGAGGTCCTTGGTGCTGGTCTTGCCCGAGGAGCCGGTGATGCCGATGACGGTCAGCTCCGGGCTGCGGTCGACCAGGTCCCGGGCCAGCGCCGCGAAGGCGTCCTGGACGTCGGGGACCACGACGCACGGCAGCTCGGGCACCTCCCGGCTGGTCAGGGCCGCGACGGCGCCGCGGTCGCGGGCACCGCCGGTGAAGTCGTGGCCGTCGGCGGCCTCGCCGACGCGGGCGACGTAGAGGCTGCCGGCGGCGGCCTCGCGGGAGTCGGTGACGACGGGGCCGTCGACCAGGACGTCCTCGCCGTGGCGGATGCCGCCGGTGATCCGGGCGACCTCACTGAGCCGGAGGGGGATCACGGGCTCACCTCGCTGTCCTGGTCCTGGCTGCTCATCACGGCGGCTCTGGTCATGTCGGCGGCGCTGCCCGTCAGGGCGGCGCGCAGCTCCTCGCGGTCGTCGAAGGGGTGGACCACCCCGGCCACCTCCTGGCCGGTCTCGTGGCCCTTGCCCACGACGACGACGGTGTCGTCGGGGCCGCTGGCGCGGGCGACCGCGCGACGGATGGCCTCGGCCCGCCCGGCGACCTCCAGCACCTCGTCCGCTCCCCCGGGCGCGGTGGCGCGCTGCCGCGCGCCCTTTAGAACGGCACCCCGGATCGCGGCCGGGTCCTCGGATCGGGGGTTGTCGTCGGTGACGACGACCACGTCGGCCCGCTCGGCCGCCGCCGCGCCCATCGGGCCGCGCTTGGCCCGGTCGCGGTCACCGCCGGCACCGAGCACCACGATCAGCCGCCCGGGGGTGGTGTGCCGCAGCGACCGCAGGGCGAGCCCGACCGCGTCCGGGGTGTGCGCGAAGTCGACGACCGCCAGCGGCACCGACGCCGGGTCGGCACCGTCCGGCAGCACCCGCTCCATGCGCCCGGGCACGTGCGGGTCGGCGGCCAGGGCCCGCTCGACGTCGGCGGGGGCGACCCCCGCGGACAGGAGCACGACGGCCGCGACCGCGGTGTTGACCCGGTTGAAGTCGCCCGGCAGCGCCGAACGCAGGTGGAGGGTGGTGTCGGCCGAGCGCAGCGTGAACGCCGCGTCGTCGCCGGGGACCGGCTCGAGCCGGAAGTCGGCCTCCGTGCCCTCGGCAGAGCCGACCGTGACCACCGGCACCGTCGCCTCACGGGCCAGCCGGGCACCCCAGGCGTCGTCGACGCAGACGACCCCGCGACGGGACCGCTCCGGCGTGAACAGCGCGGCCTTGGCCAGGAAGTAGTCCTCCATCGAGCCGTGGAAGTCGAGGTGGTCCTGGGAGAGGTTGGTGAAGGCGGCGACGTCGTAGACCACGCCATCGACCCGGTGGAGGCTCAGCGCGTGGCTGGACACCTCCATGGTGCACGTGTCGGCGCCGCGCTCGACCATCACCGCGAGCAGGGCGTGCAGGTCGCTGGCCTCGGGTGTGGTGCGCACGGACTTGATCCGCTCGGCGCCGACGCGCGTCTCGACGGTGCCGATGAGCCCGGTCGTGCGCCCCAGGGCGCGCAGGGCGGAGTCGAGCAGGTATGCCGTGGTGGTCTTGCCGTTGGTGCCCGTCACGCCCAGCATCGTCAGGGCGCGGCTGGGGTGGCCGTGGACGAGGTCGGCCACGTGGCCCATCACGGCGCGGGGGTCCGGCACCACGAGCACGGGCGCGGGACCGGCGGCCTCGCCGGCCGCGATCATCGCCGCACCGGCCTCGTCGGTGAGGACCGCGCGGGCGCCGAGGCTCACCGCGGCCGCCGCGAAGGCGGCGCCGTGGACGTTGGCACCCGGCAGCGCGGCATACAGGTCACCGTGCTGGACGGCGCGCGAGTCGTGCGTGACGCCGCTGACGGCGACCGCCTCCATCTGCGGCGTCGCCGGGGCACCCGCGGACGCAGCGACGTCGGTCAGGGTCACTGCGCGCAGGGACTGGGGTCGGGGGGCCACACTCACCACGGGGAGACGTTACTGCCCGTCGGTCCTGAGCTTGATGGTGGGCGGAGTGGTGCCCGTCGGAGGGATCTTGTAGGCCTGCAACGCGTAGGTCATGACCTGCGAGAACACCGGGGCCGCGACGAGGCCACCGAAGTAGACGGTGGTCGGCCGCTGGACGATGACGGCCACGACGATCTCGGGCTTGTCCGCCGGCGCGAAGCCGATGAACGAGGCGGTCTTGCCGCGGTAGCCGCCGACGGTGGGGTCGTAGCGATCGGCGGTGCCGGTCTTGCCAGCGACCCGGTAGCCCTCGACGCGGGCCTCCGGGGCCGTGCCCTCGCTGCTGACGACGCCCTCGAGCATCGTGCGCACCTGTGAGGCGACGGCCGGCGAGACGACCCGCACCGGGGTCGGCCGGCTCAGCGCGGCCAGCGACCCGTCGGGGTTGCGCACGCTGTTGACCAGGGTCGGCGGCATCCGCACGCCGTTGTTGGCGATGGTCTGGAAGACGCCGGTGGCCTGGATGGCGTTGACGGACAGGCCCTGGCCGAACATCACGGTGTAGCGCTGGGAGCCGCTCCAGTCCTTGACCGGGGTGAGCAGGCCGGCGCTCTCGCCGGGGAAGTGGATGCCGGTGCCCTGACCGATGCCGAACTTCGTGAAGTAGCGGTGCAGCGTGTCGGCGGAGATCTTCTCCCCGAGCTCGATGGTGCCGATGTTGCTCGACTGGGCCAGCACGCCGGCCGCCGTGAGGTGCTCGGTGCCGTGGTTCTCGGCGTCGTGGAAGGTCGTGCCGGCCCGCGGCAGCGTGTTGGGGACGGTCACGGGGGTCGTCGGCGTGGCCACGCCCTCCTGCAGCGCCGAGGAGAACGTCATGACCTTGCCGGTGGACCCCGGCTCGAAGACCTCGTCGAAGGCGCGGTTGTCCAGGTTGCCCCGCGCCTGGGCGATGTTGTTGGGGTCGAACGTGGGGTAGCTCGCGACGGCCAGCAGCTGGCCGGTGTGCACGTTCTCCACCACGACGGTGCCCGACAGCGCCTTGGTCTGCTGCACCTTCTGGGCGATGGCGTTCTGGGCGTACCACTGCAGGTCGCTGTTGATCGTCAGCTGCACGGTGTGGCCGGGCACCGCCGGGGTGATCGACTGCTCCCCCGTCGGGATCATCCGGCCGTCACCGGAGCGCTCGTAGACCTGGCTGCCCCCCTTGCCGCTGAGCTGGCGGTTCATCATCAGCTCCAGCCCGCCGCCGGGCGTGCCGTCACCGCCGACGAACCCCACGAGCGAGGCCGCGGCCGTGGAGGTCGGGTAGCTGCGCTGGGTCGTGGGCTCGCTGTAGATGCCCGGGATGCCCAGCTCGTTGATCTTGCGCCACGTGAGCGGCGAGAGCCCCTTGGCGACGTAGGTGAAGAGCCGGTTGCCGGTGAGGATGCGGGTGAGCTCCTCCACCGACTTGCCGGTCAGCGGGGCGAGGTCCTCGGCGGCCCCGGCGACGCCGACGGTGATGTAGTGCCCGCCCACGGTCTTCTTGTAGTGGGGCACCGCGGTCTGGTCGGCGGTGATGTTGCGCCGCTCGATGCTCGTGGCCAGGGCGACCCCGTTGGCGTCGACGATGTCGCCACGCATCGCCGGGACCTGCACCGTGAGCAGGCGCGAACCGAGGGCGGCGCTGGCCATCTTGGAGGCGTCCAGCGCCTGGATCTTGACCAGCTGCGCGGCGAAGATGCTGAAGACGAACAGCACGGCGATCATGACGAAACGCACCCGGCGGTGCGGGTGCGCGACGCCCAGCCGCACCGGCCGGGAGGGCCGGCGCGGCGGCTGTGGCGCTTGGCTGCGGGGCCGCGGCGGGCGCGGCCTGTGCTCCTGGGCCGTGGACCCGCCCTGGCGCTGGACCCCCGGGCGGGGCTTGGCCGCCGGACGGCCCGCAGGCTGCGGACGGCCGGGACGCTCGGCGGGCGGACGCGGGCCACGGGGGGCGCCGGCGGCGGTGCGGGGCTGGCGGGCGCCGGGGCCACCCCGACCTCCGGGACCGCCCCGGCCGCTGTCGCGGCTCGGGCTCACGTGCTCACCTCGTGTTCGCTGCCTGCTTGCTGTGGCCGTGCCCGGTGGCCTTGCCGTTCGGGTGGCCGCTGGTGGTCCGCGTCGTCGTCGTGGTCGTGCTGCCGTCGCTGTTGACGGTCGTGACCACCGTGGTCGTCACGCCGTTCTTCGTCGTCACCGCCGTGGTGCTGCCGGCCTTGGCGGCCGGTGCGCTGGGGGTGGCGGCCGGGGTCGCGGCGGCCGCACTGGCGGCGACCGGCGGGACCACGACCTGCCCGATCACGGTAAAGCCCGGCTGCTTGGTCGCCGGCTTCGCCACGCCGAACACCGCGCCGTCCGACAGCCGCAGGAACGCGGCGGACTGCGCCGGCACCATGCCCATGGCGACGGCCTCCTTGGCCAGGTGCTGCGGGGAGGCGGCGCTCTGGATCTGCTGCGTCAGCGCGTCCTGGGTGTCGCTGAGCTCCCCGGAGGTCGCCTGCAGGTCGTGCAGCGCGAACGCGCCCTGGGCCAGGGAGGTGTTGAGCAGCAGCAGGCCGAGCAGGCCGGCGCTGAGCAGCACCATGCACAGCACGGCGAACCCGGCGCCGGGGCGCTTGGTCTCGGCCCCGCTGACGACGCGCAGGCTCGGCAGCGTGGGGGTCCGGCGAGGTGCGCGGGCGGTGCCGACGCGCGCGGCGGCAGCCGTCATCTGGCTCATGCGTGGTGTCCCTTCGTGGCCCGGGTGCGTTCGGCGGCCCGGAGCCGGGCCGATGCTGCGCGGGGGTTGGCGGCGGTCTCGGCGGCGCTGGGCTCCTCGGCCCCGCGGGTGAGCAGGCGCAGGTAGGGCGCGTGCTCGGGCAGCTCGACCGGCAGGCCGGGCGGGGTGGTGCTCTTGGCACCGGCCGCGAGGGCCTGCTTGGTCAGCCGGTCCTCGAGCGAGTGGTAGCTGAGCACGGCGATCCGGCCGCCGACGGCGAGGGCGTCGATGGCCGCGGGCAGCGCCGTGCGGATCGCCTCCAGCTCGGCGTTGACCTCGATCCGCAGCGCCTGGAAGGTGCGCTTGCCGGGGTGGCCGCCGCTCTTCTGGGAGGCCGCGGGGACCGCGGCGCGCAGCAGCTCGACCAGGCGCGCGGAGGTGGTGAACGGCTCCTTGGCCCGCTCGCGGACGATGGCACCCGCGATACGGCGCGCGAAGCGCTCCTCCCCGTAGTCCTTGAGGACGCGCTCGAGCTCGGGGGCGTCGTAGGTGTTGAGGACCTCCGCGGCGGTGATGCCGCGGGTCTGGTCCATCCGCATGTCCAGCGGCGCGTCCTGGGCGTAGGCGAAGCCGCGGTCCGCCTCGTCCAGCTGCAGCGAGGAGACCCCGAAGTCGAACAGGACCGCCTGCACCTGGGGCATGCCGAGGTCGGCCAGCACGTCGGCGATCTCGTCGTAGACGGCGTGCACGGGGATGAAGCGCTCGCCGAAGGAGGCCAGCCGCTCCCCCGCCAGCTCCAGCGCCTCGGGGTCGCGGTCGATGCCGACGACGCGGGCCTCGGGGCAGCGCTGCAGCACCGCCTCGCTGTGCCCGCCCATGCCGAGGGTGCCGTCCACGTAGACCGAACCGGGCTCGGCCAGCGCGGGCGCGAGCAGGTCGAGGATGCGGTCACGCAGGACGGGGACGTGCCGCTCCTCGGCGGTCCCTCGTGCGTTCATGGGTGGGGCTTCCTTCTCTTGGTATGACGGGTGACCCGCAAGCGGTCAAGGTCCAGCTGGGTGGTCCTGCAGTCAGGTCTCCAACCGCTTCAAGGGGGTGCGGCCCGGGGCCGGGGAAGGTGTCCCGGGACGCGAAGCGGGTGGAGACCTGGCAGCAGGGCCGGTGGTGGTCGGCCCTTCGGCGGCTCAGAGGAGTCCGGGGATCACCTCCTCGGCCTGGTCGGCGAACGCCTGCTCGGTGCCCTCGAGGTAGCTGTCCCAGGCGGTGCTGTCCCAGACCTCGACGCGCGAGCCGGCGCCGATGACGGTGCAGTCGCGGTTGAGCCCGGCGTAGTCGCGCAGGTTGGCGGGGATGGTCACCCGGCCCTGCTTGTCGGGGATCTCGTCCGAGGCGCCGGAGAGGAAGACGCGGGCGTAGTCCCGGGCGGCCTTGCTGGTCATCGGGGCCTGGCGCATCGACTCGGCGACCCGGAGGAACTCATCCATCGGGAAGACGTAGAGGCAGCGCTCCTGGCCGCGGGTGACCACGAGGCCTCCGGCGAGGCGGTCCCGGAACTTGGCCGGCAGGAAGAGGCGGCCCTTGTCGTCGAGCCGGGGCGTGTGCGTACCGAGGAACACGGTGCGCCTCCTCCCCTGCGGCTCAGCGCCGGCCGATGCTCTCCTGAGTGCCCCACTTTAACCCACTCTCCCCCACCACGTGCCGTTTCGGGGCAAGAGCCGCGCCTTTTTCCGGGGAGTTTCCGCAGGTCAGCGGGGGTGGGGGGAAAGTGGGGGAAAACCGGGCGAACGTTCCCCGCTGCCGGCCGCGTCACAGGGACGGAGGAGGCACCTCTCGTGCTCCGGCGCGCCGTCGTGCCCACGGCGGAACCGACCGGGCCTCCCGGACGTGGGGTGAAGTGGAGCGACGGCTGGCAGCGGCCGCCGCGGCGGTGTGGCCGGAAGGCCGGTTGGCCGGTTGGCCGGACGAACTTGGGCGTGAGGAGAGCCGTGGACGGCGGATTCGTGCAAGATCAGGTCATGGACCTGGAGTCGGGGATGGACAGCGGGGGACGCGACAGCCTGGAGCTGGTCGGCGACGTGGCCGGCCGCATCAGCGTTGCCATGCAGTCGGTCATCGAGGGCAAGCCGGACGTCGTCAGCACCGCGATCACCGTCCTGCTCGCCGAGGGCCACCTGCTGATCGAGGACGTCCCCGGTGTCGGCAAGACGATGCTCGCCAAGGCCCTGGCCCGCTCCATCGACTGCTCGGTGCGCCGGGTCCAGTTCACCCCCGACCTCCTGCCCAGCGACATCACCGGGGTCAACGTGTTCAACCCCGACGTGCGCGAGTTCGAGTTCCGCCAGGGCGCGATCTTCGCCAACGTCGTGGTCGGCGACGAGATCAACCGCGCCTCGCCCAAGACGCAGTCGGCGATGCTGGAGTGCATGGAGGAGGGCCAGGTCACCGTCGACGGGCAGACCTACGAGCTGCACAAGCCGTTCATCGTCCTGGCCACCCAGAACCCCATCGAGATGGAGGGCACCTACCCCCTGCCGGAGGCGCAGCGCGACCGCTTCATGGCCCGCCTCTCCATGGGCTACCCCTCGCCGGCCGCCGAGGTCGCGATGCTGGAGTCGCACGGCGACACCTCACCGCTGGACGAGCTCTCCCCCGTCACCGACGCCGAGACCGTGGCCAAGCTGATCGAGACGGTCCGGACGCTGTGGACCAGCCCCGGGCTCAAGCAGTACGTCGTCGACCTCGTCACGGCCACCCGGACCAGCCCGGCGCTGCGGCTCGGCGCCTCGCCGCGCGCGTCGCTGCACCTGCTGCGCGCCGCCCGCGCCCACGCCGCCCTCGCCGGCCGCGACCACGTCCTGCCCGACGACGTGCAGGCACTGCTCGTGCCGGTGCTCGCCCACCGGCTGCTGCTCACCGGGGAGGCCCAGCTCTCCCGCCGCACCCCCGCCGACGTGCTCCATGAGATCGTCCGCCGCGTGCCCGTCCCCGCGCCCGGGCGGTGAGCCGGGGCGGGCGGGGAGACGTGGACGCCATGACCAGCCGGGGCCGGACACCATGACCCGGGTCCGCGACGTGCTCACCACCCGGGGCCGGGCCTTCGTCGGCGCCGGGATCACCCTCGTGCTGACCGGGCTGGGCCTCGGGCTCGGCGACCTGACCCGGATCGGCGTGCTGCTGCTGGCCCTCACGCTGCTGTCCGCGCTGACCAGCCGCCGCGCCCTGCCCGACCTCGAGGTGGACCGCCGGGTGCAGCCGTCCCGGCTGTCGGTGGACGAGGTCGCCACAGTGGTCGTCGAGCTCGCCAACACCAGCCGGCGCCGCTCGCCGGTCCTCATGGCCGAGGAGCGCGTGGACTACGCGCTCGGGGACCGGCCGCGCTTCGTCCTGCCTCGGATGGGCCAGGGCGAGCGCCGCGAGGTCAGCTACGACATCCGCTCGCACCTGCGCGGGCGGCACCGCCTGGGCCCGCTGTCCTTCCGGGTCCGTGACCCGTTCGGCCTGTCCACCCGACAGGTGGCGTTGAGCACCAGCGCCGAGGTCCTTGTGCTCCCCCGGGTCGAGCCGCTCTCCAGCGGCCGGGCCGGGGGCGAGGGCGTCGGCGCCGAGGGCGTCATCCCGCACATGGTCGCCCTGCACGGCGAGGACGACGTGGCGATCCGCGAGTACCGCGACGGCGACGACCTGCGCCGCATCCACTGGCCGGCGACCGCCCACCAGGGCGAGCTCATGGTCCGCCAGGAGGACCGTCCGGCCCGCCGGCGGGCGGTGCTCCTGCTGGACTCGCGCGCCGGCGGGCACCGCGGGGCAGGCGCCTCGGGCTCGTTCGAGTGGGCGGTCAGCGCGCTCGCCTCCGTCGCCGCGCACCTCGCCTCCAACGGGTATGCCGTGCACATGGTCAGCCACGAGTCCGTCACCGAGGGCCGCTCGGCGGAGATCGTCGACCTGGACTCGGCGCTCGAGGCCCTCGCC
The DNA here is from genome assembly GCF_057747915.1 of Oryzihumus sp. JJN4-3R. Taxonomy (NCBI): domain Bacteria; kingdom Bacillati; phylum Actinomycetota; class Actinomycetes; order Micrococcales; family Intrasporangiaceae; genus Oryzihumus; species Oryzihumus sp. JJN4-3R. The sequence goes on from NZ_CM173229.1 coordinate 960,794, forward strand.
CTGGCCTCCACCGACCCCGGACCCACCTTCGACGACGTCCTGCACGCCGCCCACCCGCTGACCGCCGCCGGAGGGCTGGTGTTCGCGGTCATGGCCGACCGCGACGAGGAGCTGCTGCGCCAGCTGGTCACGCTGCGCCAGCCCGGGGGCGTCGGCCTGCTCCTGCTGCTGGACTCCTCGACCTTCGCCTCCGCCGGCTTCACCGCCTCCTCGTTCCGCACCGCCGGGGTCCCTGACGAGGAGCTCGCGAAGGAGTGGCTCGGCAGCCGGGCCGAGGACTTCGCCGACCTGGCGCGGGCCGCCGGGTGGAGCACCCACGTGGTCCGCGCCGGCGAGACCGTGGCGCGGGCATGGGCAGGGGTCTGCACGCCGTCGACCCGGATCGGGGTCGGACGATGAACGCGCGCCCCGGCGACGCCGGGATGGCCGCCCTGGCCACCGTCGTCGCCCTGCTGCCGGTGACGACCCTCCTCGCGACCGGCGAGTGGCTCAACCCCGCCCTGGTGCTCGTGCTGGTGGTCGCGGTGACGGGGATGCTCGCCCGGTCGGCCCGGCTGCGCGGCTGGCAGGTCGCCGTGCTCCAGCTCGTCGCGGCCGCGGTCACCACCGGCTGGCTGCACGGCCGCGGCCACCTCTGGCACGGCCTGCCCGGGCTCGAGACGGTGCTCGCCTTCAACCAGCTCCTCGTCGACGCGATCCAGACCATCCAGACCTACACCGCCCCGGCGCCCACGACCCGCGGGCTCATCCTCATGGTCAGCCTCGTCGCCGGCGTCCTCGCCGTGGCCGTGGACTACCTCGCCGTGACGCGCCGGTCGGCCCCTCTGGCCGGTCTCCCGCTGCTTGCCGTGTTCCTCGGCTCGGCCGCCAACAGCGGCTCCTCGCTCAACCCGGCCTTCTTCGTCGCCCTCGCGCTCGTGTGGCTGGTCATGGTGGGGCGCCAGGGCACGTCCCTCGTCCGCCGCTGGAGCACGACCACGGCGACCCCGATCACGCCGGTGGCCTCCAGCGGCGACGCCGACACCGGCGGTGCCGCGGCGTTGGGCCGGTCCCTGGGCGTGGCCGCGATCGTCGCGGCCCTCCTGGTCCCGCTGGCACTGCCCCACCTGCCCACCCGCTTCCTGCTCTCCGGTCTCGGCCGGGACGCCGACAGCGCCGGGGGCGGTGGCAGCGTCGGCTTCAACCAGAGCCTGGACCTCGCCCGCGACCTCGCCGACCGCAGCACCGACCCGGTCCTGACCTATCGCACCGACGCCCCCTTCCCGCCGCCGTTGCGCGTCCTCGTGAGCTCCACCTACGTCGACGGGACGTGGCTGCCGCCGCGGCGCAACGTCGACCGGATCGCCTCCAGCCCTGACCCCTCGGTCCCCTCCCCCACGGGGCTCGCCCCGTCGGTGCCCAAGACGCGCTACCTCATGACCGTCCAGGGCAACGTGCTCCAGCGACCGAACCTCGCCGCGCCCTACCCCCTGGTCGGGGGCGACCTCGGGGGCGTGAGCTGGGGCCTGGACAACAGCACCCAGACGATCTACACCGCCGACCAGGTCAAGGACTACGAGGTCTCCTTCTGGGACGTCGAGCCCGACCCCGCGACGCTGCGGGCCGCACTGCCCGGCACGGACAACCGGGTCGTGGACTCCCGCGACCTGCAGGTGGACGCGGCCTCGGGCGCCCGGGTCACCGAGCTGGCGCGGTCGGTGACCCGGGGCCACTCGACCCCCTACGACCGGGCGCTCGCCATCCAGGAGTTCCTGCGCTCCAACGGCGGCTTCTCCTACTCCCTGACCCTTGCTCCGCCGGTGCGCAACGCGGCCGGGCGGCCCGTGGCGATGGACCCGCTCTCGCACTTCCTCGTGACCCGGCAGGGCTACTGCGTGCAGTTCGCGACGGCGATGGTCATGATGGCTCGCGCCCTGGGCATCCCCGCCCGGATGGCCTACGGCTTCCTGCCCGGCCACGTGGACCGGGGGCTGTGGACCGTCGCCGTCGCCGACGCGCACGCCTGGCCCGAGCTCTACCTCGACGGGATCGGCTGGCTGCGGTTCGAGCCCACCCCGGCCTCGCGCAGCGGCGCCGCTCCGACCTACGCCACCGTCCTCAGCGGGGGTGCGGGCGAGTCGGGACGCCCCACCGACGGCGCGACGACCAGGCGTGGGACCACGACCCACAAGGGCGACCTGCTCGACACCTCCGACAAGCTGACCAACGGACCGGCCAGGCCTGTCGCGACCGGGGCGGGCCGGCCGTGGACCGACCGGCTGCCCCGCGGGTGGGGACTCGTCCTGCTGGCGGCCCTGGTGGGCCTGGTCGGGGCCGTGGTCGTCCCGGCCGGGGCGGCCTGGTCACGCCGGCGGCGCCGGCATGGCGCGGGCGACGGCGCAGCCCTCGTGGAGGCCGAGTGGGTGTCCCTCACCGAGCGGCTGGCCGACCTCGGGATGCCCTGCCCTCCCACGCAGACCCCGCGGCAGCTGCACGACCACTACGTCCGCGAGGCCTACCTCGACGAGGACGGGGCGCAGGCCCTCGGCCGGGTGCTGGGCACCCTCGAGCGCGCCCGCTACGCCCCGCCCGCGGTCGCGGCCGGGGTCCCCGACGTCGGCGCGGACGTCCGTCGCGTCCTGCATGCGGTGGCCCCGACCCGGCCCGGCTGGGTCCGGCTCCGGGCGATGGTCTGGCCCAGCAGCGGGGTCGCCCAGCTGCGTCGAAGCCGCGCGGCTGCCGGTCAGGGGCTGCGGGCGCCCTTCGTCGCCCTGGGCCGCGCGCTCGGCAGCGCACTGGCCGGCCTGCGGCGCGACTGAGCCGACCACCCGGCATACCCGTCGTCCGCGGTGGGCGGCCTCGCAGCCTGCCGCCCGCAGACCTGCCTTGTCGGCGGCGCGGGGGACGTGACACCCGTGTCCGGCGCCCTCCCCGGCGCAGGGCCCGGTCCTGAATCCAGCGAGTTGTCAACCTCCCGGCGCTGATGCCAGGTGAGCGAGCGCCGCTCATGCACCCACGCCCCGGTGCGTCCCGTGATCAGCGCACGCCCTCTCCCCATGCCGGGCGAGGGCTCGCCCCGCCGTGTCGGTGAAAGTGATGAGGCAAGCGCACGCCCGCGGTCGAACAGCGGCAGCAGCGAGGGGAATCGGTCAGATGACAGGAGATCGCATGAAGACCTCGAGTGGGCTCCGGGTGGGTGTCGTCGGCTGCGGGTACTGGGGGTCCAAGCACCTGCGGGTGCTGCAGTCGCTGGGCGACGTCTCGCAGGTGGTGATGATCGACTCCCGCGTGGACCGGACCGCCAACCTGATGCGCGGCTTCCCCGGCGCCCTGGCCTTCGAGACCCTCGGCGCCGCACTGCCCGAGGTGGACGCGCTCGTCCTCGCGACCCCGCCGACCTCCCACGCCCCGCTCGCGCTGGCCGCCATCGCCGCCGGCAAGCACGTGCTCGTGGAGAAGCCGCTGGCCACCACGAGCAAGGACGCCCGTCGCATCGTCGCCGCGGCCGAGGAGGCCGGGGTCACGCTCATGGTCGGGCACACCTTCGAGCACAACTCCGCCGTCAGGAAGCTGCGCGAGCTGGTGGAGCAGCGCGAGCTCGGCGACCTCTACAACATCGACACGGCGCGGCTGAACCTCGGGCTCTACCAGAGCGACGTCAACGTCATCTTCGACCTGGCCCCACACGACATCTCGATCATCAACCACGTGCTGGGGCGCGCCCCCGAGTCGGTCCACGCGTGGGGGGCCTGCCACGCCCACCGCCGGTTCGAGGACGTGGCCTACCTGCGCCTGTTCTACCCCGACCTGGCGCTGTCGGCGAACATCCACGTCAGCTGGCTGGACCCCTACAAGGTGCGGCGGGTGACCGTCGTGGGCAGCCGCAAGATGGCCGTCTACGACGACATCGCCGTCGACGAGCGGCTGCGCATCTTCGACAAGGGCGTCACCGCCTCGGCCGACGACCAGGACCTGACCCAGCCGCCGATGTCCTACCGCTACGGCGACATCACGGTCCCCTACCTCGACTTCGAGGAGCCGCTGCTCGTCGAGGACCGCAGCTTCCTGGAGTGCATCCGCACCGGGGCGAAGCCCAGCACCGACGGCGCCAACGGCCTGGCCGTGGTCGAGGTCCTCGAGTCGCTCCAGATCTCGCTGCGCGAGGGCCGGCGGGTGTGGGTCGACGAGGTCCGGGAGCCGTCCCGCACGGTGAGCCAGGTGGTGAGCCGGGCCCGGAGCCGGGCCGGGAGCCCGGCGGGTGCGGCCGGGACCGAGCCCCCCGACCACGGCGAGAGCTCCCTGATCGGGAGCCTGTCGTGAGCGCCGCGGTCGAGGGCCGGCCCACCCTGCGGGTGCCCTTCGCCGACCTCGCCGGGCAGACCGCCGAGATCCGCGCCGAGCTCGACGCCGCCTGGGCGACGGTGGTGGACAGCCACCGGTTCGTCGGCGGAGACGTGGTGGACCGCTTCGAGCAGGAGTGGGCCGACTACTGCGGCAGCCGGGAGGCGGTCGCCGTGGGCAACGGCACCGACTCCCTGCACCTCATCCTGCGGGCCCTCGGGATCGGGCCCGGGGACGAGGTCGTGGTCCCCGCCAACACCTTCATCGCGACCGCCGAGGCCGTGGTGCTGGCCGGGGCGACACCGGTGTTCGTGGACGTGGACCCGTTCACGCTGCTCGTCGCCCCGGCACAGGTGGAGGCCGCACTCACCCCGAGGACGGCGGCGGTCATCGCCGTCCACCTCTTCGGGCAGATGGCGGACATGACGGCCCTCGCCCGGGTCGCGGCGCGGGCCGGCATCGCCCTCGTCGAGGACGCCGCGCAGGCGCACGGGGCACGGCACTGCGGGCGCCCCGCCGGGTCGCTCGGCGTCGCGGGCAGCTTCTCCTTCTACCCCGGCAAGAACCTCGGGGCGTTCGGCGACGGTGGTGCCATCACGACCTCCGACGGCGCGCTCGCGGACCGGCTGCGCTCGCTGCGCGACCACGGCCGCGCCCTCGAGGACCGCTACCTGCACGACGCCATCGGCACCAACAGCCGGCTGGACGCGCTCCAGGCCGCGGTGCTCTCCCTCAAGCTCACGCGCCTCGACGACTGGACCCGCGCGCGCCGCGCCATCGCCGGGATCTACCGCGAGCGCCTGCCGCGGGAGGCCATCGAGCTGACCGCCGAGCGCCCCGGCACGCCCAGCGTCTACCACCTCGCCGTCGCGCGGACCGACCGGCGGGACGAGGCGCAGCAGGCCCTGGCCGCCGCCGGCGTGGAGACCGGCATCCACTACCCGGTGCCCTGCCACCTGCAGGAGCCGTACCGGCGGTTCGCCCGCCAGCCGCTGCCGGTCGCCGAGCTCGCGGCCGGCCAGATCCTGTCCCTGCCGATGTTCCCCCACATGAGCGTCCAGCAGGCCGAGCACGTCTGCGCGGTCCTGTCCTCTGCCCTGGCCGGCGACCGGGGGTAGCCGTGTCGGACTTCAGCAGGGGACCAGGACGCACCCGCGCGCGGACACCGGGCTGGATGGCGCGTCGCACCGCCGGCGGGCCGACCGCCGCCCGGCACCGGCCGGCATACCGGGTCTCGAAGCGGGGCCTGGACCTCGGCGCTTCCGCGGTCGGGCTGGTCCTCCTCTCCCCCGTGCTCGCCGTCGTGGCGGCGCTGGTGCGCCTGACCTCGCCCGGCCCGGCGCTGTTCCGCCAGACGCGGGTGGGCCGGGACGGCGAGCCCTTCACGATGCTGAAGTTCCGCACGATGACACACGGGTGCAGTGACGAGCTGCACCGCGACTACGTGCAGCGGCTCCTGGCCGAGGACCCCGGGGATGCCTCGACCCCCCACACGCTGTTCAAGCTCGAGGACGACCCGCGCCTCACCCCGCTGGGCCGACTGCTGCGGCGGACGAGCCTGGACGAGCTGCCGCAGCTGGTCAACGTGCTCCGGGGGGACATGTCGCTGGTCGGGCCGCGGCCGGTGCTCCCATGGGAGCGCGAGCTCCTCGAGGACCGGTATGCCGCGCGGTTCGCCGTGCCCGCCGGGATGACGGGCCTGTGGCAGACGAGCGGGCGCAGCACCCTGACGATGCGCCAGGCGCTGGACCTCGACCTGGAGTACGTCCGCCGGTGCGGCTTCGCGCTGGACGTGCAGCTGCTGCTGCGGACCGTCCTGGTCGTGCTGCGGCCCGGGGACGCCGGATGAGCGGGACCGGCGGGCGGGCGCCCTCGCCGCGGACGACGGCCGGCGAGCCGGCCGCGGAGCGCGTGCCGGCCGCGCAGCGCGGCGTCACCCCCGAGCGCGGCCTCCCCCCGGACCCCGGGGCCGGGTCGCGGGCCGCGGCCGACTCGGTGACCGTGGCCACCTGGACGGTGGTCAGCCGGGTCACCGGGCTGGTCCGGATCGCGGCCATCGGCGCGGTCCTGGGCCCGACGGTGCTGGGCAACACGTTCCAGTTCACCAACGCCCTGCCCAACCTCATCTACTACGGCCTGCTCGCCGGCTCACTGTTCACCTCGCTGCTGGTCCCGGCCCTGGTGCACCACGTCGACGAGCGCGACCGGTGCGCCAGCGAGCGCCTCGCGGGGGGCTTCCTCGGCACGACCCTGCTCGCCCTGGCCGTGGTCCTTCCGGTCGCCGTCCTGCTGGCCCCGACCCTCCTGGCGGTGACCGCCCCCGACCACCAGGCCGGCGCCGGCGGGGCCGACCAGGCTCAGATGGCCCGGCTGCTGTTCCTGATGTTCGCCCCCCAGGTCTTCTGCTACGCCGTCGTCGGCACGGCCTCCGCGACGATGAACGCGCACCAGCGCTTCGGCCTGGCGGCGGCGGCGCCTGCGCTGGAGAACGTCGGGATCATCGTGGTGCTGGGCATCGACGCGGCAGTGCGGGGTCAGCACCAGTCCCCCACCGGCGGGACCGGCACCGGCGAGCTGCTGCTGCTCGGGCTCGGGACCACCGCCGCCGTCGCCGCCCACGCCGCCCTCCAGTGGTGGGGCGCCCGGCGGGCCGGCGTCGTGCTGCGGCCGCTGGCGGGCTGGCGCAACCCGGAGGTCACCACGATCATCCGCCGGGCGCTGCCGTCGCTGGGGCAGGCCGGGCTTTTGGCCGTGCAGGTGATCATCCTGCTGGCGGCCGCCAACCGCACCACCGGCGGCGTCGTGGGCTTCCAGCTCGCCCTCAGCTTCGTCTACCTCGCGGTGGCGCTGGGCGTGACACCCGTCGCGCTGGGGATGCTGCCCTGGCTGTCCCGGCTGTTCGTGCGGCACGAGGCCGAGGAGTTCCACGACGCGTTCGTCCGCTCCCTCGGGCTCGGCCTGTTCGTCGCGGTGCCGGCCGCGGCGGGCTGCCTGACCCTCGTCCCGTTCCTGGCGCGCTTCGTCGCGGTCGGACGGATGGGCACCGACACCGGGGTCGCCATGGTCGCCGCCTCGCTCGGCGCGCTGTCGGCCGCCGTCGTCGGCCAGGCGGTGTTCACGCTGTGCAGCTACGCGTTCTACGCACAGAAGGACACCCGCGCACCGTTGCTGGCGGCCGCCACCCAGGTGGCCGTGTGCCTCCTCGGGGCCGGCCTGTCGGTGCTCCTCCTCGAGGGCCCGGCGCTTCTGGCTGGCCTGGGGGCGGCGTACTCCGCCGGCACCCTGGCCGGCGCCCTGTGCATGTGGCTCCTGCTGCGGCGCCGCCTGGCCAGCGGCCCGGTCCGGCTGCTGCCCTCGCTGGCCCGCACCTGCGCCGCGGCGGTGCTGATGGCCGGCCCGGCGTGGCTGACCGCGCACGAGGTGGCGTCGGCCACCACCGGGCGGGTCGGCAGCGCCCTCGCGGTCCTGGCGGGGGCGCTCGTCGGGCTGCTCACCTACGCGGCTGTCTCGGCCGTCCTGCGCGCCCCCGAGCTGCGGTGGCTGCTCGGAGGGATCGGGCGCCGCGGCCGCCTCGGCGAGGACCTGTCATGAGCGTCCTGGTCGACCTCGCCGGGACGTCCCGGGTGCGCCGGCTGCTGCCCCCGTGGGTGGGCGTGGGCCTGCTCGGCCTGCCCGTGGCCGTGTGGCTCGGACTGCGCCAGCCCCTGCTCGGCGTGGCCCTGCTCGCCGTGGCCGCCCTCGTCGTGACCGTGGCGATCCACCCGTCGGTGGCGGCGTACTCCCTCATCGTGGTCACGCCGTTGACCGCCGGCATCGACCGGGGCGCGGCCATCCCGATGCTGCGCCCCAACGAGGCCCTGGCGGCCGCGGTCGGGGCGGGCCTCGTCGCCCGCGCGCTGCTGCTCGCCCGGGAGGGGTCGCGCCCCTCGTTCCGGCCCAACCGGACCGAGTGGGCCCTGCTCGCGATGGCCGTCGCGAGCTCGGTCATCCCGCTGACGTGGATGGCCCTGCGGCAGCAGCCGATCGGCAACGACGACCTGCTCTACGCCCTGGTGCTGTGGAAGCTCGGCGCGGTCTACCTGATCGTCCGCACCAGCGTCCGCACCGAGGCCCAGGTCCGGCGCTGCCTGCAGCTGTCCGTCGGCGTCGCCGCCGTGGTGGCCGTGATCGCCATCCTGCAGGCGCTCGACCTCTTCCACACGCGCTCGCTGCTGTCGACCTACTACGTGCCCAACGGCAACGTGGGCGCCCTGGCCAACCCCCGGGGCGGCTCGACGCTCGCCCTGCCGGCCGCGATGGCCGACCTGATGATCCTCAACCTCGCCGTGGTGGCCGGCCTGGTCTCCCGCGGCGCCCGCCACAAGGTCCTGCTCAGCGGTGTCGGCGGCCTGTTCGCCGTGGCGGCCGTCGCCTCGGGCGAGTTCTCCAGCGCGGCCGGGCTGCTCCTGGCCTCGGCCCTCACCGCCGTGGTGATCCGCCGCCCCCGGCTGCTGTTCCTGGCCCTGCCCCTCGGCGCGGCCGCGGCCGTGGTGGCGTGGCCGGTCATCTCGGTGCGGCTCTCCGGCTTCCAGAGCGCGTCCGGCCTGCCCGTCAGCTGGACCGGGCGGCTGCGCAACCTGCAGAGCTACTTCCTGCCCGAGCTGCTCAACCACGGCGGCTTCGTGCTCGGGGTGCGCCCCAGCGCCCGGGTCCCCGTGGCCAGCCAGGCGACGGGGTTCGTCTGGATCGAGAGCGGCTACATCTGGCTGCTCTGGGGCGGCGGCATCCCCCTGCTGCTGGCCTTCGCCTGGTTCGTGCGCGGGGTCGCCAAGCGCTCGCTGGCCCTGGCCCGGACCAGCCACGACGCGGTCGGCGCCGCCGGGACCGGCCTGTTCGTGGCCGTCATCGTCATGGCCGTCCTCATGGTCTTCGACCCTCACCTCACCTACCGCGGCGCCGGGGACGCCCTGTTCATCCTCGCCGCCCTGGCCCGCCCCCTGCCCCATCCGCCCGACACCGCGGCCCCCGCGGTCGTACCTGAAGGAGCCGTGACCGTATGACGCCCAGCTCGCCCCCGTTCGCAGGGGAAGGGCCCCGAGGTGCGGGCCGTCCCTTCCTGCTGGCCCATGCGGTGCTGATCCTCTGCTTCGCCGCCCTGGTGACCGCCGCCGTGGCAGCGCTCAGCTACGCCCAGCCAGCGACCTACACCTCGGTCGCGCGGGTCGTCGTGGCACCGCAGCTGCTGCCCAACGGCGGGGCCCCGCCCGCGCCCGACATGGGCACGGAGAAGGCCCTGGCGACCTCCGGCTCGGTCACTGCCGTGGCGGCCGACACGCTGCACCTGTCGGCCGACGACGCGGTCAGGGGCGTGGACATCGCGGTCCCCGTCGACACGCACGTGCTGGAGTTCCGCGCCTCGGCGGCCACCCCGGAGGAGGCGATGGTGCGCGCGAAGGCGTTCTCGGACGCCTACGTCAGCGTCCGTGAGGCCACGGCCGACAAGGACATCCCCCAGCGGGTGGAGGTCATCACCCCGGCCAGCGCCCCCACCTCGCCGTCGGGCCCCGACCACCTCCTCCAGATCGGCGTCGCGGTCATCCTCGGCCTGGCCCTCGGCACCGGCATCGCCGCCCTGCGCGACCGCTGGAACCACCACGTGCGCGGCGCCGGCGACCTGGCGGCGCTGACCGCCGGGCCGGTCCTCGGCGTCCTGCCGCGGCCGCGGCTGCGGGGCCAGGAGCGCCTCGTGGTGTCCGCCCACCCCCGGTCCCGGGTGGCCGAGGCCTACCGGTTCCTGCGGGCGAGCCTGCTCGGGGCGACCCGGCTCGGGGAGGGCATGACGATCGTGGTCACCTGCGCCAGCCCGCGCGACCACGAGGCCCGGGACGTCGTCGTGGCCAACCTCGCGGCGGCCGCGGCGGAGGCGCGACGCTCCGTGGTCGTGGTCCCGGCCGTGGCCGACCGGGCCACGCTGGACGGCTTGCTCTCGGCACCGCCGGAGCTGCTCGAGGTCTCGGGCCTGCGCCTGGACCAGGTCGACAGCGCCGTGCCGTTCCTCAGCCAGACGCACGACGTCGTCATCGTGCAGGCGGCGGCAGTCACCGCCTCCGCCAGCACGGTGGACGCGCTGCGACGCGCCGACGCCGCGCTGCTCGTGGTGGACACGGCCCTGTCCGACCGGCGCTCGGTGAAGCGGGCGCACGACCTCGTCAGGCGGTCCTGCGACGGCCCGGTGTGGGCCGTGCTCACCCACCCCTGCCGGGCCCGGTCGGCCCGCCGGGACGCGCCCGGCGCCGTCGCACCGGTGCGCCCCGTCGAGTCGGATGCGGTCGCGCGGGTGCCGGGCGCCGAGGCCGCACCGACCGAGGGCCGCGCGTGACGTTGCTGCGCGCACTGGACCGCGCCGCAGAGAGCCTGCAGGGCAGCCTCCTGGGCCGGCGCCGCTCGGCCGGCCGGCGCGAAGACGGCCGGCGCGAAGACGGCCGGCGCGAAGACGGCCGGCGCGAAGACGGCCGGCGCGAAGACGGCCGCCCGGCAGCCCCCCACGTGCTGCTGGTGGTCGAGAACGTCTCCCTCGCTCGCGACCACCGGCTGCGCAAGCAGGCGACCTCGTTGAGCGAGGCCGGCTACGACGTCACGGTCATCTGCCGGCGCGATCCGGACAACCCGGCCCTCCCGGGCGTGCGGCTGCTCGACTACCCCGCACCCCCGGAGGCCGAGAGCCGGCTGTCGTTCGTGCGCGAGTACGCGTGGTCCTGGCTCATGGCGGCCGTCCTCATCTGGCGGGTCCACCGCGAGCAGCCGTTCCGCCTCGTCCAGGTCTCGGGGACACCGGACATCTACGTCGCGCTGGCCCTGCCGTTCCGGCGGCTCGGCACGACCGTCGTGCTCGACCAGCGCGACCTCTCCCCCGAGGTCTACGTCGCGCGGTACGGCCGCTCCACCGGACTGGTCCACCGCACGCTGCTGGCCTGCGAGCGGCTCAGCTTCCGGGCCGCCGACCACGTCGTCACGGTCAACGAGTCACTGCGGGACGTGGCCCGGACCCGCGGAGGCCTGGCGGCGGACGCCGTGACCATCGTCGGCAACGGCCCCCGCCTGGCGAACCTGGCTCCGGCACCGGCCTCCGGGGCGGCACGGGACGTGGCCCCCACCGGTGGCGTGTGCGTCTGGGTGGGGGTGATGGGCCGGCAGGACGGGGTGGACCTCGCCGTCCGCGCCGTGGCCCACCTGGTCACCGTGCAGGGACGCACGGACCTGCGGGCGGTCTTCGTCGGTGACGGCGAGCGGCGGGAGCCGATGCGCCGGCTCGCGGCCGACCTTGGCATCACCGCCAACGTGGAGCTCACCGGATGGCTGGGTGAGGAGGAGGTCTTCGCCCACCTGCGGGACGCCGACGTCGGGCTCGAACCCAACCTGGAGCCGGTGGTCTCGCCGGTGAAGGTGATGGAGTACATGGCCTGCGGCGTGCCGTTCGTCGGCTTCGACCTGCCCGAGACCCGGGCCCTGGGTGCAGCGGCCGGCGACTACGTCCCGGCCGGGGACGTGGTGGCCCTGGCCGAGGCGGTGGACCGGCTCCTGTCGGACCCCGGACGTCGCCTGCGGATGGGCGACGCCGGACGCGCCCGCGTCCGCGAGCAGGTCGCCTGGGAGCACCAGGAGAGGGTCTACCTCGACCTCTTCGGCAGGCTGCTGGCCTCGCCCCGACCCGCAAGGAGCGCGTCATGACCCGCAGCCCGACGGTCTCCCCGGCCCGACGCGTGCGCCACCGGGCACGGACCTACCTGTCCGAGAGCCCCACGCTCTACCTGCCCATCGCGCGGCGGCGCCACCCCGGGCCCAGCCCGCAGGTCGTCGGTCCCACCACGGAGCTGGTGATCGACGGCTACACCCGCTGCGCCAGCACCTTCGTCGTCTACGCCTTCCAGCTCGCCCAGGAGCGCCCGGTCCGGTTGGCCCATCACCTGCACGCCGGCGCGCAGATCGTCAGTGCCGTGCACCGCGGCCTCCCCGTGCTCACCGTGGTCCGCGAGCCGAGGGGCGCGGTCCTGTCCCAGCTCGTCCGCGAGCCCCACGTGGACCTGCGTGACGCGATGCTGGCCTACGCCCGCTTCTACGAGCAGCTGATGCCGCACCGGGACGCCATGGTGGTCGGCGAGTTCGCGCAGGTGACCCGCGACCTCGCGCCGGTGGTCCGGCGGCTCAACGCCCGCTTCGGCACCTCCTTCGCCGAACCCTGCCTGGACGAGCAGCTGCGCCGGGAGTGCGACGCCCTGGTGAGGGCGCGCCCGACCCTGTCCCCGGTCCTGCTGGGCTTCGAGTCGGGCCTGGTCAGCCGCGCCGAGGTGCGGGCCCTGACCCGTGACGGCGTCCCGGCCGGAGGACACGGCGGCGCGTCGGCCCCGGCCGGTGAGCTGTGGGTCCCCTCCCCCGAGCGCGACCGCGAGAAGGCCGCGCTGGCCGCCGCCTGGGACCAGGCGGCCCCGAGGCTGCGGCGGCGGGCGCAGGAGGCCTACGCCGCCTTCACCGCACCCGACGCGGGCTGAGCGGGACGGATCCCCGGGCCCTGGCCGGGTCGCAGGCTGCGCGGTGCGCCGCGTGCGCGCCGGCCGGCCACGGGGCCGGTCAGCCGGGTCCGATCCAGGCGGCAGGCCGGTGCCGGTGCGCACAGCCACGCGCGCACCCACGCAAGCAGGCGTATGCCGGGTCCGCGCGCAGGCACGCGCGCCAGCAGGTGTGTGCCGCTCCGCGCACCCACCTCTGGACCGCCGGTCAGCCCGGCAGACCAGGGCGCCGGCGGGAGGCGATGATCAGCTCGCGGGTTGGGGCACCGGCGGGAAGCGACGCCGCAGCACCTCGGCCACCGCCGGCGGGGTGAACCAGGACGGCAACGCCTCACCGCGGGCGAGGCGCTCGCGCACCTCGGTGCCCGAGATCATCCGGACGGGGGTGCCCGGGGGCACCTCGTCGACCGGCTCGTAGCTGTCGGTGGTGGCGACGTAGCCCAGCTGCGGGAAGGAGACCATGGTCACCTCCAGCTCGCGCTGGTGCCGGCGCACCAGCTCCTGGGCGGCATACGGCCTGTAGAAGGGTCGGCCTTGGCTGTCCCGGCCAGGGCCGGCGTGGTCGCGGCCCACGATCATGTGGGTGGCGCCGAAGTTCTGCCGGATGATCGCGTGCCACAGCGCCTCGCGCGGGCCGCCCATGCGCATCGCCAGCGGCAGCAGGGCCAGCGTGGCCTGCCCGGGGCGGTAGCTGGGCATCAGGCTGCGGTAGCAGGCGATGCGGGTGTCGACGTCGACGTCGCCGGGCTTGGTCGGGCCCACCACCGGGTGGATGAGCAGATGCGCCCCGGTCTGGCGGGCCGCCCTCAGGGTCAGCTCCTGGTGCGCCCGGTGCATGGGGTTGCGCGTGTTGAAGGCCACGACACGGCCGACGCCGAGCCGGTCGAAGTGGGCCCGCAGCGAGGCCGGCGTGTGCAGCCCCTCACCGGCACCGAGTGCGCCGGGCCGCTCGGGCAGGACCTCGAGGCGGCCGGTGACGTACCAGCGGTGGGTGCGGTGCAGCAGGTGCTCGACGCTGGGGTGTGCCGGGTCGACGCTGCCGAACACGGCCTCGGCCTCGGCCTGGTGGTCGGCTCGGTAGGCCCCGCGCGGCTGGAGCACGGCGACCAGGTGGCCCTCGGCGTCCCGGAGCGCCAGGTGCCGGGCGGCCTCGGCCCGGCGCAGCGTCTGGTCGTCCACGTCCAGGGTGATCGGCATCGGCCACAGGGTCCCGTCGCCCAGCCGCATCCGGTCGCACACGAGCGCGTGGTCGACGTCGTCCATGAACCCGGTCAGCGGCGAGAAGGCCCCGCAGGCCAGCAGCTCCAGGTCGCAGCGCTGCCGCGGCGTGAGGAACCAGTCCGGCCAGGCCGCGGCGCCCGCCTCGAGCTCGCGCGCCCGGTCCGGGCCGACCACCAGGTCGACCAGCGTGCTGCCATGGGGAGCCGACAGACCCCGATCCGCGTGCATGCTGCCTCCTGCTCGTGGCCCTCACCCGCTCCGTGCCCCGATTCTGCGGGGCCGGTCGGAGCGTGGCCTCGGCCGTTCGGCTGAGGGGCCACCCGGGCGGCTGGTGGAGCCCGACAGCCCCGGAACAGGCGAAGCGCCCGCCACCGTCGAGGGTGGCGGGCGCTTCGGGGGCTGCTCTCAGGCTGCTCAGTCGAGGTAGTCGCGCAGGACCTGCGAGCGCGACGGGTGGCGCAGCTTGGACATCGTCTTGGACTCGATCTGGCGGATCCGCTCGCGGGTCACGCCGTAGACCTTGCCGATCTCGTCGAGGGTCTTGGGCTGGCCGTCGGTGAGGCCGAAGCGCATCGAGACGACGCCGGCCTCGCGCTCGGAGAGGGTGTCGAGCACCGAGTGCAGCTGCTCCTGCAGCAGGGTGAAGGAGACCGCGTCGGCCGGGACGACCGCCTCGGAGTCCTCGATGAGGTCACCGAACTCGCTGTCGCCGTCCTCGCCGAGCGGGGTGTGCAGGGAGATGGGCTCGCGGCCGTACTTCTGGACCTCGACGACCTTCTCGGGGGTCATGTCGAGCTCCTTGGCGAGCTCCTCCGGGGTGGGCTCCCGGCCGAGGTCCTGCAGCATCTGGCGCTGGACGCGCGCGAGTTTGTTGATGACCTCGACCATGTGCACCGGGATGCGGATGGTGCGGGCCTGGTCGGCCATCGCGCGGGTGATCGCCTGGCGGATCCACCAGGTCGCGTAGGTCGAGAACTTGTAGCCCTTGGTGTAGTCGAACTTCTCGACCGCACGGATCAGACCGAGGTTGCCCTCCTGGATCAGGTCCAGGAAGAGCATGCCGCGACCGGTGTAGCGCTTGGCCAGGGAGACGACCAGACGCAGGTTGGCCTCGAGCAGGTGGTTCTTGGCCTTCTTGCCGTCCTGGGCGATCCACCACAGCTCGCGCTTGAGCTTCATGTCGATCTTGTCGCCGGAGTTCAGCTTCTCCTCCGCGAACAGGCCGGCCTCGATGCGCTTGGCGAGCTCGACCTCCTGCTCGGCATTGAGCAGGGCGACCTTGCCGATCTGCTTGAGGTAGTCCTTGACCGGGTCGGCGGTCGCACCGGCGGTGACGACCTGCTGCGCCGGTGCGTCCTCCTCGTCGTCGTCGCGGATGACGAAGCCGGCGTCCTCGGACTCCTCCTCGGTCCCGGCCTTGGCCGCGACCTCGGTCGTCTCCTCCTCGCCGTCAGGGGTCTCGGCGACCTCGGCGTCGTCCTCGACGACGACCTCCTCGAGCTCGCTCTCGTCGACCTCGGCGGGCTCGGCGTCGTCCTCGACGACCTCCTCGACCCCATCGGCGGCGGTGGCAGCGCTTGCCTTCTTGGCCGCGGCCTTCTTCGTGGTGGTCTTCTTCGCGGCAGCCTTCTTGGCCGGCGCCGCCGCCGCGTCAGCCGCAGCCTTGGTGGTCGTGGCGGCGGCCTTCTTGGCCGTCGCCTTCGCCGGGGCAGTCTTGGTCGCTGTGCCGGCCTTCTTGGCCGTCGTCTTGGTGGCACGCGCCGTGGTCGTGCGGCGCGCCGAGGTGGCGGCGACCGCGCGGTGGGCGGTGGCGGTGTCCAGCGTGACGTTGATCCCCATCTCCTCGAGGGAGCGGAGCACCGCCTTCATCCTCTTGGGCTCGACCTCAGCTCCGAGGAGGGCATCACGGAGCTGGTTGCTGTCCACCGAGCCGTTGGCGGAGCCAATGGCGAGCAGCTCCTGGAGGGCGGGGTGGGAGAACTCGGCCGGGAGCGGACGCGCAGGGCGCTCCGACGCAGCGGGACGGGCGTTCGACACAGGCGACACCGACTACCTTTCGTCGCGAATCTGGTGCACCACACGTCTCAGCGGCTCCGGAGGCGGCGCCGACGGAGAACCATGACGTGCGGGAAGTTCGTTGTGACCGAAGTGGCGGCGGCTCTTCGGTCGGGCAGATGAACATTGTAAAACGTCGGGGGTCGTGCTCGCGCCCTCAGAGGCCGGATCCGACAGTCCTGACACGGAATTGACCCCCTTCCACCTGCACAAACGCACCAGATCGGGAAATCCTTCCCGTCACCCGAGGCGCACGAGCCGCACAGCCGGGTGGCCGGGCCCCGCGCGACGGGCTCAGCCCTCCGGCGGAGCCTTGACTGCGAGGACCGGACAGGGGGCGTCGAGGAGGATGCGCTGGGCGTTGGAGCCGAGGATGAGCTTGCCCACAGGGGTCCGCCGGCGCAGGCCGATGACGATGAAGTCCGCCTCGGACTCCTCCGCGGCGGCGATGAGGTCCTCGGCCGGCTCGTTGCCCCGGACCAGCTGGCGCACCTCGTGCTGGACGCCCACCTGCTCGAGCTGGCCCTGGACCGCTCGCAGCTCCTCGTCGAACCGGCGCGCCTCGTCGGCGTCGAGGTCCTTGCCGCCGCGATGGGAGTTGATGACGATCAGCCTGGTCCGCCGCAGCAGGCACTCCTCCGCGGCTCGACGCAGGGCCGCACGGCCCTCCTTGGTCGGCACATACCCCACGACGACGGCCACCTGAACCTCCTTGTCCAGTCGCGCAGCACCTGCTGCTCCGTGCGGCGACCGTACCGGATATCGGCAGATGCGTCGTCAGGACCGCGCCGCGTCGCCGAGCGCCTCGCGAAGGATCTGCCCGACCTGGCCGATCTCGATGAGGAAGCCGTCGTGGCCGTAGTCCGACCGGACCCGCCAGGCGGCGCCGACGGAGGCGGGCGCGGAGGCCATCTCGTCCGAGAGCCGTGGCGGGTAGAGCCGGTCGGAGTCGACGCAGGCCACGGTCAGCCGGGCCGTGACGCGCTCGAGGGCGGCCTGCCAGCCGCCCCGGCCCCGCCCGACGTCGTGGGAGTTCATGGCCTCGGTGAGGACCAGGTAGGAGTTGGCGTCGAACCGGCGCGCCAGCTTGTCGGCGTGGTGGTCCAGGTAGCTCTCGACCGCGTAGCGGCCCCCGCCCCCCAGGGGGACCTCGGCCCCCTGGGGCTCCCGGCCGAAGCGCTCGGCCAGCTCGTGCTCGCTGCGGTAGGTGACGTGGGCGATCCGCCGCGCCAGGCCCAGGCCGGCGTCGGGGCCGGCGGGCCGGTCGTAGTAGTCACCGCCATGGAAGTGCGGGTCCTGGCGGATGGCCAGCAGCTGGGGCTGGCACCACGCGATCTGCTCGGCCGTGGCGTAGGCCCCGCTGGCCAGCACGATGCACGCCTCGACGCGGTCGGGGTGCGTCACCGCCCACTCCAGCGCGCGCATGCCGCCCATCGAGCCACCGAGCACCCCGGCCCAGCGGTCGATGCCGAGCGCGTCGGCGAGCCGGGCCTCCACGGCGACCTGGTCGCGCACGGTGACGAACGGGAAGCGACTCCCCCACGGCCGGCCGTCGGGTGCCGGGCTGGACGGGCCGGTCGTGCCCTGGCAGCCGCCGAGGACGTTGCTGGCGACGACGAAGTAGCGGTTGGTGTCGAGCGGGCGGCCCGGCCCGATCAGCCCGTCCCACCACCCGGGCGTGGGGTGCTCGTCGCCGGCGGGACCGGCGACGTGGCTGTCCCCGGTCAGGGCGTGCTCGACGAGGATCGCGTTGTCCCTGGCGGCGTTGAGCCGGCCCCACGTCTCGTAGGCGACGCGGACCTCCGGCAGCGAGCCACCGGCCTCCAGGCCGAGCCCGCCGAGGTCGACGTGGCGGCGACCCGGACCCGTCGTGGCGGCAACAGGGTCGGACAGGACGGTCACGGCGGCTCCCGAAGGTGGTGTCAGGGCCCGGCCGGGCCCGCGCTTGCCGCCTGCGGTCCAGACGGCCCGGTCATCACCCGGGGCACCCCACCGCGGTGGAGGGTTGCCGTCCAGCAAGCCGGGGCTACGCGCTGGAGCTCATGACCTGGCCGTCACTATACGACCGCGGTCCCGACAGGTGGACCGCCCGTCCGGTGGCTGGACCTAGCGGCGGCCTCAGGCGCTGCGCCCCTCGGGACGGATGGCGAGGTCCACCATGCGCTCCAGCAGGGTCGCAAGCCGGTAGCCGGGGTCGGCCGCCAGGGCCCGGTCGAGGGCGACCCGGGTGAGCGCCCCGTCACCCCGCCACCAGGTCACGTTGGCCAGCACCGTCAGCGCGGCGACCGCCCACTCGTCGGGCAGCACCCGGCACAGCGCCATCAGCCGCGCCTCGACCCGCCGCTGGGCGGTGGCCTCGGCGGTGTCCGGCTCCTCCGCGCTCCAGCCGCGCAGCGGCAACCTTGCGCGCAGCTGGTCGCGCAGCTCCGGGGCGACCAGGTCGAGGTCGAGGGTGCCGGGGCACAGCCAGGCGATGAGGGCGTCGCGCAGGTGGACGTCGACGAGGGAGAAGGCCGCGAGCGCCAGGTCGACCGGTGGCAGGTCGGTGACCACCGGCGCGTTGTCGTCGTCACGCAGCAGGGTGGCCCAGACGCGCAGCGCGCGGTCGCGCTCGGCATGAGCGTCGCGCTCGGCACAAGCCTCGGGCCCGGCGCCCGGGTCGGGCTCGCCGTCGCCGTCGAGCAGCGCCTGGAGCCGCTCGTCGGCGCAGGCCCCGACCGCCCGGGTGAGCAGCGGGCGCTCCCCTGAGCTCACGCTGGCCACGAGGGCGTCCCGGTCGGCCAGGGGCGCCACCTCGAGCCCGACGTAGTCGGCCACCGCGGGGACCTCGTGGTCGGCCGGCAGCGGTGTGCCCGCCGCGGGACAGCAGTCCTCCTGAGCGCAGTCGAGCGCGAACCACCTCCCGTCGCGCACGACCAGGCGGTCGGCCACCGGCAGGTCCAGGACGAGGCAGGCGCCCTCCAGGGCATCAAGGACGGGCGCCGAGTCGCCCTCGGTGCCCTCGTAGCCGATGAGCAGGGCGGACTCGGGCTCGTCCGCGAGCAGCGGACGGATCATCGCGGCGGCGGCCTCGGCGACGTGCTCGAGCGGCGGGAGGTCGAGCCGCTGGACCAGGCCCATGCGGCGACCGTGGAGGCTGACCACCACCACGCTGTCGCGGGGGTGGAAGCCGAGCTGGTAGGGCAGGACGGCCAGCATGTCGGCCGGCCCGCGCAGGTGCAGTGTCGTGGTCATGCCCCGACTCTGCGGCGCGACGGCCGCCCCCGACAGGGCTGCCGTCGCGCCTGTGGACAGTGGGACGAACGCCGGGGGGCATGTGGACAAACCAGCCGCGATGCCCCCTCACGGAACCGGCGGGAGGACCTCCCGGCGGCCGGCAGACCCGCCGGGCTCAGCCCACGACCTGCCCGGGGACCGTCCGGTCGCGCTGCTGCTCCCAGGCCAGGAACTGCTCGGTCTCGTTGACCACCATGGTGGCGATCCATGACACGACGACCGCGTCGTCGGCCAGGCCGAGCAGGCCCAGGAGGGCCTCCGGCATGAGGTCCACCGGCGAGACCACGTAGGCGACCGCCCCCGCAAGGAGGAGGAGCCGGCTGAGGCTGGTCCCGGCATACTCCCCGCGGGCGGTGGCCCGCACGAGGCGCGGCATGGCGCGCAGCCGCTCGAGCAGCCCGGGACCACCCGGGCGGGCGACGGCGCGCAGGGCGCGGGCGATGTTGCGGAACGCGCTCCAGCGCAGGGCGGTGGCGGTGGCCATGGGGGCTCCCCTCTGCGGGCAGCACGGCTGCCCGCCGATGGTCGGACGTGCCTGTATGACGGGTGGGAGGGTCCGGGGGTTCCGCCCGGGGCGGGACCCCCGGACCCTGATCTCAGCGCGACAGCTGGCGCGAGCGGCGCGGGAACTCGTGCCGCGAGTGGTCGGCGATCCGCTTGAGCAGGTAGGTGTCCAGGCCGGCGCCGACGACGCCCCCGACCAGCGGGACCGCCTTGCCGAAGCGGGTCAGCGACTTCTTGCCGACCTGGGTGAGCAGCCGGAAGCCGACCGCCTTGTTGACCACCATGAGCGCCGGGCCGGGCAGCTGCTGGGCGGCCAGGTTGGCCAGGCGCCCGGCGCTGCGCACCCCGGCCTTGGAGAGCAGGTCGTCGGCGTCGGCGCCGACGAGCGCCAGCAGGACCGCCGAACGGACCTCCGGCTGGCGGATGTCGTAGCCGCGGGCGGACGCCAGCGCGGCGACCATCCGGGTGGCGACGAGGTAGAACCCGGCGACGTTGGCGGGCAGCGCGACCGGCAGGGTCACGAAGCCCCCGAGGCTGGTGACGAACCCGCCGGCGGCGCCCATCTTCAGGTGCAGCCGCACGATCGCGTCGACAGCCCCCTCGATGTCGGCGTGGTCGGCGAGGGCGACGTCGGCGACCTTCTGGGCGGACTCGAACGGGCCCTTGCCGTCGATGCCCACGTCGAGCAGCCGCTCGACCATGCGCGCCGCGGTGCCTCCGAGCGCCGCCTCGTCGAACACCGGCTCCTCGGCGCCCGCTGTCACGGCGACCTCGGCGCCGGTCGTGTCGGTGCTGCCGCTGTCCCTGTCGAAGATGCCCACCTGGTCTCCTCTCGTGGCTGTCGGACCATCCTGCCAGCATGGGCGCGTGCTGCTCGCTGAGGTCGTCGCCACGTCGGGAGCCGTCGCCGCCACGGCGTCACGCAACGCCAAGGTGGGGCTGCTCGCCGAGCTGCTGCGGCGCACGCCCGGGGCGGAGGTGGCCCTGGTGGCCCGCCTGCTGTCCGGGCAGCTGCGCCAGCGCCGCACCGGCATCGAGCTGGCGGCAGTGCGGTCGCTGCCCGACGCGGCTCCGGCGCCGACGGTGACCGTGGTCGAGCTCGACGCCGCCATGCAGCGGGCCAGCGAGCTCGCCGGCAGCGGCTCCTCCGCCACCCGGGCCGCCCTCGTGGGTGACCTCCTGGGCCGGCTGACCGCCCCCGAGCAGCTCTTCCTGGTCGGGGTGCTGCGCGAGGGCCTGCGCCAGGGGGCCGGGGAGTCCCTCGTCCTGGCGGCCGTCGCCCGGGCGGCGGAGGTGCCCGAGCCGGACGTGCGCCGCGCGGTCACCGTCAGTGGCAGCCTGCCCTCGGTCGCCGAGGCGGTGCTGACCCGGGGCGCCCCGGCGCTGGCCGGCTTCACCCTGACCGTCGGGCAGGGTGTCGGGCCGATGCTCGCCGCCTCCGACAAGACCCTGGAGGCGGCGCTGGGACGCACCGGTCCGGCCGGGGTGGAGTGGAAGCTCGACGGCATCCGCGCCCAGATCCACCGCCACGGCTCCGACGTGCGGGTGCTGACCCGCTCGCTGGAGGACATCACCGACCGGGTGCCCGAGGTCGTCGAGACCGTCGCGGCGCTGCCTGTCGAGAGCGCGATCCTCGACGGCGAGCTCATCGCCCTGCGCCCGGACGGCCGGCCCAGGCCGTTCCAGGAGACCGGCGGCCGCACCGCCAGCCGGGTCGACCCCGAGGCGGGCCGACGCACGACCCCGCTGACGGCCTACCTCTTCGACGTCCTGCATCTGCAGGGCCAGGACCTCATCGACGAGCCCGGGGACGTGCGGCGCGCGGCGCTGGAGTCGGCGGTGCCGTCCGGCCTGCTGACCCCGCGCCTGGCCGTCCCCGACCCGACCGACCCCCGCCTGCTCACCGCGGCGATGGCCTTCGCCGACGACGCCCTCGCCCGCGGCCACGAGGGTGTGGTGGTCAAGGCGGACGCGGCGACCTACGACATGGGCCGGCGCGGCGCGGGCTGGGTCAAGGTCAAGCCGGTCCACACCCTCGACCTGGTCATCCTCGCCGTCGAGCGCGGGTCGGGCCGACGCGCGGGGTGGCTGAGCAACCTGCACCTCGGCGCCCGCGACCCCGACGGCCGGTTCGGTCCGCCCGGGGGGTTCGTGATGCTCGGCAAGACGTTCAAGGGCCTGACCGACGAGATGCTGCGGTGGCAGACCGAGGTCCTGCCGCGCCACGCCGAGGGCCCCACCGACGGGTATGTCGTGCGGTTGCGTCCCGAGGTCGTCGTCGAGATCGCCCTCGACGGGGTGCAGTCCTCCAGCCGCTACCCCGCAGGGCTGGCCCTGCGCTTCGCCCGGGTCGTGCGGCACCGCCCGGACAAGAGCCCCGCGGAGGCCGACGTGGTCGAGGCCGTGGAGGCCCTCGCCGCGCGGTGACCCCGGGATGCCCGGCACCCTTTCCTGCGCCATAACCCGGAGTTATGCTGTCCATAATGCGAGCCGCAGTCTGACTCGTGGGACGCGGGTGCCACGATACGGACGGAGGGCAGCCCCCTCCCCCGATGACCTGTCCAGCCGATCGCACACCACGGAGGTGCCCGTCATGGCGCTACCCATCGACGACAACCCGCAGTTCACGGAGTACGCCCACCCCGAGCGGCTGGTCTCCACCCAGTGGCTGGCCGACCACCTCGGCGACGAGGGCCTGGTCGTCGTGGAGTCCGACGAGGACGTCCTGCTCTACGACACCGGCCACATCCCCGGCTCGGTCAAGGTCGACTGGCACAACGACCTCAACGACCCGCTGACCCGCGACTACGTCGACGGCGCCCGCTTCGCGCAGGTCCTCGGCGAGCGAGGCATCGGCCGGGACACCACGGTCGTCATCTACGGCGACAAGAACAACTGGTGGGCGGCCTACGCCCTGTGGGTGTTCTCGCTCTTCGGCCACGAGGACGTCCGCCTGCTCGACGGCGGCCGCGCCAAGTGGATCGCCGAGGGCCGCGAGCTCACCCGCGACCTGCCCAAGCCCACGCCGGTCGACTACCCGGTCATCGAGCGGGACGACTCGGTGATCCGCGCGTTCAAGGACGAGGTCCTCGCCCACCTCGGCCAGCCCCTGGTCGACGTGCGCTCCCCCGGGGAGTACTCCGGCGAGCTGCTGCACATGCCCGACTACCCGCAGGAGGGCGCGGTGCGCGGCGGGCACATCCCCGGCGCCAGGTCGGTGCCGTGGGCCCGCGCCGCCGCCGAGGACGGCACGTTCAAGTCGCGCCCCGACCTCGAGGCCATCTACCTGGAGGAGCAGGGCCTCAAGCCCACCGACGACGTGGTGGCCTACTGCCGCATCGGCGAGCGCTCGTCGCACACGTGGTTCGTGCTGACCCACCTGCTGGGCTTCGAGCGCGTGCGCAACTACGACGGCAGCTGGACCGAGTGGGGCAACGCGGTCCGCGTGCCCGTCGAGAAGTGACCAGGAGCTGACGCACACTGTGAGCGTGAGTACCGACACCGACCGCGCCGCCCTGCCCACGGCCCTGGCCGAGATCGCCGAGGACTTCGCCTCGGTGCCCGTCCGGGACCGCCTCGAGCTGCTGCTGGAGTTCAGCGACGGCCTGCCCGACCTGCCCGAGCGCTACGCCGGGCACCCGGAGAAGCTGGAGCAGGTCGACGAGTGCCAGTCGCCGCTGTTCCTCGTCGTCGAGCTGGACGAGGCCACGGACGGCTCGGGGGACAGCCGGCAGGTGCACCTGTTCTTCCAGGCGCCGGCCGAAGCACCGACCACGCGGGGCTTCGCCGGGATCCTGCACGAGGGCCTGGACGGGCTCACCGCCGCCGAGGTGCTCGCCGTCCCCGACGACGCGCCCTACCGCTTCGGCCTGGCCGAAGCGGTGTCGCCGCTGCGGCTGCGCGGCATGGTCGCCATGCTCAGCCGGATCAAGCGCCAGGTGCGGCTGAAGTCCGCCGCCTGACGCCCGCGACACCGACGCGACGAAGGGGCCCCGCCACCCGGCGGGGCCCCTTCGTCGTCATTGCCGTCATGTCCTCGATGGCGTCACGTCGTCATGGCGCCATCGCCCGGGCTCAGCGGGCGACCGCCGTCTCCGGCGCCACCGCCTCGTCGGCGACGACCTTGCGGCTGGGCATCAGCACCAGGGCCAGCATGGAGACCGCGCAGCAGCCGATGATGTACCAGCTGATGCCGGTGCTGGATCCCGTCGCACTGAGGATGGCCGCCGCGATCAGCGGCGCCGGGCCACCGGCGATCACCGAGGCCAGCTGGTAGCCCATACCGGCACCGCTGTAGCGGACGTTGGCGCCGAAGCTCTCGGCGATGAGCGCCGCCTGCGGGCCGTACTGCATGTCGTGGGCGACGAGCGAGACCACGATGGCCAGCAGCACCAGGCCGGAGGCCTTGGTGTTGAGCAGCCCGAAGTAGGGGAAGGCGTAAAGCGCCGTGCAGACGATGCCCGCGCCGTAGACCAGCTTGCGGCCGACCCGGTCCGAGAGGTGACCGAAGAACGGCACGCTGACCAGGCCGAGGGCGGCGGCGATCAGGCTGTCGTTGAGCAGGCCGCCCTTGTCCAGCTTGAGCTCCTTGGTGCCGTAGGTCAGCACGAAGGTGATGAACAGGTAGAACGGCGCCTGCTCGGACATCCGCACGAACGCCGAGGTGAGGATCTCGCGCGGGTGGGACTTGATCGCCTCCCACGCCGGCTGCTTCACGACGTCGGCGGAGCGCTTGACCTCGGTGAACTCCGGGCTCTCCAGCACGCGCAGCCGGACGTAGAGGCCGATCGCGACGAGGACGATGCTGACCAGGAACGGCACCCGCCAGCCCCAGGTCTCGAACCCGTCGCCGCTCAGCCCCGACATGAGCTTGACCATGCCGGTGGACAGCAGCAGGCCGATCGGGACCCCGAGCTGCGGCCAGCTGGCCATCAGGCCGCGCCGCTTCTGCTCGCCCCACTCCATCGACATCAGCACCGAGCCGCCCCACTCGCCGCCGACGCCGATGCCCTGGACGATCCGCAGCAGGGTGAGGATGAGCGGGGCCGCCAGCCCGATGCTGGCATGGCTCGGCAGCACGCCGATGAGGAACGTCGCGATCCCCATGAGCATCAGGGTGGTGACGAGGGTGGCCTTGCGCCCGACCCGGTCACCGAAGTGGCCGAAGACCGCCGCGCCGATGGGCCGCGCGGCAAAGCCCACGAACTGGGTGCTGAACGCCGCCAGCACGCCGGCGTAGGTCGAGCTGTCCGGGAAGAACACCGACGGGAAGACCAGCGCCGCCGTGGTGCCGTAGAGGAAGAAGTCGTACCACTCGATCGTGGTGCCGACCGTGCTCGCCAGGACGGCGCGCCGTCGGTGGCTGCGTACGTCGACCGCAGAGTGCTCCTGTGCTGTCGTCATGATCGTCTCCCCTGCCTGAACCACCCGGCCGCCCGCGTGGGTCGTGCCGGTCCTGCCGGAGACCGTCCGGCTCGGCGCACTCGATCGTGTACCCGATCGGGGCACCTGGCCGGGAGCCACGCGGCGCGCAGGCGCGGCTCCCGGACCGCGGGAGCTACTGCAGGCTCATCCGCGGCTCGCCGCCGACCAGTCCCGTGCCCGCGATGGAGCAGGTGCCGCCGCGCGGCATACCGGCGTTCCACGCCTGGCGCACGCAGCTGCGCAGGGCCATCTGGGCCCAGTAGTTGGGGTGCAGGGACTCCTGGATGTAGTAGTCGCTGCCCGCGGTGGAGACGGTGCGGATCTGGTTGACCCACTCGGTCTTGTCGACCGCGCCGGCCTGGGTCCAGGAGGTCAGCCCCTTCTCCTCGTAGAGGCCGACGGTGTTCTCGCAGAGCCGGCGGCCGTTGAACGCCGAGGCCAGCTCGAGGGTGCGCGCCCCCGAGACCCCGGAGGCGGCGATCGCGTTGCGGACCGTCGCGTTGATCGTCGACAACGCCGTGCCGTTGGCCCAGTCCGCGTCCTTGTCCCAGAAGCCGCAGCCGCCGGTGTTCTGGCGGGTGTAGCCGGACTGGCTGTAGCGGAAGCCCGAGGAGGACGGGATCGGCGAGGGGTAGGTCTGGACGAGCATCGTCCACGTCCCGTCGGCGTAGCCGGCTGCGCGCATCGCCGCGCGGACGTTCTGCAGCGCCGTGACGATGTGGGACTGGACCGCGCTGACGTTGGCCGACGTGAAGTTCGCCGTCACCGAGGAGTCGTCGTTGCAGTAGTCGGGGAACCACGACGAGGAGGCCAGGAAGTCCTGCACGCACTGCTGGACGATGGAGCCGAAGTTGAAGTCGTTGCCGCCGATGCCGACGACGACCATCTTGACGTTGTGCGAGCCGGCGAAGCCCTGCAGCATCGTGGCCTGGCCCTGCTGGCCGGCGCCGTTGTCGGAGAAGTCCAGGCCCGGCTTGAAGTAGCCGTTGCTGTCGGTGAACGTCGAGGTGCGGGCCCCCGAGCAGGCCAGGTTCTGACCGTTGACGCCCCCGCCGATGTAGGCCTCGTCGGCCTTGCTCCGGTGACAGCGCGGGATCTGCTCGGCGGTGTTGCCGGCGTTGTCGTAGTAGGCCGTCGAGCCGAGCGCGTCGGAGTAGGACTCGCTGGCGTTGGAGTTGCCCGCCCAGCGGCCGGCCTCACCGGAGATGTAGCTGTCACCCACGGTGACCACCCAGGGGGTCCCCGACCCGGGACCGTCCGCGGCGGCCGGGGCCGCGAGGGCCAGGCCACCGAGGGTGCTGGCACCGAGGGTGAGCGCCAGGAGCGCCTCCCCGAGACGGTGCCGGCGGAAGAAGTTCGGGCGGTGCGGGTGACGGTGACCCATGGGCGCTCCAGACGACGCAGCAAGGGGCCCTCTGCTGGGGGCCCGCGGCAGCGTGGCACTTTGTCCCGATTTGCGGCTAGACCTCTTGACCAAGATTTGACTGTCGTTGGTCTGATGTTGGATGGGCTCGTGACCTCCGTCCCCGCTGCCGAGCACCTCGCGCTGGCCTTCGGCCCCGACGTGGCAGCCGTCGTCGGCGACGGCCTGGAGCTGGCCGGCACCCCGGCGCAGGTGCGCGACGCGGTGGCCCGGCTGGAGGCCGAGCGCCGGCCCCGCTGGACCTGGTGGGCGGCCGGCGGTGACGGGCGCGCCCTCGTGGCCCACGGCATACGGCCGCAGCGGTGCTGGGACGTCGCGGAGGCGCACCGGTTGCTGGCCGGCGGGTGGGCGGCGGCCCCGGAGGTGGCCTGGGCCGCCGCCCACCAGCTGCCCACGGACGCCCTCCCCCGGGCCGCCGGGGGCGACCTCTTCGACTTCACCGCGGCCGCCGACGACGGCGACCCCGACGCCGCCGTCCGCACTGACGGTTACCTGCGCCCCGAGGCCGTGTCCGCGGACTGGCTGACCACACCCGCCCGCGCGGTGGCGTGGGCGACGGCGGCCCGGGAGACGGCCCTGCTCCAGCGGGAGACGTTGCAGCACAACGGTCCTCGTGCGGTCTCCACCGCACTGTCCGAGTCCGCCACGGCCCTCATGTGCGTCGAGCTGGAGCTCGACGGCCTGCCCCTCGACCGGGCCGTGGCCGAGCAGCTCATCACCGCGGCCGCCGGCGAGCGCCCCCGCTCGGAGGAGCACGCCCGGGCGATCCGGCGCGAGCGCGACGCCGCGGTGCTGGCCCACGCCCCGGGCCGGGAGTCCACCGACCTGCGCAACCCGCTCCAGGTGCGCGAGCTGCTGGCCTCGGTCGGCGTGGTGGTGCCCGACACGCGGGCCTGGCGGCTGGAGCCCTACCGCGAGGTGCACCCGCTCGTCGAGGCGTTGCTGGTGTGGCGCAAGGCCGAGCGGATCGCGACCACCTACGGGTGGACCTGGCTCGACACCCATGTCGGCCCGGACGACCGGCTGCGCGGCGGCTGGAGCGCCTGCGACGGCGCGGCCGGACGGATGACCGCGCAGAACGGCCTGCACAACCTGCCCACCCCGCTGCGCCCGGCGGTGGCCGCCCACCCCGGGCACGTCCTCGTGCGCGCCGACCTGGGGCAGATCGAGCCGCGCGTGCTCGCCGCGGTCTCCGGGGACCGGGCCTTCGCCGCGGCGACCCGGGCGCCGGACCTCTACGCCCCGGTCGCCGCCGCGCTCGGGGTCGAGCGGGCCGTGGCCAAGGTCGCCGTGCTCGCCGCGATGTACGGCCAGACCAGCGGCCCCGCCGGCGAGGCCCTCAAGGACCTCCAGCGCGCCTACCCGGTCGCCATGGCCTACCTCGAGCACGCGTATGCCGAGGGGCTGGCCGGGCGCGCGGTGCGCACCTTCGGCGGGCGGCGGGTGCCGATGTGGCAGCTGCCGGCCGACCTTCCCGGCGCCGCGGTCGGGGCCGCGAGCGCAGCGCGCGGCCGGTTCGCCCGCAATGCCGTCGTGCAGGGGGCGGCCGCCGAGCTGTTCAAGGCCTGGACCGCCACCGTGCGGCTGGCCCTGCGCGACCTCGACGCCCAGGTGGTGCTCTGCCTGCACGACGAGGTGCTGCTGCACGTGCCGCAGCAGCACGCGACCCGGGTGGCCGCGCTGGTGGACGAGGTGCTCACGGACAGCGCCCGTAGGTGGACGGGCTCCTCGGCCGTACAGTTCGTCGCGGACACCAGCATCATCACCCGGTGGTCCGACGCCAAGGCGTGAGCGTCACATCCGCCGTGCAGGAGGAGAGCCTCGTGGAGATGAGGGACGTCAAGGTCGCCGCCCGGGATGCCGGCGACCACCCGGCGGTCGAGGGCCTGGCCCGGGTGGGCTACGTGGTCAGCGGCATCATGCACCTGCTCATCGCCTGGATCGGCCTGCAGCTTGCCTTCGGCGACACCGGCCAGTCGGCCGACCAGTCCGGCGCCCTGCAGACGCTGTCCGGCAACCTGGTCGGCAAGCTGACCCTGTGGGTCGCGGTCGTGGGCTTCCTCGGCCTGGCCCTGTGGCAGCTGCTCGAGGCGGTCGGCGGCTACCACGGCACCGGCACCCGCAAGTGGGCCCAGCGCGGCAAGGCCCTGGCCAAGGCCGTGGTCTACGCGGTGCTCGGCTGGACCAGCCTGGCGTTCGCGCGCGGGCAGGTCACCAAGAGCGGCAAGCAGCAGACGATCGACTTCACCGCCTCGCTGATGAGCAGGAGCGGTGGGCGCGCCCTGGTAATGCTGGTGGGCCTGGTCGTCGTCGGCGTCGGCATCTACCACATCGTCAAGGGCGTCAAGAAGAAGTTCCTTCAGGACCTGGTCGAGCACCCCGGTGTCATCGCCGTCCAGGCTGGCCGGATCGGCTACGTCGCCAAGGGCATCGCGCTGGCCATCGTGGGCCTGCTCTTCGTCGTCGCCGGCGCCCAGAAACGCCCCGGCAAGGCCACCGGGCTCGACGGCGCACTGCACACGCTGCGCAACCAGCCGATGGGCCCGGCCCTGCTGACCGTCGTCGCCATCGGGTTCGCCGCCTACGCCGTCTACAGCTTCGCCCGGGCGAGGTACGCGCGGGTCTGAGCCACCCGGCATACGAGCGAAAGGGTCAGCCCCGGGTGCGCGTGCACCCGGGGCTGACCCGCGCCTGGCCGTCTGGGCCCGGCGTCAGTCCTCGTCGTCCTCGGCCCGGGTGCGCAGGAACTGCTCGAACTCCGCGCCGATCTCGTCGGCGGTCGGCAGCTCGCTGACGTCCGTGGCGAGCAGGCTGGGGCGCTGACGGCCCTCGATGAAGCTGTCGTACTGCCGCTCGAGCGCCTCGACGACCTGGGCGACCTCGTCCGAGCCGGCGACCTCCTGGGCGATCTCGGCGCGGTTCAGCCCCGCCGCGGCCGCGAGGTCCTCGGTCGGGACGGCCAGGCCGGTCGCGCCGATGACGGCGTTGAGCCCGGCGAGGGCCGCGTCGGCGAACTCGGACTGGGCCAGGTAGTGCGGCACGTGCACGGCGTAGCCCATCGCGTCGTGGCCGGCCTCCCCCAGGCGCATCTGGAGCAGCGCGGTGATGCTGGCCGGCACCTGGACGGTGCCGAAGACCGGGTCGTGCGGGCCGATCAGGCGCGGGTCGGTCGCGTGGGGGGTCATCCCGATCGGGCGGGTGTGCGGGACGGCCATCGGTATGCCGTGCACGCTCACCGTGAGCGTCACCCCGAGGAGCTCGACGAGCTGGCGCACCGCCTCGATGACGCGCTCCCACTGGTAGTCCGGCTCCGGGCCGGCGAGGAGCAGGAAGGGCACGCCGTCGGCGTCGACCACCCGGTGCAGCAGCAGCGCCGGGTCGGCGTAGGAGGACCAGCGGTCTCGGTCGAAGGTCATGGCGGGGCGCCGGCCGCGGTAGTCGAGCAGCTGGTCGACGTCGAAGGACGCCACGACCGTGTGGTCGAGGGACTCGAGGACGTGCTCGGTGAGCAGGCGCTGGGTCTGCCCGGCGTCGACGAAGCCGCCGAGCGAGACCAGGAGCACGGACGCGCGCAGGTCGCGCGGGTCGGTGTCGGTCTCGAACCGGAAGAGCTCGGACGGGTTCTGCACGGACTCGCCTTTCGTCGGGAAGCGTGGCGGGGCGGTGGTTGCCCCTGCCTTGCCATCTCGGGATGTGTTGCTGTCTCAAGCATCTCAACACTTCCCGCCGTGACGGGATTCCGCCCGGGAAAGTTCGCGAAAAGCGGTTGTCCCGTCCTCCCGGGCGACCTACAGTCGCGGATGAAACGAAACTGTTTCGTTTCATCCGGCACCCGGCCACCCGTCATACCGGCCGTCTGCCCTCACTCCCCCGCCGCGAAGGGACGCCCGACCGATGACCCCCCAGGCCGCCACCACCCGACCGCGCGTCGAGGGTGAGCGCGAGGCCGAGATCTTCGACGCCACCGCCCGGCTCCTGGTCGAGCACGGCTACGACCGGCTCACCTTCGACGCCATCGCGGCGGCGGTGAAGGCGAGCAAGGCCACGCTCTACCGGCGCTGGTCCGGCAAGGCCGAGCTGGTCATCGACACGCTCAAGCACCTCAAGGGCCTCCAGCAGCGCGGGCCGGTCGACACCGGGAGCCTGCGCGGCGACCTGGTGACCCTGGCCTGCGGCGAGGGCGGCCTCACCGACGAGATGCTGGTCGGCATCATCGGGGCGCTCGTCCCGGCGCTGCACCGCGACCCCGAGCTGACCCGGGCGTTCCAGGAGCGCTTCATCGGACCCAAGCTCGAGGTGGCGACCGCCGCGTTCGAGCGGGCGCGCGAGCGCGGGGAGCTCGGGCCGGACGCCGACGTGCGCTTCCTCGCCCGGATCCTGCCCTCGATGGCCACCCACGAGATGTTCGTCTTCGGCACGTGCGTCACCACCGAGCACATCGCCCGCATCGTCGACGAGGTGGTGCTGCCCGCCTGCCGGGCCACCCTCACCGACCACTGACCACCCCCGGTCCGTCAGCTGCCCGTCATGGCGCTGTCAGACCCCGGCGGGACGCTGAATCTCATCCACTTCACGAAGGGACCGGACACGAGATGTCCAGCAACACGACCGCGGAGGCGGTCACCCCAGGCTCGGGCGCCGCCGAGGACCACGGTCACCGGCACCTCGGGCTGGCGCTGACGATCATCAGCGCCGCGCAGCTCATGGTCGTGCTCGACGGCACGATCGTGAACATCGCGCTCCCCCACATCCAGACCGACCTCGGCTTCACCCCGGGCAACCTGTCATGGGTGGTCAACGCCTACACCCTGGCCTTCGGTGGCCTGCTGCTGCTCGGCGGCCGGCTCGGCGACCTGCTCGGGCGCCGGCGCATGTTCGTCATCGGCGTGCTCGTCTTCGCCGTTGCCTCCCTGTTCGGCGGCCTCGCCCAGAACGAGGCGATGCTGCTGGGCTCGCGCGCCCTGCAGGGCCTGGGCGCCGCGATCGCCTCGCCCACGGCGCTGGCGCTGATCACCACCACCTTCCCCGCAGGTCCGCCGCGCAACCGCGCCTTCGCGGTGTATGCCGCGATGTCGGGTGCCGGGGCGGCTGTCGGCCTCATCCTGGGCGGCATCCTGACCGAGTCGTCCTGGCGCTGGACGTTCTTCGTCAACGTGCCGATCGGCCTGGTCGTCGCGTTCATGGCGCCGCGCTTCCTCGGTGAGTCCCCGCGCCAGCACGGAGCCTTCGACCTGCCCGGCGCCCTCACCGGCACCCTGGGCCTGGGCTCGCTGGTCTACGGCCTCACGCACGCCGCCCCGCCGCACCACTGGGGCGACGCCCTGACCGTGGTCCCGATCGTGGTCGGCCTGGTCCTGCTCGCGGCCTTCGTGGCCATCGAGCGTCGCGCGGAGCACCCGCTGCTGCCGTTCCGGATCCTGGCCGACCGCACGCGCGGCGTGAGCTTCACGGTCATGCTCGTCGTGGGCGCCGCGATGTTCTCGATGTTCTATTTCCTCGGCCTGTTCATCCAGCAGGTCCTGGGCTACTCCCCCGTCAAGACGGGCTTCGCGTTCCTGCCGTTCAGCTTCGGCGTGGTCATCGCCGCGCAGGTCGCCTCGCGGCTGATCAGCCGGGTCGACCCCCGCTGGATCGCCGGCACCGGCACGCTGCTCGCCGCCGGCGGCATGTGGGGCTTCTCCCACCTGACCGTGCACAGCAGCTACGCCACGGCCCTGCTGCCGTTCATCCTGCTGCTCTCGGTCGGCATGGGCCTGACCTTCGTGCCGATGACGCTGACCGCCGTCGCCGGGGTCGCCAAGCGCGACTCCGGTGTCGGGTCGGCGGTGCTCAACACGATGCAGCAGGTCGGTGGCACACTCGGCCTGGCCACGCTGGCGACGGTGGCGGCGACCACCGGCACCCAGCGCGGCGCCGAGCTCGGGGCCGCCCTGGGCGCCAAGGCCCAGAGCGCGCACCTGAGCCCGGAGGCGCTGGTGGCGGCCAAGCACCAGATCGCCCTGGCCGCGCAGACCTACGGCTCGACGCGGGCGTTCCTCGTGGCGGCGGGCATGATCCTCGTCGGCTCGCTCATCACGGTGTTCGGGCTGAACATCAAGCACGAGCGGCTGGCCGCCGACGGCGCCGAGGCCCCGGCCGGCGTCCACGCCGGCTGACCGCGGCACAGCGCCTGACGGGGCGGGTTCCTTCGGGGAGCCCGCCCCGTCGGCGTCGGCGTCACCGTTGGGCGGGGGCCGGGTGCGCCCGGCCGGGACCCGGCGTCTCGAATGTCCGACCTGACCGATCCGTCCTACATTCGGCGCCATGACACTTCTGGCGGGGACGGGGTCCCTGGTGACGGCAGCCCTGATGATCGGGAGCAGCATGCTCGGCACGAACGCCGCCGGGCCCGGGCACGACCCGGGCGGCGAGGCGCGGCACCACAGCGACCACCCGGCATACAGCTGGCAGGACACGGCGACCGGCTCGCAGGCGCGGCTGCGCGGGCTGTCCGCCGTCTCGCGTGACGTCGCCTGGGCGAGCGGCACCGGGGGCACGGTGCTGCGCACGGTCGACGGCGGCCGGACCTGGGCCTCAGTGGGCCCGCCCGGCACGGACACGTTGCAGTTCCGCGACATCGAGGCGACCTCGGCGCAGCACGCGGTGGCCCTGTCGATCGGCGAGGGTGAGGACAGCGGCGTCTACGTGACCGACGACGGCGGCAGGTCCTGGACCGAGTCCTTCCGCAACACCGACCCGGCCGCGTTCTACGACTGCATGGCGTTCTTCGACCGCCGTGACGGCCTCGCGGTGAGCGACCCGGTGGACGGCAGGTTCCGGCTGCTCCGCACCCGCGACGGCGGGCACTCGTGGTCGGTCGTCGACCCGGCCGGGATGCCGGCGGCCCAGCCCGGCGAGTTCGGCTTCGCCGCGAGCGGGACCTGCCTGACCACCGGCCCGGGGCACCGGGCCTGGCTGGCCTCCGGTGGCGTCAACCCGGCCCGGGTGTTCAGCACCCGCGACGGCGGGGACACGTGGACGGTGACCGGCACGCCGGTCGCCGGGGGCGACGCGGCCGGGATCTTCTCCGTGCGCTTCCGGGATGCGCAGCGCGGGATCGCGGTCGGCGGGGACTACCTCAACCCGACGGGCGCGACGGGCAACGCCGCGTGGAGCGTCGACGGAGGGCGCAGCTGGCACGCCGCCACGGGCCGCTCCCCCGGTGGCTACCGCTCCGGCTCGGCGTGGGTGCACGGCACCCACGACACCGCGCTGGCGGTCGGGCCGACCGGCTCGGACGTCTCGACCGACGGCGGGCGCTCATGGGTGGCCTTCGACAGCGGGAGCCTGGACAGCGTCGAGTGCGCCGCCGACGGGGCCTGCTGGGGCTCCGGCGAGCACGGCCGGGTCGCGCGCCTGACCCGCGGCTGACCCGGGACCAACCCGGGGCGCCTCGTCAGGAAAGCGCGGGTGCGCCCCGGCGACGGCCACGCACTCGGCGGCCGCCTGCATGCCGCGCTCGGGCCCGTCGACGAGGTGTCCCGCGGCGAGGGCATCACCGGCTCCGGTCACGTCCACCACCGGCCCGGGCACCGGCTCGAGCTCGTGGTGCCACCCGCCGTCGTAGTAGCCCGCGCCCTGGGCGCCACGCTTGACCACGGCCTCGCAGTCGAGGTCGGCCAGCGAGGCGGGCTCGACCCCGAGCACCTGCCACTCCGCCTCGTTGCCCAGCAGGACATCCGGTCGCAGGTCCTGCACCAGCGACCAGAAGCCGGGCGGCCCGAACGTCCGGATCATCGCCGCCGAGGCCAGGTCGATGCTCACCCGCGCCCCGGCGGTGTGGGCCTCGTGCGCCGCCGCCACCAGCAGGGCCGGGTCCGGCGCGCGCAGCAACAGGTAGCCCGACAGGTGCAGCCAGTCCGCGCCGGCCAGCCACGCGGGGTCGGCGAGTCCCTCGTCGATCCAGCCCAGGTCGCCGGGGTCGGAGGCCAGGGTGCGCAGCCCCTGGGTGGTCAGGGACACCACCGCCCCCGAGCGGGCGTCCCTCGGCGACCCGCACAACGCGATCCCGCGCTGCCCCAGCTGCGCGTCGATCATCGAGCCGACCGTGTCGGTGGTGCGCGGGCCGAACAGCCGGGCCTGCCCGCCGAGGTGGCACACCCAGGCGGCGACGTTGGCCGCCTGGCCGCCGGCCGCGAGGGCGATCCGGGCCGGGGTGTCGTCGTCCTCGCGCAGCGGCCCGTCGGTCGCCACGATCACGTCGAGCAGGACGTCCCCGGCGACACA
This sequence comes from Oryzihumus sp. JJN4-3R, assembly GCF_057747915.1. Taxonomy (NCBI): domain Bacteria; kingdom Bacillati; phylum Actinomycetota; class Actinomycetes; order Micrococcales; family Intrasporangiaceae; genus Oryzihumus; species Oryzihumus sp. JJN4-3R. Next base: position 995,825 of record NZ_CM173229.1, read on the forward strand.
GACGACGACGGACATGCGGGCCTCCGGTCGGTGCGTAGGGTGCTGCCGTGATCATCGCCGACGAGGTGCGCTCAGCGCTCGACGAAGGCCGGGGTGTCGTCGCCCTGGAGTCCACGATCATCAGCCACGGGCTGCCCAAGGAGTCCAGCGCCCGGGTGGCGCGAGAGATCGAGGACGCCGTGCGGTCCGCGGAGGCGGTGCCGGCCACGATCGCGGTCGTCGACGGCGAGGTGCGAGTGGGCCTCGACGAGGCCGGCCTGGACCGGATCGCCACCGACCCGGTGGTCGTCAAGACGAGCATCCGCGACCTCGGCACGGTCTGCGCCACCGGCCTGACCGGCGCCACGACGGTCGCCTCGACCGCCTACCTCGCCGACCGGGCCGGCATCCGGGTCTTCGCCACGGGCGGTCTGGGCGGGGTCCATCGCGGCGCCGGGACCAGCTTCGACGAGTCGGCGGACCTGCCGGCCCTGGCGTCGATCCCGGTCGCCCTGGTGTGCGCGGGCGTGAAGTCGATCCTCGACATCGGCGCCACCCTCGAGCGGCTGGAGACGCTGTCGGTGGAGCTGGTCGGCTACGGCACCTCCCGCTTCCCCGGCTTCTACATCCAGGACAGCGGGTATGCCGTGCCCTGGGTCGCGCACTCCGCGGACGAGGTCGCGGCGATCGTACGTGCCCGCAACCGGCTGGGCCTGCGGCAGGCGCTCGTCGTGGCCAACCCCATCCCGGACGGCAAGGAGATGCCGGCCGATCTGCACGACGCCACGCTCGCGTCTGGGCTGGAAGCCCTTGCGGCACAAGGCATCACGGGCAAGGAGGTGACGCCCTTCCTGCTGGCGTGGTTCCACGAGCAGACCCACGGGGTCAGCCTGCGGGCGAACGTCGACCTGGTGCTGAACAACGCCCGGGTCGCCGGCGAGGTCGCCGTCTCGCTGGCGCGATGACCCGGGGCGCCGTGGGGAAGGTTGCGCGGCCAGGTGAGGTCAGGCGGGGCGGTGCGCCAGGACATAGCCCTGCGACTGCTTCTCACCCGGCAGGGGCTCGCAGACCACACGCGCGTCGATGACCAGGCCCGCACTGACGAGCAGGTCGGCGACCAGCTCCAAGGGAGTCCAGAAGACCTGGAGCGACAGGTCGTGCCCGTAGGCGTGCTGGAGGTGGACCTGCCGGTCGCCGACCTTGAACGCCGTCAGCAGCGGCGCGCCCGGCGCGAGCACGCGGCACACCTCGGCGTAGACCACCGGCAGCTGGGCCGGCGGCGTGTGGACGGTGGAGTACCACAGCAGCGCGCCGCCGAGGCCGGCGTCGGGCAGGTCGAGCCCCAGCGTCGAGCCGACCTCGAAGCGCAGGTGGGGGAAGCGGCGGCGCGCCTCGGTGACCATGCCCGGGGACAGGTCGACGCCGAACGCCTCGGCCCCCAGCGACGCCAGATGGGCGGTCACGTGCCCGGGACCACAGCCGAGGTCGGCTACGGGCCCCAGCCCTGCGCGGGTCGTGGTCTCCGCGAAGGCCGAGAGCAGGGCACGGTCGAAGGGCCTGTCATCCATCGAGTCCGCCAGCAGGTCGGCGTAGGAGGCGGCAACCGTGTCGTAGGAGGCCTGCGTCCCGGCGAGGTCCTCCGTGGCCGGCATCGGGGTCCCGGGCGGCACGGCGACGGACACGCTCTTGCGGGGCTCGGTGGTCTGCGGCACGCCGCGACCCGAGCGATGTCGCAGGACGCTCACCCGTCGACTCACCCGGCCGGACCGGGCGCCGCTCAGGCGGACTCGACGGCGTCCATCGCCTTGTAGATGCGCTTCTCCGAGACCGGATAGGCCGTACCCAGTGTCTGCGCGAACAGGCTGACCCGCAGCTCCTCGATCATCCAGCGCAGCTCGCGGACGTCGTCCGCCGCGCGACGCGTGCCGGGCAGGGAAGCCAGCAGGTCGGCGTACTCGGCCTGCACCCGCTGGACGGTCGCCCTGCGCTCGGCATCGCGGGCGAGCTCACCCGGGGCCTTGTCGATGCGCACGAGCATGGCCCGCAGGTAGCGCTCGAGGTGGCGCAGCCGCGCGTAGCCGGTGTCGGCGACGAACCCGGGGTGGATCAGCGACGTCAGCTGCGCGGCGAGGTCGGCCCTGAGCTCGGCGAGCAGCGGGCTGCCCAGCCGCGCCAGGCCCAGCTCGACCTCGCGCGCCCGCAGCAGCACCGGCTCGACGAACGCCACCACGTCGAGGACCCGTGGCACGACGTTCTGGCGCACGACCGCAAGGGTCTCCTCGAACTCCGCCGGAGTGCGTACCGTCCCACCCGGCCGCTCGGCCACGAGCGAGTCCACCGCACAGGCCAGGCAGTCCTCCAGCAACGCGGGCACGCTGCCGTGCGGGTTGTTGCCGAGGGACAGCTTCTGGGCGTTGGTCAGGGTGGCCAGCACCCGCTTCCACGGCGCGGTGGTGTTGAGCAGCAGTAGCCGCCGCACGCCCAGCCGGCTGGCCGCGTCACGCTCGGCCGGCGTGGCGAGGACCTCGACCGACACCGAGTCACCGTGGTCGACCACGGCCGGGAAGCCCTGGATGACCCGATCACCCGACTTGCGCACGAACGTGGTCGGCAGGTCGCCGAAGTCCCACTGCCGCAGGCCTTTTCGCTCCACCGAGGACGCGGCGCGGGCCATCGTCTGGCGGACCTGCGGGGCAAGCCGGGCCTTGAGTGCCTCAAGGTCCTTGCCCTCCCCCAGCGCCTTGCCGCGCCGGTCCTCGACGCGGAAGGTGATGCGCAGGTGGTCCGGCACCCGCGACCAGTCCCAGTCCATCGCGTCGATGCCGGTGCCGGTGCGCGCCTTGAGCGCCCGCCCCAACTCCTCGGTGATCGGCCCGGCAGTGGGATCCGCATCGGCGAGGGCCGCCGCCGCGTGGTCCGGCGCCGGCACGAAGCTGCGCCGGGTCGCCTTGGGCAGCGACCGCAGCAGCGCGGTGGCCAGGTCGTGGCGCAGCCCGGGCACCTGCCAGTCGAAGCCGTCGGGCTCGACCTGGTTGAGCACGTCGACCGGCACGTGGACGGTGACGCCGTCGGCCGCGGCGCCGGGCTCGAACTGGTAGCTCACCGGAAGCTCGGTCGAGCCCTGACGCCACACCTGCGGGTAGTCGTCGGCGCTGACCGCCTCGGCCTCGTCGGTGACGAGCAGGTCCTCGGTGAAGGTCAGCAGGTCCGGGGTCTGCCGCCGGGCCTTCTTCCACCACGAGTCGAAGTGCCGCCCGGAGACGACGTCGGCGGGGATCCGCTTGTCGTAGAACGCCACCAGCGTCTCGTCGTCGACGATCAGGTCGCGTCGACGGGCCCGCGCCTCGAGCTCGCCGAGCCGCTCGACCAGCGCCCGGTTGTCGTGGAAGAAGCGGTGCTCGGTGTCCCAGTCGCCCTCGACGAGGGCGTGCCGGATGAACAGCTCGCGCGACTCCTCGGGGTTGACCCGCCCGTAGCCGACCTTTCGCCCGGCGACCAGCGGCACGCCATACAGGGTGACCTTCTCCAGCGCGACGGCGCTGGCGCGCCTGCGCTCCCAATGGGGCTCGGAATACTGCCGCTTGACCAGGTGCTGCGCCTGGGCCTCCACCCACGCCGGGTCGACGCGTGCGTTGACCCGCGCCCACAGCCGCGTCGTCTCGACCAGCTCGGCAGCCATGACCCACTGCGGCTGCTTCTTGAACAGCGAGGACCCGGGCGAGATGCCGAAGCGCGCACCGCGGGCGCCGAGGTACTCCCGCTTCTCCACGTCGCGCAGGCCGACGTGCGAGAGCAGGCCCGACAGCAACGACTGGTGCACCTGGTCCGGCGTCGCCGGCGTCGAGCTCGGGTGCAGCCCCAGCGACTTGCATGCCTGGCGCAGCTGGCTGTGCAGGTCCTGCCACTCGCGCACACGCAGGTAGTGCAGGTACTCCGCCTTGCACATCCGGCGAAAAGCGCTGCCGCTCAACGTCTTCTGCTGCTCACGCAGGTAGTCCCACAGGTTGGTCAGCGCGAGGAAGTCGGAGTGCTCGTCGGCGAACCGGCGGTGCTTCTCGTCCGCCTGCTGCTGCTTGTCGGCCGGTCGCTCGCGCGGGTCCTGGATCGAGAGCGCGGCCACGATGATGAGCACCTCGCGCAGCGCGCCGTTGCGGTCGGCCTCCAGGACCATGCGGGCCAGGCGCGGGTCGAGGGGCAGCTGGGCCAGGGACCGCCCGTATGCCGTGAGCCGCTTGCCTGGGTCGCTCACCTCCGGGTCGATCGCCTGGAGCTCCTCGAGGAGCCGCACGCCGTCGGTGATCTGGCGCGAGTCGGGCGGGTCGACGAACGGGAAGCGGCCGATGTCGCCCAGGCCGAGGGAGGTCATCTGGAGGATGACCGAGGCCAGGTTGGTGCGCAGGATCTCGGGGTCGGTGAACTCCGGGCGGTTCTCGAAGTCGTCCTCGGAGTAGAGGCGGATGCAGATGCCGTCGGCGACGCGGCCGCAGCGGCCCGCGCGCTGCCGGGCGCTGGCCTGCGAGATCGGCTCGATCGGCAGGCGCTGGACCTTCAGCCGCTGGCTGTAGCGGGAGATGCGGGCGGTGCCGGCGTCGACGACGTAGCGGATGCCCGGGACCGTCAGCGAGGTCTCGGCCACGTTGGTCGCCAGGACCACGCGCCGCCCGGTGTGCGAACCGAAGACGCGGTGCTGCTCGGCGGCCGACAGCCGCGCATACAGGGGCAGGATCTCGGTGTGCGGCAACGCCATCCCGGTGAGGGCGTCGGCGGTGTCTCGGATCTCCCGCTCGCCGGAGAGGAAGACAAGTATGTCGTGGCTGTCCCCTCCGCTGGCGCTCTCTGTCCAGAGCTCCTCGACGGCCTGACAGATGCCGGTGACCTGGTCGCGGTCCTCCTCGCGGGTCTCGCCGGCCAGGGGCCGGTAGCGGAGCTCGACCGGGTAGGTGCGGCCCGAGACCTCGATGATCGGGGCGGGCACGCCGTCCCGGGCGAAGTGCTGCGCGAAGCGCTCGGGGTCGATGGTCGCCGAGGTGACGATGACCTTCAGGTCGGGCCGGCGAGGCAGCAGCTGCTTGAGGTAGCCGAGGATGAAGTCGATGTTGAGCGACCGCTCGTGCGCCTCGTCGATGATGATCGTGTCGTACTTGCGCAGGTCGCGGTCGCGCTGCATCTCCGAGAGCAGGATGCCGTCGGTCATGACCTTGACGAGGGTGTCGTCGCTGGAGCGGTCGGTGAACCGCACCTGGTAGCCCACGGCCGTGCCGAGGTCGGTGCGCAGCTCCTCGGCGATGCGCTCGGCGACCGAGCGGGCGGCGATCCGGCGTGGCTGGGTGTGCCCGATCAGGCCCTCGACACCGCGGCCAAGCTCGAGGCAGATCTTCGGCAGCTGGGTGGTCTTGCCCGAGCCGGTCTCCCCCGCGACGATCACGACCTGGTGGTCGCGGATGGCGGCGGCGATGTCGTCCTTGCGCGCCGCGACCGGCAGGTCCTCGGGGTAGGTGACGGTCGGCATGGCGGCCCGGCGGCGCGCGACACGGGCCTCGCGGGCGGCCCGCCGGGCGGCGTCACGCTCGGCACGCTGCTCCGCGGTCAGCCGGTCCTGCTGCGGGCGGCGCGAGCCCGAGGAGCGTTGGCCCGAAGGCCGCGGACGGTTCCGGGCACGCCGGGGCTCACGGGCGGGCTCGGCGGACATGGGTCTCAGGATAGGTGGCCGGTCACGCCGGCCTCGACCGAGTTCCGCCCGGCCGCGCGCCTGGACCAGCCAGCGTGGAGGGTTGTCAGGGTCAGGACCCCGAGAACCCTCCACTCAACGGTGCAGCCAGCCCTCGAGCCGCTTGGTCAGGGCCGGCAGGACGAGGTAGGTCATGATCGGAGTGAGGACCACGGTCATGCACAGCACGCGCAGCACCACCGGCCAGCCGACGATGAGCGACCCGAGGGTGAGGGTGGCGAGCAGGTTGACGGGGAAGAACGCCATCCAGATCAGCAGCGCCTGCTTCCACCGCGGCGGGGCCTTCGGCGCGGCCAGGGTCTCCACGCTCGTGGACTCCGGCTCCTCGAACCAGCCCTCGATACCGGTGCGGCGCTCGGCGCGCGTGTGCTCGACCAGGCCCTCCCCCGACCGCAGCCACCACTGCCGCTCGGTCGAGGACTCCCACGCGCGCAGGCTCTCGTGGTCGGCGAACCGGTAGAGCATGTGCCACTCCTCCGACCCGTCGCCGGGCCGGACCCAGCCAGCGCCGAGGAACCCGGGGAACAGCTCGGCCATCGCGGTCCCGGCGCGGACCCACGCGATCATCTGGGTGGTGTCCTCACCCGCGACACGGCGGGTGATGGAGACGGTGACGGGGCCGTCGGCGGACGGCGGGGCGAGCTCGGTGGGCGCAGTCATGACGCCCTCCATTGTCCGGGACCGCACGGGGTGCCCCTCACCGCGCGAGACGTGGCGGCGCTCACGCGACCCGACCACCCGGAATACCGAACTGATCGGTGCGGTTATCGTGGGCGACCTCAAAACGGACAGACCTGTCTACCCCGCGCCCGATCCCGGAAGGCCCGCCATGACCTCCCCTCGCACCCTCGTCCTGCTCGCCCACCCCGACCTGGCCGGCTCGCGCGTCAACGCCCGCCTGGCCGACGCGGTCCGCGACCTCGAGGACGTCACGATCCACGACCTCGCCGCCGCTTACCCCGACGGGCGCATCGACGTCGCCCGCGAGCAGGAGCTGCTCCTCGAGCACGACGTCATCGTCTGGCAGTTCCCGTGGCACTGGTACTCCGTGCCGGGGATCCTCAAGTCCTGGATGGACCAGGTGCTGACCTGGGGCTTCGCGTACGGGACCGACGGCACCAAGCTGCGCGGCAAGACCCTCCAGGTCGTCACCTCCACCGGCGGCCCCGAGCAGGCGTACGTCGAGGGCGGCTACAACCGCTTCACCATGGAGCAGCTGATGCGCCCGCTGGACGCCACCGCCTGGCTGTGCGGCATGCCGATGGCCGAGCCGATGGTCCTCCACGGCGTTCGCACGATGTCCGACGATGAGCTGGACCGACAGGCCCTGCGGTATCGCGCGCTGCTCACCATCGACCGCGCCCGCGCGGCCTGACCCCGCTCCACCACCTGCAAGGAGCCCGAACCCGTGACCACCTCCCTGAGCGGCCGGACCGTCCTCGTGACCGGCGGCACCGACGGCATCGGCCGGGCGACGGCGCAGGCCCTCGCCACGGCCGGCGCCGCCGTGACGGTCGTCGGCCGCGACGCCGACAAGACCGCGCGCGTCGTCGCGGCGCTGCGCCGCGACAGTGGCAACGACCGTATCGAGGGGATGGTCGCCGACCTGTCCTCGCAGGCCGAGGTGCGCCGCGTGGCAGCGGAGTTCACCGCGGGCCACGACCGGCTCGACGTGCTGGTCAACAACGTCGGCGGCTTCTGGGCGACCCGCCACGTGACGGCCGACGGGCTGGAGCGGACGTTCGCACTCAACCACCTCGCGCCGTTCCTGCTGACCCACCTGCTGCTGCCCCTGCTGAGGGCGAGCGCCCCCGCTCGGGTGGTCACGGTCAGCTCGGGCGCGCAGGCCATGGGCCGGATCAACTTCGCGGACCTTCAGGGTGAGCACGGCTACAGCGGCCAGCGCGCCTACAACCAGTCCAAGCTGGCCAACGTGCTCTTCACCTACGAGCTGGCCCGCCGGCTCGAGGGTGCCGGGGTCACGGCGAACGCGCTGCACCCCGGCGTGGTGCGCACGCAGTTCGGGCAGGAGGACGCCTCGGGGCTGTATCGCATCGGGCTGCCCCTGGCCCGGCCGTTCATGCTCAGCCCGGAGCGCGGCGCCGAGACCTCGGTCTTCCTCGCGTCCGCCCCGGAGGTCGAGGGGGTGAGCGGGAAGTACTTCGCGAAGAGGAAGGCCCGCAGGTCGAGTCCCGCGTCCTACGACGAGCAGGCAGCGCGCCGGCTGTGGCAGGTCAGCGCCGAGCTGACCGGGATCAGTCCCGCCTGAGGCCGTCGAGGACGAGGTCCACCGCGCGGGTTGCCCAGCCGTGCCGGCCGCCCTGGCCGGCGAGGTGGTCGGCGTAGTAGGTGCCGAGCAGCGCGGACACGGCTGCGTCGAGGTCGGCCCCGGGCCGCAGCTCGCCCGTGGCGACGCCGGCCTCGAGCACCTCACGCAGCAGCGCCCGACGCGGCAGCACCGTCCGCTCGCGCAGCAGCCCCAGCAGCTCGGGGGTGTGCGACTCCTCGGCCAGGCAGGTGCCGATGAGCGCCATCCCGTTGACCGCGCCGATGGTGGTGGCGAAGTCCTCCAGGATCGCCACGAGGTCGGCGCGGGTCTCGCCGGTCCCGGCCTCGACCCAGGTCATCCGCATCGACGCGAGGGCCGCGGTGACGAGGTCGGCCTTGGTCTTCCACCGCAGGTGGATCGTGGACTTGCTGACCCCCGCGAGGTCGGCGACCTGCTGCAGCGTCATCCGGGTGAAGCCGTGCGAGGCCAGCGTCGCCACGGCCGCCTCCAGGATCGCGGCCTCCTTCTCGACCGACCGCGGGCGCCCGGCATGGCGGGCCGGCGTCTGGGTCATGCGGTCACGATAGGGCCGGGCCCCGGCTTCCCGCCGGGACTAGCCGAAGACGTGACCACACCCGGGTGTGGTCACGTCTTCGGCGTGACAGCGCAAGGCCGATCGGGTCAGCCGGCGCGCAGCCCGTCCAGGACGAGGGTGCAGACCCGGTCGAGGGCCTTGTCGACCCCGCCGTCGCCCCACTCGTTGGCGTGCGCCGGGTGGCAGAACCAGATGAACGCGTAGAAGGCCGCCTGACCGGCCTGTGCGGCGGTGAGGTCGCTCGCGAGCTCGCCGCGCGCCATACCGTCGGCGACGATCCGGGTGAGCTGGTCGACCAGCGTCGCCTCGTGGGCGCGGACCACGTCGCGGGAGCCGCTGGCGATCTCGTGGTAGGTCGCGAACAGCTGGGGGTCCTCCAGCGCCATGGTGCGCTTGGCGGTGCTGAGCTGCTTGACCCACCGCCGGATCCGTTGCGGCGCAGGGGTGTTGGAGGCGACCACCTTCTCCAGCGGGTCGGACATGCGGGCCAGCCAGTGCTCGGCGACCGCGTCACGCAGCGCCGCCTTGCTCGGGAAGTGGCGGTAGACGCTGCCGTGGCTGACGCCGAGCTCGCGCGCGACGTCGACGACGGTGGCCTTGGCAGGCCCGTAGCGGCGGAGGACGTCCTCCGCCGCCACGAGGATCTGCTCGGCCGTGAGGGCCGACTCGACCATCAGGCGTCCACGGTCCGGCGCTCGCTGTCCAGGAACGCCATCTGCTCGGCGGCGTAACGGGTCCCGGCGACGGCATCAGCGGGGACGGCCGCCTCGATCGCCGCGAGGTCCCCCGCCGACAGCTCCAGGTCGACGGAGCCCAGGGCCTCGGCCAGGCGGTTCCGGCGACGGGCGCCGACCAACGGCACGATGTCCTCGCCGCGGGAGAGCACCCAGGCGATCGCGGCCTGGGCCACCGTCGCCCCCTGGGCCTCGGCCACTCCACGAAGGGCCTCGACCAGCCGCAGGTTCTGCTGGAGGTTCTCGCCCTGGAAGCGCGGGCTGTGGGCGCGGAAGTCGGTGACCGGGGTCTCGCGCTCCGGCGTCCAGTGGCCGCTGAGCAGGCCGCGGGAGAGCACGCCGTAGGCGGTGATGCCGATGCCGAGCTCGCGCGTGGTGGGCAGGATCTCCTGCTCGATGCCGCGGGAGACCAAGGAGTACTCGATCTGCAGGTCGGCGATCGGGTGGACGGCGTGGGCCCGGCGGATCGTCCCGGCTCCGACCTCGGACAGGCCGATGTGGCGGACGTGGCCGGCCTGGACCATCTCGGCGATCGCGCCGACGGTCTCCTCGATCGGCACGGCGGGGTCGAGGCGGGCGAGGCGGTAGACGTCGACGTGGTCGGTGCCCAGCCGCTTCAGCGTGTAGGCGAGGGAGCTCTTGACGGCAGCGGGGCGGCCGTCGACGCCGAGCCAGCTGCCGCCGGGGCCACGCAGGGCGCCGAACTTGACGCTGACCTGGACGCCGTCGCGGTCGCGGCCTCGCAGCGCCTCGCGGATGAGCATCTCGTTGTGGCCGGCGCCGTAGAAGTCACCGGTGTCGAGCAGGGTGACGCCGGCGTCGAGCGCGGCGTGGATCGTCGCGATGCTCTCGGCGTCGTCGGCGGGGCCGTAGAGGTCGGACATGCCCATGCAGCCGAGGCCGAGGGCCGAGACGACGGGGCCGGTGGAGCCGAGGGTGCGGGTGCGCATGGTGGAGAGCCTTCCGTTGGTGACGGCTCCACTGTGCGCCTGACAACTGACAGATGTCAACTTTTGTCAGTCGATCTGACAGTGCATTGCGCCCGATGTGATCGCACGGAAGCCCCTTGAGGGCACTCCCGGCGACCACACCGGGCGCAAACGCGGCTGGGTCAGTCGCCCTTGGCGGCGGTGAACCCCTGCTCGAGGTCGGCGAGGATGTCGTCGATGTGCTCGATGCCGACGGCCAGGCGGACCAGGCCTGCCGTCACCCCGGCGGCGAGGCGGTCCTCGTCCGGCCCCTGGGAGTGCGTGGTCGAGGCGGGGTGGATCGCCAGCGAGCGCACGTCGCCGATGTTGGCGACGTGGCTGTGCAGCGTCAGGGCCTCGACGAACCGCCGGCCCGCGTCGACGCCGCCGCGGACCTCGAACGCCAGCACCGCCCCGGCTCCCTTGGGGCTGTACTTCTGCGCCTTGGCGTAGCTCTCGTGCTCGGGCAGCGAGGCCCACACGACGCGCTCGACCTGGTCCTTGGACTGCAGGAAGGCCGCCACCTTGTGGGTGTTCTCCAGGTGCCGGTCCAGCCGAAGGCTCAGGGTCTCCACGCCCTGGGCGACGAGGAAGGCGTTGAACGGCGAGATCGCCGAGCCCAGGTCGCGCAGCAGCTGCACCCGCGCCTTGAGGATGAAGGCCAGGTTGGCGCCCAGCGGGCTGCCGACGCCGAGGTCCCGCGCGAAGACGAGGCCGTGGTAGCTCTCCTCCGGGGTGTTGTAGTTGGGGAACTTCTCCGGGTCGCGGCCGAAGTCGAACGTGCCGCCGTCGACGATCACCCCGGCGATCGCGGTGCCGTGGCCGCCGAGGTACTTCGTCGCGGAGTGCACGACCACGTCGGCGCCCCACTCCAGCGGCCGGATCAGGTAGGGCGTGGCGATCGTGTTGTCCACGACCAGCGGCACGCCGTGCTCGTGCGCCACCCGCGCGACGCCCTCGATGTCGAGGACCTCGGACTTGGGGTTGGAGATCGTCTCCCCGAAGAAGAGCTTGGTGTTGGGTCGGACGGCGGCCTTCCACGACTCGAGGTCGTTGGCGTCGGCGACGAACGACACCTCGATGCCGAACTTGGGCAGCGTGTGCTTGAGCAGGTTGAAGGTGCCGCCGTAGAGCGACGGGCTGGCCACGACGTGGTCCCCGGCCTCGGCGATGTTGAGGATCGCGATGGTCTCGGCGGCCTGGCCGGAGGAGACCAGCAGCGCCCCCACGCCACCCTCGAGCGAGGCGATCCGCTGCTCGACCGCGTCCTGGGTCGGGTTCATGATCCGGGTGTAGATGTTGCCGAACTCCTTGAGCGCGAACAGGTTCGCCGCGTGCTCGGTGTCGCGGAACACGTAGGAGGTCGTCTGGTAGATCGGCAGCGCGCGGGCGCCGGTCGCGGGGTCGGGCACCTGGCCGGCGTGGACCTGCCGCGTCTCGAAGGACCAGTTCGGGGTGGTGTCAGTCATCGGTTTCCCTTGCCTCTCAACACTTCTCACGTATGACGAGTGGTCGCGAAAGGTGCGGAGCGCACCTCACGCGAGGTGCGGGATACCGAAGGGAGGTGCTCCCGCGCTTGCGGCGTGCCGGGGTGGCACGTCGCCTGGTCCTCACCCGGGGCACCCCACCGCGGTGGAGGGTTGCCGGCCAGCGAGCCGGGGCTTGGCGCTGGCACTCATGACCTGGATCGACCTTAGGACGGCCGCTCACGCACCGGAACGGCCGTCTCTCATCGCGGACGCGCCGCCCACCCGGGACGGCGGCCAGGCTCAGACGCCGAGCGCCGACAGGGTGACGAAGGAGTAGCCGTAGGCGCGCAGCTGGCTGATCACCCGGGGCAGGGCAGCGGCGTCGAGGGTCGTGTGGTCCTGCGGGTTGGACCCGACGTGCATGAGCACGATCTCGCCGGGGGTGCGCGCCGCGACGACCCGGGCGACCACCGCGTCGGCGGTCTGGCCGCCGGAGGTGCCCTTCCAGCCGAGGCTGTCGACGGTCCAGCCGACCGCGACGTAGCCCATCGAGTTGACCAGGGAGAGCGTGTGCGACGTGTACTCCCCGAACGGGAAGCGGAACAGCGGCTTGGGGCTGCGACCCGTCGTCGCCACGATCGCGGAGTACCCGGCGGACACCTCGGTGCGCACGGCCGTGTCGGCGAGGGTGGTCATGTGCAGGTGGTTGTCGGTGTGGTTGCCGATGCGCCCGTAGGCCGCGACCTGCCGTGCCAGCGTGGGGTAGGCGCGGACGAAGTCCCCGGTGAGGTAGAAGCTGGCCGGCACGCCCTGGGCCCGGAGGGTGGCCAGGATCGAGGGCACGCCGTCACCGTTCGCGCCGGCGTCGAAGGTCAGCGCGACGACCTTGCTCGAGGTGGGGATGCGGGACACGACCGTGCCGGACAGGTGGGCCGGCAGCCCCGACGGGGTCGTCGGTCGCGGCGGGATGGTGGGGTGCGGCGTGGTCGGTCGCGGCGCCGTGGGGCGCGGCGTGCCCGGCCGCGGCGCGGACGTCGTGGTGCCCGGACGCGGAGCGGTCGTCGGGCGCGGCGCGGGAGTGGTGGGTCGGGACGTCGTCGCAGGAGGGGAGGTCCGCGCGGTGCTCGAGCCGCCCGGCGAGGTCGTCGAGACCGATGGGGAGGTCGGAGTCACGCTCGTCGTCGCCGCGCCGGTCCCGGCGGCCCCACCGCAGGCCGCCCCACCCAGCACGACGGCGGTGGCGACCAGCGCCACCATGCCCGTCCGACGCGGCCCTCGCACCGTGACCACCTCTCCCCTGTCGACCCCCGCACTCGGGGGCCACCTCCACGGTGCGCCCGACCCCCGGGCGCCGCCATGGTCCTACGTCCCCCGGCGCACGGTCTTAGGACACCTGAGGGAGGTGGCCCTCACAGCCGACTCATAGCGTCGGCCGCAGGCGGGCGCCGGACGGCGCCGACCGCCAGAGGACCCCGGGAGGACTGATGAAGCTGAGCCGAAGCTGCCTCGTGGCAGCCGTCACGGTGGCCGCGGCCTCCCTGGCCGTCGCCCCCACCGCCCGCGCCGACGGCGGGTCCACCCCCCACGTGACCACCGTCAACACCAGCGTGATCGCGCCGTTCCAGCTCTCCTTCAGCGGGGGCAAGCTGTTCGTCGCCGACGGCGGGACGTCCAAGGTCTCGCAGGTCAACGGCTCCAGCCTGACCACGCTCGCCACTGGCCCGTCACCGAGCGCCGGCGGCGACGTCGCGGGCCTGGACGTCACCGGCGGCGGCCGGCTCTGGGCCTACACCTGGACCGACCACGCCAAGGGCACGTCGGCGCTGAAGATCCTCAAGGGGACCACCGTCGTGCGCACGGTCGACCTGTCGGCCTGGGAGAAGGCGCACAACCCCGACGGCAAGCAGTCCTACGGGATCGACAACCCCAGCCAGTGCGTCAAGGACGCGTTCGCCGCGATGGCCTCGCAGGGCGCCCCGCCGGCGTCGTACAAGGGCCAGGTCGACTCCCACCCGTACTCGGTGCTCCGGTGGGGTGACGGCTGGATCGTCGCCGACGCCGGCGGCAACGACCTGCTCAAGGTCAGCGAGAACGGTCGCATCTCCACGCTGGCGGTCCTGCCTCCGCAGCCGCTGAAGATCACCACGGCGATCGCCGCCAGCCAGCACCTGCCCTCGTGCGTCGCGGGCAACACCTACAAGTTCGAGCCGGTGCCGACCGACGTCATCTCCTGGGGCGGATGGCTCTGGGTGACCACCCTGCCCGGCGGCCCGGAGGACCCGAGCTTGGGCGCCCGCGGCAGCGTCTACAAGGTCAACCCGTGGACCGGAGCGTCCACCCGCGTGGCCACCGGCTTCGCCGGCGCGACGAACCTGACCGTCGACGACCACGGCAAGATCTACGTGGCCGAGCTGTTCGGCAACAGGATCTCCACGATCCGGGACGGCAAGCCGCACACCTGGGTGACCCTGACCGGCGCGCTGTCGCTCGAGTTCGCCCAGGGCGCCGTCTGGGCCGGCACGCTCGCCCCGACGGACTCGATGGGCAACCCGACCGGGCACGGCTCGATCGTCAAGATCACCAGCTGATCCCGGGGGTGCCCGCCCCGGCGGGCACCCCGCCACCACACACCTTCTCGTATGCCGTGTGGCCACCCGGCCACACGGCATACCGGTGTGCGCGGACCCACCCGTGGCTGACAGCCGACCGGGCACCCGTCATCCTTCATCCTGTGACGCTGCCCCGGCACGGGACGAACTACGCCCCCAGCACGCTCGCCGCCGTGCGGTCGGTGCTGCGCAGCGCGCGCGAGGTGTGGCACCGCAACGGCCGCGCGATCCTGACCCGGACGGCGCGGCTGACCTTCGCGGCCGTGCTCGCCTACGTCGTGGCGGTCGCGGTCCTGCACGAGCCGACCCCGCCGCTGACCGGGCCGCTCACGGCGCTGCTGGTGGTGCAGGCGACGTTGTACTCCACGCTCAACGCCGGGTTCCGCCGGCTGGCCAGCGTGGTCAGCGGCGTCCTGATCTCGGTGGTCCTGACCAACGTCATGGGTCTGACGTGGTGGAGCCTGGGCATCGTCATCGCCCTGGCGCTCATCGTCGGCCACCTGGTGCGGCTCGAGGAGCACCTGCTCGAGGCGCCGATCAGCGCGATGCTCATCCTGGGGGTGAGCTCGACCGCCGACATGGCCGCCTCGTACCGGATCGGCGAGACCCTCGTCGGCGCCGGCGTGGGGATCCTGGTCAACGTGCTGCTGCCGCAGCCCGTGCGCACCGGGTCGGCCGGGGCCGCGGTCGAGCAGGTCGCCACCGACGCCGCCACGGTGCTGGACCGGGTCGGTGACGAGCTGCCGCAGGGCGCCTCGCGCGAGCAGGCCTACGGCTGGCTGGCCGACTTCCGGGCGCTCTCGCACCGGGTCGACGCCGCCGACCGGGCCATCCACGAGCTCGCCGAGAGCCGGCGGCTCAACCCGCGTGCGGTGCGGACGGCGGACACGACCCCGATCCTGCGCAGTGGCCTGGACGCGCTCGAGCACAGCGTGGTGTCGCTGCGGGCGCTGTTCCGCTCGATCGCCGACGGGCTCGGCGATGGGGAGGGCCTGGCGGCTGAGGGCGAGGCCGATGGTCACGGCGCCGACGGGCTGGCGGGCTACCAGCCCGAGCTGGCGGCCGCGTTCGGTGGGCTGCTGCACGACCTGGCCGGGTCGCTGCGGGCGTTCGGGGCCCTGGTGCGCGCCGAGGCCGACCCCACCCAGCCGGGCACCGACACGGCCCTGGCCGAGGCGCTGGAGAGCCTGCGGGAGACGCGCGCCTTCCTGACCGAGCTGCTGCTCGTCGACGCCCGGCAGGACCCGACCCTGTGGCTGCTGCGGGGCTCGCTGCTCGCGGCGGTCGAGCGCGTGCTGCGCGAGCTGGACCTGGATGAGCGACGGCACCGCCGCGAGCAGTGGGAGCGCGAGCAGGCCGAGCGCCGCCGCCGGGTCAGCCGCCGTCCCGCTCGATGAGCGCCTGCGCGCCCGCCTTGGCGTTGGCCCAGCCCTTGAGGTTGTTGCGCACGGTGTTCGCGCTCGGGGCCCCGGGCACCGCCCGGGACCACTCGTCATACCCGGCGTAGCTGCCGCTGGCCCCCTCGGTGCGCAGGTAGTCCGCGACCGCAGCCACCAGCTGCTCGGCCGTCCACGAGCGGCGGTATGCCGTGCGGCCGGGGTTCGTGGGCAGGCCCGCCGCGGCGCACGCGGCGTTCCAGGAGCCGAACCGCTGCACGAGCCGGGCGCTGGAGACGCCGTCGTAGTCGCGCCAGACGTGCTCGTAGCGCTCGGCGGAGATCGGCGTCCCGACGTCGGCCGCGGCGCGACGCAGCGCCTCGAGCACCTGCTCGTCGGCCATCTCGCGCGCCCTGCCGGTCGCCTCGGTGCTCTCGGGCATGGCTGCCTCTCCCCTGTCGCGGCTCATCCCAGGTCCTCGCCGAGCTCCTCGCGCAGCGCCGACCCCACCGAGTGCATGACGGCGAGCGCGTCGTCACGCCGGTCCGGGCCGAGCGGGTCCCAGTGGGCGAGGACGGCGTAGGTCAGGGCGCAGCGTTGCGTCTGCACCATCCCGACGTCGGCGCGGATGCCGTTGTCGGTGCCGGTCTTGTGCCACAGCCGGACGCCGCGGTCGCCGTCGGCGTGGGCCAGCGGGTCGAGGTGCAGCGGCGCGGCGACCATCGACAGGTCGGCGCCGGCAGCGAGCCAGCCGAGGACACGGGCGCAGACCGCGTCGCTGACGGCGGTGCCGCCGTGCAGGTCGGCCATCAGCGCCGTCAGCTCGGTGGCGCTGCCCTCGGACAGGGTGGGCGGGTCCTGAGGCGCGCGGGTGTCACGGACCCGGTCGTGCAGCCGGGTTGCCTTCAGCCCCAACGCCTCCGAGACGTCGTCGACCGCGTCGAGGCCGACGGCGCGCAGGAGGACGTTGGTGGCGTAGTTGTCGCTGACCGTGCCCACGAGCGTGGCCAGGTCGTGCACCGAGAGCTCGTCGGCGGTCAGGTGCTGCCACAGGCCGGAGTCGGCGACGGCGTCCTCGGGGGTGCGCAGCAACGGCACCCCCGGCGTCCAGTCGCCGTCCTCGATCCGGCAGGCGACCGCGAGGAGCAGGAGCAGCTTGCCCACGCTGGCAGTGGGCAGCTGGGAGTCGGGGGACACGGCATACAGCTCGTCGCGGGTGCGCGCGTCGAGCACCCGGATCGACCACTGCACGTCCCGGACCTGGTCAAGACGGTTGCCGACACCCTCCCACCGTGCTGCCATGGCGCTCAGGCTAGGCCCCAGAGGGCCTGAAGGGGGACCGATGACTCGGGCGGGCGCGGCGCGCGGGCCGCACGCTGGTCGCGTGCGGCGGATGACGGTGGCGGTGGTCGCGGTGTATGCCGCGCTGGTCACCGCGTGTGGCGTCGGCGCCCCGCCCTCCTCGGCCAGCCCGACGACCGGGGTGTCGACCGGCTCGACGACGGCAACGGCTGCGGTGCCGGGCGCGGTGCCGGCGCCCACGGTGGGGCACTCGGCGTGGGTGGCCGTGTCGGTCGCGACCTTGTGGCACTCCCCCGCCTCGCCGCGCGCCGTGGACCGGCCGGCCTTGGCCAACCCGGCCGGCATCCGGACCTGGCTGGCCGGGATGACGACGAGCGACCGGCTCGGTCTGGTCGGCCGCGCGGACACGCAGGCGCTGCTCGGCGATCGCGTGGTGGTGACGGCCCTGAGTGGCTCCTGGGCCAAGGTGGTCGTGCCGGACCAGCCGACGCCGCTGGACTCGCGGGGCTACCCGGGGTGGGTGCCGCTGGCCCAGCTCACCGCCCGGGTGCCCACGGCGTCCACGCTGGTGGCGACGGTGACGGCCCGGACGACCTGGCTGCGCACGGATGACGCTGCGGCCCGGGCGGTGACCGAGATCAGCTTCGGCACGCGGCTGTCGCGCGTCGGCGCCTCCGGCAACTGGGTCCGGGTGGCCACGCCGACTGGCCGGGTGATGCGGGTCTACGTCACGCGGGTGGTCGTGGCGGCTCCCGCGGTGTCGGCGCTGCCCCGCACAGGAACCGACGTGGTGCGGGCGGCCCAGATGTTCACCGGGCTGCCCTACCTGTGGGCCGGCCGCTCCGGGTTCGGTTTCGACTGCTCCGGGCTGACGTCGCTGGACTACCGGGTGCACGGGGTGACGATCCCCCGCGACGCCGACGCCCAGGCGGTGAAGGGCTCGTGGGTCTCGCGCACCGCACCGCGGGTCGGTGACCTGATGTTCTACGCGACGGCCGGGCGGGTGCACCACGTGTCGATCTACGCCGGCGGAGGCCTGATGGTGCAGGCGCCGCGCACCGGGCTGCCCGTGCAGACGATCGCCACCTCGACCCCGGCCTTCGCCCGGGAGCTGTCCGGAGTGCGCCGGTTCCTCGGCTGAGACCCGCTTGTCCCGCGGTCGCCCGATCGTCCCGTCCTGCGATGACTAGTCACTTGTGGTGGTTCTTGTCGGAAATCTCGGACAGGTCGTCCCGGCACCGACAGGATCGACGCATGGAAGGTCAGGTCATGGGGGACATCGATTCACTGCACGGCTCGGCAGCGCACGCCGCAGGGGGTGACGTGCCCGGCCTGGACCGCCTCATCGCGGCGCTGGAGACGGAGCGACCCACCTCGCTGACGCTGGTCCCGAGTGAGGGCCGCCCGATCCTGCGGGGTCGGCGCGAGGGCTCCACCGGGTGGCAGATGGACCTGGACTGCCGCGCTCCCCTCGCCGAGGAGCTGCGCAACCTCGTGGTCAACGAGGACGCCGACGGCGAGGCCGGGGTCGGTCCGGCCCAGCAGCGCGACAACACCCGCCGCAACCTCGTGCACCTCGTGGTGCAGTGCCGTCAGGTGGACGTCCTGCGCCGGTTGCTCCAGGCCGTGATCGAGGACCAGAGCACCCGCCGCCCCGGCGAGCGCGTTGCCGCCCTGGTGCAGGAGGGCCGCGCCTCGGCGCCGCGCCGCATCGACGTGCGGATCCCTCCGGCCCCCAAGCCGATGCAGTCCCGCAGCCTCCGCGGCTGACCTGCCGCCTGAGGTCGAGACCTGCGGGGAGCGTGCGGCCCGGTCGCCGTTCCGCCGAGTTCGGCCACCTGATCTACCCGCCCTCGCCCCCTGGTCCTTCCTGGTTGGCCGTCTCCTCGATCCAGTCGACCGCCGCGTCGGTGAGCTGGGTCTCGCCGTCCCGTGACTCGCCCGCCCACCACGAAGCGTCGCGTTCCCCCTGGGTGACGGACAGGAGCTCAGTGACGACGGCGTCAGGCAGTGGCTCCCCGTTGTGGTCGCTCAGCCATTGCCGGGTCTCGGGGCGGAGACGGGCCCAGATCTGAGGAAGGTCCATCCCTCGATCATGGCGCGGTCCAGCCACACGGTCACGCCCTGTACGTGGGCCAGGGTCTTCACGAGCCCACCCCCTCGGACCGGGGTTCTGGCACTGCCCTGGAAGTCAGGGCGTCACCCGCCGCAACTGCTCCCGCGGATCCCAGCCCGGCGGAGGTCGATCGGCGGGTTGGCGCGTTTCGCGAACTGCGCGGCGGGCCGTGCCGAGGAGACGAAGCTCTCCTCCACCGCGGTCGAGCTGCCACCGGAAACCATGCCGGTCAGGACGTTGCCGCCGAGATGACCGAACGCCCGCGCCGGGTTCCTCGACCAGGTCCCCAGGTCGAGCACCGTCGAGAGCAGCAGCGCCGGCGGTGGTTTCAGGGCCGAGCTCGCTGCGTTTTGGGCAAGCTTCCCGGTGTCGCTCATCCAGCCGCGCGGGTTCACCACGGCCCGCATCGTGGAGGTGCGCAGGGCGAGCACGACCTGGTCGATGAACACCTCTTCGGCGCCGAAGGCGACCTGGCGCTGCTGCTGCACGCGATGGATCAGGGCCCGCACGACGAGGTTGGGCTCCTTCGGCGCCGACGAGGCGGCTCGCGCGAGCACCGCCGCCACCTGGCGACCGGAGTCCGCGACCATCTGGCGCGCCTCGGCCAGCATCCGCTCGCTGCGCTGCCGCGCCGGCTCCCCCGGGTCGGCACCGAGCGGCGGCATCGACGCCAGCTGCACCACCGCCCCGGCGTCGCCGGAGGCCGCCCTCGTGGCCACCTCCTCCCGCTCCAGCGAGCGTGAGGACCAGGCCGCCGTCGCCGCACGCCCCTCCTCGGCGACCGCGACCGCCGCCCGGGCGGTGGTCTGCGCGAGCATCAGCACCTCCGCGTGACCGAGGACCACCCCGGCCGCCGCCCCGAACGCCTGGCTCCCGGAGCGCAGCGGCTCCGGCGCCAGGCCCAGCGCGCCGAGGAACGCCGTCGCCGCAGGACCCTGCCACTGGTCCACGCCGACCAGCGACAGCGCCTCCGCCCCGGCACCCAGACCTGTCGCGATGGCGCCGAGCTGGTCGGCCAGGGCCACCACGCGCTCGGGCTCCCCCGGCACCAGGGCTCGGACATCGACGGCCACCGAGGCCTCGTCGAGGCGGGCTGCCTCGTACCGCGTCACCGCCGGCCCCTGAGCCCCGAGAGGAAGGACTGGCTCACGTCACCCTCGACCTGGGTGTAGACCGCGGCCGCCTTCAGCAGGGCGTCGGCGAGGATGTCGACGTCACTGCCGATGACCTCGATGCCCCACATCCACCGGTCCGCGAAGTCCCCCACGGCCGAGGCGAACACGGCATCTCCCCCGTCCTGCGCCCGACCGTGGAGCGTCCCCTGTCGGTCCTTCAGCTCCCCGATCTCGTCGGCCGCCCTCCGCACCTGCGCCGCCAGCGACGCCAGCTCCTCGGCCGAGACCGCGATCCTCGTCTCCCCCATGGCCGCCATCGTGCCGAGTTCGCGCGGGAGGCCGTGACGGCCATCCACAGGCGGCGACAGCCGAAGCAGGCAACGACAACCACCGCGGGTAACGGCGTGCGCCGCCGCGACGGCGGCGCAAGAATCGCAGGGCAACCGCACGGCATACCCGCAGCTGGAGCACCTGGAGCGCCATGAGCCTGCCCACCGACCCGCTGTCCCTGCTCGCCCGCGCCCTCGACCAGGCCGGAGCGGTCCTCGCCGGCGTCCGGGAGGAGCAGGCCCACCTGCCGACCCCGTGCCGTTCCTGGGACGTCAGCGAGCTCGTCGCGCACCTGGTGCACGACCTGCGCCAGTTCACCGTCCGCGCCGAGGGCGGCGACCCCGACTGGCAGGAGCCGCGCGCTGCCGTCGACGGCGACTGGGTCGACGCGTTCCGCGCCGGCGAGAAGCGCCTGCTCGAGGCGTGGCGCGCTGCCGGCGACCTCGACGCGATCCCGGACGGCGGGCAGCTGCCGAAGCACTTCTCGGTGGACCAGCAGACCGCCGAGTTCGCTTGTCACGCCTGGGATCTGGCGGTCGCGACCGGCCAGTCGACACATCTCGACGAGGAGGTGGGTCAGGCCTCCCTGGCGTGGGCACAGCAGGCCCTCCAGCCCCAGTTCCGCGGCACCGAGGAGGAGGGCAAGGCGTTCGGCCCCGAGGTCAGCCTCCCCCCGGACGCCCCGCTCTACGACCGGCTCGCCGGCTACTTCGGCCACCACCGGTAGCGGGCCGACAGCAGCCCGCCAGAGTGGCCGAGGCCCGCCTCCGGCACCGGACGTAGGCCCGCTGACCGAACACCCGAGGACCCGCTCCGTCCTTCAGGCGCACTTGTCCCACAGCTGTTCCCCGGCTGTGAAGGAGCAGTCACGATCAGTGCTGGAGGTGCTCCATGCGCGGACGGGACTGGCTCGCTCTGAGCGGCACGGCTCCCCTGAGCCTCACCACCGTGCGGTATGCCGGGTGGTGCGGTTGCGGTGCCCATGTCGCCGTGGGCGACGTGGCCGGGCTCGACCACGTGCGCCTGCGGCTGGTGTGCCTGGACTGCCTGCTGCCCAAGCGGCACGGCGATCGGGAGAGGCACGCCGGCGGGACCGTCGAAGCCGAGGGGTCGGGCGCCCCCGCCGGGCGTCCCGGGGCCTCGGCCTGGCGGGAGTACCAGCGGCTGCGGGTCCAGCGCCGGGAGCGGCTGCGCGAGCGGCTCCCCCACCTCGGCGGCCTGCTCGCCGCGGTCACCCCCGAGCCACCGTCGACGCGGGCCTGGGCCGCCGGCGCCCGCGGGGAGCAGCGCGTCGGGCACGCGCTGACCGGTCTCGCCGCCGACTGGGTCTACACGTTGCACGACCGGCGGATCCCCGGCCGGCGCACCAACATCGACCACATCGCGATCGCCCCCAGCGGCGTGTTCGTCATCGACGCGAAGAACCACACCCACGCCGCGGTCGAGGTGCGCCTGCCCTCACCCCGCTCCCCTCTGGTCGAGCAGCTGCTGGTGGCCGGACAGGACCGGACCGACTTCGTCGGCGCCATGCAGCGCCAGGTCCTGACGGTGCACGACGCCCTGGCCGACCTCGACCTGGGCGAGGCCGCGGCGCGGCGGGGTCCGGTGCTGGTTCGGCCGATGCTGTGCTTCGCGGGCGGCAACCTGCCCCTGCTGGGCCGGCTCAGCGTGGACAACGTCCCGGTCGTCGGGCTGCACGAGATGCGCTCCATCGTGCGCCGCCCCGGGCCCCTGGACGTCCACACCCGCTACCGGATCTACACCCACCTGGCCGGGCGCCTCCCGTCGATGACGTGAGGCGCCCGGCCGCGAGTGTGACCGCTCAGGGGGTGCCGGACAGGGCGGCCGGCGGCCCGAGCGGCGCGCCCTCTCCCGCGAGCTCACCCTCGGACTCACCCGAGGAACCGCCCGCCGCGGACTCGCGGTAGCCGTGCCGCTCCCACCACCGCCGCATCGGCGCGGGCGCCCACCAGTTGGCGCTGCCGAGCAGCCGCATCGTGGCCGGCACGAGCAGGGCCCGCACCACGGTCGCGTCGAGCAGCACGGCGACGAGCATGCCGATCCCGATCATCTTCATGAAGACGATGCCCGAGGTGGCGAACCCGCCGATGACGACGGCCAGCAGCAGCGCCGCGCTGGTGATGATCCGGCCGCTGCGTTGCAGCCCGGTCGCCACCGCCGTCGTGTTGTCGTGGCTGTGGTCCCACTCCTCCCGGATCCGCGAGAGCAGGAAGACCTCGTAGTCCATCGACAGGCCGAACAGGATGCCCAGCATGAGGATCGGCTGCGTCACGTCGAGGTAGCCCGGTGAGGTGAACCCCAGCGGCCCCGACAGGTGCCCGTCCTGGAAGATCCACGTCACCACGCCGAAGGACGCCACGATCGACAGGGCGTTCATGACGACCGCCTTGACCGGCAGGACGACCGAGCCGAAAGCGAGGAACAGCAGCACGAGCATCACCGCGACCACGAACACGCCCATCCACGGCAGGTGCGCGCCGATGGAGTCGATGAGGTCGACCGCCTGTGCCGAGGACCCGCCGACCAGCGCGCTCGCACCAGCACCGGGGTCGACCGCCCGCAGGGCGCGGACGAGGTCCTGCGACGCGGGGGTCTGGCTGTTGCCGCGCCACGTCACCTGGAGCAGGGTTGCCGCATCCTGCCCGGCACCGGTCCGGTCCAGCGGCTGCACCGCCGTGACACCGGGCACGGCGGCCAGCTCCGCGCTGTAGCGCCGCACCTGCACCGGCCCCGCGCCACGGACGACGATGTTGGCGCTGGAGGTCTCCCCGCCGAACTCGCGGTTCTGCAGGTCGGCGGCCACCCGGCTCGCGGCGGTCGTGGGCAGGACCCGCTCGTCCACGCTGCCCCACGTCGCCTTCAGGAACGGCGCGCCGAGCGCGAGCAGCGCCGCCGTGATCACCACCAGGTATGCGACGGGTCGTCGCATGACGCTGTGCGCCACCTTCGCCCACGCCCCCTGGGGGTCGAGGACCAGGGTGCGGCGCGCCCGCGCGCCGCGGCGCCACGGCATACGGCCGGCGTCGATCCTGCGGCCGAGCACCGCCAGCAGGGCGGGCAGCACGGTCAGGGCCGCGGCCATCGCGACGAGCACTGCGGCGACGCCGCCGAAGCCCATGGAGCGCAGGAAGTTCTGTGGGAAGATCAGCAACGACGCCAGCGAGGCGGCGACGGTCAGGCCGGAGAACAGCACGGTGCGCCCGGCGGTGGTCATGGTGCGCACGACCGCGGCGTTGACGTGGGCGCGCTCGGTGCCCGGCTGCGCCGCGAGCTCCTCGCGGAACCGGCTGACGATGAACAGCGCGTAGTCGATGGCCAGGCCCATGCCGATCAGCGTGATGACGTTGATGGCGAAGACGGAGACGTCGGTGACGGTGGTGATCAGCCGGATGACGGCGAAGGCCCCGAACACGGCGACCGCGCCGACCAGGCCGGGCATCAGGGCGGCGACGACGCTGCCGAAGATGACCAGGCACAGCAGCACCACGATCGGCATCGACAGGCTCTCGGCGCGCGCGATGTCCTTGGACACGGTGTGGTTGACGTCGCCGTAGACGGCCCACTGGCCGCCCACGTTGGTCGCCAGGCCACGCGCCTGCAGGTGGGGCTTCACGAGGTCGTAGCTGGCGGACTTCGCGTCCTGACCCTTGCCGGACAACGTGATCAGGACGCGCGTCGCGTGCCGGTCCTGGCTGACCAGGGCCGGGGAGGGGGTCTGGTACCAGCTGGTGACGCCGGCGACGGCGTCCCGGGGCAGCCGGTTGGTGACCGCGGTGACCGCCTGCTGGAAGCGCGGGTCCGTGACCGTCAGGGTCGGGCTGGAGTAGATCGCCACCACGTCGACGTCGTGGCTGCGGAAGGTGGACTGCTCGGCGGCGAGGGCCCTGGCCGACTCGCTCGCGGGATCGTCGAAGCCTCCGTTGCTCAGCTGGCCGAAGACCCCCGTGCCGTAGACGGCCGCGGCCGCCAGCAGGGCCAGGCCGGCGATGAGGACGCTTCGCGCTCGATGGGCGACGAAGGCGCCCCAGGTCTGCATCATGTCGAACTCCGCTACTGATCGTCACGAACGCTTACGCCGTTCACTGTGAACGCTGTTAACTTCGCTGTCAACCGTTTATGCTGACCTCATCCAGACGGAGGGCAGGGATGACGATGAGCGCGGACCCGGCGGTCGCCGGCGCGGTGCCGCTGACCCGGCGTGAGCGGCAGCGGCAGGCCACCTACGACGAGATCGTCACGGTCGCCCGTCGCCTGCTCCGGACGCCGGAAGCGTTGTCGCTGCGAGGAATTGCCGCCGAGATGGGCATGACGGCGCCGGCGCTCTACCGCTACGTCGACAGCTACCAGGAGCTCATGCTGCTCGTCGCCCGCGCGGTGTTCGAGGACGTCGTGGCGGCCTTGACGACGGCCCGCGACCGCCACCCCGAGGACGACCCCGGCGCGCAGATCCTCGCCGCCGCGGTGGCCTTCCGCGCCTGGGCGCTGGCCAACCCCGAGGAGTTCGGGCTGGTCTTCGCCAACACCGCGACGACGGAGGTCAAGACCCCCACCCACCCCACCGAGGAC
The DNA here is from genome assembly GCF_057747915.1 of Oryzihumus sp. JJN4-3R. Classification (NCBI taxonomy): domain Bacteria; kingdom Bacillati; phylum Actinomycetota; class Actinomycetes; order Micrococcales; family Intrasporangiaceae; genus Oryzihumus; species Oryzihumus sp. JJN4-3R. The sequence continues at coordinate 1,021,002 of NZ_CM173229.1, forward strand.
GGCGGTGCGCAGTTCGCGACGTTCTTCGCCGACATCTACCGCCGGCTCTGGGACCGCTACCGCTTCGCCCTGCCGACCGACGCCGACCTCGACCCCGCGCTGCTGACCGCCCTGCAGGACCAGCGACGCGACGGCACCCTCCCCTGCGACTTCCCCGACCTGCCGCTGGGGCTGAGCTGGATCTTCATCCGCTCCTGGGCGCGCCTCTACGGCACGGTCACCCTCGAGGTCTTCCGCCACATGGATGCCGGGCTCATCAGCAGCGGCGCGCTGTTCCGCTCCATGCTGGAGGACAACGGCCGCGACCTCGGCTTCGACGAGGACTGGCCGCGCCTGCGCGACGTGGTCGAGACGGAGCTGGCCCGCACCAGGGACCTGTGACCCCGCTCACCGGGGACCTTCGGCGCTAACCGGTCACGGCACACCTTCCTAGCGTGGCTCGTGGAGGGACACCTTCCCGAGCGCAAGGAGCAGGTCGTGACCAAGCAGCTGCTGGTCCTGGGCGGTGGCACCGCAGGGACCATGATCGTCAACAAGCTGCGGCGCCGGTTGGCGCCCGAGGAGTGGGCGATCACCGTGGTCGACCGGGACGACCGGCACACCTACCAGCCGGGCTACCTGTTCCTGCCGTTCGGGACGTACCAGCCCAACCAGGTGGTCCGCTCGCGGCACCGGTTCCTGCCCGACGGCGTCGACCTCGTGCTCGGCGAGATCCACCGGGTCGACCCGCACGAGCGCACCGTGGCGCTGACCGACGGTCGCCGGCTGGGCTACGACTACCTGGTCATCGCCAGCGGCACGTCCCCGCGGCCCGACCAGACACCGGGGATGCTGGGCGAGGAGTGGCGGCGCAGCATCTTCGACTTCTACACCCTCGACGGCGCGACGGCCCTGGCCGCGGCGCTCCAGCGGTTCGACCACGGCCGGCTGGTCGTGCACGTCACCGACATGCCGATCAAGTGCCCCGTCGCCCCGCTGGAGTTCACCTTCCTCGCCGACGCGTGGCTGCGGGAGCGGGGGCTGCGCGACCGGGTTGAGCTGGTCTACGTCACTCCGCTGCCGGGGGCGTTCACCAAGCCGATCGCCTCCCAGCAGCTCGGCTCGATGCTCGAGGACCGCAAGATCACGGTCGAGCCGGACTTCCTCGTCGAGCACATCGACCCCGAGAACAAGCTCCTGGTCTCCTACGACGAGCGCGAGGTCCCCTTCGACCTGCTCGTCACCGTGCCGCTGAACATGGGCGCCGACTTCATCGCCCGCTCGGGGCTGGGAGACGAGCTGAACTACGTCCCCGTCAACCGGCACACGTTGCAGTCCAAGGCGTTCGAGACGATCTTCGCCGTCGGCGACGCCAACGACATCCCCACCTCCAAGGCCGGGTCGGTTGCGCACTTCTCGGTGGAGGTGTTCGTCGAGAACTTCGTGGACCTCGTCGAAGGCCTGCCCATGACACGGTCCTTCGACGGCCACGCCAACTGCTTCGTCGAGTCCGGCGACGGCAGGGGCCTGCTCATCGACTTCAACTACGACACCGAGCCGCTGCCCGGCACCTACCCGCTGCCCGCGGTCGGGCCGCTGGAGCTGCTCAAGGAGACCCGGGGCAACCACCTCGGCAAGCTCGCGTTCCGCTGGATCTACTGGAACGTCCTGCTCCCGGGACGCCCGCTCCCCCTGCCGTCGCGCATGTCCATGGTCGGCAAGAAGCCGCCCGCCCCCAGCACCGACCGGGACGCCGTCCCGACCCCGTGAGGAGTGCACCATGCCCGTGACCACGCTTGACGGCCACCAGGTCCACGTCAACGACGAGGGCTTCCTGACCGACCCCGCCGAGTGGGACGAGGACCTCGCGACGGTGCTCGCCGGCCAGATCGGCATCACCCTGACCGACGAGCACTGGGCGGCGATCCACTTCCTGCGCAAGGACTTCGCCGAGCGTGGCGAGACGGCCACGCTGCGCCGGATCTCGGCCGTCGGCGGCATCCCGGTCAAGCAGCTGTTCGTGCTGTTCCCCCAGAAGCCCGCGAAGAAGATGGCCTACGTCGCCGGGCTGCCCAAGCCGCAAGGGTGCGTGTGAGCACCCGGAGATGGAGCCCCTCATGACCACGCTCGACACCTCCCCCGCCATCGTCCCCGACTTCGGCGAAGCCACCCCGAGCGGGCGCAAGCTGGCGATCATCTGCTCCAAGGGCAGCCTCGACATGGCCTACCCCGGCCTGATCCTGGCCAACGCCGCCCTCGGCGAGGGTGTCGAGGTGCACCTGTTCTTCACGTTCTGGGGCTTCGAGATGATCAACAAGAAGACCATGGGCGACCTGAAGTTCACCATGCTCGGCAACACCGCCACGCACATCCCGCAGGGCCTCGGCGGTCTGCCCGGCATGACCGCGATGGCGACCTCGAAGCTGAAGAAGTCCATCGCCGAGCTCGACGTCCCCGAGATCCCGGAGTTCCTCGAGCAGATCGTCGCCTCGGGCGGCCATCTGTGGGCGTGCCGGATGTCGGCCGACATGAACCACCTGACGATGCAGGACCTCTACGAGGAGGTCGAGGGCATCATCAGCGCCAGCGACTTCATCGAGAAGACCGAGGGTGCCCAGCTCCTCTTCATCTGAGAACCGTTGCCGCGCAGGCCAGTTCGCGGGCCGACACACGACCAGACGGGTATGCCGTGCCCCGCATCTGAGGTGCGGGGCACGGCATACCGGCGGGAGGCCTGGTGGTCAGCTGACGGTGGCGTGCCCGATCTCGCAGCCGCCCTGGCCGCTGTTGAAGTCGTTGGACCACGTCGACTGCACCGGGTAGCTGCCGGTGCTGGTGCTGATGTTGGCGGAGGCGCCCTGCCCGGAGGAGATCCACGCGCACTTGTCGCCGTTCTCCTGGCCGGTCAGGTCGGTCCAGCCGCCGGCGGGGAACTGGTCGGTGACCGTCTCGGCGTACTCGTGGCCCTCGACGATGGTGACGCCGTCGTTGGCGCCCCCGGCACCGGAGTTCACGAAGTTCGCGCCGCAGCTGGAGCCCATGTCGGGGATGTACGGCTCGTTGGTGAAGGCCAGCGCGCCGTAGGGCGAGCTCACCGCACCGCCGGACAGCGTGGTGTCACCGGTGTAGTCGTGCCAGGCGCACCACTGGCTGGTCGGCGTGTTGTAGCCGTCGGGGTGGGTGCCGGTCGGCGAGAGCACGACGTACTGCACGTTGCGGTTCGACGCCGCGGTGGTGTTGCCGAAGTGGCCCGCGGCCTTGACCGCCTCGGCGCCGATCTGGTTGCCGGTGGCCTGCGCCGGGGCAGCGGCGGAGGTGTCGGCCCAGACGCCGGCCAGCGCCCCGCCTGTCGGGTAGCCCACGTGCGCGGAGCCTGCCGGGCAGGTGGTGCTGCCCTGGGTGACGCCCTCGCAGTACTGGGTCATGACGCCGGACCAGCTCTCGCCACTGGTGCCCAGGCCCTTGAAGAAGCCCTGCAGCACGGGGGCGGTGTTGCTCGGGTCGCCGCTGAGCGTGGTGTAGCCGTTGGCATCGCTGCCCTGGGTGCCCCACTGGGAGCCCCAGAACACCAGGTAGACCTTGGGGGCGCCGGTCGTGACGCCCACACCGCCGGTTCCGCCGCCGTACTGCAGGTTGTTCAGGCCGAGGTTCGGCACGGTGGAGCCCAGGGTCTGCACCAGGCCGTGCCGGTACGGGTGGCTGAGCGCGTCGCCCGGGTCGCCGGGGCTGGGGACGGTGGCGGCGTGCGCGGCGACCGGGAGGAGTCCGGCTGCGAGGACGGAGGCGCCGAGCGTCGCGAACGCCCGTGCCCGCCAGCGTCGGGGCATGGCGGAGTCGTTCCTGGTGGAGGTCACGAGGAGCCTTTCGTTGCAGTGACTTCGGCCGCGATGGGCGGTCACGGGGTCAACGAGGGCTCCCTCGCCGGGTTAGTCAGGAACAGGCCAAGATCAGGCAAAGAACACCGGTATGCCGTGCCCCGCACCTCCCGGCGCGGGGCACGGCATACCGGCGTGAGGCTCAGCTGCGGCGACGCGGGAGCAGGTCCAGGCGGCACGCGCCCGGCTCGGAGAAGGGCGTGAGCGCGGCGGAGCCGGCGTCGGCGCCGAGCTCCTCCAGTGCGGCCTTCACCAGCCCGAGGTGGACGTTGCAGACGACCTCGGGGTGCTCGTACGCGGCCTCCAGCAAGGGGCAGCGACGCAGCTTGACCACCGACGCCCGCTCATCGGCTTCGGGCTCGAAGCCCATCTCGTCGAGCATGGCCACGACCTGGCGCCGGGCGGCCGTGGCGTTGGGCGCCGGCTCCCGACCCGAGGCCAGGGCCAGCTGGTGCCCCCAGGCCGCCCCGGCCGCGAGCGACTCCTGCACCGGCTCGGCGCTGGCGCGCACCAGGTGCGCGGCGAGCGCGGCCGCCAGCCCGGCGTACTCGCGGACGACCGCGCCGGACTCCTCCCCCGGCTCCGGCATGTCCACCGCCGCGTAGAGCCAGGCCGGCCGTCCCCGACCGTGCGGGTCGGCGGCGACCCGGGTGGCGTAGCCGTCGGTCACCAGTGCGTCGAGGTGCTCGCGCACGGTGTTGGGGTGCTGGCGCATCACCGCCGCCAGGGCCGCGACCCGGCACGGCTCGGGCTGGTCGGCCAGGCGCTGCAGGACCGCGGCCCGGGCGCGTGTCAGGCGGGGCCGTCGGCGGCGGCGCGAGGGGCCCGGCAGCGGCCCCGTCGGGACATCGCCGCTGGTCAGCGCGGGCGGCGCCGGCGTGAGGCGCTTCAGCGTATTTTTCACGGAAACAATCCTAATAAAATGTGACTTGTCAGCTTCCCGCGCCTCCTTTGGAGTGGCACCGCCATGCTTTCTGCCGAGTCCGCCGCCGTCGTCAGGGCCACGGCCGCCGTCGTTGCCCAGCACGCGGTCGAGATCACCTCCCGCTTCTACCCGGCCATGTTCGAGGCCCATCCGGAGCTGCTGCGACTGTTCAACACCGGCAACCAGGCCAACGGTGACCAGCGCCGGGCCCTGGCGGCGTCCGTGGTCGCCTACGCCACGCAGCTCGTCGACCCCGACGCCCCGTCGTTCGAGCCGGTCCTGGAGCGGATCGCCCACAAGCACGTGTCGCTCGGGATCCGCCCGGAGCAGTACACGGTCGTCGGCCGCTACCTCATGGGCGCGATCGGCGAGGTCCTCGGCGACGCCGTCACCCCGGAGGTCGCGCAGGCGTGGGACGAGGTCTACTGGCTGTTCGCCACGCAGCTCATCGCCGAGGAGGCGCGGCTCTACACCAGGGCCGGTGTGGACCCGGCGCACCCGTGGCGCCGGTTCGAGGTGGCCGAGCGCATCCAGGAGGCCACCGACGTCGTCACCCTGGTGCTGCGTCCGGTCGACGACGAGCCGGTCCCGGCCCACCGGCCCGGGCAGTACGTCTCGGTGGCGGTCGACCTGCCGGACGGCACGCGCCAGCCCCGGCAGTACACCGTCTCCAGCGGGCCGCGTCCGGAGACCGTCCAGATCACCGTGCGCCGGCAGCGCGGACGGGACGGCGCCCCCGACGGCCTGGTCTCCACCTTCCTGCACGACCAGGTGCGGGCCGGCCACCTGCTGGACGTGGGCACACCCTGTGGCGACGTCGTGCTGCAGGACGGCTCCGACCCCTTGCTGCTGATCAGCGCCGGTGTCGGCATCACCCCGGTGGCCGCGATCCTGGACGAGCTGTCGGCGCACCAGCCCGGCCGGCCCGTCACCGTCGCCCACGCCGACCGCTCGGCCGCACACCACCCGCTCTACGCGACGGTCGCCTCCGCCGCCCGCGCCCTCGACCGCCTCACCGTGCACACCTGGTACGAGCAGGTCGACGAGCGCGGCGCGTGCCGGGCGGCCAGCGAGGGGCTGATGGACCTGGCCGAGGTCGCGGTCCCCCGCAACGCGCAGGTCTTCATGTGCGGCCCGCTGCCGTTCATGCGCGACGCGCGGGCGGCCCTGATCAAGCGTGGCGTGCCTGCGAGCCGGATCCGCTACGAGGTGTTCGGTCCCGACCTGTGGGCCGGCGCCCCCGACGCGGCCTGACCGCCCCACCCCTCCACCACCTGACCACCTGACCCTGCGGGCGGCGACGCCCGCAGCCCCCGACCCCCGGCGGCGCACCTCCCTCCCCCTTTAGAGGTGCGTCGCCGGGTCATCACGCACCCACCCCGCGGCCGGTGGGCGGGCATCCGGACGCCGCCCGACCGCGCATACCGACCCGCGGGCGCACCCTCGGTGAGGCAGGATCGGGCCATGACGACCCTGGCACCGGACCCGGCCGACCTCGACCGGCGGCGCGGGCTGCGCCGGATGCGGCTGCTGGCGCTCTCGCTGCTGGTCGTGGCCGCGGCCGTCTTCGTCCTCACGCTCCAACGCGGCGGGGCGTGGGGCTATGTCAACACCACCGCCGAGGCGGCCATGGTCGGTGCGCTGGCCGACTGGTTCGCGGTGACCGCGCTGTTCCGGCACCCGCTCGGCCTGCCGGTGCCGCACACCGCGATCATCCCCACGCGCAAGGACGCTCTGGCGCAGAACCTCGAGGACTTCGTCGGCACGCACTTCCTCACCGCCGAGGCGGTGCGCGAGCGGTATGCCGCGGCGGACGTCACCCGCCGGGTGGGCCGGTGGCTCAGCGAGCCCCGGCACAGCGCCCGCGTGGTGGCCGAGGCCTCGGCCCTGACCGAGCGCGCGATGGCCCGCCTCGAGGACGATGACGTGCGCGCGGTGATCGAGAACGCCCTGCTGCCGGGCCTGCTCGAGGAGCCGGTGAGCCCGCTGGCCGGCCACCTGCTGGAGGAGGTCGTCGCCGACGGGGCCCACCGAGGGGTCGTCGACCTGGCGGTCAACGAGGTCCACGCGTGGCTGGTCGCCAACGAGGCGACCGTCGCGTCGATGCTCACCGACCGGGCGCCGTGGTGGACCCCGCAGTGGCTGGACGAGCGGGTCGCCGAGCGGATCCACCGGGAAGCCGTGGCCTGGGTCAGCGACATCCGCGACGACCCCGACCACCGGGTACGGCAGGCGCTGGACGACCTGCTCACCGACCTGGCCCACGACCTGCAGCACGACCCGGACACCATGGCGCGGGCCGAGTCGCTCAAGACCCGGCTGCTCAGCCACCCGCAGGTCGGCGAGACCGCGGTCGCGGTGTGGAACGCGATCCGCACCTCCCTGTCCCGGGCGCTGCGCGACGAGGGCGGGCTGCTGCGCCGGCGGCTGACCGAGGAGGTCGGCCGGCTCGGCGAGCGCCTCGTCACCGACGACGGGCTGCGGGCGCGGGTCGACGCCTACGCCGGGGATGCCCTCGAGTACGTGGTGAAGACCTACGGCCACGAGATCGCCTCGGTCATCTCCCAGACGATCAACCGGTGGGACGGCAAGGAGGCGGCCGAGCGGATCGAGCTGCACGTCGGCCGCGACCTGCAGTTCATCAGGATCAACGGCACCATCGTCGGCGGCCTGGCCGGCCTGCTGATCCACACCGCCGCCACCCTGCTCTGAGGCGGCCCGGGCGACCGGGCGGCATACCCCGTCCTTCCCGCAGTTCCCTTGCGCCACACGAGTCGGCGGACTCTGGGAACGGCCTGAAAACGGGCTGTGGAGGCTGCTGTGACGCCCGCCTCATTAGGGTTCCCTTTGTCCCGGTTTGTGCTGCTAGCGTCCGGCCACTTCCGTGCCCCCTGCACATGGGCTCACCGAGTCATCCCCCTGGAGGTCCAGCACATGGCCCAGACCACGACCGCCCCGAGCGGATCCGGAAGCTCCCCCAAACTGAGACGTGACGTCGGGTTCTGGGGCCTGACCTTCGTCTCCCTCGGATCGATCATCGGCTCCGGGTGGCTGCTCGGTGCCCTCCTCGCCGCCCAGGTCGCCGGACCGGCCTCGATCATCTCCTGGCTGATGGCCGGCGCCTTCCTGGCGGTCCTGGCCCTCGTGCACGCCGAGCTCGGCGCGGCCTACCCGGTCTCCGGCGGCACCGCCCGCTTCCCCCACATCGCGTTCGGCTCCATCGCCGGCTTCACCAGCGGCTGGATGGGCTGGCTCCAGGCGGTGACCATCGCCCCGATCGAGGTCGAGGCGGCGCTGTCCTACACGAACAACAAGCTCCCCGGCCTGATCCACGACAACGGGACGCTGAGCACCACCGGCCTCATCGTGGCCTCGGTGCTGATGCTGCTCTTCACCATCATCAACATCGTCGGGGTCAAGCTGCTCGCCGAGACCAACACGGTCACGGTGATCTGGAAGACGGCCATCCCGGTGCTGACGATCGTCGTGCTGCTGCTGATGTCCTTCCACTCCTCCAACTTCCACGCCGGCGGCGGGTTCGCCCCCTTCGGCGCCCACGGCGTGATGGCGGCGCTGCCGGCCGGCGTCGTGTTCGCCCTCCAGGGCTTCGAGCAGGCCATCCAGATGGGCGGCGAGGCGCGCAACCCCCAGCGCGACATCTCTCGCGCGGTCATCACCGCCATGGTCATCGGCACGATCATCTACCTGATGCTCGAGGTCGCCTTCATCGGCGCCATCAACCCGGCCAACCTCGCCCACGGCTGGGCCAACCCGATCGGCAAGGGCGACTTCGGCCCATACGCCACCCTCGCGACGGGCATCGGCGCCGGCTGGCTGGCTGCCCTGCTCTACATCGACGCGGTCATCTCCCCCACCGGGACGGGCCTGCTGTATGTCGGGACCTCGGCGCGGCTGTCCTACGCGCTGGGGCACAACCGACACCTGCCTCGCGGCCTCGCCAAGGTGAGCCTGCGCGGCGTGCCGCTCACCTCGATCCTGTTGGCGTTCATCGTCGGCGAGATCGCTTTCCTGCCATTCCCGAGCTGGCAGTCGCTGGTCGGACTGGTGACCTCCGCGACGGCGATCATGTACGGCTTCGCGCCGGTCGCCCTCGGGGCCCTGCGCCGCGTGGACGGCGAGCGGCACCGCCCGTTCCGCCTCCCTGCGGCGTCGATCCTGAGCCCGCTGGCCTTCATTGCGGCGAACTTCATCGTCTACTGGTCCGGCTGGAAGGCCGACGAGAAGCTGGTGATCGCCGCCCTCATCGGCCTGGTGCTGTTCGGCATCAACTACGTCCGCACGCCCGCCGAGGAGCGCCCGGTGCTGGACCTCCGGGCCTCGGCCTGGGTGCTGCCGTGGCTGCTGGGCCTGGCCGTCATCTCCAAGCTCGGCCAGTTCGGCGGCGACAAGGTCATCCCGGCCTGGGTCGACCTGGCCGTCGTGGCCGTCTTCGCCCTCGCGGTCTACCACTTCGGTGCCCGCTCCGGCATGGAGGGCGCCAGCGAAGAGGCCGTGCTCGAGGACGAGCGCGCCGAGGAGGGTGACCTCGTCACCGCATAGGTCTGCACCGCACCGTCGTCGGGCACGCGAGCTTCAGGCTCGCGTGCCCGACGCGTCTGCATTGGGTAAAGACGACCCGCGGCCGGTGCCCCGCTGCCTACCGTCGCAGGCGGGAGGACACCGGCGCACCCGCTGGGCCGTGGCCGGGGGCCACCGCGACAGGGCGTGACGGGGTCGTCCCGCCCCTCCCCCCGTGACCCGCCCGCACCCACCCCGGGCAGGGTCTTTCGCGAAAGGTTCCACCCATGCGCCTGACCGCCTTGTGTGCCGCCGCCGGCCTCGCCGGCCTGGCCGGCCTTGTTGCCCCCTCCGCCGCCATGGCGGCCTCGCACGCGTCGGCCCACCCGGCCGACCACGGCAAGCACGCCGCCACCTCCCACGGCGCCAAGCACGACAAGCTCGCCGGCCTGCGCAAGGGCACGACGGCGGTCATCGCCGCCCAGACCCGCTCCGTCACCAGGCTCCTCGCCACCGAGAACGCGTCCTCCCGACTCAACACCACGGACAAGGCTGCCCTCGCCGCCGCGACCGCGAACGCCCTGACGGCTCTCGGCGCCGACACCTCTGCGGTGAAGACCGCCGCGACGGCACGCGACCTCCAGAAGCTCGGACAGGCCGCGGTCCGCACGGGCCAGGTCGCCCACGCGCAGTACGTCGTCGTGCTGGCCGCCGACCGGCAGGAGAGCGCCTCGGCCGCCCTGGCCCAGAGCGTGACCGCGCTGCAGACGCAGGTGGGCACCGCGACCCAGGCCGGCACCGACACCACGGCCCTGACGGCGGCCCTGACCGACCTCACCACCCAGCTCGCCACCGTCGACAGCAGCGCGAGCGGCGTCGTGACGGCGATCCTGGCGCTCTCCCCGACCGCGTCCCACACGGACCTGGTGACCGCCGAGCGCAGCGCCCGCACCGCGCTCCAGGCTGGGCACACCGCGCTCGCGGCCGCGACCACCGACGCCGACACGGTGAAGGCGGCCCTGGGCGGCTGACCCCGGGCACGTGGATCCGTGGGGTCGCGGACACCGGGCCGCGCGTGAGCTCGACCTTCGGGCTCACGCGCGGCTCAGGCGCCGGGTGAGAGGTAGGACGGCCCGCTGGGCGCCGGCGGCTCCTGCGTCTCGGGCACCTCCCCGGTGCGCTCGTGGCGCTCGATGAGCCGACGGCTCACGGCACGCAGCACCCGGGCGACCTCGACCGGGTCGGTGCCCGACGGCAGGAAGCCCCAGAGCTCCGGGCGCGGCAGTGCCACGTCGTCGAGGAACCCCTCCGGATCCACCGCCCAGAACCGGGATCGGCCGCGCGCCACGGCCAGGCGCAGCAGGTGCGGGGACCCCGGCAGCGCGAAGGTCAGGTGCCAGCCCCCGTCGGTCGCGACCCCGAAGCCGACCAGGGTCGCCTCGGTGGGCAGGAACGTCACGGCCGGTCCAGGGCGTCGTCGACCAGCTCGGCCAGCCCGCCCATGATGAGCGTCAGCACGTGCGCACTGCCCGGGAAGTCGGGCACCGCGGCGAGCAGGTCGTTGCTCAGGAACGCCGAGTAGCGCAGGCCGTCGTCGCCCACGGCCCACGCCCCGAAGGAGGTGTGCGCCTCGCCCGCGGGCGGACGGGTGCGGCCGGGCAGCTCGACGTCGACCCGGAGCCCCTCGCCCAGCCAACGGGAGGGCGCGATGGCGACCCTCAGGCGGGCACGGGTGCCGAGCTCGGCGGTCGAGCCCGCGTCCTCGTGCTCGAAGGCCCAACCCGGCAGGTCCCACAGCATCTGGTCCTGCAGCAGCGGCAGGGCGAGCCTGGCGGGACTGTCGACGCTCGACAGGAGCCTCATCGGAAACCAGCCCGAGGACTCGGCCAGGGCGGTGTGGACCAGGTCGGCTGCCGCGGCGAGCGTCAAGGCCTCCCGACGGTCCTCCAGCCGCGGTGGCACGGTGAACGACACGGTCAGGTCCGCCCCACCGTCGACCCCGGGCGTCCATGTGCCGAAGACCCCGGCGCCACGGCGGTCCCGCCGAGGCACGACCATCCCCGGCGTGGCGCAGGTGAGGTGCGCGCGACCGGTGGACGCGTCATACCGGCGGGTGAGGGTCGTCCGTCCCCAGCCGGAGCTGACCGCAAGGCTGTCCCGGCCGGCCCACAGCTCGCCGGCGAGCCACCGGCGCAGCGTCGCCCGCGCGTCCGGCAGCTCGATCGCGCACGGCGTGAGCTCGTCGTCGGCGTCGGCGCAGGAGAACCAGTGGCCACCGCAGATGAGCCCGTCGAGGGCAGGGATGACCTCGGCTTCCGGTCCGTGACGCTGGACCACCGCGCGCAGCCGCGCGGGCTGGTGGTGCCACCACCGCCGCTGCGCGCCGTCGGGCATCTGGACGAGCACCACGTCCCCCTCGAACCCGAGGACCCGCGCCGGCTCGCGGTCGGCGAAGTGCCGGCGCACCGGGATCCAGTGCATCTGGTGCCCGCGCCGATGGCTCAGGCAGCTGTTGACCTCCGGGATCTTGCGCCCGGACTGCTGTGAACTGTTGCCAGCCATGCTGACCCCCACACCTCGAGGCGCGGGTGACCCGCGCCTGCCGCTCGTACCGCCGGCACGGTGCCGGACAGTCGGGTCTTCTCCCAGGGGCACCGTGTGCGGAAGCGCGGTTGCCGTGACGGCCAGCGGGAGCCTGTATGCCGTCAGCTCAGGACCACCTCCACGGTAGACCCCAGCGCTGACAAGGGTTCTCAGGCCCGCGGCCCCGGCGCGTCGAGCGCAGGTGCAGCCGCGAGACGCCCTCTGTCGGTGGTCACCCCTACCTTCTTCGTACCGGCGGCGCACGCCGTTGTCGGGGGGAGGATGCGTGAACGACCAGCAGGACCGGCGGCCACGGGCCGAGGCCAGCGTGACCGTCGGTGGGACCACCCTGGGCCCGTTCGTCCTGCCCCGCCACAGCCCGGCGGGCGTCGGACGCGCGCCCGGCTGCGCGATACGGCTGGAGCCTGACTGGGCCCCGCGACGGCTGGCGACGTTCGCGCCGGTGGACGACGGCTGGTTGCTGCGCAACGGCGAGCGCACCCGGCTGACCGCCGTCAGCCGGACCCTGCGCCACGGCGTGTTCGAGCGCGGTGCGGTGGTGTTCCTGCAGGCCGGGCGCTGGAGCCTGGCGTGGGACCTCGACGGCGTCTGCACGGCCGAGGTGCGCATCACCTCGGTGCCGCAGGAGGCGAGCGAGCAGCTGCCCTACGCGCTGGACGACACGGTCCGGGACGCCGGCGCCGGCGTCATCGTCCGCACCGCGGTCGCCGGGGCGCGCATGCCCCTCTCGCCGCGGACCCGGCACCGGCTCGCGGTCCTGTTCGCCCACGAGCTCGACGGCACACCCCCACCGGAGAACCTGTGCCGCGCCGCCGGGCGACGGCTCGACCTGGCCGAGGCGCAGGTCAAGCGGACCGCGCTGCGCGTGCGCGACCGGCTCAACGCCCGGCGCGAGCACCCGCTGCAGTCGTTGGAGGAGCTGGGCTACTACCTGGTCCACGTGTCGGGCGCCATCGGCCCCGACGACCTGGATCCGTGAGGGTGGGGCAGGTACCCGGGTACCTGTCGTCCCGGTTCGATCCGTCGCAGACTGGGGAGGAATCCCCGACCTGACCCGTTGGAGTGCTTGTGCCGCCCACCCCACGCCCCGCGTCCGCCAACGCCAGCTTCGTCACCGACCGGCTCGCCGTCGGCGGTGACCTGAGCCCGCGCGAGGAGCTCGCCCTCGTCCAGCTCGAGGAGCTCGTGGAGCACGGCGTCAGCCACATCATCGACGTGCGGATCGAGTGGAGCGACGAGGCGTTCGTGGCCGAGCACGCCCCGCAGATCCGCTACCTGCACCACGGGATGGACGACGCCGGGCAGCAGGTCGACGCCCGCTGGTTCGACTCCGGGGTCGGCTACGCACTGGAGGCGTTCGAGACGACCCCCGACGCGGTCGTGCTGGCCCACTGCCACATGGGCATCAACCGCGGGCCCTCCCTCGGCTTCGCGATCCTGCTCGCCCAGGGCTGGGACCCGGTCGAAGCGCTCGACGCGATCCGGGCGGCCCGGCCGATCGCCTATATCGACTACGCCAAGGACGCGTTGCGCTGGCACCACGAGCGGGTCGGCAGCGAGCGCGCCGCTCTCACCCGCGACCTCAAGCGCCTGGCCGCCTGGCGCCGGCGCAACGAGCTCGACGTCGTCTCGATCATCCGCGGCATCCGCCGGGCCGAGTTCGCCGGCTGACCGCCCCTCGTCAGGGCGCGGGGCGCAGGATCGGCGGGCTGAGCTGCTCGGCCGGCCCCGCGCGATACAGCATGGCGGGGCGGCCGCCGCCGCGCGTGGTCCGCTCCCCCGTCTCGATGAGGAACCCCTCGGCGCCGGTGACCTTGCGGTGGAAGTTGCGCGGGTCCAGGGGCGCCCCCCAGACCGCCTCGTAGACGGCGCGCAGCTCGCCGACGGTGAACTCGGGGCGGCAGAACGCCGTGGCGAGCGGGGAGTACTCCAGCTTGGCCCGCGCCCGCTCGACCCCGTCGCGCAGGATCTGCGCGTGGTCGAAGGCGAGCCGGCGTGACTCCCCCAGCGCCTCGGCCACCGGCACCCAGCGCGCGTCGGCGGCGTCACTGCCCGCCCGCGGGTCAGGCAGGTCGGCCCCGAGGGCCAGCCACGCCACCGAGACCACGCGCATGCGCGGGTCGCGCTTCGGCGCGCCGTAGGTCCGCAGCTGCTCCAGCACCACCTCGGCCCGGCCGACCCCCGCCTCCTCGGCCAGCTCGCGGTAGGCCGCGTCCTCGATGTCCTCCTCGACCTGGGTGAACCCGCCCGGCAGCGCCCACCGGCCGGCATAGGGCTTGCCGCCGCGGCGCACGAGCAGCACCTGGAGCGCCTCGTCGCGCAGGGTGAGGACAACCAGGTCCGCCGTCACGGCGAAGGGCGGGTACTCGCTGGGGTCGTAGGCCATGACCGGATGGTAATCGTCATCTTGACGCTATGCATCCCCGTGACTTATCGTCATCACGACGAGATCGAGAGCAAGGGGGTTGGCATGGAGCTGACGACGATGCAGGCGGACCGCGCCGCCGGGGTGCTGCTGGCGCAGGCCTGCGGGGACGCCCTGGGCGTGCCCTACGAGTTCGGCCGGCCGCCGGTCGGCGAGCCGCAGATGATCGGCGGCGGCCTGGGGCCCTACGCGCCCGGCGAGTGGAGCGACGACACGCAGATGGCGGTCTGTATCGCGCGGGTCGCCGCCCGCGGCGACCTCACCTCCCCCGCGGCGCTCGACGAGGTCGCCGCCGCGTTCGAGGGGTGGCTCCACGGGGGCGCCAGCGACGTCGGCAACCAGACGCGGGTGGTGCTGACCCAGGCCGGCCGTTGGGATGGCCCGGCGGCGCAGCGGCTGCGGGAGGCCAGCGAGCAGCTCCACGCCCGCAACGGCCACACCGCCGGCAACGGCGCCCTGATGCGCACCGGGGTGGTCGGCCTGACCCGACTGGACTCCCGCGAGACCACGGCCCGGGCCGCCCGCGCGATCGCCGAGCTCACCCACACCGACCCGCTCGCCGGCGACTCGTGCGTGCTGTGGTCCGAGGCGATCCGGGTCGCCGTGACCCAGGGGCGGCTCGACCTCATCTCCGGGCTGGACCTGATCCCCGAGGAGCGTCGCGGCCAGTGGTCCCAGTGGATCCACGAGGCGACGGGCGTGGAGTCGAAGACGTTCTGCCCCAACGGTTTCACGGTCACGGCACTCCAGGCAGCGTGGGCCGCGATCAGCTCCACCGACGAGGGCGACGGTTCACCAGCGCACCTGCAGCGGGCACTGGCCGCGGCGGTCCACGCCGGCAACGACACCGACACGGTCGCCGCGATCGCCGGGGCCCTGCTGGGCGCGCGCTACGGCGCCTCGGCGGTCCCGGCCCGGTGGCGCCGGGAGGTCCACGGCTGGCCGGGGATGCGCGCCCGCGACCTGGTGTCCCTGGGCGTGCAGGCCGCGCGCGGCGGCGTGGGCGCCGGACAGTGGCCGCTGGCGAAGGCGATGGCCTCCGGACGCGAGCCGGCCCGCGCCGTGCCGCACCCGCACGATCCCGGGGTGCTGCTGGGCACGCTGGCGGACCTGCACCGCACCGCCGAGCTCGGCGTCGACGCGGTGGTCTCGCTGTGCCGTCTGGGCGCCGACGAGGCCCCCGCCTCCGGCGTCGCCGGCCGCGACCACCTCGAGGTGTGGCTGGTGGACAGCAACCTGCCGGCGGACAACGCCCACCTGGACTTCGTCCTCGACGACGCGGCCGCCGCGGTGCAGCTGCTGCGTGCCGAGGGCAAGCGGGTCCTGCTGCACTGCGTCCACGCCGAGCAGCGCACGCCCAGCGTCGCGCTCCGGTATGCCGTGCGGTTGGGGGCCGACGCGCGCGAGGCGGCGCGCGCGATACAGACGGTGCTGCCGAGCACCCGTGGCTACGGCCGCCTCTGGGAAGCGGCCACGGGAGGACGACGATGAGCTGGACCGAGGTCGCAGGCTTCGCCAGCGGCGCCCTGTGCGTGTGGCTGGTGGTCAAGCAGCACGTGGGGAACTTCCCGGTGGGGATCGCGAACAACGTGTTCTTCATCGTGCTGTTCGTGGGGGCCGGGCTCTACGCCGACGCCGGGCTGCAGGTCGTCTACATCGCCCTGGCGGTGTGGGGCTGGTGGCTGTGGCTGCGCGGCGGACCGCGGCGGAGCGAGCTGGCCGTGCAGCGCACCCCGAGCGGGGCGTGGCCGGCGGTCGTCGTCGGGATCGCTGCCGGCACAGCGCTGCTCGGCTGGGTGCTGTCGACGTGGACGAACTCGACGGTCGCCGGGTGGGACGCGCTGACGACGGTGATGAGCCTGGCCGCGCAGGTCATGCTGAACCGCAAGTGGATCGGCAACTGGTGGGTGTGGATCGCCGCCGACGTCATCTACATCGTGCTCTACGCGGTGAAGGACCTGTGGCTGACGTCGGGGCTCTACGTGCTGTTCCTGGCGATGTGCGTCCAAGGCCTGCGTGAGTGGCGGCGGTCGCTGGCCGCGCATCCCGTTGTGGTGGAGGCTCCTTCGGACGTCGTCGCGGCGGAGGTGGCGCACCCGTGAGCGTGCGCAGGTTCCGGCACGGTCTGGTGCTGGGCAAGTTCTACCCCCTGCACGCCGGGCACTCGGCCCTGATCCGCTCGGCGCTGGCGCAGTGCGACCGGGTGACGGTGCAGGTCCTGGCCAGCTCGGTGGAGTCGATCCCGCTGGAGGTGCGCGCGGGCTGGGTGCGGGAGGAGCACCCGACGGCGCACGTAGTCGCGGCGATGGACGACGCGGAGGTCGACTTCGCCTCGCCGTCGGCCTGGGACGAGCACATGGCCCTCATCGCCGGGCTGCTCGAGACGCCGGTGGACTCGGTGTTCACCTCCGACCCCTATGGCGCAGAGCTGGCCGCACGGCTGGGTGCCACCTGGGTGCAGGTCGACCCGGGCCGGGTGTCGACGCCGGTGTCGGGGACCGCGGTGCGCGCCGGTGTGGAGGGGCACTGGTGGGCACTTGGTCCGGCGGCGCGGGCGTGGTTCACCCGGCGGGTCGTGGTCCTGGGGGCGGAGTCCACCGGCACGACCACCCTGTCGCGGGCGCTGGCCGCGCACTACGGCACGTCGTGGGTGCCGGAGTTCGGGCGCGAGTGGTCCGAGGTCCGCCCCGGCGGCCTGGCCGCTCCGTGGCACACCGCCGAGTTCGACCTGGTGGCAAGGGAGCAGGCCCGCCTGGAGGACGCGGCGCTGCGCGCCGTCCCGCGGCCGCTGCTGGTGTGCGACACCGACGTGCTGGCGACCACCGTGTGGCACGAGCGCTACCTGGGCTCGCCCTCGGCGACGGTCGAGGCGCTGGCCAAGGCGCGGGTGCCAGACCTCTACGTGCTCACCGACTGCGACATCCCGTTCGTCCAGGACGGGCTGCGCGACGGGGAGCACCTGCGGCCGTGGATGACCGCCCGGTTCCGCGAGGTACTGGCCGCCCAGCCGGCCCCCTGGGTCGAGGTGAGCGGTCAGCACGAGGCCCGGCTGGCGGCGGCTGTCGCGGCGGTCGACGCCCTCCTGGCGCGCGGCTGGGACCTGGCCGACCCGCTCGGCTAGAACCCGTAGGTCACGATCGCCTGGGTCTCGGCGACCTCCACGGCGGCGGTCGAGGTCGGCCCCTTGAGCTCGGTCGGGGCGCCGGGGATGGTGACCGGGGTGCCGTTGACCGCGAAGGTCACCGACCAGACCGGCCGGGCCGTCGCGGCGAAGGCCGGCTGACCGTCGTCACCGTGGGTGCTGCCGGACACCGAGGAGCGCGGGTAGACGTAGGAGCACTGCGCCGACCGGGACGTGGTCCACGGGCAGTTGGTCGGGCCGCTGCCGTCGCCGGGGTCGAGCTCGAGGTGGTCCGGGGTCGCCCGGGCGACGAGGCCGAACGCCGAGGATCCGGTGAGCGGCCCGGCGGACAGGCCCTCGGCCCAGAACCAGGTGTCGAGGTAGACCAGCGTGCGGTGGTCGGGGTTGAACCGCAGCTGGGCGGTGGGTGGCCGCAGCGCGCCGAAGGCCGTCAGCGCCTGCTCCTGCAGGCTCGGTGGCTGCGGCTTCTTGGTGTTGTCCCACACGGCGGTGCCCGACCAGGTGGCGCCGCTGAAGCACATCACGACGTGCCACTGGGCGTCCTTGGACGGCGGCGGCCCCTGGGGCGGGGCGTAGGGCGCGACGTTGTCCTTGATGTAGCAGGGCGTCGTCCCGTCGCAGAACGTGGCCGGCGGCAGGAGGGTGCAGCTCGGCGTCGAGGCGCCGCCACCCCCGGGCTCCCCCGGCGTGCCCGTCGAGGTCCCGTCGGTGCAGACATAGCTGATGCTGCCGTCGGGGTTGTGCCGGACCTCCATGTTGTCGCAGGCGTGGGCGAGCTGTGGCGCCATCAGCATCGTCACGCCGACGGTGGCAACGAGCACGAGCAGTCGGCTCACCGCCCGGGCCCACCGGTGTCCGGGGCGGTCGGCCCGGCGCAGGGTGCCGGCGCGCATCAGCGGGCCCCCGGCGTGCACGCCGCGCCATCGCTCTGCCCGGTGACCAGCCACCGGCTGCCGGCACGCACGAAGCGGACGGTGACCAGCAATGGCGGCGCCGGCGTGGCCGTGGCGAGGGCCTCCTGCCCGCCCTTGCGCACCGAGTAGCCGCCGCGGGTGTCGACGCAGTCGACCAGGACCGCGGTGTTGCCGGTCACCGTCGTCGAGCGGACGTCGCGGCCCCAGGGCTTGACCTGGATGTAGCCCGCCGACTGCGTGGCGTCGAGGTTCTTGGCGTACTTCAGCGCCCAGGGGTCCTGGGCGACCTCATGCATCTTGGCCATGTCGACCTTGGCTCCCCCCGAGATCGCGTTGGACAGGTCGCGGTAGCGCCCGTAGGCGTCGATCACCGCCTGCTGCTCCGCCGAGGGCGCCGGCGCCGCCGCGGCAGTGGTGGTGCCCGAGGGCTGGTAGGTCTTCAGGGATCCCGCGCCCGACGCCCCGCCGCAGCCGGCGAGCAGCGCGACCACGGCGATCGGTGCGACGACGGCGATCGGCGCGCAGCGCCAGGCCGTGACGGTCCCCATCAGACAAGCCCCCTCGTCAGTCCTTCCCCGCCGCCGCTGCGTCGGCGTCCCCGGGGGTCCGGCACGCTGATGCTAGCCGCAGGTCTCCGCCCGTGGCGAGCCCGGGCCGTATCGCGCCCACCTCACCGACGGGGGCGGTCAAGGACCTCGTTGGTCACGACGGCGTCGGTGACGGCTGCGGCGGCTGCGGCGAGGTCGGCTGCGGAGCAATGGTGATCGTGCCGTGCTCGAAGTCGGCGTGCTGGGTGCCGTCCGGGTCGGTGACCACGTCGGAGACCGGGTAACCCCACGTGCCGGTCTCGGCGCCGTCGGTCTTCCACTGCGCCAGCACCGGACCGGCGAGGACGTGGCCGGCCCCTCCGCCGACGGACCAGACCTCGCCCCCGGTGAAGACCTGGAAGACCCCGCGTGCGTCGGCCCCGGTGCCCTGGTCGGCCGTCGGGTAGCCCAGCGACCCGCTCTCGGCGCCGCGGGCCACCCAGACGGGCAGGGCCATGCCGCGCACCACGCACGGGACCGTGGCCGGGCTGTCGAGGATGACGCCGCCGACGAAGACCTGGCGCCACGACCCGTCGGACCTGGTCGTGCGGTTGCCCTTGGGGTAGCCGAGGACGCCCTTCTCCCGGGAGAGCTTGACCCACTTGCTCATCGCGTCACCGTGGACGACGGACAGCGGGGTGGACCTGCTCCGGCAGATGACACCCTTCTGGAACGTCTGCGCCCAGCCGGAGCCGTCCGGCTGGTTGGTCTGGTCGGCCGCCGGGTAGCCCAGCACCCCCTTCTCGCGGCCGTTGTGGACCCAGGTGGTGAAGGCGTCGCCGTGCGTCTCCGCGAGCGCGGTGGTGGCGGTGTCGCACACCGCGCCCTTCTCGAAGACCTGCAGCCATGCGCCGCTCGCGCCCGGGATCCGCTCGCTGGTCGGGTAGCCGAGCGCACCCGTGGGGCCGCCCCGTGCGCGCCACTTGGTCAGGGCGGCACCCGAGACGGCCCGCGCCCCGTGGGCCTGGGTCCAGTAGATCGAGCCGTGCTGGTAGTTGACGTACCTCCCCTTGCCGTCGCCGACCGCCCGCTCGGGACCGGTCGAGCCGCCAAGGTAGGAGCCGTTGGCACCCAACGCGTTGTAGCGGGTCAGGATCGGCCCGCAGCCCTGCTCGCAGGGCGCGCTGTGCTCGGCGGTCCGGTTGTCCACCAGGGTGGTCGTCGAGCAGTTGTCCCACTTGTATGGCGGGACACAGCTCACCACGCGGCAGGCGACACCCCCGCTGCACCGGACCTGGGTGTTGCACTGGCCGTAGCGGAACGCGTTGCAGCAGTGCCGGCGCTGGTCGCAGGTGTGGGTGGAGCCGGAGCACCGGCAGGACCAGCAGCGGCTGTCGCAGATGTGGTCCCCCGCGCAGCCGGTGCTGCACGAGGTGCACGTGGCGTTGCAGTCGACGATGTATCGGTAGCCCCCGCAGCACCAGGAGGAGTCGGCGGCCTTCCACCAGCCGGCGCTGAACGTGCCGGGCGGGCACGCGTTGACGCCGTTGTTGACGGTGCAGCAGAAGACGGTCCAGCCAGCGGAGAACGTGTTGCCCGGACCGCAGATGGTGGCGTAGGCGTCCTGGGCCTTCAGGACGTAGTCCTTCGGCGCGACGGCCAGGGCCGAGCCCATGACCGCGGTCCGCACGAGGAACCCGCGCCGGGTGAACCGGCCGAGCGCGCGGGAGACCCGGTGGACGAGGCGGACGCTGCCGCCGGCCGGGCTGGTGGCCTGCTCCAGGGTGGTCAGGACGTTGCTCATCGGTGCTTCCATCCGCTCTCGACGCCGAGCTGGGCGACCTTGCGCTCGGCCTTCGGGACCACGGCCATCCGTCGGGAGTGGCTGCCGAGGACGACGAACAGGCAGAACGCCCGGTCGCCGTCGGTGAAGAAGTGCTGGGCGGCGCTGCGCCCGCCGAAGACCCGCTGCAGCCGGGCCGGGGAGAACTGCGAGGGCGCCAGGCGCGGCATGCCCCGCGGGGCGAACAGGCCCTGCCCGGCCAGCTCGGGGTCGAACTCGACCAGGGAGATGAAGATGTCGTTGCTGCCGAGCAGGTCCACCGCGCCACTGCCCAGGTCGCCGCGGTCGGCAGGCAGCGGCCGGGTGCTGGCGTGCAGGATCGGCAGGGTCTGCTCCCCCGGCGCCGCCGTGCGTTTGAAGATGCGGTGGTCCCAGCCGTCGCCGACGGTCACCGACAGACCGTGGTTGCGCAACCTCATGACAGCACCCCCTCGACGGCGACGGCGGCCAGCACCAGGGCGGCCGCCGCCAGCGTTGCCTGCGCCAGCCGGTCGGCCGGCGTGGCCCAGCGCTCGAGGCGCCGGAAGACGCGGTAGAGGCCCGACCGGTCGTGGACCCGGGCGAGCAGCGGCACCGGCAACGCACGGACCAGGCCGAAGAGACCGCCGATCGCCAGACCGGCGCGCAGGTCCCCGCTCCACGCGGCGAGCAGCACGGTGGCATAGACCGTGGCGCTGGTGATGATCGTGACGACGCCGAAGCCGAGCTGGGTGCCGAAACCCACGCCATACACCCAGCCGCGGTAGCCGGAGAGCCAACCCTCGTCGACCTGGCGGCGCCAGCTGGGCAGGCGGCGGCCGCCGACGCCCCGGTCCAGGAGCAGGCCGAGGGCGATGAGGGCGACCAGGACCATTGCGGCCCAAGGCGACTGGCGCGCGGCGACGGGCAGCAGGGAGCCGAGTGCGGCCGCGAGCAGACCGAGGGCCAGACCCCCGGCGAGGGACCCGAGCAGGTAGGCGACGACCGTCACCGACCAGCGGGTGGCGCGTGCCCGTTCACCGAACGGGCTGATGCTGGAGAGCATCGACTCGCCTCAAGGCGACCAGGTCGAGCGCACCGCGGCGACCGCGGCCATGGGCAGGCCCAGGGCCAGCGCGGTGGCGAGGGGGCTCATGGGCGGTCGGCCTCCGCGGCGCCGGAGGTGGTGCCGGCCGTGACGCCGCCGGTGGTGTCCGGCGGCTCGTACATGCTCGTGTGGCCGGGGTGGATGCCGGCATGGAGCAGCTCGCGGTCGATACGGGCGAGGTCGTCGCGGTCGCCGGACCCCTTGTCCCACGGGCCTTTCCGGCCGGCCTTGCGGCGCGCCTCGGCGGTGTCGTCGACGGCCTGGCCCATGAGGTCGACGACCTGAGCCCACGTCGTCGAGGAGCCCTCGCCGGTGATCTGTCCGTCCTCGACGTAGACGAAGTAGGGCGAGCCGGGGACGCCGTAGTCGGTCCACGCGGCGGAGGACTGCACGACGTCGAGGCTGTCGCCGGCGAGCTGGCGCAGCCGGGTGACGCTCTCCTCCTCCGGGCCCTTGGTGACGACGACGAGCCGGGCACCGCCGGGGATCGCGGTGTCGCCGCCGGAGAGCTCCTCCCAGAACGTCGCGCACACGCTGCACCCGCTGGAGAGGAACGCGACCAGGGTGCGCCGGTCCTCACCCGTGACGGGGATCGCGACCTCTTCGTCGCGCAGCGTGCTGCCGATGATCTCGGAGGCCTTGGTGTCCGGCGCTCGGGTGTTGGGCACGACGCCCTGCTCGAGCTGGACCGGCACGGGGCCGGAACCGTTGTGCTGGCTGGACTTCCCGCCGTCGGTCTCGAGCTCGAGGCCGGCGCCGAGCTCGTGCAGCGCCTTCATGATGAGCGCGTGGCTGCGCAGCAGGCCCAGGACCAGCACCGCGAGCAGCGCGATGGCGACTCCCTCGGCGACCACGACGGCGAGCATCGGCTATCCCTTCTGCGGGGCGGGTTGGGCGGTCTGCTGCCGGCCGCGGACCGCGGCAGGGGTGGTGGTCGGCAGCACGGCCATCATCAGCCAGGCGAGGAACGCGACCAGCGCGGCATACCCGAGGATCACCAGCGGGTATGCCGTGCCGGTCACCACCGACTGTCCGTCCGCGGCGAGGGCGGTCCACGCGCTGGCCGCGGCCAGCGCGGCGGTGACGAGCAGGTGGGCCTTCGTCGGCGGGGTGTCGGGCTTGCCGAAGCAGCCGCACGAGTCCAGGACTCCCCCGCGGCTGAGCGCCAGGGCCACGAAGCCGCTGAACACGAGGTAGGCCAGGGTCACGAGCCCGGCGGTCACGGGGCCCGGGCGGACGAAGCCGGCGACCCCCAGGACGACCTCGGCGGCAGCCAGCAGCCGGATGCGCTGCCGACCCGCCGGGAGGCCGACTGAGCGGATCGCACGCACCAGCGGCAGGGGGTCTCGCAGCTTCGGCAGCCCGGCGGCCACGAGCAGTGCGCAGGCCGCGAGGTAGGGCCCGGCGAGGAGATCCCCCATGGTCGGAACCGTAGCCGCCGCGCTCCACGGCGACCGCGCGAAATGCGGAGATTTCACGATTCTCCGTCAAATTGGTGGCGCAGGGCGTCGGCAGATTCGGCACGGCGCGTCCGGGGGTCCCAGCAATCCGTTCCCACGGCGGCACTCGAAGGGCGACCATAAGGCGATCGAACGCATGGGCGCGCGGCGCATCCGACACCACGGGGGAACAAAGGCCCGGCCGCGACCGTGTGAACGCAACGAGGCGGGAGGTTGCCGTGCTTGAGCAGTACAGAGACGAACCCCAGCATTGGTTCGTCAGGGACTCAGGATCAAGGGTCTTCCATCATCTCGACTACGACCGCCCCGAGTTCGATCACGCTCTATGCGGACACGCGTTTCGGGAGATCCTCTCGGAGGTGACGCTCCGACCGACCAGGGTCTGCCGCGCGTGCCAGGAACGCCTCCCCCAACACGAACTCAAGTGGTGGCAGGCACGGGCCGAAGCTGAGTCGGAGGAGCACGCTGACACACGACGAGCCCTACGCAGCGCTCGCGGACGCGCGACGTGGGCCGGACGCCGGCTGGCGGCAGCTGAGACTGAAGTGGAGCGGCTCGGGGCCATCGAAGAAGAGCTCGCCGCAGCCAGAACGGAACTTTCCCGCAAGCGCGAAAGAGTCGAGCACCTCAGGCAGGAGGTGAAGAACCTGACGACTGCCCTGACCAGGCTGAAGGCGGCCAGCTCGAGGCAGGAACGCGTCGCAGCAAGCGCGTCCCCGGGTCGGCCTCGACGGCGCCGGGTCGCTCCGCAGCCGCGAACAGGGGTCAAGAAGCACTTCTATCCGGTGGAGGGCGCCCCGTTCACGCCCAAGATCGTGTCTGGTGGGCTTCCCGGGCAAGGCAAGCGACGCTGACGAGATCCGAGTGTTCACCACACGCGCTCAGGTGAGCGGGCGGCATACCGGCGTATGAGGTGTCAGGGGGTGGGCAGCGAGGGGGACGTCGTGCTCGGGGTGACCGACCCGCCCGGGCTGGTGGTGCTGCCGCTCGTCGTCGTCCGGGTGGTGCTCGTCGGGCTCGGCGTCGTGATGGTGGCGCCCGTCGAGGTGGGCGACTCGATCCGGGTCGTGGTGCTCGTGTGGGTGGCTGTGGGCTCGCGGGTCGGCGTGGCCGTGCGGGTCCGGGTGGGGGCGACCGGGACCACCGTCGCCGGGGTGACCGGCGTGCTCGCGGGTGAGCCCACCGGTGGCGGGCGGACGAGGACGTAGACCGTCAGGGTGACCATGAAGATGGCAAGCAGGACCCAGGTCGAGGTGCGGATGGCGCGCAGGTGGGACATCAGTCGGTGCCGGAGCCGCTCTGGGTGCTCGTCGGGGTGTTGACGCCGGTGCTGACGCCGGTCGGCTCGGCGGTGTCGAGCTCGGTGGAGACGCTGATGCCCTCGCGCAGCAGGCCGACCGCGATCCGGGCGCGCAGGGCGCGGCCGACGTCGAACTGCTTGCCGGGCAGCGTGCGGGCGACCACCCGGATCTGGACGTGGTCCATGTCGATGCTCTGCACACCCATGATCGCCGGCTCGTCCAGGAGGAGCTGGTTCAGCGACGGGTCGTTGAAGGCCTCCTCGCCGATGCGGTGCAGCAGCTCGCTGACCCGGCTGACGTCGGAGGTGGCCGGCACCGGGACGTCCACGACGGAGCGGGCCCAGTCGCGGGAGAGGTTGGTGACCTGGGTGATCTGGCCGTTGGGCGTGATGACGACCTCGCCGTCGGCGGTGCGGATCGTGGTGATCCGCAGGGTGACGTCCTCGACCGTGCCGATCGCCGGGTCGGAGATGCCGGGGGCGTTGAGGCGGATGAGGTCGCCGAAGCCGTACTGCTTCTCGGTGATGATGAAGAAGCCGGCGAGCAGGTCCTGCACGACACGCTGGGCGCCGAAACCCAGGGCGACGCCGGCGACCGCGGCGGGCGCGACCAGGCCGGTCACCGGCACGCCGAGGCGCTGGGCGATGCCGACCGCGGTGGCGCAGTAGATGATCACCAGGATCGTCCAGGTGATGACCTGGACCAGGGCGTGACGGTGCTTGGAGGCCTCGGAACGCACCAGGGAGTCGGTCTCGGCGGCGCTGGCGTCGATCCGCTCGGTGATCCGGTTGCCCGCCCAGGTGGCGAAGCGGGTCAGCAGCATCGCCCCGGTCACCAGGAGCACGATCTCCAGACCGCTCCTGCGCACCCAGAGCCAGAAGTCGGTCAACGGCTGGACGTTGGAGAACATTGCTGTCCATGGTCGCGCGCCCGGGCGTGGTTGACCACCACTGCTGCCGGCCACGCACGCGGGCCCCGCCGGCCGAGCAGTCGTTACTCGAAGGGCAGCAGGTCGGTCAGGCGCAGGAAGACCTGCAGCTTGTAGGTCGCGCCGTGGGCTGCGGCCGCCTTCTGGAGCTGGGTGGCCGTGTGCGGGTCGGCGTTGTGGACGACCAGTCGGTCGGCCTGCTGCTCGTCGAAGGCGCGGCGGACGAGGTCACGGGCGAACTCCGGGGACGCCTCGTTGACGTCCCACAGGTCGACGCGGGCGCGCTTGCAGCGGAAGCCCTCGACGCCGGCGATGTGGACCAGGGCGAGGCTGGTGGCCTTGACCGTCGACCACTCCGGCGCGCGCCACGTCCTGATCTCGTTGACTGCGGTCGCGCCGTGCTTGCGCCAGTCCTTGGCTACGGCCGTTGCCGTTGTGCCGTAACGACTCCAGCCCTTGACGGCAGTCAGCGCCGCAGCACCGTGGCGCTGCCACTGGGCGACGTTCACGGGGGGCAGGGCGGGGATCCGGCCGCGGAGTGTCGACTTCCAGTCCGTGGGTGTCGCCGTCATGGACGCCAAGGGTAGATGTGCCCCATATGTCCGGATCACCGGGGGCTCGGGTCGCAGGGGTCCCCCGTTCGGTGGCCGCTTCTCACCTCCGTGGGTGAGGTGGCGCCCGCCGGGTCGGACCTAACCTCGGCGCATGGTGGCACGACCTCTGGCGGTCGTCGGCGGGGTGGCCCTGACCTTGGCGATGTGCTGCGCAAGCCAGGTCGCCGACCCGGCCGCCCGGGCGGTGACCAGCCCAGCACGGGCCGTGACCACGCCGGTCTGGGCCGCACCACTGACCTCCCCAGGCCGGGTGCCGCACGCCGGGCCGCACAGGACGGCGGCGCCACCGCTGCGGCTGGACCCGCACTGGCGGATCACGCGGCTCGGCGCCGAGCACGCGATCGAGGGATGGGCCGACCGCACCAGCATCCTGCCGGGTGAGCCGGTGGGGTTGCACGTCTCGACCGTGGCCCCTCGCTGGTCGGTGACGGCGTTCCGCATGGGCTGGTACGGCGCCGTGGGCGGGGCCCGTGTCTGGCACGCGAGCCGGCTGCCCGGCATACAGCGCGCGGCGAGCTCCGTTGACCCTGCGACCCACACGGTCCAGACGGACTGGCCGACCTCGCTCTCCCTGCCCACCGCCGGCTGGCCGCCGGGGGCCTACCTGCTGCGGCTGGACAGCGCCGCGGGGCAACGGTTCGTCCCACTCACGGTGCGCTCCCCCGACACCACGGGCCGGATCGTGCTGGTCGACGGCGTGACCACCTGGCAGGCCTACAACCAGTGGGGCGGCTACGACCTCTACCACGGGCCGGGCGGCACGGCCGACTTCGCGAACCGGTCGCGGATGGTCACCTTCGACCGGCCGTATGACGGGGACGGGTCGGGGCAGTTCCTCAAGCTCGACCTGCCCACGATCGCCCACGCCGAGCGGCTCGGGCTGCCGCTGGCGTACGCGACCGACATCGACCTGCACGCGGTGCCGACGTTGCTGACCGGCGCCCGGGCGGTGGTGACGTTGGGCCACGACGAGTACTGGTCGACGGCTATGCGCAGCGCCGTGACGCGGGCCCGGGACGCGGGCGTCAACGTGGCGTTCCTGGGCGCGAACGCGGTGTTCCGGCACATCCGGTTGGGGCCGACACCCTTCGGTCCGGACCGGGCGGAGGTCAACTACAAGGCGCCCTCGGACCCGCTGCGCGGTGTGGACGATGCGGAGGTCACCGTGAACTGGCGCGAGCCGCCGGTCCCCCGGCCGGAGAGCGAGCTCACCGGCGTCTTCTACGAGTGCAACCCGGTCAGTGCCCCGATGGTGGTGACGGACCCGGGCAGCTGGCTGTTCGCCGGGACGGGGGCCACGGCCGGTCTCCAGCTGCCGCACCTGGTCGGTCCGGAGTACGACCGGGTCAACCCCGGGGTGCCCACACCGGCCGGCATCGAGGTGCTCACCCACTCGCCGGTGACCTGCCGCGGCGTTGACAGCTTCGCCGACAGTGCCTGGTACACCGTGCCCTCCGGCGCCGGGGTGTTCGCCTCCGGCAGCAACTGGTTCACCTACGGCCTGCCCGAGGCCGGGGCGACCGGGACGACCGCCCGGGTCGTCGGCGGTGAGCTGACCAACCTGCTGCGGGCCTTCGCCGCCGGGCCTGCGGGGCTGGCGCACCCGTCGAGGTCAAACCTGGCGGGGCTGCACGCGTTCGCCGGCGACCCGGTGGCCCGGGCATACGGCCAGTGACCGTTCGAGTCAACGTGAAAGGCGTTGCAGGACCTCGGTGACGGCGTCCGGCGCGGCGAGCATCACCAGGTGACCGGCACCCGGTATCACCACGACGTCGTGGGTGCGCAGGCGTGCGGCGGTCGCCATCGCGCTGGCCCGGTCCATCTGCGGGTCCTTGCTGCCGTAGACGACGGTGGCCGGGAGGTGGATCTGTCGCTCCTGGGCGTAGGTCAGGCCGATCAAGGGCTGGCGCAGGATGGCCTTGAGGGCGCTCTCGGCGCCCGGCACGCGCAACGGCGTGAGCCACTGGTGCGGGTCGAAGGCGGGGCAGGTCGGCCCGCACGCGCTGCGGTAGGCACGCTCGGGCAGGCTGGTGTGCCGGGTGACGATCCGGAGCAGGCTTGTCGCGTACGGGTCGACGAACAGCCGGTGGACCCAGCCGGGACCGACCCCGTAGGG
The DNA here is from genome assembly GCF_057747915.1 of Oryzihumus sp. JJN4-3R. Taxonomy (NCBI): domain Bacteria; kingdom Bacillati; phylum Actinomycetota; class Actinomycetes; order Micrococcales; family Intrasporangiaceae; genus Oryzihumus; species Oryzihumus sp. JJN4-3R. The sequence continues at coordinate 1,049,239 of NZ_CM173229.1, forward strand.
AGTGCCGTCCCCGTCCATGAACACGACGCGCCGCGCTGCTGCGGGGTCGAGACGGGCCACGTCGCCGACGATCGCCGCGCCGCTGGAGTGCCCGACTAGCACCGGCGCGCTGTGGTGGGCGGTGTCGAGGTGCAGGGCCGTGAGGAACGCGCGCAGCTGGGCGGTGTCCCCGGCCAGGGTGTAGGGACCCCGGCGCTCGGTGTAGCCGAAGCCGCGCACGTCCAGGGCGTAGACCCGGAAGTCCTCGGCGGCCAGCTGCGGACCGACGCGGTCCCACACCGCCGCGGACTCCATGAACCCGTGCACCAGCACGATCGGCGTCCCGCGGTCGCCCCACTGCTCGTAGTGGGTGCCCAGGCCTCCGGCGTGCACCATGTGGCCGTGGGTGTCCAGCGGCGGGACCGGCATGGTGTCGGCGCTGGTCCAGTCGTAGGTTGCGGCCGCCACCGTGACCACGACGAACGCGCCGAGCGCGGCGAGCCCCACGCGCCCCAGGACCCGACGCAACCCCACTGTGCTTCTCCCGTCAGCAGATCCAGCCCTGAACGCCCTGCGCCACTATCGGCGGTGACCGGGCTCCTAGCCAACCCGGATCTGGCCGCCCACGACGTGGACGGGGATGCTCGACAGCGGAGCCGGGGGTGGCCCCTGGAGCACCTGACCGGTGCGGCCGTCATACACGCCACCGTGGCAGGGGCAGAGGAACTGCACGCTGGAGGGGTCGTACTGGACCGGGCAGCCGGCGTGGGTGCAGACCGCCGAGAAGGCGACGACCTTGTCGGCGGCGGTGTGGACCGCCCAGCCGGGGTTGCCGTCGGCGGGGTTGGTGAACGACACCGCGTGGCCGACCGGCAGGGAGGACAGCGCTCCCACCGCCGTGGTTCCCGAGGACGAACCCGCGGTGGGGCTGGGAGCCGACGGGCCGGCGGTGGCCGGTCCGGGCCCGGCCACCTTGCTCACCCCTCCCACGGCGCGGCCGACCATCGCCGTGAGGGCGGCCACCAGCGCGGCCACGGTCGCCACGGCGCCCGCGGCCGCGCCGCCCTTGACCACGGCGCGCCGCCCGATCTCGTGGCGGACCTCCGGGCGCAGCTGCTCCTCGACGGGGAAGACCGGGCAGCCGGCCAGGCGCGTGCACTGCCCGTCCGCCGCGAGCCCGCACTTGCCGCCCCGCGCGCACAGCTGGCGCAGCCGGGGCACGCTCACCGGCACGACCGCCGGCTCGGGGCGCAGCCCGAGCTCGCCGCGGGCGCGATCCCGCAGCCACGCGTCCAGGCTGAGCACTCCCCCGGCGCCGAAGGCGAGCAGGACCGACCAGGCGAAAACGAAGACGATGTCGGCGCCGACGTAGTAGGGCGTGGTGTTCCAGCTGACCGTGAGGAAGAACGTCAGCGCCAGCAGCGCTCCGCCCGCGGCCGCGGCCCGGGCCCACAGGCCCAGCAGGGTGGCCACGCCGACGAGAAGCTCGCCGGTGGCGATCATCAGCCCGACCAGCGCCGGGGCGTGCAGCGACAGGGCCAGCAGCGGCCCGATCGGGCTGCTGTGCTGAAGCACCGTCATCTGGTGCACGACCGAGGTCGGGTCGTTCGCGTCGAAGAACCCGGGGTTGGCGAACTTCTGCAGCGCCGCGTACGTGAAGGTCAGCCCGAGGAACACCCGCAGCGGCAGGATCAGCCAGCCCGGCTTGTCCCGCACGCGCTGCCAGAGCGTGCGCGGGCGGAGCGTGCCCGGCCCGAGCTGGTCGCGATCCAGGGCCCGGGCTCCACGGAGCGGTGTGCGCGCCACACCCCGCAGGATGCGGCCGTTCGCTGGGAGCCACGTCAATGGCGGCTGTGAACGACCGGTCTGGGACGTTGCGCCCTACCCGCCTCCTCCCGGTTCTTCGAGAGTGAGGTCAGGCGGACCCGGCTCCGGGCTGCCGCCCCGGGGGACCATCGAGGGAGGAATCACTCATGAAGGCACTCGTCTACCACGGACCCGGCCAGAAGGCGTGGGAGGAGGTCCCCGACCCGGTGATCATCGACCCGACCGACGTCATCGTCCGGGTCGAGACCACGACGATCTGCGGCACCGACCTGCACATCCTCAAGGGCGACGTCCCCGCGGTGACCGACGGGCGCATCCTCGGGCACGAGGGCGTCGGCACCGTGACCGAGGTCGGCTCGGCGGTCTCGAGCGTGGCGGTCGGCGACCGGGTGATCATCTCGTGCATCAGCGCCTGCGGGGCGTGCTCGTACTGCCACCAGGGTCTCTACGCGCACTGCCTGGCCGAGGAGGGCGCCAGCGGGATCGGGTGGATCTTCGGGCACCTGATCAACGGCACGCAGGCCGAGCTGGTGCGGGTGCCGTTCGCGGACAACTCGGTCTACAAGGTCCCCGAGGGCGTGAGCGACGAGGCTGCGGTGATGCTGTCGGACATCCTGCCGACAGGATTCGAGATCGGCGTGCGCTACGGCCGGGTGAAGCCCGGCGATGTCGTCGCCGTCGTGGGGGCCGGCCCGGTCGGGCTCGCGGCGATGATGACGGCGAACCTGTACGGCGCCGCGCGGATCATCGCCCTCGACCTCGACGCCAACCGGCTCGACCAGGCCCTGACCTTCGGCGCGACCGACACCGTGGACAGCGGCGCCGCCGGGTGGGAGGAGCGGGTGAAGGCGATGACCGACGGGATGGGCGTCGACGTCGCGATCGAGGCCGTCGGCATCCCGTCGACGTTCGAGGCGTGCACCAGGATCGTGCGGCCCGGCGGGTCCGTGGCCAACGTGGGGGTGCACGGCGCTCCCGTCCAGCTGGCGTTGCAGGACCTGTGGATCATGGACCTGTCGATCACCATGGGTCTGGTCAGCACCTCGACCACGCCGATGCTGTTGAAGCTGGTGGCCCAGCACAAGCTCGCGGCGGAGAAGTTCGCCACCCACCACTTCGGCTTCGACCAGATGATGGAGGCCTACGACACCTTCGGCCGGGCGGCCGAGTCCAAGGCGCTGAAGGTGGTCATCCGCCGCTGAGGCGGGGTGTGCAGGGGCACCGCGGCGGGCGCGCGCACTAAGGCGTCCTACGCGTCGTCAGGGTCTGGACGTGCGTTGTCACCCGCACCGGCTCGGCCTCCTCGACGTAGCGGCAGAGTGCGTTGACCGCGCGCAGCTGCTCGGGGGTGTGCACCTCGGCGTTGAGCAGCTCGGGGCTGGCGACGACGAGGCTCAGTGCCTTGGCCCGGGACAGCGCGACGTTGAGCCGGTGCAGGTCGTAGAGGAAGTCCACGCCGCGGGGTGCCAGCGCCGCGCTCGAGCTGGCCATGGAGTAGATGACCACCGGGGCCTGCTGCCCCTGGAACTTGTCGACCGTGCCCACCCGTATGCCGTCCGGCAGCAACGCGCGCAGCGTCGCCACGTGCGCGTTGAAGGGGGCGACGACGAGGACGTCCTCGGTGGTCAGCGGCTTGGTCACGCCGTCGGGGTCGGTCCAGCAGCGCCCGAGCAGGTCCTCGATCAGCGCCTCGACAACGCCGACCTCCTCGGGGCTGGTCGCCTCGCGACCGAAGTGCTCGACCGGCACCCAGCGCAGCCCCGACCCGGAGAGCGGCCCCTGCCCCGAGATCGCCTGCCGTTCGCGGTGGGGCGCCGACTCCAGGCGGCCGTCGTACGAGAGCTCGGAGACGAACCGGGTGACCTCGGGGTGCATCCGGTAGGTCGTGCCGAGGAACACGCCGCGGTCGGCGGGCACGGTGTCGTGCTCGCCGATGAGGTGCTCCAGCGCGGAGACGCCCGCGCCGTAGGGGTGGGTGGCCTGGGTCGGCTGGGTGAGCTGCTGCGGATCGCCCAACAGCACAAGGGACTTCGCGGCCGAGGAGACGGCGACGGCGTTGGCCAGGGAGAACTGGCCGGCCTCGTCGATGACGAGCACGTCGACGGCCTCGCGCATCTCCGGGCGCGCCCAGAGCCAGGCCGTGCCGCCGAGCAGCTGCACCTGGCCGCTCGCGAGAGCATCGGCTGCCTCGCCGTTGTCGGCGATGAGCCGGACGTCGCCGTCGAAGGGATCGTCCTCGGGCACCTCGGAGACCTTGTGCATCGCCGGCTCGCCGACCTCGGTGAGGACGTGGCGGATCACCGCGTGCGACAGGGCCGTGACCCCGACCTTCTTGCCCGCGTCGAGCAGGGCGCGGATGAGGTGCGACGCGGCATACGTCTTGCCGGTGCCGGGCGGCCCCTGGACCGCGAGCACCTCCCCCTTCAGGCCTTTGCCGACCCGGACGACGACGTCCTTGGGCGCCTCCCCCGGACGCGCGGCCAGGAGCTCCGCCGGCGGCACGACCCCGCGGACCAGCCGAGCACCCATGGAGTCCTGCCCCGCGATCAGGTCGCGGCCGACGTCGGCGATCGACTCGCGCAGGACCTTGTCGTTGATCGGACCGGGCGGGCCGAAGCCCCGCACGGGCGCGGGCTCCTTCCTGACCCCGATGGACAGCTCGATCCAGCCCTCGACCGGGTCGTAGTCGCAGACCGTGCCGATGCCGGCCTGGGTGTCGACGTCGTGGGCACGGTCGCCGATCCGCAGCTTGCAGTCCTGCGGCGGGAACGGGTAGCGCCAGATCCGCGAGGTGACCCGGCCGGTCTTGCTGAGCACGTCGCGCACGGCCTCGGGCTCCCCGGGCGCGCCGATCGCGGTGGCGTCGTCGATGAGCTGCTCGGTGTCGAGGTCGCGGTAGCGGAAGAACTCCCACCAAGCCGGCCGCGCCTCGCGCCGGTGCCAGCCGACGCAGCCGGCGAGCAGGTCGTGCCCGGCGTCGAGCAGCTCCTCGGCGAGCGCGGTCTCGGCGCGCTCCTCCTCGGAGACCTCCTTGGTCTCCGGCGGTTGCGGGCGGGACAGCGTGTGACCGGCACCTGCCAGCTCGTCACGCCGGGCCTCCAGCCAGCGGTGCAGGTCGTGGGTGGAGCGCACGTCCTCGCGGTTGTAGTCCGCGATCGCCTCGAGGATCCCCTCACCGCCCTCGACCAGCCAGCGTTCGTACTCGATGACCGAGCTCAACGCATCGGCGACCTCGTCGCCCTCCCCGTGGCGGGTGTGGCCCCAGTAGAAGTCCTCGAGCTTCTTGATCGAGTAGGACGGCTTGCTGATCCGCACGCCCTGGCGCACCACGGCGTAGAGGTCGACGAGCCGCTCCCCGCGCAGCAGCTGGTCGAGCTCGGCCTCCCGGCTGCCGTGCCGGCTGGTCAGGCGCGCCAGGGCCGTCCGCTCGTAGGGCGCGTAGTGGTAGACGTGCATGTCCGGGTCCCCGGCCCAGCGGCGCATCAGCTCGTCGACGAGGTCCTCGGTGAGCCGCTTCTCCTGCTCGAAGTCGTGCGCCCAGAACGTCGTGAACGTGCCGGCGTTGTCCCAGATCCCGGCGAGGTACTCCCGCCCCGCGCCGCCCTCGGCCCACGGGTCGCCCTCGAAGTCCAGGTAGACGTCGCCCTTGCTGGGCGCGGGCAGCCGCTGCAGCCCTCGCCCCGGCTCCGGCACGAGCAGCTCGTATGCCGGGTGGTCACCTTCGCGCTCGGCCAGCTGGAGGCGCGCCTGCTGGTGCACCCGGGCGGCGGTCTGCCGGCTGAGGGCGCTGGCCACCTGCTCCGGCGGCGCGGTGGCCAGGGCCTTGAGCGTGGTGATCCCGTGCTCGCGCAACGCTTCCCGCTGGTCGGCACGCAGCCCGGCGACCTGGACGAGGTCGTCGGCGGCCGTCCACTCCTGCTCGCAGTGCTCCTGCCAGCGGCACTGGACGCACTGGGCGACGGGCGCGGGCTCGGTGGCGGGCTGCTCCTCGATGGCGGCCAGCAGCGCGGCTCGGCGCAGCCGCGCATACGGGGCGACGTCGACCAGCCGCCACGGGTGCTCGGCCTTGTCGCCGGTGACGACGACCAGGTGGCGGGGGGCCAGACCCTGCAGGGTGGTGAGCCGCTCGGCATACGTGGCCATCTGCAGCAGCGCCGGCACCTTGAGCCGGCGGGCGAGCTTGGTGTCGGCGATGTCGTAGGACCAGTCGCCGAGGTCGCTGGGCCGCTCGGTCCGGACGAGGAAGTCGGCGTAGCCGACCCAGACCCCGTCGAAGAGCGTGGCCTGGTAGATGACGTCGACGCCATCGCGCATGGCGCGCAGCGTCTCGATCTCGGCGAGCTGCCGGTCGGCCGTGCGGGCGATCTCGACGACCTCGAGCCCCCGGTCCCGCAGCTCCTGGAGGTAGCCGGCCTCGTGGGCGTTGCCCTTGGCGAAGATGAGGTTGAGCGCGTCGTCGGGGCCCTTGGCGCGCGGGCCGCCGTCGCCGAGCGCCCCCAGGTCGAGGGTGGTGATGTGCGGGCAGGCGACGTGCTTGGTCAGGTCCGTGGGGCTGAGCACCAGCTGGCCGTCGACTCGCTGCATGGCCCGACCATGCCACAGGGCTCGGACAGACCTGCCGGTCCAGCCCTCGACCTGCGTGGTCAGCCCTCCGCCGCCGCCCACCCGGTGGCGGCGACGACGCGGCAGACGAGCACCCGGTGGAAGGGGCGCTCGGCGTACTGCGGGACGGTCTCGGCCAGCCGCGCGGCCAGGACCTCGGTCAGCGACTCCGGCGGGTCGGGCACGTGCTCGAGCTCGGCCCGCACCCACCACAGGCGCGACCAGTTCTCGGCGTCCCAGTGCTCGACCAGCAGCGCGCAGCGCGGGTCGGCCACCAGGTTGTCCTCCCGCTGCAACCGCGAGGATGCCTTGGGCTTGACGGCGTCGATGGGGATCCCGACATGGCCCTCGGCCACGGCGTAGATCACGGGCACGGGGTCGGGGCCGCGCCGCGGGTGCATCGTGCACAGGACGCCGTGGACGTTCGCGGTGAGCCGGGCCTGCGCCTCCTCGGCGCCCAACCTCATCGCGGCGCTCCTGCCGTTGCCGCCGCGCAGCGAGGGTGCCGCGAGCGCGCGCGGACCGTCGCTGCCGGCGTGTCTCCGATGCCGGACACCAGCAGGCCAGAACCCAGCAGCGGCAGGACATCCGTCACGGACTCGACTCTGCCACCAACGGTGGGTCGACGCTGGACCCGTCGCGGCTGCTGGCCAAGCGGTGCCGGCAACGCCGAAGCCCGCGCGCGACAGGCCCGTCGGCGGATTTGCCCCGATATTGCCGCATTCAGGCCATAGACTCCCGCGACGTTCCGGTTCGATCTCATCGCCGGTGGCACACAAGGGGAAGGTGTCTGACTCATGAGCGACCGTTTCGACGCGCGCGCGTCCCTCGAGGGCGCGTTGGAGAAGGCACTGGTGATCCAGCAACCCCTGGTCGCCAAGCACGTGGAGCGCATGAAGGCTTCTCGTCCCGGCTGCAACCCGGCCGAGATCGTCCGCGCCCTGGAGAAGCAGTTCATGGCCACGCTCTCCGGGAGCGGGGCCGCCGTCGGTGGCGCCGCTCTCGCCCCGGGGGTGGGCACGGGCGTCTCCCTCGCGCTGTCCGCCGGGGAGACCATGACGAGCCTGAACGCCACGGTGCTCTACATGCTTGCCGTCGCGGAGGTGCACGGAGTCCCCGTCCACGAGGTGGAGCGCCGCCGGACATTGATGCTGGCCATCCTGCTGGGCGACAGCGGCACCAAGTTCGTCCAGAAGGCGACGGAGAAGACCGGCGCCCACTGGGCCAACCAGATCATCACCAAGATCCCGATGAGCCAGATCAACCAGATCAACAAGGTCCTCGGCCCCCACTTCATCACGAAGTACGGCACGCGGCAGGGCGTCCTCGTCCTGGGCCGGGTGCTCCCCCTGGGCATCGGCGTGGTCATCGGCGCCGGCGGCAACCTGGTCGTGGCCCGATCGATCGTGGCCGCCACCCGCAAGGCCTTCGGCGAGCCGCCGAGCGACTTCGTCACCGCGACGGCAGCCCCCGACGGCCATGTCCCGGAGCTCGTGGTCGAGGCCGCAGACTCGTAGCGCGCACTCACGCGCCGGGTCTCGGAGTGAGACCCGGCGCGTGAGCTGTTAAGGCGGTGTGACCGTTCAGACCAGCGCGGGAGCGGGGCGACCGGTCGAGCGCATCGCTCGCACCGTGGCGACGCCGGTGACGGCAACCCGCGTGACCACCATGGCCAACGCCATGAGGATGAACGCGGAGGTCCAGGCGTCGGCGCCGGTGATCTGGTGGGTCATCGAGAACTGCCCGACCTGCCGGCCGAACCAGTGCTCGGCGCCGTAGGCGAACGCCACCCGGCCGCCGATGACGGCGACCCACAGCGCGGCATACGTGGCACCGGCCCGCATCACGAGGCGACCGCTGCCGTCGCGGCCGACCCGCACGAGCATGCCCGCGACGACGCCGAGCACCGCGCCGAGGCCGACGCCGGCGAGCTCGAGGTCGAGGTCGTGGCCCACGGTCGGCACGTCGCGCAGGAAGGCGGCTGCCGCGACTGCCACCAGAAGCAGGGGGAGGACGAAGCGCTGGCGGGTGACCCGGCGGGTGCCGAGGTTGGCCCACAGCACGAAGGCGAGGAGGCCGGCGTTCAGGAGGTACTGGGTGGTGCTCATCAGGGGGTCCTTCCGGGGAGTCAGGCGGTGGTGATCGGTTCGATGACGACGCTAGGGACGCCCGCCCGCCGTGCCATCGCCGCTGGGGTGGAACTCCCGCCCGCCGCCTCTCCACCCACGGGTGGACGGACTGGCCCGCGGCTCCACTCCTGAACCGATGTCGCACCGACCTGCGCTGTCCTACGTTGCTGTGTGTCAGAGGCCGCCCGCGGCCGACCACCCCGCGCCCGAAGGAGCCCGCCCGCATGTCCGACCAGGTCAGCGACCGGCTGTATGCCGTGGTGCTGGCTCCCGTCGACCGCCTCCGGTATGCCGGGTGGCCGGCTGACACGCCCCCTGCCCCCGGGAGCACGCCGTGAGCGGCACCGCCTTCGGGGCCTCCGGCCCGGACACGCGCCGCTGGCTGGTCATCGCCGGCTGGGCCACCGCGGGGATCGTCGCGGTGTCTGCGCTGACCAGCGAGCTGCCCACCGCGCCCGGCACCCGGGCCGCCACGGTCGCCCTCACGGCGCTGGGCCTGGTCCTGTGGTGCGTGGCGCTGGTGCCACGGCTGCGCATCGTGTCGTTGCTGACCCTCACCCTGCTCGGCGCCGGCCTGTGCGGCGCCGTCCTCAACCTCATCGACCCGGGCGGCCAGGGGTTCGTCCTGGCCTACATGGCCGTGGCCGGCATCGGCCTGACCCTGCCCCGCCGACGGGCGGTGTGGGTGGCGCTCGTGGTGGCCGTGGCCACCGCCGTTGCCGAGGCGACGAACACGCCCCACCCCATCCCGGCGGCGCTGACCATGCTCGCGGGAATGGCGGCGTTGTTCCTGGCCACGCTGTTTGCCGGCGCCTCGCGCGACGCCCAGGCGCAGGCGCAGGCGCTGCTGGAGCAGGAGGCAGCCACCCGGGCGGCCCGCGAGGAGGCGGCCGTGCTCGGCGAGCGCGCCCGGCTGGCCCGCGAGCTGCACGACGTCCTGGCGCACACCCTGTCCGGGCTGGCGGTCCAGCTCGAGGGCGCCCGACTTCTCGCTGAGCGCACCGGCGCCGACCCGAGGCTGGCCGAGCAGGTCGCCAACGCCCAGAAACTGGCCCGCGACGGGATGGCCAACGCCAAGCGGGCGGTGGCGACGCTGCGCGGCGACGCCCTGCCCGGGCCGGCGCAGGTGCCGGACCTCGTCGAGCAGGCGCGTTTGTCCGGACTGCCGGCCACCCTGACCGTCGTCGGCAACCCTCGGCGGCTGCCGGCCGAGTCCGGGCTCGCGGTCTACCGCGCCGTGCAGGAGGGGCTCACCAACGCCGCGAAGTACGCCGGTCACGGCGCCTCCGCCACGGTGACGCTCACCTGGGCCGACGATTCCCTGACCGCCGAGGTCGTCGACTCCGGCGGTGACGGCGCCACCGCCGACCTGCCCTCCGGCGGCTACGGCCTGGCCGGCCTGGCCGAGCGCGCAGCGCTGGCCGGCGGCCGCCTGGACACCGGACCCACCACCGACGGGTGGCGAGTCGCGCTGACCATGCCGCTGCCCGCGGATACCCCTGCTGTTGCTGACGACTCCCCCGACGCCAAGGAGGCCCTCCGATGACCACCGCGCAACCGTTGCGGGTGCTGGTCGCCGACGACCAGAAGGTGGTCCGTGACGGGCTCGCCATGATGCTCGGGCTGCTCGACGGCATCGAGGTCGTCGGCACCGCGGTCGACGGCGAGGACGCCGTGCGGCAGGCGGTCGCGCTGGACCCGGACGTGGTGCTGATGGACCTGTCCATGCCCAACGTCGACGGGGTGGAGGCGACGCGGCGCCTGTCTGACCTGGGCGCGCGGGCGCGGGTGGTGGTGCTGACGACGTATGCCGACGACGACTGGGTGTTCCGCGCGCTGCAGGCGGGGGCGCGGGGGTTCCTGACCAAGGACGCCGGCGCGGCCGAGATCTCCGAGGCGATCACGACGGTGGCCTCCGGGCAGGCGCAGCTGGACCCGTCGGTGCAGCGCCGGCTGCTCGAGGCCCTGGCGTCGGGGGCTGCGCTCGGGGTTTCGTCGGGCACTGAGGCGGCCGCGGTCGACGACGGGCTGACCGCGCGCGAGGAGGAGGTGCTCACCGAGATCGCGGCCGGGCACTCCAACGCCGAGGTCGCGGCCCGGCTGTTCGTCTCCGAGGCGACGGTCAAGACGCACGTCAACCACCTGCTGGCCAAGACCGGCTGCCGCGACCGGGCGGCGCTGGTGGCGTACGCGTTCCGCACCGGGCGAGCCTCGGTATGACGCGCCGCCTCCACCCGTGGGTGGAGGCGGCGTTGGCGCAGATCCACTCTGGCGTCGATGTCTGCGCAGGTCAGCGTCCCTAGCGTTCTGGGCATGACCTCTTCTGCCTCGCCGCTCCGCCCGGCTACCCCGTCAGTTGCCGTCGCCTCCCCGCCCGTGCGCCCGCGTGGCGTGGACCGGGCGCTGGTCCTCTTCTTCGTCTTTGCCTACCTGCTGCCGTGGTCGGTGTGGGGCAGCCGGATCGCCCAGGAGCACGGGTGGATCGGCTGGCACCTGCCCGGCGGTGCCGCGCTGTGGACCCTGGTGCCGGTGACCGTCACGGCTGTCGCGCTGACCGGTGGGCGGGCGGGGTTGGTCGACCTGCTGCGCCGGATCACGCGCTGGCGGGTGGGTTTCTCATGGTGGCTGGCGGCGGTCAGTGTGCCGCTCGGTTTGTCGCTGGGTGCTGTCGGGGCGGACCTGCTGACGTCCGGGCGGACGCACTTGGGCTCGACGATGTCACTGCCTGCTGCGCTGTCCTACCTGCTCGTCGGGCTCGGCCTGTTCCTGCTGACCGAGGAGGCGGCGTGGCGCGGCTTCGCCCTCCCCCGGCTGATGCGGCGGTTCTCGCCGCTGGTCGCGAGCTTGGTGCTCGGCGTGGTGTGGGCGTTCTGGCACGCGCCCCTGTTCCAGCTGGCCGGGGAGCATGACTCGGCGATCCCGTTCTGGGGCTTCGCGATCATGACCGTGGCCACGAGCGTGATCACCGCCTGGCTGTATGTCGGGACCGGCGGCAGCGTGCTGCTCTGCGCGATCTTCCACGCGGTTACCGACGCGGCGTACTCCTACGTCGGGATCGTTGGCCACGACCACCACGCCTTCTGGGCGGCCGTCGTCCTCGAGGTGCTGCTCGCCGTCGGGCTGAGCCTCCGCTGCGGCCCGTCCCTGCGCGGCACGGGTCAGGGCGTGCTGGCCGCGAGGGCCGGTGCCGGGACGTCGGCCGGCTGAGTCAAGCCGCTCGCGCGGCTGAGCCAAGCGATGCACCCCAGCGCCGTGGCCTCGCGCCCTGCCTCCCGCCGATCGGTCGTCCTATCATTCCCCGCGACCGCCGCACCTGGAGAGACGTTGGGGACTGACACCGTGATCGAGCCACCCGCCCCGACGCAGATCGACGCGTTGCAGGCCGCAGAGCTCAACGCGGCGGCGTGGATGCGGCATTGGGGCCACCCCGACGCGGCCGTCACGGGCGGCGGAGCCGACGGTGGCGTGGATGTCCGGTCAGCCACGGCCGTCGCTCACGTGCAGTTCGGGGCGGCCGAGGTCGACGCGCCTGCCCTCCTGCGCCTGGTCGGCCCGCGCCGCTTTGACCGGCCCCCGGCGGTGTTCGTCTTCACCAGCGCCGGTTACGCACGGCGCGCTGTCGACTACGCCGACACGAGAAACGTCGCCTTGTTCACGTACGGCCATGACGGGTCGATGCACGCCGCCAAACGCCGTTGCATCAGTCGTTCAGGACCGCGCCCGGAACGCTGACACGTTCCCCGTGGACGAGGTGGCGCGCTGGGCTGCCGCCGTCCAGGAGCACAACGCGGCCACGACCGCAGCCAACGCGGGATTCGTGCGCCGCAACGGCTGGCTGGCTTGCTCCACGGTCTGCATGGTCGTAGCCATCGTGATGGGCGTGCGGGCCGCCGGCCTAGCGACTCCGACTTCCGGCGAGCAGCCTGCTGGCTGGGGGCCCGTCCTCGGGTATCTCGCCGTGAGCCTCGCGTCCTTCCTGCTCTGGAGCCGCCAGTCGCGGCGTCGAGCGACGCTGGCCGCCACCATCGGCAGCACCCCCGAACCAGGCCCGATGCCCCCGGCTGCTCGGGCGGTCGTCCGGGAGATCCCCGGGGTCCGGCTGGAAGCACCACCCAGGACAGGATCAACGCCATCAAGCGGTTGCGCACCACGGTGCCGGGGCTTGGCATGGCCGAAGCGAAAGCGCTCGTGGACGCCGCGGTCGGCGAAATGGACACCCCCCACCTGCGGTAGCGCCAGGGCCAGGTTCCCCACGATCCCTCAAGACTCGACAAAGCCGCAGGTCAGCCGACTGCTGCGTCCCTACGCTCGAATCATGACGACCGAGGGGGCGGCGACCGACGCGGAAGGGAATGCCCGTCCGGACGTCATCCAGCTTCGGTACGCAGGCAAGTGCCGGTGCGGGGTGAGTCTGGACCGGGGCGAGCGTGCTGGTTATGACCGCACGGCGCGACGAGTCGTGTGCCTGGCGTGCATGGCCGACCGCCAGGCCGGTCGGGTCGACCCGGGCACGCTCGCCGCTGAGGTCCCGGGCCCTCCCCTCCCGGGCACAGCCGGTGGCTCGGCGAGAAGCGAGTTCGACCGCCGCGCAGCCAAGCGGGCCGAGCGTCTGGCGCAGCGCAACCGTTTCATCCGCTTCGCCGCGGCGTTCACCAGCGAACCCCAGTCCACGACCGCCTGGGCGACGGGCGCCGTTGGCGAGGAGGTCGTCGCCCGGACGCTGACGGTCCTTGCCGACCGTGGAGTCCTGACCCTGCACGACCGCCGGATCCCCGGCCGGCGCAGTGTGGTCGGTCAAACAATGACCATCCAACGGTCACGATGACATTCCCGAGCATCGAAGGCCGCGTAAGAAGACGCAGGGCTGGAGCACCACATCCCAGCTACCGCGTGCACAGGTGGGCCGGGCAGACCCCACCCGTGACGTGGAGTAGGTCCGCAGTGCAGCGAAGGTGCTACCGGGATCGGTAGTTGACTCGCTCGCGGCGGCGCCACCTCGTGTTGCGCAGGCTGAGACCCAGCCGGGCGCACACCTCCCGCTCGAGGCTGTTCACCCGCTCCTTCGGAGTCGACTCGTGCAGCGGGAGGACCCAGTACGCCACCCACTCCTCGCCTTTCGACGGAGCGGCACTGGTGTGCTGAGCCAGCCGCCCAGCGGCTGCGTCGGCCCGGCCCGAACGCGGCTTGGTCTGGCCGGCGTAGCACGCGTACCCAGCGTGGTTTACCGGGATGTAGATCGCCTTCGTCTCGTCCCCGGCCCGGCTGCCGACGGCAACCGGGTAGGGGCGCAAGACCAGCAGATCCCCTTCCGCGAGAGCGGACAGCACCCGATACCGCTCCTCGGTCATCTTCACCACGCCGCCCCAGACCGCGGTCGGCTTCTGGCGCTCGGACCCCGCGGCCATCAGAACTCCTCGAGGGGCTCGAGAGACAGGGCGGGGACACGGGAGCCGAGCGCCCGGAGGATCTTCACCGTCGCCTCGACCTCGGCCCACTGGAGCTTGTCGGTCGTGCCGTTCGACTCGCGGTGCTCGAGGTAGTTTTCGAACGCGCCCTTCGCGACGGCCACGGCCTCAGCGAAGGCCGTCCACGCGTGGCGCTCCTGGAGGCTCCCGGGGATGACCGCGGCGTGTGTGCTGCGCTGCTTGGCGGCCAAGCGCAGGTTGGCGTTGTAGTCGGCGCCGGCCCAATCCGTGGGCGCGTCGACGAGGTTGCCCTCCTCGTCGATCCAGCGCAGGGGAAGGCCCGCGCGGGACCGCTTGATGCCGTCAGCCAGCAGGTCGATGCCCCAGCCAAAGCGGCTGATCTTGTCGACAATCGCGCCAACGGAGCTGCGGTCCACCTCCTGACCGACGCGCTGCGCAGCGCTGCCGCCCGGGGCCAGAAGGTTGCCGGTGGTCACCAGGGCGAAGAGGCCCAGGACGCCGAGGAGCCGCTGAGCGCCGGCGCCCTGAGGCAGGCCGTCGCGGGCGTAGTGGGCGAGCAGGTCCACGTCGGCGTCGGTCTCGATGTTCTCCACCGCCCACGGGCGGGACACCAAGTCCTGCCAGGTGCACACGGACTCGAACGCGTTGCGGATCTGCTTGGCGTCGCGGGAGTCGTCCTCGCGCAGGGTGACGCTGTAGGAGCGCAGAGCGAGCTCCACCGCGGGCTGGCTGCGGTCGGAGGCGTGCAGCTGCCCCGACCCCTTGATGCGGGCACGCATGAGACGGCGCGTGTCCGGGTCGCCAGCCGTCATCACCCGGAACACCAGAGCGGCTCGAAGGTCAGGCAGCCTCGGGTTCAGGTTGAGCCGCGTCATGGCGTCGGCGACCCCGTTCCGGCCGATCAGGACCGACGCGTGGTCCTCGTCGATAACGTCCGCCTCGAGGAGGTCGTTGACGATCTCTTCGGCGGTGATGGCGTGCTGCGCCTGGTCGGTCAGCGGCCTACCTTCGACGTTCATCTGGACGAGCAGGGCACGCACCGCCTGGGCGAACCGGCTCATGCCGTGCCGGTGGGCGTCGTCGTCGTTCCAGCCGACGATGATCCGGGCCTTGACGGTCAGCGAGTTGAGCGCGGCGGCCGCGTCGTTCCGCTCGAGAAGGTCTTTCTTGTAGCCGCGGGAGTCGGAGGGCTTGGCTGGCTGCAGCAGGCGGTCCGAGGCCCGCTTGGCGACCTTCCGGGTGAGGGCGCGACGTTCGCTCAGCGTGAGGTTCATCAGCAGCGACGGGGTGAGGGACACCAGCGCCCCGCGCTCCATGTCGCTGTACGGCTTCACCTGCTGGAGTGATGCCGGGAGCCACTCGAGGAGCACCTTGATCTTCTCCACCGCACTGGACACCCGGCAGTTCCCGTCCGCGGTGACGAACGCCGACCGGGCCGGGGGGGCTGCGCGCCGTCGGCGGCGGGCGGCTGGACGATGGTCGGCACCAGAGTGACGGGCTGCTCGATCAGCCGGCGACCGACGTCCTGCCGATTGACGGCAAGGACCTGACGGAAGTTGTCGTCCGCTGCCCGGACGAGGTGATCGATACCCGCCGTGTACACCAAGGCGGCGTACTGGGGGTGCGAGGTGGGCAGCGGCACAGCCCTGAGCGTGGACCTGGCTGCGCTGGGGTCGGCGTCGTAGTCGCTGTCAGCGACGAGACGGTCGTTGGCCAGGCTGACGTCGGCGGTGAGAGTGAACACCCGGGCCTCGATCTCGGCGAACCAGCCGTCGTCGACACGCTGCCACGAGACGGGCGTCCCGGCGAGCGTGGCGGGGTCGACGGCGGACAGCGCGAGAGCGTCGATGAGCTCGTCGGGCAGGGCGAGGTCGCCGCGGTCACGCAGACCCTTGAGATGCTTGGCCGGCTTCTCCTTCGCCGTGGTCGGCGGGACCCGGAGCGTCCACCGGTCCTCACTGTCGCGGGTGCGGTCCAGGGGGATGACCTTGATGGGCACGGGGAGCGCCAGCTTCTCCTCGGTGACGTCTTCAGCCGTGTCCTGCCTGATGAGTACGTCAGAGAACGTGCGGGTCGGCGCGTCGGGGTCCGTGCTGGTCTGGGGCGCGGCATCGTGCGCGCGGTCGCTGCCCTCGGTGGTGTCGACGAAGTGGGGCTTGTCCTGGGTGACGTTCAGGTTGGCGCTGCTGCTCATGGGGCGTTCTCCTTGGTCGGCGGGGCCATCGCGGCATCCCGCACGCCTATCCGCGTGATTGGGGCGCTAACCGCGCTAGTTGCCTGCCGGGGCGGGAAGACTTGCCAGGAGCGCGGCGACGGCGGCAACGGCGAACTCCGGCTCCTCTCCGACGGTCGAGGGGTCGCCGGCCTCGGCCGGCAGCGCGGTCACCGTGAGCCTCCGCGCGCTGGACTCGCCGACCGCGGCGTCTCGCAGCCGTCCAGACTCGATCGCCTCAAGGGCGTCGAGCAGGGCGGCGTCCCAGCCCTGCTCGAGCGCTGCGGCCCGGTCGATGACCCCGTCGTCGGCGATCAAAACCTCCTCGGCGAGCGCCTCGGCCTCCAGGGTGAGGCCCTGCGCGTCACCGCGGACGCAGACCTGGCGAGTGACCGGGTCGAACTCCAACGCCAGCACCTCGTCGCCGCGGCGAGCATGCACCTCGATCAGGCCGCCGTCCCACGCGCCAGTCTGCAAAGGCGTCCACCCCGCGTCGCCGAGTGCGTCCTGCAACAAGTTGGGCATTGAGTCGATGACGTCCTGCGGGCGGCGGACGTGCCGCGCCCCGAGCAACTGGCCACGCCACGCTGGTCCGGCAAGTGCCGCGGCCTCGGCCGCGACCCTGGCCAGCGCCAGCCGGCCAAACGTTGCCTCCAGCACTGGCATGGCGACTGCGGCGCACCCGCCCCGGAGGCACGCGCCACGTCCCGGGCAGCTCGTGACCACCCGGTGCAGCTTCGCGATTCGCTCGGGGTCGGCCGGGTCGGGCACGCCGAGCAGGACGAACGTGTGGTGGACGATCGGGCCCGCCGGCGGCTCGCCGTTGGTAGTGATCCCTTGACCGGAGACCAGCAGCAGCATGCCGACCTGCTCCGCGCGTTCGCTGCGCCAGCGGACAGGGCCGTGCTCAATCAACAGCTGGTCGGTCCACGCTTCGTACAGCTCGCCGTCCGCGGTCACTAGCGCGGACGGTCGCCACAGCACCTCGCCGTGAAGAGCGGCGGCAACCGCGTCGAGCGTTTCCTCGTTCAACTGCTCGCCGTAGGCGCCATCAAAGACTGGCACGCCACCCAGGGTCGCGGTGGTAGCGAGCAGCTCAGCGACTCCGGCCGGATCGGTGCCCGGGGCAAACTGGAGCTCGCCCCCGTCGGCGGCAGCGAGGCGTGCCGTGACCACATTGGGGTCGGCGGCACGCGCCGTGAGCGGCCCGGCTGGCGGAAACGCCGCGTGCAGCAGCAGGTCGAGGGTGCCCATGCCCGGCTGCTCGGGCAGCGGCAGTCCCGGCAGGTCGTCCTCTCCGCGAGCCGGCAACCGAACTGACACCGGCCCCAACTCGACGAAGCATTCCAGGGTGATCTCCGCAGTGCCCTCGCCCACCGACGGGTCGCCGGGCGGCAGCGCGGCGCGCAGGGCAGCGAGAGCATCACGTCGGGCAAGTTCTTCCCGCGCGATCTCGTGCACCCGTTTGCGCTCGGCCTGCCGCACGTAAACGCCAGCATTGTCCAGGCGCGCCATCAGCGTGGCGGCGTCCTGTTGATCCCAATCGTCGCCGAGTTCCAGCGGTGGCTCGTCGGCCAGATATGCGCCCGCGGCGGCCCGGACCGCGGCCCGAACACGACTAGCAAGGTCGCCGCCTGCAACGGTGAAGGCAAGAACTGCAGCCTCAAGCCCCTTCTCGCCCGTCAACTGGTCTGCGCTCGCGCGCAACATCTCGTTCGACATTCGGTCCCAGCCCAACACTTGTGTCCTCCAACCGACTTCGGCCCTCGGCGTCCGCGCATCCGCGCCCGCCCGTGTCCTTTCGCTTCTTGTCCTACTTGTCCTTTGCTCGCCCTAGGCAGCCTTCCGCAGCGGTAATCGACTAGCACTGAACACTGACCTGCCGAATTCAAATCCTCAGTTCATGCCCGAGTCCGCCCCTCTAGGGCATGCTTTCGTCCCTGTCCAACGCCGGTTTGGGTCCGCAGGAATAGGCGGTGGCTGTAGTCGCCTACCTCTTGGATAGCGAGATCGAGGCGACATTGCTGAAGGAAGCGATTCGGGTCGAAGCGATCGTTCGTCGCACACATCGCGTCAGCGATCTCAAGCGCGAGGGTTTCCTTGTGCGCCTTGGGAACCTCTGCCTCCACGATGGCGGAGGCGAGGCTCTCGTAGTCTGCTCGGGTCATAGACATCTGTGGGGTACTCCTTACAACTCGGTTGTTGGTGCCCACCTGCGGATGTCAAGGCATGCGAGGTCTCGCCCAATGAGGGCAATGAGACGCGTCCGGGGTGGGAAGTAGGGGGCGGCGTTTCGCGGCAAGGCCGTTTTAGCCCGGGGCCCCGTTTCATAGTGGCGTCGCACAACCAGCTATGTTCAACGGCGCCCGTCAGGCAGTCGCTGTATAAAGTCGGTTCCTCGCCTGGCGTCTAAACGCCGAGAACTCACCGACTGTTAGGCGGTAGCGGCGATCCCGGCGATAGAGACGCGGCTAAGCGCGGTGGGGCTAGACCTTTCGCCATGCTCACTCCTTGAGTTGTCTCAAGGAACCCGTTTGCGCACTCGTGCGCCCGTGATCCCGTCTTGACCACCACTAAGGTGGCCCGGGTCTTCTCCGGAGGGCACCGTGTCGGGAATGACGCGGTTGCCGGTCGGCCACGTCCGGAGGCGTGCGGCCGACGAACCACCAACACATTGAAGCGTTGATGCTCTGGACCCGATCAGCGATGCACCATGCGCCGCCGACATCGAAAGAATAGCGGAAACGGGATACCGCCAAGGCCACTTTCGGCAAAACGAGACTCCTGGGCCAACGGCGCCGTCCAGCGACCGGCCCCTACTCGTCTTCCCGCGCCACTCGGCCGCCTGGCGGCATCGCCGCCCTCGACGAAGTCGCTCGCCGTCGGCGATGCTCGTTAGCCGAATACGGCTGACGCTTGGGCGTCCACGCCAGGGGGCGCGCACCGCGCGCACACGGACAACCTGGCAGGGCATCTTCTAGCTTCAAGTTCGTCCCCCGGAGCAGCAGCAATGCCACTACCTTCCGAAACGACACGCCCAGCAGCGCACCATTGGCACTAGCGGTTCGGACCGCACCAAAGCGGCCGTTTTTCCGCACGGGTCACCGGGGCGGGCGCAGAGTCAAACGGATCCAGCCCGGCACCGTACGGAATAGCGCTTCGAGCGACCCGCGACTCACCGTACTGTCATTCGTGCATGGGTATCTTCCCCGATTCCCAAGAGTTCCGGTCGGCGAGATTTGGCACGAAACCCCCCAGTCAGGGTCACGCGCCAATAGGGTCGTCGTAACCCAAAAGGAGGGGACGGACGTGAGCGCCGACATCGAGTCTTCGTCAGGCAAGGTCGACTCGACCACGCCTGATGCCCTGTTAGCGAGGTTCAACCGCGCACTGATCCGCCTCAGCGACAAGGCGTCGGTGGCCAGCGACCCGGAGATCCGCGACGACGCGATCAGGTTGCTACGGCAGACACTTACCACCCAACTCATCCTCGATCACTACCTGGTCGCGGTGGCGGGATCACAGGGCGCCGGCAAGACGACGCTGGTGCGCAATCTCTACGGCCTCGACGAGAAGTGGCTGCCGGGCAATCTCGGAGTTGGGGAACAGCTCCCGATTTTCATCGTTGAGAATGGCGACGTGACGGCACCGGTCGCCGAGCTGATCTCGCTCGCCGACCAGGACGGAACGGTGCAGCGAGTCCAGCGCAGAGTCGATGAGGCGGAATGGATCTGCGAGATCCAGAACCCTCGGTCGACCCTCGTGGCTCGGCTGACGGTTCCCCCGACCGTCTTCGGTATCGACTCGGCCGGATTGCTGCTGCTCCCCGGCTACGAGCTGGACGACGACAGCGACAAGCTCGCCCAGCAGCTCATGCGCCTGAGCCTGGTCTCCTCGCCCGCGGTCCTTTTGGTGACCGACGAGCAGCGCTTGGCCAGCAGCACCCAGCAGGCCATCACCGAAGACCTGAAGCGTCGCTACCTGGAGGGGCGGCGCCCGATCGTCGTCGTGAGCAGGTGCGAAGGGATCGAAGCCGGAAGCTCCGCGGCCGAGGAGCTCCAGCTTCGAGCCGCTGAGGTCTTCGAGGTGTCGAGGGACGACCTGGACAGCGTCGTCCTGACGAACACCAACGACCTGGCAACGTGGAAGCCCGCCCTGGTCGGCGCGCTCTCCGAGATCGCCCGTGGCAGTCGCAACGCCCGAAGGAACCAGCTCAACCACCTTCGGAGGGTGATCGACGACGACGGCGGCTCGCTGCTCGACTCGGTGCAGCTCTTCTACAGCAAGCAGCGGCTCAGCGGTGGTCCGACCGAGGAGTACCGGGACCAGCTGGACGTGTTCGATCTACGAGCCGCCCAGATGCGCGAGGACTTCCGCCGCAAGATGACCAAGGCCCTGGACCACAAGGCAGTCAATGCCCGGGTGACGGTCGTCGACTTCATCCGCACCAAGCTGAAGGAGGGCTGGGAAGGCGTCTTGAAGAAGATCACCAACTTCCTCGGGATGAAGGAAGCCAAGAGCCGGGACGAGCTCGCCCACACGATCCTCCAGTCCTGGCACGACGCGGACGACAACCTCTCCGAGGCCTGGGATGAGGTCCAGAAGGCGGCCGTTCGGCGGGTTCTTGGGCACAACCCGCCGTCGGCCGGGAAAGAGCTCGAGAGCGGACCTCGCCTGGCGTCGTTGGACGACGTGAGCGAGCACACCATTGCTCTGGCGAAGCTGGGAACAGACCCGGACACGGTCCTCCTGGTCCAGTCTGTGGAGCTCCTCCCGGTGGCGGCCCTGGAGCTCTTCCGCCTGGCGTCCGACCCCCAGATCCGACCCCTGCTCGACAACCGCACGAATTTGTCGCAAAGCGATTGGGCCGCGGCCGTCGAGGGTTTGAGCCTTGACCAGCAGCGACTGCTGCGCACCCTGATCGGTTTCGTCGGGGTTGACCTGGCCGTCGATGCCTCGGGAACGTCCATCCCGGGGCTCGCGAGCGGTCTGACGGCGGCTTTCGGTGGCGGCGGTGCGGGGGCGAGTGCCGCGATGACGGCCGCTGCGACCAGCGTTGCGGCCGGGGTCGTCATCACTGTTGGTGCCGTGCTGGCGATTCGTGCCATGAACAATCAGGACCTCCGACGGCGCATCGAGGCAGACCAGCTCGTGGAGGAGGTTCGGGGGAAGTACTGGGCCGCCTATGACCAAGCGCTCGAGCTGGCGCTCGAGAGCGTCCAGGAGGTCTTCGAGGCACGCCTGCGCACCCACTTCAACGTCAATGACCAGCAGAACCGGATCTGGGCGCTACAGAAGGCGCTCTCCGACTTCAAGGTGGCGAGATTCGACCTCATCGGAGCCTGTCGTGACGCTACCGACATCGTGGAGTGAGGCGCTCTCGGAGCGGTGGGCCTGGGCACACCTCGGGTACGCGGACTTCCGCAACGATCTCGACGACGCCTACCGCCAACTCATCCCGGAAGGAAAGCGCGAGCTGACGATCGTGCTCTTCGGACCGACGCAGGTGGGCAAGACCACGCTCCTCCTCCAGCTCCTGGGAGTCGACGACGCCTCCACCGGCGTGGTCGCAGAGGTCCTGCGGGCAGGGCGTCCGAGGGGCAACTCGTCGACCAGCGTGGCCACCCAGTACTTCTGGTCGGCCTCGGGTGAGTGGCAGTTCGCGCCACCCGGATCGAGCACCTCCGACGTGACCGAGGCCGGGCTCATGGACCACCTGGCCCTGCTCCGGTCTTCCATCGGAAGCGGCCGCTCAGACGTACAGGACCAGCTACACCGGGTAGGGATTCCGCCGCGCTACCGCGACCCGCGCGCCGACCAGAACCAGTGGCCGAACGTGCTCGACCTCCCCGGGAGTGCGCCGAAGGACCCAGGCGAGGCGGCGCGGGTGACCCGAATCGCGGAGACACACGTTCCGGCCGCCCACCTCATCGTGCTCGTGACCAAGTCCGACGACCTGACACCGCTTCGTCCGTCGTCCCTGGGAGAGATCTCCCCGATGCTGGCAGCGTGGCCGCTCGACGAAGACCGGTACCGCTTCGTGTTCACGCACACGGTGTCGAACTTGATGGGCCAGGGAGACGCCGGCCGAGAAATCGTCTCCTCCGCTTCCACCCTCCGGTCCGAGACGGCTCAGCAGGTGAGCAGGGCGCTTCGGCGAGAGATTTCGCCCGACCTGCTCTTCCCCATCGAGTACGGCGACTCCTGGAGCCGGCTCAAGGCAGACCGGCCCGACGTCTACGGGTCGGCGGCGGAAGCGGTCGGATCGCTCATGGCGGAGTTGCAGAAGACGCTCACGAGTGTCGAGCGCGAGGATGCGATCTTCCTCGCCGCCCTCCGGGCTCCCCGGATCCTCGAGAGAGCGGTCCAGGCGGCCATCGACACCGCGGCGGATGACGTCGAGAAGACGCGAACGCGCCTCCGGCGATGGGCGTCCGAGCGGGACGAACACACGGCAGCGGCACAACGGCTGCAGGCGCACGTCGAGGAGGCCCAGCGACGGCTGGTGCACCTCGACGACGCCCGGCGACGGCTCACCGAGATTCGGTTCGAACTCGACTTCACGAAGCTCGACCACGGGGCCGCGCTCGCTAAGCAACACTGGGCGGCCAGGTTCCAACAGTTCGACGAGCTCGGAGCCACCGCCAGCCTCGGAAAGCTTCAGTCGTCGGCGGAGCGCTACGCAGACAGCGACCTGAAGGCCGACGTCTACGCCGCACTGGAGCTCTGCGTCCGCTGTCCGGAGCCCTGCGAGAAGAGAGTCTTGGGCGTGAAGTACGCGGACAAGTGGTGCAGCTCGGAGCACTGCCTGGCTACCCATCGATCACGGCTCGAGAAGGCCAGTGTCAAGGTCTCATCCCTGCTCGCCGGAAAGGCGGCACAGCTGGTCGAGGAGGAGCGCAATCGCGCGGGGGCCGACCTGCAGAGCAGGCAGAGCAAGCTCGCGGACGCTGAGGTGGTTCGTGACGTCGCGACCCGAAAGGCAGAGGAGTGTGAACGACGTCTGGCGAAGGCGGAGGAAACGCGGGAGCGCGTCACCTCGTCCGGCGACAGGCAACGGCAGGTCGCCAGCAATATCGAACGGCGTCTGCACGACTCGTGGGACCGACAGAGCGAAGGCGTTCGGCACCAGCTCGCACACGCGGAGACGCACGCGGAAAAGATCAGGCTGACGCTCGGGCTCCTGGCGATGCACCGGACGCGCGACCTGATTCTCGGACCCACGGGAAAGTGGAACAAATGAGCGACGAATCTATCCTGCAAGCGTCCGACGAGGACCGCCGTGCGCAGGAGACCTTGGACGACGTGGTCCGGAGCATCGTCAAGCCTTCGCTCGACGAGGTGGTGACGACGATCAAAAACGACAACGCCCCGCTGCGGGACGCCCTGCAAGGCGTCCGTCGTCAGATCGACGACGCGACGTCAGCGACGTCGAAGTCGATCCGTGGCGAGCTTGCCGAGCTCCGAGACGAAACAGAGACTCAGTCACGCGCACTGCAGGACCTCCTCACCAAGACTCGGACCGCGAACCAGGAGGACTTCTCGACCACCGTCGCGCGCCTCGCGGAAGCTGCCGAGGCCACGCGGGCGCTCAGCGTCCAGGTCGCGGAGCTGCGCGAAGACCTGAGCACGGGATCACGAATCGTCCAGAGCACCCGGGCCGACCTTCAGCGGTACCAGCGATCGTTGTGGATCGTCGCAGGACTGGTCGGCCTGCTGACGGTGGCAAACCTCGTGCTCACCGTCGTCTGGCACGCGTGATCCTCGGTGATCTTCGAAACGCGCGGGCGAGGCGCTTCGCCGCAATTTCTGAACGCCTTCGACTATCAGACGCTTTTGCGGGTGCCTGGAGTCGTCGTTGCTCAAGGCTCCGCTCCCCTGACACTGCCGCCACGTACACATCCACAAACGGCGCATAGACAGATCAACCTTTCGGTTGCCTGCGCGGTGGGTCTCCAGCGCTCGGCCGAAGCCGATCGCCTACCAGCTTCTTCTTGCCGGCCGGCCGCAGCTGAGCACATGGGCAGCTGAAATCTCCATTAGCCTCAGTACAGCAACCAATCGGAGGGCGACGTGGCGCGAGCATGGCTGCTACAGGCGAACCCCAAGAAGTGGGACATCTGGTCTTGGTGGGAAGACCAACGCGAGGATCTCGACTCCTGGACCATCGCGATCCACACCGACGACGTGAAGCACAACGACGATTTCGCACTCTGGATCAGCGGCCCTCAGGCAGGTGTTTACGCCATCGGCAAGCTCCGCAGCGGCTACTACGGCCCTTTCAGGGTGAGCGGGGGCTACTGGATCGACCCGCCCCGAGGCGATGTCTACGGAGTGGATATCGAGGCGACCCGGTACCTGTTCGACCACCCAATCCTCAGGTCCGACCTGGCGGCCGACCGCGACTTCTCTCGGTCTCTGGTGCTCCGAATGCCGGGAACGGCGAACCCCATCCCGCTCA
Organism: Oryzihumus sp. JJN4-3R; assembly: GCF_057747915.1. NCBI lineage: Bacteria > Bacillati > Actinomycetota > Actinomycetes > Micrococcales > Intrasporangiaceae > Oryzihumus > Oryzihumus sp. JJN4-3R. The sequence goes on from NZ_CM173229.1 coordinate 1,073,875, forward strand.
AGCCGCACGAGTGGCAGGCGATCAAGCGCCGTGTCGGAAGCGGCCGACTTACGTCGAAGCCGACGAGCTCCTCCCCCATCGTGTCTGCTCGCCCCCTGGGCGAGGTGCCGGAGGGCATCACCGTCCCGACCAGAGCTCAGGAGCAAAGGCGCACCTTCCGCGAGGCACAGCTCGTCAAACGCTACGCGGCGTCCGTCGGCCGACAGCTACTCGCGAGGTCGGTGAGGCTGCCTTCCGGGGAGTTGCTGGTCTGCGACGTCTTCGACGAGACCAGTGACCAACTGATCGAGGCGAAGGCGTCCGCGAGTCGCCAGGACGTCCGAATGGCTATCGGCCAGTTGTTTGACTACCAGCGTCACCTTGGGAAAAGGTCCTCTCTAGCGCTGCTGCTGCCGGAGCGGCCTTCGGACGACATCCTGGATCTGCTGCGCGGGCTGCGTATCGCGACCATCGTCGAGACATGCCCGGGTAACTTCCTAGCGATCAACTGAAGTTCCGGGTGGCGTCGAAAGCTGGACGAACGAGACCCCCGGGTGCTGCTTGACCAGGTCCGAAGGAAGAGTTGCGCCAGTGCCGACCAGTTTGTCCCTATAGCGACCACGCATTCCGTCCTCGCTGACCAAAGCCAGACCCCGGCCTGAGACTGTCGTTGTGCCTAGGACAGTTCGATCGGGTCGCCCATCGCCAGAAAGGAATGCGCCGAGCAGACGGCGCGCTTCGCGGTAGCGCGGCACATGGACCTGGCACCGTCCTGGCGAACGACGTGACGTCCATGGGGACCGCTGGCCTCGCGTGGCGGGTGCAGCTCTCGCCGATTGATCTCGTTGATCAGGACGGTGGAACCTTGGCACTCAAGATGCGCGGCCACCGCTCTCGGCGGCTGTGCGCGGCCGGGATTCGCCGAGCCCGATCACTACGCGGCCCGACGGTGGCCAGCTCCTTCCCAGCGGTGTGCCCGGTCGGCGCAGTTGGCCCGACCATCAACCACGGCAGACCTTCCGGGAACACGCAGAGTGCTCGCGATGCCGAGCGCGGCCGACAGACCTTGGGATGCATTGGGCGCACCGAGGCCGGGTCAGCGCGCCTCGAGGGCGCCCAGGCAGTCCCTTCACCTGTGCGCAGGCGCGATCGCAGATGCGAACGCCGTGCTCCCTGCCATCCACCGACCGAGCTCCTCCCGCCTGAGGATGTAGATCCCGTGCTTACCAGCAATCGCCCGAGCCTCTGCCGTGTAGCCCGCCGTCGTCACGTACAGCGGCATGTGGGCCAGGTGCTCGGCCCACGCCATCCCGACGAACAGCTGCATCTCCTTGGAGGACACCGAGCGCCCAGGCAGGTAGCGCTTGCACTGGACCACGATCCGCTGCCCGTCGGGAGTGATCGCAATGACGTCCGCCCCGCGGTCGCGGGCCCCGCCTGCGACGCGCACGTCCCGCATTCCGTCGCGGACCAGAAGCCGCCGGACGAGCTGTTCGAACTGCTGGCCGCTCATGCTGTCCGCGGTGTGCAGGAATCGATCCCGTTCGGCCTGCTGCGCGGCGAGGGCCCGCCGCCTCGCACGTAGCCTCTGCTTGTCGACCTCGCGGCGCCAGTACCACAGGCCAAACCCGACGACGAACAGGAGCAAGATGACGGTGATGCCTCCTCGGCCCAGCGAGTGAAGCGCGGACGCGATCATCTTGAGGATGATCACGACGAAGAGCAGGCTGGCGCCGACCCCCATCAATTCTTCGATTTGACTGCGCTTCTTGCGCTTACGTCTCCGGGTTGCCACGGCCGGGAGCGTATAGGGCGATCCGGACACGTCGTCGAGACCCCCAGGCCAACGCCGGTGATACCGATACGGCGACCGGCTGGAGCTCCTCGAGCACCGGAGCCGGAGGCTTCGCGGCTGATGGGTGCGCTGGAGGCACACCGACTCGCCGCGGGGCTGGACGGGTAGCTTCCGGTCGGCGGCTTTGCCAAGCTTCACCCGTGGCCAACAAGGACGACCTCCAGGACTGGGTGCTCGAAGCGGTCAAGGCAAAGGGCGGATCGGCGCGCCCCATCGAAGTCGCGAAGCACATATGGCAGGTCCACGAGCAGGACCTCAGAGGCTCAGGCGACCTCTTCTACACCTGGCAGTACGACATGCGTTGGGCCGCTCAGAAGCTCCGCGATTCCGGGCGCTTGGCCCAGAAGCACGGCCGACGATCTGGGACCTGGGACCTGGCCTGATGCCAGCTTGTCGGACCTTCGGGCCGGCGCCTCATCCAGGCCAACGCCGCGGATGGGTGGTGATCGATCGACCGCAGCACCACCCACCCGGCGAGCGAGCAATCGACGCCTGCGCCACGGCCAGAGATCAGCCTTTACCGATACGGATCACGATCATCTGCTATACCGAAACCTTCACCAGAGGGCTGCGCTTCCCTGACCAGGTGACCAGCAGGAGGTCCCGCGCCCGCGTAGCAGCGACGTAGAGCAGGGACCGTTCGCGGAGGTAGCCGTCAGCCTTGGCCGAGTCGTCGTAGTCCAGGTCGCGCAGGGCGGCCGGGATCGAGCCGTCCCTCACCCCGAAGAGGATGACCTTCCCGAACTCGGTCCCCTTGGAGCGGTGCATCGTCATGACAACAGGCTGACCGGGCTTGGCCCCACCCGAGTCGACGCTCTGAGCCTTCACTCCCCTCTCGGCCAGACCGTTCACGACGCGTTCCTGCTGAAAGCGGTCCTTCACGAGCACAGCGAGGGTCTCGGCTGCGTCGCCCGCCTCGAGCCAACTCCGCAGCGCTGCAGCGGCCTCATCCAGCTCCTCGCTCTGAGTCGCGCACTGCACCATCCTTACCGGCGGTCCGCTCCGGGCGGACCGGTACCCCGTGTGGTCCTCTTCCTCGCCCGCGAGGTCGGAGTATTCCGCACCATCGAGAACCGACATCGCCCAGCGGAGGTTCTGCGCGGTGGTGCGGTAGTTCAGGGTGAGGCGACGAGCCCGGCCCACGACGTTGATCCCGTGGTGGGACAAAGTGATCCGGTGTCCGTAGATGCGCTGATGGGCATCCTCGGAGATGAAGAGGTCGTTGGGGCCGACCTCGACAGCGGCGCGCAGAAGTTTCCAGTGCGACGGCGAGAGATCCTGTGCCTCATCCACAAGGACATGGTCGAACACGCGCCCACGCCCTGCCTCGGCCTCGAGCTGCAGGTGCTTGGCCGCGAGCGCCGCGACCTCAGCAAAGTCCACGCGGCCGTGAGCGCGGCCGCTCGCGCGGTAAGCGGCAACCACGTCCCAGACGGCCGTCCTCCTGGAACGGTCGAGGGCCACGCCCCGGCCGGGGCGTCGCACCCGCAGATACTGGGTCAACGTCGTGATCTCGCCGGGCAGGATGACGGCGGCGTACTCGTCCTCGAAGAACGCGCGGCTCCGCAGATTGTCGGGCACGTTCTGCCCGGCAACGCTGATGGCGTCGTCCCATGCGGCGTGGGGCGTGCGCTCCAGGACATCGAGTGTCGCAACGCCCAGAACAGCCTCGGTCGCCTTCGATATGGCGGCCTGAGCCTCACGAACCACCTGAGTGGCGAACGCGTCGATCCCGTTGACGTAGATGCCGGGTTTCCCGATCGACGCTGTCAGGGGGGTGTCGGCATCCAACCGCAGCAGGTCTCGCTTCAACATGTCCGCCAGATTCCGCGTGAAGGTGGTGACCAGCACACGCGGTGTCGGCTCGCGACGGACGAGGGCACGACCCCGGTGGAGGATCACCACGGTCTTACCGGTGCCTGCCCCACCGGTCACGCGAGCCGGGCCCTTGTAGTCCTTGTCGACGAACCGGCGCTGCTCCGGGTGAAGGAACACACGCCACGCGCCGAAGTCCCCCTCGTTGATGACCCGCTCGAGCTCCTGGTTGGACTCGATCCACGCGAAGGTCAGCTGTCCGGCGGGCTTGCGCAGCCCCTCGATCAGGGCCTCGTCGGACTGTGTGTCCACCTCGGCGGGCTTGCCGAGCCCCAGTCGGTCGTTGATGTCGGTGATCGACAGGCCGCTTGCGAGGTCCAGGACCGCCAGTCCCTGCCACTCGGCGGGAGCCGTTCCGGCCACGGTCAGAAGGTCGTCCTCGTCCGCTGCGGTGAGGACGCGCTCGGCGAACCGGGTCTCGAGCCCCAGTCCGTCCGTCAGGTCCTCCAGCCGGTATCCGTACTCCGCGAGGAGCGGCTTGGCCCCCGGAACATGAGCCGTGGCCTTCGCCGCCGACACAGGCGCCGGCGCAAGGCTGGCGGCTACCGCGGCCTCGCCGCTCTCGATGATCTCGGGCACTCCCGAGATCGGGTTGAGCGTGAGCCGCACCTTCTTGGCAACAGCAATCGCGTCGTCGTGCGGCCAGATGCCGTGCAGCACGTAGTCGACGCTGTTCGGCGTCGTGAGCTGGAAGAGGACCGCGCGATAGCCCTGGTCGACCCGTCCGGTGCGAACACGGCTGTCGACGCTGTTCAGGATGGGTTCGATGTGCAGCCCCGGTAGCGCATGGTCCTCGTTCAGCTTCTCCAGGAAGGCGAACGCCTTGGCGCGCAACGCCGGCTCGAGCTTGCTCACCGTCTTGGTGATGATGACCGACATCAGCGGGCTCCCTCTCCTGCGCTGAGCGCCTCGACAATTGCCTGCACGTCCGGATTGACGACGCGCCACCCGTCGGTCCGGAGGTCGGCGACCGTTTCGTCGTCGACGTCCAGGACAACGACGACTCGCTCGTCGGGCCAGACGAAGTCGACCGGTATGCCGTCCGCGACCTCGGCACCATAGACGGGGGCGCCGACACCCGCCTGCGCGAGCGCCGCGACCAGCACGCTCTCGTCGCCGCGCCCCACCTCGTCCAACAGCTTCGCCCACGCGGGTGACACCCCGTCGGGCACTTCTCGCTGTCGCAAATCGACCGCGACGACGCCCTCGGCCCGCTGGACCTCCGTCGAGGAACTGCTGACGAGCGTCACGGGGTGACCCGAACCAGCGAAGGCATTGCTGAGCTGGAGCCAACGGCGCCACGACGCCGGATGGTCGCCCGACGTGAGGGCCGACTCCCGGTCGTCGATCACGACCACCGTCTCGACGGGCACCCCGTGACCGATGTCCACCACGGTCAGCACGCCGACGTGCCCGGCTCTCCACCACAGGCCCTGCGACGAACCGTCCCCCGCAGCCACCGCGTCGCCGGTCATCAATCTCAGAGCGGCATCGTTCGCGGCCACACCGTCGAGGCGCCCGATCGTGGTCACGCCGGGCTGACTCGCGACCAGCAACCAGACCGCGTTCGCCAGCGCCTGGCGCGGCGCGTGATGCGGCTGCTGGATCCACGCGACGAGGAAGTCCATCGGCCCACCGCGCAGCACGTTGACGGCATCCTGGTTGAAGCCGCCGCCGGGCGCACTCGCCGGCTGTGCCATGAGCGCAGATGTGACCTGCGGACTCACCCAGTCGTAGTCGGGCGCCTTCGACTTGTCGTCGGCCAGGTCCGCATCCGTGAGTGCCAGGACGACGTGGTCGTTGACGCGCAACGTGTTCCGCTTGCCGGCATCGTCAGCGATCCGGTTGTGTTGCGGCGACGCGTGATAGGTCCAGCCGTCCGTGAAGATCGCGACGGGGGCGATGGTCGGGTCCGACGACCGGAGGACAAAGTCGGGCTTCGATCCGTGCGTGAGCTGCTGAGGGGTAAGAGTCCAGACCCGCGCGTCGTTGGGCAGCGTGACCGTGATGATGTTGCCCGACGGTCCGGGCTTCTCCTTCACCGTCGCGTTGATCGCTGCCATGCGATCGGCGAACACCTTGCGGAACAGCAGTTCCAGGGGGGACTCTCCCGATCCTGCCCCGACTGCCCCCTCGGTCACGACCCACTGCGGGGACTCGGCGCCGACAGCGGCGCCCTCCTCCGCGTGGTCACCGAGCAGGATCGCGCGGAGGTGGCGCTCGGCCGCGACGCGCGACAAACGCTCGGCACCGAGACCACGTGAGAAGGGCAGAAGGCATCGGTGGCAGGCAAGCCGGTTCTCCAGGCGACACTCGCAGTTCGCGACGATCCGATACGCGGTGGCGAGCACGCTCCAGATCTCGTCCGGGTCCACGAGGTCGGTCAGGTAGCCGGTCCCGCCGGGCACCGTGTCATGGAGCAGGAGCGCGTCGCGGACCTCACCGGGTGCACCGTCTGCCACGGGAACGGGAACCGTCACGACGGCGATGTGGTCGGGGTTGCCGCCCATGCGCTCGCGCAGTCCGAGGAGCAGCGCGGCTGCGAGGCTGGGCACCGCGAAGGAGTCACCCAAGGTCACAGCCAGTGGCAGGGTCAGGCTGAGGGCCTGCGTCGTCAGCGATCGGCTGAGCCCGACCGACCGCGTGGCCTCCGTGGTGGAGAGGCGATGCGGGCACCACGGCCGGTGCTCCGAGCGGGCGTTGGCGTTGGTCTCACTGTCGGCCTTCCCGCACGAGGCACATACCCGGAAGAGGGTGTTCGGGATGCCCGTCCCGGCGACAGTTCGGGCCAGCACGGCGCCGGCTCCGACGCGCCCGGCGTTGATCCACCTGATGTCCATGGCACGGTAGAGGGCGACGCCGAACTGCGCATCGCCGACCGTCCACTGACGCGCGACCTTCGCCTGGTCGAAGTCGGGGGCGGGGACGATGACGAACTGCGCCTTCTTGCGCTCGTCACGCGACTCGCCGATGCGGTGCTCGTCCCGACGCACCTCGCTCATGACCCGGGCCAGCTCGACGACCTCGAGGCGCTGGCCCGCGTCGGCGATCTGCCCGCTGCCGCAGCGCGGGCACGTCGACACCGTGACGGGTCTGCCGCCCTGTTCGAGGTCCACGCCGTAGCCACACCGGTCGCACCACGCCCACCGCCGGATGAGGTTCGCCTGGCTGCCGAGGTCGAGGCCGTCGATGTCCATCTCGAGGCCTCGGGCGTAGAACGTCGCGCCGGGGGCGAACTCGCGCAGGGCGTTCGACGCAGCGCGGTTGAAGCTGCGCGGCTCGGAGACGAAGTCGTTCGTATCCGGGTCGCGCCACGTCACCGAGACGTCGAGCGTCACGGTGTCGTCGAGCAGCGTGTAGTTGGGCAGGAGGCCATATTCCTCGAGCGCCGCGATCCACGGCTTGGTGCGGTGGTCGTCGTGGTGACGCTCGACGAGGATGAGCGCGGACCGTGCCGATCGGAAGTCACGCTTGTCGTCGTCGGTGGCCGCAGGTCCCTCGGCTGCGGCCTTGAGGGCGGGGATGGTCTCGAGGATCTCCTTGCGGCGATAGGCGAGCTCGGCGTTGAGCGTGCCCCAGCGTTGCGAGGCGCTGTATGCCGCCGAGGCCAGCCCGCTGGTGCCCGCATCCACCGCTCCCTCCGCTGTCAGGGACGGCGTGGCCCACTCGACGAGCCCGTCCCGAGCGGCGTCGCTGAGCGTCCCGAGGGAGTCGAGGAACGCGGCAAGACGGGTGACCGCATGCTCCTCGGCGTCCGCGACCACGGCGTGCAGGAACGAGCCCTCCCCTGCCGACTCCAGGGCGACGGCGGCCTTGCGGGGCATCCGTTGCGAGGGGTCCCGGGCCAGACCGTCGATGACCGAGGCCACGTACTGCCGTCGCAGGATCTCCTCGGCGTTGAGGTACGTCGCCGGCGGGCGCACCTCGCCGTTGATGACCGACAACGGGTCACCCAGGCGCGGCAGGTACTCCCCCCGCCCGGTGACGAATGCGAGGTTCAGCGCATTACCGGTGAGGCGTCCGGCGCGGCCGACCCGCTGGAGGTAGGACGCGACGGTGTTCGGCAGCGATGCGAGGACGACGGAGGAGAGGTCGCCGATGTCGATGCCCATCTCGAGCGTCGGCGTGGCGACGAGGACGTTGGGCGCACCCGGGTCGTTACGGCCGGTCTTGAAGTCGCGCTCGTATTCGAGTCGGAGCTCGTCGTCGAGCAGGCTCGAGTGCTCGCGGGAGACGATGCGGCGCATGTCTGCCGACGCGTAAAGGCGGCGGTAGAAGTTGTCCTCGCGAGCGGCGGCGCGGACTCGGCCCACGCATCGCACGCCGCCGCATCGGCTGCCGTCCAGCTGGGCGACGACCTCGGGTGAACCGCTCGACTGGCTGCGGCACACATCGCAGACAAGAAGTGTCGACATCCCGACGAGATCGTCGTCATCGATCGGGATGACCGAGATCGCCGTGGGCGGGATCGCGTAGACGGTCCCGCCGGACTCGGTGGCGGAGGAGGTGAGCACGTTCGCCTTGACGAGTCGCTCGAAGAGCTCGCGGGCGAGCTTGGCGCCGTGCTGGGCGCTCACGCCGAGCGACCGGGCGGTCCACACGGCATACCAGCTCTGGGCGGAGGTCACCTGGACGAGCAGCGCCTCCCGCCCGGCACCGGCTCCACCGACCTTCGGGAAGGCGGGTGCGGCGCGCCCTGGCGGGAAGGCGGGCATGCCCTGGGTCCGCGGTCGCCCGCCCCAGATGAAGTGCCGACGCCCGTCCGTGGCGAGGTAGCGAGCGAGCCACTCGTGCTGCACGCCGCCCTGTCGTCGCATGTGCTCCAGCACGCCACGCACCCACGCCACGACCTGCGCGTCGGATGTGGCCGACAGCGGGGAGTCGAGACGGTCGTCCGTCGTGGCGTCGAGGACCTGCCGGCCGACGGCGACGAGCTTGGCGGGCGGGCCCGCATCGACCTCGACGGCCACCGCGCCGGTGCGCTCGAGCGTCCGCCCGATGCCGGACTGCAGGCCGAACTCCAGGGTGGCGTCGAAGAGCAGCCGCCGCTTGACCCGGGCTCGGGCCTTGCCGCGCTCGCCTGCAGGAACGCGCGCGTCCCACCACGCATCGAACTCCTCCCGCCCGATGCAGTCGGGGGGGATCATGCGGTAGCGGTGGAAGATGTCGTCGCCGGCTTGCACGAAGACACGCTCGGCGAGCTCGTCGAGGTTGCAGCGCTCACTCCCGACGGCGGTCCGGAGCATGGCGCGGAAGGTCAGGGTGGCGGAGCGGGCCTCGACGAAGCCCGCTCGATGCGCTGCATCCTGCACGCTATCGGTGAAGACGAGCGACTTCTTCTCCGCTGAGTCGAGCGTCTCGGAGCCGAACATGCCCGACAGGCTGACCGACAGCAGGGTTGCGATCGCGGTGCCGAGGAAGCGGATCCCGTCCCGCTGCAGGCAGGACGGGCACGTCTCGCTTCTCGACAGGTCGTCGGCGTCCGGGCCCCGGTGGGTGAGAACGGGCAGGACGAGGCCCTTGAGCACATCGGCGGCGTCCGGGTCGGCAAGCTTCGGGCGCAGCGAGCGGTCGCCGACGGAGAGCCAGACGAGGCCGCGGATCTCCTCGGCCTCGTGCGCCTCGCCGCGCCCCAGGCTGCGGTCGGCCTCGGCCAGTGCGCTGAGCAGTGGGCGAAAGCGGCCTTCCTTCCGCGCGTGACGAGCCCGAATGCTCATGTCGTCCGCATGGAGGTCGTCACCGGTCGCCGCGAGCTCGACCCCCCAGCCCGACCGGCCGCAGTGCCGGCAGTAGACAGCGGGGAACGACGGTGGGAGCGGCTCCCCGTCGAGGGCGCCGACGCGGGGTCCGTCGTCGAACCACCGGAAAGCTGTCGTCATCGACGCGTCCCGGTCGACGCGCGTCAGCTCACGCACCCAGAGATTGAGCTCCACGGTCAGCGCGGCGCGCCCAGCCAGCGCCCGGACGTGACTCAGCACGGCGACGAGTGAGTCCACGACGGTCAACCGGTCCGCGGGATCGTCCAGCTGTGCGTTGGGGAAGAGGAGATACATGACGTCCACCAGCGACGTCGCATCCGCTGTCCGGCGCGCCAGCTCGTGCACGTCCGGGAGCACCTTGACGAGGGTGAGAAGCCGGTCCGGATCGGTGAGGTCGCCCAGTTCCGCGGTCGTGTCGGACGCCGCCTCGGCGGTCTCGCGGCGCAACAGGGCTCGCAGGACCGTCTCGGTGAGCATGTCGATGTCGTCGTGTGCCGCACGGCAGGCCGCCGCGAGCGCCGTGAGCTCAGGACCGACAAGGTTCCGCACGCCGATGGCGGTCAGCTGCTCAGCGCTGACGGCGTCCTCCGCCTTGCCGACCCACTCGTCGAGGGCCAGGCGGGACTCGGTGACGACGCTGTCCGGAGCGAACTGCTCGCCGAACACCGTCTCGGCGAAGTCGAGCATGGTCGACGGTTCGCCCTTGTCCCCGAGGGTGGCCGACGTGGCGACCGGGGTAAGTCGGCCGAGCGGGCGCGCCCGGTCCTCGGCGGTGACCGACGGGTCGTCGTCGCCCCAGTGACTCTTGAGGGCGATTCCGAGTCGGCGCAGCAGCATCGCGACGTCGGTCCCCTGGGCACCGTCGTAGGTGTGGAACTCGTCGAGGACGAGATAGGTGAGCGACATGGCGCTCTTGGCCCAGATCGGCTGGTCTTGCTGACGCAGCAGCAGCTGGTCGAGCATCTTGTAGTTGGTGAGGAGGATGTCGGGCGGCGTCTCGCGCATCGTGCCGCGGTCGTTGATGAGCCCGAGCCCGCTGACCTTCGTGCGCTGGACGCCCTCCTTCTCGCCGATATAGATGCCGGCGGTGACCGACGACAGCTCGGGCCGGGACGTCAGCAGCTGGGTGAGCCGTCCGGCCTGGTCGGTCGCGAGGGCGTTCATCGGGTAGAGGATGAGCGCCTTCGTGCCGGTGGCGCCAGCCCGGTTGGCCCGGACGCAGTGGTCGAGGATCGGGTGGAGGAACGCCTCGGTCTTGCCCGAGCCGGTGCCCGTCGTGACCAGGGTCGGCAGCGGGCGCGGCTTGCGCGGTCCGAGGTCGATCGTCGTGAGCCGCTTGTATGCCTCGGCTTGGTGGCCGTACGGGGTGAGACCAGGGTCCCAGTCGAGGGAGTCCCTCCATCCTTCGGCCGCAGGACGGAACGGGAGTCGGAGACGGGCGTACGGCCCCTTGAACATGCCGTCCTGCGGGTCCTCGAGGAACTCGCTCAGGGCCTGCGCGGCCTCGGGGTCGGCGAGGGCGAAGGTCGTCGTCAGGTAGTCGACCAGCCCCTGGCGGAGGTCGGCCGCCATGAGGGTGGGCAGGAGCTCCGCCATCAGACGCCCTTGGTCTTCTCCGCGAGGCGGCGCTCGAACTCCGCGTATGCCGCCCGCATGTCGGCCTCGCGGTCGAGGGTGCCGAACGGCAGCTCGTAGGTGTACACGACGCCGCTGCCCGGGTGAACCGCCTTGCGCTCCTCCTCGGTGATGGCGTCGCCCTTCCTGCGCCAAACCGTCAGCACCGAGTTCGGCACAAGACGACCTGCGGCGTCGAAGTACCAATCCCTCCGGTCATAGCCGTACAGCACTGGAAACTGCGTACGGTAGACGGTGCACAAGCCATCGATGGGAACCCCAAGCATAAGCGCAACAAGGGCGTCGATTTCCACTTGAGCATTTCGCCGATCCCCATCAATTCGCAGAGGAGTCGATTCGTCCCAATTCGATTCCAAAGTGACAGGGCGGACGCGCGGCAAGATCGGTGAGTCATCCCTAAAGCGCTCCGACCAAGAACTTTCCCACAACTGCTTATAGTCGTCGGTTAGGCAGTTTAGCTGGAGCGTGCGTAGCGTAAGCGACGAGAGAAGGGGGTGATCCATTTGAACTGGCAGCCGAGCGATCACGCCGTCCCGAATGTCGCCCTTGGGGACCACCCTGACACAGAAGTCAGCCAGCAGTGATGACAGGTAGCCTGCCAATGCAGCCACACTAGAGGGGTTCGTATCGCCAACAGGAAAGGTCGCGGCGAATACGCCGTCAACATGAGTCGCACCCGGAGGAACGATGGCGGGCATCAGCGTTCGCTCTCCCTTATTGTCCGCCCGCCGCCGCCATGCGACACGAAAGGTATCCATCGGCGATGGTTGTTCCGGCCCCCAGCCCCCATACGCCGCCCGAGCAACTCGAGCAGGGACGGCGAGCTTGAACGAGGTGCAGGGCTGAGACGAATCGGTTAAGGCTTCCAGGTCGTAGGCCGTCGTATCACGATGATTCTTCATGGATTGATTGGGCCACTTATTATAAGGAGTGTTGACCGAAAGGTGGGTCCCAAGAATCACAGACTCCTCCCAGGCGGAGACACCCCATGAGCGCACGATGCGCCCCGACTCTTGGTCACCACTCTCATTCCAGCCACGCGAATAGAGCAATGGCAAAGATGACAAGCGCGGGCAAGCGGACAAGGAGTCCAGGACCTCGGTAGTGCCGGAGTTGACCGCATAGAGCATGGGGGCGGACGCGGCGCTCCTGTGCGAGTCGTCGCCGATCAGGAGTCGGGCCCATAGTTCCAGAGTCTCTGCCTGAACATGCTGAATTCGCCTCTGGTGCGGTCGGACATCCCACCGACCGTCAAGGTCCTTAAGACCAGGCTCTTCTCCGGATCCGTCATGTCTGAGGGATCGAACGACCGTTTCAGGATGATAAAGGCCGGCAGCGTGCAGGAACGAAACCTTGGCACTGGACGCACGGTATACATTTACACCGAACGACTTCTGATTCTGAATCTCGAAAAGCTTCAATTCATTGTAGAATTGCCAATGACGACGCAGCCTGCGGTAGCTTTCACGCCTGAGGACAAGCGTAGAGTTGTCGGTGAAATGAGACTCTAGGTGTATTAGCGCTTGCACCCCCAAGCCGTGCGACGCCCTCCATACATGACTCATGAACGCGCGATACAGGTCTGGCTGGCCATCGAGCAAAGGGAAGTTCGAGGTCGAATTAAGGAACTCGGCGAGTACCGTCGTCTCACCCGCAGCAGCCTTGACGAGATCCCGAACTCCAGGAATCTCGAGCGTCTGTGGTAGTCGCTCCAATTCTTGCGTCGTCGTCACGGCTTCTTTCAGGTGCCACCACGGGTCTCCTTCGGCCAGCAGGTCATCGGTGTCGACGCGAGGACGCACCCACGGTGGGTTACCCACCTGAAGGTCGAATCCGCCGCGGGCGAAGACGGTCGCGAAATCGAGCTCCCAATGGAAGAAACCTTGCTGGCGCGATACCCGCTCCCCCGCAGCGACCCATGGGTACTTCTCCCGCACGGCGTCGAGAGACTGGGCGCCCCCCCAGTTGAGGTCGTCCTGCTCCTCAGCGTTGAGACCCTCCCACGAGGACGAGTCGCCGGAGAAGGTCTCCATCCACCGGTGCTTCGTCTGCGGAGGAACGCCGAGGATCGCCTCGCAGGCACGGATCCACTCGTCGAGTGTCGGGGCCTTGACCTCGGTCTCGGTCAGCGGCCAGAACCACAGCGCGCACCAGAGGTCCATGACCCGGCGCAGCCGGCGGTAGGCGCCGTTCTCGTCGGCCAGCGAAGCCTCGATCTGCTCGCGCGTGACCGCAGGTGAATGTTCGGGGGTCTCGCGGCCCCACAGTTCGATCGCGCGGCTCGACTCCGCCTCGGCAATGCGGAGGCGTCGCAGCGCGAACTGCCAGAGCTTCTCCACGCGCTCCCCGAGGGCCGTGAGCTGCTGGGTCTGCTTCGTGGTCGGCTTCGCCCTCATCGCCTTGCGCCACGCCTTGAGCGCGGTCACCGCCTCCGGCGCGAGAGCCGCAACGTCCTTCGGCACCTCGGTGGCCGAGCCCCAGCCCTGGGCGGGCAGGAGGAAGTGGTGGATCCGGCTCGAGGTGGCGCTGAACGCGACGCCCTTGTCGATGTTCTCGGCGAGCTCGGTCGGCGGCACATCGGTCGGTGTGGCGGTCAACCAGGACTTGTCCTTGACCTGGCTCTGCGAGTAGGTCGCCCGCCTCGCGCCGATGAGCGAGTTGCCGCGTCGGAGCCGGAGCCCGAACCACGGCGCGGACAGACTCTTGACCATGGTGTCGAGCCAGAGCGACACCTCGGCGAGTTCCACAGCCGTGGCATTGAGGTCGACCCCGTGCACCTGGTGCAGCGCGATGTGCGCCTTGACCTTCTGCAGCTCGTAGGCGTAGTCGTCGGGGTCGATGCGTGTGCCGAGCTCGTCCTGGCGCCGCTTCAGGTACTCCGCCGCGAGCTGCCGGACGGCCTCGATGGCGAACGCGCCCGACCCGAGGGCCGGCTCGCAGACCGTGAGGCCGAGGATCTCCTCGGCCGTCGTCGTGTGGCCGCCCTGGTCGAGCAGCTCCTCTAGGGCCTGCGACACGGTGAAGCGGGTCAGCACCTCAGGGGTGTAATACGACGCCGACTGCTGGCGTTCCCGGCCGGCAAGGCGGAAGACGAAGGTCCCCTTGAGGTGACGAACCGGTCGCATCTCCATCGTGACCTCGTCCTCGACCTTGACGAAGTCGGCCGGGTCGAGGTGGTCGGCACGCGTCGTCGGCACGACCCACGAGCCCTTGGAGGAGTCGCCTCCCTTGGCGACCTCGAAGAGGTCATCCTCGGCGAAGAAGCCGGTGTATGACATGAGGCCCTCGTATACCGCGCCGAGCTGGTTGATGCCGAGTTCGACGTAGGAGATGAAGCCGCGGTCCTTGCCCCTGGACTCCTTGCTCAGCAACAGATGCCGGAGCACCCGTTGGAGTGCCTCGTTGCCCAGGCCGACCTCGTCGATGTGCCCGACAGCCGTCGGCAGGAAAAGGTCCGCGCGCAGGGGGTTGAAGACGAGACCCCGCACCTCGCTCGAATCCTCGACGGAAGCCGGACCGGCGGCATACGGCGTGCCCGTGTCAACGAGCCGGAAGAGCGTGGCGAGCGACTCGAAGAGGTGGGTGCCCGCTTTGCTCTGCTCGGTATGCAGGTCGACAAGCGTCAGATCACGGAGGCGGTCGAGGCTGTAGCCCTGGTCGTACTCCGCGGCGCCGACGGGGAGGACCTCGAGCTCCGGGGACGCCTCGGCATAAAGGAGGAAGAGGATGCGGTAGAGGTAGCGCAGCGACTGGATGGCCAGCGGCTGCGCCTGCTGCTGCGGGAGCGGCTCCAGACCCTGCGCGGCCCGGCGGCGCACCACCTCGTTGGCGATGATCTCGATCGACAGGCGCACGCCTTCGCGGAGGTCCTTGGAGACGCCGACCGTGTGCTTGACCGAGTCGTCCAGCACCTCGGTCCACCAGATGTTGCCGTCGGCGTCGGGCCCGAGCGAATTCGCCTCGAGGCACGTGAGGGCTCTGTCGATCTCGCCGCCGCGCTTGGCGTCGTTGCGCTCGGCGACCAGCTGGAGGTTGATCGCCAGGTAGCGCCCCTCGGGCCAGCGCTCCTGCTCGGCGACGAGCGCCCACGGCCCGGCGAGCACCAGGGCGAAGCGGGGTGCGTCGTCACGCACGAAGAGGCCGGAGAGCAGACGGCTCACCGACGTGATCTCGGTGTCGTCGTCGGTGACGTAGGGCGTGGCGAGGGTGCGGGCATCCTTGGCCACGAGGTCGTCCACGGTCTCCGTCGCCGCGGCGGACACGATGGCGAGGGGCGCCGCGCCGGTGAGGCCCTGGGTGGAGACCCAGGTCAGCGGGCCCTCGTGGTCGAGGACGTACTCCCCGGTGTGGAAGCCGAGGACGGACATCAGCTCCTCGTTGACCTTCAGGGTCCGGTCGACGCGCGTCCCGTCGTCGCCGTCGGCCGCGAGCCCGACGAAGGCCCGCTCGAGACCGCCGCGTGCCTCGGTGAACCGGTCGCGGCTCGTCGTCGCCTCCTCGGCCTCCCACGCCCTGCGGCGCTCGATCACCTTGGCGTTGAAGGACTGCGAGGTTGCGTCGGTCGTGAAGTAGTGCTCGCTGATCCAGTCCTCGCCGACGACGAAGGCGTCACTGACGGGCATCTCAGGCTCCCCCGGTGGATGGTGCGGTGTGTTCGGTGTCGGCGACTTGATGGTCTTGCGGGACCACGACGAGCAGAGGGCGGACCAGACGGCGGTCGGGCTCACGGCCGGCGGCGAGCCGCTTCTCCTCCTCGACGCCGACGCGGCGCTGCTTGATCTCGCTGCGCTGGATGAGCGCGTCGGCCTCGTGGGTCCAGTCCTCGACCCGGCTCGACCACTCCTCCACCTGCTTGCGGGCGGTCTCGGCCGCGAGGGCGAACTGCCCTTCCATCCGCGCCCGCGCCTCAGCCACGGCATACGGGATCAGGCCCGTCAGTGCGTCTACTCCGGAGGCGGGACCAGGGTTGGTCATGCTTGTCGTGATGCCGTGCTGGCGGAGCATCTCGGTGGCCGAGTCATGGATCTCGACCACGGCGCTCTCGGGCCGCTCGGGGTTGAGGAAGACCACCGAGATCCACAGCGATGAGACCGTGAGGCCGCGCTTGTTCGTCAGCGTGCCCTGCAGGAGCACCGTCGGCCGGTCGACCTGCCCTCGGACCGCCGCGACCTCGTTGCGGGACAGGGCCGCGAGCGCGCGATCGCTGACCCAGTCGATCACGGGATGGAGCGGGCCGAGGAAGTGCGCTTCGGGCCACGACGATCCGGAGTCGTCGGCGAGCGCCGCCTGGAGCAGGGCCTTGCCCTGGGCCTTGGACGTCGCGAGCTTGAGTCGCTGCGTCACCCGGCGGTCCGCGAGGTAGTCCTGCGGCAGGACCTCGAGGCGCTTGCGCAGGTCTGCGGGAGGCACGAACTCGACGATCTGCTCGGCGGCGTGGCGCCGCCAGCTCACACCGCCCGAGCGCCCGTCCGCGCTCGGAGCGGACTCGGGAGTCGTGAAGATGTGTGTGAGGGCTTCTTCGAGGAAGTCGACGTCGGCGGCATACAGCGATGACTGGCTCGTGGCGGCCGCCTTCGACTCGGTGGCGGGCGTGGGCTCGGCGTGGATGGCCTGCAGGCGGGCGAGCAACCCGAGCACGCTGTTGTCGCCCGCAACCTCCTGCGGCGTGGCCACGACGTCGTCGAGCTCCGCCTGCCCCGCGAGAACCTTGCGAATCTCCTTCTCCTCGGCGTCGACGTCGAACTTGCCCATGAGCGAGGCGGCGTCGCCGAGGGCCGTGTGTGCCTCCTGCTCCTTCTCAAGGAGACGGGTGAGGACCCGCAGGTCACCGGAGAAGGTGTCGTGGCTCGGCTCGAGCAGGAGCGTCGTGATCTGCGGCGCGTGCTTCTGCCCGTAGCGGTCGATGCGGCCGTTGCGCTGCTCGATGCGGATGAGCGACCACGGGATGTCGAAGTGGATCAGGTGGTGGCACTGGAGGTGCAGGTTGACGCCCTCGGACGCGACATCGCCGGTGACCAGGATGCGGATCGGCGAGCTCTCCTGCTTGAAGCTCTCGACGATGGCCTGCTGCTCCTGGTCGGCGAGGCCGCCGTGCAGGATCGTGACGGCGTCTGCTGGAAGCTTGAGGTCGCGGCGGAGGTTCTCGGCGAGCCAGTGAAGCGTCGCGATGCGCTCGGCGAAGACGACGGCGCGCATCGGCCGGCCCTTGCCGACCCCGATCTCGGTGAGGCGGTCAAGGAGGGCGGAGTACTTGCCGGACCCGTTTGCCGTCGCGCGCGAGGCGTCGGCGGCGAGGATCCCCAGGCGGGTGAGCGCCTCACGTTCGCGCGCCTCGTCGGGGCGGGTCGACGACAGCTTGGAGACGCGCTGCTGGATCGTCTCCGCAAGCGCCGGCGGGGAGGACAGGAAAGCCTTGGCCAGTGTCCACGGGAAAAGCGACGCTCCGCCGGAGTACGGGCTGGAGCCGCGCGGGTGCAGCCACACGTCGGCGAGCTCGGTGGCGACAGCGTCCTCTGCCGGGGATGCCTTGACCAGTCGGTGGACGGGCTCGGCCCGCTCCGCCCAGTCGGCGCCCACGACGCTGGCTACTTCCGGGCTGTAACGGTGGCGCCGGACCACGAGCCTGCGGACCTCGCTCTCGACGAGCTCGCCGCCGGCACGGACGGCCGTCGGCTCGAGGAGGCGGACCAGCTCGGCGAAGGACTCGTTCTTGCCGTTGTGCGGGGTGGCACTGGCCAGGATCAGGGTGTCGGTGTTCGGCGCGAGGACGCGCGCGAGGCGGTTGTTCTGGGTGTTCGAGTTGGTCACGCCGTGGGACTCGTCGATGACGACGGCGTCCCACCGGTGATTGCGCAGGTGGGCGAGGTAGCGGTCGTTCTTCAGCGTGTCGATCGAGATGATCGCCCGCTTATACATCGTGAACGGGTTGCGTGTGGCCGGGAGCTTCTGACGGACGCGCTGGATGCCCACGGAGTCGAGGCGGACGAACGGGATGGCGAACCGTGTCCACATCTCGTGCTGCATCTGCTCGAGGACGTGGCGCGGGCTGACGATGAGGATGCGCTCGCCGCGGCCGCGCCGGACGAGCTCGCTGAGGATCATGCCGATCTCCAGCGTCTTGCCGAGGCCGACGGCGTCGGCGAGCAGGACGCGGGGCCGGAGGTTGGCCGGGTCGAGGGCCCTGCGCACGGCGGCGTGCTGATAGTCGAGCGGGTCGGCGAGCGCCTGGGTGGACACCACCAGGCTGGGGTCGTCGACGGGGAGCGCCGTCTTGCGCAGTGTCGCCTCGAGCCACAGCCGGCTCCGGCGATAGCCGGGCGAGTCGTCGGCGACGACGGTCATCTTCGCGGGGTCGACGACGGTGATCGTGTCGAGCGACTCGTAGAAGGTCGCCGTCGTGTCGCGGACCAGCTCGGACAGACCACGGACGGTCAGGAGCTGACCGTCCGCCGTGGAGGTCACCGCCGTGACCAGCCACTCCTCGTCGCGGACCTGCACCACCGACCCCGGGGCGACCTCGAGGCCTGTGTCGTTCACGCCTGCGGTCATCCCCGCTCACCTACTCGCACACGCGCGAGGTTATCGGCCTCGGTCGACGCGCCCCCGGCTGGGACACGCGTTGCCCCGTTCACGGTCATCGCGATCCTCCGCCTCAACCCCCTCCATTGCGTCGGGGCCTACTGGAAGAGGGCTCCGAACAAGCCAGCAGCGGGTTTGTCCGGCATCCCGATGAGCGTGGCCCGGTCGAGCGTGAGGTTGAAGCGTTCACAGCTCGTCTCCGGGAGCAGGAGGCAGGCGTGGCAGGCGGCGAGGTTCATGCCGTTCACCCCCGACCCGGCCGACTCGATGCACACCGGGTCGGCCGTGCACCATCGCGCCCGGCGAATGCCGTTGGCGAGCGTCGTCAGGAAGCGGTCCTTATCGCTCAGTGCCGCAAGTCCGCCCAGGCTGCCGGCGCTGTCTGCCGTCGCGGTGTAGATGAGAATTCCCGCCTGGCCCGGCTCGTCGTACACCCGTTCGCGCAACGACGCCGCCGGGTACCCGGAGGTCAAGGACATCTCGTCGACGAGGACATGCGCCAGCGAGTGGAGGGCGAGCACTCGCGGCGACACGTCAAGCCCCGACGTCAGCGAGTTCCCCCCTACACCGGCCTGCGATCCCATGAGCAGGCGCGACCGTGACAACGCGAAGCCCCCGGTGGCCCAGGCCTCAAGGAGCCGTTCGTCCAGCCGGAGGAACACTCCCTCGCCCAGCACCTCGATCGCCGGCAGCCAGATGGGGTGCCCGGAGTCGGTCAGCGGCGCGACCGCGACGTCGTTCTCGCCGGTCGACGGGACCACCCGAGTGAAGCCCGTCAGCGCTCGGACCTCGCGCAGTCGACTCACTCGCGACACCTGGGCAACGATCTCCGGCACGCCGCTGTCGAAGAGGTCGACCTGCTCACAGAGGAACTGGTCGGAGGCCTCGACCGCGCCCCTGCCACGCACCAGGGCGGTGTACTCCTCGGCGCGCAGTTCGCGATCGCTGGGGGCTGCCTCGGTCGCGGCCGGGTTGCGCCAGCGAACGATGGCGCGCACCAAGTCGTCCGACGTGCAGCCCTCCGGTGGCCGGAGCCCGCGCGCGATCTCCTCGGCGCTCGCGTCGGGGTTGGCGTCGGGCATCCGCTTGGCGATGAACGTGTCGGCGATGTTGGGCACCGACGGGATGGAGATCGCCGAGCGCTGAACCGCGAACCACACATTCGAGGAACCGCGCTGGAGTGTGCGAAGCTCCTGGTCGCACGAGGCCTCGGATGTGCTCAACCAGGGCCGGGAGCCGGAGCACCTCTTGACGCCACGGAGGGCGGCGAGGTCGAAGGCCCCGGCCATGCTCCGACTCTGCCCGCACGAGCATTCCACGACAAGGTCGGACAGGGCGGACGTGTGGCCCCTGGCCACGAGCTTCAGGCTGTGGCCCTCGTGCCCCACGCTAGCGTCCTCGTGCACCCAGGCGCGGTAGGGGAAGTCCTCGATATGTCCGTTCATGCAGCAGGACACGAAGCGGGATGGCGACACCATCCCGTTGCAGCGGCCGCAGCGCTTCGTGTCATGGTCGGTGATGTCCCAGAAAGGGCCGAGCCGACGGCACTCGGTGCAGAAGGCCCACTCCGGGAACCTCACGGCGGGGACGTCACCCTTGCCCTTGCGCCAGGTCGGGGGGCTGCGGAACTCAGCGACCCCGAGGCTCCTGGCCAGCCGAGGTTCGGTGATCACGTCGCCCTTCGGCCACTCGTCGAGGCCGCAGATCATGACACTGTCGTCCTGCGCCGGCAGCAACGAGCCGACCCCGAAGGTCGTGACGAGCGACGTCCGTCGTGTCTTGGCGACGATCTCAACGCTCACGCCGGTTCCTCCTTCGTCGGATCAGGTAGACGGTGGACTCGGCGTCCACGTCTCTCATGCTGGTGAGGGTCGGCCAGGCCGGCTCGGCCGGAGGGAACGCGAACTCCGGCTCGTCCTTCCCGAGAACGCGGGAGGCCTCGACAAGCAGGGCGCCGCGCCACTTGTCGAACCATCCCTCGTAGTGAGAGACATGCGCGTCCGCCCAGTGGTCGATGAGCTCGGCGAGCTCGTCACGGATGGTCTCCGGCGACTCGTCCTCGGCCGGCGTGGCGCCCAAAGGACGCGCTTCGATGCTTCGCTGCACGATGAGGTCGGCGAGTTCGTCGAGCTTGTCGGTCCAGTCTCCCGCGTCGCGAGCAGCCGCGCTCAAACCGGCACCGGCGATGGTGTGGCGGGCGAGGGCGACCAGAACCGCGTGCAGCGCTCGGTCCCTGGCCCGCGGGGCGAAGGGCGTCGCGCCAGTGGCCTCGACGTGGCGGTAGAGCATCCGATGGTAAGCCGCAAAGTTCTCGTAGTGGGAGAGATCCCGGCTGCGTCCCGAGTTGTACACGGTGACGACCAGACCCGGCATACGGCGTCCGACCCGTGAGGTGGCCTGGATGTACTCGGAACTCGTCTGGGGCTGACCCATGACGACCATGAGGCCGAGACGGTCGACGTCGACGCCGACCGAGATCATGTTCGTGGCCAGGACGACGTCGGCCGCTTCGACGTCACCGCGAGGCTTCTCGAGGATCTCGAGCTCGTGCGGGATCTCAGAGGACCGCTTGCGGGAGGTCATCTCC
The DNA here is from genome assembly GCF_057747915.1 of Oryzihumus sp. JJN4-3R. Classification (NCBI taxonomy): domain Bacteria; kingdom Bacillati; phylum Actinomycetota; class Actinomycetes; order Micrococcales; family Intrasporangiaceae; genus Oryzihumus; species Oryzihumus sp. JJN4-3R. Next base: position 1,095,143 of record NZ_CM173229.1, read on the forward strand.
CGGATCGCCTTCGGGTTCCGCATCGTCTCGCCACGCCGAGCGGCAATGACCTTCATCTGGTCCGGCACGTCGTCCATGACCTGGATGTAGGCGCCGCCCAGGATGCGGAGGCTGTTGAAGTAGCCGAGCAGGGTCCAGTAGAGGTCCGCCGAGGGGTCCTCCTGCGCAACCATGGCGGCCGACTGCAGGAGCGATGCGTACACGCGCACCATCAGCGTGGTCTGGCTGGCGCCGGGCGCCATGGCACCGACGTACTCACGGCTGGCCTTCTCGGAACGCGGAGCCTCGACGGCGAAGAACGAGTCACGCTGCGTCAGTCCGGGTGGAGGGAACTGCCGCGCGGTTCTCGCGAAGACCGCACGTACCTGGTCGGACGCACGGCGGATCGTCGCCGTCGACGCCACGACCTTGGCGGGTGCCCGGCGGCCCGCGATCCCGTCGACGGCCGTCTCGTACAGCCCCACCATCGTGCCCAGAGGCCCGCTGATCAGGTGCAGCTCGTCCTGCACGATGAGGTCCGGTGGCAGGTAGTCGAAGTTCGGGTCTGCCACCGCTCCCCCAGCCCCGAGCAGAGCCCCGACCTCACGCTTCCACGGCATCATGGCGAACTTGTCCACGGTGCCTATGACGAGCGAGGGGCGGTTGGAGTAGACGTCGCTGTCGATGATGTGCACCGGCAGGCCGTTGCGGAAGGCGCACGTGTTATTGCCGCAAGCCACCCGCATCCAGGCTCGGTCCACGATCTCGTAGTTGGTGTGGTCGAGCGAGCTGCCACACCAGGGGCAGCGCCTCAACTGGACCGGGTCACTGGCGTCCTCGTCAGCGTCGCGAGCACCCGGTCGGCGGGCTTTCTGCAGCACGCGACGCGCCGTGTCGACGTCGTTGGGGGTGGAGGCCTGGCCAACCCACAAACCGATCGAGATGGGCGCAGTGCCCGGCAGGTGGGCCTGGCGCTCGATCTCCAGGGCGCAGATGAGCCCCGTGGCGCGCTGGTACTGCTGCAGGGTGAGCAGCCGAAGCGTGTAACGCATGAGCACCGAGACTCCTGCGGCCTTCGGGTCGCGGAGGCGGCGCAGGAGGATCGCCATGCCGATGATCCCGAGGTAGGCCTCGGTCTTGCCGCCACCGGTCGGGAACCAAAGCAGGTCGGCGATACCCCGGTCGGGATGATCGGCGTCAGCCAGCCCGGACAGGTTCGTCAGGATGAAGGCGATCTGGAAGGGGCGCCAGCTCGCTGCACCTGTGGACTGCGGGTCACCGATGCCGCCGCTGCGGTGATGTTCCTGCCGGCTGCGCTGCTGAGCCATGGCGAGGTTCGTCAGCTGGAAGGCCCTGCGGACGTGCTCGTCCGTCCGCAGCAGCTCCAGTCCGGCTGCCATACGATCGGACGCAGCTCGTGCCTCCCGCATGTGCAGTTGAAGGGTTGCCTCCTCCTCGTCGTCCAGCGGATCGGTCACGGAGGCCGGCAGGCCGTCGATCCAGGTCCGGTAATCGGCGATGAGCCGTTCGAGCACGTCGAACGATTCGTCCGCGGCCAGCGCGTCCATCGACAGGTCGAGTCCGTCGCCGCCAGCTGCCTCGCTCAGGAGCAGCTCGTATCGCGGCAGATAGGTGGTGACGACCGCCTCCGGTTCGCTTCCCTCCCACTCCACAGCGCAACCGTGACCGACGGCGAACGAGCGGACGTCGCGGAAGAGCAGCTTCTGAGACCGGATTTCCAGCTCGTCCACCCCTGCGACCGTGGGAGCAGGACGCTCCCGCAGCGCAGCGTTCACGGCTCGAGCAAGGATGCGCGGGCGGAACCAGGAGGCTCCGTCCTTCTCGCCGTGCGGGGCCAGCTGAGTGTTGACCAGGGTCAACGTGACCGCGATGGTGCCACCCCGCGGCTCGCGGCTGTGGACGACGAGTTGCAGACCGTCCACGACGTCGAGCCGCTCGAGGCGCGGCGGGTGAACGGAGACGTGGATCGGCCTGTCCGGGATGTCGACCGCTCGCCATTCGGTGTCGTCGACGGACTCGTACCGCGTTGCGGAGACCCGCACCTCGAGACCCGCGTCAGGCGCCTGCTCGAGGGCGACTGTCAGACCCATGGATCGGGGATATCGGACGCGGGCCAAGGACACGCCGGGGTCGACGAGATTGTCAGGAGCGTCGCCACCGGTCTCGGCCTCGACGTCGTTCTCGACGTCCTCCTCGATGGACGTCTGAGCCGGTGCGTCACCATCGGCGTCCGGGTACAGGACACCCATCACGAACCGCGACAGGGGCGCCTCGGTGAGCTTCGCGTCAGCAGGCCCACCGAGGAGGTCCTCCGACAGACGCTGAAGCACCAGCTCCCGCGTGCCGTATGCCTGCTCAAGACCACGCATCCCACTCACTCCCATTCGAACGAAACCGGACCGCCTACTCGAACGCCGACCCAGAGGCCATGACGACCGGGGCCCGCTGCGGCAGGGTCGCCCACGAGCGTCTCCGTGCCCTCGACCCGACCCCCGGTGAGACGGGGCACGCGGTTGCCGTACGACAGACGACGCACGAGCCGCCCGAACGCCTCGCCAGTCCGAGCGACCTCGAAGCCGTCGACCGAGGCCAACCACGAGGGCAGTTCCTCGGAGTCGACGGTGATGATGTCATCGGCCCTGGACCACGTCACGGCGGCGCGCGCGACTGCAGACAGGTCGTGCGGCGCCGGCCCGAGATGTCTGGCGAACTGGGGCTCGAGGATGACGCCGAGCGCTCCACGCCCTCGGAAGGATGTTCGCAGCCAGACGCCGTCGCGCTGATCCTTCTTCCAGAACTTCGTCGAGATGCCGCGGCCTCGGGTCAGTCGCGACCGTGCGCGTGACATGGCGACGAAGAGACGACGGGCAGCCGCGGCGGACGCGCGGTCCTCGATGAACCAAGACTCAGGGTCGACGAGGACGACATTGTCGAACTCCTGCCCCTTGGCGCGGTGGACGGTCGATGCGATGACCTTGCTCTGCGGTTCGCGCAGCAACGACGGTGGGTAGCGCCGAGCGCGGAGCCCCTTGGCGAGGTCGCGAAGCTCCAACTCGCGTCGCGAGGACGCAACCTTTGTGAGGGTTCGCCACATAGCCTCTGCGTCGGACAGACCAGAAGACGCCGCCTGGTCCATGAACTCGTCGAACGCGATGCTGCCGGAGTCCCAATCGGCCAACAACGAGGCGATCCATGGGGCCAGCGTCGGGTCCGCGGCCGCCGCAGCGAGCTCTACGGGGAGCCCGAGAGCCGAGAAGTGTGCCGCCACGAGACCCGCGCGCGCGTTGGTGTCGCACAGGAGGGCGGTGGTGCCCTTCCAGCGCGCGATGTCGTCGGCCGCGTCCTCGTCCAGCTCGCCGAGAGGGGGGAGATCAGCGCCCAGGTCGCGTAAGCGAAGCAGCTGGTCGGAGGCTGCAAGACCTTCCAACTCGTTGCGAGCGAGCGCGACCGCGCGCGCCTCGCGCGTCCTCGACCTGTACTCCCCCTGAAGCACCACGGTGTCGGCCCCGAAACGCTCCCGAACCGTGTCGAGGAAAGCCTCCGAGGTGAGGTTCTCGTCCACCTCGAGCTGGAAGTCGTACAGGCTCTGCATGGGGTCGCCCAAGAGCGTGAAGCCGAGTTCGTCCTCGAAGGCGCGGTCGAGCAGCGCCAGGACGAACTTCGCGCGGACGCCCACGACGTCCTGGACCTCGTCGACGATGACGTGTCGTACGTCAGGAAAGACAGGCTCTTCGGCATCCTCGAGAAGCTTCGTGGCGCGCACTATCGATTCGTCATACCCCGCGAAGCGCACCTCGCCGTCGTCGAGCTCGCCCCGGACACGGGCCGCCAGGGAGTCGATCGTGGCGCAGTCCACTACTCGGCCCTCGTCGACCACGTCCTTCGTGCGTGCGCGCACGACCTCGACCGCCACGTTGGAGAACGAGATCACCAGGATCTCCTCCGGGTAGACGTCGTCCTCGATCAACCGGCGGCAACGCTGACCGACTACCTCGGACTTGCCCGCACCCGGACCGGCGATGACGATCTGGCGTGCGTCCGGACCAGCCGAGGCGGCACGCTCCTGCTCCGGGTCGAGCACCGTGCTGTCCGTCATCGATCGCCTCCTCGGCCCCACAGATGCTCGAAGTGCCGGAAGGCGAACTCCTCGCCGAAGTTCGTGAGGTTGTCCGCGACATTGACGATGAGCACTTCTTCCTTTCCCCCGTTGAGGGGACCGCGCAGGCCACGCCCGATCATCTGCTGGTAGACGTTGGGGCTGAAGGTGGGTCGGGTGATGAACACGGCGTCGACCTTGGGCACGTCGAAGCCCTCGGTGAAGACGTTGTAGTTCGTCAACACCCTCACCCGCTTGGCCTTGAAGTCCTCGACGTAACGACGGCGCGCGTGTGGGTCGGTTGTGCCGGCGACAGCTCTTGCCTCGACGCCGTTGAAGGTGAGCAGGGCGGCGAGCACCTTGGCGTTCTCAACCGACGTGGCAAACAACAGAGCCGTCTCGTCGTCCGGCAGCTCGAGCACAGATCGCACGATCTCGTTGTTCCGCTTGTCGTTCTTGCCGAGCCGGTTCTCGACCGACTCCGGAAGACGGCGCATCTTCGTCGCGTGAGCGAGCTCCTCATCGGTCAGCTCGAGATCCGCGCCCATGAGCTCTCGGTGCCTGATGCGGGCGAGCACCCCGTGTCGCTGGAGATAGCCGTAGACGTCGTCGCCGGGGAAGACGCCGGCGTCAAGGAGGTTCCGGTGGTAACGGTTGGCGAGCTGCTCCGTCTCCGTGGCGTTGAATCCGCGGAACGGCGTCGCCGTGAGGCCCAGGAGCGGTGTGGTCATCTCGGCCACGCGCTTCGTGCCGCCCATGGCACTCAAAGTCCTCGTGTACTGCTGGCCGATGGATCGGTGCGCCTCGTCGACGACGATGATCGTCGGGTCGACGAGCCAGCCGTATGCCTCCTGCCAGGCGCCGTCGTTGCGCTTGACCACGGCATCGAGCTTGGCCAACGAGGCGACGACCACCTGATGGCCGTCCCGCTCGTTGGGCTCGTTGCCGGCCCACAGCCTGCTGAGTGTCATCGGCGTGCCCGCCCTGCCCTTGGCCCGCCATACCTGGGACCAGGTCTGGGTGGCCTGCTCGCAGAGCTCGTCGGTCTCGGCCAGCCACAGGATCCGCACGTCCGACTCGCAGTGGCACATGTGCTCGACGAGGGCCTGGACCGCCACACGCGTTTTCCCTGCCCCGGTGGGCAGAGAGAGCAACCCACGTCGCATCTCGCTGTTGGGTTCGAGAAGCGCTCGGACCCGGTCGGCGATGCTGCGCTGATACTCATGAAGGTCGCCGAGAATGGGTGGGCCCTCTACCTCGATCTCCGCCTCACGCGCCATCCCCGAGAATCCGGCGAACTCGATGGGGAAGCCGAGCTCCCTCACCCACTCACGCGCCCTGCGCCTTCCGGCCCAGATGGAAGGCGGGTTCAGGCCCTTCCTTAAGAGGCTGGACGCATGGATCTGGAGCACCCCGTACCCGTCGACCGCGAGTGCGAGCTGGGCGATCTCTTTGTCCTCGAGGTCTCGCTCCGTGTCGTGCCGGAGGCCGTCGAGGGCGGCGGCAGGCACCGACGCCCTGAGGTTCTCGACGCCGACGGCAAGCAGCAGCTTGTCGAGCACGTCGGACGCCTCGGCGATGTCCTGGCGTAGCTGGTTGCGTCGCTGCTCCTCCATCCGACGGAGAACGACGTCCGGCTTCAAAGTCACTTCGAGAGCTCGCGCCACCTGGGCCAACACTTCGCGTTCGTCCCAGGCGGTGACGAAGATCGTCCGATCGTCGAGGTACTGCGCAAGCGGCCGGGACTGCTGACCGTTCGGAGTCGCGGTGAGGACCTCGAGGCGCTTGCAGGGTTGGACGAGGACGTCGTGCTGATCCGGTTCGAGCAACAGACGCAGCGGTGGGAAGTGGTCCACGAGCGCGTAGGCCTCGCCCGCCAGCTCGTAGTCGACGGTCTCCGTGAGCATGTCCTCGCCGTCGGCCATCCGCCAGCTGTCGCGCAGCACCTCGAAGTCGCCTTCGGACAGCGCGAGCACGGCAGGGACCTGGGCCGTGACCAGGGACTCGAACACGTCCCTTCGCCACGTCACAGCGGCCTCAGCGGGCGGAACCTCGACGAATCCAGGCCCCCTCCTCACGCGGATGCGACCGGGCGCCGGCTGGCCCACAAAGGCAGCCCAGGCATAGAGCAGGAATCGGCGGTCGTCCACCCATCCCATGGCTTCCTCGAGGATGGCGGCCCAGTCCTCGGGCCGAATCTCGCTCGCGTCACTCTTGAGCCGGAGCGCCTCGGCCTGGAGGTCTGTCACGGTCGGGCGCACGAACGGCAGCGGCTGCTGCACGCCGTCGATCTGCACCTCGGACTCGTTCCACCGCAGGCACCGCGACACCGGCTGAATGCCGATCTGCGTCTGAAGCCGACCGTGCTCACGGATGTGTTGCCAGGTCTGGTCCAGCACCGACTTCTGCGAGGAGGCGCCCCCGGTCCTGGTGATCCGCCACCGCTCGTCGCCCGAGAGTTGATGCAGCACGACCTCGGTGAGCGCAGCCTGCCCTGCCGGAGTCAGTCGCGGCAGCGGGTCCAGGGGCCAGAGGACCCGCCCTTGGTCGATGTCGATCGCGGAGTCGGCGAGCCGCGGCTGCCCCGTCTGCTTCCGGTACCCGTCGCGGACGGCGGCGAGCCGGGTCTCGCGCCATACCTCCATCGGCGGAGTCGTCAGGCTGCGTGGGGCCGACACCAGCCCGAGGCGGCGCAGAAGCTCGATGTCCTGAACGTGAAAGCGCGGATCGACAAGGAAGTCGGCGTCCCGGGAACCGTCCGCAGGGATGATCTCCCCGGCGAGGAATACCTCGCCAGGGGATTTCCACTTGCCTGAATATGTCCTCACTCGCAGACTGCTCAGCAGCCCCTCGCCGAGAACGTCGCGGAAGATGGCCTCGGAGGCATCCGTGGTGTTCTTGCGGGCGGACACCCACACCTTGTCCCACTCCCTCGACGCGCGGGCGAGCTCGCTCCGGAGCTCACCTGCGTTGTCGAAGATCTCGATCCCCAACGACTTGAGGGCAGACACCACTGGGGGGCTCGCCGCCACGACCGGGTCGATGACAAGTCGTCCAGGAACCGGCGTCGGCCCCGGCAGGAAGACCTGACCGCGGCGACATGCATCGACGGAACCATCCTCCAGGAGCAGAACCCGGGCCCGCTTCAGCTCGGCCACCTGCTGCGCATCCGTCAGGCGACCGAGCAGTCCGGCAACCAGCCGAACGGCAACAGCAGACCCCTCCGGCGTCGCCTCCTTGACCAAGTGCTCGACCCACTGACGCAGGGTGACCTCTCCGCGCTGGTGGTAGGCCATGAGGCGCTGCACTTTGGAACGGTATTCGTTGCCCACCACGGCATGGCTGGCCCAGCCGTCGGGGTCAGGACAGGCCGACGCCCAGAGCGCGAGCTCGTCAGCTGTCACATCCGCGGGGTGAAGTTTGACGCGCGTGGGGCGTCGTAGCGTCCCGCCGAGTGTGGGGATGCAGTGGCGTTGACTCACGGCCCGCATCACCGGATCGTTGAGGATGTCGTCCGCGATGTTGCGAGCTTCCTTGCCACGGGCCGGCAGCACATCGAGGACCCCGGTGGGTTTGTCGGGGCGGTAGATGCTGGCGAGAGCGTCTCCGACGAGACTCGGAAGGACCTTGGTGAGGAGCTCCTCGTTGAACTCGCCCGGCAGGAGCGACTCCCGATCGTCGGCCAGCTTCCAAGGAGCGTTCACGATGCCGGACAACGTCGTCATCGAAGTCGTGGGGAAGTAGGCCCAGAAACGTCCGATGCCCTTGGGTACCCCGTCAAGAGGAGCAGCCCAGGAAAGCTCCACGCTTTCACGAGCCGCGGCGTAGCCACCGTCCTGCAGTGCACCCTTGCTGGGGTGGTGCCGCTGGGAGCGCACCACCCATTCCGAACGCCGTCCGGCGTCATTGAGCACCATCGAGCCGGACTCATCACGCGACAGCGTGATCGCCCGCGCCACACCTGACACTCGGTCCTCCAGCCCCACCTGCTCGACCTGCTGGGAGAAGAGCAAGAATTCGGCAGGAAAGCTGACCAGCCCCCTCGCCAGGACGTCGCGGTTGCTCTTGAGAGGGGCCACGATGACGGTCGTCGCCCATTTCATGAAGGTGGTGAGGATCGGGTCGTTGCGGCTCACGTCGGTCGGGTCGACCGCGGTCGCGAGTCGCATCACCGGGTAGTGGTCCAGGCCCGGAACGAGCGCCCGCAAGGTCTGCTCGGACGTCTTCCTGTCAAAGGTGAAGGACCCGGTGCGGCTGAGGACCTGAGGGCTGTCCGTTACCGCGAGCAGGGACTTGAAACCCAGCCCGAAGCGCCCGATCTTGTCGTCGCGCTTGACTGAGTCATGCGTGCCCATCAGCGCGATGACTCCGTCGATCGTGAACGACTCGCCCGTGTTCGCGACGTAGAGGGTGTCGCGTGTGAGCAGGACCTCGCATCGCCCCCGGGCGGTGTCCCCCCTGACTGCGTCAGCCGCATTCTGGACCAGCTCGAAAAGCTGCCGGGATGCATAGGCGCCCTCGGCGATCGAACGCTCGATGTTTGCGTCCTGCTTGATCCGCCTCGGCTCGTTCCTGTAGGTCTCCAGCGCCGTCCGAGTCTGCTCCTCAACAGCCTGTGCCAACTCGCCATCGAGCCCGCGCCACCCTGAACTCAAGCCAACCATCCTCATCCCAAGCCACTGTCGACCGGAGCGTTGCACAGTTGCCGCGTTCCGTGGGCTCGAATCGCCCACTCTGTCCGGATTGTGACGATCCTCGGCGCCGGCCGGCAAGCCCTCGCAGACGGCCGCCCCCTATGGCTTGGCGCGCCGAGGATCGGCGCTCGGGTGGTCGCCGCGGTTGCGGCGTAGCGCATCTTCCACGAGGTCGGCCGCCACCGGCGCCGGCACATGCTCCCAGATGCGGACGACCGTCCAGCCGAGGTGCTCTAGGTGCTCCGTTGTCTGAACGTCGCGTTCACGATTGCGGTCCAACTTGGCCGCCCACCATTCGGCATTGCTGGCAGGGCGCGTCGAGTGCTCAGGGCAGGAATGCCAGAAGCAGCCATCCACGAAGACGGCCACCTTGGCACGAGTGAAGGCCAGATCGGCCCGACAGCGAGGGAGCCCTGGGAGGGCGTAGTCGACGCGGAAGCGCCTACCCCGCGCGTGAAGGGCCTGTCGCAGAGCCAGCTCCGGGGCGGTGTCCCGCCGCCGCTGACGGGACATGCGCATTGTGACGCCCGGCGATGACGGGGGCGGTCGCTCGCTCATGCACCCTCCAGCGTGCTGGCGGCGAGTCGCCGACAGGTCCGTCGGGGCCGCCGGCTACAGTTTGCACGGTGGCGGCAGGGATAACTCAGCAGACCTCGACAGCGACCGCAGACGAGGTCCGCGTCCTCGACCTGTTCGCAGGGGGTGGAGGCCTGACCCAGGGGTTCCACGAGGCGAGTCGTCGCTTCCGGACAGTTCGGGCGGTCGAGATGGACATCGCTGCCGCTGCAACCTACGAGGCGAACCATGGCAGCGTCGTCTATCAAGGTCCAATTCAGGATTGGTTGGCACATGAGGACGTGCCACAGGCCGACGTTGTCGTAGGTGGCCCCCCTTGCCAAGGATTCTCGACACTCGGCAAGCAGGATGCTGAGGACGAGCGAAACGACATGTGGCGTCACTACGCTCACACGATCCGTCGAGCCAGACCGAAGTTCTTCGTGGTCGAAAACGTCGCGACGTTCCTCGAGTCCAGTCAATTCGCCGACTTCGCCGAAGACGCCAGCCCTACCGGCTCGCTGAGCGAGTACAAGCTCGAGCCTATTGTGCTCAACGCCGCCGACTTCGGCGCCGCACAGACCCGCAAGCGCGCGGTCGTGATCGGACACCACCGGGACATTCCCTTCCCCGGCTTCCCTCAACCGACGCATTCCCGTGATTCCTGGGTGCCGTTGAAGGAGGTGCTTGCGGGTCTCCCGGAACGCATCAATGACATATCTCTGCCGAACCGGCGCACCACATTCGGCGGGAAGGTCCTGCCTGGCACGTTCACGACCGACGAGCTGCATCTTCACCGCAGGTATGAGCCCAAGTCGCTCAAGCGCTTCGGCCACATACCTGCTGGCGGCAATCGATTCGATATTCCAGAACACTTGTTGTCGCCCTGCTGGAGAGCTCACCGCTCGGGCTCAGCGGACGTCATGGGCAGGCTGCGCTGGGATCGACCGTCGGTGACCATCAGGACCGAGTTCTTCAAGCCCGAAAAGGGCCGCTACCTTCACCCGACCGAGCACCGCGCCCTCACGCACCATGAGGCGGCCCGGATCCAGGGTTTCCCGGACGACTACCGCTGGGTGGGGTCGAAGATCGCCATCGCCCGCCAGATCGGCAACGCCGTGCCTATCCCCCTTGGCCGGGCGATCGGCGAGGCACTCCTCGCGGGCCTCAAATAGCAACATCCGTCCGATGGGCCTTCGTGACGCAGCAGGAGCTGGCAAGCTCTGCACGTGCCACGCGTCGACTGCCTCTACCTGAACGAAACCCTTCGGTACCCCAAGCCGGCCAAGCCGCATGAGCCTGAGTTGGATGGTCTGAAGAACTTCCATCACGCAACACGAGGTTCTCGGCCTGGATCGCCGGCGCCCATGCTGGAAAGCGGGATCAATCGGACGGCGATTGTCGGAAGAGGAGGCGAACGTCGGCGACCCGCCATCTTGATCCGCTCGAGCCCCTGGAAGGCCGGGACCACGTCAACGCCGTGGCACGACTCTTTCGAGCTGGGTGAGAGCAGGGTGGTCTATTTCGGCGACCACAAGTCCGACACGATCGGTCCACTCGGCTCCACGCCGGGCAACGCCGCCCTTGAACAGGCATGGGCCCTCCATTCGAGCTCCTCTCGCAGGCACCGACTTGCTGCCCCGCCTCTCCTCATTTTCCGCGCCACGCCCTGGACGGACCGAGCAGGGGTGGTTCGTCAAAAGGGAGCGGTGGACTTCATCGGCCTTGCAGTCATCTCAGAGTTCGCAACCTCTCGGAACCTCGACCCTGACTCGGGCTTGGCGTTTCCGAACTACCGCGCGGTGCTGCGCCTCATGGCACTCGACGGCCGCCCTGCTGCCCTCGACTGGTCGTGGATCAATGCGAGGAGGGAGGCGACGCTGTCCCTCGAGGAGACCCTCAGCGGAGCACCGGCGTCATGGCAACGCTGGGTCGATACAGGTCACTCTGAAGTGTCGGCATGAAGGGTTGGGCCTGCTTGGAGAGCCCCCCTTCCCAATAGTTCGGGGTCCCCGGTGGCGATCAGCGAGCAGACAAGGCAACTTCCGCGGCGGAGACAACAGCCTCGTCGTCAGCCAGGCCGTCGACCGACGTGTCCGGCGCCGCGTCCTCAACCTCGAGGAAATATGACGCCGCCCCACGGAGCACTGACCGCTCCCCAGCGTCGAGAAGCTCCCAGTCCCCGAGGAGTGCCTCGATTCGTTTCGCCAGCTCCGATGCCAGGACGTGGTTCGTGGCATGCCCATCAAGGTGTCCGGGCAGAAGCTCAGACAGCTGCTTGATCTCCTCCGAGGTCGTCTCAACGCAGTGTGGCTCAACCGCGGGCCAGAGAGTGCCGAGCTCCTGCCGGAATCGCTCCCTTGCCGCGAGCACGGTATCCGTTCGCGCGTTCTGCACCTGACCGTCGCTCGCATCCGGTCGAGCCCAGATCGCGTCGGCCACCTCGGCGAGCCATGCCTGGCGCTCATCGATCTGCTCGGGGCCCCATTCGTCCCAATCAACCAGTCGCTTGGTGAGCGCGACCTGAGAATCGGCGTAATACGACTTCTTATCGCTGAACAGCTTGTTGCTCGCCGGGATGTTGAGCCCAGAGAAGAGCAGCGTCAGATTCCCCCAGCGATTCACGTAATCCTGGTGCTTTAGCGCCTCGTCACCGAGTTGCCCGAGCCACTCATGAGAGAGCTTCTGAGGCATGATGTGCTCGATGTGCACGAGGCTCGCTGCTTTGAGCTGCTGCTCCTTGTTGTAAGTTAGCGACTCCTCGATCTTTCGGAGCGTGTAGCGCAGCAGGTACTGCGTTCCCATGGAAAGCCGGGCGAAGGCGACCTTGAACTGCTCACTGTCCGGCATGGCAGCCACGAGCACGGCGCGGGCTTCGTCCAGCTTCGCACCATTGCTCTGGTTCAACAGGTGCGCGGCGTCCCGATACTTCCGCTCGACGTCATTGGTTCCAAGCCCAACGACGCTGCTGTAGCGATATGTGAGGACCTCCGCAAGCGAGGCGAACTCGACGAAGTCCGCCTCAGAAAGGAGTCGTCTCGCCGGAAGGAGGGCGACGTAGCAAACGGTCGCTTTCAGGGTCTGCAGATCTGCCAGCACCCGACGGGCACGTTCATGAGTGACCAAGCTCGGGTTCTCGAACTCGCCGTATGAGATCGCCGCCTTTCGGAGGTCGGACAGTACCCACTGCGCTCCACGCCTATTGACAAGGGCCTTGAAGTGTCCGAAGACCTCGTCCTTCTTGACCTGCTGCAGCGTGCCTAGCAGGTAGTGGCGTAGGAACCTGGTGACGTCCACGTGTGCCCCGAGGTCCTCGAGCATCTCGTCCCACAGCCCCGCTGCCTCGTCAACGTCCTCGTCGCTTGCCGACTTCGCAATCTGGCCCAGCAGATGGCTCTTCAGGAGATCGGCGGCCGACAGCTGGAGGCCTCGATCGTTAAGGGTCTCGAACAGCAGGAAAGCGTCTGCAAGGTCACGCACCTCGATCACGACGAGCTCCACCCGCTCGACCAAATGCTTGTCGAACAGCTGAAGCCAGGAGACCTGTTGCTCTTCCGATAATCCCGCGAGGTGTGCCGCCACATGCCCCCGCAGCCGCGCGAAGTTGCTCAGAAGAGGTCGATTCCGCGCACGGGTGTCCTTGTCGAGCGACACTGCGTCGTCAAGAGACTTCCGCATGGCATCAGTGGGCGTGCGCATCACAAAGTCGCGGAAGACGGGCCAATTTGCGGAGCCCGTCTTGAACTTGAAATAGGCATCCCCGTCCGCCAGGTCGTCGGCTGTGAGCCGACGATCGATCCGCTGGACTTGCTGCGTCATCCCTCGCTCTCGGCATTCATCGCGGACTGCGGACATGAGCAGCATGAGCGTAGTGAGTCTCTGTTGTCCGTCGATGACCATCGGACGGTCCTCGTCCTCGGTGCTCATCACAATGGAGCCGAGGAAGTGTCCCGTAGCGACGTGCTCCTTGAGGTCCTCCCAGAGATCATCAACCTGCTCAAAGGTCCACGAGTATGGGCGCTGGTACGGCGGGATCCTGAACTGCTGCTCGTCGACCGAAAGCAGGCCTTTCAGCGTCTTCTTGTCTGCCTTCAAGTCCATGCCAGGTCCCCTTCCGGAAGGGTGAAAAGGTCTCTTAACAAAGCCCCATGTTGGCGCCCGAAAGCCCGGCGCAACCCCGCGATCCCGTCTCGCACCACGCGGTACGGCACGCTACCCGGCCAGCGGTGTCGGTGCACACGCACACGCCCTTCAGGGCACTCGACAGTTCCCAACGAGGCGGGGCCCGGACGAATACTCGCCCGGGCCCCTCAGGTGTGCTAGCGCTGAGGCTCAGCTGCAGCCGCTGGTAGAGCCGCAGCCCTCGCAGACGTAGCAGGACCCGGCGGGGCGCATCTTCGTGCCGCAGGTCATGCAGATCGGTGCGTCGGCGGCCACGCCCTGGAACTTCTCCAGGAGCTCGGCCGAGGAGCCGACACCCTTGACCTCACGGGCCGAGGCCGCGCCGGCACCGAACTTCACGTCCGAGGCGTCAGCCTTCGCGCCGGAGCCCGCCGCACCCGTGCCGGCCGACTCGATCGCCTTGGGCTTGCTCACCGGAGCCGACTGGGCGAAGGTCTCGAGCTCGCCCTCGACCTCCTCCTCGGACTCGTCCTCGACCGGCGCGGCATACGAGCCGGTCTCGAGCTGACGCGCCCGCTCCTCAGCGGTGTGGATGCCCATGAACGAACGGGTCTCGAAGTCCATGTAGTCCAGCGCCAGGCGACGGAACACGTAGTCCATGATCGACTGCGCCATCCGCACGTCGGGGTCGTCGGTCAGGCCGGCGGGCTCGAAGCGCAGGTTGGTGAACTTCTCCACGAAGGTCTCCAGCGGCACGCCGTACTGCAGGCCGATCGAGACGGCGATGGAGAACGCGTCCATGACGCCGGCCAGGGTCGAGCCCTGCTTGCCGAACTTCAGGAACAGCTCACCGAGGCCGTCGTCGGGGTAGGACCCGGCGGTCAGGTAACCCTCGGCGCCACCGACGGAGAACGAGATCGTCTGGCTCGGGCGACGCTTCGGCAGGCGCTTGCGCACCGGGCGGTACTCGATGACCTTCTCGACCTTGACCTCGCCGGCAGCAGCCGAGGCCTTGTCGGCCGCAGCGGCCTTGGCCGTGGAGCCACCGTCGGACAGCGGCTGGCCGACCTTGCAGTTGTCGCGGTAGACGGCGAGCGCCTTCAGGCCCATCTTCCAGCCCTGCAGGTAGACGTCCTGGATCTCCTCGACCGTGGCGGTCTCGGGCAGGTTGACCGTCTTGGAGATGGCACCGGACAGGAACGGCTGGGTGGCCGCCATCATCCGCACGTGGCCCATCGGCTGGATGGCCCGCGCGCCCATGGCGGTGTCGAAGACCTCGTAGTGCTCGGTCTTCAGCCCCGGGGCGTCGATGACGTGACCCTTGTCGGCGATGTACTCGACGATCGCCTCGATGGTCTCCTGGGTGTAGCCCAGCTTCTTCAGCGCGCGCGGGATCGTCAGGTTGACGATCTGCATCGAGCCGCCACCGACGAGCTTCTTGAACTTGACCAGCGAGAAGTCCGGCTCGATGCCGGTCGTGTCGCAGTCCATCATGAAGCCGATGGTCCCGGTGGGGGCCAGCACCGACGCCTGGGCGTTGCGGTAGCCGTTCTTCTCACCGAGTTTGACGACCTCGTCCCACGCCTTCGTCGCGAGGCGGTGGATGTCGCCGTCCATCGTGTCGAGGGTGCGGATCTGGTCGTTGGCCGCCTGGTGCTTGCGCATGACGCGCTTGTGCGCGTCCGCGTTGCGGGCGTACCCGGCATACGGGCCAACCACTGCCGCGATCTCGGCGGAGCGCTTGTAGGCCGCACCGGTCAGCAGCGAGGTGATCGCCGCCGCGAGCGAACGCCCGCCCTCGGAGTCGTAGCCGTGGCCGGTGGCCATGAGCAGCGCGCCGAGGTTGGCGTAGCCGATGCCCAGCTGGCGGTAGTTGCGCGTGGTCTCACCGATCGGCTCGGTCGGGAAGTCCGCGAAGCAGATCGAGATGTCCATCGCGGTGATGACCAGCTCGGCGACCTTCTGGAAGGTCTCGGCGTCGAACGTGTCGTCCTCGCGCAGGAACTTCAGCAGGTTCAGCGAGGCCAGGTTGCACGAGGAGTTGTCCAGCGACATGTACTCCGAGCACGGGTTGGACGCGGTGATCCGGCCGGTCTCGGGGTTGGTGTGCCAGTCGTTGATCGTGTCGTCGTACTGGATGCCCGGGTCGGCGCACTCCCACGCGGCCTTGGCGATCTTGGCGAACAGCTCGCGGGCGTCGACGGTGTCGATGACCCGGCCGTCGTCACGGGCACGCAGGCCGAACTCGGTGCCCTCCTCGACCGCACGCATGAACTCGTCGTTGACGCGCACCGAGTTGTTGGCGTTCTGGTACTGCACGGACACGATGTCCTTGCCGCCCAGGTCCATGTCGAAGCCGGCGTCGCGCAGCGCGCGGATCTTGTCCTCCTCGCGCGCCTTGGTCTCGACGAATTCCTCGATGTCGGGGTGGTCCACGTCGAGCACGACCATCTTGGCCGCACGACGGGTCGCGCCACCGGACTTGATCGTCCCGGCGGAGGCGTCGGCACCACGCATGAAGGAGACCGGGCCGGAGGCGGTGCCGCCAGAGGACAGCAGCTCCTTGGAGGAGCGGATGCGGGAGAGGTTCAGGCCGGCACCGGAGCCGCCCTTGAAGATGAAGCCCTCCTCCTTGTACCAGTTGAGGATCGACTCCATCGAGTCGTCGACGGCGAGGATGAAGCAGGCGCTGACCTGCTGCGGGCTGGACGTGCCCACGTTGAACCACACCGGGGAGTTGAAGCTGAACACCTGGTGCAGCAGCGCCCAGGTCAGCTCGTGCTCGAACAGCTCGGCGTCCTCGGGGGTCGCGAAGTAGCCGTGGTCCTTGCCGGCCTTGACGTAGGTCAGCACGACGCGGTCGATGAGCTGCTTGAGGCTCTTCTCGCGCTTGTCGGTGCCGACGGCGCCGCGGAAGTACTTCGTCGTGACGATCGTGGAGGCGTTGACCGACCAGAAGTCGGGGAACTCCACGCCGCGCTGCTCGAAGATCGTCTCGCCGGTCTTCCAGTTCTGCTGGACGACGTCGCGGTGCTCCCAGGTCACCTCGTCGTAGGGGTGGACACCAGCGGTCGTGAAGATCCGCTCGATCTTCACGCCCTTCTTCGTGCCCTTGCGCGCGGCTGCTCGTGCGCCCGTGGTCTCAGTCATCTGGTGTCCTCCCGTGACCCCATCGATGGATTTCAGTCTTCACCCGACCACCGACAGGTGGTGGGCCGTGCTGCTTACGTGCGGGGCGCGATACCGGAGCTGTCCGGCTCGGCACCCGTGGCTTCGCGCTCGGCGCGGAGCAAGGTGATGGCCGCCTCGAAGTCCTCGAGGCTGTCGAAGGCCTGGTAGACGCTGGCGAAGCGCAGGTAGGCCAC
Source organism: Oryzihumus sp. JJN4-3R (assembly GCF_057747915.1). Classification (NCBI taxonomy): domain Bacteria; kingdom Bacillati; phylum Actinomycetota; class Actinomycetes; order Micrococcales; family Intrasporangiaceae; genus Oryzihumus; species Oryzihumus sp. JJN4-3R. The sequence continues at coordinate 1,111,975 of NZ_CM173229.1, forward strand.
CTCGTCCAGCTCGCGCAGCGGCCCGAGGATCGCCAGCCCCACCTCGTGGGCGTCGATCTCGGCGCTGCCGGCCGCGCGGATGGACTCCTCCACCTGCTGGGCCAGCAGGGCCAGGTCGTCCTCGGAGACCGGGCGGCCCTGGCAGGCCTTGCGGACGCCGACGAGCACCTTGTGGCGGCTGAACGGCTCGCTCGCGCCGGAGCGCTTGACGACGTTCAGGCTCGCCGACTCGACGGTCGTGAACCGCTTGCCGCACTCCGGGCACTGCCGGCGGCGGCGGATGGCGGTGCCGTCGTCAGCCGTCCGGCTGTCGATGACCCGCGAGTCGGTGTGGCGGCAGAAGGGGCAGTGCATGTGGGCTCCTCCCCCTTCGTTCGTGGTGCCTGCGGTGCGTGGTGCGGTGGTGCTGCGGTCCTGCTCGGTATGCCGTGTGCCTGGGGCTCGCGGCAGGTGCCTCTTGCGTCGTGATCCGGTGGTTGCACCCGGTCCCGTCCTGGCGTCCTGCTGCGTCGCCCTGTGGATGGACTTGGGGATTTCCCGTGGATGAACTGTGGGAAAGCCCCAGTCGCCTGGGGACTACATGTGGACGTCTTACAGGGGTGTAACTACTAGATGTAGGGATCATATGCCCTCTGCGGCCCAGCTCGTCACCGAATCGGCCGATGTCGATGTGATCATTTCGTTGCCGCAGGTCAGAGGCCATGGCGGGGACAAATCGGGCGTGTCAAGGGTCGGCGTGTCGCGGTTCTGTGGCCCCGGTCACAGGGCTTCGGACCCCCGGATGGCCGGTGCGGACGCCCTGTGGACCCCCACATCTGGGGGTCCGGCGGGCGCCTGTGGGGTCTCGGGGTGGGGTGTCGCTGGGTGCGCGCCGCCACTCCCCCTTGCTTCCCCGCTCTGCCGAGATTCGGTGCGCTCTGCCGAGGTTTGAACCTTGGCAGAGCGCACCGTTGTTCGGCAGAGCTCAAGTACGGCCGGCCCCCGCCGCGGTCGCCGCGTCTCCCGGCCCTGGGCCCTCGTCCTGGACCTGGGCCCTCGCCAGTGCATGCACGGTGGACCGTCGTCGCGGGGTTTCGGCGACTCATGGCGCCCGAAGTGCCGCGAGGTCGGTCGAGCGTGCACAGGACGATCGTGCCCTCTTGGCCTGGCCCAGCTCCGGCGCTCGTCTTAGCGGGCTGAGGGGTCGGCCCGCCGTGTGCAGCCTGTCCGTAGCGCGTCCTGCCGTCGTGACTGAGCGCCACGCGCACGCCGGGCTGTGGATCCACCGGAGGCGAAATGCGCCGATTCGGGCATGCTGGGCTCGGGAGCGGTGGGGGTTCCGCCAGTGGGGGCCCGCGCCGAACGATCCGACCGTGGGGACCGGGGAGGACACGTGGGGACTCAATCGACCTGGCGCTGGGCTATCGCGATCTCGGCGCTGGCGCTGACCACCGCCTGCGGAGGCCAGGCGACACCGGAGGCTTCGGGCAGCGCATCGGCGCCGTCACCGACAGCTGACCCGGCGCCCTCGACCAGCTCCCCCACCTCGTCCACACCAGCGATCGACCCCAACATCCCCGCCGCCGCCCGAGCCCACACCCCCGCCGGCGCCGAAGCCTTCGTCACGTACTACTTCGCTCAGGTCAACAAGTCGTGGGCCACACCACAGACTGGACTCTTACCCCCTCTCTGCCAACCCAGTTCTAAGAGCTGCGCCTCTTTCGAGCAGACGGCCGTCGACCTGAAGGCGAAGGATCGACGGTATGACGGCAACCCGGTCACCACAAAGCTTGTTGGAGCACTCGGCAAAGGGCCCGCTGGACAGCAGTCCGTGCTTTACGAGGGGATTCAGGAGCGCCGCAACGTAGTGGATAGCAGCGGGAGAGTAGTCAGCACGGACGCCAAGAAGAACGTGCGCTTCGAGGTCAACCTGGCTTGGCGTGATGGGGCCTGGTCGATCGCCACGATCAAGGGGATGGAGTGAGAGCCCGCGCTCGCGTTGGCTCCGCGATTCTTTGCGCGGCAATCATTGGGCTGATACCGGCCGGCTGGGCAGTGGCTGACGTCAACGGGAGTGGGAGGGCAGATGGCCTAACCGTAAGGATCACCGACCGCATCAAGGCACAGTCGCGCACTTCAAGGGATGGAGCCAGCAGTGTCCTGCCCAAGAACTACGCCTACTCGAGCGTGATTGCATGTGCCGACAACGCCCCAGGCACGGTGGCAGAACCATCGTGCAAGGCCGCGGTCGACGCCTGCGCGGGGAACACCAAGCAGCAGGGCCTAGGACCCTTGATTCGGATCTTCCGCCGAGAGGTGGACGGAATGGGCAAGCCCAAAGGGCCATGGGAGTGGTTGGGCACCAGTTGTGACCCCTCAATCGTGCCCGGGAAGCCTGTACTTGGCATGGCACAGATCATCAGCGCGTTCAGGCGCACGCCTTTCGCCAAGCCGCAGGTGCACATCCAGCCCGAGGGCAACCAGACGCTGGTCACCCTCCCCACCTACTTCGAGGTTCGCTGGCCAAGCGCCGGCTACCAACCCGGCGAGATCGACACTCCAGACCCCACCCAGATGCTCGGCCACACCGTCCGCATCCGGCCCCTCGCCGCCGGCTACACCTACGCCTTCGGCGACGGCACCCACCTCGGCCCGACAGACTCCCCCGGCGGCACCTACCCCGACGGCGACATCCGGCACACCTACGACAAGCCCGGCACCGTCACCACCCAGATCACCATCACCTACGGCGGCGAGTTCAGCATCGACGGCGGCCAGTGGATACGGATCCCCGCCACCGCCAGCGTGACCGGCCCGCCCCAAGCCCTACGCGTCCGGACGGCCCACAACCGCCTCTACAGCAACTGACGCCTTCGACCGGCGAGAACTGAGCCGTCGACCGGCACGCCCAGGAGGGTGGGAGACCACCCCCAGCCGAGCGCAGTCGGCGGGACCGCCACGGGCAGGGACCCACAGCGTCGACCACGAGTGGGCCGTCAGCTCGGGACGTCCGACCTCTCGCGGGCCAGGTGAGCCGCCATCCGCCCGATGAGCTCATAGGGAACGGGACTGCCGAGCGGGAAATGCAGCGTTCCCTTCGACGCGCGGAAGGGGACGATCTCCTCGCGGAACTCCGCGTCACCTTCGGGCACCGGATAGATGCTCACGTGGTTCTTCCACCCCGCGAAGTACACCAGGGACTTCCCACGGAGCGTGATGGTCGGGATCTGGTAGCTGATCCGCTCCCCTGCGTTCGGCACGGCGTCATGAATCGCACCGCGGATAGCCTCGAGGACGGCCTGGACCTCCACGGGGAAGCCCGCGATGTACTCATCGACATTCGCCCTCGGATCTGCCACCACGCCATCATCTGGCCAGACCGGCGCCGGAGCCACCACACGCACCCGGCATACCGGGCAATGCAGAGGCACCGGCATGAGAAGGGGCCTCACGCCGTGGCGCGAGGCCCCGAGAAACCGCCGGCCTTAGCCGACCCGCGGGATGAGCAGGCTCTGGCCGGCGTGGACGTCGCTCGTGCTCAGGTTGTTGGCCAGCTGGATCTGCACGATGCCCTCGCGGATCGGGAGCTTGGGCAGCTGGGTGGCCGCCACCTCGGACAGGGTCTGCCCGGCCGAGACGGTCACGGCGTGGTCGATCGTCACCGTGGGCACGGACGGGCCGGGGGCGAGCAGGAACGCCACCCAGCTCAGCACGCCGAGCACGGTCATGGTGATCGACAGGCGGCCGCGACGGGTGAGGCGGAGCCGCGGCGCGGGGCGGCAGTCCACCTGGTCACCCGTAGGCACCAGGCGGAGCTGGGGACGGGTCGAAGTGGGGGCCAGGTCCCAGGCAACTGCTGCGCTCATCGTGTCCTCCATGACATCAAGCGGGTCGGTCGGCTGAACGTGGAACTGTGTTCGATAGAACGTCTGTACGGATTTGTAGCACGAGCATCGGACGAATGGGAAGTGATTGGTCGAACAAACGTTTGAAATTTGTGTTCGACCCCACTACGCTTCGTTCATGTCAGGGAGCAAAACACCGACCTCTGACAGACCACCCACAGGTGCCGGACAAGGGGATGAGATGGCCGAGATCCACGAGATGCCCGACCGCGACAAGGGCGACACCCTGACCGCGCGGCAACGGCGCGTCCTCGAGATCATCCGCAACTCCGTGGACCGTCGCGGCTACCCACCCAGCCTGCGCGAGATCGGCGAGGCCGTCGGGCTGGCCAGCCCCAGCAGCGTCGCGCACCAGCTGTCCATGCTCGAGCGCAAGGGCTACCTGCGCCGCGACCCCAACCGCCCCCGCGCCATCGAGGTCGTCTCCCCTGACACCGGCGCCGAGGACAAGGGCTACCGCGCCGGCGACCAGCGCGAGGGCACCGTCGACGCCACCGGCAGCGGCGATGCGCACCCCGCCGCGTCCTACGTCCCGGTCGTCGGCCGCATCGCCGCCGGTGGGCCGATCCTGGCCGAGCAGGTCGTCGAGGACGTCTTCCCGATGCCCAAGCAGATCGTCGGCGAGGGCCAGCTCTTCCTGCTCAAGGTCGTCGGTGACTCGATGGTCGACGTCGCGATCTGCGACGGCGACTGGGTCGTCGTGCGCCAGCAGCCCAACGCCGAGAACGGCGACATCGTCGCAGCCATGCTCGACAACGAGGCCACGGTCAAGACGTTCAAGCGCAAGGACGGCCACGTCTGGCTGATGCCGCACAACGAGGCCTACCAGCCGATCGACGGCGACGAGGCCACCATCCTGGGCAAGGTCACCGCGGTCCTGCGCCGGGTCTGACCTCCGAGGGGTCAACCCCTCCACCTGTATGCCGTGTGGCCGGCCCTTCGGGGCCGGCCACCGCTGCATAGAGGCACCGTCGCGACCTGCCTTCGCTCGGCCCCGGCTTTGTCCGACGGTCGCGACGCTCCAGCGTGCCCGCGGTCGCGCACTCTGAGACCAGATCCAGCGCGGGCGACGACGTAGGCCAAACAGCCGACGGCTCTGACCCCACGCATGCCTAGCCTCGCATCGGCACCCCAGCCACCCGTCACGAGAGGTAGAGACATGCCCGAGTTCATGGACGTCCACACCGGGATGAAGGGGATCAGCCCGGAGGCCTTGGCCGAGGCACACAACGCTGACCTGGCCATCGAGGGCGAGGAAGGCGTGCACTTCAAGCACGCGTGGGCCGACCCCGAGAGCGGCATGGTCTACTGCCTGTCCGAGGCCCCCTCGGCCGATGCGGTGCGCAGGATCCACGAGCGGACCGGCCACCCGGCCGCCGAGATCCACCCGGTGCCGGTCCAGGCCTGAGATCCCAGGTCGCCAGCGCGCCCCACTGGTGCCGTCGGGCATCCGTGTGGCGCGCTCGCGCCGCGCCACATCGATCCGGCGCGGCACACGAATGCGGCACGGCCTACGGTAGGAGAACCCGCCTCAGGACGGCGAGGGGGCGCGATACCGGCTGACCCCGACCCGGCCGGCAAGCTCGGTGAGGGTCGCCCCCAGGGCCGCGTCGAGCCGGATCGTCGCCTCACCGTCGCCCCGGCTGTGACCCCGGGTCACGATCGCCACGGGGAGGCCGCACGCGGCGGCGCGCCGGACGAACCGGTAGCCGCTCATCACCTGCAACGACGAGCCGAGCACGACCAGCCCGTCGCTCGCTTCGACCTCGGCAAAGCACTGCGCCACCAGGGGTTTGGGCACCGACTCGCCGAAGAACACCACGTCGGGCTTGAGCTCGTCCGAGCCGCAGACCAGGCATCGCGGCGGGTGGAAGCGCGCCACCGCCTCCTCGGAGAGCACGACGTCGCCATCCGGGCGGATCTCGCCGATGACGACCTCGAAGTCCGGGTTCGCCTCGCGCAGCCGGGCATCGAGGTCGGCCCGGCGCGAACGGTCGCCGCACTGCAGGCAGACCACGAGGTCGAGGTTGCCGTGCAGCTCCAGGACGTCGCGGGCGCCGGCGGACTGGTGCAGGCCGTCGACGTTCTGCGTGATCAGCGCGCGCAGGTGCCCGGCCTGCTGGAGGGCGGCGACGGCCTCGTGCCCGCGGTTCGGCCCGGCGGCCGCGAACCGCCGCCAGCCGACGTAGCTGCGGGCCCAGTAGCGCCGTCGGTTCTCCGCGGACGCCACGAAGTCGCCGTAGGTCATCGGCGTCACCCGCCGCTTGCCGTCGGGGCCGCGGTAGTCGGGGATGCCGGACTCGGTGCTCAGGCCGGCGCCGGTGAGGACGACGACGTTGCCACCGGCGACGAGGTCGGCCAGACGGGCCAGCTCGCCCTCGGCTGTGTCCTCGATCGCCAGACTCACGCCAGCCAGTATCCCCCGCCGGGCCGGACCCGTTGGCCCGCACCCAGAGGGCTAGGCATCCGCCGGCTCCCCGTCAGCCGGCCGGCGTTGCAGGGCCGTCCCGGACCTACCAGCGCCCGAGCAGCGCCCGCTTGGCCGACCCGCGCAACGCCCGGCGGACCACGTCGTGGTCGGCGACCTTGGGGTGCGGCGGGCGCAACGGGGCGTCGATGCGGATCACGTCCGGGACGTAGCGGCGGACCACGTCGTCGGCGACGAGGTAGCCGTGGCGCTCGAGGATGCGCTGCTCGTCCTTGGTGAAGGCATCGAGGTCGGTGCGCACCGCGTCGATCAGCTCCACCGACGCCGGGTCGTAGCCCTCGGCGACGACGGTGTCGAGGCCCCACGTCGAGCCGGCCATGACGTCGCGGGCGAAGCTGGCGTGCAGCCAGCGCAACCGCACCGATGTGCCGCCACCGGTCGCGACGCCCAGGATCTGCAGCAGTCGGCCCCACACGGTGCGCTCGGTGTGCGCGCGGAACACCGCTCCCCCGTCGCTGACCAGGACGGTGGCGTGGTTGCGCCACACCGGCTCCAGGCCCAGGTTGTCGTAGACGCCACCGTCGGTCAGCCGGATCGCCTCGAGGATCGCGGCCCGCTGCTCCGGCGTCTCGTGATCGGGGTGACCACCGGTGAGGCCGAGGTCCTTGCCGGGCAACGTCATCGGCGCGAAGAACGGCGGAAACGCGCACGAGGCGGCTACGGCGTCAGCGATGCGCACCGACGACGGTGGGGCGGCGTAACCCAGCCGGTAGTCGCCCATCCTGCCGTTGGGCCGGTTGGCCGTCGGGTCGGCGAACGTCCAGTCGACGCCGTAGGCCACCTCGGTGGCGCCCATCACGATGGCCGGCCCCCCGGTCTCGTTGTCCCGTAACGGTTTCGACCACCACGGGACCGCCTCGACGTAGGCGTCGGCGAGCGCCCGCACCGCACTGTCGGGCATCGACCACCGCGACGGCCAGAGCTTGGACAGCAGCGCCGGGGTCCGCACGTTGCGCGAGGTCAGCCGGCGCAGCGGCTCGGCGACGTGTTCTTCGAAACCCTGCACCACCATGGCCTCGCCGCTGAGCATCGCGCCGTGCTCGGCCGGCCACACCAGGCCGGGGTCCGCGAGGAGGCTGGCCGTGATCGAGCCGCCGGAGACGGCGCTGATCGTGCGTATCTGGCCCAGGACGCCCAGCTCGTTGAGCCGGCGGACGGCACCGAGGTGGAAGAGCGCGGCGCGGAAGCCTCCCCCTGACAGGCACAGCCCCACGCCGTCGCGCCGGACCCGGGTCGGGGTCGGACTGGCGCTCTGCTCGGCCGGGGCAGGGCCCTGCCCGGCGACGGGCGGTGCCCCGGGGGCCCCCGCCACCGCAGGTTCCTCCGAGCCACCCCGCTCCCCCGGCGCCTGCTGCGGGACGACCTGCGTCTCCGCGTCACGGTCGGGTCGGCCCCCACGACGCTGCGACTCGCTCATTTCCGGATCCCACCACAGGCCACGGACAGTCGCGCGCGGAAGGCGGGCACACGGCATACCGGCCGGACCGGTGCGCCACCGCTCGGTCCGCGAGTCACCCGAGTCAGCATTGCCCGGTCCGCGAAAGGGCTCAGGTGGTGACGGGCAGCCCGGCCAGCGCCTCGGCGACGAGATCGACGTCGGCGCGGGTGTTCCACACGTGGAAGGCGATCCGCACCCGGCCCGCGCGCGAAGCGACCACCGCGCCCGCCTGCTCGAGACGGTGCGCCATCGCCCCGCTCGGGTCGCACAGCGAGACCACCGGACGGGCACACAGCTCCAGACCCAGCTCGCCGCGCAGCGCGTTGGCCAGGGCCACGTCGTGGTCGCGGATGACCGACGTGGGCACGCGACTGAGGACCTCCAGCGCCGGCACCGCCCCGGCCCAAGACAGCCACGCCGGGGAGACGTCGAAGCGCCGCGCGTCCTGGGCGAGGTGCATCGACGGGCCGTAGCAGGACGCCCAGATCTCGTCGCCGGCGTACCAGCCCGCGTTGACCGGGCGGAGCCGGTCGCGCACCTGCGGCGCGACCGTGAGGTATGCCGTGCCCCGGGGCTGGCACATCCACTTGTACGCCGAGCAGACGGTGATGTCGAAATCCGTTGCGGTGACAGGCATCCAGCCCGCCGCCTGGGTCAGGTCGCAGAACGTCAGGGCGCCATGGGCCCGCGCTGCAGCCACGACGGCCTCGGCGTCACAGAGGCTGCCGCAGGCGCTCTGCGCCAGCGAGAACGCCACGAGCGTGGTCCGCTCGCCGACCGCCGCGGCCAGCTCGCCGAGCGGCACCTGGCGCACGGTGATGCCTCGGCCCTGCTCGGCGGCCACGAGGAAGGGGTAGACCATCGAGGAGAAGTCCCCCTCGACGCACACCACCTCGGCGCCCTCGGGCAGCGAGGCCGCGACCATGCCGGCGAACACCGACGTCTGGGAACCCACGGCCACCCAGTCCCGCGGCACCCCGACGAACGTGGCGTACAGGTCGCGCGCCTGCTGGACGAGCCCGTCATAGCCGACCGCGCTGGCGCGGCCGGACTGCCACTCGACCAGCGCGCGCTGGAGGGCCTCGACGACCGGGATCGGCGGCAGGCCGAGGGTCGCGGCGTTGAGGAAGCCCGGCACCGGGGCGAACGCCGACGAGACGCGGGCGATCGACGAGGAGGCCTCGGAGGCGGCGTCCCCGGGCGAGGCGGCAGCGGGTGGAGCGAGCATCATGGCGCCACTGTCCCGCGGGTCCCATCGATCACACAAGGACATGGATTCTTGCCGGACGATAACGCGCAGTTATATCGTGGGCGCATGATCGATGCAGCCGGCCTCCGCGTCATGAAGGCAATCTCCGACGAGGGCAGCTTCACCGGAGCGGCCCTGTCCCTCGGCTACTCCCAGCCCGCGATCTCGCAGATGGTGCGCCGCCTCGAGCAGCGCACCGGGACCGTGCTGGTCGAGCGGGTCGGCCGCAACGTCCGGCTCACCGAGGCCGGTCAGGTCCTGGCCCGGCACGCGGTCAACGTCCTCGCCGCGCTCGATGCCGCCGAGGAGGAAGTCGCCGCGATCGCCGGCCTGCGCGCGGGGCGCGTGCGCCTCATGGCGTTCCCGTCCTCGTCGGCCACCCTGGTGCCCAAGGCGCTGGCCCTGGTCAAGGAGCGCTACCCCGAGGTCAAGGTCAGCTTCACCGAGGCCGAGCCGCCGGAGTCCCTGGCCGCGCTGCGCGCCGGGGAGTGCGACCTGGCCGTGGCCTTCGCCTACGAGGGCACCGACCTCGGCCGCGGCGAGGAGGACCTCGACATGTTCGTCACCAAGAAGCTGCTCGAGGACGAGGTCCGCCTGGCGCTGCCCAAGGACCACCCGATGGCCGGTGACAAGGTCGCCGACCTGTCCAAGCTCTCCGACGAGTCGTGGATCGCCGGCTGCCCGCGCTGCCGCGGGCACCTGCTCTCGCTGTGCAACCGGGCCGGCTTCGTGCCGAACGTGTCCTTCGAGACCGAGGACTACGTCGCGGTGATGGGCCTGGTCGCCGAGGGGCTCGGCGTCGCGCTGATCCCCGACCTCATCCTGCGCACGGCCCACCACCGCGACGTCGTGACCCTGCCGATCCACCCCGCCTCGCGCCGGACGGTGCACGTGGTGACCACCGCCGACCTGCAGCGCGTGCCCGCCGTCAAGGCCACGCTCGAGGCGCTGTGCGAGAGCGCGAACGCCCCGGTCCGGGTCCTCGCCGACGTCTGAGCCCCGAACCAGAGGGCCGGACCACCATCCGGTCCGCGCACCGCACAGCGCTCCGCCCGGCCCGAGCACCGGTATGCGCGGCCTTCCTGCGCACCCTCTGCGCGCACGTCATCGGTGCGTGGAGACCAGGACCCGCCCGTCAGGCGAGCGGGACACGGCCACGTCGCCGAGCAGGTCGGTCCGCAGGGCACGGATCCCGTTGTCCCGCAACAGCCTCAGCGTCTTGCTTGTCGGGTGTCCGTAGTCGTTGCCGGCTCCGACACTGATCAGGCCGATCGGCGCGCCGGTCTCGGCCACGAGCGCCGGGTCCTGAAGCGACGACCCGTGGTGGGCGACCTTGAGCACGTCGAACCGGCGACGGCCCGGCTCGCGGCGCAGCTCCAGCAGCACCTGGTGCGCGGCGGCCGTCTCGACGTCGCCGAGCATCAGGACGTGCAGCCCGCCGTCGTCGAGGTCCATGACGACGCTGGCGTTGTTGGGCACCGAGCCCTCCCGGATCACCCGCTCCGGCCACAGCACGTGGGCCCGGATGGTCCCCCACGTGAGGTCGTCACCGGCATACAGGGGCTGGACCGGGACCCCGGCCGCCGCTGCCTGCCGGTCGACCTGGGCGGCACCGCCCGGTGGGTCGCGCACGGGTGAGGTGAGGATCTGTCGCACGACCCTCCCGTGCAGCACCCCGGGCAGGCCGTCGACGTGGTCGGAGTGGAAGTGGGTGAGGACGACGGCGTCGACCACCCCGACGCCGAGCCGGGACAGGCAGCCGTCGATGAGCGCCGGGTCGGGCCCGGCGTCGACGACCACGGCGCGACCCGGTCCCGTCGGCAGGACGAGGCCGTCCCCCTGACCCACCGAGCACGCGACGACGCGCCACCCCGGCGGCGGCCACGACAGGCTCGTGGTCGGGACCGCCGCCCCCACGACGAGAAGGGCGAGAGCCAGCACCCACACCGGGCGCCGGCGCACCGTCGCCACGATCCACGGCCCCATGAACAGCAGGAGCACGCTCATGCCGGCCAGCAGCAGCGCCCCCGGCGCCCCGTCCGGCCATGGCAACGAGCCCATCGGCACGTCCGAGGCCACCCGCGCGACCCACGCGATGCCCATGGTCGGCAGGCCGGCCAGCCAGGCGAGGCCGACCGCCAGCGGGTGCGAGACCAGGGCGACCAGGGCTGCGGCGACACCCAGCACCGTCGCCGGGCCGACCAGCGGTGCGGCCGCCAGGTTGGCCAGCACCCCCACGACCGTCACCGACCCCTGCAGCAGCACGACGACCGGCCCGCACATCAGCTGGGCGGCGACCGGGATGGCCAGTGCCACGCCCAGCCCCTTCAGCCGTGGCGGGAGGACTGCCGCGATGCGTCGCCCCCACGACCCGGCGAACAGCAGCAGCCCGAGCGTCGCGAGGGTGGACAGGGCGAACCCGAAGGAGCGCGACAGCCACGGGTCCACGCACAGGAGCACGACCACGGCCGCAGCCAGCGCGGGGAGGCCGGCCTTGCGCCGGGAGGTGCTCAGGCCCAGCAACCCCACCGCGCCCATGACGGCGGCCCGCAGCACGCTCGGCTCCGGCCGGGCCAGGACGACGAACGCGGCCAGGCACAGCCCCCCCACCAGGGGGCGCCACCGACGGCGGAGGCCCACGAGCCGGCACAGTCCCAGCGCTGCGGCCAGCACGACCGCCACGTTGCTGCCCGAGACCGCGGACAGGTGGGTCATGCCGGTCGCGCGCATCGCCTCGGTGAGGTCCGCCGGCGTGCGGCTGGTGTCCCCGATGACCAGACCGGGGAGCAGCCCCCGCGCGTCGCTCGGCAGCCCGCTGACGGCCTTCCGGAGGCCCGCGCGGACGTGCTCGGCGGCGTCGGCGAGGGGTCCCGGACCGGCGAGTGAGGTCGGGCTGCCCCGCGGGTTGAACACCGCCACGACGTCGTCGCCCGGCTCGGCGACGTCGAACCGCCCGCTGACCCGCACGCGTTCGTGCCAGCGCACGTGCTCCCAGCTCGCGTCGCCGAAGACCAGGACGGGCGTGGCGGCGCTGCTGCGTTGTCCCCGGCCCACGACGGTGTCGACGTCGAGGCGCACCACGACCAGGGTCGTGTGGACGACACCGGTGCGGGTGACCACGCGCGGGTCGGTCGCCACCGTGCCCTCCACCGAGGCGCTGGCCCGATCCGCCGCCAGCCGTGGCACGAGTCCCGCCTCGCGCAGGCTCATGTGGGCGGCGGTGGCGACGAGGCAGAGGGCGGTCGCCAGCACCGTCAGTGCAGCCGCGGCCGACCACGACCGCAGCCATCCCGGGGGTCGCAGCGCCAGCCACGCACCACCGACGCAGGCGCCACCAGACATCGCCCACACCCAGCCGGGCGAGGTGCCCAGGGACAGCGCGACCACCGACCAGGCGACCAGCGCCGGCAGCAGGAGCCGGACGTCGATGCCCGCGGTTTCGTTCTCCGCTGCGGCCGCGGGCCGATCCGTCACACCCTGACCTTGGGCCGCAGCTGGGACATGAGCTTGTCGCCGATCCCGCTGACCTCACCCAGCTCGTCGACCGAGGAGAACCGCCCGTGCTCGGTGCGCCAGTCCAGGATCCGTTGTGCCAGAACGGGCCCCACTCCCGGAAGGCCGTCCAGTGCGGCGGCGTCGGCACTGTTGAGGTCGACCAGCCCTCCCGCCGTCGAGCCCACCGCCGTCCCCGTCCCTCCGGTCCCTGCCGGACCCGCTGGCGCGGCAACGACCTGCCCCGGCCTGGGCACCATGACCTGCTCGCCATCGACCAGGGGCCGGGCCAGGTTGACCTGGGTCAGGTCCGCCGACGGCAGCGCTCCCCCGGCCCGCTCGACCGCATCGAGGACCCGCGAGCCCGGCGGCAGCCGCACCACCCCCGGACGATGGACCTGGCCGACGACATGGACCACGACCACCCCGGACGTCGCCGGGAGCGCCCCCGGCGCCCCGGTCGACGACCCAGCCGTCGCCGCGGCCCCCGTGGCGAACGCCGAGGGCAGCGCGCGTCCCACCAGGCCCGACGGTGCGCCGGTGGCCGCCACAGGCTGGGGCTCGGCGGCGTGGCGGGCCCACGCCACGCGGACCCCGAACAGCATGAGCGCCGCCACCAGCGTCAGCAGCAGCCCCAGCACCGCCAGCCGCCGCGGTCGGGCCACGGCTCCGCGCAAGGGGTCCGGCACGGTCAGCAGCCGCGGCGGCGCCGGACGCCGGTGCCGTCCAGCCGACTCGCCCGACCGCGGCGGGACCTCAAGGCCCTCGCCCGGCCCGTCCTCCTTCGCGCCGGCAGGGGCGGCACCCACAGGTCCCCGGCGCCAGCGCTGCGCCACCTGTGCCGGTTGTGCCGGCCGTACCATCGATGGCGCCGAGGGCACCCAGCCGGCATCCGTAGATCCGTCAGACTCGGCCCGCCGTGGCGGACCGAGGACGGCGGCGAGGCGGTCCGGGGGCGGGGGCGGGAGGTGACGACGCGGCATACCGGCACGCTAGGAACGGCCCGCCCCCGCAGACAGGCCGCGCCGACAGCCTGTGGATGGTGGGACGAACGGCCGACCCCATGTGGACAACCGCCCCGGAACGGGCAGGCGTCAGCGCAGCCGGGTCGCCATCCAGACGCGGATGTTGCGGTGGTGCCGCCCGATGACCACCAGCGCCACGACGACCGACCAGAGCCGGCCCACCCCTACCGGCGCGGGCATCGGGGCGAACAGCCCCAGGGCCACCAGCGCCAGCGCGGCGCTGATCGAGGCCCCGGCGACCCAGCGGGTCGTGCCGGCGACCACGGCGAACACCGCCACCATGACCAGCGCGAACCAGGGCAGCACCGCCAGCACCGCCCCGAGCGAGGTCGCCACGCCCTTGCCGCCGCGGCCCTTGAGGTAGGGCGAGAGGATGTGCCCGAGGATGCAGGCCAGGCCGACCGCGTAGGCGGTGAACCGGTCGAACCACAGCAACGCCAACAGGGTTGGCACCAGGCCCTTGAGCACGTCGAGCACCCCGACGAGCACGCCCCACCTCAGCCCGAGCAGCCGGCCCGTGTTGGTCGCCCCGGGGTTGCCCGAGCCCAGCCGCAGGTCCCCATGGCGCAGCCGGGCGACGATCGAGGCCGGGCTGACCCCACCCACGAGGAAGCCGACCGCCGAGGCGAGGACCAGCACCACCCACGAACCCGGCACGGACTCAGCCCCGCCTGTCGGCGCCGGCCGGCCGCGGCGACACCACGACCCCCAGCGTCCCCGGCCCGACGTGGGCGCCCACGACGGCGCCGAGCTCGACGACCAGCGGCGTCGCGGCGTCGGGCATCCGCGCGTGCAGCCGGTCGGCGAGCTCGCCGGCGCGGGCCGCGGCGTCGATGTGGTGCACGGTCAGGTCGACGCAGCCCGCTCCCCCTGCCGCCTCGGCAGCCTCGGCCGCCAAGTCCTCCAGCCGCGCCAGCGCCCGGGCCGAGGTGCGCACCTTCTCGGCGAGGGCGATGTGCCCGTCCTCCAGGGCCAGCAGCGGCTTGATCGCCAGCGCCGAGCCGAGCAGGGCCGACGCCGTGCCGATCCGGCCACCACGGCGCAGGTGCTCCAAGGTGTCCACGCAGAACCACACCTTGGCCGCCTCAGCGCGTGAGAGCGCCACTGCGGCAACGGCTTTCGCGCCCTGCCCGGCGGCGGCCGCCTCCGCGGCCGACACCACGGCATACCCCATGGCCATCCCCATGGACCGCGAGTCGACGACGTGCACCGGCAGTGGCGCCTGCCGCGCGGCCAGCCTCGCCGAGTCGACGGTGCCGGACATGTCGGCGCTGATGTGCACCGAGACGACCTCGTCGGCACCGGCCTCGGCCGCCGCCTCGTAGGCCTCGAGGAAAGCGCTCGGCGTCGGCCGGGACGTGGAGACCCGGCGGTGCGCCCGCAGCGCCGCCGCCACCTGCCCGGGTGTCGCCTCGACCCCCTCGACGAGCTCCTCGCCGTCGATGACCACGTGCAGGGGCACGACCTGGACGCCGAGGCGCGTCACCGAGTCCTCCGGCAGGTATGCCGTGGAGTCGGTGACGATCGCGACGTTCACCCGCGCAGGTTATCGGCTGGGTCCACCGCCGCGGCGCTGCGCGTCCCCCGGCGGCCCCGGTCAAGGACCTTCGCCCATGTCCGACCCGCCAGCACCGGCAGAGGTTGGAGGTGTGGGACCAGAGCCACCGGGCCAGGGGCCATGACGACCGGGAGGCGTGTGAGCGCACCGGATAGGTGCGAAGGACGGGAGCAGACGATGCAGTCAGCATTGGTGGTCACATGGACGCACCCGGTGCCGGGGCGCGAGCAGAAGGCGCTCGAGTTCGCCGCCGAGGTGCAGGAGTACTGGGGCAGGAAGGCCAGCGAGGGCCGGTGCAGCGAGCCGCAGATGTTCTTCTCCGAGCGGGGCACGGGGCTGTGGATCGTCACGGGCGAGCGGGATGCCCTCATGGAGCTGCATGACGCCGAGGAGTCGCGCCTGTTCCTGATGAAGGGCGACCTGCTGCTCGAGAACTACAGCGCGGACATCGTCTACACCGGGGACAGCGCGATGGACTACCTCAAGCGCTACGGCAACGCCCTCAGCGTGATCGGCTGAGCCCGACGGGGCCCGGGCACCTCTGTAGACAGGTGCCCGGGCCTTCGTGCGTGAGCCCTCAGCCGGCGACGATGTTGACCAGCTGGGGCGCCCGGACGATCACCTTGCGGACCGTCTTGCCGGCGATCGAGGCCTGGACCCGCTCGCTGGCCAGGGCCGCGGCCTCCAGGTCGGCGGCGCTGATGTCGGCGGCCACCTCGAGGCGGTCGCGCACCTTGCCCTGCACCTGCACGACACAGGTCACCGTGTCGTCGACCAGCAGCGCCGGGTCGGCCACCGGGAACGGCTCGAACGTGATCGTCTCGTCGTGGCCCAGCTTGCGCCAGAGCTCCTCGGCGATGTGCGGGGCGATCGGCGAGACCATCTTGACGATGGTCTCGGCCGCCTCCCGCGGCACCGCGTCGAGCTTGGTCAGGGCGTTGTTCAGCTCGATCAGCCGCGCGATCGCGGTGTTGAAGCCCAGCGACGGGTAGTCCTTGGCGACCGCGTCGATGGTCCGGTGCATCACGCGCAGGGTGTCGGCGTCGACCGGCTGGTCGACGACCCGCACCTCGCCGGTCTCCTCGTCGATGACGTTGCGCCACAGCCGCTGCAGGAACCGCTGGGCACCGACGACCGCGCGGGTCTCCCAGGGCTTGGACAGCTCCAGCGGGCCCATCGACATCTCGTAGACGCGCAGGGTGTCGGCGCCGTACGCGTCGTACATCTCGTCGGGGCTCACGACGTTCTTGAGCGACTTGCCGATCTTGCCGTACTCGCGGGCGACCGGCTGGCCCTGCCAGGTGAACTGCGGGTCATGGGGGTCGCTGCCCTCGACCTCCTCGACCTCGGCGGCGGGCACCGGCTGGCCGCGCCCGTCGCGGTAGGCGAACGCCTGGATGTAGCCCTGCGAGAAGTACTTGCGGAACGGCTCCTCGCTGCTGACGTGACCCAGGTCGAACAGCACCTTGTGCCAGAAGCGGGCGTAGAGCAGGTGCAGCACCGCGTGCTCCACCCCGCCGATGTACAGGTCCACGCCACCGGGGTCGGTGACGCCCTCCGGGGCACCCTCGACCGGGGCCGGGCGCTTGCCCATCCAGTAGCGCTCGTTCTCCGGGTCGACGAACGCCTCGTCGTTGGCCGGGTCCAGGTAGCGCAGGTAGTACCAGCACGAGCCGGCCCAGTTGGGCATCGTGTTGGTCTCCCGGCGGTAGCGGCGCACGCCACGACCGTCACCCAGGTCCAGCTCGACGTTGACCCACTCCGTCGCGCGCGACAGCGGCGCCTCCGGGCTGGAGGAGTCGTCGTCGGGGTCGAACGTCTTGGGCGAGTAGTCCGGCACGTCGGGCAGCTCGACCGGAAGCATCGACTCCGGCACGGCGTGGGCGACCCCGTCCTCGTCGAACAGGATCGGGAACGGCTCACCCCAGTAGCGCTGCCGGCTGAACAGCCAGTCGCGCAGCTTGTAGTTGACCGTGCCCTCGCCGAAACCCTTGTCCTGCAACCACTCGATGATCCGGGCCTTGGCCTCGGTGACGCCCATCCCGTCGAGCGAGATCTCCTCGTTCGCCGAGTTGACCGCCGGGCCCTCGCCGGTGAAGGCCTCGTCCTCGGGGTGGCCCTCCGCCGGCTGCACCGTGCGGATGATCGGCAGGTCGAACCTGGTCGCGAACTCCCAGTCGCGCACGTCCTGGCCGGGCACCGCCATGATCGCGCCGGTGCCGTAGCCCATCAGCACGTAGTCGGCCACGAAGACCGGGATCCGTTGCCCGTTCACGGGATTGGTCGCGAACGCGCCGGTGAAGACACCGGTCTTGTCCTTGCCCTCAGACTGACGCTCCACCTCGGACTTGCGCGAGGCAGCCAGCCGGTATGCCGCGACCGCCTCCGCGGGCGAGTCACCTCCGTTGGTCCACGCCTCGCGCGACCCCTCCGGCCAACCGCCTTGCGGGACAAGGCGATCCACCAGCGGGTGCTCGGGCGCCAGCACCATGAACGTCGCACCGAACAGCGTGTCCGGGCGGGTGGTGAACACCTCGACCGGCGCGGTGGAGCCATCGGCCAGACCCGCCTCGAAGCGCACCCGCGCGCCGTGCGAGCGCCCGATCCAGTTGCGCTGCATGAGCTTGACCTTCTCGGGCCAGTCGACGCGGTCCAGGTCGTCGGCCAGCCGGTCGGCATACGCGGTGATCCGCATCATCCACTGCCGCAGGTTGGTCTTGAAGACCGGGAAGTTGCCGCGCTCGGAGCGGCCGTCGTTGGTGACCTCCTCGTTGGACAGCACCGTGCCCAGGCCCGGCGCCCAGTTGACCGGCGCCTGGGAGGAGTAGGCCAGCCGGAAGCCGTCGAGGACCTCGGCCCGCTCCGCCTCGGTCAGCGCCGACCAGTCACGCTCGTCCGGCGTCGCGCGGCGGCCGCTCGAGAGCTCCTCGACCAGCTCGCGGATCGGGCGCGCCTTGCCCCGGCCACCGTCCTCGCGGACGGCGTCGACGTCGTACCAGGCGTCCCAGATCTGCGTGAAGATCCACTGGGTCCACTTGTAGTAGTCGGGGTCGATCGTGGCGATCGCGCGCCGGTCGTCGTGGGCCAGCCCCAGCCGCCGCAGCTGGCGCTTCATGACGACCATGTTCTCCTCGGTCGTCTTGCGCGGGTGCTGGCCGGTCTGCACCGCGAACTGCTCCGCGGGCAGGCCGAACGCGTCGTAGCCCAGGCAGTGCAGGACGTTCTTGCCGGTCATCCGGTGGTAGCGGGCGAAGACGTCCGTGGCGATGTAGCCCAGCGGGTGGCCGATGTGCAGGCCGGCGCCCGAGGGGTAGGGGAACATGTCGAGCACCAGGAGCTTCTCGCGGCCGGCCACGCCCTCGGGGTCGGCCCACGGGCCGGCCGGGTTCGGGGCGTGGAAGGTGCCCTCGCTCTCCCACCGGTCCTGCCAGGCCAGCTCGACCTTCTCGGCCAGCTCGGCGGTGTAGCGGTACGGCGTGTCGTTCATCGTCGCGTCCTCTGGGTCTCGTGGTGCTGCCGGCGTGCTCGTCCCCCGCGTCGGACCCGCGACACAAGAAAACCCCTCACACAGGAGGGGTTGCCGCGTTGACGTCCGAACCGATCAACGCGGCTGGCTAAGGAGCAGCACGCAGGTCATGCGCCTAGGTTAGCGCAGACGCCCGGCCGGTCAGCGATCGGTAAAGACCGCCCCGGACCTGCCGGGGACTCCCTAGCCTTCAGGTGCCGACGAGACGCCGGGAGGGCACCGTGAAGAGTCGTCACACAGGCGCCCGCCGCAGCACCCGCAGCTCGCGCCGTCCCCGCTCCGCGCTGCTCGCGGTCGTCGCGGCGTTGCTGGGCGTGGTCGTCGCAACCCTGGCGGCGCCGTCGGCCCAGGCCTACCCCGGTGCACCGTGGTTCAAGGCCGGCGCGGTCTACCGCGCCAACTTCCCCGACCCCCACGTCCTGCGGATCGGCCGCACCTACTACGCCTACGGCACCAACACCGGCGGCGCCTATGTGCCGGCCATGACCTCGACGGACCTGCGCACCTGGGTGGCCCGCCCGGCATACAACCCGGGTCCGGCGATCAGCACGGACCCGTGGTTCAACGACGCCCTGCCCCGGGTGGCGCCCTGGGCAGCGCGCACCGGCCCGGGCAAGTGGAACACCGGTGCGTGGGCACCCTCGGTGCACCCCGTGGGCGGTCGCTACGTCATGGCGTACGTGGCGATGCGCAGCTACTCGCCGTGGAAGCAGTGCATCTCGGTCGCCACCTCCAGCTCGCCGCTGGGCCCGTTCACCGACAGCTCCCGCGGCCCGATCGTCTGCTCCAGCGACCCCCACGGCTCGATCGACCCCGACGTGTTCGTGGACCCCCACGGCCGACCGTTCCTCATCTGGAAGAACGAGGGTGTGCCGGGCTGCTGCCCCACCCGGATCTGGTCCCGCCAGCTGGCCATGACCGGCACCGCCTTCGCCCCCGGGTCGGTCGCGCGCAACCTGCTCACGACCCACGAGCGGTGGGAGGGGCAGCTCATCGAGGGGCCGTCCATGGTGGCCTACGGCGGGCGCCTCTACCTGTTCTACTCGGCGAACAGCTGGAACAGCACCGCCTACGCCACCGGCTACGCCTTCTGCGCCTCCGCCCTGGGGCCCTGCTCCCGCCCGCACCCGGTCAGCACCCCGCTGCTCACCTCCGGCCACGGCCTCAACGGTCCCGGCGGCCCGTCCGGTTTCGTCGACGCCTCCGGCCACCTGCGCCTGGCGTACGCCGCGTGGAACGCGCCGTACCACGACTACCAGCCCTACCCGGCCTGCCAGGGCCTCGCGACGTGCGCCCTCAGCCAGCGCTTCCTCCACGTGGCCTCCCTGACCGCCGACACGCGGGGCCTGCTGCACGTCACCAGCCTCGGCTGACGGCGCCTGCACCGGGGCGCCCTGATCGGTCCGCGGTGACTGCCGGCTCAGCGGGTGGCCGCTCCGAGCGCGCCGAGCACCATCAGCACCTGTCCGAGGTGGTAGGTGACCATCACCGCCACCCGCGATGCCGGGCGCGGCCGCACGAACCGGTCCAGCGCCAGCAGCGTGTCGGATGCGACGAAAACCACCGCCCCGAGCGCGACCACCGGGCGGCCGGTCCCCCACGCGGTGACCGTCATCGCCGCGATCACGAGCATGTATGCCGCGACCGCGCCTCCCAGCGCCCGGTCCTGTGCCGCGGCGGCCCGCAGGATGCGGCGCCCGGCGGTGGCCAGGTCCAGGGCGACGACGGCGGCACCGAGCAGGGCCCAGCCCTGGTGGAACCCGAGCGTGATGAAGGCGGCGACGTACGCCAGGTGCCCCAGCAGGAACGCGCTGAGGCCGCCCAGGAAGCGGGGCCCGGTGTCGCGCAGCAGCAGGACGTCGCCGACCGTGCCCAGGGCCAGCGCCAGCAGGAGCCAGCGGCCGGCCCCGGTGCCACCCGCGCCCAGCGCGAGCGCCAGCGCCGCGAGCAGGACCATGACCAGCGGCTTGGCGACGGTCTCCACGCGACGGTGGTCACGGCATACGGCCCACCAGTCGAGGACGGCGACGACGGCGAGCGCGGCGGCGAGGGCGGGGACCACGCGGGCAGCGTGGCAGACGGCCTCGCGCCGTGGGCGGGAACGTGACGCAGGTGACGGGACGGCGGCTGTCGTGCGGGTCGCCGCCGGGCGGGGACGGCGTGGCAGGATGCCGCGGGCCAGGGAAGCACGACGCCAGGGGGCACAGGGATGGACAGCGTCCTCGCCATCGCCGCGCAGTACGGACCCAAGGAGTGGATCGGCCTGGTGCTCACCTTCAGGTTGCTGACCTTCCCCCTGTGGGCCGCCGTCTACCGGCTCTTCACCCGCCGACGCCGTGCGCTGCCGTCGGCCGGCGAGCCTGCCGTCCCACCTGGTGGGGGTCCGGACGTCTACGGCGCGCTGCCGCCGGGCACCTCCCTCGGCCAGCCGGGCCGGGTCGTCACCCGGTCACCTGCCTTCCTGCGCTTCGTCGGCGTACCCCTGTGCCTGGCGATGTGGGTCGGCATGCTCGGCAGCGTCCGGATGGCCGTCGTCGAGCGCGACTGGCTGGCGCCGGTGCGCTCCTCCCACGGCGGTCCGGTCATGGGCACGATCGCCTGGCTCCTGGTGTCCTTCTTCCTGGTCGTCCTCCCGGTCGCGGCCTACCTCCTGCTCAGCTTCCGGGAGGTGCTCACGACCGAGGGCGTGACCACCCGCCTCGGCCGCCGGACCACCGTGACCAGCAGGGCCGACGTCAGAGGCATCACGTTCTACCCGGGCTCGGTCATCAACAGCCGCAACAAGCCGGACCGGGTGCTCGTGACCGGGCCGGACGGGCGAAACGTCGCCGAGTTCTCGGTCCGGGACCGCACCTGGCGTCCCTCGCTGGCGATCCTGTCGGAGTGGGTGCAGGAGCGACCGGAGCTCGCGACGAACCCGATCACCCGCGACTTCTTCGCTGCGCTACGAGGCGCGCAGACCCGCGCGCAGGACGGCGCATAGAGCGGCGCGGACGACGCGGAACCTTCCGGGGGCAGCCCCCGCCGATGACCCCTTCGGCGGACTCTCAGCCGGTCGTCCGGGGAGCCCACCCCTGCCGCAGCAGCAGGACACCGCTGACGCCCAGCCACCCGATCACGCAGACGGCGCCGGTCGCCTGCACCGGCCGGAGGTCGACCGGCAGGCCGGCCAGCCCACCGAGGGCCGCGGTGGATGACAGCCCGGCACCCACCCACGCCAGCGCGCCCGGCCACCGCGGCCAGGCGGTCCGCCACAGGGCTGCCGCGAGCACCGCCGGCAGGAGGCCCAGCAGGAGGAGCGCCCAGGCGTCGGAGAGCATCCCGTCGAGCAGCGCGATGCCCCGGGCGGTCCCGAACGCCGGCCCCCGGTCGGGGCCGGCGCCGCCGCGGAGGTCCTGCACGGCGAGCCGGAGGGCCGGCGCGGTCCCCCACGCCTCGACGAGCGCGAGGGCGACGCCGGCGGGGATCAGCACGCCACGGCCCACGCGGGACAGGCGGCCGGGCGCGAGGTCGGTGAGCGCCAGCAGCCCGACCGCACCCAGCAGCACGGCCAGGCCGCCGGTGAGGCAGACCAGGAGGAAGGCAGGCCCGTCCGCGACCCCGGCGAGGAGCTGCCCGTCGACGTGGTCCGGGCGCGGCCGCACCGCCCCGGCCGCGAGCGCCAGCACGGCACCACCCACCGCACAGGTGCCTGCCAGGCGCTGCCAGGCGTGCTGGCTCCGCTCCGCGTCACGCTGCGCGATGACGTCCCTGAGCTGGCTGAGGCCCTCCACCCATCCACCGCCCCTTCCCCGGCGGTGCCCCGACGACCGGCGCCCCCGCCCGGTCCCGGCAGGCCGGACCTGACCCACAGCGTGCGGGCCGCGGACACCGCCGCCCACGGGCAGATGTCCTAGGGCGGCTCACACCCCGGCGGTGGACGCCTCCCGTGCGTTCGTCTCGTCGCGCCAGCTCACCCACCGCCGCACGAGGTCCAGGTCGTAGTCCGGACCGTTGGACCCGAGGACGAACAGCGAGACGCCCTGGGCCCGTAGCGCGACCCCGGAGTCGAGCGGGTCCCCGCCGACGAGCACCGAGCGCTCGATCTCGGCGGGGTCGCGTCCGATCGCCGCGCAGGCGGCGTCCAGCACCCTCGCCTTGCGGGCGAAGTCCTCCCCCTCGGCGAAGGTGTGCCAGATGTCGGCGTGCCGGGCCACGAGGGGCAGCGTCCGGCGCTCACCACCCCCACCGATCATCACCGGGATGCGCCGCGTCGGCGCCGGGTTGAGCCGGGCCAGCCGGCCCTCGATCCGCGGCAGGGCGGCCCCGAGCGCGTCGAGGCGCTGGCCTGCCGTGCCGAACGGGTAGCCGTACTCGACGAAGTCGCGCTCCTTGAAGCCGGCGCCCACCCCAAGGACCAGCCGGCCGCCGCTGATGTGGTCGACGGTCCGGGCCATGTCGGCCAGCAGGTCGGGGTTGCGGTAGCCGACGGAGCTCACGAGCGGCCCGATCTGGACCCGCCCGGTCAGCTCCGCCCAGGCGGCGAGGACGGTCCAGCACTCCAGGTGCCGCCCGTCCCGGTCACCGCTGAGCGGGAAGAAGTGGTCCCACGTGAAGATCGCGTCGACCCCGGCCTGCTCGGCCTCGACCGCGGCGCGGCGCAGGTCCGCCCACCCGGCATGCTGCGGGTTGAGCTGGACGCCGATGCGGACCTGGTGTGCCATGGGACCCCCCTGCGTCGTGGTGGCCCCCGTGACCACCTGCCCCGACAACGCCGAAGGCCGGCTCCTGTCAGGAGCCGGCCTTCGTCGATCGGGTGGAGCTGAGGGGATTCGAACCCCTGACCCCCTCCATGCCATGGAGGTGCGCTACCAGCTGCGCCACAGCCCCGCACGATTTCTCGTGGGCTTCCCTTGCGGGAACGAGGAGTACTTTATCCGGCACCCCCCGGGTTTCTCCAAATCGGGTGGTCAGCCCGGGGAGTCGACCCCCGAGCCGGCCGGTGCGCCGGCGTTCCAGGCGACGACCCGCCAGCCGCGGTCGTACTCCTGCAGGTCCGCCCAGTGGCAGTTGTGCAGGCCGGCGATCGACATCCACGCCGCGTGCTGGTCCAGGCCGACCATCGACGCCACGAGCGCCCGCCCGGCCACACCGTGCGTGGCGATGACGGCGCACTGACCGTCGCCGAGCTCGGGCAGCAGGTCGTCGACCGCCGCCCGCGCCCGCACAGCGACCTGGGACACCGTCTCCCCGTGGATCCCCCGCGGCAGGTCCTCGCCGGCAGCCAGCGCCGCCTGCTCCTCGGGGTACTGCTCCGCCACGTCGCCCGCGGTCATCCCCTGCCACTCGCCGGCATGGATCTCACGCAACCGCTCGTCATACCGGATGGGCAGCCCGACCAGCTCGGCCAGCGTGCGCCCGGTCTCCGCGGCGCGCTTGAGGTCGCTGGCGACGATCACATCAGGCTTGTATGCCGCGAGTGCGGCTGCCGCTGTCCGCGCCTGGGCGCGCCCGGTGTCGGACAGGTGCGTGTCGAGCTGGCCCTGCCAGATGCCGCTGGCGTTGTGGTCGGTCTGGCCGTGGCGCCAGACGAGGAGGCGACGACGGGCGGCCATCGGTCAGGCGCTCAGGTCGATCGACGGGCAGTCCTTCCAGAGGCGCTCGAGGGCGTAGAACTCGCGCTCGTCCTCGTGCTGGACGTGGACCACGATGTCGCCGAAGTCGATGAGCACCCAGCGGCCGTCGCGCTCCCCCTCCCGGCGGACCGGCTTGGCCTTGAGCGTGTGGAGCTTCTCCTCGACGCTGTCGACGATGGCGTTGACCTGACGCTCGTTGGCCGCCGAGGCGATGACGAAGACGTCGGTGAGGGCGAGCTGGTCGCTGACGTCGATCGCGAGCACCTTGCTGGCGAGCTTGTCCTCTGCGGCGGTGGCGGCGGCCTTGGCCAGGTCGATGGCGTGCTGCGTGGCGGCCACGCGGTCCTCCTACGGTTGGGCGTACAGGTGGTGCTTGTTGATGTACTGGACGACGCCGTCCGGGACGAGGTACCAGACGGGCTCACCCCGGGCGACGCGCGCGCGGCAGTCGGTGGAGCTGATCGCCATGGCCGGGACCTCCTGCAAGGTCACCCGGTCGCGGGGCAGGCCGTTGTCGCTGAGCTCGTGCCCGGGACGGGTGACCCCGATGAAGTGCGCGAGGTCGAACAGCTCCTCGGCGTCCTTCCACGACAGGATCTGCGCGAGGGCGTCGGCGCCGGTGATGAAGAACAGCTCGGCGCCGGGACGCTGCGCCGACAGGTCACGCAGCGTGTCGATCGTGTATGTCGGGCCGGGCCGGTCGATGTCGACCCGGCTGACGGTGAAACGCGGGTTGGACGCCGTGGCGATCACCGTCATGAGGTAGCGGTGCTCCGCCGGGGAGACGACGCTGGCGTCCTTCTGCCAGGGCTGGCCGGTCGGGACGAAGACGACCTCGTCGAGGTCGTAGAGGGCCTGGACCTCGCTCGCCGCGACCAGGTGACCGTGGTGGATGGGGTCGAAGGTCCCACCCATCACACCCAGGCGGGTGGTCAGTGGTGGTCCCCGTGCGGGTGCCTGACCGTCTTGGCCGCGGTGTTGCGGAAGGACCACAGGACGCCCAGCAGGGCGGCGAAGGCGAACGCGGCGAGGGCGCCATAGGCCCACGTCGGGATCGGCAGCTCGCGGGTGTGCTCCTCGGCGGCGGCCAGGTGGGTCAGCAGGGGCGAGAACGACATGGCGCACAGCCTAGCGGGGCGTCACCGCAGGTGGGACGCCGGACCTCCCCACCCCGCTCGCGCCCGACCCTCCGCACCGACCGACGATCACGGCGGTGCCTCGGGCGCCTCATCGGCAGCCCACACCCGCCGATGATCGTCGGTCGGCGCGCGCTGGGGACAGTCCGCACGCCCGTGCCCCGCTCCGGGCCATCATCGACCGGTGTTCCTGCCCGACATGTGGGTCTCGCTGCACGAGCGCACGTGCCTCGACCGCCGCGCCGCTCTCGGCATCGTCACGCCAAGCCAGCTCCGGGAGGCCCTCGCTGACGGCAGCCTGGCCCGACCGGTGAAGGGCCACTACGCCCTTCCGGGCCTTCGGCCCGAGCTGGCGTTGGCCAAGGCCAGACGAGCGGTCCTCAGCCATGCAAGCGCCGCAGCACACCACGGACTTGATCTGGTGAACACTCCCACAGCCGTACACCTGACGGTCCCCCGCGGGCGCAACCGCCGCGACGCCGGAGTAGTGCTGCACTGGACCACCCGCCCGCTGGACTTGCGCGCCGGTGTCACGGATGTGCTCACCACTGTGCTCGACTGCGCCAGAACCTTGCCGTTCGCTGAGGCCCTGGTCGTGGCCGACTCGGCCCTGCGGGACCGACGGATCTCAGCCGAGGAACTGGTCCGCGCAGCTGACGAGTCGACGGGTCCCGGCGTGCGGGCTGCCCGGCGAGTGTCCAGATGGGCCAGCGGCGCCTCGGGGTCTCCGATGGAGTCCCTGGTGCGGGCAGTGATGATCAACGGCCGTATCCGGGGGTGGGTGGAACAGCACCTCATCGAGACCGGCAGCGTCCGGCACTGGACCGACTTCGCCTTCCCGGCCAGGCGCGTCGTGGTCGAGGCCGAGGGCTATGCATTCCACGCCGGAGTGCGGGAGTTCACCAATGACTGCGCGCGCTACAACCGGCTGGTGGCCGCAGGCTGGACCGTCATCCGTGTGACGTGGCGGGACCTCGACGACCCCGGGCGCCTGTGCGCGCTGCTGCGCACAGTCCTGAATGGCCGCCGCCGCCCCAGGGTGGTGGCCGCGTGACGCGGACCGACGATCACCGCCGCACCCTGGTAGCCGCCGAGCAACCCAACCGCCGTCGGTGCTCGTCGCTCGGAACTCACCGCCGCGGGCCGAGCGCGCCGGGTGCGCACGCGGCATACGGGCTCGGTGGAGCGGGAAGCCGGCGCAACCGCGTCGGCCGGGGACGGGTGGGCGGTTAGGCTTCCGGCATGTCCGTCGAGCTGTCCGTGGTCGTCCCGATGTACGACGAGGCGGAGGTCCTGCCGCTCCTCGTCGAGCGGCTGCGCCCGGTCCTCGACGCGACCGGGGCGACCTACGAGGTCCTCGCAGTCGACGACGGGAGCAAGGACGCCACCCCGGTGCTGCTGCAGCGCTACCGGCACGACTGGCCGCAGCTGCGGGTGCTGCGCCTGCGGGCCAACGCCGGGCACCAGGCCGCGATCTCGGCGGGGCTGGCCAACGCGCTCGGCGACTACGTGGCCACCATCGACGCCGACCTGCAGGACCCGCCGGAGGTCATCGGCCAGATGCTCGAGGTGGCCCGGCGCGAGGGCGTGGACGTCGTCTACGGCGTGCGCTCCGACCGCTCCACCGACTCGGCGTTCAAGCGCGGCAGCGCCCGGGCGTTCTACAAGCTGCTGCGCGGACTCAGCCAGACCTCGGCCCAGGTCGACGCAGGCGACTTCCGCCTCATGTCCCGCGCCACGGTGCAGGCGGTCAACGCCCTGCCCGAGCACCACCGCGTGCTGCGCTTCGTCGTGCCGGCGCTGAACTTCCCCTCCGCCTCCGTCGGCTACCGCCGGGAGGAGCGAGCCGCCGGGCGCTCGAAGTACCCCCTCGCCCGGATGGTCAAGCTCTCGATCGACAGCATCACCGGCTTCTCGACCGCTCCCCTGCGCCTGGCGACCTGGTGCGGCATCGGCGGCGGGATCGCCGCGATCCTGCTGCTGATCTACGCGCTGGTGGCGCAGCTGCGCAACGAGACCGTCGCCGGCTGGACCTCGACCGTCGTGGCCGTCGCCTCGGTCGGCGCGATCCAGCTGCTCTGCGTGGGCATCCTCGGGGAGTACGTCGGGCGGATGTACACGATGATGCAGGGCCGCCCGTCCTACTTCGTGGCCTACGACTCGGCCGCCGAGGCCGGGACCGCCCAGACCACCCAGCCCGCTCCGCAGACCCAGGCTGAGCCCACGGCGCCGGCCGCCCCGGCCCGTCCTACGCCAGTCGGCGAGCAGTCACGAGCAGGCTGACGCCGGGCAGGCCCTTGACCGGCAGGTAGCGCTCGGCGGTGATGATCGTGCGCAGCCCGGCGTTGACCACCGGGTGCAGGTCCTCGAGGTCGCTGCCGTTGGAGGAGCGCCGGCGCAGCGCCACGACGGGGCGCAGCAGGACGTTCCACGACGTCATCGACTCGATCTCGAAACCGTTGCGCTGCAACAGGTCCCGCAGCGTCGGCCGGGTGTAGCGGCGCACGTGGCCCACCGCCTCGTCGTGGGCGGACCACAGGCGCGGGTCGCACGGCACGGCGACGAGGAACGTCCCGCCGGGACGGAGCGCGCGGTGGATCTCACGGGCGCAGGCATCGTCGTCGACCAGGTGCTCCAGCACGTCGAACGCCACGACGAGGTCCATGGCCCCGTCCTGCACCGGCAGCAGCGTCGCGTCGGCGCGCATGACCGGCAGGCCACGCTCGGCCGCGACCTGGGCACCGTCGGCGCCGTACTCCAGCGCCGCCGCGTCCCAGCCGAGGTCACGCAGCACGCGGGTGTTGCCGCCACCGGCGGCCCCCACGTCCAGGGCGCGCCCGGGCGTGGCCCCCTTGAGGGCAGCGGCGAGCAGGTGCCGCCGCTCGCGATACCACCAGTGGGTGTCCTCGAGCGCGGCCAGCTTGCGAACCTCAGTGCCTTCCACGAGCGGCCATCCTGCCAGTCGCACGGTCAGGGACGAACTTGGCCGTCCCCCTCGACGACCCACTTGGTCGTCGTCAGCTCCGGCAGGGCCATCGGGCCGCGGGCGTGGAGCTTCTGCGTGGAGATGCCGATCTCGGCGCCGAAGCCGAACTCCCCGCCGTCGGTGAACCGCGTCGAGGCGTTGACCATCACGGCCGCGGCGTCGACCTCGGCGACCCAGCGCCGGGCGGCGGCGCGGTCCTCGGTGACGATCGCCTCGGTGTGGCCGGTGCCGTAGCGCCGCACGTGTTCCAGCGCCTCATCGAGGCTGTCGACGACGTGCGCGCTGATGTCGAGGGAGAGGTACTCGCGCGCATAGTCCTCCTCGGTCGCCGGCTCGTATGCCGTGCCCGCGGCGTCCGCGAACACCCGCACCTGCTCGTCGCCGTGCACCCGCACGCCCGCGCCGCCGAGGGCGGCCAGCGCCTTGGGCAGGAAGTCGGCGGCGACGTCGCGGTGCACGAGCAGCGACTCGGCGGCGTTGCAGACGCTGGGCCGGTGCACCTTGGAGTTGACCGTGATGGCCAGCGCCTTGTCGAGGTCGGCGGCCGCGTCGACGTAGACGTGGCAGTTGCCGACGCCGGTCTCGATCACCGGCACCGTCGACTCGCGCACCACGGTCTGGATCAGGTCGGCGCCACCGCGCGGGATGAGCACGTCGACCAGGCCACGCGCCGTCATCAGGGCGCGCACGGCGTCGCGGCCGCCCTCGTCGAGCAGCTGCACGGCGTCGGCCGGGATCCCTTGAGCCGCAAGGGTCTTGCGCAACACGTCGACCAGCGCACGGTTGCTCGACGCGGCGGCGGACCCACCCCGCAGGATGACGGCGTTGCCGCTCTTGAGCCCCAGCCCGGCGGCGTCGACGGTCACGTTGGGCCGGGCCTCGTAGATCATGCCGACCACGCCCATCGGGACCCGGACCTGCCGGATCTGCAGGCCGTTGGGCAGGGTCGAGCCGCGCACGACCTCGCCCACCGGGTCCGGCAGCGCGGCGATGTCGCGCAGCGCCTGGGCGACAGCGTGGACCCGCGCCTCGTCGAGGCGGAGCCGGTCGACCAGCCCCTCGGACAGCCCGCCGGCCCGGCCACGCTCGACGTCCTCGGCGTTGGCGTCGACCACCTGCGGCGCGGCGGCCTCGAGCGCGGCGGCCATCGCCAGCAGCGCGGCGTCCTTGTCGGCACGCGAGAGCAGCGCCAGGCGCCGCGACGCCTCGCGCGCCCGGCCGCCCAGCTCGGCGACGTGGGCGGTCACCTCGGGATCGATCGGAGCCATGGCCTCAGCGTATGCCGCCCGCTCGCCTCCCCTGCCAGTCGTTTCGTCCCGCGGACAGCGGCTTCACGGCAGCCTCTCCCCGGGGCCCTCCGTCCCGCGCCGCTGAGGTCGGTGGGTCAGAGGAGGACCAGGTCGTCGCGGTGGACGACCTCGCGCTCGTACGAAGGGCCCAGCTCGCGGGCCAGCTCGTGCGTGGTCCGCCCCAGCAGCCCCGGGAGCTCGGAGGAGTCGTAGTTGACCAGCCCGCGCGCCACGGCGTGCCCGTCGAGCCGGCACAGGTCCACCGGGTCGCCGCCGTCGAAGGTGCCCTCGACCGAGACGATCCCCGCCGGCAGCAGCGACTTGCGCCGCTCGACGACCGCGCGCACCGCCCCCGGGTCCAGCACCAGACGCCCGCGCGGGGTGGTGGCGTGCGCCAGCCAGAGCAGCCGGGACGCGCGACGGGACCCGGTGGGCGCGAAGAACGTGCCGACGTCCTCCCCCGCCAGCGCCGCCGCGGCCTGCGCCGTCGAGGTCAGCACCGTCGGGATCCCCGCACCCGTCGCGATCGCCGCCGCCTCGATCTTGGTGGCCATCCCGCCGGTGCCGACCGAGGACCCCGAGCCGCCGATGCGCACGTCGACCAGCTCGTCGGCATGCGTCACCACGGGGATCCGCGAGGTGCCCTCGCGGCTCGGCGGCCCGTCATACAGGGCATCGACGTCGGAGAGGAGGACGAGCGCGTCGGCGTGCACGAGGTGCGCGACGAGCGCGGCGAGCCGGTCGTTGTCGCCGAAGCGGATCTCGTGCGTGGCGACCGTGTCGTTCTCGTTGACGACCGGCACGACGCCGAGGTCGAGCAGCCGGTCGAGGGTGCGCCGCGCGTTGGCGTAGTGGCTGCGCCGGGTGACGTCGTCGGCGGTCAGCAGCACCTGCCCGACCGTCAGCCCGTGGGTGCCGAAGGCATGGCTGTATGCCGCGACCAGGGCTCCCTGCCCCACGCTGGCTGCCGCCTGCTGCGTGGCCAGGTCCCGCGGGCGCTTGGCCAGCCCGAGCGGGGTGAGCCCGGCGGCGATGGCGCCCGAGGACACCAGCACCACCGACGACCCCGCCTCGCGACGGGTCGCGAGCACCTCGACGAGGGCGTTCAGCCGCTCCACGTCGAGGCTGCCCCCGTCGCGGGTCAGCGAGCTGGACCCGACCTTGACCACGAGCCGGTGCGCCGAGCGCACCTGGCTCCGCCCCACGCTGCTCATGGACGCAGCCTAGAGATCCTCGTCGTCCTCCGAGGCGGCGTCCGCCCAGTGACCGGCCTTGCGCTCGGCCGCGAGCTCGTCGCGGGCCGCCGTCTTGGCCGCACGCCGGGCGGCGTAGTCCTCGCGCTTCTGGTCACGCGTGGGGCGGTGCGCGTCCTCGAGGCGCAGGTCGGTGCCACGGGGGCCCGCCAGCAGCTCGGCGCCGGCGGACATCGTCGGCTCCCAGTCGAAGACGACGGCGTTGTCGGTGGCGCCGATGACGACGGTCGCCCCGGCCACGGCACCGGCCTTGAACAGCGCCTCCTCGACGCCGGCCCGGTTGAGCCGGTCGGCGAGGTAGCCCACGGCCTCGTCGTTGGAGAAGTCGGTCTGGCGGACCCAGCGGGTGGGCCGCTCGCCGACGACGCGGAAGATCTCGCCGTCGGGGGTGTTCTCCCGGGTGACGGTGAAGCCGCTGTCGTCGACGGCCTTGGGCCGCAGCACGATCCGCGGGGCCTCGACGACCTCGACGGCCTTGCGGTGCTCGGCGACGTGGCGGGCCATGGCGAAGCCGAGCTCACGCAGCCCGGTGCGGGCGACGGCGGACACGATGAAGACCTCCAGGCCGCGGGCCTCCAGGTCGGGCTGGACCATCTCGGCGAGCTCGCGGGCCTCGGGCACGTCGGCCTTGTTGAGGACGATGATGCGGGTGCGCTCGGACAGCGGCTTGCCGCCGAGGGACTCGTCGGCGACGTACTGGCTGAGCTCCTCCTCGATGACGTCGAGGTCGCTGAGCGGGTCGCGGTCCGGCTCCAGCGTGGCGCAGTCGATGACGTGGACCAGCACCGAGCAGCGCTCGACGTGACGCAGGAACTCCAGCCCCAGGCCCTTGCCCTGGCTGGCCCCGGGGATCAGCCCGGGCACGTCGGCCACGGTGAACCGCTCGGAGCCGGCGGTGACGACGCCGAGGTTGGGCACCAGCGTCGTGAACGGGTAGTCGGCGATCTTGGGCCGGGCGGCCGAGAGCACCGAGACCAGGCTGGACTTGCCGGCCGAGGGGTAGCCGATGAGCGCCACGTCGGCGAGCGTCTTCAGCTCGAGGACGACGTCGCAGGACTCACCCGGCTCCCCGAGCAGCGCGAACCCGGGGGCCTTGCGGCGCGGCGAGGCCAGCGCCTTGTTGCCCAGGCCGCCCCGGCCACCGCGGGCGATGACGTAGGTCGCGCCCATGCCGACCAGGTCGGCGAGGACCTCACCGTCGGCGCCCTTGACGACAGTGCCCTCGGGCACCGGCAGCACCAGGTCGTCGCCGTCGGCGCCGTTGCGCTCGTCGCCGGCACCGGGCTTGCCGTTGGTGGCCTTGCGGTGGGGGTGGTGGTGGTAGTCCAGCAGCGTCGTGGACTGCGGGTCGACGACGAGGACGACGTTGCCGCCGCGACCGCCGTTGCCGCCGTCAGGGCCGCCCAGCGGCTTGAACTTCTCGCGGCGCACGGACGCGACGCCGTGCCCGCCGTCACCAGCGGCGACATGCAGGACGACACGGTCAACGAAGTTCGCCATCAGGGCCTCTCATCGGGGTGGAGCAGAAACAACGCGAGGGGGCGGGCCAGGCGGCCCACCCCCTCGCGTCGAGGTACGTGCGTCAGCGAGTGTTACGCGGACTCGCCGACGGAAACCGTCTCGGCGGGGACGATGTTGACGGTCTTGCGGCCCTTCTTGGTGCCGAACTTGACCGCACCCGCGACCAGCGCGAACAGCGTGTCGTCGCCGCCACGGCCGACGCCGTCACCGGGGTGGAAGTGCGTGCCGCGCTGACGGACGAGGATCTCGCCGGCGTTGACGGCCTGGCCGCCGAATCGCTTAACACCAAGCCGTTGGGCGTTGGAGTCGCGACCGTTGCGCGTCGAGGATGCACCCTTCTTGTGTGCCATGTTCTAAACCCGTTCTCGTTCGTAAAGGCGAGGCTCAGGCCTCGATCGCGGTGACCTTGACCTGGGTCGAGTGCTGACGGTGACCCTGGCGCTTCTTGTAGCCGGTCTTGTTCTTGTACTTCATGATCGTGATCTTCGGGCCCTTCGTGGCCTTGACCACCTCGGCCGTGACCTTCACCTTGGCGAGCTTGGCAGCGTCGCTGGTGACGGTCGAGCCGTCAACGAGGAGGAGCGGCGTGAGGTCAACACGGTCACCGGCCGCCCCGTTCACCTTGTCGATGATGAGGACGTCGCCGACGGACACCTTCTCCTGACGGCCGCCAGCGCGGACGATCGCGTACACGATGAGCTCACTCTCTTACGTCGTTCGGGGTACAGCGCGCCTCTTCATTCCTACCGGCCCGTGAAGACAGGCACGGTGGGCGCACCGAAGGATCAGGGTACTTGGTGGGCGCCTTGCTCAGCAAACTCGCCCTGGGCGCCATCCGTGCTCACCGAGCGCGGCGGGCCGGCCGGTGCCACCACGCGCGCCCGCTTGCGGCGACCGCGGGGCGCCGGGGCGGCAGCGGCCTCGGCGTCGGGCTCTGCGGCCGGCGCAGCGGTCTTCGCCGGCTCGGCCTGCGTGGGCTCCGGCTGCGAGGGCTGGGCGGCCTCGGCCAGGTCGGTGGCCGGCTTCCCGGCCGGCTTCTGGGCCGGCTCCTTCGCCGGCTCCGCGACCGGCGCCTCGACGGTCACCGCGGTCGCGGCCTCCTCCGAGACGGCCTTGGCCTTGCTGGAGGCCCGGCGACGGCCCTTCCGCGCCGGGGCGGCCTTCGGGGCAGCCTCGGCAGCCTGGGGCGCCTGCTCGCTGACGGTCTCGGCCTCAGCCTCGGGCGAGACCTCGGCGGCAGGCGTGGTGGCGGCCCCGGAGGCCTGCTCGGTCACGCCCTCGCCGACGACGACGGCCTCGACCGCCTTGGCGGCCTCCTCGGCCACGGTCTCGGCCTCCTCACCGGCGTGGGAGGCGTGCAGCGCCGCCGCGTGCGCGGCGGCCGCGATCTGGGCCGGGGTCGGGCCCGACGGCGTGTGAGCGGGGGCCGCCTGCTGCTGGCCCTGGCTGCCCGCGGAGGAGGCAGCGGTATCGCGCCCGCTCCCCTTCCCGCGCCGGCTGCGGGAGCGACCGGAGCCGGACTCACCGCCCCCGGCGTTGTTGCCACCGGTGTTGCCGCCGCCGTTGCCCGAGGGCTTGTCGACCGGCTCGGCGTGGACGATGATCCCGCGGCCGTTGCAGTGCTCGCACGACTCGGAGAAGACCTCGATCAGGCCCGTGCCGACCCGCTTGCGGGTCATCTGGACCAGGCCCAGCGAGGTCACCTCGGCGACCTGGTGCTTGGTGCGGTCGCGGCCCAGGCACTCCAGCAGGCGCCGGACGACCAGCTCGCGGTTGCTCTCGAGCACCATGTCGATGAAGTCGATGACGATGATGCCGCCGACGTCGCGCAGCCGGAGCTGGCGCACGATCTCCTCGGCCGCCTCGATGTTGTTCTTGGTGACCGTCTCCTCGAGGTTGCCCCCCGAGCCGACGAACTTGCCGGTGTTGACGTCGATGACCGTCATCGCCTCGGTGCGGTCGATGACCAGTGAGCCACCGGAGGGCAGCCAGACCTTGCGGTCCATCGCCTTGGCGAGCTGCTCGTCGACGCGGTGGTGGGCGAAGACGTCGCTCTCGCTCGTCCACTTCGTCAGGCGACCGGCGAGGTCGGGGGCGACGGAGTGGATGTAGTCGCTGACCGTGGACCATGCGGAGTCCCCGGACACGACCAGGGAGGAGAAGTCCTCGTTGAACACGTCGCGGATGACCCGGACGGTCAGGTCCGGCTCGCCGTGCAGCAGCGACGGGGCGTTGGCGCTCTTGGCCTTGGCCTGGATGTCCTCCCACGCCGCGGTCAGGCGCTCGACGTCGGCGCGCAGCTCCTCCTCGCTCGCCCCCTCGGCGGCGGTGCGGACGATCACGCCGGCGTTGTCCGGCACGACCTCGCGCAGGATCTTCTTCAGGCGCGCCCGCTCGGTGTCGGGCAGCTTGCGGGAGATGCCGGTCATGTTGCCGTCCGGCACGTAGACCAGGTAGCGCCCCGGCAGCGAGATCTGCGAGGTCAGGCGGGCGCCCTTGTGCCCGATCGGGTCCTTGGTCACCTGCACCAGGACCGTGTCGCCCGAGCTGAGGGCGTTCTCGATGCGCTTGGCCTTGTTGTTCTCCAGGCCGGCAGCGTCCCAGTTGACCTCACCGGCGTAGAGCACGGCGTTGCGGCCCTTGCCGATGTCGACGAACGCGGCCTCCATGCTGGGCAGGACGTTCTGCACCCGGCCGAGGTAGACGTTGCCGGCCATCGAGGCGTTGCTGGTCTCGCGCGAGACGTAGTGCTCCACGAGGACGCCGTCCTCGAGCACACCGATCTGGGTGCGGTCGTCCTTGTGGCGCACGACCATGACGCGCTCGACGCTCTCGCGGCGGGCCAGGAACTCGGCCTCGGTGATGATCGTGCGGCGACGGCCGGCCTCGCGGCCCTCGCGGCGACGCTGCTTCTTGGCCTCCAGGCGGGTCGAGCCCTTCAGCGCGGTGACCTCGTCGCGCTGCGCGCTGCGGGGCTCGCGCACCCGGGTGGTGGTGCCCGGCTCGTCCTCGCCCTCACCGTTGCCGCCGCTACGACGACGACGGCGACGACGACGGCTCGAGGCGCCCTCGCCGGACTCCTCGCCGTGCTCGCCCTCGGCCGGGCCGGTATCGCCGCCACGGTCGGCGGCGGACTCGGCCTCCTCGGCGGACTCGCCCTGCTCGGCGCCGGACTCGGCACCCTCGCCGCCGCGGCCCCGACCACGGCCCTTGCCGCCGCGGCGCCGGCGACGGCGACCACCCTCGGCACCACCGTCGCCCTGGTCGGCCTGCTCGGCCCGCTCGCCCTGCGCAGCCTCCGCGGGCTCGGCGGCCGGCTCGGCCTGCTCCGACGCGGGCCCGGCCTGCTCCTCGACGTGCTCGGGCGTGGACGCCGGCGCGGTCGCCCGGCGCGAACGGCGACGGGTCACGGCGGTGGCGTCGGGCGCCTGGAACAGGACCCCGAAGCTCGGCACGACCGGTGCCGCCTCCTCGGCGGTCTCGGTCTCCTCCTCCTCGGGGACGACCGGCTCAGCCTGCGGCGCGGCCTCGGCCGGCGCAGCGGTCTCCTGCGCAGCCGCCGACACCTCGACCTCGGGCGCCTCGGCAGCCTCGGTCCCGGTCTCCACGGCCTGCTCGGCAGCAGCCTGCTCGGCCGCGGCCTTCTTGGCGGTCTTGCGCGGGGCGCGCTTGGCCGTCTTCTTGGCGGCGGCCTTCTTCTTCGGCGCCGCAGCCTCCGGCACGGCCTCCCCGGCCACGGCCTGGCCCTCGGCCGGCTCCGTGCCCGCGGCGGACGCGGAGACCTCGGGCGCCGTCGTCGCCGACGCGTCGCTCTCCGCAGCCGTGGTCTCCGGCGCGGTGGCCTTCTTCGCGCTCTTGCGCGGGGCGCGCTTGGTCGCCTTCTTGGCGGCGGCCTTCTTCTTCGGCGCCTCGGCGGGCGCCGTGGTCCCCTCCGTGCTGACGGCCTCGTCGGCGGGAGCCGATGCCGGGGCGTCGTTGGAGAAGAGGTTGTCGTTGGATGCCATCTGGCGTCCTCCTGTCACCCACGGGGCGAGGACCACACCCTGGACCTTGAAGGCCCTCGTCGCCGCGCGGTGCTGGTGGCGTCGTCCGTGCCGCAGGGAGCGGTCCGGACGGAAGTCGTATCGCTACACCCGGGAGGCTCGCGCGGGGACGCGCGTCACCACCTCAGGCGCCGCCGCCGCCCAGGTCGGCAGCCAAGGGATCGGCCACCGTCGCGGTTGCGGTCTGCAGTGGTCCCTGCGCCAGCCGGGTCACCAGGGGTGGTGTCGGCGGCGCGAGGTCAGCCACTGCGCGCAGCGCGCTCAGGACGTCGTCGGGGCGTACGGCGGGTGTGGTGTGCCGCACGACCACCCGCAGTATCGCACACGAGTCGTCCTCACCCGGCCCTGCTGTGAGAGACACGACGGCCTCCCGCACGTCGAACGTGCGCGGACCGGACTTCATCATGCGGGTGACCTCCACCCGTTCCTGCCCGAGGAGGGCGGCGGCCGCGCGCTCGAGGTCCGCGACCGGCATACCGCGGAAGAGCAGCACCCAGTCGCTGGCCTGGAGCCGGTCGGCGAGCGCGCCGGGGGTGGCCTCGACGACCTGGAGCACGTCCAGGCCCTCGGGCAGCGCCTCGTCCAGGGCGGCGCGCAGCCGCTCGGGGTCGACCCGCTCGGTCACCGAGATCTCGACGTACTCGGCCTCGCTGGCCGTGCCGGTCGGCGCGGCGTTGGCGTAGGAGATCTTCGGGTGGGGGTGGAAGCCGGCGGAGAAGGCCATCGGCACGGCCGCCCGGCGCAGCGCGCGCTCGAGGGCGCGCTGGAAGTCACGCGTGGAGGAGAAGCGCAGGCGGCCCCGCTTGGCGTAGCGGATCCGCAGCTTCTGCACCGCCGGCGCGGGGGCTGGTCCTTCAGGTACACGCTGGCGAGCCATGATGCCGAAGGCTACCGGCCACCAAGTCCTGTCCCGCCCCTGCCCCGACCTTGACCCCGGGTTGACCGCCCCCTTGCCGCCGGGCTGCGAGCGTCCTATCGGCCCGACCGGGCCTCACAGGACACACACAAGGAGAACACTGTGCCGACCCGCAGTCTCGCCCTCACCTCCGCCGCGGCCCTGGCCGTCGTGGCCGCCGCCCTCAGCGCAGGATCGGCCCAGGCCGCCCCCGCCCCGTCCTCGGCGCCGGGAGCCCCGGCCGCCGTCCCGGCCGCCGCCACCGCCACCTCGGCGCGGATCCTGTTCGACAACGGCCATGCCGAGACGGCCGGCAACGCCGACTGGATCATCTCGACCTCGATCCCGAACCCCTACAACCAGAACTCCTCCCCCAGCTCCGAGACCGACTGGACCGGGGCGATCTCCTCCTGGGGCGTCTCGCTGGCGCAGTACCCCACCTACTACCCCACGCTGCGCACGACGACGTCGGCGCTGACCTACGGCACGACCGGCAGCCTTGACCTGAAGAACTTCGACGAGCTGGTGATCCCCGAGCCCAACACCGCGTTCACCGCCGCCGAGCGCACCGCGATCATGCAGTTCGTGCAGAACGGCGGCGGCCTGTTCCTCATCACCGACCACGACCAGAGCGACCGCAACAACGACGGCGTGGACAGCGTCGACATCGCCAACCAGCTGTTCACCAGCAACGGGGTGGACAACACCAACCCCTTCGGCATCACCGTCGACTACAAGAACTACTCCAGCGAGAACGAGACCAACATCCCGACGGCCGCGAAGACCCATCCGGTCATCGACGGCCCGTGGGGCGTGGTGACCGGCAGCATCCTGCGCGGCGGGACGACGTTCACCATCTCCACGAGCAGCAACCCCAACGCCCGGTGCCTGCTCTACCGCAACGCCGTGTCCAACACCGGCTCCACCGGCTGCTTCTTCGCCGTGAGCCAGTTCGGCTCGGGCCGGGTCGCCCTGTGGGGCGACTCCTCCCCCGTCGACGACGGGACCGGCCAGAGCGGCAACACCCTGTATGACGGGTGGAACGACCCGCTGGGCACCGACGCCGAGCTGGCGCTCAACGCCACGGACTGGCTGTCCCAACTGTCCTGACCGGACCGGGCGACCGACGTCGTGTCACTTTCGGCGCGTCCTGACACCCGAACGCCCGCGAGGTAGGTCGAGCGTGCACCGGCGCGCGAGTTGTGCCCGCCAGGCAACCATCCGGGTGGCATCCTCGTCCATGGGGTGACCGCACGGTGCGGTCGGGTCAGGAGGGGTCGTCATGGTGTGGGTCTTCCTCGGGGTCGCCGCCCTGTTCCTCCTCCTCGCCGCCGCGCTCCGGGGGAACCGGAGCAGGTCGCGGGACGAGCTCGGCTCCGACGTCATCGACTACGACTACGAGGCGCGCCGGGGTGGCGGCGGCTTCGGCGGGATCTGACCCATCCGGTCGACCAAAGGGGCGACACAGCACGAGGCCGCCCGCACCCTCCGGGGTGCGGGCGGCCTTCGCCTGTGCCGGCATGGCGGGTGGCTCAGTGCGTCTCGAGCAGCTGGTCCCGGCCGGAGTTGAGCACGGTCAGCGGCAGGAGCGTCTTGCCGGTGGGTCCGATCTCGATCTCGGTGCCCATCTGCGGGCACACGCCACAGTCGAAGCACGGCGTCCAGCGGCAGTCCTCGACCTCGGTCTCGGACAGAGCGTCCTGCCAGTCCTCCCAGAGCCAGTCCTTGTCCAGGCCCGAGTCCAGGTGGTCCCAGGGCAAGACCTCGGCCTGGTCGCGCTCACGGGTGGTGAACCACGCGACGTCGACCGGCTCGTCGGCCAGCGCCTCGGCGGCGCAACGCATCCAGCGCTCGAAGGAGAAGTGCTCGCTCCAGCCGTCGAAGCGCCCGCCGTCGCGCCAGACCGCTTCGATGACCTTGCCGACGCGGCGGTCACCGCGCGAGAGCAGTCCCTCGACGATGCCGGGCTCGCCGTCGTGGTAGCGGAACCCGATCGAGGAGCCGTAGCGCTTGTCGGAGCGGATCGCCTCGCGCAGCTTGGTCAGGCGCGCGTCGGTCTCCTCGGCGCCGAGCTGCCCGCACCACTGGAACGGCGTGTGCGGCTTGGGCACGAACCCGCCGATGGAGACGGTGCACCGGATGTCCCGGCGCCCGCTGACCCGCCGGCCGGTCTCGATGACCTTCTTGGCCAGCTCGGCGATCTGCAGCACGTCCTCGTCGGTCTCGGTCGGCAGGCCGCACATGAAGTACAGCTTCACCTGCCGCCAGCCCGCGCCGTAGGCGGCGGCCACCGTGTTGATGAGGTCCTCCTCGGACACCATCTTGTTGATGACCTTGCGGATCCGCTCGGAGCCGCCCTCGGGGGCGAACGTCAGGCCGGAGCGGCGACCGTTGCGGGTCAGCTCGTTGGCCAGGTCGATGTTGAACGCGTCGACGCGGGTGGACGGCAGCGACAGCCCGGTCTGGGTGCCCTCGTAGCGGTCGGCCAGGCCCTTGGTCAGGTCGGCGATCTCGGAGTGGTCGGCGCTCGAGAGCGAGAGAAGGCCCACCTCCTCGAAGCCGGTGGCGGCCAGCCCGCGCTCCACCATCTCGCCGATGCCGGTGATGCTCCGCTCCCGCACGGGGCGCGTGATCATGCCGGCCTGGCAGAAGCGGCAGCCGCGGGTGCAGCCGCGGAAGATCTCCACGGACATCCGCTCGTGGACCGACTCGGCCAGCGGCACGAGCGGCTGCTTGGGGTAGGGCCAGGCGTCGAGGTCCATGACCGTGTGCTTGGCGACCCGCCACGGCACACCGTGCGCCGCCGGGGCGACGCGCTTGATCCGGCCGTCGGGCAGATAGTCCACGTCGTAGAACGCCGGCACGTAGACCCCGCCGGTGCGGGCCAGGCGCATCAGCAGCTCCTGGCGGCCGCCGGGCCGACCCTCGCCCTTCCACGTCGTGACGATGTCGGTGATCTCCAGGACCGCCTGCTCGCCGTCGCCGATCACGGCGGCGTCGATGAAGTCGGCGATCGGCTCGGGGTTGAACGCCGCGTGCCCACCGGCCACCACGACCGGGTCCTCGTCGCCGCGGTCACGCGCGTGCAGCGGGATGCCCGCGAGGTCGAGGGCGGTGAGCATGTTGGTGTAGCCGAGCTCGGTGGAGAAGGAGAGCCCGAACACGTCGAAGTCGCGCACGCTGCGGTGCCCGTCGACGGTGAACTGCGGGACGCCCGCGGACCGCAGCTGGGCCTCCATGTCCGGCCACACGGCATACGTCCGCTCGGCGAGCGCGTCCGGGCGCTCGTTGAGGACTTCGTAGAGGATCATGACGCCCTGGTTGGGCACGCCGACCTCGTAGGCGTCGGGGTACATCAGCGCCCACCTCGCGGTGAGCTCCTCGCCGCCGGGACCGAAGCCCCCGCAGTTCCAGTCCTTGACGGTGGAGTTCAGCTCACCGCCGACATACTGGATCGGCTTGCTCACCTGCTCCAGCAACGGCTCCAGGGCAGCAAAAAGGGACTCGCCAGGCATGGGCTCAAGGGTAACCCGCCCCGCGCCGTGCCCTCGAACGCCGCGGTGTGCCGTGGCGCGCCAAGGTTGGCGGGGTACCGTGCGCCGGGTGAGCCGATCGCGGCCGAGCCCGCGCCCTGCCACCCGGTGGCGCTCCCGTCGACGCTGGGTCCTGGTCCTGCTGTCCTCGCTGGCCCTGCTCGCCACGGCGCTGCTCACCGCCGCGGGTACGGCGGACCCTCCCGCCCCACCGCAGCGCGGGGCCGGCGGCCCGCTGCGGGTCGTCGGCATCGGGGACTCGGTCACCGCCGGGAACGCCTGCAACTGCGTCGACTTCGTCCGCCTGTATGCGCGGGCCCTCACCTCCCGGGGCACCCCGGCCACGGCGAGCAACCTCGGCGCCGGCGGGCTGACCAGCACCCAGCTCCTGGACGAGCTGGGCCGGCCGGGGCCGCTGCGCGACGCGGTGGCCGGTGGCGACGTGCTGCTCGTGACCATCGGCGCCAACGACCTCTACCCCGCCCTGCAGCAGTGGAGCAGCGGCGGCTGCCCGCAGAGCTGCTGGGGCCCGCAGGTGGCCCGGGTCGGCGCCACCGTGGGACAGCTGGTCTCCCTCGCGAAGCAGCTGCGCGGCGACCCCCACGAGCAGGTCCTCGTCACCGGCTACTGGAACGTCTTCGACGACGGCGACGAGGCTGCGGCGGCGCGGGGCACGGCATACCTGGCCTGGAGCGACCGGCTCAGCCGGGCGCTGAACGCGGCCCTGTGCGACGCGGCGCGGCGCACCGGGGCGACCTGCGTGGACCTCTACACCCCGTTCAAGGGCGACGGCAGCCGCAACCCGACCCCCCTGCTGGCGGCCGACGGCGACCACCCCAACGCCGCAGGGCACCGGCTCATCGCCGGTGCCCTGCTTGCCGCGTCGGGCCGCTGATCGACGCGGGGTCTAGGCGTGCAGGTGCACGGACAGCCAGTCCAGCGCCTGCGGGAGCTGCGCACGCCAGGTGCTGAAGTTGTGCCCGCCGTGGTCGACGATGAGCGAGTCGACCCGGGTGGGCGGGCGCGCCGCCCCGAGGAAGGCCCTCGTGCCGCGGTAGCCGGTGATGCCGGGCTCCTCCCGCGAGATGGTCAGCAGCAGCGAGACGGGCGGCGGCGGCAGGTGCGTGATCCGCCACTGCAGGTCGTTCAGCTCGCGCACGACGCTCGAGCCGCCCCACAGGTCGCCGGTCGTGCCGTCCTGCAACGTCGTGAAGTAGCCGGAAAGGGCCACGGCCGAGGTGAACACCTCGGAGTGGGTCAGGGCCATCTTCACCGCGCAGTAGCCGCCGGTGGAGTCGCCGATGGCGCCCCAGCCGAGGGGACGCACCCGCGCCAGGTGGCGGACCGCCTCGGGCACGTCGGCGGTGAAGAAGGTCAGCGCCTGCGGCCCGGCGGGGACGTCGGTGCACTCGGTGTCCCGGGGCGGGGCCACGGTGGGCCGCAGCATCACGAGCACCATCGGGCCGGCCCGGCCCGCGGACAGCTGCTTGAGCAGCGCTCCGGGGTAGTCCAGCCGCGTGACCAGGCTCTGCTCGTAGCCCGGGTAGCCGGTCAGCACCTCGGCCGCGGGGAAGGCGCGGTGGGCGAACGCCGGCTGGAAGTACTGCGGGGGCAGGTAGATCATCGCCGGCTCGCTCAGCTGCGAGCGCGGGCCGGACAGGACGACCGACTCGAGCCGCCCCCGGGTGGGCCATTGGGCCTGGGTGGTCCACCCGGGGGCGATCCGCACCCCCTGCCCGGCGGCCATGGTGCTCACCACGCGCACCGCCGCCGGAGCGACCTGGTTGCCGGCGCGGCCCACCGGGTGGACCGCGTCAGCCACCACCCGCCCCGCGGTCGAGGACCCGCCGACCAGGTCCGACCACGAGGAGTAGAAGTAGCCGTAGTCGTTCAGGGCAGCCGCGACGAGCAGCACCGCGGTGACCTGGCAGAGCAGCAGGGAGGCCGCGCGCTGCACCGCACGCACGGCGCGGGGGCCGCGCCAGCGCGACCAGAGCACCGCGGCCAGCACCGGCGACCCGACGGCGAGGACGCCGAGGAGGACGAGCAGCGGTGCGCCCAGCAGCGACATCGGCCCCTCCCTCACGGCGCCCGCCCCGGCTCGGCCGCCGGGGCGTGACTGCCCACGCGGCCGAGTGTGGGGCCGGCGGCTGGGAGAAGCCTGCAGACACC
This sequence comes from Oryzihumus sp. JJN4-3R, assembly GCF_057747915.1. Lineage (NCBI taxonomy): Bacteria > Bacillati > Actinomycetota > Actinomycetes > Micrococcales > Intrasporangiaceae > Oryzihumus > Oryzihumus sp. JJN4-3R. Next base: position 1,155,078 of record NZ_CM173229.1, read on the forward strand.
CGGTGAGTCACCTCAGGGGCGGGGCCACGCCCGCCCCTGAAGGGGCAGGCTCGCCCCGGGAGGGGCAGGCTCGCCCCGGCAGGGCGGGCGGCTCAGGTCTGGTAGAGCGCGTCGAGGTCGGGGCGGAAGCGGTCCTCGACGACCCGGCGGCGCAGCTTCATGCTGGGGGTCAGCTCGCCCTCCTCGATCGAGAGGTCGCGCGGCAGGATGATGAAGTTCTTGATCGTCTCCCACCGGTTGAGCCGGCTGTTCAGCTCGTCGATGTGCTCCTGCACCATGGTGCGGCAGGCGGTGGAGGTGACCATCTCGCGGTACAGGCTTCCGGCCAGGCCGTGCGCCACACCCCACTCGGTGATCGCGTCGTAGTCGAGGGTGATCAGCGCCGTGACGAAGTGCCGGCCCTCGCCGTAGACCATGAACTGGCTGACGTAGGGGCAGATCCCCTTGAACATCGCCTCGATCGCCGAGGGGGCGACGTTCTTGCCCTGGGAGGTCTTGAACAGGTCCTTCTTGCGGTCGGTGATCCGCAGGAAGCCGTGCTCGTCGATGCTGCCGATGTCGCCGGTGTGCAGCCAGCCGCCCATGTCCAGCGCCTCGGCCGTGGCCTCCGGCTGGTTGAGGTAGCCCTGCATGACGCCGGGGCCCTTGATGAGCACCTCCCCGTCGTCGGCGATGAGGACCTGGGTGCCCGGCACCGGCCAGCCGACGGTGCCGGGGATGTAGGAGCCGGGGCGGTTGACGAAGGAGGCGGCGCTGGTCTCGGACAGGCCGTAGCCCTCGAGCACGGGCATGCCGACCGCGTCGAACCAGCGGGCGATCTCGGGGTCGAGCGCCGCGGAGCCGGAGATGAAGAAGCGCACCCGCCCGCCGAAGCGGTCACGGATCTTGTGCAGCACCAGCTTGTCGGCGATGGCGTGGCGGGCGGCGAGCATGCCGTGCGGCTTCTCCCCCCGCTGGCGCAGCTCGGCCACCTGCCGGCCCACTCCGATGGCCCAGCTGAACAGCCGGGCTTTCTCCCCGCCCTCGCCGGCGACCATCGTGGTGATCTTGCTGTAGGCCTTCTCGAAGATCCGCGGCGCCGCGCCCATGAAGGTCGGCTGCACGTCGGGCATGTTCTCCACGATCCGGTTGACCCGGCCGTCGACGGCGGTGGCGAAGCCGACCTGCAGCGGCAGCACCAGCAGCATCTTGCCGAAGACGTGGGCCAGCGGCAGCCAGAGGTACTGCACGTCGTCCTCGTCCAGCAGGCCCAGGGAGTCGATGCCCGCGACGGTGTAGGTCCAGGAGTTGTGCGTCAGCCGCACACCCTTGGGCTTGCCGGTGGTGCCCGAGGTGTAGATGACCGTGGCCAGGTTGTCGGGGCGGATCCGCGCGATCCGCCGGTCGACGGCGTCCGGCTCGGCGGAGAGCAGGCGCCGGCCGAGGGCCTCCAGGTCGGCCAGGGTCAGGACCCAGCCGTCGTCGCCGTAGGCCTTGCCGTCCATGACGATGACGCGTTCGACGTCGGGCAGCTCCCAGCGGTGCTCCCGCAGCTTGACCACCTGGGTGACGTCCTCGGCGATGACGATGCGGCTGCCGGAGTCGCCCACGATGAAGGCGCTGTCGCGGGCCGCCGTCGTCGGGTAGAGCGTGGTCGTGGCGGCGCCGGCGAGCATGACCGCCAGGTCGGAGAGCACCCACTCGATCCGCGTCTGGGAGGCGACCGCCACCCGGTCCTCCGGCTCGATGCCCAGGGCGATCAGGCCCGCCGCGAGCACGTCGACCCTGGCCGAGACCTCCTCCCAGGTCATCGACACCCACTCGTCACCGGCGACGTAGCGGAAGGCCTCGGCGTACGGGCTGGCCTTGACCCGGTCCCGGAACAGGTGCGCGACGGTGGGTGCGCGGTCCTGGATGACGGCGTGGTTGACCTGCTCGTCCTGCACCGACGGTCTACCCATGCGGTGGCACCTCCGGGGTGGTGTGACGCCTCGGTCGTGAGGCGGGCTCGACAGCTCCCGGCCCGGCGGGGTGTCCGGGCCGACCCGGAATCCTCCCAGCGTCTGCTCAGGGAGTAAAGACCCTGACAAAAGTGGACAAGTCGGACACGCCGATTCGACCCCTCTGGTATGCCGGGTGGTCGCCTACGAGGGGACGATCGAGGTGAGCACGGTCCGGCACTGCTCGACGTCGCGGGCCATCTGCTCCAGCAGCTCCTCGACCGAGTCGAACCGCTCGGTCGGGCGCAGCCGCTCGACCAGCTCGACGGCCACCTGCTCGCCGTAGAGGTCCAGGTCGGTGCGGTCCAGCACGTAGGCCTCGACCCGTCGCTGGTGCCCGTCGAACGTGGGGTTGGTGCCGATCGAGACCGCCGCCGGCATGACCCGGTCGGCGTCGTCCTCGGACCGGTCCAGGCGCAGCAGCCACCCGGCGTAGACGCCGTCGCCGGGGACGAGGCCGCCCATCTCCTGGCTGAGGTTGGCGGTGGGGTAGCCCAGCTCGCGGCCGCGGTGGTCGCCGTGCACGACCGTGCCGGCAACCCGGTGCGGGCGGCCGAGGATCTGCGCCGCGGCGGCCACGTCGCCGGCCGTGACCAGCTCGCGGACCTGGCTGGAGGACCAGCGCCGCTCCCCTCCGAGGTCCTCGAGCACGACGACGTCGAAGCCGTGCTTGGCGCCCAGCTCGCGCAAGGTGGTGACGTCGCCGGAGTTGCGCACGCCGAAGCGGGTGTCCTCCCCCACGACGACCGCGGTCGCGCCGAGCGCCTCGACGAAGACCTCCTCGACGTAGCGCTCCGGCGTCCACCCGGCCAGCTCGGTGGTGAACTCCTGCACGAGCACCGCGTCGAGGCCGGTGCCCTCGAGCAGGTCCAGGCGCAGCTCCAGCGGCGTGATCGTCTCCGGCGCCTTCTCGGGGCGCAGCACCGCCACGGGGTGGGGGTCGAACGTGACGGCAACCGCCAGCGCCCCCCGCTCGCGGGCCTGCTCGATCACGGCGCCCAGCACGGCCCGGTGGCCACGGTGCACGCCGTCGAAGTTGCCCAGCGTCACCACGCTCGGGCCGAAGCCCTCAGGGATCTGGGTCAGGTCGGTCCATCGCAGCACGCGGACACTCTACGGAACGGGGAAGACGACGTGGGTGCGGGCCAGCGTGCCCCGCTCGTCGAGCATCGCCACGAGCCGCCCGTCCGGCGCCATCGCGGCCACGGGCTCCTCGCGCAGCGGCTTGCGCGAGGGGATCCGCTGCCCGTGGCTGACGGCCCGCGTCTCGTCCTCGCTCAGCTCGCGCACGTCGAAGGACGCGCGTGCCGCGTCCGCCAGCGGCACCACCGGTATGCCGTCCGCCTCCGCCGCCTGCTCCAGCTCGGGCAGCGTGTGCGCGGCTTCGAGGTCGAAGCGGCCCACGCGGGTGCGGCGCAGCGCGGTCAGGTGGCCACCCACGCCCAGGGCGGCGCCGAGGTCGCGGGCCAGCGCCCTCACGTAGGTGCCCGAGGACACCTCGACCACGACGTCGAGGTCGAGCACGTCGCGGCCGTCGACGGTGACGTGGCGCCGGTCCAGCACTTCGAAGTGGCTCACGGTGACCCGCCGCGCCCGGAGGGCGACATCCTCCCCCGCCCGCACCCGCGCATACGAGCGCTTGCCGTCGACCTTGATGGCGCTGACGGCGCTGGGGACCTGGTCGATCGCGCCAGTGAGTGCCGCGACCGCCTTGTCCACCGCCTCGTCGGTGACGCCCGAGGCGTCGGTGGCCGCGGTCACCTCACCCTCGGCGTCGTCGGTGACCGTGGTCTGCCCGAGCCGGATGGTGGCGGTGTAGGTCTTGTCGCAGCCGACCAGGAAGGTCAGCAGCTTGGTCGCCCGCTCGACCCCGAGCACGAGCACGCCCGTGGCCATGGGGTCCAGCGTGCCGGCGTGACCGACCCGGCGTGTGCCGCACAGGCGACGCGCCCGTGCCACCACGTCGTGGCTGGTCCACCCGGCCGGCTTGTCGACGATCAACAGGCCTTCGGGGCTCACGCGCGCCGGGCCTCCCGGTCGTCCTCATCCATGTCCTCGCCCAGGTCGTCGTCCTCGTCCTCCCGCGGCTTGCGGTAGGGGTCGGCCTCGCCCGCGGGGACCGCTCCGGCGGCGGCGGCCGCGACGGCGGCGTCGCGCTCACGCGCCTCCTTGAGCAGGTCCTCGAGGTGGGCGGCGTTCTCGGGGATCGCGTCGGCGAAGAACTCCAGGGTCGGCGTCAGCCGGATCCCGATCTGCTTGCCCACGAAGGAGCGCAGCTTGCCCTTGGCCGCCTCGAGCGCCTCGGCGGTGCCCGCCCGCTCCTCGTCCGAGCCGAACACCGTGTAGAACACCGACGCGTGCTGCAGGTCGTTGGTGACCCGCACGTCGGTGATCGTGATGAACCCCAGACGGGGGTCCTTGACGCGGTACTCGAGGTTCTCGGCGATCAGGACCTTGATGCGGTCAGCGATCTTGCGTGCCCGTGCCGGATCAGCCATGGGTCTTACCTTCCTACAAGTGGTCTGGGTTGCGCGAGCCACCCCTCGAGGTGGCGGCCTCACGCACGGTGGGCCGCGGGTTGAAGAACCCGCGGCCCACCGTGTTGATCAGCCTCGCGTCAGGCGCGGGGCTTCTCGCGCATTTCGTACGTCTCGATGACGTCGCCGATCTTGATGTCGTTGAAGCTGCCGAGGTTGATACCGCACTCGAAGCCGTCGCGGACCTCGGTGACGTCGTCCTTGAAGCGACGCAGACCGGTGATCTCGAGGTTCTCCGTGACGACGACGCCGTCGCGGGTGAGGCGGGCCTTCGTGCCGCGCTTGATCTCGCCGGAGCGGACCAGCGAACCGGCCACGTTGCCGAACTTGCTCGAGCGGAACACCTCGCGCACCTCGGCGGTGCCGAGCTGGGCCTCCTCGTACTCCGGCTTGAGCATGCCCTTCAGGGCCGCCTCGATCTCCTCGATGGCCTGGTAGATCACCGAGTAGTAGCGGATCTCGACGCCCTCGCGCTCGGCGTAGTCAGCGTTCTGGCCCTCGGCCCGGACGTTGTAGCCGATGATGATGGCGTCGGAGGCCATCGCGAGGTTGATGTTGTTCATCGTGATCGCACCGACGCCGCGGTCGATGATCCGCAGGTCGACCTCGTCGCCCACGTCGATCTGGAGCAGGGCGTCCTCGAGCGCCTCGACCGAACCCGACACGTCACCCTTGAGGATGAGGTTGAGGGTCTCGACCTTGCCGGCCGCCAGGGCCTCGTTGAGGTCCTCGAGGCTGATCCGCTTGCGGGCCTTGGCCAGCGAGGCCTGACGGTCCGCAGCCTCACGCTTCTCGGCGATCTGGCGCGCGGTGCGGTCGTCCGGGGCCACCACGAAGGTGTCACCGGCGCGGGGCACCGAGGACAGGCCGAGCACCTGGACGGGACGGGACGGGCCCGCCTCGGCGATGTTCTTGCCGTGCTCGTCGAGCATGGCGCGAACGCGGCCGTGGGCGCTGCCGGCGACGATCGCGTCACCGACCCGCAGCGTGCCGGCCTGGACCAGCACGGTCGCCGTGGCACCGCGGCCACGGTCGAGGTTGGCCTCGATCGCGACACCACGGGCGTCACGGACGGGGTTGGCCCGCAGGTCGAGCGCCGCGTCGGCGGTGAGCAGGACGGCCTCGAGCAGGCCGTCGATGTTCTGGCCGGCCTTGGCCGAGACGTCGACGAACATCGTGTCGCCGCCGTACTCCTCGGCCACGAGGTTGTACTCGGTCAGCTGCTGGCGCACCTTCGAGGGGTTGGCGCCCTCGACGTCGATCTTGTTGACCGCGACGACGATCGGGACGTCCGCAGCCTGGGCGTGGTTGAGCGCCTCGATGGTCTGCGGCATGACGCCGTCGTCGGCCGCGACCACGAGGATCGCGATGTCGGTCACCTTGGCACCACGGGCACGCATGGCCGTGAAGGCCTCGTGACCGGGGGTGTCGATGAAGGTGATGGCGCGGTCGATGCCCTCGTGCTCCTTGTGGACCTGGTAGGCACCGATGTGCTGGGTGATGCCACCGGCCTCGCCCGCCGCGACGTCCTCGTTGCGGATGGCGTCGAGCAGGCGGGTCTTGCCGTGGTCGACGTGACCCATGACGGTCACGACCGGCGGACGCGGAGCGAGGTCCTCGTCGTCCTCGGCCGCGATACCCGTCTCGAGGTCGATGTTGAAGCTGTCGAACAGCTCCTTCTCCTCCTCCTCGGGGGAGACGACCTGGACGTCGTAGCCGAGCTCGGCACCGAGCAGCTTGAACGTGTCCTCGTCGAGGGACTGCGTCGCCGTGGCCATCTCACCGAGGTGGAACAGCACGGTGACCAGGCTCGCCGGGTTGGCGTTGATCTTGTCGGCGAAGTCGGTCAGCGACGAGCCGCGACGCACCCGCACGACGGTCTTGCCGTCACCGCGGGGGACGCTCACGCCACCGATCGTCGGCGCCTGCATCTGCTCGAACTCCTGGCGCTTCGCGCGCTTGGACTTGCGGCCACGGACCGGACGGCCGCCACCGCGACCGAACGCACCGGCCGTCGAGCCACGACCACCGGCGCCACCGCGGCCACCGCCGCCGGGACGACCGGCGAAGCCACCGCCGCCGCCACCGGGGCCACCGCCGCCGGGACGGCCGCCGAAGCCACCGCCGCCGGGACGACCGCCCGGACGGGCCGGGCGCTCACCGGGACGGCCGACCGCAGCGCGGTCGGGCATCATGCCCGGGTTGGGACGGGGGCCACCGGGCCGCGGGGCGGCCGGACGCGGCCCACCGGGGCCGGCGGTGCCACCGGGGCGGTTGCCGCCCTGCGGGCGGGGCATGCCCTGGCTGGAGGCGAAGGGGTTGTTGCCCGGACGCGGGGCGCCGCCCTCGCGGCCACCGTCACGGCCGCCCTCGCGACCGCCGTCACGGCCACGCTGGCCGCCTCGGCCGTCGCGCGGCATGCCCTGGCTGGGCGCGAAGGGGTTGTTGCCCGGACGCGGGGCGCCCGGACGGGGCGCGGGGCGCGGGCCCGGCGTGGCGCCCTGGCCACCCTCACGGGCGGCCGGAGCCGCAGGGGCCTCGGGAGCCGGGGCCGGCTTGGACGCCGGACGCGGGCCCGGGGTCGGCGAGGTGCGCGCCGCCGGGGCCTCGACCTCGGGCTTGGCGGGGGCCGCCGGAGCCGGGGCCGGAGCCGGGGTGGCCGGCTTGGCCGGCGCCTCGGCAGCAGGCTTGGCCGGAGCCGGGGCGGGGGCCGCGGCGGCCGGCTTGGCCGGTGCCGGGGCGGGAGCCGCCGGAGCCGGGGCCGGAGCGGCCGGCTTGGCGGGGGTCGCCTTCTTGGCGGGGGCGGCCGTCTTGGCCGCGCCACCGCCCGCGAGCTCGGCGGGGAACGTCTCGCGGATCTTGCGCACGACAGGGGGCTCGATGGTCGACGACGCCGACCGAACGAACTCGCCCTGCTCCTTCAGATGGTTGAGCAGTGTCTTGCTCTCGACTCCGAGCTCCTTGGCGAGCTCGTAGACCCGGACCTTAGCCACGTTTCTCCTGTCCTCGGTCCGGACCATCGAGAGATCGACAGGCGCGGACCGTCGTTAAAGCTGGGGGGTGCTCATCGGTGAGTACTCATCGGGTGCTCATCAGCGTCTTACCCGCTTTCGGTTGCATGTTCCGGCAGCTCCTGGGGGGAGCCACCGACGACGGCCTGCTGCTCCTCGAGCACGAACGCGCTGACGCGGGAGGTGTCCAGCGGGGCCTTGACGCGCAAGGCCCGCGCGAACGCCCTGCGTCGCACGGCGAGCTCGAGACATTCCGGTGTCGGGTGCAGCCATGCGCCACGCCCGGGCAGCCGACGTCGGGGATCAGGATGGGCAACGAGCTCGCGCTCCTGCTCATTCCACACCGCGACGACTCGCAGCAGTGACGACCGGTCGTCACGCGAACGGCAGCCCACACACGTACGTGCCGTGGAGTGGGATGGCCGCACACGGACGTCAAACGTCCGATCGGTCTGGACCACTCTACCGCCTAACGCCCGTCCTCCGCGCCAGCGACCTCAGGCGTCACAGTGGCACCGGCCGCGGGAGCCGTGTCGGAGCGGATGTCGATGCGCCATCCGGTCAGCTTGGCGGCGAGGCGGGCGTTCTGCCCCTCCTTGCCGATCGCCAGCGAGAGCTGGTAGTCGGGGACGACGACCCGCGCCGAGCGCAGGGTGGGGTCGACCACCTCGACGGACTGGACCCGCGCCGGCGACAGCGCCGCGGCCACGAAGACCTTGGGGTCCTCGGAGTAGTCGACGATGTCGATCTTCTCGCCGTGGAGCTCGGTCATGACCGCACGCACCCGGGCCCCCATCGGGCCGATGCAGGCGCCCTTGGCGTTGACGCCCGCCACCTTGGAGTGGACGGCGATCTTGGTGCGGTGCCCGGCCTCGCGGGCCAGGGCGGCGATCTCGACCGTCCCGTCGGCGATCTCCGGCACCTCGAGCGCGAACAGCTTGCGCACCAGGTTGGGGTGGGTCCGGGACAGGCCGATCTGCGGGCCGCGGGGGCCGCGCTTGACGCTGACGACGAAGCAGCGCAGCCGCTCCCCGTGCACGTAGCGCTCCCCCGGCACCTGCTCGGCCAGCGGCAGGATGCCCTCCACCGTGCCGAAGTCGACCAGCACGTTGCGCGGGTCGCTGCTCTGCTGGATCACGCCCGCGACGACGTCGCCCTCCCGGCCGCGGAAGTCACCCAGGATCGCCTCGTCCTCGATGTCGCGCAGCCGCTGGACGATGACCTGCCGCGCGGTGGAGGCGGCGATGCGGCCGAACCCCTCGGGGGTGTCGTCGAACTCGGGCCCGGGCTCGCCCCGGGTGCCGTCCTCGGCGACCTCGCCCTCCTCGCGCGCCCAGACCACGACGTGGCCGGTCTTGCGGTCGAGCTCGACCCGCGCCAGGCGGTAGGCACCGTCGGTGCGGTGGTAGGCCACGAGCATCGCCTGCTCGATGGCCGGGATGATCACGGAGAGCGAGATGTCACGCTCACGCTCCAGCGCACGCAGTGCCGCCAGGTCGATGTCCATCAGTCGTCCTCCTCATCAGCGCCGCGGGTGAACTCCACCTGCACCAGGGCGCGCGCTATCTCGGCATAAACAAGCGTGTGGTCCGTGGCCGGGGCGCCCTTGGCGCCGTCCACGGACAGGGTGACCCCGTCGGGCCCGGCCGCCACGAGGCGGCCGGTGAGGGTCTGGTCGTCGGCAGCGGTGACGCGCACCAGCCGGCCGACGTTGCGGCGGAAGTGCCGCGGCAGGGTCAGCGGGCGGTCCACCCCCGGGGAGGTGACCTCCAGCACGTAGGGCTGGGAGCCCATCGCGTCGCTGTCGTCCAGGGCAGTGCTCACGGCACGGGTCGCGTCGGCGACCTCGTCGAGGGTGAGCGGCGGGACGGGACTGCGGTCGTCCGCGGCGTCCAGGCCGGCCAGGTCGCGGTCGAGGTAGACCCGCACCAGCCGGCGCTTGCCGGCCGGGGTCACCGCGACGTCCTCGACCACGAGGCCGAGCTCCTGCAGGGGGGCCTCGATCGTGGGGCGAATCCGGTCCTTCGTGCTCATGCCGCCTCCGCTCCCAGTGTTCTCGAGTTTGGGTCGACGCGCGTCAGGTACCCACGCACGGCCGTCCGTGCGCCCCACTCTATCCGCTGCGGGCGGGTGCGCATGCCGCCGCAGGGGGCGCAGGGAGCCGTGCCATGATCGGGCCCATGCCGGGGAGGGAGCGTATGCCGCGTGCCTGGTCGCGCCGGAGCGTGCTCCTCGCGCTCGGGCTGGCCGGCACCGCCGGGCTCACGGGGTGCGGGGTCCGCTTCGAGGACCACACGCGGTCCCTTCCGTTCCAGCCCGCCCCCCGACCGGTCCCCGACGAGCGCGCGCTGCAGGACGCCCTGGCCGCCGTGACCTCGCTGGAGCAGGTCGCGGGGACGGTGGCCGGTCCGTGGCCGACCCGCCTCGTCGCGCTCCACCGCCGGCAGCGCGAGGTCCTCACCCAGGTCCTGCTGCGCTCCGGCGCGACCCCCCGGCCGACCGCGACCTCGACGGCGGCAGGAACAGCCACGGGCACCGCGTCGGCGATCACGACGCACCCCCCGTCCACGGCCCCGCCGCCCGTGGCCAGGGTGACCGCCAGGACGCTGGCCACCCGGGAGCTCGAGGGGGTCGCGACACCGGCGCTGATCACCCTGGCCGGGGTGTCCGCTCCCAACGTCGCCCTGCTGGCCTCGCTGGCGGCCCAGCGCGGCGCCGCGGGCACGCTGCTCGGGGTCGACCCGTCCTGGCCCGAGCCCACCGCGCCCATCGGCCGGACCGCGGCACGCCTGCTCGACGCCTGCCGCGCCGCCGCGTACGGCTTCGAGGTGGTGGCCGCCACCATCGACCATGCCGGGCAGCCCCTGGCCCGGGCGTCCCTGGCCGCCGTGGAGGGCCAGGTCGCCACCCTGCAGGACCTGGCCGGAGCGGCCGCGGGTCCGCCGCCGCTGGGCTACCCCCTGCCGTTCCCGGTGACCAGCCCGGCGAGCGCCCGCCGGCTGGCCCGTCACCTGCTCGACGGGCTCCAGGGGACGCTGGCGACCGAGCTGCGCGGTGCCGCCGGGCACGAGGAGCCGCTGACGGCCCTCGTGCGCTGGTCGGCCCAGACCGCGGTGCTCGCGACCCGCTGGGGCGCCCCGTTGCCGGCGTTCCCGGGGCTGCTGACCCCGTGACGCTGGTCCCCGACTCCTTCGTCGCCGCGGTCTCCGGCTACGCCCCGGAGGGCGACGGCGCGGGCGGCCCCGGCGAGGCCGGGGAGGCGTGGCTGCGCCGGCTGCCCCGGCTCGTGCAGGAGCTGCTCGAGCGCTGGGACCTGCGCGTCGACGGCGAGAGCTGGCACGGCGTCTGCGCCCTGGTGGTCCCGGTGCGCCGCGGCGGGCAGGAGGCCGCCCTCAAGGTCACCTGGCCGCACCCGGAGGCCCGGCTCGAGCACGTGGCCCTGCGGGCCTGGGGCGGTCGAGGGGCGGTGCAGCTGCTGGCCGCCGACCCCGGCCGGTGGGGGCTGCTGCTGGAGCGCCTCGATGCCGGGCGCGACCTGCACGCCCTTCCCGTGGACGAGGCCTGCCGGACCCTCGGGGCCCTGCTCGCCGACCTGGACCGCCCCGCCCTGCCGCAGCTGCCCCGGCTCGCGGACTGGGCCCGGCGGCAGGTGAGGGACCTCGCGACCGCGCCACCCGGCATACCGCGGCGGCTGGTGGAGCAGGGCATGGCACTGGCCCGCGACCTGGCCACGGACCCAGGCACGGACGCGCGGCTGGTCCACACGGACCTGCACTACGCCAACGTCCTCGCCGGCGGCCGCGCGCCATGGCTGGCGATCGACCCCAAGCCGATGGCCGCCGACCCGGCGTTCGCGGTGGCGCCGGCCCTGTGGAACCGCTGGGAGGAGGTCACGGCCAGCCACGACGCCCGCCGGCACCTGCGGCGACGGCTGGCCGTCCTGTGCGAGGCCGCCGGCATCGACGAGGACCGCGCCCGGGCCTGGACGGTGGTCCGCGAGCTGGACCTGGCCCTCGACGCCGCGGCGGCCGGTGACGGCGACGGGGTCACCGCCGCCGTCACGATCATCAAGGCGATGACCGGCTGAGCCTCACTCCCCCGCGGTGCGCGCCAGCAACGCGAAGGAGACCAGCCAGTGGGTCGACATGAAGTCGCCGTGGACGATCTCCTCCTCGACCGCCGCCACCTGTGCCGCGGCGGCCTGGCGCATCCGGGCCGCCCGGTCGACGTCGTCGACCAGGTCCGCGAGCACCCGCAGCTGCCAGGCCCGTGACAGGGCCAGCCCGAAGAGGTGGACCATCTGCCCGTCGGTGCGGTCAAGCACCTGCGGGACCTCCAGGAGGCGGTCGCCCGCCTGCCCCAGGTCGGGCAGGAACGCGGCCAGCCAGGCCGTGCGCTCCCCTGCCGGGAGCACGCGGCGCATCAGGTCCGCCTCGGACAGGGCCGGGGAGAGGAAGTCGGTGCCGCTGGGCTCCCAGCGCGCGGGGTATGCCGTGTCGTCGCCGAACCAGTCGCGGGCTCGGTCCTCGACGGCCGCGACGACGTCGGCACGGCCGAGGTCAGTGAACGCCTCGTGCAGCAGGGCGCCGGCGAACGCGGTGTTGCCGTGGACGCCGTGCCGGACCGGGTAGGCCTGGCGCGGCAGCCAGGCGGTGACCAGCTCGGCGACGGCGTCGGCCAGCGGCGCGAGCGCCTCGGCCCAGTGCCGGGCACGGGGGTGCGGACAGGCGCGGGTCGCGGCCGCCAGCATCGCCGCCCACGCCCAGCCGTAGGGCCGCTCGTAGGAGGGCCGGGCCCGCAGGTAGGCCGCCTCCGCCTGGCCGGCCTCGGCGGTGAGGCGTTCGTCGAGCACCGCCACCAGCGCCTGGGTGGTGGTGTCCGGCAACGCCTCCGGGGCAAGGGTGAGCAGCCTGACCGCGGACCACTGCATGTGCGCCGAGGAGTGCCAGTCGAGGCTGCCGTGGAACGCCGGGTGCAGCCGCTGCGGGGTGACGTCGACGTCCTGGGGCCCGAGCGAAGCGTGGGCGGCGTGGTAGGGCCAAGGGGTGCCCAGGACCCGCAGCACCGTGTCGGCATAGCGTCCGGCGTGGGCAGCGGCCCACGCCGGGGTGGTGGCTGCCGGGGTGGTGCTGGTCGGCGCGGTGGTCGGCGCGCCCGTCGGCCCGGTCATCGCGGGAAGGCGAACACGGCCATGATCACGACGTTGCAGGCCAGCAGCGGCACCGCGGTCGGGATCTGGGCCTTGATCGGGCCGTAGCTGTCCTTGAGCTCGAGCAGCGCCGCGGGCACGAGGTTGAAGTTCGCGGCCATCGGCGTGCACAGCGTCCCGCAGAAGCCGGCCAGCATGCCGACCGCGAACACGACGGCGGGCTGGCCGTGGAACTGCTGCACCAGCAGCGGCCACCCCACTGCCGCCGTCATGACCGGGAAGGCGGCGAAGGCGTTGCCCATGATGATCGTGAACAGCGCCATGCCCACGCAGTAGACGAGCACCGCGGCGATGAGCGAGCCCTTGGGCAGCAGGCCGTCGGTGATCCCCTTGACCGCGTCGCCGACCCCGGCGGCCTGGAACAGCAGCCCGAGCGTGGCCAGGAACTGCGGCAGGATCGCCGCCCAGCCGATGTGCCCGAGCAGGCGGTCGCCCTCCTGGAAGGGCACCGCCACCGAGCCGGGGCGGAACATCAGCATCGCGACCACCAGGGCGGTGACGGCGGCGACGCCGAGGCCGATGACCGTGGCGAAACCCTTCTCGAGCAGCAGGCCGTCACCCCACGGCACCTTGACCAGCCAGGCGCCGAACACCACCGCCACCGCAGGCACCACGAGGGCGGGGATGAACAGCTTCGCGCCGAACCGCGTCGCGAGCTGCTCGCGCTCGGCGTCGGTCGTGGTGCGCTCGGTGCCCTTGCGGGGCAGGCCGAAGCCGGCCAGCACGGCCAGGCCGATCACGGCGACCCCCTCGACCCACGCCGGGCCGGCTCCGGAGGTGACCGCGCTGCCGTAGACGAAGGTGAAGGCCAGCAGGGCCCAGAAGGCCGCACTGCCCACCCGGCGCGAGGCCTGCCGGTCGGTCAGCCGCACCGCGGCGACGATCAGGAACAGCACTGCGCACAGCCAGTAGAACCACTCGACCTTGATCATCGGCCCGCTCCCGTCGTCACGGCCTCGGCGTCGGTGTCGGCGCCCGTGTCGATCCCCGCCCCGGCCAAGCGGCCCAGGCTGCGGTCCAGCCAGAGCATCCGGCTGCCGTGGATCAGCAGCGCGCAGATCGCCGTCGGGATCGCCCAGAGCGCGACCTGCAACGCGTCGAGCTTGAGGTGGTAGGTGGTGTCGACGAAGCCGGTGATGAGCAGGATCGAGCCGACCGCGACGAAGATGTCCTCGCCGAAGAACAGGCCCACGGTGTCCGCGGACGCGGCATACGAGCGGATCTTCTCCCGCATCCGCTCGGTGAGCGGGCCGTGGCGGCGCTCGGCGGCCGCCTCCGACATCGGGGCGACGATCGGGCGCACGGCCTGGGCCGGGCCGCCGACCGCCATGAGGCCGAGGGCGGCGGTCCCCTGACGGACCAGCAGGTAGGCGGCCAGCAGCCGGCCGACCGTCATCCCGGCGAGGCGGGAGATCATCCGGCGGGCCTGGTGCTGCAGGCCGTAGCGCTCGATCAGGCCGATGACCGGCAGGACCACGATGAAGACGGTCACCGAGCGGGACCCGGCGAAGCCGGCGCCGAAGGTGTCGAGGATCTTCATGGGGGACATCCCGGAGATCAGCCCGGCGGTGATGCCGGCGACGGTGACCACCAGCATCGCGTTGAGTCTCAGGGCGAAGCCGACGATCACGACGGCTACCGCGAGCAGCACCCACATGGGCAGCACCTCGGGTTTCGGTTCGGGGCGTGCGGGCGCCCGTGCGGGCACCCCTGGATGGCCCGTCACCCTAGAAGTCGTTCAACAATCACCACAAGGGGGAAACCGCACATTTCTCACGTTCCGGAGAAATGCCCCGCATAGAGGTCGAGCAGGTGGGCCTCGGAGCCGAGCAGGTACTCCTCCAGCGCGACCGCCGCGCGGACGACCTGGCCGGCGGCCACGAGGCCGGCGATGCGCAGGTTGGCCTCGACGTAGCGCTCGTGCACCGAACGGGGGTCGGAGACGACGACGAAGAGCAGCCGCATCTCGGTGAGGATCGTGCGCAGCGTCCGGTCCAGCACCGCGTTGCCGGCCAGGGCCGCCAGGGCGAGGTGGAACCGCCCGTTGGCGGTGCCGACCGCCTCGAAGTCCCCGGCGCGGGCGGCCGCGAGGCCCTCCGCCGCGGCCTCCTGCACCTGGGCCAGCACGGCAGCCCAGCGCTCCTCGAAGGCCCGGCGGTCCGCCGGCTCCCGCTCCGGTGAGTCAGCCAGGGCCACCGCCGCCTCACGGAGCGCGCCCACCTCGAGCAGCCGGCGCGTCTGGTAGAGCTCGCGCGCCTCCTCCAGCGACAGCGCCCGGACGAACACGCCCCGGTTGGGCCGGTGCTCCACGACGTGCTCGTGGCCGAGCAGGCGGAAGGCCTCGCGCAGCGTGTTGCGGCTGACCTGGAGCCGGTCGGCCAGCCCGGACTCGTCCAGGCGCTCCCCAGGGCGCAGCTCGCCCTCGAGGACGGCGGCGCGGAGCCGGTCGGCGGCGCGCGTGGCGGCTGAGTCGGGCATGGGCTGCTCCTCGGGACACGCTTGACAGCGGCACGGGTTGTTGAACAATCTGGCGCCATGGTGGACCAGAGGAGCGTGGATCTCAACGCCGACGTCGGCGAGTCCTACGGCCGGTGGGAGCTCGGCGACGACGACGCCCTGCTGCACCTGGTCACGTCGGCCAACGTCGCCTGCGGCTTCCACGCCGGGGACCCGGCGACGCTGGTCGCGACCTGCTCCCTCGCCGCCGAGCGGGGCGTGGCGGTGGGCGCGCAGGTGGGCTACGCCGACCTCGGCGGCTTCGGCCGGCGGTTCATCGACATGGCCCCGGAGGACCTCTACGCCGACGTGCTCTACCAGCTCGGGGCCCTCGACGGGATCGCCCGCAGCCACGGGACCACAGTCCGCTACGTCAAGCCGCACGGCGCCCTCTACAACGCGGTCGTCCACCACGAGGAGCAGGCCGAGGCCGTGGTGCGCGCGGTGGCCGCCTACGCCCCCGACCTGCCGGTGCTCGGCCTGCCCGGCTCGGCCCTGCTCGCCGCCGCCACCGCCCGCGGGCTGCCGGTCGTGCGCGAGGCCTTCGCCGACCGGGCCTACACCGCCGAGGGCACCCTGGTGTCGCGGCGCACCCCGGGCGCCGTCGTCCACGACCCGGCAGCCGTCGCCGCCCGCGTGGTCCGGATGGTGTGCAGCGGGCAGGTCGAGGCCGTGGACGGCAGCGTCGTCGCGGTCGAGGTCGACTCGGTGTGCGTCCACGGCGACTCCCCCGGCGCAGTGGGCATCGCCCGCGCCGTGCGCGAGGCCCTCGACGCCGCCGGGGTCAGCATCCGCGCGTTCGTCGGTGGCTGACGTGCGCTTCCTGCCCTGCGGACACACGGGCGTGCTCGTCGAGCTCGCCGACGGGGCCGAGCGCCGCCGGCTCGACGCCGCACTGCGCGACCACCCGGTCGACGGCGTGCTCGAGCACGTGCCCGCCGCCCGCACCGTGCTGCTGCACCTGGCACCGGGTGCCGACCCGGCCGCCGTGGTGCGCGCCGTCCGCGGCCTGGACCTGCGCGGGGCCGGGGCCCTGGACGCCGGGGGCCCCCCCGTGGAGGTGCCGGTGCGCTACGACGGGGAGGACCTCGCGGAGGTGGCCACGACGCTCGGGATGACTGCCGCGGAGGTGGTCAGCCGGCATACCGGGCAGGTGTGGACCGTCGAGTTCTGTGGGTTCGCACCGGGATTCGGCTATCTGACCGGAGAGGCCGGAGGCCTCGACGTGCCCCGCCGCAGCGACCCGCGGCCGCGCATCCCGACCGGCGCGGTGGCGCTGGCCGGGCCCTACACCGGCATCTACCCCCGCTCCTCCCCCGGCGGCTGGCAGCTGATCGGGACCACGTCGCTGGCCATGTGGGACACCGGCCGCGAGCCCCCCGCCCTGCTGGCCCCGGGCACCCGGGTGCGCTTCGTCGCCGAGGAGCGCGCATGAGGGTGGCCGCGTTGTCCGTCGAGCGGGTCGGGCCGCTGGCCCTCGTGCAGGACCTCGGCCGGCCCGGCCATGCCCACCTCGGGGTCAGCCCGAGCGGCGCCGCCGACCGCGGCTCGCTGCGGGCCGCCAACCGCCTCCTCGGCAACGACGACGGCCACGCCGCGCTGGAGGTGCTCGCCGGGGGCCTGTGGCTGCGCGCGCTGGCCGACGTCACCGTGGCGGTCACCGGGGCGCCGCTGCCGGTGCACGTGGACGAGCGGGCCATGGACCTCGGGGCGCCGGCCTTCGTCCCCTCGGGGTCGCTGCTGCGCCTCGGTATGCCGGTCGCCGGCCTGCGCAGCTACGTCGCCGTCCGCGGCGGGCTGGCCGCCGAGCGCGTCTTCGGCAGCGCCAGCCGGGACACCCTCTCGGGCATCGGGCCGGCCCCGCTGGCGGTCGGCACGGTCCTGCACGTCGAGGACGGCGCGCCGCCGGGAGCTGTGCGCAGCGCCGACGTGGCCGCGTTCCACAGCAGCCTGCCGGGCGGCCTCCTGGTCCGCGCCGTGCCGGGCCCGCGCGACGACTGGTTCGGCCCGAGCGGGGCGCGGGTGCTCGGCGCCGCGACGTGGACGGTCACCGGGGACAGCGACCGGGTCGGCGTGCGGCTGTCGGGGCCGGCGCTCGAGCGCTCCCGCCCGGAGGAGCTGCCCAGCGAGGGCGTCGTGCGCGGGGCGGTGCAGGTGCCGCCTTCGGGACAGCCGCTGGTGTTCCTCGCCGACCACCCGACGACCGGGGGCTACCCCGTCGTGGCCGTGGTCGGCGAACGGGACTGCGACCGGCTGGCCCAGGCCCGCCCCGGCGAGACCGTGCGCTTCGAGCTGCTCTCCCGCCCCGCCTGGGGCTAGCCGCCCCAGCGGTACTCGACCTCCGGGCGCCCCGGCCCGGCGTAGCGGGACCGGCGCAGCACCAGACCACCCTCGGCGAGGTGCTCGAGGTAGCGCCGGGCGGTGACCCGGGAGACCCCGAGCCGCTCGCCGACCTCGCTGGCCGACACTCCCCCGTCGGCCTCGCGCAGCACCCTCGCCACGTCGGCCAGGGAGTCCGCCGCGATGCCCTTGGGCAGGTGCGCCTGACCGCCAGAGCGCAGACCGCCGAGCATCTGGTCGACGTCACGCTGCGTCGAGACGGCCACCGCCGAGTCGAGCTGGGTGCGGTAGTCGCGGTAGCGCTCGAGCCGCTCGCGCAGGGCCGCGAACGCGAAGGGCTTGAGCACGTACTGCACCACGCCCATCGAGACGGCGGCGCGCACCGTCGGCAGGTCCCGGGCGGAGGTCACGGCGATGACGTCCGCGCGGTGACCGGCGGCGCGCATGGCCCGGACGACGTCCAGGCCGGGCACGTCGGGCAGGTTCATGTCCAGCAGCACCAGATCGACCGGGCGGTCCGCCAGCAGCTGCAGCGCCGCCTGCCCGGTCCGGGCCGTGCCGGCGACCTCGAAGCCGGCGACCCGCCCGACGTAGGCGGTGTGGGCGTCCGCGGCCACCTGCTCGTCCTCGACCACCAGGACCCGCAGCGGCGCCGTCACGCCCCTGCCCCCGAGGTGACGTCCGGCGCGCCCTCGGCGGCGCCGGCCACGGGGAGGCGCACCACGAAGGTCGCCCCCGGCGGGCCGCCGACCTCCAGCGTCCCGCCGAGCCGGTGCACCGACTGCCGCACCAGCGCCAGGCCGAGGCCCCGACCGCCCGGGGTGTCACCGGACTTGGTCGACCAGCCGCGGGCGAAGAGCCGCTCCAGGTCCCCCTCGGGCAGCCCCGGCCCGGTGTCGCTGACGGTCAGCACGGCGTACTCCCCGTCCAGCCCCACTGTCACACGCACCGTGCGCCCCGACTCCTGGGTCGCGACGGCGTCCAGGGCGTTGTCGACCAAGTTGCCGACGATGGTCACCAGGTCGCGCGAAGGAGCCACCCCCTCGGGCAGCCCGGGACCGTCCACGGACAGCTCGATCCCCCGCTCGCTGGCCTGGGCGGCCTTGCCGAGCAGCAGCGCCGCGAGGGCCGGCTCCTGCACCGAGGCGACGACCTCGTCGGTCAGCCGCTGGGCCACGGCGAGCTCACCGGTGGCGAACTCCAGCGCGTCCCCGGGCCGCCCGAGCTCGATCAGGGACACCACGGTGTGCAGCCGGTTGGCCGACTCGTGCGCCTGCGAGCGCAGGGCCTCGGCCAGCCCCCGGGCGGAGTCCAGCTCACCGGTCAGCGCCTCGAGGTCGGTGCGGTCGCGCAGCGTGGTCACGGTGCCGAGGTCGCGGCCCTGCCACCGGGCCCGGGCCTGGTTGAGCACCAGCACCCGGGCGTCGGTGACGTGCAGCTCGTCCTCGCGCGGCTCCCCCGAGGCCAGCGTCGCGGCCAGCCCGGGTGCCAGGCCCAGCCGGCCGACCGGGTGGCCCACGGCGTCGCCGGGCAGCGCCAGCAGCCGGCGGGCCTCGTCGTTGGCAAGGCGCACCCGGCCCGAGCCGTCGATGAGCAGCAGCCCCTCGCGGACGGCGTGGAGCACGGCGTCGTAGTACTCGACCATCTCCTGCAGCTCCGCGGCGCGCAGGTTGCCCGTGCGCCGGCGCAGCTGCCGCGAGACCAGGGCGCTGCCGGCCCCGAAGAGCAGGGCGGCCGCCACCGCCGCCGCCAGCAGCACCGGCAGCTGGGAGGCCACCGCCGCACTGACCGCCGTCTGCCGGATGCCGACCGAGACCAGCCCGACCACCGGGCCGGAGGCCGCGCGGACGGGCACCACGGCGCGCTCGGAGGGCCCCAGCGTCCCCGTGTAGGTCTCGGTCAGGTCGTGCCCGGCGGCGGCCGCGGCGATGTGCCCGATGAACTGCCGCCCGATCTGCGCCGGGTCGGGGTGGGTGAACCGCCGCCCGGTCGGGCTCATCACCACGACGAAGTCGGTGTCGGTCGTCCGGCGCACCCGCTCGGCCAGGGGCTGCAGGGCGGCGCTCGGGTCGCCCGACCCGAGCGCCTGCACGACGACCGGGGTCGCGGCGATGGTGTGGGCGACGGCCAGCACGCGGGCCCGCGCCTGGTCCTCGCTGGCGCGGCTGGCCTGAAGGTAGGCCCCGACCAGGCCCCCGGCGACGACGAGCGCGGCGACGAGGACCTGGGCGGCGAAGATCTGCGCGGCCAGGCTCCAGCGCCGGGGGTTCAGCACGACCGCGCCGGTCCGCGGTGCGGCGCGCACGCAGCGAACTCAATGAACACAACGGTGACCCTAGCCACCGGGACGGCCCACCCTCGACCCCAGACACACCCGACCCCCGGCGACCACACGGCATACCGGGGCCAGCACCGGAGGAACCATGTCCAGCACCTCATCACCGGCCCCGCCGGGGACCGTGGCCCGGCGGCGGGACCGCAGCCACTGGCTCTACGTCGCCGTCATCGTCGCCGTCGTCCTCGGCGTCGTCGTCGGCCTCGTCGCCCCGGACTTCGCCGTGCAGCTCAAGCCGATCGGCGCCGGCTTCGTCAGCCTCGTGAAGATGATGATCACGCCGGTCATCTTCTGCACCATCGTCCTGGGCGTCGGCTCGATCCGGAAGGCCACCCAGGTCGGCAAGGTCGGCGGCCTGGCCATCGGCTACTTCCTCGTGATGTCCACCATCGCCCTCGCGATCGGCCTGGTCGTCGGCAACCTGATCCACCCCGGCTCCGGGCTGCACCTGACCAAGGCGCTGGCCGCAGCCGGGCAGAAGCAGGTCAGCGGCGAGGCCGGCACCACCACCGACTTCCTCCTCGGGATCATCCCGACCACGCTCTTCTCCTCGATCACCGAGGGGCAGGTGCTCCAGGCGTTGTTCGTCGCGCTGCTGGTCGGGTTCGCGATCCAGTCGCTCGGGGCCAAGGGCGCCCCGGCGCTGGCGGCGATCGAGAGCCTGCAGAAGGTCGTCTTCCGCGTCCTGGCGATGGTGATGTGGGCCGCGCCGATCGGCGCGTTCGGCGCCATGGCCGCCCTCGTCGGCGCCACCGGCGTCAAGGCGCTGGTCTCGCTGGCCCAGGTGATGTTCGGTTTCTATGCCACCTGCGCGATCTTCGTCTTCGTCGTCCTCGGCACCCTGCTGCGCCTCGTGGCGGGGGTGTCGATCTTCCGGCTGCTGCGCTACCTCGGCCGCGAGTTCCTGCTGATCCTGTCCACGTCCTCCTCCGAGACGGCCCTGCCGCGCCTCATCGCCAAGATGGAGCACCTGGGCATCTCCCGGCCGGTCGTCGGCATCACCGTGCCGACCGGGTACTCCTTCAACCTCGACGGCACCGCGATCTACCTGACCATGGCCTCGCTGTTCGTCGCCGACGCACTCGGCAAGCCGATGTCGGTCGGCGAGCAGGTCTCGCTGCTGGTCTTCATGGTCATCGCCTCCAAGGGCGCCGCCGGGGTCACCGGCGCCGGCCTGGCCACGCTGGCCGGCGGCCTGCAGTCGCACCGCCCCGACCTGGTCGACGGCGTCGGCATCATCGTCGGCATCGACCGCTTCATGTCCGAGGCCCGGGCGCTGACCAACTTCGCCGGCAACGCCGTGGCCACGGTGCTCATCGGCACCTGGACCGGCGAGATCGACAAGGGGCGCACCGAGGAGGTCCTCAGCGGCCTGGTCCCGTTCGACGAGACCGCCGCGGACGACCACGGTGGCGGCCCGGACCCCGACCGCGAGCGGGAGCTCGCGTCCGCCTGAGAACCCTTGCCGCACAACAGGTATGCCGCGCCCCCGGTCGGGAGCGCGGCATACCTGCGTCGTGGTCGGGGGGCCCGACGGGCTCAGCTCGTGTGCGGCACGACGGTGATCGCCCCGAGGTCGCTGTTCGGCGTCTGCGTGGCCGTGAAGCGGACCGCGGAGGTCTGTCCCTCGGTCGGCTGGTCGGCGATGAACCAGCGGCGGTGGCTGACGTCCTCGAGCAGGACGCTGACCGGGTAGCGCCCCACCGGGGAACCCTGGGGGATCGTCACCTCGAAGTGCCACGTCCCCGCCTTCGCCGTCCCGCTGGTGGGGGCCACGAGCGACTGCGAAGGCACCATGAGGTCCTCGACGTCGGAGCCCAGGCCGAGGGTGACCCCGGTGATGCCCTCCGTGTCCTTGGCGGTCACGTCGATCCCGACGGTCGTGTCGTGCCCCAGGGAGTCGACCGTCGCCGAGGGCTGGAACCTGACGGTGGTCAGCGTGGGCGGGTGGATGTCGCCGACGCCGACCACGGTGAACCGGCCGCTGTTGCCCGGCAGCTGGTGGTAGCGCGGGTCGAGGCCCTGCGGCTGCGCGAGGACGTCGCTGGAGAACCAGTCGGGGCCCTCCCAGTACTGCATGTCATTGGGGTGTGCCGCATCGACGAACCAGACGGCGAAGTTCCACTCCCCGCCGAAGCCGCCCCTGGGCACGGTGTACCTGGCCTGCCAGATGCCGTCCCTGGCGGTGCCCGAGACGAGCTCCATCGTGGGGCAGCCGTCGGCCTGGTAGGAGTCCTCGTTGGGGTGACCGGGGCACAGGTAGGGGTCCTGCACACCGGAGCGGTCGTCGACGAGGCGGACCCGGGCGGTGACGACCTGCGCCCTGGTCAGCACGTTCACGCTGGACGGGCTGATCGACATCGGCCCGGACACGACGGGGGTCCCCCGGTCGGGGGCACGGTCGAGGACCGTGAGGGCATCGGTGAACTCGTGGTAGCCCCACCGGCCGACCCGGTCGGCGACGTTGACGTTGAGGGTGACCGTCGCCGGCTCGAGCCAGCGCGGCACCCGGGCGGTGCCCCGCCACCAGCCGCCACGGGCCGTGCCGGACACCCGGGTCGGCCAGCCCATGGGGAAGCTGACCTGGCCGTTGCTCCCGCCCTGGGCGTCGACCTGCACGCGGGTGGCGCCGGTGTCGTCCCCGACCCAGAGCCAGTAGGTGAGGGTGCGGGCGGACGTCGTGACGTCGACGGTGGTCGCCGACAGGTGCACCTGCGTGGCCCACGGCCTCTTCGCGTCGTAGACGCACCCGGTGCGGGTGGTGTCCGCCGGGTCGAGGGTGCACCAGTTGGTGCCCGAGCCGCCGATCTCGTGGTCGGCCCCGGCACCGCCGTCGAGGTCGTCGGAGCCGTCGCCGCCGTTGAGCACGTCGGTGCCGGAGGAGCCGGTCAGCACGTCGTTGCCGCTGCCACCGGACTCGCTGTCGTTGCCCGTCCCGCCCGAGACGGTGTCGTCGCCGGTGCCGCCCTGGACCGAGTCGTTGCCGGCGCCACCGGAGACCGCGTCGTTGCCGCTGCCACCGATCTCGGTGTCGTTGCCGTTGCCGCCGTCGATCACGTCGTTGCCGGAGCCGCCGTCGATGACGTCGTCGCCCCCGAGGCCCTTGATGACGTCGTTGCCGCCGAGGCCGCAGATGACGTCCCGACCGCTGGTGCCCGTGATCGTCTCGCTGCGCCACGTGCCGACCTCGGTGCAGCGCAGGCCGGTGCTGGTCCAGGTCGCCGCCTGGGCCGGCAGCGCGGTGACGAGCGAGAGCACGGTGACTGCAGCGGCGGCCGCGGAGACGGAGAACAGGGCGCGGGTGCGGGCGCGAGCCATCGGGGGCGGTCCTTGGGGTGAGGGGCGCCGGCGCTCCCCCATCGGGTCCGGCTGCGTCACCGAAGGTACAGCGAGCCCCGCGTCCGCCGCGGCGTTTTCGGCCGGATCGGTGAGCGCGGGGCGAGGACTGCCCGGGTCAGGTACGAGGGTGTGCCCGGTAGTGGCGACGCCAGATCAGGCGGTAGACCCCGAGGTACTTCGGCAGCGAGCGCAGCCCCGGGATGAACGGCAGCAGGAGCAGCGCCAGCGACAAGATCGCCATCAGCGCCCAGACCTGGGCGTCGGCGTTGTCGGAGGTGGAGAACGGCGGCACCTGGTACCAGAAGGTGTAGAGCCACAGCCACGGCTGGCCGGGGTAGTTGCCGGTCTCGTTCATCATCCCCCACTGGTCGCCGCCGAGGTTGCGGGCGCGGGCCTGGTCCTCCAGGTAGGTCCCGTCGGCCAGCAGGAGCAGCGCCTTGGTGGAGTTGCCGCCGTAGAAGCCCGGCTCGGCCAGGGACCCGTCGAGCCCTCCGGCCTGCGCCTGCTGCAGGTAGATGGCGGTCATCACGGGCACCGGCCCGTAGTCGCCGAGCGGGACCGCGGCCGGGTTGCCGTCGGGTGCCTTGGCCAGCGCGTCGGAGTAGGCCGTGGCCCACTTGGTCTGCTGCTCGGCGCTGGCGCCGCGCCACCGGGCGAGCGCCAGGCTCAGCACCGGACTGCCCTGCAGCTGGGACAGCGGCGTGACGACCAGGTCGTTGGCCGAGTTCACCGGCGTGGTCACGCCGGCCCACTTCTGGAGCTTGAGCGGGCCAAGGGTCTGGCCTTCGGCGTTGGTGTTGTACGGCGGGCCGTAGGTCGCGCTGCCGGAGGTGCCGGCCAGCTCGGCCGCCGCGGTGGCGACGACGTCGTTGGGCGTCGACTTGGCCCAGCTCTGCAGGGTGATCGCCTTCTCGTCGGGCGAGGAGAAGACAGCGGCCAGGCCCACCGTCAGCAGCGCCACCACCGCGAGGGCGATGACGAACTCCTTGACCAGGTCGTAGGGGCGGGTCGGCTTCATCGCGATGGCGGTCATGACCTCACTCCTCCTCACCGATCGGGGCGACGACGCCGTGGCGCCGGACCAGGACCAGGTGCAGCACGGTGATGATGCCGACGACGACCGGCAGCAGCACCACGTGCCAGAGCAGCATCTGCCCGGGGTTGAGCACGTTGAAGAAGGCGCCGATGCCGACGGAGTTGAGGCCGTCCTTGGCCTGGGTGCTGATCCACTGCGAGTCGAAGTTGCTCTGGACCAGGTAGCCGGTGAACGCAGTGCCGATCGAACCCAGGAAGCACACCACGCCGGTCATCCAGGTCAGTGCCCGGTTGCCGCGCCACGCGGCCATGAAGAACTTGCCCCACAGGTGGATCACCATGAACGCGAAGAACAGCTCGACGCTCCACAGGTGCGTCGAGTTCACGTAGTGGCCCAGTCCCGAGGTGTGCCACCAGACCGAGCCGCCGATGGCGAGCACACCTCCCGTGACGAGCACGACGACGAACGCCGCCAGGGTCAGCACGCCGAAGACGTAGATGGCCGAGGCCACGTAGGCCGGCTGACGGTCCGGCAGCGCCTGGCCGGGCGGCACCGTCCGCGAGATCCGGCCGCGCAGCCGGGCGGTCCAGCTCGGACGGCCGGACTCGCCGCTGACGCGGGCCAGCCTGCCGTCAGCGGTGGTCACTGCTGTTCCTCGGTCTCGTAGCGCTCGGGGTGACGCCCGAGCGGAAGGAAGACCGCGGCAGCGAAGATGAGGAGCATCAGCCCGATGACCACGAGGTTGGCCACGGAGATCTGGATCCACCCCCAGTGGACGTAGGTTCCGGCAGTGTCTGCCGCGACGGCGCTCACCATGGGACACCTCCAGTTTGGTCCGGTTCCCTTCAGTGGACGCCGGGCCGTGGGGGGCCGGACAGGGACCAAGGACACCGACCGCAGGGCCCTGGTGCCCGGGGCGGTCGTGTTTGATGGCGGGATGGTGCCCTTTGACCTTGATGTCCTCCGGCTCACCCTGCACGTGCTCGCCGCGACGGTGTGGGTCGGCGGCCAGATCGTGCTGGCCGCGCTGGTCGGCCCGCTGCGCCGCTCGGCGCCGGCCACCACCGCGGTCGCCGCGCAGGCGTATGCGCGGGTGGCCTGGCCCACGTTCGCCCTCCTGGTCGCCACCGGCGTGTGGAACGTCGCCGCCGAGCACACCAACGTCAAGCACCCGGCCGCGCTGGTGGTCAAGCTGGTGCTGGTCGCCCTCTCCGCACTCGGCGCCGCGCTGCACTCCACCGCGCGCGGTCCGGCCGCTCGCGGGATCTGGGGCGCGGTGGGCCTGGTCGGCGCTCTGGGCGCGCTGCTGATCGGCGTCGCCCTCACCGAGGCCTGACCGCGGGTGGGCCGCCGGCCCGGGCGTTCAGCCGAGGCGTCGTGAGGCCGGCCCGGGGTCGAGCCCGGCCTCGTGGGCCACGAGCAGCAGGAGCGAGCGGGCCTCCTCGGCGCAGGCGCTGCAGCCGCTGAGGTGGACTCCCATCTCGGGCATCCCTGCGCTCCGGGGGTCCGCCAGGAGCGTCTCGACGTAGGCGTCCATGAGCTCGAAGCAGTCCTCGCAGGAGAGCCACGGCTCGGTGGAGAGCGTCAGGCTCCGGACGGCGTCCGGCCTGAGCTCCCGGCGCTGCGGGTTGGTCATCGTGGCTCTCCCTGCGTGGTCGCGGTGGTCAGGTGCCCGGTGGCCGCCAGGTGGGCCCGGAGCCGGGAGCGAGCCTCGTGCAGCGCCTTGTAGAGGGCACCGCGTGTGGTGCCCAGGCGGTCGGCGAGGACGTCGATGGGGATGTTGTCCACGAGCAGGGCCACGGCGATCCGGCGCTGGTAGGGCGTCAGCGCCTGGCGCATGGCCGCGGCCACCGCCCTGGCGAGGTCGGCCGCCTCGGCCTGCTGCTCCGGGCCCGGGGCGGGGTCGCACCAGAGCTCGGTGTCCTCCAGGCTCACCTCGCGCTGCGCCCACGCCTGGCGGCGCATCTCGGTGGCCGCCTGCAGGATGGCGAACTTGTAGGCCCAGGTGGTGAACCTGCTCCGGCCCTCGAAGGTGTCGAGCTTGGCCAGCAGGACGGTGAGCGCCTCGTCGGCGGCGCTGTTGGCCAGCTCCTCGAGGGCACGGGCGTCGGCGCCGGGCACCATGCCCCGCATCCGCCAGACCTGGTGCCGGGCCGCCTTGACCATCAGCACGTGCAGCCGGCGCAGCGCGTCCTCCTGCGCGGCCCCCGGCAGCGCGAGCGCCGCCGGCCAGTCCTCCGGGTCGCCCGTGGCGAGGCTGATCGGACGGGTGGCCTCCGGCCCCCTGCCGGTGGGCGTCATGGCGTCCCCGCGACGCCGCCCAGCGGGGAGAGGATCCTCGCCGCGAGCTCGGGCGGACACCCCCGGTCCACCAGCTGCAGCAGGGAGTGCACGTCGACGCTGGGGGTGGCGGCGAGCGCCCGGGCGAGCCCGTCGGGGAAGCCGGCCTCCAGCAGCCGGCACCGACGCCAGGCCGTCACGTCGGCGGGTGGGCCGGGTCGCAGGCAGGGGGCCGGGTCCGGGGTCAGGTAGCTGCTCATGTCTTCTTCGCGTCGCGGACGAGGTGCCGTCTTACCGTCCCTGGGCACCGGGCAGGGGACGGTAAGACCCCGGTGACCGGGCGACGCGAACAGCAGGTCAGCCCTGCGGTGACGGTCATGACCGGCACCGCAGCCGGTACCAGCGAAGGGATCGTCCGCACCATGACCCACACCCACCACCTTCGGTCCACCGCGACCGGCCCGGCTCCCGCGACCTCCGTGGGTCGTGGCGCCGATCCGGCACGCCAGGCCTTCCTGATCCTGCGCAGCGCCTTCACCGTCGCCCCGATCGTCTTCGGCGCGGACAAGTTCTTCCACCTGCTGGTGAACTGGGACCGCTACCTGTCCCCCCACGGTCGCGGACCTCTCACCGTTCACCGTGCACCAGACGATGGCCGTGGTCGGGGTCATCGAGGTCGTCGCGGGCGCCGTCGTGGCCGTCGCACCCCGCATCGGCGCACCGGTCGTCAGCCTGTGGTTGCTGGGGGTCGTCGGCAACCTCCTGCTGCTGCACGGCTACCTCGACGTGGCCCTGCGCGACGTCGGCCTGCTCCTGGCGTCCCTCGCCCTGTGGCGCCTGGCCACGGTGTACAGCACGCGGACCCTGTGGCCGGCCCCGCGCCGCTCCTGAACGGCGAGGCGCGCCCGCGGGGCACGGGTATGCCGGGTGGCCGGGCTCGCGGGCCCGGCCACCCGGCATACGGGTCAGGCGTGGACCTCGAGCAGGTGGTCCAGGAAGGCGAGCTTGTCCAGGGCGACGTGCCGGCACTCGCACACCCACACCCCGAGTGGCACGGCGAGGCCGTGCCGGCGCGCGTCCTCGCGGGCACAGCGCAGGTGGTAGGCGCGGCGGGCGCGCTGGAGCAGACGGCGCACGCGCGTCACCCCTGGGCGGTCGCCGCACGACGCGGCGAGGACGGGCCCGGCAGGGCGCTGAGCAGGCACTTCATGCCCGCCGAGTGTACGAGCACCTCCGCCCTGAGCCCAGCCACAAGGCCCTTCGTCCCGGGTCGTGGGCCACGACCGTCACACCACTCCCGGGCACCACGCCAGCCCCGCCGGCGGCTCCCCGGTCACCCCTCCTCTGCCGGTGTCGCCGCCGTCATCCGCTCGTCGATCATGCTGACCACGGTGGGGTCGGCCAGGGTCGTGACGTCCCCGAGCTCGCGGTGCTCGGCCACGTCGCGCAGCAGCCGTCGCATGATCTTGCCGGAGCGCGTCTTGGGCAGGTCGGGGGTCAGCAGGATCTGCCGCGGCCGCGCGATCTTGCCGATCTCGGTCGCCACGTGCTCGCGCAGCTCGGCGATGAGCTTCTCCCCCGAGTCGGGGTCGTCGGCGACGTGGCCACGGACGGTCACGAACGCCACGATCCCCTGCCCGGTGGTGGGGTCCGAGGCCCCGACGACCGCGGCCTCGGCCACGGCCGGGTGCGAGACCAGCGCCGACTCGACCTCGGTCGTGGAGATGCGGTGCCCCGAGATGTTCATGACGTCGTCGACCCGGCCGAGCAGCCAGAGGTCCCCGTCCTCGTCCCGCTTGGCGCCGTCGCCGGCGAAGTACCGCCCCTCGAACCGGGACCAGTAGGTGTCCCGGTAGCGCTGCTCGTCGCCCCAGATGCCGCGCAGCATCCCGGGCCACGGCTCGGTCAGCACCAGGTAGCCGCCGCCACCGTTGGGGACGGGGTCGCCGTTGTTGTCCACCACGTCGGCGCCGACCCCGGGGAACGGCGTCATCGCCGCGCCGGGCTTGGTGGAGGTGATGCCCGGCAGCGGGGTGATCATGATGCCGCCGGTCTCGGTCTGCCACCACGTGTCCACGACCGGGCAGCGTCCGCCGCCGATGTGGGTGCGGTACCAGATCCAGGCCTCGGGGTTGATCGGCTCGCCGACCGAGCCCAGCAGCCGCAGCGAGGTCAGGTCGTGCTTGTCCGGCAGCTCCTCGCCCCACTTCATGAAGGTGCGGATCGTCGTCGGCGCGGTGTAGAGGACGGTGACCCGGTGGTCCTCGACGATGCGCCACCACCGGTCGCGGCCGCCGGCGTCGGGGGTTCCCTCGTAGAGCACCGACGTCGTGCCGTTGGCCAGCGGGCCGTAGACGATGTAGCTGTGCCCGGTGACCCAGCCGATGTCGGCCGCGGTCCAGAACACGTCCTGCTCCGGCTTGATGTCGAAGATGAGCCGGTGCGTCGCGGCGACGTGGGTGAGGTAGCCGCCGGTGGTGTGCAGGATGCCCTTGGGCTTGGCGGTCGTGCCGGAGGTGTACATGACGTAGAGCGGGTGCTCGCTGTCGTGGGCCACGGCCTCGTGCACGGGGCTCTGCGGGTCGACCACCTCGTGCCACCACACGTCGCGCCCCGGCGTCCACGCCACGGCCTGTCCGGTACGCCGCACCACCAGGACCGTGCGCACGTCGGGCAGGTGGGCCACGGCTTCGTCGACGGCCGGCTTGAGTGCGCTGGCGGCGCCGCGCCGGTAGCCGCCGTCGGCGGTGATGACCACCCGGGCGTCGCAGTCGATGATCCGGTTGCGCAGCGCCTCGGCGGAGAACCCGCCGAAGACCACGGTGTGCGGCGCGCCGAGCCGGGCGCAGGCCAGCATCGCCACCACCGTCTCGGGCAGCATCGGCATGTAGATGGCGACGCGGTCCCCGGAGCGCACGCCCAGCTCGGTCAAGGCGTTGGCCGCCCGGCACACCATGTCCTGCAGCTGGGCGTAGGTGACGTCGCGGGTGTCGCCCTCGGGCTCACCGACCCAGTGGTAGGCGACCCGTGCGCCGTTGCCGGCCCGGACATGCCGGTCCACGCAGTTCACGGCCACGTTGAGCCGGCCGCCCACGAACCACTTCGCGAACGGCGCCCCGCTCCAGTCCAGGACCTGGTCCCAGGGACGCTCCCACTCCAGGCGCCGGGCCTCGGCCTCCCAGAACGCCAGCCGGTCCTGCGCCGCCCTGTCGTAGACCTCCGGCCGGGCGTTGGCCTGGGCGCTGAACTCCGGCGAGGGAGGGAAGCGCCGGGTCTCGGTCAGCAGTGCGGACAGCTCGGTCTCGTCGCCCACGGCGACCACCTCCAGGGTGTGCGGACCCGGCCGCCGGCCCCCTGCGAGCCGGCAGCCGGTCCCCGCGGGTCAGGGTTGGTCAGCGTGAGAGGGGCGCCATCGGCCAGGTGGGCAGCACGGTGCGCTTCCAGGTCGCGTTCGTGACGCCGGCGAAGGAGGTGTACCAGGCGACCAGGGCCGTGGCGAGGCCGAGCCAGCCGCCGACCTTGGTCATCGACGAGGTGGCCGGGACGACGCTGCCGAACGCGCCGAGGGTGAGGAAGAGGAACGTCAACGTCAACAGGACGAAGACACCGGTGACGGCTCCGCTCACGCGCAGGGCGCCGACCGTCATGTAGGCCGTGAAGATGGTCCAGCCGAGCAGGTAGACGCCCACCGCCTGGTGGACGTCACCGACCGGGATCACCCGGGCGCTGAGGATGAACGTGGCCAGGAACCAGTAGGACAGCCAGAAGGCGCCGAAGGAGCTGAACGCCACCGCGCCGAAGGTGTTGCCCCGGCGGAACTCCCACATCCCGGCGAGGAACTGCGTGCCGCCGCCGTAGAACAGCGCCAGTGCAAGGACGGTCGGGGCCAGGGCCCCGCCCAGCAGCCCTGCGTTGACCGTGCTGAGGACCATCGTCGTCATCGCGAAGCCGGCCAGCCCCAGGGGCGCCGGGTCGGCGATGACGGCCTCTGCCACCGGGGCGGCGGCAGGTGCCATGGGCTGGGCCGTGCTCATGCCCGTGGTGGGTGTGGAGACTCGACTGTCTGACATCGGGAGCGACTCCTTCTGCACATCGACCGGCGGTCTGCCGGTGCGTGGTCCTGCCGGGCGCCTGGTCGGCGCCGGCGCCCTTGCGGGCGGCAGACCCCCGTGCGGATGGACAGGCCCCCGGTCGCGTGACGCCCCCTGTCCACGCTTCGCTCCCCGGCCGGGCAGCTTGGCCACGTCGTCGGGCGGGGTCTGTCTCCCCGCTCCTTGTTGTTGCCGATTCCAGTCTTGCACCGTGGCGTGAAGTCGTCTACGGACCGGCTTCCGGCCACGGCGGGTGCCGTGGCCGCGACGACGGCCACACGGCATACCTCCTGCGGCGCCGGCACGGGCTCACCGCGGCCGGCGATCGCGCCAGGCAACCAGCAGCAGGGCCGCCGCGGCGACCGCCGCGACCGCCTCCCCGATGAGGCTCAGCGTCTTCTCGGGGTACCAGGTGGGGTCGAACATGTCCGGCACCGGGCCGAACGCCCCCACATCGACGAAGTTGTAGAGCAGCACCGCCCCGACCCCGGCGGCGGCGACCAGCAGCGCGACGAGGGCGGCCACCCAGTGCCGGACCAGCAGGACCAGCACTGCGGCGGCGAGCGCCACGGCGGCCTCCAGCCGGAACAGCGCGCCCTCGCTGACGCCCAGGCTGCCGCGGCCCACGACCGGGTCGAACTGGGCGGCCAGGCCCCAGTGGACGACCGCGTCGACGGCCAGGCCGGCGGCGGCCAGGAGCCGCAACGACAGCCGCCAGGCGGTCATGGCCCCACCCCGGTGGCGCGGGTCCTCCCCCGGGCGCGCGGTCGCGGGCTTCCCTGTGCCGTAGCCGGCCTGGCTGGGCACGGGGCTCACCCGACCTTCACGGTCTGGTCCATGCCACGGTCCTTGTGGCTGTCGACCGAGCACCACAGCTCGTAGGAGCCCGGCTGCAGGGTCACCGTCAGGACGGCCGTCTGGCCGGGCGACAGGGTCGGCGACGCCTGCTGCGTCACGCCCGGTCCGCTGACGTTGAGGTTGTGCGGGAACGTGCCCTCGTTGTGGACCGTGAAGCTGACGGTGCCCGGGTGCAGGGCGGTCGGCGTGAGGGTGATCGAGAACTCCTTCTCGACGACGTCAACCGGTGTGCCCTTCGCGGCGGCCGAGCTCGTGGCCCCGGCCGCGCTGGTGGCCCCGGCCGAGCTCGTCGCGGCTCCGCCGCCGCTGCTCGTCGAGCTGCACGCCGGGAGCGCCAGCGCCGCGGCGGCTGCCACCGCGGTCAACGCACCGATCCTGCCCAGGTGTCCCATCGCCCGCCTCCGTTCGCGTCATCCCCTGGGGAAGACCACGGTCCGGGGGCCGGCCGGGTTCATCGCCGGCGCAGGCCGGCTCAGGCCGGCGGCTCCCGGAGCGCGCGCAGTGCCGCTGCCGACCGGGCGTCGGTGGGGTAGAAGGTCTCGATGGCCAGCTCGGAGACCGTCACGTCCAGCGGCGTGCCGAAGACCGTGGTGGTGCTGAACATCGAGATCTCGTGGCCGCGCACGAGGCAGCGCATCGGGACCACCAGCGCGTCGTGGTGCCGGCTGCCGCCGTCGCCCCCGGGGAGGCCGCGGAGCTCCTCCAGCAGCGCGGCCAGGACGGGGTCGCCGGTGGCGAGGGCCTGGCGTTCGAGCCGCCCGAGCAGGTGGGCGCGCCACGCGCGGAGGTTGACGATCCGGGGTGCCAGACCGTCGGGATGCAGGCTGAGCCGCAGGACGTTCGCCGGTGGCTCCAGGAGGTACCCGGCCGACCCCTCCATCAGGAGGCCTGCCGCCTGGTTGGCGGCGACCAGCTCCCAGTGACGGTCGACCACGACCGCGGGGTACGGGTCGTGGGCGTCGAGGATCCGGTTGACCGCGTCGCTGATGGCCGACATCGGCGCGTCGGTCAGCCCGTGCTCCGGGAAGGCCGGCGCGAAGCCGCCGGCGAGGAGCAGCTCGTTGCGGTGGCGCAGCGGGACGTCGAGGCTCTCGCACAGGTGCAGGATCATCTCCCGGGTCGGCCTGGCGCGGCCGGTCTCCACGAAGCTGAGGTGCTTCGTGGAGACCTGGGAGCTGCTGGCCAGGTCGAGCTGGGTCAGCCGGCGTCGTTGCCGCCAGCTCCGGAGGAGGTGCCCGACGGTCGGGTGCGGTGCCTGGGCGATCGTCATGAACGCATTCCATCGAACGGTGCTGCCGCCGTGCCATTACCTTTCGGGTAATCGACGCCTGACGGCCCCGCATCGAGGATCGTCCCCGAGACCCGGCGGACCGCGCCGGAGCGACGGAGGGACAGGACGATGACCGACTTCACCCAGCTGGTCCAGGACTACATCGGGACGTGGAACGAAGCGGACGCGGCCGCTCGCCAGGCCGCGGTCGAGCGCCTGTGGGCCCCGACGGGACGCTACGTCGACCCGATCGCCGACGCCCAGGGGCCCGAGCAGATCGCCGCCACCATCGGCGCCGTCCAGCAGCAGTTCGCGGGGATGGCCTTCGCGCTGGTCGGCGACGTCGACGCCCACCACCGACTGGCCCGGTTCCGGTGGGGTCTCGGGCCCGCAGGCGAGGAGCCGCTGGTCATCGGGTTCGACGTGCTGGAGGTCGACCAGGACGGCCGGGTCGAGCGGGTGCTCGGCTTCCTCGACCGGGTCCCTGCGGGGGTGTGAGGGCCATGTCGACGCCCAGCTACGCGGTCGGGATCCTGACCCGGGTCGACCTCAACGACGAGGTGGTGGAGTACCTGCGCCGGATCGACGAGACCCTGGCCCCGTTCGACGGCCGGTTCCTCATCCACGGGGCCCGGGCCCAGGAGAAGGAGGGCACCTGGCCCGGCGGCCTGATCGTCATCGAGTTCCCCGAGGCCGACGGGGCAGCCGCGTGGTACGCCTCGGACGCCTACCAGGCGATCATCCCGCTGCGGGCGCGGAACGCGGACGGGTGGATCGCGCTGTTCGACGGCCTTGTCCAGCCGCACCGCGGCGTCGACGTGCTGGAAGGCGCCGGCGCCTGAGGCCGCCACACCAACCGGGACCGGCCCAGCGGCGTCTCAAGGGTGTGCGGCGATTCGCCGCCGGAACGGACGCCGGCTGGAGCCGGGACAAGGAGCGCATCATGGTCCTCTCGAAGCTCCTGGCGGGCGGGGCCTGCGGGCTGGTGCTGGCAGGGTGTGCGGCCGCGCCGGCAACCCCCGCCCCTGCGGCAGCGAGCAGCACGCTGGGCACCGCCACCACTCCGAGGCCGGCGGCCTCCTCGCCCACGTCTTCCACGACGTCGTCCCCCCGATCTGCGACGCCGAGCACGAGGTCGTCCCCGGCGGGCACGGGCATCGGGGTCCTCCCCGCCTGCCGCACCCAGCAACTGGTCCTGACCCAGCACCGCGTGGAGGGCACCGCCGGCAGCTGGTACGCCACGTACTACCTGGGCAACCGTGGCCCTGGCACCTGCGGGCTCACGGGGTACCCAGGGTTCGCCTTGCTGTTCGCGGATGGCGCGGTCATCCAGCACCCGGCGACCCGTACCGGCGCGCCGTACCGGACGGTCGCAGTCCGGGCCGGTGGGCATGGCCAGTTCGTCGTCCGCACCGTGGACGCCACGATCCCGGGGACCGGCTGCTCGCCGACCTGGCGCACAGCGTCCGTGCAGGTGTATCCGCCGGGCCAGACAGCGCCCCTCCGGCAACCCAGCCGCCTGCCCGCCTGCGACCTGAGCGTCGGACCGGTCACCGCCTCATAACCGCTCGAGACGGGACACGTTCCGGCCGCCGGCTCCTGCGGTCCTGGCCGTCCTGGGCCACGAGGAAGCCATCCGGCGAGCCGTGTCCGGCAACGGGCTCCAGCCGAAGCCGGCTGAGGCCCGAGGACCTCGTCGACGCGCACGCGCGGCAGCGGGTGCGGACAGCGGCGACCACACGGCATACGTTGGGGCTGTGGTGAACCGACTCGCAACGGCAACCAGCCCCTACCTGCTCCAGCACGCCGACAACCCGGTCGACTGGTGGCCGTGGGGTGAGGAGGCGTTCGCCGAGGCGCGACGGCGGGACGTGCCGGTGCTGCTCAGCGTCGGCTACGCCGCGTGCCACTGGTGCCACGTCATGGCGCACCAGTCCTTCGAGGACGACGAGGTCGCCGAGGTGCTCAACGCCGGGTTCGTCGCGGTCAAGGTCGACCGCGAGGAGCGGCCGGACGTCGACGCGGTCTACATGGCGGCCACGACGGCGATGAACGGGCACGGGGGCTGGCCGATGACCGCCCTGCTCACGCCGGCCGGGGAGCCGTTCTACACCGGCACCTACTTCCCCCGGGCCGGGTTCCTCCAGCTGCTGCACGCCGTCCAGGACGCCTGGGTCACCCGCCGCGACGAGGTCCTCGCCGCCGGGGGCCGGATCGCCGGGGCCCTGCGCGAGGCCGTCGGGCCAGCGGTCCCCGCGCCTCTGGGGGCCGACGCCCTCGACCGGGCCGAGGAGCAGCTGGCGCAGGCGTTCGACCACCAGCACGGCGGGTTCGGCCGGGCGCCGAAGTTCCCGCCGTCGATGGTGCTCCAGGCCCTGCTGCGCCACCACGCCCGCACCGGTTCGGAGCGCGCGCTGGAGCTGGTGTCGCGCACGTGCGAGGCCATGGCCCGAGGCGGGATCCACGACCAGCTCGCGGGCGGGTTCGCCCGGTATGCCGTGGACGCGGCCTGGGTGGTGCCGCACTTCGAGAAGATGCTCTACGACAACGCCCAGCTCCTGCGGGTGTACCTCCACCTGTGGCGCGCGACGGGTTCGCCTCTGGCCGAACGGGTCTCACGCTCGACCGCGGGGTTCCTGCTGCGTGACCTGCGCACCGCCGAGGGCGGGTTCGCCGCCGCGCTGGACGCGGACACCGACGGGGTCGAGGGGCTGACCTACGCCTGGACCCCGGCCCAGCTGGTCGAGGTCCTCGGCGAGGAGGACGGGGCCCGGGCCGCTGCGCTGCTGCGCGTGACGCCCACGGGCACGTTCGAGCACGGGATGTCCACGCTGCAGCTGCTCCGGGACCCCGACGACCCGACGTGGTGGGAGCCGGTGCGTGGCCGCCTCCTGGCCGCGCGTGATGCCCGCCCCCAGCCCGCCCGCGACGACAAGGTGGTCACGGCGTGGAACGGCCTGGCCATCGCCGCCCTGGCCGAGGCCGGCGCCCTGCTGGACGACCCGGCACTGCTCGAGGCGGCGCAGCGCTGCGCGCGGTTCGTCGTCGACACCCACCTGGTCGACGGCCGGCTGCGGCGCACCTCCCGGGACGGGCGGGTCGGCGACGCGGCCGGGGTGGCCGACGACCACGGCGACCTCGCCGAGGGCCTGCTCGCGCTGCACCAGGTCACCGGCGACCCGGAGTGGCTGACCGTGGCCGGCGACCTGCTCGAGGTGGCGCTGGAGCGCTTCGCCGACGGCCGCGGCGGCTTCTACGACACCGCCGACGACGCCGAGCAGCTGTTCACCCGGCCGCGCGCCGACGCCGACAACGCCGAACCGTGCGGGCAGTCGGCCCTGGCGCACGCCCTGCTCACCTTCGCCGCCCTGACCGGCTCGGAGCGGCACCGGGCCGCGGCCGACGCCGCCATCGCCGCCGCCGGGGCGCTGGCCGCGCGCGACCCCCGCTTCGCCGGGTGGACGCTCGCGGCCGCCGAGGCCGCCGTCGCCGGTCCGCTGCAGGTCGCCGTCGTCGGCGAGGGCGAGGCCGCGGACGCGCTGCTGGCGGTGGCCCGTCGCGCCCCCTCCCCCGGCCTCGTCCTCGCCGCGGGCGCGCCGGACGCACCCGGCATACCGCTGCTGGCGGACCGGCCGCTGGTCGCGGGGGCACCGGCGGCGTACGTGTGCCGCGGGTTCGTCTGCGACGCCCCGGTGACCGACCCGGCAGCCCTGCGCGAGGCGCTGCGCGCCGGCTGACGGGACCGACGTGCCGAAGCGGCCCCTGCGCGGGACCATGGGGCATGACGCGTGCCCCCGAGAGCGTCCACAGCATCGCCGCGACCACCCTCGGCGACCTGCCGGACGACCGGCTCGAGCTCTTCCGGGTGCGGCTGGACCGCTGGTGGGCCGACCTGTGGCACGGCCTGCGCGGGGTCCACTCCCCCGCCGCCACCGAGGAGCTGGCCCGACGGCTGGTGGCCATGGCGGCCCGGGCCTACCGCGAGCGCGACCCCGAGCTGCACCGCCTCGACCTCGAGCGCACCCTGCAGCCGGACTGGTTCCAGTCCGAGACGATGCTCGGCTACGCCGCCTACGCCGAGCGCTTCGCCGGTGACCTCGACGGGGTGCGCAAGCGGATCCCCTACCTCGAGGAGCTCGGGGTCACCTACCTGCACCTCATGCCGCTGCTGCTGCCCCGCGACGGCGACAACGACGGCGGCTACGCCGTGGCCGACTACCGCACGGTCCGCCCGGACCTGGGTACGACCGAGGACCTGCGCGAGCTCGCCTCGTCGCTGCGCCGCTCCGGGATCAGCCTGGTGCTGGACCTCGTGCTCAACCACGTGGCGCGCGAGCACGAGTGGGCGGTCAAGGCCCGCGCCGGCAGCGAGCAGCACCGGGCCTACTTCCATGTCTTCCCCGACCGCAACCGGCCCGACGCCTTCGAGAGGACCCTGCCGGAGGTGTTCCCCGACTTCGCCCCGGGCAACTTCACCTGGGACG
Organism: Oryzihumus sp. JJN4-3R; assembly: GCF_057747915.1. Classification (NCBI taxonomy): domain Bacteria; kingdom Bacillati; phylum Actinomycetota; class Actinomycetes; order Micrococcales; family Intrasporangiaceae; genus Oryzihumus; species Oryzihumus sp. JJN4-3R. The sequence continues at coordinate 1,192,343 of NZ_CM173229.1, forward strand.
AGGACCTGCACGGCTGGGTGTGGACCACCTTCAACGAGTGGCAGTGGGACCTCAACTGGGCCAACCCCGACGTCCTGGCCGAGTTCGCCGACATCATGCTCTTCCTCGCCAACCTCGGCGTGGAGGTCCTGCGCCTGGACGCCATCGCCTTCCTGTGGAAGCGCCTCGGCACCACCTGCCAGAACCAGCCGGAGGTCCACTGCCTGACCCAGGCGCTGCGCGCCGTGATGCGGATCGCTTGTCCCGCAACGGTGTTCAAGGCCGAGGCGATCGTCGGCCCGCGCGACCTCATGCAGTACCTCGGGCAGGGCGAGCACCACGGCAAGGTGAGCGACCTCGCCTACCACAACGCCCTCATGGTGCAGGTCTGGTCGATGCTAGCCAGCCGGGACGTGCGCCTGGCCGCGCACGCGCTCGGCTCCCTGCCGCCGGCCCCCTCCACGTCGGCGTGGATCACCTACGTGCGCTGCCACGACGACATCGGCTGGGCCATCGACGACCGCGACGCCGCGGCCGTCGGGCTCGGCGGGGCCGCGCACCGGGCCTTCCTGTCCGACTGGTACTCCGGCGACTTCTGGGGCTCCCCCGCACGGGGGCTGGTCTTCCAGGAGAACCCCGCCACCGGCGACCGCCGGATCAGCGGCACGACGGCCAGCCTCGCCGGCCTGGAGTCGGCGCTGGCCGGGTCACACGCCCCCAGCGGGCCCGCTCGCCACGACCCTGCGGAGCCGGCGCCGGACACCGCCGCCGTGCGCGAGGCCCTGGCCCGGGTCCGGCTGGCCCACGCCATCGTCATGGGCTGGGGCGGGGTCCCGGTGATCTGGAGCGGCGACGAGCTCGGCCAGCCCAACGACCCGGGCTGGGCGGGCGAGCCCGGCCACGCGGACGACAACCGGTGGGCGCACCGGCCCCGGCTGGACCGGCAGCTCGCCCATGCCCGGCACGACCCGGCCACGGTCGCGGGGGCGGTCTTCGAGTCCTTCGCCCACCTGGCCGCGGCCCGCGCGGGGCTGCCGCACCTGCACGCCTCGGTGCCCACGGAGGTGCTGCCGGTGGCCGACCCCGGGGTGCTCGGCACGCTGCGGCGGCACCCGGTCGGCAGCCTCGTGGGGCTCTACAACGTCACCGACACCTGGCGTGCGTGGCCGGCTGCGTGGCTCGCCGACCACGGCATCGACGAGCCGGTGGACGCGATCACCGACCGCCGGGTCCGCGCGGAGCAGGACGGCAACCTCTGGCTGCCGCCGTATGCCGCGTGGTGGCTCACGCAGGCCCGCTGACCCGCGGCCCGGGAGGGGCGCTCAGAGCACGATCGTGCGGTATTCCGGCTCCAGCCGGGGGAACTCCTCGAGCAGGGCGTGCGGCCCGACGAAGAGCGCCGTCGCCCACACGTCGGCCCACAGCAGCGACGGGCCGACGACGGTCACCGACCCGGCCCTTCGGACCCACTCGCCCCCGGCCGGGTCGTAGAGGTGGGCGCCGCGCGCCGCGGTCCCGGACGTGGCGACCCCGCCCTTGGTGATCTCGACGACCTCGGCGATCCGCGAGCGGTCCCGCGGGTCCTCGATGCCGATCCGCCACGGGCGGGGCGGGCCGTCGGCCGAGCCGTCCACCCCGCCGATGGCGATGTCGCCGCCGGCGTTGACACTGTGCGCGTGGTCCTCCAGGGCGGCCAGGGCCCTGGCCGCACGCTCGACGGCCCACCCCTTGACCAGGCCGGTCGGGTCCCACCGCAACGTGCCGTCCTCGTCGGGCAGCTCGCAGGTGAACGCGCCCCGGGTGCGCTCCTGGGCCACCTGGCACCACGCCGCGACCTCACGCACCAGGGGGTCGGCGTCCTCCAGGGCCAGCTCGCCCCGCCGGATCCGGCGCACCTCGCTGCCGCGCTGCCACGTGCTGAAGAGGGTGTCGGCCCGGCGCAGCTCGGCGAACGCGCCCTCCACGACGTCCTCGACCTGGGCGGAGTGCAGGTGAGGGCCGCGCAGGTGCAGGCTCACCGGCATACCCATGATCTGGCGCACCCACGCGCGCTGGTCGGGGACGACTGCTGTCACAGGTGGGCCTGGTCGATCGCCGACTGCAGCGACTGCAGGTAGCCGCCGCTCGTCACCGTCGCGCCGGACACCATGTCGATGTTGGCGCTCTGGGCGGAGATGACCTCCTGGTTGAGCACGGGGAGAGCGTAGCTGTTGATCTCCATGTCACGCCCGTTGCCGTTCGGGTAGTGGACGGGCGTCGCCGCGGTGATCTTGCCGTTGCTGACGGTGATCTGGACCTGCACGACGCCCCACTGGGTCATCACGGCGTCACCGGTGAAGGTGCCCGACGTGCTGCTGCCGGACTTCGGCGCGGTCGTCGTGGTGGAGGGCGTGGGCGTGGGCGCCGTCACGGTGCCGCCCCCGTCGTCGCTGCTGCCGCTGTCGTCCCCGCCACCGGTGCCGGAGGTCGTCGTCGGGCTGGGCGTCGGGGTGGTGGCGGTCGTGGTCTTCGGCAGCGCGGCGGAGGCCACGGCGGCCACCGCCGTCCCGCCGCTGTTGGTGCTGGTGCGGTAGCTGAACAGCAGGACCAGGATCGTGATGGTCGACAGGAGGGCGGTGACGATGCGTCGCATCTGAGGTCTTCCTTCGTATGCCGTGTGGCTGGCGGGTCGGGGCGGCGGGCCCGGTCCGGGGGTCAGTAGCTGAAGCGCTCGAGGTGCACGTGGCGCGGGGGGACGCCGGCGTCGCGGCAGGCCTTGCCGGCCGCGGTCATCCAGCCCCCGCTGCCGCAGAGGTAGACGTCGTGGTCGGCCACGTCCGGCACGAGGTGCCGCAGGGCGGACACGTCGTCGATGTCGGCGGCGGACTCCGGCAGCCAGCTGTCGACGTCGCGGCGGCGACCGCCGGGGACGAAGAAGAGTCGGGCGCCGCGAGCACTGGCCAGGTCGACCAGCTCCTGGCGCAGGATGGCGCTCTCGTCGTGGCGGACCCGGTAGATCAGCGTGACGTCGCCGGGGCGCTGGTCCAGCTCCTCCAGCAGGGCCCGCATCGGGGTGACACCGATCCCGGAGGCCATCAGCAGGACCTTGCGGCGGGTGCGGACGCCGGCGTGGAGCCGGCCGTAGGGGCCCTCGACCATGACGCGGGTGCCCGGCTTGAGGCGGGCCAGGGAGGCGGAGTCGTCGCCGAGGTGGGCGGCGGTGAACCGCAGGGTCTTGCCGTCGGGGGCGGCGGACAGCGAGTACGGGTGGGCCCGCCCGGCGCCGGGGCCGGACAGGAACCGCCACTGGAAGTACTGCCCGGCGCGCGCGTCGAGCCGGTCCAGGTCCCGCCCGCCGACGACCACGGTGGTCACCGAGTCGCTCTCGGGGCGGACCTCGGTGACGACGAGGCGGTGCCGCCAGGTCCGGTAGACCGGCAGGCCCACGCGGTAGAGCAGCACCGAGCCGGCGGCCGCGGCATACAGGCCCCACCAGAAGACGGTGGACACCGGCGAGCTGAGGAACTCCTTGCCGGTCCACAGCTGGTGCGGCAGCGCGAGGCCGGCACCGAGGTAGGCGTAGAGGTGGATCAGGTGCCAGGACTCGTAGCGCAGCCGGCGGCGGGCGGCCTTGACCGAGGTGACGACGACGGCGATGAGGGCCACCGTGCCGGCGACGGCGAGCAGCATGCCGGGGTAGTTCACGACGAAGTCGACGACCGTGCCCCACAGGCCGGCCGGCGAGCTCGCGGCGTAGCCCAGGGTGATCAGGACGATGTGGGCGAGCATGAGGTTGAACGAGGTGAACCCGACGAGCCGGTGCCGGCGGGCCAGCTCGTCCTGGCCGTAGCTGCGCTCCACTGCGGGGATCCGGGCCATGAGCAGCACCTGGATGAGCAGCAGGTCGGAGGCGACCAGGCCGGTGACCCGGCCCAGGCTGGTCAGTCCCGACCCGAGCGAGGTCAGGTCCTGCAGCCCGCCGCCGCCGACCCACAGGGCCACGACCCACAGGGCGCTCAGCCAGGTGAGGGCGCCGGCCAGGTCGCGCCACCAGCGCGGGATGGGCCGCTGCCGGCGGACGGCGGGTGCCGCGTGCGGAGGGGCCACGGCGGCGGGGCCGGGGTGCGCGGAGGTCTGGGTCGGCATGCTCACGTCGACCACGGTCGGGTCGCTTGCTGGGTGTCCGCTGTGAACCAGCCGTGCTCCCGACTGTGAGTCCTCTCAGACCCGGATCAGAGCAGCCGCGGTCAGCTCCAGAACCCCAGGACCGAGCCGCCGATCCGGACGATGAACGCCCCGACCACGAGGACGAAGACGACCCGGACGAAGCCGGCGCCCCGGGCCACGGCGGTGCGGGCGCCGAGATACGCCCCCATCAGGTTGCAGCCGCCCATGAGCAGGCCAATCCGCCACATCACGGCGCCCTGCGGGATGAAGACGGCCAGGGCGGCCACGTTGGTCGCCCAGTTGGCCATCCGGGCCTTGGCGCTGGCCTGGAGGAAGGCGTAGCCGAGCAGGCCGACGAGCGCGAACACGAAGAACGAGCCGGTGCCGGGGCCGAGGGCGCCGTCGTAGAAGCCGATCACCAGGCCGGCGCCGGTGGCGGCGAGGACGTGGTGGTGCCCGGCGAAGCGCAGGTCGGTGAACGTGCCCAGGGCCGGCTTGAACAGCGTGTAGCCACCCACGGCGATGAGCACCACCAGGATGATCGGGTTGAACGCGCTCTTGGGGATGTGCGAGCCGACCAGCGCCCCACCGAGCGCGCCCACGAACGCGACCGCCGCCATGGGGATGGCGGTGCGCAGGTCGGGGCGCACCCGGCGGTAGTAGGTCAGCGAGCTGGCCGACGTGCCGCAGATCGAGCCGAGCTTGTTCGTCGCGAGGATCTGCACCGGCGCCGCGTGCGGGAAGCCGAGCACGAGGGCGGGCAGCTGCACCAGCCCTCCCCCGCCGACGACGGCGTCGATCCATCCGGCCGTCAGCCCGGCGAGCATGAGCAGCAGCGTCGTCTGCAGCGACGGGTCGCTCACGCGGACAGCCAGCCGTCCACGATCTCCAGGATGTCGAGCAGCTCGTGGGCGACGCCGTCGGGGGTGACGTCGACGGTCACCTGCTGGTCCATCGGGATGTCCGAGTGCGGGATCCAGATGGCGCGCAGCCCGGCGCGCTGGGCGCCGTGGACGTCCTCGAAGGGCCGGTCACCGACGTAGACCGCCGCCGCCGGGTCCTCCACGCCGACCGCGGCCAGGGCGGCGCGGAAGGCCTCCCGGTGCGGCTTGGCGTGGTCGATCTCGGAGGTGTAGACCGCCCCGTCGAGCAGCTCGAGCACGCCGTCCCGGGCGAAGACGCCGTCGTGGTAGTCGGCCGGCCAGATCGTGTTGGACAGCACGCCGACCCTGACCCCGCGCTCCCGCAGGCCGCGCCACAGGGGCGCGACCTGCGGGTCGGTGAACGTGTGCGGCTCCCAGAACTCCTGGTATGCCGTGAGCGCGGCCGGGTGCCCCGGGTGGTCGCTCTCGACGCCGGCCGTCCGGAGCACGTCCTCGATGTGGGCGCTGCTGCCGTCGACGCGCAGCCGCTTCCACGCCCGGTCCTCGACCTCGAGGATGCGCGCGGCGAGGGCCTCGACCTCGGCCTCGGTGTGCCCGGCGGCCACGGCGAACTCGCGGGCGTAGACGCGCCACTGCTCGGCCAGGTCGATGCTGTGCCAGGGCGTGAGCGTGCCGCCCCAGTCGAAGATGACGGCTTCGACCGGGGCGCGCCCGGCGCTCATCGGGCGGTGGTCCCGCGGACCTCCGCCACGACCGCCTCGACGATGCCGTCGACGGCGACCTCACGGCGCTCACCGCTGGCGCGGTCCTTGAGCTCGACCGTGCCGTCGGCCAGGCCGCGGCCGATGACGACGATGGTCGGCACGCCGATCAGCTCGGAGTCCTTGAACTTCACGCCGGGGCTGACGCCCTTGCGGTCGTCGTAGAGGACCTCGATGCCCTGCGCCTGCAGCGCGCTGACGATCTCCTCGCCCTTGTCGAACACCGCGGCGTCCTTGCCGGTGGCCACGACGTGCACGTCGGCGGGGGCGACCTCGCGGGGCCAGACCAGGCCGATCTCGTCGTGGGTGCCCTCGGCGATCGCGGCCACGGCGCGGCTGACGCCGATGCCGTAGGAGCCCATCGTGACGGTGACGAGCTTGCCGTTCTGGTCCAGCACCTTCAGCTCGAGCGCCTCGGCGTACTTGCGGCCGAGCTGGAAGATGTGGCCCATCTCGATGCCGCGGGCCGACTCCAGCGGGCTGCCGCAGTTGGGGCAGGGGTCGCCGTCACGGACCTCGGCGGCCTCGATCGTGCCGTCGGCGGTGAAGTCCCGGCCGGCGACGAGGTCGATGACGTGCTGGCCGGCGACGTTGGCGCCGGTGACCCAGGCCGTGCCCTCCACGACGCGGGGGTCGAGCAGGTAGCGGATGCCGGACTTGCCCGCCTCGCCGAGCACCTCCGGGCCGATGTAGCCCTTGACCAGCGCGGGGTTCTTGGCGAACTCCGCCTCGTCGAACGCCTCGACCTCGGCGGGCTCGAGCTGGGCGCCGAGCCGCTTCTCGTCGATCTCGCGGTCGCCGGGCACGCCGATGGCGAGGGGCTCGCGGGTGCCGTCGGGGTGGACCACCATGACGAGCACGTTCTTGAGCGTGTCGCCCGCGGCCCAGGGACGGTCCTCGCGGGGGAACCGCTCGTTGAGGTGCGCCACGAGGGTCTCGATCGTGGGGGTGTCGGGCGTCTCCTCGGCGTGTGCGGCGGGCAGCCCGTCATACGGCCTGGCCTCGGGGACGGGGACCTTGACCGCCTCGACGTTGGCGGCGTAGTCGCAGGAGGTGCACCGCACGTAGGTGTCCTCGCCGTGCTCGGCCGTGGCGAGGAACTCCTCGGACTTGCTGCCGCCCATGGCCCCGGCCATGGCGGCGACGATGACGTAGTCGAAGCCGAGCCGGTCGAAGACCCGGACGTAGGCGCGGCGGTGCGCCGCGTAGGAGTCGTCAAGCCCGGCGTCGTCGACGTCGAAGGAGTAGGAGTCCTTCATCGTGAACTCGCGGCCGCGCAGGAGGCCGGCACGCGGACGCGCCTCGTCGCGGTACTTGGTCTGGATCTGGTAGATCGACAGGGGCAGGTCCTTGTACGAGGAGTACAGGTCCTTCACCGCGAGGGTGAACATCTCCTCGTGCGTGGGGCCGAGCAGGTAGTCGGCGCCCTTGCGGTCCTTGAGCCGGAAGATGTTCTCGCCGTACTCGGTCCACCGGCCGCTCGCCTCGTAGGGCTCGCGGGGCAGCAGCGCGGGGAAGACGAGCTCCTGGGCGCCGATGGCGTCCATCTCCTCGCGGACGATGCGCTCGATGTTGCGCAGCACCTTCAGGCCGAGGGGCAGCCACGTGTAGATGCCGGGGGCGACGCGACGGATGTAGCCGGCGCGCACGAGGAGCTTGTGGCTCGGCAGCTCCGCGTCGGCCGGGTCCTCGCGCAGGGTTCGCAGGAACAGGGTCGACATGCGCAAGGCGGCCACGATCACTCCTTCGTCAGGTCCGGCGACGACGCTCGCCCCGGACCCCGCGAGGATATCGGCCCGCGCGGGTCGTGCTCACGGCAGTTTCACGCCGCGGTATGCCGGGTGCTCGCCGCCTCAGCCCCGGCTCGCCTTGAGCGCGGTGCGCACCAGCGGCACCTGCAGCGGCAGCCGGGCGAGCGTCACGGCCTGTCGCCGGCGGCTGACCGGGCGCCCGGCGCGCAGCTTGCGGTTGACCCGTCCGGTCTCGTCGACGGCCATCTGCACGTTGGCGGGGAACACCGCGACCAGCAGCGCCGCGCTCAGCCAGCCGGCGACCTTGCGGGTGCGCGGGTGCAGCAGCCCTGCGGCACACGCGATCTCGGCGACCCCGGAGGCGTAGACGAGCCCGCGTCGAGCCGGCAGCTGCCGTGGGGTGATCGACTCGAACGGCTCGGGCTTGACCAGGTGCAGCACGCCGGAGGTGGTGAAGAGGGCGACGAGGCCCTTGAGGTCACGGGTGAGCGGGGCGGCCATGACCCGATCCAAGCAGACCGGGCCCGGCCGCGGCGCGGCGCGCTCAGCCCCAGATGTCCTCCACGAGCCGCTCGGCGGACCGCAGCCCGGCCAGCCAGGCCTGGGCGTCACCCTGGCTCGCGCCCGTGCGCTCCCGGAAGATCGCCATGAGGGACGCCCGCACGCCGGGGGCGATCGTGGCGGCGTTGCCGCAGACCAGCACGAGGGCGTCCTGCTGAAGCAGGTCCCAGACCTCGTCGGCGCACTCGAGCATCCCGTCCTGGACGTAGTGCCGCGGGGTCCCGGGCGCATCCGAGTAGCAGCGCTCGACCCGGGCGACGCCCTGCTCCTCGAAGGCCGCCAGCTCCTCGGGGTAGAGCTGGTCGTCGGCGTCGCGGCACCCGAAGAAGAACAGCGACGGCCCGGTCGGGACACCCTGGGCGCGCTGGGCGGCCCGCTCGAGGATGAACCCGCGGAAGGGCGCGAGCCCGGTGCCGGCGCCGACCATGATCATCGGGGTGTGCGGGTTCTCCGGGGGCCGGAAGGGGATCGCCGGCCGGCGCACGAACACGAACACCGTGCCGTGGACCGGGATCTGCGCCAGGTGGCTGGAGCAGACGCCGACGTACTCCCCATCCCCGGACCGGGCGGGCCCGCGCAGGATGCCCTCGGTGATGGCGCAGGTGTCCGGGCTGGCCAGCGCAGAGGAGGAGATCGAGTAGAACCGCGGCCGCAGCGGGGGCAGCAGCTCCAGGTAGACCTCGAACGGCAGGCGGCACGAGGGGAAGGCGTCCAGCAGGTCCAGGACGGAGGCGTTCCTCGCCCGCACCCTCTCGCGGTAGAGCGCCTGGGCCTCCTCGGTGTCCCCGGTCATCGCCTCGAGCGCCGCTCGCTGCTCGGGGTCGTCGGTGTAGCGGGCCATGACCAGGAGGTCGTCCCGGCCCGCGGCGTCCTGCAGCTCGACGCAGCTGCCCAGGACGCCGAGCAGGGGCGCCGGCTCGTCGATGGGCAGGTGGGTGAAGCTGCCGCCGTTGGGGATGATCGTGAGGTACTGCCCGGCGTCGAGGCCGAAGCGGTCGATGACCCGCCGGATCGCCTGGAAGCTGTTGCGGGGCAGCACGCCGAGGTGGTCCCCGGTGCGGTAGGTCGTCCCCACCGGGAGCGCGATCTCGAGGTGCCGCACGGACCGCCCGGCCGGGGCGCCCGTCGCCGTGGCGGGGATCAGCTCGCGGCTCTCCCGCACCAGGGCCGGGTGCGCCTGGTAGGACACGACGACCGGGTTGGTGACCTGCCGGTTGGTCAGCGTCACCGACAGCCGCGGCCCGGCCGGCGCCTCCTGGGCGACCTCGGCCGGCAGGTCGAGGGCCCCGGCGAGCCCGCCCCACAGCCCGGCGTGCCAGGCGCGGTAGGCGGCGTCGAAGTCACCGGCGGCATTGCCCTCGCCCCGGGGGTGCACCCGCCGCCCGCCGAGCCGTTCCAGCTGCTCGTCGACCTGGGTGGGCACGGCCTGGTAGGTGTCGGCCCACTCGGTGTTGCCGCAGCCGAACACCGTGTAGGCCAGCCCGCTCGCCGCCCCTGCCGGGGCGCCGCTGAGCCACCGGCAGAAGGCGACGGCGTTGTCCGGCGGGGTGCCGTTGTAGGAGGAGGTGACGACCACGGTCGCGCCGTCCGCGCGCAGGTCGTCGACGTGGTCGTCCAGGGACCCGACGGTCACGTCGAACCCCCGCTCGGTGCCCTCCTGGGCGAGCCGGGTCGCGATGGACTCGGCCGTGCCCAGGTTGGAGCCGAACAGGACGGACAGCCGGGTGCCGTGGCGCGGCACCATCGGGGCCGGCGCCGCCAGCGGTGCCGTCGTCCCGGCGACCGCAGCCGGTTCGCCGGTGACCGGGCGGATGTGGACGTCGGGCCGGGGCACCACCTGGATGTGGAACTCGTCCGGCTTGACCGTCAGGGTCGTCTTGGTCCGCAGCTGGTAGTCGAGGTGGTCGATCAGGTCGAACCGCTGGAGCACCATCCCCAGCACCAGGGCCGCCTCCTGGAGGGCGAACTGCCGCCCGATGCACGCCCGCATGCCGGTGCCGAAGGGCTTGTAGACCGCCGGGGACACCGCGGCGACGCGTTCGGGCGCCATGTGCTCGGGGTTGAACTCCCCCGCGTCCGGCCCCCAGACCGACGTGGCCCGGTGCAGGGCGGGGGTGAGCACGGTCATCGGGGTGTGCGCCGGGATCGCGTACCGGCCGCCGATCACGGTGTCCTCCAACGGAGTCCGGGTGAACCCCGGCGCGGTCGGCCACAGCCGCAGCGACTCGTCCAGCACCTGGCGCACGTAGGTCAGGCGGTGCACCTGCTCGAACGTGGGCACGGCAGTGTCGCCGAGCACCTCGTCCACCTCGGCCCGCGCCCGCGCGAGCACCTCCGGGTCCTTGAGCAGGTAGTAGATGGCGAACGACAGCAGCCCCGAGGTCGTCTCGTGCCCGGCGACCAGGAAGGTGATGCACTGGGCCCGGATGTTGTCGTCGGGCAGGCCCTGGCCGGACTGCTTGTCCACGCCCGTGATCATCCGGCCGAGCAGGTCGGTGTTGTCCGCGGCGTCACCCTGGGCGCGGCGCTCGGTGATGAGCCGCCCGACGAGGTCGGCCATGAAGTCCTGGTCCTCCTCGAGCTGGCGCTGCGACCGGACCTTCAACCGGGCCTGGATGGGCAGCTGCCGCATCCGGGCCTGCGACTCGGACAGGACGCGCACCATGGCCTGGATGAACGGGTGCGGGGTGTCGCGGTAGAAGGAGTTGAACCGGTAGCCGAAGCCGCACAGCGCGATCGTGTCGAGCGTCAGACGGGTCATGTCGGCGGGGACGTCGACCTCCTCCCCCGGGTTGAGCCGGGACCACTTGTCCATCAGCTGGTCGGCGATGTCGAGCATCCGGGGCATGTAGTCGCGCATGGCCTGGACGCTGAACGGCGCCATGAGGATGTTGTGCGCGCGGCGCCACAGCGGGTCGTCGGTGTCGGAGGTGAACAGGCCTGCGCCGACCGCGCCGTTGCGCAGGTTCGACAGCCCCCCGCTGACCAGCTTGTCGAACCGCGAGTCGTCGCAGATCTCCTCGACGAGCTCGGGCCCGGACACGATGAGCCGGGTGGTGCCCGGAGTGGTCAGCTTGAAGATCGGCCCGTACTCCCCCGCCATGGCGATGAAGCCCTCGATCGGGTTGTGGGCGTCGATGTCGAACGCGTTGCCGACCAGCGGCAGGCCGTGCGGGCCGGGGATGGCGTCAAGCTGGATCGTGGTGCTCATGGGGAGCCTCCTGTGCAGGCTGTCGGGGGACGGCAGGGACGCTGGGCCCGACGTCGGCGCCGGGCGGACCGGGGGCCTCGCGTCGGGCGGCGCGGAGCAGGACGACGCCCAGCAGGACGGCCCATCCGGGGAGGACGAGCAGGACCGCCGGGTGGAAGGTGGTGCTCACCAGCAGGAAGGCCGCGGCCAGGTAGCTCAGCACCGCCAGCCAGCGCGGGAGCAGGCGCCGGGACTGGACCAGCTGGGTGGTCGCGATCATGTACATCCCCGCGGCGCGCACCGCGAAGACGAAGACCAGGCCGTATCCCGCGCTGCCGAGGGCGCGGGCCACGTCCGGGGGCGGTGGCGGGGTGGTCGACAGGCGCGTCAGCAGCGCCACCGCGCCCACGGCGGCGGTGCCGGCGAACAGCATGCAGACGAAGACCACGCCGGAGGACAGCTGGATCCAGCGCTGGACCTCCGAGCGCGGGCCGGGCAGGTCCTCGACGAAGGTCCGCAGGGCGCTCACGTGCCAGAGGAACGCGATCCCGGCGAACGGCACGACATACAGCCCGACCGTCACGAGCACGTTGCGGTGACCGACCGCGTAGAAGCGGGTGTAGACGCTGTCGGGCACGCCCAGCCCCGGGGCCTCGTGGACCAGGACGAGGGCGAGGACGAGCAGGGCGGCGAACACGAGGCTGGACACGGCGCTCATCCGTGCGCTGGCCCGGTGGGCCGGGGCCGCCGCCTCCACGGGCGCCGACCGCCGGCCGTAGCGGGTACGTGGTGCCATGCCGGACCTTCTTCTCCCCCACCGTCGGTGGCGTCGAACAGGCCCCACGCTCGTCCGCCCCCGGTGACCGTGGTTCCCCTCCAGAGGTGAGCCGGCCCCGGGTGGGCCTCGTCAGTTAGGACGGGCGCCCCTCATACCGGCCGAGCGCCGGAGCGTGCGTCGCTCAGAGCAGGACGGTGGCGAAGCTGCCGACCTCGGTGAAGCCGACCCGGCGGTAGGTGGCGCGCGCGGCGGCGTTGAAGTCGTTGACGTACAACGTGACCAGGGGGGCGACCTCCTGGCGGACGGTCTCGACCACCGCGGCCATGGCCGGCTCGGCCAGGCCCTGGCCGCGCAGCCGCGGCGCCAGCCAGACGCCCTGGATCTGGGCGACGCCCAGGGCCACCGACCCCACGTCCGCCTTGAAGACGACCTCGCCGTCCTCGACCCGCACGAACGTGTGCCCCCTGGAGATGAGGGACGCGATGGACTGCCGGTATGCCGCGTCGGAGCCCCAGTAGGGCGGGTAGCCGATCTCGTCGGTGAACATCGCGGCGGCGGCCGGCACGACGAGGTCGACCTCGTCCAGCCGGGCGCGGCGGACCCCGGGGTCAGGGACCACGCCCGGGGCGAGCGGGCCACCCAGCGACATCATCGGCTGGTGGCCCCGCACCGCGCGGGCCGGGCCCCAGTGGGGGCCGAGCTCGTGCCAGAGGGCGTGGACCGCGTCGGCCGGGCCGAACAACGAGGAGCACTGGCGCCGCCACCGACGGACCTTCGTGGCGAACGCCGCCACCGCCAGGTCGTCGGCCTCGACGGGCACGAGGTTGGCCGCCGCCCAGCACAGCGCGGTCAGCGCCGTGCCGTCGGAGTAGCCGAGCAGGCTGCCCGGCGACGTGGCCAGGGCGCCCTCGAGGATGCGGGCGGCGACGAAGACGTTGGTGGCGGCATCACGGGCGCACACCTCCAGCGCCTCGTCCCGGTCGCTGACCGTCAAGGCGCGGACCGGGGTCTGGGTGCGCAGCACGCCTCCAGCGTGCCTTCACCCGGGCCCGGTGTCGACCGCTTCCATGGTGTTCACCGCCACGCCGGGCAGCATGCGGGTCAGGCCGGGACGCGCGTGGCCGGGTCGAGCCCGTGCCGGAGCCGGCTGCGGACCGAGGTCTGTACGCCCTCTCGGCGCGGGGCGACCATGGGAGGGGGCAGGGGCTGAGGGCCGGGGCGCCCGGCCGGCGGGAGGCACACCATGAGACTCGACCACCTCTTCGATGCCGACTGGCACTACGACCTGTTGCACGAGGTCAGCTCCGCCGCCGGCGGCGACGGACAGGTCTACGGCCAGGGCACCGGTGTCCTCTCCGGACGGCTCTCCGGCACGGCCCGGTGGTCCAACTACCCGCGGCTCCGGGGCGGGTACGCGTTCCCCGACGCCCGGGGCACGGTGGACGTGGGCGACGGCGGCTTCGTGCTGTTCAGCCTCGCCGGGTTGTCCTCCATCACCGACGGCAGCGGGGTCCACGTCATGCTCTTCCGGACCGACGACGAGAGGTACCAGTGGCTGAACACGGTGATCGCCGTGGGCGAGGGCAGCGTCGACCGGACTGACGGCGTGCTCGCCATGCGCTACTACGCCTGCGTGGTCGACCACCTGCCGTCCCTGGACGCGGCCCGCGCCCTGGCCTGACCGCCGGAGCGCGTCACGGGGGGCCGACCCGGCGACGTGTCTGACGGCCTGCGGGCTCGGGACGTTCGCCCTGTGGGGGCATGTCCCGACGAGGAGTATGCAGGTGGCGTAGCAGCAGTCGGCGGAGGCCTCGGCCGAAGTCCCTCGGCCGAGACCCCTGCCCAACCGCTGGGAGGTGTCAGAGCGATGAAGCGAGTCGTGGTTGAGCGCTTCGGCGGGCCCGAGGTCTTGCGCGTGGTGGACGACGACAAGCCGCGACCCGGCCCGGGCGAGGTGTGTGTCAGGGTCCTGGCGGCGGGCGTGTCCTTGACGGACGCGCAGCTGCGCGCCGGTACCTACCTCGGGGTGCCGAGACCACCGTTCACACCGGGTTATGAGCTGGTCGGTGTCGTCGACGAGCTCGGCCCGGGCTGCAGGAGGCTGCGGACGGGCGACCGGGTCGCCGCGCTGACCGCCTACGGCGCCTACGCGGAGTACGTCTGTGTGCCGGAGTCGGAGGTGGTCGAGGTTCCCGCGGACCTGGACCCGGCTGAGGCCGTGGGCCTGGTATTGACCTATGGGACCGCCTACCAGATGCTGCACCGCCTGGCGAAGGTGCGCAGCGGCGAGTCCTTGCTCGTGCACGGCGCGGCCGGCCGGGTGGGTGTCGCAGTCCTCGAGCTCGGAGCACTGGCCGGGCTGCGCCTCTACGGCACCGCGGCCGCGGTTGACTGCGCCGCCGTGGAGCGCCTCGGCGCCGTGGCGATCGACTACCGCAACGAGGACTTCCTGGTACGGGTGCGGGAGCTGACCGGTGACGGCGTGGACGTCGTGCTGGACGGGATCGGCGGCCCGACGTCGCTGCGCTCCTTCCGCGCACTGCGACCTGGCGGGCGGCTGATCGTGTACGGCCACTACGCCATGCTCGAGCGAGGGCGCAGCAGCTGGCGACGGTGGGCCGCGGGCTGGGCCGAGTGGTACGGGACGACCGCGGCCGTCTCGCTGTGGGGGCTGCTGGATCCTCGCCGGCGGGTGATGGCCTACCGGATCCAGAGACTGCGCGACAGCCGGCAGTGGCTGCCGGTGGCCGGACGCCGTCCGGCACGGCTGGTGGGTGGTGGTCCCCGCAACCCCGAGTGGTTCCGCGAGGACATGACCGTGCTGCTCGAGCTGCTCCGCGCGGACAAGGTCCACCCGGTCGTGGCCGAGCGTCTGCCGCTGTCCGAGGCGCGGCACGCGCACGAGCTGCTCGCGCAGTCGGCGGCGAAGGGCAAGATCGTGCTGGTGCCGTAGCCGGGGAGAGGTGAACCCGATGGCTCCCGACCTCCCGACCGCCCCTGTGGCGAGCGCCGTCATCGACCGGGTCGACCGGGGGCGTTACCTCCCCATCGCTGAGCACGGCGTCATCGGTGACCTGCACACCGTCGCGCTCGTCGGGACCGACGGCACGATCGACTGGTACTGCTGCCCACGCTTCGACTCACCGAGCGTCTTCGCCGCGCTCCTCGACGCCGACCGCGGCGGCCTGTTCCGCATCGCACCCGAAGGAGGCGGCTGGACCTCGAAGCAGCTGTACCTGCCCGACACCAACGTGCTCATCACCCGCTTCCTGACACCCGGCGGAGTGGGCGAGGTGCATGACTTCATGCCTCCTGCCCGCGCGGGGGCGGCGGCGCACCGCCACCGCGTGATCCGTCGGATACTCGTCGTGCGCGGCCGGATGGACTTCCTCGTCGAGGTGGCCCCGCGCTTCGACTACGCGCGCGCCAACCACGAGGTGGTGCTCCACCCGCACGGCGCGCTGTTCCACTCGCCCCAGCTGGAGCTGGGCCTCTCGACAGGCTGCCCGCTGGACATCGTCGACGGCCGCGACGTCCGGGCCCACCTCAGTGTCCGCGCAGGCGAGACGGCCGCCTTCGTGCTGGAGCGCCTTGACCCCGGACGCATGCCGGAGCCGTGGACCGACGACGACATCGCCACTGCCTTCGACGCGACCGTGGCGTACTGGCGGAACTGGCTGAGCCGCTCGCGCTACGGCGGACGCTGGCGAGAGACGGTGCACCGCTCGGCACTGACCCTCAAGCTGCTCACCTACGCCCCCACCGGCGCCATCGTGGCCGCCCCCACCACCAGCCTGCCCGAACAGATCGGGGGCTCGCGCAACTGGGACTACCGCTACACCTGGATGCGCGACTCGGCGTTCTCCCTCTACGCGCTGCTCAGGCTCGGGTTCACCGAGGAGGCAGCCGCGTTCATGCAGTGGCTGGAGGGTCGCGTGCGCGCCGGCGGCGACCGGGAGTCCGGGCCGCTGCAGATCATGTACGGCATCGACGGTCGCGCGGACCTGCCCGAGGAGGAGCTTGCCCACCTGGAGGGCTACATGGGCTCGGCCCCGGTGCGCATCGGGAACGCCGCGGCAAGCCAGCTCCAGCTGGACATCTACGGCGAGCTGATGGACTCCCTCTACCTGTGCGACAAGCACGGGCTGCCGATCTACCAGGAGGGCTGGACCGAGCTCACCCGCAGCCTCGAGTGGCTGATCGAGCACTGGGACCAGGCCGACGAGGGAATCTGGGAGACCCGCGCCGGCCGCCAGGACTTCACCCACTCCCGTCTGATGAGCTGGGTGGCCGTCGAACGCGCGATCCGGGTCGCTCTTCACCGTGGACTGCCCGTCGACCTGCTGCGCTGGATGGCCGTCCGCGACCGGATCTACACCCAGATCATCGAGCGTGGGTGGCATCCCGGTCGCCAGGCGTTCGTCCAGCACTTCCAGACCGACAGGCTCGACGCCTCCGTGCTGCTCATGCCGCTCTGCAAGTTCATCGCACCCACCGACCCGCGCTGGCTCTCCACGCTGGACGCCATCGGCGAGGAGCTGGTCTCCGACAGCCTGGTCTACCGCTACCGCGCCGACACCTCCCCCGACGGCCTCGCCGGCCAGGAGGCGACCTTCTCGATGTGTTCGTTCTGGTGGGTGGAGGCGCTTGCCCGGGCCGGGCGACTGAACCAGGCCCAGCTGGCCTTCGAGAAGATGCTGACCTACGCGAATCACCTCGGCCTGTACTCGGAGGAGATCGGGCCGACCGGCGAGCAGCTCGGCAACTTCCCCCAGGCCTTCACGCACCTGGCCCTGGTCAGCGCCGCGTACAACCTGGACCGCCAGCTCGGCTGAGGCCCCTGTGCCGCCGTCAGCGCGGAGCGGCGTCACCCGGCCGGGGCGGAGCCCGGAACAGGGACGTGCCCGTTCACAGGACCTGGGACAGGAACCGTTGCAGGCGTGGGCTCTCCGGCGCGTCGAAGAGCTGCTCCGGTCGGCCCGCCTCGACCACGCGGCCCGCGTCCATGAAGGCGACCCGGTCGGCCACCTCGCGGGCGAAGCCCATCTCGTGGGTGACCACGAGCATCGTCATGCCGGTGGCCGCGAGGTCGGCCATCGTGGCGAGGACGCCCTTGACCAGCTCGGGGTCCAGTGCCGACGTGGCCTCGTCGAAGAGCATCACCTCCGGGCCCATGGCCAGGGCGCGGGCGATGGCGACCCGTTGCTGCTGGCCGCCGGAGAGGCGGCCCGGGCGGACCTCGGCCTTGTCCTTGAGCCCCACCTGGTCGAGGTGGTGGAGGGCGACCTCGCGAGCCCGCTCGGACGGCATACCGCGCAGCTTGCGCAGGCCGAGGGTGACGTTGGCGAGGACGCTCTTGTGCGGGAACAGGTTGAAGTGCTGGAAGACCATGCCGACGCGCTGCCGCAGGGCGTCCGGGTCCTCGCCCAGCACGCTGCGCCCGTCGAGCAGGACGTCGCCGCGGTCCGGCTCGAGCAGGCGGTTGACCACCCGCAGCAGGGTCGACTTGCCCGAGCCGGAGGGGCCGATGACGCAGGTGGCCGAGCCGGCCGGGACCTCGAGGTCGATCCCGCGCAGCACGGGGTTGGCGCCGAAGGACAGGTGCACGTCGCGGGTGGCGACGCTGACCGCGGCACGCCCCGAGGTGGGGGTGGACGTCGTGGCGGTGGTCATCAGTGGGCCTCCTGGGTGACGGCGACCGGCAGGTCCTGCTCCACGCCGGCCGCACCGCCGGCGGCCTCGCGCCGCCCCTCGCGCAGCCGGCGGTCGATGGCGTTGACGGCGTGGGTCAGCGGGATGGTGATGAGCAGGTAGAGCAGCCCGGCCAGCAGCAGCGTCGACTCGTTACCGGTGTTCGCCGCCTGGTCCTGGCCGATGCGGAACAGGTCGCGCTGGCTGGCGAGCAGGCCCAGGAAGTAGACCAGCGAGCTCTCCTTGATGAGGGCGATGAGCTGGTTCACCAGCGCCGGCAGCACGCGCCGGACGCCCTGCGGGATGACGACCAGGCGCATGCCCGCCGGGCGGCTGAAGCCGAGCGCGCGCGCAGCCTCGAGCTGGCCGGCCTCGACCGACTGGATGCCGGAGCGGAAGATCTCGCCGATGTAGGCCGAGGCGATCAGCGACAGCGCGAGGATACCGAGCGGGTAGGGGTTGGGGCCCCAGACCTGCAGGCCCAGCGGGGACAGCCCGACGCCGATCAGCAGGATCGTCACAGCGGCGGGCAGCCCGCGGAACACGTCGGTCCACACCCGGGCCGGCCAGCGCAGCCAGCGGCTGTGGGACAGCCCGGCCACCGCCAGCAGCATGCCCAGGACGGTGCCGAGCACCGCCGCGGTGAGGGCCAGGAGCAGCGTGTTGGGCAGTCCGACCGTCAGCAGGTCGGGCAGCGCCTGCCGCATCGCGTCGACGTCGAAGAACGTCTGCCAGAGCGTCGTCAGGATGTCCATGAGGCCTCCCGGCCCTCCCCTCGTGTCATGTCCGGTGGGTGGTGGCGGGGCCGGTCAGCCGGCCTGGGCGGCCTTGACCGCGACCGCGCCGCTGCCAGGCTTGAAGTCGGCCGGGATGGTGCGGCCCGGGTAGTACTTCGCCTGGAGCCGGCTCCAGGTGCCGTCGGCGATGACCTCGTCGAGGGCCTTGTTCAGGGCTGCGAGCAGCGTGGGGTTGCCGTGGGCGATGGCGAACGCGGTCGGCGCGGGGCTGAGCTGCTTCTGCGCCAGGACGACCTTGCCGCCGCTGTCCTTCGCGCTCTTGTCGCCGATCTCGGCGGGGGCGATCCACGCCTGGGCGGTGCCGGCCTTGAGCTGGTTGAGCGCGCTGTTGTAGTCGGGGACGCGCACCGGGTCCAGGCCGTTCTTGCTGGCGTAGTCGTCCTGGACCGTGCCCTGCACCACCGCGACGCGCTTGCCCTTCAGCTGGTCGAAGCCCTTGATCGGGGAGCCCTGGGGCACATCGAGGCCGAAGTAGCCGAAGTCGTAGCCGTTGGTGAAGTCGACGGTCTTCTTGCGCGCGTCGGTGATGGTGATCGAGGAGGAGCCGAGGTCGAACTTGCCGCTCTTGACCTGCGCGAGCAGCGCGGAGAAGTCGGTGCCGACGAACTCGACCTTGAGGTCCAGCTTCTTCGCGACCGCGGTGAGCAGGTCGTTGTCGAAGCCGGTGAACTTGCCGTCCTTGAGGTAGACGTTCGGCGGCGCGTCGGTGAGCGTGCCGACGCGCAGGGTCCCCGGCTGCTGCAGGGCATAGGGGTTGTCGGCACTGGCCTTGGTCGGGCCGCACGCCGTCAGCGAGGCGGCGGCGACGAGCGTCGCGGCGGCAGCGGTGATGACACGGAAACGCTTGGTGGGCATGGGTCTTCCTTCGGGCGTCAAGTGTGGCGGGCAGGCAGCCGCGCGGACGCGATGGGCGCGTCGGCGGTCAGGTGTGCTGCCGGTGGAGCAGGATCCGGGGCGAGGCGGCGTATGCCGGCGTGGCCGCGCCTTCCCGGGTCGGCCGACCCGGGTGCGCGGCTACCGACACCTCAACGGGGCCGGCGTCCAGGGGTTGCTCCTCACAAAACGTGACGTTATAGGACGCCAAACGTTGGCTAATAACCGGATGGCCTCTCCGCTCACCATCCGAGACGCCCCTCCCCCAGACCAGCCGGTCCTGGCGGGCCAGCACCTGCACCCCGCCCGGAGCCCGGAGCCCGCAGCCCGCAGCCCGCAGCCCGCAGCGCAGGTTCGTCACAGTTGTCCGCAGACGTTTCCGGTCCGGTGTGACGAACCTGCGCGTGGGCACCGGGTCGTGCCCTTGCAGCGGCTGTGCCGGCCGGGAGGAGGATGGTGCCCGACGACCTGCAGGGAGGAGATCGCGGTGCTGAGGACCTGGCTGACCGAGACGTTCGGGGTGGGGGTGCCCGTCATCGGCGCGCCGATGGCCGGCGCCGGGTCCGGCCGGCTGGCGGCTGCGGTGTCCGCCGCCGGCGGGCTCGGGATGATCGGGGCCGGTGGCGCCGCGACGCCGACGTGGATCAGCGAGCAGTCGCGGATCGCCTCCGAGCCCGGGCGCCCCTGGGGCGTCGGCCTCATGGCGTGGGTGCTGCCCGATCGGCCCGAGCAGCTGGAGGCGGTCATCGCCGCGCAGCCGTCGCTGGTCTCGGTCAGCTTCGGTCACTACGGCGACGCGGTCCGGACGTTGCAGGACAACGGGATCCGCGTCGCCACCCAGGCCGGCACGGTGCAGGAGGCCCTCGAGGCGGAGGACGCGGGGGTCGACCTGGTCGTCGCTCGCGGCGCCGAGGGCGGCGGTCACGGCCGGGCCGACGTGGGCACCCTGCCCCTGCTCCAGGCGGTGCTCGACCGGGTCGCGACCCCGGTGGTGGCCGCCGGCGGCGTCGGCACCGCGCGCGGCCTGGCGGCAGTGCTCGCCGCCGGCGCGGCCGGCGCCTGGGTCGGCACCGCGTTCCTCACCTGCCCGGAGGCCGACACGGCCCCGGCCGCCCGCGAGCGGCTGCTGGCCGCGACGGAGGCGGACACGGCATACGGGCGGGTCTTCGACGTGGCCCAGCGGCTGGGCTGGCCGCCGGAGTACGGCGGGAGGGCGCTGCGCAACGCGTTCTTCGACCGTTGGGAGGGGCGCGAGGACGAGCTCGCGGCCGACGACGCGGCGGCCGACGAGCTGGCCCGCGCGCGCCGCGACCAGGACCTCGACGTGGGCTACGTCTACGCCGGGCAGGGCGTCGGGATGATGCAGCGGGAGCGGTCCGTGGCCGAGGTCATGGCCGACCTCGCCGGCGCCGAGGACCTGCTGCGAGGCTGGGGCGCATGAGCCTGTTCACCGTGGAGGAGGCGCGCGCCGAGCTCGCCGACCTGGGCCCCGTGCTCGCCGAGATCGTGGCGCTGCGCGCGGACGCCGCCGAGCTCGCCACCGCCACCATGCCCGGCGGCCGGCCCACCACCCTGGGCGGGCTGCCCGAGCTCAAGGCCGCGCAGGCCCGGCTCGACGACCTGATGACCCGGGTGCAGCAGACCGGCGCGGAGCTCAAGGGCCTGGCGCCGCTGCTGCTCGACTTCCCCTCCGAGCTCGACGGCGTGCCCGTGCTGCTGTGCTGGCTCGAGGGCGACCAGGGACTGCACTGGTACCACCGCAGCGACCTCGGCTTCGCCGGCCGCCGCCGGCTGCCCGCCTGAGGCGCGGACCCGCCGGCACGCAGACCGGGCGGCCCCGCGGGTGCGGGACCGCCCGGTCAGGCGCCGTGTGGTTTCAGCTCACGGTGACGGTGGGGCTGCCGGCGGACTCGCCGTCGACGGGCTCACCCATCGACTCCGCGATGCGCATGGCCTCCTCGATCAGGGTCTCGACGATCTTGGCCTCGGGGACGGTCTTGATGACCTCGCCCTTGACGAAGATCTGGCCCTTGCCGTTGCCGGAGGCGACGCCGAGGTCGGCCTCGCGGGCCTCGCCCGGGCCGTTGACGACGCAGCCCATGACCGCGACGCGCAGCGGGACCTCCAGGCCCTCCAGGCCGGCGGTCACCTGGTCGGCGAGGGTGTAGACGTCGACCTGGGCGCGACCGCAGGACGGGCAGGAGACGATCTCGAGCTTGCGCGGGCGCAGGTTCAGCGACTGCAGGATCGCGTTGCCGACCTTGACCTCCTCCACCGGCGGGGCCGAGAGGGAGACACGGATGGTGTCGCCGATGCCCTTGGCCAGCAGCGCACCGAAGGCCACCGAGGACTTGATCGTGCCCTGGAACGCCGGGCCGGCCTCGGTCACCCCGAGGTGCAGCGGCCAGTCGCCGCGCTGGGCGAGCATCTCGTAGGCCTGCACCATGACCACCGGGTCGTTGTGCTTGACCGAGATCTTGAAGTCGTGGAAGTCATGCTCCTCGAACAGCGAGGCCTCCCAGACGGCCGACTCCACCAGCGCCTCGGCCGTGGGCTTGCCGTACTTCTCCAGCAGGCGCGGGTCGAGCGAGCCGGCGTTGACGCCGATCCGGATCGAGACGCCGGCGTCCTTGGCCTCGCGGGCGATCTGCTTGACCTGGTCGTCGAACTTGCGGATGTTGCCGGGGTTGACCCGCACCGCCGCGCAGCCGGCCTCGATCGCCTTGTAGACGTACTTCGGCTGGAAGTGGATGTCGGCGATGACCGGGATCTGGGAGTGCCTGGCGATCTCGGGCAGCGCGTCGGCGTCGTCCTGGCTCGGGCAGGCCACGCGCACGATGTCGCAGCCGGTCGCGGTCAGTTCGGCGATCTGCTGGAGCGTCGCGTTGACGTCCGTGGTGGGGGTGGTGCACATCGACTGCACCGAGATCGGGGCGTCACCGCCGACCTCCACCTTGCCGACCTTGATCTTGCGCGACTTGCGCCGCGGGGCGACGACCGGCGGCGGGGTGGCAGGCATTCCGAGCGAAACCGTCATGCCCGCAGTATCCCCCACCCGTCTCAGTCGGTGAGAGGCGGAGTCAGCCGCCGATCTTGATCGGGTTGACCACGTCGGCGTAGATCAGCAGGGCCGACATGACGATGAGGACCGAGGACACGGCATACGCCACCGGCAGCGCCTTGGCGACGTCGACGTAGCCCGGGTTGGGGCGGCGGCGGACGCGGGCGATGGCGCGCTTGAGGCCCTCCCACAGCGCACCGGCGACGTGCCCGCCGTCCAGCGGCAGCAGCGGGATCAGGTTGAAGACGAACAGCGCCATGTTCAGAGAGGCGAGCAGGCCGAGCTCGAAGATGAGGATGTTGCCGACCGACCCGCCGAAGCCCCGGACCTCGCCGCTGGCGACCTCGCCGGCCACCCGGCCGACGCCCACGACCGACATCGGACCGTTGGGGTCGCGCGGGCCGGAGCCGAACGCCGCCTGCGCGACGCCGGCCATCTTCTGCGGGATCTTCAGGATCACGCCGGCCGTCGCACCGAGCTGGCTGCCGACCAGGGCGGGCACGGCGGTCACCGGCTGGCGCACGGTCTCGACCGAGCCGCCCATGCCGACGAAGCCGACCCGCTCGGTGAGGACCTTGCCCGAGGCATCGGTGAGGAGCTTGCCGTTGTCGTCGACCTTGGGCCGGTCGGTGAGCAGCGGGGTGACCGTCACGGCCCGGCGCACGCCGTCGCGCTCGACGACCAGGGCCAGCGGCTTGCCGCCGTGGGTCCGGATGGCCCCGCGCACGTCGTCGAACGTCGAGACCGCTCGCCCGTCGATGCGCACGATCCGGTCGCCCGGCTTCAGGCCGGCCTTGTTGGCCGGGGCCACCGGGTCGGTCGCGGCGCACGCCGTGGGCTGCGAGGAGGCCGTGCTGCTCACCGTCTGCACGCACTCCTGGACCAGCCCGACCCGCGAGGTCTCGGTGGGGATGCCGTTGAGGGTGACGATGCCGGTGATCAGCGCAACGGCGATGAGCAGGTTCATCGTCGGGCCGCCGAGCATGACGACGACCTTCTTGCGCACGGGCAGCTTGTAGAAGACGCGGTCCTCGTCGCCGGGCTGGACCTCCTCCAGGGAGTCCTGCCGGGCCTGGTCCATCATCTGGCTCCAGCGGCCAGTGGTCGACGCCCGCAGCTTGGTCGGGTCGTCACCGGGCTTGGGCGGGAACATCCCGATCATCCGGATGTAGCCGCCGAGCGGGATCGCCTTGATGCCGTACTCGGTCTCGCCGCGGTGCCGGGACCACAGGGTCGGGCCGAAGCCGACCATGTACTGCGTGACCTTGACGCCGAACTTCTTGGCCGGGACCAGGTGCCCGATCTCGTGCAGGGCGATGGACAGGCCGATGCCCAGCGCGACGAAGAGGACCCCAAGGACGTAGCTCACGACTCCACCGTCTCACGCTCGGCCAGCCCGAGGACCTCCCGAGCCCGGTTGCGCGCCCACGACTCGGCACGCAGCACGGACTCAACGCTCAAGGCGCCCGGATCGTTCACGACGTGCTCGTCGACCACCCGCGAGACGGTGTCCACGATGTCGGTGAAGCGGATCCGCCCGCCGAGGAAGGCCTCGACGCACTCCTCGTTCGCCGCGTTGAACACCGCCGGGTACGTCGCGCCCTCTGTCCCCACGTGCCTCGCCAGGGCCACGGCCGGGAAGGCCTCGTCGTCGAGCGGGAAGAACTCCCACGTCGCCGCCTGCGTCCAGTCGCACGGCGCCGAGGCGCCGGGGACCCGGTCGGGCCAGGCCAGGCCGAGCGCGATGGGCAGGCGCATGTCGGGCGGTGAGGCCTGGGCGAGGGTGGACCCGTCGGTGAACTCGACCATGGAGTGGATGACCGACTGCGGGTGGACGACGACCTCGATCTGCTCGAAGGGGATGTCGAAGAGCAGGTGGGCCTCGATGACCTCCAGGCCCTTGTTGACCAGCGTGGCCGAGTTGGTGGTCACGACCGGTCCCATCGCCCACGTCGGGTGGGCCAGCGCCTGCTCGGGCGTGACGTCGGCCAGCTCGGCGCGGCTGCGCCCGCGGAACGGGCCACCGCTCGCGGTGACCACGAGCCGGGCGACCTCCTCGGCCCGGCCGCCGCGCAGGCACTGTGCCAGCGCGCTGTGCTCGCTGTCGACCGGCACGATCTGGCCCGGTCGGGCGGCGGCCTTGACCAGCGGCCCGCCGACGATGAGGGACTCCTTGTTGGCCAGGGCCAGGGTGGACCCGGCCTCGAGCGCGGCGAGGGTGGGCCGCAGCCCGATCGAGCCGGTGATGCCGTTGAGCACCACGTCCGCGCCATTGCCGGCGACCACGGTGTTGGCGTCGGGCCCGACGAGCACCTCCGGACGGTATGCCGTGCGGCCGGCCGCCGTCGCGGCCGCCGCGACCGCCGCCACCACGTCCTCCCGCTCGGCGGAGGCGACAGCGACCCGCTCGACCCCGAAGGCCACGGCCTGCTCCGCCAGCAGCGCGAGGTTGCCGCCGCCCGCGGTCAGCGCCGTCACGGTGAAGCGGTCGGGGTTGCGGGAGATGACGTCCAGGCCCTGGGTGCCGATCGATCCGGTGGACCCAAGGATGACGACGCTGCGCGGAGAGCTCACCGGCCCATTCTTGCCTGCCGGGGGTGCGCGGTCCGGGCGCACCCCCGGCAGTCGGGGACACCCGGGCGCGTCGCAAGGAGGCGGAACAACGCGCCCGGGGGCTGGTGGCTAGTCAACGAAGATGCGCTCCTCGACCAGCTGCTCGGTGACCTCGCGGCCCTGGGGGTCGAACCGGCTCTGCTCGAACCTCTTGTGGAACTCCAGCTCCACCTTGTCCACGCCGTTGCGGTTCTTCTCCAGGGTGACCACGACCCAGCGGTGGAAGCCCTTGGCGTTGCCGAGGTCGTAGAGCAGGTGGTGGCGGGCGACGACGTCGAACTTGTCGTTCATCAGCAGCACGATGTCGGCCTCGTAGGCCAGCGCCGAGGAGCCGCGCAGGTGCTGCACGCGCAGCCGCTTGCCCGTGGTGATGCCCTCCTTGTCGGCGGCGACGATCGCCAGCACCGGCAGCTCGAGGTCGAGGGCGAGGTCCTTCAGGCCCTCGACCACGGCCTCGACACGGGCTTCCTCAGCCGCCGCAGCGTCCGGCGCGGCGACCTTCTGCAGGTAGTCCACGACGATCAGCGGGACCTCGCCGGTGGTGCGCCGCACCTCCTCGGCCGTGCGCCGCAGCTCCTCGAGGTTGGTGTGCGTGCCGCTGGAGGTGTGCACGTGGAGGCGGTTGCCGTAGCCCCGCAGGGCCCGCACGCCCTCGAGGCCTCCCGGGGTCCCGGCGAGCCGGTCCTCCAGGGACTCGGCCTGGCCGTGCCGGGCCTCGAAGGCCTCCCGCACGCGGTGCAACGGCACCGACCCCTCGCCGTGGCGCTCGGCCGCCTCCAGCGCGATCAGGCGCTCGAGCAGGGTGTGCGTGTCGTGCTCGAAGGAGAAGTAGACCGCCGAGCGGCCCGCGGCGACGGCGTTGCGCAGCAGCTGCAGCGCGAACGTGGTCTTGCCCAGGCCCTGCGGCCCACCGAGCAGGACGAGCTCGCCGGAGCGCAGCCCGCCGGAGAGGGCCTTGTCCAGGGCGGTGAACCCGGTCGGCCAGACACGGGCCCCGGCCACGGAGCCGGCCCGCAGGACGGAGTCGGTGTGGTCCAGCACATCGGCCAGGGACTGCAGTCGTTCGGTGCTCATGTCCGCCAGTGCAGCACCGCTCCGCCCGGCGCCACCGGTGATCCCGGCAGAACTGCCCGAACGCCCGATGACCCCCTCGGCCACCGGGCCGAGGGGGTCATCCGTTCGGGGTATGCGCGGCGCGCCGCCAAGGCGCGCCGCCTCACCTGCGCGACGGCAGGCGGCGGGTCAGGGGGCGATACCGACGTACTTGACCTCGAGGTACTCGTCGATGCCCTCGAAGCCGCCCTCACGGCCGAAGCCGCTGTGCTTGACGCCGCCGAACGGCGCCGCAGGGTTGGACACGATGCCCTGGTTGATGCCGACCATGCCGAACTCGAGGGCCTCGCTGACCTTGAGCATGCGCGAGAGGTTCTCGGTGAACGCGTAGGCGACCAGGCCGTACTCGGTGTCGTTGGCCCGGGCGATCGCCTCGTCATCCGTGCGGAAGGTCGAGATCGGCGCGACCGGGCCGAAGATCTCCTCGCGGAACAGCCGCGCGTCGGTGGGCACGTCGGTGAGGACGGTCGGCTGGTAGAAGTAGCCGCGGTCCCCGGTCGCCGCACCGCCGACGAGCACCGTCGCGCCCTTGCCGCGGGCCTCGTCGACGAGCTCGCTGACCTTGTCGCGGGCCTTGTCGTCGATGAGCGGGCCGACGGTGACGCCGTCCTCGGTGCCGCGTCCGACGGTCAGCGCCGACATCTTCGCCGCGAACTTGGTCGCGAACTCCTCGGCGACGGACTCGTGCACGAGGAACCGGTTGGCGGCGGTGCACGCCTCCCCGATGT
The DNA here is from genome assembly GCF_057747915.1 of Oryzihumus sp. JJN4-3R. Taxonomy (NCBI): domain Bacteria; kingdom Bacillati; phylum Actinomycetota; class Actinomycetes; order Micrococcales; family Intrasporangiaceae; genus Oryzihumus; species Oryzihumus sp. JJN4-3R. The sequence continues at coordinate 1,219,269 of NZ_CM173229.1, forward strand.
TGCGCATCTTGGCCAGCATCGCGCCGTCCACCGCCTTGTCGACGTCGGCGTCCTCGAAGACGAGGAACGGCGCGTTGCCGCCGAGCTCCATCGAGACCCGCAGCAGCTGCTCGGCGGACTGCTCGACCAGCATCTTTCCCACCGGGGTGGACCCGGTGAAGGTCAGCTTGCGCAGCCGCGGGTCGCGGATCAGCGGCTCCATGACGGCGCCGGTGCTGCTGTGGCTGGTGGTGATGACATTGAGGACCCCGGCGGGGACACCGCACTCGGTGAGCAGGTCCGCCAGGGCGAGCATCGTCAGCGGAGTCTGGGAGGCCGGCTTGACCACCATGGTGCAGCCGGCAGCCAGCGCAGGGCCGATCTTGCGGGTGCCCATCGCCAGCGGGAAGTTCCACGGCGTGATCATCAGCGTCGGGCCGACCGGCTGCTTCATCGTCATCAGCCGGGTGGCGCCGTTGGGGGCGGTGGACCAGCGACCGTGGATGCGCACGGCCTCCTCGGCGAACCAGCGGAAGAACTCTGCGCCGTAGGTCACCTCGCCGCGGGACTCGGCCAGCGGCTTGCCCATCTCCAGGGTCATCAGCGTCGCGAAGTCCTCGGCGCGGGCGGTGATCGCCTCGAACGCCTTGCGCAGGATCTCGCCGCGGTCGCGCGGCGGGGTGGCGGCCCAGTCGGCCTGCGCCGCGACTGCCGCGTCGAGGGCCGCCGTGCCGTCGGCGACGGTCGCAGCGGCCACCTCGGTGAGCACCTCGCCGGTGGCAGGGTCCTCGACCTTGATCGTGCCGCCGTCGCTGCTGTCCCGCCACTGCCCGCCGACGAACAGACCGGTGGGCACGGAGTCGATGAGGGTCTTCTCGGAGTCGGTCGTTGCCATGGTGTCAGCCTCTCAGGAGGGTCGGGACCGGTCCCCGTCCAGGGTGGTCCAAGCGGTATGCCGCGGGCTCGCCTGCCCCGGTCAGCGGCCGTCGAGCAGGGGTTGCCTGGGGTCCCAGGTGGTGCCGTCGCGCGCGTCCTGGCGCCGGCGGGCGATCGCCGACAGGGCCTCCAGGACCACCCGGTTGGCCAGGGCGGCGGTGATGTCGGCGTGGTCGTAGGGCGGGCTCACCTCGACGACGTCGACGCCGACGACGGGCAGCTCCAGGCAGATCCGGCGCACCGAGTCCAGCAGCTGGCGCGCCGAGAGCCCGCCGGGCTCGGGCGTGCCCGTGCCCGGGGCGTGGCCCGGGTCGCACACGTCGATGTCCACCGACAGGAACACGCCCTCACACTCGTCCGTCGCGATACCGAAGGCCTCGGTGAGGCACTCCTCCAGGCCGCGCTGGCCGATCTCGGTCATCTCGTAGGAGCGCATCCGGTGCCCGGCCATCCAGTCCAGCGTCTCCGGCGGCGGCCAGTAGCCGCGCAGCCCGATCTGCAGGAAGCGGTCACCGCGCAGCGCGCCGGACTCGATGAGGCGGCGCATCGGCTGGCCGTGGCCCCACAGCGAGCCGAACTCGATGTCACCGGTGTCGGCGTGGGCGTCAAAGTGCAGCATGGAGACCCGGCCGTGGCCGAGGACGTTGGCCACGCCCTTGGCGTCGGGGTAGGCGATCGAGTGGTCGCCACCGAGGACCACCGGGATCTTGCCGGCCCGGGCGACCTTCTCCACGGCCGCCTCGAGCGCCGGCAGCGCCTTCTCGATCTCCCCGGAGTACATCTCGACGTCGCCGGCGTCGACGACCTTGAGGTCGACGAGGCCGTCGGTGCGCAGGGCCAGGCTGGGCCGCGAGCCGTCGTGCGGCAGGTAGTCGGTCATCCGGATCGCCATCGGGCCGAAGCGCGTGCCGGGCCGGTGCGAGGTGCCGCCGTCGAACGGCGCACCCAGGATCACCACGTCGGCGTCGGCGTAGGTCTCGGGCTCGTCCAGGTCGCAGCGGGGCACGCCGAGGAAGGTGATGTCGGGGCCGAACTGGGGGCCGTACCGGGTCATGACCCGATCCTAGGGCTGCCCGGGCGCAGCGGATTCCGGCTGCAGGACCTCATGGTTGCCCGCCTTCCCGTGTCGTCGCGGCGATGACCTGGGTCAGGGCGGAGTGCAGGGCCTCTAGGTCGTCCAGGCTCATGCCCAGCCGCTCCACCACCGCCGGCGGGATGCGCTCGGCCTGCGCGCGCAGTGCGCGTCCGGAGTCGGTGAGCGTGACCGCCAGCGACCGCTCGTCGGCGGGGTGCCGGTCGCGGCTGACGTAGCCCGCGGCCTCGAGCCGCTTCAGCAACGGCGACAGGGTGGCCGGGTCGAGGGCCAGCAGGCCGCTGAGCTGCTTGACCGATAGCGGGGAGGTCTCCCACAGCGCCAGCATCACGAGGTACTGCGGGTGCGTCAGGCCCATCGGCTCCAGCAGGGGCCGGTAGAGCGCGACCACGTTGCGGGAGGCGACGGACAGCGCGAAGCAGACCTGCCGGTCCAGGGCGAGCGGGTCGCGCAGCCCGGGTGCTGCCTGTGCGCCGGTCACGGCACCTCCAGAGGCGGGTAGGATTTTGTTAGTACACCAACCATTAGCCCACAAACGGCTGGCTCCGGACAGGACACACGATGGCGCACTCCCCCAAGAACGAGGGCCTCGGCCTGGGCTACCGGTTCGGCTGGAGGGTCCGCCGGATCCTCATGACGGTCTTCGGCCCGGCCACGCTGGACGAGGCACAGGACCCGATCCGCAGGCTGGAGCGCGAGCGCGCCGACCGGGTCGCCGCCGCCCGGCGCGCCCGCGAGGACCGCGAGCGCACGGCCGGCTGACCCCCGCCCCGGCGCTCCGGCGCGCCCCACCGGCTGCCGGTGGGGCACCACACCGGTCACCGGTCCTGCTGGCCCCACGCCGATCCGTAGCCCTTGGGCGCGGGCGCGGCGAGCAGGTCGAGGAACGGCACTGCGTCGAAGGACTCCGGCCCGCGCACCCCGGAGCCGGACCAGGCCCCGGTGGACAGCAGCTCCAGCGCCACGACCGGGTTGATGGCCGTCTGCCACACCACGCACTGGGCGCCGTACTCGCGCATGGCCCACTCGTTGTCGACCACGTGGTGCAGGTAGACCTCGCGCGGCCGGCCGTCCTTGCCGGTGCCGGTGACCCACAGGCCGGCGCAGGTCTTGCCGGTCATCCGCGGGCCGATCGTGGCCGGGTCGGGCAGGCAGGCGGCGACCACGTCGCGGGGCGAGACCTCCACCCCACCGACGCGCACCTTCTCCGTGCGGTCCAGGCCGAGGGTGTGCAGGGTCTTGAGCACCCCGATGAACTCGTCACCGAGGCCGTACTTGAAGGTCACGCGCCTCGCGTCGACCCAGCGCGGCATGAGGAGGACCTCCTCGTGCTCGACGTTGACGCACTCCACCGGCCCGATGCCCTCGGGGAAGTCGAAGACCTCCGGCTCGCTGAACGGCGGCGTGGTGAACCAGCCCCGGTCCTTCTCCCACACCACCGGCGGGTTGAGGCACTCCTCGATCGTGGTCCAGATCGAGAAGCTCGGCGCGAAGACCTCGTTTCCGTCCTCGTCGCGCACCACGAGGTTGGCGCCGTCACGGGTGCCGAGCTCGTCGATCTCGCTGAACAGGTGGTCGGCCGCGTAACGCGCGAAGACGTCCGAGAGCCCCGGCTCGACCCCCATCCCGACCAGGGCCAGCCGCCCGGCGTCCTCCCACTGCCGGGCCACGGCGAACTGCTCGTCACCGAGCTTGACCCCGGACTCGGCGTAGGGGCGCTCGGGGTGCGGGCGGGACAGGCTCATCGCCATGTCGAGGTAGTCCGCCCCCGCCGCCAGTGCGCCCTCGAACACCGGCATGACGAAGCGCGGGTCGACCGCGTTGAGGACGTGGGTGATGCCGTGCTCGAGGGCCAGCGCCGCCACGGCCCCGCTGGAGGAGGCGTCCACCCGGGCCGCGACCAGCCGGGACTCCCCCTCGCGCCGGGCGGTCGCAGCCGCGACGGTCGCGCGGGCGCGCGCCTCGTCGTAGTCGGCCACGACCATCAGCTCGAAGAAGTCACGCTCGACCGCGATGCGCGCGACCGCGTCGCCGACCCCACCGGAGCCGACCACCAGAACCCTCATGTCACGCCACCCTTGCGCGTCGGTTGCCGACCAGCTGGGCCGCGCCCACGATCAGCAGGGAAGCCAGGAACATCACCGTGCCGATCACGTTGATCTGCACCGGTGTACCGCGTTGGGCCGCGCCCCAGACGTACATCGGGAAGGTCACCGACGCGGGGCTCGCGTTGAAGTTGGTGATGATGTAGTCGTCGAAGCTGAGCGAGAAGGACAGCAGCGCACCAGCAGCGATGCCGGGCGCCACCAGCGGCAACGTGACCTTGGTGAACGTCTGGTACTCGTTGGCGAACAGGTCGGCGGCCGCCTGCTCCAGGCGTGGGTCGAGCGAGGCGATGCGCGCCTTGACGGTGACCACGACGAAGGACAGGCAGAACATGATGTGCGCGATGAGGATCGTCGTGCGCCCGGTGGGGATGCCGAGGGCGATGAAGAGGGTCAGCAGGCTGGAGCCCATGACGACCTCGGGCGTGGCCATCGGCATGAAGATGAGCAGGTTGGTGCCGGCGCGGCCCCGGAACCGGTAGCGGCCGAGGGCGAAGGCCACGGCGGTGCCCAGGATCGTGGCCACCACCGAGGCGATGATCCCGATCTGCAGGCTCAGGCCGAGCGCCGGGCACATGCCGGCGGCACCGCACGGGTGGAGCCAGGCGTCCAGGGAGAACCGGGTCCACTGGTAGTTGTAGCGGCCGTTGGGCTTGTTGAAGGAGAACAGGATGACGACCATGTTCGGCAGGAGCATGTAGAACATGACCAGGAACGCGACGATGGCGAGGACGTGCCGGCGGATCCATCCCATGTCAGACCAGCTCCTCGGTGCCGCTGCGGCGCACGTACAGCGCCACCAGCACCACGATCGTCAGCATGAGCACGAACGACAGGGCGGCGGCCGTCGGGTAGTCCAGCACCTGCAGGAACTGCCCGTCGATGACCTGCCCGATCATGACCGTCTGGGTGCTGCCCAGCAGCCGCGAGTTGATGTAGTCACCGGCTGCCGGGATGAACGTCAGCAGGGTGCCCGCCACCACGCCCGGCAGCGACAGCGGCCAGATCACGCGCCGGAAGGAGTCCACCGGCGCGGCGTAGAGGTCGTGGGCGGCTTCCACCAGCCGCGGGTCGAGCCGCTCGAGGTTGGCGTAGAGCGGCAGGATCATGAACGGCAGGAAGTTGTAGGTCAGCCCGCAGATCACCGCGAACGGTGAGCTCATCAGCTGGTCGGTGCTGGTCAGGTGCAGCCACTGCAGCAGCGTGGTGAAGTGGATCGCCTGGGCGGCCTTGGTCACCACGCCGTCGTTGTTGAGGATGATCTGCCACGCCAGCGTCCGGATGAGGAAGCTGGTGAAGAACGGCGCGATCACCGCGACCAGCAGCAGGTTCTTCCAGCGCCCCGCCTTCTGCGCGATGAAGTAGGCCAGCGGGTAGCCCAGCACCAGCGCCAGCACCGTCGCCGACCCGGCGTAGATGAGCGATCGGAGGAACTGCGGCCAGTACAGCGAGAACGCCTCGGTGTAGGTCTGCCAGTTCCACGTCAGCGTGTAGCCGGTGTCGACCGAGCCGGTCTGCAGCGACTGGGAGGCCAGGGACAGTGTGGGCAGCACGAAGAAGATGACCAGCCACAGCAGCCCGGGCACGAGCAGCAGGTATGGCGTCCAGCGGCCCCGCTTCGCGGGCTCCTTGTGCTCGCTCGCGGCCGCCAGGGCGCCGATCTCGGCCACTACGAGACCCCGAGCTCGTCGGCCTGGTCCTGGGCGCCGGCGTGCGCGTCCTGCCGGGAGTCCAGGGCGAACCCGTGCTCGGGAGCCCAGGCGAGGGTCACCGGGGCACCCACGGAGGCACGCGGCATACCGTCGTTCTGCTGCACGACGGCGAGCTCCTGGCCCCAGGGCAGCCGGACCAGGTAGTTGGTCGCCAGACCCGTGAACGAGGCGTCGGTGACCGTGCCGGTCAGCGTGTTGAGCCCGTCCTCGGCGTGCGCTCCGGCGCCGTCGACGAGGCGCAGCTTCTCGGGGCGGACGCCCAGCCACATCGTGGACACCCCCGCCACGAGCCGCTCCACGGGCAGGCGCAGCTTGACGCCGTGCACGTCGAGGTCGGCCAGGGCCCCGGGGGTGCCGACCACCTCGGCCTGGAGCAGGTTGGACTGGCCCAGGAAGTTCGCGACGAAGGTCGTGGCCGGCTTCTCGTAGAGCAGGCCCGGGTCGCCCACCTGCTCCAGGCGCCCGGCGTTCATCACCGCGATGGTGTCGGCCATGGTCATGGCCTCCTCCTGGTCGTGGGTGACGTGCACGAACGTGAGGCCCACCTCGGACTGGATCCGCTTGAGCTCGATCTGCATCTGGCGGCGCAGCTTCAGGTCGAGCGCACCGAGCGGCTCGTCGAGCAGGAGCACGTCGGGCCGGTTGACGATCGCCCGGGCCAGGGCCACGCGCTGCTGCATGCCGCCGGAGAGCTGGGTCGGCTTCTTCTTGGCGATGTGGGCGAGCTGGACCAGCTCGAGGGCCTCCATCGCCTTGGTGCGGTAGTCCTTGACGCCACGGCGGCGCAGCCCGAACGCGACGTTGTCCACGATGTTCAGGTGCGGGAAGAGCGCATAGCTCTGGAACACCGTGTTGACGTTGCGTTGGTAGGCCTTGGTGTCGGTGATGTCCCGGTCGCCGATGTTGATCCGGCCGACGGTCGGCTGCTCGAGACCGGCGACCATCCGCAGGGTCGTCGTCTTGCCGCAGCCGGACGGGCCGAGCAGGGCGAAGAACGAGCCCTGCGGGATGACCAGGCTGAGGTCGTCGACCGCGGTGAAGGTCTCGTAGCGCTTGGTGACGTCGGTGAGTCGCAGGTCTCCTGCGGTGTCGGTTGCCATGTCAGCCGGAGATCAGCGCCTGGAACTTCTTGTTGTACTTCGTCTCCGTCGCGGCATCGAGGCCCTTGAACACCTGGGACTTCGCCAGCACCTCGGGGCTGGGGAAGATCAGGGGGTTCTGCGCCACCGACGGGTCCTGCTTGACGAGGTACTCCTTGGCCCCCTTCACGGTCGCGATGTAGTTGATGTAGTCGACCACCTGGGCCATCACCTTCGGGTCGTAGTAGTAGTTGATCAGCCGCTCGGCGTTCTTCTTGTGCTGCGCGAGCGCCGGGATGACGAAGTTGTCCGACCAGAGGGTGAAGCCGGTCGAGGGCAGGGCGTAGCCCAGGTTGGGGTTGTCCGCCTTGAGCTGCACCACGTCGCCGGTCCACGCGAAGCAGGCCGCGGTGTCGCCCGCCGCGAGCGGCTTGGTGTACTCGTTGCCGGTGAAGCCCTTGATCTGGCCGGCGTCCTTGGCCTTCTGCAGCTCGGCGATCGCCGCGTCGAAGTCGGCGTCGGTGAAGGAGGCCAGCTTCTTGCCCAGGGCCATGAGGACCAGGCCGACGGTGTCGCGCATCTCGGTGAGCAGGGTGACCTTCCCCTTGAGCGCCGGGTCGGTCAGCAGCTGGTCGACGGACTCGACCTTCTTGCCGCCGGTGGCCTTGGGGTTCCACGCGATGCCGGCGAACCCGCTCTGCCACGGCAGGGTGTAGAGGCGGCCCGGGTCCCAGGGGACGTTGAGCAGCGAGTCCTCGACGTTGTTGTGGTTGGGGATGTTGGCCAGGTCGAGCTTCTGGGCGTAGCCGAGGCGGATCAGGCGCGAGGCCATCCAGTCGGTGCTGACCCACACGTCACGGCCGGTGTCCTTGCCGGCGGCCAGCAGCGGGCGCACCTTGGCGTAGAACTCGTCGTTGTCGTTGTAGTCCTCGGTGTAGTTGACCTTGATCCCGGTCTGCTTGGTGAACGCGTCGATCGTGGGGTGGGTCTGGTTCTTGTCGTTGACGTCGATGTACTCGGGCCAGTTCGACCAGTTGACGACCTTCTCGGTGTCGGAGAGGTCCTTCGCCGCCGCCTTGGCGGTCGGGGTCCCGCCCCCGGTCGGGGCCCGTCCCTTGGACCCGCACGCCGCCAGGGCGGCCACCGCGGCCACACCCGCCGCACCGCTCATCAGGGTCCGGCGCGAGACGAGGCCGCGCGCCAGGGCCGCCGTCATCTCGGGTGGGAACGTGGGGTTCTGCTCGTTCATCGGTCGTTCTCCTTCGACGGGGGCCAGGCGGGGTCAGCTGTCGATGTTGGCCATCACGTGCTTGATGCGCGTGTAGTCCTCGAAGCCGTACATGGACAGGTCCTTGCCGTAGCCGCTGTGCTTGAAGCCCCCGTGCGGCATCTCGGCGACGATGGGGATGTGCGTGTTGATCCACACGCAGCCGAAGTCCAGGCGCTTGCTCATCCGCATCGCGCGGCCGAAGTCCTTGGTCCACACGCTGCTCGCCAGGCCGTACTGCACGCCGTTGGCCCACTCGAGGGCCGTGGCCTCGTCGGTGAAGCGCTGGGCGGTGATGACCGGGCCGAAGATCTCCTTCTGGATCACCTCGTCGTCCTGCTGCAGGCCGGAGATGACGGTGGGCTCGAGGAAGTAGCCGTCGCCGAGGCCGGAGACGCGCTTGCCACCGGTGGCGATCATCGCGTGGTCGGGCAGGCGGTGCAGGAAGCCCTCGACGTTGGCCAGCTGCGTGGCGTTGTTGACCGGGCCGAAGAGCGCGTCCTCGTCGTCGGGCAGGCCGACCTTGGCGTTGTCCCGCGCATACTCCGCCAGGGCGGCCACGAACTCGTCGTGGATGCCGCCCTCCACGAGCACGCGGGTGGCGGCGGTGCAGTCCTGGCCGGCGTTGAAGTAGCCGGCGGTGGCGATCGCCTCGACGGCCGACTCGATGTCCGCGTCGTCGAAGACGACGACCGGCGCCTTGCCGCCAAGCTCGAGGTGGACCCGCTTGAGGTCGCGCGAGGCGCTCTCGGCGACCTGCATCCCGGCGCGGACCGACCCGGTGATGGCGACCATGGCCGGAGTGGCGTGCTCGACCAGCGCGCGCCCGGTGTCCCGGTCGCCGAGGACGACGTTGAACACGCCGGGCGGGAAGAACTCGGAGGCGATCTCGGCCATCAGCAGCGTCGTCTCGGGCGTGGTGTCGCTCGGCTTGAGGACGATCGTGTTGCCGGCGGCCAGGGCCGGACCGATCTTCCAGACGGCCATCATCATCGGGTAGTTCCACGGGGTGACCTGGCCGATGACCCCGATCGGCTCCCGACGGATCCAGCTGGTGTGACCCTTCATGTACTCACCCGCGGCCCGACCCTCGAGCACCCGGGCCGCGCCGGCGAAGAACCGCAGCTGGTCGACCATCGGCGGGATCTCCTCGCTCGCGGTGAGCGCGAGGGGCTTGCCGGTGTTCTCGGCCTCGAGCCGGACGAGCTCGTCGCCCCGCTTCTCGATCGCGTCGGCGAAGCGGCTCATGGCCTGCTGGCGCTCGCTGGGCGTCGTGTCGCCCCAGGTCTCGAACGCCTTCGACGCCGCGGCGTAGGCGCGGTCGACATCCGCCGCGCCGGAGACCGGGGCCTGGGCGACGACCTGCGCGGTCACCGGGCTGACGATGTTGGCCACGGCGACCGTCTCGGCGTCGACGTACTCGCCGTTGACGAAGTTGCGCAGGACACGGGGGCTGGAAGTCACGAGAAACGCTCCTGGTCGGTGCGGATACCGGTGTGTCGCACTGTAACCACAATCCGGCCCATTCCAACAGAGTCAGCCGGTCGAAGTTAACGAATCCGTAGCATTGGGCGACTCACAGCAACTGATTCCGTAGCACACAGACTTGCCAAACCACACGGCATACCGCCACGATGCAGGGCGTGGGCTCTCCTCGCAGGTCGGCGCCGTCCCCCGGACGGCCGACCGAACGCCGCGCCAACGGCGCCGGGCTCGACGACGTCGCGAAGGCGATCATCGAGCACCTGCAGGAGGACGGCCGGCAGTCCTACGCCACGATCGCCAAGAACATCGGGTTGTCCGAGGCCGCGGTCCGCCAGCGGGTCCAGCGCCTGCTCGACGCCGAGGTGATGCAGATCGTCGCCGTCACCGATCCGCTCCAGGTGGGCTTCCGCCGCCAGGCGATGATCGGGATCCGCGTCGACGGCGACATGGCGCACGTGGCCGACGCCCTCTCCGCGATGCCCGAGGTGTCCTACGTCGTCACCACCGCCGGCAGCTTCGACCTGCTCGCCGAGGTCGTCTGCGAGGACGACGACGAGCTGCTCGACCTGCTCAGCCGGCGCATCCGCACCCTCTCCGGGGTGCAGACCACCGAGACGTTCGTCTATCTCAAACTCAACAAACAGCACTACAACTGGGGTACCAGATGACCGAGCCCACACCCGTCTACGAGCCTTCGTCCGACCTGCGGACGCCTACCGGCACGCTCTACTCGGAGGCGGCCCGTGACCACCTGTGGATGCACTTCACGCGCCACTCCACCTTCGAGGACCGCAGCGAGGGCGGCGCCGGCCACACCGTGCCGATCATCACCCGCGGCGAGGGCGCCTACATCTGGGACGACCGGGGCAAGCGCTACCTCGACGGCCTCGCCGGCCTGTTCGTCGTCCAGGTCGGCCACGGCCGCAGCGAGCTCGCCGAGGCGGCGGCCCGGCAGGCGCGCGAGCTGGCGTTCTTCCCGCTGTGGTCCTACGCCCACCCGCGGGCCATCGAGCTGGCCGAGCGGCTGACCCAGCACACCCCCGGCGACCTCAACCGCGTCTTCTTCACCACCGGGGGCGGCGAGGCGGTCGAGACGGCCTGGAAGCTGGCCAAGCAGTACTACAAGCTCGTCGGCAAGCCCACCAAGCACAAGGTGATCAGCCGCAACGTCGCCTACCACGGCACCCCGCAGGGCGCGCTGTCCATCACCGGCATCCCCGCGGCCAAGGAGATGTTCGAGCCGCTGGTCCCGGGTGCGTTCAAGGTCCCCAACACCAACATGTACCGCGCGCCCGAGCACCTGCGCGAGGACAACAAGGCCTTCGGCCGCTGGGCCGCCGACCGCATCGCCGAGGCGATCGAGTTCGAGGGTCCCGACACCGTCGCCGCCGTCTTCCTGGAGCCGGTGCAGAACTCCGGCGGGTGCTTCCCGCCGCCGGAGGGCTACTTCGAGCGGGTCCGCGAGATCTGCGACGAGTACGACGTGCTGCTCGTCTCCGACGAGACCATCTGCGCCTTCGGCCGGATCGGCGACATGTTCGCCTGCAACGACTTCGGCTACACCCCCGACATCATCACCTGCGCCAAGGGCATGACCTCGGGCTACTCCCCCATCGGCGCGATGATCGCCAGCGACCGGCTGTTCGAGCCGTTCAAGCAGGGCACGAACTACTTCCCGCACGGCTACACCTTCGGCGGCCACCCGGTCTCCGCGGCGGTGGCCATGGAGAACCTCGACATCTTCGAGCGCGAGGGCCTCAACGCCCACGTGCACGAGAACGCCCCGAAGTTCCGCGCCTCCCTGGAGAAGCTGCTCGACCTCCCGCTCGTCGGTGACGTCCGCGGCGAGGGCTACTTCTACGGGATCGAGCTGGTCAAGGACAAGGCGACCCGGGAGACGTTCGACGACGCCGAGTCCGAGCGGCTGCTGCGTGGGTTCCTTTCCAAGGCGCTGTTCGACGCCGGCCTCTACTGCCGCGCCGACGACCGCGGCGACCCGGTCATCCAGCTGGCCCCGCCGCTGATCATCGGCCAGGCCGAGTTCGACGACATCGAGCAGCGCCTGCGCGGCGTCCTCACCGAGGCCGAGAAGCACCTGTAGGCCCCGGCCGGACGCACCGAGACGGCCCTGACCCGGTTCCCCTGCCCGGGTCAGGGCCTTCTCGTGCGCCTCGGCCCGGGGAACGTGCGCAAGGAGCCCGCCGACCTTTGCTCACCCCAGGCCGGTTTGCTCAGCCCAGGCCGCTTCAGGCCCCTCTTTCGAGCGCGCAAAGCGGTCTGGAATGAGCAAACATCGGTCGGCCGGCGTTTCGGCCCGGCCCGCGCGAGGGCCCGGGCATGCGGGCCAGGCGGTGTCCTCTCGCGGGATGCCTCAACTAGCGTGGCGGCATGTCGGCACTGCGCAGGACCACGACCCCGCGTGACCCCGCACCCCCTGCCCCGCTCGCGCCGTTGTGGTGGGAGGGGCTGGAGGCCCGGCGCACCCGACCGGCGCTCACCGGCAACGAGGTCGTCGACGTGTGCGTCGTCGGCGCCGGCTACACCGGGCTGTGGACCGCGTACTACCTGCTCGAGGCCGACCCCTCGCTGAGCGTGCTGGTGCTCGAGGCCGAGCACGTCGGCTTCGGCGCCAGCGGGCGCAACGGCGGCTGGTGCTCGGCGCTCTACCCCGTGGGTGCCGCCACCCTGGCCGCGGAGCACGGCGAGCCGGCCGCCCGGGCCCAGCACGCGGCGCTGCGCGAGAGCGTCGACGAGGTCGGCCGGGTCGCCACGGCCGAGGGCTTCGACTGCCACTTCTCCAAGGGCGGCACGGTCGTCGTGGCGCGCGGCCGCGCCCAGGCTGCCCGCGCGAAACTCGAGGCCGAGGAGGCGGCCCACTGGGGCACCGGCACCGTCTGGCTGGAGCCGGACGAGGCGCGCGAACGCCTTGCGGCACAAGGCCTCTCGGGTGCGACGTTCAACCCGAACTGCGCCCGCATCCACCCCTTCCGCCTGGTGACCGGGCTCGCCGCGGCTGTCGAGGCCCGCGGTGGCCGCATCGTCGAGGGCACCCGGGTGAGCACCATCGGCGAGCGCCGGGTGCAGGTCGCCGGTGGACCGGTCGTGCGGGCCCGCCACGTCATCCGCGCCACCGAGGCGTGGAGCGCCCGGCTGCCGGGGCTGCGCCGGGTCGTCGCCCCGGTCTACAGCCTCGTCGTCGCAACCGCTCCCCTGCCCGCGAGCACCTGGGACGCGATCGGACTGCAGCGGCGGGAGACGTTCAGCGAGCACCGGCACGTCATCGTCTACGGCCAGCGCACCGCCGACGACCGACTCGTCTTCGGCGGCCGCGGCGCCCCCTACCACTTCGGGTCTGGCATCCGGCCCGGGTTCGACCAGGACGGGGGCGTGTTCGCCACCCTCCGCACGTCGCTGCGCGCCATGCTCCCGGCCATCGGGGACGCCGCCTTCACCCACGCCTGGGGCGGACCCCTTGGTATCGCGCGCGACTGGCACCCCAGCGTCGGGCTGGACCGGGCCACCGGCACGGGCTGGGCCGGTGGCTACGTCGGTGACGGCGTCGCCACCGCAAACCTCGCCGGCCGCACGCTCGCCGACCTCGTGACCGGGTCCGACACCGCGCTGACCCGGCTGCCATGGGTCGACCACCGCTCTCGCCGGTGGGAGCCGGAGCCCGCGCGGTGGCTCGGCGTCAACGCCGGCCTGCGCCTGGCGACCCTCGCCGACACCGAGGAGCGACTCACCCACCGCCCGGCCGTCCTCGGCCGGGCCTTGTCCGCCCTGACCGGCCACTGACACGAGCGCCGCCGAGGCACGCGGCCACCCGCGCATACCGCCGAGGGGTGACGGTCAGCTGGGGCGCCAGCCGGGGCCGCGGACGAGGTGGCGCACCCGGTCACCCCAGTGGGCGGCCGCGCGCACGTCGCGCCAGATGCTGAGGTACTCGTGGGTCGCCACCACCACCGGGTTGTGGCTGCGCAGCTGCTTGGTCAGGCCGTAGACGACCCGCTCCCCCTCGGCCTCGAACGAGCGGAACAGCCGGTCCCAGACGATGAGGATGCCGCCGTAGTTGCGGTCCAGGTAGGCCTGGTTGGAGCCGTGGTGCACCCGGTGGTGCGAGGGCGTGTTCATCACCCACTCGACCGGGCGCGGCAGCCGGTCGACCCGCTCGGTATGCAGGAAGAACTGGTAGAGCAGGCTGACCGACTGCTGCAGGAAGATCGCCCACGGCGGCACGCCGATCACCGCCAGCGGCAGCCAGAACGGCAGCCCGCTGAACGGCGTCCACGTCTGGCGTAGCGCGGTCGAGAGGTTGTAGCGCTGGCTGGAGTGGTGGACGACGTGGCTGGCCCAGAGGATGCGCACCTCGTGGTGGGCCCGGTGGTACCAGTAGTAGGCCAGGTCCTCCACGAAGAAGACGACCACCCAGGTCCACCACAGCCCGGTGTCCAGCCGCAGCGGCGTCAGCTCCCACACGGCTGCGTAGACGACCAGCGCCAGCGCCTTGTAGCCGATGCCGACGACCACGCTGCCGATGCCCATCGACAGGCTCGTGGCCGTGTCGCGGACCTCGTAGCCGACCTCGTCGTCGTCCGGCGCGAGCCAGAGCGAGCCGACCTCCAGGGCGATGAACAGCAGGAAGAACGGGACCGCGGTCAGGATGAGGTCGACCATCATGCGCTCCGGGTCCGACGCCGGGCGGCCCGGCGGGTGTGCCGCTCCAGCGCCGCGAGGGCCTGGCCCAGGATCGCGTCGGCGACCTCGGCGGCCCGCCCCGCGTCCCCGTCGGCGATGGCGCCGGCCAGGTCGGCGTGCGAGGTGGCGTCCGTGCGGTCGTCGGCGAGGAGCTCGTCCATCAGCTCGGGGTGCGCGTCGATGGCGTGCACCAGGCTGTTGAGCCCCAGCCGGAAGGCCAGGTTGTCGCTGGCGTCGACCACCTCCGCCCAGAACGCGCGGTCGGTGCCGTCCCCGCCTGCGTCCACCCCGCTGTATGCCGTGGCGGCGGCGACGATGCGCCGCCTCGCCGCGGCGTCGGCCCGGGTCGCGGCCAGGCGGGCCGCCTCGACGCCGATGCAGCGCCGCATCTCCAGGCCGTCGCGGATCACGCGGGTGAGCGGCTCCCCCTCGGCCAGTGCGAGGTGGGCCAGCAGGTCCAGGCCGGCGGTCCGGCGCACGTCCAGCACCGCGGTGCCCCCGCCGTGGACGACCCGGACGAAGCCCGCCTGCTGGAGGCGCTTGACCGCCTCGCGGACGGCATGCCGGTTGACGGCGAAGGACTCGGCGAGCTGGCGCTCCGGCGGCAGCAGCTCCCCCGGGGCGAACCGGCCGTCGAGCACGGCGGCCCGCAGCTCGTCGAAGACCGAGTCCGACACGGACTGGCGGGGCACCGGCGCGAAACCTTGGCTCATGGGGACCGACGGTAGGACCCAGACATCAACTCATCAAGTGGTTGGACCACTATGCGGACGGAGGGACGTATCGGACACCTCGACCGAGCGCCGGACGCGCCCGGTCCCGCGCCCATAGGGTCGCGGCATGAACCCGCCCCAGGACAGCGCCAACAGCGCGACGCTCGAGGCCTACGAGCGCGCCGCCGAGGCCTACGTGGCGGGCACCCCGACCACACCCCCGCCCCACCTGACCGCCCTGCTGGACCGGGTCGTCGCCCACGTGCCACCCCCGGCCTCGCTGCTGGAGATCGGCAGCGCCACCGGGCGCGACGCCGACCTGCTCGAGGACCGCGGCTACACCGTGCAGCGCACGGACGCCGCGAACGCCTTCGTCTCGCTCCTGCGCCAGCGTGGCCTGCGGGCGGACCGCCTCAACGTGCTCACCGAGGACGTGCGCGGCACCTGGGACGTCATCTACGCCAACGCGGTGTTCCTGCACTTCAGCCGCGCCGAGCTCATGGGCGTCCTGGCCCGCATGCTCCCGCACCTCACCAGCCGGGGGATGCTCGTGTTCACCGTCAAGGAGGGCGACGGCGAGGCCTGGAGCACGCACAAGCTGGACCAGCCGCGCCACTTCACCTACTGGCACGCGCCCGCCCTGCGTGACGTGCTGGCCTCCACCGGCTGGCGCGTGGTCCACCTCGACGCGCGTGAGGACACCCCGACCGGCTGGCTCTCGGTCGTCGCTCGACCCGCGGTCTGAGCGGGCGGGTCACTCCCCCCGCAGCACCGGCCCCAGACGGTCCAGGACCGAGGCGTCCTCGATCGTGCTGGGCACCGCGGGGACCGCCCCGTCGGCCAGCTCCCGCATCGTCTTGCGCAGGATCTTGCCCGAGCGCGTCTTGGGCAGGCCGCCGACGATGTCCACGCGGTGCAGCGCCGCGACCGGGCCCACCTCGTCGCGCACCCGTTGCACCAGCTCGGCACGCAGCGCCTCCTCGGCGCCCTCGGCCGAGGTGTCGACGCCGGCCTTGAGCACGACCAGGGCCCGTGGGACCTGGCCCTTGAGCGGGTCGGCCACGCCGATCACCGCGCACTCGGCCACCGCCGGGTGGCCCGCGAGCGCCGCCTCCAGCGAGCCGGTCGAGAGGCGGTGGCCGGCGACGTTGAGCACGTCGTCGGTGCGGCCCATGACGAACAGGTAGCCGTCCTCGTCGAGGTAGCCGCCGTCGCCGGTCAGGTAGTAGCCCTCGTAGGCCGACAGGTAGGACGCCCGGTACCGATCGTCGTCCTGCCACAGGGTCGGCAGCGTCCCCGGCGGCATCGGCAGCTTCAGGCAGATCGCCCCCTCCACCCCGGCCGGCACCGGGGCGCCGCGCTCGTCGAGCACCTGCACGGCATACCCGGGGACCGGCACGGTCGGTGAGCCGGGCTTGATCGGCAGCGGCTGCAGGCCGCGGGGGTTCGCCGCGATCGGCCAGCCGGTCTCGGTCTGCCACCAGTTGTCGACCACCGGCACGCCGAGGCGCTCGGAGGCCCACGCCCAGGTGTCAGGGTCGAGCCGCTCCCCCGCCAGGAACAGGGTGCGCAGCGAGGACAGGTCGTGCCCGGCCATCAGCGCACCGCCCGCGTCCTCCTTCTTGATCGCCCGGATCGCGGTGGGGGCGGTGAACATCGCCGCGACGCCGTACTGCGCCACGATCCGCCAGAACGCCCCCGCGTCCGGGGTGCCGACCGGCTTGCCCTCGTACAGGACGGTCGTGCAGCCGGTCAGCAGCGGCGCGTAGACGATGTAGGAGTGCCCGACGACCCAGCCGACGTCGCTGGCGGTGAACCAGGTCTCGCCCGGGCGCACCCCGAAGACGTTGGTCATCGACCAGCGCAGCGCCACCGCGTGGCCGCCGTTGTCGCGCACGATCCCCTTGGGCCGGCCGGTCGTGCCGGAGGTGTAGAGGACGTAGAGCGGGTCGGTGGCCTCGACCGGGACGCACCCGGCGGGCTGGGTGGCGTCGGGGTGCATCAGCGAGGCCCAGTCCAGGTCGCGCTCGCCCATCGACGCCCGCGCCTGCTCGCGCTGGAGGATGACGCAGTGCTCGGGCTTGTGCGCGGAGCGCTCGATGGCGGCGTCGAGCATCGGCTTGTACTCCACCACCCGCGTCGGCTCGATCCCGCACGAGGCGGCGACGACCACCCGCGGGGCGGCGTCCTCGATCCGCGCGGCGAGCTCCCCCGGGGCGAACCCACCGAAGACCACCGAGTGCACGGCGCCGATCCGGGCGCAGGCGAGCATGGCGACGACCGCCTCGGGCACCATCGGCATGTAGATGACGACCCGGTCGCCCTTCTCCACCCCCAGGCCCCGCAGCGCCCCGGCGAACCGCGCCACAAGGTCCAGCAGCTGCGCGTAGGTCAGCGTCCGCGCCGTGCCGGTCACCGGGCTGTCGTAGTGCAGCGCCGGCTGGTCCGCGCGCCCGGCGACCACGTGCCGGTCCAGCGCGTTGAAGCAGGTGTTGAGCCGGCCGCCGGGGAACCACCGGTAGAACGGCGGGGTGTCGGCGTCCAGCGCCCGCGTCGGCCGGGTGATCCAGTCGATGTCGCGGGCCGCCTGACCCCAGAACCCTTCGGGGTCCTCGAGGCTGCGTCGGTGGGCCCGGGCGTACGCGCCGTCGGTCAGGGCGTCGGTCATGGCGCCATCCTCACCCCCCGGCCCGCTGCGGGCCACCCGTCGTCCGTCGTTCGTCGTCGGGCCGATCCCTCGCCCCGGCCGCCGCGGTGACCACGGTGGTTGACCGGTCTGCGAGGCTGACCCCCGTGGCCCTCGACCCCCGCGCCCTGCCCGAAGCCGCCCTGGCCTTCCTGGCCGAACGCCACCTGGCGACGCTGACCACCCTGCGCCCGGACGGCAGCCCGCACGTGGTGCCGGTCGGCTTCACCTGGGACGAGGAGGCCAGGGTCGCCCGGGTCATCACCGGCGGCCCGACCCGCAAGGCGCGCAACGCCGACGGCGGCCGGGCGGTGCTGTGCCAGGTCGACGGCTGGCGCTGGCTCTCCCTCGAGGGGCCGTCCCGGGTGCTCACCGACGCGGCCGCCGTCCACGACGCCGAGCGCCGGTATGCCGTGCGCTACCGCGAGCCTCGCGCCAACCCTCGCCGCGTGGTGCTCGAGATCGCCGTCGACCGGGTGCTCGGGCTCGTCGAGCGCCCCACCCGGGAGCGCTGATGCGCGAGATCGAGACGCTGGCCGCACTGGACAGCGCCCTGTCGCGACACACCCCGCTGCGCGGCCTGCGGCTGCAGGACCTGGACCTGCGCCAGCGGGAGGCCGCGCTCCTGCGGCACACCGACCTCGAGGGCGTCGTGGTCCTCGGCGGCGAGCTCACCCCCACCCTCGAGGCGCACCTGCGCGCCCATGGTGCGCTCATCTTCCCCAACGACCCGCTCACCCCGGTCCACCCCTACCGGGCCAGGCTCTACAGCCCGGAGGAGCTGTATGCCGGGCTGGCGTCCGACGGGTACGCCGCCACGGCCGACGCCCGCGCGTACGCCTGGTTCTCCGACGCCCGGGTCCGTGGCGACGTCTTCGTGACCCTGCTGCGGGCCATCCACGACGACAGCATCGGCGACGCCCTCGACGAGCTGCTCGCCCGCCAGCGGGTGGTCGGGGTCATGGGCGGGCACGCCTTCGCCCGCGGCTCGGCCGACTACCGGCAGGCGGCCCGGCTGGGCCACGACCTGGCGGCCGCCGGGCTGGTCGTGATGACCGGCGGCGGACCTGGCGCGATGGAGGCGGCCAACCTCGGGGCGTTCTGCCGCGACGGTGGCCGGCTCGACGGCGCGGTCGAGCGACTGGCCGCGGTGCCCGGCTTCCAGCCCGACGTCGGCGACTGGGCCCGGGTCGGCCTCGCCGTCCGGGAGGACCTCGCGCCGGCCGATGGCGCGGCGGTGCGCAGCGTCGGCATGCCCACCTGGTTCTACGGGCACGAGCCGCCCAACGTCTTCTGCGACGGCGTCGCCAAGTTCTTCAGCAACGCCATCCGCGAGGACGGCCTGCTGTCCCGGTGCACCGCCGGGGTGGTCGTCCTGCCCGGCGCCGCCGGCACGGTGCAGGAGGTCTTCCAGGCCGCCACGCGGCTGTACTACGCCGGCGAAGGAGCGGACCCGGCCCCGCTGGTCCTGGTGGGACGCGAGCACTGGAGCCACGGCATACCGGTCTGGGCCGCCCTGCAGGCCCTGGGTGGGGGCCGGTCGATGGGCGCTGCCGTGCACCTCGTCGACGACGTGGCCGAGGCGGTCGAGGTGGTGGCGTCATGCAGCTGAGCGACCTGGCCGGGGTGGCCCTCACCTATCCCGGCGTCGGCGGCACCCGCACCGGGGCGTTCCCGCCCGGGTACCCCACGGTGAGCATGGGCCGCGACCTCGGCGAGGGTCCAGACGTGCTGGCGCGAGCCGGCGAGGCGCTGATGACGTGGCGGCTGCACGCGGCGTTCGGGCTGAGTCCGGCGAGCACGTCGCCGCGGGTCACCGAGGGCGCGGAGGTGCTCGGCCGGCTCGGCGTGGGCCGCCTCGCCCTGCCCGTGCCGTGCCGCGTCGTGTGGACGCTGGAGGAGCCGGGTCGGGTCGGGTTCGCCTACGGCACCCTGCCGGGCCACCCCGAGGCCGGGGAGGAGTCCTTCCTCGTGGAGGACGTCGAGGGCACGGTGCGGTTCACCGTCAGCGCCTTCAGCCGGGGCGACCGGTGGTGGTCCCAGGTCGTGCCGCCGGCCACGCGGGCGGTGCAGCGGGTGGCGATCCGGCGCTACCTGACCTGCCTGCACCGCCTCGCCCACGAGCCACGCTGAGCCGACCCCCGTCCCGAGGAGGGTCAGGCGGTGGCGGCGGCCAGCTGGCCGCAGGCGCCGTCGATCTCGCTGCCGCGGGTGTCGCGGATCGTCGTCGGGACGCCGTGGGCGCGCAGCCGCTCGACGAACTGCTGCTCGACGCCCTTGCGCGAGGCGGTCCACTTCGACCCGGGGGTGGGGTTGAGCGGGATCGGGTTGACGTGCACCCAGCCACGGCCGCGGGCGTTGAGCTTGTCGCCGAGCAGGTCGGCCCGCCACGCCTGGTCGTTGATGTCCTTGATGAGGGCGTACTCGATGCTCACCCGGCGACCCGTGGCCTCGAAGTAGCGGTAGGCCGCGTCGAGGGCCTCGTCGACCTTCCAGCGGGTGTTGATCGGCACGAGCTCGTCGCGCAGCTCGTCGTCGGGGGCGTGCAGCGAGAGGGCGAGGGTGACCGGGATGCCCTCGGCGGCCAGCTTGTCGATGCCGGGGACGAGCCCGACCGTCGACATCGTGATGCCCCGGGCCGACATGCCCAGGCCGTCGGGGGCCTTGTCGGTCAGCCGGCGGATGGCGCCGATCGCGGCCTTGTAGTTGGCCAGCGCCTCGCCCATGCCCATGAACACCACGTTGCTCACCCGCAGCGGGGCGTCCTCGCGCCCGCCGGCGACCTCACCCCGGCGCAGCGACCGGGCGGCCGCGACGACCTGCTCCACGATCTCGGCCGCCGACATGTTGCGGGTCAGGCCCTCCTGGCCGGTGGCGCAGAACGGGCAGTTCATGCCGCAGCCGGCCTGGCTGGAGACGCAGATGGTGACCCGGTTGGGGTAGCGCATGGTGACGCTCTCCACGAGGGCGCCGTCGTGCAGCCGCCACACGGACTTGACCGTGGCACCCGCATCGGCGGTGACGGTGCGGACCGGGGTGATCAGCTGCGGCAGCAGCCCGGCGACCAGCTCGTCGCGGATCGCCTTGGGCAGGTCGGTCATCTCCTCCGGGGAGTCGACCAGCCGCTCGAAGTAGTGCGTCGAGAGCTGCTTGGCCCGGAAGCCCTTGTGACCCAGCGACTCGACCGCCGCCTTGCGCTCCTCCGGCGCGAGGTCGGCCAGGTGCTGCGGGGGCTTGCCCCGGCGGGGTGCGGCGAAGGTCAGCTGACCGGGCGCCGGCCGACGGGTCGGCTCGGGCAGGGCGGTGGGGGCGGGGCGCTCGGACATCCCGTCCAGTGTCTCAGCCGTCAGTGGGCCGGGACAAACACGGCCAGCAGGGCCCACACGACCGGGGCCACCAGCAGCAACGAGTCCAGCCGGTCCATCACCCCGCCGTGGCCGGGCAGCAGCGTGCCCATGTCCTTGATGCCGAGGTCGCGCTTGATCATCGACTCCGACAGGTCGCCGAGCGTGGCGGCCACGACCGCGGCCAGGCCGAGCACCACCCCGACCCACCAGGCGACGTGGAAGATGACGACCACGGAGATGACCCCGCCGAGCACGCAGGTGAGCGCGGACCCGGAGAAGCCCTCCCAGGACTTCTTCGGGCTGACCGAGGGCGCCATCGGGTGCTTGCCGAACAGCACCCCCACCGCGTAGCCACCCACGTCGCTGCAGACGGTGAGCAGGACGAAGACGAAGATCCGCCAGGGCCCGTCCCTCTCGGCGAGCATCAACGAGGCGAACGACGCGAGCAGCGGCACGTAGGCCGCGACGAAGATGCCCCCGGCGATGTCGCGCATCGCGTCCTCGAGGCCGTCGGCAACCCGCCAGAGCAGCACCGCCACCGTCGTCAGCCCGAAGGCCACGGTGAGCGCCTGACCGCCGCCGACGTAGGCCGAGACCACCATCGTCACGGCGCCGACGAGGCTGGGCAGCAGCGGGGCCTTGATCCGGCCCGCCGACAGGCCCTGGACCAGCTCCCACACCCCGGCGCAGGCCGCGAGCACGGCCACCACGAGGAAGGCCTCCTTGCGGATGAACAGGCTCGCGACGATGACCGCACCGAGGCCGACGCCCACGCCGATGGCCGCGGGCAGGTTGCGTCCGGCCCGGCCCGGGTCCTTGGGGGCGGCGCGCCGGCCCGAGCCGCCGGCCCGGGCGCCTGACTCCGCCCGGGAAACCGCCTCGGGCTCGACCGGGCGCGCGTCAGCCGTCCCGGCGTCCGCGGAGGCGGCCGCCCGACGGGCGGCGCGGCCGGGGTTGGCCGGGGCGGAGGAACGACGGCTGGCGCGACCGGGACCCTGGGGCCCGGTCGCGCCGGCTTCGCGTCGCTCCCGACGTGAGGACGGGGAGGTGGTCATGGCATCGGCACCGCGTGCGCGGAGCGCCCTCAGACGTCGAGGAGCTCGGCTTCCTTGTGCTTGAGCAGGCTGTCGATGGTGTCGACGAACTTCTTGGTCAGGCCCTCGAGCTCCTTCTCGGCGCGGGCACCCTCGTCCTCGCCGACCTCGCCGTCCTTGACCAGGCGGTCCATCTCCTCCTTGGCCTTGCGGCGGATGTTGCGGATGGAGACCTTGGCCTCCTCGCCCTTGTGGCGCGCGAGCTTGATGTACTCGCGGCGACGCTCCTCGGTCAGCTCCGGCAGGTTGATCCGGATGACCCCGCCGTCGTTGTTGGGGTTGACGCCCAGGTTGGAGTCGCGCAGCGTCTTCTCGATCTCGTGCATCGCCGACTTGTCGAACGGCGTGATGAGGATGGTGCGCGCCTCGGGGGTCTGGAAGGAGGCCAGCTGCTGCAGCGGGGTCGGCGAGCCGTAGTAGTCCACCAGCAGCTTGGTGAACAGCGCGGGGTTGGCCCGGCCGGTGCGGATGCTGGCGAAGTCCTCCTTGGCGACCTCGATGGCCTTCTCCATCTTCTCCTCGGCCTCGAGCAGGGTTTCGTCAAGCATCAGGACTCCTCGTTGGGTGTAACGGCGGTGCGGGCTTCGTCGTGCCCGGTCGGGCGCAGGTGTGGTGCGTCAGTCGGCGGTGACGAGCGTGCCGATCTTCTCACCCCGGACGGCCCGGGCCACGTTGCCCTCGCCCTCCATCCCGAAGACGATCATCGGCAGCTTGTTCTCCATGCAGAGGCTGAACGCCGCGGCGTCCACCACGCGCAGCCCCTGCTGCAGGGCATCCTGGTAGGAGACCCGCTCGAGCTTCTTCGCGTCCGGGTTGGTGCGCGGGTCGGCGGTGTAGACCCCATCGACGCCGTTCTTGCTCATCAGCACCGCGTCGCACTTGATCTCCAGCGCCCGCTGCGCGGAGACGGTGTCGGTGGAGAAGAACGGCATGCCGGCGCCGGCGCCGAAGATCACGACGCGGCCCTTCTCCAGGTGCCGGATGGCGCGGCGCGGGATGTAGGGCTCGGCGACCTGGCCCATCGTGATGGCGGTCTGCACGCGCGTCTCGACCCCCTCCTTCTCGAGGAAGTCCTGCAGCGCCAGGCAGTTGAGGACGGTGCCCAGCATGCCCATGTAGTCGGCGCGGGTACGGTCCATGCCCTTCTGCTGCAGCTCGGTGCCGCGGAAGAAGTTGCCGCCGCCGATGACCACGGCCACCTGGACGCCCTCGCGGACCGCCTCGGCGATCTGCTCAGCGATGCCGTGGACCACGTCGGGGTCGAGGCCGATCTTGCCGCCGCCGAAGACCTCTCCGGAGAGCTTGAGCAGGACCCGCTTGTAGGTCGGGTGCGGGCTGAGGTCGGACACGGGGCCTCCCGGGGTGGTCATGCAGCGGTCGCTCGATCCTTCCACAGCGGGGGTCCCCGCCGCGACGCGGCCCCGACCGGCAGGACCGCCCGGTATGCCGGGTGGCCGGCTCTCAGAGGCGCGCGGCCTGGGCGGCCTCGAGGCTGTCGTAGCGCTGCACGGCGGCCACCTTGCCGCCCCGGACGTGAAACACCGTCACGCACGGCACCGGCTCGGCCGGGCCGGCGCCGGACGGCCACGTCGCGACCTGCTCGGCGAGCACGCCGTCGTCCAGGGCCTTGAGCGAGACGAGCTTGAGCCGGATGCCGCTGCCGGTCAGCCAGTCGCGCATCAGCTCCTGGCCGGAGCCGGTCCCCCGTGGACCGGCGACCGTCACGTCCTCGGTGCACAGGCGCAGGACCGTCGGCAGGTCCTTGGCGTTCACGGCGGCGTGCCAGTCGCGCAGGAGGCACGCGGTGTTGGGGTCCACGGCGTGGGTCATGACCGGAAGCAAACACCCGCGCGGGGCCTGCGTCCACAGGAGCGGGCCGGTGACTTCTCCCGGGGAGTGCCGATCCCCCGGCCCCGATGGCCGTGCCGGTGCCCGGCCCCGCACGCAGCGCGGCCCGGCACCTTGGTGAGGTGCCGGGCCGCGGCGACCCACCGGCATACCGGCGGGGTGGTGCAGTGGTGCGTCAGCTGCCGACGCGGAAGCGGGCGAAGCCCTTCGCGGTGGCGCCGGCCTCCTCGAGGACCTTCGCGACCGACTTCTTGGCGTCCTTGGCGAACGGCTGCTCGAGCAGGACGTTCTCCTTGAAGAAGCCGTTGACGCGACCCTCCACGATCTTGGGCAGGGCAGCCTCGGGCTTGCCCTCCTCCTTGGCGGTGGCCTCGGCGACGCGACGCTCGTTCTCGACCGTCTCGGCGTCGACCTCGTCACGGGTCATCACGGTGGGGCTGAACGCGGCGATGTGCATCGCGACGTCCTTGGCGATCTGCTCGTCGCCGCCCTCGGTGGCGACCAGGACGCCGATCTGCGCCGGCAGGTCGGGGCTGGTCTTGTGCAGGTAGGACACGACCGTCGGGCCCTCGAGGCGAGCGACCCGCTTGACCTCGATCTTCTCGCCGATGGTGGCGTTGGCCTCGTCGAGCAGGACCTTGACGGTCTTGCCCGGCTCGATCTCGCTGTCCAGCAGGGCGTCCGCGTCGGCAGCGCCGACCGTGACGGCCTGGTCGAGGACCTGGTTGGCCAGGGCGACGAACTTGTCGCCCTTGGCGACGAAGTCGGTCTCGCACAGGACCTCGACCAGGGTGCCCACGCCACCCGCGGCCTTGGCGGCCACCAGGCCGTTGGAGGTGGTGCGGCCCTCACGCTTGGTGACGCCCTTGAGGCCCTTGACGCGCAGGATCTCGGTGGCCTTGGCGCGGTCGCCGTCGGCCTCGTCGAGGGCCTTCTTCACGTCGAGCATGCCGGCGCCGGTCTGCTCGCGCAGCGCCTTGATGTCAGCGGCGGTGTAGTTCGCCATCGTTGTATCGCTCTTTCTGCTCAGATCGGTGGTCGGCCGGGCCGGTGGGATCGCTCCCACCGACCCGGCCGTGGCAACCAGGGGGTCAGACTCAGGCCTTGGCGTCGGTCTCGACGGTCTCGGCAGCCTCGGTGGTCTCCGCAGCCTCGGCGGTCTCCGCCGTGGCGGTGGCGTCCGCGGCCTCGGCAGCGCCGGTGGCCTCGGCGGCCTTCTCGGCCTCGCCGCCCAGGAGCTCGCGCTCCCACTCGGCCAGCGGCTCGTCGGTGGCGACGGTGCCGTCAGCGGCAGCCTCGCCGCCCTTGGCGGCGGAGCGGGCCATGAGGCCGTCGGCGACGGCGTCCGCGACCACGCGGGTCAGCAGCGTGACCGAGCGGATGGCGTCGTCGTTGCCGGGGATCTTGTAGTCGACCTCGTCGGGGTCGCAGTTGGTGTCGAGGATCGCGATGATCGGCAGCTTGAGCTTGCGCGCCTCGGTGACCGCGAGGTGCTCCTTCTTGGTGTCGACGATCCACACCGCGGAAGGCACCTTCGACATGTTGCGGATACCGCCGAGGGTCTTCTCCAGCTTGTCCTTCTCGCGCTTCATGACGAGAAGTTCCTTCTTGGTGCGACCCGAGCCGGCGACGTCGGCGTAGTCGATCTCCTCGAGCTCCTTCAGACGCGCCAGACGCTTGCTGACGGTGTTGAAGTTGGTGAGCATGCCGCCGAGCCAGCGGTGGTTGACGTAGGGCATCCCGACGCGCGTCGCCTGCTCGGCGATCGGCTCCTGGGCCTGCTTCTTGGTGCCGACGAAGAGGATGGTGCCGCCGTGGGCGACGGTCTCCTTGACGAACTCGTAGGCGTTGTTGATGTACGTCAGCGACTGCTGGAGGTCGATGATGTAGATGCCATTGCGCTCCGTCATGATGAAGCGCTTCATCTTCGGGTTCCAGCGACGCGTCTGGTGCCCGAAGTGGACGCCGCTCTCGAGGAGCTGGCGCATGGTGACGACGGCCATGCCGAGGTCTCTCTTTCGTTCGTTTGCCGGTTATCCACGGTCGCGACGGGATTGCCGCTCACGTGCCTGGCGTCTGCGTACGCACCCCGACCCGGACTGGTCCGGGACCGCTCGAGGTGCGCCCCGTCATACGGCCCGGCTGGTATGCCGTGTGCCTGCGACGGTGAGAAGACGCGCGAATTCCACGGGCCGACCAATGGGCCCACCTGTGGTGCGGCCATCGTACGCGGTGCGGGCGGGGATCGGGAAATCGCCGGGAGGCGGGAAATCCCGGGCCGGTGAGGGGTCACGCTGGGTAGGTTGGTCGCCCGTGAGCCGAGCCCTGGACGTCGTCGCCCCCGCCCGCATGGGGCGCAGCTTCCGTTGGCTGCTCGCCTCCTCGTGGATGAGCAACATCGGCGACGGGATCGCCCTGGCCGCCGGCCCCCTGCTCGTCGCCTCGCAGACCCACAACGCCGTGCTCGTGGCCATGGCGGCGCTGCTGCAGCGCCTGCCCTGGCTCGTGTTCGGCCTGTGGGCCGGGGCGGTCGCGGACCGGCTCGACCGCCGCCTCGTCGTCATGGTCGCGGACCTGCTGCGCGCCGTCGTGGTCGGCGCACTCTGCCTGACCATCGTCACCGGGCGGGTGTCGATCGCCCTGGTGCTCGTGACGATGCTCGTCTACGGCATCGCCGAGGTGTTCGCGGACACCACCTCCTCCACGCTGCTGCCGATGCTGGTCGACAAGGGCGACCTGGGCATCGGCAACGCCCGGCTGCAGGCCGGCTACCTGACGATGAACCAGCTGGTGGGGCCGCCGGTCGGGGCGTTCCTGTTCGCCGCCGGCATGGCCTGGCCGTTCGTCACCCAGGTCGTCTGCGTGGCCCTGAGCGTCCTGCTCGTGGCCCGGGTCGCCACGCCGCGGGGCGCGGTGCGCGACACCGCCGCCACCCACGTCCGGCGTGACATCGCCGACGGGCTGCGGTGGATCCGTGGCCACGCGCCGGTCCGCACCCTCGCCCTGGTCATCCTCGCGTTCAACGTGACGTGGGGCGCGGCCTGGTCGGTGCTCGTCCTGTACTCCCTGGACCACCTGCACATGGGCGAGGTGGGCTTCGGCCTGCTCACCACGGCCGCCGCGCTGGGCGGCCTGGTGGGGACCGCCGGATACGGCTGGCTGGAGCGGCGCGTCCCGCTCGCGGCCCTCATGCGGGCCTGCCTGCTGCTGGAGGTGCTGACCCACCTGGCGCTGGCGCTGACCACGACCGGCTGGGTGGCCATCGTGATCATGGTCGTCTTCGGCTCCTACGCCTTCGTCTGGGGCACCTTGTCCCAGACCGTGCGCCAGCGCGCGGTGCCCAAGGAGTTCCAGGGCCGGGTCGGCAGCGTCTACCTCGTCGGGCTGTTCCTCGGCCTGGTCGTCGGGCAGGGCCTCGGCGGCGTGATCGCCCAGCGGTGGGGCCTGACCGCGCCGTTCTGGTTCGCCTTCGTCGGGTCCGCGCTGACACTGGCGCTGGTCTGGCGGCAGCTGGCGCACATCGCGCACGCCGACGCCGAGGCCGACCCGGATGCGGTGGACGGCGCCGGCGCGGGTGCCGTCGAGGCGTAGGCGGCCTAGCCTGCCGGCATGGGACATCCGCCGGCCACGCCCCTGATCGAGCGCATGCGGGGCTTCGGGACCACGATCTTCGCCGAGATGAGCGCCCTCGCGGCCCGCACCGGCGCCATCAACCTCGGTCAGGGCTTCCCCGACACCGACGGCCCGCAGGTCATGCTCGAGGCGGCGGTCGACGCGATCCGGTCCGGGCGCAACCAGTACCCGCCCGGCCCGGGCGTTCCCGAGCTGCTGGCGGCGGTCGCCGGGCACCAGCGGCGGTTCTACGGCCTCGACGTGGACCCCTCCTCGCAGGTTCTGGTGACCGCGGGGGCGACCGAGGCGATCGCGGCCACGGTGCTGGCGCTGTGCGAGCCGGGCGACGAGGTGGTGACCTTCGAGCCCTACTACGACTCGTACGCCGCGACCATCGCGCTCGCCGGGGCCGTGCGGCGCACCTCGGTGCTGCGCTTCCCCGACTTCGCCGTCGACGAGGCCTCGCTGCGGGCGGCGTTCTCCTCCCGGACCCGGCTGGTGCTGCTCAACACCCCGCACAACCCGACCGGCAAGGTCTTCAGCCGGGCCGAGCTGGAGATCATCGCCTCCCTGGCCCGCGAGCACGACGCGTGGGTGGTCACCGACGAGGTCTACGAGCACCTGGTCTTCGACGGCCTCCAGCACGAGCCGATGGCCACGCTGCCGGGCATGGCCGAGCGCACGCTGACGATCTCCTCGGCCGGCAAGACGTTCTCCGCCACCGGGTGGAAGGTCGGGTGGGTGCACGGCCCGGCGTCGGCCGTGGCCGCGGTGCGCACGGTCAAGCAGTTCCTCACCTACGTCGCCAGCGGCCCGTTCCAGCCCGCGGTCGCTACCGCGCTCGACCTGCCGGACGAGGTGTATGCCGGGCTGGCCACCTCGCTGCAGGCCAAGCGGGACCTGCTCTGCGAGGGCCTGGAGGGCGCCGGGCTGCGGGTGTCGCGCCCGTCCGGGACCTACTTCGTCGTCGCCGACGCGGCGCCACTCGGCGCGACCGACGCGGTGGAGTTCTGCCGCCGGATGCCCGAGCTGTGCGGGGTGGTCGGCGTGCCGGTGTCGGTGTTCCACGACGACGTGGACGCCGCCCGCACGCTCGTGCGGTTCGCCTTCTGCAAGCGCGACGAGGTGCTGCGCGAGGCGGTGGACCGGCTCGCCGCGCTGGCGACCGCCCCGGCCTGACGGATCGCGCCTGGCCCTCCACGCTTGGCCCTCCACGCCCGGTGCTTCCCTTGTGTCTCGCCGAGCTGGACGTTGATGCCCCTTCGGCGGCACGGAAGGGGCACGAACGTCCAGCTCGGCGGAGCTGGAGGGCCGGACGATCGGGGCCTGTCGGCCGGACTGTCCACAAGGGGTGTCGCGTTCGTCCCACCATCCACAGGCTCGCGCCGGCCCCGTGCCCCGCGCTGGCCGGGACGCCAGCGTGGGGACATGCGCACCACCGTCCTCCTGAGCCTGCTCGTGCCCGCCGCCGTCGGGGTGGCCGTCGTCCACGCGACACCACCGCGTGCTGCCGCTTCGTCATCGTCCGCGGTCGCGTCGCCGGACCGCTCATCGGTCCCCCGCCCGTCCGGCCCGGCGCCTTCGACGCCCCCCGCCGCTGAGGTCCCTGCCGCCAGAGGGCCGGCTCCCCTGCCGCGGCAGCGGTGGGGATGGCCGTTGGCGCCGCGCCCGGCGGTGGCGCGCCGGTTCGACCGACCGACCCACCAGTGGTCCGCCGGGCACCGCGGCGTCGACCTGACCGCACGCGTCGGGCAGCCGGTGCTCGCCGCCGGTGACGGGGTTGTCGTCTTCGTCGGGACGGTGGCCGGGCGCGGCGTCGTCTCCCTGCGGCACGCCGGTGGATGGCGCACGACCTACGAGCCGGTGGCCGCGACCGTGGCCGTCGGCGACGCGGTGCGCGGGGGCGACCGGATCGGCACGCTGGCCGCGACGTCTGGGCACTGCGCCCCGGGGACGTGCCTGCACTGGGGCGCCCTGCTCGAGCAGGACTACCGCGACCCGCTCGCGCTGCTGCTCCCCCGCCGCGTCGTGCTGCTGCCCCTGTCCTGACGTCATGCCCCCCCTTTCCGGCCACCTGCCCCTCCCTCGGCCGGGCGACCAGGTCAGGTCGTGGTGGATCCGGCCGGTGTCGGGAACGGCCAGGGCCGGCAGCCGCCCATGGCGATGGTCTGCTGCTGCATCACCGGTGCCGGTCGTCCCCGACCGGGGCACTGCTGGTGGCCGTGGCCCAGGCCGTGCCCGACCTCGTGGTTGACCTGGTAGACGCGGTAGCGCGCCACGTCCGCGCCGTAGCTGTCGTCGCCCAGGGCCCAGCGCCGCAGGTTGAGCACCGAGCGGGCACCGTTCCAGCAGGAGACCTCCGAGCGGGTCTGCAACGGGGCACACAACCGGTCGGTCAGGGCCGGGCTGGCCAGGGTGACCCGGATGTCGACCTTGGCGCCCGCGGCGGCCTGCGCAGGGCTGACGTTGACGAACCGGACGTGGTCCTTGGTCTGCCAGCCGCGCGGGTCGAGCAGGACGGAGCGGACGGTGGCCGAGACGGTGCGCGCGTCGACCCCGAGGCCGTCCTCGATCTCGACGGTGTAGCGCACCGGGCGCCCGCTCGCGGCGGACGCGGGACCGGCCACCGGGACGACCCGGATCCGGCCGGTGCCATGGGTGGGGACGGATGGCGCGCGCGCCGTCACGGCCCCGGTGCCGGCCTCGGCGTCTCCTCCTGCGCCGAACGGGTCCGTGTGGAGCACCGCGGCGACCACGAGCAGCAGGCCGACGAACCCCGTCAGCGTCCGTCGCCGCCGCACCCTGCGGCTCACCGGGCGCCGTGGCCGAGGGCGCGCGCCGGCCGGCCGCCGCAGGGGCTGCTCAGGCACGGGGATGGGCCTGCTCGTAGGAGCGACGCAGCCGGTCCAGCGAGACGTGGGTGTAGATCTGGGTAGTGGCCAGGCTGGCGTGCCCGAGCATCTCCTGCACCGTGCGCAGGTCGGCGCCTCCGTCGAGCAGGTGGGTCGCGGCGCTGTGGCGCAGGCCGTGCGGCCCGAGGTCCGGGGCGTCGGGGAGCTCGGCCAGGAGGGCGTGCAGGGCGGAGCGCACCTGCCGGGGGTCGAGCCGGCGACCGCGGCGGCCGAGCAGCAGGGCCGGCCCGCTGCCGTCGGCGACGAGCTGGGGCCGCCCCCGGGTCAGCCAGTCCTCCACCGCGCGGGCGGCCGGGGCGCCGAACGGGACGACCCGCTCCTTGCTCCCCTTGCCCATCACGCGCACGGTCCCGGAGGTGAGGTCGACGTCGTCGACGTCGAGCGCCACCAGCTCTCCGACGCGGATGGCGCTGGCGTAGAGCAGCTCCAGGGCTGCGCGGTCGCGCAGGTGCACCGGGTCGGCGTCGTCGGCGGCCACGGCGGCGAGCTCGAGCAGGCCGTCGGCCTCGGCGGGCTTGAGCACCCCGGGCAGGGACCGGGACCGTCGGGGCGCCACGAGCCGGAGCGAGGGGTCGTGCGGGATGCGGCCGGTGCGGGTGGCCCACTGCAGGAAGGCCCTGACGGCGGCCGCCCGGCGGGCCACGGAGGAGCGGGCCGCGCCGGACTCGGCGAGCTGCCCCAGCCACGCCCGCAGGTCCGCCAGCTCGAGGTCGGCGAGCGCCGTGACACCGCGCGAGCGTGCGAAGGCGAGCAGCGCACTCACATCGCCGAGGTAGGCCCGCTGGGTGTGCGCCGACCGCCCCCGCTCCGCGCGCAAGTACCTGGCGAAGGCCTCCACGGCCTCCTCCGTCGCGGCGTCCGCCCCAACCTGCGCCTCGTCCACCCCGCCACCGTGGCAAACCGGCACCGCCGGGGCAACGACCGTCACCGGCGTGCCGCGCACCACACGCCACGTCACGCGCGGACCTGGCGCCAGCCCTCCCCCTGGCGCTGGGCCAGGCCCATCAGCTCCAGTCGTCCGAGCACCGAGCCCACCTGGGCCGGGGAGAGGCCGGACGCGACCGCCAGCCGGTCCACCGGCACACCACGGCGCAGCGGCAGGCTGGCGAGGACCTGGGCAGCCACCGGATCGAGGTCGTCCCCGGGCCGGCCGGGCTCACTGGGGCGAGGGGCGGCGTCCTCGCCGAGGGTCCCGAGCGCCTCCGCCGCCTCGGCGGGGTCGGTGACGAGCACCGCGTAGCCGTCGCGGACCGCCTGGTGGCAGCCGGCGGACATCATCGAGGTCACCGGCCCCGGCACCACCGCGACCACCCTGCCGTGGTCGGCCGCGTGCCGGGCGGTGTTGAGCGAGCCGGAGCGCAGGCCCGCCTCCACGACGACGGTGCCACGGGTCATCGTGGCGATGAGCCGGTTGCGCTGGAGGAAGCGCGTCTTGGTGGGCGCCGAGGCCGGGGCGACCTCGCTCACGACGGCGCCGGCCTCGACGATCCGGCCGAGCAGCGTGGCGTGGGCCGCCGGGTAGGGCCGGTCGACGCCACCGGCCAGCACCGCGACCGTGTCGCCGTCGACCGCCAGGGCGCCCCGGTGGGCGGCGGCGTCGATGCCGAACGCCGCACCCGAGACGATGGTGAAGCCACGCTCGGCGAGGCCGGCCGCGAGGTCGGTGGCGACCATCTCGCCGTACGCCGTGGCACTGCGGGCCCCGACCACGGCGCTGCTGCGGCGGCAGGCGGCCCCCAGGTCGAGCGGGCCGCGCACCCACAGGCAGTGCGGCGGGGCGGCCAGGTCGTCGAGCCCGCTGGGCCACTCGGGGTCGGCGGGGCAGACCAGCCGGGCACCGAACCGGGTGCCGACCTCGAGGTCGCGCTCGACGTCCAGCACCGCCAGCCGCGGACCGAACCGCTCGAGGTTGCGGTGCCCCCCACGTTCGGCGACGGCGAGCGCCTCGGCCGCGCCGTACTCGGCCACCAGCCCGGCGGCCACGACGTCGCCGGGCTCGGCCACCCGGCTCCAGGCAGCCCGCGCCCAGCGCTCCTCGGCGAGCAAGCCCGTGCCCGGACGGCTGCTCATGCCGCCACCGCCGCATGGGCGCGCAGGGTCAGCGCCAGGCCGACGTCGTCGCGCGTCGGCGGACCCCCGTCGCCGAGGTCGCGCAGCGTCCACGCCAGCCGCAGCACCCGGTCGTAGCCGCGCAGGGTCAGCAGGCCCCGGTCGATGGCCCGGTCGAGGTCGGCGGTCACCGCCGAGGGCAGCCGCAGGTCGCCGCGCCGCAGCACGTCGCCGGGGACCTGGGAGTTCAGGCGCCACGTCGTCCCCGCCAGGCGCCCGGCCTGGCGCTCGCGCGCGGCCGCGACCCGCGCCGCGACGACCGCTGTGGCCTCCCCCGGCTCTGCGGCCAGCGCCGCGCGGGAGACCGCACGCACCGGCAGCTGCAGGTCGACCCGGTCCAGCACCGGGCCGGCGAGCTTGCCCAGGTAGGCACGCTTGGCGATCGGCGTGCAGGAGCAGTCCGCGCCCTTGCCGAACCCCAGTCCGCAGGGGCAGGGGTTGGCCGCCATGACCAGCTGGAAGCGCGCCGGGTAGGTGACGACCCCCGAGGCCCGGGCGACCACGACCCGGCCGGACTCGGTCGGCTGGCGCAGCGCCTGGAGCACGCTGGTCCGGAACTCCGGCGCCTCGTCAAGGAAGAGCACCCCGTGGTGGGCCTGCGAGATGGCGCCGGGCCGGATCTGGCCGCTGCCGCCGCCGATGACCGCGGGCATCGAGGCCCCGTGGTGGGGCGCGACGAACGGCGGTCGCCGGACCAGGCCGCCACTGGACGGGACGAGGCCGAGCACGGACTGCACGGCCGTGACCTCCAGCGCCTGCTGGTGGTCCAGCCGGGGCAGCAGCCCGGGCAGCCGCTCGGCGAGCATCGTCTTGCCCGCGCCCGGCGGGCCGACCATGAACACGTGGTGCCCACCGGCGGCCGCGATCTCCAGGGCGAGGCGGGCCTCGTCCTGCCCCACGACGTCCCGCAGGTCCGGCAGCAGCGGCTCGACCGTCGGCGGCTGCGGGGACTCGTCGGGCTCGGCGGCCACCCCGCCCCGGCCCAGCGTCCGGTAGCGCTCCACGAGCTCGGCCAGGTTGTGGGCCGTGTACACCGACACGTTGGACACCAGCCTGGCCTCCGCTGCGTTGCCGGCCGGCACGACCACCTCGCGCACCCCGGCACGCGCGGCGGCCAGCACGGCCGGGAGGACGCCGCGCACCGGGCGGACGGTGCCGTCCAAGGCCAGCTCACCGAGGTGGACGACGTCCTCGACGAAGGCACCGGGCAGCTCGCCGGCGGCCGCCAGGACCGCGACGGCGATGGAGAGGTCGAACCCGGAGCCGGCCTTGGGCAGCGACGCCGGAGAGAGGTTGACCGTCCAGCGCCGCTTGGGCACGGGCACCCCGGAGTTGGCCGCGGCGGCCATGATCCGGTCTGGCGACTGCCGGCAGGCGGCGTCGGGCAGGCCGCCGACCGCCCAGTGCGGCAGCCCCTGGGTGTAGTCCGCCTCCACCTCGACCAGCGCCCCCTCGATCCCGCTGAGCGCCACGGCCCGGGTGCGGCCCAGGGTCATGCCATCACCCCCACGAGGTGCTCCACGACCGCACGGCCGTGCCGCGGCCGCAGCACCCCGATCACGTCGATGCGCACGTCCTGCACCGCGGTGTCATGCTCGGCCAGCCAGCAGGCCGCCAACCGGCGCAGGCGAGCCGCCTTGCGCCAGGTGACCGCCTCCACGGGCGAGCCGAACTCCAAGCTGCGCCGGGTCTTCACCTCGCACACGACGAGGCAGTCACCATCCAGGGCGACGATGTCGATCTCGCCCTGGTCGCACCGCCAGTTGCGGTCCACCACCTCCAGCCCCGCCTCGGTGAGGTAACGCGTCGCCAGCCGCTCGCCATACGCCCCCACCGCACCGGCGACCCGGTGCGGCATCCCGCCGCCGCCCCGCCCACTCCCCTGCCCTGTCGCCCCCACGGCAACCACCTCCGGTCACCGATGCTGGCCGGGCCGGCACGGCGGGGACAGCCCCGGCCACCGGCCTGTGGACAGTGGGACGAGGCGCGGACCCCATGTGGACAACCCGCGCGGGGTCAGTCCCGGGGGTCCTCGGACACCCCGCGGGCGGCGAGCAGCTCGGAGCGCTTGAACGCGTAGCCGACCATCCACGTCGGCTCGATCCGGCAGTAGACGATGTCCTCACCCCAGCTCGACGGGGAGCTGCCGTAGTGGGCGGTCAGGTGCGCCTCGACCTCGGCGCGGTCGGGGTGGTCGGTCCCGAGGAACTCCACCTGGCCGTGGGTGAACACCCCCAGGTCGTCGCCCTCGAGGTAGGCGGCGCTGGTCGCCGGCCGCACCCGCAGGTGCCGCGCCTTCCAGGCGCTGCCGCTGGTGGTGAACACCCAGCGGCCGTGCAGGAGGTGGCCGTCGAGGCCGCTGATCCTCGGCTCCCCCGCGGCCGTCACCGTCGCCACGGCCAAAGTGCGCATGCCGGTCAGCAGCCCGGTGAGCTCCCGCGCCGTGAGGGTGCGCTCGTCGCGGATGATGTCGCGAAGGTGTCCGCCGGCCCCGGCGTGGGAGCGATCGAGAAGCGCCTGCAACCGGTCGAGGTCAGCGGAGGTCTCGAGCATGACCCGATCATCGCGCCGCGCCCCGACAAACGGCAGCAGCGACGGCGTCGACCACCCGGGCCGCGTCAGCCCGCGAAGCCACCCTCCTTGGGCAGCTCGAGGTCGGACTTGGCCAGCTCCTCGACGTTGACGTCCTTGAACGTCACGACGCGCACGTTCTTGACGAAGCGGGCCGGGCGGTAGACGTCCCACACCCAGGCGTCGGCCATCGTCACGTCGAAGTAGACGTCGCCGCCGTCGTTGCGCACCTGCACGTCCACGGAGTTGGCCAGGTAGAACCGCCGCTCGGTCTCCACCACGTGGGAGAACAGGCCGACGACGTCGCGGTACTCCCGGTAGAGCTGCAGCTCCATCTCGGTCTCGTACTTCTCGAGGTCCTCGGCACTCATACGACGCTCATCTCCACGATCTGCGGCGGGTCCGTCCCGCCCCCCTCATCATCGTCCATCGCCGCGTCCGGCGTCCCGCCCCGCGCCGAGGCCACGCCGGGCAGCCGCCACGAGCGTCGGTGGTGCTCGCACGGCCCGTGCAGCTCCAGGGCGGCCAGGTGCTCGGGTGCGGAGTAGCCCTTGTTCAGGGACCAGCCGTATGCCGGGGCCTCCTGCGCGAGCGCGACCATCATCGCGTCGCGCTCGACCTTGGCCAGGACGCTGGCCGCCGCGACCGAGGAGCACCTCATGTCGGCCTTGATCATCGTCGTCACCGGCGGCACGACTGGGCCGGCGGCCGGGTCGTCGACGAAGCCGAGCAGGCCGACCCGCTCGGGGTCGGTGAGCCAGTCGTGGTTGCCGTCGAGGATCACCAGGTCGGGCACGACCGGCAGCTGCGCCAGGGCGCGGGTGCCGGCCAGGCGCAGCGCGGCCATGATGCCGACCTCGTCGATCTCGGCCGGTGAGGCGTGCCCGACGGCGTGGGCGAGGGCCCACCGCTGGATCCGGGGCACCATGCGTTCGCGCGCCTGGGGCGTGAGCAGCTTGGAGTCGGCCACCCCGGTGGGGGCGGAGCGGCACTCCTCGTCGATCACGACGACCCCGACGCTGACCGGACCTGCCAGGGCCCCCCGGCCGACCTCGTCCATGCCGGCGAGGACCCGGTGGCCCTGACGCTGCAGCGTGCGCTCCACCCGCAGCGAGGGCTTCCGGCTGGGCGTCGCCCCGGCCATCAGTGCCCCGAGGCGCTCGTCTGCGGCGGCGGCACCTTGGCGAACGTCTCGTCCGGACGGCTCAGCCAGGACCAGTCGGCGACCGGCCAGACGACGCTGACGGCGCGCCCGACGATCTTGGACTCGGGCACCGAGCCGGTCTTGCCGCCGTCGCCGTTGTCGTGGAAGCGCGAGTCGGAGGAGTCGGAGCGGTGGTCACCCATGACCCAGACGCGGCCGGCCGGCACGGTGATGTCAAACTCCTGGCGGCTGGGCGCGTCGCCCGGCTTGAGGTAGGGCTCGTTCAGCGGCTGGCCGTTGACGGTCACCCGGTGCTGGTCGTCGCAGCACACGACGTGGTCCCCGGGCAGGCCGATGACCCGCTTGATGAGGTGGTTGCCCTCGTCGGTGGGCAGCAGGCCCACGAAGGTCAGGCTGTCGTGGATCGCCGCGCCGATCGGCCCGCGCTCGACGTGCTGCGGCTCGCCCAGCCAGTTGGCCGGGTCCTCGAACACCACGACGTCGCCGCGCTCGAGCGCGAACGGGCCGGGCGTCAGCTTGCTGACGATGACCCGGTCGCCGCTGACCAAGGTGTTCTCCATCGACCCCGAGGGGATGTAGAACGCCTGCATCAGCCAGGTCTTGACGACCAGGGAGAGCACCAGGGCCATGCCGACGACGATGGCGGCCTCGCGGACCGCCGACATGATGGCGGCGCCGGGGCGCGGGTGCTTGCTGTAGGTCTCGACGTACTCGTCGTCGTCCTCGTCGAGCTCGTGCTCGTGCTCGGGCGCGGTGTCGACGGGGCCGGCCTGCTCATGGCGGCCCTGCTCGTGCCGGCCCTGCTCATGCCGGCCCTGCTCGTGCCGGCCAGGCTCGTGGCCAGCCGGCTGAGGGCGGCCCTGCTCGGGCGCGGTCGGCGTCTGCTCGACGTCGGCCGCCTCGCCGAGACCGTCGGGGCGGGGGTCCTCGGTCACGTTCACCGGGGACCTTCACCGTGGGGCAGCGCAGCCAGGCCGCCGGGCGCCGGGAGCGTCGCCGTGCGGCCCAAGGGCCAGTACACGAACGCCGCGCGCCCGATCACGTCATCCAGCCGCACCATTCCTCCTCCGGGGTCGCCCAGGTGGGCGCGTGAGTCTGCCGAGTCGCTGCGGTGGTCCCCGAGCACCCAGATGTGGCCGGGCGGCACCGTGACGTCGAACGTCAGGTCGCTCGGCTTGTCGCCGGGGTAGAGGTACGGCTCGTGCACCGCCTCCCCGTTGACGGTGATCCGGCCCTGGGCGTCGCAGCAGACGACGTGGTCGCCGGGCATGCCGACGACCCGCTTGACGAAGTCGCTCTCGTTCGCGTTCACCGACAGCATCGAGGCGGCCGCGGAGACCACCTTGCTGATGACGCCCGCGGGCGCCGGCTCGGCGCCGCCGTGGGCGGCGAACGTGGTGCTGCCGTCGAACACGACGACGTCCCCCCGGTGCACGCCCCCCACCTTGGTGACCAGGATCCGGTCACCGGGCTGCAGGGTCGGCTGCATCGAGGCCGACGGCACGAAGAACGACTGCACGAAGAAACCCCGGACCACCAGGGTCAGCACCAGCGCGACAGTCACCACCACGAGCCAGCGGAGACCGCTGGCGTGGCGGGGGACGACCTCCCGGTCAGGGGCGGTCGTCGGCGTGTCGGCAGATGCCGTCGGTGGTCCGGGGTTCATCGATCCCGAGCCTAGTCCGCGAGCCTGTGAACGCTCGCGCAGGCGCAGCAGTCGAGCCGTCGAGGACTCAGCGCGCCGGGGTGGTCTCGCGCTTCTCCTTGATCTTGGCAGCCTTGCCGCGCAGGTCGCGCAGGTAGTACAGCTTGGCGCGACGCACGTCACCGCGGGTCATGACCTCGATCTTGTCGACGATCGGGGTGTGCACCGGGAAGGTGCGCTCCACGCCGACGCCGAAGCTGACCTTGCGGACGGTGAAGGTCTCGCCGACACCGCGGCCGTGGCGGCGGATGACCACGCCCTGGAAGACCTGGACACGCGAGCGGTTGCCCTCGACGACCTTGACGTGGACCTTGAGGGTGTCACCGGCGCGGAAGGCCGGGATGTCCTCGCGGAGGCTCGCCTGGTCGATGGCGTCGAGCTGGTGCATGATCAGTTCGCTTTCCCGCCGGTGCCACAGGTCACCGTGCGCGTCAGGTGCCGGGCAGGAGTGCCTGACCCGGCGGATTCTCGTATGGGTGCTCTTGCGGGCCGTGGTTCGCTGCACTCCCCCTGTGGCAGGGGCGCGAGTCGGTGCAAGACGCGAGGAGTCAGTCTGCCACAGCGGGGGGCGCGGGCTGAAATCCGCCGGCGGCCTCCGCCAGCACCTCGCGGTCGCGGGCGTCGAGCGCGCCCGGGTCGAGGGCGGCGACCATGTCGGGGCGCCGCTGCGCGGTGCGCCGCAGCCGCTCGTCGCGCCGCCATCGCGCGATCCGGCCGTGGTGCCCGGACAGCAGCACCTCCGGTATGCCGCGCCCGCGCCACACCGGGGGCTTGGTGTAGACGGGGTACTCCAGCAGGCCGTCCTCGTGCGACTCCTCCACGAGGGACTCGGCGTTGCCGATGACGCCGGGCAGGAGCCGGGCGATCGCCTCGACCATCGCCAGCACGGCGACCTCTCCGCCGTTGAGGACGTAGTCCCCGAGGGAGAGCACGCTGACCGGCATGTGCTCGCGGGCCTCGTCGTAGACGCGCTCGTCGATGCCCTCGTAGCGCCCGCAGGCGAAGGCCAGCCACGGCTGGGCGGCCAGCTCGCGGGCCGTCTCCTGGGTGAACGGGCGGCCGCCGGGGCCGGGCACGACCAGGTGCGGCACTCCCCCACCGACGGCCGGGGCGCCCGTGGCCACGACGTGGTCCAGCGCCTCACCCCAGGGCTCGGGGCGCATCACCATCC
This sequence comes from Oryzihumus sp. JJN4-3R, assembly GCF_057747915.1. NCBI lineage: Bacteria > Bacillati > Actinomycetota > Actinomycetes > Micrococcales > Intrasporangiaceae > Oryzihumus > Oryzihumus sp. JJN4-3R. The sequence continues at coordinate 1,258,553 of NZ_CM173229.1, forward strand.
CGGCGCCGCCGCCGTAGGGGGTGTCGTCGACGGTGCGGTGCCGGTCGTGGGTGAAGTCGCGCAGGTCGTGCACGTGCAGGTCGACCAGCCCCTCCCGTCGGGCCTTGCCGATCAGCGACAGGTCCAGCGGCGCGAGGTAGTCGGGGAAGATCGAGACGACGTCCAGCCTCATCGGCGGGGCCCTCAGCCCTCGTCCAGGTCGAGCAGACCGCCCGGAGGGTCGATGACGACGCGGCCCGCCTCGACGTCGACCTCGGGCACGATCTGCTTCACGAACGGCACGAGCGCCTCGCGCCCGCCGGCCAGGCGCACCACGAGCAGGTCCTGCACCGGCCGACTGTCCAGGGCGGCCACCTCACCGACGTCCTCGCCACCGACGGTGACGACGCGCAGCCCGATGAGGTCCTTCTCGTACCAGGAGTCGCCGTCGTCCTCGGCCTCGTCCTCGACGTCGGCGAGCAGCAGCGTCCCGCGCAGCCCCTCGGCGGCCGTGCGGTCGGTGGCCTCGTCGAAGCCGAGCAGGGTGATGCCGTTGTGGTCGCGGACGCTGCGCAGGTGCAGCGGGCCGACCTTGGCCGGGTCGGTGGTGAACTCCGCCCCCACGACGAACCGCTCCTGCGGCGCGTCGGTGCGCACCTCCACGGTCACCTCTCCACGCAACCCGTGCGCCTTGCCGATGCGTGCCACCACGACGTCCATGCCGCAGATCCTCTCAGGTCGCGCGGACCCGGCCGGACGGCATACCCGCGGGGTGCGCCACCGGTCCGGTCAGGGACCGGGATGGGCTTGGTCAAGATCGCGTATGCACCGTTGACCCCACCTGTCGCCCGTCCCTAGCGTCGGCCCACTTTCGTTGACCAGTCACCAAACTGGAGGCACCCCCGTGGTCGACAGCTCGAGCAAGGCCCTGCACGAACAGCTGCAACGCATCTACGTCCTGCTCGACGACGGCGACCGTCGGGCCCTGCGCGGCGCGGGGGTGAGCCCGACCCAGTACACGCTGCTGCGCCAGCTGGCCGGCTCGCCCTCGGACGCCCTGACGATCAGCCGCCTCGCGGAGGTCCTGCTCTGCACCCGCGGCAACGCCACCCGGCTGGTGCGCCGCCTGGTCGAGCACGGACTGGTGTCAACCCACGGCGACGAGGCCGACCTGCGGGTCGTGCTGGTCTCGCTCACCCCGGAGGGGCAGCGCCGCCTCGACATCGCCGAGCGGGCCCTGGACAAGGCCAACCACCGACGCTTCGGCGGCCTGACCCCCCAGGAGCGGTCGGCCCTGCACGACCTGACCCAGACCGTTGCCGAGGTCCTGGGCAAGGACCTGGAGAACCACCCGTGAGCGCCTTCGCCCGCCGCCACCTCGGCGTCCTCGCCGTCGCCTGCGGCCTGCTGGCGACCCCCGCCATGCTGCCCGCGGCCCACGCCGACGCCCCGGTCAGCAACCGGGCCAGCCTCAAGCAGGACCTGTGCTACCAGGTCATCACCGACCGGTTCGCCGACGGCAACACCGCAAACGACGACCCGGCCAAGAGCCCCGGCATGTATGACGCGACCAGGTCGAACTGGAAGCTCTACTGGGGCGGGGACTTCGCCGGCATCCAGCAGCACCTTCAGTACCTCAAGGACCTCGGCGTCACCGCCATCTGGATGTCCCCGCACGTCGACAACATCGACAAGCCGGCGGTCTACAGCGGGGTCCCCAACGCCGGCTACCACGGCTACTGGGCCCGGGACTTCAAGCGGCCCGAGGAGCACTTCGGCACCCTGGCCGAGTTCGACTCGCTGATCAGCGCCGCCCACTCGATGGGCATCAAAGTGATCATGGACTGGGCGCCCAACCACACCAGCCCGGCCGACCCGGCCAACCCCTCCTTCGCCGAGGGCGGGGCGCTCTACGACGACGGGGTGCTCAAGGGCACGGCGGTCAACGACACGAGCGGCTACTTCCACCACAACGGCGGCATCAGCAACTGGGACGACCGCTACGAGACGCAGTACAAGAACCTCGCCGACCTCGCGGACCTCGACCAGCAGCAGACCACCGTCAACAGCCTGCTCAAGACGGACGCCAGCTACTGGATGAACCGCGGCGTGGACGGCATCCGGATGGACGCCGTGAAGCACATGTCCAGCGGCTGGCAGCGCTCCTTCGCCGACACAGTGCTCGCCAACAAGGACGCCTTCCTCTACGGCGAGTGGTACCTCGGGTCCAAGACCGACCCGCTGTATGCCGACAACGTGCGGTTCGCGAACGACAGCGGCGTCTCGGTGCTGGACTTCTACCTCAACATCGCCATGCGCGAGACGTTCGGCTCGGGCGCCTCGATGACCAACCTCGACGCGGCGATCGCCAAGACCGGGACCGACTACACCTACAAGGAGAACCTGGTCACCTTCCTGGACAACCACGACATGTCCCGGTTCCTGACCCTGAAGAACGACACCACCGCGCTGCACGACGCGCTGGCGTTCCTGCTCACGGTCCGCGGCACGCCGTGCCTCTACTACGGCACCGAGCAGTACCTGCACAACGACACCAGCGGCGGCGGCGACCCCTACAACCGCCCGCAGATGCCCGGCTTCGGCGAGACCACCACGGCGTTCAAGGAGATCCAGAAGCTCTCCGCGCTCCGCCAGAACCAGCCGGCGCTGGCCTGGGGCACCCACCAGCAGCGCTGGATCAACAACGACGTCTACGTCTACGAGCGCCGGTTCAACAACGACACCGTGCTCGTGGCGATCAACAAGTCCGGCACGGCCTACCCGATCACCGGCCTGAACACCGCCCTGCCCGCGGGCAGCTACACCGACCAGCTCGGCGGCCTGCTCGGCGGACAGTCGATCACCGTCGGCAGCGGCACCGGCGGCAACAACCCGGTCACCTCCTTCACCCTCGGGGGCGGCCAGGTCGCGGTGTGGTCGTACAAGGGCCCCGAGCCCACCTCCCCCACGATCGGCAGCGCCGCGCCCACGCTGACGCGGGCCGGCAACACCATCACCGTCGAGGGCCGCGGCTTCGGCACCTCGGGCACCCTCAAGGTCGGCGGCGTCACGGCCACCGTCTCCAGCTGGGGCGCCAACCGGATCACCGCGACCGTGCCGACCGGCACCCCTGCGGGCACCGACCAGGTCACGGTGAGCACCGCCGGCGGCACCAGCAACGGCTACGCCCTCAAGGTGCTCTCCGGGGCGCAGGTGCCGGTGACCTTCACGGTCACCAACGCCACGCCGACCAACCCCGGCGACAACATCTACATCAGCGGCAGCATCCCCGAGCTGGGCAGCTGGTCGACCGACCGCAACACCGCCGTCGGCCCGCTGCTGGCACCGAGCTACCCGAACTGGTTCGGCGTCGCCAGCGTCCCGGCGTGCACGACCTTCCAGTACAAGTTCCTCAAGATCGCCGCCGACGGCACCGTCACCTGGGAGAACGGCGCCAACCACAGCTACACCGCGCCCTGCTCGGGCACGAGCGCGACCACGGTCGGCTGGCAGTACTGAGCCGGCATCCCGGCCCGCGCACGACAGCGCGGGCCGGGACGCCTGGCGCGAGCACGACGAACGGCGGGGTATGCCGCGGACGTGAGTCCACGGCATACCCCGCCGTCGTGTGTCGTGCAGGCTGCGTCAGGGACGCAGCCGGAGGTCAGCGGGCGCGGTCGGTGTCGACGATGTCGACGCGGACCGGCTGCCCGCCGGCCAGCGCACCCATGACGGTGCGCAGGGCGCTCGCGGTCCGGCCGGAACGGCCGATCACGCGACCGAGGTCGTCCGGGTGGACGCGGACCTCGAGGACCTCACCGCGGCGCAGCTCCTTGCGCCGGACGGCGACCTCGTCCTCGTGGTCGACGATGCCCTTGACGAGGTGCTCGAGCGCCTCCTCGAGCACGCTCAGGCCTCGGCCTTCGCGGTCTCGTCGGCCGCAGCCTCGGTGCCCTCGTCAGCCTTGGGCTCCTCGACCTTCTTGGTGGCCTTCTTCTTGGCGGTGGTGGCGCCGTCCTTGGTCTCCTCCGCCTTGCCGGCGGCGGCGATGGCAGCCTCGTAGAGGTCCTTCTTGGAGGGCTTGGCCTCCTTGACCTTCAGCGTGCCCTCGGCGCCCGGCTCGCCCTTGAACTTCTGCCAGTCACCGGTGATCTTCAGCAGCTTCTCGACCTGCTCGGTCGGCTGGGCGCCGACGGCGAGCCAGTGCTGCGCACGCTCCGAGTTGATCTCGATGAGCGAGGGCTCCTCGGTCGGGTGGTACTTGCCGATCTCCTCGATCGCACGACCATCGCGCTTGGCGCGGGAGTCCATGACGACGACGCGGTAGAACGGTGCACGGATCTTGCCCATGCGCTTCAGACGAATCTTGACGGCCACGGTTGTGGTGTCTCCTGTTTCTGTTGAGTGAGCACGGCGAGACCGGGTGGGGAACACGCGGGGTGCCGACGCTCGGTGTGTAGGCGTTCCAGCCAGCCGAGAGGGTGGTGGCTGGACGGGTACAGCCGACCATTCTGCCAGATGGCCCGCGGCACCCTGACCACGCGCAGGTCAGCGGTTCTGCCACGCCCCGGGGTCGGTGGCCAGCTCGCGGACCAGGCTCGGCAGCTCGCCGGTGCGCAGCTGCTCCAGGGAGGTGTCGTCCAGCACCCGCCGCAGGCTGGCCCGCACGGCCACCCACACGACGGGCAGGTGCCGGGCCACCCCCTGGTATGCCGTCTCGTGCGGCCGCAGGCCCCTCACCTCCGCGAGGGGCCCGTCCACGACGCGGAACACCTCACCGAGGGAGATCTCCCCCGCGGGGCGGGCCAGGGTGTAGCCGCCGGTGGCGCCGCGCTGGCTGGTGACGATGCCGGCCCGGCGCAGGTCGGACAGGATCGCCTCGAGGAACTTGCGCGGCAGCTGCTGGGCCTGCGCGAGGGTCTCCACCGACACCGGGCCGCCGGGGCTGTCGGCCAGCGCCAGCAGCGCCCGGATCGCGTAGTCGGTCTTGGCGGAGATGTCCACGCTGCTGATTCTGTCCCACGCGACCGGCTGCGGCGACGCACCCGGCCGGTGCACGATCGCGGCATGTCCTTCTTCCCGCCCCTACCCGAGCCGGAGCCCGAGCAGGTCCAGCCGCGCTACTACCCCGCCTGGCCCGGCCAGCAGCCGCAGAACTGGCTGCCCGGGGCCCTGGGATGGGCGGTCGAGCTGGCTCGGACCGGGGACACCGCGGTCTGGCTGTCGCAGGCGATGGCCTACCCGCAAGGGCTGGCCTTCACGGTCGGCACCCTGCTGCGGCCGGGGACCGAGGGCGACGAGCCGCACTTCTGGGGGCACCGCCGGTCGTCCGGCGCCGGCCTGCGGGTCGGCGTCGCGGCGGCGGACGGCCGGCAGGCGCTGGCCGAGGACGAGCACCTGCCCTCCGAGGAGGCCGCCGCGCAGGACCCGTCGGCCCTCCACCTTTCGCCCCACGGGGGCGGCGGGGGCGGCCTGAGCTTCCAGCAGGACTTCTGGCTGTGGCCCCTGCCACCGGCCGGGTCGCTGCGCGTCTACTGCGAGTGGCGGGACCGCGGCATCAGCGAGACCAGCGTCGAGGTCGACGCCACCGAGGCCGTGGCCGCCGCTGCCCGGGCCGTCGAGCTGTGGCCCATGCCCCAGCCGCCCGAGGACGAGGAGTCCGCGGGCGGCTGGTGGATGTTCGGCGGAAGGTGAACCTCAGGCGCTGACCCCACGCCGGCGGCGCAGGCCGGAGTCGACCGAGGCGAAGACCGCGTCGACGACGATGCCGATCACGAGGATGGCGATCATCAGGGCGATCATGTAGGTCGTGTCGCCGAGCTCCCGGCTCTGGGTGAGGAAGACCCCGAGGCTGGGGCGGTTGGCGATCGAGACGAGCAGCTCGCCGGCCAGCAGCGAGCGCCACGCGAACGCCCACCCCTGCTTCAGCCCCGAGACGATGCTCGGCAGGGCCGCCGGCAGCACCACGTGGCGGTAGAGCGCCAGGCCGCTGGCACCGAGGTTGCGCCCCGCCCGCACCAGGATCGGCGGCACGTAGTCGACACCGCCGATGACACCGTTGGCGATCGAGGGCACTGCGCCGATGAGGATGACGAACAGGATCGCCTGCTCCGAGAGCTGGAACAGCAGGATCGCCAAGGGGAACCACGCGATGGACGGCATGGTCTGCAGCCCGGTGATCAGCGACCCGATCGCCGCGCGGAGCACCCGCGAGCGTGCCACGAGCACGCCGAGCGCGAGGCCGACCACGGTGGCGATGGCGAAGCCGACCAGGCCGCGCGTCATCGTGATCGAGACCGCCTGCCAGAAGTCGCCGGTCGTGACCTGGTGGGCCAGCTCGGCGAACACCGGCGCCGGGCCGGGCAGCAGGTAGCTGGGCTTCCAGCCGCTGAGCACCACGAGCTGCCACGCACCGAGGGCGATGACGACCGCGGCGAGCTTGGGCCAGGTGGCCTGCCACAGCGCCCCGCCGCGACGCGGGGGCCGGTCGCCGAGGTCCAGGGCGTCCAGCCCGCGCAGCTCGGTGCCCTGTGAGGCCTCGGCCCGATGGGTCAGGTCAAGCGCCATGACGGGCCACCTCCTCCCGCAGGGCGCGGGTGATCTCGCCGGCGAGGCGGGACACCCCGGCGTCCTCGATCCGGCGCGGGCGGGCGATGTCCACGGGGTACTCCTTCACGACGCGGCCGGGCCGGCTGGACAGCAGCACGACACGGTCGCCGAGCCGGACCGCCTCGCGGACGTTGTGCGTCACGAAGAGGACGGACAGCCCGCGGTCACGCCAGATCGACTCGAGCTCGTCGTGGAGCAGGTCGCGGGTCATCGCGTCCAGCGCCCCGAACGGCTCGTCCATGAGCAGCACCGGAGCCTGGGTGGCCAGGGTCCGGGCCAGGGCCACGCGCTGGCGCATCCCACCGGAGAGCTCGTGCGGGCGCCGGTCGGCGAACTCGGCCAGGTGCACGGCGCCGAGGTACTCCCGCGCCTGGGCCTCCCGCTCCTTGCGGCCGATGCCCTTGAGCCGCAACGGGGTGGCGACGTTGTCCAGGGCCGACAGCCACGGGAACAGCGCCGACTCCTGGAACATCAGTGCCGCGTGGCCTTCCACGCCGACCTCCCCGGAGCTGGCCCCGTCGAGTCCGCTGACGATGTTCAGCAGGGTCGACTTGCCGCAGCCCGAGGCGCCGACGAGGCAGACGAACTCCCCGGGCGAGACCTGCAGGTCGATCCCGTCGAGGGCGAGCACCCCGTGCTCCCCGGCATACCGCTTGGTGACGCCCCGGAGGGTGACGGCGTGGCGGGTGCTGTCCGCCACGCCGTCCCTCCCCCCAACGGTGGGCGCCGTGACGGCCGCTGTCACGACGCCACCGCCGGCTTGCCGCGCTCCTTGAGGAGGGCGTTGAGCAGGTCGAGGTTGATCAGGTTGCCGAGCTCGGGCTCCTTCTTGAGCACGCCCACGTCGTAGGCGTTCTTCGCCCCGGTGAGGATCGAGGAGGAGACCGGGTCGACGGTGAAGGTCAGCTGTGGCCATGCCGCCGTGATGACCTCGGGCTTGAGCGGCTTGCCGGAGACCGTGGCGATGACGTCGGCGACGTCCTGCTGGCTCTTCTTGGGGTCCTTGGCGATGAAGTCCGCCGCATCCAGGTCACCCGCGAGAAGAGCGCGAACGGTGCCGGGGTGGGCCTTGAGGAAGTCGGTGCGCACGGCGAGCACCGTCGTGGCGAACTTCTTGTCCGGCCACAGCGAGCGCTCGTCGACGAGGACCTTGCCACCGGCCTGGACCATCCGGGTCGCGTAGGGCTCGGGCACCCATGCGCCGGCGATGAGGTGCTGCTTGAACGCGTCCAGCGTCTGGGAGTTGTCCTGCGGGGCGATGTTGACGTCGCCGCCGCCCTGCAGGTCGGTCTTGAGGCCCTGGCCCTTGAGCCAGTGACGCAGCGCGATGTCCTGGGTGTTGCCCAGCTGCGGGGAGCTGACCTTCTTGCCCTTGAGGTCGGCCGCACTGCGGATGGACTTGTCCACGACGAACGACGCCCCGCCCGAGGCCGCGCCGGCCACGATGGTGACCGCCTGGCCGCCGGTGTTGATGTACGCGTTGGTGGCCGGCCCGGGGCCGACGTAGGTGGCGTCGATGGCGCCGGACTTCAGCGCCTCGATCGCCGCCGGGCCGGCGTTGAAGGTCTTGACCTCCAGCTTCGTCCGGCCGAGCTCCTTGGTGAAGAAGCCCTCCTTGTCGGCCACGATCGCGGTGGCGTGGGTGAGGTTGGGGAAGTAGCCGAGCTTGACGCTGGACGGCGCCTTGTCGGAGGCCTGCGAGTTGCCTCCGCAGGCGGCGAGCGACAACGCGGTGCTCACGACACCCATCGCGAGAGCGATACGGCCCAGGGGTCGGGACATGCGGTTCTCCTTGCCTGCACTGGCCGGCACCGGGATCGACACCGACTTTTCCTATGCTTGTAGTAGGACTTCAACCGCCACCACTGTGCGGTCCGCACGGCGGCGACGGACTCGATGAAGCGCGGATCTGCCCTCACCCCTTCGGTGGAAAGCCAGGGCCTCCAGCCGGAGGAGGCGACGAGCGCCTCAGCGGTATGCCGTGCCGCTCACCTGGGCAGGTGCGCGGCGCCGCCGCATCCTCTACGTCATGGGTAGGAGTTTTGGATAGCGTCACGTTATTGGTCAAATAACGTGGCGTTACTTCTCGCATGCTGGAAGCCGGCGCGGTCGACGGACGTGACACCCCCGGCACCGGGAGGTGTGCCTTCCGTCGACCTCGGCGCGGGCGGGCGACCCTCGGCGACCCGCGAGCTGCCCGCGGACCCGGCGCCTGCTCCATCAGCCCGACGGGCGCCCGGCGGGCCGGCGCACCATCGACGGGGTCGGGAGGCAGACCGGGGGTCGCGGGGCAGACCCGGGGGTCGCGCGTCAGACCCCCGGGCGTCGGGCGCACCGCGGGTTGGCGCAGCCCGGGTCGGGAGGCAGGAGGGTTCGCCTCAGGCGGAGGCGGCGCGGACTGCGAGCGCCAACCTGGCCACCTGGCCGGCACTCACGGGCGTCGACGTGTCCACCCGGTGCACCGGCCCCACCCCCAGCGGCTGCATGGTGGCCTCACCGGCGGGCCCCTCGCACCAGACCTCGGGCACGGCGGCCGGGTCCAGCCCCGCGCCGGCCAGCCCCTGCCGCAGCTGGTCCTCCTGCTGCGCCCCGAAGGACGCCGCCACGACGCCCCCCACCGGCGAGTCGGCCAGGAGGCGCCACACGGCGTCGGCGCCGACCACGTCGGTCGAGTAGAGCGGCACCCCGAGCTCCTCGGCGAGCGCGCGAGCCAGCGACGTCTTGCCCGAGCCGGGCACGCCGTTGACGAGCACCACCGAACGACGCCGTCGCTGCGGGGCGTAGGCCGCCGCCGGCCACTCCTCCAGCGTCAGGGCGTAGCGGTCGTGGTCGCGCCAGGCATCACGGCCGCCGGTGTCGGACAGCCACAGCATCCGGGGGGTGAACCCCTCGTGCCGGAAGCCCATCGAGCGCAGCAGGCCCGCCGAGACGGCGTTGCCGGGCTGCACGCTCGCCTCGAGCCGGTGCAGGCCCATCCCGTGCGGCTCGGGGCTGAAGGCCAGCCCGATGACCAGCCGCATGCCTTCGGCGAAGAGTCCGCGACCGGCATACGGGTCGTAGGCGTCGTAGCCCATGGCGGCCGAGAGGAACCGCCCGTGGACGACGTTGGTGACGTTGACCTTGCCCACGATGTCGTGATCGCCCTCGGGCTGCCGCGCCCGGATGACGAAGGTGCGGTGGGCACGGGACTGGGCGCCGAGGTGGGTGGCCAGGTCGTCGGGGTTGACCGGGTTCCACCGGGCCAGCCGCGGGCGGGACCGCTCCACCGCCCGGCGGTAGGGGCGCAGGTCGGCGGCCCGCACCGGGCTGACCCACACGCGCTCCCCCACCGCGTGCAGGTCGGCCGAGGCGCCCGGTGGCTCAGGCGACAACGCGGCCCCGCAGCACGACGTGGGCCGGGTGGGCCAGGACGGCGATGTCCTCGCGCGGGTCGGCCGCGTAGACGACGAGGTCGGCGCCGGCGCCCTCCTCCAGCCCGGGGCGGCGCAGCCAGCGGCGGGCACCCCAGCTGGCCGCCTCCAGCGCCTCGGCGGTCGAGAGGCCGGCCTTGACCAGCTCGGCCGCCTCGGCGGCGACGAGCCCGTGCGGCAGCGAGCCGCCGGCATCGGTGCCGAGGTAGATCGGGATGCCCGCGTCATGGGCAGCCGCCACGGTCTCGAACCGGCGGGCGTGCAGGTCGCGCATGTGCTTGGCGTAGAGCGGGAACTTCTCCACGGCCGATGCCGCGATCGAGGGGAAGGTGTCGATGTTGACCAGGGTGGGCACGATCGCGATGCCCTGCGCGGCGAACGCGTCGATCGTGTCGGGCTCCAGGCCGGTGGCGTGCTCGATGCAGTCGGTGCCGGCGGCGGCGAAGTCGCGCAGCGACTCCTCCCCGAAGCAGTGCGCGGTGACCCGGGCGCCCTCCTCATGGGCGGTGGCGATCGCCGCGACCAGGGCCTCCCGCGGCCAGCACGGCGACAGGTCGCCGGTCTCGCGGTCGATCCAGTCCCCCACGAGCTTGACCCACCCGTCGCCGCGCCGGGCCTCCTGCCGGACGTACGCGGCCAGGTCCTCGGGCTCGATCTCGTGGGCGTAGTTGCGGATGTAGCGCCGGGTGCGGGCGATGTGCCGGCCGGCCCGGATGACCCGCGGCAGGTCCTCGCGCTCGTCCACCCAGCGCGTGTCGGCCGGCGAGCCGGCGTCGCGGATCAGCAGCGTGCCGGCCTCCCGGTCGGCCAGCGCCTGCGCCTCGCTCGTCGCCTCGTCCACGGCGCCGTGGGCGTCCAGCCCGACGTGGCAGTGCGCGTCGACCAGACCCGGCAGGACCCAGCCGGAGACGGTCTGGACGTCGGCACCCGCGTGCGGCGCCGCATACGAGATCCGGCCGTCGACCACCCAGACCTCGTCGCGCACCTCCTCCGGACCGACGAGGACCTGTCCTCTGACGTGCAGCACCGGCGCGCTCATGGCGCGACCCTACCCACCGCCCGCGGATCCGGCGTCCCGGCCCGTGAGCGCATCGAGCTCGCGGGTGAGCGCGACTCCGAGCCCGTCGAGCTCGGGCACACGCTCCGGGTCGGCCAGTACGGCAACCGCGAGGGTGCCCGCGTAGGAGAGCACGCCGAAGGTGACTGTCACGTTGCCGGGGGTCGGCGCCACCGGGACGAGCGCCTCCACCGGCACGCCGGCGAGAGTCCAGCGCTCGGGCGGTCCGCGCAGGTCGGTGACGAAGGTGTGCACCAGCCGCTGGTGGTCCACGAACCACCGGAACAGCCCGAGCGCAGCCAGCAGCCGGAACCCCGGAACCAGCAGCGCCGCCGACCCTCCGCGCTGGGTGGCGAGACGGCCGGCCGTCAGGGCGGCGACGCGGCGCAGGCGCTCTGCGCGGTCGGCACGCAGGTCGACCGCCACGGGCATGGCGCCGACCTGGTTGCCCAGCTGGGTCGCGGAGGTGTGCGTGCGGGCGCTCACCGGCACCGACACCACGATCTCGGTGAGCGGCTCCCCCCGTGCCGCGACCAGCTCACCCAGAGCGCCGCCGATGGACGCGACCACCGCGTCGTTGACCGTCGCCCCATGCCGGTGCGCAGCCTCGCGGACCCCGGCCAACGGCACCGAGACGACGAGGAGTCGGCGGCGGGGGCCGGTACGGACGTTGAGCGAGGTCCGACGCGCGAGCCGTACCCCGCGCAGCAGCCCCAGCTCCCTGGTCGCCGCCCCCAACCGCCGCACCGCGAGCGGCAGCCGACGGATCGCCCGGGCCCGTCCTGCCCAGGCGTCCCGCGCCAGGACCGTCGCCGGCGGCAGGGAGTGGTGGCCGCCGGCCGAGGCCACCGGGCGAGCGCCGTCGGCGAGTGCCCCGAGCACCGCCAGGCCCCCTACGCCGTCGGCGACCACGTGGTGCATCACGAACACCACCGCCACTCCCCCGCCGGCCAGGCCGTCGACGACCACAGCAGCCCACAAGGGGCGATCCGCGGGCAACCGCGTGGTGACCAGCGCGGCGGTCAGGTCCAGCAGGTCGCCTTCGAGCGTCACCCGCCGCACGTGCCGTTCAGCCCTGAACGCCGCGTCCTCGACCCACACCGGCCGGCCGCACCCCGGCGGCGTGCGCAGCAGCCGATGCCTGAGCCGGGGCACCCGCCCGCAGGCGGCGCCGACGGCGGCCGCCACCACGCCGGCATCGGCCCCCTCGGCGAGGAGCAGCAGGGCCCCCACCTGCATGGGCACGGGGCCGCGGTCGACGGCGAGCGCCATGAGGTCGTCGGCGCTGGCCCGGTCGACCGACGCCCTCGCCATTCCCGTCCCCGCAGCGCTCAGCGGTACTCGGGGTTGAAGTCGAAGCGCTGCCCGGACTCCCACGCCGAGCGCTGGTTGCCCCACGCCGGGATGCCGCCGGCGTCGCGGATCATCTTCGCCAGGTGCATGAGGTTCCACGTCATGAACGTCGTGTTGCGGTTGGTGAAGTCGTTCTCCGGACCGCCGGAGCCCGGGTCGAGGTAGGACGGCCCCGGCCCGACCTCCCCGATCCAGCCGGCGTCGGCCTGCGGCGGGATGACGTAGCCGAGGTGCTGCAGGCTGTAGAGGATGTTGCTGGTGCAGTGCTTGACCCCGTCCTCGTTGCCGGTGATCAACGCGCCGCCGACCCGGCCGTAGAAGGCGTACTGCCCCTGCTCGTTGAGCAGGCTGGACTGGGCGTAGAGCCGCTCGATGACCCGCTTGGTCACGCTGGAGTTGTCCCCCAGCCAGATCGGCCCGGCCACGACGAGGATGTGCGCCGCCTGCACCCGCGGCCACAGCTGCGGCCACTCGTCGGTCGCCCAGCCGTGCTCGGTCATGTCGGGGTAGACGCCTGTCGCGATGTCGTGGTCCACCGCGCGGAGCTGGTCGACCTCGACGCCGTGCTTGCGCATGATCCCGGCGCTGACCTCGACCAGCCCCTGGGTGTGCGACATCTCCGGAGAGCGTTTGAGCGTGCAGTTGATGAACAGGGCCCGCAGGCCGGTGAAGTCCCAGGTGCGCTGACCGTCGTCGCTCATGGGCCGGACGCTACGCCCGCCCCCCGGGTCGGGCACCCGCTCCGCGACGTATGCCGTGGGCCGGCTCGAGCGACCTGCCGGCTCTCGCGCGCCGCTCGCGCGCTCAGCCCGCGAGCGGCGCGGGCACGGCCACGACGTCCACCAGCGCGTCGCCGCGGACCGCGGTCAGCTCGGTGCGTCGGCCGACCGCCTCGGCGAACAGCAGCCGTTGCAGCGACTGGGCATCCCGCAGCGGCTGGCCGTCGACCGCCAGCAGCAGGTCACCCCGGCGCAGGCCGGCCTGCTCGGCCGGGCTGCCACCGACGACCTCGACGACCCGCAGCGCGGTCCGCTGGCCGGTCGACTCGGCGAACCGGGGCGGCAGCGGCGCCGGGGTGGTGACCAGGCCGAGGTAGGCGCGGCGCACCCGGCCCTCGGCGCGCAGTGCGTCGATGATCCGCCACGTCGTGATGTTCATGGGCACGGCCAGGCCGACACCGATGCCGGCGACCGCGGTGTTGATCCCGACGACCCGGGCCCGGGCGTCGGCGAGCGCCCCGCCGGAGCTGCCCGGGTTGAGCGCCGCATCCGTCTGGATGACGTCCTCGACGATCCGGCTCGCCGTGCCCGAGCGGGTCGGCAGCGAGCGCCCCAGGGCGCTGACGACGCCGGCGGTGACGCTGCCGGCCAGCCCGAGGGGGTTGCCGACGGCGACCACGAGGGTGCCCACGCGCAGCCGGTCGGCACTGCCGAAGTCGGGCGGGTCGGGCACCTCGCCCTCGGCGCGGAGCACGGCCAGGTCCGAGAGCGGGTCGGCGCCGACGACGTGCACGCGCACCATGACGCCGCTGGAGAACTCCGCCGTGCCGCCCACGGCGCCGTCGACGACGTGGGCGTTGGTCAGCAGGTGCCCCTGGGCGGACAGGACCACTGCCGAGCCCCCGGCCTCGGCCTCGCCGCCGCGCACCCGGCGCCGGACCCGGATGCTGGCCACGCGCGGGATGAGCCGGTCGGCCACCCCGGTCACGACCTGGGAGTAGGCGTCCAGCGCCTCCTGCTCCGACCGGTCCTCGAAAACGTCCATCGCTTGCTCCCGCTTACACCGTTACAGGTGCAAACGGCGGTGCGGGTGCGCGTGTTCCGCCGCACGCCGGCGGCGCGTGGCCGACCTAGCCGGCGAGGGGCGGGGCCAGCCCGTTGGCGGCCAGCGTCTTGTAGGCCGCGATGACGATCTCCTCGATGTGGTCCTGGGTGGGGGCACTGTTCACGCCCGTGGCCATGAGGATCCCCGAGGTCGGGAGCCAGACGTGCAGGGTGCGGAAGCCGAGCGTCTCGCCTTCGTAGAACCAGACCGTGCCGAACCCGGGGAAGGTCGCCTGGGCGACCCCGAGGCCGAAACCACCGGGGTCGCTGGGCGACGTGGTCGCGATGGGCTTGCCGGTCATGGTCGAGACCAGGCTCAGCAGCTCCGCCTGCTGCCTGGCGGGCAGCAGGTGGCCGCCGTACATCGCCCGTTCCCAGCGGACCATGTCGGCGGTGGTGCCGATGATGCCGCCGGCGCCGCGGGCCCATGAGAGCGAGTCACGGCTGACGTCCCGGCCCTTGAGCCCCAGCAGCACCGGCGGCTGGTCGTTGAAGTAGTAGCCGGCCGGTTCGCGGGCGGTCACCGAGCGCGGGTAGACGTCAGTCCGGTACCAGAGGTCGCGCAGGTTCAGGGGACGGATGAGCCGGGAGTAGAGCTCGTCCCGGTAGCTGTGACCGGTCGCCTTCTCGATGACCATCTCGGCGAGGACGTAGTTGGTGTTGGAGTAGTGGTACCCGGTGGTGGCCGGCGCCCCGACGGCGAACGAGACCAGGGTGGCCGCCGGGAAGTACCGGTGCGGGTGCGCCGCGTAGGCGGCGAGCATCGGGTCCTGGTCGGAGTAGTTCGGGATGCCGCTGGTCATGTTCAGCAGCCGCTTGATCGTGACCCCACGCCACTGCGGGTACTGCGGCAGCCATCGGCCCAGCGTGTCGTCGATGGACAGGCGGTGCTCGGCCTCCAGCCGGAGCAGGAGCACCGACGTGAACGCCTTGGTGTTGCTCCCGATCTGCCATACGCCGTCGCTGCGCACAGGCGCGCCGCCGCCGTACCGCGTCGTGCCGGCCGCCACGTCGATGCCGCCCTGCCCAGGCAGGCTCACGGTCAGCCCCGCGGCCGAGGCGTGCTCCGCCGCGCCGTGCGCCTTCAGGTAGCCCTGCAGGTCGGCGCGCAGCTCCCCCGCCAGGCAGGTGCGGTCGCAGGAGACGGCCGCGCCGACCGCGCGGGTCGGCGCCGCCGGTGCCGCACGGGCCCCCGTGATGGGGAGAACTGCCGCGACGACCGCCACCAGGGCGGCCACGACGGCCCGGGCCAGACGCACCCGGCTGGACGGAGGGCGTGCTGATCGCTGCATGGTGGCCGGCTTCCGCGCCGAAGGGTCCGCCGGGCCCGCGTCGCGGGCCCGGCACGCTCCCTCAACCCTTGTCGCCGGCGGCTGAAGGCGTCAATCGCCCCAAAGCGTGAGCCTGCCTGCGTCAGAACGCTGGCAGGCCCCCGCCGTAGGCCGGTCGGTCCGGTCCGCGGGTCAGCGCCCGAGGAACTTCTCGAAGCCCTTGGGCAGCTCGACGTTGGCGGGGTCGGTGGCGCCCTTGGCACCCTCGTCCTCACCCGGCATACCGAAGGCGGCGTTGGCGGCGCTGATCCGGGCGTTGGCCGCCTTCTCGGCGGCGGCCTTCTCCTCCTGCGCGCGCTTGGCGGGGTTGCCGCTCTTGCCCTTCTTGCGCTGGGGCGCCTTGGCCTTCTTGCCGCCGCCCATGCCCGGCATGGCCGGCATCCCCGGCACGCCGGGCATCCCGCCGCCGCGGCGCAGCTGGCGCATCATCTTCTGGGCCTGGGTGAAGCGCTCGAGCAGCTGGTTGACCTCGGAGACCGACACGCCCGAGCCCCTGGCGATGCGCGCGCGGCGCGAGCCGTTGATCTGCTTGGGGTGGGTGCGCTCGAACGGGGTCATCGAGCGGACCATCGCCTCGACCCGGTCGAACTCCCGCTCGTCGAGGGAGTCGAGCTGGGCGCGCATCTGGCCCATGCCCGGCATCATGCCGAGCATCTGCTTGAGCGAGCCCATCTTCTTGATCGCCGACATCTGCTGCAGGAAGTCGTCGAAGGTGAAGTCCTCCTCCTCGAGGAACTTCCGCGTCATCTCTTGCGCCTGGCGCTGGTCGAAGGCCTTCTCGGCCTGCTCGATCAGCGTCAGGACGTCACCCATGTCGAGGATGCGCGAGGCCATCCGGTCGGGGTGGAAGACCTCGATGTCCTTGGTCTGCTCGCCGACGGAGGCGAACATGATCGGCCGGCCGGTGACCTTGGCGACCGACAGCGCGGCACCACCGCGGGCGTCGCCGTCGAGCTTGCCGAGGACGACACCGGTGAAGTCGACGCCCTCGAGGAAGGCCTGCGCCGTGTCCACGGCAGCCTGGCCGATCATCGCGTCGATGACGAAGAGGACCTCGTCGGGGTTGATCGCGCTGCGGATGTCGGAGGCCTGCTGCATCAGCGCGGCGTCGATCGCGAGGCGGCCGGCGGTGTCGACGATGACGACGTCGTGCTGGCGGGCACGCGCCTCGTCGATGCCCTGGCGCGAGACGGTGATCGGGTCGCCGAAGGAGCGGGTGCCCTCACCGGACTCCATCGCGGCGTCGTAGCCGGCGACGTTGCCCCGCTCGGGGGCGAACACCGGCACGCCGGCACGCTCGCCGACGACCTGCAGCTGGGTCACCGCGTTGGGGCGCTGCAGGTCGGCGGCCACGAGCATCGGGGTGTGGCCCTGGTCCTTGAGCCACTTGGCCAGCTTGCCGGCGAAGGTCGTCTTGCCCGAGCCCTGGAGGCCGGCGAGCATGATGACCGTCGGCGCCGTCTTGGCGAACCGGATCCGGCGCGTCTCGCCGCCCAGGATCGACACCAGCTCGTCGTTGACGATCTTGACGACCTGCTGGGCCGGGTTGAGCGCGCCGCTGACCTCGGCACCGAGGGCACGCTCGCGCACCGCAGTGGTGAACTCCTTGACGACGGGCAGCGCCACGTCGGCGTCGAGCAGGGCCATCCGGATGTCGCGGATCGTCGCGTTGACGTCGCTCTCGGAGAGGCGGCCCTTGCCCCGGAGGTTCTTGAAGGTCGCGGTCAGGCGGTCAGACAGGCTGGTGAACACCGGGCAAGGCTATCTTCCCGGCGCACCGGTGCCGTCGCATGCGTCGATCAGCACCGCCACGGCCTGCGCGACACGGGCCGGCGGGAGCTCCCGACCGGCGAACTCCGTGAGGTAGAAGGTGTCCAGCGTCTGCCCGGCGTAGGTGGCGATGTGGGCGCTGCGCACGCTCAGCCCGGCCTTGGCGAGGGCCAGCCCGACGTCGTGCAGCAGCCCCGGCCGGTCCTGCGTGCGGACCTCGATGACCGTGGCGTCCAGCGACGCCTGCGGCACCACCATCGCCCGGGTCTGCCCCGGCGAGCCCGAGCTGGCGTTGGCGCTGGCGGTGGGCCGGGGCGCTCGGCGCCGCTCCAGCGCCATCAGCGGCGCCCGGTCGCCGCGGGCCAGGCGGAACAGGCCACGGGACAGCTCGACCCCGTCGGGGGTGTCCCCACCGGGGGACTCCACCTGCCACTCGTTGGCCGCGATGCCGTCGACGGTGCGCACCACGGCGGTCCGCACGACCAGGCCGTGGGAGGCCAGCAGCCCCGCGGTGTCGGCGAACAGCCCGAGCCGGTCGCGGTCGTAGACGTCGAGCCGGTGCACCCCGCCGACGCTGGTGACCTCCACGTGGGGCTCCCCGGCCACGACGGAGGCGACGACCTCCGCGGACAACGGCCCCTCGAGCTCGTCGGGGGCGGGCAGCGCCGCCTCGTCGCCCAGTGCGGCGCGCACTCCCCCGGTCAGGCGGTCCAGCAACTGAGCCCTCCAGTCGGTCCAGGCGGCCGGGCCCGCAGCGCAGGCGTCGGCCTCGGTCAGCGCCCGCAGCATCTCCAGCACCCGGCGGTCGCCGCCGACCGTCTCCACGACGGCGGCCACGGTCTGCGGGTCCTGCGGGTCCCGGCGGGTCGCCAGGTTGATCAGCGTGAGGTGCTCACGCACGAGCAGGGTGACCAGCTCGGCCTCGGCGGGCGGCAACCCCATCCGGGTGGCCACCGTCCCGGCGACCGGCGCCCCGACCGCGGAGTGGTCGTGGGCCCCGGCGACCTTGCCGATGTCGTGCAGCAGCGCGGCCAGCAGCAGCAGGTCCGGGCGCTCGACGTCGGGCAGCAGGCCCTTGGCCTGCACCACGGTCTCCACCAGGTGCCGGTCCACGGTGTGCCGGTGCACGGGGCTGCGCTGCGGGCGGCTGCGGACCGCCGCCCACTCGGGGATCCACCGCTCGACCACCCCGGCCAGGTCCAGCCCCTCCCACACGGGGATCAGGCCGGGTCCGGCGGCGAGCAGGTCGGCGAACAGGCCCCGGGCCAGAGCCGACCACGGCTCGGCCAGCGGCGCGCTGTGCTCGGCCAGGTTGGCCAGCGTGGCCGGGGAGATGGGCAGGTTGTTGCGCGCCGCCGTGACGGCCGCCCGCAGCGCCAGCAGCGGGTCCCGGGCCGGGTCGACGCTGGGGCCGAGCACGACCTCCCCGTCGTGCTCGAACAGGCCGTAGCCGAGCGGGGTCAGCTGCGGGCGACGCGGCCCGATGCGCAGGGTGCGCGCACGCTGGGACTGGCCGGCGCGGCGTACGGTCGCATCGAGGGCGAAGGCGATGGTGCGCGCCGAGGTGGCCACGCCGGTGAGCATGGCGTCGGCGTCGGGCTCCCCCAGCAGCGCGGCGACCGCGTCGTGGTCCTCCCGGGTGAGGCGGTCGCGGCCGCGACCGGTGACGACGTGCAGCGCGTCGCGCACGTCCAGCAGGTGCTCGTATGCCGTGTCGACCGCCCCGTGCGGACGGTCGGCCAGCCAGGCCGAGGTCAGGGCGCGCAGGACGGTCATGTCGCGCAGCCCGCCGCGGGCCTCCTTCAGGTCCGGCTCGATGACGTGCGCCAGGTCGCCGTGCCGGCGGTGCCGGGTCTCCAGCGACTCCAGCAGCTCCGGCAGCCGGCGGCGGGCGTTGGCCCGCCAGTCGTGGGCCAGCGTGGCGCTGGCCGCCTGGACGACCTCCTGGTCACCGGCCACCCAGGTGAGGTCCAGCAGGCCCACCGCGGCGGACAGGTCGCCGGCGGCCACCGAGCGGCACTGGTTGACCGTGCGGACGCTGTGGTCGAGCTTGGCGCCGCCGTCCCAGATGGGGTACCAGACGCGGTCGGCCAGCTCGGTGACCTCGGTGGCGCTCAGCGAGCGCCCGTAGTGCAGCAGCACCAGGTCGTAGTCGCTGAGCGGCCCGCCGTCGCCGCGGGCCAGGCTGCCGACGGCGGCCAGGGCCACGCCCTCGTAGCGGGCAGCCTTGGTCGCCTCCGCCCAGATCTCCTGCAGCTGCTCGCGGGCGAAGGTGGCCAGCGTCGCCCGACGCTGCCGGCCGGCACCCGGAGCGCCGAAGCTCCGGGTGCCGGCCAGGTCGAGCCGCTGTGCGGTCAGGTCCATGTCGCGGGCCATGCCCTTACAGGGCGTCCGGGCCGCGCTCGCCGGTGCGGACGCGGGCGACGTCCTCGACGGGGACGGTCCAGATCTTGCCGTCGCCGATGCGCCCGGTCTGGGCGGACTTGAGGATGGCCTCGACGACGCTGGGGGCGTCCACGTCGTCGACGAGGACCTCCACCCGCACCTTCGGCACGAAGTCCACGGTGTACTCGGCGCCGCGGTAGACCTCGCTGTGGCCGCGCTGGCGGCCGTAGCCGCTGGCCTCGCTGACCGTCATCCCGGCGATCCCGAAGGCCTCGAGCGCCTCCTTCACCTCCTCGAGCTTGTGCGGCTTGATGATGGCGGTGACGAGCTTCATACCGAGGCTCCCTGCGTGGTCGTGGCGGGCTGGGGCGTGGCGGCGGGGGCACCCGCGACCGGGGGCGAGCCGCCGAAGCGGGAGCCACCGCTGAGGGTGCCGAGGTCGTACGACGTCTCAGCGTGCTGGTCGAGGTCGATGCCCGCCACCTCGGCGTCACGCTCGACCCGGAAGCCGAGCACCTTGGCGAGGACCGTGCCGATGGCGTAGGTCATCACGAAGGAGAAGGCCAGGACGGCGAACGCCCCGACGGCCTGGCGCCAGAGCTGGTCCACGCCGCCACCGTAGAACAACCCGTCGACCCCGGCGGGGGCCGAGGCGGAGGCGAAGAAGCCGATGGCGAGGGTGCCGACGATGCCGCCGACGAGGTGGACGCCGACGACGTCGAGGCTGTCGTCGAAGCCGAAGCGGAACTTCAGCCCGACGGCCAGGGCGCAGACGACGCCGGCGATGACGCCGATCGCGATGGCGCCGACGGGGGTGACCGCCGAACAGGAGGGGGTGATGGCAACCAGGCCGGCGACGATGCCCGAGGCGGCGCCCAGGGAGGTGGCGTGGCCGTCACGGAAGCGCTCGGTCGCGAGCCAGCCGACAGCGGCAGCCGCGGTGGCGACCATGGTGTTGACCCAAGTGACGGCGGCGGTGTTGTTGGCACCGAGCGCGGAGCCGGCGTTGAAGCCGAACCAGCCGAACCACAACAGGCCGGCGCCGAGCATCACCAGGGTGAGGTTGTGCGGGCGCATCGGCTCCTTGCGGAAGCCGATCCGCTTGCCGATCACCAGCGCCAGGGCCAGGCCCGCCGCACCGGCGTTGATGTGGACCGCGGTGCCGCCGGCGAAGTCGATCGCCTTGAGCTGGTTGGCGATCCAGCCGCCCTTGTCCGCGGCGTAGCCGTCGAAGG
Source organism: Oryzihumus sp. JJN4-3R (assembly GCF_057747915.1). NCBI lineage: Bacteria > Bacillati > Actinomycetota > Actinomycetes > Micrococcales > Intrasporangiaceae > Oryzihumus > Oryzihumus sp. JJN4-3R. The sequence goes on from NZ_CM173229.1 coordinate 1,279,505, forward strand.
CGAACACCCAGTGGGCCACCGGGAAGTAGACGATCGTGGCCCACACGACGGTGAAGACCATCCACGTGGAGAACTTGGTGCGATCGGCGATGGCGCCGCTGATCAGCGCCACGGTGATGATCGCGAAGACGGCCTGGAAGGCCACGAAGGCCAGCGCCGGGATGCCGCCGTGGGCCGGGGCCCCGTCAGCGGCGGCGACGTAGCCGAAGATCGAGTCCTTGCTGAGCAGGTTGCTCAGGCCGAAGTGCTGGAAGGGGTTGCCGATGAGGCCGTTCCACGAGTTGCCGAACGCCTCGCTGTAGCCCCAGAGGACCCAGACGACGCCGACCGACGCCATGGCCCCGAAGCTCATCATCATCATGTTCAGGACGCTCTTGGCCCTGACCATGCCACCGTAGAAGAACGCGAGACCGGGGGTCATCAGCAGTACCAGCGCGGCACTGGCGAGAACCCAGGCGGTGTCGCCGCTGTCGATTGTCATGCCGATGAGGATGGCCAGCGCCCGTTTCACCGGATGCGGCGTTGTGTTACGGGCGTGTTAGCGATCCCCTCCCCACGTAAGGATCAGGTGAACGCCGGACGCTGGCACAATCGGCCCCATGACCCCCTCGCGGGAGGAGCCGGGACGGGTCGCGCCGATGGCGTCGGCGCGCACCCTGCTCGTGCGAGCGGTCCTGGCCGGCGGCCTGATCGCCGTGGCCTGCGCCCTCATCGGCCGCTTCGAGTTCGACAGCGAGTGGCTCTACGTGCCGTGGGGCTTCGGCCTGGTCGTGGGTCTGGCCCTGACCGTGGTCGGCCTGGCGATGTGGGGTGTGGCCCGGCTCGCACTCGGGGCGGGGCACGAGGCGGGCCGCGCCAGCCTGGGGCGGTTCTTCGCCCTCGTCGGCGCCGGAGCCCTGACGGTCTTCCTCCTGCTCTCGGCCCTGGGCCTGGTCCAGGGCGAGAAGCTCTTCTGACTCAGCCGGCCCCCCGGCAACAGCAAGCCCCTCCAGCCCCTGCGCGTGGGAGAGCAGGTGGGCCTGTATGACGGGCAGGAGCCTGCCGCACTCGGCCGCCGCGGAGTGGCACCTCGCGCTCCACGGCGGCCACGCCCTCAGGAGATGAGCGCGTCGACGAAGGCCTCGGGGTCGAACGGGGCCAGGTCGTCCGGGCCCTCGCCGAGACCGACCAGCTTGACCGGCACGCCGAGCTTGCGCTGCACGGCCACGACGATGCCGCCCTTGGCGGTGCCGTCGAGCTTGGTGAGCACGATGCCAGTGACGTTGACGACCTCGGAGAACACCTCGGCCTGGCGCAGGCCGTTCTGGCCGGTGGTGGCGTCGAGGACCAGCAGCACCTCGTCGATCGGGGACTGCTTCTCGATGACGCGCTTGACCTTGCCGAGCTCGTCCATCAGGCCGACCTTGTTGTGCAGCCGGCCGGCGGTGTCGATGAGCACGACGTCGGCCTCGGCCTCGGCGGCGCCCTTGACCGCGTCGAACGCGACCGCGGCCGGGTCGGCGCCGTCCCGGTCGGATCGGATGGTCGGCACGCCGACCCGCTCGCCCCAGGTCTGCAGCTGGTCCGCGGCGGCGGCGCGGAACGTGTCGGCCGCACCGAGCACGACGTCCTTGTCCTCGGCGACGAGCACCCGGGCGAGCTTGCCGACGGTGGTGGTCTTGCCGGTGCCGTTGACGCCGACGACCATCACCACGGCCGGGCGGCCGTCGACCCGCGAGGAGGCGATCTCGCGGTCCATCGAGGGGTCCACCAGGGTCAGCAGGTCGGCACGCAGCCACTCGCGCACGGTGGCCTCGTCGGTGGCGCCCTCGACCTTGACCCGGGTGCGCAGGGAGTCGACCAGCTCGGTGGTGGCCTCGACCCCGAGGTCGGAGGTCAGAAGGGTGTCCTCGACGTCCTCCCACGCCTGCTCGTCCAGGCCGCCCCGGGACAGCAGCGAGAGCAGCCCCTGGCCCATGGCCGAGTTGGAGCGGGCCAGGCGGGCGCGCAGCCGCTGCAGTCGGCCGACTGCCGGTGCGGGGGTCTCGACCGTGGGCGTCGGCTCGAGCACCGGCGGCTCGAGCAGGTCGACCCCGCCGGTCGTCTCGACGGGGCGCTTGGGGGTGTCCCGCGGCGGGGCGGAGTCGTCACCGACCGACGGCTCCCGGGTGGCCGGGGGCGCGCTGGGGCCCTGGGGCGGCAGCTGCTTGTCCTTGCCGCCGCGGCCACGCAGCAGGCCGACGAGCAACCCGACACCGACGAGGGCGATGACGACGACGAGGGCGAGGATCTCCTGGGTCTGGCTCACAACGCGCCATTCTCCCAGACCTCACGGGACGTGACGCCCGCGCCGCCGCCGGCCAGCGTGTCCGCCGGCCCCGGACGCAGGTATGCCGTGCCCCTCACCGGGAGGTGAGGGGCACGGCATACCGGTGCTGGGGTCACTGCGGGGCGGGGACGCTCCAGATCCCGCGACCGTGGGTGGCCACGTAGATGTCGCCGTCCGGGCCGGCCTCGACGTCCATCACCGTGGTGGTGGGCAGACCGGTGCCGAGGACCGACCAGCTGGTCGCGCCGGGGGCCCGGTAGAACGTCGCCAGGTCGGTGCCGAGCACCAGCCCGCCGTTCGCCAGCTGCTTGACCGAGCTGGCGGGGACGTCGGGCAGGTTCGCCGAGATGTCCGACCAGGTGGCGCCGCCGTCGGTCGTCTCGTAGACGTGGCCGACCCCGGCGCCGGGACCCTCGGTGAAGCGGCGGGAGAAGCCGTTGACCGCGAGGTAGGCGTGCTGGGTGTTGGTCGGGTCGATGCCGACACCGGCGAGGAACCGGTTCGGGACCGAGGCCGGCAGCGTCACCGCCTGCCACGTGCCACTGGCATTGGTGGCCACGCCGCGGGTGAAGCCGGCGTTGTTGCACGGCCCACACCAGGTGACGTAGCCGACGCCGCCGTGCATCGCGACCGCGGTGGCCGAGTGCCCGGCGCCGAGGTCGAACGCCTTGGTCCAGTCGCTGGCGCTGCGCATGCCCCAGCCCTTGGTGGAGGTGTAGACCCAGCGCCCACCGGTGATGAAGCCGCTGGAGTCCTTGGAGTCCACGGCGATCGGGGCGATGAACCGCGGCGAGGGGTCACCGGGGTTCAGGCTCCACGACGTGGCGTCGGCCTCGCTGAGCGCGCCCTTGTTGAGGGCACAGTTGTTGGTGATCTTGATGGCGAGGTTGACGTACTCCTGCAGCTGGTTGCAGCCGTTGGCCGGGTCGGCGGCGCCGTCGCCGCCGTCACCACCGAAGTTGGACCCCATGCCGGTGTCGCCGTTGGTGCCGTCGGGCTTGACCGCGAACAGGTTCGAGACGCCGTTGTCCTGCAGGCCTCCGGAGACGACCACGCCACCGTTCTTGGTGTCCTTGCCGACCGAGACCGAGTAGTACTGCAGGGCATCCATCGTGCCGTCTGCGGTCATCGAGGCCCAGTCGGTGCCGTTGCCGTTGGCGTTGTTCGTGCCGTTGACGGGCCGGCGGTAGATGCCGCCGTCGTTGCCGATGAACACGACCGGCGATGTGCCGGCCATCCCCACCGCGACCGAGTGCTGGTCGGAGTGCGGCGCCATCGGGCAGGTGTTCTTGGCGTCGCTGATGTCCCAGCACGGGAAGCCGAAGTTCCAGTAGGGCGCCACGGCGGCCCAGTGCGAGCCGGCGTCCTTGGTCTCGAAGACCTCCTCCAGGCCCGCCCAGACGTGGTCGGCGTTGGCCGGGTCCACCTGGAGGAACTGGTTGTACCAGGCCTGCACGCCGACGGCGTAGCCCTTGCGGTCCAGCGCCGAGCCGGAGTTGTGCAGCTGCGAGGACGTGGCGATCTGGTTCCACGGACCGGTCGGCGAGCCCGTCTTGGACACGTAGATGCCGGCCAGGCTGCTGGAGGAGTTGATCTTGCTCGGCGCCTGCACCATCGCGTAGAGGCGGGAGCCGTCCTTGCTGAACGCGAACGTCGTGTAGCCGATGTCCGAGCCGTTGCTGATGCCGCCGAGGACGACCGAGAGCTTCTTCCAGCTCGACGGGCCCTTGGTGAAGTCCTGCGTCTCGTAGAAGCCGTTGTAGGTGTCGCCGGAGCGCCAGCCGATGGCCGCGATGACGTGCTTGGGGTTCTTCGGGTCGACCGCGATGTCGTTGACGATGTTCTTGTACGCCGCGTTGGTGGGCCCGGAGGCCGCGTCACCCTGCCACTGCGACCCCGCGGGGACGAGCACCGTGCCGGCGTCGTCGGTGATCTGCGGCATCCAGTCGGGGTTGGGGTAGAACGCCGGCTTCCAGTCGCCCGAGGTGGTCGAGGCGTCGTGGTACCAGACACCACGGTTGGTGGCGGCGAACACCGTCCCGCCACCCCAGCGCAGGCGCCCGATCGTGGTCGACTCCAGCTCCTTGCCGCCGACCCGGTCGGTGGGGGCGAAGGTGCCCGCGGCCGGCGTGGCCAGGCGGTAGACCCCGGCGCCGACGTAGGAGGTGCCGCCGGTGTTCGCCTCGCCGGTGGCGTACCAGAGCGAGCCGTCGCCGGCGAGCTGCAGGTCACCGCCGCTCAGCGAGGGCAGGGAGTCGGCGATGGGCGTCCAGGCCCCGCCGCCGGTGCTCGAGCGCCACACGCCGCCGTTGGCGCCGGCCGCGTAGACGTGGCCCACCGTGTCGGCGGCCAGGCCGGTGATGCGGCCGGTGACGTGGCCGGCACCGCCGCTGGAGTTGGAGTACCAGTCGCGGTAACGCGGGTCGTCCCCGTCGTAGGGGACCTTGGTGACCTCGTGCCACGCCCCGCCCGTGTGGGGCATCGAGCTCAGGGCGGTGAAGGCCGCCCCGTAGGCACCCGGCGCGACGATGCCGGACGGCGCGGTGCGCGCCTGGGCGAACTCGTCGGCGATCGAGAAGGCCTCCTTGGACTCGTCCTGCGCCTCGGCGGGGTTGCCGCCGGCGATCATGAGCGCCTTCTCCATCACGGCGGCGTTGTAGTGCCGCCCCTCGAACTGGTGCTCCAGCCACTTCTCGCGCAGCTCGTAGCGGCCGAGGTAGCCGCCGACGGCACCGGCCGCCAGGGCCAGGCCGAGTGTGCCCGCGATGATCTTCCGTCGCTTGGTCAGCGAGGTCCGCATGTCCCCTCCTGGGAGAACCCGTCGGGGCTGGGCCCCGGGGCGACAGGGGCCGTGCTCTCGACCCCCGCAAGAAGGTCCCGTATGTCCGGGACCTGAGCGGACCCTAGGCCCGCGGGAGGGCGCACGGAAGAACGGTCGCGCTTCTTGACGAAATCTTTGAACTTGGGGTCACAGCGAGCCCACAGCGGGCATCCAGCGGTCCTGCAGGCAGCTCCGACGACGGGATCGCGTCCGCCCCGCCGGACAGCTCAGTCCTGGGGGCGGGAGGTGGCGTCGGTGACCTTGTCCTTGGCGCTGGAGAGCGCCTCGCCGGTCTTCTCCATGGCGGCCTGGGTGACCTCGCTGGTCTTCTCCACCGCCGTCTCGACGGCGGCGCCGGTCTTCTCCTTCACCAGGGCGACGACCTCCTCGCCCTTGGGGGTCAGCACGTCGCGCCCCTCCCGGCGTGCCGGCACGGCGACCATGCCGACGACCGCGATGGCAAGCCCCAGGCACAGCAGCATTCCGACGATGAGCACGACCATGGCTCAACGATGCCCGTCGGAGCTGTGACCCGACAAATCAGCCGGGGCTGGTGTGACGGGCGTCACCAGAGGGTCAGGTGGTGCAGCGCTGCCGGCGAGAGAGCCACTCCTCCGCCGCAGGTCAGGCCGGGGCCAGGCTCAGGCGGGCTGGACGTCGCGGATCCGCTGGGAGACCACCGTCGTCACGCCGTCGCCGCGCATCGTCACGCCGTAGAGCGCGTCGGCGATCTCCATGGTGCGCTTCTGGTGGGTGATCACGATGAGCTGGCTGGAGTCGCGCAGCTCCTCGAAGAGGGTGATCAGCCGGCCGAGGTTGGTGTCGTCGAGCGCCGCCTCGACCTCGTCCATGATGTAGAAGGGGCTGGGCCGGGCCTTGAAGATCGCCACGAGCAGGGCCACCGCCGTCAGCGAGCGCTCGCCGCCGGAGAGCAGCGAGAGGCGCTTGATCTTCTTGCCGGGCGGGCGGGCCTCGACCTCGATGCCGGTGGTGAGCATGTTGGCCGGGTCGGTGAGCACCAGCCGGCCCTCGCCGCCGGGGAAGAGCCGCTGGAAGACGCGCTCGAACTGCGCCGCGGTGTCGTGGTAGGCCTCGGTGAACACCCGCTCGACCCGCTCGTCGACCTCGCGGACGATGTCGAGCAGGTCGCGCTTGGAGCTCTTGAGGTCCTCGAGCTGCTCGGTGAGGAACTTGTGCCGCTCCTCCAGCGCCGCGAACTCCTCCAACGCCAGCGGGTTGACCCGGCCGAGCTGGGCGAGCTTGCGCTCGGCCGACCGCAGCCGCTTGGCCTGGGCCTCCCGGACGTAGGGCTGGGGCTCCAGCGCGTCGGCCTCCTCCTGGCTCATGTCGGGGTCGGGCACGACCGGCACCATCTGGTGCGGGCCGAAGTCCTCGACGAGCACGTCGGGGTCGATGCCGAGCTCCTCGACCGCCTTGGCCTGCAGGGTCTCGATGCGCAGCCGCTGCTGCGCGCGGGCCACCTCGTCGCGGTGGACCGAGTCGGTCAGCTCGCGCAGCTCGTCGCCGAGGCTGCCCATCTCGCCGCGCACCTGCGCCAGCGCCGTATCGCGCTCGGTCCGCTCCTGCTCGGCCGTCGCCCGTGCGCGTGCGGCCAGCTCGAGGGAGCGGCCCACCGCCTCCACCGCATGGGCCGCGCCACGGCGGACCGCCTCGGCCACGGTCGCCTGGCGGCGGCGGCGCTCGCGTCGGGCGGCGGCGCGCTCGCGGGCCGCCAGCTCGTTGCGGGCGGCGGCCTCGAGGGAGTCCGCCCGCCCCGACATGGCGCGGGCGCGTTCCTCGCGGGTGCGCAGGGTGAGCCGGAGCTCGGTCTCGGCAGCGCGGGCCGCGGTCGCGGCCGCGTCGAGGCGGTCCCGCTCGTCGGTGGAGGGGTCCTCCTCGGTGGGCTCGGCGGAGGCGTCCTCGAGGCGCTGCTCCAGGGCGGCCAGCTCCTCGCGGTCCGAGACCAGGGCGGCCTCGGCTGTGGCGATCGCCTTCTCCGTGCGCTCGGACTCCCCGCGCGCCGAGCGCACGGAACCGCCGAGGTGTCCGAGGCGCTCGGCGACCGCCGCCATGCGGGCGTCGGACTCGTGCAGGCGCTCGAGGGCCTCCTCCACGGCCTGCCCGAGGCCGGCCGCGCGCTCCTTGGCCGAGGCCAGGGCGAACCTGGCCTGCTCCCCCCGGCGCGTGGCCTCCTGCGCCCGCTCGCGCGTCTCGTCGACGGCCGCCTGGACCTCGATGAGGCTGGGAGCGGACGCGCTGCCGCCGCGGACGTAGCCGGGGGCGAAGACGTCGCCGTCGGGCGTGACGGCGGTCGTCCCGTCCGCGCGGCGCAGCAAGGCCGTGGCCGCGTCGGCGTCGGGCACGAGCACCACCCGGTCGAGCAACTGCGCCAGGGCCGGACGCACCGTGTCGGGGCTGGTCACGACGTCGAGCGCCCACACGGCACCGTCGGGCAGGGCCGGCCAGCCGGCGCGGTCACCGGGGCGGGCCGTGGCCGCCACGAGGAGACCGGCCCGGCCGGCGTCGTCGTCGCGCAGCGTCCGCACCGCCTGCGCCGCAGCAGCGACGGACTCCACGGCCACCGCATCGGCGGCCCAGCCCAGCGCGGCTGCGACGGCGCCCTCGTGGCCGGGGGCCACCTGCAGCAGCGCGGAGACCGACCCGAGCACTCCGTCCACGCGGTCGGTCGCGGCGAGCAGCGCGGCAGCGCCGTCCTTGCGGCGCAGCCCCAGCTCCAGGGCCTCCAGGCGCGCGGTCAGGCTGCCCCGGTCGCGCTCGGCGGCACGCTCGGCCTCCCGCCACCGCTCGACCTCGGCCTCGGCGGTCTCGAGCTCGGCGGCGGCCGACTCGTAGGCGGAGTCCAGCCCCTCCTCGCCCTCCTCGTCGACGGCGACCGAGGCCTCCAGCTCGGCGAACTCGGCCTCCGCGGCCGCGGCCCGCTGCCGGCTCTGCTCGGCGCTCTGGCGCAGCCGGCCGATCTCGGCCTCGCCGGCCTCGATCCGGCTGCGCCGGGCGGCGACCTGCCCGGTGAGACGGGCCAGGCCCTCGCGCCGGTCGGCTGCGGCGCGCACCAGGCGCGCCAGGCGCTGCTGCTCCTCCGCGAGCGCCTTCTCGAGCGCGCCCCGCTCGGTGCTCGCCTGCTCCAGGGCCAGCTTGGCCTCGGCGATCTCGGCGTGCAGCGCCCGCTCCTGCTCGCGGATCGTGGCTGCCTGGGCGCGCAGCTGCTCGGGGTCGCGCCCCTGGCCCTGGGAGACCTCGGCCTCGTCCTCGGAGAGCAGGCGCACCCGCTCGGCGGCCAGCGACCCGGTCGCGGTGAGCCGCTCGCGCAGCGAGGACAGGGCGAACCAGCGCTCCTGGGCACGGGCCAGCTCGGGAGCGGCCTCGCTGGCCTGGCGCTCCAGCTCGCTCATCCGCGCGCGCACCTGCGCCAGGGACTCCTCCACCTCGGTGCGCCGGGCGATGAGGGCGCTCTCGTCGGCGACCTCCTGCTCCAGGGTGCTGGTGAGCTGGATCAGGTCGTCGGCGAGCAGCCGCAGCCGGGCGTCGCGGGCGTCGGCCTGGATGACGGCGGCCTTGCGGGCGGCCTCGGCCTGACGGCCCAGCGGCCCGAGCTGGCGGCGGATCTCGCCGGTGAGGTCGGTGACCCGGGTGAGGTTGGCCTCCATCGCCTCGAGCTTGCGCAGCGCACGCTCCTTGCGCTTGCGGTGCTTGAGGACGCCGGCGGCCTCCTCGATGAAGCCGCGGCGCTCCTCCGGCGTGGCGCGCAGCACCGTGTCGAGCTGGCCCTGCCCGACGATGACGTGCATCTCCCGACCGATGCCGGAGTCGGAGAGCAGCTCCTGGACGTCGAGCAGCCGGCACGGGGTGCCGTTGATGGCGTACTCGGAGCCGCCGTTGCGGAACATCGTCCGCGCGATCGTCACCTCGGTGTAGTCGATCGGCAGGGCGCCGTCACTGTTGTCGATGGTGAGGGTCACCTCGGCCCGGCCCAGCGGCGGGCGCCCGGAGGTGCCGGCGAAGATGACGTCCTCCATCTTGCCGCCGCGCAGGCTCTTGGCCCCCTGCTCCCCCATCACCCAGGCAAGGGCGTCGACCACGTTGGACTTGCCGGAGCCGTTGGGTCCGACGATGCAGGTGATGCCCGGCTCGAGCCGCATGGACGTTGCGGAGGCGAAGGACTTGAAGCCCCGCAGGGTCAGGCTCTTGACATACACGAGCGATGGGCTCCTCTAACCGGTGGTGGTCGCGCCAACTGTACCGGCGAGGGGTCCCGTGTCCGGGTATTCGGGAGTTCTGCGGAGAGGCCGCCTAGCTGACCGGCTCCGGCACCTTCAGCTCCTCCTGCTCACGCAGGTTGTCGCGAAGGCGGTCGTTGTCGTGCTGAAGGTGTTCGATCAGGGTCTCGAGGTCGCGCACACGGGTCCGCAGACGCGCCGCCTCGAGCACGAGGCGATCGTCCCGGAATGCACGCTGACCCAGCAGGGCCTTGGCCATACCAACTCCGACAGGATCCTTCGCGCGTGCGAAGGGCGATGGATGGGGTCCGGGGACTGCGACCGACGCTGCCCCCTCGACCCAGAGTGACACCGCCATCGCCGCAGGTCAACGGCACGACCCCCGGCCCCAGGCGCCCCGCTCACCGTTCGTGGAACCCGGAGAGCCCCTCCCGCGGCACCCCGTGCTGGACCGCCACCGACTCGACCCGGCCGGGTCGCCGGTGCCGGCTCGGGGACTCCCGCAGCAGCGTCTCGAGCGCCGCGACGGCCTCCTCAGTGCCCTGGGCGACGACCTCGACGCGGCCGTCCACGGTGTTGCGGGCGTGCCCCACCAGGCCCAGCTCGAGGGCCCGGGCGCGGGTCCACCAGCGGAAGCCGACGCCCTGGACCTGCCCCCGCACGAAGATGACCGCCCGGATCATGCCTGCGGGGCCTCCTCCAGCCAGCGACGGAACGCCTCGGCGTTGTAGGGCCGGCCGAGGAAGTCCTCGACGAGGTCCGCGGCGTCCTTGCTGCCCCCGGCGGCAAGGATGTGGTCGCGGTAGCGGCGGGCCGTCTCCGGGGCGAAGAGATCCGCCGCGTCGAAGGCCGAGAACAGGTCCTTGGCGATGACCAGGCTCCACATGTAGGTGTAGTAGGCCGAGGAGTAGCCCTCGAGGTGGCCGAACGCCGCCTGGAAGTGGGTGCCCTCCATGTAGGGGAACAGGTCGTAGTGCTCCTGCAGCGAGCGCACCAGGGCCGTGGTGTCCTCCACCCGCTCGCGGTGCAGCCGGTAGGACACCGACGCGTAGAACATCTGCGTGCGGGCCTGGTAGCCCTTGCCGAAGTCGTCGGCGGCCTTCATCCGCGCCACGAGCTCGGCCGGGATCGGCTCGCCGGCGGCGTTGCGGGCGAAGGTGCGCAGCACGTCGGCGTCCCAGGCCCACTCCTCCAGCATCTGCGAGGGCGCCTCGACGAAGTCCCACTCGGTGGCGACGCCGGAGAAGCGCGCCCAGGCGTGCCGGCCGGCGAGCACGTGGTGCACCAGGTGGCCGAACTCGTGGAACAGGGTCACGACGTCGGAGTGCTCCATCAGCCCGCGGGGGAAGTTGCAGACCAGGACGCCCTCGGCCAGCTGGCGGCCGGCGATGCCGGGCTGGAGGTCGAACTGGGCGGCGTGCTTGTACTTGCCCTCGCGGGGGTGCAGGTCCAGGTGGATCCGCCCGACCGGCGCCCCCTCGAGCAGCACGTCGTAGACGGCGACGTCCTCGTGCCACGCGGGGGCGTCCTCGACCCGGCGGTACTCCAGCCCGAACAGCCGGCCGGTCACGTCGAGCAGGCCCTGGCGCACCGCGGCGAAGTCGAAGTAGGTGCGCACCTGCTGGGCGTCGACATCGAAGTTCTCGCGGCGGATCACCTCGGCGTAGTAGGAGGCGTCGGAGCCGGCGACCTGCGTGGCCTCCGGGCGGTCCTGCTGCAGCCGCGCGAGCAGCACCGCGACGTCGCGCCGCCCGGACTCCTCGGCGGCCTCGGCGATCTCGTCGATGAACTCCGCGATCGCGCTGCCGCGGGCGATCATCTTGACCTCGGCGTCGAAGTCCGGCCACCCGTCGTAGCCGAGCAGCCCGGCGTGCTCGGCGCGCAGGGCCAGCAGCTCCTGGAGCACGCCGTCGTTGGCGGGCCACGCCCGGTTGAGGAACTCCCGGCGCAGCGCCGCCCGCGCCTCGGGGTCGTGGGCGAAGGACATGAACGGGATGACGTCGGGGTAGTCGGTCGTCACCTCGACCCGGCCGTCCTCCCCCACCGGGTGGGCCTCGACCCAGTCCTGGGGCAGGCCGGCGAGCTGCTCCGGGGCCAGGTGCACGCGCCGCACGTCGTCGCGGATGTTCTTGGAGAACTGCTGGCCGACGAGCGTCTCGCGCTCGGCGAGCGCGCGCAGCCGCTCGCGCGTGGTCTCGTCCCGGTCGACGCCTGCCCGGCGGAAGTCACGCAGGGTCAGGTGCAGCACGCGGCGGCCGCCCTCGTCGAGGGCCTCGGGGTCGACCGCGGCGAGCACCTCGTAGAGCGCCCGGTCCAGGCCGAGGTCGGTGAGCAGCTTGTGCCCGGCCTGCTCGGCCGCCTCGGCCCTGCTGCGCACGGCCTCGCGCGGGTGGACCTGGCTGGTGAGGCTGGCCGCGGCCAGGGCGTTACCGAGCGCGATGCTGGCGTCGTTCCACCGCGCCATGACCTGGTCCGCCCCGGCGGACGGGTCGGCCTTGAGCTCCTCCACGACACGACGGGCCTGCTCGAGCTGGCCGTCGCAGCGCTGCTCCAGCCAGTCCTCCCAGGCCTCGTCCGCGGCGGGCAGGGTCAGCGGCGCAGGCGTCTGCGGGGTGGTCATCCCTGCACGATAGCCACGCCGGACGGAGGCGGGCAGGTGGGTCAGCGGCGCGTCGCGCGGGGTCGCGGCTGGCAGCGCGGGCAGGAGAAGGACGAGCGGTTCATGAACGCCTCGCGCCGGATCGCCGTCCCGCACCGGGGGCAGGGGCGACCCTCCTGGCCGTAGGCCGCCAGCGAGCGGTCGAAGTAGCCCGAGGCCCCGTTGACGTTGACATAGAGGGCGTCGAAGCTCGTGCCACCCTGACCGAGCGCCTCGCTCATCACGTCGGTCGCGTGGTCGAGCAGCCGGCCGAGCGCCGGCCGGGTCAGCGTCGCCGCCTCGCGCTCGCCGTGCACCTGCGCGCGCCACAGGGCCTCGTCGGCATAGATGTTGCCCACCCCGGAGACCAGCCCCTGGTCGAGCAGGGCCCGCTTGACCGCCGTATGCCGTGCCTTCAGCCGCGCGACGACCGCACCGCGGTCGAAGGCCGGTTCGAGCGGGTCCGGGGCGATGTGCGTGATCGTGGAGGGCACGCCCCACGGGCGTGGCTGGGAGGTGGGGTCGGGCACGAGGTCCGCGAGCGCCATACCGCCGAAGGTGCGCTGGTCGACGAAGCGCAGCTGGGGCCCCTCGTCGTGGAAGTCGAACGTGGCGTGCAGGTGCTTCTCGCGCGGGGCGTCGGCCGGCTCGACGAGCAGCTGGCCGCTCATGCCCAGGTGCACGATGAGGGCCTGGCGATGGCCGTCCGGGGCGCTGAGGACGAGCCAGAGGTACTTGCCTCGGCGCTCGGCGGCCTCGACGGTGTTGTCGGTCAGCCGGGCGGCCAGATCGGCCGGGCCGGGCACATGCCGGCGCGCCACGCGGGCGCCCAGGAAGCCGGCCGAGTCGATCCGGCGGCCGACGACGTGGTCGGCCAGCCCCCGTCGGACGACCTCGACCTCGGGGAGCTCAGGCATCCACCGGGGTGGCCGCGGCCTCGGTCTCCGGGCCCGGCTCGCGGGAGGCCGTGGGCCCGCCGTTGAGCTCGGCCCAGGCGCGCTCGGCGGCCTTCTGCTCGGCCTCCTTCTTGCTGCGCCCCACGCCCTCACCGAGGGTGCGCTCGCCGACGACGGCGCGAGCGGTGAAGACCTTCTCGTGGTCGGGGCCCTCCTCCGTGACGCGGTACTCGGGCACGCCGAGGCCGCTGGAGGCGGTGAGCTCCTGCAGGCTGGTCTTCCAGTCCAGGCCGGCGCCGAGGCTGGCCGAGGACCGCATCAGCGGGTCCAGCAGGTGGTGCACCAGCGCGCTGGCCGCCTCGAGCCCGGCCGAGAGGTAGACGGTCCCGATGACCGCCTCCATCGTGTCGGCGAGGATCGAGGCCTTGTCGCGACCGCCGGTGCTCTCCTCGCCCCGCCCGAGCTGGAGGTAGTCCCCCAGGCCGATGGCCCGGGCGACGTCGGCCAGGGCACGCATGTTGACCACCGCGGCCCGCAGCTTGGCCAGCTGGCCCTCGGGCAGGTCGGGGTGGTCGGCGTAGAGCGTGTCGGTGACGACCAGGCCCAGCACCGAGTCCCCGAGGAACTCGAGGCGCTCGTTGTGCGGGAGGCCACCGTTCTCGTAGGCGTACGAGCGGTGGGTGAGGGCACGCACAAGCAGCGGCTCGTCGATGTCCGTGCCGACCACCTCACGGAGGTGTTCGACCAGACCGTCGACGGGCCGCTGCGTCGCGCCGTCCCCCTTGGGGGGCTGGGACGAAGTCACGCGTGAAGGGCTTGTCAGCCCTGGTGCTCGGTGCGCTCCGCGACGCCGTAGTGGCGACCGGCGTAGGTACCGCAGGACGGGCACGCGATGTGCGGCTGCTTGGGGGCAGAGCACTGCGGGCACGCGGTCAGCGTGGTCGCCGTCGTCTTCCAGTTCGCGCGACGCGAACGGGTGTTGGAGCGCGACGTCTTCCGCTTCGGGACAGCCACGTCAGTTCCTTTTCTCTTCGGTACCGCTGTTGGTCAAGTTCTGCAGGGCCGCCCACCGGGGGTCGAGCACCTCGTGGTGGTGGTCCGGGTCGTCCGCGAGCTTGGCTCCGCACTCGGAGCACAGCCCGGGACAGTCCTCCCGGCACACCGGCTGGAACGGCAGGGCGGGCACCACTGCGTCCCGGAGCACGGGCTCGAGGTCGAGCAGGTCGCCCACGAGCACGTACTCGTCGGCCTCGTCGTCGTCGGGCGCCACCTCGTGGTGGTGCTCCGCGCGATCGGCGTAGGCGAACAGCTCCTGGAACCCTACGTCGACCGGCTGGTCGACGGGGTCCAGGCACCGCACGCAGGCGCCGGTCGCCGTGGCGCGGGCCGAACCGGTGACGAGGACACCCTCCACGACGGACTCCATGCGCAGCTCCAGCTCGACGGGCTGGCCGGGCGCCACGGCGATCACGTCGCTCCCCAGGTCCTCCGGGGCCTCGATCGTCCGTGACAGCTTCGCCATCGAACCGGGTCGGCGGCCGACCTCCTTGGTGTCGAACACCAGGGGGTGGCGCGGGTCGAGTCGGGTCATGGCTCCGTTGCGTGCAGGTCGTCCAGTGGCGCGTGCGCGTCACAGGCTCGGCCCCCATCCGTGCTTGGACGAGGACCGACGTATGAGGTTACCGGAGGGTGGACCCCGCACCCAAATGCGGTGCTAGTGGGTCCGCGCAGGCGCGTTGGCCGGCGACGCGGCGCCCTGCTCCTCGCCCGCCACGTCGTCATCGCCCTCCGGCGTCCGGGCCGGCAGGTCGCGCACGGCACTGAACGGCTCGGTGAGCGGGTCGGCGTCGGCCTCGGCCTCGGCTGCCGCGCGGGCCAGGTCGGCCTCCCGGCGGGCCGCGAGGCGGTCGCGGCCGTTGCCGACCTGCGCGGCGAGCTGGCCGAGCACCACCTCGAACTCCCCCAGCTTGCGGTCGACGTAGTCGTCGGCGTCGCTGAGCAGCCGGGTCGCCTCGGCCCGCGCCTCGGCGACGACGGTCGCGGCGCGCTCCCGGGCCGCCACCAGGACGTCGGTCTGCTCGAGCAGCTGCTCCCGCTCGGCATGGGCGTCCTCGAGGAGCTGCCGCGCCTGCGCCTCCCCCGAGGCGACGATGGCGTCGCGGTCGCTGAGCAGCGCGTCGGCGTGCTCGAGGTCGGCCGGCAGCGCCGCTCGCAGCTCCTCGAGGTCCTCGAGGAGCTCGGCCCGGTTGACGAGGCAGGACGCCGACATCGGCATGGCCTTGGCCTCGCGCACGGTGGCGGTGATCCGGGCCAGCCGGTTCTGGACGTCCATGTCAGCTCCCCTCGGTGGGCCTCAGCCGTGCGTGCAGCGCCGCCCGGGTCTCGTCGTCGACCAGCCCGGTGATGTCCCCGCCCAGCGCCGCGACCTCCTTGACCAGGGAGCTCGAGACGTGCTCGAACCGCGGGTCGCCCGGGAGGAACACGGTCTCGACCCCGGTGAGGTGGCGGTTCATCAGCGCCATCGGCAGCTCATAGGCGAAGTCGGTGCCGCTGCGCAGGCCCTTGACGATGGCCTGGGCGCCCACCTCGTGGCAGACGTCCACGAGCAGGGTGCTGGCGAACGCCTCGATGCGCAGGTTGGGCACGTCGGCCAGCGCCGCCTTGAGCAGCTGGAGGCGCTGCTCGACCGGCAGGGTGCCGGCCTTGGCGGGGTTGTGCAGCACCGCCACGACAACCTCGTCGTAGAGCGCCGCCGCGCGACTGATGACATCGACGTGACCCACGGTCACGGGGTCGTAGGACCCGGGACAGACGCAGCGGCGCACGGTGCTCACGTCACCGAACCTAGCAGCGGGCCCGGGGTGTCGAGGCTCACCCCGGGACTACTCGCCGGATGCCGTGTGCGCCCTGACGCACCCCGGGCCCGCCGCGCCGCGGCCCCCTCGGTCCGCGCCGGCTCACTCCCCGGAGTCGTCCCCGTCGTCCTCGAGCTTGCCCTCCTGCTCGGCCTGCTCCACGAGTCGGCGGACGTTGTCCACCGAGCCGGGTCGCTCGTCGAGCAGGGCGTTGCGGGCTTGTGCGAACTGCGCGCCGAGCTCGGCCCGTGCCGCCTCGGAGACGTCGGTGCGGGCGGGGTTGAGGATCGTCTGCTCCTCCTCCCCGATGTGGTGCATCAGCGCCTTCTGCAGCTCCTCGACCGCGTCGTCGAACTTCTGGGTGTCGGTGCCCTTGCACTCCAGCAGGGCGAGCAGCTTCTCGTTGCCCTCGGCATGCTCGTGCTCACCGTGCTCGGCCTCGTGGGTGCCGATGGCGTCCTTGCGCACGAGCTTGGGGTAGACGTGCTGCTCCTCCGCCTCACCGTGGGCGATGAGGGCGTCGGCCAGGGCCTCGCGGGCGGCCTCACGATCGGCGGTCGCGTCGCGAAGCTGGCGCAGCAGGTCCTCGAACAGGCGGTGGTCGTCGAGGATCAGCTGGACCACGTCGCCGGCGGTCGGGCGCGGGATGTAGAGGTTCGTCATGGCCGAAGCATTACCCATGGCCCTGCTCCGGAAACGCCGGCGACACGACGTGGGACGGCCCATCGGGCCGCGCCGGCGGGGTCGACCCGGGTCAGGCCACCTCGGGGTCGCCGGCGAAGTCGGCGAACCACATCTTCGTCTCCCCGTAGCGTCGCTCCCCCGCCTCGTCCAGGCCGGCCGGCCAGCGGGGCTCCGGCGACCGGGCCGACCGCTCGACGACGACGAGTGCCTCGGGGCTGAGCCAGTCGTGGGTGACCAGCAGCTGAAGGACGTCGCCGAGCGCCTCCTCGGTCACGTCGTAGGGCGGGTCGGCCAGGACGAGGTCGTAGCGACCCACGGACGGCGCCGGCCCGGACAGCAGGGCCCGCTCGACCGTCTCGGCCCGGACGGTGACGCCGGGCAGACCGAGGTCGGCGATGTTGCGGCGCGCCACGGCGGCCGCGCCCCGGGCGGACTCCACGAGCAGCACCGTGGCCGCCCCGCGGCTGGCCGCCTCGAGGCCGAGGGCGCCGGAGCCGGCATACAGGTCCAGGACGTTGGCGCCGTGGACCACGTCGAGGTGCTCGAGGCGGGAGAAGAGCGCCTCCCGGACCCGGTCGCTCGTCGGGCGGGTGCCACTGCCCGGCGGTGTCTGGATCCTGCGACCGCCGGCACGGCCGCTGATGATGCGCGTCACGGGGTTGCTCAGCCTCGTTCCAGGTAGGCGGCCTGCTCGTCGTCGAGCGCGGCCGTGATGCGGTCCCGCAGCGTCGGGTGCTGCGCAAGGTGGGGGTCTGCCCGGACCAGGGCCACGGCGTCCTCGCGCGCCTGCAGGATCAGGTCCTCGTCGCGCAGCAGGCTCAGGTGGCGCAGCGCCCGGCGGCTGCCGCTCTGGCGCGCGCCCAGCACGTCGCCCTCACGGCGCTGGGTGAGGTCGAGGCGGGCCAGCTCGAAGCCGTCGGTGGTGTCGGCCACGGCCGTGAGCCGCTCCATCGCCACCTCGGCCTCGGAGTCGGTCATCAGCAGGCACAGGCCCGGCGCGCTGCCCCGGCCCACGCGGCCGCGCAGCTGGTGCAGCTGGGAGACGCCGAAGCGCTCGGCGTCCATGATCACCATGACGGTGGCGTTGGGGACGTCCACGCCGACCTCGATGACCGTCGTCGCGACCAGGACGTCGGTCTTGCCGGCGGCGAAGTCACGCATCACGGCGTCCTTGTCCTCCGGGGCCAGGCGGCCGTGGAGGACCCCGATCGACAGGCCCTCCAGCGCCGGGTTGGCGCGCAGCTCGGCCTCGACGGCGTGCACGCTGCGCAGCTCGCGCGCCGGGCCGGTCGTCTCGTCCTGCTCGTCCGGCTCGGCCAGCTCGACGCCGTCGTCGGAGGCGTCGGGGCCGCCGGCCGGACCACCGGGGCCGGCCGCCTCGTCGGCGTCACCGATGCGCGGGCACACGACGTAGGCCTGGTGCCCCTGGCGCACCTCCTCGGCGACCCGCTCCCAGGTGCGCTGGACCCAGCCGGGCCGGGAGCCCGGGACGACGTGGGAGGCGATCGGCGAGCGGCCCCGGGGCAGCTCGGACAGCGTCGAGGTCTCCATGTCGCCGAAGACGGTCATGGCGACGGTGCGCGGGATCGGCGTGGCCGTCATGACCAGCATGTGCGGGGGCTGGGCGCCCTTGCCGCGCAGCGCGTCGCGCTGCTCGACGCCGAAGCGGTGCTGCTCGTCGACGACGACGAGGCCGAGGTCGAAGAAGCCGACGGTGTCCTGGATGAGCGCGTGGGTGCCCACGACGATGCCGGCCTCGCCGGTCTGTGTCTCGAGCAGGGCGCTGCGGCGGGCGGCCGTGGACTGGCTGCCGGTCAGCAGGGCGACCCGGGTGCCGACCTCGCTGCCCCCGAGCATGCCGCCCTGGGCCAGGTCGCCCAGCATCGCCGTGATCGAGCGGTGGTGCTGGGCGGCGAGGACCTCGGTCGGGGCGAGCAGCGCCGCCTGGCCCCCGGAGTCGATGACCGAGAGCATCGCGCGCAGGGCGACCACGGTCTTGCCGGAGCCGACCTCGCCCTGGAGGAGGCGGTGCATGGGGTGGGTGCTCGCGAGGTCCTCGGCGATGGTCTCCGACACCGCCCGCTGCCCGGCGGTCAGCTCGAACGGCAGCCGGGCGTCGAAGGCCTCGAGCAGGCCGCCGGGCCGTGGCACCCGGGCGGTGGTGCGCAGGTCCTCGTTGGCGAGCCGGCGCTGGGCGAGGACCGTCTGCACCGTGAACGCCTCGTCGTAGCGCATCCGGCGCAGCCCGGCGTCACGCTCGGCCCAGCTCTCCGGCAGGTGGAGCATGCGGTAGGCCTCCCGCAGCGGCGGCAGGTCGCGGTGCTGGCGCACCTCCTCCGGCAGCGGGTCATCCACCTCGTCGAGGACGTCGAAGACCATCCGGACCGTCTTGGCGATGGTCCACGAGCGCAGCCCCGGGACGTCGAGGTAGACCGGGACCAGCCCGGTGTAGGTGCCGACCGCCTCGTCGACGGTGTCCTCGTCGACGAGCTCGTAGTCGGGGTGGTCGAGCTGCCACTTGCGCCCGAACCGCTTGGCCCGCCCGGCGAACAGCCCGACGCGACCCGGCCGCAGCTGCTGCTCGTGGTAGCCCGCCCGGGCGAAGAAGGAGATCGACAGGTCGTTGGTGCCGTCCGTGAGGACCACCGTGAGCATGTGGCCCTTGCGCTGGCGCATGGAGCGTGTCTGGGCCGAGCGCACCCGGGCCACGACGACGGTGTCCTCGCCCTCGTGCAGCCGGCTCAGGTCGGTCGGCTGGCTCAGGTCGCGGTAGCGGCGGGGCAGGAAGTCGAGCAGGTCGCCGACCGTCCTCAGGTCACGCCCCTTGGCCAGCTTGGTGGCCGCCCCGCTCACGACCCGGGACAGCGGCGTGGAGGTGTCGACCACGGCTCACTCCACCCCGAGCAGGAGCGGGTATGCCGGCTGGCCGCCGGCGATGACGCTCACCTCGACGTCGCGGCGGCGGACCCGCGCGGCCGCTGCGACGGCCTCGCCGAGGTCGGCCGGGGCCTGCTCGCCGGTCACGACCGTCAGCAGCTCGCCGCCACTGGCCAGCAGCCGCTCGACGACGTCGCCCCCCACGGCGCCGAGGTCGTCGCCGATCGCGACGACGTCGCCGTCGACGACCCCCAGGACGTCACCCTCCCGGCACCAGCCGGCGCTGGTCAGCGCCTCGCGGTCGGCGACCGTGACGGCGCCCTGCCGGGTCGCCGCCGCGGCGCTGCTCATGGCCAGGAGGTTCTCGCGCACCCCCGTGGTGGGGTCGAAGACCGCGAGCGCCGCGATGCCCTGGACGGCGGCGCGGGTCCTGACGACGTGGACCTCGATGCCCTCGTCGGCGGCGACCCGGGCCGCGGCCTGGGCGGCGAGCCGGGTGTCGGCGTCGTTGGGCAGGACGAGCACGGCCAGGGCGTGGGTGCGCCGCACCGCATCGAGCAGCTGCCCGGTCGAGGCGCGCCGGCCGGGCCCGCTGTCCACGACCTCGGCGCCGGCCTCGCGGAACACCGCGGCCAGGCCGGGGCCGGGGGCGCAGGCCACCACGGCGACCGGCGTGACGGCCGCCAGCGCGGCCGGCTCCCCGCCCTCCCGGGCGGCCCGGTCGGTGAGCAGCGTGACCCGGATCCGGTGCGGCCGCCCGGCCTCGATGCCGGCCTCGATCGCGGCGCCGACGTCCTCGGTGTGCACGTGGACGTTCCACAGGTCGCCGCCGCCGACGACGAGGACGGAGTCACCGAGGGCGTCGAGCCGCCGGCGCAGGGCCCGGACCGCCTCCTCGTCGCTGTCGGCGAGGAGGAACATCACCTCATGGCCCGGATCCCCGACCGGCTCCGCGGCACCGTGCCCGACCAGCCGGTGGGCACTGCCGTGGCCCGGGCCCGGCAGGGCGGCACCCTCGAGCGGGTGCGGCGCCGGCTCGGCGCCGGTGACCACCCGCTCCAGCGCCTCGAGCAGCAGGACGTAGCCGGCGCCACCGGCATCGACCACGCCGGCAGCCTCCAGCGCCGGGAGCTGGGCCGTCGTGGCGGCCAGCGCGTCGCGGGCCGCGGACAGCGCGTCCGTCACCACGGCATACAGGTCGGAGCCGGTGGCCACGGCTTTCTCCGCGGCCGCGGCGGCCGCGTCGCCCACCGACAGGATGGTGCCCTCGACCGGCCGGCTGACGCTGTCGTAGGCCAGCTCGCTGGCCCGCCGCAGGGCGTCCGCGAGCTCGCCCGGGCCCAGCCCGCACGGGTCCTGCCCGGTCACCCGCGCGACGACCTCGCTGATGCCGCGGACCATCTGGCTGAAGATCACGCCGGAGTTGCCGCGGGCGGCCAGCAGCGTCGAGCGCGCCAGGGCGGCGGCGTCGGCGGCGAGCGACGCCTCCCCCTCGGAGGCCCGGGCGGTGCTGTCCGAACGCGCGGCGTCGAGCGCGGCGTCGAGGGTGAGGTAGAGGTTGGTGCCGGTGTCACCGTCGGGGACGGGGAAGACGTTGAGCGCGTCGAGCTCGCTGCGCCGCGCCGCCAGGGCAGCGCGCGCCGTGACGGCCCACCGGCGCGCGGCGACCGCGTCGATGCGCGCCAGCCGGCTCTCGGGACCGGGCCCGACCTCGCTCATGCACACCTCCTCGTCAGCCGTGAGGGTAGCGGGGCTGTGCGACGATGGGCTCCCGCCCGCCGGTGGCACGCCGAGCGTCCCACGCGGTCCGGGTGGCGCATTTTGGTCGCAGGGTCCGCCTCGGCTACTCTTGACCGGTTCCCCGGGTCGGCTCACCATCGAGCGCTGCCCTCGGGGAGCACCCGTACTTCCGATGTATCAAACGAGTTCAGGAGATCACCCGTGGCTGCCAACTGCGATGTCTGCGGCAAGGGACCGGGCTTCGGTCACAACATCTCGCACTCGCACCGCCGCACCAAGCGTCGCTGGAACCCCAACATCCAGCGCGTGAAGGCTCTGGTGGGCGCGGCCGGTGTGACCCCGAAGCGTCTCAACGTCTGCACCTCGTGCCTCAAGGCCGGCAAGGTCAAGCGCTGACCAGCGCCCCTGCCGCCTGACCCCAGGCACTCGACGAAGGCCGGTCCCGTGAGGGGCCGGCCTTCGTCATGCCCGAACACTGCGTGCCCGTCCACTGCGTGCCCCGCCCGCTGCGTGCCCGCCCGTCCCGGACGCGGGCGACGCGGCCGGTCTCACCCCGCGAAGTGGTCCCACCCGCCGGGCCCCTGCGGGCTGCCGTCGAGGGTGACCCCCGCGCCGGCGTGGACGCGGCCGACCCGGCGCCAGCCGTCGGGCAGCTCGACCGAGGCCGGGAAGCAGGCGAGCAGGGAGTGCTCCTCGCCGCCGGTGAGGACGCACTCCCAGGCGGTCTCCTCCCCCACGGCCGGCGCCAGCGCCGCGACGTCGGGCCGCAGCAGCTCGCGGTCGAGGTCGATTCCCACGCCGCTGGCCGCCGCGACCCGTCCGGCGTCGCGCACGAGGCCGTCGCTGAGGTCGAGCATGGCGCTCGCGCCCGCCCGCGCGGCCAGCGGACCCTGCGCGTAGGCCGGTCGCGGGCGCAGGTGCCAGGCCACCAGCTCCGGGGCCGTGTCCGCGGCGCCCCGCTCCAGCAGCTGCCATCCGGCGTGGGAGTGCCCGAGGCTGCCCGAGACCGCGACGACGTCACCCTCCCGGGCGCCGGATCGCAGCACGGGCTCGCGGCCCTCGAGGTCGCCGAGCGCCGTCACGGAGACCACCAGCATCCCGGGCGGGGCCGAGGACAGGTCGCCACCGACGACCGGCGCACCGGCCTCCCGGGCGGCCTCGGCCAGCCCGGTGGCGAAGTCGTGGACCCAGGCCAGCTGTGTGGCGGGGTCGGCGATCAGCGTGACGAGCAGGCCGGTCGGCACCGCGCCCATCGCGGCCACGTCGGCGAGGTTCTGCGCCACCGTCTTGGCGCCGACGTCGGCGCCGGTGGACCAGTCGTCGCGCCAGTCCCGGTCGCGCACCATCGCGTCGGTCGTGGCGACCACGCTGCCGCCGGGCGCCGACACCAGCGCCGCGTCGTCACCGGGCCCGAGCAGCACGCCGTGGCCGCCCGGCAGCAGCGGGAAGATGCCGGCGAGCAGCTCGGACTCGCTCACCTCGGCGAGCGTGGGTCCGCCGGAACCGTTGTGATCCTTGACCACTCGTCGACCTCCTGCTGGGACGAAACCTGCGTCGGCACGGTAGCGTCTGCGGTGTCCGGAGCCACCTCGGCCCCGGACCAGGTTTCCTCGGGACGCGCCTGCGTCCCGGCCAACCCTTGGAGGCATCGTGGTGGTCCAGGCCTACATCCTGATCCAGACCGAGGTGGGCAAGGCTGCCACCGTCGCCGAGGCGATCGCCGGCATCTCCGGGGTCACCCTGGCCGAGGACGTCACCGGCCCCTATGACGTCATCGCCCGTGTCGAGGCCCGCAACGTCGACGAGCTGGGCAAGCTCGTCATCGCCAAGATCCAGGACGTGCCCGGCATCACCCGCACCCTGACGTGCACGGTCGTCCACGTCTGACCAGACTGCTCGTCCCGCGTATGGCGGCCGGTCGCCCGAGGCGACCTGGCCGCCATACGCGTTGTGTGGCAGTGCTGTCCGCGCTGGGGGTGGTGCTGACGCTGCCTGCCTGCTCTCGGGCCCTGGAGGTCACGGTCGCGCCCGAGGCCGGCTCGGCGGCCTGCCGGGCGGCTGCGGCGAGGTGGCCGGCGACCGTCGGGAACCAGGGGCGCGTCGACACCACCTCCGACTCCCCCGCCGTGCGCGCCTGGGGCGACCCGGCGGTGATCGCGCGGTGTGGGGTGGCCCCGCCCGGGCCGACCACCGACCAGTGCCTCGACGTCTCCGGCGTGGACTGGGTGGCGCACCGGCTCACCGACGGCTACCGGTTCACCACCTACGGGCGGACCCCGGCGATCGAGGTCCTGGTGCCGTCGCAGTACTCCCCGGAGCCGTTGCTGCTGCCTGCGTTCGGCGCGGCCGCCCGGGCGATCCCCCAGGGCACCCACCGCTGCCGCTGAACCCGGGCCCGGGCGGTCCTCAGCGCAGGCCGGTCCGCCGGGCCAGGGCCAGCTGGAGCAGCTCGTCGATGAGCTGGGGGTAGTCGATCCCCGAGGCCGCCCACATCCGCGGGTACATCGAGGTGGGGGTGAAGCCGGGCATCGTGTTGATCTCGTTGATCACCACGTCGCCACCGGTGGTCCAGAAGCAGTCGACGCGGGCCAGGCCCTCGCAGCCGAAGGCGTCGAACGCCGCGGCGGCCAGGCGGCGCACCTCGTCGGACACCTCGGCCGGGACGTCGGCCGGGCAGGAGAGCTGGACGTCGGCCTCGGCGATGTACTTGGCCTCGAAGTCGTAGAAGTCGTGGCCCTGGACGACCTCGACCTCGGCGACCTCGCTGGTGCGGGTCGGCTCGCCGTCACGGCCCTCGAGCACACCGCACTCGATCTCGCGGCCGACGATCGCGGCCTCGACGATGACCTTGGGGTCGTGCTCGCGCGCGGCCTCGATCGCCGCCGCGAGGTCCTCCTTGGCGGTGACCTTGGTGATGCCCATGCTCGACCCGGCACGCGCCGGCTTGACGAACACGGGGAAGCCGAGCGAGGTCACCGCGTCGAGGGCGGCGGCCGGGTCGTGGCGCCACGCCTTGTCGGTGATGACGGTGTAGGGGCCGACGGGCAGGCCGTGACCGGCGAGGACGACCTTCATGTAGTGCTTGTCCATGCCCGCGGCCGAGGCCAGCACGCCGGAGCCGACGTAGCGGATGTCGGCCAGCTCGAGCAGGCCCTGCAGGGTGCCGTCCTCACCGAACGGGCCGTGCAGCAGCGGCAGGACGACGTCGACGTCACCGAGCGCCCGCGGCGGCTGGCCGGGCTCGAGGACGGCCAGGCTGCGGTCGGTGGTGCTCAGCGGCACGATCACGCCGTCGGCGGCGTCGTCGACCTCGGGGGTGTGGCCGGGGGTGAGCGCGAGGCGGTCGGGGTCGTCGGCGGCCAGGACCCACCGGCCGTCCTTGGCGATGCCGATCGGCAGCACGTCGTAGGTGTCGCGGTCGATCGCGCGCAGGACACCGGCGGCGGTGGAGCAGGACACGGCGTGCTCGGAGGACCGGCCACCGAAGACGACGGCGACCCGCGGCTTGCGGCCGGGCTGGGGGGACGGGGTGCTGGGGACGATGTCGGAGGCGCTCATCGAGAGGTGACCCTACCGCCCGGCATACGGCCACCGGCACTCCCCGCCGCCCGGCTGCACCTACTGTGTGGGCGTGGACGCGACGCACGACGACGACCTGGCCCCGGCCTCCCTCCTGGTCTCCGCCGGCCGCCCGCCGAGGGTGCCCGGAGCGCCGGTGAGCCCCCCGCTGGAGCTGACCTCGACCTACGTCGCCGACGGCGCGGTCAACTACGCGCGCGCCGGCAACCCGACGTGGACGGCCTTCGAGGAGGCCCTCGGGGCGCTCGAGGGTGGTGCGGCGCTGGTCTTCGCCTCCGGTATGGCCGCCGTGGCGGCCGCGCTGTCCCTGGCACCCGAGGGTGGGGTCGTCGTGGCGCCCACCCACGCCTACAACGGCACGGGCTCGATCCTGGGTGACCTGGCCGACGCCGGGCGCCTGACGGTGCGGCGGGTGGACATCAGCGACACGGCCGCGGTGGTCGCCGCCCTCGACGGGGCCGACCTGCTCTGGGTGGAGTCCCCGACGAACCCGATGCTCGAGGTCGCCGACCTGCCCGCCCTGGTTGCCGCGGCCCACGAGCACGACGCGATCGTGGTGTGCGACAACACGTTCGCCACCCCGCTGCTCCAGCAGCCGCTCGCCGAGGGCGCCGACGTGGTGATGCACTCGGTGACCAAGTTCCTCTCCGGGCACTCCGACGTGCTGCTCGGGGCGACGGTCACCGCCGACTCACCTCGCGGTCGCGCCCTCCAGGAGCGGCTCGCCCACCACCGGCTGATCCACGGCGCGGTCGCCGGGCCGATGGAGACCTGGCTGGCGCTGCGCGGGATGCGCACGATGCACCTGCGGGTCGAGCGGGCCGGCAGCAACGCGGCCGAGCTCGCCCTGCGCCTGGAGGGACACCCGGCGGTGGAGCGGGTGCGCTACCCCGGCTTCGGTGCCGTCGTCTCGATCGAGGTGCGCGGCGGTGCCGACGCCGCCGAGCGGGCCTCGGCCGCGGTGCGCCTGTGGACGCATGCCACGAGCCTGGGCGGGGTGGAGTCGCTCATCGAGCGGCGCCGCCGGATCAGCACCGAGCCGCTCACCGTGCCGGAGAACCTGCTGCGCCTCTCGGTGGGCGTCGAGGACGTCGAGGACCTCTGGCGCGACCTCGACCGCGCCCTCGGCCAGGTCTGACCTCCCCATCAGGCCGATCTCCCCATCAGGCCGACCCCGCGTCCGACCCCGCGCCTGCCCGCCGACCCGGGTCCTGCCACCGCAGGCCCACGGGCGCGCGCAGGGTCGTCCAGACAGGCCCGGGGCCGTCGGGCTGACCTAGTTCTTCTCGGCCTTGCGGGCGCGGGTCATCAGCGCGGTCACGACCTCCTCGGGTGTGCGCCCGTCGTGCACCACCGCCGCGACGTTCTCGATGATCGGCACGTCGACGCCGTGGTGCCGGGCCAGGTCGAGGATCGACTCGCAGGACTTCACACCCTCGGCCGTCTGCTTCGTGGCGGCGATGACCTCCTCGACCGTCATCCCCTTGCCGAGGTTGACCCCGAAGGTGCGGTTGCGCGAGAGGGGCGACATGCAGGTGGCGACAAGGTCACCGACGCCGGCCAGGCCGGAGAACGTGGCCGGGTCGGCCCCCAGGGCCACCCCGAGGCGGGTGGTCTCGGCCAGGCCCCGGGTGAGGATCGAGGCCTTGGAGTTGTCCCCCATGCCCATGCCCTCGGCCATGCCGACCGCGAGCGCGATGACGTTCTTGACCGCCCCGCCGAGCTCGGTGCCGATGACGTCGGTGTCGGTGTAGGGCCGGAAGTACGGCGCCGCGCAGGCTTCGGCGACCCGCTCGGCGACGGCGTGGTCGGCGCAGGCCACGACGCTCGCAGCCGGGTGCTTGGCCGCGATCTCCGGCGAGAGGTTCGGCCCGGAGAGCACGGCGATGCGCTCCGGCTCGACCTTGCCGACCTCGGCGATGACCTCGCTCATCCGCTTGGTCGTGCCCAGCTCCACGCCCTTCATCAGGGAGACCACCGCGGCGTCGCGCGGGATCAGGTCGGCCCAGCGGCCGAGGTTGTCCCGCAACGTCTGTGACGGCACCGACAGGACGACGATGTCGACCCCGTCCATGGCCTCGGCCGGGTCGGTGGTCGCCGACACGTTCTCCGGCAGGACGAGCTGGGGGTGGTAGTCGCCGTTGATGTGCGTGCGGTTGATCTGGTCGGCGACCTCCTGGCGCCGGGACCAGAGCCGGACCGAGGTTCCGGCATCGCCGAGCACGGCGGCGAAGGCGGTGCCCCAGCTGCCGGCGGTCAACACTGCGGCCCGTGTCATGCCGCTCCTCCTGTCGTGCCTGTCGGCGGCTTGTGCGCGGCCCGCCGCGGGTTTCCGGTCTCCGGGACGCCCGCCGTGCGCGGGTCGAACCGCCGTGCGGGGGCCTTCTCGCCGCGGATCTGCTCCAGCAGCGCGGTGATCGCCCCGACGATCCGGTCGGTCGCCTCCTGCAGGGTGGCCCGGTCGAGCGGTTGACCGTACAGGTCGCTCAGGTCGACCGCGGGACCGGCCCAGACGTGCATGGTCCTGCGCGGGAACGGGTGCGGCTTCCTGCCGTAGGGCGCGAGCAGCTCCTGCGGACCCCACTGCGCGACCGGGATGACTGGGCACCTCGTGGTCAGCGCCACCCGCGCGGCACCGGTGCGGCCGGTCATCGGCCACAGGTCCGGGTCACGGGTGAGCGTGCCCTCGGGGAAGATCGGCACGCACTTGCCGTCGCCGATGGCGACCACGGCGGCACGGAACGCCTCCACGGCCTGGCTCGTCCCGCGATACACGGGGATCTGGTCGGCGCCCTTGAGGATCCGGCCGATCACCGGGATGCGGAAGACGCTCTCCTTGGCCAGGAAGTACGGCGGGTGGCCGTTGTCGTAGAGGAAGTGCGCGAACGCCAGCGGGTCGGCGTAGGAGATGTGGTTGGGGCTGACGACGAAGCCGCCCTCGGCCGGCAGGTGCTCGGCGCCACGCCAATCCCGCCGGGTGATCAGGAACATCAGCGGTCGCAGCAGTGCAGCGGCGAACCGGTAGGCCAGGGGCAGTCGTCTCCGTGGTCGAATCCGCCGCACCAGTGCCCCGCCTTCCCTGCGTCCGCACCCTGCGGCCGTCGCCGTCATCTTCCCGGTCGGCGAGGGTGCGTGTCGAGGCGGGGGCGACGGCTGGGACGATCGTGGCGATGCGCACACCAACGGACCGGGGATGGCGCCTCGTCGTGCCCGTGAAGGGGCAGCTGTCGGCCAAGAGCCGGCTGCACCCGCCCGCCGGTGTCCGCCGCTCCGACCTCGCCCACGCCTTCGCGCTGGACACGCTCGATGCGGTCCACGCCTGTATGCCGGTGGGGCAGCTTCTCGTCGTGACCTCCGACGTGCCCACGTCGGAATGGGCGGCGGCGCGGGGGGTTCTGGTCGTCCCCGACCCGGGCGGCGGTCTCAACGATGCCGTGCGCGAGGGGATCGCGGCGCTGCACCGGGACGGCGACGGCCCGACCGCAGTCCTGCTGGGAGACCTGCCGAGCCTGCGGCCGGAGGACCTGACCGTCGCGCTGGAGGCGTGCGCGGCCCACGAGCGCAGCTTCGTGCCGGACGCCGAGGGCACCGGGACCGTACTGCTGGCAGCGCGGTCGGCGACCGGCCTGCGGCCCCGCTTCGGCACCGGCTCCGCCCTGGCCCACGCGCGGGACCACACCAGGCTCGAGCCGGACCTGCCCACGCTGCGCTCGGACGTCGACGACGACCGCGCCCTGGCACGCGCCCTCTCCCTCGGCGTGGGGCCGCACACCAGCGCGGTCCTGGCGGCGGCCCGGCGCTAGCCTTGCCGGCATGCAGGCCAGCGTGCACCGCTTCGATCCCGACACGGGCGCCGGCAGCGTGCTGCTCGACGACGGTCGCGAGCTGCCGTTCGACGGCGCGGTCTTCGACGCCAGCGGGCTGCGCCACGTCCGTCCCGGGCAACGGCTCAGCATCACCAGCGACGGGGAAAGACTGACCCGCCTGTGGATCGTCGGCATCGGCGAGGGAGAGCCGATCCGCTGACTCGCCCGCGATGACGAAGGGGTCGGCACCCTCGGGTGCCGACCCCTTCGTCGTGAGCGTGGTGCGTCAGGCCTTCTTCGCCGCCCGCTTGGCCGGAGCCTTCTTCGCGGGCGCCTTCTTGGCGGCGGCCTTGGTGGCCGGCGCCGTGGTGACCTTCTTCGCCGGCGCCTTCTTGGCCGGAGCCGCCTTGGTGGCGGTCTTGGTCGCCGCCTTCTTCGCCGGCGTCGCCGCCTTGGTGGTCGTCTTCTTCGCCGCCGTCTTGGCCGGAGCCGCCTTGGTGGCGGTCTTGGTCGCCGCCTTCTTCGCCGGCGTCGCCGCCTTGGTCGTGGTCCTGGTCGTCGTGGTGGTCGCCTTCTTGGCCGCCGTCTTGGCCGGAGCCGCCTTGGTGGCGGTCTTGGTCGCCGCCTTCTTCGCCGGCGCCGCCGCCCTGGTGGCGGTCTTCTTGGCCGGTGCCGCCACCTTGGCCGCACCACCGGCAGCCCTCTTGGCCACGGCCGTGCCGGCCTTGGCCGCCGTGCCTGCCGCGGCACGGGCCCCGGCAGCCGCCGTCTTCGGCAGCTGGCGCGGGTCGGCCACGACCGTGCGGAACGCGGTGCCGGCCTTGAACTTCGGCACCGAGGTCTTCTTGATCTTCACCGTCTCACCGGTGCGCGGGTTGCGGCCCGTGCGCGCGGCCCGGGCTGCCTTCTCGAAGGTGCCGAAGCCGGTGATGCCGACCTTCTCGCCCTTCGCGACGGCCCGGATGATGACGTCGAGCACCGCTTCGAGAGCTTCTGCCGCGGCCTTCTTGCTGCCGAGGCGCCCTTCAAGGGCGTCGATCAGTTCTCCCTTGTTCACGTCTTCCCCTCCCGAGGAAATGTGCGCCGGACCCCTTGCCCGGCGGGTCTGCGGCCGAGCCTGTGCTCGACTTGGAGACGACGTTAGGCCTCCGGGGGTGTGGAGTCCACCACAAACGGAACATCGGATTCGTTGTGTCGCAACGTGTTTGAACGGGCTCCGAGACCACCCCTGACCTGCACAGACCCTCCGGAGGCGCCCCCGCGACCCGGCCCCGGACGCAGTTCGGCGCCCCCAATGAGGGGGCGCCGATCACCGTTGTTGTGTTGTGGGAGAACGGTTTTCGCGATAATGGAGCCGAGGGCTCAGCCGGCGGTCGAGCCGGCCAGGGTGCTCGGCTTGTAGGCCGGCCGGGTCGCCTCGAAGGCGCTCACCTCGGCCTCGTGGCGCAGGGTGAGCCCGATGTCGTCCAGGCCCTCCAGCAGGCGCCAGCGCGTGTAGTCGTCGACCTCGAACGGCGCCACGATGTCCTTGGCGGTGATGGTGCGCGACTCCAGGTCCACCGTCACCTCGGCGCCCGGCTCGCTCTCCAGGAGCTTCCACAGCAGC
This sequence comes from Oryzihumus sp. JJN4-3R, assembly GCF_057747915.1. Taxonomy (NCBI): domain Bacteria; kingdom Bacillati; phylum Actinomycetota; class Actinomycetes; order Micrococcales; family Intrasporangiaceae; genus Oryzihumus; species Oryzihumus sp. JJN4-3R. The sequence goes on from NZ_CM173229.1 coordinate 1,309,550, forward strand.
TCGACGTCGTCCTGGCTGGCCTGGGCGGTGAGCAGGCCCTGCTTGCCGCTGTTGCCGCGGAAGATGTCGGCGAAGCGCGAGGAGATCACCACGCGGAAGCCGTAGTTCATCAGCGCCCAGACGGCGTGCTCCCGGGAGGAACCGGTCCCGAAGTCGGGCCCTGCCACCAGGACCGACCCCGCGGCATACGAGGGGTTGTTGAGGATGAAGGTCTCGTCGCCTCGCCAAGCCGCGAAGAGGCCGTCCTCGAAGCCGGTCCGGGTGACGCGCTTGAGGTACTCCGCCGGGATGATCTGGTCGGTGTCGACGTTGCTGCGGCGCAGCGGGACGCCGACGCCGGTGTGGGTCGTGAACTGCTCCATGACGGGTGTCCTTCCTCAGGCGCTCAGGTCGGCCGGGCTCGAGAGGGTGCCGCGCAGCGCGGTGGCCGCGGCGACCAGCGGGCTGACCAGGTGGGTGCGGCCGCCCTTGCCCTGACGACCCTCGAAGTTGCGGTTGGACGTGGAGGCGCTGCGCTCCCCCGGCGCCAGCTGGTCGGGGTTCATGCCCAGGCACATCGAGCAGCCGGCCAGGCGCCACTCCGCCCCGGCGTCGGTGAAGACCTTGTCCAGCCCTTCGGCTTCGGCCTGCAGCCGCACCTTCGCCGAGCCGGGCACGACGAGCATCCGCACGCCGTCGGCGACCTGGTGGCCCTTGACCACGGCTGCCGCCGCGCGCAGGTCCTCGATCCGGCCGTTGGTGCACGAGCCGACGAAGACGGTGTCGACGTGGATCTGCTTCAGCGGGGTGCCGGCGGTCAGGCCCATGTAGTCCAGCGCCCGCTGCGCCGCAGCCTTCTCGGACTCGTCGGCGAAGGACTCCGGGTCGGGCACGCTTGCCGAGAGCGGCAGGCCCTGGCCGGGGTTGGTGCCCCACGTGACGAACGGGCTCAGCGAGGAGGCGTCGAGGTGGACCTCGACGTCGAACTCGGCATCGTCGTCGCTGCGCAGGAGCGACCAGTCGGCCACGGCGGCGTCCCAGTCGGCTCCGGTCGGCGCGTGCGGGCGTCCCTGGAGGTAGTCCAGCGTCGTCTGGTCCGGCGCGATCATCCCGGCGCGGGCCCCGGCCTCGATCGACATGTTGCACACCGTCATCCGGGCCTCCATCGACAGCGCCTCGATGGCGCGGCCGCGGTACTCGATGACGTGCCCCTGCCCCCCGCCGGTGCCGATCTGCGCGATGACCGCGAGCACGATGTCCTTGGCCGTGACGCCCTCGGGCAGCTCGCCGTCGACGTTGACCGCCATGGTGCGGAAGGGCTTGAGCGGCAGGGTCTGCGTGGCGAGGACGTGCTCGACCTCGCTGGTGCCGATTCCGAAGGCCAGGGCGCCGAACGCGCCGTGGGTGGAGGTGTGGCTGTCGCCGCAGACGATCGTCATGCCCGGCTGGGTCAGCCCCAGCTGCGGCCCGACGACGTGGACGATGCCCTGGTCGGCGTCCCCCATGGGGTACAGCCGGACGCCGAACTCCTCGCAGTTGCGGCGCAGCGTCTCCACCTGGGTCCGGCTCACGGGGTCGGTGATCGGGCCGGGGGTCGTGGGGACGTTGTGGTCCTCGGTGGCCAGCGTCAGGTCGGGGCGGCGGACCTTGCGGCCCTCGAGGCGCAGGCCGTCGAAGGCCTGCGGGCTGGTCACCTCGTGGAGCAGGTGCAGGTCGATGTAGAGCAGGTCGGGCTCCCCCTGCGCCCGCCGCACGACGTGCGCGTCCCACACCTTCTCGGCCAGCGTGCCTGCCATCGATCCACCCTTCGTCTGCCGTCCGCGGACGAGCCACTCTGCGCGTCTGCCTTCAGCAGGCTCGCGCACTTTCCGGGCCCACGAACTTGCGTCTCAGGCACTGAGACGGCAATATCAGGACATGGACAACTCTAGCGGAGTCGGCGTTCTCGACAAGGCCGCGATCGTTCTGGGCGCCCTCGAGGCCGGACCGTCGACCCTCGCCCAGCTCGTGGGGGCCACCGGACTGGCCCGGCCCACGGCACACCGCCTCGCGGTGGCGCTCGAGCACCACCGCCTCGTCGCCCGTGACATGCAGGGCCGCTTCGTGCTCGGCCCGCGCCTCGGCGAGCTGGCCGCCGCGGCCGGCGAGGACCGCCTCCTCGCGGCCGCCGGGCCGGTGCTCGGCGCGCTGCGCGACCACACCAACGAGAGCGCCCAGCTCTTCCGTCGCCAGGGCGACCAGCGCATCTGCGTCGCCGCCGCCGAGCGCCCGATGGGACTGCGTGACTCGATCCCGGTGGGGGCGAGCCTGTCCATGCTCGCCGGCTCCGCCGCCCAGGTGCTGCTCGCCTGGGAGGAGCCGGACCGCCTCCACCGAGGCCTGCAGGGCGCGAAGTTCACCGCTACGACGCTCTCCGGCGTGCGCCGCCGCGGCTGGGCGCAGAGCGTCGGCGAGCGCGAGCCCGGCGTGGCCTCGGTCTCGGCGCCGGTCCGCGGGCCGTCCGGCCGGGTCGTGGCCGCCGTGTCGATCTCCGGCCCGATCGAGCGCGTCTCGCGCCAGCCGGGCCGGCTGCACGCCGCCACCGTCGTGGCCGGCGCCAACAAGCTCACCGAGGTGCTGCGCCGGGCCCACGCCGCCCAGCAGGCGGCCCAGCAGTCCGAGCGCGGCGCCTGACCGGGCCGTCGGCGGCATGACCGAGCTCGTCCCGCCGGACGTGCGCTTCCATCGCTCGTTCCTGGCCACCGCTCGCGAGCTCGACGCCGAGGGCAACGGCGCCTACCTCGCCCTGGGGCACCACCCGGTGGCGACGCTGGAGGACGAGGCGGGCTTCACGGCATACGTGCAGTGGCTGCTGGCCAAGGCGCGGCCCGAGACGCCCCGGCCGGCCGACCACGTCCCCGACACCGTGCTGTGGATCGTCGCCGGGGAGGAGATGGTCGGTCGGGTGTCGGTCCGCCACGCGCTCACCCCCTTCCTCCTCGAGCAGGCCGGCCACATCGGGTATGCCGTGCGACCGTCCGCGCGTCGCCGCGGGCACGCCACGGCCGCCCTGCGGGCCGCGCTGGGGGTGGCCCACGGCCTCGGCATCGACCCTGCCCTGCTCACCTGCGACGAGGACAACCTCGCGTCGCGGCGCACCATCGAGGCGTGCGGTGGCGTGCTCGAGGACGTGCGGCGGGGCAAGCGCCGCTACTGGGTGCCGACGGCGCCCGCCTGACCCCGACCGGCCGGGACGCTGGTCACACCTTGCTCACCCGGACTTCCGGGACCGCCCGGGGACCCGTACCCTGCGCCGCGTGACCCCTGCCGCCGAGCTCGTGGACCGGACCAAGGTGTCCCGCATCCGTCGCGCGCTCCGGGACCGCGAACGACCACACCGCCTCGGCGTGCTGCTCGACTGCAGCAGCCTGCGCGACTCCTCGCGCGAGCCGCGGGAAGTCGCTCGCCGGCACGGCCTCGGCGCCAGGCACGGGGACGACCTGTTGCGCTGGTGCGAGGACTGGGGCATCGCCAACCTTGCGGTCCACCTGGTCGTCGCCGACGTCCTGCGCCGCAGGGAGGGGGCCCAGGTCGACTACGCGCAGGGCCTGGTCGACGCGGTCGTCGCCCAGACGGTGGCCGGCCCGGACCAGCGGTGGCGCCTGGAGATCAGCGGCAACCTCAGCCGGCTGCCGGAGAGCACGCGCACGGCGCTGCGCCTTGCCGGCCGCTGGACCCAGGGTCGAGACCGCGAGGTGGCCGTGTCGATCGGGCACCCCGGCCAGCCGACGGCGGCGCGGGTGAGCGAGGCCGCGGTCCGGCTCGCCCCGACGAGCGGCCCGGAGCTGGCCGAGCGCGACCTGGCCGAGGCCCTGCACCGCTGGGTGCGCGCCGGGGCCGGCCGGGCCGACTGGGGCTGACCGGGGTCCCGCCCCCGCCGAGGGCACGGGGCGTGAAAAAGACCGATCCCCGCCCTGGTGACCAGGACGGGGATCGGCTCTGCGAGTAGCCCCGACGGGATTCGAACCCGCGCTACCGCCTTGAGAGGGCGGCGTGCTAGGCCGCTACACAACGGGGCCCTAGCTGGTTGCTGTCCTTCACGCTCTCGCGCTCTTCGCAACGGAGAGAACCTTACCGAATGGCGTGGATTTCTCCGAATCCGCTCCGGCCCGTCTCCGGGCCGAACAACAGCGCTGGGGTACCAGGACTCGAACCTAGACTAACTGAACCAGAATCAGTCGTGCTGCCAATTACACCATACCCCAAGGGGGTATCCCGGCCGGCTTCCCCGAGGGGCTTCCGGACCGCGATCCGGGGGTGAACATTACCGGCCCCCTGCCCCGGTTCCCAAATCGGCCCCGCGCGCCGCCAGCAGCGGCCCCACCTCGGCCAGGGAGGACACCCGTGGGCCGTCCCACCCGCCCGTCGCGTCGGCCCCCACCGAGGTGACGTCCTCGCGGGCCAGCCACACGGCATACAGGCCCGCGGCACGCGCCCCGCGCGCATCCACCTCCAGGTCGTCACCGACGTATGCCGTGTCCGCGGGCTCGCTGCCCAGCAGCGCGCAGGCGTGCGCGAAGACCCGCGGGTCGGGCTTGCCGAAGCCGAGGTCGTCGGTGGTCACGACGACCTCGAAGCGGTCCGCCAGACCGGTCAGCCGCAGCTTCTGGGCGGTGTAGCCGGCGCCGGAGTTGGTGAGCACGCCCACCGGCCAGCCGTGCCCCTCGGCACGGCGCAGCAACGCGGTGACGTCCGTGAACGCACGCAGGTGCTCGGCGAACGCCGGGGCGTAGGCGGCCTCGAACCGCTCGTGGGCGTCCTGAACATGGTCGAGTCCGAGGTGGTCCACCAGGTCGGCGACGCGGGCACGACGCATCGCCGGGAAGTCGAGCTCGCCGCGCGTGTAGGCCCCGAACAGGCCGCGCGGGTCGGCCCGGAAGCGCCGGGCCGCGGCCTCGTGCAGGTCCGGACCGGCCTGCGGCCACAGCGACGCGGTCGCCGTCCTGCCCGCCGCGATCATCGCGGCGGTGCTGTCGACGAGGGTGTCGTCGAGGTCGAGCAGGACGGCGACCACGGGAGTCAGAGCGTGGCGCGCAGGCGGCGCAGGCGCTCCAGCGTGGACTCGCGGCCGAGGATCTCCATCGACTCGAACAGCGGCGGGCTGATCCGCTGGCCGGAGACGGCCGTGCGCAGGGGGCCGAATGCGAACTTGGGCTTGATGCCGAGCCCGTCCACGAGCGCCTCTCGCAGCGCGGCCTCGAGGTCGGCGGCCTGCCAGGAGCCCAGCGCCTCCAGCGCCTTCAGCCCGGCGTCGAGCACCGCACCGGCGTCGTCCTTGAGCTGGGCCCGGGCGTCCTCGGCGATCTCGAGCGCGTCGTCGGCGACGTAGAACGGCGCCACGAGGGCGGTGGCCTCGGACAGCAGTGCCATCCGCGTCTGGATCAGCTCGGTCACCGCGTGCAGCGTCGTCATCTGCTCGGGGGTCTGGGACTCCCCCAGCACCCCGGCCTCACGCAGGTGCGGCAGGAGCCGGGCCGCGAGGTCCTCCACGGTCAGCTTGCGGATGTAGACGCCGTTGAGCCACTCGAGCTTCTTGAGGTCGAAGATCGGCCCGACCGGGTTGACCTTGGACCAGGCGAACCGCTCGGAGAAGTCGGCGAAGTCGAAGACCTCGACGTCGTTGCCCTCCTCGTCCTGCACCGGCGGGTAGGCCAGCAGCGCAAGGAAGTTCACCAGCGCCTCGGGCAGGTAGCCCTGCTCCTGGAACCACGTCAGGCGCGCCGCGGGGTTCTTGCGCTTGCTGATCTTGGACTTGTCGGTGTTGCGCAGCAGGGGCATGTGCGCGAACGCCGGGGCCTCCAGGCCCAGCCAGCGGTAGAGCAGGATGTGCTTGGGGGTGGAGCTGATCCACTCCTCACCGCGCACGACGTGGGTGATGCCCATCTCGTGGTCGTCGACGACGACGGCCAGATGGTAGGTCGGGAACCCGTCGGCCTTGAGGATGACCTGGTCGTCCGGGCGCGGGGCACTGACCTGGCCGCGGATGAGGTCGGTGAAGGTCAGCTCGACGTCGTCGGGGATGAGCATCCGCACGACCGGCGTCTCGCTGAAGCCGGGCAGGGCGGCGCGCTGGTCGCGCGTCTTGCCGTGGCAGAGCCGGTCGTAGCCGGTCGGCAGCTTGCGACGCTGCTGCTCGTCGCGCATCTCCTTGAGCCGCTCGGTGGAGCACCAGCAGTGGTAGGCCTTGCCCTCGGCCAGCAACCGGTCGACATACGGCTGGTAGGTCTCCAGCCGCTCGGACTGGCGGTAGGGCGCGAACGGGCCACCCACGTCAGGGCCCTCGTCCCAGGTCAGGCCGAGCCAGCGCAGCGTGTCGAAGACCTGCTGCTCGCTGTCCTCACGGAAGCGTGCCCGGTCGGTGTCCTCGATGCGCAGGACGAACTGGCCCCCCTGCTGGCGGGTGAAGCCGAGGTTGAACAGCGACATGTAGGCCGTGCCGACGTGGGGGTCACCGGTCGGGGACGGCGCGACGCGCGTGCGGACAGGACGGGAAGGGGTCTCACTCATGATGGTCCGATTCCAGGTAGTGGTCGTGCGGGGCCCGGGCGCTCAGCCGCGGCGGACGAAGGGGTTGGACAGGGTGCCGATGCCCTCGATCTCGACCTCGACGCGCTGCCCCGGCTCGACCGGGCCGACCCCGGCCGGGGTGCCGGTGAGGATGACGTCGCCGGGCAGCAGGGTGAACGCCTGCGAGGCGTAGGACACCAGCGTCGCCACGTCGTGGAGCATGTCGGCCGTCGTGCCGTCCTGGACGACCTCGCCGTCGCGGCGGGTCACCAGCGACAGGTCGGCGGTGTCGAGCTCGGTCTCGATCCACGGACCGAGCGGGCAGAACGTGTCGAAGCCCTTGGCCCGGGCCCACTGGCCGTCGGACTTCTGCAGGTCGCGGGCGGTCACGTCGTTGGCGCAGGTGTAGCCGTAGACGACGTCCTTGACCTGGTCGGGCGCGATGTCCTTGCAGATCCGGCCGATCACGACGGCGAGCTCGCCCTCGTAGTGGACGTTGCTGCTCTGGCGCGGCATGACCACGGGGTCGCCGGGGCCGACGACGGCGGTGTTGGGGATGAGGAACATCAGCGGCTCGGCCGGTGCCTCGCTGCCCATCTCGGCGGCGTGGTCGGCGTAGTTCTTACCGATCCCGATCACCTTGCTGCGCGGGATGATCGGCGCGAGCAGGCGCACGTCCTCGAGCGCGGCGCGGTTGCCGGTGTAGACCACCGCCTGGTACATCGGGTCGCCCTGGATCTCCAGCACGACCTCCTCACGGGGGTCGCCCTGGACGATGCCGTAGGTCGGGTCCTCACCTGTCGTGTATCTCGCGATGCGCACGTCCCGAGGCTACCGGTGGCGCCACGTACCCTTGATGCCCGTGGTCAGGCAGTGGATGGAGCAGGACGCGTGGCTCCGGGTGGAGGCCGCGCACGGGTCCCGGGTGGACGCGGCGACGGCGGCGCACCTGCAGCGGCGCCACGACGGGCGCAAGCACCCGGTCCACGACTTCCTGTTCACCTACTACTCCCACCGCCCCGCCCAGCTGCGCCGGTGGCACCCGGGCGCCGGGGTCGCGCTGGCCGGCGCGGCAGAGCGCGCGGACTGGAAGCACTACCGGTATGACGGCCGCGCGGCGTCCGTGGACCTGCCCGCCTTCCTGGCGGCCCGGGGTGACACGGTGCGGTTCGTCCGCGACCTGCTCGCCGCGACGGCCGCGCGCCCGGCCCACCTGGGCTGCTTCGGGCTGCACGAGTGGGCGATGGTCTACCGGCTCACCCCCGAGCAGGTCCGGCACAGCGACTGGCCGCTGCGGCTGGGGGCCGCCGGCACCGACGCGGTGGTCGAGGGCCACCCGGTGCGCTGCTCGCACTTCGACGCCTACCGCTTCTTCACTCCCCCGGCCCGGCCGATGAACGCGGTGGCGCCCACCCGCGATACCCAGTCGTTGCTGGAGCAGCCGGGCTGCCTGCACGCCAACATGGACCTCTACAAGTGGGCGTACAAGCTGACCCCGCTCGCCCCCAGCGACCTGGTCATGGACTGCTTCGAGCTCGCGCGTGAGGTGCGCGAGCTCGACATGCGCGCGGCGCCCTACGACCTGGCGGAGCTGGGCTACGAGCCGGTGCGCATCGAGACGCCCGCGGGCAAGCAGGAGTACGTCGCCGCGCAGCGCGCCTTCTCCGCCCGCGCTCAGGTACTGCGCCAGCGCCTGGTCGAGGTCTGCGACGCGGCGCTGGCCGCTTGAGCGGCTAGTCCTCGACGGTGGCGCTGGTGTCGGCGTCGCTTCCGCCCTCGCTCTCGCTCTCGTCGAGGTAGAGGCAGAAGGGGTGACCGGCGGGGTCGAGCATGACCCGCACGGTCTCCTGCGGCTGGAAGGCCGCCTCCTGCGCGCCGACGCCGACCGCGTGGGCGACCGCCTGGTCGAGGTCGTCGACCTCGAGGTCGAGGTGCATCGACATCTGCGGCTGCCCCTCGGCGGCCGGCCACACCGGACGCACGTAGTGCGGCTCGGTCTGGAACGCGAGGTTGTAGCCGGCGTCCTTCGAGGGCGCGAGGGTGGCCCACTCCTCGCTGTCGGTGAAGACCTGCCAGCCGAGCAGCCGCTCGTAGAAGTGCGCCAGCTCCGAGGCGTTCGGGGCGTCGAGCACCACGCCGAACCAGGTCTTGCTCGTCCGTAGGGCCATGACCCCACGCTGCCACCCCACGGCGTCACGCTCCACCGGAGACGCCGGCCACCGAGCCCCGGAGTGGTGACGGAGGCGGCCGGAAGGCGCAGAACCTACGGTGGGGTCATGGACGCCGCGACGTTCCCCCAGCTGACCGCACGTGACCTCGAGGGCCGGGAGGTCGCCCTGCCCGGCGGCCTGCCCACGGAGCTGACGGTGGTGCTCGTGGCGTTCCACCGCTCGCACCAGCGGCTCGTCGACTCCTGGGTCCCCCGGCTCGAGGAGCTCACGCGACGCTTCCCGAGGTTGGGGCTCGTCGAGCTGCCGGTGATCGGCCTGCAGTGGGCGCCCGGTCGCGGCGCCATCGACGGGGGCATGGCCGCAGCGATCCCGGACCCTCGGGTGCGGCAGCGGACCCTGACCGTCTACACCGACGTGCGCCGGGTGACCGCAGCGCTCGGCATCGAGGACCGCGACACGATCACGGTGTGCCTGGTCGACCGGTCCGGGCGGGTGTGGTGGAAGGGCGCCGGCGGTTTCGAGGCGGCTAGCGCGGACGCCCTGGAGCGGGTGCTGGCGACGGTCGCCGAGGACCTCGGCGGGCCTGGCGGCACCGGTGTGCCTGCCGAGGCTGGGGCTCCCGGCGCGATGGGGGCGACCGTTCCACTGGAGGGCGTGGAGCAGTTCGGGTTCGACTTCGACCCGCGGTTCCGGCTGGTGCTGGCGGCCGTCGGCGCCACCCCGACGACCTCGCACGTCACCGTCGGCCCGGACCACCTCCTCGCCTGCCTGGGCCCGTGGTCGGTCCGGGTCGACCCGCGGGACGTCCAGGACGTCAGTGTCACCGGCCCCTACCGCTGGTATCGCGGGATCGGGATCCGCCTGTCCCTCACCGACCGCGGGCTGACGTTCGGCACGACCTACGCGCACGGGGTCTGCCTGACCTTCCTCGAACCCGTCCGCGGGCCGCTGCCGGGGCTGCGCCACCCGAACCTGACCCTGACCGTGGCGGACCCGGCGGGGCTCGCGGCCGCGGTCCGGCGGCACGCCGGACTGCCGTCAGTCGGCAGCTGACCCCGCTCCCCGGGCAGTCGGCAGAGCACCACGGCGAGCGGCAGCTCGACGACGCCCGCCAGCAGCAGCGCCCCGGCCAGCTCCACCGGGGACGCGGCCGTCATCACGTCGAACCACGCGTCGACCACGAACAACGGGGCCGACAGCAACGCGGACGTGCGCGCCTGCTCCCGCCCGCCCACCAGGAGCACCCCGGTCGCCGTGAGCCCGACGACCTCGAGCAGGTCCAGGCCGACCCAGGTCAGGGGCCAGTTGTCGAGGCCGGTCCACGCGGCCGACCAGGCCTGCCTCGGGCCGGCTGCTGGCAAGGCGGCGCCGATCCAGCAGGTCCAGACCAGCAACAGCGCGCCGGCCAGGAGGAGGAACCACCCCGCCCGCCTGTTGGACTCACCCGCCCTCTCCGGACGCTGTCGGCGCCATGCCACCCCTGCCATGGCCCGGCGCGGTCAGGCGGCCGGGGCCGGCGGGGTCTGGGAGGGCGGGCTCTGGGGCGGCTGGGTCATGACCGTCTCCTCCGAGGGCATCAGGATCCACAGGATCGGGTAGATCAGGATCTGGCTGCCGGGGATGACCATGAGCAGCAGCACGAAGAGGATGCGCGCGGGCCACGGCGCGATGCCGAAGCGCCGGCCGAGACCGGCGCAGACGCCGCCGAGCACCCGGCCCTCCCGCGGTCGGACCAGACCCTGCTGGGCGAAGCTCTGGTGGATGTCGTTCATGGGTGGAGCACTTCCTTCGGGATGTCCGCCAGGGCCCTTCCCTGACTCTCCAAGACTGCGCCGACGCGCGCCGCCGCGACATGGGGTGCGCCCCTGAACCGACCCCGAAGCCGTCACGGCAGGCTCAGGGTTGGACACCGCGTGGGCAGGACGGCGACCGGGCGGTGGGGTAGACATGCCCCCAACAACTCGCCCAAAAGAGGCGAAACGGACAAGGCAGGTGCCCATGGCTCTCCCCACCGCCACGATCGGCGTCCTGGCGGCGGTGGCCCTCGCCGCCGCCCCCGCCCTCACGGCCCTCGAGGCCGCACCGGCCGCCGCCGAGCCCCGCACCTGGCACCGCCTCCCCGACGACCCCGTGCTGCCCACGCAGTGGAACCTGGGCCTCGACCGGTCCCACCCGTCCGACGCCGCGACGCGCACGACGATCGACGTCGGCGGAGCCTGGCGGGCCACGCACTGCCAGGGGGTGCGCATCGCCGTGCTGGACACCGGCGTGGACCTCGACCACCCCGACCTCGCCGGCAAGCTCGAGCCCGGAGCCACGTTCGTCGACGGCACCAGCAGCGCCGACGACGACCAGGGGCACGGCACCGAGATCGCGGGCGTCATGGCGGCCGCCACCGACAACCACACCGGCATCGCCGGCATCTGCCCTGCCGGGCGCCTCATCCCGGTCAAGGTTGCCGACGCCGGCGGGCACACCGACGACGACCAGGGCGACGTCAAGGTCGCCGCCGGCCTGCGCTGGGCGGTCGACCACGGCGCCGACGTCATCAACATGAGCCTGGGCGTCCTGCCGACGCCCGCCATGCGCGACGCCGTCGACTACGCGCATGCCCACAACGTGCTCGTGGTCGCCGCCGTCGGCAACTCCGGCGACGCCCCCAACCCGTGGCCCGCGCCGGCGAACCTGCCGCACGTCCTCGCCATCGGGGCGACCGACCGCGACGGCAACCGGGCGGCATACTCCTCGACCGGTCCGCACGACCTGGTGATGGCCCCCGGCGACGGTGTCCCGACGACGGCCAGGGGCGGCGGTTACGGCCAGGGCGGCTACACCTCGATCGCCTCGCCGCAGGTCGCCGGCGTCGCCGCGCTCGTGCGCGCGGTCCGCCCGGACCTGACCGCCGACGAGGTCCGCGCCGTCCTCGAGCGCAGCGCCACGCCCCTGCCGGGGCAGCCGCGGTGGTCGCCGACGAGTGGCTACGGCCTGGTCGACGCCACGGCCGCCGTCGCCCTGGCGCGCCGTATGCCGCGCCGCGGCTGAGGCGCGCCCCTCACCTCAGCGGACGGGGATGCCTTGCCGCATGAGGCCGTAGGTCACCCCGTCGACCAGCGCGATCCAGCTCGCCTCGACGATGTTCGGCGCCACCCCGACGGTCTCCCACGAGGTGGCGCCGTCGGAGGTCTCGATGAGCACGCGGGTCACGGCGTCGGTGCCGTGCGCGGCGTCGAGGATGCGCACCCGGAAGTCGATGAGCTCCAGCTTGTCCAGCTCGGGGTAGGCGCTGGACAGGGCCTGGCGCAGGGCGTGGTCGAGGGCGTTGACCGGGCCGTTGCCCTCGCCGGTGGCGACGACGCGGCTGCCACCGGCGAACAGCTTGACCGTCGCCTCCGAGAACGCCTCGCCGGCGCCGCGGGAGTCGGTGATGACCCGCCAGGACTCGACGTCGAAGTAGCTCAGGCGCTCCCCCTCGACCTCGCCGCGCAGCAGCAGCTCGAAGGAGGCGTCGGCCGCGTCGAAGGTGTAGCCGCGCAGCTCGAGGTCCTTGACCTTCTCCACGACCCGGCTGAGCAGCTCGTCCTCGCCGGCGAGGTCGTAACCGAGCTCGCGGCCCTTGAGCTCGATGCTGGCGCGTCCGGCCATGTCGGACACCAGCATCCGCATGTCGTTGCCCACGGCCTGCGGGTCGGTGTGCTGGTAGAGATCGGCGTCGATGCGGATGGCGCTGGCGTGCAGCCCGGCCTTGTGCGCGAAGGCGCTGGCACCGACATACGGCTGACGGCTGTAGGGCGGCACGTTGGTGACCTCGCTGATCGCGTGGGCGATCCGCGTAGCCTCGCGCAGCCGAGTCTCGGGGATGAGGGGCTGACCGAGCTTGAGCTGCAGGTTGCTGACGACGGTGAGCAGGTCGGCGTTGCCGGTGCGCTCGCCGTAGCCGTTGATCGTGCCCTGCACGTGCGTCGCCCCGGCGGCCACGGCGGCCAGGGAGTTGGCGACCGCGCACCCGGTGTCGTTGTGGCAGTGGATGCCCAGGCGCGCCTGCGTGCCGGCGAGGGTGTCGGCAACGACGTCCCCGACCTGCGGGGGCAGCATGCCGCCGTTGGTGTCGCACAGGGCGACCACCTCGGCGCCGGCCTCGGCCGCCGTCCGGATCACCTCGAGGGCGTAGGCGCGGTCGGCGAGGTAGCCGTCGAAGAAGTGCTCCGCGTCGAGGAAGACGCGCCGGCCCTCGCCGTGCAGGAACGCGACGGTGTCGCGCACCATCGCGAGGTTCTCCTCCAGCGTGGTCCGCAGGGCGGTCTCCACGTGGCGGGCGTGGGACTTGGCCACGAGCGTGACGACCGGGGCGCCGGAGTCGAGCAGGGCCCTCACCAGGGGGTCGTCGGCGGCGACCGCGCCCGCCCGCCGCGTGGCACCGAAGGCGGCGAGCGTGGCGTTGCGCAGCGAGAGCTCGCGCCGGGCGAGGGCGAAGAACTCGGTGTCCTTGGGGTTGGCGCCCGGCCAGCCACCCTCGATGAAGCCCACCCCGAGCTCGTCGAGGTGGCGGGCGATGTCCAGCTTGTCGGCGACGGAGAGGTTGAGCCCCTCCTGCTGCGCACCATCGCGCAGCGTGGTGTCGTAGACGTGCAGGTCGGTCATCGTCGGCCCCATCTCGAGTGCTCCGGGGCACCCCTCGGCGCACCGGTCATGCCCGCGTCGCGCCCCTTCAGGGCCCGACGCCCTTGTCCTCCATGGTCGTTCATCCCGGTCAGGTCCACGTCACCGGGGCGGGGTGGTGCCCGGTAACGAAAAAGACCCCCCAGGGTGTGGGAGGTCTGCGCGGCGGGAAGGTGTCCCGTCGCGCTAGCCGAGAATGATCGTGGCGGTGGCCACTGCCGTCCAGGTGTTCATGACAAGGCTCAGGGTGCCACGCACCGTCCGGATCGTGGCACCACGTCTCGCCATCTGGTCGGCGCCGATGCCGGTATGCCGTGTGCCCGCCGCGGTGGCCGGGAGCGCGTGAGGTGGACGTGCACGAGGGCACCCCGGCCCAGCCTCCGGCAGTCCTGGCCTGCGCCGGCCCACCCCTCACGGGCTGCTCCCCGGAACGGTGTGCCGCGCGCGGCACTCCTGCACCAGTGCCTCGAACAGGCGGGGGTCGGTGCCGACCTCCGGGTGCCACTGGACGGCCAGCCGGAACCGGGCCCGGGGGTCCTCCATCGCCTCCAGCGTCCCGTCGTCGGACCAGGCAGCCGGCACGTAGCCGGGGTGCTCCAGCACCGACTGGTGGTGGTAGGTCGGCACGTCCAGCGCCGGCCCCACGATCCCGGCCACCCGGGTCCCGGGCACGGTGGTCACCGGGTGCGAGCCGTAGACCCCGGGCGCCGGCGAGTGCTCGTCGTGGCCGACCCGGTCGGGCACGTGCTGCTCGAGGTGGCCGCCGGCCGCCACCGCCATGACCTGCATGCCGCGGCAGATGCCCAGCACCGCGAAGTCCTGCTCCGCCGAGGCGCGCGCGAGCGCCAGCTCGAGCGCGTCACGGTCAGGCCGTCCCGGCTGCACGCTGGGGTGCGGCTGCGCGGCATACCGATCGGGTTCGACATCGGCGCCCCCGGCGAGGACCAGCCCGTCGAGACGGGCGAGCACCTCCCGGGCGAGCGCGTCGTCGGCGTCGAGGCGGGGAGGGACCAGCAGCGCGATCCCGCCCGCCTCCTCGACCTTGGTGACGTAGTCCTGGGGCAGCAGCGCGCTCGGCACCTCGGTCCAGTCCCCCCGGGAGGCGGGTTCGACGTAGGCCGTGATGCCGATGACCGGCCGCCAGGCCGCACTGCCCATGCGCGCCCCTCAGACCGGGGTGACGTAGGCGCCGGAGATGCCGCCGTCGACCAGGAAGGAGCTCGCGGTGATGAAGCTCGACTCGTCGCTGGCGAGGAAGAGCACCGCGTTGGCGATCTCCTCCGGTTCGGCGAACCGGCCTGTGGGGATGTGCACGAGGCGCCGCGCGGCCCGCTCGGGGTCCTTGGCGAACAGCTCCTGCAGCAGCGGGGTGTTCACCGGTCCGGGGCAGAGGGCGTTGACCCGCACGCCCTCGCGGGCGAACTGCACGCCGAGCTCGCGCGACATCGACAGCACGCCGCCCTTGCTGGCTGTGTAGGAGATCTGCGACGTGGCCGCGCCCATGACCGCCACGAACGAGGCGGTGTTGATGATCGACCCGCGCTTCTGCTCCAGCATGTAGGGCAGCGCCGCCTTGCAGCACAGGTAGACGCTGGTCAGGTTGACCTCCTGCACCCGGCGCCACGCCTCGAGGTCGGTGGTGAGGATCGAGTCGTCCTCCGGCGGGGAGATGCCGGCGTTGTTGAACGCCACGTCGACGCTGCCCCAGGTGTCCTTCGCCGTCCGGAACAGGGTCTCGACGTCGCCGGCGTCGGTCACGTCGCAGCGCACGAACGTGCCGTCGACCTCGGTGGCCAGTGCGGGGCCGGCGCTCTCGTCGAGGTCGCCGATGACGACCTTGGCACCCTCCCGTGCGAACCGCCGCACCGTTGCCAGGCCGATGCCGCTGCACCCCCCGGTGACGACGGCGACCTTGCCCTCGAGCCTGCCTGTCATGGTCCTGCCTCTCAGAAGTCGTTGGTGCTGCTCAGGATTCGGTGGAGATGAAGACGTTCTTGACCTCAGTGAACGCGTCGAGCGCGTCCGGGCCCAGCTCGCGGCCCAGGCCGGAGGCCTTGAAGCCGCCGAACGGCGTGGAGTAGCGCACGCTGCTGTGCGAGTTGACCGAGAGGTTGCCGGCCTCGACCGCGCGCGCCACCCGCAGGGCCCGGCCGACGTCGCGGGTCCAGATGGACCCGGACAGCCCGTATGCCGTGTCGTTGGCCTTCGCGACCGCGTCCGCCTCGTCCTCGAACGGCATGACGGCGACGACGGGCCCGAAGACCTCCTCCTGCCAGACCGCGTCCTGCGTCGAGCGCGGCAGGACGACGGTGGCGGGGTACCAGAACCCCTCCCCCGTGGGCGCCTCACCGCGGAAGGCGACCTCGACCGGCTCGGCTGAGCCCTCGACGTAGGAGCGGACCCGCTCCCGCTGGCCGGCGCTGACCAGCGGGCCCATCTGCGTGCTGTCCCGGCTCGGGTCGGCGACGACGACACCGCGCACGGCGGGCTCGAAGAGCTCCATGAACCGCTCGTAGACGCTGCGCTGCACCAGGATCCGGCTGCGCGCGCAGCAGTCCTGGCCGGCGTTGTCGAAGACGGCCATGGGGGCGGCGGCGGCCGCCTGCTCGAGGTCGGCGTCCGCGAAGACGATGTTGGCGCTCTTGCCGCCGAGCTCCAGCGTGACCCGCTTGACCTGGTCGGCGGCCCCGCGCATGATCCGCTGGCCGACCGCGGTGGACCCGGTGAAGCAGACCTTGCGCACCGCCGGGTGGGTCACGAAGCGCTCCCCCACGACCGACCCCTTGCCGGGGATGACGGTGAGCACCCCCTCGTGCAGCCCCGCCTCGAGGGCCAGCTCCCCCAGACGCATCGCGGTCATCGGGGTGAGCTCGGCCGGCTTGAGCACCACCGTGTTGCCGGCCGCGAGCGCCGGCGCCAGCCCCCAGCCGGCGATGGGCATTGGGAAGTTCCAGGGGACGATGATGCCCACGGTGCCCAGCGGCTCCTTGAACGTCACGTCCAGGCCACCCGCCACGGGGATCTGCCGGCCGAAGAGCCGCTCCGGCGCGGCGGAGTAGTAGGCCAGCACGTCACGCACGTTGCCCGCCTCCCAGCGGGCGTTGCCGATGGTGTGGCCGGCGTTGAGGACCTCGAGCTGCGCGAGCTCCTCGAGGTGGCTGTCGACCACCTCGGCGAACCGGCGCAGCAGGCGCGCCCGGTCGGCGGGAGCCACCGACCGCCACGCGGGCCCGGCGGCCTCGGCCCGGGCGATGGCGGCGTCGGCCTGCTCCGGGCCGGCGAGCTCGATGGTGGTCACCCGCTCGCCCGTCGCGGGGTTGATGACGTCGTGGCGCTCGTCCACGGTGCTGTTGCTCATCGGTGCTCAGAGCCTCTCGAATCCTCGGACACGTTCCCAGTCGGTGACGGCGGCGTTGAACGTCGCGAGCTCGACGTCGGCGGCGTGGACGTAGTGCTCGACCACGTCCTCGCCGAACGCCGCACGGGCGACCTCGGAGGCCGCGAACAGGTCCCGCGCCTCGGCCAGCGTGGTCGGGACCCGGTCCTTGTCCGAGGTGTAGGCGTTGCCCTCGCACGGCGGCTCGAGCCAGATCTTCTCCCGCACGCCGTGCAGCCCTCCGGCGAGCATCGCGGCCACCGCCATGTACGGGTTGACGTCCCCGCCGGGCACCCGGTTCTCCACGCGCAGCCCGGCACCGTGGCCGACCACCCGCAGGGCGCAGGTCCGGTTGTCCCGCCCCCACGCGACGGCCGTCGGCGCGAACGACCCCGGCTGGAACCGCTTGTAGGAGTTGATGTTCGGGGCGTACATCAGCGTCATCTCGCGCATCGTCACCTGCAGCCCGGCGACGAAGTGCTCGAACATCTCGCTGTAGCCGTGCGGCCGGTCGTCGTCGGCGAAGACGATCGAGCCGTCCTCCCCGCGCAGCGACAGGTGGATGTGGCAGGAGTTGCCCTCACGCTCGTCGTACTTGGCCATGAAGGTCAGCGACTGCCCGTGCGCGCCGGCGATCTCCTTGGCGGCGGTCTTGTAGACGGTGTGGTTGTCGCAGGTGCGCACCACGTCGTCGTAGAGGAACGCGATCTCGTGCTGGCCGAGGTTGCACTCGCCCTTGGCGCTCTCGACGGTGACGCCCGCGGCATACATCTCGTTGCGGATCTCGCGCAGCAACGGCTCGACCTTGGTGCCGCCGAGGATGGAGTAGTCGACGTTGTAGCGGTTGGCCCCGGTCAGCCCCTGGTAGCGGCGGTCCCAGGCCTGCTCGTAGGTGTCCTCGAAGACGATGAACTCCAGCTCGGTGCCGGCCAGCGCCACGCAGCCGAGCTCCGCCGCGGCGGCGACCTGCGCCTTGAGCACGCTGCGCGGCGACTGCCGCACCGGGCCGCTCCCGTCGAGCCACGACAGGTCGCACTGGACCGTGGCCGAGTGCGGCTGGCCCGGGGTGCGCCGCAGCGTGGCCAGGTCGAGGTCGAACATCATGTCGCCGTAGCCGCGCTCCCAGGAGCTGATGGCGTAGCCGCCGACGGTGTTCATGTCGACGTCGACGGCGAGCATGTAGTTGCATCCCTCGGTGCCGTGCCCGAGCACCCGGTCGAGGAAGAACCGGCCGTGGATCCGCTTGCCCTGCAGGCGTCCCTGCATGTCGGTGAACGCCGTGATCACGGTGTCGATGGCGCCGGACTCGATCTCGGCGCGCAGCTGGTCCACGGTCAGGGCGGGTGGTGCCGTCATGCTCTCTCCTCGTCGGTGGTGCCGGGGACGGGCGGTCGGGAGGTCATCCGATCAGGCCCCGCAACAGGGCCGAGGTGGCGTCGCAGTGCTCCTCCATGTGGGCGCGGGCGGCCTCGGGGTCGCCCCCGAGGACGGCGGCGACGACCGCCTCGTGCTGCTGCGTGGAGTGGGCGATGTTGCGCGGCAGCACCGGTATCGCGCTCAGCAGCTCGTGCAGCGCGGCCTGCGCCCGCGTCACGGACTCCACGAGCATCGGCGACCCGGACAGGGCGGCGACGGCCAGGTGGAAGCGGGAGTCCGCGACCCGGTGGGCCGCGCTGTCCGGCGCCTCGCGCACCGCCCGGGCCGCCTCCAGCAGCCAGGCGCGCTGGTCCGCCGACAGGGGTCGCGACGCCGCCAGGTAGGCGGCGCCGGGCTCGACCACCCGGCGGAAGCTCAGCGCGTCGACGAGGTCGGCACCATGGCGGACCGACTGGTCGGCGGCATCGGGCATCGGCGCGCCCCGGTAGACCACCTTGGTGCCGCCGCCGCGCCCGCGGGTGGTCTCGACCATCCCCGAGTCGCGCAGCGCGGCGATGGCCTCCCGCAGGGTCACCCGGCTGACGCCCAGCCGCTCGGCCAGCTCGCGCTCGGGTGGGAGCAGCTCGCCGCGGGCGAACACCCCGAGCCGGATCGCCGTCGCCAGCTGCTCGACGGTGGACTCGAAGGCGTTGCCCGGCGCCGGCCGCAGCACCGCGTCGGGCAGCCGGGTGGCGTCGGAGGGGGCGTCCGCCGGCATCGCCGTCACGGGCCCTCGGTGCCGAAGATCTCCTCCACGGGCTTGGTGTCGTGCCCTGGCGGGACGTCCTTCATGAAGTGGTGACGCCCACCGACGACCCACGTGATCGTGGCGAACAGGAGCACCGCCACCACCGCCACCGGGGCGTAGTTGAACGTGTTGACCGTGATCGGGTTGGCCGGCGGCAGCATGAACAGGATGACGATGAAGGCCACCCACACCACCGACACCCAGCCGACCAGCGGGCTCCACCGGCCGAGGTTCCAGACGCCGGGGCGGAAGTCGGGGTTGAGCCGGCGCAGCAGCACCGGGGTCACGTAGGCGATGTAGAGCCCGATGACCGCGATCGAGGTGACCGCCAGGTAGGCCGTCGCGTTGAACAGGGCCGGGCTGGCCAGGATGAGGGAGCAGGCCACGCACAGCCAGATGGAGTTCGTCGGCGTGCCGGTGCGGGGGTTGACCGAGGACCACCAGCGCGAACCGGGCAGCGCGTTGTCGCGCGAGAACGCGTAGGACATGCGCGAGTTGGCGGTCACCGACGCCATGCCGCAGAAGAACTGGGCCACGGCGCAGATGAAGACCAGGAAGATTCCCAGGGAGCGGCCGGCGGCGTCGATGAAGATCTGCGCCGGGGGCAGGCCGATGCTGGTCGTCCGCGCCGCGTCGAAGTTCTGGATCGAGGCGGTGATCGCCACGAGCAGCACCCAGCCGGCGAACAGCGACACCACCACCGAGTTGACGATGCCCTTGGGGGCGTTGACCGAGGCCGAGTGGGTCTCCTCCGCCACGTGGGCCGAGGCGTCGAACCCGGTGAAGGTGTACTGCGCCATCAGCAGGCCGAGGAAGAAGACGTAGACGACGTTGTGCCAGCCGCTGTGGTTCTCGAAGTGGGTGAACGTCCAGGACAGCGACTGGTGGCGGTCCGGCACGAACGCCAGGACGATGACGATCACGGCGACACCGGCCAGGTGCCACCACGCGCTGATGTTGGACAGCACCTTGACCAGGTTGACGCCGAAGGTGTTGAGCAGGCCGTGCAGCAGCAGGATGACCGCGAACGCGATGAAGGTCTTCGTCGCGGTGACGTCCACGCCCCAGGTGAGGTCGAGGAAGGCCATCCACGTGATGGCGGCGCCGTAGTCGATCGCCGCGGTGACGGCGACCTCCCCCAGGAAGTTGAACCACCCGACATACCAGGCCCACATCGGCTTGCGGCGGCGGGCGAGCCGGCCGGCCCAGAAGTAGAGCCCCCCGGCGGTCGGGTAGACCGAGCACACCTCGGCCATCGCCATGGCCACCAGCCAGACGAAGAAGCCGACGAGCGGCCAGCCGAGCGAGATCGCGATCGGGCCGCCGGCGGCCATGGCGATGCCGTAGCTCGTGATGGCGCCGGCGAGGATCGAGATGATCGAGAACGAGACGGCGAAGTTGGAGAAGCCGCTCATCCCGCGGTGGAGCTCCTGCTTGTAGCCGAGCTCGGCCAGCATGGCAGAGTCGGCGTCCTCGACGGGTTGCGGCGTGGGGGGAACAGCGCTCATCGGGCACCTCGAAGGGTCTGACGATGGACCATTACCCACCGAGACGATGGGCTAGATCGATTGAAGACCCCGGGAACACGCCCGTCAATGGTCTGCTAGCAGACCTTTACTTCCCGTTGACGCCAGCCGGGTGACTGCCGCCGGCGCGTCAGACCAGCCGGGTGAGCCACCCGCGGGTGTCCTCGGCGCGGCCGTACTGGATGTCCAGCAGGGCCTGGCGGATCGCGGTCGTGCTCTCGCCCACCTCGCCGTTGTTGATGAGCAGCTCCCCGCCCTCCCAGGCGAGTCGGCCGACCGGGGTGACGACGGCCGCGGTGCCGCAGGCGAAGACCTCGGCGATCTCGCCGCTCGCCACGCCCTCGCGCCACTCCTCGATCGAGATGCGACGCTCCTCCACCGTGTGGCCGAGGTCCTTGGCGATCTCCAGGATCGACGCCCGGGTCACGCCCTCGAGGATCGTGCCGGTCAGCTCGGGGGTGACGATGGTGCCGTCGCGGCGGACGAAGTAGAGGTTCATCCCGCCGAGCTCCTCGACCCAGCGGTGCTCGACCGCGTCGAGGAAGGCGACCTGGTCGCAGCCGTTGGCGCTGGCCTCGACCTGCGCGGCCAGGCTCGCGGCGTAGTTGCCGCCGCACTTGGCCGCACCGGTGCCGCCCGGCGCCGCGCGGGTGTAGTGCGTGGAGAGCCAGATCGAGACCGGCCGCACGCCACCGGCGAAGTAGGGACCGGCCGGCGAGGCGATGACGCAGTAGGTGACCTGCGCGGCCGGGCGCACGCCGAGGAACGCCTCGGAGGCGAACATGAACGGGCGCAGGTAGAGGCTGGCCTCGCCGGCCTCACCGCTGGGCACCCACGCCTGGTCCACCCCGACCAGCGCCTTGAGGCTGGCGATGAAGTCCGCCTCGGGCAGCTCGGGCAGCGCCAGCCGGCGGGCACTGCGGGCGAAGCGCGCCGCGTTGGCCTCCGGGCGGAAGGTCCAGATCGAGCCGTCCGCGTGGCGGTAGGCCTTCATCCCCTCGAAGATCTCCTGCGCGTAGTGCAGGACCGCGGCGGAGGGGTCCAGGGACAACGGCCCGTATGCCGTGACCTTGCCGTCGTGCCACCCCTCACCGGCCGTCCATGTCGCCAGGACCATGTGGTCGGTGAACTTCTTGCCGAAGCCGGGGTTGGCCAGGATCGCCTCACGCTCGGCGTCGGGGAGGACGTCCGCGCGCCTGCTGACCTCGAACGGGAGCGTCGAAGGGGCGGTCGCCTGGGTCATTCGAGGTCCTCCTTGACCGGGGGTGGGGTGGGCTCAGTGCCCTCTCGGCGAAGGCTACCCGGCACGGCGGCCTCCGCCGAGGCGGGAGGTCCTCAGCCGGTGCGTACGGAGCCGCTCAGCCCAGGCGCGCGGCGATGGCGTCGCCGACGGCGGAGGTGGACCGGGCCGCGGTCCCCCGCTCGGCCAGGTCGGCGGCCACGGCGGCCTCGACTCGGGCGGCGTCCTCGCTGCGGCCGAGGTGCTCCAGCAGCATGCCCACCGACAGGATCGTGGCGGTCGGGTCGGCCTTGCCCTGGCCGGCGATGTCCGGGGCGGACCCGTGCACCGGCTCGAACATGCTCGGCGCGGTGCGCTCCGGGTTGATGTTGCCGCTGGCCGCCAGACCGATGCCACCGGCGATGGCCGCGGCGATGTCGGTGATGATGTCGCCGAAGAGGTTGTCGGTGACGATGACGTCGAAGCGCCCCGGGTCCGTCGCGAGGAAGATCGTGGCCGCGTCGACGTGCTGGTACGCCGTCTCCACCTCGGGGAACTCGGCACCGACCTCCTCGACCGTGCGCCGCCACAGGTGACCGGCGTAGGTGAGGACGTTGTGCTTGTGCACCAGCGTCAGGTGCTTGCGCGGCCGGCCCTGGGCGCGTCGGAACGCGTCGCGCACGACACGCTCCACGCCGTACCGGGTGTTGACGCTGACCTCGGTGGCGACCTCGGCGGGGGTGCCGACCCGCAGCGCTCCCCCGTTGCCGACATAGGGACCCTCCGTGCCCTCGCGCACGACGACGAAGTCGATGCCGCCGGGCGCCACCCGCTCCACGGCCAGCGGGCTGGTCACCCCGGGGTAGAGCCGGGCCGGGCGCAGGTTGACGTAGTGGTCGAGGGCGAAGCGCAGCTTGAGCAGCAGGCCGCGCTCGAGCACGCCGCTGGGGACCCCGGGGTCGCCGACGGCGCCGAGCAGGATCGCGTCGTGGCCGCGGATCTCCTCCAGCACCGAGTCCGGCAGCGTCTCGCCCGTGGCGTGCCAGCGGCGGGCGCCGAGGTCGTACTCGGTGGTGCTGACCTTGGGCCCCTCCCCTGCGGTGACGGCGGAGAGGACCTTCAGGCCCTCGGCCACCACCTCCGGGCCGATCCCGTCGCCGCCGATGACGGCGATGTCGAGGGTGTCGGTCCCCTGCCCGGTGCTCTGCGCGTCAGCCATGCTCCCCAGCCTAGAAGTCGTCTTGCGTAGTGGAATCTTCGTCTCAGATGACGAACGACCCCGCGGGAGGTGCCGCGGGGTCGTGCGTCGGTCGGTCCGTCCGGACCGGCTCACTCGTCGTCGGAGTGGCCCTGGTCGCGCAGGTCCATGGACTCCTGCAGTGCGCGTCGGGTGGCCTCTTCGGCTTCGCTCATGTCGTCACGTCCTTCGCATGATCGTCACAGGTGACAAGGGATGTCTGGGTCTCGCACACGCGCCCCGTGATGACGGGGGGTGGGTCAGCGGCACACGCGGGATCTCCGCGGCGAGTCAGCTGACCTGACGGGACCCGCCGCGGCGGCGAAGGATGAGGACCAGCCGCGTCATGGTGTCGAGATTACGAGGACGTCCAAGTATGTGGAACCCGTTTCCCACGATCTGGGACGGCTGTCCACGTGCCGGTCAGCACGCCCGGAGGGGTCCGGGGCAGACGCGGGCCGGCACGACGAAGGGCCCGACCGTTGTGGTCGGGCCCTTCGGAGGGTGGAGCGGTGGTGCCGGCGTCAGCCGTCGAGGTCGACGACCTTCACGCCGCGGGCGCCGATCTCGGTGCCGATGTCGCTCAGCACGCCCGCCGGGATCGCGCTGTCCACGGTCAGCGCGACGAGCGCGTCGCCGCCCTGGGCCTTGCGCGCGACCTGCATGCCGCCGATGTTGATGTCCGCCTCGCCGAGGACCCGGCCGACCGTGCCGATGATGCCGGGGCGGTCGACGTAGGTGAAGAACGCCATGTGCTCGGAGATCGGCACCTCGAGGTCGAAGCCGTTGACGCCGACCACCTTCTCGACCAGCTTGGGCCCGGTGAGCGTCCCCGCGACGCTGACCTCGGTGCCGTCGGCGAGGGTGCCGCGCAGGGTCGTGATGTTGCGGAAGTCCCCGGCCACGGGGTCGGTCAGCAGACGCACCTCGCAGCCGCGCTCCTGCGCCAGCAGGGGGGCGTTGACGTAGGACACCTGGTCCTCGACGACGTCCTGGAACAGACCCTTGAGCGCCGAGAGCTTCCAGACGCTGACGTCGTGCTCGGTGATCTCGCCCCTGACGTCGACCGTCAGCTGCGAGGGGACGGCGCCGGCGAGGGCGGTGAAGATCCGGCCGAGCTTCTCCACCAGGGCGATGCCGGGGCGCACCTCCTCGGCGATGACACCGCCGGAGACGTTGACCGCGTCGGGGACCAGCTCGCCGCCGAGGGCCTGCCGCACCGACTTCGCGACGGCGACACCGGCCTTCTCCTGGGCCTCCTCGGTCGAGGCGCCCAGGTGCGGGGTGACGACCACTGACTCGAACTCGAACAGCGGCGACTCGGTCGTCGGCTCCTTCGCGAAGACGTCGATGCCGGCGCCGGCGACCCGGCCCTCCTTGAGCGCGACCGCGAGGGCCTGCTCGTCGACGATGCCACCGCGGGCGGCGTTGATGATCCGCACCGAGGGCTTGACCAGCTTGAGCGCGTCCTCGCCGATCAGGCCGAGGGTCTCGGGGGTCTTGGGCAGGTGCACGGTGATGAAGTCGGACTCGCGCAGCAGGTCCTCCAGGGGCAGCAGCTGCACCCCGAGCTGGCCGGCGCGGGCGGCGGAGACGTAGGGGTCGTAGGCGACGACCTTCATCCCGAAGGCCGCGAGCCGCTCGGCGACCAGGACGCCGATCCGGCCGAGGCCGACGACGCCGACGGTCTTGTCGAGCAGCTCCACGCCGGCGTACTTGCTGCGCTTCCACGCCCCACCCTTGAGCGCCTCGTTGGCGGGGGCGATGTTGCGGGCGGTGGCCAGCAGCAGGCCCACGGCCAGCTCGGCGGCGGAGGTGATGTTGGAGGTCGGCGCGTTGACGACCATGACCCCGGCGACCGTGGCCGCCTTGACGTCGACGTTGTCGAGGCCGACCCCGGCGCGCGCGACGACCTTGAGGTTCTTCGCGGCGCCCAGCGCCTCCTCGTCGATCTTGGTCGCGGAGCGGATCAGCACCGCGTCGACGTCGGCGATCGCAGGGAGCAGCTGGGAGCGGTCAGCCCCGTCGCAGTGGCGGATCTCGAAGTCCGGCCCGAGCGCGTCGATCGTGGCGGGCGAGAGCTCTTCGGCAATCAAGACAACGGGTTTGGTCACTGGCCTGTCCTTCACGGGTGGTGGGTTCGGCCGAGCCCCCTGCGGGCTCGCCGGGTCTGAGCGGGAGACCCGCTCGGCACCGCGCTGTGCCCGCTCGCCAGTCTAGACACCGCGAGCCGGGGCCTCCGGCCCCGGCTCGCGATATGGACGTGACCCCCGGTGGCGACCACCCGGCGTACCGACCAGCAGGTATGCCGGGTGCTCGCCCCCGTGCCACGGTCAGGTCAGTGCTGGTCCTGGTCTGCCTCACCGGCGTCGGGGGCGATCCGGGTCGGGGACAGCCGGCGCCACAGCAGGAACAGGGCGCCCAGGACAAACATGACGATGCCCGCCCAGAGGTTGATGTTGGTGCCGGCGGCCTTGGTCTTCTCCGCCTCGCCCGCCATCAGCCCCATGACCAGCACGATCGCGCCGTAGGCGAGGAACAGCCCGCCGAGGACGCTGCGCAGGTCGAACAGCTTGGCCCGGGTCGGGGCCTGGGCCGGGATGTTCGGCTCCTCGGAGTGTGCTCCGGTGCTCATGTCAGACGCTCCTTCAGGCCTAGATGAACGGGATGTAGAGGGCGAAGGACAGCGCCAGCGCCACCAGGCCGAAGACGACCGGCGAGCGGTACCACGCCTCGTCGCCGACCACGGCGCCGGCGCTCATGTCGTGCTTGCCCAGGCCGTAGACCAGGCCCTGCAGCTCGGTGACCGGCTTGGGGCGGCTGAGCAGCGTGACGATGACCGAGACGACGATGTCGGCGACGAACGCCACGATCGCGCCCTTGAAGTTGCCGTCGCTGTCGCTGTTGTAGTGCACCAGCGAGAGCGTCCCGGCGCCCCAGGCTGCTGCCGCGCCGAGCGTGCCGGCGACCAGACCCCAGAAGCCGGCCCAGCCGGTCATCCGCTTCCAGAAGAGGCCGAGGATGAAGGTGGCGAACAGCGGCGCGTTGAAGAAGGAGAACAGCAGCTGCAGGTAGTCCATGATCGAG
This sequence comes from Oryzihumus sp. JJN4-3R, assembly GCF_057747915.1. NCBI lineage: Bacteria > Bacillati > Actinomycetota > Actinomycetes > Micrococcales > Intrasporangiaceae > Oryzihumus > Oryzihumus sp. JJN4-3R. The sequence continues at coordinate 1,335,511 of NZ_CM173229.1, forward strand.
CCGAACTTCGAGGCGATGAACGCGGTGCCGATGCCGCCGAGGACGCCGATCACGGTGACGATCCGGCCGACGCGCAGGTAGTAGCCGTCGGGGCGGTCCTTCTTCACGTAGTCCTGCCAGATGTCGTACGTGAAGACCGTGTTGAAGCTGGAGATGTTCGCGGCCATGCCGGCCATGAAGGCGGCGAGCAGGCCGGTGACGGCGACGCCGAGCACGCCGGAGGGCAGGTAGCGCTCCATCAGTGCCGGGATGGCGTCGTTGTAGGTCAGGCCCTTGCCCTCGGTGTCGGTTGCGCCGAGGCCGGGGACCATGGCGAGGGCGATGAGGCCGGGGATGACCGTGAAGAACGGGATGACCAGCTTGGGGAACGCGCCGATGATCGGGGTGCGCCGGGCGGCAGACATGTTCTGCGCCGACAGCGCGCGCTGCACCTCGGCGAAGTTGGTGGTCCAGTACCCGAAGCTGAGCACGAAGCCCAGGCCCATCGCGATGACCAGCCAGTTGGAGCCGATCGGGTTGGTGACATGGCCGATCGCCGTGCCCTGCCAGGCGTGCAGGAAGCCCTCACCGGCGTTCTTGTTGCCCTGGATCTTGCCGGTCAGGCCGCCCCAGCCGCCGGCGGCCTTGAGGCCGACGAAGGTCAGCGGGATGAGGCCCGCGAGGATCACGAAGAACTGCAGCACCTCGTTGTAGATGGCCGAGGACAGGCCGCCGAGGGTGATGTAGACGAGGACGAAGATGCCGGCGGCGATGATCGAGAGGTACTTCGGCCAGCCGAGCAGCGCCTCGAGGATCACCGAGAAGGCGAAGAGGTTGACGCCGGCCTGGGCGACCGCCGACAGCGCGAACGTGCCCGCGTTGAACAGGTGGGTCGGCGCGTTGAACCGGCGGCGCAGGTACTCGGGGACGCTGCGGACCTTGGAGCCGTAGTAGAACGGCATCATCACCAGCGCGAGGAAGATCATCGCCGGGACGGCGCCGATCCAGTAGTAGTGCACCGTGGAGATGCCGTACTTGGCGCCGTTGGCGGCCATGCCGAAGATCTCGGTGGCGCCGAGGTTGGCCGAGATGAACGCCAGTCCGGTGATCCACGCGGGCAGGGACCGCCCGGAGAGGAAGAAGTCCTCGCTGTTGTGGATGCTGCGCCGGACGGCGAAGCCGATGAACAGGACCACCGCGAAGTAGGTGATCAGGATCAGGTAGTCCGCGCCTCCCAACGAGAGACGCAGGCCCTGAGCGGGCACGACGGTGTGCAGCATGTGCGGGTTTTCCCCTTCCAGGGCGGCGGGAGAGCGGACCCACGCTAGACCCGAACCGCACATTTCGCCCACCTCGCCCGCACGCGACGAGGGACTGATCACACCTGTGACCAGTCCCTCGCCGGTGTGCCGGGTGGCCGGGTGCCGCTGTCGGCGGCCCCGGCTCAGCCGCCTCAGCGGGCGGCGGTGCCCTCCACGTAGTCGCTGTCGGTCGGCTTGATCCAGCTCATCAGGCCGCGCAGCTCACGCCCGGTCTTCTCGATCGGGTGCTGCTCGCCCTTGGCCCGCAGGGCCGTGAACTCCGGGGAGCCGGCGTCCTGGTCGTCGATGAAGCGCTTGGCGAAGGTGCCGTCCTGGATGTCCTTCAGGACCGCCTGCATGTTCTCCTTCACGTGGGCGTCGATGACCCGCGGCCCGGAGACGTAGTCGCCGTACTCGGCCGTGTCGGACACCGACCAGCGCTGCTTGGCGATGCCGCCCTCGTACATGAGGTCGACGATGAGCTTGAGCTCGTGCAGGCACTCGAAGTAGGCGACCTCGGGCTGGTAGCCGGCCTCGATGAGCGTCTCGAAGCCGTACTGCACCAGCTGCGAGGCGCCACCGCACAGGACCGCCTGCTCACCGAACAGGTCGGTCTCGGTCTCTTCGGTGAAGGTGGTCTTGATGCCGCCGGCACGCAGGCCGCCGATCGCCTTGGCGTAGGACTTCGCCAGGTCCCAGGCCTTGCCCGAGGCGTCCTTCTCCACGGCGACGAGCACCGGCACGCCGCGGCCGTCGACGTACTCGCGGCGGACCAGGTGGCCCGGGCCCTTGGGGGCGACCATGGCCACGTCCACGCCCTCGGGGGCGGTGATGTAGCCGAAGCAGATGTTGAAGCCGTGGCCGAAGAACAGCGCGGCGCCGTCCTTGAGGTGGGGCTCGATCGACTCGGCGTAGACCTTCCGCTGCACCTGGTCGGGGGTGAGGATGACGATGATGTCGGCCTCCTGGACCGCCTCGGCCACGGAGAGGACCCGCAGGCCCTCGGCCTCGGCCTTGGCGCGCGAGCGGCTGCCCTCGGCGAGGCCGACGCGCACGTCGACCCCGGAGTCGCGCAGGTTCAGGGCGTGGGCGTGCCCCTGGCTGCCGTACCCGATGACGGCGACCTTGCGGCCCTGGATCACGGACAGGTCAGCGTCGTCGTCGTAGAACATCTCGGCCACGTCGGCCAGCTCCTTCGGTTGCGTCGAACAGGTTTGCGTCGAACGGTTCTCGTCATGCAGGTGGCGCGGGGCAACCTGCGTGGGTCAGGTGGTGCGGGTATGCCGTGCGGTCGCCTCAGGCGGACCGCAGGGCACGGTCGGTGATGGAGCGCGGCCCGCGGCCGATGGCGACCATGCCGGACTGCACGAGCTCCTTGATGCCGAACGGCTCCAGGACGCGCAGCAGCGCCTCGAGCTTGTCGCTGTTGCCGGTGGCCTCGATGGTCACGGCATCGGGGGCCACGTCGACGACCTTGGCGCGGAACAGCTGCGCGGTCTCGAGGACGTGGGAGCGGCTGCCGAGATCCGCCTTGACCTTGACCAGCAGGATCTCGCGCTGCACCGCGGCGGCCCGGTCGAGCTCGACGACCTTGAGCACCTCGATGAGCTTGTTCAGCTGCTTGGTCACCTGCTCCAGCGGCAGCTCCTCGACGTCGACCACGACGGTCATCCGGGAGATCTCCGGGTGCTCGGTCGGGCCCACCGCGAGGGAGTCGATGTTGAAGCCGCGCCGGGAGAACAGGCCGGCGATGCGTGCGAGCACGCCGGGCTTGTTCTCCACCAGCACCGACAGGGTGTGCTTGCTCATTCCTCACGCTCCCAAACAGGTGTCATGCCACGCGCGGTCTGGATCTTGTCGTTGCTCACGCCGGCCGGGACCATCGGCCACACCATCGCGTCACGGTGGACCACGAAGTCCACGACCACCGGCACGTCGTTGATCTCCATCGCCTTGGCGATCGTCGCGTCGACCTGGTCGGGGGTCTCGCAGCGCAGCCCGACGCAGCCGTAGGCGTCGGCGAGCTTGACGAAGTCGGGGACCCGGCGGTTGACGCTCGTGTGCAGGTCGGTGTTGGAGTAGCGCTCGTTGTAGAACAGCGTCTGCCACTGCCGGACCATGCCCAGGCTGGAGTTGTTGATCACCGCGACCTTGATCGGGATGTTGTTGATGACGCAGGTGGCCAGCTCCTGGTTGGTCATCTGGAAGCAGCCGTCGCCGTCGATGGCCCAGACGGTGCGGTCGGGCTGGCCGACCTTGGCGCCCATGGCCGCCGGCACCGCGAAGCCCATGGTCCCGAGGCCGCCGGAGTTGATCCAGCTGTTGGGGCGTTCGTAGCCGATGAACTGGGCTGCCCACATCTGGTGCTGGCCCACACCGGCGACGAACACCGACTCCGGGCCGCTGATCGCCCCGAGCCGCTCGATGACGTGCTGCGGGGCGACGGAGTCGCCCTCGGGCGCGGTGTAGCCGAGCGGGTAGGTCTGCTTCCACTCCTGCACCTGGGCGTGCCAGGCCTCGTAGTCCCCACGATGGCCCGCCTCGGCGTCGGCGCGGATCGCGGCGAGCAGGTCGTGGATGACGTCCTTGCAGTCCCCGACGATCGGCACGTCGGCGACCCGGTTCTTGGAGATCTCGGCCGGGTCGATGTCGGCGTGGATCACCTTGGCGTGCGGGGCGAACGTCGACAGCTGCCCGGTCACCCGGTCGTCGAAGCGGGCGCCCAGCGTGATCAGCAGGTCGGCCTTCTGCAGGCCGGTGACGGCCGCGACCGTGCCGTGCATGCCCGGCATACCGAGGTTGAGCGGGTGGCGGTCGGGCACGGTGCCGCGTGCCATCAGCGTGGTGACCACGGGGATCTGGGTGAGCTCGACCAGCTCGCGCAGCGCGTCGCTGGCCCCGGAGCGGATCACCCCGCCGCCGACGTAGAGGACCGGCCGGCGGGACTCGGCGATGAGCCGGGCCGCCTCGCGGATCTGCTTGTTGTGCGGGCGGGCAACGGGCCGGTAGCCGGGCAGGTCGATCTTCGGCGGCCAGTCGAAGGTGGTCTGTGCCTGGAGCGCGTCCTTGCTGATGTCGACGAGGACGGGGCCGGGCCGGCCGGTCGAGGCGATGTGGAACGCCTCGGCGATCGCCCGCGGGATCTGCGCCGGGTCGGTGACCAGGTAGTTGTGCTTGGTGATCGGCATCGTGATGCCGCGGATGTCGGCCTCCTGGAAGGCATCCGTGCCGATGGCGGCAGAGGAGACCTGGCCGGTGATCGCGACCATCGGGACCGAGTCCATGTAGGCGTCGGCGATCGGGGTCACCAGGTTGGTGGCGCCCGGGCCGCTGGTCGCCATGCACACGCCGACCCGGCCGGTGGCCGAGGCGTAGCCCTCGGCGGCGTGGCCGGCGCCCTGCTCGTGGCGCACGAGGATGTGGCGCACCTTGGTGGAGTCCAGCAGGGGGTCGTAGGCCGGCAGGATGGCCCCGCCCGGGATGCCGAAGACCGTGTCGACGCCGACCGACTCCAGCGACCGGACCAGGCTCTGCGCGCCGGTGACGGAGGCCCCGCCACGGGGGCGGGCCGTCGCCGCGAGGTCGGCCGGCGAGGGGGCGTGGGAGTCCGGGGAACCCGACCCGGGGGGCGTTCCGTCCGTCACTGTCGTCACCGCTTTCACGTCCTGTCTGGTGCACCCGCGGGTGCGTCGTGGTGCTGCCCTGGTCCTGCTCTGCCGACAAAAAAGCCCCTCGGTCCGGTGTCGGACATGAGGGGCAGCGCGCTGACCGGGGACTTCAGTCGGCGCGCTTGGGGAGTACGAGGATTCGGGCCACGGCCCAACATTGCGCCCCGCCCCGAAGGGGTGTCAATCGGCCCCTCCTTTCGTCCCACGATGTGGGATGGGCGTCCGCTTCGTGGACGGACGCCCATCCCGACACCCCCGGAGGTCAGTCGCAGACCGCGCCGCGGGACGCGCTCTGGACCAGCTTGCGGTACTTCGCGAGCACGCCCCTGGGGTACTTGCTCGCCGGCGGCTCGAAGCCCTCGGCCCGCTGCGCGAGCTCCTCCTCGGAGACGTCCAGGTCGAGGGTGCCGGCGGCGACGTCGAGGCGGATCCGGTCCCCGTCGCGGATGAACGCGATCGGCCCGGCGTCGACCGCCTCGGGCGCCACGTGGCCGACGCACAGGCCGGTCGTCCCGCCGGAGAAGCGCCCGTCGGTCAGCAGCAGGACGTCCTTGCCCAGCCCGGCACCCTTGATCGCCCCGGTGACGGCGAGCATCTCGCGCATCCCCGGCCCGCCCTTGGGCCCCTCGTAGCGGATGACGACGACGTCCCCGGCAGCCAGCTTGCCGGCCTCGACCGCGTCCATCGCGGCCCGCTCGCCGTCGAAGACCCGCGCGGTCCCCTCGAAGACCGTCTCGTCGAAGCCCGCGGTCTTGACCACGGCACCCTCGGGAGCCAGCGACCCCTTGAGGATGGTCAGGCCGCCGGTGGCGTGGATCGGCGAGCCGACGGCGCGCAGCACGTGCCCGTCCGGGTCCGGCGGGCGGATGTCGGCGAGGTTCTCGGCGACGGTGCGGCCGGTGACGGTGAGGCAGTCCCCGTGCAGCAGGCCGGCGTCGAGCAGGGCCCGCATCACCACCGGCACTCCGCCGACCCGGTCGATGTCGGTCATGACGAACTGCCCGAACGGCTTGACGTCGGCCAGGTGCGGGACCTTCGCGCCGATCCGCTGGAAGTCCTCGATGCTCAGCTCGACGTCGGCCTCGTGGGCGATCGCGAGCAGGTGCAGGACGGCATTGGTCGAGCCGCCGAAGGCCATCACCACGGCGATGGCGTTCTCGAACGCCTCCTTGGTCATGATCTGGCGCGCGGTGATCCCGCGACGCAGCAGCTCCACGACCGCCTCGCCCGAGCGCCGGGCGAAGCCGTCCCGGCGGCGGTCCGTGGCCGGCGGGGCCGCGCTGCCGGGCAGGCTCATGCCGATCGCCTCGGCCACACTGGCCATGGTGTTGGCGGTGTACATCCCGCCGCAGGCGCCCTCACCGGGGCAGATCGCCCGCTCGATGGCGTCGACGTCCTCGCGGCTCATCCGGCCCGCGGCGCAGGCGCCCACCGCCTCGAACGCGTCGATGATCGTGACCGTCCTCTCCGACCCGTCGCTGAGCTTGGCGATCCCCGGGAGGATCGACCCGGCATACAGGAAGACGCTGGCCAGGTCGAGGCGCGCGGCGGCCATGAGCATGCCCGGCAGCGACTTGTCGCAGCCGGCGAGCAGCACGCTGCCGTCGAGGCGCTCGGCCTGCATGACCGTCTCGACCGAGTCGGCGATGATCTCGCGGCTGACGAGGGAGAAGTGCATGCCCTCGTGGCCCATCGAGATGCCGTCGCTGACGCTGATCGTGCCGAACTCCAGCGGGTAGCCGCCGCCGGCGTGCACGCCGTCCTTGACCGCCTTGGCCAGCCGGTCCAGCGACAGGTTGCAGGGGGTGATCTCGTTCCACGAGCTGGCGACGCCGATCTGGGGCTTGGCGAAGTCCTCGTCCCCCATGCCGACCGCTCGCAGCATGCCGCGGGCAGCGGCCCGCTCGAGACCGTCGGTGACGTCGCGGCTGCGGGGCTTGATGTCGGGCGTGCCGGAAGCGGGCGTCGGGGTCTGCGTCATGACCGGATCATAGGACGCGGCGTCCGAGGACTGGGACGGCCGTCTCGATGAGCGGTCCAGACATGGTCCGGAGGTCGCCGGGGGGCTCAGCCGCGCGGGACGAGCACGTCCTCCAGCACGGCGTCCTCCGGGCCGAGCTCGGCCCAGCTGCCCGTGTAGGACAGCACCGCGATCCCGGACGTGGGCAGACCGTCATCCAGGCGCGCCCACGCGCGGTCCGAGCCGCCGCCGCTCACCGCGAGGTCGCCCGCCAGGGCCGGTATGCCGGGTGCGTGCCCCACGAGCACGACCACCGTCGCGGTCTCGGGCACCTCCCGCACGACCTCGAGCAGCTCCTCCGGGCTGGCGTCGTAGACCCGGCGGTCGAACCACACGTCGTCGGCCTCGGCGCCGGCCTCGGCCGCGGTCTCCCACGTCTGCCGGGTGCGGGCCGACGTCGAGCAGACGACGAGGTCGACGGCGAAGTCCTGGTCGGCGAGCCACTGCCCCACCGCCTCGGCGTCGCGGCGGCCGCGCGCGGACAGCTCGCGCTCGATGTCAGGCACTCCCCCGCCGTGTTCGGCCTTGGCGTGGCGCAGCAGGATCAGGGTGCGTTCTGCGACGGTCACGGCACGAGCATCCCGAAGCGGACGGCGACACGCCAGTGGTTCAGAGCACGAGCTCGGGCTTGACCCGCGAGGGCGTCCACATGCGGGCACCGCGGGCGGTGACGCTGGAGACCGCGAGCCCCAGGACGAGGTAGGCCGCCAGCACCGCGACGTCCTTGCCCACGGAGGTGAGCGAACCGCCATACATCAGGTGGCGGATGCCGTCGACGGCGTAGCTCATGGGCAGCACGTGGTGCAGCGCGTGCAGGGGCAGCGGCAACGTCTGCCACGGGAACGTGCCGCCGGCGCTGACCAGCTGCAGGACCAGCAGCACCAGGCCGAGGAACTTGCCGGCGGAGCCGAAGCGCGCCGCGAGCGCGTGCAGGATCGCGATGAACGTGGCGGAGGTGAACAGCACGAACCCGACCACGCCGAGCGGGTGGGCCGCGTGCAGGTCGATGCCGAGGAAGACCACGCTCAGGACCACGGCCACCTGGGCGACGCCGAGCAGCGCGGGCGTCAGCCAGCCGCCGAGGGCGACGCGCCAGGCCGGCTGCCCGGCGACGAGGGCGCGGGGCGAGAGCGGCCGGACGAGGAGGAAGAGCACGTAGGCCCCGATCCACAGCGCGAGGCAGAGGAAGAAGGGCGCCAGGCCGGCTCCGTAGCTGCCGGCGCTCGCCTGGCTGCTGTGCCGCACGGCGACCGGGTCACCGATCGTCTGGGCGACCGCCTTGCGGTTCGCGGCGCTGGGGTCGGGGATGGAGCGCAGCCCCTGGGCCAGGCCGTCGTGCAGCTTCGTCGCGCCGGCGTCGAGGCGGCCGAGGCCGTCGTGCAGCGAGGCGGCCCCCGAGTGCAGCTGCTCGGCCCCGGACAGGGCCTTGCGCTGGCCGGCCTGCAGCTGGTGGCCGCCGGTGGACAGCTGGTCCATCCCGGTGGCCAGGGCGGCGGCGCCGGTGTGCGTGCGGGCCGCGCCGGTCGAGGCCCGGTGGATGCCGTCGTGCAGCGGGCCGGCCGCGTCGGCGAGGCGGCGCGCGCCGGCGGCCACCTGGTTGGACCCGTCGGACAGCGCCGTCATCTGGCCGCTGACCTGCTGCACCCGGCCGTTGGCCGTGGTGACAGGGCCGGACAGCTGGCGTGTGGCGGCCAGCACCCGGTCGACCTGCGCCGGGGTCAGGCCCTGGGCCCGCAGCACCGCGGCGAGGCTGCCGTCTGTCGCGGTGACGGCGTCGGCCAGGCGCTGGGAGCTGGCGGCGACCTCGCGGGCACCGGCGGCCATCTGCGCGTTGCCGTCGGCGACCCGTTGCGCCCCGTCCGCGAGAGCGCGGGTCTGCGCGGGCATCGAGGCGGTCTGCTGGTCCATCGTCGCCAACCCGGCGGCCAGGCGTGCCGTGCCGTCGCTGAGGTCGTGGGCGCCGCCGTCGGCGCGGTCGATCCCTGCCGCGAGCCGGTCGGTGCCGCGGACGAGGTCGCGCTCGCCGTCGACCAGCTGCCCGGCGCCGTCGGCCAGGCGCGCGGAGCCGGCCTCGGCCCGGGCGGCACCGTCGCTCAGGTCGCCCGCGCCGGCGACCGCCTGGGCGACCTTGCCGTGGATCGTCGAGAAGCCCAGCAGCAGCTGGTTGGCCGCGGTCGAGCTCACGTCTTCGGCGACCGCCTTGGTCACCTGCGCCACGACGTTGTTGGCGATCGTGTGGGCGAGGTAGTTGTTGGCGTCGTTGGTCGCGATCTCCAGCTGCGCCTGGCGCGGGTGGAACTCGGCACTGGAGGCCAGCGCCGCGGAGAAGTCGCGCGGCACGATGAGCGCGAAGTCGTAGCGGTCGTCGGCCACCCCCCGCACCGCCTCGGCCCGGCTGACCTGGTGCCAGTCGAAGCTGCGGGAGGCCACGAGGTCGTGCCCGACCCGCGGGCCGGCGTCGAGGCGCTCGCCGTTGGCCAGCGTGGTGCCGGCGTCCTCCACGACGACGGCGGCCGGGACCCGGCTCAGCCCGCCGTAGGGGTCCTTGTTGGCGTAGAGGTACAGCCCGGCGTAGATCGTCGGGACGAGCACCAGCGAGGCGAGCGCGACGCGGGGCAGCCGACCCGAGGTCAGCCGGCGCAGCTCGGTGAGGGCGAGGCGCAGGGCGGTCATGACAGGGCTCCTCCGAGCTGATGACGGATCGGGTGACGCAGCAGCCGGGCCGAGTCGTGGGTGCACTGGACGACGACGGCGAGGCCCCTGGCAGCGAGGCCCTCGGCCACCGACCACCAGTCGAACGGGTCGCCGCCGAAGCGGTCCGGGTTGGCCAGCACCACCACCTCGACCCCCTCGCGCCGGGAAGCCAGGTCGGCGAGCCAGGCGGTGCGCACACCGGTGGGCACGTGCTCGAACCGCTCGGACCACAGCGCGGCGGCGTCGCGCTCGGCCAGGAAGGCCCGCACGTCGCGGCGCCGCGCCCGGCGCCCGGCCAGGGCCAGCTGCTCCCCCAGCACGGCATGGACCGGCACGCTGGCCTCCGGCTCGCTGACGCCGGCGAGGTCCACGAGGGCGACGGCACGGCGCCGGCGCTCGAGGCCCGCGTCGCCGTCCACGGTGACGCTGCCGCCCGTCAGGGGAAGGTGGCCCGCCACGGCCAGGGCGAGGGCCACGTGCCCGTATCCCGGGTCGCCGGCCACCAGCGTGACCTCACCACTGCGTGCCTCCAGTGAGGTCGGGAGCAGCAGCGGGGCGTGGCTCCCGGCGACGTGGACGTCCTCGACGACGAGGTGCACCGTCAGCCTCCTTGGTTCGATACACATCTGTATTCAATACGCAAGTGTATTCTCGCTCCCATGGTGCGATCGACCGGGAGGGACGTGACCTCCCCCACCGCTGAGGACCCGACACCGGCGCCTCGCTCGGCCCGACGCGAGGCGACGCGCACCCGGCTGCTGGGCGCCGCCACCGAGGTCTTCGCCGACCGCGGCTTCCACGGCGCGAGCGTGGAGGACATCTGCGAGCGCGCCGGCTTCACCCGCGGCGCCTTCTACTCCAACTTCTCCTCCAAGGACGACCTGGTCCTGGCGCTCTACGAGCGGCACGTCCAGCGCCTGACCGAGCGGGTGGAGTCGCTGGCGGCCCGTGCGTCGGCCGACCCCGAGGCGATCCTCGAGGGCGTGTTCGACGTGTGGGCCGAGCGCCCGCAGGCGCAGGAGCAGTGGTTCCTCCTGCAGACCGAGTTCACCCTCCACGCGATCCGGGACAAGGAGGCCGGTCGGGCCTGGGCGCGCCAGCAGGCCCAGGTGCGCAGCCAGCTCGCCCGGCTGGTCCGGCGCATCGCCGACGAGCACGGGCTCGAGCTGTCGGTGACCCCGGAGGAGTTCGTCCGCCTGGCACTGGCGGTCTACCAGGGTGGCCTGGCCCAGCACCTGCTGGAGCCGCGCAGGGTCCCCCGCGGCAGCCTGGAGCGCCGGTTCCTCCCGCTGGTCCTGGCCGCCGTCTCCGAGCCCCCGCCCGCCGCCACCCCCTGAGCCCACCTCTCGCCCGCACGCCGAGCTTCGTGCTGCCGGTCCCAGGTGCACCCGGGCCATCGGTCCCGGGGTGCGGCGGCCGGCCGCCGAATACTGGGGTGGTGACTCACCGCGTCACGACCAGGCCTGTCTCGGTGGGGGACCACATCACCCTCGAGGCGGACATCGCCCTGCCGGACCGGGCCCACGGGGTCGTCATGTTCGCCCACGGCAGCGGGAGCAGCCGCCACAGCCCGCGGAACCGTCAGGTGGCCCGCGCCCTGCAGGACCGCCGGCTCGCCACGGTGCTGCTGGACCTGCTGACCGTCGCGGAGGAGCGCCTCGACGCCATCGACGGCAGCTTCCGCTTCGACATCCCGCTGCTGGCCCGCCGCCTGGCCGGTGCCGGCCGGTGGGTGGCGCGCCAGCCGGTGCTCGAGGCCCTGCCGCTGGGCTACTTCGGCGCCAGCACGGGCGCCGCGGCGGCCCTCATCGCGGCGGCGGGGTCCCCCACCCACGTGCGCGCCGTGGTCTCCCGGGGCGGCCGGGTCGACCTCGCCGGCGAGGCCCTCGGCCAGGTGCAGTGCCCGGTGCTCATGATCGTCGGGGCCCGGGACCGCATCGTGCTCGACCTCAACCGCGCCGCCCTCGAGCGCCTCCCCCGGGCGGAGCTCGCCGTGGTGCCCGGCGCCACGCACCTGTTCGAGGAGCCCGGCGCGCTCGAGGAGGTCGCCGACCTCGCCGCGTCCTGGCTCGCCTCCCACCTGGTGGTGCCCGCCGCCTGACCCCACCGCGGCCTGGCGACACCCCGGCCGGGCTCAGCCCCCGGAGACCGACGGCAGGATGTGGATGACGTCGCCGGCGTGGACCGGCGTGTCCTGACCGGCGTCGAAGCGCACGTCACGGCCGCCGAGGAAGACGTTGACGTGGCGGCGGACCGCCCCCGTCTCGTCGCGGACGCGTGTGCCGAGCAGCGGGCGGTCCGCCAGGGCTCGGTCGAGCACGTCACGGACGACGGCTCCGTCGTCGCACGGCACGTCGAGCTCGGCCTGCCCGCCGGCCAGCTCGCGCAGCACGCCCGGCAGGACCACCCGCACGTCGGGGCTCACGGCAGGTCCACCGCCCGCACGCAGAGGACGTCCGGCAGCTGCTCGGCGATCCGGGTGAACGCGGTCCCGCCGTCGGTCGAGGCGTAGACGTCGCCGTTGCGGGTGCCGAAGTAGAAGCCGGTGTCCTCGCGGGAGTCCACGCCGGACGCGTCGCGCAGGACACAGGTCCACGACGGCTGCGGCAGGCCGGAGTCGTGGACCTGCCACGTGCGACCGGCGTCGGTGGTGTGCTGCACCTGCAGCTCGCCGTGCGGGGGCACGTGCTCACGGTCGGAGGTGATCGGCACGACCCACACGCTGTCGCCACGGTGCGGATGGGCCTGCATCACGAAGCCGAAATCGGTGGGCAGGCCCTCGGCGATGGAGTCCCACGAGGCGCCGTCGTCGTCGGAGCGGTAGACCCCGTGGTGGTTCTGCGCGTAGAGGCGCGAGGGGTTGACGGCGTCGCGGGCCACCTTGTGGACGCACTGGCCGAACTCGGGGAACGGGTCGGGGTAGAACGAGGCGCGGATGCCCCGGTTGCTGGCCTCCCAGGAGCGCCCGGCGTCGGCCGTCCGGTACACGCCGCCGGTGCTCATGGCCACGAGCATCGCGTCGGCGGAGCGCGGGTCGGGCAGGATCGTGTGGATCGCACCCCCGCCGGCGCCCTCACCCCACTCCGGACGGTGCGGGTGGTCCCACAGCCCGCGCACGAGCTCGAAGGTGCGGCCGCCGTCGGCGCTGCGCCACAGGCCGTGCGGCTCGGTGCCGGCCCAGACGACGTCGTCGTCGTGCGGGTCGGGCACGATCTGCCAGACCCGCGCCAGCGCGGCCCCGGTGTCCTCGGGGAAGCGGATCGCCCCCTCGGGCGTCTCCTCCCAGGCACCGCCGAGGTCCTCGCTGCGCATGACGGTCGGCCCCCAGTGCTCCGAGCGCACCCCGACCAGCACCCGGTGCCGTCCCGCGCGGGTGTCGAAGGCGATGCTCGGGACCTCGCGCATCATGAAGTGCGGTCCGTCCAGCGTCCACGTCCGACGGTCCTCGCTGCGGGCCACCCAGAGCCCCTTGCGCGTGCCGATCCCCACCACGGTCTGCGTCATGTCTCGCAGTCTGGACCTATGGTCCGACAGCGGCAACGGGTTCAGCCGGAGTGGACCAGGTTCAGCAGCGGCCGCCCTCCGACGAAGGCCGAGAGCTGCTCGCGCAGCAGCCGCGCGGCCCGGGGGGCAAAGGCCTCGGTGGCACCACCGACGTGCGGGGTGATGATCGTCCCGGGCGCCTGCCACAGCGGGTGGTCGGCCGGCAGCGGCTCGGGGTCGGTGACGTCGAGCGCGGCACGCACGCGGCCGGCATACAGGGCCTCGACCAGCGCGTCGGTGTCCACGACCTTGCCGCGGGCCACGTTGACCAGCAGCGCACCGGGCTTCATCGCACCCAGGAAGTCGCGATCGACCAGACCGGCCGTGTCGGGGGTCAGCGGCACGATGACGACCACGACGTCCTGCTGCGGGAGGAGCTCGGGCAGCTCGGCGACGCCGTGCACGGACGGCACGAGCTCGTCCCCGGCGCGGGCCGTGGAGGCCACCGCGGTCAGCGCGACCTCGAAGGGCGCCAGCCGCCGGGCGATCGCGTGCCCGATCGAGCCGTAGCCCAGGACCAGCACCTTCTTGTCCGCCAGCGACCCGCGGATGGTCGTCGGCAGCCACTCCGCGCGCGACTGAGCGGCCACCAGCTCGGGCAGGCCGCGCTGGGCGGCGAGCACCAGCGCCACCGCCAGCTCCGCGGTCGAGGCGTCGTGAACCCCGGCGGCGTTGGCGAGCTGGACCCCCGGCGCGACGTGCGGCAGCACGTCCTCGTAGCCGGCGGTCAGCAGCTGGACGAGCCGCAGCCGGGGCAGGTCCCGCACGTCACGCAGGCGCGGGCGCGGCCCCAGGTAGGGCGGCACGACGACCTCGAGCTCGTCAGCCCGCGGTGGCGGACAGGTCATGTCCCAGTGGACGACCTCGACCCCGGGAAGCGGACCGACGAGCCCCGACCACGAGGGGTCGGGCAACGAGATGACGGGCATGCAGGGGACGTTACCGACCCTGCTGCGCCGTCCCGAACTGCTCCAGGTGGCGTCGCGCGGCGCGCTCGGACAGCGCGAAGCGGACCCGCGGCTGGCGCGGGAGGCGCAGTGCCGAGGTGCAGGTGGTCGTGGTCGAGTCGGCGAGGCGGGCGTCAAGGGTGGGAGTCGGGGTCTGGGTCACGGTCACGCTGGCCTCCAGGGTCGTCAGATCGCGGGAGCCGACAGGTCGGTCCCGGATGTGGAAGGGCTTGGACGGCAACGCAACTGAAGGCGCGCCCTCCGGGTGGTACAAGTCATCGGAGGGCCCAGGTATTCCCGCGGCGCGACAATGGGTGGCATGAGGACGGGCGCGACGGCCCTGGTCGCCGCGGTGATGGCGCTGGTCGGGTGCACCTCGGGCTCCCCGGCCGGTCCGGTCGTGTCCTCACCCGCAGGGTCGGGGTCGGACACGACGACAACGACGACCCTGGCGTCGCCCACGTCCGGTTCCCCGGGCCCTGCGACGGCGACGCCGTCCCCGGTGAGCACCACGACGGTCGTGGCCACCGGCCTGTCCGTCCCGTGGGGACTCGCCCTCTTCGGTGACGGCAGCGCCCTGGTGACCGAGCGCGATACGGCCCGGGTGCTGCTGGTGCGACCGGGTGCGCCGCCACGCACCTTGGGGCGGGTCCCCGGGGTCGTGCCGGGTGGGGAGGGTGGCCTGCTCGGTATCGCGCTGTCGCCCCACTTCGCCTCGGACCACCAGGTCTTCGTCTACCTCACCGCCGCCGGGGACAACCGGGTCATGCGGATGTCCTTGCAGGACAACGTTCTTCGCCCGGGACCGGTGATCATCTCGGGCATCTCCAAGGCCGGCAACCACAACGGTGGGCGCCTGGCGTTCGGCCCGGACGGCTACCTCTACGTCACGACGGGCGACGCCGGGATCCGGCCGAACGCCCAGGACAAGGGCTCGCTGGGCGGCAAGATCCTGCGCGTGACGGCCGACGGGCAGCCGGCACCGGGCAACCCGTTCCCGGGCTCGCGGGTCTGGTCGCTCGGGCACCGCAACGTGCAGGGCATCGCGTGGGACCCGCACGGCCTGATGTACGCCAGCGAGTTCGGCCAGGACACGTGGGACGAGCTCAACCTGATCCGCCCCGGCGCCAACTACGGCTGGCCGGAGGTGGAGGGCATCGGGCACCGCGCCGGGTTCGTCGACCCGCTGGTGGAGTGGCCGACCGACGACGCCTCGCCGAGCGGGCTGGCGATCGGGGCCGACGGGGCGGCCTACCTCGCGGCCCTGCGCGGGGAGTGCCTGTGGCGGGTGCCGCTGGACGGGGGCACGTCCGTCGGTCAGCCGCGACGGCTGCTCTACCGCACCTACGGCCGGCTGCGCACCGTGGTGTCCGCGCCGGACGGGCGGCTGTGGCTGGTCACGAGCAACACCTTCCGCGGCAGCCCCCGTCCCGGCGACGACAGGATCGTCATCCTGCCCACCGACTGGTACCGCCAGGCCCTCCGGTAGGGGCGGTGCGCTGCCTTGTGCACTCCGGCTAGCGGGGACCGCGCCCGGTGACGCCGTCGAGGAGCTCACGAGCCGCGTCCAGGTGCCCGGCGTGGCGCGCGGTCTCCTCGACCAGGTGCAGGGCCACCCAGCGCAGGTCGGTGATGGGCTCGCCGGGCCAGTACAGCCCCGGGTCGCCGGGCAGTGGCGCGTCGAGGTCGCGGGAGTGCAGGACCTCGTTGGAGATGCGGCACTGCCGCCGGTAGTGCTCGATCACCGCAGCGCTGGCGTGGCCGGTCGTGAGCGGGCCCTCGGGGTCATAGGGCGGGTCGTCGATGCCGTCGTCCCACGTGACCTGGGGCGACGTCCCGAGGGCGACTCGCTGGAACCACAAGGACTCGGCACCCGCCAGGTGCAGGACCAGCCCGATCGGCGTCCAGCCCGACGGCAGCACCGGCGTGTGCAGCTGGGTCTCGTCCAGGCCCTCGATGATCGCCAGCACGGCGCCGCGCTGCTGGTCGAGGAAGTACTGCAGACGGTCGCGCTCGCTGATGCCCGGTTCCCCCATGGTCGGACTCTAGGTGGCCCGGCCGTTGCCCGCCCACCGGACGCGGGACCTCACCCGGTCGCCGTGACCGGGGACCACCTGCCGAACCACTGCTCGGCACCCCACGCCTCGAACCGCGACACCTCGGTGAACCCCAGCTTCGCGGCGAGGCGCATCGAGCGGTCGTTGGCGGTCTGGGTGGCGAGCACCACCGACTCACCGGGCCGCGCGTCGGCGAACCAGTCGAGAGCCGCGGCGCACCCCTCGGCGGCGTAGCCGTGCCCCCACGCCTCCGGCAGGAACAGGTAGCCGAGCTCGGCGGTCTCCCCCACGTCCGGACGGGCCGGGCTGCGCTGCTCCGCGTCACGCTGGTTGAGCTCGATGGTGCCGATCATCGCCCCGTCGAGCTCGACCACGAAGAGGCCTGGGCGCCGTCCGGGCACCTCGGGCACCGCCCGCTCGAGCTCGTCATGCGGTCGGGCGCCACCGACGTAGGCACCCACCTCCGGTGAGGCGAACAGCTCGATGGTCGCCGCACGGTCCCGGGCCTCGGACTCGCGCAGCACGAGCCGCTCCGTCCGGATCGGGGAAGGCGGCCACGAGACGTCCCCCAGGTCAGCCATGGCCCGACCCTACCGACGGGAGGAGGGGCGGCCGATCGAGGAGCGCGCGGGCAAGGAAACGTCAAGGCAGGTCGTCCGCTGGGTCGTCGCGGGACCCTGCGAGCAAGGCCTGAGGAGGCTGGGACAGTGGCTCGCCGGGCCATCAAGGGAGCCTGCGATTCAAGGCCTGAGGAGGCTGGGACAGTGGCTCGCCGGGCCATCAAGGGAGCCTGCGATTCAAGGCCTGAGGAGGCTGGGACAGTGGCTCGCCGGGCCATCAAGGGAGCTTGCGAGCAGGCCTGAGGAGGCTGGGACAGTGGCTCGCCGGGCCATCAAGGGAGCTTGCGAGCAGGCCCAAGAGCCACTGTCCCAGCCGACGACCCAGAGGGTCGCCGGAAACGATCAGGAGACCCCGAGCTTCTCCAGGATCAGCGTGCGGACCTTGGCGGCATCGGCCTGGCCCTTCATCTCCTTCATGACCTGGCCAATGAGCGCACCGGCGGCCTGGACCTTGCCGTCGCGGATCTTGGCGGCCACGTCCGGGTTGGCCTCGATGACCTTGTCGACGGCCGCGCCGAGCGCGCCGTCGTCACTGACGAGCTGCAGTCCGCGGGCGTCGGCCACCTCGGTCGGGGCGCCCTCGCCGGCGATGACGCCCTCGAGGACCTGACGCGCCATCGAGTCGTTGAGCCGGCCGGAGGCCACGAGCCCGTCGAGCTCGGCGATGTGCGCCGGCGTCACGCCGAAGTCGGCCACGTCGCGGCCCTCGGCGTTCGCGCGGCGGGCCAGCTCACCGGACCACCACTTGCGGGCACCCGACGGCGACGCACCGGCCTCGACGGTCTCCTCGATGAGCTCCACCGCTCCGGCGTTGACGACGTCGCGCATCTCCAGGTCGGAGAAGCCCCAGTCCCCCTGCAGCCGGCGACGGCGCTGGGCCGGCGGCTCGGGCAGGGTCTCGCGCAGCTCCTCGACCCGCTCCCGGGTCGGGGCGACCGGCACCAGGTCGGGCTCGGGGAAGTAGCGGTAGTCCTCGGCGTCGGACTTCACGCGGCCCGAGGTGGTGACCCCGGTGTCCTCGTGCCAGTGCCGGGTCTCCTGGGTGATCGAGCCGCCGTCGGTCAGGATCGCGGCCTGGCGGGTGATCTCGTAGCGCACCGCACGCTCGACCGAGCGCAGCGAGTTGACGTTCTTGGTCTCGGTGCGGGTGCCGAACGGCACGGCCTGCTGGTCCTCGGCCCGGGCGCGCAGCGAGACGTTGGCGTCGCAGCGCAGCGAGCCCTGCTCCATGCGCACGTCGCTGACGTGCAGGGCGCGCAGCAGGTCACGCAGGGTGGCGACGTAGGCGCGGGCCACCTCGGGCGCCCGCTTCCCCGCGCCGACCAGCGGCTTGGTCACGATCTCGATCAGCGGGATGCCGGCGCGGTTGTAGTCGACCAGCGAGTACTCCGCACCGTGGATGCGCCCGGTGGCGCCACCGACGTGCAGCGACTTGCCGGTGTCCTCCTCCATGTGGGCGCGCTCGATCTCCACGCGGTAGGTCGTGCCGTCCTCGAGCTCCACGTCGAGGTAGCCGTTGAACGCGATCGGCTCGTCGTACTGCGAGGTCTGGAAGTTCTTCGGCATGTCCGGGTAGAAGTAGTTCTTCCGGGCGAACCGGCACCACTCCGCGATCTCGCAGTTCAGCGCCAGGCCGATGCGGATCGCCGACTCCACGGCCGTGTCGTTGACGACCGGCAGGGCGCCGGGCAGGCCGAGGCAGACGGGGCAGACCTGGGAGTTGGGCTCGGCGCCGAACTCCGTGGCGCAGCCGCAGAACATCTTGGTCGCGGTGTTGAGCTCGACGTGGACCTCGAGGCCCATCACCGGGTCGAAGGAGCCCAGCGCCTCGTCGTAGGACAGAACCGGCTCGGCGGTGGTGGTGCTCATGCGCGCGCCTCCTTGGCGACAGCGGAGGTCAGGTCGGCCAGGTCGGGGGCCTGCGCGAGCAGGTGCCCGCCCCAGCGGTCGGAGAGCATGCCCTCGAGAGCCGCGCCGACGCCATACAGGCGCTCGTCCTTGGTGGCGGGGGCGAGGATCTGGATGCCGGTGGGCAGGCCGTCCTCGGGGGCGAGGCCGCTGGGCAGGGACATGCCGGGCACGCCGGCCAGGTTGGCCGGGATGGTGGCGATGTCGTTGAGGTACATGGCCATAGGGTCCTCGAGCTTCTCCCCGATCTTGAACGCCGTGGTCGGCGCGGTCGGCGAGACGAGCACGTCGGCCTGCTCGAACGCGGCGGCGAAGTCGCGCGAGATCAGGGTGCGGACCTTCTGCGCCTGGCCGTAGTAGGCGTCGTAGTAGCCGCTGGAGAGGGCGTAGGTGCCCAGGATGATGCGGCGCTTGACCTCGTCGCCGAAGCCGGCCTCACGGGTGGCGGCCATGACCTGCTCGGCGCTGGGGTCGTCGATGCCCTCGGGCAGGACCCGCAGGCCGTAACGCATCGCGTCGAACTTGGCCAGGTTCGAGGACGCCTCGCTCGGCAGGATCAGGTAGTAGGCCGCGAGGGCGTACTCGAAGTGCGGGCAGGAGACCTCGACGACCTCGGCCCCGGCGTCGACGAGCAGCTGCACGGACTCCTCGAAGCGCTGGCGCACGCCGGCCTGGTAGCCCTCGCCGCCGAGCTCCTTGACGACGCCGATGCGCATGCCCTTGACGTCGGCGCGGCGCGCGGCCTCCAGCACCGGCGGGACCGGGGCGTCGATCGAGGTGGAGTCCATCGGGTCGTGGCCGCCGATGACCGAGTGCAGCAGCGCCGCGTCGAGCACGGTGCGGGTGCACGGGCCGGCCTGGTCGAGGCTGCTGGCCAAGGCGATGAGGCCGTAGCGGGAGACGCCGCCGTAGGTCGGCTTGGTGCCGACGGTGCCGGTGACGGCCGCGGGCTGGCGGATCGAGCCACCGGTGTCGGTGCCGATCGCGAGCGGGGCCTCGAAGGCCGCGACCGCCGCGGAGGAGCCACCGCCGGAGCCGCCGGGGATCCGCTCGAGGTCCCACGGGTTGCGCGAGGGGCCGTAGGCCGAGTGCTCGGTGGAAGAGCCCATCGCGAACTCGTCCATGTTGGTCTTGCCCAGGATCGGCATGCCGACGGCCTTGATCTTGCTGACCAGCGTGGCGTCGTAGGGCGGGATCCAGCCCTCGAGGATCTTCGAACCGGCCGTGGTCGGCAGGCCCTTGGTGGCCATGACGTCCTTGACCGCGATCGGCACACCGGCGAGGACGTGCAGGTCCTCCCCCGCGGCGCGGCGCTGGTCGATGTCGCGGGCGGACGCGAGCGCGCCCTCGGTGTCGACGTGCAGGAACGCGTGGACGTCGCCGTCGACGGCGGCGATCCGGTCGAGGTGGGCCTGGGTGGCCTCGACCGCACTGATGTCCTTGCGGGTGAGCGCGTCCGCCAGCTCGGCGGCGCTCGCGCGGGTGATGTCGGAAGTCACGGGGAACCTTCGGTCAGGAGGTGTCTGGCGGGCTCGTTCGGTGGCGGCGCTGCGGGTGCGGCCGCCGGCGCGTCAGTCCTCGTCGAGGATGCGCGGCACGGAGAAGCGCTGCTGCTCCGCGGCGGGCGCGCCGGCGAGGGCCACGTCGGCGCCCAGGCTCGGGCGCACCTCGTCCCGCCGCGTGACGTTGGTCAGCGGCAGGGGGTGGGACGTCGGCGGGATGTCGTCGGCAGCAACCTCGCCCACGCGGGCGACCGAGTCGAGGATGACCGCCAGCTCGCCGGCCATCTTGTCGAGCTCGGCGTCGCTGAGGTTGATGCGCGCGAGCATGGCCAGATGGGCGACCTCGTCGCGGGTGAGAGCGGACATGGGCGTCAGTCTAGGGGGCTGGCCTGCCCCACTCGCGGGGTGCTTGGTGCGCGGACACGCCGGTATGCCGGCCGGTCGCCACCGGGCGCGGCGCACCCAGGGGCGCCGCGCCGTCCCGGCGTCGGTCAGCCGGCGAGCGAGGACGTCAGTCGGGGCTGCCGGTCTCCAGCAGCCGGCGGAAGCCGGCCTCGTCGAGGATCGTCAGCCCGAGCTCCTGCGCCTTGTCGGCCTTGGAGCCGGCGTTCTCGCCGACGACGACGTAGTCGGTCTTCTTCGACACCGACCCGGCCGCCTTGCCGCCGCGGGACAGGATCGCCTCCTTGGCCTCGTCGCGGGAGAACCCGTCGAGCGAGCCGGTGACGACCACCGTCTTGCCGAGCAGGGTCCTGGGGGTCGACTCGTCGACCTCGTCGGCCATGCGCACGCCGGCCCGGGCCCACTTGTCGACGATGGCGACGTGCCAGTCGACGGTGAACCACTCGGTGACGGCCTCGGCGATGACCGGGCCGACGCCCTCGACCCCGGCGAGCTCCTCCAGGCCGGCCGCGCGGATCGCCTCCAGGGAGCCGAAGTGCCCGGCCAGCGCACGGGCGGCGGTCGGCCCGACGTGGCGGATCGACAGCGCGACGAGGACCCGCCACAGCGGCTGGGCCTTGGCGGCCTCGAGGTTGGCCACGAGACGGGAGCCGTTGGCCGACAGGACCCGCGCGCCTTCGGGGTCGCCCTCGACCTCACCCTTCTTCGCTGCACGGGTGTAGAGCGGGACCTTGGCGATGTCGTCCTCGGTCAGGGAGAAGAGGTCGCCCTCGTCGGCGATGACCTTGGCCTCGAGCAGGGCGATGGCGCCCTCCCAGCCGAGGGCCTCGATGTCGAACGCGCCGCGGCCGGCCATGCCGAACACCCGCTCGCGCAGCTGCGCCGGGCAGAACTGGCTGTTGGGGCAGCGGATGTCCTTGTCGCCCTCCTTCTGCGGGGCGAGCTCGGTGCCGCACTCGGGGCAGTGCGTCGGCATGACGAACTCACGCTCGGTGCCGTCGCGCAGGTCGACCACCGGGCCGACGATCTCGGGGATGACGTCGCCGGCCTTGCGCAGCACGACCGTGTCGCCGATGAGCACGCCCTTGCGCTTGACCTCGAAGGCGTTGTGCAGCGTGGCCATCTCGACGGTGGAGCCGCTGACCTTGACCGGGGTCATCACGCCGAACGGGGTGACCCGGCCGGTGCGCCCGACGTTGACCCGGATGTCGAGGAGCTTGGTGTTGACCTCCTCGGGCGGGTACTTGAACGCGATGGCCCAGCGCGGTGCCCGGCTGGTCGACCCGAGCCGGCGCTGCACGCCGACCTCGTCGACCTTGATGACGATGCCGTCGAGCTCGTGCTCGACGGAGTGCCGGTGCTCGCCGTAGTAGTCGATGTAGTCCTGCACCGCCGTCAGGCCGTCGACGACCTTGTAGCGCTGCGACACCGGCAGGCCCCACTCGCGCAGGAGGGCGTAGGCGTCGGACTGCCGCTCGATCTCGAAGCCGTCGCGGGCGCCGATGCCGTGCACGAGCATCCGAAGCGGCCGCGACGCGGTGACCTTGGGGTCCTTCTGCCGCAGCGACCCGGCTGCGGCGTTGCGCGGGTTGGCGAACGGCGGCTTGCCGGCCTCGACCAGCCCGGCGTTGAGCTCCTCGAACGCGGCGACGGGGAAGAACACCTCCCCGCGCACCTCCATCCGCTCGGGGTGCCCGTCACCGGCCAGCACGTGCGGGACGCCCTCGATGGTGCGCACGTTGTGGGTGACGTCCTCCCCGGTGCGCCCGTCGCCGCGGGTCGCGGCGCGCACGAGGCGCCCCCCTTCATACAGGAGGTTGATCGCCAGGCCGTCGATCTTGAGCTCGCACAGCAGGTGGTATGCCGTGCCGCCGGCGTCGCGGTCGACCCGCGCCGCCCACGCGGCGAGCTCCTCGGTGCTGAAGGCGTTGTCCAGGCTCATCATGCGCTCGAGGTGGTCGACCGCGGTGAACTCGGTGGAGAAGGTGCCGCCGACCTGCTGGGTGGGGCTGTCGGGGGTGCGCAGCTCGGGGAACTCCTCCTCGAGCTGCTCGAGACGCCTCATCAGCGCGTCGTACTCCCCGTCGCTGACGGTGGGGGCGTCACGCACGTAGTAGGCGAACTGGTGCCCGCGCACCTCCTCGGCGAGCGCGGTCCACTCGTGGCGGGCGTCGTCGGGCACGTCGGTGGGCAGGTCGGTCACAAGCCACATCCTGCCGCACCGCACCGACAGCCGGAGGCTGACCGGCCGGGCCGGCGGACGCGTGCGTGAGCACAATGGCGGGGTGTCCACCTACACCGTCCGCGCCGCCGAGCCCCGCGACCACGACGCCGTCGGCGCCCTGACCGTCCGGGCCTACGTCGACGGCGGGCACATCCCCGCCGACGCCGACTACACCCTGCACCTGGCCGACGCCGGCGGCCGGGCCCGCGACGCGGTGCTGCTCGTCGCGGTGGACGAGGACGACCAGCCCGTGGGCACCGTGACCTTCGCGCACGCGGGCAGCCCGATGGCCGAGCTGTCCCGGGAGGGCGAGGCGGAGTTCCGGATGCTGGCGGTCTCGGACCGCGCCCGGGGCCGGGGCGTCGGCGAGGCGCTGGTGCGGGCCTGCCTGGAGGAGGCGCGGCTGGCCGGGGCCACGGCGATGGTCCTGTCGACCCAGCCCGGCATGACGTCGGCGCACCGCATCTACGAGCGGCTCGGCTTCACCCGGACCCCCGAGCGCGACTGGTCGCCGGTGCCCGGAGTGGACCTGCTGGCCTACCGCCTCGACCTCTGACCAGCGTTCGTGCGACCGTGCGACACGGCAGGACCACGCTCCACCAGTTCAACGCCGAGCCCCTCGCAGTCATCGCCCACCGGTGGCGACTGCCGGAGCGATGGGAGGACACCTGATGAAGATCCGCCTCACCAGCGTCTACGTCGACGACCAGCGAGCCGCCCGCGAGTTCTACACGGACGTCCTCGGGTTCACGGTCCACCACGACATCCCCCTCGGAGACAACGCCTGGCTCACCGTGGTCTCCCCGGAGGACCGGGACGGACCGGAGCTCCTGCTGGAGCCCTCCGAGCACCCTGCCGTCGGCCCCTACCGGGAGGCCCTCGCCAGGGACGGGATCCCCTCGGCCCAGTTCGCCGTCGACGACGTCACCGCCGAGTACGAGCGCCTCGTCGGGCTGGGGGTCACCTTCACCCAGCCGCCCACCGACATCGGGCCGGCTGTCGTGGCGGTCCTCGACGACACGTGCGGCAACCTCATCCAGCTGATCACCCAGAAGCCTGGCGCCGGCACCGGCGACTGACCGGCGCCGGCGACCGACCCCGACCACCGTGGCGGCGGCCCGCAGGACCCGGACGGCGCCTCCCCGACGTGGTGCCCCGTGCGCCCTCCGGCTCAGGTCGCGGCGGTGACCGGAGGCTTGCGCACCGGGCGCTGGATGAGCACCGCGGCCGAGAGCACGATCGCGGCGCCGAGCGCCTGCGGCCACTGAAGGTGCTCGTGCAGCAGCAGGACGCCGAGCGCGACGGAGACCACCGGGATCAGGTAGGTCACCGTCGAGCCGACCGTCGGCCCTGCGGCGCGGACCACGTCGAAGTGGAACGAGTAGGCGATGCCGGTGCCCACCACGCCCAGTGCGCTGACGGCCAGCAGCGGGCCGACCGCCACCGACGGGGCCGAGTGCAGCGACCACGGCGCCGCGAGGTGCCCACGGTTCATCAGCCACCAGACGAGCAGCACGAGCACCATCTGCCCGGAGGCGATGAGCAGCTGGGCGGTCGGCTGGGCCAGCCCGCCGAGGTCGGCCTTGGCCAGGAAGCGCCGGTTGTAGGTCCAGCCGATGCCGTAGGACGCCCCCGCGATCAGGGTCATCCCGAAGCCGAGGAGGTCGGGCCGGCCGGCGGCCTGCCACGGCTGCATGATCACCAGCACGCCGAGGAAGCCGGACAGCACGCCGAGCACCTTGCCCAGCGCCATCCGGTCCGAGGGCAGCAGGAGCAGGGCGAAGAGCACCGTGGCGATCGGGGTGGTCGCGTTGCCGATGCCGGCCAGCGCCGAGCTGACCCGCTCCTCCCCCAGCGCGAACAGGCTGAACGGCAGCGTGCACAGGAAGAAGGCCGAGACGACCAGGTGCGCCCAGGTATGCCGTCCGCGCGGCAGCCGGCCCCGGGTCACCAGGAGCAGGACGGTGAGGACGGCGGCGCCGCTGAGGATGCGGAACCCGGAGATCTGCAACGGCGCGAGGGAGCGCAGCCCGATCTTCATGAACAGGAAGCTCGATCCCCAGATGAAGGCCAGGGCGACGAACTTGGCCTGCCAGGGAACCCGGGTGGTCGGGCCGGCGACGGGCGCGGCCGGCCCCGGCAGCGGTCGGGTCATTGCGGTCATGGTGCTCCTCAGCCCCCGGATCTCTCGGTCAGCTCCTGCGCGATGTGCACGGCTGCCCGTTGAACGTTGCGGGCCCCCTGCGGTGTGAGTCCGGCCAGCCCGCAGGCGGGGGTGACGATGACGTCGGCCAGCCCGGACAGGGGCAGCCCCACGCCGCGCCAGCCCGTGACCAGCGCGTTCGCCAGCTCGGTGGCCCGGAGCGACTCCCCGTCGGTCGGCACCACCCCGGCCCAGAGGGCGACGTCGGACTCGACCGTGGCCGCGATCGACTCCCACCCGGCCGCGCGCACCAGCGAGGTGTCGAGGGAGACGGCCCGCGCCCCGCTCGAGCGCAGCAGCGGCAGCGGCACCGAGGGCGCGCAGCAGTGCACGGCGGTGGGCCGCTCGCCCGCCGCGGCCAGGACGTCACGCAGCCCGGCGGCGACCACCTGCGGGTCGATAGCGCGCAGCCGCCCGAAGCCCGAGGCGGTGGGCAGCGACCCGGCCAGGACCGAGGGCAGGCCGGGCTCGTCGACCTGCAGGACGAACGACGGCTTGGGCACCAGCCGCTCGAGCGTCGCGAGGTGCTGGCGCACACCCTCCGCGAGCGAGCCCACGAGGTCACGGCAGGCGCCCTCGTCGACGACCGCCCGCTCGCCCCGCGGCAGCCAGACCGAGGAGGCCAGGGTCCACGGGCCGGCGACCTGGACCTTGAGCTCGCCCTCGTAGCCGTCGAAGGCCTCGGCCAGCTCGTCGAGGTCCTCGCGCAGCAGCGCGCCCGTGCGCGAGGCGTCACGGCCGGGCCGGTCGACCAGGCGCCAGCCGGCAGGCTGGAGGTCGACGTGCAGGTCGACGAGCAGGCCGGCGGCGCGGCCGATCATGTCGGCCCCCGGACCGCGCCCGGGCAGCTCCGGCAGGTAGGGCAGGTGCCCGTCGGCGAGCAGGTCGCGGACCACCGCCAACGCGTCCCGGATGGACGTGCCCGGCCAGGACCCGATGCCGCTCGCTCTGCTCACGCGCGGAGCCTAACGGCCGGGTCGGACAGGCCCGGCACCGATCCGGACAGGCGGCCGGATCCCGGTGGAGGTTGGCCGGATCGGCCCGGTCGGCCCGCTCCGCGGCGCCCTGCCGCAGGCGCCGGGAGGCGGCGGCCACCCCCGGGTCGGGGGCGGCGTCAGCGCGCGAGCGAGGCGGCGCTGATGGTGGCGGACCCGACGACCCGGGTGCCGTCATACAGGACCACGGACTGGCCGGGGGCGACGCCGCGGAGGCGGCGCCCGAGCCGCACGTGCACCTGCTCGCCCTCCGCCCACGCGGTGGCCGGCACCTCCTCGCCGTGGGCGCGGACCTGCGCGCCGACCGACACGACGCCCGTGGGGGCCGGGCCGCACCAGCGGGCGTGGTCGCCGACGAGGGCGTCGACGCCCAGGAGGTCGGCGGTCCCGACGACCACCGTGTTGGTCCGCGTCTGCACCTCGACGACGTAGCGGGGCTGCCCGTCCGCCGCCGGCCGCCCGAGGGCCAGGCCCCGGCGCTGGCCCACGGTGTAGGCGTAGGCGCCCTGGTGCTGCCCGACCACCTGGCCGTCGGTGTCGACGATGTCGCCGGGCTGCTCCCCCAGCCGCTGGGTGAGCCACTTCTTCGTGTCGCCGTCGGCGATGAAGCAGATGTCGTGGCTGTCCGGCTTCTTCGCGACGTAGAAGCCGCGGTCGGCTGCCTCCTGGCGGATCTGCGGCTTGGCCGTGTCGCCGAGGGGGAAGAAGGAACGGGCGAGCTGGTCCTCGGTCAGCACGCCGAGGACGTAGGACTGGTCCTTGGCCATGTCGACGGCACGGTGCAGCTCGCGGGTGCCGTCCTCGCGCTCGACCACCTGCGCGTAGTGGCCGGTCGCGACCGCGTCGAAGCCCAGCGCCAGCGCCTTGTCGAGCAGGGCGGCGAACTTGATCTTCTCGTTGCAGCGCAGGCACGGGTTGGGCGTGCGACCGGCGGAGTACTCGGCGACGAAGTCCTCGACCACGTCGTCCTTGAACCGCGCGGCCATGTCCCAGACGTAGAAGGGGATGCCGAGCATGTCGGCCACCCGCCGGGCGTCGCCGGCGTCCTCGATCGTGCAGCAGCCGCGGGCGCTCTCACGCAGCGTGGCCGCGCTCTGGGACAGCGCGAGGTGGACGCCGACCACGTCGTGCCCGGCGTCGAGCATGCGGGCGGCGGCGACCGCAGAGTCGACGCCGCCGCTCATCGCCGCGACGACACGCATCAGGCCGGCCGCCTCGAGGAGGTCGCCACCTGCGCCCGGCGTGCGCGCTCGACGGCCGCGGGCAGCGCGTCGAGGAAGGCCCGGACGTCGGCCTCGGAGGAGGTGTGGCCCAGCGTCAGCCGCAGGGCCCCGCGGGCGTCCTGCTCCGAGACGCCCATGGCCAGCAGCACGTGGCTGGGCTGCGGCACGCCGGCCTGGCAGGCCGAACCCGTGGAGCACTCCACCCCGGCGGCGTCGAGCAGGTACAGCAGGGAGTCGCCGTCGCAGCCGGGCACCAGCAGGTGGGCGTTGCCGGGCAGCCGGCGGGTGCCGTCGCCGGCCTCCCAGTCGCCGCTCACGGTGATGTCGTAGCCGGCGGCCAGCGCCCCGCGCACCAGCTCGTCGCGCAGGCCGACCAGGCGGGGAGCCTCCTGCCCCAGCCGGCTCCTCGCCGCCTCGACCGCCACCGCGAAGCCGCGGATCGCCGGCGCGTCGAGGGTGCCGCTGCGCACCTGGCGCTCCTGCCCGCCGCCGTGGGTCAGCGGCACGAGCCGGGCGTCGCGGCGCGCGAGGAGCGCGCCCACCCCGTGGGGGCCGCCGACCTTGTGCCCGGTGATCGTCATGAGGTCCACCCCGCTGCCGGCGAAGTCCACCGGCACCTGGCCGACGGCCTGGACCGCGTCGGTGTGGACCGGGACACCGGCGGCGTGGGCGATCCTGACGATCTCGGCCACCGGCTGCACGGTGCCCACCTCGTTGTTGGCCCACATGACGCTGACGAGCGCGACCGACTCGGGGTCGGCCTCGATCGCGGCCTGCACGGTCTCGGGCCGGACCCGGCCGAGCGCGTCGACCTCCAGCCAGGTGACCTTGGCGCCCTCGTGGGCGACGAGGAAGTCGACGCAGTCCAGGACCGCGTGGTGCTCCACGGCGCTGACGAGCAGGCGGACCCGGCGCGGGTCGGCGTCCCGGCGGGCCCAGAAGGTGCCCTTGAGGGCGAGGTTGTCCGACTCGGTGCCGCCGGAGGTGAACAGCACCTCCGAGGGGCGGGCGCCGAGGGCCTTGGCGATCGTCTCGCGCGACTCCTCCACGACCCGGCGGGCCTGGCGGCCGGAGGTGTGCAGCGAGGAGGCGTTGCCGACCACGGCCATCTGCGCGCTCATCGCCTCGATCGCCTCGGGCAGCATCGGCGTCGTGGCCGCATGGTCGAGGTAGGCAAAGGAGTCACGCACCCGCAAAGTCTACGGCGGATGCACGAGGGCCTCGCCCGCGCGGGCTCGCCGCTGCCCCGCCGAGGTCGGCTTGGTCGCTCTCGGTCAGGCGATCGCGGCGACGATGATCGCGCTCACGGCCAGCTGCGAGGCGGCGGTGACCACGGCCGCCGGGTGGAAGGCCGGCTCCACGACCACGTCGCCGAGCTTGCCCGGGGTGATCAGGTCGAGAACCAGGAAGCTGACGACCTGCAGCGCGATCCCGAGCAGCCCGAAGGCGACGGTCCACAGCAGCGCCGGGCCGAAGCCGCTCTCGGCGTTGCTCCAGATCGCGGTGAACTCGATCGCGCCCAGGCCGATGAAGCCCGACGCGAGCACGACCGCGGCGTTGGTCGAGCGCTGCTTCCAGATCTGGTCGCCGAGGCGGCCGGGGGTGAGCAGGTCGAGGGCGAAGAAGCCCGCCGCGAGCATCACGATGCCCAGGAGGCTGTATGCCGTGCCGTACAGGAGGCTGGAGAGCATCAGGAGAAGGTCCCTTCGGTCGTGCTGTCGGGGCGGATGTCGGGCGCGGCCAGCGGGTCGGCCGCCAGGGGGTCTGTGCGGCGGTCCGCCGGGCGCGGGCCGGCCGGTGCCGGGGTGTCCTGCGGGGTGGCCGCCGGGCGGTCCTGCGGGGTGCTCGCCGGCGCCGGCGCCGAGCCGTCCTGCCCCTCGGCCAGCCAGGCGGCGACCTGCGCGTCCGAGGGCTTGGGCGAGGCGATGACGTGGGGGACGAACCGGGAGTAGTAGTCGGTGATCCAGCCGTCGCTCTCGCGGATGCCCAGGCCGGCGGCCTGCCCGTCGACGACCCAGCTGCCGAGCACCATCTTGTTGCCGTCGAACTCCGGCAGCGGGGCCCACTGCTGGTAGCAGAAGCCCTCGGCGCCGTAGTCGCCCTTCTGCTGGTGCTCGATCCCCTCGGCGTGGATGCGGATCGAGTCGCCCTCGCGGCCGTGCAGCGGCTTGGCCACCCACTCGCGGAGTGGGCCGGGCCCGTCGAGGTAGGCCGGCAGCAGGTTGGGGTCGTTGGGGTAGAGGTGCCAGAGCGCCGCGAGCAGCGCCTTGTTGGACAGCAGCACCTTCCACAGCGGCTCGACCCAGGTCGTCGGCCCGTGCACCGGCGCGGCGTAGCGGCCGAACGGCTCGGCCAGCATGCTCTCCCAGGGGTAGAGCTTGAAGCAGGCGCCGATCGGCTCGCCCTGGAGGTCGACGAACGCCTCGCGGCCCAGGTCCCAGCCGATGTCACCGACGGTGATCGCCCGCGTCGCCAGCCCCGCCTGCTCGGCGGTGTCGCGCAGGTAGGTGACCGTCATCCACTCCTCGCCGCTGACCTCACGCTCGTGGTGGGCGAAGTACAGCGGGCCGGCGCCGAGCCGGGGTGCCGCCTGGCGCCAGGCCATGACGAGGCGGTCGTGCAGGGAGTTCCACTGGTCGCGCTCGGGGAAGACGTCCTGCAGCCAGAACCACTGCGCCACGGCCGACTCGACGAGCCCGGTCGGGGTGTCGGCGTTGTACTCCAGCAGCCGGGCGTGCCCGGAGCCGCCCCAGTGCAGGTCGAAGCGGCCGTAGATGCTGACCGGCGCGGCCTCCAGCGAGGCCTTCGCGGTCTCGAGGGAGCCCTCGGGCAGGCCGAGTGAGCCCATCGCGCCGGTGGCCAGGAACCGGGCGGCCTCCAGGCACATCCCGTGCAGCCGCTCGGTGACCTCCTCGAGGTACTCGACCTCGGAGAGCGTGAGTGAGTAGTAGGCCGACTCGTCCCAGTACGGCAGCTCGCTGCCGTCGGCCAGCTCGGTGACCGGGTAGACCAGGCCCTGCTGCTCGACGGTCTGGCGCCACCCCGCGCGGCGGTCGGTCCTGAGCCGGCGCATCAGCCGCCGTGGCTGCCGCTGAAGTGGCTGCCGAAGCCGCCACGCATGACCCCACCGTGGGAGCTGAAGCCGCCCTTGGCGACGGACCCGTGCGACGGCGCGCTGAAGCTGCCCCCGCGCACGAAGCTGCCGATGCCCGCGGCGCGGCTGCCGCGCGGGTAGTAGTACCAGTGCCCCGTGCTGTAGTGACTGCTGCTGCAGTCGTAGTCCGGCAGCCGCTTCTGCGCCGGGTCGACACACACGGCCCGGTAGTCGGGCTCGCTGCTGCAGCCGCTGAGCGTCGTGGCCAGCGCCGCGGTCAGGCCCAGGACGACCACCGACGAGCGTCGGGTCTCAGGCACGCGTTCCCCCTGTGAGTGTGCTGTGCGAGTGCGCCCGCACCCTACCGAAACGGCGCGTCGCGGCAACTGCCCTCCCACACGCTGTATGCCGGGTGGCCGGCTCGCGGGGGCGGGCCCGCGCACAGCACGGCGCCCGGCCCGCGACCTACGTCGCGGACCGGGCGCCGAAAGGCGTTGCGGCTCAGCCCTTGGCGGCCTTGACCGCCTCGGTCGCCTGCGGCAGCACGGTGAACAGGTCACCGACGACGCCGAAGTCGACGAGCTCGAAGATCGGCGCCTCCTCGTCCTTGTTGATCGCGACGATCGTCTTGGACGTCTGCATGCCGGCGCGGTGCTGGATGGCACCGGAGATGCCCGCCGCGACGTAGAGCTGCGGCGAGACCTGCTTGCCGGTCTGACCGACCTGGTTGGTGTGCGGGTACCAGCCGGCGTCGACGGCGGCGCGCGAGGCGCCGACGGCGGCACCGAGGCTGTCGGCGAAGTCCTCGACCTTGGAGAAGTCGCCACCGGTGCCGCGGCCACCGGAGACCACGATGGCGGCCTCGGTCAGCTCGGGGCGGCCGGTCGCGGCCTTGGGCTGGCGGTCGGTGATCTTCGCGGTCTTGGCCGCGTCGGAGACCGTGACGTCGACGACCTCATCGGCCGCCGCACCCGAAACCGCCTCCGGCGCAGCGGAGTTCGGCTTCACGGCGATGATCGGCGTGCCCTTGGTGACGGTCGCCTTGACGGTGTAGGAACCCGCGAAGACGGACTGCGTCGTGGTGACGCCGCCGCCCTCACCGGCCTGCACGTCGACGGCGTCGGTGATCAGGCCGGACTCGGTCTTGATGGCCAGGCGCGCGGCGATCTCCTTGCCCTCGGCGTTGGAGGGGATGAGCACCGCGGCCGGGGAGGCGGAGGCGACGAGCTGGGCCAGCGCCTCGGCCTTGGGGGCCACGAGGTAGTCGGTGACGTCGGCGGACTCGATGCGGTAGACCTTCTCGGCGCCGTACTGGGCCAGGGCCTCCTTCGCGGCATCGAAGCCGGTGCCGACGAAGACGGCGGAGGGCTCGCCGAGACGGCGGGCGATGGTCAGCAGCTCGGAGGTCGTCTTGCGCACCGCGCCGTCGACGTGGTCGACCAGGACGAGAACTTCAGCCATGAGTAGTCGTTTCCCTTCTGAAGAATGGTCCGGTCAGATGAACTTCTGCGCGGCCAGGAACTCGGCCAGCTTCGTGCCGCCGTCACCCTCGTCGGTGACGATCTGGCCCTGCTGGCGCGGCGGGCGCTGCTGGAAGGACTCGACCTTGGTCCAGGCGGCCTCGAGGCCGACCTGCGAGGCGTCGACGCCGAGGTCGCCGAGCGCCCAGGTCTCGACCGGCTTCTTCTTGGCCGCCATGATCCCCTTGAACGAGGGGTAGCGCGGCTCGTTGATCTGGTCGGTGACCGACACCAGCGCGGGCAGCGTGGCCTCGATGGTCTCGGAGGCGGCGTCGCCGTCGCGGCGGATCTTCACCGCGGTGCCGTCGACGGTCAGCTCCGAGGCGAAGGTGACCTGCGGCAGGCCGAGGCGCTCGGCCAGCATCGCGGGGACGACGCTCATGGTGCCGTCGGTGGAGGCCATGCCGGTCAGCACGATGTCGGGGGCGCCGATCTTCTTGATGGCCTCGGCGAGGACCAGGGACGTGGCGACGGCGTCGGAGCCGTGGATCGCCTTGTCGTTGACGTGGACGCCCTTGTCGGCGCCCATCTGCAGGGCCTTCTTGACCGCGTCGGCGGCCTGGTCGGGACCGACGGTGAGGACGGTGACCTCACCCTCGCCGGCCTCGGCCAGCTTCAGCGCCTCCTCGACGGCGTACTCGTCGAGCTCAGAGAGCAGGCCGTCGACACCCACGCGGTCGGTGGTGTTGTCGGACTCGTTGAACGTGCGGTCCGACTGTGCGTCGGGCACGTACTTGACGCAGACGACGATGTTCATGGTCGCAGGCCGTCCTCTTCCGTAGGTTCGTGGTTCGTTGCTTCGGGTCATCCTGACAGTCCGCGGAGCCGGATTGAACGCCCCGGACCCGTGATGCCCGACACCACGATGTTACCCGCCGGTAGCATCGGTCGGACCATGACAGAGGTGAGCATGAGCACACCCGGACTGGGCGTCACCGGTGAGCGCACGGTGCCCGGCATCCCGGCGGAGAACTACTGGTTCAGGCGGCACGAGGCGGTGTATGCCGCCCTGCCGGGCTGGGTGCCGCGGGCCCCGTCCCGGGTGCTCGACGCCGGGTCCGGCGAGGGCTACGGCGTCGACCTGGCGGCCCGGCTGTGGCCCGGCGCGCGGGTCGTGGGACTGGACTACGACGCCGACGCCGTGAGCCACGCCCGCGCGACGTACGGCTCGCGGACGGCGAGCTTCCTGCGGGGGCCGCTGACCGCGATACCGTTGCAGGACAACGGTTTTGACCTGATCGTGTGTTTCCAGGTGATCGAGCACATCTGGAAGCCGCGCGAGCTCCTGGGCGAGCTGGCCCGGGTCGGTCGGCCCGGCGCCCGCGTCGTGGTCTCGACGCCGAACCGGCTGACCTTCTCCCCCGGGCTCGGCCGCCGGGAGCGACCTGCCAACCTGTTCCACACGCGCGAGTACGACGCGCTGGAGCTGGCCGGGCTGGTCGGCGAGACTGTGGAGGTGGAGTCCGTGCTCGGTGTCCGGCACGCGCCGCGGCTGGTGGCCTGGGAGGCCGCCCACGGCCCGCTCGTCGACGCCCAGCTCGCGGCGGCGCCGCAGGACTGGCCGGCGCCGCTGACCGACCTGGTCGGCTCCGTCACCGTGGCCGACTTCACCCTCGAGGAGACCGGGCTGGAGGACTGCCTCGACCTCGTCGTGGTGGGCCACGTCCGATGAGCGAGGCCGTCCCCGGGGCCTTCTGCCTGGTCCTGCACTCGCACCTGCCGTGGCTGCGCCACCACGGCGTCTGGCCGGTCGGCGAGGAGTGGCTGCACCAGGCGTGGGTGGAGAGCTACGTCCCGCTCGTGGCCGAGCTCGACGCCCTCGCCGCCGAGGGGCACCGCGACGTCCTGACGCTCGGGGTCACCCCGGTGCTGGCCGCCCAGCTCGATGACCCCGCCGCAGTGCTCGACGCCCGCACCTGGGCCGCCCTGTGGCAGCTGCGCTGCCGCGAGCTGGGCTTCGGGCAGGAGGGGCACCGCGGCGACATCGCGCGATACGAGTTCGCGTGCGCGACCCACGCGTCGGAGCAGCTGGAGACCCGCTGGCGCCACGGCGGCTCCCCGGTGCTGCGCTCGCTGCGCGACGCCGGCGTCGTCGAGCTGCTCGGCGGGCCGGCGACCCACCCGTTCCTGCCGCTGATGCTGCCCGAGGTCGCCGACGTCGCGCTGCAGGCCGGTCTGGGCGACGACCTGTGGCGCATGGGGCGGCCGGACGGCGGGCTCGGGCGGGGCATCTGGAGCCCGGAGTGCGGTTATGCCCCCGGACTCGCGCACCGGTTCGCCGACGCGGGCGTGAGCCACTTCCTCGTCGACGAGCAGACCGTCCGGGACAGCGGCGTGCACCCGCACGCGGGCTGGCGGGTCGACGGCACCGACGTGGTGGCGGTGGCCCGCGACCTGCCGGTCACCAACCTCATCTGGTCCTCGCGCGACGGCTACCCCGCGGCGGCGGCCTACCGCGACTTCCACGCCCGGGAGACCTACACCGGCATCCGGCTGTGGGCGATCACCGGCTCGGACGTCCCGCCGGCGGGCAAGGCCCCCTACGCCCCCGACGCCGCCTCGCGCCAGCTCGACCACGACGTCGCCCACTTCGTCGAGTCGGTCATCACCCGGCTGCGCACGGTTGCCGTCGAGCAGGGCCGGCCGGGGCTGCTCGTCGCCGCCTACGACACCGAGCTCTTCGGCCACTGGTGGCACGAGGGCCCGGCGTTCCTGGGCCGGGCGGTCCGCGCCCTGCGGGCGGCCGGGGTCTCCCTGACCACGCTGGACAAGGCCCTGGCCGGCGGCCACGTCGGCGGTGACGTGGAGCTGTCGGCCGGGTCCTGGGGCGCCGGCAAGGACTTCTCGGTGTGGAACGGCCCGGCGGTCGCCTCGATCGCCCACGAGAACGAGTGGCTCCAGCGCCGCTGGCTGGACGTCATGCGGCGCCAGACCCCGGAGCGCCTGCGGCTGCGGCGGCCCGACCTGGACCAGCTGCTGCGCACCCTGCTCAACGCGCTGAGCAGCGACTGGGCGTTCATGGTGACGCGGGACCAGGCGGTCGACTACGCCCGGCGGCGGGCCGAGGAGCACCGGATGGCCTTCCACCGGCTGGCCCAGCTCATCGAGGACGGCCGCGCGGAGTCGGCGCGGGCCGAGGCGGCACGGCAGGCAGCGACGGACAACAGCTTCCCGTGGCTGGACGCCCGGACCATCGCCGGCCCGTTCAGCGGGTCTTGAGGACCTTGGCCGGGACCCCGCCGATGATCGACCGCGTCGGGTAGGCACCTCGAGCGACGGCGCCCGCCGCGACGACCGAGCCGGCCCCCACGTCGGTGCCCCGCAGGACCGTCACCTTGGTGCCGATCCACACGTCGTCCCCGATGCGCACCGGGGTCTTGACGATGCCCTGGTCCTTGATGGGGACGGTGAGGTCCTCGATGCGGTGGTCGAAGTCGCAGACGTAGACGTCGTCGCCGAGCAGGCAGGCGGTGCCGATGGTGATGTCGAGGTAGGTGTTGATCGTGTTGCGGATGCCGATGACGGACTTCGCCCCGATCCGCAGCGTGCCCTCGTGGGCGCGGACCCGGGCCCCCTCGCCGAAGTGGACGTAGGGGCCGATCACCATCCGGCCGAAGCCGGGCCGCACCTCGAAGCGCACGTTGCGGGCGATGAAGACCGGCCCCTCGAAGCGCAGGCCCGGGTTGCGCACCCGGGCCCGCGCCATCCGCAGGTAGCTGAGCAGGTTGTGCCGCCCCCACGCGCGGTGGGCGACGACCCAGCCGACGGAGCGGAGGAACCCACCCACGCTCAGCCGGGCTTCACGCCGGTGATGCCGACGTTGTAGAACAGCTCGTCGGGCACGACCCGGGACAGCACCCGGTCCAGCGCCGAGAGCCGCTTCCACGAGCCGTAGGCGAACATCGCCCAGTTCCAGCCCAGCGCGCCGGGCTTGACCGCGGCCTCGAACGTGCGCACCGGCCACCCGAGCAGGGCGGCGGTGAGCTCCTCCGTCGTCGTGGAGACGTCGACCGCGCCGGCCCGCAGGGCGGTCCGGGCGAGCTCGTCGGGGTCGAACGTGTGCAGGTCGACCACGGCCTCGAGGGCGGCGGCCCGGGAGGCCTCGTCAAGGGCCTCCTTGTCCTTGGCCCACTTCTCGCGCAGCGGCGACAGCTGGGTCACGGCCGTGGTGGCCTTCCAGGTCAGCCGGCCGAGGTGGCGGGCGTACCAGTCCCCCACCTTGGTCGGCTCGCCGGCGATGACGAACCGTCCGCCGGGCTTGAGCACCCGCAGCATCTCCCGGAACGCCTGCTCGACGTCGGGGATGTGGTGGATGACCGCGTGCCCGACGACGACGTCGAACGTGTCGTCGTCATAGGGGATCCGCTCGGCGTCGGCGACCCGGCCCTCGACGGTGAAGCCGAGCTTGGTGGCGTTGACCTTGGCCGCCTCCACCATGCCCGGGGACAGGTCGGTGACGTGCACCTCGTCGAGCACCCCGGCCTGCTTGAGGTTCAGGGAGAAGAACCCGGTGCCGGCGCCGAGCTCGAGCGCCGTGCCGTAGGGCCAGCCCTGCGTGCCCGCGATCGCCTCGAAGCGACCCCGGGCGTAGTCGGTGCACCGCTCGTCGAACGAGATCGACCACTTGTCGTCGTAGGTCTGGGCCTCCCAGTCGTGGTAGAGCACCTGGGCCAGCTTGTTGTCCTGGTAGGCGCGCTCCACCTCCTCGGCGGAGGCAGCCGTCGTGCTGTGTGCCGTGTTGCCCAATGTCCTACCGACCCTCGAACTTCGCCTTGCCGGGACCTTGCTCGACGAACGAGGTCATGCCGATCTCCCGGTCCTTCGTCGCGAAGAGGCCGGCGAACTGCATGCGCTCGATCTCCAGGCCGGTCTCGAGGTCCACCTCGAGACCGCGGTCGACGGCCTCCTTGGCCGCGCGGATCGCGTAGGCCGGGCCACCGACATAGGGCTCGACCCGTCGCCGGGCCGCCGCGTAGACCTCGCCGGCGTCGACCACCTCGTCGACCAGGCCGATGCGCAGCGCCTCGTCGGCCGGGACGAACCGGCCGGAGAAGATGATCTCCTTGGCCCGGGCCGGACCGACCAGGCGGGCCAGGCGCTGGGTGCCACCGGCGCCGGGGATGACCCCGAGCAGCACCTCGGGCTGGCCGAGCTTGGCGTTCTCGCCGGCGACCCGGAAGTCGCAGGCCAGCGCCAGCTCGCAGCCGCCGCCGAGGGCGTAGCCGGTGATCGCGGCCACCGTCGGCTTGGGGATCCGCGCGATCGCGGTGAAGGCGGACTGCAGCGCGGCGGAGCGGTCGACCATGTCCGTGTAGGACATGGTCTGCATCTCCTTGATGTCGGCGCCCGCGGCGAAGACCTTCTCGCCGCCGTAGACGATGACCGCGGAGACGTCGCGCCGGGAACCGGCCTCGGCCGCCACCTCGCGCAGCTCCTCCTGCACCTGCACGTTGAGGGCGTTCATCGGCGGCCGCTCCAGCCGGATGGTGCCGATACCCGCCTCGACCTCGAACCGGACGAGCTCGGTCACGCCTCGCCCTCCGGCTCGCCGCCGCCGCTGAGGGACTCGTGCCACATCTGGACCGCCGACAGGATCAGCTGGATGGTGACCTG
The DNA here is from genome assembly GCF_057747915.1 of Oryzihumus sp. JJN4-3R. Taxonomy (NCBI): domain Bacteria; kingdom Bacillati; phylum Actinomycetota; class Actinomycetes; order Micrococcales; family Intrasporangiaceae; genus Oryzihumus; species Oryzihumus sp. JJN4-3R. The sequence goes on from NZ_CM173229.1 coordinate 1,373,024, forward strand.
GAGCAGCACGGTCAGGTCGCTGCCCTGGCCGATGACGTGCTCGCCGGTGACGACCAGGGTGCCGTTGGCCAGGCCGGCCTTGACGACGTTGAGCCGCAGGGTGAGGTCGTTGCAGGCGCGCAGCTGGGCCAGCTCGTCCTGCGGGATGTCGTCGCCGACCTGCCACTGGCCGAACACGCGCATGATGGTGAAGTCACCCTCCATGCAGCGCACGAACATGGTCTGGCCGTTGACCTTGAACGCGACATCGCCGTCGTCGTCGATGTCGGGCTCCAGTCCCGCATCGAGCAGGATGTCCAGGACGCGCCCGCGCAGCGGGTGCTCGTCCGGCGGAGGGGCAAAGTTCGGCAACGACGTCGGATCAGTCATGTGCCCCACCGTAGTCAGTGCCTACGCTGATCACCATGCGCCCCACCCCGCGTCGTTCCGTGGACCTGCCGCCGCCGCTGGGTGCCACGCTGCGGCCGGACGGGGTCTCGTTCAGCGTCTACGCCGGCCACGCCGAGGGGCTGGAGATCTGCCTGTTCGACGCCGAGGACGCCACCGGTGAGAGCGAGCGCCGGATCCGGCTGAACCAGCGCACCCACGGCACGTGGTTCGGCTTCGTCCCGGGCATCGGTGCAGGTCAGCGGTATGCCGTGCGCGCCCACGGCGCATGGCGCCCCGCCGAGGGGCTGCGCTACAACCCGGCGAAGCTGCTGGTGGACCCCTACGCCCGGGCCCTGGACGGGCAGGTCACGTGGCGCCCGGAGGTCTTCGGCCACGTCGTCGACGACCAGCTCCGGGGCGAACCGGACGTCCGCGACGGCCGTGACAGCGCGGCATACGTCCCCAAGGGTGTCGTCGTGGACGACACCTTCGACTGGGGGGACGACGCGCCGCCCGGGGTGCCGTGGGCCGAGACCGTCCTCTACGAGACGCACGTGCGCAACCTGACCCGCCGCCACCCCGGCGTGCCCGAGCACCTGCGCGGCACCTACGCCGGGCTCGCGCACCCGGCCACCCTCGAGCACCTCACCTCCCTGGGCGTGACCAGCGTGGAGCTGCTGCCGGTGCACGCGTTCACCAGCGAGCCGGCGCTGGTGCAGCGCGGTCTGGTCAACCACTGGGGCTACAACACCCTCGGCTTCTTCGCCCCGCACCTGCCGTATGCCGCGGACCCCGACCCCCAGGGCGGCCTCGACGAGTTCAAGGGCATGGTCAAGCTGCTCCACGCCGCCGGCCTGGAGGTGATCCTGGACGTCGTCTACAACCACACCTGCGAGCAGGCCCGCCACGGCGCCACGCTGTCGCTGCGCGGCCTGGACAACCGCGCCTACTACCGGCTCGACGAGCGCGGGCAGGACATCGACGTCACCGGCTGCGGCAACACCGTGGACCTGCGCCACCCCATGGCGGTGCGCCTCGTGCTGGACTCGCTGCGCTACTGGGTCGACGAGTGCCATGTCGACGGCTTCCGGTTCGACCTGGCGGTGGCGCTGGGCCGCGGGCGCGACGACGGCTACGACCCCGACCACCCCTTCCTGGTCGCCCTGCGCACCGACCCGACCCTCTCGCGGGTCAAGCTGATCGCCGAGCCGTGGGACGTCGGCATCCACGGGTGGCGCACCGGGCAGTTCCCCCCGCCGTTCGTGGAGTGGAACGACCGCTTCCGCGACACGGCGCGCACGTTCTGGCTGCCCGACATGGGGCGCTCGGCCCAGGCGCAGCCGGGCCACGGGGTGCGCGAGCTCGCCACGCGGATGGCCGGGTCGCAGGACCTGTTCGGCGCCCGGGACCGGGGGCCGCTCGCCTCGGTCAACTTCGTGGCCGCCCACGACGGGTTCACCATCGCCGACACCACCGCCTACGCCCACAAGCACAACGGCGCCAACGGCGAGGGCAACCGCGACGGCCACGACGACAACCGCTCGTGGAACCACGGGGCGGAGGGCCCCTCCCCCGACCCGGGCATCATCGCCGCCCGGCAGCGCTCGATGCGCAACCTGATCGCCACGACGCTGCTGGCCACCGGCGTGCCCATGATCAACGGCGGGGACGAGATCGGGCGCACCCAGCGGGGCAACAACAACGCCTACTGCCAGGACAACGACATCTCCTGGTACGACTGGGACCTGCAGCCGTGGCAGCGCGACCTGCTGGAGACCACGCAGTTCCTCACCCACCTGCGGGCCACCCAGCCGGTCCTGCGCCAGCGCTCGTTCTTCACCGGGCGCCCTGCCCACGCCGACGGCACGGCCGACCTCGAGTGGTACTCCGCCGACGGGCTGCGCATGCACCACGGCGTCTGGGAGGACCCCCGGGTGCGCACCCTGACGATGTTCCTGGACGGCTCGGAGCTGGACTCCGAGTCCTTCCTCGTGGTGCTCCACGGCGGGGCCGACCCGGTCGAGGTGGTCCTGCCCGGGCACGCCGGCGTGGCCACCTACCAGCTGCTCTGGGACAGCTCGTGGGAGACGCCCTACCCCGGCAGCAAGATCGAGCCCGGGCCGGTGGAGGTCGGCGCCGCCAGCATCCAGCTGTATGCCGTGCACCCCTGACGCAGACACACGAAGGGCCCTGACGCAGCGCGTCAGGGCCCTTCGGCGTCTCCGCCGGGTCAGGCGTTGGCGACCAGGCCCATCTCGGTCTGGTTGGCCATGTGGGGGTGCTTGGGCAGCACGCGCACGGTGTAGCCGAAGGCCCCGGTGCGGCTGAGCACGAGGTCACCCTCGAAGCGGTGCCGGCCGGCCTCGTAGGACTCGGCGTAGGCCAGCGGCGCGGTCTCGATGTCGCGCAGCTCGTCGGACTCGGAGGTGCGTCCGTGCACGACCTGCACGTCGACCTCGGAGGGGTCGAGCCCGTCGAGGCTGACGAAGGCGCGCACGTGCAGCTTGTCGCCGACCTGCGGGGAGTCCGAGACACCCGAGGACTCCACGTGGTCCACGCGGACCCCGCCCCACGAGGCGCGCACGCGGGCCTTGTAGGCGGACAGGTCACGGGCACCGTCGAAGGCCGGGCCGTTGAGCGCCCAGCCGGCCTGGGCGGCCGGGCCGTAGAGGCGCTCGGTGTAGTCGCGGACCATCCGGCTGGCCAGCACCTTGGGGCCCAGCGTGGACAGCGTGTGCTTCATCATCGCCAGCCAGCGCTGGGGCAGGCCGTCGGCGTCGCGGTCGTAGAACCGGGGCGCGACCGAGCCCTCGATGAGCTCGTAGAGGGCGGCGGCCTCGAGGTCGTCGCGACGCTCGGGGTCCTCGACGCCGTCAGCGGTCGGGATGGCCCAGCCGTTCTCGCCGTCGTACCACTCGTCCCACCAGCCGTCGAGGATCGACAGGTTGAGGCCACCGTTGAGCGCGGCCTTCATGCCCGACGTGCCACAGGCCTCGAACGGGCGCAGCGGGTTGTTCAGCCAGACGTCGCAGCCCGGGTAGAGGTACTGCGCCATGGCGATGTCGTAGTTGGGCAGGAAGACGATGCGGTGCCGGACCTCGGGGTCGTCGGCGAACTTCACCATCTGCTGGATGAGCTTCTTGCCGGTCTCGTCGGCCGGATGGCTCTTGCCGGCGATGACGAGCTGGATCGGGCGCTCGGGGTCCAGCAGCAGCTTCTTCAGGCGCGCGGGGTCGCGCAGCATGAGGGTCAGCCGCTTGTAGGTCGGCACGCGCCGGGCGAAGCCGATCGTGAGCACGTCGGGGTCGAGGACGTCGTCGATCCAGCCGAGCTCGGCCGGGCTCGCGCCGCGCTTGAGCCAGGAGGAGCGCATCCGGCGGCGTGCCTCGACGACGAGCTGGTCGCGCATCTCGCGCTTGGTCGCCCAGATGTCGTCACCGGGCACGCTGGCGATCCCGTCCCAGGCGTTGTCCCGGGAGACCTCGGTCGTGCCCAGGTGGCGGGACGCGAGGTCGTAGACGCGGTGGTCGACCCAGGTCGGGGCGTGGACGCCGTTGGTGATGCTCGTGATCGGCACCTCGGTGTCGTCGAAGCCCGGCCAGAGCCCGTCGAACATGTGCCGGCTCACGACGCCGTGGAGCTGGGAGACGCCGTTGGCGCGCTGGGCCAGGCGCAGGCCCATGACGGCCATGTTGAAGATGCCGGCCTGGCCACCGGGGTAGTCCTCGGCACCGAGGGTGAGCAGCCGCTCGACCGGGACGCCGGCGAAGGCGTTGTCGCCGCCGAAGTAGAGCTGGATCTGGTCGGCCCCGAAGCGGTCGATGCCGGCCGGGACGGGGGTGTGCGTGGTGAACACCGTGGAGGCGCGCACGGCCTCGAGGGCGGCGTCGAAGTCCATGCCCTGGTCGGCGGCGAGCTCACGGATCCGCTCGACGCCGAGGAAGCCGGCGTGGCCCTCGTTGGTGTGGTAGACGTCCGGGGCCGGGGCGCCGGTGAGGCGCGACCACAGGCGCAGCGCGCGCACGCCACCGATGCCGAGCAGCATCTCCTGCTGGAGGCGCTGCTCGCCGCCGCCGCCGTAGAGGCGGTCGGTGATGCCGCGGGCGGCGTCGTCGTTGTCCTGCACGTCGGAGTCGAGCAGGAGCAGCGGGACGCGGCCGACCTGGGCCTTCCAGACGTGGGCGGCGAGGGTGCGCCCGCCGGGCAGGTCGATGGTGATGGTGCAGGGGGTGCCGTCGGCCTCGCGCAGCAGCGACAGCGGCAGGCCGTCGGGGTCGAGGACGGGGTAGGTCTCCTGCTGCCAGCCGTCGAGGTTGAGCGACTGCTTGAAGTAGCCGGTCTTGTAGAACAGGCCGACGCCGACGATCGGCACGCCGAGGTCCGAGGCGGACTTCAGGTGGTCGCCGGCGAGGATGCCCAGGCCGCCGGAGTACTGCGGCAGCACCTCGGTGATGCCGAACTCGGGACTGAAGTAGGCGATGGCGCGCGGGGCGCCGCCCTCGACGGCCTCGGCCCAGCGCTGGTACCAGCGCGGCTCGGTGGTGTAGCGCTCGAGGTCGGCCGCAGCGGCGTCGACCTTGGCGACGAACGCGTCGTCGGCGGCGAGCGCAGCCAGCTCGTCGGCCGAGAGGGCGGACAGCAGCCGGACCGGGTCCTTGCGGACCTTGCGCCACCGCTGCGGGTCGATCTCCGAGAAGAGCTCGCGGGTGGTCGGGTGCCAGGACCAACGCAGGTTGCTGGCGAGATCACCGAGGGCCGAGATGCGCTCGGGCAGGACGGTGCGGACACTGAAGCGTCGGATGGCCTTCACGGTCGGCAAGGGTAAGCGCACGTCCGCCGGTTTGTCAGTTTCTTGCAACGCTTGCATGTTTCTTGCAACCACCGGGACTCCTGCGACCAAAGGTGACCGGGCGCGATCGACCGGAGGTGACGGTGCGCGATACCCCTGGTGTCGGCGGCCCGGTGGCATCCACCGGTCGGGCAAGGGATGCGCTGCGCGGCAGAACGAGTAGCGTCGGACCCGTGACAGCGAGCCCCCTGCCCACTGCCCAGCGCCCGGTCGGGCGCATCCCTGTCCTCGAGGTCGCACCATCGGTCGACTGCGGGACCAGGCCGGCGAAGTCGGTCGTCCACGAGGAGTTCGAGGTCACCGCCACGGTGTTCCGCGAGGGGCACGACGCCGTCAACGCCACCTGCGTCCTGACCGACCCCGACGGCGTCGAGCAGCAGCTGCCGATGACCCTGGTCTCGGCCGGCCTCGACCACTGGGCGGTCACGGTCCGCGCCGACCGCCCCGGGACGTGGAGCTACCGCGTCGAGGGCTGGTCCGACCCCTACCGCACCTGGGAGCACGACGCCTCGATCAAGGTCGCCGCGGACGTCGACACCGAGCTGATGCTGGAGGAGGGGGCGCGCGTCCTGGAGCGCTCCCTGGCCGAGGTCAGGCGCGACAAGGCCCACGCCAAGGTCCTCAAGGACGCCATCAAGGCGCTGCGCGACACCACGCGCCCGCCCGCCGCGCGGATCGCCGGCGGCACCGCCCCCGAGGTCGAGCGCGAGATGGCCGCGCGGCCGCTGCGCGACTACGTCAGCCCCAGCCCCGAGCACCCGTGGCTCGTCGAGCGCGAGCGCGCCCTGTATGGCGCGTGGTACGAGATCTTCCCCCGCTCCGAGGGTGCCACGAAGGACCCAAAGACCGGGCTGTGGACCTCGGGCACGTTCGCCACGGCGGAGCGGCGCCTGCCCGCCATCGCCGACATGGGCTTCGACGTGGTCTACCTGACGCCGGTGCACCCGATCGGCAAGGTCAACCGCAAGGGCCCCAACAACACCCTGGACGCCGGTCCGCACGACCCCGGCTCGCCCTACGCGATCGGCTCCGCCGAGGGCGGTCACGACGCGATCCACCCCGACCTGGGCGACTTCGACGACTTCGACCACTTCGTGGCCGAGGCCGGGCGGCTCGGCCTCGAGGTGGCCCTCGACATCGCCCTGCAGTGCGCCCCCGACCACCCGTGGGTCGACAAGCACCCGGAGTGGTTCACCACCCGCGCGGACGGCTCCATCGCCTACGCGGAGAACCCGCCGAAGAAGTACCAGGACATCTACCCGGTCAACTTCGACAACGACCCGGCCGGGATCTACGCCGAGGTCCGCCGGGTCATCCAGGTGTGGATCGACCACGGCGTCACGATCTTCCGCGTCGACAACCCCCACACCAAGCCGGTGGAGTTCTGGGAGTGGATCATCGCCGACGTGGCCAAGGACCACCCCGAGGTGATCTGGCTGGCCGAGGCGTTCACCAAGCCGGCGATGATGCACACGCTGGCCAAGGTCGGCTTCCAGCAGTCCTACACGTACTACGCGTGGCGCAACACCAAGTGGGAGCTCGAGGAGTACTGCACCGAGCTCGCCGGGCCGGCAGCCGCCTACATGCGGCCCTCGTTCTGGCCGACCACGCACGACATCCTCACGCCGTTCATGCAGTACGGCGGGCCGACGGCGTGGAAGCTGCGCGCCGCCCTGGCCGCGATGCTCGTGCCGACCTACGGCATCTACGCCGGCTACGAGCTCGTCGAGCACGTGGCCCGCCCCGGGGTCGAGGAGCAGATCGACAACGAGAAGTACGAGTTCAAGGACCGCCGCTGGGCCGACTACGAGGAGGGCGGCCCGAAGGAGGGCCTCTCCCTGGCGCCCTACCTCAAGCGGCTCAACGAGATCCGGCGCGCGCACCCGTCGCTGCGCTGGCTGCGCAACCTGCGCTTCCACCACGCCGACGACGCCAACGTCATGTGCTTCTCCAAGCGCCGCAACGTCGACGGGCGCGACGACGTCGTGATCGTCGTCGCCAACCTCGACCCCCACGCGACCCGGGAGACATGGGTGCACCTGAACATGCCCGAGCTCGGCATGAGCTGGACGGAGTCCTTCGTGGCTCATGACCTCATCACCGGCAACAGCTGGCACTGGGGTGAGCACAACTTCGTCCGGCTCGGGCCCGACTCCGAGCCCGTGCACGTCATCCACGTGAGGAGGTTCTGATGCAGGGGCTGAACCTCTCCCAGCCGGGCCTGAAGCACGACCCGCAGTGGTTCCGCAAGGCGGTCTTCTACGAGGTGCTGGTGCGGGCCTTCGCCGACTCCAAGGGCTCCGGCGCCGGCGACTTCACCGGCCTGATCCAGCGGCTGGACTACCTGCAGTGGCTGGGCATCGACTGCCTGTGGCTGCCGCCGTTCTACGCCTCCCCGCTGCGCGACGGCGGCTACGACATCTCCGACTACACGGCGGTGCTGCCCGAGTTCGGGACGCTGCCGGAGTTCACCGAGCTGGTCTCCCAGGCCCACGCCCGCGGCATCCGCATCGTCACCGACCTGGTCATGAACCACACCAGCGACCAGCACCCGTGGTTCCAGGCCTCGCGCTCGGACCCCAAGGGTCCCTACGGCGACTTCTACGTGTGGTCCGACACCGACGACAAGTACGCCGACGCCCGGATCATCTTCGTCGACACCGAGGTGTCCAACTGGACCTTCGACCCGATCCGGCGGCAGTTCTTCTGGCACCGGTTCTTCTCCCACCAGCCGGACCTCAACTTCGAGAACCCTGCCGTCCAGGACGCGATGTTCGACGTCGTCCGCTTCTGGATGGACCTCGGCATCGACGGCTTCCGGCTGGACGCCGTGCCCTACCTCTTCGAGGAGGAGGGCACCAACTGCGAGAACCTCCCCAAGACCCACGAGTTCCTCGCCCGGCTGCGCAAGATGGTCGACGAGGAGTACCCGGGCCGGATCCTGCTCGCCGAGGCCAACCAGATGCCGGCCGAGGTCGTGGACTACTTCGGCACCCCGGAGGAGCCGGAGTGCCAGATGTGCTTCCACTTCCCGGTGATGCCGCGGATCTACTACTCCCTGCGCGAGGAGAAGGCCGCGCCGATCATCGACGTCCTGGCCGACACCCCGCCGATCCCGCCCGGCACCCAGTGGGGCACCTTCCTGCGCAACCACGACGAGCTCACCCTCGAGATGGTCTCGCCGGAGGAGCGGGCGGCGATGTACGGCTGGTACGCCCCCGACCCGCGGATGCGCGCCAACGTCGGCATCCGCCGCCGGCTGGCGCCACTGCTGGACAACTCCCGCGCCGAGATGGAGCTGATCCACGCGCTGGTGCTCTCGCTGCCCGGCTCGCCGTGCCTCTACTACGGCGACGAGATCGGCATGGGCGACAACATCTGGCTCACCGACCGTGACGCGGTGCGCACGCCGATGCAGTGGACGCCGGACCGCAACGCCGGCTTCTCCAGCGTCGACCCCGGCAAGCTCTACCTGCCGGTCATCTCCAGCCTCGTCTACCACTACAACAACGTGAACGTCGAGGCCCAGATGGCGCACAGCTCCTCGCTGCTGCACTGGGTCCGGGCCATGCTGCACGTGCGCTCGCAGCACCCGGTGTTCGGCCTCGGCGACTTCGAGGTGTGCCCGGCGTCCAACGACGGGGTGCTGGCGTTCCTGCGCACGGTGGAGGCCGACCCGTCCGAGGGCATCGAGGCCGACACGGTGCTGTGCATCAACAACCTCACCAGCCGCCCGCAGGCCTCGACCATCAGGCTCCCGGAGAAGTTCAAGGCCGGCCAGCTGGTCGACCTCTTCGGCGGCACCGGCTTCCCCCAGGTCTCCGACGACGGCACGGTCACCGTCACGATGGGCTCGCGGGACTTCTTCTGGCTGCGGGTCCGACCCGGCAGCCCGAGCCCCGGAGCGGCCCGTGACTGACGTGCGGGCCACCCTCACCCCCTCCTTCGCCGAGTTCCTCCCGGCGTGGGTGGCCCAGCAGCGCTGGTACCCCGGCAAGGGCCGGCAGCCGGTGCTGCGGCGGGTGGGGGGCCTGCGCCTGCAGGACCCGGAGGGCGAGGTGGGCATCGAGGTCCACCTCGTCGCCGAGGACTCAGGCGGCGGCACGTCGATCTACCAGCTGCCGTTCACCTACCGCGCCGAGCCGCTGCCCGGCGCGGAGCACGCGCTGGTGGCGCACTGCCGGCACAGCCAGCTCGGCGACCGGTGGGTCTACGACGGTCCGCACGACCCGGCATACACCGCAGCCCTGCTGCGGCTCGTCCTCGAGGAGGGCCGGGTCGAGTCCGACTGGGGGCCCGACCACGGCAACGCGACGGGCCACCGGCAGCCCGGCGCCGACGTGGGCCGGATGAGCAGCTCCCGCGTCCTGCGCGGCGAGCAGTCCAACACCTCGATCATCTTCGAGATGGTCGACGCCGACGGCCGGCCGACGAAGCCGTTGATCTGCAAGGTGTTCCGGGCCCTGCACGACGGGGACAACCCCGACGTCGTGGTGCAGTCCGCCCTTGCGTCGGCCGGTTCGCTGCTCGTGCCGCAGCCCGTCGGCCACGTCTCCGGGCAGTGGCCGGACACCCGCACGACCACCGGTATGGCGAGCGGTCACCTCGCGTTCGCCCAGGAGTTCCTGCCGGGCGTCGAGGACGCCTGGCGCGTGGCCCTGGACGCGGTCTCCGCCGGTGAGGACTTCAGCGACCGGGCCCGCGCGCTGGGCCGGGCCACCGCGGAGGTGCACGCCACCCTGGCGCAGGCGCTGCCGACCCGGCCGGCCACGGAGGCCGACGTCCGCGCGGTGGTCGAGGGGATGCGCGCGCGTCTGGCCGCCGCGACCACCGAGGCACCAGCCCTGGCCGCCTTCGACCGGGACGTCGCGCAGCTGTTCACCGCCGCGGCGCAGGCCAGCTGGCCCGCGCTGCAACGGATCCACGGCGACTACCACCTCGGCCAGGTTCTCGACGTGCCGGGCCGCGGCTGGGTGCTGCTGGACTTCGAGGGCGAGCCGCTGCGGCCGCTGCCGGAGCGCAACCGCCCGGACCTCGCCCTTCGCGACGTGGCCGGCATGCTGCGCTCCTTCGACTACGCCGCCGGCTCCTGGGAGCAGGCCCACCCGGGGCAGTCGGCCGCGTGGTGGGCCAGCAGCGCCCGTGAGGCGTTCCTCGACGGCTACGCCGAGGGCACCGGCCACGACCCGCGCGCGGACTCCGCGCTGCTGGAGGCGCTCGAGGTCGACAAGGCGCTGTACGAGGTCGTCTACGAGGCACGCAACCGGCCGACCTGGCTCACCATCCCGACGACGGCCATCGCCCGGCTGGTCAACCGACACAAGGAGTGACCCCGACGTGACTGCAACCCCACCGCTGCACCCCTCCCCCGTCAGCCGCCACGAGCTCGACCAGGTGGTGACCGGGGTGCACCACGACCCCCACACCGTCCTCGGCCCCCACGTGCACGAGGGCTCGGTGACGCTGCGCGTGCTGCGCCCGCTCGCCCGCGGGGTCGTCGCCCTGCTGCCCGACAAGACCCGCGTGCCGCTGACCCACGAGCGTGAGGGCGTCTGGGCGGCCGTGCTGCCTGTGACCGAGGTCCCCGACTACCGCCTCGAGGTCACCTGGGAGGACGGGATCGCCCACCGCCAGGACGACCCCTACCGCTTCCTGCCCACCCTCGGCGAGGTCGACCTCCACCTCATCGGCGAGGGGCGGCACGAGCAGCTGTGGACCGTGCTCGGCGCCCACGTGCGCGAGTACGACGGCCCGATGGGCCACGTGCGCGGGACCTCCTTCGCCGTGTGGGCCCCCAACGCCCGCGCCGTGCGGGTGGTCGGCGACTTCAACCAGTGGGACGGCTCGACCCACCCGATGCGCTCGATGGGCGGCTCCGGCGTGTGGGAGCTGTTCATCCCCGACGTCGCCGAGGGCAACCGCTACAAGTTCGAGGTCCTCGGCTCCGACGGGCACCGCCGGGTCAAGGCCGACCCGATGGCCCGCGCCACCGAGCGCCCGCCCGCGACGGCGTCGGTCGTGACCTCCTCGGACTACCAGTGGGGCGACGACGCGTGGATGGCCCACCGGGCCGGCCACGACCCGCACACCGGGCCGATGAGCGTCTACGAGGTCCACCTGGGCTCGTGGCGCCAGGGGCTGGGCTACCGCGACCTGGCCGAGCACCTGGTCAACTACGTCAAGGACCTCGGCTTCACCCACGTGGAGTTCCTGCCTGTCATGGAGCACCCCTACGGGCCGTCGTGGGGCTACCAGGTCACCGGCTACTACGCCCCGACCTCGCGCTTCGGCTCCCCCGACGAGTTCCGCCACCTCGTGGACCTGTTGCACCGCAACGGGATCGGCGTGCTGCTCGACTGGGTGCCCGCGCACTTCCCCAAGGACGCCTTCGCCCTCGCCCGCTTCGACGGGCAGGCGCTCTACGAGCACCCCGACCCCCGCCGCGGCGACCAGCCCGACTGGGGCACCCACGTCTTCGACTTCGGCCGGCCGCAGGTGCGCAACTTCCTCGTCGCCAACGCGCTCTACTGGCTCGAGGAGTTCCACATCGACGGCCTGCGGGTCGACGCCGTCGCCTCGATGCTCTACCTGGACTACTCCCGCAAGGAGGGGCAGTGGTCGCCGAACGTCTACGGCGGCCGCGAGCACCTCGAGGCGGTGCAGTTCATCCAGGAGACCAACGCCACGGCATACAAGCGGGTGCCCGGCATCATGATGATCGCGGAGGAGTCCACCTCCTGGCCGGGCGTCAGCCGGCCGACGCACCTCGGCGGCCTCGGCTTCGGGCTGAAGTGGAACATGGGCTGGATGCACGACTCGCTGGAGTACGTGCACCACCAGCCGGTGCACCGGCAGTACCACCACCACCAGATGACGTTCTCGCTGATGTACGCGTGGAGCGAGAACTTCGTCCTGCCGATCAGCCACGACGAGGTCGTCTACGGCAAGGGCTCGCTGCTGCGCAAGATGCCCGGCGACCGGTGGCAGCAGCTGGCCAACCTGCGTGCCTACCTGGCCTCGATGTGGTCCCACCCCGGCAAGCAGCTGCTCTTCATGGGCGCCGAGTTCGGCCAGGAGGGCGAGTGGGCCGACGGCCGCAGCCTGGACTGGTGGCTGCTGGACCAGCCGGCGCACTACGGCGTGCACGCGCTGGTCAAGGACCTCAACACGATCTACCAGTCCCACCCCGCGCTGTGGGAGCTCGACCACAAGCCCGAGGGGTTCCAGTGGATCGACGCCAACGACGCGGCCGGGAACACGTTCTCCTGGCTGCGTTTCGGGGCCTCGACGGGCACCGGGCCGCGCCCCGTGGTCGCCAGCATCATCAACTTCAGCGGCACCCCGCACCACCAGTACCGCATCGGCCTGCCGCACCCGGGGCGCTGGAACGAGGTGCTCAACACCGACGCCGAGCACTACGGCGGCTCCGGGGTCGGCAACTTCGGCGCGGTCGAGGCCGAGGAGGTGCCGTGGCACGGTCAGCCGTACTCCGCGGTCGTCACCCTGCCGCCGCTGGCCGCCCTGTGGCTCGTGCCGGACCTCGGCCCTGCCGAGGCGGCGTTGCCCGGCTCGGTCGCCGAGCCCACGGCCGTGACCGAGTCCGTGACGTCGACCGGGTCCGTGGCCACAGCCGCGCCGGGGTCCGCGTCCGCGTCGGTGACCGCATCCGCCGCGGCGCCGGACCGCAGGCAGGAGGAGCGATGAACGACCCCCGCGCCGGCACGCCGGCCCAGCCGGCCGACCTCGTCGACGTCGCCCACCTCGTCACGGCCTACTACACCGGTGTCCCCGACCCGGCCGACCCCGACCAGCGGGTGGCCTTCGGGACCTCCGGCCACCGCGGCAGCAGCCTGCGCACGGCGTTCAACGAGGCGCACATCCTCGCCACGACGCAGGCGATCTGCGACTACCGGCGCGAGCAGGGCTACGACGGCCCGCTCTTCCTCGGCCGCGACACGCACGGGCTGTCCGAGCCCGCCTGGTCCTCGGCGCTGGAGGTGCTCGCCGGCAACGACGTCACCGTCCTGGTCGACGACCGCGACGGCTACACGCCCACCCCGGCGGTCTCGCACGCGATCCTGAGGGCCAACCACGGCAAGCGCCCCGGCGCTGCGGGGCTGGCCGATGGCATCGTCGTCACCCCCTCGCACAACCCGCCCAGCGACGGCGGCTTCAAGTACAACCCGCCCAACGGCGGGCCGGCCGACACCGACGCCACGTCGGTCATCGCCGCACGTGCCAACGCGTTGATCGAGGCCGGACTCGACGGGGTCAAGCGGGTGCCGTTCGCCCGCGCCCGCCGCCTCGCCGACAGCTACGACTTCCTGGGCAGCTACGTCGACGACCTGCCCCACGTGGTGGACATGCAGCGCATCCGCGAGGCGGGGGTGCGCATCGGCGCCGACCCGCTGGGCGGGGCGAGCGTGGCCTACTGGGGCGAGATCGCCGAGCGCCACGGCCTGGACCTGACCGTGGTCAACCCGCTGGTCGACCCCACGTGGCGCTTCATGACGCTGGACTGGGACGGCAAGATCCGCATGGACTGCTCCTCCCCCTCGGCGATGGCGAGCCTGATCGACCAGCGCAGCGCCTACGACCTCGCCACCGGCAACGACGCCGACGCCGACCGGCACGGCATCGTCACCCCGGACGCCGGGCTGATGAACCCCAACCACTACCTTGCCGTGGCCATCCACTACCTCTACGGCGGGGCCCGGCCGGGCTGGTCGGCCGACGCCGCCATCGGCAAGACCCTGGTGTCCTCCTCGATGATCGACCGGGTGGCCGAGGCGGTCGGGCGAACGCTCACCGAGGTGCCCGTGGGCTTCAAGTGGTTCGTGCCCGGCCTGATCGACGGCTCGATCGCCTTCGGCGGCGAGGAGTCCGCCGGTGCCTCGTTCCTGCGCCGTGACGGCTCGGTGTGGACCACCGACAAGGACGGGATCATCCTCGCGCTGCTCGCCTCGGAGATCCTGGCCGCGACCGGGCGCACCCCGAGCGAGCACTACGCCGACCTCACGGCGCGCTACGGCGACCCCGCCTACGCCCGCGTCGACGCGCCCGCCAACCGCGAGGAGAAGGCCCGGCTGGGGCGCCTGTCCCCCGACGCAGTGAAGGCCGAAACCCTTGCGGGAGAGGCGATCACGGCCCGGCTGACCACCGCCCCCGGCAACGGCGCCGGCATCGGCGGCCTGAAGGTGACCACCGAGCACGCGTGGTTCGCCGCCCGCCCCTCGGGCACCGAGGACGTCTACAAGATCTACGCCGAGTCGTTCAAGGGGCCGGAGCACCTCGCCCAGGTGCAGGCCGAGGCGCGGGAGGTCGTCTCCGCAGCCCTCGCCGGCTGAGCCCGGCTCCCGGTATGCCGTGTGGCCGCCCCCCCCGGGGAGGCGGCCACACGGCATACCCGCGTCCGGGCCAACCCGCGCCCATCGCCCCGACCCGCGCCGGGGTCTACCCCCCCGTTGCCCACCAACCCCGACGTTGCCTCCCAACCAACGCCCTGCCCACCAACCCCCGCTTTGCCCACCAACCCCGGGGATGCCGCACCGACCCGCCGGGCGCCCGCGGGGTCGGCACGACAACCGACGGGTCGCGGCGCAGAACGGGGGTCGGCGGGCGATTCGGCGGTCGCTTGGCGATTCAGGGGTCGGTGGGCACGGAGGGGCGGCGTGCGGGCGCGCCAATGGGTCAGCGGGCCAGGCGGGCGTCCTCCTCCTTGACCCACAGGCCGACCAGGCCGCGGAAGTGGGCGAGGAACTGCTCCTGCTCGTGCGCCGGGTAGGTCGAGCGCACCGTCGAGGTGAGCAGGGCGTCGAAGTCGGGTGACTGCACCCACTCCAGCACCATCGCGTCGACGTCGGGCAGGGACGTCGCACAGAACTCCTCGTAGCGGACCACGTCGAAGTGCTCGTCCGCGAGGCGTTGGTACTCCTCGAGCTTGGCCTCGTAGCCCAGCAGCGGGTCGTCGGCGATGGCGAACCACGGCGCCGGGTCGACCTGGGTGCGTGCCGCGCGACCCGTGGCCAGGCAGAACGCCGACCACTTCAGCAAGGCCTTCATCGCCCACGGGAAGTAGTAGTGCAGCGACGTGACGGCCACGTCGGGGCAGGCGTTGGCGTAGTCGATGGGGTGGACCACGCCGTCCTTGACGAGCATCTCGCAGGAGTTGAACTCCCACCGGAAGAACGCGTTGACGGTCTGCGCGATGGTCCGGGCCTCCGCACCCACGGAGGGCGAGAGGAAGTCGTGCGACACGGCATACCGCTCGTGCATCGGCCGCTCGGGCTGGAACTTCATCACCATGGTCTCCGGCCCGATGGTGAGCGCGCGGGCGAAGACGTCGTAGCCGTCGACCGCCTGCTGCAGGTGCATGAGCATCTCGCCGGAGTCGTCGTAGGCGGCGTGCAGCTCCTTGCGGTCGCGGATCATCGAGACGCCGCGCCACGCCCCGCCGTCGAACGGCTTCATGAACATCGGGTAGCCCAGGCCGTCGGCGATGGCGTCGAGGTCGAACGGCTTGTTGTAGCGCGAGGACGTGTAGGCCCAACGCACGTTGTCGACCGGGTTCTTGTAGGGCACCAGGACGGTCTCGGGCACGTGCATGCCCAGGCGCAGCAGGGCGCAGTAGGCCGAGTGCTTCTCCATCGCCTGGAACGTGAACGGCGAGTTGAGCAGGTAGACGTCGTCCATGAGCGCGACCTTCTTCAGCCACTCGCGCGGGTGGTAGTACCAGTGCGCGAGCCGGTCGATGACGAGGTCCTGCCGCGGTTTGTCGCGCAGGTTGAACGGCTCGATGGTCACCCGCTCGGTGGTGAAGGAGTGCTCGTCACCGGCGGCGTCGCGCACCACCCCCAGCCGGCGGGCCAGCGCCTCGAAGGCGGTGGGCCAGTCCTCCTCGGCACCCAGCAGCAGGCCGATCAGGTGCGTGGTCGCGCTCCCCATGCTCACTCCTTCGACGAGTCGGACGGATCAGACGAACCTCGGTAGGTGGTGGGCCAGCTGACGCTGCCACCACGGCCAGTCATGGGCGCTGTCGCTGCCCCAGAGGTCGAGCTGGTGGGTGATCCCCTTGTCCCGCAACAGTTCCGCGAACCGCAGAGTCGATGGGAGCGCCCCCGTCGGATGCGTCTCCCAGGCGCCCTGCCCGACCACCAGCAGCACCGACAGGCGCGAGCGCAGCCATGCCAGGTGGTCCCCCTGCAGGCCGGCGACGTAGTCCGTGGGGTTGGCGAAGTAGGCCTGCTCGCCGCGCTCACCCCAGGCGTTCCACTCCCCCACGTCGTAGTTGCCGGACAGCCCGATGGCCAGCGGCGCGAGGTCGGCGCGCTGGAACGCGAAGTGGACCGCGTGGTAGGCGCCCATGGAGACACCGAGGGTGACCAGCTGCTGCGCCCCACCGAGCTGCCCGAACACCCACGGGACCGCGGCCTCCACGAGCCACGACTGGTAGGCCCCGTGCCGCCGGGCCCGCTCCTCGATCGACTGCGAGCTGTCGGACCAGGTCAGCGCGTCGAGGGAGTCCACGCAGAAGAACGACACCCGGCCGGCGTCCACCAGGCCCTGGACCGCCGCGAGCATGCCGTTGGCGGCGAAGTCCTCGGCGCAGCCCGCCTCGCTCGGGAAGACCAGCACCGGCCGGCCCCAGTGGCCATGGCGGACGATCCCGAGCCGGCGGTCCGTGCCCGGGACGGCGAGCTCCACCCGGCCGCCCTGCATGACCTCATCCTTGCGCCATCCAGCAATCCCGCAAGACGTGCGTGAGGTGGGGGTCCAGGGCGTCGCGCCACGCGACGTAGTTGTGCAGGTCCGCCACCTCGGCGTGGCGGACGTGGTGGCCGGCCCGCGCCAGCGCGGCCGCCATGGCCCGGTTGTTGGCCGCGTTCTCCTCCAGGGCCCCGCACGTCAGCCCCACCACCAGCGGGTGGTCGGTATGCCGGGTGTCCAGCACCGCGCGCACCTGGTCCACGATCCGGGGGAACCACGGGAAGTCCCGCTCCATCCCGTCGAGCGTGGCCTGGAAGAAGGAGCCGGACTGGCTGAACACGGCCCCGACGACCGGGCCGGCCCGCAGCGCCGCGAGCAGGGCGGTCAGGCCGCCCAGGCTGGCGCCCATGAGCGCGACCGGCGCGGACACGGCATACCGCTCCTGCAGGGTGGACAGCACCGGGCCGGTGAGGCTGCGCAGGTACTGCGGCGAGCCGGAGTACCAGGCGTTGCGCCGCACCGGGTGCATCAGCGCGACCCGGTGCCGCGGGAGGACCCCGTCGGCGACCTGCACGGCGCAGTAGCGCGTCAGCGAGGCCATCACGTCGTACTCCGGGCCGTCCTGGACCACCAGCAGCGGCATCGGCTCGCCGGGCTCGGCGTCGGACGGCTCCCAGACCGTCACCGGCAGCGGGTCGGGGACCTCGCCCTGGACCTGGAGGGCGGTCCAGCGACCCGGCACCCCGGGCCGGGACAGCCACGCCGGCGCGGCGTAGCCCGGCAGCTCGACCACCGAGCGCGGGCCGAACGCCGTCTCGACCCGCACCGGGTTGCCCGGGTCGACCACGGTCGTGGTGCCGGCCGCGTCGGTGGCCGCGAAGGTGTACTCCAGGCGCTGCAGCGGGGGCCGCGGCAGGCGCAGCTCCCACCGCCCGTCCCGCCGGGCCAGCTCGTGCGTGCGCGCCGGGACCACCGAGTCCACCTCCAGCCGCACGGCGGTGAAGCGGTGGTCGGGGTCGGGCAGGCGGAAGCGGACCCATCGGTCGAGGACCTTGGGCGGGTCTGGCTTCCGGCGGGCGCCGGGGGTCACCGGGGCTGGCTCAGAACAGCGCGCTCATGAGCGCGCCGCGGGCCTTGCGCACGCGCTCGTCGTGGGTCCCGACGACCTCGAACAGCTCGAGCAGGTGCTCGCGCACGGCGTTGCGCTCGTCGCCGGCGGTGACCCGGACGAGGTCGATGAGCCGGGCGAAGGCGTCCTCGACGTGCCCGCCGAGGACGTCGAGGTCGGCCACCAACGTCTGGGCGGCGACGTCCTCCGGTGCGGCGGCCGCGGCGGCGCGCGCCTGCTGCAGGTCGGCGCCGGCGGTGCGCTGCATCAGCTTGACCTGGGCCAGGCCCAGCTTGGCCTCGGCGTCGGCGGGGTTCTCCAGGAGCGCCCGCTCGTAGGCGGCGACGGCGGCGTCGAGGTCGTCGCGCTCGATGGCGTCGTAGGCCTCCTGGATCAGCGGCGGCAGGGGCTCCTCGACGGGCTCCTCGGCTCCCTCGGTAGCCGCCTCCGCCGTGACGTCGACGCGCCCGGTGACGCCGTGCTGGACGGCGAGCTCGAGCAGCTTGCCGACGACGGCTTCGACCTGCGCCCGGGGCTGCGGCCCGGCGAACAGCGGCACCGGCTGGCCCTGGACCAGGCCGAGGGCGACGGGCACCCCGTCGACCTGCACGGCCTGCATCAGCGCGGAGGCCAGGCCCGGGCTCACGTCGGCGTCGACGGAGACCATCCGGAAGCGACCCTCGAAGGCGCGCGCCACGTCCTCGACCAGGTCGGCGAACTCGGCCGTGCCCGGCTGGGAGGACGCCCACACGATGACCACGGCCGGCACGCTGACCGAGCCGTTGACCACCGCCGGGAACGACGCCTCGGTCGCCTCCACCCGCAGGCCGTCACCGGAGCCGCCTGCCCCACCGGAGGCACCGCGGGGCGCGCCACCGGGGCCACCGGCCGGCGTCGGGTTGGAGCCCGACGGTCGGGCCAGGGAGGACAGGTCCACGGCGCCGCGCAGGGCCGCGGCGTTGAAGGGCTGCGAAGTCATGGCGCCATTGTCC
The DNA here is from genome assembly GCF_057747915.1 of Oryzihumus sp. JJN4-3R. Taxonomy (NCBI): domain Bacteria; kingdom Bacillati; phylum Actinomycetota; class Actinomycetes; order Micrococcales; family Intrasporangiaceae; genus Oryzihumus; species Oryzihumus sp. JJN4-3R. The sequence goes on from NZ_CM173229.1 coordinate 1,392,048, forward strand.
CTGATGCGCCGGGCCGGTGGGTCAGGAGCCCGAGGCCGACACCAGGTGCTCGGTCGCGCCGACCAGGTTGGCCTGGCCGGAGCCCTTCGGCACCGCCAGGACGACCATCTCCAGCGTCGTCATCGTGGCCTTGTTGGTCAGCTTCTTCTTGCCCGGGACCAGGGCGGTGAACTGCTTCGGCGCCGCCAGGGAGCTGCCCGACTTCTTCACGGTGAAGGTGTCGTTGCGCTCCAGCACGCCGAAGACGAGCGCGCCGCCACCGTTCTGCGCGATCGCGTAGACCGAGCCGGGCACGACCTTGTGCTGCTGGGTGAACGAGGCGAACTTGCTCACGTCCGAGGACTGCTTCGCCGCGTTGGCGCGCACCTGCGTGGCGAAGCGGTCCTCCGCGTAGGGCGGGTTGGCGACCTTGGCCGCCGGGAAGGACAGGCCCTTGGCGTAGGCCTCGAGCAGGGCCTGGGGGGCCATCGCGAGCTCCTTGCCGTCGTTGACCAGCGCGGACCCGCTGGCCAGCGAGGTGAACGAGCGCACGCTGGTGCCCGGCAGCATCGTGGCGGACTCGGCGATGCGGTAGGGCGTCCGGGCGTCCGGGGAGGTCAGGACGTGCAGCACCGGCAGGCCGCCCTTCTCGGGCACCGTCTGGACCACGATGACCCGGGGGAAGCCGGCACCGCGCGGCAGCGCCAGCACCCGGGGCTGCTCGGGGGCGATCGCCGGCGAGCTGCCCGCGCTGGTCGGGTCGACCGAGGCCAGCTTGGCGTCGGCGATGGCCGCGGTGAGCGCCGGGCCGCTGAAGGCCACCCCGCGCGCTTCCTTGACGTTGGCGGTGGACCCGTGACCGGCCTGGCCGGCCGCCGTGAAGACGCGGTCGACGATGCCCTGGGCCTGGGCCGGCGTCACCGACGCGATGTCGGTCACCGGGGCCGGCGGCTCGTGCACGCCCACCAGGGCCTTGCCGACGCCACAGCCGGACAGGGTGGCGCCCAGCACGGTGGCGATGGCGACAGTGGTGAGTCGGCGGTTCACGCCTCCACCTCCTTGGCGTCGGTGGGGTCGTCCCCGTCCTCGGACTCACCCGCGTCGGACTCGTCCTCGTCGGCCCGGCGGCCACGCTGCGGCAGGCGCGTCGCCGCGGCACGCCTCCGGTGGCGGCTGCTGCGGCTGGTGGCCCCCGGCTCGGGGGCGGCGGGAGCGGTGACGTCCTGCCACACGAAGAAGCCGGCACCGGCGGCCAGCAGCGCGCCGACCACGAGCAGGAGCAGGGACAGGAAGAACCAGGTCTTGTGGTGCCAGCTGATGGTGACGTCGAGGTCGGCCAGCGGGGCCCCGCCCTGGGAGGAGACGATGAGCGTCTCCGGGCCCTGGCCCTGGGGGACCACGACGCGAGCCGTGCCGCGCGCCTGCGTGCTCACCCGCCATACGTCGGCCTGGGTGAGGTCGGGCATGGGGCTGCTGCCCACGCGCTGCGTGCTCACCGCACCGGAGGGCCAGGAGACGCCGCTCACGCTGGTGCGCTTGGCGTCGCGCACCACCGCGGTGGCGTCGGACTGGCCGGCGAGGCCGACCCACAGGGGGCCGCCGTCGGTCCGGGTCACGCTGACCTCGGCCGGGACGTCCAGGGCGTTGAGCACCTTCGGCTCGACGGCGAGGGCGCCGGTCTGGCTCAGGCGGGCGCTGAAGGCGGCCTCCCCCGAGGGGCCGAGGGTGACGCAGAGCCACAGGCCGAGCAGCGCGAAGGCTGCGCCCAGCACGGCCACCGAGAGGCCGAGGGCGCGTCGCGTCGCAGTGGTCACGATCAGTCCTTCGTGTCGGGGAACGTGGGCATGGCGCGCCCCCAGGCACCGGTTCGTCCCCACCATGGCCCACCGGCAGCACCGGAGACAAATCCGGCGGCGCCTCAGCCCGCTCGGCACCTGCCCGGCGACGCGGGGCGCGATGGCATGATCACGGAATGCCTTCCGCACCGGTGCCGAGCACGAAGCGACCGCCGGGCCGCCCGCGACGGGCCGCCACGGAGCAGGCCATCGCCGACGCCGCGCGGGTGGTGCTCGCCCGGGAGGGCGTGGCGCGGATGTCCATCGAGGCCGTGGCCCAGGAGGCCGGTGTGGCCAAGACCACGGTCTACCGCCGCTGGCCGAGCAAGGTCGAGCTCGCCGTGGACGCGGTGGCCTCGACCTTCGACCGGATCACCCTCACCGACCAGGGCTCGCTCCTCGCTGACCTGCACGCGGGGATCGGGCAGGCGGCCACCCTGCTGTCCGACCCCTCGATCAGCGGCGCGTATGCCGCGTTGCTGGCCGAGAGCGCGCGCGACCCCGAGGGGGTCGGCCGGCTGGTCCGGGAGGCCCTCGTCGAGCGGCTGCACGGCATCGTCGGCGACTGCGTCGAGCGGGGCATCGGCCGGGGCGAGATCGACCCGGACTCGGTGGATGTGGACCTGCTCGGCGACCTCGTCGTGGGCACGGTGCTGCACCGGTCCCTGATGACCGGGCGCGCCGACGACGACTTCGTGGAGGCGCTGATCTCCCTCCTCGCCGACGTCGCCGACGCCCGGCGTCAGAAGCGCGCCGGCTCGCGGTAGACGCCCCAGCGCTCACGCAGGGCGTTGCAGATCTCGCCGAGGGTCGCCTCGGCCCGCACCGCGTCGAGCATCGCCGGGATCATGTTGTCCCCGGACTCGGCCACCTCGAGCATGCGGGCGACCGCGGACTGCACGGCGGCCTCGTCGCGGGCCTGCCTGCGCTCGGCGAGCACGCGCACCTGCTCGCGCTCGACCTCGTGGCTGACCCGCAGGATCTCCAGCTCGTGGCTGACCGACTCGGTGTGGCAGTTGACGCCGACGACCTTCTTGTCGCCCTTCTCCAGCGCCACCTGGTACTGGAAGGCCGACTCGGCGATCTCGGCCATGAACCAGCCGTCCTCGATGCCGCGCAGGATGCCGCTCGTCATGGGCCAGACCCCGTCGGTGGCGTGGCCGGTGCTGGCGCGCACCCGCTCGGTCAGGCCGGCGGTGTCGGCGGCCCGCAGGTCGGTCGAGCCCATCGACAGGATCTTGTCGAAGATCGCCTCGGCCTCGGCCTCGATCTTGTCGGTGAGGGCCTCGACGTACCAGCTGCCGCCGAGCGGGTCGGCGACGTTGACGACGCCGGTCTCCTCCATGATCACCTGCTGCGTGCGCAGGGCGACCTCGGCGGACTGCTCCGTGGGCAGGGCGAGGGTCTCGTCGAGGGCGTTGGTGTGCAGCGAGTTCGTGCCGCCGAGGACGGCCGCGAGCGCCTCGACGGCGGTGCGGACGACGTTGTTGTAGGGCTGCTGAGCGGTCAGCGAGACGCCGGCGGTCTGGGTGTGGAACCGCAGCCACTGGGCCTTCTCGCTGGTGGCGCCGTAGACGTCGCGCATCCACCGCGCCCAGATCCGGCGGGCGGCGCGGAACTTGGCGATCTCCTCGAAGAAGTCCAGGTGGCTGTCGAAGAAGAAGGACAGGCCCGGGGCGAAGGTGTTGACGTCCAGGCCGCGGGAGAGGCCCAGCTCGACGTAGCCGAACCCGTCGGCGAGGGTGAACGCCAGCTCCTGCGCGGCCGTCGAGCCGGCCTCGCGGATGTGGTAGCCGGAGACCGACAGCGGCTTGTAGGCCGGGATGTTGGCGGCGCAGTACTCCATCAGGTCGCCGATCAGGCGCAGGTGCGGCTCCGGCGCGAACAGCCACTCCTTCTGGGCGATGTACTCCTTGAAGATGTCGGTCTGCAGCGTGCCGTTGAGCACCCCGATGTCGACGCCCTGCCGCTCGGCCGCCACGAGGTACATGCAGAAGACGGGGACCGCCGGCCCGCTGATGGTCATGGACGTGGTGACGTCGCCGAGCGGGATGTCCTTGAACAGCACCTCCATGTCGGCGGCGGAGTCGATGGCCACGCCACAGTGCCCGACCTCGCCGAGGCTGAGGGCCTCGTCGGAGTCGCGGCCCATCAGCGTGGGCATGTCGAAGGCGACGGACAGGCCGCCGCCCCCGCGGGCCAGGATCATCTTGTAGCGCTCGTTGGTCTGCTCGGCGTTGCCGAAGCCGGCGAACTGGCGGATCGTCCATGCCCGTCCGCGGTAGCCCGTGGGGTAGAGGCCGCGGGTGAAGGGGAACTCCCCCGGCCAGCCGATGCGCTCGAAACGCTCGTCGGCGGCGGCCTGCGCGTCGGTCGGCCCATAGGCCGGGTCGACCTCCATGCCCGACAGCGTGGTGAAGTCGGCGTCACGCACCTGGCCCTTGGCCTGGGCGGCATCGAAGCGCTGCTGCCAGCGGGAGCGCCCGGACCCGGCGTCGGGCGGCATGGTCGAGTAGGGCTCAGGGGAGGTCATAGCCCCAATTTACTTGGACGTCCTACTACCTGTCACCACCTGTGCGCCACCGACAGGACAGGTATGACGAGTGGTCACCCAAGTCTGCGCACGACAGCGTCGCCGGGGGCGCGCCATCGGCGGGCCGCCGCGACCACAACCTGCGCAGAGGGCTCACTCGTGGAAGTCGCCGGCCGCCACGCGAACCTTGCGCAGCAGCCGGAACAGCTCCTCGTGCTCGGCGGGGGTCAGCGCGGTGAGGCCGAACCCCTCCGTCACCAGGTCGGTCGTCGCCGCCTCCATCACCGCGCGGCCCGGCTCGGTGATGACCGCCAGGGTGCCGCGGCCGTCGGAGGGGTTCGGGCACCGCTCGACGAAGCCCTGGGCGGCCAGGCGCTGCACGATGTTGGTGGCGCTCGTGGGGTGCACCATGAGCCGCTCACCCACCTTGCTCATGGGCAGGCGCCCCTCGCGGCTGAAGGCGAGCAGGACCAGCGCCTCGTAGCGGGCGAAGGTGAGGCCGTGCCGCCCCACGATGGCGTCGAAGTCCGCGAGGAGCAGCTGCTGCACGCGCATCACCGACGTCGCCGAGGCCATCGCCGCGACCTGGGAGCGCCCACCCCACCGGGCACGCCAGAGCTCGGCTGCCCGACGGATCGGGTCGAACGGCAGGGACACGTGGGCCACGCGGTGAGGCTAGCGCCGGGGCGGCGTGGCGTTGGTACCCGACCGGGGGACGGACAGCCGCGGGTGCCGGCCAGGGTGCCGGACCCAGCTCATCACCCCTTCGTCGAGGGCGATCTCGCCGTCCGCGGCGGCGGCCGCCTCGGGGTCGTGCGTGGACATGATGACGACGGCACCCCGGTGCGCCTCGTGCTGCAGGAGGCTGATCATCCGCTCGCGGTTGACCGAGTCGACGTCGCTCGTGGGCTCATCCGCGAGGATGACGCCGGGCCGCTGGGCCAGCACCCGGGCCACGGCCACCCGCTGCTGCTGACCTCCGGACAGCTCCTCGATGAGGTGGTCACCGGAGTCCTCGAGGCCCATGGCCGCCAGGACGGTCCGGGCCCGCTCGGCGGCCTCCCGGGGCGCCACCCGGTGGGCCAGCAGCGGGACGGTGATGTTCTCGGTCGCGGTCAGCATCGCGGCCAGCCCGTTGCCCTGCGGCACCAGCGCCACGCCGAGTGCGGCGGCCTGCGCGCGGCCGGTGACCACCGCGGGGCCGATCCGTACCGTCCCGCCCGAGGGCTCGACCGCGCCGGCAATGGCCCACAGCAGTGAGGACTTGCCGGCACCTGACGGGCCGGTGACCGCCAGCAGGGTGCCCGGGTCGACCCGGAAGCCCACGTCGCACAACGCCCTCACCCGACCGTAGGAGACGGTGACCGCCTCGACCTCGACCGCGCCCGTCATCATGCGTCGTCCCTCCCGGTGTGCTCCGGCAGCAGCCGGTAGACCCCGTCCTCCAGGTGCACCCGGACGAGCGTGCCCGGGGGCAGGTGCTCGAGGGCGTGGGCCGGCAGCGGCAGCGACCCGTCGGCCGACACCACGGCATACTCCTCCCCGTCGCGACCCTCGCCACCGATGCGGCCGTCGCGGATGGTGACTGTCCGGCGCATCGCGCGGGCGACCTCCGGGTCGTGCGTGACCAGGACGACCGTGGTGCCGACCTCCGCGTTGATGCGCGCCACGGCGTCGAGCACCCTCGCCCGGGCCTCGTGGTCGAGCTGGCTGGTCGGCTCGTCGGCGAGCAGGAGACCCGGTCGGCTGGCCACCGCGACCCCCACGGCGAGCAGCTGCCGGTGCCCGGGGGTCATGGCGGACACCGGCGTGCGGGCGTGTCCACGCAGGCCCACGAGGTCGATCACCTCCGCCGGGGTCGGCAGGTCCGCCGCGCCGGCGGCCCTCGCCGCAGCCTGGGCGAACTCGATGTTCTGCACCGGCAGGAGGTAGGGGATGAGGTTGCGGCTCGCGCCCTGGAGAATGAGGCCGACGTGCCGGGCGCGCACGTCGTCGAGCTCCCGCTCGCTGAGCGTGGAGAGCTCGTGCTCCCCCACGTAGAGCCGGCCGGCGCTGGGCCTCAGCAGGCCGCCGAAGAGCGTGAGCAGGGTCGACTTGCCCGACCCCGACGGCCCGAGCAGGGCCATCATGTCGCCCGGGTGCACGACGAGGTCGACCCCGGCGAGCGCTGCGACGTCGTGCCCCTCCGAGCGGTAGACGTGGACCAGCCCGTGGGTCGAGACCCCCAACCCCCCGCTCACATCGGCTCCCGGACGCGCTCGAGGGTCGAGCGGGCCGCGAGGTCGCGGCCGACGACCACGGCCAGGCCGGCCAGCAGCGCCAGGGAGGCCGCGGCGGCGATCCCGACGGCCCCCCAGGCCGGGGAGGCGTCCAGGACGGACACCACCGGCGTCGTGGTGAACATGGGCACGACGGGCAGTGTGAGCGCCGCGCCGAGGAGGCCGCACGCCGCGCCGGCGATGGTCGCCACGGTCACCACGACGAGCTGCTCCCCGACGGCGGCGAGCCGCACGGTGCGGGGGGCCAGACCGGACATCCGCAGGCCGGCGTAGTCGCGAGCCCGCTGCCGCCACGACGTCGCCACCACCACGACCAGGACCATTCCGGCCATCGTCAGGGCGGCCAGCCCGACCACGAGGGCGAGCTGCAGCCCCCAGGCCGGGGCGGACCGGTCGAAGGTGCGCTGGGCGTCGCCGGCCCGCGCGGTCGAGGACACGGTCAGGCCGTGGTCGTGCAGCCGCGCCGACAGCCGGGCCAGCAGGTCCGCGTCGTCGCGCCCGACCCACACCTGCAGACTCGACAGGGCGGGCGGCGCACCGCCGTCGCGCTGCAGGCTGTCGAGGTTGACCAGGGCGACGTCGGCGCTGCCACCGGGCACGTACCGCACACCGGCGGCGCGGGTCATGGCGCGGTTGACCCCGTCGAGTCCCGGCGAGGCGAAGACGTCGCCGGTCGAGGCCGGGGGCAGCGGTCCGGCGACCAGCGCCGGCAGCACGGCCGGCGCCGAGGCGTGCCGCAGCTGGACCTGCAGGGTGCTCGGGTTGGCGTAGCTGACCACCGCCGACGTGGGGTCCGCACCGTCGCCACGCACGGACATCTCGTCGCCGCTCTCGCCGCCGGCGAGGTCGTCCCACTCCCCGGTGCGGCCCAGCGGCAGCGGGGGTGCCCCGTCGACCCTCAGCTGCAGGAGCCGGAACCGTCCGGCGGTGACGGTCTGCAGCGGGCCGACCACGAGGAGGCCGCGGACCTGGCAGCCCTTGGCGCAGCCGACCGCCGCCCGGACCCGGCGCGCCGGGGTGCGGCCGTAGGGGACGTCGCCGAGCATCACCGTGCTGCGCGAGCCGTCGGTGGCCACGAGCTGCAGCCCCACCTGCGGTGGCGCCGGGCGCGCCGCGGACGGCGTCCCCTCACCGGTGACCGCGCCCACGGACGGCGCCGGCGGCGCGTCGGACGTCGACGCCGGACCACCAGCCTGCGGGTGCACGTCCACCCCGGCGATGCTCGCCGTGAGGCTGCGCCCGACGACCTGCAGGGGCGGCTCGGCCGGGGGCCGCAGCGCCGCCCAGTCCAGCCGGTCCGGGTCCTCGCCGGGGAAGAAGGCCAGCCGGCGGAACTGGTCCGGCAGCACCGCCTGGGTGGTCGTGCCGCCGGGGGCGGCCGACGGCACCCGCAGCACGGGAGTCGCGTCCCGTCCGCCGGGGTCGACCTGGGCCAGTGCCGCACGGGTCGCGAGGACGTCGGCGGGGGTGACGGTGACCACGAGGGCGGCGCCGGTCTCCACCTGCGCCCGGTCCCGTCTGTTGCGCTCCCCCACGAGCAGGGCGTCCCCCGCGAACACGACCAGCGCCGTCGCGATGGTGAGGATGGCCACGGTCTGACGCACGGCCGGACGCCGGGCGATCTGCAGGGCGGTGAGGCCGCCCGCCACCCGACCGCGGCCCAGCAGGCGCCGGCCCAACGCCGAGGACACCGGGACCATCAGGTGGGCCACCATCAGGCCGCAGGCGAGCGCCACGAGCATCGGGGAGGCCAGGGCCAGCGGACCGGTGAGGTTCCCGCTCAGCATCGCCGCCAGACCGCCCACGGCAAGGGTCACCGCCACCGCGTCGGCGGCGCCGACGCGCCATCCGCGCCGCCGGGCGGGCACCGTGCGCAAGAGGGCGGAGATCTGCCCCTTCGCCGTGGGGCCCGCGGTCACCACCACCGTCGTGAGCGAGACCGTGGCGGCGAGCGCGACGGCGACCAGGGCGCCTGCGGGCAGCTCGGCGGGCACGCCCGGCACGAGCCAGGCGTGGCGGGCCGCGGCGCAGAGGACGAGGGCCGCGGCGAAGCCGACCGGCACGCCCAGGAGCACGACGCTGCCGAGCTCGCCCACGAGCAGCCGGCGGGCGCCCGTGACGCCGCGGCCGCGCAGGCGGGCCAGGGCGACCTCCGGACGCCGCTGGTCGATCGCGGCGGCAAGCACGAGCCTGAGCACCACCACCGCGAGCACCGCGAGCTGGAGCATCAGCAGGGGGACGATGACCCGGGCCTGCTCACGGCCGCGGTTGACCTCCGCGTCGAGGTCCGGCAGCGCCGAGCGGACCGAGAGGCTGACCTGCGAGGACGTCGACCTCGTGATCAGGTCGGCGACCTCGGAGGCCACCGGGCCGAGCGTGTCCAGGTCGACGTCGGCGGTCCTCAGCGGCACGTCGACCTCGTTGACGCGGGCCATCCACGAGTGTGCGGGGTCACCGACCGGGGGCGACTCGCCCCCCGTCGCGACGGCCGGCGGCCCCGCCATCGCAGCCGGTGACGTGAGGATCGTGTCGAGCGAGACCTGGCCGCTCTGCGGGTCCACGGTGCCGGACTGACCGACCAGGGGCGTGTTGAACCAGTACGCACCGGGGCGCTGCCGGTAGACGCCGACGACCGTCATGACGCGGGACGGCGTGGTGGCGGTGTCGACCGTGGGCACCACCTCGAACAGCCGCACCCGGTGGCCCACCCGCCACGCCCACGCGGCGGAGTCGGCGGCGCTGACCGCGACCTCGTCCCGTCCGGCCGGGCACCTGCCCTGCGCGAAGGTCACGTGGTCGCAGGCACCCTGCCGGCTGAGCAGGGTCCCGGCGGGGGCGTTGGCGGCGACCCCGGTCTGGACCGTGATCCGCGTGCTGGCGACGGGCTCCCCCGCCACGGCGCGGAACCTCGGCGGGACCCGCTGCTCCAGCTCGTCGGTCGTCGCGACCTGGGCCGGGTCGAGCGACCGCGAGGTCAGGGAGAGACCGCTGGCGTCGACCGGCGCACCGCTCAGGGAGCTGCGGACGAGGGCCTGCTCGAGCGCCCGTTCGTACAGCGGCGCGAACACGGCGCACGCGGTGACGAGCGCCGACAGCAGGCCGATGACGACCGCCTGGACACGCCGATGGCGGATGGCAGCCCACGTCACGCTCGCACCCCCTCCGCTGGACCCGGCAGGTCGCTGCCAGAAGCGCACCGTACTGGCGTGGGGCAGCCGCCCGCGAGCGATTTGGCGCAGGACGCCGCGGCAGCGGGCTCAGGACGGGGCGGGCCCGCGCACCATCCGGATCTCCGGCGTCCCGGTGCCCTCGTGGACCTGGGTGGCGCCGTCCGGGGCGAAGCCGTGGCGGCGGTAGAAGGCCTGCGCCCGGTCGTTGCCGACCAGCACCCAGAGGCTGGCGGGCCGGTCCCCGATGACCACGCCCACCAGGTCGTCGGCCACTCCCGAGCCGTGGTGGTTCGCCAGCACGTTGATCGCGTAGAGCTCCCACGCGGTCGGGGCGTCCGCGTCCCGACTGGGGCCGCCGGTGGCGAAGCCGACGATCTCCCCGTCCTCCCCTGCGGTCGCCACCACCAGGACCGAGTCCGGCTCGTCGACCTCCAGGCGCAGCCGCCACCTCGCCTGCGCGTTCTCGACGCTCAGGGCGGCCAGGTAGTCGGCCGGCATCAGCCCCGCGTAGGCCTCGCGCCAGATCGCGATGTGCACCCTCCCCAGCTCGTCCGCGTCGCCCACGGCCCCCGGCCGCACGGCATACCTGTCCTGCGTCACGACCCCTCGCGGGTATGCCGGGTGACCGCCTCCTCGAGGCGGGTCACCTTGGCCTCCAGCTCGCCGGTGAACCCGGGGCGGATGTCGGCCTTGAGCACCAGGGAGACACGGGGGCCGTACTGCCCCACGGCCTCGCAGGCGCGGCGCACGACGTCCATGCACTCCTCCCAGCTGCCCTCGACGGTGGTGAACATCGAGTCCGTGCGGTTGGGCAGGCCCGAGGCGCGCACCACCGCGACCGCGGCGGCGACGGCCTCGCTGACCGACCCGGTCGTGTCGGCGGGGTCGGGGGAACCGGACGGGGCGACGGAGAAGGCGACGAGCATGCCGCGAGCCTAGCCGCGCGGGGTCAGTCCACGTCCCAGCGGAAGAACCGCGTGGCGATGACGGTCACGACGAGGGCGAAGCCGAGCAGGATCGCCATCGGCGTCACGATCGAGCCGGCCCCCTGCCCGCGGGCAAGGACGCCGACCATCGCGTCGTTCATGTGGCGCAGCGGCATGGCCTGGCTGACCTCCTGCACCCACGACGGGGCCTGGGAGATGTCGAAGAACGTCCCGGACAGGAAGGACATCGGCAGCACGATGAAGTTGGCCAGAGCGCTGGCGGCCTCCTCGGTCTTGGCGATCGACCCGACGAGCAGGCCGATCGACAGGAACGCCAACGTGCCGGCGACGAGGACCGGCAGGCACAGCAGCGCAGAGCCGCCGAGCCTCAGTCCGTAGACGGGCAGCGACGCCACGGCGAAGAAGGCCGCCGTCTGGGCGAGCGCCGTCAGCAGGGAGACCCCGATCCTCGCCCCGACCACGGCCGGGACCGACACGGGCGCGAGCCGCAGCTTGCGCAGCACCTGCCGGCGCCGCCAGCCGACGATCGTCATGGACGCCCCGAACGCGGCCGAGAAGGCGATGCCCCACGACAGCAGGCCGGGCGTGATGAACTGGATCGGCTTCAGCTCGAGGTTCTCGACCTGGTGGGTGACCAGCGTGGTCCGTGGTGGCTGACCGGTGGCGGCGACGTTGCTGCGGTCCACGACGGCGTTGAGGATGCCCTGGATCGTGGCCGCCTTGACCCGGTCGCTGGCGGCGTACTCCAGCTCGACCCGGTCGCCCTGCTGGCGCACGACGGCTGGGACGTCCCCGTCCTTCACGGCCGCCAAGGCCTTGTCCCAGGTCGGATAGGTCTTCGTCGCGAAGACCTCCTTGGGCAGCTGCTGGACGAGCGAGCCCGTGCCCACGACGCCGAGGTCCTGCCGGCTTGCCTTGTCGTCGCTGAACACCAGCCCGAACACGACGAGGAACATCAGCGGGAAGACGAAGGTGAAGAACAGTGCGGTGCGGTCGCGCACAAACCCGCGCAGCATGGTCCGCGACAGCGTCCGCAGCTGGTGCCAGGTCGAGGGCGTGTATGCCGTGGGGCCGGCTTCCACAGCCGGCCGGACGGGGGCGGTGGTGGTCATGCGCGGTACTCCCGTCCGGTGAGGTCGAGGAAGACGTCCTCCAACGTGGCGGTGCGCACGCTGACCCCGTCGAGGCGGTCCCGCCCGGCCAGGGCCTCGATGAGCGTGGCCGGGGTGCGGGTGGCGATGACCGTCTCGGTGTCGGTGGCACGCACCTCGTCGGCCCCGGGGAGGGCGCTGGCCTCGGCCGCGGACAGGACGGCGGCCGGAAGGGCCACCCGCGTGGCCGCCTCGAGGTCCCGCACGAGCGCAGCGGGGGTGTCGAGGGCGAGGATGCGCCCGGAGTCCATGATCGCCACGCGGTCGCAGAGGATCTCGGCCTCGTCGAGGTAGTGGGTCGTGTAGACGACGGTGGTGCCGCGCTGCTGGATCAGGTGCAGCAGGTCCCACAGGTTGCGCCGCGCCTGCGGGTCCAGGGCGGCCGTCGGCTCGTCGAGGAAGACGAGCTCGGGTTCGTGGACCAGGGCGCAGGCGATGGCCAGCCGCTGCCGCTGCCCCCCGGAGAGCTTCTCGTCGCGGGTCTCGGCCTTCTCGGCCAGACCCACGACCTCGAGCATCTCGTCGGCCCGGGGCGCCGGCACCCCGTAGAGCGAGCCGAAGGAGCGGATCTGCTCGCGCGCGGTCAGCTTGTCGAAGAAGGCCGTGGCCTGTAGCTGCACCCCGAGGCGCGGCAGCAGCCGCGGGTTGCGGGGCCAGGGATGCTCCCCCAGCACCGTGATCGAGCCGGCGTCGGGCTCGCGGATCCCCTCGACCATCTCCAGGGTGGTCGTCTTGCCCGCCCCGTTGGGTCCGAGGATCCCGAAGAACTCCCCCCGCCGGACCTCGAAGGAGAGGCCGTCGACGGCGACGAGGTCACCGTACCGCTTGACCAGCCCGTCGACCGTGATCGCGATGTCCCCGACCCCCCGGCCCCCGGGCGGCGCATCCACCTGCGTCGTCCTGAGCGTCATGTCGCCCAACGTAGAGGCGCCCGACCGGTCCGAGCAGGTGTTTTGTCATGACCTGGCAGCCGGCCGACGTAGGCTCACCCCGTGGCCCGACCCTTGCGGCACTTCGACTGGAACCTGCGCTCCTGCGGGTGGCACGGTCACGAGACCTACGCCCCCGACGAGGCGGCACTGCGTGACCGCCTCCACGTGCCGACGCCCGCCGGCGAGGCGTGGCGGTGCCTGCGGTGCGGCACCTTCGTGATCGGGACGCCGCGCCACCAGGGACCGGCCGACGAGGCGCCGATCGTCCTGCGCGGGCGGGCCCTGCGCGACGCGTTCGTGCTGCGCTTCCTCGCGGTCGAGCGGGCGCTGCGCGGGCTCCTCCTGGTCGCCCTGGCCTACGGCATCTGGCGCTTCGAGGGGTCCAAGCAGGCCCTGCAGAAGGTGTTCGACTCCTATCTGCCGGCGATCCGCCCGCTGGCCGATCGCCTCGGGGTGGACCTGCAGGAGACCGGACCGGTGCACCTGATCCAGCGGGCCTTCTCCGCCTCGCACTCGACGCTGCTGCTGGTCGCCCTGGGAGTCCTCGCCTACGGCGCGCTCGAGCTGCTGGAGGCCGTAGGCCTGTGGCTGATGAAGCGCTGGGGCGAGTACGTCGCGGTGGTCGGCACCGGCGTGTTCATCCCGCTGGAGGTCTACGAGCTGGTCGAGAAGGTGACCTGGCTAAGGATCGCTGCGTTCGCGCTGAACATCTTCGCGGTCGTCTACATCCTGTGGACGAAGCGGCTGTTCGGCGTGCGCGGGGGCCATGCCGCCTTCGAGGCCGAGCGCCGCGGCGACTCGCTGCTGGAGGTCGAGCAGGCCGCCGCCCGCGCCGAGGCCGAGCTCGCCGCGCACTGAGCCGCCGGGGCGGCGCTCGCTCCCGACGGCCGAGGGCTCAGCGGTCCAGCCGTCGCTGGAACTCCGGCAGGACCTCGACGACGCGGAAGCCCAGCGCCTCGTTGATCGCGATCATCTGGGCGTTGACGTCGGCGTTGCCGGTGTGGACCAGCCCGACGCCCGGGCAGGACGCCTGGAGCGCGACGAGGTTGCGCACCTTGACCGCCATCCCGAGCCGGCGGCCGCGGTGGTCGCCGCGGACCATCGTGCCCCACTGGTGCACATGCTCCGGCTCGTCCGGGGTGACGGCCAGGTCCGTGTAGGCCACGACCTCGCCCCCGGGGTCGAGCGCCACGGTGGTCAGCAGCACCCGGCCCTGCTCGCGCAGCCGGGCCTGGCGCTCCCGGTAGATCTCCGGGGTCTCCGCCTCCGGCTCGTAGTCGATGTCCCCGGTCGGGGCGTCGACCGTGAGCTGGTTGCGCACGCGGCACAGCGACGGCAGCAGCGCCTCGGGCACGTCACCGGCAAAGCTCTCCAGCCGGTATGCCGTGTGGTGCGGGGCTGCCCGCTGCGCCAGGTCGCGCAGGAGCTCGTCCGCGACCGGCAGGTCGAGGACCCGGTGCACCTCGGTGCTGGCGAGGCGGAAGCCGTGGCGCTCGGCGAAGCGCCGGTAGGCGTGGTCGGATGCCGCGTCGCACGGGTAGGCCGACTCGGTGAGCAGCACGGGCCGGCCGGCCTCGGCGCACCGGGCGACCAGCCGCTCGGCGAGGGCGGAGCCGACGCCGCGGCCCCGGTGCGGCGGGTCGACGCAGACCTGCAGCCAGCACTTGTCGGTGTTGTCGATCAGGGACTCCCAGGCCCAGGCCATGCCGACGAGGGCGGCGTCGTCCCACGCGCCCCAGGCGCCCATCCGCTCCCCCGGCGCCGGGTGGCGCAGGTCGACGGCCAGCTCGCGCAGCGGCCAGGGAGGGGCGAAGGGACGCTCGTGCCGCAGCGCGGCGTCCAGGACGGCGTGGGCCTGGCCGAGCTCGGTGTCGTCGTGGACGTCCACCTCGCGGATCTGCATGCGTCCAAGGCTAGGTTCGCGGGGCCGGCCGGCTCACGCGGTTTTCGGGCCCGGTCAGCCCACCGACGCGGCGACCTCGTCGGTGAAGGCGTCCAGCAGCGAGGCGGCGTCGGGGATCACCGCGTCGTCGCACGCGAAGCCGACGAACACCTTGCCGTCGTAGGAGAAGATGCTCACCGAGATCGGCTGCCGCGCCGTGCACGGCGCCCACGCGACCATCCCCTCGACCCTCGCCCCGGCGAAGGAGACGGGGTGCCGCGGTCCCGGGACGTTGGTGAGCACACCCACCCCGCGGTCGGCGACGAGGTCGGCGAGGAAGCGGGCCACCGGCTCGGGGGTCTGGCTCCCGAGGAGCTGCGCGGCATACATCAGGGCTGCCGTGTGCGAGTCGCGCAGCGCGGCGGTGCGCTGCTGCAGCGCCGCGATCCGCTCGCCGAGCGGCTCGGTGCCCGGTGGCAGCTCCAGCGGCACGACGGTGAAGTGGTTGCCCAGCGTCGCGGGCAGGTTCTCGTCGAACGGCTTGAGGTTGACCGGCATGAGCCACGTCGTGGGGCACGGCTGCTCGCCCCGGGCCGTGAGGTAGCGCCCGAGCGCCCCGGCCAGCCAGGTGGTCAGGACGTCGTTGACCGTGCCGCCGGTGCGCCGCCCGACCGCCTTGACCTGGCCCAGGGGGATCGGGTCGCCCCAGACGACGGTCTTGCCGACGCCCAGCGGCTGCCGCCAGGTCGGGGGCACCTCGGCCGGCAGGGACAGCAGCGGGGCGACGGCACCCGCGGTGCGGACGGCCTTGGCCGCCTGCTCCAGCGCCGCGTCGGCCAGGGCACTGGACAGCTCGCCCACCGGCCCGGCGAGGGCACCGGCCACGGGGAGGCGCCCGAGCGTGGATCCGGCCAGGGCGCGCAGTCCTGCGGAAAGCCTTGTCCCCGAGAGCTTTTCGCCCGTCCGCGGCGCGGCCGCGCCAGTGGAGCGGTCGCCGGCGGCATCCTCGTCACCGCCGCCGTCGAAGAGACCGAGCGCGACCTGGGTGAGCCGGATGCCGTCGGCGATGGCGTGGTGCAGCCGCATGACCACCGCCGAGCCGCCGTCGACTTGCGGGACGACGTGGGCGACCCACATCGGGCGGTCGTCCGGCAGCGGCACGCTCCGCTGCTCGCTGAGCAGGGCCTCCAGCCCCGCCCTGTCAGGAGTGGGCGGCGTGCCCGCCACGACGTGCCGGTCGATCGCGAAGTCGGGGTCGGGCTCCCACGAGGCGGGGCCACCGGGCAGCACGGAGCGGACCGGCCGGCATCCGAAGGTCGGGAACCGGTCGACGAGGCGCTCCTGCATCACCTGCCGCGCCTGCTCGAGGGTCACCGGCGTCGCGGTCCAGAAGACGCAGTCGATGACCATGAGGTTGTCCGGCCGGTCCATGTGCAGCCACAGCGTGTCCTGCACCGACATCCGGTGCCCCGAGCCGTCCATGCGCTCAGGTGAGGGCGGCGACGACCTGGTCTGCGGCGGCATACGGGTCGGTCGTCCCGTCCACCACCTGGGCGGCCAGCTCGTCCACGCCGTTGCCGTGGCGCAGGTCGCCCATGCGCTCGCGCAGGGCGGCCAGCGCGATGGCCTCGATCTCGTCACCGGCCCGGCGGACGCGGCGCTCCCTCAGCACGCCGGTGGACTCCATCCAGGCGTAGTGCTTGTCGATGGACTCCATGACCTCGTCGACGCCCTGGCCTTGTGCCGCAACGGTCTTGACCACCGGGGGGCGCCAGAGGTTGGGCTCGGTGCGGTCGCCGAGGCTGATCATGTGCCGGATGTCGCGCACCGTGGCGTCGGCGCCCTCGCGGTCGGCCTTGTTGACGACGAAGACGTCACCGATCTCCAGGATGCCGGCCTTGGCGGCCTGGATCCCGTCGCCCATGCCGGGGGCCAGCAGCACGATGGTCGTGTCGGCCAGCCCGGCCACCTCGACCTCGCTCTGCCCGACGCCGACGGTCTCGACGAGGATCACCTCGCAGCCGGCCGCGTCGAGCACCCGCAGCGCCTGAGGGGTGGTCCAGGACAGTCCGCCGAGGTGGCCGCGGCTGGCCATGGACCGGATGTAGACCTCGGGGTCGAGCGCGTGGTCCTGCATCCGCACCCGGTCCCCGAGCAGCGCACCGCCGGAGAACGGCGAGGACGGGTCGACGGCCAGCACCCCGACCCGCTGGCCGCGCGCCCGGAACGCCCCGACGAGGGCGTTGGTGGAGGTCGACTTGCCCACGCCGGGGCTGCCGGTGATCCCGATGACGTGGGCCCGCCCGGCATGCGGGGCCAGTGCGGCCATCACCTCGCGCAGCGCGGGGTGGCCGTCCTCGACGAGGGAGATCAGCCGCGCGACGGCGCGCGGCGAGCCCGCCCTGGCCGACTCGACCAGGGCGGGCACGTCAACGGGGCGCGATGCCATGGGCTCCGCTCTCTGTCCGGGGTGGGTGGCTGGGCCGTCAGGCCTTGGGGACGCGGACGATCAGGGCGTCGCCCTGGCCGCCGCCGCCACACAGCGCGGCCGCTCCCACGCCGCCACCGCGACGCCCCAGCTCCAGCGCCAGGTGCAGCGCGATCCGCGCACCGGACATGCCGATCGGGTGGCCGAGGGCGATGGCGCCGCCGTTGACGTTGACGATCTCGGGGTCGATGCCCAGCTCCTTGGTGGAGGCCAGGCCGACCGCCGCGAACGCCTCGTTGATCTCGACGAGGTCGAGGTCGGCGGGCGTGATGCCCTCCTTCTCGCAGGCGAGGGCGATGGCGCGGGCCGGCTGGCTCTGCAGCGAGGAGTCCGGGCCGGCGACGACGCCGTGGGCGCCGATCTCGGCGATCCAGGACAGGCCCAGCTCCTGCGCCTTGGCCTTGCTCATCACCACGACCGCGGCGGCGCCGTCGGAGATCTGCGAGGCGGACCCGGCCGTGATGGTGCCGTCCTTGCTGAAGGCCGGGCGCAGCTTGCCCAGGGACTCCGCGGTCGTGTCGGCGCGGATGCCCTCGTCGGACTTGAACTCGATCGGGTCGCCCTTGCGCTGCGGGATGGAGACCGGCACGACCTCGTCGTCGAAGAGGCCGTCCTTCCACGCCTTGGCCGCGAGCTGGTGGCTGCGGGCGGAGAACTCGTCCTGCGCCTCGCGGCTGAACTCCAGGTCACCCTTGTTGGCCTGCTCCGTGAGCAGCCCCATCGCCTGGTCGGTGAACGCGTCCCACAGGCCGTCGAAGGCCATGTGGTCCCGCATCGTCACGTCGCCGTACTTGAAGCCCTCGCGCGACTTCTCCAGCAGGTGAGGGGCGTTGGTCATCGACTCCTGGCCACCGGCGACAACGACCTCGAACTCGCCGGCGCGGATGAGCTGGTCGGCCAGGGCGATGGCGTCGATGCCGGAGAGGCAGACCTTGTTGATGGTCAGCGCCGGGACGTTCATCGGGATGCCGGCCTTCACCGCGGCCTGGCGGGCGGGGATCTGCCCGGCGCCGGCCTGCAGGACCTGGCCCATGATCACGTAGTCGACCTGCTCGCCGCTGATGCCGGCCTTGTCCAGGGCGCCCTTGATCGCGACGCCACCGAGGTCCGCGCCCGAGAAGCCCTTCAGCGAGCCGAGCAGGCGGCCCATCGGGGTACGCGCACCGGCGACGATGACTGAAGTGGGACGGTCCGTGCTCATGCCAAGCCTCCAACGCCAGGGGTGGTTTCAGCGCCACTCTAGCCCGCGGCATACGGGTGCGAACCGTGGTGAGGGACACAGCCGGGAGCGCTGCCCGCGACCTGCGCGGCTGCCTAGGCTGGCCGCCATGGCAGCCCTCCCGACGCACCTGTTCACGGCCATCGACCACGTCGGTGTCGCCGTCCCCGACCTCGACGAGGCCATCGCGTTCTACCGCGACACCTACGGCATGCGCCTGGCCCACGAGGAGGTCAACGAGGAGCAGGGGGTGCGCGAGGCGATGATGGCCGTCGGCGACTCCGGCTCCTGCATCCAGCTCCTCGCGCCGCTGTCCCCCGCCTCGACCATCGCGAAGTTCCTCGAGCGCTCCGGCCCGGGCATGCAGCAGCTCGCCTACCGGGTCGAGGACATCGAGGCTGTATGCCGGGTGCTCCGGGAGCGCGGGCTGCGCCTGCTCTACGACGTGCCCAAGCGCGGGACGTCGGACAGCCGGGTCAACTTCATCCACCCCAAGGACGCCGGCGGCGTCCTCGTCGAGCTCGTCGAGCCCGCGAGCGGCACCAACCACTGATCCGGCACTGCCGGTGATGCAGGTCACCGTGTGGTCGGGCTCTCAGTCCCTGCCCACGACCGGCTACCCGACAGTAGTTTCGGCGGCAGTCCACGCCTGACCGCGAGGCGGTCTCCCCCAGCTGAGGAGTACGACCATGCAGGCCATCCGCGACGCAATCCTCTCCGGCGACCGATCCCCGGAGACCTTTGCCGCTCTTGAGGTTCCGCCGTCCTACCGCGCCGTAACGGTGCACAAGGACGAGGCCGGGATGTTCGAGGGGCTCTCCAGCCGGGACAAGGACCCGCGCAAGAGCCTGCACGTCGAGGACGTGCCCGTCCCCGAGCTCGGCCCGGGCGAGGCGATCGTGGCCGTGATGGCCAGCGCCATCAACTACAACACCGTGTGGACCTCGATCTTCGAGCCGGTCTCGACGTTCGGGTTCCTCGAGCGCTACGGCCGCACCTCGCCGCTGGCCAAGCGGCACGACCTGCCGTACCACGTCGTCGGCTCGGACCTGTCCGGCGTCGTGCTGCGCACCGGCCCCGGCGTGCACGCGTGGAAGCCCGGCGACGAGGTCGTCGCGCACTGCCTCTCCGTCGAGCTCGAGCACCCCGACGGCCACAACGACACGATGCTCGACCCGGAGCAGCGCATCTGGGGCTTCGAGACCAACTTCGGCGGCCTGGCCGAGCTCGCCCTGGTCAAGACCAACCAGCTCATGCCCAAGCCCGACCACCTCACGTGGGAGGAGGCGGCCTCCCCCGGGCTGGTGAACAGCACGGCATACCGCCAGCTGGTCTCCCGCAACGGTGCCGGGATGAAGCTCGGTGACACGGTGCTCATCTGGGGCGCCAGCGGCGGCCTGGGCTCGTACGCGACCCAGATGGCGCTGGCCTCCGGCGCGACCCCGGTCTGTGTCGTCTCCAGCCCGGAGAAGGCCGAGATCTGCCACGCCATGGGCGCCGAGCTGGTCATCGACCGCAACGCCGAGGGCTACAAGTTCTGGAAGGACGAGGCCACCCAGGACCAGCGCGAGTGGAAGCGGTTCGGGGCCAAGATCCGCGAGCTGACCGGCGGCAAGGACCCCGACATCGTCTTCGAGCACCCCGGCCGGGAGACCTTCGGCGCCTCGGTCTACGTCGCGCGCAAGGGCGGCACGATCGTGACCTGCGCCTCGACCTCGGGCTTCATGCACGAGTACGACAACCGCTACCTGTGGATGAACCTCAAGCGCATCATCGGCTCGCACTTCGCCAACTACCGCGAGGCGTTCGAGGCCAACGACCTGATCAACCGCGGGCTGATCCACCCGACGCTGTCCAAGACCTACGCCCTGGAGGACGTGGGCCAGGCGGCGTACGACGTGCACCGCAACCTGCACCAGGGCAAGGTCGGCGTGCTGGCGCTGGCCCCCGAGGCCGGCCTGGGCATCACCAACCCGGCCAAGCGCGAGCCGCTCGAGGCCGCGATCAACCGGTTCCGCGACGCCTGAGCCACCACCCGACCCCCGTCGGCGCGCTGCGCCGACACTGGACCTCCCGCGCCGACTAGGCTCGCGCGCGGGAGGTCCAGTCATGTGGGAGCGGTGGGCAGAGTTCCGGCGGCGCCAGCGCACGGCGCTGCGCGAGAGCAACCGTGGGCCGGTGGTCATCGACGACACCGACTACGAGGCCCTCGCCGAGGAGGTGGAGGCCGAGCAGCGCCGGCTCGACGCCGAGCGTGCCGGTGAGGAGCAGACCGTCCCGCCGGCGCAGACCGTCCCGCCGGTGCAGACAATGCCCACCCAGGCCCTGCCGCAGTACGGCCTGGCCGGCCAGCCGCTGAACCGGCACTCCCCCTTCTACGTCGGCTTCGTCGGGGCCTTCGGGGTGCTGGTCGCCTACACGCTGTTCAACGCGATCGGCCGACTGACCCAGGTCATCACGCTGCTGCTCGTCGCCTTCTTCCTGACGCTCGCGCTGAACCCGCTCGTGGAGTGGCTGACCCGGCGCGGTGTGCGCCGCGCGTGGGCGGTGACGCTGATCTTCCTCGGCCTGACCGGGCTGTTCGTGGCGCTCGGCTTCCTCGTCGTGCCGCCGGTGGCGACCCAGGGCGGCGACCTGGCCAAGAACGCCCCCGACTACCTCAACAGCCTGCTCAACAACCGGCTCGTGAAGAACTTCGACAGCCACTACCACGTGCTGGACAAGTTCCAGGCGGAGTTCCAGAAGCGGGTCACCGACAGCAGCTTCATGAGCCAGCTCTTCGGCGGGGTGCTCGGCGCGGGCAAGGCGGTGCTGTCGGGCTTCTTCGCCTTCTTCACCGTCCTGATCCTCACGCTGTACTTCCTGGCCTCGCTGCCGGCGATCAAGCGCGCGGCCTACGGGATGATCCCGGCCAGCCGCCGCCCGCGGTTCATCTCGCTGACCGAAGAGATCCTGCGCCGGGTCGGCAGCTACGCCATCGGGCAGGTGGCCGTCGCCGGGATCAACGCGTTCGCGAGCTGGATCATGATGTCGATCGTGGGCATCCCCTACGCGGCGGTGCTCGCGGTCGCGGTCGGCATCCTCGGCCTCGTGCCGCTGGTCGGCGCCTCGCTCGGCGCGGCGGTGGTCTGCACGGTGGCCTTCTTCGACGAGCCGAAGAAGGCGATCATCGCCCTCGTCTACTACGTGGTCTACCAGCAGATCGAGAACTACGTGGTCGCCCCGCGGATCATGCAGCGGACCGTCTCGGTGCCCGGCGCCATCACCATCGTCGCCGCCCTGATCGGGGGCACGCTGCTGGGCATGCTCGGCGCGCTGCTGGCGATCCCGATCGCCGCGGGCCTGCTGCTCATCTACGAAGAGGTCCTGCTCCCCCGCCAGCGCCGCGCCTGACCCCTCCTGCCGGGTCGCTCGGGCGGGTCAGTCGAGGGGGCCGTTCCAGTGGGTCGGCAGGGGCTCGCGTCCCGGGGCGACCACGGCGACGATCTCGTCGAGCGCGCGGCGCACATAGTTCTCCCCCACCCACAGGTGCTTGGCGCCGTCGACGCCGATCACCTTCGCCTGCGGCACGGCGCCGAAGCGCTGGGTCGCCTCGGCCGGTTGGAGGTAGTCGTCGTGCTCGGGCACCAGCGCCACCAGCGGCTTGCCCCCGTCGGCCCACGCCTGCAGGTGCTCGGGCCGGCTGAACCGCAGCGGCGGGCTGAGCAGGATCGCGCCCTCGACCGCCGGGTCGTTGCCGTACATCAGCGTCAGGTCGGTGCCGAAGGACCAGCCGACCAGCCAGCGGTGCGGCAGGTCGTGGAACTCGGCGTACTCGATCGCCGCGGCCACGTCGAAGCGCTCGCCCTCGGCGTTGTCGAAGGCCCCCTGCGAGGTGCCACGCGGTGAGGTCGTGCCGCGGGTGTTGAACCGCAGCACCGCGATGTCGGCGAGCGCCGGCAGCCGGTGGGACGCCTTCTTGAAGACGTGGCTGTCCATGTAGCCACCGTGGGTCGGCAGCGGGTGCAGCGTCACCAGCGTGGCGACCGGGTCGCGCTCGAGCGGGAGCGCCAGCTCGCCGACGAGCGTCAGCCCGTCGGCGGTGTGCAGCTCGATGTCCTCGCGCCGGGCGGGCAGGACCGTGTTGGCCCGGATCTCGTGGCGGGCGTGGTGGGTCAACGCGTCGATCCTTGGGGTCGTCGCCGGTCGCGGGCCGACCAGCAGGGGGTGTGCCAGTGCCTCCGGTCCTCCACGCTGCCGAGGCCGTCGGCCGGCCAGGCGACGACGTGCGGTATGCCGGGGGCCACCTCCTGCTGGCAGCCCGGGCACCGGTAGGCCTTCGTGGAGCCGGCGCCGGAGATCCGGCGGACGAACCAGTCGGCCCCGGCGAAGGACTCACGCCGCTCGACCCCGCCGAGGGCCCGGCCCAGGTCGAGGGGAGCCTCGCTCCCCCGACCGCGCGGGACTCCCCCTCGGCGGGGTCGGTTGCTGCGGGGCATGGCCCCGATTCTCTCAGGCCCGGACGCGGGTGTGCCGCGCACGTCCGGTGACGTGCGCGGCACACCTCTTGCGGGTCAGCGACCGCCGACCGCCGGGAGGCCGCTCGTCCGCAGCCGACCTGCGGCCTCGTCGGTCATGGCGGTCGCCGTCCGGACGGCGCCGGCGCGGTCCGGGCCGGTGACGCTGGTGGCCACCAGCACGTCGCCGAGGCGGGTCACCGCCACCGCCGTCACCTGCTGGGTGGCCGCGGCGTCGGTCCACGTGCCGAGCCAGTGGTCGACGCCGGTGTGGGCGGTCCAGGGCTGAGCCCGGAACGGGTGGACGAACCGGCAGAAGCCGCTGTTGTCGATGATGTCGGCCATCGCGGTCGGCCCCGCCCCGCGCTCCCACCCGGTGACGGTCAGGGTGCCGGTGCTCCCGCCGGGCCCGGTCGTCGCGGGGTCGCCATAGGCCCAGGTCCGCCCGGCCACCGGGGTGAGGCCGGAGCGCCGTCCGTCCTGGCAGCTCTGCGGGCCCATGACCGGCGGGATGTTGGGGATCGCCATGTCGTCCAGCCCGCTGGCCGGTCCCTGTGTCGCCGCCAGCGACCCGAGCACCGCCGGGTCCTTGGGGTGCACGTCCGGCACGGCCCAGGCGTTCACGGAGGCCATCGTCCGCGGCGCGTCGGCGTCCCTGGGCTTCGCGGTCGCCGGCGGGCAGGACACGTCCGTACCGCAGGCCTTGCCCTCGGCCGCCGGAAGCCCACTGGCCCTGAGCTTGTCGACCGCCGTGTCGGCCATGCGGGTCGACATCTGCACCGCCGTCGCCTCCGAGCGCGACCTCGACACGACGGTGACCAGCACGTCCCCGACGCGGGTGGCGGCGGTGACCTGGCGCGTGTCCCCGCTGCGCCCGGAGACGGCGAGCCAGTGGTCCGGTGCCGCGTGGCCCGGCCACACCAGGGGCGTCTGCGGGTGCATGAACGCGCACAGGCCCGTGTCGGCGACCAGCTCGGCCATGGCAGCAGGCCCGGTCCCCGTGGCCCATCCCGTGAGGGTCACGGTGGCCTGGTTGCCGCTCGGGTCGCTGCCCTCCTCGAGGAACGACCAGCTCCGGGCGGCCACCTCGGGGCGCCCGGTGCGCCCCGGCTCCTGGCAGCTCTGCGCGTCCATCGCGGGCGCCGAGCCCCCGTAGTCGCCCCCGTCGGAGTAGAACGTCACCCCGCCCACGAGCTCGGACCCGGTCGGCGCGACGTCCGGCATGCCGTACAACGGCTTCCCGACCCTGGCCTGCGCCGGTCGGGTCCGGGTGGCCGGGGACGTCGTCGTGGTCGCCGACGCGCCCGTCGCTCCACCGGCCGGTTGGGCGGAGGGCTGCGGGTGCAGGCTCGCCGCGAACGCCGCGGTCGCCACGAGGCCCACCGCAACCGTCGCGCCGGCCGCGGTGGCCACCGCGCGGGTCCGGCGGCGACGCCGGGCCCGTCGGGTCGCGCCCTCGGTGACCGCGGACAGGTCGAAGGCGACCGGCCCGTCATACAGCGAGCGCAGCGCGCGCTCGACGTCCGGCAGGCTGTCCCGGGACTGCTCGTTCATGACCTCACCCCACGAAGCTCGGCTGCGGGCAGCTGGTCGCGCAGCGCGCGCAGCCCGCGGTGGATGGACGACCGGACGGCACCGGCGCTGCAGCCGAGGACCTCGGCGATGGCGGCGTCGGGCAGGTCGTCGTAGTAGCGCAGCGCCAGGGCTGCGCGTTGGCGCGGCGGCAGGCCGCGCAGGGCCTGGACCAGCTCCTCCCGCTGGCCCAGCAGCTCGCCGTGGCCGGCCTCCCCCGGCCGGGCCCGGTCGAGCGTGACCACCGCGTGGGAGACCAGCTCCCTGGTCCAGCGACGGCGGCGACTGCTGATCCAGGTGTTCACCAGGATCCGGCGCACGTAGGCGTCGACGTGGTCGGCGGCCCGGGCCTTGCGCCAGCCCCCGTCGAGGAGCTTGGCGAGGGTGTCCTGGACGAGGTCCTCGGCCTCGGCACGGCTGCCCGTCATCGCGTGGGCGAGGCCCAGCAGCCGTGGCAGCGCCTCGGCGACGTAAGCCTCGAGGTCCGGTGACGACCTCATCCCCCACCCCCTGCTGATCGTGTTCGCTTCATGCCCCCAAGGACGCGGTCAGCGGGGGGAAACGTTACGCCGCCACGGCCCCGGACAGCGGTATGCCGCGCACCTCCGGTGAGGTGCGCGGCATACCGGCGCGGGGTGACCCGGGCTCAGGCGTAGGTGCGGAAGCCCCGGCCGGTCTTGCGACCGAGGTAGCCCGCCGTGACCAGGTGCTCCAGCAGCGGCGCCGGCGCGAAGCCCCGCTCGCGGAACTCGAGGTAGAGCTCGCGCTGGATCGCCAGGGAGACGTCGAGGCCGACGACGTCGAGCAGCTCGAAGGGACCCATCGGGTAGCCACAGCCGGTCTTCATCGCGGTGTCGATGTCCTCGGCGCTGGCGTAGTGCGCCTCGAGCATCTTCACGGCGTCGTTGAGGTAGGGGAAGAGCAGGGCGTTGACGATGAAGCCGGCGCGGTCGCCGCAGGTGACCGGGTGCTTGCCGATCTCCTTGCACAGGTGCTGGACCGTGGCGACGACGTCGTCGGCGGTGGATACCGTGTGGACGACCTCGACGAGCTTCATCACCTGGGCGGGGTTGAAGAAGTGCATGCCGACGACGTCCTGCGGCCGCTTCGTCGCGGACGCGCACTCGATGACCGGCAGCGAGGAGGTCGTGGTGGCCAGGATCGCGCCGGGCCGGCAGATCTCGTCGAGGTTCTCGAAGAGCGCCTGCTTGACCTTGAGGTCCTCCACGACGGCCTCGACGACGAGGTCGACCTGCGCGAGGTCGTCCAGGCTCGTCGTCCCACTGACCCGGGCCAGGGCGGCGTCGCGGGCGGCCTCGTCGAGCTTGCCGCGCTGCACGGCCTTCTCGAGGGACTTGGCCAGGGCCGCCTGCACCGCCTCGACCTTGGCCTGCGAGCGCGCCACGAACGTCACCGCGTGGCCGGCCTTGGCGAAGACCTCGACGATGCCGGTGGCCATGGTGCCCGAGCCGACGACGCCGACCGAGCGCACCTCGCGCAGCGCGACATGGGCCTCGCCGTCATGGGGCGTGAGCTGGTCGGGCACGACCTTGGAGGAGCCCGGCTCGTCGTAGGTGTAGAAGCCGCGCCCGGTCTTGCGGCCCTTGAGGCCGGCGGTGACCATCTGCTTGAGCACCGGGCTCGGCGCGTGCAGGCGGTCGCGGCCCTGCTTGTACATCGTGTCGAGGATCTCGTAGGCCGTGTCGAGGCCGATCAGGTCCATCAGCGCCAGCGGGCCCATCGGCAGGCCGCAGCCGAGCTGCATGGCCGCGTCGATGTCCTCACGCGTGGCGTAACGGCTCTCGAACATCGAGACCGCGTGGTTGAGGTAGCCGAACAGCAGCGCGTTGGCGATGAACCCGGCCTTGTCGCCCACGACGACCGGCAGCTTGCCGAGGCGCTCGGCGAGGGCCTTGACGTCGTCGACCACGCCCTCCTCGGTGACGACGGTGCGGATGACCTCGACGAACTTCAGGACCGGCGCCGGGTTGAAGAAATGCATGCCCACGACGCGGCGCGGGTTGTGCGTGGCCACGGAGATCTCGGTGACCGACAGGCTCGAGGTGTTGGTCGCGAGGATCGCGTCGGGCTTCACGATCTCGTCCAGCCGGGCGAAGATCTGGCGCTTGAGGTCCAGGTGCTCGGGAACGGCCTCGACGACGAGGTCGCACTCGGCGAGGTCGCCCAGGTCGGCGGTGAACTGGATGCGGGCGTGCAGCGCGGCCTGGTCCTGCTCGCTCAGCTTGCCGCGGGTGACGGCGCGGTCGGTCGAGTGCTGGAGCACCCCCTTGCCCTTCTCGACCCCCTCGGGGTTGGCCTCCACGGCCACCACGGAGAGCCCGTTGCGGGCGAAGACCTCGACGATGCCGGCACCCATGGTGCCCAGGCCGATGACGCCGACTGTGCTGATTTCGCGAGCCATGGCGGTGAGTCTGGCAGAGCCCCGGGGGCCGCCGGGAGGCGCTGCGCGCGAGGCTCTGGTCACACCCGTCCGGCCAGCGGACGGCGCGCGAGCCCGGTGTCGGGCCTGCGAGGATCGCGGGATGCTGCTCGGTCTGCTCGGCGCCCTCGCCGCCTCCCTCTGCTACGGCAGCGCCACGGTGCTCCAGGCGGTGGGCGTGCGACGCGTGGCGGCGACCGCGCCCGGCTCGCCCCTGCTGCGGCGGGCCTGGCAGGGACGGCTGTATGCCGTGGGCCTGGCCCTCGACGGTGTCGGCTTCCTCGCCTCGCTCGTGGCGCTGCGCAGCCTGCCCCTGTTCGTCGTGCAGTCGGCGATCGCCTCCAGCGTCGCGGTCACCGCGGTGCTGGCCGTCGTGGTGCTGGGGACCCGGCTCTCGCGCGCCGAGGTGGCCGCGCTGGCCGTCGTCGGCCTGGGGCTGGCGGCCCTCGCGGCCAGCGCGGGGTCCGAGTCGCCCACGCCGCTGGCCGCACCGTGGACCTGGGTGGTGCTGGCCGCTGCCGTGCCGGTCGCCGCGGTCGCCGTGGCCGGCTGGCAGCGGCCGCGGGCATCGCGCTGGGCCGCTCCCCTGCTGGCGACCGCGGCCGGGCTCGGCTTCGGCGGGCTCGGGATCGCCGCGCGGGTGCTGTCCGTCCCCGACCCGTGGTGGCACCTGCTGGCCGACCCGCTCGCGTGGGCCGTCGCGGCATACGGCGGTCTGGGCATGGTCTGCTACGCGCTGGCGCTGGACCGCGGCGCGGCGACCACGACCGCGGCGGTGACCTTCGGGGTCGAGACCGTGGTGCCGGCGGCGGTGGGCCTGCTCTGGCTGGGTGACAGCGTCCGCAGCGGCTTCGCGGTCCTGGCCGGGCTGGGCTTCGTCGCCACGCTGGGCGGCTGCCTGGCCCTGGCCCGCCGCGCCGAGGTCCCCGACGACGCCGTCTCGGCACCGGACCCGGCCGCGGGCTAGGCTCCCTCCCCGTGCGTCTCGTCATTGCCCGCTGCAGCGTCGACTACGAAGGTCGGCTCAACGCCCACCTGCCCCTGGCCACTCGGCTGCTCATGGTCAAGGCCGACGGGTCGGTGCTCGTCCACAGCGACGGCGGCTCCTACAAGCCGCTGAACTGGATGTCGCCGCCGTGCGCCATGGCCGAGACCGCGCCGGAGGAGCACGAGGTCGCCGAGGGCGTCGAGGCCGTGTGGCTGGTGCAGCACGCCAAGTCCGAGGACCGGCTGCGGGTGCGCCTGCACGAGGTGCTGCACGACTCGGCGCACGAGCTCGGCGTCGACCCGGGCCTGGTCAAGGACGGCGTCGAGGCCCACCTGCAGAAGCTGCTGGCCGAGCACATCCACACCCTGGGCGAGGGCTTCACGCTGGTGCGCCGGGAGTACATGACGGCCATCGGCCCGGTGGACATCCTGTGCAAGGACGCGGCGGGCGCCAGCGTGGCGGTGGAGATCAAGCGGCGCGGCGACATCGACGGCGTGGAGCAGCTGACCCGCTACCTCGAGCTGATGAACCGCGACCCGCACCTGGGCCCGGTCACCGGCGTCTTCGCGGCGCAGGAGATCAAGCCGCAGGCACGCACGCTCGCGACCGACCGCGGCATCCGCTGCGTGACGCTGGACTACGACGCCCTCAAGGGCATCGACGACGTGGAGTCCCGCCTCTTCTGAGGTGTGCCCGTGCGGCCCGGCGCCACCCCACCGGGCACTGCACCGCGCTACTTCACCGACCCGGCGGTGAGGCCGCCGACGAGGTGCTTCTCGATCACCGCGAAGAGGACCACCACCGGCACGATCGCGATGACGGACGCGGCGAACAGCTGGTCCCAGTGCTGTTCGTATCCCGTGACGTAGGAGGTGATCCCGACGGTCAGCGGCTTGCGGTCCTCGTCGAGCATCAGCGTGAGGGCCACGACGTACTCGTTCCACGCGGCGATGAAGGTGAAGATCACCGCGGTCACCAGACCCGGCACGGTGAGCGGCAGCATGACCCGCCACAGCGTCCCGAACCGGCTGCAGCCGTCGAGGTTGGCCGCCTCCTCGACCTCCTTGGGGATGGACCCGAAGAAGCCGTGCAGGATCCACACCGCGAACGCCAGGTTGAACGCCGCGTTGGTGAGGATCAGCGCGCCGTAGGTGTTGACCATGTCGAGGTTGAACCACTCGCGGTAGATGCCGACGACGAGCGCCGTCGGGGAGAACATCTGGGTGACCAGCACCAGCAGCAGGAACGCCATGCGCCCGGGGAACCGGAACCGCGCCGTGTAGTAGGCGGCCGGCACGGACACGACGAGGACGATGGCCGTGGAGGCGCTGGCCACGACCAGTGAGGTCTTCAGCCAGCCGAGGAACCGGTCGTCGCCGAGCACCTGCGCGTAGGTCGACAGCTGCCAGACCCGCGGCAGGAAGGTCGGCGGCGTGCGCACGACGTCGGCGCTCGGCCGGAACGAGTTGAGCAGCATCACGACGTAGGGCGCGAGGAAGACCAGCATCACCCCGAGCCCGGCGATCGGCATCACCCACGTGCGGTGGCGCCTCCACCCGGTATGCCGTGTGCCTGCGCGCGCACGCGCGGCGCCCGGGGTCGTGGAGAGGGTGGTCATGCGGACTCCTCCCGCCACCGGGTGAACCTGAGGTAGACGACCACGACCACGAGGATCAGCAGGACGTTGAAGACGCCGGCGGCCGCGGACATGCCCACGTCCTTCTCCGCGCTCTTGAACGCGAGCTTGTACATGAACGTGATCGTCGTGTCGTGGGCGAAGCCGGGGTTGCGGTCGTTGAGCACGTAGATGATCGGGAACGAGTTGAAGACGTTGATGATGTTGAGCACGACGGCGACCAGGAGCGCGGGTCGCAGCAGGGGCAGGGTGATCCGCCACCACGTCTGCCACGGGCCGGCCCCGTCGACCTTCGCCGCCTCGTAGACCTCGGTCGGCGTGGCGTTGAGCCCGGCCACGAACACGTAGGAGGTGAACGGGACCGAGACGAAGACGCCCACCAGCACCATCGAGGACATGACCCAGGCGTCGCTGCCCAGGAAGTCGACCGGCCCCAGTCCGACGGCGCCCAGCAGCAGGTTGAGCGTGCCGTAGTAGTAGTCGTAGATCATCACGAAGGTCTTGGCCGTGATGACCAGTGAGGCCGCCCAGGGCACGATGACCGCCCACCGCACCACCGTCCGGCCCCAGAAGTCCTTGGTCAGGAACTGCGCCACCGCCAGGCTGATGACGACCGTGAGCGCCACCACCGCGACGACCCAGATGACCGTGTTCATCACGACGGTCATGAGCATGGGGTGCTGGAGCACCGCCGTGTAGTTGCGCGTGCCCGCGTCACCGAGGCGCAGGCCCGTGATCGAGAAGCGGCTCAGCGAGGCACGGACCAGCTCGACCGCGGGGAGCACGACCACCCCGCCGATGAGCAGCAACGCCGGTCCGAGCCAGAGCAGGGCCGAGCCCAGCGACGCGCGGTCGGTGCGGCGGCGCGTCATACCCCTTGCTCTTGGCCGCCCGCGGCGGCGCGCGCGCCTCGAGGAGGCGGCGGTGGCCGCGGGCGCTTCCGCGACCACCGTGCCGGCGTCCCCGTCGGGCACCTCAGCCGCCGTTCTCGGCCTGCTTCTGCAGGTCGTCGAGGACCTTCTGCGGGTCGCCGCCCGCGGAGACCGCGGCGCCGAGGTTCTGCTGCACCGCGAGCTTGACCTTGTCCCAGGTCGGGTCGTCGGTCGGCGTGAGGTGCGCGTTGGGCAGCGTGTCGAGGTAGACCTTGAGCTTGGCGTCGTCCTTGAAGAAGTCCAGCCCGCTCCTGGTCACCGGCAGGAAGCCCTCGGCCTTGATGAACTCGTTGACCTGGTCCTTCTGGTAGTAGAGGTCGTAAAAGGCCTTGACCGCCTCCTGGTTGCCCGGCTTCTTGAACGCCATGAGGTAGTCGGTGACGCCGAACGTCTGGGGCTCGGAGGCCTGGGTGGGCATCGGCGCCACGCCGTACTTCACCGTCCCGGCCTTGTCGAGCTGGGCGGCGAGCGGCGAGAAGCCGACCACCATGCCGACCTTCCCGGACGCGAAGAGGTTGAAGGCGTCAGCGCGGTTGGTCTTGCCCGGGTTGTTCTGGGTGACCTTCTCGGCGGTGAGCTTCTTCAGGAAGCTCAGGGCCTTGACGTTCTCGGGCGAGTTGACCGTCCACTTCCCGTCCTTCTTCCAGCTGCCGTTGTTGTTGAACAGCCACATGGAGAACTCGCCCTGGGACTCCTCCGGCCCGAGCGGGAGGGCGTAGCCGATGCTGCCGTCGCCGAGCGCGGAGATCTTCCTGGCGTCCGCCTCGAGCTCGGCCCACGTCTTGGGCGGGGCTGCGATGCCGGCCTTGCTGAAGATGGCCTTGTTGTAGAAGAACGCGCGGGCCGAGGACAGGTCGGGGAAGCCGTAGAGCTTGCCGTTGTAGCTGCCGCTCTTGACGAAGGCATCGAGGATGTCGCTCTTCGCCGCGGCCGGCAGCACCTCGTCGCCGTTGTAGAGCAGGCCGTCCTTGGCGTAGGACGCGTAGGCGTTGAGGTTGAGGATGTCCGGGGCGTTGTTGTTCTGGATCATCGTGCTGGACGTCTGGTCGATCGTGTCCCAGCTGACGACCTGGACGTCGAGGTTGATGCCCGTCTTCTGCTTGTACTTCTCGGCGAACTGCTTCCAGAAGGCGGCGGTGTGGTCCTTGGAGTACTCCGCCGCCACGAGCTTGATCGAGCTGACCTTCTTCGCCGCGCCGTTGTCTGCGCCGGCCGAGCTGGAGCCCGTCCCGCCGCTGCAGGCGGTCAGGGCGAGACCCGCGACGGACGCGACCACCGCCGTCAGGGTGAGGGAACGGTGGGCACGGACCATGGTGGGACTCCCCTGTCTGATGGCGCGGACCGATCCCGCCTGGAGGGGACGGTGGCCCGAGGTCCGCTCATGCTGGTGGATCTTTTCTGCACACGTCAACGGTTCTTGGTGACTTATTTACCCTCCGGGCCACCGGCAGGGCATCATGCTCGGGTGGCCCCCTCGCCGAGCTCCCCCCGCCTCCTGCTGACCGGTCGCGTCGTGACTCCCCACGCCGTGCTGCCCGACGCCGTGGTGGGGGTCGAGGGCGACCGGGTTGCCTTCGCGACCGCGGCCACGGACCTGCCGCCGGACTGGCGCGACGTCACCACCCCGGACGGGTGGACCGCCGGCGCGACGATCCTGCCGGGGCTGGTCGACGCCCACTGCCACGGCGGCGCCGGCGGCGAGGTCGGCCCGGACCCCACGGCCTCCAGCGCCGCCGCCGCCCACCACCTGCGCCACGGCACCACCTCGTTGGTCGGCAGCCTGGTCTCCGCCGACCCGGGCACCCTGCTGGCCGGCATGACGACCGCAGCAGCCGCGGTCGCCGCCGGCGAGCTCGCGGCCGTCCACCTCGAGGGACCGTTCCTGTCCCACGCCCGGCGCGGCGCCCAGCGCGCCGACGCGCTCACCGACGTCGCCCCCGCCCTGGTCGAGGCCCTCGCCGCGGCGGCGGACGCCGCGGGCGCGCCGGACGCTTGGGCGCAGATGACGTACGCCCCCGAGCGAGGCGGCGCGGACGCCCTGCCGTCCCTGCTGGCCCGTCACGGCGTGCTGGCCGCCGTCGGGCACACCGACGCCGACGACAGGACCACCGCGGACGGCCTGCGCCGCGCCCTCGCCGCAGCTCCCCGCGGCGGGGTCCCGCTGGTCACCCACGTCTTCAACGGCATGCCCCCGCTGCACCATCGGGCGCCGGGGCCGCTGGCGGCCTGCCTGTCCGCCGCAGCCCGCGGCGAGGCGGTCCTGGAGGTCGTCGGCGACGGCGTGCACCTGGCCGCGGGCACCGTGCGGATGCTCTTCGACCTCGTCGGGGCCGAGGGGCTGTGCCTGGTCACCGACGCCATGGCCGCGAGCGGTATGGCGGACGGCAGCTACCTGCTCGGCGGCCAGGACGTGCGGGTCGAGGCGGGGACGGCCCGGCTGGCCGAGGGCGGGGCCATCGCGGGCGGGGTCGCCACGCTGCTCGACGTCGTGCGCTGGTGCGTCCGGGACGTGGGCGTGCCGTTGCTGGAGGCGGTCACTGCGGCCTCGGCCACCCCGGCCGGCGTGCTCGGGCTCGATGGCGTCGGGCGGCTGGCGGCCGGCCACAGGGCCGACCTGCTCGTCGTCGACGACGACCTGGCGCTGCGCAGGGTCATGCGCCGGGGAGGGTGGGTCTGAGGCTCAGACGACCGAGGGGTCCGTGGTCCCCGGCCACGAACGGACGACCCAGCCGTCGGCATCGACGGCGACCTCGGCCGGCACGCAGTTGGGCAGGAACCGCCGGGCGGCCAGGTCCGGGCGCACGTTGAGCGCGAGCCTGGGGATCACCAGCGACATGACGCCACCGTGGCTGAAGACCAGCACCGTCTCGCCGCGGTGCTGGTCGGCGATCGTCTCCACCGCCTCGCGGTAGCGCGCCACGAGGGCGTGCCCGTCCTCCCCACCCGGGCAGCCCGCGTCCAGGTCCCCGGCGAGCCAGCGGTCGAAGACGGCCTGGGCTCGGGGGTCGTGGTAGCTGACCCCGGCGAGCTCGCCGACGGAGAACTCCTGCAGCCCGTCCAGGGTCCGCACCGGCACCCCGAGCAGCTCGGCGGCCAGGGCGGCCGACTCCACCGCGCGGTCCATGGTGCTCGACCAGACGGCCGCGACCCGCTCGCCCCGCAGGCTGTCCACGAGGTCGCGCACCTGCCGCTCGCCGGTGTCCGAGAGCCACCCGCCGTCGTCGGAGAGGTGGCCGGGCCGGGCGTACTCCGCGTCGCCGTGCCGGGACACCAGCAGGGTCGCGGCACACTGCAGGTCACTCACGCCCCGGACTGTATGCCGTCCGGCCGCCACTGCGCGCGGCTGGCAGGATCGGCCCATGAGCGTCGTCGACCTGACCGATGAGCAGCTGCGGGCCCGGGGCAGCATCAAGTGGACCTACGGGCCCGCCGACGTCCTGCCCGCGTGGGTGGCCGAGATGGACTTCGCCCTCGCCGGTCCGATCAGCGCCGCGCTGCACGACGCGGTGGAGCGCGGTGACGTGGGCTACCCCGCCATGGACGACGCGACCGGCGTGCCCGAGGCCCTGGCCGGCTTCGCAGCCGAGCGCTGGGGCTGGTCCGTGGACCCGGGCTCGGTCGTCCTCACCGGCGACGTGATGGCCGGGGTGCACCTGGCGCTGGAGACGCTGTGCGAGCCTGCGCCCGTGGTCGTGCCGACCCCGGCCTACATGCCCTTCCTCGACGTGGTGCCGCTGAGCGGGCGGCAGATCGTCACGCTGGCGCTGGACCCCGACGCGCCGGTGGCCACCCTCGACCTCGAGCGGATCGACGCCGCCTTCGCCGCCGGGGCGCGCACGATCCTGCTGTCCAACCCGCACAACCCCTGGGGGCGGGCCTTCACCCGCGCCGAGCTGGAGGGGCTGCGCGAGGTCGTGCTGCGGCACGGCGCGCGCGTCGTCAGCGACGAGATCCACGCCCCGCTCGTGCTGCCCGGCCACGAGCACGTCCCCTACGCCAGCCTCGACGGCACCGCGGAGCACACCACGACCCTGGTCTCGGCCAGCAAGGCGTGGAACGTCCCGGGGCTCAAGAGCGCCCAGCTCGTCGCCGGCAGCACCGCGGACCTGAAGGCCCTGCGCGCGCTGCCCCCCGTGGCCAACCACGGCGCGAGCCCCATGGGGCACGTCGCCGCGTGCGCGGCATACCGGGACGGCGGCCCCTGGCTGGACGCGCTGCTGGCGCGCCTGGAGGACAACCGGCGGCTCTTCGCCGAGCTGGTGGCCACGCACCTGCCGGCCGCGCAGGTGCGCCCGCTGGAGGCCACCTACCTCGCGTGGGTCGACGCCCGCGCCTACGGCCTCGCCGACCCGGCGGCCGTGGCCCGCGAGCGCGGGCGGGTGCTCGTGAACGAGGGGGTGACGTTCGGCCCCGGTGGTGAGGGGCACGTGCGGGTCAACCTCGCGACCTCGCCGCAGCGCGTGGCCGAGGTGGTGCGGCGGCTGGCCGTGGCCTGGGGCGAGCCCGCATGAGCCCGACCCGCGTCGAGCTCGGGCTGCGCGCCGACTGCGCGAGCTGCTTCAGCCTGTGCTGCGTGGCGCTGCCGTTCGCCGCGTCGGCGGACTTCGCCCTGGACAAGCCGGCCGGGCGCCCGTGCCCCAACCTGCAGACCGACTTCCGCTGCGGGATCCACGACCGGCTGCGCGAGAGCGGCTTCGCCGGGTGCACGGTCTACGACTGCTTCGGCGCCGGGCAGAAGGTGTCCCGGCAGACCTTCGGCGGCCGGGACTGGCGCCAGGACCCGCAGACGGCGCGGGAGATGTTCGCCGTCTTCCCCGTCGTGCGCCAGCTGCACGAGCTGCTGTGGTACCTCACCGAGGCACTGGAGCTGGTCGAGGCCGCGGCGGTGCACCCACGGCTCGAGCGGGTGCTCGCGGAGGTGGAGGAGATCTCTCGTCAGGACGCGGCGGCCCTGCAGTCGCTGGACGTCGGTCCGGTCCGCGAGCGCGCCAACCTCCTGTTGCTGGAGGCCAGCCAGGCCGCCCGCGCCGGGCTGCCGGGACGGCGACGCGACCACCGCGGCGCGGACCTCGTCGGCGCCCGGCTGCGCGGCGCCGACCTGCGTGGGGCGAGCCTGCGCGGGGCGCTGCTGCTGGGGGCGGACCTGCGCGAGGCGGACCTGCGGCGGGCCGACCTCATCGGGGCGGACCTGCGCGGCGCCGACCTGTCGGGCGCGGACCTGACCGGCGCGCTGTTCCTCACCCAGCCCCAGGTCCACGCCGCCCGCGGCGACGCGCGCACGCGCCTGCCCGACGGCCTGGAGCGCCCCGCCCACTGGTGAGCCGCCGGCGACGCCTCAGGCCGGGACCGGCTCCCCGAGTGCGGGCAGCCCGCGGGCGGCGCGGATGGTCGCCACGAT
The DNA here is from genome assembly GCF_057747915.1 of Oryzihumus sp. JJN4-3R. Classification (NCBI taxonomy): domain Bacteria; kingdom Bacillati; phylum Actinomycetota; class Actinomycetes; order Micrococcales; family Intrasporangiaceae; genus Oryzihumus; species Oryzihumus sp. JJN4-3R. The sequence goes on from NZ_CM173229.1 coordinate 1,427,925, forward strand.
CTCACCCATGATGTCGGTGAGCCCGAAGTCCTTGGGCGTGAACACCGCGGCCACGCCCAGCTCCCGCAACCTGGCGGCGTCGCTCTCCGGGATGATCCCGCCGACGATGACCGGCACGTCGTGGACCCCGGCGGCCTTCAGGCCCTCGAGGACCTGCGGCACGAGCTCCATGTGGGACCCGGACAGCACCGAGAGCCCGACGCAGTGGACGTCCTCGGCCACGGCGGCGGAGACGATCTGCTCCGGGGTGAGCCGGATGCCTTGGTAGACGACCTCGAAGCCGGCGTCCCGGGCCCGGACGGCGACCTGCTCGGCGCCGTTGCTGTGGCCGTCGAGGCCGGGCTTGCCCACGAGCAGCCGGAGCCGGCCGCCGAGCTCCTCGCCGGTCGCCTTCACCTGCTCGCGGACCCGGACGAGCGCCGAGTCGGTCGCCTCGCCCGAGGAGACCCCGACCGAGCCGGAGACCCCGGTGGGCGCGCGGTACTCCCCGAAGACCTCGCGCAGGGCACCGGCCCACTCCCCCGTGGTGACCCCCGCGCGGGCGGCCTCGAGCGAGGCAGCCATAAGGTTGGCGCCGGACCGGGCGTCGGCCTGCAGGCGCGCCAGCGCGGACTCGACGGCGGCCCGGCCGGTCTCGTCGGCGTCACGCTCGGCACGCCAGCGGGCGACCGCCTCGGCCGCCCGGGCCTCCACGGCGTGGTCCACGGTCTGGATCGCGGCGTCGAGGTCGGCGGTCAGCGGGTTGGGCTCGGTCGTCTCGAACTTGTTGACCCCCACCACGACGTCCTCGCCGGCCTCGATGCGCTGGCGGCGCCGGGAGTGCGAGGCGACCAGCGCGGACTTCATGTAGCCGGACTCCACGGCCGCCACCGCCCCGCCCATCTCCTGGACGCGGTCGATCTCGGCCTTGGCCCCGGCGACGAGCTCGGCCACCTTTGCCTCGACGACCTGGGAGCCGGTGAAGAGGTCGTCGTACTCCAGCAGGTCGGACTCGTAGGCGAGGACCTGCTGCATCCGCAGCGACCACTGCTGGTCCCACGGCCGCGGCAGGCCGAGGGCCTCGTTCCACGCCGGGAGCTGGATGGCCCGGGCGCGGGCGTCCTTGGACAGGGTGACGGCCAGCATCTCCAGGACGATGCGCTGGACGTTGTTCTCCGGCTGGGCCTCGGTCAGGCCGAGGGAGTTGACCTGCACGCCGTAACGGAACCGGCGGTGCTTGGGGTCCTGCACGCCGTAGCGCTCGAGGGTCAGCTCGTCCCACAGCTGGACGAACGCCCGCATCTTGCACATCTCCTCGACGAAGCGCACCCCGGCGTTGACGAAGAACGAGATCCGCGCGACGACCTCACCGAAGCGCTCCTCGGGCACCTGCCCGGAGTCGCGCACCGCGTCGAGCACGGCGATCGCGGTGCACATCGCGTAGGCGATCTCCTGCACGGGCGTCGCCCCGGCCTCCTGCAGGTGGTAGCTGCAGATGTTGGTCGGGTTCCACTTCGGGATCTCGGCCACCGTGTAGGCGACCATGTCGGTGATCAGCCGCAGCGACGGCGCCGGCGCGAAGACGTAGGTCCCGCGGGAGAGGTACTCCTTGATGATGTCGTTCTGGGTGGTCCCGGCGAGGCGTCGGACCACCTCGGCCGGGTCCTGCCCTGCCGCCTCGGCCTGCTCCTCCGCGGCCACCTGGTAGAGCGAGAGCAGCCACATCGCGGTGGCGTTGATCGTCATCGAGGTGTTCATCTCGGCCAGCGGGATGCCGTCGAACAGGGCCCGCATGTCGCCGATGTGCGAGATCGGGACGCCCACCTTGCCGACCTCCCCACGGGAGAGCACGTGGTCGGGGTCATAGCCGGTCTGCGTCGGCAGGTCGAAGGCCACCGACAGGCCGGTCTGCCCCTTGGCCAGGTTGCGGCGGTAGAGCTCGTTGCTCGCTGCGGCACTGGAGTGACCGGCATACGTGCGCATGACCCACGGACGGCTGCGTTCTCCCATGGGCCGAAAGTACCGGCGGGTAACCACCGGACGGGAGGACCTCAGGCGGTGAGAGGCACCACAGTGCGATCGGCGGGACCGTCGGCGCGGGCGATGACGCGGTGCAGCCGCGAGCTGCGCAGCAGCCGGTCCAGCCGCGGGGAGACGTCGACGAGGACGAGCCGCCGGCCCAGCCGCCTGGCCCGGTGGTGGGTCCCCACGATCAGCCCGAGGCCGGTGGCGTCGCCGACCTCGGCCTCGGCCAGGTGGACCAGCAGGTCACCCTCACCGTGCGCGAGGACCTCGTGCAGCAGGACCCGCAGGTCGGCGACGGAGTGCACGTCTAGCCGTCCGCCGAGCTCGACCTCCTGACCCGCCCGGGTCTCGCGCAGGAACACGTCCGGCACCGATGCAGCCTCGCGTGCAGTCATCGCCCGCCCCCTCGTCCGCGGTGTCGCGTCACCAGGGAAGACGCCCTGGGACGCGAGATGGTTGTCGGTCGGCCGGTCACGATCCGGTGACGATGGTCGCCGCCCGCTGCCCAGGACGGTAGCGGGCCGCCCTGACACCGCCCGGCCGACACCCTGGGAGCGTCCCCGGAGCGGTCAGAGGTATGCCGGGTCGTCCGGCTCGCGGGTGACGTCGGCTCCCAGCCGCTGCATCGCGTCGGCGAAGCCCGCGTAGCCGCGGTCGATGTGGTGCGCGCCGCTCACCGTGGTGACCCCGTCGGCCACCAGGCCGGCGATGACCAGGGCCGCCCCGGCGCGGATGTCGCTGGCCTCGACCGGGGCCCCGGAGAGCTGGTCGACCCCGTGGAGCATTACGTGGTGGCCGTCGATGCGCGCCTCGGCCCCGAGACGGGCCAGCTCCTGCACGGTGCGGAAGCGCGCTTCGAAGAGGTTCTCGGTGATCATGGCGCTGCCGTCGGCGACCGCGTTGTAGGCCAGGGCGAACGGCTGCAGGTCGGTCGGGAAGCCGGGGTAGGGCAGCGTCGCGACGTCGAAGGCACGGGGCCGGCCGTCGAGGGCGCTGACCCGGAACCCGCGGTCGGTCGCGCCCACCGACGCCCCGGCACTGGCGAGCAGGTCGAGGGCGATGGCGAGGTGGTCGGCCACTCCCCCGACGACCTCGACGTCGCCGCGGGTCGTGGCGGCGGCGAAGGCCCACGTGCCGGCCGCGATCCGGTCGGGCAGCACGGCGTGCTCGACCGGGTGCAGGACAGGGACCCCCTCGATCTCGATGACCGACGTGCCGGCACCGGAGATGCGCGCGCCCATGTCGGTGAGCATCGCGGCGATGTCGACGATCTCCGGCTCGCGGGCGGCGTTGGTCAGCACGGTGGTGCCACGGGCGAGGACCGCCGCCGTGAGCACGTTCTCCGTGGCCCCGACGCTGGGGAAGTCCAGCCGGATCTGCCCACCGCGCAGGCCGTTCGGCGCCTCGGCGATGAGGTAGCCGTGGGTCACGTGGACCTTGGCGCCGAGTGTCTCGAGGCCGGCGGCGTGCAGGTCCAACCCGCGAGAGCCGATCGCGTCGCCTCCGGGGATGGCCACGTCGGCCTCGCCGCATCGGGCGACGAGCGGGCCCAGGACCGAGATCGAGGCGCGCAGGGCGCGGACCAGGTCGTAGTCGGCACGGTGCCCGATGGTCTCGGGGACGTCGATCTCGACGACCCCCGCCTCGGCGTCGTAGTCGACGACGCACCCCAGGCGGCGCAACAGCTCGGCCATGATCGTGACGTCCAGGATCGCCGGCATGTTGGTCAACCGGGTCCGGCCGCTCGCGAGCAGCGCTGCGGCCATGAGCTTCAGGGCACTGTTCTTCGCGCCCACCACGGTGACCTCACCACGCAGGGACGACCCACCGACGACGCGGAACCTCTCCATCACGGCATGGAGCCTATCTGCGAGCATTCGGGACATGGTCAACCTCACGCGGATCTACACCCGGACCGGCGACACGGGCACGACGGCGCTCGGCGACTTCAGTCGCACCAGCAAGACCGACGTGCGCCTCGCCGCCTACGCCGACACCGACGAGGCCAACAGCGCCATCGGCGTGGCCCTGGCCTGCAGCGAGCTGCGCCCGGACGTGCGAGCGGTGCTGACCCGCATCCAGAACGACCTGTTCGACGTGGGTGCCGACCTGTGCACGCCGCTGGCGCAGTCCTACGCCCACCCGCCGCTGCGGGTCCAGCCCCGCTGGGTCGAGGAGCTCGAGGCCGACTGTGACACCTTCAACGACGAGCTGGAGAAGCTGCGCTCGTTCATCCTGCCCGGCGGCACGCCCGGTTCGGCCTACCTGCACGTGGCCCGCACCGTCGCGCGCCGGGCCGAGCGCGCCACATGGGCCGCCCTGGAGACCTACGGCGACCAGCCTGGCGACGACGAGCGTCCCGGCGGCATCAACCCGCTCGCGGCGACCTACCTGAACCGGCTCTCGGACCTGCTGTTCATCCTGGCCCGGGTCGCCAACCTCACCGCCGGCGGCGACGTCCTGTGGCAGCCCGGCGGTGGCCGCGAGGAGCCCCCGGCCAAGCGCTGACCGTCTACTCGCCGAGAGATCGACGGAGGCGACACCAAACCCGCGGTTTGGTGTCGCCTTCGTCGATCTCGGCGCCTGGTTGCTCAGGCGACGTTGACGTTGAAGCCGGGCGGCGAGGCCTCGAGCCAGGACCGCAGGGCGGTGTAGGGACCCGGGGACAGCGCCAGGTCGAACGTCTGGTTGTCGTAGTGGCAGGCCACCGCCACGGCGTCGGGCAGGACGTCGAGGTGGTCGCCCGGCTCCAGCCGGCGCGGTGCGCCGATCTCGAGCCGGGTGCGCTGCCAGTGCCGGGACGGCCGCAGGGACAGGCCGCCGAGGGTGAACCAGTCCAGCCCCGAAGCGCCGTAGCGCGCCAGCCCGACGCGCCAGCGCCCCGAGCCGGCGTCGCGCACGGCGCAGACGACGAGGGGCTCGCCCCGCGCGATGGTCCGCCTCCGGGCGAACACCGTGGCCGTCACCACCAGGACGACGGCCAGCAGGGCAGCAACCAGCACCTCACCGGGGAGAAGCCAGCCGCTCACGTCCTGCTCAGGCGGGGATGCCGGAGGCGTCGACCGCCTCGGCGACGATGGTGACGTGGTCGTGGTCGACCGACAGGAACCCGCCGTCCACGGTGGCGACGTGCTTCTCGCCGGTGGTGGACTCGATGCGGACCTCACCGGTCACGAGCACGCCCAGCAGCGGCGTGTGGCCGGGCAGGATGCCCAGCTCACCGTCGACGGTGCGTGCGCTGACCTGACGGGCCTCGCCCTCCCAGACCTTGCGGTCGGCGGCGACGAGCTCCACCTGCAACTGACTCACGGGATCCTCCGCTCACGATCGTGTCCGCGCAGTCTAGCCGGGCCGCGGAGCCCTCCCGACCCCGGCCTCCACCCGCGCCGAGGCCGTGCGCCGCGGCCTGGCTTCGGCCCCGGACACGCCGAAGGGCCGGCACCACGCGGGGTGCCGGCCCTTCGTCCTGAGCCTTCGCTGAAGTCAGAGGTTCTTCTGGATCTCCGCCCACTGGCGCTCGACGTCGTCGAGGCCACCGCACATGAAGAAGGCCTGCTCGGCGACGTGGTCGTAGTCACCGTCGGCGATCTTGGTGAAGGCCTCGATCGTGTCGACCAGCGGCACCGTCGAGCCCTCGATGCCGGTGAACTGCTTGGCAACGTAGGTGTTCTGCGACAGGAAGCGCTGGATGCGACGGGCGCGGTTGACGAGGATCTTGTCCTCTTCGGAGAGCTCGTCGATACCGAGGATCGCGATGATGTCCTGCAGCTCCTTGTTGCGCTGCAGGATCTGCTTCACGCGGACCGCGGTGGTGTAGTGCTCCTCGGAGATGTAACGACGGTCGAGGATCCGCGAGGTCGACGTCAGCGGGTCCACCGCGGGGTAGATACCGAGCGAGGCGATCTCGCGGCTGAGCTCGGTGGTCGCGTCGAGGTGGGCGAACGTCGTGGCCGGGGCCGGGTCGGTGTAGTCGTCCGCCGGCACGTAGATCGCCTGCATCGAGGTGATCGAGTGGCCACGCGTGGAGGTGATGCGCTCCTGGAGCACACCCATCTCGTCGGCGAGGGTGGGCTGGTAGCCCACGGCGGACGGCATACGACCGAGGAGGGTGGAGACCTCGGAACCGGCCTGGGTGAAGCGGAAGATGTTGTCGATGAAGAGGAGCACGTCCTGCTTCTGCACGTCGCGGAAGTACTCCGCCATCGTCAGGGCGGACAGGGCGACGCGCAGACGCGTGCCCGGCGGCTCGTCCATCTGGCCGAAGACCAGGGCGGTCTGGCCGAGGACGCCGGCCTCTTCCATCTCGACCATGAGGTCGTTGCCCTCACGGGTGCGCTCGCCGACACCGGCGAACACGGAGACACCACCGTGGTCGCGGGCGACCCGGGCGATCATCTCCTGGATGAGGACGGTCTTGCCGACACCGGCGCCACCGAACAGGCCGATCTTGCCACCCTGGACGTAGGGGGTCAGCAGGTCGATGACCTTGATGCCGGTCTCGAACATCTGGGTCTTGGACTCGAGCTGGTCGAAGGCCGGGGCGCTGCGGTGGATGCCCCAGCGCTCCTTGGCCTCGAAGGTCTCGCCCTCGGCGAGGTTCATGACCTCACCGGTGGTGTTGAAGACCTTGCCCAGGGTGACGTCACCGACGGGCACGGTGATCGGACCGCCGGTGTCCTGCACCGCCGAGCCCCGGACGAGACCGTCGGTGGGCTGCAGGGAGATGGCGCGGACCATGTTGTCGCCGATGTGCTGGGCGACCTCGAGGTTGATGTTCTTCGTCTCGCCCGAGAGCTCCACCGTGGTGGTGAGCAGGTTGTACTGCTCGGGCATGGCGTCAACGGGGAACTCCACGTCGACGACGGGGCCGATGATGCGGGAGATCCGGCCGACGCCGCCGGCCACGGTGCCCGCCGTGCCTTCGGTAACAGTCGCAGTCATTTCCTAGTTCCTTCTTACTTGGCGTCCGCGAGGGCGCTGGCGCCGCCCACGATCTCGCTGATCTCTTGGGTGATCTCGGCCTGGCGGGCCTGGTTGGCCAACCGGGTGTACTTGCGGATGAGCTCCTCCGCGTTGTCCGTCGCCGACTTCATCGCACGCTGGCGGGCCGCGAGCTCGGAGGCCGCGGACTGCAGCAGGCAGTTGAAGAGACGAGCGGTCACGTACTTCGGCAGCAGCGCGTCGAGCACCTGCTCGGCCGACGGCTCGAACTCGTAGAGCGGCAGCACGTCGTCCGGGGCCGGGGGCTCCTCGCCCTCGACGACCTCCAGGGGCAGCAGCCGGATGACCTCGGGCTCCTGCGTCACCATGTTGACGAAGCGGGTGAACACGACGTGGACCTCATCGAGGCCGCCCTCCTCGTGGCCGAGGATGAAGTCGGCGACGATCCGCTCGCCGATCTCCCGGGCCGCCTCGAAGGTCGGGCTGTCGGAGAAGCCGCTCCACTCGGCGGCGAACTCACGACGACGGAACTTGTAGAAGCCCGACGCCTTGCGACCGACGAGGTAGGGCACGACCTCCTTGCCCTCGTTGCGCAGCTTCTCGGCGAGCCGCTCGCTCTCCTTGAGCACGGAGGAGGAGTAGGCGCCGGCGAGACCGCGGTCGCTGGTGATGATCACGACGCCCGCACGGCGGACCGTCGGGTGCTCCGTGGTCAGCGGGTGGTCGACGTTGGAGTACGTCGCGACGGCCGAGACCGCCCGGGTGAGCGCCCGCGCATACGGGCTGGATTCCTTGACCCGCTGCTGGGCCTTCACGACGCGCGAGGCCGCGATGAGCTCCATGGCACGCGTGATCTTCTTGGTCGCCTGGACGGACCGGATGCGCTGGCGGTAGACCCGCATCTGCGCTCCCATAGCTTTCCGCCTCTCCTAAGTTTCGCTGCTGACGTTCCGGTATGGCGATCGCTCGCCGAGCGAGGGTGACCGCCGGGGGCGCGGTGCGCGCCCCCGGCGGACGACCTCAGTGCTTCTGCTTGACGATCTGCTCCTGCTCGACCTCGTCAGCGCCGATCTCGCCGGCCTCGGGCTCGTGGCCCAGCGGGACCTCGTCGGTGCCGCCGGCCTGGAACTGGTCCTTGAACGCCTTGACGGCGTCCTCGAGGCCCGAGCGGGTCTCGTCCGCGAACTTCTTGGACTCGCGGATGGCCGAGAGCAGGCCCGACTTCTCGCGACGCAGGTAGTCGAGGAACTCGCCCTCGAAGCGGGACACGTCGGTGACCGCGACGTCGTCGAGCTGGCCCGTGGTGCCGGCCCAGATCGAGACGACCTGCTCCTCGACCGGGAACGGCGCCGACTGGCGCTGCTTGAGCAGCTCCACCAGGCGCGCACCCTTGGCCAGCTGTGCACGCGAGGCCGGGTCCAGGTCGGAGGCGAACATCGCGAAGGCCTCCATCGCGCGGAACTGCGCGAGGTCGAGCTTCAGACGACCGGAGACCTCCTTCATCGCCTTGATCTGCGCGGAGCCACCGACCCGGGAGACGGAGACACCGACGTCGATCGCCGGGCGGACGTTGGAGTTGAACAGGTCGGCCTGGAGGTAGATCTGGCCGTCGGTGATGGAGATGACGTTGGTCGGGATGTAGGCCGAGACGTCACCCGCCTTGGTCTCGATGATCGGCAGGCCGGTCATCGAGCCCGCGCCCAGGTCGTCGGAGAGCTTGGCGCAACGCTCGAGCAGACGGCTGTGCAGGTAGAAGACGTCACCGGGGTAGGCCTCGCGGCCCGGCGGGCGGCGCAGCAGCAGCGACACGGCGCGGTAGGCCTCGGCCTGCTTGGACAGGTCGTCGAAGATGATCAGGACGTGCTTGCCCTGGTACATCCAGTGCTGGCCGATGGCGGAGCCGGTGTAGGGCGCGAGGTACTTGAAGCCCGCCGCGTCGGACGCCGGGGCGGCGACGATGGTGGTGTACTCCAGCGCGCCGGCCTCCTCGAGCGTGCCGCGGACGGCAGCGATCGTGGAGCCCTTCTGGCCGATGGCGACGTAGATGCAGCGAACCTGCTGGTTCGGGTCGCCGGTCTCCCAGTTCTGCTTCTGGTTGATGATCGTGTCGATCGCCACGGCGGTCTTGCCGGTCTGGCGGTCACCGATGATCAGCTGACGCTGGCCGCGACCGATCGGGGTCATGGCGTCGACGGCCTTGAGGCCGGTCTGCAGCGGCTCGTGGACCGACTTGCGCTGGACGACCGTCGGGGCCTGCAGCTCGAGGGCGCGACGGGTCTCGCTCGCGATCTCGCCGAGGCCGTCGATCGGCTGGCCGAGCGGGTTGACGACGCGGCCGAGGAAGGCGTCGCCGACGGGGACCGAGAGGACCTCGCCCGTGCGCTTGACCTCCTGGCCCTCCTCGATGCCGGAGAAGTCACCGAGGACGACGACACCGATCTCGTGGACGTCGAGGTTCAGGGCGATGCCGAGCGTGCCGTCCTCGAACTGCAGCAGCTCGTTGGTCATCGCCGAGGGCAGACCCTCGACGTGAGCGATACCGTCACCGGCGTCGGTGACGCGGCCGACCTCTTCGCGGGAGGCCGCGCCGGGCTCGTAGGACTGGACAAAGCTGTCCAGTGCGTCCCGGATCTCCTCCGGACGGATCGTGAGCTCCGCCATCAGTGTCTCTCTCCTCTGGTGCGGTCCTTCGTGGACCGGTGTTGACAAGCCTTGAAGTTGTGCGGTGGTGCGTGCGCTGCAGCGGTATGCCGGTCAGCCGGCGAGCAGCCTGCGCGCCTCTTCCAGACGGCGCAGCATGGTGCCGTCGACGACCTCGTCGCCGATCTGCACCCGGATGCCTCCGACGACCGCGGGGTCGACGACGACGTTGACCTGCACTGCGCGGCCGTAGATGCCGGACAGGGCCTCGGCCAGCCGACGACGCTGCGCGTCGTCGAGCGCGACGGCCGCGGTGGCCGTGGCGGTGAGCTGCTCGCGACGCTTGGCCGCGACCTTGAGGTAGAGCTCGATGGTGCGGTCGAAACGACGACCACGGGGGGCCAGGACCGCCTGACGGGCCAGGCGCACCGACTCGGCGGTGGCCTTGCCCTGGAGGAGCCGCCCGATGAGGTCGGCCTGCGCCGCCTTCTCGGCGTTGCGGTCGGTCACCGCGTCACGCAGCGCCGGCGTGCCGGCGACGACGCGACCGAAGCGGAACAGCTCGTCCTCGAGGGCGTCGAGGCGCCCGCCCGCCTCGGCGGTGGCGGTCACGGTCTCGACGGCCAGGAGCTCGAGCGCGTCGGTGAGGTCGCGCTCCTCGGACCAGCGGTGCGCCACCAGCTCGGAGAGCACCGAGAGGGCGGCGTCGCCGACCTTGCCGCCGAAGAGCCGGCCGACCAGCTCGCGCTTGGCCGAGGCCTCACGCGAGGGGTCGGCCAGCGCCCGGCGCAGCGAGGCACTGGAGTCGATCGCCCCGGTCATGCCGAACAGGTCCTCGGTCAGCGTCGCCCAGTCGGCGCCGCTGCCCAGCGCCGCCGTGAAGGCGTCGTGACCGGCGGCGAAGGCCGCGCGGGAGGAGCCACGCATCAGATGCCCTGCCCGTGCTCGCCGGAGCCGGCGGTGACGGCCTCGGGACGGATCGAGCCGGACTCGAGCTCGGCGAGGAACCGGTCGACGATGCCCTTCTGGCGGGTCTCGTCCTCCAGCGACTCGCCGACGATGCGGCTGGCCAGGTCGGTCGAGATGCGACCGACCTCGCTGCGCAGCGAGATGAACGCCTGCTGGCGCTCGGCCTCGATCTGCTTGTGCGCGGCCTCGGTGATGCGGGCGGCCTCGGTCTGGGCCTGGGTGCGCATCTCCGCGACGATCGCGGCGCCCTGCTCGCGCGCCTCCTCGCGGATGCGCGCAGCCTCGGCGCGGGCCTCGGCGAGCTGAGCCTTGTACTGCTCGAGCGCGGCCTGGGCCTCCTGCTGCGCCTCCTCAGCCTTGTGCATGCCGCCCTCGATGGCCGCAGTGCGGTCGGCGTAGGCCTTCTCGAGGTTGGGCACGACCTTCTTCTGCACGATGACGTACAGGATGGCGATCGCGATGAGACCGAAGATCAGCTCGCCCCAGTGGGGCAGAACCGGGAGCTTGTCGGCCTCACCCGCGGTCGCCAAAGCCGCAATGTGCGACGTGCTGGCGAGTAGCTGCACGGGGTTCTCCTAGTGCCTTGGTGCCAAAAGTGGTGCTACGGGTGGTGGTACGTCAGCCCTTGAAGACGAAGGCGAGAACCAGACCGAAGATGGCGAGCGCCTCAGCGAGGGCGAAGCCCAGGATGGCGATGGACTGCAGCATGCCGCGAGCCTCGGGCTGACGGGCGACGCCGTTGATGTAGGCGGCGAAGATCAGGCCGATGCCGACGCCGGGGCCGATGGCGGAGAGGCCGTAGCCCAGGATCGCGATGTTACCGGTCACGATGTCTTCCTCTTTCGTTCTTGGTGTCCCGCGCGGCACGTCACCGCCCGGAAGTCTGTGGTGTGGGTGTTCAGTTGTGGGTCGTGCAGCTGTGGTCGCAGCGCGAGCGTCAGTGCTCGTCCGCGAGGGCGCCGGCGATGTAGGTCGCGGCCAGCAGGGTGAAGATCAGCGCCTGCAGGAACTCGATCAGCGCCTCGAAGATGGTCATGACGAACGCCATGCCGAAGGAGCCGACGGAGACGATCTTCAGGCCGAAGGCGCCGTGGATCAGCATGTACTCGCCACCGGTGATGAACAGCAGCAGGAGCATGTGACCGGCGAACATGTTGCCGAAGAGTCGCAGCGCCAGCGTCAGCGGCCGGGTGATGAAGTAGGTCATCAGCTCGAGCGGCACGATGAGCGGCAGGATCCCCTTGGGCAGGCCGTCCGGGATCATCGACTTGAAGTAGCCGGCGAAGCCGTGCTTCTTGAAGCCGAGGTAGTGGTAGACCACGTAGACCACCAGGGTCAGCGCGATCGGGAAGCCGACGCGGCTCATGGTCGGGAACTGCACCGGCGGGATGACGCCGAACAGGTTGTTGACCAGGATCAGCACGAACATCGAGAACAGCAGCGGCACGAAGCGCAGGAAGTCCCTGCTGCCGATGATGTCGCGGGCGATGGTGTTGCGCACCAGGTTGTAGACGCTCTCCGTCAGCCACTGGCCCTTGCCCGGGACGATGGCGGCGCGCCTGGTGGTGGCCACGAGGACCCACCCGATGAGCGCGACGGACAGGAGGATGACGACGGCGGCGCGGGTGATGGCGAAGGGCCCGTCACCGATCAGCGGCTGGTAGAACTCCGCCGGTGTCGGCGACTGGAATCCACTGCCTTCGGCCGGCAGGCCGCTCAGCGTGGCCAGCACGTTCAGGCTCACAGGGTCTCCTCGAATTGCGACGAACCAATCAGGGGGGCGGAGGCGCCCCGGCGGACCGCTGCGACAGCACCGGCCATCACGCAGCGCGCGCTCGTGCGCGCCACGGAAGTCACTTCGACGTACCGTACCTGAACCACACGAGGTACAGCGACGTGGCCATTCCCACGAGCAGGCCCACCACGACGAGGAAGCCCGTGCCCAGCCAGTGGTCCAGAGCCAACCCGATCCCGCCGAAGAGGACGGGTCCGGAGATCAGGTAGGAGACGACGCCCCACGCCGCGGACTCCTCCAGCCGGGGGTGCCCAGCATCGGGGTCCGGCGGCCCGCTCGGACCGGGTGTGGTCGGGTGATCGTCGCTCACGGACAGCTCCTCGGTTCACCATGTCACTCCCCCGCTCCGGGCGCACCCGGGGAGGTGGGCGGCTCGTCATACACGCTCTTGCGCATGCGCACGAAGGCGAGCACCTGGCCGACCTGCCAGACGAGCGTCACGGCAAGGGCCGCGATGCCGAACGCCGTGCCGTCGACCCAGCTCGCGCCGGAGAGGCCGAAGATGACGACGCCGAGGAAGATGACCTGCCCCAGGTAAACGGCCAGGGCACCGGCGAGCAGCGAGAGCGGGTTGTCGTTGGTCACCCGCTTCATCACCAGGAGGCCGCCGGCGAAGAAGGCGATGGTGACCACGACGGCGAGCAGGGCGGCCAGCCCGCCGCGGGCGGAGCGGGCCACCCAGAGCGCGATGACGATGACCGGGGCCGCCACGAGGGTCGGCACGAGAGCGCCGCGCAGCATCGCGGCGAACGGGGCCGCGGGTGCTGGGGTGTGCTGCTCGGTCATGTCTGGGCCTGCCTGATCGTGGGCGTCTGGAGGGCGTCTCGCGACGGGCGTTGCGACCCTTCGGAAACCGGCGGACGAGCGTTCACAGGTTTCTTTGAGGTGCTTGTGAAAGGTATCACAAGCGCCCGTGCGGCCTCCATCGGGGTAGGCCCACGGTGAGGGCGACGGCCAGGCCGCAGGCCCCGAGGATCACCCCGATCGACACCCAGATGTCCACTCCGGGGAAGGCGAAGGACACCGCACCGAGGGAGACCACCGCCGCCCACAGGTAGAGCAGGAGCACCGCACGCCGGTGGCCGTGGCCGATCTTGAGCATGCGGTGGTGCAGGTGCCCGGCGTCCGCGTGCCAGGGCCGCATGCCGGCGCGGGTGCGCCGCACGACCGCCAGCAGGACGTCCAGCAGCGGCAGCGACAGGATCGCCAGCGGCAGCAGGATGGGCAGGAACGCCGCGGTGACCTGGTCCTTGCTCACCGACGACGGGTCGACGTTGCCGGTCATCGAGATGGTGGCCGCCGCGAGCAGCAGGCCGAGCAGCAGCGCCCCCGAGTCGCCCATGAACAGCCGCGCCGGGTGGAAGTTGTGCGGCAGGAACCCGGCGCAGCAGCCGACCAGGGCCGCCGTGACGAAGGTCGCCGAGGAGAACACGTTCGGCGGGTCGTAGCTGCGCGAGAGCAGGTAGGAGTAGGCGAAGAAGGACAGCGCGGCGATCGCCACGACCCCGGCGGCCAGGCCGTCGAGGCCGTCGATGAAGTTCACCGCGTTGATCGAGATGATGACGATGAGGATGGTCAGCGCGACCAGCACCGGCGTCGGCAGGATCGTCACGCCGAACAGCGGCAGCTGCAGCAGCTGCACGCCCTTGAACGCCATGATCCCCGCGGCCAGCATCTGCCCGGCCAGCTTGGTGACCCAGTCCAGCTCGCGCATGTCGTCCAGGGCGCCGACGGCGCAGACGATCACCGCACCGAGCAGCACCCCCATCGGCTCCCCGGTCGGGAACACCTGCGAGAGGTAGGGCAGCTGGGTCGCGACCAGCCACGCCGAGACGAACCCGATGAGGATGCCGACCCCGCCGAGGCGCGGGATCGGCACCGCGTGCACGTCACGCTCGCGGACGGGAGTGAAGGCCCCGGTCGCCACGGCGACCCACCGCACGAACGGGGTCGCGACGTACGTCATGGCTGCGGCCACGACGAGGACCAGGAGGTACTCCCTCACGCGATCGCCTCGGTTCGACGGATGGTGCTGCTACCCGCGAGGGTATGCCGGGAAGCGGCTCACGAGGTCGCCCACCTCCGCGCGGACGTCCTTGGCGACGGCGTGGTCGGGGTCGCCGTCGGTCTGGGTGACCGCGCGGTGGATGAGGTCGGCGATGACCTTCATCTCCTCGGTGCCCATGCCCTGGGTGGTGACCGACGGGGTGCCGACGCGGATGCCCGAGGCGGTGTTCGGCGGCTGCGGGTCGAACGGGATGGCGTTCTTGTTCAGGACGATGCCGGCCGCGTCGGAGCGCGCCTCTGCGTCCTTGCCCGTGACACCGACGCCCTGGAGGTCGTGCAGCGACAGGTGGGTGTCGGTGCCGCCGGTGATCGGGCGGATGCCCTTCTCCCCCAGCGACGTCGCCAGCTGCTGGGCGTTGGCGATGACCTGCTTGGCGTAGGTCTGGTACTCCGGGCGCAGGCACTCGCCGAAGTTGACCGCCTTGGCCGCGATGGCGTGCATCAGCGGGCCGCCCTGCATCATCGGGAACACGGCCTTGTCGAGCTTGGCGGCGTGCTCCTCCTTGCAGACCAGCGCGCCACCGCGCGGGCCGCGCAGGACCTTGTGGGTGGTGAAGGTGACCACGTCCGCGTAGGGCACCGGGCTGGGGATCGCCTTTCCGGCGACGAGGCCGATGAAGTGCGCGGCGTCGACCCAGAAGATCGCGCCGACCTCGTCGGCGACCTCGCGGAAGAACTGGAAGTCGATCAGGCGCGGGATCGCCGAGCCGCCGGCGACGATGACCTTGGGCTTGTGCTCGCGGGCGAGGTCACGCACCTGGTCGTAGTCGATGTCCTCGGTGTCCTTGTTGACGCCGTAGTGGACCGCGTTGAACCACTTGCCACTGAAGGAGACCTTCGTGCCGTGGGTCAGGTGACCGCCGTGCGGCAGGGACATCGCCAGGATGGTGTCGCCGGGCTGGCAGAACGCCCCGTAGACCGCCTGGTTGGCGCTGGCGCCCGAGTGCGGCTGGAGGTTGGCGTGGTCGGCGTCGAAGAGCCGCTTGGCCCGCTCGATGCCGATGCTCTCGGCCTTGTCGACCTCCGAGCAGCCGCCGTAGTAGCGCCGGCCCGGGTAGCCCTCGGCGTACTTGTTGGACAGCGTCGAGCCCAGGGCCGCGAGGACCGCGGGGCTGGTGAGGTTCTCGCTCGCGATCAGCTGCAGGCCGCTGCGGACCCGGTCGAGCTCGGAGAGGAGCACCCCCGCGATCTCGGGGTCCTGCTCCTGGAGGGCCCCGAAGTCGGGGCCGTAGAAGGTCTGGTCAGCGGTCATGCGGGCTCTCCGTCACGGCAAGAGGGGGTGAGGGCAGTCTGCTCGCGGCCACTCTATTGCGTCCGCTTGTGGACCGTTCGGCGGCGTCCGGGCGCGGGACGACCGGTCAGCGGGGCGGGGCGAGGAGGGCGATGAGGGCCTGGGCGTCGAAGGGCGCGCGGACCTTGGCGTCGTTGTCGAAGTAGACGAAGACGTCGGCCCCGCCGTCGGCCCACCCGCGCACCGTCGTGGCCCACCGCTGCAGCGCCTCCGGGGTGTAGCCGCTGGCGTAGAGCTCCTCGGCCCCGTGCAGCCGCACGTAGGCGAAGTCGGAGGTGACCTCCTCGATCATCGGCCACTTCCCCGCGGTGTCGGCGACGACCACGGCCACGTCGTGCTCGCGGAGAAGGGCGGTCAGCTCCGCGGTGGCGAAGCTCGCATGGCGCACCTCGAGGGCGTGGCGGACCCGGGTGGGGCCGAGGCCGGCGAGCGGCGCGGTGAGCACCTGGTCGTCCGCCAGCTTGTCGTCATGGCGGCGGGCCAGCGCCGCCACCTCGTCCTGCGTGCGTGGCAGCTGGGCGAAGAAGTCGGCGAGGCGCCCGGCGTCGAAGCCCAGCGTCGGCGGCAGCTGCCACAGCACCGGGCCGAGCTTGGGCCCGAGCGCCAGCACCCCGGAGGCGAAGAAGTTGGCCAGCGCTGTCTCGACGCCGGCGAGCTTCTTCAGGTGGGTGATGAAGCGCCCGCCCTTGACCGCGAAGACGAAGTCCTCGGGCGTCTGGTCCCGCCAGGCCGCGTAGCTGCCCGGGCGCTGCAGGGAGTAGAAGGAGCCGTTGACCTCGATGGAGGTCAGTCGGCCCGCGGCGAAGGCCAGCTCCTCGCGCTGCACCAGGCCCGGCGGGTAGAAGGTGCCGCGCCACGCCGGGTAGCGCCATCCCGAGATGCCGACCCGGATGCGCCCCATGGCGGCAGGCTAGGCGCGCAGCTCGGTCTCGCCCAGCACCTCGCGCAGCCGCTCGGCGCTGATCGCGCCCTCGCGCAGCACCGCCGGCTGGTCACCCGTGCAGTCGACGATGGTCGAGGGCGTGTTGCTGGTCGTCGGCCCGGCGTCGAGGTAGACGCTGACCGCCGCGCCGAGCTGGGCTGCCGCCTCGGTGACCGACGTCGCGGCCGGCTGGCCGGTGAGGTTGGCGCTGGTCACGGCCATGGGGCCGACCGCGTCGAGCAGCGCCAGCGCCACGTCGTCCTCGGGCATCCGCAGCGCCACGGTGCCGTTGGTGTCGCCCAGGTCCCACATGAGCGAGGACTGCGCGAGCAGCACGAGCGTCAGCGGGCCGGGCCAGAACTCCTGGATCAGGTCGCGGGCGTAGGCCGGGACCTGGGTCGCGAGGCCGTCGACGGTCCTGGGGTTGGGCACCAGCACCGGCGGGGGCATCTCGCGGCCCCGGCCCTTGGCGGCCAGGACGGCGGCGACCGCGTCCGGGGAGAACGCGTCGGCGCCGACGCCGTAGACGGTGTCGGTGGGCAGGACGACGACCTCGCCGCGGCGGACGGCCTCGGCGGCCTCGGCCACCCCGGTGGTCAGGCCCTCCTGCGTGGTGCAGTCGTAGACGGGGCTCATGGGGCGAGCCTAGGGGCGCGCACCGCGACGGTCGCGCGGGGTCGCCCGGTCAGGTCGACCTCGTCGCGCACCTCCTGCCAGGCACCGGTGGCGCGCAGCGCCGCCGGCAGGCTCTCGCCCTGCACGTCGGCGTGCTCCATGACCAGCACTCCCCCGTCGCGCAGCAGCTCGGCCGCGCGCGCGGCGACCGCCAGCGGGATGGCCAGCCCGTCGGCACTGCCGCCGTAGAGCGCCAGCTCGGGGTCGTGGTCGCGCACCTCCGGGTCCAGCGGCACGGCACCGACCGGGATGTATGGCGGGTTGCTCACCACCACGTCGACGCCCGCCTCGAGCTCGGGGAAGGCGGCGGTCGCATCACCCTGCCGCAGGTCGACGTCCAGGCCCAGGTCGTCGCGGTTGCGGGTGGCCCAGGCGACGGCGAGCTCGGACAGCTCGACCGCATGGACCTGCGCGCCCGGCACCTCGTCCTTCAGGCTCAGGGCGATCGCGCCGGAGCCGGTGCACAGGTCGACCACCACGGGCGCGACCTGGCCGGCACAGGCGCTGATCGCCAGACCGGCGACCATCTCGGTCTCCGGCCGGGGCACGAAGACCCCCGGGCCGACCGACAGCTCCAGCCGGCGGAAGCCCGCCCGGCCGGTCAGGTGCTGCAGGGGCACCCGGCGGGCCCGCTCCTCGACGAGGTCGTCCAGGCCCTCCGGCGCCGGGGCCCCGAGCACCATGAGCCGCTGCACCTCCGCCGGGGTGGACCGCAGGGCGTGGGCGGCGAGGGCGACCGCGTCGACGTCGGCGCTGCCCACCCCTGCCTCGGCCAGCCGGCGCGACGCGGCGCGGACCGCGGCCCGCAGGTCGGTGCTCACTGGTCGCTGCTCACGCCGTGGCCGTGCCCTCGGCGACGGCCGCCATCCGGGCCGCCTCGTCGGTGTCGACGGCCGACTGCACGACCAGGTCGAGCTCGCCGTCGAGGACGGTGTCGAGGTTGTAGGCCTTGTAGCCGGTGCGGTGGTCGGAGATGCGGTTCTCCGGGAAGTTGTAGGTGCGGATGCGCTCGGAACGGTCCACCGTGCGGATCTGCGACCGGCGAGCGGCCGAGGCGGCCTCGTCGGCGGCCTCCTGGGCGATCTGGTGCAGCCGCGCCCGCAGCACGCGCATCGCCGACTCCTTGTTCTGGAGCTGGGACTTCTCGTTCTGGCAGGAGACGACCACGCCGGTGGGCAGGTGGGTGATCCGCACCGCCGAGTCGGTCGTGTTGACGCTCTGGCCGCCGGGCCCGGAGGAGCGGTAGACGTCGATCTTGAGGTCGTTGGCGTCGATGGTGACCTCGACCTCGTCGGCCTCGGGCATCACCAGCACCCCGGCGGCCGAGGTGTGGATGCGGCCCTGCGACTCGGTCACCGGCACCCGCTGCACCCGGTGGACGCCGCCCTCGTACTTCAGCCGGGCCCACGGGGCGTCGCCCGGCTCAGGGGTCCCCTTGGCCTTCACCGCGATGCGGATGTCCTTGTAGCCGCCGAGGTCGGACTCGGTGGCGTCGATGACCTCGGTCCTCCAGCCGCGACGCTCGGCGTAGCGCAGGTACATCCGGACCAGGTCGCCGGCGAACAGCGCGGACTCCTCGCCGCCCTCGCCGGCCTTGACCTCGAGGATGACGTCGCGGTCGTCGTCGGGGTCCCGCGGAACCAGCAGGCGGCGCAGCTTGTCCTCCGCCGCGCGCAGCGACTCCTCCAGGACAGGGACCTCGGCCCGGAAGGACTCGTCCTCCTCGCCGAGCTCGCGCGCAGCGGCGAGGTCGTCCTGGGCCGCGTGCCACGCGTGGTAGGCCGCGACGGTCGGCGCCAGCGCGGCATACCGCTTGTTGAGCTTGCGGACCAGGTCCTGGTCGGCGTGGACCGAGGGGTCGGCGAGCTGGCGCTCGAGGTCAGCGTGCTCCTGAACGATCGACGCGGCGGACTCGAGCATCTCGGGGCTCTTCCTGACGGGCTGGGCGGGGGGAGGAAACAGCAACGCCGGCCCCCGGACCTCGATGAGGTCGGGGGCCGGCGTGCGGGAGAGCTACTTGGCGGCCTTCTTGCCGTAGCGGGCCTCGAAGCGGGCCACGCGACCACCGGTGTCGAGCAGCTTCTGCTTGCCGGTGTAGAAGGGGTGGCACTGCGAGCAGACGTCGGCGTGGATCTGGCCGCTGGTCGCGGTGCTGCGGGTCTGGAACGTCGCGCCGCAGGTGCAGGTCACCGTGGTCTCGACGTAGGTGGGGTGAAGGTCCTTCTTCAACGTGTGCTCCTCGAGTTCGGGGGCGCGCCGGGTCGCTGCCCTGGTGGGCAGGCGTGAACCGGCAGCCAACACATCAGTGTGCCAGATCAGGCACGTATGTCGAAAACGCGCCCGGGGGCGCTGGCATTCCTGCCCTCAGTGCGCACCCTGGCGCTCCGGCAGCGCCGACAGGGGCAGGTCGATGACCACCTCGGTGCCCTCCCCCTCGACCGAGTGCAGGCTCAGCGTGCCCTCGTGGCCCTCGACGATCGTCTTGACGATGGCCAGCCCGAGGCCGGTGCCGGGGATGGCCTTCTCGGTGGCGTTGCTGGCCCGGAAGAAGCGCACGAAGAGCCGCTCGAGGTCCTCGGCGGGGATGCCGATGCCGGTGTCGCGGCACCGGATGCGGACCAGGCTGGGCTCGGGCTCCTGCCGCTCCACCAGCTCGACGTCGAGGTCGACCCGGCCACCGGACGGGGTGAACTTCACGGCGTTGGAGACGACGTTGACCAGCGCGCGCTCGAGCTGGGAGCTGTCGGCCGCGACGACTGCGTGCTCGGGGACCTCGTCGAGCTCGAGGGCGACCCCGGAGGCGTCGGCCACCGGCAGGAGCGACTCGACCACGTGCCGGGTGAGCTCGGCGACCGGGACCGGGCGGACGACGGCGCGCAGCCCCGAGGACTCGATCCGGTTGAGGACCAGCAGGTCCTCGATGAGCCCCCGCAGCCGCACCGTGTTGCGTTCGATGATGCCGAGCATGGAGTCCTGCGGCTGGGTCAGCTCGCCCACGTCCCCCTCGCGCAGCAGCTCGAGGTAGCCGGCGATCGAGGTGAGCGGGGTGCGCAGCTCGTGGCTGACCGTGGCCATGAAGTCGGTCTTCTGGCGGTCGAGGCGCTCGAGCCGGTCGACGTGCTCGGCCTGGTGGGCGTCGTACTCCCCCGCGACGATGGATCGGGCGACGTAGGTGGCCGACTGCTGGACGGCGTTGACCTCCGGTGCCTTCCACGCGCGCGGGCCGTCGACCATGACGAGCATGATCACGCCCAGCACCCGCTCCCCGAGTCCGACGGGGGCCGTGACGGCCGCGCGGGCGGAGATCTCCCGGGCGAGGAGCCGGGCCCGCTCCCCCACCTGGTCGTCGGCGGAGCGGAGGTCCCGGACCGCATGGGCCGAGGCCGAGGCCCACAGCTCCTGGGCGAGGGCGACCTCGTGGCCGAGCAGCTCCGCGGACAGCTCCGGCAGGGGCGCCAGGCCCGGCCGGTGCCACTGCGAGCCGGCCCCCGCCTGGCCGGGGCCGTCGCCGTCGGCGTCGCCGTCGATGGCGTGGAACAGGACCCGGTCCACGGCCAGGCCCTCGCCGAGCGCCCGGCAGGTGGCCTCGATGGCCTCCTCGGCCTGCGGCGCGGCGCGCACCAGCCGGGCGATGCTCTGGGTGAGCTCGTTCATCAGCAGCGCCTCGGCCTGGGCGAGCGAGAGCGAGATGTTCTGGGTGATGAGGGCGTTGAAGTCGGCGGCCAGCTCCCTGACCTCCAGGGCACCCTCGTCCTCCCGCGCCCGCGCGTCGTGGTCGCCGGCCCGCTGGCGTCGCACGACCGTGCGCAGGTTGACGAGCGGGCGGGTGACGGCGCGCGAGATCCGGCCACCCAGCAGCAGGCCGCCGCCCAGGGTCAGCGCGGTGATCAGGGAGAGCAGGACGAGGTTCTGGGTGAGCTGGGCGCGCGCGCTGTGCCGCAGGGCCTCGGACTCGCTGGAGACCTGGTCACCGAGGAGGCTGTTGGGCATGCGGAACGCGTCGAAGAGGGCCTTGCCCCGTGCCAGGTCGAACGTGCCGCCCCCCTGGACCGCCCGCCTCGAGGCCTCGGCGTAGGACCACCACGCATCGAGCGCCTGCTGCTGCTGGTCCACCAGGGGCAGCAGCGCCTGCTCGTCCGAGCCGGTCATCCGGTCGGCCTCCAGCGAGGTCCGTACGGTGGTGAGCGCACTCGTTGCCTGCTCGTGCGCCCCCCAGTACGGCTCGAGGAACTGCAGGTCGCGGCTCGAGGCGTAGCCGCGCAGCCCGCTCTCGGCGTCGGTCATGGCTTGCAGCGCCTCGGCGTTGGCCGTGAGCGCGGGGCTGATCGCCCGGGTCAGCCGGTCCACGTAGCCGTCCTCGACGTTGAGGCCGACGAAGGCCACGGCCGCGATGACCAGCATCAGCGCGCACAACGCCCCGACCAGCAGCCGGAGCCGCTGCGCGACGGGGCGGCGGCTCCTCATCCCGCGCTCCTCATACGCTGCTCCGGTCCCGCTCGGTCGCGCCGGCGCCCGCAGGGGTGCCTGCCTGGGCCCCGGCTCCCGCGTCGCCGAAGCCGCTGCGGGTCATCGTGCCCCACTGGTGGGTGCCGCCCCGCAGGCCGGCCCACCACCCCTCGACCCGCCACCAGGCCGTCAGCTGGCGGTAGCCGACGTTCTCCGCGACCGAGGCGATGAGGGTGGTGCCGAGGTCACGCCAGCGTGGGTACTTGTGGAAGGAGAGCTCCTCGACCGCCATGGCAGCCAGTGTCACGACGATGGCGTAGCCGTAGGCGACCAGGACGAACAGCAGCGCGAACCGGACGTTGACCACGCCGAGGGCCAGGCCCAGCGGGACCAGGATGATCCCCGCCAGCTCCAGCGCCGGGGCGAGCAGCTCGAACAACCAGAACCACGGCAGCGCGACCAGTCCGATGCGGCCGTAGCGGGGGTTGAGCAGCATGCCGCGGTACTTCCACAGCACCTCCCACAGGCCCCGGTGCCAGCGCCGGCGTTGCGAGCGCAGGACGCGCAGCGTGGACGGCACCTCGGTCCAGGAGACCGGTTCGGAGACGAACTCCACGTGGTAGTCACGCTTCTGGCGGCGCATGTGTCGGTGGATCCGCATCACCAGCTCGAAGTCCTCGCCGATGCTCTCGGTGTCGAGCCCGCCGACCTCGACGAGCACGTCGCGACGGAAGAGCCCGAACGCGCCGCTGATGAGGATGAGGGCCCCCATCCGGGACCACCCGGTCCGGCCGAGGAGGAAGGCCCGGAGGTACTCCACGATCTGGATCCGCGGCAGCCACTGCCTCGGCGTGCGGATCTCGACGATGCGACCGGCGACCACCGTGCAGCCGTTGGCCGCGCGGATCACGCCACCGGTCGCCACCGTGCGGATCGGGTCGTCGGCGAAGGGCTTGGCGACGGTGAGCAGCGCGTCGGGGTCGAGGATCGAGTCGGCGTCGACCACCGCGACCAGGGGCTCGGAGGCGGCGTTGATGCCGACGTTGACCGCGTCGGTCTTCCCGGAGTTCTCCTTGCGGACCAGCACCATCCGGGTGCGCCCGTCGCGGGGCACCCACACGTCGATGATCCGCGCCTTGACCGGCACGTCCAGGGGCAGCTCGCGGTCGACCGCCACGAGGTCGAAGGCGTCACGCAGCCGCTCGAACGTGGCGTCCTTGCTGCCGTCGTCGATCACGACGATCTCGTGGCGGGGGTAGCGCAGGGCCATCATCGCCTGCACCGAGGGGACGATCCCCGCCTCCTCGTTGTGGGCGGGGACGATCAGGGAGACCCCGGGCGCGAGCAGGCTGGAGACCGTCTGCTCCCGGCCGGAGTGCTCGAGGCGTCGCAGGTGACGCACGAAGCCCCACGCGGCCAGGAGGATCAGGACCAGGTAGGAGGTGTTGATGACCAGGAAGTAGACCAGGACCGGCACCTCGAACGCGTGGAGCAGCCACGTCACCACGCCCCGGGTCGACTCCAGGAGGGCGTCCATGCTCAGGCCACCGCCCCGTGGCCGAGGCGCAGCCGCTCCAGGACGAGGGCCGCCCGTGCTGCCCGTGCCGCGTCGGGGTCGTCGTCCTCGGCCACCTGCCCCAGCAGGCGGGATCCGGGCGCGCCCAGCCGCACCAGGGCCTCCGCCGCGACCTCGGCGAGGCGGCGGTCGGGGTCGCCGAGCAGGGCTGCGAGGGCGTCGGCGCCGCGGGGGTGCCCGAGCTCGCCGAGGGAGGCCGCACAGGTGCGCCGCAGCGTCGCCGACCCCGTGGCCTCCGTGTGCCGCGCGAGCGCCGCCACGTCGTCGCCGCCGCCGAGCAGCCCGAGGGAGACGGCGGCCGTCGTGCGCACCTCGGGATCGGGGTCGTGGTCCAGCAGCTCACGCAGACGGGGGGCCGAGGAGGTCACCGTCGCCCGCCCACACACCAGGGCGGCAGCGTTGCGCACGGTGGCGTCGTCGCTGCCCAGCCCGTCGAGCAGCGCCTCCGCCGCGCCGGTGCCCATGGACAGCAGGGCCTCTGCCGCGAGGTAGGCCGGGACGCCGACGTGACCGCGCACGCTGTGTAGGGCCCGCAGGACGTCCGCGGCGGCGTCCGGGTCGCCGATCGCCCCCAGCGCCCGGACCGCCACCAGGCGCACCTCCGGGGACGGGTCGGCCAGCAGCCGGACGAGCTCGGGGACGTGCTCGCGGTCCCGGACCAGGCCGAGCAGGTATGCCGCCCGGGCGCGGGTGACCACCGAGCGGGAGGTCAGCTCGGACAGGGCACGGGCGACGTCGCCGTGCTCCCGGAGCACCAGCACGAGGTCGTCGGCAGGGGCGCCGCGGACCTTGGAGAGCATGGCGGCGACGGCAGGGCCGAGGCGCTCCCACGTGCGGCCCTCGACCGAGAGCAGGTGGGCCAGCGCGGCACCGTCGTCGTCCTCCCCGGAGCCCAGGATGAGCATCGACATCCGGTGCGGGGCCAGCAACGCCTCGGTGGCGCGTTCCCGACGGCTGCGCAGGAGTTTGGCGAGGACCACCAGCACAGCCAGGCCCACCGCCGTCAGGGCCACCACGATGGTGCTGACCAGGAGCAGGTGGGCGTCGATCACGCCTTGACCCGAGCCAGGACGACGTTGACCCGGTGCAGCAGCTCGCGGGGGCTGAACGGCTTGATGATGTAGTCGTCCGCGCCGGTCGCGAAGCCGGTGTCGACGTCGCTGTCGCGCGACTTGGCCGTCAGCAGGATGACGGCCGTCGGGGCCGTCACCGGGTCCTGCCGGACCTTGCGCAGCACGTCGATGCCCGACAGGCCGGGCATCATCACGTCGAGGACGGCGAGGTCCGGCGGGTTGTCCTGGATGGCGGCCAGGGCAGCGGCCCCGTCGGCCACGGCATGGACGTCGTAGCCGGCCTGGGTGAGCTTGAAGACGACGAGCTCCCTGATGTCCCGGTCGTCGTCGGCCACCAGAACACGCACGTCAGCCGACATGTCCACTCACCGCTCCCCTGCCTGTGCCCGACTGCCGCCACAAAAGTATCGGAGCCTGACCGGGAAATCTCCCGATCAGGCTCCGATTTGGGTGTTTCTGGGGACGCGGACGCGTCAGTGCTCGTCGTCGCCCTGGATCGAGGACGTCTTCTGCACCTGCATCAGGAACTCGACGTTGCTGCGCGTCTTCTTGAGCCGGTCGATGAGCAGCTCGATGCCCTGCTGGGAGTCCAGGGCGGACAGCACGCGACGCAGCTTCCACACGATCTTGAGCTCCTCGGCGGACATGAGGATCTCCTCACGCCGGGTGCCCGAGGGGTTCACGTCGACGGCCGGGAAGATGCGGCGGTCGGCCAGCTGGCGCGACAGGCGCAGCTCCATGTTCCCGGTGCCCTTGAACTCCTCGAAGATGACCTCGTCCATCTTGGAGCCGGTCTCGACGAGAGCCGTCGCCAGGATGGTGAGCGAGCCACCGTTCTCGATGTTGCGCGCGGCGCCGAAGAACCGCTTCGGCGGGTACAGCGCGCTGGAGTCGACACCACCGGAGAGGATCCGGCCGCTCGCCGGCGCGGCGAGGTTGTAGGCGCGGCCCAGGCGGGTGATCGAGTCCAGCAGCACCACGACGTCGTGGCCCATCTCGACCAGGCGCTTGGCGCGCTCGATCGCCAGCTCGGCGACCGTGGTGTGGTCCTCGGCGGGACGGTCGAAGGTGGAGGCGATGACCTCACCCTTGACCGTGCGCTGCATGTCGGTGACCTCCTCGGGGCGCTCGTCCACCAGGACGATCATGAGGTGCGCCTCGGGGTTGTTGGTCGTGATGGCGTTGGCGATCGCCTGCAGCACCATCGTCTTGCCGGCCTTGGGCGGGCTGACGATCAGGCCGCGCTGGCCCTTGCCGATCGGCGCCACGAGGTCGATGAGCCGCGTGGTCAGCACGCCCGGCTCGGTCTCCAGCCGCAGGCGCTCCTGCGGGTAGAGCGGGGTGAGCTTGCCGAACTCGACCCGCGCGCGGGACTGCTCGGGGGTCATCCCGTTGACGGTGTCCAGGCGCACCAGGGCGTTGAACTTCTGGCGCGAGTTGCCGGGCTGCTCGCCCTCGCGCAGGGCCTTCACGGCACCGGTGACGGCATCGCCCTTGCGCAGGCCGTTCTTCTTGACCATGCCCAGCGGGACGTAGACGTCGTTCGGGCCGGGCAGGTAGCCGCTGGTCCGGACGAACGCGTAGTTGTCGAGGACGTCGAGGATGCCGGCGACGGGCACGAGGACATCGTCCTCGGTCACGGTCTCGGGGCCGTCCTGGAAGTCGTTCTCGCGGCCGCCGCGACGCTTGCGGTCGCGGTAGCGCTGGCGTCCGCGGCGACGGCCGCCGCGCTCGTCGTCGTCGAAGTCGTTGCCGCCACGGCGGTTGTCCTCGCCGGCGCGGTCGTTGGTGCGCTCGGTGGTGCGGTTGTCGCCCCGGTTGTCGCGGTTGTCGTTGCCGCCGCGGTCAGTGCGGTCGCTGCGCTCGTTGGTGCGGTCGCTGCGCGTGTTGCCGGCGCGGTCGCCGCGCTCGGTGCGGCTGTCGTTGCCACCGCGGTTGTCGTTGCCACCGCGGTTGTCGTTCCCGCCGCGGTCGGAGGTGCGCTCGCCCCGGTCACCGCGGTTGTCGTTGCGGTCGCCGCGCTCGGTGCGGCTGTCGCTGCCGCGCTCGCCGCGGTTGTCGGAGGAGCGGTCGCTGCGCTCCTGGGCGCTGCGGTCGCGGTTGTCCCGGGTGTCGCCCCGGTCACCGCGGGTGTCGTTGCGGTCACCGCGGGTGTCGTTGCGGTCGGCACGGGACTCGGTGCCGCGGTCCTGGGACTCGTGGCGCTCCCCCTGCTCGGGGCGCTCGCCCCGGGACTGCTGGGCGCGGTCGGCGGCCGGGGCCGCATCCCCCTGCTGGGCGGCGGGCGCCTCGGCGCTGCCGGCCGGTCGGGCCGCGCGACGCGAGGTGCGGGCCGGGCCCTGGCCGTCGGCGGGCGCCTCCGTGGCGGCCGGGGCGGCGGAACCGCCGGACTGGCGGGCACGGATCGCGGTCACCAGGTCGCCCTTGCGCATCTTGGCGGTGCCGGTGATGCCCAGGCTCGTCGCGAGCCCCTGCAGCTCGGCCAGGCGCATGGTGCTCAGCCCGCCGGAGCGACGCGCGGTGGTCTCGGCGCCGCCCTCAGGCGTGGCGACGAGATCGGTGGTGTCTGTCACGAAGGATCCTTCCCCCTCGTATTCGGTCCGCCAGAGTGCGGAACCGGGGTTTGCGTCAGGTCAGAACCTGAACGATGGAGGGCCATGCGGGCTGGCGCGTGCGCACAGCCGGTCGCAACAGAGAGCGTTGCGCTCACATGGTGGTTGGTGCACGGAGGCGAGTGGCTCGACCAAGGGGGTGATCGGCGTTCGTCGCCGGGGTGCGTCCTCAGGGTAACACCACCGCCGCACGCAGGCGTGCGATGTCTGGAACGTGTCGCAGCCCCAGGTGTTCCCGCAGGTCAGCACCCCCAAGGGGTATGCCGGGTGCCCACCTCCGGCCCGGACCTCGCGACGGTGCCGCGCCGCCGCGGCATACAGACCAGTGGTGCTGCACGCCCGGCGGTGCCGGGCGGCTCGGCCCTGCGGGTTCAGCGCCGCAGGGCGGAGACGCTCACACCCGTCGCGGGGATGCCGGGCACCAGCGCCCGCCACCCGTCCGACGGCACCATCGCCGCGACCGCGTCCGCGGACGCCCGGGTGGCCAGGACCAGCACGCTCGGCCCGGCTCCGGAGATGACGGCGGCATGCCCCTGTGCCCGCAGCCGGTCGACGAGGTCCATGGACCCCGGCAGGGCGTCCCGGCGCTGCTCCTGGTGCAGCCACTCGCGGGTCGCGGGCAGCAGCAGCTCGGGGCGGCGGGTGACCGCCTCGACCAGCAGGGCGGCGCGTGCGGAGTTCAGCGCCGCGTCGGCATGCGGGACGTGGTCGGGCAGCACCGCCCGCGCGGTGCTGGTCGCGAGCTGCGCCTGCGGCACGAGCACCACCGGCACGACCTCGGCGCTGACCGGCAGCTGGACGGTGGAGGTGTGCCTCGGCCGGGACTCCTCGGCCCAGGACAGGGTCATCCCGCCGAAGACGCTGGCCGAGGCGTTGTCGGGGTGCCCCTCGATCGCGCTGGCCAGGTCGTTGGTGAACGCGCGGTCCAGGTCCCGGTCGAGGTCGTCCGCGCCGGCGGCGATGTCGTGCAGCCCCTGCGCCGCGGCGATGCCGGTGACGATGGCTGTCGCCGACGAGCCCAGGCCACGCCCGTGCGGGACCGCGTTGAGGCAGGTCATCGCCAGCCCTGCCGGGGGCTCGACGCCCAGCTCGGCCCAGGCCCGTGCCATGGAGCGGTAGACGAGGTGGTTCTCGTCGAGCGGGACGCCGGCGGCGCCCTCCCCCGAGACCTCCACGTGCAGGCCGGAGCCGTCGGTGACCGTGACCGTGCACTCGTCCCAGAGGCCCAGCGCCAGGCCGATCGAGTCGAAGCCGGGGCCGAGGTTGGCGCTGCTGGCCGGCACCCGGACGCGCACTGAGGAGCCGGGGACCAGCGGGGCGACCATGCTCAGCCCTCGAGGCCGAGCGCCCGGGCGGCGCTGAACGCGTCGGCCGGCACCCGGGTCGGGACGACCGCCTCGCCGTCGGCGTCCTTGAGCGCCCACGCGGGGTCCTTCAGCCCGTGACCGGTGACGGTGCAGACGATGCGGGCACCGCTGGGCACCAGCCCGTCCTGGGCCGCCGCCAGCAGCCCGGCCACGCTGGCCGCGGAGGCGGGCTCGACGAAGATGCCCTCCTTGGCGGACAGCAGCCGGTGGGCGTCGAGGATCTGGCCGTCGCTGACCGCGTCGATCCGCCCCCCGGACTGGTCCCGCGCCTCGAGCGCCTGCCGCCACGAGGCGGGGTTGCCGATCCGGATCGCGGTGGCGATCGTCTCGGGGTGGTCGATGGGGTGGCCGGCCACGATCGGCGCGGCGCCCTCGGCCTGGAAGCCCCACATCTGCGGCAGGTGCGTTGCCGGGCCGGGGTGGCCGCTGAGGGAGCCGTCGGCGACGTACTCGCGGTAGCCGCGCCAGTAGGCGGTGATGTTGCCGGCGTTGCCGACCGGCAGGCAGTGGATGTCGGGGGCGTCACCGAGGGCGTCGACCACCTCGAAGGAGGCCGTCTTCTGCCCCTCGATGCGCGCGGGGTTGACCGAGTTGACCAGCTCGACGGGGTAGGCCTCGGCGAGCTTGCGGGCCAGGGTCAGGCAGTCGTCGAAGTTGCCGTCGACCTGGAGCAGGGTCGCGCCGTGGGCGATCGCCTGGCTCAGCTTGCCCATGGCGATCTTGCCCTCGGGCACGAGCACGCCGCAGGCCATGCCGGCCTTGGTCGCGTAGGCCGCGGCGGAGGCGCTCGTGTTGCCGGTCGAGGCGCAGATGACGGCCCGCGCCCCGCCCCGGGCGGCGGCCGAGATCGCGGTGGTCATGCCGCGGTCCTTGAACGACCCCGTCGGGTTGAGCCCCTCGTACTTGACCCACACCTCGGCGTCGACCATCGCGGAGAGCACCTCGGCGCGGATGAGCGGCGTGCCGCCCTCCCCGAGGGTCACCACCGGCGCGCCCTCCAGCGAGGGCAACCGGTCGGCGTACTCGCGGATGACTCCGCGCCACTGGTGGGCCATGGTCACTCCCCCTCGACGCGCATGACGGAGGTCACCGCGCGGACGGTCGGCAGCTGGGCGAGGGCGTCGACGGTCGCCGACAGGGCGGCGTCGGGCGCAGCATGGGTGACGATGACCAGGCTGGCCCGGCCCTCCCCGGGGGCGTCCGGCGCGGGGGCGAGCAGCTGCTGGCGGACGGTCTCGATCGAGACCTCGTGCCCGGCGAACGCCGTGGCCACCTGGGCGAGGACACCCGGACGGTCGGCCACGTCGAGGCTGATGTGGTAGCGGGTGCGGGCCCGGCCCATCGGCAGGATCGGCAGGTCGGCGTAGGTGGACTCCCCCGGCCCGCGGCCACCGAGGACCCGGTGCCGGGCGACGGCGACGACGTCGCCGAGGACCGCCGACGCGGTCGGGTCGCCACCGGCACCGCGGCCGTAGAACATCAGCTCGCCGGCGGACTCGGCCTCGACGAAGACGGCGTTGAACGCCTCGCGCACGCCGGCCAGCGGGTGGGACCTGGGGATCATCGCCGGGTGGACCCGGACCGAGATGCCCCGCCCGCCCGGCGCCGCCGGGTCGTCGGAGAGCTCGCAGATGGCCAGCAGCTTGACGACACAGTCCATCTCGCGCGCGGCCTGCACGTCGGCGGCGGTGACCTCGGTGATGCCCTCGCGGTAGACGTCCTTGCCGCTGACCCGGGAGTGGAACGCCAGCGAGGCCAGGATCGCGGCCTTGGCCGCGGCGTCGAAGCCCTCGACGTCGGCGGTCGGGTCGGCCTCGGCGTAGCCGAGCTCCTGGGCCTGCTCGACGGCCTCGGTGAACCCGGCGCCGGTGGTGTCCATCTTGTCCAGGACGTAGTTGGTGGTGCCGTTGACGATGCCGAGCACCCGGTGCACGGCGTCGCCGGCCAGGGACTCGCGCAGCGGGCGCAGCAGCGGGATCGCCCCGGCGACGGCGGCCTCGTAGTAGAGGTCGACGTCGTGCTCCTGGGCCGCCTGGTAGAGCAGCGGCCCGTCCTCGGCGAGCAGCGCCTTGTTGGCCGTCACGACGCTGGCGCCGTGCTCGAACGCCCGCAGGATCAGGCTGCGCGCCGGCTCGATGCCGCCGATGACCTCCACGACGATGTCGGCGCGGGTGACGAGCTCCTCGGCGTCGGTGGTGAACAGCGAGGGGTCCAGCCCGGTCTCGCTGCGGTCCTTGCCCGCCCGGCGCACCGCGACGCCGACGACCTGCAGCGGACGGCCCACCCGGGCCTCCATGTCGCCGGCGTGCTCCGTGAGCAGGCGGGCGACCGCCGTGCCGACCACGCCGCACCCCAGCAGGGCCACGCGCAGGGGCTGGACGTCGGGACTGGCCTGACTGCTCACCACTTGCTCCTCACCGTCTCGGGTCTCCACGGCCGCTTGCCATCCTGCCGTGTCCACGTTGTGAACGCGCCGTGTTCCGCGATGCGGACGTGTGGGGTGTGGGGTGGGCGACCCCGCCTGCTACTCGACGTCGAGGGCGAGCAGGTCCTCCACGGTCTCGCGCCGGACGATCACCCGGGCCCGGCCGTCCCGCACCGCGACCACCGGCGGCCGGGGCACGTGGTTGTACTGGCTGGACAGGCTGCGGCAGTAGGCCCCGGTGCCCGGCACGGCGACGAGGTCGCCGGGCTGCACGTCGGAGGGCAGGAACTCGTCCTTGACGATGATGTCGCCGCTCTCGCAGTGCTTGCCGACGACGCGCGCCAGCGCCGGGAGGGCCTCGCTGCGCCGGTTCGCCAGCGTGCACGAGTAGTCCGCGTCATACAGGGCGGGGCGGATGTTGTCGCTCATCCCGCCGTCGACAGCGACGTAGGTGCGCCGCGCGTTGCCGTCGAGCAGCACCTCCTTGACCGTGCCGACCTCGTAGAGCGTGAAGGTGCTCGGCCCGGCGATGGCCCGCCCCGGCTCGACCGAGACGCGCGGCACGGTGACGCCGTCGGCGCGGCACTCGCGCGCGACGATCTCGGCCATCCCCTGGGCCAGCACCTCGGGGGCCAGCGGGTCGTGCTGGGTCGTGTAGGCGATGCCGAAGCCGCCGCCGAGGTCGAGCTCGGGCAGCTCCAGGCCGTGCTCGCGGGCGACCGCCAGGTGCAGGCCGAGGACCCGGCGCGCGGCGACCTCGAAGCCGTTGACGTCGAAGATCTGGCTGCCGATGTGGCTGTGCAGTCCCTTCAACGACAGGTATGACGGGTGGGCCAGCACGCGGCGCACCGCGTCGGCCGCCTGGCCGCCGGCCAGGCTGAACCCGAACTTCTGGTCCTCGTGGGAGGTCGCGATGTACTCGTGGGTGTGGGCCTCGACGCCGACGGTGACCCGGATGAGCACCGGGGCGACCACGCCGAGCCGCTCGGCGGCGGCCGCCACCCGCTCGATCTCCTCGACGGAGTCCAGCACGATGCGGCCGACGCCGTGGCGCAGCGCCGCCTCGATCTCGGCGACCGACTTGTTGTTGCCGTGCAGGCCGATCCGCTCCCCCGGCAGCCCGGCGCGGATGGCGACGGCCAGCTCGCCACCCGAGCAGACGTCGAGGTGAAGGCCCTCCTCCAGGACCCACCTGGCGACCTGGGTGCACAGGAACGCCTTGCCGGCGTAGTAGACGTCGGCGCCGCCGCACAGGTCCTGGAACGCACCGGCGAAGGCCTGCTTGAACTCCCTTGCGCGGGAACGGAAGTCGTCCTCGTCGATGACGTAGGCGGGGGTGCCGAACTCGGCGGCGAGGTCACGCACGTCGACCCCGCCGACCCGCAGCGCGCCGTCCTCGTCCCGCCGGACCGAGCGCGCCCACAGGTGGGTGACCAGGTCGTTGACGTCGGCGGGCGGGCGCAGCCACGACGGCCCGCGGTAGCCCTCGGCATGCAGCGCGCCGGCCTCGTGGGCGCGCATCAGATCTGCTCCGGGGCAGAGACGCCGAGCAGGCCCAGGCCGCTGGCCAGCACGGTGCGGGCGGCGTCGTTGAGCCACAGCCGGGTGCGGTGCAGGTCGGTGACCTCCTCGTCCGCGTGCGGGCGGATGCGGCACTCGTCGTACCACTTGTGCAGCCGCGCGGCGAGGTCCTCGAGGTAGCGGGCGACCCGGTGCGGCTCGCGCAGCTGGGCCGCCTGCGCGACCACGCGGGGGAAGTCGCCCAGGATCGCCAGCAAGGCGGCCTCGGTGTCGTGGGTCAGCAGGGCGGGCTCGAAGGCGTCCTCGCGGCGCACGCCGTCCTCGGCGGCCAGCCGCGCGACCCGGCAGGTGCGGGCGTGGGCGTACTGCACGTAGAACACGGGGTTCTCGTTGGTGTGCTTGGCCAGCAGGTCCAGGTCGATGTCGATCGTGGAGTCGGTGGAGGACCGGGTCAGCGAGTAGCGCGCGGCGTCCACGCCGACCGCCTCGACGAGGTCCTCGAGGACGACGACGGTGCCGGCGCGCTTGCTCATCCGCACCGGCTGGCCGTCGCGGACCAGGTTGACCATCTGGCCGATGAGGATCTCGAGGTTCTCGTGCGGGGTGTCGCCGAAGGCCGCGCACATGGCCATCATCCGCGAGACGTAGCCGTGGTGGTCGGCGCCGAGCATGATGAAGACCCGGTCGAAGCCGCGCTCGCGCTTGTCGAGGTAGTAGGCCAGGTCACCGGAGATGTAGGCCGGCTGGCCGTCGCTCTTGATGACGACGCGGTCCTTGTCGTCGCCGTGGTCCGTGGTGCGCAGCCAGCGCGCACCGTCCTTGTCGTACATCGCGCCGAGCTCGGTGAGCCGGGCGATGGCGCGCTCGACGGCGCCGGACTCGTGCAGCGTGTTCTCGTGGAAGTAGACGTCGAAGTCGACGCCGAACTCGTGCAGCGACTTCTTGATCTCGGCGAACATCAGGTCGACGCCGACGGCCCGGAAGCGTTCCTGCGCCTGCTCGTCCGGCAGGTCGAGGATGCCGGGCTCCCGGGACATCACGGCCTCGGCGATGTCGTTGATGTAGGCGCCGGCGTAGCCGTCCTCGGGCGCCGGGCGGCCCTGCGCCGCCGCGAGCAGGGACCTGGCGAACCGGTCGATCTGCGCGCCGTGGTCGTTGAAGTAGTACTCCCGGGTCACCTCGGCGCCGGAGGCCTCGAGGATGCGCGCCAGGGAGTCCCCGACGGCGGCCCAGCGGGTGCCCCCGAGGTGGATCGGGCCGGTCGGGTTGGCCGAGACGAACTCGACGTTGATCCGCTTGCCGGCCTCGGTCCCGTTGTGGCCGTAGGCCTCCCCCGCCTCGACGATGGTCCGCGCCAGCTCACCGGCCGAGGCCGCGTCCAGGGTGATGTTGAGGAACCCCGGCCCCGCGACATCCACCGCCTTGACGCCCGCGACCGCCGACAGACGGGAGGCCAGACGGGTCGCGACCTCACGCGGCGGCATACCGGCCCCCTTGGCCAGCTGCAACGCCACGTTCGTCGCCCAGTCACCGTGCTCCCGGCTGCGCGGACGCTCCACCCGCACCTCGTCAGGCACGACAACGGTCAGCTCGCCCGCCTCCACGGCGGCAGCGAGCGCGGAGCGGATGGCCAGCGCAAGTTCCTCGGGGGTCACCCCCCGAAGTCTAGGGCGCGGGGTCAGCCGGCCTCGGGGGCGTCCACGGCGGCGCGGTCGAGGCGCTGGGGGGCCGAGACACCGAGCAGGCCGAGGCCGTTGGCGAGCACCGTGCGGGTCGCCTCGTTGAGCCAGAGGCGGGTCCGGTGCAGGGCGGTGACCTCCTCGCCCGCGTGCGGGCGGACCCGGCACTCGTCGTACCACTTGTGGTAGCGGCCGGCGAGGTCCTCGAGGTAGCGCGCGACCCGGTGCGGCTCACGTAGCTGGGCGGCCTGCGCGACGACCCGGGGGAAGTCCCCGAGCACCGCGAGCAGCGCCGACTCGGTCTCGTGGGTCAGCAGCGCGGGGTCGAAGCCGTCCTCGCGGCGCACGCCGTCCTCGCCGGCGAGCCGGGTCACGTTGCAGGTGCGGGCGTGGGCGTACTGGACGTAGAAGACGGGGTTGTCGTTGGACTGGCGGCGCAGGTCCTCGCCGTTGAGCGAGAGCGGGGAGTCGGCCGGGTAGCGGGCCAGGGTGTAGCGGACCGCGTCGGCGCCGATCCAGTCGAGCAGCTCGCTGAGGTAGATGGCGTTGCCGCGGCGCTTGCCCATCCGCTCGCCGGCGATGTTGATCAGCTGGCCGATGAGGACCTCGATGTTGGCCTCGGGGTCGTCGCCGGCGCAGGCGGCGATCGCCTTGAGCCGGCCCACGTAGCCGTGGTGGTCCGCGCCGAGCAGGTAGATCTTCTCGGGGAAGCCGCGATCCTTCTTGGACAGGTAGTAGGCGGCGTCGGCGGCGAAGTAGGTCGGCTCCCCGTTGGCCCGGACCATGACCCGGTCACGGTCGTCGCCGAAGTCGGTGGTGCGCAGCCAGACCGCGCCGTCGGCGTCGTGCACGTGGCCCTGCTCGCGCAGCCGCTCCACGGCCTGCCCGACGGCGCCGGCGTCGTGCAGCGTCTTCTCCGAGAACCACACGTCGAAGTGGACGCCGAACTGCTCCAGCGTGGCCTTGATGTCGGCCAGCTGGGCCTCGTAGCCGCGCTGCCGGGCCACGTCGAGGGCCTCGGCCTCGGGCAGGTCGAGCAGGTCGGGGCGCTCGGCGAGCACCTGCGCCGCGAGCTCGCGCACGTAGTCCCCGGGATAGCCACCCTCGGGCACCTCGGTGCCGCGCGCCCGGGCCAGGATCGAGCCGGCGAACTTGTCCATCTGGGCGCCGGCGTCGTTGACGTAGTACTCGGCCGTGACCTGCGCGCCCGAGGCGGTGAGCAGCCTTCGCAGCGCATCGCCGAGCGCCGCCCAGCGGGTGTGCCCGATGTGCAGCGGGCCGGTCGGGTTGCCGGAGACGAACTCCAGGTTGATGACGTGGCCGGCCTCGGAGTCGTTGCGGCCGTAGGCCTCCCCCGCCTCCACGATGGTCCGCGCCAGCTCACCGGCCGAGGCCGCATCCAGGGTGATGTTGAGGAACCCCGGCCCCGCGACATCCACCGCCTTGACGCCCGCGACCGCCGACAGGCGGGAGGCCAGACGGGTCGCGACCTCACGCGGCGGCATACCGGCCCCCTTGGCCAGCTGCAGCGCCACGTTCGTCGCCCAGTCACCGTGCTCCCGGCTGCGCGGACGCTCCACCCGCACCTCGTCAGGCACGACAACGGTCAGCTCGCCCGCCTCCACGGCGGCAGCGAGCGCGGAGCGGATGGCCAGCGCGAGCTCTTCGGGGGTCACGCGGGCCAGCCTAAAGGGGCAGGTGAGCACCCCCCGACGCGGCCGGGCGCAGCCCTCAGACGCGGCCGCCGACGGCCAGGATGCCGATCAGGGCCAGCAGCTCGTCGGGCTCGAACGGCTTGGCGATGAAGCCGTCGACGCCGGCCTGCTCGGCCTGCGCGCGGTGGTGGGACTGCACCGAGGCGGTGACCATGATGATCGGGATGTCCATCAGGCGGGGGTCGGCCCGGATCATCGAGACGGTCCACCAGCCGTCGCGGCGGGGCATCAGGGCGTCGACGGTGATGACGTCGGGCAGCGGCTGGGAGGAGTCGGCGAGGATCTCCAGGGCCTCCTCGCCGTCGCGGGCCTCGATCACCTCGTAACCCTCGAGCTCGAGGTTGACCCGGATGAGCGTCCGGATCTGGTCGGTGTCGTCGACGACGAGGATCCGGCCGCTGCCTTCAGCGTCGTGAAAGCCGTACCTGTTGCCTCCGGTGCGCCCCGGCCCGCCCCATTCCATGAAACCCACCCTAGGCTGCTAACCTCATCCGGCGCGCTCGATCCGGCGGGAACCCCGTCCGGCCACAGCGTCCCGCCCCCGTAGCTCAGGGGATAGAGCACCGCCCTCCGGAGGCGGGAGCGCAGGTTCGAATCCTGCCGGGGGCACCCAGTGCCCGAAGGCCCCGCTGCCCCGCAGCGGGGCCTTCCGCGTGTCGGGCCACCGCCAGCCGGTATGCCGTGTGGTCGCCTCCGCGCGAACCGAGTGGTGGACGCGGATACCCCGCAACCCGAGCGGTTGTGCACGAGCCGGACGCGCAGACCGAGCGGTTCTGCCCGGCCCCTGGTCAGCGCTGGCTGGAGTCGCTGACCTCGCCCACCAGCTCCTCGAGCACGTCTTCGAGGAACACCACGCCTCCGACGACGCCGTCGGAGTCGACGACCCGCGCCAGGTGCGCACCGGTCTGCTGCATGGTGCCCAGCACGTCCTCGACCTCGTCGCCCGCGCTGACGGTGGCCAGCCGGCGGACGCGCTTCAGCGGCACCGGCTCGGCGTGCTGGACCTCGTCGGCGTAGAGCACGTCCTTCAGGTGCAGGTAGCCGGCGAGCTCGCCACCGGCGTCGGTGAACGGGTAGCGGGAGAAGCCGTGCTTGGCCACCTGCCGCTCGACGTCCTCCGGCGTCGCCCCGAGCGGCAGGGTGACGAGCCGCTCCACGGGCACCGCGACGTCGCCGGCCACCCGGTCGCTGAACTCGATGGCGCCCCGGACCATGCCGTGCCGCTCGCCCTCGATCAGGCCCTCGCGGTGGCTCTCGGCGACGATGTGCTGGACCTCCTCGGCGGTGAACGCGGAGGCGATCTCGTCCTTGGGCTCGACCCCGAGCAGGCGCACCGCGCCCTTGGCCACGCCCTCCATCACCCGGATCACCGGCCGCAGCCCGCGGGCGAAGTACAGCAGCGGCGGCGCCAGCACCAGCGCGGCCTTGTCCGGGCCGGCGATCGCGAGGTTCTTGGGCACCATCTCGCCGACGACGACGTGCAGGTAGGCCACGACCAGCAGCGCCAGCACCAGCGCGATCGGCTCGGCGAAGGACTCGGGCACGTGGACGGTGTGCAGCAGCGGGGCGATGAGCGTGTGCAGCGCGGACTCGGCCACGGCCCCCAGGCCCACCGAGCACAGGGTGATGCCGAGCTGGGCGGCGGCCAGCAGCGAGGCGACCTGCTCCAGGGCCTGCAGGCTCACCTGGGCGCGCCGGCTGCCCTGCTCGGCGAGCGGCTCGAGCTGCGAGCGCCGCGCCGCCATCACGGCGAACTCCGCCCCGACGAAGAAGGCGTTGCCGAGCAGCAGCAGCAACGAGAGCCAGAGGGCGATGGCCGGGCTCATGCGCGTTCCCCCACCTGCTGGTCGGTATGCCGGGTGGTCGCCTCGGGCAGCGGCTCCTCGCGGTGGCTGGCGGCGTGGTCCTCGTGCTCCTGGACCAGCGGGGTGAAGCGCAGCCGGTCCACCCGGCGGCCGTCCATCGCCTCGACCCTGACGGTCCAGCCGGGCACGCCCACCTCGTCCCCCGCCACGGGCACCCGCCCCAGCGCCGCCATGACGAAGCCGCCGACCGTCTCGTAGGCCGGCCCGTCCGGCACGTCGGCCCCGAGCCGGTCGCGCACCTCGTCGGGGCGCCACAGACCCGGCACGGTCCAGGAGCCGTCGGTCATCTCGCGGCCGGTGGTGCGGCTGCGGTCGTGCTCGTCGCTGACCTCGCCGACGATCTCCTCGATGACGTCCTCGAGGGTCACCAGCCCGGAGGTGCCGCCGTACTCGTCGACGACGACGGCCAGCTGCATGCCGGCGCCCCTCAGGAGCAGCAGCAGCGGGTCCAGCCGGATGGTCTCGGGCACCAGGGTCGGCTCGATCATCAGGGCGGAGACCGGGACGTCCTCGCGGCGGTCGTGCGGCACGGCGATGGCGCGCTTGACGTGCACGAGGCCGTCGACGTCGTCCCAGTCCTCCCCGATGACCGGGAAGCGGGAGTGGCCGGTGCGCCGGGCCAGCCGCAGCACGTCGGCCGCCGAGGCGGTGCGCTCGATCGCGGTGCAGCGCACCCGCGGGGTCATCACGTCGGCGGCGGTCTGCTCGCCGAAGTCCAGCGAGCGGGTCACCAGCCGGGCGGTGGTCTCGTCGAGGGTGCCCGCCTCGGCGGAGCGGCGCACCAGCGAGGCGAGCTCCTGCGGGGTGCGCGCCCCGGACAGCTCTTCCTGCGGGGTGATCCCGAAGGCACGGAGCACCAGGTTGGCCGACCCGTTGAGCAGCACGATCAGCGGCTTGGTGATGACGGAGAAGATCCGCACCGGGACGGCGACCACCTTGGCGGTGCCCAGCGGCGCCGAGATCCCGAGGAACTGCGGCACCAGCTCGCCGACGACCATGGAGAACACGGTGGCGAGGAAGAGTGCGAGCCCCGCGGAGACCGGCTCGGCGGCCGTCGCGGACAGGCCCATCGCCTGCAGCGGGCCCTGCAGCAGCCGGCCCACCGAGGGCTCGGCGAGGTAGCCGAGCACCAGTGTCGTCAGGGTGATGCCGATCTGGGCGGCCGACAGCTGCGTGGACAGCCCGCGCAGGGAGGACAGGACCGGACGGGCGCGATGGTCGCCCTCGTCAACAGCCCGCTGCACCGCGGGCTTGTCGAGCGCCACGAAGGAGAACTCGGCCGCCACGAAGACCGCCGTGCCGAGGGTCAGCGCCACGCCGGCGAGGACCAGCAGCCATTCCGTCATAGTCCGTCCATCCTAAGGAGGGCCGGGGCCGCCGCGAGCCACCGCGCTCGACGGGCACCGCGGGTTGTCCCTGAGCGCACCCTGAGATCGGCCGAAATGCCTGCCTCGGCGAAGGCCGCCCGTGGTGGGATGGGCGTCATGAACGAACCGGGGACGACCACATGACCGCCACACCTGCGCCGCCGACGCACGGCACGCGCATCGAGGTGCACGACCTGACCAAGCGCTTCGGCAGCTTCACCGCGGTCGACCGGCTGTCCTTCGGCGTCGAGCCGGGCCGGATCACCGGCTTCCTCGGCCCCAACGGCGCCGGCAAGACCACGACGCTGCGCATGCTGCTGGGCCTGGTGCGCCCCACGGCGGGCACCGCCACCATCGGCGGCCAGCGCTACCACGACCTCGCGGCACCGCAGCGCACCGTCGGCTCGGCCCTGGAGGCCACGAACTTCCACCCCGGCCGCACCGGCCGCGACCACCTGCGGGTGCTGGCCGACACTGCCGGCATCGACACCCGCCGGGTCGACGAGATGCTCGAGCTGGTCGGCATCCCCGCGGCGGCACGCAAGCGCGCCGGCGGCTACTCGATGGGCATGCGCCAGCGCCTCGGCCTCGCCGCCGCGCTCCTGGGCGACCCGCAGGTGCTCATCCTCGACGAGCCGGCCAACGGCCTCGACCCCGAGGGGATCCGCTGGCTGCGCCTGTTCCTGCGGCACCTCTCCGGCCAGGGCAAGACCGTGCTCATCTCCAGCCACATGCTCCAGGAGGTCGAGCAGACCGTCGACGACGTCGTCATCATCGCCAACGGCCGGCTGGTCCGGCAGGGCGCCATGGCCGACCTGCACGGCGAGAAGAAGGCGATCGTGCGCACGACCGACCCCGCCGCGCTCGCCCAGGCCCTGTCCCGCGCCGGGATCAACGCCGACCCGGTCGCCGACGGGCAGCTCGACGTCCACAGCGGCGACCTCGCCCGCATCGGCGACGTCGCCCTGGCCGCGGGCCTGGCCGTGCACGAGCTGCGCGAGCACCAGACCGACCTCGAGGCGCTGTTCTTCCAGCTCACCGAGGACCCGGCCAACCGCAACCGCAACCTCGACGGCTCGCCCGAGCCGGTCACCCCCACCGGCGGCAGCCAGGCCGCCCCGACCGAGAGCGCGGTGCGCTGATGAACGGCGCGGTCAAGGCCGAGTTCCGCAAGTACTTCACCACCCGGATGTGGTGGGGCATGGCCATCGGGGTGTTCCTCGCCGGCGCCCTGCTCGCCGTGCTGTTCGCCCTCGTCGTGGCCGGCTCCACCGGGCAGGGCGGCCCCGGCAGCGCCCCGGCCCCGGGCCTGGACAACACCAAGATGGTCAGCACCGTCTACACCGGTGGCCTGTCCACGGCATACCTGATGACGCTGGCGGTCGGCGTCATGGCGATCGGCTCGGAGTACCGGCACAAGACGATCACCAGCACGTTCCTGTCCGTCCCGCGGCGCGTGCGCGTCATGCTCGCCAAGGTCACGAGCCTGCTGGGCATCGGCGCCTTCTACGGCGTGGTCTTCCTCATCGGCTCGGTCGGCGTCGGCGCGACGATCATCTCGATCAAGGGCTACTCCCCCTTCCCCGAGGCCGGCACGATCACCCGGACCCTGGCGCTGAGCCTGCTCGTCCTCGGCCTGTGGGCGCTGATCGGCCTCGGCGCCGGCATCCTCATCCCCAACCAGGTCGCCGCGATCCTCATCGCCGTCGGCACCGCGTGGATCCTGGAGCCGCTCGTCGGCTTCGCGCTGACCTTCGTCAGCTGGGGCGCGGAGGTCGCGAAGTACCTGCCCAGCCAGGCCACCTCGGCCATGGTGCAGCAGGTCAACGGCAACGCCAACGCGCAGCCGCTGGCCTGGTGGGCCGGTGCCCTGGTCCTCATCGGGTATGCCGCGGTGCTGGCCGGGTTGGGCTCGTTCCTGACGGTGCGCCGGGACGTGACCTGACGGGTCCCACCGACGTGACCTAACTCGCCTCCCGCGATGGGGACGGCGACGGCGTGGCCTCCAGCGTGCGGGGATAGGCTGGGGGCCACCCGTAGTTTTTCGTCACCGTCGACGCGATGAAAGAGGCGATGTTCGCCGTGTCCGCCCAGCCACCGACCAACGACCCCATGGCAGCTTTCGGACCCAACGAGTGGCTCGTGGACGAGCTGTACCAGCAGTACCTCAAGGACAAGAACTCGGTCGACAAGGCGTGGTGGGAGTTCTTCGCCGACTACCAGCCGGGCTCCGAGACCAACGGCAACGGCCAGGCGGCGCCCGCCCCGGCCACCGCCCAGCAGGCCCCCGCACCGGCGGCGCAGCCCGCGCAGACCGCCCCCGCACAGACCGCCCCCGCGAAGCCGGCCCAGGCCGCCGCCGGGAGCACCGCCGGCACCACCGCTGCAAAGCCCGCCGAGGCCGCGACCACTGAGGCCAAGGCCGCCGACACCAAGGCCGCCGAGGCGGTCAAGCCCACCCCGCGTGACGCGCCGGCGGTCAAGCCGACCGGCCCGGTCAGCGACGACGAGACGCTGCCGCTGCGGGGCCCGGCCGCCCGGGTCGTGACCAACATGGAGAGCAGCCTCTCCGTGCCGACGGCGACCAGCGTGCGCGCCGTGCCGGCCAAGCTGCTCATCGACAACCGCGTCGTCATCAACAACCACCTGCAGCGCAGCCGCGGTGGCAAGGTCAGCTTCACCCACATCATCGGCTACGCCATCGTCAAGGCGCTGTCGGTCATGCCGGAGATGAACAACGGCTACACCGAGAAGGACGGCAAGCCGGCCCTCATCCGCCCGGCCCACGTCAACCTCGGCCTCGCGATCGACATCGCCAAGCCCGACGGCACCCGCCAGCTGCTCGTCCCGAGCATCAAGGCCGCCGAGGCCATGGACTTCGCGCACTTCTGGACGGCCTACGAGGACGTCGTGCGCAAGGCCCGCAACAACAAGCTCACGGTCGAGGACTTTCAGGGCACCACGATCAGCCTGACCAACCCGGGCACGATCGGCACCGTCCACTCGGTGCCCCGCCTGATGTCCGGCCAGGGCACGATCGTCGGCGTCGGCTCGCTGGACTACCCGGCCGAGTGGCAGGGCGCCAACCAGGAGACGATCAACCGCAACGCCGTCAGCAAGATCCTCACGCTGACCAGCACCTACGACCACCGGATCATCCAGGGCGCCCAGTCCGGGGACTTCCTGCGCATCGTCAACGCCCTCCTGCTCGGGGAGAACGGCTTCTACGACGAGATCTTCGAGTCGCTGCGCATCCCCTACGAGCCGGTCCGCTGGGTCCGGGACATCTCCGCCAGCCACGACGACGACGTCAACAAGACGGCCCGTGTGCAGGAGCTCATCCACGCCTACCGCGTGCGCGGCCACCTCATGGCCGACACCGACCCGCTGGAGTACCGCCAGCGCCGTCATCCCGACCTCGACGTCACCACCCACGGCCTGACCCTGTGGGACCTCGAGCGCGACTTCGCCACCGGCGGCTTCGGCGGCCAGCCGATGCTCAAGCTGCGCAAGATCCTGGGCATCCTGCGCGACTCCTACTGCCGCACCGTCGGCGTGGAGTACATGCACATCCAGGACCCCGAGCAGCGCAAGTGGATCCAGTCCAAGGTCGAGGTGCCCTACGCCAAGACCTCCGCGGACGAGCAGCTGCGGATCCTGCGCCGCCTCAACGCCGCCGAGGCGTTCGAGACGTTCCTGCAGACCAAGTTCGTCGGCCAGAAGCGGTTCAGCCTCGAGGGCGGCGAGTCCGTCATCGCGCTGCTCGACCGGATCCTGTGCCGCGCCTCCGGTGACGGCCTCGACGAGGTCTGCATCGGCATGCCGCACCGTGGCCGCCTCAACGTGCTGGCCAACATCGCCGGCAAGTCCTACGGCCAGATCTTCCGCGAGTTCGAGGGCACCCAGGACCCCAAGTCGGTCCAGGGCTCCGGCGACGTGAAGTACCACCTGGGCACCG
Organism: Oryzihumus sp. JJN4-3R; assembly: GCF_057747915.1. Lineage (NCBI taxonomy): Bacteria > Bacillati > Actinomycetota > Actinomycetes > Micrococcales > Intrasporangiaceae > Oryzihumus > Oryzihumus sp. JJN4-3R. Next base: position 1,470,833 of record NZ_CM173229.1, read on the forward strand.
AGGGCGAGTTCATCTCCGAGGACGGCGCCAAGACCAAGGTCTACCTGGCCGCCAACCCCTCCCACCTCGAGGCCGTCAACCCGGTCCTGGAGGGCATCGTCCGGGCCAAGCAGGACCGCCTCGACCTCGCCGGCGAGGACTTCACGGTGCTGCCGGTGCTGATGCACGGTGACGCCGCGTTCGCCGGCCAGGGCGTGGTCGCCGAGACGCTCAACCTGAGCCAGCTGCGCGGCTACCGCACCGGCGGCACGATCCACGTGGTCATCAACAACCAGGTCGGCTTCACCACCAGCCCGTCCTCCTCGCGCTCGTCCTTCTACTCCACGGACGTCGCGCGGATGATCCAGGCGCCGATCTTCCACGTCAACGGCGACGACCCCGAGGCCTGCGTGCGCGTGGCCGAGCTCGCCTACGAGTTCCGCCAGCAGTTCAACAAGGACGTCGTCATCGACATGGTGTGCTACCGCCGCCGTGGCCACAACGAGGGCGACGACCCGTCGATGACGCAGCCGCTGATGTACAACCTCATCGAGGCCAAGCGCTCGGTCCGCAAGCTCTACACCGAGTCGCTCATCGGCCGCGGCGACATCACGGTCGAGGACGCCGAGGCCGCGCTGCGCGACTACCAGCAGCAGCTCGAGCGGGTCTTCGTGGAGACCAAGGAAGCCACCAAGGCGGCCGCGACGGCCAACCACACCGAGGTCCCCGGCACCGACACCGAGGGCCACGGCGGCCTGGAGCGCCCCTCGGCGCAGGAGGCCGACGAGGCCGCGCCGGTGCGTCATGTCGAGACGGCGATCCCCTCGGAGGAGCTCGTCCACATCGGCGACGCCTTCGTCAACATGCCCGAGGGCTTCACGGTGCACCCCAAGCTGCACCAGCTGATGGAGAAGCGCGCCGAGATGGTCCGCAAGGGCGGCATCGACTGGGCGATGGGCGAGCTGCTCGCGTTCGGCTCGCTGCTCAAGGAGGGCGTGCCGGTCCGCCTCGCGGGCCAGGACTCCCGTCGCGGCACCTTCGTCCAGCGCCACGCGGTGCTGATCGACAAGGTGACCGCCGAGGAGTGGACCCCGCTGCTCTACCTCGGTGAGGGGCAGGCCCGCTTCTGGGTCTACGACTCGCTGCTCTCCGAGTACGCCGCGATGGGCTTCGAGTACGGCTACTCGGTCGAGCGCCCCGACGCGCTGGTCCTGTGGGAGGCGCAGTTCGGCGACTTCTTCAACGGCGCGCAGACCATCGTCGACGAGTTCATCTCCTCCTCGGAGCAGAAGTGGGGCCAGCGCTCCTCGGTCGTGCTGCTGCTGCCGCACGGCTACGAGGGCCAGGGCCCGGACCACTCCTCCGCCCGCATCGAGCGCTTCCTGCAGATGTGCGCCGAGGACAACATGACGGTGGCCTACCCCTCGACGCCGGCGTCCTACTTCCACCTGCTGCGCCGCCAGGCCTACGCCCGGCCGCGTCGCCCGCTCATCGTCTTCACCCCGAAGTCGATGCTGCGCCTGAAGGCCGCCGCCAGCGCGGTGGAGGACTTCACGCAGGGCACGTTCCAGCCGGTGCTGCCCGACCGCGGCGCGCCGGACCCGAGCGGCGTCACCCGCGTGCTGCTCGCCTCCGGCAAGGTCGTCTACGACCTCGAGGCCGAGCGCACCAAGCGCGGCGACCAGACCACCGCCATCGTGCGCGTGGAGCAGCTGGCCCCGCTGCCGGGGGCCGAGGTCGCCGAGGCGGTCAAGGCCTACCCGGGCGCCGAGCTCGTGTGGGTCCAGGACGAGCCGGCCAACCAGGGCGCGTGGCCGTTCATGGCCATGAACCTCCCGGCGGCCCTCGCCGAGCTGGGCGAGACCCGCGGCCTGCGTGTGGTCTCCCGCCCGGCCTCGGCCTCGCCGGCGACCGGCTCGCCGAAGAAGCACGCCGTGCAGCAGGCCGAGCTCGTGGCGCGGGCGTTCGACCGCTGACCGGCACCCCACCTGCCTGACCCCGAGGGCGGGGACCGCACCACGCGGTCCCCGCCCTCGCGCGTTCCCTGCCCGGTATGCGCGGTGACCCGCCTCCCGCACCCGGCCCGCCGCGCATACCCGGGGCCGGTATGTGCGGTGACGCACCTGCCGCAGCCGGCCGCCCCGGGTGCGCAGGGAAGATGCACGGCCGTCGATGCGCCGTCGGCGGACCGCTTGGCTAGGGTGGTCGGGCCGTGCCCGGCCACCATCGGAGGCGCGACGAGCTCCGTCCGCGCGTCCCGAAGGCAGGCTTGGCATGACCCAGCTCCACGAAGCACCCCGACCCGCCGCGAGCGAGGAGCCCGACGTCGCCGGCGTCGTGCGCAGCGGCGGCTACACCACCGAGGTCCAGCCGCTGGTGGAGTGCGAGTCCGGCCGGGTGGCCGGCTACGAGGCGGTGCACCGGGTCGAGGGCCGCTCGACCCTGGCCGACCCGGTCGCGTTCACCGAGGCGGTGGCCGACCATCCCGACGCCGGCGAGCTGGACGCGCTGCGCCGGCGCAGCGCGATGGAGGCGGTGGCGGCGCTGGGCTTCGGCCACGCCGACTACACCCGGGTCTTCCTCGACGCCGCCGCCGAGTCCTTCGACTCCCTGCCCGACGACGACTGGCTGCGCGAGCGACTGGTCCTCCAGCTGGACGCGTTGCGGGTGCTGACCCACCCGGCGACGTCACTGCGGGTCGCCGAACAGGCCCGGCGCCAGGGCTGGACGGTGGCGCTGCGGGCGGTCGGGGCCACCCCGGCGACCCTGGCCACGCTGCCGCTGCTCGACCCCGAGGTCGTGCGCCTGGACCACTCGGTGCTGGGCTCGCGCGACCTGCGGCACCAGGCCGACGTCTTCGCCGCCGTGCGGGCGCACACCGCCGCCACCGGCAGCGTCGTCCTGGCCGAGGGCGTCGCCACCGCCGCGGAGGAGTCGACCGTGCGGATGATGGGCGCGCACCTGGCCGGCGGGCCGTTCTACCGGCCCGAGGACGGCCGGGCCGCCACCGAGGGCGGGGTCGCCGCGATGCTCTCCGGTCACGCCCGGCAGATCCTCGAGACGCACGACAGCCCCTACACCCTCGTCACCCGCCGGCACTCCCCGCGCGTGGCGGACAAGCGCTTCCTGGTCGAGCTGAGCAAGACCCTGGAGGCGCAGGCGCTGGCCGCCGGCGGCTCGGCGATCGTGCTGTCCTCCTTCCAGGAGGCCCGCCACCTCACGCCCTCGACGCTGGGCCGCTACGAGCAGCTCGCCCACAGCGGCTCCCTCGTGGCGATGCTTGGCGCCGGCATCGACGCCCCGCCGGTGCCCGGCGTGCAGCACGCCCCGCTGGACCCGGCCGACCCGCTACGCCGGGAGTGGACCCTCGTGGTCATCACCCCGACGTGGGCGACGCTGCTGACCGCCCACGACTTCGGCGACGTCGGCCGCCCCGAGGCCGAGCGCCGGTTCAACTTCGTCCTCAGCCACGACCGTGACCTCGCGGTGGCCGCCTCCCGCAGCCTGCTCTCCCGGGTCCAGGAGGGCCACCGGGACCCGCTCCCCCGTCGCGTGGGTCGCCGGCGCCGCATGGTCTCCTGACCGCGCACCGGCATGCCGTCCCCGTCCGGGACCGTCGCGGGCGATAGCCTCCAAGACGTGTACTTCACGGACCGGGGCATCGAGGAGCTGGCGCAGCGACGGGGTGAGGAGGAGGTCAGCCTGGAGTGGCTGGCCGACCAGCTGAGGACCTTCGTGGACCTCAACCCCGAGTTCGAGACCCCCATCGAGCGCTTCGCCACCTGGCTGGCGCGTCTCGACGACGACGAGGACTGAGCACGTGAGCTTTGTGGACCACTACGCCGACGAGGACGCCGGCCACGACGTCCCGCCCGAGTTCGCCCCCTCCGCCGAGTTCCACGTGCCCGAGGGCCCGCGCGACGTCGGCCTGGTCTTCATCGGCGACTCCTACGTCTCCGGCTACGGCGACCCCAAGGGCCTGGGCTGGGTGTCCCGGGTCGTCGGGCGCACCGCCCACCCGGACGTGGACATCACGGCCTACAACCTGGGGGTGCGCGGTGACGCCTCCACCGACGTCCTGGCCCGCTGGGGCCGGGAGTGCCCGCCGCGCTGGCGCGACCGCACCGAGAAGCGGCTGGTCGTCGGGGTCGGCACCAACGACGCCCTCAACGGCATGACGACCGCTCGCCTGCGCCTGTCCCTCGCCAACATCCTCGACGACGCCGCGGCCTCCGGGATCGCCACGTTCGTCGTGGGACCGCCGCCCACCAACGACGGCGAGCTCAACACCCGGCTCGAGGTCGTGGTCGAGGCCCAGGCCGACGTCTGCTCCCGGCGGGGCGTGCCCTACGTCGACTGCTACCACCCGCTGGTCGGGCACGAGCAGTGGCAGGCCGACCTCGACGCCGGCGACGGCTCCCACCCGGGCCAGGCCGGCTACGGCCTCATCGCCTGGCTGGTGCTGCACGGCGGCTGGGCCCAGTGGCTCCAGATCGAGGACTGACCACTCCCCACCTGCGCACCCCACCACCCAGACCTCTTCGCCGAGCTGGACGTTGCTGCTCCTTCACGACGCGTGAAGGAGCAGCAACGTCCAGTTCGGCGTTTCCGGTGGCGGGGCGAGATCTCCGGACAGTCTCGGACCGCCCGGACGAGGCATCCCCCAAACCCTTGCACTCGCGATACATCGCGATATAACGTGAGTCACCTCAACGCGATATAGCGCGTCACTGGACCTCACGAGGGAGCGGGGCATGGCAGAGAACTGGGAGATCGACGGCCCGAAGGTGCTCGACATCGGCGCCGAGGGCGAGACCGTCCGCGCGCTCAAGGTGGGCCTCGTCGGCGGGCACGTCGACATCGTCACGCACGACGACTCCAGCACCGCACGGCTGGAGGTGCACGAGGTGGTCGGCAAGCCGCTCGAGGTGACCTGGACCGGCTCGGTGCTCAAGGTCAGCCACATCAAGGAAGAGGGCGACAACGTCTTCGACACCCTCAAGCGCCGGTTCGCCTCCCTGGGCAACCAGAAGCTCAGCGCGCGGATCAGCCTGTCGGTGCCGGCCGCCGCCGAGGTCACGGTCAACACGGTCAGCGCCGACGCCCTGGTCAACGGGGTGCGCGCAGACGTCAAGGCCAACACCGTCTCCGGCGGCCTGACGCTGGACGACATCATCGGCGAGGTCAAGGCCAACACGGTGAGCGGCGAGGTCGAGGGGCACGCCCTGACCGGCAGCTTCCACGGCAACACCGTCAGCGGTCCGCTCACGGTGCAGGCCAGCCGGCTCGGCCAGGTCAAGCTCAACACGGTCAGCGGTGACATCACCCTCGACCTGACCAGCGCGGCGTCGCAGATCAAGTCCAACTCGGTCTCCGGCGACGTCACCGTGCGGATCCCGGGCGGCAGCGGGTTCGACATCCAGGCCCACACCGCCTCCGGGCAGGTGCTCGTCGACGGGCGCTGGGTCAGCCTGCCGGGCACCTCCCGCCCCGGCGGCCAGGTTGCCGAGGGCGACCGGGCGCTGTCGATCAAGGCCAACGCCGTCTCCGGCAACATCGTGGTGCTGCGGGCCGGGACCCCGCAGGACACGACCCCCACGCCCCAGGATCGCGTGCCGCAGGACAGCCCCCAGGACCTGCCCCGCCACGGCGACGAGAGCGCCGCAGGATGAGCCCGGTCTTCGCCCACGGCCAGCTGCGGCTCTACCTGCTCGCCCTGCTCGAGGAGGGGCCGCGCCACGGCTACGAGATCATCCGCGCCCTCGAGGAGCGGTTCAACGGGCTCTACTCCCCCAGCGCCGGCACGGTCTACCCGCGGCTGGCCAAGCTGGAGGAGGAAGGGCTGGTCGAGCGCTCGGACGAGGGCCGCAAGGCCACCTACCGGATCACCGAGGCGGGGCGGGCCGAAGTGGCCAACCGCCAGCTGGACCTGGCCGACCTCCAGCAGGACCTCGACCACTCGGTCCGGGAGCTCGCCCAGGAGGTGCGGGCCCGCGTCCACGGGAGCGCGAGCGACCTGCGGGCCGAGCTCAAGGCGGCGGCCAAGGAGGCGCGGGCGACCGCGACCCCTGCGGGCACGGCCTACGACGCGCACTGGCCCCAGGGCCATGGTGCCGGCGGCCCGGCCTCACGCGACATCGAGGCTGCGATCAACGCCTTCCGCTACGACGTGCGCGACGCCGTGCGCCGCGTGCAGACCGACGCGCAGGCCCGGCAGGAGGTGCTCGACATCCTCCACGATGCGGCCACCCGGATCCGCGAGGTCCTGCGTCGGCCCTGAGGCCGGCCAGCGGCCCGAGGCCTCACATGGTGATGACGACCTTGCCGAAGAGGTCGCCGGCGACCATCTTCTCGAAGCCCGCGCGGGCGTCGGGCAGGGCGTGCCGCGAGTCGACCACCGGGGTGATCCCCCGGTGGTCGACGAGCTGGGCGAGGCGCTCGAGCTCGACACGGCTGCCCATGGTCGAGCCGATGACCCGCAGCTGCTTGAAGTAGATCTTGGTGAGCTCGGCCTTGGGCGGAGCGTCGCCCGAGGTGGCGCCGGAGATGACGATCGTGCCACCGGGCTTGAGCGAGTTCACCGAGTGCGACCAGGTGGCCGCACCGACCGTCTCCATCACCGCATCGACGCGCTCGGGCAGGCGCGCGCCGGACTCGAACGCCGCATCGGCGCCGATCTCCAGCGCCTTGGCCCGCTTGGCCTCGTCACGGCTGGTGACCCAGACCCGGTAGCCGGTGGCTGCCCCCAGCTGGACCAGCGCTGTGGCCACGCCGCCGCCGGCGCCCTGGACGAGCACCGTGGCGCCAGGGGTGAGGCCGGCGTTGGTGAACAGCATCCGGTAGGCCGTGAGCCAGGCCGTGGACAGGCACGCCGCCAGTCCCCAGTCGAGCCCCGCCGGCTTGGGCACGAGGTTCTGCGTGGGCACGAGCACCTTCTCGGCCAGGGTGCCGTCGTGCAGCTCCGAGAGCAGGGACCGGCGCGGGTCCAGCGTCTCGTCGCCGTGCCAGCCCTCGCTGGCGACGACAGCGTGCACGATGACCTCGTTGCCGTCCTCGTCGACGCCGGCGCCGTCGCAGCCGAGGATCATCGGCAGCCTGTCCGCCGACAGCCCGACGCCCTTGAGCGACCACACGTCGTGGTGGTTCAGCCCGGCGGCCTTGAGGGTGACGACCGACCAGCCGGGGCGGGGGGTCGGGTCGGGTCGCTCCCCGATCTGCAGACCGGACAACGGGTCGGCGGCGGACTGGCTGGCGGCGTAGGCGGCAAGCATGCGGTCAGCGTAGGAGGAGCGGCCCGGACGCGCCCGGTCAGGCCCGCGCCGCGACCGCAGCCGCCACGGTCGGCGCACAGCGGTCGTCGAAGACGCTGGGCACGATCTCCTGCGCGGTCGGCGCCTCCACCAGGTCGGCGATCGCCCGCGCCGCCGCGAGCTTCATCGCCTCGGTGACCTGCGGGACGCCGGCGTCGAGCGCGCCGCGGAAGATCCCCGGGAAGGCCAGCACGTTGTTGATCTGGTTGGGAAAGTCCGAGCGCCCCGTCGCCACCACCGCGGCATACCGGCTGGCCACCGAGGGGTGCACCTCCGGGTCGGGGTTGGCCAGGGCGAAGATGATCGACCCCGGCGCCATCCGGGCGACGTCGGCCTCGGGCACCGAGCCGCCGGAGACGCCGATGAAGACGTCGGCCCCCACGAGCGCGTCGGACAGCGAGCCGGACAGGCCGCGGGGGTTCGTCGTCGCCGCCAGGCGGTGCTTGTGCTCGACCAGGTCCGAGCGGCGCGGGGAGATGATCCCGCGCGAGTCGCACACGACGATGTCGGCGACGCCGGCCCGTGCCAGCAGCCGCGCCACCGCCACGCCGGCCGCGCCGGCACCAGAGATGACCACGCGCAGCGAGGCGAGCTCGCGCCCGACCACCCGGGCGGCGTTGACCAGCCCGGCCAGCACCACGATCGCCGTGCCGTGCTGGTCGTCGTGGAAGACCGGGATGTCCAGGCGCTCCTGCAGCCGGCGCTCGATCTCGAAGCAGCGGGGCGCCGAGATGTCCTCGAGGTTGATCCCGCCATAGGTCGGCGCGATGCGCGCGATGGCGTCGACCAGCTCATCGACCGAGCCGGTCTCCATGCACACCGGCACGGCGTCGACACCGGCGAAGTGCTTGAACAGCACCGCCTTGCCCTCCATCACCGGCATCGCGGCCAGCGGGCCGATGTCGCCCAGACCGAGCACCGCGGTGCCGTCGGTGACCACGGCGACGGTGTTGCGCCGTGCGGTGTAGCGCGCCGCCAGGGACGGGTCGGCCGCGATCGCCCGGGACACGTCGGCGACGCCGGGGGTGTAGAGCAGGGACAGGTCGGTCCGGTCGCGCAGCGGCTGGGTCGCGACCATGGCCATCTTGCCGCCCTCGTGGGCACGGAAGACCGGGTCGGCTGGGTCGAAACGGGGAGCATCGGGGTATGACGGGTGGACGGTCATCGTCTCGGGTCACCTCTTTGACGGAGCGAGCACGCAGGATCATCAGTGGAACTGGAAGCCTGGGTGGTGGCTACTGACACGTCGCGGGGGGTGGCCCGCTGCCCCGATGGTGCCACAGGCACTCGCCGCTGCACACCCGGAAACCCGCACTGTGATGCGGGTCGCGGACCGACCCGCAGGGCAGGGCTGCATGAGTATTCATTCCGTGAATGAACATGCGGTAGGCTGTGTCGCCGGACGACATCCCCCGACGAAACGGGCCAGATCCGACGAACCCGACCCCCGGCATACCGGGCCGGAAACCGTCTGATCACGCGCGAATCACGGCGCATCCGCGTCTATCGCATGCGCACATTGTGGGTGGCAGGATGATTGCGTCCGGCGTACATCAGTTTGAACAGCCTCCACGAAGGAGCACCTCGATGACCCGTCTGTCCTCCCCCGCCCTGCGCGCCGCCATCGGCCTCGCGGTGACGAGCCTGGCCCTGAGCGCCTGCGGCTCCAACTCCCTCTCGACGGGCGGGTCGACCTCGAGCGCGCCGGCGCCGAGTGCGACCAAGAACGCCGACCTCGCGGCCAAGCTGCCCGCCAAGATCAAGAGCTCCGGCGAGATCGTCGTCGGCACCGACGCGACCTACGCGCCCAACGAGTTCCTCGCCACCGACGGCAAGACCGTCCAGGGCATGGACGTCGACCTGTTCAACGCCGTGGCCCAGGAGTTCGGCGTCAAGGTCAAGTGGGTGCCGGCCAACTTCGACTCGATCATCCTCGGCGTCGACAGCGGCAAGTACGACATGGGCATCTCCAGCTTCTCCATCACGGACGAGCGCAAGAAGCAGGTCAACATGGTCAGCTACTACACCGCGGGCACGCAGTGGGTGGTCGCCAAGGGCAACCCCAAGAAGGTCAACCCCGATGACGCGTGTGGCCTCAACGTCGCCGTCCAGAAGGCCACCACGCAGCTGGACGACATCACGGCCCGCAACAAGAAGTGCACCAGCGCCGGCAAGAAGCCGATCAACATCATCGTCGAGGTCGGCCAGGACAAGGTGACCGCCGACGTCACGAGCAACAAGGCCGACGCGATGCTCGCCGACTCCCCCGTCGCCCTCTACGCCGTCAAGCAGACCGGCGGACAGCTCGAGGCCGTGGGCCAGACCTACGACTCGGCGCCCTACGGTTACGTCGTGCCCAAGAGCGAGACCGACTTCGGCAACGCGCTGGTCGACGCCCTCAAGCAGCTGAACACCTCCGGGGGCTACAAGCAGGCGCTGGACAAGTGGGGCATCTCGAGCGGCGCCATCACCAACTTCGCCCTCAACCCGTGATGAGTGCAACCACCGAGACCAGCCGGCCGGGCGCGATCCACGCCCGGCCGGTGCGGCACCCCTGGCGCTGGGTCGCCCTCGCCGTCATCGCCGTGCTGGTGGCGATGCTGCTCAGCTCGTTCCTCACCAACAAGAAGTGGGACTTCTCCTTCGCCTTGCAGGTGATGGACCAGACGCCCGTGCTCGAGGGCCTCTGGAAGGGCACCATCCTGGGCACCGTCGGCGCCATGATCATCGGCGTCATCCTCGGCGTCATCATCGCGATCATGCGCCTGTCCACGAACCCGGTCCTGCGCGGCGTCTCCTTCGTCTACACGTGGTTCTTCCGCGCCATCCCCCGCTACGTGCTGCTGGTCATCATCGGCACCGGCCTGGGCTACCTCTACAACACCCTCGACGTGGGCGTGCCCTTCGGCAAGCAGATCGCCGGCGCGGTCGGCCTGCGCAGCGACCTGACGTTCTGGCACCTGACCACCAACGACATCGTGGGTGGTCTGGTCGGCGGCATCATCGGCCTGGGCCTGTCCGAGGCGGCCTACATGGCCGAGATCGCCCGCGCCGGCATCCTCGCGGTGGACGTCGGCCAGCGGGAGGCCGCCCAGGCCCTCGGCATGAGCAGCAGCAAGACCATGCGCCGCATCGTCCTCCCCCAGGCGATGCGGGTCATCGTGCCCCCGACCGGCAACGAGACCATCGCGATGGTCAAGGACACCTCCCTGCTGGTGGCCATCCCGGTCATCACCGAGCTGTTCTACCAGTCCAGCGCGATCGGCTCGCGCACGCTGAAGATCATGCCGTCCTACGTCGCCGCCACCGCGTGGTACCTCATCGTGTGCAGCGTGCTGATGGTCGGCCAGTCCTACCTCGAGCGCTACTTCGGCCGCGGCTTCGGCCAGAAGGCCCCGCGAACCAAGCGGTTCGCCCGCCCGGCCGGGGCTGGAGGCGCCTGATGACCACGGAGACGACGACGCCCATTCCGCTGGTCCACGCGGTCAACGTCACCAAGGCCTTCCACGGCAACGAGGTGCTCAAGGGCATCGACCTCGATGTGCGAAGGGGCCAGGTGGTCTGCCTGCTCGGGCCCTCCGGGTCCGGCAAGACGACCTTCCTGCGGTGCATCAACCAGCTCGAGTCCATCGACGGCGGCCGGATCTGGGTCGACGGCGACCTGATGGGCTACGAGGACCGCGCCGGCACGTTGCACCACCTCAGCGACCGGTCCATCGCGGCGCAGCGCCGCAACATCGGCATGGTCTTCCAGCGGTTCAACCTCTTCCCCCACATGACCGCCCTCCAGAACGTCATGGAGGCCCCGGTCCAGGTCAAGGGCGAGCACAAGGACAAGGTCCGTGCCATGGCCATGGAGCTGCTCGACCGCGTGGGCCTGTCGGACAAGCCGGCCGCCTACCCCTCCCAGCTCTCCGGTGGGCAGCAGCAGCGCGTGGCCATCGCCCGGGCGCTGGCGATGAGCCCCAAGCTGATGCTCTTCGACGAGCCCACGTCGGCGCTGGACCCCGAGCTGGTCGGCGAGGTGCTCGCCGTCATGCGCCAGCTGGCGCGCGACGGCATGACGATGATCGTGGTCACCCACGAGATGGCCTTCGCCCGCGAGGTCGCCGACCACGTCGTCTTCATGGACGGCGGCGTCGTCGTCGAGCAGGGCGACCCCCGTTCGGTCATCGACAACCCCCAGCACCAGCGCACCCGGACGTTCCTGGGCCGGATGCAGGAGGAGCACCGGCCCGCGGTCGAGCACGTCCCGGACGTCATTCCCGGCGTGGTCCCCGACCACGAGACCGACGCCTCGGCCAGCGTCGACAAGTAGTGCTGCGCCTCGGTTTCGCCCTCGTGCGGGGACGCTCGATGGAGCCCACCCTGCACGAGGGCGACCGCCTGCTCGTGCTGCACGGCGCCCGGCCGCGCGTCGGCCGGATGGCGCTGGTCCGCTTGCCCCCGGGACCCGACGGACCCCGCCCCCTGGCCGTCAAGCGGGTCACCGGCCGCGACCCCGACGGCGGCCCCGGCTGGTGGGTCGAGCGGGACAACCCCCGCGAGGGCGTGGACTCCTGGCAGGTCGGCGCGATCGCCCCCACGGATGTCCTGGCCCTGGTCCTCGGACGGGTCCCCGGCCGCCGCGCGCTGACCACGATGGCGCTCGGCACGCTGCTGCTGAGCCGCCGTCGCCGACGCCCATGACGCGGGGTAGGTTGGCCGGGTACGCCTGATCATCCGCAGAAAGGGTTCTCACTGATGTTCTCCCGCCTGTTCGCCGCTCCGGTCGAGGTCAGCGCCCACTGCGACCTGCCCTGCGGTGTCTACGACCCCGCCCAGGCCCGCATCGAGGCCGAGTCGGTCAAGGCCATCATCGCCAAGGTGGCCGACAACTCCGACCCCGACTTCCGGGTCCGCGCGACCATCATCAAGGAGCAGCGCTCCGAGCTGGTCAAGCACCACCTGTGGGTGCTGTGGACCGACTACTTCAAGCCCCCGCACTTCGAGAAGTACCCCCAGCTGCACACCCTCTTCAACGAGGCCACCAAGCTGGCCGGCGCCACCGGCACCAAGGGTGTCTTCGACGCTGCCAAGGCCGATGAGCTGCTGGCCAAGATCGACGAGATCGACGCGATCTTCAAGGAGACCAAGGCCGCCTGAGGCTCCCTCCTGCACGACACGGGCCGCCGCACCCTCGGGGTGCGGCGGCCCGTTGTCATTCCCGGTATGCCGGGTGGCCGGGCAGGTGCGCAGGCCGCCGAACGGGCGGGGTGGGCGCTCGTGGCGAGCACCGTCCCCCTCTCCCGGCGAGAGCCACTGCCAGACCTGCCAGCAGCCCTGCCCGGGCCTTGGAAACCGTTCTCCTCGCCGCTAATTCGCGCCCCACCGAAGCCCCCGCTCTCAGGTCCGGCGGCCCCTACGGCCGCGCCGCGGCGAGCGCAGGACACCTTCGCGACATTTCGGACACCGCATTTCGGACACACACGTCCCACACCTGACCGATCCGCGAGAGTACGGTGCGTCCGCGGCTGCAACCCCCGCAGTCGAACACTGCTGTGGAGGTGTCCATGGATCACGACGAGATCCACCGCTCCACACCCCCGGCCAGGACGGGGCTGCTGGTTGTCGCCGGCATCCTCGTGGCCGCGCCGATCGTGGCGCTCATGTGGGTGTCGAGCTATGCCAAGTCCGGGCCCGAGCTGGCCGGCTTCCCGTTCTTCATCTGGTACCAGCTGTTGTGGGTCTTCCTCACCTCGGCCTGCACCTACGCCGCGTACCGCATCGTGCTCGTGGCGCGGCCGCACCGGCCGATGACCGACCAGCGTGAGGAGGCCCGCCGATGACCCGTGTGACCCCGGCCCTGGCCACGGCGTCCGCGCCGAACACCGGCGTCAACGGCGTCGCCCTGACCGTGCTGATCATCGTGTTCCTCGCGGTGACCGTCATGGGCTTCATGGCGACCCGCTGGCACCGGCCGAAGAACATGTCCAGCCTCGACGAGTGGGGCCTGGGCGGCCGCGGCTTCGGCACGTGGGTCACCTGGTTCCTGCTGGGAGGCGACCTCTACACGGCATACACGTTCGTCGCGGTGCCGGCGGCGATGTTCGCGACCGGTGCGGTGACCGGCTTCTTCGCCGTTCCCTACACGATCGTGCTCTACCCGATCATCTTCGTGTTCCTCGCCCGGCTGTGGTCGGTCAGCCACCGCCACGGCTACGTGACCTCGGCCGACTTCGTGCGCGGCCGCTACGGCTCGCGCGGGCTCTCCCTCGCGGTGGCGCTCACCGGCATCCTCGCGACGATGCCCTACATCGCGCTGCAGCTCGTCGGCATCCAGGCGGTGCTCGAGGTGTGCGGCCTGGGCGGGTCGGGCAACACGCTGGCCAAGGACCTGCCGCTGCTCATCGCGTTCGCGGTGCTGGCGGCCTACACCTACTCCAGCGGCCTGCGCGCCCCGGCGATCATCGCGTTCGTCAAGGACACCCTGATCTACCTGGTCATCATCGTCGCCGTGATCTACCTGCCCTCGAAGTTCGGCGGCTGGAGCCACATCTTCGACGCGGCCCAGACCAAGATGGCCAAGCCCAACCCGGCCACGGGCAAGCCGGGGGTGTTCATCCCCAACGACAAGCAGTTCTGGGCCTACGCGACGCTCTCGCTCGGCTCGGCGCTGGCGCTGTTCATGTACCCGCACTCCATCACCGGCGTGCTCTCCTCCAAGTCCCGCAACACGATTCGCCGCAACGCCTCGATCCTGCCGGCCTACTCCTTCGTCCTTGCACTGCTCGCGCTGCTCGGCTGGGTGGCCATCGCGGCCGGCACCAAGCCCCTGGGCCTGGACGGCAAGCCCAACCCGCAGCTGGTCATCCCCCAGCTGTTCGAGGACTCCTTCCCGTCGTGGTTCGCCGGCATCGCCTTCGCGGCGATCGCCGTCGGCGCGCTGGTCCCCGCGGCGATCATGTCGATCGCGGCGGCAAACCTGTTCACGCGCAACGTGTATCGCGAGTGGTTGCGTCCCAACGCCAGCCACGAGCAGGAGACCAAGGTCAGCAAGCTCGTCTCGCTGGCGGTGAAGTTCGTGGCGCTGATCTTCGTCCTGACCATGGACAAGCAGAACGCCATCAACTTCCAGCTCCTGGGCGGAATCTGGATCCTGCAGACCTTCCCCGCCGTGGTCTTCGGCCTCTACACCCGGTGGTTCCACCGGTGGGCGCTGCTGGCCGGCTGGGCGGTGGCGATGGTCTACGGCACGTGGACGGCGTACAACATCCCGTCGCCGGCCACACCGCACTTCGGCGGCTCGGTGGCGCCGATGTCGATCTTCAACGTCGACATCATCGCCCAGATGGGCTACATCGCCTTCACGGCGTTCGTCCTCAACATCGTCGTCGCGGCCGTGGCCACCCTGGTGCTGCGGGCGCTGCGCGTGGCCGACGGCGCTGACGCCACGATCAAGGGCGACTACTTCGCCGACGCCGGTGACCCCAAGGTGAGCGAGCTGCCGCAGCTCACGCACTGACGGTCCCCGACCAGACGCACGAGACGGCCCGGATCAGCCCGAAGGACAGGCAGATCCGGGCCGTTTCGTGCGTCCGCTCCCGACCTCAGTGGAGGCCGCGGCCGAGGACGCGCGCGAGCGAGTCGACCACGCGGGGGTCGTACTCGTAGCCCAGGCCGAGGTGGATCCGCTCGATCGCCGCCGCGTGCCGACCGGCGTCCGCACTGTCCCCCACGAGGTCGTCGTAGGCGTTGACGACCTTGATGATCCGGCTCGAGAGCGGCAGGTCCTCCCCGAACTCGCGCACCTGGCGGAACGGCGTCGTCTGTGCCTCGAGGATCCGGGCGACGTTGTCGAGCACGCCGGTCTGGCGCACGATCTGCGCGCCGTCGTCGGCGATGCGCCGCTGGTCGGCCGGCGCCGCCATCACGGTCGCCCCGCCGGGGATCGGGTCCTTGAGGGCGACCTGGCCGATGTCGTGCAGCAGGGCTGCGTACTCCAGGTCGAGGTTGTCGCGCTCGCTCATGCCCATATCCCTGCCCATGGCCACCGACAGGGACGCCACGCGCAGGGCGTGGCCCGGCTCGGTGTACCCCGCGAGCTCGGTCAGCCGCGAGAGCGAGCGGATCGTCTGCCGGTAGGTCGTGCGGATGGCGGCGTAGCGCCGGACGGCGAACTGCGTCAGCACCAGCGGGAAGAGGAACAGCGGGATCGCGGTGACACCCAGCGGTCGCTCGGCCAGCGCGATGAGCGCACCGGTCGTGGCCAGCGCCGCGCTGAGGCCGAAGGCTGCCCGCAGCTCGTCGGCGAGGACACGAGGAAACCGAGCGTGGTCACGAGCGGCACGGGCGGCGGCCGCGAGCGTCGTCTCGACCCCGAGCGCGACGAGGGTGACGAGCAGCATGACGACGGCCACCAGCCACCGCTGGCCGACGATCGACGTGGCCTCCTCCGCCAGGGAGCGCCCGTGCCAGGGCCGGACCTCGCGGAACAGCACCGCTGCCACGGCCACGGTGAGCAGCCGGTTGGTCAGGTCCGACAGGCGGATCGTCCGCCCCCTCACGAGGTGGGGGACGATGCCCATGGTCATCGCCACGGCTGTGGCGGCCACGACCACCGGCGCCGAGAACAGCGCGGGGACCCCCCGGGGCGCCTCGGTGGTGATCGCGAAGGCCAGCGCGGCCGCCGAGGCCATCGGCACGGTCTCGCGGCTGCCCGGCAGGCCGATCCGCAACAGCTCACCCAGGGCGATGGCCGCGACGAACGACAGCACGACCGGCAGGTTGGGCAGGCCCTCGGCCCCCCAGCGCTGCACCGTCAGTCCCATCGAGACCACGACGAGCGCTGCGCCCACCATGCCCATGAGCCCCTCGATGTCGAGGAGCCGGGCCCGGGTCCTCATGCCCGCACCTCCCGGTCGGCCGACCCGGCCTGCCCGTGCACCAGGTCGGAGCGCATGGCCAGGCGGTCGCTCTCGGCCGGGTCGTCGTGGTCGTAGGAACCGCCGACCGGACCCCAGGACTCCGGTTCGGCGCTGGTGACCTGCCACTCGTGCCGGGACAGGGCCCGCTCCAGCGCCGCGACGATGGACGGGTCGAGGTGGCTGCCGGCCCGGGCCCGCAGCACCGCCATGGCATCCTCCGCCGAGGCAGCCGCGCGCCCGGGACGGGCCGTGGTCAGGGAGTCGAAGGCGTCCGCCACCGCGATGATCCGGGCGAACTCGGGGATCTCCGTGCCGCTCAGGCCCTGCGGGTAGCCCAGGCCGTCGAAGCGCTCGTGGTGGTGCAGGATGCCGTCGACCGACTCGTGGAGGAAGTCGATCTCGCGGACCATCTCCACTCCCCGGACGGGATGCATGGCGACGACGGCGAGCTCGTCGTCGGTCAGCTCGGCGCTCTTGTGCAGCAGCCGGGCCGGGATGCCCAGCTTGCCGATGTCGTGCAGCATCCCGGCGTAGCGCAGGGCCTCGGTGCGCCGCTGCCCCAGGGAGAGCGCTCCGGCGATGAGCTCGCAGAGCTGGGCGATCCGCTCGCTGTGGCCCCGGGTGAACGGGTCCTTGGTCTCCACCGCGGTGACCAGCGCGCTGAGGGTGCGCTCGTGGGCGCGCTGCTCGTCGCCGTACTGCCCGAAGGCCCACCGGGCGACGAACAGCGGGGCGAGCACGAGGACGGCGGAGAACGGGCCCACCTCGGCCGGGATCCAGAGGATGACGAACAGGTAGCCGATGACGCCGTAGCCGATGTAGGCCGGCCCGGACGAGCCGAGCATGCCCGGCACGAAGCGGCGCATCGGGATGCCCTGGGACAGGCCCACGACCCCGCCCAGGACCAAGGCGTTGATCAGGCACTGGCAGACGTCGGCCACCATCAGCGGCACGCCCACCCGAAGGACCAGGTCCCACGCGCTGCCCAGGGAGCCCACGTCGACGGGGCCACCGGCCAGCCGGTAGGCGACGCCGCCCAGCGAGCCGATGATCGACATCATCGCGGTGTTGAACAGCCGCACGTCCCAACGAGCCCGGCGCAGCTCCAGCGCGGGAGAGGCCAGCCCCACCAGGGAGGCGCCGGCCGGCCCGACGAGGGCGACGGACGCGAGCAGGATGATGCTGGTGAACGAGAAGCCGATCCTGGCTCCGATGTCCTCCTCGCGCCAGCGCGAGGACGCCACTCCCATGAGGAACAGCACGAGCAGTGAGACGCCCGCGCCCTTCCCGACCGGGAACCTCCACCAGCAGATGGCCGAGAGCACGATCGCGGTGACCACGACCGCGCAGATGTACAGCCACATGGAGACGGAGGCGCCCCCCGGCCTCGGGGAGCGCCTCCGTGTCTGTGCCATGGCACCCAAACGTAGTGCCTTTGACGTACTCAGAGGATGATGTCGGTCTCCTCGGCGATGCCGCCGCCCCACCACCAGGTCTGCTCCGGGGCCGGCATGGTCGGCTGGCCGCCCCAGGACTGGGTGGCGTCCTTGGTGAGCATGGACTCGAGAACCTTGGCGATGGTCTTCATGGCGAATCCCTTCCGGAGGTACTGCACGCAGGGGTGTGGGGGTGAAGCTTTCTCGGCTCGGGCCGAAACGATGTCCGCCGGTGAAGGCGTCCTTCGTTCTGAGACCGACTCTGTCAGCGAATCGAGCTCGAATCCCAGACCCTGACCATCCCCATACGCCCACGGAGTGGGCATGGTGAAAGAACCCCCGGCCTTACGTGCGTTTACCCCCATTAAGGTCGATTTACGTCATTTTGCCACGCAGGCGACTATCCGTCGAGCCCGGGCTGTCGAGGCCGGTACACCCCCATGTCCGGCATATGCGAGAATAGCCCCGGACGCGCCCCGACGGGCGCGTTAGCCGTACCCAGATTTGGAGCTGACATGAGCAAGCGCGCCCGCAAGCGCCGCTCCCGCAAGGGCAACGCCGCCAACCACGGCCGCAAGCCCAACGCCTGAGCCGCGTAGCACACACGTCGAAGCCCCCTCACCCGCAGGTGAGGGGGCTTCGTGCGTATGCCGGCCGGTCGCCGGAGCCGCCACCGCCGGGCCCGCGGTGGGCGGGCCGGGAGCTCAGTCCGTCAGCTCGACCCGGACGGTCGTGATACGGGCCATGATCTGGGTGCGCAGCTCGGTGGGGGCCTGCTCGCAGGCGCAGGAGCGACGGATCAGCGCCTTGAGCATCTGGTCCAGGTCGTACTCCTGCAGGCACGGCCCGCACTCCTCGAGGTGCTGCTTGATCTTGGCGCAGTCCTCCGGGCCCATCTCGCCGTCGAGGTAGTCGTAGACCTTGAGCAGGACCTCGGAGCAGTCCGTGTCGTGGTGGTTGCCACAGCTCATGACGTCGCCTCCTCGCGCACGAACCCACGCTCGAGGGCGTAGTCGGTGAGCAGCTCACGCAGCTGGCGACGGCCACGGTGCAGGCGCGACATGACCGTGCCGATCGGAGTGTCCATGATCTCTGCGATCTCCTTGTAGGCGAAGCCCTCGACGTCGGCAAGGTAGACGGCCAGACGGAAGTCCTCGGGGATCTCCTGCAGGGCGCGCTTGACGTCGCTGTCCGGCAGGTGGTCGAGGGCCTCGGTCTCGGCCGAGCGCAGGCCGCTGGAGGTGTGGGACTCCGCGCGCGCGAGCTGGTAGTCCTCGACCTCGGCGGCGTCGGACTGCAGCGGCTCGCGCTGCTTCTTGCGGTAGCTGTTGATGTAGGTGTTCGTGAGGATGCGGTACAGCCAGGCCTTGAGGTTGGTGCCCGGCTTGTACTGGTGGAAGGCCGCGAAGGCCTTCGCGAAGGTCTCCTGGACGAGGTCCTCGGCGTCGGTGGGGTTGCGGGTGGTGCGCAGCGCCGCGCTGTAGAGCTGGTCCAGGAACGGCATCGCCTCGGCCTCGAACCGGGCCGCACGCTCCGCCGGGGTCTCGGCGTCGACGTCGACCGGATCGGTCGTCGCGCGGGCCGCGGAGGGTTGCTGGTGATCAGTCATCGTCCCCCAGCCTAGTGCGGGGGTGGCTGAGGACCGGGCCGGGCGCTCGCTGCCCGACCCCAGACCCAGCTGCGGCCCGTCGGTGACGGGTGCCAGCTCGGTGAGCAACACGGGGCGGTCTCCTTGTCGTCGAGGTCGCCACTGTCAACGCCTGCCCGAGCGCCCCGCATTCCCCGGGGTGTGGCCGCCACCCACCTGCGGTGCGGCCTCCGCCGCCCCTGCTCAGGACGCGAGCGTGGCCAGCCACGCCCGGGCGGCGTCGAGCACCCCCGGTGCGCCCTTGGCGAAGGCATGGGGTCCGGCGACGGCGACGACCGCGGAGTCCTCCCCCAGCGCGGCACGCACCTCCTCCGGGGAGCCGAAGGCGTCGGTCCGCCCCTGGATGACGAGCAGCGGCTTCCCGGCGCGGGTCGCCTCCAGCGCCTCGTGGGCCCGCGACTTCTCCGGCCGGCCGGGCGGGTGCAGCGGGAAGGACAGCGCGAGCACGGCGTCGGCGCCGACCGCCTCCGCGGTGCGGCAGGCGACCCGGGCGCCGGCGCTGCGCCCACCGACGACGACCGGGTGCGGGACCTTCCCGCGGCCCCGGGTGAGCGCAGCGAGGACGGCGGTCCAGGCGAGGTCGAGCTGCGGGGGCGGGGTGGCGATCCGGCGCCCGGCGACGCGCCAGGGCTGCTCGACCCGGGCGACGAGCCAGCCGTCCTCGGCGAGCGCGGTCAGGGCGAGCAGGTCCGGCGCCTCGACGCCACCGCCTGCGCCGTGGCCGAGCACGAGCGTGCCGATGGCGCCCGGCGGGCGGGTGAGGTGGACCCGCGCCGGGCCGACGGGGGTCGCGACCTCCCGGACGCTGGACCTGGCACTCGGGCGGGCCGGGCTCATCCGCCGATGACCTCGCCCGTGACCGGGTCGACGACGCCCACCAGCTGCTCCCGGCCGACCGGGCGCAGCAGGTCCGGGCCGTTGTTGCGGGTGACGTTGACGGCGGTGCTGATCGGGTAGGCGTCCAGGCGACCGGGCTGGTGGAACTCCAGCAGCTCACGCACGGTGTCGACGTCGGTCAGGGTCGGGTCCAGCCAGCGGGACCAGTCCTGCGGCTCGAGGATGAGCGGCTGCCGGTCGTGGATGCGGTCCAGCCCGGGGTCGGCGTCGGTGGTGATGATGGTGAACGTCGTCAGCCAGGCGTCGGGGTTCTCGCTGTCCTCGATGCCCTTGTCCCGCCAGAACTCGTAGAGCCCCGCGATCGCCAGCGGGTGCCCGTCGGCGCGGTGGATGAAGAACGGCTGCTTGCGCGGCTTCCCCTTGGCGTCCGTGGCCGTGGGGCTGATCTGCCACTCGTAGTAGCCGTCCGCCGGGATGAGGCAGCGCCGGGCCTTCGCGGCTCGGGCGAAGGACGGCTTCTCCAGCACGCTCTCGGCACGGGCGTTGGCCATCCGCTGCCCCACCTTGACGTCCTTGGCCCAGCTGGGCACCAGGCCCCACGTGAGCAACCGCAGCTGGCGCACGGGAGCCGGCGGCTCGGCATACTCCTCGTCCGCCTTCTCCCGCGGCACCCGGGTGAGCACGACGGAGGCCTGCTTGGTGGGCGCCATGTTGTAGTCCGGGGTGCGCGGCGGCGGGTCCTGCGGGCGGGCCATGACGCTGCGCGCGGGCTCGCCCGTGCGGTCCTCCTCGACCTCGAACTCCTCGACGAGGTCCTCCGGTCGTGAGCTCGCCGCGTATCGCCCGCACATGGCGGCCAGCCTAGGTGTCGCCGGTCAGGAGGGCACGGCGCTTCGCGAGCAACTACGGTGGACCCCGGCAGGACCCACGACCGAGGTGCCCGAGGAGAGACGATGACCGCAGTTCGCCGGATCGCCCGCCCGATGCTCGCTGCCATGTTCATCCAGGGCGGCCTCGACGCGCTGCGGCACCCGGGCGCCCGGGCGGAGAAGGCCGCGCCGGTCGTCAACGCGATCGCCCAGCCGCTCGGCCTGCCCAACGACCCCGAACTGCTGGTGCGCGCCAACGGCGCCGCGCAGGTCGCCGCCGGTGGCCTGCTCGCCCTGGGCCGTGTGCCCCGGCTGGCGGCGCTGGTCCTGGCCGGCAGCCTCGTGCCGACCACCTATGCCGGGCACCCGTTCTGGTCCGAGCAGGACCCGGCAGTGCGGGCGCAGCAGCGCACGCACTTCCTCAAGAACGTCAGCATGCTCGGCGGCCTGCTGCTGGCCAGCGTCGACACGGCCGGCAAGCCGGGCCTGTCCTGGCGGGCACGGCGCGCGGCCAAGGACACCGCCCGCGCGGCCTCGCTGACCACGCGGTCGGCCCGCCGCGCGGCCCGCCACACCGCCCGCTCCGCGCGCCGCGAGGCCAAGCTCGCGGCAAGCCAGGCACACGACGCGCTCACCTGACCCCACCCCCTCGCGAACGGAAGACAGTGAACGACCCCGCTCATCGGCCGGCCCCCGGGCCCGCCAACTGGCCCGCCCTGCACGTCACCGGACCGGTCAACGCGACCGTCGCCCTCCCGGGCAGCAAGTCGCTCACCAACCGGTTCCTCGTCCTCGCGGCGCTGGCCAACGGCACGTCACGACTACGGCGCCCCCTGCGCTCCCGGGACACCCTGCTGATGGCCGAGGCGCTGCGCTCGCTGGGCGCCGTCGTGGAGGACTTCCCCGGCGACGACGAGGAGTCGGCGGACTGGATCATCACGCCGGCGACGCTGACCGGGCCGGCCGCGGTCGACTGCGGGCTCGCGGGCACGGTGATGCGGTTCCTGCCGCCGGTGGCGGCGCTGGCCTCCGGGGCGGTCTCCTTCGACGGGGACGAGCGCGCGCGGGAGCGGCCGATGGCCCCGGTGATCGACGCCCTGCGCACGCTGGGGGCCTCCATCTCCGACGACGGCCGCGGCCGGCTTCCGTTCTCCGTCAACGGATCCGGCCGTATGCCGGGTGGCTCGGTGACGCTGGATGCCTCCGAGAGCTCGCAGTTCGTCTCGGCGCTGCTGCTGGCCGGCGCACGCTTCGAGCAGGGCGTGACGGTGCACCACGACGGCACGCCGGTGCCGAGCGAGCCGCACATCCGGATGACGGTCGAGGTCCTGCGCGACGCCGGGGTCGTGGTCGACGACGACGAGGTCGACACCTGGCGCGTGGAGCCCTCGGAGATCAACTCCCTCGAGGTCCAGGTCGAGCCCGACCTGTCCAATGCCGGGCCGTTCCTCGCCGCCGCCGTCGTCACCGGCGGCACCGTGCACGTGCCGGGCTGGCCCCAGCACACGACCCAGGCCGGCGACGCGCTGCGCGACATCTTCGACGCGATGGGCGCCGACGTGACCCTGGACCGCTCCGGGCTGACCGTGACCGGCTCGGACTCGGTCAACGGCCTCGACGTGGACCTGCACGACGCCGGCGAGCTGGCCCCGGTGGTCGCGGCCGTGGCGGCCCTCGCCGACTCCCCCTCGTGGCTGCGCGGCATCGCGCACCTTCGCGGGCACGAGACCGACCGGCTGGCGGCGCTGGCCGCCGAGATCAACGCCCTGGGCGGGTCGGTGACCGAGACCGAGGACGGGCTGCGGATCGTGCCCCGCCCCCTGCACGGCGGGCTGTTCCGCACCTACGACGACCACCGGATGGCCATGGCCGCCGCGGTGCTGGGGCTGCGCGTGCCCGACCTGGTGATCGAGAACGTCGCCACGACCGACAAGACGCTGCCCGGCTTCACCGACCGCTGGTCCCGGATGATCGGCCTCGAGGTCACCCCCGGGGTCGTCGCCGGCGCTGCCGGGTCGGGCCGCGCGTGAGCCCACGGTCGCGGCGGATCTCGGCCGGGGACTACGACGAGAGCCACGTCCGGATCAGGCCCAACCGCCGCGGTTCCCGCCCGCGCTCCAAGGACCGCCCGGCGCACGCCGACGCGGTGCTGGGCTTCGTCGTGGCGGTCGACCGTGGGCGCTACACGGTGCTCGTCGAGGACCACATGGTCACGGCGATGAAGGCCCGCGAGCTCGGCCGCAAGGGCATCGTCGTCGGCGACCGGGTCGGCCTCGTCGGTGACACGTCCGGTTCGCCGGACGCGCTCGCCCGAATCGTGCGCCAGGAGGACCGCCGCTCGGTGCTGCGTCGCACCGCCGACGACAGCGACCCGGTGGAGCGGGTGATCGTCGCCAACGCCGACCAGCTCGTCGTCGTCTCGGCGCTGGTCAACCCCGAGCCCCGGCCCCGCCTCATCGACCGCTGCCTGGTGGCCGCCTATGCCGCCGGCCTCCAGCCCCTGCTGGTCCTGACCAAGGCCGACCTCGCCGACCCCTCGGACTTCCTCGCCAACTACGCCCCCCTGGAGGTGCCCTACGTCGTGACGTCGCAGGAGGCCACCACCGGGGAGCTGACCGGGCTGGACCCGTTGCGGGAGAGGCTTGCCGGGCGGGTCAGCGTCTTCGTCGGGCACTCCGGCGTCGGCAAGTCCACTCTCGTCAACGCACTGGTGCCGGGCACCGACCGCGCCACCGGTGATGTCAACGTCGTGACCGGTCGCGGGCGGCACACCTCGACCTCGGCGGTCGCCCTGGCCCTGCCCGCCGGCGACGGCTGGGTGGTCGACACGCCCGGCGTGCGCTCGTTCGGCCTGGCCCACGTCGACCTGACCAAGGTCATCGACCACTTCCACGACCTGGCACCAGGCACCGAGGGCTGCCCCCGTGGCTGCACGCACGACGAGGAGGAGTGCGCGCTCGACGCCTGGGTGGCCGAGGGCCACGCCGGGCCCGCCGGACGCTCCCGGCTGGAGTCGCTGCGCCGGCTGCTGCGCGCCCGCAGCGGCTCCGAGTCCGGGGAGCCGGACACCACCGCACGGGCGTAGCCCCACCCGCGAGCTGGACGTTCGTGCCCTTGCCGGGCGCCCGGATGGGGCACGAACGTCCAGCTCGGTGGTGCCCCGGGCGCCTCGCTGACGGTGCCGGGCCACGTCGGCCGCGCCGGTTGACCCGCCGGACGCTAGCGTGACCCGCGTGCCGACCTATGACGACGACCTGCGCCTCGCGCACGTGCTTGGCGATGCTGTCGAGCGGGTGACGATGGAGCGCTTCCGGGCCGAGGACCTCGTCGTCGAGTCCAAGCCCGACCTCACGCCCGTGACCGACGCCGACCGGGCCGCCGAGGAGATGGTGCGCCACCAGCTCAAGCGCACCCGGCCGCGCGACGCCGTGGAGGGCGAGGAGTTCGAGACGACCGGGCACGGGCCCCGCCGCTGGGTCATCGACCCGATCGACGGCACCAAGAACTTCGTCCGCGGGGTGCCCGTCTGGGCCACCCTCATCTCCCTGGTCGACGAGGGCCAGCCGGTGCTGGGCCTTGTCTCCGCGCCGGCGCTGAACCGCCGCTGGTGGGCCGCGACCGGCTCCGGCGCCTGGACCGGGCGCAGCCTGTCCTCGGCCCGGCGGATCCACGTCTCCGGGGTCGGCGACCTGTCCCACGCGTCCTTGTCCTACTCCAGCCTCACCGGCTGGCGCGAGATCGGCCGACGCGAGCAGTTCCTCGACCTCACCGACGAGTGCTGGCGCACCCGCGCGTACGGCGACTTCTGGTCCTACATGCTCGTGGCCGAGGGCGCGGTCGACATCGCCGCCGAGCCCGAGCTCGCCGTGCACGACATGGCGGCCCTGGTCCCCATCGTCACCGAGGCCGGCGGACGGTTCACCTCCCTCGACGGGCAGGACGGCCCCTGGGGCGGCAACGCCGTCGCCACCAACGGGCTGCTGCACGACGAGGTGCTCCGCCGCCTCGCCTGATCCCCCGCCGCCCCGGACCGGCGGCCTGGGCCTGCGACAGGCAGGCCGCGCCGCGGACACCGCGGCCCGGCATACCGCGTGCGGGGGCTGATGGGCGAGGATGGGGGCAGCAGCATCCCCCGCACCTCAGGAGTCCCCGTGTCCGAGACCACCAGCACCCTGCCCCAGCGTCGCGAGCTGCGCACCGCCCTGCCCGGGCCGAAGTCGCAGGAGCTGGCGGCGCGCCGCTCCGCGGTCGTGTCCGCGGGCGTGAGCTCGACGTTGCCGGTCTACGTCCAGCGCGCCGGCGGCGGCGTCATCGAGGACGTCGACGGCAACCTCCTCATCGACCTCGGCTCCGGCATCGCCGTGACCAGCGTCGGCAACGCCGCCCCGCGGGTCGTCGAGGGCGTCACGCAGCAGGTCGCCGACTTCACGCACACCTGCTTCATGATCAGCCCCTACGAGGAGTACGTCGCCGTGTGCGAGGCCCTCGCCGAGCTGACCCCGGGCGACCACGCCAAGAAGTCGGCGCTGTTCAACTCCGGCGCCGAGGCCGTCGAGAACGCCATCAAGGTGGCCCGCTACGCCACCGGCCGCAACGCCGTCGTCGCGGTGGACCACGCCTACCACGGCCGCACCAACCTGACGATGGCGCTGACCGCCAAGGCGATGCCCTACAAGAAGGGCTTCGGGCCGTTCGCCTCCGACATCTACCGCGTGCCGACCTCCTACCCGTTCCGTGACCCCGAGGGCATGACCGGCGAGCAGGCCGCCGCCCGGGCGATCCTCGCCGCCGAGAAGCAGGTCGGCGCCGACCAGGTCGCGGCGCTGATCATCGAGCCGATCCAGGGCGAGGGCGGCTTCATCGTGCCGGCCCCGGGCTTCCTGCCCGCGCTGCAGAAGTGGTGCAACGACAACGGGATCGTCTTCATCTGCGACGAGGTGCAGACCGGCTTCGCCCGCACCGGCGCGTGGTTCGCCAGCGACCACGAGGGCGTCGTGCCCGACCTGGTCACGACCGCCAAGGGCATCGCCGGCGGCCTGCCGCTGGCCGCCGTGACCGGCCGCGCCGAGATGATGGACACCGTCCACGCGGGTGGCCTGGGCGGCACCTACGGCGGCAACCCGGTCGCCTGCGCCGGTGCCCTCGGCGCCATCGAGACGATGCGCTCGGAGGACCTGATCGGCGCCGCCAAGCGGATCGAGACCATCGCCACCGAGCGGCTGCGCACCATCGCGGACAAGGTGCCGGCGATCGGCGACATCCGCGGCCGCGGCGGCATGCTGGCCGTCGAGTTCGTCCGCCCCGGCACCACCGAGCCCGACGCCGAGCTGACCGCCAAGGTCGCCAAGGCCTGCCACGAGCAGGGCGTGGTCATCCTGACCTGCGGCACCTTCGGCAACATCATCCGGCTGCTCCCGCCGCTGGTGATCAGCGACGAGCTGCTGCTCGAGGGCCTTCAGGTGCTCGAGGACGCGCTCCTGGCCGCCACCGCCTGACCCGGGACAACCCGAAGGCCCGGTCACCCTCGCGGGTGGCCGGGCCTTCGCCGTGTATGCCGGGTGGTCGCCGCGCGCTCAGGCCTGGACGACCGTGACGTCCCCGCGGCCGAGCCCCCGCACCCCCTCGGCGTGGGCGGAGGCATCCCCCACGACGACGACCGTCCAGTCACCGGTCACGTGGCGCCGGTAGGCCTCGCCGATCCGGGCCGCGTCGACGGTGGCCAGGTCGAGCAGGTTGGCGGTGGTGAACTCGGTGGTCAGCCCCTCCAGCGCCATGGTGGCCGCCTCGTCGGCGACGGCGTCGGCGGTGGCGTAGCGCCCGGGAGCGGTCTTGCCGATGAAGTCGACCCCGGCCCGGGTCTCGTCCTCGGTGAAGCCGTCACGGCCGCCGTCGAGGATGTCCAGCAACAGCCCGAGCGCCTCCACGGTGGAGTCGGCGCGCACCGAGCCGCCGGTGAGGAAGAGCCCGCCCTTGCGGCGCGGGCGGAAGCCGGAGCGGATGCCGTAGGTGAAGCCCTTCTCCTCGCGCAGCACCGCGTCGATGCGGGCGTTCGGCGAGCCGCCGATGACGAAGCTGAGCACCGGGAACGGCGCCCAGCCACCCTCCTCGCGACGGTCCGGCCCGGCGCAGGCGACCGAGAGCTCGGTCTGCACCGCACCCGGCCGGTCGACGAAGACGATGCGCGCGGCGTCCCCGGCGCGGGCCGAGGCCACCGGCTCGGTCACGGCCGCCTGCCCCATCCAACCCCCCAGGGCCGCCTCGACCTGCGCGCGCACGTCGAGGTCGGACAGGTCCCCGGCCACGACCAGGGTGCTGCCGCCGGGGGCCACGTGGGCGGCGTGGAAGGCCGCCAGGTCCTCCCGGGTGATGTCCTTGACGGTCTCGCGCGTCCCGGCGGTGGGCAGCGAGGCCCGCTCCCCCGCCACGAAGTAGGTGCTGATCAGCTCCAGCGCGGCGCGCTGGGTGGGGTTGGCGTGCTCCTGGTCGATCTCGGCCAGCCGGGTGCGCACGTGGCGGGTCACCTCGGACTCGGGGAAGACCGGCTCGCGCACCGCCTGGCTGAACAGGTCGAGTGCCTCGCCGAGGTGCCGCTTGGAGACCTCCATCTCGACGGTCAGGCCGGCCTCGCCCATGCCGGCGCCGAGGGCGATGCCCTTGCGCTCCATCAGCTCGGCGAACTCCTCGGCCGAGTGCTGCCGGGTGCCCTCGTCCAGGGTGCGGGCCATGATCGTGGCCAGGCCCTCGCGGCCGCGCGGCTCCAGCGCCAGCGGCAGCGGCACGGCCAGCCGCAGCGAGATGACGTACTGCCCCGGGACGTCGTAGGTCACCAGGTCCAGGCCGTTGTCCAGCGTGGTCCGCCCGGCGTCGGGGAAGGCCCACGGCTGGGGCGGGATGACGGACGGGCGGTCGGTCACGGAGGTCATGCAGAGGCTCCTTCGCGGTCCTGCTTGAGGTAGGCGACGACGACGCGGGCATCGGGGTTGAGCCACGTCGCGGCGACCTGCTGCACCTGCTCGGCGGTCACCTCGCCGAGCCGGTCCAGGAACGTGTTGATGTAGGCCGGGTCGCCCTGCAGCATCGCCCGGTGGCTGATGTGGTCAGCCCGCTCCTCCTGGCTGGCCAGCGCCGAGAGCCAGGACCGCTCTGCCTGGGCGAGGGCGGACTCCATCTCGACGGCGGTCGGGCCGTCGGCCCCGAGGCGGGCGAGCTCCTCGCACACCGCCTGCTCCACGTCGTCGGGCTCGTGCCCGTCGACGACGTCGAGGCCGAGGAAGCCGAGCGAGACACCGTCGACGAAGCCCATCGCGTGGGCCCAGACACCGTGGGCCGACTGCTCGCGGCGGACCAGGCGCTGGTGCAGCCGTGACGTGGCCAGGCCGCCGACGACGTCCATCGCGAGGGAGGCGGCGAAGAACTCAGGGGTGTCGTCGACCGGGAGGCGGAAGGCGATGTGCAGCCGGTCGCTGGGGACGGCCTCGACGTGCTCGTCGCGCACCGGCTCGCTCAGCGGCTCCAGCGCGTCGACCGGTCCGCGGGGCGCCTCGGCGCTGGCCGGCAGGTCCCCGAAGTAGCGCTCGGCCGCGGCGAACCCCTCCTCGGCGGTGAGGTCGCCGACCAGGGTCAGCACGGTGTTGTTCGGGCCGTAGTAGCGCCGGAAGAACGCGTGGACGTCCTCCAGGCTGGCCGCGTCGAGGTCGTCCATCGAGCCGATGGTCGCGTGGTGGTAGGGGTGGCCCTTGGGGAAGACGGCGGCGTAGATGTCGATCAGGGCGTTGCCGTAGGGCACGTTGTCGTAGCGCTGGCGCTTCTCCTCCTTGACCACGTCACGTTGGTTGTCGAGGTTGGCCTGGTTGACCGCGTCGAGCAGGTGCCCGTGCCGGTCGGCCTCCATCCACAGCGCGAGCTCGTAGGCGCCCTTGGGCACCGTCTCGAAGTAGTTGGTCCGGTCGAACCACGTGGTGGCGTTGAGCCGGCCCCCCTCGGCCATCAGCCGGCTGAAGTGCTCACCGCTGGCGACGTGGCGCGAGCCCTGGAACATCAGGTGCTCGAAGAGGTGCGCGAAGCCGGTGCGGCCCTCGACCTCGTGGCGGGAGCCCACGTTGACCCACAGGTTCACCGTGACGTTGGGGACGGTGTGGTCCTCGCTGACGATGACGCGCAGGCCGTTGTCCAGCGTGCATTCGGCGATCGGGTAGTCGAGCGGCATGCGCCCCACCCTAGGTGATCGGATGGCGTCCCGACCGGCCCCGAGCGACGACGTAGTCCAGCCGCAGGAGGCGGCGAGCACGGGCCCACCGGACAGTGGCTGCGGGTGGGCACCGCACCTCGACCGAAGGGACGACCATGGCTGTCTCCGTGAACCTGTCCAAGGCGCTCGACAAGGCGTGGGAGGACAAGTCCCTCGCCGAGATCCTCGACGCCCCCGTCTCAGCCCTGGCCGGCGTCACCGACGCCGACGCCGAGAAGCTCGAGGCCGCGTTCGGCATCAAGACCGTGCGCGACCTCGGCTCGAACCGCTACTTCGCGACGGCCGGCGTCCTCGTGGCGCTCGCCAACCACACCGGCTGACCCCACGCCGGTATGCCGGGTGGCCGCCGCGGGAGGCGGGCACCCGGCATACGCGTGCCCGGGACGCGCGGCGCGCGCGCACCCTTGCCGGTGTGCAAGGTCAGGGCAGGACGCGGTCGCGGCCGCGGGCCTTGGCCTCGCGCAGCGCGTTGTCGGCGCTGCGGTAGACCGAGGCCAGGTCCTCGCCGTCCGGCCCGAACTCGGCCACGCCGGCACTGAAGGTGACCGCGATCTTCTGGCCGTCGCTGCCGACGAACGCCGCCTGCCGGCACTCCTCGAGAGCCCGGCCCACCCGGGCGATCGCGTCCTCCCGGGACATGCCGTAGAGCGCCAGCGCGATCTCCTCGCCGCCCCAGCGGGAGATCAGGTCGTCGGCGCGGAAGCTGCGCCGCAGCAGGGCGCCGAGGCGTTCGAGGACCACGTCGCCGACCGTGTGCCCGTGCTGCTGGTTGATCTGCTCGAACTCGTCGAGGTCGAGCAGGGCGAAGGAGAGCGGCCGCCCGCTCCTGGCCGCACTGGCCCGCAGCCGCGCGAGGTCGCGGATGAACTTGCGCCGGTTCGCCAGCCCGGTCAGCGGGTCGGTCTCGGCCAGCCGGCGCTGCAGCCGCAGCCGCTCCAGCCGGCCGGTCACGCGGGCCAGTAGCTCGGCCGCCACGACCGGCTTGGTGACGTAGTCGTCGGCCCCTGCTGCGAAGACCTCCTCGACGGCGGCCTGCTGGAGGCTGCTGGTGAGCACGATGATCGGCAGCGACTCGAAGCGCGGGTCCGCGCGCAGCAGCCGGCACAGCTCGAAGCCGGTCACCGCCGGCATGTCCAGGTCGAGCAGCACCAGGTCGGGCACCGCCGCGTCCATGGCGTCCCAGAAGGTCAGCGGGTCCTGCACCGTCGTCACCGGCAGGCCCGCACGGTCGAACAGGTGGGTGAGGACGTCGAGGATCAGCGGGTCGTCGTCGACAGCGAGGATCCGGTGCTGGCCCAGCTCCCGCCGCCGCAGGGCCTCGACGACGACGTCGATGACCTCCGGCACCGGCTTGACCCGGTCGACCAGCCCGCCCGCACCGGTGCCGCGGAGCTCCTCGGCCTCCCCCATCGGCTTCTCGGCCAGCACGAGGGCGTCGGCCTCGGGCAGGTGCATGGCGACGTCGCGCAGGAGGCCGAGCGCGTCCTCCCCGGTGATCTCGGAGTCGATCAGGACCACGTCGAGCCGCCCCTCGTGGACCGCCCGGCGAGCCGATGCGACGTCGGTGACGACCCGGCAGCGCAGCCCCCGGGACTCCGCCTCCCCGACCAGGGCGCGCGCTCGGGCCTCGTCGGCGTGGGCGACCAGGAGCCGGCCTGTGGCCCGCGAGGGAGAGACCTCCCCTGTCGCGGCCGCAGGCGCCTCGAGCTCCTGGCGCAGGGAGTCCAGGTGTCGGGCCGCCGTGAGGGCCCGCGAGGGGAGCTCCTCCACCGGCCCGGCGAACATCCGCTCGAACTCGCGGGCGATCTCGGTGGCCCGCGGGTAGCCGAAGGTCCCGGCGGCTCCGGCGATCTGGTGGGCGGTGCGCTCGGCGTCGCGCTGGGCGCCGGGGTCCAGGCGCCGCTCGACCACCGCGTGCAGCGCCTCCTCGAGGCGGTCGACCTGCGCAAGGAGGCGGACCCGGCTGCGCTCCCACAGCTGCTGGATCATCTCCCGCTCGAGCTCGGCCTCGGCGGCGCCCTGTCCGAAGGAGCTCATCGGATGCCTGCGCGGGCCTGTGGCGCCATCACGGTCGACCCCCTCCTCGCGCCGAAGGCGCGTCCGGTGGCGTGCTCAGGGGACCCCATGCTAGGTCGCCGGGGCCGGGCGCGCAGCAGGGCGCAGACCATTCCTTGACCGAGGCCTTAACCGCCGCCGACCTGTCACCGAACCGCACCCTCCTACGTTGGGAGCAAGCCGGGGGAGATGTCCGAACTCACGATTGGGAAGGACTCATGACTACGACACGCAAGGCCTCCACCCGCACCCTGCTCACGGCAGGCGCCCTCGCGGTCGCCTTCGCCGCCGGCAGCATCGGCACCGCGAGCGCCTCCCCCGTCCCGGCCCAGGGCAGCCTCGGCCAGACCGTCGCCTCACACGAGCTCGGCGAGCACGACGCACCGCTGACCGCGGACCAGGTGGCCGCCCGGCAGCAGCTGCGCACGGCCATCGCCGCGCTCTTCGAGGCGGTCCGCGCCGGCGACGAGGCCACGGCACAGGCCGCCCTCACCCAGGTCATGGCCGCCACGACGGCGGTCAAGGCGGCGGATGCGGCCGCCGAGGCCGCCCGCGCCGGCTCCGGGGACTCCTCCGGCGCCACCGACGAGCAGTCGACCGAGGCCAAGGACGATGACGCCACGGAGGCCACGGACGGCGACTCCGCCGAGACCAAGGACGGCGACTCCGCCGAGAGCAAGGCCGGCGACTCCGCTGAGACCAAGGACGGCGACACCACCGAGCACAGCCAGCCCGCGGTCACGATCGTCCGGAAGGGGGGCACCGACCACCATGACGGCCAGGCTCACTCGGCCGCCTGGCACAACGGCAAGAACTGGGCGCCCGCCCACGACAGCCGGGACAGGCACGACGCCGCCCGCACCCAGCACCAGGGCAGTCGCGACGGTCGTGACAGCCGCAGCCACCACGGGTCCCACCGTGAGGGCCACCACCACTCCGGACGCTGAGCGGCAGCGCCCGTCGGGCCGGCCGCCGGGCATCAGCGGCACGTCGGCCACCCCGGCTGAGGGGCGGGTCCGCGAGGACCCGCCCCTCAGCCGCGTCCCCGACCGGACCACGGCGCATGGGTGACGCGCACGAGCGGTCCCGACCACACGGCATACCGCGCAAACCACCCTCAGTGAGGGCTCCCGACCGCGATACTCACAAGGTGCGCCGCCCGCCTCCTGCCGCAGTCGTCCCGTTCGCCATCGTGGCGGGCGCGGCGATCGTCGCGCTGGCGGCACCGCCGCGGGGCGTCGACGGCAGGCACGTGCTCATCGCCTTCGGCCTGCTGGCGCTCGTGATCGCCTGGGCGGTGCACGCCGCACGGCGGCCGGCGCCGGGCTGGCACGACGGGGTCGCGCCACTGGCGTTCTTCGCCGTCATCGCGGTGCTGCGCGACGCCGGCAACACGTCGGCTCCGGTCGTCCCCCTACTGGCCCTGCCCACCCTGTGGATCGCGCTCTACGGCACCCGGCGGCAGCTCCTCGCCGCCGGCGGCGCCACGATCCTCGTGCTCCTGCTGCCCGTCCTCGTGATCGGCGGCAGCCGCTACCCGACCAGCGACTGGCGCCGGGCGCTGCTGTGGGTCATGGTCGTGTTCCTCATCTGCCCGGTCATCCAGCAGGTGGTCGGCCGCCTCGAGCACGAGCGCAGCCGGCAGGAGCGGGTGTCCAGCAACCTCGACGGCATCCTGCGGGCCGCCACGGAGCACGCCATCGTGGCCAGCGACCTCGAGGGCCGCATCACCTTCTTCAACGAGGGCTCCGAGCGCATGCTCGGCTGGAAGGCCGAGGAGGTCGTCGGCCTGAAGACCCCCGAGATCTGGCACGACCCCGACGAGCTGGACCGGGTGGCCGCCGAGGACGGCGTCGACCGGGGCGAGGTCGTCGTCCACCGCGCCAAGCGGGACGGCTCCGACACCCGGCTGTGGACCTACGTCCACCGCAACGGGCACCGCTACACCGTCCGCCTCACCCTCACGGGCATGTATGACGGGTCCGGCACCCAGGTGGGCTGGATGGGGGTGGCCGTCGACGTCACCGTGGAGCAGCAGGCGCTGCGCGCCTTGCGCGAGTCCGAGCAGCGGTGGCGGATCCTGCTCAACCACATCCCCGACGCCTCGGTGCTCGTGGTCGGGCCGGACCTGCGCTACCGGCTGGCGGCCGGGATCGGCCTGGCCCGGCAGGGCATGCAGGATGCCGTGGGCAGGTCCCTGCAGGAGACGTCCAACGCCGAGAACGTCGCGCTCCTCGAGCCCGTGCTGCGGGGCGCCCTCGCCGGGCGGGAGGGGGAGGCGGAGATCCGTTCCACCCATGCCGGCAGCATCCTGCAGATCGTGGCCACGCCGCTGCCACCGCGGGACGGCGAGCCGGAGGCCCTGGTCGTGGCGTGGGACGTCACCGCGGACCGCGCCCGCGAGGACTCCGAGCGCCAGGCCCGGGAGCGGTTCGAGCGGATCTTCGCCGAGGCCCCGCACGGCGCCGCGCTCGTGGGCCTCGACGGCACGGTCCTGCAGGTCAACCCGGCCCTGAGCCAGATGCTCGGCACCCCGATGCAGGACATGGTGGGCCGGGCCCTGGAGACCTTCCGTCCCGCCGACAGCGAGGTCCCCGAAGGCGTCCTGGACGCCCTGCTGGAGTCGGAGTCGGGGCGGATGGAGCTGGAGATGTACCTCCCCCGCCCGGGCGGCGGCCCGCTCATCCGCGTCTCCATCGCCGGGGCCGTGCTGCGCGCGCCCGACGGCTCCCCGGAGTCGGTGCTGTTCAACATCGTCGACATCTCCGAGCGGCACCGCTACGAGGAGCAGCTGGCCTACCTCGCCGACCACGACCCGCTCACCGACCTGGCCAACCGGCGGCAGTTCGACGCCGCGCTCACCGCCCACATGGAGCGGTGCCGGCAGACCGGGCCGACCGGGGCGCTCATGGTGCTCGACCTGGACCACTTCAAGCAGATCAACGACACCCTCGGACACCTCGCCGGGGACCAGCTCATCGTCGCGATGGGCGCGGCGCTGCGGGCGCGGGCGCGCAGCGGCGACCTGGTCGCCCGCCTCGGCGGTGACGAGTTCGCACTGCTGCTGCCCGACGCCGACCGCCAGGCGGCGCAGGCGGTGGCCGGGGACCTCGTGCAGCTCGTCCGGGAGAAGGTCAGCGTGCGGGCCGGCGACCGGGTGCGCCGGGTCACCACGAGCATCGGGGTCGTGCTGGTGGACGACGCCACGGTGAGCGCCAGCGAGCTGCTCAGCGGCGCCGACATGGCGATGTACGACGCCAAGGAGGCCGGGCGCGACCGCTACACCGTGTTCAACCCCCACGACGCCGAGCACCCCGGCACCGCGGGGCGCCTGGCGTGGGTGGAGCGCCTGTCGGTGGCCCTGGAGAACGACGGGTTCGTGCTGTACGCCCAGCCGATCCTCGACCTGCGCACCGGCACCGTCAGCGGCGCCGAGCTGCTGGTCCGGATGCTCGACGAGCACGGGCGGCCGCTGGCCCCGGGGCAGTTCATCCCCGCCGCCGAGCGCGCCGGCCTGATCCAGAAGGTGGACCGGTGGGTCCTCGAGCACGCGACCCGCGTCCTGGAGCAGGCGCAACGGATCGACCCCGGTTTCCGCGTCCAGGTCAACCTGTCCGGTCACTCGGTCG
Source organism: Oryzihumus sp. JJN4-3R (assembly GCF_057747915.1). Lineage (NCBI taxonomy): Bacteria > Bacillati > Actinomycetota > Actinomycetes > Micrococcales > Intrasporangiaceae > Oryzihumus > Oryzihumus sp. JJN4-3R. The sequence goes on from NZ_CM173229.1 coordinate 1,505,750, forward strand.
GCGACCAGATGATCATCGCCGACCTGCTGCGCCACCTGAGCCAGCGCCCGTTCGACCCGGCGGGGCTGGTCCTGGAGATCACCGAGACCGTGGCGGTGGCCGACCTGGAGTCAGCCGTGCAGTTCGCCCGGGAGGTGCAGGCGATGGGGTTCCGGTTCGCCCTCGACGACTTCGGTGCGGGCTTCGGGTCCTTCCAGTACCTCAAGCACCTCGTCTTCGACTTCATCAAGATCGACGGGGAGTTCGTCGCGGACTCCCCCACCAACCCCGTCGACCGCGTGATCCTCCAGTCGATCGTCAGCCTTGCCCACGGGCTGGGCAAGGAGACCGTCGCGGAGTACGTCGAGGACGAGCGGATCCTCGACATGGTCCGCGACCTGGGCATCGACCACGCCCAGGGTCACCACGTCGGTGAGCCGGAGCCGGTGGAGGACCTGCTCACCCGGCTCGGCGAGGCGTCGCTCCCGTGGGGCGTCAGGGCAGCCCGAGGCTGACCGACACGGAGGGCAGGGGCAGCGAACCCGAGGTGGCGGGGCTCGACGTCGACGTCGTGGGGCTCGGCTTCGGCCGGTGCGTCTTCGTCGAGGTCGACGTCGAGGTCGACGAGCTGCCGCCGGGCTGGGTCGAGGTGGTGCTCGACGACGGTGTCGTCGGGGCGGGCGTGGCCGAGGCGCTGGTCGGCGCGGTGGCCGGGGTCGGCGAGCCGCTCGCGGTCGGTGTGGCGCCCGGCGCCACGGTCGAGGGGCCTGCCGCGACGGTGGAGGGCAGGGCGCTCGGGGAGGTCGAGGGGACCGCCGTGCGCGTGCTCTCGCGGGAGACCCCCCGGGTGTCCCGCGACAGCGCCGTGGTCACGGAGTGCGAGGGCACGGCGGACTGGTCCTGAAGCGGCAGGTGGGGCGCGACATACGTGCCGACCCTGACCGCGGCGTAGCCCACCACGGCCACGCCGAAGAGGGCACTGGAGACGTGGGTGAAGTTGGAGGGGTTGAAGCGCACAAGGCTCCTTCCGTTCGAGTCGGGCAGGCGGGTCAGGCGAAGTCGAAGCTCTCGTCGTGCACGCAGGCGGGGTCGAGTCCGAGGTCGGACACACTGGCACGGATGTCCCGCGCCATCGCAGGCGGGCCACAGACGTAGATGTCGACGCCGCCCATGTCCTCGGGCAGGTGCCGGTCCAGCAGGTCGGTGTCGATGCGCCCGATCGGGCCGGACCAGCCCGGTGCGGGCCGGGTGATGACCTCCACGACGGTGAGCGGGATGCGCTGGGTCATCGCCGCGATCTCCTCGCGGAACAGCAGCTCCTCCGGGGACGGGGCGGCCACGATCAACAGGTGCTCGCGCTCGTCCCCGGCACTGGCCAGGGCCCGCAGCGTGCTCACCATCGGGGTGATCCCCACGCCACCGGCGATGAGGACCAGGCCGCGCTCGGCCGCCGCCTGCGGGGTGAAGGCACCGTGCGGTCCGTCCACCCAGACGCGGTCGCCGACCTCGGCGTCCCCCAGGGAGCCGGTGAAGTCACCGAGGTCCTTGACCGTGAACTCCAGCTCACCGGTGCGCCGGGGCGGGTTGGCGATGGTGAACGGGTGCTCCTCGAAGCCGAACGGCGTGGACCCCACCCGCACCCAGGCGAACTGGCCCGGCTGGAACTTCAGCAGGCCGCGGTGGCCCCACGGCTCGAGGACGACGGTGGTGACCGTCGGGCTCTCCTGCCGGACCTCGCGCACCAGGTAGGGGTGGATGAGCGCCCGCAGGGGCCGCCAGATCCAGCGGCGCAGCGAGACGAAGCCGACCACCGCGAGCAGGAACGCGAACCACTTGGCGAACAGCGGGTCGCGCACGAGGTGCTCCTGCCACACCACGTGCAGCGCGCTCGCCACGATCACGGCCACAGCCAGGATGACGTGCAGGCCACGCCGCGCCTCGAACCGGCCGCGCAGCCGGCGGCCGAGCAGCGCGAGCAGCACCATCAGCAGCATGGCCACGGTGGCGCCGAGGCCGGCACGGGCGCGGTTCGGGGCGGTGCGGGGGTCGAGCAGGCCCAGGTTCTCCGACCGGATCATCACCGTGGAGGCCACGTGGACCAGCACGAACGTCAGGGCCGAGACCCCCACGAGGCGATGCACCCCCATCACGACGTCGATGCCCAGCCCGCGCGAGAGGGCGCGGACCCGGGTGGGCAGCACGTAGGTGACAGCGAGCAGCGAAAGGGCCACCAACCCGGTGGCCAGGGAGACCTCGTACGCCGCGTTGGCGCCGGCCGGTCGGTCGCTCCCCAGGGCGAGCCCGAGCGGGATCAGGACGACCGCGAAGTAGGCGAGTGCCCACAATCGGCGGATCAGGCTTCGCATCGAGTCGGTCTTCCAGGGTCGAGGACAGGTCATCCCCCCGCACCCCTGCGGTCGTGCTCCGTGACGGCCCGGAGGCCACTGAACCGACGATGCTAGCCATCAGGGCGCGTCGACTCAAACCGCGAGTGAGATGGCAAGCAGATTGTCAACCCTCGATCGGACGACCCTTTGGTGGCATGGTGGTGCCGTGGCAGGACGTCTGGCCGTCACCGAGGGGTCGAGTCAGGCACGCCCGGAAGCGGTTCCGGAGGCGGCGGTCCCGGACCCGGAGGCCGAGCGCCCTGGCCGGGGGCTGCGCGCGGTGTCGATCACCGTGGTCACCGGCCTGCTGCTCATGGCCCTGGTCAAGACATTTCTGGTCCAGGGGTTCTTCATCCCCTCGGGGTCGATGGAGCCGACCCTGCACGGTTGCTCCGGCTGCGCCGACGACCGGGTCCTCGTGGACCGGCTGTCCGCCCGGACCGGCTCGATCGAGCGCGGCGACGTCGTGGTGTTCCGCGACTCCCAGGGCTGGACCCGCTCCCCCGGCGCCCCGCCCGGCGCCCTGCACCGGTGGCTGTCGTTCGTGGGCCTGGCTCCCGACGATCCCGGACCACACCTGGTCAAGCGCGTCATCGGCGTCGGGGGCGACCACGTGCAGGTCCGCGACGGCGTGCTCTACGTCAACGGCGTCCGGCTGGTCGAGCCCTACGTGGTGGGCGAGAGCTCCAGCACCTCCGACTTCGACGTGACCGTGCCCCACGCCTCGCTGTGGGTCATGGGCGACGACCGGGACTCCTCGGCCGACAGCCGGGCCCACCTGCACGACCCCGGTGGCGGCTTCGTCCCCACCAGCGACGTCGTCGGCCGCGTGTTCGCCATCGTGTGGCCGCTGGAGCGCGGCGGTGCACTGAGTCGCCCGGCCACCTTCGACCAGCCCTCCCTCGACCAGCAGGACTGAGCGTCGGTCGGCCTGCCGGCCCAGGGCCGGCAGGCCGACCGCGCCTCAGCGCCAGGTGAAGGTCGCCAGCGCGCCCCCGGGCAGCGTGTAGGCGAACGAGCGCCCACCCACCGACACCGAGAACGGGCGCGGGTCGTCGTTCTCGTTGTGCACGACCAGGGCGGTCGTGCCGTCCGGGTTGCGGAAGGCCACGTCCATGACCTGCCCGTTCCAGCCGGTCGAGCCGTAGGAGGTGCTGTCGACCCGCACGGCCCCCGGTTTCACGAACCGGCTGAGGTGGCCGATCGTGTAGTACTCGGCGTTGGTCGTCACCGTCCCGTCCGGGGCCACCGTGAGCAGGCCGGAGCAGGTGCCGCAGCCGCCCAGGTGCGGCCCGCCGCTGGGGTCGAGGGCGATGTTCCACGTCACCACCGACTTCGCCCAGTTGCGGGTCGTCCCGATCGTGATGGTCCGGGCGTGCCAGGTCAGGGTGTCGCGGAACACCTGCGCCGGCGGGTCGGACGGCCCGTGCGAGCCGGAGCACTCGGTGAACCAGATCCCCTTGTCCGGGTGGGCCTCGTGCATGGTCGTCATCGCGCCCGGGTCACCGGCATAGCAGTGGTATGCCGTGCCGGCCACCCAGCGGGCGGCCGGGCTGGAGAGCACCTCGTAGGGGTAGTCGGTCTCGGGGCTCTCGTCCGGCGGGGTGTGGGCGATGTCGTCGGGGTGGGTGGCCCAGTTGTGGTCGTAGGCCAGGATCTTCGTCCGCGGGCTGGCCCGGCGCAGGGCCGGCCCGAGCGCCTCGATGACCTTGACCTCCTGGCGCACCGCCATGTCCGTGCCCGGGTAGCCGCTGGGGGTCCGGTTCTGCGGCTCGTTCTGCACCGTGAGGTAGTCCACCGGCACGCCAGCGGCGGCGTAGGCGCGCACGAACCGCACGAGGTAGTCCGCGTAGGCCCGGTAGTAGCGCGGGTCGTCCTTGAGCCGGCCACCGACGAGGCTGCCGGTGGTCTTCATCCAGGCGGGCGGGCTCCACGGCGTCGCCATCACCGTCAGGCGCGGGTTGAGCGCCTTGGCCCGGCGCAGCAGCGGCAGGACCTGACGCTGGTCGTGGGCGATCGAGAAGTGCGTCATCGCGAAGTCGGTCTGGCCGGTCGGCACGTCGTCGTAGGTCCAGTGCCCGGCGGCCGCGGTGAAGTCGGAGGAGCCGACCGGTTGCCGCAGGAAGCTCACCCCGATGCCGCCGCGGGGGTCGAACAGGCGGCGCAGCGCCGACTCCCGCCGGGCCGGGTCCAGCCCGGACAGGACCGCGGCCGAGGAGTCGGTGATGGAGGCCCCGAACCCGTCCATCCGCTGCAGGCGGCGGCTCGGGTCGACGGTGAGGGTGACCCCGGTGGCCGGCGCGTCCGTGAACGCCACGGGCGCCCGGTGGTGCATCAGCTCGGCGCGATCCGGCGTCGTCACCCACACCTGCGCCTGCGTGGGGCCGCCCTCGGGCCGCGCGGCGTCGTGCCGCCCGAGGTCGGCCCGGGCGGCCGAGACCCCGAGCAGGCCCGTGGTCGCGACGGCCGTGGCGGCCACGGCGACGCGGAAGGCGGTCATGACCTCCTCCGGTCCGTGCTGAGGCCGAAGCCGAACGGGAAGAGGGGGTCGTAGCCGGGGTCGCCGACGTTGATCGGCTCCTGGGCCAGGGTGCGTGGCCAGCTGACGGGGAGCTTGCCGGTGAAGGGCCGGCGGCCGAGGAGGGTGTCGGCGACGCCCTCCCCCTCGCTGCCGGGCAGCCACGCCGCCACGACACCGTCGGCCTCGCCGAGCTGCTTCGGGTCGAGCACGAGGGGCCGACCGGAGACGATGACCACGACACAGCGCGCCGCCGCCGAGCAGACCCGGTCGACCGCGGCCTTGTCGGCGTCGGAGAGCTGCATGTCCTTCACCGGTCGCTGCACCCCGTGGTCGCCGGGGTCGTAGCCCCAGCGGGGCCCGCCGACGTCGCCGAAGCCCTCGGCGTACGGCGTATCCCCCACGACGACCACGCCGACGTCGTCGGGACCGACCGGCGCCGAGGCGTCCTGGCTCCAGGTGACGTTGCCGCTGCCGGCGGCCTGGCGCAGGCCGGCCAGGATCGTGGTTCCGGGGATGGTGGCACCGGAGCCGCCCTGCCAGGTCATCGTCCAGCCACCGGCCTGGTTGCCGATGTCGTCGGCGTTGCTGCCGGCCACGTAGAGGTGGCGGCCCGGGCGGACCGGGAGCGCGCCGCGGTCGTTCTTGAGCAGCACCTGGGACTCGGCGACGGCCCGGCGGGCCACGGCCCGGTGGGCGGGGCCGCCGATGGCGGGCAGGTCGGTGCGGTCGGTGAACGGGTGCTCGAACAGGCCGAGCTCGAACTTGGCCGTCAGGATCCGCGAGACGGCGTCGTCGATCCGGGACGTGGACACCCGGCCGGCGTGCACCTCGTCGAGCAGGGTGGTCTCGAAGCTCTGGTAGGCGTTGGGCTCCATCATCATGTCGATGCCCGCGTTGACGCCGGTGCGCACCTGGGTGGGCCAGTCGCCCGGCAGCTGGTGGATGCCCTCCCAGTCACTGATGACGAAGCCGTGGAAGTCCATCGAGCCCTTGAGCACCGTGGTGAGCAGCTCGTGGTTGACGTGCATCTTGACCGGGTTGCCCACGCCGTCCTCGGTCCAGTCGACGCTGGAGTAGGACGGCATCACGCTGCCGACGTGGTGCTGGCGCACCGCGGGGACGTACTGCTGGAGGGCGTTGCGCCAGAACGACTTCCGGTCGGTCACGGCGACGCCCTGGTCGATCGTGTAGTCGCCGTTGCCGGTGCCGTACTTCGTGTCGCCGTCCCCGGCATAGTGCTTGGCCGTGGCCAGGACCCGGTCCCGGTCGGCGAGGTGCCCGGGCGGCCCCTGCAGGCCGTCGATGGCGGTCTCCATCTGCTCGACGAGGCGCGGGTCCTCGCCGAAGGACTCGTAGGTGCGCCCCCACCGGTCGTCGCGCGCGGCGCACAGGCACGGCGCGAAGGCCCACTGCGGGCCGCTGGAGCGGGTCTCCGAGGCGGCGACGTGCTCGACGTCGCGCACCAGCGCCGGGTCGCGGGTGGCCCCCAGCCCGATATTGTGCGGGAAGACCGTCGCCCCGAGCATGTTGCCGTCGCCGTGCACCGAGTCGATGCCGTAGAGCAGCGGGATGTGCAGCCGGGTCCCGAGCGCCGCCCGCTGGAACCGGTCGACCATGTCCGCCCACGCGGTCGGGGTGTTCGGGGTCGGGGTGGACCCGCCGCCGGAGAGGATGCTACCCAGGTGCCACGTCGCGATCGGGGACGTGTCGTCGGCGACCTGGTAGCGCTCGGTCTGGGTCATCTGCCCGACCTTCTCCTCCAGCGTCATCCGCGAGAGCAGGTCGGCGACGCGGCGCGGCACGGGCAGCCGTGGGTCCTCGTAGGGCGCGCGGGCGTGTGCCGCCGCGGTATCGCGCGGGGCCGCCTGGGCCGTGCCGGCCAGGCCCACACCGGTGAGGGAGGCGGCGGCGGCCACGAGGGCGAGCGCGGTCGTGGCCGGGCGGCGCCGGGCCGCCGCAGGTCGTCGAGCTGTCATGGGTCCCCTGTCCGGACCCTGCGACGGGCCCTGCGTCGGAAGCGCTTTCACGCCATTCCGGACGCTATGGACCCCTTTGTCCCGATTTCAACGCGGCGGGTGTCAGCAGTTGGTAAAGGCCCCGTCACGCGGCGGCAGCCACGCGGGCTCGCCGCCGGGCCGCCCGGAGCGGTCGCCGGTCAGTCCCCGACCGGCACCGCCAGCGCGCCGAGCGCCTCCTGTGTGTCCGTGACCCGCCCGAGGCGGGGGAAGATCCGCGTCACCGCGAAAGCGTGGTCCTCGGCCGACAGACCGCTCATCGCGTCCTCGACGAGCACCACGTGGTAGCCGTGCTCGTGGGCCGCCCGGGCCGTGGACTCCACCCCCATGTTCGTCGCGATGCCGCCCAGGACGACCGTGTCGATGCCGCGCCGGCGCAGCTGGAGGTCCAGGTCGGTGCCGTAGAAGGCACCCCACTGCTTCTTGGTCACCACGAGGTCGGAGTCCCGGCGGATCTCCGGGACGATGTCCGCCCAGCCCGGCGCGGGCCGGCGGGCCGGGCGCGCCTCGTCGACGAGGGTCGCGAGCGTGTCTCCCCCATCCGGGCTCGGCGCCACCCGGACTGTGATCACCGGGGCGGCCGCCACCCGGAACGCCTCCGCAAGCCGGGCCGAGTTGGCCACCACGTGCCCGGCCGGGTGCGGCGCGACCGGCAGCCCGACGATGCCCTGCTGCAGGTCCACCAGGACGAGGGCGGTGGTCGAGGGGTCCAGTGAGGTGACGGGCACGGCATACCTCCGGCGTCTGGCCGGCACCCCTGGGTGCCGGCCCGGGTGGTCGGTCAGTGGTGCCGACGGCACCCTGACGAGCCAATCACGGCCGCGGCGGCCGGCCTCAGCCGGGCCTCAGCGCAGCAGGCGGGGCGCGCCGAGCACGGTGTTGTCGACCACGCGCGTCGCCTGCTCCTGCGGCGCCGCCTCGGCAAGGTAGAGCAGCTGGCCCTCGACGTAGCGGCGGTTGGCCTCCGCCGCCGGGTCGGGCGACCCGGTGCCGTCCCGGGCGACGCAGCGCGCGAGGGACTCAGCGCGGTCCACCTCGAGCCACACCGACCAGCTCCAGTGCCCGGCGAGCCCCGGCCGGTGCAGGAAGATGCCGTCCAGCACGAGGACGCTGCCCGGTGCGGCAGTCGCCTCGGGGGCCAGGTCCGGCCGGTCCGTCGCCACGTCGAAGACGCGGGTCCGGTGACGGCCGTGGCCGCCGGGCCCGAAGGGTTCCAGCAGCTCGGTCTCCAGCCGCTCCAGGTCGTAGGAGTCGCGGTAGAACCCCTCCGGGCTGGTCCTCCCCCGGTGGTAGCGCACGGTCCGCGGGTGGTGGAAGCCGTCGACCGAGGCCCGGACCACCTCCCGGCCCCGTCGCCGCAGCAGCGCGGCGAGCTCGTCGGCGAGGACGGTCTTGCCGGCCCCGTCCATGCCGTCGACCGCGACCCGCACGAACGGGTCGCCGGCCAGGGCCGCCACCTCGTCGGCCAGGCGGCCCAGCAGCTGCCCCCGCAGGTCGTGCCCGGCGGTGTCGACCTGTCCCATGTCACTCCTCGCAGCGCGGCCGGGCGGGGGCCCCGCCTCGACGTCCCCCGCGCGCGGCAGCCGCGGTGCGGCCCACGCTACTGCGACCGGCACCGGTGCCGAGGACGACGGCCCACCGGGAGGCTTCCCTCCCCCGCTGCGGCGCCGGACGATGGTGCACGACGCCCGCGCCGGCACCGGACGCGCCGGGCGAGCCGGCCGGCGGGACAGGGAGGCCGACATGCCCATCTTCCAGACCGCCCACTACCAGGTGCGGCCCCAGGCCGTGGAGAAGGTCACGGCAGCCATCGTGGAGTTCGTCGGGCACGTGCAGCAGCACGAGCCGGGCAGCAGGCTGTATGCCGCGTGGCAGCAGCAGGACGACCCGACCCGGTTCGTGCACCTCTTCGAGTTCGCCGACGAGGCGGCCCAGGCCGCGCACGGCAGCTCCGAGGCGGTGCGCCGGTTCGAGGCCGTCTACGGCCCCGAGCTCGTCGGCGGGCCGGTGGTGTTCACCGACTACGTCCTCGTCGCGTCCAACGACGGTCGCTCGCCGGGGGCGGCCGGACGCTGACCCGCGCACCGGGCGTCCGCGAGGGGTCGTCGTGGCGGGCTCCCGGCACGACGAAGGCCCCGGTCACGTCCGACGTGACCGGGGCCTCCTGGCGCCTCAGGCGAGGTCGAACCGGTCCAGGGTCATGACCTTGTCCCACGCCCGCACGAAGTCGCGGACGAACTTCTCCCGGGCGTCGTCGGCCGCGTAGACCTCCGCGAGTGCCCGGAGCTCGGAGTTGGAGCCGAAGACGAGGTCGACCGCCGTGCCGGTCCACCTGAGCTCACCGCTGGCGCGGTCCCGGCCCTCGTAGACGTGCTCGGACTGGGCGGACGCCTTCCACTCCGTGCGCATGTCGAGCAGGTTGACGAAGAAGTCGTTCGTCAACGCGCCGGGGCGCTCGGTCAGGACCCCGGCGGTCGAGCCCCCGGTGTTGGCACCCAGCGCCCGCAGGCCACCGACGAGCACCGTCATCTCGGGCGCCGTCAGCGTCAGCAGGTTGGCCTTGTCGAGCAGCAGCACCTCCGGCGAGAGCTTCTCGCCCTCGCGCAGGTAGTTGCGGAACCCGTCGGCCCGCGGCTCGAGCACGGTGAACGCCTCGACGTCGGTCTGCTCCTGCGAGGCGTCGGTGCGGCCCGGGGTGAACGGGACCTGCACGTCGACCCCGGCATCCCGGGCCGCCTTCTCGATCGCGGCGACACCACCGAGGACGATCAGGTCGGCCAGCGAGACCTTGCGACCGGAGTCGCCCGCGTTGAAGTCCTGCTGGACCCGCGCGAGCTGCTCCAGGACCGGGGCCACGTCGGCGTTGGAGGCCCAGCTGCGCTGCGGCTCCAGGCGGATCCGCGCGCCGTTGGCGCCACCGCGCATGTCGGTGCCGCGGAAGCTCGCCGCGGACGCCCAGGCCGTGGCGACCAGCTGGCTGACCGGCAGGCCGGTGCCGAGGATGGCCTCCTTCAGCGACGCGACGTCCTCGTCGTTGACCAGCTCGTGGTCGACGGCGGGGATCGGGTCCTGCCACAGCTGCGCCTCGGGCACCCACGGGCCGAGGTAGCGCTGGACCGGGCCCATGTCGCGGTGCAGCAGCTTGTACCAGGCCTTGGCGAACGCCAGCGCGAACGCCTCGGGGTCCTCCAGGAAGCGGCGCGAGACCTTCTCGTAGGCCGGGTCGAAGCGCAGCGCCAGGTCGGTGGTCAGCATCGTCGGCTTGCGCTTGCGCGACGGGTCGTGGGCGTCGGGCACGTCGGCCTCGGCGTCCTTGGCGACCCACTGCTTGGCGCCGGCCGGGCTCTCCTCGAGCTCCCACTCGTGGCCGAAGAGGTTCTGGAAGAAGCCGTGGCCCCACCTGGTCGGGGTGCTGGTCCAGGTCACCTCGAGGCCGGAGGTGATGGAGTCACCGCCCTTGCCGCTGCCGTAGGTGTTCTTCCAGCCCAGCCCCTGCTCCTCCAGCGGGGCACCCTCAGGCTCCCGGCCGACATACTCGGCGCTGGCCGCGCCGTGGGTCTTGCCGAAGCTGTGGCCACCGGCGATGAGGGCCACGGTCTCCTCGTCGTTCATCGCCATCCGGCGGAACGTCTCGCGGATGTCCCGGGCGGCGGCCAGCGGGTCCGGCTTGCCGTTGGGGCCCTCGGGGTTGACGTAGATCAGGCCCATCTGGACCGCGCCGAGCGGGTTGGCCAGCTCGCGGTCGCCGCTGTAGCGCTCGTCGCCCAGCCAGGTGTCCTCCCCGCCCCAGAAGATCTCCTCGGGCTGCCAGATGTCCTCGCGGCCGAAGCCGAAGCCGAAGGTCTTGAAGCCCATGTCCTCGAGCGCGACGTTGCCGGCCAGGACGAGCAGGTCGGCCCAGGAGATCTTGCGGCCGTACTTCTGCTTGACCGGCCACAGCAGGCGGCGTGCCTTGTCCAGGTTCGCGTTGTCGGGCCAGCTGTTCAGCGGGGCGAAGCGCTGGGAGCCGTCACCGGCGCCGCCCCGGCCGTCCTCGATGCGGTAGGTGCCGGCGGCGTGCCAGCTCAGCCGGATGAAGAGCGGGCCGTAGTGGCCGAAGTCGGCCGGCCACCAGTCCTGCGACGTCCTCATCACCTCGACGACGTCCTGCTTCACCGCGTCGACGTCGAGGGTGGCGAACTCGGCCGCATAGTCGAAGTCCTCGCCCATCGGGTTGGCCTGGGACGAGTGCTGGTGGAGGACCTGCAGGTTCAGCTGGTTCGGCCACCAGTCCCGGTTGCTCCGGGGCCGACCCGACTGCGGGGTGGGGGAAGGGATGACCGGGTTTTCACTCTCACTGCCGTGATCAGACACGTCGGTACTTCTCCTGTCTTGATGTCTCGTTCGGTCCACTGGTTGCCGGTCCCGCGACACACTCGGGACACACGCCCCAGTAGGTGATCTCGGCCTCGTCGATCGAGAACTGCTGGTCGTCGGACGCCGTCAGGCACGGAGCCTCACCGACGGCGCAGTCGACGTCGGCAATCGCACCACACACCCGGCAGACCACGTGGTGGTGGTTGTCCCCGACCCGCGCCTCGTAGCGAGCCACCGAGCCGGCCGGCTGGATGCGCCGCACCAGCCGTGCTGCGGTCAGCGCCCGCAGCACGTCGTAGACGGCCTGGTGGGACACCGTGGGGAGCTCCCGACGGACGACGCCGATGATCGAGTCGGTGTCGGCGTGCGGGTGGGCGTGCACGGCGGTGAGCACCGCGACCCGGGGACGGGTCACGCGCAGCGCGGCCTCGCGCAGCACACGCTCCAGCTCCGGGCTCGGGGACACCCTGAGCAGTATCCTCCCCGTTCTTGAATGCATCAAGAATTGCAGGTGGCGGGACTCTGAGCACCGGTATGCGCGGACCCTCACCGAGGGCCGCCCCTCACCGCTGGCGCGTCGTGGGGGGCACCATGAGACATGGCGGGAAGACACCGGGAAGACATCGTGCTGATCGGCCCGATCAACGCGGGGAAGTCCACGGTCGCCGCACTGCTCGGCGAGGCGCTCGGGTGGCCGACCGTGGATGTGGACCAGGTCGCCCGCAGGTACTACCTGGAGATCGGCTACGACCCTGCCGAGGACGCACGGAGGGCAGAACAGGGCGGGTTCCTCGCCCGGTACCAGTACTGGAAGCCATTCGAGATCCACGCCCTGGAACGGGTCGTGGCTGAGCACTCCGACCGTCCTTACGTCTTCGACCTTGGCGCGGGCCACGTCGTCTATGAGGAGGTGGCCCACTTCGAACGGGCCAGGTCCGTCCTCGCGCCCTTCCGGCACGTGGTGCTCCTCCTGCCGGCGGCCGATCCGGAGGAATGCATCGACACGCTGGTCTCGCGGCTCGACGACAGCGATCCCCGCCGGGCTCAGGTGGTCGACAGCGATGTGAACCGCCATCTCATCGAGCACCACTCCTTCCGTGACCTGGCCACGTTGACGATCTACAACGGCGCCCTGACGCCACCTCAGACCTGTTCGGTGATTCTGTCGGCGACTCGTGGGGCTTGAGCCGCGCAGGAACCCGCGACGCCTCGCGTGTGGCCGCAGACCGGAGGGCGCTCAGCACGGAGCAGCGTGGACCGCTCACGAGCCCCGGAGGCTGGGCAGCGACATCTCGCGCTCGAAGAAGATCCAGTGCTGCCGGAGCCGTTCAGGGATCTCGGTCCCCTCGTACGGCGGTCGCTCGATGAAGCCGCGTGACCGGTACAGGCGTTGCGCGTCTGTCATGAACCGACAGGTGTCGAGACGAACCACACGAGAGTTGCGCGTCCGCGCCTCCTCCAGCAGCCGATCCAGGATCGCCGAGCCCAGGTGTCGCTCGCGCCGGTCTGGCGAGATATACATCCGTTTGATCTCGGCGACGTCCTCGCCGAGCATCCGGAGGGCACCCACGCCGGCCGGCTCGCCCTCGCACTCGGCCAGCAGCAACCGCCCGGCTGGTGGCCGGAAGTCGTCGAGGTGATCCCGGATCGCGGTCGGGTCCGCCGGCGGTTCGTCGACCCCGAGCTCGGTGGCGAGCCGCCGGTGCGCCCACGTCAGGTAGTCGGTCATCAGCCCGACGACCGCGTCGTCATCCGTGCCGGGTCTGGCGTCACGAATGACAGTGTCCGACGACTGCGTCATGGCTCGTCCTGCTCCTCCCCCCTTCCTTACATGGTCCGCCCCGTTCAGGCAGACCGGAAGCGGACGGCCCGCCCGGACAACGACGAAGGCCCGGACCTTATGGTCCGGGCCTTCGTCGTTGACGCGTTGGTAGCGGGGGCAGGATTTGAACCTGCGACCTCCGGGTTATGAGCCCGGCGAGCTACCGAGCTGCTCCACCCCGCGTCGGTGATGTGAACACTACGCGAGTGGACGGCGAAGGGGCAAATCGCCTCCGGTCCGGCCTACGGGGCTGCCGTCGCTGAGGCCGACGGGCTGGCCGAGGGTGACGCCGACGGCGAGGCACTCGGCGAGGCCGACGGGGTCGGGCTGATCGTCGCCGACCCGCCCTTGGGCTGCGCCGCGACGGCGCGGGCGATCGCGTCCTGGAGCTGCTTCTGCGCCTGCCCGTAGGCCGCGAAGTCGCCCTTCTTGAGCGCGTCCTGGCCCGCGGCATACGCCCTCTGCGCGTCCGCGAGGGCCTTGGACAGCTCGGTGCTCGACCCGTTGCCCCCGGTCGTGCCGGTGCCGCCGGTGCCGCCGGTGCTGCCGGTGGTGTTGCCACCGGAGCCGGCGTCGCCCGCGACCGCTCCCGCGTTGCCACCGAAGAGGCCGTCGAGGGCGCCCGTCAGGGTGTCCGACCAGGCCAGCTTGTCACCGAAGGCGACCACCACCACCCGCGACAGCGGGTAGGACGAGCCCGTCGTCGCGCTCACGTAGACCGGCTCGACGTAGAGGAGCCCGCCGCCGACCGGCAGGGTCAGCAGGTTGCCCAGGTCGACGTGCGAGCCTCCCTGACGGTTCAGCGACAGGAACTGCGACAGGGTCTGGGTGAAGCGGGGCGAGCCGATGTTGGAGGACTCGATGTCGTTCTGGATCTGGCCCGGACCGCGCACCGTGGTGTCGCGGGGCAGCTCCAGAAGGCGCATCGCCCCGTAGTCCGGGCGCCGCTGGCCGGTGCTGCTGCCGGCGTCGGAGTCCACCGCCATGAACCCGGCGAGCACCTGCCGGTCACCCTGCGGCATGAAGGTCGTCGTCAGGGAGAAGGCCGGCGCGGGCTGCCCGGGCATCGTCACGCTGAGGTAGTACGGCGGCTGGTCGACCGTGCGCTGCTCCTGGGTGGGGTCGCTGGGCACCCGCCAGAAGTCCTGGCCGCCGTAGAACGCGCCCGCGTCGGTGACGTGGTAGCGGGCCAGCATCAGGCGCTGGACCTTGAACAGGTCCTCGGGGTAGCGCAGGTGCGCCATCAGCGCGCCGCTGATGTGCGACAACGGCTCGACCGTGCCGGGGAAGGCCTTCGACCAGGCCTTGAGCAGCGGGTCCTGGTCGTCCCACGCGTAGAGATGGACGCTGCCGTCGAACGCGTCGACGGTCGCCTTGACCGAGTTGCGGATGTAGTTGACCTGGCCCTGGTCCAGCGCGGCGACGCTGGTCGAGCGCTGGGTCAGCGAGTCGGACGTGGCGTTGTCGATCGACTGGAGCCGGGAGTACGGGTAGGCGTTGGTCGTCGTGTAGCCGTCGACGATCCACTGGATCCGGCCGTTGATCACCGCCGGGTAGGGGTTGCCGTCCAGGGTCAGCCACGGCGCGACCTTCTGCACCCGCTCGCGCGGCGTGCGGTCGTCGAGCAGGCGGGACTGGCCGTTGACCGTGTCCGAGAGCATGATCTTCAGCTCGCGGTACTTGATGGCGTAGGCCGCCTGCCGCAGGAACGAGCCGATCGAGACGCCACCGGTGCCGTTGTAGGTGTTGTTCTGCTGGCCGGTGGCGCTGGAGTCGGGGTAGTCCAGCTCGCGCTTGGGGCCACCCGCCGGGCCGCCGACGATCGAGTAGTCGGGGCTGGACTCCCCGAAGTAGACCCGCGGCTCGAACGAACCGAGGGCGCCGACCGGCGGGATGTTCTGCTGGTAGAACACCGGCTGCCCGTCGTCGCCGCGCTTGTTGCCGTAGGCGGCGACGAGGCCGAACCCGTGCGTGTAGACCGTGTGGTCGTTGACCCAGTTGCGCTGGGAGTCCGGGACGCCGGCGATGTCGAGCTCGCGCACCGCGATGACGGTGTCGCTGAGCTTGCCGTTGACGGTGTAGCGGTCCACGTCCAGGGCGTCCGGGAACTGGTAGTAGGACTTGACCGCCTGGAGCTGCTTGAACGTCGGCGACACCAGCGCCGGGTCGACCAGGCGGATGCCGGGGATGGTGTCGGCGTCGTTGCGCAGCTGCCCCTGGGACACGGTGGTCTCGGCCTTGTAGGGCTGCACCTGGGCCCGCGTCAGCCCGTAGGCGTCGCGCGTCGCCGTGATGTTGCGGCCGATGTAGGGCGCCTCGAGCGACTTCTCCGAGGGCTTGACCTTCAGGCTCTGCACCAGCGCCGGGTAGATGCCGCCGACGACGACGGCGCACACGACCAGCAGGCCGACGCCGACCACCGGCAGCCGCCACGACTTGGTCCAGATCGTCGCGACGAACAGCGCCGCGCACATCACCGCCGCCACGGCCAGGATCGCCTTGGTCGGCATGACGGCGTGGGCGTCGGTGTAGGTGATGCCGGTGATCAGCCGGGAGTCCTCGGTCGTGAGGGAGTAGCGGTCCAGCCAGTAGCTGCCGGCGCGCAGCAGCACCAGCGCGGCCAGCAGCAGGGACAGGTGGACCCGCGCCGCCGTGGTGGTGCGCTCCCCGCGGCCCTGGAGGCGCAGCCCGCCGTAGACGTAGTGGGTCAGCGCAGCCGCCAGGGTGGCCAGCAGCAGCGCCATGGTGAGGAAGCCGATGAGGAACCGCAGCCAGGGCAGGGTGAAGACGAAGAAGCCGATGTCGAGGCCGAACTGGGCGTCCTTCTTGCCGAACGGCACCCGGTTGGCCCACAGCAGCCAGGTCTGCCACTGCGAGGCCGCCGCGGACCCGGCGAACAGGCCCAGCACGATCGGGATCCCGATGGTGCCCAGGCGGCGCACGGGGTCGAGCATCTCGCGGTAGTGGTCGAGGTTCTGCTGCTCCGGGGACACCGGGGCGTAGACCGGCCGCGTGCGGTAGGCGATGACCAGGCTCGAGGCCACCAGCCCGGCGGTGACCAGGCCGCCGCCGGCGAAGAGCAGGATCTTGGTGGTCAGCTCGGTGGTGAACACCCGCTCGAAGCCGACGCTGTCGAACCACAGCACCTCGGTCCACAGCTGGGCGGCCAGCACCACCAGGATGACGAGGGCGACCAAGATCGCCAGGGTCGGGCCCAACGGCCCGGGCCGGCGCACCCGGAACTGCGGCGCCGAGCGACCGGCGCCCCCCTGGCCGCCCTGGTCCCCACGGTCGAACCACTCTCGATGACTCACCAGCACGCCCATCTCGCCCGCGGCCGCGCCCGAACACGCATGCCCGTCATGGGTCCAACTTACTCACGGCCCCCGCGGTTCCCGGGCCGTTCGTCCATGCGCGACGATGGTGGCGTGACCAGCCCCTTCCAACCGGTGTTCAGCCCGCTCGTGACCTCGGCCGTGGAGACGGAGCGCCACGTCGCCTCCGCCGGCTGGGACCAGCCGCCGCGCCTGTTCGCGCTCGTGCGCACCCAGGACCTGCTCGCACGCGAGCCGCAGCTGCGGGGCCAGGTGCCCGAGGGCGACGACGCCGAGGCGTTCACCGCCATCGAGCAGGAGAACCTGCCGCCGACCTCCTCGCTGGAGTCGCTGCTGGGCCGGCTGGCCTGGCCGCAGGAGGTCGACGGGGTGGCCCTGGCCGTGGAGCGCATCGTCGTGCCGCCGGAGGCCGAGCGCGAGCTGCCGGACAACCCCGAGCAGGCCACCGAGTCGCTGGCCGCCCACCCCGACCGCAAGGACGTGCGCCTGCTCGTCGCGGTGCTGCGCGACGGGGAGTCCACCTGCCTGCTGCGCCAGCGCGAGCACGACACCGACGACAAGGTCGCCATGGGCTCGGACATCGCGCCGGGCCTGGTCCAGGCCCTCGCGGCCTCGCTGGAGGACTGAGCCCCACCAGCAGGTATGCCGTGCCACGGCACCCGTGGCACGGCATACCTGCTGCGGCCCTCGGGCCGCGTCAGCCTCAGTGGCCGGCCGCGGCGGTGCAGCGGGGCAGGGCCGAGGTCTGCCGGGCGGCGATCGCCTCGACGGCGGCCTTGGCCTGGTCGAAGGTGGCGACCTTGACCACCGACAGCCCGTCGGGGATGTGCCCCACGACCTCGTTGCAGTTGTCGGCCGGGGCGAGGAAGTAGCGGGCGCCGTCGCGGCGCGCGCCCACCATCTTCTGCGCGATGCCGCCGATGGGGCCGACCTGGCCGTCGGGGGCGAGCGTGCCGGTACCGGCGATCTGCTGCCCACCCGTCAGGGCACCGGGGCTGAGCTTGTCGAACACCCCGAGGGAGAACATCATCCCGGCCGAGGGGCCGCCCACGTCACCAGCGTCGATGACCACGTTGACCGGCAGGTCGAAGGTGGTCTGCAGGACGATGCCGAGCACCGTCCGGCCCCCGGCGGCCTTGGTGGGCACGTCGAGGTTGAGCACGCTGCTGCCCCGGCGCACCGTCAGGGCCACGCTCTCCCCCGGCTTGTGCTTCTGGATGGCGGTCCGGATCGCGTCGCCGTCGCCGACGGTGACGCCGTCGACCGTGAGCAGCTTGTCCCCGGGCTTGAGCAGCCTGGCTGCCGGGGCACCGGGCTGCACCTGGGCCACGCCGACGACCTGCGGCACGGTCAGGCCGAGGTGGCGCAGCGCCACGGCAACGGCCACCTGCTGGGAGTCGGTCATGTCGGCGAGGTTCTGGGACTCGATCTGCTTGCTGGTCTGCCCCTTGGGGAAGAGCAGGTCCTCCGGGAGGACGGTGCTGCTGCCGTCGAGCCAGCCGACGAGCACGTCCCACACGTTGACCGGGTTGCCCGGACCGCCGTAGACGGAGACCGTCGTGAAGTCCAGTGACCCGGTCGTCGGGTAGGTGCCGTGGTCGCGGACGGAGATGAGGTCCTTGCCGTCGGTGGCCCGGCCGAGGGTGTTGAAGGCCGGTCCCGGCTTGAGGATGGCGTAGGGCAGGTGGACCAGGCTGGCCACGGCGCCCAGGACCACCACGAAGAACACCGCGACCAGCCAGGCGGCGGTGCGCCGGCTGATGCCGGTGTGGGCGGGGGGCGGTCCCTGCGGGGGGCTGGTGGTCATGGCTTCGGAGGTCGGGCCCGCGCTCACGGCAGGCCGACCCACTCGTCCGCGCCGTCGGAGAACAGCTGGTGCTTCCAGATCGGCACGGTGGCCTTCAGCGTGTCGATGAGGTCGCGGCAGGCCTCCAGGGCTGCACCCCGGTGGGCGGCGCTGACGGCCACCACGACCGCCAGGTCCCCGACGACCAGGTGCCCGGTGCGGTGCACGGCGGCCACCCGGATGACCTGGTGGCGGCCGGCGACGTCCTCGGCCACCCGGTGCAGCACCTCGGCCGCGGTGGGATGGGCGGAGTAGTCGAGCGCCTGCACGTCGTGGCCGTGGTCGTGCTTGCGCACCACGCCGACGAAGGTGGCGATGCCCCCGGCCTGCGGGTGCCGCACCGCTGCGAGCGCCTCGTCGACCGAGAGCGCCTGCTCCCGGACGTCCGCCAGCGTGACCGTCGCACCGAGCGACCCGCCACTGACCGTGCTCATGCTCCACCTCCCTTGCGACGTCGACGTCGCATGATCGCCGCGGTCCCCACGAGGGCGACCGCGGCACTTGCTGCCCCGAGGGCGGCGTCCTTGCGGTCGATCCGCCGCGCCGCCACCGCATGATGCCCCCTGATGCTGTGCACCAGCTCGGCGAGGCAGCTCTCGTTGTCGTGCTGGGGTCGCCAGCCCGCCGCGACCAGCGTTGCCGAGGAGACCGCCCAAGGGTAGATGGCGAACGCCAGGTCGGTCGCAGGTGTGGGCAGCACCCCCACCCGGTGCAGCCGCTCGGCGGTGCCGAGCGCGACGGCGTCGCTGAGCTCGACCCGCCGCATGCCCGAAACGCGCTCGACCTCCTCCTGCGTCAGGGTGCCCTCCGAGGCCACCGTCACCACCGGCCCCAGGCCCTGCTCCACGACGACGGCCAGCGCCCGGGCGAGGTCCTCCACGTGGCAGAACTGCCAGGCCGGACGGCCGCTCTTGACGGTCAGCAGCCGGGGCGCCTCGAAGTGCCGGGTCAGCACGGTGTCGACCCCCGAGCCCACCAGGGCAGCCGGGCGCACGACCGTGACCGTCAGGCCGGGGTGGACGGCCCGCGCCTTCTCCAGCAGGTGCTCGACGGCCAGCAGGTCGCCCACGAGTCCCTCGTCCGGCTGCGCCGTCAGCGGGGCGTCCTCCGGCAGCGGCACGGGGTTGTCCGGCGAGGCGCCGTAGCTCATCGCGCTGGTCACGACCACCAGGTGGGAGACGCCGGCCGCCGCGGCCGCGGTGACCAGGGTCTGCACCTGCAGCACGACCCGCTCGCGCCGGGTCCGGGCGCTGACGGCCAGGTCGGCGGCCAGGTCGGTGCTCGCCGCCACGTGCACGACCGCGTCGACACCGCGCAGGGCCTTGGCCAGGGCGGGTGAGACCAGGTCGACGAGGCGCCAGTGGGCGTCGGCGGCCCCGCGCTCGGCATCCAGCGCGACCACCTTGCCGAAGGGTGAGGACTGCCCCTCCGGCCCTGCCGTGAAGGCGTGCACGATGCGCTCGCCGACCGGGGAGGCCGCACCGGCCACCGCCACGGTCAACGCCTTGCGCCGAGAGCGAACCCTGCCCCGGGGGGAACTCACTGTGGCCTCCGCATGGTTATCTGAGGGAAGCACATCCTCTCAGGAGGCCAAGGAGCCCCGCGTGTCCAATCCCCCTGTCCCGCACCACGAGCCCGATCCCGAGGAGCCCCAGGGCCCCGAGCCGGACCTGGAGCAGATGCTCCAGTCGTTCCTCTCCGACCCGGACAACCCGCAGCTGCAGCAGGCCCTGTCCGCGATGGGAATCGACAAGCTCGACCCCGCCGCCATGGGCATGCTCACCGCTCAGGTGAAGGCCATGTTCTCCGGGGACCCCTCCGCCCCGTTCGACGCCGCGCTGGCCACCCAGGTGGCGCGCCAGACCGTTGCCGCCGCCGGCGACTCCAGCGTCGGTGACGTCGCCCGCCGCCACGTCGAGGAGGCCACGTCGGTGGCCGAGCTGTGGCTGGACCCGGTGACCGACTTCGCCGCCACGAGCATGACGCCGCGGGCGTGGAGCCGCGCCGAGTGGGTCGAGCAGACCATGCCGGTGTGGCAGCGCCTGGTCGAGCCCGTCGCCTCCGGCGTCAACACCGCGATCGTCACCGCCATGCGCAGCCAGCTCGGCGAGGCCGGTGAGCCCGGTGGCGCGATCCCGGGCCTGCCGCCGGGCGTCGACCCCTCCGCGATGCTCGGCCAGATGGAGCCGATGCTCACCCGCATGAGCAGCTCGATGTTCAGCGCCCAGGCCGGCCAGGCCATCGGCGCGCTCGCCGGTGACCTGCTCACCGGCACCGAGGTCGGCCTGCCCCTGGTGGGCGGCACCGCCATCGCCCTGCTGCCCGCCAACGTCACCGCGTTCGCCGAGGGGCTCGAGGTCGACGAGGGCGAGGTGCGCCTCTACCTCGCGGTCCGCGAGGCCGCCCGGATGCGCCTGTTCGCCGAGGTCCCCTGGCTGGCCTCCCAGCTGGTCGAGGCCGTCCAGGCCTACGCCCGGGACATCAGCTTCGACATGGCCGGCATCGAGGAGGCCATGCAGCAGCTCGACCCCTCCGACCCCGAGGCGATGCAGCAGGCCCTCGGGTCGAAGCTGTTCTCCCCGGAGCCCAGCGCCGCCCAGCAGGCCGCGCTGACCCGCCTGGAGACCTACCTCGCCCTCGTCGAGGGCTGGGTCGACGTGGTCACCGAGCAGGCGACCAAGGCCCACCTGCCGCACGCCGACGCGCTCGTGGAGTCGGTGCGCCGGCGCCGGGCCTCCGGCGGCCCGGCCGAGCGCCTGTTCAGCCAGCTGGTCGGCCTCGAGCTGCGCCCGCGCCGGTTGCGTGACGCCGCCAACCTCTGGGCCGCCCTGGAGGCCAGAGGGGGCGTCAGCGCCCGCGACGGCGCCTGGGCCCACCCCGACGTCGCCCCCACCGCCGCCGACCTGGACGACCCGCTCGGTTACGTCGAGCGCTCCACCGCCCAAGGCGAGGGTGACGACCTCGACGCCGCCCTCGAGGCGATGCTGCGCGAGGGACAGGCCGACGGCAAGGGCGAGCCCGGCGGCCCCGCAGGTGGGGCCACCGGAGGGGACGCGTGAGCGGCGGCCCGGACCCGGCATACCGGCGGCTCCACGAGGACGCGACCGCCCTGCTGACGGCCTGGACCGCCCCGTCGGCCGAGCAGGACCGGCAGCGCGAGGACTTCCTCGCGCACCTGCGCGCCCACCCGGACGCCATGGCCAAGCAGGGCCCGCCGGCCCACCTGACCGCGAGCTGCCTCGTCCTGGACCCGTCCGGCACCCACGTCCTGCTCACGCTGCACCGCAAGGCGCGCCAGTGGTTCCAGTTCGGCGGCCACTACGAGCCGGGCGACGCCGACGTGCTGGCCGCGGCCACCCGGGAGGCCCGTGAGGAGTCGGGGCTGCCCGACCTCCGGGTGCACCCCGGCCTGGTCGACCTCGACCGGCACGCGCTGGTCGGCAGCTTCGGGCGCTGCCGGGAGCACCTGGACCTGCGCTTCGCCGCCGTCGCCGAGCGCGACGACACCCACGAGGTGAGCGAGGAGAGCCTCGACGTGCGCTGGTGGCCGGTGGACGCGCTGCCGGCCGACGCGGGCGTGGAGATCCCCCGCTTGATCGCCGCGGCTCGCGCGACGCTGGCGGTCAGCTGACGCTGGGCTCGACGTCGTCGTCGACGGCCAGGGTCAGCCCGGCCGCGGCGGCGACGCCCTCGAGGTAGCCGCGGGCGCGGTCGGTGCGCGGGTAGGCCTTGAGCATCGCCCAGAACTCCCGGCCGTGGCCGGGCTGCAGCAGGTGGGCCAGCTCGTGCAGGATCACGTAGTCCAGCACCCACGAGGGCATGCCCTTGAGCCGCGTGGAGATGCGGATCGTCCCGTCGGCCGGGGTGCACGAGCCCCAACGGCTGTTCTGGTTGGCCACCCAGGTGATGCTGGACGGCTTAGGCAGCCCGCCGAGGTAGCGCTGGGCGAGGTCGGTCGCGCGGCGCGCCAGCTCCTCGTCGTTGGGGCTGCGGCGACGGTCGCCGGCGTCGAGCCGGCCGAGCATCGTGGCGACCCACTTGCGCTCCTCGGCGGCGCTGAAGCGGGCAGGGATCAGCACGACGGTGCGCCCGTCCTCACGGTAGGCACTGACGGTGCGCCGACGTCGTCGGCTCCGCCGCACCTCCACCTCACTGCTCCCCATGATCCGAACATAAGTCACGCCGGCCGGAAAACGGCAGCACTCGCGGCAAACGTCACTGCATGTCCACCCGCCGGGAGCCGGCGGGAGGCGCCCCCACCGTACCCCGCCGGGGCGCCAGCGGCCGCGGAACGCGCGCCAGGCCGCGGAACGCGCGCCAGGCCGCGGAACGCGCGCCAGGCCGCGGAACGCGCGCCAGGCCGCGGAACGCGCGCCAGGCCGCGGAACGCGCGTCAGCGGCCGTGGAACGTCGGCGGGCGCTTGGCCGCGGCGGCCGCGATCCCCTCGTGCAGGTCCTCGGTGGCCAGGGTGACCGCCTGGGCCAGCCCCTCCCACTGCAGGGCGTCCTCGTAGGAGGCGTGCCCGCCGTCACGCAGGGCCGTCACCGTCAGCCGGGTGGCCACCGGAGCCGCCGCGGCGACCCGCTCGGCGGCCTCGAGGGCACGCCCGAGCACCTCCTCGGCCGGCACGGCCAGGGAGGCCAGGCCCAGGCCGACCGCCTCGGCACCGGTGACGATCCGCCCGGTGAGCAGCAGGTCGCGGGCCACGGCGGCGCCGGCGACGTTGGGCAGGGACCAGGTGGTCGCCATACCGGGGTGCAGGCCCAGGGAGGTGAAGGGCACCCCCAGGCGCGCGGTCTCGGCGACGTAGCGGACGTCGCAGGCGAGCGCGAGCGCGAAGCCGGCCCCGATCGCGTGCCCGTTCACCGCGGCGATCACCGGCACCTCGAGGGTCTTGATCGACAGCCAGGAGCGGTAGAAGGTCAGCATCCGCCGGCGCAGGTCGGCCACCTGGGCGTCGGGCTCGGAGACGATCCACGACAGGTCACCGCCGGCGTTGAACGCCGACCCCTCCCCCGTGACGACGACGGCCGCGAGGTCCGGGTCCTCCCGCAGGGCCGCGATCAGGCGCACCCACGAGGCCGTCATGGCCTCGCTCATGGAGTTGCGCCGCTGCGGCAGGTCGAAGGTGATCACGGCGATGCGGCGTCCCGAGGCCTCCCGGCACTCGACCCGCAGGTCCTCGTAGGGGCTGTCCCACCAGCTCGGCTCGCTCATGGCCGAAGGGTAGTGAGGGGCCCTCCCGTGCGTGGAAACACCCCTCAATGCCGGACTCCGTGCTCAGGCTGGTCTAGTGTGGCCGCAGTCCGGCGCCGTACAGAGCGGCCAGGAACTTACAAGGAGACATCAGTAATGGCTGAGACCGGCGAGACCTACAAGGGCGAGTTCTACTGCGTCAAGTGCAAGGAGAAGCGCGAGGCGGAGGGCAACGTCGTCGAGACGAACGGCCGCCGCATGGCCAAGGGCAAGTGCCCCGTCTGTGGCACCAACCTCAACCGCATCCTCGGCAAGGCCTGAGCGCCCCAACCGGTAGCTTCGCCCGCGGGCGGGACCACGAGCACACGCTCGGTCCCGCCCGCCGGCACGTCCGGGCCCGGGTGCACGCCTGGGTAGGCGTACTCATTTCGGCCGTTTGCTTGTGGAAACATCCACTGCCTTCCGTTTGGAATCGGCACAGTCGGGGGACAGTCGACCGACCCGAGCCCGCGGAGGACCCGTGCCGCACCCGCGCCTGAAGCCCCACGCCCGCCCGCTGCGCCGCGGCGCGGGCACCGTCCAGCTCGGCCTCGCGAGCGGCGCCGTCCTCGACGGCCTCACCGAGCCCGAGGTGCGGCTGCTGGACCGCCTCGACGGCAGTCAGGACCGCGACGGCCTGTATGCCGTGGCCTCCGCCGAGGGCGTCGCTCCTCCGCGGGTGACCGCCCTGCTCGACGCCCTGCGGGCGTCGGACCTGCTCGTGGAGCACCCCAGCGACCGCGCCTGCCTCACGGCGTGGAGCCGGTCCCGCTGGGAGGAGCTCACCGCCGACGCCGAAGCCCTGGCCACGACGCGCCCGGCCAGCGGCGACGGCTGCGCCCTCCTGGCCGCCCGCCAGCGCCAGCACGTGCTCGTCGGCGGCGACGGCAGCCTGGCCGCCGAGCTGGCCCGGCTGCTGCGTCACGCCGGGGTGGGCCGGGTGGACACGGGCGCCGCGGCGCTGGACGCCGCAGAGCTCGACCTGCGCCAGGGCGCCCCGACCGGGGAGACGCCGGGACTCGTGGTGCTGCTGGCCTCGGGGGCCCTCGACCCCGGCACCGGCGCACCCTGGCTGCGCCACGGCATCCCGCATCTGCCCGTGGTCGCCCAGGGGACGCGCGTGCTCGTCGGCCCGCTGGTGCGCGCCGGGCACGGCGCCTGCCTGCACTGCCTCGACCTGCACCGCACCGACCGGGACCCGGCCTGGCCCCGGCTGCTCGCCCAGCTCTCGCCGGCCCGGCCCGTGGGCTGGTCGCGGCCGGTGGAGGCCGCCACCGCGCTGACCGCCACGGCGGCCGGACTCGTCGCGATGGTCGCCCACCACCACCTGGACGGCGCCCCGGCGCCGGAAGGGCTCTCCTTCGAGGTGTCCCTGCCGTGGCCGCAGCTGGTGCACCGGCACTGGCCGGTCCACCCCCGCTGCCCCTGCCGGGCGGCCCGGGAAGCCGCTTCGAGCGGGGCGGAGGCGGGCACCGATGTCGCCGGGTGACAATGGCCGGGTGAGCGAACTCCCCCGCAAGGCCGTGACGCGGACGGCGAAGCTGGCCACCCTGCCGCTCGGCTTCGCCGGACGCACGGCGATCGGCCTGGGCAAGCGGGTCGGTGGCCGGCCCGCGGAGCTGGTCGCCGCCGAGGTGCAGGCCCGCACCGCCGAGCAGCTGTTCAAGGTCCTGGGCGAGCTCAAGGGCGGGGCGATGAAGTTCGGCCAGGCGCTGTCGATCTTCGAGGCGGCCATGCCCGAGGAGCTGGCCGAGCCCTACCGCGCCACCCTGACCCGGCTGCAGGACGCCGCCCCGCCGATGCCGACCTCGGTCGTGCACGGCGTGCTCGCCAGGGAGATCGGTCCACGCTGGCGCAGCCGGTTCGAGTCCTTCGAGGACACCCCGGCCGCCGCCGCCTCGATCGGGCAGGTCCACCGCGGCGTGTGGAAGGACGGTCGCCCCGTCGCCGTCAAGGTGCAGTACCCCGGCGCCGGTCCCGCGCTGATCAGCGACCTCAACCAGGTCGCCCGCGTGGCCCGGGTGGCCGGCGGCTGGATCCCCGGCCTGGAGATCAAGCCGATCATGGACGAGCTCAAGCGCCGGGTCTCCGAGGAGCTCGACTACAGCCTCGAGGCGGCCTCGCAGGCGCAGTTCGCCGCGGCGTTCAAGGACGACCCCGACTACGCCATCCCCGCCGTGCTGTTCCACTCCGAGCACGTCATCGTCTCCGAGTGGATCGAGGGGGTCCCGCTCTCGCGGATCATCGCCGAGGGCACGCAGGAGCAGCGCGACGCCGCCGCCCAGCTCTACATGGAGTTCCTGCTCGCCGGGCCGCAGCGCTCCGGTCTGCTGCACGCCGACCCGCACCCCGGCAACTTCCGCCTGCTGCCCGACGGCCGGCTCGGCATCATCGACTTCGGGGCGGTCAACCGCCTGCCGGACGGCCTGCCACCGGAGATGGGCGAGCTGCTCTGCCACGCCCTCGACGGCGACGCCGAGGGCGTCCTGCGCGGCCTGCGCGAGGCCGGCTTCGTCAAGTCCGACATCGACATCGACGCCCAGGCGCTGCTGGACTACCTCGAGCCGTTCATCGCCCCGCTGGAGACCGACACGTTCACCTTCAGCCGGCCGTGGCTGCGCGGGCTGTTCCAGCACATCAACGACCCGCGCCGGCCGCAGTTCACCGTGGGGATGAAGCTCAACCTGCCCCCGTCCTACCTGCTCATCCACCGCGTGTGGATCGGCGGGATCGGGGTGCTCTGCCAGATCAACGGCGAGGTGGCCGGGCGGGCCACGGTCGACCGCTGGATGCCCGAGGCGCACCTGCCGCCCGTCGGCGACGCCCCCGACGACAGCGACGCCTGACACCCCCACCGCTGCGCCGGGCCGGGTGGCGCCGCGCGCCAGGGGGCGCGGACCGGGTCGCGGTGCCCGCCCCTCACCACCAGGCGGAGTCGAGCTTGCCCTCGATGCTGCGCAGGTGCTCGCGGCTGCACCGCTCGCACGTCCACACCACGCGCCCGTTCTCGGTGCCCCTCGCCCAGGTGAGCCGCGCTGCGGACTCCTCCTCCGGCATACGGCCGCAGGTGGCGCAGACCATCGACGTGTCGTCCTCGCTCATCCCCCCAGTCTCACCCCGGCCGCCCCCGGATGTCCGGCGCCACCCCGGGCGGGTGAACGCGCGGCGGCGGAGCCGGACCGGCGGATGACATCTGGAGGAAGTACCGGAAATTGACCGTCGCCGGGGTCCCGGCATACCGCTTCGTCCATCACGATGCGTGCGGCCACCGGGCCACCCTCCCTCCGCACCAAGGAGCCGCGCGACCATGAGTCGTCTCCGTCTGGGCCTGTCGCTGCTCGCGACCGCCCTCATCAGCACCTCGGTGGCGGCGCTCGCCCCCAGCGCCGAGGCCGCCGCCCCGTCCTGCTCGACCTCTGGCACGTGGCGCCAGGGCGAGCTCAACGTCTACTGGTTCGACGTCGAGCAGGGCGACAGCCAGCTCATCGTCGGCCCGACCGGCAAGACGATGCTGATCGACCTCGGCGAGACCGCGTGGAACTCCACCGGCACCAGCACCAACGCCACCAAGGTCGCGGCCCAGATCCGCAGCATCTGCGGGATCGCCTCCGGCCCGGTGCACCTGGACTACGTGATGGCCTCGCACCAGCACCTGGACCACATCGGCTACTCGGGCAACCCCAACGACACCCAGTCCTACGGCAACGGCATCTACCAGCTGCTGACGCCGACGACCTCCGGCGGCCTCGGCTTCGAGGTCGGCCAGGTGATCGACCACGACGGAGGGGTGTGGAGCGACGCCAACGGCGACGGCTCCTGCGAGGTCGGGACCTCGACCGCCCCGGCGAACGAGACGGCGTGGCACAACGTCGGCACCAC
Source organism: Oryzihumus sp. JJN4-3R (assembly GCF_057747915.1). Lineage (NCBI taxonomy): Bacteria > Bacillati > Actinomycetota > Actinomycetes > Micrococcales > Intrasporangiaceae > Oryzihumus > Oryzihumus sp. JJN4-3R. The sequence continues at coordinate 1,533,126 of NZ_CM173229.1, forward strand.
CTCGACGACCGCCACGCGCTGGATCTGCTGGCTCTACGGCCCGGCAGGGCAGGCCGACCGCGCCAACATCGACGGCAAGGTGCTGCGGCTGACCAACCCCGGTCCGTGGCCGACGATCGACATGGGCGGCGGCGCGACCGGGACGATCCTCAACGCCAACGCCTACGGCACCAAGCAGGCCGACGGCACCACGCTGGTCAGCGGCGACCACCACGCGGACGCCACCCCGCCGAGCGAGAACGACTACTCCATCGCGGTGCGCTTCGCCTACGGGCCGTACAAGTACGCGACGGCCGGTGACAGCGACGGAGAGTACTCCACCAGCGCCAACGGCTACACCTACAACAACATCGAGGCCGGCCTCGCTCCCAAGATCGGCGACGTCGACACGGTCCGGGCCAACCACCACGGCTCGGCCCACTCCTCCTCGCTGCCCTACCTGCAGGCGCTCACCCCGCGGACGACCTTCATCTCCTGCGGCGCGAACTCCTACGGCCACCCCGGCAACGCGACGCTGAACAACTACCGCTCCGTCGGCGCCGACATCTACCTGGCCAACGACCCGTGCGACACCACGGACACCACGGGCGCGGCGATCGACTACAGCGGCACGCTCAACCACAACGGCACCGTGCACCTGGCGACCAGCAACACCGGGGCCGGCTACACCGTCGACTACGACGGGGGCACCCGGACCTACGTGACGGGCGACTCCGCCGGCGGCGGCACCACCGGCGACCCGACGAAGGTCAAGGTCAACGAGGTCCTGATGGCCCCCTCGACGGGCAACGAGTGGATCGAGCTTTACAACCCGACCACCGCCAGCGTGGACGTCAGCGGCTACTACGTCGACGACGCCGCCGGCGGGGGCGGCTCGCCCAAGGCCATCCCGACCGGCACGGTGATCGCAGCCGGCGGCCGCTACGTCATGGACGTGGGCAGCAGCTACCTCAACAACACCGGCGCCGAGTCGGCCCGCTTCCTGTCGATCTCGGCCGGGACCGAGACCGTCTACGACACCTACAGCTGGAGCCTGGGCTCGACGCAGTACGACAAGGTGTTCCACCGCAGCGGTGACGGCGGCGCCTGGTGCAACACCATCTCCGCCAACGTCACCAAGGGCACGCCGAACCCGACCACGTGCCCGTGAGGACATCGCACCACCTGAGGTATGCCGTGCCGGTCACCTCACGCGACCCCCGCCGCGCCACCGGCGCGGCGGGGGTCGCGGGCGCGGTCCTGGCCGTCGCGACCCCGGTCGCCCTGGCCCTGCTGCTGGGCGGCTGCGGGACGGCCGCCCAGGCCTCCGCGCCGGGGCCCAAGGCGCCGGCCGGGGACGGCCGGCTGGTCCTCGTCAGCGGGCGGGACGACCACGGCGAGGTCGCGCAGACGTCGGTGGCCCTGAGACGGGAGGTCGAGGGCGTGGAGACCGTGGCCTCCGTGCCCGACGGCACCCTGGCCCGGGTCGTGGCCACCGACGGGCAGTGGCAGGAGGTGGAGTCCCTCGACGGCCCCACCGTCCGCGGCTGGGTGGACGACTTCCACCTGCGCGGCGTCGTGCACCTGCTGGGGCCGGCGCCGTCCTGCGCGCCGGTGCTGGGCGGCCGGCGGCTGGCGCCGGGCACCCAGGCCACGGTGCTCGCGGTGCGCCCCGACGGTCACGTGCGGGTGCGCACCCTGGGGAGCGCACCCCTGATCGGGTGGCTGCCGCGGGCCGGCGTCCGCGAGCTGCCGCCGGTCGGCCCCCACTGCGGCGACGGGACCGACCCACGCACCGACGGCCACGCGGCGGGCCACCACCACTGACCCATCCATCACCTCGCCCAGGGGGACGTTCCCCGGGGTGCGCGACCCGCGCATACCCCCGGGGACGTCCCTCCCGGCACACGGGGCCCCGGCTCGGTACCGTGCCGGGATGGCCACGGTGACCGCCCAGCGCACCCCGCGCCTGCTGCTGCGCGGCTGGCGCGAGGATGACCGCGAGCCGTTCGCCGCGCTCAACGCCGACCCGCAGGTCATGGAGTACCTCCCGGCGACCCTGACGCGCACCGAGTCCGACGCCTTCGTCGACCGGATGCAGGCCGGGCTCGAGGCCGAGGACCACGGCCTGTGGGCGATGGAGGTCAGGGCCACGGGCGAGTTCATCGGCTACACGGGGCTGGCCAACCCCTCGTTCCAGGCCTCCTTCACCCCGTGCACCGAGGTCGGCTGGCGGCTCGCCCGCAGCGCGTGGGGCCACGGCTACGCCACCGAGGCGGCCCGCACCGCCCTGCGGGTCGGGTTCGGCACCCTCGCGCTGACCGAGGTGGTCTCCTTCACCGCCGTCGGCAACGCCCGCTCCCGCGCCGTGATGGCCCGGCTGGGCATGAGCCACGACCCGGCCGAGGACTTCGACCACCCGTCGCTGCCGGCCGGGCACCCGCTGCGCCGGCACGTGCTCTACCGGCTCACGCGTCAGGAGTGGTCCGGGCCCTCCTCGCCCATCAGGTAGACGAAGCCGGGACCCTCGTCGCGGTAGGGGAAGCCGAGGTCGTCCAGCGCCTGCCGCCACGACCCCGTCACCGCGGGGTCGGCCCCCTCGAAGCCGTGGTCGGCGGTCAGCACGAAGGTCACCTCCTCGGTGAGGCCCAGGTCGTCGAGGTGTGCCAGGAACGCGCGCAGCCGGGCGTCGGCGTCGCGCAGGGAGGCCCGGGCGATGTCCGAGCGCGGCCCGCCGGCGTGGTGCCCGGCGTCGGTGACCACGTTGGACCACCACGTCAGCGTCGGGGCCACCTCACGGCTGGCGAACAGCTGCACCATCTGCTGCAGGCCCACGTCGTCGACCTGCGTGGCCCAGGAGTAGTAGCCGTCGTCGAGGTGCGCCCGGTCGTGCACGTGGCCGGAGCCGTGCGGGTCGGGCAGCAGCTCGCCCAGCCCGGCCGCGCCGTTGCCGCTGCCGCTGGCCCGGATCACCGCCATGGTCGAGTAGTCGGCGCCCCGCTCGATCGGCTCGTCGACGCACGCGGTGCGCGGGGTCTCCCGCGGGGGCAGCACGTCGGCGACCATCTCGAAGACCGTGCGCACCGCCGGGCGCAGCCACTCGGCGCTGCGGTGCCAGGTGGAGGCGTCGTTGGGCACGACGCGCTCCCCCGTCTCCCGGTCGTAGAACACGTTGCCCAGCACGCCGTGCCGCCCCGGGCCGAGGCCGGTGAGGATCGAGGTGTGGTTGGTGAGGGTGATGCTCGGGAACTGCGCCACGGCCCCGCCGCGCAGCGCCAGGCCACGCTCGATGAGCCGTGCGACGCCGGGCAGCTCGCCGGCCTCGGCCATCGCCAGCAGCTCGCCGCAGTGGCCCCCGTCCCAGAGCATGCCGACCACCAGCGGCTGCTCCGTCCGCGCTGCGCGCGGCTGGAGGTATGCCGTGAGCACGCCCCCGTCGAGCGGCTCGCCGTGTGCGTCGTGCAGCCGGTCCTGCGGGACGCCCGCGAGGGCGGCGAGCGTGGGCCCGACGTCGACCAGCCGCGCGTGCTCGTGGACGTAGCCGAGGCGGTGCACGCCGGCACCGGACAGCACCAGCGGCGCCCGGGACTGGATGACGTCCAGCGAGCCGTGCTCGCCGGCGTGGCCGCCCTCGTCGAGGAACCAGTGCCGCGGCGTGTGCACGATCGCGAGGTCGGGGCTGCGGGTGGGGTCGGCGAAGAGCGACAGGATGCGCGCCGCGGCATACGGGTAGGCGTTGTCCGTGGACACCGTCGGCGAGGGGTTCGCGCACTCCCGCTCGTAGGGCAGGAAGGCCATCGGGTCCTCGTCCGGCACCGGGTCGACCCCCTCGAGCACCTCGTGGCGGCCGTCGGGGTGCAGGCGGACCCGGCCGAGGTGGTTGGCCGCCACGGCGACGCGCCCGTCCGGGCCCTCCTCGACCCACACCACGAGGTCCACGGCCGGCGCGAGGTCCGCCTGGGTCAGGGCCTTGACGGCCGCCTCACGGCGGGACTGCAGCTCGGAGTGGGTCAGCGCGCTCACAGCCCCCGACTCTAGGCGGGGCACGGCGCGGTCCGCCCCCGGACACGACGAAGGCGGGGACCTCCGGACCTCATGGGCCTGGGGGTCCCCGCCTCCGGTCGAGCCGTCACCCGTGGGCGGTCACGTGGACCGCGTCTCAGCGGGCGAGGCTCTGACGGCGCGAAGCACGAGCCTGCTGGGCGATCCGGAGGGCGCCCCTCCGGATGCCGCGGCTGCGCTCCGCGTGCAGGCGCTGCTCGATATGAGCTCGCGCGAGGTCTTCCTGCATGACCTGGAACATGGTGAATCTCCTTGCGAACAAAAGCATCTCAGGACTGTTGATCCAGCCGATCGGCTCGGTCGTGGACCGGGCCTCGGCGGACGAAGACGACCAGATGGCGTCGGACATCAGGCGGCGACAGGGTGCTTGCGCGGGCGGCCGCGGGGCCGCTTGCGGGCGACGACAACCCCCTGGACGAAGAGCTCGCCACCCCAGACACCCCACGGCTCCTGGCGCTCGAGGGCGCCGGCAAGGCACTGGGTGCGTGCGGGGCACGTCCCGCACAGGGACTTCGCGAACTCGACGTCAGCCGGGCTCTCGGCGAACCACAGCTCGGCGTCGTTCTCCCGACACGGGATGCCGGCACCGGCGTCGCTTGCCTGCTCGTTGTGGTCAATCAGCGCGGTGAGCTGCATCGGGTGTCACCTCCTTTGTCGTCTCCACCGGTCAGGTGGCGTGTTCTCGTGTGTGTCATCTGGTGATCCGGGACCCACCTGGTGGGCGGGGCCTGGATCGCTGTTCTGTTCTTCACTGCGGGCGGTCTTCCTGCTGGTGGCGGCCGCCGGATAACACAAAGGCCGCGGATCCCGATGTCGGGTTCCGCGGCCTGGAGGTGACCTGGTCTAGAAGCTAGACCGGTGGTCTCCCGGAGCGGAGGTAAACGACATCCTTGGAAACGAGCTTGTGCATCGGCGCGTAGAAAGCCGGACGGGTCTGCGGGGCGACGGCGGTGAAGCCACCGGCGATGCCCGTGCCGATACCGGACGCGGACACAGCGGTCCCCTGGCGCACATCGACGGCACCCGCGGTGACGATGAGGGTGCGGGCAACCTGCGGGCATGCGACACGGACGCGGTTGATGCGCGTCGCGTTCGTCATCGTGGTGATCTCCATCAGGCCAACCCTCCTCATCTGCTGCTCTGTGGACCCCAGCCGGAAACCGATTCCGCTGGGCTGGATGTAGTGATCAGGCTAGGGCAGCCTTTGCAGGCCCTGCAATCGAATTTGCGGAAATATTTCACCCGGATCGGCGGGCCGCCGGAACCTATTCGGATTCGCTTGCGGCAGAGTCGTTTTCGGCGGTCTCGACTGGGTCGGCGCCACCCAGGACGGCCAGGACGGCAGCGCCGTAGCGGTCGAGCTTGCGCGCCCCGACGCCCCCGATCGTGGCCAGCTCGGCCGGGGTGGACGGCCGGCGCTCGGCGATCGCGGTCAGCGTGGCGTCCGTGAACACGACGTAGGCGGGCACCTTGGACGCCGTGGCCACCGCGATCCGCCAGGCTCGCAACGCCTCGAACGTCTGCTCGTCGTAGGTGGGCGGGCAGTCGGCGCAGCGGCCCACCTTGCGCTCGGCCGCCGTCGTGAGGTCGGCGCCGCAGCCACGGCACTTGGCCGGCACCTTCATCGCCATCTGCTTGCCCTTGCCGGCCGGCCGGGAGCTCTTCGCCGCCGAGCGGGCGCCCTCCCCCAGCACGCTCGCGGCGCCGTCGAGGAAACGCGAGGGACGCCGGGTGGCGCGGCCCCCGGCGTTGCGGGCCCCGGCCCAGGACAGCCGCAGCTCACGGCGGGCGCGCGTCAGACCGACATACATCAGGCGACGCTCCTCCTCCACGGCGTCCGGGCCGTCGGCCATGGTGATGGGGATGTAGCCGTCGCTGCAGCCGGCGAGGAAGACGACGTCCCACTCCAGGCCCTTGGCGGCGTGCAGCGAGGCGAGCGTGACCCCCTGCACGGTCGGGGCGTGCTGGGCGGCCGAGCGCTCGTCGAGCTCACGGACCAGGTCGGGCAGGCGCGCCTCCGGCGCGGTGGCCACCAGGTCGTCGGCGAGCGCCGCCAGGGCCTGCAGCGACTCCCATCGCTCGCGCGTCGCGCCGCCGCTGCTGGGCGGGCGCTCGCTCCACCCGGCCCCCGTCAGCACGTCGCGGACCACTTCCGGCAGCGGCTTGCTGGCATCGTCGGAGCGGGCGGCGCCGCGCAGCAGCAGCACCGCGTCACGTACCTCGCGGCGGGAGAAGAAGCGGTCACCGCCGCGCACGAGGTAGGGGATGTCGGCATCGGCGAGCGCCGACTCGAAGGCCTCGGACTGGGCGTTGGTGCGGAACAGCACCGCGACCTCGCTGGGCGGGGTGCCCTTGGCGATGCAGGCCTTGATCGCCGCGGCGACGCCGGCGGCCTCGGCGGGCTCGTCGGGGTAGGGCGTGAGCACCGGGGTGGGGCCCGGCTCACCCTGGGCCTGGAGCTGGACCATGCCGGTGCCGTTGCGCCCCCCGGCCCCGCGCACGACAAGGTTGGCCAGGCCGATGACCTGCGGGGTCGAGCGGTAGTTGCGCACGAGGCGCACGACCTGCGCGCTCGGGTGGCGGCGCGGGAACTCCAGCAGGTGCTGGGGCGTGGCGCCGGTGAAGGAGTAGATCGTCTGGGCCGGGTCACCGACCACGCAGACGTCGTCGCGCTCACCCACCCACAGGTCGAGCAGGCGCTGCTGGACGGCGTTGACGTCCTGGTACTCGTCGACGACGAAGTGGCGGTACTGGCTGCGCACCGCCCGGGCGATGTCCTCGCGCTCGGCGAGCATGCCCACGGTGATCAGCAGGACGTCCTCGAAGTCGATGACCCCACGCTCGGCCTTGACCTCCTCGTAGGTCTGCAGCACGCGGGCCATGGCCGTGGCGTCGAGCCCGGCCGGGTCGCGGCCCTCGCGGCGGGCGGCCGCCGCGTAGGTCTCCGGGGTGAGCATGCTGACCTTGGCCCACTCCACCTCCGCCGCGAGGTCGCGCACGCCCACCCGGTCGAGCTGCAGCCGCAGCCGGGCCCCGGCCTCGGCGACCACCGACGCCTTGTGCGGCAGCACCTCCGGGGCGGCCCCGCCGATGGCCTGCGGCCAGAAGTAGTGCAGCTGGCGCAGGGCGGCCGCGTGGAACGTGCGGGCCTGCACCCCGCCGACGCCGAGCTCGCGCAGCCGGGTGCGCATCTCGCCTGCCGCGCGCGCGGTGAACGTCACGGCCAGCACCCGTTGCGGCTGGTAGGCGCCGCTGTGCACGCCGTAGGCGATGCGGTGCGTGATGGCCCGCGTCTTGCCCGTGCCGGCACCGGCGAGCACGCACATCGGCCCGCTCGGGGACGCGGCGACCTCCCGCTGCTCGGGGTCGAGTGCGTCGAGGATGCTGTCGGCGGTCGGGGTGCCAAGGGCCTGGGTGCTCATCGCTGCCGATCCTCCCAGACCCCGCCGACGGCCCGGGTGGCCACGGGCGTTTCCGCGGCAGCCGACGCCGCCCCCGCCGTGCGTGTGACGCATCCGACGGGCAGGATGCGGAAGGAATCCCGTCCGCTCGCCGTTGAGGCGAGCGGACGGCATTCCGCCCCTGACCGAACGCGAAGGAGATCTCGCATGGCTGCGGCCACTCCCGCCCCGCCCGCGGAGGGCACCATCACGATGTTCAGCACGACGTGGTGCGGCTACTGCACCCGCCTGAAGACCCAGCTGGACCGTGAGGGCATCGGCTACACCGAGGTCAACATCGAGCACGACCCGGCCAGCGCGGACTACGTCATGGCCGTCAACGGTGGCAACCAGACCGTGCCGACGGTGGTCTTCCCCGACGGCAGCGCCGCCACCAACCCCTCGCTCGCGGAGGTCAAGGCCCGCCTCTCCTGAGGCGCCCGACCGCTCTGCCGACGGCCCGTCCTCCCCTTGAGGGAGGGCGGGCCGTCGCGTGTCCGGGCCCGCTCAGCGCGGGGGTATGCCGTAGGCCCGGTCCACGTGCAGCCTCGCCACGAGCCGGTGGTCGGCGATCATCGCCCGGCGGTAGTCATCCCAGTCCGGGTGCTCCCCGGCGATGAGGCGGTAGACCTCGATGAGCTCGGCCATGGCCTCGTCGTCCGGTGCGGTGGTGACCGCCGAGAAGGTCACCGTCCCCTCCAGCACGGTGTAGGACCACCCATCGGGGCTGGACACCATCAGCGAGGCGCGCGGGTCCCGGCGCAGGTTGGCGACCTTGGCCCGGCCGTCGACCACGGAGACGCGGACCAGCTCGCGGTCCGGGTCGAAGTGGTAGTTGATGTTGGACAGCTGCGGCCGTCCGTCGCGCTTGATCGTCGCGAGGACGCCGAGCTTGCGCTCGCGCACGACGGCCGTCAGGCGGGGGTCAAGGCTCATGCGGTGCCTCCTCGGCGGAAGGTGGGTGTCGGCCCGGGCTGGTCAGCCGCGGGCGGGGCGCCAGTCGCGGCCGGCGGGCAGCGGGCGGCCGAACCAGCGCTCCATCAGCCGGTAGGAGATGGACATGCGCGAGGAGATGACGACCCGGCCGTCGGCGACCCGCTCGGCCAGGTCCTCCCGGGTCGCCCAGAACGCCTCGGCGATCTCGTCGTGGTCCAGGACGATCTTCGCCCCGGTGGCCCGAGCGGTGAAGCCGACCATCAGCGACGTCGGGAACGGCCACGGCTGGTTGCCGAGGTAGGTCACGTCCTCGACCTCGAGCCCGACCTCCTCACGCACCTCCCGCGCCACCGCGGCCTCGAGCGGCTCCCCCGGCTCGAGGAACCCGGCCAGCACGGAGTAGCGCCCCTCCGGCCAGTCCCGTCCGCGGGCCAGCAGCAGACGGTCGTCGGCGTCGGTGACGGACATGATCACGGCGACGTCCGTGCGCGGGTAGTGCTCGCTGCCGTCGTGCCCGCAGCGCCGGATCCAGCCCGCCTGCTCCGGGGTCGTCGGGTGGCCGCAGCGGGGGCAGTGGGTGTGGGTGGCGTGCCAGTTGGCCAGCGCCAGCGCGGTGGTGACCAGCCCGGCGGCGCGGTCGTCGAGCAGGGTCGCCAGCTCGCGCAGCCCCCGCCAGTCGCGCGGCTCGCCCTCGTCGGCGGCGTCGCCGACCACGGCCAGGTGGGCCGGACCGCCCTCGTCCTGGCCGAGGAACACGACCAGCCGGTGGATGTCGTCATCCCGGGGTGCGCGCAGGCACAGCTGGGCGGCGCCGTCGGCCAGGGCGGCCTGCACCTGGCCGGCCACGACCTCCAGCACGCGCGTCGCCGGGTCGGCCAGCAGCGCCTCGACCAGCCCCGGCTCCCGGCGGCGGTCGGCGGCCCGGTCCAGCGAGCCCTGGGCGAGCGCGAGGTCGCGAAGAGTTTCCGGCGCACGGGTCACGCCTGCCACCCTATGGCGACCACCCGTCATACGGTGGGCGGGTGACCCGAAGCGCCCTGGCCCTCGCTGCCCTCGCCAGCGCTGCCGTGCCCGGACTCGACCCCGCCACGGTCGAGACCGCGGCGCACGGCACCGGCCAGTTCGACCTCGCCTTCGTCACCGACACCCAGGCGCGCCGGTGGGTCGTGCGCTCGCCGCGCAGCCGCGCGGCCGGAGCCCAGATGGAGGTCACCCTCACCCTGCTGGAGCTGCTCTCGCGGCGCCTGCCGTATGCCGTGCCCGCGCCGGCCGGGTTCACCGCCCTCAAGGAGGGCGGCCGGGCGGCCGTCTACCCGTACCTGCCGGGACGCCCGATCGTCCTCGCCCACCTGCCCGCCGGACCGGGGCTGGCCTCCGAGCTCGGCCGCGGCATCGCCGCCCTGCACAACGTCGACCTGCGGCTGGCCGAGGAGGCGGGCCTGCCCTCATACGACGCCGACACCTACCGCACGCGCCGGCTCGCCGAGCTGGACCGGGCCGCCGCCACCGGCTACGTGCCTACGACGCTGCTGACGCGCTGGGAGCGAGCGCTGGAGGAGGTGTCGCTGTGGCGCTTCGCGCCGGCAGTGACACATGGCGACCTGTCCGGGGAGCAGGTGCTCGTCGAGTTCGCCGACGCGGGCGACGCCTCCTCGGGCCGGCTGGCGGGCCTCACCGGGTGGGACGACGCCAAGGTGGCCGACCCGGCCGACGACTTCGCGACGCTGGCCGGGCACGCCGGCCCGCAGGCGTTCGACACGGTGCTGGAGGCCTACTCCCAGGCACGCGACGAGCGCCCGGACACCAACCTCGAGCGCCGGGCCCGGCTGGCCCACGAGCTGCGTCAGGTCACGGGGCTGCTGACGGCCATCTCGACCGGCGACGTGCGTGACGTCGACGCCTACGTCGAGCGGCTGCGCCGGCTGGAGGACCGGGTCCTCGACGGGGTCACTGCGGAATAGTCCGCAGCAGCTCCACCGAGGACCAGGTCCTCGATGGGTCACTGCGGAATAGTCCGCAGCAGCTCCACCAGCTCCTCCTCCCCCGGCAGGTCCGGCCACACGGTCTCCCCGGTCGCCGCGTAGTAGAACGCCGCGTCGACCTCCTCGAGGGGGACACCCCGGAGGCGGGCGTAGGCCAGCCGGTAGGCCGCGAGCTGGACCGCCCGCACCCGCAGCGCCTCCGCCCGGGGCCGGGCCCCGGTCTTCCAGTCGACGACGGTCCAGCCGCCGTCGGGGCGGCGGAACACCGCGTCGATGCGTCCGCGGATCGCGATGCCGTCGGTGGTCGACTCGATCGCCACCTCGATGCCCTCGGGGGTGCGGTGGGCCCACTCGCTGGCGAGGAAGCGCTCCTTCATCGCCGGCAGGTCCGCGTCGTCGCCCGGGTCCTCGTCGGCGCTGCCGGGCAGGTCGAACACGTCGAGCATGGTCGCCTGGCTGTAGTGCTGCTCCACCCAGGCGTGGAACGCGGTGCCGCGCCGCGCGGCCGTCGCCGGCGGGTGCGGCATCGGGCGGCGCAGGGTCACGGCGAAGGCGAGGGGGTCCTCGGCCAGCAGCACGACCTTCGAGGTGGACAGGTGCCGCGGCACGCGGACCTCCTGGTCACCCCGGTGGCGTCGCGCGTCCCGCTCGGAGAGCAGCAGGTCGATCTCCCGGTCGAGCTCCGGGGAGGAGGTGGCCGCCCCGGCCGACGCCGCCTCGATCGCCTCGCGGACCACCACGGCGGCGTCGGCGAGCTGGTCCCGGCGGTGCGCGAGCGGGTCGGTGGGCCAGATCGCCGACACCGGCTCCGAGGTGCGCGGGTTGACCGCCTTGCCGTGCTCGTCGGGCTCGGGCATCGGCTCCCACGGCTCGCCCATGACGGCCACGGCGGGGTCCTCGACGAGCTCGGTGAGAAAGCGCGAGGTGACCCGTGGTGTGGTCGCGTCGGCCCACACCGGGGCGGTCAGCAGCAGCTGGTCACGGGCGCGGGTGAAGGCGACGTAGGCAAGCCGGCGCTCCTCGGCGATGCCGTGCTCGCCCCCGTCGGCGATGTAGGCCTCGACCTCCTCCTTGAGGTGCTGCAGGTCCTCGGCCTGGCGCCAGCGGAGCACGGGCAGCCCGTCGCGGTCGCCGCGCAGGTCGTAGGGCACTCCGGCGAGTCCCCCGCACCAGCCCTTGTCGGTCGGCGGGCTCAGCCGCCACTCGCCGTCCTTCCACGAGGTGCTGGCGCTGGACCGCGCCGGGAAGGACCCCTCGACGAGACCCGGCACGGCGACCACGTCCCACTCCAGGCCCTTGGAGGCGTGGACGGTGAGGACCTGCACCGCCTGCGTGGACACCTCGACGTAGCCCTTGTCCAGGCCGCGCTCCTCCTTCTGGGCGGCATCGAGCCACGAGAGGAACCCGCCGAGGGTGGGCCGGTCGGCCGAGGTGGAGAAGGTCGCGGCGACGTCGGCGAACGCGTCGAGGTGGGCGCGTGCCGTGGTGGGGGTGTGCTCGGGGCGGGACAGGACCTCGATGTCGAGGCCGAGGGCCCGCTCGGCCTCGCCCACGAGGTCGGCCAGCGCCAGCCCGGTGAGCGAGCGCAGTCGGCGGACCACCTCGGCCAGCCCGCGCAGCCGCTCGAGCGCCGGGCCGGAGATCGTCTGGCCGTCGCTGCCCTGCCAGCCCGGGCGGGGCAGCTCGTCGAGGGCCTCGATGATGCTGGCCCTGTCTGCGCTGTCGGGGCTCTGGTCCACCGGTCGTGCCTGCTGCTCGGCGTCAGGGCCCACGGCGTCGGCGGCGTCCTGGCCGCCGGCACCCCGGCCGTCCGAGGGGTCCTGACCGCCGGTGGAGCCCTGACCTTCGGTGGGCGCGGCGGGTTCCGACCGGTGGGCGAGCTCGCCCGCCCGGGCACGCCCGGCCTCGGCCACCTGCTGGCGCAGCAGGTGGCGCGACCAGGCTGCGAGGCCGTCGAGGTCGGCGGCCCCGAGCCGGCACAGCGGGCCGGTGAGCAACCGCATCAGGTGGTCGCCCCGGGTGGGGTCCTGCACCACCCACAGCAGGGCCAGGATGTCGGCGACCTCCGGGGTGGTCAGCAGGCCGCCGAGGCCGACCACCTCGACCGGCAGGCCGGCGGCCTCGAGCGCCTCCACCGTGGCCGCGAACTGTGAGCGCTTGCGGCACAGCACGGCGGCGGAGCGGCCGCTCCAGGCACCTCCCTCGTCGAACCATCGCTCGGCGACCCAGTCCGCGACGTGGGCGGCCTCGTCCTCGGCGGTGGCCAGCCGGGCGGCGCTGACCCGGCCGGCCCCGGCACCGGGACGGGCCCGGAGCACCTCCACGGGCACGGTGGAGCCCTCGCGCAGCGCGGTGGAGGTGACGTTGGCGGCGGTGAGGATGGCAGCGTCGTTGCGCCAGGACGTGGACAGCGGCAACACCGCGGCCGGGCCGTCGCCGTCGGCGAACTCGCGCGGGAACCGGGTGAGGGTGGTCGCGCTGGCCCCGCGCCAGCCGTAGATCGACTGGTTGGGGTCGCCGACCGCCGTCACAGGCACCGGCTCGCCCTGCCGGACGAACAGCCCGCGCAGCAGCACCAGCTGGGCCTCGCTGGTGTCCTGGAACTCGTCCAGCAGCACCGCGCGGAAACGCTGCCGCTCCCCCGCCCCGACGTCGGGGAAGCGCCCGGCCAGCTCGGCCGCGATGGCCATCTGGTCGGCGAAGTCGAGGGCGTCGCGCCGCCGCTTGAGGTCGAGGTAGGCGCGCACCATCGGCAGCACCGCACGCCGGGCCTTGAGCGCCTTCAGGGCGTCGCCGACCGGCGCCGGCAGGTTGCGCGCCCGGCTCGAGCCCTTGGGCAGCCCGCTCACCCGCGCCTCGAAGGCGTCGATGAACTCCTCGAGCTGCTCGGGCACGAGCAGGTGCTCGGCCATCTCGCCGGCGAGGTCGACCACGGCACTGACCACCGTGGAGGTGGCGAAGCCGACGTCGTCCATCGGCCCGTCGTAGCGCTCGACGACCTCGCTGGCGTACTGCCACGCGGCCGCCTCGGAGAGCAGGCGTGACTCCGGCTCGATGCCCAGGCGCAGGGCGTGCTCGCGCACGATCCGCCCGGCGTAGGAGTGGTAGGTCGAGACCGTCGGGGTGCCGCCGAGCACCTCGGCGCCGTCGGGCTCCTCCGGCGGGGTCCACAGCCCGACGTGGCGCAGCCGCCGCAGCCGGCGCCCGATCCGCTCGGCCAGCTCGGTGGCGGCCTTGCGGGTGAAGGTGAGCCCGAGGACCTGGTCGGGCTCGACGAGGCCGTTGGCCACGAGCCACACGACGCGCGAGGCCATCGTCTCGGTCTTGCCCGACCCGGCGCCGGCGACGACGAGCAGCGGCCGCAGAGGGGACTCGATGACCGCGCGCTGCTCGTCGGTCGGCGGGGGGTTGCCCAGCGCCGTGGCGATGTCGCGCGCAGAGTGCCGCATCGCGGCCGGCCGCCCGCCACCGGTCAACCCGCCGTCCCCCTGTCCACCGTCCACTCCCCCGGCACCCGTGTGCACGTCTTCCCCCTGCTCGTGGCCGCTCACTGGATGACCCGCCCCTCCGGCTGGACCGGGCAGCTGCTGCGCACCGGGCAGAACTGGCACCCGTCACCGACCGTGGCCGTGAACGTCGCCGCGGCCATGCCGTCGGCGGTCTCGGTGACCAGGCGGTCGGCCCACTGCGGGTCCTCGTCGTCGCGCAGCGGCTCCTGGGCCTGCAGCGTCGTATTCGTCGTGGCGGCCTTGCCGACCTGCAGCAGCGCCGCCCCGGCGGAGGTCGTGCCGAGGTCGGGGAACGCCTCGTGCTCGACCGCGGCCTGGTAGGAGCCGAGCTGGGGGTTGCGGGCCAGCTTGTCCTTGGAGGGCTTGCTCGACCCGGTCTTGAGGTCGATCACCCGCAGGTCGCCGGTCTCGGCCGACTTCTCGATGCGGTCCACCCGGCCAGTCAGCTGCGCGCGCCCGATCTGCACGCTCATCGCCACCTCGACCCCGACGGGCTCCCATCCCTCGGCGCGGGCCTCGGGGAAGTAGCGCGCGAGCCGCCGCACCATCGACCGGGCCTCCTCGAGCTGGCGCCGCGAGAGCCAGCCCTCGGGCAGGCCGAGCCGGCCCCAGCGGGCCTCCAGCTCCTGCACGAGGGTGGCCTCGTCGACGTCGCCGAGCTCGGCGGCGATGTCGTGCACCAGGGTCCCGATGCTGGCGGCCCCGACGCTGGGGCCCTCACCACCGCAGGTGGTGAGCAGCCAGCGCAGCCCGCAGTCGCCGAACGTCTCGATCCGCGAGGGCGAGACGCTGACCAGGTCCTCCGGCGCGCGCCGCGGCCGGTCGTCGCTGAGCGGCACGAGCGCCCACCACGCCGCCGGATCAGCTCCCGGGACGCCGGCCTGCGCCAGCCGGGCCAGGCCCAGGGCAGCGGTATGCCGTGCGTCCGGGTCCTCCGCGACCGCCACCTCCCGCCGCAGCTCGGCGACAAGGGCGGCCAGGGTCATCGGGCGGTCGACCTCGGCGAAGGGGCGCACCTCGGCCTGGGCGTCGGACTCCTCGGGCGGGTCGACGACGTCGAGGTAGGGCGAGGGCTGCTCCTCGTCGCTGCGGACCGCCGTGACCAGCAGCCGCTCGCAGGCCCGGCTGACCGCGACGAGGAAGCCGCGCGTCTCGTCGTAGCGGACTGCCGCCTGGGCGGCACGGAAGGACAGTCCCCGCCCGGTGAGCACGTCGACCAGCCGCTCGGAGCCGAGCAGCGAGCCGCGCAGCCGCAGGTCGGGCCACACGCCCTCCTGCACCCCCGCGACGACGACGAAGCGCCACTGGCGGCCGGCGGCTCCCTGCGGCGTCGTCAGCGTCACCGAGTCGTCGGTCGGCGCCCCCGCCGCCAGGGTGTCGCCGGGCACGTCCTGGCCGCGGATGTGCTCCAGGAACTCCCACGGCCCCATCTGCGGCAGCCGGTCGACGTAGCGCCCGGCGGCGTCGAAGAGGGCCACGACCGCGTCGAGGTCGCGGTCGGCGCGCTGCCCGCCGGCACCGCCGGAGAGGGCGGCCCGCTGCCAGGTCGGCCCGAGGCCGGTGGCGTCCCACATGGCCCACAGCACGGTCTCGGCCGTCACCCCGGGCGCCCAGCGCAGGGTCCCGGAGCCGTCGTCGACGGTGCGGGCGGCCTCGACCGCCGCATGGAAGGCCTTGGCCACCCGGCGCGCCGGGGCGCCCTCGAGCCCGAGGGGCAGCAGCAGGCCGGGATCCTGGACGGCGAGCGCGAGCAGCTCGTCGCTGTTGCGGCCGCCGCCGTCGGCGAGCTCCTCGCGGCGCAGCGCCCGGCGGAGCCGGCGCAGGCCCACCGCGTCGGCCCCGCCGATCGGGGACTGCAGCACGTCGACGGCGGTCTGGGCGTCGACCGGGTGCTCCTCGCCGCGAGCGGCGCGCAGGGCGGCGTCGAGGAGCAGCAGCAGCGGGCGCACCGCCACCTCGTCGCGGACCGGGACCTCGACGCTGGAGACGTTGACCGGGACCTGGGCCGCCAGCAGCATCCGCCGGAGGGTGGCGGTGCGACCCTGGCCGCGCACGATCACGGCCATCTCCGACCACGGCACGCCCTCGAGCAGCCTGGCCCGGCGCAGCTCGGCCGCGATGAGGGAGGCCTCCTGGGAGGCCGCCCGCAGCAGCCGCACGTCGACCCGGCCGCCCTCACGGACCTCCTCCAGCTCACGGTGGGCCGCCGACCCGACCGCGCCAATCCGGCGGGTGACCCTCCGCGTGACCGCCCGCAGGGCGGCGGGCTGGCGGTGCGACGTCGCCAGGGTGATCGTCGGGCCGTCGCCGAGCTCGTGCCAGTTGACGCCCAGGACCCGCGGGTCGGCGCCGCGGAAGGTCTGGACCGCGGCGTCGGGGTCGCCGATGAGCACCAGGTCGAGGCTCGGAGCCATCAGCACCGACAGCAGCCGGGCGGCGGCCGAGGTCAGCTCCTGGGCGTCGTCGACGACGATGACGCGCACCTGGGCCCGCAGCCGCTCGAGCGCCTCGGGGTCGTCCTCGAGCTCGTCGGCCGCGGCACCGAGGATCCAGGCCGGGTCGTAGGAGCCGGGCCGGGAGAACGAGGTGACCTCGTCGTACTCGGAGAGGACCTGCGCAGCGGCGACCCACTCGGGGCGGTCGTGCTCCTGGCCGAGCGCCGCGAGGTCCTGCGGCTCCAGCCCCCGCTCGACGGCGCGCATGAGCAGGTCGCGCAGCTCGGCGCGGAAGCCCCGGGTCGCCAGCGCCGCCTGGACGTGCTCGGGCCAGTCGGGTGCCTTGCCCTCGCCGGAGGCGTGCCCGGCCAGCAGCTCGCGCAGGATGACGTCCTGCTCCGGACCGCTGAGCAGCCGGGGCGTGGGGTCCCCGCGCAGGGCAGCGGCCTCGCGCAGGATGCCGAAGCCGAGCGCCTGCGGGGTGCGGGCCAGGGACTCGGTCGAGGTGCCGCCGAGGCGGCCGGAGATGCGCTGGCGCAGGTCGCCGGCGGCCACGCGCGTGGGCGCCAGCACGAGGCACTGGTCGGGGGAGAGCCCGTCCCGCTCGACCCGGTCGACGACCACCTCGATGGCCGTCGTGGTCTTGCCGGTGCCGGGCGCGCCGAGCACCCGCAGCACGCCGCCACGGTGGGCCACCGCTGCCGCCTGACGCTCGTCGAGGGCAGGGGTGTCCACCACGAGGTCGGGGGCACGGCGCAGCGTCAGCACCGGGCGATTCCATCACGGGCGTCCGACACCGCGACCTCAGGGACGAGCGGCCGCTCCGCCCTCCCCGTCCCCCGCCGCCGGGCCCTCCCACCGGGCCCGGCGCATGTCGACGCGCCGCCCGGCGAGCAGGCCGCCGACCAGCGGGGTGCCCTCGGCCCGGTAGTGCGCCAGCGCCTCGTCCTCCAGCCCCGGCGGCGGCTCGCCGGAGGCCCGGATCACCCGCCACCACGTCGTGGCCGAGCCGTAGCGGGACATCACCGAGCCCACCTGGCGCGGGCCGCCGTGACCGATGATCTCGGCGATGTCGCCGTAGGCCAGGACCTTCCCCTCGGGGATGGAGTCGGCGACGTCGAGCACCGCCTCGGCGTAGTCCGGCAGCTCGGCTGCCAGACCCTCCGCCTCGGCCCGCTCCTCCTCGTATGCCGGGTGGCCGGCCCGCGTCGTCGGCACCGGTCAGTACTCGGGCTGGGTGGGGTCGACGTCGTGCACCCAGGCGATGACCCCGCCCTCGAGGTTGCGCACGTCGGGGTGGCCGGCCTCGCGCAGGATCCGGGCGGCCTCGGCGGACCGCACCCCGGTCTTGCAGTGGATGACCACGGTCCGGTCGAACGGCAGCCTGGACACCGCTTCGCCGGAACGGAACTCGCCGAGGTGGATCGGCTCGGCGCCGGGGATCGATGCGATCGCCCGCTCCTCCGGCCCGCGCACGTCGACGAGGACGAGCTCGTCGCCGCCCTCGCCACCGGAACGCTTCTCGAGCATCGCCGCAAGGTCGGTGGCCGAGATCCCCTGCGCCGCAGCGGAACCCGCGCCCTCCTCGGCAACGGAACCACTCGACATACCGCAGAACCACTCGTAGTCGACGAGCTCGGTGACGGTCGGGGACTCCCCGCACACGGCGCACCCGGGGTCCTTGCGCACCTGCAGGGCGTCCCACGTCTGGCGCAGCGCGTCGTGGACCATGACCCGGCCCACGAGCGGCTCGCCGATGCCGACGAGGAGTTTGACCGCCTCGGTCGCCTGCACCGAACCGATCGCCGCACACAGCACGCCGAGCACCCCGCCCTCGGCGCACGAGGGCACCAGCCCGGGCGGCGGCGGCTCGGGGAAGACGCAGCGGTAGCAGGGGCCGTGCTCGGCCCACCAGACGCTGACCTGCCCGTCGAACCGGTAGATGGAGCCCCACACGTGCGGCTTGCCCAGCAGCACGCACGCGTCGTTGACGAGGTAGCGGGTCGGGAAGTTGTCGGTGCCGTCGACGACCAGGTCGTAGCCACCGATGACCTCCAGGGCGTTGGAGGAGTCCAGCCGCAGCTCGTGGCGCTCGACGGTGACGAACGGGTTGACCTCGGCCAGGGTCTCCTGGGCTGACAGCGCCTTGGACCGGCCGACGTCGGAGACCCCGTGGACGACCTGCCGCTGCAGGTTGGAGGTCTCCACGACGTCGTCGTCGACGATACCGATCGTGCCGACCCCTGCGGCGGCGAGGTACATCAGCGCGGGCGAGCCCAGCCCCCCGGCCCCGACCACGAGGACGCGGGCGCCCCGCAGCCGGCGCTGGCCCTCCAGCCCCACCTCCGGGATGAGCGCATGGCGCGCATAACGGGCGATCTCGGCGGTCGAGAGCGCCGCGGCGGGCTCGACCAGGGGTGGCAGTGCCATGCCGTCGAGGTTACCCGCGCGTAGGATGCTCACGCCTGCATGACGACCGGAAGGGGCACGTGGTGACGTTGAGCTCGGACACGCGAGGCCGTGGGGTACGGCTGCCGCGGTCTGCCCGTCGCGCCCAGCTGCTCGAGGCCGCCCAGGAGGTGTTCGTCGAGGCCGGCTACCACTCCGCCGCCATGGACGAGATCGCCGAGCGGGCCGGGGTGTCCAAACCCGTGCTCTACCAGCACTTCCCGGGCAAGCTCGACCTCTACATCGCGCTGCTGGACCAGACCAGCCAGGAGCTGGTCGACCTCGTGCGCGAGGCCCTGTCCAGCACCACGGACAACAAGCTGCGGGTCGCCGCCAGCATCCAGGCCTACTTCGACTTCGTCGACAGCCACGGCGCCGGCTACCGGCTCATCTTCGAGTCCGACCTGACCAACGAGGCCGCCGTCCGCGAGCGCGTCGACAAGGTCTCCCAGGACTGCGCCGAGGCGATCGCCGAGGTCATCAGCGAGGACACCGGCCTGCCCGACCCCGAGGCGCACCTGCTCGGCATGGCCCTCTCCGGCATGGCCCAGGTCAGCGCCCGCTTCTGGCTGGCGCAGCGCTCGGCGATCCCGCGCGACGAGGCGGCCCGGCTGGTGGCCGCCCTGTCCTGGCGCGGCCTCGGCGGCTTCCCCAACATCAAGGACGGCGAGGTCTCCGGGGAAGGCTCCGACCCCGTCGCGGGTTAGCCTTCGACAGGGGTCCGCCCTCACTCCCCCACAGCCGGCGTGCCGGCTCCCAGCACCACTGACGAAAGGCAAAGCCGTGGAGGTCAAGATCGGCGTGCAGAACGTCGCGCGCGAGATCACGCTCGAGTCCGACGAGAGCCCCGAGCAGGTGTCGGAGACCGTGCGCCAGGCGCTGGCCGATGGCGGTCTGCTCAGCCTCACCGACGAGAAGGGCCGCCTGGTCCTCGTCCCCGTCGCCAGCATCGGCTACATCGACATCGGCGCCGCGGAGAAGGGCAAGGTCGGCTTCGGCCGGCTCTGAGCCACCGCTGACACGGGCGGCCTCCTTCGCGGAGGCCGCCCGTTCGCGTACCCACCTGCTCCGCGCGTACGAGGCCACAGCCCGCCACCCGTGGCTACCGTTGTCCCAGGGACGTCACCCGTCCTCCCCTCACGCGCCTCCCGGCGCTGGAAAGGAGCAGTCCGTGACCATTGTCGGCACCATCATCTTCGGGGCGGTCATCGGCGTCCTGGCCCGGCTCTTCCTGCCGGGGCGGCAGCGCATCGGCATGATCATGACCGTGATCATCGGCATCCTCGGTGCCCTGATCGGCTACTGGCTGGCCGGCCTGTTCGGCGTCGCCGCCACCGGCGGGATCGACTGGATCCGCTGGATCTTCAGCATCGTCGTCGCCGCGATCCTCGTGGTCGGCTACGAGCGCATCATGGGGCGCCGCTCGGCCTGACCCGCCCGGCACCGCGCGAGGGGTCCCGTCCGCCACGGACGGGACCCCTCGTCATACCCGCCTGTATGCCGCGGGCGCGGCTCGCGCGTCAGGCGGCCAGCCCCAGCCGCCCCATGCGCCGGGTGTGCTCGTCGGTCAGCCGCGCGAACATTCGCCCGATCTCGGCCAGGTCGGCGCCGGGGCGGTTGCTGCCGCCGACCAGCAGCGAGGCGAGGGCGTCGCGCTCGACGGCGACCCGCTGCGCCTGGCTGAGCGCCTCGCCGACGAGGCGGCGGCCCCACAGGGCGAGCCGGCCGGCGATGCGCGGGTCCTCGTCGATGGCCTCACGGACGGTGCGCACCGCGAAGTCGGCCTGGCCCATGTCCTCGAGCACCGAGCGCACGAGCACCTGGGTCGAGGGGTCCACGTAGGCGGAGATCTCGCGGTAGAAGTCGGTGGCGATGCCGTCGCCGACGTAGGCCTTGACCAGGCCCTCGAGCCAGCCGCTGGGCTTGGTGCGGTCGTGGAAGGCGTCGATGGCCGGGATGAACGGCGCCATCGCCTCCTCGGGGTCCACGCCCATCTCGGCGATCCGGGCGACCAGGGCCTCGTAGTGGTGGAACTCTGCAACGGCCAGGCGGGCCAGCGCCGCCTTGGCCGGCTGGCCGGGGGCGAGCTCGGCGTCGGCGGCGAGCCGGGAGAAGGCGGTCAGCTCTCCGTAGGCGAGGGCACCGAGGAGGTCCACGACGGCCGCCTGGTAGCCCGGGTCGTCGGTGAACGGGTCGGTGTCCGGCGGGACGTTCTCGTGCTCGACATCGGCCATGGACGCACACAGTAGTTGCTCGCAGCTAGACTGCCTGCTGACAGATGGTGCCCGGTCGGCACGAATCAGCCGCAGGACGTCTCCCTGCGGCGCCCCTGAAGAACTCCGATCGGCCCGCTCAAGAGCAGGTGCGGCCCGCGAGCCCGGACGGCATGACGCCGGTCCCGCGTGTGGCCCCCGCCCGATCCGAGAGAACTCCATGACCACTGCCGAGCAGACCTTTGCCGACTTCGACGTCCACCCCGAGATCGTCGCCGCCCTCGCGGACGCCGGCATCATCCACCCCTTCCCGATCCAGGCGATGACCCTGCCGGTCGCCCTCGGCGGCCACGACATCATCGGCCAGGCCAAGACCGGCACCGGCAAGACGCTGGGCTTCGGCGTGCCGATGATCCAGCGCGTCGTCAGCCCGCAGGACGAGGCGTTCGCGTCGCTGCCGCACGCCGGCAAGCCGCAGGCGCTGGCCGTCGCCCCGACCCGTGAGCTGGCCGTCCAGGTCTCCAGCGACCTCGAGCGCGCCGGCAAGAAGCGCGGCGTGCGGGTCCTGACCGTCTACGGCGGCCGGGCCTACGAGCCGCAGGTCGAGGCGCTCAAGCGTGGCGTCGAGGTCGTCGTCGGCACGCCCGGCCGGCTCATCGACCTGGCCCAGCAGGGCTACCTCGACCTGTCCCACGTCAAGAGCGTGGTCCTCGACGAGGCCGACGAGATGCTCGACCTGGGCTTCCTGCCCGACGTCGAGAAGCTCCTCGCCATGACCCCGGGCTCGCGCCAGACGATGCTGTTCTCCGCGACCATGCCGGGCGCCGTCGTGGCCCTGGCCCGTCGCTACATGAGCCAGCCGACGCACATCCGTGCGATGGGCGACGACCAGGAGAACGCCCACACGGTCAAGGCCGTCGAGCAGTTCGTCTACCGCGCGCACGCGATGGACAAGGTCGAGATGCTGGCCCGGATGCTCCAGGCCAGGGAGCGCGGCCTGACCATCATCTTCAGCCGCACCAAGCGCACCGCGGCCAAGGTGGCCGACGAGCTCGCCGCGCGGGGCTTCGCTGCCGCCGCCATCCACGGCGACCTCGGGCAGGGCGCCCGCGAGCAGGCACTGCGCGCGTTCCGCAACGGCAAGGTCGACATCCTCGTCGCCACCGACGTCGCGGCCCGCGGCATCGACGTCGAGAACGTCACGCACGTCATCAACTACCAGTGCCCCGAGGACGAGAAGACCTACCTGCACCGCATCGGGCGCACCGCCCGCGCCGGCAACACCGGCATCGCGGTCACGTTCGTGGACTGGGACGACCTGCACCGCTGGGCGCTGATCAACAAGGTCCTCGACCTCGGCATCCCCGAGCCGCAGGAGACCTACTCCTCCTCCGAGCACCTCTACACCGACCTCGACATCCCCACCGGCGCCACGGGCACCCTGCCCAAGTCCGCGCGCACCCGCGAGGGCCTCGAGGCCGAGGCGGTCGAGGACCTGGGCGAGACCGGCAAGCGCGCCGGCAAGGGCGGCTCCGGTGGTGGCCGCGGCGACCGCGAGCAGGGCGGCCGTCACGGCAGCGAGGAGGGCTCGCGCGGCCGCACGCGCAGCCGTCGTCCCGCCGCCCGCACCGAGGGCGCGGCGGAGGCCGGCAGCGAGGGCGCCGGCAGCCGCGGCGACGCCGACAAGCCGCGCCGCCAGCGCAACCGCCGCCGCACCCGCGGCGGCCAGACCTCGGGCGATGCCCAGGCCTGACCCCCGCCCGCGAGCACCACGACCTCACCAAGGTCGACGAAAGCGACACATCCCCCGCGGAGGTGTCGCTTTCGTCGTCCTCACCGGGGACCGGGCCGTTGCAGATCGGTCACGACAGCCTCCTGACCTGGCACGCGATGTCATCGTGCCCCTATGGGAGGGCTTCCGCCCCGGGCCATCTGGGCCGTCACCGCCGCGCTGGCGACCGTCATCGTGGCGGCCACCGTGGTGTTCGCGCGCGTCCACGGGCTCACGGCGGACGACCAGTTCCGGCTCTGGCTCGAGCGCCAGCCCGGCGTCATCTCCATCGACCGGTTCGCCCCCAGGCACCTGGACCACGGGGACGGGGTCGAGGCGGGGACGGTTCCGTCCCCCAGCGCCGAGGTGACCTTCACCGGCCCGCTGAGCGCCGCGCGGCTGCGGCCGTTCCAGCGCGCCTTCCAGGACTACGCCGCCGGGCACGGGCAGGACTTTCTCTCCTTCAGCGTGCAGCTGACCGCCGGTGCAACCACGGTGGTCGTGACCCCGAAGGCAGCCGACAACGACCGGCGCAGGACCGTGCTCGAGGCGTTCCAGTCAGTGCCCGGGCTCGTGGGCGCCAGGCTGGCGTGGACGCCCTGGCCGCCGGAGTCGACCGCCCTCCTCCGGGGTGAGGACGCCCTCCTCCCCGCCGCCAGGAGGGTCCTCGCCCGCCTGGCCGCCGTCCGGCCTCAGCCCCGGAGCTGGGGCGCACCCTGGGCTTCTGCAGAGGGGGCCCTCACCTTTCGTGCCAACGGCACGCGACACCAGCTGACCCTGGCGACCGGGCCGGAACCCTCCCCCAGGGCGATGCGCGCGTTCGCCTCGGCGGTGCGCATCGAGGGCGCCCGGCCCGTCGAGCTCGCCGTGAGTGCTGCGGACCGGCCCGGCTCGACGCAGACCCGTCTGACGGTGGGCCGCGACTCCCCCACCGTCGCGGAGACGAATGCCGCGGTCAGCGCACTCGGCTTCGGCATCCCGGCCCACCACGAGTACCTCATCGGCGGGCAGGACGTCGGCTACCGGCCGGCCTTCGACCTCGGCGCGTGGTCGGCGCGGACGCTCCCGGCGGTGCGGAACGTGCCCGGCGTGGCGATGGCTGCGCTGCGGCTGGTCGGCCGCCCCGGGCAACCGGCGTCCGCAACGCTGGACGTGCGGCTGGCCCGGGGCAGTGCCCTGCCTGCGCTGGCCGGGGCGCTCCCGGACGGGGTGGACACGGTGCGGGCCTGGACCGGCTCCGGCCCGCTGGACCCGACCCGCCCGGATGAGCTCCCCCCGGACCCGGCGCAGGACTGCCCTTCCGGGGGCGCTGTCGACACCGCCTACACCGGTCCCGCCGCCGCACTGGCCACGGCGGCGGCACTGATGACCCACTTGGCGGCCACCGGGCAGCCGACCTGCCTGCACTGGGTGCTCCCCTACGCCGACCCGGCGCGGACCCCGTTCCTGCAGGTGCGGCTGCCCGGGCTCGCAGCCGGCCACTGGCAGCCCGTGATGGACACAATCCTGGCGAGCCGTCGCGACCCGGGCCAGGCCCATCCCCAGGTCAACCTCGAGGTACCCGGCCCGGGGCGGCACTGGACCGGCCAGGTGGTGCTCAGCCCCAGCTTGCGCGAGGCCGCAGCCTCGAGCCTGTCCGGCACCCCGGTGGAGATGCGCGCCGCCACCGCAGCGATGGATCCCCTGGTGGCCTACTGGGCGGCGCACGTCGGAAGGTGACGGCACGGCATACAAGGCAGGGCCCGCACAACCCGTGGGGTGTGCGGGCCCTGCCGGATGACGACCCTCGGGTCAGGCGCCGATCGTGGCGGTGTCGATGACGTAGCGGTAGCGCACGCCGGAGGACACGACCTTCTCGTAGGCGTCGTTGACCTGGTCGGCGCTGATCGTCTCGATCGTGGCGCCGATGCCGTGCTCCGCGGCGAAGTCGAGCATCTCCTGGGTCTGGGCGATGCCGCCGATGTTGGAGCCGGCGAGGACCTTGCTGCCGCCGATGAGCGAGAACGCGTTGAACGTGTCGGGGTCGCTCGGGGCGCCCACGTTGACCATGGCGCCGAGCGGCTTGAGCAGCGACAGGTAGGCGTCGACCGGCAGGTTCGCGCTGACCGTGTTGAGGATCAGGTCGAAGGAGCCCTTGAGGTCCTCGAACGTCTGCTCCTCGGCGGTGGAGCGGTGGTCGGTGGCGCCGAAGGCCCTGGCGTCCTCCTGCTTGGCCAGCGACCGGCTCAGGACGGTCACCTCGGCGCCCAGCGCCGCGGCGAACTTCACGCCCATGTGGCCCAGGCCGCCCATGCCGACGACGGCGACCTTCTTGCCGGGGCCGGCACCCCAGCGCTTGAGCGGGTTGTAGGTCGTGATGCCGGCGCACAGCAGCGGCGCGGCGACGTCGAGCTCGAGGCCGTCGGGGATGCGCACGGCGAAGCGCTCGGAGACGACCACGGCCTGGCTGTAGCCGCCCTTGGTCTTCTCGCCGTCGTAGCCCTCGCCGTTGTACGTCATGACGGCACCCTTGGTGCAGAACTGCTCCTGGCCGTCCTTGCAGTGCTCACACTCGCCGCAGGAGTCGACCATGCAGCCGACGCCCACGCGGTCGCCCACCTTGTACTTCGTCACGCCGGAGCCGACCTCGGACACGACGCCCGCGATCTCGTGGCCGGGGACCATCGGGAAGATGGCCGGGCCCCACTCCTCGCGGACCTGGTGGATGTCGCTGTGGCAGATGCCGGCGAACTTCACGTCGATCAGCACGTCGTCGTCGCGCAGCTCGCGGGTCTCGATGGTGGTGGCCTGCAGGGGCGCGCCGGCAGAGGCAGCGGACAGGGCAGCAGTGCGGGACATGTGGTGTCTCCTTCACGGTTCGCGGTTGGTCACCGACAGTGGACAAGTCACCACAAAAGATCAGTATTCCGGGCAGTCGCCTGGTTCAGAGATTCGTCACACCGGCGTCAGAGGCCGGCCACCAACGACGCGGCGACGTCACGGTAGGCCTGCGCGCCGCGGGACGTGCGTGCCGTGGCCAGGATCGAGCGACCGACCGCCGGGGCCTCGGCGAAGCGGACCGTCTTGGGGATCGGCGGGCTGAGCACCGGCAGGTCGTAGCGCTCCCCCACGTCGGCGAGCACCGCCTGGGCGTGGTTGCTGCGCCCGTCGTACATCGTCGGCAGGATGCCCAGGACCTCGAGGTCGCGGTTGAGGATCTTCTGCACGTCGGCGACGGTGTCGAGCAGCTGGCCCACCCCGCGGTGGCTGAGCATCTCGCACGGCATGGGGATGATCAGGCCCTGGGCGGCGGTCAGCGCGTTGAGGGTGAGCACCCCCAGCGAGGGCGAGCAGTCCAGCAGCACGACGTCGTAGTCACCCAGCAGCGGCTCCAGGGCGGTCCGCAGGACGTACTCCCGTCCCGGCCGGGGCAGCAGCTGGGCCTCGGCACCCGCGAGCTCGATCATGCTCGGGATGAGGTGCACGCCGTCGGCGCACTCCACCAACGCCTCGCCGGCATCGACCTTGCCGAGCAGCACCTCGTTGATGCTGGTCTCCACCTCGTCGGGGTCCACCCCGAGGCTGAAGGTCAGGCACGCCTGGGCGTCGAGGTCGACCAGCAGCACGCGGCGGCCGAGCTCGGCGAAGGCCGCTCCCAGCGAGGCGACCGAGGTGGTCTTGGCCACGCCGCCCTTCTGGTTGGCCACGGCGATGACGGTCGCGCTCCCGCGCTCCGCTGCTGCGGCCGTCCGGCCCCCGCGTGCCTGTCCCCGTGCCACTGTGCCCCTCCTCCGTGCCGTGGTCGTCCTGCCGACGTCGGGCCAAGCATGGCAGGGGTGGCCCGGTCTGTCCGTGACCGCGACCTCACCGGCGCGGGGCGCTCGAGACCGCAGGGACCTTTGCCTCTCCGGAGGCTCGGGGCGCCCGCACCATGCTGGCAGTGACTGCAGGAGGTGTGCCATGACGACGATGCCCGCCGGTCAGGAGCCGGTCCCGTCCGACCGCGGCGACCAGGCTGGAAGCCCATCCGCGGCAAACGCCCGGGAGCAGGCCCGCAAGCGCGTCGAGGCGCGCCGGGGGCTGACCGGGCACGTCGTGGCCTACGTAGTCATCAACGCGTTCCTCATCGGCGTGTGGGCCATGACCGGCCGCGGCTACTTCTGGCCGATCTGGGTCATCGCCGGCTGGGGCATCGGCCTCGTCCTCAACGCGTGGGACGTGCTGTGGCGCCGGCCGATCACCGAGGCTGACATCGACGCCGAGCTCCACCGCGGCCGCGGCCCGCAGGACTGACCCGTCACCCGACCCCGGCAGGCCGTCAGCCCTGGGCGGGGGCGCCGTCGGGCTCCAGCGCCGCCCAGGAGGACTTCTCCGGCCCCATGGCCTGCCCCTCGGGGCAGTGCGCGCGGAAGTCGCACCAGCTGCACAGCGGCGAGGTGCGGGGCGCGAAGTGGCGCGACTCGACCCCGACCTCCTTGTAGTCGGCGTCAGCCCGGCGCAGGTCGCTCGCGATCGACTCGGCCTCGGCGACCTTGCGCTGCAACGACTCCGGGGTGTGCTCGTGCACCGCGACCTCGCCGGAGGGCACGTGGTGCAGCTCCACCGTCGTGCAGGGGCGACGGAACATGCGAGCCGCGGCCACGGCATACAGGGCCAGCGGCAGGGACGTGCGGGCATCGTCCGCACCGGGGGCGACCCGGCTGGTCTTGTAGTCGACGACGGCCAGCTCGCCCCCGCGCTCGTCGAGGCGGTCGATGCGCCCGCTCAGGGCGAGCGAGCCGGTCTTGAGCGCGACGGTGCGCTCGATCCCCAGCGGCGCCGCATGGGGGTCGACGCCCTCGAGGTAGGAGGCCACCTGCTGCTGGGCCTTCTCCCGCCACCGGGTGGACTGCTCGGGGTCACGGAAGCCGAGGTCGATCCACGCGCTGCGCACCAGGCGCGCGCCGGCAGCCGGGGTCCGGTCCACCGGTGCAAGGTCCCAGAAGTCGCGCAGGGCGTTGTGCACGGCCACCCCGAAGGAGGTGTGTGCCCGCTGCGGCCGGGCAACCGGCCTCGGCCGGTCCAGGTAGGACATGCGGTAGCGCCGCGGGCAGTCCAGCCAGGCCAGCAGCCGGCTCGGGCTCGCGGAGTAGAGCGGCGTCGGCATGCCGCCGAACGCCTGCTGCACCGGCGCGCCGGTCGGGGTCGGGCTCATGCGCGGCAGGTTAGCCGCGACCACTGACGAACGCGCGCACGGAGTCGGCGATCATCTGCACCGCGATGGCCGAGAGCAGCAGTCCGGCCACCCGGGTCAGCAGCGTCGTGCCGCTGTCCTTGAGGACCCGGTGGACCTCCCCGGCGTAGCGCAGGAACAGCCACACGACGGCCAGGCAGGCCAGCAGGCCGAGCCCGACGGCGACGTACTGCGAGACCTCGTGCGAGCGCTGGACGAACAGCATCGTGGCCACGATCGCACCCGGCCCGGCCAGCAGCGGGGTGCCCAGCGGCACGAGCGCGACGTTGACGCCCGCGTCGGCGTGCTGCTCCGACTCCTGCCCGGTCAGCAGCTCCAGCGCGACGATGAGCAGCAGCAGGCCGCCCGCGCCCTGGAGCGAGGGCAGCGTGATGCCCAGGTAGGTGAGGATCTGCTGGCCGAACACCGCGAACGCCGCGATGACGCCGAGCGCGACGAGGGAGGCCCTGCGTGCGGCGGCCACGCGCTGCTTGTGGGTCAGCGAGGCGGTCAGGCCGATGAAGATGGGCAGCGCCCCCGGCGGGTCCATGATCACCACGAGGGTGACGAAGACCGACCCGAACAGCTGGAGGTCGATCAGGTTGCTCACTGCCGCACCACGGGAACTCCTGTAGCCCTTTCCTCGATCTGCTTCAGCACGGCGGGATCCGTCGTGTGCTCACCGAGCCGGTTGACCTTGCCGGCTCCGTGGTAGTCGCTGGACCCGGTGACGAACAGCCCCAGCTGCCGCGCCAGGGCCAGGCCGTGCCGCACCGTGTCGACCCCGGCGTCGTCCGGGTCGTCGGGGTCGAGGTGGTCGCGGTGGTAGACCTCCAGGCCCGCCAGCCCCGCGTGGGCCATCTCCTCGATCACCTCGTCGTGGACGACCAGCCCGCGCTTGTACGCGAACGGGTGCGCCATGACCGGCACTCCCCCGGCCTCGACGACGGCCTGCACCGCCCGGATCGGGTCCGGGGCGTAGTAGCGCATGTAGTACGGGCTGTCGTGGTGCAGGTACTTGGAGAACGCGTGCCCCCGCGAGCGCACCAGGCCCTTGGCGACCAGGGCGTCGGCGATGTGCGGCCGGCCCAGGCTGGTGCCCGGCTGGGTGTGCTCGAGCACCTCCTCGTAGGTGATCGGCAGGTCCTCGGCGAGCGCCTCGACCATCCGCTGGGCCCGCGTCTCGCGGCTCTCGCGCGAGCGGTTGATCTCCTCGAGCAGCGCCGGCGCCGCCGGGTCCGGCAGGTAGGCCAGCAGGTGGATGCTGATGCCCTCGTGCTGGCAGGAGACCTCGATGCCGCGCACCAGGTCGATGCCGAGCTCCACCGCGGCGGCCGCCGCCTCGTCCCAGCCGGCCGTCGTGTCGTGGTCGGTCAGGCCGACCACGTCGAGCCCGGCCGCCAGCGCCGACGCCACGACCTCGCCGGGCGGCTGGGTGCCGTCACTGGCCGTGGAGTGGGTGTGGAGGTCGATCGGCACGGGCTCAAGGTTAAGGCAGCGCGGCCCCTGTCCCGGACCAGCGCGCGGCGAGGCAACCTTCCGGCCGGTGTCTCCGTAGAGGACAGTGACGCCGCAGGAGGGGACCGATGGGGACAGCTGACAAGGCCGGGCGGGACGCGGAGTTCACCGCGTTCATGGCCCAGGCCGGCGCGTCGCTGCTGCGCACCGCGTGGCTGCTGACGGGCGATGGCGACCGGGCGCAGGAGCTCGTGCAGGCGGCGCTGGTCAAGACCTACGTGGCCTGGCCCCGGGTCCGGCGCGAGGACGCGCTGGCCTACGCGCGCCGGATCCTGGTCAACCACAAGACCGATGTATGGCGCCGCTCGCGTCGCGAGGTCGCCTCGCCTGAGCTGCCCGAAAGCGTTGCACCACAGGGGTCCAGCGTCGTCGACCACCGGGACGAGGTGGTCCGGCTGCTCCAGCGGCTTCCGGCCCAGCAGCGACGGGTCATCGTCCTGCGCTACTACACCGACCTGTCCGAGCAGGCCGTCGCCGAGTCCCTCGGCATCTCGGTCGGCGCCGTCAAGAGCGCCGCCTCGCGGGGGCTGGCCGCCCTGCGGACCCACCTGGCCACCAAGACCGCCGGCGAAGGGAGCCAGCGATGAGCACGCGACTCGAGGACGACCTGCGCACTGCCCTGGCCGACGCGACTCCCCCGCCTGCCCTCTCCTTCGACCCCGAGGCCGTGCTGCGGCAGGGCCGGCGGACCGTCCGCATCCACCGCACGGCCCGGGTGTCCGCCCTCACCCTCGCCGCCGCCTTGGTCGCCGCCGTCGGCGCCGGGGTGCTCGGCGGCGGAGTGATCGGCGGCGGAGTGATCGGCGGCGGAGTGATCGGCGGCGCGAGGCACCCAGCCGGGCCGGCTGACGGCTCCGGGCCCGGTGTGCAGCCGCCCGTCACCGCCACGCTGGGAATCGGCGGCCAGCGCTACGTCGTGTCTCTCGGCTTCGACCCCAAGGACGACACCAACCTCGACTTCTACCGCCTCGACGGTTCAGGGCACCGGCAGCAGCTGGGTGGCAGCAGCACCAAGGGCCTGGGCGCCGACCAGGCGACGTGGGGTTACGGGCCCGGCTCCGCGGTGGTGCTCGGGGTCGTGCCCGCCGGTGCCCGTGCGGTGCGGGCCGTCTCCGGCGTGGACGAGGCGGCGCGCGTTCCGGTCAGCACCCGGGCCCTGCCCGGCACCCCTTTCGAGGCGTTCGCCGCCCAGGTCCCGGCGGCCAGGTCCGACGAGGCCCCACTGTCCCGCGTGACCTGGACCAGCTCGGCGGGGGTGCTGCGCGCGTACCCCCCGACTGAGGGCGTCGCGTTCACCCTCTCCGGCGGGGACAAGCTCACGGTCACCCTCGACCGCTCGGCGGCCACGCCGGTGATGCGGGCAGAGGTCAGCGAGGGTGGCCGGCTGGAGCAGCTCGGCGCCACGACGCTGCCTGAGGGCGAGGACCGGATCTGGGCCCGCCTCGTCACGACCCGGGATGGCAAGGTGCTCGCCTACGGCATCGACCGGATCGGGGCCCCCGAGCTGCATCCCGAGTTCGGGCCGGGCGTGCACTCGGCGGAGACGAACAGCGACCAGCGCCCCCTTCCCGGCGAGGACTACCGCGCCTTCGTCATCGAGCTCACGCGGGCCGACGGACGCGACCCGAAGTCCGGTCAGCTGACGGATGTCGGGTACGTCAACCCTGGCCCGACGTGGACGGGCAACCACTACCGCTGAGAGCACGGGACCGGTTGCAGGGCGGCGTCTTTCGGGAACGCCGTGTGCCGTTCACACTGGAGGCACGAGGACGTGATGACGGCACTGGACACGACCAAGGGCGACGCGGAGTTCACCGCGTTCATGGGTCAGGTTGCGCCCTCGCTGCTGCGGACCGCCTGGCTGCTCACCGGGGATGCCGACCGTGCGCAGGACCTCGCGCAGACAGCCCTGGCCAGGACCTGCGGCGCCTGGCCCCGGGCCCGGCAGGAGGACGGCCTCGGCTGGGCGCGCCGGGTCCTGGTCAACCTCCGGGTGCACGCACGGCGCACCTGCCGTCCCCAGGTCGCCGCATCAGGGCACTCGGTCAGCCACGCCGCGGTGACCTCCCCCGGTGGGGGCCGGAGTGACGACGTCGTCCGGCGGCTTCAACAGCTCCCCGTCCAGCAGCGTCGCGTCATCGTGCTGCGCTACGACACCCGGCTGCCCGAGCCGGCCGTCGCCGACCTCCTCGACATCCCTGCGAGCGCGGTCAGGAGCGCCGCATCCCGGGCGATGGCCCGGCTGTGCACCGGCGTCCGGCCGCCGCCACGCCACGTGTGGGGAGGCCGAGGTGCTCGATCCGACCTCGAGGCCGACATCCGCTCCGTGCTGGCCGACGCGACCGAACCGCTGCTGACCATCGATCCCGAGACCATCCTGCACCGGGGTCACCGGGAGGCGCGCACCCGCCGGGCCGTCCGCGTCGTCTCCAGCGCACTGCTCGTCCTGGTCGTGGCAGCCACCGCGCTTGCAGTGGGCATGCTCATGTCGTCCCACCGCACGATCGGTGGGCCGGACCTCGTACGGCGGCCACCGGTCTCGGCGAACCTGCTGCTCGGTGGCCGCGAGTACTCCGTGGTCGTCGGCTTCGACGCACCAGGGAGCACCCTGGACTTCTACCGGCTTGCCCCGTCGGGGCAGCGGCAGCGGCTGTGGGGGCGCAGCACCGAAGGCCTGGGCAATGGGGCCGCGTTCGGCAACGCCGAACCTGGCGGGGTGATCCTGGGGGTTGTGCCCTCGGATGCGCTCGAGGTCTCGGCGTTCTTCCTGGGCCGGCCGCTGTCGGCGAGCTACGTCGCCGTGACGCCGCTTCCGGACACCGGCTACCAGGCGGTGGGGGTCCAGCCGGAGGACGCGGTGACGGCCTCCCGGTTCCTGGGCGTCGGCTGGGTCGACCACCAGGGAGTCCGCTTCACCTCGGTCCCCAGCGGCGACCTCGTCGCGACCTTCACGCTTCAGACCAGCGGTAACCAGGTGAGCGTGTGGGCTGACCCCTTCGGCCGGGACTGGGGGGCCGACGTCGGCACCGTCGTCGACTCCGCGCGCACCCCGCCGGAGGTCGGCCGCCGTGAGGTCGCGTGGCCTGCGCTGCCGGCGTGGGTGCGCACGGACCCCGTGCGCCGCGACGCAGGCTTCGCCTACGGACTGCTGCCCGAGGGCGCGACCGACGTGTGGTTCACGCTGGCGCCCGGCGCGCACGCCAGCGGCACCGTGCAGACGCAGCAGCTGCCGAGCGCACACCTGACCGCCTTCGCCCTCGAGCTCGACCCTCCCCGTGGGGCGGCCGTGGGACACCAGCTGCGCGCCCTGTCGTGGACCAACCCGGACGGCACCCGCAGCGAGCACACCTTCCCCTGACCCGCTCCCCTGATCCACCAGCCACGGCTGGGCGGAGGCCAGCAGCGGCAGCCGGGCACCCGGCATACCGGGGTGAGGCGTCAGGCCTTGGGGGCGGGCTCCACGAGCTCGGGGCGGCCGGGCTGCTCGCCGCCGCGCGCCTCGAGGTAGTTCTCCTTGGGGACCATGACCTTGCGGCGGAAGATGCAGACCAGCGTGCCGTCCTGCTTGTAGCCCTTGGTCTCGACGTGGACGACGCCGCGGTCGTCCTTGGAGGTCGACTCCCACTTGTCGAGCACCGTCGTCTCGCCGTAGATCGTGTCGCCGTGGAAGGTCGGCGCGACGTGGCGCAGCGACTCGATCTCGAGGTTGGCGATCGCCTTGCCGCTGACGTCCGGCACGGACATGCCCAGCAGCAGCGAGTAGATGTAGTTGCCGACCACGACGTTCTGGCCGAACTGCGTGGTCTTCTCGGCGTAGTTGCTGTCGAGGTGCAGCGGGTGGTGGTTCATCGTCAGCAGGCAGAAGAGGTGGTCGTCGTACTCGGTGACCGTCTTCCCGGGCCAGTGCTTGTAGACCGCGCCGACCTCGAACTCCTCGTAGCTGCGCCCGAACTGCATGCCCTGCTCCTCCTGCCGACGGTCCACGGATCGCCCGCCATGCTGCCGGAACCCTCCCGCGCGCGGACAGGGCCGGCCGGCGTGCGCTTGCTCACGTGTTGCGACCCGCCGCCCCCGGCGGTGTCATGACCGGGTGAGCCCGCACCCCCGATACGAGCCAGGCGACCCCGCCCTGCTCGCCCGGGTTCGCGAGCTGCTCTCGGACCTGC
The DNA here is from genome assembly GCF_057747915.1 of Oryzihumus sp. JJN4-3R. Taxonomy (NCBI): domain Bacteria; kingdom Bacillati; phylum Actinomycetota; class Actinomycetes; order Micrococcales; family Intrasporangiaceae; genus Oryzihumus; species Oryzihumus sp. JJN4-3R. The sequence goes on from NZ_CM173229.1 coordinate 1,566,776, forward strand.
CCGAGGTCGAGGAGCACTTCGGGGTCGGGCACCCGCAGTTCCAGGTGCGGGCGAAGTCGCTGGCGATGTTCATGCCCGGGCACCACGGGGTGGCCTGGGACGCGGTGTGGGTCAAGGCCACCACCGAGGTCCAGCAGGACCTCATCGCCCGGGACGGGCAGCGGTGGTTCAAGCCGCCGTATGTCGGTCCGCGCGGCTGGGTGGGCGCGCGCCTCACCGCGTTCGACGGGGACGGGGACCCGGCGTGGGACGACCTCGGCGAGCTGCTCGAGCAGGCGTGGCGCTCGGTGGCCCCCAAGCGCGTCGTCGCCACCCACGACGACTGAGCGGTCGGCACCATGACCACCACCGTCGTGTTCGAGACGCACGCGACCACCGAGGACAACGAGTCGGGGCACTCCACCGGCTGGCTGCCCGGCCGGCTCTCGGCGGCGGGGCAGCAGCAGGCCGTCCTGCTCGGCGAGCGCCGTCGCGACGACGGGCTGGCGGCGGTGTTCACCTCCGACCTGGCCCGGGCGGTGCACACGGTGGCGGTCGCCTTCGCCGGGGCCGACGTGCCTGTCCTGCACGACTGGCGGCTGCGGGAGTGCGACTACGGCGCGTGGAGCGGAGCCCCCTCGACGCTGGTCCAGGGCTCCCGGGACGCGCACCTCGACGTCCCCTACCCAGGCGGGGAGAACTGGCGGCAGGCGGTGGACCGGGTCACCGGGGCCTTGCGGGACATCGCGACCCGCTGGTCCGGGCAGCGCGTCCTCGTGGTCGGCCACGTGGCCACCCGCTGGGCCCTCGACCACGCCGTCGCGGGGACCGCGCTGGAGACGCTGGCCGGCGAGGAGTTCGCCTGGCGGCCAGGGTGGGACTTCGACGTCACCCACCTGGCCCGGCCGGCCTCTGACGGCTCTGGGTGAAGGGTTGACCACACCGGGGTGTGGTCAACCCTTCACCCAGGGCGCGCCGCTGCACCGCCCGGCTACTCGCGGGCGGTCTCACCCGTGGAGCGGCGCAGGGCGCGGCGCTGGCCGCGGTCGAGCTCGGTCCGCAGGGGCCGCCCGACGAAGGTGCCGAAGGAGACGCCCGCCGCGAGCGCCATGCCGATGCCGGCAGCCGTGAACAGCGAGGAGGCCCCGTCGAGCGGGCCGACGCCGGAGCTGCGGCCCAGGATCTCGAACAGCCCGCGGTAGACCGACAGACCCGGCAGCAGCGGCGCGATACCGGCGGTGGTCACTGCCAGGGACGGCACCCGCAGCCGCGAGGACACGACCTGGGCGAGGACGCCGACGACGGCCGCGGCGAGGCCCGAGGCCACCGGCGTGCCGAAGCTGAGGTGGCTGGCGCCGAGGAAGGCCAGCCAGCCCAGCCCGGCGGTGCCCATGGCCACGAACGCGGCCCGCCCGCCGGCGTAGGCCGAGATGGCGAACGCCCCGGCCACGGTCATGGCGGCCACCACCTGCACGCCCTGGTTCGGTGCGAGGTGGGCCTGGGCGCTGATGTCGAGGGGGACGCCGAGCCGGCGCCCGATGGCGAGCACCGCGCCGACGCCGACGACGACGCCGAAGGTCAGCATGAGCACCTCGAAGCCGCGAGCGCCCGCCGTCACGTAGTAGCCGTCGATGGCGTCCTGGGCGGCGCCGACCACCGACAGCCCGGCCAGGAGGACGACGATGCCGGTGGCGACGACGAGCGAGGGCGGCAGCGCCCGGGCCAGCTCGGAGTGGTGCGAGCCGAGGGCGATGAGCAGGACCGCCACCCCGGTGGGGATCGCCGCCCCGACGGCCTGGGTGAAGAACGCCGCGAGGCCGCGGTGGGCGAGCCGGCGCTGGACCCGGTCCACCAGCGCGGTGGTCACGGCGCTGAGCAGCACCGCCAGCGGACCGCCACCGAGGAACAGGCCGACCGCGCCGCCCATGACCGCGAGGGAGAACGTCACCAGCCAGCGCCGGTAGGGGTGCGGGGCGCCGGAGATGTCGTCGAGCTGGGCGCGGGCGGTGTCGACGTCCAGGTCGCCGTTGACCACCTGGCGGACCAGGGTCTGCAGGTTCTCCAGCCGGCTGAAGTCGGCCGAGCGGACCTTGACGATCCGCAGCACCGTCATCGGGTCGGCGCCCTCGCCGCGGTGGTAGCTGATCGAGATCGAGGTGTAGGTGACGTCGACGTGGCAGGACGCGCCCAGGCCGTAGCGGTCGGTCAGCCGCAGCGCGGTGGCCACGACGTCCGAGGCGGAGGCCCCGGTCGACAGCAGCGCCTCGCCGACGCGCAGCGCCAGGTCGATGACCGAGCGCGCGTGCGCCTGGTCGATGCCGGCGACAATCCCCCGCCCGGGGACGAACCACGTCGGCGGGGCGTCCGAGCGCACCACCCGCGCCGCGCGCTCGCGCAGCGCCCGTCCGCGCACGGGCGAGACCGGCGTCGTGCGGGACGGTGGAGGGGAGGAGGCGGTGCTGCTGGACACCGGTCAAGGGTCGCCAATCGCTGCGGACCCATGCAAACCGGGCTCAGCACCCGGAGGGGTCCCGAGGGGCGGGCAGCGCCACGGCAGGACGGCCCGGACTGTGGTAACCCTTCAGGCATGGCGGAATTCGTCGGCGCGGTCGACCAGGGCACCACCAGCACACGGTTCATGCTGTTCGACCACGCCGGGCGCGAGGTGGGCAAGCACCAGCTCGAGCACGAGCAGGTGCTGCCGCAGGCCGGCTGGGTCGAGCACAACCCGCTGGAGATCTGGGAGCGCACCAAGACGGTCATCGGGACCACGATGGCGCGCCACGGCCTCCAGGCCGGGGACCTGGCGGCGCTGGGCATCACCAACCAGCGCGAGACGACCGTGGTCTGGGACCGGCGCACCGGCCGTCCCTACTACAACGCCATCGTCTGGCAGGACACGCGCACCGACCGCATCGCCACCGCCCTGGAGCGGGAGGGCAAGGGCGAGGTGATCCGCCGCAAGGCCGGCCTGCCCCCGGCGACCTACTTCTCCGGCGGCAAGCTCAAGTGGCTCCTGGACCACGTCGACGGCCTGCGCGCGGACGCCGAGCGCGGCGACGCCCTCTTCGGCACCACCGACACCTGGCTGCTGTGGAACCTCACCGGCGGGACCGACGGCGGCGTCCACGTCACCGACGTCACCAACGCCAGCCGGACCATGCTCATGGACCTCGAGACGCTGGACTGGGACGAGGAGCTGCTGTCCTTCTTCGACGTCCCCCGGCAGATGCTGCCGCGGATCCGCCCGTCCTCGGACCCGGAGACCTACGGCGTGACGCACGCCCGCGGCCCGCTGCGCGGCGAGGTGCCGCTCTCCGGCGACCTCGGCGACCAGCAGGCGGCCACCGTCGGCCAGGTCTGCTTCGCCAAGGGCGAGGCCAAGAACACCTACGGCACCGGCAACTTCATGCTGCTCAACACCGGCGAGCAGCCGGTGCGCTCGGGGTCGGGCCTGCTCACGACCGTGGCCTACCAGGCGGGGGGTGCGCCGCCGGCATACGCGCTGGAGGGGTCCATCGCGGTGACCGGCTCGGCGGTGCAGTGGCTGCGCGACCAGCTCGGCATCATCAGCGGCGCCTCCGAGATCGAGGGCCTGGCCGCCTCGGTGGAGGACAGCGGCGGCGTGTACTTCGTGCCGGCCTTCTCCGGCCTGTTCGCCCCCTACTGGCGCTCGGACGCCCGCGGCGCGATCGTCGGCCTGTCCCGCTTCAACACCAACGCGCACCTGGCGCGGGCCACGCTGGAGGCGATCTGCTACCAGACCCGCGACGTCGCCGACGCGATGGAGCAGGACTCGGGCGTGGCCCTGGACGTGCTCAAGGTCGACGGCGGGGTCACCGCCAACAACCTGTGCATGCAGCTGCAGGCCGACATCCTCGGCGTCCCGGTCTCCAAGCCGGTCGTGGCGGAGACGACGGCGCTCGGCGCGGCCTACGCTGCCGGCCTGGCCACCGGCTTCTGGAAGGACACCGACGAGCTGCGCAGCAACTGGGACGAGGACCGGCGCTGGGAGCCGCGCTGGTCCGAGGACCAGCGCGAGAGCGGGTATGCCGGGTGGCGCAAGGCCGTCGAGCGCACCCTCGACTGGGTGGACGTCGACTGACCGGCCCGCGTGCCGACGGCGGCGCGGACCGGCGTGGCACGATGGCCCCGTGAGCGAAGAACAGCACAAGGCCGAGCACCGCAGCCGCCCTGACACCGCCGCGTTCCGCGAGTTCGTCGCGGCCGACTGGGCCCCTCGCCGTCCCGGCACCACCGAGCCCTCCCCCGCCGCCCCGTATGCCGCGCAGCGCCGTGCCGCGGTCTCCGCCGCCTTCCCCGGTGAACGGCTGGTCATCCCCGCCGGCGGCCTGAAGGTGCGCAGCAACGACTGCGACTACGTCTTCCGCCCGCACAGCGCGTTCGCCCACCTGACCGGTCTGGGCGCCGACCGCGAGCCCGACGCGGTGCTCGTGCTCGAGCCCCGCGAGGGTGGCGGCCACGAGGCGGTCCTGTACTTCCGGCCGCTGGCCGGGCGCGACACCGAGGAGTTCTTCGGCGACTCCCGCTACGGCGAGTTCTGGGTCGGCGCCCGCCCGACCCTGGCCGATGTCGAGGCCGAGCTGGGCCTGACCGCACGGCACATCGACGAGTTCAAGGACGCGGTCGCCAAGGACGCCGGGGCCATCGGCATCCGCATCGTCCGTGACGCCGACCGAGACCTCACCGAGGACCTCGACACCATCCGCGCCGACGTGCGCGAGACCGACGAGGCCAGCGAGTCCGCCGCCCAGACCGAGGCCGACGAGGAGCTCGCCCGCTTCCTGTCCGTCATGCGCATGGTCAAGGACGAGTGGGAGGTCGAGGAGATGCGCAAGGCGGTCAACGCGACCGCTGTGGGCTTCGAGGCCGTCATCGCCGACCTGCCCGAGGCCATCGCCCGAGGCCGCGGCGAGCGCTGGGTCGAGGGCGTCTTCGGCCTGCACGCCCGCCACCAGGGCAACGGCGTCGGCTACGACTCCATCTGCGCCTCCGGCGACCACGCCAACACGCTGCACTGGATCAAGAACACCGGCGACGTCAACGAGGGCGACCTGATCCTGCTCGACGCCGGCGTCGAGGTGGACTCGCTGTTCACCGCCGACATCACCCGCACCCTGCCGGTCAGCGGCACCTTCACCGACGCCCAGCGCAAGGTCTACGACGCCGTGCACGCCGCAGCCGACGCCGGCATGGCCGCGGTCAAGCCGGGCAACAAGTTCTCCGACGTGCACGCCGCCGCGATCCGGGTCATCGCCGAGCACCTGCACGAGTGGGGCCTGCTGCCCGAGGGCATCGACGTCGAGGCCACCCTCGACAAGGAGACCGGCCAGCACCACCGTCGCTGGATGGTCCACGGCACCAGCCACCACCTCGGCATCGACGTCCACGACTGCGCGCTGGCCCTGCGCGAGGACTACATGGACGCCGAGCTCAAGCCGGGCATGATCCTCACGGTCGAGCCGGGCCTGTACTTCAAGGCCGACGACCTCAAGGTCCCCGAGGAGCTGCGCGGGATCGGCGTGCGCATCGAGGACGACGTGCTCGTCACCGAGGACGGCCATGACAACCTCTCGGCCGGCATGCCCCGCAGCTCGGCCGAGGTCGAGGCCTGGATCGCGCGGGTCCAGCAGCGCTGAGCCGCCCCTGATCCGCCCGACGACGGCCGCCTCTCACGTTGAGGGGCGGCCGTCGTCGTATGCCGGGCCCCGGACGGCGGGCCGGCGTCAGAGGCGGTCGAGGACGGGGGCCAGCCCGCGCAGCTCGGCCAGGTGCACCGCGGTGAGGGCCTGGATGACCTCCTGGCCGGCCTCGGTCAGGCGCAGCCGCACGACGCGCTGGTCGTCGGCGTCGCGGACCCGCTCGACCAGGCCCAGGGCCGTGGTGCGGTCCACCAGCTCGCTGGCGGTGTGGTGCTTGACCAGCAGGTAGTCGGCAGCCTCCCCGATCGTCGGCCCGGCCGTCCCGCGGTGGCCGCGGATCGCCAGCAGCAGCTGGTGCTGGGAGTGCGTCAGGCCGTGCTCGGCGGCTGCCGCCCGGCTCCACTGGTCGAAGCGGCGCAGCTGCACCCGGAAGTCCAGCAGGCGGGCGTAGTCGGCGTCGGTGGGCACATCGGCTAGCCAAATATGTCGTAACCCGATACTTCTTCCTGAGGTGAGACGCGCCCGTGCCCCCGACGCCCACCCCGACTTCCACCCCCGCCGACCGGTCCGACGTGCGCGACGTCGGGCACCTCGGCGACTTCACCGTCACGCGGCGGGTGCTGCTGCTCTGCGCGATCGCCCTGCCCCTCGGCGCGGTCAGCGCCGGCATCTCGTGGTGCCTGCTGCGGCTGATCGGCCTGATCACCAACGCCGTCTTCTACCAGCGCGTCGGCACCCGGATCGTCGCACCCGGTGGTCACCACCACAGCCCGCTGCTCATCCTGCTCGCGCCGGTCGTCGGAGGTCTCGTCATCGGGCTCATGGCCCGCTACGGCTCGGAGAAGATCCGCGGCCATGGCATGCCCGAGACCATCAAGGCGATCCTCATGGCCGGCAGCCGGGTCCGCCCGCGGGTGGCCGTCCTCAAGCCGGTCTCGGCGGCGGTGGCGATCGGCACGGGCGGCCCCTTCGGCGCCGAGGGCCCGATCATCATGACCGGTGGCGCCGTCGGCTCGCTGTTCGCCCAGCTGCTGCGGTTCACGGCGGACGAGCGCAAGACGCTGCTGGTCGCCGGCGCGACCGCCGGCATGGCCGCCACCTTCAACGCGCCGCTGGCCTCCATCGTCCTGGCCGTGGAGCTGCTGCTCTTCGAGTGGCGGCCGCGCAGCCTGCTGCCCGTGGCCGCGGCCGTGTCCGTGGCCGCCCTGGTGCGCCAGCCACTGCTCGGGTCGGCACCGCTGTTCCCGGTGAGCGGCGCCCTTCACCTGACGCCCACGGCATACCTGCTCTGCGCCGTCTCCGGCGTGCTGTCCGGGCTGCTCGCCGTGGTCGCGACCAGCCTGGTCTACGCCTCCGAGGACCTGTTCGCCCGGCTGCCGATCCACTGGATGTGGTGGCCGGCGATCGGCGGACTGGTCATCGGCCTCGGCGGCCTGTTCGTGCCGCAGGCGCTGGGCGTCGGCTACGACGTCATCGGCGCCGAGCTGGATGGCTCGATCGGCCTGGGCCTGGTCGTCGGCATCCTCGTGGTCAAGACGCTGATCTGGTCCCTCTCGCTGGGCTCGGGCACCTCGGGGGGCGTCCTGGCGCCGATGTTCATGATCGGCGGGGCGCTCGGCGCCCTGGAGGCGCAGGTCTTCCCGCCCGTCGGCCCGGGCTTCTGGGCCCTGGTCGCCCTGGCCGGTGTGCTCGGCGGGGTGATGCGCTCCCCGCTGACCGGCATCGTCTTCGCGATCGAGCTGACCCACCGGCTGGAGGCGGTCACCCCGCTCGTCATCGGGGCGGGCACGGCATTCCTGGTCTCGGTGCTGCTGCTCAAGCGCTCCGTGCTCACCGAGAAGATCGCGCGCCGCGGCTACCACCTGTCGCGGGAGTACGACGTGGACCCGCTCGAGGTGCTGTTCGTCAGCGAGGTCATGTCCACCGACGTGCTCGAGCTCGGCTCGGAGCTCACCGTGGCGGACGCGGTGGCGGCGGTGGCGGACGCCGGGTCCGGCTGGGCGCAGCGGCTCTACCCCGTCGTCGACGGCGACGGGGCCATCGTCGGGGTGGTCACGCGCCGCGAGCTGGGCCGGCTGGCGGAGGGGCGCGGCGACGTCCCGCTCGGGCAGGTCCTCGCGGCGCGCACGCTCGTCACCACCCACCCGGACCAGCCGCTGCGGCACGTGGCCGAGCTCATGGCCCGGCACGAGGTCAACCGCGTGCCGGTCGTCGACCGGCACGCCCCCGACCGGGTCGTCGGGCTGGTCTCACTCACCCAGCTGCTCGCCGGCCGGGCGCGCGACCAGCAGGAGGCACGCGAGCGCGAGCGGGTGCTGCGGATCCGCCTGGTGCGACCGGGCTCCGGCCGCCGAGAGGACGCTCAGGCCGTGTAGGGCTGCTGGTGCCCGGGCATCCGGGCGAGCATCTCGCGCGCCTGCTGGGCGAACTTGTGCTCGCACAGCACCTCGTACTTCGTCGCCACGACCTGCGTGACCGAGGTGAAGTCGCGGTGGCCGCCGGTGGCGGCGTAGCCGATCAGCGCCCAGATGAGGCCGAACACGACGCCGAAGGCGACGGTCGAGACGACCGTCAGCATCGTGGTGCCTGCGGCGAACAGGGAGAACACGAGCCCGACGAACAGGCCCATCCAGGCCCCTGACAGCGCCCCGCCCACCATCACCTTCTGCCGGGTGAGCCGGCCGGTGACCCGCTCGACCTGCTTGAGCTCGGTGCCGACGATCATGCAGTTCTGCACCGGGAACTGCTCATCGGAGAGGTAGTCCACGGCGCGCTGGGCGTCCTCGTACCTGTCGAAGGTCCCCAGCGACATGGGGTACTCCAACGCCAGCCCCGGCATCGGCATCGGCGAGCGGCCCGGGTAGTTCGGCTGTCCCGTCATGGCCCCATTGTCACGCAGAACGCGCCGGAGAGGACCGCACAAGGTCCCGTCCGGCGCGTCCCGTGGAAAGGGGGTCAGCCCTTGAGCGCGTAGTCCTCGAGCAGGCGCCGGCCGATGATCATCCGCTGGATGTCGGCGGTGCCCTCGCCGATGAGGAGCATCGGCGCCTCGCGGTAGAGCCGCTCGATCTCGTACTCCTTGGAGTAGCCGTAGCCGCCGTGGATCCGGAAGGAGTCCTCCACGACCTCGGCGCAGTACTCGCTGGCGAGGTACTTGGCCATGCCGGCCTCGAGGTCGTTGCGCTCGCCCTTGTCCTTGATCCGGGCGGCCTTGACCATCATCTGGTGCGCGGCCTCGCACTTGGTCGCCATCTCGGCCAGTCGGAACATCACGGCCTGGTGCTGGGCGATCTTCTTGCCGAACGTCTCCCGCTGCTGGGCGTAGGAGATGCCGAGCTCGAAGGCGCGCACCGCGACACCGCAGGCGCGGGCGGCCACGTTGACGCGGCCCACCTCGACGCCGTCCATCATCTGGTAGAAGCCCTTGCCCGGCTCCCCGCCCAGGATCTGGTCGCTGGTCGTGCGGTAGCCGTCGAAGACGAGCTCGGTGGTGTCGACCCCCTTGTAGCCCATCTTGTCGATCTTGCCCGGCACCGTCAGGCCCGGCTCGACCTCGCCGAAGCCGGGCTCCTTCTCGACCAGGAACGTCGTCATCTTCTTGTAGACCGAGGCGCCCTCGTCGGCCTCGGCGTCGGTCTTGGTGAGCACCGCGACGAGCGTGGAGGAGCCGCCGTTGGTCAGCCACATCTTCTGGCCGTTGATCTCCCACTCGTCCGAGCCCTCGCCGGTGCGCACGGCCTTGGTGCGGATGCCGGAGACGTCGGAGCCGCAGCCGGGCTCGCTCATCGAGAACGCGCCGCGCACCTCACCGGTGGCCATCCGCGGCAGGTACTTCTGCTTCTGCTCCTCGGTGCCGTGCTGCAGCAGCATGTACGCCACGATGAAGTGGGTGTTGATGATGCCGCTGACGCTCATCCAGCCGCGGGCGATCTCCTCGACCGTCAGCGCATAGGTCAGCAGCGACTCGCCCAGGCCGCCGTACTCCTCGGGGATCATCAGGCCGAAGATCCCCATCTCCTTCATGCCCTCGACGATCTCCGTCGGGTACTCGTCCTTGTGCTCCAGGTCGGTCGCGACGGGGATGATCTGCTCGTCGACGAACTCGCGCACCAGCTTGAGCAGCTCACGCTGCTCCTCGGTGAGTCCCTCGGTGGTCTGCAGTCGTGCCATCGCGTCAAGCCGCCTTCGCGTCGGGTGCAGGGAGTCGCGCGCGGGGCGCGCGGAAACTACTCGCGAGTATGCCGAGTGCCTCCTTCGCGCCGACACCCACCGGGCGCGTGAGTTCCGACACCAGCGCCGGGAGTCGCCGGCGAAAAACCCGTTGCCGGCCCTCGCCCCGGTGGGTCACGATCGGCAGGCAACGACACGGCATACCTGGGCCGTGTCCCGATCCAAGGAGGGCCGTGAGATGTCGACGACTGTCGTGAGCCGCACGCGCGCTCATCCCTTCCCTTCCTTGGAGAATTCCGTTGTCCTTCAACACCTTTGGGGAGCTTCCCGCTCTCTCGCCTGACCTGACCGACGCCACCGGGTTCGGCGTCGACACCAACCCCGACGGCCCTCCCGAGGGTGACCGCTGGTCGACCTGGGACGTGGCGCTGCACGGGCCGAACCCCCGACCCGACTGGGTCATCACCGCCCTCGCCGCGGTCGACCAGGACCTCGGGGTCCTCAAGACCGGCAAGGAGGCCGACGTCCACGTCGTGCGCCGCTGGGTGCCCGGCACGGAGGACTCGACCACCCTCGCCGCCAAGCGCTACCGCAGCCACGACCACCGGATGTTCCACCGGGACGCCGGCTACCTCGAGGGGCGCCGCGTGCGCCGCAGCCGCGAGACGCGGGCCATGGCCCGGCGGACCTCCTTCGGCAAGGAGGTGATCAGCCAGCAGTGGGCGTTCGCCGAGTTCGGAGCGCTCGGCCGGCTGTGGTCCCTCGGCCTGCCGGTCCCCTACCCCGTCCAGCTCACCGACGAGGAGCTGCTGATGGAGTTCGTCGGCGAGGGGGCCCAGGCCGCCCCGCGGCTGGCGCAGGCCCGGCCCGCACCGGACCTGCTCGCCGCCCTGTTCGAGCAGTGCCGCGACGCGATGGCCACGCTCGCCACGGAGGGCTGGGCCCACGGCGACCTCTCGCCCTACAACGTGCTGCTGCACGGGGAGCGGCTCGTCATCATCGACTGGCCGCAGATCGTCGACGTCGTCGGCAACCCGCACGGCGCCGACTTCCTCCAGCGCGACGTGCACAACATGTGCCGGTGGTTCACCAGCCGCGGCCTCGAGGTCGACGAGGAGGCGATGTTCGGTGACCTGATGGCCTGCGTGTACTCGCGTTGGTGAGCCCCGGACAGCGCGCGGCGGCTTAGGCTCCCGACATGGACCGGGGGATCACCCGCCGCGCGCTGCTCGGCGCATCGATGGCGGCGCCGCTGCTGGCGAGCGCCTGCGCGACGCCGGAGTCGCTGGTGGCCGAGGACAGTGGGGTCACGCTCGAGCAGGGCGACCTCACCAGCCGGCACTGGCCGGGCCAGCAGGTCCACTGGGTGCTCGCCCGCCCGGCCGGCGGCGCCAGCCCCCGGGTCGTCGTCGCCCTGCACGGCCGGGGCGGCAGCGCCGACGGGGCGTTCACCGGCCTGCACCTGGACCGGCACGTCGGCTCCACCGGGCTGGCGGTTGCCGCGATCGACGGTGGGGACACCTACTGGCACGCCCGGCGCTCCGGGGTGGACGCCGGCGCCATGGTGGTCGAGGACTTCCTGCCGCTGCTGGCCCGCCATAGGCTGCGCACCGACCGGATCGGGCTGCTCGGCTGGTCGATGGGCGGGTACGGCGCCCTGTGGCTGGCCACCCAGCTCGGCCCGCACCGCGTGGGCGGCGTGGCCGCCGAGAGCGCCGCCCTGTGGCTGTCACCGGGCGACAGTGCGCCGGGCGCGTTCGACGACCGCGCGGACTTCGTGGCCCACGACGTCTTCCGCCTGCGGAAGCGGCTGCACGGCATACCGGTGCGGCTGGACTGCGGCCTGCAGGACCCGTTCATCACGGCGAACCGGACCTTTGCCCAGGGCCTGGACGACGTCACGACCAGGTTCACCGCCGGGGGGCACACCGACGGCTACTGGAGCAGCAACGGCGCGGCGCAGATGTCCTGGCTGTCGACCCACCTCGCCGGCTGACCCCGGCGCTCCCACGACAGGACCGCCGACGCGAGCGCGCGCCCGACCCTGCACGACGAGCCGGCGCGGGGGCACTCCTAGACTCCCGGCCATGTCCGGGGCCATCGACCGTCGCTCGCTGATCGCCGCGGCCGCCGGCGTACCCCTGCTCGCGGGTTGCGCTGCCGCCTCGGCGCACCCGGCTTCCCCGCGGGCACGCACCCACCGGCCCACCGGTGTCCAGCGGGTCCAGGGCACGCTGACCACGCCCCGCTGGCCGGGACGACAGGTCCACTGGCAGGTGGCCCGGCCCGTGGGCGTGGAGCGTCCCCGCCTCGTGGTCACCCTGCACGGCCACGGCGGCAACGCCTCGTCAGCCTTCCACGACGTCCACCTCGACCGGCAGGTCGCCCGTACGGGCCTGGCGGTCGCCTCGGTGGACGGCGGCAACCACTACTGGCACGCCCGGCGCTCGGGCATCGACACCGCGGCGATGGTCGTCGAGGACCTGCTCCCGCTGCTGGCCCGGCAGGGTCTGCGCACCGACCGGTTCGGGCTGCTCGGCTGGTCGATGGGCGGCTACGGCTCGCTGCTGCTCGCGACCCGCCTCGGACCGGCGCGCGTGGCCGCGGTGGTCACCGAGAGCACCGCCCTGTGGCTGTCCCCCGGCCGGAGCGACCCCGGAGCCTTCGACGACCGCGCAGACTTCGTGGCGCACGACGTCTTCCGGCTGCGCAGCCGACTGCACGGCATACCGGTGCACCTGAGCTGCGGCCTGCAGGACCGGTTCCTCAGGGCCAACCGGGCCTTCGCCCGCGGCCTGCCCGGCGTGGTGGCCCGGTTCACCCCGGGGGGCCACTCGGTCGCCTACTGGAGCGCGCAGGCGCCCACCCAGATGGCGTGGCTGCGCGGACACCTCCCGGACTGACTGGTCGACCCCTCGTCGTGCCCGCGCGCTGAGGCTGCGGACACGACGACGGGGTCGCGCTCAGGGGCCTCGTCAGGAGACGAGGACGGTCGTGCCGATGGCGACCCCTCCCGGCCGCCAGAGGAGGTCCATCGCCGGGATGCTCACCCGGACACAGCCGTGCGAGGCGGGCCACGCCGGCACCGACGGGTAGCCGTGCAGCGCGATGCCGCCGTTGAAGTACTTCGGCCGGTAGAGCTGCCCCAGCGGCGAGGCGTCCCAGGCGTTGACCTGGCGGAACACGTGGAACGTGCCCGAGGGTGTCACCGCGGTGTGCCAGGCCCCTGCGCTCCAGTAGCGCAGGCCCGACCCGGTGCTGCTGTTGAAGATCCGCGTGACGTGCCCGCTGTCCACGATGAGCAGCACCTGCCGCGGCTTGTCCACCTCGACGACGTGACCCACGCGGGAGCGGGCGACCGGCCGCACGCCCCGGTCCAGGGCCGACCAGGTGATCGGGCCGCAGATCCCGTCGCGGACGAGCCCGCCGACCTTCTGGACCGCGACCACGGCCTGCCGGGTGAGGTCGCCGAAGATCCCGTCGACCGAGCCGCACCAGTAGCCGAGGGCCGTGAGGCGCTGCTGCAGCACGACGACCGCCGAACCGCGCGCTCCCACGGCCAGGGTCGGGTGGGTGGCCGCCTGGGCCGGTCCTGCCCCGGGGAGCAGCCCCAGGGCAGCCGAGGCCGTGAGACCCACCGTCCCCCGGACCAACGATCTGCGACCGATGTCCACGTGCCCCTCTTTCGAGCCCGGCGGCGCGTCGTTGCCCTGCGCCGGGAGCATCTGCTGGACGGCCCGGCGGTGCGCCGGCGTCCGTGAGGAGATTGTTGGCCCGGCCGCACGGCAGGGCCTCCGCCAGATGGCGGATGGTGCGGACCGGGTGGGTGCGCATAGTGCGGGCCGGTGCCCCCCGACACCGGCCCGCACCACCCCAGACGCGGTGGCGCCGGGAAAGGTTGCGCGGTTCCTGAACTTTTTTCGCGGGCCCCTCAGAGCCCGGCGATGGCCTCGTGGGTGCTGATCACGCGCTGCGCGGTCTCGACGTGGAGGTTCTCGATCATCCGGCCGTTGAAGGTGACGACACCGGCTCCGGCACCGGCCTCCCACGCCTCGAGGATGCCCCGGGCCTCCTGCACCTGCTCCTCGCTCGGGGCGAACGTCGTGTTGCAGACCTCGACCTGGCCGGGGTGGATGAGGGTCTTGCCGTCGAAACCCATCTCGCGCCCCTGCCGGCACTCGGCCGCGAAGCCCTCGGCGTCCTTGACGTCGTTGAAGACCCCGTCGAGGATCACGGTCCCCGTGGCCCGGGCCGCCAGCAGGCACAGCCCCAGGCCGGTCAGCAGCGGCTGACGGCCCGGCACGTGCTCGGCGTGCAGCTCCTTGGCCAGGTCGTTGGTGCCCATGACGAGCACCGTCAGGCGCTCGGACGCGCCGGCGATCTCCTCGCAGTGCAGCATCGCCGCCGGCGTCTCGACCATGGCCCAGAGCTTCGTGCGCTCCGGCGCCCCGGCGGCCTCCAGCGCGGCGACCAGGGCGCGGACCTCCTCGGCCGAGCCGACCTTGGGCACGACGACGGCATCCGGGCCGGCCGCGGCCGCGGCGCGCAGGTCGTCCTCGTGCCACCGGGTGCCGGCGCCGTTGACCCGGATCGTCAGCTCTCGCCGGCCGTAGTCGCCGGATCGCACTGCGGCGCAAGCCTTCTCGCGCGCCTGCTCCTTGGCGTCCGGTGCGACGGCGTCCTCCAGGTCGAGGATCAGCGCGTCCACCGGCAGCGACTTGGCCTTCTCCAGCGCCCGCTCGTTGGAGCTCGGCATGTAGAGGACCGAGCGACGCGGACGGTATGCCGTGGTGCCGGTCATCGGGGACCCTCCCCCTCAGCCGCGGGCACGGCATACAGCTCGGCCAGCTCGGGGTCGGTGGCCGCGAGCCGCTCGGCGAGCTCGACGATGACCAGGCACTGCTTGAGGCTGGCGTCGTCCTCCATCTTGCCGTCGAGCATGACCGCGCCGGTGCCGTCACCCATGGCCTCGACGACCCGCCGGGCGTGCGCGACGTCCTCGGCGGACGGGCTGAACACCCGCTTGGCGATGGCGACCTGCACCGGATGCAGCGACCACGTGCCGACGCAGCCGAGCAGGAAGGCGTTGCGGAACTGGTCCTCGCAGGCGACGACGTCCTTGATGTCCCCGAACGGGCCGTAGTACGGCAGGATCCCGTGCATCGCGCAGGCGTCGACCATGCGGGCGATCGTGTAGTGCCACAGGTCCTGCTGGTAGGTCGTGCGGTCCGCGTGGATGGCGTCCTCGACACCAGCGGGCGGGTCCTGGCGCACGAGGTAGCCGGGGTGGCCGCCGCCGACGCGGGTGGTCTTCATCCGGCGGTCCGCGGCCAGGTCGGCCGGGCCGAGCGACATGCCCTGCATGCGCGGGCTGGCGCCGGCGATGGCCTCGACGTTGGCGACGCCGCGGGCCGTCTCGAGGATGGCGTGCACGAGGATCGGGCGGGTCAGCCCGGCCCGGGCCTCGAGCTGGGCGAGCAGCCGGTCGACGTAGTGGATGTCCTCCGGCCCCTGCACCTTCGGGACCATGATCACGTCGAGCTTGTCGCCGATCTCGGTGACGAGGGTGATGAGGTCGTCGAGCACCCACGGGCTGTCCAGGGCGTTGACCCGGGTCCAGAGCTGGGTGTGCTCGCCGAAGTCGGTGGCCTTGGCGATGGCGACGAGGCCCTCGCGGGCCGCGACCTTGCGGTCGGCCTTGACCGCGTCCTCGAGGTTGCCGAGGAGGACGTCGACGGTCCCGACCATGTCGGGGACCTTGGCGGCCATCTTCTCGTTGCTCGGGTCGAAGAAGTGGATGACGCGGGACGGGCGGGCCGGCACCTCGTGGATCGGGGTGGGGGCGCCCACCGC
This sequence comes from Oryzihumus sp. JJN4-3R, assembly GCF_057747915.1. Lineage (NCBI taxonomy): Bacteria > Bacillati > Actinomycetota > Actinomycetes > Micrococcales > Intrasporangiaceae > Oryzihumus > Oryzihumus sp. JJN4-3R. The sequence goes on from NZ_CM173229.1 coordinate 1,582,441, forward strand.
CAGCGGGCTGAAGAAGTCCTTGGGGCTGCGCACGCCGCGAAACTAGCAGCGCGCCTGCGTGAGCGGTTATGACACAGTTCACGGTGTGACCGACACCCCCGGCACCCCGCCCGACCCCACCCCGGCGCGCCCGGCCGACACCGCGGCCATGGCGCCGGTCGAGGCGGCCGCTCCCGCCCTCGGGTCCGTGATGGCCCTCGTCGCCGAGGCCGCGGCCAAGTCGGGCCTGCTGTGGGTCGACGTGCCCGGCGACCGCGCCTGGCCGGCCTGGCACGAGTGGCTCGACGGCACCGCCTACGTCGTCAGCGGCCCCGGGGAGCAGATGCTGCCGTGGCTGCCCGAGGAGGTCGCGATCATCCTGCGCAGCAAGGACACCGGCGGCCGGCTGGTGCGCGTGCCGGCCCGGGTGGAGCGCCTGACGCCGGAGGACGCGCGTTGGGAACCCGCCACTGCAGCCCTCAAGGCCTCACGGCTCAACAGCGTCGGCGACGACGTCGTCGGGCGGTGGGCGCGGGAGTGCACGGTCACCGCCCTCACCCCCTCCGGCGAGGCCCTCGAGTCCCCCGGCTCGTATGACGAGGGCTCCGGCGCGGCGCCGCCCGCGCCCACCCCGGCCACGACGCGGACCTGGCACCCGTGGCACCTCGGCGGGCGCCCGAAGCGGCGACGCGGCACCCGCTGACGGCCTCCCGCCCGGCCCGCCACACGGCATACCGGCGCGGTTGGCCTGCGCCTCGGTCGCGGCGCTGAGCGCGCGGGCTAGCCTTGCCCCGTGAACCCCATGACTCGCGTGTTCGTCGCACGCCTGGCCGGCCTGAGTGTGTTCGACCCACTCGGCGACCAGGTGGGCCGGGTGCGCGATGTCGTCGTCACCTTCAGCGCCACGCGCCGCGCGCCCCGCGTGATCGGTCTGGTCGTCGAGGTGCCGGGCCGGCGGCGCGTGTTCGTGCCGATGACGCGGGTCACGAGCGTCGACGCGGGGCAGGTCATCACCACCGGCCTGGTCAACATGCGCCGGTTCGAGCAGCGGGCCAACGAGACGCTCGTCCTGGCCGAGCTGCTCGAGCGGCACGTACGCGTCTCCACCCCCGACGGGCCGTTTGACGCGATCGTCGAGGACATCGCCATCGAGCAGGAGCGCAACCGCGACTGGGTGATCGTGAAGGTGTTCTGCCGCAGGCCGGTTGGCGGCTCGCGCAGCCTGAGCCGCCTCGGCCGCCGCCGCGGTGAGACGGTGCTCGTCGACGTCTCCGACGTCACCGGCCTGCGCCGCTCCGGCAGCGCGCAGAGCGCCGCCAAGCTGCTGGAGACCTACGACGACCTCAAGGCCGCCGACCTGGCCGAGGTCATCCACGACCTGACCCCCAAGCGCCGGGCCGAGGTCGCCGCCGCCCTCGACGACGAGAAGCTCGCCGACGTCATGGAGGAGCTGCCCGAGGACGACCAGGTCGAGATCCTCACGACGCTGGGCTCCGGGCGCGCTGCCGACGTCCTCGAGGCCATGCAGCCCGACGACGCCGCCGACCTGCTCTCGGAGCTGCCGCCGGACACCGCCGAGCAGCTGCTGCAGATGATGGAGCCGGACGAGGCGGCTCCGCTGCGCCGGCTGCTGGCCTACGACGAGAACACCGCCGGTGGCCTGATGACCACCGAGCCGGTGATCCTCGGCCCGGAGGCCACGATCGCCGAGGCGCTGGCGGTCGTGCGCCGGGCCGAGCTGTCGCCCGCGCTGGCCGCGACGGTGTTCGTCTGCCGCTCCCCCCTGGAGACCCCCACCGGCAAGTACCTCGGTGTCGTGCACATCCAGCGGTTGCTGCGCGAGCCGCCGCACGCCGCGATCGGCTCGATCCTCGACCGCGACCTGGAGCCGCTGACCCCCAACGCCCCGCTGGGCCAGGTGACGCGGATCCTCGCGACCTACAACCTCGTCGGCGTCCCGGTGGTTGACGAGGACGGGCGGCTGCTGGGCGCCGTCACGGTCGACGACGTGCTCGACCACATCCTCCCCGACGACTGGCGAGAGGACCGGCACGAGGTGACGCATGGCCACTGAGCGCTACGACCGCAACGCACCCCGCCTGGACCAGCCTCGCGAGGTGCGGCGGACGCTGCTGCCGCGACCGAGCTTCAACCCCGAGACCTTCGGCCGGGCCAGCGAGTCGTTCGCCCGGTTCATGGGCACCGCGCGGTTCCTCGTCTACATGACCGCCTTCGTGGCGATCTGGATCATCTGGAACGTCGCCGCCGGCACGGGGCAGCGTTTCGACGCCTACCCGTTCATCTTCCTGACCCTCATGCTGAGCCTCCAGGCGTCCTACGCCGCGCCGCTGATCCTGCTCGCGCAGAACCGGCAGGCCGACCGCGACCGGGTCGCCCTGGAGCAGGACCGGGCCCGTGACGAGCGCAACCTGGCCGACACGGAGTACCTCACCCGCGAGGTGGCGGCGCTGCGGATCGCGTTGCGCGACATGGCGACCCGTGACTTCCTGCGCTCCGAGCTGCGCAGCCTGCTCGAGGAGATGGACGAGCGCAGCCTCACCGTCGTGAGCCCCTCCCCGGCCGAGGGCGGCGCCCCCGAGCAGCCCGCGGAACCGGACGGGTCCCGCCAGACCTAGCATGGAGGCATGCCCGCCCCCTCGCAGGACGCACTGCTTGCCGCGCTGTCGACCGTCAACGACCCCGAGATCCGCAAGCCGATCACCGAGCTCGGCATGGTCGAGTCGGTCTCGGTCGACGACGCCGGTCGGGTCGCCGTCACCATCCTCCTGACGGTCTCGGGCTGCCCGATGAAGGACACGCTGACCAAGGACTCCACGGCGGCCCTGTCCGCGGTCGAGGGCGTCACCGGCGTCGACGTCACCCTCGGCGTGATGAGCCCCGAGCAGCGAGCCGGCCTGCGCGAGCAGCTGCGCGGCGGGGCCCCCGAGAAGGAGATCCCCTTCGCCCGGCCCAACAGCCTGACGCGGGTCTACGCCGTCGCCTCCGGCAAGGGCGGTGTCGGCAAGTCGTCGGTGACGGTCAACCTCGCCGCGTCCCTGGCCGAGCAGGGCCTGCGGGTCGGTGTCGTCGACGCCGACGTCTACGGCTTCTCCGTGCCGCGGATGCTGGGCGTCGAGCACCGACCCACCCAGGTCGACGACATGATCCTGCCGCCGGTCAGCCACGACGTGAAGGTCATCTCGATCGGCATGTTCGTCCCCGGCAACCAGCCGGTGGTCTGGCGTGGCCCGATGCTGCACCGCGCGCTCCAGCAGTTCCTGGGCGACGTGTTCTGGGGCGACCTCGACGTGCTCCTGCTCGACCTGCCCCCGGGTACCGGTGACATCGCGATCTCGGTGGCCCAGCTGATCCCCAACGCCGAGATCCTCGTCGTCACCACGCCGCAGCAGGCCGCGGCCGAGGTCGCGGAGCGGGCCGGGTCGATCGCCCTGCAGACCCACCAGCGGATCGTCGGCGTCATCGAGAACATGTCCTGGCTCGAGCTGCCCGACGGCAGCCGGCAGGAGATCTTCGGCTCCGGCGGCGGCCAGACGGTGGCCGACTCGCTGACCCGCTCGGTCGGCGCACAGGTGCCGCTGCTGGGCCAGATCCCCCTCGACACGCGCCTGCGTGAGGGCGCGGACCAGGGCACCCCGGTGGTCCTCGGCGAGCCCTCCAGCCCTGCCGCCGTCGCCCTGCGCGGTATCGCGCGCGGCCTCGCCACCCGCTCGCGCGGGCTCGCCGGCCGCTCGCTCGGCCTCACCCCCGCCGGTCGCTGACGCGACCGACGCCGGCGTCCTCCACGGCTGGACGGTGGGGCCCCATCAGCACCGCTGAAGGGGCCCCACCGTCCAGTTCGTCCAGCCCGGCGAACCTGACGTGCCGCTCGGCGCGGGTGACGCTCAGGTGGCGTCGACGTCCCAGGGGGTCGGCAGGGCGGGGTCACGCCGCGGCCGGGAGTCCGGCTTGAACGGGTTGAAGGCCGAGAAGTCCTCCCCGTCCTCCAGCAGCGCGTCGCGCACGATCCGGCGCGGGTCGTAGCGCCGGGGGTCGAACGCCTGCCAGTCGACGTCGTCGAACTCGGGGCCCATCTGCTCGCGCAGCTGGCTTCGCGCGGTGTCGGCCATGGCACGGACCTGGCGGATCAGACCGCGGAGCTTGGCGGCGTACTCCGGCAGCCGCTCGGGGCCGAGCACGACGACGGCGAGCACCCCGAGGATGAGGAACTCCCAGCCGTTGATGTCGAACACGTTCACCCGCTCCTGTCCCGCTGCCGAAGGACGGTCAGTCGGTCGCCCCTTGCAGGGTCATCCTGACAGTCCGCTCGCCGGAACCGCGACGCACGGTCAGCTCGACGGTCTCGCCGACCGACTTGGCCCGGATCGCCACGACGAGCTGGTCGGGGTCGGAGATGACCCGGCCGTTGAACTTCAGGATGACGTCCCCGGCCTTCAGGCCCGCCTTGTCGGCCGGGCCGCCCCGGGTCACGGGCTGGCGCCCGTCCTTGGGCGCGGAGGCGATCTTGACGCCCACGCCCTCGTAGGTCGTGTCGAGGATGACGCCGATCACCGGGTGGGTCGCCTTGCCGGTGGTCATCAGCTGGTCGGCGGTCTTGCGCGCCTGGTCGCTGGGGATCGCGAAGCCCACGCCGATGCTGCCGGACTGGCCGCTGTCGAGGGGGCTGGACCCGGGGATGCGGGCGATCGCCGAGTTGACGCCGATCACGCGACCGGACATGTCCAGCAACGGCCCACCGGAGTTGCCCGGGTTGATCGCGGCATCGGTCTGGATCGCGTTGATGAAGGCCGGGGCGTCCTGCCCGCCGCCGGGCGTCACCGGGCGGTTGAGGGCGCTGATGATGCCGCTGGTGACCGTGCTCTCCAGGCCCAGCGGCGCACCGACCGCGATGACCGGGTCGCCGACGACGACGGAGGCCGAGCTGCCCAGGGTCAGGGCCGGCAGGCCGGAGCGCTTCACCCGCACCACGGCCAGGTCATAGGACGCGTCGCGGCCCACGATGGTCGCCGGCATCTGCGAGCCGTCGGAGAACTCCACCTGGATGCTACCCGAGGACGCCGCCGAGGCGACGACGTGGTTGTTGGTGAGGATGAAGCCGTCGCTCTTGATGACGAAGCCCGAGCCGGTGCCCTGACCGTCCGCGCCCTTGACCTTCAAGGTCACCACGGACGGCAGCGCCTTGGCCGCGATCCCGGCGATGGAGCCCTCCGGCCGGGCCGTGGACCCCACCTGCGGCACCGGCAGCACGGAGGCACCGAACGAGCTGCTCCGGGTGGCGAAGAAGGCCCCGGCGGTGCCGCCGAGCAGCGCGGCCACGAGGACCGCCACCGCCAGCACCACGATGGTGCCGGTGCTCCAGCGCGCCGGACGGGCCGGGGGCGCGCCACTCGCGGCCACCGTCGGGTCCCCGCCACCGGGGGTGGGTTGCATCGGGTCGGGCTGCGGTGCACCGGGCTGCGCCGGCGGCACTGCGCCGGCGGCCGACGTCGCACCGACGCCGGGCTGCCGCCAGGGCGCCGGGTCGGGCTGCGCGGGGCCGGTCCCGGCCGCGCCTGACCACGGCACCGGAGCGGGCGGCGGCCCGGCCGGGGTCGTCCACCCCTGCCCCTGCCCCGGAGGGGTCATCGCGCCGGGGTCCGCAGGCTGCGGCGACTGGGGCGCGGTGGGCAGGTGCGTGTAGGGCGTGCCGGTGGGCGGCGGAAGGTCTGCGGGGGCGGAGGGCAGCGGAGTGGTGTGCTCGAGGTCAACCGGCTCGGTGTGCTCGCCCTCGGGCTCCCGCTGCTGCTCAGTCATGTCGCGATTCTGCCGAACGGACGGCGGGGCTGGTCATCGAGGTCGGTGTCGAGCGCAGGGACGGCATCGGCGAGGGGCTCAGCCGCACGGCCGAGACGGTCCGGGCGAACGCCGACCCGCTGCCCGCGCCGTCGGAGGTGCTGCGGCCACTGGGCAAGGCCGGCCTTGCGGTGGTCCCCGGCGCCGCGACCGGGGCGGCGACCCCGATGCTCCAGGCGGCAGCGGCCGACGCCCCGGCTGCCAGGCCCGCCAGCAGGGCGGCGCGCACGGGCGAGCGGTGGAGGGCGGGCGCGTGCAACGGCACCACGACGAGGGGCGTGGGCGCCTCCTGCGGGCGCTCCGGCTCCTCGGCCCGGGCCCGGGCGGCCAGCTGGAGCAGCGACGTCTGGAGGTCCCCGGGCGGTCCCGGCATCGCCGCCCCCCGGAGCGACCCGAGCAGGCGACGTTCGGCATCCGCTGCCTCACGGCATACGGCACAGGCCACGAGGTGGCGGTCGCAGGCCTGCTGGAGGGGCGGCGGCAGCCGCCGGTCGACGTAGGCACTGACCATCGCCCCGAGGTGCTGGGCGCCGACGAGGTCGGCGGGGCGGGGGGTCATCGCGTCCCCGGCACGACCCGTCCGAGCGCGAAGCCCCGACGGGCAGGGCGTGCGGTGGACGCCGCGCGCGGCTCGGGCGCCCGGTGCGCGAGGGCCTCCCGCAGCTGCGCCCGCCCGCGGTGGATCCGGGACCGCACGGTGCCCAGCTTGATCCCCAGCGTGGCGGCGATCTCCTCGTAGGACAGGCCCTCGATGTCGCAGAGCACCACGGCGGCCCGGAAGTCCGGGGACAGGGCGTCGAGGGCGCGCTGCACGTCGTCGTCGAAGTGGGTGTCGGCGTAGTGCTGCTCCGGACCGACCTCGCGGCTGGGGAGGCGCCCGGCCGCGTCATCGGGCAGCGCGTCGAAGCGGATCCGCTGCTTACGGCGCATGCGGTCGAGGAAGACGTTGGTGGTGATCCGGTGCAGCCAGCCCTCGAAGGTGCCCGGCTGGTAGGAGCCCAGCGAGCGGAACACCCGGATGAACACGTCGTGGGTCAGGTCCTCGGCATCGTGCACGTTGCCGGTCAGGCGGTAGGCCAGGCGGTAGACCCGCGCCGAGTGCTCGGTGACGATCTCCTCCCAGGTGGGCGGCACCCAGGCCTGATCGGGCCCACTCTCGGGTGCCGGGGCCTCGGGGCCCGTCGTCACGTTGGTCACCGTCTCCACCTCCGGCACGCCACCGCACGGCGGCGCTGTCTCGGGAACCACAGCAACCTGACGGTTGCCGAGGTCCCATGGTTCCCGACGAACCTGAGAGATTGCTGGGCAAGCGGTAGGGTCCGGTCCGCAGTGACTAGCCCGCAGGCACACGACAACCGGGTCTGAGCGCCTGAACGGGTCAACTCCCCCTGCGGCAGTAGGGTTGCGCCCATGAGTGCGCAGAAGCCGGCGAGCTGGGCCTATTCGGAAGAGTTCGTCGCCGAGAGTGACGTCATCGAGCAGGCCCGACTGCGCGGTGAGTCACTCGGCTGCGTGCCCGTCCTGCCCGGTGCCGGCGCGACCCTGCGACTGCTCGCCGCGTCCGTCGCGGCCAAGGCCGTCGTCGAGATCGGCACCGGCGCCGGGGTGTCCGGCCTGTGGCTGATGGAGGGCATGCCCAGCGACGGAGTGCTCACCACGATCGACGTCGAGGCCGAGCACCAGCGCGCGGCGCGCGAGGCCTACGCCCGTGCCGGCATCGCCCCGCAGCGCACCCGCGTCATCACCGGCCGGGCGCTGGACGTCCTGCCGCGACTCACCGACGGTGCCTACGACATGGTGGTCGTCGACGGCGACAAGGTGGAGTACCCCCAGTACGTCGAGCAGGCCGTCCGGCTGCTGCGCTCCGGTGGCGTGCTGGCGATGGACAACATGCTCTGGCACGACCGCGTCGCCGACCCGGCCGTCCGTGACGAGATCACCACCACCCTGCGCGACCTGGGCAAGCGCCTGCGCGACGACGAGGCGCTCATCCCCTCGATGCTGCCCGTGGGCGACGGGATCCTCGCGGCCGTCAAGCGCTGACCCCCGGCCCGCGTCCCGGCGCTCGCCGTCACAGGCCGAGCCGGCGGCGGGCCCCCTCGAGGAAGCGCCGGCCCTCGCGTGCCCGGAACGCCGGCAGGGTGGGCAGGCCCGGCGGCGCGTCCCACGTGCCGGCGACCACGAGGTAACCACCCATGGCCAGCAGGATGCCGGTGGCCGGGTCGCCGTCCACCCCGGCGAGCAACGGCGAGGACGTGACGATCTCGTCGAAGCGCGGGCTCTCGGCCCACTCCAGCGCGAACATGACCGTGTCGGCCCACCGCGGGCCGATCCGCGAGATCCCCCAGTCGACGAGGACGACCCCGCCGTCGGGACGGACGAGGATGTTGTCGTTGCGCACGTCCCAGTGGCACAGGGTCTCGCCCTGCAACGACAGGGACAGCGCCCCGAGGTGGCTGGCCACCAGCGCCTGACTGTCCCGGAACCAGTCCGGCAGGGCTCCCTGTCCGGTCGTCGCGGGCGCCTCGAGGGCCGCGGTCCACTTGGCGAGGTTCTTGTGCAAGCTGGGCACCCTGGCCGGCTCCACCGGGCTCGGTGAGAGCTCCTCGGCCTGGACCTCGAGCTGGGCCTGGACGGCGAGCACCTGACGGTCATCCCGCCAGTCGGGGTGCTCACCCTCGACGTCCTCCAGGAGCAGGGCGACCCACTCGCCGTCGTCGAACGTGTCGAGCAGCCGCGGCCGCCACGCGACGGTCGGGAGCGCGGCCAGGACCAACGCCTCGTGACGGTGCAGCCCGCCACTGTCGGCGTTCAGCTCGGCACCGACCGCCTTGACGAACGCCCGGCGCCCATCCGCCAGCCGCAGCCGCGCGGCGCATCCCGGCGACATGCCGCCCCGCTGCGTCTCGGCCACCACCACGGGCGCGCCGAGCGTGTGCGCGACCCAGTCACGCACACGCCCGGGCACGTCGTCGTAGTCGATCCGAACGCCCACGGCACGCAGGTGACCGTGTCCCCTCACGACTCCCCCTGCCCTCCTGCGCCGCACCGGCGCGGCGTGACCCGTCCGCCCGCCGGTGACGACGACGCGATGGGTTACTCGCCCGGGCCGGCGCCGTAGCTGAAGCCGGAGGGCCCCTCGGCGATCGCCACGACCTCGAACGGCTCGATGAAGACCGGGGCGGAGCCGATGATCTGGCTGCCCGGCGAGGTCGCTGCCTCGGCCGAGAAGGTGGCGGCGAAGCTGTCGCGCGCGGCCTTGCTCGCCCACACGTAGGTGCCCTCGAACCACTCGCCGGCACGCATGCGCCAGGTCTTGAACGACAGCCCCTCGCGACGGGCGAACTTGCCCATGGACTCACCCACGACGTAGTCGCGCAGCGTGGCCTCCACGCCCTCCGGGGCCTCGGCCAGGGACCATCGCACGCTCAGCCCGTAACCCGCACTCATCGCACACCCTCCAGGTAGCTCAGCAGCAGCCGGGCACCGAACCCGGTGGCCCCCCGGTTGAGGTGCCCGCTGTCCTTGTCGCTGCGTCCGGCCCCGGCGATGTCGAGGTGCGCCCAGCGGCGCCCCCCGACGAACTCGCGCAGGAACAGCGCCGCGGTGATCGAACCGGCTCCGACCTTGCCCGACGCGATGTGGTTCACGTCGGCGAGCTCGGAGTCGATGGCGGCACGGTAGTCCTCCACCAGAGGGAACGGCCACAGGGCCTCCCCCGTGGCGGTGGCCGCGGCCTGAAGGGCCCGCTCCAGCCGCGCGTCAGTGGTGTAGACCGGCGCCATGCCGCGCCCCAGCGCGAGGGTGGCGGCGCCGGTCAGCGTCGCGACGTCGATGAGCACGTCGGGGTCGAGGTGGGCGTCGGCGTAGGCCAGCGCGTCGGCCAGCACCAGCCGGCCCTCGGCATCGGTGTTGCCGATCTCCACGCGCCGCCCGCCGTACTGGGTGATCACGTCGCCGGGGCGGTAGGAGGAGCCCGAGACGGCGTTCTCGGCCAGCGCCAGCAGCCCGGTGACGCGCACCGGCACCTCGAGGTCGCGGCAGGCCGACAGCACGGCGAGGACGACGGCCGACCCGGACATGTCCGTCTTCATGGACAGCATCGCCTCGGCCGGCTTGATGTCCAGGCCACCGGTGTCGAACGTGATGCCCTTGCCGACCAGCACCACGTGGGGGATCTCCTCCCCCGCGCCCTCGGGCTGCCAGGAGAGCTCGACCAGCCGGGGCGGGGTGGCGCTGCCACCGCCGACCGCGAGCAGGCCGCCGAAGCCCTCGCGGCGCAGGTCAGCGTCAGAGCGCACGTGGACGGTCAGCCCGTGCCGGCGACCGAGGGTGCGGGCCTGAGCGGCCATCCACGCGGGGTTCTTGATGTTGGAGGGCGTGATGGCGAGGTTGCGCGCGAGCATCGTCGCGCGGCAGCGCAGCGCGGACCGCGCGAGGACGCGCTCGTCATACCGGCCGACGAGGGTGACCGCGCGCACCGGCGCGGTGGCCTCGGTGGCACCCCACCGCGGCGGCGTGTAACCCCCGAGGACCAGGCCCTCGACGAAGGCGCTGCCGACGGCGGCAGCGGAGCCCGCGGCGAGCGTCGTCACCAGCCGGGAGCGGCCGCGGACCGCCCGGCCCAGGGCCGCTCCGGCAGCGCGCAGGTCAGCCGGGCGCCCCTCGCCGACCCCGACGAGCAGGAGGGTGCGCGCGCCCCGGTCGCCGGGGACGAGCGCGATGCTGGTGACCGTGCCGGCCTTGGTGCCCGGCTCCCAGGCCGCCGTCAGCGCGGCCGGGTCCTGCCCCAGCGCGGCGAGCGCCGCCGCGACCCCGCCCGAGGTCGGCAGCGGGGCGTCCGGCGCCACCGGCAGGGCAAGCACCAGCTGCGGGTCGTCGGCGTCGACGACCGCGTCGGTGAGCACGCCGGGGCGCACCTGGATCTCGGGCAGCACAGGGCTCAGCAGGTCGGGCACGCGCGCGAGCCTACCCACTGGCCGGCCAGGGCCCCCGGGTGCGACGAAACCCCCGCCCGGCGGAGCCGGACGGGGGTCCAAGTCAGTGCTGGGTCAGCCGACGCCTTCGCAGCCCTTGATGGCCTCGCCGAGCGCCGCTGCCTCGTCGGGGGTCATCTCCACCACCAGGCGGCCGCCACCCTCGAGGGGCATGCGCAGGACGATGCCGCGCCCCTCCTTGGTGACCTCGAGCGGGCCGTCTCCGGTCCTCGGCTTCATCGCCGCCATGGGTGATCCCCTTCCTCGGGTGCGTGGAAATCTTCTCGTGCGCCTCGTCCACGCCGGGGGCGACCCCCACGAATGCACACACTCTTGTGACCATTATCGCGTCAAGGTCCCGCAGGACGAAATCCGGATGGGACAGACTGTGCCGCGTGCACGCCCGCTCCGCGCTGTTCGACCTGTTCGGCGACCACCTGCGCGACCGCGACGGCTGGGCGCCGATCGCGGGCATCGTCCGGCTGCTCGGCGCCGTCGACGTCGCTCCACCCGCCGTGCGCACCGCCGTGTCACGCATGGTGCGGGAGGGGTGGCTGGAGCCGGTCGAGCGATTCGGACAGCGCGGGTATGCCGCGACGCCCCGGGCGCGGGCGCGCCTCGCCGAGGCGCACGCCCGGATCTACCGCACGCGTGCCCCGGGGTGGGACGGCACGTGGCACGTGGTCGTGGTGGAGCACGCGGCCGACCGGGCGCGGCGCACCCGGGTCGCGGCGGCCCTGACCTATCTCGGCTACGCCCGGATGGCACCGGACACGTGGATCGCCCCGCGGGCCAGCGCGGAGCTCACCGCCGCCCTCGCCGCGGAGAAGGTCACGGCGCGCTCGTTCGACGCCCGCTACACCGCCCCGGGCGCCGAGCTCGCGGCGTCCTTGTGGGACCTCGAGAGCCTGGCCGCGGCATACCGGGAGTTCGTGGCGACTGTGCGGGCCGACCGGCCGCAGCGCACCGGGGCGCTCGGGCCGCAGGCGGCGTTCGCGACCCGGACCCTGCTCGTGCACGAGTGGCGCAAGTTCCTGTTCCGCGACCCGGGCCTGCCCGCGCAGGTCCTGCCCGCCGACTGGCCGGGCCACGACGCAGCCGTGTTGTTCGACACAACCGCCAGCGCGCTACTCCCCATGGCCCGCGAATTCGTGGACAGTTGCCTCGCACCCGATCCCAAGCCGAGGAGCTGAGCCGCGCCATGACCGACACCCCGACGACCACCGAGCAGGACCCGACCGCGGACGAGCCCGTCCTGGTCGACCTCGCGGACGGGGTCGCCACGGTCACGCTCAACCGGCCCGGCGCGATAAACTCCCTGGACATCGCCACCAAGGACGCGTTGCTTGCCGCCCTCAAGCGGGTCGCCGACGACCCGGCCGTGCGGTGCGTCGTCCTCACCGGGACCGGCCGCGCGTTCTGCGTCGGGCAGGACCTGCGCGAGCACATCTCCCTGCTGCAGGCCCAGGACGAGGCGCTGTGGCAGACGGTGCCCAGGCACTACAACCCGATCACCGAGCTCATCGCCACGATGAACAAGCCGGTCATCGCGGCCGTCAACGGCGTGGCCGCCGGGGCCGGTGCGGCGTTCGCGTTCGCCGCGGACCTGCGCGTGGTCGTCGACACCGGCGGCTTCAATCTGGCCTTCGCCGGGATCGCCCTGTCCTGCGACTCCGGCTCCTCCTGGTCGCTGCCGCGGCTGGTCGGGACCGCCAAGGCCAAGGAGCTGCTGCTGCTGCCGCGCACCGTCCCGGCCGCCGAGGCGCTCGAGCTCGGCCTGGCCACCAGGGTCGTCAGCGCCGAGGAGCTGCCGGCCGTCGTGGGCGAGCTGGCCCGCACCCTCGCCGACGGGCCGACCCTGGCCTACGGCTCGATCCGGCGGGCCGTCGCGTTCTCGGCAGGGCACGACCTCACCGCGTCGCTGGCCCACGAGAGCGAGCTGATGACGCTGACCGGCCAGAGCCAGGACCACCAGGCCGCCGTCGGGGCGTTCCTCGCCAAGGAGAAGCCGGTCTTCACCGGCCGCTGAGGCCGCCCGGCACCCGCTCCTCCCCCGCCGAGGTCGCCGAGGTCGACGAAGGGCACACGACCGCACGCTGTCGGTGTCACCTTCGTCGCCTCGGCGAGCAGGCGAGGGAGGCGGGAGCCCGGTCAGGGCGGGGAGTCCGACCAGGGGGTGTAGGCCAGCAGGGTGACCGTCCACAGCACCACGCCCAGCAGAAGCGCGAGGGTGAGCAGGCCCAGGCGACGCGGCCAGCCCTCGACGACGTGCCCGCCGTCGCCGCCGCGCACGGTCATGCTGACCGCGATCGCGGCCAGCGGGAAGTCCAGCAGCAGGAAGCGCCACATGCTCGTGATCGGCCGGACGACGGCCAGCAGGTACAGCGGGTAGGCCACCGCCCAGGCACGCACCTCGGCCGGCAGCCAGCGGCCGTGCCGGCCCAGCGCCAGGGAGATGTAGGACGCGACGATGCCGATGAACAGCAGGACGCCGACCAGCCCGATCCGGTCCCACGCCCAGGTGATCCACGGGACGAACGGGCCCTTGTCCGGTCGCTGCCCCCAGGCCGCCTGCACCTCGAAGAAGGCGTCGAGCCGGCCGGTCGCCAGCCCGACCACGAGCGGCCAGGCGACCGCCGAGACCGCCGTCGCAGCGAGCAGCACGCCGGCACTGACCCGCTGGGCGACCGGGAACGAGCGCCCCTCCCGCCGCCACCGCAGCACGAGGTGGACCAGGACCACGATGCCGACCGGCGGGGCGATGGCCCGGGTGAACCCGAGGGCGAGGACGACCAGCGCCGCCCACAGGTAGCTGCGGCGCATGAGCAGCAGGAGGAAGCCGGCGAGCAGCACCATCGCCAGCGCCTCGGTGTAGGCCACCTGGAGCACCGCCGTCGCGGGGTACAGGCACCACAGGAACGCCGCGAGCAGCGCCATGCGCTGGGCCAGCACCGTCGTCGCGCCGTACGACATGACCCGCCAGAGCAGCACGACCGCGCCGGCGCCCGCGACCAGGTTGACCAGCAGCGAGGCACCGATGAACGGCACGCCCAGCCCGGTCAGGGCCCGCACCAGCAGCGGGAAGGCCGGGTAGAAGGCCCAGGCGCTGAAGGTCACCCTGCCGTTGAGCAGGTCCACCGGCAGGGGCAGCGGGTAGCCGGTGGCGACGACCGTGCGGTACCACGCGCCGTCCCAGATGGGGACCATGTCGAGGTAGCCCGGGTGCAGCGAGTGCACCCCGGCGGGCTGCTGGACCCACATCGCGGTCGCCTGGATGACCAGGCCCACGACGACGCGGCTCACGACGAACGCCAGCACCAGCACGACCCACGTGGGGCGGGCCAGGAGGCGGTCGCGCATCGCCCGGATCACGGCGGGTTGTCCGTCGGTGGCACGAACCGCAGCAGCTCCCAGACCCACCACACCTGCCCGGCCAGGCCGAGCAGGACCAGCAGCCCGGCCCGCCAGCGCAGCAGGTGCTCACGCCGGTCGACCCAGCCACCGCCGACCGCGACCACCGCGAGCGGGAACATCGGCAGCAGGTAGCGGTAGATGCTCGTCCACGGGTCGAGGACGGCCACGAGGTAGCCCGCGTAGGCCAGGGTCCACACCCGCAGCTCCGGCCCGAGGCCACGTGCCCACGGCCCGAGCACCATCGCCAGCAGGACCACCGCGATGACGGCCAGCCAGATCGGCCCCCAGACATCACCGGCCAGGTAGTGCGCCATGTCCCACCACGGCTTGACCGGCACGATCTTGCCGGCCCCCCGCCACGTGGCCATGGTGTCGGTGTAGGCGGTCGGCGTGCCGGTGGCCCAGCCGGCGATCACCGGCCACATCAGACCCGAGACGCCACACCCGGCGAGGGCCGACAGGGCGCAGAGCCCCTCGCGCCACCCCAGGGGCTCCTCGGCGCGCCGCCGCCAGCGCAGCCACACCGCGACGAGCGTGACCACGGCGAGCGGGGCGGCGATCGGGCGGGTCAGGCCGATGCCGAGCGCCAGCGCCGTCGCGGTGAGCCACCGCTCCCGGCCGATGGCCAGCAGGTAGCCGCACAGCAACAGCATGGCCAGCGCCTCGGTGTAGGCCAGCTGCAGCACGGGTGCCGACAGGAAGGCGGCGTAGACGGCCACCCCCGCGAGCGCGGCGCGGCGGCCGACCCGGTCGCGCAGCAGCAGCCCCATGACCAGTGCGGCGCCGGTGCCGGCGACCAGGGAGATGGTGGACCCCACCACGGGGAAGCCCAGCCCGGTCAGGCGCATGACGCCGCGGGCCAGCATCGGGAAGGCGGGGTAGAACGCCCAGTCGTTCTGCTGCACGACGGCGTTGATCACCGGGAGCCGGTCGGGGTAGCCCACCTCGGCGATGTGGCGGTACCAGCTGCCGTCCCACAGCACGGTCATCGAGAAGTAGTCCGGGTGCGGCCCGGTCCAGCTCACGGGCGCCTGGTGCGTCGCCACGACGGCGATGACCACCGCGCTGAACAGGCGGCACAGGAGGTAGACCCCGAGGACCATGAGCAGGAACGGCCGCCGGGACAGTCGGGTCATGCGCCGCTCCGGTGGCACCCGGCCACGTGGTCGTCCACGAGCCCGCACGCCTGCATCGCGGCATACATGGTGGTGGGGCCGACGAAGACGAAGCCGTGGCGCTTGAGCGCTTTGGCGAGCGCCACCGACTCCGCCGACGTGGCGGGCACCTCCGCCATCGTGCGCGGCCGGTCGTGGCGCTGCGGGGCGTGCGACCAGACCAGGGCGTCCAGGCCGCCCCTGTCCCGCAGGGCCACCACGGCGCGGGCGTTGGTCAGGGCCGCGTTGACCTTGAGCCGGTTGCGCACGATGCCGGTGTCGGCCATGAGGCGAGCCACATCGGCCTCGCCGAAGCCGGCGACCGCCTCGGCGTCGAAGCCGGCGAACGCCGCCCGGAAGGCCTCGCGCTTGCGCAGGATCGTCAGCCAGGACAGCCCGGACTGGAACGCCTCCAGCGTCAGTCGCTCGAACAGCGGGGTCTCGCCGTGGACCGGCACGCCCCACTCCTGGTCGTGGTATGCCGTGTAGTCAGGAGTGCTCCCGGCCCACCCACAGCGCGCCAGGCCGTCCGTCCCGACGAGGGCGCCGCCCTCACTCACCGCGGGCCTCCCCCTCGGCGCGGGCGACCATCGCGTCGACGGCCCGGCCGAACATCGCGCGGTTGAGCGGGTCCACCGCCGGGGCCAGGAAACGGCCGACCCGCACCGGGCGCAGGGTGATCTCCTCGACCCAGCGCAGCCGCGTGCCGGCCGGGTCCGCCGGGTCCTGGTCCACGGACACCGCCGCCCACCCCGCGAGGACGCGCCCGGTCTTGCGCACCCGGAACTCCCCCCGCCCCTCGACCGGCGGGGACCACTGGGTGACGACCATGGAGTCGGTGAAGCTGACCGGCCCGATGCCGGAGACGCCGGCGAAGGAGAAGCCGAGGCGGGTCGGGCCGGGGTCCTGGCGCATCCGGGTCAGCGGCATCCAGTCGGCGTAGGCGGACCAGTCGGTCACGACACGCCACACCGTGGCGGGGTCGGCGCGCACCGCCCGCGTGATCTCGAAGGTTCCCATGCCCTGCCCCGTCGTCCGCCCGTGTCCGCCGCCGCGTGCGCGCCGGCTCAGCCCTCGGCCGCGCGCGGGGCTGACCGCAGCGCGGCCAGCTCCTCGTCGCGCGCCCGGAGCTCCTCGGTGAGCCGGTCGAGCACGGCGTCGACCTGGTCCATACGGTAACCGCGCAACCCGATGTCGAAGCGCAGGGTCTCGACGTCGCCCGGCGCCACCCGACCCGCGCCGAGACCCTCGAACGGCGAGCTGGACACCGGCTCGGCCATCACGCCACCGATCCGGCCGGTCACCAGGGCGGCGGTCAGGCCGATGAGCAGGACCACCACGAGCACAAAGAACACGATCACGGGATGATCGTGCCATGCCCCTCTCGGTTCCCCCCGGTCGTGACCTGCGCCTGCGCGGTCGCACCTTCTCCCCCGGCACGACGGGGCTCATGGCGATCATCAACCGCACCCCGGACTCCTTCTACGACCAGGGCATGTTCCTCGACGACGACGTGGCCCTCGAGGCGGTCGAGACGGCGGTCGCCGAGGGCGCCGACGCCGTCGACCTCGGCGGCGTGCGCGCCGGCCCGGGCCCGGAGGTCAGCGCCGCCGAGGAGGAGCGCCGGGTGGTGCCGTTCCTGCAGGAGGTCCGCCGGCGGCACCCCGACCTGATCATCAGCGTCGACACGTGGCGGGCCTCGGTCGCCGACGCCTCCTGTGCCGCCGGGGCCGACATCGTCAACGACGCCTGGGCCGGGCACGACCCGGAGCTGACCTCCGTGGCGGCGCGGTGGGGCGCGGCATACATCTGTGCCCACACCGGCGGCCACCCGCCGCGCACCGACCCGCACCGCGTCCGCTACCACGACGTGCTCGGCCAGGCCATGGACGACCTGCTCGGGCAGGCGGAGCGGGCGCTGGCAGCAGGGGTGCGCGAGGACGGCCTGCTCATCGACGCCGCCCAGGACTTCGGCAAGAACACCTACCACTCGTTGCGGCTCACCGGCGGGGTGGCCGCGCTGGTGGAGACCGGCTGGCCGGTGCTGCTGGCGGTGTCCAACAAGAAGTTCATCGCCGAGACCCTCGGGCTGGACGGCAAGAAGTCCGACCGCGTCACCGGCACGCTCACCACGACCGCCGTGGCGGCCTGGGAGGGCGTGCGGCTGGTGCGGGCCCACGACGTGGCCGCCACCCGGCAGGTCCTCGACATGGTGGCCGGGCTGCGCTCGGGCGTGCCGGTCCTGGCACGGCGCGCCCTGGCCTGACCGGGTCCGGCCGTGTCGGGTCCGGCCGTGTCGGGTCCGGCCCTGTCGGGTGGGTCGGAGCGGCCCGGGGCGGCTCAGCCCGTGGCGGTGTCGTCGATGACGTGCTGGTCGACCAGCGTGGCGGTCAGCATCCGGACCAGCTCGGGCACGTCCTCCTCCGCCAGGCGCAGCGTGGCCCGG
The DNA here is from genome assembly GCF_057747915.1 of Oryzihumus sp. JJN4-3R. Taxonomy (NCBI): domain Bacteria; kingdom Bacillati; phylum Actinomycetota; class Actinomycetes; order Micrococcales; family Intrasporangiaceae; genus Oryzihumus; species Oryzihumus sp. JJN4-3R. The sequence continues at coordinate 1,600,260 of NZ_CM173229.1, forward strand.
CAGATGTCGTCCTGCCAGATCGAGAGGACGACGCGTCCGGCGTCGGGGTGCGAGGAGATCCGCAGCCGGCGACCTGCGGTGTCGCGGCCGGCGAGGTTGCTGCCCCGGCGGGGCAACGGCGAGACGACGGGCACGTGCTCACTATGCGACACGCCCGAGCCCCGGCGCCACGGCTTCGCCCGGATTGGTCAGGGCCCGGGCGCCCGCCGCCTCACTCGGGCCGCTGCGGCGGGTGGCCGTTCTCGGCGCGCAGGATGATGTCGACGGCCTCGGCCGGCTCGTCGGTCAGGTGCAGCAGGTCGATGTCGGGGACGCTGATCGTGCCGGCCGCACCGGCCGTGTGGCGCAGCCAGTCCAGCAGCCCGCCCCAGTAGTCCCGGCCCATGAGCACCAGGGGGAAGGACGTGACCTTGCGGGTCTGGACCAGGGTCAGCGCCTCGAACAGCTCGTCGAGGGTGCCGAAGCCACCGGGCAGGACGATGAACCCCTGGGCGTACTTGACGAACATCGTCTTGCGGGCGAAGAAGTAGCGGAAGTTCACGCCGAGGTCGACGTAGCGGTTCAGCCCCTGCTCGAACGGCAGCTCGATGCCGAGCCCGACCGAGGTGCCGCCCGCCTCCAGCGCGCCCTTGTTGGCCGCCTCCATGGCGCCCGGGCCACCACCGGTGATGACCGCGTAGCCGGCCTGCACCAGGGCGCGGCCCACCTCCTCCCCCAGCGCGTATGCCGGTTCGTCCGGCTTGGTGCGCGCCGAGCCGAACACACTGACCGCCGGGCCGAGCTCGGCGAGGGCGCCGAAGCCCTCGACGAACTCGCTCTGGATCCGCATGACGCGCCACGGGTCGGCGTGCAGCCAGTCGACCGGGCCGCGGCTGTCCAGCAGCCGCTGGTCGGTGGTGGTCCGGGGGACCTGGCTGCCCCGGAGGGTGACTGGGCCGGTGTGGTACTCGAGGTTCTTCTCGCTCACCCCGCCAAACCTACGGGAGGCGGCTACGCCAGCCAGCGCAGCAGGGCCGCCTCGGCGTCGATGAGCTGCTGCACCGGCACCCGCTCGTCATCGTGGTGGGCCAGGTTGGGGTCGCCGGGCCCGAAGTTCACGGCTGCGATGTCGAGGGCGGCGAAGCGCGCCACGTCGGTCCAGCCCTCCTTGGCGGTGACCGGCACGGCCAGGGCGTCGACGAAGGCCTTCGCGGACGGCAGGTGCAGCCCGGGGCGGGCCCCGTCCGCGCCGTCGGTGACCCGCACGTCGTAGCCGTCGAAGAGCTCGCGCAGGTGCGCCTCGGCCCCCGCGCTGTCCATGCTCGGGGCGAAGCGGTAGTTGACGGTCACCACGCACTCGTCGGGGATGACGTTGCCGGCGATGCCACCGCGGATGCCCACGGCGTTGAGCGCCTCGTGGTAGTCCAGCCCGTCCACCTCGACCGTCTGCGCCTCGTAGGCGGTGAGCCGGCCCAGGATCTTGGCCGTCTCGTGGATGGCGTTGAGGCCGTTCCACGGCCGGGCCGAGTGGGCCGCCTTGCCGCGGGCGGTGACCTCGACCCGGATGGTCCCCTTGCAGCCGCCCTCGATGCCGTTGGCCGTGGGCTCGAGCAGCACCGCGAAGTCGGCCTCGAGCAGCTCGGGACGGTTGCGGCCGACCCGAGCCAGGCCGTTGCGCTCGCTCTCGACCTCCTCGCAGTCGTAGAAGACGAACGTGATGTCCCGGCTCGGCTCGGCCACCGCCGCGGCGATGCGCAGCTGCACGGCGACCCCGCCCTTCATGTCCACCGTGCCCCGGCCGACGAGCTCGTCGGCCTCCCGGCGGGTCGGCAGGTTCGGCGGGGTGGTGAGCGGGACGGTGTCGAGGTGCCCGGCGAGGATGACCCGCTCGGGGCGGCCGAGCTCGGTGCGGGCCACGACCGTGTTGCCGTCGCGGGTCACCGTGAGGTGCGGCAGGGCCCCCAGCGCCTCCTCCACGGCATCGGCGAGCGCCTGCTCGTTGCCGCTCACGGACTCCAGGTCGCACAGGGCGGCGGTCAGGCTGACGACGTCGGTGCTCAGGTCCAGGCGGCTCATGCCCCGCAGCGTATCCGGCGGGTGGTCACCACACCCCTTGCCTCTTCTAGGCTGTGCGGCATGAACGACACGCGCACCGCCTGGGGCTGGGGACTGGCCACCGTCACGAGCGAGGGGAAGGTGCTCGACACCTGGTACCCGAGCCCTGCCCTCGGGGAGGCCGGCAGCGACGACACGTATGCCGCTCCCCCGGAGCTGGCCGCCCTGGCCAAGGAGGACCCGCGCCGGGGCGTGACCCTGCGCCTGGTCCACGTCGTCATCGACCTCGACGAGGCCCCCGAGGGCGCCTCCGACGCCTACCTGCGCCTGCACCTGCTCTCCCACCGCCTCGTGCAGCCCAACACGATCAACCTCGACGGTGTCTTCGGTGCCCTGGCCAACGTCGTCTGGACCAACTACGGCCCGTGCCCGGTGGAGGGCTTCGAGCAGACCCGGCTGCGGCTGCGCGAGCAGGGCCCGGTGCAGGTCTTCGGGGTCGACAAGTTCCCCCGGATGACCGACTACGTCGTCCCCGGGGGCGTGCGCATCGCCGACGCCGACCGCGTGCGCCTGGGCGCCCACCTGGCCGAGGGCACCACCGTGATGCACGAGGGCTTCTGCAACTTCAACGCCGGCACGCTGGGCACCTCCATGGTGGAGGGCCGCATCGTCCAGGGCGTCGTGGTCGGCGACGGCTCCGACGTGGGCGCGGGCGCCTCGATCATGGGCACCCTCTCCGGCGGCGGCACGGAGCGGGTCAGCATCGGCGAGCGGTGCCTGCTGGGCGCCAACGCCGGCATCGGCATCGCCCTGGGCGACGACTGCGTCGTCGAGGCCGGCCTCTACGTCACCGCCGGCACCAAGGTGACCCTCGAGGACGGGCGGATCGTCAAGGCCAAGGAGCTCTCCGGCACCCCGGGCCTGCTGTTCATCCGCAACTCGGTGTCAGGGGCCGTGGAGGCACGCTCGCGCACCGGGCAGGGCATCACGCTCAACAGCGCGCTGCATGCCAACGCTTGAGGACCTGGCGCCCCCCATGGCCACCGTGCGACCACACCGCCGACGACGGCGCTGGATCGGCCGCAGCATCCTGCTGCTGCTGGTCATCGCCGTCGGCACCGGCGGCTACCTGGGCGTCAAGGGCGTCATGAAGAACTTCGGCGGGCCGAGCTGCCGGGCGGCGGCCGCGGGCCAGACGACGACCTTCACCCCTGAGCAGATGGCCAACGCCGCGACGATCACCGCCGTGGCGGTGCGCCGCGGTCTGCCGGCGCGGGCGGCCACCATCGCGCTGGCGACCTCCATGCAGGAGTCCAAGCTGCGCAACATCCGCTTCGGCGACCGGGACTCCCTCGGCCTGTTCCAGCAGCGTCCCTCCCAGGGCTGGGGCACCGAGGAGCAGATCCTGGACCCCGTCTACGCCTCCAACCGGTTCTACGACGAGCTGGTCAAGATCCCCGGCTACCAGGGCATGGAGATCACCAAGGTGGCCCAGCGGGTGCAGAAGAGCGCCTTCCCGGAGGCCTACGCCGACCACGAGCGGGAGGGCCGCATCCTGGCCTCCGCGCTGGCCGGGCACTCCCCCGGCGGCCTCGGGTGCCGGCTCGACCCGGCCACGAGCGCGCGTCCCACCCCCGGCGTCGTCACGGCCATGACCCGGGAGTTCGCGGTCAAGCCGGCGGCGAGCGGCAAGCACGTCACCGTGCGCGCCGCGTCGGCCCAGCAGGCGTGGGCCGTCGCCTCGTGGGCGGTCGCCCACGCCGAGGCCGACGGCTTCACCACCGTCACGGTCGGCAACCGGACCTGGACCCGCGACCGCGACGAGCAGGCCTGGTCGTGGGGCAAGGCCCGCCGGCCGCTGCCCGCCACGACCGTGCAGGTCACCTCCGCCTGACTCGCCACCCGGCCTGCCGGCGGGTGGCGAGCACCCGGCATACCGGGGTCGTCGCCCCTCGCACAGCGCGAAGCCCCACCTCCCGTGCGGGAGGTGGGGCTTCGTCGTATGCCGGTGGGCTGGCTCAGCGGGCCGACAGCGGCACGTAGTCGCGCTGGTTCTCGCCGATGTAGAGCTGGCGCGGACGGCCGATCTTGGTCTCGGGGTCCTCGATCATCTCGCGCCACTGGGCGATCCAGCCCGGCAGGCGGCCGAGGGCGAACAGCACGGTGAACATGCGGGTCGGGAAGCCCATCGCCTTGTAGATCAGGCCGGTGTAGAAGTCGACGTTGGGGTAGAGCTTGCGGGAGACGAAGTAGTCGTCCTCCAGCGCCACCTGCTCGAGCTTCATCGCGATGTCGAGCAGCTCGTCGCGCTTGCCGAGCTTCTCGAGCAGCTCGTCGGCGGTCTTCTTGATGATCGCCGCGCGCGGGTCGTAGTTCTTGTAGACGCGGTGCCCGAAGCCCATGAGCTTCACGCCGTCTTCCTTGTTCTTCACCTTGCGGACGAACTCGTCGACGCTGCCGCCGTTGTCGCGGATCTGCTCGAGCATCTCCAGCACGGCCTGGTTGGCGCCGCCGTGCAGCGGGCCGAACAGCGCGTTGATGCCGGCCGAGACCGAGGCGAAGAGGTTGGCGTGCGAGGAGCCGACGAGGCGCACCGTGGAGGTGGAGCAGTTCTGCTCGTGGTCGGCGTGCAGGATGAGCAGCTGGTCGAGCGCCTTGACCATGACCGGGTCGAGGTCGTAGGGCTCGGCCGGGAAGCCGAAGGTCATCCGCAGGTAGTTCTCGACCAGGGACAGCGAGTTGTCCGGGTAGAGGAACGGCTGGCCGACGGACTTCTTGTAGGCGTAGGCCGCGATCGTGGGCAGCTTGGCCAGCAGGCGCACGGTCGAGATCTCGACCTGCTCGTCGTCGAAGGGGTTGAGGCTGTCCTGGTAGAACGTGGACAGCGCCGAGACCGCCGAGGAGAGCACCGGCATCGGGTGCGCGTCGCGCGGGAAGCCCTCGAAGAAACGCTTGAGGTCCTCGTGCAGCAGCGTGTGGCGGCTGATCCGGGAGGTGAAGTCCTCGAGCTCGGCCTCGGAGGGCAGGTGGCCGTAGATCAGCAGGAACGAGGTCTCGACGAACGTGGACTTCTCGGCCAGCTGCTCGATCGGGTAGCCGCGGTAGCGCAGGATGCCGGCGTCACCGTCGATGTAGGTGATCGCCGACCGGCACGACGCCGTGTTGACGAACCCCGAGTCGAGGGTGACGTTGCCGGTCTCCTTCATCAGCTTGGAGATGTCGTAGGCGTCGTTGCCCTCGGTGGCCTGGACCAGTGGGAAGGCGAGCTCCTTGTCGCCCGCGCGGAGAACCGCCCCCGTTGCGTCCGTCGTCATGAAGTCCCGTCCTCCTCATCGCCCGGCCTCGTTGCCGGGGCACACACAGTCGACATCGACGTTACCCCAGCGCCCCTACCGGTGGGTAAACGCCCCCGTCCGGGGGCATCGTCAGGCCAGTCGCTCCGCCGCCGCCTCGATGCGCTCGTCGGTCGCGGTCAGCGCGATCCGCACGTGCCGGGCACCGGCCGCGCCGTAGAAGCTGCCCGGCGCCACGAGGATCCCCCGATCGGCAAGCGCCGCAACGGTTTCCCAGCAGTCCTGGTCGAGCGTGCTCCACAGGTAGAGGCCCGCTTCGGAGTGGTCGACGCGGAAGCCGAAGGCCTCCAGCGCCGCGCGCAGCCGTCCTCGCCGCGCGGCGTAGCGCGCCTTCTGAGCGGCCACGTGGGCGTCATCGCCGACCGCGGCCAGCATGGCCTGCTGGACCGGCCACGGCACGATCATCCCGGCGTGCTTGCGGACCTCGAGCAGCGGGCGGACCAGCGCCGGGTCACCCGCGAGGAACGCCGCGCGGTAGCCGGCGAGGTTGCTCTGCTTGGACAGCGAGTAGACGGCGAGCAGGCCCTCGTGGCTGCCGCCGGTCACGCGCGGGTCGAGGATGCTCGGCACCGACCCGGGGCCGGCGTCCTCACGCCAGTCGAGCTCGGCGTAGCACTCGTCGCTGGCGAGGACCACGCCCCGCTCCCGCGCCCAGTCGACCAGCTTCTTGAGGTGCTCGACGCCGAGGACCTGGCCGGTGGGGTTGCTCGGGCTGTTGACCCACAGCAGCCTGGGCGTGCCGGCACTCGTCAGCGGGCCGAGCCCGGTGAGGCTGCGCATCGGCAGCGGGGTGGCCCCGGCGATCCTGGCCCCGACGTCGTAGGTCGGGTAGGCCACCTCGGGGAAGGCGACGACGTCACCGGCGCCGAGGCCGAGCAGGGTCGGTAGCCACGCCACGAGCTCCTTGCTGCCGACCAGCGGGAGCACCGAGTCGGGGTCGACGCCGGGCACGCCGCGGCGTCGCGCGAACCACGCCGCGACCGCTTCGCGCAGCGCAGGGGTGCCCCACGTCTGCGGGTAGCCGTGGGCGTCGGAGGCCTCGGCCAGGGCGAGGCGGACGACCTCGGGCGTGGGGTCGACGGGGGTGCCGACCGACAGGTCGACGATGCCCCCGGCATGAGAGCTCGCCCGCTCCTTGAACGGAGCGAGCGAGTCCCAGGGGAAGTCAGGCAGCTGCATCAATGACCTCGGCCGTCACTCGCATCGATGGTCGTGACTCCACGGGACGCTCCGGGCCTCGCTGCGCTCGTGTCCTCACGCCCCTGTCGTCACTCGTCGTGCTCCTGAGGGGGCAGCGCGGAGATCAGCGGGTGGTCCTTGGGGATGACGCCGAGCTTGGCCGCACCACCGGGGCTACCGAGGTCGTCGAAGAACTCGACGTTGGCCTTGTAGTAGTCCTTCCACTGCTCCGGCACGTCGTCCTCGTAGTAGATGGCCTCGACCGGGCAGACCGGCTCGCAGGCGCCGCAGTCGACGCACTCGTCCGGGTGGATGTAGAGCGAGCGCTCACCTTCGTAGATGCAGTCGACCGGGCACTCTTCGATGCAGGCCTTGTCCTTGAGGTCAACACAAGGCTGGGCGATGACGTAGGTCATGGTGGGTCGGTCCTCCTGCGCACGTGGCTGGCTACGCGGCCTAGTATGCCGAGTCCTCGCCTCCCGCAGTACGCGGGCCCACGCCTCGACCCGAAAGCCCACCGCGATGACCGCTGCCGACCCCGTCGAGGGGCTGCCCGTCGGCGCCCGCGTCGTCGTCCGGTCCCGGCTCAACCCCCGCGGGCAGGCGGACCCCGGCGGCCCGTCGATGACCGACGCGGTCGGCACCCTGGTCTCGGTGGACGCCGACAGCGTGGTGGTGGAGACCTCCCGCGGTGATGTCCGCATCGACCGTGACCGGGTCGTGGCAGCCAAGGTCGTCCCGCCCAGGCCCGCCCGCCGCGGGGCACCGCACCGCGCACTGTCCATCGAGGACCTGCAACGGGTCATGGTCGAGGGCTGGAGCCCGGTCGAGCGGGAGCCGCTGGGCGACTGGCTGCTGCGCGCCGCCGGCGGCTTCACCGGCCGGGCCAACTCGGTGCTCCCCTTGGGCGACCCCGGCAAGCCCCTGCCGGAGGCGGTGACCGAGGCAGAGCGCTGGTATGCCGCGCGCGGCCTGCCGCCGCGGTTCCAGGTCGCCGGGCCGGTCGGCTTCGCCGTGGCCGAGGACCGCCTCGGCGCGCACCTGCTCGAGCGCGGCTACCGCGAGGAGAGCCGCTCGGTGGTCATGACGGCTGCGGCCGCGGAGGTCGCCGCTGCCGCCGGCGCGGGGGGTGGCGCGGTCGACGTCGAGGTGGCCACGGACCTGGCGCCGGCGTGGCTGAGGGCCTACGCCCGGCAGCGCCAGGTGGTCCCCGGCGCGACGGAGGCGGTGCTCACCGGGTCAGCCGGCCAGCTCTTCGCCTCGGTCTCCGAAGGCGGCGCGGTGGTTGCCCTCGCCCGCCTCGGCCTCGGCCCCGGGTGGGCCGGGATCTACGGCGTGTGGGTGGACCCGCAGGTCCGCGGCCGCGGACTGGCGCGCGCCCTCACCGGTGCGCTGGCCGCGCAGGCCGGGGCACGCGGCATACGGTCCCTGTATCTGCAGACGCTGCACACCAACGAGCCGGCCGTCGGGCTGTACGCGTCGCTGGGGTTCGCCGCGCACCACAGCTACTCCTACCTCGAGCGCTGACCCGGCTGCTCACCCGGCCTGCGGGTGGGTGCAGCGCACGTCGTCCTCGGGGATGTAGTGCGTGCTGAACTGCGACGTGCGCACCGTGACGCCCGCCTTCTTCAGGATCCGGGTGACCGTCACGTCGAAGCCCGGCGTCGGGGTCTGCGGCACACAGGTGGGCCGGTCGTCGACGATCGTGCGCGGCTGCTTCACGTTGCGCCGCGGGCCCTTGACCGCCTCCACGTCCCAGACCTTGGTGCCGTAGAAGGTGACCGTGATGGAGCTGCCCGTCATGACGGTCTGGATGTAGATCGCGTGACCGGTGTCGTTCTGCCACCGGTTGTCCACCCCCGGCCACGACACCGTCGCCTCGCGCCCCTCGGGGTAGCGGGCGATGTAGAACGAGTGCGGGGTGTGCTCGAGGATCATGGCGCCGCTGAAGAACACCGCGTTGAACAACGTGGTCGAGACCTGGCTGACCCCACCGCCGTAGTCCGTCTCGAGCCGGCCACCGACGATCACCGGCGCCCGCTGATAGCCCTTGGCCGCGGTCCGCTGGCCCAGCAACCGGTTGAGGCTGAACGTCTCGCCGGCCTTGACGATGGTGCCGTCGAGGGTCCGCGCCGCCACAGTGATGTTGTTCGTGCGCGGCGGGTTGACCGGGAACGCGGTGGTGAAGGTGGAGACCAGGCCGGTGATCCCGAGGGCGCGGACGGCTGCCGTGGTGACCTTCGGCGGCGCGGTGGTGGTGGCCACCACAGCCGTGCGGGTGGCGGAGGTCAGCGCCCGGAGGAAGGCCGGCCCCACGACGGCGGGGTCGAGACGGCGACCGTCCACGGCGGGGACCACGACGGGACGCCCGGCACGGATCTCGATCCTGGCGTCGGCCGGCCCCCGCTCCATCGCCGGGTTCGCGGCGCGGACGGCGGCCACGACGGTCGGGCCGTCGACCACGGGGACCAGCCGGCCCGACGCGTCCACGCGGGTCCTGAGGGCGCCCCCGAACCGGGCCGGGGGGAGCACGGCCTTCTCCCCCGCCGCCTCGACGGTCACCGGCCCCGAGAGCGCCGGCGTCGCGAACGTGCGCACGAGGTCGGCGATCGCGGCCGGCGTCACCGTGGGCTGCACGGAGTCGACGACCGCCTCGATGGTCTCCTGGCGTGGCCAGGCCCGCTGCACCGCTCGCGCGGACTCGCCGACGTCGAGGTGGCGGCCCGGCACGGGCACGACGGTGGTGACGTGGCCGCCGGCGAAGGAGACCGAGCCCTGCTTGACCGGCTGGTCCACGCTACTGGCGAGGTTGGTGAGCGCCTCGCGGAGCCTGGCGTCGTCTGCGGTGATGCGCAGCGGCTGCGCCCTCGTGCCGGTGAGGTGCTGCCACAGGTCGCGCGGGTCGAGGCTGAAGCCGGTGAGGCCGGCGACAGTCGCGTCGACGTCGAGGGCCAGGCCGGCGGCGCTGGGGTCGATGTCGTGGACCTCGTCGCCGACCTGCAGGTGCACGGGGGCCGAGGCCCTGGTCGCGAGCGCCCGCTTGAGGGTCACCCCCGCCTGGGTCGGGCTCATGCCGCCGATCGGGATCCCGTCGACCGTGGTGCCCGCGGGCACGTGGCGGCCGAGGAACACCGCCAGCGCGAGGTAGGCAGCCGCCAGCACCGCGAGGGCCACCCCCGACCGCAGCGCGACCCTGCCTGCACCTTCCTGCTCCACCCGAGCCCCTCCCCCTGTGGCCGGCTAGGCCAGCGTCTCGTAGCGCCCGCGGTAGTACAGCAGCGCGTCCCCGGCATGCTCGACCGCCGCGACCGAGACGACCTCGCCCACGACGATGCTGTGGTCGCCGCCGTCATGGACGGCGGTGGTGCGGCACTCGAACGTCGCCAGCGACCCGTCGAGCAGGGCCACCCCCGTCCCGGCACCGCGGTGGTGGGCGATCCGGTCCAGCTGCCCGTGCAGCGGGCGCCCGCGCGTGGCGAGCCAGTCCGCGGTCGGCCGCCCGGCTGCCGCGAGGACGCTGACGCCCCAGACCCCCGCCTCGAGCACCGCGTCGTGGAAGCGTGCGTCGCGCTCCACGCAGACGAGCAGCAGCAGCGGGTCCAGCGAGACCGACGTGACGGCGTTGGCGGTCATCGCGTGGTCGTGGCCACCGGCCACGGTGCTCACGACGGTGACCCCGGTCGCGAAGCGACCCATCGCCCGTCGGAACAGGTCGACGTCCGGCAGTGACTCCTGAGCGCTCACAGGTCTCCCTCCTCAGGCAGCAGGCCGGTATGCCGTGCGGCATCCCCCGCAGTGTCCGTCACCGGGAGCCCGGTGGCGGGGTCGACCCGCACGAAGGCCTCGCGCCCGGCGAGCCGGGCGGCGATGTCGTTGGACAGGGCGTAGTAGCCCTCGAAGACGCGGACCTGGGTGGCGTGCTCGGCCAGGGCGGCCGACTGGGCCGCCACGTGCTCGGGCACCTCGACGACGTGCGTGGGCAGCGTGTCTGGCACCACAGACGGCGGCCAGGGGGCGTCGGCAGCCGGCACCTCCAGCGCCGGGTCGATGGTGGGGTCGACATGACCGGCCAGCCAGAGCCGGTCCTCGCGGGCCCAGGACCGGGGCGTGACGATGCTGTAGACGAGCGGCTGGCGCGCGGGCTCCAGCGAGGCGACCGCGGCCATGGTCACGCGGTGCGCCTGGATGTGGTCGGGGTGGCCGTAGCCCCCGTGCTCCTCGTAGGTGACGACCACGTCGGGGGCCAGCGCGCCCAGGTGGGCGGCCACCAGGCCGGCCGCGTCGGCCACGTCCGCCCCCGCGAAGGCGTCGGGGTGCGCCGCACTGGGCGTCCCCGCCATACCGGAGTCCCGGTAGCGGGAGAGGACCCCGGTCGCGGGGTCCTCTCCCAGCACGCTGTGCGCGACGCCGAGGCGGTCCATCGCCCGGCGCAGCTCCTCCCGGCGCCACGGCCCGAGCCGGTCCTCGCGGTCGGCGGCGAGGTGGCGCAGCTCGGGCGGGATCACCTCCCCCTCCTCGCCGAGGGTGCAGGTCAGGACGTGGACCTCGTGCCCCGCGGCGACGTAGTGCGCCATCGTCAGGCCGGTCGTGAGCGTCTCGTCGTCCGGGTGGGCGTGGACGAACAGCAACCGGCGGGGCGGGACGGGCGCGGTCACGACCGCCACCAGGTGGCGGCGCCGGCGTCGAGCGTGGACCGGATCATCGGACCGCGATCCCGGCGAGGTCGACGTAACCGCCGAGGGTGACGTTGTCGGAGTAGTTCCTGACCCCGGAGCCGTGGACGAACATGAGCTTCTGGTTGTCCAGGGCCACGTGGGCGCCGGCGCGGGCCAGCGCCTCGTCGAGGTCGCCCCAGGCCTGCTCGCGCTGGCGCGGGTCGACCAGCCGCTGCGCCCGGTCGATGCGGTCGTTGACCGCCGGGTCGTTGAAGTGTCCGAGGTCCTGCCCGGAGTCGCTGAGGCCGCTGCTGAGCCGTCCGTCGAAGACCGGCGGGATGACGGTGGACCCGGACGGCCAGTCCGGCCTCCAGCCCGACCAGAAGACGTCCGCGTCACCGGCCGAGCCCTGGACCGCCGAGTAGTAGTCCCCGGGGATGCCCTTGAGCGTGACCTTGAAGCCGGCCATCTCCCAGGTGACCTTCAGGGCGGCGAACGCCTTGTCGGCGGTGGGCCGCTTCCAGTAGGCGACGGTGATCGGCACCGGCAGCGTCAGGCCGCTGGACTCGAGCACCTTGCGGGCTGCCTGGGGGTCGCCCGCGGTGGGGGTGCCGAAGGGGTTGAAGTCCTTGAACGCCGGCAGGTAGCGGTTGATCACGCCGAAGGTCGGCTCCCCGGCGGCGGGGCCGCCGTAGGCGGTGATGTAGGCGTCGCGGTTGGTCGACATCGCCAGCGCCTGGCGGGCCTTGGAGTGGCTCATCGCCGAGCTGCGGAAGTTCGGCAGGAGGTAGTCCACGTCGGGCGCCAACGGGTTGGTCGACCGCGCGGCCACGCCCTTGCTGGAGCGGATCTGGGCCTGCAGCGCCGGCGGGACCGGCTCCTGTGACACAGCGAACCGGGCGTCCCCGCTGTCGGACATGATCCGCGGGATCGACGACTCGCTGGGCATGCCCTCGGTGTAGGTGATGCGGTCCGGGAAGCCCTTGCGGATGCTGTCCGACGCCGGCTTCCAGGCGGGGTTGCGCACGAAGGTGCCGCCCCGGTCCGGGGACCACTCGCCGGAGAGCATGTAGGGCCCGTTGGAGAAGACGGCGTAGCGGGAGGCCGAGCCCTTGTCCTTGTCCTGCCGGTAGGGACCGAACGCCGGCAGGGTCACCGCCTGGTTGAAGTCGGTGAAGGGCCGGCTCATGTGGAAGGTGATCACCTGGCCCGAGCACGTCACGGCCTGGTCGAACAGGCTCTGGCCGGTCCGGTCATAGGGGCCGAGGTAGGCGCTGGAGCCGTCGTCCCTGCGGGGGATGTCCAGGTAGAGCGCGGCGTAGTCGGGGCCGCCGCTGACCTGCTCGGAGAAGCTGCGCGAGACGCCGTACCTCACGTCCTTGCAGGTGACCGGCTTGCCGTCCTGCCAGGTCGCGTCGGAGCGCAGCGTGAACTTCCAGGTCCGCCCGCCGTCGGACATCCTGCCCGTGTCGGTGGCCAGGTCGGGGACCAGCTTCGACTGCTCGGCAGCACTGTGGCCGCTGCCGAAGGTGGTCAGTGTGCGTTCGAAGACGCGCCCGGCGAACGACATCGTCGCAGGGTCATACATCCGCTGGGGGTCCCAGGTCCGGACCGGGACCTGGTTGAGGACGGACAGCGTCCCGCCCCGCGCCGGAGGGGAGGCGGGGGTCGTCGCCTCGCCGTCCCCGGACGAGCACGCGGTGCCGGTGAGCACCACGAGCACGCCGAGAGCGGCGAGGCGACGGGACCTCGCAGCCGGCATCACGCGTCCGGGCAGCCGGACGGGGACACCACGTCGGGACGAGCGGCCATCAGACGACGGACCGCTCCTCCGGGAAGTGGCAGGCCACCCGGTGACCGGGCTGGATCTCGACGGGCAGGGGCACCTCGACGGCGCACTTCTCCTGGGCCTTCGGGCAGCGGGTCCGGAAGACACAGCCCGACGGGGGGTTCTGCGGGCTGGGCAGGTCACCCGTGAGCAGGATCCGGTCGCGCTTGGCCTCCCGGTCGGGGTCCGGCACCGGCACGGCGGACAGGAGGGCGTGCGTGTAGGGGTGCAGCGGCGCCTCGTAGAGGGTGTCGCGGTCCGCCTCCTCCATGACCTTGCCGAGGTACATCACCACGACGCGGTCGGAGATGTGGCGGACGACCGACAGGTCGTGCGCCACGAAGACGTAGGCGATGCCCTGCTCGTCCTGGATGTCCTCCAGCAGGTTGATCACCTGGGCCTGGATGGACACATCGAGCGCCGAAACCGGCTCGTCGCAGACCAGCAGCTTGGGCCGCAGGGCGATGGCGCGGGCCACACCGATGCGCTGCCGCTGACCGCCGGAGAACTCGTGCGGGTAGCGGTTGTAGTGCTCGGGGTTGAGGCCGACGCGCTCCATCAGGTCCTGCACGGCCTTGCGCACGCCACCCTCGGGCTCGATGCCCTGGATGTCGTAGGGCGCCGCGATGATCTTGCCGACGGTGTGCCGGGGGTTGAGCGAGCCGTACGGGTCCTGGAAGACCATCTGCATCTCGCGGCGCAGGCGCCGGAGCCGGTCGCCCCCGACCTTGGTGACGTCCTCACCGTCGAACTCGATGGTGCCGCCGGTGGGCTCGAGCAACCGGAGCATGGTGCGACCGGCGGTGGACTTGCCACAGCCGGACTCGCCGACCAGGCCGACGGTCTCGCCGCGCCGGACGTCCAGGCTGATCCCGTCCACGGCCTTCACCGGCGCGTCGGGCCGGGAGATGATGCCCGGCCGGCGCTGCGGGAAGTGCTTCTGCAGGTCGGTGATCCGCAGCAGCGGAGCGCCGGCACGGTCGGCGCTCTGCTGCGGGGCGGGTGCGTCCTGGACGCGGGGCGTGGTGTCCATGGGGTTCTCCGTCACAGCTTCTTCCCGAACAGGTTTTCCGCGATCTCCGTGCGGCGCATGGCGTCGATGTGGCACCGGGCGCTGTGACCCGGGCCGACCTCGAGCAGCTCGGGCTCGGTCGTCGTGCACAGGTCGCCGCTGACCTCGCCGCGGTGGGTGCAGCGCGGCGCGAACTTGCAGCCTGCCGGGGCGTTGATCAGGGACGGCGGGTTGCCCGGGATCGGGTCCAGCCGGGCCTTGCGCAGCTTGTCCAGGCGAGGCATGGACTGCAGCAGGCCCCAGGTGTAGGGGTGCTGCGGCTGGTAGAAGACCTCCTTGACACTGCCCTTCTCCACGGCACGACCGGCATACATCACCATGATGTCGTCGGCGACGTCCGCGACCACACCCAGGTCGTGGGTGATGATGATGATGGCCGACCCGAACTCGCGCTGCAGGTCCTTCATCAGCTCGAGGATCTGGGCCTGCACCGTCACGTCGAGGGCCGTCGTCGGCTCGTCGGCGATGAGCAGCTTGGGGTCGTTGACCAGCGCCATCGCGATCATCGCGCGCTGGCGCATGCCGCCGGAGAACTCGTGCGGGTACTGGTCGATCCGACGCTGAGGGTTGGGGATGCCGACCCGGTCGAGCATCTCGATCGCGCGGGCGCGGGCCTTGGCCTTGGACGCGTCCTTGTGGTGGATGCGGTAGCCCTCGATGATCTGGTCGCCCACCGTGTAGTACGGGTGCAGCGCCGAGAGCGGGTCCTGGAAGACCATCGCCATCTGGTCGCCGCGCAGGGCGCGGACCCGGGCGTCGGAGGCCGTGATCAGGTCCTCGCCCTCGAGCAGGATCTGGCCGGAGATCTTGGCCTTGGAGCGGCGGTGGAGCCCGAGGACGGCCAGGCTCGTCACGGACTTGCCGGAGCCGGACTCGCCGACGATGCCGATCGTCTTTCCGCGCTCGAGCGAGAAGCTGATGCCGTCCACGGACTTGACCAGGCCGTCATCGGTCGGGAACTGGACCTTAAGGTCCTTGACCTCCAGGAACGGGTGCTCGGAGGCTGCGGTCACTGCAATACCTTTCGCTGGTGGAACCGGCTCATCCTGGGGTCAGGCGAGGCGGACCCGGGGGTCGATCACGCCGTACAGCAGGTCGACGACGAGGTTGGCCACGACGATGAAGAACGCGGCGACGAGGACCAGGGCGACGATCACCGGCAGGTCGAAGACGGAGACCGCCTCGACGGTGGCCCGGCCCAGTCCGTTGAAGTTGAACACGGTCTCGGTGATCGCGGCACCGGCCAGCAGGCCACCGAGGTCGAGGCCGGCGACGGTCACGATCGGGGTCAGGGCGGCGCGCAGGGTGTGCTTGAGGACGACGGTGCGCTCACCCAGGCCCTTGGCGCGCGCGGTGCGCAGGTAGTCCTCGCCCATCGTCTCGAGCATGTAGGCCCGGGTGATGCGGATGTAGCCAGCGGCGTAGACGGCGGCCAGGGTCAGCCACGGCAGCTCGAGGCCCATGAACCAGCCGCGCGGGTCCTGCGTCAGCGGGACGTACTGCGGCACCGGGAAGAGGCCCCACTGCGTGGACAGGTAGTTGTAGGCCAGCAGCGCCAGGAAGAAGGTGGGGAACGAGTAGAGGACCAGCGAGACGCCGATCAGACCCCGGTCCGCGAGCTTGCCGCGTCTCAGCGCGGCGATGATGCCGAAGCCGACGCCGAAGACGATCCAGATGACGAACGCCCCGAGGGTGATCGACAGCGTGACGGGCAGGCGTTGCTTCACCAGGTCGGTGACCAGCTGCGTCTGCAGCGGGGAGTACCCGAGGCACGGGGCCGGGCAGTGGGTGACCTTGTCGGGGTTGTTCTTGATGAACACCGGGTCGTCCGGGAAGTCCCGGGCGACGACCAGGCCCTTCATGAAGTCGGCGTACTGCACGGACAGGGGCTTGTCCAGACCGAGGAACTTGCGGTTGGCCGCGATCGACTGCGGCGTGCAGTTCTTCCCGCAGGTGAGGCGGGCGGGATCAGTCGGGCTGGCATAGAAGATGCCGAACGTGACGATGCTGATGACGACGAGCATCAGCACCGCAGCCACGATGCGCCGGATGATGTAGTACAGCATGGGAGGTCACCACGGATGTGGTGAGGTCACCTCACTTCTCACTCAGCCGGCGTGGCGTTCGCCGGGGTTGGCTCCACGGCTGGAGGCACGTACCAATGTACGTGCCCCCAGTCGTGGGATGCGATGCCCCCACCGGGGTGATCATCCGAAGACGATCACCCCGGTGGAGTCGGTCACTTGACTCCGATGGTGCCCAGGTCCGGGTAGTCGCTGACGGACGGGTTGTCGATCCAGCCCTTGATGCCGGAACCCCACATCAGGAAGAACTTCTCGTAGGCGAGCGGGATGTAGCCCACGTCCTTGGCGAGAGACTCATCCAGGTCGCCCCACATCGCGGCCTGCTTGTTCAGGTCCGTGGTGGCGTACGCCTCGTCGATCTTCTTGTTGAAGTCGGCGTTGTCGTAGTAGCCGTAGTCCTGACCGTTGGAGGCGGACGAGAGGTTCACGCGGCTGTCGAACAGCGGCGGGATGACCGTGGAGGCCGACGGCCAGTCAGCACCCCAACCGCCCCAGGTGACGTCGTACTTCAGCGAGTTCGCCGGGTTCTGGATGACGTCGTAGTAGGTGTCGGTGAGCTCGTTCAGCGTGACCGCGAAGCCCGCCTTCTCCCAGCCGGCCTTCAGGGCCGCGGCGTACTTCTCCGAGGTGGGCGTGCCACCGCTGTAGGTGAAGGTGATCGGGTACGGCATCTTGACCTTGGCCTGCGTGAGCAGCTGCTTGGCCTTCGCCGCGTCGCCGTTGTCGGGAGCGTTGAACGCGTTGAAGTCCTTGTAGCCGAGCACCGACGGCGAGATCATCGTCTGCGACGGGCGACCAGCCGTGGACCCACCGAGAGCGGTGACGTAACCGGTCTTGTCGGTGGAGACCGCGAGGGCCTGACGGACCAGCGGGTTCGTCATCTTCTTGAAGTTCGGCACCAGGTAGTCGACGTAGGGGGCGTCAACGTTCTCGGAGCGGGACTTCATCTGCGGGTTCGCGAGGATCTGCGGCTGGAACGACGGCGGGACGCGGCGGTCGGTCACCGCGAACTTGTCGTTGCCCTGGTCGCTGATCATGCGCTGGGCGATGACCTCGTCGGTCAGGCCCTCGGTGAAGATGATCGTGTCCGGGTTGGCCTTGCGGACCGTGTCGGTCTTGGCGTCCCACTGGGGGTTGCGGACGAACGTGCCACCCTTGTTCTTCGTCCAGGTGCCCTGAAGCATGTAGGGGCCGCTGGAGAAGATGGAGTAGTTCGACTTGTCGCCCTTGTCCTGGTCCTTGCGGTAGGGGGCGAACGCCGGCATGGTCACCGTGTAGTTGAAGTCACCGACCGGCTTGCTCAGGTGGAAGGTGATCGAGTTGCCCGCGCAGGTGACTGCCTTGTCGAACAGTGCCTGGCCCTTGGCGTCGTTGGCGTACGGGCCCTTGTAGGCCGAGCCGCCCTTGGAGTCCTTGGGGATGTCCAGGAACTGGATGGCGTAGTTGGGGCCACCGGTGATGACGTCGACCGCGAAGGTGCGGGAGACGCCGTACTTGAAGTCCTCACACGTGATGGCCTTGCCGTCCTGCCACTTCACGCCGTCCTTCAGCGTGAACTTCCAGGTCTTGCCACCGTCGGAGGGCGTACCGGTGTCGGTCGCGAGGTCGGCGACGAGCTTGCTGGCGTCCTTGCCCGTGGCGACCGGGAAGGTCGTCAGCGTGCGGTACACCATGCGGGCCTCGTTCGCGATGTCGCGGCCGATGTAGGTGCGCTGCGGGTCAAGGTGCTCGGCGGCCCGCTTCGTCAGGTAGTAGAGGGTGCCCCCCTTTTGGGCAGCGGCGGAGGCTCCCCCACTCGCGGTGTTGCTGGAGGTGGCACCTCCACCGCCACAAGCAGCGGCGGTCAGGGCCACAACGCCAGAGAGCGCTACTGCAGCCACTCTCTTGTCTGTGCGCTTCATGCGCTCTCCTCTTGCAGTCGCTCCGCCACATCGGCGGCTGTCCGCCCCGCGGCGGGTCGCCCGGGGACATCTAGGGGGTGGTGACTCAGTGCCTGTCGGCCTTCGGGTCCATCGCGTCCCGCAGACCGTCACCGAGGAGGTTGCAGCACAGGACGAACACGAAGATGAACATGCCCGGGAGCAGGAAGTACGTCGGGTCGGCGCTGAGGAACGTCACCGAGTCGTTGAGGATGTTGCCCAGGGTCGGCGTCGGCGCCTTGACGCCCACACCGAGGTAGCTCAGCGCGGCCTCGGCCGAGACGTTGGTCGGCAGGATCAGCGTCGTGTAGACGAGGATCGGGGCCCACAGGTTGGGCAGCAGCTCGGTGAACCAGATCCGCGGGCCACGGGCACCCAGGGAGCGGGCGGCCTCGACGAACTCCCGCTCGCGCAGGGAGAGGACCTGCCCACGCACGATGCGGGCGAAGAACGGCCAGCCGAAGAAGCCCAGGACCACGATCAGGTAGACCACGGCGGAGGGGTTGCCCGGCGGCACGCCCATGGCGCTGATCCGGTCGATGAGCACCGGGGAGAGCGCCAGCAGCATGAGCAGCTGGGGGAAGGCCAGGACCAGGTCGGTGAAGCGGCCGACGCCGAAGTCGACCCACTTGCCCATGTAGCCGCTGATGATGCCGAGGATGGCGCCGATGACGACGCTCATCAGGGTGGCGGAGATCGCGATCAGCATCGAGAGCGTGACGCCCGCGACCAGGCGCGAGAGCAGGTCACGGCCGGTCTGCGGCTCGACGCCGAGCCAGTGGTCGGCGCTGACGCCACCGAACGCGCCGGTCGGCATGGACGCCGGCCCCTGCACGAGCTCGTTGTGCAGCGACTGGGGGTCGATGATGCCGAAGTGGTCCAGGATCGGCGCGGCGATGGCCATGAGGAGGAAGAGCACCACGACCACGAGGGAGGTCATGGAGACCTTGTCCTTGCGGAGCCGCGCACGGGCGATCTGCCACGGCGACCGGCCGACGATCTTCGAGGACTCCTCAGGCGCGACCGGCGGCGCCTCGGTCTCGAACTGGCCGGCACTGACAGTCATTCGGGAACTTCCTCTTTCAGCCGGGTGCGACGGGCGAATCATGGCCTTCGGACAGGCTGGTTCGTGGGAACTTTGCCTGCCCTTGACCTTGCGAAACCTTAGACCAGCCGGTCCCGGATGTAACCAGTGCCGAGCGGTTGTCGCCGGATCGTGACCGAATATGGACACATGCTTGACGCCCCGGAGCAACAGTGCTCCGGGGCGCCAAGGGGGTGGTGACCTGTGGTTACTTGCGGGCGCGGGCTGCGGCGCGGGCGCGCTCGGTCTGGTCGAGGTTGACCTTGCGGATGCGGACCGCGTCCGGGGTGACCTCGACGCACTCGTCCTCGCGGCAGAACTCCAGCGACTGCTCGAGGCTGAGCTTGCGCGGCGGGACGATCTTCTCGAAGTTGTCCGCGGAGGAGGCGCGCACGTTGGTGAGCTTCTTCTCCTTGGTGATGTTGACGTCCATGTCGTCGGCGCGGGAGTTCTCGCCGACGATCATGCCCTCGTAGACCTCCGTCGTCGGCTCGACGAACAGCGTGCCGCGCTCCTGGAGGTTGACCATCGCGTAGGCGGTCACGGCACCGCTGCGGTCGGCGACCAGCGAGCCGCTCGTGCGCGTGGTGATCGTGCCGAACCACGGCTCGTAGTCCTCGAAGACGTGGTGGGCGATGCCCGTGCCCCGCGTCTCGGTGAGGAACTCGGTGCGGAAGCCGATGAGGCCGCGGGAGGGCACGAGGAACTCCATGCGGATCCAGCCGGTGCCGTGGTTGGTCATCTGCTCCATGCGGCCCTTGCGGGCGGCCAGGATCTGGGTGATCGCGCCGAGGAACTCCTCGGGGGTGTCGATCGTGAGGCGCTCGACGGGCTCGTGCAGCTTGCCGTCGACCTGGCGGGTGACCACCTGCGGCTTGCCGACGGTCAGCTCGTAGCCCTCGCGGCGCATCTGCTCGACCAGGATGGCCAGCGCCAGCTCACCACGGCCCTGGACCTCCCAGGCGTCGGGCCGCTCGGTCGGCAGGACGCGCAGCGAGACGTTGCCGATGAGCTCCTTGTCGAGGCGGTCCTTGACCATGCGCGCGGTGACCTTGGAGCCACGGACCCGGCCCACCATCGGGCTGGTGTTGGTGCCGATGGTCATCGAGATCGCCGGCTCGTCGACCGTGATGACCGGCAGCGGGATCGGGTCCTCGGCGTCGGCGAGGGTCTCGCCGATCATGATGTCGGCGATGCCCGCGATGGCGATGATGTCACCGGGGCCGGCCTCCTCGGCCGGCTTGCGCTCGAGCGCCTCGGTCATCAGCAGCTCGGTGATCTTGACCCGCTCGACGGTGCCGTCGGTCTTGCACCAGGCGACCTGCTGGCCCTTCTTGATGGTGCCGTTGTGGACCCGCAGCAGGGCCAGGCGACCCAGGAAGTTGGAGGAGTCCAGGTTGGTGACGTGGGCCTGCAGCGGCGCCTCGGGGTCGAACGAGGGGGCCGGGATGGTCCCCAGGATGGTGGCGAAGAGCGCCTCGAGGTTCTCGTCGTCGGGCAGCTCGCCGTTCTCGGGGCGCGTCAGCGAGGCGCGGCCGTTCTTGGCGGAGGCGTAGACGATCGGGAAGTCGATCTGGTCCTCGGTGGCGTCGAGGTCCATGAACAGCTCGTAGGTCTCGTCGACGACCTCGGCGATGCGCGAGTCGGGACGGTCGACCTTGTTGATGCACAGGATGACCGGCATCTTCGCCGCGAGCGCCTTGCGCAGCACGAAGCGGGTCTGCGGCAGCGGGCCCTCGGAGGCGTCGACGAGCAGGACCACGCCGTCGACCATGGACAGACCGCGCTCGACCTCGCCACCGAAGTCGGCGTGGCCGGGGGTGTCGATGATGTTGATGGTCACCCCGCCCGGCTCCCCCGCCGCGGCGGCCGCAGGGCCGGCATACCGGATCGCGGTGTTCTTCGCGAGGATGGTGATGCCCTTCTCGCGCTCGAGGTCACCCGAGTCCATCGCACGTTCGTCGACGTGCTGGTGCTCTCCGAAGGCGCCGGCCTCCCAGAGCATCTTGTCGACAAGAGTGGTCTTGCCGTGGTCGACGTGGGCAACGATGGCGACATTGCGGATGTCGCCGCGGGTCTGCATGGGCATGTGCTCCAGTGTCTCAGGCTTTGGGCGTGCCGCTGACCACTGTGCTGTTCCGCGCGTACGCGCGCGCGAGGTCAAGCGGTGGGTCGGGGCGGCTGGCTCAACGCATCAGGGCGGCGACGGCGTCCACGATCGGCCGGTCCGCGGGCAGCCACGGCACGGCGTGGAGCTCGGCCGCCGGGAGCACGCGCAGCACGTCGTGGTCCTCCAGGGGCTGCGGCTCCCCGGCGGTGATGACCGCGAGCCAGACCGTCATGGCGTAACGGTCCCCCAGCGGCCAGGCCCCGCCCAGGGGCCCCTCGACGACCCGGCCGAGGCGGACCTCGACCCCGAGCTCCTCGGCGATCTCGCGGTGCAGGGCCTCGATCGGGTCCTCGCCCGGCTCGACCTTGCCGCCGGGCAGCTCCCAGCCGCCGGCGAGTGCGGCGGGCTCGGTCCGGCGCGCGGCCAGCAGGGTCGTGGGGCGGTGGAGGTCGTCGACGATCGCGGCGCCGACGACGAGACCGGAGGTGGTGTGGGCATCCATGGCGGTCACAGTGTGCCGTGCCCGGGCACCCCCTTGTGGACAGACCGCCGAAATGCGTCGGTTCGCCTTAGTTTGGCTCCACTGGAGAACGTTTGGGGGGCATGCCATGTATGGCGATCCGCAGCACCTTCGCGTCCTGGCCCACCGCCTCGCGGAGGAGGGGCTGCGGGTCGACGCCGGTGCCACCCGCCTGCGGCGCAGCGCGGCCGGCGTGCACTGGGAGTCCACCGCGGCCGGGCTGATGCGGCGCCGGGCCGAGGACCAGGTCCGGTCGATGCAGGAGGTGGCCCGGCGTTACGCCGAGGGCGCCTCGGCGATGCGTGACCATGCTGCCGCGGTGGAGCAGCAGCTGGACCGGATCCGGCGGGTCGAGGACCAGGTCCGTCAGCTCGGCGCCCGGCTGGAGCACCTGGCCGGCACCCCAGCCGCCGCCGTGGGGCCGGCGCGGCTCGAGGCCCTGGCACTGCCGCCGACCGGCCATCGCGACTGGCTCGAGGTGCCGGCCCGGCTCGCCCGCCTGGGGATCTCGCTGTGAGCGACGACGGCGGCTCAGTGGTGCTGCACGGACGCGGCGGGCCGGGTGGCATCGCGGTGCACCTGGGCGACCTGACCCGGCTCGCCGGGGTGCTCGCTGAGGAGGCGAAGGCCCTGGCCCTCGAGGCCTGGCGGTCCCGGTCCGCGTGCACCGACCCGGACCTCGCCCTGAGCGCACCCCTGTCGCCGACGACGGCTGCCGCCGCCGAGGCGGCGGTCCTGCGCGCGGTCGCCGGACCAGGTGGGGCGCTGGGCGCGGCCGCTGCCGCCGGGGTGCTCGGCGCCTCCCTGGAGGTGGCCGCCCGCGCCTACGACGCCGCCGAGCACGGCGTCGAGGGCCTGTGGACCGTCGTCGACGACGTGGTGGGGCTGCAGGTCGGCCTGCGGGCCCCGGCCCTGGCCGGGATCGGGCTCGCCGGCTGGGACGCGTGCCACGTCGGCGCCGACGTCCCGGGCCTGACGGGCGCGTGCAGCCTGGCCAGCGGCACGCTGCAGTCCACGCTGACCGCCCACCCCTGGCTCGTCGGACACCTCGTCCACGGCGGCGGCGGGCTGATCACCGGGATGTCGCTGTGGGCCGGGCCGGCCGGGGCGCTGGCGCGGCCGGCAGGCCTCCCCCCGCTGACCACCCGCGAGGCGTCCGGAGGGGTGCAGCAGCTGTTCCGCGACGGCACCTCGGTGGTGCGCGCCACGGGACCGATCGACCCCGACGGCACGCCGGCTTGGCAGAAGGACCCGGGGTCCGTCACCGGGGTCGGCGCGCTGGTGCAGAGCCTGAGGACCACCGCGGACAGGCCCGGCGGGGCGGTCGACATCCGCCGCGTGACGACCTGGGGCCCGGACGGCCGCGCGCGCACGGCATACATCGTCAACATCCCCGGCACGGACTCGTGGCTGCCGCCTCCCGCGCAGTGGCGCAGCCGGTCCGCACCCGACCTCGGCGGCAACCTGCGGCTGGTCGGTGACCGGTCCACGGTCTACTCCCGCGGGGTGCTCCAGGCGATGGAGCGCGCGGGCGTCCCCCGGGACGCGCCGGTGATGCTCGTGGGCCACAGCGAGGGCGGGATGACGGCCTACAAGATCGCCGCGGACCAGAGCCGGCTGCGGGCCGCCCAGGTCGCGCAGCATCACGAGAGCGGGCAGGTCCACGGGCGCGGGCCCGCCCGGCCCGAGGCGTTCCACATCACCCACGTGGTCACGGCCGGGTCGCCGATCGCGACGATGACCCGGCCGGAGGGCGTGCACGTGCTGTCCCTGGAGGCGTCCGGCGACATCGTCAAGGACCTCGACGGGGCGCCGAACCCGGACCGGCTGGACCACCTCACCTACGAGTTCGACCTCGACCGTCACCGCAT
The DNA here is from genome assembly GCF_057747915.1 of Oryzihumus sp. JJN4-3R. NCBI lineage: Bacteria > Bacillati > Actinomycetota > Actinomycetes > Micrococcales > Intrasporangiaceae > Oryzihumus > Oryzihumus sp. JJN4-3R. Next base: position 1,623,969 of record NZ_CM173229.1, read on the forward strand.
CACCCTCAACCACGCCATCGACGGCTACGCCGCCGCCGCGGCAGCGGTCGACCGGGCCGCCGCGCAGCGCGATGCGGGTGCAGCGGGTTTCGTGGCGTCGCTGCGCCGCGACGGCTTCGTCGCCGACACCGGCGAGGCCACCGTCGCCACCCAGGGATGGACGGTGGACCGGGCGATCGGCTGAGGGCAGGCGCCGGCGCGCGACGCGGTGAGGCAAGCCTGCGTCGACACCGGGCCGGAACTTTGTCACGCTTCGTGCCGTGAGCCGACTGCTGACGTCCGAGGAGATCACCCGGCAGCTCGCCGACCTGCCCGGCTGGGCGCTCGAGGGCGAGGCGCTGGTCGCCGCCTACGACGCACCCGACTTCGCCGCCGCCATCCGTCTGGTCACCGAGGCGGCCGACGCCGCGGAACAGATGGACCACCACCCCGACATCGACATCCGCTGGAAGGTCACCCGCTGGAGGCTCTCGACGCACTCCGCCGGCGGCGTGACCCAGCTCGACATCGAGCTGGCCCACCGCATCGCCCAGGCCGCCGGCGCGCTCGGCGCCCGCACCCGCTGAGCACCACGTCCCCGAACGGAGCACATCCCGCATGACCATGGAGCACGTCGACGCCTCCGACAACGGCCACGACGAGCCGCACGGCAAGGACGTCGCCAGCCGGCTGAACTGGCTGCGCGCCGGTGTCCTGGGCGCCAACGACGGCATCGTGTCCACGGCCGGCATCGTCGTGGGTGTCGCCGGTGCCACGGCCAACCTCAGCGCGATCCTCACGGCAGGCATCGCCGGCCTGGCCGCCGGGGCGATGAGCATGGCCGTCGGCGAGTACGTCTCGGTGAGCACCCAGCGCGACACCGAGCACGCGCTCCTGGAGAAGGAGCGCCGCGAGCTGCGGGAGACCCCCGAGGAGGAGCTCGCCGAGCTCACCCAGCTCTACTCCGCCAAGGGCCTGTCCGACGACCTGGCCCACCAGGTCGCGGTCCAGCTCACCGAGCACGACGCGCTGGCCGCCCACGCCGAGGTCGAGCTCAAGATCGACCCGGAGAACCTCACCAGCCCCACCCACGCGGCGCTGGCCTCGTTCGTGGCGTTCACCGTGGGCTCGATCCTGCCGCTGCTGGCGATCGCCCTGCCGCCGGCCGGCGGCCGCGTGGCGGTCACCGTCGTCGCGGTGATCCTCTCCCTCGCCCTGACCGGCGTCATCAGCGCGCGACTCGGTGGCGCGAAGCGCACCAAGGCGGTGTGGCGCAACGTGGTTGGTGGCCTGGTCGCCATGGCCGTCACCTACGGGATCGGTGCGCTCGTCGGTATCGCGGTCTGACGCCACGGCGCGCCGCGGCTCCCGTCGGGGGCCCTACCAGCCCAGGGTGCCCGGCTCGCCCTTGAACGGGCCGACCACCTTGGTGGTGATCCAGCCACCGTAGAAGCCGCCGGGCTGCGGCTGCACCGGCTCACCGTCGACGGTGCAGCGGTCCATCGCCGCGGGGTAGACGGCGACGTGGTCGAGCAGGTCGGCGAAGCGAGGGTTGGGCCGCGGGTAGAACCAGGCGGCCCGCTCGGCCACGCGGTCGCCGGCCACGACGTCGAGGTAGTGCGCGGTGCCCTTCCACTCGCACCAGCTCGTGCCGGCCGCCGGCCGCAGCGCCCCCTCGGCGAACGCGCCGCGCGGCAGGTACCAGGTCGGCGGGTGGCTGGTCTCCAGCACCTGCAGCGCGGCACGAGTGTCGGCGACCAGCCGGCCGCCGAGCCAGACCTGGACGTGCTGGTGGGCGGCGCGCAGGGCCGGCGGGCGCGGGTAGTCCCAGACCGACTCCTGTCCGGGACCGGGCGGCTGCCTTCGCGGTGTGCTCACGGGGTCAGCGTAGGCACGGGACGCCCCGCCTACTCGCAGACGATGCCGTCGTGGTCGCGGTCCTGGTACCAGTCGTACTCGGGGTCCCGGCGGCTTACGTAGGGGCCGTAGCCGTGCGCCTTGGCCTCGGTGCAGGTGCCGAAGCGCGGGTCGAGCCCTCCCCCGACCGTGGGCGCCGGCGGCAGCGGGGCAGGCGGCACCGGGGCAGGTGCGGGCGCCGGCGTCTCCACCCGGCCCCCGCCGAGCCGGAAGGCGGGCGCGCTCGGCAGCGGCTGCCCGGGACACGCGGCGAGCACCCGGCGGATCGCTTCGCGCTCGGCGGCGGTGACCCACAGGTGGTAGCGCGCCTTCACCGCGACCTGCCGCGCGACATACGCGCACCGGTAGCCCTTGGCCGGCGGCAGCCAGGTCGCCGCGTCGCCGTCGCCCTTGCGCTCGTTGGTCGGCCCGTCCACGGCGAGCAGGTTGAGCGAGTCGTTGGCGAAGGCGACGCGCGTGGTGGGGCTCCAGCCCTGCGCACCCTTCTGCCAGGCGTCGGACAGCGCCACGACGTGGTCGATCTGGACGGCCAGGGACGTGGTCGTGCCCCGCACGAACGCGATGGTGCGCCCGGTGTAGGGGTCGTGCAGGCTGCCGCGCAGGACCAGGCACCCGTGGGTGCCGGCCTTGAGCACGTATGCCGTGAGGTCGCGTCGCAGGACGTCGTTGCGGGTGTCGCAGCCGTTGCGGTCGACGTCCGCCCACGCCTGGCCGAAGTCGGTGCGGGCGTAGCCGGTCTTCGGGGCGCGCCCCTTGACCGCCAGGGTGGCCAGCGCGGCGAGCGCCGAGCCGGGGCGGGCAACCTCCGGCGCCGCGGCTGTGGCGGTCGCGGGCAGTGACCGGGGCGCCGTGGTCGAAGGGGATGGGGCGGAGGCGGTCCCCGGGGCGGCGGGCGTGGGCGCCGTGGTGGGGCTCGGGGCGACGACGGACGGGCGCCCCGACGCGGCGAGCGTGGAGGGGCTGCGCGGCGCGGCCGCGGCGCTGCCGACGGCCAGCACCAGGCCGGCCGCGGCGATGCCGGCGCCGACCGTCCGGGACCGCACGTGGGCCCACCGCACCTGGCCTCGGAACGTCGCAGTCAGGCCGACCCCGGCCACGGCCAGACCCGCCAGGGCCAGCAGACCGGAGGCGGCCCCGTCGAGAAGCATCACCGGCAGCAGGAGCACGAGCACGCGACGACGGTAGGCCCAAGAGCCTTGCCGCGTGGGCGTTTTGGCGCGGAACCACCCATCCTTGCCGGCCTCCGAGGTGACGCGCCCCGGCCAGCTCGAGGGGGCCGGTGGTCCCGGTTGGTCCCGTCCCCGGACCGTCAGGCCGCTGCACCCTCCAGGTGCGACTTGAGGCCGCCCAGGGTGCTGGCGACGAGCCCGCGGATCACCCGCGAGCGGACGAAGCCCGGCAGCGGCAGGTTGTGGTGGATCGTCAGCTCGTAGGTCACCCGAACCCGCCCCGGCGCCAGAGGCGTCACCGTGTAGCGGCCCTCCTGCCCGGTCTGCAGCACCCCGGAGAGCATCGTCCAGCTCATGCCGTCGTCGTCGTGGTCGTAGGACAGCGTGTAGCGGTCGGTGCCGACCGTGGCCTTGGCCTTGAACCGCGCAGTCTCGGGCAGCCCGGAGTCGAAGGTCGTGAGCACCTCGGCCTCCAGGATCTCGGGGATCCAGTCGGGTTGGCCGGCCACGTCCCGCAGGGTGGCGAGGACGTCAGCCGCGGAAGCCGCGATCTCGACGCTCTGGGTCGAGGTGTCGGTAGGCATCTGGTCCTCCCTCTCCCTGGCCGCGCTAGACGGCCCGCGCCAGGGCCACGAGGTCCGCCAGCTCACGGTCGAGGCCGTCCAGGAGCTTCTCCGGCTCGGGGACGCACCCGGCGTCGACGAGGAAGCCCACCCGCAGGGTGTCGGCGTAGGTGAAGATGCACACCCCGACCGTCTGACGCCCCGAGCCGGGCACCCATCCGAGGGCCCCGCTGATCGGCACCCCGGCCAGGTAGCGCCGGCTGCTCGGCCCCGCGACGTTGGTCGTCACCCCGATCACCTTGTCCGCGAAGAAGTTGACCACGTATCGCTCGAGCTGGGCCGCGGTCCGGCCGATCGCGGTGATCAGCCCGAAGGTCACGGCCGCCTCCGGTGAGTGCTTGAGCCAGTCCATCCGCCGCTTCGTCTCCGCCAGCCGTTCGAGCGGCGCCTGCACGCTGCAGGGGAAGGTGAAGAAGACGAGCGCGAACTTGTTGCCGAGCTCGCGCGGCAGCGGCTTGTCCAGGGGCCGCACGTTGACCGGCACCATGGTCGCCAGGTCGACCGGCACGCCTCCGTGGTCGAGCTGGTAGCGCCCCAGGGCCCCCGCAACGGCGCTGAGCAGGACGTCGTTGAGCGTGGCTCCGGCCAGGCGCCCGATGTGCTTGAGGTCGGCCAGCGGCCACGGCTGGGACCACACGGCCCGCTTGGGCACCCCGGGTGTGCCGCCGAGCGCGGTGTCGGGGTTCTGGGTGAACAGCAGGTCACCCACCACCTGCCCGGTCCGGACCGTCAGCCCGACGGCGTCGGCCAGGCCGGCCGGCCGCGTGAGGCGCAGCGCAGCACCGACCGCGTGCTGCGCCGCCGACACCCCCGTGGACAGGGCGGCGACCAGGGGCCCGGCGACCGTGCCCGGCCGCAGCGGCACGAGGTCCCCGCCGCGCCCGGCGAGGTCATCCCCCGCCGACTCGTCGGTGAGCGAGAGCATCACCCGGGTCAGCGCGATCCCGTCGGCCAGCGCGTGGTGGAACCGGCAGAAGACGGCGGCGCCGCTGCCGTAGCCCTCGACGAGGTGGACCTCCCACAGCGGGTGGGCGTGGTCCAGCGGCACGTGCAGGTGCCGCTCGATGTGCCGTTGCAGGGCCAGGTCGTCGCCCGGAGGGCGCAGCCTCACCCGGCGCAGGTGCCGGGTGAGGGAGAAGTCGGGGTCGTCCTCCCAGTGCGGCAGCCCGACCGGCGTGCGCGGTGGCACCGCCCGCTGGTGGAACACCGGGAACGGCTCGATCAGCCGGGCCTGCACCACGCTGACGAACCGCTCCCACGCAGGGACGGCCTCGAGGAACATCACCGACTCGATCACCATGAGGTTGTTCGGCCGGTCCATGTTGAGCCAGATGGTGTCGACCGGCCCGATGCCGCGCCTGCCGCTCATCGGTCGGCCCCGGCGCCCGCCCCGTAGTAGCCGCGTCGCAGCAGGTCGGTGATCTCGGCGACCAACGGCATCCGGGGGTTGGTGCGGTTGCTCAGGTCCTGGAACGCGGTCATCGCCAGCTCGGGCAGCGCCGCGAGGAACTCCTGCTCGTCGACACCGGCCTCACGCAAGGTGCGCGGCATACCGACGGTGTCCAGCAGGTCCTCGACGGCGTGGAACAGCCGGCGCCGGCTCTCCTCCGCGCTGCGCCCACCGAAGATGACCCGCCCGAGCTGGGCGTACTTGTCGGGCGCGACGTAGGCCGTGTAGCCCGGTGCGGGCATGAACTTGGTGGGCAGCCCCGCGTTGTAGGCCAGGACGTGCGGCAGGAAGATCCCGTTGGCCCGCCCGTGGGCGAGGTGGAACCGGGCGCCCACCGCGTGGGCGAGGGCGTGGTTGGTGCCCACGAAGGCGTTGGAGAAGGCCAGCCCGGCCAGGGTCGCGGCGTTGGCCATCTCCGTGCGCGCGGACAGGTCCCCGGGGTCGGTGTGGACCCGCGGCAGGGCCTCGAAGACCAGCCGGGCGGCCTGCACGCAGAAGGCGTCGGTGTACGGCGAGGCGAACACCGACACGACCGCCTCAAGGGCATGCGTGAGCGCGTCGACCCCGCTGTCGAGCGTCACGGCGTCGGGCATCGACAGGGTCAGCAGCGGGTCCACGATCGCCATGTCGGGCACCAGGCTGTAGTCGACCAGGGTCTCCTTGCGGTCCCCCACGCTGATGACCGCTGCCGGTGACACCTCCGAGCCGGTCCCGGAGGTGGTGGGGATCGCGACGAGCCGGACGGTGTGCGCGTCGCGGGGGTAGTCGACCACCCGCTTGCGCGGGTCGAGGAAGGGCAGGGTCAGCCGGTCAAGGCTGAGCTCCGGGTGCTCGTGGAAGAGGCGCATGGCCTTGGCCGCGTCGATGACCGACCCGCCGCCGACGGCGACCACAAGGTCGGGGTGGACCCGCCCGAGGAGCTCGACCCCACGGCGGATCGTCGCCTCGTCCGGCTCCGGCGTGACCTCGCTGAACACCAGGACGTGGGCTGCCCGCAGCTTGGCCCGCACCGTCGCCGCGACGCCACGGTCCTCGCTCGGCCCGTCGGTGACGATCACGGCGCTGGCGGTGTCGACGTCGCGCAGGTTCTCCAGAGCCCCGGCGTTGAAGTAGGTGTTGGCCGGGACCCGGAACCACTGCGGCGGCGTACGCCGGTGCGAGACGGTCTTGATGTTGAGCAGCTGCCGGTAGTTGACGTTCTCGGTGGTGCTGGACCCGCCCCAGGTGCCGCAACCGAGGGAGAACGTCGGCGTGAGGTTGTTGTAGACGCCGCCGAGGGCGCCGACCGCCGTGGGTGCGTTGACAAGGATCCGCCCCGTGCGCACGGCCCGGCTGTAGGCGGAGACCACCGCGTCGTCGTTGGCGTAGATCGCCGAGGTGTGGCCCAGCCCCCCACGCTCCGTGACGAGCACGGCGACGTCGATCCCGTGCCGCTCGTCGGGTGAGCGGACGACACCGAGAACCGGCATCAGCTTCTCCTGGACCAGGGGGTGGGTCCGCAGCTCGTCGAGGTCCGCGGGCAGCAGGGCCAGCAGCACCTTGGTATGCGCGGGGACCGCGAACCCGGCCCGCCGGGCCAGCTCCGGCGCCAGCTGGCCCAGCGCCGCGAGGTTGACCTTGTCCCCACTGCCGAAGGCGAAGGCGGCCAGGAGCTCGGCCTCGGCCGGGGTGAGCACGTGGGCGCCCATGCGCTCGAACTCGGCGATGGTCTCGTCGTAGATCTCCTCGGCGATGATGCAGGTCTGCTCCGCCGGGCAGATGACCGAGGCGTCGAAGGTCTTGGAGATGAGGATGTCGACGACGGCGCCCTTCACGTCCGCGGTCCGGTGCAGGTAGACCGGGGCGTTCCCCGGGCCGACGCTCAGGCTCGGTTTCCCGGCCGCGTTGGCGAGCGCGACGATCTTGTGCCCACCGGTGACCCAGATGAAGTCGATGCCCGGGTGCGCGAAGAGGTAGTGGGTGACCCGGTGCTCCGCGTCGGGGATCACCTGGAGGGCACCGGCCGGCATACCGGCTGCCTCGGCGGCCTCCCGGAGGATCTCCACGGACCGCTCGCAGCAGCGGATCGCGAACGGCGAGGGACGGAACACGATGGCGTTGCGGGTCTTGGCCGCCACGATCGCCTTGTAGAGGACCGTCGAGGTCGGGTTGGTGACGGGCGTGATCGCCAGGACCACGCCGATCGGCTCGGCGACGTGCACGAGGTTGCGCTCGACGTCCTCGTCCACGACGCCGACCGACCGCTTGTCGCGCAGGTAGTCGGCCAGGAACTCGGTGGCGACGTAGTTCTTGACCACCTTGTCCTCGAAGACGCCGAACCCGGTCTCCTCGACCGCCAGCTGCGCCAGCTCGATGGCCGCCCGCACCCCGGCCTGGACCATGGCGTCGACGATGCGGTCCACCTGCCCCTGGTCGAGCTCCCGGAACGCCCGGGCTGCTTCGGCTGCGCGATCGACCGCGGCGTCAACAGCGGCGCGCTGCCCCGGCTCGAGGGCCACGCCGCCCGGGGCCGTCGGGTCGGTGACGGCCGGCTTCGGGGCGACCGTCGGCGCAGCCTCAGGCGCTCGCGTCCTGGTGGAGGTCATCCTCGGCTCCCCGGTCGGGTTGGTCCGTCCCGATCACCGTGTCGCGCCGGGAGCCGGCGAGGGCAGAGGCAATGGTCCCTGCGGGCCGCTCCGCGTCACCACGGTGACGCTCGCCTGCGGTGGGGCTTTCCTCCGGGGGTCGTCACCTCGGGTGCCGCCTCGGGGCCGACCATCACCCACGCGAAGCCCAGGGCGCCGCCGATCGCGGCCCGGCGCCTCAGTCCCGGGCGACCAGCCGGAACAGGCGAGGCCGCTGCTGGCCCGCCCACGCGCGATACGAGCGGTAGTTGGGGCTCAGGGTCTCGAAGAGGCCGTAGAGCCGCTCCCACTCCCCCTCCTCGCGAACCGGCACGGCTGTCACGTCACGGACCCGGCCGCCCAGGTGCACGCGCGCCGCCGGGTGGGTGAGCAGGTGGCGGTCCAGGCCGGGTGGCGCTCAGGCGCGCGCGCCCGCCAGCGACCCACTCGGCGACGCGGACGTCACGAACGCCTCGATGTCCTCGGCCACCCGGCGCTCCTGCTCCTTGCGCCAGATGCGGACCGCCTCCCGCGCCATCTCCGTCTGCGACTCCAGCACCGACTTTGCCGCCTCGACCTCCGCCTGGAGCTGGTTGCGCACCCGTGACTCGTGCGCCTCCAGCGCGGCGCTGGCCTCGAGCTCGGCCCGGGCCAGCTGCGCCTCAAGTTTGAGCCGTTCCTCGGCCAGCACGGCTTCGTCGCCGATGGTGACCAGCTGCTCGTAGAGCGAGGGCTTCCCGAGGGTGAGCAGGAACTTGAAGAGCACCGGCAGGCACTCGATCGAGGTCAGGAACAGGAACAGCATCGTGTGGGCGGTGCCCATGGTCGGGTCGCGCCGACCGAGCCGGTGCAGCGCCTCGAGCCGGGCGAGCAAGCCGTCGCCGTGGTTGACCGCCGAGTTGTTGCTGGCACTGTCGGCGTCACGCGCAGCCTGGATGCTGGCGATCCGCTCCTGCAGCCGCGTCACCTCGGGGCCTTGGGTGGCCCGCTCCGCCTTCGCCGTGCTCGCGAGGCTGGACTGCACCTGCGCCGTGCGCGTGTCCAGGGCCGACTGGAGCTGGCTGTGCTGCTGCTGCAGGTGGTCCCGCAGGCGGACCTTCTCCTTGAAGGCCGGGCCCGATCCGGCCTTGCCGCTGCCGCAGGTGCCCTCCTGCTCGCAGACCACGGCCTGCTCCGCCTTGCTGAGCTGGGTGTCGACGGCCGCGAGCCGGGAGCGCAGGTCGGCCACCGAGGGGTCGGAGAAGACGGCGTCCGAGGAGACGCCTCGCGCGAGGTCGTCCTGCATCTGGGCGAGTTTGGCCCGCAGTGCCGGGAGGTCGCGGTACCGGGGGTCATGGGCGAGGCGCATCTCGAACTGCGCCTTCTCCTCGGCGTGCATCACCGTGAGCTCGTCGTTGATCTCGCTGCTGAAGACCTGCAGCGTCAGCGGCGTCGAGACCACCGTCCCGATCACGACGGCCAGCGCGACGCGCGGCAGCGCCATCATCAGGTTCTTCAGCACCGTGGGCTGGCGGCTGCTCGCGGTCACCAGCCACTTGTCGAGGTTGGCGATGGCCATGCCCCAGAGCAGGCCGAGCACCACAGCGACCACGAGCGGCGCATGGACGGCCATCTTGAGGGCGAAGGCGAAGGAGAGAGCTCCGAGCCCGGCCGTCGTCAGGATCACCCCACCAGCCGTGGCGTGCTTGACCCGCTCGCCGGGGGCCGTCGCGAGGACGCTGCGGTTGGCGCCGGACATGGACAGCAGGAACTCGGTCACTGCGCCGCGACGGCGAACCGCGCGACCCGTGGCCCGGATGGCCCGGGCGACCCGCGGCCCGGTAGCCAGCAGCAGGCCGGCTGCACTACGAGTGAGGTTCCGCAGGACGTGAAAAGCCTTGCGGGGCGCCGCCATTGGCCGGCGACGGTTCATCGGTCCTCCTGGAGGAGTTGAGGTGAGTCGGAAGTGGTCGGCTGCGGTCGTGCGTCCGCGTGGCCCCTTCGGCCCGGGCGCAGCGGGTGCTCGCGCAGGAAGGTCATGCCCGGGAACGGCGCCGGCCGGCTCCTCAGCGACTCGGCCACATCATGGCCGCGGAGCACACCAGCGAGGGTGCTGACCAGGGGCGAGTCGTCGTGGCTGCCGAGACGAACCGTCGAGGACAGGGTGATCCCCGGCCCGGGAGGCATGGTGACGCTGGTGATCTGCGCCAAGGGAAGGGCGGGAACGCCGAGCGCCACCACGCGCGAGTCCGTGCCTCCCGGACCGTGTGCGGTCACGACGAAGCCGGCCTGGGCGTCCTCCTCGCCCACGACAACGTAGCCCGCGATGGGGTGGCCCCCGGCGCCGGCGACCGTGACGGAGTCGGCGTTGAGCGCGCGCCAGGACACCCGCGCCGCCCCCTCGGAACCCTCCGCAGTCGGGGTGACATTGAGCGAGACGAACTGCGGTGGGGCCGAGTCCAGCCGGGCGCGTAGCGGCTGGCGCCGACCCGCGGGAGCGTTCAGCGAGCCCGCACCTCGGTGGCCCCAGTCTCCGCCACGGCCCACCCGGCCGGCGCGGGCCCAGTCCGCATCCAGGTCCGCGGCGCCCCGGTCCTGGCGGCGGCTGCCGAGACCCCCGTCGCCGCCTCGACCCCAAGTGCTCCGCCAGTCGGTCGGCATGGTCGCCCGTGGTCCCGGGTCGGCCAGCCTGTCCCGGCGCGATCGCCACCAACGCCGAATCAAGGCGGGCAGCAGCGCGAGCAGCAGGAAGCTGAGGAGCGCACCGTTGAGGAAGTCCCGCAGGAACCCGGCGATCCGCCACGCCTCGAGGTGCCCCTGCCACGTGGTGTTGCCGGTCAGCGCGCCGACGCCCAAGACCGCGAGGAAGACGCCCCAGACGAACAGGATCGGGTCACGCCGGAGTGGCCGGTCGAACAGCGTCCGCACCCGCGCCTCATTTCCATGTTTCCGGGCCTGTGCCAGAAGTATGAAAGGCGCATCGGGGACCAACCGACCAAAACGGAGAAAATAGTCCTAAATGACCAGTCACCCGGGGGTCAGCTCCAGGAGCGCACGACCAGGGTCAGGCCGACCGGGAAGCCGACCGCCAGGCCGGCGAGGTAGATCCCGTAGCCCGAGCGCAGCTGCCGTCGCGCGAGGTGGGCGAGCGCGGCGATCCCCACTCCGACGACGACCATCCGGGCGGTCCGGGCCAGCGCCGCCGTGACGGCCAGCGCCGGCAGCGGGACGTGCTGGGCACCGGCCTGGGCCGCGTAGACCTTGACCGGTATGCCGTTGAGCACCTGCTCGAACATCGCCCGGGCCCCCTCGCCGGCCAGCTCGGCGCCGGCGGTCGCCTGCATCCGGGCCGTGGTCAGCGGCGCGGGCAGGGACACCCCGTGACGGGCCGCGAACGCGTGCACCAGCACGCCCGCCACCGAGCCGGCGGCCAGCGCCGGCACCAGCCGCCAGGCCCGGAACGCCGCCGACGGCACGACCAGCGCGAGCAGCAGCTCGGCGACCAGCGGCCAGGACAGCGCCTCGGCGACCCCCCAGCCGAAGGCCAGCGCCACGCCGGCGTGCCCGGTCGCGAGGCGGTGGGCAACCGCGTGGCTGCGGGCCTGCGCCGCGACGGCCGGCCCGCGTGCGGACAGGGCCGCCACCGCCTCCCGGGCCAGGGCGGGCGCCTCGGCGCGGCCGGGGTCGAGCGGCGCACCGAAGCGGACCTCGACTGGTCCCGGGGTCGGGCGCTTCGCATCCGCGGGCAGCAGCTCCCGGGTGCCCAGGATGGCGGCCGGGACGACCGGGACGCCGGCCTGGGCGGCGAGGCGGAACGCCCCCGAGTGGAACGCTGCCAGGTCGCCCGAGCGGGAGCGCGTGCCCTCGGGGAAGACGACCACCACGCGGCCGGCGCGGGTCTGGGCGCCGAGCGCGTTGAGGTCGGCCCACCCTCCCCCGCCCCGGCGCACCGGCCTCCCGCCGGTGAGTGAGCGGCAGACCCACGCCCGCCACGGGACGGCAAACCAGTGGTCGGCCGCGGCGGCGATGACCGGCGCGGTGGCTGGACGCAGCGCCGCGAGCAGGGCGGCGGTGTCCGCGTGCGAGCTGTGGTTGGCCACCACGACGCAGCCGCCGCGCGGGGGCTCGCCGGTCACCCGCACACCGGCGCCGCCGAGGGTGAACGCGCTGCGCCAGAGGGCGCGGCGCAGCGCGGCTGCGAGCCGGTGCCGCGGGCCCACCCCGGCGGCCGCCCGGGCCGGCACACGGGCAGAGGCCAGGGTCGTCGACCGGCTCACCACGTCAGCACCGCCGCGAGCGGCAGGACGATGAGCAGGGAGTCGACACGGTCCAGCAGGCCGCCGAAGCCGGGCAGCCACGCGCCGGCGTCCTTGACCCCGGCCTGCCGCTTGACCATCGACTCGAGCAGGTCACCCACGACGCCCCCGACTCCGACCGCGAGCACCCAGCCCGCGGTGAGATGGCCGGCGACGGCGAGGACCAGGGCGGCGCCCAGCACGGCGCCGACGACCCCGCCGACAGTCTTGTTCGGCGACAACGGGGACAGTGGACGGCGGGCCCAGCGCAGTCCCCCCAGTCCCTGTCCGCCGCACCACGCGGCCACGTCAGCGGCCGCCGCGGCGAAGCAGACGAGGTAGGCGTCCTTCCACAGGACCACGAGGTGTGCCAGCGACCAGCAGAGCCAGATAGCGCCGAAGGCGGTCAGGCTCGCCCGGCGGAAGCCCCCGCTGGTGTCGCCGTCCAGCAACGGCAGCAGCGCACACGCGAGGGCCACCAGCGGCGTGAGCGAGAGGTAGGCCGGGGCGAGCAGCGCCACCACCGGGAAGGCCACCGCCAGCACGACGAGCAGCCACCGGTCCCGGCGCGGCAGCGCCGTGAGGGCGGCATACTCGCGAACCGCTTGCACGGCCAGCAGCGTGGCGAGCACCGCGGTCGGGGCCGGGCCGAGCCAGATCGGCAGGCCGACGACGGGGGCGATGAGGGCCCAGGTGACCCAGCGGCGGCGCAGCTCGGCGCGGCGGGCGAGCGCCACGGCGACGCCGGCGAGGGCCAGCGCGGACACGGTCAGCCAGAACAGGAACACGCCCCGGCCGGTGGTCGCCACGTGGACCGGCCCCAGGTCGACCGCCAGGCCCCAGCGCGACCAGTCCGCCCAGGGCACGCTCATCGCGCCACCGCCGCGGGGACGCGGTCCGGAGCGGCCAGCTCGCGATGGGCGACGCGGAGCCGGTGCACCGTGGTGGCGACCGACCCCAGTCCCAGCACGAGGGCGACGACCCCGAGGTATGCCGGGAGGCCGGCTGCGAGGACGGCGAGCGCGCAGCGCTCGGTCTTGCCGACGGGCCCTCCGTTGAGCCGGGGCCCGCCGGCGGCCGCGCTCGCCAGGGAGGCGAAGGTGGGCAGCGTCGCTGCGCCCGCCGCGACCAGGACGAGCACCAGCGCCGAGACGTGCACGGACCCGACCCCCACCGTCGAGGGGCGGGGCTCGTGGATGACCGCCAGACCGACCAGGCCGGCGAACATCAGCGCGTCGCCGGCGCGGTCGCCGATCTCGTTGAGCACGAAGCCCCATGGGCGGGAGACACCCCTGGCCCGGGCGACGGCGCCGTCGAGGTTGGCCCCGGCCAGGCGGCCCGCGAGCAGGATCCCGGCCGCCGGCCACCACCCTGCGGCGATCGCGACCACGGCGGCCCCTGCGCAGGCCACCCCCCAGGGCCGTGAAGAGGTCGGGGCTGAGCCGGCGGCGCGAGGCGAGGGCGACGGCGGCGGAGAGCCGGGCGGTGTACCAGGGCTTGAGCGCGTAGAGACCGCGCATCGGTGCCTCCAGGGGTCAGGACGGGCGGGGCGGCCCGTCCTCCCACTGTCCCGATGTACGCGGGCCGGCGGATGAGTACCCGCACCCATTCGGTGCCACCCCTGTGGTGGAGGCGGTGACGCTCCGCCCGCCGCCACGGGCCGCCCGGCGGGCGTGTTCAGCGGGCGCGTTCAGCGGGCGTCGTGCCCGGCGGGTGCCCCGGGCTTCTCAGGCGCCTCGGGCACCGCGGAGGCCCGGACCGGGAGCCGGACCGTCAGGACCGTCCGACCCGGACGGGAGTCGATGGCGATCGCGCCGCCGTGGCGCTCCTGGACGATGCGCCGGGCGATGTCGAGGCCGAGGCCGGTCCCCTGCCCCACGTCCTTGGTCGTGTAGAACGCCTCGAACGCGCGGGCCGCCACCTGCGGGCTCATCCCCGGCCCGGTGTCGCCGATCTCCACGACGACCTCCCCGTCCTCGCCGCGCGTCGCGATCCGCAACGTGCCGGCCCCGCCCATCGCGTCCACGGCGTTGTCGATCAGGTTGGTCCACACCTGGTTGAGCTCGCCGGCGTAGGCGGTGAGGGGCGGCACGTCCTGGCCGTACTCCCGCACGACCGTGACCCCGTCACGCAGCTTGTGCCCCAGCATCACGAGGGTGCTCTCCAGGCCGTCGGTCACGTCCACGACCTGCATCGAGGCGCGGTCCATCTGCGAGTAGGAGCGCACTGCCGCCACGAGGTCGGAGACCCTGCGGGTGGACTCCCGCACCTCGCCCAGGAGCGTGGTGGTGTCCAGGGTGCTGGCCACCCAGGCCAGCCCGGGCGCGAGCGCGGTCCCCTGGAGAGCGGCGGCGGCCCGGTCGCACCAGTCCCGGTCCACGCCGGCGACGGCGAGCGTCGAGGCGATGCTCCCCGCCCGGGCCACCCCGTGCTCGGTGAGCCAGTCGGCGAGCTCGTCCTCGAGGTCGGCAACCGCCAGCGGATCGAGCGCCCTTGTCCCGGGCCGGATCTCGCGGCGCAGCTCGTCGAGGGCGGTGAACTGGCGGGCCGAGATCTCGTCGTGCGCGAGCCGGCCGAGCGAGGAGAGCAGCGTGTCGCACGCGTCCTCGAGGGCGGCGACGGCCCGGGTCGCGGCGGCTGCCGGGTTGTTGATCTCGTGGGCGAGGCCGGCGGCCAGGGTGCCGAGGGTGACCAGGGCCCCGCGCTGCCGGACGGTCGACTCGATGGAGCGCGCCGTGCCGTAGAGCCCCTCGATGAGGTGGCCGGCGAAGGGGAACCAGGCGAAGGACCGCTCGCGCAGCGCCGCCGCAGGCACCCGCAGCACCCGCCCGTCCGCCACGCCCCGGCCGGTCGCGAGGTAGACGCCGTGCTCGTCCCAGGCGCGGAACCCCCCGGCCCAGCGCCCCGGCACGTCCATGCTGCCGACCACGGTCTCCTCCCGGCCGACGTGCCGGACCAGGTGGATCGACCCGTCGACCAGCACCCACCAGTGGTCGGCGTGCTCGCCCTCACGGAACAGGTCGACCCCGGGCTGGATCCGCACCTCCGTCCCGGCCGCCAGCAGCTCGGCCAGCTGGGTGTCGGTCAGGCCCTCGAAGACGCTGAGCGGGCGCAGGTCGTCGACGCGCATCAGGTGGTGGCCAGGTAACGGTGGACGAGGTGGACGGCCATGGCCCCCTCGCCGACGGCGGAGGCGACCCGCTTCATGGAGTCGAGGCGCACGTCGCCGGCCGCGAACACCCCGGGCACGCTGGTCTCCAGCGCGAACGGGGCCCGCGGCTGCGACCATCCCGTCGGGCGTCCCGGCAGCAGCAGGTCCTGGCCGGTGACGACGAAGCCCTTGTCGTCGCGGACGACGTCCGGGCCGAGCCACCCGGTGCGCGGTGAGGCGCCGATGAACACGAACAGCCAGCTCGCGGGCACCTGCTCGATCGCGCCGGAGTCCCGGTCCACGAGCGTCAGCGACTCCAGGTGACCCTCCCCGGAGGCCGCGCGCACCTCGCTGCGGCAGCGCACCTCGATGTTGGGTGCCGCCGTGATCCGCTCGACGAGGTAGCGCGACATCGTCAGCTCCAGCGTCGCCGCCCGGACCACCAGGACCACCCGCTTGGCGAACCGGGCCAGGTTGAGCGCGGCCTGGCCGGCCGAGTTCGCGGCACCGACGACGTAGACGTCCTCACCCTCGCACTGGCTCGCCTCGCTGGCGCTGGCGCCGTAGTAGACGCCCCGGCCGGTGAGCTCGGCGAGGCCGTCCGCCTCCAGGCGGCGGTAGGACACGCCCGTGGCCACGACCAGCGCCCGGGCCTCGATCTCGCCGCCGCCCTCGAGCAGCACCGCGCGGACCGGACCGCGCGGCTCGAAGCCGCTGACGTCCCGGGCCAGGACCAGCTCGGCGCCGAAGCGGACCACCTGGGCCAGCGCCCGCTGGGCCAGGTCGGACCCGGTCAGGCCCTTGGGGAAGCCGAGGTAGTTCTCGATCGACGCGCTCTGCCCCGCCTGTCCGCCCGGCGCCTCCCGCTCGACGACCACGGTGCTCAGACCCTCCGAGGCGGCGTACACGGCAGCGGCCAGGCCGGCCGGCCCCCCGCCCACGATGCACACGTCATACAGGGGCTGGCGTGCGGTGGTGCGCAACCCCAGCGCTCCGGCGAGGTCCAGCACCGACGGGGAGGTGAGGGTCGCCCCCTCGGGCAGCAGCACCAGCGGGAGGTCGGCGGCGGACGCCTGCGCGAGCCCGGCCAGCCGCTGCGCCTCGGCGTCCCGCTCGACGTCGTACCAGCGGTAGGGCACGTGGTTGCGCGCGAGGAAGGTCTTGACCTCATAGCTGCGCTCGGACCAGCGGTGCCCCACCACCCGGACGTCGGAGGTGTGGTCGGGGTTGGCCTGGTGCCAGTCGCCGAGGAGGTCGTCGAGGACGGGGTAGAGCCGCTCCTCGGGCGGGTCCCACGGCTTGAGCAGGTAGTGGTCCAGCCCGATCTCGTTGATGGCCGCGATGGCCACGTCGGTGTCGGCGTAGGCGGTGAGCAGCACGAGCTTGGCCGTCGGGGCGTGCGTGCGGGACTGCTCGAGCAGCTCGATGCCGGTCATCTGCGGCATGCGCTGGTCGGCCGCGATGAGGGCCACGGGCTGGTCGCGCAGCGCGAGCTCGGTCAGCGCGGCCAGCGCCTCGGCCCCGGACGTCGCGCGCACGATCCGGTAGTCCTCGCCGTAGCGGCGGCGCAGGTCGCGGCCGATGGCGGCGGAGACCTGGGGGTCGTCGTCGACGGTCAGGATGGTCGGTCTGGTCATGACCTCAGCCTTCGGGCGACCTCGTGGCCCGCCGCGTGCAAAGGCCTGAGGGACGATGGAACCGGCTACCTCCGCAGCATAGGTGCGGGGTGGGCCGCGGCGGCAGGGCCCGAGCGGCCACACCCGCGGCGGATGATGGGGCGGTGAGCAGTCCGCTGCCCTACTGGGTCGCCGTGGGCATCGGCGCGGTGACCTGCACGGTCCTGTGCGTGGCGTGCCGGCGGTCGCCCGGGCCGTGGACCCGCTGGCCAGGGCGGGTGATCGCGGTCGTGCTGGCGACCGACGCGGTCGTCTTCCTGCTGTCCCCCGTGGTCAACGGGCGCTGGTCGGTGCAGACCTCGTTGCCGCTGGCCCTGTGCGACCTGGCCCTCATCGTCGCCGCCGTGGCGTGCTGGGCACCGTGGTGGGCGCTTGCCGTGGAGCTGACCTACTTCTGGGGCCTGACCGGCACGCTGCAGGCGGTCCTGACCCCGGACCTGTCCGCGAGCTTCCCGCAGCTGGAGTTCTTCGAGTTCGTCGTCGGGCACGTCGGGATCGTCATCGCCGCGCTCTACCTGGTGGTGGGTCTGCGGCTGCGCCCCCGGCCGGGGTCGGTGCCCCGCGTCTTCGCCATCACCGTGGCGTGGACGGCCGTGGTGGGCGTGTTCGACTGGGCCACCGGGTCCAACTACATGTTCCTCGCCGCGACCCCGCAGAACGTCTCGCTGCTCTCGGTCCTCGGCCCGTGGCCCTGGTACATCCTCAGCGCCGCCGGGGTGGCCTTGGTCCTGTTGCTGCTCCTGGACGCACCCTTCCGACGCCGCCGCACCGTCTCCCGGTGACGCGCCCTCGTCCGCCTCCGCCCGGCATCTCGCGCCGCTGGGTGAGGACAGCAGCGGTATCGCGCGGGCGCGGCTGTGCCGCGTCCCTCACCGACCGGTCCCGCCCCTCACCGACCGTCCCTCACCCAGGTGAGTGGCGGCATACTTGGGGCCCGAGGACAGACAGGAGTGCCCGTGGGCCGGTGTTCGCGCTACCACTCCGACGGGGAGCGCTGCGCGAACGCGACCGACGCCTCGGACGGCTGGTGCCGGCAGCCGGGCTGTCAGGGCTTCATCCGCCCCAGCGGCGACCTCGCCCCGGAGAGCCACCGCGCGCTGCGCGGCACGGCCCGGCACATCCGCGAGACCGGTCACGTGCCGGTCGACATCGAGCTCGACGAGGTCGAGGACATCCGGATCAGCCAGCGCGCCGAGGACAGCTTCCGCTTCCACCACGGCGGCTCCGGCGCGGCGGCCCGCACGCAGCTGACGGCGATGCTGGAGGACTTCCTGCTCAAGAGCGCCCGGTCCTACCGTGACGGCTACGCCCACCTGGCGCGGGCCGGCTTCCACCTGTCCCTGTCCCCCGACCTCAGCACCGTCGTCGGCTACTCGACCGTGCACCGCGAGCGCACCTGGGAGCAGGTCAAGGCCGACGTGCCCTCCCGCTTCCCCAAGGTGCGCCGCGCCTCCCCCAGCCCACACCGCCGCGACCGCTCCGGCGCGCAGCCCCCGGCCGGTCCGGTGCTCGACCCGGCCGACGTGGGCGCGGCAGTGGACCCGTCGACGGTCCACCTCACCGGCCTGATCCGCACGAACTTCGCGCGGTTCGCCGGGCTGCGGCAGGCCAGTGACGAGGAGCTCGACGCGGCGCTGCGGGCCCGGCTGGGCGCCCTCGCCGGCGGCGAGCTGGGCGCGCCGCGCGAGTTCGGCGTGGAGATCATCGCCGGTGGGCTGCGCTGGATCATCAGCCCCGACGCCCGGATGGCGATCAACGTCGGGCGGCTGCGCGGCGCCGACGCCCAGGCGGACGATCGGGCGGACGAGCCCCGAGCGGGGTGATCGGTGCGGGGCTCGTCCGCGGCAGTGCGGGTGGGCCGTCCGAACGTGAGGACGGGGGCGCCGCACGGTGTGAGACTGGCGGGAGACCCCGACCGAGGAGGACCGGCATGTCACGCGTGGTGCACTTCGAGATCCAGGCCGACGACGTCGAGCGGGCCAAGGCGTTCTACGCCGCGGCGTTCGGCTGGGACTTCCAGGACTGGAGCGGGACCACCGGCTCGGCGTACTGGGGCATCCTCTCCGGCCCCGAGGACGAGCCGGGCATCAACGGCGGCCTGCTCCAGCGGCCGGTCCCGGCGCCGGCGCCGCAGCAGGGCACCAACGCCTTCGTCTGCACGATCGGCGTCGGTGACTACGACGAGACCGAGCGCCGCATCCTGGGCGCCGGCGGGCAGGTGGCCCTGCCCAAGATGGCCCTGACCGGGATGGCGTGGCAGGGCTACTACCTCGACACCGAGGGCAACACCTTCGGCATCCACCAGCCCGACCCGAACGCGGCATAGCCGGCCCGGGCCACTCGCGCGGTCGACGCCTCAGGACGGTGGGGAGTCCGGGCCCGCCCCGCCGCGCCAGTAGCCGGGGTCGGTGCCGGGCTCGACCCGCTCGACGTCGAGCGAGCCCTCTGCCAGCAGGTCGTCGACCAGCTCGACGCTGCCGCCGATGCCGGTCCACGGCAGGTCGATCTCGGTGGCGACGAACCACGCGCGGTCCGCGGGCCACATCAGGTTGGGGCTGTTGCCCGGGCGCGGCTGGCCGGGCGCCATCTCGGCGGCGCCCCACTGCCCCGCCTGGCCCAGCGGCCCACGGAAGAGCAGGTAGTCGCGCGCCGGGATCCTGACCCGCGGGCCGGCCATCACCTCCGGCGGGAACGCGGGAGCGACGGTGAGCCGGACGGCCTGTCGCGCCAGGCGGCGCTGGACGAACCCCTGGTACATCGCGATCGACGGACTGCCCCGGATCCAGCCGAACCCCTCCCACAGGCCGAAGAAGCAGTCCCCCGGTGTTGTGGTGTGCCGGCCCAGGACGGTCAGCAGCCGCTGCAGGGTCGCCGGTTCGAGGTCGCCCCGGCGGTTCATGAGGTCATCCGGGTCGCCTGCGTCGTCACCCTGGCCGGCCGGGTGGAACAGGCGCGCGTATCGCGCGTAGCCGCCCGGTCCCAGCGCGCACAGCTGCCGCCACTGCTCCGTGCGAAGCGCGAACCAGTCGGCCTGCGACACGTCCGGCTCGAAGCGAAGGGACATGCGCCGACCGCCCTTCGCTGCGCTGGAGCGGGCGCCCCCCGTTGGCCCCCGCGATGGTCACGGTCTATGGCATCCAGCGGCGTCGGTCAACCAGCAACGGCCCGGAGGTCGGCGACGATGACCGTGACGTCGTCCTCGGCCTCGGACACGGCGAAGGTGTCCATGAGGTGGTCACAGAGGTCGGCCGCGGACTCGGGCCCGCCCCGGACGGCGGACTGGAGCAGGGCCAGGGAGTCCTCGAGCCGCATGTCCCGCCGCTCGATCAGACCGTCGGTGTAGAGGACGAGCCGCGTCGACGGGCCGATGGCCTTGCCCTTCTGCCGGTACGGCGTGTTGGCGACCACGGCCAGCGGCGGCTGCCCGGTGCCGCCCAGCAGCGTGGTCGTGGCAGAGGAGCTGAGGACCGGCGGCGGGTGACCGGCGTTGGCCCAGGTGATCCGCCCCTGATCCGGGTCGATCGTCAGGTAGCAGCAGGTGGCCAGCAGGTCATCGCTGCCCAGCTCCATCGCCGTCCGGTTGAGCCGGCGCATGACGGTGCACGGCTGGGACCCCGGGCGGGAGCGGTCCCGAAGGCTCTGGCGCAGCTGTCCCATCCGGGCCGCGGCCGTGACGCCGTGCCCGGACACGTCGCCGATGACCACGGCGAACCTGCCGCGCGGGAGCTCGAAGGCGTCGTACCAGTCGCCGCCGACCTGCGCCGTCAGCCCGGAGGGGCGGTAGCGCACCGCGAGGTCCAGCCACGGCAGCCGGGGCAGCGTCCCCGGCAGGAGGGCGCGCTGGAGCTCCTCTGCGATGTCGTGCTCGGCCTGGTAGAGCCGCGTGCGTTCGAGCGCGGCCGCGCACAGGTCGGCGATCAGCTGCATGGTCTCGAGCTCGGCCGGCGGGAACGACTGCTCCTCGCTCCAGCCGAACCCCACCGATCCGAGCGCCACGTCGCCGTGGACCAGGGGCAGGATCGCGAAGGCACGCTCGGCCACCGTGACGGATGCCAGCGCGGGATAGAGCTCGTCGCGTTCGCGGATCGAGCGCATCAGGACCGGCCGGCGCTCGGACAGCGCGTCGCGGGTCGGCAGCGGGGCATCGAGCGGGTAGGTCGCGAACTCCTCCGCCACGTCGCTCGGGGTCCCCGTCGCCGCGACCAGGTGCAGGGTCCGGGTCCGTGGGTCCAGCAGCGAGACGTCGGACAGGCTGGCCCCCAAGGCAGCGGGCGCCTCGGCGGCGAGGACGTCGACGACGTCCCCCGGCACCCGGGCATACGCCAGGCGGATCGTCAGCGAGGTGATGGCCCGGGTCCGCGCCAGCTCCTCCTCGACGGCACGGACCCGCCGGCGCAGGGCAGCCGTGTCGGTCTGGGCCTCCGCAGCGACCGACGGCGCGCCGGCCGGAGGAGGAGCGACGTCGTGCCCGGTCACACGTCAAGGCTCGGGTCGGGCCGGGCCCGCCGTCCAGATGCCGTTGGTCCGAGGTTCGTCAGGCAAAGGGAGCAGGCGCCCGCGGAAGGCCTAGCTGAAGGGGACGGTGACTGGGCCCGGCGACCGTTGGTACACCGCGAAGAAGTCGCGGTCGTCGGGGACGAGGTAGCGGGTGTCCGACTGCATCGGGTTGCGTCCGACCTGGGTCGGGGTGAGGCCGTGGAGGTGGGTGTAGGTGACGAACGTGTGCCATTCGGGGTTGATGTCGAACTCCATCGCCCGCACCGCACCGAGGTGCTGGAGGATCTTGGCCAGGGTGATCACCGTCTGGCCGGGGGCGGCGACGTAGATGAGATTGCCGCGTCGGTCGATGCCGACGCCGGTCCGCCAGACACGGGTGACCCCGCCGAGCGTGTAGCCCCATTGGGGGCTGTTCGGGTTCGAGTTCAGCGCGGGATTGACGCGGCCGTTCTCGACGATCGGTGCCAGGCTCTGGCGGGCCCACGCCACGTCCGGCCCGGCGTTCGCGCCGCCCCTCCAGCTCACGATGTCGACGTGCCCGTCGCGATAGCCCACGAGCGTGGCGTTGCCGCGCTTCAACGGTTCGTTCACGAGGCCGTTGTCGGTCGAGCCGTTGTGGCCGTCCACGTAGGTGAAGCCCCCGTTGAAGGTGGCAAGCAACCGCGAGCGCTGCGAGTTCGGGACCATCATCGGCCCGCGCACGGCGGCGCGCGGTGGCTCGTACCGGCCGGGGTAGAAGCCGATCGCGGTACGCGTGTGGTCGAACCAGCCGACGTACGCGACGATGCTCGGGTAGTCCGGATCAGGGCGATAGGTCGTCACCAGCACCGGTGCGCCCTTGTCGAAGCGCGGGCCGACGGGCACCCAGACACCTTCACCGGCCAGCGGGTGCGGGAAGACCGGCGTGACCGGCCTCGGCCAGGCCGAGGCCTCCCCGGGCGCCGCGGGGGCCTGCAGGCGGCTCCGTGGGGGCTGGCGCAGCCCGACGGCGGGCAGGCTCTTCAGCGACGGCCCGCCCCTCTGGGGCGCGGTCCAGCTGTAGTAGGCGTGCTCGACCTCGTCGACCAGCGGGTTGCCGAAGGGCACCTCGGCCCTCACCCACTCGACGCTGCGCACGCCGGGAGACATGCTCGTCGGCTGCAGCATCCAGGCCCCGTACGACACGATCGCCCACAGCAGCAGGGCCAGGAGGGGCACGGACGCCAGGAGGCGTCGACGTCGTCGACGTGCGACAGCAGCCGGGTCGCGCAGCTTCCGCCGGCGGTCCCGCCCGGTCCCGCCGGGGGCCGCGCCGGGCAGTGAGTCAGCCGCCGCAGGTGGCACGCCCACCCCGGGACCCGTGCCCGTGCGTTGTGGATCATCCATCCTGACCGCCCGTCCTCTGCCCCTCCAACGCCTGACCGCCCGCGTGTGCTGCGCCTCCTCGTCCTCCGGCAGTTCGAGAGCGCCACCGTGCTGACGGGCTCATCTAAGCCTCAACAGCTTCAGGCTGTCTGTGAAACGCCTGCACAGTGGGCTGCGCAGACGGTCGCCGTCGTCGGTGGCTCAGGGGCGTGGCACCGGGTAGCCCAGGCGCTCCAGCCTGCTGGGCTTCCTCGGGGACGAACGTCCAGAAGACCCAGCGTCTGCCGTCATCGAGGAGCAGCTCGATCCCGGTCGACCACCAGATGCGCGTCGCGCGAACCCTTCGCACCTGCGCTCGATCGACGCTCCAGGGGCCGGTGAGCTGGCGAAGTCCGAACCGCGGCCGGAACGACAGTCGCTCGCTCGTGGCGAGAAGGCTGACCAGCGGCCACGTCACGTTCTGCATGGGTGACCGTTGCAGGCCGCCAACGGCCTCCCACGCGTCGTCGCCCATTGCCCGCCTCCCCTGCCTGACCGTCACAGTCTGGCGGAGGCGCCGTCGGCTCAGACGTTGAAGCGGAACTCGACCACGTCGCCGTCGGCCATGACGTAGTCCTTGCCCTCCATGCGGACCTTGCCGCGCGACTTCGCCTCGGCCATCGACCCGGCGTCGACGAGGTCGTCGAAGGAGACGATCTCGGCCTTGATGAACCCGCGCTGGAAGTCGGTGTGGATGACGCCGGCGGCCTGCGGGGCGGTCCAGCCCTTGCCGATCGTCCAGGCGCGCGACTCCTTCGGCCCGGCGGTCAGGTAGGTCTGCAGGCCGAGGGTGTGGAAGCCGACCCGGGCGAGCTGGTCCAGGCCTGACTCCTCCGCGCCGAAGCTCTGGAGCAGCTCCAGCGCCTCGTCGGCCTCCATCTCCATGAGGTCCATCTCGAGCTTGGCGTTGAGGAAGACGGCGTCGGCGGGCGCGGCGAGCTCGCGCAGCGAGGCCTGCAGCTCGGTGTCGGCCAGCTGGTCCTCGTCGAGGTTGAAGACGTAGATGAACGGCTTGGTCGTGAGCAGCCCGAGGGTCTTGGCCTCGGCGAGGTCGACCCCGGCAGCCGGCCCGGCGGCATACAGGGTGTGGCCCTCCTCGAGGACCTTCTGCGCGGCGACGGCCAGCTCGAGGGAGGCCTTCTTGTCCTTGTTGATCCGGGCCTCCTTCTCGAGGCGCGGCACGGCCTTCTCGAGGGTCTGGAGGTCGGCGAGGATCAGCTCGGTGTGGATCGTCTCGATGTCGCTGGCGGGGCTGACCTTGCCGTCGACGTGGACGACGTCACCATCCTCGAAGGCCCGCACGACCTGGCAGATCGCGTCGGCCTCGCGGATGTTGGCCAGGAACTTGTTGCCCAGGCCCTCCCCCTCGGAGGCGCCGCGGACGATGCCGGCGATGTCGACGAAGCTCACCGTGGCCGGCAGGATCTTCTCCGACCCGAAGATCTCCGCGAGCCGGCCCAGGCGCGAGTCGGGCAGCGGCACCACGCCGACGTTGGGCTCGATCGTCGCGAACGGGTAGTTCGCCGCGAGCACGTTGTTCTTGGTCAGGGCGTTGAAGAGCGTGGACTTGCCGACGTTGGGCAGGCCGACGATGCCGATAGTGAGAGCCACGGGGTCAGGAGTCTAACGGCCAGACCCGGTATGCCGTGAATGCAGCAGGAGGGCCCGGTCACCTGGACCGGGCCCTCCCTCGCGTCAGGACGCGATGTGCTGGATCAGAACGCGCTGGTGCCGTTCGGCGTGCCCAGGCCCGTCGGGCCGTCCCAGCCGGCGCCGGAGGTGCACCACACGGTGGTCGTGCAGGTGCCGTTGGAGCCGGAGGTGACGTCGTTCAGGCCGGAGGTGTGCGCCCAGGTGTAGGACGCGGGGTAGCCGGAGGTGTTGCCGGAGAGGGCGTAGACGCTGCCGATGATCGGCGACGAAGCGCTGGTGCCGCCGTAGACCTGCCAGCCGCTACGGCCCTGGTAGACGGTGGAGTCGTAGACCGCGACGCCGGTGTTCGGGTCGGCGACCGCGGAGACGTCCGCGTTGGCCTTGCCCGAGCACTGGGTGGCCGAGGTCTGCCAGGTCGGCTTGGCGTTGAGGGTGGAGCAGCCGCTGCCGGCGCCGCTCCACGCGCTCTCGCTCCAGCCGCGGGCGTTGCCAGCCTTGGTCAGGCTCGTGCCACCGACGGCCACGACCGTCTTGAAGGAGGCGGGCGACTCGATGCCGTAGCCGTTGTCACCGGTGGACGCGGTGATCGCGATGCCGGGGTGGTCGTAGGCCGCAAGCTGGGAGCTGTCCGAGCCGCCGTAGCTGTTGCTGATCGCGGCGACGCCCTGGGTGGCGGCGTAGTTGACGGCCGTACCCAGGTCGGCGAACGAGGCGGACTTGGCCTCGACGAGCAGGATCTTGCAGTCGGGGCAGGCCGCCGAGACCATGTCGAGGTCCAGGCTGATCTCGGTCGCCCAGCCGGCGTCGGTCCTGGGAAGAGCGGTGGTGCTGCCGGTCTGGCTCACCTTGCGGAAGCAACCGTTGGCCGTGGTGCAGGCCGGCAGCCCGAACTGCGAGCGGTAGGTGGCGAGGTCGGCCTCGGCTGTCGGGTCGTTGTACGCGTCGACGATGGCGACGGTGCGGCCACCGCTGGAGGCGCTGGTCAGGCCGTAGGCCGAGCGGATGTCGCTGGGGCCGAGGCCGCTGGGGGTCACGTTCGCGACCGGCTTGCCCGAGGCGTCGGTGACGACGATCGCGTTGCAGCTGGCGTAGCCCTTGGCGGGCGCGGCGCAGATGTGCTCGGTGCCACGGGCGGAGCCGGAAGGTGTTGGCTGGGCCATGGCGCTGGTCGTCGTGCCGACCAGCAGGGCCGCGGCAGCCGATCCGACCGCCACAGACAGGGTGAAGCGCTTCATGAGACCTCCAGATCGGGGGTGGCCCGGGCTGGGCCACGGCGGGATCGTGTGTCGTGAGACGGACGTCACGCCATCCCAAACGGGCGATTCCGGAAGTTCTTGCACTGGATCGGCGCAATCATGACGATCCCTTGACCTGCGTCAGGCAACCGCATGGCAATGCAGGGCGTTGCGGCCGAGCCGTTGTCGGTGGCGTGTGCGACGGTCTGCGCCATGGGAATCGTGTTGGCGTTGCTGGGAGGCCTGCTGCTGGGGGCCTTGGGAGCGGTTGTGGTCTGCCGCCTGCTGTTCGCGGGGCGCTCGGCCGCTCTGACGACCGAGCGTGACCTGCTGCGCGAGCGCATCGTCGACCTGGAGGCGGCCGTCAGCGACGACGCCCAGACCGCGACGATCCTTGCCCCCCTGCGTGACGCCCTCGGCCGGGTGGAGCGGCAGGTGAGCACCCTCGAGCGGGACCGGGTCGAGCAGTTCAGCGCCCTGGGCCAGCAGCTGACCGCCGTGTCGAGCACGACGGAGGCCCTGCGCTCCCAGACGGCCTCCCTGGCCGGTTCGCTCAACGCCTCCACGGTGCGGGGCTCCTGGGGCGAGGTGCAGCTGCGCCGGGTGCTGGAGCACGCGGGCATGCTCCCGCGCTGCGACTTCGACGAGCAGGTCAGCGCGATCAGCAGCCACGACAAGGGGATTCGCCCTGACGTCCTCGTGCGCCTCCCCGGCGGCAAGTGCCTCGTCGTGGACTCCAAGGCGCCGATGACGGCCTTCCTTGCTGCGCAGAGCGACACGATCGACGCCTCCGAGCGGACCCGCCTGCTGGCCAGCCACGCCGCCTCCCTGCGCGGCCACGTCGAGCAGCTCGCCGCCAAGGCCTACTGGTCGGCGTTCACCACCTCACCGGAGATGGTGGTCTGCTTCGTGCCCGGCGACGCCATCCTCGCGGCGGCGCTCTCGGCCGAGCCCGGCCTGCACGAGCAGGCCCTGAGCCGCAAGGTCGTCATCGCCTCCCCCGGCACGCTGATGGCGCTGCTGCGCACCGTCGCCTTCACGTGGCAGCAGGACGCGCTGACCACCAATGCCCGCCAGCTGCTCGATCTCGGCAACCAGCTGTACGCGCGGCTGGGCACCCTGGGCTCGCACGCCACGAAGATGGGCGCCTCCCTGCAGAAGTCCGTGGAGAGCTACAACGCGCTCGTCGGGGCGCTGGAGGCCCGGGTGCTCGTGACCGCCCGCAAGATGCACGACCTCGAGCTCGCCGACACCCCGCTGCCCGAGCTCATGCCGCTGGAGGTGGGGCCCCGTCCGCTCACCGCGGCCGAGCTGCTCGACGCGCTCGACACCGAGGTGGCTCGCCCCCAGATCGGTCCGCAGGTCGCGCCGCAGCACGTGGACGGCGCGGCCGAGGGGCACCGCTCCGCGTCCTGAGGACGTGCTCACCACGGGCCGGCGCCCTCGGGGCGCCGGCCCGTGGGCAGTGCAGGGAGCTCGCGGTCAGTGCAGAGAGCTCGCGTCCAGCGCGGACGGGTCGTGGCGGACCTTCTCGGGGTCCTGCCCCGACAGGCGCTTCATGTCGCGGCGCAGCTCGTTCGGCAGGGCGAACAGCAGGCTCTCCTCGGCCGAGACGACGGTCTCGACGTCGCCGTAGCCGCGCTCGGCCAGGAAGGCCAGGACGTCGCGGACCAGCACCTCGGGGACGCTGGCGCCGGAGGTGACGCCGACCGTGGCGACGCCTTCCAGCCAGGCCGGGTCGATCTCGTCGGCGTAGTCGACCAGGTGCCCGGCCTTGGCGCCGTGCTCCAGGGCCACCTCGACCAGGCGCACCGAGTTGGAGGAGTTGCGCGACCCGACGACGATCATCAGGTCCGTCTGGGCGGCCATCTGCTTCACCGCGAGCTGGCGATTCTGCGTGGCGTAGCAGATGTCGTCGCTCGGCGGGTCCTGCAGCTCGGGGAAGCGCTCCCGCAGCCGGCGCACCGTCTCCATCGTCTCGTCGACCGACAGCGTGGTCTGCGAGAGCCACACCACCTTGGCGGGGTCACGCACCTCGACGTTGGCCACGTCGTCCGGGCCGTCGACCAGCGTGATGTGCTCGGGCGCCTCGCCGGAGGTGCCGACGACCTCCTCGTGGCCCTCGTGGCCGATGAGCAGGATGTCGTAGTCGTCGTTGGCGAAGCGGACCGCCTCGCGGTGGACCTTGGTGACCAGCGGGCACGTGGCGTCGATCGTCTTCAGCGAGAGGGCCCTGGCCTCCTCGTGGACGATCGGCGCGACACCGTGCGCCGAGAAGATGACCGTGGCGCCCTCAGGGACCTCGTCGGTCTCGTCGACGAAGATCGCGCCGCGCTTCTGCAGCGTGGTGACGACGTGCTTGTTGTGCACGATCTCCTTGCGCACGTAGACCGGCGGCCCGTACAGCTCCAGGGCCTTCTCGACCGTCACCACCGCACGGTCGACACCGGCGCAGTAGCCACGCGGCGCGGCGAGCAGGACACGCTTCGTCGAGTCAGTCACCGCCCCATCGTAGGTCGACTGCCGGTGCCCGACGGTCACGGGGACCCTCGTCGCCGTTGTCGGGGACCCCGCCGAGGCGGGGGGCCGGAGATGCCCAACCGGCATACCGGCGTCGGTCCCCGCACCTAGGGTTGCGGCGTGAGCAGTCCAGCCCCCCTCCCCGAGCGCGCGGCCGACACCACGGCTGAGCAGCCGTGGCCGGTGCGGCTGCTCAGCCTCAAGATCGCCGACTACGTCGACAAGATGTCCCCGCTGTGGGTCGAGGGGCAGGTGGTCCAGCTCAACCGCCGGCCCGGGGCCGCGACGGCCTACCTCACCCTGCGTGACGCCGACGTGGACATGTCGCTCAGCGTCACCATCCGGGTCAACGCCCTCGACGCGATGGCGGCGCCCCTGACCGACGGCGCCCGGGTGGTCATCCAGGCCAAGCCCACCTTCTGGACCAAGCGCGGCACGCTGCAGCTCGACGCCCGCCAGATCCGGCCGGTCGGGGTCGGCGAGCTGCTCGCCCGCCTCGAGCACCTCAAGCGCACCCTCGCCGCCGAGGGGTTGTTCGACCACGACCGCAAGCGCCCCCTGCCGTTCCTGCCCCGCACCGTCGGCCTCGTCTGCGGGCGGGCCAGCGCCGCCGAGAAGGACGTCGTCGAGAACGCCCGGCGCCGGTGGCCGGCGGTGCGCTTCGCCATCCGCCAGGTCGCGGTCCAGGGTCCCGGCACCGTGCCGGAGGTGACCGAGGCCCTGCGTGAGCTCGACGCCGACACCGAGGTGGACGTCATCGTCATCGCCCGCGGCGGCGGCTCCTTCGAGGACCTGCTCGGCTTCAGCAACGAGGCGCTCGTGCGCGCGGTCGCCGACTGCCGGACGCCGGTGGTCAGCGCCATCGGGCACGACGTCGACACCCCGCTGCTGGACTTCGTCGCCGACTGGCGCGCCTCCACCCCCACCGACGCCGGCAAGCGGGTCGTGCCCGACGTCCACGAGGAGCGGGCCGGCCTGCGGACCAGCTGCGAGCGCATCCGCCGGGTGGTCGGCGGCCGGGTCGAGTCCGAGCGGCGGCACCTGTCCACCCTGATGTCCCGACCCGTCATGGCCGACCCCCACGCCGTCCTGTCCGTCCACCGCCGTGAGCTCGACGGGCTGACCCACCGGGCCCGGCAGCGCGTCGAGACGGGGTTGCACCGCGCCCAGGACCAGGTCGGCCACCTGCGGGCCCAGGTCCGGGCACTCTCACCGCAGGCGACCCTGGACCGCGGTTACGCGGTGGTCCAGCACGCCGACGGGCACGTGGTCATGGACCAGGCCGAGGTCCGGGCCAAGGAGCTGCTGCACGTGCGTGTGGCCCGCGGCGACTTCGGCGCCACGGCGGTCGGCTGAGGGCCGGCGGACAGGCGCCCGGGGGCTTGCGTGATGCGAAACCGACAATTGGGCCTAGGGTGATGGGCGTGGCAGCCAAGGATCAGCAGGGCTTCGGCGACTCCGAGGGACAGTTCCCCGACATCGCCGACCTGACGTACGAACAGGCCCGCGACGAGCTCATCGCCATCGTCGCCCGCCTGGAGTCGGGGCAGGTCGGCCTCGAGGAGAGCCTCGGCCTGTGGCAGCGCGGCGAGGCCCTGGCGGCCCACTGCAGCACCTGGCTCGACGGCGCCGAAGCCAAGCTCGGCAAGGTCAGCAGCAGCAGCAGCTCCTGACCGGAGCGCTCAGCGGACCGGGCGGAGGGTGGCCGCGAAGGCGGCCAGCTCGTCATACGGGCCGGTGCCGGTCACGATCGTGGTGAGGTCCTTGGGCCCGCTCCCCCGGCGCACGAGGCTGAACTGCACCTTGTCCTTGCGGTCGACCTTGGTCCACGTCGAGCCCGCCACCTGCAGCGTCCCCTCCTCGCGGCCCCGGTTGGTCTGCGCCTCGACCCACTCGCTCGTCGCCCCCTGGGTCTGCTCGATCGCGACGTAGTCGCCCTTGGGCGACTGGTAGCCCGCGTGCCAGGTCATGAAGTCGCCGGTGGAGCGGACGAAGCGCACGCTCGTGGCCTTCCAGCCGTCCGGCAGGCCCTGCGGCTGCAGGATCGGCCAGTGGGTCTGCGCCCGCACCTGCTGGGCGACCGAGGTGACGTCCACCGGAGGCTGGGAGATCGCGTTCGGCCGGGGCACCATCGCCACCCACACCACGACGAAGGCCATCACGACCAGCATCGAGATGATCATGCTGCGCAGGTTGCCCATGCCACGGCGGCGACCGCCCTGCCCGGGGGCCGCACTGGGGGTCGCACTGGTGGGGGAACTCGTCGCGCTCACCCCCCTATCGTCGCCGACGACACGACCGCGGGTCGAACCGGCCCGTCACCGGGCGTCAGCGACCTGCGCGGGACCCCGCTAGAGTCGCCCTGTCGCCGCCGTTGACGGAAGGACCCGCATGTCCGAGGACCACCTGCCCGCAGCCCTGAAGGTCGGCTACGAGCGCCCCGACCGCAACCTCGCCCTGGAGCTGGTGCGGGTCACCGAGGCCGCCGCCATGGCCGCGGGCCGCTGGGTGGGCCGCGGCGACAAGAACGGCGCCGACGGCGCGGCCGTGCAGGCCATGCGCACGATGATCTCGACGGTCTCGATGAACGGCGTGGTGGTCATCGGCGAGGGCGAGAAGGACGACGCCCCGATGCTCTTCAACGGCGAGCAGGTCGGCGAGGGCACCGGCCCGGACGCCGACGTGGCGGTCGACCCGATCGACGGCACGACGCTGTGCGCCAAGGGCCAGAGCAACGCCATCGCCGTGCTCGCCGTCGCCGACCGCGGCACGATGTACGACCCGAGCGCCGTGTTCTACATGGACAAGCTCGTCACCGGCCCGGAGGCGGCCGAGGTGGTCGACATCCGGCTGCCCGTCGCGGAGAACATCGCCCGGGTCGCCAAGGCCAAGGGCGACAACCCCTCCGACATCACCGTGGTGATGCTCGACCGGCCCCGCCACCAGGGGCTGATGGAGCAGGTCCGCGCCACCGGCGCCCGGCTGCGGCTGATCTCCGACGGCGACGTCGCCGGCGCGATCATGGCCGCCCGCGAGGACACCGGCGTCGACCTGCTGCTGGGCACGGGCGGCACCCCGGAGGGCATCATCGCCGCCTGCGCGATCAAGTGCCTGGGCGGCGTGATCCAGGGTCGGCTGATGCCCCGCGACGACGAGGAGCGGCAGAAGGCCCTCGACGCCGGGCACGACCTCGACGCGGTCCTCACCACCCACGACCTGGTGCGCGGTGAGAACTGCTTCTTCGTCGCCACCGGCATCACCGACGGCGAGCTGCTGCGCGGCGTGCGCTACCGCGCCGGCGGCGCCTCGACCCACTCGCTGGTGATGCGCTCCAAGAGCGGCACGATCCGGGTGATCGAGAGCGAGCACAAGCTCTCCAAGCTGCGCGCCTACAGCGCCATCGACTTCGAGCACGCGTCGCCGGCCCAGGGCTGACCGCCGTGGCCGAGCGCACGCTGGTCCTGGGCGAGGCCCTCGTCGACGTCGTGCACGAGGCCGACGGGACCCAGCGCGAGCACCCGGGCGGCAGCCCCACCAATGTCGCGGTGGGTCTCGCCCGCCTCGGCCACGCGGTCGAGCTGGCGACCCGGATCGGGCAGGACGAGCGGGGCCGGGAGATCACCGACCTGCTCGACTCCGAGGGCATCGCGCTCGTCGAGGGCAGCCAGGTGGCCGCCCCCACCTCGGTCGCCGAGGCGACCCTGGACGCCACCGGCGCCGCGAGCTACCACTTCGACATCCACTGGGACCTGCCCGGCCAGGTCGACACCGGCGACGTCGCGCACGTGCACACCGGCTCCATCGCGGCGGTGCTGGAGCCGGGCGGGGCCAAGGTGCTCGACCTGGTGCGGGCCACGCGGGACCACGCCACGGTCTCCTACGACCCCAACGCCCGCCCCTCGCTGATGGGCGACCCGGCCACGGCCCGCGAGCGCGTCGAGGCCCTCATCGCCCTCAGCGACGTGGTCAAGGCCAGCGACGAGGACATCGCCTGGC
Organism: Oryzihumus sp. JJN4-3R; assembly: GCF_057747915.1. Taxonomy (NCBI): domain Bacteria; kingdom Bacillati; phylum Actinomycetota; class Actinomycetes; order Micrococcales; family Intrasporangiaceae; genus Oryzihumus; species Oryzihumus sp. JJN4-3R. Next base: position 1,656,095 of record NZ_CM173229.1, read on the forward strand.
TCTACCCGGGCGCGGCGCTCCCCGAGGTGCTGCGCCGCTGGGGCACCCTCGGCGCCGTCGTCACCGTCGTGACCCGGGCCCACGAGGGAGCCGTCGTCGGGCTGAGCACCACCGGACAGCTGGTGAGCGTCGGCGCCACGATGGTCGACGTCGTCGACACGGTCGGCGCGGGCGACTCGTTCATGTCGGGCCTGCTCTCCGGCCTGCTCGACGCCAACCTGCTCGGCGGACCGGAGGCCCGGGAGCGGCTGCGCGCGGCTGCGCTGACCGACATCGAGCCGGCCGTCCACCGCGCCCTCACGTGCGCGGCCGTCACTGTCTCGCGCGCCGGCGCCAACCCCCCGGGTCGCCACGAGCTCTGAGCCCCGGTGTGCCGGGTCCCCGCCACGCGCGGGCAGCCGTAGGTCAGGCTCCCGTGAGGTCCTTGTCCTGCATCTCCCACGCGTGGTCCAGCACGTGCCAGGCGATGCGCCGCGCCGCATAGCGCGGCGGCCAGCTCCTGGCGCGACCGAGGCCCAACGCCTCACCGTCCCAGGGGCGGCGCAGCGCCGCAGCGATGCCGACCCGCAGGGCCCGGACCGCCGCCTCGTCGCCCAGCTCCGGCTTGGGCGCCGCCACTCCGATCTTGCGGGCATAGGCGTGCTCGGCGCCCAGGACGTGCGCCAGCATCGGGTCACGGTCGCGTCCCCCGCCCCGTGGCCCCTTGGCCAGGTCGACCGAGGTCCGGGCAGCCACCGCGTCGAGCTCGGCCCAGGCCGCCTCCACGCAGCGGGCGAGCCGGTCGCCCTCCTCCGTGGACATCGGGCGCTCGTCCCCGGGCAGGACCGCGTCGATGGCCCCGAAGTCGGTCGTGGCGTTGCCGGGCACCCGCTCGACCACCTCGAAGGTCACCGCGTCCGGCGCGAAGACCACTGGCAGCCCGGTGCGCCGCGCCACGGGCAGGTAGCGGCCGGCATACTCCGCGAGCGCGTCCAGCGCGGCCTCGTCACCCCTGCCGGAGCGCGCCCATCCGGGCCAGTCCAGCGCGACGGCGAACGTCCTGCTGCGTCCCTGCTCCAGGTAGACCGGGATCGCACCCATCACCCCTCCAGCGGCTCGCTCGTTGGACGAGTGGATCCTGCCACGGCGGCCCGACACCCAGCCCGAGCAACCGTGACGCACGTCTCCACTGGTGTGCTCATTACTCTGGGGGGCGTGGCGGGAGGCCGTCACCACCTGGAGACACCCGAAGGAGCGTCAGTGCCCGAGTTCGTCTACGAGGACCTGCTACCCACCGGACCCGACCACACGGCATACCGCCTGCTCACCACGGAGGGCGTGCGCACGGTGGAGGGCCCGGGCGGCCGGATGTTCCTGGAGGTGGACCCCGAGGCCCTGCGGCTGCTCACCGAGACGGCGATGCACGACATCGCGCACTACCTGCGACCGGCCCACCTGGCCCAGCTGCGCCGGATCATCGACGACCCCGACGCCAGCAACAACGACAAGTTCGTCGCGCTCGACCTGCTCAAGAACGCCAACATCGCCGCCGGCGGCGTGCTGCCGATGTGCCAGGACACGGGCACGGCGATCGTCATGGGCAAGCGCGGGCAGCACGTCCTCACCGAGGGCGGCGACGAGTCCGCGATCGCGCGAGGCGTGTTCGACGCCTACACCCGGCTCAACCTGCGCTACTCGCAGATGGCCCCGATCACGACGTGGGAGGAGAAGAACACCGGCTCCAACCTCCCCGCGCAGATCGAGCTCTACGCCGACACCGCCGAGGGCCACGAGACGGCCTACAAGTTCCTCTTCATGGCCAAGGGCGGCGGCAGCGCCAACAAGTCCTTCCTCTACCAGGAGACCAAGGCCGTCCTGAACCCCGAGCGGATGCTCGCCTTCCTCGACGAGAAGCTGCGCTCCCTCGGCACGTCGGCCTGCCCGCCCTACCACCTGGCCATCGTCATCGGCGGCACCAGCGCCGAGTTCGCGCTCAAGACGGCCAAGTACGCCAGCGCGAAGTACCTCGACGAGCTGCCGCGCGAGGGCACCGTCGCCGGCCACGGGTTCCGCGACACCGACCTCGAGGAGCAGGTGCTCGAGCTCACCCGCAACTTCGGCATCGGAGCGCAGTTCGGCGGCAAGTACTTCTGCCACGACGTGCGCGTCATCCGCCTCCCCCGCCACGGCGCCTCGCTGCCGATCGCGATCGCGGTGTCCTGCTCGGCCGACCGCCAGGCGCTGGGCAAGATCACCCCCGAGGGCGTCTTCATCGAGGCCCTGGAGACCGACCCGGCACGGTTCCTGCCCGAGACCACCGACGAGCACCTCGAGGACGACGCCGCGGCCGACGTGGTGCGCATCGACCTCAACCGGCCGATGGACGAGATCCGCGCGGAACTGACCCGGCACCCGGTCAAGACCCGGCTGTCCCTGACCGGACCGCTGGTCGTGGCCCGCGACATCGCCCACGCCAAGATCAAGGAGCGCCTCGACGCCGGCGAGGAGATGCCGCAGTACCTCAAGGACCACGCCGTCTACTACGCCGGCCCGGCCAAGACCCCCGAGGGCTACGCCAGCGGGTCGTTCGGCCCGACCACGGCGGGGCGGATGGACTCCTACGTCGAGCAGTTCCAGGCCGCCGGTGGCTCGATGGTCATGCTGGCCAAGGGCAACCGCTCGGGCCAGGTGACCAGCGCCTGCGAAGCCCATGGCGGGTTCTACCTCGGCTCGATCGGCGGCCCGGCCGCCCGGCTGGCCCAGGACTGCATCAAGTCCGTCGAGGTGCTGGAGTACCCCGAGCTGGGCATGGAGGCCGTCTGGAAGATCCAGGTCGAGGACTTCCCGGCCTTCATCGTCGTCGACGACAAGGGAAACGACTTCTTCGCCTCGACGATCAAGCCGATGGCGATGAGCATCCAGAAGCGGCCGGGCCTGTGAGCGGGCCGGTGCAGGACCGCCCCAGCACCCCCAGCGAGGCGTGGGCCGCGCTCGAGCAGGGCAACGCGCGCTTCGTCTCCGGACGTCACGAGCACCCCAACCAGGACGTCGCGCGCCGGCACGAGCTGGCCGCGGCGCAGAAGCCGTTCGCGCTCGTCTTCGGCTGCGGTGACTCGCGCGTCGCCGCCGAGATCATCTTCGACCAGGGCCTCGGCGACCTGTTCGTCGTCCGCACCGCCGGGCACGTCATCGACTCCGGCGTGCTGGGCTCGATCGAGTTCGGCGTCGCCGTCCTCGAGATCCCGCTCGTGGTCGTCCTCGGCCACGACTCCTGCGGGGCGGTCTCCGCCACGATGAACGCGGTCGAGCACGGCGTCCTGCCCGCCGGCTACATCCGCGACATCGTCGAGCGGGTCACCCCGAGCGTCCTGACGGCCCACCGCAAGGGCCTGACCACGGCCGACGAGGTCGAGGCCGAGCACGTGCGCCAGACGATCCGGCTGCTCGCCGAGCGCTCCTCGATCGTCGGCGACCGGGTCGGCGACGGGCGCCTGGCGGTCGTCGGCGCGACCTACGCGCTCGACGAGGGGCGCGCCCAGCTGGTGGAGGCGATCGGCGACATCGACTGGGACTTCAGCGACGTCTGAGCACCGAGCGCCCCCACGCGCCGCCCCTGTGCAAACGACGACGGCCCGCCCGGATCTCCCGGGCGGGCCGTCGTGGCGTTCGTGGGTCGCCGCTCAGGCGAGGCGCGCCACCACGTCGATGTTGCCGCGGGTCGCCTTGGAGTACGGGCAGAACTCGTGGGCGAGGTCGACCAGCTTGCGCGCCACGTCGGGCTCCACACCGGGCACGTCGACGACGAGCTCCACGGCCAGGCCGAAGCCGGTGGTCCCGGTCTTGCCGAAGGACACCTCGGCGGTCACGGTCGCGGCGCTGACGTCCACGCCCTCCTTGCCGGCCATGAAGCCGAGCGCGCCGGAGAAGCAGGCCGCGTAGCCGGCGGCGAACAGCGTCTCGGGGTTGGCCTTGGGCTCGGCGAAGCTGCCGGGGCGGGCCAGCTCGAAGTCCACCACGCCGTCGGCGCTGCTGACGCGGCCGGTCCGGCCGCCCGTGGCGGTGGCGGCGGTGGTGTAGGCGACCTCGGTGACTTCCTCGAACGGCATACAGGACTCCCTGGGTGGGTTGGCTGGGGACTGCCCAGTATGGCGACCGGTCACCCGCGCGAGCGCGGGCACCCCCACCGTGTGGCACGGACGCGCACCGTCGCGGACGTGCGACGATGCGCGAATGCGCCTGTCCCAGATCAACATCCACCCGCTCAAGAGCGGGGCGATCCTGCCGGTCGACCACGCCCGGGTGGAGCCGTGGGGCCTGGCCGGCGACCGTCGCTGGATGGTCGTCGACGGTGCGGGGGTCCTGCTGTCGGCCCGGGAGGAGCGACGGCTCTTCACGATGCGGGCGGCCACGACGGACGCGGCCGACACCCTGACCCTGGAGGCGCCGGGCGCGGTGCCGCTGCGGGTCGGACGCCCCGAGGCCGACCACGTGCCGGTCCGGCTCCACCGGCACGACCTCCTGGCCCGGCCCGCGGGCGACGAGGCGGATGACTGGGTCCGCGCCGTCCTCGGGCGCCCGGACCTGCGCCTGGTCTGGTGCGACGACCCGACCCGCCGCTCCCCGAACCCGGCCTACGGCCGCCCCGGCGACAGCGTGTCCCTTGCCGACGGCTACCCGCTCACCCTGGTCACCACCGCATCCCTGCGCCGGCTCAACGACTGGATCACCGAGGCCGCGCTCGAGCGCGGCGAAGCGGCACCCGATCCCCTTCCCGCGCAACGGTTCCGCCCCAACCTCGTCATCGCAGACGTGAGCGAGGCGTTCGCCGAGGACGACTGGAGGCGGGTGCGCATCGGCAAGGTCGAGCTGCGCGCCGTCAAGGGCATCGACCGTTGCGTGATGACCACCGTCGACCCCGACGACCCGCAGCGCCGCGACAAGGAGCTGATCCGCACCCTGTCGCGACACCGGAAGTGGGACGGGGTCACGTGGTTCGGCCGCCAGCTCATCCCGGACACCCTCGGCACCCTGCGGGTCGGCGACGAGCTCACCGTCCTCGCCTGAGCAGCCTGCGGACGGACCACGGGTATGCCGAAGGCCCGGTCCCAGCGGGACCGGGCCTTCGCACGAGGTCGGCTCAGAGGGCCAGGTGCTTCTCCACGACGGCGGCGAGGCGCTCGGCCGCCGCAGTGGCGCGGTCCTGGTCGTCGGCCTCGACCATGACGCGCACGACCGGCTCGGTGCCGGACTTGCGCAGCAGCACGCGGCCGGCGCCGGCCAGCTCGGCCTCGACGGCGCGCACCTCGGCCTGCACGTCGACGTGGTCGTCCACGCGGGTCTTGTCGACCCCCTTGACGTTGATCATGACCTGCGGCAGGCGGGTCATCACTGACGCGAGGTCCTGCAGGCTGCGACCGGTCTCGGCGACGCGGGAGGCGAGCAGCAGGCCGGTGAGCACCCCGTCGCCGGTGGTGCCATGGTCCAGGGCGATGACGTGCCCGGACTGCTCGCCGCCGAGGGAGAGCTTGGAGGCCTTCATCTCCTCGAGGACGTAGCGGTCGCCGACCGCCGTCTGCTTGACGGTGATGCCCTCGCGCTCGAGTGCCTGGAACATGCCCAGGTTGCTCATGACCGTGGCCACGAGGGTGTCCTGGGCGAGCGTGCCGTGGTCGCGCATCGCCAGGGACAGGATCGCCATGATCTGGTCGCCGTCGACGACCTCGCCGCGGGCGTCCACCGCGAGGCAGCGGTCGGCGTCACCGTCGTGGGCGACCCCGAGGTCGGCGCCGTGCTCCACGACGGCCTTGCACAGGTTGTCCAGGTGCGTGGAGCCGTAGCCCTCGTTGATGTTCAGGCCGTCGGGCTCGCCACCGATGACGACGACGTCGGCGCCGGCCCGGCGGAACGCCTCCGGTGAGACCTCACTGGCGGCGCCGTGGGCGGCGTCGATGACGATACGCAGGCCGTCGAGCCGGTGCGGCAGGGCCGCGAGGAGGTGCTCGACGTAGCGCTCGGCACCGCCCTCGAACGGGCGCAGACGTCCGACACGGTCACCGGTCGGGCGCTCCCACGGCTCGCGCATGCGGGCCTCGATGGCGTCCTCGACGTCGTCGGGGAGCTTGTGGCCGCCGCGGGCGAAGAACTTGATCCCGTTGTCCGGCATCGCGTTGTGCGAGGCCGAGAGCATCACGCCGAGGTCGGCGTCGGAGTCGGCGGTGAGGAAGGCGATCGCCGGGGTCGGCAGGACCCCGGCGTCGAGCACGTCGACGCCGGCGGACAGCAGTCCGGCGGTGACGGCGGCGGCGAGGAACTCCCCCGACGCGCGGGGGTCGCGGCCCAGCACGGCGCGCGGGCGGTGGCCCTCGAAGGCGCCGGCCTCGGCCAGCACATGGGCCGCGGCGACGGACAGGTCCAGGGCGAGCTCGGCGGTGACGAAGCGGTTCGCGAGCCCGCGAACGCCGTCGGTGCCAAAGAGTCGAGCCACAGGTTCAACCTCTCGGTGGAGTCAGGCCCCGCACCGGCCCACCCTGCCGACGGCAGGGGCGAGCAGCGTGAGGCATCTGAGGAAACGTACCCCCAAAGCCGCAGTGGCGGCTCCGAAGGCCCCCGCACCGCGGTGCAGGGTCGGAGCCGCCACTGGCGGGACTGCGAAAAGTCAGCGCTTGCTGTACTGAGGCGCCTTGCGGGCCTTCTTCAGACCAGCCTTCTTGCGCTCCGGGACGCGGGCGTCGCGGGTCAGGAAGCCGGCCTTCTTCAGCGTCGGGCGGTTGGCCTCGGCGTCGACCTCGTTCAGCGAACGGGCCACACCCAGGCGCACGGCGCCGGCCTGGCCGGAGGGGCCACCACCGTGGACGCGCACGAGCACGTCGTAGGAGCCGTCGAGCTCGAGCACCTTCAGGGGCTCGTTGACGATCTGCTGGTGGACCTTGTTCGGGAAGTACTCATCCAGCGTGCGGCCGTTGATCTTCCACTCGCCGGTGCCGGGGACGATGCGCACGCGGGCGATGGCCTGCTTGCGACGGCCGGTGCCGGCGCCGGGGGCGGTCACGACCGGGCGGCGCGCCTCGGACGCGGCCGGGGCCTCGGACTCGCTGGTGTAGTTGGAAAGCTCCTGCTCGTCGGCCGCGTTGTCAGCGGTCTCGACGGGGGTGGTGTCAGCCACGATTCTCCTCGTTCGTTTTCTGCACAGGTCAGGCGGAAGCCGGACTTACTGCGCGACCTGTGAGATCTCGAAGGGCACCGGCTTCTGGGCCTGGTGCGGGTGGGCGCTGCCGGCGTAGACCTTCAGCTTGGACAGCTGCTGGCGGCCGAGGGAGTTCTTGGGGATCATGCCGCGGATGGCCTTCTCGACGGCCTTCTCGGGGCTCTTGGCGAGCAGCTCCTGGTAGGTCGTGGCCTTGAGGCCGCCCGGGAAGCCGGAGTGGCGGTAAGCCTTCTTCTTCTCCAGCTTGGCGCCGGTGAGGGCGACCTTGTCGGCGTTGATGATGATGACGAAGTCACCGGTGTCGACGTGCGGGGCGAAGGTCGGCTTGTGCTTGCCCCGCAGGAGGATCGCGGTCTGGCTCGCGAGGCGGCCAAGGACGACGTCAGTCGCGTCGATGACGTGCCAGGCGCGGGTGACCTCGCTGGCCTTGGGGGTGTACGTACGCACGGATATGCCTTCGTTCTCTCGTGATTTCTCAGCGACGTGGAGTGCGCTGCGCCCGACGGAGCGGGCGCCTGCGACCAGGGCCGCCAATCGCACAACGAGGAATGAGTTTACCGACGGCGTGAACGGCCCTCCAAATCCACGCCAGGACCCCTGTCCTGAGCACGAATCCCCCGGTCAGGGCGCTTTTCGCGCCTGCCGCACCGGCCTTGTGCAAAGAGATTGTGCACACGTATTGTGCATCCGTGACCGGCGCTCCTGCATCCTTCCACGTCGACGGACCGGGCCTGCGCGTCCTCGCCCACCCGGTCCGGGCCCGCCTGCTGGCCGAGCTGCGCAGCACCGGACCGGCCACCGCGACCCGGCTGGCCGTGGCCCTGCGGACGAACTCCGGTGCGACCAGCTACCACCTGCGCAAGCTCGCCGAGGTGGGACTCGTCGTCGACACCGGCGAGGGCGCCGGGCGGCAGCGGGTCTGGGCAGCCAACCCGGGTGGCAGCCCGCGACCTGAGCCCGAGGACGACGGCGGCGACGACGCCGCGCTGGACTGGCTGGCCCGCGACTACGTCCAGCACTTCAGCGAGAAGGCCCAGGACTGGCTGGACTCCCGCGAGGACTGGCCCGAGCCCTGGCAGGAGCAGATCGGCCTCGAGGACCACCTCGTGCTGGTCACCCCCGAGCAGCTGGCCGAGCTCCGCGCGCAGATGCAGGAGCTGCTCGGCCGTTACCGCCGGGTCGGCGCCGGCAACCCGCAGGCCAAGCGGGTCACCGTCTACACCTGCCCGCTGCCGGTCGACCCGCCCCGCCGCCCCTGACCTTTGCTCAGCCCAGGCCGGTTTGCTCATCCCAGACCGCTCGAGCACGCCGGGAGCCGCCGACAGAGCGGTCTGAACTGAGCAAAGCCGTCTCGAGTGAGCACCCGGACGGGTAGTCCGCAGCGGAGGTGTTCGCACACGGTCCGCCGGCGGACGATGGGGCCGTGGGTACGACCACCCCCCACCCGCCGACCTCGCGGGCCCCGGAGCCCTACACCTGGCCGATCCTGGCGATGGTGGCGGCGATCCTGCCGCAGGTCCTGGTCCCTGCCCGCTACCGCGTGGGCCCCATCGCGCTGGTGCCGCTCGTCGAGCTGGCCGTCGTGGGCGTCATGGTCCTCATCGCCGCCCGGCCGGGACCGGTCCCGCGCGGTGCCCGCCCAGCCGTCCTGACCCTGTTCGGCGTGCTCGTCGGCGCCAACACGGTCGGCGCCGGCCGCCTGGTCGCCCTGGTCCTGAGCGGCCACCCGGTCGACGGCACGCCCCTCACGGCCGACCGGCTCCTGGTCGCCGGCGCACTCGCCCTGACGACCAACATGTTCACCTTCGCGCTGCTGTACTGGCAGGTCGACGGCGGTGGCCCCAATACGCGCGCCCTCGGGCCGGCCCACCGCCCCGACTTCCAGTTCCCCCAGACGCTCGACATGGAGCTCGGCGGACCCGACTGGGTGCCGCGGTTCGGGGACTACCTCTACGTGGCCTTCACCAACCTGATCTCGTTCAGCCCGGCCGACGCATCGCCGCTGACCGGCCGCGCCAAGGCACTCATGGCGTTGCAGTCCCTGATCGCCCTCATGGTGATCGTGGTGGTCCTCTCCCGGGTCATCAACATCCTGCCGACACCCGCGAGCTGAACACACGAGAGGCCCCGGTATGCCGGTTGGCCGGCACATCGGGGCCCCTCACCTCCGCGGACCGAGGTCAGTGCTGCACGAACACCGCCACGGTGCGGGCGGGCACCGTCAGCGTGCCGTTGGCCGGGTCCCAGGTGGAGGTCTTGACCACGGGGTCGGCTCCCCCGGCCTGGACCGGGGACAGCGCGAGGTGCGCACCCGCCATACCGGGCAACTTCTGCGCCACGGCGTCCGGCGAGGCGTTGAGCACCACGACGAGCCCGTCGAGCGCCGGGTCCTTGTCGGTGCCCTTGGTGTCGTCGATCCGCATGACGACCACGCCCGGGTGGGCGTCGGCGGTCCCGGAGACCGGGAAGCCGACCTTGGCCCGGATCGCGTCGGCCGAGCCGAGGCGGAACAGCGGCGAGGAGAACCGCAGCCGCAGCAGGTCCTGGGCCTGGGCCGAGGCGGTGGCCACGTCCGTGGCCGAGGGCTTGAGCGCCGGGTTGGCCAGCAGCGGCTTCATGTAGGACCACTTGTTGCTGTTCGAGCCCTCACGGGGCAGGCCGTGCCCGAAGCCGTTGTCCGCGCCGGTCCAGTCCAGGGTGTTGAACCAGTCGCCGCTGTCGTAGCTGTCGCGGTCGAAGCTCTTGCTGCGCAACAGGTCCGCGCCGGCGTGCCAGAACGACGGCGTCTGCGACAGGGCTGTCGTCGCCAGGGACAGCGTGTTCATCCGCACGCGCTCGGCCATCGTCGTCGCCACCGGCAGCTTGTAGGTCAGCGAGTCCCACAGCGTCTCGTTGTCGTGGGCGTCGACGTAGCTGACGACCTCGTCCGGCTGGTCGGCGTAGCCCGCCGGCGAGCCGTTGTAGTCGACCTGGTCACCCCGGACGACCGCACCCTCGGTGTCCTTGAAGGTGAACGCCCGCAGGTTGCCGGCCATCCCGAGCTCGACGAGGTCGGTGTCGTGCCGCAGCGAGGAGGCAGCGCCGCTGTTGACGGGCGCACCGTTGGGGTCGGTCGACTCGCCGCTGCCGAAGCCCTGCTTGCGCGGGTCCTCGTCGAACGGCCCACCGCCGCGGACCGCGTCCCGCAGCCGGTCGGAGAACGTGCCGATGTGGGTGCCGCCGAGCTGGCCCTGCGTGGCCTGGGTGAACAGGGCGTTGTTGGCCACCTCGCCGAAGTTCCAGCCCTCGCCGTAGAGGTAGATCGAGCGGCCGTCGACACCGTCGTGCTGCAGCGTCAGCGCATCCAGGGCGTGGCGCACCGCGAGCATCGTGTCGCGGCTGTGGTGCCCCATCAGGTCGAAGCGGAAGCCGTCGACGTGGTAGCTGCGGGCCCACGAGACCACGGCGTCCACCATGACCTTCTGCGCCATGGCGTGCTCCGTGGCGACGTTCTGGCAGCACGTCGAGGTCTCCACCGCGCCCGTGGCGTTCAGCCGCTGGTAGTAGCCGGGCACAACCCGGTCGAGCACCGACGTCGGCGCCTGGCCGCTCGCCGGGGTGTGGTTGAAGACCTGGTCCAGGACGACCCGCAGGCCGTCACGGTGCAGGCCACCGACCATGGTGCGGAACTGCGCCACCCGCTCGCCGCCGTCGGCCGCCGCGGCGCTGGAGGCGTAGGAGCCCTCCGGGGCCATCCAGTGCCACGGGTCGTAGCCCCAGTTGAACGCGTCCTTGCCGGCCACGGCGGTGACGCACTTCTGCTGCTCGGTGCTGTCCGGCGCGTAGGAGCGCAGGTCACAGGCCGGCGTGGCCTGCTTGGCCGGGTCCTCCTCGATCGAGGCGATGTCGAACGTCGGCAGCAGGTGCACGGTGTTGAGCCCCGCGGCGGCGAGCGCCTTGAGGTGCTTCGTGCCGTCGCCGTTGTCCGCGAACGCCAGGTAGGAACCACGGTGGTCGGCCGGCACGCTGGTGTCGCCGATGGAGAAGTCCCGCACGTGCAGCTCGTAGATCGTGGAGTCCACGTCCTGCTTCAGCGCCGGGGACGGGGTGCCGGACCACAGCGCCGGCCGGTAGGCCGGGTCGGCCAGGTCCACCGCCACCGAGCGGGTGGAGTCCCGCGTCAGCGCCACCGAGTAGGGGTCGGTGACCAGGTTGTGCTCGACCTTGCCGGTGGTGGGGGCGAACACCTCCACGTCATAGAGGTATCGCGCGCCGCGCCACTGCGGGCGGCCCTCCACCGTCCACGAGCCGTCACCCTGGCGCTGCATGGTCACCCGGGTCGCGGCGCTCACCGGGGCGTCGCCGGCCGAGCCGGCCGGCCACGTCAGCAAAGAGACGGACCGGGCCGTCGGCGCCCAGAGGGCGAAGGACGGCGTGCGCCCGTCCCAGCTGACCCCGAGCGCGCGGCGGGAGGCGGCCGGCGCGTAGAGGTCATCGAGCACGCCCGGGGTCTGCACCCCGGTAGCGTCCAGGAGCCGGCCGAGCTCGTCGTAGAGCCCGACGGCGACCTGGCCGCGCAGGATGTCCCCGGCCTGCCTCGCGACCCTGGGGTCCAGCCGCAGCGCGAGGTAGCCCTTGAGCTCGGGGTGCGCGGCGGTGACCGACTCCGGGAGCCCGGACGCGTCATACGTCAGGTCCGCGGTGGAGCCGCCGGTGACGGCCTCGGCGTCGACGCCGAGGTCGCCGGTGGGCGACCAGTGCAGGCGCCAGTGCAGCAGGGCGGGGTTGCTCCCGGCCGGCACGCCGTTGGCGGGCCAGGCGAGCAGGTCGCGGCCGACCCAGTAGGCCTTGGCCTTCTTCAGGTCCGGCGCGGCCCCGGCGCGCGAGGTCTTCACGCTTGCCTGGTGGGTCGCCAGGACGTAGGAGAAGGTCACGACGGTGCCGTCCGAGGGCACCGAGAAGCCGATGTTCGCGCCGCCGGGTGCGCCGCCGGCGCCGTAGTTCTCGTCCCAGCTCAGGCCGTGCGCGACCTTGAACTCGTAGCTGCCGGCAGGGATCTGGTCGGTCGACCAGGTGTAGGTGCCGTCCCCGTCGGGGTCCTGCAGCCACGGGCGCATGCAGTCCGGGCTCCAGTCCGCGGGGCAGCCGAGCTTGCTCTGGAAGGAGCCGGGCGCGGTGATGATCGGGCCCTGCGCGGTGTTCGTGGCGTAGTGGGTGGCGTGGTCGTAGTAGAAGGTCACCGGGCCGCCGGGCGCGGTGTAGGCGATGTTGCTGCCGCCCCTGGCCCCGCCGGCGCCGTAGTTCTCGTCCCAGCTCTTGTTGATCGCGGCCTTGTACTCGTAGTCCCCGGCCGGGATCGAGGTGGACGTGCCCTTCCAGACCTGGTCCTTGGCGTCCAGCGACAGCTGCGCCTGGGCGCAGTCGGGCTGCCAGTCGCCGGAGCAGCCCATCTCGGAGTTGTCGCTGCCCGGCACGCTGACGTAGTCCGGCTGGGTGACCGGGCCGACGCCGCCGGAGCCGCCGGAGCTCCCCGCAGCCTGGGCGTCACCGACGACGCCGTAGGAGGAGCTGGCCGAGAGGTTGCCGCTGCTGTCCTTGGCGACCGCGCGGTACTCCAGCAGGGTGCCCTTGGCCAGGCCGCTGACGTCGTGGAAGACGCGGTACGGCGCGTTGTCGTCGGTGCCGAGGGCGTGCCACTGGCTCGTGCCGGCCGCCCGCCAGGCGAAGCTCACCTGGGCGAAGGCGTTGTCCGCGATGGCCGCCCCGATCTCGGCGCGGCCCCCGACGACTCCCCCTGCCTGCGGCGAGGTGAGGTAGACCGCCGGTGCGCTGCGCCGGTGCGCCAGGCCGCTGCGGGCCTTCCACACCGACACCGACAGGGCCGGGACGGTGACGCTGACCCGGTCGTCGGCACCGGAGACGAGGTCGCCGTCGGCGCCGTAGAGCGGCGCGAAGTGCATGCGGTCGCTGTAGGTGCTGAAGGTCGCCGACCTGGCGGTGCTGGCGTTGTTGGCCACGACGACGTACTCGGTGCCCGTCGCCGCGTCGACCCGGCTGAAGGCGTAGACGCCCGGCCCGTCGGAGGCGTAGCGGTGGACCTGGGCGCCGTCGGCCAGCCCCGGGTTCGCGGCACGCAACCGCTCCAGGGACTGGATCTGCCGGTAGAGCGGCGAGGACTCGTCATACCGGTCCCGGCTGCCGGAGGTGCCACCGAGCACCTCCTGCGAGGCGTACTCGGGCACCTTGGTGGCGAACATGTCCTGGCGGGCGTCCTTGTCACCGCCGCTGCCGATGAAGCCCTGCTCGTCGCCGTAGTAGACGACCGGCTGGCCACGGGTGAGGAACATCAGGTCGTTGGCGAGCTTCGTGCGCGCCATCAGGTCCGGCCCGCTCGAGCCGGAACCCTTGAGCATCATGGCGACCCGGCCCATGTCGTGGTTGCCGAGGAAGGTCGGCAGCTCGTAGGCGTTGGAGTCGGTGTCGGTGTAGTAGTCGTCGTTGGCGAAGAAGTCGCGCAGCCCCGTCGTGGCCTTGCCCTGCGCGAACGCCAGGGCGCCCGACTGGAAGCCGAAGTCCAGCGTGGCGGGCAGCCGGCCGGTGGTGGTGTAGCGGCTCATGAGCTTCGGGTCGGCGTCGTAGACCTCACCGAACTCGAAGAACCTGTCGTTGCCGTCGGCCTTGGCGCGGGCCTGGATGGCCGGCACGAACTGCTGCCAGAACTCCATATTGACGTGCTTGACAGTGTCGATCCGGAAGCCGTCGACGCCGAAGTCGACCCACTTGCTGTAGACGTCGGTCATCCCCTGGACGACCTTGGGCTGCTCGGTCCACAGGTCGTCGAGACCGGCGAAGTCGCCGTACTCCGCGGACTCGCCGGCATAGGTCGAGTCGCCGCGGTTGTGGTAGAGCGTCGGGTCGTTCAGCCAGGCCGGGACCTTCACGGTCTTGTCGGCGTCGCTGTGGAACACCGGCTTGTAGGGGAAGGACGTCTCCGGGTCCAGCGCCGGGAAGGTGCTGCCGCCGGCATACGCCTTGTCGTCAAAGGCCTTCCCGCTGGCGTCGGTGTAGGGCCGGGTCGTCTTGGAGATGTAGCCGTGCTGGTCGCCCTGGTAGTCGATGACGTCGGCGGTGTGGTTGGTGATGATGTCGAAGAAGACCTTCATGCCCTTGGCGTGCGCCGCGGCGATGAGCTGCTTCATCTGCGCGTTGGTGCCCAGGTGCGGGTCGACCTGCGTGAAGTCGGTGATCCAGTAGCCGTGGTAGCCGGCGCTGGCGTTGGCGCCACTGCCCTGCACCGGGCGGTTCTTGAACGCCGGCGTCAGCCAGATCGCCGTGGTGCCAAGGGACTTGATGTAGTCGAGCTTCTGGGTCAGGCCGGCGAGGTCACCGCCGTGGTAGAAGCCCTTGTCGGTCGGGTCGTAGCCGGTGTCCATGCGGGTGCCGGTCAGGCCACCGGTGTCGTTGGCCTTGTCGCCGTTGGCGAACCGGTCGGCCATGACGAAGTAGAACCGCTCGCGGGTCAGCGGCCCGCGCAGGCTGGAGCCGGCGAGCGCCTTGTCGGCGGCCGTTGCCGGGCCGGGCAGGTCCGTCGGCGCGATGCCGATCTTGTGCGTCTGGTCGTCGTAGGACACGTGCAGGGTGGCCGGGCCCTGCAGCACCAGCGGGATGTTGGCGCCGCCCTTGACGCCGTCGGCGCCGTAGCTCTCGTCCCAGCTGCCGTTGATGGCCACCTTGAGCTCGTACTTCCCGGCCGGCACCCGGAAGTCCCTGCTGTATGCCGTGCTGTCACCCTCGCGGGTCAGCACGGTGGCCGCACAGTCCGGTTGCCAGTCGTCGGAGCAGCCCAGCTCGGACTGCAGCGACCCGACGAGGGTGGCCGTGCGCTCGGCCGCCGCGGCGGTCGGCGCCGACGACGGCATCAGCCCGATCCCGGCGAGGGTGGATGCTGCGACGGCAGCGACGAGGGTGGACCAGCGACCGGTCACGGGCACTCCTGGACGTCAGCGAGCGCCCCCTGAGGCCGCCCGTCGGTGAGTCGCGGCCCCCGCCCCGGCGGACCGCCCCGGGAACGCTAGGGCGGTGAGCCGCCGGAAACCAGAGGTGAAGTGCAAAGTTTCAGCAACTTCTTGCAAGCCGCCGTGCTCACCTCAAGCCGCTTTGCGCAGCCCAGGCCGCTCACCGGCGCCGGATCACGCCCGGAAAGCGGTCTGGGCTGAGCAAAGCTGCGCGCGCGTCAGCGGGCCCGCTGGACCCGGCCCTCGTCCCACACCGGCTCGTCGGACTCGTAGACGCTGCCGTCCTGGCCGAACACCAGGTAGCGGTCGAACCCCTTGGCGAACCACCGGTCGTGGGTCACGGCGAGCACCGTGCCGTCGAAGGCGGCCAGGCCCTCCTCCAGCGCCTCGGCGGAATGCAGGTCGAGGTTGTCGGTCGGCTCGTCCAGCAGCAGCATCGTCGCGCCGCTCAGCTCCAGCAGCAGGATCTGGAACCGCGCCTGCTGGCCGCCCGACAGCGAGGCGAACGGCTGCTCCGAGGAGCGGGCCAGGCCGTAGCGGTCCAGCGCCCGCGCCGCCTCGTCGCGCGGCTTGCCGGCCCGGTGCTCGTCGCCGCGGTGCAGGATCTCCAGCAGCGTGCGGCTCATCAGCTCGGGGTGGTCGTGCGTCTGGGCGAACCAGCCGGGACGGACCCGGGAGCCCAGGCGCGCGATACCGGTGTGCTCGACCGGGGAGGGGACCACGTCCCCGACCGGCCGGTGCTCGATGTCCGGGTCGCTGCCGCCGCGGGCCAGGAGACGCAGGAAGTGCGACTTGCCCGAGCCGTTGCTGCCCAGGACGGCCACCCGCTCGCCGTACCAGATCTCGAGGTCGAACGGCTTCATGAGACCCGTCAGCTCCAGGCCCTCGACGATGACCGCCCGCTTGGCGGTGCGACCACCGGTGAGGCGCATCCGCACGTTCTGCTCGACGGCCACGGCCTCGGGCGGGCCGGCCTCCTCGAACTTGGCCAGCCTGGTCTTGGCCGCCTGGTAGCGGCTGGCCAGCCCGTCGTTGTAGGCGGCCTTGGTCTTGTACATCAGCACCAGGGCCTTGAGCTTGGCGTGCTCCTCGTCCCAGCGCCGGCGCAGCTCCTCCAGCTTGGCGTTGCGGTCGATCCGCGCCTGCTGGTACGTCGAGAACCGGCCCGGGTGGACCCACAGCGTGCTCCCGGCCGCGCCCGGCTCCAGGGTCGCGACACGGGTGGCCACCCGGTCGAGCAGCTCGCGGTCGTGGCTGACGAACAGCACCGTCTTGGGCGAGGCGACCAGCTGCTCCTCCAGCCAGCGCTTGGTCGGCACGTCGAGGTAGTTGTCCGGCTCGTCCAGCAGCAGCACCTCCTCCGGGCCGCGCAGCAGCGCCTCGAGGACCAGCCGCTTCTGCTCGCCGCCGGAGAGGGTCCGCACGGTGCGCCACTGCGCCTGCTCGAAGGGCACGCCGAGGGCGGCGACGGTGCAGACGTCCCAGAGCGTCTCGTGCTCGTAGCCGCCGGCGTCGGCCCAGTCGGCCAGCGCCTGGGCGTAGGCCATCTGCACCTTCTCGTCGTCGTGCTCCATCATCGCCAGCTCGGCCGCGTCGACGGCCTCGGCGGCCTGCCGGACGGCGGTCGGGGCGACACCGACGAGCAGGTCGCGCACGGTGGTGTCATCGCGCACCTTGCCGATGAACTGGCGCATGACGCCGAGCCCGCCGCTGCGGGTCACGGCCCCCTCGTGGGCGTCGAGGTCGCCGCTGACGATGCGCAACAGCGTGGTCTTGCCCGTCCCGTTGGGGCCGATCAGGGCCACCTTCGCGCCCTCGCCGACGCGGAGGCTGACCTCCCCGAGCAGGGGTCGCCCGTCGGGCAGGGAGTAGCTGATGGCGTTGATGTCGACGTGGCCCACAACCGCCCACTGTCCCTCACCCGGGGCCGCCGAGTCATCCCGGTTTCGCCCGCAATGCTCCCGGCGGGGCCGGGGCCGTTGGTCAGGGGTTCGTCAAACGCGCCCGCGCGAGGGGGCACCCGACCTCATCCTGAACCCCCGGCACCCCTGCTGCCGGTGACGCCGGAGTGGAGGCAGCATGGCTCGGCACGTGGCCCCTGTTCGCGTTCTCACCCTGACCCTGGCCGCCGCGGCCGCAGGTCTCCTGGGCCTGGCCGCCGCAACCCCGGCCCTGGCCGCCAGGGTCAAGCACGCCAGCCCTCCCCCGACTCCACCGACCCGGGCCATGTGGGTGTGGACCGCCGACGACCCGGCCCAGGTCGTGGCCTACGCCCAGGGCCAAGGGGTCACCCGGCTCTTCGTGGCGGTGCCACCCCAGGTGACCTTCTCCCCCGACCTGCCCCGCCTGCAGCAGCTCAGCACCCAGGCCCGGGCCGCGGGGATGCAGGTCGACGCCCTCGGCGGCGACCCCACCTGGGTCGACTCCCCGTCGTGGGTGGTCTCCAGCTGGCTGACCCCCGCCCTGGCCACCGGGCTGTTCACCGGCGTCCACGTCGACGTGGAGCCCTATGCGCTGGCGTCGTGGTCGACCGACCAGTCCGGCACGGTCAAGCGCTACGTCAGCCTGCTCTCGACGCTGGTGTCCTCGGCCGGCACGAGCCACCCGGTGGAGGCCGACATCCCGTTCTGGTTCAACACGGTCAGCTACGGCCGGACGCCGCTGGACCGGGCCGTCATGACCCGGGTCGCCGGGACCGCCGTGATGGCCTACCGCAACCACGCTGCCGGCACCGACGGCACGCTGGACATCGCCGCCGCGGCGCTGGCCAGTGCGAAGGCGACCGGCAAGCCGATCCGGATCGGCCAGGAGACCAACGACCTCGGCAGCGACCCGGCCGACGTCAAGCAGACCTTCTTCGGGATGACCCGCACCCAGATGGAGGCCGAGCTCGCCCAGGTCGACGCCGCCCTGATGGGCAGCGCCACCTACGCCGGTATCGCGGTCGAGGACTACCGCGGCTGGTCCGCCATGGCTCCCTGACCCGCACAGCGGGTGTCCCGGGTGCGGGCTACCGCGCCGGGCTCGCACCTGCCGGGTCCGACGTCGCGTCGACCGTGCGCACGGCGCGGGCCTCCCGGGCCCGGGCGGCCAGCTCCGGGGCGGGCGGGTAGGAGACCTCTTCCAGGGACAGGCCGTGCGGCGGCATGACGACCACCCGCGGGTCGCGCTGACCGGCGGTGAGGACCTGGGCCGGCCACTCCACCGGCTGGCGCCCCTCCCCCACGGGCAGCACCGCCCCGACGAGCGAGCGGACCATCGAGTGGCAGAAGGCGTCGGCCTCCACCCGCGCGAGCAGCGTGCCGTCCTCGGCGCGGGTCCACGCGTAGTCCAGCAGGGTGCGGATCGTCGTGGCGCCCTCACGCTTCTTGCAGAACGCGGCGAAGTCCTTCAGCCCCAGCAGCAGCTGGGCCGCGGCGTGCATCGCCTCGACGTCGAGCCGGTGCCGCACCACGACGGTGTCCCGGCGGCGCAGCGGGTCGGCGAGCTCGGGGCGGTCGCAGATCCGGTAGAGGTAGCGCCGCTGCACGGCCGAGAAGCGGGCGTCGAAGCCCTCCGGCGCCACGGCCACCTCGCGGACCACGACGTCCGGGGGCAGCACCCCGTTGAGCCGGGTCACGGCCGCCTCGACCGGGGTGCGGTCCGACCGGCCGGGCAGCCGGGAGAACGCCAGCGGGTCGATGTCGGCGTGGCACACCTGCCCGCGCGCGTGCACGCCGGCGTCGGTCCGGCCGGCCACCGTCAGGCGCACCGGCTCCGGCGCCCGCAGCACCGTGGTCAGCGCGCCGGAGAGCACCTCCTCGACGGTGCGCAGGCCGGGCTGGGCCGCCCAGCCGGAGAAGTCCGAGCCGTCGTAGGCGAAGTCGACCCGGACGCGGACGAGCCCGCCGCCCCCTGGGTCGGGGACGACGGGCTCGTCACGGGTCATGCGGTGCAGCCTAACGAGGCCGCGTGAGCCGATCGGCTCAGGCGTCGGCCTTGCCGGCCTCGTCCGTGGCCTCGACGGCCGGGGCCTCGGTGGCCTCGACCTCGGTGGCCTCAGCCGCGGGAGCCTCGACGGTCTCCTCGGCCGGGGCCTCCTTGGCCTTCTTGTCCTTGGCGGACCGCTTGGTCGCAGCCTCGGCCTCGGCGACAGTGGCCTTCTTCGGGGACAGCGGCTCGCGCACCAGCTCGATCACGGCCATGGGGGCGTTGTCGCCCTTGCGGTTGCCGATCTTGGTGATGCGGGTGTAGCCACCGGGACGCAGCTCCATGTCGGGAGCGATCTCGGTGAACAGGCGGTGCACGACACCCTTGTCACGGACGACCGTGAGCACCCGGCGGCGGGCGTGCAGGTCACCGCGCTTGGCGAACGTGATCAGACGCTCGGCCAGCGGGCGCAGGCGCTTGGCCTTGGCCTCGGTGGTCGTGATCTGGTCGTGCTCGAACAGCGAGGTGGCCAGGTTGGCCAGGATGAGCCGCTCGTGCGCCGGACCGCCGCCGAGGCGGGGACCCTTGGTGGGCGTGGGCATGGGTTGTTCTCCTCAGAGTTCTGACCGAACCGCCGAATGCGGGTTGGTCACAGAGTCGGTCAGGTGGGTCAGTACTGCTCGTCCTCGACGAAGGACTGGTCCTCGTCGAAGTCGTCGTCGAAGCTGCCCACGACAGCGCTCGGGTCGAACCCGGGCGGGCTGTCCTTGAGCTGCAGCCCCATGCCGACCAGCTTGGCCTTGACCTCGTCGATCGACTTCGCACCGAAGTTGCGGATGTCGAGCAGGTCGGCCTCGCTGCGGGCCACGAGCTCACCCACGGTGTGGATGCCCTCGCGCTTGAGGCAGTTGTAGGAACGGACCGTGAGGTCCAGGTCCTCGATCGGCAGCGCCAGGTCGGCCGCCAGGGCGGCGTCGGTCGGGCTCGGGCCCATGTCGATGCCCTCGGCCTCGACGTTGAGCTCACGGGCCAGGCCGAACAGCTCCACCAGCGTCTTGCCGGCCGAGGCCATGGCGTCGCGCGGGGCGATGCTGTTCTTGGTCTCGACGTCGACGATCAGCTTGTCGAAGTCGGTGCGCTGCTCGACGCGGGTGGCCTCGACCTTGTAGGTCACGGCCAGCACCGGGCTGTAGATCGAGTCGACCGGGATGCGGCCGATCTCGGCGTCGCCGCTCTTGTTCTGGGCGGCGGAGACGTAGCCACGGCCACGCTCGACCGTCAGCTCCATCTCGAGCTTGCCCTTGCCGTTGAGCGTGCCGATGTGCAGGTCCGGGTTGTGGACCTCGACACCGGCCGGGGGGGCGATGTCAGCAGCGGTGACGGCGCCGGGGCCCTGCTTGCGCAGGTACATGACGACCGGCTCGTCATGCTCGCTGGAGACGACCAGGCCCTTGATGTTCAGGATGATCTCGGTGACGTCCTCCTTGACACCGGGGACCGTCGAGAACTCGTGGAGCACGCCGTCGATGCGGATGCTGGTGACCGCGGCGCCCGGGATGCTCGAGAGCAGGGTGCGGCGCAGGGAGTTGCCGAGGGTGTAGCCGAAGCCCGGCTCGAGCGGCTCGATGACGAACCGCGAGCGCGCGTCGGAGACGACGTCCTCGCTGAGGGTGGGGCGCTGTGCGATGAGCACTTTTTTCTTCCTTCCCACGGGCGACCGCTATTTGACGCCTCGTGAAACTGCGGACCCGCGACGGTCCGCGGCCCCTGGCACCTCTGTCCGTGCCACGAGCCCGGGGTATGCCGGGTGGTTGCCTCCCGGGGGAGGTGGCCACCCGGCATACCGGGTGAAAAACCTCAGTTCTTCGAGTAGAGCTCCACGATGAGCTGCTCCGTGAGGATCGTGTCGATCTGCGCACGGACGGGCAGCTGGTGGATCAGGACCCGGAGCGAGCCGGGGACGACCTGCATCCAGGCCGGGACGGGACGCTCACCGAAGGTCTGGCGGGCCAGCTCGATCGGGAAGGTCTCGGCCGACTTCGGACGGACGTCGATGATGTCGTACTGCGAGACGCGGTAGGACGGGACGTCGACGCGGACGCCGTTGACCAGGAAGTGACCGTGGGTCACCAGCTGGCGGGCGGCGCGACGGGTCCGGGCCAGGCCGGCGCGGTAGATCACGTTGTCCAGGCGGGACTCGAGGATCTGCAGCAGGTTCTCACCGGTCTTGCCGGGGCGGCGCGAGGCCTCCTCGTAGTAACCGCGGAACTGCTTCTCCATGACGCCGTAGGTGAAGCGGGCCTTCTGCTTCTCCTGCAGCTGGGTGAGGTACTCCTTCTCCTGGATCCGGCGACGGCCGTGCTGGCCGGGCGGGAAGGGACGGAGCTCGAAGTTCTTGTCGCCGCCGACGAGGTCGACCTTGAGGCGACGCGACTTCTTGGTGATGGGGCCGGTGTAACGAGCCATGTCTTATCTCTCTCCCGGTCTCAGACGCGACGGCGCTTGGGCGGACGGACGCCGTTGTGCGGCGAGGGCGTGACGTCGCTGATGGCGCCGACCTCGAGGCCGGTGGCGGTCAGCGAGCGGATGGCGGTCTCACGACCGGAACCCGGGCCCTTGACGAAGACGTCGACCTTGCGCATGCCGTGCTCCATGGCACGACGCGCGGCGGCCTCGGCGGCCATCTGCGCTGCGAACGGGGTGGACTTGCGGGAGCCCTTGAAGCCGACCTGGCCGGCAGAGGCCCACGAGATCACGGCCCCGGTGGGGTCGGTGATCGAGATGATGGTGTTGTTGAACGTGCTCTTGATGTGAGCGTGCCCGTGGGCGACGTTCTTCTTCTCCTTGCGGCGCACCTTCTTGGCGCCCGCAGCCGTACGGCTCTTGGGAGGCATGCGGTAGATCTCCTACGTGGTTGAAGTGTGGTCCGACTCGGTTCGCCGTCCCGCGGATGTGCGGCCCGGCGATCGGATCACGAGCGGACTTACTTCTTGCCGGCCTTCTTCTTGCCGGCCACAGTGCGCTTCGGGCCCTTGCGGGTGCGCGCGTTGGTCTTGGTGCGCTGACCGCGAACGGGCAGGCCGCGACGGTGACGCAGACCCTCGTAGCTGCCGATCTCGACCTTGCGGCGGATGTCGGCGGCGACCTCACGGCGGAGGTCACCCTCGACCTTGAAGTTGCCCTCGAGGTAGTCGCGGAGCTTGACCAGCTCCTCGTCGCCGAGGTCGCGGACGCGGGTGTCGGGGTTGACGCCCGTCGCCGCAAGGGTCTCCTTCGCGCGGGTGCGCCCCACGCCGAAGATGTAGGTGAGTGCGATCTCCACGCGCTTCTCGCGCGGGAGGTCCACACCAACAAGACGTGCCATCTTGTGTGTTCTCCTGATCAACACGGAGGTCTGGAGCAACGCCGGTCCGCTTCCGGCCGCGGGATCTGTCCCGTGGCCCACGGTCCCCGGCCTCCGTGCCGGGGGTGACGTCCAGGTGGTCCTGGGGTCGGGCGCTGCGTTGTTGTCTTGCGTTCTCGGAAGAGCGCGAGTGGTGCTCGGTGGGTTTCTGCTCAGCCCTGGCGCTGCTTGTGGCGCAGGTTCTCGCAGATCACCATGACCCGGCCGTGACGGCGGATCACCTTGCACTTGTCGCAGATCTTCTTGACGCTCGGCTGAACCTTCATCTGCCTGCTGTCTTTAGATCGGGCCCCCCGTCGCCCACCGCGCGGACGCGGCGGAACCCCGGGGAGTCTGGTGGGATCGGGAGTGGTGAGACACCCGGTCAGCGGTAACGGAAGACGATGCGGCCACGGGTCAGGTCATACGGGCTGAGCTCCACCACCACGCGGTCCTCGGGGAGGATCCGGATGTAGTGCTGGCGCATCTTGCCCGAGATGTGAGCGAGGACCTTGTGACCGTTGGTGAGCTCCACGCGAAACATCGCGTTCGGCAGAGCCTCGACGATCGTGCCCTCGATCTCGATGACACCGTCCTTCTTGGCCATTTCCTCCGCAATCCGATGATCGGGTCGACCCCCGGCGGGGGCCGGCCAGTGACCTCCACTGACGTTTCAACCCGGCACACGGGACGGCACGCGCGGCATGCCTCGGGCGGGCCCGGGGCATGCAGGACGAGACATTCGTGAGCCGACGCACCAGCCTACGCCATCCCCCCACAGGAGGAGAAATCGGCGAGGTGCGGATCGCGGCTGGTCAGGCCCGGTGCGCAGCACCGGGGAGGGTCAGTCCAGCGGTGCGTATGGCGCGCCGAGGGCTTCCAGCCTCGCCTGGCCGCCGTCGAGCTCGGTGAGCACCCAGAGCCCGGCCTCGGTCACGGCGACCGAGTTCTCCCAGTGCGCGGCGCGCGAGCCGTCGGTGGTCACGACCGTCCAGTCGTCCTCCAGGACCGCCGTGTCGGCCGAGCCCAGGGTGACCATCGGCTCGATGGCGACCGTGAGACCCGAGCGCACCGTCGGGCCACGGTCGCGCACGCGATAGTTGGGCACCTGCGGGTCCTGGTGCATCTCGGTGCCGATGCCGTGGCCGACGTAGTCCTCGACGATGCCGTAGTCGGCGCCGTTGGAGGCGGCAGCCGCGGTGACGGCGTCCTCGACAGCCGCGCCCACGGCATACAGGGGCTCGCCGACCCTGAGCGCGGCGATGCCGGCCCACATGGAGGCCTCCGTGGCGTCGATGAGCGCCAGGTCTGCCGGCGTGCCGGCCTCGCGACCGCCGACGACCAGGGAGATGGCGGCGTCGCCGTGCCAGCCCTCGACGATGGCGCCGCAGTCGATGGAGACCAGGTCACCCTCGCGCAGCTCGCGGCTGCCCGGGATGCCGTGGACGACCTCCTCGTTCACGCTGACGCACAGGGTGCCGGTGAAGCCGTGGTAGCCCAGGAAGGACGGGACCGCCCCCGCACCGCGGATGTGCTCCTCGGCCACGCGGTCGAGGTCGGCGGTGGTCATGCCCGGGCGGACCTGCTCGCGCAGCAGGGCCAGGGTCTCCCCCACGACCAGGCCGGCCCGGCGCATGCGCCGGATCTGGTCCTCGGTCTTGGTGTCGAGGCGGTTGCGTCCGAACACGGGCCTCAGGCCCCGAGGGCCGACTCGAGGCGGGCGGTGACGGCGTCGACGTCACCCATGCCGTCCACCTGGCGCAGCAGGCCCCGCTCGCGGTAGATCGCAGCCAGGGGCGCGGTCTCCTCGACGTAGACCTCCTGGCGGTGCCGGATGACCTCTTCGGTGTCGTCGGCGCGCCCCTCGAGCTCGGCACGCTTGAGCAGCCGGCTGACGACCTCGTCGGTGTCGGCGGTCAGCTCGAGCACGGCGTCAAGGCGGTGGCCGCCCTCGGCCAGCATCGCGTCGAGCTCGGCCACCTGGGCCTGGGTGCGCGGGTAGCCGTCCAGCAGGAAGCCCTTGGCGGCGTCGTCCTGCTCCAGGCGGTCACGCACGATCGCGTTGGTGACCTCGTCCGGCACGTACTTGCCCGCGGCGAGGATCTCCTGGACCTGCTTGCCCAGGGCGGTGCCGTTCTTGATGTTGCTGCGGAAGATGTCGCCGGTCGAGATCGCCGGGATACCGAGGCGGTCGGCGATGCGGGCAGCCTGCGTGCCCTTACCGGCGCCGGGCGGGCCGAGGATGATGAGACGCATCAGCGGAGGAACCCTTCGTAGTGACGCTGCTGCAGCTGGGACTCGATCTGCTTCACCGTCTCCAGGCCGACACCGACGATGATCAGGATCGAGGTGCCGCCGAAGGGGAAGTTCTGGTCAGCGCCGACGAGGACGAAGGCGATGAGCGGGATCAGGGAGATGAGTCCGAGGTAGAGGGCGCCCGGCACGGTGATCCGGGTGAGGACGTAGTCGAGGTACTCGGCCGTGGGTCGCCCGGCCCGGATACCCGGGATGAAACCACCGTACTTCTTCATGTTGTCGGCGACTTCATCGGGGTTGAACGTGATGGACACGTAGAAGAACGTGAAGAACAGGATCAGCCCGACGTAGGCGAGCATGTAGATCGGGTGGTCACCGCGGGTGAGGTTCTGGTCCACCCAGGTCACCCAGGCCGGCGGCCGGCCGGTGCCGCGCTGGAACTGCGCGATCAGCGAGGGCAGCGACAGCAGCGACGAGGCGAAGATGACCGGGATGACACCCGCCATGTTGACCTTGAGCGGGATGTAGGTGGAGGTGCCGCCGTACATCCGGCGACCGATCATCCGCTTGGCGTACTGCACGGGGATGCGGCGCTGGGACTGCTCGACGAACACGACGGCCGCGATGACCACCAGGCCGAGCACGATGACGATGAAGAACTTGTCCCAGCCCTTGGTGCGCAGCGCCCACAGCGAGGTCGGGAAGCGCGCGGCGATCGAGGTGAAGATCAGCAGGGACATGCCGTTGCCGATGCCGCGGTCGGTCACCAGCTCACCGAGCCACATGATGACGCCGGTGCCGGCGGTCATCGTGAGCACCATGATGAGGATGGTGGGCAGGCTCTGGTCCGGCATGATGCTGGTGCACTGGGAGCCGAAGAGCTGGCTGGGGTTGCGCGCGATCGTCACCAGGGTGGCCGACTGGAGGATGGCCAGTCCGATGGTGAGGTAGCGGGTGTACTGCGTCAGCTTCGCCGTGCCGGTCTGACCCTCCTTCTTGAGGGTCTCGAAGCGCGGGATCACCACGGTGAGCAGCTGGATGATGATGCTCGAGGTGATGTAGGGCATGATCCCCAGCGCGAAGATCGACAGCTGGAGCAGCGCGCCACCGCTGAACAGGTTGACCAGCGACAGCACGCCGGTCGTCGAGGCGCCCTTGATGCAGTTCTGCACCTGGCTGTAGCTCACGCCCGGGGTCGGCACCAGTGAGCCGAGGCGGAACACGGCCATGATCGCCAGCGTGAACAGGAGCTTCTTGCGCAGGTCCGGCGTCCTGAACGCACGGGCGAAAGCGGTGAGCACTGGTCCTCCTGCGGGCCACCGGATCCGGTGGCCATCTGATGGGGCGAACGAACGGGGGACGACGAGGCTCCCCCGGTCATCCGGTGAGCCTACCGTCCTAGACAGCGCCCCGGGCTTCCGGGCCTCGGGGACCCGGCGCCCGGGGCGCTGACTTACTGCTTCAGTATGCGGTTGTCGACCGGACCGTGTCTGGTCAGACCTCGGTCGCCGTGCCGCCGGCGGCCTCGATCTTGTCCTTGGCCGAGGCCGAGAACTTCTGCACGGAGACGTTCACCTTGACGGTGATCTCGCCGGTGCCGAGCACCTTGACCGGGGCGCCCTTGCGGACGGCACCCTTGGCCACGAGGTCCTCCACGGTGATGTCGCCACCGTCGGGGTACAGCGCCGAGATGCGGTCGAGGTTGACGACCTGGTACTCGGTGCGGAACGGGTTCTTGAAGCCCCGGAGCTTGGGCAGCCGCATGTGCAGCGGCATCTGCCCACCCTCGAAGCGCTCGGGAACCTGGTAACGCGCCTTCGTACCCTTGGTACCGCGACCAGCGGTCTTGCCCTTGCTGCCCTCACCACGACCCACGCGGGTCTTGGCGGTCTTGGCACCAGGAGCCGGGCGAAGGTGGTGCACCTTCAGCGCGGACGGGTCCTTGGCCATGATCAGTCAACCTCCTCGACGGTGACCAGGTGGGTCACCGTGCGGACCATCCCGCGGATCTCGGGGCGGTCCTCCTTGACGACGACGTCGCCGATGCGCTTCAGACCGAGGCTGCGCAGCGTGTCGCGCTGGTTCTGCTTGCCGCCGATCTCTGAACGGGTCTGGGTCACCTTCAGACGAGCCATCAGGAGTTCACCCCCGCGGCACGGGCACGCAGCAGCGCGGCCGGGGCGACGTCCTCGAGGGGCAGGCCACGGCGAGCCGCGACAGCCTCGGGGCGCTCGAGGCCACGCAGGGCCTCGACCGTCGCGTGGACGATGTTGATGGCGTTGTCCGAGCCCAGGGACTTGGACAGCACGTCGTGGATGCCGGCGCACTCGAGCACGGCGCGCACCGGACCACCGGCGATGACACCGGTACCGGGAGCGGCCGGACGGAGCAGGACGACGCCCGCGGCAGCCTCACCCTGGACGGGGTGGGGGATGGTGCCCTGGATGCGGGGGACGCGGAAGAAGTTCTTCTTCGCCTCCTCGACACCCTTGGCGATCGCCGCGGGCACCTCCTTGGCCTTGCCGTAGCCGACGCCCACGGTGCCGTCACCGTCGCCCACCACGACCAGCGCGGTGAAGCTGAAGCGACGACCACCCTTGACGACCTTGGCGACGCGGTTGATGGTCACGACGCGCTCGACGTAAGCGGTCTTCTCCGCAGCGTTGTCGCGACGGTTGTCGCGGTCACGACGGTTGCCGCCACGGTCGCTGCGCTCGTTGCCGGCAGTGCCGGCACCGGTGGCGCCTCGGCGCTGGGGTCCAGCCATCAGACGTTCCTCTTCTCTGAAATCTCGAAGGCAGTGCAGTGGGTCATCACAGAGCCAACCCACCCTCACGGGCGCCGTCGGCGACCGCCGCGATCCGGCCGTGGTAGCGGTTGCCGCCCCGGTCGAAGACGACGGAGTCGACGCCGGCGGCCTTCGCGCGCTCAGCGACGAGCTCGCCGACCTTGCGGGACTTGGCCGACTTGTCGCCCTCGAAGGAACGCAGGTCCGCTTCCATGGTCGAGGCCGAGGCCACCGTCTTGCCGACGGTGTCGTCGATGACCTGGACGAAGACGTGACGGCTCGAGCGCGTGACCACCAGACGGGGACGCAGCGCCGTACCGGCGACCTTCTTGCGGACGCGCAGGTGGCGACGACCGCGAGCAGCGCTCTTGCTCTTGCCGCGCTTGACGATCAATGCCATGGCTTACTTACCAGCCTTTCCGACCTTGCGACGGATCTGCTCGCCCGCGTAGCGAACGCCCTTGCCCTTGTACGGGTCGGGCTTGCGCAGCTTGCGGATGTTGGCGGCGACCTCGCCGACCAGCTGCTTGTCGATGCCCTGGACCGCGAAGCGGGTGGGGTTCTCGACGGTGAAGGAGATGCCCTCGGGCGCCTTCACGGTGATCGGGTGGCTGTAGCCGAGGGCGAACTCGAGGTCCGAGCCCTTCGCGGCCACGCGGTAACCCGTGCCGTGGATCTCCATCTTCTTCTCATAGCCCTCGGTGACACCGAGAACCATGTTGTTGATGAGCGTGCGGGTCAGGCCGTGCAGCGAACGCGAGAGGCGCTCGTCGTTCGGGCGCTTGACCTCGACCGCGCCGTCCTCGGCCTTGTTGACCGTGATCGGCTCGCGCACGACGTGCTCCAGCTGGCCCTTGGGCCCCTTGACCGTGACGGCCTGGCCGTCGATGGTCACGTCGACACCGGCAGGCACGGAAACAGGAAGTCGTCCAATACGGGACATGGGTTCTTCTCCTCCTCTTCCTGTTACCAGACGTAGGCGAGGACTTCTCCGCCTACACCCTTCTTGGCCGCCTGCTTGTCAGTGAGCAAGCCGGACGACGTGGAAATGATGGCCACACCGAGACCGCCGAGGACCTTGGGCAGGTTCGTCGACTTCGCGTAGACGCGCAGACCGGGCTTGGACACGCGACGCACGCCAGCGATGGAACGCTCGCGGTTCGGGCCGTACTTCAGGTCGATGGTCAGCGTCTTGCCGACCTCGGCGTCCTCGACCTTCCAGCCGGCGATGTAGCCCTCGGCCTGGAGGATCTCAGCGATGTGGGACTTGAGCTTGGAGAACGGCATGGAGACCACGTCGTGGTGCGCCGAGTTGGCGTTCCGGACGCGGGTCAACATGTCCGCAATCGGGTCTGTCATTGTCATTGGGCTTCTCCGCCCTTCCTCACCGGGGTTTCAGCGGCCCACGGTTCTGCCGCCGACCTACGGTGTAAGAGGTTTGTAGGGATTACCAGCTGCTCTTCGTCACACCGGGCAGCTCGCCACGGTGGGCCATCTCGCGAAGGCACACGCGGCACAGGCCGAACTTGCGGTAGACCGAGTGCGGACGGCCACACCGCTGGCAGCGGGTGTAGGCGCGAACCTTGAACTTGGGCTTGGCGTTGGCCTTGTTGATCAGCGCGGTCTTGGCCACGGTCAGTTCTCCTTGAACGGGAATCCGAGGTGACGCAGCAGCGCACGACCCTCGTCGTCATTGGTCGCCGTCGTGACGACGGTGATGTCCATGCCCCGGACGCGGTCGATCCTGTCCTGGTCGATCTCGTGGAACATCGACTGCTCGGTCAGACCGAACGTGTAGTTGCCACGGCCGTCGAACTGCTTCGGCGACAGACCGCGGAAGTCGCGGATGCGCGGCAGGGCGACGGACAGCAGACGGTCCAGGAACTCCCACATGCGGTCGCCGCGCAGCGTGGTGTGCGCGCCGATGGGCATGCCCTCGCGGAGCTTGAACTGGGCGATCGACTTGCGGGCCTTGGTGACGACCGGCTTCTGGCCGGTGATCGCGCTCAGGTCGCGGACAGCGCCCTCGATGAGCTTGGCGTCGCGGGCTGCGTCGCCAACACCCATGTTGACGATGACCTTGACGACACCGGGCACCTGCATGACGTTCGCGTAGCCGAACTCCTGCAGCAGCGCCGGCTTGATCTCGTCGGCGTAGCGCGTCTTCAGACGCGGCTTGGTAGCGGTCTCAGTCATGTTCACAGGTCCTTACCGGAACGCACGGCGACGCGGGTGCGGACGGTCTTGGTCTTGCCGTCACGCTCCACCGTCTCGACGCGGGTCTTGATGCGGGTCGGCTTCTTCGTCTCCGGGTCGACGACGGCCACGTTGCTCACGTGGATCGGCGCCTCCTGGGTGACGATGCCGCCGGTGCGGGCGCCACGACCGGTGGTGCCGGCCTTGGTGTGCTTGGTGATCCGGTTGATGCCCTCGACCAGCACGCGCTGGGTGTCGGGGTAGACCGCGATGACCTTGCCCTGCTTGCCCCGGTCGCCGCCGTTCTTCTGCGCGCGACCGCTGATGACCTGAACCAGGTCACCCTTCTTGATCTTCATCTTCGCCATGGGTTACAGCACCTCCGGAGCGAGCGAGATGATCTTCATGAACTTCTTCTCGCGCAGCTCGCGGCCCACCGGGCCGAAGATGCGGGTTCCACGCGGGTCGCCATCGTTCTTGAGGATGACGGCCGCGTTCTCGTCGAAGCGGATGTAGGAACCATCCGGCCGACGGCGCTCCTTGGCGGTGCGCACGATGACGGCCTTGACGACGTCGCCCTTCTTGACGTTGCCGCCGGGGATGGCGTCCTTGACGGTGGCGACGATGACGTCACCAATGCCGGCGTACCGACGACCCGAGCCACCGAGAACACGGATGCAAAGGATCTCCTTGGCACCGGTGTTGTCGGCGACGCGCAGTCGCGACTCCTGCTGGATCACTGTCGAACTCCTGTCGTCGCGCTGGTTCTCATCGCTGAGCCTTGCGGAACGGATCTGTGGTCATTGGTCCGGGTGGGGCGGGTGGCCTGGTGGGCCACCCGCCGCCCGGAGTCCGTGTCTTACTTGGCGCGCTCGAGGATCTCCACCACGCGCCAGCGCTTGGTGGCCGAGAGCGGGCGGGTCTCCATGATCAGGACGCGGTCACCGATGCCGGCCGAGTTGGCCTCGTCGTGCGCCTTGACCTTGTGGCTGCGACGCATGACCTTGCCGTAGAGCGCGTGCTTGACGCGGTCCTCGACCTCGACGACGACGGTCTTGTCCATCTTGTCGCTGACGACGTAGCCCTGGCGCGTCTTGCGGTAGTTGCGCTCGTCGCTCACAGTGCTCTCCTGCTTGTTCTCGCTCATGTGCGTCACTCAGCCTTCTCGGACCGACCGATGTTGAGCTCGCGCTCACGCATCTCGGTGTAGATCCGTGCGATGTCCTTGCGGACGGCGCGCAGACGGCCGTGGTTCTCCAGCTGGCCGGTGGCCGACTGGAAGCGGAGGTTGAACAGCTCCTCCTTGGCCTTGCGCAGCTCGTCGACCAGACGGTCGTCCTCGAGACCACGCAGCGAGGCGGGAGTCAGGTCCTTGGAACCGACTGCCATCAGATGTCACCACCCTCACGCCGAACGAAGCGGCACTTCATCGGCAGCTTGTGCATCGCCAGACGCATGGCCTCACGGGCGATGGGCTCCGGAACACCGGAGAGCTCGAACATGACACGACCCGGCTTCACGTTGGCGATCCACCACTCCGGGGAACCCTTACCGGAACCCATGCGGGTCTCGGCGGGCTTCTTGGTGAGCGGACGGTCGGGGTAGATGTTGATCCACACCTTGCCGCCACGCTTGATGTAACGGGTCATCGCGATACGAGCGGACTCGATCTGACGGTTGGTCACGTAGGCCGGCTCGAGAGCCTGGATGCCGTAGTCACCGAACGCGATCGAGGTGCCGCCCTTCGCAGCGCCCGAGCGACCCGGGTGGTGCTGCTTGCGGTGCTTGACTCGACGAGGAATCAACATCAGGACTCAGCTCCCTCAGTGCTCGCAGCCGGGGCCTCGGTCGTCGCGGTGGCCTCGCTGGCCGGGGCCTCGGTGGCCTCGGTGCGGGCGGGACGACGGCCGCGGGCCGGACGGTCAGCGCCGTCACGACGCGGGCCACGGGCCGGACGCGGTGCGGCGGCCTGCTCGCGAGCGAGCTCCTTGGCCGTGACGTCACCCTTGTAGATCCAGACCTTCACACCGATGCGGCCGAACGTCGTACGAGCCTCGTAGAAGCCGTAGTCGATGTTGGCGCGCAGGGTGTGCAGCGGCACGCGACCCTCGCGGTAGAACTCCGAGCGGGACATCTCGGCGCCGCCGAGACGACCCGAGCACTGCACCCGGATGCCCTTGGCGCCGGCGCGCAGGGCGGACTGCATGCCCTTGCGCATGGCGCGACGGAAGGACACGCGGGCCGAGAGCTGCTCGGCGATGCCCTGGGCGACCAGCTGCGCGTCGATCTCGGGGTTCTTGACCTCGAGGATGTTCAGCTGGACCTGCTTGCCCGTCAGCTTCTCGAGCTCGCCACGGATGCGGTCCGCCTCGGCGCCACGGCGACCGATGACGATGCCCGGACGCGCCGTGTGGATGTCGACGCGGACGCGGTCACGCGTGCGCTCGATCTCCACGCGGGAGATGCCCGCGCGCTCCATGCCCGAGGACATGAGCTTGCGGATGGCGACGTCCTCCTTGACGTAGTCGCGGTAACGCTGACCCGTCTTGGTGCTGTCGGCGAACCAACGGCTCTTGTGCTCGGTCGTGATGCCCAGGCGGAAGCCGTGCGGGTTGACCTTCTGACCCATTAGCGGGTTCCTCCCTTGCTCGCGTTGTCCGGAAGCGCAACGTGCACGGTGATGTGGCTGGTGCGCTTGCGGATGCGGTAGGCACGACCCTGAGCACGCGGCCGGAACCGCTTCATCGTCGGACCTTCGTCGACGTAGGCGGCGCTGATGACCAGGCCACGCTCGTCGAATGCTTCATTTGCCTTGTCGGCCTTCACACGAGCGTTCGCAATGGCGCTCTCGAGCACCTTGCGAATCGGCTCGCTCGCGGCCTGCGGTGCGAACTGCAGCACCGCCACGGCCTCGGTCGCCTGCTTGCCACGGATCAGGTCCACGACGCGGCGGGCCTTCTGGGGCGTGACACGGACGTGCCGCGCCTGCGCCTTGGCTTCCATCGCTGTCCCTTGCTTTCGTTCGAAAATTTCGAATGGTGTTGTGGGTTGTGGACCACCGCTTAGCGGCGGCGACCCTTCTTGTCGTCCTTCTCGTGACCCTTGAACGTGCGGGTCGGCGCGAACTCACCGAGCTTGTGGCCGACCATCGACTCGGTCACGAAGACCGGGACGTGCTTGCGGCCGTCGTGCACGGCGAGCGTGTGACCGAGCATGTCCGGGTTGATCATGGACCGGCGCGACCAGGTCTTGATGACGTTCTTCGTGCCCGCTTCGTTCTGAGCGTCCACCTTCTTGGCGAGGTGGTCGTCGATGAAGGGGCCCTTCTTCAAGCTACGAGGCATTTCCCAGGGCTCCTATCAGCGCTTCTTGCCAGTACGGCGGCGACGCACGATGAGCTTGTCGCTTTCCTTGTTGGGGCGGCGGGTCCGACCCTCGGCCTGGCCCCACGGGCTGACCGGGTGACGACCACCGGAGGTCTTGCCCTCACCACCACCGTGCGGGTGGTCGATCGGGTTCATGGCCACACCACGGACGGTCGGGCGCTTGCCCTTCCAGCGCATGCGGCCGGCCTTGCCCCAGTTGATGTTGCTCTGCTCGGCGTTGCCGACCTCGCCGACGGTGGCGCGGCAGCGCGCGTCGACGTTGCGGATCTCACCGGACGGCATACGCAGCTGGGCGTAGGGGCCGTCCTTGGCGACGAGCTGGACGCGCGCACCGGCGGAGCGGGCGATCTTGGCGCCGCCACCGGGACGGAGCTCGATCGCGTGCACGACCGTACCCACGGGGATGTTGCGCAGCGGCAGGCTGTTGCCCGGCTTGATGTCGGCGCCCGGACCGTTCTCGATCGGGTCGCCCTGCTTGAGCTTGTTCGGCGCCAGGATGTAGCGCTTCTCGCCGTCCGCGTAGTGCAGGAGGGCGATACGCGCGGTGCGGTTGGGGTCGTACTCGATGTGAGCGACCTTGGCCGGCACGCCGTCCTTGTCGTGGCGACGGAAGTCGATGACGCGGTATGCGCGCTTGTGACCGCCACCGATGTGGCGGGTCGTGATGCGACCCGCGCTGTTACGGCCACCGCTCTTGGTGAGCGGACGGACCAGCGACTTCTCGGGCGTCGACCGCGTGATCTCCACGAAGTCCGCGACGCTCGAGCCACGACGCCCAGGCGTCGTCGGCTTGTACTTACGGATACCCATTGTCTGTGATCCTCAGTTCCCTAATCGTCTCGATCGATTCGTTGACCCGGTCAGGCGACCGGACCCCCGAAGATGTCGATCGAGCCTTCCTTCAGGGTGACGATGGCGCGCTTGGTGTCCTTGCGCTTGCCGATGCCGAAGCGGGTGCGACGGGTCTTGCCCTGGCGGTTCAGCGTGTTGACCGAGTCGACCTTGACGCCGAAGACCCGCTCGACCGCGATCTTGATCTCGGTCTTGTTGGCCCGCGGGTCGACGACGAAGGTGTACTTGCCCTCGTCGAGCATCCCGTAGGACTTCTCCGACACGACCGGCGCGAGCAGGATGTCGCGCGGGTCCTTGCCCAGGTTGCTCACTTGGTGTCCTCCTCAACGGACTCGGCCTTCTTCGCCGCAGCCTTCTTGGCCGGCTTCTTGGCCTTGGGGGCCTCGGGGGCCTCCTCGACCTCGACGGCGACCTCGACCTCGGCGGCGGCCTTGCCCTTGACGGGGCCGGCCAGGAAGGTGCTCAGCGCACCCTCGGTGAAGACGACCTCGTCGGCGCACAGCACGTCGTACGTGTTGAGCTGGTCCGGGACCAGGACGTGGACGTTCTCCAGGTTGCGCAGGCTCTTCCACGACGTCGTGTCGGTGCGCTCGACCACCACGAGGAGGTTCGGGCGCTCGGACAGACCGTCGAGGATGGACCAGGCGGACTTGGTCGACGGGGCGTCGCCCTCGACCAGCGCGCTCAGGACGTGGATGCGGCCGTGACGGGCGCGGTCCGACAGGGCGCCGCGCAGGGCAGCGACCTTCATCTTCTTGGGCGTCCGCTGGGCGTAGTCACGCGGCTGCGGGCCGTGGACGGTGCCACCGCCGGCGAACTGCGGGGCGCGGGTCGAACCCTGACGGGCGCGGCCGGTGCCCTTCTGCTTGTAGGGCTTGCGACCACCACCGCGGACCTCGCCGCGGGTCTTGGTGGAGTGGGTGCCCTGGCGAGCAGCGGCCAGCTGAGCGACGACCACCTGGTGGATCAGGGGGACGTTGGTCTGGACGTCGAAGACCTCGCCGGGCAGGTCGACCGAGCCGGCCTTCTTGCCCTGGGGGCTGATGATGTCAATCGTCGTCATGGCGATCAGGCTCCCTTGGCAGCCGTGCGCACCAGGACGATGCCGCCGCGGGGGCCGGGAACGGCACCCTTGATCAGCAGCAGACCCTT
The DNA here is from genome assembly GCF_057747915.1 of Oryzihumus sp. JJN4-3R. Classification (NCBI taxonomy): domain Bacteria; kingdom Bacillati; phylum Actinomycetota; class Actinomycetes; order Micrococcales; family Intrasporangiaceae; genus Oryzihumus; species Oryzihumus sp. JJN4-3R. The sequence goes on from NZ_CM173229.1 coordinate 1,691,193, forward strand.
GTCAGCATCCACGGCGTGGATCGTGAGGTTCTGGGTGGTCTGGCGGACGCCGCCCATGCGACCAGCCATGCGCATGCCCTTGAACACGCGGCCGGGGGTCGCACAGCCACCGATGGAACCGGGCTTGCGGTGGTTGCGGTGCGCACCGTGGGAGGCGCTGACGCCCTTGAAGCCGTGACGCTTCATGACACCCGCGTAGCCCTTGCCCTTGGTGGTGCCGATGACGTCGATCTCCTGGCCGGTCTCGAACGTCTCGACCGTGAGCTCCTGGCCCAGGGAGTAGTCAGCGGCGTCCGCGGTGCGGAGCTCCACCAGGTGGCGGCGCGGGGTGACGCCGGCCTTCTCGAAGTGGCCCGTCATGGGCTTGTTGACCTTGCGGGGGTCGATCGCGCCGTAGGCGATCTGGACCGCGGCGTAGCCGTCGGTCTCACCGTTGCGCACCTGCGTCACGACGCAGGGGCCGGCCTTGATCACCGTCACGGGCACGAGGCGGTTGTCGGCGTCCCAAACCTGGGTCATACCGAGCTTCTCGCCAAGCACGCCCTTGACGCTGCGCTGGATAGCGTTGGTCATGTCGGCGTCCTCAGAGCTTGATCTCGATGTTGACGTCAGCCGGCAGGTCGAGACGCATCAGCGAGTCGACGGCCTTGGGCGTCGGGTCGATGATGTCGATCAGACGCTTGTGCGTGCGCATCTCGAAGTGCTCGCGGCTGTCCTTGTACTTGTGCGGCGACCGGATGACGACGAAGACGTTCTTCTCCGTCGGCAGCGGCACCGGACCGACAACGGTCGCTCCCGCCCGCGTCACCGTGTCGACAATCTTGCGCGCCGAGTTGTCGATGACCTCGTGGTCATACGACTTCAGTCGGATGCGGATCTTCTGTCCCGCCATCGCTTCGTCTGACTCTCTCTCGTCGTACAGCTGAACTGGCCGATTCGTAGGCCTCCGACCCCCGCGGTCGGGTGTGTCGCACCCGCTGCGTTCCGCGGCGCATGCGGAAACCCGCTGCGCCACTTCTGGTCCTTCGAAGGCCCCGTAGAACCGGGGCTTGCGCTTCCCTCCGTACCGTCGACCCGTCATGCAGGTCGTGGCCGCCAAGGGTGGCGGTGCAGGCATGGGCCTTCACCGCGCGTCAAGCAACCGGTCTAGTGTGCCAGAGCCCGACCCATCCGACCAAATCGGCGCATGCCGCTCCCCCGGCGACAGGACAGACCCGGTGGGGCCTCCGCCCAGGCAGTGGCTCTTGGGCCTGCTCGCAAGCTCCCTTGACGGCCCGGCGAGCCACCGCCCGCGCTGCGGCCGGCTCCGGCGCCAGGACCAGGAGCTGCCTCGCTCAGGCCGAGGGCGTTGGCGCTACCCGCCCGGCGAGGCCCTTGCGACCGGAAGGTGACGGATCGGTCGGGGCTGGGGATGAGGAGTCGCAGGCCATCAAGGGAGCCTGCGAGCAGGCCAAGACCCCTCATCCCCAGCCCACGCAAGCCAGCCCTGCGGGCTTGTGCACTCTCACGCCCGGCCCGCGAAGAGCCAGCCGGGCGGGCGTTTCCGCCATACCGGAAAGCACAGCGGGGCCCGGACCGAAGTCCGGGCCCCGCTGGGTGGTGCTGGTGTCGCGTCAGATCACTTGAGGATCTTGGTGACGCGGCCCGCGCCGACGGTACGGCCGCCCTCGCGGATGGCGAAGCGCAGACCCTCCTCCATGGCGATGGGCTGGATCAGGTCGACCTTCATCTCGGTGTTGTCACCGGGCATGACCATCTCGGTGCCCTCGGGCAGGTGGACAACGCCGGTCACGTCAGTCGTACGGAAGTAGAACTGCGGACGGTAGTTGTCGTAGAACGGCGTGTGACGGCCACCCTCATCCTTGGACAGGATGTAGACGTTGGCGTCGAACTCCGTGTGCGGGGTGATCGAGCCCGGCTTGACGATGACCTGGCCGCGCTCGACGTCCTCGCGCTTGGTGCCACGCAGGAGCAGACCGACGTTCTCGCCCGCACGACCCTCGTCGAGGAGCTTGCGGAACATCTCGATGCCGGTGACCGTGGTCTTGGAGGAGGTCTCCTTGATGCCCACGATCTCGACCTCCTCGTTGACCTTGAGGATGCCGCGCTCGATACGACCGGTGACGACGGTGCCACGACCGGTGATCGTGAAGACGTCCTCGACGGGCATGAGGAACGGCTTGTCGACCTCACGCTCCGGCTCCGGGATGGACTCGTCAACCGCGTCCATCAGCTCCATGAGCTTGTTGCCCCACTCGGCGTCGCCCTCGAGCGCCTTCAGCGCCGAGACACGCACGACCGGCAGGTCGTCGCCCGGGAACTCGTAGGACGACAGCAGCTCACGGACCTCCATCTCGACGAGCTCGAGGATCTCCTCGTCGTCGACCATGTCGGCCTTGTTGAGCGCCACCACGATGTAGGGGACGCCGACCTGGCGGGCCAGGAGGACGTGCTCCTTCGTCTGCGGCATCGGGCCGTCGGTGGCGGCGACCACGAGGATCGCGCCGTCCATCTGCGCCGCACCCGTGATCATGTTCTTGACGTAGTCAGCGTGACCGGGGCAGTCGACGTGAGCGTAGTGACGCTTCTCCGTCTGGTACTCGATGTGCGCGATCGAGATCGTGATACCGCGCTGCTTCTCCTCCGGCGCCTTGTCGATCTCGTCGAACGGCGTGAAGGGGTTCAGGTCCGGGTACTTGTCGTGCAGGACCTTCGAGATCGCTGCCGTCAGCGTCGTCTTACCGTGGTCGATGTGACCGATGGTGCCGATGTTGACGTGCGGCTTGGTCCGCTCGAACTTCGCCTTCGCCACTGGGGTCCTCCTCAGGACTTGATGTGTAACGCCGTACGGCCAAGCAGGACGTGGCGACGTCTGGGGTGGTGATGCGCGACGGGGAGTCTATCCCGCGTCACTCGCCTCGGGTCTTCTTGATGATCTCCTCCGCGACGTTCCGGGGAACCTCGGCGTAGGAGTCGAACTGCATCGTGTACATCGCACGACCCTGGGTCTTGGACCGCAGGTCGCCAACGTATCCGAACATCTCCGACAGCGGGACAAGGGCGCGAACGACCTTGGCTCCGCTGATGTCCTCCATGGCCTGGATCTGGCCACGGCGGGAGTTGAGGTCGCCGATGACGTCGCCCATGTAGTCCTCGGGCGTACGCACCTCGACGGCCATCATCGGCTCGAGGAGCACGGGGTCGGCCTTGCGGACGGCCTCCTTCAGCACCATCGAACCGGCGATCTTGAACGCCATCTCCGAGGAGTCGACGTCGTGGTAGGCACCGTCCAGGAGGGTGGCCTTGATGCCGACCAGCGGGTAGCCGGCGAGCACACCGAGCTGCATGGCGTCCTGGATGCCGTGGTCCACGGAGGGGATGTACTCACGCGGGATGCGGCCACCGGTGACCTTGTTCTCGAACTCGTAGAGCTCGCCCTCGGCGGTGTCCAGCGGCGCGAAGGCCATCTGCACCTTGGCGTACTGACCCGAACCACCGGTCTGCTTCTTGTGGACGTAGTCGATCTTGTCCACGGTGCGACGGATGGTCTCGCGGTAGGCCACCTGCGGCTTGCCGACGTTGGCCTCGACCTTGAACTCGCGGCGCATGCGGTCCACGAGGATGTCCAGGTGGAGCTCGCCCATGCCGGCGATGATGGTCTGGCCGGTCTCCTCGTCGAGGCGGACCTGGAACGTCGGGTCCTCCTCGGCGAGCTTCTGGATCGCCGTGCCGAGCTTCTCCTGGTCACCCTTGGTCTTGGGCTCGATGGCCACGGAGATCACGGGCTCGGGGAAGGTCATCGACTCGAGGACGACCTGCTCCTGCGGGTCGCACAGGGTGTCACCGGTGGTGGTGTCCTTCAGGCCGATCATCGCGTAGATGTGGCCGGCGGACGCGTTCTCGACCGGGTTCTCCTTGTTGGAGTGCATCTGGAAGAGCTTGCCGACGCGCTCCTTCTTGCCCTTGGTGGAGTTCACCACGGGGGAACCGGAGGCGACCTTGCCCGAGTACACGCGCACGTAGGTCAGGCGACCGAAGAACGGGTGGCTCACGACCTTGAACGCCAGGGCCGAGAACGGCTCGTCGGCGGACGGCGCACGGCTGATGACCGTCTCCTCGTCACCCACCGCGTGGCCCTGCATCGGGGGCACGTCCAGCGGGGACGGGAGGTAGTCGACGACCGCGTCGAGCATGGGCTGGACGCCCTTGTTCTTGAAGGCGGTGCCACAGAAGACGGGGTTGACCTCGCCGGCGATCGTCATCTTGCGGATGGCGGCCTTGAGCTCGGCAACGGTCAGCTCCTCGCCACCGAGGTACTTCTCGAGCAGCGCCTCGTCGGACTCGGCGACCTTCTCGATGAGCTCGTGGCGGTACTCCTCGGCCTTCTCCTGGAGGTCGGCCGGGATCTCCTCGATCGCGTAGTCCTCACCCTTGGCGGTCTCGCCGCGCCAGGTGAAGGCCTTCATCGAGAGCAGGTCGACGACGCCGATGAAGTCGGACTCGGAGCCGATCGGCAGCTGCAGGACCAGCGGAGTCGCCCCGAGGCGCTCGACGATGGTCTTGACGGTGAAGTAGAAGTCCGCACCGAGCTTGTCCATCTTGTTGACGAAGCAGATGCGCGGGACGTGGTACTTGTCCGCCTGGCGCCACACGGTCTCGGACTGGGGCTCGACACCCTCCTTGCCGTCGAAGACGGCAACGGCGCCGTCGAGGACGCGCAGGGACCGCTCGACCTCGACCGTGAAGTCGACGTGACCGGGCGTGTCGATGATGTTGATCTGGTTGTTCTTCCAGAAGGTCGTCGTCGCGGCCGACGTGATCGTGATGCCGCGCTCCTGCTCCTGCTCCATCCAGTCCATCGTGGCAGCGCCATCGTGGACCTCACCGATCTTGTACGTGATGCCTGTGTAGAACAGGATCCGCTCGGTCGTCGTCGTCTTGCCGGCATCGATGTGGGCCATGATGCCGATGTTGCGGACCTTGGTCAGGTCCGTAAGGACGTCGAGTGCCACGGTTTCTTGTCTCGTCTCGTCTCGAAGGATGTTTCGACAGTGCTCGGGGCCGGGTTCTGGCCTCCGACCACCAGGTGTCCTCCCCGGGCTGCTCAGGTGAACAGCCCGGGAAGGATCCGGATTACCAGCGGTAGTGCGCGAAGGCCTTGTTGGACTCGGCCATCTTGTGCGTGTCCTCGCGGCGCTTGACAGCGGCGCCGAGGCCGTTGCTGGCGTCGAGGATCTCGTTCATGAGGCGCTCGGTCATGGTCTTCTCACGACGCTGACGCGAGTAGCCGACCAGCCAGCGCAGGGCCAGCGTGGTGGAGCGGCCGGCGCGGACCTCGACCGGGACCTGGTACGTCGCGCCACCGACACGGCGGCTGCGGACCTCGAGGGTCGGCTTGACGTTGTCCAGCGCACGCTTGAGCGTGACGACGGGGTCGGTGCCGGTCTTCTGACGGCAGCCCTCGAGGGCGCCGTAGACGATGGTCTCGGCGATGGACTTCTTGCCGTCCAGCAGGATCTTGTTGACCAGCTGCGTCACGAGCGGGGAGCCGTAGACGGGGTCGATGACCAGGGGACGCTTCGGGGCGGGACCCTTACGAGGCATTACTTCTTCTCCATCTTCGCGCCGTAGCGGCTACGGGCCTGCTTGCGGTTCTTGACACCCTGGGTGTCGAGCGAGCCGCGCACGATCTTGTAGCGAACACCGGGAAGGTCCTTCACACGGCCACCACGCACGAGCACGATGGAGTGCTCCTGCAGGTTGTGGCCCACGCCCGGGATGTAGGCCGTGACCTCGATGCCGCTGGTGAGGCGCACACGGGCGACCTTGCGCAGGGCAGAGTTCGGCTTCTTCGGGGTGGTGGTGTACACACGCGTGCACACGCCGCGGCGCTGGGGGCTGCCCTTCAGCGCCGGGGTCTTGGTCTTGCCGACCTTGTCCGCGCGGCCCTTGCGGACCAGCTGGTTGATCGTAGGCACCTAGTCTCCGTACGTCGTCATGTTGTCCGCCCGCGCCACACCAGCAGGTGCGTCACGGGCTCCTTGTGGTTGCCCTGCCCGACCCCCGAGCTCGGGTGTGTCGGGCGGGGTGCTCTCCCCTGCACTTCCCGTTCCGCGCCTCTGGAGGGAGGTGCGAGGTGGGCTGCCCGGCGAGAGGTCGAGCCCCGACCCCTCCCCCGCGGCGCTGCGGCCACCGGGTCCTGGTCAGGCTCACGCGTCCGGGAGACCCCAGACACAGTGTTCAAGGTTACCGCCTGCCCGGAAACCAACCAAATCCGATAGCACGTCCCCGCCGCGGCCGCCCGCGCAGGCCCGGGGCCCGCGGCCGGCAGGCGACGGGGCCGGCGCCAGGGCCGGTGACGGGAGCGGTGCCGCAGTCGGCGCGGGATCCGGTGGGGGCCGCGGTGTCAGGCCGGCCGGCGTCCCTTGCGGGCCGGTGCCGCGGCCCGTCCCCGGCGACCGGTGCCGGAGAGCACGGCGCTGACGGACTCGGCGAAGTCGGCCCACCCCGAGGCCCCGGCCGCCAGGGCGTCGAGCCCGGCCGGGGTGATCGTGAACCACTTGCGGCCCGGGCCGCCGTCGCCGGCCGCCCAGGCGCTGGTGACCAGGCCGTCCTGCTCGAGCCGGGCCAGCAGCGGGTAGACCGTGCCGCCCTTGAGCCCGTGGATGCCCGCCTCGTCGAGGGAGCGCATCACCGCGTAGCCGTAGCTGCTGCCGCCCGTCGCGAGCCGGGCGAGGACCGCCAGGTCGAGCACGCCCCGCAACCACTGTGCCTGCCGATCCGCCGGAGCCTGCGCTGTCGCCACCACTAGATCGTCCCACACACTAGATGGCGCCGCTGCACGGGTCGGTGCGCCACCCATCGAGCCTCCCATCGAGCCTCCGTGGCGACCCATCCCGCGACGGCGCCCGGCCGGCATACCTGCCGGGCGGTGCGGGACGGCACGCACGGGAAGCACAAAAGGAACGGGACGGACCCTGCGGTCCGTCCCGTTCCCTTCAGCGGTATCGCGCGCGATCAGTCGCGGTCGAAGCCCAGCGTCGCGTCGTCCAGCCGCACGGCCTCGCCCGAGCCCGGCCCGAAGACCGGGTAGTCGAACTGCTCGTAGCTCGGCATGGCGTACATCGCCGCCTTGGCCTCCTCGGTCGGCTCCACCTTGATGTTGCGGTAGCGGGGCAGGCCGGTCCCGGCGGGGATCAGCTTACCGAGGATGACGTTCTCCTTGAGGCCGAGCAGCGGGTCGGACTTGGCCTGGATGGCCGCGTCCGTGAGGACCCGCGTCGTCTCCTGGAAGGACGCCGCCGAGAGCCAGGACTCCGTGGCCAGCGAGGCCTTGGTGATGCCCATGAGCTCGGGACGACCGGAGGCCGTCTTGCCGCCCTCGGACAGGACCCGACGGTTCTCGGTCTCGAAGCGACCACGCTCGGCGAGCTCGCCCGGGAGCAGGTCGGCGTCGCCGGCCTCGATGATCGTCACGCGGCGCAGCATCTGCCGCACGATGACCTCGATGTGCTTGTCGTGGATCGACACACCCTGCTGGCGGTAGACCGCCTGAACCTCGTCCACCAGGTGCATCTGCACCGCGCGCGGACCGAGGATGCGCAGGACCTGCTTGGGGTCGATGGCACCCTGGACCAGCTTGGTGCCGACCCCGACGTGGTCGCCGTCCGCAACCAGCAGGCGCGAGCGCTTGCTGACCGGGTAGGCGTGCTCCTCGGAGCCGTCGTCCGGCACGAGGACGATGCGACGGGTCTTGTCGGTGTCCTCGACGCGGACCCGGCCGGTGGCCTCGGCGATCGGGGCCACACCCTTGGGGGTGCGGGCCTCGAAGAGCTCGACGACACGCGGCAGACCCTGGGTGATGTCGTCACCGGCCACACCACCGGTGTGGAAGGTACGCATCGTCAGCTGGGTGCCGGGCTCACCGATCGACTGGGCGGCGATGATGCCGACGGCCTCGCCGATGTCGACCAGCTTGCCGGTGGCCAGCGAGCGGCCGTAGCAGCGAGCGCAGGTGCCCACCTTGGAGTCGCAGGTCAGGACCGAGCGGACCTTGACCTCCTCGACGCCGCTGGCGATGAGGGCGTCGATCACCACGTCACCGAGGTCGATGCCGGCGAGCGCGAGGGTCTCCCCCTCGTGCACGACGTCCTCGGCCAGGGTGCGGGCGTAGACGCTGGTCTCGACGTCCTCGTGCTCGCGAAGGGTGCCGTCGGTGCCCTTGACCGCGATCGGCATGGTCAGGCCACGGTCGGTGCCGCAGTCGTCCTCGCGGATGATGACGTCCTGGCTGACGTCCACCAGACGACGGGTCAGGTAACCCGAGTCGGCGGTGCGCAGGGCGGTGTCGGCCAGACCCTTACGGGCACCGTGCGTGGAGATGAAGAACTCCAGCACGGACAGGCCCTCACGGAAGTTCGCCTTGATGGGACGCGGGATGATGTCACCCTTGGGGTTGGACACCAGACCACGCATACCGGCGATCTGCCGCAGCTGCATCCAGTTACCACGGGCACCGGAGGAGACCATCCGGAAGATCGGGTTGGTCTTGGGGAGGTTGCCCTCCATCTCCTTCGCGACCTCGTTGGTGGCCTGGGTCCAGATCTCGATGAGCTCCTGGCGACGCTCGTCGTCGGTGATCAGACCGCGCTCGTACTGCGTCTGCACCTTGGCGGCCTTGGCCTCGTAGCCCTCGAGGATCTCGACCTTGCGCGGCGGGGTGACCACGTCGGAGATCGACACGGTCGTGCCCGAGCGGGTGGCCCAGTGGAAACCGGTCTCCTTCAGGGCGTCCAGCGACGCCGCGACCTGCACCTTGGAGTAGCGCTCGGCGAGGTCGTTGACGATGGTCGACAGGGCCTTCTTGTCGACGGGGGCGTCGACGAAGGGGTAGTCCACCGGCAGCGTGTCGTTGAACAGCGCACGACCCAGCGTGGACTCGACGGTCAGGGACGGGACGGTGCCGTCCTCCTTGGCCTCGACACCCTCGGGCAGCTCGGTGCCCAGCGGCGGGACCACGTCGATCATCCGGATCTTGACCCGCGAGCCCAGCTCGAGCTCGCCGGCGTCGAACGCCATCCGGGCCTCGGAGACGGAGGAGAACGCGCGACCGGCGCCCTTGCCGTCCTCCACCTCGGTGGTGAGGTGGAACAGGCCGATGATCATGTCCTGGGTGGGCATGGTCACCGGACGGCCGTCGGCCGGCTTGAGGATGTTGTTGCTCGAGAGCATCAGGATGCGCGCCTCGGCCTGGGCCTCGGCGGACAGCGGCACGTGCACGGCCATCTGGTCACCGTCGAAGTCGGCGTTGAAGGCCGAGCAGACGAGCGGGTGGATCTGGATGGCCTTGCCCTCGACCAGCTGCGGCTCGAAGGCCTGGATGCCGAGGCGGTGCAGCGTGGGCGCACGGTTGAGCAGCACCGGGTGCTCGGTGATGACCTCTTCGAGGACGTCCCACACCACGGGGCGGGCGCGCTCGACCATGCGCTTGGCCGACTTGATGTTCTGGGCGTGGTCGAGGTCGACCAGGCGCTTCATCACGAACGGCTTGAACAGCTCCAGCGCCATCTGCTTGGGCAGGCCGCACTGGTGCAGCTTCAGCTGCGGGCCGACGACGATGACCGAACGGCCGGAGTAGTCGACGCGCTTGCCGAGGAGGTTCTGACGGAAGCGACCCTGCTTGCCCTTGAGCATGTCGGACAGGGACTTCAGCGGACGGTTGCCGGGGCCCGTCACCGGGCGACCACGACGGCCGTTGTCGAACAGCGAGTCCACGGCCTCCTGGAGCATCCGCTTCTCGTTGTTGACGATGATCTCCGGCGCACCGAGGTCGAGCAGACGCTTGAGCCGGTTGTTGCGGTTGATCACGCGGCGGTAGAGGTCGTTCAGGTCGGAGGTGGCGAAGCGGCCACCGTCGAGCTGGACCATCGGGCGCAGGTCCGGCGGGATGACCGGGACGCAGTCCAGCACCATGCCCATGGGCTTGTTGCTGGTGGTCTGGAACGCCGTGACGACCTTGAGGCGCTTGAGGGCGCGGGTCTTCTTCTGGCCCTTGCCGGTCGCGATGATCTCGCGCAGCAGCTCGGCCTCGGCCTCGAGGTCGAAGGTCTCCAGACGCTTCTGGATGGCCGCGGCACCCATGCCGCCCTCGAAGTACAGGCCGAAGCGGTCACGCATCTCGCGGTAGAGGACCTCATCGCCCTCGAGGTCCTGGACCTTGAGGTTCTTGAAGCGGTCCCAGACCTGCTCGAGGCGCTCGATCTGCTGGTCCGCGCGCTTGCGGATCTGCGTCATCTCGCGCTCGGCGCTCTCGCGCACCTTGCGGCGCACGTCGGCCTTGGCACCCTCGGCCTCGAGCTCGGCCAGGTCGGTCTCGAGCTTCTTGGCGCGGGCGTCGATGTCGGCGTCGCGACGGTTGACGTGCTCCTTCTTCTCGACCTCGATCTGCGCCTCGAGCGAGGGCAGGTCGCGGTGACGCGCCTCGGTGTCGACCGAGGTGATCATGTAGGCCGCGAAGTAGATGACCTTCTCGAGGTCCTTCGGGGCCAGGTCGAGCAGGTAGCCCAGGCGGCTGGGCACGCCCTTGAAGTACCAGATGTGGGTGACCGGGGCGGCGAGCTCGATGTGGCCCATCCGCTCACGGCGCACCTTGGCGCGGGTCACCTCGACGCCGCAGCGCTCACAGATGATGCCCTTGAAGCGGACCCGCTTGTACTTGCCGCAGTAGCACTCCCAGTCCCGGGTGGGACCGAAGATCTTCTCGCAGAAGAGACCGTCCTTCTCCGGCTTGAGCGTCCGGTAGTTGATGGTCTCGGGCTTCTTCACCTCGCCATGGCTCCACTGGCGGATGTCCTCCGCCGTGGCCAGGCCAATGCGCAACTCGTCGAAGAAGTTGACGTCGAGCACGTGTGTCCTTCTCTCGCTCTGAAACTTAAGCGGTCTGATCGGTTCTGATCGGAAAGTGATCTGGCTGGTGGCCGGCCGGTATGCCGCGTGCCTGCCTCCCGGGGGATGCCCCCGGGAGGCGACGACACGGCATACCGGTCAAACCGTCAGACCTCTTCGACGCTGCTCGGCTCGCGCCGGCTCAGGTCGATGCCGAGCTCCTCCGCCGCGCGGAAGACGTCCTCGTCGGCGTCCTTCATCTCGATCGAGGTGCCGTCGCTGCTGAGGACCTCGACGTTGAGGCACAGCGACTGCATCTCCTTGATGAGGACCTTGAAGGACTCGGGGATGCCGGGCTCGGGGATGTTCTCGCCCTTGACGATCGCCTCGTAGACCTTGACGCGACCGAGCACGTCGTCGGACTTGATCGTCAGGAGCTCCTGCAGGGCGTAGGCGGCGCCGTAGGCCTCGAGGGCCCACACCTCCATCTCACCGAAGCGCTGGCCACCGAACTGGGCCTTACCGCCGAGCGGCTGCTGGGTGATCATCGAGTACGGGCCGGTGGAGCGGGCGTGGATCTTGTCGTCCACCAGGTGGTGGAGCTTCAGGATGTACATGTAGCCCACGGACACCGGGTCCGGGAACGGCTCGCCGGAGCGGCCGTCGAACAGCCGCGCCTTGCCGGAGCCGCCGATGAGGCGCTGGCCGTCGCGCGTCGTGGAGGTCGAGTCGAGCAGACCCGTGATCTCCTCCTCGCGCGCACCGTCGAACACCGGGGAGGCGACGCGGGTGCCGGGCTCGGCCGACCGCGCGTCCTCGGGGATCATGCTGGCCCAGTCGGGCTGGCCCTCGATGTTCCAGCCGCGGGAGGCGGCCCAGCCGAGGTGGATCTCCAGGATCTGGCCGACGTTCATGCGGCCCGGGACACCGAGCGGGTTGAGCACGATGTCCACCGGCGTGCCGTCCTCGAGGAACGGCATGTCCTCGATCGGCAGGATCTTGGAGATGACGCCCTTGTTGCCGTGGCGGCCGGCAAGCTTGTCACCGTCGGTGATCTTGCGCTTGTTGGCCACGTAGACGCGGACGAGCTGGTTGACACCCGGGGGAAGGTCGTCGCCCTCCTCCTTGTCGAAGACCTTCACGCCGATGACCGTGCCGGTCTCGCCGTGGGGGACCTTCAGGGAGGTGTCGCGGACCTCGCGGGCCTTCTCGCCGAAGATGGCGCGCAGCAGGCGCTCCTCCGGGGTCAGCTCGGTCTCACCCTTGGGCGTGACCTTGCCGACCAGCAGGTCGCCGTCGCGGACCTCGGCACCGATGCGGATGATGCCGCGCTCGTCGAGGTCGGCGAGGACCTCCTCGGAGACGTTCGGGATGTCCCGGGTGATCTCCTCCGGGCCCAGCTTGGTGTCGCGGGCGTCGACCTCGTGCTCCTCGATGTGGATCGAGGAGAGGACGTCGTCCTGCACCAGACGCTGGGAGAGGATGATCGCGTCCTCGTAGTTGTGGCCCTCCCACGGCATGAACGCCACGAGGAGGTTCTTGCCCAGCGCCATCTCGCCACCGTCGGTCGCGGGACCGTCGGCGATGACGCCACCGGCCTCGAGGCGCGCACCCTCGTCGACCACGACACGCTGGTTGTAGCTCGTGCCCTGGTTGGAGCGGGTGAACTTGGCGACCCGGTAGGTCTGGTAGGTGCCGTCGTCGTTGGCCACGGTGACCGTGTCGGCGGAGACCTCCTGGACGACACCGGCCTTCTCGGCGCGGACGACGTCACCGGAGTCCAGCGCGGCGCGGAACTCCATGCCGGTGCCGACGAGCGGCGCCTCGGAGCGGACCAGCGGCACGGCCTGACGCATCATGTTGGAGCCCATGAGCGCGCGGTTGGCGTCGTCGTGCTCGAGGAACGGGATCAGCGCGGTCGCAGCCGACACCATCTGGCGGGCCGAGACGTCCATGTAGTCGACCTCGTCGCCGGGGACGAACTCGACCTCACCACCCTTGGTGCGGACCAGGACGCGGTCCTCGGAGAAGTGGCCGTCCGCCGTGATCGGCGCGTTGGCCTGGGCGATGACGTGCTCGTCCTCCTCGTCGGCGGTCAGGTAGTCGACGTCGTCGGTGACCTGGCCCTTGATGACCTTGCGGTAGGGGGTCTCGACGAAGCCGAACGCGTTGATCCGCCCGTAGGTGCCGAGCGAGCCGATCAGACCGATGTTCGGGCCTTCAGGGGTCTCGATCGGGCACATGCGGCCGTAGTGCGAGGAGTGGACGTCGCGGACCTCGAAGCCGGCGCGGTCACGGGACAGACCACCGGGGCCCAGCGCCGACAGGCGGCGCTTGTGGGTCAGGCCCGCGAGCGGGTTGTTCTGGTCCATGAACTGCGACAGCTGGCTGGTGCCGAAGAACTCCTTGATGGAGGCGACGACCGGCCGGATGTTGATCAGGGTCTGCGGCGTGATGGCCTCGACGTCCTGCGTGGTCATGCGCTCGCGGACGACGCGCTCCATGCGGGACAGGCCGGTGCGGACCTGGTTCTGGATGAGCTCGCCGACGTTGCGCAGGCGGCGGTTGCCGAAGTGGTCGATGTCGTCGACCTCGACGCGCAGGTCGACCTCCTTGCCGTCGCGGTGACCCTTCATGGTCGCGTTGCCGGCGTGGAGGGTGACGAGGAACTTGATCGTCGCGACGATGTCCTCGATGGACAGCACCGAGGCGTCGAGCGGCTCCTCGAGACCGAGCTTCTTGTTGATCTTGTAGCGACCGACCTTGGCCAGGTCGTAGCGCTTGGGGTTGAAGTAGAGGTTGTCCAGAAGCGTCTGGGCAGCCTCACGCGTCGGGGGCTCACCCGGGCGCAGCTTGCGGTAGATGTCGAGCAGCGCGTCGTCCTGGCCGGCCGTGTGGTCCTTCTCCAGGGTCTGGCGCATCGACTCGAAGTCGCCGAACTCCTCGAGGATCTGGGCCTCGGTCCAGCCAAGGGCCTTGAGCAGCACGGTCACGGACTGCTTGCGCTTGCGGTCGACGCGCACGCCCACCATGTCGCGCTTGTCGATCTCGAACTCCAGCCACGCACCCCGGCTGGGGATGACCTTGGCGGTGTAGACGTCCTTGTCGGAGGTCTTGTCGGGGGTGCGCTCGAAGTAGACGCCCGGGCTGCGGACCAGCTGGGAGACGACGACGCGCTCGGTGCCGTTGATGACGAACGTGCCGCGCTCGGTCATGAGCGGGAAGTCACCCATGAAGACCGTCTGGCTCTTGATCTCGCCAGTGGTGGTGTTCATGAACTCCGCGGTCACGAAGAGCGGCGCGGAGTAGGTCATGTCCCGCTCCTTGCACTCCTCGATGGAGTACTTCTGCTCCTCGAAGCGGTGGTCGCGGAAGCTCAACGACATGGAGCCGGAGAAGTCTTCGATGGGCGAGATCTCCTCGAAGATCTCTTCGAGCCCGGACTTGTCCGGGACGTCTCCCCTGCTGGAAGCCTTGGCCTGCGCCACCCGAGCCTGCCAGCGCTCGTTGCCGAGCAGCCAGTCGAAGCTCTCCGTCTGGAGGGCGAGTAGGTCAGGAACTTCCAGGGGTTCGCGGATCTTCGCGAAAGAGAGACGGCCGGAAGCCGTACGAGCAGTGGACACAGTCTGGGTCGCGTTGCGCGAGGCAGCCAAGGATGGTCCTTCCACGGGCCTTCTGATGTGAAGTCAGCGCACACCCTTGGCCCCGGATCCACTCAGCCGGTGTCACAGCGCAAGCTGCGGCGGAGGAGACGGGTCGAGACACAAGGCAGCGCAAAGCGACAGCATACCTGCAAGAAGGCGCAATGACCAACCCGCCACCGGAGCCCGACTCAACAGCGGCATGGCGTGCACCGAGAATGGCGGTCGGCGACCCCGGCGTCAAGATGAATGGGCGGGAATCTGCTCCCCTGCCCTCAGAAGGCCTCGACCTTGGAGACGAGCCAGCGGCCCTCCACCTTGGTCATCGTGAGGATCACGCGGTTCTGGTCGACCTGCGGCCGGTCCAGCTTGGCCGAGGTGGTCGACTGGTTGACGAAGGCCAGCACGCGCACCGTGTTGTCGCTCGCGCTCATCACGCCGACCTCGCCGGCCCGCGCCTGGACGACCGCCTGGTTCTGGACCGCGAGGGGCTTGACGCTCTCGGTGGTGCCCTTGTCGAACTCGGCCCGGAAGGAGCCGGTGAGCAGCGCGTCGACCGCCTTGGTGTGCTCGTCGAAGGTCTTGTAGTCGTAGCTGAGCATCGACTCGACCGCGGTGCGGGCGGCCGAGGTGGCCGCGCGGGTGCCGTTGCTGCGGTCGGCGGCGCGCCCGGCCTCCACCCACAGCAGCAGGGAGACGACCAGGGCGACGAGGGCCAGAGCCAGGGCACCCCAGGCGGCAGGACGGGCCCAGCCCGGCGCCGGCCGACGGTCCGTCTCCTTGACCGGGGCTGCGTCCCGGGGCGGGATCACCCGGGCGCGAGCCGGCGACGGGTCGGGGGCCGGCGTGGACGGCGAGGCGGCAGCGACGGGTGTGTCCGAGGAGGTCGTGGGGGTCGCGGCGGAGGTGGCAGGACTGGCCGGGGTGGCCGCCGTGCGCGCGGGAGCACCGGCCGGAAGGACGACCTCCTCGCGGGTGGGGGCGGTGCTGCGCTGCCGGCCCCGCTCGCCGGCGACCTTGCGCCGGGTCGGTCGGTTAGCCGACGAAGTCAAGGTTGATCACCTTCCAGGAGGAGCCGCTGCGCTCGAGGTCGAGCCGCAACCGGTAGGTCTTGTCCACGGGCTGGGGTGTCGAGGCGTTGCTCGTGGGGGCGACGACGCCGACGATGACCCGGGCCGAGTCCGAGTCGGCCGACACCACGGCGGCCTCGGCCTGCCGCACCGAGGAGACGGTCTTGTTGTCCACGACGACCTTGCGCAGGTCGTTCAGCCGGGCGGAGTAGTCGGACCGGAAGGAGCCCCCGGCCCCGGAGAGCACCTGCTTGCCGTAGTCGTCGAAGTGCCGGTAGTCCATCGTCACGAAGTTCACCGCGAGCTGCCGTCCCGCGGCAAGTGCCGCGGCGGAGGAGTCCTCCTGGGCCTGCTCGGTGAAGTAGCCCCGGCCCTCGAACCAGCCGACGGCCCCGGCGAGCAGCAGGATGACCGCCGCCACCGCCGCGAGCACGCGGGGCGACGCCGAGGAGACCCGCGCCACCCGGGCGCGGCCGGGAAGCGAGGGGGTCATCGCGCTGCGCTCTGCATCATCCACAGCCACGTGTCTACCCCACCGGCACCGGCCGGCGGCAAGGGGGAGGCCACGTTGGGAAGGTCACTCTGCTTCATCATCGAGGCGTTGCCGAGCGGCACCGGGAGCCCGTCGTAGGCCATCGGGTAGGAGGACCCGGAGGCGCTCGAGGGCGACGGTGCGTTCTGCGCGCCGCGGACCAGGGAGGCCGAGCCCCGCGGCAGGGTGCACCGTGCGCCGGTGTTCAGCGGGGGCAGGTTGGTCGTCTGGTCCGGGCCGATCCGGTGGGTGCCGCCATAGCCCTGGGTGCACCCCGGGGGGTTGTCCGCGTTGAGGACGAGGCCGAAGTGCGCGGTGCCGTCACCGGGGACGACGGTGTAGCCGCCGGCGACCACGTCCGGGTAGGTGACCAGCATCTGCTGGATGCCGTCGATCCGGGACGTCGTGACCTGGCCGATCGTGACGAAGTTGGACAGCAGCGTCGCCAGGGGCGTCTGGTTGTCCTTGATCAGGCCGTCGAGCTCCCTGGAGGCGACGACGCCGCGGTCCAGGACGAGGCGCAGGTCCGGGTCGCTGGTGCGCAGCGTGTCGGACAGGTCGGCGAAGTTGCCGATGAAGTCCTTGATGTCCCCGGAGCTGGCCTTCTGGGTGTCCAGCACGATCCGGCCGTCGTCGATCAGCTTCTTGGTCTCGGGCAGCGCGCGGGTGGCTGAGCGGGTGAGCGCGTCACCGGAGTCGAGCAGCCGCTGCAGGTCGGCCCCGCTGCCGCCGAACGCCGTGCCGAGCTCGTCGACGACGGTGGCGAGCTGCTTGCGGTCCACCGACTTCACCGTGTTGTCCAGGTGGAGCAGCAGGTTGTCGACCCGCAGCGGCGTGCGCGTGTCGGTGCGCGGGACCACGGCGCCGGCGTCGAGGTAGGGCCCACCGGTGTGGCGCGGCTGGAGGTCGAGGTACTGCTCACCGACGGCGGAGCGGTTCTCGACCACGGCCAGGGTGTCCTTGGGGACCTCCGTGCCACGGTCGAGGCGCATGTCGACCAGCACCCCGTCCTTGGTCAGGCGCAGCTTCTCGACCTTGCCGACGGTGACCCCGCGGTAGGTGACCTCCGCTCCGGTGAAGATGCCACCGGAGTCGGCGAAGTCGGCCGAGACGAGGTAGCTGCCGCCCATCAGCTTGTCGGTGAGCCCGACGAAGCGGGCCGACAGGATGGACACGGTCACCAGCGTGATGGCGGCGAAGACCGCCAGCTGGATCTTGGTCGAGCGCCGGATCACGCCGCACCTCCGGTCTGGAACAGCGTCAGCCACGAGGGCTCGTCCGAGGCCGTCGCGCCCTGGCCGGCCCCCAGGCAGAGCAGGAGCGAGCAGGACGAGGAGCTCGAGCTGGGCGACGGCGTCCCCGGGCTGGAGCCGGGCAACGGCAGGGACAGCGACGGGACCGGGACCTTCGGCACCGACGGCAGCGGCAGCTTCGGCACCGAGGGGCCTCCACCGGGCAGTGGCACCTTCGGCAGCCCGAGGTTGCCCGAGATGCCCTTGAGGTTGAGGTCAGCCGTCGCGTAGAGATTGGTGTAGTCGCCGCGCATGGTGTTGACCGCCTCGTCCGGGAACGGGTAGGTCAGCAGCAGCTGGAGCGACTTGGGCAGGTCGTCACCGGCCTTGTTGAGCTGGGACAGCACGGGGCTGAGCGCCTTGAGGTTGGCGACGGTGTCGTCCTGCGAGGCGTTGATGACCCTGGTGCCCACCGCGCCGAGGCGGCTCAGGGACTCCAGCATCGTGGTCAGCTGCTTGCGCTGGTCGGCCAGGACCTTCAGGCCCCGGGGCAGGGTCTCGACGGCCCTGGCGAGGTCGTCCTTGCGGGCCGCCAGCCGCGCCGAGAGCCGGTCGATCCCCTCGATCGCCCGGATGATCTCGGACTTCTGCTTGTCCAGGCCGCTGACGAAGGTGTCGAGCTGGGTGACGACGTCGCGGATCTGCCCCTCGTTGCCGTTCATCGCCTTGTTCAGCTCGGTCTCGATGATCTTCAGCTGGGCCACGCCGCCGCCGTTGAGCAGGAGGGACATGGCGCTGAGGACCTCCTCGACCTCGGGGTTGCGCCCCGTGCGGCCGAGGGGGATGTTGTCGCCGTCCGAGAGCGAACCCACCGGGGTGGTGTCCGACGGCGGGGCCAGCGAGACGTACTTCTCGCCCAGCAGCGAGGTCTGGTGCAGCTCGGCCACGGCGTTGTCGGGCAGCTTGACCGACCTCGGCAGGCGCAGCGTCACACGGGCGGTCCACCCGTTGAGCTCGACCTTCTCGACCGCGCCGACCGTCACCTCGTTGACCTTGACCGCGGACTGCGGGACCAGGTCGAGGACGTCGGCGAACTCGGCCGTGACGTGGTAGACGTCGCCGCCGCGGGCGGCGCCACCGGGCAGCGGCAGGTCGTAGGCGCCCTGACAGGCGGCCAGCGAGCCGACCGCGAGCAGGGCCACCCCGGTGCGGGCCAGGCGCGCAGCCGCGCGCCACGGCATACGGTCTCCTGCCCTGCCCACCAGACGGGTATCGCGCGTCATCGCGTGCCTCCCAGAAGTCCCCCGAGCGTCGGGTCGGCACCGCGGACGTCCGCCGCGGGCTGGCTCGCACCCCCGGCACCGGCTGCCCCACCGGAGGTGAGGGCCGGGTCGGTGGGCACCGCCGAGAGCAGGTTGAGCGGCAGCCCGGCACCACCGGGCAGGGACGGCACCTTGAGCAGCTTCTGGATCGTGCTGCACAGGTTCGTGTTGCCCGTCCCGGTCGGACCGGTCACCAAGGCGCACAGCAGGAGCGCCGGGTCCTTCAGCTGCTCGGCGTTGTTGCGCGTGTCCAGCGTGCCGGAGGCCGGGTTGTAGGCGTTCTGCAGGTTGCTGATCGCCACCGGGGCGTTGTCCAGTGTCTCGGCCAGGGCGTTGCGCTGCCTGGCCACCGTGCTCGACACCGAGGTGAGCTGGCCGACGTCCGCCTTGAGGATCGCCCGGTTGTCGTGGACGAAGGACGAGGTCTCGGACAGGGCCACCGCGAGGTTCTTCAGGGCTGCTGCCAGGTCACCCCGCTCCCCCGCCAGCTGGTCGGACACGTTGGCCAGGTCCGTGTTGAGCCGCCGGACCTGGGTGTCGTTGGTGGCCAGCATGCTGGTGAAGGACTGGAGGTTCTTCACCGTCGAGAACAGGTCGTCCCGGCCGCCGGAGAGGGAAGCCACCGCCAGGGACAGGTCGTGGTTGGTGTCGTGGATCTTGCCGCCCTCGCCCTTGAGGTTGCGGGCGCCGGTGTCGAGCAGGTTGGACAGCGCGCCGTTCTTGTTGGCCCCCTGCGGGCCGAGGGCCACCAGCAGGTCGTCCATGCTCTGCGAGATCCGGTCGAGCTCCACAGGGACGGCAGTGTGGTCAAGGCCGATCGTGGCGCCGCTCTTCATCACGGGGCCACCGGTGTAGGCCGGCAACAGCTGGACGTAGCGGTCGCTGACCAGCGACGGTGCCACGACGGCGGCCTTCGCGTCGGCCGGCACCTTGTACTTGGCGTCGTAGTCGAAGGTGACCTTGACGTGGTCGCCCTCGGGCTGGACCGAGCGCACGGTGCCGACGCGGACGCCGAGGATGCGCACGTCCGAGCCCGGGTAGAGGCCGACCGCGCGGGTGAAGTCACCGGTCACGGAGATGGTGTCGGCCTTGGGCCAGAGCACGATGGTGGCGGCGACGAGGGCCAGGACGGCGGCCACGGCGATGACCTTCGCGCCGCGACCGACCACGGGGGCCTGACGCCGAGGGCGCCGCGGTCGGGGTGCGGACGCTGCCGCCGCCTCCGGTGCGGGCTCGCTGGTGGAGCCGAAGACCCGCTCGTCGAGGTCGGGCATCACCTCGGTCTGCTCCGCGGCCTCGGTGCCCACCGCGGACTCGGGGCGCGTGGCTGCCCCGGGGTGGATGCCGGACCCGGCCGGCTCGAGGGGCTCGGGGTGGCCGGGGTGACCGGTGCGGATCGGGTCGCTCACGGCTTGACCACCCCCACCGGGACGGTCAGGTTGGCGACGTAGGTGTCGAACCACCGGCCGGTGCCCAGGGTGTTGGCGAACACCCGCGTGAACGGCGCCATCAGCTTGATGGTCCGGTCCAGGTCCTTCTCATGCTTCTGCAGCACGGCGAGGACCTGGTTGAGCTGGTCCAGGGCGGGCTTGAGCTGGGCCCGGTTCTCGCGGACGAGCAGCGTCAGCTGCTGGGCCAGGGACGAGGTGTTCGTGAACAGGGTGTGGATCGCCTCGCGGCGCGCGTTGAGCTCTGCCATCAGCAGGTCGGCGTCCTTGATCAGCTTGGCGGTGGACTGGTTTCGGGCCGCGACCGTGCCGCTGACCGAGTTGGCGTGCGCCAGCAGGGTCTTCAGCTCGGTGTCCCGCGAGGCCACGGTCCGCGAGAGCCGGCCGAGGCCGTCGAGCGCAGCCTTGACGCTCTCCGGGCTGTCCTTGAACGTGTCGGCCATGACGTTCAGCGACCGCGCGAGCTGGCCGGTGTCGATGCGCTCCGACGTCGTGGCCAGGTCGGTGAAGGCGTCGACCACGTCGTAGGAGGAGACAGTCCGGTCCAGCGGGATCTCCGAGTCGGCCTTCATCTGGCCCGGGCCCTTGGGGTCCAGGGCGAGGTACTTCTGGCCGAGCACGGTCTTCATCCGCACCGACGCCCCGGTCTGGGGGCCGAACGCGGCCGGCTCGGTGATCTTGAAGTCGACCCGGACGTGCGCCCCCTCGAGGTCCACACCGGTGACCTTGCCGACCTTCACGCCGGCGATCCGGACGTCGTCGTCCTTCTTGATGCCACCCGCCTCGGTGAAGGCGGCGTGGTAGGTGTCGCCCCCGCCGATGATCGGGAGGTTCTGGGCGTTGAAGGCGAGGACCAGCAGCACCGCGAAGAACGCGAGGCCGGCTGCGCCGATCGGGACGGGGTTGCGCTCCCGGAAGGGGATGCTCATGAGCACCTCGCGGCGGTGACGGCGTAGGACGGGCTGATGACGGCGCCGGTCGGCAACGCCACCTTGCCGTTGAACCGGCACAGGTAGAAGTTGAACCAGGATCCGTAGGTCGCGGTCCGGGTGATCGTCTCGAGCTTGCCTGGCGTCGTGGTCATGAACTTCTCGAAGGTGGCGGTGTTCGCGGGCTTGTTGAGCGTGGCCGCGAGCGAGTTGAGGTTCGCGATGTCGGAGCGGATCGGCTGACGGGCCACCTTCAGCAGGCCCGCGGTGGAGCCCGCCAGGTCGTTGATGTTCGTCAGCGACGCCCCGATGGCCGTGCGGTCGGCGGCGAGGCCGGAGACGAACCGCTGCAGCTGGTCGAGCAGCTCCCCGAGGGCCTTGTCGTGCTCGTCGACGGTGGACAGCACCGTGTTGAGGTTGGTGATCGTCCGGCCGATGACCTGGTCGCGGTCGGCGAGGGAGGAGGTCAGCGACGCGGTGTGCGCGAGCAGGGAGTTGATGCTGCCGCCCTCGCCCTGGAGGACCGAGATGATCTCGCCGGAGAGCTCGTTGACGTCCTTGGGCGAGAGCGCCGCGAACAACGGCTTGAACCCGTTGAACAGGACGGTCAGGTCCAGGGCCGACTGGGTGCGGCTGAGCGGGATCAGGTCACCGTCGGCCAGCGGGCTGGCTCCGCCAACGCCCTGGGTGAGGGCGAGGTAGCGCTCGCCCACCAGGTTGCGGTACTTGATCGTGGCCCGGGTGCCCTGGGTCAGGACGCTGGTCTTGTCGACCGTGAAGCTGACCAGGGCCGTGGTCCGGTTGCTGTTGACCTTGACGTCCTTGATCTCGCCGACGCGGACGCCGGCGATGCGCACGTCCTGCCCCGGCACGACCCCGGTCACGTCCTGGAAGACGGCCCGGTAGGTGGAGGTGCCGCCGAGCTGGAAGTTGGCGATCGTCGCGGCGAGGGTGCCGAAGGCGAGCAGCGTCACCGTGGCGAAGATGATGAGCTTCACCAGGCTCGAGGTGGTCTTCACTGCTGGCTCACCACCGTTCCACGCAGCAGGGGCCCCGCGAGCAGCGCGGTGATCGCCGACGGGCGACCCTGGTCCAGGGGCGTCAGCAGCCCCGCGATGACCTGCTGCTCCGCGGCCGTGCCGGCCAGGCCGGAGTCGGCGTTGGTGATGCCGACCCCGGAGGACCCGTCGAAGTAGGACGGCAGGGCGTCGGCGGCAGCGCCGGGGAAGGCGCTCTGGGCCGAGTTGCCCGGACCCGCGGTGCCGTCGTCGAACTTCGTCCCGGGCCGGGGGTTGGCCTGCGACTGGTGCGGGTCGGGCAGGCCGAGGCAGCCCGGTCCGCGGTTGTCCCGCCACGCCGGTTCCTCACCGGGTTGGTAGGCGTTGCGTGGCTTCACGACCTCGAGGGTGATGTGGAAGGAGTGGTTGCTGAATGCCTGGTTGATGTTGGGGACCCAGTGGGACAGGCCCTGCGCGAAGCAGGGGTAGATGGGCGAGTACCGGGCGAACGTGGCCAGGGTCGGGCGCTGGACGGTGCCGACCTGGATGATCCGGTCGCCGTTGGTCTCCAGGAAGCGGGTCGTCGTGTTGGCGAACCCTGCGGTCCCGGCCAGGAAGCCGGCGAGGGAGTCCTTCTTCTGCACGATCGTGGTGTTGGTCGTGATCAGGGACTTCAGCATGCGCAACAGGTCCGGCGCCGCGTCCGCGTAGGTCGAGGCCAGGTCGGCCAGCCCGCTGATGTCGGCCTGGATGGTCGGCATCTTGGGGTTGATCTGCTTGAAGTAGCTGTCGACCATGACGAGGTTCTCCCCGAGCCGCTGGCCACGGCCGTCGAGGGCCGTCGCGAGGGCGTTGAGCGTCGCCGACAGCTTCTCGGGCTTGACCGTGCGCAGCAGCGGCAGCAGGTTGTCGAAGACCTGCTCGAGCTCGATGGCCACCTTGGTCTTGTCCTGGCCGATCGTGTCGCCCGCCTGGATGTGCGAGGCGGACGCCTGCTCCGGCGGCACGAGGTCGACGTAGCGCTCGCCGAAGAGCGTCTTGGGCAGGAGCCGGGCGCCGACGTTGGCCGGGATCTGGTCCACCTGGTCCGGCTGGAGCGCCAGCTGGATGCGCGCTCCCCTGCCGGTCGTCGTGATGTCACGGACCTCGCCGACGATCAGGCCACGGATCTTGACGTCGGAGGACGCCTGGAGCTGGTTGCCGATGTGGTCGGTCAGCAGGTTGACCATGACCACGGGGGTGAACTTCTTCTGGAAGGAGGCCACGGACAGCCCCACCAGCAGCGCCAGCACGGCGAGGAACGCCGCGCCGTAGGCGTGGTTGCTGAGGCGGGACATGACCCCGGAACGCTGTTCGCTCAACGTCGTCAACCCGCTATCCGCACAGTCGTCGTGGCGCCCCAGACGGCCAGGCTGAAGAAGAAGTCGACGATGTTGATCGCCACGATCGAGGTCCTGACCGCCTTGCCGACGGCCACGCCGACGCCGGCCGGGCCGCCGGACGCGGTGTAGCCGTAGTAGCAGTGGATCAGGATGATCACGACCGCGAAGACCATCACCTTGACGAAGGACCAGAACACGTCCACCGGGGGCAGGAAGAGGTGGAAGTAGTGGTCGTAGGTGCCCTTGGACTGGCCGAAGTAGCTGGTGGTGATGAACCGGGTCGCCGCGTACGAGGACAGCAGCCCCAGCACGTAGAGCGGCAGGCAGGCCACGAAGCCCGCGATCATGCGGGTCGTCACCAGGAACGGCAGGCTGGGGATGCCCATCACCTCGAGGGCGTCGACCTCCTCGCTGATCCGCATGGCGCCGAGCTGGGCGGTGAAGCCACAGCCGACGGTGGCCGCCAGCGCGAGGCCGGCGACCAGCGGCGCGATCTCACGCGTGTTGAGGTAGGCCGAGATGAAGCCGGTGAACGCCCCGGTGCCGAGCTGGTTCAGGGACGAGTAGCCCTGCAGACCGACCTCGGTGCCGGTGAAGAAGGCCAGGAAGGCGATCACGCCGACGGTGCCGCCGATGACCGAGAGGGCGCCGGTGCCGAGGCTGACCTCGGCCAGGAGGCGCACGACCTCCTTCTTGTACCGCGTGAGCGTGCGACCGCTCCACGCCAGGGACCGCACGTAGAAGCGCAGCTGCCCGCCCAGGTCGTCCAGGGCCGCTGCCGGGCGGCCCGCGAGGTCTGCCAGCTTGCTCATCGACTCACCTCGCTCAGATCTTCTGGGGAACGACTTGGAAGTAGACCGCCGTCGCCACGAAGTTCACGACGAACAGCAACATGAAGGTGATGACGACGCTCTGGTTGACCGCGTCGCCCACGCCCTTGGGGCCACCGCCGGCGGTGAGTCCCTTGTAGGAGGCGACGATCGCGGCGATCGCGCCGAAGATCAGGGCCTTGATCTCACCGGTCCACAGGTCCGGCAGCTGGGCCAGCGCCGTGAACGAGGCGATGTAGGCACCGGGGGTGCCGCCCTGGATGATGACGTTGAAGAAGTAGCCGCCGCAGACGCCGACGACGGACACGAGCCCGTTGAGCAGCACGGAGACGAGCATCGCGGCGAGGACGCGGGGCACGACCAGCCGCTGGATGGGGCTGATGCCCAGCACCTCCATCGCGTCGATCTCCTCGCGGATCTTGCGCGAGCCCAGGTCGGCGCAGATCGCCGAGCCGCCGGCGCCGGCGATGAGCAGCGCGGTGACGATCGGGGAGGCCTCGCGGATGACGGCCAGGACGCTCGCGGCACCGGTGTAGGACTGCGCCCCGAGCTGGCGGGTGAGGGTGCCGAGCTGGAGGGCGATGACCGCACCGAACGGGATGGAGACGAGGGCCGTGGGCAGGATGGTCACGCTCGCGATGAACCAGGACTGCTGGATGAACTCCTTGCCCTGGAACGGCCTCCGCGGCAGCGCCCGCAGCACGTCGAGCGCGAGGGCGAACAGCGAGCCGCTCTGCCTGAGCGCGCCGGTGACCGGGTTGCTCACGAGACGGCCCGCTCGGGCTCTGCGGCCTCGGCGCGCTGGCTGACGCCGGGCACGCCGGCGTTCTTGGACATGAACGACCCCGGCGGTGGCACCACGCCGTTCTCGCGGCACCACTCGCCGGCGGGGCGCTCGGCGCGGCGGGGGGTGCCGTCGCTCGTCTGGAGCTGGAGGGCGATCGGCGGCAGCGGGGGCAGCTCCTGGCCCTGCTCCTGCGCCAGCTCGTCGGCGTCCTTCTCCTCGGACATGCCGATGGGGCCGATCGTCTGGGCGTTGAGGAACTGGCGGACTACCGGCTCCTCGCTGGAGAGGAGCATCTCGCGCGGGCCGAACATGGCGAGGTGCTTGTGGTAGAGCAGGCCGATGTTGTCGGGCACCGTCCGCGCCGTGTTGATGTCGTGGGTGACGATGAGGAACGTCGCGTCGATCTGGGCGTTGAGGTCGATGAAGAGCTGGTTGATGTAGGACGTGCGCACCGGGTCCAGTCCGGAGTCCGGCTCGTCGATGAGCAGGATCTCGGGGTCGAGCACCAGGGCTCGGGCCAGCCCGGCCCGCTTGCGCATCCCGCCCGAGATCTCGCCGGGGAGCTTGCCCTCGGCCCCGGAGAGACCGACGAGGTCCATCTTCTCCGTGACGATCCGCTTGATCTCGGACTCGCTCTTCTTGGTGTGCTCGCGCAGCGGGAAGGCGACGTTGTCGTAGAGGTTCATCGAGCCGAAGAGGGCGCCGTCCTGGAACAGGACGCCGAAGAGCTTGCGGACCTCGTAGAGGTCGTGCTCGCGCAGCCGGGTGAGGTCCTTGCCGTTGATCCAGATGGAGCCGGCGTCGGGCTTGAGCAGGCCCACCAGGGTCTTGAGGAACACGGACTTGCCGGTGCCGGAGGGGCCGAGCATCACCGAGATCTCGCCCGCCGGCAGCGTCAGCGTGACGTCGTTCCAGATCGTCTGCGAGCCGAACCTCTTGGTCAGCCCTTCGACCTTGATCTCAACGCCCACTGCCTCACCTCTTCCCGATCGGCACCCAGAGGCGTCGCCCTTTGTGAGCGGGTCGACACGTTAACGACACAGCGCGGTGCAGGTTACGCGCGGGTAGCGCGCGGCGACGGCCGCCGCGCCCCCTGGGTCAAGGCTGGAGTGTTCCGGAATTCCCGCAACATGGAAAGGGGCAAATCGTATGGCCGACGTCACCGTGTCCCACCCGTAACTCGGGCCTCACGGAGCTTGCCTGAACCGGGTCCGGACACGACAACGGCGGGACAGACCAGGTCTGTCCCGCCGTTGTGCAGCGAGGGCCCCGACGCCGTGGCGCCGGGATCAGCTCACTTGAGGGTGACGGTGGCGCCAGCGCCCTCGAGGGCAGCCTTGGCCTTGTCAGCGGCCTCCTTGTTGACCTTCTCCAGGATCGGCTTCGGGGCGCCGTCAACGAGGTCCTTGGCCTCCTTCAGGCCGAGGTTCGTGAGGGCGCGCACCTCCTTGATGACCTGGATCTTCTTGTCGCCGGCCGCGTCGAGGATGACGTCGAACTCGTCCTTCTCCTCAGCGGCGGCCTCGCCGCCGGCGCCGCCCGCAGCGGGGGCAGCCGCAACGGCGACCGGAGCAGCGGCGGTGACGCCGAAGGTGTCCTCGAACTGCTTCACGAACTCGGAGAGCTCGATCAGCGTCATCTCCTTGAAAGCCTCGAGCAGCTCGTCAGTGCTGAGCTTCGCCATGATGGCGTTCCTTCCTACTTATGCCGTGAGTGGCGTTGGTTGTGGATCGAGCTGATGCGCGGGGGTGAACCCGGCTCAGCTCTCGTCGCCACCCGCGGCGACGTCTTCGGTGCTGGCCTCGGCGGCCTCGTCCGCAGCAGCCTCGGCCGGAGCCTCGGTCGCCACGGGACCCTCCGCCTCGACCTTCGCGCGCAGGGCGTCGACCACGCGGGCCGTCTGCGACAAAGGAGCGGCGAAGAGGTAGACAGCCTTGCTGAGCGAGGCGTTCATGGCGCCCGCCAGCTTGGCCAGGAGAACCTCGCGGGACTCGAGGTCCGCGAGCTTCTTGATCTCGTCAGCGGTCAGCGACTTGCCGTCAAGCACGCCGCCCTTGATGACGAGGAGGGGGTTGGCCTTGGCGAAGTCACGCAGGCCCTTGGCCGCCTCCACCGGGTCACCGGTGATGAAGGCGATCGCCGAGGGGCCCGTGAGCTGGCCGTCGAAAGCCGTCACACCGGCTTCCTTGGCAGCGATCTGGGTCAGCGTGTTCTTCACCACGGCGTAGCTGGCGTGCTCACGCAGGGAGCTCCGCAGCTGGGTCAGCTGCGACACGGTCAGGCCGCGGTACTCCGTCAGCACGGCCGCACCCGAGCTGCGGAACTTGTCCGTCAGCTCGGCGATGGCTGCCGACTTCTCGGGCTTTGCCATGCGGGCCTCCTTCCGGGTGAATGCCGGCGAAGCCCCCACACACGAGAAAAGCCCCCAGCGCAGGACGCGGGGGCTCACTGCAGACAAGGGCGCGAAACCCGTGCATGCCGTTCACGTGCGTGGCCTGCGCTGGTCGCCCGCTGTGCTGCGGAACCTTCGGTCTTCACGCTGATGCGCGAGGACAACCGGCGGTCTTTGGTCGCGGCAAGAGTACGGGCCGATGGGCACCGAGGTCAAAACGGGGCGCTCCTGCGGCGGGCTCAGGCGCCGGCACCCCGGGTGAGGGTCACGGCCCCCGCTGGGGCGACGATCGTGACCGGCGCTCCCCACCGCGAGAGCTCGTAGCTGACCTGCACGGGGTGGCCGCTCACGGTCAGCGTGCTGGTCATGCGCCGCGGCACGAACCTGGCGTCGACCCACAGGTGCACCGCCACACCGGTGATCTCGCGGGTGCGCAGCTCGTTCGCCTGCTGCTTGGGCATGGTCTCCAGCACGTCCTGCACGCTGGGGTGGGCGACGTACTCGGTGAGGACGGTCCCGTCCGCCAGCCTCGCCTTCCGCCCCTTCGTCACGGGCCCGGCCAGCTGCCGGTGGACCGGACGGCCCGGCGCCAGGGCGGCGATCTGGTCGAACGCCGGCTGCATGGACCGGCTGATCGGGTCGGTCCCGCCCGAGCGCGCAGCCACCCACCGGCCCGCGGCCAGCCGTGGTGAGCGCAGCCAGGCCCGGCCCCCGATGAGGATGACCTCGACCGACGTCCCCCCGGTGGCGACCGTGAGGTGCCCGGAGATCCGGCTGCCCTCCGCGATGTCTCCCGAGGCGGACAGGCCACTGGCCCGGAACACCACGTGCACGGTGTGCTTGCCCCGCAACGCCGCGCTGACCCGGCGGTCCAGCTCGGCTGCGTCGAGCCCGGTCGCCCCCGACGCCTGCCGGACCGAGGCGGAGGAGGTCACCTGAGCCGGGGCGTGGCCGGCCATCCCGGCCACCGCCACGACGCCGCACCCGGACGTCATCAGGGTCGCCCCGAGGACGACCGCCACGCTGAACCGACGAACCATGACCACTCCCCCGACAGACGGACGTGCCTCCCGACCGCTCCAACGGTAGGAAGGCACGTCCGGTGCAGGCAGGCCGTCGCCGCAGGTCGGCCCGTTCGGCCGACCGGGGTCGGACCGAACGGGCGACCCTCAGGCCGCGCGCGTCGCGAGGGTCACTGCGGGGCCGTGGTCGTCTGTGCCGCCGGCGGTGCGGTGATGGTGACCGGCTCGCCGAACTTCGACAGCTCCAGGGTCGTCTCGATCGGCTGGCCCTTGAGCTTCATCGAGCTGACCACCTTGCGCGGGTGGTCCTGGGCGTCCACCCACAGGTCGACCTTGATGTCGGTCAGGTCCTTGCCGGACAGGGTTGCCGCCAGTGAGGGGCTGAGCGACTTGGTGATCGCCGCCGCCGAGGGAGAGGAGGTGTAGTGGGTCGTGGCGACGCCGTCCACGGTCTCCTGGCCGACGACCTTCTGGTCGGCCACCGCGTAGTTGGTCACCTGCTGGTCGGGCCGCATCTGCTTGATCTGCGCGAACATCGGCGCCATCTGCTTCGAGAGCGCGTCGGTGCCACCCTCGCGGGCCACGATCCACTTGCCGCCGACCGGCATGGCGCTGGACTTCAGGTAGATCGCCTGGTCCTTGAAGACGATCTCCATCGGCATCTGGCCGGCCTTCATGGTCAGGTGCTCCGAGACCCCGTCGACCATCGAGACGTCTCCCTCACCGGAGACCCCGGGGACGCTGCCCGTGGTGACGTTCATCGTCAGGTGCATCGTCCGGGCGTTCTTCATCGCCGCCTGCAGGCGCGGGGTGAACGAGGCGGCCTGGACCACCGTGCCCGCCTTCGGCGGGGCAGCCGAATGCGCGGCCGTCCCCTTGGAGTCGCTGGTGCCGCAGGCGCCGGTCGCGAGGACCGCGGCGCCGGCGAGGACCGTGAGCAGCTTCTTCATCTCATCCCCCTGATGAGGTCGGTGGGGCTTGGCGTCGTCGGTCGCCCGGCCCGGCAGTTCGGGCGGGGCCCGATCCTGCCGTCGAGCATAACCACGGGCGCGTGGGGCGACCGCGGGGCGCCTGACCGGCTACTGGCCCGAGGACGGGCTCGGCGCGGCGGGCAGGCGGGGCGGGTCGGCGACCTGTGACGCCGGCGGGCGGACGACGTCCACGTCCTGCCCCCACCCCTTGTAGGTGGTGACCGTGGCCTCCTCCCCCGGCTTGGCGGAGCGGATGCGGACCGGCAGGCCGTCGCCGTCGATCCACACCTCGATCGCGACGGTGCCGGTGAGACGGTCCTTGACCAGGGTCTGCACCTGCGGCGGGAGCAGCTGGAGCATGCTGGAGGCCTGGATGCTGCCCTTGTAGTGTGTAGTGTCCGTGTCGCCGATCCGCTCGCTGCCCACCGTGGTGAACGGCGGGGCGTCGGCGTAGAGCCGCACCTGGTTGGCCGGGTTGAGCGAGGCGGTGATCACGGCGACGACGGGAGCCATCATCGCCGAGAGCTGGTCGCCCCCCTTGGCCGACAGACGCAGCCAGGAGCGGCCCGGCTGGGAGTGGTCGGAGATGTAGACCGCGTCGCCGAAGACGCGCAGCTCGGTGCTCTCGCCGTTCTGGTCCCCGGAGAAGGACAGCCGGGAGTCCGAGCCCTGCAGGACGATGTCGCCCTGGCCGGTGCCGGTCGGCCCCTGGCTGCTGAAGTGCACCGTGCGCTGCGACTCGATCCGCTTGACCATGGCGCCGAACAGCGGGCCGGCCGCGACGGTCTGGCCGACGGAGGGTCGGGGCGCCGCCGCCTGGTCGTTGGTGCAGGCGCCGAGCCCGAGCGCGACCAGGGCGACAACGACCGAAGCCGCGCCGGGGAGCCCGGCGCGGCTTGGTCGTGTGCTGTGGGGAATCAGGCCTGCGCCTCTTCCTCAGCGAGCAGGTTGCGGGTGCGGTTGGGGTCCAGCGGGATGCCGGGGCCCATCGTCGTGGTCAGCGTCGCCTTCTGGATGTAGCGACCCTTCGCCGCGGACGGCTTGAGTCGGAGGATCTCCTCCAGCGCCGCACCGTAGTTCTCCACCAGCTTGGCCTCGTCGAAGGAGGACTTGCCGATGATGAAGTGCAGGTTGGCGTGCTTGTCGACGCGGAACTCGATCTTGCCGCCCTTGATGTCCGAGACGGCCTTGGCGACGTCCATGGTCACCGTGCCGGTCTTCGGGTTGGGCATGAGGCCACGGGGACCGAGGACCTTGCCCAGGCGACCCACCTTGCCCATGAGGTCGGGGGTGGCGACGACCGAGTCGAAGTCGAGCCAGCCGCCGGCGACCTTGTCGAGCAGCTCGTCGGAACCGACGTAGTCGGCCCCGGCCGCCGTCGCCTGCTCCGCACGCTCGCCGGTGGCGAAGACCAGGACCCGGGCCGTCTTGCCGGTGCCGTGCGGGAGGTTGACGGTGCCGCGGACCATCTGGTCGGCCTTGCGCGGGTCGACGCCCAGACGCATGGCAACCTCGACGGTCGCGTCGTACTTGGTGGTGGAGGTGTCCTTGGCCAGACGCACGGCCTCGAGCGGTGCGTAGAGCTTCGCGGCGTCGATCTTCTCGGCGGCCGCGCGGTAGGACTTGCTGCGCTTCACTTCTGCTCCTGAGTGGTTGGTGTTCGTGTGGAGTCGTGGTCCTCGGGCCAGCGCCTGGCCCTGCCACTGTCGGTATGCCGCCTGCTCACCTCAGGGAGGTGAGCTCACCGGCATACCGGGTTGGGGTGGTTCAGCCCTCGACCGTGATGCCCATGGAGCGGGCGGTGCCGGCGATGATCTTGCTCGCGGCGTCGAGGTCGTTGGCGTTGAGGTCTTCCATCTTCTGCGTGGCGATCTCGCGGACCTGGTCGGCGGTGAGCTTGGCGACCTTGGTCTTGTGCGGCTCGCCGGAGCCCTTGGCCACACCGGCGGCCTTCTTGATCAGCTCGGCGGCCGGCGGGGTCTTCGTGACGAAGGTGAAGGAGCGGTCCTCGTAGACCGTGATCTCGACCGGGATGACGTTGCCGCGCTGGGACTCCGTCGCAGCGTTGTACGCCTTGACGAACTCCATGATGTTGACACCGTGCTGACCGAGGGCCGGGCCCACGGGCGGCGCGGGCGTCGCGGCACCGGCCTGGATCTGCAGCTTGATGAA
This sequence comes from Oryzihumus sp. JJN4-3R, assembly GCF_057747915.1. Classification (NCBI taxonomy): domain Bacteria; kingdom Bacillati; phylum Actinomycetota; class Actinomycetes; order Micrococcales; family Intrasporangiaceae; genus Oryzihumus; species Oryzihumus sp. JJN4-3R. The sequence goes on from NZ_CM173229.1 coordinate 1,722,805, forward strand.
GCCGGTGACCTTCTTCTTCTTGGGAGGCATGTCTTTCGGGTCCTTTTCTTGTGGTGTGGGCCGACGCCGTGGGCGATGACCCGGTTGCAGTCACCCGGAGGAGTCCGGGGACGTCGTCCGAATCAGATCTTGGCGACCTGGTTGAACGACAGCTCGACCGGCGTCTCGCGGCCGAAGATCGAGACCAGCACCTTCAGCTTCTGGGTGTCGGCGTTGATCTCGGAGATCGTGGCAGGCAGGGTCTCGAACGGACCCTCCATGACGGTGACGGACTCGCCGACCTCGAAGTCGACGACCTTGACGTCGGCGGTCTTCTTCGCGGCGGCCTTGCCCGGGGCGGCCTCGCCCTTGGGCTCGAGGTTGGGGGCCAGCATGGTGAAGACCTCGTCGAGGCTCAGCGGCACCGGCTGGTGGGTGTGGCCGACGAACCCGGTGACGCCCGGGGTGTGGCGCACGGCGCCCCAGCTCTCGTCGGTGAGGTCCATGCGCACCAGGACGTATCCGGGCATCCGGACCCGGCGGACCAGCTTGCGCTGGCCGTTCTTGATCTCGGTGACCTCCTCCATGGGGACCTCCACCTGGAAGATGTAGGGCTCCATGTTGAGGCTGGTCACGCGGGTCTCGAGGTTGGCCTTCACACGGTTCTCGTAGCCGGCGTAGGAGTGGATGACGTACCAGTCACCCTCCTGGCGGCGCAGGCCGGCCTTGAACTCCTCGACCGGGTCGCCGGACTCGGCGGGGGCGGCCTCGCCGGCCTCCGCGGTCTCGGTGTCTGTGTCGGTGGTCCCGGCGTCCGCGGTCACCTCGGCACCGGCGGCGTCGCCGGTCTCCTCGGTGGCGGTCTCCTCGAGGGAGGTCGTCTCGACGACGTCGACGTCAGCGCCGCTCTCGTGCGGGGCCTCGGAGCTCCACTGCTCGGACACGCTGTTGACCTACTTCCGTAACTCTCTGGGTCGGCCGCGGTGGGCGGCCGCGGGGCCGGCTGCTGCCGACCGGGGACGTGCTAGCTGCCGAACACCCACAGGATCAGCTTGCCGAACCCGAAGTCGAGCACGGACACGTAGAGCATGACCGCGACGACGAACACGATGACGACGCTGGTGTAGGTGAGCAGCTCGTGGCGCGTGGGCCGGACGACCTTGCGCAGCTCATCGAGGATCTGGCTGATGAAGAGCGCGACCGCGCGGAACATGCGCGTGACGAAGTTGCCGCGCTTGGGGGCAGACCCACGCCGGCGGCCGGAGCCGCGGGTGTCGGCCGTGCTCACGTTCGTCACTGGTCCTCTTCTCGGTTGCTGACCTGTGACCTTCGGCGCCGACACTCCTGGCTGGGATGCCGACGCCGAACGTCATCGGCATCTACGACGCAGGGCAGGAGGGACTCGAACCCCCAACCGCCGGTTTTGGAGACCGGTGCTCTACCAATTGAGCCACTGCCCTACGGGTGGTGTCGGGCATGCCTGAGCATGGTTGTCGTCAACCACCCAAGGGGCGAGCATACGCGAGGGACGACGCCCAACGCGAACTCGCGGTGATGCCCGACCATTGTGCCCGATCCCCAACGGTGCTCGTGACCGGGGGCGCCCGGACCGCGGACGCGACTGCACGGCATCCGGCCGGTCTGGGACGATGGCCGGGTGACCGAGTCTGCAGCCACCCCTGCCCCTGCCCGTCGCATCTCCCGGCGCATCGGCTCCATCGCCGAGTCCGCCACGCTCGCGGTCGACGCCAAGGCCAAGGCGCTCAAGGCCGAGGGCCGGCCGGTCATCGGCTTCGGTGCCGGTGAGCCGGACTTCCCGACGCCGGACTACATCGTCGAGGCGGCCGTCGCCGCGTCCCACGACCCGGCGAACCACCGCTACACCCCCGCCGGTGGCCTGCCCGAGCTGAAGAAGGCCATCGTCGCCAAGACCCAGCGCGACAGCGGGTATGCCGTGGCCCCCGAGCAGGTGCTCGTCACCAACGGCGGCAAGCAGGCCGTCTACAACACCTTCGCCACGCTGCTCGACCCGGGCGACGAGGTGCTGCTGCCGGCGCCGTACTGGACCACCTACCCCGAGGCGATCAAGCTCGCCGGGGGCACGCCGGTGGAGGTCTTCGCCGGCGAGGACCAGGGCTACCTGGTCACCGTCGAGCAGCTCGAGGCCGCGCGCACGCCGCAGACCAAGGTGCTGCTGTTCTGCTCCCCCTCCAACCCCACCGGCGCCGTCTACTCCCCCGAGCAGGTCCGCGCGATCGGCGAGTGGGCCCTGGCGCACGGGATCTGGGTCGTCACCGACGAGATCTACGAGCACCTCACCTACGACGGGGTGCGCTCGGCGTCGATGCCGGTCGAGGTGCCCGCGCTCGCCGACACCTGTGTCGTGCTCAACGGGGTGGCCAAGACCTACGCGATGACCGGCTGGCGGGTGGGCTGGATGATCGGCCCCAGGGACGTCATCAAGGCCGCGACCAACCTGCAGTCCCACGCCACCTCCAACGTCGCCAACGTCTCCCAGCGCGCCGCGATCGCGGCCCTCAACGGCTCGCTGGACGCCGTCGAGGAGATGAAGGTCGCCTTCGACCGGCGCCGGCGCACCATCGTCTCGATGCTCAACGAGATCCCCGGCGTGGAGTGCCCGACGCCGCAGGGCGCGTTCTACGTCTACCCCTCCGTCAAGGGCCTGCTCGGCAAGACCATCCGCGGCAAGGTGCCGACCACGTCGGTCGAGCTCGCCGAGCTGATCCTCGAGGAGGTCGAGGTGGCGGTCGTGCCGGGTGAGGCGTTCGGCCCCAGCGGCTACCTGCGCCTGTCCTACGCGCTCGGCGACGCCGACCTCACTGAGGGTGTCGGCCGGATCCAGAAGCTGCTCGCCGAGGCCCACTGACCTCGCGCTGCCCGTTGCGGCCCGCCCCGGACGTGCCGGGGCGGGCCGCGCTGCGTGCGGGTGCCGTCAGTGGCCGGAGCGGGCAAGGGTGACCAGGTCGCGCACCCCGGCGTCGGGCAGGTAGGCCCGCGACAGGGCCAGGCCGATCCGGGGCAGGGCCGCCTCGTCGGGGAAGACCAGGTAGAGGGGCTCGAAGCGGGGCTGGAACTTGGTCTTGAAGGCCTGCAGCGAGCGGAACCCGTAGTAGGGCTCGAGGGTGGAGCCGAGCCGGTCCAGGAAGCCGTCGAGGGCATTGCGGTCCGGTCCCGGCGCGGTGTCCTCGACCCCGGGGCCCTTGCCCGCGGCGGGCGCGGCCGCGCGAGCCAGCGGGGCCCCCGACAGCGACACGATCCCGGCCCCCTCCTCGCGGAAGGTCATGCACGCCGAGGCGATGAGGAACTCCATCGCGTAGCGGAAGCCGCCCGGGAGCCGGCGCATCACGTCCAGCGTCCAGCCGACGGGTGGCCCGCCGCCCGGGGCGTGGATCGGCATCCACGAGGTGAGGCCGTGCACCGTCGCGTCCGCGTCCACGGCCAGCCCGACGCGCACCTGCGGGTCGAGCGCCTCGTCCACGCCACCGAGGGTGAACCCCATCTCCGGCAGCCCCTTGTCCTCGACCCACTCGCTGGAGATGGCCTTGACCTGGAGCTGCAGCCCGCGGGGCTGCTCCGACAGCGGACCGATGCGGAACGCGATACCGAGCTTGGCGGCCTGGTTGAGCGCGGTGCGCACGTCCTGCCACGCCTTGCCGGTGAACTCCAGCCGGGTCAGGTCGATGACCGCCTCCTCGGCGACCTGGAGGGCGTGCCAGCCGTGGGCGGTGGCGTGGCGGGCGGTCTCCGCCGTCACGGTGAACAGGCACGGCACGAGTCCTGCCGCGTGGGCGGTGTCGGCGAAGGCCCCCAGCAGTTCCTCCCGGTCGGCCTCCCGGGCCGCGACCGGGTCGCACAGGCCCAGCGCGACACCGGCGTGCACGCGGTAGGCGACGTAGCCGGCGCTGCGCTGGTCGGTGAACCAGCGGTTCTCCGGCCAGGTGGTCATCCAGGCCAGCCGGTTGACCGTGCCCTCCTGCTGGAGCAGGGCGGTCGCGGCGGCGCGCTGGTCCTCGTGCGCCGGTGAGAGCAGGCTGCCGGTGGTGCGCCGGGCCCGGCGGCGCGAGGGGTTGCGGAAGGCCCGCCGGCCGACGATGAGCGCGGCCATGCCGATGCCGTTGCCGAGCAGCTCGTAGAGGCCGGCCGGCCACCCCGGCAGGTGCCTGACGGCGAGGTACACCAGCCCGACCACCTGGGCCAGCATCGCCAGGCCGACCAGCCCCACCGCCCAGCGCCAGGCGAGCCGGCGGCCCTTATAGAGGCTGCGGGCGAGCCAGAGCCAGATCACCGCCTGGATCCCGGCGCCGAGGAGGGTGTCGGAGTTGGCGAGCTCCTCCTGCTTCTGCTCCACCGACAGGGTGGCGAACAGCGGGCCGCCGCCGGGGGCGAGAGCGGTGACCAGACCCTCGACCGCGGCCAGGACGAACAGCCCCGACGCCAGCAGCCGGTAGTCGCGACGGGTCAGCTGGCGCCAGGTCAGGCGCGGGTGCCGGCCCAGCAGCAGCGGGCCGAGGGCCAGGCCGTAGCCGACGGCCAGCAGGTGCTCCAGGTCGAAGACCGCCCCGACGTGCGCCAGGGAGATCACCACGTATGCCGTGAGCAGGAACCGCAGGCGGGCTCGCCAAGGTGGGTGGAGGGTCACGGTCGCCGCGGCCGCGGCACCGAGGAAACCGGCCGACATACCGGCGTCCAGGTGGCGCGCCAGGGCGTCGGCGTAGCCAAAGCCATGACCACGGACGAGGGCCAGCAGGCCGGCGGCGCCGAGCACCCCCACGACGTGGCTGGAGACCAGCGCCACCGCGGCGCGCCGGGTGCCCAGGCGGACCTCGGCGAACCCGGCGAGCAGGAGCAGGCCGGCCAGGATGGGGACGTACTCCAGCGGCCGCAGCGCCAGGAAGGCGCCGGTGGCCACGGTCCACCACCGGCCGTGCTCGAGCGCGGGCAGGCCGTAGGCGAGGTCCGCCTCCGCGGGCCGGCCGGCCAGCGGGTCCCACAGGCTGCGGCTGACCACGGCGGCGAGCAGCACCAGGACGGCGAGCAGGACGGTCAGCGGCGCCTGGCGCACGAGGGCGCGGGCACGGGCCATCCGCCCATCCTTGGCGCCGGCCGGGGCGGCCTCCACCGCCAGAAGGACGAGGGGCCGTCGGTCCCTCGCGGGCCGCGCACCGGCATGGCAGGCTCGGTGCATGAGCGACAACGAGTCCTACGACGAGTACAGCGTCGACGACGAGACCCAGCTCCAGCCGGGAGACACGCTCGATGACCGGTACCGCGGCGTGGAGGACATCCTCGACGAGGGCTGGTCGCCGCCGGAGCGCCCCCGCGGGGTGAACGCCTACGGCACCACCGCCTCGGAGCAGCACCAGGGGGAGAGCCTGGAGCAGCGGCTGCGCCAGGAGGAGCCAGACCCCTCCGCCGCCTTCGACGACCCGCTCGAGGACGGCGAGGAGGACCCCGACGCGCCCCGCGAGGAGGACGAGTTCCTCGACGACGGCGAGGTGGGCGACCGCCGGGCCGGGCGGCTGGTCGACCCCGACGAGGGGACGCACGAGGACGAGGAGTCCGAGCTCTGGGGCGGCGACGTGGGCATCGACGGTGCCGGCGCGTCGGCCGAGGAGGCCGCGATGCACGTCGTCGAGGAGTCCTGACCCCGTTCGGGCCCGGACCGGCGTCGCAGCAAGGTTGATGACGCCGAAGTGAGTGGTCCCACGGCGGCCGTCGCCGCGGGCTGTCACACTGACGCGCATGCTTCGACCGGTCGAGCGGCTGCCCAAGGCGCACCTGCACCTGCACTTCACCGGGTCGATGCGCCTGGCCACCCTGCTGGAGCTGTCGGAGAAGCACCGGATCACCCTCCCGGAGGCGCTGACCTCGTCCTGGCCGCCCCGGCTGCGGGCCACCGACGAGCGCGGCTGGTTCCGCTTCCAGCGCCTCTACGACATGGCTCGTGCCTGCGTCCGGGACGAGGCCGACATGCGTCGGATCGTGCGCGAGGCGGGTGAGGACGACGCAGCCGAGGGGTCCCGCTGGCTGGAGATCCAGGTGGACCCGACCTCGTACGCCCCGCACCTGGGCGGGATCACGCCCACGCTGGAGATCGTGCTCGACGAGGCCGCCAAGACCTCGGCCGAGACCGGGACCGCGGTGGCCGTGGTGGTCGCGGCGAGCCGCATCCGGCACCCCCTCGACGCGCGCACGCTGGCCCGGCTGGCCGCCCGGCACGCCGGTGACGGTCCGGGCACGGTGGTGGGCTTCGGCCTGAGCAACGACGAACGCCGGGGCATCACCGCCGACTTCGCCCCGGCCTTCGCGATCGCCCGGCGAGCCGGTCTCGCCTCGGTCCCGCACGGGGGCGAGCTGCTCGGTGCCGACGCGGTCGCCGAGACCATCGAGGCCCTGCTCCCGGACCGGATCGGCCACGGCGTGCAGAGCGCCGGGGACCCCGCCGTGCTGGAGCGGATCGCCGCCTCGGGCACCACGCTGGAGGTGTGCCCCGGCAGCAACGTGGCCCTCGGCGTCTATGACGATGACACCCAGGTGCCGTTGCGCACGCTGGTGGGCGCCGGCGTGCAGGTGGCGCTGGGCGCCGACGACCCGCTGCTGTTCGGCTCACGGCTGGCGGCGCAGTACGAGAGCGCCCGGACCGTGCACGGCTTCTCCGACGAGGAGCTGGCCGACCTGGCCCGCGGCTCGATCAGGGGCTCCCGCGCCCCCGAGGCCGTGAAGGCCGGACTGCTGGCCGAGGTCGAGGACTGGCTGGCCTCCGACCCCTCGTGACGGACACCTTGACGTCAAGGGCGCTTGACCTCGGACCATGAGGGCATGACGTTCACCGACGAGGAGCTGGCATACCTGAGGTCGCAGCGGCTCGGGCGGCTCGCCACATTGGCACCCGGCGGGGACCTCCAGAACAACCCGGTCTCCTTCCGGGTCAACGCCGACGGGACGATCGACATCCCCGGTCGGCGGATGGGTGCGAGCCGCAAGTTCCGCAACGTGCAGACCCACCCCGAGGTCGCGTTCGTCGTGGACGACATCGCGTCGGTGACGCCCTGGGTGGTGCGCTGCCTGGAGATCCGCGGGACGGCTCAGGCGCTGACGGACGTGGACCCGCCCGCGCCGTACTTCTCGCGCGAGGTGATTCGGGTCCGACCGCGCCGCATCATCAGCATCGGGATCGGGGACGGCACCCGGCCGGCCGCGCGCAGCGTCGGCTGACCGCAGGACCGCCCGGTCAGCGAGTCAGAGGGTGAGGCCGACCAGCACCGGCTCGTTGACGAGGGTGACGCCGAACGCGTCCCGGACGCCGTCGCGGACCTCGCGGGCCAGGTCCAGGACGTCCGCGGCCTTGGCCCCTCCGCGGTTGGTCAGCGCCAGGGTGTGCTTGGTCGACAGGGCCGCCGGACCAGGCAGGCCGTGGCCCTTGGTGAACCCGGCCTTGTCGATCAGCCAGGCGGCACTGGTCTTGACCTGGCCGTCCGGGGCGGGGAACTCCGGCGGAACCGCGTCGGCACCCAGCCTGGCCTGCGCGCGCTCCGTCAGCGCGGCATACCGCTCGGCGGAGAGCACGGGGTTGGTGAAGAACGACCCGCAGCTCCACGTGTCGTGGTCGGCGGCGTCGAGCACCATCCCCCGCTGGCGGCGCTGGTCGAGCACGGCGTCGCGGGCGTCGGCGAGCGGGACCCGCTCCCCCTCGGCCACCCCGAGGCCGCGGGCGAGGGCCGCGTAGCCGACCGGCTCGGACATGGAGCCGACCCGCAGCTGGAAGACGACGTCGAGCACCACGTAGCGGGAGGTCGCCTTGAACAGGCTGTGCCGGTAGGTGAAGGCGCAGTCGGCGTTGGCGAAGGTGCGCACCTGCTGCTCCCGGCGGTCCCAGACCCGCACCTGGGCGATGGTCTGGGAGACCTCCTGGCCGTAGGCGCCGACGTTCTGGATGGGCGTGGCGCCGGCGCAGCCCGGGATGCCCGACAGCGCCTCGACGCCGGCCCAGCCCTCCGCGACCGCCCGGACCACGACGTCGTCCCAGACCTCGCCGGCGGCCACGCGCACGGTCGCCCCGCCGCACTGGTCGGCCGACTCGACGGTGATGCCGGAGGTCGCTACCCGCACGACCGTGCCCGTGAAGCCCTCGTCCGCGATGAGCAGGTTGGAGCCGCCGGAGACCACCAGCAGCGGCTCGTCGGCGTCGTCGACCTCGCGGACCGCGTCGACGAGCTCGTCGATGGTGGTGGCCGTCACGAGCCGGGCGGCGGGGCCGCCGACCCGCATGGTGGTCAGGTCGGCCAGGGGGACGTCGTGGTGCTCGAGCATGCGGGCGTCAGTCCAGGGCCACGACGGCCAGGGCCCGGCCGAGGACCTTGTCGCCCTCGCACGTCGCGGTCAGCTCGACGGTGGCCCGCTTGGCCTCCTCGTCGACGCTCTTGACCACGCCACTGACCTCGAGGTCCGCGCCGGTGTCGTGCGGCACGACCACGGGCCTGGTGAAGCGCACGCCGTAGTCGACGACGCGGCCCGCGTCGCCGACCCAGTCACTGACGACGTTGACGGCGGCGGCCATGGTGAACATGCCGTGGGCGATCACGTCGGGCAGGCCGACGGAGGTCGCGAAGCGCTCGTCCCAGTGGATCGGGTTGCGGTCCAGCGAGGCCCCGGCGTACTGCACGAGGGTCGCCCGGGTGATGTGGATGGTGCGGGCCGGAAGCTCCTGGCCGGCCTGGACCTCGGCGACGGACAGGGCCATCACTCGCCTCCCCGGATCACGATGGTCGAGGTGGCGGTGCAGACCCGCTCCCCCTCGGTGGTGGACAGCTCCGTGCGGGTGGTGACCATGGCGTGGCCGCCGGCCTCGCGGACGGTGTCGACGTGCAGCTCGCCCACGATCTCGTCGCCGGCAGTGATCGGCCGGTGGTGGGCGAACTTCTGCTCGCCGTGCACGACCCGGCTGAAGTCGATGCCCGCCTCGGGGTCGACGATGAGCTGCTTGTCGCACTGCTGGGCGATGAGCACGGCGAACGTCGGCGGGGCGATGACGTCGCGGTAGCCGCGCGCCCGCGCCTCCTCGCCGTCGGTGTGCACGGGGTCGACCGCACCCACCGCCTCGGCGAACTCCCGGATCTTCTCCCGGCCCACGGCATACGGGGCGGTGGCCGGGTAGGTGCGCCCGGCGAAACTCGCGTTCACGGCCATGGCGACCACCCTAGGGGAGCCTGCGCAGGCACGAAAAACGGCCGCCCCCGCAGTGACTGCGGGGGCGGCCGGAATGCCGTGGGGCGTGACCTCAGCGGGTCTCGCGGTGCTGCGTGTGCTTGCCGCAGCGGGGGCAGAACTTCGCCAGCTCCAGACGGTCAGGGTCGTTGCGGCGGTTCTTCTTGGTGATGTAGTTGCGCTCCTTGCAGTCCACGCACGCCATCGTGATCTTGGGGCGGACGTCGGTGCTCTTGCTGGCCACGGGGCAACCTGCTCTCGAAACTCACGGAAGAACTACGGGTAGGGCGTGTGCGCAGCGAGCGCGCAACGACGCACCAGACTACGCGATCCCGAGGCTGATCCCGAAATCGCGTTGGTAGCGGGGGCGGGACTTGAACCCGCGACACCACGATTATGAGCCGTGTGCTCTGACCACCTGAGCTACCCCGCCAGGGGTTCCGGGGTCCCGGTGGCCGCCCACGAGGGACGACCACCAGACCCGGACTGAGCCCCAATAGGGAATCGAACCCTAGACCTTTTCCTTACCATGGAAACGCTCTGCCGACTGAGCTATTGGGGCAAGTCGGGCGACCAGGCCGCCCGGCTTTGCGTCGCCGAGAGTACACGTTCCTGACCCAGGATCTGAAATCGGCGCCCCGCGGCGCGGTCACCCCTTCGGACGGTCGAGGCGTAGCGGGGCGCTGCCCCCTTTGGTGGAGCAGCCCCCGGGGCCGCAGGCATAGACCGGAAGCGGCCACTCGGCCACACCTCGACTCCATCGTGAAGGGGGAGCCATGCGCCATCGCCTTCGCGTGACCCTGGTCGCAGGGATCACAGCCACCGCCTCCGCGCTGCTCGCCGTGCCCGCCCGGGCCGGCGGGAGCGACCACCACACATGGACCGTCCGCCCCGGAACCGGCACCATCGCCGCCGCCGTGGCCAAGGCCCACGACGGGGACACCCTGCTGCTCACGGCGGGGACCTTCCGCGACAGCGTCACCATCACCAAGTCCCTGACGATCCGCGGCGCAGGCTGGGACAAGACCACCGTCCGGCCGCCGTCGAGCAACCCTGGCTGCACCGTCATGGGCGGAGTCCACGGGCTCTGCCTGTTCGGCGCCACGGACTCCAAGTTCAACCCGATCTTCTCCGACCGGCTCAAGGACGCTTCGGTCTCCCGCATGCGCTTCACCGGGTTCACCGGGGTCGGCGTGGTCGGCTTCAACACCGACAACCTGTCCGTCACGCACGTGCGCGCGGACCACAACGGCCAGTACGGCATTGCCCGGTTCGCCTCGACCCACTCCCTGTTCGCCGATGACTCGACGTCATGGAACGGCGAGGCCGGCCTCTACATGGGTGACTCGCCCAACGCCCACAGCGTGGTGCGCGACAGCTGGAGCGACCACAACGGCTTCGGCATCTTCCTGCGGGACAGCACCGGCCTGTCCGCCCTCGACAACCACGTCTGGGGCAACTGCGTCGGCGTCATGGCCCTCAACACCGGCGGCGAGGCGCCGTACGACATCCCGGCCGGTGACTACCGCATCGCCGGCAACACCGCCTGGGCCAACGACAAGGAGTGCCCGGCCGGCCCGGACGGCCCGGCCCTGTCCGGCCTCGGCATCCTGCTGGCGGGGGTGCACGACAGCGTGGTCCGCGACAACACCGTCAACAACAACAAGCCCGGAGGCGCGACCTTGGGGTCTGGCGGGATCGCGATCATCTCGACGAAGTCGATGGGCGGTGCGGACCCGACGAACAACACGGTCGCCGTCAACGATGCCCACGGCAACGTCCCCGCGGACATCGTCTGGGACAAGACAGGGTCGGGCAACGTCGTTCGTGGCAATGACTGCGCCAAGGCCCTCCCCGACAACCTGGGCTGGTGCCACCGGTGACGGCACGGGCCTGACCATCTCGCCCGCTGACCTCGCCGGGGCTGACCGGCGGGGTCAGCCTGCCGGGATGTCCCCCGGCTCCATCTCGTCGGCGTAGCGCACCTCCGCGACGTCCCATTCCTGCTGCAGGGCGGAGATGTCGGCGCGCGTGGTGATGTCGCGGACGGCCTTGGTCGGGTCGGATGCCTCGGCCGGGGGCACGAGCGCGGCCTGCCAGTGGCCGGCCTCGGGGACGGGGCTCACCGCGATGTAGAGATCCATGCCCCGACGGTAGCCTTCGCCCCGACGCCACAGCCGGGCACCGCGCCGGTACACGCCGTCGCACGGAAACGGTTGACCTTCAAGCAACCTGAAGGCCCACGATGTCGCCGTGCCCACACCAGAACTGAGCATCGGCGCCTTCGCCCGCCTTGTCGGCCTCACCCCGAGCGCCCTGCGCTTCTATGACGACTGCGACCTGCTTCGGCCGGCCCGCGTCGACCCCGCGAGTGGATACCGCTGGTATGCCGTGTCCCAGGAGCCGCGCGCGCGGCTCCTGGCCGCGCTGCGGGTGGTGGACCTGCCCCTTGCCACGGCCAAGGCGGTGCTCGACGGGCCGAGGCAGGAGTCGGTCCGGCTCCTGGAGGAGCACCTGGACACCCTCGAGAGCAAGGCGCGGCTGGCCCGGCAGGCCGTGACCGACGCCCTGACCGACCTGCGCGGCGATCCCCCGCCGTGCCGGGTCACCCTCGCCGGACCGGAGCTCGCGAGCGCGGTGCGCCAGGTCGTGCCGGCCGCCGCGACCGCCGACCGCGCGACGCTGCCCGGCGAGGACCCGGCACTGGATGAGGTGCTGCGCTGCGTGCTGGTGGACGTCGGCTCCGACGAGGTGCGGCTGGTCGCCAGCGACCGCTACCGGCTCTCGGCGCGGGCGCTGCACCCCCGCCACGGCAACGAGGTCGACGCGCACGCCCTCGTCCCCGTCGCCGAGCTGGTCGACCTCGCCACGTGGGCCCAGCCGCAGGCCGAGGTGACCCTGACGCTGACGGAGGGGCGGATGGACGTCGACGGCCCCCACGGGTCGCGGACCGTCCCGACCCGGGAGGGCGACTTCCCGGCATACCGCAGGATCCTCGACGGGCTGGAGCCGGCGACGACGCGGGCGATCGTCGGCCGCGAGCGCCTGCGCGCGGCCCTGGAGGTCGGGGACCTGCCCGAGGCGGTCGCCCTGGACCTGCGCGACGGCACCCTCACCGTGGACCCGCCCGGCCTCCGGCTGGACGCGGTGGTCTCCGGCGCGGCGATCCGCATCGGCTTCGCGCCGGGCCTGCTGCGCGCGGCGCTGGAGGCGAGCGTGGGCCCGGAGGTGATGCTCGAGCTCACAGAGCCGGCCCGCCCGGTCGTGGTCAGGTCCGCCGACCAGGGGACGTTCACCACGCTGGTCATGCCCTTCCGCCTGGACACGCAGGGGTGAGCGCGGCCGGCCGGGGGGCTGTTGCTGCGCCGCCGGACCCTTGCGACGTGACAGGACCGCGGGAGGTCAGTGCCCGTGCGGGTCGGCCCAGGCGTGCTTGGTGACGATGTAGACGCGGCCGTCGGCCATCTCCAGGGCCACCGCCCGAAGCCAGGGCCTGGGCTGGGGCCAGTGACCGGCGGCGCGCAGGTCACGCTCGAGCGCGGTCTCGATCTCCAGCATCGGATGGTGCAGCTGCGTTGCTGCGACGTGGTTGATCACCGACTGGATCTCGAGCTGGACCCGGTCGTGGACCTCCTGGTCGACCTCCATGACCTCTCCTCGGGGCGGGGAGGCGACGGGGGGTCGCCCCCGTTGGACCAAACGTGCCCCTGGCGGGGCGCCGGCGGCAAGTCCCGGAAGGCCCTGTGCCGTCAACGGTTCGGGGCTGCGGCGAGGAGAGTCGCGCAGAGTATGCCGCGAAGGATGGCGCGGAGGCTCAGGCGGGGGTCTTTACGCGGCGCACGCGGCCCGCCGTGGGCGTGGAGAGCCGGCTGAGCGCCGTGACCAGCGGCGCGAGCTCGGGCGTCTGGCCGGCCTCGTCGAGGGCCCGGCCGAGGGCCTCGTCGTGGGTGGGGCGGGCGGCCTCGAGCAGCTCGCGGCCGGCGTAGGTGAGCTCGGTGTAGATGCCGCGGCGGTCCTCCTGGCACAGGATCCGGGTCAGCAGGCCGCGGTCCTCGAGCCGGTTGACCAGGCGGGTGGCGGCACTGCCGCTCAGGGCCGCCGCCCGGGCGAGCTGCTGCATCCGCATGTGCCAGCCGTCCTGGCGGGACAAGGCGTCGAGCACCGTGAACTCCACGACCGACAGGTCGTGGCCGGACTGCAGCGCCTTCTCCAGCGACGTCTCGATCAGCCCGTGCAGCGCCGCCAGCGTGCGCCACCCCTGGGCGCGGATCTGGACGGCGTCGTCGGCGATGCCCATGTGCGGCTCCTTCCCGGCGAGCGGTCGTGTGGTCCGCCGCCATGTTAGCCCGTTTTGAAATAACGCGCGTGTGCAACTAGATTGCTGACAACGCCGTTAGTTGCACGCGCGTCATATTGCAGATTGGGAGGATGTTGTGAGCACCCAGCTCGCCGAGCCCGCCACCCGGGCCACAGAGACCAACCGGAGCACCTCGTCACGCCGACCGCCGGCCGCCCTCGTGGCGCTGATGATCGGGGCGTTCGGCATCGGCATGACCGAGTTCATCGTGGCCGGGCTGCTGCCGGACATCTCCAGCGACCTGCACGTGTCCCTGTCGGCTGCCGGGCTGCTCGTCAGCGGCTACGCGGCCGGGGTCGCCGTCGGCGCTCCCCTGCTGACCGCCCTCACCGGCCGGGCGGACCGCAAGCACCTGCTGGTCGTCCTGATGGTCATCTTCATCGTCGGCAACCTCGTCGGCGCGATCGCCCCGAGCTACGGGGTGCTCATGACCGCCCGGGTCATCGCCGCCTTCGCGCACGGCACCTTCTTCGCCGTCGGCGCCATCGTCGCCACGCAGGTGGTCGCCCCCGGCAAGGGCGCCGCGGCCATCGCCACGATGTTCACCGGCCTGACGTTCGCCAACGTCATCGGCGTCCCCGCCGGCACGGTCATCGGCCACCAGCTCGGCTGGCGCGCCACCTTCTGGGTCATCACCGCCCTGGGCGTCCTCGGCGCCGCCCTCATCGCCGTCCTCGTGCCGTCCCTGAAGGTCCAGGACCCGCCGAGCCTGCGCCAGGAGGTCGGAGTGCTGCGTCGCCCGCAGGTGCTCCTGGCTCTGGCCATGACGCTCTTCGGTTACGGCGGCATCTTCGTCGCCTTCACCTACATCGCGCCGATCCTCGAGCAGATCACCGGCTTCTCGCAGTCGATGGTGACGATGCTGCTCGTCCTCTTCGGCCTGGGCCTGTTCGTCGGCAACACCCTCGGGGGCAAGCTGGCCGACCGCCACGTCATGCGCGCCCTGATGGGCATCCTCACCGCCCTCGCCGCCGTGCTCGCCCTGCTGTCGGTGACCGCCCACAACCAGGTCGCCGCCGCGGTCACGGTCTTCCTCCTCGGCGCCGCCGGCTTCGGCACCGTCCCGGGCCTGCAGCTGCGGGTCATGGACAAGGCCGAGGGGGCACCCAACGTCGCCTCGGCCCTGAACATCGGCGCCTTCAACCTCGGCATCGCCGGCGGCGCGCTCCTCGGCGGGGTCGTCGTGGACAGCCCGCTCGGCCTCGGCGCCACCCCGTGGGTCGGCTCCCTGGTCACGCTGGTCGGCCTGGCCCTGGCCGCGGTCTCGGCCCGGATGGACCGGAGCCGGCACGCCTGAGCCACCACCGCACCACCACCGTCGGTATGCCGGGTGGCTCAGCCAGCCACCCGGCATACCGACGCAGGACTGTGAAGGGCCCCGCCCGGCTGATGCCGGGCAGGGCCCTTCTCCGTGGCCCTGCCGGGCTGCTCGCTCAGGCCAGCGACGCGCCCTCGAGCTGGCGCAGGACCGCCGCGAGCGGAGGCCAGCCCGCGCGTCCCCGCCGGGTCACGGCATAGGCACGCAGGACCGCCTCCGGCTCGCGCAACGGCAGCAGCGCCACCTCGGCGCGCGTCGGCTGGTCCGCGGGCAACAGGCCCACCCCGAGGCCGGCCACGATCATGTCCTGGACCAGGTCGAGACTGTCGGCGCGGTGCGCGACATGCGGCTGGAAGCCCGCCAGGGAGGCGAGCGTCCGGACCACGTCCTCGTCAGCGGTGTTGCGGGAGTTCACGATCCAGTCCGCGTCGCGAAAGCGGTCGAAGACCTCCAGTGCGGCGCCTGCTCGCCCCTTCCGGGCAGCCGGCACCCCCAGGGCCCAGGCGGCAGTCCCCAAAGGGGCCGTGTCCAGGCCGGCGTCGAACGACGCGGGCGCGAGGTTGTAGTCGTAGGTCAGGGCCAGGTCCACGTCGTCGTCGGCCAGCAGCTGCAACGCTTCGGCCGGCTCGTGCTCGTGGATGCGCAGGCGCACCTCGGGGTGCCGCTCGGCCAGGGCCCCGACCGCCGGGAGCACGACCCGGCGGACCGCGGTGGCGAAGGCGGCCACCCGCACCGTGCCGGCCGGCTCTGCAGAGGGGTCCAGGTCGGCCCGCGCCGCCTCCAGCGCGGCCAGGACCACCACCGCGTGGTCGGCCAGCCTGCGGCCCGCCGGCGTCAGCCGCACCCGCCGGCCCACGGGCTCGATGAGCGGGGTGCCGGCGTCCCTGGCCAGCGCCGCGATCTGCTGCGAGACCGTCGAGGTGGTCGTCCCGGTCGTCTCCGCGACCTCGCGCATGGAGCCGAGACGGGAGAGCTGGAGCAACAGCTCCAGGCGGCGGGGGTCCATGGACAGATCATCCATGATTACTGAACGATGTGTCCATCTTTCTCACGTGGACGCGGACGGTTCTGGCGGCGTCTACTGGAGCCATGCCCAGCACCACGACCCTCTCCCACGCCCGCACCGGCACCCTGATGGCTGTCGCGTCGATGACCTGCGTCCAGCTCGGCCTGGCCGTCTCGGTCGGCCTGTTCGACCGGGTGGGGCCGATGGGGGCGGCGTGGCTGCGCCTCGCGTGGGCCGGCATCGTGCTGCTCGTCGTGGTGCGGCCCCGCCCGTCGCGGTTCGGGCGGCGCGGGCTGCTCACCGCCGTCGTCCTCGGCGTGGTGACCGCCGGGTTGACCATGCTGTTCATGGGCGCGGTGGCCCGGCTGTCACTGGGCACCGCGAGCGCGATCGAGTTCATGGGCCCGCTCGGGGTGGCGGCCGCCCGCAGCCGGCGGGCGCGCCTCATGGTGTGGCCCGCCCTGGCGGCCGTGGGCGTCCTGCTGCTGACCCAGCCCTGGCAGGGCACCGCGGACCCTGTCGGGATCGCCTTCGCGCTGGGGGCGGCGGCCTGCTGGGCCGGCTACATCCTGCTCACCCAGGCCGTCGGCGACGAGCTGTCGGGGCTCCAGGGCCTGGCCGTGTCCCTGCCGGTCGCGGGTCTGGTCGCGACCGCCGTCGCCGGCCCCACGGTGCTCCCCCACCTGACCCCGCAGCTGGCCCTGGTCGGGCTCGGCCTGGCCCTGCTGCTCCCGGTCGTGCCGTTCAGCCTGGAGCTGCTGGCGCTGCGCCGCCTCACGACCGCGGCCTTCGGCACGTTGATGAGCCTCGAGCCGGCCATCGCCCTCACGGTGGGCCTGGTCCTGCTGCACCAGGTGCCCGACGCGGTGGCGCTGGCGGGCATGGCCTTCGTCGTGGCGGCCGGTATCGGCGCCGAGCGGACCGGCGCACGGCACGAGGAGGCCACTGCGCCGCAGGCACCGGCGACGGAACCGGCGGTGGCGACCTGCTGACCGACGTCCTCAGGGGGACCCGCGCCGCGAGGTGACGGGTGTCCGCGGACGCGGACACCCGGCATACCGGCCAGACACCCGACGGGACCCGCCCGGGTCCTGCTGGTGCTCGTGAGGCAATGACGCCACGCGCCGTGCCGTTCAGGGACCGGTCAGGGTCTGCCGGCGGGGCGCGGCGATGATGAGACGGTGAAGGTTGAGCTGGCCATCGTGCGCGACTGCGCTCACGCCGAAGCGGCCGGCGTGGTCCTGGCGCACGCGCTGGCCGCCGAGGGACTGCCTCCGCACTTCGATGTCGTGCTGGTCGACACTCCCGAGGACGCCCGCGCCCTGGGCTTCCTGGGGTCACCGGCCTTTCTGGTCGACGGGCGAGATGTGTTCGCCCCGGAGGGTGCGGTCCCGGGGTTGGCGTGCCGGATCTACCCCACGGCCCGCGGCTCGGCGGGCCTGCCGGACGAGTCGGACCTGCGGCGCGTGCTGCGGTCCTTGTCGCGGTAGCCGGCGCACCCGGTCGTCCGGCCACGGCGGACTGTTCCGTCGTCGCCGGTACCGGCCCGGCGTGCCAGGACCTCGGGCGTCACAACCGGCGGCGCGTTTCCACCCGTCCGGGGCGCGTTCCGTGCCAGCATCGGGGGAAGCGTGCCGACGCGGCGCGCATCCGGAGGGCGGTGGGGCATGGTCAAGGGATTCCGCGACTTCATCCTGAGGGGCAACGTCGTCGACCTGGCGGTCGGCATCGTCATCGGCGCCGCGTTCGGCGCTCTCGTCACGGCCCTCGTCAAGGACTTCATCACCCCGGTCATCGGGGCGCTCGGCGGCAAGCCGGACTTCTCCTCGCTGTACTTCACGGTCAACGGGAGCAAGTTCCTCTACGGGGAGTTCATCAACGCCCTGCTGGCGTTCCTGCTCATCGCGGCGGCCGTCTACTTCTTTGTCGTCATCCCCGTGAACAAGCTCATGGCGCGCTACAAGCCGTCCGCGGAGGAGCCGACGCCGACCACCACATGCCCGCGGTGCCTGTCCTCCATCCCGATCGGCGCCACCCGGTGCGCGTTCTGCGCCGCAGACCTGCCGGCGGCGGCAGGTGCTGCAAACCCGGCGCTCGACTGAGAGGTCGCCAGGGGCCTCCTGACCGATCGAGGGCGGGGGCGTCCCCGAGGTCACACGTGGTGACGGCGCCCTTGGTGCGTGTGCGGGTCGGCGTGGATGACGGCGCCGCCCAGGCGCGGGAGGGCGGCGGTCAGCTGACGCTCGGCATCGACCGTGAGCGCGTGCGCCTGGGCCAGGGTCAGGTCGTGGTCGAGCACCACGTCGGCATCGGCGTGGAGCTCATGCCCGATCCAGCGCAGGCGTAGCTGACCGACGTCGAGCACCCCGGGAACGGCCTGCAGGACCTGCTCGGCACTGACCACCAGCTTGGGGTCGACGGCATCCATCAGCCTCCGGTAGACCTCCCGGGCGGCGTCGCGGAGGACGAGGGCGATGGCCACCGTGATGAGCAGGCCGATGATCGGGTCTGCCAGCTGCCACCCCACGGCCACGCCGGCCGCTCCGAGCACGACCGCCAGCGAGGTGAAGCCGTCGGTCCGGGCATGGAGGCCGTCGGCCACCAGTGCCGCGGACCCGATCCTGCGTCCGACGCGGATGCGGTGCCGGGCCACGAGCTCGTTGCCGAGGAAGCCGATGACCCCGGCCGCACCGACCGCCCACAGGTGGCTGACCGGCTGCGGGTGCGCGAGCCGGCGGATCGCCTCGTAGCCGGCGAAGACCGAGGACAGCGCGATGAGGGCGACGATGACGATGCCGGCCAGGTCCTCGGCACGGCCGTAGCCGTAGGTGTAGCGCCGGGTCGCGGCGCGCCGGCCGATGGTGAAGGCGATGCCGAGCGGCACGGCAGTCAAGGCGTCGACGCCGTTGTGCAGGGTGTCCCCGAGCAGGGCGATGCTGCCCGAGGCAGCGACGACGATGGCCTGGAGCGCGGCCGTCAGCCCCAGGACACCCAGCGAGATCCAGATGACGCGCATGCCCTCCCGGGAGGTCTCCATCGCCGCGTCGGTGCGCTCCAGCCCCTCGTGGGAGTGCGGCCTCACCAGGTCCTCCACGGCGTGGAGGACGGCACGCCACCCGGTCGCCGGGTGGTCGTGGTCGTGATCGTGGTCGTGGCCGTGGTCGTGGCCGTGAGGAGGCATGATCGTCAGCCTACCTTCGCATGCGTGCAGGTAGACAACTACGTAGCATGGCAGTCATGCACCAGGACCTGCCCGACCTGTCGATCCCCAGCGAGGAGCAGGCTCACCTCGCAGCCGAGGGCTTCCGCATGCTGGCCGACCCGACGCGCATCAAGATCCTCTGGGCGTTGCTCCAGGGCGAGTCCAACGTCAGCTGCCTGGCCGACCTGGTGGGGGCCACCCCGACTGCGGTGAGCCAGCACCTGGCCAAGCTGCGTCTGGCCCAGCTGGTCCGCGGACGCCGCGAGGGCAACTTCATCTACTACTCGGCCGCCGACGAGCACGTCCGCGCCCTGCTGGAAGAGGCCCTCTTCCACGCCGAGCACACCGAGGGTGACGTGGACGAGGCTCCCGACCACCGGCACTCGCGCCCCGCCTCAGCCTGACCGGCGCGTGGGCGACCTGCCCGAGGACCCGGGCAGCCGGGCATACCGCTGACCCGCGAACGGCCCCGCCCGGCTGGTGCCGGACGGGGCCTTGGTCGTGCACTTGTGGCAGACGAAGGATTCGTGGAGGTCGCCGATCTCACACCTCAACCCTGCGGGTGGGGGCTCTCCAGGGCAGGCCCGCGATACACGTAGGAGATCGCGTTGGTGGCCGCGAAGATCGGGGGCCATCCTTCGTCGGTCGTGCTGACCGGCATGGGGCCGCCAGCTCCCGCCCCGAAGCGGTCCAGGCCGCCTGGACGCACCTCGGCCGTGGTCGCGGCGGGCATGTCCCCTGCTGGCGCAAAGGAGCCCACGGCGTGGTCGCCCGCTGGTGCGATGGGGCCGGCGGGTTGCGGCGCGGAGGCCGTTGCGGCCGTTGCTGTCGACCTGACGGCTCCGGCTTCACCCTGGGCCATCGCGGCGAGCTGGTCCAGCTCGTCGTTGAGGACGTCGAGCACGGACTTGAGCTGGGCGTGAGCCACCCGAGCGTAGGTGCGCACGTACATGAGCTTCTCGGAGTCGAGGGTTCCCCTCTCCTCCGCAGCGGCCGGGTGAGCGACGCCGCCGAACTCCCTGGCCGAGGAGTAGTCCTGCGCCGCGGACTGGGCTCGCTGCAGGATCTGCCGGTACTGCTCTCGTGCCGACTCCTCCAGGTCCCGCGCGTAGGACTGCGCCTCGGCGACGGCCTCGTCAGCAGCACGCTGCGCCTTGGCCAGCAGCTCGACCGCTCGCAGGCTCACGTCCTGGAAGTTCTCCCCCCGTCCGTTGACGGCGTCTTGCTCGACTGCATTCACAACTGCCCTCCGATGCTGTGGGCCAGGGCGGTGGGAGCCGCTCCGGCCGGCGGTTCTGAGGTGATGCCGAATTCCTCGAAGGCGATGGACTGCGGTGGCCGCGGGCCACCGGCCAGCGCCGACGCCGTGTGCAGGACCATGGACGGCGACCCGCAGACGAGCGCGCTGTAGGGGCCGGGCATGGTCACCGACGACGCCACATCGCCGACCAGACCGCGCCGACCCGGGTACGTCGGGTCATCGGACGCGACTTGCGTGTGGGTGAACCCCGGGTAGGCCGCGAGCTGTTGCAGGCGCGCCCCGGCGTAGAGGTTCCACGGATATCGCGCCCCGTGCACCAGGTGCACCCGGCGGTGGGTCTGACCGTTCTGCCATCCCTGCTCGACCTCGTCGAGCAACGACAGGAACGGCGCGATGCCGGTGCCCCCGGCGACCATCAGGAGGTCCTCATCCGCCACGGGGTCGACGGCGAGGGCGGTCCCGACGGGTGCACCGATCCGCATGACGTCGCCGCGCCTGGCCTTCTTGACGAAGGGGGTGCTGACCAGGCCGCCCGCGACCAGGCCGACGTGGAACTCGATCCCGCCGTCGGGGCGTGGGGCGTTCGCGGGGGTGAAGTACCGCCACACCCTCGGGGCGTGCGGGATCGTGACGGCCATCGACTGCCCCGGTCGGTACGGCAGCGGGCTGTCCGGGAGCACCCTGACGATGGCGATCTCCCGGCTCACCCGGGCGACCTCGGTGATCTCCGCGTCCCACCAGGCCGGCTGGGTGTCCTCGGACTCCTCGGCGGCCGCCACCATGGCCGCCGCGACCACGCCGTAGGCGTCGGCCCAGTCTCGAGCCACGTCCGCGGTCCACTCCTCGCCCAGGAAGTGCTTCAGGGTCCACAGCAGGGACCCGCCGACCGCGTCGTAGTGCTCGGCGATGACCCCGAACCTGCGGTGGTCGCGGCCGAGGTGCTCGACGTAGGGGACGATCTCGCCGAGCTCGTCGACGCTGCTGACCACGCGGCCGAGGGCGCCGACGAGGCGGTCCCGTTGGGCCTCCATGGCCAGGGGGAACATCTCCCGCAGCTCGGGGTGGCTGACGAACAGGTGGGCGTAGAAGTACAGGGCGACGTCGTCACCGTGCTGCGTGACGGCCTTCCAGGTGGACTTGAGCCTTTGTGTGTCCATCGGTCAGGACTGCAGGGTGACGATCGAACCACGCGCCCGCCCCAGCGCCGTTCCCACCCGGTCCCGGATGTCCCGTGGCACCCCGGCGTCCTGCAGGCAGGCCATGAGGAGGCTGCCGACGCGGTCATAGTCGGCGTGGGTGATGTTCAGCGGAGCGTGGGCCTGGTCGAGCGGGCGGCCGTCGTAGCGGTCCGGGCCACCCAGCAGGCTGGTGATCATGAGCGCCTGGTGCCGCTTCAGCACGGGCAGCGACACCTCCTTGAAGAAGTGGCTGACCTGATCGTCGTCGGTCAGTCGCCGGTAGAACTCCTCGACAACAGCACCTACGGCAGCCCCGCCGCCGATCCGGTCGTAGTCAGTGGTCATCCGAGCCTCCAGTTCTGGTGCCGGAAACGGACAATCCCGGCAATGGCGGAGGACTGTAACGAATGGGGCCAAAGTGAAAGTGATCAGGGTCACCTCACTGACGGCGTAACCCCTCAGGCGGCCCTCTCGTTCACCACTCTTCGCTTGCGCGGCGGCCGCCGGCTGGCGCCGGCGGCGTGGAGGACTAGCATCGCGTTTCGCCCGAGGAGCTCGACCCGGCCTGCTTCGCGCCCCGGCCGCCAGAACGCAAGGTTTGCAAGGGAGTTCATGCTCGGCAATCGGTTTGAGCAGGTCCTGAGCCACGCCCAGGGGGGCGACGCGATGGCCTTCGCCGAGCTGTGGCGCGATGCCCACCCGATGCTGTTGCGCTACCTGCGGGTGACTGCCGGTGACCTGGCGGAGGACATCGCCTCACATGCCTGGCTCAAGGTGATCGAGGCCCTCGCGTCCTTCACCGGTGACGAACCGGGCTTTCGGCGATGGCTGGTCACCATCGCGCGAAACCACCACCTCGACCAGGTGCGTCGCGCCGGGCGGCGCCCGGAGCGGCTCCTCGCCGACATGGCCGACCTCGACGACCACGCGGGCCGGCTCGCGCCTGACGCCGCGACCGAGGCGGAGGAGGCGATGTCGACCCGGGCCGCTCTCGACCTGATCGCCAGGCTGCCGCCGGACCAGGCCGAGATGATCATGCTGCGGGTCGTCATCGGCCTGGACGTCGCCGACGTCGCCGCGGCCGTGGGCCGCAGCAACGGAGCCGTGCGGGTCGCGGTCCACCGAGCCCTGCGCAGGTTGGGCGAGCTCCTGGAGGGCCAGGGCGCGCGCCTGTAACGGGATCCGGACCGATGACGTTCCGTGACCGAGATGCCTGACAACCCCCACCCCCTGCGCGACGAGCAGCCCGACGACCTCTGGCTGCTCGACCGACTGCTGGCCGGCGAAGCCCACACCGGGTCCTCGGCCTTGACCGGCCTGCTGGCGAGTGCCGCCTCCCCCGCCTCCGCCCAGGAGCTCGTGGGCGAGGCGGCCGCGGTAGCCGCCTTCATCGAGGTGGGGTCCGGCGTCCCGAGTTCCCGTAGTCATCCTCGCGCCAGGAGAGTGCCCATGTTGACCAGCCTGCTGGCCAGCAAGATCGCTGCGGCGGCCGCCGCAGGAGGCTTGCTCCTCGCCGGGACCGCAGCCGCCGCCCAGACGGGCGCCCTTCCCACCGGGCTTCAGGACCTGGCCCACCACGCCTTCGGTGCCCCGGCCCCCTCGTCCACGGCTGAGACCCCGGTGACTCGCCCCTCCCCCACACCGTCCAGTCGCCCCACCCCGACCGTCACGGCCACAGGCCCTGACGCCGCCGGTGCGGCTGCGTTCGGCCTGTGCACAGCCCACGAGCACGGGGGTCTGGCGTCCACCTCCGTCGCCTACCGGTCGCTGGCCAAGGCTGCTGGCGGGACGGCCGGGATCGACGCCTACTGCGCATCCGTCACCCACCCCGGCAACGGGAGAACCGGTCACCCGACCGGTGGGGCCAGGAGCCACCGCGTCGGCGCGCCCACCGGCCACCCGACCCAGGTGCCAGCCTCCCACCGGACCGGCGCGCCCACCGGTCACCCCACCGGGGCGCGGACCAGCCACCCGGCGTACTCCACCGACCAGAAGTGACCCTCGCATCCACAGCTGTCGTCCGGCCTGAGGCGACGACGTCGCCGGTGACGTCGACGCGCGTCGTGACGCCGGTTCGCCCCTTCCGGCGCGGGGACCCACAATCGTCGGACGCCGTTCGCGGCGGTGAGCCGTTTCCTCGATCATCCGAGGAGGTGCGTTCGGCGTCGCGCGTCACCTGGTCGGCGGACGTCGTGCGGGGCGCCACCAGCGTCCCGCCCCCATGGCGTTGCCTTGGCAGGCGCCGTCCCCGGCTCTGGGGCGTCGGCCCGACGCTGACGCTCGTCGCCCTGGAGCTCGGGGTGTTCGTGCTGTTCGGCTGGCTCGCCGGGCCGTTGACCATGATCGGGATCGACGGCCTGGGAACGAACGGGGCCGAGGCCCTGCCCCAGCCGAGGGCCGTGGCTCCCACCAGGACGCCGTCAGGGAACCCGCCGCCTCGCATGGCGCACCTGGACCGATCGACCAGCCTGCCCCTCGAGGATGTCGGGCTCGTGGTCCGCCTGAGCGATGCGTCCCTCCCCACACGGGCAGACCATGCTCAGGCGGTGCGGCAGGAGGTGCTTCGGACACCCATGCCGACTCACGCAAGCACCCGCCAAGCGGTCGTCCACTCCCCCAACTACCGAACCGCGGCAAGCCCGGCGTCGTCGCAACTCACATCCGGCCCGCCAGCCCACGCACGCGTGCAGGCTCACGGGCCTGCACCCGTGCGCCAAGCGAGCCGGGCAATGGCTGGCCCGCCCCCTGGAGCGAAGCGTGGACACCCCCGTCGGCCTCCCCGCGGGACCATCGTGGAGGCGATGGCCCGTGGTTACGTCCAACCCGCCCGGTCATAGGGACCGGTTCCTCGCCGGCGGCCAGGCCTTCGAGGCCGCGCACAGGCCGCGGACAGCCATCGGCGGAGGCGGGCACCCGGCATACGGCTGTCACACGTCTGGCCGGAAGGCCGGACGCCGAACCAAGCGGCTCAGCCTGCCGGTCGCCCATCTCCGGTTCCAGGCCGGTCCAGGCCGACCAACGTGGCCTGGGGCGCGGGGCCGTCCTCCTCAGAGTTCTCCAGGAGGACCATTGCCAGGTCATCCGTGAGGTGGCCGCCCTGAACGTGCTGCCGCAACCGCCGCAGGACGTCGTCGAGCGCGACGGAGTGAGGAGCCCTCCGGATCAACTCCCCAAGGGACTCGACCGGAAGGAACTCGCCGTTGGCGTTGCGGGCCTCGCTGAGCCCGTCGGTGTAGAGAAGGAACCGGTCGCCGGGCGACCAAGGGACCGTCACCGCCTCGTATCGTTCGCCCAGGCCCAGAGGAAGTCCCGGCTGGAGCGCTATCAAGCTGACTCCGTCGTGGCTGGCAACCCGCAGGGGAGGCGGGTGTCCACAACTGACGAGCGTGACCCGGCCGCCTCCTACCGCTTGCAGGATCAGCGCGGTCACGAACTCCTCCTCGTCGAGGAACGGCGCGAGGTAACGACCCATGGCCACCGCCATCTTGGCGGGGTCGGGGATGCTGGCTGCCGACTGGCGGAAAGCCCGGATGACGCGGGCTGCCTGCTCGACCGCACCGAGCCCTTTGCCCCGGACGTCGGCCACGATGAAGCAGACACGTCGCTCGGACTGAAACCAGTCGTACAGATCTCCACCGATGAGGGAGTTCTCTCCGGCGGACACGTATCGAGCGCTGGCCAGGACACGTCCGATACGGCGGGGAACCACCGGCAGGATGGCCCGCTGGGCGACCTCAGCGATGCGCACCATTCGTGCGAATTGCCCCTCGCGGCGTACCCGAGTGGCAGAGAGCAGAACCGCAACCGTGCTCACGAGCACGGTGTCGCCCATCGGAACCCAGGCTTCGGCCGTTCCCCAGTCGCCGGCCTTTGCCGCCGAGGCTGTGGTCAGGAGGAGAGCGACTGCTCCGAACCCCGCCGTGGCCGCGGGGCCCAGCAGGGCGGCGGACATGAGCGGCGCGATGCCATAGAGCACCGCCGGCATGAACGTTGACCCCGCGCTCAGATCGAGGGCCAGGACGAAGAGGAGCCACGCACCGGGAGCGCTGACCCGCGAGCCGCGCGCCCGGAGTCTGGTCAACCTCGCCATTGCCATATCTTTCCCGTTCGGCGTCACGGGAGCCTCGTGCATACAGCCCACCACAGGCACGGAAATGGTCGGTAGGGGCGACCAGGTCCACCCTCATTCGCTGGCGGGGCGGGCGGCCGGTCCGGGCTTACGCCAAATACGACCCTGCGAGGGCGTAGCCTTCCTGATGGGGCAGGGGCCTGGGTGGAGAGCTGGGGGCGGTATGGACGAGTGGCCGTTCCACGGGCCCGGAGCACCCCCCGACAGCGAGCTGTCCCCCGTGCTGCGGCTGGTGCTACCGGCGACCGTGGTGGCAGTCCGGGAGGCGCGTCGGCGGGTGACGGAAGCCTGCGCGGGGCTGACGGCAGAGGTGGTGGACACGGCCGTGCTGATCACCAGTGAGCTGTTCACCAATGCGGTGGTGCACCCACACCACACGGAACACGTCGAACCGGTGGTGGGGCTGGAGTGTCACCGGAGCCCGGACAGGGTCCGGGTCGGTGTCAGTGACCATGACCCGCGCCTGCCCACGCTGAGGCCGCCAGGTGGCCTGGCGGAAGATGGCTGGGGGCTGCGTCTGCTGAGCCAGCTCGCCCACCGGTGTGGGGTGGCGGCGCTGCCGGGCGGACGCGGCAAGACCGTGTGGTTCGAGCTGTCTGTCGGGCCGGATCAGGGCTCGGGCGGGAGCTACCCCGCCGTCGACGCACCCGGGTAGGGGCGTGGCCGAGGTCGCGCGCCCGGGAGGTGGCTGGTTCCGCTACTCCAACTCAGCGGCACGTCGCAGCAGCTCAGCCGCCACGATGCGATGACGGATCGCCCCGGGCGACTCCGGCGGCACCACACCGGTGGCCAGGAACACGTCGACATCGTCAACCTGGGCCTCCCACGCGGCCAGAGTGCGCAAGAGCTCCAGACGCAGCTCATCCGCGGTCATCCACTGAACCGGGCTTTCCACGACGCACACCATAGGACCGCGCACGGGGCGGCATCCCCACGATCAGTCCCTTTCCCAGCAAGTTCACAACTTGTCCTGGCGAAGCGCAGGACCAGGAGACTCCACGCGGCCCGGCCTTCGGGTCTACGACGCGGCGGGCAACCCGGCAACGTTGGCCGAGGACCGGGCCCGACGAGCGAGCAGCCGGCGATCCATCTCGGCCTCCAGGGCATTCAGCCAGTGCATCCGATCGCCTCCCGGGCCGGCAGCCTCGATCGCTTCCCGGGCGCGGACCAACGCGCGGAGCAGGTCAGCGTCACTGACGAGGTGTTCTAGCGAGACGGTCATCCCATGCCCCCTGAGATCGTGATGGTTCATCAGAAGGTATTGACGAATGCGCACCAGGTCCGAGCGTTTTCCGCCACCTTG
Source organism: Oryzihumus sp. JJN4-3R (assembly GCF_057747915.1). Lineage (NCBI taxonomy): Bacteria > Bacillati > Actinomycetota > Actinomycetes > Micrococcales > Intrasporangiaceae > Oryzihumus > Oryzihumus sp. JJN4-3R. The sequence continues at coordinate 1,749,763 of NZ_CM173229.1, forward strand.
CGCCTTTCTTGAGGGGTCGACCCGAGGTTGTCCCACGCCCGCCGGCCGGAGGGCCCCACCGTGGGGGGGTGCACACCCGGGTATGGGCTCGGCCGAAGACCGAGGCTTACCGACGATGGCGTCCGACGGGGACGACCTAGACGCCCAGGAGCCGGTCGACCTCAGCCTGGGTGAGACTGGACCCAACTGATCCGGCTCCGAGAATGACCTCGGCCAGCAGGGCGATCTCGGCGGCCAGGTCGTCGTCATGCAGGGGCTGCTGGGGCACGGGCCGAGTCTCGTGGCGAGTCCGCTCCGGTCGCTATCGCCCAATCGAGCCCCCCGGCCTCTGACCCATCCGGGCCAGAGAGGGAGGCCCGGGGGTAGTCCGGTTGACTCACTCGACCTGGTCCTCCGCGCGGTCCGGCGACCTGCCCCGGCCCGGTTGGGCCTCCCCGCCGATGCCCGGACCGGTGATTCTTCTCAGGGGCAGGCGGTCGGCACGTCTCCGGGCCACGTTTAGGCCTCGGACAGCCATCGACAGCCGGATTCCACCGGGCACGCCCGGACAGAAGGGCCGGAGGTTCGCGACGCGGCGGCGCCGGTGGCTCCCCTTCAGGTGGTCCATCTCCTGGCTCCCCCGGGGCCTGCGCTCTCGGGAGCACGTCTGCCCATCCGGCTACTAGGGCACTCGCCCCCAATCCATGACGCAGGACGTGCACCTAGTACGCAAGACCCCCATGTCCGCTTTGTCGAGGCGACATAAGCAGCGTGGGTGCAGCGCTGCGACGCGGCTGCGGGGGCCCAAGTTGGAAGGTGTTTTCATGCCGAGGGGGCCCGCGGTGGTGCGCAAGATTCGTCCGCCTTGTGATGCCCCTTTTGACCGTGAGTGACCGCGGGGTGAGGCCCGAAAGTGGAGTTTCCGTTGGGATTGCGCCGCCCGCCCCTCGTTGCGAACTCTTGGGATGGATTGGGCATGGCTGAGCAGCGACCCGCGCTTGACGGCACCCACGATCGGCGGCGGCTGGCGGCGTTGCTGAACCAGCTTGCTATTGGTGTTGGCGGCTTGGGCTGCCACCCCGTTAGTCACCAAGCAGGCGGTAGCGCCTTGCGTTCTTAGTCGCAACACTGCTGGGTAGACGCGTTAACTCGATCGTTGGTTGTTTCGACCCCGATGGGCGACCCTGCTCCAGACCCGCACCCGGGAGACACCCTCGTCCTCCTGCGTCCGACCGGAGACGAAACAGCGCGGTGAACCACATCGGCGTTCATCCACCTTGGGTGATGCGACGACCGCGTCGCGGGCGCAACGCTGAACACCGTCGTCGCGGCCGCGCGTCGTTTACCGCATTCAACCCCTCGGGGCGTAGCTGAGGGTGGTCCTGCTCAGAGCTCAAGCCGGAGGGAGTGGCCATGACTGTGAAGACTGAGCCGAGGGGGCGTAAGAGGGCTGCCGCGCGGGCGGACCGGGGAGTACCGAAGCGGCGGGGGGTGCCAGAGGCGGGGCAGCTGAGCCGGGCGGACCGGGTGGCCCGCGGCGAGGATGCCAGAGCGCAGACGCCGCTCGAGTCGCACGCGGACTTCGCGCCGGCGGCGTCCCGGGATCCGATCGGGCTGTTGCTGGATCAGGAAAAGACGCGGGTGCAGGAGCTGCTGCCGGTGCGGCACGGGCGGATGCTGGTGTCGCCGTTCTCGTTCTACCGGGGTGCGGCGCTGCCGATGGCGGCCGACCTGGCCGGTACCCCCACCTCGGGGTTGTGGGCACAGTTGTGTGGGGACGCGCACCTGTCCAACTTCGGAGGGTTCGCGTCGCCGGCGCGCAGGCTGGTGTTCGACGTGAATGACTTCGACGAGACCTTGCCCGGTCCGTTCGAGTGGGATGTCAAGCGGCTGGCCGCGAGTCTGGCGGTGGCCGGGCGCGACAACGGGTTCAGCAAGAAGAAGCGCCGCAAGATCGTGCTCGCGGGCGTCGAGGGCTACCGCGAGGCGATGCGTGCGTTCGCCGATCAGCACTTCATGAACGTGTGGTATGCGCACCTGGACGTGGAGGATGCGCTCGCCCAGTACCGCTCTCAACTGAAGAAGAAGCGGTTCAAGGCCACCGAGAAGCTGGTGGCCAAGGCGCACACCAAGGACAGCATGAAGGCCCAGAGCAAGCTGACCACCGTGGCCGACGGGCGCCGGCGGATCGTCAGTGACCCGCCGCTGATCGAGCCGATCGAAGAGGTCTTCCGCGACGAGCAGGCAGCCGCGATCTATCACCAGATCGAGAAGCTGCTGGGCGAGTACCGGCGCACCCTGCAGTCCGACCGCAAGCACCTGCTCGAGTACTTCACGATGCTCCAGGTGGCCCGCAAGGTAGTCGGGGTCGGCAGCGTCGGCACCCGCTGCTGGATCATCTTGATGGAAGGCGCGGACGGCAACGAGCCGCTGTTCTTGCAGGTCAAGGAGGCCCAGACCTCGGTGCTGGCTGACTACCTCGAGCAAAGCCAGTACGCCGACCAGGGTGAGCGGGTCATCGCCGGGCAGCACCTGATGCAGGCCGAGAGCGACATCTTCCTCGGCTGGGCCCGCGCCAAGGAACCCGACGGGACGGACCGGGACTACTACTTCCGGCAGCTGAAGGACTGGAAGATGTCCGCGCCGATCGAGCGGATGGTCCCGGGCGGGATGGCCGTCTACGCACGGATGTGCGCGTGGACCCTTGCTCGCGCACACGCCTGCTCCGGCGACCGCATCGCACTGGCCGCCTACCTCGGAGACTCCGACACGTTCGACCACGCGATCGCTGACTTCGCCGAAACCTACGCCGACCAGAACGAGCTCGACTACGACGCGCTCCAGGCCGCCGTCAAAGACGGTCGAGCGGAGGCGACCACTGACTTCTGAGCGCAGGTCGGGGTCCGGCTCATCGAACCGGTGGCTCCGGCGGCCGGCCACCCTACGACTGTCATGAGGCCGCCCACGCCGGGGCCGACTCGGCATCGATGGCAGCGCGTCGCCCCGCCACTGCATCCGGTGTTGTTCGTGAACCCACGATCTGGCAACGGTGCGGCGGTTCGCGCCGGGGTCGCGGACCGCGCGCGCAGCCGCGGGATCAACGTCGTCATACTCGCTCCTGGCCAGTCCTTGACGCTGCTGGTCGACGCGGCAGTGACAAGTGGTGCGGATGCGTTGGGCATGGCGGGAGGCGACGGGTCCCTTGCGGTGGTTGCCGCCGCGGCTGCGGCCCACGGGCTGCCCTTCATCTGCGTACCGGCCGGAACTCGCAACCACTTTGCGGCGGACCTGGGAGTGGATCGAAAGGACTTGCCCGGTGCGCTGGATGCGTTCATCGAGGGAGTAGAACGCCGAATCGACGTGGGCGAGGTGAACGGTCGAACGTTCCTCAACAACGTCTCGCTCGGCATCTACGGTGAGGCCGTGCGGCAGTCGGCTTATCGCGACGCCAAAGTGCGAACGCTCCTCGAGACGGCGGAGAGGGTGCTCGGCCCGAGCCGGCGGGTGCCTGAGCTGCACCTCGTAGACGATGCGGGGCGTGAGCATGCCCGACTGGCTCTCGTCCTCGTTTCGAACAACCCATATACGCTCGAACGCCCTCCCGCTCGGGGCACCCGCGCCGCACTCGACGGCGGCCAGCTGGGCGTGGTCATCATCGACACACCGGACGACGGCCCACATCCACCGGGGCGGGCCTGGAGCACGACCCACTTGGACGTCAGTGCCCCGAACCCGGTCCCCGCCGGCATAGACGGCGAGGCGGTGGACCTGAAGCCGCCGCTGCATTTTGGCATTCGGCCCATGTCGCTGCGCATACGAATCCCGGCCCGGCGCGCTCGCCCCCGGATGGGCTCGTCCGCGCCGACCACCTGACCCCGGCATCGCCTGCGACCGGGGCGTGGCGGCGCCCTTCCGAGGTGCCGTGCCCCGGTATCGCGTGGCCCGTGTATTGGGCGCAGTCGGACTCAGGTTGTCAGTCCGGCTGGCCGTCCGCGCCTTCTGAGATGGTCATCTGCTCCTCAAAGTCAGTGAACAGCTCAGGATCTGAGTACGGCATGACCGCCCAGGGCAGATCCTCGGCCGAGTCGATAAGACTGAGGTCGGGGCTGTCCTGCTGTCGCGTGTGGTCCTCAATGAGGTGCATCTGAATGACTTTGGCTGCCTGCCGGATTTCGTCGACCGCCCCGTCGCCAGGCACCTGCAAGGGCGACGTGATCGTCTCGCCCGCTCGGTCGACGTGGAGGCCTGCCTGCTTGTTCAGATTGCGCTGCTTCGCTGTCGCCTCGAATGCCATCAAGTCGGGAAGTTCGTAGTACTCCCTCCTGCGGCGCGGATCCCAGGGGCCTACCCGCCTCCGCTCCGAAGGAGACCTGCCCGTGCCCCGGCACGCATCGATCTCGAACCGCACTCACCTCACCCTGGCCGACGTTTGTCACGAGCTCGGCATCAGCCGATCGACCTTCTACGACTGGCGCGCGAAGCATCTTGCGCCAAGGTGCATCAAGCTCCCGAACGGCGAGATCCGCGTGCGACGCGCCGACCTCGATCTGTGGCTCACGAGCCTCGAGGACGGTGCGGCGTGATCTCGACGACCTACGCCGTGCGCCTGTGGGGTGTCCGCACCGTCAACGGCAAGAAGGGCAAGGCCTTCCGAGTTCGTTGGACCCTGGAAGGCCGTGACCGGAGCAAGTCGTTCGCGACGGCCAAGCTTGCGGAGTCCTTCCGCGCCAAGCTGGTCACCGCCACGCGGGAGGGGATCCCGTTTGACCTCGCCTCCGGCCTGCCGGTGACCATGGCGCCCCGGCCCGCGGCGGCGGGTCCGACGTGGCTGGAGCACGCTCAGGACTTCATCGACGCCCGATGGTCGGAGTCCTCCCCCAGGCATCGCAAGAGCACCGCCGAAGGGCTGGTCACGATCACGGCCGCTCTGACCACAGACGGACGTCAGCCCCCAGCCCCCCAGACGATGCGTCGAGCCCTTATGCACTGGGCATTCAACTCAGGAGCTCGTCAGCGCGCTTCTGCAGTACCACACGAGTACAGCGACGCCATGGCATGGATCGCAGCCAACTCGCGCCCGTTGCGTGACTTGGCAGAGCCGGCCGTCGTCAGGGAGGTTCTTGCTGCCATCTCGGTCAACCTGTCGGGTAGGCCGGCGGCGGCGAGCACAGCGAACCGGAAACGTGCAGCGCTGTCGGCGGCCCTGGGCTACGCCGTGGAGCTCGGGCACTTTGACGTCAATCCGCTCACCCGGGTGAAGATCAGGCGACGCCAGGTGACCGAGGCCGTTGACGGCCGGGTGGTGGTCAACCCCGAGCAGGCGCGAGCCCTGTTGGCGACGATCGGTCGACGGTGGCCGGCGCTGCACGCCTACTTCGCCTGCCTCTACTACGCCGCGCTAAGACCGTCCGAGGCTCGAAACCTACGAGCAGTCGACCTCCGTCTACCAGCCGACGGTTGGGGCGAGATCCTTCTGTCTGGCTCTTATCAAGACTCGGGCGCCCGGTGGACCGACGATGGATCCCCTGCCGAGAAACGTCAGCTTAAGCATCGCGCCGAGCGCGCAACTCGGCGCGTGCCCGCGCCCCGGCCGCTCGTCTCCGCGCTGAGGGGCCACCTGGATGAGTTCGGCACGGGCGCCGAAGGCAGGCTCTTCGTGACGCGCACAGGCAAGCTCGGCCGCCCCGTCGCGCAGCCCTTCGTGCGCCCAATCGGGTCAAGCTCAACGGCACGTGTGCTGCACCTCGCGCGGGCCGAGGTGTTCAGCGAGGCGCAGCAAGCCACACCTCTGGCTCAGCGGCCATACGACCTTCGCCACGCCTGCGTATCCACCTGGCTCTCCGCCGGCGTGCCCCCGACCCAGGTCGCTGCGTGGGCGGGGCACAGCGTGGCCGTGCTGCTGCGGGTCTATGCCCACGCGGTCGATGGCCAGGCACAGGCGGCGCGGCAACGGATCGAGGAAGCCCTCGCCGGGGCCGGGGCCATGGACAAACATCAGCACCGACGCTTCGCACGGAAGTGCGGCCGGATAGAGGACAAGCGCGCCGGATAGCGGACGTATGTCACCGGCCAGGAACGAATGTCCGTAACCGCTTACAGAGGCGCCCGCTTGACCGATTTCGCCCCTGTGACGAGACGCGAGGCGCCGGAGGCTCAAGGGCACGAGTCGTGCCGTGACGTCATGGAGGATCTGATGGTGGTGATGAGCAGGCGAGACATGTCCGGGGCGTATTTGCAGGTGTTAACCCCGCCCGAGGTGCGGCAACTGGCTCGGGTCACCCGAGCCTGTTCATTGGCCTGCTGCTGAAGGCCAGCTTCGTCTGGACGCCACCGGCTGGGCCAGCGCCTCAATCTGACCGGTGTGCTCCGCCTCAGGTGCGGTCGTAGGCCAAGGCCTGACCCGCCTCCCATGGGCAGAGAAACGGCAGGGATGTTCAGGGATCCGTCAGGCGCCGCCGGCCCCACGGGGTGATCATCAGCCTGTGAAGGTTGAACTGCTGATCGTGCGTGAATGCGCTCATGCCGAAGCGGCCGGAGTGGTCTTGGCGCACGCGCTCGCGGCGGAAGGGCTGCCTCCTCACTTCGACGTCGTCCTTGTGGATACACCCGAGGACGCACGGGCTCGGGGCTTTCTGGGGTCTCCAGCGTTTCTGGTCGACGGCCGCGATCTGTTCGCTACCGAAGACGCGGCTCCGGGGCTGGCGTGCCGGATCTACACGACCGAGCGCGGGTCATCGGGTGTTCCGGATGAGCTGGAACTGCGGCGTCTGTTGAGGTCGATGACGAGATAGACCGAACCCCGGCCGCAGACATCGGCATAAACCCCGTCGTCAGATTTTCCACAGGGATCTCCGCTTCGATGGCGGCATGACGACCACACAAGTAACTGGCCGCCAACAAATTCCTGCACAGATGCTCAACAAGGTTCCAGAGGTAACGGTGTACTTCTGGATCATCAAGATCCTGTGCACCACAGTGGGGGAAAGCTTCGCGGACTACATCAACGAGACGCTTGGATTCGGCCTGACCAATACGACTCTGGTCTTCTCGGCGGCGCTCGTCTTGGCACTGCTCGCGCAGTTCCGCATGCGCCGTTACGTGCCCGCCATCTACTGGCTCGTTGTTGTCCTGATCAGCGTGGTCGGCACCCTGTTGACGGACAACCTCACCGACGGTCAGCATGTCCCGCTGTGGCTGAGCACTGGGGCCTTCACCGTGCTTCTGACCGTCGTATTCGGCGTCTGGTATGCACGAGAGCGGACCCTTTCGATCCACACGATCGTCACCACCCCGCGCGAGGCCTTCTACTGGGTGACGGTTCTGGTGACCTTTGCGCTTGGCACCGCAGCCGGCGACTGGACTCTGGACCTGACAGGGTGGCCTCCCGCCACGTCGGTGTTGTTGCCGCTGGGCCTGATCTTGGCCGTCCTCGCCGCCTGGAGGCTCGGCGCAGGCCCGGTGCTGTGTTTCTGGCTCGCGTACATCCTCACCCGGCCTCTTGGCGCCAACCTGGGCGACCTCCTAGGCTCCGGCCCCGACGAGGGGGGTTTGGGCTTCGGGACCCTCGGCACCAGTGTTCTCTTCCTCGGGACCATCTTGGTCGTGGTGGTCTACCTCACGATGACGAAGAAGGACCGATCCGAACTGGAGCGCCACACGAGCGCCTGAGCGCGCCCACGAACAACCGCGGTCCTGCCCTCCTGACGGGGCGGGGCCGCGGTTGTTCAGCACACTGCGAGGCCTGATTGCAGTTTGCATCGAACGACACGTCCCCGCTCAACCAACAGGGGGGTTGTCGGGAGCGGGGCCGTGCTATTCAAACCCTAGGCTCCGTCGCGGGCCCCTCCAAGGGACATTGGTCCGTCGGGCCGCCCTTCGGCCAATCAGCATGATCAGAGGCTCCGTGTTCCGCCAAGACGCCCCTGCGTCCGTAGTTGCCGGAGCTCGGAGGCGCTCAGGACCGAGCCGGAGGGGGACCATGGGGGCCATGAGCGCACTAGAAGACGCACTCGACAGCAGAATCGCCGCTAACCCGTGCTGGTGCTGCGGCAACGACTTCCCCGAGCGCCAGTTGGTACGCCTCAGCGCCCATCCCGAGGCGGCCCTTTGCCTCCGATGTGCCCGGTTCCTACTACGTCTGGCGAGAACGCGTGCTGACGAAGACGACCCGGTGGCAGGAGCACGGTTGCGCAGCGCCGTGCGCTCAATCCGCAAAGTGATTGTCGGACGCCGGTGGCACGAGCGACCGGTCGTGGGTCCGGTACTTAGATGGATCGACAAGCATTTGCCCTAGGGCTGGCTCGGTTCCGGATTACGACGCAGGACTTCGGCTCACCCGCAGCAACACGATCGGATCGTGAGGCTGCCATCAGGCGGTTCGGATGATGGATCAACCGAGCAGCTGCTGGCACGATGCGACAGCCAGAGCCTTGAGACACGTTCAGGAGGTCCTCATGCTTCACGCGCAACGGTCGGTCGTCATCGACCGTCCGATCAATGACGTGTTCGCTTTCTTCACCGACCCCGCAAACGACCTGAGGTGGCGTCCCAGCGTCAAGCACATCGATGCCCAGGAGCCAGTCGGTGTGGGTTCTCGTATCCACCAAGTCGTTGCCGGTCCGGGTGGGCGGCAGATCCCAGCCGACATCGAGGTCACGGCATACGAACCGGACAGTCTCTACGCGTTCAAGGTGACCACCGGACCGGTACGTCCCTCTGGCGAATACCGCTTCGCGCCGCTCGACACGGGTACCGAGGTGACGTTCTCCCTCGTCGCTGATCTGGGAGGCCTCAAGCGGCTCATTATGTCTGGTGCCGTCCAGAAGTCGATGGACAGCGAGATGAAGGCCCTCGACACCGCCAAGCGACTCCTTCAGATTGCCTAACCTTCCCCAGTCCTGTGAACAATCTGAATCGAGCTCAGGGGGAGATGTCTCGGCCGTATCCTCGCCCCCTGGAGCGGCCCGTGCAGTGGATGACCTCGGACGAGCTTCGGCTTGAACTCCTCAAAACTCAGGCGGCCTGGGATCACACGTGCGCAACGTCGACGCACTCCTGGAGACTGGCGTGTCCCCACCGGAGCCGGAAGGTGCCCGCCGCCATCGGATGGCGGCTGCTGAGTTGGCGCGCCGCGCAACCACGCGGGGATAGCTGCGCTTCCGTGGCCCCGTCCAGGTCGAGCTGGTTTTCAGGGCCCTGCATCGCCCCGGACGGAGATCGCGACTTTGGGCACAAGTGCACGCATGACGGCATGCACTCTCAGTCAGTGGTGGAGCCCGTCGCGGGAATCTCGATCGGCGCCTGTTGAGACCACCTCCGGGCCTCACGGAACAGCGCGGACACATCCGTGACGTTGCACCGGTCCGCCCCCTCTGCCAGAGCGAGCAACAGAGTGCTTAGCCCTCGAACGGACGCTGTCCACTTGAGCCATACTCCTGCGGGCAGGCACTCCCGCATCACGCGAACCTGGCGCAACGGCAGTCGATCGCCGTCCAGCCAGGTGCCTCCTTGAATCATGCCGGCTCCAGCCTCGACGCAGCGGCGGCAAATCTCTGCCAGCCCCTCGTCATCGAGATTCGCTGTGCTGACGAGTACCCGAGCCAATCCACCCACTGACTGCGTGGCGGTCTGAAGCACCCCGATGCGCTGGTCCCATGCCGAGTCCCCGTTCTGCCTACTCTCACCTGAGATCACCAAACCGAGGTCTGTGGCCCCCAGATCCACCAAACGCTGCGCCTCCTCCCGGAAGGCATCAAGTGAACCGGTAAGCGCCGAGTCGTGAAAGTTCACGGCCGTCCCAATAGGCACTCCTGAACCGCGAAGCGCCTCAGCAACGTCGGCCACCTGATCGGGCGAGCACAAGGCCGCGGCGCATCCCCAAGCGCCGGCTACCTCGCATCGCGCCCGCACCTGCTCTTGCGTTAGGCCGGGAGCATGCAAGCTGACTTCGACATGCCGTGCAAGGTCAAGCAGGCTGAGCGTCCGTCCCACCGTTCCCTCCCTCACCACCTTGGCGCATCCGATCCTCCCGCAGGCCTAAATCGATTGCCTCGCGGGGAGAACCCTGGACCGGAAATCCTCCCACCCTATGCGAAACCGAGTCGCGGATTTGCCTGATATGGGTTGTTTTGTCATCGACCTTTCGGACAGTTTCAAGTCTTGAGAATCTTGAGACGATACGGGATGCGTAACCCCCATATCTTGGCCGCGTTACTCGACTATCGGAGCGACCACGGGGCGCGCCACAGATCGTTTGGGGAGCTGGCTATGCATCGCGTTCGCATCTCGAGGCCTAAGCACGACCAACTAGTGCGTCGTGCCGCCCATGGGCTGCTCGATGAGACCCTTCGCCTCAGTGACATCGACGGGCGAACCGACCGCGAGGTCGACCGCCTGCTGCGTCGTACCGGCACAGTCGCCGACACTTGCGCCCCCTCCTCCCCTGCGCCGGTATGACCACGCCTGCGGATGCGTTTTCCGTGCGGACGCGCATCGCCAACGCCATTCGGACCGGCCGTGCAGATGAGTTGCGGCTCCTCAGGCCACTCATCCACGCCATCGCCCAGGAGCAGATCCGGCCGGCCCAACTGGACGGGATGACCCTCGAACAGGCGCTTGACGCAGTGCGGGGGATGAAGCTCCGCTGAGAACCGGCCTGACGGGTGCGTCCCTGGCCATCAGCCACAACCCAGCTCAACCGTCGTGGGACCGCGGCCACAGAGAACGCAGGCTCCCGCACGCAGCAGTTCCCCAATGCCTCACGTCCCGAGGGTGGTCCACGTGCCAACCATGCTCACCGCTGACCCCCGTGCCACACAGCAGCGTCCGAAAGTGCGGCGGTTACCTCAGGATCCTTGCTGAGCATCTGCCGTCGGTGCGTTCTGCCGTCATGCCCGCAACCCTGCTCGACTCACCCTTGATCAAACCTGAACGCGCTGCGACGCCGTGCTCGTCTGGTAGCCAACGGCGTTGGTGCTGAAGCAATCGAGAACAGACCGAGCCCGAACACGATCCCTTGGTGTGTCGCATCGAGAACTACTCGGGCCGTACGTCTTCCCGCACGTCGCGATGGGTCCTCGCCGCGGCCCGCAACTCATCGTCCGGTGCCGCCTCGAGCGTGATCATCGATTTGTCCGCCCCTGGCAATGACCGAAGGATCTCGTCGAGCTTTCGCTGAGTCGCGGCCTGCTCGCGAGACTGGGTGTGCTGGATGACGAACACCATCGCCAACGTCACGGCCGCCACCATCGTCTGGAACACCGACTCCAACCGGGTCGGGAACTCGAAGCGAGCGGAGAAGGCAACCCAGACCAGATCCAGGGCCACCACCGTCACTGCTATCGAAGGACGGGCAGCCATCCAGTCCATCGCATGAAGGACCCTCGAAGCGGGGTGTCGCGACCATCGAGGACGGAATCTCACGAATGACCACATGCCAGCCATGCTCGCCGACGACCCTGTGCCAACACATCGTCAGCCGAAAAGTGGCCACCACACGCCCACGTGACGGCGCCGGCGTCCCAGGACGGCCCACGAGAACTGACGGTCCGAGCTGGAGGCGTCCAAGACCGCGGTTATCCCCCGGGTCGCCATCGTCAGCCGAATCCCGTGAGCACTCCTGGACCACGAGCCGGGCAAGCCCAACCACAAGATGGGGCCATGAGACGCCCAAACGCCCCGCCGCCGGGAGGGCGAGCGGGGCGCTTGTGTCGGGCGCTTGAGACGATCCCCGACACAGGGAGTGTCTCCGACGGTTCCCGGACTCAACCCAAGTCCGGGTGTCCACGGACCGACTCAGGAGTGACGAATCCGTTCACGGGCCCGACGAGCAGGTGGGCGCATGACCATCTGGACCGGGCATCGGGCAGCCTGCCTCTGCGCTCGAGGAACTCACGCAGAGGGAGGCGGGTCCTGGCGGACCCGCCTCCCTGCGTTCGACCAGGCGGCCTGACCGAAAGGGTCCGGCCAGCCCGCGTGGAGTCGCTATCTGCCGGTCAGGATCACTGACCGTCTGAGCTGGGGATGTAGCCGCCGGGAACCTGCGACGGGGTGTAGATCTTCGGGTCTCCCGGGTACGGGGTGGCCCAGTTGTGTGCCTGATACCAGGTAAACCGGTTCATCAGCTCCGGACTCGAGCTGTCGGGCGTGGGGTTGTGGCTGGCGAAGCCCTGCTTGACGCGCCAGGCCTCCCACTGCGCCGCCACGGCCTTCTCGGACGCCGGGACGTTGCTCGACGTCGTCGGCGCCGCGCTGGTGCTGGCTGCGGTGTCAGGACCGCAGGAGGGGGCCGGGTTCACCTGCTCGGTGAGCGGGATCTGGTTCGGCACGGCCTTGAACGGGGTCAGGTCCGGCGTGGCGCGGAACGCGTCGTACATCGGCGTGGCCGCGGCGACCTTTTGGTTGAGCGGCTGCGCGCCGAGGATCTGCTCGATCGTGCGGACCATGTTGATCTGCGAGTAGTACCGGTCGACGACCTTGCCGTGGACGGCCCAGGGGCTGATCACCTGGATCGGGGCGCGGTGGCCGTCGACGTGGTCGGCGCCGTCCTGGCTGTCGTCCTCGACCACGAAGATGGCCGAGTCCTTCCAGTACTTGCTGTGCGAGATCTCGTCGACCACCTGGCCGACGGCGAGGTCACCGTCAGCGACCTGAGCCCGCGCATCGGGTGCACCACCGGTGTGGTCGCTGGAGAGCCAGAGCATGTTGAAGTTCGCCGGGCCCTCCTTCTCGAAGTGCTGCTTCCAGAGCTGGTATCGGTAGATGTCGGGGACGTTGACGTCGAACTTCGGGTAGTCGTGCGCCGTGATCGCGTTGAGTGACGGGATCGGCGACTCGGTGTCGGACTTGACCGAAGGGTCGGTCAGCGCACTCGGGTCACCCCCAGCTGCCACCTGCTTGGCCGTGCAGTAGTACTTCTGCCACGTGGCGCCCGCAGGCTTGGTGAGGAACTGCGTGAACTCGCCGTAGTTGCGGGCGCTCTTCCCAGCTGCCTGGACGGCGGTCCAGATGAACCCCGAGCGCTGGTGCCCAAGGGCGTCGTCCTCGGTGTCGTAGCTGCGGACGTACTCACCGGCGGAGGACTCGGTGTACTCCGGGTTGTCGCCCTGCATGAGCCAGTTGTGGCCTTCGGCCGAGTTCGTGCCGATGTCGTACGTGTTGTCGTACAGGCCGAACTGCTTGGCCAGCGCGTGCTGATTCGGCGTGACCTGCTTGCCGAACTGCACGAGCGAGGGGTCGCCGTTGCCGCGCGCGTCATCGCCATACACCTGGTCGTAGGTGCGGTTCTCCTTGACGATCATGAAGACGTGCTTGATCGTCGACGGGTCGCCGACGCGGGTCGGCACGGCCACCGGGGCCGCCTTGCTGCCCTCGGCCTGCTCGACGTCATGGTGACCCCAGGCGTTCTGCGCGAAGACCGTCGCGGTGTAGCGCGCGGTCTCCTTGTCGCTGGGGAGCGCGAAGCTGGTGAGCGACGCCGTCGTGCTGTGGGTGTCGTGCCCGCTGACGACTGGGACGCCATACCCCTTGTTGGTCGTGATGGCCGGCCCCCGCGCGTCGATGCCGCGGGTGTTGGTGACAACCACCCGCGAGCCGACGGTCGCGACCGCGGCCGGGTAGTAGTCGGTCGGCAACAACCCGACGTAGCTGACGGGCGCCTGCGGGGTCCCGCCGTACTTGTAGACGGCGACCGCGTTCGCACGGCCGAGCGAGACGAGGAGGTGCCCGTCCTTGCTCAGCGCGATCCCGGTCGGCGCGTAGCCCACGCGGGACCCGGGCGACGGCTGCGTCGCGATCGTCTGGACGACGGCATCCTTGGTCGTGTCGACAACGGACACGGTGTCGCTGTTGGTGTTCGCGACGAACAGGGCCTTCCCTGCGGCGTACATCGCGGTGGGGTGCAGGCCGACGGGGATCGAGGTCACGGCAGCGGAGGGGGACGCGGTGTCGATGACGCTCAGCGTGCCCGTCGTCGTGGCTGCGTGAGCCGGGTCGGCCGGGACGTTCGTGCCGTACGAGTTGATCGTGGGCTCGCCCGGCTTGGCCTGCCGGCCGCCCTCGTTGCTCACGTAGAGCTTGCTGCCGACGAAGGTGAGGTGCCGCGGCGCGATACCGACGGCCCAGGTGCTCTTGACCGCGCCGGTCGCCGGGTCCAGCGCTGCCACGGCGTTCTGGCCGTTGAGCGCGACGTAGAGAGTGGAGCCGTCGGGCGAGTAGGCCGTCGCACCGGGCAGCGACGAGGCGGTCCCGACCTTGGCGAGCGGGATGCGCGTGGCGGTGCCGAGCGTGCCATCCGGGTTGACCGGGAAGCGCGTGAGCGCGTCCTGCTGGGACAGCCACAGGAACTTGCCGTCGGGCGAGTAGGTCGGGCCCTCCTGTCCGACGGTGCCGTCGGAGAGAGTCTGGTCGACGCCGGTCGCCTTGCCGACGCGGTAGATCAGCTTGTTCGACGCGAGGTCGAAGACCTGCAGGGCCACGCCCTTGTCGGCGCTGCTCGCGGCGAGGAAGCGGCCGTCGGCGCTGACCGTCGACCCCATGAACTTGCCGTACTCGGTCATGACCCGGCTGCCGAGGGGCTTGATGACCTGGTTGTCAGAGACCTGGAGCCCGTTGGCGTACTCGGTGCCGACGGTGTGGTTGCCGAAGACGTCGGTCGCGGCAGAGGCGATGCCGCCGCAGGCGATGGTGAGGACCGCGGTGCCGGCCAGGGCGATGCGGAGCCGACGGTTGGTGCGGCCTTGCTCAGGACCGGCTCCCGAGCTGTGTCGTCGTTGACGAGCGACCTGCATGATCATCCTTTCGAGGAACTGCGGGAGGACAGGTCGAGAAGTCCGTCGACCTGCCACAGGGGGTTCGGTGCGTCGCCGTTCGGGGTCCGCACCGGGAAGTAGCCGTTCACCTCCTTGGGCCCGTCACCATCGGCGACGTAGCGACCGTCGGCCGCGACGTCGACCTGGTAGAGGGCCGTGCCCACCGCGACGGCTCCGGGGATGTGCCACGTCACGGCACAGCGCCAGTCATTGCCCGGTCCCGTGTCGTCGCCGGCCGATCCGGCGCGGTAGCAGGAGGCAGCAGTGCGCAGTTGCCCCTCGGTCACGTCCGGGCGCTGCAGCTCACGGGACTGCAGGCGGTAGAGATGGGCGAAAGAGGTCGCCAGTGACCGCTCGACCTTGGGCTTGTCGATCCCGGACCCGCTCCCGGGGAACGACAGCGACACCAGGGCCATGCTCACCCCTGCCAGGGCCGCCACCGGCAGGGCGCCTACGAGCAGCACCCGTCGTCCGGAGCCGTCGTGGGCGAGGTCGGTGAAGTCGCGTCGGACGAAGAGCACGTATGCCAGGGCAGTGGCCACCGCGACCCAGGCGAGGCTGACCACCAGGCCGAGGAGCAACGGCCAGGTCTGTGCCGGGCCGGTGAACAGGCCCCGCCAGGCGACGAAGCCCTGGCTCGGGAGGGCGAGCCGTGCCGCCGCAGGCATCGGCAGCAGCTGCGCCGCCTGGAGGATGAAGGCCAGCAGGGCGGGCATCAGCAGGCCCATCGGCGACCGGCCCATGGCCACGGAACCGAGAAGACCGACGGCCGCGAACGCGAGCGAGGTGAACGCGACGCAGGCCCAGCTGAGGAGCACGAGTCGCGCGCTCTGCCCCGCGCCGATGAGGTGGCCGTCGAGTCCCACGAGCCCGCGGTCGCCAGCGACGGCGATGCCCCCGCCGACGCTCGACGCGGCCAGGCCCACCTCCATCCCGAGGATCACGATGGTGCTGGCCAGCGCCTTGGCGACGAAGATGCGTCGCGGGGAGCGCACCGTCATGACGAGGTGCCGCCACGTCCCCAGGCGGTCCTCTGCGGCGAAGACGTCTCCGGCCACCATGGAGGTGAGCAGCGGGAGCACCCATGAGCAGGCAAAGCCGAGCACCACCAGCGAGCCGGCCCAGCCCGTGGCGAAGATCCAGCGTCCGAACACCGTGTCACTGGGCAGCGCGCTCTGCTGGCTGGCGGCGGCGATGAAGGCGGCTGGCACAAGCCAGCAGGCAGCCAGGACGACACGGACCCGCCACTGGGCGAGCAGCTTGACCAGCTCGAAGCGCAGGCTCACCCACAGGCCCGCCGGCCGAGTCGCGAACGAGGCGGCGGGGCGGGCGTCGTCAGGGGCGGGAGCGGCGCGCCGCTCGGTCACCGGGCTCACCGGCCATCCTCCTGCGGTGCAAGGGTCCCGGCTCCGGTGAGCGCGAGGAACGCGGCCTCCAGGGGCGGGACCACCGGGCCCAGCTCGCGGACCGCGACGCCGGCACGGACGAGACGGGCCACGAGGTCGTCGACCGCGCAGATCGGGCCACGCGCCACCACGGCGTGCTGCTCGGGCCTCGGCGGGTGGTGGTCCGGCACCAGTTCGAGGCCGGGAGTCTCAGCCACGACGCGCCTGGCGATGGCCGGGTCGGACGTGAGGACCCGGTAGTCGAGCCGCCCACTCTCGGCGGCGAGCTTGTCGACCGATCCGGAGAAGACCACCCGCCCGCGGGTCAGAAGGGTGACCTCAGAGCACAGCATGGCGAGGTCGTCCATCTGATGGCTCGAGATCACCACGGCGGTGCCCTCGACGGCCAGGTCGCCGAGCACTCGGTGGACGTGTCGCTTGGCGGCCGGGTCAAGGCCGTTGGACGGCTCGTCGAGGACGAGCAGCTGTGGCTTGGTGAGCAGGGCCGCCGCCAGGCCGAGTCGCTGGCGCATGCCCAGGGAGAAGCCACGCGCGCGGTCGTCGGCGACGTCAATGAGACCGACTTGGTCGAGTGCGTGGTCGACGAGGCCTCCTCGCGCCGGCCCGTAGCCGCGGAGCGCAGCGAGGGCGAGGAGGTTCTGCCGGGCAGTCAGCGAGGGGTACAGCCCTGGCCCGTCGACGAATCCAGCCACCCCGTACGGCACCCCGAGTACCCGGTGGACCCGGGCACCCAGGACGTCGAGGGTGCCCTGGTCCGCGACCGAGAGCCCGAGCAGTAGCCCGAGCAGCGTGGTCTTCCCCGCGCCGTTCGGCCCCACGAGACCGTGGACCTGACCTCGTGGGATGTCGAGATCCACGCCGTCGAGAGCGACCACGTCTCCGAAATACTTGGTAATGCCTCGAGACCGAACTGCCGATGCACTCTCCATGAGGGCCCTTCCTCGCGACCGCTAGAGAGGCTAGGAAGGCAAAGTGGTCCATTGGCGGCAGGAATCTGAACCCGGAGCGAACGTCAAGGACCAGCCTGACTCCAGGGCGGCTGCCCCCCGACGACCGGGAAGGGATCACCGACTACAGCTCGGCCACCATCTCCTCCGGCGACGCGCATCTCGTTCTCGGTCGGAGGCTGATCGGAAGTTGCCGTCGGAAGAGAGCCAGCACTACGTGTCGACGCTGAGCTAGCGGATGGACGGCCCCACAATGTGGCTGCAAGCCAGGAGAACGCCTTAACGTTCGAAGCAGGAGGTCAGGTCGCCGATGCAGGCGCGCCGATCCCGAGGAGGTGCGGGCGGTCCGGCGGGCTTGCCATCGGCCGCGTCGTTGTTGGTCGTGGGCGTGGCGTGGTCGAACCGGTGGTTGATCGACGCAAGAGTGGGCAGCTCGAACTGGGTCTGGATGAACTTCAGGATCGAGGTGTGCTCGAACAGCTCACCGCTGATGTGCCGGGGCCTGGCGTGCGGGGAGATGATCCACATGGGAACTCGCGGGCCGAGGCCGTACGCATCATGAACTGAAGGTGGCGACACGGCACGGTGCTGTTCGTCCGGACTTCGAGCACGGTTCACGGTCTGCCGACGCGTCATGCTCCCCCCGGTGAAGGGCACGCCGAGAGGCCACGCCCTCCGTGCTGGGTGAGCGTTCAACCACTGCCCCAACGGTTCAGGGCCACGTCGAAGGTCGAACCTTCGACAGTCGGCGTTCAGCCAGCGATGAGTCAGCCGAGGCTACTTGTTCCAGCCGCTGTTGTAGACGTCCAGACCGAACCGGTTGAGTCCCGAGGAACCGGCGTATCCCAGGTACGGGAGCTTGAAGACGTCCTCGACGGAGGCCAGTAGGGAGTAGTGGTTGTAGCTGGTCGTGGACCAGGTGCCCCCCTTGACGTAGCGGGAGAGCACGAGTGCCCCGATGCGGCCACCACCAGGTCCGGTGATGCCCGGCTGGGCGGCGTTCGGGCCAGGTCCCTCGCCGCAGCAGGCGGTGGCGTCGGACTGAGGACCGTCGGACTCGTCGGCGGTGATGACGAGCATCCCGTCGTTCTTGTAGGCCGGGCTGTTGAGGATCTTGGGCACCCAGGTCTTCAACCACGTGTTGACGCTGGCGAGGCCCCCGGGCTGTCCGTCCACACACGGGGCGTCATGACCGTCGTGGCACAGGTTGGGGGTGATGTAGGACAGGTTCGGCGTCGTCGTGGCCGAGGCCAGGTCTGTGGACAGCTGCTTCAGGTCCACGACGTGCTGAGCGCAGTCCGGGGAGCTGGTGATGGAGGAGAAGTACATGAACGGGTTGTGCCGCACGGCGTACTGATCGCCAACCCGGGCCTTCTGGGTGTCGTCGGCGCTGTTCAGGGCGGGATGGCGACACGGCGTGCCCATGTCCTCCATGTAGCCCTTCCAGGCCAGCCCCTTGGACTTCAGCTGGTCGGTCAGGTTGGGCACCGAGGCCGGGAAGACGCACCCGTTGCCGACAGCCTGCCCCGGAGCGGCGGTCCCGGTCTGCGCGAACTGCGAGTAGATCTGGCAGTCGCCCTGCATCTGGGCATTGGGGCCCTGCCCGGAGATCTGCGCGACGTAGTTGGGCTGCGAGTTGTGCGCGGTGCCGTAGTAGGTGTTCAGCAGCACGCCTTGGGAGCGCAAGGTCTGGGCCAGGTAGGGCGCGGCCGAGCCGGCGCCCCAGGTGGTGTCGTAGCCCTTGTTCTCGATGTTGATGACAAAGACATGCTTCACCGGCGGGACGTACGTCGAGGCAGTTGCCGCGGCCGTGGTGGCGGCGGGCGAGGCGGCCGCGGTGGTGACGGCCGCGCTCGAGGTGGCCGCGGAGGCGAGCGGCGCGCTCGAGGTGGCGGGGGTCGACGTGACCGCCGTCGTGCTGGGCGCCGAGGTGGCCGCGGTCGACGCCGCACCACCGGTGGAAGCCTGGGCCAAGCCGACGCCAAGGACGGCGGCGGTGCCGGCGAGGAGCCCCGCGATGACGCACTTGCCCTTGGTGGACATCCGGATCACAACAGGCTCCATCCGTTGGCTGCGGCTTTGGTCTTCAGGTCGCCCCACTCGGACTGCTCCGGCCCGGTCGCCGGGGCAGGCGAGCAGACGGTGGCGGTGAACGGCGGCACCACGAACTTCGGCGCGCTGAGGTTGGGGGCGCTGGAGAAGTCGAGGACCTCGGCGAGGTTGCGCGCGCCAGAGTCCCGCGGGGTCAAGGCGGGCAGACCCCAGCGCCACTCGATCGCCTTCAGGACCGAGGTGTGGTCGTAGGTGTTGTGCGCGACGTAGCCACGCCGGGCCCGCGGCGAGACAACCAGGGCCGGCACGCGGAAACCGCGCAGCGCCGTGGCCGAGCTGACGTCGGGAGCGGTGGAGGGTGCGACGTGGTCGTAGAAGCCACCCCACTCGTCGAAGTTGACCACCAGCAGGGTCCGTGACCAGTTCGGGCTGGCGGTGACCGCCGCATACACCTGGTTGAGGAACTGCTCCCCGGCCCGGATGTCGGCGTGCGGGTGGTCATCGGAGGAGGACCCGGAGGCCTCGTCCTCGAAGCGGGGGTCGATGAAGCTGACCTCCGGAAGGGTCCCGGCGCCGGCGTCGGACAGGAACGTCGCGAACGGGTGCGCGATCGGGAGGTACTTGGTGCCCCACAGCGCCAGGAACGGCACGTCGGAGTAGTAGTACTTCCCGCTCAGCCCGGCCGCGGACAGGCGGTCCCAGATGGTCGGCATGGTCGCCGTGGCGGTGGAGTTGTGGAGCCGATCCGTCTGCGCGGCGTGCATGTAGAACCGGTTGGGGTAGGTCTCGGCCATCACGGCCGAGAAGTACCGGTCGCACATCGTCCACGCGGGAGCCGCCTTTCCCAGGAAGCCCAGGTCGGCCTGCTGGTAGTAGCCGATCGGCAGCAGGTCGTCCTCACCCGCTCGCAGCCAACCGTCGCAGGCGCCGCCGTCGAGCTGGATCCGGCCACCTTCGTAGGAGTGGTCCGGGTCCTGGTGCCCACAGCTGGCCGGCTGGGTCAGGTGGTACGTCGAGTGGGCGGCGCCGTACCGGTCAATGAAGCTCAACCCGGCCTGCTTGCCGTCGGCGCCGGGCAGCCATCCCATGAAGTGGTCGAAGGACCGGTTCTCCATCATCACGACCACGATGTGGTCGATCCCCGACGCTCCCGGCGCGGGCAGCCCCGTTGCTGCGGACGCCGTCTCTGGCCTGGTCAGGAAGGACCCTCCGGTCAGCGCGGCGGCGCCCCCCACCACAGCCGCGGATCCAAGGAACTGTCTCCGCGTCACATTCACGAAGCAAGACGGTAGAGGGGTCGCAAGCGACATTGCGAACTTCAGGGACAAAGTTCACTCTTCGTTCACGATTTGGGCAGCCGGCTCGCAACGGTGGAGCGCTCGCTCAGCCGATGGCGAGCGTGGCCTCGTCGGCGTCCCCGATGTATCCGTGGGTGCCGTTGGGCTTGGCACCGATGGTTAAGGCGACGCTGTTGGCGATCGAGTCACCCTGCCAGGAGACGGTCTTCCCGGAGTGGCCGTCTAGCTCAACCCAGGCCTGCGTGGCGGTGAGGTGGCAGGTGATGACATGCCATTTCCCGTCGAGGATGCTGGCGGGGGCGAACGCCTTGGTGTGGCTGCCAGCGGCCCCGTTGAAGGCGCAGTCGGGGAAACCGAACTTGGGTCCGGTGTGGGTGGCGTTGATCTCGAGCTTGAAGGCGCCGCCGGTCGCGGTCGCTGTGCCCTTCTCCACGACGTTGTAGTCCCCGGCAGGGACGTTCGCCGCCATGCGCAGGTGAATGCTGATGGTCAGCGCGCTCGTGCCGGGGTTAAGAGTGCCGTCGCTGGGGACCCGGACGACTCCGCCGGGCTGGGTGAATGTGTAGCCGGTGGTGCCGTCATCGGACGGGGTGCCGGTGGTGACGCCCGAGCTCATGGTTCCGTTGTGGCCCAGGCCGGAGGAGTCCACCATCGTGCCCGCCCCGGGCGCCTCGTCCATGTGCCAGAGCCCCACCACGGTCCCGGTCGCAGCTCCGGAGGCCGCGTCCGCCGGGGCTGCGACCGCGAGGGGGCCTGTGCTGAGCAGTCCCGTGGCCACGGCTGAGAGCCAGGTGCCTGCTCGGGTCCCGCGAGGCCTCCCGGCGGAGTGGCGTTCGCAGGACCGCAGGCAGTGTGTCATCAGAACCCGAAGTCGCCGCGCATGCTGCTGGCAGAGGTCGCGTTGCCCAGCCGGGGAAGGCCGAGCATGTCCTCGGTCGTGGCCAGCTGGCTGTAGTGGGAGAAGAAGGTGCCCGAAGTCGTCCCGGGAACGATGCTCGGCGCCATGACGATGGTGGCGACGTGGCACGACGGGTCGGTCGCGGCGTTGGTGGGGTCAAGGCAGTTCTCGCCCTGGTAGTTCAACGTGGTGGTCTTCGGGCCGTTGCCCTCATCCCAGGTGAGGAAGATTGCGGTGCGGCCCTCCGTGTAGGTCGGACTGCTGACAATCTTGGAGATCTCGGCGCTGAGCCACGCGTCCCCGTTGGTCACGGCGGAGGCGACAGGATTGTTGTGCATGTTGTGGGCGTTGTCGGCGGCGATGAAGGCGAATGTCGGCAACGCGTTGTTGCTGAGGTCGGTGTCAAGCTGGGTCTCCGGGACGTCCCAGGCCGGACAGTCGGCCTTGGTGTCGGTGAACCACACCGGCGGGTTGTGCACCTTGGAGTAGTTGCCGACGTTGCTGCGGTAGCAGTTCGCCGGCATGGACTGCATGTAGGCCCGCCAGGTCTTACCGCGTGCCCGAAGCTGGCCGAAGATGGTGGGTGGGGTGCCCTTGACCAGACCGCCCGAGCTCATCGCGATGTAGTCCCCGAGTGAGTTGTGGGTCTCGGGGTGGAAGTTCGTCGCGAGCCCGCAGCCAGGGATCAGCGTCTTGTTGATGAAGGGGGCGTACTTCGACCCGACGACGGTGCTGTAGTTCTTGTCCTCGTCGACGATCCAGACCACGTGGTCGTACACGGCCGGAGCCGTCGCCACTGTCCCGCAGGGCTGCGGCGTAGCCGCCTCGGCGGGGGCGACAGTTGCTGCCGCGGCGCCGAGTCCGAGCAGTAAGGCGAGCAGTGGCGCGGCGGATGAACGCAGCATGGACGACCCCCGATGAGAGAAGGGCAGGACACGTCGGCAGCCGCCTGACCCGCCCGCCCAGGTTTGCGATGTCCTAGGCTCGGCACGAGATTAGGACCAACGTCGCCGACCACGCCTGCGGCCAAAGGCGCGCATCACGCTACGTCTCCTGAGGGTCGACAGGCCCGCGCGTTCCGACGTGGGTGCCCCAACGGGGCCATGCCCGGGTCTTCAGCTGTCCGGCTGAGGATCCAGAGCAGGGTCAGCTTCGCCGTGCGGGCTCCGCTTCTCAGCGGTGCAGATTCCTGATGAAGTCGGCGGCCGCGATGCCCCCACGCTCCTGCGCCCTGGCGGCGACGAGCCACATTGCCTGGCCATTGACCTGTCCGCATCTCAGGTCCTTAACGAAACCGGGAGGCGGCTGTCGGGCGGCAGCACGTTCGTGAGCACAATGACTCGCACCCGGCCCCTACTTGGCTCCGATAGCCGAAGTGAGGGTCAGGCGCCTGGGCGTCTCCCTTGACCTTGACCGGTCGCGTCCGGGCGCCGCGGGTGCTCCCTGACAGCAGCGCCGGAACGTAGTGAACCCCGAGGATCCCCGGGCGCGGCTGTGGCTCCAGGTTTTACATGGAACACATCCCTGGTTCACACGCCGGAGGCAGGCTCGGGTGATGACTCGCCAGCTCGGGCCCCTCATCGCAACTACGCCATGCGACCGCTCGGTGCACCTTGCCTCCGAGCGGGACATCCCCGCCATCGAGGTCCTGCACGAGCGGTGTTCCCCGGAGGCTCTGAACGGCCGGTACCTCGGGTTCCCGCCGCCACGCGCGATCGAAACGTTACTCAGCAAGACAGAGACGTACGTCGTCCCTGGTCAAGACGGGATCCTGGCCATGGGCAACCTTGCCCTGCGCCACGACGATGGCGCGAGATGGGCCGAGGTCGCCGTTCTCGTTCGAGACGACCACCAACGCCATGGCCACGGTACGGATCTCATCCGGGCCATGGCTGGGACCGCGAAAGGGCTCGGAGCTCGCGACCTGGCAACGATCACGGGCCCCGGCCATGCCTTCGCTGCTCGTGTGATGAGCCGGTCCCTTGGCCCCGTGTCCGTCAAGGTCGAAGACGGCCTGACGACCGTCACCTGCAGCCTCTAAGGAACGCACCCCTTGACGGCGATTGAGGCTTCCTGGGGGCAGGCCTTCAGAGCTGAGTAGCGTCCACGGAAGCACTGACTGCAGCGTGGCGCGGTGCTGGGAGCTCCAGATGAGCTGCCTCGTCACCGCAGGTTTGTCGCCGCTGGTCCGATTCGAGCATGTGGCCCATCGGGGAACGTGAGCTGGTGACTCCGGTCAAGGACACGTGCAGGTGCCTCTCGTCGGCATGCCTTCGAGCGATGGCCACGCCCATTTGCTCGATGAGCAGGTTCACGGCCGCCTGCTGCGGCGCGACATGAGGCCACATTGCCGTAGCCGAGCCCTCCCGTGCCCAGATGCCTCCGGCGATCAGAGCTCGGTTGATGCGGATCTGAACGCCGCCTTCGATAGGTGCCCCAAGCCAGGATTCCAGGTAGATCCGTTCAGATCATCGACGTGCGCGTCGGGTGAGCAGACGCCGAGTTTGGTGCGGAAGAGGGTGTACGGCTGGTCGATCAGGGTTGCATCGTTCATCGGAGGGGACGGTAGAGGTGGGGCGTTAACAGGAGGTGGCCCGGCCGAGCACTGACGCCGGTCCGCCGCAGAGCCGCCTGGATTCACGACACGGCCATGGCGTGGAGTGGCGGACCTGCGGTGAAGGTTCGCGTTGGTCAGACCCGTCGTTCACGTCGGCGTCGCCCGGCGATCACGGTGGGGGTCGAGGGTGAGGCGCCCGCTCAGAGATCACGTGTTGGAGGCTGGGATGAGCATGGAGCTGGACCCGGTGGTATCGATGGACCTGCCGACCCGGCTTCGTCGGGCGCTCGCCCACAACGATGCCCGGGAGCTGGAGATCCTCAACCCGATCATCCGCGGGCTCGCGCAGGGGCAGGTCCGATTGAGCGAGATCGAGGCCTTGAACGCAGAGGTGGCCACTCGGCTGGTCTTCGCGCGGGAGAAGGCCCGCGCCGCCCGCCAGCTCTATCGGGCCACGCCCCGGGCCTGCTGAGGACCTGCCCTTCCGGACGGGTGGTGTTGCACCTACCGTCAGGGGGATGGAGCCGGACTGCAGGCAGTTCGAGTTTGACCCGTCAGCGGGAATCCCGCTCGAGACGTGGATGGCCAACTTGCGCGTCCAGGGCTGGCGTCCTCTGTTTGGGGCCCGGACGATCGTTCGAACACCGACCGGGCTGCGGCTGTGCCTCCTGATGCGCAGACAGCAAGTGGCCTAGGGGTTGAACTCGACGCGTGTCCACCCCACGGACTCGAGCCACTCAGGCCGGTCCAGGGCCCAGCCGGCTACGAGGTGATGCGCCGACTCGACGTCGCCGACGGCTGTATGGAAGTGTCGATCGGGGCTCCCCGCGCGGTGCTCGACCACCCAGCCCGGATCGGCCTCGGTGCGCAGCACCTGCACATACGTCTGACCCGAGGCGTCATCCAGGCGTTCAACGATCAGGCAGCTTCCCTCGCCCTCGTCAAGGTCCTCCAGCAGCCCGAGCATCTCGGCGTCCGAGGGGTTGTCCAGTGCCACCCCACCATCGGTGGTGGCCCGCAGGCGCGCTCGCGACGACCGGGATGAGTGCGGGGCGGGCGGACCGGCGCCCTCCACGGCCGTGGTCATCCCGCCGACGAGGCTCGCGAGATGGCGTCTCCGACCTTCGCCAGGCCCGGCGCGGCCGCGTGCCCTCCACCTGCGAGGGACCGGAGGTCGCTCCTGGCGTAACGGTGAACCAGCAGCGGTAGGAACGTGCGCACGCGGGCCTCGGCGAAGATCGCGGCCACCTCGTCGAGGACCCGATCCACCACATCTGATCCGGTGAGCAGGTCGAAGTCCCGGTGGAGCTGCGTAGCGACCTCGCGGAAATCGGGGTGCAGCCCGTGCCGGACCCTGTGGCTGAGAGGGGTCGGGTCCTGATCCATGCCTGATGGTCACGCGCGTTCTCGCACCGCTGCAATCCGCCAAACGTCCCGGGTGGGCAACTGCGAACGCACCCGGGCCGGGTTGCCCACGCGGTGGGTAGACCCACGGGCATGGCTACCCGCGAGGATGGGCGGACGAGATACCGGCGGCGCACGGACCCGCCTGCGCGCCGGACGACGCAGCCAAAGGTGTCCAGGTTGGGTCGTATGCGTGGATGCGCAGCGCTCTTCGTCGCCATGTTCCCGGCGTTCATCCAACCGATGGGGAGCGCACGACCGGTCATTGCATCGTGGGGATGTCGACGAGGGATGACCCGAGGGAGTACCCAGATGAGCATCACCACCGTTGCCGATGCAACCGAAGTCACCATCGCCCCTGACCTGCCCAGTCGGATACGCCGCGCCATCGCCCACCAGGACCGGGCCGAGTTGAACCTGCTCCAGCCGCTGATCCGCGCGCTTGCCTACCGCGAGGTCACCGTGGGCGAGGTCAAGGCACTCGA
This sequence comes from Oryzihumus sp. JJN4-3R, assembly GCF_057747915.1. Lineage (NCBI taxonomy): Bacteria > Bacillati > Actinomycetota > Actinomycetes > Micrococcales > Intrasporangiaceae > Oryzihumus > Oryzihumus sp. JJN4-3R. The sequence continues at coordinate 1,775,596 of NZ_CM173229.1, forward strand.
CGCCCAGCAGGCGCTGTGGCTGGTGGCGGAACGTGAGAAGCAGGGCGGCGGTACCGGTCGTGTGCGCACCTGACGCGCGCTCCCGCACCAGCCTCTGCCTCAGGCGACAGGGCGCTGCCATCCGGGCCGGACGATGACCGCATCGCCGAACCGGGCAACCATGGTCCTCGCAGGGCGACTGCACAGCTTGGAGAAACCCCGTGCCACAGGCTCAACGCGCGGTCCTCATCGGCCGTCCGGTTGAGGACGTCTTCGCGTTCTTCACCGACCCGGCCAACGACCACCGGTGGCGGCCCCAGGTCATCCGGACCGCAAGCGAGGGACCCCCAGTTGTCGGGGAGAGGATCCACGTGGTCGTAACCAGCCACGGAGGCCGCGGAGTCCCGGCAGACATCGAGGTGACGGCGTACGAACCGGAGAGCCGCTACGCGTTCCGCGCCACTGAGGGGCCGGTGCGTCCGCGGGGCGAGTACCGCTTCGCCCCGTACGGCGATGGCACCGAAGTCACCTTCATCCTCGACGCCGAGATCCCCGGTCTCCGGAGGCTCTTCCTGAGCGCCCGTGTCCAGAAGTCCATGGACGCTGAGATGAAGGCCCTTGACGCAGCCAAGAGGCTGCTCGAGCTGGGCTGATCAGCCGGCGTCATGCGGGGGATCGAGCGGCGTGCCGTCGAGGGGTTCCCCGTCCGCACGCCGCTGGAGCTCGCTGCGCACGTCGAAGTACCGCGACAGGTCCTCGTCCATCTCGCCCATCGCGGGACTCCCCGCCGTGTCGGGAGCCTGGGCGAGACGGGCCTCGTACAGCCGCTGAAGAGACTTCGCCTCGGCGACCAGCTCCTCGTGCGTCATCAGCTCGACCGGCCGCATGGCCCAACCATAGGTGGCACGCACCGCAAGTGGGAGCCCTCCCCGTGATGGCGGGCGAGGCCGACCGGCAGGCCCTGCCCCCGGGCCGACAAGTCCATGATCACGCTGGAGTCAGCCAGCGACGGCGAGCTGGCCGCCGCCGCCCGGGCTCACCGAGAAGCCCGTCACGAGGCCGTTCCGACCTGACTCCCTCGTCTGGACGGCCACTCGGAGCGCCGTCCTGGACGCCGCCGCAAGCCGGCACAGTTACGTGGCAGAGGTGGAGGACGTCCTCGACGGGCAGGTCCAGTGGCACGTCGACGGGCGATCAGGTCGTGGTGCGACGCGGCCCCGGCTTGTCCGGCGCTGGGGCCTGCTCGGCGCGGTGTCCGGTGGGCATCGGCCCGTCGATGAGGAAGATGGGGTTGGTCAGGGCTTCCATGTCGCCCTCGCTGGCGGCCGGGTTGCCCGGCACGGGGCGGGGTAGGCCGCGGACCTCTGCGCGGACGTAACCGCCGCCATGCGGCACGGGAATGGTGACCTCGATGGTCTGGTCGTCGGAGGCCACGGGCACGACATCGACCGGGGAGCCGTCGGCGACAAGCACCAGGCGCATCCCACCCGCTCGACGCAGCCGGACCCGGACGGTGACGGGGTCGCCGCCGGCGCCGTACACCGAGCCACCCACGTACGTTTCCTGCCCGGGGGCGGTGGCGGTCAGGTAGACCTCGACGCCGAGGGGGTCCCGGGTGATGAAGCACCGCCCGGCCTTGAGGGCCGTGATGATGTCGCGCTTGGCGAGGCGGGCGGCATATACGACGGTCGTGGGCTTGCCGACCGCGAAACCGCCGTCGTTGTGGACGCCGTGCAGGTCGCTGCCGCCGTTGGCGACGGTGCGCCAACCCCGATTCAGCATGGTGTCCCAAGCGGCGAGGGAGGCCTCGTCGTCGGCCTGCCAGGGCCCGGTCCACACCTCGAAACCATGGGTGCGCGAGCGCGGATCCGCTTCGGCGTCGGCCATGAACTGCCAGCTCAGGTGTGCCCCCAGTGGATGTGCAGCGGCCACGTAGGCGCCCATGGACTCAGCCACCGAGATGAACTCCCGGATCCTTGCGCCGCCTGTGGGCAACGGTGCACCCAGCGGGCTCTGCCGGAAGTCCAGCCATTGGCCGACGTCGAGGCCGGAGACGGTGGCGTGGCCGTGGAACCAGTTGGTCATCTCCTCCCCGGGCATCAGCAGCATGTCGGCGCCGGCGTCGCGGGCCAGGAAGTAGTTCTGGCTGATGACGTTGTGGTCCGTCATGGCGACGTAGTCCAGGCCGGCCGCCCGGCATGCCATGGCCCACTCCGCCGGGGTCATCGCCGACCCGGAGGCCCACGCGTCGGAGCTCGCGGTGGTGTGACAGTGCAGGTCGCCCCGGTACCAGCCGGGGGCGTCGAGCACCACGCCCGGCTCGGGACCGGGGCGGAACGGGGCGCCCTGAGGGTCGAAAGACAGGTCCACGGTGACCGTAACCGTGGTCGGCAGCGGGGCCTTGAAGACGGGCACCAGAACGGTCCAGGTGCCGGGCGGCATCGGGCCGGGAATGAACGCCTGAGAGGCGTCGGCGGTCGAGACGTGGAACGCGGCGCGTTCCTCACCGTAGATGCCGCGGAAGCCGGCGGACTGGTAGCCCGGCCCATGGGCGTCGAACAGGCCCAGCCCAAGGGAGGCTTGGCTGTTGCTCTTGGTCATCGCCACGTCGATGCGTTGCACCCCTCGAGGCACCGGGAAGGGCAGCTGCGCGTACGAGCCGGTCCCGACCACCGTGGTGGTCAGGGTCAGTCGCTGCCCCGGCCGGGTTCGGGTGGCGGTACGCGCGGTCGCTGGGGTGCCCGAGGCGGCCGCGCCGCCCAGCGCTGCGGCGCCGGCTGCCGCGCCGCGCAGCAGGTTGCGTCGGCTGAAGGCATCCACGTCAGTCCCCCTCGCCCGGGGCGACGGCCAGGCCCGGCTCCAGCGGGCTGCACCGGCACGTCCGCCCGTGCGCCCAGGCGTTCAGGGCCTGTTGGCGGATGCCACCCCGGTTCGCCAGCTCCTCCAGCAGGGCTGGTGGCATCGGCGCCCCCAGGCGCGTGGCCTCCCAGATCTGCGCCTCCAGCACCGGGCCGGCGACGTCGGCGACGCGCAGGTCGAGCGGGACCGAGGATGCGGTGCCGGGAGTGGTCGAGGGGTTCTTGGCGTCCATCGGGTAGGTGGGAGTGACCGCGGTGTAGGGGGTCGGGTCCGGATTGCTGGTGAACATGTCATAGGGGACGGCGGCGTACTGCGTGTAGGAGGACAACGGCGCGATACCGAGGATGAGCTCGATGGTGTGCAGCACCGAGGCCTGGGAGACGTGCAGCGAGGACAGGGCACCCGGGCGGATCCACGGGGAGGCGGCCAGGAAGATGTTGCGGTGTCCGTCTCGGTGGTCGAGCCCGTCCTGGCTGTCGTCCTCGACGACGAAGACGGCAGTGTCCTTCCACTGCGGGGTGTGGGACAAGTAGTCGATGAGCTTGCCGACGGCCAGGTCGTTGGTTGCCACGTGCGCCTGGGGCGTCTTCTTGCCGGGCTCAGTGCCGTCGGTGTGGTCGTTGCCCAGCACGGCATACATGAACTGCGGCAACTGGTCCGCGGCCACGAGCGGCGCGAGCTCCTTCTCGATGTCCTGCTCCTTGGCGGTGTCCGGCACCGAGGTGAGCGACAGGTTGGCGCCTAGGGTGTTGGAGAAGCTCGCCGCGGACTGCCCGTCGTGGGCCCCGCCGGGAGTGGCGCAGCGGGCGCCGGGCGCGGCCCGCACTGTCGGTGGCTGGGACGTGGCGAGCCCGACCAGCTCGCCGAAGTTGTGGAAGCTCTTGCCCTGGGCAGCCAACTGCTGGAACACCGACCCACACCGGGGGTAGACGATGGGGGCGGTCGGGTCATACGGGTGGTTGCGGCTCGAGTAGTAGTGCAGGTAGCTCTTCTCGGTGTAGTCGCTGGAGACCCCCTCGGCGGTCCAGTGGTGACCTTGAATACTGGCCTCGCCGTCGCTGTAGAAGTTCTGCGACAGCCCGAACCGGTCCGCTAGTCGGTGGATGTTCGGGGTGAGGGTGCGTCCCTGGGCGTCCTTGGCGCCGAACTCGGTGTAGGCGGGCTGGACATCCGCGCCGGGGCGGTGCAGGTCACCGAAGACCTGGTCGAAGGTGCGGTTCTCCCGGACCACCAGCATCACGTGCTTGATCGGGCTGCGGCCGGCGTGCGCGGCGTCCGGGATCGGGGAGTCCGCCGGACGCAGTGCGTTGGCTCGGGTGGGGTACAGCAGGTCGGCACGCGCCCGCGCGGTCCAGTCCGCCAGCTGACGGTCACTCGGACGGGGCACAGCCGAGAGCAGCCCCTGCCTCTTGTTGACGATGTACTGCTGCTTGTCGGTGATCGGAGCCCCGCCCAGCCCCTTGGCAGCGGCGGTGAGCACTTGTCCTTCGGGGAGCACGGAGACGGCGGTCGGGTAAGCGCCGGTGGGGATCGCGCCGCGGGGCACCAGCCGGGCCGGGTCCGGGGACGAGTGGGGGTGCGTGGGGTCCTCCAGGACCGCGGTGGCGTTGTCCCCGGCCAGTCCGACGTAGACCCGGCCGGAGCGATCATCGACCGTCACCGCGTCCGGGGTCGAACCGTTCGCCTCACCGGGCACAAGGTGGGTGGACAGTTGCCGTTCGGGGCGCGGAACCGTGGCGGTGGTGTCCAGCACCGAGAGTGAGTCGTCGTTGGCGTTGGCGACGTACAGGTGCCGGCCTGCTGCATCCAGGGCCAGCGCCACGGGGTGGTCGCCGACCGGGGCGAGCCCGCGCACCGCCCCGGTGCGGGTGTCCACCGTCGCGACGGCGTTGAGGCCCTGCGCAGCGACGTACGCCGTCGCGCCAGTGGGGCTGACGACAACCGCCTCCGGGTAGGCGCCGCCAGGCTGGCCCGGCCCGGCCAGCGCGGCCTCCCACTTCAGCGCGCCGTCTGCGGTCGACACGGCGGCGAGGGTGGAGCCCTGCTCGTTGGTCACCAGCACGGTGGATCCGTCGGGCAGGATGGTCAGCCCCCGACTGTATGCCGCGGCGTCGCCCACCACAGGGGCACTGCCCGGGATGCCGCCGGTGCGGGTCCCGCCCACCGTCGGCGCGCCGGTCCGCGCCGAGGACGCCCACCGGTGCACGAGGTGCAGACGGTCCCCGGCGACCGCGTAGTCGTAGACCTGGTCGTTTCCCCCACCCGTGGCGTACAGATGCCGCCCGTCGCGACTGAAGGCCACCCCGGACTCGTAGAACGTCGGCTTGCCCGATTCGTGGTCCCGCACCGTCTGCACCACCTCGCCCGTGCGGGTGTCGACCACCTGGAGCGCCTCATCACCCTGCTCCGGTGCCCCTTCGCCCTGACCACTGTCGGCCACGACGACGACCCGGCCGTCCGGGGAGACCGCCGAAGCGACCGGGAAGTCCGCCAGCGTGGTGCGCCGACCCACCGGCTGCACCAGCCGACCACTGACCAGGGAGGTCCCCTCGGCGTACTGCCCCGTCGGACTGAACGTGCTCACATGTGGCAACCCACCCCCGGCCGCCCGGGCCTGCATCGCAGCGAGTCCCCCGCCCCCGACTGCCAGCACGATTGCCGCGGCCGCTGCACGCCCCATCGTCCGTCGCCCCATCGTCACACCCTCCGGAGATCAGTGTCCGATTTGCCGGACTCGGCTCACAAGGATGGCGGTGCCCGATGAACGCCGAATGACGGAAGGGCCGACATTTCGGCTCGGCGAACTTGGTTTCGCTCACACGGCCCACACGAGACCGGGCAGGCGCGGCGATCTCTCGGAGTCGCCACGTTCGGGCCGTGGATGCCCGGGTGGCCGCCGCGCAGTCCTCCGGCGAAGGCAGACCTGGGCTATGCCTCAAGCACCGCCTTCAGTTGCAGGAAGCGGGGCTCATGTGTTCTGGCTGTCACCCGGTCAAGTGATCCACGCGGTCCGCACACCATCAAACCGGGCGCACCACGCCTGACCGAAGCCGAGCCTCACGCTCAGGCGGCCGTCCTAGCCCGCGCCCCGGCCCGTCGCGACCACCGCCACAGGGCGAGGTCGTAGCCACCCTTGACGGTGCCAGCCACCAGCAGTGGCAGACCAAGCGCCACCTGCTGCAGCAGGCCGGCAACCAGCGGCCCGAACGGCCGCACCGTGTACCGCGCGGCGTTGGTGAGCGCAGCCGCCGCGGTCCGTTCGCCCGGCTGAACGGTCTGCATCACCAGAGCTTGTCGGGTGGGCACGTCCATCTGGGACAGGCTGGTCCGGGCCAGCAGCAGGACCACCGCGACCGGGAAGGTCGGTGCGAACGCGACCAACGCCAGGAGCACGTTGCTGGGCAGGTGGGTGCCGACCATCGTAGGCACCAGGCCGATTCGGTCCGCCAGCCTTGGCGCGACCCACACCGATCCGGCCTGCAGTACCGACGTGGTGAAGAACAGGACACCCAGCGCCCCCACCGTGGCGCCGTAGCGCTCAGTCAGGTAGTAGGCCAGGAAGCTCGCGGTGACCAACCCACCACCGGCGGCGTCCACCGCGAAGAGGCCGGCAAGCCTTCGCACCTGGCCCCGGGAGCCGCCCAGCCTCCCCAACGCGCCTCGCGCGCCCTCCCTGTCACTGGGGTCGGTTTCCACCCTTTCGGAAAGGTGCCGCCCGAGCCACGCCCCGGCTAGCCCGACCGGCACGAGGACCAGGAATGGCCACGCCGACCCCGTCCAGCCCCGCACGCCGGGCACGGCCGCCAGCAGTGCACCTGCCGCGCCAGCCAGCGACGCCACCGCGTTGTACCACCCGTACACACGGGCCCCGGCCGCGCCCGCGGTGGTGGAGTCCTCCCCCGCGAGCATGGCCTGCTCCAGCGTGGTGGCCGGACCGTTGTCGACCACGTCGGTGGACAGGAGGCCGCTCAGCGCAACCACCAGGAGCAGCCAGAACGGGGCCCCGGTGAATGCCAGGACGGCCCCCACGGCCGCTAGTCCAAGAAAAAGGGCGCCGTAGCAGTGGCGTCGGCCCCAGCGGTCGGCGACGGCGCCGATCACCAGCGAGGCCACGGCTGTGCCTGCCACCGTAAAGCCCAGGACGAGTCCGGCTCGCAGGGAGGAGTAGTGCCGGGCCGCGAGCATCGCGCCCAGCATCACTGCGCTGAACCCGTAGCCGAATGCCCGCATTGCCTGGGCGCCGACGATGCGGCGGGCGTCCAGACTCAGCTGACCGGTCACGACGCCAGTGTGCGCCGTGCAGACGACGCTTCAACTCCACCACGAGTGCCCCCGGCATCGACGGTCAGCCGGACGGGCGCACAACGAACTAGGGACGCCCTCCGAGATCGGGCGGCGTCGAGGCCGCGTATAGGCCGCGGACAGCCATCGTCAGCCGGGTCCCGCCGGGCACATCCGGACAGAAAAGAGATCGGCCCCCGTGCTGAGCTCGTGCTCAGCCGGGGGCCGTTCTGCACTGTGTGGCAGGTGAAGGATTCGAACCTTCGTAGCTTTCGCGACGGATTTACAGTCCGCTTCCATTGGCCGCTCGGACAACCTGCCGTGTGCGGTGTGAAGGATAGCAACGACACCACACCCCGAGTCCAATCGGGGCGACGTGGCAGGCTTGGGCCGAGCCCGAAACCCTGGAGCGCCACGCGCTCGAGCCCACCTGAAGGAGCAGCCATGGCCGACTCATCGTTCGACGTCGTCAGCAAGGTCGACAAGCAGGAGGTCAGCAACGCGCTGAACCAGGCCGAGAAGGAGATCGCCACGCGCTACGACTTCAAGGGCGTGGGCGCCTCGATCGAGTGGTCCGGCGAGAAGATCCTGATGAAGGCCAACTCCGAGGAGCGCGTGCGCGCGGTGCTTGACGTCTTCCAGACCAAGCTGATCAAGCGCAACGTCTCGCTCAAGGCGCTCGACCTCGGCGACGGCGACCCCAAGCCCTCCGGCAAGGAGTACCGCCTCGAGGCCTCCCTCAAGGACGGCATCAGCCAGGAGGACGCCAAGAAGATCTCCAAGCTGATCCGCGAGCAGGGGCCCAAGAACGTCAAGCCGCTGATCCAGGGCGACGAGCTGCGCGTGACGGGCAAGTCCCGCGACGACCTGCAGGCCGTGCAGCAGCTGCTCAAGGGCGCCGACCTCGACGTGGCGCTGCAGTTCGTCAACTACCGCTGAGCTGAACGCCAGAAGGGCCCCGCACCGGATCGGTGCGGGGCCCTTCGCTGCGTATGCCGGGTGGCTGGGACCCAGCCACCCGGCATACCGGGGTGCGCGGTCAGGCCGCGGACTCCTCCAGCGTGGGGTAGTCGACGTAGCCCTTGGCGCCACCGGCGTAGAAGGTGTCCATGTCCGGGTCGGCCAGCGGGGCGTCGGCTTTCAGGCGCTCGACCAGGTCGGGGTTGGAGATGAACGCCCGGCCGATCGAGAACAGCTCGCCGCGGTCGTGCGTCAGGGCCTCCTGCGCGGTGGCCAGGTCGCTGGAGCCGCCGAAGCCGGTGTTGACGATGACGGTGCCCTCGAAGCCCTCGCGCAGCGCGGCCGCGACCTCGCCGGACTCGTCGTCGATGACGTGCAGGTAGGCCAGGCCCAGCGGCTTGATGCCGGCGAGCAGCTCGGCGTAGGTCTGCGCCGCCTCGGTCTCGGCGATGTCGTTGAACGTCCCGCTCGGGGACACGCGGATGCCCACGCGCTCGGCGCCGATCGCCGCGGCGACCGCCTGGGCGACCTCGATGACGAAGCGGGCGCGGTTCTCCGGCGAGCCACCGTAGGAGTCGGTGCGCTGGTTGGTGTTGTCGGAGAGGAACTGCTGGAGCAGGTAGCCGTTGGCGGCGTGCAGCTCCACACCGTCCAGGCCGGCGGCGACCGCACGCTGGGCGGCGTCGACGAACTCGGCGACGATCCCCGGCAGCTCGGCGGTCTCCAGCGCGCGCGGCGTCTCGAACGGCTTCAGGCCCTCGGGGGTGTAGACCTCACCGGCGGGCTGCACCGCGGACGGGGCCACCGGCTGGGTGCCGATCAGCGCGGGGTGGGAGATGCGGCCGGCGTGCATGATCTGGGCGAAGACGACGCCGCCCTCGGCGTGCACCGCGTCGGCGACCTTGCGCCAGCCCTCGACCTGCTCGTCGGTGTGCAGGCCCGGGGTGTGCGGGTAGCCCTGGCCGAGGGCGGAGGGCTGCACGCCCTCGGTGACGATGAGGCCGGCCCCGGCGCGCTGGCCGTAGTAGGTGGCCATGAGGTCGGTCGGGACACCGTTGGCGTCGGCGCGGTTGCGCGTCATCGGCGCCATCACGATGCGGTTGCTCAGCGCGTGGGGGCCGAGGGAGAACGGGGCGAACACGTCGCTCACGGGGAAGCTCACCATCCTGGGGGGTCGGATTTGTCCTTCCCTCGTGCCAAGGACGTTGAACGGTGAACGATTCCGGCCCCCGGGCGTGAGCAGTCTCACGCCCGGGGGGCGGCAGGGGTATGGCGGGTGGTCACCCGCCGGGTCGGGTCACCGCTCAGGCGCCCCAGGTGGCGCGGGAGGCCACGGCCTCGCGCAGCTGGGAGCCGACGTCGACCATGGCCCGGCGCACGGCGGGGCTGAGCGTGCCCTCGGCAAGCGTCCGCTCGAGCAGCTCGAGGGTGGACTGCTCGACGACCACCGCCGGGAAGGCCGGCTTGGCGAGGTTGTTGAGCGCGTCCTCGCCGACGCGGCCGGCCATCGCCGGGACGTCGGTGAAGTAGCGCTCGGCGTAGGGCCGGACCAGCTCGAGCTGGCCGGCCTGCCAGAAGCCCTGGGCGAGCCAGATCATCTCGTAGTTGGACCGGCCGTGGTCGCCGGTGATCTGCTCCCACGCCCACGCCTTGGCCTCCGCCGAGGGCCGGGCGGCCTTGGCGTAGAGCGCCTGGAGCCCGCCCTGCATGGTGTTGTCGCGCTCCAGGGCGGCGTCGATCTCGGCCTCGCCGATGACCCCGCGGGCGGCGAGGTTGCGCAGCACCAGCCAGCGCAGGTCGTTGTCGCCCACGAGCGCGCCCGGCAGGCCCTCGCCGGCCCTCCACTGCTGGAGCAGGGCGACGTCGTCGGTGCTCCGGGCGAGGTAGCGCGCGGCCAGCAGGGCGGTGGTCGAGCCGGGCTCGGCCCGCTCGAGCAGCGTGGCCGCCGCCCGGGCCACGACCCGGGTGGCATCCTCCTGCTCCGCCGCGGGCAGGAACTGCGGGATGATCCGGCCGACCATCTGGATGGCCATGCGGGACAGGATCGACTCGTGCGTCTCCTGCGCCCAGGCGCCCTCGAACACCCGCAGCATCTGGCGCGGGTCGACCGTGCCCATGCAGACGCCGTCGACCAGCGCCGTCCACACCACGGCCCGGGCCTGGCCGTCCGGGATGAGGGCGAGCTCCTCGGGCAGGGCCGCCACGGTCGCGGGGTCGAGCCGGACCGTCGCCCAGGTCAGGTCGCCGGCGTTGGGCACGACCACGCGCGCCGCCGGACGGCCGACCAGGGCGGGCAACGCCATCTCGTCGCGGTCGAGGACGGCCTCCACCCGGAAGACCTCCTCACCGCCGGTCCAGCCCGCCACGTCGAGGCTGTGCGGCCGGTCGGCCGGGTGGTCCTTGGGCCGGGTGCGGCGCAGGCTCGCCCCCGTGATGACACCCTCGCCCGACTCGAGGTCGAGCTCGAGCGCGTCGAGGTCCGCGGTGCGCAGCCACGCCTCGGCCCACGCGCCCAGGTCCTTGCCGCTGGCCCGCTCCATCGCGCCGAGGAAGTCGGCCAGGTCGGCGTTGCCGTAGGAGTGGCTGGTCAGGTGGTCGCGCACACCGGCCAGGAACGCCTCGTCGCCGATGTAGGCGATCAGCTGGCGCAGGGTCGCCGCACCCTTGGCGTAGGAGATCCCGTCGAAGTTCTGCAGGGCCGTGTCACCGTCGGGCGCCGGGGACCCGGCCACCGGATGCGTCGAGGGCATCCGCTCGGCGGCGTAGCCCCAGGCCTTGCGGGCCACCGAGGAGTCGATCCATGCGTCGTCGAAGCCGCAGCCCTCGAACGTCGTGCGGTGGGCCATGTACTCGGCGAAGGACTCGTTGAGCCACAGGTCGTCCCACCACTGCATCGTCACCAGGTCGCCGAACCACATGTGCGCGCACTCGTGAGCGATCGTGTTGGTGCGGGTCAGCACCTCCTCGTGGGTGGCGCCGTCGCGGAACAGGTAGGGGTCGCGCAGCGTCACGCAGCCGGGGTTCTCCATCGCGCCGGCATTGAACTCCGGGACGAACACCTGGTGGTACTCCCCGAACGGGTACCGGATGCCGAACAGCGAGTGGTAGTAGTCCAGCGACTGCTTCGTGACCGTCAGCATCTGCTCGGCGTCGCGCTCGAGCGGCTCGCGCAGCGAGGCGCGGGCGTGGATCCCCAGCGGGATGCCGTCGTGCTCGGCCTTGACCGAGACGTAGGGCCCGGCGCAGACGGTGACGAAGTAGGTCGCGAGCGCCGGCGTCGTGGCCAGCGTCCACTGCCCCTCGGAGGTCTGGGTGGCCGCGCCGTTGCCGACGACCAGCCAGTCCGAGGGCGCCTGGACGCGCACGTCGTAGGGGGCCTTGAGGTCGGGCTGGTCGAAGCAGGCGAACACCCTCGGTGCCGCGTCGAGGAAGAGGTGGCCGTAGACGTAGTGCCGCCCGTCCGCGGTGTCGACCGCGCGGTGCAGGCCCTGGCCGTCCTTGCTGTAGGCCATCGTCGCCTCGACGGTGACCTCGTTGTCGGCCCGCAGGTCCTCCAGGACGACGCGCTGGTCGCGCACCGCCGAGGGGTCGATCTCCTTGCCGTTGAAGGTGATCGAGTGCACCTCCACCGCCTTGACGTCCAGGAACGTCGATGCCCCCGGCTCCCGGGAGGTGAACCGCACCGTCGAGGTCGACCCGAAGGTCTTCTCCCCCGTGTCCAGGTTCAGGGAGACGTCGTATGCCGTGACGTCGATGAGCGCCGAACGCGCCTCTGCTTCAACTCGTGTCAAGCTCGCCATGGGCTCACCTAACCAGACCCGGAGGCGGTCCCGCGCCGGGTCCGGACACGTCACGGCCGTGGCCGTGGTCCCGCGGGGACAGAGGGCGACCGTGGGGCCCGATCGCGTCGGGCCCCACGGTCGCGAGGTGCAGGGGTGGGGGTCGGTCAGCTGCCGCGGTAGCCCGTCGCCATGGCCTCGAGCCGGGCGATCCGCTCGGGCATCGGCGGGTGCGTGGAGAACAGGCGCGACACGTCCTGGGCCCGGAACGGGTTGGCGATCATCATGTGGCTGGCGTTGACCAGAGCCGGCTGCGGCGCCAGCGGCCGCTGCGAGGTGCCGATCTCCAGCTTGCGCAGCGCCGAGGCGAGGGCGAGCGGGTCGCCGGTCAGCGTGGCGCCGTCCTCGTCCGCGTCGTACTCGCGGGTGCGGCTGATCGCCATCTGGATCATCCCGGCGGCCAGCGGCGCCAGCAGGGCCATGGCCAGCATCGCGATCGGGTTGCCGCCCTCCTCGTTGTCCCGGCCGCCGCCGCCGAACATGCCGAAGAACATGAAGAACTGGGCGATGCTCGTGATCACGCCGGCAATCGCCGCGGCCACTGAGGCCGTGAGGATGTCGCGGTTGTAGACGTGCATCAGCTCGTGGCCGAGGACGCCGCGCAGCTCACGCTCGTCGAGCATCTGGAGGATGCCCTCGGTGCAGCAGACCGCGGCATTCTGCGGGTTGCGGCCGGTGGCGAACGCGTTGGGCGCCTCGGTCGGCGAGATGTACAGGCGCGGCATGGGCTTGCCCGCGCGCGTCGACAGCTCCCGCACGACCCGGTACATCACCGGTGCCTGCGCCTCGCTGACCGGGTAGGCGTGCATCGCCCGGATCGCGAGCTTGTCGCTGTTCCAGTAACCGTACGCGGTCGTCCCGACGCCGATCAGCGCGAACACCCAGATGAACCGACCGCCGGCCACGAGCGAGCCGATCGCGAGCAAGAGAGCCCAGATGCTGCCGAACAGCAGGGCGGTCTTGAGCCCGTTGTAGTGCTTGTGCATGCCCTGTCCAACGTCGATGGACACGTGCGCGTTCCGTCCAGCGGGCACCCAGTCCGCGTCCAGCCACCGCCCAGTCCGCGGCGCGCCCGGCGGGGCAGCCGGGGGTCAGCCGCCGCCGAGCAGGCGCAGCAGCAGCTGGGGACCGACGCTGGTCACGACGAGCACCCCGGCCCCCAGCCCGACGGCCGTCAGGACGCTGGGGTGCACGCGCCTGGGCGCCGCCGGCGCCGCGGGGCGCGCCTCGGCCGGCTCGAGCAGCACCTTGAGCCAGCGCAGGTAGACGGCGACGCCGAGCACGGCGTTGGCCGCGGCGACCACGGCCAGCAGCCAGAGCCCGCCGGCCACCACCGGGCGCAGCGCGACGACCTTGGCGACGAGCCCGAGGACGCCCGGCGGCAGGCCGGCCAGCGAGAGCAGGCCCAGTCCCAGCGCGACGCCGAGTCCCGGCCGCTCCCGCAACAGCCCCCGGTATGCCGGGAGCGTGCGTGCCGCACCCGGCCCGCGCAGGTGGGTCAGCGCCGCCACGACGGCAAACACGGTCAGCGTCGCCACGACGTAGGCCAGCAGGTAGGCGCTGGCGGCCGCGAGCGCCCCGGCGGACACGGTGGCCAGCGGCAGCACCACCCAGCCGGCCTGGGAGACGGTGGACCAGGCCAGCAGCCGCAGCACGTTGTCCTGGCGCAGCGCCATGACGTTGCCCAGGGTCATCGAGAGGGCGGAGACCACGGCGATCGAGGTGAGCACCGGGGCGCCGAGCGGCGCGATGGCCCCGATGACCACGAGCAGGGCCGCCAGGGCCGCGACCTTGGAGGCGCCGGCGAGGAATGCGGCCGCGGGGAGGGCGGCACCGTCGTAGGCCTCCGGGGTCCACGCGTGGAACGGCACCAGGGACAGCTTGAAGCCGACGCCGCCGAGGAAGAGCACGACCGACAGCACCAGGATCGTGCGCCGGGCCGGGTCGCCGGCCGCCGCCAGGGCCGCGTCCGGGGCAAGCAGCGCGCTGCCGGTGGCGGTGTACCAGCAGGCGGCGCCGAGGGCGAGCAGGGAGAACGAGACCAGTGAGGTGGTCAGCAGCGCCACAGCACCGGAGATCGCGGACCGGGCCGCGCGCAGGGCGACGAGGCCGACCGTCGGCAGGGTGGCCAGCTCCAGGGCGACCAGCCAGGAACCCAGGTCACGCGCTGCCGCGACGGCGGTCGCGCCGGTGGTGGCGGCGAGCACCAGGCTGACCCAGACGGCCGAGCGGCCCCGCGGGGCCCGGCTCTCCGCGGGCCAGGCGAGCAGGACCGTCACGACCGCACCGACGAGCGCCGCCAGCTGCAGCGCCGAGGCGGCGGCGCCGGCGGCGTAGAGGCACAGGTCCGGCTCCGCGGGCAGGCACAGCGTGCGCTGGGCGTCCCCCGGGGCGGATCCGAGCCCGGCGACGGTGCCGGCCACGCCGACCGCGAGCGCCACGAGGGCCAGCACGAGGTGGGAGCGGCCCAGGCGCGGGGCGATGGCGTCGGCGACGAGCACCACGGCCGCACCCGCCGCCGGCGCGAGGACCGGGGCCAGGGCCAGCAGGTCGACGGAGACGACGGCTGCGGCGGCGGCGGGGGTCATCGCACGGCCTCCGTGGTGATGCGGGCGACGTCAGGGGCGGTGCTGCGCAGGACCGGTCCGGGCAGGACGCCGAGCGTGACCACGGCGACCACGAGCACCGAGAGGATCGCGAGCTCGGGGCCGCGGGCGTCCTCCAGCGCCGGGGCCGTGCGCTCCCCCGCCCAGACCAGGCGCAGCACCCGCAGCGAGTAGGCCGCCGCGAGCGCGGTGCCCACCACCGCGACGGCAGCGAGCACGCGGAAGAACGTGACCGGGAGGCCGACGGCCGGTGACCACGCGGCATACAGGGCCAGGAACTCGCCCCAGAAGCCGACGAGGCCGGGCAGGCCGAGGGAGGCGGCGAAGCCGACGACGAGGGTGAACCCGAGGCGCGGGGAGACCTCGCGCAGCGCGGCGCGGGCCACCCGCAGGTCGGCCGACCCCCAGCGGGACTTCAGGCCGCCGACGAGGAAGAACAGCAGCGCCGAGACGATGCCGTGGGCCACGTTGGCGAAGAGCGCGGCCTGAAGGCCGGTCGCGGTGCCGCTGGCCAGGCCCAGGGCCACGAAGCCCATGTGCGCGACCGAGGAGTAGGCGATGAGCCGCTTGAGGTCGTTCTCCACCAGGCAGGCCAGGCCTCCCCAGAGGATGCCGACGACGCCCAGCGCCCCGAGAACGGGCGCCACCGCGGCGAACCCGGCGGGCAGCGGCGCGACGGCGAGCCGCACGATGCCGTAGGTGCCCATCTTGAGCAGCACCGCGGCGAGCAGCACCGAGCCGGCCGTCGGGGCCACCGTGTGGGCCGGCGGCAGCCAGGTGTGCACGGGGAAGAGCGGCACCTTGATGCCGAGCCCCACTAGCAGCAGCACGGCGACGAGCGCCTGGGTGCCCTTGTCGATCCCGGCTCCGCGCATCGCGGCCAGGGCGGTCAGGTCGGCGGTGCCGGCGGCGTGCACCAGCGCCAGGATGCCGATGAGCATCAACGTCGAGCCCAGCACCGTGTAGAGGACGAACCGGCCGGAGGCATCGGCCCGGGCTCCGGGGTCGTGCCGGTCGCCGTAGCGGCTGATCAGCACCCACATGGGCACGAGGACCGTCTCGAACGCGATGAAGAACAGGACGGCGTCGCGGACGAGGAAGGTAGCGAGGGCGCCGAGCTCGACGATGAGCAGGCAGCCGTAGAACGTGGTCGCCGAGCCGCCCTCGGGGCCGTAGCGGCGACCGTGGAGCACGACGGCGACGCCCAGCACCGCAGTCAGCAGCAGCAGCGGTGCGCTGATGCCGTCGACGCCCAGGTGGAGCCGCAGCCCGAGCGAGGGCACCCATGGCCGGTCGAGCCCGGGTCGGGCGAGGACGGTGGCCACCACGAGGACCAGGGTCAGCACGGAGGCGCCGAGGGCGAAGGCGTTGGCCCGCAACGGGTCCACGGCCCGGGCCGCCCGGCCGGCGAGGACCAGGCCGGTGCCGGCCACCGCGGGCACGACGAGGGCGGCGAGCAGGACGGCTACCACAGGCCCACCCCAACGAGCGCGACCGCGAGCATGCCGAGCAGCACCCACACCAGGTAGGCCGAGGGCCGGTGGGTGTGGGCCCGGTCGGCGCCCCGCCCGGCCCAGCGGGTGGCGACGGCGGTGCCGCGGACGTAGGCGTCGATGACGTCACGGTCGGCGGCGACGACGACCCGGGCCAGCGCGGTGACCGGCTCGGCCACCGCCCGGACGTAGAGGGTGTCGACGCCGAACCCGTTGCCCAGCAGGGCGGTCCAGCGCGGGCCGAGCCGCTCGGCGGCGTCGCCGCCGGCCGTGGCGGTGGCGCCGCGCCGGACCCCGAGGAAGGCCCCGGCGACCAGCAGCAGGGACAGCACTGCGGTGAACCAGCCGATGCTGCCCACGTCACCGGCGAGGGGGGTCAGCACGAGGATGCCTCCGAGGACGGTGAGCACGCCGAGCGACTGCACGCTCAGGGTCGCAGGGGTGTCGATGGGCGCGTGGCCGTGGCCGGCCGTGCCTGCCTCGGGCACGGGCGGCTGCGCGCGGTCGGCCCGCTCGTGGATGAGCACCAGCCAGGCGCGGGTGCAGTAGGCGGCGGTGAGGAGCACCGTGACGAGCAGCGCGACCAGCACCAGCCACGCGCCCAGGACCGGGCCGTGCCGGGTGCCCTCCTCGGCCGCGCCGATGACGAGCTCCTTGGACACGAAGCCGACCAGCGGCGGCACGCCGGCCAGCGAGAGCAGGCCCACCCCGACCAGGGCGCGCAGCATCGGGTGCGCCCGCAGGCCACCGGTCATGGCCACCGCGGTGGTGCCCCCGGTCAGCACGCTCAGCCAGCCGATCGCGAGGAACAGCAGTGCCTTGAACATGGCATGGGCGAGCAGGTGGGTGACCCCCGGCCACGGGGACGTGGGGGCGACGGCCAGGCCCGAGAGCATGATCGCCACCTGGCTGACCGTCGACCAGGCCAGCAGGCGCTTGAGGTCGGACTGGCCGAACGCCAGGACGGCCGAGCCGACCATGGTCACCGCGGTGAGGACGGCGAGGACAAGCCGCGCGGTGTCCGAGGCGAGGTAGAGCGGGAACAGCCGGGCGACGACATAGGTCCCGGCGGCCACCATGGTCGCGGCGTGGATCAGGGCCGAGGCGGGCGTGGGGCCTTCCATCGCGTCGGGCAGCCAGTCCTGGAAGGGGAACTGGGCCGACTTGCCGGCGATGCCGGACAGCAGGCACACGAGCGCGGCCGTGAGGAGGGCGCCCGGGTCGGCGCGCCAGTGGGCGATGACCGTCGGGATGGCCGTGGAGCGGGCGCCGGCGGCCAGGATGACGAGGCCGATGACGAGGGCGAGGTCGGCGGCCCGGGTGACCAGGAAGGCCTTGAGCGCCGCGCGCCGCGCCGACTCACGCTGGCTGTCGTGGCCGATGAGCAGGTAGGAGCACCAGCCCATGACCTCCCACCCGACCAAGGTGAGGACCAGGTCGCCGGACTGGACCACGAGCAGCATCCCGGCGAGGAAGAGCGAGACCGTGGCAGCGAAGACCGGGTAGCGCTCGTCCTGCGAGAGGTACCAGCGGGCGAACGCCTGCACGGCGGCCCCGACGACGGTGACCGCGACGGCGACGACGGCAGTGAGCGGGTCGGCCAGCAGCCGCAGCGGCACGACCAGCTGGCCCAGCGGGAGGGGGCCGACGGTGCCGATGGCCTCGGTCGCTCCCCCGGCGTGGACGGCGACGAGCTCGAGGACGGCCACGACGATCCCGGCCAGCGCCGCCCCGATGGCCACCAGGCCGGCACCGGCCCGGGAGCGCCGCGCCAGCAGCAGCCCGGTCAGGGCCGCGAGCGTCGGCAGCAGGACGACGAGGCGGCTCGTCGTGGTCGCGAGGCCGGTCATGCCCCGGGCTCGCTCAGGTCCACGTGCCCCCGGTCGCGGAACAGCGCCAGGACGACGGCGAGCGCCACGCCGATCTCGGCGGCGGCGATGGTGATGACGAACAGCGCCAGCACATGGCCGGAGCGCAGCGGGTCGGGCAGGACCGAGCCCATGGTCACCAGCAGCAGGTTGGCCGCGTTGAGGATGAGCTCGACCCCGATGAGGACGAGCACCGCGTTGCGCCGCGCGATGACGCCGTAGGTGCCGGCCCCGGCGAGGACCGCGACGAGCGCGAGCGGCAGGCCCAGGTGGATCACGACACCTCCACCGGGGTCTCGGCCGCGGCCCGCTCGGGCGCGGCGGCCTCGGGGACCTGGCCGGACGGCATACGGGAGACGGCGAACGCGGCGATCAGCGCCACGAGCAGCAGCAGGGACAGCAGCTCGAACGGCCACACCCACGTGCCGAAGAGCTGCTCGGCCACGCCGTGCGTGCGCCCGTCCCGGGTGCGCACCAGCGAGCCGCCGAAGGCCGAGAGCAGGACCCCCCCGAGCAGCCCGGCGACCCCGGCGCCCGCCACGGCCGCGGCCACGCGCTGGACCGGGCCGGAGGTGTGCTCAGGGCTCGGACCGATCGGAGCCCGGGTGAGCATCAGCGCGAAGAGCACGAGGACGACGACCGCCCCGACGTAGACCAGCAGCTGCACGAGGGCGACCAGCTCGGCGCCGAGGACGAGGTAGCACCCGGCGAGCGTGCCCAGGGTGACGACCAGCCAGAGCGCGGCGTGGACGAGGTGGCGGGTGGTGACGGCGAGGACTGCGCTGGCGGCGGTGATCAGCCCGACCGCCGTGAACAGCACGTCGAGGGTCGTCACGCGTCCCCCTCCGCCGCCGGCGGCTGGGACCGGACGGTCGTGGCCGGGCGCACCGGGCGTGCGGCGCGCGGCGGCTTGTTGGCGGCCGCGACCTCGGCAGGGTCGGCCGAGGCGGCGTCGAGCGCCGGGGGCGGCGGCACGGTGGGCATCCACTGCCCGAGCCGCTCCTTCTCGTGCAACAGGTCGCGGATGTCGAGCTCGGAGTACTCGAACTCCGGGCTCCAGTGCAGCGCGTCGAACGGGCACACCTCGATGCAGATCCCGCAGTACATGCACAGGGAGAAGTCGATGGCGAACCGGTCGAGGACGTTGCGCTGCCGCTCGCGGCCGCCGGGCGTCGGCGCCGGGATCGTCTCCTTGTGGGAGTCGATGTAGATGCACCAGTCCGGGCACTCGCGCGCGCAGAGCATGCAGGAGGTGCAGTTCTCCTCCAGCAGCGCGATGACGCCACGGGTGCGCGGGGGCAGGTGCGGCTGCGCGTCGGGGTACTCGGCGGTGTGGCTCGGCCTCGCGAGGGTGCGCGCCGTGGTCGCCAGCCCCTTGAGCAGACCCGGTATGACGCCTCTCTCCCGGGGTGCCTGGGCTGCGGAAGGGTTCTGGTTGCTGGACATCAGGAGGTCACCACCACGAGGACACCGGTCAGGGCGAGCTGGGCGATCGCCAGCGGCACGAGGACCAGCCAGGCGAGGCGCTGGAGCTGGTCCTCGCGCAGCCGCGGCCACGCCACCCGCAGCCAGATCACGACGACCGCGACGAGGGCGGCCTTGAGCAGGGTCCACGCCCAGCCGAGGGTTTCGGCGAACGGGCCGTGCCAGCCGCCGAGGAAGAGCACGGCGAAGAGCAGGGACATCACGACGATCCCGGCGTACTCCGAGAGCAGGAAGAACGCGAAGCGCAGCCCGGTGTACTCGGTGTAGGGGCCGAAGACGATCTCGGAGTCGGCGACCGGCATGTCGAACGGCGGGCGCTGCAGCTCGGCGACGGCGGCGACGAGGAAGCACAGGGCGCCCGGTGCCTGCCAGAGCAGCCAGAGCGGGTGCCACGCCGCGACGATGCCGGTGAGCGAGACGGTCCCGGCGGCCAGGGCGACCGAGGCGGTGGCCAGGACGATGGGCAGCTCGTAGCTGAGCAGCTGGGCGGCCGCGCGCATCCCGCCGAGCAGGGCGTACTTGTTGGCGCTGGACCACCCCGCCATCAGGGTCCCGAGGATGCCGACCGCGGTGACCGCGAGGACGAACAGGACGCTGGCGTCGACGTCGGCGGCCACGACCGACGGCGACAGCGGGATCACCGCGAGGGCGACGAGGTAGGGCACGAGCGCGACCGCCGGCGCCAGCTTGAAGACGGGGCGGTCGGCCTCGCGCGGGGTGATGTCCTCCTTCTGGACGAACTTCACCCCGTCGGCGACGAGCTGCGCCCAGCCGTGGAAGCCCCCGGCATACATCGGTCCGAGCCGGCCCTGCATGTGCGCCATGACTTTGTGCTCGGTCTGCCCGACCAGCAGCGGCAGCACGAGGAACGCGGCCAGCACGCTGACCGCGCGGACGACCAGCTCGACGACGTCGCTCACCGTGGCCCCCAGGTGGAGTCCGGGACGCCCGGCGGCAGCAGCTTGCGGCGGCTCGGGGAGGACCCGGCCTCGGACTCCCCCGGCTCCTTGGCGCCGGGCCAGGCCTTGCTGGCACGGGCGGCGAGGACGAAGGACTTGCGCAGCGGGGTCCCTTCGAAGCCGTCGGGCAGCAGCAGCGGCCGAAGACCCTGCCCGGTGCCGTCGTCGAAGCCGTCGAAGTCGACGCCGAACATCTCGTGCGTCTCGCGCTCGTGCCAGGCCGCACCGCGCCAGACCGCCGTGGCACTGGCGACGGGCCGGTCGAGCGGCACCCGGGTGCGCAGCAGCAGCCGCTCGAGCGCGCCGGGGCCGCCGTGCCGCATCACGTGGCAGACCAGGTCGAAGCCGGGAGTCTCCTCGGCGTCGGTCTGGTCGACCGCCGTGAGCCAGTCGAAGAAGCTGAACCCCTCCTCGCGCGCCGCAGTCAGCGCCGCCACCCACTCCTCGACGGCCACGTCGCGGCAGGGCGTCTCGAGCCCGGTCATGCCTGCGGCTCCGGGGCCGGCCGCGCGGGCTTGTGCAGCAGGGGGCGCGTCACGGCACCGGCCTGCGAGCGCCGCGACCCGGCATACTTGGCGCGAATTCCCTTGGTGGACAACGTCTCCGCGGCGATCTTCTCCTGGAGGCGCATGATCCCCTGGAGCAGCGCCTCGGGCCGGGGCGGGCAGCCGGGGACGTAGACGTCGACCGGGATGATCTGGTCCACGCCCTTGGTGACGCAGTAGGAGTCCCAGTAGGGCCCGCCGCTGTTGGAGCAGGCGCCGAAGGAGATGACGTACTTCGGCTCGGGCATCTGGTCGTAGAGGCGGCGCACGGCCGGGGCCATCTTGTCCGTGACCGTGCCGGAGACGACCATCAGGTCGGCCTGCCGCGGCCCGGGGGCGAACGGGATCACGCCCAGGCGGATGAAGTCGTGGCGGGCCATCGACGCCGCGATGAACTCGATGGCGCAGCAGGCCAGCCCGAAGTTGAACACCCACAGGCTGTAGCGCCTGCCCCAGTTGAGGACGAGCTTGATCGGGGTCGGCGCGTGCTCGGTCGCCGGGCCGACCCGGGGCATGGGCAGCGGGGTGCTCACCGGGTCACCACCAGCGCAGCAGGCCGCGGCGCGCGGCGTGGGCCAGGCCGATCAGCAGGACGGCGACGAAGACGCCCATCTCCACCAGGCTCGCGGCGCCGAGGTCGCTCTGACGGATGACCGTCGCCCAGGGGAAGAGGTAGACGGCGTCGACGGCGAAGATGACGTACAGGAACGCGTAGACGAAGTAGCGCACGTTGGTCTGCGCCCACCCCTCGCCGACCGGGTCCACCCCGCACTCGTAGGTGGCCAGCTTGGCCGGCGTCGCCGCGCGGGGGGCGAGCAGCCGGCGGGCACCCATGGCCGCGACGAACAGCAGCACACCGGCGACCACGACGGCGGCGACAACGGCATAGGGCGGCACGTCCGCCAGCCTAGTGCGCCACCGGTATGCCGTCCGGTCCGGACCGCGGGACGGGTCATCCGTTCGGCTGGTCGGGACCGGGACAAACGTCCCAAACGCCGGACTCGGGGCGTCCAGCATCTGGGCCAGACTTACGATGGAGGTGGCGTCCTGACGCCACCGAACGACGTCGGGGGATGCAAGGGAAGCTTGGTGGAGAAGCGGTCATGAGTAGCAAGCCAGTTCAGCGGCTCGAGCGTGTCGTCATCCGGTTCGCCGGCGACTCCGGCGACGGCATGCAGCTCACCGGTGACCGGTTCACGTCCGAGACCGCGATCCTGGGCAACGACCTGTCGACGCTGCCCAACTTCCCGGCCGAGATCCGGGCGCCCCAGGGCACCCTTCCGGGCGTGTCCAGCTTCCAGCTGCACTTCGCCGACCACGACGTGCTCACCCCCGGCGACGCCCCGGACGTCCTCGTGGCGATGAACCCGGCGGCGCTCAAGGCCAACCTGCGCGACGTGCCCCGCGGGGCGACGATCATCGTCAACACCGACGAGTTCACCAAGCGCAACCTGGCCAAGGTCGGCTACGCCGAGAGCCCGGTCGAGGACGGCTCGCTGGACAGCTACCACGTGCACCCGGTGGCGCTGACCTCGATCACCGTCGAGGCGCTGGCCGACTTCGACCTGTCCCGCAAGGACAAGGAACGCGCCAAGAACATGTTCGCCCTCGGGCTGCTGTCCTGGCTCTACACGCGTCCGACCGAGGGCACCGAGCGGTTCCTCAGGTCCAAGTTCGGCACCCGACCGGAGATCCTCGAGGCCAACCTGGCGGCGCTGCACGCCGGCTTCCACTACGGCGAGACGACCGAGGACTTCGCGGTCGCCTACGAGGTCGCCCCGGCGAAGATGCCGGCGGGCACCTACCGCAACATCACGGGCAACACCGCCCTGGCCTACGGCCTGGTCGCGGCGGCCCATCGCGCCGGGCTGCAGATGGTGCTCGGGGCCTACCCGATCACCCCCGCCTCGGACATCCTGCACACGCTCTCGACGCTCAAGCGCTACGGCGTGACGACGATGCAGGCCGAGGACGAGATCGCCGGCATCGGCGCGGCCCTCGGCGCCTCGTTCGGTGGTGCGCTCGGCGTCACCACCACCTCCGGCCCCGGCATCGCCCTCAAGGCGGAGACGATCGGCCTGGCGGTCTCCCTCGAGCTGCCGCTGGTCATCGTCGACGTCCAGCGCGGCGGGCCCTCGACCGGCCTGCCCACCAAGACCGAGCAGGCCGACCTGCTCCAGGCGATGTTCGGCCGCAACGGCGAGGCGCCCGTGCCCGTCGTGGCGCCGCAGTCCCCCGGTGACTGCTTCGACGCCGCCCTGGAGGCCGTGCGCATCGCCACGACCTACCGCACCCCGGTGTTCCTGCTCTCCGACGGCTACCTCGCCAACGGCTCCGAGCCGTGGCGCATCCCGCAGGTGGGCGACCTGCCCGACCTCACGGTGGAGTTCGCCGCCGAGCCCAACGCGGTCGACGGCAAGGGCAACCCGGTGTTCCACCCCTACCTGCGCGACCCCGAGACGCTGGCCCGTCCGTGGGCCGTTCCGGGCACCGCCGGCCTCGAGCACCGCATCGGCGGCATCGAGAAGAAGGACGGCACCGGCGAGATCTCCTACGACCCCGACAACCACGACCTCATGGTCCGGTTGCGGCAGGCCAAGGTCGACGGCATCGCCGGCAGCATCCCGCCGCTGGAGGTCGACGACCCCACCGGCGACGCCGAGGTGCTCGTCCTGGGCTGGGGCTCGACCTACGGCCCGATCGCGGCGGCCACCCGCCTGCTGCGCAACGCCGGCGCCAGCATCGCCCGCGCCCACCTGCGCCACGTCAACCCGTTCCCGGCCAACACCGGTGACGTGCTCCGCGCATACAAGCGGGTCATCGTGCCGGAGATGAACCTCGGCCAGCTCGCCCTGCTGCTGCGGGCCAAGTACCTCGTCGACGTGCAGTCCCACACGCAGGTGCGCGGGTTGCCTTTCACCGCAACGGATCTGGCCGACGTGCTCAACAAGGCCGTCAGCGAGATCGAGGAGGGATCCCACCGATGACCGCCATCGAGCTCGGTATGCCCGGCACGGGCACCCACGGGGTGCCGCACCTTCCCGAGGGCTCGCCCGCGCAGACCAAGAAGGAGTTCACCTCCGACCAGGAGGTGCGCTGGTGCCCCGGCTGCGGTGACTACGCGATCCTCGCGGCGGTCCAGGGCTTCCTGCCCGACCTCGGCCTCAAGCGCGAGAACATCGTCTTCGTCTCCGGCATCGGCTGCTCCTCGCGCTTCCCCTACTACCTCGACACGTTCGGGATGCACTCGATCCACGGCCGCGCGCCGGCGATCGCGACCGGGCTGGCGACGGCCCGCGGCGACCTGTCCGTCTGGGTGGTCACCGGTGACGGCGACGCGCTCTCGATCGGTGGCAACCACCTCATCCACGCACTGCGCCGCAACGTCAACCTCAAGATCCTGCTGTTCAACAACAGGATCTACGGCCTGACCAAGGGTCAGTACTCCCCGACCTCCGAGATCGGCAAGGTCACCAAGTCCACGCCGGTCGGCTCGGTCGACAACCCGTTCAACCCGGTGTCGCTGGCGCTCGGGGCCGAGGCGACCTTCGTCGCCCGCACCATGGACTCCGACCGCAAGCACCTCACCGAGACGCTGCGAGCGGCTGCCGAGCACCGCGGGTCGGCGCTGGTCGAGATCTACCAGAACTGCCCGATCTTCAACGACGGCGCGTTCGACGTCCTCAAGGACCGCACCTCGGCCGAGGCCCGGATCGTGCACCTCGTCGACGGCGAGCCGGTCCGCTCCGGCGCCGACCACGTCGTCGTGCGCGGGGCCGAGGGGGAGCTGCGCGTCGTGCCTGCGGTCGACGCCGACCCCACCCGCGTGGTCACCCACCGCGCGGGCGCCGAGGACCCCTCCGCCGCGTTCGCGATCTCGCGGCTGGACGACCCCGAGATGGTGCACGTGCCGATGGGCATCTTCCGCAACGTGCAGCGCCCGACCTACGACGACCTCGTGCGCGCCCAGGTCGAGGGTGCGGTCGCCTCCGGCGGCGGCCCGGCCAGCGACGAGGACCTCGGCGCCCTGCTCCACGGCAAGGACACCTGGACCGTGGGCGCGTGAGCGCCCCGCTCTCCACGGCTGACCACGAGACCCGGCGGGGCACGGCATACGGCGCGGGCGCCTATGCGCTCTGGGGCCTGTTCCCCCTGTACTTCCACGCGCTGGCCCCGGCGGGGGCGTGGGAGATCCTGGCTCACCGCATCGTGTGGACGCTGCTGTTCTGCCTGGTGCTGCTGGGAATCCGGCGCGACGTCGGCTGGCTGCGCCCGACCCTGGGCCGGCCGCGGACCCTGGGCGCCATCACCATCGCCGGGCTGCTCATCGCGGCCAACTGGGTGATCTACGTGGCCGCGGTGGTCTCCCACCACGTCACCGAGGCCTCGCTGGGCTACTTCCTCAACCCGATCGTCACGGTGGCGCTCGGGGTCGTCGTGCTGCGTGAGCGGCTGCGGCCGCTGCAGTGGCTCGCGGTCGGGATCGGCCTGGCGGCGGGGGTCTACCTGACCGTCGACTCCGGCCGCCCGCCGTGGATCGCCCTCAGCCTCGCCATGACGTTCGCGCTCTACGGCCTGATGAAGAAGCGGATCGGAGCCTCGCTCGGAGCGCTGCAGAGCCTGACCTCGGAGACGATCGTCCTCGCGCCGGTCGCCTTCGGGGTGCTCGTCTGGCTCGGCGTCTCCGGCGGCACGACGTTCACCTCCGACGCCCCGGTGCACCCCACCCTCCTGGCGGTCAGCGGCGTCGTCACCGCGGTGCCGCTGCTGCTCTTCGCTGCGGCGGCGCGGCGGGTCCCACTGGTCACGATCGGGCTGCTGCAGTTCGTCACGCCGGTGCTGCAGCTGCTCTGCGGCGTGCTGCTCCTCGGCGAGTCGATGAGCCCGGCGCGGTGGCTCGGCTTCGCGATCGTGTGGGCCGCCCTCGCCCTGCTGACGGTCGACTCGGTGCGCTCGGCGCGCGGCCGGGTCCGGCTCAGCCGCGCGGCGGAGTCCGCCGCGGTCTGAGCCTCACGACCCGAGGACCCGGTTCAGGTAGTCGTTGCCGAACGTGCGGCCGGGGTCGACCTCCTGGCGCACCGCGAGGAACTCGTCGAAGCGCGGGTAGAGCCCCCGCAGCCGGTCGGCGCCCAGGTTGTGCAGCTTGCCCCAGTGCGGCCGCCCGGCGTGCTCGCCGACGATCGCCTCGAAGGCCGCGACGTAGCGCTCGTGCGGCAGCCGGTGGTACTGGTGCACCGCGACGTAGGCGTTGTCGCGCTCGTAGCCGGTCGAGAGCCAGACGTCGTCCGCCGCGGCGAAGCGCACCTCGACCGGGAACGGCAGCCGCTCCTCGTGGCTGTCGACCCACTCGCGCAGGCTGGTCAGCACGTCCCGCAGCGCCTCGCGGGGCACGGCGTACTCGCTCTCCCGGAAGACCACGCGCCGGGGGCTGACAAAGACCTTGTATGCCGCGTCGGTGAACTCCCGGGCGCTCAGGCCCCGCGACGTGATCGCGTTGAGGCGCGG
This sequence comes from Oryzihumus sp. JJN4-3R, assembly GCF_057747915.1. Classification (NCBI taxonomy): domain Bacteria; kingdom Bacillati; phylum Actinomycetota; class Actinomycetes; order Micrococcales; family Intrasporangiaceae; genus Oryzihumus; species Oryzihumus sp. JJN4-3R. The sequence goes on from NZ_CM173229.1 coordinate 1,801,975, forward strand.
GACGATCGACGGGCGCGCGGTCGAGAGCCGGTTGACCCACTCGAACACCGTGTTGGCCAGCAGCTCGTCGTCGACCCGGGCCCGCAGCGCGGCAGCGGCTCCAGCGGGGTGCCCTGCGGCACGCGGTTGTTGCGCTTGGTCAGGGTCCGGTCCGTGTGGGGGAACCAGAAGAACTCGTAGTGGTCGTTGGTGTCCGCGTCGTGCTCGAGGGACTCCAGGACGGCGCCGAACCGCTCCGGGCGCTCCTGCGCATGGAGCGCGAAGGCCGGGACGCACTGCATCGTGACGCCGGTGATGACCCCGAGGGCACCGAGCCCTACCCGCGCTGCCTCGAACAGCCGGGGACGCTCCTGCGGGGAGCAGGTCACGACGCTGGCGTCGGCGAGCACGACCTCAAGGGCACGCACCTGGGTGGCCAGGCCGCCGATGCGCGCACCGGTGCCGTGCGTCCCCGTGGCCAGCGCCCCGGTGATGCTCTGCTGGTCGATGTCGCCCAGGTTGGGCAGGGCGAGCCCGTGCTGCCAGAGGGTCTCGTTGAGCCGGTGCAGCCGCGTGCCACCCCGCACCGTCACCAGTCCGCTCTCCTGGTCGACCGCGTCGAGGCCGCTCAGGCCGGTCAGGTCGAGCAGCAGCCCATCGGTGACCGCCGCCCCGGTGAAGGAGTGGCCGGCACCGACCGGCTTCACCCGCAGGCCGTCGGCCACCGCGGCGGTCACCGCCGTGGCGACCGCTGCGGTGTCAGCGGGGGTCGCCGTCCTGGCAGGGTCGGCGTGCTCGGTGCCCGCCCAGTTCGTCCAGCGACTCATCCGAACGCCTTCCCCTCACCGCGGTAGGTCGGGACCTGGTCGACGACCCTGTCCTCCTCGACCAGGTGCAGCACGTCGACCCGCTCGCACAGCTCGCCCGCCTTGGCGTGCCGCCACCAGACGCGGTCCCCGACCTGCAGCTGTCCGGCCGTGGGCCCGACGAGCGGCGTCTGCACCTCCCCGGCACCCTCGGTGTGGGTCAGCCGCAGGCCGCGGGGGCGCCACGGGGACGGGAGGCGGGAGCGCCCGGCCGGGCCGGACGCGGGCCAGCCCCCGCCGGCGACCGTCGCCGTCGAGCTGGAGGGACGGCGGACGACCGGCGTTGTGTAGAAGGCAGCCGGCCGGGGCCGGAACGCGTCGTAGCCGTCGAACAGCGTGGGGCCGAACAGGCCCGAGCCGGCCGCGAGCTCGGTCAGCGCGTCGTCGTGGGCCGCCAGGTGCAGGCTTCCGGTGCCGCCACCGTTGACGAAGCGCAGGGGTGCCAGTGCCGTGACGGCCGCGACCACGGCGCGACGCCGGTCGGCGAGCTCGGCGACCGAACGCCGCTTGACCCAGCGCACCGCCGGCGAGCTGTCCGGGAGCCCGGCCACCTGCGCCTCGTAGAACATCAGGCCGACGAGGCTCACGTCCGCCCGAGCCACCGCCTCGGCGGCCAGCCGGCGGACCTGCTCCGCCGTGTGGAGCGGCGACCGGCGGACCCCGAGGTGCACCGGACCGATCCTCAGGGACGCATCGACGTCGAGGCAGACCTTCACCGGTGCCGGGGTGCCGCCCCGGCCGCGCTGGTGGCGCAGGAGGTCGAGGTGGGCGACGTCGTCGACCATGAGCGTGATCGCCTCGAGCGCAACGGGATCCGCGCAGAGCTGGCGCAGGGCCTCACGGTCGACGCTGGGGTAGGCGACGAGGATGTCGCCGACACCATGACCGGAGAGCCAGAGCGCTTCTCGCAGGCTCCAGGCCATCAACCCCCGAAAGCCGGGGGTGCGCAGGGCTTCGGCGACCAGGGCCCGGCAGCGCACGGACTTCGTGGCGACCCGGATGGGCTTTGCGGCGGCACGGCGGGCCAGGTCTGCGGCGTTGGCCCGGAACGCGTCGAGGTCGACGACGGCGAACGGGGCGTCCAGGGTGCAGGTCGCCCGCTCCAACTGGTCATACCGCGACACCGGGGCGGCCATGGTCCGGACCCTAATAGGGTCCCGGGAAATGCGAAAGGCCCCACCAGTGGTGGGGCCTTTCGTTCAATGTTTGTCCGGCGGCGTCCTACTCTCCCACACCGTCACCAGTGCAGTACCATCGGCGCTGAAGGGCTTAGCTTCCGGGTTCGGAATGGGACCGGGCGTTTCCCCTTCGCTATGGCCGCCGTAACCCTGTCGAGCGTTACGGCTGCTCACAACAACGAAGCGTGTTGTGCAGTATGTAGTTGTGGTCCCGGCCGTTGCTCGGGAGCCACACAGTGGACGCGTAGCATCTTTGTATCAAGTTATCGGCTTATTAGTACCGGTCAGCTCCACACATTACTGTGCTTCCACATCCGGCCTATCAACCCAGTAGTCTAGCTGGGAGCCTCTCACCCTTACGGGCCTGGAAACCTCATCTTGAAGCGTGCTTCCCGCTTAGATGCTTTCAGCGGTTATCACTTCCGAACGTAGCTAATCAGCGGTGCCCTTGGCAGGACAACTGACACACCAGAGGTTCGTCCATCCCGGTCCTCTCGTACTAGGGACAGCTCTTCTCAAGTTTCCTACGCGCACAGCGGATAGGGACCGAACTGTCTCACGACGTTCTAAACCCAGCTCGCGTACCGCTTTAATGGGCGAACAGCCCAACCCTTGGGACCTACTCCAGCCCCAGGATGCGACGAGCCGACATCGAGGTGCCAAACCATGCCGTCGATATGGACTCTTGGGCAAGATCAGCCTGTTATCCCCGGGGTACCTTTTATCCGTTGAGCGACGGCGCTTCCACAAGCCACCGCCGGATCACTAGTCCCGACTTTCGTCCCTGCTCGACATGTCTGTCTCGCAGTCAAGCTCCCTTGTGCACTTACACTCAAAACCTGATTGCCAACCAGGCTGAGGGAACCTTTGGGCGCCTCCGTTACCTTTTAGGAGGCAACCGCCCCAGTTAAACTACCCACCAGGCACTGTCCCTGATCCGGATCACGGACCGAGGTTAGATATCCAGAACGACCAGAGTGGTATTTCAACGTTGACTCCACACACACTGGCGTGCATGCTTCACAGTCTCCCACCTATCCTACACAAGCCGTACCGAACACCAATACCAAGCTGTAGTAAAGGTCCCGGGGTCTTTCCGTCCTGCTGCGCGTAACGAGCATCTTTACTCGTAGTGCAATTTCGCCGAGTTCGTGGTTGAGACAGTGGAGAAGTCGTTACGCCATTCGTGCAGGTCGGAACTTACCCGACAAGGAATTTCGCTACCTTAGGATGGTTATAGTTACCACCGCCGTTTACTGGCGCTTAAGTTCTCAGCTTCGCCGTGAGGCTAACCGGTCCCCTTAACGTTCCAGCACCGGGCAGGCGTCAGTCCGTATACATCGTCTTGCGACTTCGCACGGACCTGTGTTTTTAGTAAACAGTCGCTTCTCCCTGGTCTCTGCGGCCGTTCACGCTCACCCAGCAAGTGGGGTCACGATCCGGGCCCCCCTTCTCCCGAAGTTACGGGGGCATTTTGCCGAGTTCCTTAACCACGATTCACTCGATCGCCTTGGTATTCTCTACCTAACCACCTGAGTCGGTTTGGGGTACGGGCGGCTCGAACCTCGCTAGAAGTTTTTCTTGGCAGCATAGGATCACCCTCTTCCCGCTAACGCGGTCACTATGGGGTCTCAGGCTATGTGAGAGGCGGATTTGCCTACCTCTCGCCCTACACCTTTAGACGTGGACAACCATCGCCACGCGGAGGCTACCTTCCTGCGTCACTCCATCGCTTACCTACTACATGCTCGGGTCACGGCCGCCACAACCAGACTCCACCCGAAGGCTTCACCTGGTGCTTTGGGCGTTTAGCATCACATGGTTCGATATGGGCGGTTCTTCGCCGGTTCGGGAATATCAACCCGATGTCCATCGACTACGCCTGTCGGCCTCGCCTTAGGTCCCGACTTACCCAGGGCAGATTAGCTTGACCCTGGAACCCTTGGTTATTCGGCGGACGGGTTTCTCGCCCGTCATTCGCTACTCATGCCTGCATTCTCACTCGTGTAGCGTCCACGGCTGGATCACTCCGCCGCTTCACCCGCCACACGACGCTCCCCTACCCATCAACACGCTTGGACCCACAAGGGGCCGGGCAAAGTGTCAATGCCACAGCTTCGGTGGTGTGCTTGAGCCCCGCTACATTGTCGGCGCGGAATCACTTGACCAGTGAGCTATTACGCACTCTTTAAAGGGTGGCTGCTTCTAAGCCAACCTCCTGGTTGTCACAGCAACTCCACATCCTTTCCCACTTAGCACACGCTTAGGGACCTTAGCTGGTGGTCTGGGCTGTTTCCCTCTCGACTACGGAGCTTATCCCCCGCAGTCTCACTGCCACGCTCTCACTTACCGGCATTCGGAGTTTGGCTGACGTCAGTAACCTGGTGAGGCCCATCAGCCATCCAGTAGCTCTACCTCCGGCAAGAAACACGTGACGCTGCACCTAAATGCATTTCGGGGAGAACCAGCTATCACGAAGTTTGATTGGCCTTTCACCCCTACCCACAGCTCATCCCCTCAGTTTTCAACCTAAGTGGGTTCGGTCCTCCACGCGGTCTTACCCGCGCTTCAACCTGGCCATGGGTAGATCACTTCGCTTCGGGTCTAGACCCCGCGACTAAAAACGCCCTATTCGGACTCGCTTTCGCTACGGCTTCCCCACACGGGTTAACCTCGCCACGGAGCACTAACTCGCAGGCTCATTCTTCAAAAGGCACGCCGTCACCCCACAAGGAGGCTCCGACGGATTGTAGGCACACGGTTTCAGGATCTATTTCACTCCCCTCCCGGGGTACTTTTCACCTTTCCCTCACGGTACTTGTCCGCTATCGGTCACCAGGGAATATTTAGGCTTAGCGGGTGGTCCCGCCAGATTCACACGGGATTTCTCGGGCCCCGTGCTACTTGGGATACTTCCCAGGAGTCCACACCATTTCGTCTACGGGGGTCGCACCCTCTGTGCCGGGCCATTCAAGACCCTTCGACTATGACGCAGATTTCTCACTCCTTGAGAGGTTGGTAGACCTCTCGGGAAAGTCCCACGACCCCGGACATGCAACGCCTACCAGCTATCACACACGCCCGGTTTAGCCTCATCCGCTTTCGCTCGCCACTACTCACGGAATCGCGGTTGCTTTCTCTTCCTGTGGGTACTGAGATGTTTCACTTCCCCACGTTCCCTCCACGCACCCTATGTGTTCAGATGCGGGTGACTGGACTTGCCTCCAGCCGGGTTTCCCCATTCGGAAATCCTCGGATCACAGTCTGGTTATCGACTCCCCGAGGCTTATCGCAGATTCCTACGTCCTTCTTCGGTTCCTGGTGCCAAGGCATCCACCGTGTGCCCTTAAAAACTTGGCCACAAAGATGCTCGCGTCCACTGTGTAGTTCTCAACCAACGATCGGTCCCCGCCCCCACCGGCCGCCTACCAGCTCAACAACGCGAGCCGGCGGTTCGTGCCAGGGACAGGTCCAACCAGACCACCCCACCAACCCCACCCAACGGGTGGATCGGTGACGGGTACTGATCCGAGGAGCACGGCAGGAGGTTCACCCTCCACGGCCGATCCCTCAGGACCCAACAACGTGCCAAGCACCACCCGAACCGTGAAGCACTTTCCACTCCCCCCACTCCCGAAGAAGCGGTGGGCTGTACTCGTGCGGCCACGACCCGGCTGGCGCCAACTAATCGATGTTCCACCCTTGAGCAACCCCCTCGACGCGTTCGGTCGAGGCGGGCCACCTGGACACCATGACCACCGGCCCACGAGGTGGGCGGCGGGGTGCCAGTGCTCCTTAGAAAGGAGGTGATCCAGCCGCACCTTCCGGTACGGCTACCTTGTTACGACTTAGTCCCAATCGCCAGTCCCACCTTCGACAGCTCCCTCCCACAAGGGGTTGGGCCACCGGCTTCGGGTGTTACCGACTTTCGTGACTTGACGGGCGGTGTGTACAAGGCCCGGGAACGTATTCACCGCAGCGTTGCTGATCTGCGATTACTAGCGACTCCGACTTCATGGGGTCGAGTTGCAGACCCCAATCCGAACTGAGACCAGTTTTTTGGGATTCGCTCCACCTCGCGGTATCGCAGCCCTTTGTACTGGCCATTGTAGCATGCGTGAAGCCCAAGACATAAGGGGCATGATGATTTGACGTCATCCCCACCTTCCTCCGAGTTGACCCCGGCAGTCTCCTATGAGTCCCCACCATCACGTGCTGGCAACATAGAACGAGGGTTGCGCTCGTTGCGGGACTTAACCCAACATCTCACGACACGAGCTGACGACAACCATGCACCACCTGTGTACCGACCTTGCGGGGCGCACATCTCTGCACGTTTCCGGTACATGTCAAGCCTTGGTAAGGTTCTTCGCGTTGCATCGAATTAATCCGCATGCTCCGCCGCTTGTGCGGGCCCCCGTCAATTCCTTTGAGTTTTAGCCTTGCGGCCGTACTCCCCAGGCGGGGAACTTAATGCGTTAGCTGCGGCACGGATCTCGTGGAATGAGACCCACACCTAGTTCCCAACGTTTACGGCATGGACTACCAGGGTATCTAATCCTGTTCGCTCCCCATGCTTTCGCTTCTCAGCGTCAGTTATGGCCCAGAGACCTGCCTTCGCCATCGGTGTTCCTCCTGATATCTGCGCATTTCACCGCTACACCAGGAATTCCAGTCTCCCCTACCACACTCTAGTCTGCCCGTACCCACTGCAAGTTCGGGGTTAAGCCCCGAAATTTCACAGCAGACGCGACAAACCGCCTACAAGCTCTTTACGCCCAATAATTCCGGACAACGCTCGCACCCTACGTATTACCGCGGCTGCTGGCACGTAGTTAGCCGGTGCTTCTTCTGCAGGTACCGTCACTTGCGCTTCTTCCCTGCTGAAAGAGGTTTACAACCCGAAGGCCGTCATCCCTCACGCGGCGTCGCTGCATCAGGCTTTCGCCCATTGTGCAATATTCCCCACTGCTGCCTCCCGTAGGAGTCTGGGCCGTGTCTCAGTCCCAGTGTGGCCGGTCGCCCTCTCAGGCCGGCTACCCGTCGTCGCCTTGGTGAGCCACTACCTCACCAACAAGCTGATAGGCCGCGAGCCCATCCCCCACCGAAAAACTTTCCACACGATACCCATGCGGGTCCGTGTCGTATCCGGTATTAGCCCCGGTTTCCCGGAGTTATCCCAGAGTGAGGGGCAGGTTGCTCACGTGTTACTCACCCGTTCGCCACTGATCAGGAAGGAGCAAGCTCCCTCCGTCACCGTTCGACTTGCATGTGTTAAGCACGCCGCCAGCGTTCGTCCTGAGCCAGGATCAAACTCTCCGTTGATGTTTGCACCCCAAACCCGAAGGCTTGGGAAAACAGACCCCGAAGGGTTAAAAATCCGGCTGAAACAGAACCAAGCCCGCTGGACTTGAATTCAATAATCAACCAAAGGAAATTCGTCCGACATCACCAAGGACGCCGGGACGAGGTAATTGGCATCGATTTTTGGCACGCTGTTGAGTTCTCAAGGAGCGGACGCGCACCACCACCAGACACTCACGCCTGGATCCGGGGCTACCGTTCGTGTTTGTGACTTGCTGACCACCACCCGAACCCGAGTGACTCGCGCTGTCCGCGCCGGCCGCTTGTCGTGATCCACTGTAGCAGGCTCAGCGCCCGCTCCCGACCACCCTCACAGGCGCCAGGCATCCGCCGGAACCCGGCAGGCTTGCGGTAGATCATCAACCCCGGGACCGGCCTACTTCGCGCTGCGCTCTCACGCTGCCGCGGTGGCGTCCGTTCCTCCCTGTCGGGCTGACGAAGAGAACTTTACGCACGCCCTCGCCAGAACTCCAAATCGGCCCAAAAGGCCCAGTTCGCGCCCCCTTTCGGGCCCCGGAGGTGACGGGCACGGCATACCTGCGGAGGCGCGATCCGGCACGGAACACGGCGGTGCCGGGAACGACGAAGGGCGTGGGTGGCCCCGAGGACCACCCACGCCCTTCGCGTGGTCGGCAGGCGTCAGCCGGCGCGGTGGACGATGCCCAGCGCGAGGGCACGCAGCGCCTCCTGCACCGGCCCGTCGCCCAGCGGCTCGAGCAGCTGCTGGGCCTCCTCCGCGAAGGCCAGGGTCCGCTCACGCGCCTGGTCCACGGCGGGGTGGGCACGCAGCAGGTCCAGGGCCTCGGCGTGCAGCGCGTCGTCGCGCAGGTCGGCGGCGAGCAGCTCGCGCAGTCGCGCGTCGTCAGGATCGGTCGAGGCCAGGGCGTAGAGCACCGGCAGGGTCGCCACGCCCTCGCGCAGGTCCGTGCCCGGGGTCTTGCCCGACTCCCCGGTCTCGGAGCTGACGTCGATCAGGTCGTCGACGAGCTGGAAGACCACCCCGAGCCGCTCGCCGTACTGGCGCAGGATCTCGATGGTCTCCGGGGAGCAGCCACCGAACATCGCGCCGTAACGCGCGGCTGTCGCGATGAGGACGCCGGTCTTGTCCGCCAGCACGCCCAGGTAGTAGTCCACCGGGTCCGCCCCGGGGGGCGGCGAGTGGTCATCACGGATCTGGCCGGCGCACAGCCGAACGAACGTCTGCGCCTGGATCTTGACGGCCTCGGGACCGAGGCCCGCGACGATCTCGGACGCCTTGCCGAACAGCAGGTCACCGACGAGGATCGCCGTCGAGTTGCCGTAGCGGGCGTTGGCGCTCACCACGCCGCGCCGCACGTCCGCCTCGTCCATCACGTCGTCGTGGTAGAGCGAGGCCAGGTGGGTCAGCTCCACCCCGGCGGCAGCCGCGACCACCTCCTGGCTGATCCCCGAGCCGAGCTCCGCGGCCAGCAGCGTCAGCAGGGGGCGGAACCGCTTGCCCCCGGCCGTCAGGAGGTGACCGGAGGCCTCCGCGATGAACGGGTCGTCGTGGTCGACAGCTGCGCGCAGCGCCTCGTCCACGGCTGCGAGGCCGTCCTGCAGCCTCGCCGCCAGCTCCGGCGAGCTGGTCGGCAGCCCGAGCGTTGGTGACGCCGTGGTCATCGGATGAACAGCGCCGAGGTGGACGCCAGGTCGAGCACGGACGAGGGCAGGACGCCGAGGACCAGCGTCGCGAGGGTGCCGATCGCCACCGCGAGGGTGGTGACGACGGACGGGGAGACGACGGTCGTGGTGTCACCGACCGGCTCGGAGAAGTACATGAGCACGATGAGTCGAATGTAGACGAAGGCCGTCACGGCGCTGGCGAGCACCCCGACGACCGCCAGGACCGTGCCGCCGTGGCCGACCGCCGCGGAGAACACCGCGAACTTGGCGGTGAAGCCCGACGTGAGCGGGATGCCGGCGAACGCCAGGAGCAGGAAGGCGAAGACGCCCGCCACCAGCCTGTTGCGCTGGGCGAGGCCGGCCCACTGCGACAGGTGCGTGGCCTCGGAGCCGCCGGACCGGACCAGCGAGACCACCGCGAACGCCGCGATGGTGATGAACCCGTAGGCGACGAGGTAGAACAGCGTCGCCGAGACGCCGACCTGGTCGAAGGCGAGGACGCCGGTGAGGATGAAGCCGGCGTGGGCGATCGAGGAGTAGGCCAGCAGGCGCTTGACGTCGGTCTGGGTGACCGAGAGCACCGCTCCCACGACCATGGTCAGGATGGCCACGCCCCACAGGACCGGCTCCCAGTCCCAGCGGCTGCCGGCCACGCCGACGTAGAACAGCCGCAGCAGGGCACCGAAGGCCGCGACCTTGGTGCAGGCGGCCATGAACCCCGTCACCGGGGTCGGGGCGCCCTGGTAGACGTCCGGGGTCCACATGTGGAACGGCACGGCGCCCACCTTGAACAGCAGGCCGACGGCCACCAGCAGGACGCCGGGCACGAGCAGGCCGTCCATGCCGCCCTGGGTGGTGATCGCCTGCGCGATGACCTTGAGGTCCATCGAGCCGGAGAACCCGAACAGCAGCGCGGAACCGAAGAGGAAGAAGCCGGAGGAGAACGCGCCGAGCAGGAAGTACTTCAGCGCGGCCTCCTGCGAGAGCAGGCGCCGGCGACGGGCCAGGCCGGTGAGGATGTACAGCGGCAGCGAGAGGACCTCCAGCGCCACGAACATCGTCAGCAGGTCGGCCGAGGCCGGGAAGAGCAGCATGCCGCCGACCGCCAGCATCGTCAGCGGGAAGACCTCGGTGCCCGTGGCACCCGCCCGCAGGGCCGCCGCCTCGTAGGCCGAGCCGGGGACCGCCGAGCCCATCGGCGTGAACGCGTCCGCGCTGTGCCCGTCGAAGCGCTCGGCCATCGTGAGCACGCCCAGGATCGAGAGCACGATCAGGGTGGCCTGCAGGAAGAGCGCCGGCCCGTCGATGGAGACGGCCCCGGAGTCCGCCGCGCCGACCGTGCGACCCATGTTGTGCAGCGCCCCGAAGTACAGGGCCGCCAGCGCCCCGAGGAGTCCGGCGAGGGAGAGGGTGACCTGCGCGGCATACCGGCTGCGGCGGGGGGCGAACGCCTCCACGAGGACGCCCACCATGGCGACCCCGAAGACGACCAGCATCGGCGACAGCGCCGCGTAGTTGACCTTCGCGACGACGAAGTCCTCCGTCGCGAGGGACGGCATGGCGGCGATCACTTCGCACTCCCATCAGCTGCGGTGCCGTGCGTCGGGGCAGGGTCGGTCATGCCGATCTGCTGCATCGTCCGGGTCACGGCGGGGTTGATGACGTCGAGCACCGGCTTCGGGTAGAAGCCCAGCACGATGAACGCGGCGATCAGCGGGGCGACGACCCACTTCTCGCGGCCGGTCAGGTCCGGCGTCCCGGCGGCGATCTCCGGCTTGGGGCCGGTCATCATGCGCTGGTACATCAGCAGCACGTAGAGCGCGGCCAGCACGATGCCGAGCGTCGCGACGATCGAGGCCGCGCGGTAGCGCTGGAACGTGCCGACCAGCACGAGGAACTCCGAGACGAAGGTCGACAGGCCCGGCAGCGACAGGGCGGACAGCCCGGCGATGAGGAACACCCCGGCCAACGCCGGCGTCACGCGCTGCCACCCCCCGAAGTCGGGGATGCGGCGGCTGCCGCGGCGGCTGGCCAGCATCGCCCCGACGAGGAACAGCGCCGCCGTCGAGAAGCCGTGGTTGACCATGTACAGCGTCGAGCCGGACTGGCCCGCGGACGTCATCGCGAAGATGCCCAGGATGATGAAGCCGAAGTGGCTCAGCGAGGTGAACGCGATCAGCCGCATGATGTCGGTCTGCCCGATGGCCAGCAGCGCGCCGTAGAGGATCGAGATCACGGCCAGCACGATGATCACCGGGGTCGCCCACTTGCTGGCCTCGGGGAACAGCGGCAGGCAGAACCGGATCATGCCGAAGGTGCCGACCTTGTCCAGGACGCCGACCAGGAGCACCGACGTCGCCGGGGTGCCCTCCGCCGCCGCGTCCGGCAGCCAGGTGTGCACCGGCCACAGCGGAGCCTTGACCGCGAACGCGAAGAAGAAACCGAGGAACATCAGCCGCTCGACCGTGGGGTCGAGGTGCAGCCCGGTCAGGTGCGTCAGCAGGAAGCCCTCGGGCCCGCCGGGACCGTGCAGGTAGAGGGCGATGACCGCCACCAGCATGACCAGGCCGCCGAGCAGCGAGAACAGCAGGAACTTGACCGCGGCGTACTGGCGCTGGGGGCCGCCGAACGAGCCGATCAGGAAGTAGACCGGGACCAGCATGGCCTCGAAGAGGACGTAGAAGAGGAACACGTCCGTCGCCGCGAACACCCCGACCATGAACGCCTCGAGGACGAGCATGAGGGCGAAGTAGGTCTGCATCCGGCGACCGGGCTCGGGCACGTCACGCCAGGCGGCCAGCAGGCAGACCGGGGTCAGGATGACCGAGAGCAGGATCAGCACCAGCGAGATGCCGTCGACCCCGACCGCGTAGCTGACGCCGAACTGCGGGATCCACGAGTGCTGCTCGGCGAGCTGGAACCGCGCCGTCGAGTCGGCGTTGAACTGCAGGGCTGCCCCGACCGCGACCACGAGGGTCACCAGGGAGAAGCCGAGGGCGACCTGACGCGCCCTCGCCCCGGCACGCTCCGGCAGGAAGGCCACCACGAGCGCGCCGACCACGGGGATCAGCAGGGTCGTGGTCAACCACGGGAAGCTGGACATCACTGGACCACCCACACGGCACCGAGGATCACGACGACACCGGCGAGCATCGTCAGGGCATAAGAGCGAACAAAACCGTTCTGGACACGGCGGACCCGCGCGGACGTCCCCCCGATGAGGGCAGCCAGGCCGCCCACGGCACCGTCGACCCCCTTGCCGTCGACGAAGACGAGCGAGCGGGTGAGGTGGATGCCGGGGCGCATGAGCACGCCCTCGTTGACCACGTCCTGGTAGAGGTCCTGGCGCGCGGCGCGCGTCGCGAGCGAGCCGACCGGCGCCAGCACCGGCACCGGCTCCCGCCAGTAGCGCAGCCAGGCCAGGCCGACCCCGGCGGCGACGAGCAGCAGGGTCACGGTCATGAGGAGAGGGACGGCCACGACCGGACCCGCGCCCTCCTCCGGTGCGCCCACGACCGGCTCGAGCCAGCTGGTCATCACACCGGTCGGGCCGATGGCCAGGCCCAGCAGCGCCGAGCCGACGGCGAGCACCATCATCGGCACGGTCATCACCAGCGGGGACTCGTGCGGGTGCACGTCCTCGGTCCAGCGCTTCTTGCCGTGGAAGGTCATGAAGAACAGCCGCGACATGTAGAAGGCGGTGACACCGGCGCCGAGCAGCGCCGCGCCACCGAAGATCCAGGGCTGCCACCCCTCGCCCACGAAGGCGGCCTCGATGATCTTGTCCTTGGACCAGAAGCCGGAGAACGGCGGCACACCCAGGATGGCCAGCCAGCCGAGCCCGAAGGTGACCCAGGTGATCTTCATGACCCCGGAGAGCCGCCCGAAGCGGCGCATGTCGACCTGGTCGTTCATGCCGTGCATGACCGACCCGGCGCCGAGGAACATCCCGGCCTTGAAGAAGCCGTGCGTGAGCAGGTGGAAGATCGCGAACGCGTAGCCGACCGGGCCGAGGCCGGCGGCCAGCATCATGTAGCCGATCTGGCTCATCGTCGAGGCGGCCAGGGCCTTCTTGATGTCGTCCTTCGCGCAGCCGACGATCGCCCCGAACAGCAACGTGATCGCGCCGACGATGGCGACGACGAGCTGCGCGGTCGGTGCGCCGTTGAAGATCACGTGGCTGCGCACGACGAGGTAGACACCGGCGGTGACCATGGTCGCCGCGTGGATGAGCGCGGACACCGGCGTCGGGCCGGCCATGGCGTCACCTAGCCAGCTCTGCAGCGGGAACTGGGCCGACTTGCCGCAGGCGCCGAGCAGCAGCATCAGGCCGATCGCCGTGAGGACGCCCTTGTTGGCGGTGGCGGCGCCGGCGTCGACGCCGGCGAAGCTGACCGTCCCGAACGTGACGAACATCAGCATGATCGCGATGGACAGCCCGACGTCACCGACGCGGTTGGCCACGAAGGCCTTGTTGGCCGCCGAGGCGTAGGCCGGGTTCCAGTTCCAGAAGCCGATCAGCAGGTATGACGCCAGGCCCACGCCCTCCCAGCCCACGAAGAGCAGCAGGTAGGAGTCGGCAAGCACCAGCAGCAGCATCGACGCCACGAAGAGGTTCAGGTAGGCGAAGAAGCGCCGCTTGTCCGGGTCGTGCTCCATGTAGCCCAGGGAGTAGACGAGGATCAGCGACCCCACGAACGTCACCAGCAGGACGAAGGCCACCGACAGCGGGTCGACCAGCAGCCCGGCCTCCAGCCGGAACGACCCCGCCGGCACCCACGAGAACAGGTGCAGCGACTGGGCACGCTCCGCCGCCGGACGGCCGATCATCGAGATGGCGAGGATCGCGCCCACCACGAAGCCGGCCCACGACAGGCCGGTCGCCAGCAGCGGTCCGAACCGGTCGGTGCGACGGCCGCCGAGCAGCAGCACCGCCGCGCCGAGCATGGGGAGGGCGACCAGCAGCCACGCCAGTGACGTCACGCCACTGGCGCTCTGGACCGCGGCGGCGACAGTGCCCGCCGTTGCAGAGGAAATCACCTGGTGCGCTCCTTACAGCTTCAGCAGGTTGGCGTCGTCGACCGAGGCCGAGCGTCGGGCACGGAAGATGGCCATGATGATCGCCAGGCCGACGACCACCTCGGCCGCCGCCACGACCATCACGAAGAGCGCGACGACCTGGCCGTCGAGCGTCCCGTGCATGCGGGCGAACGTCACGAACGCGAGGTTGGTCGCGTTGAGCATGAGCTCGACGCCCATGAAGATGACGATGGAGTTGCGGCGCACGAGCACCGCCGCGGCGCCGATCGCGAACAGGATGGTCGCCAGGTAGATGTAGTTGACCAGGCTCATCGGGCCCGACCCTCCTCGATCTCTCGCTCGATGGCCTGCTCGGCCTCCTCGTAGCGCTCCGGGGTGAGGACCTGCTCGCGCGCGGTGAGCACGCGCGATACGGACAGCTCGCTCGGGGTGCCGTCCGGCAGGAGGGCGGGCGTGTCGACCGCGTTGTGCCGGGCGTAGACGCCCGGGGCGGGCAGGCCGGCGAGGTTCCGGCCCTCACGGAACCGGCGCTCGGACCACTCGCGCTGGGTGAGCTTCTCGGTGAGCCGCTCGCGGTGCGCGAGGACCATGGCGCCGAGCGCGGCGGTGATCAGCAGGGCGCTGGTGACCTCGAAGACCCACACGTAGGGGCCGAAGATCAGGTTGGCCATCCCCGTGACGTTGCCGTTGGCGTTGGCCCGGTCCAGCCCCGCCGGTGCGCCGAAGGCCACCTGGCCGATGCTGCTGGCCAGCAGGCCGCCGAGGCCCAGCGCGAGCAGCATCGCCACCCACTTCTGGCCCTTGATCGTCTCGACCAGGGAGTCTGCCGAGTCGACGCCGACGAGCATCAGCACGAACAGGAACAGCATCATGACCGCGCCGGTGTAGACGAAGATCTGCACGATGCCGAGGAAGTCGGCGTTCTCGGCGATGTAGAAGACCCCGAGGTTGATCATCACCAGGGCCATCGCCAGCGCCGCGTGGACCGCCTTCTTGGCGAACAGCAGGCCCAGCGCCCCGATCACGCTGATCGGGCCGAGGACCCAGAAGAGGAACGCCTCACCGCCGCTGGTCATCGGGTGACACCGCCTTCCTCGGCCGCGACCTCGTCGCGGGTGGTGTGGAGCTCGACCCACTGCTTCTGGGACGGCGTGGCCGTGGCGACCTTGCCTTGGTAGTAGTCGCGCTCCTCCAGGCCCTCGACCATCGGGTGGGGCGGCTGGAGCATGCCCTCCTGGAGCGGGGCGAGCAGCTGCTGCTTCTCGAAGATGAGCTTGCCGCGGGAGTCGTCGGCCAACTCGTAGAAGTTGGTCATCGTCAGCGCGCGGGTCGGGCAGGCCTCGATGCACAGGCCGCAGAAGATGCAGCGCAGGTAGTTGATCTGGTAGACGCGGCCGTAGCGCTCACCGGGCGAGAACCGCTCGTCCTCGGTGTTGTCCGCGCCCTCGACGTAGATGGCGTCCGCGGGGCACGCCCACGCGCACAGCTCGCAGCCGACGCACTTCTCCAGGCCGTCCGGGTGGCGGTTGAGCTGGTGCCGGCCGTGGTAGCGCGGCTGGGTCGGCCGCTTCTCCTCGGGGTACTCCTCGGTCTCCAGCTTGCGGAACATCGTGGCGAAGGTGACGCCGAATCCGCCGACGGGTGCGAAGAGCTCGGAGAGAAACCCCGGCTTCTTGTCCGTCTTGTCAGCCACGGTTGGCCTCCGGGTTGGTCGTGGACGTGGGGGCGGCCGTCGCGGCCACCTGCAGGCTGGGCTCGCGCAGTCGCTGACCGGGCAGCGGCGGCACCGGGTAGCCGCCCGCGAACGGGTCGATCTCCTCCGGCACCTCGACCACCGACGCGCGCTCCCGCTCGGCGCGGCGACCGTCCCACACCCAGGCGGCGGCCAGGGCCACCACCGCGATGACGCCGACCACGATCAGGGTGGCGGTGCGGGTGTTGCCGCCGAAGAACTCCAGCTGGGCGCCGCGGATGAAGGCCACGGCAACGACCCAGGCCAGGGTCACCGGGATGAGGAACTTCCAGCCGAACCGCATGAACTGGTCGTAGCGCACGCGGGGCAACGAGCCACGCAGCCAGACGAAGAAGAACATGAACAGCCAGAGCTTGACGACGAACCAGAGCAGGCCCCACCAGCCGTGGTTGAACATGCCGTCGTTGATGGCGGCGATGCCGGGAGGCGCCTGCCAGCCGCCGAGGAACATCGTCGTGGCCAGGGCCGAGACGGTGAACATGTTGACGTACTCGCCCAGGAAGAACATCGCGAACTTCAGCGAGGAGTACTCGGTGTGGAAGCCACCGGTGAGCTCACCCTCGCCCTCGGCGAGGTCGAACGGCAGGCGGTTGGTCTCGCCGACCATCGTGATGACGTAGACCCCGAAGGAGAAGAACGCCGGGATGATGAACCACAGGCTCTTCTGCGAGGCCACGATCTGCGAGGTCGACATCGACCCGGAGTACATGAACACCGCCACCAGCGACAGGCCCATGGCGATCTCGTAGGAGATGACCTGGGCGGTGGAGCGCAGGCCACCGAGCAGCGGGTAGGTCGAGCCGGAGGACCAGCCGGCCAGGACGATGCCGTAGACGCCGACGCCGGCCACAGCGAGCACGAGCAGCACCGCGACGGGGATGTCGGTCAGCTGCAGCGGCGTCCGGTGGCCGAACATGCTCACGGTCGGTCCCAGCGGGATGATCGCGAAGGACACGAACGCCATCGCGCCGGCGATGACCGGGGCGAGGATGAAGACCGCCTTGTCGGCGTTCTTGGGGGTCAGGTCCTCCTTCAGCGCCAGCTTCACCCCGTCGGCCAGGGTCTGCAGCAGGCCGAAGGGGCCCGTGCGGTTGGGGCCGGGACGCTGCTGCATGCGGCCGATCACGCGACGCTCGAACCAGATGACGAGCAGCGTGTTGACCAGCAGGAAGACGAAGACGAGCAGCGCCTTGACCAGCGACAGCCACCACGGGGTGTCGCTGAAGTCCGCGACCGGCTGGTCGAGGGTCGGGACGAGGGACGTCATGCCCGTCGTCGCGAACGCGCCGGCGAGGCTCATGCGGCACCACCCTTGGTCAGCGTGACGACGGCACCGGCGTCGACGCCCAGCGTCGAGCGGACGGCACAGCCGCGGGAGTTGGTCGGCAGCCAGACCACGTGGTCGGCCATGTCGGTGATCACCGCGGGGACGGTGATGGTGCCGCTCGAGGTCGACACGGTGAGCGGCTCTCCGTCGACGACCCCGACGACACCCGCCGTGGTCGCCGACACCCGCGCGACCGCGGCCGGCGCGGTGCCGGCGAGGAACGGCTCGCCGTCCTGCAACCGGCCCTCGTCGAGCAGGTGGTGCCACGTGGCCAGGACGGCCTGCCCGCCATCGGTCCACGGCACCTCGGCCGGGGCGACGGTCGGGGCAGCGGCGCGAGGGCCGCTCCACGGGCCGAGCCGCTCCATGTCGGATCGGGCCGCGGCCAGGGTCCGGACGTCGAGGAGCTCGCCGAGCTCGTCGCCCAGCAGGTCCAGCACCCGGTGGTCGCTCATCGCGTTGGTGTCCAGGGCCGCCTCGAACGGGCGGACCCGGCCCTCCCAGTCGACGAACACACCGGCCTTCTCGGCGTGCGGAGCCACCGGCAGGACGACGTCCGCGCGCTCGGTCACGGCGCTCTCGCGCACCTCGAGGGAGACGACGAAAGCGCGGGCCAGGGCGTCCAGCGCCTCGGAGGCCTGCGGCAGGTCCGCCGGGTCGACGCCACCGACCACCAGTCCGGAGAGGTTGCCGGCGAGGACCGCCGACAGCATCCCGGTGGTGTCGCGGCCGACGGCCTCGGGCAGGCCGACGACCCCCCAGGCCTCGCCGACCTCGGCGCGGGCGGCGCTGTCGGTGACCGGCCGGCCACCCGGGAGCAGGTTGGGCAGGGCGCCGGCCTCGAGCGCCCCGCGCTCACCGGCGCGACGCGGCACCCAGGCCAGGCGGGACCCGGTGGTGCGGGCCAGCGCGGCGGCGGCGGACAGGGCACCGGGCACGGAGGCCAGACGCTCGCCCACCAGCAGCACGGCACCGTCGGCGGACAGTGCCTTGGCGGTCTCGACGACCTCGATCCGCTCCTCGGCCAGCGCGGTCAGGACCTCGGCCTCGGTGCCGGGGGCCGCGGGGATCAGCGTGCCGCCGAGCTTGGCCAGGCCCCGGGTCGCGAACGGTGCCACGGAGAAGACGCGGGTCTTGTGCTTGCGGAACGCCTTGCGCAGCCGCAGGAAGACCATCGGCGACTCGTCCTCGGGCTCGAAGCCCACGAGGACCACGGTCGGCGCGGTCTCCAGGTCGGCGTAGGTGACCGCTCCCCCACCCGGACCGGTCGCGACGACGTGGTGGGCGAGGAACTCCGCCTCCTCCGCCGAGTGCGGGCGGGACCGGAAGTCGATGTCGTTGGTCTGCATCGCGATCCGGGCGAACTTGCTGTAGGCGTAGGCGTCCTCGCCGCTGACCCGGCCGCCGACGAGCACGCCGACGCCCTTGGCGGCGCGGGCCGCCTCCAGGCCACGGGCGGCGACGTCGAGCGCCTCCGGCCACGACGCGACGCGCAGGTTGCCGTCCTCGTCACGCACCAGCGGCTCGGTGATGCGGTCGGCCTGGGTGGCGTAGGTGAACGCCCACCGTCCCTTGTCGCAGTTCCACTCCTCGTTGACCGCCGGGTCGTTGACCGCCATGCGGCGAAGGACCGTGCCACGACGGTGGTCGGTGCGGGTGGCGCAGCCGCTGGCGCAGTGCTCGCAGACGCTGGGCGTGGAGACGAGGTCGAAGGGGCGCGACCGGAAGCGGTAGGCCGCGCCGGTCAGGGCGCCCACCGGGCAGATCTGCACGGTGTTGCCGGAGAAGTAGGACTCGAACGGCTTCTCCTGGTAGATGCCGATCTGCTGGAGCGCACCGCGCTCGACCAGCGCGATGAACGGGTCACCGGCCACCTGGTCGGAGAAGCGGGTGCACCGGGCGCACAGGACGCACCGCTCACGGTCGAGCAGCACCTGCGAGGAGATGTTGATCGGCTTGGGGTAGGTGCGCTTGACGTCCTCGAAGCGGCTGCGGGCGCGGCCGTTGGACAGCGCCTGGTTCTGCAGGGGGCACTCGCCGCCCTTGTCGCAGACCGGGCAGTCCAGCGGGTGGTTGATCAGGAGAAGCTCCATCACGCCCTGCTGCGCCTTGTCGGCGACCTTGGACGTGTGCTGGGTCTTGACCTCCATGCCCTCGCTGACCGTCATGGTGCAGGAGGCCTGCGGCTTGGGCATCGGGCGCAGCGAGCCGTCCGGACCGGGCATCGCCACGTCCACGAGGCACTGGCGGCAGGCGCCGACCGGCTCCAGCAACGGGTGGTCGCAGAACCGCGGGATCTGCACGCCCATCTGCTCCGCGGCGCGGATGACCAAGGTGTTCTTCGGGACGCTGACGGGCACCCCGTCGATGGTCAGGTTGACCAGGTCCGTGCTCGTGGTCGCAGTCATGCGGACACGGTCTCCTTCGCGAAGAGCGTCGAGGCCTTCCGGTCGAACGGGCAGCCACCGTGCTCGAGGTGGGCGAGGTACTCCTCGCGGAAGTGCTGGATGCTGCTGGTGATCGGGCTCGTGGCACCGTCACCGAGCGCGCAGAACGACCGGCCGAGGATGTTGTCGCAGATGTCGAGCAGCTTCTCGAGGTCCTCCTCGCTGCCCTCGCCGTGCTCCAGGCGGGCGAGGATCTGCTTGAGCCACCACGTGCCCTCCCGGCACGGGGTGCACTTGCCGCAGGACTCGTGCGCATAGAAGTCGGTCCACCGCTCGACGGCGCGGACCACGCAGGTGGTCTCGTCGAAGATCTGCAGGGCTCGCGTGCCGAGCATCGACCCGGCCGCCGCGACGGACTCGAAGTCCAGCGGCGTGTCCAGGTGCGCCTCGGTGAACAGCGGCGTCGAGGAGCCACCGGGGGTCCAGAACTTCAGCTTCTTTCCGCCGCGCATGCCGCCGGCCATCTCGAGCAGCTCGCGCAGCGTGATGCCGAGCGGCGCTTCGTACTGGCCGGGGTTGGTCACGTGCCCGGAGAGGCTGAAGATGCCGAAGCCCGTGGACTTCTCGGTGCCCATGTCGGAGAACCACTCGGCCCCGCGCAGCAGGATCGGCGGCACCGAGGCGATCGACTCGACGTTGTTGACGACGGTCGGCCGCGCATACAGGCCGGCGACGGCCGGGAACGGCGGCTTCAGTCGCGGTTGGCCGCGACGGCCCTCGAGGGAGTCCAGCAGCGCCGTCTCCTCGCCGCAGATGTAGGCGCCGGCGCCGGCGTGGACCGTGACGTCGAGGTCGAAGCCGGTGCCCATGATGTTCTTGCCGAGGTAGCCCGCGGCATACGCCTCCTCGACCGCGCGCAGCAGGCGACGGTAGACGTGGACGACCTCACCGCGCACGTAGATGAAGGCGTGGTTGCAGCCGATCGCGTAGGACGTGATCGCGACGCCCTCGATGAGGAACTGCGGCGCCGCCATCATCAGCGGGATGTCCTTGCAGGTGCCCGGCTCGGACTCGTCGGCGTTGACGACGAGGTAGCGCGGACCGCCGTCCGGCGGGGGCAGGAAGCCCCACTTCATGCCGGTCGGGAAGCCCGCGCCGCCACGCCCGCGCAGGCCGGAGTCCTTGGTCATCTGCACGAGGTCGGCCTGGGACATGCCCAGGGCCTTCTTCAGGGCCTTCCAGCCGTCGTGCTTCTCGTAGGTCGCCAGGGTCCACGACTGCGGGTCGTCCCAGAACGTCGTCAGGATCGGCGTCAGCTGCGTGCTCACTTCTCCGCCTTCCCCGCCTCGTCGCCCTCGTCGAAGAGGGTCGCCGGCTCGTCCGCCTTGCTGGTGGGCACCTCACCGGGCGCGTTGGCCGGGGTGTCCGTGGAGGTATGCCGTCCGGCCGCCGTCTGCGCCGAGCTGGCCGAGGTCTGCGCCTGGCTGCCGTCACCCGGCGCGGCCCAGCCGCGCTCGCGCGCGACCTGCAGGCCGCGCAGGGAGGCCGGGCCGGCCCCGATGCCCTCGTCGGCGAGGCCGTCGTGGAAGCCGGCGAGCACCCGGGAGACCTGCTTGAAGCTGCAGACGCTCGCGGGGCCGCGGGTCGGCCTGACCTCACGGCCGGCGCGCAGGTCGTCGACCAGTGCCTTGGTGGAGTCCGGGGTCTGGTTGTCGAAGAACTCCCAGTTGGCCATGACCACCGGGGCGTAGTCGCAGGCGGCGTTGCACTCGACCCGCTCCAGCGTGATCTTGCCGTCGGGGGTGGTCTCGTCGTGGCCGATGCCGAGGTGCTCGCTGACCTCGTCCCAGATCTGGTCGCCGCCCATGATCGCGCAGAGCGTGTTGGTGCAGACCCCGACGGTGTACTCGCCGTTGGGGTGGCGCTTGTACTGGGTGTAGAAGGTCGCGACGCCGCTGACCTCGGCCGT
Organism: Oryzihumus sp. JJN4-3R; assembly: GCF_057747915.1. Taxonomy (NCBI): domain Bacteria; kingdom Bacillati; phylum Actinomycetota; class Actinomycetes; order Micrococcales; family Intrasporangiaceae; genus Oryzihumus; species Oryzihumus sp. JJN4-3R. The sequence goes on from NZ_CM173229.1 coordinate 1,823,482, forward strand.
GGTCAGCTCCAGGACCTCGGCGCAGAACTCGATGCCGCGGGTGGAGACGTAACCGTCCACCGACTGCACGAGGTGCAGCAGCGGCAGCAGCGCCGAGCGCTTCACCGGGTAGCGCCCGATGACCTCCTGCGCGTCACGGTGCAGGCCGGCGAGGACGTCGTCCGCCCACGGCTCGGCCACCGGCGCCGGCACGGCGCCGTAGTTCGGGTTGCTCGTGGTGCCGCTCAACGGTCCACGCCTCCCATCACGGGGTCGATCGACGCGACGGCGACGATGACGTCGGCGACCTGGCTGCCTTCGCACATCGCGGCCGTGGCCTGCAGGTTGTTGAACGACGGGTCGCGGAAGTGCGCGCGGTAGGGGCGGGTGCCGCCGTCGGAGACGACGTGGCAGCCGAGCTCGCCCTTGGGGGACTCGACCGCGACATAGGCCTGCCCCGGCGGGACGCGGAAGCCCTCGGTCACCAGCTTGAAGTGGTGGATGAGGGACTCCATCGAGCTGCCCATGATCTCGCGGATGTGGTCCAGGCTGTTGCCCATGCCGTCGCCGCCGATGGCCAGCTGGGCCGGCCACGCGATCTTCTTGTCCTGCACCATGACCGGGCCGGGCGTGACCTGGAGCCGGTCGACGGCCTGCTCGGCGATCTTCAGCGACTCGTACATCTCGTCGATGCGGATCCGCAAGCGGCCGTAGGCGTCGCAGCTGTCGCGGGTGATGACCTCGAAGTCGTAGGTCTCGTAGCCGCAGTAGGGGTCCAGCTTGCGCAGGTCGTGCGGCAGGCCGGCCGAGCGCAGCACCGGGCCGGTGATGCCGAGGGCCATGCAGCCGGTCAGGTCGAGGTAGCCGACGTCGACGGTGCGGCCCTTGAGGACGGGGTTCTCGTTGAGCAGCAGCTCGAGCTCGCCGAGGCCCTTGCGGATCGCGGGGATGGCGTCGCGGATCTTGTCGATCGCGCCCGGGGGCAGGTCCTGGGCCACGCCGCCGGGGCGGATGTAGGCGTTGTTCATGCGCAGGCCGGTGACCATCTCGAAGATGGACAGGATCCGCTCGCGCTCGCGGAAGCCGACGGTCATGACGGTGGTGGCGCCCATCTCCATGCCACCGGTGGCCAGGGCCACGAGGTGGGAGGAGACCCGGTTGAGCTCCATCATCAGGACGCGGATGATGCTGGCCCGCTCGGGGATCTGGTCGGTGATGCCGAGCAGCTTCTCCACCGCGAGGCAGTAGGCCGCCTCGTTGAACAGCGGCGTGAGGTAGTCCATGCGGGTGCAGAAGGTCACACCCTGGGTCCAGTTGCGGAACTCCATGTTCTTCTCGATGCCCGTGTGCAGGTAGCCGATGCCGGCCCGCGTCTCGGTGACGGTCTCACCGTCGAGCTCGAGGATGAGCCGGAGCACGCCGTGGGTGGACGGGTGCTGCGGGCCCATGTTGACGACGATGCGCTCCTCGTGGAGCGCCGAGGCCTCGTCGACGATGGTGTCCCAGTCGCCGCCGGAGGCGTTGAAGACGCGCGCGCCCTCGGCGTCGGCCTCGTCGGCCACACCCGTCGCGTAGACGTCGCCTGCATGCATCTGGTCGGTGCTCATCAGTTGTAGGACCTCCGCTGGTCCGGCGGCGGGATGGTGGCGCCCTTGTACTCGACGGGGATGCCGCCGAGCGGGTAGTCCTTGCGCTGCGGGTGGCCGGGCCAGTCGTCCGGCATGAGGATCCGGGTCAGCGCGGGGTGACCGTCGAAGACGATGCCGAACATGTCCCACGTCTCGCGCTCGTGCCAGTCGTTGGCCGGGTAGACCGGCACGACCGAGGGGATGTGCCGGTCGTCGTCGGGGCAGGTGACCTCGACGCGGACGCGGCGCCCACCGTGGGTGATCGAGAGCAGGTGGTAGACGGCGTGCAGCTCGCGGCCGGTCTCGTGCGGGTAGTGCACGCCCGAGACGCCGGTGCAGATCTCGAACCGCAGCGCGGGGTCGTCGCGCAGCACCCGGGCCACGGCCAGCAGGTGCTCCCGGGCCACGAAGAGCGTCAGCTCGCCGCGGTCGACGATGATCTTCTCGATGGCACGGCTGAAGCCCCCGGCCCCCTCGAGCGCCCGCTCCAGGTGGTCGGCCACCTCGTCGAAGTAGCGGCCGTAGGGCCGCTGCGCCGGTGCCGGGAAGAGCACCGGGGCGACCAGCCCGCCATACCCGCTGGTGTCCCCGCTGCCCGAGGCACCGAACATGCCGTGCCGCACCGAGACGACCTCGGGGGTGCCCGGGGCGGTGGGCAGGTTGTCGCGCTCGGCCTCCGTGGCCGCGCCGCCGGTCTCCTGCGCCTTGTCGGCCGGGACCTTCTGCTCCTCGGAGCTCATGCGAGCAGCCCCTTCATCTGGTGCGTCGGCGTCGCCGTGAGCGCGGCCTCCTCGGCGGCGCGGGCGGCCTTGACGCGGTTGACGCCCAGCGGCGCGTTCTGGATCTGCTCGTGCAGCGTGATGATCGCGTTGAGCAGCATCTCCGGCCGCGGCGGGCAGCCGGGCAGGTAGACGTCGACGGGCACGATGTGGTCGACACCCTGGACGATGGCGTAGTTGTTGAACATGCCGCCGCTGCTGGCACAGACACCCATCGCGATGACCCACTTGGGCTCGGGCATCTGGTCGTAGACCTGGCGCACGACGGGGGCCATCTTCTGGCTGACCCGGCCGGCCACGATCATCAGGTCGGCCTGGCGCGGCGTCGCCGAGAAGCGCTCCATGCCGAAGCGCGCGATGTCGTAGTCGGGCGTGCCGACGGCCATCATCTCGATGGCGCAGCAGGCCAGGCCGAACGTCGCGGGCCACACCGAGCTCTTGCGCATGTAGCCGGCCAGCTGCTCGACCGTGGTGAGCAGGAAGCCCGCGGGGAGCTTCTCCTCGATACCCATCAGTCCCACTCCAATCCGCCGCGACGCCACACGTAGGCGTAGGCGACGAAGACCGTGATGATGAACAGCACCATCTCCACCAGCGCGAAGAGGCCGAGCTTGTTGAAGGCCACCGCGAACGGGTAGAGGAAGACGCCCTCGATGTCGAAGACGATGAAGAGCATCGCCGTCAGGAAGTACTTGACCGGCACCTTGCCGCGGCCGCTCGCATGGGGGCTGGGCTCGATGCCGCACTCGTAGGCGTCGAGCTTGGCGCGGTTGTAGCGCTTGGGTCCGGCGAGGGAGCCGGCGACGACCGAGAACACGGCGAAGCCGCCGCCGATCGCGGCCAGGAACAGCAGTGGGACGTAGGGGTTGGTCATCCCGACACGCTCCCCTTTCGGTGGGACGTAGTGCTCACGGCAGTCTGTCGGGAGTCGGCGGTGTTGGCGAGGCCAAATCGCCGCGTCCGCAGGAATCCCGGCCCAAACGCGTCGATGCGAGACGCGAGAACGGTGTTCATGCCGCCGGTGCCATCTTCGACAGGGCGTTGATCAGGTGGTCGCCCGCCGAACCGCCGTGCGGCTCGGCGAGGTTGGCCATGACCTTGAGCAGGAACTTCATGAGGGTCTTGCGCGGCAGGCCGTACTTCGTGGCCAGGCGCATGACCTCCGGGTTGCCGATCGCATGGGCGAACCAGCGGCCCAGCGTGAAGTAGCCGCCGAGCTCGTCCTTCATCACCGTGGCATAGGTGGCGAGGACGCGCTCCCGCCCGGCGTCGGTCGGGCGGGCCAGCGCCTGGGCGATGAGCTCGGCCCCCACGCGTGCGGCCTCGAGGGCGTAGTCGATGCCCTCGCCGTTGAACGGGTTGACCATGCCGCCGGCGTCGCCGACGAGCAGCAACCCGTCGGCGTAGAGCGGGCTGCGGTTGAAGCCCATGGGCAGCGCAGCGCCCCGGATCGGTCCGGCGGACTCGTCGTGCTCGAGGTGCCAGTCGGCGTCGATGTCCTCGACCCAGCGCCGCATGACGTCCTTGTAGTCGGTCTTCTGGAAGGCCGAGGTGGTGTCGAGCGTGCCGAGGCCGACGTTGGTGCGGCCGTCCTCGAGCGGGAAGAGCCAGCCGTAGCCCGGCATGAGGATCCGGTTGCCGGAGTCGTCACGCGTCCACAGCTCGAGGTGGGACTCGAGGTAGTCGTCGCGGCGCGGGGTGCGGTAGTAGGCGCGCACGGCCACGCCCATCACGCGGTCCTCGCGCTTGGGGCGACCGACCGCGGTGGCGAGGCGGCTCGAGACGCCGTCGCTGGCAATGACGACGGGGGCGCGGTAGGTGACGGGGTCACCGGCGGACCGGCCGCGCTCGTCCACCCTCTTGGCGGTGACGCCGACGACCCGGCCGGCGGCGTCACGGACGGGTCCGGTGACGCTGGTGTGCTCCTCGAGCCGGGCGCCGCGGGACTGGGCGTAGCGGGCGAGGGCCTCGTCGAGCTGGGCGCGGGTGCGGACCATGCCGTAGGAGGGGAAGGCGTCGGTCTCGGGCCAGTCGAGCTGCAGCGTGTGGCCGCCACCCTTGATGCGCAGGCCCTTGGTGCGCTGCCAGCCGCTCGTGTCGACGCCGAGGGAGATGAGCTCCTTGGTGGCGCGCGGGGTGAGGCCGTCGCCGCAGATCTTGTCGCGGGGGAACGCGGACTTCTCCAGGAGCAGGACGTCGAGGCCGGCCATGGCGAGGTAGGCAGCGGTGGCAGAACCCCCGGGCCCGGCACCGACGACGATCACGTCGGCGGTCTCGGTGGTGCCCCCGGGCACACCACCGTCCCGGATGTCGCTGCTGCTCGTGCTCACGGCTGTCTCACCATGCCCATCGCTCGCGCGCTTGTGAAGTTCTTCACTAATTTGTGCGGCACTCTACGCCCGCCCGGGGGTGACCTGAACCCGGGGTGGGGGGAGGCGCCGGCCCGACGCGTCGGGCGGGTGTGACAGGGGGCGGACGGGCCCGTCCGACCTGCGGGCGCCGGGACGCCGTGACGGCCGGCGGGGACGGCGCCGTGCGGGCGTCAGCCCGCCTTGGCCGCCCGGTGCAGCGCGACGACCCCGCCGGTCAGGTTGCGCCAGGCGACGTCCTGCCACCCCGCCTCGGTGACGGTGCGCGCGATACCGGCCTGGTCGGGCCACGCCTGGATGGACTCGGCGAGGTAGACGTAGGAGTCGGGGTTGGAGCTGACCCGGCGCGCGATCGGCGGCAGCGAGCGCATGAGGTACTCGCTGTAGACCTTGCGGAACGTCCGGTTCACCGGGTGGCTGAACTCGCACACCACGAGCCGGCCGCCCGGCTTGGTCACCCGCAGGAACTCCCGCAGCGCCGCCAGGGTGTCGGCGACGTTGCGCAGCCCGAACGACATGGTGACGGCGTCGAAGGAGTCGTCGGCGAACGGCAGCCGCAGCGCGTCGGCGGCGGTGAAGCCCAGGTCGGGCCGGCGGCGGTTGCCGACCCGCAGCATGCCCAGGGAGAAGTCGGCCGGCACGACGTGCACGCCGGCGTCGGCGAACGGCTCGCTGCTCGTGCCGGTGCCCGCGGCGATGTCGAGCACGCGCTCGCCGGGCACCGCGTCGACCGCCCGCACGACGGCCCGTCGCCACAGCCGGTCCTGCCCCAGGGACAGCACGTCGTTGGTCAGGTCGTACTTGCCCGCCACGTCATCGAACATGGCGGCGACGTCCTGGGGACGCTTGTCGAGGCTGGCGCGGATCATGGGCCCCATCCTCGCCCATGCCACCCCCGCGCGCGCACGGGCGGCCCACCGGTATGCCGGGTGGCCGGCCCGCGGCCCGCTCACCTCGGGTGGCGCGCCGGGCCGGCGACCGGCGTAGGCCGGGTCACCACGGTCGCGGACCCGGTGGGGAGGACGCAGTCGTAGGCTTGCTCGCCGTGACCCCTGATGCCGCCTCCGCCCCGACGCTGCCGGCGCCCGGGCCGCTCGTGGCGCGCACGATCGCGATCGAGGACCCGGGGGCGTTGCTGCGCCTGCTGCCGGACTCGGTGACCCCGGAGCTGGTCTCCTCGTGGGTGCGCCGCGGGGAGGGCCTGGTCGGCTGGGGACGGACGCTGACCTTCGAGGCGCAGGGCCCCGACCGGTTCGCCGCCGCCGAGCAGTGGTGGCGCGAGGTCGTCACCCACGCGGTGGTGCGCGACGACGTGGTGCTGCCCGGCACCGGCCCGGTCTGCTTCGGGTCCATGTCCTTCAGCGACGACTCCCCCGCCGGCGCGGTGCTCGTGGTGCCCGAGGTCGTCGTGGGTCACCGCGGCTCGCATTTTTGGCTGACCACCATCACCGACGGGTCCACGCTGCCGGGCCAGCACGTGCCCGCGCCTGCCACCGACCCGGACGCCCCCCGCGAGGTGGCCTTCGCCGACGGTGCCCTCTCCGGGGCCGAGTGGTCGGGGGCCGTCGCCGCCGCGGTCGAGCGCATCGCCGCCGGCGAGATGGACAAGGTCGTGCTCGCCCGCGACCTCGAGGTCGACGCCGCCGGGCCGATCGACCCCCGCTGGCTGCTGCACCGGCTGGCCGAGCGCTACGACAACACGTGGGTCTTCGCCGTCGACGGCCTGCTGGGTGCCACCCCCGAGATGCTCGTGCGCCTGGAGAAGGGCCTGGTCACCTCCCGGGTCCTCGCCGGCACGATCCGCCGGACCGGTGACGACACCCGCGACCTGGCCCTCGCCGCGTCCCTGGCCCGTTCCTCCAAGGACCTGGAGGAGCACGAGTACGCCGTGCGCTCGGTCGCCGAGGCCCTCGAGCCGCACTGCACGTCGATGAACGTGCCCGAGGCGCCGTTCGTGCTCCACCTTGCCAACGTGATGCACCTGGCCACCGACGTGGCCGGCGTGCTCGCCGACGGGACCACGTCGTTGGGCCTGGCGGCCTCGCTGCACCCCTCGGCGGCGGTCTGCGGCACGCCGACCCCGGTGGCGGCGGTCGCCATCGCCGAGCTCGAGCACATGGACCGCGGCCGTTACGCAGGGCCGGTCGGCTGGATGGACGCCAGCGGCGACGGCGAGTGGGGCATCGCCCTGCGGTGTGGGGCCTACGCCCCGGATGACGCCAGCCGGATGCGGCTGTTCGCCGGGTGCGGCATCGTCGCGGGCTCCGACCCGGACGCCGAGCTGGCCGAGTCGGACGCCAAGTTCGTCCCGATGCGCGACGCCCTCGACGCCTAGCGCAGCGGGCCGACGTCCGGCTCGGTGACCATGTGCGAGCGGGTGGTGACCGGCGCGGCATACCGCGCGAGCACCACGATGAGCGCGGCGAACCCCGCGACCAGCAGCAGCGCACGGTCCAGGCCGAAGCGGGAGGTGAGCAGGCCGATGCTGGGCGCGCCCAGCAGGAACCCGCCGTAGCCGATGGTGGAGACCACGCCGATCGCCCGCTGCCCACGACCGGGCACCTCGCCGGCGGCCGACATCGTGGCCGGGAAGACCGTGGCCAGCCCCAGGCCCCACAGCAGGCCACCGAGGACGGCGGCGGCGAGCCAGGGCACCAGGCAGACGAGCACCACACCGGTGAACGCGCACAGCCCGCTGACCCGCAGCACCCACACCCGGCCGAACCGCTCGATCGCCGGGCCGCCGGCGAGCCGCCCCACCAGCATCGTGAGGTTGAACGCCGCGAACGTCAGCGCCCCGAACGCCGCCGGGGCGTGCCGGTCGTCGACGAGCAGCAGCGCCAGCCAGTCGTTGGCCGCGCCCTCCCCCATCGCCGTGGACAGGGTGATCAGGCCGATGAGGACCTCCAGTCCGGTGATCCCGGACCGGAGCGGGGTGGTGGGCGCCTCGGCCTCCGGCTCCGGCGCCTCCTCGACCCCGACTTGGTCGCCGACGAAATGGCGCAGGGAGAGCAGCACGACCACGAGGACGACGACGCTCGCGACGGGAAGCTGGACCTTGAGCGGCACCCCGAGCTTGGCGGTGAGCACCCCGACGAGGGCACCCGCCAGCGTCCCGGCGGAGAAGCCGGCGTGCAGCCGTGGCATGAGTGACCGCCCCCGCAGGCGCTCGACGTGGTGGCCCTGCACGTTCATGGCGACGTCCCAGACGCCGGTCGTGGCCCCGATGAACACGAGGGTCGCGGACAGCGCGAGCGGCGACGCGGTCCAGGCCATGACGACCCAGGCGGTCACGTTGACCAGCGCGACGACGGTGATGGTCGCCCGGCTTCCCCAGCGCTCGACCACGCGCCCGGTCCACGGCATCGCCAGCACCGAGCCGATGCCGCCACCGACCAGGGCCAGGCCGAGCTGGGCGCTCGTGGCCCCGACCTGGTCCCGCAGCGCCGGCATCCGCGCATAGGCCTGCGCCATCAGCGCGCCGTTGATGGTGAAGACCGCGACGACGGCAGGGACCGAGCCCCTCACTGGCTGACGCATGGCACCAATCCTGTTGCATGGCCGGTCACGGGCGCGCAAGGCTCCGGCACATGGACAGTGAGCGTCCCACCACCGGCATCGACATCGTCCCGCTCGGCCCGGGCGACCGCGAGCGCCTCCTGGCGGTCGACGCCGCCGCCTTCTTCTTCGACCCGGCCCAGGTCGACCCGGAGCACGTCGTCGCCCACTTCGACTGGTCGCGGACGTTCGGGACCAGCCGCGACGGTGGCACGGGCCTGTGCGGGGTCTACACCGCCTACGACCTGGCGGTGACCGTCCCCGGGCCGCTCGACACCCTCGCCACGGTGCCGATGCCCGGGCTGTCGTGGGTCTCGGTCCACCCCGACCACCGCCGCCGCGGCGTGCTGCGCGCCATGCTCGGCCACCACTTCGGCCAACTGCACGAGCAGGGCGTCGGGCTCAGCGGGCTGCACGCCGCCGAGCCGGGCATCTACGGCCGGTTCGGGTATGCCGTGGCCTCCCTGGAGGCCCACCTGACCCTCGGGCGCGGGGCCACCTTCACGGCACCCTCGCTGGAGGAGGAGGCCGGGCGGCTGGAGACCTGGTTCATGCCGGCCGACTGCGACGAGGCGCGGGCGCGGATCCAGCGGGTCCACCTCGCCAGCGCCGCCCGCACGCTCGGCGCGGTGCACCGCTCGGAGCACCTGGCCGCCCACAGCTTCCGCGACCACCCCGCGGAGCGCGTCGGCCGGGAGCCGCAGCAGGTGATGTTCAGCCACCGCGACGGCGAGCCCACCGGCTACGCCCGGTTCAGCCGGACCCCCACTTGGGAAGCCGGCAGCCCGCGCGGCAGTGTCGAGGTCGTCGAGCTGGTGGCGCTGGACCCCGCCTCCCTGCTGGCGCTCGCCCGGCGCTTGGTCGACTTCGACCTCACGACCACGGTGTCGCTGTGGAACCGCTCGCTGGACGACCCGGTGCTCTGGTGGGCCGGCGGGCCGCGGGCGGTCGAGGTCCGCACCGCCGACGCCCTGTGGCTGCGGCTTGTCGACGTCGGGCGGGCCCTCTCGGAGCGCGGCTACGCGGCCGGCTGCGACGTGGTGCTCGAGGTGCTCGACGAGGTCTGTCCGTGGAACCACCGGCGCTGGCGCCTCGGCGTCGACGACCAGGGCGTCGGGCAGTGCACGCCGACGCAGGACCCTGCCGACCTGCGGCTACCGGAGCAGGTGCTCGGCGCGGCCTACCTCGGCTCGCGCAGCATCGCCGCCCAGGCCGGGCGCGGTCTCGTCGAGGAGCTGCGCCCCGGTGCGGTGCGCCGGCTGTCCCTGGCGATGCGGGCCGACCGCGAGCCGGTGCCCGGCATCTCCTTCTAGCCCAGCGCGGCCGCGGCAGCCTCGCGCAGCCGCGCGTGCAGGTCCCGGTGCCCCTCGCGCGGCACCGGGACCTCGACGACCCGGACCCTCTTGGGGCTCTCGGCAACCGCGGTCGCCAGCTGGTCGCGGGTCACGGCCAACGTGTGGGCCACCCCGTGCGCCCGGCAGAGGTCGGCCAGCGAGGTGCCGGTCGGCGTGCCGAAGATGCGCTCGAAGTCCGCGGCCCGGGCCGGCTCGCCCGGCTCGAGCAGGGTGAAGATGCCGCCGCCGTCGTCGTTGGGCACGACGACCGTCAGGTCGGGGCGCGGCTCCTGCGGCCCGATGAGCAGGCCGTTGCCGTCGTGCAGGAACGTCAGGTCCCCCATCAACGCGTATGCCGGCCGGCCCGGTGCCGCGAGCGCGATCCCCAGCGCGGTGGACACGCAGCCGTCGATGCCGGCCAGCCCGCGGCTGGCCACGACGGTGGTGCCCGGGTCCACCTGCGTGGGGTCCATCGCCAGGTCGACGTCGCGGGCGGCGTTGGAGGAGCCGACGAACAGGACGGCCCCGGCGGGCATCGCGGACAGCACGCTCGCGGCGACGCCCAGCCCCGACGGCCAGGCGGCGTCGATGACCGGCCGGGCGGCGGCGGTGACCCGCGTCGCGGCCTCGCGCCAGGCCCGGGCCCACTCCTGGTCGACGCTGAGGTGCTCGTGGCCGGCGAGCGCCGCCCACGGGTGCACGCGCTGCACCACGTGGCCGGGGTCGGGCCAGTCGGTGCCGCTGGCGACGGCCTCCACGCGCACCCCGGGGTGGCGCAGCAGCGTGGCGACCGCGCGGGAGAGCGTCACCCGCCCCACGAGGAGGACGCGGCGGGGCCGATGCTGTTCCAGCCACTCCCCGGCGGTCAGCAGCAGCGGGCCGTGGGGCAGCACGGCCGAGCGGTCGTAGCCCCCGAACGGCTCGGCGAGCAGCGGCCAGCCGGTGTCCTGCGCCAGCGCGGCGACCTTGGCGGCCGATGCCGGGTCGGGCAGGTCCCCCAGCAGCACGAGGGTCCGGGGCTCGTCCTCCAGCGGCTCGGCGACCGCGATGGAGCGGTCGGTGCGCACCCACGGCTCCCCGCCGGGCCTGCCGTCCAGCGGCTCCGGCCACGGCTCGGCCTCGACGGTCGGCACGAGCGGCTCGCGCAGCGGGACGTTGAGGTGGACCGGGCCGGAGACGCGGCCCAGCGTGCCGGTCGCGGCGGCGCAGGCGCGGCTGATGACCGAGCGCCACACCGCCACCTGGCCGACCCGGCGCTCGGGTGCGCCGAGGTCGTGGAGCCAGCGGACCGGCATACCGAACAGGCCCGGCTGGGTGGTGGTCTGGTTGGCCCCCGTCCCGCGCAGCTCCGGCGGGCGGTCGGCGCTGAGGACCAGCAGCGGGACGGCGGCGTGGTGGGCCTCGAGCACGGCGGGGTGCAGGTTGGCGACCGCGGTGCCGGAGGTGGTGACCACGGGGACCGGGCGCCGGCTGAGCTTGGCGAGCCCGAGGGCCAGGAAGCCGGCCGAGCGCTCGTCGACCCGCACGTGCAGGCGGATCCGGCCGGCCCGGTCGGCCTCCTGCAGGGCGTAGGCCAGCGGCGCCGAGCGCGACCCCGGGCACAGCACCGCGTCTCGGACGCCATGGCGCGCGAGCTCGTCGACGAGGACGGTGGCCAGCGCGGTCGAGGGGTTCACGTGCCCGATCCTGCCGCATCGCCTCGCCGGACGGCCGCGACCGGGCATGTTCGACGGGCAGATGGGTACGGGCAGCGGACCACCACACCGAAGGAGGACCCATGGCACAGCGTTCGGCAACCCGGTTCGGCTACACGCTGATGACCGAGCAGTCCGGCCCCCGCGAGCTGGTGCGCTACGCCGCACGGGCCGAGGAGGCGGGCTTCGACCTCGAGGTCATGAGCGACCACTACTTCCCGTGGCTCGAGGAGCAGGGGCACGCCGGCTACGCGTGGAGCATGCTCGGCGCGGTCAGCCAGGTGACCTCCCGGGTGGAGCTGATGACCTACGTGACCTGCCCGATCATGCGCTACCACCCGGCGGTCGTGGCGCAGAAGGCCGCCACGCTCGGGCTGCTGTCCGACGGCCGGTTCACCCTCGGCCTCGGCGCCGGGGAGAACCTGAACGAGCACGTCACCGGACAGGGCTGGCCCCCGGTCAACGTGCGGCACGAGATGCTCGCCGAGGCGGTGGAGATCATCGACGCGCTGCTCGACGGCGAGGACGTCAGCTACGCCGGGAAGCACTACCGGGTCGACTCGGCCAAGGTGTGGGACGTGCCCGAGCAGCGGGTGCCGATCGCCTGCGCCGTCTCGGGCCGGCAGTCGATCGAGACGCTGGCGCCTCGCTCGCAGGCCATGGTCGCGGTGGAGCCCGACGCCGACCTGGTGCGGGCCTGGGACGAGGTCAAGGGCGGGTCCTCGCGCAAGATCGGGCAGGTCCCCGTCTCGTGGGGCCCGTCGCGGGACGAGGCGATCGCCCGGGCCCACCGCGAGTTCCGCTGGTTCGGCGGCGGGTGGAAGGTCAACGCCGAGCTGCCGGGCCCGGCCGGGTTCGCCGGGGCGACGCAGTTCGTCCGGCCCGAGGACGTGGCGGCCTCGATCCCCTGCGGCCCGGACCTCGACGCGATCGTCGAGGCGGTGCGGCCGTTCTGGGAGGCCGGGTTCACCGACGTGGCGCTGGTGCAGGTCGGGGACGAGACACAGGAGGACTTCCTCAAGGTGGCCGAGGGCGAGCTGCTGCCGGCGCTGCGGGAGGCGGCCGGCTGAGGGTGTCACCGGGGGCGCGCACAATGGGTGACATGGCCCCGATCGAGGTGCTCCGCAGCCAGGTCCAGCGCGCCATCTTCGCCAAGGTCGCCGGCCCCGACGGCCCGGCCCTGCGTGACCGGATCCACGGCACGCCCGGCCCGCGCTGGTTCCCGCCCGGCTCACCGATCCGCCGGGTCCACGCCGACACGGCGATGTACCCCGGCGGCATCCGCGCCCTGCTCCTGCAGTCGCTGCACCCCCTGGCCATGGCCGCGGTGGCCGACCACTCGGGATACCGGTCCGACCCGTGGGGGCGCCTGGCACGCACGAGCGCCTTCCTCGCAGTGACGACCTTCGGGACCGCCGAGGACGCCGAGGCCTCGGTCGCGGCGGTGCGGCGGGTGCACTCGCGGATCAGCGGGGTTGCGCCGGACGGCCGCCCCTACCGCGCCTCCGACCCGCACCTGCTCGCGTGGATCCACGTCGCCGAGGTGGACAGCTTCCTCACCGCGCACCAGACCTACGGCCGCCACCCGCTCACGCCGCAGGAGGCCGACGACTATGTCGCGCAGGCCGGTGAGGTGGCCCGTCGCCTCGGGGCCGACCCGGCTGAGGTGCCCTCGAGCACGGCGGAGCTCGCCTCGCTGCTCGAGGCCTACCGGCCGGAGCTGGAGGGCACGCGGGCGGCGCGGGACACCGCGCGGTTCCTCATGGTCGAGGCGCCGCTGCCGCTGGTGGCCCGGCCGGCGTACGGCCTGCTGTGGGCCGCGGCGGTCGGACTGATGCCGACGTGGGCCCGCGCCCCGCTGCGGCTGCCGCACCTGCCGATCCTGGAGCACACCGCCATCCGTGCGGCCGGGCACACCATGGTCGGCGGCCTGCGCTGGCTGGCCGGGTCCGGGGGCGTCGTCACGGTCGACGAACAGCCGGCCGCCTGAGCAGCGCTCACGGTACGGTCAGCGACGGACCGGCCGGAGACCCCGGCCGCCAGGCCAGGGGGAGGCATGGGTGGACAGCGCGACGTGGACCGAGGTCGGCTCCGAGGAGGAGCTGCGGGAGCTGCTCGGCTCCCCGAGCCAGCGGGTCGCCGAGAAGGTGCGCCCGGAGCTGACCGAGCTCGACCGGCAGTGGCTGGCCACCTCGCCGCTGTGCGTCGTCGCCACCTCGGATGCCCACGGGCGCGTCGACGCCTCCCCCAAGGGTGACCCGAGCGGGCACCTCGTCCACGTCCTCGACGACCACACGATCGCCCTGGCCGAGCGGCCGGGCAACCGCCGCGCCGACGGCTTCCTCAACGTCCTGGAGAACCCGCACGTCGGGCTGCTGTTCCTCGTCCCCGGCCGCGGGGACACGCTACGGGTCAACGGCCGGGCCAGACTCGTGCGCGAGGCGCCGTTCCTGGACGACATGGCCGTCAAGGGCAAGCGGCCGTTCATGGCCATGGTGGTCGAGGTGGAAGAGGTCTTCTTCCACTGCGCCAAGGCCTTCCTGCGGTCCGGCCTCTGGCAGCCGGAGACGTGGCCGTCCGCAGAGGCGATCCCGTCGCGGGCCCGCATCGCCAAGGCGCTGGAGCGGCCGGACACCCCGCTCGAGGAGCTCGAGGCCTACTACGGCCCGGGCTACGCCCGGGACGAGAACCTCTACGGGGCCTGAACCCCGGCGAAGTGCAGCGGGTGCAGGACGTCAGCAGCGGTCGTCGGCACCGAGCACCTCCCAGCACCGCCGCACCCGCTCGGCCCACCAGTGCTGCCGATCCTCCGGTGCCGCCCACCGCCTCAGCAGCAGCGAGTCGACCTCGGCCCCGGCGACGGCCAGCGCTCCCCTGCGGGGCACCATCGAGGGCACCGCGACGTCGCCGGCCATGAGCTCGACGGTGCCCAGCCCGCAGGCGTAGGGCAGCGCGGGCAGCGCGGCCGCGAGCGCCACCCCGGCGGCGATCCCGACCGAGGTGTCGAGGGCGCTGGAGACCACCGTGGGCAGCCCGCACTCCTGCGCGATCGCGAGAGCGGCCCGCACGCCCCCCAGAGGGGCCACCTTGACGACCACCACGTCGGCGGCCCCTTCGCGCGCGACCCGGATCGGGTCGCTCGCCTTGCGGATCGACTCGTCGGCCGCGACGAGGACGTCGACCCCGTCCCGCGCCAGCGCGGTGCGCAGGGCGGTCAGCTCCTCGACGCTCGCGCACGGCTGCTCGGCATACTCCAGGCCGTGTGCCGCGAGCCGGCTCAGTGCCTCCCTCGCCTGCTCGACGTCCCAGCCGCCGTTGGCGTCGACCCGGATCCGCGCCCGCGGACCCATGACGTCCCGGGCCGCCGCCACCCGCGCGAGGTCGTCGGCGAGGTACTGCCCCCGCTCGGCGACCTTGACCTTGGCCGTGGTGCACCCGTCATACCGGGCGAGGACCGCGGCGACCTCGTCGGCGGGGACCGCGGGCACGGTGGCGTTGACGGGCACCGAGGAGCGGACAGGGACCGGCCAGCCCCGCCACCCGGCTTCCACGGCCGCGGCCAGCCAGCGCGCGGACTCGGCGTCGTCGTACTCCAGGAACGGCGCGAACTCCCCCCAGCCGAGCGGCCCGTCGAGCAGCGCCACCTCGCGCGCCATCACCCCGCGGAAGCGCACCCGCATCGGGATCCGCACCACGTGGAGGGCGCCGATCACGTCCTCGAGGCCGGGCGTCCACGGTTCAGCCATGCGCCTATCCTCACTCACGTGACGGACCAGCCGAGCAGCCACCACCGCCCCGACGCCGTGTCGGAGATCTTCGACCCGACCGCCTGGGAGGTCGTCGAGGGCTTCGACTTCACCGACATCACCTACCACCGCGCCGTGGTCGACGGCCCGGGCCGCGGCACGGTGCGGATCGCGTTCAACCGCCCCGAGGTGCGCAACGCCTTCCGCCCGCACACGGTGGACGAGCTGTACCGCGCGCTGGACCACGCGCGGATGACCCCGGACGTCGGCGCCGTGCTGCTGACCGGCAACGGCCCGAGCAGCAAGGACGGCGGCTGGGCGTTCTGCTCCGGCGGCGACCAGCGCATCCGTGGCCGCAGCGGCTACCAGTACGCCGAGGGCGAGACGGCCGACACCGTCGACCAGGCGCGGGTGAAGGCCGCCGGCGGCCGGCTGCACATCCTGGAGGTGCAGCGCCTGATCCGCACCATGCCCAAGGTCGTCATCGCCGTCGTCAACGGCTGGGCGGCCGGCGGCGGGCACAGCCTGCACGTGGTGTGCGACCTGACGATCGCCAGCCGCGAGCACGCCCGGTTCAAGCAGACCGACGCCGACGTGGGCTCCTTCGACGGCGGCTACGGCTCGGCCTACCTGGCCAAGATGGTCGGGCAGAAGTTCGCCCGCGAGATCTTCTTCCTCGGGCGCACCTACTCCGCCGAGGACATGCACCGCATGGGTGCGGTCAACATCGTCGCCGACCACGCCGACCTCGAGCGCGAGGCGCTGCAGGTCGCCGCGGAGATCAACGGCAAGAGCCCGCAGGCGCAGCGGATGCTGAAGTTCGCGTTCAACCTCACCGACGACGGGCTGATGGGCCAGCAGGTCTTCGCCGGCGAGGCGACCCGCCTGGCCTACATGACCGACGAGGCGGTCGAGGGCCGCGACTCCTTCCTGGAGAAGCGCGACCCCGACTGGAGCCCCTTCCCCTGGTACTTCTAGGGATCCGGACAGAACGCGAGGGACCGTGCGGCTGCCGCACGGTCCCTCACGGCGTATCCGCGGCCGGTTCAGTCCGCGACCCGGTGCACCTTGTGCTGGGCCGCCTGCGCCCGCGGCCGCACGACCATCCGGTCGATGTTGACGTGGGCCGGCCGGGTCGCCACCCACGCGACGCAGTCGGCGATGTCGTCGGCGGTCAGCGGCTCGGCCACGCCGGCGTAGACCGCGTCGGCCTTGTCCTGGTCCCCGCCGAAGCGCTTGAGCGCGAACTCGTCCGTGCGCACCATCCCCGGCGCGATCTCGCAGACCCGCACCGGCTGGTCGAACAGCTCCAGCCGCAGCGTGTCCACCACCGCGGTCGTGCCGTGCTTCGCCGCGACGTAGCCGCCACCGCCCTCGTAGGCCACCTGCCCGGCGGTCGAGCCCATCACGACGACCTGACCGCCCGCCGCGACCAGGGACGGCAGCAACGCCTTGACCACCGCGACCACGCCGATGACGTTGACCTCGTACATCGCCCGCCACGCGTCAAGGTCGGCGGAGGCCACCGGCTCCAGCCCGATCGCCCCGCCCGCGTTGGCCAGCAGCAGGTCGCACCGACCGCCCACGGCCGCGGCCAGGGCCGCCACGTCGGCGCTGGAGGTCACGTCGCACACCACCGCGCGGCCGTCGATCTCGGCCGCCAGCGCCTCGATCCTGTCGGCCCGACGGGCGGCGCACACCACCTCGTAGCCCGCGGCCGCGAGCCGGCGGGCCGAGGCCGCACCGATCCCGCTGCTCGCTCCGGTCACCACTGCCAAGGGTCGCGACGTCGACATGCCCGCGAGTATCGCAACCCCACGGCATACCCTCCTGACGTGACCCGCGCCCTCGCTCCGCTGGCCGTCCCGCCGGGGGCCGACGCCCTGCGCGTCCTGCACGGCCTCGCCCGGGCGCTCGACGGCAGCGGGCCGGCGCTGCTGCCCCACGCCGCCGACGCCGAGGCCCCCGCGGTCCCGGCCGACGCGGACGTCCCGGAGGACCTCGCGCTGGCGGTGGGCACCTCCGGCTCCACCGGCCGGCCCAAGCGGGCGCTGCTGACCGCCACCGCGCTGCGCGCCTCGGCGACCGCCACCCACGACCGGCTCGGCGGCCCCGGCCAGTGGCTGCTGGCGATGCCGGCGCACCACGTCGCCGGGCTCCAGGTTCTGGTCCGCTCCCTCGTCGCCGGCACCGCACCGCTGGCCGTGGACACCCGCGACGGCTTCACCGCCGCGGCCTTTGCCGCGGCCACCGCCCGCCTCGACCCCGCCGCCCGGCACTACACGGCGCTCGTGCCCACCCAGCTCGTGCGCCTGCTCCAGGACGCCGAGGGCCGGCAGGCCCTCACCCGGTATGCCGCGGTCCTCCTCGGCGGCGCGGCCACCCCGCCCAGCCTGCTCGCCGCCGCACGCGAGGCCGGCGTCACCGTGGCGACGACCTACGGGATGAGCGAGACCGCCGGCGGCTGCGTCTACGACGGGCGCCCGCTCGAGGGCGTCCGGGTCGACCTCGACGACGACGGCCGGGTCAGCCTGGGCGGCCCGACGGTGGCCCACGGCTACCTCGCCGAGCCGGAGCTGAGCGCCGCCTCCTTCAGCCGCGGTCCGGACGGCACCCGCTGGTTCCACACCGACGACCTCGGCGAGCTCGACGCCGACGGTGTCCTCCACGTGCGCGGGCGCATCGACGACCTGGTCAACACCGGCGGGCTCAAGGTCGCCCCGCGCCTGGTCGAGGACGCCCTGCTCGCGCACGTCGCGGGCGTGGCCGAGGCCGTCGTCGTCGGGGTCCCCGACCCCGAGTGGGGCGAGGCGGTGGCGGCCGCCGTCGTCCTCACCGGGACGGCGACCGCCCCGGAGGTGGGCGCCGTGCGGGACCGGCTGCACGGCATACTCCCCGGCCACGCCCTCCCCCGCCGCCTGCTGGTGGTGTCCGCGATCCCGCTGCGCGGCCCCGGCAAGCCCGACCGGGCGGCGGTTCGGGCGATGTTCGGGGACAGCGGCACGCGGTGAGAGAATCGGTGACCACAGGACCGAGGCCGGGGAGGCGACGAGGATGGGACGCGTGCTGCTGCCACTGCTGGGTCTCGCGCTGACCATCTACGCCGTCGTCGACTGCATCCAGACCGACCAGGAGCAGCAGCGCAACCTGCCCAAGATGGCGTGGGTCGTGCTGATCCTGCTGTTCCCGCCGATCGGCGGGATCGCGTGGTTCATCGCCGGCCGCCCGCGCCGGGGCTACGGCGACCGGGGCCGCGGTCCCGGGCGTCCGGGCACGCCGCTCGGGCCCGACGACGACCCCGACTTCCTGCGCAACCTCTGAGCCTGCCCCCGTCCGCACCCACCACAGAATCACGAGCACCCTCATGGCCACGTTGTCCCAGTGGGTCGCGGGCGCGCGCCCGAAGACCCTGCCCGCCGCCGTCGCCCCCGTCCTCGTGGGGACCGGGGCGGCCGCCGCCCTCGACCGCACCGACGCCGCCTCCGCGCTGCTGGCGTTGCTGGTCTCCCTCGCCCTCCAGGTCGGCGTCAACTACGCCAACGACTACTCCGACGGCATCCGCGGCACCGACGAGGAGCGGGTCGGCCCGGTCCGCCTCGTCGGGCAGCGCCTGGCCATCCCCGGCCACGTCAAGCTCGCGGCGATGTCCTCCTTCGGTGCCGCCGCCGTCTTCGGACTCGCCCTCGTCGCGCTGAGCGAGGCCTGGTGGCTGCTGCTCGTCGGCGCGGCGGCGATCGTCGCGGCCTGGTACTACACCGGTGGCAAGCGCCCCTACGGCTACGCCGGGCTCGGCGAGGTGTTCGTCTTCGTCTTCTTCGGGCTGGTGGCCGTGCTGGGCACGACCTTCACCCAGGCCCACCGGCTGAGCACCGCCGCGTGGGCCGGTGCCGTGGGGGTCGGCGCGATCGCCGCAGCGATCCTCGTGGCCAACAACCTGCGAGACATCCCCGGCGACACCGTCTCCGGCAAGCGCACCCTCGCCGTCCGCCTCGGGGACCACCACACCCGCACCCTGTATGCCGCGCTCCTCGCCGTCGCGCTCGTCGCGGTCGGCGTGGCCGCCCTGTCCGGCTGGACGGCCCTGCTCGCGCTGCCGGCGTTCGCGCTCGCCGTGCCGCTGGTGCGCACCGTCTGGGGCAACGCCAATGGCCGGGAGCTCATCCCGGTCCTGGCCGGCACCGGCCGCTTCGAGCTGGTCTACGCCGCGCTGCTCGCGCTGGGACTCACCCTGAGCTGAGCAGCCGGCCACCCGGCATACCCGGCCTTTCCGGACCGGACGCACCAAACGGCCCGTTTCCGGCCCCTCAGGGCGGTGAAACGGGCCGTTTGGTGCGTCCGGATGGGCGGGCGCCTACACGCGGGCGGAGCCGCCGTCCTCGTCGTCCTCGACCTGCTCGTCGCTCACCCGCTGCGAGGCCCGAGCGGCGCGCTGCTCGGCGCGCGCGGCGATCTTGCGGCTGAACTCCTCGCGCGGGCCGGCGAGGACGAAGTAGGACACGACCATCGAGCCGAGCGCGGCGACGACGACGAGCCAGATCTCACGCAACCCGAGCAGGTAGCCCAGGCAGATGAAGCCCAGGAACAGCAGCAGGCGCAGGACGGTGTAGCGGGCCATCGGTCACATTCCGGAGTAGGAGTGCTGGCCGACGAAGAACACGTTGACGACCATGTAGTTGACGAGGATGCAGCCGTAGCCGGCCAGGCCGAGCCAGGCGGCGCGGCGGGCGGACCAGCCGGTGGTGGCGCGGGCGTGCAGGTAGGCGGCGTAGACCACCCAGATCACGAAGGTCCACACCTCCTTGGGGTCCCAGTTCCAGTAGTGGCCCCAGGCCTGCTCGGCCCAGATCGCGCCGGCGATGAGCGTGAACGTCCACAGCGGGAAGGCCACGATGTGCAGGCCGTATGCCGTGCGGTCAAGCTGGCGCGCGGAGGGCAGGAAGGTGTTGACCCGGGACTGGGCCGCGCTGAGCTGCGCGGGCGCCAGGGCCTCCAGCCACGTCTTGACCAGGTAGAGGATCGTCACGCTGAACGCGATGGTGAAGATCGCGACCGACAGCGTGGCGACGGTGACGTGGATGACCAGCCAGTAGGACTTCAGCGACGGCAGCAGCTGGCTGGCCTGGGTGTAGA
This sequence comes from Oryzihumus sp. JJN4-3R, assembly GCF_057747915.1. NCBI lineage: Bacteria > Bacillati > Actinomycetota > Actinomycetes > Micrococcales > Intrasporangiaceae > Oryzihumus > Oryzihumus sp. JJN4-3R. The sequence goes on from NZ_CM173229.1 coordinate 1,843,699, forward strand.
AGACCGTGACGGCCAGGCCGAGGGTCAGCAACACCGGGCCGACGACGAACAGGCCCAGCCATCGCAGGTCGCGGCGCAGCGACAGGCCGAGGAAGACCACCATGACGAACGAGCAGCCGACGAGGGAGAACTCGTACATGTTGCCCAGCGGCGGCCGCTCCACGGACAGGCCGCGCAGGGCGGTCGCCGCGACGAGCAGGACCGCGCCGAGCCACGACAGCGAGAAGCCGATGCCGGCGGCCTTGCGGCGACGCTGGGTGGGCTCGACGCCGGTCGCCGCGGTCGCGGCTGCGGTGCCTGCGCTGCCGGAGCCGGCCACGGCAGGGGCGCTGGCACCCGCGCCGACGAGCTCGCGCTCAGGCGTCTCCTGCTCGACCCGCGGCGCGAAGCCGGCGAGGTCGATCGCGAAGGAGATCATCGCGATGGTGAACACCGCCATGGCCGAGTAGAGGCTCAGGTTCGAGTACGACGCGAGCGTCTGGTTCGTCAGGATCTCGTTGCTCATGCTGTGCGCCCTGTCCGTTCTGCGATGGAGGCGAGCAGGTCCTCGACGGCACCCGCCAGCCCGGCGTCCTCACCCTTGGCGAGCCCACCGACGGTCACCACCGTACGTCCCGGCACCGCGCCGTCCGTCGCCGACCCCTGCTGACCTGCGGAGACCTCGCTGACCCGGACGAACACGCGCCGCCGGCGGATCATCAAGGAGGCGATCAGGCCGGCCAGGGCCAGCAGCGCACCCCAGAGGGCGAGGGCCTTGCCCGGGTCGTGGCGGATGGACAGGCCGGCGAAGCGCTGCACGCCGTCGAAGGTGATGCTGCCCCGTCCCCCGGGCAGCTGGTAGGTCTTGCCCGGCGTCAGCCAGATCCGCAGCGGCGCGCGCTTGGCGTCGGTCAGCTGGGTCATCTTCTCCGTGGAGAGGGTGTAGACCGACTGCGGCCGGCCGCCGGGGTAGAGCTCGCCCTCGTAGACGCCCAGCGCCAGGGCCGGGTTCTTCAGGTCCGGGAAGGCCGAGGACGGGCCGAAGGTCTTGTCGATGTAGGCCGTGGGCAGGAAGAAGCCGAAGAAGCCGAGCTGCTTGCGGCTGGCCGCCGACACCTTCACCGCACCGACCGACTTGTAGTTGTTGTCCTGGGTCAGGAACGGCGTGGCCTGGTGGTAGAGCACCTGGCCCTTGGCGTCGCGCACCGTGACGACCGGCGCGTAGCCGTTGCCGAGCAGGAACACCGAGGCGCCGCCGAGCGTCAGCGGGTGGTTGACCTTGAGCACCTGCTTCTGCGGCGCGGCGTCGGGGGTGTCGCGGGTGGTCGTGTATGCCGTGAAGTCCCGCGGTGCACCGCGCTGGGACCCGCCCGCCTTCTCCTCGAAGGACACGTCCAGCTTGTCGACCGCGACCGAGAACGGCGTGAGCGACTCGGGGTCGACCCACGGGCCGGGGTCGATCGTGTCGTACGCCGAGAGGGTGTTGGAGAACGTCTCCCCCGCCGGGACGATCACGTCGCCGCGCCACCCGAAGAGGTGACCGACCGCGATACCGACGATGACGACGATCAGGGCGAGGTGGAAGACCAGGTTGCCCGTCTCGCGCAGGTAGCCGCTCTCGGCGCTGAGCGACTCCGTGTCGTGGGCGTGGACCCTGAACCGCTTGCGGCGCAGCACCTCGCGGGCGGCGGCGAGGGCCTCCGTCGGCCCCACGGCGACGGTGACCTCGGCGTGCTCGGGCAGCCGGTCCAGGCGCCGCGGCGCCTTCGGCGGCCGGGCCCGCATGGCGTGCCAGTGGATCTTCGAGCGCGGCACGACACAGCCGACCAGGGAGATGAACAGCAGCAGGTAGATCGCCGCGAACCAGGGCGAGGAGTAGACGTCGAAGAAGCCGAGCTTGTCCAGCCAGGGCCCGATGCTGCGGTGTTGGGCGAGGTAGTCGGCAACCCGGCCGGCGTCGATGTTGCGTTGGGGCCAGATCGATCCGGGGACGGCGCCGATCGCCAGCAGCAGCAGGAGGAACAGCGCGGTGCGCATGCTGGTCAGCTGGCGCCACGCCCAGCGCAGCAGGCCCAGCGGGCCGAGCCGCGGCAGGGTAACGCCCCGCTCGTCCGCGTCGTCGGGGCGGGTGTCCAGGCGCTCGTCGGAGACGTTGCGGCTCATCTACAGGACCGTCCTGAAGTTCTCGACCAGTCGGGTCTGGAAGGTGGTGGTGACGGTGTCCCACAGCCCGGTCACGAGCAGGACGCCGACGGCGAGCAGCAGCACGCCGCCGGTGATCTGGATGCCGCGGTGGTGGCGCTTGAGCCAGCCGGAGGCGCGTCCGGCGCGGCTGTAGCCGAGGGCGATCAGCAGGAACGGCACGCCGAGCCCGAGGCAGTAGGCCAGGGCGAGGACGACGCCGCGGGCGACGGCGTTCTGGTCCCCGCTGGTCGTCGCGAGGGTCATCACGGCGCCGAGCGTGGGGCCGGTGCACGGCGCCCAGCCGAGGCCGAAGACCATGCCGAGCACGGGGGCGCCGATGAGCCCGGCGCGGGGCCGCCACCGGGGGGCGAAGGTGCGCTGGGTGCCCAGGCCGCCGACGCCGAGGAAGACCAGCGCCATGAGGATGACCAGGACGCCGCCGACGCGCATCAGCGCCGTGCGGTGCTCGACCAGCAGGGCGCCGACGGAGGCGAAGAAGGCGGCCCCGGCGACGAACACCAGCGAGAAGCCGAGGACGAAGAGCACGGCGCCCAGGAACAGCCGGCCACGGCCGCGTCTGGCCAGCGCCACGTCGGACAGACCGGTGACGTAGCCGAGGAAGCCCGGCACCAGCGGCAGCACGCACGGTGAGGCGAAGGAGACGAGACCGGCGACCAGCGCGACCGCGAACGCCACCGGCAGGGCACCGGTGGCGACGGTCGTGCCGGCGTCCGCGAGGACGGACGTCGCCACGGACGCAGCGAGGGTGGCCGAGCCGGTCATCGGGTGGCCTCAGGCCTTCTCGGCGAGGACGTCGTCGACCAGACCCGTCAGGGTCGAAGGGTCGACCGGGCCGAGGACGCGCGCGGCGATCCGGCCACGGGGGTCGAGGACGAGGGTGGTGGGCACGGTCGGCGCCTTGCCCCGCAGCGCGAGGACGGGCAGGCCGCCGTCGTAGGCCAGGGAGGGGTAGGTGATCCCGCGCGAGCGCAGGAAGGCGGCCCCGGCGTCGGGGCCCTCCTTGAAGTCGAGCCCGAGGAACTGCACCGGCTTGCCGCTGGTGGAGTAGGTCTTCCACACCTTCTGCAGGTCGGCGGCCTCGGCCACGCAGGGACCGCACCAGGAGCCCCAGACGTTGACGACGAGCACCTTGCCCCTGGCCTGGTCCATCGCCCACGGCTTGCCGTCGACGGTGGTCCCCTTCAGGGAGATCGCGTCCTCGCGCTTGTCCGCCGAGATCCGCTGCACGGACCCGTCACCGGAGATGAAGCCCTTGCGGTCGCCCGACTTCGCCTGGGCGGCGATGGAGTTGGGGTCGGCACCGCAGGCCGAGACCCCGAGGGCCAGGGCGGCCGCCACCCCGAGTGCTACCAGCCTCACGCGCCCGCCTTCCTGGCCGCGTGGGCCAGCAACGCGCCCGCGGGCTCGCTGTAGGTGATCGACTCGAGCTGGTCGCCGAGGAAGCTCAGCGTCGTCAGGGAGGCGAGGGAGCACTGGCGCTTGCGCGGGTCGTGCCACAGGCGCCGGCCCTCGAGCTTGTTGCGCAGCGTCCACACCGGCAGCTGGTGGGAGACGACGACCGCCTCGTGGCCGCGGGCCGCGGCGCGCGCGTCGGTGACGGCCGCGACCATCCGGGCGGCGATCTCCGCATAGGGCTCGCCCCAGGAGGGGCGGAACGGGTTGACCAGGCGGGGCCAGTGCTCGGGGTGGCGCAGCGAGCCGTCGCCGACGCCGAACGTCTTGCCCTCGAAGTAGTTGCCGGCCTCGATGACCCGGTCGTCGGTGGTGATCGCCACGTCGTGCGCGGTCGCGATCGGGGTGGCGGTCTCCTGGGCGCGCTCGAGCGAGGAGGCGACCACGTGGGTCACGTCGTGGCCGGCGAGGTGGTCGGCCACCGCCTGGGCCATGTCGCGGCCGAGCTCGGACAGGTGGAAGTCCGGCAGCCGGCCGTAGAGCACGCCCGTGGGGTTGTGCACCTCACCGTGGCGCATGACGTGGACGACGGTGCGCACGCCGGAGGCAGACGTCTCGGGGGTCATGCCTCGATTGTCGCAAACGACTCTGTGACGGCCTTGGCCGCGGCAGGCAGGGCGGAGATGACCTTGTCGACCGCCGCGTCGTCGTGGGCGGCGCTGACGAACCACGACTCGAACGCGCTCGGCGGCAGGTGCACGCCCTGGCTGAGCATGGAGTGGAAGAACGCCGAGAACGCCTGGGAGTTCTGGGCTTTGGCGTCCTCGTAGTTGTGGACGGGCTCCTCGCGGAAGAACACCGAGAACATGCTCCCGGCCCACTGCACGACGTGCGGTATGCCGTGCCGGTCCAGCTCCTGGGTGGTCGCCGTCGCTATGGCGGAACTCACGTCCGACAGGCGCTGGTAGACCTCCGGCGTGCAGCCCCGCAGGGTGGCCAGCCCGGCGGCCGTGGCCACGGGGTTACCCGAGAGGGTGCCGGCCTGGTAGACGGGACCGGTCGGCGCGAGCATCGCCATGACGTCGGCGCGGCCGCCGAACGCCGCTGCGGGGAAGCCACCGCCCATGACCTTGCCGAAGGTGAACAGGTCCGGCGCGCCCCCGTCATATGGGCCCTCAACGCCGTACCAGCCCGAGGCGCTGCACCGGAAGCCGGTCATGACCTCGTCGGAGATGAGCAGCGCGCCGTGCTCGCGGGTGATGCGGCGCATCGCCTGGGTGAAGCCGGGCAGCGGCGGGACGACGCCCATGTTGCCGGCGGCGGCCTCGGTGATCACGGCGGCGATCTCGGGGCCGTGCTCGGCGAAGGCCGCCTCGAGGGCCGCGACGTCGTTGTAGGGCAGCACGATCGTCTCGCCGGCGCTGGACGCGGGCACCCCGGCCGAGTCGGGCAGGGCGAAGGTGGCCACACCGCTGCCGGCCGAGGCGAGCAGGGCGTCGACGTGCCCGTGGTAGCAGCCGGCGAACTTCACCACCTTGGACCGGCCGGTGAAGCCGCGCGCCAGCCGCAGGGCGCTCATGGTGGCCTCGGTGCCGCTGCTGACCAGGCGCACCTGCTCGACCGGCTCGACCCGCGCGACGATCTCCTCGGCGAGGGCGACCTCGTTCTCGCTGGGCGTGCCGAAGCTGAAGCCCCTGGTCGCCGCATCCTGCACGGCGGCCAGCACCGACGGGTGGGTGTGGCCCAGGATCATCGGCCCCCACGAGCAGACGAGGTCGACGTACTCGCGCCCGTCGACGTCGCGCAGCCACGGTCCCTGCGCGCTGGCCATGAAGCGCGGGGTGCCGCCCACCGCGCGGAAGGCGCGGACCGGGCTGTTGACGCCGCCGGGGGTGACCCGGGACGCGCGCTCGAGCAGGCTCTGGGACTTCGGGGCCTCGTAGGGGTAAGCCGTCATGCCCCGATTGTCTCAGGCCGGCAGGGCCCCCTCGGCCACCTCCTCGCACGCCCCGGTGGCCTCGATGCCGTCGGCGATGGCCTGCATGGCCGCCCCCATGGCCAGCAGCTGGGCGCGGGTGAGGTGGTCGGTCAGCGCAGCCCGCACGCTCGCGACGTGAAGGGGCGCGATCGCCTGCACCGCGGCATACCCCTCATCGGTGAGGACGAGCTCGACGCCGCGGCGGTCGCCCTCGCACGGCTGGCGGCGCACGAACCCGCGCTTCTCGAGGCGCGCGGCGGTGTGCGTCAGCCGGCTGCGGGACTGCACGACGAGGCTGGCGATCTCGGACATGCGCAGCCGCCGGTTCGGGTTCTCGCTGAGCATCGACATGATCTCGTACTCGCTCAGCTGCACCCCGTGGGCCAGGAGGTCCCGGTCGAGGGCCACCTCGAGCAGGCGGCTCGCGCGCAGGTAGGAGCGCCAGGCCGACTGCTCCTCCTCGTCGAGCCAGCGTGGTGCGGTCAGGTCAGTGGTCATGGAATGTAGTTTACCGTTCAGTGGTTGAAGATTAAACAAAGTCGTCGTACAGTCGACATCAGACGCCACAGGCAGACCCTCACAACCGGCCTGGGACGTGACACGGCAACACAGCAATCACCTCAAAGGGAGTATCTCGATGACCACCTTCTCCGACCTCACGCCCGGCACCTGGGACGTCGACGCCTCGCACAGCGAGCTCGGCTTCGTCGCCCGTCACCTGATGGTCACCAAGGTCCGCGGCCAGTTCAAGGACTTCCGGGCCACTGTCGTCGTCGGCGACCAGCTCGAGGACTCCTCGGTCGAGGCCACCGTCCAGCTCGCCTCGGTCGAGACCGGCAGCCCGGACCGCGACGGCCACCTGCGCTCGGCGGACTTCTTCGACACCGACAACAACCCCGAGATGACCTTCCGCAGCACCAAGGTCACCGCCGACACGCTCGAGGGCGACCTCACGATCAAGGGCGTCACCCGGCCCGTCGTCTTCGACCTCAGCTTCAACGGTGTGGCGAAGGACCCGTGGGGCGGCACCCGCGCCGGCTTCGAGGCCTCCGCGGAGATCAACCGCAAGGACTTCGGCCTGACCTGGAACGCCGCGATCGAGGGCGGCGGCGTCCTCGTCAGCGACAAGGTCAAGATCAACCTCGACATCCAGCTCGTGGCGGCCCAGGTCCCCGCGACCGTCTGACCCGGCGCTGACATCGAAGGGCCGCACCCGATCCTCCCGGGTGCGGCCCTTCGTCATGCCCTCGGCTCAGCCCAGCGCGCGGGCGGCCTCGACGGCGTAGTAGGTGAGGATGTTCTGGGCGCCGGCCCTCCGGATGGAGGTCAGCGACTCCAGGACGACGCGCTCCCGGTCGATCATCCCGGCCGCGGCGGCCGCCTCGATCATGGCGTACTCCCCCGAGACCTGGTAGGCGCTCACCGGCACCTCCGACTCCGCCGCCACGGCGGCGACGATGTCCAGGTAGGGCAGCGCCGGCTTGACCATGACCATGTCCGCGCCCTCGGCGATGTCGAGGCGCACCTCGCGCAGCGCCTCCACCGCGTTGGCCGGGTCCTGCTGGTATGCCGACCGGTCACCTTGCAGGGTCGACTCCACCGCCTCGCGGAACGGGCCGAAGTAGCCCGAGGCGTACTTGGCGGCGTAGGCCAGCACGATCGTGTCGAGGTGGCCGGCGGCGTCCAGGGCGGCCCGGACGTGGCCGACCTGGCCGTCCATCATCCCGGAGAGCCCCAGCACGTGCGCCCCGGCCTCGACCTGCGCGAGACCCATCTCGGCATACCGCTCCAGGGTCGCGTCGTTGTCCACCCGGCCGGCGGCGTCGAGGACCCCGCAGTGGCCGTGGTCGGTGAACTCGTCCAGGCACAGGTCGGCCATGACGACGGTGTCGTCGCCGACGGCGTCCCGCAGCCGGCGCAGGCCGACGTTGAGGATGCCGTCCGGGTCGTCCGCGCCGGAGCCGACCGCGTCACGGGTGGCCGGGACGCCGAAGAGCATGAGCCCGCCGACGCCGGCCTGCACCGCCTCGACCGCGGCCTTCTCCAGCGAGTCCAGCGAGTGCTGGACCACGCCCGGCATCGAGCGGATCGGCTGCGGCTCGGTCGCGCCCTCGCGGACGAACATCGGCAGGATCAGCTCGGCCGGGTGCAGCCGGGTCTCGGCCACGAGCCGGCGCACGGCCGGGCTCTGGCGGAGCCGGCGCGGGCGCTGGGTGGGGAAGCCCATCACTTGGCCTTCCGGCGCGCGGAGGCCTTCCGGGCGCTGGGGCGCAGGACCGGCTCGCCGGCCTCGGCGGCGGCCAGCGCGAGGCCGAGGCCGTACTCGGCCAGCGCGTCGACGAGGGACTCGGCCGACGCCTCGGCGGCCAGGACGTCGACCCGCAGGCCGTGCTCCTCGGCGGTCTTGGCGGTGGCGGGGCCGATGCAGGCCACGACGGTGGCGGTGTGCGGCTTGCCGGCGATGCCGACGAGGTTGCGCACCGTCGAGCTCGAGGTGAACACGACCGCGTCGAACTTGCCGGTCTTGATCGCCTCGCGCACCGGGGCGGCCGGCGGGGCGGCGCGCACGGTCCGGTAGGCCGTGACGTCGTCGACCTCCCAGCCCATCTCCTCCAGGCCGGCCACCAGGGTGTCGGTGGCGATGTCGGCGCGCGGCAGGAAGACCCGGTTGATCGGGTCGAGCACCTCATCGAAGGGCGGCCACTCGGCCAGCAGGCCCTGGGCTGACTGCTCACCGGAGGGCACGAGGTCGGGCTCGAGGCCCCACTCACGCAGCGCGGCGGCGGTGACCCCGCCGACGGCGGCGATCTTCAGCCCGGCGAACGCGCGGGCGTCCAGGCCGAACTCGGCGAACTTCTCCTTGACCGCGCGCACGGCGTTGACCGAGGTGAAGCCGATCCACTCGTAGCGACCGGTCACCAGGCCCTTGATCGCGCGCTCCATCTGCTGGGGCGTGCGCGGCGGTTCGACGCTGATCGTCGGCACGACGTCGCTGGTGGCGCCGTAGGTGGCCAGGCGGTCGGTCATGGGGCCGGCCTGGTCCTTGGTCCGCGGCAGGAGGATGTTCCAGCCGAACAGCGGCTTGGTCTCGAACCAGGACAGCTGCTCGCGCAGCGCCACGGTGGAGCCGACGACGGCCAGGGTCGGGAACTCGACCTGGGCGGACTTCATCGTCGCGGCGACGGTGGCCAGCGTCGTGGTGTGGGTGCGCTGGGTGATCGTGGTGCCACGCTCGGTCAGCGCGACCGGGGTCTCCGGGTCGCGCCCGGCGGCCAGCAGCTCGGCCAGCGCGCGGCCGAGGGACTCGGGGGTCCCGAGCACCACGACGGTCACGTCGGAGGCGACCGAGCGGGACCAGTCCACCTTGGTGTTGTCGCCGGAGACGACGTGCAGCGTCGGCGAGCCTACGGACGTGAGCGGCACCCCGGCATACGTCGGGACGGCGCTGACAGCGCTGACGCCCGGCACCACCTCGAAGCCGACACCGGCCTTCTTGCAGGCCAGCGCCTCCTCGGCGAGGCCGTTGAAGGTCGCCGGGTCGCCGTCCATGAGCCGCACGACGAGACCGCCGTGGGCGCCGTGGGCGCCGGCCGACTTGGCCGCCTTGACCACGAGCTTGGCGCGGGAGGCGTGGGTCAGCGCCTGGCCGTGCTCGCCGTGGCCGGCGTCGACGACCTCGACGCCCTCACGGACGAACGGGGCGATGAAGTCCTCGCGGGCGACCTGGTCGATGACGACGACGTCGGCGGCGGCGAGCAGGTCCAGGGCACGCCTGGTCAGCAGGCCGGGGTCGCCGGGGCCGGCGCCGACGAACGCGACCCGGCCCATCGGCTTGCTGGGACGGCCGGGGTTGGTGGTGGTCGTCTGGCTGGTGGGGACTGAGCGCGTGGGGCTCACAGGGCACGCTCCGGAGCTGTTGGTTCGGGTCGGTCGGAGGGGTCGTGGGGGCGGTCGTCCTCGGGGGTGTGGTGGACGCCCGCCCCATCTGGGTCGGGTGGTCGGTCCTCGCTGGTCGGCGGTCGGAGCCCGACCGCGACGATGTCGTGGGCGCCGTCCTCGAGCAGGACGGCGGCCAGCTCCCGGCCGAGCCGCTCGGCGTCGGCCACGGGGCCGGTGCTCGAGCGGCGCAGCTCGGCGGAGCCGTCCTCGGCGCCGGCGAAGGCGCGCAGTGACAGCTCGGGGCCGTCCTCACCCTCGACGACCTCGGCGAGGGCGCCGATGGGAGCGGTGCAGCCGGCCTCGAGGGCGGCGAGCAGGGCCCGCTCCGCGGTGACGGCGGCGCGGGTGTCGGCGTGGTCGAGCGGGCCCACCGCCGCCGTGGCGACGGCGTCGTCGGTGCGCACCTCGACCGCCAGGGCGCCCTGGCCGGGAGCCGGAAGCATCTGCAGCGGGTCGATCAGCTCGGTGGCCTCCCCCAGCCGGCCCAGCCGGGCCAGGCCGGCGGCGGCGAGGACCACCGCGTCGACCTTGCCGTCGTGGACCAGCGCGAGGCGCGTGTCGACGTTGCCGCGGATGGCGCGCACGTCCAGGCCCAGGCCGAGGGCGCTGAGCTGGGCCGCGCGGCGCGGCGAGCCGGTGCCGACGACGGACCCGGCGGGCAGCTCCCCGAGGGTGAGCCCGTCACGGCCGACGAACGCGTCGCGGGGGTCCTCCCGGCGCGTCACCGCGGCGACGGTCAGCCCGGGCTCGGGCGCCACCGGCAGGTCCTTGAGCGAGTGCACGGCCAGGTCGACCTCGCCGCGCAGCAGCGCCTGGCGGATCGCGGCGGCGAACACCCCGGTGCCACCGATCGTGGACAGAGGCTGGGTCGAGGTGTCACCGAAGGTCGTGATCTCGACCAGCTCGACCTCGTGGCCGAGGGCGCGCAGCTGGTCGGCGACCCAGCCGGACTGGGTCGTGGCGAGGGCGGAGCGACGGGTGCCCAGGCGCAGGCGGCTCATGCGAGGGCACCACCGTTCTCGGGCGGGACGGACACGGAGGCCACGTCGTGCGGGTCCAGGTCGAACAGCTCGCGCAGGGCCTGGGCGTAGTCCCCGCCCTGACCCTCGCCGGCGAGCTCCTTCACCCGGACGGTCGGGGTGTGCAGCAGCTTCTCCACCACCCGGTGGACGGCGAGCTGGACCTCGCCACGGGTGGCCTCGTCGAGCTGGGGCAGGCGCTGCTCGAGCCGCGAGAGCTCGGCGGCCACGACGTCGGCGGCGCGCGAGCGCAGCGCCGCCACGGTCGGCGCCACGGCCTGGGCGCGGCGGCCGGTCAGGTAGGTCGCGACCTCGGCGACGACGAGGTCCTGCACCTGCTGCACCTGCGGGTTCACCGCGCCGGGGGCCAGGTCGTGGCCGAGCTCCTCGAGCCCGACGACCTCGACGGCGGGCACGTCCCCGGCCCGCGGGTCGACGTCGCGCGGCAGGGCGAGGTCGACGAGCACCTGCGGGCGACCGGAGCGCGCCACGGATGCCACCGCGACGGCCTCCGCCCCGATGACGTGCCCGACGGCGCCGGTGCAGGAGATGACCAGGTCGGCCTCACGCAGCGCCTGCTGCAGGTCCTCGAACGGCAGCGACCGGCCGCCGGTGGTGGTCGCGAGGCGCTGGGCCTTGCTGCGGGTGCGGTTGATGACGACGAGGTCGAGGGCACCGGCACGGGCCACGGTCGTGGCGGCCAGGCTGCTCATCGACCCGGCGCCGACGACGAGGACGCGGGTCTGCTCCAGCGGCCCGAGGACGGCCGCGGCACGGGCCAGGCCCGCCTCGACGAGGGACACGCTGACCGTGTCGAGATCGGTCTCGGAGTGGGCGCGCTTGCCCACGCGCAGCGCCTGCTGGAACAGGCTGGCCAGCGTGCCGCCGGCCTGCCCGGCGGACTGCGCCGAGCGCAGCGCCTCGCGCAGCTGGCCGAGGATCTGCCCCTCGCCGACGGCCATGGAGTCCAGGCCGCAGGCCACGGTGAAGGCGTGGGCGATCGCGCGGTCCTCGTAGTGGACGTAGAGGTGCTCGCGCAGGTCCGCCAGCGGCACCCCGGAGGTGGCGGCGAGCGCCTCGCCGATCTCGGTGACGGCGCCGTGGAAGGTCGCCGCCTCGGCGTAGACCTCGAGCCGGTTGCAGGTGGAGACCACGACGGCCTCGTTGACGCTCTCCCCGGAGCGCACCGTGGTGGCGAGCGCCGCCACGCCGTCGGCGTCGAGGGCGACGGACTCCAGCACGGGGATGGGGGCGCTGCGGTGGGACAGGCCGAGGACGACGACGCTCACCGGACCACCTCGCGCAGCGGCGTGCGGCGGGCGGCGAGGGCCTTGCGTTGCTCGTGGAAGGCGAGGATCTGCAGCTCCATGGACAGGTCGACCTTGCGCACGTCGACGCCGTGGGGCACGACCAGGACGCAAGGGGCGAAGTTGAGGATCGAGCGCACCCCGGCCGCGACGAGCCGGTCGCACACGCCCTGGGCCGAGGCGGCGGGCGTGGCGATGACGCCGATCGCGATGCCGTCCTCGTCGGCGATCTGCTCGAGGTCGTCCATCGGGCGCACGCTGACGCCGGCGATGTGCTGCCCGACGACCTCGGGGTCGTGGTCGAGCAGCGCGACGACGCGGAAGCCGCGCGTGACGAAGCCGGAGTAGTTGGCCAGGGCGTGACCGAGGTTGCCCAGGCCGACGATCGCCACGGGCCAGTCCTGGGTCAGGCCCAGCTCGCGGGAGATCTCGTAGGCCAGCAGGTCGACCTCGTAGCCGACGCCGCGGACCCCGTAGGAACCCAGGTGCGAGAGGTCCTTGCGCAGCTTGGCCGAGCGCACCCCCGCCGCGGTGGCGAGCTCCTCGGAGGAGACCGAGGTGATGCCGCGCTCCGCGAGGTCGGTGAGTGCCCGCAGGTACTGCGGTAGCCGGGCAACGGTCGCGTCGGGGATTCCTCGACGGGCTGCGGGGTCGGCGGTCACGTTCGCACCGGCTCCTTCCGTACAGGTCCGGACTTCACAGGCCGGACTGGAGCGCGTGGGTTCACCTCAGGGTAGGTCTTTGTGAACACACGCACAAAGTCGCGAACCGACCCCGCCGTCTGGTAGGTGAGGGACGTCACCGACAATGCGGCGTTCAGGCCCCCAGCGCGGCGCGCAGGCGGCGTTCGTCGACCCTCCAGTAGTCGTGCTGGCGGCCGTCGACGAGGGTCACGGGGATCTGCTCGGCGTACTCCGCCATGAGCGCCTCGTCCTCCAGGATCGAGCGCTCCTCCCAGCCGACGCCCAGCTCGGCGGTCACGCGGGCGATGACCTCGCGGGCGTCGTCACACAGGTGGCAGCCCGGTTTGCCGATCAGGGTGACCCGCAGCGGGGGGGAGACGTTCACCACCCCACTGTATGCCGGGCAGCCGCCCCTTCCGTCCCGGTTTAGTCTGGGTGCCATGGAGCTGCCGGCAGGGTCCGACCAGCAGGAGACCGTGGCAGCTGCCGTGCACCTGCCCGACGGGCTGGAGGGTGCCCTCGCGGTGTCGGTCGACCCGACCGCGGCGGCCTTCTTCGACCTCGACAACACGCTGCTGCGCGGCGCGAGCATCTTCCACGTCGCCCGCGGCCTCTACCGCCGCAAGTTCTTCGGCGCCCGCGACATCGCCGCCATGCTGTGGAAGCAGGCCTGGTTCCTCACCGTGGGCGAGAACCTCACCCACGTCGCGAAGATCCGCGAGCAGGGGCTGGCCTTCGTCGCGGGGCACTCCGAGGCCGAGCTGCGGGCCATCGGCGAGGAGGTCTACGACGAGGCCATGGGCGCCAAGATCTGGCCCGGCACCCACGCCCTGGCGCGGATGCACCTCGAGTCCGGCCAGCGGGTGTGGCTGGTGACCGCGACGCCGGTCGAGGTGGCCGAGGTGATCGCCGGACGGCTCGGCCTCTCCGGCGCGCTGGGCACCGTGGCGGAGACGGAGGACGGGGTCTACACCGGGCGGCTCGTCGGTGAGCCCCTGCACGGTGAGGCCAAGGCGGTGGCGGTGCGTGCCCTCGCCGAGGCGGAGGGCCTGGACCTGTCGCGGTGCTCGGCCTACTCCGACTCTGCCAACGACATCCCGCTCCTGTCCCTGGTCGGCCACCCGTGCGCGATCAACCCCGACGGCCGCCTCCTCGAGCACGCCCGTGCCCAGGGGTGGCAGGTCCGCGACTACCGCACCGGGCGCAAGGCGGCCAAGGTCGGCCTCCAGGCGGCCGGCGCCACGGCCCTGGCCGGGGTGCTCGCCGCCGCCTCCGCCCGCCGGCGCCGGCGCTGAGAACGAGGCCTGCGTCACCCCATCGGGGGAGATCCCGGCCGACCCCCTGACATTTCGGGGCGTTTTGGGGAGACTGTCGGCCGAGGAGGTTCCCCCATCGCCACCCGGACACGTCAGGGCAGCGCGAGCATGCTCGCGCTGCTGCGTCGTGCCCGCATCCTTCGCGGGCCGGTGCCATGGGGCGTCCCGGCGCTGGCCGGGCCGGCCGTCGCACTGCCCGACCACGGGATGGCCGAGGCGACCCGCGACTTCCTGGCGACCCTGCGCGTGCTGCTGGCGCTCGCCGATGGTGGGACGCCTGGCGGTTCCGGTGGCAGCGGCACCGCGCTCCAGCCGCCCGGGGGCGTCCCCGAGGACATGGACCGGGTCGCCGCCCTCGTGGAGCTGGCCCAGGGAGGCGACGCCGAGGCGTTCGGCCTGCTCTACGAGCGCTACGTCGACCTGGTCTACCGCTACATCTACGTCCGGGTCGGCTCCCCGCACCTGGCGGAGGACCTCACCTCCGAGACGTTCATGCGCGCCCTGCGCCGCATCGACTCCTTCTCCTGGCAGGGCCGCGACATCGCGGCGTGGTTCGTGACCATCGCGCGCAACCTCATCACCGACCACGCCAAGTCGGCCCGCTTCCGCCTCGAGGTCACGACCGCCGACATGCTCGACGCCGACCGGGCCGTCGCGGCGCCGGAGGCCGAGGTCCTGCAGCACCTGCGGGACGCCCGCCTGCTGGAGGCGGTCCGCGGGCTCAAGCCCGAGCAGGCCGAGTGCGTGGTGCTCCGCTTCCTGCAGGGCCTGTCGCTGGCCGAGACCGCTGCGGTGATCGGCAAGTCCGAGGGCGCCGTCAAGCAGCTCCAGCTGCGGGCGGTCCGGGCCCTGCACCGTGCCCTCGACGGTGAGGAGCTCTGACCCATGGGCCCTGACCTTCGCCACCGTAACCTCGGCCGTCATGTCTCGTTCTCACGCCGAACGACCCGCGCCACCCGGCGCGCGTCGCGGGTGATCGGGGAGGGAGCGTCGTCATGCGCCTGTTGAGCCGCCGTCGCGCCGACCTCTTCCAGGACGCGCTCGAGGGCGCGGCCCCCGTCGACGACGAGATCGCCGACCTGGTCGCGGCCGCGTCCCGCATCCCGGCCCTGGCCGGCCCCTCCTGCACCCCGCGTCCCGAGTTCGTCGACGCCCTGGGCGCCAGGCTGCGCGCCGAGGCCCTCACGCTGCCGTCCAGGCCCCCGAGGGCGGCCGCCCGCCCTGCGCCGGCCGGCAAGCCCCTGGTCCTCGTGGTCGGCCGCGGCCTGCCCCGGGCGCTCGCCGGTGCCGCCGCCACCGTGCTCATCGCCTCGACGGTTGTCGGGGTGGCCTCGCGCAGCGCCCTGCCGGGCACGGCGCTCTACCCGGTCAAGCAGCTGCTCGACTCGGCCGCCGTCCAGCTCGCCGGCTCCGACCACGACAAGGGCATGACGCTGCTCGCCCAGGCCCAGCAGCACATCTCCGAGGCGGTCGACCTCGTCGACGCCGGCAACCCCGACCCCGCCCTGGTCAACGAGGCGCTCGGCAACGCCTACGACGCGACCCTGGACGGCCAGCGCATCCTCTTCGCGGTCTACGACCGGGACCACGACCAGCAGTCGCTCATCGCGACCCAGGACTTCGCCGCCCGGGCCATCCCGCAGCTGCAGGCCCTGCGTGACCGGGTGCCCGCCGCCAGCGTCCCGTCCGTCGACCGCCTTCTGGCGCTGCTCCAGCTCGGCGACGAGGCGGCCGCGCGCAAGCTTGCCGCCTGCGGCGCCCCGTGCGCCTCCGCGTCGGCACCGGCGACCGGGCCCGGACCCTCCTCGCTTCCCTCCCTTCCCTCGGTCCCGGTGCCGAAGGGGCTGCCCACGACGGCGTCCCCGCACCTCAGCCTGCCCAGTGGCGCGACGTCGATCCCCGGTGCCCCGCTGCCCGGCGGCAGCCTCCAGATCGGCGGCGGCAGCCTGGGGGCCTCGCTCCCCGGCGGCTCGGTGTCGGTCCCGCTCCCGGGCGTCTCGGTTGGTGGGGGCGGCACCAGCTCGGCCGGCATCAGTGCCAGCGTCCCCGGTGTCGGTGGCGCCAGCGTGAGTGGCAGCGGCCTCAAGGTGCAGCTTCCCGGCGCCGGCGTCAGCGCGGGGACCGGCGGCGCCGCGGTCAGCACGTCGGGCACCACCCCGGTTGTCATCCCCAACCCCGGTGGCCTGACCGACGTGCTCCCGTCGGTGACGTCCGTGCCCAAGCTGCCCTGAGCACCTCCCCGTCCAACCGGGGGGCTGCACGCCGCGCGGTTCAGCACGGCCGCCCCGGCGCACGTCGCAAGGGTGCGTGCGCGCCGGACGACTGACCCTCCCCGACCGACGACCGGGCTGGCAGGGGTCTAGAAGAAGACCGAGCGGCGACGCATCAGCAGCGAGTACAACGTCTGCTGGATCGTCTCGCGCACCTGGTCGGTGAGGTCGAAGACCAGCATCGGGTCGTCGGCGGCCTGCGGCCCGAGCGATGCCGTCTCCACCGGGGTGCCGAACTCGATGATCCACTTGCTGGGCAACGGGACCAGACCGAGCGGCCCGAGCAGCGGCCAGGTCGGCGTGACCGGGGCGTAGGGCGAACCCAGCAGGCGCGCCACGGTCTTCATGTTGCCGATGATGGGGTAGATCTCCTCGGCGCCCACGATGGAGCAGGGGATGATCGGGACCCCGGTGCGCAGGGCCGCCGAGACGAACCCGCCACGGCCGAACCGCTGGAGCTTGTAGCGCTCGCTGAACGGCTTGCCGATCCCCTTGAACCCCTCCGGCCAGACGCCGGCGAGCTCACCGGAGGACAGCAGGCGCTCGGCGTCGGCGTTGGCCGCCAGCGTCGAGCCGCTCTTGCGGGCCACGTCACCCACGACCGGCGTCTGGAAGACCAGGTCGGCGCCGAGCATGCGCAGGTGCCGGCGGGCCGGGTGCTCGTCGTGCACGGCCACCTGGGTCATCAGCGAGTCCAGCGCGATGGTCCCCGAGTGGTTGGCGACCACGAGGGCACCGCCCTCGGAGGGGATGTTCTCGATGCCCCGGACCTCGACCCGGAACCACGAGCGGTAGAGCGGGCGCAGCAGCGGCAGGTAGACGTGCTCGGTGAAGTCGGCGTCGAAGCCGAAGTCGTCCACGGTGTAGTCGCCGGTGAGGCGGCGACGCAGGAAGGCCAGGGTGCCGGCGACGCGGTGCTCGACCTCCTCCCCCGAGAGCCCTGCCGCCTCGGCGGCGGTGCGCAGCAGCCCCACCGCGGCAGCGACGAGCTCCTCGATGCCGGAGACGTGCACGCGGTCAGGAGCGGCCTGCACCGGGGCAGCCGCGGCCTCGGTCTCTTCCGGAGCCGGTGCCTCGACGGCCGCCACGACCTTGGGACGGCGCGGCGCGGGCTTGCGCCGGGTCTCGGTCCGGGCCGGTGTAGCCGCGCGGACCGGGCGGGGCTTGGCGACCGGCTTGGGCCGGTGGGTGCCGGCCGGTGTCGACGCCTGTGCCTGGGCCTCGGCCGCGTCACCGGAGTCGGGCAGCAGCGGCGTGCTGCGCCGCTTGGCCCGCTCCCCGCTGGCCCGCGCCGCACCGGCGGCGAGGGCGTCCACGCCGGAGGGGCGCGGCCGGGCGGTCTTGCCCGCGCCGTCGCCGGCGGTCTTGGCCTTGCCCTTGCCCTTGCCCGTCCCCGGACGCTTGTCCTGGGACGCGGCGCGCAGCGGCACGACGTTGGGGTCGGCCATCAGCTCTTCCTCCCGGTGCCCAGGGCGTGCGTCATCAGCCCGGCAGCGGAGCCGGCGAGCTGCTCGACGGCCGCGGCCGCCATGTCGGCCCCGGGGATGGCCGGACCGACGTGCCGGGCGAAGTCCTCGAACGCGGTGCGGGTGGTGAAGCGCGGCTCCAGGTGGAGGACCTCGCGCATCCGCGTGGTGTCCATGCCCCGGCCGAAGGCCAGGAACTGCATCTGGTCCGGGGAGAAGTCGGCCAGCCCCGCGCGGCGGACGAACTGACCCAGGAAGCCGCCGGCCGAGATCGGCACCGGCACGCTGGGGCGGCCCACCAGGCGCGCAGCCTGCTGCACCGTGACGACCCCGTCCCCGGCGACGTTGACGATGCCGACGGAGGGGCCGGTGGTGGCCAGCAGCAGCGCCTGCAGGGCGTCGTCCTCGTGGACGAACTGCAGGCGGGCGTCGAAGCCCAGCGGCACCGGGACCAGGGGCAGGGTGAAGTAGTCGGTCAAGCTGGTGTTGATGCCGGGGCCGATGATGTTGGCGAAGCGCAGCATCGAGATCTCGACGTCGGGGCGCCGGCGCGAGAACCCCCGCACGTAGCCCTCGACCTCGACCGAGTCCTTGCCGAAGCCGGCCCGGGGCAGGGACTTAGGCCCCATGTCCTCGGTGAACATCGCGGGGTCGCGCGGCGAGGAGCCGTAGACCGCTGCCGAGGACTTCACGACGAGCCGCTTGATGCTGGGCGCCTTCTGGCACGCGGCGAGCAGCTGCATCGTCCCGATGACGTTGATCTCCTTCTGGGAGACCCGCCCACCGGCCGAGACCGGCGTGGCGATGACGTTCATGTGGACGACGGTGTCGACCTCGGCCTGGGCGATGATCTTGCCGATCATCGGGTTGCGGATGTCGGCCCTGACGAACTCGGCGGTGCCGATGTCGTGCGGCGGGGGGATGACGTCGACCCCGATGACACGCTGGATGTCCGGCTGCGCGGTGAGCAGCCGGGCGAATCGCCCGCCGAGGTAGCGCGAGACCCCCGTGACGAGCACGACGTTCGCCACCGCTCACCTGCCCTGGTATCGACTCGCGCCCCACCGACGCCTCGCTGCACCGATCCTACCGACGCCCGCGCGGATGGGGACAGGACGTCAGGAGTCTCACATGTGTCCGTCACCGGAAGGCTGTCCCTGGTCCACCTCGACGCCCCCTCCTCACGCCCCTGCGACGGGCACGGGCAGGCCCCCGGACAGCACAGGACCCCCGTCCCGGTGAGGGGCGGGGGTCCTGTGGCCGGAGGTACTTCCCGGCTTACTTCTTGTTGCGACGCTGGTGACGCGTCTTGCGCAGGAGCTTGCGGTGCTTCTTCTTCGCCATCCGCTTGCGGCGCTTCTTGATGACTGAGCCCATGTCTGTCCTTGCCTTGTCCTGCCGGTCGCACGCGGCTCACCCGCGCAGGACCAGCCGAAATTGGTGGTTGGTGCGTGTGCCGACGCCGGGCACGTACTCCGCACCTCGCCGAACAGTCCGGGTCAGCCTACCGCCCCAACACCGATGGGCAGAAATCGGCGCGTAACCCCGGGCTCCCGCACCTCGTTCTGCTGCCAACGGGGGTGATCACCCCCCTCACCCCTGGAGCGGCTCGTGACTCGAGTTCCCGGCTTCCGCGGGCGCCTGCGCGCCCCCCGTGCCACCGCGTTGGGGGTGTGCCTGCTCGGGGGCACCCTCGTCGCAGCACCCATGGCCCACGCCGTCGCGCCCGCCGCGACCTCCCCGGTGCTGCCGGCTCTCGGCGACGTCGCACCGGCCCTCGACGCGGTGCTCGACACCCGGGTCGTGACCGGCGCCGTCCGCCCGACCCCGTCCGCGACCGACGCCGTGCGTGCCCTGCTGGCCGACGCCGGGGCCGGCACCCGGGCGACCTGGGACAAGCGGTTCGGGACGCTGCGGTCCCTGCGCAAGGCCGACGGCTACCTCACGGCGCCGCGCAGCGGCAGCCCCGTCGACGTCGCCCGGGCGTTCCTCGCCGCGCACCCGTCGGCCTTCGGCCTGACCGCGGCGCAGGTCGCCTCGCTCGCCGTCGTCCGCGACCACGAGCTGCCGGTCACCGGCACGCACGTCGTGGACTTCGTCCAGGTGTATGACGGGGTGCCGGCCGCGCGCGGCAGCCGCCTCAACGTCGCGGTCACCAGCGACGGCAGGGTCCTCTCCTACGCCGGTGACCCGACGCCCGGGACAGGTCTGACCGGGTCGTGGTCGCTGTCCCCCACCGAGGCTCTGCTCAAGGCCAGCGGCGCGCTGGCCAAGGGGGTCGCGTTCGTGCCGTCGCTGGATGGCACTCAGGCCGGCTACACCCGCTTCGCCCGTGGCCCGTTCGCCGGTCCCTCCTACGTCAAGAAGGTCACCTTCGGCACCCGCTCGGGTGCCGTCGCGGCATACAAGGTCTATTTCGTGAAGGACCTCGACCAGGCTTGGGAGGTCATCCTCGACGCCGCCACCGGCGAGACGCTCTACCGGGCCTCCGTCGTCGACCACGAGTCCGACCCGCAGGGCACGGTCTACGACAACTACCCGGGGGCGCCCGCCGGCGGCCAGCCACGGCAGCAGTCCTTCGGCCCGACAGCCGCGTCGCCCAAGGGCTGGGTCGACCCGACCGGGCTGCTCGGAACCGGCGTCACGACGCTGGGCAACAACGCCGACAGCTACGCCAACTGGAGCAACTTCGAGGTGCCGGCCGACCAGGGCCCGCGCCCGGTCTCGCCGACCGGCAACTTCAGCTACGCCTACACCAACCAGTGGAAGGCCACGAGCGGCGCGACGGTGCCGCCTTCCTACGCGCAGGACCTCGACCCGGCGGCGACCAACCTGTTCTTCCAGCACAACCGGATCCACGACGAGTACTACGGCTACGGCTTCACCGAGTCGGCCGGCAACTTCCAGGTCGACAACGGCGGCAACGGCGGCATGGGCGGTGACCCGGTCCTCGGCCTGGCCCAGGCCGGCGCGGCCAGCGGAGGGTCGCCGACCTACACCGGCCGCGACAACGCCTACATGCTCACCCTCGACGACGGCATCCCGCCCTGGAGCGGGATGTTCCTGTGGGAGCCGATCAACGACGCGTTCGAGGGGCCCTACGCCGACGGCAGCTTCGACATGTCCGTCATCCAGCACGAGTACACCCACGGCCTGTCCAACCGCTACGTCGCCGGCGGGTCGGCACTCGGCTCGCAGCAGTCAGGCTCGATGGGCGAGGGCTGGTCGGACTGGTACGCCCTCAACCACGGCTTCGGCGCCGGGCTGATGAGCAAGCCGGTCGTCGGGCAGTACGTCACCGGCAACACGACGCGGGGCATCCGCAACTGGGACTACGACCACAACCCGACCACGTTCGGCGACATCGGCTACGACCTGCCCGGCCCGGAGGTCCACGCCGACGGCGAGATCTGGACCGCCACGCTGTGGGACCTGCGCAAGGCGCTCGTCGCGAGGTACGGCGCCGCCAAGGGCGGGGAGGTCGCGGCGCGCATCGTCACCGACGGCATGCCGCTGACCGCGCCGGACCCCTCGTTCCTCGACGCCCGCGACGGCATCCTCGCCGCCGACCTCGACCGGTACCACGGCGACGACACCGATCTGATCTGGTCGGTGTTCGCCAAGCGCGGGGCGGGTGCGTCGGCTGCCTCCGACACCGGCGACGACGTCGACCCGACGCCGGCCTTCGACCACCCGGCGGCTTCGCGCAACGGCACGGTGGCATTGACCCTGGTCAACGCCACCACCGGGCAGAAGATCCCCGGGGCCAAGGTCATCCTCGGCCGGTTCGAGGCACGGGTCACCCCGCTCGGCCGGACCGGGTCCACCGGCGGGTTCACCGTCAAGGCCGTCTCGGGGACCTACCCGCTGACGATCCAGGCTCCCGGCTTCGGCGTGCAGACGATCGAGGGCTTCACCGTCACCGCGGGGCAGAAGGCCAGCCGGACGATCTCGTTGGCCCCCAACCTCGCCTCGACGTCCGCGGGGGCTCAGGTGCTCTCGGCCTCCAGCGAGGACCCGGGCAGCCCCGCGAGGTTCGCCTTCGACGACACCGCCGCCTCGGTGTGGTCGACCGCTGACTCCGGCACGGCATACAACGCGGGCCCCGACCAGCGGGCGACCGTCAAGCTGGCGGCGCCGGCGACGGTCTCCTCGGTGCGGATCAGCGCCTACAAGGCCACCAACGCCTCACGCTTCGCGGCGCTGAAGGACTTCACGGTGCAGACCTCCACCGACGGCGTCACCTGGACGACGGCACGGACCGGCTCGTTCGGCTACCAGACCCCGCGGCCGACCGCGCCGGACCTGAACTTCACCACGTTCACCCTGGCCAAGCCGGTCAAGGCCGGCTATGTGCGGTTCTTCATCGACTCGGTCCAGGGCGACACCACGACGTATGCCCAGGTCGCCGACGTCGAGGTGTTCGGCTCCGGCGCCACCGTGGCCAACGGGTCGGTCGCGACCGACCCGCCGTTCACCGACTCGGGCACGATCGTGGCCAACAACCCGGCCGCCGGGGACCCGACCGGCCTGCAGAACGTCTTCGGCGTCACCGGGACCGAGATGAACACCGCGTGCACCTTCCCGCCGGCCTCCCAAGGTGCAGACGGCTGGGTGAGCAAGCTGCCGTCGGGCTTCGGTGACGGGCTGCACTCGGTCACGGTGAAGGGGACCAGCGACAACCCGGCCGGGTGGGACCTGGATCTCTACTTCCTGGACAGCGCGTGCCAGCTGACCGGCTCGTCGGCCACGGCATCGGCCGACGAGTCGGCGACCATCCCGCCAGGCACGGTCTACGTCCTGAGCCAGCTCTACACCGGCGCGAACGTCAAGGTCGCCGTCACCGCGGTCGACAGCCGCTGACCTCAGGCGCGTGAGCGCTCCCCCCGACCACGGGGGCTGTCCGGGGTCCGGCCGGGCAGCCCCCGTGCTGCCTCCCCACCCCCGCCAGCCCCCGCACGGTCCGGGCCAGGCCGTCAGGACCGGGCAGCCCGTGCTGCCCCCCGCCAGCCCCCGTGCTGCCTCCCCGGACGCAGGTGGGGCGGGCCGGATCTGGTCCGGCCCGCCCCACTCCTGTCGCGTGCTCACGCTCACGCGGTGTCGATGTATGAAGTCCGCAGGTACTCGTGGACCGCGTCCTCCGGCACCCGGAAAGAACGACCCACGCGGACCGCGGGCAGCTCACCGCCGTGGACCAGGCGGTAGACGGTCATCTTCGACACGCGCATGATCGAGGCGACCTCGGCGACGGTCAGGAACCGCACCTCGGAGAGCTGGCGCTCAGTAGCCATCGTGGACCTCGATCCTCGGGACGGGGCGATGCCGCCGCCCGGCTCGCCGGCGACCCTTCCCGTCAATGCACCAGTCACGATAGGGGCTGGTGTGACTCGTGGGAAGCGACTTGGAGCGTATATCCGGCCCTTGTCCACCCGACACGCCGGTATTGCACCGATATGTTGTCAACCTCCCCCACCGGCGCTCCCCGTCGGACGCGCCGAGGGGACCTGGGGCAGGTGCGCCAGGCGACCCGCCGCCGCTGACGATGGCGGCCCGCAGCCGCGGGATCAGTCGAAGTAGACGTCGAGGCCGTGCAGGGGGAAGACCGCCTTGCGGGTCGCCATCACGGCCTGGTCCACCGGGTCCTCGGGGTCGTAGCCGACCTCCCACGAGCGCCACCACATGGCACCACCCTCGGCGACGCCGTCACCCATGTGCATCGGCGCGACCCGGCCGTACTCCATCCGCACGTGCTCGCGCCAGTCCTCGGGCACCTCGGCGTCCAGCGGGATCGGCTGGTGCGCGGCGATCGCGGTCAGGTGGGTCCACGCCCGGGGCACCACGTCGACGAGCTCGTAGCCCCCACCGCCCAGCGCCACCCACCGGCCGTCGCACTCGGAGTGCGCCAGGCGGTGCAGGCTCTCGTAGGAGGTCCGCTGCGCGTCCACCGACAGGGCCAGGTGCGCCAGCGGGTCCAGGAAGTGGGAGTCGCAGCCGTGCTGGCTGACCAGCACCTGCGGGCGAAAGGCGCGCAGCAGCGGAGGCACCACCGCGTGGAACGCCCGCAGCCAGGCGGCGTCGCCGGTGCCCGGGGGCAGCGCCACGTTGACCGCGCTGCCCTCGGCCGCCGGGCCGCCGATGTCGGTGGGGAAGCCGGTGCCGGGGAAGAGCATCCGGCCGCTCTCGTGCAGCGAGATGGTCAGCACGCGCGGGTCGTTCCAGAACACCCGCTCCACGCCGTCGCCGTGGTGCACGTCGACGTCGACGTAGGCCACCCGCTCGGCGCCGTGGTCGAGCAGCCACTGGATCGCCACGGCCGCGTCGTTGTAGATGCAGAAGCCGGAGGCGTTGCCGGGCATGGCGTGGTGCAGCCCGCCGCAGAAGTTCACCCCGTGCGCGGTCTCCGCCCGCCACACCGACCGGGCGAGCTCGACCGAGCCGGCCACGACCCGGGCGCTGCTCTCGTGCATCCCGGCGAACGCCGGGTCGTCCTCGGTCCCGAGCCCGCGGGACAGGTCCGCCGAACGGGGGTCGGCCGAGGCGCGGTGCACCGCCTCGACGTAGGCGGCGTCGTGCACGGTGAGCAGCAGTTCGTCGTCGGCGACCGGGGGGTTGACCACCTCGATCCCGGGCTTGCCGAACAGGCCGAAGGCGTCACAGAGCCGGGCGGTCAGCTCGAGGCGCAGCGGGTTCATGGGGTGGGAGGCGCCGAAGTCGTATGCCGTGAAACTCTGGTCCCAGATCACGCGCGCCTGTGTGGGCATGACTGGCACGCTACCGGCAGCAGGCCCCTCCCGGGGGTGTGCATCGCATCACCGACCACGGAGGCGGACAAGACCCATGGCACGCAACAGGCTCTACGAC
The DNA here is from genome assembly GCF_057747915.1 of Oryzihumus sp. JJN4-3R. Lineage (NCBI taxonomy): Bacteria > Bacillati > Actinomycetota > Actinomycetes > Micrococcales > Intrasporangiaceae > Oryzihumus > Oryzihumus sp. JJN4-3R. The sequence continues at coordinate 1,868,114 of NZ_CM173229.1, forward strand.
GAGGACGTCCTCGTGATCGGCCTGGGCCGCTTCGGCGCCGCGGCGGCGGTGGAGCTCCACCGGCTGGGCCACAAGGTCCTCGTGGTCGAGAAGGACCCGGCCGTGGCCGAGCAGTACACCGGCACGGTGGGCAAGGTCGTCGTCGGCGACGCCTCGCACCCGGCCGCCATCGAGTCCACCCGGGCCGGCAGCTTCCGGATCGCCGTGGTCGGCATCGGCAGCTCGGTCGAGGCCTCGATCCTGGCCTGCGCCAACCTCGTCGACGCGGGCGTCCCCTCGGTGTGGGCCAAGGCCATCAGCGCCGAGCACGCCCGGATCCTCACGCGCATCGGCGTCCACCACGTCATCCGCCCCGAGGCCGACTCCGGCCGGCGGGTGGCCCACCTCGTCAACGGCAAGCTGCTGGACTACATCGAGTTCGACGACGGCTACGCCATCGTCAAGATGGCCCCGCCGCGCGAGACGGTCGGCTTCACCCTCGCCCAGAGCCAGATCCGCAGCAAGTACGGCGTGACCGTCGTCGGGGTCAAGGCCCCCGGCGAGGACTTCACCCACGCGGTGCCGGAGACCAAGGTGACCGCCCACCACACGCTGATCGTCAGCGGGCCGACCGAGCTGCTGGAGCGCCTCGCCTCCCGCCCGTGAGGTGAGGCTGCCCGGTATGCCGGCGACGCGGCATACCGGGCAGGCTCACCGCAGCCAGGGGCTGGGGACCGAACCGGGGTCGGCGACCAGGGGCAGCACCATGGCCATCTCCTCGTCGCCCTCCTCCTCGCTCACCACGCGCATCGGGCGGCGGTAGTCGGTGGTGCGGAAGCCGAAGCTGCTGGCGAAGGCCACGCCCCGGCCGTTGTCGGTGCCCACCCAGTAGACGAGGTGCTCCTTGCCCTCGACCCGGGCCTGGTCGGCGCCGGCCTGGACGAGCTTCCATGCCACGCCGGAGCCGCGGTCCTGGGGCGTGACCCACAGGCCGAACAGCTCAGCGACGTCCTCGCGCTCTTCCGAGGAGGAGCCCACGCTCACGACGCCGACGACCGTCCCGTCGCGCTCGGCGAGGATGCGGCTCGAGCGGCGCATCCGCTGCCGCCAGAAGTCCTCGTCGTAGCCGGACTCCTGCTCGTGGGTGGCGACGAACGCCTCCGGCGACTCCTCGAGGGCGGCCAGGCGGACCCGGCGATAGGTCTGCCAGTCGTCTTCGCTGAGGGTGCGCACGGTGATGTCCGACATGACGACACGATCCCATGGACGCGCCCCGGACGCGATGGGTGGGCGGTCGGAGTTCACCGCGAACTCCCCTGCCGTTCATGCGAAACGCGGTGGAATCACAGGGCGCAGACCATCTCCACCTCGAGCACGTCGGGGTCGTGCGGGTAGGGCTCGGTGCGCCCCGTCGCGGCGAAACCCAGCCGCTCGTAGAGCCGGCGGGCCCGCGGGTTGCTGTCGACCACGTGCAGGACCACCCGTTTCTTGCCGTCCTCCCGCGCCTGCTCCAGGGCGGCCTGGACGAGGCGCGCGCCGACGGAGCGGCCGCGCACGCTCGGGTCGACCCACATCCCGAAGACGTTGGCCTCGTCGGGGTCCTCGGCGAGCAGGTCCGACAGGCAGATCGACCCCACCGGGTCCCCGCCGCACCAGGCCAGCCAGTAGCGCGCGGTCGACACCCGCTCCCGCCAGCCGTCGTCGTCGATCGTGAGCGCGTCGGCGTGGGTCGACCCGAAGGCCCAGGGGGCGTCGAGCAGCATCGCCAGGCGGACGTCGCGGTAGGCGCGCCAGTCGGCGGGGGTGACGGGTCGGACGTCGATCGTGGTCATGCCAGAGCCTCACACGCCGGACGCCTTGCGGGCGATCGAGTTTCGCGGGCCGTGCCGCCGCGCTCAGTCGTTGCCGGAGGCCAGCTGGGCCGAGCGCGCGGCGGCCGCCTCCATGGCGGTGAGGAAGGCGGCGCGGACCTTGTGGTCGTCGAGCTGGCGCAGCGCGGCCATGGTGGTGCCACCGGGGCTGGAGACCTGCTCGCGCAGCACGGTCGGGTGCTGACCGGTCTCCTTGAGCATCGTCGCGGCGCCGTAGAGAGTCTGCACGACCAGCTCGGTGGAGGTGCTGCGCGGCATCCCGAGCAGCACGCCGGCCTCGATCATGGCCTCGACGACGTAGAAGATGTAGGCCGGCCCGGAGCCGCTGATCGCGGTGACCGCGTCCTGGTGCTTCTCGGGCACGCGCAGGACCTTGCCGCAGGAGCGCAGCAGCTGCTCGGCCTCGGCGAGGTGTGCCTCGTCGCAGTGGCTGCCGGGGCTGATCGCCGCCATCCCCTGGTCGACCAGGGCCGGGGTGTTGGGCATGACGCGAACGACCGGCGTCCCCTCGGGCAGCCGCTCCTGCAGGTATGCCGTGGTGATCCCGGCGGCCAGGCTGACGACCAGGGCACCGGGGGTGAGGTGGTCGCGGATCTCCTCGAGCAGGCCCGCCATGTCCTGGGGCTTGACCACGAGGACGAGGGTGTCGGCGACCGCGGCGGCCTCGGCGTTGCCCATCGTGCGCACGCCGTACTTCGCCCGCAGCTCCGCGGCCCGGTCCTCGCGCCGCTCGGTGACGACGAGGTCCGTCGCGTCGCGGCCGGCCCGGACCAGGCCGGAGAGCAGGGTCTCGCCCATGACCCCGGCGCCGAAGATCGCGAGCGTGCCCATCTGGTCCTCCCTCGTCCGTCCCGGTGCCTGCGCCCCTCGACACCGGGACCGGGTGGTCAGCCGTCAGCGGCCGACCCGTGACGTCAGCCCTTGGTCGCCAAGCCTCGCAGGAAGAACATCGTGTTGGCGGGACGTTCCGCCATCCGGCGCATGAGGTAGCCGTACCACTCCTCGCCGTAGGGGATGTAGACGCGCATCTGGTCCCCGCGGTCGGCGATGCGGCGCTGCTCCTCGGGGCGGATGCCGTAGAGCATCTGGTACTCGAAGGAGTCCGCGGCGCGGTCGTGCTTGGCCGCGAGCGCGCCGGCGATCTCGACCAGGCGCGGGTCGTGGCTGGCGACCATCGGGTAGCCCTCGCCGGCCATGAGCACCTTCAGGCACCGGACATAGGACTTGTCGACGTCCTCCTTGGCCTGGAAGGCGACCGACTCGGGCTCCTTGTAGGCGCCCTTGCACAGCCGGACCCGGCTGCCCGCCGACGCCAGGTCGCGGCAGTCGGCCTCGGTGCGGCGCAGGTAGGCCTGGAGCACGGCGCCGACCCACGGGAAGTCCTGGCGCAGCTCGCGCAGCACCTCCAGGGTCGAGTCGGTGGTGGTGTGGTCCTCCATGTCCAGGGTGACCGTGGTGCCGGCGGCGGCCGCGGCCTCGCAGATCTCGCGGGCGTGCTCGAGCGCGACCTTCTCCCCCTCACCGGGGAGGTACTGGCCGACGGCGCTGAGCTTGACGCTGACCTCGGACCTGCCGCCTTGGGTCAGGCCGGCGTCCGCCAGCGCACGCAGCAGGGTGAGGTAGGCGTCGCGGGTCGCCTGCGCCTGCGCGAGGTCCAGCGTGTCCTCACCCAGGTAGTCGATCGTCGTCAGCCGGCCGGTGGCGGCCAGGTCCCCGGCCGCGCGTACCGCGTCGCCGGTCGCGTCACCGGGCACGAAGCGTCGCACGACGCCTCGGCTGACCGGCGCGTTCTCGATGATGTTGCGGACCTGGTCGCTCTTGCTGAGCTGCAGCAGTCCCTGGCGCAGCACCGCGCTGGCATCCACCACGATCGTCGTCCTTCTCTTGCTCTCCACCGGCGAGGGTCCTCGCCGTCTGCCGGCGGGCGCCTGGTGGGCGCTCCGCCAGCGCACAGGCTAGTGCCCTCCGGAGGTGGCCCCGGTCACGGTGTCCGCCGGCGCAGGGTCAGGGAGCCCAGCGTGATGGCGCCGAGGATGAACGCGACGATGATCGCGACGTCGCCGGCGACGTCCGCGGCGGCGTCCGCCGACGTGGTCAGCGTGCGCATCGCGTCGACGGCGTAGGACAGCGGCAGCACGTCCGAGACGGGCTGCAGCGCTGCGGGCAGCTGGTCGCGGGCGACGAGCAGGCCGCACAGCAGGAACTGCGGCAGCACGACCGCCGGCATGAACTGCACCGCCTGGAACTCGGTCCGGGCGAACGCGCTGAAGAACAGCCCGGTGGCGGTGCCGAGCACGGCGTCGGCGACGGCCACGACCACGAGCAGCCCGGCCGGCCCGGCGACGTCCAGGCCGCACACCCACACGGCGAACCCCGTGGCCACCAGGGCCTGGACGACCGACAGCAGGCCGAAGGCGAGGGCGTAGCCGGCGAGGAAGTCGCCCTTGCCCAGCGGCGTGGACAGCAGCCGCTCCAGCGTGCCGGTCGAGCGCTCGCGCAGCGTGGTCACGCTGGTCACGAGGAACATCACGACGAACGGGAAGACCCCGAGCAGCGGCGCACCGATGTGGTCGAAGACGGGGGTGTTCTGGAAGATCCAGGCGAGCAGGCCGATCAGCACGCACGGCACCACCATGAGCAGCGCCAGGGTGCGGTGGTCGGAGCGCACCTGCCGCAGCACGCGCGCGGCAGTGGCAAGGGTCAGGCGGGCGTTCATGCGCGCACCTCCGCGTCGATGAGGGCCAGGAACGCCTGCTCGGCGTCCGCGGCACCGGTGCGGGCCAGCAGCCCGTCGGGGCTCTCGTCGGCGAGGATGCGCCCGTCGCGCAGGAGCAGCAGCCGGTCGCAGCGGGTCGCCTCGTCCATGACGTGGCTGGAGACCAGCAGGGTGCGCCCGCCGGCGGAGAGCCGGTGGAACAGCTCCCACAGGTCGCGCCGCAGCACCGGGTCGAGCCCGACGGTGGGCTCGTCGAGGACGAGCAGCTCGGGGTCACCGACCAGGGTGGCGGCCAGGGAGACCCGCGAGCGCTGCCCGCCGGAGAGCCGGTCCACCCGGCGGTCGGCGTGGTCGGCCAGGTCGACCTCGGCGATCACCTGGTCGATGCGGTCCCGCGGGACACGGGCGACGGCGGCGAAGTAGCTGAGGTTCTGGCGCACGGTCAGGTCGGAGTAGACGCTGGCGTCCTGGGTCATGTAGCCGACGCGCGCCCGCAGCCCCGGCGACCCGGCCGGCTCGCCGAACACGCTGACGACCCCGCCCTGGACGACCTGCACCCCCACGATGGAGCGCATGAGGGTGGTCTTGCCGCCGCCGCTCGGCCCGAGCAGCCCGACCACCTGACCCCGGGGGACGGTCAGCGAGATGCCCGGCAGCACCTCGCGCTCCCCCCGCACCACCCGCAGCGCGTCGACGACGACGGCGGGTCCGGACTGGTTATTCATCACGTGATGAAATATAGGTCGACGGCGACGCCGACACAAGGGTCCTGGGTCAGGTTTTCGCCGCCTGGCGGCGGCCGCGGTGCGGCGTGGGGCGCTCAGCCGGCGAGGTAGCGCTGGAGCGTCGGCGCGAGCTGGTCGAGGAGCTGCGCGGGCGTCGCCGAGGCCATCGGCTCGAGCTCCATGACGTAGCGCAGCAGCGCCACGCCGATCATCTGGGAGACCGCGAGCGCGGCCCGCATCTGCGGGTCGGGCACGCCGAGCTCGGCGGCCACCCGGCCGAAGACCTCCCGGGCCAGGAACTCGCGCAGCATCCGGGCGGCCACCTCGTGGCTGACCGCCGAGCGGATCAGCGCCACGAGCCGCTGCCGCCCCTCCGGGGAGTCCCAGATGCCGAAGAAGGTGCGCACGACGCGCTCGCCGATCTGCTCGCGCGGGCCCTCGAGCAGCGCGGCGACGACCTGGGCCGGGCGCACCGGCAGGTCCATCGTCTCCGCGAACAGCCCCGGCTTGCCCTCGAAGTAGTGGTGCACCAGCGCCGGGTCCACGCCGGCCGAGCGGGCGATGGCACGCATCGAGCTCGCGTCATACCCCTTGGCGGCGAACTCCTCCCGTGCCGCGGAGAGGATGACGGCGCGGGTGTCCTCCCCGGCCGGGCGGCGGCCGCGCGGGCTCATACCCGGGCCGCCGCGAGGTGCAGGCGGGCGAACGCCAGCGCCTCGGCCAGGTCCACCTCGCGCTCCTCCTCGCTCAGCCGGCGGGTGCCGACCTCGACGACGATGGAACCCGAGAAGTGTTGTGCCGCAAGTCTTTCGAGCAGCTCGGCACACGGCTGGGTGCCCCGCCCGGGCACGAGGTGCTCATCCATCGCCGAGCCGCGCCCGTCGGCGAGGTGGATGTGGGCCAGGCGGTGCCCGAGCGCCTCGGCCATGGCAAGGGCGTCCGAGCCCGAAGTGGCGGTGTGGGACAGGTCGAGGGTGACGTGGTCGTAGGGCTGTGCGACGGGATCCCAGTGCGGCAGGTAGGCCAGCAGCTCCCGGCCGCGGGCGCGCCACGGGAACATGTTCTCCACGGCCAGCCGGATGCCGCTCTCGTGCTCGCGCAGCGCGACGCCATCGATGAACTCGGCGGCGTAGTCCTTCTGCCAGCGGAACGGCGGGTGCAGCACCACTGTGCCGGCGCCGACCTCCTGGGCGAGGCGGATCGAGTTGTCCACCTTGGTCCACGCATCGGGGCCCCAGACCCGTTGGGTCAGCAGGAGGGTGGGCGCGTGCACCGACACCACCGGTATGCCGTGCAGCTCGGCCAGGGCGCTCAGCGCCCCGGACTCCTGCGAGACCGGGTCGGTCTGGACCATCACCTCGACGCCGTCGTAGCCGAGCCGCTCGGCGAGGTCGAAGGCCGCGGCGCAGCTGTCGGGGTAGACCGAGGCGGTCGACAGGGCGACCCGGGCCCCGGGGACCTGCACGGCGGCGGACATGTCGTCGAGCCTAACGAGGGGCGGCCGGCGCTCAGTCGCCGGTGATCCAGTCGAGCCGGCGCAGGATGATGCCCTCGCGCAGCGCCCAGGGGCAGATCTCGAGCCGGTCGAGGCCCAGCAGGTCCATGGCCGCCTCGGCCACGAGCGCGCCGGCGAGCAGCTGGGGGGCCCGTGAGGTCGACACCCCCGGCAGGTCCGCACGCTCGGCGTGGGTCATCGACGCGAGCTCGGGCATCAGGGCGGTGAGCGGCTCGCGCTCGAGGACCCTTGGGACATAAGGGCCTTCGCCGCTCGGCGCAGCGCCGAGGACGCGGGCCAGCGAGCGCATGGTCTTGCTCGTGCCGACGGCCCGGTGGGGCGCCCCCGTCTTGGTCAGCTCGCGCAGGCTGCGGGCGATGTCCGCGCGGATGCGGGCGCGCAGGGCGCGGACCTCGTCCGGGTCCGGCGGGTCCGCGGCGAGGTGGTCCCGGGTGAGCCGGCCGGCCCCGAGCGGCAGGCTGACCGCGGCGTCGGGGTCCTCGTCCAGCCCGGCCGCCAGCTCGAGGGAGCCGCCGCCGATGTCGACGACGACGAGGTGGCCGCTGGACCAGCCGAACCAGCGGCGCACCGCCAGGAAGGTCAGCCTCGCCTCGTCACGGCCGGAGAGCACCTGCAGCTCGGTGCCGGTCTCGGTCCGCACCTGCTCCAGGACGGCCTCGCCGTTCGGCGCCTCCCGGATGGCGCTCGTGGCGAAGGCGAGCAGGTCCTCGACCCCGTGGTCCTCGGCGATGACGAGGCACTCGCGCACGAACTCCACCAGCCGGTCCGCGCCCGCGGTGGCGATGTGGCCGTCGTCCTCGACGTACTCCGAGAGGCGCAGCTCGATCTTGTGCGAGTAGGCCGGCAGGGGCTGGGCGCCGACGTGGGCGTCGACGACGAGCAGGTGCACGGTGTTGGAACCCACGTCGATCACGCCGAGCCGCATGGTGACGAGGCTATGGCATGGCGAGCCGATACCACCCCATCACGGCGAGTGGGGCGCGGAGGTGACCGGCACGGCATACGGCTGGGGTCGGGATCCCCCTCGGGGCGCCTAGGCTGGGCGGGTGCCCGAGACCCCGCTCGACATCCCCCGCACCTGGGTCGAGTTCACCGACCCCTCCGAGCCCGGCCAGCGCTTCCGCTGCGACCTGACCTGGCTGACGTCCTCGTGGACGTGCATCTACGGCAACGGGTGCCAGGGCATCTACGCCGACCGGCCGGACGACGGCTGCTGCACGCTGGGCGCCCACTTCACCGACAAGGACGACATGCGGCGGGTCAGGGCGGCGGTGGCCGAGCTGGGCCCGGACGAGTGGCAGATGCACGACCTCGGCCAGGACGGGAAGTGGACCGAGAAGGAGGACGGGGACCTCAAGACGCGGGTCGTCGACGGCGCCTGCATCTTCCTCAACCGCCCCGGCTTCCCCGCCGGCGACGGCTGCGCGCTGCACCAGCACGCGGTCCGCCAGGGCCTGGAACCCCACACCGTCAAGCCCGACGTGTGCTGGCAGCTGCCGATCCGCCGCACCTACCGCACCGTCGAGCTGCCGGACGAGACCTCCTACCTCGAGGTCTCGATCGCGGAGTACGACCGGCGCGGCTGGGGCCCCGGCGGCCACGACCTCGACTGGTACTGCTCGGGCAACCCCGAGGCGCACGTGGGCAGGGAGCCGGTCTACCGCAGCAACCGCGGCGAGCTCGTCGAGCTCATGGGACAGGCGGCGTATGACGTGCTGGTCGTCCGCTGCGAGGCCCACCTCGCGACCGTGAAGGCCGCGCGGTCCAAGGGCTCGCGGACCCTGCTGCCGCTGCTGGTCCACCCGGCGACCCTGGCGGCCCAGGAGCAGCACCGCGCCACCAAGGACAGCACGCCGGTCAAGCCCGTCAAGGCGGCCAAGAAGCCGTCGAAGGCCAAGCGCGACAAGTGATCTGAGGTCCCTCCGTGCCCGACCCGTCCTCGCCGGCTGCCGGCGACCACGCCATCCCGAGCCCCAACATCTGGGACTCCCCGGACGTCTACGAGGTCGAGAACCGCGCGGTCGACCCGGACGGGGCGATCGAGGCGGCGATGCGGGCCGTCCACGACTGGTCCGGGCAGCGGCTCGCCGACGTGGGGTGCGGCAGCGGGTTCCACCTGCCCCGGTTCGCGGCCGACGCGGCCTCGGTGGTGGGCGTCGAGCCCTACGACCCGCTGGTGGAGCTGGCCCGGCTGCGGGTGGTCGGTCTCGGGCTGGGCAACGTGCAGGTGCTGGAGGGCGCGGCCCAGGCCCTGCCCCTGGCCGACGCCTCGGTGGACGTGGCCCACGCGCGCTGGGCGTACTTCTTCGGCCCTGGCTGCGAGCCCGGCCTGGCCGAGCTGGAGCGGGTGCTCGCCCCGGGCGGCACGGCCTTCGTCGTCGACAACGACGCGACCCGCTCGACCTTCGGCGGCTGGTTCCGGCGGGCGATGCCGGCCTACGACCCGGTCGCGGTCGAGCGGTTCTGGGCGCGGCGCGGCTGGCAGCGCGAGCAGGTCGACATCCGGTGGGAGATGGAGTCCCGGGAGGACTTCGAGGCGGTCGTCCGCATCGAGTTCGCACCTACCGTGGCCGAGGGCATCCTCGCCGAGCACGAGGGACGCTCGGTCGACTACGCCGTCAACCTGTGGTGGCGCCGCTTCGACTGACGGCCCCCGGGGCGGGGTGTCGTCGGCCTGTGTCGGTGGACTCGCCTACGGTCTGCGGCATGGCTTCGAAGGCAGGGACCAAGCCCAGCTACAAGTGCTCCGAGTGCGGCTGGACCGCGATCAAGTGGGTCGGCCGCTGCGGGGAGTGCCAGGCGTGGGGCACCGTGAGCGAGGTCGGCGCCGTCGCCGTGCGGACCACCGCGGCCGCGGTCGTCGAGCGCCCGGCCCTGCCCATCGGCGACGTCGACGTGCGCCGTGCCCAGGCCCGCAGCACCGGCGTCGGGGAGTTCGACCGGGTCCTCGGCGGCGGCATCGTGCCCGGCGCCGTCGTCCTCGTCGCCGGCGAGCCGGGCATCGGCAAGTCCACCCTGCTGCTCGACGTGGCCGCGCGGGCGGCCCGCGAGGGCGCCACCGTGCTCTACGTCAGCGGCGAGGAGTCCGCCGCGCAGGTGCGCATGCGGGCCGAGCGCATCGAGGCCATGGCCAAGTCGCTCTACCTCGCCTCCGAGACCGACCTGGCCACCGTGCTGGGCCAGATCCAGCAGCTCTCGCCCGACCTGGTCATCGTCGACTCGGTCCAGACCATCTCCAGCGGTGAGGTCGAGGGCTCGGCCGGCAACGTCTCCCAGGTGCGTGAGGTGACCGGCTCGCTCATCGCCGCCGCCAAGTCCCGCGGCATCGCCATGCTGCTGGTCGGCCACGTCACCAAGGACGGCTCGATCGCCGGGCCGCGGGTGCTCGAGCACCTCGTCGACGTCGTGGTGCAGTTCGAGGGCGACCGGCACTCCCGGCTGCGGCTGGTGCGGGCGGTCAAGAACCGCTACGGCCCGACCGACGAGGTCGGCTGCTTCGACCTGTCCGACGTCGGCATCGTCGGCCTGCCCGACCCCAGCGGGCTGTTCCTGTCCAACCGCAACCTCGTGGTGCCGGGCACCTGCGTCACGGTCACCCTGGAGGGGCGCCGCCCCCTGCTCACCGAGGTCCAGTCGCTGGTCGCACCCACCCAGATCCCCTCGCCCCGCCGGGCGACCAGTGGCCTCGACAGTGCCCGGGTCGGCATGATCCTGGCGGTGCTCGACCGGCGGGCGGGGGTGCCGCTGAGCAAGGCCGACACCTACCTCTCCACGGTCGGCGGCGTGCGGCTGACCGAGCCGGCCGCCGACCTCGCCGTCGCCCTGGCGGTGGCGAGCTCGGTGCAGGACCGTGCCCTGCCCCAGGGCACGGTGGCCATGGGCGAGGTCGGCCTGGCCGGCGAGATCCGCCCGGTCACCGGCATCCCCCGGCGGCTCGCCGAGGCGGCCCGACTGGGCTTCCGCACCGCGATCGTCCCGACCGGCGTGCTCGGGTCCGGCGCGATGCCGGAGGGGCTGAGGGTGCTGGAGGTGGGCGACGTGTTCTCCGCGGTCCAGCAGGCGACAGCCTCTCGCCACTGACACGCGAGTCAAGGGACGGTCACCTCACCTCCCCGCAGGTCCCGGGCCGTTAGACTGCGCCGGAGCAGGGCTGATAGGGGCCCACCTGGCACACAAGGAGACCTCGATCATCGTGGAACGAAGCGACGACGAGTTGCTGCGCGCCACGCTGGCCGCGGTGGCTCCGGGCACCGAGCTGCGCGACGGCCTCGAGCGCATCCTGCGCGGCCGCACCGGCGCGCTCATCGTGCTCGGCCACGACCGCACCGTCGAGGCGCTGTCCACCGGAGGCTTCCCCCTCGACGTCGAGTTCTCCAGCACCCGGCTGCGCGAGCTGGCCAAGATGGACGGCGCGATCGTCCTCGACCGCGAGGGCACCCGCATCCTGCGGGCCGCCACCCAGCTCGTGCCCGACCCCTCCATCGAGACCAACGAGTCCGGCACCCGCCACCGCACGGCCGAGCGCGTCGCCAAGCAGACCGGCTACCCCGTCGTGTCGGTGAGCCAGTCGATGCAGATCGTCGCCCTCTACATCGGCGACCGCCGGCACGTGCTCGAGGACTCCAGCGCCATCCTGTCCCGGGCCAACCAGGCCCTGCAGACGCTGGAGCGCTACAAGGCCCGCCTCGACGAGGTTACCGGCACCCTCTCGGCCCTGGAGATCGAGGACCTCGTCACCGTCCGCGACGTCGCCAGCGTCCTGCAGCGCCTGGAGATGGTGCGCCGGATCAGCGACGAGATCGCCGGCTACGTCATCGAGCTCGGCACCGACGGCCGCCTGCTGACGCTCCAGCTCGACGAGCTCACCGGCGGGCTGGGCAACGACCGCGAGCTCGTCATCCGCGACTACCTGCCCTCGGCCAAGACCGAGCGCAGCGTCGAGGAGGTCCTCGAGGACCTGGTCGAGCTGTCCTCCACCGAGCTGCTCGACCTCGCCGCCGGGGCCAAGGCGCTCGGCTTCTCGATCGTCGGCGACGCGCTCGACTCCGCGGTGAGCCCCCGCGGCTACCGCCTGCTGACCAAGGTGCCGCGCCTCCCGGGCGCCATCGTCGACCGGCTGGTCGACCACTTCGACAGCCTCCAGAAGCTGCTCGCCGCCAACCTCGAGGACCTCATGGCCGTCGACGGCGTCGGGGAGGGCCGGGCCCGCGCGGTCCGCGAGGGCCTGTCGCGCCTGGCCGAGTCCAGCATCCTCGAGCGCTACGTCTGAGCTGCCCTCCCCTGTCGTGAGCTCCACCGCGGTCCCCGCCTCCGTCCTGCACGAGCGCGTGCTCGACTGGTATGCGGTCGCGCAGCGCGACCTGCCGTGGCGCGCCGCCGACGCCACGCCCTGGGGCGTGTTCGTCTCCGAGGTGATGCTGCAGCAGACGCCCGTGGTGCGGGTGGAGCCGGTCTGGCACGCCTGGATGACCCGCTGGCCCACCCCTGCCGACCTGGCCGGCGAGGCACCGGGTGAGGCCGTGCGCGCCTGGGGCCGGCTGGGCTACCCCCGCCGGGCCCTGCGGCTGCACGCGGCCGCCACGGCCATGGTCGAGCGCCACGACGGGCAGGTGCCCGGCAGCCACGAGGACCTGCTGGCCCTGCCCGGCGTCGGCGTCTACACCGCCGCAGCGGTCGCCAGCTTCGGGTTCGGGATCCACGCGACGGTCGTGGACACCAACGTGCGGCGGGTCTTCGCCCGGCTGGTCGAGGGGCGGGCGCAGGCCTCTCCGTCGTTGACCCGGGCCGAGATGGACCTGGCCACCTCGCTCCTGCCCGCCGACGCCGACCGCGCCCGTGCGTGGAACGTCGGGGTCATGGAGCTCGGGGCGCTCACGTGCACCGCGCGCGTGCCGCGCTGCGCGGACTGCCCCGTCGCGGACCTGTGCGCCTGGCGCCTGTCCGGCCACCCGGCATACGAGGGACCGGCCCGACGCGGGCAGGCTTGGCACGGCACAGACCGCCAGGCTCGCGGCGCCCTGCTGCGGGTGCTGCGCGAGGCCACCGGCCCCGTCGAGGGCGAGCTGCTCGCCACCGCGTGGCCGGACGACCCCGCCCAGAGGGACCGCTGCCTGGACTCGCTGGTGGCCGACGGGCTCGTGGAACCGTTGTCCGGCAACAGGTTCCGCCTCCCCGCCTGACCGCCAGACCCGAGCGTCCTTGCGGCCCCGGAGCCGCGCGAGTAAGTTCCCTCGACTGTGCGCGCGTCGGTGGGGGTCTGGTGGCGGCTGGTGGTCGCAGGCTTCCGTCGGCAGTCGAGCTACCGCCTGGCGATGTTCGCCGGCCTCGCCACGAACGTGGTGTTCGGCTTCATCCGCGCCTCGATCCTCCTGGCCGCGGTCGACAGCGCCGGGGGCACGCTGGCCGGCTACGACAAGGGCAGCGTCAGTGCCTACGTCTTCCTGTCCCAGGGCCTGATCGGCGCGGTGACGCTGACCGGTGTCGCCGAGATCGGGGAGCGCATCCGCACCGGCGACGTGGCAGTCGACTTCACCCGGCCGGTGGACCTGCAGACGTGCCACCTGGCCGAGGACCTGGGCCGCTCGGCCTTCACGTTCCTGCCCCGCGGCGTGCCCAGCGTCCTCATCGGGGCGGCCACGGTCGGGCTCACGATGCCGACCCAGGTCCAGCCCTACGCCTTGGGGCTGGTCAGCGTGGCGTTGGGGGTGACGGTCTCGTTCTACTGCCGGTTCGCGGTCAACGTCGTGGGCTTCTGGCTGCTCGACACCCGCGGCCTGCGGATGTTCTACGCCATCGTGAGCAGCTTCCTCGCCGGCCTCTACGTCCCGGTCGGGCTCTTCCCGGACTGGTTGCAGGCGGTCGCGGACGTGACGCCGTTCCCCTCGATCCTGCAGGCCCCGGTCGACGTGCTGTCCGGCCACGTCAGCGGTTCCGACGCGTGGCGTACCGTCGGCGTGCAGCTGGTGTGGGTGGCCGTGACCTGCCTGGCCGGCCGGGCCGTGACCCGCGCCGGGCACGCGAAGCTGGTGGTGCAGGGTGGCTGAGACGACCTGGTTCACCCCCTATCGCGCGGTCCTCGCCTCCCGCCTGCGCTCCCAGCGGGCCTACCGTGCCGGCTTCGCGCTGGACCTGGTCAGCAGCCTGCTGGTCGGCCTGACCGAGCTGGCCGAGGTGTGGATCATCTTCCACAACGTCCGCGTCCTCGGTGGGCTGGACTTCCATGCGGTCCTGCTGGTGTTCGGGCTGTCCAACTTGGCCTTCTCGGCGGCCGACCTGCTCGTCGGGCACGTTGACACCCTGCCGACCTACATCCGGGCCGGCACCGTCGACGCGTTCTACCTGCGCCCGCTGCCGCTGCTGGCGCAGCTGGTCACCAGCGAGATCTCGCTGCGCCGGCTGACCCGGATCGCGGTGGCCGCTGTCGCGCTCGGCCTCGGCCTGACGCTGAACGAGATCGCCTGGGACCCTGCGACGGTCGCCCTGCTGGTGGTCGCCGTCGTCTTCGGCACGGCCATCTTCGCCGGCCTCTTCGTCTGCGCGGCGTCGCTCCAGTTCTTCCTCGTCAACGGCTCCGAGCTGACCAACTCCTTCACCTACGGCGGCTCCTACGCCGCCAGCCAGCCGGCCTCGATCTTCCCCACCCCGCTCAGGCTGGTCTTCGGCTACCTCTTCCCCGTGGCCTTCACCGCCTACCTGCCGACCCTGGCGGTGCTCGGCCTGCCCGGGCCGGCCGGGCTGCCGACCTGGCTGGCGTGGCTGACCCCGGTGGCCGCCGCGTGGGTGTGGCTCATGGCCCTGCTGCTGTGGCGGTGGGGCACGCGGCACTACCAGGGAGGCGGCGGATGACCGACCCGATCGTGAGCCTGCAGGACCTGACCCGCGTCTTCCGCCGGCGCGAGAAGGGGTGGCGAGCCGGCCGCAGCGAGCTCGTCGCGGTGGACGCGATGAGCTTCGCCATCGAGCCCGGCGCCTCCGTGGGCTACATCGGCGCCAACGGCGCGGGCAAGTCCACGACGATCAAGATGCTCACCGGCATCCTCGTGCCGTCCTCGGGCACCGTGCGCACCTGCGGCCTGGACCCGGTCCGCGAGCGCCGCACCCTCGCCCATCACATCGGTGTCGTCTTCGGCCAGCGCTCCCAGCTGTGGTGGGACCTGCCGCTGCGCGAGTCGTTCAGCATCCTGGCGGCCATCCACCGCCTCGAGCCCGCCCGGGCCCGCCACCGCACCGGCGAGCTGGTCGAGCAGCTGGAGATGGCCGACACCCTCGACACCCCGGTGCGCCAGCTCTCCCTCGGCCAGCGGATGCGCGCCGAGATCGCCGCCGCGCTGCTGCACTCCCCCCAGCTGCTCATCCTCGACGAGCCGACCATCGGGCTGGACGTGCTGTCCAAGCAGCGGCTGCGGGAGTTCCTGCGCCACGAGCGCGCGACCCGCGGCACCACGCTGCTGCTGACCACCCACGACATGGGCGACATCGAGCGGCTGTGCGACCGGGTGCTCGTCGTCGACCACGGCCGGCTCGCGTACGACGGCACGCTGCCCGGGCTCGCCGCCACCGTCGGCGCCGAGCGCGTCCTCGTCGTCGACCTGACCGAGCCGACCGCCGAGCTGCACGGCATACCGGGGGTCACCCTGGTCGGCGCCGAGGGCGGCGGCCTGCGCCAGCGGCTGTCCTTCGACGCGGAGGTGACCACCGCCGCCGAGGTGCTCGGGGCGGTCTCCGCCCGGGCCACGGTCCGTGACCTGTCCGTCGAGGAGCCCGACATCGAGGACGTCGTCCGCCGGATCTACCAGACCACCCGCTGACCCTCCTACAGTCGAAGGATGGTCTTCGAGGGCATCCCCCGCGACGCTGTCCGCTTCTACACCGAGCTCGAGCTCGACAACAGCAGGGACTTCTGGGCCAGGAACAAGGACCGGTATGCCGTGAGCGTGCGGGAGCCGGTCAGCCTCCTCGTGGAGGCGCTGGCCGGGGAGTTCGGGGAGCCCCACGTCTACCGGCCGCAGCGCGACGTGCGGTTCTCGCACGACAAGCGGCCGTACAAGGACCACCAGGGCGCCGTGGTGCGGGTCGCCGACGGGATGGGCTGGTACGTCGAGGTGGGCGCCGGGGGCCTGGCCACCGCCGGGGGTGTCTTCCGGCCGGCGCCGGACCAGGTCGATCGGCTGCGCCGAGGGGTCGACGACGACCACGCCGGTGAGCGGCTGCGCGGGATCCTCACGTCCCTGGCGGCCGACGGCTTCGACATCGGCGGCGAGCAGGTTCGGACCCGCCCGCGTGGCGTGGCGGGGGACCACCCGCGGCTGGACCTGATGCGGCACAAGAGCCTCACGGCACGGCGACGGCACGGAGACCCGGTGTGGTTGTGCTCGGCCGGCACGCTGGACCGGGTCCGCGCGGACTGGCGAGCCCTGGCTCCCCTCGTCGCCTGGCTGGGCGAACACGTCGGGCCCTCGACCGCCGAGCCCGGCCGCCGGCGCTGAGCCGGGCGACTCAGAGGGTGCGCAGCATGCGGGTGTTGCCCAGGGTGTTGGGCTTGACCCGCTCGAGGTCGAGGAACTCGGCGACGCCCTCGTCGTAGGAGCGCAGCAGCTCGGCGTAGACCTCGGGCTCGACCGCCTGGCCCTCGATCGGCTCGAACCCGTGCCGGCCGAAGAAGTCCACCTCGAAGGTCAGGCAGAACACGCGCTTGATCCCGAGGTCGCGGGCGTCGTCGAGCAGGGCCTCAAGGAGCGCGCCGCCGATGCCGTGCCCGGTCATCGACGGGTCGACGGCCAGGGTGCGCACCTCGGCGAGGTCCTCCCACATGACGTGCAGGGCGCCACAGCCGACGACCCGCCCCTCGTGCTCGACGACCTGGAACTGTTGCAGCGCCTCGTAGTAGGCGACCGCGTCCTTGGCGACGAGCACCCGGGTGGCGGTCAGCGGCTCGACGAGGGTGCGGATGGCACGCACGTCTCCGGCGCGGGCGCGGCGGACGAGGCTCATGGCGGGGACGCTAACGGCTCAGCGCAGGCTGCCGTCGCGCATGTCCGCGAACAGGGCCCGGGCCGACGACCCGAGCTCGACGATCGACTGCCCGTCGGAGGTCATCCCGAAGCCACCGGTCGCCACGGCGTTGCGCACCTTGCTCGGGGGCGTGACGTAGATCCGGGCGGCGAAGGTGAGCATCTGCTCGGCCGAGAGGTTGGTGATGACGTGGTTGGAGACCTTGGACAGGAACACCGGCAGCTTGCCGGGGCCGGCCGCACGGGCCAGCGCCATGGCGGCCTGCAGCAACCGGCCCTGGTTGAAGGAGCGGTCGAAGTCGCCGTTGGGCTGGGCGTGTCGGGAGCGCGCGTAGGCCAGCGCGGCCGGGCCCGACAGGCGGTTGGTGCCCTTGCCGATGTGGGCGCCGGAGTAGGGGTCGGTGAACGCCCGCGGGCTCACGAGGGTGATCGGGCCGATGCCCTGGACCGCCTCGATGAACCCGGCGAAGCCGGTCAGCACGTAGCCCTCGACCGGGACGCCGGTGTAGCGGGTCACCGTACGGGTCTGCGCGACCGGGCCGCCGAAGACCAGCGCCGAGTTGATCTTGCCCGACCCCCCGGTGGCCAGCGGGACGTAGGAGTCCCGGGGGATGCCGACGATGCCGCCGCCGCCCTTGCCGTCGACGCCGACGATGTGCAGGCTGTCACCGCGGGTCTTGGCCGGGTTCTCGTGGGGCCGGGCGTCGCTGCCGATGAGCAGGATCCGCCGCGCACCGCCGAGCACCGCCTTGGACAGCCCGAGCGAGGGCCACCAGCCGCCGACGACCGTCCACTTCGGGCCGACCGCCAGCGTCACGTCCTTGCCGGAGGTCACCACGGCGATCGGCTGCTTGTGCCAGGTGCCGAGCGAGCCGACGAGGGTGACCTTGGCGCCCTTGGTGACGGTGCGCCGGCCCAGCGCCTTGCCCACGGCCGGGGTCGCCCGGACCGCGCCGCCCTGGTAGATCGGGCGCACGGCCGCCAGCAGCGCCGCCGGGACGCCCTTGGCCTGGAACGGGTCAGGCGTCGGGGCCGGCGTGCTCGTCGTGCTCGTGGCCGCCTTGGGGGGCGGCTTGTCCGAGCCGGTGCACCCCGTGAGGGCGAGCGCGATCGCGGTGATCCCGGCCGCCGCGACGAGCAGCGGGCGACGGGTCGGGTGCGTGGGTCGGGTCGTGCGCATCGCCATACCGTACGAGATCGCGCCCACCGGGGGTCGGCACCATGCCGTCGGGTCCGGTCCGACCTGCTGGTATGCCGGGCCGTCGCCACGGCGGCGCGGGTCACCGTGGTCCGGTCCCGGGCACGCGCGAGGGGCCGGGTGCGTGCGCACCCGGCCCCTCGGCATACCTGCTGCTGGTCAGCCGGCCCGTCGGGCCGCGACCACAGGGCTCACTCCGTGCCCGCGGTCTCCACCGGCGGCGCGTCGGGCGCCGGGGCGTGCGGGGTGCCGCGGAAGAAGAACTGCTCCTCCTTGCCCTCACCCTCGGTGTCGACCAGGACGATCTCGCCGGACTTGATCTCGCCGTAGAGGATCTTCTCGGAGAGGGCGTCCTCGATGTCGCGCTGGATCGTGCGACGCAGCGGACGGGCGCCGAGCACCGGGTCGTAGCCCTTCTTGGCGAGCAGGGCCTTGGCCGCGGGCGTGAGCTCGATGCCCATGTCCTTGTCCTTGAGCCGCTCGTCGAGCTTGGCGATCATCAGGTCCACGATCGCGACGATCTCCTCCTGCGTGAGCTGCGGGAAGACGATGATGTCGTCGACACGGTTGAGGAACTCGGGCCGGAAGTGCTGCTTGAGCTCGTCCTGGACCTTGTTCTTCATCCGCTCGTAGCCCGTGCGGGTGTCCGAGCCGGCGGAGAAGCCGAGCGAGACGCCCTTGGCGATGTCACGGGTGCCGAGGTTGGTGGTCATGATGATGACGGTGTTCTTGAAGTCGACCACGCGACCCTGGGAGTCGGTCAGGCGGCCGTCCTCGAGGATCTGCAACAGGCTGTTGAAGATGTCGGGGTGGGCCTTCTCGACCTCGTCGAAGAGGACGACGGAGAACGGCTTGCGGCGCACCTTCTCGGTGAGCTGGCCGCCCTCCTCGTAGCCGACGTAGCCGGGCGGGGAGCCGAACAGCCGCGAGACGGTGTGCTTCTCGCTGAACTCGCTCATGTCGAGCTGGATGAGCGCGTCCTCCTCGCCGAAGAGGAACTCCGCGAGCGTCTTGGCCAGCTCGGTCTTACCGACACCGGTGGGGCCGGCGAAGATGAACGAGCCACCGGGACGACGCGGGTCCTTCAGGCCG
Source organism: Oryzihumus sp. JJN4-3R (assembly GCF_057747915.1). Classification (NCBI taxonomy): domain Bacteria; kingdom Bacillati; phylum Actinomycetota; class Actinomycetes; order Micrococcales; family Intrasporangiaceae; genus Oryzihumus; species Oryzihumus sp. JJN4-3R. The sequence continues at coordinate 1,887,221 of NZ_CM173229.1, forward strand.
GCGCGGGTGCGGCGGATCGCCTGGGACAGCGCCTTGATGGCGTCATCCATGCCGACGATGCGCTTGTGCAGCTCCTCCTCCATGTGCAGCAGTCGCGAGGACTCCTCCTCGGTCAGCTTGAACACGGGGATCCCGGTGCTGGCGGCGAGGACCTCGGCGATGAGCTCCTCGTCGACCTCGGCCACGACGTCCATGTCGCCGGTCTTCCACTGCTTCTCGCGCTCGGCCTTCTGCGCCAGCAGCTTCTTCTCGTCGTCACGCAGGGACGCGGCCTTCTCGAAGTCCTGCGCGTCGATCGCGGACTCCTTCTCGCGGCGCACGTGGGCGATCCGCTCGTCGAACTCGCGCAGGTCCGGCGGCGCGGTCATCCGGCGGATGCGCAGTCGCGCGCCCGCCTCGTCGATGAGGTCGATCGCCTTGTCCGGCAGGAAGCGGTCGTTGATGTAGCGGTCGGCCAGGTTGGCCGCGCTGACGAGGGCGCCGTCGGTGATGGACACCCGGTGGTGCGCCTCGTAGCGGTCGCGCAGGCCCTTGAGGATCTCGATCGCGTGGGCGAGGTTGGGCTCGGCCACCTGGATCGGCTGGAACCGGCGCTCGAGGGCCGGGTCCTTCTCGATGTGCTTGCGGTACTCGTCCAGCGTCGTCGCGCCGATCGTCTGCAGCTCGCCGCGGGCCAGCATCGGCTTGAGGATGCTCGCCGCGTCGATCGCGCCCTCGGCGGCACCGGCACCGACGAGGGTGTGGATCTCGTCGATGAACAGGATGATGTCGCCGCGGGTGCGGATCTCCTTCAGGACCTTCTTCAGGCGCTCCTCGAAGTCACCGCGGTAGCGGCTGCCGGCGACGAGAGCGCCGAGGTCGAGGGTGTAGATCTGCTTGTCCTTGAGCGTCTCGGGCACCTCGCCCTTGACGATGTCCTGGGCCAGGCCCTCGACGACGGCGGTCTTGCCGACGCCGGGCTCGCCGATCAGGATCGGGTTGTTCTTGGTGCGGCGGGACAGCACCTGCATGACCCGCTCGATCTCCTTGGCGCGACCGATGACCGGGTCGAGCTTGCCCTCGCGGGCCGCCTGGGTCAGGTTGCGGCCGAATTGGTCGAGCACCAGCGATCCCGAGGGCGTGCCCTCGGTGGGGCCGCCGGCGGTCTGGGGCTCCTTGCCCTGGTAGCCGGACAGCAGCTGGATGACCTGCTGGCGCACACGGTTGAGGTCGGCGCCAAGCTTGACGAGCACCTGCGCCGCCACGCCCTCACCCTCGCGGATGAGGCCGAGCAGGATGTGCTCGGTGCCGATGTAGTTGTGGCCGAGCTGGAGCGCCTCGCGCAGGGACAGCTCGAGGACCTTCTTGGCCCGGGGGGTGAAGGGAATGTGCCCGGACGGGGCCTGCTGACCCTGGCCGATGATCTCCTGGACCTGCTCACGCACGGCGTCGAGGGAGATACCCAGACTCTCGAGTGCCTTGGCAGCGACACCCTCGCCCTCGTGGATCAGGCCGAGCAGGATGTGCTCGGTCCCGATGTAGTTGTGGTTGAGCATGCGCGCCTCTTCCTGCGCCAACACCACAACCCGACGGGCCCGGTCGGTGAACCGTTCGAACATCGCTATCTCTCCTCGCTATCGAGACACCTCGATGCTATCTGTGCTGCACGACATCCCGGCACCCGTTCGAGGTGCCTGATGCGTGATCGGGACAACGGCTCCGCACGCTGCGGTGTTCCACGCCTTGAGTCCCATTCGCTCATGTTCGCCCACGGCGTACGGATTGGCCCGAACCGTCCCACTCCGTGACCCTGAGTCTTGTCCGCCCCTCCGGGGCCCCGCCGCCGGGTTGAGGCTTCCTTGCGGACTGCTTGAGGCAACCCGGAGCAGTCCCCCCGCGTCCCACCGGCATGGGACGTCGCGCCTTGCTCATGCCCGCCCTCGCCTCGCTGCTCGCCGTCGCCGGGTGCGGCCACCAGAGCATCGGTATGCCGGGTGGCGGAGCGGACGGACAGGTCGCCTTCCAGCAGCGCGCGGCCGCCGTGGCGTCGGCCTGGCGGGCGCACCCCCCGGACCGCTCCTGGCGGACCGGCTTCGTCCCGTTGCAGGACCTGACCCTGGCCCCGCCCCTGGGCTTCCCCGACGTCGCGACCAAGCAGGCGTTCCAAGCCGGGCTGTTCACCCTGCGCGGCACGCTGCGGGACGTGGCGGGGACGGGGTGGGTGAGGTTCCCCGACGGCACCCGGCTGAAGGTGCCCCTGTCCGGCGCGCACACGGCATACGAGCTGATGGACCGGGGAGGGGCCGCCTGCAGCGGACCCACGACCCCACCCCCGGCCCGGGACAGCGAGCCGGCCGTGCCGCCGACCGGCGCCCTGGGCGCCGTCACGTCGACCACCTCCGGCGGGTGCACGGCGCTCACGGTGACCGGCGCGCGGCTCTCGAGCGCACCGCTGCGCACCAGCCGCGGCGTGGCGACGGTGCCGGTGTGGCAGTTCACCGTCGCGGGGCTGCCCGGGACGGTGGGGCAGGTGGCGGTCCGCCCCGACGCGGTCGGCCAGGTCCCGGAGCCGCCGCCGCTGCCGCCCCTGCCCCCGGAGGCGGGACTGGCCGCGACCCAGGACCTCACCGGTGTCGGCGGGGAGTCGCTGCGCTTCCGGGTGGGCGTCAGCCCGTGCGACAAGCACGTGCAGGCGCGGGTGCTCGAGGCCGACGGGTTCGTGGTGGTAGGCGCGACCGTCTCGCGCGGCGACGACGGCTCGCCCTGCCCGGCGGTGATGATGCTCGACCCGGTGCGCGTGACGCTGGGAGCCCCGCTCGGCGGGCGCCTCGTGCTCGACGTGGTCACCGGCCGCCCGCTGGCGCTGAACCCGGCGGTTCAGGCCCGCTGACGCGGTCGCGGCGGCAGGCACAGGCGCGTGCCGTCGGGGACGACGCGCGCGCCGCAGGCTTCGAGCCGCCGCTCAAGCTCGTCGCGGGGCGGGTTGAAGTGGCTGAGGTGGACGGCCACGACGTCGGTGCGCCCGGTGAGCGCGCCGCGTTCGCGCAGCGCCGCCACGGTCCGGGCGAAGGACGGCAGCGTCAGGTGGTCGCCGGGCAGGTCCTCGCGGTCGCCGAAGGTCTCCTCCAGCAGGAGCAGGTCGAGGGCGGCCCCCTCGAGCGCGGTCAGGGTGGCGTCGGGCAGCTCGGCGGTGTCCGTGGCGTGGAGCAGCCGCTGGCCGCCGGGGCCGGTGACGTCGTAGAGGACGGCCTCACCCGGCGGGCCGTGGGTCGCGGCCAGGACGGCCACGCGGTAGCCCGCGAGGTCCAGCACCTGCCCGGCGGCGACGGGCACCAGCTCGACCACCTGCTGGCCGGGGGCGAGCCAGTGCGTGCAAGCCTCGACGACCGGGGGCGGGCCGACCACCTGCAGCGACGCCTCGGAGACCCAGCTGCGGTAGAGCAGCATCGCCGGGTCGAAGTGGTCGGGGTGGGCGTGGGTGACGAGCACGGCCTCCACGGCGGCCAGGTCCACACCCGCACGCAGCGCCTGGCGCGAGGTCTCCGGCCCGCAGTCCAGCAGCAGCCGGTCGTCGACGAGGGCGCTGGTCGGGGCCCGCAGGTCGCCGTCGGCCGCGGCCCGGCGGCACGAGGCGCAGCGGCAGAAGGCGTTGGGCCAGCCGTCCGCGGCGCCCGTGCCCAGCAGGGTGACGGTCATCCGGTCCTCGGCGCTCACGCCGGCAGCCTGCCACGCCCGCTCACCGGGGCGCCGGTGTCAGGCGCGGACGCGGCTGCGGTGGACCGTGGCCTGGAGCCGGCACAGCCCCCGCGCGGCCGGCGGGGCGAAGCGGTTCAGCCGCCACAGCGTGTGGGCGAGGCCGCCGACGGGGATCACCGCACGGTTGCGCTCCAGGCCCTCGATGGCCCGGGCCGCCACCGTCGCGGCGGTGAGGAACCGCGGCTGCATGAGCCGGACCGCCCGGCGCACGCTGCCGCCGGCGATCGACGGCGGTGCCTCGTAGACCTCGTCCAGCAGCGGGGTGTCCACGAAGCCGGGGCACAGCACGCTGACCCGGATGCCCAGCGCCGCGGCCTCGGCGCGCAGGCCGGTCGAGAGGCCGACGACCGCGTGCTTGGTGGTCGTGTACGGCAGCATCGCGGGAGCCGGGATGAGGCCGGCCAGCGACGCGGTGTTGAGGATGTGCCCGGCCCGTCGCGCCGACATCGAGGGGTAGACGGCGCGCACGCCGTTGACGACCCCACCGAGGTTGACCGCGAGCGCCCGGTCCCAGTGCCGCTCGTCCAGCTCCTCGAGCAGGCCGCCGAGGGCGATGCCGGCGTTGTTGACCATCACGTCGACCGGGCCGTGGGCGGCCTCGGTGCGGGCCACGACGTGCTCCAGCGCCGCGAACCGGCTCACGTCGACCTCGGCCGCGCTGACCCCGCCCGGCGCTGTCGGCGCGAGCTCGGCGGCCGTCCGCTCGGCCGCGGCCCCGTCGAGGTCGGCGAGGACGACGTGGCTGCCCCGGGCGGCCAGCTCGGCGGCGATGGCCCGGCCGATGCCGGAGGCCCCGCCGGTGACGATGCTGACGCGGGGGCTGAACGTGGTGCGGGGCACGGGTGGCTCCTGTCGGTGGGTGGGGTCAGGACCGCTCGGCCGGGACCGGCGAGGGGACGGCGTCGAGGTGCTCCGGGGTGGCCCGCTCGAGCTCCGGCACCGGGGCGAAGTCCCGCCGGTCCAGCCGGCGGGTGCGCCACCAGTAGCTCAGCGTCGAGCCGGGCCAGACGGTGGTGTTCTGGCCGAACCGGTCGAGGTACCAGCTGCGACAGCCCGAGGCCCAGACGGTGCGGCGGCTGCGGCGGCGCATCTCCTCGGTGAACGCCTCCTGCGCCCGGTCGGTGACCACGACGGGCCGACCCTGCCGGCGCGCCAGGTCGAGTGCCTTGAGCACGTAGCTCGTCGCCCACTCGATCATCATCACGACGGACGTGTGGCCCAGGCCGGTGTTGGGGCCGAGCAGGAAGTACAGCTGCGGGAAGCCGGCGGTGGTGACCCCCAGGTGGGTGCGCATCCCCGCCGACCAGGCCTGCTCCAGGGACTGCCCCCCGAGCCCGCGGACGTCGATCCGGTCGTAGCTGCCGCTGACGCTGAACCCGGTGCCCAGCACGATCGCGTCGACCTCGCGCCGGGTGCCGTCGGCCGTGACGACTGCGCCGGGCTCGACCCGCGTGACCGGGCTGGTGACCAGCTCGACGTCGTCGCGGTCGAACGCGGCCCAGTAGTCGTTGGAGATGAGGATCCGCTTGCACCCGATCGTGTAGTCCGGGGTCAGTGCCGCGCGCACCTGCGGGTCGCGCACCGACTTCGCCAGGTGGCGCCTGGCCACCCGTTCGACCAGCTTCATGGCGGCCGGGTAGCGGGAGAACGCCAGCACCCGCGACTCCAGCTCCCAGTAGGTCGCCCAGCGCACGGCCCGCTGCAGACCCGGTATCCGACGGTAGGCCGCCTGCCGCACCGGCCCCAGGTCCCGGTCGTGCTTGGGCAGGATCCAGGCCGGGGTGCGCTGGAAGACGTGCAGCTGCTCCGCGCGCGGGGCGAGCGCCGGCACGAGCTGCACCGCGCTGGCGCCGGTGCCCACGACCGCGACCCGCTTGCCGGTCAGCCCGTCCTCGCCCTCGGGCCAGCGGGCGGAGTGGTGCACCGGGCCCGTGAAGGTGTCCAGGCCGGGGATGTCGGGCAGCGACGGCTCGTGGAGCGCGCCGATGCCGAGGACGACCGCGTCCGCGGTCCACTGCCGGCCGTCCGCGACGGTCAGGGTCCAGCGGGCGGAGGGCTCGTCATACTCCAGCGACCGCAGGTCGGCGCCGAAGCGGAGGTGGTCGCGGACGCCGTGCTCGTCGGCGCAGCGGCGCAGGTAGTCCCAGATCTCCGCGGCGGGGGCGAACTCCCTGCTCCAGGAAGGGTTCTGGGCAAAGGAGAAGCTGTAGAGGCGGGACGGCACGTCGCACGCGCAGCCCGGGTAGCGGTTGTCCCGCCAGGTGCCGCCGACGTCCTGCGCCTTTTCCAGGACGACGTAGTCCTCCGCGCCGCGCTGGGCCAGCCGGATCGCCATGCCCAGCCCGGAGAAGCCCGTGCCGACGACGATGACGCGGTGGTGCGGGACGGCGTCGGGGCTCATCGCCCCTCCCCCGAGCCGACGGCCGCGGAGCGAACCGGGTCCGGGTCGACCGGATCGAGCCGGCTGAGGGCCAGCAGGTGGGAGGTGACGGTGGCGACGCGCTCCAGGGGCAGCATGTGGCCGGCGTCCTCGCAGACCTCGTAGTCGGCGTGCGGCAGCGCCTCGGCGATCGCGTCGGAGAAACGCTTCGGGGTGAGCCGGTCGCGGGACCCGACCAGGATGCTGGTGGGCACCTCGGCGAGCAGCGGGAGGGCGTCGACCTCGTGGTGTCGGCTCAGCGCGAGGAAGTAGCGCCCGATGGTCGCGACCGGGTTGGCGGTGATGACGGCGTGGGTGCTGGCGACGTCGGCCTCGTCGGCGGCGTGGCCGAAGAGCAGGGCGCGCGAGCCCTCCAGGCGCTGGCCGCGCACCCTGACCCACCTCGGGAGCGCGCCGAGCAGGCGCATCACCCAGGGCAGCACGCGGGCGGCGACGCGGCGCAGCCGGGGCGGAGCACCGGCCGCCGAGGCGAAGTGCCCGGCGTCCTCGCCGGCCAGGGAGGCCGACGTGGAGACCAGCCCCACCCCGGCGACCCGCTCGGTGACCAGCTGGGGGTGGCGCCCGACCATCGCCAGGACCGACATCCCGCCCATGGAGTGCCCGGCCAGGACGACCCGCCCCTGTGGGGCCAGGTCGCGCACGACGGCCGCGAGGTCGTCGCCGAGCCGGCGGATCGTCGGCCGCCCGCGGCCGTGGTCGGAGGCACCGTGGCCGCGCTGGTCGTAACGGACCACGCGCACCCCCGGCTCGGCCCGGGTCAGCGCCTCGGTCACGCGCTCCCAGGTGGTGTGGTCCAGCGTCCAGCCGTGGGCCAGGACGACCGTGGCCGTGGGGTCGGCGGGGCCGTCGACCCAGGCCGCGAGGCGGGTCCCGTCATCGGTGCGCACGGTGTGCCGGGTGCTCATGGCGACGGAACTTACCATCAGTAACTTACTCGCGGTAGGGAGCAGCTAGGATCTGGGCATGGCCCGCACCGCGACCCCGGCGACCCGCTCCCCCCGGATGCCCCGCGCCGAGCGCGAGGCGCAGATCCTCGGCATCGCCGAGCAGGTGTTCGCCGAGCGCGGCTTCCATGCGACGACGATGGAGGAGGTCGCCGACCGCGTCGGGGTCACCAAGCCGATGATCTACGAGTACTTCGGCTCCAAGGAGGGCCTGCTGGCCGCCTGCGTGGCCGGGGCCCGGACCCAGCTGCTCCAGGCGACCGAGTCCGCCTGGCAGGCGGTCCCGCCGGGCTCCTCGGTCGAAGCGCAGTTCCGCGCCGGGGTGGCGGCGTTCTTCCACTTCATCGACGACCACGCCTCCGCGTTCGCCCTGATCACCCACGAGGGGTCGATGCAGGCCTCGGCCAGCGCCGGGATCGAGAGCATCCGCCGGCAGCAGACCGCGTTCATCGTGCGGACCCTGCAGGGGCAGGCGGGTCTGGACGCCGTCCCGCCGCTGCTGCTCGAGGGCTACGCCGAGGTGGTCGTCGGCGCCTGCGAGCGCCTGGCCGTGTGGCGGGCGCGCGAGACCTCCGTGAGCGCCGAGGACGCCACCGAGCTCGTCATGGGCGCGGTGTGGCACGGGCTCGCCGCCCTCATCCCCCACGCCTGAGACCCGGCCTCAGGCGCCGGCCGCCGCCTCGCCCGGATGGCCGTCGAGCTCCTCGCCCATGGCCCGCTCGATCGCACCCCGCATGGCCTCCTGGAACGCCGCGACGAGCGCCTGGCCGGCCAGCGGGATGATCGCCTCGACCTTCTGCTGCATCAGCGGCCACTCCTGCGCGGGCAGGCCGGCCTCCATGAAGTCGGCCCACAGGGTGCTGCGGAAGAGCTCCACGAAGGAGTCGGCGACGGCCGCGGCGCGCTGGCGCAGTCCGGGCACGAGCTCGAGCACCGCCTCCACGGGGATGCCCAGGCCGATGACCTCCAGGCCGGCACGCAGCAGGCCGGCATTGGGGATGCGCAGCCGGCCGTCGGGCAGCCGCTCGGCCAGCCCCATGTCGACGAGCCGGTCGATCGTCTGGGGGTCGTGGGCCACCCGCGCCTGGGCGGCCAGCGTCTCGGGCTCGAGCACCTCGGGCTCGCTGTCCCACGGCGTCATGAGCGAGTGGTAGAGCCCCAGCGCCTGCGCCCCCGAGGACGGGGCGGACGCCAGCAGCCGCTCGGCGGCGGTCAGCGTGTAGCCCTGGTCGAGCATCTCGCGCACGAGGGTCAGCCGGGCGACGTGCTCGGAGCCGTAGTAGCCCGTGCGGCCCACCAGGCGCGGGGGTGGCAGCAGTCCGCGACTGCTGTACGCACGGACGTTGCGGACCGTCATACCGGTCCGGGCGGCGAGCTGGTCGATCGTGAGCTCGCCGTCCTGCGGCCCGTGACTGGTGGACATCGGCACCCTTCCCTTGACAGTGGCTCATCCTACTTGCAACATCTTCTATGTGACATCGTCGATGTCACATAGAAGGTGAGGAGTCACCCATGCTGAGCCACGCCCCCGCTCCCGGAGTCGCCGAGACCTCCCAGGTGGTGGTCGTGGTCGCGTTCGTGGGGGCCGTCTACGCGCTGCTGGGCTGGCTGGTCCTGCGCGAGCGGACCGGTCACCGGACCCTGCTCGGCGCCCTCGCCGACCGGGTCGCCGGCCTGGACGGCTCCCCCCGGTGGGCGACGCTGAGCCCGCTCATCCAGACGGCCTCGATCCTCACCGCCGGCTTCGGGGTGTGGTGGGACATCTCCTTCCACCTCGACTTCGGCCGCGACGAGGGGCCGTTCGGCACGCCGGCGCACTACCCGATCTTCCTCGGCCTGCTCGGGGTGATGGCCAGCGGCGTCGTCACCTGCGCCCTCGCGGCGCGGCCCACCCCGGCCGGCGCCGGGCGCACCAGCTCCCTCGCGGCCGGCGCGCTACGGGTGCGTCCCGGCTGGCTGCTCCCCCTCAGCGGCGTGTTCGTCGTCGTCTGCGGCACGTTCTCCCTCACCGGGTTCCCCCTTGACGACCTGTGGCACCGCATCTTCGGCGAGGACGTCACGCTGTGGGGCCCCACCCACATCCTCATGATCGGCGGGGCCGTCATCGCCCTCTTCGCGCTCTTCCTGCTGCGCTCGGAGGCGATCCAGGTCAGCGGGCCGCGCCGGCGCTACGCCCTTCTCGACGTCGTCACGGGCGGCGCACTGCTGATCGCCTTCGAGCTGTTCGCCACCGAGTACGACTACGGACTGCCGCAGTTCCCGCTGCTGGCCCAGCCGCTGCTGCTGGTGCTCGGCACCGTCGCGCCGCTGGTCCTCACCCGCGCCCGCCGCGGCCGCGGCAGCGCCCTCGGCGCCCTGGTCGTCTACCTCGTCGTCCGCGGCGCCATCACCTGGCTGGTCGGTGGCCCGCTGGGTCGGGTCACCCCCCACTTCCCCCTGTATGCCGTGGAAGCACTTCTCGTGGAGGGCGTCGCCCTCACGGTGGGCACCAGCCGCCGGTTCCGCTTCGGCGCCGTCGCCGGCGTGGCCGTGGGCACCCTCGGTGTGCTGGCGGAGTACGCGTGGTCGCACGTGTGGATGCCGATCCCCTGGCCGGGGCAGCTCCTGCCGTCCGCCATCGGTCTCGGGGTCGTCACGGGCGTGGGCGCCGGCGCGGTGGCGGCGTGGGTCGCCACCCGCCTCGACGAGGTCGCCGCCCCCTCCGCTGCCGCGGCGGTGCCCGTCCGCACCGTGCGGCGCACCCACCTGCTGGCCCTGGCGGGGCTGGTCGCCGTGGTGGTGCCGATGGCCGTGGCCGTCCCCCGCGGCGCGCACCCCGACGTCACCGCGCGGGTCGACCTCGCGGCGCAGGCGGGCAACCCGCAGCGCGCGGTCGTGACCGTGCACCTCACGCCGGCCGACGCCGCCGACCGCGCGACGTGGTTCGTCTCCACCGCCTGGCAGGGCGGGGGCACCGACATCGCCCCGATGGTCCGGGTCGCCGAGGGCGTCTGGCGCAGCCGGGACGCGATGCCGCTGGACGGCCACTGGAAGAGCACGATCCGGCTGCACCGCGGGGCGCACGACCTGCTGTCCCTGCCGGTCCGGATGCCCGCCGACCCCGAGATCGGCAAGCCCGAGGTGCGGTTGGCCTCCGGCAGCAGTGCGGCCTTCCTCGACGACCGGCAGGTCCTGCGCCGGGAGGAGCGCACCGACCTGCCCGGGTGGTACTGGACCGCCGGCTACCTCGGCATCGGCCTGGTCTCGGTCGTGGAGCTCGGCATCCTCGCGTGGCTGCTCGCGCGCGGCGCCGCCGCCGCGCGGGCCCTGGGCCGGACCGGTGACCGGACGGACGGCGGGACAGCCGGCCGCCCGGACGGCATACCTTCCGGGCAGGTTGCCTCGTTGACCGGCTGACGTCGGCGGACAGGGGAGCCAGATGCACGGACGACGGGCGCGGTGGGCCGATCCGGCTGCGGGCGTGGGGTTCATCGTGGTCGTCGCCCTGCTGCTGGGGACCTGCGTCGCCGCGTACCAGCAGCGGTTCACCCCGGTCGTGCTGGTGACGCTGCGGGCCGACCGGGCCGGCAACATGCTGACCGACCACTCCGACGTCAAGCTGCGCGGCCTGCTCGTGGGGCGGGTGCGTGAGGTGACCAGCACCGGCCAGGGCGCGGTCCTGACCCTCGCCCTCGACCCCGACAAGGTCGCCGCGATCCCGGCCGACGTCAACGCGCGGCTGCTGCCCAAGACGCTGTTCGGTGAACGCTACGTGGACCTCGAGCCGCCGGCAGGAGCGGCCTCCGCGGCCGGTCGGACGGCGCGCCCGATCCGCGAGGGCGACACGATCACGCAGGACCACAGCCAGGTCGCCATCGAGCTCGAGCAGGTCTTCGACCACCTGCTGCCGCTGCTGCGGACCGTCCAGCCGGAGAAGCTGGCCGCCACGCTCAACGCCCTGGCCACCGCCCTCGAGGGGCGCGGCCAGCGCCTGGGGCAGAACCTCGTCACGGTCGATGCCTACCTGCGCCAGCTCAACCCGAAGATGCCGACGATCCGGGCCGACATCAGCACCCTGGCCGACGTTGCCTCGGCCTACGCCGACGCTGCGCCGGACCTCGTGCGGCTGCTGCGGTCGCTCATCACCCCGAGCTCGACGCTGGCGCAGAAGAAGGACACCCTGGCCGGGTTCCTCGCCGGCACAGCAGGTTTCGCCGACACGGCGACCGGATTCCTCCGGGCGGACGGGGACCGGATCATCCAGGTCAACCGGGTGGGGGCGCCGACGATGCAGACGCTGGCGCGCTACTCCCCCGAGTACCCCTGCCTCGCCCAGGCGCTGACCCGGTGGACTCCGCGGATCGCCGACGCGTTCTCCGACCACACGTTCCACATCACCCTCGAGGTGGTGAGCCCGCGCGAGCCGTTCAAGCCCGGTGAGGAGCCGGCGTGGGGGCCGGCACCCGCGGGGTCGTGCGGCCTGCTCCCCTGCCCCCCGAGCAGCCAGGCCGAACCGTTGCCCAGCAAGCACTTCCAGGACGGGACGGCGAACCTCTACGGCTACAGCAGCGACCCGGTCGGGGACTACAAGCGCAGCCACCCGGACTGGCGCCGGCAGTTCGCCGAGCTGGACGCGCACTGCGGGCAGCCCGGCTACATCCCGCCCGGCATGACCTTCGAGCGACCCTCGTCGGGGCCGGCGCTGAGTGGCTTCCCGGCCACCGGGCTGGCCCGGGCCGACTCCGGCATGGCCGGCACCGCTGCCGAGCAGCGCCTGGTCTCGGCGCTGCTCGGCAGCCGCTCCTCGGACAGCACGATCACCACGCTGCTGGCCGGCCCGGTCCTGCGCGGGACGAGCGTCAGCCAGGACTGAGGCGCGCTCAGTCCCCGACCACGCCCTCGAACGGCCGGACCTCGACCGGCAGCGTCGTGGCGCGGGCCAGCTTGCGGCCCCACTCCAGCGCGGCGTCGAGGTCCGGCGCGCGCACGATGGTGAACCCGCCGAGGTACTCCTTGCCCTCCGCGAACGGCCCGTCGGTCATCAGCAGGTCATCGCCCTTGAGCCGCACCACCGTGGCGGTGGACGGCGCGCTGAGGCCGCCGGAGAAGACCCACGCGCCGGCGGCCCGCAGCTCCTCGTGCACGACGTCGAGGTCGCGCATCACCTGGTCCAGGAACTCCTGCGGGGGCAGCTCACCCTCGGGCTGGTACACGCTGAGCAGGTACTGCTTCATCTCATCCGCCTCCCTGGCGTCACCGCCGGCCCGGCGCCGGCTGGTCACCCCCTACACGAACGGCCGCGGCCCGGATCGACACCGCCGCCGGCCGATCCTCGCCGTCCTCTCCGGTCTGCGCGGACCGGCCGGGCATGCGCAGACCGGCCGGGTATGCGCGGACGGCCGGGTCAGCGCCGCCGCTGGCAGCGGCCACACCAGAACAGGTTGCGCCCGACGACGACCTGCGTCCTCACCCGCGAGCCGCAGACCCGGCACGGCTCGCCGGTGCGCTTGTAGACGTAGGAGGAGCGCTCGGGCCGGGTGATCCCGCCGCGTTCGGCGAGCTCGAGCATCGCGGCGTCGACCTGGTCCTGGCGGGTGAGGATCTGCCCGGCGGCGACGCCCAGCGGCATGAGCACGACCAGGTCGTCCCACAGCGCCCGCCACGTCGCGCGGCGGACCTCCCGGCCGGGGCGGAAGGGGTCGACCCGGTGCCGGAACAGCAGCTCGCAGCGGTAGACGTTGCCGACGCCGGCGACGACCTCCTGGTCCATGAGCAGCTCGGCGATGGTGCGGCCCGAGCGGGAGATCCGGCGCCACGCCAGGTCGGGGTCGGCGTCGGCGCGCAGGGGGTCGGGGCCGAGCCGCGCGTGCACGCCGTGCACCTCCTCCGGGGTGATGACCCGGCACAGGTTGGGGCCGCGCAGGTCCCCGACCCAGCCGTCGTTGAGGAGGCGCAGGCGGACCTGGCCCTGCACCGGGACGTGCGCGCCCGGCATACCGTCGCTGGTGTCCCGCTGCTGCACCGCGAACTTGCCGATGAGGCCGAGGTGGACGTGCAGCCAGGCGTCGCCCTCGAACTCGGCGAACAGGTGCTTGCCCCAGGCGGAGGCCTCGCGCAGGACGCGCCCGTCGAGCAGGGCTGCGCCGTCGGCGAAGCGTCCCTGCGGGCTGGAGACGCTCACCGGTGACCCGGCGAAGGCGTGGTCGATGCTCCCTGCGAGCGCGTGCAGGGTGTGTCCCTCGGGCATGGGCCTAGCTTGCCGCCTTCTTGCGCGGCTTCTCCTCGGCGGCCTTGGTGGCCGCCCTCTTCGCCGCTGTCTTCTTCGCCGCCGCCTTCGGGGTCGCGGCCTTCTTCGCCGGGGCCTTCTTCGCCGCGGTCTTCGCGGCCGGCTTCTCCGGCTCGGCCTCCTCGACCGGCTCGCCGCGGGAGGCCTTGGCCCGCTCGACGCTGCGCTGCAGGGCCGCGAGCAGGTCGACCACCTCACCGGAGGTGTCCTTGGCGGCCGGGGCCTCCTGGACCTCCCCGCCCTCGAGCTTGGTCTTGACGAGCGCGTCGACAGCCTGCTGGTAGTCGTCCTCGTAGTCGCTCGCGTCGTAGTCGCCGGCGAGGGACTCCACCAGCATGTTCGCCATGCTCAGCTCGGCCGGCTTGACCGCGGTCTCGGCATCGCCGAGGCCGATGAACTCCGGGGAGCGGATCTCGTCGGGCCACAGCATGGTCTGCATGACGATGACGTCGTCACGCACCCGCAGCACCGCGATCGTCGTGCGGGTGCGGATCGCCACCGTCACGATCGCCATGCGGTCGGCGGACTTGAGCGCGTCGCGCAGCAGGGCGTAGGGCTTGGTCGCCGTCTTGTCCGGCTCGAGGTAGTAGGAGCGGTCCAGCAGCATCGGGTCGATCTGCTCGGAGGGCACGAACTTCTCGACCGCGATCTCCTTGGAGCTGCGGGTCGGCAGGTCGGCCATGTCCTCGTCGGTGAGCACGACCATCTGGCCGTCCTCGGTCTCGTAGCCCTTGGCGATGTCGTCGTAGGAGACCTGCTCGCCGTCGATGCTGCACACGCGTTGGTACTTGATCCGGCCGCCGTCCTCACGGTGCACCTGGCGGAACTGCACGTCGTGGTTCTCGGTGGCCGAGTACAGCCGGACCGGCACGTTGACCAGGCCGAAGGAGACTGCCCCCTTCCAGATGGCGCGCATGCAAGACCTCCCACCCCGGACTGAAGGTGGTGACTTCCCACCCGATTGATGCTCCCTTTCGGTCAGGATGGACCCATGCGCCCCATGCTGGCTAGTCAGGCGACCCGCCTGCCCGGCGGCCCGGACTGGGTGCACGAGGTCAAGTGGGACGGGATGCGCGTCCTCGCCGACCTGCACGAGGGGCGGCTGCGGCTCACCTCTCGGACCGGGAAGGACGTCACCGCAACGTTCCCCGAGCTCGCCGGCCTGGCCCTGGAGGCCGAGGACGCGCTGCTCGACGGCGAGGTCGTCGCGCTCCAGGACGGGGTGCCCTCCTTCGCCGCGCTCGCCGAGCGGATGCACGTCCAGGACCAGCGCCGCGCCGCCGCGCTGGCCGTCACGCGGCCGGTCACCTTCATGGTCTTCGACCTGCTCCGCCTGTATGGCGTGGACCTCACCGCCCGCAGGCTGGCCGACCGGCGGGCCACGCTCGAGCGGATCGGTCTCGGCGGTGCGCACTGGCAGGTGCCCCCGGTCTACGAGGACGGCGAGCTGCTGCGGGCCGCCACGCTGGAGCAGGGGCTGGAGGGAGTGGTCAGCAAGCGGCTGTCCTCGCGCTACCACCCGGGCCGGCGCAGCGCCGACTGGCTGAAGTTCCCCCACCGGGCCACCGACTCGGTCGTCGTGGGCGGCTGGCGCCCGGAGACGACCAACGCCTCCCGACTCGGGGCCGTGCTCGTGGGACGCCCCACTCCCGAGGGCCTGCGCTACCTCGGCCGGGTCGGCAGCGGCCTGGCCGGCCGCGCGGCGGTCCTGCTGCTCGAGCGGCTGGAGCCGTTGCGCGCCAACGCCTCGCCGTTCGCCGACGCGGTCCCCCGGATCGACGCGGACGGGACGACGTGGGTGCGACCGGAGGTCGTCGTGGACGTCACCGCGCTGGGCGGCACCGCGGGCGGGCGGCTCAGGCAGCCGGCATACCGCGGGGTGCGCGCGGACCTCACCGTCGCGGACCTGCTGGAGAGGGAGGCCTGACCCGTGCCGGAGAAGGAGTCGGTGACGGTGACCGTCGACGGGCGGCGGTTGCAGGTGAGCAACCTCGACAAGGTGATGTACCCGGCGACGGAGACGACCAAGGGAGAGGTGCTCAACTACTACGCGCGGGTGGCGCCGATCCTGCTGCCGCTGCTGGCCGACCGGCCCGTGACGCGGATCCGCTGGCCACACGGTGTGGCCGGGCCCTCGTTCTTCGAGAAGAACCTGCCCGGCGGGGCGCCGTCGTGGCTGCGGACCGTGACCGTGGCCTCGAGCGGGTCGCGCGGCGGCGGTGACACGATCCGCTACCCGGTCATCGAGGACACGGCCGCGCTGACCTACCTGGTCAACCTGGCTTCGCTGGAGCTGCACGTGCCGCAGTGGCGCTTCGATGACGACGGGCAGCCGCTGCCCCCGGACCGGATGGTCATCGACCTCGACCCGGGCTCACCGGCCGGGCTGCACGAGTGCGCCCGGGTCGCGCTCGACGTGCGCGAACGGCTCGAGGCGATCGGGCTGTCGTGCGCGCCGGTCACCAGCGGCAGCAAGGGCATGCAGCTGTATGCGCGGCTGCCCGGCCAGGAGGACGCCGACACCATCCGTGAGGTCGCGCGCCAGATCGCCCAGGACCTGACCAAGGTGCGGCCCGACCTGGTGGTCTGGAAGATGACGAAGTCGCTGCGGCCGGGCAAGGTGCTGCTCGACTGGAGCCAGAACACCGCGGCCAAGACGACGATCAGTCCTTACTCGCTGCGTGGCCGGGAGACCCCGGCCGTGGCGGCGCCGCGGACGTGGGCCGAGGTCGAGAAGGGGGCGACCAGCCGGGACGCCCTGCGCCAGCTCGACCTCGACGAGGTGCTGGCCCGGGTGGCGCGCGACGGCGACGTCTTCACCGCCCAGCTGGAGGGCTGAGCCGCGGGCACATGGCACAGGTGGTGGCGCCGGGGAGGGTGAAGATGAAGCAGCACGACTGCCGTCGCTGCGGCTGCGGGGCCGGTGGGGGCAGGCACGTCTCGGCAGCACGGCGGGTGGCGATCTGCCAGGTGTCCTCGATGGCGCCCCGGCGCTGGCGCGAGCTCATTTTCACGCCGGGCTGGTAGCCGTCGACGAAGCGCCGGGCATGGGCGAGGTAGCGCTCGCGGGCCAGGTGCTGCCGCTCGTTCGGGTCGCCGACGAGGGCGAGGTCGCCGGCGCCGAAGGACGCCATCTCGGGGTAGTGCTGGTCGCTCTGCAGGTCGAAGCGGATGTTGCCGGGGCTGGCATCGAGCACCCACGGGCCGAGCGCCACGGCGAACGCGACCGGGTTGGCGAGCACGTCGAGGTACCAGAGGAGGACGAAGGCCGCGGGCATGGCGGGCGGCGGGGCTTGTCGGTACTGCCGGGCCGTCGTGGCCGCCAGCGCCTCGCGCCACGCGGCGGTGGGGTCCTCGCCGCGCTCCTGGCCGTCCACGACGTCCTGGCAGGACCACGGCAGCGGCGACCCGTGGCCGGAAGGCAGCAGGTCCATCCAGCCGAGCCGGGAGGAGACCATCGCCAGCGCGAGGTCGAGGTCGGCCTCGGTCCCTGCGGTCATGCCCCCGACCCTCTCAGACCTGCGCCCCTCCCCGGCCCCCGGGACGGCGACGGCGCCCGTCCCCGTGAGGGGCGGGCGCCGTCGGGTGCCGTGCGACGACTCAGCCGTGCGCCTTGTCGTAGGCGGCCTGGATGTCGGCCGAGATGCGACCGCGGTCGCTGACCTTGTGACCGTTCTCGCGGGCCCACTCGCGGATCGCCGACAGGTCGCGGCCACCACGGCCACCGCTGCGGCGAGCCGGCGTCGTGCTCTTGCGGCCACCGGCGCGGCGGGCGTGCCCGATCCAGGTGGCGAACTCGTCGCGCAGCTTGCTGGCGTGGTCCTCGGACAGGTCGATCTCGTAGGAGACGCCGTCCAGCGCGAACGAGACGGTCTCGGCGGCCTCGCCACCGTCGATGTCGTCCTCGAGCGTGACCACTACGCGTTGTGCCATGTTTTTCTCCAGAGGGGATGGAGGAATTGGTGTCATCAGAAAGTGACGAAATTCCCGGCTCGTCAATGTGCTGAATGCACCCTACGGCATTTCCGCTAACGAGGTAAGTCCCCCGAATTGCCGTTGCCTTTGTGCAACCGCTCCTGCTCGGCTTCCCACTTGGAATGCGCGAGCCGTTCCCTGCGATCACCTTCGAGCATTGACTTGATCACGACATAAAAGAGAAACGCGACACCCGCCGTCGGCAGGAGGGCGGCAATGGCGAGCCACAGGTTGTGCATCGTCCAGCTCACTCCGGCTTCACGGTCGGGAAGAGGATGACCTCGCGCATGGGCTTGCCGGTGAGCAGCATGACCAGGCGGTCCACGCCGAGCCCGGTCCCGCCCATCGGCGGCGCGCCGTACTCCAGCGCGCGCAGGAAGTCCTCGTCGAGCTGCATCGCCTCGGGGTCACCGCCCGCGGCGAGCAGGGACTGCTGCGTGAGGCGCTCCCGCTGGATCACCGGGTCGACGAGCTCGCTGTAGGAGGGCGCCAGCTCGATCCCGCCGATGATGAGGTCCCACGCCTCGACCAGGCCCGGCGTGGAACGGTGCCCGCGGGCCAGCGGCCGCACGGACTCGGGGTAGTCGCACACGAACGTCGGCTGGATGAGGGTGTGCTCGACCAGCTGCTCGAAGACCTCGAGGATGATCTCGCCGGTGCCCCAGCCGGGCCGCAGCTCGATGTCGCGGGCCTCAGCGAGCTTGCGCACCCGCTGCGCCGAGTCCTCGTCCTCCGCGGCCGAGACCTCCTCGCCCAGGGCGTCGGACACGGCGTCGACGATGGGCAGCCAGCGCCACTCGCCGGCGAGGTCGACCTCGTTGCCGCGGTAGTCCACGACGGTGGTGCCGACACCAGCCGCCTTTGCCGCATTCAGTACCAGCTCACGGGTCAGCTCGGCGGCGGTGAACTGGTCGCCATAAGCCTGGTAGAACTCCAGCATCGTGAACTCGGGGCTGTGCGTGGAGTCAATGCCCTCGTTGCGGAAGTTCTTGCCGATTTCGAAGACCCGGTCGACACCGCCGACAACCGCCCTCTTCAGGAAGAGCTCAAGGGCGATCCGCAACGTCATCGGAATGTCGAAAGCATTCAGGTGCGTGTGGAAAGGACGGGCCGCGGCGCCACCGTGAATGAGCTGGAGCTGCGGCGTCTCGACCTCGATGAACTCGTGGTTCTCCAGGGTGTGCCGCAGCGAGCTGATCACCTTGGCGCGGGTGCGCACCATGTCGCGCGCCTCCTGGCGCACCAGCAGGTCGGCGTAGCGCTGGCGCACGCGGGACTCCTCGGAGAGCTCCTTGTGCAGGGTCGGCAGCGGCCGCAGGGCCTTGCTGACCATGGTCCAGGAGTCGGCCATGACCGACAGCTCACCGCGCTTGCTGCAGATGACCCGGCCGTGGACGAACACGTGGTCGCCGAGGTCGGTGTCGGACTTCCAGGCCGCCAGCGACTCCTCGCCCACCTCTGCGAGGCTGAGCATCACCTGGAGGCGGGTGCCGTCGCCCTCCTGGAGCGTGGCGAAGCAGAGCTTGCCGGTGTTGCGCACGAACACGA
The DNA here is from genome assembly GCF_057747915.1 of Oryzihumus sp. JJN4-3R. Lineage (NCBI taxonomy): Bacteria > Bacillati > Actinomycetota > Actinomycetes > Micrococcales > Intrasporangiaceae > Oryzihumus > Oryzihumus sp. JJN4-3R. The sequence goes on from NZ_CM173229.1 coordinate 1,906,128, forward strand.
CCCGGCCGGCGACGCCGACGAGGTTGTCGGTCTCCTCCCCCGCCTCGAGGTGCTGGTAGCCGGCCCGCACGTCGGCGAGGGTGTGCGTGCGGGGCACGCCCACGGCATACGGCTCCCTGCCCTCGGCGATCAGCCGCGCCCGCTTCTCCCGACGGACGCGCATCTGCTCGGGCACATCGGTCTCGGGTACGGCAGGAGTGGGTGTGTCGGTCACGCGGCAAGGGTACCTACTGCACCTCGGCGGCCCGCGAGGTAGTTTCCGGCGCATGGGTGGGGACGACGCAGGCGAGGTCTACGCGAGGCGGCGCACGTCGTTCGGTGCGATGGCTGCCGAGTACGACGCGGTGCGCCCGTCGTGGCCGGCGGACTCCGTCGGGTGGATGCTCGGATCCCCCACGCCCTCAACGGTGTTGCGCGTCGTCGACCTCGGGGCGGGCACCGGCAAGGGGACCCGCACCCTGGCGCGGATGGGCCACGACGTCGTCGCCGTGGAACCGGCGGAGGGCATGCTGGGGGCGTTGCGAGGATCACTCCGCAGCCTGCCGCCGGAGGTCGCCGCGCGCGTCGACGCCCGCGACGGCAGCGCCGAGCACCTGCCCGTCGAGGACGGCACCGCCGACGCGGTGACCGTCTTCCAGGCGTGGCACTGGTTCGACCACGCGGCGGCGGCACGGGAGTGCGCCCGGGTCCTGCGACCCGGTGGGTGGCTGTCGATGGCGTGGCACCGGCGCGACGAGTCGGTGGGCTGGCAGGAGGAGCTCTCCGGCCTGGTCGACCGCCACGAGAGCATCGCGGAGGACGAGGACTTCCCGCCGATGCCCGAGGCGTTCGAGCCGGTCGAGCGCGCGGTGTTCGGCTGGACGATGCGCCAGAGCCCGCAGGACCTGGCCCGGCACGCCGGCACGTGGTCGTTCGTCGCGATCCGCCCCGACCGCGACGAGGTGCTCGACCGGGTCCGCGCGCTCGGCGACCGGGTGGCCGGTCCCGACGGCATGGTCGAGCTGCCGATGCTCACCGAGTGCTACCGCCTGCGCCGCCGCTGACTCACCACCTCCTCACCCTTCGGCGGGGTGCGCGCTGCCCTCCGCCGGCGCGATGCTCCCGCCAGGAGGTGGTCACCATGGCTGACCAGATCGACCGGGTGGGCGAGCTGCTCCACGAGGTCGCCGAGACCCACCACCGGGTCTACCGGATCACCGACGGCGCCGACGACGACTGGGCCACGTTCTACTCGGACTGGCTGGTGCGCCTCTCGGAGCTGCCGACGCTGCTGGGCCGGGCGCCCGTCCGCAGCGAGCTGACCCAGCAGCTGGTCAGCCTCGACCAGGAGTTCACCGACGCGGTCACCGAGCTGCCGTGGGAGCAGTACTACGCCGAGCGGCTCGTCACGCACTTCGGCTGAGCCGGCACCCGTGGCCGGCCGGCCTCAGTCGTCCTCGACGAGGTCGAGCGCGATGTCCATGATCGGCGAGGAGTGGGTCAGCGCGCCGACGGAGAGGTAGTCCACCCCGGTCTGCGCGTAGGCCCGCGCGACGTCGAGGGTGAGCCCGCCGGTCGCCTCGATCTCCACGTCCTCCCCGGTCGCCCGGACGGTCTCGACGGTGGCCTGGAGCAGCTCGACGCTCATGTTGTCCAGCAGCAGGAACCGCGCCCCGGCCTGCACCGCCTCCAGCGCCTCCTTGAGCGTGGTCGCCTCCACCTGGATCGGCACCTGCGGGTAGGCCGTGTGCACGGCCGCGATCGCGGCCGTCAGCGAGCCCGCGGCGATCTTGTGGTTGTCCTTGATCATGGCCACGTCGTAGAGGCCCATGCGCTTGTTGGTGCCGCCGCCGCAGCGCACGGCGTACTTCTCCAGCGCCCGCAGCAACGGGGTGGTCTTGCGGGTGTCCAGGACGGTGGCCGAGGTGCCCTCGAGCTCGTGCGCCCACAGCGCGGTGTGGGTCGCGACGCCGGAGAGCCGGGACATGAGGTTGAGCAGGGTGCGCTCGCCGACGAGGATCGCGCGGGTCGAGCCGCGCAGGACGGCGATGACGTCGCCGCGGTGGAGCATGTCGCCGTCCTCGTGGCGCACCTCGACGTCCACCTCGGGCAGCCCGAGCCGCTCGGAGACGGCGCGGAACACCAACGACACCAACGGGATCCCGGCCACGACGCCGTCGGCGCGGGCCACGACGTGGGCGGTGCTGCGCTGCCCGGAGGGGATGGTGGCCGTGGTGGTGACGTCGACGCCCGGGAAGCCCCCGAGGTCCTCCTCGAGCGCACCGTCGACGATGGTCTGGGCGGCCTTCTCGGGGAATCCGGTCATGCGAGGTCCTGGGGGTCGACGGGGTGGATGGAGGTGGCGACCGTGCCGTCGGGCCGGCGCCAGGCGCGGAGGTGGGCGCGCCACTGCTCGTCACGCATCGGGAAGTCGGAGCGGACGTGGCCGCCGCGGGTCTCCTCGCGCAGGGCGGCGACGTGGGTGAGCAGCTGTCCGACGTGCAGCAGGTTGCTGGTCTCCCACGACAGCGGACCGGCCTCCGAGGCCTCGGCCTCGTCGGCGATGACCGCGAGGGCCTTGGCCGTCTGGGCGAGCCCTTCGGCCGAGCGCACGGCACCGGAGCCCAGGGTCATGGCCCGCTGGACCTCGGTCCGGCGGGCGGCGGGGATCAGCGCGGTCGGCCCGGCCGGAGCCACCGGCGTCGTCGTCGACAGCTCCCCCCGGCCCAGCCGGGCGGACACGTCGTCGGCGATCCGGTGGGCGAAGACCAGGCCCTCCAGCAGCGAGTTCGAGGCCAGGCGGTTGGCGCCGTGGACGCCGGTGCAGGACACCTCGCCGCAGGCGTAGAGCCCCTCCAGAGAGGTCCGGCCGAGCAGGTCGGTGCGGACGCCGCCGCTGGCGTAGTGCTGGGCCGGCGCGACCGGCAGCAGGTCGGTGACCGGGTCGAAGCCGAGCTCGCGGCAGCGCGCCACGATCGAGGGGAAGCGCCGCTCGAGGAACTCGCGCCCGAGGTGCCGGGCGTCGAGGTAGACGTGGTCGGACCCGGTCAGGGCCATCCGGTCGACGATGGCCCGGGCGACGACGTCCCGCGGGGCGAGGTCGGCCAGCTCGTGCACGCCCTGCATGAAGCGGACGCCGTCCCTGTCGACCAGGAAGGCGCCCTCACCGCGGACCGCCTCGGAGATCAGGGGCTGCTGGCCGCTGGAGCCCTCACCCAGCCAGAGCACGGTCGGGTGGAACTGCACGAACTCCAGGTCGGCGATCACCGCCCCCGCGCGCAGCGCCGCCGCGACCCCGTCGCCGGTGGCCACGGAGGGGTTGGTCGTGGCGGACCAGACCTGGCCGATGCCGCCGGTGGCGAGGACCACCGCGCGGGCGTGGGCGGCGCCGACGCCGTCGATCTGGCCCTCGCCGATGACGTGCAGCGTCACGCCGCAGACGCGGGCGTCGCCGTCCTGGAGCAGGTCCACGACCAGGGCGTGCTCGATGACCTGGATGCCGGGGTCATCCTTGACCGCGTGCAGCGCGTTGATCAGCGCGCGCGAGATCTCCTTGCCGGTGGCGTCGCCGCCGGCGTGCGCGATCCGGTCGCGGTGGTGCCCACCCTCGCGGGTCAGCGAGATCTCCCCATTGGCGTCGCGGTCGAACTCGGTGCCCAGCGCCACGAGCTCGCGCACGCGCGCCGGGCCCTCGGTCACCAGGGTCCGCACGGCCTCGACGTCGCAGACCTCCACCCCGGCGACGAGCGTGTCGTGCAGGTGCGCGTCCGGGGAGTCGGCCGGGTCGAGGGCCGCGGCGATCCCGCCCTGGGCCCACTGCGTGGAGCCCTCGGAGAGCACCGTCTTGGTGACGAGCAGGACCCGGTCCACCCGCTGCCGCAGCCGGAGCGCGGCGGTGAGTCCCGCGATACCGGAGCCGACGACGATGACGTCGGCGGACACCGTCCAGCCCGGGTCGGGGGCGACCAGCCGCGACGGTATGCCGTGCGGCAGGGTCGCGCTCACATGGCACCCCGCGCGACGCCGGAGCTCTCCAGCCCGAAGCCCTCGGGCACCTGCCCGGGGTCGCCGCTGACGTCGACGATCTGGTTGTCGTGGTCGACGAAGACGACCTTGGGCACGAAGGTGCGCGCCTCGGCGTCGTCCATGCCCGCGTAGGCGATGAGGATGACGATGTCGCCGGGCTGGATCAGGTGGGCCGCGGCGCCGTTGATGCAGATGGTGCCCGAGCCGGCCTCGCCCTCGATGACGTAGGTGGTCAGCCGGTTGCCGTTGGTGACGTCGACGATGTCGACCCGCTCGCCCGGCAGCAGCCCGGCGGCCTCGAGCAGGAGCCGGTCGACGGTCACCGAGCCGACGTAGTTGAGGTCCGCCTGGGTCACCGTGGCCCGGTGGATCTTGGCGTAGAGCATGAAGCGCTGCACGGTGGTCGTCCTTGGCTACTCGAGGGGGGCTTCGTGGCGTCCGGCGTGCTCGGAGAACACCTGCAGGGCCCCGCCCCCAGGGCCGACGCGGACCGGCATGTTGTCGATGAGGCGGGTCGTGCCGACCCGGCCGGCGACGGCGAGCAGTGCCTCGCCTCGGTACCACTCCGGCACGTCCTCGAGGGTGGTCGGGTGGACCAGCACGAGGTAGTCGATGAGGGCCAGCGGCTCCTTGACCAGGACGGCGCGGGCCGCCCGTCGGATCGCCGAAGGGCCCTCCGCGGCGGCGTCGGCGCCGGACTTCAGCGCCTGCGACAGGCACAGGGCGACCTCGCGGTCGGAGGCGGTGAGGTAGGTGTTGCGGCTGGACATGGCCAGACCATCCTCCTCCCGCACGGTGGGCACCGACACCACGTCGACCGGGAAGTCGAGGTCGCGCACCATCCGGCGGATGAGCAGCAGCTGCTGGGCGTCCTTCTGGCCGAAGTAGGCGCTGCTGGCGCCGGTGAGGTGCAGCAGCTTGCCGACCACGGTGAGCACGCCGTCGAAGTGGCCGGGCCGGGCCTGGCCCTCGAGCACGGCGCCGAGCGGGCCGGCGGACATGCGCACGCCCGGGTCGCCGTCGGGGTAGACCACGTCCGGGGTGGGGGCGAAGACGATGTCGACGCCCTCGCGGGTGCAGATCTCCATGTCGTCGTCGAACGTGCGCGGGTAGCGGGAGAGGTCCTCGCGCGGGCCGAACTGCAGCGGGTTGAGGAAGATCGTGACGATGACGTGCTCGGCGCGGGCGCGGGCCTGCTTGATCAGCTGGGCGTGCCCGTGGTGCAGGGCCCCCATCGTCATGACCACGGCCACGTCGCCGGGGGTGAGCGCGGCGCGGGCCTCGGCCAGCTCGTCGCGGGTGCGCGCGACGACGGGCGTGGTGGTCCTGGTGGTCACGGGAGCTCCTTCGGGACGGCAAGGATGTCGAGCAGTGGCTCGGCCGCGGACGCCGTCAGCCGCCCACTCGCCAAGGCTCGCTCGGCCGTGGCGCGCGCGAGGGCGAGGTAGGTGGCGCGGACGTCGGGGGTCTCGTCGGCCAGCTGTCGCAGGTGCGCAGCAACGGTACCGGCATCTCCCCTGGCCACCGGACCGGTGAGAGCCGCGTCACCCAGCCGCAGCGCGTTGTCCAGGGCCGCGTTGAGAAGGGGCGCGATGACCCGATGGGGGTGCTCGACGCCGGCGGAGCCGAGCACCTGCATCGCCTGGGCGACCAGGGTGACCAGGTGGTTGGCCCCGTGGGCCAGCCCCGCGTGGTACCGCTCGCGCTGCTCCTCGGCGATCCACACCGGCTCCGCGCCCATCTCGACGACGAGTGCCTCCGCGACCGGGCGCAGCGCCTCCGGCGCGGTGATGCCGAAGCAGCAGTCGGTCAGCCGGGTCAGGTCCATCGCCGTGCCGGTGAACGTCATCGCCGGGTGCAGGGCCAGGCCGATGATGTGCGCGCCGGCGGCGGGCTCGAAGACCCTGACCCCGTAGCGGCCGGAGGTGTGCACGACGATCTGCCCGGCCTGCCACGCGTGCGTGGCGGTCAGCCCGGCGATGAGGTCGGGCAGCGCGTCGTCGGGCACGGTGAGCAGCAGCAGCTCCGCGCGGGCGACGACCTCCTCGACGGTCAGCAGCGGTATGCCGGGCAGCAGCTTCGCGGCCCGCTCCCGGGAGGCGTCGCTCACCCCGGAGGCGGCCACGACCTTGTGGCCCGCGCGGGCCAGCGCGGCGCCGAGGACGACGCCGACGCGGCCGGCGCCGACGACGCCGACCTCGAGGCGGGCGGGACGCTCGTCGGGGGTGCTCACCCACGGAACGCTAGCGCGGTCCTCCGCGGGCCGTAGCGTGCTCCCCGTGACGTGGATCCCCTGGCCGCAGGCGTGGCAGGCGGCGCTCTACGGGCCGGGCGGCCTCTACCGCCAGCCCGCAGGCCCGGCCGGCCACTTCGCCACGTCCACCCAGGGGGCGCCAGGGCTCGGCGAGCTGCTGGCCCGGGCGCTGGTGACCCTCATGGAGCTCGAGGGCCTGACGACGTTCGTCGACGTGGGGTGCGGGCGCGGGGAGCTGCTGGGCCACGTCCAGGCGCTGGCGCCGTCGGTGACCTGCGTGGGGGTCGACGTGGTGGGGCGTCCGGACTCCCTGCCGGCTGAGGTCGCGTGGCTGGAGTCGCCCGGGGGCGTGGCGCTGCCGGAGGGCCTGTGTGACCTCACCGACGCGCTGGTGCTGGCCAACGAGTGGCTGGACGTCGTGCCGTGCACCGTGGCGCAGGTCGACGATGACGCGGTGCCGCGGGAGGTGCTGGTCGACCCGCGCTCCGGCGAGGAGCAGCTCGGTGACCCGCTCACCGGGCCGGATCTGCTGTGGTGCCAACGTTTCTGGCCGGTCGATGACGCCGAGCCCGGCGACCGGGTGGAGGTCGGGCTGGCTCGCGACGAGGCCTGGGCCGGGCTGCTCGGGAGGCTGAGCTCGGGCGTCGCCATTGCCGTGGACTACGGCCACGTGGCCGGCGCGCGGCCAGCCGCGGGGACGCTGACCGGGTTCCGCTCCGGGCACCACGTCATGGCCGTGCCCGACGGGTCCTGCGACCTCACCGCCCACGTCGCGATGGACTCGCTGCGCCACGACGAGCTCGTCGACCAGCGGACTGCGTTGCGGCGCTTGGGGATCGACGGTGGGGACCGCCCGGGCTACGAGCTCGCGCGAGCCGACCCCACGGCATACCTGCGTGCCCTGGGCGAGGCGTCCGCCGCGGCGGCGCTGACCGCGCGGGGCGGGCTCGGCGACTTCCTGTGGGCGATCACGCGGGTGCGACCGTGAGGTGCTCGTAGCCGCGCAGGACGAAGGTGGGCCGGCGCGCGGCGTCCACGACCTCGAGGCGGCCGAAGCGGTGCAGCAGCGCGCGCACGCTGGTCTGCAGCTCCAGCCGGGCCAGCGGGGCACCGAGGCAGAAGTGGATGCCGGCGCCGAAGGCGAGGTGCGGGTTGGGGGAGCGGCCGGCGCGGAACCGGTCGGGGTCGGCGAACGCGGCGGGGTCCCGGTTGGCTGCTCCGAGGAGCGCAGCGATCTTGTGCCCCCGGGGGATCGGGATGCCGCCGACCTCGACGTCCTCGGTGGCCGTGCGCTCGAAGAGCTGCAGAGGGGAGTCGTGGCGCAGCATCTCCTCGACCAGGTCGACGACCGCAGCTTCGTCGCCCAGCCCGGCCAGGACCTGGGTGACCTCGTCGGGCTCGGCCAGGAGCGAGGCCAGGCCGTTGCCGAAGCCGTTGACGCTGGCCTCGTGCCCGGCGTTGAGCAGCAGCACCGCGGTGGCGACCAGCTCGTGCGGGGAGAGCCGGTCCGAGCCGTCCCGGACGGCGACGAGGTCGCTGAGCAGGTCGGAGCCGGGGTGGCGCGCCCGCTCGTCGGCGAGGGCCTGGACGTAGGCGGCGAACTCGGCCGCCGCCGCACGGGCGGCACGCTCGGCCTCGGGGCTGCGCTCGACCTCGTACATCTTCACGATCGCCTGCGACCACGGCCGCAGCAGCGGGCGGTCCGCCTCGGGCCAGCCGAGCAGCTCGGCGATGACCAGCACCGGCAAGGGCTCGGCGTAGGCGTCGAGGACGTCGAAGGAGCCGTCCTGCTCGAGCCGCGCCGCGCAGTCCTCGAGCAGCTGCCCGGCCAGGGCCTCGATCCGCGGGGCGAGGCGCTGCACGTGGCCGCGGCCGAACGCCGCAGCGACGAGCCGGCGCAGCCGGGACTGCTTGGGCGGCTCGGAGTCCAGGATCGAGTCGGCGTGCAGCCAGTTGAAGGTCGCCCAGTCCGTCTCGGGCTCGCGCGGGGTGTAGAGGCGACCCAGCCGCCGGTCGCGCAGGACGGCGTCGCAGGCGGCGCGGCTGGTGGCCAGAGTCAGGTCCAGCCCCGAGTGGTGGGCCACCGGGGCGGCGGCGCGCAGCCGGGCGAAGTGCGGGTAGGGGTCGGCGACGACCGCCGGGTCGGTGAGGTCCAGCAGGGAGGCGGCGTCGACGGCAGCGGTCATGGGGTGATGCTGCCCGCACCTCCGGGTGGACACCAGCGACGGGTCAGGAAGGATGTCCGGCACCCCAACCCCCTCGAGAGGACTGCTCGACGCATGCCCACCCCCCGGTACGGACGTTCCCTCACCACCCTCTCCCGCTGCACGCTCGCCCTCACCACCGCCGTGCTGGCGCTCGGGCTGGCCGCCTGCGGCGCCGACGGCCCACCGCAGGACGGGGCGGTCGTCATGACCCCGACCGCCCCGCAGTCCGCGGCCTCCGCCACGGTGGCGTCGCAGCCGGACGGCACCCCCACCCGGCCCTACAGCGACGTCGCCGGCCGCGCCTACGACCTCGGCACCATCGACGGCCTGGAGGACCGAGACGGCATGAAGGTCGCCGTCCTGGACCGCTTCACTGCCAAGGGGGTCCCCGACAGCGAGATCGCCGCGCGCGGCCTGCCGATCAAGCCGTTCACCGACCCGCCGTTCGAGAACCTGGGCCGCACCAAGTTCCGCATCCCGGTCGCGGCCGACGCCACGTTCGTCTACCACCACTGCATCGCGGCCGACCAGCCGGTACAGAGCGTGTCGACCGACCTGGCGCACATGTCCTCCCTCGGTGAGCCGGAGGACATCGTCGTGGTCACGCTCAACGGGAAGGGCGAGATGACCCACGCCGAGAACGAGCCCGGCTGCTGAGACGCGGCTGACGGGAGACCACGGAGGGTGCGGTGCGGGCCGGGGCCGCGCCGCACCCTCCGTGGTCCGCGGGCCGTATGACGCGACGCGCCCTGGTGCCACCCGGCACCAGGGCGCGTGGCGCGATACGGCCGGGCTGGCAGACTGAGCCGCATGAGCACCCCCGCGAGCCCGCGCGAGCTCACCGTCGGCATGGGCGCCGGTGGCCTGGCCACCGCGGACATGGTGCTCAACATCGGCCCGCAGCACCCGGCCACGCACGGCGTGCTGCGGCTGCGGCTGGTCGTCGACGGCGAGCGGATCGTCAGCGCCGAGCCGATCATCGGCTACATGCATCGCGGGGCCGAGAAGCTCTTCGAGGTGCGCGACTACCGCCAGATCATCGTGCTGGCCAACCGGCACGACTGGCTCTCGGCGTTCGGCAACGAGCTCGGCGTGGTGCTGGCCGCCGAGTCGATGCTGGGCATGGAGGTGCCCGAGCGGGCGACGTGGGCACGGACGCTGCTGGCCGAGCTGAACCGCGTGCTCAACCACCTGATGTTCCTCGGCTCCTACCCCCTCGAGCTCGGCGCGATCACGCCGATCTTCTACTCCTTCCGCGAGCGGGAGGAGCTCCAGGCCGTCATGGAGGAGGCCTCCGGCGGCCGGATGCACTACATGTTCAACCGGGTCGGCGGCCTCAAGGAGGACCTGCCGGCCGGGTGGCTGGGCCGGGTGGCCGCGGCCATCGCGGCGGTGCGACGCCGGCTGCCCGACCTCGAGAGCCTCATCGTGGGCAACGAGATCGTGCACGCCCGCGCTCGCGGGGTCGGTGTGCTGCCGCCGGAGACCATTGATGCGTATGGCGTCTCGGGCCCGATCGCGCGGGCATCCGGCGTCGACATGGACCTCCGGCGGGACGAGCCCTACCTGGCGTACGGCTCGATCTTCGCCCCGGGCGGCCCCGGCCGGGTCGTCACGCGCACCGAGGGCGACTGCCTCGCGCGCCTGGAGGTGCTGCTCGAGCAGGTCCACGTCAGCCTCGACATCGCCGAGCACTGCCTCGACGTGCTGGGGTCGCTGCCGCAGGGCCCGGTCAACCAGCGGCTGCCCAAGGTGCTGAGGGTGCCGGAGGGCCACACCTACGTGCACACCGAGAACCCGCTGGGGTTCAACGGCTACTACCTGGTCTCGCGCGGGGACAAGACGCCCTGGCGGCTGAAGCTGCGCTCGGCCTCGTTCAACAACGTCTCGGTGCTGGGCGAGGTGCTGCCGGGCAACCTCATCGCCGACATGGTGGCCATCCTGGGCTCGATGTTCTTCGTCGTCGGCGACGTCGACAAGTAGCCGAGCCTTCCGGCCCCCGCCGCTTCCCGGTGCCCGTGTCGGCGCCGGCTACGTCGTCGGGCGCTGTGCGCTGATCACGACCTGGGGGCGGGACTCCCCGCGAGCCGGCAGGTGCAGCTGCGCCGTGGGCTCCAACCCGGCTGCGACGACGAGCTCGAGGAGCTGCGCCGGCTGCCACAGGTGCGTCGTCCACGTGACGGGCACCCCGCCGTAGGCCTCCGTGCGCAGGACGTCCCCGGTGCCCACGTGCGTGCCGATGATCGCGTGTCCTCCCGGGACGAGCGCGCGGGCGAACGACGCCAGCACGTCGGGCAGGACGTCCCGGGGGAGGTTGAACAGGGACCACCAGCCGAGGATCCCGCCGAGCGACCCTGGCTCGAGGTCGAGCTCGGTGACTGAGGCGACGGCGAACCGCAGGCCCGGGTGGAGGCGCCGGGCGTGCTCGACCATCTTCGGCGACAGGTCGACGCCCGAGACGTCGACGCCGAGACCGGCGAGGTGAGCGGTGATGGCGCCGGGGCCGCAGCCGACGTCCAGCACGGGGCCGAGGCCGCTGACGTCCTCGGCGAAGACGACAAGGGCGGCGCGCAGCCACGGGAGGGCGCTGAGGTCGCTCATGTTCATCGCGACGTAGTTGTCGGCCACCCGGTCGTAGGAGGCGCGGACGACGTCGAGGTCGGCAGGCTGGGCAATCGGTGGGACCACGTGCGCAGACACTAGCGACCCGGCCGCCGTTCGGCGCCCGGACCGAGGCACGGCACCGGCCTGGGGCGAACAGGCCCCGGCACCACGCCATGGCCCCTACCCTGCGACTGGGGAGAGGGGTCGCCGATGCTGCACGTGTTGCCGCACCAGCTGCCGTGGTGGGTGGCCGGGCCCGGCATCGGGCTGTGCGTGGTCGCCCTGTACGGCATCGCCAACGTCAAGCTCGGGGTCTCCGGCGGCTGGCTCCAGCTGCTGCTCGCCGCGCAGGGGCGACGGGTGACCGAGCCGTGGCGGATCTGGTTCAACGCCGGGCTCGTGGTCGGCGCGCTCCTCGCCGGGGTTCTGGGCTCGACTGCCCTCCATGGCTACGGGGCGCTGGGAGCCGCGCTCCCGGCATACCTGCTCGTGCCCGTGCTGGCGGTCACTGGCGTGACCATCGGCTACGGCGCACGGTGGGCGGGCGGGTGCACCTCCGGGCACGGGATCTCGGGGTGCGCCGTCGGGTCGCCCGAGAGCCTGGCGGCGACGATGACGTTCTTCGGCGTGGCCGTCCTGGTCACGCTGGCGCTGCACCTCGTGACCGGCGGTGCGGTGTGAGGCGCGGCCTGGCCGCCACGGCGTTGGTGGTCGGCGTGGCGTTCGGGTTCCTGCTGACGGCGAGCGGGCTCGGCGACTACGACACGATCCACCGCGGGCTGCTGCTCCAGGACGCCTACATCTACCTCATGATGGGCGCGACCGTGCTGACCGCGGCGACCGGGGTGCTGCTCCTGCGCCGGCGACGGCGCACGCTGCTCGGAGGCACGCTGGTCCTGCCCCGACACCGGCCTCGACGCTCGACCTTCTACGGGGCGGCGGTCTTCGGGGTCGGCTTCGGCGTCGGCGCGACCTGCCCGGGGATCACCGTGGCGATGGTGGCCACCGGTGGGCTCTACGGCGCGGTCGTCCTCGCCGGGATCCTGGCCGGGCTGTGGCTGCGCGGCCGCACCGAGGTGCGGCGCCCGTAGCCCCACGAACCGCCCGCCGAGCGCTGCTACGTCGTGGTGGCGCGGCGGCGGGCGATCTCGTAGAGCGTCACGCCCGTCGCGATGCCGGCATTGAGCGACTCGACCGCCGAGGACATCGGGATCGAGACGATCTGGTCGCAGGTCTCGGCGACGAGGCGGGACAGGCCCTTGCCCTCGGAGCCGACGACGATGACCAGCGGCTCGGTGGCCAGCTCCAGCGCCGGCAGCTCGACGTCGCCGTCCATGTCCAGGCCGAGGATGAAGAAGCCGGCCTTGCGGTAGTCCTCCAGCGTCCGGGTCAGGTTGCCGGCGAGGGCGACCGGGATGCGCGCGGCGGCGCCGGCGGAGGTCTTCCACGCGCTGGCGGTCATGCCGACCGAGCGGCGCTCGGGCACGATCACGCCGTGCCCGCCGAACGCGGCCACCGAGCGGATGATCGCGCCGAGGTTGCGCGGGTCGGTGATCCCGTCCAGCGCCACGACCAGCGGGATGCCCGGCGTCTGCGGGTCGACCAGGTCGGTGGGGTGGGCGTACTCGTAGGGCGGCACCTGCAGCGCCAGGCCCTGGTGGACCGCGCCGTCGGTGAGCCGGTCGAGCTCCCCGCGGGGGGTCTCCAGCACCGGGATGCCGCGGTTGGTCGCGATCTTCAGCGCCTCGCGCACGCGGTCGTCGGCGTCGATCCGGCCGGCGACGTACATCGTGGTGACCGGGACCTCGGCCCGCAGCGCCTCGACGACGGAGTTGCGGCCCGCGACGATCTCGCTGGAGGTGCGGGAGCGGCGGCCGGAGCCGGCGCGCGAGCCGCCCCCGCCCGGACGACCCTGGCCGGAGCCGCCGCGCTGGGCCGGACCGGAGGCCGCACCGTCGCGCTTGGCGGCGGCGCGGGCGCGCTTGGCCGTGATGTGCTTGGTGCGGTCCTCGGCCTTGGGCGTGGGGCCCTTGCCCTCGAGGCCACGGCGACGCTGGCCGCCGCTGCCGACGGTCGCGCCCTTCTTGGACTTGCGGATCGCGCCTCGGCGCTGGGAGTTGCCTGCCATCAGGAAGTCAGTCTCGTCTCTCAGTGACGCGCGGGCGCGTCGGTGTGTCGGGCGAGCGACCAGCGCGCACCCGAGGGGGTGTCCTCGACGGCGATGCCCGCCGCGGTGAGCTGGTCGCGGATCGCGTCAGCGGTGGCGAAGTCGCGGGCCGCCCGGGCGGACTCCCGCGCGGCGAGCCGGTCGGTGACGAGGGCGTCGAGCGCTGTCAGCGCGTCCTGGCCACCGGTGCTGCCCCCGCCGTTCCAGCGCGGGTCGAGCGGGTTGACGCCGAGCACGTCGGTCATGGCGACGACGGCGGCCGCCGCCTCGAGCGCGGCCGCGTGGTCTCCGTCGTCCAGGGCGGTGTTGCCGGCGCGGACGGTCTCGTGGACCACGGCGAGCGCGCCGGAGACGTTGAGGTCGTCGTCCATCGCCTCGGCGAAGGCGGCCGGCAGCTCGACGGTGGGCAGCTGGGCCGCACCACGGGTCGCCCGCTGGACGAAGCCCTCGATCCGCTCCACCGCCGCCTCGGCCTCGCGCAGCGATCCCTCGTGGTACTCGATCGTCGAGCGGTAGTGGGCCGCGCTGAGGTAGTAGCGCAGCGCCAGCGGCCGCGTGATCTTGGTGATCTCGCTGACCAGCAGGGAGTTGCCGAGCGACTTGCTCATCTTCTCCCCACCGATGGTCACCCACGCGTTGTGCAGCCAGTAGTTGGCGAACCCGAGGCCGGCCGCGCGCGACTGCGCCTGCTCGTTCTCGTGGTGCGGGAAGCGCAGGTCGACGCCGCCGCCGTGGATGTCGAAGGTGTCACCGACGTACTTGCGCGCCATCGCCGAGCACTCCAGGTGCCAGCCGGGGCGCCCCTGCCCGTATGCCGTGGGCCAGCTCGCCGTCTCCGGCTCACCGGCCTTGTGGCCCTTCCAGAGCGCGAAGTCGCGCGGGTCGCGCTTGCCGCGCGGGTCCGCGTCGGCGGCCGCCTCCATCTCCTCGATCCGCTGGTGGGTCAGCTCGCCGTAGGAGGGGAAGCTGCGCACGTCGAAGTAGACGTCGCCGCTGCCGTCGGGGGCGACGTAGGCGTGCCCCTTGTCGATCAGCGTCTGCATGATCTCGAGCATCTCGGTGATGTGCCCGGTCGCCCGCGGCTCGTAGGTCGCCGGCAGCACCCCGAGGGTGTCCAGCGCCTCGCTGGTGGCCCGCTCGTTGTCGTAGCTCCACGCCCACCACGGCACGCCGGCCTCGGCCGACTTGTTCAGGATCTTGTCGTCGATGTCGGTGACGTTGCGCACCAGGGTGACGTCGAGGCCGTGCCCGGTGGCCAGCCAGCGGCGCAGGATGTCGAACGCGACGGCGAAGCGGATGTGCCCGATGTGCGGGGCACCCTGCGTGGTCAGGCCACAGATGTAGACGCTCGCCTTGCCCTCGGTCACGGGGACGAAGTCGCGCAGCTCGCGCGTGGCGGTGTCATACAAACGGAGGCTCACCCGCCAAGGCTACCGAGAGGCATACCACTTGCCCGAATCGTGCACTGCCGCGGTCGGCCCACGGGCCCGGCCCGCAGGCAGCGGGTATGCCGTGCCACCCGTTCGCGCGCCGGTCACCTCGACGTCACGCCACGGTCGGGTTCCCCCGCCAGAGTGCCCTCGTGGACCCTGCCCGCAGGGGCGGGTCACCTGAGCACTCGAGGAGCAGACTCGTGGGACGAAAGACGTTCACCGCGGCGGCCGGTGCGGCCGCCGCCCTGCTGGCCGTCGCCGCCTGGCCGGCCAGCGCCGGCGCGGCGACCCCCGCGCCCCGCCCGGCGGGCCACACCACCGGCCCGGTCGCCGGCTACAAGCACCTCGTGGTCATCTACGAGGAGAACCACTCCTTCGACAACCTGTACGGCGGGTGGGGCCAGGTCAACGGCCAGGCCGTCGACGGCCTGCAGGCCGCACCGAAGGCGAAGGCGACCCAGGTCGCCCAGGACGGCACGGCATACCACTGCCTGCTGCAGAACGACGTGAACCTGGCGAGCCCGCCGCAGCCGTCGACGTGCAGCGACAGCGCGCACGGCGTGGACGCGAGCGCGTTCACCAACAAGCCGTTCCGGATCGACGACTACATCAAGCCGGAGGACAAGACCTGCCCGCCGGAGACGGTCTACGCCCCCAACGGCATGAAGAAGGACTCCCCCGGCGCCGAGCCGGGCGGGTGCACCGAGGACCTGGTGCACCGCTTCTACCAGGAGCAGTACCAGCTCGACGGCGGCAAGCAGGACCGCTACACCACCGGCTCCGACGCGGTCGGCCTGACGATGGGCCACTACGACACCAGGGGCCTGCCGATCTACCGGTACCTGCACAGCCAGGGCGCCCCGAACTACGTCCTCGCGGACCGGTTCTTCCAGGGCGCGTTCGGCGGCTCGTTCCTCAACCACCAGTACCTCATCGCGGCGCGGGCACCGGAGGACACCAGCGCCGGGGCGCTCGGCGCGAAGAACACGGTGGTCGACGCCAACGGGATGCCGAAGAGCTACGCGCTGTACAAGAACGGCAACCCGGCGGCCACGGACGGCCAGCTGACGCAGAAGTGCGCCAACCCCGCCGTCACGGCTGACTACCTGCGCGCCTGCGGCAACCTCGCGGTCAACACGGTGCAGCCGTCGAGCAAGCCTTTCGGCGGTGGCGCGAAGATCCCGCTCATCGACGACGCGAAGTACCCCAACATCGGTGACCGGCTCAGCGCCAAGGGGATCAGCTGGAACTGGTACTCCGGCGGCTGGGACGACGCCGAGGCCGGCCACCCCGGACCGCTGTTCCAGTACCACCACCAGCCGTTCAACTACTTCAAGGACTACGCGCCCGGCACGCCCGGCCGCGCCCACCTGCAGGACGAGAAGAAGTTCATCGCGGCGGCCAAGGGCGGCACGCTGCCCGCGGTCAGCTTCGTCAAGCCCTACGGTGCCGAGAACGAGCACCCCGGCTACGCCAGCGAGCCGAACGGCTCCGACCACCTCGTCGACCTGCTCAAGACGATCACCTCCGGCCCGCAGGCCAAGGACACGCTGGTCGTCGTGACGTATGACGAGTTCGGCGGCCAGTGGGACCACGTGGCCCCGCCCGGTCAGGGCTCGGGGACGCAGGGCGCGCACGACGCGTTCGGCCCCGGCACCCGCATCCCGGCCCTCGTCCTCTCGGCGGGGATGACCCGCTCCGGCGTGGACCACACGGTCTACGACACCACCTCGATCCTGGCGACGATCGAGCGCAGCCTGGGCGTGTCCCCGGTCGCGACGCGCGACGCCGCGGTCAACGACCTGCGCCACGCGGTCGTCATGGGCGGAGGCCTCGGCCAGGGTCACTGACCCACGGCCGGCTCACCCACCGCGCGCCGAGCGGTCCTGCCCCGGGCAGGGCCGCTCGGTGCGTTCTGAGGCAACTCCCAGAAACCCCGGTCACCCTAGGCGCGTGGACTCCCTCATCGTGGCCGTGGCCCAGTACGCCCTCTTCGCCGTCGCACTGGCGGCCGTCATCGCCTGGCTGCTGGCTCCCCGCACCGGCAAGGTCGCCATGGCGGTCCAGGTCGTCGTCGCGGCCATCGCGGTCGGCGTGCTGGTCAAGACCGCCGGCGCGGTCCACACCGACCCGCGCCCGTTCGTGGCCAACCCCTCGCTGAGGCCGCTGTTCGCCCACCCGGCGGACAACGGTTTCCCCTCCGACCACACGGCGCTGGCGACGGCGGTCGCGGCGGTCGTCGCGGTGCACCGGCGGGTGCTCGGCGCCGTCCTGCTGGTCGTGGCCCTGCTCATCGGGGCCTCCCGCGTCGCCGCGAACGTCCACCACTGGCAGGACATCGCCGCCGGGTTCGTGATCGGCCTGGTCGCCGCCGCCCTCGGCGTCCTCGTCTGGTCCCTGGTCAGCCACCGCCTCCCGGCCCGCCTGACCGGCCTCGACGCCGAGCCCGCGACCACCCGCTGAGCGAGCGACCCGGCATACCGCCTCTTGGCGCAAGAAAGGGCTGCCGGGGCGGCCCTAACCGGCCCTCCCAGCAGCCCTGACCTGCGCAATGGCGGGGAACAGCGGCCTCAGGAGCCGCGGGCGATCCACTCCGGCAGGTGCGGGGCCTCGACGCCGATCGTCGTCGAGTCGCCGTGGCCGGTGTGCACGACGGTGGCGGCCGGCAGGTGGAAGAGCTTGTCGCTGATCGAGGCGATGATCGTGTCGAAGTCGCTGAACGAGCGCCCGGTCGCCCCCGGCCCGCCCTGGAAGAGCGTGTCGCCGGTGAAGACGATCCCGAGCTGGGGGCTGTAGAAGCAGCACGCGCCCGGCGAGTGGCCCGGGGTGTGCAGCACCTCCAGCGTCACGCCGGCCACGGAGATGGTGTCGCCGTCGGCGAGCTCACGGTCGGGGGTCACGGGGTAGACGCGGTCCCACAGCATCCGGTCGTCGGGGTGCAGGTAGGACTGCCCGCGGGTGCCGTCCGAGACCTCCCCGACCGCGCCGATGTGGTCGTCGTGGGCATGGGTGCACAGGATGGCCACGACCTTGCGCTTGCCGACCGCCTTGAGGATCGGCCGGCCGTCGTGCGCCGGGTCGATGACCACGCACTCGGTGTCGTTGCCGACGACCCACACGTTGTTGTCGACCTCCCAGCTGCCGCCGTCGAGGTTGAACGTGCCATGGGTGACGACCTTCTCGACGCGCACCGCGGCGATCTTGCTGGCCAACGACATCAGAGGACCACCACCGAGCGCAGGACCTCGCCGCGCTCCATCTTGGCGAAGGCCGCCTCGATGTCGCCTAGGCCGACGGTCTCGGAGACGAAGCCGTCGAGGTCGAAGCGGCCCTGGCGGTACAGGTCGATGAGCATCGGGAAGTCCCGCGAGGGCAGGCAGTCGCCGTACCAGCTGGACTTCAGGGCCCCGCCGCGGCCGAAGATCTCGATCATCGGCAGCTCGACCTTCAGGTCTGGGGTGGGCACCCCGACGAGGACCACCGTGCCGGCGAGGTCGCGGGCGTAGAACGCCTGCTCGTAGGTCTCGGGTCGGCCGACCGCCTCGACGACCACGTCGGCACCGAACCCGCCGGTCAGCTCGCGGATCGCCTCGACGGCGTCGGTCGAGCGGGAGTTGACCGTGTGGGTGGCGCCGAAGCCGCGGGCCCACTCGAGCTTGCGCTCGTCGACGTCGACGGCGATGACGGTGGTGGCACCTGCCAGGGCTGCTCCGGCGATGGCCGCGTTGCCGACCCCGCCGCAGCCGATGACGGCCACCGAGTCACCGCGCGTCACGCCGCCGGTGTTGACCGCCGCGCCGAAGCCGGCCATCACGCCGCAGCCGAGCAGCCCGGCGGCCGTGGCGGGCGCGGCCGGGTCGACCTTGGTGCACTGCCCGGCGGCGACGAGCGTCTTCTCGATGAACGCCCCGATGCCCAGCGCCGGGGAGAGCTCGGTGCCGTCGGTGAGGGTCATCTTCTGCGTGGCGTTGTGGGTGTTGAAGCAGTACCACGGCTTGCCCTTGGCGCACGCCCGGCACTGCCCGCACACGGCGCGCCAGTTCAGGACGACGAAGTCGCCGGGCGCCACCTCGGTCACGCCCTCGCCGACGGCCTCGACGACACCGCCCGCCTCGTGCCCGAGCAGGAACGGGAACTCGTCGTTGATCCCGCCCTCGCGGTAGTGCAGGTCGGTGTGGCACACGCCGCACGCCTGGACCGTCACGACCGCCTCGCCGGGCCCCGGGTCCGGCACGACCACGTCGAGCAGCTCGACGGGTGCGCCCTTGCTGCGCGCGATGACTCCCTTGACCGTGCTCGGCATTCCGGCTCCTTCGCGTGGCAGTGGTGCAGCTTCAGGTATGCCGTGAGCCTAGCCAGCGGCCCGGCTCACCTCATCCGCGGCGCAGCATGCGGACCCGCCGCACCACGGCCGTCAGTGCTGGACGGTGATGGTGACCCGGCGGTTGAGGGCCCGGCCGGCCGTGGTGTCGTTGCTGGCGATGGGTTCCTGCTCGCCGCGTCCGGTGGCGCTGATCCGGACACCGGAGCCGAGCGCCGAGGCCAGCGCCTTCTCGACCGCGGCGGCGCGGCGCTGCGACAGCCCGCGGTTGTAGCCGTCGGAGCCCTTGTCGTCGGTGAACCCCACGACCGCGAGCCGGGTGGCGCCGGCGGTCTTGAGCTTGCGGGCGATCCCGGCGAGCTCGGCGCGGGCCCGGGCGTTGAGCTCGGCCTTGTCGAAGGCGAAGAGCACGTCGGCCGCCAGGCGGAACTGCGTGCCCCCGGTGTCGGTCACCGCGCCGTCGGTGCTGGCCTCGGCGAAGACGAGGTCCTCGACCGGGCCGCTGATGTCCTCCACCGGGAAGGTCACCGGCGTGCCCTGCGCCGGCACCATCGTGACGGTCGGCGTGGGGCTGGGCGTGGGCGTGCCACCGGCCGGGGCGAGCAGCCCCAGCCCGAGCAGCACCGACAGGACCGGCGCGGCGCTCATCGGGACACGGCCACGCCGGGGAAGGTCCCGGCGTGCGGGATCGAGACCGTCACGGTCGAGACGTCCGCCGGCGGCGCCTTGAACACCGCCTGGAACAGCGTCATCTGCCCGGGCTTGACGAAGGTGCCGCTCCCGTTGAGGCTGCACACGCAGTTGCCCTGGGCGTCGCGTGCCGGCAGGTAGCGCTTGGCGTTGGCGGTGTCGAGCACGAAGACCCCGTCGGCCGGCCCGGAGATCTCGCTGGCCAGCGGCACCGTGGTGTCGTCGGGGCGATGGGCGAAGATCCCGTCGGAGAAGAAGCTGGCGACCTGCCAGCTGCCGGTGCCGACGTTCCGGGCGCCCCAGGTCACCGTCATCACCTGGCCGTCGACCTTGACCTCGTTGAGGGTGACCTCCAGCGGCGTCTTGCCGTCGGAGGTCTGCCGCGTGCCGATGACCCCCAGCGGCGGCACGGTCGACTGCGCGCCGGCCGTGCCGGCCGTGCCGGCCGACCCCGAGGCGGCGGAGCCCTGGGCCGCCGGCTTGGCCGACCCCGGGTCCTTGCTGGAAACGCTGCAGGCGCCGAGGCCGAGCGCGACGAGGACGAGGGTCGCGCCGGTGATGGCGCGACGGGTCGACATGGTCATGGTGGTTCCCCCTGTGCGTCCGCAGACCGTCCGGGCCGACCCTACCCACGCGGGCGGTCGGCACAACCCGTTGCGGACCGGGGCGTCAGGCGGTCGGGACCACCAGGGCGGTGGCGATGGCGCCGATGCCCTCGCCGCGGCCGGTGAAGCCGAGCCCGTCGGTGGTCCCCGCCGCCAGCGAGACCGGGGCTCCGAGGGTCTGGGTCAGCAGCGCCTGGGCCTCCGTCCGGCGTGGGCCGAGCTTGGGCCGGTTGCCGATCACCTGGACCGCGACGTTGCCGATGGTGAACCCGGCTTCACGCACGATCCGGGCGGCCTCGGCCAGCAGCGTGACGCCCAGGGCGCCGGCCAGCTCGGGCCGGTCGGTGCCGAAGTGCGTGCCGAGGTCGCCGAGCCCGGCGGCGGAGAACAGCGCGTTGCACGCGGCGTGGGCCACGACGTCGCCGTCGGAGTGGCCTTCGATCCCCCGCTCCCCCGGCCAGGTGAGCCCGGCGAGGTGCAGCGGCCGGTCGTCGCTGGCGAAGGCGTGGACGTCGACCCCGACGCCGGTGCGCGGCAGCACCATGTGTGCGAGGTGCGGCGGGGGCGGGAGCTCACTGTCCGACATACCGGCCATCCTGCAGCAGGGCCTCGGCGCGGGCGACGTCGCCGGGGGTGGTGACCTTCAGCGCCCGCGCGTCGCCGTCGACGACGAGGACCGGCAGGCCCAGGGCCTCGACCAGCCCGGCGTCGTCGGTGGCGCTGGAGCCGGAGGCGTGCGCCCGCTCCAGGACCTCGCGGGAGAAGCCCTGCGGGGTCTGTATCGCGCGCAGCAGCTCGCGCGGTGGCGTCGCCGCCACGACGCCGGATGCGTCGACGACCTTGACGGTGTCGACGACGGGCAGGCCGGGGACGACCGCCGGGTGGCCGGCCCGGACCGCGTCGGCTACCCGGTCGAACACCGCGACCGGGGTCAGCGCCCGGGCGGCGTCGTGCACGAGCACGACGTCGGCGCCGGCCGGCAGCGCGGCGAGGCCGGCCGCGACCGAGGCGCTGCGGTCGGCTCCCCCGGCCACGACGGTGACGCGGGGGTCACCGTCGGCCAGGGCGCGGGCCTGCGGCAGGTGCGTGGCCGGGGCCACGATGACGACGTGGGCGACCTGCCCGCACAGCAGGACGCCCCGCAGTGCGTGAGCCAGCAACGGCTCTCCACACAGCGGGACGAACGCCTTGGGGACTCCGGCCGCCAGCCTCGTGCCCGCACCTGCGGCGACGAGGACGACTGCGGTGCTCAGGAGGCGAGGACCTCGTCGAGGATGGCCTCGGCCTTGTCCTCGTTGGTCTTCTCGGCGAGCGCGAGCTCGGAGACGAGGATCTGGCGGGCCTTGGCCAGCATGCGCTTCTCGCCGGCCGAGAGGCCGCGGTCCTTGTCGCGACGCCAGAGGTCGCGGACGACCTCGGCGACCTTGATGACGTCACCGGAGGCGAGCTTCTCGAGGTTCGCCTTGTAGCGGCGCGACCAGTTGGTCGGCTCCTCGGTATGGGGGGCTCGCAGCACCTCGAAGACGCGGTCGAGGCCGTCCTGCCCCACGACGTCGCGGACACCCACGAGGTCGCAGTTCTCGGCAGGCACCTCGATGGTGAGGTCGCCCTGGGCCACCTTGAGGACCAGGTAGAGCTTGTCCTCACCCTTGATGGTGCGGGTCTTGATTTCTTCGATCAGGGCAGCCCCGTGATGGGGGTACACGACCGTTTCGCCGACCTTGAAAACCATGTGCTGTTTTCCCCTTTCGCGACCTCAAGGGTAACACGGGGCCATGACCGGAACGAACTAGTTCACGTCGTGTTTGTGCAGGTCAGGGGCCCAGACAGGGACATTTTGACTATCGGGACGGTCTTGACAGACAGCGGTTCACCGTGCTTTCGCGCGCGCACAGCGGGCGCGCGGCAGGTCATCGAGGGGCCGACCTGCGACAGGACGCACGCGTCCGCCCCGGTACGCTGTGCGCCGTGATCCGTCGCCCCGCTCGTGCCGCCCAGGTGTCCGTGTCCCGCAAGGGCCTTGTCGTCAGCGCCGGCCTCGTGGCCGCGGGCGCCGTCGCGCTCTCCGGGTGCCAGACCCAGTCCCCGATCCAGACGCAGTTCAGCTACCAGCCGGCCGACGGCGTCGCCGTCAACCTCGGCGACGTGCAGGTGCGCGACCTCCTCGTCGTCGCCAGCGCCAAGGACCAGCCCGGCGCCCTCAGCGGCGAGGTCGTCAACAACGGCGGCTCGGACGTCAAGGTCAGCTTCGCCACGGCCAGCGGCGGGCAGGCCCAGGCCGACGTCCCGGCGCACGACGCCGTCAAGCTGACCGACGCCACCACGACGCTGCCCAAGGTCGCCTCCGACCCCGGCGGCCTCGTCGACATCGAGGTGAGCACCGCGTCCGGCGGCGCACAGACCGTCAAGGTCCCCGTGCTGCTGCCCGACGGCTACTACTCCACGGTCACCCCCTCGGAGACGAGCACCGCGACGCCGTCGGTCACCGACAGCCTGCCGGTCCCCTCGCCCTCGGCGACCGCCACGGCCAGCGCGTCCTGACCGGACGCGGCCGGCGGCCCTGACGGGCCCCGACCGGCCCCGGCAGGCACACGACGCAACGGAGCCCCCGACCGGTCCGGTCGGGGGCTCCGTCGTGCGGGGGCGGGCCGCTCAGGCGGCGGCCTCGAACTTGTAGCCCAGGCCGCGCACCGTGACGATGTAGCGCGGGTGGGCCGGGTCCGGCTCGACCTTGGCGCGCAGCCGCTTGACGTGCACGTCCAGGGTCTTGGTGTCCCCGACGTAGTCGCTGCCCCAGACCCGGTCGATCAGCTGCATCCGGGTGAGGACGCGCCCGGCGTTGCGCAGCAGCATCTCGAGCAGCTCGAACTCCTTCAGCGGCAGCGCCGTCTGGGCCCCGTTGACGGTGACGACGTGGCGCTCGACGTCCATGCGGACCGGCCCGGACTCCAGCGTCGAGGGCATCAGCTCCTCGGGCTCGTGGCCGCGGCGCAGCACCGCCTTGACCCGGGCGAGCAGCTCCCGGCTGGAGTAGGGCTTGGTGACGTAGTCGTCCGCGCCGAGCTCGAGCCCGACGACCTTGTCGATCTCGCTGTCCTTGGCGGTCAGCATGATGACCGGCACGTTCGAGCGCTGCCGCAGCGCCCGGCAGACGTCCTCCCCGGAAAGGCCGGGGAGCATGAGGTCGAGCAGGACCAGGTCGGCCCCGCTGCGGTCGAAGTCCTCCAGCGCGGCGGGGCCGGTCGCCGCGACGGCGACCTCGTAGCCCTCCTTGCGCAGCATGTAGGACAGCGGGTCGGAGAACGACTCCTCGTCCTCCACGACCAGGATGCGCGTCATCGGGTGACCTCTCGGGGGTTGGGGGCGGCCGGTGCCGCCTCGGTTTCCGGTATGCCGTGTGCCTGGGTCGCGGACTCGGGCGCGGAGGGCAGGCGCATGGTGAAGGTCGACCCGCGCCCCTCCTCGCTCCAGACCGTGACCTCGCCGCCGTGGTTGGCGCAGACGTGCTTGACGATCGCCAGGCCGAGCCCGGTGCCGCCAGTGGCGCGCGAGCGCGCCGGGTCGACGCGGTAGAACCGCTCGAAGATGCGCTGCTGCTCGACCTCGGGGATGCCCTGGCCCTGGTCGCTGACCGCCACCTCGACGATGCCGTGGTCGCTGGGCCGGACGGCCACGGCGACCTTGGTGTTGTTGCCGGAGTAGGCGATGGCGTTCTGGACGAGGTTGCTGACCGCGGTGGTGAGCAGCTCGGCGTCGCCGAAGACGTGGACGCCCTCGGCCAGCGCGCTCGCCAGCTCGATGCCCTTGGCATCGGCGACGAGGTGGGAGCGCTCGACCGCCTCCGCGGCGACCTCGCCGAGGTCGACGATGACCGGCTCGTGCAGCGTGTCGGCCACCTGCAGCCGGGACAGGTCGACGATCTCCTGGACCAGGCGGGTCAGCCGGGTGGACTCCACCCTCATCCGCTGGGCGAAGCGCTGGACCGCCTCGGGGTCGTCGGCGGCGTCCTCGACCGCCTCGGCGAGCAGGGCCAGGCCGCCGACGGGGGTCTTCAGCTCGTGGCTGACGTTGGCCACGAAGTCGCGGCGGATCTCCTCCACGCGACGGGCCTGGGTGCGGTCGTCGAGCAGGAGCAGGACGTGGGAGCCGCCGAGCGGCGCGACGCGCACGCCCATGGTGAGCCGGCCGCGGCCGAGCGGCCCGCGTGCCAGCTCGAGCTCGGACTCGCGGATCACGCCGTCCCGGCGGACCTGCCGGGCCAGGTGGCGCAGCTCGGAGTGGACCAGCTCGGTGCCGCGCACCAGGCCGAGGGCGACCGCCGACGGGCTGGCCTTGACCACCGCGTCCGCGGAGTCGACGACGATGCCGCTGGAGCGCAGGACGGCCAGGACGTCGGCGACGCCGGCCGGGAGGCTGGACGGGGGCGGCTCGACGGTGGGCCGGCGCTGGGACCGCTCGGTCAGGCGCACGGCGAGCATGGCGACGGCGCCCACCAGCAGGCCACCGACGCCTCCGAGCAAGGCTGCGGTTGTCGCGTCCACGACGCTCAGGGTACGCATGACGCCAGACTCGTTCGGCCGGGTGAACGCCTCCTGACCGGGGACACCGCCAAGAGTTCACCTGAGATCCCGCGCACGTTCACCCCACGGTGCGAGGCTGGGGGCGCACGTGCGGTCGTACGTGCTGTCACGGCATACCGATGTGCGGTGGCACGGGACACCCCCGGTGACCCGACGACGGGAAGCAAGGGACCATGCGCGACGCGTTTCACGAGGACCTCGACAAGATCTCCGACGACCTGGTGGAGATGACCCGGCTGGCCGGCTCGGCCATGGCCCGCGCCACGACGGCGCTGCTGGACGCCGACATCCACCTCGCCGAGAGCGTCATCGCCGCGGACGAGGAGATCGACCAGATCCGCCGCGAGCTCGACGACCGCTCGATCGACCTGCTCGCCCGGCAGCAGCCGGTGGCGACCGACCTGCGCATGGTCGTCACGGCGATGCGCATGAGCGCCGACCTGGAGCGGATGGGCGACCTGGCCCGGCACGTGGCGAAGGTGGCGCGGCTGCGCTACCCGGCCTCGGCGATCCCGCCGGTGCTGCGCGCCAACGTGCTGCAGATGGGCCAGGTGGCCGAGCGGATCGTGGCCAAGGCCGGCTCGATCATCGCCGGCAAGGACATCGAGGCGGCGGTCGAGCTCGAGCGCGACGACGACGAGATGGACCGCCTGCACCGCGAGATCTTCAACCAGCTGATGGACGGCAAGTGGGCCTACGGGACCGAGTCGGCCGTCGACGTGACGCTGGTCGGGCGCTACTACGAGCGGTTCGCCGACCACGCGGTGTCGGTGGCGCGCCGGGTCGTCTACCTGGTGACCGGTGAGTGGCACACCGAGGCCGAGCTCGACGGCGAGGAGTAGCCCCCGCCCTTGCGCAGGTTGTCGCCGCTGGGAGGGCCGGATCCGGCCCTCCCAGCGGCGTTTTCGTGCGCAAAGCCGGCCCGGGCGCATGTATGCCGCGCACCCGGGCGGGTGCGCGGCATACCGGTGCGTGTGGCTGGGGTCAGCGCCCTTGGTTGGCGACGGCCTCGGCGGCGGCCTTCGCGGCCTCGGGGTCGAGGTACTCCCCGCCCGGGACGGACGGCTTCAGGTCCTTGCCGAGGCGGTAGACCAGCGGCATGCCGGTGGGGATGTTCAGCCCGGCGATGTCGGCGTCGCTGATGCCGTCGAGGTGCTTGACGATGCCGCGCAGGCTGTTGCCGTGGGCCGCGACGAGCACGGTGTTGCCCTCCAGCAGGTCCGGCACGATCGAGCTCTCCCACCAGGGCAGCATCCGGGCGATGACGTCCTTGAGGCACTCGGTGCGCGGGGCCTCGTCGCCGAGGTCGGCGTAGCGCACGTCGTGGGCCTGGCTGAACTCGTCGTCGGGGTCGATCGGCGGCGGCGGCACGTCGAAGCTGCGGCGCCAGAGCATGAACTGCTCCTCGCCGTAGGCCTCCAGCGTCTGCTTCTTGTCCTTGCCCTGCAGCGCGCCGTAGTGGCGCTCGTTGAGGCGCCAGGACCGGCGGACCGGGATCCAGTGGCGGTCGGCGGCGTCGAGGGCGAGGTTGGCGGTGTTGATCGCGCGGCGCTGCAGCGAGGTGTGGACCAGGTCCGGCAGGAGCCCGGCCTCCTTGAGCTGCTCGCCGGCGCGCACGGCCTCGGCGCGGCCCTTGTCGGACAGGTCGACGTCGACCCAGCCGGTGAAGAGGTTCTTGGCGTTCCAGACGCTCTCGCCGTGACGCAGCAGGACAAGGGTGTAGGTCATGGCCGCGAGTCTATGGGCCGCCCCGCCCGGGCCTCAGCGGGCGTCTTCCCCCTCGGGACCCGGGGCGGCAGCCTGCGCTGCACCCTCTGCGTCCGCCGCCGCCTCCGGCTCGGTCTCGGTATCGGCCCCCCGCTCGTCGGGCCCGCCGTCGAGCAGGTGGCGGAACGCCTCGAGGTTGCGGGTGGACTCTCCGCGCGCGATGCGCCAGGCCCACTCCTTCTTCATCGACTCCAGGAAGCCGAGGGCCAGCAGCTCGTTGAACGTGGAGTCCGCGGCGTCGAGCACGACGCCGAACAGCTGGTCGAGGTATGCCGCGCTGACCCCTTCGAGGGGCACGCGGCCGGTGACGTAGACGTCGCCGGAGCGGTCGATGCCGTACGCCAGGCCGGGCAGCTTGAGGTTCTTGCGCAGCAGGTAGCGGTAGAACGCCTCGTGGTTCTCGTCGGGGTTGCGCACGACGAACGCCGACACCGACAGCGACTGCTCGCCGACGACCACCGAGGCGACCGTCTTGAGCTTCTTCTCCCCGGGCAGGGTGACGACGAGCTCGCCGTGCCGCCCGCCGAGCTCGTGCTCGATCCCGGCGTCCTCGAGGTAGGCGTGGAGGACCTTCAGGGCGTCCTGCTGGGCCGAGGGCGTGCTCACGGGATCACCGCCGCCGGGATGCCCGCTAGGACCCGCGCGTCCTCGATCGGTGAGGCCGTGCGCACGTCGTGCGCCTCGGCATACACCTCGATGAGGCGCTCGGTGGTGTGGTCCCAGCTGAACTGGGCGGCGTGGCGGACGGCGCGGCGCGACAGGCTCTCGCGGCGCGCGGGGTCGGCGATGAGGGACTCGATGGCGTGGCTCCAGTCGGTCGTGTCGTGGCTGTCGACGAGGATGCCGCTGTCGCCGACCGCGGTGGGCAGGCCGCCCACCGCTGCGGCGACGACGGGGGTGCCGCAGGCCTGGGCCTCGACGGCGACCAGGCCGAAGGACTCGCTGTAGGACGGCACGGCGACCAGGTCGGCGGCGCGGTACCACTGGGCGAGCCGCTCGCGGGCGGCCGGCGGGACGAAGCGGACCTGGGGGGTGATGCCGAGCCGGTCGGCGAGGTCCTGCAGGGCCTTCGGCTTGGCCAGGCCGGTGCCGCTGGGGCCGCCGACGACGGCGATGACGAGGTCGTCGCGCAGCTCCGGGCGGCGGGCCAGCAGGTCCGCGGCCGCCTTGAGCAGCACGTCGGGGGCCTTCAGCGGCTGGATCCGGCCGACGAAGAGCAGGACGTGCGCCTCGGCGGGCAGGTCCAGGGCGGCCCGGGCGGCGCACCGGTCGCCGGGGGTGAACGTGTCGAGGTCGACGCCCGGCGGCACGACGCGGACCCGGCCGGGGTCGGCGTCGTAGAGGTCGATCAGCTCGCGGGCCTCGCCGTCGGTGTTGGCGACCAGCCGGTCGGCGGCCTCGACGACCTGGGCCTCCCCGATCTCGCGGCCGGAGGGCTCGGGGGTGTCGCCCTCGGCGAGGTGGGTGTTCTTGACCCGCGCCATGGTGTGCATGGTGTGCACCAGCGGCACCCGCCAGCGGTCGGCGGCCAGCCAGCCGACCTGCCCGGAGAGCCAGTAGTGGGAGTGGACCAGGTCGTACCACCCCTCGGGGCGGGCGGCCTCGGCGCGCATCACGCCGGCGGCGAAGGCGCACAGCTGACCCGGCAGGTCCTCCTTGCCCAGCCCCTCGTAGGGTCCGGCGGTCACGTGCCGGACGTGGACCCCGGGCACCAGCTCGACGACGGGCTCGAGGCTGCCGGTGGTGGCCCGGGTGAAGACCTCGACCTCGATGTCGCGGGCGGCCAGCCGCTTGGCGACCTCGACGACGTAGACGTTCAGGCCGCCGGCGTCGCCGGTGCCGGGCTGCTCCAGCGGGGACGTGTGCACGCTGAGCATGGCGACCCGGCGGATCGGTGCGGCACCCGGCATACGTTCGTCACTCCTTGCGCGGGCCTTGGCGAGGGCCCGAAGCCCGAGTCTGCCACGCGCGCCCGTGCCGGGCGCCGGGTCGACCGGGCAGCCGTCAGCAGCCGGTCACCAGACCGTCAGGCGGAACGTCGAGGACCACACATGTATTTCGCCGCGGCCCTTGTGGCGCAGGTCGATCGCCGTCGGGTTGGGGCTGTCGATGGCCACGAGGCTGCCGAGGCCGGTGGTGTAGGCCGGCTCGCGCGGCGCGTCCGCCGGCTTGAGCCACCAGGCGTTGTCGTGCAGGTTCAGGGCCGGCATGCGCGGGGTCAGGCCGCGGGTGCCGACGTGGCGCCAGGTGTGCACCACGATCACGTCGGCGCCCTCGACGGTGAACGTCAGCTCGACCTTGTCGCGCACCCGCGTGGCCCGGAGCGTGGCCGGCAGCGAGTGGGTGTCGTCGAAGACCACGCCGTGGTAGGTGGCGCCGTCGCGGCCGTAGTCCACGCTGGTGAGGCGCAAATTCCGCAGGGTGCCGGTGATGTGCTCCTGCCAGCCGTCACGGGTGCGCGTGACGTGGCCGAAGCCGACCGAGAACGGCGCCGCGATGCGCACGGTCTGGAACAGCGTGGCGTC
This sequence comes from Oryzihumus sp. JJN4-3R, assembly GCF_057747915.1. NCBI lineage: Bacteria > Bacillati > Actinomycetota > Actinomycetes > Micrococcales > Intrasporangiaceae > Oryzihumus > Oryzihumus sp. JJN4-3R. The sequence continues at coordinate 1,935,286 of NZ_CM173229.1, forward strand.
CTGGCGCTGGACGCGGACGCCGTCGCCGTAGGCCGAGATGGTCAGCCCCTGGCCCAGGGTGATGACGCCCCGGACCGGTTGGTGCGGGCTGAACAGGCCCGGCTCGACGTCGACGACGCCGTGGGCGGGGCGGGTCAGCGAGGGCAGTGCGCGCACGACGCCGAAGGCCGCGAGGGTGATCACCACCACCGACAGCAGCACCGTGCTCCTGCTGCGCACGCCCGTTCCCCTGGCCACCGCGTCACCCTATTTCACGCCCCTGTGCCTCCCGGTGCCTTGCTCACTCCAGGCCGCTTTGCTCAGCCCAGGCCGGTTTGCGCGCCCGTTCTGGGGCCGCCGGGCGGCCTGAAGTGAGCAAAGCGGCCTCAGGTGAGCAAAGCCGGTATGCCGGGTGGCCGGCTCCGGGGGCCGCGACCGGGAGGTGAGGGCACGGCATACCCTGCGGGGCGTGGCAGCGAGGCGACCGGTGGGCACCATCACCCGCGGCACCACCAACCCCAACCGGCTGCGCCGCGTCGACCGCTGGCTGGCCGGGCCGCAGGCGTGGCGGCTGCGGCGGGCGACGACCGCGCCGGTCGTGGTGGACCTGGGCTACGGCGCCTCGCCGGTCACCGCCGTGGAGCTGCACGACCGGCTGCGCCGGGTGCGCCCGGACGTGCAGGTCGTCGGGGTCGAGATCGACCCGGCGCGCGTCGCGGCCGGGCGGCCGCTGGAGCGCGAGGGCCTGAGCTTCCGGCTTGGCGGCTTCGAGGTGCCGCTGGACGGCGGCGCGCGGCCCGTGGTGGTGCGGGCGTTCAACGTGCTGCGGCAGTACGACGAGGGCGAGGTCGCCGACGCCTGGGCCCGGGTCTGCTCCCGGCTGGCGCCCGGCGGGCTGCTGGTCGACGGCACCTGCGACGAGCTCGGCCGGCGCTCGACCTGGGTGGCGGTCACCGCCGACGGGCCGGTGTCGTTGTCGCTGTCGCTGCGGCTGGCCGACCTGGGCCAGCCGTCGGACATCGCCGAGCGGCTGCCCAAGGCGCTGATCCACCGCAACGTCGACGGCGAGCCGGTGCGCGACTTCCTCACCGCCCTGGACGGCGCCTGGGCGCGCCAGGCGCCGCACGCGGCCTACGGGGTGCGCCAGCGGTGGATGGCGGCGGTCGGCAGCCTGCGCGAGGAGGGCTGGCCGCTGCTGGACGGGCGGTCGCGCTGGCGCCTGGGCGAGGTCACCGTCGCCTGGTCAGCCGTGGCTCCCCGCCCCTGAGCCCTCAGCGGGCGTAGTCGTCCTGGAGCCGCTCGATGTCGGTCTCGTCGAACTCCCCGAACGCGATCTCGAGCAGCCGGCCGGCCTCGGTGCCGCTGTTGCCCATGCGGTGCGTGGCGCCCTGCGGCACCCAGACCCGCTCGCCGGGCTGCGCGACCCACTTCTCGCCGTCGACCTCGATGTCGATCGGCACGTCGAGCACCTGCCACATCTCGTCGCGGTGGCCGTGCTTCTGCAGCGAGAGGCGGTGCCCCGCCTCGACGGTGATGATCTTGACGGTCACCGGCTCGTTGGCCACGAACTGCTGGAACTGGCCCCACGGCCGCTCGGCGACGAACACCTCGTCGGCGCGGCTGTGTGTCTTGGACATGGGTCCCCTCTGGAGCTGATCGGTCACGGTCTCGGCGTCAGATTGTGCCCTATGCGTCTTACCGCCCGGTGAGGAAGCCGCCGATCAGGTCGCGCACCCGGGCCCGGTGCCGCCACATGATCCCACCCGCCGGCAGCACCTGCAGCCGTGCGTGGGGCAGCTCTGCCGCGAGCTGCTCGGCCACCCAGACCGGGTGCGCGGCGTCGTGCTCCTGCGTGACCAACAACACCGGCGCGGTCACCGCGCGCAGCGACGCGCGGTCCTCCAGCGGTATGCCGTGCGGCAGGGCCCGCAGCGCCCGTGACACCGGGGTGCCCACGAGGGTCGCGGCCTGGCGCCGGCACCACAGCCGCACGGCGGGCTGGTCCCGGACCTCCTCGGGCTGGTCGAGCAGGAGCAGGCGGGCCATCCCCTCGACGTCGCGGTCGTCGGCGTGGGCGGCCATCTCCACCAGCCGGTCGATGGCGGCGTCGTCGCGCGGCTGGTCGATGACCGCCGGCATCACGAGCACGATCCGCTCGAAGCGGTCGGGGGTCTGCTCGAGCAGGTGGCACAGGGCCCCGGCGCCCATGCTCACGCCGAGCGCCTGGGTCGCCCCGACGTGGTCGGCGACGGCGCGCAGCTCGGCGGCCAGCGCGGCATACGTCCAGTCCGTCTCGGGGGCGGCGGAGGCGCCGTGCCCGCGGAAGTGGAAGAAGGCGCGGGTGCCCTCGACCCCGGAGCCGAACGGGCGGGTGGTCTCAATCGAGCCGGCCAGGCCGTGGGCGAAGACCGTGGTGGGGTCGCCGGAGCCGGTGAGGAGGTACTCCAGCGCCCCGTCGGGGCCGTCGAGCAGGGAGGTGTGCGGGGCGTGCGGCGTGCTGGGCGTGTTCGGTGTCTGCGGGGCGAGGCTCACGGGCCCAGCGTCACAGGTCCCGGGTCACCACGGGCCGTAGGGTCCCTGGTTGCTGCGGCCGGTGCCCCGGCCGGAGACGCGGCGCAGCGCGGGGCGGACGTCGGCGAGGAAGAACCCGGCCGCGCCGACGGCGATGATCCACGGGAACGACGGGAAGCCCGTGGTGAAGCCGAACGCCACGGCGACGCCGACGATGATCAGCCAGATCGTTTTGCTCCACTTGCCGGCGGCGACGTAGGCATCGGGGCGGTAGCGGATCGCCTCGACGAGCGCGAAGACCTCCAGGCCCAGCGCTGCCAGCCACAGCACGAGGGTCACGAGGTTCTGTGCACCCGAGATGACATCGATCATGAGCACAGCCTAGGCCGCTCGGGCCTGCTCAGACGTCAACCACCAGCGTGAACGGCCCGTCGTTTACCAGGCTGACCTCCATCATCGCGCCGAACCTGCCCGTGGCGACCTCGACCCCCCGCTCCCGCAGCGCCGCGATGAGGTCGTCGACCAGCGGCTCGGCGACGTCACCGGGCGCGGCGGCGCTCCAGGACGGCCGCCGGCCCTTGCGGACGTCGGCGTAGAGGGTGAACTGGCTGACCACGAGCACCGGGGCCCCGGTGTCGAGCACGGAGCGCTCGTCGCGCAGGATCCGCAGCTCGGCGATCTTGCGGGCCATCGTCTCCACCTGCGCCGGGCCGTCGTCGTGGGTGGCGGCGACCAGGGCGAGCAGGCCGGGGCGGTCGATCGCCCCGACGGTCTCGCCCTCGACGACGACGCTGGCCGACGTGACCCGCTGCAGGACGGCGCGCATCAGATCCCGACGGCGGTGAGCTCGCCGACCGGCTGGCCGTGGCCGAGGACCGGCGCGTGGTCGAGCTCGGCGAGGACGTCGGCCTCGACCCCGAGACGTCGCAGCGCGGCCGCCATCACGACCGGCCGGGCCCGCTGCGCGCCGTCGGCGATCTTCAGGGCGACGCACGAGCCGTCGGCGAGGCCCACGGCATACACGCTCTCGGCGCCGTCCTTGCCGATCAGGCCGGGCACGCCGCGGATCAGGGCGGTGACGTCGCGGCGGGTGCCGCCGAGCCACTCCGGGTGCGCCTGTATCGCGCGGCTCACCTTCGCCTCGAACGTCCCCTCGGGGGCGCTCGCCAGGGTGCCGAAGGCGCGGGCGAGGCCGCGCAGGCTGATCGCCATGACGGGGGCGCCGCAGCCGTCGATGCCGGTGGCCGTGACCTTCTCGCCGGCGAGGTCCTCCAGCGTCTGCGCCATGAGCTGCTGCAGCGGGTGGCCGGGCTCGCGGTAGGTCGCGGTGTCCCAGCCATTGAGGACGCAGGTGGCGAGCATGGCGGCGTGCTTGCCCGAGCAGTTCTGCGCCAGCGGGGTGGCCTCGCGGCCAGCGGCGAGCCAGGCGCGGCGCTCGACCTCGTCGTAGGGCAGGTCCGGGGTGTTCTGCAGGTCGGCCTCGGTCAGCCCCGCGCCGGCGAGGATGCGGCGGGCGCCCTCGAGGTGGAACGCCTCGCCGGAGTGGCTCGCGCAGGCCAGGGCGAGCAGCTCGCCGTCGAGGTCGAGGCCGGCGCGGAGCATGGCCAGGCCCTGCATCGGCTTGTTCGAGGAGCGGGGGAAGCACGGCGCGTCGGTCGGGCCGAGGTCGACGACCGCGGTACCGCCGGCGTCCAGGGCGATGACGCTGCCGTGGTGGACCGACTCCACGAAGCCCGAGCGGGTCAGGTGGGCGACGACCGGCGCGGTGTCCAGCGGCACGGCGTCGAGCGGGGCGGCGGGTCCAGCGGGCTGCGCGGGGGAGGTCACGCCCGCGACTGTATCGACCGGCCTCGACCTACCTCGTGGAGGTCTCGGCACATCAACGGGCCCGAAGTGCCGCGACGTCGGTCGAGCGGTCCGGCTCCCCGGCACACACAGCGGCGCGGCCGGCGCCCCCGTGGTGGGGACGCCGGCCGCGGCGGTGGTGCGTGCTCAGAACTCGAGCGGCAGCGTTCAGTCGCCGACCTTCTCGGCGGCGGCCTCGACGGCCTTCTCGGCGGCCTCAGCGGTCTTGGTGGCGCTGGTCGCCGCGGCCTTGGTGGCCGACTTCGCGGTGGCGGCGCGCTTGCTGGCCGTGGTGGCGGTGCGCTTGGCGGCCGGCTTGGTGCCCTTGACGGCCTTCTTCGCGGCGGTCTTGGACGTGGTCGTCGTGGCCTTGGCCGAGGTCTTGACGGTCTCGGCGGCCTCGCCGGCCTCGCGACGGCCGGTGGTCAGCGTGGCCTTGACGGCGCGCTCGGTGTCGGTGGCGGCGTTGCGCAGGGTGGTCACCGCGCCCTTGCCGAGGGACAGCGTGGTGCTGGCCTGGGCGAGCAGGTCCTTGGTGGCCTTCTGGTTCTTGATGCGGGTGACCAGCTTCTGGCCACGCTCGGCGAGCTCGTCGTAGGACTCCTGCGCCTTGCCCGCGATCACGAGGGTGCGGTTGAGCGCCAGCGCCGGGACCTGCTGGGCGGTCTCGACGGCCTTGGTCTGCACGGTGGCGACGTCGAGGTCGGCGCGGGCAGCCAGGGCCTTGGCGCGGGCCTCGCGCACCTTCTCGACCGCGAGGTCGGTGGCGCCGACGACGGCGTAGACGGGGGTGGTGTCGGTGACGGTCTTGCGGAGGTCGGACACGAGTGCCATGAGGGTCTCCCTTTACTTGGTGGTCTTGGCTGTCTTGGTGGTCTTGGGGCTCTTGCTCGACGCGGCGGCGGTCCTGGCCGACGCGGCGGTCCGGGTGGCTCGGGGCTTCCGGGCGGGAGCCGGCGCCGTTGCCTGCTCCGGCTCGCCCACGAACGACTCGTAGACGTCGAGCAGCACGCGGCGCTGCCGGTCGGTCAGGCGCGGGTCGGCCTGGATCGCGGCGCGCACGTCCGGGCCGGTCTCGTCCTGCTGGCGGCCCTCGGCGTCGAGGATGCCGGCGCGGACGTAGAGCGACTCGGCGGAGATCCGCAGCGCCTTGGCCAGGCTCTGCAGGATCTCGGCGCTGGGCTTCTTCAGCCCGCGCTCGATCTGGCTCAGGTAGGGGTTGCTGATGCCCGAGACGTCGGCCAGCTGGCGCAGGCTCAGCTGGGCCGACTGGCGCTGCTCGCGCAGGTAGCCGCCCAGGTCGGGCAGCTGCACGGCGGGAAGCTTGGACACGACTCCATGGTGCTTGCTGAAGTTAGCAACGCGCAACCCGGAGTTAGCGTGAGGCTACTCACAAGTAACTTCTGGGTGAATCCGTTGTCGCATCAGCGTTTCCGCTTGCTCAGCTCAGACCGCTTTGCTCAGTTGAGACCGCTTCGGGGGGCCGAAACAGCCTTCACGAGCGGCCTGAACTGAGCAAAGCGGCCTGGAGTGAGCAAACAACGGGGTATGCCGGGTGCTCACCTCGCGCACCCGCCTCACCAACCCCACGCGTCGGGTCGAGGGGTCACCGGGAACGTCACCCTCGCGGGCAGGTCCCCTCAGCGGCGGCGGTCCTTGACGTTGAGCAGGGCCCGCGCCTCGTCGGTGCCCATCGGCGGCCGCTGCATCACCGTCGCCAGCTCGGCCGCCCGGGCCACCAGCTCGAGGTTGTGCTGGACCGGCTGGCCCTTGGCGTAGACGAGGTTGTCCTCCATGCCGACCCGCAGGTGCCCGCCCGCCGAGAGCGCGGCCGCCGCGATCGGCAGGTGGGTGCGCCCGATCCCGGTGGCCGACCACGAGGTCACCTCGTCCGGGAGGGCAGCGACGCCGGCCATGAGCGCGGCGGTGGTGCCCGGCATACCTCCTGGCACTCCCGTCACGAAGTCGACGTGCACCTTGCCTCCGTAGGGCAGGCCGTGGATGTCGAGCAGGCGGCGCAGCGCCGCGACGTGGCCGAGGTCGAACAGCTCGAACTCGGGGACGACCTCACGCTCCTGGGCCTGGGCGTAGAGCTCGTTCATGAAGCCCCACGGGTTGAGGAAGACGTCGTCGCCGAAGTTCGTGGTGCCGCAGGTGAGGCTGCACGAGTCGGGCTCGGCGTCGAGCACGGTGAGGCGCTGCTCGAGCGGGTCGTGGACGCTGCCGCCGGTGGAGAGCTGGATGACCAGCGAGGTCTGCTCGCGCAGCGCCTCGACCGAGGCCTTGAGCAGGCCGTGGTCGAGCGTGGGCCGGTGCTCGGCGTCGCGGATGTGCAGGTGGATCAGCGCCGCGCCCGCCGCCTCGCAGGCGATGGCGGTCTCGACGAGCTCCTCGAGCGTCGTCGGCAGCTGCGGGCAGTCGGCTTTGGCCGTCTCGGCGCCGGTGGGCGCGACGGTGATCAGGGTCGAGGCCATGGCGCCATCCAACCACCGTCGACGCTGCACAAACTCCGCAGCCACGCCGCTCATTCAGGGCCCTCGGGAGCGTTCGATATGTCAGGATTACGCGGTCGCTGGAGTGTCGTTTGCGCTCGGGATCGTGCGGCGACGACAGGACCCGTTGTGTTGATCGACGTCGGCGAGGGAAAGAAGTACTCCGTGGAGCTGCACGACTACATCCGCGTCATCCGCAAGCGGTGGCGGATCATCGCCGCGGCCACGTTGCTCGTCATCGCCGGCGCCGCGGGGGTGACGAAGTTCAGCACCCCGGTCTACGAGGCGCAGACGCAGCTGTTCGTGTCCACCTCCGGCGGCTCGGACACCACCCAGCTGCTCCAGGGCAGCAGCTTCACCCAGCAGCGGGTCAAGTCCTACGCCGACGTGATCACCAGCCCCCGGGTCCTGCAGCCGGTGATCAAGCAGCTCGGCCTCAAGACCGACGCCGACGCCCTCGCCAAGAACATCACCGCCACCGTCCCGCTCGACACGGTCCTCATCGAGGTGGCCGTCGACGACCCCAACCCCGAGCGGGCCGCGGCGATCGCCGACGCCATCGGCAAGCAGTTCCCCAAGACGGTCAAGGAGATCGAGGCGACCACGGGCACCGGCAGCCCGGTCAAGGTCTCGGTCATGCGCGTGCCGACCGTGCCGACCGCGCCGGTCAGCCCCAAGCCGGTCCGCAACATCGGCCTCGGCCTCGTGCTCGGCCTGCTCGTCGGCCTCGGCCTGGCCCTGCTGCGCGACCTGCTCGACACCACGATCAAGGGCCCGGACGACTGCGCCCAGGTCACCGACGCGACCGTCATCGGTGGCATCGCCTTCGACCCCGACGCCACCAAGCGCCCGCTGATCGTCCAGGCCGACCCGCACAGCCCCCGCGCCGAGGCGTTCCGCGCGCTGCGCACCAACCTGCAGTTCGTCGACGCCGCCAACCAGCCGCGCTCGATCGCTTTCACCTCCTCGCTGCCGAGCGAGGGCAAGACGACCACGACGGCCAACCTGGCCATCACGCTGGCCGCCGCCGGCTCGCGCGTCTGCGTCGTCGAGGGCGACCTGCGCCGCCCGCGGATGCTCGAGTACATGGGGATGGAGGGCTCCGTCGGCCTCACCAACGTGCTCATCGGCCAGGCCGACCTCGGCGACGTGCTCCAGCGCTTCGCCAACACCGAGGTGTGGGTGCTCGGCTGCGGCCCGATCCCGCCGAACCCCTCCGAGCTGCTCGGCTCGACCGCGATGCTCGAGGTCGTGCGCCGACTCGAGGCGCAGTTCGACTACGTGATCATCGACGCGCCTCCGCTGCTCCCCGTCACCGACGCGGCCGTCCTGTCCACGGTCACCGGCGGCACGGTCGTCGTCGTCGGCACCGGCACGACCACGCGGGAGCAGCTCACCCGCTCCCTCGCCAGCATCGAGGCGGTCAACGGCCGCATCCTGGGCCTGGTCCTCAACAAGATCCCGGCCAAGGGCGCCGACGGCTACTACTACTACCGCGACGGCTACGCCCCGATCAGCGACCCCGAGCGCCAGCTCAAGCTGCGCAGCGGCAGCCAGGAGGCCAAGGACCGCACGAGCGTCTGACATTGCGCAGGTTGTCGCCGCTGTTCGCCTCGATCTCGGGGCGCCCAGCGGCGTCTTCTTGCGCAAAGCGCCCGGTATGCCGGGCCGGTCGCCTCAGGGGGTGACGATGACTTCCTGCGCCGCCGCCAGACCGCCGACGGTGAGGGTCGCGTCGACCGGCACGTTGCGCTTGACCAGCGCCAGGGCGATCGGGCCGTCCTCGAAGTGCCGGGCCACCGACGTCACGAAGCCGATGTCGCGCCCGTCGAGCGAGACGGCCGCACCGCGCTCCGGCAGCGTGTGGCCGGAGCCGTCGACGTGGAGGAACACCAGCCGGCGCGGCGGCCGGCCCAGGTTGTGCACCCGCGCCACGGTCTCCTGCCCGCGGTAGCAGCCCTTGTGCAGGTGCACGGCCGTGCGCAGCCAGTCGAGCTCGTGCGGGATGGTCCGGTGGTCGGTCTCGAAGCCCAGCCGCGGCCGCCACGCCGCGACCCGCAGCGCCTCGGCGGCCCACACACCCGCCAGCGGCCGCTCGGCCACGACCTCCTCGAGCGACTCCCGCGGCACGATGAGCTCGCGCCAGGCGCGCTCCTCACCGGGGTGGTCGGCGACCGCGCTGTATGCCGTGCTGTCGCCGACGATCGCCGGCCACGGGTCCCGCCACGCGACCGGCTCCCCCTCCACGGCCTCGGCGCGCACGGGCTCGCCGAGCACGGCATACCGCTCGGTGACGTCCGCGACCTCGACCCGGAGCATGAAGCGCATCGAGCTCAGCCACCCGGCGACGGCCGCGGAGGTGCCGGGCTCGACCGTGATCCAGGTCGTCTCGCCGTCGTCGACCAGGTGCAGGTCGTGCTCGATGTGGCCCTTGGGGCTGAGGACCAGCGACTCGGTCGACTGGCGCGGGGCCAGGCCGAGCAGCTGCTGGGTGGTCAGCGAGTGCAGCCAGGACAGGCGGTCGGGGCCGGTGACGGTGACGACGCCGCGATGCGACAGGTCGACGACGGCCAGGCCCTCGGCCAGGAGTCGCTGCTCGCGCAGCGGGTCGCCGTAGTGCGCCGCGACGCCGGCGTCGGGGCCCTCGGCCTCGACGGCGCCGGGCCGGTCCAGCAGCGGGCTGCGCGGGATCACCGGCGCGGTCAGGGGCGTTGCTTCGAGCACTGCTCACACCATCCGTGGATTGCCATGTGTTTGACGTCAGCGACAAAGCCGTGGGCGGCCAGAAGATTCCCGGCGAAGCCCTCGGCGTGCTTGACGTCGCTCTCGATCGTGGCCCCGCAGCCCATGCAGACCAGGTGCAGGTGGTCGGCGTGCTCGGCGAGGTGCCACGTGGGCGAGCGGTGGTCGAGGTGGGTGTGCGAGAGGACGCCGAGCTCCTCGAGGACCTCCAGGCTGCGGTAGACCGTCGAGGGCGGCACCGCGGGCCCGCCGTCGCCGGCCACCTCCTCGACGATGGCGTCGGGCGTGGCGTGCCCGAGCCGGCGCACCGCCTCGATGACGCGCTGCCGCTGCGGGGTCATGCGCATGCCCTTGGCGCGCAACGACTGACCGACATCGACCATGCCCCGAGCCTAACGCGGGGTCCGCCGGGCAGCTCGCGTCCGGAACGGCGCCCGGCGGCGGCGCGCAGCGGCGGGCACGCCGGAGCCCGGACCGCTCGACCGACATCGCGCCGGCGGCACGCTGGACCTACCTCGCAACGTTTTCGACGCTTTGGTGGCGCAGAACCCCCGCGACGTCGGTCGAGCGTGCACCCCGACGGGACTGAACGAGGCCGTGCGATGCACTGCCCGGCCGCCTCTGCGCATGCGCTCGGTCGCGATGACGCGCGGTCCGCGATGACGCGCGGTCCGCGATCACGCGCGGTCTGCGGTGCGGGTCAGGCGGTGGCGGGGTGCCAGGTCCTGAGGGCGTCGGTGGAGCGGTAGGTGCTGTCGCCGACGAGGAGCCAGCCGGCCGACCCCGAGACCGACAGGGCCACGTCGCCCGGCGGGACGCCGTCGAGGGAGACCGCGGCGCAGCCGACCGGGTCCGCGGGCTTCGAGGCGCGCACCAGCGAGATGCCGACGCAGTCGTCGCCGGCCGACGGCACGGCCAGCCACGTCTCCTTCGACGTCGCCGCGGCCGCGACCGCACCGGGTGCCGAGCCCGCAGCGGTCCACGTCGCGCCGGTGTCCGAGGAGGAGCGCACCGCCCCGTCACCGCAGAGCACCCGTGCCTGGGCGCTCGAGATGGCCATGAGGTCGACCACGGTGCCGTCGGCGCCGCACGGCTGCACCCGGCCGGCGTGGGGCCGGTGCAGGCCGGCGGGCTGGGCGAGGTCGCGGTACCAGGAGCCGGCCAGGCCCGCCCCGGCCGCCCACGTGGAGCCGCCGTTGCTGGTGGACCTGATCTCGGCGTCGCAGGCGTGGGTGCCGCCGATCGCGAACGCCGAGGACGCGCCCGTTGCCCGCAGCCGGACCACCGTCGCGGACGGCGCGGTCCGTGTCGCCCAGGAGCGCCCGCCGTTGCCGGTGACGGCGACCGTCGCCCCGCCGGAGCGGCAGCTGCCGACGGTGACCCGCCAGGCGTGGGTGGAGTCGAGCGCGACGAGGAGGCGGCGCAGCGGTGCGGGCGCGAGTGACGCCGCCGCCGTGGACGGGGTCGCATCCGAGGTGGGGTCACCGGACGGCTCGTCGGTCGCCGCGTCCGTGGCCGAGGGGTCCGCGGCGTCGGTCTCGACCGAGTCGTCGAACACCGGCGGGGCGGTGATGCTGGAGGGCGGGGGCGTCGGCGTCCGCATCGCCGAGGCGACGAGGGCGACGTCCCCGACGGTGAGGGCGACCAGGGCGACCGTGCCCAGGGCCCGCGTCATCGCCGAGCGGCGCGCCACCTCAGCCGGCCAGGGCGCGCGCAACCACCGGGAGTGCTCCCATGACCTGCTGCGCCATCGCGTCGAACATCGCCTCGTCCCCTCTGAACGGGTCGACGATATCGACGTCGGCCGCGTCCCGGGGCGGGTTCAGGCCGCGGCGCGCCGCAGCCGCGCGCACGAGCGCCTGTATCCGCGGTCGCGCACCTTCCGCGGCCCCCTCCCCCGGGTGCGATGCCCCGTGGGCCCCGGGGTCGACGCCGGCCGGCACGGCGTTCGGCGCGAAGGCCGACGCCCGGGACGCGAACGCCGACGCCCCCGGCGCCATCCCCGCCCCGGCAGCGAGGTCCTCGGGGCCGAGGTCGGCGACGAGGTCGGCGAAGTCGACCAGGGTGAAGGCGTAGGACAGCGCCCGCGGGTGCAGCGTGGCGACCTCGCCGCGGTGCCGGCGGGTGGCGGTCAGCACCAGGTCCGCGGAGGCGACCAGGCCCGGCACGAGCTGGCGGGCTGCGAACACGGCCGGCGACCCGGCATACCGCTGCGTCTGGGCCGCGGCGAGCGGCTCCATGGGCCGCCCGACCAGGGCGCCCGTGCCGGCGCTGGAGACGACCACCCCGGACCCCGGCGGCAGGGACGCCGCCAGCACCCGCTCGATGAACGGCGACCGGCACACGTTGCCGGTGCACACGATGAGGACCTGTGCCGGCTCCCCCTGGAGTGGCAAGGGCTACTCGACGCGCTTGAGCTGCGCGGAGGCGTGGCTCTGCAGCGGCTGGCCCATCGCGGCCATGTCCATCGCCCACATCAGCTGGGACTCGACCAGGCCGTAGAGGCGGTGACCGGCGTTGTACTCCTTGGCCAGGGGGCTGCGGATGACGCCGTCGGTGCGGACCTCGATCTTCGCCGGCTCGACGGTGCCGTGGTACATCTCGACGATCCCGGTCGGGTGGGTCAGCAGCAGCTCGACCTCACCCTCGCCGGCCGGGCGCCAGAAGCCGAGCTCGGTGGCGAGCGGACGGACCTGCTTGCCCTCGTCGTCGAGGAGCCAGGTGCGGCTCTGCCACTCCAGGAACGGCCGCCCGTCGTTGCTGACGACGATCTCCTGGCCGAAGTTGACCGAGTCGATCGTCGGGTAGCCGACGACGCCGGCACCCTCCCACCGCCCGATCAGCCAGGCGAGGGGCAGCAGCGCCGGGGGGAGGTCGCTGGAGATCTCGAACGGCATCAGCGCGGGCTGCGGACGAGCTTGTAGACCACGTAGCCGGCGAACCACGTGATGACGAGGGCGCTGGCGATCAGAAGGCTGAGGTAGAAGGCTTCCACGAGAGGAGATCGTAGCCTTTGCCGCATGCCGGCCTCCGCACGCACGCTCGTCGTCAAGCTCACAGCCGGGGTCGAGGACCCCGAGCGCGTCTCCCAGGCGTTCACCGTGGCCACCACCGCGGTCGCCTCCGGGGTGCCGGTCAGCCTGTGGCTGACCGGGGAGGCGAGCTGGCTGGCGGTGCCCGGGCGGGCGGAGTCGTTCACCCTGCCGTATGCCGCGCCGCTGGCCGAGCTGCGCGACGCCCTGGTCGCGGGGGGCCGGGTGACGGTGTGCACCCAGTGCGCGGCTCGCCGTTCCCTGGAGGAGGCCGACCTCGTCGACGGCGCCGTGATCCGCGGCGCGGCGGCGTTCGTCGAGGAGGTCATGGCCGAGGGCGCACAGGCCCTCGTCTACTGAGCCGCCCGCCGCCGGTACTGAGCTGTCCGCCGTCCGGCCACGGCCGGTCGGCGCCTGAGACAGGACGACGGCCCCGGCTCCTGGTGAACCGGGGCCGTCGTCGTGCCGGGTTGGGTCAGGGCAGCCAGGGCAGCTTCGGCAGCTCCGCCGCGCCGTGTGAGCGGGTCGGCCGCGAGCCCGCCCGCAGGCTTGGCATCGTCGCGTCGAAGGAGGCCCCGATGACCTTGCCGTAGCTCTTCAGCGCGGCCTCGAGGGGCTTGCCCTGGGGCAGGTTGTCCGCCTGGTGCTGGAGCGCGGCGATGCGCGCAGGGGCGCCGGCGCTCAACGGGTCGATCGCCCACGCCTTCCGCGCATACGGGGCGGCAGCGGTCAGGTAGTCCCGCATCGCCGAGAACACCGCGGCCCGGGCCGCGGACTCCTTCGCCGGGTCGACGGGCTGGCCGGCGTCGGCGGCAGCCTGGACGACCTGGTCGAAGACCTTGGTGAACAGGGCCACCACGAGGTCGGGATGGAGGGAGGTCGCCACGCCGGCCTGGGAGCCGATGGCCTCGGTGACGACGACGTAATGGCCGGCACGGGCGTTGATCTCGTTGACCCAGCCGATCGCGCGCGCCTTGTCGAGGGCGTCGGACAGTGCCTGGCCGTGCGCGTCGACGCGGTCCAGGCGGCCGTTGAGGACGGCGACATCGGCCTTGGTCAGCAGGCCGATCGAGGTGCTGTCGATCTTCACGCCCTCCCGGGTGAAGTCGATCGCGTCGGCGAGGTCGGCCAGGCTCGCGCCGGCCCTGGTCTTGGCCGCGGCCAGCGCCTGGTTGGCCGTTTGCCCGCTCTCCCCCCGCAGCAGCGCAGCCCAGGTCAGGGGTCCGACGTTGCCGGTGGCGCGGATGTGGTGGGCATGCTGGAACCGCTGCACCGCCCGCAGCATGTGCAGGTCGAAGGTGCCGGTGGGCTTCAGGCCGAGGAGGCGCTGGGCGCGGGCCACAGCCGGGCCGTGGTCGTGCCAGTGGAGCGTCCCCGGGACGTGGGCGTGGGCGGCGATGGCGGCGTGCGCCGGCAGCGGTGCGGCGAGGGCCGGGGCGGCCGGGGCCACCAGTCCAGCGGTGGTGGCGGCGAGCGCGACGGCGCTCAGGACATGCTTGTGCACAGGATCCCCCAGGGGTCAGACGCCCCGCGGCCCGGGGCGACTCAGGCTAACCGGGCAATTCGGCCCGGCGTGGGCGAATTGCGAAAGTCCCGGGGCGGGCAGGAGACCGAGTTTCAGGAACCTGCAAAGGACCCCCAAATCGGGCGTTTCGGGTGCTACGTTCCGCGTGCTCCGTGAGATCTCCGGAGCAAGGGGATCCCATGGAAAGAGCACGCCCGTGCCGCGTCTGCGTCGTGTCCTGACCACCTGCCTCGTCGCGGCCGGCCTCGCCGGCGCCCTGGTCCCGCTGGGCGCCCGGAGCGCGAGCGCCGCCGACCCCGACGGCGCCGTCACCCTCGCCGCGGGGCCGTCCACGGTGCACAGCGACTCCAGGCCGGTCGGCCACTCCGGGCTCGGCGCCCTGGTCCGGGTCTACGGCGGCACCACAGCCTCGGGGTTCCTCCTGCCCGATGACGGATCCGCCTCGCGCTCGTTGCCTTGGCTGGACAATGTCGACACCCGCAACGCCAAGGTGGACGGCACCATGGTCGTCAGCCGGGACCTCTCGGGCACCCCGTACACCTGGCACGACCTGGGGGACGGCTCCTCGGGCACCATCCCTCTCGATGTCCAGCCCCTCGCCGCGACCCACGACGGCTGGGTGCAGTCCGAGCGGGACCCGGCGGGTGGTTGGCGCCTGGCGCGGGTCGTGGCAGCCACGGGCGCCCGCACCGTCCTCGGTGTCCCCGGGACGGCGACGACCCCGGTGACCACGGGATTCGCTGCTGTGGCCGACTCCAGCCACCTGGCCGTCCTGTGCCAGGGGCGCGTGTGGGTCATGGCCTGGGACCAGCCGGGCCAGTTCGACGAGGTTGCCGCTCCCGCCGGGGAGACGGTGACGAGCCTCTGGGCGACACGGGACGGCTCGGTGCTGCTCTCGACGCGGAGCGCCGACAACACCGTGTGGTGGACCCACGCCGATCCCGCTGGCGTCGACACCCACGTGAAGCAGGTCGGGGTCCCGCAGTCAGGCGCGCTCGCTGCCCACGAGGCCACCTGGGTGGAGTCGTCGTTGTTGTTCCGCCTTGCCTTCGGAGCCACGGTGGCCTCGTCCACCCCCTTGGCCCCTGCGGGCGAGAAGCTGTGGTCGGTGAAGCCGGGCTCGGACGGCACGCTGACCTGGAGCACCCAGTCCACGACCGGCGGGGACAACCGGGTGCGGTCCGCGTCGCTGGAGGACATCACCCATCCCACCATCAGCTGGGCCACGCCGCTCAAGCCGATGGAGGTCTCCGGCGAGGTCGCGCTCGGGCCCGGTCGTGTCGCGTGGGGTGACGACCGCACCATGCCGGCTGCCGCCCACGCCCGGACACTGACGGGCACCGGCCCCGACCTGGTGGCTGGCGAGGACCGCACTCTCCCCAATGTCCCCAAGCCTGCGGGCAGTGGGGACATGCCGTCGGGGACCGGGATCTCCGGCTACCGCACGGCTTACAGCTACGGGGACCACGCACTTCATGTCTGGGTCGAAGGGGAGGCCGCCGACCAGGCCCCGCCCGTCTCGGCCACCCCGGCCACCCTCTCCGGCCGCTGGGTCATCGGCACCATCCCGAACAACATGCAGGTGGGCCCCTTCACCTACGACGTGGTCACCCACGCGGTCCGGCAGCTGCCGACCGGGCTCCTGGACGTCGTCCTGTGGGGGCGCCAGGTCGCGTACACGACGGCCTCCTACGAGATCCACGTGCGCGACATGCTGTCCGGCAAGGACAGCGTGGTCGTCCCCGCACCGCCCACCGGCTCCCCCCGGCCCGCGATCGCCCTGTGGGGCAACACCCTCGCGTGGCACGACGGCCTGGCGTTGCACTGGAAGGACCTGGGCTCGGGAGCGGGCCAGACCATCACAGGCGCCGGCGACAGCCATGGCCGCCTGGTCCTGTCCGGGTCCTACCTCGGCTTCGTGCGCGGCCCGAGTGCCAGCGCCGTCATCTACCCGCTCGCGGCGGGGGCGACGACCCCCACCACGGTCATCGACGACGTCCAGCGGCTCACCCTCGACGGGTCCCGGGCAGCGTGGACGACCCTCGACAACCAGCCCAGGCTGGTCGACCTGCCGCAGCGGGCCGAGGCGCCGCGCTGGCTCGGCGACCAGGGCACGGCACCGACGGAGTGGACCACCGGCGGCGCGGCCTGGGCCGGCGAGTGGACCTTCACCCAGTCGCTGACCAGCTGCGCTGTCGTGATCCGCTCGGGCGCGACCACCGTGCGCAGCCTGCCCTGCGGCGGCGGCCATGGCACGGTCACCGCGTCCTGGGACGGCCGCGACGCCTCGGGCCACCTCATCCCGAGCGGGACCTACACCTGGACCGTCGAGGCCGCCAGCGCCGAGGGCGCGGTGACCGGCCCGGACGGGACCGGCTCGGTCAGCGGGAGCGTGCGGGTCCACAACGTCAGCCGCCTGGCCGGGACGGACCGGTTCGCCACCTCCGCGGCGGTCAGCCGGGCCACGTATGCCGTGGGCACGCCGGTCGCGTACGTCGCCAACGGGCTGACCTTCCCCGACGCCCTGTCCGGGGCGCCGGCCGCCGGCAAGCAGGGCGGCCCGGTCCTGCTCACCCAGGCCGGCAGCCTCCCGGGCGCCGTCGCCACCGAGCTCGCCCGCCTCAAGCCGAAGCGCATCGTCATCCTCGGCTCCACCGGCGCCGTCTCCTCCGCCGTGGCCGCGAAGCTCACGGGCTACACGACCGGCACCGTCACGCGCCTGGCCGGCGCCGACCGCTACGCGACCTCCGCCGCGATCAGCCGCGCCACCAACGCCGCCGGGGTCCCGGTCGCCTACGTCGCCAACGGCCAGACGTTCCCCGACGCCCTCTCCGGCGCCCCCGCCGCGGCCCACCTCGGCGGCCCGGTCCTGCTCACCCAGGCCGGCAGCCTCCCGAGCACCGTCGGCACCGAGCTCGCGCGACTCAAGCCGAAGCGCATCGTCATCCTCGGCTCCACCGGCGCCGTCTCCTCCGCCGTGGCCACAAGGCTCACGGGCTACACGATCGGCACCGTCACTCGCCTGGCCGGCGCGGACCGCTTCGCCACGTCGGCCGCGGTCAGCAAGGCCACCTATGCCGCCGGCGTGCCGGTGGCCTACGTCGCGAACGGCCTGAGTTTCCCGGACGCCCTCTCCGGTGCCCCCGCCGCGGGCCGGCAGGGCGGGCCGGTGCTGCTGGTCACGAGCACCGGCGTCCCGGGCGCCGTCGCCACCGAGCTCGCGCGACTGAAGCCGCAGCGGATCGTCGTCCTGGGCTCCACCGGCGCGGTGTCCGCGGCGACGCTGACCCGGCTCGCGGCATACACGGGCTGACCCGGGACTGGCCGGGACGGCTGAGGGGGCGCGCCATGGTGGCGCGCCCCCTCAGGCACTTCAGGGTGTGGACGAGCTCAGTCGACGGTGGTGTCGTCCCCGCCGGGCTGGTCGGGCTGGTCGGTGGAGCCGCCGTCGTCGCTGCCGTCGGCGCTGTCGTCGCAGCCGGTGACGCCGTGGTCGTCGCAGTGGTCCTGCCCGGTGCCACCGACGACCGTGTCCTCACCGTCGTCGCCCTCGACGGCATCGTTGCCGTCCTGGCCGTCGAGGTGGTCGTTGCCGGTGCCGCCGGTGATGGTGTCGTCCCCGGCACCGCCGTGCTCGGTGTCGTCGCCGCTGTCGCCGCTGAGCTGGTCGTTGCCGGCCTCGCCGTTGACCACGTCGTTGCCGTCGCCGCCGTGCTCGATATCGGCGCCGTCGTCACCGTCGAGGTGGTCGTTGCCCGTGCCGCCGGACTCGTGGTCGACCCCGGTCCCGCCGTGCAGGCTGTCCGCGCCGGTGCCGCCGGTCAGCGAGTCGTTGCCGGAGTCGCCGTACTCGGTGTCGTTGCCGCTGCCGGCGTCGACGCTGTCGTTGCCGGTCCCGCCGTGGACGACGTCGTTGCCGCCCGACGTCACGACGCGGTCGTCGCCCGCCCCGGCCCAGACGACGTCGTTGCCGGAGCCGGTGCAGATGAGGTCGTTGCCGGAGCCCGCGACGATGGTGTCCCCGCCGCCGAGGGAGACGATGACGTCCCGCCCCGCGGTGCCGTGGATGACGTCGTGGTGCCACGTGCCGACGATGGTGGCCCTCTGCCCCAGGCAGGTCGGCCGGCTGCTGGCGTCGGCGGCCAGCGGGTGGGAGACGAGGAAGAACGCTGCCGGCGCCATGGCCAGCGCGAGGGTGGTCCGCAGTCGCATGGACACTCCTGGAGGGGGTGGAGTCGCCGGGCGGGGGCTCCGGCGCGAGGCCAGCGTGGCGGGGCCGGGCCGATGCCCGCGCGGAGTTGACCAAGGCTTGACGCACGGACGGGCCGGCCGCGTTGCGCAAACCTGCAAATAAACCCCAATTCGGGCATCCGCGCTGCTACGTTGCGCCTCGGCCCCGTGAGATCTCCGGGGCCGGGGGCCCCACGGAAATGAGCACGCCCATGCCGCGACTGCGCCGCATCCTGCCCACCTGCCTGTCCGCCGGCCTCGTCAGCGCTGGCCTCGTCGGGGCCCTGCCCGCGACGCCCGCCTGGGCGGCCGACCCGGACGGCACCATCCCCCTGTCCACGACCGCAGCGCAGGCGGTGACCCTCGGTCCTGACCGCGCGGGCTGGATCGACGACGGGACCAAGCCGTATGCCGCGCACGAGCGTGCGCTGTCCGGCACCGGTCCCAGCCTGGCCGTCGGGGACGACCGCATCCTCCCGAACGTGCCCAAGGGCGTCACCGTCTTCGCCGGGGTGCCGACGGGGATCGCGATGTCGGGTTACCGCAACGTCTGGAGCCCCAAGGACGGCGCGCTGCACATCCACATCGAGGGGGACGCCGCCGACCGTGTCCCGCTGTTCACGACCGACCCGGCCAGCCTCTCCGGGCGCTGGGTGGTCGGGTTCAGCTCGGAGGGACCGCAGCAGGGCCCGTACGCCTACGACCTGGACCTGCACACGATCCGGTGGCTGCCGAGCAACGCCCTGGGCGTGCGGCTGTGGGGGCGGCAGGCGGCCTACACGACCGCCGCCCACGACATCCACGTCCGCGACCTGGTCTCGCGCACCGACACGGTGGTCGTCCCGGCGCCGCCGGCGGCCGGCTCCCCCCAGCCGGTGTTCGCGCTCTGGGGCAACACCCTGGCCTGGTTCGACGGCACGGCGCTGCACTGGAAGGACCTGACCACCAAGGGGACGGAGACGATCCCGGTCGCCTCCGCCAGCTCGGTGGCCCTGTCCGGCTCCTACGTCGGCTACGTCGACGCCACGAGCCATTCGGCGCACGTGTTCCCGCTCCAGGTCGGGGCGACGACGGCGACGCTGGACCTCGACGACGTCCGCAGCCTGACCCTGGACGGCTCGCGCGCGGCGTGGCTGACCCAGACCGACGGCATACCCAAGGTGGTCGGGCTGCCGCAGCGCGCGGAGGCGCCGCGCTGGCTGGGCAACCAGGTGACCGCACCGGCGGAGTGGACCACCGGCGGCGCGGACTGGGCCGGCGAGTGGAGCTTCACCCAGCCGCTGACCACCTGCGCGGTCGTGCTGCGCCTGGGCACCACGGTCGTGAAGAGCCTGGACTGCGGCGGCGGGCACGGCACGGCCACGGCCGCCTGGGACGGCCGCGACGCCGCGGGCCGGTGGGCGCCGAGCGGGGTCTACAGCTGGACCGTCGAGGCCGCCGGCGCCGACGGCCCGGTGACCGGCCCGGACGGGACCGGCGTGGTGAGCGGGATCCTCCGCATGCACAGCGTCCACCGCCTGGGCGGGGCCGACCGCTACGCCACCGCAGCGGCGGTGAGCAGCGCGACGTTCGCGACCGGCGTCCCGGTGGCCTACGTCGCCAACGGCACCACCTTCCCCGACGCCCTCTCCGGCGCCCCGGCGGCAGCCCACACCGGCGCCCCGGTCCTGCTCACGGGCGCGGACGCGCTGCCGGCGGCCACGGCCACCGAGCTGGCCCGCCTCAAGCCCGGCCGGATCGTCGTGCTCGGCGGCACCGGCTCGGTCTCCGCGACCGTGGCCACCAAGCTCAAGGGCTACACCGCCGGCACGGTGACCCGCCTCGCCGGCGGCGACCGGTTCGCCACCTCCGCGGCGATCAGCAAGGCCTCGTATGCCGTGGGCGCGCCGGTCGCGTACGTCGCCAACGGGCTGAGCTTCCCCGACGCCCTGGCCGGCGCGCCGGCCGCAGGCCGTCAGGGTGGGCCGGTGCTGCTGACCCAGGGCGGCGCCCTGCCGACCGCCATCGCCACCGAGCTCGGCCGGCTGAAGCCGAAGCGGATCGTCGTCCTCGGCGGCACCGGCGCGGTCTCGAGCGCCGTGGCCACCAGGCTCAAGGGCTACACGACCGGCACAGTGACCCGCCTGGCCGGCGCCAACCGCTACGAGACCGCGGTCGCGATCTCGAAGGCCACCGCGGCCCCCGGCGTGGAGTCGGTCTACGTCGCCAGTGCCTCCGGCTTCGCCGACGCCCTCGCCGGGGCCCCGGCCGCCGGCCTCGCGGGCATCACCGGCGGGCCGCTGCTGCTGGTCGACGCCAAGGGCGCGCCGACAGCCGTCCACCAGGAGCTGGACCGGCTCGACCCCAGGCGTGGCGTGATCCTCGGCGGCAGTGGTGCGGTGGGCGACGTCTGGGTCGACTTCCTGGCCGGCTACACCCCCTGACACGCTGCGGCGTCGCCGCCACAACGGCCGGGTCCCGGGTGGTCCTCCACCCGGGTCCTTCGCCCCGGAGGTCGCCGACCTTGCCCAGCAGACTGGCAAGGAGGGCAACGCATCGAGGGGCGCCTTGCCGACGTGCGGCCCCGCTGACCGGAAGGGGTGCCACATGACCATCGCGACCGACTACCGCGACTCCTGGATCAACCCCCGCCTGAAGATCGCCGCGCTGTGGGCCTCCATGCTGTTCGTCTTCGTCTACGTGGACCTGTTCGGCCTGTACCGACCCGACGTCCGTGCCGACATCGCGGCGGGCAAGATCTCCGCGTTCACGATCGGCCAGGGCTACCTGCTCGGGGTGATCGTCTACGTCGCGGTGCCCAGCCTGATGCTGTTCCTGAGCCTCGTCATGCCGGTGAAGGTCACGCGCATGGCGAACCTCGTCCTGGCCGTCGTCTACGCGGTCACGGTCGTGGGGAGCGCCGTCGGGGAGTGGGCCTACTTCATCGTCGGCAGCGCGATCGAGGTCGCCTTGCTCGGCACCATCGCGTGGTATGCGTGGACGTGGCCCAAGGCGGTCAGCAGCGCCGACCACCCGGTCCCCGGCGCGACGGTCGGCACCGGCTGACCACGGCCCGTCCGCCCGGCAGGACCCCGGGGGCCAAGGGATCGCGGGCCCCGGCCGGCGCGGTGACCTCAGGCCGTCGCGCGCGTCAGGCGGGCGGGCTGAGGCGGGCGGCGAGGAGGTCGAGAAGGGTCTCCTCGTCCAGGGCCTGGACCTCGGCCGGCGTCAGCAGACCACACCGCAGCCCGGCCGCCACGTCGCGGACGACGACGTCGTGGACACCGCGGGCCCGCTCGGCGATCACGGCGGCTGAGGTGACTGTGGTGCTGATCGCCGTCATGGCAGCTCCCCTGCTCAAGCGGCAGGACCCCTGCCTCGAGCATGGACGCTACTCGTGCGGACCCGGCCGTGGGGGTTTGCGGTTCCCTCATCTTTTCGGATGAGGGACCTTGGTCCCGAGTCGCCACGAACATTGGCAATCCCGGCTGGTCACCCGTAGTCACTGGGGGTGGTCCGCAGGTCATCTCGATGACGTAGTGGGCGTGTCGTCACAGGCGGAGTCCTTCAGTAGGTGGGCAGCCCGCCGATTGGAACGCCGATGCACGCCCCCCGCCTCCGCCTTCGCCCCCTCCGCCGCCCGCTGAGCCTGGCCACCGTCGCCGCGACCGCGGCCACCGTGGTGCTGGGCACCGGCCCCGCGCACGCCCTGGCCGGCAGCACGATCTCGTGGCTGCTCGGCGCGACGACCGTGACCCGCGGCAGCACCGACACCGTCAGCGGCGCCGTGACCGTGGGCAGCTCGCCGCGCACCGTGGTCCTCCAGCGCTGGTACTCCAGCGCGTGGCACTCCACGACGACCAGCCTGCGGACCTCGACCGGGCGCTACGCGCTGCGCGTCCCGACCACGACCACCGGCCGCTTCACCTACCGCGTCTACGCGCCCACCGCCGGCGGCCGGGTCGCGGTCGCCACCCGCGCCATGACCATCACGGTCACCTTGCCGCCGGTGTCCAACCCCCGCGCCTACGCCTTCCTCTCCCGGCTGGCCAGCGCGTCCGCGCCGGTGGCGCGGTGGAACCCGTGCACCTCCACCGGTGCCGTCCGCACCATCGGGTATGCCGTGAACCCCGCCCACGCGCCGGCCGGCTGGGCGTCCGACGTGGCGGGCGCCTTCAGCCGGCTGGGGGCGGCCACGGGGCTGCGGTTCGTCCGGCGGGCCGACACCGCGGTGGTGCCGGGCCGCAAGGTCAACGGGGCCTACCCGGCCTACCCGGCGGGCGTGCAGATCGTCCTGGCGTGGACGGCTCCGGGGGTCAGCGACTACCTGCCGGCGGGCACCGGCGAGCTGGCCCGGGGCGGGGCGACCTGGGCGCTGGGCTACCACGACGTGCACCAGAACCCGGCCTCCTCGATCGTCCGCGGCTACGTCGTGCTGGACGACCGGCAGCACGTGACAGCCGGTTTCGGCGCCGGACCGCTCACGGGGCTGCAGGGCACCGAGGGCCAGCTGCTGATGCACGAGCTCGGCCATGCGGTCGGCCTGGCGCATCCGGCGATCCACGACGTCACCGAGGTGATGAACCCGGTGCTGACCCACAAGGTCGCCGCTTGGGGTGCCGGCGACAAGGTCGGCCTGAGACTGGTCGGCGCCGCCGCCGGCTGCCTCCACCGCGCCTGACCACCCGCAGTCGCGGCCGGACGGCTCGTCGCGCGGCCGGAAGGCTCGTGACGGACGAGCCGTCCGCGCATACAGGAGCTTTGGGAGTCACGGGGGCAGGCAGGGGTTCCGCGTCTTGGACCAGCCAGGGTCGCCGCACCGCCCCCGCGACCGTGGGCCGGACTCTATCCCCGCGAGACCCCCGCGCGGGGCGGTTATGCCAAACCCGGGAAGTCACCGCGCCCGGAGGCAGCCCGAGTCGGCGCCGAGGACCCGCAGGCCGGCCCGGTCGCCGCTCCCCCAGCCGGCGGCACTGGTGGTGATGACCGGATACATCACCTGGCCCGGGTCGGAGACGTGGGCGAGGCCGACGACGTGGCCGAGCTCGTGCATGAGCAGCTTGCCCCGGGGGCTGTAGCCGGCCGGCCCGAAGCGGGCCGGCGGGTGCTGGGTGGAGTCGAGCACGACGAAGCCGTTGCTGGCCTTGGCCCACCGGCCGCCGCGGGGGTCGACGAAGCCGGAGGTCCACTGCGTCCCGCCCATGGCGAGCGGGCGGCTGCCCAGCCGGGGCAGCAGCTGGCTCACCCCGGGCCGGGCCCAGGCGATGACGACCTGCGTGTCCGCCGGGTAGGCCGGCCCGAGGTTCGCCCCGCTGCCCGGCACGATCGAGGTGGTGCCGCGGTAGGCGAAGCGCAGCCCGGTGGCCCCGGCGATCCGCCGGACGGCCTCCTGCACGTCGCCGAGCGCGCCGGGGTCGGCCCGGTCCAGGTTCACCCGGTAGCCGACCGTCGAGCACGGGTCCCACCGGGCGATGAACCGGCTGCCGTTGACGAGGGACAGGAAGCGGTATGCCGTGGAGCCGGCTCCGGCTTGAAGCGCCACCGTGGTGCCGAGGCCCTCGTCATACGTCAGGGCGGTCGCGGCGGTGAGGGCCACGGACGGCGTCCCGCCCGGGTGCGGTGGACGAGAGCCCGCGGGGAGCCCCTGGCCAGAGGCGAACGGGCTGGCGACCGGGCTGGCAGCCAGCGCGGCCCATGCGGCGAGCGAGGCGAGCGCCCCCGCCCAGCGTCGGGTGGACCCGGGTCCACGCCCCCACGTCGAAAGAACGCCGCCAGCCATGGCCTGCCCCCGCTCCGGTCATCCGTGACCTGTGCGGACCAGATCGACGCGGGCGCAGCGTCAGCGACGCTTCGGGGTGCTTCCTTGACGGTGGAGACGAGATCTTGGCCTGCCGCAGGGCAACGGCTGACCCTCAGCAGGGCGAGGGCTGGTGAGCGGGAGCGGCCTGACGCGCCGCGGTGGGATCGGGCCTGGGATCAGGGGTGGCCGATGAGGCCGTACCAGAGCAGCCAGAGCCCGCCGAGGATCATCACAGAACCGATCAGGCCCTGGACCAGCTGCTTGTTCATCGAGCTCCCCTGCCGCACCGGCGCGTCGTCGAGGGCGACCTTATCGGGTCTGATCGCCCCAATACGGCAAGACGGGGCCACTGCCGCCGCGTGGCCCGCGACGCCGGGACCGGCGGCGTCGGGCCTGCCGGAGGGCGACCGCCCCGACGGTGACTGGCACGAGGAGGTCGGCCGTGGTGAGCCCCCGGTCGGGGGCGACGGTCCAGAGGATCGGCCCCTCCAGCGGGCCGTTGGTGAGCAGCCACGCCACCGAGGTGCTCAGCACCGCCGCCGAGGCCGTCGGGGACGGCACCCGCAGGGCGTATGCCGTGGTGCCGGCGAGCGCGGTCAGCGACAGGAGGGCGGCGAGCATCCGGTCAGCCTGCGCGAGGAGCCCGCGCCGGGGATCGCCCGTTCGACGTAGCGGCGGCGGGCGGTGGCCGGTCTCAGACGAAGAGGCGGCTGACGACGTAGACCACGACGCCGGGCGTCAGCAGCGAGGCCACGGCGGCGACGAGCTGCGGGCGGGCACCGACCATGGAGGGCTGGTGGCCGAGCAGGCGGCGCACCGAGTGGCTGACGCCGCCGGCGACGACGCCGAGCAGCGCGGCCGGCCCCCAGGTGAAGGCCCCGGAGGCCTGGGCGAAGAGCACCGAGGCGACCGCCCCGGCCAGCATGGCCAGCGGCAGCAGCCAGGAGCGCAGGTGCTCCCAGCGGGCGCAGAGGTCGGTGAGGGCGGAGGCGCCGATGGCGGCCGCCGCGGCGGCGACCACCTGGGCGCCGCCGACGACGTGCGGCAGCGGGACCAGGCACGCCCCCGAGCTGATGAGCGCCAGGGCGGCGACGGTCGAGACGATCGACTCCACCAGGCGAGGCCGCCCGTCGCGCCGGGCCAGCTGGTGGCCGAAGGCGACGAGCAGCGACAGCGCGAACGCCCCGGGGAGCCAGCGCAGGTAGGGCTCGTCGCTGAACGACACGCTCGCCGCGACGAGCGCGACGGTGCCGATCCACAGCACGGTCATGGTGCCGCGCGGGCTTGGCAGGCCGAGCAGGCCGGCCCAGCCCCAGCCGATGACGCCGCCGCCGAGCAGCACGGTCGCCGCGACGAGCCCGGCCCCAGCGAAGGCGCTGACGGCCAGCAGGGAGCAGGCGGCCAGCACCACGATCGTGACGAGGGGGCGGTAGGTGTCCTGCGCCAGGTGCGGCAACGGGATCGGTCCGGTGTTGCCGAGCTCAGCCTCACGCCGGGCGCGGCGCGTCATCGGCTCGGAGGTGGCTTCATCGGACACGGGCCTCATTCTCACATCACCCGCCGGCGAACGGCGGCAGCACCTCCAGTGTCGCGCCGTCCCTCACCTGCTCATCTGCGCTGGCCGGCCGCCCGTCGAGCAGGATCGAGGCCACCCTCAGGACGGGCTCGAGCGCGGTATGCCGGGCGGCCGCCGCCGCGAGCACCTCACCCACGGTGGCGCCCGAGGCCTGCTCGGAGTCCACGCCGGCCGCGGCGCGAGCCCCGGCCCAGTAGCGCAGGGTGACGGTCACGCTGGTCATGGTCTCCGGTCCCCGCATGCCGCCATCTTGCCCCACGCGCGCGCGAGGACCCGCACGGTGTCAGTAGGCCCCGGAGGCCCGGCGCACGGCGCGGAAGGTGCGCAGCAGGATCATCAGGTCGAGCAGCACCGACCAGTTCTCCACGTAGTAGAGGTCAAGGCGGACCGCGTCCTCCCACGCCAGGTCGCTGCGCCCGTTGACCTGCCACAGCCCGGTCATGCCCGGCTTGACGAGCAGCCGGCGCCGCACGTCGTCGGCATAGGTGGAGACCTCGGTGGCCAGCGGCGGGCGAGGCCCCACCAAGCT
Organism: Oryzihumus sp. JJN4-3R; assembly: GCF_057747915.1. Classification (NCBI taxonomy): domain Bacteria; kingdom Bacillati; phylum Actinomycetota; class Actinomycetes; order Micrococcales; family Intrasporangiaceae; genus Oryzihumus; species Oryzihumus sp. JJN4-3R. Next base: position 1,961,526 of record NZ_CM173229.1, read on the forward strand.
CATCTCCCCCCGCAGCACGTTGATCAGCTGGGGCAGCTCGTCAAGGCTGAAGCGCCGAAGGGTCCGGCCGACCCGGGTCACGCGCGGGTCGTCGCGGATCTTGAAGAGAGGCCCGGCCGCGTCGCTGCGCTCGAGCAGGGTGGCCACCAGGTCCTGGGCGCCGACGACCATGCTGCGGAACTTGAACATGTGGAACGGCCGGCCGTCGCGGCCGATCCGCTCCTGGCGGAAGAAGACGGGCCCCCTGCCCTCACGCTTGATGAGCAGCGCGATGACCACGAACATCGGCGAGAGCAGCAGCAGACCGAGGGCCGCGCAGGCCCGGTCGAGCGCGTTCTTCAGCACCAGGCGGGGCCCGCTGAACGTGGGCGCCTCGATGTGCAGGAGGGGCAGCCCGGCGATGGGCCGGGTGACGATCCGGGGGCCCGCCACCTCGGTCAGCCCGGGAGCGACGAGCAGGTCGACATCGGCACGCTCCAGCGCCCACCCGAGCTCGCGCAGGCCTCGGGCGCCGAGCTGCCACGAGGAGGTGCAGGCCACCGTGTCGACTCCGAGCTCCCGGGCGACGACAGCGGCCTCGAGCTCGGTGCCGACGACAGGGACCCGGCCGAAGGGTGCGCCGGTGCCGTCCCCGCAGCAGGCGGCGACGACCTGGTAGCCCGCGCCGGGGACGGAGTCCATTGCTGCGATGAGGCCGGGGAGGTGGGCGCGGTCGCCGACCACCAGCACCCGCCCGTTGAACTGACCTCGCGCGCGCTGCACGACGAGCCACTTGCGCCACAGCCAGCGGGCCATGAGCAGCCCCACGGCGCCGGCGGGGAAGGCGAGGGCCACGTAGCCGCGGGCCAGGTCGATCTTCAGGACGTAGCTGACGATGGCGACCAGGCTGAAGAACCGGAACGTCGCCTTGAGGACGCGCTTGTATTCCTCCGGCCCGTGGCCGACGGTGCGCCGGTCGTAGCAGTCGTGCAGCAGGAGCATCAGGCCCCACGCCACGACCAGGATGCCGGAGATCGTGGTGTAGCCGAGCCGGTCGATGAGTCCTGCTGCAGGGACACCGTGGACCGTGGCATCGCTCCCGCCGAAGCGCACCACCTGCGCCCCGGTGACGGCCCACACGATGACGAGGGCGTCGGTGACGGCGATGCGGCGCAGGAAGGCGGTGACGGTCTGGTGCTGTTGGTGGAGGCGCTGCTCGCGGCGTTCCTCGAGGGCCGTCATCAGTGGGCGGCCATCTCCCGCCGCTGCGCGGACTCCCGCGTCCTTTGCGATGGGCCGTTGCGCCCAGAACCGGCCTGGGCGTCGTCGCGCGGCGGCCGGACCTGGAGCGCGACCATCAGCGCGCCAAGGCCGAAGCCCACCAGGCCGATACCCACCCAGACCATCAGCGCGTTCATCTGCACCATCACGCGGCCCGACCTCCCCTGCACCCCGGCGTCCGGTCCATTCAGACTCCACCCGGACCACTGGCGACGATACCGACCTGAGTATTGAGAATGTCCGGTTTTGGCAAAGATTCCGGATCGTGGTCAATGCCCGGGATGAGGCAGGGCCGTCGCCTATCCTGCGGTGGATGGCGCATCTGCTACTGCTGACGAACGCCTTGGCTCCGAGCGCCGAGGTGCTTCCAGCGCTGGGCCTCCTGAGTCACCAGGTGCGGATCCTGTCGGCCGAGCCAGCCGCACTGGTGGACGGGCCGAGCGCCGACGTGATCCTGGTGGACGCCCGCCGGGAGCTCGCGGTCGCGAAGTCGCTGTGCCGGGTCCTTCGCGCGACGGGTGTCTCCGTCCCCCTCATGGCCATCCTCACCGAGGGTGGCCTCGCTGGTCTCACGGCCGAGTGGGGCGTGGACGACGTGCTGCTGGACAGTGCCGGGCCGGCCGAGGTGGAGGCGCGCATCCGCCTGGCCGTCACCCGCATGGCCAGCGACGAGCCGGAGGAAGCCGCCCAGATCACCGCTGGAGATGTCGTCATCGACGAGGCCTCCTACTCCGCGCGCGTGCGGGGCCGGCTGCTCGACCTGACCTACAAGGAGTTCGAGCTCCTGAAGTACCTCGCCCAGCACCCGGGCCGGGTCTTCACCCGCGCCCAGCTGCTCCAGGAGGTGTGGGGCTACGACTACTTCGGAGGCACCCGGACGGTCGACGTCCACGTCCGACGCCTCCGCGCCAAGCTCGGCACCGAGCACGAGATCCTGATCGGCACCGTCCGCAACGTCGGCTACCGCTTTGTCCCGGCCACGGGCAATTCCGACAGTCAGGACAGTTTGGCTGAGGTCTGAGTCCTGATCCCCCTATCGTGTCAACATGCAGGGGACGTACGACCAGCCATTGCCCATTGATGCCCGCATCCATGTCGCCGGTCATCGCGGCCTCGTGGGCAGCGCGGTGTGGCGCCATCTGGAAGCCCGGGGGCACACGGCTCTGATCGGCCGATCGTCGCGCGAGCTGGACCTCCGGGACCGCGACGCGGTCTTCGACTTCTGCCGCGAGACCCGGCCCGAGTACGTCGTGCTCGCCGCGGCCAAGGTCGGCGGCATCATGGCGAATTCGACCTACCCGGCCGACTTCCTTTCGGACAACATCCGGATCCAGGTCAACGTCATGGACGCGGCCCAGGCCTTTGGCGTCAAGCGCCTGCTGTTCCTCGGCTCAAGCTGCATCTACCCCAAGTTCGCCGAGCAGCCCATCCGCGAGGACTCTCTGCTGACTGGCGCCCTTGAGCCCACCAACGACGCCTACGCCATCGCCAAGATCGCCGGCGTCCTGCATGTGCAGGCCATGCGAAGGCAGCACGGCGCGTCCTTCATCTCGGCGATGCCGACCAACCTCTACGGCCCCGGCGACAACTTCGACCTCGAGTCCTCGCACGTGCTGCCGGCGATGATCCGCAAGTTCCATGACGCCAAGGTCGAGGGCCGGGATGAGGTCGTGCTCTGGGGCACCGGCACACCGCGTCGCGAGTTCCTTCACGTCGACGACCTGGCAGCTGCGTGCGTCACGTTGCTCGAACGCTATGACGAGCCCGAGCCGATCAACATCGGGGTAGGGGAGGACGTCACTATCCGCGAGCTCGCGGAGACCGTCGCCGGCGTCGTGGGCTACGACTGCGCCATCACCTGGGACCGCTCCAAGCCCGACGGCACACCTCGCAAACTGCTGGACGTCAGCAACATCCACTCAGTTGGTTGGCGCGCTGAAGTGACTCTTCACGACGGCATCCGCGCCACATACGAGTGGTTCCAGCAGCACGTTGCAGTCCGGGCATGAGAGACGAGCTGCAGGCGGTTCCCCGATATGAGGTCTGCGGCGTGCCCGTCGCAGCCATGACTCCCGATGCCGCGGCAGCACTCATCGTCGATCACGCCTCGAATGGCGCGTCCTTGCAGGCGCACCTCTGCAATGCCTACACGCTGTCCCTGGTGGATTCCGACGATTTGCTCCGAGAGGCACTTCTGAAGTCCGATCTCAATCTCCCGGATGGCACTCCGGTCGCGTGGCTGGGGCGAATCCACGGAACGCAGGGCCCTGTCCGCGGACCCGGCCTTGTTGGCGACGTGGCGCGGGCCGGCGTCCAGGCAGGGCTGCGTCACTACCTGTATGGCGGCGCACCCGGCGTCGCCGAGCTGATGGCTAGCAAGCTGCAAGAGCACGCACCGGGGATCCAGATCGTCGGCACCGAAGCCCCGCTGTACCGCGATCTCACGCTCCAGGAACTCGCGTCACTCACTGAACGCATCTCCCAGAGCGGAGCGCACATTGTATGGATCGGCTTGGGGACCCCAAGACAGGACTACGCGGTACCGCAGCTGGCCGAGAGCCTAGGAGCCGCGGTTGTTCCCGTCGGCGCCGCATTCGACTTTTGGGCGGGCAGCGTGAAGCAAGCTCCACGATTCCTCCATGGCAGCGGCTTTGAGTGGCTGTACCGACTTGCCAGCGAACCGCGGCGGCTCTGGCGGCGGTACTTGGTCGGCAATCCCCGGTTCATGGCCACCGCCATGCGCCACCGCGTGCGCAAGTCACAGGTCTCACGATGAGAACACGGGTCCTGATCGCATACAAGCACATCCCGGTGTACCGGGTTCAGTTCTTCGAACGATTGCGGGACTCGTTGAAGGAGCACGGGATCGACCTCGTGCTCGCGCATGGAGATCCAGTTTCGACCGACGCTCTGCGTAAGGACGCAGCACGTATGGAGTGGACCATTCATCGACCAAACTCAACGGTACGACTGGGTCAGCGGACTCTCATATGGCAGCCGGTCGTCGGCCTCGCCCGGCAGGCCGACTTGGTCATCGTGGAGCAGGCAAGCAAGCTGCTCGTCAACTACGTACTTCTTGCTGGACAGAAGCTGCGGCTGACTCCTCCGGTCGCTCTCTGGGGCCACGGGGCCAACCTGCAACCACACACTGCGAGCCGTGTGTCGGAGTACCTCAAGCGCAGGTACTCCCGCCTCCCCCACTGGTGGTTTGCATACACGGAGGGATGCCGACGGCGCGTCGCATCCTTGGGCTATCCCGACGCCCGCATCACCACCGTGCAGAACTCCATCGACACCCGAGGCTTGCGCGCGGAGATATCTGCGCTGCCAACTGATGCTGTTGAAGAGTTCTTGAGTCGCTGGGGCGCCACCCGTCGGAGCACGGCACTCTTCCTGGGCAGCATCTACGACGACAAGCGTCTCGACTTCCTCATCTCGGCTGCACGACAAGTGCGTGCCAAGCGCCCTGACTTCACGCTTCTTGTCGCGGGGGACGGTCCCGCCTTGAGCCAAACCAAGGAGCTCGCAGAGGCTGAGCCTTGGATCCGATTCTTAGGGCGCGTCGATGGATCCGACCGTGCACTCGCCCTGCGGGCGGCCGACTGCATCCTCATGCCCGGACTTGTCGGCTTGGCCATCTTGGACTCCTTTGCGGCAGAGGCACCGCTAGTGACAACAGACGTGGACTTTCACAGCCCGGAGATTGAATACCTCGAGGACGGCGTCAACGGCCTGGTCGTCAGCCCAGCCGACTCGGCGGAAGCCTTTGCCCACGCGGTGCTGCGTTTGCTCCAGGACGACTCTCTAATGACTCGGCTACGGGATGGTTGTCGGAGCACCGCCGACGCCATCACCAACGAGGCTATGGTCGCGAACTTCAAGGAAGGAATTCTTCAAGCGCTAGCGGGGGTTCGTTCGTGATCAAGAATGCAGCACGAACGGCATTCCAGCGAATGGTGCGGCTCTACGCGGTCCAAGCCAACGTTCGAGTCGGCCGCAACGTACACATAGGCCTAGGAACGCGCTTGTGGGCGCCCTCCGGCCTGGTTGTTCACGACGATGCCTACATCGGCAAGTTCTGCACAATCGAGGTGGACGGCGCAATAGGCGCGGGCTCGCTGATCGCAAACAACGTGGGAATCGTCGGGCGCCGAGACCATGATCACCGCCAGATAGGCACAGTTGTTCGTCACGCCAGATGGGTAGGGGAAACAGGAGCGGAAGATCTTCAGGCTCCTGCGACGATTGGCCCAGACGTGTGGATCGGATACGGAGCCATCATTCTCGCCCCTGTTCGGATTGGCCAAGGAGCCGTTGTGGCGGCCGGCTCTGTAGTCGTTTCGGACGTTGCGCCTTATAGCATCGTCGCTGGAAATCCGGCGCGAACGATTTCTTCACGCTTCACAACAGAAGAACAGCTGCTTCACGAGGGACTTCTGGCCGATGGTCCCAAACAGCAACGAAATTCGAACGCCAGACAGGTCAGATCAAAGAGTGACCGTCGGGACAAGAATTGATAACGCGCACAGCCACCGTCGCGATATGCACTCTTGCCAGGCCAACCCATCTCCTGCGGGCCCTGCATCGCATTGCCGAACAGCAATCAACTCCTGGCTGGCGATTGCGCGTGCTCGTCGTTGATAACGACCCCACGCGGAGCGCTTTAGCGGTCGTTCAAGAACTGCGAAAAACAACGAACCTTACGATTGACTACGTCTTAGAGGATCTGGAAGGCGTTGGAAACGCGCGGAACCAAGCCCTGGCGCACGCACAATTGACTGACGTTCTGATCTTCTTCGACGACGACCAGGTCCCATCCAAGGGTTGGCTTCGATCCTTCCTGCGAGCTCACGACTCTGAACCCGGAACCATGTGGGTTGGACCAGTCCGTCCAATATTGCCGGAGCCTGTACCAAAGTGGGCGCGCGGTGGATGGCCGTGGAAACGAACCGAGTACTTGGACGGAACGAGTCTCGGTCACTGCAATGGCGGAAACCTGCTCATTCCCGGTGACGTGATTCGTCAAGGACTGCATTTCCGTGTCCTCAACGGAGTGGGCGAGGATACAGAAATGTCTCTCCGCCAGCGGGAGGCAGGCACTCCCATCAAGTACTGTGCGCACGCCTTGGCCTGGGAGCCTGTGACGCCAGAACGAGTCAGTCCGGATTGGGTCAGAAAGCGCACCGCTCTAGCAGCGGCCGCCTGGGCAAGAGTCCAGTCGCAACGCGGTACGTTAGGTCGGTTTCGAATCCTCCGGTCCGCACTGGCCTCGATCGCCCGAGGCGCAGCACTTGCGGTGCTTGGAGCAGTCCTCAGGCGCCCGGACCTAGCGCTCCGAGGCAGATGCCAACTGAGCACGCCTGCACACTACCTGAGGGCACATCAATAAGCGCCGCAGTCAATTCGGCTGCGGCCTGACTCCCTACCGGATCCCGCGGAGGAAGTCGAAAGCGCCCTGAATTCGCCAAAGGGTCACACGCAAATCCCACCGACTCCTCCTGACTAACGCGACAAATAGACCGACCACGCCACCAACGAGGACGCTCCACCAGAAAGCAATCTCACCTGGGAGTCCCAGGTGCTTTCGCACAAACCACCCCCGCCGATACGTCGCAGCACGGAAGCGTCTGGAATAATCCCAGCGCTCAACCGGAGAAACCCTATGTTCGAGCCGCGCTCCCGGATCGATTACCAGCTGGCCGAGCTTGGATGCGCGGTGACTGAAGTCAACGTCTTCCATGAGGGCGTACCCTGGGAGACTTTCATCGAAACTCTCGTGAATGAGAACGTGTCGGCGATATGACATTGAGCACCCTGAGAGCCATGAGACTCTCATCGCTTCGGCCGCTTGGGTGACGATGACATTGACTCCTGAAGGAAGGATCACGCCACCACGCTTAGAGTCCATGCACGCCAGGCGCCACCAGACCCGAGGGCGCCTCTCCTCTTGACTCTGGATTAACCCACCCACACCAGCAATCGCCCGCGTATAGTCGCCGCCGAAGACATTCATGATGGCCTGGAAATATCCCGGAGACAGGATGACATCGTCATCGATGAAGTGCACCACGTCACCCTCTGAGAGGGATATGCCACGGTTCCGCTGATAAGGCAACCCAGGCTCGCTCCTCTGATACAGCACACGACCATCAAGCTTGGCGAGTGTGTCTTGCCAGCACTCAACCACCTTGAGGGACGCGTCATCATCACTGGAGTCAACAATGATGATCTTTCCTGGCATCAGAACTTGCTCTGCGACGGAACTTAGTGCACGGTCGAGATCGCCCGGACGGTTACGAGTGCAGATGATCAAGTCATGCTCAAGTGGGTTCATAATGTGCCTCGGTTTCAATTCAATACGACTGTTCGTGGCAATTCGCACCAGTCGTCAATGCGCAGCAGATCATCAGCAGCCGACCGGCCATTGAACCAAGGAACCGGCTTCACGATCCGCGCGTCGCTCTGCTTCAGTTTCGAAGCCGTGAATGCGGCCCACCAAGATAGCGAACTATTTGACATGATTAAGCCACGACATGAAGCCATGGCACTCAGCGTTTCCCAAGCCGACTCAGCGGGAGAAACCTTGTTAGCAACTTTCCACAAATCAGGGTATGCACCGGGGAGAAGATCGGCCGAGTCAGTGAACAGAATTACTGGGATATCCTCGCCCAGTTGAGCTTTGACGTTCTCGATCGCTCGCATGAAGTAGTCTTCCCCACTCACCCCGTGGTGTGAATTCGCAGCTGGGTTGCTCAAGTAGTCACCCAAACGTACGTGCACGCCTAGATATCCTTCGCAATCTTGCGAAGCAGGAAAGCTTTCAATCTGCGGCAACAGGCGACGTCGCAGTGTCTCACGAATCGCAAGGGCATACTCCGACCGCTGAAAGTAACCCTCAAGCCAAATGGTGGACCTAGGAACCGCGTCTAGAAGCCGCTCAGTACTGTCGCCTTCCCGAATTAGGCGGTGATTTCTCGTGGAATACACCATTTTCGGTACCAGATTCGGGAGGCGGTACATTTCCCCCACTGCGAGATTATCAATCTCGATCCCCCTCGGCGTATCCGCCCTCGGCGACATGTCGTACCAAGACGCTTCGAGTTTCGATCGCAGACCCCTGACCTCGGTGAGGTACACCGCCGCGGTCCACTGAAAAAGCTGATTGCCCAATCCACCCATCAAGCGCACGCTAATCATTTGTCATCCCAAAGGAGAGAACGACGTTCCGAGTGAGGGACCTCACTCGATTCCACCGCCGCTTTACCCCTCGTCGGATTATCTCTGCACGAGGAGTCTCACGAAATACGTCATGATCCTTGTCCAGTGCCACAATCACAGCGTTGGGAACCTCTTCGTGTTCGGGCGAACAGTAGAGGCTGCTCAGGACATGCTTTGGTGGCTGGATAGATAGGTACTTGTTCCATGCGCTCTCGTCATGCCATACAGGAACAATCCCCTTCGCAAGGTCGTCGTGAATCCATCCAGCCATCTCTGCACAGGCCCTCAGATACACATCAGCTTCACCTCCCTGAACGCCTCCGGCGAAGTACTGATGCCCGTAGTTGTCCGCAACTCCGCATTTGGACTCCACTCGCCGCTCATAAGGGAGCGTCTCTGGGGCGACCCCTACGTATCCTGGGTGCTCCACTGCGACAAGACTCCGAACACCACGGAGATCAAGGGGTCGCTGGATGCGCATGTCGACGTCCACGTACAGCAGAGTGTCGCATTTAGAGAGAACCTCTGCGTAAGCTGAGATGTAGCGATACCTCAGGAGAGTCGAGTACGGCCAGGCGAGATGGCCCACCGGCAACCACTCGACGCCCGGGCTAGGATCTACGGGCTGGTCAGACATGACAAAAATTCGATCCAGACTCACAACATTCTGCTGCGCGCTTCTGATCAGAGGGCCTAAGAACGTTCGATACTTTCCAGTGCACAGCACGATCAAGGACGTTCCTGCCGGGGCCCGATCGCTACGGTGATGAGTCACGCAGAAACTCTCGCTCTCATGTGTCTAGAGATGATCCGCCGCTCACGCCTACCAATGCCGGCGGGACGCTTATCAAAATACTCCATCAGCGCAGTGATCGCAGTTGACCTAATATCGACGCCACCAAGCGGGTCTTGAGCGGACAGCGAATCGGGGCTGTTAACGGTGTAGAAAGCAAGAGGCTCCGGCACCATGAATACGCCGCCGATGCTTGCGAGCTTGAGCCAAGCAACATAGTCGTCGCAGTTTCTCGTGCGACTACCCGGGGGAAAGCCCCCGGCGGATCGCAATGCATGCGTTCGAACCAGGGCAGTACTCGTGATGACCCAATTTGAGTTGATCATGCTTTTGAAAGATATCGCCTGCGGCGGGTCGTTGAAGTAGAGCGCATCGCACTTGCCGTCAACCACTCTCCTGGCGTTGCTGGACACTAGGGCGAGACGCCTAGCCTTCATGGCATCGACCTGAGTCACAAGCTTTTCAGGGAGCCACCAGTCGTCATCGTCACAGAAGGCTGTTAATTCGGTCCTGGCTAGAGCCAGTCCAACATTGCGAAGTGTCGCGGGTTCGCGTGTGCGCGGTAAGTGGACCACGCGATCAGTTCCGCGCAGCGCGGAAAGAGATCGCCGGTCGGAATCGTCTCTGATGCGGCCGTCCACGACCACGATAAGCTCCGTTGTCACCCCGCGCTGACCCAGAGCGCTCTCCAGTGCCCTCCCTAGTCCACGGCCGTTGGCCATGGTCGGGATGACGACGCTAACCGATGTGGCCTCCATCAAGGGGTCTCCCGCACTGGCTGGGTCTGCTGAGTCCTAAGCGTTCCCGCTTCCCTCACGACACGATCACTCTGCCGTTGATCAGTTGCATCTCATGATCTACGAGGCGCGAAGTCTCTTCACGATGCGAGACCACGACGACAGCCATTTCCGGCCTTATCTCTCGTATCCGCGCGAAAATGTCAGCTTCCGCCGAAGGGTGGAGCCTCGAAGTGGTCTCGTCAAGAATGAGGAGGCTTGGCTCCGGAAGCAGGGCGCGGGCGACGGCAAGCCGAGTCTTCATGCCGCCGGAGATGTCTCGACTCATCTCATCGACCGTTCCATCATGCTCGGAACTGAACATGAACATCTTGTCGATACCGAGCGCCTCGGTGAGAGTGTCAATCTGCCTCGACGTCGCGGGCATGCGTCCACCCCAAGTAACGATCTCCCGCACATTCCCGCCAATAAGATGCACATCCTGCGGAACAACTGCAAGGCAGCTATAGAGATTTGAATTAACCATAGTCGCCACGGGACGATCGCGAAGGAGCACGTCCCCCGAATTTGGCGTCAAGACACCGCTAATAACATCGATTAGGGTGGACTTACCTCCGCCCGACGCTCCCTTTAGTGCATACCAACGGCCCGTCATGATCTCGAGACTTACGTCCTGCAAAACTGGCACGGAATGGCCGCGGTAGGAGAAATTTACATTCCGGAGTCGCAACACCGAATCCCCCAGATCCTTGGACGGTTGCCCAAGGATGGCGGGTGTCACGACCTCTTTCCAGGCAGACTTTTCGACGCTGAGTTTTTCCAAACGATCGGTCCATCGGTCAACCCAGACAGTTCCGTGGCGAGCAAATGCCATCAACTGTTGGGCGGCCTGAACTCTGGGCGTGACGCGCAAGATCAGCGCCATCACGATTAGACCGGGGAGGATTTGCCCAGTGAGGGTGACCTGAACGGACAAGACCGTGAAGATCATGGCTGCGGCAATACTCTCGACGAGAAATCGGCCACGAACTGGGATTGTCATATCGAGCAGCCGCGCCTCCCGGTGCTGCTCAAACAACTCCTGCAAATCGGAGCGCCACGCGTCTTGCGCCGGAGACACTCGGAGAGATCTTAAAGCAGTGACAAGAACCGAGGTATGTCTCGTAATCTCAGTATTCCCCGCCGCCAGCCGCTCTTGTACGGGTCGAAGGCCCCGATTAGCTCGACCATACACGTATATAATTAGGCAGCCGAAAGCGGCGCAGATCAATGTCGAACTGAACGACACCAAGAATGTGCACAAGAAGACAATTCCTGCCGCCAACACGGAGGCGCGCCCTTTGATGTACGTGATCGTCGCCTGCGCGACCTGGGGCGCCTCGGAGACAGCAGCCGACTGGAGTTCATGACCCGGTTGCCCCACGAAGTCCTCCCACGTGGCGACAAGGATCGCGTCGGAGATGACCTCACGGAGTTCGAGCTCAAGGTCGACCTGGGCCTTTGCGAATGCCCGGTCAGCCAACGCTCGTGCGGCTGTCGCCAAGAAGAGGGTCCCGGCAATTAGGAGGGCGACTAGCAGTGATTCCTGGACCGTCAAGTGGTTCTTCGACGCCGCAATGCCGAGGATTGCCAATCCGAGCGCCTCAAGTACCGCCGAGCACGCAACGGAGATAGCAGCCATGAACCCTTGTCGTTTGACTCTTCCGGCGAAAGGGCCGTACGTCTGCCACCAAGTTGGCAGCAGCCGAGCCTTCAGTTTTGGCAGATTTCCCGTGTTCACACCAGCTCCACGGCTGCACGTCCGCGCACGAGCAACTTCGACCGTAGATTCCCGCTCAATTCTGGAACCCTAGCCTCCTGCCCTCTGGCGGCCAACTCAAGGATTATGAGAAGCAGCACAAACGTGGTTGCGAATTCTTGCTCGAATATTCGTATCGGATTTTCAATCGAAAATATCGCGAGCACCCCGATGACTGCTGCCGTTTCGAATCGACTTATGTTCCCCTGTGTCATTCGATGGATACTCAGCCCCAGTGCAATGAGCAGCATTACGACGCCAGCAACTCCGGTCTCCGCTGCCGTCTGGAGCAATTGATTGTGCGCGTACGCCGGTTGGGAAGTCCCCCCAACATGTAGCGGGAAGGCACCACCACCAAGAACGGGCGAGTCTTGAAATGCCGAGATTGCTACCCTCCACGCCGCGCCGCGCCCATTGAAGTCGGTAGCCCCTGCGCCCAAGATGGAGAAGGGGAGCACCGCGCAGACCGCAATTGCGGCAACTGCCAGCATTCGTGGCCCGACCTTCGACCGGCGAAGCAGGACAATCATGGATAGCGTGACGCCGACGACCATCAACGCACCTCGCGACCCTGTTTCGTACGTGAGGTATCCGCAGAGGGCCGACAGCGCAAGTCGAGGAAGAAGACTGACCGCCCTATGTGTAAAGATGAAGAGAAACGCGAGAGCATAGAACTCGCCTGCAACGTTCGGCTGAGGAAAGAGTCCGTCAAGCCTTGGTCCTTCACCAAATCCACCTGGCCACTCGGTTGTCCAACACCATTCAGGGCTGAGCCTCAAGGAATAGAAAGTTCCAGCAAGGACCACGACAATGATCAGGAACAAGAGATCCTTCGTCAGTTTGGCATCAAGGTCTGGGAGCCAGACCAGAACTGCCGCCACAGAAGCAAGCGTCGAAACGAAAGGTAGTGCAGAGTTTGAAGGCAGTGGGTACTGGCTGAGCAGCGTGCTGAATCCGATAAGGGCAAGCCATCCCAACCAAAACGTGGTTGGGCTGCGGGATGCCACGACCATCCCTTCTCGCCGAGTTCTCAATGCAGCCGATATCAAACCTATGCCTGAGAATATGGCGAGTGCCAGAGTCATGCGTTCACTGCGAGAGGCCGATTGCAGCAGATGACCCAGTGTCGGCAGGGACACAATCGGACTTGCTCCTGTGTCCCTCTGCTGAAGGGCGCCCGCACCGAGGTCGAGACTCAAGCAGCCGAAGACAAAGACCGTGGCGACTATGGTTCGAGCGCCACCACGCCGGCGCGCAAGGGCCGCGGAAGCACACACCCTGCGCACAGGCGATGAGGTAAATACCAGGACGGTAAGGGATATTGCCACCGCGACATTTGTGAGTGCCTGAATGAGCGACGTAATCACGGGGAGGTCGCCGGCTGTCGCAATTTGGTCAGCTCAGGTGCGGAGTTGCGGGCGGCAACTGCGCCGCAGCCGCGTCCGCGTGTCCGATTCGCTCGCGCTCGCGAGCCCGATCCACCGCGTCGCACGCTAGCGGTCCGCGCGGACGAGGCGGCCGGCCAGCTGGTCTTCCACCATTTTGACGTCGGCCTCAACCATCAGCCGAGAAAGGCTGTCCCAGCGAGTCGCCGCCCGCCACCCCAGCTTCGACTCCGCTTTGGCCGGGTCGCCAAGGAGGTAGTCCACCTCAGCAGGCCGGTAATAGGCCGGGTCGATCTCGACGTAATCGCGGTAGTCCATATCGGCCGCTCTGAACGCTGCGTCAGCGAACTGCTCCACTGTCGCTCCGACGCCCGTCGCCAAGACGTAGTCATCCGGGGTGTCGGCCTGGAGCATGCGCCACATGCCCTCGACATACTCCGGCGCGTAGCCCCAGTCGCGGATGGCGTCCATGTTGCCCATGTAAAGCTTGCCCTGGATGCCAGCCTTGATGCGTGCCACGGCGCGGGTGATCTTGCGAGTCACGAAGGTCTCGCCGCGGCGAGGCGACTCGTGGTTGAAGAGGATGCCGTTCACCGCGAACAGGTCATAGGCCTCCCGATAGTTCACTGTCGCCCAGTACGAATAGATCTTGGCCACGCCGTACGGCGAGCGCGGGTGGAAGGGTGTGGTCTCGCTCTGCGGAGGCGGCGTCGAGCCGTAGAGCTCGGAGGTCGATGCCTGGTAGTAGCGCGTGTCGATCTTCGACGCGCGTACTGCCTCCAGAAGGCGGATGGTGCCCAGACCTGTGACGTCCCCGGTGTACTCCGGGGTCTCAAAACTGACCTTGACGTGGCTCTGCGCCCCGAGGTTGTAGACCTCGTCGGGCGTGACGTCGCGCAAGAGGTTCACCAAGGCCGAGGAATCGGCCAGGTCGCCGTAGTGAAGGAACAGGTTGCGACCAGACTCGTGCGGGTCTTGGTAGATGTCGTCGAGCCGCTCGGTGTTGAAGCTGGACGAGCGCCGGACGATGCCGTGCACTTCGTAGCCCTTGCTGAGCAGCAGCTCGGCGAGGTAGGAACCGTCCTGACCGGTGATGCCGGTGATGAGCGCACTCTTGCCCACAGCAATATCCCCCTGCGGGATAACCGATGGTCGCGAGCCCCACCGTGATCGCATGTCACGTTACCGGGGCGAACCCGCAAATGTGGGGCGTTCGGGCGGATGACCATATAGCGGGCATACCGATTCCTGCCCACGGCTACTCGAGGCCGGCGGATCCGCGGGCCTCGTTACGAAGCATCGCCGCGGCACCTGGTCGTCGGGCCAACTTGACGCGGGCACGCTCGGCAACATGTCCCCGAGATCAACACCTCGGCCGCCCAGAGGAACAGGGCCCTCTTGGCGAGTTGGCACCTCAGGCCTTGCGCCGCTGATATCTCCTAAACGTGGCCGCAACTACGGGGGACGCCCAGCTCGTGGTCAGCGGCGTCACGGCATATGGGCTGATGTCCGGCTTTGGTCGCCCGCAGAAGCGGCAGCCTTCACCGCTGAGGTCATTGTCATCCCGACCATCGGGCACCAGAAGGCTGTAACTCACGGTAACGCAGAAGGCTGCCTCCTCAACGGGGATGCCGGGTGAAGCTTTCCAAGGTCGTGTCCGCCGGACGGCCTAGACAGGTTCCCATTCGGGGTAGTAGCTGAAGTCAGATGGCGCGATGACTCGCGCCCCCGGCGCCAAGTATGCCGCCCAGTAGGAGAACCAGGACATCGACATGACGATGGCGCGGTGCCCCGCGAGGCCCAGCATGTCCTCGACCGGGGTGCCGCGCTGCGGTTCGACGCGGAGGCCAGGCACCTGGCGGCTAATCTCGTCAACAACGGCGTCTGGGTCGCCGTCCGTGAACAGGTCCACGACATCGTCTCCCCCAACGACCTTGCTGATGGCGCGGGCGTAGTAGTCGGCCGGCAGCGGGTAGTGTGAGTCACCGCGGCGAACGTGTAGCCCCACCCGGTCGCTTCGGACGATCTGCCGGCTATCGAGCAGCTCACGGGTCAGGGTGGGCCGGAACTCGTCAACGCGGGTAAAC
Organism: Oryzihumus sp. JJN4-3R; assembly: GCF_057747915.1. Lineage (NCBI taxonomy): Bacteria > Bacillati > Actinomycetota > Actinomycetes > Micrococcales > Intrasporangiaceae > Oryzihumus > Oryzihumus sp. JJN4-3R. Next base: position 1,976,804 of record NZ_CM173229.1, read on the forward strand.
ACCCCAGACCAGTCGAGCACCCGGTACGCGCCCGGCTTTGACGCGGCACGCCCGGTGACGTTCCCGTGGGTGTTCCCGCTACCGTCCCAGCCGTGTCCGCTCAACCGCGTGAACCGGCCAGTCAGCAACGCCGCGGTGTCCGTCATCCGCGATCGCGTCGGGTGCTGCATTGGGAACCCGTCGATGGGGTTGTGCAGGTACTCCCACCCGTAGCGCAGGGACAGGGTTCTGGCGCACGCCCATAGTTGCAGCAGGTTGCCGGTCCTGCCGCTCGGCTTGAACGTAATGGCCTCCTGTCGCCCCATGCCCTGCATCGTGCCAGAGACGGCCATGACGCCGGGTATACCTGCGAGATGCAAGCCGGGACCTGCGAATACCGACGCCGGGGCGGCTATCGCCCGAGGCGAACCGGGTCGCGGGGCGGCACACAGCACACCGGCCTGTCTGAAGAAGCGGCGGCGGCCGGCACCCGAAACTGCCGGCCGCCGCAGGGAGCCAAGATGCCCGACTGCTTGGTGATGCGGTCCAGCGGCGCCGGGGGTACGGGGACACCGTCGGCAGCTAGTTGGCGAAGCTGTCGATTTCGAGCCCGCTGATGTAAGCCCTTCTCGCCGTTAGTGAACGCGCCAACCCGTCGCCACCGTGGGACAGGAAGTTATTGGACACCAATCGGAGGTCCGCGGGGCGTCGTGGATCACCGTCGTGCCGTTGATCGTCACCGAGCGGGGGACGACCACCGGGCCGGCCGCGCCGTGCCGTCACGCTGAGTTCAGTTGGGCCGGTGACGGCACGGGCCGTTTGGCCCGTTCGCTTCACCCGCATAGCCGGACATGCTGGTGACCCTCGACGAGGGGAACACGCCATGCCCGAGCAACCGCACCTGCCGGTCGCGCCGGCCGCCACCGCCTTGGCAAAGTGCGCCGCGATGACAGCCGCGCTGACCGCCCAGCGGCGGATCCATCAGCCGCCGCAGCACGTCGGCCTGCGGCTGCACTTCGCCGACGGGACCACGCCCCGGGTCTACCGCGAGACCACGGTCGACCGACCGCCGACGCGGAACCCCGCCGTGCTCGTCGTCTGCTTCCAGCTGCGCGGCGTCCGAGGCCGGGGCCACCGCGCGTTCCGGGTGGAGAGCGAGCTCAACACGCCCCTGTTCGTCGGCTTCCCCGGCTTCGTCTCCAAGCTCTGGCTCGCGCATGACGACAACGGCTACTACCGCGGGCTCTACGAGTGGGACGGCGCCGGTCTGGCCGAGGACTACGTGCGGGCCCTGTGGTGGGTGCTCGCCCTGGTCAGCCACCACGACTCGATCCACTACGCGATCACCCCCGGCATCCGGCGCGACCGGCTGCTCCACGACCCGGACGCCACGGCTCAGCCGGGCGTCCCCGCCTGGGCCCGGCTGACCGCGGCCGTCCGCAGCGTCGCCTGAGTGGCCGCCGTGAGCACCCACCCGAGCAGCGACCACCCGGTCGACGTCCTCGTCGTCGGCGCCGGGCCGAGCGGGCTGGCCCTGGCGTTGCAGGCCCACGACCACGGCGCGCACGTGCGGGTGGTCGAGCGCCGACCCGAGCCGTTCCGCCCGTCCCGGGCACTCGTCATGCACCCGCGCACCCTGGAGGTGCTGCGCCCGCTCGGGGTCACCGACGCGCTGCTCGGCCGGGCCGACACCTCCCCGGCGGTGCAGCTGCACCTCGGCCGCCGGGTCGTCCCGGTCCAGGTCGCCGACCTCGACCTGCCCGACACCGCCTTCCCCCACCTCACGCTCATCCGCCAGGCCGAGGTCGAGGCGGTCCTCGCCGAGGCCCTCGCCGATCGAGGGGTCCACATCGAGCGTGGCGTCGAGCTCATGCGGGCCATCAACGCGGTGCACCACGCCCGCGCCACCCTCAGCAGCCCCACCGGCGTCGAAGAGGTCGGCTGCCGGTTCATCGGAGGCTGCGACGGACCCGCCAGCACCGTGCGCGGCTCGACCGGCATCGGCTGGCGCGGCGGCCCCTACGCCCAGGAGGTCGTCCTGGCCGACCTCGAGCTCGACGGCGACCTGGCCCCCGGCGTCGCCCACGTCGTGGCCGGGCGGCGCGGCCTGCTCTTCCTCTTCGCCATCGGCGAGCGCGCCACCTGGCGGATGCTCGCCACCCAGCCGGCCGGGGCCGACCCGCTCCCCTTCGGTCAGCCCGGCCCGCCCGTGCCCGGCCACGAGCTCCAGGCCCTCATCGACGACTCCGGCCTGCCCGCCCAGATCAGCCACGTCGCCTGGTCGGCCCGGGTCCGGCTCCAGCACCGCCTCGCCACCGCGATGCGCAGCGGCCGGCTCTTCCTCGTCGGCGACGCCGCCCACGCGCACTCCCCCGCCGCCGCGCAGGGCATGAACACCGGCCTGCAGGACGCCACCAACCTCGGCTGGAAGCTGGCACTGGCCGCCCGCGCCGAGCGGCACGGCGCCGGGACCCAGATCCTGCTCGACTCCTACGAGGGCGAGCGCCGGCCCATCGCCCGGCTCGTCCTGGCCGCCACCCACGCCGTGTTCTGGGCCGAGGCCGGCACCGACCCCGTCGCCAGCGTCGTCCGGGGCCGGCTCGCCCCTCTCGGCGCGCCGCTCATCCCGCCGGTGCTGCGGCAGCGGTGGCTGGTCGCCGAGGGGGTGCGGCTGCTGTCCGGCTTCCGGGTCAGCTATCGCAGCAGCCCGCTCTCGGTCGAGGACTCACCCCACTCCCGCAACGAGTCCCGCGCCGGGGAGCGCCTGCCCGACGAGGACGTCACCTGCGACGGCCGCCACCTCCAGCTGCACGAGCTCATCGCCGGGCCCGGGGTCCACGTCCTGCTCGAGCGCGACGCCCCACCGGTCTCCCTGGCCGAGCTCGGCCAGCCCGGACCGCAGAGCGACGCCCACCCCAGCCAGCGGCCCGGCCCACACATCCACCGCATCGCCAGCCATCCCGGCGGCGGGGTCACCGTCGTCCGCCCGGACGGCTACGTCGGCTACCGCAGCGACCACGCCTCCCCCGCCCGGATCCGCGACTGGCTCGTCCTCGCCGGCCTGGCCGGCCACCACGCCTAGCCTGCGACCCGCCCGGGTGACCCGAGCGGAGAAGCCGGGCACACGGCATACCGGGAGACGACCGGGACCGGGCGCGGACATGGCGACGGCCGGCGCCTCGCGGTGCCGGCCGTCGCCGGGTGGGTCCTACTGGTGCTGCAGCCGCGCCGGCTGGTGGCCGGCGTGGATGAAGCCGGCGCGGTCGGCCTCGATGACCGCCCACACGACCAGGATCGTGACCATGAAGACCGCCAGCAGCACCTCAGCCGCTGCCGTCTCCGCGAGCAGGAGCGTGATCACACCGATCACACCGGAGCTCGCCGCCATGACGTTCTCCGTGGTGCCTGCGCGGTCGTGCGTCTCACTGGGCCACAGCACGAGGAACGCCGCAGCGCCCAGCACCAGGCCGAGTGCAGACATCCCGCGCGGGTCCTTGATGAACGGCAGGTCGCCGTTGACCAGGTAAGCCACGTACGGGATCGCGATCAGCGCCACCAGGATCGTCGCCAACAGATCTCGAGTCTTGAGCTTCATTCTCATCACCTCCCCACACCCTCAGCCTCGTCGCCAGGGCAGCGGGCACCGGTGCCGTTGGTCCCCTCTGGGGGCCTGCCGGACCGTCATGAGGGCAGGTCAGGCGCTTGGTCCCGGGCACAACGACCCGGTATGCCGCGCCTCACCGCGCGAGCCAGGCACCCGGCATACCGTGAGGGGGCGGGCCCGGTCTTGGCGCGGGGCTACCGGCCGGTCGGTGTGGGTTCATGGACCGGGACCGGGCCGGTGTCCGTTGGAACGGCTGCTTGGTCCTGCTCGGCCTGGAACTCCCGCACCATGCGCTGGGCATCGATGATCAGCGCGCCATAGGCCGGCCACGCATGGGGGTCGGCCAGCGGGCTGTCGCGGATCTCGTCACGCAGTCGCTCCAGCATCGAGTTGGCCCGGCGCAGGTCCTCCTCCAGGGCCGTACGGTCCACGTCCTGCTGGCGGCCGAAGTGCCCGACGGCCGACCCGAGACTCTCCAGCACCGAGGCGTAGTCGGGCAAGAAGGAGGACGACGGGGCCGGGTGGTGGGCCTCCTCTTCCGCCCCGTCGACGAGGGTGCGGGCGATCCCGGCAGCCTGCCACTGCGCGCGTCGCAACGTCTCCACGGCCCGCTCGTAGCCGACCCAGTTGATCTGCAGCGGCCGGACGTTTTCCCTGGGGTTGAAACGGGTGCTCTCCCGCCCGGTGGACACGTGCTCGATCACCTCGGGAACGCTCTGGGCGATCTCGCTGCTCCGGTCGTACCAGCCCCGAGCCTGCTGCGCGTCCCAGCCCTGCCTGAGGCCATCGGCCATATCGGTCAACAGCTGGCGCACCTGTGCCGCCAGGGCGTCCACCCTCTGGCGCGGCTCCCGCACGTGCAGTGGGGGAAAGACCGCGACATTCGTGGCCACGCCGACGAGGCCGCCGGCCACGGTCTCCACCAGGGTCATGACGGTGAAGCCCGCGCTCGTGCCTCCCGCGGTGACCAGAGCCAGCAAGACCATCGCCGGCACCTGGATGCCGTGCTCGCCCAGCCGGCGCCAGCGGCCCACCAGCAGGGCCAGCAACATCACCGGCAACACGCTCCACCAGTGGACGCCGGCAACCGACTCGACCAGCCCGGCCACCGCCATGCCGACCGTGACGGCGGCCAAACGCTGAGCACTGGCCAGCAACGACCGAACCACGGTCCGGTCCACCACCAGCAGGGCCGCCATGGGGGCGTAGAAGGGGGTCGAGCTGCGCAGGAGATGCACCGCCAGCTGCCAGGAGATGACGGTGGCCAGCGCCGACTTGGTGAGCAGCAACGCGGTGTCGCGCTCCGGGCCCGCGCGCGTGATCGCGGTCCGCACGGTGCCCGCCCAGGTGCTGAGCTCAGTCCGACTGGCGCGCAGGAGATGTCGCGGGCTGAACGAGGCAAAGACCGTCACACAGTCAACTTAGGCCACACCAGTCTCATGCCTGCGGGGGCCAGCTGATGCTCACCACGAGCAACCCGGACCCAGAAATGGACCGGTGTGGCTGGGCGAGTGCGTCTGTGCTGGAGCCCGGACGGCAAGCACGAGACGTGCGCCTCACCGCGTGAGGCAGGCACCCGGCATACCGGGGAATGAAAAAAGCGGCGGTCGGCACCGGAAGGTGCCGACCGCCGCCACAGGGGATGCTGGACCCTACTGCTTGGTGATGCGGTCCAGGGCAGCCGGGGTGTACGGCGACACCGTCGGCAGGTAGTTGGCGAAGCTGTCGATGTCGAGCCCGCCGATGTACTTGTTCTTCCCGTTGGTGAAGGCGGCGAAGTTGTCGCCGCCGTCGGACAGGAAGTTGTTGGACACCACGCGGAAGGTCTGCGAGCCGTCGTTGGCCACGGTCGTGCCACCGACCTTCACCGAGCCGGGGACGACCTCCGGGCCGGCCGCGCCGTCCCGCCAGGCGTAGCTGAAGCCCTTGGACACCTGGAGGAACTTGGTGTTGCTCGGGCCGGCGTTCTTGCCGCTCCACTGCTGCTGGAGCAGGGCGTAGAGGTCGGCGCCGGTGAGGTCCATCGAGACGACGTAGTTGTTGAACGGCTGGACCGTGAACGCCTCCTCGTAGGTCACCACGCCGTCGCCCTCACCCTTGGGCGAGGAGGCGTAGGTGAGGTCCGCGCGGATGCCGCCCGGGTTCATGAACGCCACCTGCGGGGTCTTGCCGCCGGTGACGACCGACGGGTCGTTGACCTGCGCGTCGGCGATGAGGTCACCCAGCGGCTGCTCCCCGGCGGGGCTGGCCGCGCGGGTCACGTCGGTGGTGATGGTGCCCAGGTGCTTCTCGGCGATCGGCTTGATCAGCGCGGCGTAGGTGCTGATGATCTGGGACTCCGCCGCGTCCTTGGCCACGTCACGGGTGACGATCATGTTGGAGCCCTGGACCGAGGCGCGCACGATGTCGCGGGTGCGCTGGTCGTAGGTCAGGTCGGTCTCGGTGAACAGCCGGCCGAAGGAGGACGCCGAGGTCACCAGGCGCTGCTGGCCCGCGGGGTCGGGGACGTTGCAGACGTAGGGCTGGTGGGTGTGCCCGGAGATGACCATGTCGATCTGCGGGGACAGCTTGGCCGCGATCGGCAGGATCGCCGAGTCGGGGGCCAGCGTGCCGCCCTTGCCGCAGGCGTAGTCGTAGGTGGCGTTGGCGTTGTAGACCTTGCCGTCCGGGCCGGTCCACTGCTGCACCGCCGGGACACCGCCCTGGTGGATCAGCACGACGATCGCGTTGACGCCCTGGCGCTCCAGCACCGGCACCAGCGCGTTGGCGGTCTCGACCTCGTCGGTGAACTCCAGGCCCTTGATGCCGGCCTGGCTGACGATGCTCGGGGTCTCCTTCAGCGTCATGCCGATGAAGCCGACCTTGGCGCCGTTGGCGAAGTGCTTGACCCAGTAGGGCGGCAGGATCGTCTGCTTCTTGCCCGCGTAGTGCACGTTGGCCGCGAGGTAGTGGAAGTCCGCGCCCGCGAAGGTGTGGTCGGCGCAGGAGTTCTGGTTGGCCTGGCCGGCACCGTCGTCGATGCAGCCGCCGTACTGCATGCGCTGGAGCTCCTGGTAGCCCTCGTCGAACTCGTGGTTGCCCACCGAGGTCGCCTCCAGGCCAAGGGCGTTCATCGCCTCGATGGTCGGCTCGTCGTGGAACGCGGCCGACAGCAGCGGCGAGGCGCCGATGATGTCGCCGGCGGCGACGGTGACCGTGTTGGGGTGGCCCTCGCGGGCGTCCTTGAGGTGCGTGGCGAGGTACTCCACGCCGCCGGCGTCCTTGGTGACGTCGGTGACCTTGCCGGTGCTCGTGTTGAGCTGGTGGTCCACCGTGACCCGGCCACTGGAGCCGCTGGGGGCCTCGAGGTTCCCGTGGAAGTCGTTGAACGACAGGATCTGGATCTGGCTGGTGCCGCTCCTGCCGGCCTGGGCGTGAGCCTGGCCCTGGGCCTGGGCCGCGCCGCCGGTCAGGGCGACACCGGTGGCCGCGGCCCCCGTGGTGGTGAGGGCGACGGCCAGGACGCCGGTCAGGCGTCGTGCACGTGCGAAGGACATGGTGCTCCTGGGTGTGCAGTCGTGAGGGTGAGCGCCACGAGCGGGACGTTCGTGGCGGTCGTGACGCCTGAGACGGCGGTCGGGACATAGACAACACGACAAACCCGCGCATTTGGGGCTAGTTGCGCAACTTTTCTGTCAAGCGGCTGTGCGGCGCGGCGGCCGAGCCCTGTGCGGACCGACGATCATCGCGGCAAGTTGGTGCGTCCTGCCGCCCCGAAACCCTTGCGAGGATCGTCGCCCGGTCACGCCGTCAGGGCGTCGGGCTGCCCTCGGCCCGGCCCGGGCCACGTCCGCGGCTCCCCTGCAACCACCGCGCGTGACCGGGCCGGACCGGCGCCGGCTCGCTGACCCCGGGCGGCAGGCCCCGCACCCAGGTCAGCAGCACACCGGCGCTGAGCAGGCTGGCTGCCAAGAGGACCAGGACCACCGTGAGCCCGAAGTCGGCACCGCCACCCATGCCCCCAGACGATGCCTCGCGCCCTCGCCGGAGGCGGCCGCTGTTGCGAAGCGCGGTTTGGCCCGCAACAGCGCAGCCGGGCGGGCGGCCGGCCGCGGGTCAGCCGGGCTGGGACTCGGGCCGCACATGCGCGGGGAGGTCCAGCCACCAGGCGGCGCTCTGCCGCCACGGCCCGCTCGGCGGGCCGCCCGAGAGCAGGTCGGACCGGCCGCGCATACCGAGGGCGTAGGCCAGCGCCCCCAGCTCCTGCGCCGCCCCCGCGCCGCCGTCCGCCCCACCCGCCAGCCGGTATGCGCGGTCGGCCAGCCGCTGCTCGCGGCTCGCTGCGGCCGCTCGGTCCGGCTCCGGGCAGTTGCCCACGGCCCAGCAGGCCTCCACGGCCAGGTCGGCGTCCTCGCCGAGCGCCAGCGCGGTCAACAGGTCGAGGTCGCCCGGCTGGACGAGGAAGCACAGCGTGTCCACCGCCTCGTGCGCCGTCGTCAGGTCGCCGCGGGCCAGCGCGGAGCGCAGCTGGGCGCCGTAGGCCGCGCCGACGGTGGGGCCGACCGGGGAGAGCAGCAGGGCGGTGAGGGCGGTGCCGCGCGACTCCTCGTTGGTGTCCTGGGCGGACTGGTCCAGCAGCCGACGCAGGGTGGGGTGGTCCTCCAGCGGGGCGCCCAGGGTCTCGATCAGGTGGCGGCGCACCTGCGTCATCAGCCGCTGCCCGGACGTCGAGTGGAAGGCGCTGCCGTCATGCAGGATCGACGCGGCCGCGGTGTTGCGCGTCCGCGCCAGCACGGTCTGCGCCAGGCGCTGGCGGGTCGGCTGGTCCACCGCGAGGAGCAGGTTCGCGGCGCTGCGGCGCACCCGGTGGGAGGCATCGTCCGCGCACAGGCGCTCCCAGGCCGCACGGCATACCCGTCCGGCGAGCTCCGGCGGCAACCGCCGGCTGCGCACCTGACTGCCCGCGGTGAAGAGGGCGGCGCGCAGGGCGTTGTCGTTGACCGGGTGCTCCAGGTGGTGCAGGAGCAGCTCGCCGACCCCGTCGTGGCCGGTGTAGTTGAGCAGCGCAACCACGTCGCTGTAGACCTGCGCGTCCGGGTCCGCGAGCGTGGCACTGGCCAGCTCGAAGACCACCGGGCCGACGCGGGGGTGGCCGGCCAGGCGCGAGATGGCCTCGCCGCGCAGGGCGTACTCCAGGCCGGTGCTGACGCTCAGCTCCAGCAGGCCACGGCGCAGCAGCGCCTCGGCGTCGCGCGGGCGGATGAGGGCGTCCGGCAGCAGCGCCAGCACCGCGGACAGCTCGTCCCAGTCGGTGCCCCGCATCCGCTCCTCGCCGAGGGCCTTCTCGAGGAGGTCCAGCGCGACGGCGCCAGGGTCGGCCGGGGCCGGGCGCGGCAGGTACGGCGCCGGGTGCACCGGCTGCTCCTGCCGCGCGAGCGTGTCGACCGCCGCCAGCAGCTGGCCGTCCGGCAGGTCGAGGACCACCTCGTAGCGGCGCAGGATCGCGTGGCTCGGCTGCGCCTGCGCGCTCTCCCACCGGGTCACCTGGGACCGGTGCACCGCGGGGGCCCGGCCCGCGCCGGTAGCGAACGCCGAGGCCGTGCGCAGCCGCTCGTCGGCGGCGAACCGGCGAGCGGTCCGCAGCAGCCAGGACACGTCGTCGGTCAGCACCGGGTCAGTATCGCGCCGAGCACCGCGCCAGTGGCCGGTTTTCGCGACTCCTGAGGCGCCTCCTGAGACGACTCCTGAGGCGACTCCTGAGGCGAGCCGCGCGGGTCGGCCATTTCGCCCTCGCGCGGAGGCCTGCGCGGATAAACTCGCCGTCGGCGCCGTGAGTGACGACCGCCCGGGCACCGGAGCCGATGGCTCCGGGGGGCGCTCTCTCAGGCCCGTTCTCGCCCGTCCACACACTGGGGGCCGCGCCGTCGAGGCGCGCACGGGCAGACACAACCCAAGGGCTGACCACCGCAGCCGGGCTCACCGCCGAGCCCGGCTGATGACTGAACCACGCTCCGTGGAGGGACTCCGCTTCGTCCCCCCGCGGACTCACCAGGGGAACGTACGTGAAACGACTGGCCGCTCTGGCCTCACTTGCCGCGCTGCTCATCTCGCTGACCGCCGTGCAGCCGGCGCAGGCCGCCATCAGCCCCGCCGTCGTCGTCGCGATGTCGCCCGCAACGGCCGGCGCCGGGACCAGGCTCGTCTACGCGGCCACCATCACCCGGTCGGGCTACCTGACCAGCGTCGAGATGTCCTTCCCGCCCGGGACCCACGGCATTGGCCGTGTCTCCTCCGGCACCCTTCGCGGGGCGGGGAGCTACCGGATGGTCTGGACCCCTGCGCACCGGGTCTACTGGCATGCGGGCTCACGACTCCGGGTCACCGTGGACGGGTTCTCCCTGCCGACCAGGGCCGGGACCTACCCCCTGACGTTCACCGCGTGGGCCGGCCGCACGGCCCTGACCCGCGGGCAGGCTCCCGTCACGGTCAAGGCCAAGCGCGCTGCCGGCGTCACCGTGGCCTCCCCGAACCCGGTTCCCCGTGCGGTCAGGCTCGCCCCCGCGCCGCTCCCCGCCGTCCCGGCCGGCTGCCCGAGGAGCTACCCCTCCACCGTGGTGGAGAACGCCCGGCCCGGCGCGACCGACTGGACGATCGGCACCGGTCCGCAGGCGTCGCCCTACACCAGTGACATCACGGGCGCGGTGTCGCTGTACACGACCCAGACGTCGGCCGCCTGCGGCGAGTCCGTCGGGCTGAAGATCTCCTCAGCGATGCCGGTGACCCTCACCGCCTACCGCATCGGTTACTACGGCGGCCTGGGCGCGCGGAAGGTGTGGACCTCGCCGGACCCGGTGGCCACCTCGCTCCAGACCGGCGCGACGACGGACCCGACGACGCAGCAGGTGTCCACCGCCTGGCCGGTGTCCACGCAGGTCGCCATCACCGGTGACTTCGTGCCCGGCGTCTACCTCCTGGAGGCCAGCGACGGCGTCAACGCCGCCTACGCGCCGCTGACCGTGCGCGACGACACCCGCAGGCACGACGTCCTCATCCAGCAGGCCACGGCGACCTGGCAGGCGTACAACAGCTACGGCGGTCACAACTTCTACAACGGGTCGAACACGTTGAGCTACGACCGCCCCTACGTGGAGGGTCAGGGCTCGGGGCAGTTCCTCTCGCTGGAGCAGGGGTTCATCTTCTGGGCCGAGCGCCACGGGATCGACGCCGCCTACTGGACCGACGAGGACCTGCACCGGTACGGCGCGCAGGTGCCCGAGCGCGCCGGCACGCTGATCCTGCCGGCCCACGACGAGTACTACTCCGAGGGCATGCGGCAGGCCCTGTCCTCGGCGGTCCTCAACGGGGTGAACGTCCTCAACCTGGGCGCAAACACCGTCTACCGGCGGATCGTCTACTCCCCCGACCTGCGGACCTTCACCCTGGACCGCGCGAAGTCCTCGTTCCGCGCGTGGGGCAGCGCGTGGGACGAGCAGTCGATCCTCGGGGCCCAGTACTACTGCTCGGGCGCCTCGGGGTCCCTGACTGCCGGGACCACCTGGCTGTGGGCGGGCATCCCCGAGGGGACGCAGATCTCCGGCCTCGTCAACGGCGAGAACGACCTGGTGTGGTCGCGGGCCCCGTCGCCTGCGGGCGTCGCGGTCCTGGCGACCGGCACCGGCACGTGCCACTGGGGCGAGACGACACGCGCCGACGTCGTGGCCCACGTCGCCCCCTCCGGCGCGCACGTGTTCAACGGGTCGACCTTCGCCTTCTCCTGCTTCCTCGTCGCGCGCTGTCCCTCGAACTGGCACGGCACCGACGGAGGCCCGCTCGAGGTCTCGGCGCAGGACCAGGCCGAGGTGTCGCAGATGATCACGAACCTCATGGCCTGGGCCGGCGTCAGCCTCCACGACGTGGCGCCCCCGCCGCTGAGGATGCGCGCGGCCGTCCGCCCGCCGGTGATCCCGCAGCTGCCTCTCGCCGACGAGTCCGGGGCGGCCGACGACTGAGGACAGGGCGGCCGACGACTGACCCTCCGAGGCGGCGCGCGTGGGGTGCCACAGCGCTGGGAGGCGACGGGGCTCGATACCGGCGGTTGGTGGCGAGTCTGGCCCGGCGAGTCACTCCCCGAAGTTCGAGCCGCGAGGCGGGCGGCGGGGTGACAATGGGCCGGTGAGCGACCTCGTGGAGTACCTGTTCGACCGGATCGAGCGTGACGAGGAGCTGGCCGCGGGCGGCGGGGACCAGCTGTGGAGCGCCGAGCGGGTGTCCGCCGAGTGCGACGCCAAGCGCCGCATCCTCGCGTATGCCGAGATCCTGCTCGCCTCCGAGGAGACCCGGCACGAGGGCCTCGAGCTGCTGGAGATCCTCGCCTCCCCGTATGCCGTGGAGCCCAGCTCCCAGCGCTGAGTCACCTTCTCGCTGAGTCACCCCGTCGTCGCTCGTCGGCGTCGTTCGCCGGCGTCGTTCGCCGGCGTCGCCCGCGGCGGTGCGATGCCGCGAATCTGCTCGCCCTGGGCTCTTGCTCTCCTGTTCGAACACCTGTACGATTTCCGCAGGGGGTTCGACATGGGGGATCTGGAGCAGGAGCTGGCCGAGGTCTGCGGCGGCCTGAACCAGCTGCACGCGCGACTGGTGCGCGTCGTCGCCAGGGCACTGGTCGACGACGGCTGGGCCGGCGGCGGGATCCGCTCACCCGAGCACTGGCTGATGCTGCGGGCCGGGGTCTCCCAGTCGCGCGCCCGGGCCCTGGTGGAGGTGGCCGCCCGCCGGCAGGAGCTGCCGACCGTGATGGGCGCGTTCGACGAGGGGCAGCTGTCCTTCGAGCAGGTGACCGCGGTGGCCCGGCACGCACCGGCCCACATGGAGGCCTCGGTGACCGAGCTGGCCCTCGACGCGACGGTGGAGCAGCTGTCCCGCTCGCTCTCGCGCTACGCGTTCGACCCGCCGCCCGACCCGACCGCCGGCGGCCCGGACGGCACCCGGCCGGGCATCTCGACCGCGCCGACTCCCGAGGAGCGGGGCCAAGGAGCCGGCCGAGCTGTCGATGACCTACGACGGCACCGGCCGCTTCTTCCTGCGGCTGGATGCCCCGGCGGATCAGGGCGCCCTCGTGGAGGCCGCCCTGAAGGAGGCCAAGGACGCCCTCTTCCAGGCGGGGCACCCTCACGTCACGTGGGGTGCCGCCCTGACCGAGGTCTGCGAGCGCTCCCTGGACGCGCCGACCTCGAGCGGGCGGCGCGACAAGTTCAAGGTGCTGGTCCACCTCGACACCGACGGCGGCTGGCTCAACGGCAGGCCCGCACTGCCGCAGCACCTGGTCGACAAGCTCACCTGCGCGGGCAGCCTGCGCCCGGTCTGGGAGACCGAGGGGCACCCGGTCAACGTCGGGCGGGCGCTGCGGATCGTGCCCGAGCGCACCCGGGCCCTCGTCGAGGACCGCGACCGCGGCTGCCGCTTCCCGGGGTGCACGGCCACCGGCTACGTCGAGATCCACCACGTGATCACGTGGGCCAACAACGGGCCCACCGACACCCCGAACCTCTGCAGCCTCTGCCCCTTCCACCACGACCGGCTCCACGCGGGCGACTACTCACTCACGGGCGACGCCGACGACCCCCACGGCCTGGTCTTCACCGACCGCCACGGGTTCCCGATCACCGGGCCACGCTTCCGCCCCCCACCCCCGCCGGCCGAACACCCGGCCGCAACCGGTCGCCTCGCTGGCAGCAGGATCGCCAGCCCGATGAGCGGGTCGCCCGAAGGCGAGCCAGGCGAGGACGTCACCACCGGGCGCAATGAACCACCGCCGCACGCCGGGATCCCCGACGCCCCGCCTTATGCCGGACCCACCGGCGAACGGCTCATCACCAAGTGGGTCATCTTCACCGCCAACCAGCCCCCGGCCACCGACCCACCACCCTGGGCCGTCGCCCCTCCCTCGACCGAGGACCCGCCCGACCGCTCCCCCGCGACGGCAACGCCGACCTGACCAGGCTTGGCCCGCAGCACGCGGGGGTCCCGGAGTCGGCCGCCCGCGAGCGGCGACCCACCCATGTCTGCCGACAACCCGCTCGCGAGTGGGGACCCGCCCGACCGCTTCCGCGTGGCGGCCGCGCCCACCTGACCTGGCGCCTGACCGCGGGGGCCACGTGCGGCTCGCCTCAGGGTGCCGCGAGGAGTTCGCGTGGCAGAGACAGGGCACGCGCTCCTGCCACCTCGACGATGGCGCGGCGCTCCGCATCGGTGACCGAGAGATACGCCGGGCGTCCCCCGTCGACAGCGTCGAAGACCTCGCCGCGCGGGCCGGACACGAGCGCCTCGGGTGAGCTGTACGCCCACCGGCAGAACAAGTTCACCTGGGTGGGGTCACGCGGGTCCAGGTCGATGGCCCAGGTCCGCCCGCGTCGGAAGTCCCCGCAGGTGGCCGCAATCTCCAGCAGCGCCGCGCGCGCGTGAGCGGCGTCGGGGTCGATCGGGGTGAAGGCGGGTTCGAAGTCGACGTACAGCCGCGTCACCTCTGCCGCGAGGACCCCAAGGCTGCACTCGAGCAGGTCGGCCGCTTCGCTCTCCAGGGCGAAGTCACCGGCCGAGACGGAGTACCGCCTCACGTCGTGGCCACGCCCCAGGCCCGCGAGCCCCTGCCGCGCGAGATGGCCCCTCGGTGGGCGGAGGGTGGTCGTCAGCCCCAGTCACTCGCCACGGCCCGCACTGAACCGAGGGTCCTGGAGGACCACCACTGCGTCGTCGGCCAGCGTGGCCGCCAGCTCTCGTGCCGCGGCAGGCGTCAGCGCTACGTCGCCATTGTCATCGAGCGCTGCGAGGAACCGCTCGCGGAGAGCGTCCCACAGCCGCTGGATGTCAGACATCAAGAGCTCCTTCGCGCGGTTCTCGAGACACCCCGACCTCCCGGCTGACGATGTCACCCGTCAGCGGGCAGGTACCAGTCCACCGAATGATGGCTCACCCGCAGCCCCCTGACGGGACCGAGCCAGAGAAGCCGTCGCTCCCGGAAGTGCCCGAGAGCCACCCCTGCGCTGACCCCTGACAAGGCACCGAAGTCCCCGTTGGTCGGCACCTCGTCCCGGAAGGTCGTCCCGCGGTGACGGACTTCCACCCAGACGGTGGAGTCATCTTCAACCCAGAGGAGCAGCTGGGTATCGCGCCGGGCCGTCTCGTAGCGCACGCAGGCGAGATCCGCGCCTCCGAACAGGTCCGATCCGGCGACCCCTTCGAAGGTGGGTGTGAGGCCGGGCAGCGCACTCTCGACGGCGTGCCGGACTCTGGTCATCTCCTCGCCGTCGTCGACCTGCCTCACCGCCGCGCCTCCACGTGACGTCCATCAGCTCCACCAACGAGGGCCTCCAGAGCTGGGGTGGCCGCCCGGGAAAGCAGGGTGACCGGTCGGACGCGACCTGCGGGAGGGCGGGTCACGGGGCGACCTGGTCAGACCGGGCGGGATGCGACCTGCGCCGCAGCAGCACTGTTCCTTCCCCGTGCGAGATGGCGAGCCACTGGGCTGGGCGCCAGGGCCAGGGCCGGGTCCTGAGCGTGCGGGCTTCACCCGCGCCCCTCAGGTACTGGTCGGCAAGCGCGACCAGCAGCTCGACCGCCTGCGCCTGGTCCCTCCGGTCATAGGCGTGCTCCTGGTGGGAGTACGTCCCGTCGAAGTCGGCAACGAAGGCACCGGTCCCCGCGGTCCAGAACTGCACTCGCCGCCGGCCGGGCTCCGCGGGCACCGACTCTTCGCCGCGCTCGAGGTGGATGAACAGTCGCCGGTCCTTCTCCTCGCAGCCGAAGCCCAAGCCCCGGGCGTCAGCGGCACGGGCGGCGACCTCCTCGACGTCGTTGAGCGACAGCCCACCTGACTCAGACACCGTCGGCCCGCCCAGCACTGGCGCCGGCGTCTACCGGGCTGAAGCTCACGCTGATCACCTCGACCTCGTCGTGGCGTCCAACAAGGCTTCCGCGAACCTGCCAGTCGTAGCGCACGAAGCTCGAGTCGAAGTGCAGCACGGTGCCTCCGCCGTCGTCAGGTGAGCCGGAGATGACGAACGACCCCTGGTTCTCCCGGAGATCGAGCACATTCGACCCCTCGGCCAGGGGCTTGTCGGGGAAGAAGTCCGGCGCCAAGGGCTCGTGCGACCAGAAGAACGAGGCCCGCCAGAGGCCGGCGTCCCCTGCCTTGGCAAGCCGGAAGGCCGTGCCCACTCCCTTTGCCTGCCACCACGGCTGCGGAGTCTCCCGGATTCCTTTGGGGATCCCGTGGGCGGAGGCGAAGCCCCGGCCGATGGTGAGATACGGCTGCTGGAGCGCGATCAACGAGCTCGTCCACGTCGGCGCGACACCCATCCCTGATCAGGCCTCCAACGAAGGGAAGCGGCCACTCCCCAGAGCAGGCCGCGAGCTTGGACGGCCGGTGGTGGCCTGTGGTCGCCGACGTACCCGTGAGGCCGTTCGCGCGTCGCCAGTGTGACAGCCGTGGCCGCCTCCCGGGCCGGCAACCAGAGCCGGAGGCGACCGGACCGCGGGGGGCGAGGACACGGCATACGAGCCTGCGTAGCCTGCCTCCCATGAGCGGCATGCGCGTGGACGGCCTCTTCCAGCTCACCGACGACCAGTGGCACGCCGTGGTGGACCTGGCGCGGCGCGCGGCGCAGGCCGACGGGGTGACCCCGCTGTCCGAGCACGTCCTGCTGCACGTGCGGCACAGCGCCAACGCCTCCGTGGACGCGGCGCTGGTCCACTTCCTCGCGTATGACGGGGACGAGCTCGCCGGCTACGCCCACCTCGAGCACGGCTCGAGCGGGGAGGCCTCGACCGCGGAGGTCGTCGTCGACCCCGAGTACCGGCGGCGCGGCGTCGGCACCGCCCTGGTGGAGGCGATCGCGGTGCAGGCCGGGTCGCTGCAGCTGTGGTCACACGGGCATCTGACCGCGGCCCGCTCGTTCGCCGCCCGCGACGGTTTCACCTCTGTGCGCGAGCTGTGGCGGATGCGCCGGCTGCTCGGCCAGGAAACCGGGGCGCCCGCCCTGCCGCCGGTGGTGCTGCCCGAGGGGTTCCGGGTGCGGACCTTCGAGGAGGAGCAGGACGAGGAGGCGTGGCTGGCGGTCAACGCCCGGGCCTTCGCCGACCATCCCGAGCAGGGTCGGCTCACCCGCGACGACCTGGAGCAGCGGATGGCCGAGGACTGGTTCGACCCCGAGGGGTTCATCCTCATCGAGGCCCCGACCGGCGACCTGGCGGCCTTCCACTGGACCAAGGTGCACGCCCACGCAGCCACCCCGGGCAACGGCCAACCCAGCCACCCACCCATCGGTGAGGTCTACGTGGTCGGCGTGGACCCGGCATACCAGGGCCGCGGCCTCGGCCGGGCCGCCACGATCCTGGGGCTGCGCTACCTGGAGGCGATGGGGCTGCCCGAGGTCATGCTCTACGTCGACGGGGACAACGCGGCGGCCGTGGCGACCTACACCCGGCTGGGCTTCGAGCGGGCCGACGTCGACGTCATGTACACCCGCACCGCCACCTGACGGACGGCCGCCAAAGGTATTCACCCGCCGGACAGCAAGCGGTGACACCATAGGCAAATGACCCCTGAGATGTCCGAGGCGCAGCGCATCGAGCAGTCCGCGCACATCGAGGTGGACGACGTCCCGAGCGCGACCGCCGAGGCGGAGGACGACACCGAGGCCGTGGACGCCACCGCGACCGAGGAAGCCGGCGTGGCCGAGGACCAGGGCGACCAGGGCCCGGTGCGCTCCATCGCGAGCGCCCGGCCGCGGCAGGCCAACGGGCGGTTCATGCGCGTCGTCCCGGCCCCCCACAGCCAGGGCAGCGGGTGGAGCGAGTCCGACCTGCCCGACGACCGCTTCCTTGACCGCGAGATCTCCTGGCTGCAGTTCAACGAGCGGGTGCTCCAGCTCGCCGACGACGAGGCGATCCCGCTGCTGGAGCGGGCCCGCTACCTGGCGATCTTCGCCAGCAACCTCGACGAGTTCTTCATGGTCCGCGTGGCCGGCCTCAAGCGCCGCATCGCCACCGGCCTGGCGGTGCGCTCGGCCTCCGGCCTCGAGCCGCGCGAGGTGCTCGAGCAGATCAGCCTCGTGGCGCACGAGCTGATGTGGATGCACGCCGACACCTTCGAGAAGGCCGTGCGCCCGGCGCTGGCCGACGAGGGCATCTCGATCGTGCGCTGGGAGGAGCTCGCCGAGTCCGAGCGCACCGTGCTGCACGGCATGTTCCGCGACCAGGTCTTCCCCGTCCTGACCCCGCTGGCGGTCGACCCGGCGCACCCGTTCCCCTACATCTCCGGCCTCTCGCTCAACCTGGCCGTCGTGCTGGTCAACCCCAAGACCGGCAACGAGCACTTCGCCCGGGTCAAGGTGCCGCCGCTGCTGCCCCGGTTCATCCCGGTCGGCCCGGCCGCGCAGGTCACCGACTCCCCGCTGGCCGACCTCTACCACGCCCGGTTCGTCCCGCTCGAGGACGTCATCGCCGCCCACCTGGACCAGATGTTCCCCGGCATGGAGGTGCGCGAGCACTACACCTTCCGGGTCACCCGCAACGAGGACTTCGAGGTCGAGGAGGACGACGCCGAGAACCTCCTCGCCGCACTGGAGAAGGAGCTGACCCGGCGCCGGTTCGGCCCGCCGGTGCGCCTCGAGGTCGCCGACGACATGGACGACCACGTCATGGACCTGCTCGTGCGCGAGCTCGGCGTCCACGAGGGTGAGGTCTACCGCCTGCCCGCCCCGCTGGACCTCACCGGGCTGAACCTCCTGGCCGACCTCGAGCGCTCCGAGCTGAAGTTCAGCGCCTTCGTGCCCAAGACCCACCCGGACCTGGCCGCGGTCGAGACCTCCCAGCCCTCGGACATCCTCGCCGCGATGCGGGCCAAGGACGTGCTGCTCCAGCACCCCTACGACTCGTTCTCCACCTCGGTGCAGGCGTTCGTCGAGCAGGCCGCCGCCGACCCGCGGGTGCTGGCGATCAAGCAGACCCTCTACCGCACCTCCGGCGACTCCCCCATCGTCGACGCCCTCATCGACGCCGCCGAGGCCGGCAAGCAGGTGCTGGCGGTGGTCGAGATCAAGGCCCGGTTCGACGAGCAGAACAACATCTCCTGGGCCCGCAAGCTCGAGCACGCCGGCGTCCACGTCGTCTACGGCATCGTCGGCCTGAAGACCCACGCCAAGCTCTCCCTGGTCGTCCGGCAGGAGGCCGAGGGGCTGCGCCGCTACTGCCACATCGGCACCGGCAACTACAACCCCAAGACCGCCCGGCTCTACGAGGACCTCGGCCTGCTCACCTGCGACCCGCAGGTCGGCGAGGACCTGACCCGGCTGTTCAACCAGCTCTCCGGCTTCGCCCCGCGCAGCCGGTTCAAGCGGCTGCTGGTCGCCCCGCGCTCGGTGCGCACCGGGCTGGTCGACCTCATCGAGACCGAGATCGCCCACGCCGAGGCCGGCCGCGGCGGCTACGTCGGGCTCAAGGTCAACTCCATCGTCGACGAGGCCGTCATCGACGCGCTCTACCGCGCCTCCCGCGCCGGCGTCCAGGTCGACGTCTTCGTCCGCGGCATCTGCGCCCTGCGCCCTGGCGTCCCCGACCTGTCGGAGACGATCCGGGTGCGCTCCATCCTGGGCCGCTTCCTCGAGCACTCGCGGATCTTCATCTTCGGCGGCGGCGGGGAGCCGGTGGCCTACATCGGCAGCGCCGACATGATGCACCGCAACCTCGACCGCCGCGTCGAGTGCATGGTGCGCCTGTCCGACCCCGGCCACCTCGCCGACGTCCAGGCCCTGATGACCCGAGGCATGGACGACCTGACCTCCAGCTGGCACCTGGCCGGCGACGGCCGCTGGACCCGACACCACGTCGGCGAGGACGGCTTCGCGCTCAACGACTACCAGGAGGGTTTGATCGAGCAGCACACCCGTCGCCGGCGCAAGGCCCGCCGCCGGTGAGTGAGGCCGAGGAGCAGGCCGCGGCAGCCGCCGCCGCAGCCACCGGGGGCGCCGGCGTGGTGCCCGGCCGCCGCACGCCCGCAGCCGGCACTGTCGCGTGGCGGGTCGAGGAGGACGCCCTTGAGGTGCTGCTGGTGCACCGCCCGGCCTACGACGACTGGGCCTGGGCGAAGGGCAAGCTCGACCCGGGCGAGGAGTGGCCGGTCGCCGCGGTCCGCGAGACGCACGAGGAGACCGGGCTGGAGGTCCGCCTGGGCCGCCCACTGCCGGGCGCGGCATACACGTTCCTGGACAAGGTCGGCGAGCTGTCGCTGAAGGAGGTCCGCTACTGGGCTGCGCAGGTGACCGGCGGCGACGGCGTGCTCGTCAACGAGATCGACGAGGTCGCGTGGCTGCCGGTGGCCGACGCCTCGGAGCGGCTGCACTACGCCCGCGACCGCGACCAGCTGCGGGCGGTGGTGCGCGCCTGGCACGCCGACACCCTCGACACCTGGCCGCTGGTGCTCGTCCGGCACGCCACCGCGCGCAGCCGCTCGGGATGGAAGGGCCCGGACCCGCTGCGGCCGCTGGACGACGGGGGCGAGACGCGGTCCAAGACCCTGAGCTCCCTGCTCGCCGCGTTCGGCGTCACCCGGCTGGTCACCTCCCCGTCGGTGCGCTGCGCTGCGACGCTGGCGCCGTACGCGCAGGCCCGCGGACTGAAGCTGCGCGCCAAGCCGGTCCTTTCCGAGGAGGGGTATGCCGAAGCGCCCGATCGCGCCGCCCGTCCCCTCGTGCGGCTGCTGGAGAAGGCGACGCCGGCGGCAGTGTGCTCGCACGGGCCCGTGCTGCCCGCCCTGCTGGACCACCTGGCCCCGCTGGTCGACCCGGACGAGGACGAGCGGGGCGAGGTGGCGCTGGCCCTCGCCGAGGCCGCGGACCTGGGCATGGCCAAGGGCGAGGCGCTGGTCTGCCACATGGTCGGCTCCGGGGCGTCCGCCCGCGTCGTCGACGTCGAGCGCCACCTCCCCTGACTTTGCTCACTCCAGGCGGGTTTGCTCAATTCAGGCCGCTCAGAGCCCCCGAATCCGGGGTCGAAACCGGTCTGGGCTGAGCAAAGCGGCCTCAACTGAGTACGGACGGCGGCGGGGGTGCGGGGCACGGCATACCGGGGCGAAATGGGCACTTGACCACCCACTGACGTGTCGTTCACCCGCTGCCCGCCTGCGCGACGCCCGGATGTCCGGCAGACGCCCGGATCCGTTCACCCTGCGTTCACCCGGAGCGGGTCGGCGCGTCACCCGGCGTCCCTACCTTCGGTGTTGACGGGCGAGGGAGCTCGTCCCTCTGACCCTGCATACGGAAGGTACGACCACAGTGAAGATCCAGCGTCTCGGCCAGCTCACCGGCGTGGCCCTTGTTGGCACGCTTGCGCTGACGGCCTGCGGTTCCGACAACAACGCCCCGTCGGCCGGCGGCGCCACCTCCGGCGCGTCCGGCACCGCCAGCGTCAACTGCGGCAAGGGCACGCTCAACGGCGAGGGCTCCAGCGCCCAGAAGAACGCCATCGACCAGGCCATCTCCGACTTCCAGGACCAGTGCTCCGGCGCCACGGTCAACTACAACCCGACCGGCTCCGGCGCGGGCGTGAAGCAGTTCCTCGCCAAGCAGGTCGACTGGGCCGGCTCCGACTCCGCCCTGAAGTCCGTCCCGAAGGACGGCAAGATCGAGACCCAGGAGGCCAAGGCGGCCTGCGGGTCCGACGCTTGGAACATCCCCATGGTCACCGGCCCGATCGCCGTGTCCTACAACGTCGCCGGCGTCGACAAGCTCATCCTCACCCCCGACGTGACGGCCAAGATCTTCATGGGCCAGATCACGACGTGGAACGACCCGGCGATCGCCAAGCTCAACCCCGGCGTCAAGCTGCCCTCCACCGCGATCAAGGTCTTCTTCCGCTCCGACGAGTCGGGCACGACGGAGAACTTCACCAAGTACCTCAACGCCGCCGCGCCGAAGGTCTGGACCGCCGCCCCCGCCAAGAAGTGGACCGGCAAGGGCGAGGGCAAGGAGAAGTCGGCCGGTGTCGCCAACGCGGTCAAGGCGACCGACGGTGGCATCACCTACGCCGAGTGGTCCTACGCCAAGGACAACAAGCTCGGCATCGCCCAGATCGACAACGGCTCCGGCCCGGTCGAGCTGACCGGCGACTCGGCGGCCAAGGCCATCGCCTCCGCGAAGATCGCCAGCACGGGTGGCAACGACCTCACGCTCAAGCTCGACTACGCCACCAAGACCCCGGGTGCCTACCCGATCGTCCTGGTGACGTACGAGATCGCGTGCTCCAAGGCCAAGGACCCGGCCAAGGTCGAGCTGCTCAAGAGCTTCCTGAAGTTCTTCGCCTCCCCGGCCGAGCAGGCCAAGCTCCAGGACATCGGCTACGCGCCGCTGCCCACCGAGATCCAGACCAAGGTCGCCAGCACCATCGACGCCCTGTCCTGATCTGATGTATGCCGTGTGGCTGGCTTCCAGGCCAGAGGCCAGCCACACGGCATACGCCCCCCGACCCCAACCACGAGGTACTGATCCAGCGTGACTTCAGTGACCGGCGTCTCCACCGCCGACAACTCCCCCGCCGCTCCGGGCCCTGCGCCCCTGAGCGGCGATGGTGCGTCCACGGGTCGTCTCGGCGACCGCCTGTTCGGGGGTGCGGCCCGCGGGGCCGGGCTGCTCGTGATCACCCTGGTCACCCTCATCGCGGCGTTCCTGCTCTCCCAGGCACTGCCGGCCCTCGCGCACGACAAGGCGAACTTCCTGACCTCCACCGAGTGGAGCGTCGACGGTGACACCCTGCGGTTCGGCATCGCCAACCTGCTGTGGGTCACCGTGATCTCCTCGGTGATCGCCCTGCTCATCGCGGTGCCGCTGGGCGTCGGCGTGGCGCTGTTCATCACCCAGTACGCCCCGCGCTGGCTGTCCCGCCCCGCCGCGTCGCTGGTCGACCTGCTCGCCGCGGTGCCCTCGATCGTCTACGGCCTGTGGGGCGTGTGGGTCTTCGGCTCGCACCTCAACGGCATCCAGACCGTGCTGCAGACGACGCTCGGCTGGTTCCCGCTGTTCGGGAAGACCACCGTCAGCGAGGGCGGCACGATCTTCGTCGTCGGCATCGTGCTCTCGATCATGGTGCTGCCCATCGTCACCGCCATCTCCCGCGAGGTGTTCGCGCAGACGCCGGTCGCCCACAAGGACGCGGCCCTGGCGCTCGGCGCCACCCGCTGGGAGATGATCCGCACCGCGGTCCTGCCCTTCGGCCGGCCCGGGGTCATCTCCGCCGCGATGCTCGCCCTCGGCCGCGCCCTGGGCGAGACCGTCGCCGTCCTGATCATTCTGTCCGCGCTGTCCAACGACACCCCGTGGTCGTTCTCGATCTTCAACGGTGGCGAGACCTTCGCCTCCAAGATCGCCAACAACGCCGCCGAGTTCGACAGCCCGCAGAAGGCCGGGGCGTTCATCGCCGCCGGCCTCGTGCTGTTCGTCCTGACCTTCGTGGTCAACGCGATCGCGCGGATCGTCATCGAGCGCCGGAAGGCCTTCACCGAATGAGCACCGTCGACACCCCCACCGCCCCGGCCGCGATGCCGGCCTCGGCGCCCCTCCAGCTCGGGCACAAGTCCCGCGGCCGGGCGCTGCGCAACCAGCTCGCCCGCGTCGCCATGTGGGGCGCGTTCCTGCTGTCGATGGTGCCGCTGGTCTGGATCCTCTGGACCGTGGTCAGCCGCGGCATCCAGATGCTGGTGACCGCCGACTGGTGGAGCCACTCCCAGCGCGGCATCACCTCGCGCATGGTCGGCGGCGGCGCCGTCCACGCCATCCAGGGCACGCTCATCCAGGCGACCGTCACCGCCCTGATCGCCGTGCCGATCGGCGTGATGACCGCGATCTACCTCGTCGAGTACGGCCGGGGCCGCTTCGCCCGCGCCGTCTCGTTCATGGTCGACATCCTCACCGGCATCCCCTCGATCGTCGCCGCGCTGTTCATCTACGCGGTGTGGGTGACGACGTTCGGCTTCCAGCGGGTCGCCTTCGCGGTCTGCCTGGCGCTGGTGCTGCTGATGATCCCGGTCGTCGTGCGCTCCACCGAGGAGATGCTCAAGCTCGTGCCGAACGAGCTGCGCGAGGCCTCCTACGCCCTCGGCGTGCCCAAGTGGAAGACGATCGTGAAGATCGTGCTGCCGACGGCGTTCTCCGGAATCGTCACCGGCGTCCTGCTCGGCCTGGCCCGCGTCATGGGCGAGACCGCCCCGCTGCTCATCCTCGGGCCCTATACCAAGAACATCGCCACCGACCTGTTCGGCGGCCTCATGGCAACCCTGCCCACGATGATCAACCAGGACCGCACCGAGAGCCTGCAGCCCGCCCTGGACCGGGTGTGGGGCGCGGCGCTCACGCTGATCCTGCTGGTCCTCCTCCTCAACGTGATCGGCCGCGTCGTGGCGCGGTTCGGGCGCGTGCGCAGCTGAGGCTGCGGGCGCGACCCAGGCACACGGCATACCGGATCTGAAAAGGAAGAACCCCACTCATGGCCAAGCGAATTGACGTCAAGGACCTGAACGTCTTCTACGGCGACTTCAAGGCCGTCGAGGACGTCACGATGACCGTCGAGCCGCGCTCGGTGACCGCCTTCATCGGGCCGTCCGGCTGCGGCAAGTCGACCTTCCTGCGCACGCTGAACCGGATGCACGAGGTCATCCCGGGCGGGCGCGTCGAGGGCTCGGTCATGCTCGACGACCAGGACCTGTATGCCGCGGCCGTCGACCCGGTGGCCGTCCGGCGCACCGTGGGCATGGTCTTCCAGCGGCCGAACCCGTTCCCGACGATGTCGATCTTCGACAACGTGGCGGCCGGGCTGCGGCTGAACGGCCTGCGCGACAAGAAGGTGCTGGCCGAGCGGGTCGAGAAGTCGCTGCGCGGCGCGAACCTGTGGACCGAGGTCAAGGACCGGCTGGGCAAGCCCGGCGCCGGCCTCTCCGGTGGCCAGCAGCAGCGCCTGTGCATCGCGCGGGCGATCGCCGTCGAGCCGCAGGTCCTGCTGATGGACGAGCCGTGCTCGGCGCTGGACCCGATCTCGACGCTGGCGATCGAGGACCTGGTCAACGAGCTGAAGTCGACCTACACGATCGTGATCGTCACGCACAACATGCAGCAGGCGGCGCGGGTGTCGGACCGGACGGCGTTCTTCAACCTGAAGGAGCAGGGCAAGCCCGGCCGGCTGATCGAGATGGACGACACGCACAAGATCTTCAGCAACCCCACGCAGCGGGCGACCGAGGACTACATCTCCGGCCGCTTCGGCTGACCCCGCCTTTGCTCAGCTCAGGCCGGTTTGCTCAGTTCAGACCGCTCTGGCGGGGGTTATCGGGCTCCGAAAGCGGCCTGAGCTGAGCAAACACGCTGGACGCCCCGTTGGCCTGTGGATGGCCGGCGGGGCGTCGCCGTTGTCGCCGATCGTGGTCGCATGACCACCGACCCCGAGCTGCCGGCGCTGTTCACGCGTGCCGAGGCGCTGGGTGCCGGCCTGAGCCGACACCAGGTGGCTCAGCGCGTGCGCTCCGGCCGCTGGCTGCCGCTGCGCCGCACCGTCTACGTGGAGCGGCAGCGGTATGACGCGCTGCCGGCACGCGACCGACACCTCCTCGCGCTGGTGGCAGCGCTGCACGCCAGGGGCGAGAGCGTCGTCGCCAGCCACCTCAGCGCCGCCGTCACGTACGGATGGGCCCTCCCGCTCGATGGACCTGGACCAGCCACGGTGACCTGCGGTGACCTCACCCAACCCACCCGCCGAGGACCGGACCAGGTCGTGCAGGTGGCGTCGCTCCCCGATGGCGACCGCCAGCACGTGTGGGTCTCTGCCGCGGGGGCTCGATGGGACCTTCCCGTCACCGGCCGAGCCCGCAGCGTCGCCGACAACCTGCGCCACCTTCGCCTGCCGGACGGCGTCGCCCTCGGCGACTCGGCACTCCGGGAGGGACGGGTGACTCATGACGCCGTCGCCAGGGTCCTCGATCGGCAGGCGTGCTGGCCCTACATCGAGCGCGGGCGCGCGGCGCTGCCCCTGCTCGACCCGCGCCGCACGACATGGCTCGAGAGCTACTCCTTCATCCGGCTCCATCAGCTCGGCCTGCCGATGCCCGAGCCACAGGTCACCCTCCTCGACAGGCAGGGCCGTTTCGTGGCCTGTGTCGACGGCTGGATCGAGGAGTCAGCGGTGGCACTGGAGTCAGATGGACGGGAGAAGTACTTCCTGCGATCGGCGCCCCTGTCGACGGATCCCGACCTCGCCGCGGACGAGCTCCTGGCAGAGGCCCGGAGATCGGTCATCCGCGAGAAGACCCGCGAGGACAGGCTGCGCGACCTCGGCGTCGAGGTGGTGCGCTGGGGCACCCATGACATCACCCGCCGGCCGCGTGAGGTGATGGCACGGATCGCCGCGGCCGCGGCGCGGGGTGACCGCAGCCGCCTGAGCGGCCGCACGGCATACCTGCCGGGTCCGCCGTGGCTGGAGGGGCCACGGCGCAAGACCGGGTGACAACCAGCCTTCTTTAAACAGTTCAGGCCGCTTTCGGGCCCGTTATGGCGGGGCGAAAGCGGCCTGAACTGAGCAAAGGGGCCTGAGGTGAGCAAAGACCTCGGCTACATGAAGAGGTGGGCCACGTAGAAGCAGAGGGCGGCGACGATGCCGGCGCCCGGGAAGGTCAGGACCCACGCCGCGACGATGTTGCCGGCCACGCCCCAGCGGACCGCGGACAGGCGCTTGGTGGCGCCGACACCCATGATCGAGGAGGTGATCGTGTGGGTCGTCGAGATCGGGGCCTTGAACGCCAGGCCGGCGATGAACAGGACCGACGACGCCGACGCCTCGGCCGCGAAGCCGTGCGGCGGGTCGAGGTGGATGATCCGGCGGCCCAGCGTGCGCATGATGCGCCACCCGCCGGAGTAGGTGCCGAGGCTGATGACCAGCGCGCTGGAGACCTTGACCCACAGCGGGATCGTCGCGCCCTGGTGGTAGCCGCCGACGGTCAGCGCGAGGACGACGATGCCCATCGTCTTGCCGGCGTCCTGCAGGCCGTGGCCGAGCGCCATCGCGGCGGCCGAGACGGTCTGGGCGAGGCGGAACCCGCGCGCCGTGCGGCCGGGGTGCGCCCGGCGGAACAGCCACAGGATCCCCGCCATGACCAGGTAGCCCAGGGCCAGACCGACGATCGGGGAGATGACCATCGGGACGACGATCTTCGACCAGACGCCGCCCCACAGGACCGTCGAGCCCGCCGCCAGCGACGCCCCGACCATGCCGCCGAACAGGGCGTGCGAGGACGAGGAGGGCAGGCCCTGCCGCCAGGTCAGCAGGTTCCAGGAGATGGCGCCGACCAGCGCGGCGGCCACGATCAGCAGACCGGTCGGCCCGTCCGGCGGGGCGATGATGCCCTTGCCGACGGTGTCGGCGACCTTGACGCCGAGGAAGGCACCGGCGAGGTTGCAGACCGCCGCCATGCCCAGGGCGATCCGCGGGGTCAGTGCCCGCGTCGACACCGACGTCGCGATCGCGTTGGCCGCGTCGTGGAAGCCGTTGGTGTAGTTGAAGACCATCGCCAGGGTGATGACGATGGCGATCGGGAGGAAGTCCACGGGGGTCAGGACTCCTTGACGGCGATCGACTCGACCGCGTGGGCGACCTTCTCGAACGCGTCGGCGGCGGCCTCGAGCTCGTCGATGACCTCCTTGAGCTTGAGCACCGTGATGGCGTCCGCGCCGTTGTTGAACAGCTCGGCGAGGAGCCGGCGGTAGACCTGGTCGGCCTGGTTCTCGAGACGGTTGATCTCGATCCAGTACTCCTGCAGGTCGCTCATCGAGCGCAGTCGCGGCATCGCCTCGGCGGTCAGCTCGGACATGCGCGCGAGGACCTCGACCTGGGAGGCGATGCCCGCGGGCAGCTCACCGATCCGGTACAGCACGATCAGGTCGACCGCGGCCTCCATGAGGTCCATGCAGTCGTCCATGCTCGAGGCGAGGCCGTAGATGTCCTCGCGGTCGAACGGCGTGATGAACGAGCTGTTGACCTTGCGCATGATCTCGTGCGTGGCCTCGTCAGCCGCGTGCTCGATGTCGCGCATGCGCTGGGCGATGGGCTCGCGCTCGGTCGGCGCGACTCCCAGCAGGGCGGTCAGCTCCTTGGCGCCCGCCACGATGTGGCTCGCCTGCTGCGCGAACAGGTCGTAGAAGCTGGTCTCTTGAGGGGTGAGGCGAAAACCCACGGGGAACTCCGGTCATCAGGAAAGTGGCCGTAGGTGATGCTAAAGCCACGGCAACGATGTCACCCAACCGAGTGGTTGGGCCCGAGCACGAGTGTTCATGCAATGTTCACCCGAAGCGGGTGGCCGACGCCATCCACCAGCGGGGTTGTCCTGCCCAGCGGACGTCGCCGTCCGCTGGGTGGCACGCGAGCACGGTATGCCGTGTGGTCGCCGCGCGCCCGCCGGCCGGGTGCCGCAGGCAGAGCCGGCAGGTTGCTGCGGGGAGAACCGGAAGGTTGCCGCGGGGAGAACCGGCAGGTTGCAGCAGGCAGAAACGGTCGGCCTGAAGGGGGAGGTCCGCGCCCGACCGCCCGGCGTGTCCGGGCCGGTTCAGGCCGGGGACGAGGTGCCGGCATCGCCGGCGCCGGCCGCTGCGGGCCCGCCAGGGGCCACGCCGAGGAGCCGGTCGATCTCGTCCTGGGACAACGGACCGTCGCTCGACGTCGCAGCGACGACCAGCTCACCCACGAGCTCGATCTCGAACTGCAAGTCGCCGTCGGTGAGGAAGTCCCCCGACGCTTCCGGTCCTGCCATGGGACCAATCTAGACCGCGTGAGGGCCCCTCGGGTGGCTTTACCACAATCGTGATTGCCGAGCTTCCGGACACGTCGGGGCTCGCCCCTGAACAGGGCAGGCCCGCCCTAGGCAGGGACAGGTCCAGGCCGCATCATGGGCGCCATGACCGCAGCCCGCACGGAGGACCGAGGCTCGTTCACGCACGGCCTCTGTCTGGCCTGCGGGTGGCGCGGTCCGGGGCGCCGGGCACGCGCCGGCGCCGAGCGGGACGCCATGGCGCACGCCGACGGCAACTGCCCGATGGAGGCCGCCGAGCTCGACGAGGCGACGTTCGCGGGGCTGGGGCTCTCCGGGGAGGGGGCCGACGGCGGCAGCCAGGCACACGGCATACCGGTGGCCCTGGGAGAGGCTGGGGTCGCGCCGGGCCGGGAGCGCCTCACGGCGCATGGCCGCTCGTAGCGGCTTCAGTTGGGACCCGGGGCTACCGCGGCCCGGCGCAACGTCATCCACTGTAACTGCCGGGTCCGGCCGGCCGCGCGAGGTTGCTGCGGGCCGTGTGAGAACGACCTCAGATCAGGTCGTCCTTGCGCCAGAGCCGGGCGCACGCCTCGAGGTCCTCGCCGGTCGTCTGCATCGATGCCGCGCGGCGGGTCTGGGCGGTGCTGACCTGAGGTGATGCCGCGTCGGTGTCGTCGGCCAGGTGGGCCCGGCCGGCCGAGATGACCCGGCAGAACGCCGCCGCCCGCTCCAGCGCGATGGCCAGGTCGCCCTCGAAGACGCCGGTGAGGATCGCGTCGGTGAGGGCCTTGAGCTCCTCGGGCCCGGGCGGCTCGGCCACCCCGGCCACGACGTGCGGGACGTCGGCGAACCGGATGCCGGCGGCGTAGTCGCGCGAGGCGCCCGCGGGGTCGCGGCGGACCCACTCGCGCAGCGCGTAGAGCCGCCACAGCGCGCCGGGCAGGCTGCGCGCCGGGCGGTCGGCCCACAGCTCGGCCAGCGTGGAGAGCCCGAGCTCGTCCACGAGCTCGACGAGCTTGCTGGTGAGGGCAGGGTCATGGGCGGCGCGGCCGGTGCCGACGATTACGGCAGCCGTCTCGTGGGCAACTTCTGTGATGCGCGCCGGGTCCGGCGCGCCGGCCTGGGCATCCATGGCGGCCGGCCCAAAAAAGGCGGGTCGCCGGGGAACTCCCCGCGCAGTAGGTTCCTCAGGCACGAACACGATTTTCTCACGTCAACCGGCGGCGAACCCGCCGGAGGCAGGACGGCGACTGGAGCCCCCCGGCCGCCGGACAACGGACGCGGCACCGTCGCCGCGCGGAGGAGTGTGTATGTCGTCGCAAGTTGAGACCGGTCGCATCACGACCGACATCCCCGCCCGACTCGACCGGCTCCCCTGGGCCGGCTGGCACTGGCTCATCGTGGCCGGCCTGGGCACCGTCTGGATCCTCGACGGCCTCGAGGTCACCATCGTCGGGTCGATGTCCGAGGCGCTGCAGAAGCCGCTCGGCACCGGCCTGGGGATGACCAGCTCCGACATCGGCATGGCCGGCGCGATCTATGTCCTCGGCGCGTGTCTCGGGGCGTTGTTCTTCGGGCAGCTGACCGACCGGTTCGGCCGCAAGAAGCTGTTCCTCGTCACCCTCGGGATCTACCTCGTCGGCACCGTGCTCACGGCGTTCTCGATGAACCCGATGTTCTACTTCGCCTGCCGGTTCGTCACCGGCGCCGGCGTCGGCGGTGAGTACGCCGCGATCAACTCCGCGATCGACGAGCTGATCCCGGCCAAGTACCGGGGCCGCGTCGACCTGGCCATCAACGGCTCGTTCTGGCTCGGTGCCGCCGCCGGCTCGCTGCTCACCGTCGCGCTGCTCAACCCCGCCCTGGTGCCCGACTGGCTCGGCTGGCGCCTGGCCTTCGGCCTCGGCGCGATCCTCGGCCTGGGCATCCTGGTGGTCCGCCGCAACGTGCCGGAGAGCCCCCGCTGGCTGTTCATCCACGGCAAGGAGCAGGAGGGCGAGAAGGTCGTCCAGCAGATCGAGAAGCACGTCGAGAACACCACCGGCTCCTCCCTGGACCCGGTCGACGAGACGATCACGATCCGCCAGCGCAAGACCATCGGGCTGGGCACGATCGCCAAGACCGTGTTCACGCTGTACCCGCGCCGGACCGTGCTGTGCCTCGCGCTGTTCATCGGCCAGGCGTTCCTCTACAACGCGTTCTTCTTCACCTACGGCGACTCGCTCACCAAGTTCCTCGGGGTGAAGCAGGTCGGGTGGTACATCGCGGCGTTCGCGGTCAGCAACTTCCTCGGCGCGTTCCTGCTCGGCCCGCTGTTCGACACGATCGGCCGGGTCAAGATGATCTCCGGCACCTACATCCTGTCCGGGGCGCTGCTCGCGGTCACTGGGTTCATGCTCGGCGGCCTCAACGCGGTCACCCTGACGCTGATGGGCGCGATCGTCTTCTTCTTCGCCTCGGCGGGGGCCTCGTCGGCCTACCTGACCGCCAGCGAGGTCTTCCCGATGGAGACGCGGGCCCTGTGCATCGCGTTCTTCTATGCGATCGGCACCGCGGCCGGCGGCATCTCCGGACCGCTCTACTTCGGCCACCTCATCGACGCCGCGTCCAAGACCAAGGACATCACCGGCATCGCCCCCGGCTACTTCATCGGCGCCGCGCTGATGATCGTCGGCGGCGTGGTGGCGGCCTTCATGGGCGTCAAGGCCGAGCAGAAGAGCCTGGAGTCGATCGCCCAGCCGCTGACCGCCGAGGAAGCCCCGGCGTCCGGCTCCGGTGGCGACCGGACGGCGCCCGCGCCGGCGTAGTCCGCTAGGCAGGACCCACGACGGCCGCCGACTCCCCGGGCAGGGAGAGGCGGCCGTCGTCGGTCAGGTGGGCCTGCTCGTCCCAGGCGAGGACGACCTGCCGGTATGCCGTGGCCTCACCGAGGTCGAGCAGCGCCGGCTCCGCGCCGAGGTTGACCGCGACGCGGTGCTCGCCGCGGTGGACGACGACCGTCCCCGCCGCCGTGTCGTGATCGACACCAACCCGGTCCAGATGCGGGTCGCGCAGGTCCGCCCGCTGACGACGCAGGGTGAGCAGCGCGCGATACCAGGAGAGGATGCGGTCGTGCGGAGGGCCGGTGAGCTCGCTCCAGTCGAGCCGGGAGCGCTCGACGGTGGCCGGGTCCTGCGGGTCGGGCACGTCCGCGGAGTCCCAGCCGTGCGAGGCGAACTCGCGGCGACGGCCCTCGCTGACGAGGCGGGCGAGCTCGGGGTCGACGTGGTCGGTGAAGTACTGCCACGGCGTCGAGGCCCCCCACTCCTCGCCCATGAACAGCATCGGGCTGTAGGCCGAGGTGAGCAGCAGGGCCGCCCCGCACGCGAGGCGGCCGGGGCTGACGAGCTGGCCGAGCCGCTCGCCGACGGCGCGGTTGCCGACCTGGTCGTGGGTCTGCAGCGAGGCGACGAAGTGCCAGCCCTCCAGGCGCAGCGTGTCCACCGGCCGGCCGTGGGTGCGCTCGCGGAAGCTCGACCACGTGCCGTCGTGGAAGAACGGCGTGGTGAGCACCTTGGCCAGCGCGCCGGGGTCGGCGAAGTCGGCGTAGTAGCCGAACGTCTCGCCGGTGAGCAGCACGTGCAGCGCATGGTGGACGTCGTCGGCCCACTGCGCGTGCAGGCCCAGGCCGCCGCCGGCGTCGGGGTCGGGTGTGCGCCGGGTGACCGTGCGGGGGTCGTTGCGGTCGGACTCGGCGATCAGCCACAACGGCCGATCCACTTCTGCCGCAAGGGCTTCGACGTCGCGCTCCATCTCCTCGAGCAGGGGCAGGGCGCGGTCGTCGTTGAGCGCGTGGACCGCGTCGAGGCGCAGGGCGTCGATGTGGAAGTCGCGCAGCCACTGGGTGACGTTGCCGAGGACGAAGGCACGGACCTCGTCGCTGCCGGGGCCGTCGAGGTTGAGCGCCTGGCCCCAAGGCGTGACGTACTTGTCGGTGAAGTAGGGCCCGAACTCGCCGAGGTAGTTGCCGTCGGGGCCGAGGTGGTTGTACACGACGTCGAGGCAGACGCCCAGGCCGCGGGCGTGGCAGGCGTCGACAAACCGTTGCAGCGCAACAGGCCCGCCGTAGGGCTCGTGCACGGCGTAGAGGTCGACGCCGTCGTAGCCCCAGCCGTGCCGGCCGGGGAAGCTCGCCACCGGCATGACCTCGACGAGGTCGACGCCGAGGTCCACGAGGTGGTCGAGCCGCTCGACCGCGGCGTCGAAGGTGCCCTCCGTGGTGAACGTGCCGATGTGCAGCTCGTAGGTCACGGCCGACGGCAGGTGGACGCCGCGCCACTCGGCGTCGGTCCAGCCGAAGGCGTTGGGGTCGAAGGCGACCGAGCGCCCGTGAGGCCCGTCCGGCTGGCGGGGCGAACGCGGGTCCGGCCGCGGATCGCCGCCGTCGAGGGCAAAGGCGTATGCCGTGCCGGGCGCCTCGGGCAGGTCACCGCGCCACCAGCCGCCGGTGTCCCGGAGCATCGGCCGGCGCTCGTCGCCGAGGACGAGGTCGACCGACTCCTTGGCGAACGGCGCCCAGACGGAGACCTCGGTCATCGGCGGACTCCCTTGGCGTTGCTCGTGACCGGCGCTGTCGACAGCCGGGCGGTCAGGGTCATTGACGGACCAGCAGGGCGACCGGGCGGGTGGTGAGCAGTGCCGCACAGGCGACCTCGCCACCGAGGTGGACCCGGCCCGTGAGCGTGTCCCGCCACTCCCCCTCGGGCAGCAGCACGCGGTCGTCCGCGGCCCACCCGCCGGAGCGCTCCAGGCGGGCGGGCGCCCGGGTCACGACGGCGGCGATGCGCTCGGAGCGCAGGAACCCCAGGGCGTGCTCGGTGCTGGACTGGAGCGGGCGGTAGGTGGCGCCGACGCCGAACGCCTCGGGGTCGGCCCGCCGCAGCCGCAGGGCGGTGGTGGTGACGAGCAGCTTCTCCTCGTCGAGCCCCCCGAACCCTTCCGCCGGGAGGGACGTTCCTGGTGTTTCCGGGGCCGGGAAACCGGGAGGAACGTCCCTCTCGGCGGGGTTGTCCGTGGGGTCGTCGGCGGCGGGTGGGGGCGCGGCGTGGAAGGCGGGCGCGACCTCGGCCTCGGCGGTGGCGTGCAGGAGGGTGTGGCGCCGGCCGAAGTCGACCGGGCGGCGGTTGTCGGGGTCGACCAGCGAGAGGTCGACGACCTCGCACCCCTGGTAGGTGTCCGGCACGCCGGGCAGGCACAGCTGGAGCAGCTTGGCGCCGAGGACCGTGGCGCGAACGGCTGAGGCGTTGCGGGACAACGCCTCCTGCCACACGTCGCGTAGCTCGCCGGGCGCCATCGCGGCGTCGGCCAGCGCCAGCACCCGCTTCTCGTAGTCCTGGTCACCGTCCACCCACGCCGTGCGCTGCTTGGCCTCGCGCAGCGCCTTGACGAGGTAGTCGTGCAGGCGCTCGCTCGTCAGCCCGGTGCCCGCCCCCACCAGCGTCTGCCAGACCAGGTGGGCGGTCGGGCGGTCGACGCCGAAGGTCTCGGCCGCCGTGCGGAACGCCGCCGAGCAGCGGTGCCACGACTCGGGATCGCCGGCCACGGCCAGGAGCCGGGCGCGCACGTCCTCGCTGCGCTTGGTGTCGTGGGTCGACAGGGTGGTCATGCCGCGCGGCCAGTCGCGTTGCTGCGCCTCGGCCCAGCGGTGCAGCTCCTCCCCGGACGCGGTCTCGAGCACCGCCGGGTCGCCACCCACCTCGTTGAGCGCCACCAGCCGGTGCCAGCGGTAGAAGGTGGTGTCCTCGATGCCCTTGGCCATCACCGGGCCCCACGTCTGCTGGAGCCGCACCGCGAAGTCCACGGCAGCCGGCGGCAGGTCGGCGTCCTCCCCGAGGGCGAGCTCGACCAGCGCGGCCAGCTCGGCCTCCAGGTCGGGGCGGGCGGCCAGCGCCCGGGCCTGCGCGTCGTCGATCCGCTGCCGGGCCTCGCGCGAGAGCCGGTACTCGGGCCGGACGTAGGCGCGGTAGACCTCGCCGGCCACGAGCAGCTCGACCACGGCCTCGCGCAGGCGCTCAGGATCCATGGAGGGCAACGCTTCCCGCGCCCGCCGGGTCAGCCGGTCCACCTCGGGGGCCAGGGAGTCGGCCACCACCTGACGCTTGGCCCGCTCGACCGAGCGCTCGATCCGGGGCTCGCCCCCGGCCGCGACCCAGCACTCCTCGAGCACCTCGGCCGACCCGGGATCGACGAGAGCCGCCTGCACGGCCTGCAACGCGTCATACCCGGTCGTGCCGTCGCACGCCCAGGTGGACGAGAGCCGCTCGTGGCCCTCGAGGATCTTCTCGACCCACACGAGCGTGCCGGGCGTCGTCGCGGCGCGCAGCGTCGTGAGGTAGCCCTCGGGGTCGGCGAGGCCGTCGGGGTGGTCGATGCGGAAGCCATCAATCACGTTGCGGTGGTTGAGGTCCAGCAGCAGCCGGTGCGTCGCCTCGAAGACCTCCTCGAGCTCCACGCGGACGGCGATGAGCTCGTCGACCTCGAAGAAGCGGCGGTAGTTGAGCATCGTGTCGGTCTCGCGCCAGGAGGCCAGCTGGTAGTGCTGGCGGGCCAGCACCTCGGCGACGTCCTCGCCCTCGGTGCCGAGGGCGATCGGGAAGACGTGGTCGTGGTAGCGGATGACCGGCTCGCCGTCGAGGTCGCCGAGGACCAGCTCGCCGGTCTCGAGGGTCGCCTGGAGCGTGTCGCCGAGCAGGGGCAGGCCGAGCCGGCCGCCGCCGGACTTCCAGTCGATGTCGAACCAGTCGGCGGTCGGCGCGTCGCGGCCCTCGCGCAGCACCTGCCACAGGGGGGCGTTGGCGCTCTCCGGCGCGACCAGGGCCATGTGGTTCGGCACGACGTCGACGACGAGGCCGAGCCCGTGGGCGTGGGCGGTGTCGGCGAGCGCGACGAGGCCGTCCTCGCCGCCGAGGTCGGCGCTGATGCGGGTGTGGTCGAGGACGTCGTAGCCGTGCATCGAGCCCGGCACGGCCTGGAGGACCGGCGAGAGGTAGAGGTGGCTGACGCCGAGCGCGGCGAGGTAGGGCACCTGGGCGGCAGCGTCATCGAAGGTGAAGCCCGCATGCAGCTGCAGGCGGTAGGTGGCGGTGACCTCTCGCGGGTCAGGGCTCACGGGCACGTCCCTCCATGTGGCGCAGATCACAAACGGGTGGACATCGTCCCAGAGAGGCGGGACGCCGGGGTCAGCGTCTCACGCCCATAAGCCTCGCCCGTCGCTTTGTCCGGCAATGCCCCGGTATGCCGGACGGTCGCGGCCCGCGGAATGACCCCGGAGGCGCCTCATCGACAAGATCCGGGCGCCGGTAAGCGCTTTCACCACAGATTTTGCGCTTTCTTTACCCGACCATGACGGAATCGCTATGTTGATCCGTCAAGTACGCAGGTCATCGGATCGGCGTGATGGGGGCGGGGCCACGCAGGCTCACGTCATGGAGGGGAATCACCTGATGAGCCTGAGCTCTGCTGTGCGTATGACCGGTCTGGCCAAGGCAGAGGTGGTCCGCCTGGCCATGGGTCTGGGGGTCGTCGGCGTCACCGTCGCCGGCCTGACCGCGCTGTCGACCGGCGCCCTCTTCACTGACACTAAGGACGTCACGGGCAACACCTTCGCCACTGGAAAGGTCGAGCTGACCGCCAGCCCGAGCTCGGCGGCCCTGACTCTCTCCTCGATGGCTCCCGGTGACTCGGTCGTGAACGAGCTCACCATCGCCAACAGTGGCAGCCTGCAGCAGCGCTACTCCGTGGTGTCCGCCACGACGGAGGACACCTTGGCGCACCAGCTCGTGCTGACCGTCAAGACCGGAGTGACCACCTGTTCCAAGGCCGGTTTCGGCGCCAGCGGAACCCAGCTCTACACGGGCTGGTTGGGCAAAGCCGGTGGCTTGCAGGTCTTCGGGGACTCCACCCCCGGCGCGCAGGCTGGTGACCGCGTCCTGGACGCCGGCAGCTCGGAGAAGCTCTGCGCGAAGGTGGCGCTCCCGATCGCCACCGACAACACCTTCCAGTCGCTGACGACCACGGCCACCCTGACCTTCAACGCCGAGCAGGTCGTCAACAACCCCTGACCCACGCGGCCGGGAGTCCCGAGGTGAACCAGACCGGGACACGCGGCTGTTGTTCGTCGTACGCCCGAGGGGAGGGAGGACTGCCCGTGCACTCCGGCTCGCGCCGCACCGCGGCAAGGGCTCTCCTGCGCGCCCTCGGCCTGGCCCGTCGCCTCCTGACGACGGTGGCGGTCATCGCCTCTGTCGGGACGGTGCTTGGGCTGGCGCTGGTCAACCACCAGGGCAACAAGGTGCTCGTCGTGTCGTCCGGGTCGATGACCCCGACGTTCCGCGCCGGGGACGCCGTCGTCGTCCGGCCCCCCTCCCCGACCGCCCTGCGGTCCGGGACGATCGTCACCTTCCAGCCGCCCGGCGCGACCGGCCGCCTCACCACACACCGGATCCGCGCGGTCGTGCGAAAGCCCTATGGGGTATTCCTGCAGACCAAGGGCGACGCCAACCCGACGCCCGACCCGGACCTCGTCCCGGTGGCGAACGTGCGCGGCGTCCTCACCCGGCGCCTCCCGAATGCCGGCCGCTGGCTGGTGTTCTACCAGTCCCCACGAGGGCGAGCGATCGTCCTCGGCCTGCCACTGCTCCTGCTGCTGCTGAGCCAAGGGCTGTCATTCGTCAGGGACCTCGGGCGGGTTCGCGTCCGCAGAGCGGCCTCGGCATTCCCGGACCAGCGCACGGCGGACGTCGTAGTAACAGGCGCTGCAGACGTTCTCCCGACCCGCCGGGAGCGTCGGGAAGCCACGTCAACCGGCTCGGGGCAGCGCTTCGTGGCAGGGTCGGTGCTCGCGGTCTGTGCCGTAGGCGCTGCGGTCGGAGTCGGCGTCGCGAAGCACACCCACGCCCTGTTCACGGCGGCGACCCCAGTGGGCGCCAACACCCTGGGCACACGGGCGTACTGTCCTGACCGCGCGGCATACAACAACGAGGTGGTGAAGGACCAACCACTCCTGTGGTACCGGTTCGACGAGACCGGCGGAGGCACGGCGGCCAACTCCGGCTCGGTGACCAGCAGCCCGGCCAGCTACCTCAACTTCCAGGCTTCTGAGTTTGGTGTCTGGGGTGCGCTCCGCTGCGACGAGAGGCCGCTCGGCACGGCCGAGACGGCCATGACCTTCGACGGCACCGACGACTACGTCGTCTCCTCCGCGAGCAGCAGCATCGGCAAGACCGAGCCGGTGTCGCTGGAGGCATGGTTCGTCGCCCCCGTGAACTCCACCGGGGGACTCATCGTGGGCCGCTGCTACCAGAACGGAAATCGGGACAGTGACCGCGTCATCTACCTCACCCCCGGGGGGCAGGTGGCTTTCGGGCTCGGCACTGTGTCAGCCGCGCATACGCTGATGACCTCCGGGGGATCGCTGGCCGATGGGCAGTGGCACCACGTGGTCGCCACGGCCGACGGGTCCACGATGGTGCTCTACCTCGATGGATCGCCGGCCGTGTCGAAGACGTACGTGAGCGCGAACAACGGCCAGGGCATCTGGCAGGTGGGGTGGGACGACCCGAGCGACCTCGGCCAGTGGCCAAACGCCCCCAGCTCCTCCTTCCGCGGCAGCATCGACGAGGTGGCGGTCTACGGCTCCACGTTGGGCGCTGACCGTGTCGCCGCACACTGGTCGAAAGCGCACTACCAGCCCTGACGAAGACCTGCGGATGTCGTCATCGCGGCCGGGGCAACCCTGGTTGGGCGCCCAGAACCCCTCGGGCGCCCGCGGGGTTGGGGTGACACCTGGCGGGCTGCCGGGCAAATCAGGGGTCGGCGCGCGGATCCGGTCTGTCGCGGGTCAGTCGAAGTAGAGGCGGATCGCGGTGCCGGGGCCGGTGGGGCGCACCGACGCGTCGGAGGAGAGGCTGCGGGCCAGCCACAGGCCGCGGCCGGAGTCGAGGTCGAGGCCGGGCGGGACGTAGCCCGCGATCGCATCGTGCAGCCCCGGCCCGGTGTCGGCCACCTCCCAGACCACCCGGTCGCCCTCGCGCCAGGTGGACAGCTCAGCCTCGCCGGCGGCCCGGATCGCGTTGCTCACCAGCTCGTTCACGGCGATGAGCACATCCTGGCCGCGCTCGGTTCGCAGGCCGGTGCCGAGCGCCTCCTCGACGGCGGCCCGTCCGGCGCGGGCGTCCGACACCCGTCGGGTGACCGCGTCCGCCGGACGCGGCGACCACGCCGGCTCCACCCGGTGCAGGTAGGTCGCCGTGTCCTCGTAGGTCGGCGAGGGCACCGGGCCCGTGCCACCCCACGTCATCGGATGGGTGCGCAGGACCGCGTCGATGATGTCGGGCTCGAGGCGCCGGGTGTCGTGCAGGCACAGCGAGTAGTACGGCAGCGCGGCGTAGGCCTCGTTGGCGACCGCCTCGAAGCGGGACCACACCCGCCCGCCGGGCAGCGCCAGCCAGGTCGGCTCCCCGATCAGCCGCCACGGCCGGCCGGTCGCCTTGAGGTCCTGGAGGTCGCGGTCGTAGGCGGCGAGCGTGCCGAAGCCCCCCTGCCACCACTCCTCGGACGGTGCGACCACGGCCAGTCGCTTCACCTCGTTGCCGAGGCAGTCGGCGATGGCCTCGCGCACCGGCTCCCCCGCCACGACGATCACCGGCTCGTCGCGGGCCAGCCCCTCCTCGACGAACGGCACGCACCGGGCGACCGCCTCCTCGTCGCGGGAGAACACGAACGCCTCGTGGGCGAAGGCCTCCCCCGTCCACGCCCCCGTGGGGTGCACCGCCGGCGCACTCACGCCGGCGCCTCGTCGGACAGCTCCACGTCGAACAGCTCGAGCACCCGGCGCGCCTGACGCCCCGCCCCGACGAACCGCAC
Organism: Oryzihumus sp. JJN4-3R; assembly: GCF_057747915.1. Classification (NCBI taxonomy): domain Bacteria; kingdom Bacillati; phylum Actinomycetota; class Actinomycetes; order Micrococcales; family Intrasporangiaceae; genus Oryzihumus; species Oryzihumus sp. JJN4-3R. The sequence continues at coordinate 2,016,097 of NZ_CM173229.1, forward strand.
CGGCCGGCCCGCCGCGTGCATCGTGTCGGCGAACCGGACCAGGGTCCGGGTGCCGCCCACGTCGAGGAAGTCCAGCGCCGCGAGGTCGAGCGTGACCGGGCCGCCGTCGGGCAGGCTGAAGCCCTCCAGCAGCTGCCCCAGGTCGTCGACCGACCCGAGGTCCACCTCGCCGGCGAGCGCGAGGGTGTCGCCGCGGACGCGGACCCCGAAGCCCGGGTCCTCCGCGCAGCCGTTGCGGATGCCGTGCAGGGCCACCAGCGGGCGGAGGCGTTTCTCGGGGAGGTCCGGCACGGCATACCCGCACATGCCCGTGAGCGGGTGGTCGGCGATCACCGCGTCCACGACCATCTCGTAGGCGCGGATGTCGACCCAGTGGTCGGGGTCGAGGGCGAGCCCGGTCAGGTCACCGGCGACCCGCAGGCCGGACCAGCCGTCGGCGACCGCCCGCTCGGCGGCCTCGACGAACACCCGGGTCTGGGCGTGGGGGTCGAGGTGGCCTCCATCGGCGTAGACGTCGTCCATGGGCTGGACCGTGAGCTGGCCGTCGGCCAGCAGGGCCTCCAGGCCGGGCAGCGCCGCGAGCTGGGCGGTCAGCTCCGCCGTCGTGCCGGAGGCGGTGTAGACGAGGCGCTCGTGCCGTGCCGCGCCCTCGCGGAGGAACTCCGCCGCGACCTCGCCGAAGGGCTGCCGCTCGCCATAGGCCCAGCACAGGTGGTCGCCGGCATGCAGCCCCGTGGGCCGCTCCAGCGCCCGCAATCCCGCCATGCCGCCACGGTAAACCCGCAGGTCACGACCGGACAGGTGTTTGGACGAGCTCAGGGGGCGCACAGGTAGTACTTGCGGGTGAGTCGGGCGCGAGCAGACTGGGGGGATCCTGACCGGTGCGGGGGCCTGCCGCGAGCAAGGAGCCTTGAGATGAGCGACGCCAGCAGCCCCCGGACGTCCGGGGCCGACCACCAGGACGAGGATGCCGCCCGCCTGCAGAACCTGGGCTACACCCAGGAGCTGTCGCGGGTCCTGAGCCTGTTCGACAACTTCAGCGTCGCCTTCTCCTACCTGTCCCCGATGGTCGGCGTGTACTCGCTGTTCATCCTGGGCGCGGGGGCGGCCGGCCCGAGATACCTCTGGCTGATGCCACTGGTCGTGGCCGGCATGTTCATGGTGGCGCTGGTGTTCGGCGAGCTGGGCAGCCACTACCCGGTGGCGGGCGCGATCTACCAGTACGGCAAGTACTCGGTCAGCGCCGGCTACGGCTGGTGGGTCGGCTGGCTCTACGGCATGGCGCTGCTGGTCACCGTGGCCAGCGTGGACACCGGTGTCGTCGGCTACGCGACGGCGCTGATCAACCAGTGGTTCGGCACCAAGCTCGACCCGACGAACAGCACGACGATCGTGACCTTCACGCTCGTGATGATCCTCATCCAGACGTTCATGAACGCCGTCGGTGCCAAGCTGATGAGCCGGGTGACCGCGCTCGGCGTCTACGTCGAGACCATCGGGACGTTCGGCGTCGCGATCGCGCTGGCCATCGTGGGCTTCCACCACGGGTTCGGCTTCCTCTTCGAGACCCACGGCGCCGAGACCGCCGCGACCAACCCGCTGGGCATGAACTTCAACGGCAACTGGCTCACCGGCGCAGCCCTCGTGGCGATCCTCGCCCACGTCTACATCTTCTACGGCTTCGAGTCCGCCGGGGACATCGCCGAGGAGACCAAGGACGCCTCCCGCCAGGTGCCGCGCGCCATGCGCTCGGCCCTGCTCTACGGCGGGCTCGCCTCGTTCGTCCTGGTCGCCGCGCTGATCCTGGCCACCCCGAGCGACAGCAAGGGGTATGCCGCGGTGTTCGCCGGCGGGGGCGTCCCCGGCATCCTCAGCGAGCTGCCGCAGTGGCTGCAGGACTTCTTCCTGGTGATGGTCATCATCGCGTTCTTCTCCTGCGGCACGGCGGTGCAGGGTGCCGGCGCCCGGCTGGCGTTCTCCTTCGCCCGTGACGGGGCGGTGCCGGCGCACAAGTGGGTCGGCCACATCTCCCCGCGCTTCCACACCCCGGTCAACGCGATCATCCTCGGCGCGATCGTCCCGATTGTGTTCTCCCTGATGGTGAACATCAACCCGTCCTCGGACGTGAAGATCCTGTGGTTCACCTACCCCAAGGGGATCAACGCGCTCTTCGTGCTGGTGTCCTTCGGCGTCTCCGGCATCTACCTGTCGTTCCTGCTGACCGTCATCGGGTCGATGATCGCCCGCGCCCGCGGGTGGGTCCCCGAGGGCGCGTTCCGGCTCGGGCGGTGGGGCTGGCTGGTCAGCTGGCTGGCGCTGGCCTACCTGCTGGTCATGCTGATCAACGTGGTGCTGCCCTCGGGCCTGTCGAGTCCACGGGCGTTCTTCAACTACGACTGGATCACGCTGGTCGTCATGGTGCTGATCGCCCTGGTCGGCGGGATCTACTTCGTCATCGCCAGGCCGGACCGGGCGCTGCGCTCGCACCTGCACGACGACCTGGAGGCCACCGGCGCCGAGCGCTGACCCGAGCTGAGGGTCAGAGGGGCTCGAAGCCGGTCACGATGATCTCGGCCTCGCCGAGCTCGTCCGAGGCGGCGAGGTCGACCTCGGCGGTGATGCCCCAGTCGTGGTCGCCGTCGGGGTCGTCGATGACCTGGCGCACCAGCCAGCGGCCGGGCTGCTCCTCAACCTGGAACATCTTCGGCCCGCGGGCGTTGCCGTCCGTGCCGATCTCGTCGTGCTCGGCGAAGTAGGCCTCGATCGCCTGCTGCCACCGGTCGGCGTCCCAGCCCGAGCCGGCGTCGAGCTCGCCGAGGTCGATCCAGTGCCGCCGGGCGGCCAGCTCGACCCGGCGGAACATCGCGTTGCGCACCAGGACACGAAAAGCCCTGACGTTCCTGGTGATCGGCCGCGGCTGGTCGACCAGGTCGTCCGGTCGCGGCGCCACCCCGTCCTGCGCCGAGGGGTCGGTCAGCTGCTCCCACTCGTCCAGCAGGCTGGAGTCGGTCTGTCGCACGGTCTCGCCGAGCCACTCGATGAGGTCGGTCAGCTCCTCGGTCTTGAGGCTGTCCGGCACGGTCTGGCGCAGCGCCTTGTAGGCGTCGGACAGGTAGCGCAGCACCGCACCCTCGGAGCGGGCCAGGCCGTAGTAGCCGACCAGCTCGGTGAAGGTCATCGCCCGCTCGAACATGTCGCGCACGACCGACTTCGGCGAGAGCGCGTCCTCGGAGACCCACGGGTGGCCCTTGCGGTAAGTCTCCAGCGCACCCTCGAGGAGCTCGACCAGCGGCTTGGGCCAGGTCACCTCGTCGAGCAGCTCGAGGCGCTCGTCGTACTCGATGCCCTCGGCCTTCATCTCGGCCACGGCCTCGCCGCGGGCCTTGAACTGCTGGGCCAGCAGCACCTGCCGCGGGTCGTCCAGCGTGGCCTCGACGACCGAGACCACGTCGAGGGCGAAGGTCGGTGACTCCTGGTCGAGCAGCTCGAAGGCCGCGAGGGCGAAGGTCGACAGCGGCTGGTTGAGGGCGAAGTTGGCCTGCAGGTCGACCGTCAGGCGCACCGTGCGGCCGGTCTCGTCCGGCTCCTCGAGCCGCTCGACGACCCCGGCGGTGAGGAGCGCGCGATACATCTGGATGGCCCGGCGGGCGAGCCGCGCCTGGGCGGGCTGCTCCTCGTGGTTGTCGCGGACCAGCTTGCGCATCGCGACGAACGGGTCGCCGGGGCGGGCGATGACGTTGAGCAGCGTGGAGTGGCTGACCCGCATCCGCGAGACGAGGGCCTCGGGCTCTGCGGCGACGAGCCGCTCGAAGGTCTGCTCGCTCCAGGTGACCGCGCCCTCCGGCGCCTTCTTGCGCTGGACCTTGCGCCGCTTCTTGGGGTCGTCGCCGGCCTTGGCGAGCGCCTTCTCGTTCTCGATGACGTGGTCCGGCGCCTGCACCACCACCGAGCCGGAGGTGTCGTAGCCGGCGCGCCCTGCCCGGCCGGCGATCTGGTGGAACTCGCGGGCCTTGAGGATCCGCTGGCGGGAGCCGTCGAACTTGCTCAGGCCGGTCAGGACGACGGTGCGGATCGGCACGTTGATGCCGACGCCGAGGGTGTCGGTGCCGCAGATGACCTTGAGCAGGCCAGCCTGGGCGAGCTGCTCGACGAGGCGGCGGTACTTCGGCAGCATCCCGGCGTGGTGCACGCCGATCCCGTGGCGCACCAGGCGGGACAGCGTCTTGCCGAAGCCCGCGGCGAAGCGGAACCCGCCGATCAGCTCGGCGATCCTGTCCTTCTCCTCGCGGGTGCAGACGTTGAGGCTGAGCAGCGACTGCGCCCGCTCCAGCGCCGCGGCCTGGGTGAAGTGGACGACGTAGACCGGCGCCTGGTGGGTGGTCAGCAGCTCCTCGAGGGTCTCGTGCAGCGGCGTGAGGACGTAGCTGAACGACAGCGGCACGGGGCGCTCGGTGTTGGTGACCAGGGCGGTCGGCCGGCCGGTGCGGCGGGTCAGGTCGCTCTGGAACCGCTCGACGTCGCCGAGGGTCGCGGACATCAGCAGGAACTGGGCCTGCGGCAGCTCGAGCAGCGGCACCTGCCAGGCCCAGCCGCGGTCGGGCTCGGAGTAGAAGTGGAACTCGTCCATGACGACCTGGCCGATGTCGGCGTGCGACCCCTCGCGCAGCGCGATGTTGGCCAAGACTTCCGCGGTGCAGCAGACGATCGGCGCCTGGGCGTTGACGCTGGCGTCGCCGGTGAGCATGCCGACGTTGGCCGCGCCGAAGACGTCGCACAGCGCGAAGAACTTCTCCGACACCAGCGCCTTGATCGGCGCGGTGTAGAAGGTGCGCTGCCCCTGGGCCAGGGCGGCGAAGTGGGCGCCCGTCGCGACCAGGCTCTTGCCCGAGCCGGTCGGCGTCGACAGGACGACGTTGGCGCCGCTGACGACCTCGATCAGCGCCTCCTGCTGCGCGGGGTACAGCTCGATGCCCTGCTCCCCCGCCCACGCGGTGAACGCGTCGAAGAGGGCGTCGGGCTCGGGCGGGCTGGGGACGAGGTCGGCGAGGGTCATCAGGCCCCCATCGTGGCTGGTCGGGCCGCCCCGGCACCAATCGCCGGTATGCCGTGTGGTCGCGACCGCCGCACCGGTCACCCCGGACAGTGGTTGGGCGGCGCACACCCCCGGGTGGTCGTCAACCCCCTGCGGACGACCTCACCGGGGGCTGCGCCGCCCGTCCCCACACCGACGAATATCCGGGGCAGGTGTCGCGAGCGTCAACGCCGCGGACAGTTCCCTGACGCTTCCTTGCCATCTCCGGAGCCTTTATCGCCGGGCATTTGCGTGACGTTTCCCTCCCGTTCCCCTGCGGCAGGCTCGCCCGTGACGGGCGCGCCGGAGGTGAGGACACGGCATACCGGGGTCTTCCCGGATTGGGCAAAGTGCCCCGCGCGGGCCGATTCGCGTGCTTAGCCTCGAATGCGGGGGTCTCCTCCTCACCCTTGCGCCGACCGAAAGCCGTCCCGCCATGCGTCACCCGCTCCGCCGCCTCACCACCGTCCTGGCCACCACCGCCGCCGCCCTCGTGCCGGTCGTCGGGCTCGCAGCACCGGCCCGGGCCGTGCCGCCCACCCCGGTCGGGCTGCCCTCGGCGGCGGAGGACCTGGCCCGCTACGTCGGGGCGGACTCCTGCGACGGCAGGGCCAAGCCCGGCACGGTGGCACTGGGGGAGCTGCTGAAGAAGGCCTACCCCACCACGTCCTACGGCACGGTGCGCGCGTGCGGGTCGGACTCGCTGTCGACGACCGAGCACTACGACGGCCGCGCCGTGGACTGGATGGGCCCCAACGCCCGCAACACGACGGCCAAGAAGATGGGCGACGACGTCGTGGCGTGGCTGTTGGCCACGGACAAGGCGGGCAACCAGTTCGCCAACGCGCGCCGGCTCGGCGTGATGTACGTGATCTGGAACAACTCCTCCTGGGACGCCTACGACGGTTTCCAGAAGCAGCCGTACTCCACCTGCGCCCAGCACCCCGAGGCGGCGATGGACACCACGTGCCATCGCAACCACGTCCATCTCTCCCTCTCCTGGGAGGGCGCGATGAAGCGGACCTCGTTCTGGACGAAAACCGTTGCGGCGCCTGACTACGGGCCGTGCCGGACCCCGGAGCTGAACTGGGCGGCGCCCTACCGCAGCCCGCGTACGACGCCATGCGACCGCTACCCGAAGGTGTCTGCGCCGGCGAGCGCCTCGACCCTGACGAAGAAGCTGGTCGGCTACTCCGGGATGTACGTCCACTACGGCTCCGGCGGGCCGGTCGTCTCCGCGGTGCAGCAGGCGATCGGGCTCACGCCCGACGGCGCGTTCGGCGCGGGCACCGCGAGCGCGTTGAAGTCGTGGCAGGCGCGCAACTGCGTCCCGGCCACCGGCGCCGCCGACCTGGCCACGTGGCGCGCACTCACCCACGCGACGCCGCCGGCGACTGCCGGGCCGGTCGTGCCCGGGTTCGACGCGGACGGGAACCCGGACCTGCTGGCGCGCACCTCGACCGGTGCGCTGGTCCTCTACCCGGGCGACGCTTCCGGCGGCTTCCGTGCAGGGCGCACGGTCGGCACCGGCTGGGGCGGCTTCACCGCGCTGTTGTCCCCCGGTGACTTCACCGGCGACGGCAAGGCCGACCTGCTGGCCCGCCGCGCCGACGGCGGGCTGTGCCTGTGGCGCGGCAACGGCTCCGGAGGGTGGGCGACGTCCGCGCAGCCCGTCGGTACGGGATGGGGGTCCTTCACCGCGCTGTTCGGCGCCGGCGACTTCACCGGCGACGGCAAGGCCGACGTCATAGGCCGGACCTCGGACGGCGTGCTCCACCTGTATGCCGGCACGGGCACCGGCCGCTTCTCCGGCGCGCGGGTGATCGGCGCCGGCTGGAACATCTACAACGCGGTGTTCTCCCCCGGCGACTTCACCGGCGACGGCAGGCCCGACGTCGTCACCCGCACCAAGGCGGGACTGCTCTACCTGTATGCCGGGAACGGCGCCGGCGGGTTCGCCGGCCGGGGCACCGTCATCGGCCGCGGGTGGGACGGCTTCGCCTCCGTCCTGTCCGCCGGGGACCTCACCGGGGACCACGTCCCCGACCTCCTGGGCCGGACCTCCTCGGGCCTCCTGAAGCTCTACGCCGGCACCGGGACCGGCCGCATCGGCCAGGCCTCGGTGGTGCCCAGCACGTGGAGCCAGCCCACCCTCGTCGGCATCCGCTGAGTCAGTCGGTGCCCTGGTCGGCCAAGCGTGGCAGGAGGCCGCGCACGTAGTCGGGCACCTCGGGGTCGCCCTGGAGGTCCGGCGCCGGCCGGGGCTCGCCGGCGGCCGTCACCAGCGGCAGCACCCCTGCCCAGACGTCGGCGGACAGGTCATCGGGGTCGTCCGTCGCCGGGCCGTCGCTGACCTTGACCGACCACTCGGTCAGCGGCAGCGCAAGCACCATCGTGGCGGCCAGCTCCTTGCGCTTGGGCTGGCGCAGGTGCTCCCAGCGCCCCGGCAGCAGGTGCCCGGTCAGGACCCGCAGGCCCTCCACCAGGTCCTCCTCCGGCAGCGCCGCGGCGCGGCCGAGGACGGTGGCGCTGCGGTAGTGCATCGAGGACTCAAACGCCGAACGGGCGTAGACCAGGCCGTCGAGCAGCGTCACGGTGGCGCAGGCCGGTGCCCCGTCGGCCAGGGCGCGCATCAGCCGGCTGCCGGTCGAGCCGTGCAGCAACAGCCGGTCGCCGTCACGGGCACAGGCCATCGGCATGACGAACGGCTGCCCGTCGAGCGTGACGGCCACGTGGGCCACCAGCGCCGCGTCGAGCACGGCATACAGGGTGGCCTTGTCGGTGACCGCCTTCTCGGGCAGGCGGCGCACCGTGGTGCGCTCGGTCGGTCCTGTCGTCATCGTCCGGCTCCTCGGTCGGCTCGTGCCTCTGGGGCAGACCCTGCCGCACCGGGGCCGGTCGCCGTCAAGGAATGACGGACGGGACGGCCCTTGCCGTGGGTCGCGCTCCTCGCCCATCCTCGGGCGCATGGGTGGCGTCGGCCTGGTCCTGGGTGCTGGCGGCGTGGTCGGTCAGGCCTACCACGCCGGGGTGCTGGCCATGCTCGAGCACGACTACGGCTGGGACCCGCGCTCGGCGGACGTCATCGTCGGCACGTCGGCCGGGGCGATCACCGGATCGCTGCTGCGGGTCGGCGTCCCGGCCGCCGAGCTCGCCGCGTGGGCGGTCCGGGCGCCGCTGTCCACCGAGGGGCAGGTGCTGCACGAGCTGGTCGGCACCGAGATCCCCGAGTTCGAGCCGCTGCGTCCGTTGCGGATGCTGCGCCGGCCGCCCGACCCGCCGGGGTGGGGCGTGGTCCGCCACGCGATCACCCGGCCGGGCCACTTCCGCCCGCTCGTGGCAGGGATCGCCCGGCTGGCGCCGGGACCGCACGACATCGCCGAGCAGCTGGGCATGCTGCGCAAGGTCGAGGGCAAGGAGTGGCCCGAGCGCGAGCTGTGGGCGTGCACCGTGCGCCGGGACGACGGGCGGCGCGTCATCTTCGGCCGCCCGGGGTCGCCGGACGCCCCGCTGCACCTGGCGATCGCCGCGTCGTGCGCGCTGCCGGGCTACTTCGCGCCGGTGCGGATCGGCGACCACAGCTACGTCGACGGCGGCACCCACTCCCCGACCAACGCCGCCGTGGTCTGGGAGCGCGACCTCGACCTGGTCATCGTCGTCTCGCCGATGTCAGGGCCGGCCCAGCTGCCGACCGACCTGTATGGCGCGTCCCGCTGGCACGCGGCGCGCCTCGCCCGCCGTGAGGTGCGGGCCCTGAGGGACCGCGGAACGGCGGTCGTGGTCTTCCGCCCCGGCCACGCCGAGCACGCCGTGATGGGCAACAACCTGCTGGCCCGCGACCGGATCGACGAGATCGTCCAGCAGACGTTCCTCAGCTCCGGGGAGTACGCCGCGCGCCCGGAGGTGCGCGGCGTCCTGGCCACCTACGGGATGCGCTACTGACACCCCGACACCGGGCGGCAGGGTCAGTGCAGCAGCTGTTCCCAGTCGGGCGGGACGCGACCGGCGGGACCGGGGACGGGCTGGTCGAGGGGGTGGTGCTCCGGCGCGGCCAGGTGCGGACCGGCATACATCCGCTGGTCGCGGTAGTCGAAGAACCAGCGCTCGCCGGGCTCGAAGCTGGTGATCAGCGGGTGCCCGCTGCTCTCGGCGTGGCCGGTGGCGTGCTGCCCGGGCGAGTTGTCGCAGCAGCCGATGTGGCCGCACTGGGCGCACCGGCGCAGGTGGAACCACCAGGCGCCGAGCTCCTCGCACTCCACGCAGCCGTCCCCGGACGGCGGGACGGTGGGGTCGATGCCGTCATGGTCGGCCACGGGCGCACCTCCTCGCAGCAGCCATTCTGCCCGGGCCGGGGCCCGGAGGTCAGTAGCGCGCGAGGCCCTGTCATGGCGGCGCTACCGGTCGACGACCACCTGGAAGTTGATCGGGCGGCTGCCGGGGAAGGCGACCTTGCCCGCGGCGTCGACCATCTTGAACCGCACGAAGCAGAAGCCCGCGGTCGGCGGCGCGGTGACCTCGACCCGGACGTCGACCTGCTGGCCCGGAGCGGTGTCCGGGATCGGCAGGTCCGAGATGGTCTGGCACTGGTCCCGCTGCTGCGGGGCGTCGAGGCGGTGCAGCGCGTAGCCCGTCCACGGGACCGTGCCGGCGTTCTTGATCCGCCAGAGCTTGGCGAAGACCTGGCCGCGGCGGACGTGGTCGCAGTCCGCGAAGGTGAGGTCGGCGACGAGGACCGCGTGGTCGCCCGCGTGGACGGGAGGTGCCTTGGGCGGGTTCGGCTGCTGGACCGGGCAGTCACCCGCGCTGTATGGCGGCAACCCGTCCGGTGCGGGCGCGCCGGCGTGCGCCGCGGGGGTGCGGCCCACGGCTGAGGCGTGGCTCCCCGCGGTGGCACCGTCTCCGGCGATGGCACGCCCGCCCGATGACGACCAGGCCACGACGGCGCCCGCGGGCAGCACCAGCACCGCGGCCGCCCCGACCACCGACGGCCAGCCGCGACGCCGTCGCGGGGCGTCCGCAGCCACCGGGGTGGCCTCGGCGGCCGGCGTGGCGGCCGGCGTGGTCACCGGGTCGGGTGCCGAGGGCCCGGTTGTCCCGGTTGTCCCGGTGGTTCCGGCGGGTAGGGGCATGGAGATCGAGGCAGGGAGCGTGATCGGCCCGGTCACCGGCGACGTCTGCGGCGGCGTGGCCGGGACGGCGTCCACGCCGACGACCACGGGCGGCGGGGGTGGTGTCGGCGACACGGGCACCGGCAGCGCGGGGATCGGCCCGGTCGGGGCCTCGAGGTGGGGCGCGCAGGCTGCCGCGGCGACCGCGCATACGACCGCGTTGGCCCGCTCCCACCGCTCACGGAACTGGCTCGGGTCGCCGCCGCACGCCTTGACGAACTCGGCGGTGGTCCCCCAGCTCGGGAGCCGGTTGCCCTGGGCGGCCTCGTGCAAGGTGGTGTGGGAGATCGCCCGGGAGCGACCGGCCATCACGCGGAACGACGGGCTGCCGGCCGAGGTGCGCAGCTCGGCCAGCACGGCAGCGAAGCCTTCGATCGCCTCTGCCCGGGCGGACGCAGCACTCTTCACGCTCCCCCTCCTCGCTCGCCAGCCGGGGCGGCATCAGGCGGCGAGGTGGGACGTTACTGGCAAATGGGGCAGTGGGGCAGGACTTGACCTTCTTCTTACCCGCACCAGGGCAGGCCGAGGCGCCCACCGCACGGTCTGCGGTGGGCGCCGGGGCGCGGGAGCGGTGTCGGATCAGCTGCCGATGACGATCCCGTCGTAGTAGTCCTTCAGGATCGCGGCGTAGCCCTCGCCCGCGTTGGCCTTGTCCCGGGAGCCGTACTGGGACATCCAGTTGCCGTCGACCCAGCTGCTCGGGCAGGCGGTGGTCGTCGAGCAGTAGTGCGCCTGGAGGATGTTGCCGCTACGGGTCATCCGGGTGGTCCAGGTGCTGTCGACCGCGTCGCTGGTCGAGGCGACCGACGAGCCCGGCTTGTAGACCTGGTCCCCCGTGTCGTCCCGGACGTCGTAGCAGGCACCGCCGGGGGTGGTCCGGGTGGAGTGCAGCGCCCAGTACCAGGCGTAGCTCTTCACCGCCATCGCCCCCGACTTCAGGGACGCGGCCGGCCAGCTGGAGATCCACTCGTTGGGCAGGACGTCCTTGACGTAGGTCTTGAACGCGACCCGGTCGACCCGGCCGAGGCTGACCCGGTAGACGAGGATCGAGCTCGGCAACGTGGTGTTCGTGCCGTCGGTCTTGCACCCGGTCACGGGGGTGCTGATCAGCTCGTGCGAGGCATTCTCGTTCTTCAGCGTGGCGTTGAGGTTGCCCTTCGTCCCGGCGGCGAAGTCCTGGTAGGCGCCGGAGAAGTTGCTGTTGTAGTAGACCCGCACGGTCTTGCCGGTGCGGTTCCACACCGAGGCCGCGTTGTTCTTCACGCAGACGCCCTGGCCGTTGCCCGGGCTCTTGAACTCGTAGCAGCTCGGCTGCGTGGCGCCGTAGTCGTCGAGGGAGTCGTCGAAGTCCGAGATCGAGCCGGCGTTGTCGGAGTTGTAGTAGTAGCAGAACTCACCGCTCTCGCAGACGCCGTCGCGCGCGGTCGCCGCCGAGGCCGGCGTGGCGAACACGGCCCCGGTCAGCACCAGGGTGAGCGTGGCGAGCAGCGAGGTCAGCGCTGACCTACGTCGTGACATGGTGCTGGTTCCCCTGTTCGGTGGTCATGAGGCGCAGGCGGCCCGGCCCGGCGCTGTGGCCGGACCGGGCCGCAGGCGTCATCGGCTCAGTGGTTGACCTGGAACCAGGGCTGGGTCCAGCCGAGGTAGGTCTCGTTGAAGCTGGACTCGATCGTGGCGATCGTGGTGCGGTTGTAGTGACCGGCCTGGTAGCGCCCGTCGCTGCCGACATCGGTGGAGGCGAAGTTGCCGCCACCGAGGGAGAGCATGATGTGCCCGTAACCCTGCGAGCCGCCCGAGAAGAACGCCAGGGCGCCCGCGGGCACCCCCGAGCGGTCACCGGGGTGCTTGTACGTCGAGGGCATCGCCGACCAGTGGGAGGCAGCGGAGGTGGACCCGCTGCTCCCCCAGCCGTAGGCCTCGGCGACGACGTGGTCACAGTTGCCGGAGCCCAGCGAGGTGCTGCCGAGGTGGTTGTTCGCCCACGTGACGGCCTGCGAGCAGGTGTTGGGGTTGCCAAAACCGTTCGTGCAGGTGTCGCCCGACGTGCCGATCTTGTGCGAGGCGTTCTCGTTCTTCAGCGTGGCGTTGAGGTTGACCTTGGCCCCGGCGGCGATCGTCTGCGTCGCGCCGGAGTAGCCGGTGTTGTAGTAGACGGTCACGGTCTGGCCGGTGCGGTTCCACACCGAGGCGGCATTGTTCTTGATGCACTGCCCCTGGCCGTTGCCGGCGCCCTTGAACTCGTAGCAGTCCGGCTGCGTCGTGCCGTAGTCGTCGATCGAGGTGGTGAAGTCGGAGATCGACCCGGCGTTGTCGGAGTTGTAGTAGTAGCAGAACTCCCCGCTGTCACAGACCCCGTCGCGGGAGGCGGCAAAGGCCGGGGCGGCGTTGGTCATCATCGGGGTGGCTGCGGCGATGGCGATGCCCGCCACCGTCAGGGCCTTGCGCAGGATGTTCATGGTTCAGTCCTCCAGGAGGGGTTGCGGTTGGTATGCCGTGCTGTTCGGGTCGTGCGGCCGGCTCGCCGCGCGGGGGCGTGGCGGGACGGAGTCAGTGGGGAGGTGCCGTGACCGGCGGCGAGCTCACGGCTGCCGCTGGTACTCCTCCCAGGTGAGGATCGGGATACGGGGGCCGTCGTCCGCGGCGCGGTTGGCCAGGCCGTTCATCCCGAGGTAGTAGTCGCCCACCTGGTGCTGGGCCTGGCTGGACAGGTCGGTGTCGCTGATGGCCGCGGCGTGGATGTGCCAGGGCCAGTCACCCTGGCTGGGGTCGCGCACCCAGGCGGCGAAGCCGACCTGGCGCAGAGCGGTGACGACCTGGGTGCGGGTCGCGGAGGTCATGCCGTCGACCGAGATGTCGACCACGCCACCGCCGTCGTGGGTGCCGGCCGAGGTCGGGTCGCCGCCGGGGTTGTAGGAGCCCTGGGACAGGACGAGGGTGCGCCCGAGCAGCCGCTCGGCCTCGGTGAGCATCGCCTGGGTGCGGGCGTCGACGACGTAGCCGTCACGGCTGACCTTCGCGCCGGGGCCGATGACCTGCGTGACGGTGTAGCGGCCCTGGCCGAGGCTGGTCAGCGAGGTCTTGCCGGGAAGGCCGCTGGCGTCCAGGCCGGTGTAGCCCAGCGACTCCTGGAACTTGGCGTACGCCGTCACGGTCGAGGTGCCGAAGTAGCCGTCGACCCACTGGGCGTCGAGCAGCCCCTTGGCCTGCAGGGCCTTCTCGACCTCCAGGACGCTGGACTTGGCGCCCGGGGTGAGGGTGCTGTCGGCGCGGCGCGGGTCGATCTGCGCCGCCTTGACCGTCGCCTCCATGTTCACGGTGGGCAAGGTGGTTGCGGCCTGGGCTGACGGCGTGACCGCCGTCACGGACGCGCCGGCCACCAGAGCGGCAGCGGCGACGCCGGCCGAGAGGCGGGCGGCGGCGCCAGGGGCGAGCCAGGAAGGGAGCTGCATCGGTCCTCCGGTTGCGTGGTGGCCTGCGGTCGTCGGTGATCGACCGGGCCGGGGCACACAGTGGAGGCGGGGTGAAGGTGTCCGACAGGGTGGAAGGCGGCCCTGACAGGGTGTCCGGCCTGTCAGATGCGCCCTGACCTGCGCGGACACCGGGTGTTGTCAACACTTGCGCGAGGCTGGAAGACGGTGGGACATTGCATGGCTAACGACGGGCCGGCACACAGGGGGCCGCGCCGGCTCCAGCAAATGTTCTGGAGAAATGCATGCCCTCGTACGACCAGCCGGACGTCCTCGATCGCAACCTCGCGGAGATCCTGCAGGAGATCCGTGTCGCCCAGACCGGAGTCCAGATCCTCTTCGCCTTCCTGCTCTCGCTGCCGTTCACGCCAGCGTTCAGGAGCGCGAGCGCGCCGGACCGGGCGGTCTACCTCACCGCCCTGCTGGCCACCGTCGGCGCCGCGTCCATGCTGATCGCGCCCGTCGCGTTCCACCGCATCCTGTTCCGGCGGCGGCGTCGGCCGGACATCGTCCGGGGCGCCAACCGCTTCGCCATCGTCGGGCTCGCGCTCATGGTGGTCGGCGTCTCGGCGGCCATCCTCTTCGCCTCGACCTTCGTGGTGGGCACCATCGGCGGCTTCTGCATCGGCGGCTTCGTGTTCCTGTGGTTCAGCGCGTGGTGGTTCGCGGTGCCGTTCCACCACCTGCACCGGCGGGACGACCACCCCGTGACGGTGCCGGTCAGCAGCTCGGCGGCCCCTCACCGGGCGACGATGCACGCGGTCTCGCACGCCAGGGCGGCCCGCCCCCGGTCCTGAGCGTCGGCGCTCGGCCCGCCGGGCCTCGGGCTCGCCGGGCCTCGGCCGGTCGGGCCTCGGCCGGTCGGGCCGGGGCCACGTCAAGCACGCCGGAACGCGCCCGCACGGCAGTCCCAAGTTCCGTGGGTAGGCTGAGCGGCCGTCCCAGCGGGTATGCCGGGCTGTCCCCACCCCGGGACCCCGGCCGCCCGCGACGACGTGCCGTCACCGCCACACCCTGGAGCAGTCCTCGTGACCGACCTGACCACGGCCCCCAGCAGCGCCGGCGCCGACGGTGCCGACGCCGCCGACTCCGCACCGCACGCGCCCCCTGCCGGAGGCAACCGCCCCGCCGGCGCCGCGGTGCTGCTCGCGGCCCTCGGCGTCGTCTTCGGCGACATCGGCACCAGCCCGCTGTACGCGCTGCAGACCGTGTTCTCCCTCGACCACGGCATCGTGCGACCCACCGCCGGCGACGTCTACGGGGTCATCTCGTTGATGTTCTGGTCGGTCACGCTGATCGTGTCGGCGAAGTACGTGATGGTGCTGATGCGCGCCGACAACGACGGCGAGGGTGGGGTGATGGCCCTGGCCGCCCTGGCGCGCCGCCTGTACGCCAAGCGTGGTGGCCGCACCGGCCTGCTGATGGCCCTGGGCATCCTCGGCGTCTCCTTGTTCTACGGGGACTCCGTGATCACCCCCGCCATCAGCGTGCTGTCGGCCGTCGAGGGCCTCAAGGTGGCCGCTCCCGGGCTCGCGCACCTGGTCGTCCCCGTCGCCGCGGTCATCCTGACCGGGCTGTTCGCCGCGCAGCGGTTCGGCACCGGCAAGGTCGGGGCGCTCTTCGGCCCGGTCACCCTGGTCTGGTTCGCCGCGCTGGCCGCGGCGGGGATCCCGCAGATCGTGGCCCACCCCAACGTGCTGGCCGGCCTGTCCCCCACCTACGCGGTGTCGTTCGTGGCCGCACACCCCGGTATCGCGTTCATCGCGATGGGCGCGGTCGTCCTGGTCATCACCGGCGCCGAGGCGTTGTACGCCGACATGGGCCACTTCGGGCGGATGCCGATCCTGCGCGCCTGGTTCTTCGTCGTGTTCCCGGCGCTGACGCTGAACTACCTCGGCCAGGCCGCGCTCATCCTGCACACCCCCGGTGCCGTCGAGAACCCGTTCTTCCTGCTGCTGCCCGGCTGGTCGCAGGTCCCGATGGTGGTCCTGGCGACGGCCGCGACGGTCATCGCCAGCCAGGCCGTGATCTCGGGCGCGTTCTCCCTCTCCCGGCAGGCGATGCAGCTGGGCATGCTGCCCGCGCTGCGGGTCCGCCAGACCTCCGAGCACGAGGCCGGCCAGATCTACCTGCCCGGCATCAACGGCTTGCTGTTCGTCGGCGTCCTCGCGCTGATGTTCGCCTTCCGTTCCTCCGCCAAGCTCGCCACGGCATACGGGGTGTCCGTGACCGGCGCCCTCGTCATCGACACGGTCCTGCTGCTGCTCGTGGCGCGGGTCCTGTGGGACTGGTCGGCGTGGAAGCTGGCCCTGGCCGGCGTCGCGTTCGGCGGGGTGGAGCTGACGTTCCTGGCGGGGAACCTCTCCAAGGTCGCGCACGGCGGCTGGCTGCCGCTGCTCATCGCCGCGTGCGTGTTCACCGTCATGACGACGTGGCAGAAGGGCCGCGCCGTGGTGGCGACGAACCGGCGGCGCAAGGAGGGGCCGCTGCAGGAGTTCGTCGACCACGTCCACGAGCAGGGTGTGCCCCGGGTGCACGGCACCGCGGTGTTCCCGCACCCCTCCAAGGAGACGACGCCGCTCGCGATGCGGGCCACCGTGGAGCACAACCACGTCCTGCACGAGCACGTCATCGTCATCTCCGCGACCGCGGTCAACGTGCCGCACGTCGCGCCGGCGCAGCGGCTGACGGTGGACGACCTCGGCTATGCCGACGACGGCATCCTCCACCTGGCGGTGCGCTTCGGCTTCGCCGACCACGTGGACCTGCCGGCCGCGCTCCGTCAGGCCGTCGCCGACGAGCTGATCGGGCCGGGCATCGACGTCGAGGGCGCGTCCTACTTCCTCTCCCGCGGCACGATCAGCCTCGGCCGGGAGAAGGTGATGGCCACCTGGCGCAAGCGGCTGTTCAGCCAGCTCGCCCGGCACGCCGCGGACCCGGCCGAGTACTTCGGCCTGCCCGCGAAGCAGATCGTGACGATGGGCAGTCACGTCACGCTCTGACGGGAGCGCGGGGACACGCGGGATCAGGCCCGGAACTGGTCCCGCGCGGTGACCAGGGTCCCGCCACCCTGGTGGGCGCGGTCGGTCGACGGGCGCTGTCGCGGACCGGTTGCCGCGGCGAGCACCCCGCCGTTGGGCAGGGAGAACCTGCCGTCGTCGGTGAGCAGCTCGGTGTAGGTCAGGCCGATGCCCACGACCTGCCCGGTGTACTCCCCACCCAGGGCGCCGGAGCGCAGCACGATCCACTGGCCGACGTCGAAGGGCCTCGAGGTCAGCAGGATCAGCCCCGCGAACAGGTTGGCCAGGGCCTGCTGAGCCGCGATGCCGATGACGACGCCGGTGATGGCCCCGGACAGCAGGAGCTTCTGGACGGGCACCTGAAGGAGGCCCAAGGTCGCCACCGTGATGACCACGTAACCGGCAACCGTCAAGCCCAGCCTCAGGTTGGAGGCGGTTCCGGGGGCCGCCCGCAGGGCGACGACCCGCGCGATCTCGTTGGCCGCGTTGCGGACGGCGATCGCTGCAACGACGGCGAAGACCGCGGCGCCGGCGAATGCGACGAGCTTGGGCCCGACCTTCGGCGAGTGCGGCTCGCTGAACGTGGCCAGCGCCGCGAAGGCGACCACGCCAAGGGCGGCCGCGAAACCGGCGCGGCGAAGGTCGGGTCGCGCGGGGACGGTCAGGTGGGACGGCAGTTGCACAGAGTGCACCTCCAAGCCTGGGGGACGTGTTCCGCGGCGTGGACTGCGCAGACGGTGCTGGCGGGCCACCGGGCCGACGAGAACCGAAACGACCACGGTAGCGGCCACGCTTCTCTGCCCGCGACCGGCAGCCCTGTGCGAGGAGGGCGTGACGGCGCGTCGGGGAGCCAAGTCGGGCGTCCGGCCCGGGGTTGGGGGGACGATGAGCGGGTGCCCCACGTCACAGGGAAGCGGGAGGCCGGGCTCCCGCGGCCGTCGCCGGGGGATCCCCGATGAGCTTCACGCTGCTGTCGGTGATCTGCCTGGCCGGCATCGCCGGGCCGCTGCTGGCGATCTCCCACCGGTGGGGGCTCCCCGTCGTCGTGGGCGAGCTGCTGGTGGGCGTGGTGCTCGGCCCCACGGTGCTGGGGGCCGTGCACGCCGCCAACCCGACCTTCGCGTTCATGGCGAACATCGGGTTCGCCCTGGTCATGTTCGTCGCCGGCTCCCACGTCCCGATCGGCGACGCGCGGCTGCGGAAGGCACTGCCGAAGGGGCTGCTGCGGGCGGCCGTCGTCGGCGCGGCCTCCGTCCCGGTCGCGGTCCTGATCGCCCGAGCCTTCGGGACCGGCCACGCCGTGCTGTATGCCGTGTTGCTGGCTTCGTCCTCGGCGGCCCTGATCCTGCCGATCATCGATGCGCTCCACCTGTCCGGCGACCCGGTCCTGCAGCTGCTGCCCCAGGTGGCCGTCGCCGACGCCGCCTGCATCGTCGCCCTCCCGCTGGCCATCGACCCGGCCCGCGCCGGTCACGCCGCCCTCGGCGCCCTGGTCGTGGTCGGGTGCTCGGTCGTGCTGTTCGTCGTGCTGCGGGAGACCGAGCGACGGGGCTGGCGCCGCGACGTGCACCGCCTGTCCGAGCGCCGCAAGTTCGCCCTCGAGCTGCGGATCAACCTGGCCATCCTGTTCGGCCTCGCCGCCGTCGCCCAGACCACCCGGGTCTCGATCATGCTGGCCGGGTTCACCTTCGGCCTGGCGATGGCCGCCATCGGTGAACCGCGCCGGCTGGCCCGTCAGCTGTTCGCCGTCACCGAGGGGTTCTTCGGGCCGGTCTTCTTCATCTGGCTCGGCGCCTCCCTCGACCTCGGGGCCCTGGGCCAGCACCCCACCCTCATCGGGCTGGGCGTGGCCCTCGGCGTCGGGGCGCTCGCCACCCACGTGGTCCCGGTCCTGACGGGGCAGCGGACCGCCCTCGGGGCCCTGGCGTGCGCCCAGCTCGGGGTCCCGGTCGCCGCCGCGACCCTGGGGGTGCAGTCACACCTGCTCGCCAGCGGCGAGCCGGCCGCCCTCATCCTCGGCGCCCTCGTGACGATCGCGGTGGCTGCGGTGGCCGCCACGCTCGCCGCACGAGGAAGGGAGCCTGCGGCCAGCGCCTCCCTCAGCTGAGGCCGCGAACCGGGGCGGCGTCATACCTGTCGGCGAGGACTGACTGCGCTCCGCGGCATCCACTCCCGCTCAGGGAGCGGGGTATCTCCTGGAGGCTCGCGGGGTGAGGGGTCTCACCGCGCCGTCAGGGCGAGGTGCCGTGGCGAGCCGAGATGATCGCGATCGCGATGATGATGCCGATGATGCCCAGGACGAGCGAGATGCTCCCGCAGATGAGCCCGGCCAGCGCCTGACCGCGGTTGGTGGCACGCCCTTGCCTGGCCTTCCCGAGGCCCATGACCCCCAGGATGATGGCTGCCGTCGAGCTGAGCGGGGCCAGCATGACGAAGCTGGCGATGCCCACCACCATCGCGGCCAGGCCCACCCCGTTCTCGGGCTGAGCCTGCTCCAGGCCGGTCGGCGGCGGCTGCGGCGGGAACTCCGGGTACTGACTCGGGTACTGGCTCACGACGATCTCCCCAGGCT
The DNA here is from genome assembly GCF_057747915.1 of Oryzihumus sp. JJN4-3R. Lineage (NCBI taxonomy): Bacteria > Bacillati > Actinomycetota > Actinomycetes > Micrococcales > Intrasporangiaceae > Oryzihumus > Oryzihumus sp. JJN4-3R. The sequence continues at coordinate 2,035,395 of NZ_CM173229.1, forward strand.
GTGTACTGCCATGGACCACATCTTGCTCCCGTTCGAGTCAGTCGCTCGGCGACGCGCTGAACCACCTCGGCTACTCCGGCTGACCGGGCCATCGGCTCGGCCGACCGCTTCGTCCACGGCGCGTCCAGGGCGTCCGGACACAGCACCGTGGGACAGACTGGCGACGTGACAGCAGACGTGCGTGGCCGCGTGCGTGACCCATCTGCGCGCCTGCGAGTCCTCGTCGCGACCGCGCTGGGCGTGCTCGGCGGGGGCGCGGTGGCCCTGGTGGCCAGCTGGCGGTTCGCGGTCCTGGCGGGCTGGATGATCGCCGCGGCGGTGTTCGTGGCGTGGATGTGGGCCACGCTCTGGCCGATGACGAGCTCGGACACCCGGCGCCATGCCTGCCGTGAGGATCCCGGCCAGGCGACCTCCGACGCGGTGGTCCTGGTCGCGGCGGTCGCCAGCCTCGGCGCGGTGGCGCTGCTGCTCAGCGGCAGCCAGTCCTCCAGCAAGGATCTCGTCGCCGCGCTGGGAGTCTCGAGCGTGGCGCTGGCCTGGGCGACCGCGCATACGGTCTTCACGGCGCGCTATGCCCGGCTGTACTACGTCAACTCCTTCGGGGGAGTCGACTTCAACGAGGACGCCGAGCCTCGGTATCGCGACTTCGCCTACCTGGCCTTCACCGTGGGGATGACCTTCCAGGTCTCCGACACCGACATCACGCGGCAACGGTTTCGCGACACGGTGCTGCGGCACATGCTCTTGTCCTACCTGCTTGGCGCTGTCGTCATCGCGACGACGATCAACCTCATCGCGGGCCTGGCCAAGTAGCCCGACGCTCGGTCACTCCTCGACCACCCCGACGGGACTGCGACGGGCATGGTGCGGCTGTCCCGGCCGCCACCTCAGTCCGGCTTCCTAGGCCGGAACGGACGCAAGTCCTCCCGCCCCCCGCCGATGGTGATGAAGCTGGACTCAGGCACCTCGCGCCACGCTCCCTTGAGATCGCCAAGGGGCTCGGACACGACGAGCCGGGCGTCGTCGGAGAGCTCGTGAAGGGCCGGGTTGTCCGGGTACTGGTGCCGAAGCGTGGAGATGTCGGTGCTGTGGAACAGGGTCCGCGGCCGGCCCTCGCTGGCGTAGCGGAACGCCCACGTGGTTGTCCCGTCGGTGGTCGCGATAGTCATCTGCACCGGATCGGAGACGCCCAGGCGTTCGGCCCGTTCCTCCACCAGGCCGACCATGCGTGCCACTGCCGCCGGCGGGTCGTCCTCGAGCCCGAGCGTGAGGGCGAGGAAGAACATGAGCTCGGAGTCGGTGGTCCCCTGGATCCTCGGGAAGAACACGGGGTCGACCGCCAGCGCCAGGTCCCGCTTCAACCCGGCGAATCCGTTGATGCACCCGTTGTGCATCCACAACCAGCGGCCCTCGCGGAACGGGTGGCAGTTCGTGAGCTGGACCGGTGAGCCGGTCGAGGCGCGAATGTGCGCGAAGACGCGCGGTGCCGCGATGTGGCCGGCGAGCTCTCGCAGGTTGGTGTCGTTCCACGCCGGCTCGGTGCTGCGAAAGACCCCGGGCGTGTCACGGTTGCCGTACCAGCCGAGGCCGAACCCGTCCCCGTTGGTCGTCTCGGCCCCCAACCGGGAATGCAGGCTCTGCACGACCAGAGAGTGCTGGGGCTTGTAGAGCAGGTCCTCCAGCAGGACCGGGGATCCTGAGTACGCGAGCCACCGGCACATGAGCATCTCCGATCCCTGTTCCTGGTGGGCACGGTACCGGTGCCAGGGACTTCACGTTGATGTCCAGTCACCGAACGGTCGTGGAGCGGCGCCGCCCGGGCCCCCTGAGGCCGAACGTCGTTGCGGGGGACGTTGTGCCCCGCAACTGTCGGGGTGACGTGAGGACACTGAGGTTGTCGGGGAGTCGAGCACACCAGGACCTCCCCGGGCGGATCTTGTTCGTGCCGGTCTCTGGTGATCTATGTGCCACACCATCGTGCGCCGCTGCTCCCCGCCCTCAGGAGGAGGGAGCCTCACATGTCACGAGTCCTCAGGTTCATCTCGGCGGCCGCGCTCGCGGTCGGCAGCGTGACGTTGACACCCATCGTCGCGCAGGCTGCGAGCCCCGCCACGGGATACGCGGTTGGCGACGTGCAGCTCGGCAGTGCCGGGTCCACCCAGTCGCTGACCTTCGCCATGGTCGACACCGGCGCGGTCGGTGACCGGGGCAGCGTCACGTACGCGAACCCTGGCGCAGGAGTCGACTACACCGCCTCGGTGCTGAGCACTGTCGTGGTGGGCGGCAGCGCCCGGTTCGCCTACGTCGTCCCGGCCACGGCGCCACCGTCGGTCAGGGGTCTGGCCATCGCGTGGAAGGTCTCGGACACCGCGCCCGACACCGCCGGCTTCGCCGTGGCCGCCAGTGCCGACCAGGCCAGGACATGGGTACGGTCCGGCTTCACCCCGACGAACAGCTACACGGTGACGTCCGGAGACCTCCAGACCCGGTTGGTGAGCAGCCTGCGACTGGAAGGCTATGCACTCGGCAACGCACGCCTCGGCACAACCGGGCAGCCGCGCCAGCACCTCGCCTTCGTCACCCTGGACTACGGCTCGTTCGGTGACCGGGGGACGGCGTTCTACCGCAACCTCGACGCCGGGGTGGCCTACCACGCCGGCACGCCGGACGTCCGCGTCGCCGGGCATGAGGCCAGGTTCGACTACACCGTCCCGGCCGGGACGGGCTCCCTCGGTGGCACCGTCATCGTGTGGAAGGTCCGCGACGGCGCCCCTGACACCGCCGGCTTCTCCGTGGCCGCCTCGACCGCGGCCGCGCGAAGCATGGTGAACCTTGGGTTCACCCCGGCCAACAGCTACGGGGTCGTGAGTGGCGACATCGTCGTCGTGCACCGGGTGACCGGGACTGCCATTGGGACGGTCTGGTTCGGTCCGTCGACCCAGCGCCAGCAGATGACCTTCAACGTGGCCGACCGCGCATGGGGTGGTGACTCGGGCACGGTGACCTACCGCAACCTCACCCGGGGACTGTCCTACACCGCCGCCGTGGTCGACGTCCGGGTGTCGGGCCGGACCGCGTGGTTCGACTACCGGATCAGCACGGGTTCGCTTGCCGGCACGATCGTCGTCTGGCGGGTCATCGACATGGGCACCCCGGGGCCGCGGCACGACCGTGTCGGGTTCTCGGTGGCCGGTTCCCTGACGGCTGCCCGCTCGATGGTGGCACGCGGGTTCACCCCCACGAACGACTACGTCATCACGGCCGGCAACCTCGTAGTCACCGCCTTCTGACAGCAGGCGACGCCAGTCAGCTGGTCGCGCGGCGGCCCCGTCCGGTGGACGGGGCCGCTGCGCTGAGTCCTGTCGCGTCGTGAGGGACGACCCTCGCAGTGCCGGCTCCCGCGGAGGCAGCTACTGGCCGGTCAGCTCGGCGACCACCGGGGCCAATACCTCGGCGGAGTCGGCGCCAACGACGAAGTACGAGTAGCCGATCTCCTCACGTCGCCGCTGGATCTCTTCGGTAGCAGCCGACGGGTCATCCGGGAGCACGGCCAACGAGTCCGCTTCCCGCAACGTCATCGGATCGGTGTCCCGCGCGGATGCCATGAACGGCGCGACGGTGTCGCCGACGACCGGCACGTGCAGCGCCAGCTCGACATCCCGTGCGGCGCGGACGTTGCGGGCGATGCGGGCAACCGCTGCACGGGTGTCGCTCGAGAGCGCTGCGACGGTGACCGTGTCGGCGACTTCGACGGCAAGGGCCTGGGCCTTCGGCCCCCGAACGGCCATGACTACCGGCGTGTGGACATCGGGGCCGTCCAGGTCGCGAAGTAACGCCACCGTTTCCCGCACCTGGGCCAGCCGCGCCCTCGGCGATGCGACGGGCATCCCCAGCTCTCGGAGCTCGTCCTCGATCCCGGGCCGCCCTGTGCCGATGCCCATCTCGAAGCGGCCCTCCGTGAGCACCGACATCGAGTGCGCCTCCCATGCTGTGCTCCAAGCCGGGCGCAACGGCGAGGCATAGACCCAGGTGCCGACACGCAGGCCCGTCTGAGCCGCCGCAAATGCGAGCGTAGGAGCGGGCGCAGGCTGCCATTGCGGCACGTCGGGCATCAGCAGAGTCGAGTAGCCGCTGTCAGCGATGCGGCGCACCCGGTCCCGCCACGTAGACATGTCAGTCAGCACGGGGGCAACCACCCCGAATCGAAACGGTCTGGTCATGTCTGGACTCCGTTCACACAGGTGGGCCCCGCCTCGATGCAGCCGGATCCGAGGTCGTCGCCTCTCACCATGACAACGAACGGGGTGACCGTGTTACGACGATGCGGCCTCAGGCGGTCGGGATCACGCCCATTGGTGAATGCCGAGCCAGCAAGGTTCGATCAGGTCGTCAGGGCGCACACTCCCCGGCAGAGGAGTCAGCGCCTGCATACCCGGGGAGAGGCCAATCGAGACGCCCACTGGTAGGCGCCCTGGCCCTGTGGCGCGACCCCGCGGGCCCCACCTCGTGGGGAGGCGCCCAACTACCTGGCGAGAGCCTGGCCGTGGCGGGCAACACCCCTCCAACCGACGACGGCGGCGGTCGGCCGCTGCGGCATACTGGCGCCGCGGCGGGTAGCGGACCGTCCGAACCACACGGGTGTTGTCCCACAGTCCGCACCCCCGGGCCTCTAGCGGGGTCGCGGCTTTAGTGCAGACCAGCCAGAACGCGGCTGGTGACGTTCACCGGGCCTGGCTGGCATAGGACGCCGGAGTCCCCATGCTGGAACGCGGACATCGCACGTCTGGGACGCCAGTACTCCGCCATGCAGATCACCGTCCGCCGGGTGGAGTTGCGGGCAGTCATGGCTCCCCGGCGGCGAGGCGCTGAAGCACTCAGCCGAGCTGCGCCTGGCGAGCATCCAGTCGGCCTCGGGCTCCCCTCTGTCGGGGTAGTAGTCGCGTGCGAGGCCGCCTCGCCGCGCGGCGTCGCTCAGGGGACCGAACAGAGGATCGCCAGCCTCGACCGTCGGCCAGTTCGCGTCCGAACAGGCCACCAGCCACCGTGCGCGCCTGCGACCGTGCACCGGTGCGACGACTCACTGACCTTCTCGCCGGCGCCGCGCTCGCGGCCGTAGTGGCCGGTTGCGCGGTCGGAAACGCACCCGGGCAGGTTGTCAGCCGGCCGTTCACGGCAACGCCCCCGGTCGCGACGAACGCGGCAGACCCTCTACCGACGAGCGCATGCCAGGTCGCGGCGACGGTCGCCCTCGATGACCACGACCTGCTTCAAACGATCGCGGACACCCCCACGACCTACGAGCTGAACGAAAAGCAGGTGCTCACCATGGTCACCCAGGGGCGGACGATCCTGGCCAGCGCCCCTCACCTGCCCTCGCCTGCAGACGACCTCGGGAGTTCTCTCGCCGCCGCGGGCCAGGGCATTCTCACCACCCCGGCAGCGCAGTTCATCCTCAACGACCTCGCTTGGATGCAACAGCACTGCATCCGTTGGGTTACCAAGGGTGACGTCTGACCGCTTCGCCTCATCACCGAGCGTGTCCTCACCGATCGAGTGGAGGCACGCCACGGTTGTCCCACAAGCTGCGGGACTGATCGCTGGAACGCGGTTGAACGCCAAGCGCTGCGGGTCGGCTTGAACTGGACCTCGCGGCAGGCTGGCGTGCCGGTGCCCCATTTCGCACGTGAGGGATTCGAGACGGAGTAATTCGTGGACCGGCATTCTTATCTGCATACGCTTCGACCCGAGCGGTCCCCGCAGCGAAGGGGCAGGTAGTGACCTTCACCCCCGACGAGGCTGGGGCTCACGGCCTGTCCAAGAGCGGTCTCTACCGGGCGGTGAAGGCCGGGCGCTACGACGCGCGGGCCCTTCGTGAGTGGCTGCGTCGCGGGGGCAAGCCGGCGGCCTTGATGGCGATCGCACGACCCCAGGGAAGGCCACCCTTCGTGGGGAGAGCGCCTGGCTGCTCGGCCCGAGCCTGACCGTGGCGGGCAGCACCCCTCCAACCGACGACGGCGGCAGTCGGCCACTGCGGCATACTGGCCCGGCGGCGGGCTGCGGACCGTCCGAACCACCCGGGTGTTGTCCCGAGGGTTCGCCCGATCAGTCCGCACCCCCGGGCCTCTAGCTCAATTGGCAGAGCAGCGGACTTTTAATCCGCGGGTTGTGGGTTCGAGTCCCACGGGGCCCACACATCGTGCGTGAATCGTCGGCGTGGCCATCACCGAGGGCGCCGTTGGCCAGCGAAAAGCCAGTGAGAACTCATACCCTTCACGGCCCGCAGCTGCCGCAGCATCGTGTCGCGTGTCGTGCGCCCGTCAACGTCACGGAAGAGGGCGAAGGCGCGGTAGCGCGTGATCTTCCCGTCGCGTCAACGAATTCGGTCTCAGACGCACTCGAGAACGAAGAAGAGGAAGCAGATGAACGCCGAACGGCCTTCCATGCCGGCTGGAAGCAGTTCCCCAGGGGTGTCCGCCGACGGCGGCGGTTCGCTGATGGTGGCGATGCGGAACCCCGCTGCGGAAAAGGCATCCGCCATGGCGTGCAAGGGTCGGTGCCAGAAGGTCAGCCACACGGTCTGTCCGTCGAAGACGTAGTCCTCGGAGTACTGGGTCAGCGCGAAGTAGTCGGCCTCGGGCTTCACGATCGCGTAGGCGGCGGGGTGGTTCACCGAGATGATCAGGCGACCGCTCGGCTTCAGCACGCGACGCAGCTCGGCGAGCGGGCCGGCCCAGTCCTTCAGGTAGTGCAGGACCAGAGACGCGACGACGTCGTCGAACTCGGCATCGGCGAACGGCAGCGGCGCGGCGAGGTCCGCCACGTGCAGGTCGGCGTCCTCGCCCAGCCGCTGGCGGGCCAAGTCAACCATCGCGGCGCTCACGTCGAAGCCGGTGACGTCGGCCCCCTTGTCGCGCAGCGCGACCGCCAACGGCCCCGAGCCGCACCCCGCGTCCAGGATCCGGCGGCCGGAGACGTCGCCGGCGAGGTCCATGATCGCGGGGCGCGCGTAGTACGCGTTGAACAGGCCCTTCTCGTTCTGCGCCGCGTAGGCGAGCGCGAAGTCGTCGTAGTCGGTGACCGCAAGGCTGTCGTGGTCGGTGGCCGTCACTCTGACCTCGTTCTCGCAGGAAGGCTGGGTACGCATGCTTACCGGGTCCACCGGAGTACCACAAACCAAAACGCCCGATTCGTTCTGAGGTGAGGCCCGTTCTTCGGATTCACGATCGTGCCGCCAGTAGAGCCCGGGGGCGCAGCGAACGAGCCAAGGCCCGGCCGGCGGTCCCGGGCGGCCCGGAATCAGAACCCAGGGTCGTCGCTCGGTGACATGAGGAAGGCGCCGACTGCTGAGGCGGCCCCTTGTGCCAGCTGTCGCTGCTCGACGGTGGCGAGGTACGCGAGAACGTTCTCCGCGACCTTCTGTACGGGTCGCGCCGGCAGGTAGGCCTGCGCTCCGGCGTCGAGAATGCGACCGACCGGTCCGCTCATGTCGACACCGAGCTCGGGGTCGTGGATCTCGGTGACGATGACGTGAGCTTCGGGGAACAGGATGCGAAAGCGGTTGAGCAGCTGCGGGCTCACGGGATGGGTGAGGACGATGTCGGCCGTGTCCGGTGCATCGAGGAAGTCGATGACCAGGTAGTCCGGGCCCATCGCGTCACTGAGACGCTGCCGGGCTGCATGCGACAGGTGCATCGTGGTCACCATGACCTTCACACCCTCACGCAGGGGCGGGCTCGTTCGATCCTCGTTCACATGAGAGGGGTGCACGGTGCCCGTGTAGACGGCGGGTGTGAAGTTGAGCCTCCCCACGGCTGTGCCACCTCGGCACACTGTGACCTCGCCGCCGATGATCAGTGACTCGAGCAGTCGCCGAGGCCCTGGCTTCAGGCGCGTCAGGTCGATGCTGGTTGTCTCCGACCCGCGGAGTCTCATGCGGCCCCCTCGCTGAGTAGCGTCTCCCGGTTGCACCCTGCCACGCCACGACCCATGACTCCGAGCGCAACATCCCGCCGTGTGCGTTGTTGCTCATAGGCCAGCTTGTGTCGTACCTGCAAGGTCGACGTTGCTGATCGGGTCGCGTTCGTATTCAGCGCCGCGCCTCAGGTCACCGACCAGCGGTTTGCGCACCTCTGATGCTCGGGTCCCCGGCGACACAGAGGAATCCGTTTAAGCGCGCGATGAGGCCGGGGGCGTGGCGCCCTCAACGAGTCGACCGCGAAACAACGGACATCACGCCTGGGCGGACTGCTGGCCAGGCGCCAGCGTGAGTTCAATCAGCGCGGGGCAGGGAGGATATTCGGCACGTTGCCGACGGCCTGTCCGAGTCCATCCGAGGCGCTCGTAGAAGCCCAGCGCGCGACTGTTCTTCTCCAGGCACCACAACCGCTGGGTCGTGGCACGGTCAACGGCCCAGTCCACGGCAGCCTTGGCAAGGCCAGATCCCCAGAGGTCAGGACGGACAGCCAGGTGGCGTAGCTGGCCGGGATCGAAGGCCACGAAGGACGAAATCCCGTCTGCGTCTTCCGAGACGACCACACGGACCGCAGGGTCACGCAGAAGCGTGCGCCAACGCTCTCGTACGTCGTCAGTGGGAAAGGGGTACTTCTCCGGCGGGAAGATGTGCGCCAGGGCACGAAGGTTGGCCGTGCGTTCAAGCAGGGTGAGCCCATCTTCATCGCCAGTCACCGCGTCCCGGAAACGCGGTCCGGTGCTGTGCATCATGAGCACACCCCAGCACCTGTGTGGCCGGATGGCACGCCCGCAACAAATGGGGCCAGAACAAGAGGGTCACTCACGGCAATCTCGGTCCCCGTGGGTCGCCTAGTTGATGTCGAACTCGTTGCCCTCCGGGTCGAGCATCGCGACGGCGTAGTGGTCCATGCCCTCCTCGGAGACCGTGCGCAGCCGCGTGGCGCCGAGGGCCTCGAGGCGAGCCGCCCGGGCCTCGACACGCTCGCGGCGTACCTCGAGCGGTGTCCCCCGACCCCCGCTGGCGTTGATGTCGATGTGGAGACGGTTCTTGATCGACTTCGTCTCCGGGACGACCTGGAACCAGATGGCCGGGCCTTCGTCGTTCGGGTCGACGATCCGGTCGTCTCCGATGCCGAGCTCCTCCTCGGGCACCCCGACCGAGCGGTACCAGTCGTCCCAGGTGTCGAAGCCCTCCGGCGGCGGAGCGATGACGTAGCCAAGTGCCTCGGCCCAGAAGCGCGCCATCGGCCCTGGGTCAGCACAGTCGATCACCAGTTGGTAGGAGACAGACATCGAACCTCCGGCTTCGTCGTTCGCTGCAGCATGGCAGCAGCCTCCGACACGTGTAAGCGCGGCGGGCCGTGCCGCGAAGGCCAAGTCGCACTCCTCAGTGGGATCAGAATCCGCGGGCTGTGGGTTCGAGTCCCAAGGGGCCTGCACTTCGTGCAGATGGCCTGCGCCAACGCGAGCAGTGACTCTCCCATCGTCGAGGATCGTCGCGGTTGTCTTCCTGAAGTCGCTGAGTCCTTCCACGGCGCCCAGCACGTGCTCTCGCTCACCCTGGAGACAGCGCATCAACGCGGCGATCTCGGTGTCGACGGCCACCGTCATTTCTGAACCTCCAGGACATGAGACTGCAGTCAATGTAACCTTGCTGCTACGTAGCAACTCGGGTACATTAGCCACCATGGACGCTGTACTGCACGCGCTGGCGGACGAGAGCCGGCGCACGGTTCTCGAGATCCTCCGAGACCATCCGGCGAGCGCAGGGGAGCTGGCCGCGGCGCTGCCGATCGCTCGCCCGGGCGTGTCCCGACACCTGCGCGTGCTGCGGGAAGCCGGCCTGGTCGACGTACGCCAGGACGCGCAGCGCCGGATCTACACACTTCGCCCGGAGGCGCTCGTCGAGGTCGACGAGTGGCTGGGCGAGTACCGCCGGCTCTGGGAGAACCGGCTCGACGCCCTCCACACCGAGATCGCACGAGGAAAGAAGGCACGACGATGACCACGATCGCGACGATGCGAGCCCTCGACGAGACCCGAGGAGCAGTCCGGGTCGAGGACCTGTACGACACGGACATCAACGACCTCTGGCAGGCGTGCACGACGCCCGAGCGGCTGGCCCGCTGGATCGCCCGGGTCGACGGCGACATGCGGGTCGACGGCACGATCCAGCTCGTCTTCACGAGCACCTGGACCGGTCCGGCGCGCATCGAGGTGTGCGATGCGCCCCACCACCTGCTGCTGACGACGGAGCCGGGCACGGACGACGAGGGGCAGATCGAGGCGTGGCTGACCGAGGAGGGCTCCAGGACCCGGCTTGTGGTCGAGGAGCGCGGCCTGCCGATGAGGCATCTCCCGTTCCACGCCTCTGGTTGGAGGGCCCACCTCGAGGATCTCGGTCGGTCGCTGGAGATCGACGGCCCGGTGCATCCGGAGGGCTGGAGCTCCGATGCCGGGGCGCCCGGCTGGAAGGAACGCTGGGAAGAGCTGACGCCCACGTACCAGCAGATGGAGATCGGTTGATGTCGAACCTGAGCAGGCTCAGCCACTGCCGATGAGCGGACGGTTCGTAGCGGCTAGTCGACTGCGGCCTGGACGGCGCTGAGGACGCTCGACAGGCTTTCCGGGTGGGCCAGCTTCAACTCTGCGAGGTCGTTGGGCCGGAACCAGCGAAGATCGTCGTGCTCCTCGGGCGCGGCGTTGACAGGTTCCCCTGCCCAGCGCGTGACGAGGAACCCGTGCATGTCGAGGGCGGGGTCGCGCACTGTCATCGGGATGGGCAGGGGGTCGTGGATGTGAACACCGAGCTCTTCGAGGCATTCCCGGCGGACGGCCTGATGAGGTAGTTCGCCCGGCTCGACATGTCCGCCGACAAAGCCCCAGCGGTCGGGATACGCATGGCGCGTTGGGTGGCGATGTGCCAGGAGCACGAGGCCGTCCCGCACAAGTACGGCGGTTGCGATCTGGATCGGGGCGACCATGGCGGCACCCTAGGCGCGAACGCACAGACATGCCGTTGTCCGCGGGTTCCAGGTGTCGCACCTCAATGGCGGACTTGTGTCGCGGAGCTACTGGCGGTCCACATTGAGAGCCGGCGCAGCGCCGCAACTCAGGTCAGAAGCACCACGTCATCGAGTACGAGTCGGGACGCAGAGCTCCATCGACGAACGCCAACCATGCCGGCGCCGCGCAGAGCACGCCGCAGGCCAGGAGCCGGAGCCGCGGCTTCACCCACAGGCTCGCAACCACCCACGGGGCAACCGCCACCCCCGCGACCAAGGCCAGACCGCGTTGCGCCGCTGCCACCTCGACCGGGCTCGGCGGCTCGTTGCAGACGTTCGAGGCGCGAAGGACGATGGCCACGGTGTAGACCAACACCACGGCGGCGCCGACGACCGTGAGCGCGATCAGGGCCAGCCAGGACCACGGGGACCAGCCACGCCACCTCACCACGGATCGGCGCCGGTCAGAGTCGCCTCCCGCGGCCGCTCCCCCACCCTGCACGGACTCGGTCATGCCAGTCAGACTGCCAGCCAAGGGCCTGGCCCAATACCCGTTCGGCGTCCCGCGAGGTCACTCACCCTGATCGCGCCGTCGATCGAGCATGGCCGCCGTTCCGATCGCGGCGATGACGACAGTAAGGCCCCAGGTGGCGGCCGAGCTGAACAGCATGTCTGCCCTGGGCTGGACCAGATGTCCCTCCTGTGCGTCGAACGTCGGGCCCCAGCCCGCGAACCCGAGACCGGCAAGGATCGCCGGTGGGAACACGATCGCCACCAGCGACGCGCGTGCTCCAAGCAGCGCAGCGAAGACGGTGGCAACGACGCCAGGGATCGCCGCGCCCATGAGGAAAGCCGCGGACTGAAGCTTCGACGCCGCGCTGAGCGGCTCGCCGAAGAACGTCAGCCTCGCCCCGATCGCCTGCCACACCGCGAGCCCGTAGCTCCGCAGGGCCACCCCCAGCACGGCGCCAACGCCCCAACTCTTGTCGGTCTCAGCCACGGTGCCCGAGCCTGAACGATGAGGGCGGCCCGGCGGATGAGCACTCCTACTCAACTCCCGCGGGCTGACCAGCGGGACGGCCCGGGCGTGGCCAGGCTCCGTCGCTTCAGCTGCCCGGCCCGGCCACGAGGGGACACGACGGACCAGGTCGGTCGTCCGGCGCGCTACCGCAACCGTGGCTACATTGCTGCTGCTGGTGACCCCCTACTACAACCGGCCCAGCCCCTCGGGTGTCCTCCAGCACTTCCGCGCCGTGGCCGCCGCCACCGACCTGCCCGTGATGCTCTATGACGTGCCCGCTCGCACCGGCACCCGGATCGACCTCGCCACCTACCGCGCCGCCCGTGCGATCGAGACGATCGTGGCGGTCAAGGACGCGACCGCCCACCCCGCCGGGGCGGCCCGGCTCACCAACCTCGGGTATGCCGTGTACTCCGGCGACGAGGCGCTGGCCCTGGGCTACCTCGCCTATGGCGCCGTCGGCCTGGTCAGCGTGGTCTCCCACGTTGCGGGCCGGGAGCTGCGCGCGCTCATCGACGCCTTCCTGGCCGGCGACCACGCCGAGGCCCTGCGCCTGCACACCGTGCTCACCCCCGCGTTCGACGCCATCATGGGCGTGCCGAACTACGGCGCGACGACCGCCAAGGCGGCCCTCGAGCTGCTCGGCGTGCTCGACAACCGCCGCGTGCGCGGACCTCTCGCGCCCCTGGACGACGACGAGGTGGCGGCGCTCCGCGCCGGGCTCGCCGCCGCCGGACTGCTGGCCTGACTCTCGCGCAGCTCGCGCGCCGGCGTGGGAGGCCGGCCCGCCTCCCGGCAGCCCACTCCCGGCAGCCCACTCCCGGCGGCCCGCCTCCCGGCAGCCGGCCGGCGACTGGTCTCCCGGCGGCCGGCCCCACGAACACGGGCCTCGGGTTCAGACCCCGCCTAACCACTCGCGCAGCCGCGCGGTGAAGTCCTCGGGGCGCTCCATCGAGGGCAGGTGAGCGGTGTCCGGCCAGTCGACACGGCGCGCTCCGGCGATCCCGTCCGTGACCGTCGCGGCCGTGTCGAGGATCGCGTCGAGGTCCAGAGCCCCGACGAGCACCAGCGTGGGCACCTGGACCTCGGCCAGCCGCTCCAGGGCGGGCGGGTCGAGCTCCTGCTCCGCCACGTCGTCCCAGTCTGCCGTCAGCTCGAACGCCCGCCGCTGCATCCGACCGACCAGGTCGCGCACGGCCGGGTCGACGGCATCGGAGGAGCGGCTCGGACCGTCGACCCACCAGGCGAGGTTGGCCTCGACGGCGGCGTCCAGGTCGTCCTCGGCCAGCGCCGCCCGCTCGGCGGCGAAGAACGCCCGCAGGTCGGGGGTCGCCTCGGCGATCAGGGACCCGCCGGGCGCGCTGAGCAGCAACGACACGACCTGCCCGGGACGCGTCAGGGCGACCTCGACGGCCACACCGGCGCCGTAGGAGGCGCCGACCAGGTGGAACTGCTCGAGGCCCAGCTCCGCCACCGTCTCGAGCACGTCCTCGACCGGGCGGAGCTCCTCGGGTCGGGCCGTGGAGTCCCCGTAACCGCGCAGGTCCAGCCTCACCACGTCCCGCTCGGCCGTGAGCGCCGGCCACACCGGGTCCCACATGCGCCGGTCGGCGACCCCGGCATGGATGAGGACGACGGGCAGGTCCCCGCGCGGGCCGCCGCGGTCGTAGGCGATGCCGGTGGTCGTGGACGAGCCAGAGGTCACGAGACTCCTTGGAGGACAGCTGAGGTGGCAGCCCAGCCAACCAGCCTGAATGCCCTCGGGTCGAACGGAATTCGGCGCGGACCGCGCAGCCTCAGCCGACCAGGACCAGCGCGTCGTCGACGTGGTCCACGCGGATGAACGCCTCCCCCGCCTTCGCGCTCGCCGGCACGGTCACCTGGGTCGACAGGACCCCGTCCCGGTCGGTGTCGACCGTGGCCAGCAGCGTCTGCGTCGCGCCCTGCACCAGCTGGACCCGGACCGCCCGCCAGCGCTGCCGGACCACGCTCACGGTGCCGGGGTCGGTGTCCTGACACGCGACCGTGAAGCGCACCGTCACCGTCAGCCGGTCCCCCGGAGCCACCTGACGGCTCGACAAGACCGTCCGGGGCGGCGCGCAGCTCTCCGACGAGCCGCCAGAGGCACTGCACCCGCCCGCCGACACAAGCCCCACCAACGCAAGCACCGCCGCCACGGCAGACCGGGACGCCGTCATCGCCACCACCCCCACCCTCGTCGTCCACCATCACACCACCCCGGCGCCCTGGTGCGGGTCACGCAGGCGCAACGGGCGGGACACGAACCCGCCCCGGGACCTTCGCCACGGCCCACCGGCCGCCCGCGCTCGCACCGTGGAGGTATGGGTGCAGTCGACAGAACCGTCAAGACCGTCCACGGCGAGCTGCGCGGCAGCGTCGTCGACGGCGTGCACGTCTTCCTGGGGGTCCCCTTCGCGGCGCCGACCTCCGGCGCGAACCGGCTCAGGCCCCCGGCACCGCTCGAGTCCTGGAGCGGGGTGCGGGAGGCCACCACCCTGGGACCGGCACCGCCCCAGGTGGCCCCACCCGCGGCCGGCGGGACCGAGTGGGACACCGCCGCGACCGGCCCGGACTGCCTGAACCTCAACGTCTGGACCCCCGACCCCGGTGCCACCGCCCTGCCGGTCATGGTGTGGATCCAGGGCGGGATGTTCGAGATCGGCTCCACCGCGGCCTACGACGGCAGCCGCTTCGCCCGCGACGGCGTCGTCTGCGTCGTCATCAACTGGCGGCTCGGCGCCGACGGGTTCCTCTACCTCGGCGACGAGGACGCCAACCTCGGCCTGCTCGACCAGGTCGCCGCGCTGGAGTGGGTGCGCGAGAACATCGCCGCGTTCGGCGGCGACCCGGGCAACGTCACCGTCTTCGGGGAGTCCGCCGGGGCGATGAGCATCGGCACGCTGCTGGCGATGCCCCGCGCCGAGGGCCTGTTCAGGAGGGCGATCCTGGAGAGCGGCGCGGCCCACCACGCGACCCCGGCCGCGACGGCACGACGGATCGGCCAGGACCTCGCCGCCCGGATCGGCGTCCCCCCGACCCGCGAAGCCGTCGCCGCCGTCCCCGTCGAGCGACTGCTCACCGCCCAGGCAGAGCTGAAGGCCGACCTGCTCGCCCACCCCGACCCCGGGCGCTGGGGGCCGGACGTCGTCGCCAGCATGATGCTGTGGCAGCCGGTCATCGACGGCACGGTCGTCCCCGCCCTCCCGATCGAGCGCATCGCCGCCGGCGCCGCCGCGTCGGTGGACGTCCTCGTCGGCACGAACACCGACGACTGGCGGCTGTTCCTCGTCATCACCGGCGCGATCGGCCAGATCACCGAGGAGGTCCTCACCGGCCCCGTCACCACCCAGGGGTATCGCGCGCTGGCCGCCTATGGTCTCCCCGTCGCCGCGGCGCTGCGCGCCTACCGCGACCGCTACCCCGACGCGACTCCCGGCGACATCCTCGCAGCGGTCCAGACGGACTGGTGGGTGCGCATCCCGGCGCTGCGCCTGGCCGACGCCCACGTGGCGGCCGCGTCGCCCACCGGCGCCACCGGCGGCGGCACAGCGACCGCCGGCGCGAGCTCCACCCCGCGCACCTGGATGTACGAGTTCGCCTGGGCCTCACCGGGTCTGGGCGCCGTCCACGCCATCGAGGTCCCGTTCGTCTTCGACACCGTGAGCACGAGCGCCCTGCTCTTCGGTCCGCTGCTGGGCGACAACCCGCCACAGCAGCTCGCCGACACCATGCACGCCGCGTGGGTCTCCTTCGCCACCAGCGGCGACCCGGGCTGGCCCGCCTACGACCTGAGCCGGCGGGCCACCATGCGCTTCGACACGACTTCGGAGGTGGTGGACGACCCGCGGCCCTGGGAGCGGGCCCTGTGGGAGGGCGTGCGCTGACCGGCGGACCGCACGCGGACCCGCACGGACCCCGCCCGGCGGACTCAGCCCGCGGCCCGCACCGTCCGGCCGTGCCCCGCCGCCGGCCGGGCGGCGAAAGCGAGCTGCCCCGCGAAGTAGGGGTCGTGCAGCACGTCGTGCACGACCTCGACCGTCTTCCCGGTCTGTGGCGCGTGGACCATGTTGCCCTGCCCGTCGTAGATCCCCACGTGGTGGTAGCTGCCCGCCGGGTCCGTGGGCGCGTGGAAGAACAGCAGGTCCCCCGCCTGCAGCCTCGCCCCCTTCGGGACGTGCGGCAGGGCCGCTGCGATGCCGTCGGTCACCCGCGGCAGCCGCACCCCGGTGGCCTTGAACCACGCGTACTGCGCGAGGGAGGAGCAGTCGAAGCCCACCGTGGTCGCGCCCGGGCCGAATCCCGTTGTCGGACCGTCGATCCCGCCACCGCCCCAGCTGTAGGGCGTGCCGACGTAGCCCAACGCCGCCGCGACCGCGGACGCACCCGCCGTACCGTCGCCCCGGAACGCCGCCGCGTCGTAGCAGGTCGCCGACAGCACCGTCGGGTCGCCGACGACCTGCTGCGCCAGGCCCTGCCACCGGGCATACGCGCCCGGGAAGGCGCTGCGCTGCACCGCCTGCGCCGCATCGGTCAGCGGCATCCGCTCAAAGCCGGAGACCTTGACCAGGCCGGGCTGCCCGCCCGAGCCGCCCTCGTAGAACATCCGCGCCGCGACCACGGGGTCCGTGCGCTCCCGGGCGCTCCCCCACCCGGCCCGCTGCTGGAACAGCCCCAGGCTGTCGCGGTCGCCGTGGTCGAGGTTGCGCAGCCCCGACTCCTGCATCGCCGTCGCCACCGCCACGACCCAGCCGTACGGCGGCACCTTGAGCTGCCGGCCGACCGCGACGATGGTCTGCGCGTTGGCGACCTGCTCGGTCGTCAGGTCGGCGACCCGGACCCCGGACGCGCCCGTCACGGTGGAGCACGACGCACCACCGGCGGGACCGGACTCCTGCGGATGGCCGGCCTGCACGACGAGGACCAGCAGCAGCGCCCCGGCCACCGCGCCCACCGCCGCGAGCGGGAGCAGCACCACGGCCACCTTGAGCAGCCGCCGGGCGACGCGGCGACGCAGCACCTGGCCGGCTGCGGCGACGAGGGGAGCCGGCACGTCAGGGCCCCGGCGCGGCCGGCGTCAGGGCGGGGGTCGGTGCCGCCGGCGGCTGGTCGGCCGGCGCCACGTCGCCCACCTGCCACCGGCCGCCCGCCCGGACCAGCGAGACCAGCACCGGTCCGCCGTCCGTGGGCACCCACACCACCGCGGTGGACCCCTCTGCTGTGCGCAGCCGGGCCTCGCCGGTCACCGCTGAAGCGGGGACGCGAGCCGGGTCCGTCGTGGACAGCAGGTGGGCAAGGGCCTTGGTGCACAACGGTTGTATGCCGTGCAGCCAGGTCCGCTGGTCCAGCCCCGGCCGCGCCCAGGCCCGCACGAACGCCTCTGCCACGCGCGTCGCGGCCGGGTCCGTGGCGACCGCCGGCGCCGGACTGGCCACCCCCGGACTGGCCTTCGGGTCGGCGGAGCCGGTGGGCGGGGTGGCCGAGGGCGACGTGGACGAGGCCCCGGCCGGCGCCGGGCCGACGGCGGCGGCGCTCTGGACCCGGGACCGGTGGTGCGTGGGGTGGACGGCGTCGACGACCCGGCCCACCCCGGCGAGCAGGAGCAGGACGGCTGCGGAGGTGACGGAGAAGTTGCGCCACGACCACAGCGGCCAGCGCAGGATCTCGTCGCGGCGCGCCGTCATCGCCGTGCGTCCTCGACCCGGCGGTGGTCGCCCGCTGCCGCAGCAGTGACCAGGGCCGCGGCCAGGACGGTGCTGCGGGTCGCGGGGTCGTAGAGGCGCGGCCCGATGCCGTCAGGGCGGACCTGAGTGTGCGAGTCATGGACGCGGTCGCTGCCGGGCCGGGCCGGGTGGGCCGGCGCCGCTGCCACGACGACGCCCTCGAGGACGTCACCGTGCGGACGGACCCCGTCGTCGCGGGAGGGCAGGGCCCCACCGGCGCCGCCGCCCGGGGCCGCCGCGATGACGTCCCCGGCGAGGCCGCGCGCCAGGTCCCGCGCCGGGTCCATGGCCGGGTCGTCCTGCCGGGCGGCGAGGGTGGCGGCCACGCGGCCCGGACCGCCCGCGGGGAGCGTCGCCGGCGGGCGACGGCCCTCGACCGGCGCTCCCGACACGGTAACCGGCGAGGCCGCGGCCGGCAGGGTGGCCACCACGGGACGGCCGGCCACCGCCGAACGGCCGGCCGCCTCGGGCCGGCTGAATACCTCGGCGGGCAGCAGCGCCGGGCGGTGGCGCACCGGCCCCGCCGGGTCGGTGCGCCCGGACGAGGAGTCGCCCGCGCCGGGCACCGCCGCCTCGTCGCCGTGCCCGGTCCCGTCGTGGACGGCCTGCCGCGTCACGGCATACCGGGTGACGAGGCGACCCACCCGACGCAGGGCGCCGGCACCGCCTCCGTGGGAGAGGCCGACGACGTTGGTCAGCGAGAGCAGCGGGAACATCAGGACGAACGCGACGATGGTGACCACGACGCAGAGGACGAGCGCGAGGACGTTCATCCCGCCCAGCTGGGCACGGGACAGGATCGCCGAGATGACGGTGGTGTGCACCGAGGACGCGGCGGCGAACGCGACGACGTTGACCACGGAGGCGCCGCCGACGTTGGCGACGCGGCGGACCAGGCCGCTCAGCGGGGCGAGCACGCCCAGGACCGCCACGGCCGGGAAGAGCATGACCAGGAGGCGCAGCATGGCCAGGCCGGCGAAGGTGAACAGGTCGCTGACCAGCCGGAAGACGCCAGCGAAAGTGGCGCCGAAGACGGTCATCAGCCCGGTCCCGAGCCGACCGCCGGCCTTGCCCTGGAGGGTGGCGTAGGTGGCCGGGTCCTCGTCCTGGATCTGCTGGGCCACCTCCTTCCAGTGCGCGGCCTTGGCGTCGGCGAGGGCAGTGGCCTTCTCCGGGCTCGACCGGGCCTGGCGCGCCTCGGCCCAGGTGTAGGCACCCGCCCGGTAGAGCGCCGGTCCCCACCGCTTCGCGGCGGGCGAGTCGCTGGAGCCGAGCTCGCCGCGCAACCACCCGTCATACAGGATCCGGTCGACCAGCAGCGCCCCCTGGGCGCGCGCCGGGTCGGCGGTGGGCGGCAGGGAGGCCAGCCCCGCACTGGCGCCGTTGACGCGCCCGATGCTGCCGGTGATCGCCTGGTCGAAGAAGCCCGAGACACGGGCCGGGTACTGCGCCAGGCCGGCCATGACCGACAGGACGAGCAGCGCCCAGGCCGCGGCGCGGGTCACGTCCGAGAGGCGCCCGCGCGAGGAGTAGAAGAGCAGGAGGACGACGACGCCGAGCAGCGAGGCCCCTCCCCACGGGGACCAGATGGCGTCGTGGACCCGTTGCGTGACCGTGCCGACGACGTCGTCCAGCGGCGCCATGTAGCGGTCGGGGTGGCTGATCGTGTTGTGCAGCCCGTTGGTGGCGGCCGTGCCCCACGCCGCCACCGACAGCAGCGAGTCGCCGAGCATCGTGTCGCTGGCTGCCCCCATGTCGCGGACGTCGCCGCCGCAGCCCAGGTCGTAGGTGTGCCAGGTCAGCCCGGCGTAGCCGTACTGCTCGTAGACGCTGGTCGTCGGGTGCGTCGCCCACGGGTCCCCCGGGGCGGGTGGCGCGGTCGGCGGCGTGTCGAGGAAGCCGGTGACCCCCTCGCCGGGTAGCTGCGCCACCGGGGCGTCCTTGCAGTCCGGGATCCCCGGGATGGCGGGGCTCGCGGTGGCGGGGGAGGCCCCGACGACGCCTGCGACGAGCAAGGCGACGAGGGCCAGGCCGACACGGGCCCGCCGGGCGCGCATCAGGCGCTCTCCTCCTCGCGGTCCTCGGCCTCGGCGGCCTCGGCGGCCGCGCGCTGCCGGGCCGAGGCCGCCTCGCTGCGGTGCCGCCCGATCCGGTTGCGGGCCTTCTCCGGGTCGGCGGTCGTGCGCAGCGCCTCGAGCAGCTCGGGGTGGGCGGACATGTCCATCCGGATCCGCTCGATCCCGCCGACCCCGTCGCTGAAGACGAACTCGCGGGCGCCGCGCCGGCCCTCACGCGACGGGCGGGACAGCGTGCCGAAGATGGCCTCGTAGCCCAGGCCCTCGTGCACGCCGGGCAGGAACCGCAGGGCGTCGCGCTGGGCGTCCTCGTCGGTGAGCCGGCCGATGAACGCGGCGGAGATGAGGTTGGCCAGGCCGAGGTCGAGCAGGTCGGACGGGTTCTGGCTCGCCAGCAGCACGCGGGTGTTGTGCTTGCGGCTGTCGCGGGAGGCGCGGTCGATGAACCGGCGGCCGGTGCTGAACGTCGACAGCGCCCACGCCTCGTCGATGAAGATCCCCTTGCGGGCGTGGACGTCGCCGAAGTACATGCCGCGCTGGGTCAGCCACGCGGCCAGGTAGAGCACGCACATGCTCAGCCGCTCGTCGAGGTCGTCGGAGTAGGCCGTGCTCTCGTCCGGCAGGGCCAGCCCGCGCAGGCTGTAGACCGTCAGCAGCGGCTCGGCGTGGGCGTAGTCGTGGTGGTAGCCGGCCGGGAAGATCAGCCGGCCGTGGCTGGTCTTGGCCGCCTCCCGCAGGAAGTCGGCCATGTAGCCGGAGTGGCGCTGCAGCTCGGCGTCGCCGTCGAGCCGGGCCAGCTCCTCAACGACCGACATGGTGGAGGCGGTGTTGGTCGCCCGCACCTTGCCCACGGCGCGCATCAGGGCGACCTCGGTGAGCACGTGGTCCTGCATCTGCCGCGGCAGCATCGAGCGCAGCACGCTGGAGGTCAGCAGGCGCCGGGTGTCCGCGGCGGCGTCCTGGGCGGTGCGCCAGTCCAGGTCGGAGGGGTAGTGCTCGCGCCGGGGCTCCGCGATGACCCGGTAGGTGCACAGCACCCCCGACGGTGCGTCGAGCAGGTCGATGGCGCGCGAGTGGTCGGCCAGCTCGGGCAGCCGGCACAGGGAGGTCAGCCGACCGGAGGGGTCGAGCACGGTCCACGGCACGCCCTGGAGCAGCGAGCGGTAGATGATGTTGCCGCCGGCGGTGGACTTGCCGCCACCGAGGCCGGCACACAGCACCGCGAGGCCGGACTCCTCCCCGCGCTCGGTCATCTCCCACGGCTCCCACGTCACCACCCGCGAGGACGTCCCCGACGTCTCCCCCAGGTGGATGCCCACCCGGTCGCCCACCTTCGCGGTCGCGGCCGGGACGGCCGCGGCCAGGGTGGTGACCGGCATACGCCGCCGGTATGCCGTGCTGCCAAGCCTTTCGCCCGGGATGAACTCGCGCGCCACGGCGTACTGGTCGGCCGGGCGGGCGATCGTGACCTGCGGGGCGAAGAGCTTGCGGACCGCGGAGGCGCGCTCGAGGGCCTCCTCCTCGGTGGGCGCGGAGACCGCGAGGCGGAACCACCCGCGGGTGCGGGTGCTCAGCCCGGACAGGCCCATCGAGATCTCGTCCTCGACGGCGAGGGCCTTGTCTGCCTGGCGGTCCAGCGCGCCCGGTGCCGGCTCGGCGTGCTCGACCTCGTAGTGGTCCTTTTGCGCGCGGATCTTCTGGATGGACTTGCGCATCGCGGCGCCGACCTTGGCCGAGTCCTCGACCTCGACGCGGCCGGACCACTCGACCGGGAAGCCGAGCTGGTCAGTGCGCTGCATCCACGGGACGCCGGCCGGGATCTCGAGGTCGGTCATCCGGCCCACCGAGAGGACGCAGACGTGGCGCTCGACGCGCTGGTCGTCGTTCTCGCCGACGACCCGGATGGTGCGGCCGTAGGGGATGGCGGTCCAGCGGACGTGGTCGGTGAACTCGCCCAGGTCCTCGCTCTCCCAGTGGCCGTCGTCGACGGCGCCGAGGGTCAGCGGGGCGGGCAGGCCCAGGGAGCAGGAGCGGTGCAGCAGCCACTCGAGCTGGCGAGGGGTGGTCGGCGCGCCGTCCATCCCGGGAGAGGCCATGATCTCGTCGGTCTCGCGGATCTGCGCCGAGAGCGCGGCGACCTCGCGGTCGGAGATGGAGCCGGCCAGCCCGCCGAGGGCCTTGTAGAGGCCCTTGCGGGCGGGGATCTCGACGCCGACGTAGACCTCCTTGTCGGCCATCGACCGGCCGGCCAGGTGCTGCTGGTCCCGGATCAGGTAGTCCCGCCACGCCGGCAGCGGCGCGGGCGCGTTGGCGTCGTGCGCGGCGGCCCAGCTGCTGACCGGGTAGGGCCGGGTGGTGACCCGGAGGTGGAGGCTGCGCCGGACCAGCTGGGCGTAGGCGTCGGCGCCGTCGATGATCAGCTGCTCGCGCACCGCGTCCGGGCGGAACGACCAGCCCTGGGGGTCGAGCAGGTACCACGCGTGGATCTTGTCCGCCGTCACGGTGCAGTGACCGCTGATCCGGCGCAGCGCCAGGCCTGAGGTGGACGCCATCATGCCTCCCGGGTCTGCGCGACCGTGCGTCGTTCGGCGCGGCGTTCGGCACGGCGTTCGGCACGGCGTTGGGCCCGGCTCACGCGGGCGGGGACGGCCCGCACGCGCGCCGGGCGCAGCGTGTGGACGGCCACCTTCGTCTGCTCGCGTGGCGCCTCGACCTCGTGGGCGAAGGCGGCCAGGACGGAGCCCAGCGGACGGTCGTGGTCGACCACGCTGAGGATGAGCCGGGTCAGGCCCACCGTCGCCATGACGCTGTAGGCCAGGGAGAAGAACCCGAGGCCGATGCCGAGCCGGCGCTCGATGACCTGAAGGACCACGAAGACCACCAGGCCCACGGCGTAGGCGACGTAGCGCGCCCGCCACGGCAGGGTCTTGCGGGGCGGCCCCAGCCAGACCGCGTTGACGTTGTAGATCTCGTCATCGACGGGGAGCCGCATGAGCGTGGACCTGTCAGCCCGTCACCAGGCCGGCGAGCCACTGGCCCATGTTCTCGGCGTGCCCGCCCGTGGCCAGGCCGAGCACCGCCAGGGCGATGATCACGCCGGCCACGACCTTCATGGCGCGGGCGTTGTCGCCCCGCTGCGCGATGACGAAGAGCATCACCGCGATGACGAGGATCAGCAGTGGGATGACGTTGGACCTGATCCAGTCCTGGAGGCCGCCGGTGGTGGCGGCCGTGGCGACGGCGGTGTGCAGAGCGGCCATTTCGTCCTCTATCAGCGCATGTGTCCGGTTCTCTGGGGCTCAACGTAACCCCCGACAAATTGCGCTGTCGACCATGTGCCGCAGTTTGCCTCCACTTGTCGAACGGGGATCGAATCTTGACCTCGAGGGGTTGACTCGGCGAGCTCCGGGCAGGGTCTGAGCCCGCCGCGCGCCCGCACTGCGGCGGGGGCGGTCGCTGCCGCCGTGCGGCTGGAAACGCATCACCGGCAACGGAGTTCGGCCACGCTTTCCTCGGCGACATCCCGGCGTTCATGCCGTGGACCGCAGGTGAACACCGGGCGGGGGCAGCCTCAGGACGTGGCGACAGACACCAACGCGAGTCCCCCGGCAGCCGAGTCCCGCGGGCGCGCCCCGCAGGCGATGCCGGACCTGGCCGGCCGGATCCGGCGGGCGCTGGCCCATCGGGACAGCGCCGAGCTGGCCCTGCTGAACCCCATCGTGCTGGCCCTGGCCAAGGGGGAGATCTCGCTGGCGGAGATCGAGCCGCTCGACGCTGAGCAGGCCCTCTGGCTCGTCGCCGCCCGCGCGCAGCGCGCCGGCGAGCCGGGCACCCGGACGTTCGTCCGCGCCCTCGGCGGCTGAAACCAAGCCGACCCGGTCGAGCATGTGTCGACCGGGTCGGCTGGAGTACGCGGAGACGGCAACACCGGCACCGCGTGGATCCAACCCTAGAAGCGGACCTCGACGCCGCCGGAGAACATCGAGTCGTGGAGTTCCAGCTTGCTGAGCTTGATGCCCTTCGGCACGTCGAAGAAGACGTTGCCGTGGATGGTGTTCCCCGGGTTGATCTCCTCCCAGAGCATCTTGGAGGAGTCGTCGTAGAGGCTCGCGCCGCTGTCGGCCGAGAACTTCCGCCCCTTGGAGTCAAAGAGGTACTGGTTGTCCGCGAACATCGTCTGCGCCTCGTCACCGATGTTCTGCACGGTCATCGTGACCCGGCAGTACTGGCCCTGAGCGTTCTGGCTCAGGAAGTCGGTGCCAACCTTGCTGATGCCGCACTTGACGGCCGAGACCTTGAACGCGAACTTTCCGTCCTTGACGACCTTGCCCATCTGGGACGCCGGGGGCGCAGGCTTCTTCGCCGCCACCGGCTTGGGGGCAGCCACGGCCTTGGGGGACGGTTTCGCCGCAGGGCTCGCCTTGGGGGGTGCAGACGTCGCCGCAGGTGCCGCCACCTGGTCCGCAGAGGCGCCCGCGGAACCGGCCCCCGACGCGGTCGTCGCGCCACCGCCACCCGCAGCCGTCGCAATGCCGGAGAAGGTGCCCAGGAGGAACAGGGCACCGATGCCCGTGAGGATCTTGTGCCGCATGAACCAGTTCTTGGGGCGCGCAGCCGCGGGCGCGAATGGCATCCCCACCGGCGGAGGGCCAGCGACGGAGGCGTCCTCGACCCAGAAGTTCCACCCGGAGGGGGCTGGGCCCCAGGCGGCGTCGGGCACCCAGCCCTGGGGCGGAGTCCAGTTGGCCGGCGGCGCCGGCCAGTTCGGCGGAGGGTTGAACCGATATCCCATGACGTGTCCCCTGACTGTCCGAGGAGGAGCAGCGTGACGGCAGAGAGCCTCCCGGCGTCACGCCGGATCACTCGAGCCGCGGCTGTCCCCCAGTTGTCGGTGGTGAACACTCCTCCGGCGGCACCTGCAACACGCAGACAACCCCTGAAGATCCCCCGATCTGTCTAGTCACCCGACCAGGACAGTCGCCGGAGCACGCGAACCGCAGGAGCGCCGTCGGCGATTGACGTCAGGGCCAAGCAGCACCGCGTTCGCGCACCCGCCCGGCCAACCCCGCCACACGGCATACCCGTTGTGGTGCTTGGGGATTCGCCGTCAGTCGACGTCGACGTCGCGGATGACGTGCTGGACGGTGTGCGAGGGCGCGTTGGGGTCGGAGGGGTTCTCCACCCGGGTGATCACGCGCTCGTGGCGGCTGCCGCGCCGGGCGTAGGCGATGATCGCGGCGCCGGCGACCATGAGGATCACCCCGACGACGGTGAGGTTGATGCCTGGCGCGTCGACCTGCACCGCGAAAGTCAGGATCGCGCCGAGCACCGCCAGGAAGACACCAGCTCCCACGTCACACCCACCTCGGTCGGGCAGCGGCCGGATGCCTCCACCGTTGCGCGGAGTCTACGCATCTCACCGCAAAACGGACCCCGCCGAACCGCGGGTCACCGGTATGCCGTGCCTCTCACCGTCGGTGCGGCGCCCGCCCCGGCGTCAGGACTCGACCCACACGTGCTCGACCGCGAAGGCGCGCATCGACGGGTGGCGTCCCCGGTAGGGCCGGGTCGTCCACGCGAACCAGTCGGACTCGTCCACCACCGACACCGCGATGGTGCCGTCGCGGCCCACCGTGGGCTGGTCGATGATGCGCAGGTCGGTCTCGAAGGTGCTGCCGCTGGAGACGATCGCGCGCCGGCCGATGAAGGCGTGCGCGTCCCGCGCCGGGATGGGCCGGGTGATCCGCGGGACGTCGGGGCCGCTGACGACGCTGGCGACCCAGGCCCCGACCTCGGGCAGGGGGACGCCCTCGGAGTCGTGGGCCACCGACGGCGGGCCGAGGGCCTCCTGGCTGACGTACTCCTCGACCCACAGCCGCGACACCCCGGCACCGAAGCGCGGCAGCCCCTGCGTGCCGGCGAGGGCGCGGTAGTAGTCGGCCTCCTCCTGGACCCAGACGGCCGGCTCGTGGATGCCGTCGATCCCGGTCGGCTCGGAGACCACCCGGAGCCCGTCGCGCCAGCCGTAGTCGAGCCAGCCGCCGGCGTCATCGAGGCTGGTCATCTGGAAGCGCGCCCGCAGGCCGGCCAGTGGTTCGGTCACCTGGACGGCCCGCATCGCCTTGACGGCCGGCGGCATCGACGTCGGCCCGGAGTCGACAGGCGGCAGCTCGCCGGAGAGGAGCGCCGCCAGCTCGCGCTCGAACTCGGCGTCCGGGGTGCTCATCGACCACGCCCCGCCATGCCGTCCCCTGCCGCCGGAAATGTCCGCTTCGCTGAGGTGTCAACGTAACGTCGGCCACACCGCTTGTCGACCGATTGCGCCCCGGCGCGGACGTCCTGACTATCCCCTGACGCCCGGCTGGCGTGCGGCTGGGCTGAGCCGGAAGACCTCGAGAAGGATGCCGTAGTACTGCTCCGACGCCCCGAGGTGCTCCATCCCGAGCCGTCGGCAGACCGCCTGCGAGGGACCGTTGTCGGGGTTCACCACGGCCAGGACCCTGGGCAGCCCGGCCGCGAAGCCGCGCTCCACCGCGCCGCGTGCCGCCTCGGTCGCATAGCCCTTGCCCCAGTGGTCGGGGTGCAGGTGCCAGCCCACCTCCACCTCACCGTCCGTGGCGCCCCGCAGCGGCACGAGCAGGACGGTGCCGACCGGCATCCCGGTGGTGGCCTCGGCCACGCACCACACCCCATAGGTGGGGTCGGGCTCGCTGCGCGCCGCCCACTGGTCGACCAGCAGGTGCGCCTCGTCCAGGGACGCCAGGGGCCGGGGGGTCGCGCCGAGCCAGCGGGCGACCTCCATGCGCGAGTAGATGTCGAGGAGGGCGTCGACGTCGTCGTGGGTCCACGCCCGCACGACGAGGCGTTCGGTCTGGAAAACCGTTGCGGCAGCTGCCATCTGCGCCCGCCCTAGAACCAGTGGAGGCACATCGGCGCGGTGCCGGTCAGGAAGAGCCGGTCGGCCGCGGCCGCAGCCCCCTCGGTCCGCTCGGCGACCCGGCCACCCAGGACGAGGCTGCTGATGGCCACGCCCCCGAGGTAGGCCGAGCCGAGGTCGGCGACGTCGAGGGTGAGGTCCGCCTCGACGCCCTCGACGCGCGCGCACTTGGCCTGCCCGTCCTCGACGTCGAGGGCGAACAGCCCCCCGAGGTCGGGGCAGAAGGGGTCGGTCACCTCCAGGACCAGTCGCCCCGAGCCGGTGTATTCGCGGGCCATCAGCGCGGCGGGCACGTCCAGCAGCCGGACCCAGAGCCAGTCGGTGCTGGACTGGATCTGCGCCGCGGCCACGTCGGCCAGCCGCCAGCGCAGCGGGTCGTCGGCCGCCATCTTGCCGAAGCGCACCGCGGTCACGAGGTCGTGGTCGAGGCAGTAGCGCGCCAGCCGGGCCCGCACGCCCTCGTCGGCGGCGATGACCTCGTCGACGCTCATCACGCGGCGCCCCCGGACCGCCGGGTCCTCCGCGATGGCGTAGGTGGCATAGCCGTCCGCGACCCCGGCCGCGTCGCGGTGCACGACGACGAACCGGTGGGCGCCGGCGACCGGGGGCATGCTCGCCCCGAGCTGCCACAGGTGCGCCGGCCGGTCGAGGGCGCCGTGCCGGGCCTTCCGGTAGGCCTCGTAGACCTCAGCCATGACCGAGCCCGCGTCGCTGCGCTGGAGCAGCTCCAGGGTGCCGTCGTCCGGCACCGGCCGGAGGAACGCGCCGCGCGCGTGCTCCACCGACCAGGTCTGCGCGGTGGTCGCCGGGCCGTAGCCGCAGCGCCGGTAGATCGTGGCCTCGGAGGCGAGCAGCACGGCCATCACCTCGCCGCGCTCACGCAGGTCGTCGAGCTGGCGGCGCATCAGCGCGGTGAACAGGCCGCGGCGCCGGTGCGTCGGCAGGACGGACACGCAGGTCACCCCGGCGGTCGGGACCTGCCGGCTGCCGGGCACGGTGAGCTCGACGGTGTAGGCCCCGGTGGTGGCGACGACCCGCCCGCCCTCCTCGGCGACCAGGCCGCGGTCCATCTCCAGCGCATGCCACCACTGCTGGGCCGGCGGGGTGTCGTCGTAGGAAGCGCCGAACGCCGGCAGCGCAGCCCGCAGGAACGCCTCCCGGTCCTCCTCGGAGGTCGGTCTCACCAGCACACCGTCGGTGGTCATCCGCGCTCCCGAACCTGAAAGAGTTCCTTCACAACGGTTGAACCTAGGGGTGGCCGGGGACCGGGGTCAACGGCTTTCCCGCCGGCCGTGAACGACCGTGCACGGCCGGGCACGACCGACGATCATCGGCGCGGTTCCGGCGCGATGAACCCCGCGAAACGCCCGCGATGATCGTCGCTTCGACACGCCACCGCTCAGCGGCGGGCGCGGAAGGCCGCCGCCTTGGTGCGGCTCTGGCAGGCGGTCGAGCAGAACCGCTTGGTGGCGTTGCGGGACCGGTCGACGTACACCCGGTCGCAGCCGGTCGCGGCACACACCCCGAGCCGGCCGGCCAGGTCGCTCCCCAGCGCGAGCGCCAGCGCCGAGGCGCACCCGGCGGCCCACCCGACCGCGAGCGAGTCGTCGGCGCCGTGGAAGTGCAGGTGCCACCCCTCGCCGGGGCGGCGGTCCAGCTGCGGCCGCGCCCCGGTGTCGCCCAGCAGCCGGTTGACCACCCCGGCGGCGGCGTCGAGGTCCTCACCCTCGACCGCCTCGAAGACCGCCCGCAGCCGACCCGCCGTCGCGACCAGGTCGTCGGCCGTGCCCGGGTCGACCTTCGGCGTGGTCCGACCGGGCCCGCCGAGCGCCTCGGCGACGGCGGCCCGCCGGGCCGGTCCCTGAGGGACCACGACGTCGACACCCCCGCGAGCGCCGGGGGTCAGCGCGTTGACGAGCCGCACCGACACCTCGAGCAGGGTGAGCACGTGACTGTCGAAGTTCACTTGACCAGTCACCATCCGTTCCGTAGGTTGCCGACACCAGGTGACTGATCATAGGCAGGACGACAGTCACGCACGTCGAACCGGGGGCGGCACCGTGACCAGCGGGACGAGCACTCAAGGGACCAGCGCGCCCGGGACCACCACCCCAGAGCCCACCACCCCAGAGACCACCGGGGACCAGCCAGCCGCCCCTGCCCGGACGGCGTCACCGACCCCCGGCCGGCGCGGCCTGCCCCGCACGGTCTGGCTGCTCGTCCTCGCCCGCGCCGTGAACCGGCTCGGCGCGTTCAGCCTGCCCTTCCTCACGGTGACCCTGGTGCAGTCCTTCCACGCGCCGGTACGCACCGCCGGCCTGGTCATGGCGGCATTCGGCCTGGCCACCATCCCCTCGCGCCTCTTCGGTGGACGTCTGGCCGACCGCCTCGGTCCCCGCACCACGATCACGCTCGGCCTGGCGTGCTGCGCCGCGGCCCAGCTCGGCATCGCCGCCGCGCGCAGCCTGACCCAGGCCGCCGTCGCCGCCGTCGCGCTGGGCCTGGCCTTCGAGCTCTACGAGCCGCCGAGCCAGGCCCTCGTGGCCGACTCGACCACGCCGGAGCAGCGACCGGCCGCCTTCTCGCTGCTCGGCGCAGCCCTGGCCGCCGCGGGCATGGGCGCCGGGCTCGTCGCCGCAGCCCTGGCCGACTGGGACCTGCGCTGGCTCTTCGTCGTCGACGCCGCCACCTGCGCCGCCTGCGCCGCAGTGGTCGCCGTCGGGCTGCCCCGCCGAAGCCGGCCGACGCCCTCTGCGCCGACCACCCGGCATACCAGTCCCTGGCGCGACCCTCGCCTGCTGGCCCTGCTCACCGCGGGCACGGTCTTCGCCACCGTCTGGATGCAGGTCACGGTCGCGCTGCCGCTCACCGTGGTCGACCGCGGTATGCCGGCCGGGCACGCCGGCCTGCTCCTCACCACCTCGGCCCTCACCGTCGTCGCCGGCCAGCCGGTTCTGCGGCTCCCCCTCATCGCCCGCGCCGGCGACTTCACCGTCCTCACCGCCGGCTACCTGCTGCTCGGGGCGGGCCTGCTCGCGACGGGACTGGGCACGACCCTGCCGGCGATGCTGGCCGCGACGGTGGTCTGGAGCCTGGGCGACCTGCTGCTGTTCGGGCGGCTCTACGCCGTGGTGAGCGGCGTCGCCCCGGAGGGCGCGCGCGGGCGCTACCTCGCGGCATACGGGACGAGCTGGGGTGTGGCCTCGTTCGCGGCGCCGCTGCTGGCCACCGCCCTGCTCGCCGCGACCGGGCCGCTGGGACTGTGGGCGAGCTGCGCCGGCGCCTGCCTGCTCCTCGCGCTCGCCCAGCCGGCGCTGCGCCGGATCCTCGCCCGCCAGGGCTGATACCGGGCCGGCCGGAGCTCGGGGCCCGGCCGCGCGGGAGACACGTCACGAGGGTGAGCGGCATGGCAGCGGTGTGAGTCGGTACTTCCGACTTTTGGTGGATTGCAGTCGTGTCGGCCGGGAGGAGGGTGGCTGGCATCAGCGCCCGGGGCGTTGGGCCCCCTGCCGCAAAGGAGGAGCCATGATCGATCACTCACTGGACCGCCGGGTCATGCTCCGCGGCGCGGGCGCGGCTGCCGGCGCTGCCGCCCTGGCAGGCGTGGCGCTGGCCACCCCCGCCGAGGCAAGCGGCAGCGGAGTCACGGGCGCCTGGGTCGTCACGCACCAGGACAACCCGCCGGGCGACACGACGAAGGTCACGGCCGTCGTGACGTTCGCCTCCGGCGGAGTCTTCTCGTCGCTGGACGTCAGCCCGAGCGGGCCGCCCGGGTCCGGCGCGTGGTCCGCCGACGGCAGCCACTTCCGCGCGACCTTCTGGATCGGCGAGCCGCCGGACAAGCCGGGCGCGCCCAACGCCGCCATCCTGGTCAAGGTCCGCGGCACCGTCGACGGGGACAAGATCTCCGGCACCTACACGGTGGCCGTCTACGTCAGCGGCAAGAAGGTCGACAGCGGCACCGGCAAGTTCTGGGGCACGCGTCTGGTGGCCTGACCCGTCGGGGGGAGCTACCGGTCGCCGGGGAGCACTGCCCGGCGGCCGGTAGACTTCTGTGCAGCTCAGGGTCAGGTGCGCGTCTGTTGGGTGGGAGGACGCGCGCTGGATCGCACCCCTGGAGCCCTCGCACATGTCACCCCTCGCGTCCTACCGGCAGCTGTTCAGGCTCGCCGGCCCCGCCTACGTCCTCGTCGCCTTCCTCGGCCGACTGCCCCTGGCCATGAGCCAGCTGGGCACCCTCCTGCTCGTCGCCGGGTCCACCCACAGCTACGGCGCCGGCGGCGCCTCCGCGGGCGCACTGGCCGTGGCCAACGCCCTCGGCTCCCCCGCCGCCGGAGCGCTCGCCGACCGGGTCGGGCAGCGCCGCGTGGTCCTGGCCCAGTCCCTGGCGGGCGCCGCCGGGCTGACCACCCTCGTCACCCTGGCCGGGCTCGGCGCGCCGTGGCCGGCGCAGGCCGCAGCCGCCGCCGTCACCGGCCTGCTCATGCCGCAGGTCGGTCCGCTGGCCCGGGTCCGCTGGCGCCCGATCACCCGGCACACCGGCACCGAGCAGCGCCGCCTCGTCGACGCCGCGTTCTCCTACGAGGGCGCCGCGGACGAGGCCTCCTTCGTCCTCGGCCCGGCCCTCGTCGGCGCGGCCGCCGCCCTGGTCGCCCCCGCCGCCGCGCTCATCCTCGCCGCCGTCGTCCTCGCCGTGTTCGGCTCGTGGTTCGCCCTGCACCACACCGCCTCGCTGGTGCGCCGCGGCCACGCCTCCTCCGTCCCCGGGCGCCTGTTCACCACCTGCCTGGTCATCCTCTGCTTCGCCCAGCTGTTCATCGGCATGGTCTTCGGCTCCGCCCAGACGGCCACCTCGGTCCTGGCCACCCTCGCCGGCGTCCCCGGCCTGACCGGTGGCCTGCACGCGCTGCTCGGCGTCGGCAGCGTCATCGCCGGCCTGGCGGTCGCCGTCCTGCCCGAGCGCTTCGCCTACGAGCAGCGGCTGCGGGTGTTCGCCGCCGCCCTGCTGGTCCTCTCCCTGCCGCTGCTCGCCGTGAACACCCTGCCGATGCTGGCCGTGGCGCTCGGCGTGCTCGGCTTCGCGGTGGCGCCCTACATGATCAGCGTCTTCACCCTGGCCGAGCGGCTCACGCCCGCCCAGCGCACGGGTGCGGCCATGACGGTCCTCGCCGGTGCCACCGGCATGGGGTATGCCGTGGGCTCCAGTGTCGCGGGCCGGCTCGCCGACTCCTTCGGGCACACTGCGGCGTTCGGCGTCACGGTGGCCGCCGGCGTGCTCGCGACCGGCCTGGCCCTCGCGGCGGCGCCGCGGCTGCGCGCCGAGCAGCGCCGGGTCGCTGACGCGGCCGGCGACCGCTCAGGCGGCACGACGACGGATGACGCCACGGCAGTCGACCCGACGGAGGCCACCGACACGCAGGCCTCGCCTGAGCTCCTGCGCGCCTGACCCACACCGGACCCGCGCGCGGCCCGGTCACGACCGGTCGAGCACGGGACACTCGCCGGTGACCGGCCGGTGTTCACCGGCCGGTCAGGGCGACTCAGCGGTCAGGGCACCCGCCACATGCCGGCGGTGTGCCGGCTGCGTTCGGGAGTCCGCACCGTCAACGGCTCGGTCGGGACCGGCTCGGCCGGCCGCGGACCGAAGTCGGCGATGGCGCCGATGACCATCTGCTCGAGCAGCACGTCCGGGTCGTCCACGCAGGCGACGGCCACGCCCTCGACCGCGCACCGGACCAGGCGGCGGGCGGCGCGAGGCTTGAGCTCCGGGGAGCGCAGGCCGGCGTCACGCAGGAACCGGCGGGCCCAGCGCTCGGCCTCGGGCACGTCGGCCAGGACTGCGCGACTCTCCTCGGACAGCTGCCCGATCGGGCGGTCGTCGAGGGAAGCCAGCGCACGCTCGCCGGCGAGGACCCCGAGGGCCAGCACGCGCTGGCGCTCGGCCGATGCGACGGGCAGCGCGCGGCGGGCGGCGCCCAGCGCGATGCGGGCCTCGATCCGCGGGTCCGTGCCGGTGAGCCCGATGACGGTCGGCACGAGCGGCACGAGCTTGGCGCGACCCTCATCGGAGATGTGGTCGTTGACCAGCCGGGCCAGCTCGCCCAGGAGCGGGTGCGTGCACTTGGGGTGATCCGTCCAGTGCTCGCCCGCGAGGTAGGAGGCGAACTCCATGAAGCACGCCCCACGTTTGGGGCTGCGGTGCTTGCCCCGGGAGAGGACCGGGATGAAGTCCGGTCCCTTGACGGTCTCGCTTCGCACGAGGCACCTCCGTCCGTGTGGAAGGGAACCATCTGCCAGTCTGCGCCGGAGGTGCCCGGCCCGCCATACCCCTTTGGCGTGTCCTTGCGTGTCCCTGCCTCACTCTGGCGACGGAGGTGCCCGCGCCATACCCTCGGACGGGTGACCGAGGCGAGCGGGACCCAGGCGGCGCAGGACCAGTGGTGGAAGAGCGCAGTGGTCTACCAGATCTACCCGCGCAGCTTCGCCGACAGCAACGGTGACGGCATCGGCGACCTCCCCGGTATCACCAGCCGGCTGGACCACCTCACCGCGCTCGGCGTCGACGTCATCTGGCTCTCGCCGATCTACTCCTCGCCGCAGGACGACAACGGCTACGACATCAGCGACTACCAGGGCATCGACCCGGTGTTCGGCACCATGGCCGACTTCGAGGAGCTGCTCGCGCAGGTCCACGCGCGCGGGATGAAGCTGGTCATGGACCTCGTCGTCAACCACACCTCCGACGAGCACCCGTGGTTCGTCGAGTCGCGCTCCAGCACCGACAACCCCAAGCGCGACTGGTACTGGTGGCGTGGGCCGCGCCAGGGCATGGCCGCCGGGGACCCGGGCGCCGAGCCGACGAACTGGGGCTCCTTCTTCTCCGGGCCGGCGTGGGAGCTGGACCAGACCACCGGCGAGTACTACCTGCACCTGTTCAGCCGCAAGCAGCCCGACCTCAACTGGGAGAACCCCCAGGTCCGCGAAGCGGTCTACGCGATGATGCGCTGGTGGCTCGACCGGGGCGTCGACGGCTTCCGCATGGACGTCATCAACATGATCTCCAAGGACACGACACTGCCCGACGGCCACCAGGCGCCCGGTGCCCACCACGGTGACGGCGGGCCGCACTTCCTCTGCGGGCCGCGGATCCACGAGTTCCTCCAGGAGATGCACGCCGCCGTCTTCGCAGGGCGGGAGGGCGCGTTCCTCACCGTCGGGGAGATGCCCGGCGTCACCGTCGACGAGGCGGTGCTGTTCACCGACCCGGCGCGGCGCGAGGTCGACATGGTCTTCCAGTTCGAGCATGTCGGGCTGGACCACGGCGACTCCAAGTGGGACGTGCGCACCCTCGACCTGCGCGACCTCAAGGCCTCCTTCGGGCGCTGGCAGGCCGGGCTGGCCGAGACCGGGTGGAACAGCCTCTACTGGAACAACCACGACCAGCCGCGCATCGTCAGCCGGTTCGGCGACGACGGCGAGCACCGGGTCGCCTCGGCCACCATGCTCGGCACGGTGCTGCACCTGCACCGCGGGACGCCCTACGTCTACCAGGGCGAGGAGCTCGGCATGACCAACGCCCCGTTCGCCGCGATCGAGGACTTCCGCGACATCGAGTCGATCAACCACTACCGCGTGATGGTCGTCAGCGCCCAGCAGACGCCCGACGAGGTGCTCGCCTCGCTGCGGGTCATGAGCCGGGACAACGCCCGCACGCCGATGCAGTGGGACGACGGCAAGCACGCCGGCTTCACCACCGGCGAACCGTGGATCCCGGTCAACCCCAACCACACCGAGGTCAACGCGGCCGCCGCGGAGGCCGACCAGGGGTCGGTCTTCCACCACTACCGGCGGCTGGTCGAGCTGCGGCACACCGAGCCGGCCGTCGCCCACGGCGACTTCCACATGCTGCTGACACACGACGAGCGGGTCTACGCGTTCACCCGACGCCACGGCGACGTCGAGCTGCTGGTGCTCGGCAACTTCTCCGGGGAGGACGCCCCGGCGCCGGTGCCGGACGAGCACGCCTGGGCGGGCGCCGAGCTGCTGCTGGGCAACCTCGGCGAGGTGCCGGGTGGCGCCGACGCCGCGATCGTCCTGCGCCCGTGGGAGGCCCGGGTCTACCGCCGCTCCGTCTGATCCTCCGTCCCCCGGTTCCTCCCGGCGAGCGGCGGCGCACGCTCGACCTACGTCGCGGGGGTCCGGACGCGAGAACGCGCTGCACCAGTCGCGAGGTAGGTCGAGCGTGCGCGCGCAGCGCGGTAGCGGTTCTGGCGACCGTCAGCGGTAGCGGTCCTGGAAGCGCGGGTCGGTCTCCCACCACGGCCGCTCCCGCCCCGGCTCCGCATCCGGCACGGCGCCAGGACCCCCGCCGTCGTCGCCGACAGCGTCGTGCCCGGCCGACGCAGCCGTATGGCGGGCTGTCGCGCCCGCGTGCGCCCTCTCCCGCTCCGCGGCGTCGAGCTCGGCGTCCACCGCCCGGGCCTCGGCCGCGTCGGCGCGCACCCAGCCGACCAGCACCGCCGCCAGGAACGGCAGGCCGACGCTCTCGGCGATGCCGAGCATGGCGCCGCCGCCGAGCTTCTGGTCCCACGCGGGCGAGGGGCCCCAGTCCCGGTTCATGTAGCCGGGAACGCCCGGTGCGAGCAGGGTCGGGGCGGTCATGACGAGGATGCCCGGCACGGCGTCGGCGAGGCCGTCGACGAAGGCGAACAGCGCCCGCACCGGGTGCGTGCACCACTCCGGCAGCATCTCCTCGCCCAGCAGTGGCAGGACGAACAGCGCGCCGGTGCCCAGCAGCAGCAGGTAGAGCAGCTCGCGCACCCCGGCACGGGCGACCGACTGCGTGAGCAGCGGGGTGAAGAACACCGCGACCAGGGTGCCGACCGCGATGACCGAGCTGAGCAGCGGGAACATCAGCACCCGCGCCACGCGCCCGCGCAGGACGCCCAGCAGCCGCGCCGAGCCCCGGTCGCCCAGGGAGTGCGCCGCGAGTGTGACGGGATCGCCGAGCGCGAGCCCGAGGGGGGTGATCGCCGACAGCACCGTCGCCTGCGCGGCCGCCATCCAGAACAGCGTCCCGCGGTAGGTGGCCAGCACCCCGCAGGTGGCATAGACCAGGGTGCCCAGGCCGAGCAGGGCGAAGGCGATCGTCCGCGGCACCGACCAGCGGCGGCCCCGGCGGCGCAGCCGGACCAGGCCGGCGACGTAGCCGGCGCCCAGCAGCACGGTCAGGACGATGCCGACAGGATCGGCCACCCACGAGGTCAGCCAGGACTCAGCAGTCAACGGGGGCACCGGGCCATGATGCCGCGCGTCCCTGTGCGGGCCTCAAGCATGCGGGCCTCAAGCATGCGGGCCTCAAGCTCGCGGGCCTCAGACGCGCGTGCTCACCAGCGTGCCGCCCTCACGGGCACGCGGGGCCGCCCCACCGGCCCGGGGGGCCTCACCAGGTGCGCCGGATGCGCAGCCGCCACGGGCGCCCGTCCGGGTCGTGCACCAGCCGGTAGAACAACCCCGCCCACAGCCGTGTCCAGCCGGTCACCGGGTGCACGACCAGGGGACGCAGCCGACCGGGCGGGCGCGGCCCACACTGCCCCCCGGCATACCAGGCCTGGAGCTGCTCGGCGGAGCGGGCGAAGGCCGCGACCGCCTCGCACGGGTCGGCGAGCGCCGAGGGGTCCGACAGCCCGAGGTGCTCGGCGGCGAGCTCGAGCCGCAGGTCGCGCGGGTAGCCGCCGGGGTCGTGCACCGCGGCGGTCACCTCCGAGTCGTGCGTCCACGAGCGGCGGTTGAAGTTGTCCGAGCCGACCGTGGCCCACGTGTCGTCGATGACGCAGACCTTGGCGTGGACGTAGACCGGCACGCCGGTCGGGCTCTCCACCCCGTATGCCGCGACGCGGCCGGGTGCCGCGCGACGCAGGATCCGCAGCGCGTCCTGGCGGCCCAGCAGCTGGGGCGCCTTGGCCAGGCTGCCGTCCTGGTCGGGGTGGTGCGGGAGCACGGCGATGACGTGCAGGTCCGGGTTGGCCCGCAGCGCGGCGGCGAAGGCGTGGGCGACCCCGGTGGACCACAGGTACTGGTCCTCGACGTAGACCAGCTGCCGGGCCCGGCGGATCGCCTTCGTGTAGCCGCGGGCGACGCTGCGCTCCCCCTGCGGCGCGAACGGGTAGCCGGGACGCCGGGACGGGTAGGTGCGCAGCAGCTGCACCGGCAGGTGGCCGGTCGGCGCCGGGTCCGGCAGCTGCTCCGGCAGCGGGGTGACGTGGTCGGGCTGGACGCCGCGGACCGTGTCCTGGGCCCAGCGCCACGGGCTGCGGCTCAACGGCTGCGGGTCCTCCCACCGCTCGCGGAAGACGGTCTCGACGTCACCGACGGCCGGGCCGGTGAGGGCGAGCTGCACGTCGTGCCAGGGCGGGCGCGCGCCGTAGACCTCGGCCATGGGCTGGCGTTGCGGGTCGCCGCCGTGGTCGGCGTCGTCGCGGCGGCTGTGGCACAGGTCGATCCCGCCGACGAAGGCGATGTCGAGCTCGGGCCGGCCGGGATGGCGCAGGACGACGAGCTTCTGGTGGTGCGAGCCGCCGGGGCGCACCCGCATGTCGAGCTGGCACTGGCCGCCGGCCTCGTTGACCAGGTCGCCCAGGGTGCGGTTGGCCTCGGCGGCGAAGGAGAGCCGCTTCCAGTGCGAGCGCCAGACGAGGCCGCGGACGTCCACGCCGCGGCGGGCGGCGGCGCAGAGCACGGTGGCGACCTCCGAGCCCTCCTCGCCGGTGAGCCGCTCGCCGGCGTCGCCGCGCCAGTCGGTGAACAGCAGCAGGTCGCCGGCCCGCATCTGCCCGATCCGCCGGTGCAGCTCGGCGAAGTAGGTGGCGCCGTGCACGAGCGGGGTGGCGGTGTTGCCCTCGGTCCAGGCGCGCCCGTCCGCGTGGCGGCTGTCCAGCCGGGTGGCGGGGTTGCCGCGCTGGTCGGCGGAGAGGAACCACTCGGCGATCGGCACCCGCGATGCCTACACGGCGACGGGCCGTGGCGGCAAGCGGCGCGCCCGGCCCGGGGCGCCCACCCCGTCGGCTGCCCTGCCGACAAACCCGCGGCGGAGCGAGTCGTCGCGGGGGTACGGTCCGGCCATGCCGGAGCCCTACTGGCCGCTGTTCGACCTGCGGCTGACCACAGAGCACCTCACCCTGCGCCCGTGGACCGAGGCCGACCTCGGCCTCGTCGCCGACCGCCTCCCGGCCGACCTCGCGCAGGACCCGGCCGCGACGCGGTTCGACCTCGGGGACGAGCACCGGGTACGTGGCGTGGTGACCCACCAGGGCTACTGGCGCCAGATGGGCACCTGGACCCCGGGGGAATGGAGCCTGACCTTCCTCGCGCACCTCGACGGCGAGTTCGTCGGCTGCCAGGGGCTGGAGGGCACCGACTTCGTGGACCTGCGCACGGTCGACTCCTCCTCGTTCCTCGTCCCGGAGGTGCGCGGCCGCAAGCTGGGCCAGGAGATGCGCCGCGCCGTCCTCGCGCTGGCCTTCGGCCCGCTCGGGGCGCTCGCGGCGATCACGTCGGCGTGGCACCACAACCACGCGTCCCTGGGGGTGTCGCGCGCCCTCGGCTACCAGCCGAACGGGGAGTCCCTCCACCGCCGCGACGACGGGGACGGGGTCGACACGATGGTCCACCTGCGGCTGCTGCGCGAGCGCTGGGTCGCCTCGGGCCTGGCCGACGGTGTGCGGGTCGAGGGGCTGGAGCCGTGCCTGCCGTTCTTCGGCCTGGGTCCGACGGCCTGACCTTCGCCAAAGCCGTCGCTTGGGGGCTGCCCCGGCGCAAGGATGAGGTCATGGCCTACCTCAAGCCCGGCACCAGCACCAAGATGTTCAACGAGCTCGCCCGACGCGTGGCGAACGTCGTGCCCCTGTGGGACGTGCACACCCTCCAGGTCGCCCGGCGCCAGCAGGCCGGATCGCCGCAGGAGATCCCGGTCATCCCGGTCCAGGTGGACGGCCAGCTCTACATCGTCTCCACCCGTGGCGAGGCCGACTGGGTGCGCAACGTCCGCGCCGCGGGGCGCGTGCGGCTGGGCCAGAAGGGCACCGTCGTCGACTACGCCGCCACGGAGGTCCCGGTGGCCGAGCGCGAGCCGGTCATCACGGCCTACCGCAAGAAGGCCGGCCGGGAGGTCGAGCAGTACTGGAAGAAGCTCCCCGACCCGGCCGACCACCCGCTGTTCCGCCTCACGCCGGCGTGACCCCGTGCCGCGACTGCGGCCCACCGCGCTGACCACGCGGGTCTTCAACCCGCTGGTCCGCCTCACCACCTGGTGGGACGTGCACACCCTGGAGGCGGTCGGGCGCCGCAGCGGCCGCCCGCACCGTATGCCGGTCGTGCCGGTGGAGGTCGACGGTCACCGCTACCTCGTCTCGCCCTACGGCGAGTCCGACTGGGTGCACAACGTCCGCGCCGCCGGCCGGCTCACGCTGACCCAGCGCGGCCGCACCACGGCGTGGACCGCGGTCGAGGTGCCGGTCGACCAGCGGGCGCCGGTCCTGGCGGCCTGGCGGCGCAAGGCCGGGTGGACGGTCGAGGTCTACTTCCGCAAGCGGCCCGACCCCGCCGACCACCCGGTCTTCCGCCTCGACCGGGGGTGAGCCCGCTCAGTCCTCGGTGACGCCCGCCCAGAGGTTGATGCCGGCCTCGACCGCGTCCTGGTCGATCGCCGCGAGCTCCTCGTCGGTGAACGTGAGGTTGTCCAGCGCGCCGACGTTGGTCTCGAGCTGCTGCACCGAGGAGGCGCCGATCACGGTCGAGGTCACCCGCTGGTCGCGCAGCGCCCACGACAGCGCCATCTGGGCCAGCTTCTGACCACGCTTCTGCGCGATCTCGTTCAGCGCCCGCACGTGGCCGAGGACCTTCTCGTCCAGGTGCTCCGGCAGCAGCGACTTGTCCTGCGCCGCGCGGGAGTCCGCCGGGATCCCGTTGAGGTAGCGGTCGGTCAGCAGGCCCTGGGCCAGCGGGGTGAAGACGATGCAGCCCATGCCCTGCGCCTCGAGCTCGTCGAGCAGGCCCTTCTCGATCCAGCGGTTGAGCATCGAGTAGGAGGGCTGGTGGATCAGCAGCGGCGTGCCCAGCTCGCGGGCGATGGTGGCCGCCTCCTTGGTCTTCTTCGCCGAGTAGGAGGAGATGCCGGCATACAGCGCCTTGCCCGAGCGGACCGCCTGGTCCAGGGCCATCATCGTCTCCTCGATCGGCGTCTCGGCGTCGAAGCGGTGGGAGTAGAAGATGTCGACGTAGTCGAGGCCCATGCGTGCCAGCGAGTCGTCGAGGGAGCTCAGCAGGTACTTGCGCGAGCCGCCCTCGCCGTAGGGGCCGGGCCACATGTCCCAGCCGGCCTTGCTGGAGATGACCAGCTCGTTGCGGTAGCGGGCGAAGTCCTGGGCGAAGATCGTGCCGAAGTTGCGCTCGGCCGAGCCGTAGGGCGGGCCGTAGTTGTTGGCCAGGTCGAAGTGGGTGATGCCCAGGTCGAAGGCCCGGCGCAGGATCGCACGCTGGCTGTCGAGGGTCTTGTCGTCACCGAAGTTGTGCCACAGGCCGAGGGAGATGGCCGGCAGCTTCAGGCCGCTGGTGCCGCAGCGGCGGTAGTGCATGGACTCGTAGCGGTCGGCTGCCGCGTCGTAGGACGTCATGGCCGACAGTCTGCCAACCCGCTCAGGCCTCCGGACCAGCCCCGTCCCGAGGGAGGAGACGGTAGATCGGGTTGGCCATCGCCAGGTGCCCGCGGTAGTCCCCGACCCGTCCCTCCACCCGCACGGTCGCCCCCGGCTCGATCCCCGGTATCGCGCGCCGCCCGTAGAAGAGCAGGCTCACCCCGCCGGAGCCGTCCACGAGCTCGCACCGCAGCGCCGGGGTGCCCGAGATCGGCGAGACCTCGCAGGAGCGGATGCGCCCCTGCAGCACAGCGGTCTGCCGGTGGGGCGCCTGCGCGATCGGCACGCACCCCGCGGGGGCGGTCACCGTGGCAGTGGCCGCCCCGGCCTCCCTGCGCAGTCCCCCGGCGGCCGGGCCGCGCCCGTTGGCCGAGGCCGGGCCGGCCGTGGCGCCCGTCTGCTGCTCCCGGCGCCACGGCGCCCGCGAGGCGTCGAAGGGCACGATCGTCGCAGCCACCCCGGCGACCTGGGAGACCGCGGCCGCGATGTCGTCGGCGGTGCGGTCGTGCAGCAGGCGACCGAGGAAGGCTCCGTACGACCGGCGCGGCAGCAGCACCGTCACCTGGGTGGAGCCCACCTCCGCGCCGAGCAGCCGGTCGACCAGCTCCAGGGCGGCGCGCGGCAGCCGGCGGTCGGGGCAGTCGACCAGCTCCAGCGGCAGGTCGAGCCCGGCCTGGGCGTCCCACTCCCGCTGCAGGGTCCCGGCGTGGGCGGGGTCGAGGACGAAGTGGACCACCCGCAGCTCGCTGGGGCGCAGCGACCGCGCATACCGCAGGGCCCGGATCACGGCGAGGTCGACGCTGTCCACGAGCACGATGACCACGGTGCGCGCGGCCCGCGGCAGCGGGGCCGCCGCCGGGGACGCCCGGAGCACCGCCGCTTCCCGCTGGTAGGCGCGGTGCAGGCGCAGCAGCACCACGACCAGGACGGGGAAGACGAGGACGACCAGCCAGGCGCCCTCGGTGAACTTGGTGACCGCGAAGATCACGACGACCAGCGCCGAGACTGCGCCGGTGACCGTGTTGAGCACGACCTTGGCCTGCCACCGCCCCTCGCGGAAGGTGCGGTAGTGCTGGGCCATGCCGAAGCCGGCCAGGGTGAAGCCGGTGAAGACGCCGATGGCGTAGAACGCGACGAGCTTGTCGACGTGGGCGCCGGTGCCGACGATCAGCGCCAGCGACACGACGGCCAGCACGACGATGCCGTTGGAGAAGGCCAGCCGGTGACCGCGCTTGGTCAGCCAGCGCGGCAGGAACCCGTCCCCCGCAACGAAGTTCGCCAGGAACGGGAATCCGTTGAACGGCGTGTTGGCCCCGGTGTAGAGGATCAGCATCGTCGCGGTCTGCACGACCAGGAACAGCACGTGGCCCAGCGGCCCGTCGCCGAAGACCGCCTTGGCGACCTGGGAGATCACCGTCGGGGAGCCGCTCTCGTAGGGCACGGCATGCGTCTCGTGGGCCAGCCAGGAGACCCCGCCGACGAGGAAGCCGAGGATGGCGCTCATCACCACGAGGGTCCTGCGGGCGTTGAGCCCCTGCGGGCGGTGGAAGGTGCTGACCCCGTTGGAGATCGCCTCCAGCCCGGTCAGCGACGACCCGCCGTTGGCGAACGACTTCATCAGGATGTACATCGCGCCGACGGTCAGCAGCGACGACCCGTGGCCGACGGGGAAGGCCCCGGGTGAGTGCAGCGGGTCGTAGCGGGGCAGGTCGCCCAGCAGCTCCCGGATGACCCCGGTGACGATGACGATCGTCATCGACCCGAAGAAGAAGTAGGTCGGGAAGGCAAATGCTCGTCCCGCCTCCCGGATCCCGCGAAGGTTGCCGTAGAACAGGATCAGGACGACGCCGACCGTGATCTCCAGCGAGAACTCGCCCAGGCTCGGGACGGCGGACGTGACCGCCGCGGTGCCCGCCGCGGCCTGGACCGCGACCGTGACGATGTAGTCGAGCATCAGCGCGACGGCGCCGACCTGCGCCACCAGCGGGCCGAAGTTCTCCCGCGCGACGACGTAGGAGCCGCCGGCCTTGGTGTAGGTGGTCACGACCTGGCGGTAGGTCAGCGTCACGATGACCAGCACCACCAGGACGACCAGCGTCATCGGCAGCAGCAGCGCGTAGGCCGTCATCCCGAAGACGGGCAGCAGGACGAGCAGGATCTCCTCGGAGCCGTATGCCGAGGAGGAGATGCAGTCGCTGGCGAGGACGCCGAGCGCGAGCTTCTTGGAGAGCCGCTCGTGGGCGAGCTGGTCGGTCGTCAGCGGCGGGCCGAGCAGCCTGCGCTTGGCGCGGTAGCTGAGCTTCTCGGGAAGGTCCACGCCGACGCGGAGCGCTTGTGGCGCAACGGTCCCGGCCGCCTCGGCGGCAGATCCGGGTGAGTCCACGAGCGCTGTTCCATCCACCTTTCGAGCGTAGGTCGGCTGCGAGGTGGCACCTGACCGTCCGCCGTCAAGATCGCGTCAATATCGCCGCACCGAAGCCGCCCGCACGCACGCCGGCGGCTGCCTCAGACCGCGGCCGGCACCCCGGCGTGGCGCAGCAGCAGGTCGACGAAGGCGGAGCTGACCCCGAGCGGGTCGGCCACGGGCACGGCACCGGCCCCCGCGGCTCCCGCCGCGACCACATCGGGCAGCCGCCCCGGCGCGACGAACAGCGACGCCACCGCGGGAGAGGCGGACCCGTTGTGCCGCAACGTCTCCAGCGCCTCCTCCACCCGCGGCCCCTCCGCGGACGCGAAGGCCGCCACCGCCGGTATGCCGTGCAGCTCACCGAGGTCGCGGGCCAGGACGGACACCACGTCCCGGGCCTCGGCGCTGCTCGACCCGGCGGCGCCGAGCACCAGCCCGTCGAACGCGTCGGCGCCGGACTCGACCAGCCGGTCGGTCAGCGCCCGCAGCAGCAGCGCCCGCGAGCGCGGGTCGTCACTGACCAGGCCCGGGCCGATGCTGACGTCGGCGATCCCGGTCACCCCGCTGGAGGCGACGGCGGTCGGCACGTCCGTGCTCAGGTGGTAGCCGGGGGCGAACAGCAGCGGCACCAGGCGG
The DNA here is from genome assembly GCF_057747915.1 of Oryzihumus sp. JJN4-3R. Lineage (NCBI taxonomy): Bacteria > Bacillati > Actinomycetota > Actinomycetes > Micrococcales > Intrasporangiaceae > Oryzihumus > Oryzihumus sp. JJN4-3R. The sequence continues at coordinate 2,078,879 of NZ_CM173229.1, forward strand.
ATGTCGTCGAACCCCTCGGTGGCCAGCTCCTGCAGCGCCACGTCCGGCGTCGGGTCGGTGAAGTCGAGGTGGCAGGCGCGCACCTCCACGCCGCTGCGCGCCCGGACGGCCGCGACCAGCTCGTCGATGACACGCGCGGCGCGCGGGTCACGGCTGCCGTGGGACAGCAGCAGGACGGCAGCGGTCATCGGCCGGCCTCAGATGTCCCACTCGTCGTCGTGCGTGGCGTCACCGGAGAGCGGGTCGCCGACCATGCCGGCAGCCAGGGTGGCGCCGGTCTGCGGGTCGATGAGCAGGAACGCCCCGGTGCGCCGGCTCCGGGCGTAGGGCTCGGCCACGACGGGGTCGGCCGTGCGCAGCCGGATCCGGCCGATGTCGTTGAGCTGCAGGTCCTCGGCGCCGACGACCCGCACGGTGTCGAGGTCGAGCACGCCGTCGACCGCGCCGACGATCGCCCGCGTGGTGCGGGTCGTGTGCTTGAGCAGCAGCCGGGGCCGCTTGCTCAGCGGCACGTCGGAGAGCCAGCAGACCGTGGCGACCAGGTCGCGGGTGGGCTCCGGCGCCGTGTCGGCGGCGGCGATGAGGTCGCCGCGCGCCACGTCGACCTCGTCGGTCAGGCGCAGCGCGACCGACATCGGCGCGAACGCCTCGGTCAGCTCCCGGCCCGGCCCGCCGAGCTGCGGGGCGTCGATCCCGGCGACGCGGGTGCGGCGACCGCTCGGGAGCACCACCACCTCGTCACCGACCCGGACCACCCCGGAGGCGAGCTGGCCGGCATACCCGCGGTATTCGCGGTGCGCGGCATCGCGGGCCGCGTCCTGCGGACGCAGGACGACCTGGACAGGGAAGCGGAGCTCCTCCGCGGCGGGGTCGTCGGCCACCGGCAGGGTCTCCAGGACCTCGAGCAGGCTGGGCCCGTCGTACCACTCGGTCCGCGAGGACCGGTCCACGACGTTGTCGCCCTCGAGGGCGGAGACGGGGATCGCGCGGACGTCGGGCAGGCCGAGCTCCCGCGCAACGTCGGCGAGCTGGTCGCGCACCTGGGCGAAGACGGCGCCGTCGAAGCCGACGAGGTCGATCTTGTTGACCGCGACGACCACGTGCGGCACGCGCAGCAGCGCGGCGACGGCCAGGTGCCGGCGGGTCTGCTCCAGCACGCCCTTGCGCGCGTCGACCAGCAGCACGACGGCGTCGGCGGTCGAGGCGCCGGTGACCGTGTTGCGGGTGTACTGCACGTGGCCGGGGCAGTCGGCGAGGATGAACGAGCGCTCGGCCGTGGCGAAGTAGCGGTAGGCCACGTCGATGGTGATGCCCTGCTCCCGCTCGGCGCGCAGGCCGTCGGTGAGCAGCGCCAGGTCGGCGTGGGCGAGGCCGCGGTCGCGGGAGACCCGCTCGACGGCGTCGAGCTGGTCGGCCAGCACCGACTTGGAGTCGTGCAGCAGCCGCCCGACGAGGGTGGACTTGCCGTCGTCGACGGACCCGGCGGTCGCCAGGCGCAGCAGGGTGGGCTGGGTCGTGGCCATCAGAAGTAGCCCTCCTTCTTGCGGTCCTCCATGGCGGCCTCGGAGATGCGGTCGTCGGCCCGGGTGGCGCCGCGCTCGGTCAGCCGGGAGGCGGCGACCTCGACGACGACGTCGCTGACGTGGGTGGCGTCGGACTCGACGGCGCCGGTGCAGGACATGTCGCCGACGGTGCGGTAGCGCACCTGCTTGGTCACGACGGCCTCGTGCTCGCGAGGTTGGGAGAACGGCCCGACCGCCAGCCACATGCCGTCGCGGTGGAACACCTCGCGCTCGTGGGCGTAGTAGAGCGGCGGCAGCTCGATGCCCTCGCGGGCGATGTAGCGCCACACGTCCAGCTCGGTCCAGTTGGACAGCGGGAAGACGCGCACGTGCTCACCGGGGCGGTGGCGGCCGTTGTAGAGGTTCCACAGCTCGGGGCGCTGGTTGCGCGGGTCCCAGGCGCCGAACTCGTCGCGCAGGCTGAAGACGCGCTCCTTGGCCCGGGCCTTCTCCTCGTCGCGCCGGCCGCCGCCGAAGACGGCGTCGAAGCGGTGCTCGGTGATGGCGTCCAGCAGCGGCTGGGTCTGCAGCGGGTTGCGCGTGCCGTCGGTGCGCTCGGCCAGGCGGCCGTCGTCGATGTAGTCCTGCACCCGGGCCACCTCGAGACGCACGCCGAGCTTCTCGACCGTGCGGTCGCGGTACTCCAGCACCTCGGGGAAGTTGTGCCCGGTGTCCACGTGCAGCACGGGGAACGGCACCGGCGCCGGCCAGAAGGCCTTGGCCGCGAGGTGCAGCATCAGCACCGAGTCCTTGCCGCCGGAGAAGAGCAGCACGGGCCGCTCGAACTCGGCGACGACCTCGCGGATGATGTGCACCGCCTCGGACTCCAGGGCGTCGAGGTGGTCCAGGGTCAGGGGCTGGGTCAGGGTCTGCGTCTGGCTCATGTGTGGATCCCGCACTCGGTCTTGTCCTTGCCGCTCCAGCGTCCCGACCGGGGGTCGGCGCCGGGAGCGACCTTGTGGGTGCACGGCGCGCACCCGATCGACGGATAGCCCTGCGCCACAAGGGGGTTGCGGGGCAGGTCGTGCTCGGCCTGGTAGGCCTCGACGTCCTCGTCGGACCAGGCCACCAGGGGGTTCACCTTGACCAGGTCGTGCTTGTCGTCCCAGGCCACGACGGGCGTGGTGGCCCGGGTGGGGGCGTCCGCGCGGCGCACGCCGGTCACCCACGCGGCGTGTCCCTCCAGGGCCCGCGCGAGTGGCTCGACCTTGCGCAGGAAGCAGCACAGGTTGGGGTCGCGGTCGTGCAGCCTCGCGCCGTACTCCTGGTCCTGCTCGGCCACGCTCTGCCGCGGCAGCGCCTCGACGACCGCGATCGGCAGCCGGCGCGCGGCCACGTCCCGGGTCTGCAACGTCTCCGCAAAGTGGTAGCCGGTCTGCAGGAACAGCACCTTGACGCCCGGCGACACCCCGGCGAACAGGTGCGGCAGGATCGTGTCCTGCATCGAGGACGCGACGAGCAGGTCGTCCCCGAACTGCGCGACCGCCCACGCCGCAACGGTTTCCGCCGAAGCTCCCTCGAGCTGCCGGTTGGCCGCCGCGATGGCCTCGTCGCGCTCGGCGGGGGTCAGCGCGGACCAGTCCAGCGCCTCGGTCGTGGTCGTCGTCATACGAGCAGCTCCTCATCCGCGCGCAGCGCCCAGGTCGCGAAGCGCTCCCCGGGCTCCCGGTCCTTGACGAAGTTGCGCACCACGCGCTCGATGTAGGCCGGTGCCTCCTCCGCGGTCGTCTTCAGTCCGCGGACCTTGCGGCCGAAGCCGGCGTCGAGGCCGAGGGTGCCGCCGAGGTGGACCTGGAAGCCCTCGACCTCCTGGCCGTCGGCGTCCTTGACCAGCTGGCCCTTGAGGCCGATGTCGGCGACCTGGATGCGCGCGCATGAGTTGGGGCAGCCGTTGACGTGGATCGACAGCGGGACGTCGATGTCGTCGATGACGTCGGCCAGGCGCTCCTCCAGGACCCCGATGGTGCGGGTGGCCATGCCCTTGGTGTCGACGTAGGCGAGCTTGCAGAACTCGATGCCGGTGCACGCCATGGTGTGCCGGCGGAAGACCGAGGGGTTGGCCTCCAGGCCGAGCGCGGCCAGCTTGCGGGTGAGCGTGCCGACCCGGCGCCGGGGCACGTCGAGCACGAGCAGCTTCTGGTGCGGGGTGAGCCGGACCCGTTGCGAGCCGTAGGACTCCACGAGGTCGGCCAGCTCCAGCAGCAGCGTCCCGGAGACGCGCCCCACGGTGGGGGCGACGCCGACGTAGAACTTGCCGTCCTTTTGCTCGTGCGCACCGACGTGGTCGCCCCGGTCCTCGGTCGGCTCGGGGGCCGGGCCGTCGGGCAGGGCGTGGCCGAGGTACTCGGTCTCCAGCACCTCGCGGAACCTCTCCGGGCCCCAGTCGGCGAGCAGGAACTTCAGCCGGGCCTTGTGCCGCATCCGCCGGTAGCCGTAGTCGCGGAAGATCGAGGTGACGCCGGCCCAGACGTCGGGCACCTGCTCCTCGCGGACGAACACGCCCAGGCGCTCGGCCAGGCGGGGGTTGGTCGACAGGCCGCCACCGACCCACAGGTCGAAGCCGGGGCCGAGCTCGGGGTGCTGCACGCCGACGAAGGAGATGTCGTTGATCTCGTGCACGACATCGTTGGTGAGCATCCCGGTGACCGCGGACTTGAACTTGCGCGGCAGGTTGGAGAAGTCGGGGTTGCCGACGTAGCGGCGCTGGATCTCCTCGATCGCCCAGGTCGGGTCGACCAGCTCGTCCTTGCTGATCCCGGCGACCGGCGACCCGAGCACGACGCGGGGGCAGTCGCCGCATGCCTCGGTGGTGAGCAGGCCGACGCCCTCCAGGCGCTGCCAGATCGCGGGGACGTCCTCGACCCGCACCCAGTGCAGCTGGATGTTCTGCCGGTCGGTGATGTCGGCGCTGTCCCGGGCGTAGTCACGGGACACCTCGCCGATCGCGCGCAGCTGCCCGGTGGTCAGGGCGCCGCCGTCGACCCGGACGCGCAGCATGAAGTACTCGTCCTCGAGCTCGTGTGGCTCGAGGTGCCCGGTCTGGCGGCCGTCCAGGCCCTGCTTGCGCTGGGTGTAGAGACCCCACCAGCGGAACCGGCCGTGCAGGTCGTCGGTCGGGATGGAGGCGAAGCCCTCCCGGCTGTAGACCTGCTCGATGCGGGCACGGACGTTGAGGGCGTCGTCCTCGCGCTTGAACCGCTCGTTGGGGTTCAGCGGCTCGGTCTCGCCGAGGGCCCACTGGCCCTGGCCGCCGGAGGTGCCGCGGGCACGGGTCGCCCGCTCAGCCGTTGCAGTCATAACCAAAAGTTTGCCATGCCCCAACGCGAACTAATGAATGCGTGTCACCATCCGGGATCGGCGAATTCCCACGTCAGCGGTAGGGAATCGCCCGGTTCGCCCCCTTAGCCGGCCCGACAAAGGTGACAAGTCGGCATACTCCATTGCCCCCCGAGGGAGGGCTGACCGCACACTGGTCGCCATGACCTCCCCGGCCTCCCCCGACCCCGTCCTCATCACCGGCTGCTCGTCCGGCATCGGCGAGGCCATGGCCCTGATGCTGGTCCGCGCCGGCCACACCGTCTACGCCACCGCACGCCGCCCCGAGACCCTGGCCGACCTCGAGATCGCCGGCGCGAAGATCCTGGCGCTCGACGTCACCTCCGAGGAGTCGATGGCCGCCGCGGTCAAGGCCGTCGAGGACGTGCACGGCAGCGTCGGGACGCTGATCAACAACGCGGGGTTCGGCGAGTACGGCCCGATCGAGGAGACCGACCTGGGCCGGGTCCGGGCGATGTTCGAGACCAACGTCTTCGGCCTGGCCCGGCTCACCCAGCTGGTCCTGCCGGGCATGCGCCGCGCCGGTCGCGGCCGCATCATCAACATCAGCTCGATGGGCGGGCGGATCGTCTTCCCGGTCGGCGGCTACTACCACGCGAGCAAGTACGCCGTGGAGGCCATCAGCGACGCACTGCGGGTCGAGGTCAAGCCGTTCGGCCTCGACGTCGTTGTCGTCGAGCCGGGCCTGATCCGCACCCGGTTCGAGAGCCGCGTGCACGAAGGCATCGCCGCGGACAGCGGGCTGGGTCAGGAGCAGAGCGCGTATGCCGGGTTGCTGGCTGCCAACGCCCGCGCCACCACCGAGAACTACGCCGACACCAACAAGCTGGCCGTCGGCCCGGACGCGGTCGCCAAGGTCGTGCTCAAGGCGGTCGAGGCCGACCGCCCCCGCACGCGCTACGTCGTGACGCCGGCGGCCAAGGCGATGATCGGGCTGCGCCGACTCGGCGGCGACCGGGTCTGGGACACGTTCGTGCGCCAGCAGTTCAAGCTCTGAGCGTCACCGCCCTGGGCTAGCGTCAGGGCATGGCTGAGCACCCGGTCCCCGAGCCCGCCGAGGCGTTGCGCCGCATCGCGTTCCTGCTCGAGCGCTCCCGCGCCGGGACCTACCGGGTCAAGGCGTTCCGCGGGGCGGCGGCGACGGTCCGCGCGACCGACCCCGAGGAGCTGCGCAGCCGCGCCGAGGTCGGCACGCTGACCGACCTGCCCGGCATCGGGTCGGCGACCGAGGCGGTTATCCGGGAGGCGCTGGGAGGTGAGGTCCCGGCATACCTGAAGTCGTTGGAGGACAAGGCTTCCGGGCCCCTGGTGACGGGCGGGGAGGACGTGCGGGCGGCGCTGCGCGGCGACCTGCACTGCCACTCCGACTGGTCCGACGGCGGGTCCCCCATCGAGGAGATGGTGGTGACCGCGATGGAGCTGGGCCACGACTACCTCGTGCTGACCGACCACTCGCCGCGGCTGAGGGTGGCCAACGGCCTGTCCGTCGAGCGGCTCACCAAGCAGCTCGGGGTGATCGACGCGGTCAACGAGCACCTCGACGGCAGCTTCCGGCTGCTCAAGGGGATCGAGGTCGACATCCTCGACGACGGCGAGCTCGACCAGACGCCCGAGATGCTCGGCAGGCTCGACGTCGTCGTCGCCTCGGTGCACTCCAAGCTGAAGATGAACGCCGGGCCGATGACCAGGCGGATGGTCACCGCGGTGTCGAACCCGCGGGTCAACGTCCTGGGGCACTGCACCGGCCGGCTCGTCGAGGGCGAGCGGGGGACGCGCGAGCAGAGCAGCTTCGACGCCGCGGCGGTGTTCGCGGCGTGCGCGGAGCACGACGTCGCGGTCGAGATCAACTCCCGGCCCGAGCGGGCCGACCCGCCGGACGACCTGCTCGCGATGGCCGTGGAGGAGGGCTGCCTGTTCTCGATCGACAGCGACGCCCACGCGCCGGGGCAGCTGGACTTCCTGGCCTACGGGTGCGAGCGGGCCCAGCGCCTCGGCGTGCCGGTCGAGCGGATCGTCAACACCTGGGAGGTCGACCGGCTGCTGGCGTGGGCGAAGCCGTGACCTCACCCGCCGGCTGACGGGTCGCTGCCGAACGGGCTCACGGGCAGCTCGATCCGCGCCTCCGGCAGTGCCGGGATCGACCCGTGTCGCCCGTTTTGGAGATCGGGGCGCTCCTCCCCTATGCTTCACGAGTCCTCGACGGATCCGAGCTGGTCGCTCGACAGCGGCGGGGGTCCTGACAGGTCGGAAGATCCCAGGTCCCCATCGTCTAGCGGCCTAGGACCCCGCCCTTTCACGGCGGTAGCACGGGTTCGAATCCCGTTGGGGATACGCAGTAACATGGCATCACCAAGGCCCCGTAGCGCAGTTGGTTAGCGCGCCGCCCTGTCACGGCGGAGGTCGCCGGTTCGAGCCCGGTCGGGGTCGCTCGAGTAGGACCAAGGACGCCGCTCCCCACACGGGGGGCGGCGTTCTTCGTCTGCCGGGGGCCCGAGACCACATCGTTGCGACCTGCTTGATGCATCAACGATAGGCTCGGCCAACCCGACAAACCGGACACCCCTCCTGCGCTGCGCCGCCGCGGCCGACCGGTCCCTGTCACCGTCCCCCTCTGTCTGCCCCGAGGTAGGTCATCGTGACAATCGCGGTCATCGGCGCCGGGTTCGCCGGCCTGAGCACGGCCAAGGTCCTGCGCCAGGTCGGCTTCGACGTCGTCGTCCTCGAGAAGGCGCCCGACGTCGGCGGGGTGTGGAGCCGGACGCGGCGCTACCCGGGGCTGCGCACGCAGAACAACAAGGGCTCCTACCGGCTCTCGGACCACCCGATGCCGCGCTCGTTCCCGGAGTGGCCGAGCGGGGAGCAGGTGCAGTCCTACCTCGAGTCCTACGTCGAGCGGTTCGACCTGGCGGGCTGCCTGCGCCTGGGCACCGAGGTCACCCGCGCCTCCCTGGCCGAGGACGGCGGCTCGTGGGAGATCGCCTCCCGGGGCCCCGACGGTCAGTTCACCATCGAGACGTTCGAGCAGATGGTCGTGGCCAACGGGATCTTCTCCACGCCGAAGGTGCCGCCGCTGCCCGGGCTGGAGGAGTTCCGCGCCGCCGGTGGCCGGGTCTGCGCCCCCGGTGAGATCCACGACGTCGAGGAGGCCCGCGGGCGGGACGTCGTGGTCCTCGGCTACGGCAAGTCGGCCTGCGACGTCGCGGTGCCCGTCAGTGACGTCGCGACGAGCACCACCGTCGTGGCGCGGCAGCTGCTGTGGAAGATGCCGACGAGGCTGCAGGGCGTCCTCAACTACAAGTACCTCATGCTGACCCGGCTCGGGGAGGCGCTGTTCCGCTGGATCCGGCCGACCGGGTTCGAGGCCTTCCTGCACGGCGCCGGCGACGGCGTGCGCCGCCGGATGCTCGGCAGCGTGCAGTCGGTCGCCACCCGCCAGCTCGGCCTGGAGCGGCTCGGCCTGGTGCCCGACGGGACGTTCGAGGACATCGCCCGCAGCACCGTCTCGCTGACGACCGACGGCTTCTACGAGCGCGTCGGCGCCGGCACCATCGAGGTCCGCCGCGACCGCGTCGTCGAGCGCCTCCTGGAGAAGGACGGCCGCCCGCACGTCGAGCTCAGCGACGGTGAGGTCCTCCCCGCCGACGTCCTCGTCTGCGCCACCGGCTTCCGCCAGGAGGTGCCGTTCCTCGACGCCGACGTGCAGCGCCGGATCACCGACGAGCGCGGCAACTTCCAGCTGTGGCGCCAGATCCAGCCGCTGACCGTGCCGCGGCTGTTCTTCTCCGGCTACAACTCCTCGTTCTTCAGCCCGCTCGGCGCCGAGATGGCGGCGGTGTGGATCGCCGACCTGCTCATCGGCGGCCACGAGCTGCCGCCGCTGGAGGAGCGCCGCACGACCGTGCAGGGGCGCCTCGCGTGGATGGAGGAGCGCACCGACGGCCACCACGCCCGCGGCACGAACATCATTCCCTTCTCGCTGCACAACATCGACGAGGTGCTCGACGACACCGGCCTGAACGTGGGCCCGGCCCGGCGCGCACTCCAGTGGCTCATGCCACTGGACCCCGCGGCATACAGCGGGGTCACCCGCCGTCTGGTGGAGCGTCGGGAGCGCCTCGCGCCGAACCGCGAGGCGGCGCCGGTGCCGTCCGCTCTCTGACGGCTCACTCCTCCGCGGCCTCCAGCCGGCCGTCGGCGACCGCGGCGACGAACGCGGCGTGGTCGGCGACGGCCTGGCCGGCGTAGGCCACGGCGAAGTCGCCGGCCGCCTCGTCGAACGAGGCGCCGTTGCCGAGGTAGCCGGTGACCGCGACGGCGTCGCCGGAGCGGGCGTGGGCGTGCGCCAGGGTCCAGCCGCAGACCCCGGCGAAGTCGAGCAGGCCCTTGGCGTCCAGCGCGCCGACGTCGGCCGAGCCCTTCAGGTCCGGCAGCTGGCGCCAGTAGTGCTGCGGCCTCGTGGGCGTCGAGCCCGCGGACCAGCCGAGGAAGAGGTCGGAGGCGGCCTGCAGCAGCCGCTGCCCCTCGACGATCCGCTGACCCTCGTGGGTGACCGGCTCGGCCGGCAGGTGCGGCGCCAGGGCCGACGGCCCCGCCTCCCTGACCTGGAGCAGCAGGGCCTCCCCGCGGTCCACCCCCTCGAGGAGGACGACGTAACAGCGGGTCCCGACGCTGCCCACGCCGACGACCTTGAGGGCGAGGTCGCGGAACGCGAACCGCGTCGCCAGGCGGCGACGGTCGACCGGCAAGGCGGCCAGGTAGCCGCCGAAGTGCGCCCGGACCTCGCGCATGACCTCGGCCGGGTTGTCCGTGACCAGCTCCCGGGCAGGGAGGAGCAGCCGCGGCTCGTGGCGCAGCCGCCGCCGGCCGTCGACGACCTCGGTCAGCCGCGAGAGCGCCCGTTCGCTGGTCCGCCTGCGCGCCGCGACCGCTCGCTCGTCGACCCGCCGGCGCCCGTGGCGGCGCGCGAGTGCGCGCAGGTCCGGCAGGGCGAGCTGGGCGTACCAGACGTCGAGCGCGGGGCGGCTGGCGAAGTCGGCCGTCGCTTCCCGGTATGCGCGGACCGAGCGGACCGCGGCCGCCCTCCCCACGCCGGTGCCGAGTCCGTTGTCCAGTGCGGCGAGGACGGCGCTGGCCGCGAGGCGCTTGACGTCCCACTCCCAGGGGCCGGGCATCGTCTCGTCGAAGTCGACGAGGTCGAAGACCTGCCGCCGCTCGGGGGAGGCCACCGTGCCGAAGTTGGACAGGTGAGCATCACCGCAGAGCTGGACCTCGATGCCGGTCGCCGGCGTGGACGCAAGATCGGCGGCCATCAGGGCGGGCGACCCGCGGAAGAAGGCGAACGGGGACTGGGCCATCCGCCGGTGCCGCTCCGGCAGCAGCTCCGGGATCCGGCCCCACTCGTCCTCGACGACGGCCTCGACCGGGTCCTGCCGTCCGTGCGGGGGTCGCCAGGCGGCGTGGGCACCACGCGACACCTCCCGGCGCAGGGCCCTCCCCTCGGCGCGGCGCTGCTCCGCCACCTCGGTCATCATCGCGCCCACACCCCCTCCGGATCGTGCCGCCACGATGGTCTCCCCGTGAGGATGCTGTGAGCCTCCGCCAACCGGCGGAGGCCAGCCCATCGTCCGGGGGTGACCGCGCCCCTCGACCTGCGGTGGCCGGCCCGCAGCTCCTGCGCTGAGCGGCCCTCTCCCCCGGCGTCGGCGGCACTGCCTCGCATGGGCTATCCTCGTGCCGTCGCGGATGCGCTCCCCTGCAGTCCTGCAGGCTCGGGCCACCGCGAATGCATTGCCAAGGCCAGGTAGCTCAGTTGGTACGAGCGTCCGACTGAAAATCGGAAGGTCGGCGGTTCGACCCCGCCCCTGGCCACCACCGAAAACCGCAGGTCAGATTCCCTCTGACCTGCGGTTTTGTGTTCCAACCCCGCGTGTGGTGGCCCAGTGCCCTCACTGCGGCGGCCTGGTCTTCGCCACCGTCGACGGCGGGGCCGCTGATGGTGGACCAATGTCCCCCAAGGGGGACGGTTCAGCCGCCTAGCGTGTGAAGTGGCACGACCCTGCTCCCGGCATCCCCCTGTCTGGTCGAGCGGGGTCGTGTCCGACGACTCGAGAAGGCCACGCGCTCCCCACCGGCGGGCTGGGGGCTTGACCGGCTCGGAGGTCCGCCGGATGCTGCGGCGTCGGGTCGGCGGCTCGAGGGGTGAGCAGACAGGCTCGCTGTGACCGGGCGCCGGGCGAGGACCTCAGGACTGTCCACCGCCTCTGGGATGTCGTTGTCGAGTACGTGGCCAGAGCTCAGCAGGGCCCAGACGGTCTTGCCCTCCACGCCGTGGAGCATGGCACCCCATTCGGTGCTCAGGCCGTCGATCAGCTGGAGGCCTCGTCCGGTGGTGGCGTGACGGTTCCTCGCCCGTCGTGGCATGTGAGTCGATCCGTCGGTCACGCTGAGGCGCAGCTTCTGCTTCCCTGAGGTCGAGAGCCGAACGGTGAAGTCGGTGCCGGCGTGTATCACCGCGTTGGTTGCCAGCTCGCTGAGAACCACCGCGGCCGGATCGCCGAGCGTCTGGAGGCCCCACAGGTCCAGCGTCTCGCGCAGGAAGCGCCGGGTGTGGGAGACGGAGACTGGGGCGGGCGGCCACGTTTGCTCCCGTGACCAGGAATGCGTGTTGCGATACATGATGCAGCGCCATGAGTAGGTTCTGCGCCGGCCCTGCCCTTGGCCACCGCGAAGCAGTGCCTGTTCCCTGACTGGGCTCTGACTGTCTTCGACACTACGCCTGATTTGCGGTCCCGATCGTCGGAGGTCGCGGGCTGGACGCGTCGCCAGCAATCGGCGCGACTCATGGCGGGAGCGACCGTCCCGTCACCGCCCACGCTGCCTCCGTCGACGGACGAGCCCGGCGTGGTTGCAGTCGCGTGCCGAAGGCGCTCGGCCGGCCGATAGCATCGTCGGGTGGCGATGAAACAGCAGGTGGTGAGGCCCGCCGCGAATACCGATCCGGACGAGGGTTCCGCGCTGTCGGCGGCGGCGTGCATGTTCCGGAGCCTGGGTGACCCGGCCAGGCTGGCGATCGTGCAGCACCTGGCTCTGGGTGAGCACCGGGTGCGGGACCTGACGGAGCACCTGGGGCTGGCGCAGTCGACGGTGTCGGCGCATCTCGCGTGCTTGCGGGACTGCGGCCTGGTGACCTCTCGGCCGCAGGGTCGGGCGTCGATGTTCTCCTTGGCCCATCCGGAGCTGTTCGCGCTGCTGTCTGCGGCGGAGAAGCTGCTGGCGGCGACCGGTGACGCGGTGGTGCTGTGCCCCACCTTCGGCGACGGACGGAGCAACCCCTGATGGGCGCCGGACACGACCACTCCCACGGCACCGCCACCGGCGCCCACCGCAAGCGGCTGCTCGGCGTCCTCGCGATCACCGTGACCGTGATGATCGCGGAGGTCATCGGTGGCCTGGTCTCCGGCTCCCTGGCCCTGCTGGCCGATGCCGGCCACATGCTCACCGATGCCGCCGGGGTGGGACTGGCCCTGCTGGCCGCCGCGTTCGCCGCTCGCCCCGCCACCCCGGAGCGCACCTTCGGCTACCAGCGCTTCGAGATCCTCGCGGCCGTGGTCAACGCGCTTCTGCTGTTCGCCGTCGCCGGGTACGTGCTCATCGAGGCGGTCCGGCGGTTCACCTCGCCCCCGGAGGTCTCCACCGGGGTGATGCTGCTCGTGGCCGTCGTGGGCCTGGTCGCCAACACCGGCTCCCTGCTGCTGCTGCGTGGTGGGCAGGCGGAGTCCCTGAACGTCCGCGGGGCCTACCTGGAGGTCCTGGGTGACCTGCTCGGCTCCGCGGCCGTCATCGTCGCCGCCATCGTCATCCGCCTGACCGGCTTCCTCCAGGCCGACGCCATCGCCTCCGTGGTCATCGGGTTCATGATCCTGCCGCGCACCTGGGCCCTGCTGCGCGACGCCGTCGACGTCCTGCTGGAGGCCACCCCCAAGGGGGTCGACCTGACCGAGGTCCGCCAGCACATCACCGACACCCCCGGCGTCCTGGACGTGCACGACCTGCACGCCTGGACCATCACCAGCGGCCTGCCCGTGCTCTCCGCGCACATCGTCGTCGCCGACGATGCCCTCGCCGACGGCGGTGGCGGCCGGGTGCTGGACCAGCTCGGGCAGTGCCTGGCCGGCCACTTCGACGTCGAGCACTGCACCTTCCAGCTCGAGGCCCCGGGCCACCGCGAACACGAAGCGTCCCACCACGCCTGAGCCCGGGTGCCGCCTGCGGATCGCCGACGAAAGGACGTCTGGCCCGGGGCGAACGACTCTGCCCACCAGCCCTCCGGCGGCGTTGGCTCAGGGCATGAGGACGAGGCCGACCACGGTGACCACGGCGATCGCTGTCGCCATCTCCGGGCTGGTGCTCGCCGGGTGCTCCACCGCCGGCAGCCAGGGCATGGGCCGGGGCATGGGGATGGGCCAGGGCACCCCCATGATGGGCACGGTCTCCGGCTACCACTTCTCCACCGTGAGCTGCTCTGCCCCCTCCAACCTGCCCGGGAGCCGGGTCGACGTGATGCTTGGCGACATGGGCATGATGCAGATGGCGGGGCCGAGCGCCCCGCCCGGCTCGCACATGATGCTGCGGGCGTTTCCCGCCACCGTCCGCGCCGGCCAGGTCAGCTTCGTCGCCCGGAACATGGGCTGGCGCACCCACGAGGTCGTCGTCATGCCCCTGGCTGCCGGGACGTCAGCCGGGCAGCGTGTCCCCGGCCCGGACGGCAAGATCGATGAACGGGGAAGCCGCGGCGAGGTCTCGAGCTCCTGCGCCTCCGGAGCCGGTGAGGGCATCCGCGCGGGCACGACCGGCTGGGTGACCCTGACACTCGCACCCGGCCGCTACGAGCTCCTGTGCAACCTGCCGAACCACTACGCCAGCGGCATGCGGCAGGTGTTCACGGTCGTCGCCGGCTGAGCCCGAGGCGCCTTGCGGTCGGCGGGGACAGCGCGCAGCGCGTGGCCCATGTTGGCGGCCAGCTCCTGGAATGCCGGGACGAGCTCACCCCACCGCGCGCCGGCGTCGCCGGGCTCACGGCCGGCGAAGTACGCGGCCAGGTTCTCGGCGTGGATCGGCCACCCGGCGCCATGGGAGGCGAACTTCAGGGTCCGGGCTCGCCATCGCGTGGGGAACCGCCGGCCGAGCTCAGCCGCCAGGCGCTGCTGCGGCTGTTCCCCGACGCGCCGGAGGGGGCCCCGTCCGAGGTGCTGCTGTGGTGCACCGAACGTGCCCCGCTCGGCGACCGCCCCCGTCGCGAGGGTTGGCGCTGGGACTCCTCGGTGCGCGACCGGTAGGGGAGGCGACGCGGCATACCCCTGAGAGGGGGTCGTGCCGGACGGCTCAGCGCAGCTCGTTGATGCGCAGGTGGTTGCCCGCCGGGTCGCGGAACGCGCAGTCGCGCACGCCGTACGGCTGGTCGGTCGGCTCCTGGATGACCTCGGCGCCACTGTCCGCCAGCTTCGCGAACGTCTCGTCCAGGTCCTTGGTGGCGAGGACGAGCGTGGCGTAGGTGCCCTTCGCCATCATCTCGCGGATGGTGCGGCGCTCGTCGTCGGTGATGCCGGGGTCGACCGCGGGCGGGGACAGGACGATGGAGGTGCCGGGCTGGTCGGGCGGGCCGACGGTGATCCAGCGCATGGTGCCGGCGCCGACGTCGTTGCGGACCTCGAAGCCGAGGGTGTCGCGGTAGAAGGCCAGGGAGGCTTCCGGGTCCTCGTGCGGGAGGAAGGTCCAGCGGATGGTGATGTCCATGCCGCTCAGGCTAGGTGGAGCTCCGGGGCCAGGGCTTCTCGATTCCTGACCGGTCTGGTCACCTGCTTCGTGACGCACGACGGCGTCTCCGCCACCACACCGGCGGTCTGCTGCCGGTAGGTGCTCGGCGGCATCCCGACCAGCTCGGTGAACCGCGTGCTGAAGGTGCCCAGGGACTGGCAGCCGACCGCGAAGCAGACCTCGGTGACGCTGAGGTCACCCCGGCGGAGCAACGCCATCGCGCGCTCGATGCGCCGGGTCATCAGGTAGCCGTAGGGCGACTCGCCGTAGGCCAGCTTGAACTGCCGGCTGAGGTGGCCGGAGGACATGTGCACACCGCGCGCGAGCGCCTCGACGTCCAGCGGCTGGGCGTAGTCGCGGTCGATCCGGTCCCGGACCCGGCGCAGCCGCGCGAGGTCGCGCAGGCGCTGCTCCTCATCGAGCGGACTGGTCACACCACGATCGTGCCACGTCAGGGCCTCGATAGGGTCGCGGCCGTGCGTCCTGGTCCTGCCTCCGCTGCCGACATCGACGTCCTCGTCCTGGGTGGCGCCGGCGTCGACACGATCGTCCCTGCCCCGCAGCTGCCGCTGCCCTACGCGGACAGCTACATGGTGCCCGGGATCGAGATGCGGGCCGGGCAGACCGGGGACTTCGTCGCCCTCGGGCTGACCGCCCTGGGCCTGCGCACCCACCACCTCGACCAGCTCGGGGACGACCACGAGGGCGACCTGGTCCGGGCACTCCACAGGGACAAGGGAATCCCGCTCACCGAGGTCGCCTCACCCAGCGGCACGAAGCGCGCGGTGAACCTCGTCGGCCCCGACGGGCGACGGCTCTCGCTGTACGACATCAGCCGCTCCCGGGAGGCCGACCGGCTGCCCGAGGCCACGGTCCGCACCCTCGCGGCGGCCAGCCGTCACGCGCACGTCTCGATCACCCACCCCTGCGCCTTCGCCCTGCCCGCGCTCCACGAGGCCGGGCTGACCGTCTCCACCGACCTGCACAACTGGGACGGCGAGGAGGACTACCACCGCGCCTTCGCCGAGGCCGCGGACGTCGTCTTCGTGTCCACCACGGCGCTGGCGGACCCGGAGCGGACCATGCGGCAGGTCCTCGAGCGGGGGCGCGCGCAGGTGGTGGTCGCCACCGCCGGGGCCGAGGGCGCCTAGCTGCTCACCGACGGCGCGCTCACGCACATCCGTACCGTCGCGCCGCCCACACCGGTGGTGGACTCCAACGGCGCCGGCGACGCGTTCGCGGCGGGCTTCCTCTTCGGCTGGCTGGCCGGTGAGCCGCCGCTGCGGTGCGGCCTGTTCGGGGCGATCGCCGGGGCCTTCGCCTGCACCGTGCCGGCGACGGGCGCCGACGCCATCGGCCGGGACGAGCTGCTCGCCCGGGCGGCCGAGCTGCAGATCCCCGTGCCTCAGGCGCGCTGACCAGGCGGGCGCGGACCTCAGGCGGGCGCGGACCTCAGGCGGACAGGTGCCCGAAGGCGACAACGTTGTCGACGTAGTGGCCCGTGGCACGGTCGAACGCACCGCCACAGGTGATGAGGCGGATCTCCGCGCGGTTGGTCGTGTTGCCGTAGACCTCCCGGGTCGGGAACGCGGCCTTGGCGAACCGGCCCACCCGGTCGATGACGAACCTCGCCACACTGCCGTCACGCCGGGTCACCGTGACCTCAGCTCCACGGTGCAGCTCCCCCAGACGATAGAAGACTGCCGGACCGCTCTTGCTGTCGACGTGCCCGCCGAGCACTGCTGGCCCCAGCTGTCCCGGGGTCGGTCCGCCGGTGTACCACCCCACGCGCTCGAAGCTGGTGGGCGCCTGCAGCGTGCCGTCGGCCCCGACGTGCAGCCCGACGATCCCCCGGCTGTGCAGGCCGATCGAGGGGATGTCGATCCCGACCGGGTCGGAGGCCGGCAGGAACGCCCCGACGCGTGCATCCGGGGCCGCTGAGGCGGTGGCTCCCGGCCTGCCCACCGGCGCAGAGCCGCCCGGTGTCGCGGATGCGGTGGGTGCCGCCCGTGACGTCACCGGCACGGCGTCAGCCGCGGTCGGCTGGGGCGGCCCGCCCGAGCCCCGGAACGCCAGCACGAGAGCCACAGCCCCCATCACCAGGAGCACGGCGGTGGCCGCCACGGCCGTGTACAGACCGCGGCGGCCACCGAGCGAGCGGCTGGCGCTCATCAGGCCTTGGCTCGGGCCCGACGCGTCGCGAAGGCCCCCGTGCCGGCGGCGGCGATCAGCGCGCCGCCGCCCAGCGCCAGCAGTCCCTCGTTGACGCCACCGGTCGCGCCACCGGCTCCGGTCTGCATGCCACCGGAGGGGAAGGCGCTCAGCGCGCCGCACAGCGCCGGGTCGGTCGCCTCGGTGGGCAGCGCGGGGTTGAGGTCGCTCTTGGTGGAACCGTCGTACTTGCCGTCCTTGTTGTAGTCCACCCCGTGGATGACCACGACAGCCTTGCCGCCGACGATCGCCTGGGCGAGCTCGGGCGAGACGTTGATGCTGCCCCGCTCGTAGGACAGGTTGCCGCCCGGGGCTGTGCTGAAGCGGTCGACGGCGAGGGCACTGGACGGGCTGGTGTCACCGGTCTTGGTCAGCGACACGACGACCGGGCCGTAGGCCGGCCCCCCCTCGGTGGTGTTGAGGTGGCCGTTCTTGTTGGCGTCATCGGTGGCCAGGGGGCATTCGTGGCGGGCGTCGGCGCCGAAGTGGATGTGCGCAGCGTGGGGCTGGTTCGGCAGGAGGCCGTTGGCGGCCATGGTGACGGTGATCGTGGTGCCGTGGACGGAGACCATCGCGGTGCCGCTCCCGTTGACGCCGTTGAGGGCCACCGGTCGCAGGTTGGCGTTGACGCTTCCGTCGGCGGCCGAGGCGGCCCCCATGCCGAACGGGAGCAGGGCCGCGGCACCGAAGGCAATCCCGGCGATCTTGTGAGTCGTACGCATGTTGTCTCCCTGGAGGGGCGACACGCGCCGCCCACGTCGTACTGAACTTCCGGACACCGCTCGTTCGGCGCCAAACCGGGCAGCGGATTGGCCTGCGGGCCAGATACCGACGTGCGCGCTACCCCCGGAGAGACCGTCCGTGCGGCCGACTCACGCCGGCGGGGGGGCCGTGGTCCTGCACCTGCCCGGTCCTGCCGCCGGCGGCCCGACGGCCGTGCCATGCTCGGAGCGCGGGCCAACGGGCCCGGGACAGCAGCCGGGGGGCGGCCATGACCGAGCCACGCAGCAGGGCGACCTCGATCGCCTTGTGGACGCTGATCGCGCTGGCGTGGCTGGTCAGCCTCGCCGGCCTCCTGTCGATCGGCCTGTTCACCATGCCCCTGGCCGTCGCCGGCGCGGTGGTGGTCGGGGCGAGGCCCGGACGGACGCGCACGGTCGCCACCCTGCTGACCGGAGCCGCCGTCGGGCCGTTGCTGCTCGCGTGGTTCAACCGGGAGGGCCCGGGCCGGGTGTGCCACACCTACGGCGGGGAGGGGCCGTTCTGCGCCGACCTGCTCAGCCCGTGGCCGTTCGTGCTGGCCGGCCTCGCCGCCCTCGCCGTCGCGGGGGTGCTGTTCGGCCGCTCCGCACGGGGCGGGCCGCCGGTGCCGCCGGTGCCGGGCGGTGCGGCGGGGACCACGCCCTCGGCCGGGTGAGCCGACGCCCGTCGCCGGTGCCGCCCGGGGCGGTGCGAGACTCAGGTGGCCACCGCACCACCCCGCCCCGCCGAGAGGACTCCTTCCGTGACCGCGCCCGCCACCACCAGCCTCCAGGACGCCATCCGCGACGAGCTCGGCATCATCGCCGACGCCGACTTCGACGCCGCCGCCGAGGCGCAGCGCCGGGTCGACTTCCTGGCGAGCTACCTGCGGGAGGCGGGTGCCCGTGGATACGTCCTGGGGATCAGCGGAGGGATCGACTCCAGCACGGCCGGGCGCCTGAGCCAGCTCGCCTGCGCAGCGGTGGGGGCGAAGTTCACCGCGGTGCGCCTGCCCTACGGCACCCAGGCCGACGAGGCCGACGCGCAGGACTCGCTGGCGTTCATCGACGCCGACGCGGTCGTCACGGTCGACATCAAGGCGGCCACGGACGCGATGGCCGCTGCCACCACGGTCGAGGGCAGTGACGCGGGGCGCGTCGACTTCGTCAAGGGCAACATCAAGGCCCGGCAGCGGATGGTCGCGCAGTACGCCCTCGCCGGCCACCTCGGCGCGCTCGTCGTCGGGACCGACCACGCCGCCGAGGCGGTCATGGGCTTCTTCACCAAGCACGGCGACGGCGCCTGCGACATCACCCCGCTGGCCGGGCTGACCAAGACCCAGGTCCGCGCGATCGGCGCCCACCTCGGCGCCCCGGACCACCTGGTCCACAAGACCCCCACCGCGGACCTCGAGGACGCCCGCCCCGGGCTGCCGGACGAGACCGCTTACGGCTGCACCTACGCCGAGATCGACGACTACCTGCAGGGCCGCGAGGTGCCCGAGGCCGTCCGCGAGCGGATCGAGCGGGCGTTCGTCGCCACGGCGCACAAGCGCGCGCTGCCCGCCGCCCCCTGAGGGCGGCCCTGCCGGCGGGTCGGCCGGGGACCAGCGGGGGATCAGCCGGCGGGTCAGCCGGCGAAGGGCAGCACGGGCAGGCCGGTCACGCCCGGCCGCACGGCGAACAGCGAACCCGCCTGCGGGTCCTCGTGATCGGGCAGGTTCTCCCGCGACGTCGTGACGTACAGCGTGCCGAGGTCGTCGCCGCCGAACGTGCACGCGCTGACCTGCGCCGCGGGGACCTCGATCACCGCGCTCAACGTGCCCGCCGCGTCATACCGGTGCACGGCCGAGCCGCCCCACAGGGCCACCCACACGCCACCCTCGGCGTCGACGGTCAGGCCGTCGGGGCCGCCGCCCTCGACATTCACGAACGGCCGCCGGCGCACCAGCCGGTCGTCCTCGTCGTCGAAGACGTCGATCCGGCCGGTCATGCTGTCCACGTAGTAGGCCAGCGCGCCGTCGGGCGACCAGGCGATGCCGTTGGAGATGGTCACGTCGTCGAGGACCGTCGTCGTGGCGAGGTCGGCGCCGACGCGGAACAGCGACCCCCGGCCGGGCGCGGTGTCGTAGGCCATCGTCCCGGCATACAGGGTGCCGGCCGGGGAGCAGCCGCCGTCGTTGAACCGAACGCCGGGGTCGGACCACAGCTCGGGCTGCGGGGCGACCGGCCCGTCCGGGGTCTCCGAGAGAGCCAGCGAGCGCTCGAGCGCCACGACGAAACCGCCCCGGCGGCGCGGGCGGTGGAACGCGGTCACGTCGCCGACGTGCAGCCGGTCGACGCCGTGCTCGCGCAGCGTGAGCAGGTCGCCCCGGGTCATGTCGACCCAGCGCAGACCGCCCCACGAGGGCGACCACACCGGCCCCTCCGCGTGGTAGGCGATCGGGCCGGTGACGTTCTCCACGGCGGGCATGTGCAGGTCCTCACGTTGGTCACAGGGTCGTGGCGTCGGGCCCCGGGACGCGCCCGGGCTCACCGCCACGAACCTACGAGCAACGCCGGTATGCCGTGCGGCCGGGGCTCAGCGCCGGGCTCAGCCCAGCGCCCAGGCCGCCAGGGCGAGGGTGCCCATCGAGACGGCCGTGGTGACCACCACGGTCCGCCGCGCGACGGCGGCGCCCTGGCCGTACTCGCGGGCGAAGATGTAGGTGTTCTGCGCGGTCGGGAGCGCGGCGCAGACCACGAGGGCGAACAGCTCGCCCCGCCCCAGCCCCAGGGCCAGACCCACCGCCCAGGCGAGCAGCGGCTGGGCGAGCAGCTTCAGCGTCGACAGGGTCAGGACCTGGCGGCCCTCCCCGTGCAGCGCCGGCCCGCGGACGGTGAGCGAGAGGCCCAGCGCGATGAGCGCGGTGGGCACGGCGGCCGCGCCCAGCAGCGCCAGCGGGCCGGCCACCACCTGCGGCGCCCGCCAGCCGAAGGCCGAGCACAGCGCCCCGGCTGCCAGCCCGATGATCACGGGGTTGCGCAGCGGCAGGGTCAGCAGCCGCGTCGGGTGCAGGGCCCTCCGGTCGGCCGAGCGATCCAGCAGCACAAGGATCACCGGCGTGACCACGAGGACCTGGAAGAGGAGCACGCCGGTGAGGAAGGAGGCGTTGCCGAGCACGTGCAGCGCGACCGGTATGCCGAGGTTCGCGGAGTTGACGTAGCCGGCGGCCATCCCGCCGATCGTGGACTCCCCCTCCTTGCGCCCGAACACCCGGCGGCTGAGCAGGAAGCCGGCCGCCATCACGCACACGGTGCTGGCCGCGAACGCGACCATGCCCGGTCCGCTGACCGACAGCGGCGTCCGGGACAGCGAGGTGAACAGCGCGGCCGGCATCGCCAGGTGGAAGACGAAGCTGCCGAGCACCCGGTCGGCGTCCTCGCCACCGAGCAGGCGGTAGCGGCCGGCGAGGTAGCCGAGCAGCGTGAGCGCCCAGATGGGCAGGAAGGCGGCGAGCACCTCAGTCCTCCCAGTGGGCGATGACGCCGTAGGGCGCGACGAACATGTGCTCAGGGTCCCGCGGCAGCAGCCAGAGCAGGTTGTCGACGGCGGCGGCCTGGGCGACGGCCCGCGCCAGGCCCCGGTCCATCCCCGCCGGTTCGCAGAGGACGTCGACCCGGCGACGCAGCGCCCGGTCGGGGTCACCGGTCGCGAGGGCATCCGCCCAGCGGTTGCGCAGCGGAGCCACCACCTCCCACTCGGGCCGGCCGGCGACCGGCAGCGGGTCGATGGCCACCCATGCCGGCGGCTCACCGGGCAACGTGTGCAGCACGTTGAGGAAGTGGCAGTCGCCATGGACGAGCGGCAGCCCCTCACGCCCGTCCAGCTCGGCGTGGAGGTCCGCCAGGGTGGCCACGGCCCGGTCCACCACCGCGGTGGGCAGCCACCCCGACCCTGGGCGGTGCTCCTCGATGCTGGCGGTGATGCGCTCGACCTCCTCGGCCATCGGGCGCACACCTCGGGGCGCCGGCACGGAGCACACCCGCGCCACGAGGTCGCCGATCACGCCACACGCCTCGTCGACGTCAGGATGGTCCTCCAGCGAGCGAGCCGGGTCGAGCCGTTGCAGGAGAAGGGCTCCCAGGTCGGCGTCGTCGGCCACGAGCTCCACCATGGGCCCGTCCGGGGCGGCCCGCAGCGCCGCGACCTCTCCGTCGGTGCCCGGCTCCCGCCAGCCGACCTTCAGCACCAGCGGCCGCCCGGCAGCGTCGCGCACCGGCCAGACGGTGGACAGGAAGCCGCTCATCGGCGCACCGTCGCGGGTCAGGTCCCACCGGTCGGCCAGCCCGGCCGCGACCCCCGGCAGCCGCTCCAGCCACCGGGCGCGTTCAGGGGTGTCGGCACGGTCCCGGAACCCTTGTGGCACAGGCCAGTCGGAGCCGACGACTGGTTCGCTCATCGCCACCCTCCTCACCGGACCGACACCAGCCGGACGCCACGCACCACGGCTCCGCGCATCCTAGGGTGACCGGCGTGCCGACCCAGGTGATCGTGCTCAACGCCTCGCGGCTACGGCCGGAGCTGGCGGTGCATCACGTGCAGCCCCACGAGGCCGTGACGTGGGTGGTCAAAGGCCTCCGGCACCGTGCCGATCACGGCGAACCCCAACGCCTTCCACAGGGCCACCGCCGGGGTGTTCGTCTCGACGACGGCGTTGAACTGCATGCTGCGGTAGCCCTCGGCGCTCGCCCAGGCCAGCACGTGCTCGCCGAGCGCGCGGCCGACTCCCCTGCCGGTGGCCGCCGGGTCCACCATGAAGCTCGCGGTCGCGACGTGGGACCCCCGGCCGGGGCGGTTGGGCCCCATCTTGGCCGAGCCCAGGACGCGTTGACCCTCGACGGCCACGACGGTGCGGCCCGGCGGCTGCTCCATCCACCACGGCCTGGCCGTGTCGAGGTCGAGGTCCAGGGGGAAGGCGTAGGACTCCCCGGCCGCCACGATCTGCTGGAAGAACGGCCAGATGCCGGGCCAGTCCTGGGCCGTCGCCTCGCGGATGATCACGGCACGCGACGCTACCCGCCGATCCGGCCGGCCTCCAATGCCTTTCGCGACTCCTCGACCCGGTCCAGCCACTCGTGGACCAGCGCCTCGAAGACCGCGGGCTGCTCGATCTGGACGTTGTGCCCGGCCCGGTCGAGGACGGCGAAGGTCGCCCGCGGGTAGCGCTCCAGCACGTGCCACAGGTCGCGGTAGCCGGTGGAGCTGTCCTGCCGACCGGTGACGAACAGCGCCGGCCGGTCGAACGGCGCCTCGCCGTCGAGCGGGAAGCTGCCGGCGTAGGACTGGCGGATGCGTTCCAGCGCCGCTGGGTCGGCCGCCTCGAGGCCGACCACCACCTCCTCCTGCGTGCGCTGCCACGTCCCGGCGTCCTGCACCACGGCGATCTCCTTGAAGTCCGCGCCGCCGCCCCCGACGCTCGCCATGAACGCCTCGTCGCGGTGCAGCACCTGGTGTGGCGGGACGTCCCGGTCCGCGTGCTCCGCGACCACCATCGGGGCGACGAGGGCCAGTCCCTCCACCCGGTCGGGGTGCGCGGCGGCCAGCCCGCGCGCGAGGTAACCGCCGAAGCTCTCCCCGCACACGGCATACGGGCCGGTGGGGACCAGCGCGGCGACCGCCGCCTGCACGACGCGGAAGACGTCGTCGGTGCTGCCCACCCACTCCGGGGCGGCGGTGCGGCCCATGCCCGGCAGGTCGAGGTAGATGCGCCGCCAGTGCGGCCGGTGCGCGAAGACCGGCTCGAAGCAGCCGGTCATCAGCCGCAGGTCCGGGGAGAAGCCGTGCAGCAGCACCGCGGTCGGCACCCCCGCCCCGGCCTTCGGCCCCTGCACCTCGTGGTGCACCTGCACGCCCAGCGCGTCAACGAAGTCACCCATGGGCCCAGAACCTAGACGCCGCAACGGACACCGCGCCGGACATGATCTGCCGCGACGCACGGACAGCAGTGGGATAGCGTCCCGGCGCATGACCGCTGACTGGCGCCAGGACAGGATCGGCTCCGCCCTGCGTGGGGAGAATCCGACCGTGCTGCGACGGATGGACGCCGGCTTCGCCGTGATCGGCGACCCGCAGTTCCTGCCCGGCTACTGCGTCCTGCTCGCCGACGACCCGGCGGTCGACCGGCTCACCGACCTCCCGCGGGAGCGGCGCCTGGCCTACCTCGCCGACATGGACCGGCTCGGCGAGGCCGTCGAGACCGTCTGCCGGGAGCTGGACCCTGCCTTCCGTCGGGTCAACCTGGAGATCCTGGGCAACACCGACGCCTTCCTGCACGCCCACGTCTGGCCGCGCTACGACTGGGAGCCGCCGGAGATCGTCCCCGGCCCGGTGTGGCTCTACCCGCGCGAGCGCTGGAGCGACCCGGCCACCGCGGTCGGCCCGCAGCACGAGCACCTGCGCCGCCGGCTCACCGAGGAGCTCGACCGGCTCAGCCCGACCCGCCCCTGAGCCGGCGGCGGGTGAGACGCACGGCATACCGGGCAGGGGTCGGAGGTCCCTGCGCGGGCGACCGCGTGGCTGACACGATCCTTGCGTGAGCGCACAACGAAGCGTGCGGCGACGGGTCCGCCTCGGTGACGACGGCAAGATCCACGTCCGCACCACCAAGTACCGCGACGAGCTCCTGACCACCCACTGGCAGGAGATGGTCCTCGAGCCCGAGGACGCCCTGGAGTTCTTCCGCTCCGGGATGATCGAGGTCCTGCGGGCGTGCCCCGACGCCGCCTCGCGCCGCACCCGCGCGTCCGGCCGCGGCGCCTGACGCCCTGAAGTCCTGACCCCTCAGGCGAGCGTCAGGGACCAGCCCCGCTCCCCCTCGCTGACCTGCGTCCCGAGCGCGGCGGACGCCCGGCGCAACCGGTGGCGCACCCACCGGGCGTCGTCGCCCGTGGCGAGCTCGGTGTGGGCGAACCGCAGCCGCAGCGGGACCGCCTCGACCCCGGCGAGGCGCGGGCCGTCGAAGGTCGCCAGCCACAGCACGCCGAGGTCGTTGCGCAGCCGGGCATCGACCACGTAGTCGTCGAGGAAGTCACCGAGGTCGAACAGGACCGGCGGGGCGGCGCCGTGGAAGACGTGCGCCGAGTGGCCGGCGACCAGGCTCGCCCCTGCACGCACGAACACCGACGCGCAGGCCCGGACGTGCGGCGGCGGCTCGCTGGTCATGTTCGGACCCCAGTGCGGGGAGACGACGACCGGGCCGACCCCGACCGAGTCCTGCAGCCGTCGGGTCAGCCACCCGGGGACGCCGGCGCGCAGGTCGGCGAAGGCCACCCCCGGGCGCTGCGCCCCGGCGGCGTACTCCGCGGGGTGGTCGGTCACCGCCACGACGGTCACCGGCTGGCCGGCGACGGCCAGGTGCGCCGGCTCCCGGGCGGCAGCCTCGTCCCGCCCCGCGCCGGCGACCGCGATGCCCGCCCCGGCCAGCAGGTCCAGCGTGTCCTCCAGCGCCTCGGGCCCGAAGTCGAGGGCGTGGTTGTTGGCCAGGGTCACGCAGCGCACCCGCAGCAGGGTCAGGGCGTCCATCGCCTGCGGCGGGGCCCGGAAGTGGAAGACCCGCTGCGGCCAGGGCGTCCCGCGCGCGGAGACGCAGCACTCGAGGTTGAGCAGCACGCCATCGGTCCCGTCCACCAGCTCCAGCAGGCGCGGGCCGAACAGGCTCGCCACCGGGTGGTCCACGAGGTGGTCGGCGACGCCGCGGCCGAGCATCGTGTCACCGGCCAGGGCCAGCGTGAGCACGTCAGAGCCCCGCCCCGCCGACGACGGCCGCCCGGTCCTTGGCGAGGAACCGGCGCAGCCGCGCCAGCGACCAGGTGTTGACCACCTGCGCCGGCCCGGCCCACCCCCGCTGGGCCGTCGCCACCCCGAAGCGCAGGTAGTCCAGGTGCGGCACGGCGTGCGCGTCGGTCGAGATCGCCAGCAGCACCCCGGCGTCGCGGGCCCGGCGCACGTGCTCGTCGTCGAGGTCCAGCCGGTCGGGGAAGCTGTTCACCTCCAGCGCCGTCCCGGTCCGGGCGGCCGCCGCCAGCACGGCGTCGAAGTCGAGGTCGACCGGCGGGCGGTGCCCGATGCTGCGTCCGGTCGGGTGGCCGATGACGTTGACGTGCGGGTTCTCGATGGCACGGATGACCCGGGCGGTCATGACGTCCCGGGGCTGGCGGAAGTGCGAGTGCACCGAGGCGACCACGACGTCGAAGCCGGCGAGGAAGTGGTCCTCCCAGTCCAGCGACCCGTCCGGGCCGATGTTCAGCTCGGTCCCGTGCAGCACGGTGATGCCGGCCGTCCGCTCCAGGTCGTGGATCCGGGCCCGCTGCGCCAGCGCCTTGTCCGCCGTCATCCGCTGCATCGACAGGTCCGGGGCGTGGTCGGTGATCGCGACGTACGTGTGGCCCCGGGCCCGGGCGGCCGCCACCATCACCTCCAGCGAGGCGACCCCGTCGGTGAGGTTGGTGTGCACGTGCAGGTCGCCGCGCAGGTCCCCGACCTCGACCAGCCGCGGCAGCTCGCCGCGCAGCGCCGCCTCGACCTCGCCGCGGTCCTCGCGCAGCGTCGGCGGCACCCACGGCATGCCCAGCCGGGCATAGATGCCCTCCTCGGTGTCGGCCACGAGCGCCTGACCGGTGTCCACGCGGAACAGCCCGTACTCCGAGAGCTTGAGTCCCGCACGCACCGCCAGCTCCCGGACCCGGATGTTGTGCGCCTTGGAGCCGGTGAAGTAGAGCAGCGCCGCACCCCAGGTCGCCGGGTCGATGACCCGCAGGTCCACCTGGACCCCTTTGGTCGTCACCACCGAGGACTTCGTGGGGCCGTGCGCGAGCACCCGCCGGACGAGCGGGTGCTCGCAGAAGGCGTCGCCCACCTCGCGGGGGTCGTCGGAGGCCACGAGCAGGTCGACGTCGCCGACCGTGTCACGCATCCGGCGCAGCGACCCGGCGTACGTCGCCCGGCGCACCGAGGGCAGCGCGGTCAGCGACGCCAGCAGCTCCTCGGCCAGGGCCAGCGCGACGCCGACCTGGATCCGTCCGACCCCGGCGTGGGCCTCCGCGATGGCCTCGGCGAGGTTGGTCTCGCTGCGCTCCCCCCAGCCGGGCAGCCCGCGCAGCCGGTGCTCGTGCAGGGCGTCGAGCAGCTCGCGCATCGAGGTGATGCCCAGCTCCTGGTAAACCTGGTTCGCCCGCTTGGGCCCCAGCCCCGGCACCGACAGCAGCGTGCGCAGGCCGGCCGGCACCCGGGCACGCAGCTCGTCGAGCTCCTCCACCGACCCGGTCGCGAAGAACTCCACGAGCTTGTGCGCGAGGTGGGTGCCCACGCTGGGGATCGTGTCCATGCCGCGCTCGTCCAGGCCCGAGATGTCGACCGGGTGCCCCTCCACCGCGCGGGCGGCCTTCTCGTAGGCGCGCACCTTGAACGCGTCGCCCCCGGAGATGGCCAGCAGGTCGGCGTACTCCTGCAGCATCTGCGCCGCCTCGGCGTTGGACCGGGACATCGCACCTCCCGCGGGCTCGGGGCCTCGACCTGACGCTAGGCCCGGGCGACGTCGCGCCCGCAGTGCCGTTCGTCCCGGGCGCACTGACCCGCTCGCACCGTCCGGCGGTTGCGGCAGGTGCCCTCACCCCATCGGCGGACCTGTGAGTCCGCTGTGAGCGCCACCATCGCAGTCAGGCGGGGCGTGGATCGGCAGCGCTGGAACGAGGTTGGTCATGAAGGCACTGGTTGTCGCCGCCCTGGCGATGGTGTGGGTCCTGTCCGTGGTGCTGGTCGTGCGGGGCAACCCCAGACGGGTATGGCGGCGGGTCGCCGTGGGTTCCAGCGGCACCTTGGTCACGTCCCTGGCCCTCGGCCTCGTGACGGGGACCGCGGAGGCGGGCACCGCGCATACCGGGCACTCCATGACGGCCCCCGCCCCGGCGGCCGGGTCGCTGAGCGGGGACGACTACTGGCGCTCGGTGGGCGGCTCGGCCTTCCACCCCACGGGCGTCGTGCGCACCTACTACCTCGGCGCGGACGAGGTCACCTGGGACTACGCGCCGACCGGGCGCAACCAGGTCACGGGCAAGGCGTTCGACGACGTGGCCGACGTGTTCGTCAAGCGTGGGCCGGCGCGGATCGGGTCCACCTACGTCAAGTGCCTGTACCGCGAGTACACCGACAGCAGCTTCGGCCACCTCAAGGCCCGGCCGGCGCAGGACGCCTACCTCGGGTTCACCGGGCCGGTGATCCGCGGCGCGGTCGGCGACACGATCAAGGTGGTCTTCCGCAACGGCTGCTCGATCGGTGCGAGCGTCCACCCGCACGGCGTCTTCTACCAGAAGGCCTCCGAGGGGGCGCCCTACGCGGACAACACCTCCGGCAAGGACGTCCTCGACGACGCCGTGGCGCAGGGCGGGCGGCACACCTACACCTGGCTGGTGCCGGACCGCGCCGGTCCCGGGCCGCACGACGGGTCCTCGGTGATGTGGATGTACCACTCGCACACCGACGAGGTCGGCGACACCTACGCCGGGCTGCAGGGCTTCATGGTCATCACGGCGCGGGGGATGGCGCGGGCGGACGGCAGGCCGAAGGACGTGGACCGTGAGGTGTTCGAGCTGTTCGCGGTGATGAACGAGGGCGGCAGCTCCTACCTGGCGGAGAACATCCGGCGCTACGCCCACCCCGCGCCGGCACCGGACGACGAGGGGTTCGAGGAGTCCAACCTGATGCACTCGGTCAACGGCTACGTCTACGGCAACCAGCCGGTGCTGACGCTGCACAAGGGCGAGCGGGTCCGGTGGTACGTCATGGGCATGGGCACCGAGGTCGACCTGCACACCCCGCACTGGCACGGCAACGACGTGCTCGTGGGCGGGATGCGGATGGACGTGGTCGACCTGCTGCCGGCCTCGATGGTCGTCGCCGACATGGTCCCGGACAACGTGGGCACGTGGCTGTTCCACTGCCACGTCAACGACCACATCACCGCCGGGATGATGACCCGCTACCGCGTGGTCGCCTGACCGGCGCGACGGGAGCGCGCCTCGACGAGGCCGGCGATGCCGTCCAAGACGACCGCGCCCTGGCGAGGTTGACGCCTCGGCGGGGGCGCACCATCGCCCGGCAGGGCGCTCAGCGGCTCCCCGGCGGCCGGCCGTGGAAGGCATCGTCGAGCAGCAGCCCCAGGGACGCGACGTCGACCGGACGCGGGTTGCGCGACCCCACGGCCTCCACGGTGAGGCGAGCGGCGCGCGCGAGCCCGTCGTGCGGCATACCAATGGCCTCCAGGGTCTCGGGCGCGGCGAGGGTGCGGGCGAGGTCCCACAGCCCGCGCGCGGCGTCCGGCACCCCCATGGCGCGGGCCACGGTCGCCAGCGCCTGCGGCGCCGCCCCGGCGTTGTATGCCGCGACGTGCGGCAGCAGCACGGCGTGCGTCGCGCCGTGGTCCAGTCCCCAGGTCCCGCCGAGGACGTGGCACATCGTGTGGTGCAGGCCGCTCCCGGCGCCCGCGAACGCCGTGCCGGCCAGCCAGGCGCCGTAGAGGGCGTCCTCGCGCAACGCGACCTCCAGGGGGTTCCAGGTCGCCCGGGGCAGGCACCGCGCCAGCACCCGGATCCCTTCTGCGGCAAGCAGGTCGGTCACCGGGTTGGCGCCCTCGACCCAGAGCGCCTCGACGCAGTGGGCGAGCGCGTTGAGCCCCGAGGTGGCGCTGAGCGCGGCGGGCAGCCCGGTGGTCAGCTCGGCGTCGTAGACGACGACCCGGGGCAGCGCGCGCGGGTCCCGCCCGGTCCGCTTCCGGGTGCCCGTGACGCCGAAGACCGGCGTCGCCTCGGAGCCGGCGTAGGTCGTGGGGACCGCCACCAGGGGCAGCCCGGTGGCGACCGCGACCGCCTTGCCCAGCCCGGTCGCCGAGCCCCCACCGATGGTCACCACGCCGTCGGCCTCCCCCTCACGGGCAAGGCGGCTCGCCTCCTCTGCGTGCGCCTCGGGCACGTGCTGCTGCACCTCGTGCACCCGCGCCACGACCCGGTCCCCGAGCCGCTGGGCCAGCTGCTCGGCCAGGGGCTTGGACGACGCCGACGCGACCAGCAGGATCCGCTGCAGCCCCAGGGCCGCCAGCTCGTCAGGCACCCTCGCGAAGGACCCCGCGCCGAACACCACACGCTGCGGCAGGGCGGCGGTCTCGAAGTGCCGGAGCCGTTCCGTGGTCGCCTCCCCGGGTCGCGAAGCGCTGGCGTCCCGACGTTACGCCGGACCGCCCTGTCGTGGGCCCACCGCGCGCAGCAGCCAGCCCAGCAGCCCGGCGGTGGCGAGGGTCAGCACCCCGATCGGGACGAGGACCGACCAGGTCGCGACGCCGCCGCGGGCGCTGGCGACGAAGGGCGTGACGAGGATCGGCAGGCCGGTCAGGACGAGGAAGAGCAGCAGCCCAGGGGCCAGCGCCAGCCCGCGCCGGCGGTGGCGCAGCACGAGCACGCCGGCGGCGACGACCGCCGGGAGGAAGAACGTCAGGTCGAGCACGTGCACCGGGTTGGCCGGCAGGTTGAGGTCGCGCGCGCTGCGCGGGACCTCCCCGGCGACGACGGCCGGCACCAGCTCGGCGAGCCAGAGCCCGGCGAACGCCGCGCCGACGGCGACGAGGAACCAGCCGACCGTCCGCTGCGGCACAGCCGGCGACCACACCCGCGACTCCGGGGCGAGGGTCGCCACGGCGCCGATCAGCGCCCACGTGGCCAGCCCGAGGACGGCGACCCACAGCAGGGAGAGCGGCCCGACGTGGATGGCGATGGCGTAGATCGCGTAGTTGTATACCGTGAAGGCCAGTGCCCCCGGCCACAGCAGGTGCGCCACCGCCGACCCGCGCCGGGCAGCGAGGGCCAGGCCCACGAGCGCCGGCCCGACGACCACGAGGTCGGCGAGGTCCTGCGCGACGGCCTGGTCGACGAACACCGAGGTCTCCCGGCCGTAGATGCGCTCGATCCACACCAGGCCGACCGCGTTGCCCGCCATGGCGAGCAGCCCCGCCGCGACCGAGAGCCAGGCCCAGACGTCAAGCCACCGCCAGGTGGCTTGACCTGTCGCCGGCGCGGGCCCACCGGCCGGGGCAGCACGGGGGGCCGATGGGGCCGGGGCGGTCGGCACTGCCGTCGCCGGCGGGGCCGCCGGCTCGACGTGGACGGGGATCCGGACGCTCTTGCCTGCCATGCTTCGAGCCTGCTCCGGGGCCCGCCGGTCCGCCCGAGGCCAACGTCCCGACCGGCCTCACCAGTCGTGGACGGTGCCGTCGGTCAGCCGGTTCACCGGCAGGTACGCGGGTGAGTACGGGTGTGCTGCGGCCGCCTCCTCGTCGACCTCCACCCCGAGCCCGGGACCGGTCCCGGGGTGCAGCAGCCCGTCGACGAAGGTGTAGCTGGTGCGGAACACCTCCAGCGTCGCGGGCGAGTGCCGCATGTACTCCTGGATGCCGAAGTTGTGCAGGGCGATGTCCAGGTGCAGGGCGGCGGCCATCCCCACCGGCGAGATGTCGGTCGGGCCGTGGAAGCCCGAGCGGATCTGGTAGATCGCGGCGAAGTCCATGATCTTCTTCAGCGCGGTGATCCCACCGGTGTGCGTCACGGCCGAGCGCACGTAGTCGATCAGCTGCTCGGTGACCAGCGTCTGGTAGTCGAAGACCGAGTTGAACACCTCGCCGATGGCCAGTGGCGTGGTGGTCTGAGAGCGCACCCGGCGCAGCGACTCGGGGTTCTCGGCGGGCGTGCAGTCCTCGAGCCAGAACACGTCGTAGGGCTCGAGCGACCGGCCCAGCACGGCCGCCTGGTTGGGCGTCATGCGGTGGTGCCCGTCGTGCAGCAGCGGCAGCTCGGGCCCGAACTCGTGGCGCACCGCCTCGAACACCGTCGGGACGTGCCGCACGTAGGCGCGGGTGTCCCACACCTCCTCGGTCGCGACCGGGGAGCGCCGCGCCGGCTCGTAGTCGTAGCGATCGCCGTCCCCGTCCCCTCCGGCTACGCCGTAGATCTGGCCGAGCCCGGGCACCCCGGTCTGGATCCGGATGGCCCGGTAGCCCAGCTCGAGGTGCTCGCGGATCGAGTCGAACAGCTGCGGCAGGTCGTTGCCGGAGGCGTGCCCATAGGCCAGCGCCCCCCGCCGGCACTGCCCGCCGAGCAGCTCGTAGACCGGCATACCGGCGGCCTTGGCCTTGAGGTCCCACAGCGCGACGTCGACGGCGGCGATGGCCGCCATGGTCACGGGGCCACGCCGCCAGTACGCCCCTCGGTAGAGGTACTGCCACGTGTCCTCGATGGCGTGCGCGTTGCGCCCGAGCAGCAGCGGGACGACGTGCTCCTCGAGGTAGGCGACGACGGCCAACTCGCGGCCGTTGAGCGTCCCGTCGCCGTAGCCGACCAGGCCGTCGTCGGTGACCAGCTTCAGCGTGACGAAGTTGCGGCCGGGGCTGGTGACCAGGACCTCGGCGTGGACGATCTTCATGGGCGGCCTCTCGTGGGTTCGGACGCGGTCGGGGGCGCGGCGTCGGGTGTCAGGGCGTCAGCTCGCGCGCCGCGTCGAGCACGGCGCGCACGAGGGTGGGGTCGGTCGCGAGGTCGGGGGCCAGCTCCTCGAGCACCGCCGGCACGGCGCGGTCCATGCCGCCGCCCGCGAGCGCGGTCAGGCGCTCCGCCCTCGGGTCGGTCACGGGGGCGCCGAGGCCGCGCAGGTGCAGCACCCACGCCGCCAGCACGCGGGCGCCGCCGGCCGGGACCCGGCCGGCGGCGCGTTCGGCGCGGACGACGGGCAGCACGCGGACGGGCAGCTTCTCCGAGCCGTCCGCGGCGATCTGGGCCAGCTCGTGCCGGATGCGCGGGTTGCCGAAGCGCTCCAGGAGCGCAGCCCGGTATGCCGTGACCTCCTCCCGCGCGAGCGGCAGGTGCCGCTCGGCCTCGTCGCACCACTGCCCCACCCACGCCCGGCACCGCGGGTCGGCCACAGCGTCGGCGACGGTCCGGTGTCCCCGGGCGCTGCCGGCCCAGGCCAGCAGGGAGTGGGACCCGTTGAGCAGCCACAGCTTGCGCTGCTCGAAGGGCGTCACGTCGGCCACGAACCGTCCGCCCGCGTCCTCCCAGCGGGGGCGGCCCGCGGCGAACCGGCCGGCGAGGACCCACTCGCTGAACGGCTCGGCGACGACCGGCGCCTCGTCGACCCATCCCGTCGCCTCGGCGACGGCGGCGCGGTCGGCGGTCGTGGTCCTCGGGGTGATCCGGTCGACCATGGTGGGCACGAACTCGACGCGCTCCAGCAGCGGGAGCAGGTCCGTGGACACCTCGGCCGCCAGCTCGCGCACCACCCGGGCGGTCACCTGACCGTTACCCGGCAGGTTGTCCAGCGACATCACGGCCACGGGGTCGAGCCCGGCGGCGTGCCGGGCGAGCAGGCCGGCCAGGACGCGGGCCGGGGCGGTCCGCACCAGCGCGGTCCGGTCGGCCCGCAGGGCGAGGACGTCGGCGCGCACGTCCTCCCGCGCCAGGTCGAGGCCGCCGTCGGCGGCGCGGCAGTAGCCGGCCTCGGTCACCGTCAGGCTGAGGACCGCCACGGCCGGCTGGCGCAGGTGGTCCAGGAAGGCGTCGTGGTCGGTGCTCGGGTGGACCGACACGACGCTGTCGACGTGGTCCATCCGGTCCTCGCGCGGGCCCCGGGTCACCAGCGTGTAGCGGCCGTCCTGGGCGGCGAGCCCGCGCGCGGCCTCCGGCGAGCGGCCGGTGAAGGCGGCGATGCCCCACCCGGCGGCGTCGGGGGCGCGGTGGGTGTACCAGGCCAGGTGCGCCCGCACGAACGCCCCGAGCCCGAGGTGGACGATTCGCACCGGCGGAGCCGGCGCCGCCCGGGTCAGCCGTGGCCCCGTCCCGGCGGTGGCCCCCGTGCCGCTCGAGGCCTCGGGCGGGGTCACAGCCGGAACGCCCGGCGTGGGTTGACGCCGACCAGGTCGGTGAGGGTCTCCAGCGCCTCGTCCTCCTCCAGCCGGTGGTCGGCCACGAGCCGGGCCAGCCACCCGGCGTCGAGCCGGCGCGACATGTCGTGGCGCACCGGGATCGAGCAGAACGCCCGGGTGTCGTCGATGAAGCCCGAGGTGCGGGTGAACCCCGCGGTCTCGGTGACGGCCGACCGGAAGCGCGCGATGGCCTCGGGCGCGTCGAGGAACCACCAGGGCGCCCCGACGTACACCGAGGGGTAGAACCCGGCCAGCGGGGCGAGCTCGCGCGAGTAGACCGTCTCGTCGGTCGTGAAGAGCACCAGCTGCAGGTTGGGGTGGGTGCCGAAGCGCTCCAGCAGCGGCTGCAGCGCGCGGGTGAACTCGGCCTGCACGGGGATGTCGTGCCCGGTGTCGCCGCCGTGCCGCTCGAAGGTCGGGCCGTGGTGGTTGCGCTGCACGGCCGGGTGCAGGGTCATCACCAGGCCGTCGTCGGCCGACATGCGGGCCATCTCCAGGAGCATGTGCCGGCGGAACGCCGTCGCCTCCTGCACGCTCGCCGTCCCGGCCCGCGCCGCCGCGTAGATGCGGGCGGCCTCGGCCGGTTCCAGCGGCTCGGTCCCCACGTCGAGGTGGCTGTGGTCGGCGGAGGTGGCGCCGTGCTCGCGGAAGTGGTCGCGACGGGCCTCCAGGGCGGCGACGTAGCCGGCGTAGTCGCCGGTGTCGACGCCCGCCACCTCGCCCAGGTCCTTGACCGCCTGCTCCCATCCCGGCCGGCCCGGCTCGAGGAACCGGTCGGGGCGGAACGTCGGGATGACGCGGCCGGTCCACGTCGGGTCGGCCCGCAGCGCCTCGTGGGCCCGCAGGTCGGCACACGGGTCGTCGGTCGTCGCGAGGACCTCGATGCCGAAGCGCCGGAACAGCGCCCGGGGACGGAAGTCGTCCCGCCCCAGGAGCTCCTGGATCCGGTCGAAGGCCTCGTCGGCGTTCGACGCGGTGGGCCGGTCGATGACCCCGAACATCTCGTGGAGCTGGCACTCCAGCCAGTACCGCACCGGCGTCCCGCGGAACACGGCCCAGCGGCTGAACAGGTGCCGCCAGGCGCGCCGTGCCTGCGCCTCGTCCAGCGGGGCGCCGCCGACGCCGAGCTCGGCCAGCGGCACGCCGCTGGCGTGGAGCAGCCGGGTCACGTAGTGGTCGGGGCTGACCAGCAGCGCCGCCGGGTCGCGGAAGGCCCGGTCCTCGGCGAGGACCGAGGCGTCCACGTGGCCGTGGGGGGAGAGGATCGGTAGGTGACGCACGGCGTCATACAGCCGGCGCGCGATCGCGCGCAGGTGCGGCTCCGGGGGCAGCAGGCGGTCCGGGTGCAGGGTCGGCGGGGCCGGGCTCATGCCGATCAGCGTCGCCGGGCGCGGTCGGGGCGGCAACGGATTGCCACGTGTTGCCACCCGGGGGGCGACGGCCGGTGGGTCTAGCGGGAGGGGGCGGGTCCGGTGGAGCCCCGCACGACCAGCCGGGTCGGCAGGACCACGGGCGCGGTGGCCCGGCTGCGGGCACCCCGCGCCATCGCGATGACGTTGTGCACGGCGGTCTCCCCCAGGGCGTGCAGGGGCGCGGAGACGGTGGTGAGCCCGGGCGTGACAAGGTCGGCGGAGAAGATGTCGTCGACGCCGACGATGCTCAGGTCCTCGGGCACGCGCACCCCGGAGGCGGCTAGGCCGCGCAGCAGGCCGATCGCGATGAGGTCGTTGTAGGCGATGAGGGCCGTGCCCCCGGGTCGCCCCACGAGCTGCACCGCCGCCTGCGTGCCGGCCTCCACCGTGGGGGCGTACGGGCCGATCCTGCGGGTCCGCAGGCCCAGCTCCGCGCACGACTGGCGCACCGACATCCAGCGGACCCCGTCGGCCCACGAGGCCTCGGGGCCGGCCACGTAGGTGATGCTGCGGTGCCCGAGCCCGGCCAGGTGCCGCACCGCGCGGTCGATGCCGCGCGGGTTGTCCGTGACGACGCTGGGGACGTCGGCGAGGGTGCGGTTCAGCACGATGAGCGGCTTCTGCTTGGCCATCATCCGGATCGCGGAGTCCGACATCCGCGAGCTGGCCAGGACGATCCCCTCCACCGCGGACAGGGAGCGCTCGAGGGCCTGCCGCTCGACCTGCCCGGACTCCTGGGCGTCGGCCAGCAGGGTGGTGTAGCCGGACTCGGCCGCGGCGGCGTGGGCGCCCCGGATGATCGGGAAGTTGAACGGGTTGGTCACGTCCGAGATGACCAGCGCCACCATGGACGTGCGCGCCGAACTGTCGGCCCGGGCCATGGGGGCGGCGCGGTAGCCGAGCTGCCGGGCCACCTCGCGGATGTGCTCGGCCGTCTCGGCCTTGACCCGGCCGGGGCGGGAGAAGGCGCGGGACACCGTCGACGGCGCGACCCCGGCGGCGCGGGCCACGTCGTAGATGGTGGGAGCCCCCATGGCGTCACCGTACGGAGCGCTTGGGGACCCCACAACCACGCCGCCCGACGCCGACGCGGGACGTCGCGTCGCCTCGACCGGGTGGGCCCGCGCCACCGGCTCAGCCGCCGAGGCCGGCCCCGCCGGCCACGTCGGCCACGTCGGCGTCGTCGTCCACCGCGACCGGTCGGCCCTGCTCCGCGGAGGCGTAGACGGCCCGCACGACGGCGAGGGTCCGCAGCGCCTCCTCGACCGAGACCAGGGGCGCCTTGCCGTGGCGGACCGCGTCGAGGAAGTCCTGGTACTGCGCGGTGTGCGAGGTCGCCGTGATCCCGGCGACCCGGGGCCCGGCCGCTGCAGCGGACGCCGCGGCGTCGGCGACCGACGCCGCGAGCAGGTCGTCGGCCTGGTTGTCCGGCGAGCCGGCGCCCACGTCCGGACCGGCGTCGCCCGGCGCTGCGGCGTGGAAGTAGGTGAGCCGGTCGTCGTCGATGACCGCCGAGCCGCGGTCGCCGTGGACCTGCACCCGGGCGTTGAGGCCGGGGTAGGCCGCCGTGGTCCCCTGGATGACGCCGAGCGCCCCGCTCTCGAAGCGGATCGTCGCCACCGCGGTGTCCTCGACCTCGATCCGGTCGTGGGCGAGGCACCCGGTCCACGCGAACACCTCGACCGGCCGGCCCAGGAACCACACGAGCAGGTCGATGGTGTGGATCCCCTGGTTCATCAGGGCGCCGCCACCGTCGAGGGCCCAGGTGCCGCGCCAGCCGGCCGAGTCGTAGTAGCCCTGCGAGCGCCACCACGAGATCGTCGCGCTGCCGGAGGTCACCCGCCCGAGACGGCCGTCCCGGATCGCCTGGTCGACCAGCAGGCTCGAGGGGTCGAACCGGTGCTGGCTGATGACGGCGACGGTCCGGCCGCTCTCGCGCTCGGCCCGGGCGACCCGCCGGCCGGCAGCCAGGGAGACGTCGAGCGGCTTCTCGACGACGACGTGCTTGCCGGCGCGCAGCGCCGCCTCGGCGAGGTCGGCGTGGTTGCCGCTGGGCGTGCAGATGGCCACGGCGTCGATGTCCGGCAGCGCCAGCGCGTGGTCGAGGTCGCCGAGCGCCCGGGCCTCGTACTCCTCGGCCAGGCCCGCCGCGCGGTCCGGCTCGACATCCACCACGGCGCCGAGCGACGCCCCGTCCAGGTGGGCGATGGTCCGGGCGTGCAGGGCGCCGATGACCCCGGCGCCGACGACGGCAAAGCGCATGCGAGCTCCTGATGATGTGTGCGGTGGTGGCGTGCTGGAGGGGTGGGTGACGGGCGGGCTCAGCGGTAGGCGATCCCCGCCGCGTCGAGGATCCCGGTGAAGGCCTTCGTCGCGCGGGTGAACTGCTCGGCGCCGCTGAAGCCGCCGTGCGAGCCGGCCACCGCCAGGTGCGGCTCCATCGAGAAGAACCCGTCGAACCCGTCGGCCTGCAGCGCCGCGACGGTCCGGGCCAGCTCGCCGTCCCCCTCCCCGGCGGGCAGCACGGTGCCGGTGGCGAGCTCGGCGTCCTTGATCTGCATGTAGGCCACGTGAGGGCGCAGCATCGCGTAGCCGTCGGTGAACGGCCGGACGCCGCACTGGACGAAGTTGGCCGGGTCCCAGGCGAGGCGCAGCTGCTCGCTCCCGACGGACTCGACGATGTCCAGGCACCGCTCGGGCACGTCGCCGTAGATCTCCTTCTCGTTCTCGTGCACGAGGACGACGTCGTGCCCGGCGGCGGCCGCCGCGAGGGAGGACATCCGCCGCAGCACCTCGTCGCGGTGGTCGCCCGGGTCCTCCCCGGCGGGGATGAAGAAGGAGAACAGCCGGATGTAGGGCGCCTCGAGCGCGGCGGCCACCTCCAGCGCCCGGCTGAACCTCCCGAGGTGCGCCTCGAAGTCCTCGCGGATCCCGATCTTGCCGATCGGCGAGCCGACCGAGGACGTGGCGATGCCGTGGGCGTCCAGCGTCTTGCGCACCCGGCCGAGCTGGTCGTCGTCGAGGTCGAGGACGTTGGTGTCCCAGGCGCTGCGGAACTCGATGTGCCGGATCCCGAGGTGGTCGAGCAGGTCGCACTGCTCCTCGAGGTCGGGGGAGATCTCGTCGGCGAAGCCGGAGAGGGTCCACATGGTCATGACTCCTGTCGGTCGGTCGGGTCAACCCTTGATGCCGTCGGAGGCGAGGCCGCCGACGAGCTGGCGCTGGAAGATCACGTAGAGCAGGACCACCGGGGCGGCGCACACCACCGACGCGGCCATCAGCTGACCGTAGAGCGGCAGCGCCCCGCCCTCGGTCGACTGGGCGAAGACCTGCAGCTGGATGGCGGCCGTCCGGGTCTCCGGCTGGGTGAGGATGCTGGCGAAGACCACGTCGTTCCAGCCGTTGAGGAAGCAGAACGTCGTGGCGACGGCCATCCCCGGCAGGGACAGCGGCAGGATCACCCGGCAGAGGGCGCCGAGCCGGGTCGCGCCGTCGATCCGCGCGGCCTCCTCGAGGGCGACCGGGATCTTGCGCAGGTGCACCACCATCACCCACGTCGCGAACGGCAGCGAGAACGTCAGGTAGGTGATGACCAGCCCCACCCGCGAGCCGACCAGCTGCACCCCGATGAACGCCTGCACGGAGGAGAACACGACGAACAGCGGCAGGATCAGCATCGTGCCCGGCAGCGCCTGAAGGCCCACCAGCGAGCGCAGGATGGTCACGCGCCCCAGGAAGCTGAACCGGACCAGGCAGTATGCCGTGCCCACCGCCGCGAGCGTCGCCAGGACCGCGGCGGCGAGGGCGGCGACGAGGCTGTTGACCAGGCCCTGAGCCAACGGCGCGGTGGCCCAGAGCCGCAGGTAGTTCCCGACCGCGAACCGGCTCGGCCACAGGCTGCCCCCGACCGACTCCGCGTCCGGCGTCACGGACACCAGCAGCAGGTAGAGCACGGGCGCTGCGGCGAACGCGAGCAGGGCCGCCGTGCTGACGAGCTGGACGCCCCGGGGCAGGATCGCCGCCGGCTGGGCGTTGCGGCGGCTCATGCCTCGTCCCTGCTGGAGTCGAGGCGGGTGGCCCGCAGGTAGAACCAGACCGGCACGAGCAGCAGCACCAGAGTCAGCACCGACATCGCCGCGCCGAGGCCGAAGCGGTACTGGCTGAACGAGGTCGTGTAGACGTTCATCGGCAGCAGGTTCACCGGGTCCGGGGCGGGCGTGCCGAACAGCACGAACGGCAGGGTGAAGTTGTTGAAGTGGTGCAGGGTCGACAGGAGCAGCGCCAGGCTGAGCGGGCCACGCAGCTGAGGCAGCACGATGTGCCGCAGCTTGAGCCGGCCCCCGGCCCCGTCCACCTCGGCCGCCTCGTAGAGCTCGTGCGGGACCGTTTGCAGCCCGGCCAGCGCCATCAGGTAGACGAACGCCCACGAGGCCCAGACGTCGACGAGGACGAGTGACCAGAAGCTGTGCTGGCCGATCAGCCACGTGGTGCCACCGCCGAGTCCGAGGCTGCCGAGCACCTGGTTGACGACACCATCGGGCTGGAGCATGAAGCGCCAGAGCAGGCCGGTGACGAACCCGGGGAGCACGTACGGCACGAGGTAAAGCGAGCGCACCAGGGCCCTGCCCCGGAACCGCCCGTTGACCGTCAGCGCGGCCAGCACCCCGACCGGTGCCGCGATCGCCGTCGTCAGCAGGGAGAAGGCCACGCTGACCCACAGGGAGTGGAGCATGCCCGCGGCCCGGACCGCCTCGAGGTAGTTGTTGGCCGCGATGAACGGGGCGCTGACCCAGTGGCGCAGGGTCACCTGGTCGAGGTCGACGACGCTGATCCAGCCGCTGGCCACGAACGGGCCGCCGACGACGAGGACGAGCAGCAGCAGCCCGGGCGCCATGATCCACAGCGGCCGCTCCGTCAGCCGCGACCTCAGCTCGGTCATCGGTTGAGCCGGTCGAGGGCGTGCTGCACCGTCTCCTGGGCGGCAGCGAGCTTGGCCGCGGTGGCGGCGGGGTCGACGTGGCCCCGGGTCAGGTCGGGCTGGGACTGCACGACGATGTTGGCGAGCGCGAGCTGGACCTGCGCCCAGGCGCCGGTGAACGGCGTGGGGTGCGCGGCGCGCTCGGACTCCAGGAACGCCTTGGTCTGCGGGTCCGTGGCCGCGAGCCGGCTCGCCGCCGCCTGGTTTGCGGGCAGGTCCCCGAACTGCTGGCTGTACCAGGCCTGGTTCGCCGGGTCGGTGACCAGCTTGACGTAGGTCAGCGCGAGGTCGCGCTTGTCGCTGTAGTCCGCGACCGCGAGGTTGTCGCCGGAGACGATCGTCCCGACCGGCTGGCCCCCGG
Source organism: Oryzihumus sp. JJN4-3R (assembly GCF_057747915.1). Lineage (NCBI taxonomy): Bacteria > Bacillati > Actinomycetota > Actinomycetes > Micrococcales > Intrasporangiaceae > Oryzihumus > Oryzihumus sp. JJN4-3R. The sequence continues at coordinate 2,119,287 of NZ_CM173229.1, forward strand.
CCGGGGCGCTGGTGGCCCCGAAGGGCACCGTGGGCAGCGGCGCGAAGGCGTACTTGCCCTTCACCGTCCCCTCGCGCAGCGTCGGCGCGGCGCCGGGAGTGACCATCGGCAGGATGCCGACCTTGCCGTTGGCGAAGGCCGCGAGCGCGTCGGAGGCCTTCCACGTCACGGCCTTGGGGTCCACGACGTGGTGGTCGGTGAGCAGCCCGAAGTAGGCCGCGAAGGAGTCGGCGACCGGCTTGCTGTCGAGCTGGGCCTTCTTGAGGTCGCCGCTGACAAGGTCGCCGCCGGACTGCAGCGTGTTGGTCCAGATGTACTTCCACGGGTCGTAGCCGTCGGCGTAGCCGATCGCCGTGCCGTAGACGCCGGCCTTGGGGTCGTTGAGCTTCTGCGCGTCCGCGACGAGCTCGTCCCACGTCTTCGGCGGGGCGGTGATGCCGGCCTTGGCGAAGAGGTCGGTGTTGTAGACCATCGCGTAGGGGCGCATGGTGAACGGCACGCCGATCTGGTGCTTCGCGTCCGGGCCCGACATGGCCAGCTGGGGCGCGAAGAAGCGCTGCCGGCCACCGATCCGGGCCCAGTCCGCGTCCGTGAGCGTGTGGAAGGCCTTGCTGCTCCAGGCGACGGGGGTGAACGTGGTCCCGATCTGGTAGACGTCGGGGCCGGTCCCGCTGACCACCGAGGTCTGGATCTTGGTCTGCTCCTCGGCCGGGGTGGCGAAGGTGTCGAACGCGAGCGTCCCGCCGGTCGAGGCGTGGAACTGCTTCTGGAGCCGGGCCTGCCACGCCTTCATCGCGTCGGCGTGCTGGGGGTTGGCCCCCACGAGGACCTTGAGGGTCTTGGCGTCCGCCGAGCCGGCCCCGCCTCCCCCGCAGGCGCTCACGGCGAGGGTGACCCCGACGGCGGCAGCCAGTCCGACAGCCCGAAGTGCGTTCATCGACAGTCCTCTCCGCGGTCCCGCCCGACGGGCGGCGGCTTCGAGGACGAGACGCTAGGAGCCCCCCACCGCTCCCTCCGAGTGGTTGCCATCATTTGCCGCGCGGTCGGCGCTGCTGGTCAGGGACCACTCGCGCTTGGCCTCGCTGTCCCAGCGACGGGCGGACACGGCATACCCGTCCACCTCGTCGGAGCCGTGCAGCGTCGCGAGCGCGAGGCCCACCTGCTCGGCGCTGAGCCGGTGGGCGAGGGTGACGTGCGGGACCCAGCGACCGGGCCGCATGAGGTCGCGGACCCCGTCGCCGTTGCCGGCGACGGCGAAGACCCGCCGCTGCAGCTCGAGCAGGTCGACGGTGGCGACGAGCGGGCGCACGAGGACGTAGCGGTCGCGGCCGAAGCAGGTCAGCGAGCCGAGCCGGACCCCGATCGGCAGCCCGCCGAGCACGTCGGCGAGGGCCTCCTCCCGGTCCGGGGCGATCGCTGCCTGCGCGGTGAGGGTGACATGCGGCCGGTTGGACGGGCCGGTGTGCAGCGCCTGGCTGGGCAGGCCGGCCTCGGCCAGGGCCCGCCACTGCGCGAGCACCACGGCCTCGGACGCCTCGTCGAGCAGCAGCTCCACCGTCTGCACCACGGGACCATGGTGCCGGACCCGGTCGTGGTGAACGAGAGGTGAACCGGGTGACGACGACGTGAACTCCCGGAACGTGGCGTGACCCGCTGCGGGCCGGTCGCGTTCTCCCGTCATGGAGATCAGCCGACGACAGCTGCTGGCCGGCACCGGCGCCGCACTGGGCGCCGCAGCCCTGGACCAGGCCCTGCCCGCCACCGCGGCCACGCCGACCCTTCCCGCCCCCGCCGACTCCGGCATCGACCACGTCGTCGTGGTGATGATGGAGAACCGCTCGTTCGACCACTACCTGGGCTGGCTGCCCGGCGCGAACGGCAAGCAGGCGGGCCTGACCTACACCGACCGCTACGGCGTGCAGCGCCAGACGCACCACTTGACCGACACGCAGGGCTGCGCCCACCCCGACCCGGACCACTCCTACGAGGGCGGCCGGGTGCAGTACAACGACGGCAAGTGCGACGGCTGGCTGCGCTCGGGCGACAACGACGAGTTCGCGATCGGCTACTACACCGACGCCGACCTGGCCTTCTACGGCCGGGCCGCGCGCGACTGGACGGTCTGCGACAGCTACTTCTCGGCGATCCTGGCCGAGACCTACCCCAACCGCTTCTACCAGCACTCCGCCCAGACCGACCGGATCCACAACTCCACGACCATCTCGACCATGCCGACCATCTGGGACCGGCTCAAGGACGCCGGGGTCAAGGGCACGTACTACTACAACGACACCCCGTTCCTGGCGCTGTGGGGCGACAAGTACGTCGACATCTCCAAGCCCTACACGTCGTTCCTGGCCGACGCCAAGGCCGGGACGCTGCCGGCGGTGAGCTTCGTCGACCCCAAGTTCCTCGACGAGTCCACCGGGTCCTCGGCCGACGACCACCCGCACGCCGACATCCGCGCCGGGCAGTACTTCCTCGACCAGGTCTACGAGGCCGTCACGACCTCCCCGAGCTGGGGGCGGACGCTCCTGGTCGTCAACTACGACGAGTGGGGCGGCTTCTACGACCACGTGGCGCCGACGACGGCGCCGGACGCCCACCCGGAGTACGGCAGCCTGCGCGGCTTCCGGGTGCCCTGCCTGGTCGTCTCCCCCAAGGCCCGGCGCAGCCACGTCGCGCACGGCGTCTACGACCACACCTCGGTGCTGAAGATGATCGAGTGGCGCTGGGGCCTGGCCCCGCTCACCCCCCGCGACGCCGCCGCCAACAACCTGGCCGAGGTGCTGGACTTCAGCACGACCAACCTGGCCGCCCCCCGCTACGACGTGCCCCCCTTCTACGGGACCCCTTGCCCCCCGGGTGGTTTCGCGGACTATGAGGATTGGCACGCCCTCAAGGACCTCGCCACCAAGCACGGATGGAGCCTGCCCGCATGATCCGCCCCCGACGCCGCACGGCCGCCCTGGCCGCCGCCGCGGCCGCCCTCACCACCCTCGTCGCCGTCGCGACCACCGCCTCGGCCGCCGCCCCGAAGCCCGCGGCCGGCTCGGCATACCTGCCGCCGGCCAAACACGTGTTCGTCATCAACCTGGAGAACAAGGGGTATGACGAGACGTGGGGCCCCGGGTCGGCCGCGCCGTACCTGTCGCAGACGCTGCGATCGCAGGGCGTGCTGCTCTCGAGCTACTACGGCACGGCGCACAACAGCCAGCCCAACTACGTGGCGCAGGTCAGCGGCCAGGGCCCCAACAGCCAGATGCAGGCGGACTGCCAGACCTACTCGAACTTCACCGGGTCCGGGACCGTCTCGCCCGGGCAGGCGGTCGGCAACGGCTGCGTCTTCCCGACCTCGGTGCCGAACCTGCCCGACCAGCTGACCGGCAAGGGCCTGAGCTGGCGCGGCTACATGGAGGACATGGGCACGCCGTGCCGGCACCCGCAGGTGGGCGCCGTCGACGACACGCAGAAGGCCAAGGTCGGCGACCAGTACGCCACGCGGCACAACCCGTTCATGTACTTCCACTCGGTCATCGACTCGCCGTCGTGCGCCGACCACGTGGTCGACCTGTCGGCGCTGACGAGCGACCTGGGCGCGGCCTCGACGACCCGCAACCTGAGCTACATCACGCCGAACCTGTGCGACGACGGCCACGACGCCCCGTGCGTCGACGGACGCCCCGGCGGCCTGGCCTCGGCCGACGAGTGGCTCAAGACGTGGGTCCCGCGCATCACGTCCTCGCCGGCGTTCAAGCAGGACGGCATGCTCGTGATCACCTTCGACGAGTCCGACGGCCCGCAGTCCGACGCGACCGCCTGCTGCGGTGAGGGCCCCGGCCCGAACGCCGCGCTGCCGGGCATCACCGGCATGGGCGGCGGCAAGGTCGGCGCGCTGGTGATCAGCCCGTTCACCAAGCCCGGCACGGTGAGCAGCACGTCCTACAACCACTACTCACTGCTGGCCTCGATCGAGGACCTGTTCGGCCTGCCCTACCTCGGCTACGCCGGGTCCTCGGGCCTCAACCGGTTCGGCCTCGACGTCTACAACGGCTCCTTCTGACCCCACTGAGCCCACCGGACGTACCAAACGGCCCGAATCAGCCCTCGGAAGAGGGGGATTCGGGCCGTTTCGTGCGTCCGGTCGAGGATGACGGGTATGCCGGGTGGCTGGCTGAGTCGGCTCAGTCACGCAGGAGGAGGGCGCTGTCGCCGAACTCGTGCCACAGGTAGCGCTCGGCGACCGCCTCGGCGTAGGCCCGCCGCACGACCTCCGCCCCGGCGACGGCCTCGAGCAGCAGCAGGTGCGAGGCGCCCGGCTCGTGCCAGCCGCTGATGACCCCGTCGACGGCGCGCGCCGGCCGGGCCGGGCCGAGCAGGAGGTCGGTCCAGCCCGCGCCGGCCACGACCGTGCCATCCGGCGACGCGACCGTCTCGAGCGCCCGGGTGGCGGTGGTGCCGACGGCGATGACCCGGCCGCCCCGGGACCGGGCGAGGTTGACCAGCGCCGCCGAGCCCTCGGGCACGGCATACCGCTCGGGCAGCGGTCCCTCACCGGCCTCGAACGAGGACACCCCGGTGTGCAGGGTGACGGGCGCGACGAGCACCCCCGCCGCCACCAGGTCCGAGACGAGCTCGGCGCTGAACGGTCGGCCCGCGCTGGGCATCTCGGCGCTGCCCGGGTCGCGGGCGAAGACCGTCTGGTAGGCCGAGATCGGCCACTCCTGCGACACGTAGGCGTAGGCGATCGGCGCTCCGTGGGCGACGAGGAACTCGTCTGTCGGCACGGGAAGCCGGACCCGGGCGCGCCACACCCGGGCCCGGTCGGCCAGCGGGTCCGGGTAGGGCGCGAGCAGCCGCAGCGCTGCCCCGCCGGGCAGGTCGATGCGCTCGCCCTCCCGGCCGTCCCACAGCGGCCCGGTCGCCCGCGGCCCGGGGCGCAGCTCGACCAGCCAGGTGCCCGGCTCGGGCTCGGCGGCGAAGTGCACGGTGATGTCCGCGCGGCCGCGCCGGGCGGGCAGCGCCGCCGGCAGGGTCGCCGAGGTGTTGACGACGAGCACGTCCCCGGCGCGCAGGAACCCGCCGAGGTCGCGGAACCGGGCGTGGGTCACGCCGCGGGGGTCCGCCACGAGCAGCCGCACCTCGTCCCGGCGCAGGCCCCGGGCCTCCGGAGGCTCCGTGGCGACGGCGCCCTCCGGCACGCGGAAGTCCAGCGCGGGGTCCACGGCCAGGCTCATGCCGGCACCCCGGCGGCCGGGCCGACCCCGTCGAGCAGGTCGGCCGCGCGGTAGCGCCCGCTGGCCGGCCGCTCCTGGAGCAGGCGCAGCAGCGCCGGCACGACGGCCTCGGGCTCGGGCCGGTCGGAGATGTCCTCCCCCGGGAAGGCCGCCTGGTGCATGGCGGTGCGCATGTCGCCGGGGTCCACGGCGTAGACCGACAGGTCGGGCTGCTCGGCCGCGAGCACGGCGCTGAGGTGGTCCAGCGCCGCCTTGGCCGAGCCGTAGCCACCCCACCCCTCGTAGGCCTCCACGGCCGCGTCCGAGCTGACATTGAGCACGACGCCCCGAGTGGACGCCAGGGCCGGCAGCAGCAGCTGGGTCAGGGCCAGCGGGGCCAGGACGTCCACCTCGTACACGCGGCGGAGCACGTCCAGGGGGTAGGACGCCAGCGCGGGCTGCGGGCTGGGCCCGAGCAGGCTGGCGTTGTTCATGAGCAGGTCGAGGCCGCCGTGGCGCGACACCTCCGCCGCCAGGGCGGCACGGTGGTCGGGGTCGGTGACGTCGCCGGCCAGGGGGATCACCCCGGGGACCTCGCGCTCGAGCGCGGCCAGGTCGGCGGCGGACCGGGCGTCGACGACGACGGTCCAGTCGCGTCGGGTCAGTGCGGCGGCCGTGGCACGGCCGAGACCGCGGGATGCGCCGGTGATGACGGCGACAGGCATGGGCTCTCCTCCGGTGATCGGGTGGTAGAGCCCATGCTCAAAGGTGAAGCGAACTTGATGTCAAGGCCGTGGGTGCGGCGACCTCGAGGGCAGCCTCTTCGGGTGGGTCAGGCAGCTCAGCCGGGCGTCAGGCGACGCCGGGCTCGTGCTCGGCGGCCAGGTTGGCGCGCTCGAGCAGGGCACGAACCTCGGACTCGCGGTAGCGGCGGTGGCCACCGAGGGTCCGGATCGAGTTGAGCTTGCCGGCCTTGGCCCAGCGCGTGACCGTCTTGGGGTCAACACGGAAGAGTGCCGCAACCTCTGCCGGAGTCAGCAAGTTCTCGGCATCGAGGTGTCTCGCGGTCATGGTCGTCTCCTCTACGGACAGTGCACCCGTGTCTGTGGGGTACACCATCAGTTTCGGACATTGGTGACGACTTGGGAACAATCCCGACGTGTCATATCTGATGCCCCAAAAGAACTAGTTACTTCCCCGTGACGCGATCGGCTCTAGGCTGATTTCCGCCGCGAGACCCGCGCGATCCCCACCGAATCGAGGAGTCACCACCGTGACCGCGTCGCCCGTCGTACCGCCCTCCCCCGAGCACCCCGAGGACCGCCACGAGCAGGTCGTCTTCTGCCATGACAAGGCTACCGGCCTGCGAGCCATCATCGGCATCTACAGCACGGCGCTCGGCCCCGCCCTCGGCGGGACGCGGTTCTACCCCTACGCCACCGAGGAGGAGGCGCTGGCCGACGTGCTGCGCCTCTCGCGGGGCATGGCCTACAAGAACGCCGTGGCCGGCCTCGACCTCGGCGGCGGCAAGGCCGTCATCATCGGCGACCCGGCCACGGACAAGACCGAGGCGCTGCTGCGCGCCTACGGCCGCTTCGTGGAGAGCCTCGGCGGGCGCTACGTCACCGCGTGCGACGTGGGCACGTACGTCGCCGACATGGACGTCGTCGGCAAGGAGACGCGCTTCGCGACCGGGCGCAGCGAGTCCAACGGCGGCGCCGGCGACTCCTCGGTGCTCACCGCCTGGGGCGTCTTCCAGGGCATGCGGGCCAGCGCCCAGCACGTCTGGGGCACCCCGAGCCTGCACGGCCGCCGCGTCGGCGTCGCCGGCGTCGGCAAGGTCGGGCGCATCCTCACCGCCCACCTGATCGAGGACGGCGCCCACGTCGTGGCCACCGACGTCAGCCCCGGCGCCCTGGAGGCGCTGCGGCTGCGCCACCCGCAGGTCGACGTCGTCGACGACGTCGAGACCCTGGTCCGCTCCGACATCGACATCTACGCCCCGTGCGCCCTCGGCGGCGCGCTCGACGACACCACCGTGGACGTCCTCGGCGCCAGCATCGTCTGCGGCGCGGCCAACAACCAGCTCGTGACCGAGGGGCCCGGCGGCAGCGCCGACCGCCTGATGAAGCGGGGCATCACCTACGCCCCCGACTTCCTCGTCAATGCCGGCGGGGTCATCCAGGTCAGCGACGAGCTGCACGGCTTCAACTTCGAGCGGGCCAAGCAGCGCGCCACGGGCATCTTCGAGGCGACGGCCTCGGTCCTGCGGATGGCCGCCGAGGAGGGCACCTCCCCGGCCGTCGCCGCCGACCGGATCGCCGAGCGCCGCATGGCCACGGTCGGCAACCCCTCGCGGATCTGGCTGCCCAGCGCGCGCTGAACCCCGCAGGCCCGACCACCGGGACCCCGGCCACCGGACACTGACCGCCACAATCCGGACAGATGACCCGCGGTCCGGGCCGGTCCACGCCCCACGGCGTGCTCGACCGGCCCGGACAGGTCACAAAGTGGGCTGCCACACGCATGGCCGGGGAGCGCGAATTTGCATTGCTCCTGTAGCGTTACCACCACGAAATACGAGATTCCCGGGACCGCTCCGTGGAGTCGAACCCGCTGACCACGGGCTCGACCGAGCGATGCCGTCCCGGCAGACGCATGAGGGGGTCGACGCCATGGGGCGCGGCCGGGCCAAAGCCAAGCAGACCAAGGTCGCTCGGGAGCTGAAGTACTTCTCCCCCGACACTGACTTGAGCGCGCTGGAGCGAGAACTGCACGGGTCGTCCTACGCAGAGCCGGAGCGCAGCTCCGAGGATGCCGAGGACGATGACGGCTATGACGACTACGGAAAGTGGGCGTCAGGCCAACGCTGACCTCATGCGGCGCGCCCTCCGGGGCGCGCCGTCCTGAGTCCCGCCCCAGGGCGGGTGGGTCACCCTCACACCTGATCCGGGTGCTGCTGCCGCGACAGCGGTGACGGCGCCCTGTCATGTGCGCGGCCGGGCGACACGCCGGCCGCCTCACCCCTGACGGTCTGGGCAACCTCCGCGGCTGCCGACGTCACCGTGCGCCCATGCAGGCGACGCCTCCGGGTGCCATGCAGCGCCCCAGCGCCCACCGGGCGCGCGGCAGCGCCGGCGCGCCAGCATCCACCGACGCACGGGAGCGCCTCAGCGCCCACCGGGCCCGGAGGAGCTGCGGCTCAGGCCGGGTGCGACCCGACGACCTGCACGGCGCCGCCGTCGACGCCCTTGGCGCCGTGGACGACCTCGACGCCGTCCTCCACCGGCGCGCCCTCGAGCGCGCTCACCTCACCGAGGACCCAGGCGGGCAGGCCGAGCGCTTCCGCGGCGCGCACGGCCTCGTCGGCCTGACTGGCCGGCAGCACCGCCACGAACCCGACCCCCAAGTTGAGCGTGCGCTCGACGTCGGCCACCGGAACCTGACCGAGCTGCTGCACGAGGGTGAAGATCGGCGGCGGCGTCCACGAGCCACGGTCCAGCCGGGCGAAGGTCCCCTGCGGCAGCACCCGCGCGAGGTTGGCGGCGAGCCCCCCGCCGGTGACGTGGCTGAGCGCGTGCACGTCCAGCGCGGGCGAGCGGACCAGCGACAGCAGGTCGCGCGCGTAGACGCGGGTCGGCTCGAGCAGCTCCTCGCCGAGGGTGCGGCCGAGCTCGTCGACGTGGCGGTCCAGCGCCCACCCGGCCCGGTCGAAGACCGCCCGAACGAGGGAGTAGCCGTTGGAGTGCAGCCCCGAGGAGGCCAGCGCCACCACGGCGTCACCGGGGCGCACCCGGTGCGGCCCCAGCACCGCGTCGTGCTCGACCACACCGGTCGCCGCGCCCGCCACGTCATACTCCTCCGGGCCGAGCAGGCCCGGGTGCTCCGCGGTCTCGCCGCCGACCAGCGCGGTGCCGGCCTGCTCGCAGGCCGCGGCGATGCCGGAGACGATCGCCGCGATCCGCTCGGGGACGACCCGGCCCGTGGCGATGTAGTCGGTCATGAACAGCGGCTCGGCCCCGCAGACCACGATGTCGTCGACGACCATGCCGACCAGGTCGAAGCCGATCGTGTCGTGCTTGTCCATCCGCTGCGCGATGGCGACCTTGGTGCCGACGCCGTCGGTCGAGGTCGCGAGCACCGGCCGGTCCATCGCCTTCAGCGCCGAGGCGTCGAACATCCCGGCGAAGCCGCCGAGGCCGCCGAGCACCTCCGGCCGCTGCGCCCGCCGCACGGACGCCTTCATCAGCTCGACCGCACGGTCGCCCGCCTCGACGTCGACGCCGGCTCCGGCATAGGTGATGGGCGAGCTGGGGGTGGTCATGACGGGATCGGTCCTCCGGTATGCCGTGTGGCCGGGTGCGGGTGGGTCGTGCCGGTCGGTCGTCGTGAAGGTCGTCGTGCCGGACGGGGTCAGGGGCGGGTCAGGGCGTCGGACGCGCCGCCGGACACCCCGGTGCCGACACCCTCGACGTCGACCGTGCCGGCGTCGGAGGCGTCAACCCGCCCGGTCGAGATCGGCAGCTCCAGCTCGAGCAGGCCCTTGCCGAGCCGGTCCTCGGAGGGCAGCTCGACCGGGTAGACGCCGGTGAAGCAGGCGGTGCACAGCCGCTCCCGGGGCTGGTCGGTCGCCGCGATCATGCCGTCCTCGCTGATGTAGCCCAGGCTGTCCGCGCCGATGCTGGAGCGGATCTCCTCCACGCCCAGGCCGGTGGCGATGAGCTCGGCGCGGGTGGCGAAGTCGATGCCGTAAAAGCAGGGCCAGCGCACCGGCGGGCTGGAGATGCGCACGTGCACCTCGGCCGCCCCGGCCTCGCGCAGCATCCGCACCAGCGCGCGCTGGGTGTTGCCGCGCACGATCGAGTCGTCGACGACGACCAGGCGCTTGCCCCGGATGACGTCACGCAGCGGGTTGAGCTTGAGCCGGATGCCGAGCTGGCGGATGGTCTGGCTCGGCGCGATGAAGGTGCGCCCGACGTAGGAGTTCTTGACCAGGCCCTGGCCGTAGGGGATGCCCGACTCCTGGGCGTAGCCGATCGCCGCGGGCGTGCCGGACTCCGGCGTCGGCATGACCATGTCGGCCTCGACCGGGTGCTCGCGGGCCAGCTGGCGCCCCATCTCGACCCGGGCCTCGTGCACGCCGCGCCCGCTGATCGTGGTGTCCGGGCGGGCCAGGTACACGTACTCGAAGACGCAGCCCTTGGGCGCAGGCTCGGCGAAGCGGCGGGAGCGCAGCCCGTCGGCGTCGATGGTGATCAGCTCACCGGGCTCGACCTCACGGATGACGCTGGCGCCGACGATGTCGAGCGCGGCCGTCTCGGAGGCCACCACCCAGCCGCGCTCGAGGCGACCGAGGACCAGGGGGCGGATCCCCTGGGGGTCGCGCGCGGCATACAGGGTCTGCTCGTCCATGAAGACGAAGCAGAAGGCACCCCGCAGCCGCGGCAGCACGTCCAGCGCGGCCGACTCGAGGCTGCGGTCCGGGTCGTCGGTGAGCAGGGCCGTCACGAGCGCGGTGTCGGTGGTGTTGCCGCGGCGCAGCTCGCCGCCGAGGTGGCCCGAGAAGCCCTGGCCGCTGCGCTCGGCGAGCAGGTCGCGCAGCTCGGCGGAGTTGATCAGGTTGCCGTTGTGGGCGAGCGCGACGGTGCCCTGGTCGGTGCCGCCGAGCGTGGGCTGGGCGTTCTCCCACGTGCTGCCGCCGGTGGTCGAGTAGCGGCAGTGCCCGACCGCGAGGTGGCCCTTGAGCGAGCCGAGGCTGGTCTCGTCGAACACCTGGGAGACCAGGCCCATGTCCTTGTAGACGAGCACCCGCGAGCCGTCGCTGGTCGCGATGCCGGCGGACTCCTGACCGCGGTGCTGCAGGGCGTAGAGCCCGAAGTAGGTCAGCTTGGCGACGTCCTCGCCAGGGGCCCAGACGCCGAAGACGCCACAGGCGTCCTGCGGGCCCTTTTCGCCGGGGAGGAGGTCGTGGGACAAGTGCCCGTCGCCGCGTGCCACGTGCTCAGTCTCCCACAGGGCTCAGGCGCGCCGGTCGAGCAGGACGAAGACGATGCCGCCGAGCAGCACCCCGAGGGCGGCGAAGCCCACGCCGACGAACCCGATCTCGCCGGCCGCGCCGTACCTGGCGGTGGGCGGGCCGAGCACGCTGACGACGAAGCCGACCAGGAAACCGAGGACGCCGCCGGTCAGCAGGAAGGGGGCGATCCGGGGCGCGCGACGCGGGGTGCGGGGCGGTTGGCTCACGCCTTCCACGGTAGGTGATCGCCGGGCGACCCATCCGTGCGGGGCCGCGCACCGAACCACCGGCATGGGGATCCGAGCGGCAGCAAGCGCCTCCTGGCGGCACGCCCTCACGGGCATCCTCGCCGCCGTGGCGGGTATCGCGGCGGGTCACCTGGTCGCGGGCCTCACCGACCCGGCGGCCTCCCCGGTGCTGGCGGTCGGCTCCACCGTCATCGACGCCACGCCCACCCCGGTCAAGGAGTGGGCGGTCGCGCACTTCGGCACCAACGACAAGGCGATCCTGCTGGGCAGCGTCACCTTGGTGACGCTGGTCCTGGCGGCGGCCGCGGGGGTGCTGGCCCGGCGCCGGTTCGGCTACGGGGTGGCATTCCTCCTCGTGCTCACCGGCCTGGCCCTCGCCGCGGCGCTGACCCGCCCGGTCGCCGCGCCGGTCGACGCCCTGCCCGGCGTCGCCACCGCGGCGGTCGGCCTGGGCGTGCTGGTCCTGCTCGTGCGGCTCCTCGCCGGAGGCGCGGCGCGCAGCGGACTGGCCGTCACGGCATACCCCACGGCCGGCGACAGCCGGCGCACCTTCCTCATCGGCGCCGCGGGCGTCGGGGTGGGTGCGGTCGCCGTGGGCGCCCTCGGCCAGCGGCTCGCCGACTCCGGCACCACCGGCGTCGCGGCACTGCCCGCCCCGCGCGACCCCGCCGTGGCGTTGCCCACCGGCCTGGAGGCCACGGTCAAGGGCATCTCGCCGCTGCGCACCTCCACCGCCGCGTTCTACCGGGTCGACACCAACCTCGTCGTGCCCAGGGTCCGCGCCGACGGCTGGCGGCTGCGCATCGACGGGATGGTCGAGCACGAGCTGACCTTCTCCTACGCGGACCTGCTGGCGATGCCGCTGGTCGAGCGGGACATCACGCTGACGTGCGTCAGCAACGAGGTCGGCGGCGGCTACGTCGGCGCCGCCCGCTGGCTGGGCGTGCGGCTGGAGGACCTGCTGGGGCGCGCCGGCGTGCACGAGGGCGCCGACCAGCTGCTCAGCACCGCCGTCGACGGCTTCACCATCGGCACCCCGATGCAGGTGGTGCGGGACGGGCGCGACGCGATGGTCGCCATCGGGATGAACGGCGAGGCGCTGCCGGCGAAGCACGGCTTCCCGGCCCGGCTCGTGACGCCCGGGCTCTACGGCTTCGTCGGGGCGACCAAGTGGCTGACGAAGCTGACCGCCACCACCTATGCGAGGGACCGCGCCTACTGGACCCGGCGCGACTGGGCCACGCAGGCGCCGATCAAGACCTCGGCCCGGATCGACACGCCGCGCCCGCTGTCGACGATCCCGGCCGGCATGACCGCGATCGGCGGGGTGGCCTGGGCCCAGCATCGCGGCATCAAGGCCGTCGAGGTGAGTGTCGACGAGGGGCCGTGGCAGAGGGCCACGCTCGGTCCGGACGTCGGCCTCGACTACTGGCGCCAGTGGTACCTGCCGTGGAAGGCGACCTCCGGACGCCACCAGCTGCGCGTGCGCGCGACCGACGGCACCGGTGCGGTCCAGACCGACCGGCGCGCCACGCCGTTCCCCGACGGCTCCAGCGGCATCCAGGACGTCGTCGTCCTCGTCGCCTGAGCCCCGCATCGCTGAAAACTGTTCAGCCACAAACCAATCCATCCGCAGGTCAGCACCGAACAACCAGTGCAAGCAGGACAACAACAAGGAGATCCGTCATGAAGATCCGTCGCGCCAGCGCCATCGCTGCCGTTGCCCTTGCACTCCCCCTCGGCCTGGCCGCGTGTGGCAGCAGTGACAGCAGCGCCAGCAACCCCACCACCAGCGCCTCCTCCCCGGACTCGATGACCTCGAGCCCGTCGGCGACCTCCTCCTCCGCCGACGCCATGTCGCAGGTGTTCGGCGCCGGCTGCGCGGCCGTGCCGAAGGACGGCAAGGGCAGCTTCAACGGCATGGCCACCGACCCGGTCGCCACCGCCGCCAGCAACAACCCGCTGCTGACGACCCTGGTCACCGCCGTCAAGAAGGCCGGCCTGGTCGACACGCTGAACTCCGCGGACGGCATCACGGTCTTCGCGCCGGTCAACGACGCCTTCGGCAAGCTCGACAAGGCGACCCTCAACAAGGCGATGGCCGACCCCAAGGGCCTGCTGACCAAGGTGCTGACCAACCACGTCGTCGCAGGCAAGCTGACCCCCGAGCAGCTGGCGGGCACCCACAAGACGCTCGGCGGCGGCAGCATCACGGTGGCCGGCTCCGGCCAGGACTTCACCGTCGACGGCAACGCCAAGGTGATCTGCGGCAACGTCCCGACGGCCAACGCGACCGTCTACATCATCGACGGCGTGCTCCTGCCCAAGTCCTGAGCCGGTTTGCACGGGTAGAGCATCATGGTCCGCATGGCACTGGTCCCTTCGGTCGAACCGTCGTCCGGGGGGACCGGTGTGCCCGCAGGCGGCCCCGCCGAACCGCGGGCCGACGACCTGGCCGAGATGCTCAAGGCGTGCTCCCTCGGCGACGAGGACGCCTTCGCCCGCCTGTATGACGCGACCTCCTCCCGGATCTTCGGGCTCGTCCTGCGCGTGGTCCGCGACCGCGCGCAGGCCGAGGAGGTCACCCAGGACGTGCTCCTGGAGATCTGGCGCATGAGCGCCCGGTTCGACCAGGAGCGCGGCTCGGCACTGTCCTGGATGCTGACCATCGCGCACCGCAAGGCCGTCGACCGGGTCCGCTCGGCGGAGGCCTCGACCCGGCGCGAGGCGGCCTACGAGGCCCGCAACCAGGCACCGGCCTACGACTCCACCAGCGAGGAGGCGCACCGCCACCTCGACGCCCAGCGGGTCCGCCGGGCGCTGGACACCCTGACCGAGGCACAACGGGGAGCCCTGGAGCTCGCCTACCTCGGCGGCTACACACATCGGGAGGTGGCAGCCATGCTGGACCTACCGCTCGGCACGGCGAAGACCCGCATCCGCGATGGCCTGATCCGGCTGCGCGACACGCTAGGACTCGAGTCATGAGCGACGACATCCACGGTCTCTCCGGCGCCTACGCCGTCGACGCCGTCGACGCCGACGAGCGGGTCGCGTTCGAGCAGCACCTGGCCGTGTGCAGCCAGTGCCGCGAGGAGGTCGCCAGCCTGCGGGCCGCGGCCACGCAGCTGGCCGGCATGACCGAGACGGCCCCGCCGGCCGGGCTGCGCGCCGCCGTGCTGCGGGAGATCTCCTCGATCCGACCCCTGCCGCCGGTCGTCGACGGCCCGCTCCAGCTCGCCGAGCCCGCGGTCGCCGCGACCGAGGGTGCCTCGACGCCGGTCACCGAGCCCAAGCCGGCTGTGAACCCGCCGGTCGAGGTGCCCGAGGCGACTCCGGCCGAGGCATCGGCGGCCCCGGACGCCGACGAGCTCTCGGCCCGACGGGGCCGGCGTGTCGCGTCCCCGGCCCGCTGGCTGATCGGCGTGGCGGCAGCAGCCCTGCTCGCCCTGGCCGTCGTCTGGCAGCCGTGGCAGCAGTCCCCGGCGCCGCTGGACGCCACACAACGGGTCATCGCCGCCGCCGACGCCCAGCGCTTCGCCAAGACCCTCGACGGCGCGCGGGCGACCATCGTGCGCTCGGCCAGCCTGGGCAAGGCGGTCATCATCGCCGACAACATGCCCGCCGCCCCCGCCGGCCACGTCTACGAGGTGTGGCTCCAGCACAAGGACGGCCGCATGGTCCGCGCCGGCCTGATGCCCCAGGGCAGCCAGAAGCAGGTGAGCATGGTGCTCGACGGCGACGCCGCGCAGGCCGTGGGCGCCGGCATCACGGTCGAGCCCGAGGGCGGCTCCGACTCCCCCACGACGGCGCCGATCGCGGTCATCTCCTTCGCCTGACGCGCCAGGGTCACAGGCTGGCGCGCAGGCGGGGGATGACCTCGATGGCGACCTGCTCCAGCACGGCCGGCCGGCCGGCATACACGCCCTCGGGGCGCGGCCAGTGGCTGATCACGTCGGTGAAGCCGAGCTCGGCGGCGCGCCCGACCATGTCCTCGAACGCCCCCGCGCTCTCCATCGAGAACTGCGGCGAGGAGTCGAGGTTGAGGTAGCGCTCGAAGCCCTCCCCGTCCCGCCCGGCGTCGGCCAGGGTCTGGGTGAGCCGCTCCGAGAGCACGCCGACGGCGGCGAACCACTCCTCGAGCGTGTCGACGTTCGGCCCGGTGGTGACCCAGCCGGAGCCGAACCGGGCCGCCAGGCGCAGCGAGCGCGGGCCGTTGGCGGCCATGACGAACGGGATCCGCGGCTGCTGCACGCACCCCGGCAGCGAGCGGGCGTCCTGCGCCCGGAAGTACTCCCCGTCGTGGTCGACGTGGTCCTGCGTCAGCACCCGGTCGAGCAGGGTCACGAACTCCTCGAACCGGTCGACCCGCTGCTTCACGCTCAGCCCCGGGTCGCCGAGGATGCGCGAGTCGAGGTCGCCGCCGGTGCCCAGGCCGGCGATGACGCGCCCCCCGGAGACGTCGTCGAGGGCGAGCAGGTCCCGCATGAACGTCACCGGGTGGCGGTAGTTCGGCGAGGCGACGAACGTGCCCAGCCGGACCTGCTCCGTCACCATCGCCGCGGCGGTCAGCGTCGGCGTCGTGCCGAACCACGGCTCGTCCGGCAGCCCGGCCCACGTGAGGTGGTCGTAGGTCCAGGCGTGGTCGAAGCCCCACGCGTCGGCCTGCCGCCACATCGGCTCGGCGTCGGACCAGCGGTGCTCGGGCAGGATCGTCAGGCCGAATCGCATGCGCCTCAGTCTGCCCCGGTCCCGAGCGGGGCGGCGGCCGGGTCGAGCACCCGGGCGAGGAAGCCGCGGGTGCGCTCGTGCTGCGGCGCCCCGATCACCTGACGGGCCGGACCGTCCTCGACGACCTGGCCCCCGTCCATGAACACCACGCGGTCGGCGACCTCGCGGGCGAAGCTCATCTCGTGGGTGACGACCAGCATGGTCATGCCCTCCTCGGCGAGCGAGCGCATGACCGCCAGCACGTCCCCGACCAGCTCCGGGTCGAGCGCGGAGGTGGGCTCGTCGAAGAGCATCACCTCCGGGCCCATCGCCAGCGCGCGGGCGATGGCGGCCCGCTGCTGCTGGCCACCGGAGAGCTGCGCCGGGTAGGCGCCGGCCTTGTCGGCCAGACCGACCCGGTCGAGGTTGGCACGGGCGACGCGTTCGGCGGTGGCCCGGTCCGTGCCGAGGACCCGCCGCTGCGGCAGGGCGACGTTGTCGAGCACCGACAGGTGCCCGAAGAGGTTGAACTGCTGGAACACCATGCCGATCCGCCGGCGCGCCCGGTCGATGTCCACGTCGGGGTCGGTGAGCTCCACCCCGCCGACGGTGACGGTGCCGGCGCCCGGCTGCTCCAGCAGGTTGACGCAGCGCAGCAGCGTGGACTTGCCCGACCCGCTCGGGCCGATGACGCAGACCACCTGCCCCTTGGCGACCTCGAGGTCGATGCCGCGCAGCACCTCCAGGTCGCCGAAGCTCTTGCGCAGCCCGGCGACCGCGATCTCCGGTGTCGTGTCGGTGCTCAACGGGACCGGGCTCCCCTCGCCTCGAGCCACCGGGCCAGGAAGCCCAGCGGGATGGTGAGCAGCAGGTAGCACAGCCCGCTCACCAGGATCGGTGTGGAGTTGGCGCTGTCGCTGGCCAGGTTGCGCCCGAACGCGGTCAGCTCGCGCTCGGCGATGGTGACGCCGAAGAACAGCACCAGCGAGGAGTCCTTGAACAGCAGGACCAGCTCGTTGGCCATCGGCGGGATGACGATGCGGAACGCCTGGGGGATGACGATCGAGCGCATGGCCCTGGCCTGGCTGAAGCCGAGCGAGCGCGCCGCCTCCACCTGCCCGCGCGGCACCGCCTGGATGCCCGCCCGGATCGTCTCGGCCATGTATGCCGCGGCCACCAGTCCCAGCGCCAGCGCCACCTTGCCGGTGGTGCCGCCGGGGATGACGGCCGTCGGGAAGGCCAGCGGGATGGCCACGCCGATGAGGATGAAGACGATGACGGCCGGCAGCCCGCGGAACAGCTCGACGTAGACCGTGGCGAACCAGCGGTAGGGACCGACCGAGGAGAGCCGCATCAGCGCGATGACCACGCCGAGCGCCAGCCCGACGACGAACCCGGCCAGGGTGTAGACCACCGTGTTGCGCAGGGCGACGGTGATGATGTCGGGGAACAGCTGGCGGACCAGGTCGCCCTGGGCGAACTGGTTCTGCAGCTGGGCCCAGTCGGCCTTGACGGCGACCAGGACGACGACGGCGACGAACACGGCATACTGCGCGCCGCGCGACCACCGCCGTCGCCGGCGGGGAGAGAGCGCCACGACCGGCTACTTCGTGGGGGCCGGGCCGGCCGTGGCCGGCACGTAGGGGCCGATCCACTTCTCGTAGCTGGCCTTGTAGGACCCGTCGGCCTTCATCTCCGCGATCGCCTTGTTGAGGGCGGCGACGAGCCTGGTGTTGCCCTTGCGGACCATGATCCCGTACTGCTCGCTGGTGTTGAGGTTGTCCTTGACCTCGAACTCGGCGGCCAGGTCGGGCTTCTTCAGCCAGCCGGCCACGACGGGGTAGTCGGTGATGACGGCCTGGACCTGCCCGGTGCGCAGGCCGTTGAGCAGGGCGTCGCTGGACTCGAACGAGACGGGGTCCAGGCCCTGCTTGGTGGCGTACTCCTCACCGGTGGTCTGCGTCTGCGCGCCGATCTTGTGCCCCTTGGCACCCGCCAGATTGGCGATGTCGGTGCCCTTCTTGACCAGCAGGGCCTGCGTGGCGTCGAAGTACGGCGCGGAGAAGTCGACGTTCTTCTTGCGCTCGTCGGTGATGGTGATGCCCGCGGCGGCGACGTCGCACTGGCGCGTGTTGAGGAACGCACCGGTCTTGAAGTTCTCGAACGGGGTGTCGACGAACGCCTGCTTCACCCCGAGGTCCCTGGCCGCGCGGTCCACGACGTCGACGTCGAACCCGACGACCTTGCGGCCCTGCTCGGACTGGAACGGCGGGTAGGGCAGGTGCGTGCAGGTCGTGATGACGCCCGCCTTGGCCAGGCCGCTCGCCGTGTCGGTCTTCGCGCTGGCGCCCGAGGAGCAGGCGGCGAGGGCGAGGACGGAGGTCAGGGCAAGGGGGATGGCGGCGAGGCGACGATGCATAAGGTCAGGTTATCAACCATTCAACTTTTGCTTATCAGTGGGAGCAGGGTGGACAGGTCGGCCCGCTGCCCGCTGGCGCGCACCGTGCCCCCCGCCTCCGCCTCGGCCCACTGCTGCTCGCCGGTCGCCAGGGCCAGCCAGGTCGCCGCGTCGGTCTCGATGACGTTGGGCGGGGTGCCGCGGGTGTGGGTCGGCCCCTCGATGCACTGCACCGCCCCGTAGGGCGGGACGCGGACCTCCAGCGTCCGTCCCGGTGCGCGGGCGGCCAGCTCCTCGAGGGTGAACCGGACGGCCGTGGCCACGGTGGTGCGCTCGGCCGCGGACGGGTCGGCCCGCCATACCTCCAGGGCTTGCAGGCCCGCGGCGGGTGGGATGCGACGGCGAGGTGGCATGCCCGCATCGTCGCATTTGCATCAGGTCCCACCCGACACGGATGCTGTCGGGTTGTGAAGGCCACGACGATCCACGCCCCGTTCGACATCCGACTCACCGACGTGCCCGAGCCCACGCTGCTCGCACCGACCGACGCCATCGTGCGCGTCACCGCCTCCTGCATCTGCGGCTCGGACCTGTGGCCCTACCGCGGCGAGAACGACATCACGGAGGGCTCGCGGATCGGCCACGAGTTTGTCGGCATCGTCGAGGAGACCGGCTCGGCCGTCTCCTCGGTGCGCAAGGGCGACTTCGTCATCGCCCCGTTCATGTACTCCGACAACACCTGCCCGCACTGCCAGAACGGCGTCCAGTCCGCGTGCGCGACCGGCGGCTTCTGGGGCGGCCACGACCGCGACGGCGGCCCGGTCGACGGCGGCCAGGGCGAGTTCGTCCGCGTGCCGCTGGCCGACGGCACCCTCGTCGCGACCCCCGAGGTCCCCGACGAGTCGATGGTCGCCTCACTGCTGAGCCTGTCCGACGTCATGGGCACCGGCTGGCACGCCGCCGTCGCCGCCCGGGTCGCCGAGGGCGACACGGTCGTCGTCGTCGGTGACGGCGCCGTCGGCCTCTCCGGCGTCCTCGCCGCCCACCGCATGGGCGCGGCCCGCGTCGTCGCCATGTCGCGGCACGCCGCCCGCCAGACCATCGCCCGCGAGTTCGGCGCCACCGAGGTCATCGCCGAGCGCGGCGACGAGGGCATCGACGCGGTGCTCGAGCTGACCAAGGGCGTCGGCGCGGACGCCGTGCTGGAGTGCGTCGGCACCGACCAGGCGATGAAGACCGCCATCGCCGTGGCCCGTCCGGGCGCGACGGTCGGCTACGTCGGCGTCCCGCACGGCATCGAGCTGCCGCTGCGCGACATGTTCGTGCGCAACGTCGGCCTGGCCGGCGGCATCGCCCCGGTGCGCGAGTACCTCCCCCAGCTGCGCGACGACGTGCTCTCCGGCGCGATCAACCCCGGCCTCGTCTTCGACCTCGAGATCCCGCTGGACGAGGTCGCCGAGGGCTACGCCGCGATGCACGAGCGCCGCGCCATCAAGACGATGCTGCGGCCGTAGTTGAGTGCTGAGGAGGTCGGGTTCGTCCCCGACGACGACGGGCGTGGCGGGGTGACCGTCATGCTCGGCGAGACCCCGCAGTCGCACGTCGACCCGGGCGACCCGACCCACCTCGTCTTCGACTACGTGCAGTACTTCGCGTGCGTGCTGCAGACGCTGCCGCCGGGCCCGCTCGGCGTGACCCACGTCGGCGGCGGCGGGCTGACCCTGGCCCGGCACGTCAACGCCGCCCGGCCCGGGTCGCCGCAGATCGTCCTCGAGCCGCACACCGCGCTGACCGAGGCGGTCCGCCGCGAGCTGCCGCTGCCCCGCCAGCACCGGATCCGGGTGCGCCCGCTCGACGGGCGCACCGGGGTGGCGCAGCTCGCCGACGCCAGTGCGGACGTCGTCGTCCTCGACGCGTATGCCGGGGGGCGGGTCCCGGCGGACCTCACCACGGGCGAGTTCCTGGCCGACGTGGCCCGGGTGCTCAAGCCCGGAGGCCTGTTCCTGGCCAACCTCGCCGACGAGCCCGGGCTGCGCTACGTCCTGCGCGTCGTGGCCACCGCCCGGCAGCACCTGCCCGAGGTGGCGCTGGTCGCGAGCGTCGAGGTGCTCAAGGGACGGCGCTTCGGCAACGCGGTGCTGGTCGCCTCGCGGGCGCCGGTGGACGCCGACGAGCTGGCGCGCCAGGTCCGGCGGATCCCGTTCCCCGCCGGGGTCCGCGGCGCCGCCGAGCTCGGCCGACAGGCGGCCGGGGCCCAGCCGTTCAGCGACGCCGACCCCGGGATGTCCCCTCCACCGCCGCCGGCGAAGGGGTGGCGGGTGCGCTAGCCGGCCACCCGGCATACCGCTCGGGGGTGGAGTCGCCTCAGAGGCGGCCGCCCGCGCTCTCGCCGCCGCCGACCCGCTGCGCCAGGTAGACGGGCACGAACGACATGACGATCAGGATCGCGGCCACGACGTTGATGACCGGCGCCTGGTTGGGGCGGAACAGGTTGCTGAAGATCCAGATCGGCAGGGTCTGCACGCCCGCGCCGGCCGTGAACGTCGTCACGATGATCTCGTCGAAGGACAGCGCGAACGCCAGCAGCGCGCCGGCGAACAGCGCCGAGCGGACCGCCGGCAGGGTGACCAGCCGGAACGTCTGGAACGTGCTCGCTCCGAGGTCGGAGGACGCCTCCTCCAGCGAGGTGCCGGTGCGGCGCAGCCGGGCCAAAACGTTGTTGTAGACCACGACGATGCAGAACGTGGCGTGGCCGATGATCACCGTCATCAGCCCCAGCCCGATGCCGAACGGGCCGAGGATCGAGCGGAACGCGTTGTTCAGCGCGATGCCGGTGACGATGCCGGGCAGGGCGATCGGCAGCAGGACCAGGAACGAGATCGACTCGCGGCCGAAGAAGCGGTAGCGCTGCACGGCGAACGCCGCCATCGTCCCCAGGACCAGGGCGATCGCCGTCGCGCCGAGGCCGGCCTTGACGCTGGTGCCGAGAGCCTCGATGACGCCGGAGTTGTGGATCGTGCGGCCCCACCACTCCAGGGTGAAGCCCGAGGGCGGCCAGCCGAACGTGCGCGAGGTGTTGAAGCTGTTGACCAGCACCACCAGCAGCGGCACGTAGATCGCGGTCATCCCCAGGATCACCGCCAGTCGCAGCAGGATCCGGGCCCGCCTGGACAGGATCACGGGAGGCTCCTCACAGGTTGTCCAGGGCGCCGGTGCGTCGGACGGCGACCAGGTAGATGACCATGGCGACCACCGGGAACGTCGCGGCCGCGGCGGCGAACGGCAGGTTGTTGGCCGTGCCGATGTTGTCGTAGATGACGTTGGCGAACAGCTGCGTCGCGCCGCCGACGATCTTGACGGTGATGTAGTCCCCGAGGCTGAGCGAGAAGGTGAAGATCGACCCGGCCACGATCGCCGGGAACAGCAGCGGCAGCACCACCGAGCGGTAGGTCCGGCCGGCGGGGGCGCCGAGGTCGCTGGAGGCCTCCAGCAGCGAGTCCGGCACCCGCTCCAGCCCGGCGTAGACCGGCAGGATCATGAACGGCAGCCACAGGTAGGCCAGCGTCAGCACCGTGGCGAAGAGCCCGTAGCCCGGGGTGTGCAGCCCGAGCGGGTTGAGCGCCCAGTCGATGACGCCGTTGTCGGCCAGCATGACCCGCCACGAGTAGGCCTTGACCAGGTAGCTCGCCCACAACGGCGTGAGGATCGCGACCACCATGATCTGGCGGGTGCGGCTGCTGGCGACCTTGGCCATGTAGAACGCGATCGGCAGCGCGATGAGGGCGTCCACCACGGTCACCGCCGCGGCCACGCCGAGGCTGCGCAGCGCGATGGTGCGGTAGACCGCGTCGTTGAGCAGGGTGTGGAAGTTGTCCCACGTGAACTGGCGGATCACGTCACCGGTGAAGGTGTCCGTCGTCCAGAACGCGGCGACGAACATCGCCGCCAGGGAGCCCAGGTAGGCCACGACGAGCCACAGCCCCGGCAGGGAGAGCAGTCCGCCGAGCCGGAGCCCGGGGTGACGGTAGAGGGTGCGCGAGGTGGCCAGCGCAGGGACGGACACGAGCTCCCGCAGCCGGCCCCGGTCCTCCCGGGGCCGGCTCGGGGAGGGGTGACCCGGCATACGGTCAGCCCTTGATCTCGGTCCAGGCCTGGGTCCACTTGGAGTAGTCGACGCAGGTCGTGTTCGTGCGGCCGTCCAGGCACTGCTTGGTCGGCGTCGTCCAGTAGTAGATGTTGTCCGAGTAGGCCTTGTCCGCGGCGTGGAACTGCTCGCACTGGGCCTTCATGTCGGGCTGGTCGCAGGCCTTGGACTGGGCC
Organism: Oryzihumus sp. JJN4-3R; assembly: GCF_057747915.1. NCBI lineage: Bacteria > Bacillati > Actinomycetota > Actinomycetes > Micrococcales > Intrasporangiaceae > Oryzihumus > Oryzihumus sp. JJN4-3R. The sequence continues at coordinate 2,142,195 of NZ_CM173229.1, forward strand.
GGGGCCTCTCCGAACCACGCCGCCACCTGGGCGTTGACCTTGGGCGAGACGATGTAGTTCATCCACTGGTACGCGCAGTTGGGGTGCTTGGTCTTGGAGGAGACCATCCACGTGTCCGACCAGCCGGTGGAGTTCTCCGTCGGCACGATCGCCTTGACCTTGACCTTGTTGTCGGCCTGGACGAGGTTGGTGATGACCTGCCATGTCGTGCCGATCACCGAGGTGCCGGAGTCGAACGCCTGCACCTCCTTGGTGTAGTCCGCCCAGTACTCCCCGACCAGCGGGCGCTGGCCCTTGAGCAGGTCGACCGCGGCCTTGAACTGCTTCTCGTCGAGCGCGTAGGGGTTCTTGATCCCCAGCTCGGGCTTGGTCTTCATCAGGTAGAGCGCGGCGTCGGCGATGTAGATCGGCGAGTCGTAGGCCGTGATCTTGCCCTTGTAGGGCGAGTTCGGGTCGAAGACCGCGCCCCACGAGGTCGGCGGGGTCTTGACCACGCCCTCGTTCCACATCAGCAGGTTGGCGCCCCAGCCGTGCGGGATGCCGTACATCTGGCGCTTGCCGTTGATCTCCACCGAGTTCCAGTCGCGGTCCTTCAGGAACGGGTAGATCGTCGCGTAGTTGGGCACCAGCGCCGTGTTCACCGGCGCGACGTCACCGGAGTAGACCATCCGCAGCGTGGCGTCGCCCGAGGCGGAGACCACGTCGTACTCCCCGGTGTGCATCAGGGTGACCATCTCGTCGGAGGTGTTGGCGACCTTGACGTTGACCTGGCAGCCGGTGGCCTTCTCGAACGGGTGCACCCAGTCCTGCTTGGGGTCGTTGGACCCGTCCTCGGCGTAGCCGGCCCAGGCGATCACGTTGAGCTGGCCCTCGCCGGCCCCGACCTTCTGGGCCATGGCGACCTTGGGCGGGGGCTGGCGGGTGGTGCCGCCGGAGCTGCTGCCACCAGTGGTGGCCGAGCTGCACGCCGCCAGCGCGAACGCACCGACGGCGGCGACGGCCGCCGCGAGCGGTCGGGGCTTGAACATGGTGACCTCCAGGTTTCCGGGCTGGTGACGAAGGGGGGGTCAGGCCGCGCCGACGCGGCGCGCCTGGTCCTGGTGCCAGGCGAGGCGCACCCGGCGGCCGAGCCAGTCATCGAGGTGGGTGTGCGCGGTCGCCAGGTTGGGCTGGGTGGCGACCAGGGAGGTGCCACCGGGGGTGTCGACGAGCAGGCGGATCGCCGACCCGAGGTAGACCACCTCGCGCACGGTTCCGTCGACGACGCGCTCGGAGTCCACGGCGGCGTGGTGCGGGTCGACGACCCGGACCCGCTCGGGGCGGATGCTCCACGTGCCCGGGGCACCGAAGAGCTGCTCGGCGGCCACCCCGTCGACGAGGTTGGTGGTGCCGACGAAGCCGGCGACGAAGGGGGTGGCCGGCTGCTCGTAGACCTCGGTCGCCGTGCCCACCTGCTCGACGAGGCCGTTGCTGAAGACCGCGATCCGGTCGCTCATCGTCAACGCCTCCTCCTGGTCGTGGGTGACGAAGACGAAGGTGATGCCGACGTCGCGCTGGATGGCCTTGAGCTCGACCTGCATCTGCTGGCGCAGCTTGAGGTCCAGCGCGCCGAGCGGCTCGTCGAGCAGCAGGACCCTGGGCTCGTTGACCAGGGCCCGGGCGAGGGCGACGCGCTGCCGCTGGCCGCCGGAGAGCTGGGAGGGCCGGCGCGGGCCGAAGCCGGGCAGCTGCACCCGCTCGAGCGCCTCGTTGGCCCGGCGGTGCCGCTCGGCCTTGCCCACCCCCTTGACCCGCAGGCCGTAGGCGACGTTCTGCTCCAGCGTCATGTGCGGGAACAGCGCGTAGTCCTGGAAGACGGTGTTGACGTCCCGGTCGAACGGCGGCACCCGGGTGACGTCCTCGCCGGCGAGGACGATGCGGCCGGCCGTCGGGGCCTCGAAGCCGGCGATCATCCGCAGCACCGTGGTCTTGCCCGACCCGGACGGGCCCAGCATGGAGAAGAACTCCCCGTCGGCGATCTCGAGGTCGACCCCGCGGACGGCCTCGACCTCGCCGAAGCTCTTGCGCACCCCCTCGAGGCGGATCGCCGGGACCGTCGTGGCCGGTTGGGCCTCGGCTCCGGGCGTCGCTGGTTGCGCCATCGGGGACTCCTCCGCGGATGTCGGCATGTGCGGACAGATGGTCCACAGCCTCTGGACGTGGCGCTTAACGTATGACTTCATAGGTCAACGCACAAGAGTCGAATGGGCGAGTGACCAGACTGTGATCACCTACCCTTCCGGGGTGACCGGGAACGCGACAGGAGGGACCGTGCCGGACGCCATGCACCTGTCCCAGCGCGCCCGCAGCGCCGTGTTCGCCCCGCTCGCGCAGGAGAGCCGGGCCGAGATCGTGGCCCGCCGGCTCTCCGACGCGATCGCCCTCGGCCTGCTGCCCGACGCCACCCAGCTGCCCAGCGAGAGCGACCTCGCCGCCCGCTTCGGGGTCGCCACGGTGACCGTGCGCGAGGCCCTGACGACCCTGCGGCACCGGGGGCTGGTCGAGACCCGACGCGGGCGCGGCGGCGGCAGCTTCGTCACCGCCCCGCCCGACCCGGCAGCGGCGGCCCTGCTGGACCGGCTGGCCGAGGTCTCCCCCCTCGACCTGCGCGACCTCGGCGACCACTATGCGGCCCTGTCGGGCACCTCGGCCCGGCTCGCGGCCGAGCGGGCCGGCGCCGACGACCTCGCCCGCCTCGAGGAGGCGATGAAGGACCTGGACAACGCCACGACGGCCCGCGAGCGCCGCCGCGCCGAGGGGCAGTACCACGTGGAGGTCGCCGCCGCGGCGCAGTCGGCTCGGCTGACCCGCGAGGAGATCCGGCTCCAGGGAGAGGTCGGCCCGCTGCTGTGGCTGGCCCTCGACGACAGCGGCCCGCACGAGACCGCCTGCGCCCAGCACCGCGCCCTCACCCGGGCCATCGCCCGCGGCCACCAGGACCGGGCGCGCACCCTGGCCGAGGAGCACGTGGCCGAGGCCGTCGGCCACGCGCTGGCACTGCGACGTCGCACACATGCAGGAGGCCGGGCGTGAGCGGTGCCCCTACCGTCGGACCCATGAGCGTCGCCTCGAGCCTTCACCACGGGCCGACCCGCGTCGCCGGACTGCTCCAGGCGTGGGCGGATGACCTGTTCCAGGCGCTGGAGCCGCTGCGGGCGGCCACCGTCGAGGCCCTCGCCCAGGACCCGACGAGGCGCGGTCTGGGCCGGCTCGCCGGTCCGGCAGCGGTCCTGCTCGGTGACCCCGACCGCGCCGTGGTGGGGGCCGGCTTCGTGGCCGCGCGGGCGGCCCTGGACGACACGGCGTACTGGCTGGAGTGGTGGACCGTCGAGGAGCCGGGCGACACCCCGGAGCGCCTGGCGGTCGAGACCGACCCGGCCGGGGACACGTTCCGCGACTGGACCACGCTGCCGTGGTTCGCCGTCCCCGCCGTGACCGGACGCCGCCACGTGACGGGGCCCTACGTGGACTACCTGTGCACCGACGAGTACACCCTGACCTTCACCGTCCCCGTGCGCCGCGGGGAGGCGCTGGCCGGGGTGGTCGGGTGCGACGTCTACGTCCGGCACGTCGAGCGGCTGGCCGAGCGCTGGCTGGACGAGCTGCCGGCCCCGGCCGCGTTCGTCAGCCGGGAGGGCCGCGTGCTGGTCTCCACCGTGCCGCAGCTGCTCACCGGCGACCTGCTGCGCGCGCTGCCGCTGTCACGCCTCTGGGAGGGCGGCACGGTGCCGGGGCTGACGCTCACCCGGTGCGGGGACCTGCCCTTCGCGCTCGTCGAGGGTGAGGCGCTGGCGACGGCCCGCCACCCCTGACTGTGCTCACCGGGAGCGGCTTTGCTCAGCTCAGGCCGCTCCCGGGCCCGGCGAGGGGCGCCAGAAGCGGCCTGAAGTGAGCAAACCGGCCTGAGGTGAGCACAGGGCGGTATGCCGTGTGCCCACCTCGCGGGGGGTCAGCGGCCGAAGACCGCCGGTAGGGTCGACGTGTGCGCCTCGCGCAGCTCGCCGAGGCCCAGGGTGAACTGGCCCTGCACGTCTAGGCCGTCGGTCTCGTCGTCGACGACCCCGATCCGGGCGTGGGTGAAGCCGCGGGCCGAGCACATGTCGGTGAACCGCACCTCCTCCGAGCGCGGCACGGCCACGATGGCGCGGGCGGTGGACTCGCTGAACAGCGCGGTGAACGCGTCGACCCCGTCGCGCTCGCAGACCTCCTCCAGCCAGACCCGGGCGCCGACGCCGTGGCGCAGGGTGGCCTCGGCGAGGGCGATGGCCAGGCCGCCGTCGGACAGGTCGTGCGCGGCGTCGATGAGCCCGTCGCGCGAGGCGTTGACGAGGATCTCGCCGAGCTGGCGCTCGAGGTCGAGGTCGACCTGCGGCGGCAGGCCGCCGAGGTGGTCGTGGATGACGCTGGCCCACTCCGAGCCGGCGAGCTCGTCGCGGGTGGTGCCGAGCAGGTAGATGACCTGGCCCGGGGTCTTCCAGCCCGAGGGCGTGCGGCGGGCCACGTCGTCCATGACGCCGAGCACGCCGACCACCGGGGTCGGGTGGATCGCCACGTCACCGGTCTGGTTGTAGAACGAGACGTTGCCGCCGGTGACCGGGATGCCGAGCTGCTGGCAGCCGTCGGCCAGGCCGCGCACGGCCTCGGCGAACTGCCACATCACGCCCGGGTCCTCCGGTGAGCCGAAGTTGAGGCAGTCGGTGATCGCCAGCGGCGTCGCCCCGGCGGTCGCCACGTTGCGGTAGGCCTCGGCCAGCGCGAGCTGCGCCCCGGCATACGGGTCGAGCTTGGCGAACTTGCCGTTGCAGTCGGTGGAGATCGCGACGCCGCGGCCGCTCTCCTCGTCGACCCGCACGACGCCGGCGTCGTCGGGCATCGCCAGGGCGGTGTTGCCGCGGACGTAACGGTCGTACTGGTCGGTGACCCACGACTTGTCGCACAGGTTCGGCGAGCCGATGAGCCGGATCAGGGTGTCGCGCAGCTCGTCGCCCGTGGCCGGGCGCGGCAGGTCCTGCGGACCGGCCGCCTGCAGGCCGTCGAGGTATGCCGGCCGGGCCAGCGGGCGCTCGTAGACCGGGCCGTCGTGGGCCACCGAGCGCGGCGGCACGTCGACGATGACCTCGTCGTGCCAGAGCACCTCGAGGCGGTCACCCTCGGTGACCTCGCCGATGACCGTGGCCTCGACGTCCCACTTGCGGGTGATCGCCAGGAACTCCTCGAGCCTGCCCGGCTCGACGACGGCCATCATCCGCTCCTGCGACTCGCTCATGAGGATCTCCTCAGGGCGCAGGGTCGCGTCGCGCAGCGGGACCAGGTCGAGGTGGACCCGCATGCCGCCGTCGCCGTTGGAGGCCAGCTCGCTGGTCGCGCAGGACAGCCCGGCGCCGCCGAGGTCCTGGATGCCGTCGACCACGTGCGCGGCATACAGGTCCAGGCAGCACTCGATGAGCACCTTCTCGGCGAACGGGTCGCCGACCTGCACCGCCGGGCGCTTGGTCGGGCCGCCCTCGTCGAAGGTCTCCGAGGCCAGCACGGAGACACCGCCGATGCCGTCGCCGCCGGTCTTGGCGCCGAAGAGGACGACCTTGTTGCCGACGCCGGAGGCCTTGGCCAGGTGGATGTCCTCGACGCGCATGGCGCCGACGCACAGGGCGTTGACCAGCGGGTTGCCCTGGTAGCAGGAGTCGAAGACGACCTCGCCGCCGATGTTGGGCAGGCCCAGGCAGTTGCCGTAGCCGCCGACGCCGGCGACGACGCCGGGCAGCACCCGGTGGGTGTCGGGGTGGTCCAGGGCGCCGAAGCGCAGCGGGTCCATCACGGCCAGCGGGCGGGCGCCCATGCTCATGATGTCGCGGACGATGCCACCGACGCCGGTGGCCGCACCCTGGTAGGGCTCGACGTAGGAGGGGTGGTTGTGGCTCTCGACCTTGAAGGTCACCGCCCAGCCGTCGCCGATGTCGACGACGCCGGCGTTCTCGCCGATGCCGACGAGCAGCTTCTCGCGCATGGCGTCGGTGGTCTTGTCGCCGAACTGGCGCAGGTGGACCTTGGAGGACTTGTAGGAGCAGTGCTCCGACCACATGACCGAGTACATCGCCAGCTCGGAGCTGGTGGGACGGCGGCCGAGGATGTCGCGGATGCGCTCGTACTCGTCGGGCTTGAGGCCGAGCTCGGCCCACGGCTGCTCGACCTCGGGCGTGCCGGTGGCCGCCGAGACGGTGTCCAGCAGGGGCTTGGTCTGGCCGGTCTCCAGCGCGCTCACGCGTTCACCACCGAGGTCAGGACGGACGTGAAGAAGGGCAGGCCGTCGAGGGAGGGGCCGTAGCCCGGCTCGACGCAGTGCTCGGGGTGCGGCATGAGGCCGACGATGTTGCCGCGCTCGTTGGTGATGCCGGCGATGTCGCGGTAGGACCCGTTGGGGTTGCTCCCGCCGAGGCCGTCGCCGTCACGCACGACGTAGCGGAACGCGACGCGGCCCTCACCCTCGAGCTCGTCGAGCGTGCGCTGGTCGGCCACGAAGCCGCCCTCGCCGTTCTTGAGCACGATGGTGATCTCCTGGCCCTGCTCGAAGTCCGAGGTCCAGAGGGTGTCGGCGTTCTCCACACGCAGCACCTGGTCGCGGCAGACGAACTTGCGGTGGTCGTTGCGGATCAATGCGCCGGGCAGCAGGTGCGACTCGCACAGCACCTGGAACCCGTTGCAGATGCCGAGGACCGGCAGGCCGCCCTTCGCCGCGGGGACGAGGGCGTCCATGACGGGGGCGAAGCGGGCGATGGCGCCGCAGCGCAGGTAGTCGCCGTAGGAGAAGCCGCCGGGCAGGATCACCGCGTCGACCCCCTTGAGGTCGGCGTCGCCGTGCCACAGGGCGACAGCCTCCCCGCCCGCGGCGCGCACGGCGCGGCTGGCGTCGTGGTCGTCCAGCGACCCGGGGAAGGTGACGACCCCGATCCTCATGCGGGCTGCCCGGCGGTCTCGTCGGTCAGCTCGGCGACGCGGACGACGTCCTCGATGACCGGGTTCGACAGCAACCTCTCGGCCGCCTCCCGGGCGGCGGCGAGGACCTCCTCGGTGACCTCCCCGTCGACGGTCAGCTCGAACCGCTTGCCCTGACGGACGTCGGTGAACTGGGTGAACCCGAGCCGCGGCAGCGCGCCGGCGACGGCCTGCCCCTGGGGATCGAGAATCTCGGACTTCAGCATCACGTCGATGACGACGGTTCCCATGCGAGGTGCTCCTCGGGGCGCGGCCCTGCCGGGCCTGGCGTGCGGGGTCGTCCCGAGGATATCTGCCCTCGTCAGTGCCCCTGACGGCGGCGTCCGGGAGGTGAACGCCGCAGGTCGCTCAGCCGAAGCGGCGGCCGGTCAGCGCCTCGTAGGCCTCGACGTACTTGGCCCGGGTCTGCTCGACGATCGCCTCCGGCATGGGCGGCGGCGCCTCGCCGGAGTGGCGGTCCCAGCCGCTGGCGGGGGAGGTCAGCCAGTCGCGGACGAACTGCTTGTCGTAGGACGGCTGCGCCCGGCCCGGCTGCCACTGGTCGGCCGGCCAGAACCGGGAGGAGTCGGGGGTGAGCACCTCGTCGGCCAGGACGATGCCCGGCCGGCCCTGCTCGTCCGGGCGGGCCGGGTCCAGCCCGAACTCCACCTTGGTGTCGGCCAGGAGGATGCCGCGCTCCGCCGCCACGGCGTTGCCGCGCGCCAGGATCGCGGTGGTCAGCTCGCGCACCCGCGAGGCGAGGTCCGCGCCGAGCTCGGCCTCGACCTGCGCGTAGGTCATCGGCTGGTCGTGCTCGCCCACCGGCGCCTTGGTCGTCGGGGTGAAGATCGGCTCCTGCAGCTTCGAGCCGTCCTCCAGCCCCGGCGGCAGGGTGACCCCGCAGACCGAGGAGGTCGCGCGGTACTCGGCCAGGCCGCTCCCGGTGAGGTAGGCCCGCCCGATGCACTCCACCGGCACCATCTGGAGCCGGCGGACGAGCACCGCACGGCCGGCGACCTCGGCCGGCACGTCGGTGGAGAGGACGTGGTTGGGCAGGATGTCGGCGAGCTGCTCGAACCACCACAGCGACAGCTGGGTCAGCACGGCGCCCTTGTCGGGGATCTCGGTGTCGAGGATGAAGTCGTAGGCCGAGATCCGGTCCGAGGCCACGAGCAGGAGCTGGTCCTGGCTCGGCTCTGCGGTGACCGGGTCGACCGGGGCGTAGAGCTCGCGGACCTTGCCCGAGTAGACGTGGGCGAAGCCGGGCAGGGCGGGCGGCGAGGTGGGGACGACCGACGTCATGGCCCCATCCTCGCAGCCCACGCGCGCGACCCCCACCCGGCTAGAGCAGGGCCGAGACCAGCCCGGCCACCGAGGCGTCGTCGAAGGCCCGGGGCACGGTGGCCGCCCCGCCCTTGTCGACCACGAAGACCTCCACCTTCAGGGCGGGGTGGACGCCCTCGCGTGCCGGCACCAGCCAGGCCGCCAGGGCCGTCTCCCCGGGGCTGCGGCTGACGTAGGCCCGGGCCGTCTCCCCGTCGGGCAGCGGCACGTCGTGTCCGTCGAAGCCGTCCCAGCTGACCGTGTTGCCGACCGGTGCCGTCGTGGACGGCGCCAGGGTCACCCCGAGCTCGACCGCGTGCAGGGGGTCCCCCGCCCGGTCGACGGCGCCGTAGAACCGCCAGGTGCCCTTCTCCCACCGCACGCCGTTCTGGTTGGCGTCCTTGTGGAACCGCCCGGCCGCAGGCAGCGCCATGCCGTGCCCGTCCAGCCAGTCACGCAGCACCGCGGTGCACGTCGCCGGCTGCGCCGAGCAGCCCGGCTCCGGCGCGGGTGGCGTCACGGACGCCGGCGGACGTGCCGCCGGCGTGCCGACCAGCGTGACGCGCGGCTCCAGCCCCCGCACCCCCGTCACCGCGATGCCGGCGAGCGCCGCCACCGCGAACGCGCCTCCCGCCACCTGTGCCGCCTGCCTGCGACGGCGCCGACGGCGTCCGCCCGCCAGGACGTCCTCGAGGCTGAACCCCGCCGGCGGCAGGTCCTGCTGGAAGGCCGCCCGCAGCTCCTGCGGAGCCTCGTCGTGGATCGTGCTCATGCCCATCTCCCCCTCACATCCGTTGTCCGGCCAGGGAACCCAAGGACCGGCGCAGCGCCTTCACCGCGTCGTGGGAGGTGCTCTTGACGGTGCCCTCGGAGCACCCCATCAGCTCGGCCACCGCCGTGATGCTGAGGTCCTCGAGGTAGCGCAGGACGACGACGAGCCGTTGCCGCTCGGGCAGCCCGGCCAGCGCATCGGTCACCACGAGCCGCGTCTCGACAGCGTCGGCGGCTGCCGGCTCGCCGGCGTCACCCCCGTCGCGGTGCGGGTCGTCGCTGGACCGCTCGGCCCGCCACCAGTGCCGCCGCTGCTCGGAGATGAGCGTGCGCACCAGCGTGGTCCGGGCGTACGCGAGCGGGTCCTCGACCCGCTCGACCCGCGGCCACACGGCATACAGCTTCTCCAGCGTGGACTGCACCAGGTCGTCCGCCCGGTGGGCGTCCCGGCAGCTGGCGTGCGCGACCCGCCTCAGCCGCGGCATGGCCGTCACGGCGAACTGCCGGAACGACTCCTCCTGCTCTGCCCTCACCCCTGCACCTCCCCTGTTCGTGAGGGGAGACGCGCCGGGTCAGGCCCCCGGTTGGGCCGGGAGGGAGACTTCTCCGCGCTGGGCCGCCAGGGCGATGTCGGTGCGGTGGTGCGAGCCGTCGAGGCTGATCCCCTCGACCGCCCGGTATGCGCGGTCGCGCGCCTCCCCGAGGTCGGCCCCGGTGGCGACGACGGACAGGACCCGCCCGCCGGCCGAGAGCACGGCGCCGTCGCGGCCGGGGGCGGTGCCGGCGTGGAGGACCCACGCGTCGTCGCCGACCTGGTCCAGGCCGTGGATCTCGTCACCGGTGCGCGGGCTGTCGGGGTAGCCCTTGGACGCGATGACCACGGTGACCGCGTGCTCGGGCCGCCAGCGCAGCGGGCCGACCTGGTCGAGGGTGCCGGTGGCGCAGGCGTGCAGCAGTGCGCCGAGCGGGGTGGCGAGCCGGGCCAGGACGACCTGGGTCTCGGGGTCGCCGAAGCGGGCGTTGAACTCCACGACCCGCGGGCCGCGCGAGGTCAGGGCCAGGCCGACGTAGAGGACGCCGGCGAAGGGGGCGCCGCGGTGACGCATCTCGTCGACGGTGGGCTGGGCCACCCGGGCCACCACGTCCTCGACGAGGCCCTCGGGGGCCCAGTCCAGCGGGGAGTAGGCGCCCATGCCGCCGGTGTTGGGGCCCTCGTCGCCATCGCCGACCCGCTTGAAGTCCTGGGCCGGGCTGAGCGGCACCACGGTGGTGCCATCGGTCAGGCAGAACAGCGACACCTCCGGGCCGTCGAGGAACTCCTCGACGACGACCCGGCCGCCCTCCTTGGACAGGCACTGCGCGGCATGGGCGACCGCCTGGGCGCGGCTGTCGGTGACGACGACACCCTTGCCGGCGGCCAGACCGTCGTCCTTGACGACGTAGGGGGCCCCGAGCGCGTCGAGCGCGTCCGTCACCTCGTCCAGGGTCGTGCAGACGTGGGCCAGGGCGGTGGGCACCCCGGCCGCGGCCATGACCTCCTTGGCGAAGGCCTTGCTGCCCTCGAGCTGCGCCGCCTCGGCGGTGGGGCCGAAGCAGGCGATGCCCCGGGCGCGGACCGCGTCGGCCACCCCGGCGACCAGTGGAGCCTCCGGGCCGATGACGACCAGGTCGGCGCCGACCTCGGCGGCGAGGTGGGCGATGCCCGGTCCGTCGAGCAGGCCGCCTGGCAGCTCGCGGCACAGCGCGATCGTGTCGATCCCGGGGTTGCCGGGGGCGGCGATGACGGCGTCGACCGAGGGGTCGGCGATCAGCGCGCGGACGATGGCGTGCTCGCGGGCACCGGATCCGATGACGAGAACCTTCACCCGCGAGAGCCTAGGGGAGCCTCCCGCGGGGGCGGCAGGGCCGGGGAGCGGGTGGGCGCGCGAGGCGACCGGCACGGCATACGGCGCGGGGGCGAGACGGGAAGGCCCGGAAAAATGATGTGCGCGGCGTCCCCGGGAGGCAGGGGGGGCTTCTCCCGGGGACGCCGCGACCAGCGCGTGGTCGCCCGGCGGGGGGACCGGCGACTCTTCGCGCCTCGGCCGGTCTAGCCGGCTGACATCACTGTGGCAAAGAACGGGAGAGCGTGTAAGCCCTTTGGCTGGCGGGCTACAGTCAATGTCGGTATCCCGCCACGGCGAACGGCGCGTCGCGCCGCGACGGCGGGGGTACCACTGGAACCGAGGAGGCCCCGCCGTGGTGAACGCCCCGCACTTCACCAACCGGACGCCCGGGCTGGCGGCCGAGCCGCCGGACCAGACGACCGAGGCGATGATCACCCGCGTCTACCTGGCCATCCTGCAGCACCCCCGCCCCTCCCGGGAGCTGCTCGTCGCCCAGGGCATCCCGGCCGACCTCGTCGAGCGCGTGGTGGGCATCCTCGCCTCGCGAGGCCTGGTGTCGGTCCACGTCGACGGCACCTGGGAGCCCGCTCCCCCGGACGTCGCGCTGCCGGCGCACGCCGTCAACCTCGAGCGGCGGGCGCGGGAGGCGCGGGCCGCCGCCCACGAGCTCGGTCAGGTCTACTACCAGGCCAGGAGCGACACGCACCGCCGGATCGAGGGCATCACCACGCTCAACTCCCTCGACGACCTGCACACGGCAACGGCCGAGATCGTCTCGGCGGCCACCCGGCAGCTGCGCACCGCCCGGGACATGTCGCCGCGCACCCGGATCCTCTTCGACGCCCCCCTGGACAGCCACCGGGAGCGCAGCTACTCCTCCGCGGGGGTCGAGCTGGCCCTGCGCACCACCTACGACGCCAAGGTGCTCCAGCTCGACCACGCCAGCGACGTGCTCGCCGCCCGCGCCGAGGGCGGGGAGAAGTACCGCTTCACCTACGACCTGCCGTTCTCGGCGGTGGTGGTCGACGAGACCGCCGCCGTGCTGGACCTGTCCTCCTACGACGTCACCGGGCACGGCTCGCTGCTGATCCGCTCGCGGCCCTTCGTGCTGGCCCTGGCCTCGACCCTCGACGCGATCTGGCGCCTGGCGATCCCCGCCTCGCGCATGTCCTCGCAGGGGGTCGACAAGCGCGACCTGCACATCCTGTCGCTGCTGGCCGGGGGCGCCTCGGACGCGACGATCTCGCGCCAGACGGGGGTGTCCCAGCGCACGGTGGAGCGGCGGGTCCGCGCCCTGATGGACCAGCTCGGCGCCGGGACGCGCTTCCAGGCCGGGGTCCAGGCGGCCCGGCGCGGCCTCATCTAGCCGCCGAACACCTCGGTCAGCGCCTCGTCGAGCAGCCGCAGGCCCAGGCGCGCCTCGGCCTCGGTGACCGTGCACGGCGGCACGACGTGGAGCCGGTTCATGTTGACGAACGGCAGCAGCCCGCGCCGCTTGCAGGCGGCGACGAGGTCGTTCATCGGCTTGGCGGCCGGGCCGGAGGCGTTGTAGGGCACCAGGGGCTCGCGGGTCTGCCGGTCGGCGACGAGCTCCAGCGCCCAGAAGACGCCGCGGCCGCGGACCTCGCCGATGACGGCGTGCCGGGCGGCGAGCTCGCGCAGGCCGGGGCCGAGGACCTCGGCGCCGATGCGGCGAGCGTTGTCGACGATGCCCTCCTCGTCCATCGCCCGGATCGTCGCCACGGCAGCCGCCGTCGCGAGCGGGTGGCCCGAGTAGGTGAGGCCGCCGGGGTAGGGCCGCTCGCGGAAGGTGTCGTAGACCGCCCCGCTCATGACCACGCCGCCGAGCGGCACGTAGCCGCTGTTGACGCCCTTGGCGAAGGCGATCAGGTCGGGGGTGATCCCGCCGTCGAAGCCGTCGAGGGCGAACCAGTCGCCGGTGCGCCCGAAGCCGGCCATGACCTCGTCGAGGATGAAGAGGATGCCGTGCCGGTCGCACAGCTCGCGCACGCCGGCCAGGTAGCCCGGCGGCGGCGCCATGATGCCGGCAGTGCCCGGGATGGTCTCCAGGACGATCGCCGCGATGGTGGCCGGGCCCTCCATCTCCACGAGGTGGGCCAGGTGGGCCAGGGCGCGCTCGGACTCCTCGGCCTCGGTGGTGGCTTGGAACTGCGAGCGGTAGAGGAACGGGCCGACGAAGTGGACCACGCCCTCGGCGCCGGAGTCGTTGGGCCAGCGGCGCGGGTCGCCGGTCAGGTGGATCGCGGCCTGGGTGTGGCCGTGGTAGCTGCGGTAGCGGGAGAGCACCTTGCGCCGGCCGGTGTGCAGCCGGGCCATCCGCACGGCGTTCTCGATCGCCTCGGCGCCGCCGTTGGTGAAGAACACGTGGTCCATGCCCGCGGGGGCGCGCTCGGCGATGAGCCGGGCGGCCTCGCTGCGGGCGTCGTTGGCGTGCTGCGGCGCGATGGTGCACAGCCGGGCGGCCTGCTCCTGGATCGCCGCGACGACCCGCGGGTGCTGGTGGCCGATGTTGGTGTTGACCAGCTGGGAGGAGAAGTCGAGGTAGCGGTTGCCCTCGCCGTCCCACAGCCAGCAGCCCTGGGCGGCCGCCACCACCATCGGGGTCAGCGCCCCCTGCGCCGACCAGGAGTGGAAGACGTGCGCCCGGTCGTCGTCGTAGGCCCGGCGGGCGGCCTCCCGGTCGATCGCGGGGGTCGGCGGGGCGAGCTCGTCGGCGGTGGGCTGGGCAGCGACGTCGGTCATGCCAGCGAGCGTATCCGCGCCACCAGACGCTCCTCCACCATTGGCCACTCCTCGCGAAGGATGCTGAAGACCACCGTGTCGCGGAACGTGCCGTCGGCCCGCCGCATGTGCCGGCGCAGCACCCCCTCGCGGGTCGCGCCGAGCTTGGCGATGGCGGCCTGGGAGCGCTCGTTGAGCAGGTCGGTCTGGATCTTGACGCGACCGAAGCCGCAGTCGACGAACGCGTGCCGCAGGATCAGCAGCTTGGCCTCGGGGTTGACCACGGTCCCCCACCAGCGGGGGCCGTACGCCGTCCAGCCGAGGTGCGCCCGCTCGTTGGCCAGGTCGATGTCGCCGAGGCTGGAGGTGCCCACCACCATGCCGGCCGGGCCCAGGTCGCCGTCCGCGACCAGCCGCAGCGTGTATGCCGTGCGCCCGGTCGCGCACGCGTTCGCCACGGAGCGCTCCACCCACGCCTGCATGGCCACCAGGTCACCCGGGCGACCGGCGGGACCGCCGCCGAAGCCCTTCGCCCAGACCCCCGGATCGTCAAGCGCGGCAAGCAGGCCCGCGGCATCGGCGCCGGTCATCGGGTCGAGGCGGATGACGGAACCGACCAGCGGCTCCCCGGTCGGGGGGCGAACGCCAGAATCACGCACGCGAGCACATTAGACTCGTGCGTTCGCACGTTTGACGAGGGCGTGCCGACCCCGTGCCCAGACCAGCCCGAACCAGGCGGAGAAGTGACCCTTCCGGACCAGCCCAAGCCCCAGCCGAACCAGCCGTCGGCCGAGGTCGCCCACGAGATCGCCGTCGAGCAGGCGCACGTGGACCGTGTCTACGCCGAGCTGGCCAAGGCGACCCAGCGCGCCGCCCTCGTCGAGGCCGAGGGCATGGCCCGGGGCCGCACCGACCGCACCGGCGATGTCCGCGACGAGGAGCTGACCGGGCTGTTCGAGCGGGATGCGCTGGTGTTCAACGCCGCCCGACGACGGACCACCCTGGACACGCAGTACGAAGGGCTGGTCTTCGGCCGGCTCGACCTCACCCACGAGACGCGCTCGGGCGGGGAGGACCGCGAGGTGCGCTACGTGGGCCGGCTCGGCGTGCGCGACGACGAGTACGAGCCGCTGGTCATCGACTGGCGCGCGCCGGCGGCCGCCCCGTTCTACCGCTCCACGCCGGTGGACCCCATGGGCGTGCTGCGCCGGCGGGTGCTGCGCTGCAAGGGCGCCGACGTGATCGGGGTCGAGGACGACCTCATGGTCCCCGAGGCGCCCGAGGGCATGGTCGTCGTGGGCGACGGCGCCCTGATGGCGGCGCTGACCCGCAGCCGCGGCGCCCAGATGCGCGACATCGTCGCCACCATCCAGCGCCATCAGGACGAGGCGATCCGGGCCGCCGCACGCGGCGTCACCGAGATCACCGGCGGCCCCGGCACCGGCAAGACCGTGGTGGCGCTGCACCGCGCCGCCTACCTGCTCTACTCCGACCGCCGTCGCTTCGAGAACGGCGGCATCCTGGTCGCGGGCCCCTCGGCCGCCTACACGGCATACATCGAGCGGGTCCTGCCCTCCCTCGGGGAGGAGACGGTGACCCTCCGCTCGCTCGGCGACGTCGTCGACGGCGTGAGCACCGAGCGCCTGGACTCCAACGAGGCGGCGGCGGTCAAGGGCTCGCTGCGCATCCGCCGGGTGCTCTCGCGCGCGGCACGCGACATCATCCCGGACGCCCCCACGCAGTTCCGCGCGTTCGTCGCCGGCCGGCCGATCCGCCTCGACGCCGACGTGCTGGGCCGGGTCCGCGCCCAGGTGCTGCGCCACCACCAGCGCAACCTCGGGCTGGAGGCGGCCGAGCAGGCCCTGGCCGAGGCCGCGTGGGCCAGCGACCGCCACGGCGAGAAGGCCGACTTCATGGAGCGGTTCACCGACCACCTCGAGGTCGACGCGTTCCTGACCCAGTGGTGGCGTCCGCTGGACCCGCGGGAGGTGCTGCTCTGGCTGGGCGACCGCGACCGGACCCGGCGCTACGCCCAGGGCGTGCTGTCGCCGCGAGAGGTCGACGTGCTCGTCGAGTCGATGCAGGCCGCGCTCGAGACGGGCCAGTGGTCGGTGGCCGACGTGGCCCTCATCGACGACCTCGCCGGGCGGCTCGGGCCGATGCGCGAGCAGGCGCGCGAGGAGCGGGGCTTCTACGAGATCGAGGAGCTCGACGACGTCTCGCAGTACGGCGTCGCCGAGGTGCAGTCGCAGTCCCTGCGCGGGCCGGTGGTCACCCGCCAGTCCGAGGTCACCCCGCACACGATGCGCGAGCGGCTGCTCTACGGCCGGGTCGAGCGACCTGAGGAGTACGCCCACGTCCTGGTCGACGAGGCCCAGGACCTCTCACCCATGCAGTGGCGCATGCTGGGCCGCCGCGGGCGCTGGGCGTCCTGGACCGTCGTCGGCGACGCGGCCCAGAGCTCCTGGCCGGACCTCGCGGAGTCGCGCCGGGCGCGCGAGGAGGCGTTCGGGTCCCAGCCGAGGCGGCTGTTCCACATGGACACCAACTACCGCAACGCCCGCGAGATCTTCGACTACGCCGCCGTCGTGGTGCGTCGCGAGGTGCCGGACGCGGACATCCCGCAGGCCGTGCGGGAGACCGGGGTCCAGCCGCGCGAGCTGGCCGTCCCGGTCGCCGAGCTCGCCCACCAGCTGGGCGACGCGGTGGAGGATCTGCTGGGCGAGGTCGAGGGGTCGATCGCCGTGATCACCCCGCGCGCGTGGGCGGACCTGGCCGCGCCCCTGGCCAAGCACCCCTCGGAGCGGGTCTTCGTCGTCGACCCGATGTCGACCAAGGGCCTGGAGTACGACGCGACGGTCATCGTGGACCCCGCCGAGATCAGCGCGGAGTCCCCCGGTGGGGTGCGTGTCCTGTATGTCGCGCTGACGCGCGCGGCCCACCGCATGACGGTGCTGGAGCCCCGGGCCTGAGGCGCGGTCTGCCCGGATCGACGCCTTTGCCCGGCGCCTCAGGGATCGCCCGGGTTTGGGTTCGGCCATCCGGGCGACCCCGGGCTACCTCCAACGGGTCGACCTTCTCGACGAAAGGTTGATCCTGCGCGCAAGCGGCTTTACCAAACCTTGACCAAGGCCACGCTGGTCAGGAGCAGACCCCTGGAGCACTCCTCCGGTGGGGGTGCCGACCGCCGGCTCCTGCTCTCGTGGTCAAGGGAGCGCGCTGATGGCTCGCGAATCCGGTCGACGTCGTCCATGGGGCGAGAAGCTCGCGGTGGGGGCATTGACGGGGGCGATGGTCCTGGCACCCAGTGTGACCGCTGCGGCAGCCGGCAATGCCGGCACCAGCAACGGCAACGGCGCCTCCGCCACTGGCCAGCCGGACCCGGCTCCCGGCTCGAACGGGAGCGACAACGCCAACGACGGCAGCAACGGCAACGGCAACGCCAACCCGGGCAACAACGGCAACGGCAGTGGTGGCAGCACCGGGACCGGCGGCTCCGACACCGGCGGCGGTAGCGGGCAGGGCGCGGGCGGCGCCGGTGGGACCGGCCCGGGCTCCGGCGAGACCGGCGGGACCGGAGGCACCGGAGGCACCGGAGGCACCGGAGGCACCGGACAGGGTTCCGGCTCCGGCTCCGACAACGGCGGCTCCGGGAACGGCGGGACTGGAGGCACGGGACAGGGCTCCGGCGGGACTGGAGGCACGGGACAGGGCTCCGGTTCCGGCTCGGACAACGGCGGCTCCGGCGGCTCCGGCGGAAGCCAGGGCAACAGCGGCGGGTCTGGCGGCACCGGACAGGGCTCCGGCTCGGGCTCGGACAACGGCGGCTCCGGCGGCAGCCCGGGCAACGGCGGCAGCCAAGGCGGCGGCTCCGACAACGGTGGCGGTAACGGCGGCTCGAACAACGGTGGCGGTAACGGCGGCTCGAACAACGGTGGCGGCAATGGCAACGGCCAGGGCGGCGGCCAGGGCGGTGGCAACGGGACCGGCCACGGCCACGGCGGTGGCAACGGAAACGGCCACGGCCACGGACACGGCGGCGGCAACGGCGGCGGCAACGGCGGCAACGGCGGCGGCGGCGGCAACGGCGGCGGCAACGGCGGCAACGGCGGCGGCGGCGGCAACGGCGGCGGCGGCGGCAACGGCGGCGGCGGCAACGGCGGCGGCGGCAACGGCGGCGGCGGCAACGGCGGCGGCGGCAACGGCGGCGGCGGCAACGGCGGCGGCGGCAACGGCGGCGGCGGCAACGGCGGCGGCGGCAACGGCGGCGGCGGCAACGGCGGCGGCGGCAACGGCGGCGGCGGCGGCAACGGCGGCGGCAACGGCGGCGGCGGCGGCAACGGCGGCGGCGTCCCGGTGACGCCTCCGGTCGTGGACCCCGGCACCCCGAGCTCGCCCGGCACCCCCACGACCCCCGTGGTGGTCCCGAAGGTCCCGCACGTCACCCCGCAACGGGTGGAACCGCCGGCCACGCCGGTGACCGAGGCGGCGGCCCCCGCCGTGCAAACCCTTCCCATGACCGGTTCAGAGCCAGTGGGTCCCCTCATGGCACTGTCCGCACTGTTGATGACGGTGGGTGCCTTCCTGCGCAGGGTGGCCCGACAGCATCCCTGAGGTGGCACCTCGCCGGCCCTCGCCGGCACACCGCTCAACACGACGGAGCCCCCAGCCCGACTGCCGCTGGGGGCTCCGCCGTGCCACCACGGGTCGGCGGCTCGGGGTTCCACCGTCGGCATGAGCCGCAGGTCGGGCAAAGGGGTGCCCCGGTGTGCGGGCCCGCTCGCCCCTGCGGGCGAGGTCGCGGCACTGCGTCACGCCTACGCTCCGGGTACGGCAATCCCCGTGCCGGCTCAGAGCAAGGAGTGAGTGATGCTCCGTCCCCCCAGCCGGTTGCGCCACCGTCGTGGCGCGGCGACCGGCCGCACGAGCGGCGACCCCATGGGCGCCGATGCCCCACCCGTCGAGCCCCCCTCCGGGCACGACGACCGCGAGACCTCCCCCACGGCAGAGCCCGTGGCCACCACCGCGGCAGCACCCGCCGGATCCCGGCCCCCGGCGTTGACCACCACCCGCCGACCGGGCACGTTCGTCATGACCGACGAGGAGGGTCACGAGGTCGGGGTGATCCAGGGCGACTACGTCATCGGCTTCACGGTGCGCTACCTGGGCCGGGCGCGGTTCATCAAGGACCTCGACGAGGCCAAGGCCGAGATCACCAGGGCCTGGCTGGAGCAGCGCGCCGGCTGACCCCACATCCCACCTCGAGTTCGTCGAAAGGGACACGTCCGCAGCGCGGAGGTGTCCCTTTCGTCGACCTCAGGGGTCACGTGCCCGAGACCCGAGGGCCGGGCGGCTCAGCCGAGCAGCGAGTGCCGCTCGATCGTGGCCTCACGGCCCGGGCCGACACCGACGGCGGAGATGCGCGCGCCGATGAGCTCCTCGAGCCGCTCGATGTAGCGCTGGGCGTTGACCGGCAGCTCCTCGAACGTGCGGCAGCCGGAGATGTCCTCGCTCCAGCCGGGCAGCTCCTCGTAGACCGGGACGGCGTGGTGGAAGTCGCTCTGGCTGACCGGCATCTCGTCGTGGCGGACGCCGTGCACGTCGTAGGCCACGCACACCGGGATGGTCTCCAGCCCGGTGAGCACGTCCAGCTTGGTGACGACGAAGTCCGTCACCCCGTTGACCCGCGTGGCGTAGCGGCCGACGACCGCGTCGACCCAGCCGCAGCGGCGCGGCCGGCCGGTGGTCGTGCCGAACTCGGCACCGACCTGGCGCAGCCGCTCGCCCATCTCGTCGTGCAGCTCGGTCGGGAACGGCCCCTCGCCGACGCGCGTGGAGTAGGCCTTGAGGATCGCGATGACCCGGTCGATGCGGGTCGGCGGCACGCCCGAGCCGGTGCAGGCGCCGGCCGCGGTGGCGTTGGAGGAGGTCACGAACGGGTAGGTGCCGTGGTCGACGTCGAGCAGCGTCGCCTGGCCCGCCTCGAACAGGACCGTCTTGCCCTCGTCGAGGGCGTTGGACAGCAGCAGCCCGGTGTCGGCGACCATGGGACGCAGCCGCTCGGCATACTGCGTGAGCTCCTCGACGACCTCGTCGACCTCCATGGCGCGACGGTTGTAGATCTTGACGAGCACCTGGTTCTTCAGGTCGAGGGCGCCCTCGATCTTGGCGCGCAGGATCTTCTCGTCGAACAGGTCCTGCACGCGGATGCCGACGCGCGACATCTTGTCGGCGTAGGTCGGGCCGATGCCGCGGCCGGTGGTGCCGAGGCGGCGGCTGCCCAGGAAGCGCTCGGTCACCTTGTCGAGCACCCGGTTGTATGACGGGATCAGGTGGGCGTTCGCGCTCACCACGAGGCGCGAGGTGTCGACACCCCGGGCGTTCAGGGCGTCGATCTCCTCGAAGAGCACCGACAGGTCGACGACGACGCCGTTGCCGATGACCGGGGTGCACCCGGGGGTGAGGATGCCGCTGGGCAGCAGGTGCAGGGCGTACTTCTCGCCGTCGATGACGATGGTGTGGCCGGCGTTGTTGCCGCCGTTGAACTTCACGACGTAGTCGACACTGCTCCCGAGCAGGTCCGTCGCCTTGCCCTTGCCTTCATCGCCCCACTGGGCGCCGACCAGCACGATCGCCGGCATCCGGGCCACCTTCCTCAACGTGTACGTCTGCGGCACACCCGCCCGTCCGATGGTGCGGGAATGGCTCAGGCCCCGCCGCTGGTGCGCACGGGGCCCGTGCGTCCGAAGGTTACCGGCTCGTGATGCCCGACCACGAACTCACCCACGCGGGGTGGTCCCGCCCACCCCGGGTCGGTGGGCTCCGATCAGGCCCCGCCGCTGGGCCGCGACGCCGAGCTGGAAGCGGGTGTCCGCCCCCAGGTCGCCCATCAGACCGGCCACCCGGCGCCGGACGGTGCGCACCCCCCAGCCGAGGTACCGGGCGATCGCCTCGTCCTTGAACCCGCCGGCCAGCAGGGTGAGCAGCCGGCGGTCGGCGTCGGTCTCCTCCGAGTTGTCCGGCACCGGCAGGGCGACCGACCAGGCCAGGTCGAACATCGTCGTGAAGGCCGAGACCAGCATCCCGTCACGGATCACGACGTAGTCCGCCCCGGCGTCGCGCCAGGTCGCCACGGCCAGCACGACCTCACTGCCGAAGACCGCGAACTCGCTCGGGGGGTTGTCCGTGACCCGCTGCTGCTCGCCGACGTCGGCCCAGCCCCGCATCCACCGCTGGCTGGACGGGTCCTCGAGCGCGGCCATGGGGTAGAGCGCCCGCTGCTCGCGCCCGGCGGCGACCGCGGCCTGGCCGGTGCGGTAGGTGTCCCCGTCCAGCCCCGGCCCCACGTCGACGCTGACGACCGAGGTGCGGATGACGCCGCTGGTGATCCGGATCGTGTGCTCGACCAGGCTCGGCGCGAGCTGCGCCGAGACCTCCTCCCAGGCGGGGCGCCGGGAGGCCTGGTTGCCGGCCAGGCCCACGCGGTGGTCGGCGGTGAACTGGACGATGGCGTTGCGGGCCTCGGACAGCTCGCGCCGCCGGGCGTCCAGCCGGGCCTCCTCGCTGTCGATGAGGCGCTCGAGCGCGGCACGCGGGTGCTCCACGACGACCTGGCGATCGGTGGTCTCGCGGACGAGCCGGATGGCGATCAGGGACTGGAGGGCGGTCGTGGCGTCCTCGACGCTCCACCCCAGCTCGGCGGCGTGCGTGGCGATGTCGCTCGTGGCCGAGCGCAGGATCCGGCGGTAGAGCGTCTCGGCCGCCTCGGGCACGCGGAAGGGCGCCAAGAAGGGGCTCATGCCGGGCCGCCCGGGAAGGACCGGAGGCCCTCGACCGGCCGGTGGTCAACCCTGCCAACGATCGATGTCATGTTTGGCAGGTTACGGCCATTGGCATAGAAGAGCCATCATCCTGTGGCGAAACAGTGCATCATCGATGAAGGCCGCCGAGGGACGCGCAGGGGACACAAGCCCTCCGGCCGACCAGCAGGATCTCTCTCGCAGAGGCCCTGCTCATCGCAGGGGGCAGTGCCGGGGGTCGGGATCCGTCAAGGGTCCCGGCCCCCGGCACTTCTGTGTGCATGTCTTCCGCCTCCGACCGCGCCGAGGGGGCCGTATGCCGGGCGTGGCGAGACTCCCTCCACCCGGCCCCGGGTGGAGCGGCTCAGCGGCCGAGGTTCTCCAGGATCGTGGCGTTGGCCATGCCGCCGCCCTCGCACATCGTCTGCAGGCCGTAGCGGCCGCCGGTGCGCGTCAGGTGGTGGACCAGCGTCGCAGCCAGGCGAGCGCCCGAGCCGCCGAGCGGGTGGCCGAGCGCGATCGCCCCGCCGTTGGGGTTGAGCCGGGCCCGGGCTGCGCCGGTCTCGGCCAGCCACGCCAGCGGCACCGACGCGAACGCCTCGTTGACCTCGAAGGCGTCGATGTCCCCGATGCCCAGACCCGCCTTGGCGAGCGCCTTGGCGGTGGCCGGGATCGGGCCGGTGAGCATGATGACCGGGTCGACGCCGGCCAGGACGGTGGTGTGGACCCGGGCCAGCGGCGTCCAGCCGTGCGCCGCGGCGATCTCCGAGGTGGTGACCAGCATCGCGGCGGCGCCGTCGGAGATCTGCGAGGCGTTGCCGGCGGTGACCGTGCCGTTCTCCTCGAACGCCGTCCGGAGGCCGCCCAGGACCTCCACCGTGGTGCCCGGCCGCACGCCCTCGTCGGTGGTGAACACCGTCGCCGGGTCGCTGCCGTCGAGGACGACCGACCCGTCGGCCGCCAGCGGCACCGGCACGATCTCCTCGTCGAACGCGCCGGACTTCTGCGCCGCGGCGGCGAGCTCGTGGGAGGAGACGCTGTACGCGTCGACGTCCCCGCGGGAGAGCCCCCACTGGCGGGCGATCATCTCCGCGCTGATGCCCTGGTTGAACTGCACTCCCTCGTAGCGCGCCATCACGCCGGGGCCGAACGGCACGCCGGGGCCGTTGGCGACGCTGGAGCCCATGGCGACGCGGGTCATCGACTCCACGCCACCGGCGACCGCCACGTCGTACTGCCCGCTGATGACGCCGGCGGCGGCGAAGTGGAGGGCCTGCTGGCTGGAGCCGCACTGGCGGTCCAGCGTGGTGGCCGGGACCGACTCGGGCCAGCCTGCGGCGAGCACGCCGTTGCGGCCGACGTTGAAGCCCTGCTCCCCGACCTGCGAGACGCAGCCCCAGATGACGTCGTCGACCAGCGCCGGGTCCAGGCCGACCCGGTCGGCGAGGCCGCGCAGGACGACGGCGCTGAGGTCGGCCGGGTGGGCCCCGGCGAGGGCGCCCTTGCGGCGGCCTACCGGGGTCCGCACGGCCTGGACGATGACGGCGTCACGCATGGGGGTTCTCTCCTGATGTCGGTGGTGGGTGGAACGGGTCCCGCTACAGGCCGAGGTCCTTGGCGATGATCGTCTTCATGATCTCGCTGGACCCGCCGTAGATCCGCGAGACGCGGGCGTCGGCGTACATCCGGGCGATGGGGTACTCGAGCATGTAGCCGTAGCCGCCGTGCAGCTGCAGGCAGGCGTCGACGACCTCGGCCTGGAGCTCGGTCGTGTAGAGCTTGACCCGGGCGGCGTCGGCGCCGGTCAGGGTGCCCGCGTCGAGGTCCTCGAGGGCGGCGTCGACGAGCTGGCGGCCGGCCTCGACCTTGGCCGAGAGGCCGGCGAGGACGAACTTGGTGTTCTGGAAGGACGCGATCGGGGTGCCGAAGGCCTTGCGCTCGCGCACGTAGTCGCGGGTCAGCTCGATCGCCCGCTCGCAGCTGGCCTGCGACGACACCGCGATGGACATCCGCTCCTGCGGCAGGTTCGCCGTCAGGTGGGCGAACGCCTGGCCCTCCTGCCCGAGCAGGTTGGTCCCCGGGACGCGCACGTCGTCGAAGAACAGCTCGCCGGTGTCCTGGCTCTTCAGGCCGATCTTCTCCAGGTTGCGGCCGCGGGTGAACCCGGGCATGCCGTCCTCGACCACGAGCAGGGTCAGCCCGGCCCGACGGTCCTGCGGGTCCCGGGAGGTGCGGGCGACCACGACGACGAGGTCCGCCTGGACGCCACCGGTGATGAAGGTCTTGGTGCCGTTGAGCACGTAGTCCTCACCGTCACGCACCGCCGTGGCGCTGATCCCGGCCAGGTCGGAGCCGGTGCCCGGCTCGGTCATCGCGATCGCCGTGACGAGCTCGCCGGTGGCGAAGCCGGGGAACCACCGCTCCCGCTGCGAGGGCGTGGCGTAGGCGAGGAAGTACGGCAGCACCACGTTGAGGTGCAGCTGGAGGGCGCCGGTCACCGCGCCGGTGCGGGCGACCTCCTCGGCCAGGATGGCGTTGAACCGGAACGAGGTCTCTCCCCCGCCGCCGTAGGCCTCCGGCACCTGCAGGCCGGTGACCCCGATCGCGCCCAGCTCGGCATACAGGCTCTTGGGGACGAGCCGGGCGTGCTCCCACTCCTCGACGTGGGGGACGACCTTGGCGGTGAGGTAGGCCCGCAGGCTCTCACGGAAGGCCCGCTCCTCGGCTGACTCCGCCCGCCTGCGCATCGGCGCTCTCCGTCCCGTGGGGTACCCGCTCCTGCGGCGAGGTTACCCATCAGTAGCCAGACACGGAACAGGCGCCGGGCGCGTGACATCTCACACGCCGGCGCCTGTCGGTGACGACGGGGTCAGAGGCCGAGCGCGCGGGCCGCCTCGGCCGAGGAGTCGCGCAGGAAGTCGGCGCAGCGGCGCTCCTCGTCGGTCTCGCCGATCGCCCCGGCCGCCCGGCTGAGGGCGGCCAGCGCGCGCAGGAAGCCGCGGTTGGGCTCGTGCGACCACGGCACGGGGCCCTGGCCCCGCCAGCCGTTCTTGCGCAACGCGTCCAGCGCCCGGTGGTAGCCGGTGCGGGCGTAGGCGTAGCCCTCGACGGTGCGCCCGTCGGCCAGCGCCGCCTCGGCGAGGGTGGCCCAGGCCAGCGAAGAGGTGGGGTGGGCCGCAGCGACGGCCGCCGAGTCCTCCCCTGCCGTCAGGCGGGCCGCAGCCGGGTCCTCGGGGAGCAGGGTCTCGGGGATGCCGAGCAGGTTGCTCACTTGGCGTGCGTCCCGGCCGAGCGGAGGTTCTCGCAGGCGGTGACGACCCGGGCGGCCATGCCCGCCTCGGCCTCCTTGCCCCACGCGCGGGGGTCGTAGGCCTTCTTGTTGCCGACCTCGCCATCGACCTTCAGCACGCCGTCGTAGTTCTTGAGCATGAAGCCGGCCACCGGGCGCGTGAACGCGTACTGCGTGTCGGTGTCGACGTTCATCTTCACCACGCCGTAGTCGACGGCCGCGGCGATCTCCTCCGGCAGGGAGCCGGAGCCGCCGTGGAAGACCAGGTCGAACGGCTTGGCGTCGGCGGCCAGGCCGCGGGCCTTGATGACCGCGTCCTGGGCGTGCTTGAGGATCTCCGGGCGCAGCTTGACGTTGCCCGGCTTGTAGACGCCGTGGACGTTGCCGAAGGTCAGCGCGGTCATGTAGCGGCCGTGCTCGCCGAGGCCGAGCGCCTCGACGGTGGCGAGGGCATCCTCGGGGGTGCTGTAGAGCTTCTCGTCGATGGCGCCGACGACGCCGTCCTCCTCGCCGCCGACCACGCCGACCTCGATCTCGAGGATGACGTCGGCCGCCTTGCACGCGTCGAGCAGCTCCCGGGCGATCTGGAGGTTCTCGGTCAGCGGCACGGCCGAGCCGTCCCACATGTGCGACTGGAACCACGGGGTGCCACCGGCCCGGACCCGCTCGGTGGAGGCGGCCAGGAGCGGTCGGACGAAGCCGTCGAGCTTGTCCTTGGGGCAGTGGTCGGTGTGCAGCGCGATGTTGACGTCGTACTTCTTCGCCACCTCGTGCGCGAACGCGGCGAAGGCCAGCGAGCCGGCGACCATGTCCTTGACCGTGGGGCCGGAGAGGTACTCGGCGCCGCCGGTGGAGACCTGGATGATGCCGTCGCTGCCGGCCTCGGCGAAGCCGCGGATCGCGGCGTTGAGGGTCTGGCTCGAGGAGACGTTGATCGCGGGGTAGGCGAACGACCCGGCCTTGGCACGGTCGAGCATGTCTGCGTACACCTCAGGTGTCGCGATGGGCATGGTGGCTCCCTCACGGTCCGTTGGACGCACGCCGTTGTGCGACCGGGCTTTTCGCCATCCTAGGGCGAGGGGTGCTGCCCGAACACGTGACGTCGGACCCATGCGTGCATGGCGACCGCCGCCGCGGCGCCGGCGTTGATCGAGCGGGTCGAGCCGTACTGGCCGATGTCGAGGATGACCTCGCAGCCCTCCCGGGCCGCCGCCGACAGGCCCGGGCCCTCCTGGCCGAAGAGCAGGACGCAGTGTCGCGGCAGGTCCCAGGTCTCCAGCGGCACCGAGCCGGGCAGGTTGTCGATGCCGATGACCGGTATGCCGTGCCCGCCGGGCCCGTGGGTGGCGGCCCAGGCCAGGAGCGCCTCGACGCTCTCGTGGTGGTGCTCGTGCTGGTAGCGGTCGGTCACCATCGCGCCCCGGCGGTTCCACCGCCGCCTTCCCACGATGTGGAATGCCTTCGCGTTGAAGGCGTTGGCCGTGCGGATGACCGAGCCGATGTTGAAGTCGTGGGCCCAGTTCTCCACGGCGACGTGGAAGTCGTGCCGGCTCAGGTCCAGGTCGTGCACGATCGCCTCGTGCGTCCAGTAGCGGTAGCGGTCGGCGACGTTGCGCCGGTCGCCGGCCGCGAGCAGGCCCTCGTCATACCGGGGGTCGCTCGGCCAGGGCCCCTCCCAGGGGCCGACCCCCACCTCGTGCGCGTCGTTCACGCAGGTCACTCTCCCAGACCGGTCCTCTACCCTCGTGCCCGTGATGCACTCCCTGGGCCCCAGCTGGCTCGACCCCCAGACCCTGCTCCAGCAGTACGGCACCGCGGCCCTGTGGATCAGCGCGGCGATCATCTTCGCCGAGTGCGGGCTGTTCACGGCGTTCCTGCCCGGTGACTCGCTGCTGTTCACCATCGGCCTGTTCGCCGCGCAGGCCAACAACCCCCTGGGCCTCCCCCTGCCGGTCGTGTTCGTGGTGCTCGCGGCGGCGGCGCTGCTCGGCAACGTGGTGGGCTACGAGATCGGCCGGGCGCTCGGCACGCCGCTGTACAACCGGGACGGCCGGTTCATCAAGCGGGAGTACTTCCACAAGACGACCCACTTCTTCGACCGCTACGGCAACCGCGCCATCGTCATGGGCCGGTTCGTGCCGATCGTGCGGACCTTCATCACCGTCGTGGCCGGTGTGGGCAAGATGGAGCGCCGCCGCTTCTTCACCTACAGCGCGATCGGCGCCGTCCTCTGGGCCGTTGGCGTCACCCTGCTCGGCTACTTCCTGGGCCAGATCAGCTTCGTGAAGAACAACCTCGAGCTGATGCTGCTGCTCATCATCGTCATCTCGCTCATCCCGATGCTGATCGAGTGGCTGCGGCACCGCTCGGCCGCGAAGTCGGGCGCGAGCGAGTCCGAGGACTCGGTCACCGGCCCCCTCTGAGCCCCCGAGCTCCGAAGCGCCCGGGTCACCTCACGGTGACCCGGGCGCTTCGCTGTGGTGTATGCCGTGTGGCCGGGTCAGGCACCCGCCGCGGTGAGGATGCCGTCGGTGAGGAACCCCAGGAAGAGGCCGCCGAGGATGCACCAGGTGGTCAGCTCCTTCATGCCGGTCCGCCGGGCCACCGAGAGCAGCTCGATGACGACGTAGAGGACCGAGCCGGCCGCAAGGCCGAGGAAGGCGATGGCCAGGGTGTCGTTGACGATGCTCTGGCCGATCAGGGTGCCCACGAAGGTCGGGCCGCCGCCGATCAGGCCGAGCAGCGCGAGGCGCCCCCAGGACGGGCGCTGGACGTCGCCGGCCAGCGGGGCGACGATGCCGAAGCCCTCGGTGGCGTTGTGCAGGGCGAAGCCGATGACCAGCAGCAGCGCCAGCGACAGCTCCCCGCCGGCGGCGGAGTTGCCGATCGCCAGGCCCTCGGCGAAGTTGTGCAGGCCGATGCCCACGGCGATCATCAGCGAGAGATCGGCGGCCGCGGAGCGGCCCGGCGCCGGGGTCACGGCCGGGTCGGTGACCGGGGCGGCCGGACCACCCGGGGAGCCCGGGGTGCCGACGGGCACGGCCACCGGGGTGCTGAGCGCCTGCGAGCGCGCACGGCGGGCGGCCATCACCTTGTCGTAGTAGACGAGGCCGACCATGCCGACCGCGAGGCCGACCGTCATCACGGCGAAGCCCTGCAGCGCGGTGGACCACTTGTGCCCGGCCAGCGCGACGTCCACCGGCTCCCATGCATGCGCGAGGATGTCCCAGACGAGGAAGACGAGCACACCGATGGCGATGCCGTTGAGGGCCGCCTTGAGGCGCGGGGCCGGCTGACGCAGCCGGCCGACCGGCAGGCCGAGGAAGATCGTGAACCCGGCGATCGCGCCCAGAAGGGCGATCTGGCTACCTGACATGGAAACGGAACTCCGGAAACAGTCGGGGCACCCACCCCGAGTTAGGTGAGCCTCACCAAGGTAAGCCTCACCATGCCGTCCTGGCCAATCGCGCCCGTGCCGGACCTCCAGGTCCCGGCGCCGGCCGGCCCGGAGGGGCCGGCAAGCCGTGGGTAGGGTCGCCGGCACCGGTCACACGAGGGGGTCGCCATGGGCATGAAGTACGAGGTCACACCGCAGCGGTGGCAACGCGCCGGCGCCGAGGTCGGGCCGTCGGACGTGGCCTACGAGTGCCCGACCGGCGGACTGGACCCGTTCGACGTCACGGAGCCCGGGACGCAGCGCCTGTTCGAGGCGCGGGGACTGGGCCGGGCTTGGGTCACCACCCCCGAGGCAGACAGCGCGGCGTGGAAGCAGGCCTGGGAGGGCGGCGTCCCGATGGGCTACCGCACCCTGTCGTTGCTGGAGAAGCAGGCCGTCGTCGCCGAGGGCCTGCTGGTGGCCGAGTGGGACGCCGAACGAGAGCCAGAGCGCGGCAGCCTCCCTGCCTCCGAACGCACCTGGTGGGTGCTCTGCCGGGACGTCCACGACGTCAACCGGTGGGCCGAGGAGACCGGGCGGACCTTCCGCGGGATCGCCCGCGACGCGACGAGCCCGTCCCAGCTGCCCCGGGTCGCCGGCGACCGCCTCACCCTGCCGGCGGACTCCCACCACCAGGCCCTGCTGCTGGCCCTCACCCTGGGCGAGCGCCTCGGCGGTGCGCTCATGGTGGCCCGGCTGCTCGACCGCGCCGCCTGGCACTGACGCCCGGCGCGACCTGGTCGATCACGCCGGGCACCGGTGGGCCGCTCAGCTCGCGGCCGAAGCGACCGGCACGACCTCCGGGACCACCCCCACCGGCACGACCTCCGCCGCCACCTCGGTGGTCGTGTCCGGGACCGCCGTCGCGGCGGCCTGCGCGACCTCGGGGGCGACCGGCCGGGCCCGGTCGACGCCGCGCAGCTGCAGCACCATGGCCACGGTGACGAGGACCGCCAGCACCCCGCCGACGACGAACGTCCAGCGCGGCCCGAGCAGGCTGCCACTGAGGGCGCCGGCCCCCATCGCGACGACGGAGGCGGCGCGCGAGACGCCGGTGACGGCGGCGAGGACCTTGCCGCGGTCGCGCTCCGGCGGCCGGACGGCATACAGCGGGCCGGCGGCGGCGTTGGCCGCCGCGTTGGCCACGCCGACGGAGGCGAACAGCCCGCCGAGCACGACCACCGAGGGCGCCAGTCCGGCGACCCCGATGCCGAGCGCGGTGCCGGCGAAGCCCGCGAGCAGCACCCGCACCCGTGCGGCGTCGGTGCCCGCGCGCCCGGCCAGCCAGGAGCCGAGCACGGCGCCGACCCCGAAAACCGCCTGAACCACGCCGAACGCCGTCGTGCTGGCGTGGAGCTCGTCACGAACGAGGAAGACCTCCGCGACGTTGACGCCCTCGAGGACGACCACGAACGGCATCATCCACACGAAGGTCACCCACAGCAGCCGGTCGCGGCGCATCAGCCGCAGGCCGTCCAGCGCCCGGGCACGCCGCCGGACCGGCGCCGGGTCGGTGGGCCCCCGGTCGGTGCCGGGTGCCCCGGCCTTGCCCTGGGCACCACCGCGGCGGGTGCGGACGCAGGCGGCCGCGACGAGCAGGCCGGTGAACGAGGCGGCGTCGACCCACAACGCCCCGGAGACGCCCCAGCCACCCACCAGCAGGCCCCCGAGGGTCGCCCCGACCACCCCGGTGGCGGCCAGCAGGCCCTGCTGGAGGGCGCTGACCCGCCCCATGTCCTCGTCCCCGACGATCCGGGGCAGCAGCGCGCCCCACGTCGGGTTGGACACGGCCTGGCCGAGCTGGAGCAGCACCACCAGGGCCACCGTGGCCGCCAGCCGGTCGACGAGCGCGAGGCCGACGCAGGCCAGCATCTCCACCGAGGTGCTGGCCAGCAGCACGCGCCGGGAGTCGAACCGGTCGGAGACGTGGCCGGCCACGCCCATGAGCAGCACCGGCGGGAGGCTGAACGCGGCCATCAGGACGGCGACACCGACAGCACCGCCGCCCTGGTCGTGGATCCGCAGGGTGAGCGCGAAGAGGGCGAGGAAGTCGCCGACGTAGGACAGGGTCCGCGCCGGCATGACCAGCCGCAGGTCCCGGTGGCGCCACAGCGAAGGCCTGGTGGCGGCCGACTTCTGAAGTGATTGCTTCACAATTTGTGAAGGTACTGTTTCACATTGGGCGCGTCAAGCACTTACGCTCAGGCCATGGCACGCCGCGCTCCGCTGAAGAAGGCCGTCACCCTCACCGACCCCAAGGCGATCCGCGCCCTGGCGCACCCGGCGCGGCAGAAGGTGATCGACGAGCTCTACGGCGGCTCGGTCCTCACCGCAACCGAGGCCGCCCGGCTGTGCGGGCTCACCCCGTCGGCGATGAGCTACCACCTGCGCGCCCTGGAGAAGTGGGGCATCGTCGCGCGCGACGAGGGCGGCGACGACGCGCGCGAGCGCCCGTGGCGCGCGGCCGCCCAGGACCTGCGCATCCACCAGTCGGCGCGCGGAGGCTCCTCCGCCGTGGCGACCAAGGCCTTCACCGCGGCGTTCATGGCGCCCCTGCTGGAGGAGATCGAGGCCTGGGCCGCCAGCGACCGGCGCGGCGCCTCCGACGGCACGTCGATGTCCCGCGGCCGGGTGTGGCTGACCGTGGACGAGGCCAGGTCGCTGGGCCGCGAGCTCGAGGAGCTGTTGCAGCGCTACGAGGGACGCACGGCCGAGGACCGCCCCGAGGACGCCGTGCCGTTCAGCAGCGTCTTCTTCCTCATGCGCCGCCCGGACGGCGCCTCGGCCGGCTGATCAGGCGAAGCCGGGGGCGGTCCGCTGCCAGGGGGCGAGCGCCTCGAGCTGGGCCGCGACGCCGATCAGCCGGGACTCCCCGCCCGGTGCGGCCACCAGCTGGACCGCCAGCGGCAGCCGGCTCGTGTGCCCGCCGACCGGGACCGTCATCGCCGGGAAGCCGGCCAGGTTCCACGGCCCCTCGAACGGGCCGAACCGGGTCGAGGTCAGCACGTTGGGCAGCCACCCCCGCTCGTGCCAGCGCGCGGCGGGGGGCGGCGACGCGGCCAGCGCCGGGGTGACCAGCACGTCGTACCGCTCGAAGAACGGGGCGATCGCGGCCTGCCACCGCTCGCGCGCGTCGTCCTTGACCAGGCCGCGGGCCAGCAGGGTGCGGCCGATGGCCGCGTGCCGCCGGGTGCGCGCCTCGAGCCGCTCGGGGTCCAGGCCCTCGGCCTCCTGCGCGACGCCCGCGAACCAGCGGGCGGTCATCTCGTTCATCGAGCCGGGCCGGTAGGTCGGGTTGCTGGCCTCCACCCGGTGCCCGGCACGGGTCAGCAGCTCCCCCGCCCGCTCGGCCGTGCGCCGCCACTCCGGCCGGACCGGGACCCCCGGCAGCGGGCTGCGGGAGGAGACGGCGATGCGCAGGATGCCCGCGGCCGTGGTGACCCGGGCCAGCGCGGGCCGGGCGGCGAGCACCGACAGCAGCAGCGCCGCGTCGGCGACGGTGGTGGCCAGCGGGCCGTGGGTGGACATGCCCAGCCACTCCTGGTGCGGCTCGGGCACGACGCCGGCCCCGGGCTTGATGCCGACCAGCCCGCAGCAGGCCGCCGGGATGCGCACCGACCCCATGCCGTCGGTGCCATGAGCGAGCGGCACCAGGCCGGCGGCGACGGCGGCCGCGCTGCCCCCCGAGGAGCCGCCGGGGGTGCGGGTGAGGTCCCACGGGTTGCGGGCGGTGCCCTCGGGGGTGTCGGTCATCGGCCAGATGCACAGCTCGGGGACCCGGGTCAGCCCGACGATGACCGCCCCAGCGGCGCGCAGCCGCTGCACGACGACGTGGTCCTCGGTGGCCGGCGCCCGGTCCGTGGCGTGCGAGCCGTGCTCGAGCCGTTCACCGTGCACGGCCACGTTGTCCTTGACCGCGACCGGCACGCCGACGAGCGGCAGGCCCTCGAACACCCCGCGACCGGCCAGCACGGCGGCCTCGCGGCGGGCCTCCCGGGTGCGGATCCGCCGGAACGCGCCGATGCGCGGGTCGTGGGTGGTGATCCGCTCGAGCGAGTCCTCGACGGTGAGGCGGGGGTCGAGGTCGCCGGCCCGCACGGCCGCGACGATCCCGGTGGCGGTGCGGGGCTGCGTGGTCACACCCGGGACGCTAGGGCCGCTCCGCCCCTCCCGCCACACGCGAAGGGGTGAGTGCGGCGCGAGGCAGCACCCGGCATACGGACGGGTCGGTCAGTCCTGCGGCGTCTGGGTCGTCGCGGAGGGGGCCGCGGGGGTGCCGCCGTCGCGGCCGGGGAAGCTGACCGACGGCGCGGTGCGCGCGGCGTCCTCGGCCTCGAAGTACTCCTCGCGGGTCACGTGCGCCACGTTGGCCACGATGTTGGAGGGCACCGTCTCGACCCGGGTGTTGAGCTGGCGGACGTTGGCGTTGTAGTAGCGCCGGCCGGCCGCGATGCGGTCCTCGGTGGAGCTCAGCTCCTGCTGCAGGGCCAGGAAGTTCTGGTTGGCCTTGAGGTCGGGGTAGGCCTCGGCGACGGCGATGAGGCGGCCGAGCGCCTGGGTCAGGACGTTCTCGCTCTGGGCCGCCTGGGCCGGGCTCTGGTTGCCGGCCATCGCCGAGGAGCGGGCCGTCATGACGTCCTCGAGGGTGCCGCGCTCGTGGGCGGCGTAGCCCTTGACCGTCTCGACCAGGTTGGGGATCAGGTCGTGCCGGCGCTTGAGCTCGACGTCGATCTGGCGCCAGGCCTCCTGCACGAGGTTGCGCAGCTTGATCAGGCCGTTGTAGGTCATCACGGCCCACAGGAGCAGCAGCACGACGACGACGCCGATGACGATCCAGACGATCATGGGGACTCCCGCGGTTGGTCTTGGGTCCAGCCTAGTCAGCGGCGGGCCACACCGGCGCCGCTCCGCGGGTGGGACGTGCTCAGGCCAGGCCGAGTTCCCCGACGCCGTATGCCGCCCGGTAGGTCAGGCCCTCGGCCTCCACCTTCTCCTGGGCGCCGCTGGCGCGGTCGGCGATGACCGCCACGGCCACCACCTCGGCGCCGGCGTCGCGGCAGGCGGCGACGGCGGTCAGCGGGGAGCCGCCCGTGGTGGAGGTGTCCTCGACGACGACCACGCGGCGGCCGGCGATGGAGGGGCCCTCGATGCGCTGCTGCAGGCCGTGGGCCTTCTCCGCCTTGCGGACCACGAAGGCGTCGAGCCGGCGGCCGGCGGCGGCACTGGCGTGGAGCATCGCGGTGGCGACCGGGTCGGCGCCCATGGTCAGGCCACCCACGGCGTCGACGTCGAGGTCCTTGACCAGGTCGGTCATCACCTGGCCGACCAGCGGGGCGGCCTCGCCGTCGAGGGTGATCCGGCGCAGGTCGACGTAGAAGTCGGCCTCCTTGCCGGAGGAGAGCGTGACGCGGCCGTGGACGATGGCCTTGTCCTTGATCAGCTCGAGCAGGCGGGCGCGGGCGGCAGCGGAGTCGGTCACGGCCTTCACCCTAGTTGGTCGCCCCGCTCAGCGGCCGTGGCGGCGACGGGAGGCGACCCCGCCGCTGGCCCGGCGGACCAGGCCGCGGGGCAGGGTGCGCGTCAGGGCGGCGATCAGCTTGTACTGCGGGCCGGGCACCGAGATGACCTTGCCGGCCTTGACGTCGTCGAGGCAGTCGCGCACCAGGCGGTCCGCCTCCAGCCACATGCCCTTGGGCAGCCGGGACATGTCCAGCGACGCGCGCTCGTGGAACTCGGTGTGGGTGAAGCCGGGGCACAGCGCCGTGACGGTGACCCCGGTGCCGGCCAGCTCGTTGGCCAGCCCCTCGGAGAACGTCGTCACCCACGCCTTGGCGGCCGAGTAGCTGCCCATGGCCACGAAGCCGGCCACCGAGGACACGTTGACGATGGCGCCGCGTCCCCGCTCCCGCATGGCGAGCGCCGCGGCGTGGGAGAGGACCATCACCGCACGGCACAGGACGTCCAGCGCCCGCTCCTCGTCGGCGAGGTCGCCCTGGAGGAAGCTGCGCGAGAGGCCGAAGCCGGCGTTGTTGACGAGCAGGTCCACCGGCCGGCCGGACTCGGACAGGCGGTCGGCGACCTTCTGCACCTGCAGCCGGTCGGACAGGTCGGCGGCGAGGATCTCGACCTTGACGTGGTACTTCGACTCGAGCTCGTCGGAGACGTTCTCCAGCCGGGCCCGGTCACGGGCGACGAGGACGAGGTCGTGGCCCCGCTCGGCGAGCTCACGGCAGAAGGCCAGGCCGATGCCGGCGGTCGCTCCGGTCACGAGTGCGGTGCTCATGCGAGCCAGCCTATGGCCCCCTCCTAAGGTGGACACGTGCGAATCGCTACGTGGAACGTCAACTCCATCCGCTCACGGATCGACCGGGTCGAGGCGTGGCTGCAACGCAGCGACTGCGACGTGCTCGCCCTGCAGGAGACCAAGGCGACCGACGAGCAGTTCCCCTTCGACCGGCTCAGGGACCTCGGCTACGAGGTGGCCCACCACGGGCTCAACCACTGGAACGGCGTGGCGATCCTGTCCCGGGTCGGCCTGACCGACGTCCAGGCCGGGTTCGAGGGCATGCCCGGGTATGGCGACCCGCTGGCTGCCGAGGCCCGCGCCCTGGGGGCCACCTGCGGCGGCGTCCGGATCTGGTCGCTCTACGTCCCCAACGGCCGGTCCCTGGAGGACCCGCACCTGGCCTACAAGCTGGACTGGCTGACCACCCTGCGGGACACCGCCGCCAAGTGGCTGGCCGACGACCCGGCGGCACAGGTCGCCCTCATGGGTGACTGGAACATCGCGCCGCAGGACGAGGACGTCTGGGACATGGAGTTCTTCGCCGACAAGACCCACGTCTCCCCGCCGGAGCGGGCCGCGTTCAACGCCATCGTCGAGGCCGGCTACACCGACGTCGTCCGCCCGCACACCCCCGGGCCCGGCGTCTACACCTACTGGGACTACCAGCAGCTGGCGTTCCCCAAGCGCCGCGGCATGCGCATCGACTTCGTCCTCGGCTCCCCCGCCCTGACCTCCCGGGTCGAGGCCGCCTCGATCGACCGTGAGGAGCGCAAGGGCAAGGGCGCCAGCGACCACGCCCCCGTCATCGTGGACCTGGCTGACCTGTGACCGCACCGACGGCCGGTCACCGGCCGGACTACGACGTCGTCGTCGTCGGCAGCGGCTTCGCCGGCCTCGGCATGGCGATCGCCCTGAAGCGACAGGGGAACCACGACTTCGTCGTCATCGAGAAGGCCGACCAGCTCGGCGGGACATGGCGGGACAACACCTATCCCGGCTGCGCCTGCGACGTCCCGTCCCACCTGTACTCTTACTCCTTCGAGCCCAAGCCGGACTGGTCCCGCGCCTACGCCACCGCCCCGGAGATCCTCGACTACCTGCGGCACTGCTCCCGCACCTACGGCATCGACGCGCACCTGCGCCTCGGCACGAGACTGGACGCCGCGCGATACGAGGAGGAGTCCGGGACCTGGCGGCTCACGGTGCGCAGCCCCACCGGCATCGTCCAGGTGCGCTGCCGCTCCCTGGTCATGGCCGTCGGCGCGCTGCACGAGCCGGCCCGGCCGGACATCGAGGGGCTGGAGGACTTCGCCGGGCCGGTCGTCCACACCGCAGCCTGGGACCCTTCGCTTCCGTTGCAGGGCAAGCGGATCGGGGTGATCGGCACCGGAGCGAGCGCCATCCAGCTCGTGCCCGAGGTGGCGCCGCTCGCCGGCCGGGTGACCGTCTTCCAGCGCACCCCGCCGTGGGTGCTGCCCAAGGAGGACCCCGAGTTCTCCGAGGCCGCCAAGCGCCGGTGGGCCCGCTGGCCCTGGCTGGCCCGGCTCAAGCGGGCCGGCATCTACTGGCAGAACGAGGCCCGCGTGATCGGCTTCGCCAGCCACCCCAAGGCGATGAAGGTCGCCGAGCGCATGGCGCGCAAGCACCTGGGCGCGCAGGTCGCCGACCCCGGGCTGCGGGAGAGCCTCACCCCGGACTACACGATCGGCTGCAAGCGGATCCTGGTCTCCAGCGACTACTACCCCGCCCTCCAGCGGGACGACGTCGACCTCGAGACCACGTCCATCGCGCGGGTCGCGGCCGACGCGGTCGAGCTCACCGACGGCCGGCGGGTCGCGGTCGACGCCCTCGTCCTCGGCACCGGCTTCGAGGTGATCGGCACCTACCAGCACCTCGCCGTCACCGGGGTCGGCGGCCGCGACCTGGGGCAGGAGTGGGCCAAGGCGCCGGAGGCCTACCTGGGCACCGCCGTGGCGGGCTTCCCCAACCTGTTCACCCTCGTCGGCCCCAACACCGGGCTCGGGCACACCTCGATGCTCATCATGATCGAGGCGCAGGTCCGGCTGGTGCTCAAGGCGATGGCCGAGCGGGACCGGCGCGGGGCCCGCTCGATCGAGGTCGAGCCCGTCGCGCAGGAGGCGTTCAACCAGGCGGTGCAGGAGCGCAGCGCCTCCGGGGTGTGGCTCACCGGCTGCCGGAGCTGGTACCTCGACAGCTCGGGGGTGAACCGCGCGCTGTGGCCGTGGTCGACCGTGCGGTTCCGCCGCCGGACGGCACGGCTCAGGGCCGAGCACTACCGTTTCGGCGCATGAAGCAGCGCGTCGTCCTCATCACCGGCGGAGCCAGCGGGATCGGCGCCGCGCTTGCCGACGCCCACCGCCGCGTGGGCGACACGGTGGTCGTCGCCGACGTCCGGCCGAAGGAGCCCGAGCACGTCCAGCTCGACGTCACCGACCGGCAGGCGTTCGCCCGCGTCGCCCGGGCCGTGGCGGCCGAGCACGGCCGGATCGACGTCCTCTACAACAACGCCGGCGTCGGCATCGGCGGCCTCGTGGAGGAGCTGACGCCCGAGCACTGGGACCGCACGATCGACGTCAACCTGCGCGGGGTCGTCCACGGCATCGAGGCCGTCTACCCGATCATGCGGGCACAGCGCAGCGGTCACATCGTCAACACCGGCTCCCTGGCGGGCCTGCTCCCGGCGCCGGTGATGGCGCCCTACACCGCCACCAAGCACGCCGTCGTGGCGTTGTCCCAGGCACTGCGGCTGGAAGCTCGCGGACACGGCATACGGGTGAGCGTGCTGTGCCCCGGCTTCGTCGACACCCCGCTCCTGCGGGAGGTCAACCGGGACGTCCCCGAGACCGGGGTCAACACGGCCAGCAAGACCCTGGTCGAGCGGCTCCAGCCGCACCTGCTCTCACCGGAGGCGCTGGCGCAGACCGTGCTGGAGGCGCTGCCGAAGAACCCCGCCGTCATCATCGCTCCGCGCGAGGCCAAGGTGGCCGCCTGGGCGCAGCGCCTCGTGCCGGGGCTGGTGCGGCTGACCACGGCACGCGAGGTCCGGCGCTACCGCCGGGCCACCCGCTCCGCCCGCTGAGGAGCGGGACCGGGCGTCACGGCGCGGTGAAGATCGCCGCGAAGAACGCCATGAGGATGAACAGCGCGAGCAACGCGAGCAGTCCGGCCAACGACCCCAGTGCCAGCTTCTCCATGGCTCCTCCTCTGCCGAGCCGACCCTCCTGCTTCCGGGATACGCCCGGCCCGCGGCGCCGACCACGGCCGAAGGGCCCGGGCCGTCGCGCCAGGCAGCTGGGCTAGAGTCGCCGCCGACGCGGGGTGCCGGTCACGGCTGAGAACACACCCGTTGAACCTGATCTAGCTCGCACTAGCGAAGGGACGTCACCGTCATGGTCACGACCACGCCCACCTCCACCTCGCCCGTCACCGCCGCCGAGGTGGCCGGGGCCCTCGACGCCCTGCGGGAGGGCTCGCCGCTCGTCCAGTGCCTCACCAACATCGTCGTCGCGCAGTGGACGGCCAACCTGCTGCTCGCCGCAGGGGCCGCCCCCGCCATGGTCGACAACCCCGAGGAGGCCGGCGCCTTCGCCGGGGTCGCGAGCGGGGTGCTGGTCAACGTCGGGACGCCCTACGGCGAGACCGCCGCGGCGATGGAGCGCGCCGTCGAGGCGGCCGGCGCGGCCGGCACGCCCTGGGTCCTGGACCCGGTCGCGGCCGGTCCCCTGCTCGGGTGGCGCACCGGTATCGCGCTCCGCCTGCTCGACCTCGCGGCTCCCCGGGTCATCCGCGGCAACGCCTCGGAGGTCATGGCCCTCGCCGGCGGCGCCGGGGGCAAGGGCGTGGACTCCCTCGACACCCCGGAGGCGGCGCTCGACGCGGCTCGGGCGCTGGCCGGTCAGCACGGCTGCGTCGTCGCCGTGAGCGGGCCGGTCGACCACCTCACCGACGGCACCCGGCTGGTGACCGTGGCCAACGGGCACGAGTGGCTGACCCGGGTCACCGGCGTCGGCTGCGCGCTCGGGGCGCTCATGGCGGGCTTCGCCGGCGTCGTCGATGACCCGCTGCTGGCGGCGACGGCCGCGACGGCGACGCTGACGGTGGCCGCGGACGCCGCGGCGGCCCGCACCGACGGTCCGGGCTCGTTCGCCGTGGCGCTGCTGGACGAGCTCGCCGCGCTGACCCCCGAGACCCTCGCGGCCCGGGTCCGGCTGGGCTGATGACGCGCCCCGCCCCCGACCTCGCGCTCTACCTCGTCACCGACACGCGGCTGTGCGGCCGCGCCGGCGTGCCGGCGACGGTGGCCGCCGCGGTGTCGGCCGGGGTCGGCGTCGTGCAGCTGCGGGACCCGCACGCCACCGACGCCGAGCTGGTGGCCCTGGGCCGGGCGGTCGTGGCGGCCCTGGACGGCACCGGCGTGCCGCTGCTGGTCAACGACCGGGTCCACCTCGTGGGGCCGATCGGCGCGCACGGCGCCCACGTGGGTCAGGGCGACGTCGACCCCCGGGAGGCGCGGGCGCTGCTGGGCCACACGGCATACCTGGGCCTGTCCGTGCAGACGACCGCGCACGTGGAGGCGGCCCGGGCGCTGGGGCCGGACGTCGTGGACTACCTGGGCGTGGGACCGGTCTTCGCGCAGAGGACCAAGCCGGATGCGGCCGCCCCGGGCGGGCTCGTGGTGCTCGCGGACGTCGTGGCCGCCAGCCCCTGGCCCTGCGTGGCGATCGGCGGCATCGGCCCCGAGGAGGCGCCGCAGGTCCGGGCGACCGGGGCGGCCGGCGTGGCGGTGGTGAGCGCGATCTGCGGCCAGCCCGACGTGCCCGCCGCGACCCGCCGCCTGGCCACGGCGTGGGCCGGGGCGCAGGTGCGGGCATGACCCGGCCGCCCGTCGCGCTCACGATCGCCGGCAGCGACCCCTCGGGCGGCGCCGGCGTGCAGGCCGACCTGAAGACGTTCTCCGCGCTCGGGGCCTACGGCACCTCGGTGCTGACTGCCCTGACCGCGCAGAGCACGCGCGGGGTGAGCGGGGTGCACCTGGTGCCGACCGGGTTCGTCACCGAGCAGCTGGAGACGCTCGTCGCGGACGTGCGGGTCGACGCGGTGAAGATCGGCATGCTGGGCACGGCCGAGCTGGCCGGCGCCGTCGCGACGTTCCTGCGCGCCCACCCGTGCGAGGTCGTCGTCCTGGACCCGGTCATGGTGGCCACGAGCGGCGACCGGCTGCTGGCCGACGACGCGGTCGCGGCGCTGCGGGACCTGCTCCCGCTGGCGTCCGTGGTCACGCCCAACCTGCCGGAGGCCGCCGCGCTGCTCGGCGTCCCGCAGGCCCGGGACGACGACACGATGCTCGAGCAGGCGCACGCGCTGGTGGCCCTCGGGGCACAGCGGGTGCTCCTCAAGGGCGGCCACCGCGCGCCTTCGGCCGGCCGTGACCGCGGTCCCGGCACCGCCGGCGACGTCCTCGTCGGCCCCGAGGGCGTGCACTGGCTGCACGAGCCGTGGGTGGACACCGAGAACACCCACGGCACCGGCTGCTCGCTGTCCTCGGCCCTGGCGGCGCTGCGCCCGCAGCGGGACTCGTGGCCCACCGCGGCGCGGGACGCGAAGGCCTGGCTCACCGCGGCCCTGACCGCCGCCGACGAGCTCGAGGTCGGGCACGGCCACGGGCCCGTGCACCACTTCCACGCCACCTGGCCCCGCTGACCGGGCTAGGGCCCGTCGCCTGAGCCGCTCCGCCCCACGGGGCGGGACCTCCGGTCCTGTCGCCCGCGCCGTGTCCGGGCACAGCATCGGGCGTCGGGGCATGACGTCCCCGCAACCGGTCATGAGAGGTGGGGACGATGAAGCTGGACGAGCTGATGAGCCAGGCGCGTGACGCGATCACCGTCAAGCGGGTGTTCGCCGAGCCCTACGAGCAGGACGGCGTCACCTTCATCGCCGCGGCCACGGTCGCCGGAGGCGGAGGCGGCGGGGGTGGCCACGACAAGGAGGGCCAGGAGGGTGAGGGCGGCGGGTTCGGGATCCAGGGCCGCCCGTCCGGGGCCTACGTCATCCGGGACGGCGAGGTCTCGTGGCGCCCGGCCATCGACGTCAACCGCATCGCGCCGATCCTCGGTGCCGTGCTCATCGCCTGGCTGGTCACGCGCTCGCGCACCAAGCGCACCCGCATGCAGACCTTCGAGCACATGGCCGAGCAGCACCACAAGGCCGACCGCCGCAAAGCCGCTCGCCAGCGCCGGGCCGCCCATCAGGTCGGCGCCCACCACGGCAAGGCCGCCTGACACCTCGGCGCAGCACGCCTGAAACCCCCTGTCCCGGACCTGGTGCCGGGCGGCCGGGTCGTGGGCTCAGAGGCCCACCGTGACGCCCTCCAGCCTGGGTTGGCGACGGGACTCGGGCCGTCTGCCGAGCCCGAGCGCGGCGAGCGCTGCCGCGCTGGCGGCCATCCCGCCACCGAGGAGCACGGACTGCACCTGCACCACCCCCGCCGCGGCGATGGCGTGCGTGTCGGTCGGGTCCGGCAGCGCCGCCACGGCCTGGGAGAACCGGTGCAGCCCGACGGCGGTCAGCAGCGCCAGGCCGAGGACCATCCCGCTCATCCGGGCGACGACGACGAGCGCGCTGGCGACCCCGGCGTCGGTGACCGGGGCGTCGGCGAGGGTGGCCGCGTTGACCGGGGCGATCGCCAGCCCGAGGCCCAGGCCGGCCGCGACCAGCGCGAGGGTGGACCCGGCGGTGGCCAGGTCGCCCGGCTGCCAGCGGGACATCACGGCCAGGGCCCCGGCCGCCAACGCCAGCCCGGGCGCGGCGACGACGGCGCTGCCGGCGTGCCGCAGCAGGCGTCCGCCGAGCACCGCGCCCACCGGGACGGCCACGAGGAAGCGGACCAGCACCAGCGCGGCGCCGGTCTGGCTGCGGTGGCCGAGGCGGGCCAGCACCGGCACGTCGACCACGACCGCGACGAGGGCCGCCCCGACCAGCAGGCTGACGACGAGCGCGAGCAGCACCCGACCGCGCAGCACGCCCCGGGCGATGAGCGGCACCTGGGCCCGGCGGTGCCGCCAGGCGTAGCCCGCGAGCGCCAGCGCCCCCACCGGCAGCAGGGCCCAGCCCCATGGCCCGAGCACCTCCCGGGTCGGGTCCGCCGAGGCGAAGGTCAGCACCACCGACCCGAGCGCCACGGCCAGGCAGACCGCCCCGGGCACGTCGGCCCGGCGCAGCGCCCCTACCCAGCTGCGTGCGGTGACTGCGGCCAGGACCAGCAGCACCACCAGGGTGGCGACGCCGACCGGCGTCGCGAGGCGGGACGAGCCGGTGAAGGGGACGAACGGGACACCGGTGGTCACCCCGGTGGCCAGGGACTGCGGGGCAGTCAGGGTGAGCAGGGCCAGCGCCGTGGCGAGGGCCGCGAGCGCGAGCGTCAGGGCACGTGGTCGCGGCACCGGGCGTGGGCCGAGGGCGACCAGCCCGGCACTGAGGACCAGCCCGGCGACGACGTTGAGCCAGAAGATGGCGCGCCAGTCGGCGACGGCGAGCACCGCGGCGCCGAGCAGCGGACCGAGCACGCTGCCCAGCTCCTGGACGGCGCCGACCACCCCCAGCGGGGTGCCGCGGCGCCCGACCGGCCACAGGTCGGCCACCAGCGCCAGCGTCGCGGGCACCAGGCCTCCCCCACCGACGCCCTGGAGCACCCGCCCGGCGACCATGACCGGCAGCTCCACGGCGGTGGCCGTCACGACCGAGCCGACGACGAACAGCGCGAGGCAGCCGAGCAGGATGCGCTGGCGCGGCAGCAGGTCGGCCAGACGGCCGACCAGCGGGAGCACCGCGATGTAGCCCAG
This sequence comes from Oryzihumus sp. JJN4-3R, assembly GCF_057747915.1. Classification (NCBI taxonomy): domain Bacteria; kingdom Bacillati; phylum Actinomycetota; class Actinomycetes; order Micrococcales; family Intrasporangiaceae; genus Oryzihumus; species Oryzihumus sp. JJN4-3R. The sequence goes on from NZ_CM173229.1 coordinate 2,184,594, forward strand.
CAGGAACCCGGAAAGGATCGGGGTCGCCCGTTGCAGGGCGTCCAGCCCCAGCCCGACGCCGGCCATCATGTCCGGCAGGGCCACCACGACGACGTAGGTGTCGGCCGCGGCGAGCGCGACCGCGCTCGAGGCCAGCGCCAGCAGCGCCCTAGGGCCGGGAGATCTCAACGGCCTTGCCATAGCGGTCGAGGGTCAGCGTGTAGGTCGAGCGCGCGCCCGGGAAGAACGGGCCGGTGAGGGTGATGGTGCGCAGCTGGCCGCCGGGGTCGGTGATGCCGTATGCCGCGTCGAAGGTGCCGCTGCGGTCCCCGGTGCCGAGCAGGTCGACGACGGTCGCCCCCGGCACGGTGCCGGTGATGGTCTGCACGACCTCGGCGCCGTTGCGCTTCTTGTCCCGCAGCTTCGGGTCCTTCGTGGCGGTGAGCAGCGTGGACAGCCCCTTGTCCGCGGAGAAGAGCGTGGCCGGGTCGGGGGCGTTGTACTGCTTGGGGTCCACCGGGGCGAACGTCGTCGTGAACGGCAGCTTCAGGTAGAGCTGGCCACCGGTGGCGACGACGTCGACGCGGACCTGGATGCCGGACATGCGGGCGTCGAGGCTGCCCTTGAAGGCCGGCGCGTGGGTACCCGTGCCCTCGGCGCCGAGCACGCCGCCTGACGTGGCCGGGATGCCGCTGGAGCGCAGGGTCAGGTGCACCGACCCGGCGGCGTCGACCTTCTGCTTCGCCGCGGCGAGGCGCTGGGACGGCGAGAGCTTAGCCGCGGAGTCGGAGCTGCCGCTGCACCCGGCGAGCGCGAGGCCCACGGCGAGGGCGGCGGCCAGGGTCCGGGCGTGCAGTCGCATGCGCCGACGCTACCCCGGCCTGCTGGCGGCGACCGCCGCCGGGGACGCGTGGGGCGGTGCGGGTGGGCACCCGCACCGCCCCACGGCATACCGGGGTCTGCTGCGCGTCAGCGCAGGGTGAGCCCGTCCTGCTCCGTGTGCCGGTCGACGACGACCGTCTGGCCGTCGCGGACCTCGCCGGCAAGCAACGCCCTGGCCAGCTGGTCGCCGATCTGGGTCTGGACCAGGCGGCGCAGCGGGCGGGCACCGTAGGCGGGGTCGTAGCCGGTCATCGCCAGCCACTCCCTGGCCGCGTCGGTGACCTCCAGGGTGATCCGGCGGTCGGTCAGGCGGCGGCTGAGGGCCGCGACCTGCAGGTCGACGATCCGGCTGAGCTCCTCGGTCGAGAGCGGGTCGAAGACGACGACCTCGTCGAGCCGGTTGAGGAACTCGGGCTTGAACGAGGTGCGCACCGCGCTCATGACGGCCTCGTGCTTGACGTCCTGCGGCAGCGTCGGGTCGATGAGGAACTGCGAGCCGAGGTTGGAGGTCATCACGAGGATGACGTTGCGGAAGTCGACCGTGCGGCCCTGGCCGTCGGTGAGCCGGCCGTCGTCGAGGACCTGCAGCAGGATGTCGAAGGTCTCCGGGTGGGCCTTCTCCACCTCGTCGAGCAGGACGACGGAGTAGGGCCGGCGGCGGACGGCCTCGGTGAGCTGGCCGCCCTCCTCGTAGCCGACGTAGCCGGGCGGGGCGCCGATGAGGCGGGCGACCGAGTGGCGCTCGGAGTACTCGCTCATGTCGATGCGGACCATGGCCCGCTCGTCGTCGAAGAGGAAGTCGGCCAGGGACTTGGCCAGCTCGGTCTTGCCGACGCCGGTCGGGCCGAGGAAGAGGAACGAACCGGTCGGCCGGTCGGGGTCGGAGATGCCGGCGCGGCTGCGGCGGACGGCGTCGCTGACGGCGCGCACGGCCGTGCCCTGGCCGATCAGCCGGCGGCCGAGGAACTCCTCCATGCGCAGCAGCTTCTCGGTCTCGCCCTCGAGCAGCCGGCCGGCGGGGATGCCGGTCCAGGCGCTGATGACGTCGGCGATGTCGTCGGGGCCGACCTCCTCCTTGACCATGGGCGCCTCGCCACCGGCGGTGGAGGAGGTCGCCTCGGCGGCCTGGGCCTGGGCGAGCTCGCGCTCCAGCGGGGGGATCTCGCCGTAGAGGATCTTCGAGGCGGCCGCGAGGTCGCCGTCGCGCTGGAGCCGCTCCACCTGGGTGCGCAGGTCGTCGAGCTGGGCCATGAGGTCACCGACCCGGTTCAGGCCGGCCTTCTCCTGCTCCCAGCGCGCGGTCAGCGCGGCGAGCTGCTCGGAGCGGTCCGCGAGGTCCTGGCGCAGCTTGGCCAGGCGCTCCTGGCTGGCCTCGTCGGTCTCGCGCTCGAGGGCGAGCTCCTCCATCTTGAGCCGGTCGACGGCCCGGCGGAGCTCGTCGACCTCGACCGGCGAGGAGTCGATCTCCATCCGCAGCCGGGAGGCGGCCTCGTCGATGAGGTCGATGGCCTTGTCCGGCAGCTGGCGGCCGGTGATGTAGCGGTTGGACAGGGTCGCGGCGGCGACGAGCGCGCTGTCGGCGATGGCCACCTTGTGGTGGGCGGTGTAGCGCTCCTTGAGCCCGCGCAGGATGGCGATGGTGTCCTCGACGCTGGGCTCGCCCACGAAGACCTGCTGGAACCGGCGTTCCAGGGCGGGGTCCTTCTCGATGTGCTCGCGGTACTCGTCCAGCGTCGTCGCGCCGACCATGCGCAGCTCGCCGCGGGCCAGCAGCGGCTTGAGCATGTTGCCGGCGTCCATGGCGCCCTCGCCGGTCGCACCGGCGCCGACGACGGTGTGCAGCTCGTCGATGAAGGTGATGACCTGCCCGCCGGAGGAGCGGATCTCCTCCAGGACGGCCTTGAGCCGCTCCTCGAACTCGCCGCGGTACTTCGCGCCGGCGACCATCGCGGCCAGGTCGAGGGCGACGAGGCGCTTGCCCTTCAGCGACTCCGGCACGTCGCCGGCCACGACGCGCTGGGCCAGGCCCTCGACGACGGCGGTCTTGCCGACGCCGGGCTCGCCGATGAGGACAGGGTTGTTCTTGGTGCGCCGCGAGAGCACCTGCACGACGCGGCGGATCTCGGCGTCGCGGCCGATCACCGGGTCGAGCTTGCCGTCGCGGGCCGCCTCGGTGAGGTCGGTGCCGTACTTGGCCAGCGCGTCATACGTCGCCTCAGGGTCGGCGGTGGTGATGCGCGCCCCGCCGCGCAGCCTGGGGATCTCGGCGGCGATCGCGTCGGCCGCGAGGCCGAACTCGCCGGTCTGGGCGAGGGCGAGCAGCAGGTGGTCGGTGGAGACGTAGCTGTCGCCCATCGACTCCATCTGCGTGCGGGCCTTCTCGAGGACGGCCAGGCCGGCGCGGGAGAGGGCCGGGGCGCTGACGCTCGAGCCGCTGACCGAGGGCAGCGCGTGCAGGGCCTTGTCGGCGGCGGCGGCCGCCTGCTGCAGCGAGGACCCGGTCGCGTCCAGCAGCGGGCCGGTTGTGGTGTCGGTCTGGCGCGTCAGCGCCTGGAGCAGGTGGGCGGGCTCGACGTGCGGGTGGCCCGCGGCCGCGGCGGCACGGGCCGCGGCGGAGAAGGCCTCCTGGGCCTTGGTGGTGAGCTGCAGATCCATGGTCGGTCGGGCTCCTCGTGGACGGACGGGACGACACCGGTGCAACACCGTGCAAAGTTGAGTGTATTCCGCTCAACTTCAGTTCGCGGGTGGTTCCGGGCGTCCCGGCGTCAGGAGCCGATCGGCCGGGGCCAGCTGGTGCTGGTGGACGAGGAGGACGGGCTGGTCGTCGTGGTGGACGGGCTCGGGTCCGGGGAGGTGGTGGGGCTGGCGCTCGTCGTCGGCGACGCGGAGGAGGTCGGGCTCGCGCTGCTCGTGGGCGACGGCGACGGGGGGTGCGTGGGCGTCGAGGCCCGGGTCGGGGCCGGTCCTGCGGAGGTCCGCGTGGCTGCCGGCGTGGGCGTGGCAGCGGGACCGGCCTGACTCGTCCCGTCGGCAGGGCCGACCCCGGCGGCCGCAGTGGCCTGCCCGGCGTCGGTCGGGGTGACGTCCGGGGTGCCCACCGGGGCGACGGCGGGCTGGATGTGACGCGTCGACGACGGCGCCGACCGGCCGGCCGGGCCCGGGTCGGCCGACGCCTCCAGCTGGGCCCACACCGCCCCCAGCGCCAGTCCGGCGGCCGAGGCCACGCTCAGGCTGATCGCCCAGACCTTGCGGGTCGGCGGGGGCAGCATCGGGGTCTCCTCGTCGTGGGGGGCACCATCAGGTGGGTCCGCGCCCGGAAGCAGCCCCCGGCGCTGGCTCCCGATGACCCGTACCGACCCGCGACCATACCCACATCGGTTACCGAGCGGTAAGTCGAGCCGCCGGACGAGACGCGGCCGGTCACCTGTCACCATCGAGGACGTGCCCTACGTCATGGTCGGCCTCGCCATCGCCTTCGAGGTCTGCGCGACGCTCGCGCTGCGCGGCTCCGAGGGGTTCACCCGCCTGGTCCCCTCGGTCATCGTCGTCGTGGGCTACCTGCTGTCCTTCGGGCTGATGGCCAAGGCGCTCACCTCGCTCAACGTCGGCCCCGTCTACGCGATCTGGTCGGCGCTCGGCACGATCGGCGCCTTCGTCGGTGGCGTCGTGCTCTTCGACGAGCCGGTCCGGCCGGTCACCATCGTCGGTGTCGCCCTCATCGTCATCGGCGTCGTGGTGATGCAGCTCGGCGGCGGGGTCAGCCGCGCCTGAGGGCCGCGATCACCAGCCCTGCGGCTCGGGCGCAACGTTGAGGAACACCAGGCCGAGGCCGGCGAAGAACAGCCCGATCACCACGAAGAGCCCACCGACGACCAGGGCCACCCGCTGCCCCGCCAGCCGCCCGGAGCTGATCATCCCCTCGGTGGGGTCCTGGGGGTTCACCAGGAGGTCGACGTCGGTGCCCACGTGCAGGGCCGCGTCGTTGTTGGAGGCGAAGCGGCTGGTGAAGTGCCGGCGCACCCCCTCCCCGTCGACGTACTCCACCCGCGGCAGGTCCCCCACCCTGCTGGCCTCGAGGCCGACGATCCGGCCGCTGACCGGGACCCAGCGCAGCCGCTGGACCACCGTCCTGGTGACGATGAAGAGCCCGAGCGCGGCGAACAGCAGCCCGAAGGCGAGCAGGCAGCCCCCGACGAGGTGGGGGTCGGCCTCGTGCGACTGCGCCGCCACCGGACCCCTGGCGACCTCGGCTGCGAGCGCGTGCATGGTTGGTCCCCCCGGGCTAGCGTGCGTGTGGTGAGTCGGCGAGCGAGCGTAACCATCGAGGCGGTCGAGGGCGACATCACCACCCAGCCCCTCGACGCGATCGTCAACGCCGCCAACAGCTCCCTGCTCGGCGGTGGCGGGGTCGACGGCGCCATCCACGCCGCGGCGGGCCCCGCGCTGCTCGCGGCGTGCCGGGAGGTGCGCCGCACGGCATACCCCGAAGGCCTCCCGGTGGGTGCCGCGGTCGCGACCCCGGCCGGAGACCTGCCGGCGCGGTGGGTGATCCACACGGTCGGGCCGAACCGCCATGCGGGACAGACCGATCCGGCGCTGCTGGCGTCCTGCTTCACCGCCTCGCTCGCGGAGGCGGCCCGGGTGCGCGCCACCTCGGTGGCCTTCCCCGCGGTCAGCGCAGGAATCTACGGCTGGGACGCCGAGGAGGTCGCCCGTATCGCGGTCGCGGCGGTCCGCGGCGCGGCCCACCACGACGAGCTCGAGCTCGTGCGGTTCGTGCTGTTCGGCGCGCGGACCTACGCCGCGTTCACCCGCGCCCTGGCCTGACGGCGGAGCTTGCGCACGGCCCACACCGGCACCGCCACGACCAGGCCGATGGCCAGCCCGATCGCCATGCCCATCCAGTTGTCCACGACGTCGGTGCCGTCGCAGGCCCGGTTGAGGGAGCGGAAGGCGTACTGCACGGTCTCGATGACGATCGGCAGCACCGCCACCATCAGCGCCACGCGGAGGGCGGCGCGGCGGTGGAAGACGAACACGAGCGCGCCCAACGGGATGAACAGCAGCACGTTGAGCAGCCGCTGGTCGTCCTGGAGCGCGCCCCAGGGGCTCAGGTGCGGCAGCACGGCACAGACCCGCTGACCGTGCCGCTCGATCTGGATCGGCCCGAGGCGCTGCGGGGCGAGGGTGGCCAGGAGGACCATCCCGGTCCACGCGGTGAGGACCGCCGACAGCCACGCCCGCGAGGAGTGGCCGCGGTGCCGGACGACGAGGAAGACCACGAGGGCGAGCAGCAGGGCGACCAGCATGCCCGGCGGGAGGAGGGCAGGGACGCGGTAGCCGAGGATGTGCACCCGCGGATCGTAAGCGACCCGGACAAATCGGGCGGCATCGTCTCGCGCGGGTCAGGCGCCGTGCCCGAACGGGTCGGGGTCGTACCAGCCGTCGTGGGCTGCGGCCAGGGCCTTCAGCCGGAGGGCGGTCGCGCCGGGTTCGGCGTCCGCAGCGTCCCGGACGTAGACCGCCCAGTCGTGGTCCTCGGCGTCGTCCTCGCCGGCCAGCGCCTCGCGCACGACCCGCACCTCGGCGAAGCCCTCCAGCGCCAGGTCGTCGGCGAGCTCCTCGGCCAGCTCGCGGTCGGGCAGGACCAGCAGGTGCTCGCTCACCGCCCCGGCCGCCACACGACCAGGGCCCGCGAGGCGGTGCTGCGGGTGGGCCGCTGCCCGGCCCGGACCGCCACGACCTCACCGGCCGGGCCGACCGCGAAGACCCGCCCGCCCGCGCCCATGGCGTCGCGCAGCGCCTCGAGCTCGCCGGTCAGCTCGCCGACCCGCGCGCGCAGCGCCTCCACCTGGTTCTCCAGCTCGAGGATCCGCTGGATGCCGGCGAGGCTGACGCCCTCCTCCTGGGAGAGCCGCTGCACCTCGCGCAGCACGGCGATGTCGCGGGCGGAGTAGCGCCGCCCGCCACCGCGGGTGCGCGACGGGGAGACGATGCCGAGCCGGTCGTACTGCCGCAGGGTCTGGGCGTGCATCCCGGCGAGCTGGGCCGCGACGGAGATGACGAAGACCGGGGCCTCGTCGTCGGGGGCGAACCCGCCCATGCCCGCGACCATGGCGTCAGTCCCGGCGGGCGCGGTCGAACAGCTCCGCGCGCGGGTCGTGGCCGGACTCCTCCTCGCGCAGCGCCTCCACGGCGGCGTGCGCCTTCTCCGACAGCTTCTGGGGCACGACGACGCTCACCTTCGCGAGCAGGTCGCCGTGGTGGTCCTTGCGCTTGACCCCGCGGCCCTTGACCCGCAGGACCCGCCCGCTCGGGGTGCCGGGCGCGATACGGACCTTGACCTGCTCCCCGGAGAGGGTGGGCACCTGGACCGTCGCGCCGAGGGCGGCCTCGGCGAAGGTGACCGGCAGGTCGACGGTGAGGTTGTCGCCGTCTCGGCCGAAGACCGGGTGCGGGTGGACGTGCACCGTCAGCAGCAGGTCGCCGCTGGGCGCGCCCTGGTCCCCCGGGCTGCCCTTGCCGCGCAGCCGGATCTGCTGGCCGTCCTTGACCCCCGGCGGGATGCGGGTGGTGATCCGGCCGCCGTCGCCGGTGTGCAGGGTGATCGTGTCGCCCTCGACGGCCTGGCGGAAGCTGAGCGTCGTGCGGGCCGTCACGTCGGCCCCGGGGCGCGGGCCGGACGGCGCACCGAAGCGGGAGCCGAAGCCGGGCTGGCCGCGGAAGCCACCGCCCCCGGCGCCCGCGCCGCCGCCGAACATGCCGCCGAGGATGTCCTCGAGGTCGGGCTGGGCCCCGCCGCGGGCCCCGCCGGTGCTGAAGCGCACGTTGCCGCCGCCACCACCGAAGAGGTTGCCGAAGAGGTCCTCGAAGCCCGCGCCCTGGCCGCCGGCGCCCCCGGCGGTGAACCGGGCACCGCCGTGGCTCATCGAGCGGATGGCGTCGTACTGCTTGCGCTCCTCGGGGTCGGAGAGCACGGCGTAGGCCTCGCCGATCTCCTTGAAGCGCTTCTCGGCGGCCTCGTCCCCGGGGTTCTGGTCGGGGTGCAGGGTGCGCGCGAGCTTGCGGTAGGCCTTCTTGATGGCCCCCGCGTCGGCGTCGGCAGGGACGCCGAGGATCGCGTAGAAGTCCTTCTCGAACCAGTCCTGGCTTGCCATCGGCGTCCCTCCCTTCGTCGGTGTGTCTTACTGCGGGTCGGCGACGGCCACGCGCGCGGCGCGCACGACCCGGTCGCCGGAACGGTACCCGGGCTGGAGCACCTGGACGACCGTGGTGACCTCCGTGCCGGGCGCGAGCTCGGCCTGGGTGTGCATCAGGGCCTCGTGCAGGTTCGGGTCGAACGCCTCGCCGGGCTCGCCGAAGCGCTCCACGCCGAACCGGGTCAGCGTCGCCTCGAGCTTGTCGGCGATGGCCGCGAACGGGCCGCCCTCCAGGTCGCCGTGCTGACGCGCGAGGTGGATGTCGTCGAGCACCGGCAGCAACGCCTCGATCACCGAGGCGACGGCCTGCTCACGGACCACGTCGCGGTCGCGGTCGACGCGCCGCTTGTAGTTGACGTACTCGGCCTGCAGGCGCTGCAGGTCCAGCAGCCGCTCGGCGGCCAGCGTCGTGTCGGGGTGCACGGTCTCCTCGGCCTCCTCGACCGGCGGTGCCTCCGAGCCGGCGGGCTCGGTGGCCGCCTCGGCCGTCAGGTCGGCAGCGTCGGCAGCATCGGGGGCTGCGGGCGTGGCGGGCGGGGTGGAGCCCCCGCCCGCGGGGCCGGACTGCTCCGGCCCCGCGGACGTGGTGCTGTCGTGCTCCGACATCACTTCTTGCTCTCGGACTCGTCGTCCACGACCTCGGCGTCGATGACGTCCTCGTCGGCACCGGCGTGGGCGTGCTGGCCGTCGGCCCCGGCACCCTCGCCGGCCCCGGCGGAACCGGCGCCCTCCCCGTCGGCCTGCGCCGCGGCATACATCGCCGTGCCCAGCTTCTGGGACTCCTCGGACAGCTTCGCGGTCTTGGCGGAGATGTCCTCCGGGGTCGCGCCGGAGCCGTCCTTGAGAGCGTCCTTGAGGTCGGTCAGCGCCGCGTCGACGTCGCCACGGCCGTCGGCCGGGATCTTGTCGCCGCTGTCGGCCAGGAACTTCTCGGTGGAGTAGACCAGCTGCTCCGCGGTGTTGCGGGCCTCGGCCTCCTCGCGCCGCTTGTGGTCCTCGGCGGCGTGCGCCTCGGCGTCCTTGACCATGCGCTCGATCTCCTCCTTGGGCAGCGCGCTGCCGCCGGAGATCGTCATCGACTGCTCCTTGCCGGTGCCACGGTCCTTGGCGGAGACGTGCACGATGCCGTTGGCGTCGATGTCGAAGGTGACCTCGATCTGCGGCACGCCGCGCGGGGCGGGGGCGATGCCGGTCAGCTCGAAGGTGCCCAGCGGCTTGTTGTGCTGGGCGATCTCGCGCTCACCCTGGAAGACCTGGATCAGCACGCTCGGCTGGTTGTCGTCGGCGGTGCTGAAGACCTCGGAGCGCTTGGTCGGGATGGCCGTGTTGCGCTCGATGAGCTTGGTCATCAGGCCGCCCTTGGTCTCGATGCCCAGGGACAGCGGGGTGACGTCGATGAGCAGGACGTCCTTGCGCTCGCCCTTGAGGACACCGGCCTGGAGGCTGGCGCCGACGGCGACGACCTCGTCGGGGTTGACGCCCTTGTTGGGCTGCTTGCCGCCGGTGAGCTCGGTGACGACCTGGGAGACGGCCGGCATGCGGGTGGAGCCACCGACGAGGACGACGTGGTCGATCTCGCTGACCTTGATGCCGGCGTCCTTGATGACCTGGTGGAACGGCGCCTTGGTCCGCTCGAGCAGGTCCGCGGTCAGCTTCTCGAACTGGGCGCGGGTCAGCGTCTCGTCGAGGTGGATCGGGCCGTTCTCGGTCATCGAGAGGTACTGCAGGCTGATGTTGGTGCTGCTCGAGGAGGACAGCTCCTTCTTGGCCTGCTCGGCGGCGTCGCGCAGGCGCTGCATGGCGATGCGGTCGTTGGCCAGGTCGACGCCGGTGTTGTTCTTCACCGTGGTCAGCAGGTGCTTGACGATGCGCTCGTCCCAGTCGTCACCACCGAGGTGGTTGTCACCGTTGGTCGCACGGACCTGGATGGTGGAGAAGCCGTCCTCGGGGTCCTTGCCGACCTCCAGGAGGGACACGTCGAAGGTGCCGCCACCGAGGTCGAAGACGAGGATGAGCTCGTCCTCCTTGCCCTTGTCGAGGCCGTAGGCCAGCGCGGCCGCGGTCGGCTCGTTGATGATGCGCAGGACGTTCAGGCCCGCGATCTCGCCGGCCTCCTTGGTGGCCTGGCGCTGGGCGTCGTCGAAGTACGCCGGGACCGTGATGACCGCGTCGGTGACGGGCTCGCCGAGGTAGGACTCGGAGTCGCGCTTGAGCTTCTGCAGCACGCGGGCGCTGATCTCCTGCGCGGTGTACTGCTTGCCGTCGATGTCGGCGGACTTCCAGTCGGTGCCGATGTGGCGCTTGACCGAGCGGATGGTCCGGTCGACGTTGGTGACCGCCTGGCGCTTGGCGATCTCGCCGACGAGCACCTCGCCGTTCTTGGCGAAGGCCACGACGCTCGGGGTGGTCCGGCCGCCCTCGGCGTTCGCGATGATCGTGGGCTCACCGCCCTCGAGGACGGCGACAGCGGAGTTGGTGGTGCCGAGGTCGATGCCGACCGCACGAGCCATGGTGGTTCTCCTCTTCCTGAGGTCCTGGAGGTCCTGCACGCAGGGCGCGGGACCCGCCGGTATGACGGTTGAGTGCCTGACGCTCAATCTGCGAGGTTGCGCCCGGTCTTGTCAAACTCAGGCTCCGCAAACTTGCGCTCACCAGACTCAACTTTGTGCTTGCGGCAGATGTTCCCCACGCTGGGGGCGGATGTCCTCCTGCGCGGGTGGCGGGTCGCGGGCAGACTGCCGGCCATGGACCTGCACCCCGAGGAGCCGCCGGCCGGGCCGTGGCGCACCGTCGACGACGAGCGCCTGGCCGCGCAGCTGGCGGCCACGCTCCCGGAGGGCCGCCCGGCGCTCGTCCTCGTCGACGGCCGCTCCGGCGGCGGCAAGACGACCTTCGCCGGGCGCGCCTCACGGCTCCTGGGCGCGGCCGTCGTCCACACCGACGACCTCGCGTGGCGTCACGACAGCTTCGACTGGGCCGGGCTGCTGCTGGACGGGGTGCTCGACCCGTGGCGCCGCGGCGAGGTGGTCCGCTTCCGCCCACCGGCGTGGGAGCGCCACGGGCGGGACGGCTCGGTCGACGTCGCCGCCGGCCTGCCCCTCGTCGTGGAGGGGGTCGGCTCGGCCCGGGCCGACCTCGCGCCGCTGGCAGACCTGGCGGTGTGGGTGCAGTCCGACCGCGCGCTGGCCCGTGCCCGGGGCATCGAGCGCGACGTGCAGCTCGGCCGCTCCCCCGAGGAGGCGGTCACCTTCTGGGACGGCTGGATGGAGAGCGAGGAGCCGTTCCTGGCCGATGCGCAGCCGTGGCGGCGCGTGCAACTGGTCGTCAACGGCACCCCGCCGCCGGACCTCCCGCCGCACCACACCCTCGTCGCCGACCCGGTCCCGGCCGACTGAGCGAGCGGCCGGAGCCGCGCATACGGCCGCTGCGCCAGCTCCCGGCGCAGGGCGCGGACGTCGGCGGGCGGGTGGATGCGCCCGGGATCAGCCGAGCAGGGCGGTCACCACGCCGGGCAGCGCGGCCAGCGTCCGGACCTCGACGTCGGGCCGGTGGTCTGGCGGGCACGGCGCCCCCTCGCGGTTCAGCCAGATCCCGAGCCAGCCGGCCCGTTGCGCCCCGCTGACGTCGTTGACCAGGGAGTCCCCGACCATGATGAGTCGCTCCACTCCGGCGGGCACCTGCGCCGCGGCGATGTCGAAGAGCCGCCGGTCGGGCTTGGCGACGCCGTGGTCCTGGGAGAACACCACGGTCGCGAACAGGCCGTCGAGACCGACCCGGTCGGGGTAGCTGTTGCCGTTGGAGAGCAGACCGACGTGGTGGTGGCGCCCGAGCGCGGCCAGCGCCGAGACGACGTCGTCGTAGAGGTCCACGCCGGCGAACCGTCGCTCGAGGTAGTAGGCGTTCAGGTGCCCGGCCAGCCCGTCGTCATCGAGCCCGAGGCGGGCCAGGGTGTGCCGGAAGGCCTCCAGCCGCACCGCCTCGAGGCTGGTCACGGTGCCCCGCAGCCGGTCCTCCACCTCGGCACGGTCACGAACCAGGTCCTCGACACCGAGGCCGTCGGGCACCTCGCCGGGGCGCAGGCGGCGCAGCTCCACCAGGGTCGCGGCCAGGGTCCGGCGCATCAGCGCCTGGAAGTCCCACAGCGTCTGGTCACCGTCGAAGAAGATCGCCGCCCGCACGACCCCGGAGCCTGCCATGCGCGCGGAGAGGCCGCGCGGTGCCGGGAGCCCTGGCCCGTCAGCCGAGCAGGGACAGCACCACCGGTATGCCGGTCACGGCCAGTCCCAGCGCGGTCATCGCCGTGTCGGCCCGGGTCCACGGTGCCGCCTCGGCCCAGGTCCGACCGGTCCCGCCGCCGGAGAAGCCGCGGGCCTCCATCGCCACGGACATCCGCCCGGCCTGGCGCAGCGTCTGCACCAGCAGGGCGAACGTCAGCGACGCGACGTGGCGCACCCGGGCCAGCGGCGACCGGCCCGGCGCGAGGCCGCGGACGCGGTGCGTGCGGGCGAGCTGGTCCCAGGTCTGGCCGAGCGACTCGAACCGCTGGAGGGCCGCCACGGCGGCCACGACCGGGCGGCCCGGCAGGTGCAGCCGCTGGGCCAGGTGGTCCCCCAGCGCCGAGGGGTCGATCCGCCCCGCCAGGGCCACCCCGGGGAGCACGAAGAAGGCGACGCGCAGGCCGGCGACCGCGCCCGAGGCCCAGTCGTGGTCGACGCTGAGCAGCCAGTTGGAGAACCCCACGGAGAGCACCGCCAGCAGGCCCGGGGCGAGGGCCCGCAACGGTGTCCGGACCCGGCCGAGCACGACCGGGACCAGCGCCAGCTCGACGGCGAGCGCGATCAGGGCGGTGCGCAGGTCCCGGATGAACGGGGCCCCCACGATCAGCACCGCCGAGGCCAGCAGCACCGACAGCGGGCCGCACCGCCCGGCCAGCCCGGCGGACCTGACGGGCACGGCGGACTCGGCGGACACGGCGGGCGGGCTGTCGGCGGGAGCGGCGGCCGGGGTGAGGCGGACCTCGCGGTCGGCCAGGGCGATGAGGTGCGGGTCGTGGGTGGCCAGCACGACCCCCACCCCGGCCTCCTGCGCAGCCAGCACGACGCCGGCCACCGCAGCCCAGGTCGTCCGGTCCTGGCCGACCGTGGGCTCGTCGAGGACGAGCACGGCCGGGCCGTGGGCCAGCGCGCCGGCGAGCGCCAGGCGCCGCATCTCGCCGCCGGAGAGGTGGTGCGGGTCCGCGGCGCCGAGGTGGTCCAGGCCCAGCGCGGCCAGCAGCCCGTCGGCCCGGATGCCTGCCGCGGCCTCGCCGTGGCCGAGCCGCCGGGCGGTCGCCAGCACGTCGTCGCGCACCGTGCGCCCCACCACCGCGAGCTCGGCCTGCTGCGGGACCCAGCCGACCCGCGCGGCCAGGTCGGTCGAGGCCCAGTCGGCCGGGTGCTCCGGCAGCGGGCCGGGTGTGGGTCGGTCGGTCCCGACCGGCCGCCCGCGCAGGACCTCGCCGGCGGAGACCTGCCCGGTCGTCGGCGGCTCGAGGCCGGCCAGCAGCCCGGTGAGCGTGGTCTTGCCCGCCCCGCTGGGCCCGGTGACGGCGACCACCTCACCGGGACGGACCGCCGCGTCGACCGCGGCGAGCGCGAGGGTCGGCTGCGGCGACGGGCCGGCGCCTCCCGAGCCCAGCCGCGCTGCAGGCCGGCGCACCACGGTGACCGCCGAGGCCTCGACGAGCGGCGCCGGGCCGGCCGGAGCGGCCGACGCCGGGGAGGCCGCTGGGGACGCCGCCGGGGCGCAGAGCGCCGGGTCGACCGGCAGCGGCACGGGCGACAGGGCACCGGGCACCCACACCCCGTGGGCCAGCAGGGACTGCGCCGAGCCCTCGAGCGTCGCCCGCACCGGCCCGTCGGCGCAGACCGCACCCGAGCCGTCGAGCACGACAACCCGGTCGACGAGGTCGAGCCAGGGCTCGACGTGGTGCTCGACCAGCACCAGCGTCGCCCCGGCCGCGACGACCGCGTCGAGCACCGCCCGGCGCACGACGGCCGCCGACTGCGGGTCGAGCATCGAGGTCGGCTCGTCCAGCAGCACCAGGCGCGGCCCGAGGGCCAGCACCCCGGCCAGGGCCAGCCGCTGGGCCTGCCCGCCCGAGAGCGCGCGGGTGGAGTGGTCCACGCCGTAGGGGAACCCCACCGAGCCCAGCGCCTCGGCGACCCGGGCCCAGATGGCGGGGCGCGGCATACCGAGGTTCTCCGGGCCGAAGGCCACGTCCCGGCCCACGCGCTCGGCGACGAACGCGTCGGCCGGGTCCTGCACGAGCAGGCCCACCGGGGCGTCCGTCGGCGGCGCCCCGTCCACGAGCACCGACCCGGCCAGGTCGCCGGACTCGGTGGTCGTGAGGACGCCCGCCAGGGCGCGCAGCAGGGTCGACTTGCCGGCGCCGCTGGGCCCGGCGAGCAGCACGCGCTCCCCGGGCCCGATCCGCAGGCCCAGGTCGGCCAGCACCGGCTCCCGCCGGCCGAACGGTCGCCAGGTCAGCCCGTCGACCTCGACGAGGGCGCCGGTGCCCGCCGGCGCGGCGAGGCGCTCAGACGAGGTGGTGCTCACGGACTTCCTGACCGGGCGGGAAGGCGTTCAGCGCGCCGGCGCGGGCCAGGGCCCGGACCAGCAGCCAGCCGACGACGCCCGCGATGGCCGCACCGGAGACGACGCCGAAGACCAGGTAGAGCACCTTCCACGCCGGGGAGTAGTCGGGCACGTAGGACCACCACTCGTAGCCGACGATCTCCAGCACCGCCGCGAACGCGCCCCCGAGGGCGGCCACGACCGGGCCGAAGCGGCGCCAGCGGAAGAGCGCGAGGGCCAGCTCGACGCCGAGGCCCTGCAGCACCCCGGAGAGCAGCACGGCCACGCCCCACTTGTTGCCGAGGAAGAGCTCGACGTTGGCGGCCACGAGCTCGGTGAACAGCGCCGCGCCGGGGCGGCGCACGACGAGCCCGCCGACCACGGCCGGGATGAGCCACACGCCGAGGCTGAGCTCACCCAGCGGCGGGAAGCCGGCGGTCGCGGTGGTGATGACGGGGTAGACGAAGGTGTCGAACCCCCAGAAGACGACGCCGAACGCCACGGCCAGCATGGCGGCGGTCAGCAGGTCGACGCCACGCCAGGCCATGAGCCGGCCGGACGGGCGGATGGTGGTGCGGGCGGGCGCGACGGCGCCCACCGGGGACTGGTGAGTAGTCATGCGAGGTGTTCCTTCTCCCGTGGAATCCAGTGGATGCCTCGGGGAGGTGCGCGTCCGGCATACCAGCGGGTGGCGTGCCACACGCAGGTATGCCGGGCACGCACCTGAGATTCCCGACTCCCTTCGCCGGTGCTAACCGGAGCAGGTTCGAGGGTCTGCGGCGGACCGCACTCTCAGCGCTCAGGGCGCTCCCCTGTCGTTCTGCAGATGACGGTACACCCACGGACGTGACAGGCTCGAGGTCCGGAACATGACTCGTGGTGCGGAGGTTTGGCGTGGGTGCACTGGCGTGGAAGGTCCTGGGCACGGGTGCGGCCGTCGGAGCCGGCGTGCTGGCCAAGAAGCTCGTGACGGCGGGCTGGAAGACGGCCACCGGCAAGGAGCCCCCGGCCAACCCCGAGGACCCGGAGGTGTCGTGGCCGGAGGCGGTCGGATGGGCCGTGGCGTCCGGTGCGGTCATCGGGGTCGCCCGGTTGCTGGCCGTCCGCAAGGCCGCGCGCTACTACACCGAGTCCGCTGGTCACCGCCCCAAGGGCCTGAACGAGGTCAGTTGAGGCGATCGAACTGTCTGAGACCCGGCCTTGTCGGGGTTGCGGTGGTTTGAGACTATTCCCGCCGATCACCACCCCCCACCTCGCGGAGCGACCCTGATGGACCAGATGGGCGTCGATCCTGCGGTCCTGCTGCTCTCGCGTGCCCAGGAGCACGTCGACCTGCTGAAGGCCCAGGCAGAGGCCGAGGCAGAGCAGCTGCGCAGCCAGGCCCGTGACGAAGCCGAGTCAGTACGACGGGCCGCACGGGAGGAGTCGGAGTCCCTGCGGCAGGAGGCGGCGACCCTGCGCGAGGAGGTCGCCGACCTCGAGCGCGCCGCTGCTCGCGCGCGCGACGAGGCGTCCCGGCACGAGGCCGAGCGGGACCGGCTGCTGGCCGACGCCCGCGAGGAGGCCCGCCAGATCGTCGAGGACGCCGGCGACCAGGCCGCCCTCGTCGACGACGTCGCCCGCCGCGCGGCCGAGGAGCTCGAGCGGGACAGCCGCGAGGACGCCGAGGCGCGGCGCGCTGCCGCCCGTGAGGAGGCCAAGCGGGTCGTCGAGCAGGCCAAGCTCTCCGTCGCCGACGCCCTGCGCGAGGCCCAGCGGATCCGGGAGGAGTCGGTCCAGGACTCCCGACAGGCGCGCGAGGAGATCGAGGCGGAGGCCGCCCGGTCCAGCCAGGAGGCCCAGACGCTCGCCGATGTGCTGCGGGCGACGGCCGAGCGCGAGGTCGCGGAGCTGCGCGCCGAGGCCGACCAGGACGTGGCGCGCGTGCGCGAGGAGGCCGAGCGCGAGTCCGGCGAGCAGGTGGCCGCGGCCCACGCCGAGCTGGCTGGGGCCCGGCAGGACGCCGAACGGCTCCGGGCGGAGGCGCGGGCCGAGGCCGACGCGGAGCGCTCGCGCGCCGCCGAGGAGACCACGCAGGCCCGGGAGACCGTCGAGCAGCTGCTCGAGGAGGCCGCGCAGGAGGCCGACGGGCTGCGGACCGCCGCGCACCAGGAGGCCGAGGAGATCATCCGCTCGGTCCGGGAGCGCACCGCGCTCTCCCTGCAGTCCGCGCAGGACGCCGCGGAGCGTCGGCTGGCCGAGGCCACCGAGGAGGCCGAGACGCTGGCCGCCGACGCCCGGGCGGGTGCCGAGGCGGCCGAGGCCGAGGCGGCGCGCGTCGTGGCCGACGCCGAGGAGCGGGCCGAGCGCCTGCTCAAGGACGCCACGGACCTGGCCGAGCAGCGGACGCAGCGGGCCGAGCGCCGGCTGGCCGAGGCCGAGGCCGGGGCCCGGTCGCTGCGCGAGGGTGCCGCCGAGGACGTGGGGCGGGCCCAGCGGGAGGCGCGCGAGCTGCGCCGGTCCGCCCGGGACGAGGCGTCCCGCGTCCTGGCCGAGGCCCGGGACGAGGCCGACGAGGTGCGCGCCGGTGCGCGCTCGATGCTGGCCGAGGCCCGCGCCGAGGTCGAGCAGCTCACCCACCGCCGCGACGCCATCGCCCACGAGCTCGGTGGCCTGTCCGGCGTGATCGAGGCTCTGGCCGTGCCCGAGGGCGCCCTGGCCGGGATCTCGCTGCCGTCCGGCGAGATGGGCGTCGGCTCGTCCGGCTCGGGCTCCGGAGGCGGTGCCCCGGTCGGGCGGATCAGTGCCGCCGAGCTGCTGGCGTGGGCCGAGGACGTGGCGCCCGCCTCCGACGGCAAGGAGGCCGAAGAGGCTGGCGAGGCCGACGAGGCGACCGGCGAGGCCGGCCAGCCGGAAGAGGGTGCCGACGACCTGGCGGTCGCCGGGGACGACTCCGTCGACGGCCCGGACGAGGCGACCGGCGAGGTGAGCCAGGGCGAGGCGTCCGACGACGTGGACGGCTCCGACGACCCGCAGGATGCGGCGGAGGACAGCGACGGCGAGCTGGTCGGCGGGGTGGCTGCGGAGGCGCCCGGCGAGGCCCAGGACGCCGACGGCGAGACGGCGCCGGTGGACGACTCCGTCGACGCCGCCGCGGCCGAGTCGACCGGCGGAGCGACCCCGGACGAGGCAACCGGCGAGGTCGCCACGGACGAGGCTCCCGACGAAGCCGACGGCGCCACCGATCCCCTCCCGGAGGACGCGCCGACGGCGCCGTCCGACGCCGAGGTCACGGGTGAGGAGACCGCCGACGAGGGTGGCGACGCCGCGTCCGAAGCAGCCGCGTCCGAAGCAGCCGCGTCCGAAGCAACGGACGAGGCGGGCCCGGACGAGGCTTCCGACGAGCCGGCCGCTGAGGCCGACCCCACCGAGGGTTCCGCTGACGACACCGCGGCCGGGGCCACCCCGGAGCAGCCGGCAGACCACCAGGACGCCGACGCAGCCAACGATGGCGCGGTGGATGTCGACGCATCGGCCGCCGACCCGACGGAGGCCGACCCGACGGAGGCCGACCCGACGGACGCCGACCTGACGGACGCGGACTCGGGGGACGCCGGATCCCTGGACGGCGAAGCCGATGACGCGGGGGACGGATCCACGGTCCGATACGCCCCGGTCGGCGGCGAGGCCACCGTGCTGCTCCCTGCCGGCGCCGCTGACGCGTCGGAGCCTGCTGAGGCGACGGTGCTGATGCCTGCGGGCGCAGCCGATGGCTCCGGGGACACCGCCGGGCTGGAGCAGGACGAGCGCGCGCAGGTCGCTGACGAGCACGACACCGACGACGACGCCGAGGACCGCGAGGGCCCGGCCGAGGACCATGACGGGGACCCGGCCGACCAGGGCGTGGCGGCCAAGCGCTCCAACGGGCCCGTCGGCGAGCGCAGCGCCTCATGGCGCCCACGGCCCAGCCGGGACACCTTCGGCGCCCGTTTCTTCCTCGACGACTTCGCGGTCGACCGCGATGCCCCGTTCGAGCGGGCGACACCGCACGCCGGCCCCCCTCTGGTCAGCGCTGCGAACGGCCAGGCTCACCCCGGCGACGAGGGGGCACCGAGCCACCAGGTCGATGACAGCGTGCGCGAGGCGCTGCGCGGCCTCGTGCGCGGTCCGGAGCGACCCCATCCCGAGCGCGCCCCCGACCCGGAGCGCGCCGACGAGCCGGAGCGCGCCGACGAGCCGCAGCACGCCGACGAGCCGCAGCACGCCGACGAGCCGGGGCCGGCGACGGACCCGGGCCAACGGGCCGTCAACGCAGCGGCCCCGCGTGAGCTGCCGGCGGAGGACCCGACCCCGTCCGGGGTCATGGACCCCTCGGCTGCCTCCCTGCTCGCCGCGCTGGTCCGTGGGTCGTCCCCGGCGCCGGCGCCGCAGCGGAGCCGCGCCACCGACGACACCGACCCCGCCATCCCGGCCGTCCCGGCACCGCCGCAGGAGCCCGCGGCGAGACAGGCGGACGAGGCGGCCCCGGCGCCCTCCCCCGAGCCGCCCGCGGCCCCTCGACCACTGAGCCTGGCGGAACGCCTCGCCGGGCGCCGCCAGGGCCGCTGACGTCCCCTCGACACCTCCCCTCCCACCCCCGATAGATATGAAGAGAAGGTCATGACTGAGTCCCTGCAGTTCCGCACCGTCCTCCGCGGCTACGAGCCGTCCCAGGTGGACGACCACGTGCGTTCCCTGATGGCCGCCCTCGACAGCGCCCGTTCCGACGCGACCCGGCAGGCCGAGCGCGCCGAGCGCTTCGCCGACGAGGCCCAGAAGTGGCAGGGCCGCGCCCAGGCCAAGCAGGAGAGCTCCTCGGCCCCGACGTTCGCCGACCTCGGCGCCCGCGTGGGTGAGATCCTCACCCTGGCCGAGCAGGAGGCCGTCAACATGCGCACGGACGCGACGGCCGACGCCGCGGCCCAGCGCAAGGACGCCGAGGCCACCGCCCGCAAGGTCAAGGCCGAGGCCGAGGCGCACGCGGCCGACGTCGTCTCCGCTGCGGAGAGCGAGGCCAAGCAGCTCGTCGCCGAGGCCCACCGCCGCGCCGAGAACGTCCTCGACGAGGCCGACCGTGACGCCACCGCCCGCCGCGAGGAGGCCGAGGCCGTCTACGAGCAGCAGCGCGCCAAGTCGGCCAAGGCCGCCACGGACTTCGAGACCACCCTCGCCGAGCGACGCGAGAAGGCGGCCGCCGAGTTCACCGAGCGCCACGCCGCCGCCGAGCGCGAGATGGCCGCCATGCAGCAGCAGATCGAGCAGACCCGTCGGGAGTCGGACGCCGCCGCCAAGGAGGCCTCGACCCGCGCGCAGCGCCAGCTCGAGCAGGCCCAGCAGCAGGCCGAGATGATCGTCAGCGAGGCCAAGTCGCGCGCCGAGCGGATCCGCTCCGAGTCCGAGCGCGAGCTCTCCGCCGCCACCCAGCGGCGCGACTCGATCAACGCCCAGCTCACGAACGTGCGCCAGATGCTGGCCACCCTTGGCGGCGTGTCCCTGCCGGCCGCCATCGAGGACATCGCCGAGGTCCCCGCACCGGCCAAGCCGGCCTCGCAGGAGGACACCGCCAAGATCGAGCAGCCCGCGAAGGCCACCGACGCCAAGGCCGACGACGCCAAGGCCGATGAGGCCAAGGCCGAGACCCCCAAGGACTCCGACGAGTCCGCGGACCGCGCGACGGAGCCGGCCCACAAGGGCTGATCTCCTCGGGCCGGCGCCCCCCGGTGGGGCGCCGGCCCACCGGCCCCGGCGGCCACAGGCGGGCGCCACCACTCACCGCGCCGACCCACGCCGGTGCGGGCAGACTGGGTGCCCGTGCCTGCCACACCTGCCGAGACCACTCCCGGGCATCGCGCCGCGAGCGCCGCAGCCGCCCGGCCGCTCCACCCCGCCGAACCGGCCGACTCGCCCTGGCACCGGCACGCGGTGATCTACCAGGTCTACCCGCGGTCCTGGGCCGACAGCGACGGTGACGGCGTCGGGGACCTGCCCGGGATCACCGCCCGGCTGGACCACCTGGCCGACCTCGGGGTCGACGCCGTCTGGCTCTCGCCGTTCTACCCCTCCCCGCAGGCCGACGCCGGCTACGACATCTGCGACCACCGCGACGTCGACCCGCTCTTCGGCTCCCTGGCCGACGCCGACGCGCTGCTCACCCGGGCCCACGAGCTCGGGCTCAGGGTGATCGTCGACCTCGTCCCGAACCACACCAGCGACGCCCACCCGTGGTTCGCGGCCGCCCTGACGAGCCCGCCCGGCAGCCCGGAGCGCGCGCGATACGTCTTCCGGGACGGACGGGGCCACGGTGGTGAGCTGCCCCCGAACAACTGGTCCAGCGCCTTCGGTGGGCCGGCGTGGACCCGGGTCACCGGGGCCGACGGCCGGCCCGGGCAGTGGTACCTCCACCTCTTCGACCGTCGCCAGCCCGACCTCAGCTGGGAGCACCCCGAGGTGCGCGCGGACTTCGAGGACGTGATCCGGTTCTGGCTCGACCGCGGGGTCGACGGCTTCCGCGTCGACGTCGCCTCCGGGCTGGTCAAGGACCCGGCGCTGCCCGACTGGCACGGCCCGCTGCGCGTGCAGGGCCTCGACGCCGACGGCAAGCCGCACCCGGCCCGGGACCAGGAGGGCGTGCACGAGGTCTACCGGGCGTGGCGGCGGCTGCTGGAGGGCTACGCCGGCGAGCGCGCGCTCGTGGCCGAGGCGTGGGTCGCCGACCTGGACCGGGTGGCCCGCTACGCCCGGCCTGATGAGATGCACCAGGCGTTCAACTTCCACTACCTGCTGACCCCGTGGCGGGCCGCGGACCTGCGGCACACGATCGAGGCGTCGCTGCGGGCCAACGACGCGGTCGGCGCACCGACGACCTGGGTGCTGTCCAACCACGACGTCGTCCGCCACGCCAGCCGGCTGGGCACCCCGGCCCGCGGGGGCCGGATGACCGGCATCGGCGCCGACGACCCCCAGCCCGACGAGGCGGTCGGGCTTCGCCGGGCCCGCGCGGCGACGCTGCTCATGCTCGCGCTGCCCGGCTCGGCCTACCTCTACCAGGGCGAGGAGCTCGGCCTGCCCGAGCACACCACGCTGCCGGACGGCGCACGCCAGGACCCGACGTTCGCGCGGACCGCCGGGGTCGAGAAGGGCAGGGACGGCGCCCGGGTGCCGATCCCCTGGGAGGCGGCGGCACCGGCATACGGCTTCTCCCCGAACGGCTGCAGCTGGCTGCCCCAGCCGCGGGACTGGAGCCGCTTTGCCGTGGACGCCCAGCGCGGCGTCGCCGGCTCGACCCTGGAGCTGTATCGCGCGGCGCTGCGACTGCGCCGCGCACGTCGCCTCGGCAGCGGCGACCTCACGTGGGTTGCGGGAGCGCCGGACGTGGTCACCTTCACCAACGGTGACCTGCGCGTGCTCGCCAACGTCGGCGAGCAGCCCGTGGGGCTGCCCGCCGACGCGGTGGTGCTGCTGGCCAGCGGCGAGCTCGACGCCTCGGGAGCGGTGCCGCCGGACACGACCGTCTGGCTCGGCCCGGCCTGACCCGGGGCAGGCTCAGGTCGGCTCAGGGCAGGTCGAGGGCCCGGGCGAGCGGCACCCCGGGTCGGTAGACCAGGTGCAGGTAGGACGGCGCCTCCAGGACCGTGAGGTCAGCACGGCTGCCCACGGTGATCCGTCCGATGTCGTGGCGCCGCAACGCCCTCGCGCTGCCCAGCGTCGCCGCCTGGAGCGCCTCGGCGGGCGTCAGGCCCATCTCGCGCACCGCCAGCGCGAGCATGAACGGGATCGAGGAGCTGTAGCAGGTGCCGGGGTTGCAGTCGCTCGCCAGGGCGAGGCTGACGCCGGCGTCGAGCAGCCGCCGCCCGTCCGGGTAGGGCGAGCGCGTGGAGAACTCCACGCCCGGCAGCAGGGTGGCCACCGTCGTGGCGGCGGCGCCGGCTAGCGCGTCGACATCGGCGTCGGAGAGCCAGGTGCAGTGGTCGACGCTGGCGGCGCCGAGCTCGACGGCCAGCTGCACGCCGGGGCCGTGGCCGAGCTGGTTGCCGTGGACGCGCAGCTCCAGCCCCGCGGCCCGGCCGGCGAGCAGCACCTCGCGGGCCTCGTCGGCGGTGAACGCGTGGGCGCTGTGCGGCTCGCAGAAGACGTCGACCCAGCGGGCGTGCGGGGCGCAGGCCCGCAGCATCTCCCCGGCCACCAGCGCGACGTAGTCCTCGCGCCGGCCCGCGTAGTCACCGGGGACCACGTGGGCGCCGAGGTAGGTCGTCTCCGGGGTCAGCTCGCGCGCGACCCGCAGCGCCCGCGCCTCGTCCTCGACGGTCAGGCCGTAGCCGCTCTTGATCTCAACCGTCGTCGTGCCCTGGTCGCGCATCTCGCTCACGCGGGCGGCCACGAGGGCCCGCAGCACGTCGTCGGAGGCGGCCCGAGTTGCGGCGACGGACGTGGCGATCCCACCGCCGTCGTAGGGGGTGCCGGACATCCGGGCGGCGAACTCGGCGGCCCGGTCACCGGCGAAGACGAGGTGGGAGTGGGAGTCGACGAAGCCGGGCACGACCGCGCAGCCGCCGAGGTCGAGCTCGATGTCGGCGTCGGGGGCCGACCGGGCCGGCCCGACCCAGGCGACGTGGTCGCCGTCGACGACGACCGCGGCGTCGGGCACCAACCCCAGGGGCGACCCGTCACCGAGCCCCGGGTCGTTGGTGACGAGCTCGGTGATGCCGGTGACCAGCGTGGTGCTCACATGCCCTCCCAGAGCGGCTCGATCGCCTTGCGCAGCAACGTTCCCACGTCGCCGAGCACGTGCTCGCCGGCGCGGACGACCGCCCGGCCGTCGACGACGACGGTGTCCACGTCGGTCGCCGAGGCGCTCATCACGACCTGCTCCGGGGCGCTGCCGGCGGTGCGCGGGGTGTCGAGGCGGACCGCGACGAGATCGGCGCGCGCACCGACCTCGAGCCGGCCGGCGTCCTCCCAGCCGATGCTTCCGTGCGCGGTCGCGGCCACCAGGACCTCCTCGGGGCGGAAACGCCCGCGCTGCAACGAGTCCAGCCGCTCGTGCATCTCCAGGGCCCGGGCTTCCTCGAGCAGGTCGATGACGGCGTGCTGGTCCGAGCCCAGCGACAGCGGGGCGCCGGCGTCGCGCAGCGCCCGCGCCGGGCCGATTCCGTCGGCGAGGTCTCGCTCGGTGGTCGGGCAGAAGCAGGCCGTGGTCCGGGAGCGTCCGAGCGCCGCGATGTCAGCAGCGGTCAGGTGCGTCGCGTGGACGGCGGTCGTCCGCGGTCCGAGGACGCCCTCGGCGTCCAGCAGCCCGGTGGGCGTCAGGCCGTAGAACCGTTGGCATGCCTCGTTCTCCGCCGGCTGCTCGGACAGGTGCACGTGCAGCGGCATCCCCGCCGCCACCGAGCCCGGCCCCAGCCCGTGCTCCGCGACGTAGGCGACGTCGCCCAGCACCGCCCGGGGCACCGCACGCACCGAGTGGATGGCCGCCCCCAGCCGCATCCCCGCCGAGGGCCTGAGCGCGGACACCCTCGCCTCCCAACGCTCCACGGTCCCGTCGCCGAAGCGCAGCTGCTCCGGCCCAAGCGGGACGTGCCCGTCGGCGGTCAGCCCGCCGGTGAGGTAGCAGGTGTCCAGCAGGGTCAGCCGGATCCCCGCCTCGGCGGCCGCCTGGCGCAGCGCCTCCGCCATCGCGTTGGGGTCGGCATACGCCGCCCCGCCGGGCGCGTGGTGCAGGTAGTGGAACTCGCCGACGCCGGTCACCCCGGCGAGCGCCATCTCGGCGTACGTCGCCCTTGCCAGCGCGAGGTAGGAGTCCGGATCCAGCTGCGCCGCAACGGCATACATGCCCTCACGCCACGTCCAGAAGGTGCCGCCGCCGGCATGGGTGCGACCGCGCAGCGCGCGGTGGAAGGCGTGGCTGTGCGCGTTGGCCAGGCCCGGCAGCACCACGCCCGGCAGCCGCTCGGCGTCCCCGGCCGTGCTCTCCGGTGTGACGGCGGTGAACCGCCCGTCGGTGACCTCGAAGGTCACCTCCCGCGCGAGCCCGGTGGGCAGCAGCGCGTATGCCGCGTGCCAGCGTCGGGTGCGCCCCTCACCGCTCATGAGGCCGACCCGGGTGAGGCCAGCTCGCGGGCCACCGTGGTGAGCGCCTCCACCCCCGCGAGGCAGTCCTCGTGCTCGGCGAGCTCGGCCGGGGAGTGCGAGATCCCGGTCGGGTTGCGCACGAACAGCATCGCGGTGGGCACGCCGGCCGTGGCCAGCACGCCGGCGTCGTGACCGGCGCCGGTCGCAAGGACCGGGGCGTCGGACAGCAGCGCCGCCAGCCGGGTTGCCAGGGGCGCGTCGAAGGCGGTCTCCCCGGTCCAGGACTCCTCAACCGGCGCGACGCCGGTGCGCTCACCGACCTCCTCCACGACGGCCCGCACCCCGCCCTCGGCCGGTCCGCGGGCGTCCAGCCAGGCGGTGACGCGTGAGGGAATCGCGTTGACCCCGTTGGGTTCCACGCGGACCTTGCCGACCGTGGCGACGCACCCCTGGCCGGCCGCGGCGTCCCGCGCCGAGGTGATCGCCGAGGCCAGGGCGAGCATCGGGTCGCGCCGGTCCTCGAGGCGCGTCGTCCCCGCGTGGTTGGCCTCCCCGGCCAGGTCGAGCCGCCAGCGCCCGTGCGGCCAGATCGCCGACCCGACCCCGACGGCGCGGCCGAGGTCGACCAGGCCCCGGCCCTGCTCCACGTGCAGCTCGACGAAGGTCCCCACCCTGCGCAGGGTCTCCTCGTCGCGGCCGAGCCGGCTCGGGTCGTGCCCCGCCGCAGTCATCGCCTCGGCCATCGTGCGCCCGTCCCCGTCGCGCAGACCACGGGCGCGGTCCGCGTCCAGGGCTCCAGTGATGATCCGCGAGCCGGCGCACGCGATGCCGAAGCGCGCGCCCTCCTCGTCGACGAAGTTGACGACGCCGATCGGCCGGGACGGGCGAAAACCCTGACGCTGCAAGGCCTCCACGGTGGCGAGGGCGGTGACGACGCCGAGCGGCCCGTCATACGCGCCGCCGTCGGGGACGGAGTCCAGGTGCGACCCGAGGACAAGCCCGGGTCCATCGTGGTCGGGATCGCCCCACCACGCCCACTGGTTGCCGGCGCGGTCGGTGACCAGGTCCAGCCCGCGCGAGGAGGCCTCCGCGGCGAACCACTCGCGCAGGTCGTGGTCGGTGCGGGTCCACGCGAACCGGCGGTAGCCGCCGGTGTGCGGGTCCCGGCCGACCGGGAGGAGCTCGGCCCACATGCCGTCGAACGTCATGTCATCAACCTAGGGTGGGAGTCATGTCTGAGGAACGGGCCACGGCGGCGATCGAGGCGGCCGGTATCGCGCACACCGTCACCCGGCACGGCCGGGTCGGCAGCCTGGCGGAGGCCGCCGCCGCCCGCGGGGTGGAGCCGGGCGACATCATCAAGACCCTCGTGGTGCGCCGGGCCGAGGACGACTACCTGTTCGTCCTCGTGCCCGGCGACCGCGAGATCTCCTGGCCCAAGCTGCGCGCGCTGCTCGGCGTCAACCGGCTGTCGATGCCCGACGCCGCGGTGGCCAAGGACGTGACCGGCTACGAGCGGGGCACCATCACGCCGTTCGGCTCGACCCGCGCCTGGCCGGTCGTGGCCGACGCGACCGTGGCCGGCCGCCGCATCTCGCTCGGCGCCGGCGCCCACGGCGTGGCGTTCACCGCCGAGGGCGACGACGTCATCCGGGTGCTGGACGCTCAGGTCGCCGACGTCACTGACCCTCTCGCATCGGCACCCTGACGCCGCGCTCCTGCGCCACCTGCTCGGCGAGGTCGTAGCCGGCGTCGACGTGCCGGATGACGCCCATGCCGGGGTCGTTGGTCAGCACGCGGGCGAGCTTCTCCGCCGCCAGGGCCGTACCGTCGGCCAGGGAGACCTGCCCGGCGTGGATGGACCGGCCGATGCCGACGCCGCCGCCGTGGTGGATCGAGACCCACGAGGCACCGGAGGCGGTGTTGATCATCGCGTTGAGCAGCGGCCAGTCGGCGATCGCGTCGGAGCCGTCGAGCATCGACTCGGTCTCGCGGTAGGGCGAGGCGACCGAGCCGCAGTCGAGGTGGTCGCGGCCGATGACGATCGGGGCCTCGAGCTCGCCGGAGGCCACCATCTCGTTGAACCGCAGGCCGGCCTTGTCCCGCTCGCCGTAGCCGAGCCAGCAGATCCGCGCCGGCAGGCCCTGGAACGCCACGCGCTCCCCGGCCTTCTTGATCCACCGGTGCAGGTGGTCGTTGTCGGGGAAGAGGTCGAGCACCGCCTTGTCGGTCGCGGCGATGTCCTTGGGGTTGCCCGACAGCGCGGCCCAGCGGAACGGGCCCTTGCCCTCGCAGAACAGCGGCCGGATGTAGGCCGGCACGAAGCCGGGGAAGGCGAACGCCCGGTCGTAGCCGCCCAGCCGTGCCTCGTCGCGGATCGAGTTGCCGTAGTCGAACACCTCGGCACCGGCGTCCAGGAAGCCGACCATGGCCTCGACGTGCTTGGCCATCGACGCCCGCGCCCGGTCGGTGAACTCCTCCGGCTTGGCCTCGGCGTAGTCGTGCCAGTCCTCCACCGAGATGCCCTCGGGCAGGTAGGACAGCGGGTCGTGGGCGCTGGTCTGGTCGGTGACGATGTCGATCTCGACACCGCGGCGCAGCAGCTCGGGGAAGACGGTGGCGCAGTTGCCGACGATGCCGATCGACAGGGCGCGCTTGTCGGCCTTGGCCTTCAGCGCGGCCTCCACCGCGGCGTCGAGCGAGGTCGCCACCTCGTCGAGGTAGCGGTGCTCGACCCGGCGGCGCAGCCGCGTCTCGTCGACGTCGACGACGAGGCAGACGCCGTCGTTCATCGTCACCGCGAGGGGCTGGGCGCCACCCATGCCGCCGCACCCGCCGGTGAGGGTCAGCGTGCCGGCGAGGGTGCCGTTGAACCGCTTCGCCGCCACGGCGGCGAACGTCTCGTAGGTGCCTTGGAGGATGCCCTGGGTGCCGATGTAGATCCACGACCCGGCGGTCATCTGGCCGTACATCGTCAGCCCGAGGTGCTCCAGCCGGCGGAACTCCGGCCACGTCGCCCAGTCGCCGACGAGGTTGGAGTTGGCCAGGATCACCCGCGGTGCCCACTCGTGGGTGCGCATGACGCCGACCGGGCGGCCGGACTGGACGAGCATCGTCTCGTCCTTCTCCAGCGTGGTCAGCGTGCGGACCATGGCGTCGAAGCTGCGCCAGTCGCGCGCCGCGCGGCCGGTGCCGCCGTAGACGACGAGGTCGTCGGGTCGCTCGGCCACCTCGGGGTCGAGGTTGTTCATGAGCATCCGAAGCGGGGCCTCGGTCTGCCACGACTTCGCGGTGAGGGTGGTGCCGCGCGCGGCACGCACGGGACGGGCGCCTTCCATTGCAGTCTCCTTCGGACTTTGCTCAGCTCAGGCCGGTTTGCTCAGCCGAGGCCGGTTTCCGGACCCCGAACAGGGGCCGGGAGCGGCCTGAAGTGAGCAAAGCGGTGGTGGTGAGCACGGCGGTATGACGGGTGGTTCAGTTGAGGGGGCCGGTGACGGACTCGGCGGCGCGGACGGCGGCGCCGGTGGCGACGACCTGCACGGCCGCCTCGATCTCGGGGGCGAGGAAGCGGTCCACGCCCGGGCCGGGGGCGACCTCGCGCAGCGCCGCGACGACGGCGGCGGTGGCGGGGGCCGGCTCCAGCGGGGCGCGCAGGTCGAGGGCGCGGGCCGCGGTGAGCAGCTCCACGGCGAGGACCCGGGTGAGCCCGTCGACGGCGCGGCGCAGCTTGCGGGCGCCGGACCAGCCCATCGAGACGTGGTCCTCCTGCATCGCCGAGCTGGGGATCGAGTCGACGCTGGCGGGCACGGCCAGGCGCTTCATCTCCGAGACGATCGCGGCCTGGGTGTACTGCGCGATCATGTGCCCGCTGTCCACGCCGGGGTCGTCGGCGAGGAACGCGTGCAGGCCGTGGTTGCGCGAGACGTCGAGGAACCGGTCGGTGCGCCGCTCGGACATGCTGGCAAGGTCGGCGGCGACGATGGCGAGGAAGTCCAGCACGTAGGCGACCGGCGCCCCGTGGAAGTTCCCGTTGGACTCCACGCGGCCGTCGAGGGTGATGACCGGGTTGTCGACGGCGGCGGCGAGCTCGCGCCCGGCGACGACGGCGGCGTGGTCGACGGTGTCGCGGACCCCGCCGGCGACCTGGGGGGCGCAGCGCAGGGAGTAGGCGTCCTGCACGCGGGTGCACTCCGGGCCGCGGTGGCTCTCCATGATCGCGCTGCCCGCGAGCACCTCCCGCAGGTTGGCGGCCGAGGCGGCCTGGCCCGGGTGCGGGCGCAGCGCTTGCAGGTCGGCGGCGAAGACGGCGTCGGTGCCCAGCAGCGCCTCGACGCTCATGGCCGCGGTGATGTCGGCGGTGGTCAGCAGCATCCGCAGGTCGGTGATCGCCAGCACCAGCATGCCGAGCATCCCGTCGGTGCCGTTGATGAGCGCCAGCCCCTCCTTCTCGCGCAGGGCGACCGGCGCGATACCGGCTGCCTCCAGGGCCTCCGCGGCGTCGCGGAGCTCGCCGGAGGCGTCGCGCACCGTGCCCTCGCCCATGAGGGCGAGCGCGCAGTGGGCCAGGGGCGCGAGGTCGCCGGAGCAGCCGAGGCTGCCGTACTCGTGCACGACCGGGGTGATCCCGGCGTTGAGCAGCGCGGCGTAGGTCGTGGCGACCTCCTCGCGCACGCCGGTGCGCCCGGTGGCGAGGGTGGACAGGCGCAGCAGCATCAGCGCGCGCACCACCTCGCGCTCGACCTCGGGGCCGGAGCCGGCGGCGTGGCTGCGCACGAGGCTGCGCTGCAGCTGGGCGCGCAGCTCGGTGGGGATGTGGCGGGTCGCGAGCGCGCCGAACCCGGTGGAGACGCCGTAGTGCGGCTCGACGTCGTCGGCGAGCTCCTCGACGACGGTGCGCGTGCGGCGGACCTCCTCCAGGGCCTCGGCGGACAGCTCGACCCGCGCGTCGTGGCGGGCGACCGCGACGACGTCCTCGAAGGTCACCGGCCCACGGCCGACGCTGACGGTGGCGCTCCGCCCAGCCTGGTCGGCAGGGGGCGCGGCGATCTCGGTGCTCATGCGCCCATTCCAGCCGCTGGCCGGACGCACGGCACCCACCGTGGGGCCGGTTGTGTCTCGGATCCGAGACATCTCTGAGAGGCTGTATGCCGTGTCGAACGCTCCCGCCGCAGCGCAGGCCCTCGCGGTGCTCAAGCTGCTGGCGCGGCACACCACACCCGTGCCGGCCGCGGCGATCGCGCGCGACCTGGACCTGCCGCGCTCGAGCGTCTACCACCTGCTGACGGTCCTGCGCCGGGAAGGCTTCGTGGTGCACCTGCCCGAGGAGCGCCGCTGGGGCCTGGGCGTCGCGGCGTTCGAGCTGGGCTCGGCGTACTCCCGGCAGGCGCCGCTGGCCCGGATCGCCCGGCCGCTGCTCGCCCGCCTGGTCGACGCCACGACGCACAACGCGCACCTGGCCGTGCTGCACGGCCGGGACGTCCTCTACGTGGTCGAGGAACGTGCCCCGGGCCGGCCGCCGCTGGTGACCGACGTCGGCGTGCGGCTGCCGGCGCACCTCACCGCCAGCGGCCTGGCGATGCTCGCCGCACTGCCCCCCGCCCAGGTGCGTGCTCTCTTCCCCTCGCGGGAGGCGTTCGTGCAGCGCCACGGCATCGGGCCGGGGTCGCTGCCGGCGCTGCGCCGCGAGCTCGCGCAGGTCCGCCGGGACGGGTTCGCCCACGAGGACGGCTCCGTCACCCCGGGCTTCGCCTCGGTGGCGGCGGCCGTCCGCGACCACGGAGGTCACCCGGTGGCCGGCGTGGCGGTCACCTACCGCAGCGAGGAGGTCGACGACGCGGCGCGGGCGGCCATCACCCGTCAGCTGACGCGGGTGGCCCTCGAGCTCACCCGGCGCATCGGCGGCCGCACCGGTGTCGTTGACGCCGCAACCTCGCGGCCCTAGCGTGCGTCTCTGGGGGTAAGGCCATCGCGGGGGCGATGGCACCGGGGTGGGGTAGGACCGTGCGTTTCAGCGAGCCCATTGTCCTGTGGGACGGGAAGATCCGCCCTCAGGGAGACGTGACCTACGTGGTCCGCGCTCCCCTGCGCATCCGCAGGGGTCTGCTGCGCAACCTCTGCGTGGCCGTCGCCGTGGCGCTGCTGCTCGTCACCTGGGGTGCCCAGGTCATCCGGACCGACGTCCCGGCCCGGTCCGCCACGGTCAGCGCCCGGGTCGGCGCACCGGTGTCCGGTGGGGGTGTCGCTGACGCCGTGGCCTCGGCGGCGCCCAGGCCCGTCCATGCGGCCGCGGCCCCGGTGGTGAAGGCACCCGCCGTGACGACACCGTCCGCCAAGGCCCCCGTGCTCGTCGCCCCCGCGCCCGGCCTGACCGCGCCGCTGGCCCGGTCGCTGGCCAAGGCCGAGCAGGCCGCCGCCGCGGCGGGCATCCACCTCAGCGTCACCTCCGGCTACCGCACCCGGGCCGAGCAGCAGCGCCTGTTCGACGCAGCGGTCCGCCAGTACGGCTCAGCCGCCGTGGCCCGCCGCTGGGTGCTGCCGCCCGCCGAGTCCGCCCACGTGCAGGGCAGGGCCGTCGACATCGGGCCACGTGCGGGTGCGCGCTGGCTGGAGGTCAACGGCGTGCGGTGGGGCCTGTGCCGTCGCTACGTCAACGAGTGGTGGCACTTCGAGCGGCTGGCCCCGGCGGTGGGCCAGAAGTGCCCGGCCCTCGAGCCCGACGCCGCCGGCTGAGCCGCGAGCTGCGCCGGCGCGACAGGATGGGGGCATGGGCACCGACCTCACGACCGGCGTCACCGCGCTCGTCACCTGCGGCGGCACGTCCCGCCGGCTCGGCGGGCGGGACAAGACCCGCGAGGCGCTGGGCGGCTCGACCGTGCTGGACCACCTGCTCGACGCCCTGCCCCGGCACTGGCCGGTCGTCTGCGTCGGCGACGAACGCCCGACGACGCGCCCCGTCACCTGGGTGCGTGAACAGCCGGTCGGTGGTGGGCCGGTGGCCGCGGTCGCCGCCGGCCTGGACCAGGTCGGCACGACGACCTGCGTCGTCGTCGCCGGTGACATGCCCTTCGCCGGCCCGGCCGCCGCGGACCTGGCCGGCGCGCTGGCGGACGAGGACGACCTCGAGGCGGTGGTCGGCTCCGACGGTGCCGGGCGCGCACAACCCCTGCTCACGGCATACCGGACGGACGCGCTGCGCGCGGCGCTGCCCGAGGACCCGGCGGGGGCGCGGCTGATGGGCGTGCTGGACCGGCTGCGCAGCGCAACCCTGCCGCTGGCGCACCCGGCCACCCTCGACGTGGACACCCCGGAGGCGCTGGAGCAGGCCCGGCATATCGTCGGGGCATGAAGGCGATCACGATCCCCACGCCCGGCGACCCCGACGCGCTCGTCCTCGCCGAGGTCCCCGACCCCACCATCAAGCCCGACGAGGTCCTCGTCGACGTGGCCGCGGCCGGCGTCAACCGCGCGGACCTGCAGCAGCGGATCGGGGTCTACCCGCCGCCGCCCGGCGCCTCGGAGTACCCGGGCCTGGAGGTCAGCGGCACCATCGCCGCCGTCGGCAGCGAGGTCACCGGCTGGTCCGTGGGAGACCAGGTCTGCGCGCTGCTCGCCGGTGGCGGGTACGCCGAGAAGGTGGCCGTCCCGGCCGGGCAGCTCCTGCCGGTGCCGGCCGGCGTCTCCCTCGTCGAGGCCGCCGCCCTGCCCGAGGTCGTCTGCACCGTGTGGTCCAACGTCTTCATGACCGCCAACCTGCTGCCCGGGCAGATCCTGCTCGTGCACGGCGGCTCCAGCGGCATCGGCACGATGGCGGTCCAGCTCGGCCGCGAGATCGGCGCCCACGTGGCGGTCACCGCCGGGTCTGCGGACAAGCTCGAGGCGTGCCGCGAGCTCGGCGCCGAGATCCTCGTGAACTACAAGGAGCAGGACTTCGTCGA
Organism: Oryzihumus sp. JJN4-3R; assembly: GCF_057747915.1. Taxonomy (NCBI): domain Bacteria; kingdom Bacillati; phylum Actinomycetota; class Actinomycetes; order Micrococcales; family Intrasporangiaceae; genus Oryzihumus; species Oryzihumus sp. JJN4-3R. The sequence goes on from NZ_CM173229.1 coordinate 2,217,289, forward strand.
GGCGCTGGACCAGGCCACCGCCGGGCACGGCGCCGACGTCATCCTCGACAACATGGGCGCGAAGTACCTCGCCCGCAACGTCCAGGCCCTGGCCACCAACGGCCGACTCGTGATCATCGGCTTCCAGGGCGGCGTCAGGGCCGAGCTCGACCTGTCGGTGCTGATGCGCAAGCGCGCTGCGGTCATCTCCACCGGCCTGCGGGCGCGACCCCTGGAGGAGAAGGCCGCCATCGTCGCCGCCGTCCGGGAGCACGTCTGGCCGCTGGTCGAGGCCGGCCGGGTCAAGCCGGTCGTGCACCGCACCTTCCCGCTGGCCGAGGCCCCCGACGCGCACCGCGAGCTCGACGCCGGCACCCACATCGGCAAGGTCCTGCTCACCACATGAGCACCGCCAGGGCCGGCGGGGGCACCGGAGCCGCCGAGGAGGTGACCGTCGAGCCGGCCTCGCCGGAGACCAGGGCCCGCCTGGGGGCGCTGCACCAGCGGATGCTCGCCCATGAGGGGCCGTGGGGTGAGTGGGCCGGCGGCGAGACCAACGAGCGCGGTGCGGTGCAGATGCCGTATGCCGTGCTCGGCCCGCTCGCGGTCGAGGTCTACCGCGCGCTGACCGAGACGCCGGAGCTGCTGCCGATGTTCGACTGGATGCGCTGGCAGGACGGGCGCCGGCGGCTCGGCGAGCAGGACCTCGCCCGGGTCGACGAGCGCACGGCGCGGATGATGCTGACGACCATCCTGCGGCAGAACCGTTACTGGGAGGGCTTCCTGATGGGGTGCTTCGACAACGGCACGATGACCCGGCTCGTCGGCATCATCGCGGCGCCGCCTGCCATGGCGCGCACCAGACGGCAGCGCCCGGGCCTGGTCCCGGTGGCTATCCGCCGTTAGCCCGTTTGCAGCGCCCGCCGCTCACCCCTGTGACGGACCCGTGCCGGGCATGCCTTACCTAGCCTCAGGCCATGACCGGCCCCCCGGCGGGCGACCTCGACAGGACCCGGACCGCACGGTTGGACCGAGCCCTCGCGGACACGCACGCCCGGACGGTCATCGGCCTCCCCGGGGGTGAGGTGCACCGCCTCGGGCCAGCCCTGCTGACCGGCAGCCGGGTGCCCCTGCGGTCGATGAACGGGGTCTTCCTCTACGACGCCCGCGGCTTCAACACCCTCCACGACGAGCGGCGCCTCGACGCGTGCCTGGCCGTCGCCTCGACCTACGACGTGCCCTGGAGCTTCAACGCCTGGGCGCACCTGGGGGGCACCGTGCTGGTCGAGCAGCTCTCCCGGCGTGGGCTGGTCGTCGGGGGCCGGGCCACCGCCATGTGGCTGGACCTGCCACCCCCGGAGGGAGCACCCCCGGGCCCGACCGGGCGCGCCACCGGTCCCGCACCCGGCCAGACCAGGGGGGGTGCGCCGGACCCGTCCTGGCGGGTGGAGCCCGTCCGCACCCCGGCCTCCGCGACTAGCTGGGCGCGCACCCTGCTGGAGGTCTTCTCCCTGGAGCCCGACCTGGAGACGGCCCTCACCCGGCTGGCGACCCACCCCGAGGGGCCGGCGCTGCTGGGGCGGCTGCACGGCATACCGGTCGCCGCGGCCGCAGCCATGACGTCCTCGGACATCGTGGAGGTCGCCTTCGTCGCCGTGCGCGCCCCCTGGCGGGGTCGCCACCTGGGCTCCGCCCTGGTGGGGGCCGCCGAGGAGCAGGCCGCCGGGCACGGGGCGTCGGCGTGCGTCGCCCTGGCGACCCCCACCGGTATGCCGCTCTTCCGCGCCCGCGGGTACGTCCCGGTCACGTCGGTCACCTTCATGGTGCCCCCCGGGCGGGTGCTCTCCGCCAGCGCCTGACGCGCCGCGGCCCGAGGGGTTGGCCTATTACTTACGCTCCCGTAACCTACGAAAGCGTAAGTAATCTGCTGGAAGGAACCCCATGTCCTCTGTCTGGTCCCAGACCGACCTGCTCCGCGAGCTCGACCAGGTGGTCGAGGGTGAGCTCAACCGGCACACCAAGGTCGCCAAGGAGTGGTTCCCGCACGACTACGTGCCATGGAGCGAGGGGCGCAACTTCGACGGGCTCATGGGCGGCGAGCCGTGGAGTCCCGACGACGCCAACATCCCCGACGTCGCGCGCTCGGCGCTCATCGTCAACCTCCTCACCGAGGACAACCTGCCGAGCTACCACCACGAGATCGCGCTGATCTTCGGCCGCGACGACGCGTGGGGCGACTGGGTCCACCGGTGGACCGCCGAGGAGGGCCGCCACGGCATCGCCATGCGCGACTTCATGCTGGTCAAGCGCCTCGTCGACCCGGTGGCGCTGGAGCGGTTCCGGATGCAGCACATGTCCCAGGGCTACGAGTCGGCCCACTCCGGGGAGCTGCTGCACTCCCTGGCCTACGTCTCCTTCCAGGAGCTGGCCACGCGGGTCTCGCACCGCAACACCGGCAAGTTCACCGACGACCCGATGGCCGAGCAGCTGCTCTCCCGGATCGCCGCCGACGAGAACCTGCACATGATCTTCTACCGCAACCTGCTCAACTCGGCCCTGCAGATCGCGCCGGACCAGACCATGCAGGCGATCCTCGAGGTCGTGAAGGGCTTCCAGATGCCCGGCACCGAGATCCCCGGCTTCCAGCGCAAGGCCGTCGAGATGGCCGTCGCCGGGATCTACGACCTGCGCCAGCACCGCGACGACGTGGTCATGCCGGTGTTGCGCTTCTGGAAGGTGTTCGAGCTCGAGGGCCTCTCCGCCGAGGGCGAGGCGGCGCGCACCGAGCTCGCCGAGTACATGGAGGGCCTGGAGAAGCAGGCCCTGCGCTTCGAGGACAAGCGGGAGACGCTCAAGGCCCGTATGGCGCCCCGCTAAGTCCCAGCCCAGGTCCCCTCGACGACCGGGCACCTCCCAGCCCGCGTCTCGCGCCCGATGCCGGGCCGGAACGCGGGCTGAGGCGTGTCCGGACCGGTCAGGTGAGCGGCTTGTGCCAGGCGTGCATGGCGAAGATCGTCTCCAGGCCCGCCCGGCGGTAGACCGAGGGCGCCCCGGTCGGGTTGTCGCTGTCCACGCCGAGCCGGACCTTGCCGTAGCCCTCGCGCCGGGCGACCTCGTAGGCGTGCTGCAACAGCGCCGAGGCGACGCCCCGGCCACGGGCGTGCGCCAGGGTGCCGAGGGACTGGATGTAGAGCGCATCCTCGTTCGCCATGCGCCGGCTGGCGAGCATCACCGCGGCCGGCTCGCCGTCCAGCTCGGCCACGAACCACAGGCTCGGGTCGAAGCCGGCGCTGGTGCGCCACCGGCCCATGAAGGCCTCGTAGGCCTCCGGCTCCTTGCCCCAGTGCCCGGCGAAGCTCTCCTCCTTGAGCCGGTGCACCAGCCGCGTGTCGACCTCGTCGTCCCAGCGCACCGTCCGGATCACCAGTCCGGGGAGTGCGGGTGCGGGTGCGGGCGCCGGCGGCACGTCCCCGCTCATCCGCCAGAAGGTGCGCACCCGCTCGAACCCGGCCGCCGCCAGGCGGCGCTCGTGGACCGCGTCGCCGTGGAGCGACCCGGTGTCCAGCAGGGGCACCTCACCGGACCACCCGGCATACCGCTCCCGCCCCCAGTCGGTGACCTGCGCCCACCCGAGCGCCGCGAGCGCGTCGCCGTCGGCGTCCTCCAGCCCGGGGTGTACGTAGAGGTCCACCGGCAGGCGGGCGCTGCCGGGGCGCGGGCCTGTCCACCACCAGGCCACGACCTGCCCGGACGGGTCCCGGGCCAGGCCCTGGCAGCGTGTCTCACCGGTCGCCGTCGGGCCGATGTCGCCCTGGACGTCCTCGAGGCTGCTGTCGACGAACCCGAGCACCGTCAGGTCACACGCCGAGACGAGCCCCAGGATGGCCTCGGCGTCCTCCGGGAGCACCGGGCTGAGCGTGAAGCGCCCGGCCAGCGCCGGCGGGAGCATCACGAGGGACATGACGCGAGGGTCGCAGCGGGACTCGGGCGCGGCAACCGTTTTGACGAGGCAGGATGGGTCTCATGAGCGACGCGTGGCAGGACCAGCAGGACAGCGAGCGGGCCGACGCCGAGCCGGGCCAGCGCGTGGTCGTCGTGACCCAGGACGGCATGGGCGTCGCCTCCGGAGACCGGTCCGCACCCGCCGAGGAGGAGGAGCGCAGCCCGGCTGAGCTGGTCGAGCAGCCGGCCAAGGTGATGCGGATCGGCGCGATGATCAAGCAGCTGCTCGAGGAGGTGCGCAACGCCCCGCTGGACGAGGCGGGCCGTGCCCGGCTGGCCGAGATCCACCGCCGGTCGCTCTCCGAGCTCGAGGAGGGCCTGGCCCCCGAGCTGGTCGAGGAGCTGGAGCGGATCACCTTGCCGTTCAACGAGACCACGCCCTCCGACGCCGAGCTGCGGATCGCCCAGGCCCAGCTGGTCGGCTGGCTGGAGGGGCTCTTCCACGGCATCCAGACCGCCCTGTTCGCCCAGCAGATGGCCGCGCAGGCCCAGCTGCAGGAGATGCGGCGTGCCCTGCCTCCCGGCCACCTGCCGCCCTCGGCCGAGCACCACCCGATGCCCGGGATGCCGCGCCATGGCGACGAGGCGGGTCCCACCGGCCAGTACCTCTGAGCGACCCGGACGGGACCCAGCCACTCGCCTGACGCACCGATCAGCCAGCCCCCGAAGGGCATGACACTTCCCGACGGAGGACGCCCGCTGGCGACCCCCTTGTTCTGCTCACAGGAAGCAGCGGCCCGGGACTCGCCCTACCCGCCGGCCGACATGGGGGCGCCGTACAGGCCAGTTGCCCATTCCGGGTGAAGGGCGACGAGCACTGCGACGCCAATGGCAACCAGAGCCAGGAGCCGCGAGAGCCCGATGCCATGCGACCACAGCTTCTCGGCGGTTACTGCCCCGGCCAACGCGACCATGGCCAGCACGTTCATCATCCCGAGCGCGATCAGGGACGCGAACAGCGCCCAACAACACCCCAGGCAGTACAGGCCGTGGCGCGCGCCAACGCGCAGGTCCCGGAGCCGGCCGCTGAAGGACGCGTAGCGCAGCAGCAGGCCCAGCGGCGATCGACAGGCTCGTAGACACACCTCCTTGAGCGGGCTCACCTGGTAGGCCGCCACGGCGAGGAACGTCGCCACCGCGATGACCCGGGCTGTCGCAGGCTCGTTGGTGGCGAGCCTGCCGGCCCCCCAGGCCAGCGCGAACGCCGGCAGCCCTGCGGCAGCCCAGACGAGCAGGTAACCGCAGAGGAAGACTGTGACGCGAACCGTTCGGGGTGTTGGCATGGTCCGGGTGTACAACCTGGCCACGGGCGAGACGGCAGGCAGCATCATGGCCACCATCATGAGCAGCCACACTCCCACGAACGCCGGAAGTGCCAGCCCCATCGTCCCTTGCATCCCCGCCATGCCCCGAGCGAGGACGAACGTCAGTGTCCAGGCTGCCGCGGCCACCAGCAGCACGACGACGATGACGGAGTCCCGGCGCGCGACCGGGCCGGACGAGGCATCCGCGCTCAAGCCGCCCACGCGAAGGGCGCCGAGTGCGCGTTCGTGCCGGGACTGTCCATGTGGATGCCGAACGCGTCGACGTGCGAGCGGGTCGATCTCGCGATGGTCAGGGTTGGCGCCGGGAACACCATGCCGGTGAGCTTGGCGACCTCCTCGCCGCCGGGCACGATCCAGTCCTCGATCTCCATGTCGATCGTGCTTCCGACCTTGAGCCTGTGCAGCCTGCCGTCGTCGGCGAAGTCGATGGCGGCCCGCTCGGCGCCGAGCATCTCGCCCACCAGCGGGGCCAGCGTCGCCCAGATGCCGCCCTTCTGGCCCCCGAACACGGCACCCAGGGCCTCGAACTGCGCGTCAGTGGCGCCTTCGTCGACGTACAAGCCGACCTTCCACCCGCCATCGGTCATCTGCCGCGGGGCATCGACGACGAGAACGACCTTCCGGCCGGCGACATCAACGGCCTCGACCTCGCCGCTCTCGACGTTGAAGGCGAACACGACGGTGCACCGGTCCTGGTCCGCGGGTTCGGTCAGACCCGACGTGGTGCAGGGACAGACCATCCCGCAGGGGCAGTGTTCGAAGTACGTGCCAGACAGTTGCCAGGCCATGGCGTCTCCCTTCGCGGGCGGGTGAGTCGCTTCAACGCTGCCGTCGGTTGCCGGCCTCGGTTGCGGTCACTCGCCTCGCCAACCCCCTGCCCCGCCCTCCAGTATCGACCGGTGGCCGCCTCGGGGGGATACGCCAGAAGGCGCAATAGGGTCGGGTCATGCCTCTGTTCGACCTGTCCCTCGACGCGCTGCGCGACTACCGGCCGGACCGCTCCGAGCCGGCCGACTTCCAGGCGTTCTGGGACGCCACGCTCGCCAAGGCGCGCTCGCACGAGCTCGACGTGAGCCTGCGCCCGCACGACCTGCACCTGCCGCTGGTCCACGTCCAGGACCTGTCCTTCAACGGTTTCGGCGGACAGCGGGTGCACGGCTGGCTGCTGCGGCCGGGCGGCCTCGAGGGCGACCTGCCCGCGGTGGTGCACTACCTCGGCTACGGGCAGGGGCGCGGCGAGCCGCTGGACTGGCTGGCGTGGCCGGCCGCCGGGTTCGCCACGATCGTCATGGACACCCGCGGCCAGGGCGCCCGCGGGGCCACGGCCGGCGCCACCGGCGACGCCTCCGGCAGCGACTCCCCGCACGTGGAGGGCTTCCTGACCCGCGGGGTGCTCGACCCCCGCGACTACTACTACCGCCGCGTGTTCACCGACGCCGTCCGCGCCGTCGAGGTGGCGCACCGCCTCGACGGCATCGACCGCAACCGGGTGGCGGTGCACGGCGGCAGCCAGGGCGGCGCGATCAGCCTCGCCGCCGCAGCCCTGGCCGACGGGGTCGCCGCCGCCATGGTGGACGTCCCCTTCCTGAGCCACGTCGCCCGCGCCATCGAGGTCACCGACGCCGGGCCGTATGCCGAGCTGCTGGGTTTCGTGCGCACCCACCGCGGGCGGGCGGACGCAGCCCTGGCCACGATCAGCTACTTCGACGGGATGACGCTGGCGGCCCATGCCACCGTCCCGGCGCTGTTCTCCGTGGCGCTGATGGACCCCATCTGCCCGCCGTCGACGGTGTTCGCCGCCTACAACCACTACGCCGGGCCGAAGGAGATCGACGTGTTCCCGTACAACGAGCACGAGGGCGGCGGGACACCGCAGGCGGCCCGCCAGATCGGCTGGCTGCGGGAGCAGCTCGGATGAGCGCCCACGACACCGGGGCCGGTCCTGCCGTGGCCGGCGCGTCCACAGCCGGCGCGCTGATGGCCGCCGAGGTGGCCGAGCAGCCCGCCGTGCTCGAGCGGATCCTGCGCGAGGGCGCCGGCGCCGCGCGGGCGGCCGCGAGCGCCATCCGCCGCCACGCCCCCCGGTTCGTCCTGCTCGCCGCCCGGGGCACCAGCGACCACGCCGCGCTCTACGCGAAGTACCTCATCGAGACCACCCTGGGCCTGCCGGCCGGACTGGTGTCGACCTCGACGTACACCACCTACGGCGCCACGCCCGACCTGTCCGGGGTGCTCTGGGTGGCCGTCAGCCAGTCCGGCGGCTCCCCCGACCTCGTCGAGTCCACCACGCGCGCCCGGGCCGGCGGGGCGCTCACCCTGGCGGTCACCAACGCCCCGGGATCCCCGCTCGCGCAGGCCGCTGAGCTCCACCTCGACATGCTCGCCGGGGCCGAGCGCTCCGTCGCCGCGACGAAGACCTACACCGCCAGCCTGCTCACCCTGCTGCTGGTCGTCGAGGCGTGGCGGGACGCCGATCCCCTTGACCTGCAAGGCCTTCCGTCGCTCGCGCACGCCGCGCTCGACCTGCCGCAGGTCGCGGAGGTCGCGGCGCGATACCGGTTCGTCGACAAGCTCGTGACGACCTCGCGCGGCTACGCCTACCCCACGGCGCGCGAGGCGGCACTGAAGCTGATGGAGACCTGCTACCTGTCGGCGCACGCGTTCTCGGGCGCGGACCTGCTGCACGGGCCGCTGGCCATGATCGACGCCGACCGGCCGGTCATCGCCATCGTCCCCGAGGGCGCGGGGGGCCGGGCCCTGGCACCGGTGCTGGAGCGGCTGGCCGAGCGCGGTGCCGACATGTGCGTCGTGGCACCGCCGGGCGCCGTCCCGGGCGGCACCGTCCCGGCCGTCACCGTGCCGCTGCCCACGGGCATGGCCGAGCGCGTGGCGCCGATCGTGCAGATCCTGCCGTTGCAGGACCTGGCCCGGCAGCTCGCGGTGTCGCGGGGTCAGGACCCCGACGTGCCGCGCGGGCTGGCCAAGGTCACGAAGACCCTGTGAGCTCCTCGGCCGGGGGTGGACCCGGCGCCGGTGCGGCGTCGGCGACCTCCTCCTCCGGACGCGGCGGCACCCGCGAGTCGACCTCGAGCTCCTCGAGCTCGTGGTCGTGCGGTGCCTCGGGCCGCTCGGCAGGGGCGGTGGTCATGGGGGCACCTCCTCTCAGTCCTCGATGCGGAAGCCGACCTTGAGCCCGACCTGGACGTGCGCGATGTCGCCGTCGCCGAGCTGGCCGCGGATCTCGGTCACCTCGAACCAGTCGAGGTTGCGCGTGGTGCGTGCGACGCGCTGGATCCCGTTGCGGATGGCGGCGTCGATGCCGTCGGGGGACGACCCCACGACCTCGATGACGCGGTAGACGTGTCCGGACACGAGCTGCTCCCCTCGTCGGCGCCCCGGCGCGAGTCGGCCGAGGGGACCATTCGACTCCTCGGCGCGGGTGCTGTCGAGGGGACGGCGGAGTGGACTACCCGGGAGCGGCGGCGGCGTCGCGGCGCACCGTGGTGCGCACGTTGTTCAGGACGGCGACGAGCGGCACGGCGATGAAGGCGCCGAACACCCCGCCCAGGATGGCCCCGCCGGTGACGGCCAGCAGGATCGCGAGCGGGTGGATGCTGACCGCCTTGCCCATGATCCACGGGTTGAGCAGGTTGCCCTCGAGCTGCACGGTCAGGACCAGGGCCACGGCCATGACGATGGCGACCGCCAGGCTCTTGGTGACCAGGGCGACCAGGACGACGACCACCCCGGCCACGATCATGCCGACCAGCGGGATGAGCGAGCCGAGGAAGAGCAGCACGCCGAGCGGGATGACCAGCGGCATGCCGGCGACGAGCATGACGATCACCATCGTCAGGGCGTTGATGAACGCCAGCACCACACAGCTGCGCATGTAGGCGCTGAGCGTGGTCCAGGCGACCTGCCCGGCGTGGGCGACCCGAGGCTCCTCCCGGTCGGGGAAGAGGCTGACCACCCAGCGCCAGATCTGGCCGTCGTCCAGGAGCATGAACAGGATCGCGAACAGGCACAGCACCCCGCCGCTGATGACGGTGAGCGCACCGCTGGCGGTGGCGAAGACGCCGGAGATGATGCTGCCCCGGTTGGTCGTGAGGAGCTGCTGCAGCTGCGTGCCGATCTGGTCGACCTGGCCGCGGGAGAGGTGCAGCGGGCCCTGGACCAGCCAGTTCTGGATGTTGGTCAGGGCCTGGGTGAGCTGGTCGGCGATGAGGGTGGCGTTGCTGGCCACCTGCGAGACGGCGAACCAGACGGCCAGGCCGATCGTGACGACCCCGACGACGAACACCCCGATGGCGGCCATCGGCCGGGGCACGCCGCGCCCGACGAGCCACGCCACCGCGGGCTGGAGCAGGGCGCTGACCAGCGTGGCCACGACGACCGTGATGGTCACCAGGCTGACCGCGTTGAGGATGAGCAGCAGCACGTAGAGGGCGGTGACCACCAGCAGGAACCGCAGCGCCAGGTTGGCCATCACCCGCAGGCCGCGACCGCTGTCGTCCCGCGCGGGCACGCTCATGCGACCTCCTCCGCGGCGGCCCGACCGGCCACCCTCCCCGAGAACAGGCAGCCACCGAGGAACGTCCCCTCCAGGGCCCGGTAACCGTGCATCCCGCCTCCGCCGAACCCCGCGACCTCGCCCGCGGCATACAGGCCCTGGACCGGCGCACCGTCCGGGCCGAGCACCCGTCCGGACAGGTCCGTCTCGAGGCCGCCGAGGGTCTTGCGGGTGAGCACGTGCAGGCGGACGGCGATCAGCGGCCCCGCCTGGGGGTCGAGGATGCGGTGCGGCCTCGCGGTGCGGATCAGCCGGTCGCCGCGGTAGGCGCGCGTGCCGCGCAGCGCGGTGACCTGGGCGTCCTTGCCGAAGTCGTTGACGACCTGGCGGTCGCGCGCCACGATCTGCCGCTCGAGGTCCGCGAGGTCCAGCAGCGGCTCGGGCGTCAGCGCGTTCATCCCGCGGACCAGCTCGGGCAGGGTGTCGGCCACGACGAAGTCGGCGCCGTGCTCCTTGAACGCCTCCACCGGTCCCGGCGCGCCGGGCCTCGCCCGCGCCAGCACCTGACGCACCGAGCGTCCGGTCAGGTCCGGGTTCTGCTCCGAGCCGGAGAGGGCGAACTCCTTCTCGATGATCTTCTGCGTCAGGACGAACCACGAGTGGTCGTGGCCGGTGGCGCGCAGGTGCGCCAGCGTGCCGAGCGTGTCGAAGCCGGGGAAGAGCGGCGCGGGCAGCCGCCGGCCGAGCGCGTCGAACCAGAGCGAGGAGGGCCCGGGCAGGATCCGGATGCCGTGGCCCGGCCAGATCGGGTCCCAGTTCTGCAGGCCCTCGACGTAGTGCCACATCCGGTCGCGGTTGACGACGTGGCCGCCGGCGGCCTCGGTGATGCCGATCATCCGCCCGTCGACGTAGGCCGGCACCCCGGTCACCATCTCGCGCGGGGGCTCACCCAGCCGCGCCGGCCACGCGGCGCGGACGAGGTCGTGGTTGGCGCCGATCCCGCCGGAGGTGACGATGACCGCCTGGGCGGTGAGCTCGAAGTCCCCGACCACGTCACGGTTGGTCGGCGCGCCGCGTCGCTCGTGCGCCGGGGCGAGCCGGCTGCCGCGCACCCCGGTCACGACCCCGTCGGTGACCGTCAGCGCGTCGACGCGGTGGCGGAAGCCCAGCCGCACGCGACCCTCGGCGGCGGCCGCGCGCACGGCTCGCACGAACGGCTCGAGCACCCCCGGCCCGGTGCCCCACGTGACGTGGAAGCGCGGCACCGAGTTGCCGTGGCCGGTGGCGGAGCCGTCACCGCGCTCGGCCCAGCCGACGACGGGGAAGAACCGCACGCCCCGCTCGTGCAGCCAGGCGCGCTTCTCCCCGGCGGCCCACTCGACGTAGGCGCGCGCCCACTGCCGCGGCCAGCGGTCCTCCCGCTCGCGGTCGAAGCCCGCCGTGCCCTCCCAGTCCTGCCACGCCAGGTCGAAGGAGTCCCGGATGCCCATGCGGCGCTGCTCCGGGGAGTCCACGAGGAAGATGCCGCCGAAGCTCCAGAACGCCTGCCCGCCAAGGTTCTCCGCCGACTCCTGGTCGAGCAGCACCACCCGCCGCCCCGCCGCGACCAGCTCGGCCGTGGCCACCAGCCCGGACAGGCCGGCCCCCACGACGACGACGTCGGCGTCCCCTGCACTACGTCCGGCAGACATGCGCGCAGTATGCCGTGCCCCTCACCTCGGCGCAGGATCCCGTGCGGAACGCCGTCCACACGTCAGCGCGGCGCGCTCCGCCGACGGGCCGGCTCCGGTCAGTTGGCCATGAGCCTGGCGTTGTAGGACTGCAGGACGGTCTGGTTCCACGTCGTGTACTCACGCGGGAGCTCGACGCTCGACGCGCCCTGGGCCACAGCCCAGTCCAACGTGGTCTGCCAGCTCCCGATCTTCGCTGCGATGGCGGTCTGGTAGGAGATGAGCCGACCCAGCCGCTTCTGCTCGGCGTACATCGTGCTGTAGTCACCAGATCGCGTGCTGCTGATCGAGTAGTTCGCCAGCACCGCCCGGCTGCCGCACATCGAGCGGAACTGCTGCATCTCGCTGATCGTGTAGGCCACGTCGGAGTAGACCCTGGTGGCGGTGACCGTCTGGTACGGGTTGAACGTCACCTCGAGACTGGTCAGCGCCCAGGGCTTGCCCGCGAGCATGTTGCGGTCGTGGGCGACCTTGTCCTTGGCCACCGTGAAGCCGGCCTTGAGCAGGGCTGTGACGTTGGCCGGGTTGCTCGCATTCCGCAGGTACGGCTCCGGGAACTGGGTCGTGGGGCCGTTGAGCGTCACCTGGCCGATGAGCGGGTTGCCGTCGTACTTGGCAGCCAGCTTCGCCTGCAGCTGGTCATAGGCGGCCATGACCTCGGGCGTCCAGAACCTCGGCACCGTGAACGAGCCGGTGCTGCCACTCGCGGAGATGTCCTTCATCGTGACCGGGCCCCCCGCGAGGTTCTTGACCCACGTCGGGGCGTTCTGACCGGCCTCGACACGGAGCTTGACCCGCAGCCCCTTCGACTGCGCCTGAGCGAGCTCGCTGTCGATCTGCGTGGTCACGAGCGGGCCATTCGCGGTGGGCTGGACGCTGGCCCACGCGGGGTCGATGACGAAGCCCTTGACGGTGGCGTCCGATGGGGGCTTCTGCCTGTTCAGCAGCCCCTTGACGACCGATGGCGTGGTGGCTGCAGCGGGAAGGGTGCTGACTGTCGTGGCCGCCGGGCCCTGCGCGAGCGCAGGGGCGGCGGCGATCACCCCGGCGGCCAGCACTGCGGCAGCGGACACCGCGAAGACGGGCCCCATCGTGTGGCGCTTGGACATGGTGATTCCTCACTGTTGACGATCGACCCGACCAACCAGCGCGCGGCGCGCCTGAGCCAACGGCTCACGTTGCCCGCGCAGGACCAGGCCGTTCCGTGGGCTGTGGTCCCACGGAGGTGACCGGACCGCCGCGCGGGTCAGGCTGGCGCGGGGTGATCCGTCGGCGTGCCTGCCGGGGGGTGGTTCTGCGGCACCAGCTCGGCGGCGATGCGCCGGCCCCACGCCTGCACGGCCGACCAGTCGCGGAAGTCGCCGTAGGGCGCGTGGACGACCCCGACGACGGCCCGCTCGGCCAGACCGAGGTCCTCCCGGTCGAGCCGGCCGAGGAACACCTCGTGGCCCCGGGCGTCGACCTCCTGGGCGATGTCGGCCGCGTCGTGCGGCTCGGCACCCTCCTTGGGCATCTCCCCGGTCGGGCCGCTGGAGAACAGCCACACCGGCTTGTGCAGCAGCTCGCCCGCGTGACGTCGGGCGAACCGCCGGGCCGGCTCGAGCCACCGGCCCATGTAGACCGCCGACCCCAGCACCACCGCGTCATACGGACCGACCGCCAGGGAGTCGTCGACCGCCCGGACCTCGACCTCGCTGTCGGGCAGGCTGTCGCGGACCGCGTGGGCCACGGCCTCGGCGATCGCGAGGGTGGAGCCGTGCCGGCTGGCCTCGGCGACGAGGATCCTCACGGGATGTCCTCCGGTGGTGCCGGTGCAGGTGGGGGCGGCGGAGGTGCGGACTCCGGCGGGCCGGCCTGCGGGGGCATGGTGGGCGATGGTGTGGCCGATGGCGGCGCGGCCTGTACGGGCGGGGGTGCCGGCGCGGCGGCGGGGGGCGGCCCGGCCGGGGCCGGTGTCACCGGCGCGTCCTGCTGGCCCCCCATCGGGGCGGGCGCCGCAGTCACCGCCCCGGCCATGGCCGGGGCCCGCCGGCGCGGGATGGCGAGGAGGATCAGGAGGAGGCCGGCGACGAGCAGAACCAGGCCCAGACCGAGCGGCACCGCCCAGGCCCAGTGCAGGAACGGCAGCGTGGCACCGGCGTCGGCCCGGACGGAGACGCCCTGCGACCCGTCGGGGTGCATCACGACCACGACCCAGTCGCTGGACTGGATCGACCAGTCGAGCACCTGGGTGCCCGTGCCGGTGACGCTCGCCGCCCAGATCCCGGCCTGGCCCGGGGGCACCGTCGGCGCCCCGCTGCCGGCCACGTCCCGGTAGACCGGGGCGCCGCCGTCGAAGCCGATGACCGTCGAGTGGTCGATGGTGGACAGGTAGGCCGCGGCGTCCCCGGCCCGCGCGACGCCCACGAAGACCGGCCGCTGGTCCAGCGCGTCGACCCGCACGCGCGCGTCACCGAGCACCCACGAGACCCCGGACCAGTCCTGGCCGGAGGCGCCGACGCTCACGGCGTCGCTGGCGATGGCCCGGGTGGAGGTGCTGAACGTGCGCGACGCCGTGTTGACGAAGCCGGACCCGTCCCGGGCGTTGAGGTTGATCCCCCCGAGGACCGCCGACCCGACGAGCAACCCGAAGGACCCGGCGAGCAGGATCGCGCCGGCCACGACGGAGACCACCCGCCCTGCGGTCCACGCCGCCGGCGGGCCGCCGCGAGCGGGCGCTCCGCCGGGCTGCGGCGGGCCGCTCACCGCCCCCGCCGGCGGGGGCGGTGAGCCGATGGTCATCCGGGCGGCGGAGGGGTCCTCCCCGCCCGCGTCGAAGCGGAACGGCGGGTAGTCGTCGGTCATCAGCGCGGCGTAGGCGGCCACGCGCAGCACCCACCTGTTCATGCCGAGGACGAAGTCGAACACCGACTGCGGGTAGGCGCCGGTGACGAGCAGCACCACCGCCCCGACGAGGACCATCAGCCCGATGAGCCCCGTGGACCAGATCCGGGTCCGCTCGTCACTGGAGACCAGCGCGAGCGACCCCCCGGCGAAGAACGCCACGACCAGGTAGTGCGGCAGGGCCAGCAACCAGCTCTTGATGAGCACCAGGCCGCGGGAGAGCCGCTCCGGGTAGGCGATCTCCAGGTGGGCCGGGTAGTCCGGCACCTCCTCCAGCGTGAACGGCGGGTAGCGGTCCGTGCCGAGCGCCCCGTAGGCGTAGTAGCCGACCCGCCAGCTCCACCGCAGCACCCCGACGTTGAAGTCGAAGATCGGCCGCGGGTAGTGCCCGGTGAACAGGATCGCGAAGAACGCCACGATGCTCAGCGCCACGAAGGCGATCCACAGGAACACCAGGACGATGTAGTGCGGGATCGCCAGGAGCCACTTCACCAGCCAGAGCCACCGGCTCAGGCCGGGGTCGAGGCGGGCGTCGACACGTACGGGGTAGCCAGCGGTGCTCATGTCCAGCCTCCAGGGGAGCGACCAGCGGTCCGCTTCCCAGCGTGACGGCCGCACCCGCCCCCGGCGCAGGACCTTGTGCCTGCCACACCCCGCCCCATCTCAGGAGCCTCACCTGTTGAAAACAGCCTCAGGTGGGTACACGCTGTGACCCCCACCCTCTCCAAAGGAGAAACGCGTGATCATTCTCGGACTGATCCTGTTGCTCATCGGCGTCCTCGTCGGGATCCCGATCCTCACCACCATCGGCGGGATCCTGATCGTCGTCGGTGCCGTCCTGTGGATCCTGGGAGCGACCGGCCGCGCCGTCGGCGGTCGCAAGCACTACTGGTAGGCCGCCCGCCTCACCGGCGCACGCGTGCATGAAGAGGGGCCCTCCCGGGCATCGGGAGGGCCCCTTCCCGCGTCGCGGGCCTACTTGCCGATGTCGGCGCGGTCCCAGCCCCGCCGGGCGGCACGGGCCCCGAGCCGGCCCTCGGGCTTGCTCCGGTAGACCACGTAGGGCCGCCACAGGTAGCCCACCGGCGCGCTGAACACGTGCACCAGGCGGGTGAACGGCCACAGCGCGAACAGCCCGAACGCCACCAGCCCGTGCAGCTGGAAGGTCAGCGGGGCGTCCGCCATCAGCCCGGGGTGCAGGGAGAACCGGAAGATGCCGCGGAACCAGACCGAGACGCCCTCGCGGTAGTCGTAGTGGCTGACGACGTTGCCCAGCACCGTGTTGGCCAGGCCGAGCAGGATCACGGTGGCCAGCACGGCATACATCGCCTTGTCCATCCGCGTCGTGGCGCTGAACACCGGCCCGACCGTCCGGCGGCGGTAGATGAGGATCGCCATCCCGACCACGGTGCAGACGCCGGCGACGGCGCCGATGCTCACGGCGAGGAGGTGGTAGACGCCCTCGGAGATGCCGACGGACTCGGTCCAGGACTTCGGGATGCCCAGGCCCATGACGTGGCCGCCGAGGACGAAGAGCAGGCCGAAGTGGAACAGCGGGCTGCCCCACCGCAGCAGGCGGGCCTCGTAGAGCTGGGACGAGCGGGTGGTCCAGCCGAACTTGTCGTAGCGGTAGCGCCACCAGTGCCCGACGACGAAGACCGCCAGGCACACGTAGGGCCACACCACCCAGAGCAGGACGTCCACGGTGCTGGTCATGCGCGCGCCCCCATCCGGTCCGGCGGCGCGAACGGTTCGAGCCCCACGTCCTCCCCGGGCGGCCCCTGCGCGACCAGGCGCCGGATCGCCTCGCGCTCGTCGCCGCGCAGCGGCGGCAGCGTGGCCGAGACCGCGGCGACGGCACCGGCATACGGGGAACCGGCCTCGCGCAGCGCCAGCCCGAGCAGCTCCAGCCCGGCGCGGTGGTCCAGCAGCAGCTGCCGCCCGGCCGCCGGGTCGACCGAGCCGGCGAACTCGAGCACCACCTCGAGGTGGTCCGGCAGCTCGCCCCCGTCGAGCTCGACGCCGGCCCGGCGGTAGGCGTGCTTGAACGCCAGCAGCGCCATCCCGCGCTTCCGGGTGTCGCCGTAGGCGTAGTAGGTCAGGTAGGGGCAGCAGCGGCGGCGCAGGTCGAACGTCGCGACGTAGGCCGCCTGCGCCTCGACCAGCGGGACGTCGCGCAGGTGCGCGACCAGCGGCAGCAGCCGCTCCCGGTATGCCGTGGGCAGGCTCCCGGCCGCGGCCTCCAGCGCGGGCAGCGCGGCCAGCAGGTCGGCGTCGGGGTAGGCCAGCAGGCGCGAGGCCACCAGGTAGCAGCGGGCGTCCGGTCCGGTGTCACCCACGGTGCTCCCCCTCCTCGCCGCGCGGGGGGAACAACCCCTCGGGGCGGCCGCTGCCGTCCCAGTTGAGCAGGTTGACCCGCCGGGCCTTGTCCTCCGGGTCGGTCGGGCGGTCGGCGGTCTGCCGCTGCTTCAGGGCGTGGAAGGTCTCCACGGCGACCGGCTGGGCCTGCCCGCCCGAGCCCTCGCCGAACGGGCCGGAGCCGCCCATGCCCGGTCCGCCCTCGTAGTCCAGGCTGCAGGCCAGCTCCTCCAGCTGGTGGGCCTGCTCGGCGTGCGCGGCCGGGATGACGTAGCGCTCCTCGTACTTCGCCAGCGCCAGCAGGCGGTACATGTCGTAGACGTCCTCGCCACGCATGCCCACGGCGGTGGCGATCTCCTCGCGCGGGTCGCGACCGAAGTTGATGTCGCGCATGTAGGAGCGCATCGCGGCCAGCCGCTGCAGCACCCGGGTCACCGGGGCCGGGTCACCGGCCGTGAACAGCTCGGCGAGGTACTCCACCGGGATGCGCAGCGCGTCGATGGCGGCGAAGAGCGTGTCGGCGTCCTCGGCGTCGACCCCGGTCTCCTTGACCACGTCGACCACCGGCGACAGCGGCGGGATGTACCAGACCATCGGCATCGTGCGGTACTCCGGATGCAGCGGCAGGGCCACCTCGAAGCGGTTGACCAGCGCCCAGACCGGGGAGCGCTGGGCCGCCTGCACCCAGTCGTGCGGGATGCCGGCCTGCTCGGCCGCGTGGATGACCTCCGGGTCGTGGGGGTCCAGGAAGCACGAGCGCTGGGCGGCCAAGAGCTCGTGCTCGTCCTCGACGGAGGCCGCCTGGAGGACCCGGTCCGCGTCATACAGGACCAGCCCGAGGTAGCGCAGCCGGCCGACGCACGTCTCGGAGCACACGGTCGGCAGGCCGACCTCGAGCCGGGGGAAGCACATCGTGCACTTCTCGGCCTTGCCGGTGCGGTGGTTGAAGTAGACCTTCTTGTAGGGGCAGCCGGTGACGCACTGGCGCCAGCCGCGGCAGCGGTCCTGGTCGACGAGGACGATGCCGTCCTCGCTGCGCTTGTAGATGGCACCCGAGGGGCAGGAGGCCGCGCACGCCGGGTTGAGGCAGTGCTCGCAGATCCGCGGCAGGTAGAACATGAACGTCTGCTCGAGGTCGCTGCGGACCTTCTCGCTGACCTTCTTCAGCACCGGGTCGTCACGGGTCAGCGCCGGCGCCCCGCCGAGGTCGTCGTCCCAGTTGGCGCTCCAGCTGATCTTCATGGGCTTGCCGCTGATCAGCGAGTGCGGCCGCGCGACCGGCGTGTGCTCCTGCAGCGGCGAGGACAGCAGCGTGTCGTAGTCGTAGGTCCACGGCTCGTAGTAGTCCCCGATCGAGGGCATCGTCGGGCTGGAGAAGATCGTCAGCAGCCGCTTCAGCCGGCTGCCGGTGCGCAGCCGGAGGCGGCCGCGCGGGCCGAGCTCCCAGCCGCCCTTCCACCGGTCCTGGTCCTCCCACGTGCGCGGGAAGCCCTGCCCGGGGCGGGTCTCCACGTTGTTCCACCAGACGTACTCCACGCCCGAGCGGTTGGTCCAGGCCTGCTTGCAGGTGACGCTGCAGGTGTGGCAGCCGATGCACTTGTCGAGGTTCATCACCATCGCCATCTGGGCCATGACGCGCATCAGTACTGCACCTCCTGGGACCGGCGGCGGATGACGGTGACCTCGTCGCGCTGGTTGCCCGTCGGCCCGAGGTAGTTGAACGCGAAGGACAGCTGGGCGTAGCCGCCGATCAGGTGGCTGGGCTTGACCAGCAGCCGGGTGGCCGAGTTGTGGATGCCGCCCCGCTTCCCGCTGGCCTCGGCCCGCGGGACGTCGATGACCCGGTCCTGGGCGTGGTACATGTACACGGTCCCGGCCGGCATCCGGCTGGAGACCACCGCGCGCGCCACGACGACGCCGTTGCGGTTGACCGCCTCGATCCAGTCGTTGTCGGCGACCCCGATCAGGTCGGCGTCGCTCGCGCTCATCCAGATCGTCGGCCCGCCGCGGGACAGGCTGAGCATCAGCAGGTTGTCCTGGTACTCGGAGTGGATCGACCACTTCGAGTGCGGGGTCAGGTAGCGCACGGTCAGCTCGGCGCCTCCGTCGTGCCCGAGCCGGGGCTCCCCGAACAGCTGGTGCATGTCCAGCGGCGGGCGGAAGACCGGCAGCGCCTCGCCCATCTCGTGCATCCAGTCGTGGTCGAGGAAGAAGTGCATCCGGCCGGTGAGGGTGTGCCAGGGCTTGAGCCGCTCGGTGTTGATGACGAACGGCGAGTAGCGGCGGCCGCCGTGCTCGCTGCCGGACCACTCCGGGCTGGTGATGACCGGCACGGGGCGGGACTGGGTGTCGGCGAAGGTGATCCGTGAGCCGCCGTGGTCGGCGGACAGGTCGGCCAGCCGGGTGCCGGTGCGCGCCTCGAGCCGCTCGAAGCCCTGGGTGGCCAGCCGCCCGTTCGTCGTGCCGGACAGGGCCAGGATCGCCTCGCACGCCTGCTTGTCGGTGGCCAGCGAGGGCCGGCCGTCGGCGACGCCGCCGTGGACCCGGCCGTTGTGCTCACCCAGCCAGGCGACCTCGGCGTCGGGGCTGAACGTCACGCCCTTGGTCGTCATGCCGAGCCGGTCGGTCAGCGGCCCGAGCGCCTTCATCTTCGCCGCGACCGCGGCGTAGTCGCGCTCGACCACCACCAGCTTCGGCATCGTCACCCCCGGCACGGGCTCGCACTCCCCGGCCCGCCAGTCGCGCACGTGGCCGCCGGGGTTGCCCATCTCGTCGGGGGTGTCGTGCAGCAGCGGCACGGCCACGAGGTCCTCGCGGGTGCCCAGGTGCCGGGCGGCCAGCGCGCTGAACGCCTCGGCGATGCCGTGGAACGCCTCGAAGTCGGTGCGGGTCTGCCACGGCGGGGCGATCGCGGGGTTGAACGAGTGCACGAACGGGTGCATGTCCGTGCTCGACAGGTCGTGCTTCTCGTACCACGTGGCCGCCGGCAGCACGACGTCGGAGAACAGCGTCGTGGACGTCATCCGGAAGTCGAGCGTGAGCAGCAGGTCGAGCTTGCCGTCGTGGGCGTCGTCGCGCCAGAGCACGTCCTGGGGCCGCTGCCCCTCCGGCGCCTCGTGGGCGAACACCGACGCGTCCGTGCCCAGCAGGTGCTTGAGGAAGTACTCGTTGCCCTTGGCCGAGCTGCCGAGCAGGTTGGAGCGCCACACCGTCAGCACCTTGGGGGCGTTGCCCGCCCCGTCCGGGTCCTCGGCGGCGAAGCGCAGGTCGCCGAAGCGCAGCTGCTCCACCACGTATGCCGCGGGGTCGGCTCCCGCGGCCCGCGCCTGGTCCACGAGGTCGAGCGGGTTGCGGTCGAACGTGGGGTAGGACGGCATCCAGCCCAGACGGGCCGACAGGGCCAGCAGGTCGGCGGTGCTGCGGCCCCCGAACGCGCCCCGCGCCAGGGGCGAGGCGAGCGTGTCCGCCGGGAACGCGTCATACCGCCACTGGGAGGTGTGCAGGTAGAAGAAGGCAGTCCCGATCATCTGCCGTGGCGGGCGGGTCCAATCCAGGCCGAACGCGAGCTGGGCGTGCCCGGTGACCGGGCGCACCTTCTCCTGCCCGACGTAGTGGGCCCAGCCGCCGCCGTTGACGCCCTGGCAGCCGGTCAGCGTCGTGAGGGTGAGGAAGGCGCGGTAGATCGTGTCGGAGTGGAACCAGTGGTTGGTCCCGGCGCCCATGAGGATCATCGAGCGGCCGCCGGACTCCTCGGCGTTGCGGGCGAACTCGCGGGCGATCCGGGCGGCGGCGGACGCCGGCACGGACGTGAGCTGCTCCTGCCACGCCGGCGTGCACGGCTCGTCGGCGTCGTCGTAGCAACCCGGCCAGGTGCCCGGCAGGCCCTCACGACCCACGCCGTACTGCGCCAGCAGCAGGTCGAAGACGGTGGTGACGGTGCGGCCGCCCACCCGACGGGTCGGCACCCCGCGGCGCACCACGCCGGCGCTGCCGTCGGGCTCGTCGAAGCGCGGCAGCAGCACCTCGGCCACGTCGGCGTCCACGGCCCGGGAGCCGTGGAGGCTCAGCAGCGGGTCGACGTCGCCGAGGTCGAGGTTCCAGCGGCCGGCGCCCTGCTCCCCGTAACGGAAGCCGAGCGAGCCGTTGGGCACCACCGGTTCCCCGGTCGCGCCGTCGAGCAGGACCGTCTTGGAAGAGGCGTTCTCGGAGGTGTCGCCGACCTGGTCGGCGGTGACGAACTTGCCCGGCACCCAGGCCCCGTCGCGTTCCTCGAGCGTGACCAGGAACGGCAGGTCGGTGTAGCGCTTGACGTAGGCGTCGAACGCCGGCGTGGTCCGTTCGACGAAGAACTCGCGCAGGATGACGTGCCCCATCGCCATGGCCAGCGCGCCGTCGGTGCCCGGGTGCGGCGCGAGCCACTCGTCGGCGAACTTGGTGTTGTCAGCGTAGTCCGGGGAGACCACGACGACCTTCTGCCCGCGGTAGCGCGCCTCGGTCATGAAGTGCGCGTCCGGCGTGCGGGTCACCGGGACGTTGGAGCCCCACATGACGAGGTATCCCGCGTCCCACCAGTCCGCCGACTCCGGCACGTCCGTCTGGTCGCCGAAGACCTGCGGCGAGGCCACCGGCAGGTCGGCGTACCAGTCGTAGAAGGACAGCATCGTGCCGCCGATGAGCGAGACGAATCGGCAGCCGGCCGCGTGGGAGACCATCGACATCGCCGGGATCGGGGAGAAGCCGGCCACCCGGTCGGGGCCGAACGCCTTGATCGTGTGCACGTGCGCGGCGGCGATGATCTCCAGCGCCTCGTCCCAGCTGGCCCGCACGAGGCCGCCCTTGCCCCGGGCGGCCTTGTATCGCGCGGCCCTCACCGGGTCCCCGGTCACCTCCGCCCACGCGGCGACGGGGTCGCCGAGGCGGTCGCGGGCCTCGCGGTACATCTCCAGCAGCACCCCGCGCACGTAGGGGTAGCGCACCCGGGTGGGCGAGTAGGTGTACCAGGAGAACGCGGCCCCGCGGGGGCACCCGCGGGGCTCGTACTCGGGGCGGTCGCCGCCGATCGAGGGGTAGTCGGTCTGCTGCGACTCCCACGTGATGATCCCGTCCTTGACGTAGACCTTCCACGAGCAGGAGCCGGTGCAGTTGACGCCGTGCGTGGAGCGGACGACCTTGTCGTGGCTCCAGCGGTCCCGGTAGAACGTGTCGGCGTCACGCCCGCCGGTCCGGTGCAGGGTGCGCAGGTCCGGTGAGACCTCGGCGGGGCGGAAGAAGCGGCGGGTGCGCAGGAGCGCCTCGGTCAGCTCACCGTCCATCGTCACGAGGGGGCTCCTCCCGTCGCCGCTGCGGCTCCGCGCGGCCGGGTCCGGCCGGCACCGAACGCGCGCCAGCTGAACGCGGCCGTGCCCAGGCTGACCAGGGCCAGCAGCGCGAGGCCGAGGCTGTAGTCGTGGCTGTTGCTGTAGATCACGCCCATGACCAGCGGCGGGATGAAGCCGCCGAGGCCGCCGGCGGCGCCGACGATGCCGGTCACCGCCCCCACCTGGGGCGGCTCCACGAGGCGGGCCACCAGCGCGAACACCGCACCCGAGGCGCCGCCGAGGAAGGCGGCCAGGCCCAGGAACGCGACGGTCCCCATCGGGATGAGGGCCAGCTCGAGGGAGGCCAGGCCGGCCAGCGCCGCGATCCCGAGGAAGCAGGCAGTCAGGACCGGCACGGGGTGCCACTTGTCCGAGAGCCAGCCGCCGACCGGGCGCATCCCGACGGCGAGGACGACGAAGCCGGCGGTGCGCAGGGCGGCGTCGCCGCGCGTCAGCCCGAAGGCGTTCACCAGGTAGGTCGGCAGGTAGACGCTGAACGCCACGAACCCGCCGAAGCCGATCGCGTAGAGCAGGGAGAGCTTGAGCGTCACCGGGCGCTTGAACGTCGTCCACGCCCGGGTCACGAACGACCCCGTCGCGGGCACCCGGCCCGGGACGTCGCGCAGCAGGAGGCGGGCCGTCACGGCATACACCGCGAGGACCACCGCGACCAGGATGAACGGCGCCGCGCGACCCCACCGGTCGGCGATGGCCACGGTGGTGAAGGCCGAGACGGCCGTGCCGCCCATGCCGGCGCCGAAGATGCCGATCGCCGTGCCGCGGCGCTCCGGCGGGAACCACGCGTTGACGAACGGGACGCCCACGGCGAAGGCCGTGCCGCCGATGCCGAGGAAGAACCCGCCGACGAGGAGGGCCGGGTAGCTGCTGCCGGCCAGGCCGACGAAGAGCACCGGCGCGATGGTCAGCACCGCGACGGCGGGGAACATCGTGCGGGCACCGAGGCGGTCGGTGAGCGCCCCGACCGGGATCCGGCCCAGCGACCCGACGACGACCGGCACCGCGACGAGCAGCGACTGCTGCACGGCGCTCAGGCCGAGCTCCTTGGCGTACGCGGGGGCCAGCGGGCTGATCAGCGCCCAGGCCCAGAAGCAGACCAGGAAACCCACCGTGGCCAGCGCGAGCATCCGCGTGCGCGTCTTCTCCTCGACCATCGCCGTATCCCTTCGCCGTGGCGGTCTCAGCCGTGCCCGAAGAGGGAGGGTCCCCACGCCGATCATGGCCCGATCCGTACGGTCGCGCAGGCCGGATGGGAAGTCCGGGGACCATGGTCATCAGCGTTGGCGCCGTTGGTCCCCAGCTGTGCGGCTCAGGCGTGCTCGGTGACCCACTCCCAGTCGGGCCCGTCCAGCGCGATGGCGGCGGCCGGGAAGAGGCCGTTGTCCTCCCGGTCGATGTGGTGGCGCACCAGGCCCTCGAAGAGCGGGTATGCCGTGTGGTCGCCCGCCTCGATCCGCGTCAGGTACGCCTCGAGCAGCTCGTGCTCCCGGCAGAGGGCGTCGATGTGGTCGGTGAACTCGGGGTCCTTGCGCATCTGCGCGAACAGCGAGCGCTCCTCGCTGCCCGTGTGGGGACCCAGCGCGGCGCGGACCTTCTCCACGGCGGCGCGGACCTCCTCGGGGTCACCGCGGTGCACCGCGCGCCGCAGCTCGCCGGTGAGGTTGACGATGTCGTCGTGCTCGGCCATGAACCGCCCCATCACGGTGATGCTTCGGCACCCGCAGTAGGAGCACATGACGCCATCATCACGCGAAACCGTGTGGGCGGGACGAGAATCATCCGTTGACACCGATGGCACCGGCGCGGCGAAGGGAAGACCAGCGATGGACACCACCAACCTCGACCAGCAGGTCAGCGAGCTGGGTGAGGCTGCCTCGCAGGCAGCCAACGGACGGACCGCCCGGATGCTCTACGGCGGGCCGACGTCGACCCTGACGCAGACGGTCATCGCCATGCGCGAGGGCAGCCGCCTCGCCGAGCACGAGAGCCCCGGCGAGGCGACGATGCTCGTCCTGCGGGGTCGGCTGCGCGTCTCCACCGCATCGGGGGCCGGGGACGCCAAGGAGGGTGAGCTGCTCGTCCTGCCGACGGAGGTCCACGCCGTCGAGGCGCTCACGGATGCCGCCTTCCTGCTCACCGCCGCGAAGGTCCGCAGCGCCTGAGCGAGCCGGCCCGGGCGATGTGCAGCCCCGGAGGCACGGATACGGTCCCGGCATGGTCCTGGAGGCATACGAGCTGGTCCTGCTGCGGCGCCCCGCGAACGCGACGCCCTACGACGACGCGACCCTGGAGCGCATCCAGGCCGACCACCTCGCCTACCTCGCCTCCCTGCGCGAGGCCGGGCACGTGGTCACCAACGGCCCCGTCCTGGACCAGCCGGACGAGTCGCTGCGCGGCCTCACCTTCTTCGCCACGGGGTCGCTCGAGCGCGCCCGTGAGCTCGCCGAGGCCGACCCCGCGGTGCGGGCCGGCCGCCTGGTCGTCGAGGTGATGACGTGGTGGTGCCCGGCGGGTTCGATGACCCGGCCGGGGCAGCCGGTCCGGCTGGGGGGCTGAGGCGCCGTGCCCGACCCCGGTCGCCGCAGCCGCCTCGGGCGCTCGCGCCGCGTGCCGTGGTGGGGCCTGGTCTCCTCGATCGCCGCGCCGGTGCTGCTGGTCGGCGGCTGGAGCGTGGCGCAGGCCCTGCAGCCCACGGGGTTCGACCCCGTGCGCGAGACGATCAGCGCACTGGCCGCCGTGGGGGTCCCGCACCGGGTCGTGATGACCGCCGCCCTGCTCGGGGTCGGCCTCGCGCACATGACGACCGCGCTCGCCCTGCGCCCGGCGACGGCCCCGGGGCGCCTGGCCCTGGCCCTCGCGGGGGCCACGACGCTGCTCGTCGCCGCCCTCCCGCTGCCCTCGCGGACGGGCACGTCGGCGCTGCACACGCTGGCCGCGTCCACTGCGTTCGCCGCCCTGGCGGTGTGGCCGGCCATGGCGGCCCCCCCGACGCGGCCGGCCGCGGTCGCCCTGCGTCGCTCCGTCTCCGTGGTGGCGACGGTGGTGCTCCTGGCCATGGTGGCCTGGCTGCTGGCCGAGATGCGCGCGGGCGGGGCCCAGGTCGGCCGGGCCGAGCGCGTGGCCGCCGGCAGCCAGGCCCTCTGGCCGCTGGTGGTGGTCCTCAGCTGCCGATGGGCGGACCGGCGCGACCGGCGCGCCGGGGCCGGGCCGCTCGCGTGAGCAGCCGGTAGCCGACGCCGACCGCGAACATGAGCGCGCCGGCGAGCACCGCCGTCGCCGGGAGGGTGAGGGCGAGTGCGACACACCCCGTCGCCCCGAGGACCTGCAGCCAGCGGGGGAACCGGCGCTGTGCGGCCGGCTGCGTCCACGCCGCGAGGTTGGCGACGAGGTAGTAGGTCAGCACGCCGAAGGAGGAGAAGCCGATCGCCCCGCGCAGGTCGACGGTGAGCACCAGGGCCACGACCACCGCTGCGATGGCGACCTCCGCCCGGTGCGGCACCCGGTAGCGCGGGTGGACGGCCGCCAGCCAGGCCGGCAGGTCCCGCTCGCGGGCCATCGCCAGGGACGTGCGGCCCAGCCCGGCGATGAGCGCGAGCAGGGCGCCGAGGGAGGCGAGAGCGCCCCCGACCCTCACGAGCGGGACGGCCCAGCCCCACGACCCGGCCCCCACGGCCGCCGCGACCGGGGCGCCGGAGGCGGCCAGCCTGGCCGGGCCGAGGACGAGCAGCAGGCTGACGGCGACGACGGCGTAGACGGCGACCGCGCCTGACAGGGCCAGCAGGACGGCACGCGGGATGGTCCGCGACGGGTCACGCACCTCCTCCCCCAGCGTCGCGATGCGCGCGTAGCCGGCGAAGGCGAAGAACAGCAGCCCGGCCGCCTGGAGGGTGCCGTAGGCACCACCGGTCGACCCGCCATACGGCGACGTGAGGTGGCTGGTCCGGGCGGCGCCCCCGAGCAGGCAGGCGGCCACGGCGACGCCGAGCACCAGCAGCACGACCGTGACGATGACCCGCGTGAGCCGGGCGGTGCGGGTGACGCCGTGGTAGTTCACCGCCGCGAGCGCCACGACCGCCAGGGCGCCGACGGGACGCTGCCACGGGCCGGGCGCGACGTAGGCCGCGAACGTCAGCGCCATCGCCGCGCAGCTGGCGGTCTTGCCGATGACGAACCCCCACCCGGCAAGGAACCCCCACCACGGCCCGAGCCGCTCCCGGCCGTAGACGTAGGTGCCGCCGGAGGTCGGGTAGGTCGCGGCCAGCTGCGCCGAGGCCGTGGCGTTGCACCAGGCGACCACGGCCGCGAGTGCCAGGCCCAGCAGCAACCACGAGCCCGCCGCCCGCGCCGCCGGGGCGAACGCCGCGAAGACCCCCGCGCCGATCATCGAGCCGAGCCCGATCACGACGGCGTCGGTGGTGCCGAGGCGTCGGGCCAGGGCCGGTCGCGCGGTCACCGCTGCGGGCCGCCCAGCGGGAACGTCCGGACCACCTCGTAGCGGGGACGCCGGCGCGGCCCCTCCCCCAGGTGCGACTCGATCAGCGTCAGCTCGGTGGCGGTCCACGACGGGCCACGGTAGGCCTCCAGCACCCGCAGCCACCGCGTGGCCTCCACCGGCCGCCCGGCCCGCGCCAGGGTCAGGTGCGGGTGGAAGCGCGCGCCCTCGACCTCGGCCCCCGCCTTGGCGCCGGCGGCCCGCGCGCCGACCGCCAGGCGGTGCAGCTCGACCCCGGGCTCGAGGTCGGCGACACCGGCCCACAGCACCCTGGCCCGCGCCGGGTTCGGGAACGCGCCGGCCCCGGCGAGCGTGACCGTGAACGGCGTCCGCCGCGCCGCCGCGCGACCCATCCGCTCCAGCAGGTCGTCGAGCACCCGCTCGGGCACCGCCGGCATGAACGCCACGGTCAGGTGCCACTGCGCCCGGTCGGTCCAGCGCAGCGCGGGACCGGCCTCGCGCCGGGGCTCGAGGAAGGCCTCGAGGTCCTCCAGCACGGCCTCCGGGGGCACGACCGCGGCGAACATCCGCACGTCCCCATGCTGCCAGCCACCCCCACCGGTATGCCGGGCCGGCGGCACCCGTGGCACGGCATACCGGCCGGGGCGCACCCGTGCCGGGTGCGGGGTCGTCCCGATGACGGTGGCGCCCCCACCACGGCCGGGCGCACGGTGGCGGCGGGACGTCCTCGTCACCGTGGAGGAGCCATGAGCAGCACGAAGGCCAGCCCCGCCCGCATCGCCGGGACGCTGGGCCTCGGCGCGGCCCTCGCCGTGGGGCTGGGGGTCTACGGCCGGCTCCACCAGCCGACGTTCGAGCCGATCACCACGCTGGGCTTCCCGGACCTGGTCTCCATGAAGGTCTGGCTCGGCTCGGTGGCGGGCGTCCTGGCGCTGGTCCAGCTCGTCTCGGCGCTGCGGCTCTTCGGCCACCTCGGCTCCGGGCCGGCGCCCTCGTGGCTGGGGACGATGCACCGGGTCACCGGCGCCACGGCGGTGCTGGTCAGCCTGCCCGTGGCGTGGCACTGCCTGTGGGCGCTGGGCTTCCAGTACGACCAGCCACGCGTCCTGCTCCACTCCCTGGCCGGGTGCACGTTCTACGGGGCGTTCCTCGCCAAGGTCCTCACTCTGCACAGCCGGATGCCGCGCTGGGCGCTGCCGGTCCTCGGCGGACTCACCTTCACCGCGCTGGTCGTGGCGGTGCTCAGCTCGGCGGTGTGGTTCCTCACCACGGTGGGGCTGCCCGGCGGCCCGACGTACTAGCCCGGCCGACGCGCCGTGCCGGCCCGACCGGGTCTCCCATGGATGGTCGCATCGTGGCCGCCCGCGCCATTTGGCAGAGTGAGGGCATGGGGCGCAGCCGGACGACTCGTGCAGCGCGGGGCCCGGCGCGGCGGCAGGCGGCCGGCGCGCGGTGGGCCGGTGTGCGGTGGGCCGGCCCGCGCCTGCGCCGCTGGGCCCCCCGGGTGCTGGCCGTGCTGGGGCTGACCGCGGCCTGCTACGCCGGCGGCGTGGCCACCACGAGCCTCTTCCCGACCATGGTGGCCACCAACCACTACCGGGCCGCCGTCCGCCTGTCCGGGCTGCCCACCCTCACCTCGACGCTGCACGGCCCGACCTCCTTCGGCGACATCGACCTGGAGTTCCGCAGCGCGCTGCCGGCTCCGGGCGTCGACGCCACCATCGAGGTGAAGGAGAACATCACCGACGTCTTCGACGAGCGCAGCGTGTCGATCCGGTCGCTGCGGCCGTCCAGCGCCGAGATCAGCTCGGCGGTCGGGGCGGCCGTGACCGGGGTCAGCCTGCGCTTCGGCGCCGGGGCGCTGGGCGTCGGCCTGGTCACCGTCGCCCTGGTGACCGTCGGCCGCCGCCGACGCCCGTCCTGGCGGCAGCTCACCGCCACCGGAGTCGCCGTGGTCGTCGCCGTCGGCGGCACGGGCCTCGGGATGTGGGACACCTACCAGCCGGATCACCTCGCCAGCTTCCGGGCCAGCGGCCTGCTCGGCACCCTGCGCCGCAACGCCGGGCTGCTCGGGGACGTCGAGGCGCGGGCCAACCAGGCGACGCCCTACATCCAGAACCTCCTCGCGCTCAGCCAGGCGCTCCAGGAGAAGTTCGCGCCACAGGCCGTGAGCGAGCCGGCGGCCGCCCGGTTCCTGCTCGTGTCCGACATCCACGGGGCGAACCAGTACCCGGTGATGGCGCAGGTCATCAAGGACGAGCAGGTCAACGCCGTCATCGACAGCGGCGACCTGACGAACTTCGGCAGCGTCGCCGAGGCCGAGGCCGGTGGCCTGTTCCGCTCGATCGCCCAGCTCGGCGTGCCGTACATCTTCGTGCGGGGCAACCACGACGCCAACAGCCGCACCGACGACGCCATCCTGCGCCGGCTGGGGAGGATCCCCAACGTGATCCTGCTCCAGCCCGACGGACAGTCGTTCACCGAGGCCACCGTCAACGGGGTCCAGGTCGCCGGCTTCAACGACCCGCGCTGGTTCGGTGACGACAACCGCAACAACGCCGGGAAGCAGCAGCCGTCGGTGGACGCGTTCAACCGCACGTTCGCCGGGCGCGACGTGCCCGACATCGTCGTCTCGCACGAGCCCTCGGCCGTCAAGGGCGTCAAGGACGCTGGTGTCCTCGTCAACGGGCACATGCACTCCGACGAGCTGGAGGGCAACAGGATCGGCGTCGGGACGTTCACCGGCGGAGGCACCGTCAGCCACCTGATCGCCGAGGGCACCGACGGCGAGCTGACCGGTCAGCCCTACGCGTTCGACGTCGCGGTGTTCGGCCAGGGCTGCGACCTGACCTCCCTGGTGCGCTACACCTACCGCAACCTGATCGAGGGCCGCCCGGCCTACGACGACGTGACGGTCATCAACGGGCGCACCATCGAGAAGGACCCGCCGACCGGGCGGGTCTGCCGCGACACCGACGGCGTCTTCACCACCTCGATCCCGGTCGTCGCCGGGGGCAGCACGTCGTCGCCGTCGACGTCGTCACCCGACTCCACGACGCCGGGCCCCACCACCACCCTGGGCCCGTCCGCCCCGGCTCCGGCTGCGCCCACCCCGACCACGTCCGGGAGCACCCGCCCGCTGCCCATGGTCCGACCATGAGCACCGCCCCGGCGCGGTGGCCGTACCTGGACAACCTCAGGACGCTGCTCGTCGCCGGGATCGTCGCCGGCCACGGCATCCTGAGCTACAGCGGCGAGTTCGGCTGGACCTACCAGGACTACCGCGAGACCTCCCTCGCCGACACGACCCAGGTCGTCGTGCTGGCCGTCGTCGGGCCGTTCGCCGTCTTCCTCATCGCCCTGCTCTTCCTCATCTCCGGCCTGTTGACCCCGGACTCGTTGCAGCGCAAGGGCACCCGCCGCTTCCTGCGCGACCGCGTGCTGCGCCTCGGCGTCCCGTGGGCGGCCTTCGCCCTCCTGCTCCAGCCGACGATGCTGCACTGGCTCGACCGCGGCCTGCGCGGCTCGACGGCGACGTGGTGGCAGGACATGCGCCGCCTCGTCCCGCCCCTGGACACGGGCCCGTTGTGGTTCCTGCCGGTCCTGCTGCTGTTCTCCACCGGGTATGCCGTGTGGTGGGGCACCGCCGCCGCCTCACCGCGCGCACGGCGCGGCACCGCGCCGGCCGGCCGCACGGTGGCGCTGCTCGTGGCAGGGGTCGCCGCCGCCACGTTCCTCGTCCGGCTCCGCCTCGCCCTGGACACCACCCAGGTCGCCGGGCTGCAGGTGTGGCAGTGGCCCGAGTGCGCCGGGCTGTTCGCCCTGGGGACCATCGCCTCCGGGCACGGTTGGCTGGTGGCCGTGCCGCCCGGCATCCGGCGTGGAGCCGGCAGGGCGGTCGTCGCGGGCGCGGCCGCCGCGATCGTCCTGGTCGTGGCGGTGGGACCGGACCGGATCACCGGCACGGACCTGGCCGGCGGCTGGAACCTGCCCGCACTCGGCGTCGCCGCCCTGGAGGCCACCCTCACCGTGTGCGGGCCGATCTGGCTGCTGGCCGTGGGGCAGCGGCACCTGCGCGGCGCCGGGGCCATGTGGCAGCGGGCCGGGCGCAGCGCCTACGCGGCGTACCTGCTCCAGGGCCCGGTGCTGGTCGGGCTGGCGGTGCTGCTTCGGCCGGTGCCGGCTCCGGCCGAGGTCAAGGCCCTGGTCGTCGCCGTCGGAGGGGTGCTGGCCTGCTTCGACGTCGGCAGCCTGCTGGTCCGGCGCACCGCCCTCGGCCGCTTGGTCTGACCGTCGTCCCCACCCCCGGGGGCGCCCGAAGGACCTTGGCCTCCACCGCCGCCGCCCCGCCGGCCGCACCATCGCAGCATGGGCGCTGCACCGAGGTCGGCCCCGCTGGACAACCTCAAGGTCGTGCTGGTCGCCGGGATCATCGCCGGCCACGCGGTCCTCAGCTACACCGACGTCTTCTCCTGGCCCTACCAGGACTTCCGGGAGACCAGCCTGTCCTCGCTGACGGTCTCGGTGCTGCTGGTCCTCGTCGTCCCGGTCGCCTTCTTCCTCATCGCCCTGCTGTTCCTGGTCTCCGGCCTGTTCACGCCGGGCTCTCTGGAGCGCAAGGGGACCTCGGCGTTCCTGCGCGACCGGGCCTGGCGCCTGGGCGTGCCGTGGGCGGTCTACGCGTTCGTGCTGTGGCCGACGGTGGTCTGGGCCCTCGACCGGTGGCTCAGCGGGCAGCACCTCTCGTGGTGGCAGGACTTCGCCGGCGCCGACCCGTTCCTGGACACCGGGCCGCTGTGGTTCCTCCTCGTGCTGTTGATGTTCTCCACCGCGTATGCCGGCTGGGTGCGGCTGCGGGCGGGTGCGCCCTCGCGCCGTCCCGCCGCGCACGCACCCACCGGCCGCACGCTCGTCGTCCTCTGCGCGCTCGTCGCCGTGGCGACCTTCCTCGTGCGCCTGGTCCTCCCGCTGGACAGCGCCCAGCCCGGCGGCCTGCACCTGTGGCAGTGGCCCGAGTGCATCGCGCTGTTCAGCCTGGGCATCCTCGCCTCCCGGCACGGCTGGCTGGACACCGTGCCACCCGGCATACAGCGGGGGTGCCTGCGGGTCGCGGCCGTCGCCGTGGTGGCGACCATGACGCTCATCCTGCTCGCCGACCAGCTCGGCGTCCGCGACGCGCTGGCCGGCGGGTGGAGCTGGCCGGCGGCCGGGGTGGCCGTGGCCGGCGGGACGCTGACCGTCTGCGGCCCGGTCGTCATGCTGGGGTGGGCGCAGGGCCACCTGCGCTCCCGCAGCGTGCGGTGGCAACGGGCGTCGCGCGGTGCCTATGCCGCCTTCCTGATCCAGGGGCCGGTGCTGGTGGGGATGGCCGTGCTGCTGCGGCCGGTGCCGGTGGTCGCCGAGGCCAAGGCGGCCTTCCTGCTGGTCGTGGGGGTGCTGGGCTGCTTCGCCCTCGGCTGGCTGCTGGCTGCACGGACCCGACTCGGCCGCGTCCTCTGACCGGCACCCACCGACCGCGCGCCTCCCAACTGACCGCGGCCTCCTACCGGCCGCGGGGAGGACCTTCGGCACCCCGGGCGCCGACCCGGCGCGGCACCATCGCAGTGGGACCGGCCCTCGCGTGGGCCGGTGCCGAGCGCCCCGGGAGGTCCTGTGGCCCGTGACACCGTCCCCCGACAGCGGCCCGCCACCGCCCCGGCCGAGCGCGCTCTCGGCCTGTCCCAGTCGACGGCGCTGATCATCGGCAGCATCATCGCGGTCGGCATCTTCAGCCTCCCGTACTCGCTGGCCTCCTACGGCCCGATCAGCCTGTTCGCCATGGCGCTGACCACGGTCGGCGCCCTGGCGCTGGCGCTGCTGTTCGCCGCGCTGTCCCGGCGGATGCCCGCGGACGGTGGCCCCTACGGCTACGCCCGCGCAGCGTTCGGCAACGGCGTCGGCTTCGCGAACGCGTGGTCGTACTGGATCAGCGCCTGGGCCGGCAACGCCGCGATCGTCGTCGGCTGGGTCTTCTACGTCGAGCAGTTCGTCAACAAGGACAGCGTGACCGGGTGGTCGATCGTCATCGCCCTGGCGGGCCTGTGGGTCCCGGCCGCGGTCAACCTGACCGGGGTGCGCAACATGGGCGCCTTCCAGGTCGTGACCACGGTGCTGAAGTTCCTGCCGCTGCTCGTGATGTCCACCGCCGGCCTGTTCTTCATCAACACCGCCAACTTCACGCCATGGAACGTCAGCGGGAAGTCGAACGTGGCGGCCATCGGCGGGGCCATGGCCATCTGCCTGTTCAGCTACCTCGGCGTCGAGACCGCTGCCGTCGCGGCCGGCAAGGTCCGCAACCCCGAGCGCAACATCCCGCGCGCGACGGTCTTCGGCACCCTGGCGAGCGCCGTGGTCTACCTGCTGTCCATGACGGCGATCTTCGGGATCCTGCCGGCGAGCCAGCTGGCCAGGCCGGAGAACCAGGCGTCCTACTCGGTGGCGTTCAACCAGATGGCCGGCGGGGGCACGTGGGCGGGCAACCTCGTGGCGGTCGCCGTGATCATCTCCGGCCTCGGGGCCCTCAACGGCTGGACGATGATCTGCGCCGAGATGCCCCTGGCCGCCGCGCGCGACGGGCTCTTCCCGGCATCGTTCAGGCGGATGTCCGGGCGCCGGGTCCCGGCCTTCGGGATCGTCGCCTCGACCGCGCTGGCCTCCGCGGCGACGGTCGTCAGCTACCTGGGCACCACCGGGGCTGACGTCTTCACCACCCTCGTGCTGATGACCGGCATCACCTCCGCCGTGCCCTACGCCTTCTCGGCGCTCGCCCAGCTGAAGTGGCGCTGGCACGACGACCACCGGGTCCAGCCCGCCCGGTTGTGGCGCGACCTCGTGGTCGCCGCCCTGGCGCTGGTCTTCTCGATCGCGTTCATCTACTACTCGCGCAACACTGGCGGGAGCTGGTGGGTGGTCTGGGGACCGTTCCTCATGGCCGGCGCTGCCGGCCTGCTGGGCGTCCCGGTCTACCTCTCCCGACGCCAGCACATGACCGAACCCCGGAGGCAGTGATGGGCAGCAGGTACTACGTCGGCTCCGAGGTCGGAAGGTTGCGCCGGGCCATCCTGCACCGGCCCGACCTGGAGCTGAAGCGGCTGACGCCGACCAACAAGAACGACCTGCTCTTCGACGAGGTGCTGTGGGTCAAGCGCGCCAAGCAGGAGCACGACGGCTTCGCCGAGGCGCTGCGCGAGCTCGACGTCGAGGTCGTCTACTTCGACCACCTGCTGCGCGAGTCGATGGCCGTCCCCGAGGCGCGCGACCACGTCGTGGGGCACGTGCTCGACGAGCGGGTGTACGGCCCGATGGCGCTGGAGCCCGTGCGCGACATGGTCGAGGCGATGGACGCCGACGACCTGACCGAGATGCTCATCGGCGGCATCACCAAGCGCGAGGCGCTCGAGCGCATGGACGAGCCGAAGTCGGTGGCCTTCCACGCCATGGACCTCGACGACTTCCTGCTGGCGCCGCTGCCCAACCACCTGTTCACCCGCGACACCTCCTGCTGGGTCTACGACGGCGTGGCGATCAACTCGATGAGCAAGAAGGCCCGGCAGCGCGAGTCGCTGCACTACGAGGCGATCTACCGCTGGCACCCCGAGTTCGGTGATGCCGGCTTCCACGTCTGGTCCGGCGGGACGGAGGGCGGCCCGGCCACGATGGAGGGCGGCGACGTCCTGGTCATCGGCCGCGGCGCGGTGCTCATCGGGATGAGCGAGCGGACCACCCCGCAGGCGGTCGAGCGGCTCGCCCACGAGCTGTTCGCGGCCGGTGCGGCGACGCAGATCGTGGCGCTGGTGCTGCCCAAGGCCCGGGCGTTCATGCACCTCGACACGGTGATGACCATGGTCGACGAGCACACGTTCACGAAGTACGCCGGCCTGGGGATGCTCGCGTCATACACGATCGAGCCCGGGGACTCCGACAAGGAGCTCAAGGTGACCGACCACCCGCCCGAGGAGATGCACCGGGCCATCGCGAACGCGTTGGGGCTGGACGACATCCGGGTGCTCACCCCCACCCAGGACGTGCGCGCCGCCGAGCGCGAGCAGTGGGACGACGGGTGCAACGTGCTGACGGTGACCCCCGGCGTGGTCATCGCCTACGAGCGCAACGTCACCAGCAACACCCACCTGCGCCGCAACGGCCTGGAGGTCGTGACGATCCAGGGCAGCGAGCTCGGCCGCGGTCGCGGCGGACCGCGGTGCATGACCTGCCCGGTGGACCGGGACGGCATCTAGATGCGGATCGTGGCGGCGCTCGGCGGCAACGCGCTGCTGCGGCGCGGGGAGAAGCCGGACGCCGCCACCCAGGTCGCCAACGTCGACCGTGCGGTGCACGCGTTGGCGCCGCTGGCCCACGACCACGAGCTCGTGCTGACCCACGGCAACGGCCCGCAGGTCGGGGTCCTGGCGATGCAGAGCGCCTCCGACCCGCACCTGACCACGCCCTACCCGTTCGACGTCCTGGGCGCCCAGACCCAGGGGATGATCGGCTACTGGCTGCTCCAGGCGCTGCAGAACGCCCTGCCCGGACGGCAGGTCGCCAGCATCATCAACCAGACCCTGGTGATGGCCCACGACCCGGCGTTCGCCCACCCGACCAAGTTCGTCGGCGAGGTCTACCCCCGGGCCGAGGCCGAGCGTCTGGCCGCCGCGCGCGGGTGGACGGTGCACCAGGACGGCGGCGAGGACGCCTGGCGGCGGGTCGTCGGCTCCCCCACCCCGCAGCGGGTCATCGAGACCCGGCTGATCCGGCTGCTGCTGGGCAGCGGCGCCGTCGTCGTCTGCGCCGGCGGGGGTGGGGTGCCGGTCATCCGCAACGAGAGGGGCAAGCTCGCCGGCGTCGAGGCGGTGGTCGACAAGGACCTGACCGCCGCCGTCCTGGCCGAGGCGCTCGAGGCCGACGTGCTGCTCATCCTCACCGACGTCCCGCACGTCGAGCGGAGCTTCGGCACCCCCGACGCGACGCCGATCCTGCGGGTCACGCCGGGGGCGCTGCGCCGGGAGTCGTTCGCGGCGGGCTCGATGGGTCCCAAGGTCGACGCGGTGTGCCGTTTCGTCGAGCTCACCGGCGACATGGCCGCGATCGGGCGGCTGGAGGATGCGCAGGCGATCATCGCCGGGGATGCTGGGACCATCGTGACGCCCGGCGGCGACTACGGAGGACCAGATGACCTCGCGACCTATGGCTGACCCCGTCTCGCTGACCGCGCGCGACATCGCCCTCGACGAGCGGGTCGCGGCGCACAACTACTACCCGCTGCCGGTCGTCATCGCCGAGGCCGAGGGGGCGTGGGTCACCGACGTCGACGGGCGGCGCTACCTGGACTGCCTGGCCGGCTACTCCGCCCTGAACTTCGGCCACCGGCACCCGGTGCTGCTCGACGCCGCCCGCGAGCAGCTCGAGCGGGTCACCCTGACCAGCCGGGCGTTCCACCACGACCAGCTCGGCCCGTTCTGCCGCGACCTCGCCGCGCTGGCGGGGATGGACCTCGTCCTGCCGATGAACACCGGCGCCGAGGCCGTCGAGACGGCGATCAAGGTCAGCCGCAAGTGGGGCTACGACGTCAAGGGGGTCGCGCCGGACCAGGCGACGATCATCGTCGCCGAGGGCAACTTCCACGGCCGCACCACGACGATCGTCAGCTTCTCCACCGACCCGGTGGCCCGGGCCGGCTTCGGCCCGTTCACCCCCGGCTTCCGCATCGTCCCGTATGGCGACGCCGCCGCCCTGGGTGCCGCGATCGACGAGACCACCGTGGCGGTGCTGCTCGAGCCGGTGCAGGGCGAGTCCGGGGTCCACATCCCGCCTCCGGGCTACCTCGCCGAGGTGCGCGAGCTGTGCACCGCGGCCGACGTGCTGCTCGTGGCCGACGAGATCCAGTCCGGCCTGGGGCGCACCGGCTCGACGTTCGCCTGCGAGCTCGAAGGTGTCGTGCCCGACGCCTACGTCCTCGGCAAGGCGCTCGGCGGCGGCATCGTGCCGGTCTCGGCGCTGGTGGCCCGCCAGGAGGTCCTCGGTGTCATCACCCCCGGCACCCACGGCTCGACCTTCGGCGGCAACCCCCTCGCGTGCGCCGTCGGGCACGCCGTCGTCGGGCTGCTCGAGACCGGGGAGTACCAGGCGCGGGCGGCCGAGCTCGGGGAGCGGCTGCGCGAGCGGCTCGACGCCCTCGTCGGCGACCGGGTCACCGCGGTGCGCACCGTCGGGCTGTGGGCCGGCATCGACGTCGACCCGGACCTGATGACCGGCCGGGAGCTGTGCGAGAGCCTGATGTCCCGCGGCGTCCTGGCCAAGGACACCCACGGCTCGACGATCCGGCTCGCCCCGCCGATCGTCATCGAGGCCGACGACCTCGACTGGATGCTCGACCAGCTCACCGAGGCCGTCACCCACGCCTGACCCCACCCTTTGCGCACGGTGTTGTCGCTGACGGCCCCGGAAACCGGCCTCCCGGCGGCGCCAACGTGCGCAGGGCCGGCTGAACCCCGCTGGGACCGGGGCCGACCTGCGGGCGGAGGCTGCGCGATACCCTCCGGGACATGGCGTGGCTCGAGATCCTGGGCTGGGTCGGGTCGGCGGTCCTCGTCTGGTCGCTGCTGCAGACCCGGATCCTGCGGCTGAGGGCGCTCAACCTCCTGGGCTGCCTGATCCTCATCACCTACAACGCCATCGTCGGCGTCTGGCCGATGGTCGGCCTCAACGTCACCCTGGCCGTCATCAACGTCGTCTACCTGCGCCGGATGCTCGCCAACCGGCACGACTCGGCGGCCTACACGGTGCTCGAGGTGGCGCCGCGCGATGAGTACCTGCGGCACTTCCTGCGGATCCACGAGGGCGACATCCGCCGGTTCAACCCGGACATGGTCTACGACCCCGAGCTGCCGGGACGCGCAGCCTTCCTCGTGCTGCTCGGCGACGAGACGGTCGGCGTGGTGCTGGCCCGGGACGCCGGCGGCGGCGTGGCGCAGGTCGACCTCGACTACGTCACCCCGCGCTTCCGCGACTTCGCCCCGGGCGAGTTCGTCTACCGGCGCAGCGGCCTGTTCCGCGACCACGGCTTCCGCCGCGTGCTGACGCCGCCGGGGATGGTCGAGCCCTACTTCGAGAGCATCGGATTCCACCGCGAGGGCGAGGTCTACGCCCTCGACCTCTGAGGCCGCCCGGACCCTGCGGCTCAGCTGACCGGGTGCGCCCCGACGCTGTCGCGGATCGCCGTGCCCTCGGGCGCCCCGCTGTCCCGGGCGCAGTGCGCGCAGCAGAACAGCTGGCCCTCGACCTCGACGCCGTGGCCGAGGATCCGGCAGCGGCAGTGCTCGCACACCGGGGCGAGCCGGTGCGCCGCGCACTCGATCGAGTCGAAGATGTGCACCTGGCCGCTGACCGTGCGCACCTCGAAGGACATGTAGTAGTCGTTCCCGCAGACCTCGCACACCGCCATGTCAGGACACCTCCGTCGTGGTCTCGTGCCTTCGAGCCTGACGCGGGGCGCCGCCGACCCGCAACCACCAAGGGTCCCGGTCTGGGCGAGGATGGGCGGGTGGAGACCGCCTTCGCCGCAGCACTGGCCGCCGGCCCCCTGGTGCTGGACGGCGGCCTGGCCACCGAGCTCGAGGCACAGGGGCACGACCTGTCCGACGCGCTGTGGTCGGCCCGGCTGCTGGCCGACGACCCGGACGCCGTGGTGGCTGCGCACCGCGCCTTCTACGCCGCCGGCGCCCGGGTCGCCACGACCGCGAGCTACCAGGCCAGCTTCGCCGGGTTCGCGCGCGCGGGACTGGACCGCGCCGAGGCGGCGGCGCTGATGCGCCGCAGCGTCGAGCTGGCCGACCGTGCCCGCTCCGGTATGCCGTCGCGCAGCCACCTCCTCGTCGCCGCCTCCGTCGGCCCGTACGGCGCGTCCCTCGCCGACGGCTCGGAGTACACCGGCGCCTACGACCTCGGCGTCGAGGGGCTGCGGGCCTTCCACCGGCCCCGGCTGGAGGTGCTGGCCGAGGCCGGCGCCGACGTCCTCGCGGTCGAGACGATCCCGTGCCTGGCCGAGGTGGAGGCGCTGCTGGAGGAGCTCAGCCGGCTGGACGGCATACCGGCCTGGCTGTCGGTGACCTGCGCCGGCGGGCGGACCCGGCGAGGCGAGGACCCGGCGGAGGCCTTCACGATGGCCCGGGACGTGGCGGCGGTCGTCGCCGTCGGGGTCAACTGCACGGCACCGGGCGAGGTGGCCGACCTGGTCCCGGTCGCGGCGGCCGCCTCGGGCAAGCCGGTGCTGGCCTACCCCAACAGCGGGGAGGGCTGGGACGCCCGGGCGCGTGCGTGGACCGGTGCGTCCGCCTTCACCGCCGGGCAGGTGGCCGGCTGGCTGGCCGCGGGCGCGTCGGCGGTCGGCGGGTGCTGCCGCGTCGGGCCCGCCGACATCGCCGCGGTGGCGGGGCTGCTCAGCGCTTCCGGGCCCCCGCGATGAACTCGTGGCTCGCCTCGGTGGAGGCCTTGGCCTTCTTCTCGGCGCGCTTTTCCTTGATGGACTTGCCGGTCTTCTTCGTCATCGTGTGACGCGGGGACTTGTCGGACATCGTCGGCTCCGTCGTGGGACCTGCGCGGTCCCGTCCCCTCGACAGTACGCCGGTCCGGGCCCGCTCGGGAGCGGTCCGGACCGGCGCCTGCGGTCAGCCGGTCGGGGTCACCGGCCAGGGCCTCACTTGCCGGGCTGGGTGATCGCGAAGCCGGCGCCCGGGGCGAACGTCGTCACCGTCGGCGGGATCGCCTTGAGGGTGTCGATCGTCGCGCAGGCCGGGCACTTGAGGTAGCCGTTCTGGCGCTGCTCGTTGGCCGCCGCCTCCGCCTTGGCCTGGGCGACCTTGGCCTGCGACTTGGACACCCCGGCGAACTCGGCCTGGGCGTCGTCGATGGCGTTCTGGACCTTCACCGGCAGGGTGATCTTGGCCAGGTTGAAGCGCACGTTGGTGACGAACTTGCCGCCCAGGGTCGAGGTCAGGTCGTCCTCGAGGGAGGTGTTGATCGCCTCCTGGATCTTCTGGATGTTCACGTTGTTCTGCCGACCGGCGGCACCGGTGAACACCGCGGCAGCCGCCGAGGGGTTGGCCGCCTGCTGGGCGCCGCTCTGGACGAGCGCGCACGAGGCCTGCAGCTCGGCGCACCGGAAGTCACCGATCTGCTGGCGCAGGTCGTTGCTGATGACCGGTCGCACGATGGCGTCGAGGAAGGAGTTCCAGCCCTCGTCGCCGTCCCACGCCGCGCGGTACTGCCCGTCGAGCCCCTGGTACTTGCGGGTGCCGTACTTGTCGTCGAACGCCTTCAGCGTCGAGCCGTCGGTGTTGAGGGTGAAGTAGATCGTGCCCTCGATGCCGATCTCGACGCCGTCGGCGGTCGGGTCGTTCTCGACGTCGACGCCGGCCCGGTCGCCGCGCTTGGAGTCGGAGGTGATCGTGTAGAACCGCTGCTGCGAGGGGTACTTGTGCGACACGGAGAACAGGCCCGTGTAGGTCCGGGCCGACGCCGGCTGGATGATCTGGCGGATGCGGTTGTTGTCGAACGGCCCGCCGTTGCGCACGACCGCGATCTCACCGCCCTGCGTCCGGTCGAACGAGGTGAGCATCATGCCGCCGGTGACGACGGCGGCGACCACCGCGACGAGCACGACGAGCTTGATCGCGATCGAGGGAATCTTCATCTGGGACAACGCTCCGAGGTTGGTGCCGGCCGGTGGCCGGTGAGGTAGGTGCTCACCTTGATGTGCCCCGCGGGCGTTTGGTTCCCGGTATGCCGCGCCGCACCGTCCGCGGGCGGCGTCAGCCCCGGCGGGGCTGGTAGGAAGACCCGGTGACCGCTCGCGTCCTCGGCGTCGACGGGTGCCGCACCGGCTGGGTCGGCATCACGGTCGACGACGGCCGAAGCGGCGATGGCGGCCGGGTCGAGGCGCACCATGGCGTGACGATCGAGGCCCTGATCGCCTCCGCGAAGGCCGGCAGTGAGCTGGCCGCCATCGGCATCGACATCCCGATCGGGCTGCCGGACGCCGGGCGCCGTCAGGCGGATGTGTTGGCGCGCAAGGCTCTTGGCCCGCGTTGGCAGTCCCTGTTCATGACGCCGGTGCGGCCGGCCCTGCTCGCAGAGAGTTTCGCCGAGGCCGTCGCGGTCAACCGCGAGCTGGCCGGGGAGGGCCTGTCCCGTCAGGCCTTCGCGCTGCGCACCAAGGTCCTCGAGGTCGACGCGTTCGTCCGCGCCGGCCGGCCCCCGGTCGTCCTCGAGGTCCACCCCGAGCTCAGCTTCGCCACCATGGCCGGCTCGCCGCTGGCGGCGGGCAAGAAGACCTGGGCCGGCGCCCAGGTGAGGCGGGAGCTGCTGGTACGGCACGGCATACCGGTCCCGGACGACCTCGGGGTGGCCGGGACGCTTGCCGCGGTCGACGACGTGCTCGACGCGGCCGCGGCGGCCTGGACCGCCACCCGGTATGCCGCGGGGCTGGCCCGCTCCCTGCCCTCGCGGCCGGAGCGGTTCAGCGACGAGATCCCGTGCGCCATCTGGGTTTGAGCGCCAGACTGCCCGGAGACCGACGAGAGGAGCAGGCATGTCGTACCCCCCGGAGCGCTACCACGGTGAGGGCGGAGAGGTCAGCGCCTGGATGAGGCCGGCCGGGCAGGAGCCCGAGCTGGGCCAGACGGGCGGCAACCGGGTGCACTACCTGGCGACGAGCGCGCAGACCGGCGGCGAGTTCGGGCTCTACCGCTGGGACTTCGGCCCGCACGTCAGTGGCCCGGACGCGCACTTCCACCGGACCCTGTCGGAGTCGTTCTTCATCCTCTCGGGCACGGTGCGCCTCTTCGACGGCAACGAGTGGGTCGACGCGACCGCCGGGGACTTCCTCTACGTCCCGGTCGGCGGCATCCACGGGTTCCGCAACGAGTCGGGCGAGCCCGCGTCGATGCTGCTGCTGTTCGCGCCGGGCGCGCCGCGCGAGGACTACTTCGAGACGCTGTTCGACGCCGCCCGGCGGGAGGCGATGACCGACCAGGAGCGCACCGAGTTCTTCCTCCGGCACGACAACCACTGGGTCTGAGGGCAGCTCAGGCCGTGGGGGTCTCGCTGACCCGCAGCCAGTCGTGGATCCGGTAGATCCGGGTCCTGGTGCCCCAGTCCGGAGGCACGTCGGCGAGGACCGCCTCGGTCGGCACGACCACCGGCTGCGTGACCTCGTGCCGCACGCCGTCGAGGACGACCGTCGCCTCGCCGGCCGCCAGGACGTTGCGCAGCCAGTCCACCTCGGTGCCATAGGGCAACGGGATCGCGAAGCCACCCTCGATCGGCTCCGCGACGACTGGGGTCGCGTAAGGGCGACCCGACCGGCGACCGACGTGCTCGACCCGGGCGGCGTACCAGTGCCGCCGGCCGGCCAGCTGCAGCATGAACGGGTTGAGGACCCGCTTGTTGCCCTGCCGGAGCACGTCGACCAGCGTCGTGGAGCCGCTGCGCATCGCCATCACGAAGAAGCCGACGACCAGCGCGAGGGGCACCAGCAGCCAACGGACGATCCGACCCCGCCACCACGGCCTGCGCCCCTGCTTGGCTCGCGCACCCATGCCGCTCCCCCGTCCCATGTCCCGACAGGAGCATCCTGACGTCCAGGGTGGTCCTGGCCGCCGGACGAAGGTCCGGCCTTTGTCTCCGGGGCCAGTCAGTCGGGCCGGCCCGTGAGGGCCACGGTGACACCGAGCCCGATCATCATGACGCCGCCGGCACCGCCGACCGCCTCGAGCCGGCGTGGGCGCCTCCCGAACCACGCGCGGGCGCGGCCGGCAGCCAGCGCCCACGTGCTGTCACCGACGACCGCCATGGTCGCGAAGAGCGCGCCGAGCAGGAGCATCTGTGCAGCGGCCGGCGCCCCGGGGTCGACGAACTGCGGTAGCAGCGAGGACAGGAAGACCATCGTCTTGGCGTTGGTGACCCCGACCAGCAGCCCGGTGCGCAGGCTGGGCCACGCCGCCGTGACCGGTTCGGCGCGCCCCTCGCCCAGGGCGTCGGACAGGTCGCGCCGGTGGCGCAGTGCACTCACCCCGAGCCAGAGCAGGTAGGCCGCGCCGAGCAGCTTGACCACCAGGTATGCCGTGGCCGACGCCGCGAGCACCGCGCCCAGGCCGGCGGCCACGAACGCCACCTGCACCAGGAGCCCGAGCCCGTTCCCGAGGACGGTGAAGAGGGCGGGGCGGCGGCCGACCGTCAGCGCACGGCCGATGGTGAACAGCAGGCTGGGGCCCGGCACCGCGACGATGACCGCAGCCATCGCCGCGAAGGCCAGGAGGTGGGACGCGCTCGGCATGTCCCGAGTGTCAGCGCCGGGGCGGCCGTGCGGCAACAGGGTTCGCTGCGCGCTGTCCCGGCCCTCACCCGTCCGCCAGCAGGGCAAGGAGCCATCGTGCGCCTCCCCCCTCGGCCATCAGGCCCGAAGTGAGTGGCCGATCTCCCAGATGTGGCCACCGGGGTCGACGAAGCTGGCTGTGCGCAGGCCCCAGGGCCGGTCCATCGGGCCGTTGAGCAGTTTCACACCCTTGGCCGCCAGCTCCTCGCACATCCCGTCGACGTCATCGACCTCGATGCTGAACTGGGCCCGGGACCCGGACTCGCGCGGGGCCACGACGGCGGGCTCGATGAGCTCGTCGGCCGCGCTGGTCCGCAGCAGGTTGATGATCGTGTTGCCGAA
Organism: Oryzihumus sp. JJN4-3R; assembly: GCF_057747915.1. Lineage (NCBI taxonomy): Bacteria > Bacillati > Actinomycetota > Actinomycetes > Micrococcales > Intrasporangiaceae > Oryzihumus > Oryzihumus sp. JJN4-3R. The sequence continues at coordinate 2,260,657 of NZ_CM173229.1, forward strand.
GCTGAACACGGCCGAGTTGTCGTCCTCGAACATCACCGGCAGGCCGAAGACCTCGCCGTAGAACCGCTTCGCCTCCTCGAGGTCTTCCACGAACAGCGTGATCGCCCCGATCCCACTCGGCCACGAAGCCATGTCCCCCACCTCTCCCGGGCAGCGTGCCCGGCCGGATCCCCTGATGACGGTGCCGATCGTGCCCCATGTTCGGGTCACCTGCCCGTCGACAGGCCCGTCGACGGGAGGCGGTGCCGGCCGGGTCCAGCCGCCGTCACGGCGTGCGGTGGTCAGAACCGCCAGGCGAGGTAGTTCGCCCACCGCGGGTAGCCGGCGCCCTCCGGCTCGGCGCGCAGGCTCTGCGGCGTCGCGGCGCGGAAGCCCAGCGAGACGATCGCCGGGATGCTCACCCCGAGCTGTGCGACCTCGACGAAGGCCACCCTGCCGGTGCCGTAGACCAGCACCCCGAAGGCCCCCGCGGCAAGCAGCGCCACGGACCAGATCAGCTCGACCGCGCCCGGGCGGAAGCCGTCGACGTAGGCCGAGAGCACCCGGATCCCCTCGTGGGCGAACGAGCCGACCAGGCCCGCCAACAGCACCGGCCAGAACCCGGAGACGTACACCATGGCCTCGGCCTCCTCTGGGGTCAGGTCCTTCGGGGCCAGAGTGGCGACCGGCCGGGGCCCGCGCCACCGGTGAATGCACGGTTCCGGGCACGCCGCGTGGAGGACGACCGGGCAGCGCGCTGCCTCACCCCACGCCCTGGTCGATGATCCGCCACGGGTCCCGGTCGCTCTGCCGCGCGAGGATGTAGCCCCAGGTGGCCGGGGTGTGGTCGGGGAAGTTCAGGTCGTGGCCCTTGAGCACGAGCATGTCGACGCTGACGTTGACGACCTGGTGCCAGCCGGTCCAGGCCGAGCCGGGCCCACCGTCCGGTCGCGGCGGGTAGGTCCTGACCCGGCTCACCAGCCAAGTGGGCCGGAACCGGCTCTCGGGGACCATGCCGGAACCTGCGGTTAGGCCATTCATCGTCCCGACGTCGTGCGCGTTCGACGCATCGAGGTAGGCGCGGACGACCTGTTCGGGACTGGCGTTCCGGCCGGGCACGGCCACGTGGGCAGTCGGAGCCGTCAACGCCCAAGTGGTGCCTGCCAGGACCGTCAGCGCAGCGGCCGCGGCGACGGCGAACCAGCGGCGTCGACGACTTGGCTCAGCCACCGGCGTCACGACACCTATCGCTGACTGTTCGCTCACGTGCCCCCCTCGTTCCCGTGCCCCTCCTGATCATGGGCCACGCAGGGCCGGAACCACCATCCGCGGCAACCGGCCCGGGGGCCCGCGCCACCGGTGAATGCACGGAGAACGCCGCAGTCACCTGCGTCGTCCGCACGGCCTCCCGCGTTGGAGGCTTCCTGTGACGCCACCGTCAGGTCAGGGGTGTGCCGCCCCGGGGGTTCACGGGATGCTCGCCGCGACGCTGCGGGACATACTGGCGCCGGGCCCGGAACTCCCGTGGCCCGATAGCGCGTGGGGGTCTGTCGTGGGGTGGACGCAGCGCCAGATGGCCGCAGCCGTGGGGGCGTCGCTGCTAATCGCGGCCGCGTTGACCGTGGCCCTGCTCTCGAGCCTGGCCACCGTCGGGATCGGGCTCGGCCCCTTCACGTCCGCGACGCCAGTGCCGGCCGGCATCACGCTTGAGGCGCCGGCGGCCAACCCGGTCGGAGCGAACGCCACCCCGGAGATCGATCGGTCGGATACGCCGGCGTTGTTGCCGCAGGAGCAACGGTGCCCGTGCCCGTAACGGCCGCTGCCGTCCGAGCGGTCATGCCCATCGGGTGAGCAGTGTGCGTGTTCGGCGAAGCCGCATCACTGGGCTCATCGCCGCCCCCGTGCGGTCTCAGGCCGGGGAGTCAGGCGCTGGGTCGACCGAGTCATGTGTCCGCGTCCGCGGTGGATCCGACTTCGTGACGAGTGCGCTTGAGGGGGTCCGGGAAGGCCAGCGAGATCACCCAGGCCAGCAGACCCCCGCCGACCATGACTCCGGACCCGGTCAGCGAGGAGGTCACGTCGTCCTCATCGGTGCGCTGGCCGCGGTGAACGGAGAGCGTCACCGACTGCCCGACCCGGTAGTCCTTGGGATCCTCACTACCCGCGGTGGCGATCCGGGTTTTGCCGTCCCCCGTGCGCACGAGCAGCTGAACGTCGGTCTGACCGGGCTCGGCGGGCCGAACCTTCACCACCGTGGCCCTCTCATGAGTGGCACCAACCTGGCCCGCAGCGATGGCCACCAGGCTCAGCAGGCCCGCCCCCAGGAAGAACGAGCCGACCACACGCAGCCCCACGCGGCGGGCTCGAGCGGAGGCCTGCGCCGCCGTCGGCAGCGGCCGGGGCGGGCAGGAGTTCACGGCGCTGACCGCCCACCCACCATGGGACGTCGTTCCCCAACCCCGACTAGAAGCTGGACGCCATGTTGGTGAAGCGCGAGTAGTGGCCCTGGAACGCCACCACGATGGTGTCGGTGGGGCCGTTACGGTGCTTGGCCACGATCAGGTCGGCCTCGCCCTCGCGCGGCGACTCCCGCTCGTAGAGGGACTCGCGGTGCAGCAGGATCACCATGTCGGCGTCCTGCTCGATCGAGCCCGACTCGCGCAGGTCGCTCATCTGCGGCTTCTTGTCGGTGCGCTGCTCGGGGCCACGGTTGAGCTGGGAGAGCGCGATGACCGGCACCTCGAGCTCCTTGGCCAGGAGCTTGAGCGCACGGGAGAACTCCGAGACCTCCTGCTGGCGGGACTCGACGCGCTTGCCCGAGCTCATCAGCTGCAGGTAGTCGATGATCACCAGGCGCAGGTTGTTGCGCTGCTTGAGGCGGCGGCACTTGGCCCGGATCTCCATCAGCGACATGTTGGGGCTGTCGTCGATGAACAACGGGGCGTCGGAGACGTCGCCCATGGTGCGAGCCAGGCGGGTCCAGTCCTCGTCGCGCATGGTGCCCTTGCGCATGTGCTGCAGCTGGATGCCGGCCTCGGCCGAGAGCAGGCGCATGGTGATCTCGGTGCGGCTCATCTCCAGGCTGAAGACGACGGTCGCCTGCTTGTGCTTGATCGCCGCGGACCGGGCGATGTCCAGCGCCCACGTGGACTTGCCGACCGCAGGTCGGGCCGCGACGACGATCATCTGGCCCGGGTGCAGGCCGTTGGTCAGGGCGTCGAAGTCGGTGAAGCCGGTCGGCACCCCGGTCATCTCGCCGGTGCTGCCCGAGGCGTGCTCGATCTCGTCGACCGCGGCTTCGAGGATGTCGCCAAGGACGTGGTAGTCCTCGCCGCCGCGCTTGTCGGCCACGGCGTAGACCTCAGCCTGCGCCGCGTTGACGATGTCCTCGACGTCACCGCCGCCCTGGGCGTAGCCGAGCTGCACGATGCGGGTGCCGGCCTCGACCAACCGCCGGAGCACGGCCCGCTCGGCGACGATCTGGGCGTAGTAGCCGGCGTTGGCCGCCGTCGGCACCGACTGGATCAGGGTGTGCAGGAACGCCTGCCCACCAACCCGCTGCAGGTCGCCGCGCTTGCTCAGCTCGTCGGCGACGGTGATCGCGTCGGCCGGCTCACCCCGGCCGTAGAGGTCGAGGATCGCGTCGTAGATCAGCTCGTGGGCGGGTCGGTAGAAGTCGACGCCCTTGACCGTCTCGACGCAGTCGGCGATGGCGTCCTTGGACAGCAGCATGCCGCCGATGACGCTCTGCTCCGCATGGACGTCCTGCGGGGGCAGCCGGTCGATGTCGGGGCCGTCCGGGGAGGACCCCCCGTAGGCACTGACATCCAGCTCCGCGATCGACACCTGAGCCCCTTCGAAGACCATGAACGACGCTGCGATGCAGCCTGTGACCAGAGGTAACCACTGTGGTCTGACACCGCCCCTGACCGGCCGCCGACACGCGGCTTTCCTCCCGCGCGGTTCACGCTAGTTCCGCGGGCACCGGCACCTCAACACGGCCCTGTGGACAGGCTGGGGACAACGTGTGGGCCACGCCGTGGACGGATGTGCACACTGTGTGGACAACCCTGTGAATTGTCGCGTGAACCGCGCCGCGACGCGCCTGCTGGGGTGCACAAACGCCCGTCCACCGCCTGTGGACAGAAAAAAGTTCGGCACTACTGTGCGCCTCATGGCCGACACCCGGACGACGCCGCCGGCGGCGCCCCGCTCCGAGCTCGTCGGCGCGGTCCGCGCGGCGCTCGCGCAGGCCGCCGACCCGGACCGGGCCGCCGGTCAGCAGGCCTACATGAAGTCCGCGATGCCCTTCCGCGGCCTGACCGCACCGGTCCTGCGTGCCACCCTCCGCCCGCTCCTCGCCGACCCCGCCCACCGCCTCACCAGCCGGCAGGAGTGGGAGGCGACCGTGCGCGCCCTCTGGGACGACGCGGCATACCGGGAGGAGCGGTATGCCGCGCTGGCCCTCAGCGGGCACCGCACCTACCGCGCGTGGGCGCGGGAGGTCGCCAGCGTGCCGCTGTTCCGGCACCTCGTCGTGACCGGCGCGTGGTGGGACTACGTCGACGAGATCGCCTCGCACCGGGTCGGGGACATCCTGCGGGCCCATCCCGACAGCGAGGCCGACCGGATGCGGGCGTGGGCCCGCGACCCCGACCTGTGGGTGCGCCGCACCGCGATCCTCAGCCACTGTCCAGCAAGGACGCCCTCGACCGCCAGCTGCTGCTCGACGTCATCGAGCCCAACCTGGCCGACCCGGAGTTCTTCATCCGCAAGGCGATCGGCTGGGCGCTGGCCCAGCACGCCCACCTCGGCCCCGAGGCCGGGGAGTGGGTGCGCCAGGTCGTGGCCGCCTGGGGCGACCGGATGGCACCGCTGTCCCGACGCGAGGCGCTCAAGAACCTCTGAGCACCCGGGGCGTCGGGACCCTCAGCGGGCGAGCTCGGCCGCCCGCTCCCTCGACCGGACCCGGTCCCGCAGCGAGCGCACGAGCGCCAGCCCGCCGACACCGGCGAGGGTGAACCAGACGTCCGCGGCGGTTGCGACCCCGCCGAGGTGTCCGCTGGCCAGGTCCCAGGCCAGGGCCGGGACCCCACGGACGACGGCGATGACCGACCCCACGACCGTGGCGCGCACCAGCACCACCGACACCCGCCCGGTCGCGAGGCGGAGCGCGACCCCCGCCGCGGCGTACATGAGCGCGCCCGCGATGAGGTCATAGGCCAGGAACACCGGTCGGTCCGAGATCGCGGCCGCGCCCGCCGGCACCCCCGCGCGCCACCCCAGGGCCCAGGCCATGTGGACGCAGGCGAAGCCGAAGCTCCACACGGACAGCAGCACGCCGAGTCGTCTGGACGTCATGGCCTCACCCTCGCGGACGAAGGCGGCGCCGCACCTCGGGGACCACCCTGAGCTTCCCCCTGAAAGACCCCGGACCAGGGCTCCACCTAGGCTGCCGGGCGTGACGAGCGTGACCGGCCGCGCCCAGCAGCGGGAGATCCTGCGGCTGGCGGTGCCGGCGTTCCTGGCGCTGGTCGCCGAGCCGCTGTTCCTGCTGGCCGACTCGGCGATCGTGGGCCACCTGGGCACCGCCCCGCTGGCCGGCCTGGGCGTCGCCAGCGCCGCGCTGGTCACGGCCGCCAACGTCTTCGTCTTCCTCGCCTACGGCACCACGAGCACCGTGGCCCGCCAGGTCGGCGCCGGCTCGGAGCGCGAGGCCGTCGCCGCCGGCATCGACGGGATGTGGCTGGCGCTGGTCCTCGGCGTCGCCACGGCCGCCCTCGTCTTCGCCGCGGCGGACCCGATCGCGGGGGTCTTCGGCGCCTCCAGCGCCGCGCACGCGCAGGCGGTGACCTACCTGCGGGTGTCCGCCCTCGGCATACCGGGCATGCTCCTCGTGCTCGCGGTGACCGGCGTCCTGCGCGGCCTGCAGGACACCCGGACCCCGCTGGTCGCCTCGGTGGTGGGCTTCTCGGCCAACCTCGCGCTCAACCTGCTCCTGGTCCTGGGCCTGCACCGGGGGATCGCCGGGTCCGCCCTGGGCACCGTCATCGCCCAGACCGGTATGGCGGCCGGCCTGGTCCTCGTCGTCACCCACCGGGCGCGCGGGCTGGGGGCGCCACTGCGGCCGCACCCGCTTCGGGTGCTGCGGACCGCCGGGCAGGGCGTGCCGCTGCTGGTTCGGACCCTGGCCCTGCGCGCCGTGCTGCTGCTGACGACCTGGGTGGCCGCCGGGCTGGGCGACGTGCCGCTGGCGGCCTACCAGGTCTCGGCGACCGTGTGGAGCTTCCTGACCTTCGCGCTCGACGCCCTCGCCATCGCCGCGCAGGCGCTCACCGGCAAGGCCCTGGGTGCCGAGGACGTCGCGGCAGCCCGCACGGCCACGACCACCATGCTGCGCTGGGGCACCGGTGCCGGCGTGGTGCTCGGCGCGCTCCTGCTGGCGGTCCACGACGTGCTGCCCGGCCTGTTCACCGGCGACCCGGCGGTGCAGTCGGCCCTGGCCGCGGCGCTGGTCGTGGTCGCGCTGTCCCAGCCGGTCTCGGGCTGGGTGTTCGTCCTCGACGGGGTGCTGATCGGGGCCGGGGACGGGCGCTGGCTCGCCGTCGCCCAGGTCGTGCTGCTGGCGCTCTACTGCCCCGCGGTCCTGGCACTCCGGCAGGCGACCCCCGCGCTGCTCGCCGGCCCGGACCCGGCGGCGGCGCAGGATCACGCCCTGACGGTGCTGTGGTGGGTGTTCATCGGATTCATGGTGCTGCGCGGGGTGGCGCTGGGCTGGCGCTCCCGCAGTGACGCCTGGCTGGTCACCGGCGCCTCCCGCTGACCCGGGCCGGGTCAGCGGGAGGGTCCCGGTCAGTCGTGGGTGGGGAAGCCCAGGTTGAGGCCGCCGTGGCTGGGGTCGAGCCAGCGCGAGGTGACCACCTTGCCGCGGGTGAAGAAGTGCACGCCCTCGGTGCCGTGGGCGTGGGTGTCGCCGAACAGCGAGGACTTCCACCCCCCGAAGGAGAAGTAGGCCATCGGCACCGGGATCGGCACGTTGATGCCGACCATGCCGACCTCGACCTCGTGCTGGTAGCGGCGGGCGGCCCCGCCGTCGTTGGTGAAGATCGCCGTGCCGTTGCCGTACGGGTTGGTGTTGACCAGCTCCAGCGCCGCCTCGTAGCTGGGCACCCGCACCACCGAGAGCACCGGGCCGAAGATCTCGTCGGTGTAGATCGACATGTCCGGGGTCACGTGGTCGAACAGCGTCGGGCGCAGCCAGAAGCCCTCCTCGGGCCCGTCGACGTCCCCGCCGCGGCCGTCCACGGCCAGCGTGGCCCCGGCCTCGACCCCGGCCTCGACGTAGCCGACCACCTTGTCGCGGTGGGCGCCGGTGACCAGCGGGCCCATGTCGCAGCCCCGCGTCCCGTCACCGGTGCGCAGGGTCGCCATCCGCTCCTGGATCTTGCCTACCAGCACGTCGGCGACCGGCTCGACCACGACCAGCGCCGAGATCGCCATGCAGCGTTCCCCGGCCGAGCCGAAGCCGGCGTTGACTGCGGCGTCGGCGGCCAGGTCCAGGTCGGCGTCGGGCAGCACCACCATGTGGTTCTTCGCCCCGCCCAGGGCCTGCACCCGCTTGCCGTGCGCGGTGCCGGTCTCGTAGACGTACTTCGCGATGGGCGTGGACCCGACGAAGGACACCGCCTTGACGTCCTGGTGCTCCAGCAGCCGGTCGACCGCCTCCTTGTCGCCGTGGACGACGTTGACCACCCCGTCGGGCAGCCCGGCCTCCTTCCACAGCGCGGCGACGGCGTTGACCGCCGAGGGGTCCTTCTCCGAGGGCTTGATGACCACGGCGTTGCCGCAGGCGACGGCGATCGGGACGAACCACAGCGGCACCATGGCCGGGAAGTTGAACGGCGAGATCACCGCGACCACCCCGAGCGGCTGGCGGATCGAGTAGACGTCGACGTTGGTCGACACGTTCTCGCTGAAGCCGCCCTTGAGCAGGTGCGGGATGCCGCAGGCGAACTCGACGACCTCCAGGCCGCGGGTCACCTCCCCGAGGGCGTCGGAGAGGACCTTGCCGTGCTCGGCGGTGATCAGCGCGGCGATGTCCTCCTTGCGCGCGTTGAGCAGCTCGCGGAAGGCGAAGAGCACCTGGGCGCGCCGGGTCAGCGACGTCTGGCCCCACTCCCGGCCGGCGTCGTGGGCGACCTTGACGACCTCGTCGACCGTGGCGGCGGAGGCCAGGTCCAGCAGTCCGGTGACCTCGCCGGTCGCGGGGTTGTGGACGGGGCTGGTGCGCTCGGCGACCCCCGCCCAGGGGGCGCCGCCGACGAGGTGGGTGATGCGGGGGGCAGCAGGGCTCACGGCAGGTTCCTTCACGCTCACGGTCAGGGTCCGGCCAGCGTATGCCGGGTGCCCCCGGTCCGCGGAAGGGCCTCACCTGCCAGCGGACCTCCCATCTTTGGGCAAAACGCGACCATCCGGACCAGCCTGCTGGCTAGCCTTGAGGCCCCGGCGGGCATCCGCGGGCAGGGAGCGCCCAGGCGCGTGGCAGGGAGGTCCGGCCGTGAACGTCCCCGTGCCGACCCGCCTCGGTGACGTCACGGCATACCTGGACGGCCTGCTGCGCCACACGGACACAGTGATCAGCGTCCGCGACGCCCGGGACGGCCGTTTCCTGCTGGTGAACCGGGCCTTCGAGGAGCTGGTGGGCCAGCCGTCCGGGGAGGTCCTCGGGCGCACCCCGCACGAGGTGTTCCCGGCCGATGTCGCCGAGGACTACCGCGTCGAGGACCTGCGCGTGGTGGAGACCCGCGAGGTGCAGACCAGCCATCAACGGTTCACCGACCCCGACGGCGCCGAGCACGCCTTCGTGACCCACAAGTTCCCCCTCCTGGACGGCGGGGGCGAGGTCTATGCGGTCGGGATCATCGCTACCGAGGTGACCGAGCTGGCACGGGTGCGCGCCTCGCTGGCCGAGAGCGAGGAGCGCTACCGCGCCCTGGTCGAGCACTCGCCGTTCGCCATCGTGGTGCACGTGCGGGGGCACTTCCGCTACGCCAACGCTGCCGCGGTGCGCCTGCTGGGCGCCCGGGACGAGGCCGACCTGATCGGGCGGCCCGTGCTCGAGCTCATCCCCGAGGCGGACCGGCAGGAGGCGGCGTCGATGATCGCCAGCATCCTCGCCGGCCGGAGCGAGATCGCCGGGCGCCGCGAGGCCGTGCGCCTGGACGGCGGGCGGATCATCGTCGAGATCACTGCCACCGCCGTCCCCTGGGAGGGCGAGACCGCAGTGCAGATGGAGGTCCGGGACGTCACCGACGAGACCCGCTCCCGGGAGCTGCTGGCCCGCGCCCACCAGGAGTCGGTCGAGGCCGCCGCCCGGCTGCGGTTGCTGCACACCGTGGCCACGGCCGCCAACGACGCGCTCACCCTCGACGAGGCCACCGGGGCGGTGCTGCAGGCCGCCTGCGAGCACTTCGGCTTCGCCGGCGCCGTCGTGCGGCCACGCGCCCTCGACGGCGGACGCTCCTTCCCCTCCGCGCCGGTGCACCACGTCGCTGACGGCCCGCTGCGGGAGCGGCTCACCACGGCCATGGCCATGGCCGGCCCGCTGGGCCCGACCCCGTTCGGCGTGGTCGGGACCGCGGGTCGGGTGACCGACCTGGACGGCACCGGCGTCAGCGAGGTCGACCCGGCTGCCGCGGAGCCGTGGGAGGCGGCCCTGGCCGCGGCGGGCGTCCGCGCCGTGCACGCCGTCCCGATCGTCCTGCACGACACGGTGGCCGCCCTGTGCGAGTTCCTCGACGGGTCGGGCGTGGGTGGTGCCGGGGACCGGCAGGGCACGCTGCGCCTCGTCGCCCACGAGCTGTCCCGGGTGCTCGAGCGGCAGCTGGCGCTGGAGGAGCGCGCCGCCCACGAGGCGCGGTTCCGCACGATGTTTCTCAGCTCACCGGTGGCCATGGCGCTCTCGGACAGCCACGGCCACTTCGTCTCGGTCAACCCGGCGTTCTCCCGGATGCTCGGCCTGCCCGAGGAGCAGGTCGTGGGCCGCTCCTCCGACGTGTTCACCCACCCCGACGACGTCGCCGGCAACGCCCGGATCAGCGCCACGCTGGACCACACGACCGGTCAGGTCTACCGGGTGGAGAAGCGCTACCTGCACTCCAGCGGGCGGGTGGTCTGGGGACTGCTCTCGGTGACCCGGGTGACGTTCCCCGACGGCCAGCCCTACACGCTGGCGCAGGTCGAGGACATCACCGACCGGCGCAAGGCGGAGGCCGACCTGCACCGCCAGGCCCGCCACGACGCCCTCACCGGGTTGGCCAACCGGGCCACGCTGGCGCGCGGCCTCGGCGCGCTGGCCGAGTCCTCCGAGGCGCTGGCGGTGCTGTTCGTCGACCTCGACGGGTTCAAGCTGGTCAACGACACGCACGGCCACTCCGCCGGCGACGCCGTGCTCCAGGAGGTGGCGCACCGGCTGTCCTCCTCAGTGCGGGCCGGCGACCTCGTCGCCCGCTTCGGGGGCGACGAGTTCGTCGTCGTCAGCTGCGGCATCGCCACGCGCCAGGAGGCGATGCAGGTCGCCGCCGAGGTGGAGCAGGCCCTCGCCGGGCCGATCCACTGGGGTCCGGTCACGCTGGAGGTCACCGCCAGCGTCGGTATCGCGCTCAGCTCACCCCACGGGGGCGGCCGGGTCCTCGACGCCGAGGAGCTCATCCGCCGGGCCGACGCCGCGATGTACCTCGCCAAGCGGCGGGGCAAGGACCGTGCCGACGTCTACGACGACTCCCTCCACGCGACCAGCCAGTCCCGCACCCGGACGGCGGCGGCGCTGCGCCGGGGCCTGGCCGGGCAGGGCCTGAGGGTGCACTTCCAGCCGATCGTCGACCTCGACCTGGGCGAGGTCGTCAGCGCGGAGGCGCTGGTCAAGCTCATCGACGAGGACGGCACCCTGATCCGCACCTCGGAGCTGGTGGACGTGGCGGAGGAAACCGGGCTGATCATGCAGCTGGGCGCATGGGTGCTGCGGCAGGCCTGCACCGAGGTGGCCCAGCTGCGCCGGGACACCGGGTGGGCGATGTCGGTGACCGTCAACCTCTCGGCCCGTCAGGCGGCCCAGCCCGACCTGGCGGCCAGCGTCCTGGCCGTGCTGGCCGAGACCGGCCTGGACCCCGACGGCCTGTCCCTGGAGCTGACCGAGTCGGCCCTGCTGGACTTCAACGACGCCACGCTCACCCAGCTCAACACCCTGCGCGAGCACCGCGTCGGCATCGGCATCGACGACTTCGGCACCGGCTACTCCTCGCTGACCTACCTGCGGCACTTCCCGGTCAACTTCGTCAAGGTCGACCGGGGCTTCGTCCGCGGCCTGCCGGAGTCCGAGCGGGACCTCGTCATCGTGCGCACCGTCAACACCCTGGCCCGGGAGCTGGGGCTGGCGTGCGTCGTGGAGGGCGTGGAGACCCCCGAGCAGCTGCAGGCCGTCCGCGGACTCGGCGGCCGGTTCGCCCAGGGCTACCTGTTCTCCCGCCCGGTGCCGCTGGCCGCCCTGCGCGACCTGGTGGTCCGCGGCGTGTCCGTCCCCCCGCCGGCCTGACCCGCCGGCCTGACCCGCCGGCCTGACCCGCCGGCAGCGTCCCCACTCAGGGACCTGCCTGCCCCCAGGGACCTGCTCACCCCACGGGTCGCGGCCGACGCAGGCAGAAGGGGCCTGGTTCCACGTGGAACCAGGCCCCTTCGGGTGCTGCCCTGCCGGGGCAGCGGTGCAGCTGCGTCAGCCGGCGACGACCGTGAGCGCCACCGTCGCCTGGACCTCCGGGTGCAGGCGGACGAGCGCCTGGTGCGACCCGGTGGACTTGATCGGCGTGGCGATCTCGATCTTGCGGCGGTCGAGCTCGGGGCCACCGGCGTCCTTGACGGCCGCGGCGACCTCGGCCGGGGTCACGGCGCCGAAGAGGCGACCGGACTGGCCGGACTTGGCCGTGACCTTGACGGCCTTGGCCTCGAGCTGGCCCTTGATCGACTTGGCCTCGTCGAGGGACTTGACCTCACGGGTCTCCCGAGCCTTGCGGATCGAGTCGACCTGCTTCTGGCCGCCCTTGGTCCAGGCCGTGGCCAGGCCGCGGGGGAACAGGAAGTTGCGGGCGTAGCCGTCCTTGACCTCGACGACGTCACCGGCGGTCCCGAGGCCCGAGACCTCCTGGGTGAGGATGAGCTTCATGTCGTATCTCCTTCGCGACGACTCAGTGAGCTAGCTCAGCGAGCCGAGCTGGAGTAGGGCAGCAGGGCCATCTCACGGGCGTTCTTCACGGCCGTGGCGATGAGTCGCTGCTCCTGGACGGACACGCCGGTCACCCGACGAGCGCGGATCTTGCCGCGGTCGGAGATGAACTTGCGCAGGAGCGCAGTGTCCTTGTAGTCGATGTTCTCGACCTTCGCCGCCTTCAGCGGGTTGGCCTTCTTCTTGGGCTTGCGCACAACGGGCTTGGCCATCGTGGTGCTCTCCATTCTGTGAGAGCCCGGAGGGTCACTCCGGGATAGCTTTGTGGATCAGTTGCGACTCTCATCGCACCTGGCGGTTCGGCCGGCTTCGCATGCACAGGGAAGCCGTCTCACCTGGGTCTCCGGGCTCACCCTCCAGGGGGTGTTCCCAGTGACCTTTTGTCTAGAAAGGCGGCTCGTCGTAGGACGGGCCGGAACCCCAGCCGCCGCCCTGCGGGGCGCCCTGGGAGGCGCCGGCCGAGGGGCCGGTGGCCCACGGGTCATCACTGGGCTGGCTCTGGCCGCCACCGAAGCCGGCGTTGCCGCCGCCCTGGTTGCCGCCGAAGCCGCCGCCACCGCCACCACGCTGGGTGCGGTTGACCTTGGCCGTCGCGTAGCGCAGCGAGGGGCCGACCTCGTCGACCTCCATCTCGACGACCGTGCGCTTCTCGCCCTCCTTGGTCTCGTAGGAACGAGACTTCAGGCGGCCGGACACGATCACGCGGGTGCCGCGCTGGAGCGACTCGGCGACGTTCTCCGCCGCGTCACGCCACACCGAGCAGCGCATGAACAGCGTCTCGCCGTCCTTCCACTCGTTGCTCTGACGGTCGAACGCGCGAGGCGTCGAGGCAACGGTGAAGTTGGCCACCGCCGCCCCGGACGGGGTGAACCGCAGCTCCGGGTCGTTGGTGAGGTTGCCGATGATGGTGATGACGGTGTCGCCAGCCATGGTGATCCCCTGTGTCTCAGGCGCCGGGGCGCAGGAGCTTGGTCCGAAGGATGGACTCGTTGAGGTTGAGCTGGCGGTCCAGCTCCTTGGCGGTAGCCGGCTCGGCAGTCAGGTTGACGACCGCGTAGATGCCCTCGGACTTCTTCTTGATGTCGTAGGCCATCCGGCGACGTCCCCAGATGTCGACGTTGTCCACGGTGCCGCCGTCCTTGGTGACGACGGTGAGGAACTTGTCGAGGCTCGGCTGGATCGTACGCTCCTCGAGCTCGGGGTCGAGGATGATCATGAGCTCGTACTGACGCATGCTGTGAACCCACCTCCTTTGGTCTAGAGCGGTCACGGTCTTTCCGTGACAGGAGGGTTGCAGCGTCCCACCGCGACACACGCTGCCAGAGGACTCTGACAGTGGGTATGCCGTGGCGAACCTGACGAGGGTACCCGTCCGGCGCGTGGGGGGTGAAATCCGCGTCACACCCCGCGCGGCGCTCAGCCGAAGCGGACCAGCACCCGGTCCGGGGCGCCGGCCAGGGGCCCGGCCAGCTCGTCGACCTCGGCCTCCGCCCACAGGGCGGGGTCGACCTCCTCCTCGACGTCCTCCTGGACGTCCTGCTCCACGGCCGCCCGCGCGCGGGCGACCCGCACGACCTGCAGGACCAGCCACCCCAGCGCCGCCAGGCGCACCAGCAGCAGCGCGGCATACGGCCCGGGCGGCAGCCCCCGGTCCTTCGTGCTGAGCCCGGCGAGGTAGAGCCACACCGCGACGGAGTAGGTGACCTCCGCGCCGGCCCACAGGAGGTGGTCTCTCCAGCGCACGCCGACCAGGGCGATGAGCGGCAGCACCCACAGGGCCGCCTGGACGGGCACCGACTTGCCCGTCACGAGCACGACCGCGAGCATCACGAGCGCCACCTCCGCGACGCCCGGTCGCCGTGCCGTGGCCAGCGCCGTCACCGCACCGGCGGCGAGTGCAGCCAGCCAACCGAGGACGGCCAGGGCGGTGACCGCACCCACGGGCAGGTCGTGGTCGAACAGCTGCGGGACCAGCCAGAGCGAGCCGTAGCCGGCGCCGGCCTCCCACCACCGCCGGTAGGTCGAGAGCAGGCCACCGGCGCCGAGCAGCAGGAAGGGCAGGGAGACCAGCACCCACGTGCCCAGCGCCACGGCGGCGGTGAGCGCCCACTGCCGCACCCGGCCGCCCCGGACGGCGACCAGGCCGATCGCGGCGATGACCACGAGCGGGTAGGTGCGGGTGGCCACCGCCAGGCCGAGCGTCACTCCCGCCAGCGGCAGCCGGCGCCGGCCCCAGGCCCACAGGCCCACCGACGTCAGGGCCACGCCGAGCAGGTCGGCCGAGACCAGCGCCGCCGTGACGACCACCGGGGAGAGCGCGACGTGGGCGGCCTTCCACGGGTGCCGGGGCACCGAGGCCGCCGTGACCACCACGACCAGGATGAGCAGGAGCACGACGAGCACCGCCCAGAGCCCGAAGTACCACGCCTGCCGGGTGCTCACCGGCCCCGCCGGGACGAGCAGCGCCATCAGCCACATGGCCATGCCGGTGCCGACCGGCTGGTCCAGCGCGGTGCCGTGCGGCAGGTAGGGCACCTGCCCCGTGGCCAGCCCGGTGCTCTGGAACACCAGGGGCAGGTCGGAGTAGCAGGCGTGCCAGAACTGGTCCGGGGTCTGCCACCCGCTGCTCACGCAGTGCGCGCGCGCCGCCACCGCGAGGGCGACCGTGACCGCGCCGAGCCCGGCCAGGGCCGCGGCTGCGGCCTGCCAGCCGTCGCGCGCACGGCGACCGACCGCTGCATACCGCCCGACGGGCCCGCCGGCGACCTCGCTGGCGGCCGCGACGACGGGGTCCTCCCGGGAGGGCGCCACGGGGCGGTCGGGGGCGGGGCTGGGGCGCATGCCGCGCAGACTACGGGCTGGGGCTGGGCCCGTGCCGCCGACGCCCGGCGGGCCGGCGGGTCACCACCGGCCCGGCCCCACACACGACGGTGCCCCCCTGCTCGCGCAGGGGGGCACCGTGGCCAGGCGTCGACGTTATGGCGTCGGGGGCGGGCTCGTGGAGCCTCCCCGCCTGCCCGCACCGGAGGTGGTGGTGCTGCTCGAGCTGCTGCCGCCGCCGGGGAAGGGCACCGTGAAGGTGTTCTTCGGCGTCTTCGTCTTCGTCGGCGTGTGGAGCGTCGGCGGCGCCGTGGTGGTGCTCGTCGTGCTCGTCGTGCTGGTGGTGCTCGTCGTGCTCGTCGTCGGCGTCGGGGTGGGGACGGCCTCGTCGCCGACACCGGCGCGCGGCGGGAAGTCGACCACCGGCTGGCCCTTCAGGGCACCCTCCATGAACGCGGTCCAGATGCGGACCGGGAAGGTGCCACCGGTGACCTCACCGAAGCCGTTGACCTGGATGCTGCCGGTGCCGTCGCCCTGGTAGATGCCGACCGCGGCGGCGAGCTGCGGGGTGAACCCGTCGAACCAGACCGCCTTGTTCTTGCTGGTCGTACCGGTCTTGCCGGCCGCCGGGCGACCCAGCTCCATGGCGTGCTGGGCGGTGCCCTCGGTGACGACGTGGGTCATCGCCTCGGTCGCGTCCGCGGTGACCCTCTTGTCGAACGCCGCCTGCACGACCCGGGACGCCTTGTAGTCGACGCTGCCGGACCCGGAGGTCACCGACTTGATGAGGTACGGCTTGGCGCGCATGCCCTGCGAGGCGATGGTGGCGTAGGCGTTGGCCATGTCGATGACCCGCGGGGAGGCCGAGCCCAGGATGTTGGCGTAGTTCGGCGCCAGCCCCGGGGTGCTCTGCGGGACGCCGGCGGCGATCGCGGCCTGCATCGTGGACTGCGGGGAGACCTTGATGTTCAGCGCGGCGAACACGGTGTTGACCGAGTGGGCCGTGGCCCGGCGCAGGTCGATGTTGCCGAACTGCTCGTCGCCGAAGTTGCGGATCGTGCCGTTGGTGTCGACCTCGCTGCCGGTCGAGCCGTTCTGGCCCCGGAACTCCGGGAAGTCCTGGGGGCTGTGGCCGTCGAAGCGGGTCTTGGTGCTGATCCCCTTCTGCAGGGCCGCCAGCAGACCGAAGGCCTTGAACGTCGAGCCCGCCTGCAGGTGGGCGTCGGTGGCCGAGTTGAACTGGACCTTGTTGTAGTCGCGGCCGCCGTACATCGCCACGATCGCGCCGTCGCCGGGCTTGATCGCGACCAGTCCGGCGTGGAGCAGCTTGGACGCCTTGTCCGAGCCGGAGCTCGGCAGGTTGTCCTGGACGGCCTTGATGGCCGAGTCCTCGGACCGCTTGTCGATGGTGGTGACGACCTTGTAGCCACCGCGGTCGATGTCGGAGTCGGTCAGCTTCAGCCGGCTCTTCAGCTCGTCCTTGACGGCGTTGGTGATGTAGCCCAGCGCGCCCTTGCTGGAGCTCTGGCGGCTCTTGGCGCTCTTGACCGTCGGGAACTTCGCGTCCACGGCGCGGTTGGAGGCGTCGTACTGCTCGGGCGTGATCCAGCCCTCCGTGCGCATGCCGCCGAGGACGTAGCGGACGCGGTCCTGGGCCGCCTTGAGCGCCTGCGGGCCGTTGGCCGGGTCGAAGTAGCTGGGGCCGTTGATGACGGAGGCGAGCAGGGCACCCTCGGTGACGCTCAGCTGCGAGACGTCCTTGCCGAAGTAGGCCTTGGCCGCGGTCTGGATGCCGTAGGCGCCCCGGCCGAAGTAGATGGTGTTGAGGTAGCTCTCCAGGATCTGGCTCTTGCTCTGGGACTGATCGATCTTGATCGAGATCATCAGCTCCTTGTACTTGCGCGTGATCGTCTGGTCCTGGGTGAGGAAGTAGTTCTTCACGTACTGCTGGGTGATCGTCGAGCCACCCTGGGTCGGCCCGCCCTTGAGCGCCACCAGCACCGCACGCCCGATGCCGGTCGGGGACACGCCGCTCTCGTGGTAGAAGCTGCGGTCCTCGGCCGCCAGCAGCGCCCGCTGCACGTGCAGCGGCACCTTGCTCAGCGGCACGGCCTCACGGTTGACCTGGCTGATGCGGGCCAGCTCGGTCTTGCCGTCGGCGTAGTAGATGACCGACGCCTGTGAGGTGGCCAGCTCGTTGGGGTTGGGGATCGGCGTGGTCGCGTAGGCCACGGCGAAGCCCAGCACGCCCAGGACACCCAGGCTGACCAGGGTCAGGAGCACCCGCTTCCACGTGAAGAACCGGCGCCACCCCTGGGACTTCTTCGGCTGTGGGGGACGGCGTCGGCCGGCGGTGCTGGCTCGGGTCTGTGCGTTCACGTGTCTTCTTCCGTAGAACGGGCGGCGTGGCTGCCGGTCAGTATGCCGACGAGCACTGTGCTTGCCTCGTCGAGCCGGCCGTGGGGGCGGCCCACGCGGGACGAGGGTAACGCTCCCCACCTGCGCTGCGGAACTCAGATATATCGGAGCGATATATCTGTGGGGTATCGTGAATCACGTTCCGGCCTTCGCCGGGCACCCGTCCCGACCGGAGGTGAGCTGCATGAGCCGACGCGCCGCGCTGCTCGAGCTCGCCGTCCTCGGTCTGCTCCACGAGGCGCCGATGCACGGCTATGAGCTGCGCAAGCGCCTCAACGCCATCCTCGGCGCCTTCCGGGCCCTGTCCTACGGCACGCTCTACCCCTGCCTGCGCGACCTCGTGCGCCGCGGGTGGATCGCCGAGAGCGCGCCGGCCCCGGGCCGGTCGGCGGCGACCCCCGGAAGCCGCCGGGCCCGGATCGTCTACGAGCTCACGGCCGAGGGCAAGGACCGGTTCCAGGAGCTCATCGCCGACGCCGGTCCCTCGGCGTGGGAGGACGAGACGTTCGATGTCCACTTCGCGTTCTTCGCCCGCACGGAGGCCGAGGTCCGGCTGCGCATCCTCGAGGGTCGCCGCAGCCGCCTCGAGGAACGTCTGGACGCCTTCCGCTCCGCCGCGGTCAAGAACCGCGAGCGGGCGGACGCCTACACCGCCGAGCTCCAGCGCCACGGCCTGGAGTCCGCCGAGCGCGAGGTGCGCTGGCTCTCCGAGCTGATCAGCGCCGAACGCCTGACCGGTCCACCGCTGCATCCCCCAGGTGGGGCCGCACCGCGGACCTGACGGACCGGCATACCGAGTCTTCCCCCCGAAGAGTCTTTCCCGAAGAGCAGTCCCATCACCACAACAAGGAGAACCCCCATGGGATCCGTGCGCGTCGCCATCGTTGGCGTCGGCAACTGCGCCAGCTCGCTGGTGCAGGGTGTCGAGTACTACAAGGACGCCGACCCGAGCGGCACTGTGCCCGGCCTGATGCACGTGCAGTTCGGTGACTACCACGTGAAGGACGTCGAGTTCGTCGCCGCCTTCGACGTGGACGCCAAGAAGGTCGGCTTCGACCTGTCCGAGGCCATCAACGCCTCCGAGAACAACACCATCAAGATCGCCGACGTGCCGCCGACCGGCGTCATCGTCCAGCGTGGTGTGACCAACGACGGCCTGGGCAAGTACTACCGCCTGACCATCGAGGAGTCCGACGCCGAGCCCGTGGACGTCGTCCAGGCGCTCAAGGACGCCAAGGTCGACGTGCTCGTGTCCTACCTGCCGGTGGGCTCCGAGGAGGCCGACAAGTACTACGCGCAGTGCGCCATCGACGCCGGCGTGGCCTTCGTCAACGCGCTGCCCGTCTTCATCGCCTCCGACCCGGAGTGGGCCAAGAAGTTCGAGGACGCGGGCGTCCCGATCGTCGGCGACGACATCAAGTCCCAGGTCGGCGCGACCATCACGCACCGCGTGATGGCCAAGCTGTTCGAGGACCGCGGTGTGACGCTGGACCGCACGTACCAGCTGAACGTCGGCGGCAACATGGACTTCAAGAACATGCTCGAGCGGGACCGCCTCGAGTCCAAGAAGGTCTCCAAGACCCAGGCCGTCACGTCGAACCTGACCGGCCCGCTGGCCGGCAAGATCGAGGACAAGAACGTCCACATCGGCCCGTCGGACTACGTGCAGTGGCTGGACGACCGCAAGTGGGCCTACGTGCGCCTCGAGGGTCGCGCGTTCGGCGACGTGCCGCTGAACCTCGAGTACAAGCTCGAGGTCTGGGACTCCCCCAACTCGGCCGGCATCATCATCGACGCCATCCGTGCGGCGAAGATCGCCAAGGACCGCGGCATCGGCGGCGCCCTGATCTCCGCCTCCTCGTACCTGATGAAGTCCCCGCCGGTTCAGCGCGAGGACACCGAGGGCCGCACCAAGCTCGAGGCCTTCATCGCCGGTACCGAGGAGCGCTGACGCAGGCGAGCAGCACGGTCGGGGCCGGCGCGCCTGAGGTCACGGTGCGCTGAGCCTCCGGTCGGCTCCTGACAGGGCCCGGACGTCCCACGACGTCCGGGCCCTGTCGCGTCCGGACGTCCGATTCTTCCGGGTTTGGTAAAGCCCGGGACGACACGCCGGAGGCCCGGCCTACATTCGTGGCTCCATCCGGCGGCCTCCACGCCGCAGGGGGATCGGAGGCCACCCATGCACGCGCCCTCACTGCTGCCCCGACGGCGCCGGACCGGCGTCCTCGCCGCCGGCCTGACCACCCTCGGCCTGCTGCTGGCCGCCACCCCGGCCTGGGCCGCCTCGTGGGTGCAGCTGCACCCGGCGACCGAGGGCCGGGCTGTGCGCACCGTGGACGGTGACACCGAGTACGTCGACGTGTGGGGCGACGGCATCGCCACCCCGCAGAGCATCCGCAACTCCGGCATCCAGGCCATGGAGGTCGGCCAGTGCCACGCCGCCGCGGCGTCGGCCCTGATGAACTCCCTGACCCTGGGCAAGCGCGTGCGGCTCACCGCGGTCCACGCCAGCGCCGTCAGCCTGGGCCGGCCGGTGCGCTTCGTCGACGTGGTCACGAGCACGGGGGTCGTGGACTCCCAGCTCGCCATGCTGCGGGCCGGCCAGGCGGTGCCCCTCGTGATCCCGCCGGAGACGAGCCGCTGGAAGACCTACTCCGCCGCGGCCCAGCAGGCTGCGACCACGGGCAAGGGCCTGTGGAACCCGGTCTACTGCGGCTCCGGCCCCCAGCAGGCCAACGCGATCAAGCTCTGGGTCAACTACGACGGCGACGGCAACGAGGCGCTCAACCCCAACGCCGAGTACGTCCGCATCCTCAACCGCGGCACGACCCGCCTGTATGTCGGCGGCTGGTGGGTGCGCACCGGGGCCCAGGACTCCTACCACTTCCCGGCCGGCACCTCGATCCCCGCGGGCGGCTACATCACCCTCCACGTAGGCAAGGGCACCCGCACCGCGAGCAGCTTCTACTGGGGCGCGTCCGGGCCCAAGTTCGGCAACGTCGACGAGGGCGCCTACGGCAACGGGGCCTACCTGTTCGACCCGCAGGGCGACCTGCGGTCCCACGCCATCTACCCCTGCCTCTACGCCTGCAACGACAGCCGCATCGGCACGGTGGACGTGCTCGCCGACGCCCACGGGGAGGTCATCACCCTCCACAACAAGCCGACCTCGCCGACGGTGGACCTGTCCTACGCCGTGGTCTCCGTGGGCGGCAGCACCTACGAGCTGCCGCGGACGGTCCTCCAGCCCGGCCACCAGGTGCGGGTCCACACCGGCAGGGGCACCAACACCTCGACGGACTACTACTGGGGCCGCACCACCTCCCTGCTCGTGGACACCGGGGGCCGGGCGATCTTGCGCACGTCGGAGGACATCCGGCTCGGCTGCGACGCCTGGGGCACCGGCCGGTGCTGACGACGAGCCGGCCGGCACCGAGCACTAGGGTGACCGCATGAGCACCGAAGTCGCGTCCGACCTGGTCGCCAACGTCGCCAAGGTCCTCGTCTCGGTCGGCGACACGGTCTCCGCCGGCGACGAGCTCGCCCTGCTGGAGTCCATGAAGATGGAGATCCCCGTGCTGGCCGAGGAGGACGGGACCGTCACCGACGTCCGCGTCCAGGAGGGTGACGTCGTCCAGGAAGGCGACGTGCTCGTCGTCCTCGACTGAGCCGCCCCACCACAGTTCGCCCCCGCCCCGGGCTCGCAGCCTCGCCCGGCCACCCGCACGCGGGGATCAGTCGGCCAGGCCGCGCAGCGAGGGCAGCGTGCGCGGCACGTCGTCGACCACGACGGCGTCCGCCCCGGCCTCGAGCAGCTCGCGGGCCTGGTCCGCCGCAGGGCACCAGGCCACGACCTCGAGCCCCGCCTCGTGGGCCACGGCGATCGACTCCTTCGCCGGCCGGTGCACCGGCGCCCGGTCCAGCTGGTTGGGCCCGAACGAGCTCCAGTGCGCGGCGAGGACGTGCGCCCCCAGGTGCACCGCCGCAGGGACGGCCTTGCGCAGGGGAAAGCCGACCCAGGTGAGCAGGCCGACCGGCAGGTGCGGCACCGCACCCAGCAGCGTGAGCACGGCCGCCGGGTCGAAGGACGTCGCCAGGACCGGTCGCTCCCCGGCGAGCTGCCCGGCCAGCGGCGCGAGCAGGGCGGCGGTGGTGCGCCCGGGTGGCCGCAACGCGTCCTCCAGGCAGCTCTTCACATCCAGGTTCACCCCGATGCCCTCCGGCAGGTCGGCGATCAGCTCCGCCAGGGTGCACGCCCCCGCCTCCCGGGCCTGCTCCAGCGTCAGCTCGGCCACGAACGACCCGTCGTCCCAGGTCGGGAAGTGCCCGACGACGAGCTCGTCGTCGGCGGTCCGCCGGACGTCGGTCTCGACCCAGCGCAGGCCGGCGGCCACCGCCTGGCGGACCGAGTCGGGGGTGTTCTCCCCCGGCCCGCGGCCCAGGCCCCGGTGGCCGAGGACCGTCGGGCGTCCACCGAAGACCGTCCCGGCCTCACGTCGACCCCGCCCGTGACCGCTCCCCATACCTCGATCCTGCTGCGTCGCCCCGGGTCTGCCAACCGGCCACGCCGGGGGTGCGTGACACGATGAGGCGGTGACCGCCGCGGCGAGCCCTGTCCCCGCCCCCCGGCTGTGGGCCTTCGGGCCGGCCTTCCGACGGCTGCTGGCGGTCCGGTTGAGCAGCCAGCTCGGGGACGGCGTCTTCGAGGTGGCCCTCGCGTCCCTGTTCTTCTTCTCCCCCGAGCGCGCCGCCACCCCCGGGGGCATCGCGGCCGCCTTCGCCGTCCTGACCCTGCCGTTCACCCTGATCGGCCCGTGGGCGGGGGTGCCGCTGGACCGCTGGTCCCGGCGCAACACGCTCATGGTGGGCAACGTCGTCCGGGCCGTCCTGGCCCTGGTGGTGGGGGCACTGCTGGCCCTCCACGCCCCCGACCCGGTCCTGTATGCCGTGGTGCTCACCTTCCTGAGCATCAACCGGTTCCTCCTCGCGGCCCTGTCCGCGAGCCTGCCCCACGTGGTCGACCCCGGGCACCTCGTGGCCGCCAACGCGGTCACCCCCACCCTGGGCACCGCCGCCTACCTCACCGGTGGCGCGCTGGCCTATGGCGGCCGGCTGCTGGGCGCGAGCCACGCCACGCTCGTGGTGCTCGTCGCCGCCCTGCTCGTCAGCGCAGCGCTCCTGGCGCTGCGGCTCCGGCCGGCCCAGCTCGGCCCGGACCGGGCCCCGTTCACGGAGGGGGCCGCCCGGGGTCTGGTGGAGGTGGCGCGCGACCTGGTGCGGGGGCTGCGGCACCTGCGCTCACGGCATACCGCTGCCTGGGCACTGGGCGCGATGAGCGGCCACCGGCTGTTCTTCGGGACGCTGACCCTGTCCACGATCCTGCTCGCCCGCAACCACTTCGGCGGCGGAGGCAGCCAGCGGGGGCTGATGCTGCTCGGCTGGGTGCTCGGCGCCGGCGCCGTGGGGTTCCTGGCCGCCGCGGTGAGCACCCCGTGGTGGGTGCGGCGCGAGCACGCCCCGGAGTCCGTCGTCGCCGGCGCCCTGGTCGGCGCCGGCCTGGCCGCCGCGGTCCTGGCGATCACGCTGAGCCTGCCGGTCCTGCTCGCCTCGGCGCTGGTCATCGGCTGGGCCGGGCAGAGCCTGAAGATCTGCGTGGACACCCTCGTCCAGCGGGGCGTGGACGACGCCTTCCGCGGCCGGGTGTTCAGCATCTACGACATGCTCTTCAACGCCACCTTCGTGGTCGCCGTCGCGCTCTCGGCGGCCGTCGTGCCGGCCGACGGCGACGCGCCGTGGGTCTTCCTCGTCCTCGGGCTCGGCTACCTGGCGGTGTGCGTCAGCTACCGCCGCGCCACCGCCACCACCGCACGGGCCTGAGGCCGCTCAGGCCCCGCCCTCGAGCGCCGGCTCCTGCGCCTCGGGCTGCTGCGCCCACCAGGCGAGCAGCTCCTCCCGGGCGGCGTCCTCCCCGATCGGCCCGCGGTCCAGCCGCACGGCCAGCAGGTGCTTGTAGGCGCGCCCGAGCAGCGGTCCGGGGCGGATGCCGAGCGCCTCGGCGATCTGGTTGCCGTCGAGCTCGGGCCGGACCGCCGCCAGCTCCTCCTGCTCCAGCAGCCGGGCGATGCGGGCCTCGAGCTCGTCATACGTCCGGGACAGCCGCTGGGCCTTGCGCACGTTGCGCGTGGTGCAGTCCGAGCGGGTGAGCCGGTGCAGTCGCGGCAGCAGCGGGCCGGCGTCGGTGACGTAGCGACGCACCGCCGAGTCGGTCCACTGCCCCTCCCCGTAGCCGTGGAAGCGCAGGTGCAGCTCCACCAGGCGGGACACCGCCTTGACCGTCTCCTTGTCGAAGCGCAGCGCGCGCAGCCGCTTGGCCGTCATCTTGGCCCCGACGACCTCGTGGTGGTGGAAGCTGACCCCGCCGCCGGGCTCGAACCGCCGCGTGGCCGGCTTGCCGATGTCGTGCAGCAGGGCGGCCAGGCGCAGCACCAGGTCCGGGCCGGGCACCGACTCCTCGGGGCCGTCCGGCGGCCCCTCGAGCGCGATCGCCTGCTCCAGCACGATCAGGGAGTGCTCGTAGACGTCCTTGTGGCGGTGGTGCTCGTCGAGCTCCAGCTTCAGGGCGGGCAGCTCGGGCAGCATCTGGTCGGCGAGCCCGGTGTCGACCAGGACCCGCAGGCCGGCTCGGGGGTCGGGTGAGAGCAGCAGCTTCTCCAGCTCGACCCGGATCCGCTCGGCCGAGACGATCTCCAG
The DNA here is from genome assembly GCF_057747915.1 of Oryzihumus sp. JJN4-3R. NCBI lineage: Bacteria > Bacillati > Actinomycetota > Actinomycetes > Micrococcales > Intrasporangiaceae > Oryzihumus > Oryzihumus sp. JJN4-3R. The sequence continues at coordinate 2,284,898 of NZ_CM173229.1, forward strand.
TCGCCCGGACATGTCGCGGACCGCCGCGTCGACCTCCGGGGCCAGGGTGAAGCCGAGCTGGGCCACGAAGCGCGCGGCGCGCATCATCCGCAGCGGGTCGTCGGCGAAGGACTCCTCGGGCGTCCCGGGTGTGCGCAGCACCCGCGCGGAGAGGTCGGCGAGCCCGTCGTGCGGGTCGACGAACTCCAGGGCGGGCAGCCGCAGCGCCATCGCGTTGACGGTGAAGTCCCGGCGCACGAGGTCGTCGTGCAGGTTGTCGCCGAAGGCCACCTCGGGCTTGCGGGTCGTGCGGTCGTAGGCGTCGGCGCGGTAGGTCGTCACCTCGATGGTGTGGTTGCCCTTGCGCGCCCCGATCGTGCCGAAGGCGCGCCCCACGTCCCAGTGGGCGTCCGCCCAGCCGCGCAGCACCTTCTCCGTCTGCTCCGGGGTGGCGTCGGTGGTGAAGTCCAGGTCGGGGGACGTGCGCCCCAGGAAGGCGTCGCGGACCGGCCCGCCGACGAGGGCCACCTCGTGCCCGGCGGCGGTGAACCGCTGCCCGATCTCGGTCAGCAGGGGCAGGACCGGGGCCAGCCGACGGACGGCCTCCTGGAGGAGGGAGCTGGGGCGGGCGGTGGAGGACACGAGACTCAAGACTAGGTGACGACGCCTGCCGCGCCGACGCCCGCGCTGACAGGTAGGGTCCGGTGGGCGCTGGTTACAGTGACGGGGTGACCGCCCCCGACCCCCGGCCCACCCGGCTGCCGCGCCGGCTCCCGGCTGTGGAGGAGACCTCCGCGGGCGGAGTGGTCATCGACGTCCAGGACGGGTCGGCCCGGATCGCCGTGATCGCGCGCCGCAACCGGGCCGGACGCGTCGAGTGGTGCCTGCCCAAGGGACACATCGAGCCGGGTGAGTCGCTGCCCGAGACGGCGGCCCGTGAGGTCGCGGAGGAGACAGGCATCATCGGCCGTGTGATCGAGTCGCTGGGCACCATCGACTACTGGTTCTCCACCCCCGACCGGCGGATCCACAAGGTGGTCCACCACTTCCTGCTCGAGGCCACCGGCGGGGAGCTGAGCATCGACGGCGACCCCGACGCCGAGGCCATCGACGTGGCGTGGATCGCGCTCGACGAGGTCCACGAGCACCTCACCTTCCCCAACGAGCGCCGGATCGCCCAGGCCGCCTGGGAGCGGCTGGCCGGGTCCGCGTGAACCCTCGGCACGGCCTTCGCATGCAGACGGTATGCCGGGTGCTCGCCGCTGCCCTCGTCGTCGCCTTCACCGCCGTCCCGGCGGCGCTCCCGACGTCGGCCTCGGCCGCCTCTTCCGCCACGGACGCCTCGGTCCCGCGCGCCGGGACGGGCTCCGGCGTCAGCGTGCAGCTGTCGGCGGTCAGCCCGCAGGTGGCGCGCCCCGGCCAGGCGGTCCGCATCAGGGGGACCATCCGCAACACCGGGGCCAAGCCCCTGGCCCGTCCCGTGGTGGTGGCCCGGCTGCGCACCGACGGCCTCGGCAACCGGCAGCAGGTCAGCGCCTGGGCGCAGGGGTCCACCGAGCTCACCCCCGGTCCCGAGGTGGCGCACCAGGACCTCGGCGGCACCCTCGCCCCCGGTGTCACCACGCCGTTCGTGCTGACCGTCCCCGCAGCGGCCGTGCGCAACCCGTCCGCGTTCGCCGCGCTGCCCCTGGCGGTGGAGGTGCACGGACGCGGCTCCGCGACCGTGTCCGGCAGCACCCACACCTTCCTTCCCTGGTTCCAGCGCAAGGAGTTCACCCGGCTGTCGATGGCGTTCGCGATCCCGCTGACGCTCGACCCGGAGCCGCCCCTGTTCGGCGCACCCAGCCGGGCCCGTACCGCCGCCTGGGAGCAGGCGATCGGTCCGGGCTCGCGCATCGACCGGCTGCTCAGCGGGACCGCGAACGCCCCGGTGACCTGGGCGGTCGACCCCTCCCTCCTGGGCCCTCCCCCGGAGCCCCAGGTCGCGGGCAGCCCCAGCACCGCGACGCCGACTCCGGCCCCGACACCCACCGGCAGCAGCACGACGCCGTCCACCCCGACGGCCGACCCCGTCGCCGCGCTGACCAATGCGCTCGGCCAGCGGCTGCACGACGGTGCGGCCCGGCACCCCATCTGGGCCCTGCCCTACTCCGACCCGGACCTGGCCCGCACCCTGACCATCGCACCAGGTGACCCCTCGGTGGCCGCGGTGATGGCCATGCCCGACACCCTGTCCTCCGTCGTCGGCAGCGGCGTGCGCCGGGACGTCGCGTGGCTGGTCGACGGGCGGGTCGCCACCGCCCGCGAGAACGGCCTGCGCAGCCTGTACCGGGGCAGCGGGCTGTCCGCAGCCGTGGTCTCGGCCTCCTCGCTGCCCTCGGACACCACCGGCGTGACCCCGAACGCGGCGCGGCGCACCCCCGACGGGCTGCCCCTGCTCGCCTACGACGACCAGCTGAGCCGGCTGCTGACCGCCACCAGCTCCCCGACCGACGGGACCGAGACGGTGCAGCGGTTCCTGGCCGAGACCATCACGCTCCTGCAGGAGCGCCCGTCGGTGCCGCGGTCGGCCCTCGTCGCCGCGCCGCGCTCGTTCGCCGGCGACCCGACCGTCCTCGCCTCGCTGCTGGGCGCCGCCTCCTCCGCCCCGTGGATCCAGCCGGTCAGCACCACCGAGCTGGTCCACCAGGCGGTCGACACCGACGACGCCCCGCCACCGGGCAGCCGGCCGTCCGGCAGCGACGCCCTCGCGCCCGGCCGCTCGCCGCTGACCCGGCAGGTGGTCACGACATTGCCCGCGCTGCGGTCCGAGATCCAGGGCATCTCCAGCCTGGTCGACCCCCAGAAGTTCCCGGCCCCCCTGTGGCAGGACGCCGCCACCCAGCTGCTCTCCTCCCGCTGGCGCGGCCAGCCCGCGTCATTCGCCACGCTGCGTCGCTCGATCGACTCGGCCATCACGGGGGTGAGCCAGGGCGTCCGGGTGAACCCCTCGAACGTCAACTTCCTCGCCGACCAGGGTGTCCTCCAGATCACGGTGGTCAACACCCTCGACGTCCCGGTCCATGACGTCCGGCTCCACCTCGAGCCGGGCAGCCCGCGCCTGCGTATCGACGACCAGCCGCAACCCCTGCGGATCAACCGGCAGAGCCGGATCACGGTGAAGGTCCACGTCACCGCTGTCGCGGCCGGCCTCGTCCCCGTCCAGGCGAGCCTCAGCTCGGCCAACGGCACCCCCATCGGTCAGGGCGCCCGGGTCGACGTGCGGGTCAGCCCCACCGAGACCTGGGTCTACGGCGTCCTCGGTGTCGTGGCTGGTCTCGTGCTCGTCCTGGGCGTCGTCCGGTCGTTGCGACGGGGGCGGGCGCGACCCTCGATGCCCTCTCAGGAGAATGTCCTGCCATGAGCGACTCCACCGCCAGCCTGGCGCGATCCAGCGCGGTCATGGCCTCGGGCACCATCGTCTCCCGTGTGCTCGGCATGGTCCGCGCGACCATGCTCGGGGCGGTGATCGGCATGACCGGCCTGTCGGCCGATGCCTTCCAGGTCGCCAACACCCTGCCCAACCTGCTGTTCCTGCTGCTCGCCGGCGGCGTCCTCAACGCCGTCCTCGTGCCCCAGCTGACCAAGGCCAGACTGCACGCCGACGGTGGCCAGGACTTCGTCGACCGCCTGCTCACCCTGGCAATCGTGTCGATGGGGGTCCTCACCCTCGTGGTGACCGGCTCGGCCGCGCTCCTCGTGCGCCTGTTCAGCTCGGGCTTCTCGCCGCAGACGATGAGCCTGAGCATCTCCTTCGCCCTCATCTGCCTGCCGCAGGTCTTCTTCTACGGCCTCTACACGCTGCTGGGCCAGGTGCTCAACGCCCGCTCGCAGTTCGCCGCGTTCATGTGGGCGCCGGTGATCGCCAACGTGGTGTCCATCGCGGGCATGGCCATCTTCCTGCTGCGCTACCCCCGGCAGCCCTCGGTCGACCAGTGGACGCCGGGGATGATCTGGCTGCTGGCCGGGACGACCACGCTCGGGATCATCGCCCAGGCGCTCGTGCTCCTCATCCCCCTGCGCCGGGGCGGGTTCCGCTACCGCCCCCGCTGGGGCTTCCGCGGCGTGGGGCTGCGCAGCTCCTCCAAGGTCGCCGGGTGGACGTTCGCCGCGCTGGCCGTCTCCCAAGCCTCGTTCATCGTCACCTCGAAGGTCCTGACCCAGGCCACCAGCCTCAGCGCCGCCCGGCACCTGCACGAGCCCGGCCTGACCGCCTACAGCAACGCCTTCCTGCTGTTCATGCTGCCGCACTCGCTGGTGACCGTCTCGCTCGTCACGGCCCTGTTCACGCGGATGAGCAAGGCGGCCAACACCGGCGACCTCGCCGAGGTGCGCGACGACGTCAGCCGCGGCCTGCGCCTGACCGCTGTGGCGACGGTGCCGGCCACGGTGGCCTGCTTCGTCCTCGGCACCGCGCTGGTGGGCACGCTGTTCTTCAAGAACTCCGACGCCGACGTCCACGCGACCACGGTGGTGATGGTCGCGATGATGGCCGGCCTCGTCCCGTTCGGCACCCTCTACCTGCTGCAGCGGGTCTACTACGCCTTCGAGGACGCCCGCACCCCGTTCAAGCTCCAGGTGCTCGCCAGCGGCGTCGGCACGACGATCAGCCTGATCGCCCTGTCATTGCCCGTCTCGTGGATGGGCATCACGGTGGGCATCGGCCAGTCGGTGGCCAACCTCGCCGGCGCGGCGCTCGGCCTGGTGTGGGCGCGCCGGCGACTCGAGGGCCTGCCGCTGCGGGCCGTCGGGCGCACCTACGTGCGCCTGGGGGCAGCGGCCCTGGTGGCCGGCGGGGCGGCATACCTCGTGCGGCTGGCGATCGCCGCGCAGGTCATCGGCCGGGTGCAGGACGTCGTGACCCTGGTCGTCGGCGGGCTGGTCTTCCTCGTGGTCTACCTGGTCCTGGCACGCCTGCTGCGCGTGCGCGAGGTCGACGAGCTCTTCGGTCCGCTGGCCTCCCGGGTGCGTCGCCTCATCCCCGGGGGCTGAGGCGACCCTAGGATGATCCCCTGACCGTCAGTCGCGACGAGGGGAGCAGCCGAGTGCACGGCCCGGGCCCGGGAACCATCGTGGGAGACCGCTACACCGTCCAGCGACGGTTGGCGCAGTCACGCGACCGTGCCCGCTGGTCGGCCCACGACACGACCCTCGAGCGCGACGTGATCCTGACGGTCTTCGCGAGCGATCACCCCAACGCCGACGCCGCCGTCGACGCGGCCCGGCGGGCGGCCGGGGTCGAGGACGGCCGCCTGGTGCGGGTCCTCGACGTCGGCACCCAGGACGACTTCGCCTGGATCGTCGAGGAGTTCCTGCCGGGCTCCCGGACCGTCGCCGCCCTGCTGGAGCAGGGCGGACTGCCCGCCGAGGAGGTCCGCCGGATCACCGGCGAGGCGGCGAGCGGCCTGGAGACGGGCCGCTCCCGGGGCCTGCACCACCTGCGACTGACCCCGCACGAGGTCCTGCGCTCGGCCGACGGCGCGATCAAGGTCTCCGGGCTCGCCATCGCCGCCGCGCTGGACGGAGCCGACGACCTCGACCCGCTCGCGGCCTCTCGCGCGGACGCCGTGGCGCTGGTGGCCCTGGCCTACGCCGGCCTGACCAGCCGCTGGCCGCTGCCCGACCCGCCGGCGGGGCTGGAGGCTGCACCGCGCCTGGCCGCGGGGGTCCCCGCGCCCTCCGAGATCGCCGCGGGCGTGCCCGGCGACCTCGACGCGATCTGCCGCCTCACCCTCAACGAGTCCGCGGGACCGCTGGACCCGGGCGACCTTGCCTCCCAGATCGCCCCCTGGGCCCGGGAACAGGTGCACCCTGAGGACGTCGGCGACCACACCTCGGAGCTTCCGGTGGTGGCAGCGCCGCAGGCACAGGCCGCCGGCGCGGGCACGACAGCCACCGCCACCGCCGCGTGGACGCCGGCCACGAGCCGACGGGACCCGCGCACCGCGGACAGCCCGGCAGCCCCCACCTCCGCCCCGGCCTCCCCGGGCCCCAGGCCTGCCGGCGCGGCCGCATCGACCGAGCCCGCTGCCGCCGCAGCCGTCGGGGCCGCCCGCAGCGGGGGCACGGCCGCGGGCGCCCTGGCCGGGACTGGTGTCGGACGCTTCGGCTCCTTCGCGCGCGCCGCCGCGGACCGCGCGGCCCATGCGGCGGGGGTGCGCGGTGACGAGGGCGAGACCGAGGCCGAGACGATCAGCCTCCCGGAGGTGTTCCACACCCAGCAGGAGCCGGCCGAGCCACCCTTGCCGCTCCTGCACACCGGCGCCGAGGCGCCGACCCGCAGCCAGACCAAGCTCGTCGTGTCGATCCTCGTCGGCTTCCTCGTCATCGTGCTGCTGCTCGGCTACTGCGGGATCTCGAGCATCGGCTCGGGCAGCTCACTGCCGCTGGGCACCGTCACACCCCACCAGAGCGCGTCGGCCACCCCGAGCACCGCCTCGCCCACACCGACGCCGACGACCACGACGAGCAGGTCAGCGGCCGCCGGCCCGCTCGCGATCAAGGACGCCACGGGCTTCGACCCCGAGGGCGACCAGTCCGAGAAGGACGACCTGGCCAAGGCTGTCCTGGACGGCGACCCCAGCACCGCCTGGCAGTCCGAGGGCTACAACTCCCCCTCGTTCGGTGGCCTGAAGAAGGGCGTCGGTCTCATCCTCGACCTGGGCACCGCGAAGTCCGTGCACTCCGCGAAGCTGGTGCTGGGCAACGGCCCGGCCGACGTGACGGTCTACGCCGCGCCCTCGCGCTCGCTCGACGGCGCCTCCACGGTCGGCACGGCCCAGGGCGCGGGCGACACGGTCACCGTCACCGCCAACAGTGACCTCGAGCCGGCCCGTTACGTCATCGTGTGGTTCACGCTGCTGCCCCAGGACGGCGGCCGCTACCGCGCCTCCCTCGCCGACATCACGTTGCGGTGACCCGTGGCCACCATGTCGAGCAGCAGCACCGGCCGGGGTGACCTCTCGAGCCTGAGCGACCGGGACCTGCTCGCCGCCCACTGCGCGGGGGACGCCGAGGCGTTCGGGGAGCTGTTCCGCCGCCACCGCGACCGGATGTGGGCGGTCGCCCTGCGCACCACCAGCGACCGTGAGCTCGCCGCCGACGCCGTGCAGGACGCGTTCATCTCGGCCTTCCGTCGGGCCGACTCCTACCGTGGTGATGCCGCCGTGACCACGTGGCTGCACCGCATCGTGGTCAACGCCTGCCTGGACCGGCTGCGCCGGCAGCGACCCACCAGCGAGCTGCCCGAGCAGGAGCTGCCCGACGCCCGCGACGCCCATGCCAGCCTCGAGACCCGGCTGGACGTCCGCCACGCCCTGGAACAGCTGCCCGAGGGCCAGCGCATGGCGCTGGTGCTGGTCGACATGCACGGCCTGAGCGTGGCCGAGGCCGCCGAGGTCCTCGACGTCGCCGTGGGCACCATCAAGTCCCGCTGCGCCCGCGGTCGGGCCGCCATGGCCGAGCTTCTCGGGCTGCAGCGGCGCCCTCCGCCGGCCACCGGCCCGCCGAGGGCCCACCCGGAACCTTCGGCGTCACCCTGACGTCCTACCCTCGTCGGCCGAAGCGCCGCACCGGTCCCACCCCGTCCCGCCCAACGACCCGTATGGAGGTGAACCGCCGTGATCCTGCCCCGCCACCCCTCGGGCGACCAGGATGACGACCCGACAGGCGTGCGGGCGCTGCTGTCCTCCCTCCCCGAGCCCGACCCGATGCCCGACGACCTCGTGCACCGGATCACCGCGAGCCTGGCCGCCGAGCAGGCCGCCCGTGGCCCCCGCGAGGCCCTCGTGCTCCCGCTGGACGCCTCCCACCGTCACGCCCGTCGGGGCCGCCGCGTGCTCGCGGCCGTCGCCGTCGCCGCCGGGATCGCCGCGGTGGGCGTGGCCGGCGCCGAGCTCCTCCCGCTCGGCGGGGCCTCCCAGACCTCGGCCGGGGCGGCGTCCTCCGCCGGTGCGCAGCTCGCGGCGAGCCCGGATGCCGGCCGCAAGGCGGCCTCACCGTCGTGGGCGGGCCAGATGCACATCCAGCAGTCGGGCATCCGCTACACCAGCGCCGGGTTCCTCACCCAGGCCTCCGTCCTCGCGGCCCGGTCTGCCGCCGACGTCACGCCGCTGACCGGGGAGGCCCAGGGGGCCGGGCCGATCGCGACCCCCGTCGGGCTGGCCGACTGCCTCAGGGCACTGGGGGTCGACCCCTCGGCGGACGTGACGGCCGACCTGGCCTTCTACGACGGCACCCCGGCCGTGGCCCTGGTCACCCTCCGCGGTGGGCACCGGACGGCGTATGCCGTGCTCCGCACCTGCCGCACCGGCGATGCCGGTGTGCTGCACCCGGCCACCACGCTGCCCTAGCGCGTCGGCCGGTCGAGCGCGGGCCGCGGAACAACCTCACCGTAGGATCTGTTGGAGCAGGTGGCGCGCCTGTCCGCAGCCGTGCCGTCGCACCAACCCCGACACCGAGAGGTCTCCCGCGTGAGCACTGACGTCCGCAACGTCATCATCATCGGCTCCGGTCCCGCCGGATACACCGCCGCCGTATACGCCGCCCGGGCCAACCTCAAGCCGCTGCTGTTCGAGGGCGCCGTCACCGCCGGTGGCGCGCTCATGAACACCACCGAGGTCGAGAACTTCCCCGGCTTCCGCGACGGCATCATGGGCCCCGAGCTCATGGAGAACATGCGCGCGCAGGCCGACCGCTTCGGCGCCGAGATCATCACCGACGACGTGAGCTCGGTCGACCTCACCGGGCCCGTCAAGACGGTCACCGACGGCGAGGGCAACACCTACTCGGCGCACGCCGTGATCCTGGCGATGGGCTCGGCCTACCGCGAGCTCGGTCTGCCCGACGAGAAGCGCCTCTCCGGTCACGGCGTCTCGTGGTGCGCGACGTGCGACGGCTTCTTCTTCCGCGACCAGGACATCGTGGTCGTCGGCGGCGGCGACTCCGCCGTCGAGGAGGCCACCTTCCTGACCAAGTTCGCCCGCTCGGTGACCATCGTCCACCGCCGCGACGAGCTGCGCGCCAGCAAGATCATGGCCGAGCGTGCGTTCGGCAACGACAAGATCCGCTTCGCCTGGAACTCCGAGGTCGCCGCGATCCACGGCGAGGACAAGGTCACCGGCCTGACCCTGCGCGACACCGTCACCGGCGAGACGCGTGAGCTGGCCGCGACCGGCCTGTTCGTCGCGATCGGCCACGACCCGCGCAACGAGCTGGTCAAGGGCGTCGTCGAGCTCGACGAGGAGGGCTACGTCCTCGTCCAGGGTCGCAGCACGCTGACCAACCTCCCCGGCGTCTTCGCCGCCGGCGACCTGGTCGACCACACCTACCGCCAGGCCATCACGGCCGCGGGCTCCGGCTGCGCCGCGGCGCTCGACGCCGAGCGGTTCCTGGCCGACCTCGACCACGACGCGGAGCGCGCCCGGGGTGGCGCGGCGGAGCTGTCACCCTCCGCCGCTACCGTGGGCTGAGAGGCCTTCCGCACCGCCGGCACCCGTGCCGTCCACCGCACCCCCCTGCTGTCACCGCAGCACAGATCCGAAGGAAGGAGCCCCCGACGTGGGAGCTACCAAGGAGACCACGGACGCGACCTTCGACGCCGACGTCCTGATGAACGACAAGCCCGTGCTCGTCGACTTCTGGGCGCCCTGGTGCGGCCCGTGCCGCGCGGTCGCCCCGATCATCGAGGAGATCGCGACCGAGCACGCCGACAAGATCAGCGTGGTCAAGCTCAACACCGACGAGAACCCGGAGATCGCCTCGCGTTACGGCATCACGGGCATCCCGACGATGAACGTCTACGTCAAGGGCGAGGTCGTCAAGACCCTGGTGGGCGCCCTGCCCAAGCCCAAGCTGGTGCGGGAGCTGTCCGACTTCATCGGCTGACCCCCTGCTGACGACCGGCGGCGCACCTGCTGTTCACCCGAACGGCGGAGGCGCCGCCGGTCTGTTCACGCACTAGGCTCGCCTTCTGCCATCGCCGCGTCGTCGGCCCAGATCCCCCATCCCCCCGAGAGGCAGGTATGTCGGACCAACCGTCAGCGCTGTACCGCGTGGGGGACGAGGGGGCCGGTGTACGCGACATCCGGGAGAGGCTGCTCGCCACGGGCGACCTGCGGGAGGACTCCGGCAGCGACGTCTACGACGACACCGTGCGCACCGCGGTCCGCTCCTTCCAGCAACGCCGTGGCCTCATCGCCGACGGCATCGTCGGCCCCCAGACGTGGATCGCCCTGGACGGCGCCCGGTGGCGACTGGGCGACCGCGTCCTGACGCACACCCCCGGCCACCTGTTGCAGGGCGACGACGTCTCCGAGCTGCAGCAGCGCCTGCTCGCGCTCGGCTTCAGCCCCGGCCGGGTCGACGGCGTCCTGGGCCGGGCGACCGAGCACGCGGTGCGCCAGTTCCAGCGCGGGGTCGGGCTGCCCGGCGACGGGACCGTCGGCCCGGAGACCCTGCGGGCCTTCGCCGACCTCAGTCGCAGCGTCTCCGGCGGCTCCCCGCACACCCTGCGCGAGCGTGAGCTGGTGCGTCGGTCCGGGCACAGCCTGGCGGGGCGCATCGTCGTGCTGGACCCCGGCCACGGCGGCGACGAGTCCGGTGCGACCGCCCACGGCCTGAGCGAGTCCGAGGTGACCCTGGACCTCGCGCGGCGGATCGAGGGGCGCCTCAGTGCGATCGGCGTGACCGTGGTCTTCACCCGCTCGGCCCACACCAGCCCCGACGAGCTGACCCGTGCCGAGGTCGCCAACGATGCCGGCGCCGACATCCTGCTGTCGCTGCACTGCGACTCCACCGACCACCCCGCAGCCAGCGGCGTGGCCACCTTCTTCTACGGCCGGGACCACTTCGGCGCCTGGTCCGCCGTGGGCGAGCACCTCGCCGACCTCATCCAGCGCGAGGTCGTGGCCCGGACCGGGCTGGCCGACTGCCGCTCCCACGCCCGGTCGTGGACCATCCTCCAGCGCTCCGCGATGCCGTGCGTGCGGCTGGAGGCCGGCTACCTCACCCACGGTGCCGACGCGGCACGCCTGGCCGACCCGATCTTCCGCGACACCCTCGCGGAGGCCGTGGTGGTCGCGCTGCAGCGGATGTACCTCGGCGAGGACGACACCAACGCCACCGGCGTGCTGCGCCTGGGCGACCTGCGCCGCTACATGGCGGCCCGCTCCGACGCCGGGGACCCGGTCCCCGACTAGCGGCACCCCGGGTCCCGGGGCCACCGGCCCTCAGGCGCGCTGTCCGCCGGTGGTCAGCACCGGGGCGCGCACCTGCGCGATGAGGCGCTCCACGACCTGCTCCATGTCCTCACGCCAGGACAGGGCGGTGCGCAGGTCCAGGCGCATCCGCGGGTACTGCTTGTGGTCGCGGACGGTCTTGAAGCCGACGGCGCCGAGGTAGTCCGCGGGGACGATGCACGAACGCATGCCGCCACCCTCGCCGGCGGCCGTGCGCCGCTGGCCGAAGGCCTCCATCGCGCGGATCCCGCGTCGCATCACGTCCTTGGCCGCTCCTTGCACCAGCATCCGGCCCAGGCCCTGCCCCTGGAACTCCGGCAGGACCTTGGCGGTCATGAGCAGGATCGCGTCGGCCCCCACCGGTGCGGTCGGGAAGGCCGCGGCCCGGGGCACGAGCCGAGGCGGGGCGTAGGTCAGGTAGCCGGCCGGCTGGTCGTCGACGTAGGCGATCCGGCCGACGCTGCCCCACTCCAGCAGGGCTGCGGACAGCCACGCCTCCTTGTCCAGCTCCGGGTCCCCCTCGCGCATCGCCCGTGCTGCCAGGACCGGGTCGAGCTCCCAGAAGATGCACGTGGCACAGGGGTCGGGCAGGTCGCCCACGCGATCCAGCGTGAGCGAGAGGATCTCGCGCCCGCTCATCGGCGCCGACGTCCGGTCGCCGGGCGCCACAGGTGCCCCACGTGTTTCATGTGAAACTCGTCCCCTTCGCGAGACGGTTCCGCGCCTGCGGCGATGTGCATGGGAGACTCCCTACCACGCGACCCGACGGCACGGAATACCGTCAGGTCCTCCTTCAGAGCATCGCACCCCCCGCGCCGGAAGAGGAGGCCGCCCACGTGCCCGAGCACGGATCACGCCTGGACCCCTGGAAGCAGTCGTATGCCCAGCGCACCGCCGGGATGACGGCCTCCGAGATCCGGGCGCTGTTCGCGGTCGCCTCCCGTCCCGAGGTCGTCTCCCTCGCAGGCGGGATGCCCTACCTGTCCGCGCTGCCCATGGACGCGGTGGCGGAGACGGTGCAACGGATGCTTGCCACCGAGGGTGCGACCGCGCTGCAGTACGGCTCCGGTCAGGGTGACCCCCGCCTGCGTGAGCAGATCCTCGAGGTCATGGCACTGGAGGGCATCTCGGCGCACCCTGACGACATCGTCGTGACCACCGGCTCCCAGCAGGCGCTGGACCTGGTCACCCGCATCTTCATCGACCCCGGCGACGTGGTGCTCGCCGAGGCGCCGAGCTACGTCGGGGCCCTGGGCGTCTTCTCCGCCTACCAGGCCGACGTCGTGCACGTCGCCAGCGACGCCGACGGCCTCGTGCCCCAGGCGCTGGAGGAGAGCATCCTGGCCCTCGAGGCTGCCGGACGCCGGATCAAGTTCCTCTACAGCGTCCCCAACTTCCACAACCCGGCCGGCACCACGCTCTCGCTCGCACGCCGGCCGCAGGTGATCGAGATCTGCCAGCGGCACGGCATCCTCGTCCTGGAGGACAACCCCTACGGGCTGCTGGGCTTCGACCGCGACCCCTACCCGGCGATGCGGTCGACCTGCGAGGACGGCGTGGTCTACCTCGGCTCGTTCTCCAAGACCTTCGCCCCCGGCCTGCGCGTGGGCTGGGCGCTGGCCCCCCACGCCGTCCGCGAGAAGCTGGTCCTCGCCAGCGAGTCGGCCATCCTGTGCCCATCGGCCTACTCGCAGATGACGGTGTCGACCTACCTGGCCACCAGCGACTGGCAGGCCCAGATCAAGGTCTACCGCGAGCTCTACCGGGAGCGGCGCGACGCCATGATCGACGCGCTCGGCGCGCAGCTGCCCCAGGCGACCTGGACCCACCCCGACGGCGGGTTCTACGTCTGGCTCACCCTGCCCGAGGGGGTCAACGCCAAGGCGATGCTGCCCCGCGCGGTCACCGAGCGGGTGGCCTACGTGCCGGGCACGGCCTTCTTCGCCGACGGCACGGGTCACCAGCACGTGCGCCTGTCCTACTGCTACCCCGACCCGGACCGGATCCGCGAGGGCGTGCGCCGCTTCGCCGGAGTCGTCCAGGCTGAGCTGGAGCTGCTGGAGACCTTCGGGCCGTATGACGCGTCGGTCACCTCGGACACCGCGGCCGCCCGCGTGCAGTTCCCCTCCCCCGACCTGTCCTGATGCATCCGGTGATATGCCGGATCCCGTGAGGCGTCGTCATCCGTCGATGCCGGAATGCCCGATCACGACCGTGAGGATCCCTGCATGAGCCACGTGCTCGTCCTGGCCGGTGGCCTGAGCCACGAACGCGACGTCTCCCTGCGCTCGGGCCGTCGGGTCGCCGACGCCCTCGCCAGGGCCGGCTGTGAGACCCAGGTCCGCGACGTCGACTCCACCCTGCTCGCCGCCGTGCGGACCCACGCCCCCGACGTCGTCTGGCCCGTGCTCCACGGGTCCACCGGCGAGGACGGAGCGCTGCGCGACGTGCTGGACACGCTGGGTGTCCGCTACGTCGGCGCCCGACCGGCGTCGTGCCGGCTGACCTGGGACAAGCCGGTCGCCAAGGCACTCGTCGGACAGTCGGGCGTCGCCGTGCCCGACGGGGTGGCCCTTTCCCACTCCACCTTCCGGGAGCTCGGCAGCGCGGGTGTCCTCGAGGCCGTCGTGGGTTCCCTCGGCCTCCCGCTGGCCGTGAAGCCGGCGCGAGGTGGCTCGGCGCTGGGCCTGACGATCGTGCGCACGGCCGCCGAGCTGCCGTCCGCGATGGTGGCGGCGTATGCCTACGGTGATATCGCGCTGATTGAGCGCTTCGTCGCCGGAACCGAGGTGGCGGTCTCGGTCATCGAGGACGAGACGGGCGAGCCCCACGCCCTGCCGGCGGTGGAGATCGTCCCCGACGCCGGGGTCTACAGCTACGACGCGCGCTACACCGCGGGCGAGACGGAGTTCTTCACCCCTGCCCGGCTCGACGGGGCGACCTCGGCCGCGGCCGCCGAAGCCGCCCTCACCGCCTACCGCGTGCTCGGCCACCGACACCTGTCCCGGGTCGACCTCATCGTCGACGCTGACGGTCGCCCGTGGTTCCTCGAGGCGAACTCCTCGCCGGGGCTGACCGAGACGTCGCTGCTGCCGATGGCACTCGAAGCGGCGGGGCTGGACGCGGCCACCACCTACGCCGGACTGGTCACCCGCGCGCTGGCCGAGTGAGACACCCCGGCCGAGTGAGGGCTGGGCTTCGTTCCACGTGAAACGCCGGAGGGCGGACCCGGATCATCGGGTCCGCCCTCCGGCGTCTGCTGGGTGGGTTCAGCCGGCGTCGCCAGCGTCCTCGTTCCCCGTCGTGCCCAGCAGGTCGATGATGCGGTTGAGGTCGTCCATCGAGGCGAACTCCACCGTGAGCTTGCCCTTGCGCTGCCCGAGGGCGATGGACACCCGGGTGTCGAAGCGGTCGGACAGCCGCGCGGCCAGGTCGTCGAGCTGCGGGTGACGGTTGCCCGCCCGGGGCCGGCGCGGCGCGCGGGGGGCGTCATCTCCCCCGAGGGCGACGATCTCCTCGACCGAGCGGACCGACAGCCCCTCGGCGACGATGCGCTGAGCCAGCCGCTCCATCGCTGCCGCGTCCGCGAGGGCGAGCAGCGCGCGGGCGTGCCCGGCGCTGAGCACGCCGGCCGCGACGCGACGCGCCACCAGGGGCGGCAGCTTCAGCAGCCGCAGGGTGTTGGAGATCTGCGGGCGGGACCGGCCGATCCGCCCGGCCAGCTCGTCGTGCGTGCACCCGAAGTCGTCGAGCAGCTGCTGGTAGGCGGCGGCCTCCTCCAGCGCGTTGAGCTGGCTGCGGTGGAGGTTCTCCAGCAGCGCGTCACGCAGGAGGTCGTCGTCCTTGGTGTCCTTGATGATCGCCGGGACCGCCTCCAGCCCGGCCTCCTGCGTGGCGCGCCACCGCCGCTCACCCATGATGAGCTCGTACTGCGCGGTGACCGAGCCCGCGGGAGCCGTCTCGGCGTCAAGCGTCTGCTCCTCGGGCGGGATGGCCCGGACCACGACCGGCTGGAGCACGCCGATCTCGCGGATGCTGTGCACCAGCTCCGCCATGTCCTCCTCGTCGAAGACCTGGCGTGGCTGCTTGGGGTTGGGGCGGATCAGACCGACCGGCAGCTCGGCGAAGCGGGCACCCGGCACGGGGGTCAGCCCCTCCTGGGCGGCAGGGGCCGGGTCAATGTTTCCCGTGAAACCGTCGCCGTCCGACGCCTCCGATGCGCGCCCGGCGGCGTCGTCGGCATCGGTGCGGCCCGTGGGGGCGCCCTCGACCGACGGGGCGGTCTCCACCGGCGGCTCGAGCGTCACGGTCTGGGTCGTCGAGTTGTCCTTGAAGAACACGTCGACCGGACGGTTGCCGTCACCGGCCGGGGAGCTGGGGATCAGGGCCCCCAGGCCACGGCCCAGTGCCCGCCGCTTCTCACTCATCGAAACTTGCCCTCTCTGCAACAACACGACGACGAGACGGCGGCGCCGCCCCGGTGACTCGACCAGCCCACGTTACGGGGCGGTCCGGACTCCCCGGTCGGCCAGCTCGCCGGCCGCCTCGAGGTACGACAGCGCCCCGCTGCTGTTGGGGTCGTAGGTCATCACGGTCTCCCCATGGCTCGGCGCCTCGGAGATCCGGACCGAGCGCGGAACCGTGGTGCGCAGCGTCTGCTGCGGGAAGTGCTCGCGGACCTCGTCGGCGACCTGAGCCGACAGGCGGGTGCGGCCGTCATACATGGTCAGCAGGATGGTCGAGACATGCAGCCCGGGGTTGAGGTGGCTCTTGATGAGCTCGATGTTCTTGAGCAGCTGGGAGAGGCCCTCGAGGGCGTAGTACTCGCACTGGATGGGGATGAAGACCTCGTCGGCGGCGACGAACGCGTTGACGGTCAGCAGGCCCAGGCTCGGCGGGCAGTCGATGAGCACGTAGTCGAGGCGCTCCTCACCGCGCTCCTCGGCGCCGTCGACATAGGCCCGGATCGCCTTCTGCAGGCGGGTCTCGCGCGCCACGAGGGAGACCAGCTCGATCTCGGCTCCGGCCAGGTCGATCGTGGCGGGGGCGCAGAAGAGGTTCTTCACGTCCGGACAGGGCTGGACCACCTCGGCCATGGGCGCGGCGTCGACGAGCACGTCGTAGACGCTGCGCACGTCGGCGTGGTGGTCGATGCCCAGCGCCGTGCTGGCGTTGCCCTGGGGGTCGATGTCGATGACGAGCACCCGGAGGCCGGCCTGGGCCAGCGCCGCCGCCACGTTGACCGTGGTCGTCGTTTTGCCGACGCCACCCTTCTGGTTCGAGACGGTCATGACCCGAGTGCGCTCCGGGCGCGGGAAGGCCTTCCCGGCCAGGGAGATCCGGCGGCGGGCATCCACCGCGACCTGATGGGCCAGGGGCGTGTCCTCGTCGACCTCGGGGATCGCGTCGGCCAGGGCGGCTCGCTCGTCGGCATCCGTTTCACGTGAAACGGGGACGGGGTTCGGCTGCGGGGCGGGCATCACAGGGGTCACCAGGTTCTTGGAGTCGGTTTCACGTGAAACGGGGTGGGCTGCGGGCCACCCCAGGCCGGGTCCGTCGTCGGCCTCATGGTCGGAGTCGGGCCAGCCCAGTCCGGAACGGGTCATCTCCGACGTCCTCACCTGTCACCGCTTCCTCGTCAACGGCCACCCAGCGGCGGCCGTTGACCCCATCCAACCCCATCGCGCCGACCATCAGCCACCGCGACACGGGGTTATCGCTTGCGGCGCTTGGCGCGACGGGCGGACGGGTTGGCGGTGCGGCCGACGGGGGCGCGGTCCCCCACCCGGACATGGACCACCGTGGTGAGCGGGTCGACGACCCCCTGACCGTAGTAGCGCACCTCTTCACCCACCGACCCGGCCCGTCGGACGTCCTCGAGGTCCTCGGCGAGCTCCTCGACGGCACTCAGGCCCTTCAGTGCCAGCAGCGACCCCTGCGGCTCGAGCAGGGGCAGGCACCAGCGGGCCAGCTCGGACAGCCGCGCCACCGCCCTGGCCGTGACGACGGGGGCGGACAGCTCCCCCCAGAACTGCTCGGCCCGGCCGCGGTGGACGGTCACGTTGTCCAGGCCCAGCGTCGCCACGGCGTCCGTGAGCCAGGTGGTGCGGCGCAGCATCGGCTCGACGAGGTGGATGTCGAGGTCGGGCCGAGCCACTGCCAGGGCCAGGCCCGGCAGGCCGGCGCCGGAGCCCACGTCGATGAGCCGAACGTCGGCCGGGATGGCCTCCTGGACCACGGCACAGTTGAGGACGTGCCGCTCCCACAGTCGCGGCACCTCTCGGGGACCGACCAGTCCGTGCGAGACCCCGCTGTCCGACAGCAAGGCGGTGAAGGCCTCGGCCATGGGGAGCCGGGCACCGAAGACCTCCGCTGCCACCGGGGGTGCGGGCGGCGGGGTCGCTTCAGTACTCACAGGTTCCTCGCTCGCAGATAGGGGTGGTGCCCCGTTTCACGTGAAACGGGGCACCGAGGTCGGGCAGGCGCTCAGGCCGGGAGGATGACGACGTGCCGGTTCGGCTCGGTGCCCTCGGACTCGGAGGCGAGCCCGGCGGCGACCACCTCGTCGTGGACGACCTTGCGCTCGAAAGCGGTCATCGCGTCCAGCGCCTGGCGCTCCCCCGTGCTGCGCACCTGCGCGATGGCCTCCTGCGCCACCTTCACCAGGGCGGCGCGGCGCTCGGCCCGGAAGCCGGCGATGTCCAGCATGAGCCGGCTGCGCTCCCCCGTCTCGGCCTGGACGGCCAGGCGGGTCAGCTCCTGCAGGGCGTCGAGCACCTTGCCGTCGGGGCCGACGAGTCGCCGGGGCACCCGGCCCTCGTCGGAGTCCACGATGGCCACCGCGGCGCGGTCGCCGTCGACGTCCACGTCGATGTCACCGTCGAGGTCGGCGATGTCCAGCAGCCGCTCCAGGAAGTCGGCGGCCACCTCGCCCTCACGCTCGAGCTGCTTGACGCGGTCCTTCTCCGTGGTGGCGCTCGGTTCCACCACGCTCACGGCGGCGGTGTCGTCCTGGTGCTCGCTCATCGTCTGTGCTCCTGCGGTGCGATGGGGCAGCGCCCCGGTCGGTCAAGGTCGAGAGGGTGGTGCACTGTCAGTGCTCGGGGCTGCCCGGGCGCCTGCCGGGCGGCCGCGCCTCAGGCGTCGCGGTCGATGACCGCCGCGTCCGCGGCGTCGCCGTCCTTGGGCACTGTCTGCGCCGCGCCGGGCGTGGGCTTCTGACGGTTCTTGCGCTTGGGCTGCTGGCGCTGGCCGGTGCGCGGCGTGTCCTGGACCGCCGCGGGCTCCGGCTCGGCGGCGGCGTGGTCGGTGCCCAGGCCGGGGATGCTGAAGCGCTTGTGCTCCTTGCCCTTCTTCAGCCGGCGCTCCTCGAGCGCCTTCTCGGCCGGGGAGCCCGGGGCCGGCATGCGCCGGATCACGTAGAACTGCTGCCCCATGGACCACAGGTTGGTGGTCAGCCAGTAGAGCAGGACACCGATCGGGAAGTTGATGCCCGAGATCGCGAAGAACAGCGGCATCAGGTAGAGCAGGACCTTCTGCTGCTTGGCGAAGGGGTTGTCCATCGCCGACGCCGGCATGTTCTTCATCATCAGCTGGCGCTGGGTGGTGAACGTGGTCAGCGACATCAGCACGATGAGCACCACGGTGATGATCTGCGTGCTCGTGGTCTGCGCACCGACGAACTTGTCCGAGAGCGAGGCGCCGAGCAGCGTGGAGCTCTCGACCGACTTCGCCATCGACTTGGTCATCGGGCCGATCGGCGCGTGCGTGCCGTTCGCGATACCGCTGAGGTTGTTCAGGACCCGGAAGAGGGCGAAGAAGATCGGGGACTGCAGCAGGATCGGCAGGCACGAGCTGAACGGGTTGGTACCCGTCCGCTTGTACAGCTCCATCGTCTCCTGCGTCATGGCCTGACGGGACTCCGGATCCGTCTTGCCCTTGTACTTCTTCTGGATCTTCTGCATCTCGGGCTGGATGAGCTGCATCCGCCGGGAGGCGTGGATCTGCTTGACGAAGAGCGGGATCAGGATGATGCGGATGACGACCGTCAGGCCGACGATCGACAGGGCCCAGGTCAGGCCAGAGTCAGGGGGCAGCCCGATGAAGCTCAGTCCCTGGTGGAACCCGTACATGATCCATGCGACGGCGATCTCAAGCGGGGCGAGCAAGGTGTCCATGAGTTCCTCTGTGTGCAGCGAGCCGGGGCTCACGTCGGGAGCGGGGTGGAACGGCCGTCGGTCGGCCGCTCACCACGCGCAGGTGGTCAGGGGTGGCGTGGCCGGGACGTGCGCATCCGCACGTCCTGCGGAACGTGGTCGACGCCGCCGGGGTTCCACGGGTGGCAGCGGAGCAGGCGGCGCGCCGCGAGCCAGCTGCCGCGGAAGAGCCCGAACCGCTCGAGCGCGGTGACGGCGTAGGCCGAGCACGACGGGTAGAACCGGCAGCTCTGCGGGTGCATCGGGGAGAGCACGAGCTGGTAGCCCCGGATCACCCAGATCAGGGGCCGGGCCAGGTAACGGCCGACGGGACCCATCAGGCACGCGTCCGGACCCGCCGCAGCACCGCGGGCAGGAGGCGGTCGAGGTCGGTGGCCAGCTCTGCGCTGCTCGCGCCGGCGGCCGCAGGGTTGGCCCTGACGACGACGTCGCACCCCTGGGGCAGCGCGGCGGTCCGGGCGCACATCAGGTGCCGGAGCATCCGCTTGGTGCGGTTGCGCACGACGGCACCGCCGACGGCCTTGGACACAACAAAACCGACCCGCGGCGGGTGACCCGCACGCGCGTCGGTTGTGTTGGCATGCACCACGATGAGTCGGGTGCCCGCTCGGGCTCCGCGCACCGCCGAGGCGAAATCAGCGCTCTCACGCAGCCGATGACGCGCCGGCAGCACGCTCGGCGCCTCAGGCGGACAGCTCGGAGCGACCCTTGCGG
Source organism: Oryzihumus sp. JJN4-3R (assembly GCF_057747915.1). Classification (NCBI taxonomy): domain Bacteria; kingdom Bacillati; phylum Actinomycetota; class Actinomycetes; order Micrococcales; family Intrasporangiaceae; genus Oryzihumus; species Oryzihumus sp. JJN4-3R. The sequence goes on from NZ_CM173229.1 coordinate 2,305,083, forward strand.
CGACGAGCGGCCAGGATGGCGCGGCCGGCGCGGGTACGCATGCGCAGGCGGAAGCCGTGGGTCTTGGCCCGGCGGCGGTTGTTCGGCTGGAAGGTGCGCTTGCTCACGAGACTCTCCGTTGCTGCACAGACGATGGTCTGATCTGGTGGTGGGGCTGCGGTGATCAGCCGCAATCGGAAGCCCGCGGGATCCGGTGGAGTCACGGGCATGCGAAAACGGCCGACATACACGGCCTCGACCACGGTACGGGAGGGGGTCAACGGGGGTCAAACCAGACCGCCGGGGGTCACCGTACCGGACCGTCCAGCCGGGGCGAACGGGCCATGATCAGCGCGCTCGTCCGCCCTGCCAAGGCGACACGCCGGACCCCTTCCTGATCCTGCCCCCGGCCAGACCAGTTTTTGTCCATTCAGGTTGCCCAGTGCTCTGACGGCTTGTTAGCGTCGCGCCTCGCGTCGGACGACTCCGTTGTTTTGCACAGACTGTGGACAACGCTGTGGACGGTCTACTATCGGGGGACTCCCAACCGGGACGAATCAGGCACCTCAACCACAGGGACGGGCATCACGTGACCGACTCGCATGTCGACTTCGGCCACGTCTGGCAGAACACCCTCACCGCTCTGGACGCCGCGGGCATCCCCGCACAGCAGCGTGCGTTCCTGCGCCTGGCCCGCTTCGTCGGCCTGCTGGACCAGACCGCGCTGCTGGCCGTCCCGAACGACTACACCAAGGACATCGTCGAGACGCGCGTGCGCGAGCAGGTGGCCCAGGCGCTGTCCGACCAGCTCGGCCGAGACATCCGGCTCGCCGTCACGGTCGACCCGGCCCTGGCCGAGGCCGCCTTCGACGCCCCCGGTCGCGAGGACGAGGCCGAGGACGACGTCATCGACGAGCTGCCCTCCGGCGGGGTCCCCCTGCCGTTCTCGCCGCCCCGTGGCGCCGGCGCCTCCGGCACCGGTCGCCAGCGCAGTCCCCAGGAGCGCGAGCAGGCGGAGATCGACGCCGCCCGGCTCAACCCGAAGTACACCTTCGACACGTTCGTCATCGGCGCCAGCAACCGCTTCGCCCACGCGGCGGCCGTCGCCGTGGCCGAGGCGCCGGCCAAGGCCTACAACCCGCTCTTCGTCTACGGCGAGTCCGGACTGGGCAAGACCCACCTGCTGCACGCCATCGGGCACTACGCGCGCAACCTCTACCCGCACGTGCGCGTGCGCTACGTGAACTCCGAGGAGTTCACCAACGACTTCATCAACAGCATCCGCGACGACAAGGCCTCGGCGTTCCAGAGCCGCTACCGCGAGGTCGACGTCCTGCTGATCGACGACATCCAGTTCCTCCAGGGCAAGGTCCAGACCCAGGAGGAGTTCTTCCACACGTTCAACACGCTGCACAACGCCAACAAGCAGGTCGTCATCACCAGCGACCTCCCCCCGAAGCTGCTCGCCGGCTTCGAGGAGCGCATGCGCAGCCGGTTCGAGTGGGGCCTGCTCACCGACGTCCAGCCCCCCGACCTCGAGACGCGTATCGCCATCCTGCGCAAGAAGGCCATCCAGGAGCGGATGAACGCCCCGGATGACGTCCTGGAGTTCATCGCCAGCAAGATCTCCACCAACATCCGCGAGCTCGAGGGCGCCCTGATCCGCGTCACGGCCTTCGCCAGCCTCAACCGGCAGATGGTGGACCTCGGCCTGGCCGAGATCGTGCTCAAGGACCTGATCCCCAACGACCAGGGCAGCCAGATCACCTCGGCCACGATCATGGCCCAGACGGCCGCGTACTTCGGGCTGACCATCGAGGACCTGTGCAGCACGTCCCGGTCCCGGGTCCTGGTCAACGCCCGCCAGATCGCGATGTACCTGTGCCGCGAGCTCACCGAGCTCTCGCTGCCCAAGATCGGCCAGCAGTTCGGCGGCCGCGACCACACCACGGTCATGCACGCGGACAAGAAGATCCGCGAGCTGATGGCCGAGCGGCGCTCCATCTACAACCAGGTCACCGAGCTGACCAACCGGATCCGGTCCCAGTCGCGCTGACCCCCTTCCAGACCCCCGAAAAGGCCCTCCCCGGAGGGCCTTTTCCATGCCCGGACCGCGCCAGGTGAGCACCCGGCATACCGCCTCTTGAGGATCTCTTGAGGGTTATCGCGGGGTCTTCGGGCCTCCTTGCGGGTTTGCCCGCCAGGTGCTTGAGATCCGGCCTTCAGTGTTCTCGGTGTCGGGACAACAGGGTCCCGGAGGGCACGGCCCTCACCGAGCAGGTCGGAGAAGACAATGCGACTCAGCCTCAACAGCACCGGCGGGAAGGTTCTCGCCTCCACCGTCGTCCTCGGGGCTGCCGCCACGGTCGCCGGCCTGGGGACCTTCGGCACCTTCACCTCCACTACCAGCGCCAGCCAGGCCGTCGCCTCCGGCACGGTCGCCATCGCCCTTGGCTCAGCCGGCACGTCCGGCAACCGCCTCTCGGTCGCCGCCAGCGGTCTGGTCCCCGGTGACACCGTCCAGCGCACGATCACCCTGAGCAATGCCAGTGGCAACCAGGACCTGGCGAGCGTCGCGTTGACCACCACTGCCACCCCCTCCAGCCTGCTGGACACCGACGCCACCAACGGCCTCCAGCTGGCGATCGACAAGTGCTCGCAGGCCTGGACCGAGAGCGGGACCTCCCCCGCCTACGTCTTCACCTGCGGCGGCACCACCACCAGCGTCCTGGCCTCCACGGCCGTCGTCGGCAGCAACCGCACCCTGAGCAACATCGCGTCGCTGACCAACGGCAACTCGGACAACCTGCGGGTGACGCTGACGCTGCCGACCACGGCGGACAACACCTTCCAGGGCAAGAGCAGCACCATCAGCTTCTCCTTCACGGGCACCCAGCGGATCGCTGCGGCCCATTAGCCCCCAGACGCGTGGTGCCCGCGAGTCCCCCCCTGCGGCGGGCACCACGCCCACACCTGCTGAACCGACCACCCCCGGACGAGACACGGAAGGAAGGCACGCGATGCGACACACGACCCGCCCCCGGTCAGCCGCCCGCGTGCGCGCCCACGCCTCGTCGGTCGGTTCAGCAGCCCAGCGGACCGTCCCGGCGCGCGCCGGACGCCCCCACCGCGCAGCGCGCCGGGCGGTCCGCCTCCTCGGCAACCTCGTCCTCGGCCTGGTCCTGGCAGCCTTCGCGTTCCTCGCGGTCGGCCCCCACGTCCTGGGCTACCGGACGATGACGATGCTCACCGGCAGCATGGCGCCCGGCATCGACCCCGGCGACGTCACGGTCGCCGTCGCCGAGCCGGTCAGCCAGCTCGCCGTCGGGCAGATCATCAGCTACCAGATCCCGGTGCAGGACCGCCGCGTCGTCAGCCACCGGGTGGTCTCGGTCAAGCGGCTGGCCAACGGCACCGTGCAGATGCAGACCAAGGGCGACCACAACCCCGGGGTCGACCCTTGGACCGCCGTGGTCTCCGACCCGCAGGTATGGCGGGTGGTCGCCGTGGTGCCCCGCCTCGGCTCGGTCATCCAGGCCCTGCGCGGCCCCGGCCTGCGGACCGTGTTCGTCTACGTCGGGCCCGCGGCGCTGGCCCTGTTCCTGCTCGCCGGCATCTGGCGCAAGAGTGAGGAGCCCGGTGCCTCGGAGACCGAAGAGGCACCGGTCGAGCCCAGCGCGGGCACCCTCGACGCCGTCGCCCTGGCCTCCCTCACGGAGGAGCTGGACGACCCGGCCTGCCTGCGCGACTTCCTGACCCGCTGGTCCGAGCTGCTCCAGCCGCGGCTGGACCGGGTCGAGCTGGCCCTGGACAAGGCGCAGCACTCCGCGGCCCGCGAGAGCGCCCTCAGCCTGCAGGTCACCAGCGCGATGATCGGCTTGACCGACTTCTCCGCCGCGGCCGCCGTCCTCGAGGCAGCACTGCTCGAGGAGGACGGGGTGGCGGCGTCCACAGCCTTCACGGCCCTGCGCCGCCTCGCCCCGTCAGCTTCCCGGTCCATCCAGGACCACCTCGAGCACCAGCCGTCCTGACTCCAGGCCCGACACCGAAGCAGGAGGTCCCGATGGACCCGCGACGACAGCTCCGCCGGCTCGTGGCCGCCGGGGCTGTGGCGTGTCTGTCCATCGCCCTCGGGACCACAGCGGCGTTCGGCATGTTCGACTCCTCGGTCAGCGCAAGCACCGCGGTCCAGACGAACACCCTGCAACCCCCATCAGGTCTCTCGACGGGCTTCACCTGCCAGGGCGCCAACTCCAGGGCTACCGTGAGCTGGACGGCGACGACCTCGACCTTCGCCTCGGGTTACAAGGTGCAGAGCCAGGTCGGCAGCAACGCGGCCAGCACGGCCACGGTGATGACAGGCACGTCGTCGTCGACGACCACAGGGAAGGGCACTTTCACCGTCACGTTCACGGTCTGGGCCTACGCGAGCTCGTGGACCAGCAGCGCGCTCACGGGAAGCGTGACCTACACCTGCTGAGAACGACCTCAGCCGTTGCGGCGGGCGACGGCCTCGGCGAGCTCGGGCTGGCCGAAGCGGTAGCCGACACCCCAGACGGTGCGGATCCACTCCTCGTCCCCGAGCTTGCGGCGCAGGTTGCCGACGTGGACCTCGACCAGGTGGGTGTCCTTGACCCACTCGGTCTTCCACACGGTGCGCAGCAGGGCCTCGCGGGTCCAGACCCGACGAGGCTGGCCGAACAGGGCCGCGAGCAGGTCGAACTCGGTACGGGTGAGGGTCAGCTCCTCGCCGTCGAGGACGGCGATCCGGCTCTCCTCGTCGACGGTCAGCCGGTGGGTCGGAGCGTCCTCGACCTCCTCCACAGCCGGGGCCTCCGGGGTGGCGGCCGCCGCGGAGCCGTCCGACGAGGACGACGCGCCAGGGGCCGAGGACCGCGGCCGGCGCAGCATCGCACCGACCCGGGCGCGCAGGTCGCGGGGGCTGAACGGCTTGGTGATGTAGTCGTCGGCGCCGATCTCGAGGCCGACGAGCTGGTCGACCTCGTCGGCGCGGGCCGAGAGCATGATCACGTAGGCATCGCTCATCGCCCTGATCCGGCGGCAGACCTCGAAGCCGTCGATGTCGGGCAGGCCCAGGTCGAGGGTGACGAGGTCGGGCTGGTGCTCGCGGACGAGCTCGAGCCCCTCGGTCCCGCTGGAGGCGGCGATCACCTGGAGGCCGCGCTGCTCGAGCACCGCCTGGACGAGTGCGCGGATGTCCTCATCGTCCTCGATCACCACCGCGATGCCCGCAGCCGTGTCCACCGCGCACCCCCTCATCCGCGATCCCGCGGTCGTATGGCTGCCCATGCTAGACATCTTCGGGCGAGTTTCGCGGGCGATCCGGCCGATGCCCTGTCCACAAAGTTCTCCACACCTTGTGGGGTGGGCGTTACCTCACTGTGACAGGCCGTCTCGCACAAAAGACGTAGTTCTAGTCCACATGTGTGAACAAGCCTGTGGATAACGTGGCGCCGGATCCACCCGCTGCACACATGTGGACAACCCCGTGGACAACCGGTGCACGGACGACGCCGGGCTGGGGACGACCAGGGGCGAGCGGTGGACAGCCTGTGGATGCAGAAAACTCGTCCACAGGCTGCCCGGTTTGTCCACGTTCGTCGTCCACGGGCCGTGCACACCGCCGTCGAGGGGCTGACCTGCCCCGTTGGGCGTTGTCCACAACATCCACAGCCCCTAAGACAATGATGAGATCCCCCTTCACATAGAGCGCCCCGAGTACGAACCCTGTGGAGAGCTGTGGACCGAGCCCAAAAGATCGAGTGGGTTTTCCCAAGTCGGTGGCGAGCACTAGGGTCAGCACGCACTCTTGTGAGTCGTTGTTCAGCGAAGGGCGGGTACTGGTGAAGTTCAGGGTCGAGCGCGACGTTCTCGCCGAGGCGGTCACGTGGGCGGCGCGCGGTCTGCCGACACGCCCTCCCGTCCCGGTCCTGGCCGGTGTGCTGCTGCATGCCAGCGAGGAGGGCACCCTGACCCTCTCGGCCTTCGACTACGAGGTCTCCGCCAAGGTCACCGTCCCGGCCGAGGTCTCCGAGCCGGGCACTGTCCTGGTCCTCGGCCGCCTTCTCGCCGACATCTCGCGCAACCTGCCGGCCCGCCCCATCGACGTCACGACCGAGGGCAACAAGGTCCAGCTGACCTGCGGCTCGAGCCGGTTCAGCCTGTTGATGATGCCGGCCGACGACTACCCCACCCTCCCGGCGTCCCCGGCGCCGAGCGGCACCATCGCCGGCGACGCCTTCACCCAGGCCGTGGCCCAGGTCAGCATCGCCGCCGACCGCGGCGACACCCTGCCGATCCTCACCGGCGTGCGCGTCGAGATCGAGGGCGACCGGGTCACCCTGCTCGCGACCGACCGCTACCGGCTCGCGATGCGCGAGCTCCAGTGGAACCCCGAGCGCACCGACGCCCACCACGTGGCGCTGGTCCCGGCGCGCACCCTGTCCGACACCGCCAAGGCGCTCGGAGCCTCCGGCTCGATCGAGATCGCGTTCGGCACGGCCGCGGCAGGTGAGGGCCTGATCGGCTTCGAGGCCGGGCAGCGCCGCACCACCACCCGCCTGCTCGACGGCGAGTACCCCAAGGTCACCTCGATCTTCCCGACGACCACCGACACCCAGGCGGTCATCGAGACGGCAGCCCTGGTCGAGGCCGTCAAGCGCGTCTCCCTCGTCGCCGAGCGGAACACCCCGGTGCGGCTGCGCTTCACCGACGGCCAGCTCGCGATCGAGGCCGGCACCGGCGACGACGCCCAGGCCAGCGAGGCGATCGAGTGCGCCCTGAACGGCCCGGAGATCGAGATCGCCTTCAACCCGCAGTTCCTGCTCGACGGGCTGGGAGCGGTCGGCACGGCATACTCACGGCTCTCCTTCACCCAGGCGAGCCGGCCCGCGGTGCTCTCCGGCCAGGACAAGCTGGACGGCGAGGCCGACGAGTCCTACCGCTACGTCCTGATGCCGGTCCGCTTCGCCAGCTGAGCCGGCCGGCACGTAGCCTGACCCCTTGGGAGCGCCCCACCCGGCCGCCCCGACGCACTGTCTCCACGAACCTCGAAGGGGTAAGCCATGCACCTCGGACTCATCGGCCTGGGCAAGATGGGCGGCAACATGCGCGAGCGCATCCGCCGCGCCGGGCACGAGGTGGTCGGCTTCGACCGCAACCCCGAGGTCAGCGACGTCGACAGCCTCAAGGCCATGGTCGAGGCGCTGCCGGCCCCCCGCACGGTCTGGGTGATGGTCCCCGCCGGTGAGGCCACCCGCGCCACCGTCGCCGAGCTCGGCGAGCTGCTCGACGAGGGCGACGTGGTCATCGACGGCGGCAACAGCCGCTTCACCGACGACGCCGTCAACGCCGAGGCGTTGGCCGCCAAGGGAATCGGCTACCTCGACTGCGGCGTCAGCGGCGGTGTCTGGGGCCTGGACAACGGCTACGGCCTCATGGTCGGCGGCGACGCCGACCACGTCGAGCGCGCGATGCCGATCTTCGACGCGCTGCGCCCGGAAGGCCCCCGCGAGGAGGGCTTCGTCCACGCCGGTGCCGTCGGCGCGGGCCACTACGCCAAGATGGTGCACAACGGCATCGAGTACGGCCTGATGCAGGCCTACGCCGAGGGCTACGAGCTGCTGGCCGCCAAGGACATCGTCACCGACGTGCACGGCAGCTTCAAGGCGTGGACCCGCGGCACCGTCGTGCGCTCCTGGCTGCTGGACCTGCTGGTCAAGGCCCTCGAGGAGGACCCGGGCCTGGCGAAGATCAGCGGCTACACCGAGGACTCCGGCGAGGGCCGCTGGACCGTCGAGGAGGGCATCGCCAACGCGGTGCCGATGCCAGTCATCTCCGCGGCGCTGTTCGCCCGCTTCGCCTCCCGCCAGGACGACTCCCCCGCGATGAAGGCCGTCTCCGCGCTGCGCAACCAGTTCGGCGGCCACGCCACCCGCGCGGCCGAGGCGGGCCCGACCTCGGGCGCCGGCTCGACCGACTGACCCCGGCCTCCCGGCCGGACCCAGCGGAGCGCCCGTGCACCTGCGCCACCTGTCCGTCGTCGACTTCCGCAGCTACGCGGCGGCCGAGCTGCCGCTCGCGCCCGGGGTCACGACGCTGGTCGGGCTGAACGGCCAGGGCAAGACCAACCTGGTCGAGGCGATCGGCTACCTGGCCACTCTGGGCAGCCACCGCGTCGCCACGGACGCCCCGCTGGTGCGTTTCGGCGCGGCGCAGGCGGTGATCCGCGGTGCCGTGGTCCGCGACGAGCGCGAGACCCTGGTCGAGCTCGAGATCACGCCCGGCCGGGCCAACCGCGCGCGCCTCAACCGCTCGCCGGTCCCCCGGCCGCGTGAGGTGCTGGGCACGCTGCGCACCGTGCTGTTCGCCCCCGAGGACCTCGCGCTGGTCAAGGGAGACCCTTCCGAGCGGCGCCGGTTCCTCGACGAGCTGCTCGTGGCCCGGCAGCCGCGCTGGGCCGGGGTGCGCTCGGACTACGACAAGGTCCTCAAGCAGCGCAACGCCCTGCTGAAGTCGGCGCAACCGGTGCTGCGCAAGGGATCCAGCCGCCGGCCCCGCCCCGGCGACGAGCCGGTCGAGGACACACGGGCCAGCGCCCTGCACACCCTCGACGTGTGGGACAGCCACCTCGCGCGCGTTGGTGCGCAGCTGCTCTACGCCCGGCTGCGCCTGCTCCACGACCTCGGCCCCTACCTGTCCAAGGCCTACGACGAGGTCAGCGCCGGGCAGTCCGACGCGAGGGTGTCCTACAAGTCCTCGCTGCGCGAGACGCTCGCCGCCGCCATCGCCGAGGGCACGGTGCCGACGATGGAGGAGCTGCACGAGGAGCTGCTGGCCGCCCTGGTCGAAGCCCGGCCGCAGGAGGTCGAGCGCGGGGTGTCGCTGGTCGGCCCGCACCGGGACGACGTCGTCCTCACCCTCGGCCAGCTGCCGGCCAAGGGCTACGCCAGCCACGGGGAGTCCTGGTCGTTCGCGCTGGGACTGCGGCTCGCGGCATACCAGCTGCTGCGCCACGACCTCGGCGACGACCCGGTGCTCATCCTCGACGACGTCTTCGCCGAGCTCGACGCCGGGCGTCGCGAACGGCTGGCGGCCCTGGTCTCCGACTGCGAGCAGGTGCTCATCACCGCGGCCGTGCCCGAGGACGTGCCCGCCTCGCTGGCGGGCAGCACGTATCGCGTGACGCTGGGTGAGGTGGCCCGTGTCGCCTGAGGAGCGTCCCGGCACCGGTCTCCCCGGGGCTCCCGGGGCTTCCGGGCTTCCCGGGGAGGCGGCCGGCGAGCCCGCACCCGCGGCCGAGGAGGTCGACTCCCCCGACACCGCGGCGGCGTCCGCGCTGGCCCGCGCCCGCGAGGCGGCCAGGGCCAAGGGGCTGCGACCGGGCCGCGCGCCGCAGCGCCGGGACCGGGAGGCCCACCGGCAGCGGGCGGCGCGGGACAACCGTGACGGCTACCGCGACCCCAGCCTGCTCGGGGAGCAGATGGAGCGGCTGCTGGTGTCCCGCGGGTGGAACGTCGACGTGGCGGTCGGCTCGGTGATGGGGCGGTGGGCCTCGATCGTGGGGCCGGAGGTGGCCGCCCACGTCACGCCGGTGACCTTCGAGGACGGTGTCCTGACGGTGCGCGCGGACTCCACGGCCTGGGCCACGCAGATGCGCCTGATGGCCTCCTCGCTGCTGACGCGGCTGGAGACCGAGGTCGGCCAGGGGTCCGTGACCGAGCTGACCGTCCTCGGCCCGAGCGCCCCGAGCTGGTCGCGCGGGCGGCGTCGCGCGCAGGGGCCCGGGCCGCGGGACACCTACGGCTGACCCCGCCGACGGGCCCGCTGGCGCAGCCCGCCGGGACGGGTGGCGGCACCGCTTGCAGGGGCCCGTTCTCGCGCCCTGACGGGGCCGGGCGCGTGGGGGGAGTAGGAAACCCCGGGTTTTTTGCGCGACATCGGCCGTTGCGGGCCTCCTGAGCGGGGGTTTGTCGCCCCGGACAGGTAGACTGGGGACAACTCGGCGGCTGTCGCGACGGCAGCCATGAACGGGAGCGATCCCGGGCGTGGTGCCACCTCGCGGGCCGCTTCCCGTGCCCGCGCCTGTCCCCACAGCGCCGGGCCTGCGCCTGACTGCCACGAAGGAGCACTGTGTCCGAGGTCAGCCCCGACAACATCCCCGACGACGCCACCCCGGACCTTGTTGCCGTCCCCGCGGCCCCTGACAGCCCGGCCTACGACGCCAGCGCGATCACCGTGCTCGAGGGCCTCGAGGCCGTGCGCAAGCGCCCGGGCATGTACATCGGCTCCACTGGTGAGCGCGGCCTGCACCACCTGGTCTGGGAGATCGTCGACAACGCGGTCGACGAGGCACTGGCCGGCCACGCGGACCTGATCGAGGTGACCCTCCTGGCAGACGGTGGCGTGCGCGTGGTCGACAACGGCCGCGGCATCCCCACGGGCCTGAACGAGCAGTACGGCGTCTCGACCGTCGAGCTCGTGCTCACCCAGCTGCACGCCGGCGGCAAGTTCGGCGGCGGGGGCTACAAGGTCTCCGGCGGTCTTCACGGCGTCGGGTCCTCGGTCGTCAACGCTCTCTCGACCCGGCTCGACGCGGAGGTCCGCCAGCTCGGCCACGCGTGGCGGATGAGCTTCGACCACGGCGAGCGGACCGCCCCGCTGGAGAAGATGGAGGAGACCGACAGCACCGGCACCACCATCACCTTCTGGGCTGACGGGGACATCTTCGAGTCCACCACCTACGACTTCGAGACGATCCGGGCCCGCTTCCAGCAGATGGCGTTCCTCAACAAGGGCCTGACCATCACGCTGGTGGACGAGCGGCCGAAGGCCGTCGACGCCGTCGAGGCCGAGGAGCTCGACGAGGGCGCGGCCTCCGAGGAGCCCAAGGCCCGCACGATCTCCTACCGCTACGACGGTGGCCTGATCGACTACGTCAACCACCTCAACGCGTCCAAGCGCTCCGAAGTGGTGCACCCCGACGTCATCTCGATCGAGGTCGAGGACGAGGAGCGCCAGCTCTCGCTCGAGCTGGCGATGCAGTGGACCAACGCCTACTCCGAGTCGGTCCACACCTACGCCAACACCATCAACACCCACGAGGGCGGCACCCACGAGGAGGGGTTCCGGGCGGCGATGACCAAGCTCATCAACGACTTCGCCCGCAAGCAGAACCTCCTCAAGGACAAGGACGACAACCTCACCGGCGACGACGTCCGCGAGGGCCTGACCGCGGTCATCTCGGTCAAGCTCGGTGAGCCGCAGTTCGAGGGCCAGACCAAGACCAAGCTCGGCAACTCCGAGGTCAAGGGCTTCGTGCAGCGGGCCATGACCGACGAGTTCGGGCACTGGCTGGAGGCCCACCCGGGCGAGGGCAAGGACATCGTCCGCAAGTCGATCCAGGCCGCGGCCGCCCGCATGGCCGCCCGCAAGGCCCGCGAGGCCACCCGACGCAAGGGCCTGCTGGAGTCCGGCGGCCTGCCCGGCAAGCTGCGCGACTGCCAGAGCAACGACCCGACGATCTCCGAGGTCTTCATCGTCGAGGGTGACTCCGCCGGCGGCTCGGCGGTGCGCGGGCGCAACCCGCAGACCCAGGCGATCCTGCCGATCCGCGGCAAGATCCTCAACGTCGAGAAGGCCCGCATCGACAAGGTGCTCGCCAACAACGAGGTCCAGGCGCTCATCTCGGGCTTCGGCACCGGCATCGGCGAGGACTTCGACATCACCAAGGCGCGCTACCACAAGATCGTGCTGATGGCCGACGCCGACGTCGACGGCATGCACATCCGCACCCTGCTGCTGACCCTGCTGTTCCGCTTCATGCGCCCGCTGATCGAGGCCGGCTACGTCTACCTCGCCCAGCCGCCGCTCTACCGCCTCAAGTGGAGCAACCACCCGCACGAGTTCGCCTACTCCGACCGGGAGCGCGACGCCATGGTCGCCGCCGGTCAGTCCCAGGGCTGGCGCCTGCCCAAAGACAACGGGATCCAGCGCTACAAGGGTCTGGGCGAGATGGACTACAACGAGCTGTGGGAGACCACGATGGACCCCGATCACCGGGTCCTGCTGCAGGTCACCCTGGACGACGCCGCGGCCGCCGACGAGATCTTCGCGATCCTCATGGGCGAGGACGTCGAGAGCCGGCGCGGGTTCATCCAGCGCAACGCCAAGGACGTGCGCTTCCTCGACATCTGACGCGGCACCGCCGGCGGCGCGGCGCGCCGCCTGCGAGCACACGGCATACCCCTCGTCTTTGAACTGCCCTGACAGATAAAGGAATCCGACTGTGACCGAGCAGCCGCCCACCTTCGAGACCGACCGGACAGAGCCGGTCGACCTCAACCTGGAGATGCAGCGCAGCTACATCGAGTACGCCATGAGCGTCATCGTGAGCCGCGCCCTGCCGGACGTCCGCGACGGCCTGAAGCCGGTGCACCGCCGCGTGCTCTACGCGATGTACGACGGCGGCTACCGGCCCGACCGTGGCTACAACAAGTGCAGCCGCGTCGTCGGCGACGTGATGGGCCAGTACCACCCGCACGGTGACACGGCGATCTACGACGCCCTCGTGCGCCTGGTGCAGGACTGGTCGCTGCGCTACCCGCTCGTCGACGGACAGGGCAACTTCGGCTCCCCCGGCAACGACCCGGCCGCGGCCCCGCGGTACACCGAGTGCCGCATGGCGCCGCTGTCCATGGAGATGGTGCGCGACATCGACCAGGAGACGGTCGACTTCAAGCCCAACTACGACGGCAAGACGATGGAGCCGGAGGTCCTGCCCAGCCGGTTCCCGAACCTGCTGGTCAACGGCTCGGCCGGCATCGCCGTCGGCATGGCCACGCAGATCCCGCCGCACAACCTGCGCGAGGTCGCCGACGGCGTGCAGTGGTACCTGCGTAACGCCGAGGCCTCCCGCGAGGAGCTGCTCGCCCACCTGCTGACCACGATCCAGGGCCCGGACTTCCCGACCGGCGCGCTGATCATGGGGCGCAAGGGGATCGAGGAGGCCTACCGCACCGGTCGTGGCTCGATCGTCATGCGCGCGGTCGTGCAGGTCGAGGAGATCCAGAACCGCCAGTGCCTGGTGGTCACCGAGCTGCCCTACCAGGTCAACCCGGACACCCTGGCCGAGAAGATCGCCGAGCTGGTCAAGGACGGCCGCCTCGCCGGCATCGCCGACATCCGCGACGAGACCTCGGGCCGCACGGGCCAGCGCCTGGTCATCGTGCTCAAGCGCGACGCCGTGGCCAAGGTCGTGCTGAACAACCTCTACAAGCACACCCAGCTGCAGACGACGTTCGGCGCCAACATGCTCGCCCTCGTCGACGGCGTGCCGCGCACCCTGCCGCTGGACGCGTTCATCCGGCACTGGGTCGACCACCAGATGGACGTCATCGTCCGCCGGACGACCTTCCGGCTGCGCAAGGCCGAGGAGGAGGCGCACATCCTGCGCGGCCTGCTCAAGGCCCTGGACGCCCTCGACGAGGTCATCGCCCTGATCCGCGCGTCGCAGACGGTCGAGACCGCGCGCGACGGCCTGATCGAGCTGCTCGGCATCGATGAGCTGCAGGCCATGGCGATCCTCAACATGCAGCTGCGCCGCCTGGCGGCCCTGGAGCGGCAGAAGCTGATCGACCGCCACGACGAGCTCGAGGCGATGATCACCGAGTTCCGGGCGATCCTGGACTCCCCGCAGCGTCAGCGCGACATCGTCAGCGAGGAGCTGACCGACATCGTCGACAAGTTCGGCGACGAGCGGCGCACCAAGGTCGTGCCCTTCGACGGCGACATGTCGATGGAGGACCTCATCCCCGAGGAGGACGTGGTCGTCACGATCACCCGGGGCGGCTACGCCAAGCGCACCAAGGTCGACCTCTACCGCTCGCAGAAGCGCGGCGGCAAGGGCGTGCGCGGCACGAGCCTGCGCGGCGACGACATCGTGGAGCACTTCTTCACCACGACGACGCACCACTGGCTGCTGTTCTTCACCAACCTGGGCCGGGTCTACCGCGCCAAGGCCTACGAGCTGCCCGAGGGCAGCCGGGAGTCCAAGGGCCAGCACGTGGCCAACCTCATGGCCTTCCAGCCCGGGGAGCAGATCGCCCAGGTCCTGGACCTGCGCGACTACACCAGCAGCCCCTACCTGGTGCTGGCCACGCGCAACGGCCTGGTCAAGAAGACCCGCCTGTCCGAGTACGACTCCAACCGCTCCGGCGGCCTGATCGCGGTCAACCTGCGCGACGGCGACGAGCTCGTCGGCGCCGGCCTGGCCTCGGCGGCCGACGACCTGCTGCTGGTGTCGGTCAAGGGGCAGTCGGTGCGCTTCCACGCCAACGACGAGACGCTGCGCCCGATGGGCCGGCCGACCAGCGGCGTGGGCGGCATGAAGTTCCAGGACGCCGACAACCTGCTCTCGATGAGCGTCATCGAGGACGGGACCGACCCCGACGTGTTCGTGGTGTTCGAGAACGGCCTCGCCAAGCGGACGCTGGCCTCGGAGTACCCCGTCAAGGGACGCAACATCCTCGGCGTCCGGGTAGCCAAGATCTCCGAACGCGGCGGCAACCTGGTCGGCGCGCTGACCGTCGACGCCGACGACGAGGTCATGGTCGTCATGGAGAAGGGCAAGATCGTCCGCTCCCGGGTCGATGAGGTGCACCGCACCAAGCGCAACACCATGGGCGTGAAGTTCGCGACGCCGGACAAGGGCGATGCCATCGTGGCGGTCGCGCGCAACGCCGAGCGGGCCAGCGAGGCCGAGGTCGAGGAGGTCGCCGACGCCGTGGAGGCCGCCGCGCCCGGCACGGTCGTGGGCGACGCAGCCAAGACGGATGGCGAGACGACCGGCGCGGGCGGGGCCAGCACCGGGCCGGATGCCGTAACGTCGGGTGACGACGAGGCCGGAAACACGGGAGGTCAGGAGTGAGCACCGCAGGTCAGTCGGGCGCGGCCACGCGCCCGGACGTGAGCAAGCCCCCCACGGGCAAGCAGACCGGGATGTCCACCGCCAACCTGCCCGGTGGGCAGGGCAAGGGCGCGACGGCGTCGGGTCAGACCTCCCCCAGCGGGTCGACGGCCCCCACGGGAGCGCCCCGACCGGCCTCGGCCCGGCGGGTCAAGCTCACCGTCTCCCGGGTCGACCCCTGGTCGGTCATGAAGATGTCGTTCCTGCTGTCGGTTGCCATCGGCATCGCCGGCGTCGTGCTGATGGCCGTGCTGTGGATGGTCCTGTCCGGCATGGGCGTCTTCGCCGACGTCAACCGCACGGTCGAGAGCGTCCTGGGCACCAGCGGCAGCAAGTTCGACCTGATGGACTACATCGGCTTCGGCCGGGTCGTGTCCCTCTCGGTCGTCATCGGGGTCATCGACGTCGTCCTGATGACCGCGATCGCCACGCTGGGCGCGTTCCTCTACAACGTCTGCTCCAGCCTCGTGGGTGGCCTCCAGCTCACCCTCACCGACGACTGAGCGGACCCCTCACCACCACGGCCGGTATGCCGCGCGCGGACTTCGCGTGCGGCATACCGGCCGTTTGGCTTGGTCGCGGGCGTGGGCGGCAGCCGTTTTGGCCGCGGCGGGGCAGGTGGGGTAATCTCGGGCGTCGCAAGCCCCCGGGCGGACGCCGTCCGGCTTGCGTGTGTGGATGAGTAGGGGCCTATAGCTCAGTCGGTTAGAGCGCTTCCCTGATAAGGAAGAGGCCACAGGTTCAAGTCCTGTTAGGCCCACCATCACATCCCCGGTCCCGCTGGAGGAGACGCCTCGTGAAGAAGTTCCTGCTGCTGGTTGCCACCGTGTTCGGCGCCCTCGCCATCCAGCGCAAGCTCAAGGCGCAGAAGGCCGAGCAGGACCTGTGGGCCGAGGCGACCGACCAGCCCGGCCGGGTCTGACCCAGCCGCTCCACCTGGCCCACATCGGTCGGCCGCACAACTGAAGAACCCCTCGGGGGGCGTGGCGCAATTGGTAGCGCACCTGCTTTGCAAGCAGGGGGTTAGGGGTTCGAGTCCCCTCGCCTCCACCCCAAGTCAGAGGCCCTTTCCCACCCGTGGGGAGGGGCCTCTCTCGTGCACCTGCAGCAGCGAGGCGGCAGCAGGAGGTCCCGTCACCCGCCGTCCCCTCCTGGCGCCCAGCGGGTAGCGCGCTTCGCGCCGGCCCCGCGCGCTGAGGGTCCAAGCTCCCTGTGTTGGGTACTTCCTGCCTCGTCGGAGGGGCCGCGCCCGCACGTCGGACGATGGCGGATCAGCCAGCTCAGGGAACCGAGCCGCGTGGCCGGCGTCGTACGAGCAGACACCACGGCGACGGGAGACGCGATGGACCGCGACGGAGACCCCTGGGCCTACGCCGCGGCTCGCCGGCCCCGCCCAGGTCCGCAGGTGCGGTTCGCCATGCGCCTCGCGCTCAACGTCTCGCCACGCGCCCGACGCCATACCCTGCCCATGCTGGCGTCGCTGCTCGCCGCGGCGATCACGGCCTCCTGCTCCTCCAGCACCCCTGAGGGCGGTCCCGCCTCGCGCGCGAGTGGCGAGTCGTTCGAGCAGCACTGCGCCGACGGCCGACCATCGTTGGTCGACGTGGCCGCGCACCGACGCGGAAGTGCCGTTGTCGTGACCTGGGGCCTGCCGCGGGTCGTGGCCGAGCCACGCACCTACCGCGTGCTGCGTCAGGGGCCGGGCAAGCGCTGGGACCGCGTCGGACAACTCCGCCTCCCGGTCGACGCCGCGCGCCGCTATGTCGACGCCACCCCGCCTACCGGCTCGCTGCGCTATGCGGTCGTGGAGATCGATGCGTGCGGGGTCGGGCCGATCTGCTCGCCCACCGGCATCGGACAACGCTGCGCCGTGGCGACCGTACCGGCACGCGGGCAGGACTGAGCGCCGCCGACCCTCCTCGACCACGGGCGCCACACTAGGGAAGGGCCTCCGTCGTGTCTGCCGGGGCTCAGTAGGGGCGGTGGTGGTTGTCCCCCCGCACGCCCCGGCGCAGCCGCAGCTCGTCCCGGATCGAGGGCGGCAGTGGCAGGTGGCGGGAGTCCAGGGCTGCCGCGTAGGCCTCCAGTGCCGCCAGGAGCCGGACCCGCGCCGGGGACTCGGTCGGCGACCCGCCGTGCCGGGCCTCCCCGCGCTCGGCCGCCCAGGCCGCCCGCGCCTTCTGCAGCTCGCCCATCAGCATCGCCAGGATCTCGTCGGTGGCGGCGGACCTCTCCGGGCGCGGCGCGGTGGTCGTCACGGCACGAACCTGGTGCTACGCACGGGACACCTTCATCTCTGCCGGTCACGACCGACGCCGCGCGACCGGATCCGGTCGCACCTATGACGGTACGCCCCTGCTGGTAGCCGGGAAGGGCCAACGGTCACACCGGACGCCCGCAGCGGTTACGTCATGCGGCCGTTCCGGTGCAGGTCACGCGTCGCTAGCGTGCGTGGCTCCGGCGGCAGGAGACGACCATGACCGCGATGCCGGCAGCCCCTCGGACAGCCCTGTCCCGTGCCGTCGTCGAGCCCGCCCTGCGCCGGCTGTCGGCCTGCGTCAGCGCCGGTGTCCTCCTCGGGCTGCTCATCGGCGGCGTCGGTGGACGCCTGGCCATGATGCTGCTCGCCCGGCGAAACCCGGCCGTCTCCGGGGTCGTCAGTGACGACGGCTTCGAGATGGGGCAATTCACCACCTCGGGCTCGCTCAACCTCCTCATGGCCGGAGCGTTCCTCGGCGCGCTAGGTGGCGTGGTCTACCTCGTGCTGCGCGCCCTGCTGACCGGCCCTCGCTGGTTCCAGGTGCTCTCGATCTCGGTCGGACCCGCCGTGGTGGTCGGCTCCATGCTCGTCCACCCCGGCGGCGTGGACTTCACCCTCATCGAGCCCCTGGCCCTGCCCGTCGTGCTCTTCCTGCTCATCCCCGGCCTGTTCGGCGCCGCGATGACCCTGCTCGGCGAGCGGTGGCTCGCGCCGGGCAGCCGGTTCAACACCGCCCGCCCCGCACCCGCCCTCATGCCCCTGGTCATGGCCGCACCCCTGCTGCCGCTCGTCCTGCCGCTGGCGTTGCTGTGGGCGGCGGGCCAGGTCCTGCGCGCCACCCCTCGCACCGCCGCGGTCATGACCAGCCCGCTGCTGCCCCTGGCGGCGCGAGCGGTCCTCGTCGCGGTCTTCGTCGGCGCGCTGGCCGGACTGGTCAGCGACGTGAGCGCGCTGAGCTGAAGCCGCGCGCCCTCCGGGAGGTGACCCCCGCCAGGGTGCCCACCACCAGCGCCGCCCACCCGAGGTGCACCCCGTCCTCCCACAGCGGCCGCCCGGCCTCCCGGCACCGCCGGTTCTGCGCGTCGACCGCCGCCCTCGCGTTCTCCCCCGACCCGTGGGAGGTGCCTGACCCGAGGTGCCAGCTGTAGACGCGGCCGCCGCACTGCGACCCGTCGGGCAGCGCGGGCACCGGCCGCCACCAGAGCGCGAGCATCGCGACGGCGAACGCGGCGGCGAGGGCGAGCAGGACCTTGCGGACTGCGCTGTGGGACATCCCGACAGCATGCCGAAGTCGCGCGCCGCCCGCCGGGTGGTTCGCCTGTGACGGCGCCCTCACCCCGACAGGCTGGTATGCCGGGTGGTCGCCGCCTCCGGGTAGGCGTCGGTCTCGGTCGCCTTGGCCGAGAGCCAGACCCGCTGCCCCGGCTCCAGCAGGAGCTCGGCCACCGCGCCGGGCGTGACGTCGACCAGGGCGGACGGAGAGCCCTCCACGTTGACCCGGACCCGGTCGGTGAGCAGCTCCAGGCTCTCGACCGTGCCGGGCCAGACGTTGCGGACGCTGGCGTGCTCCGGGCGCACCGTGTGCAGCGTGATCGCCGACGGGCGCAGTCCCACCAGCACCCTCCCGTCGGCCTCCGCCTCGGCGGTGGGCGTCACGACGAGCTCCCCACCCCCGTCGAGCGCAACGCTCGTGCGGCTGGGAGCCAGCCGCCCGGCATACAGGTTGAGCCCGACCAGTCGGGCCACGTAGTCCGTCGCCGGGTGGCGCGCGACCTGCGCGGGTGTGCCCTCCTGGACCACCCGGCCCCCCTCGAGCACGAGCAGGCGGTCGCAGAGCACCATCGCCTCCAGCGGGTCGTGGGTGACCACCACGACCGGGCCGGCGAAGAACTCCAGGTGCCGGCGCAGCAGGGTGCGCACGTCGAGCCGGGTGGCGGCGTCGAGGGCCGACAGGGGCTCGTCGAGGAGCAGCAGCCCGGGGTCGGCGGCCAGCGCCCGGGCCAGCGCGACCCGCTGCGCCTGCCCGCCAGAGACCTCCGCCGGACGCCGGGCGGCCAGCGCGGACAGGTCGAGCCGCTCCAGCCAGCCGCGCGCCACCTCCCGCGCGGCCCGGCGGCCCAGGCCCCGGGAGCGCGGCGCGAACGCCACGTTGTCCAGGACGCTCAGGTGCGGGAAGAGGCGGTAGCTCTGGAAGACCAGCCCGACCGGCCGGTGCTCGGGCGCGACGAACACCCCGTCCGCGTCGAGGGTCACCCCGCCGAGCTCGATCCGCCCGGAGGTCAGCGCCGTCAGCCCCGCCAGGGTCCGCAGCAGGGTCGTCTTGCCGGCGCCGTTCGGGCCGAGGACCCCGAGCACCTCGCCCGGCCCGACCGCGGCCGCGACCTCGAGCCGGAACCCGCCGCGCCCGAGGATGCCGTCGACGAGCAGGCCCGTGGTTTCACGTGAATCCACGCCGCTGTCGGGGCTCACAGGCCGCTCCCCGGACGCAGCCAGCGGTCGCGCAGTGCCGCGAGGATCGCGACGGAGACGACGAGCAGGACCAGGGAGAGGGCGATCGCGGCGTCGGGGTCGGACTCCAGCGCCAGGTAGACCGCCAGCGGCATCGTCTGGGTGCGGCCCGGGAAGCTGCCCGCGAAGGTGATCGTCGCGCCGAACTCCCCCAGCGCCCGAGCCCAGCACAGCACAGCGCCGGCGGCCACGGACGGCGCGACCATCGGCAGCGTGACCCGCGCGAAGACCCCCAGCCGGGAGGCACCCAGCGTCGCGGCCGCCTCCTCATAGCCCCGGTCCGCCGCGCGGAACGCGCCCTCCACCGTCACCACGAGGAACGGCATCGCCACGAACGTCTCGGCCAGCACGACGCCGGCCGTGGTGAACGGCAGGGTGATGCCGGTCCACGACTCCAGCAGCCGGCCGAGCACCCCCTGGCGGCCGAACGCCAGCAGCAGCGCGACGCCGCCGACCACCGGCGGCAGCACCAGGGGCAGGGTGACCAGCGCCCGCAGCAGGCTCATGCCCGGCGCCCGGACCCGCGCCAGCACCCACGCCAGCGGGATGCCGAGGAGGACCGAGATGACCGTCGCCGTGGTCGCGCAGATCAGCGAAAGGCGCAGTGCGTCAACGACATTGGCGTCGGCGAGCAGGCGGCCCAGACTCCCCCACGGGGCGCGCAGCAACAGCCCGAGCAGCGGCACCAGGAGGAACGCGGCTCCGACCAGGGCGGGTATGCCGAGTGGCCACGGCACGTCCGCGGGTCCGGTGACGTCATGGTCACCGCCCCGGGGTGCCGCGCCGCGGGTCACGGCTTGGCGAACCCGTCGGCGGCCAGCACCGCCTGCCCCGCCGCGGAGAGCACCAGGGCGGTGAACGCCTTCGCCCCAACGGGGTTGGGCGCCTTGGCCAGCGTGGCGATCGGGTAGGACGTCGAGGCGTTGACGTCAGCCGGGATCTCGATGCCCTTGACCCGGGACCCGGCGGCGCGCACATCGGTCACGTAGACCATGCCTGCGTCGACCTCACCGAGCCCGACCTTGGCCAGGACCGACTTCACGTCGACCTCCTGCGTCACCGGGGTGACCTTGACGCCGGCCTTGTCGAACACCTTTGCCGCGGTGGCGCCGCAGGGCACCTGGCTCTGGCACAGGGCGACCTTGACGCCCCGCCTGGCCAGGTCCTTGACGCCGGTGATCCCGGCGGGGTTCGCGACCGGGACCGCGATCTCCATCTGGTTGGTGGCAAAGGGTTTCGGCGACATGGCACCGCCGGCTTGGACGACCTGGTCCATGTTCCTGGTGCTCGCCGAGGCGAACACGTCGGCCGGGGCGCCCTGGTTGACCTGCTGGGCCAGGCCCGAGCTCGGCCCGAAGCTGAGGACGACCTTCGTCCCCGGGTGCTCCTTCTCGAACAGCGCCCCGAGGGTGGTGAACGCCTCCTTGAGCGAGGCGGCCGCGAAGATGGTGACCGTGCCACTGACGCTGGTGGACCCGCCGGTGGCTGAGGTCGTGCCGTAAGAGCCCGACGAGCCGGTCGAGCCCGCCCCGGCACAGGCGGTGAGCGACCCGGCCAGCGCCACGGCGGCGAGACCGGCGAGCAGCGCGCGTGGCGAGGTCATTGCGCCGGGACCTCCACGACGACGTTGGTGGACTTGACCGCGGCGATCGCCAGCACGCCCGGCTCGAGGCCGAGCTCGTCGGCGGCCTCGCGGCTCATGAGGGAGACGAAGCGGTGCGGCCCGGCCTGGATCTCGACCTGCGCCATGACGGTGTCGCGCAGCACCTTGGTCACCAGGCCCTGGAAGCGGTTGCGGGCCGACTCGGAGACCACCGGCCGGGGCTGGGGCCGCTCGGTCGCCGCGGCCAGCTCCTCGGCGAAGCGCGCCAGGACGGCGCCCTCGACGGTCATCCGGCCCGCGTCGTCGCTGACCGTGGCCAGCCGGCCGGCCTCGGCCCAGCGGCGGACGGTGTCGTCGCTGACGCCGAGCAGCTCGGCGGCCTCACGGACCCGGAAGCTCGTCACCACCGCAGCCTAACCGCAGATGCGGCCGGAAGTCAGGGCAGGAGCAGCAGATGCGGTCGTGACGGGCTGCGAAAGCCGCAGGTTCATCGGAACGGACCAACCCGGCATACCGGGTCCTGTCAGGTTCTCACCACGGCCGGAGCACCCCCGTGGCGTAGCGTGAACACGCAGCCCTGCCCGCACGCCGGAGGACCCGAGTTGGCCGTCGACACCAGCAGTCCCCAGGCGATCGTCGACGCCCTCGCCCGGGCCGGCTACCTCGCCGACGAGGGGCTCGCGACCGCGGCCTACCTGGCGCTGCGGCTGGACCGGCCGCTGTTCTGCGAGGGTGACCCGGGGGTGGGCAAGACCAGCCTGGCGCTGGCCCTGGCCGCGCACCTCGGCGGCGAGCTGGTGCGGCTGCAGTGCTACGAGGGCATCGACTCCACCCAGGCGCTCTACGACTGGGACTTCCCGCGGCAGCTGCTGCACCTGCGTGCTGCCGAGGCCAGCGGGATCACCGACCCCGCCGCGACCGAGGCCTCGCTCTACGACCGCCGGTTCCTGCTCGCCCGGCCCGTGCTCAAGGCGCTGGAGTCCTCCACCGCCGAGCACCGCGCGGTGCTGCTCATCGACGAGATCGACCGCGCCGACGACGAGTTCGAGGCGTTCCTGCTCGAGGTGCTCAGCGACTGGGCGGTCACCATCCCCGAGCTGGGCACGGTCCGCGCGGCCGTGCCGCCGGTCGTCATCATCACCAGCAACCGCACCCGGGACGTGCACGACGCCCTCAAGCGGCGCTGCCTCTACCACTGGATGGACCACCCCAGCCGTGAGCGCGAGGTCGAGATCCTCCGCCGGCGCATCCCCGGCCTGGGCCTGACCCTGGCCACCCAGGTCGCCGAGGCCGTCGCGCGGCTGCGGGCCCTGGGCCTGCTCAAGCCGCCCGGGGTCGCCGAGTCGCTGGACTGGGCGCGCTGCCTGCAGGCCCTCGGCGCGGCCGACCTCACCCCCGAGCTGGCCGGCCTCACCCTGGGGGCCGTGGCCAAGTACCGCGAGGACCTCGAGGCGGTCACCGCCCACGGCGTCGCCAACCTCGTGCCGGGGTGAGACCCGTGACCTCCCTCGCGCCCCCCGCCGTCCCCCTCGAGGAGGTCCTGGTCGGCTTCGGCCACGCCCTGCGCCGCGCCGGCGTGGCCGCCCACCCCGACCGCGTCCGCTCCTTCCTCGAAGCGGTCACCGCGCTCGACCCGTTGTCCCGGAACGACGTCTACTGGGCCGGTCGCCTCACCTGCTGCTCCCGCGGGGAGGACATCGCCGTCTACGACCGCGTGTTCGAGCGCTACTTCCGCCCCGGCGAGGAGCTCCGGCAGGCCCCTGCGCGCGTCGACGTCGAGCGCACCGTCGGGATCGAGGACCCCTCGTCAGCCGAGGCCGACGGCGACGATGCAGTCCTGACCAGCACCGCCAGCGCCCGGGAAGTGCTGCGCCACAAGGACGTCGCCACCCTGGACGCCGACGAGCGCGCCGCCGTGCTCCGGCTCATCGCCGCCATCTCGGCCGACGGTGCCCACCGGGTCTCCCGGCGCACCGCCCCAGCGCGACGGGGCCGGCTGGATCGTCGCGGCACCACGGCCGCGATGCTGCGCGCCGGAGGCGAACCGGCCCGGCTCCGGCACCGGCAGCGCGAGGTCACCCCGCGGCGGGTGGTGCTCCTGCTCGACGTGTCCGGCTCGATGAAGGCCTACGCCGACGCGTTCCTGCACTTCGGTCATGCCCTGGCCCGGACCCGCCCGCGCACCGAGGTCCTCACCGTCGGCACCCGGCTGACCCGGGTGACCGACGCCCTGCGCCAGCCCACCGCCGACGCCGCGCTGGGCGCCTTCGCCGCGGCAGTCCCGGACTGGTCCGGCGGCACCCGGCTCGGCGACAACCTGCACGAGCTGCTGACCAGCTGGGGTCGGCGCGGCCAGGTCCGCGGGGCCGTCGTCGTCATCGCCTCCGATGGCTGGGAGCGCGGCGACGTCAGCCTGCTGCGTGAGCAGATGCAACGGCTGCACCGCCTGGCGCACCGGGTCATCTGGGTCAACCCGCACAAGGGCAAGGACGGCTACGCCCCGGCCACGGCCGGCATGCAGGCCGCCCTGCCCTCGGTCGACGACTTCCTCGCCGGGCACTCCGTCGCCACCCTCGAGCGGCTCGCCCGCGTCATCGCCACCGACCACAGCCGGCACCGGGCGGTGGCCCGTGCGTGACCTCGTCCCGGAGCTGCGCACCTGGGTCTCGGCCGGCGAGCCGTTCGCCCTCGCCACCGTGGTGCGCACGTGGAGCTCCTCGCCGCGCCCCGCGGGAGCGGCCCTGGCCGTCAACGCCGCCGGCGAGGTCGTCGGGAGTGTGTCCGGTGGGTGCGTCGAAGGTGCCGTGTATGACGTGGCGCAGCAGGTCCTCGCCGACGGCGCCGCCCGCGGGGCGCACTACGGCATCAGCGGCGCCGACGCCTTCTCGGTCGGGCTGACCTGCGGCGGCGAGCTCGACGTCACCGTCGTGCGGGTCGACCCGGCCACCGACGAGGGCTTCGGCCAGGTGCTGGCGGCCATCGAGGCCGGCGAGCCGGTCGCCGTCGCCACCGTGATCGTCGCCGGCGAGCACGGCCCCGGGGTGGGTGAGCGCCGGATCGTGTTCAACGACAGGGCGATCGGCACCCTGGGCAGCGACCGGCTCGACGACGCCATCACCGACGACGCCCGCGGGCTGCTGCGCGCCGGGCACAGCGAGGTCCTGCACTACGGCAGCGACGGGCAGCGCCGCCTCGAGGAGATCGAGGTCTTCGTCGCCGCGTTCGCCCCCCGCCCCCGGATGATCGTCTTCGGGGCCATCGACTTCGCCCGTGCCGTCGCCCGCACCGGCAGCTTCCTCGGCTACCGGGTCACCGTCTGCGACGCGCGGCCCGTCTTCGCCACTCCGGCTCGCTTCCCCGAGGCCGACGAGGTGGTGGTGCGCTGGCCGCACAGCTACCTGCAGGAGGAGGTCGACGCCGGGCGCGTCGAGGAGTCCACGGTGCTCACCGTCCTCACCCACGACCCGAAGTTCGACGTCCCGCTGCTCGAGGTGGCCCTGCGCAGCCGGGCCGGCTACATCGGTGCCATGGGCTCGCGCCGCACCCACGCCGCCCGGGTCGCCGACCTGCGCGAGCGGGGCGTCACCGAGGCCGAGCTGGAGCGACTGTCCGGGCCGATCGGGCTCGACCTCGGCGCCCGGACCCCCGAGGAGACGGCCGTGTCCATCGCCGCCGAGGTCATCGCGTCGCGCTGGGGCGGCACGGGCCGGCCGCTCAGCGCCCTCGACGGGCGGATCCACACCGACCAGGCGACGACCCGGCCATGAGGGTGGCGGGGGTCGTGCTCGCGGCCGGGGCCGGGCTGCGGATGGGGCGCCCCAAGGCCGAGGTCGAGCTGGGCGGCCGCCGCCTGGTCGACCTCACCATCGAGACCTGCGCGCGCGCCGGGCTGGACCCCGTCGTCGTGGTCACCGGCGCCGCGGCGGTGGTCCCCTCCCCGCTGGCCGACACCGACGACCTCGCCTCGCCCGTCGTCCTCGTGGCGCACAACCCGGAGTGGCAGACGGGCATGGCCTCCTCGCTGCGCACCGGGCTGGCGGTGGTCGACGGCCATGACGAGGTCGACGCGCTGGTCGTCACCTTGGTCGACACCCCCAGCGTGGGGGCCGAGCACCTGCGCCGGGTGGTCGCGGCCCTGGCCGGCGGCGCGACCGCCGCCGTCGCGGCATACGAGGGCAAGCCACGCACTCCCGTGGGGCTGGCGCGACTGGTGTGGTCCGACGTCTCCCGTGCGGTGCGCGGCGACGAAGGGGCCCGCGGCTGGCTGCAGGACAACCCCGAGCTGGTCATCCCGGTCGAGTGCGGAGACCTCGGCGCATGGCAGGACATCGACCTGCCCACCGACCTGCCCCGCTGAGCGGCGATCGCCAGGCCCTTTGCGCAAGACAGTGCCGCTGGATTGGCCTTCATGGGCCGGTCCAGCGGCAACATCTTGCGCAAGGGTGGACGTCAGACGGCGTCCGGGACCGCCTTGGCCAGCGCGGCCAGCGCCGCGGGGAAGCACTGCTCCGGCGGGGTGACCAGGCCGGCGCCGACCTGGCCGGTGCCCGCGACCGCGCCCGCCATGCCGGTGTTGATCTGCGGCAGGATCCCGGTGCGCACGACCTTGGTGACGTCGATGCCGCTGGGGGTGCCGCGGAACTCCAGGATCGGCACCTGGAACGAGGGGTGCTCCTCGAGGGTGATCTCGTACATCGAGCGGGTCGCCCGAAGGGCCAGCGGGACGTCGCCGCCGACGAAACGCACGATCGCCGGGGCCGCCGCCATGGCGAACCCGCCGATGCCCGCGGTCTCGGTGATCGCCGAGTCGCCGATGTCGGGGTTGGCGTCCTCGGGGCCGTAGGAGCCCAGGAACAGGCCCTCCGGGGTGTTGGCCGGGCCGGTGAACCACTCGTCGCCGGTCCCGGAGACCTGGATCCCGAAGTCGGTGCCGTTGCGCGCCATCGTCACGACCATCGTCGAGCCGGGGATGTCCCGGGCCGCGTCGGTGGCCAGCTTGCAGGCCGGCATGTCCAGGTTGAGGAAGAAGTGGTCGTTGGCGCCCATGAAGCGCACGGCCTCGGCGATGTCCGAGGAGGGGGCGTCAGCGGTGATCAGCGAGGGCAGGATGTCGCGCAGGAACATCAGCGTCCCGGCGCGGTTGCGGTTGTGGCCCTCGTCGCCCATCTGGAGCATCTGGGCGATGATCGCCTTGATGTCGACCGGGCCGTGGGCGCGAACGGCCTTCTGCAGCAACGGTCCCAGGACTGCGGCCATCCACTGGAGGCGCTCGATGACCTCAGGCCCGTAGGCGCCGTAGCGCAGCACCTTGCCCAGGCCCTCGTTGAGCGAGCACCACGCCCGGCCGCCGTGGACCGGGTCGCGCAGCTCGAACATCCACATCGACGGGGACACGACGCCGGCCATCGGGCCGACGGCGTGGTGGTGGTGGCAGGGGTCGAGGGACACGTCGCCGGAGGCGAGCAGCTTCTCGGCCTCCTCGGGGGTGTCGGCCAGCCCCTCGAACAGCACACCGCCGATGAGGGCGCCCTGCATCGGGCCGGAGGCACGCTCCCACGTGATCGGCGGCCCGGCGTGGAAGAAGGCGCCCTTCTCCATGCCGAGGGCCTCGCTGGCCGGGCGCACGTCGACCAGCTCCGCGCCGGCAGCCATGAGCCGGGAGACGGCGGTGCGGTTGGCCTCCTCGCGCCGCGGGTCGGCCATGACCCGGGCCAGGTCGGCCTCGGTGCCCTCCATCGGAGGGCGCCAGTCGACCTCGGTGACCTGGGCGGCCTGGGCGCGCAGGGCGTCGGCGAAGAGCCCGACCCCTGCGGTGACGACGGACGGGTCGGTGCCCAGCAGGCCGTGCAGCGGCGTGGTGGTGTGGGTCATCGAAGGCTCCTTCTCAGGCCTGGGCGTCGGCGAGCAGGGACAGGGCGTGGCGGGTGGCCTGGGCGTTGGAGAGGAACACCGACGCGCCGGCGGCCTGCAGGGTCCGCGCGCAGGCGCTCAGGCCCTGCGGGTCCGACTCGACTCCGGTCAGCGACACCACCACCGGCAGCTCCCGGCCCCCGTCGGCGGCGGCCTTGCGGGCGTCCTCGATCGCCTCGGCCAGCTCCCCGGCGGGGTCGCTGTGCGAGCCGAAGCCGAGGACGAGGTCGAGCAGCAGCACGCCGCAGCTCGGGTCGGCGCCCTCGACGGCGATGCGCTCCAGCCGCAGCGAGGGGTCGATCATCGGGTGCGCCCGCCCCTGGGTCAGCCCGTCGTCGCCGAAGTCGATGACCAGGTGGGAGTCGCTGCGCAGGTCCGGGCCGAGCGCCAGCTCGGGCGAGAGCGGGATGTTCGAGCGGATCGGGCCGAGCGTCTCGGCCGCCACGAGCATCGCCTCGTCGGCGAGCGTGCCGCCGCAGAACAGCCCGCGCAGGGCCCCGGTCACCGGCGCAGCCGAGGCGGCGGCGGGCCAGCTCGGCCACTCCGGTATGCCGTGTCCCTCGGCTCCCAGCGCGGCCTCCACGGCGGCGGTGAGGTCGGGGCGCCCGGCGCCGAGGGTGGCCCAGTGGACCGGCTTGTCGAGCGAGGCGGCGAAGGCCTGCACGTCGGCGAGCACCTCGGCGGCCGGGGGCTTGGAGACGACGATGACCGACGTGGTGGCCGGGTCGGCGGCCAGCGCGGCGAGGGCCTGCTTGGTGGAGCGGCCCTGCACGGTGGCGGACAGGTCGCGCCCGCCGACGCCGAGGCAGTGGCTCATGCCGACCCCGGCAGCGTCGAGCAGGCACATGACCTGCTGGGCGCCGGTGCCCGAGGCGGCGACCAGGCCGACCGGGCCGGGGCGGGCGGCGTTGGCGAAGCCGAGGGCGACCCCGCCGACCACGGCGGTGCCGCAGTCCGGGCCCATCACCAGCACGTCGGCCGCGCGGGCGGCGTCCTTGAGGGCCACCTCCTGCTCGACGCCGACGTTGTCGGAGAACAGGACCACGGACATCCCGGCGGAGACGGCGTCCATGGCGTCGACGAACGCGTTGCGCCCGGGCACCGAGATCAGCGCGAGGTTGGCGCCGGAGACGGTCGCGGCGGCGCCGATCGTGCGCGGCGGCGGGGCGTCCCCGAAGCCACCGGCCTGCGCGCCCGCGGCCTTGAGCCCGGCGAGGGCGGCGTCCAGGGCCGACTGGCCGGCCGCGACGGCGGCGTCGTCCTCGCCGCGGATCGCCACGAGCATGTCGTTGGGGCCGACCGCCTCGGTGAGGGTGAACCCCATCCCGGTGAGCAGGTCGGTGTTGAGCTCGGTGGCCATCGCCACGAGCGCCGCGCTGACGCCCGGCGCGGAGCCCACCGCGCGGGAGACCTGCATCAGGCTCACCGAGTCGTAGTAGGCGCCGCGGCGCACCTCGACAAGATCGGTCACGGGTTGTCCCTTCCAGCGGGTTGGGGCGCCACGGGAGGTGGCACGGCGTGGGGCAGCAGGGCGAGCACCCGCAGGCAGCCGGTGAGGCCGGCGGCGAGGTCGCGCCCGGAGGAGTGGCCGACGGCGAGGACGCCGCCGAGCGCCGCGGTCGCGGCGGCCCGGTCCCCCGCCAGCGCGGCGGTGACCAGCGCGGCCACCTGGGGCACGGCATACCCGGCGGCGGCGGCGTCGAGCAGCGAGGCGGACAGGCTCGTCGTGGCGCGCCGGCGCTGCGCGACGGCGTCGGTGACCAGGCGGCCGGCGCCGTGGGCGCCGAGGCCGTGCAGGACCAGGAGCACGGCGCAGAGCGCGTCGTCGCCGCTGGGGGTCAACCCGCGACCGGCGCCGACCAGGGCCCGGACGAGGCGGACCGCGCCGGGTCCGTCACCACGCAG
Source organism: Oryzihumus sp. JJN4-3R (assembly GCF_057747915.1). Classification (NCBI taxonomy): domain Bacteria; kingdom Bacillati; phylum Actinomycetota; class Actinomycetes; order Micrococcales; family Intrasporangiaceae; genus Oryzihumus; species Oryzihumus sp. JJN4-3R. The sequence continues at coordinate 2,334,234 of NZ_CM173229.1, forward strand.
CGCGGCGTGCAGCAGCTCCCCGGAGCGGTCGAGCAGGTCGAGGTCGAGCCCGTGCGGGGCGATGGCTGCCGCCGTGGCGAGCAGGGCGTGGCCGTCGGCCCGTTGCCCGGGGACCGGCACGCGCGCGGGGCGCCACTGCCGCGCGACGCGGATCGACCAACCGGGCAGGCGCACTCCCGAGCTGCCGATGGCCACCTGGTCGCCGGGGACGACGTCCCAGAGCAGGTCGGCGGAGGGCAGCGGCAGGCGCAGGCCGGTCGGCAGGAGCAGGGCGTCGACGGCCAGGATCGGGAGCACCTCGTGGTGGTCCCCCGCCTGCAGGTAGACCGCGGTGGGGAACCGGGCGAGGACGGTCGCCGGCCGGTCCGGCCCGGCGAGCAGGGACGCGGTGAGCGGGGAGGCTGCGCCGAGCAGGGCGGGCGGCGGAGCCTGGGGCGTCACGGGCAGTCCTTGGCGGGTCGGGGCCGGCGGGCGCAGGGCCACCCGGGTCGAGCCGGGTGGCTGCGGGTGCCCTCCGGCGACGCTAACGCCGCAGGTACAGTCCCGATCATGGGCAATGTTGCCAAGGATTCGGGCCTGCATGACCGGGAGTTGCCAGCGGCGACGGACACCGCGGCCCCCGGCCCGGGGCTGAGCCTCGGCGCCGTCCTCGAGCTGGAGTCGCTGCGCGGGGCCCGGGTGCTGGCCGGTCATGCCGGCCTGGACCGCCTCGTCGGGCGGCTCAACGTCATGGAGGTGCCCGACGTCCTGCCCTGGGTCAAGCCCCAGGAGCTGCTGCTGACCACCGGCTACCCGCTGCGCGGGGTGCCGCACAGCCTCCCCGTCCTGGTCAGCGGCCTCGCCGACCGCGGCCTGGCGGGTATCGCGGTCAAGCTGGGCCGCTACCTGTCCGAGCTGCCGGCGGCGATGCTGGAGGAGGCCGACCGGCTCGGCTTCCCGGTCATCGCCCTGCCCGACGACGTCGGCTTCGACGACATCATCAACCAGGTCCTCACCGAGGTGCTCAACCGGCAGGCCGGGCTGCTCGCCCGGGCCGAGGACGCCCACCGGGCGCTGGTGAACATCGTCCTGACCGGCGGCGGGCTCGACCGGCTGTGCGAGGAGCTCGTCGGAATCTTCGGGGGGGTCGCCATGGTGACCACCGCCGACGGCCGCGTCCGCGCGAGCGCCGGGTCCTCCCCCGAGGAGCTCGCCCACGCCCTCGCCCTGGGCTGCTTCGACCCCAGCGGCCGCTTCCTGGTCGAGACCGAGCCGGTCGGCATACGCACTGGTGGGGGTGAACGCGCGCGGCGCGCCGTGGTGCGCATCGTGGCCGGCGCGCTCGACCACGGGCGCCTCGTCCTGTTCTCCTCCGACCGCGAGCTCGGCGCGGGCGACGTGCACACGCTGGAGCGCGCCGCCACCGTCGCGGCGCTGGCGATCACCAAGGCGCAGGCGGTCTCGGCCGTGGAGAGCAAGTACCAGGCCGACTTCCTGCGCGACGCGCTCGCCGGTCGCGCCGGCAACGCCGAGCGGGTCACCTCCCACGCCGACTCCCTGGGCTGGGACATCGGGCGGCGCATGGTGGTCGTCGTCGCCGAGACCGACCCGCACGCCACCCCCAAGGCGCTCAGCCGGGACGAGCTGCGCTCGCTGCAGGACCGGTTCGCGACCGCGTGGCACCAGGTCGTCCGGGTCCGCGACGAGCGGGCGCCGGTCGTCGGCTTCAGCCAGGAGGTGGTGTGCGTGCTCGGCGTGCCGCAGGACGCCGACACCGAGGCGATCACCCGCACGGTCCGGGACATGGTCCGGGTCGTCAGCGGCGACGGCGGGGGCGGGCGCCGGTCCTTCTCCACCGGCATCTCCCGGCCGATCGACTCCGCCGACGCGCTGCCTCAGGCCTACGAGCAGGCGTGCAAGGCGGTCAGTGTGGGCCGGCAGGTGCACGGGCCGTCGGCCCTGACCCACTTCGACGGGCTGGGGATCTTCCGGCTGCTGTCCCTGGTGCCCGACACCGCCGAGCTGCGCACCTTCGTCGCCGAGGCCCTCGGGGAGCTGGTCAGCAACGACACCCCGGAGAACGCCGACCTGCGCACCACCTTGTCGGTCCTGCTCGACACCAACCTCAACGTCGCCGAGACCGCGCGGATCCTGCACTTCCACTACAACACGCTGCGCTACCGGATCGTGAAGCTCGAGCGGATGCTCGGACCGTTCACCACCGACCCCAACCTGCGGCTCACCCTGTCGCTGGCCCTGCAGGTCGTCCAGATGCGTGGGATCTGATGGGATTCGTCCTGTCGGCTCGGGGATAGTGCCAACGGACACGCCGGTCGACTGTCAACAAATCACCAAGCCGTGCCCCCACGCTGGGCCTAGCGTTCACGCATCACGCCGCCCGGCGTGATCCGTGCCACGCCCCGTGGCGCATACAAGGAGGACCTGATGGCGTTGGGTTGGAAACTGCACGGTGACGGACGGATCATGGGTCCGACCGACGTCGTGGCGCCCGATGAGCGGCTCTCGTGGGGGAAGACCGTAGGGCTCGGAGCTCAGCACGTGGTCGCGATGTTCGGCGCCACGTTCGTCTTCCCGCTGATCATGGGGCTGAACCCTCAGCTCGCGATCCTGATGAGCGGCATCGCGACGATCTGCTTCCTGCTGATCGTCAAGGGCAAGGTGCCCAGCTACCTCGGCACCAGCGCCTCCTTCGTCGGCGGGGTCGTGGCCATCGGCCTGCAGATCAAGGCCAGCAACCCCAAGGCCAACGCGGCGGTCATCGCCCCCAGCGTCACCGGCGCCATCCTCGTGGCCGGTGTCGTCCTGGCCCTGGTCGGCGTGGCGATCCACTACCTGGGCTCTGCCGTGGTGCACAAGGTGCTGCCCCCGGTCGTCACCGGCGCCGTGGTCATGCTGATCGGGTTCAACCTCGCCCCGGTCGTGGCCAACATCTACTGGCCGCAGGACCAGTGGATCGCCCTCATCGTCATGGTGGCGGTCATCGCGATGAGCGTGGGCCTGCGAGGCTTCATCGGCCGCATCTCGATCTTCCTCGGCCTGATCCTCGGCTACGTCCTGTCGTGGCTCTTCGACCGCGGCTTCGGCCAGATCACCTCCTACAACGCCGCCGCCGGCAAGGTCGACACGCACTGGCGCGTCGACTGGACCAACGTGGCCAGTGCGCCCTGGGTCGGGTTCCCGCCCAAGACCGACGTGGCCACCAACGTCGTCGGCTACCACCTGCCGAGCTTCAACATCACCTTCATCCTGCTGGTGCTCCCCGCCGTCATCGCGCTGATCGCCGAGAACACCGGCCACGTCAAGGCCGTCGCCGAGATGACCGGGGCCGACCTCGACCCGATGATGGGCCGCGCGATCGCCGCCGACGGCGTCGGCACGGTCATCGCGACCTCCATCGGTGGCTCCCCGACCACGACGTACGCCGAGAACATCGGCGTCATGGCGGCCACCCGCGTGTACTCCACGGCGGCCTACTTCGTCGCCGCGGCCGTCGCGATCCTGTTCGGCTTCTCGCCCAAGTTCGGCGCGCTCGTCTCGGCCACCCCCGGTGGCGTGCTCGGCGGCATCACCGTCGTGCTCTACGGGATGATCGGCCTGCTCGGCGCGAAGATCTGGAAGGAGAACAACGTCGACTTCGGGAACCCGCTCAACCTGGTCCCCGTCGCCGCCGGCATCATCATCGCGATCGGCAACACGAGCCTGGTCTTCACGAAGAACTTCACGCTCTCGGGCATCGCGCTCGGCACGATCGTCACCATCGGCGCCTACCACCTGGCCCGGGCTCTGGCCACGCCAGACCTGCGCGCCCGCGCGGACGGAGCGGTCATCGCGGTGGGCACCGTCGCCGTGGAGAACGAGCCCGGCGGCGAGGAGTCCGCGCCGCTCTACCGGGACGAGGACGTCCCCGCGGAGCACCACCCCAAGGCCTGACCCAGCCCCACCCCACGTGGGCCACGCCGATCTTCGGGATCGGGGTGGCCCACGTGCCGTTCGGGGGCAGGATTGACGGCAGAAGTTGCCAACATCACTCGCCCGCGGCGGTGACCCCGTCCCATATCCACACCCCTCACGCCAAGGCAGGATCGTCACGGTGAAGCCCTCCCCCTTCGTCCACCACGCGCCCCGCAGCGTGGCGGAAGCGGTCGCGGTCCTGGCCGAGGTCGGGCATGACGGCAAGGTGCTTGCCGGCGGCCAGAGCCTCATCCCGATCCTCAACATGCGCCTCGCCGCCCCCGGCCACCTCGTGGACATCAACCGGGTCGCCGGCCTGGACACGGTCGAGGTCACCGGTGACGCGGTGCGGATCGGTGCGCTGGTCCGCCACGCCCAGCTCGAGCGCCACGACGGCGCGTTCGCGGCGAACCCGCTGCTGCGCCAGGCCCTGCGCAACGTCGCCCACCCCGCGATCCGCAACCGCGGCACCACCACCGGCTCGATCGCGCACGCCGACCCCTCCGGGGAGATGCCGGCCGTGCTCGCGCTCACCCGGGGGTATGTCGAGGCCGCCAGTGCCGCGGGCACCCGCACCATCGCGGCCGCGGACTTCTTCCTCGGCCCGCTGGAGTCCTCGCTCGCCGAGGGCGAGATGGCCACGGGGGTCACCTTCCCCTGCTTCCCGGCCGGCACCGGAACGGCCTTCGCAGAGAGCGCCCGGCGCCACGGCGACTACGCCCTTGCCGGGGTCGCCGCGGCGGTCACCGTCACCGACGGGGTGGTTCGTGCGGTCCGGGCCTCGTTCGTCTCGGTGACGCCCACCCCTGACGTCCTCGACCTGACCGAGGCCTTCGCCGGACAGGACGTCGCCGACATCGACTGGGCCAAGGCCGCCGAGCTCGCCCGCGACCACGTCGACCCCGACGGCGACATCCACGCCACCGCCGACTACCGCCGCATGCTCACCGGCGTGCTCACCACCCGCGTCCTCGCCGAGGCCGCCGCCACCGCAGTGAAGGCCTGACCTGATGACCGAGACCACGCACCCCGCCGAGCAGCAGCTGGAGATCACGCTCCGCGTCAACGGCGTCCCCCGCACCGCGACGGCCCCGGCCCGCCGGCTGCTGTCGGACTTCCTGCGCCACGAGCTGCGCCTGACCGGCACCCACGTCGGCTGCGAGCACGGGGTCTGCGGCGCCTGCACGGTCCTGGTCGACGGCCAGCCGATGCGCTCCTGCCTGATGTTCGCCGTCACCGCGCAGGACCACGACATCACCACCGTCGAGGGCCTCGCGCCGGGCGCGGAGCAGATGAGCCCGGTGCAGCAGGCGTTCACCGAGTGCCATGGACTCCAGTGCGGCTTCTGCACGCCGGGCTTCCTGACGACCGTCACGGCATACCTGGAGGAGAACCCGGACCCGACCGAGGCCGAGGCGCGCGAGTGCATCTCGGGCAACCTCTGCCGCTGCACGGGCTACCAGAACATCGTGAAGTCGGTGCTGCGCGCGGCCGAGATCACCCACGAGCGGCAGGCGGGCGCATGACCACGAAGATGTTCGGCGCGCCGGTCCACCGCACGGAGGACCCGCGCCTGGTCACCGGCAACGGCCGCTACCTCGACGACCTCGGCCACGACGCGCTCGCCGCGGCGTTCGTGCGCAGCCCCTACGCCCACGCGCGGATCACCGACATCGACGTCTCCGAGGCGATCGAGGTCGAGGGCGTCGTCGCGATCTACACCTACGAGGACCTCGACGGGAAGACCTCCGAGCGCCTGCCGCTGCTCATCCCGCACCCCACGCTGACCAACCCGATGACCGGCTACGCCCTGGCCCCGGAGCTGGTCAACCACGTCGGCGAGCCGGTGGCGATGGTCGTCGCGACGGACCGCTACGTCGCCGAGGACGCCTGCGAGCGGATCCGCGTCGACTACGAGCAGCTGCCGGTCGTCGTCGGGATCGAGCACGCCCGCTCCGGCGAGGCGCTCGTGCACGAGGAGGCGCCCGGCAACGTCGCGGCGCACATGGTGCAGGAGGTCGGCGACGCTGCCGCGGCCATCGAGGCCGCCCCGCACCGGCTCACCCTCAGCCTGGAGATCGAGCGCAGCGCCTGCATGCCCATGGAGGGCAAGGGCGTCTACGCCCGCTGGGACAGCGACGAGGAGAGCCTGCGCATCTACTCCTCGACCCAGACGTCCACGGGCGTGCGGGCCGCGGTCGCGGCCAAGCTCGGTATGCCGCTGGCCAAGGTCGAGTGCATCGCCCCCGACGTGGGTGGTGGCTTCGGGGTCAAGATCATGCACCCCTGGCCCGAGGAGGTCCTGGTGCCGTGGGCGGCCCGGCGCCTCGACGCCGACATCAAGTGGGTCGAGGACCGCCGCGAGCACTTCATCTCCTCGGCGCACGAGCGTGGCCAGCTCCAGGAGGTCGAGGTCGGCTTCGACGACGAGGGCCGCGTCCTGGGCCTGAGCGTGCAGCTCTGGCACGACAACGGCGCCTACACGCCCTACGGGATCATCGTCCCGATCATCACCTCGACCCAGCTGCTCGGGCCGTACAAGCCGGGCGCCTACAGGTGCGAGTTCTGGTCGCTGTTCACCAACACGGTGATCGTCACGCCCTACCGCGGCGCCGGCCGCCCGCAGGGCGTCTACGCGATGGAACGCACCATGGACGCCATCGCCGACTACCTCGGCAAGGACCGCGCCGACGTGCGCAGCGCCAACTTCATCCAGCCCGAGGAGATGCCCTACGACCACGGGCTGCTCTTCCAGGACGGCCGGCCGCTGATGTACGACTCCGGCGACTTCCCCGCCAGCCTGGACAAGCTCAAGGCGCTCGTGGGCTGGGACGACTTCGCGGCATACAAGGCGGAGGCCGAGGCGGCCGGGCGCCGCGTCGGCCTCGGGATCGGCTGCTACGTCGAGGGCACCGGCGTCGGGCCCTACGAGGGCGGCCACATCCAGATCGAGACGACCGGCCGGGTCAACGTCTCCACCGGGCTGACCAGCCAGGGCCAGGGCCACCAGACGGTGTTCGCCCAGATCGTCGCCGAGGAGCTCGGCGTGCGGCTGGAGGACGTGCACGTCACCACCGGTGACACGCGCCGGTTCCAGTACGCCGTGGGCACCTTCGCCTCCCGGGCGGCGGTGATGAGCGGCAACGCGATCGCCCTCGCGGCGCGCAACGTGCGGGAGAAGGCGCTGCGGATCGCCGGGGAGGCCTTGGAGGCCGACCCCGGTGACCTCGAGATCGTCGACGGCGTCGTGCGCGTCAAGGGCGACCCCGAGGCGCACATCGCGCTGTCGACCATCGCCGTGCTGTCCAACCCGCTGCGCTACGCCTTCGACGAGTCCGCCAAGGCGGCAACGCAGTTCGCCGGGACGCCCGACATGGACAAGCCGCCGGTGGCCGACGACGACGAGCCGGGCCTGGAGGGCAAGGACTTCTACTCCCCGCCCCGGGCGACGTTCGCCAACGGCATGCACGCCGCGATCGTCGAGACCGACCCGGAGACCGCGGAGATCACGATCCTGCGCTACTGCGTCATCCACGACTGCGGCCGGATGATCAACCCGATGATCGTCGAGGGCCAGGTCCACGGCGGCGTCGCGCAGGGTGTCGGCGGCGCGCTCTACGAGCGGATGGCCTACGACGAGGCCGGGCAGCTGCTCAACGCCTCGTTCATGGACTTCCTCATGCCCTACGCCTCCGAGGTGCCCTTCATCGAGACCGACCACCTGGAGACGCCGAGCCCGCTGAACCCGTTGGGGATCAAGGGCGCCGGCGAGGCCGGGTGCATCCCCGTCACCGCCGTCATCGCCAGCGCGATCGAGGACGCCGAGGGCTTCCCGATCACCTCGATGCCCATCTCCCCCACCGAGCTGTGGGACCTGCGCCACCGCCACGCGGCCGGCGAGCTGCCCGGCCTGCGCCGCGGCTCCCGCGGCGCAGTGACCACCCCGACCAGCCCGACCGCCTGAGTGCCCTGAGAGCAAGGAACCCCGACGATGAAGATCTCCGGATCCGCCACGCTGAACGCCCCCGTCGACCAGGTGTGGGCCGCGTTCAACGACCCCGCCGTCCTCGCCCGCACTCTGCCGGGCTGCCAGGAGCTGCGCGAGGTCGGCCCCGACGCCTACAAGATGACGATCACCGCGGGCGTGGCCTCGATCAAGGGCACCTACGAGGGTGACGTCGCCCTGACCCAGCAGAACCCGCCGGGGTCGTTCGTGCTCAAGGCCTCCGGCGCCGGCGCCCCCGGCACGGTCAGCGCCGACGTGAAGGTCGAGCTGGTGGAGTCGGCCACCGGCGGCACCGCGCTCAGCTACGACGCCGACGCCGTCGTCGGCGGCGTGATCGGCGGCGTCGGCCAGCGGATGCTGACCGGGGTCGCCAAGAAGATGGCCGGCCAGTTCTTCACCGCCGTCGACGACGACATCGCCGGCGTGCGCGTGGCGGTCGCCGTCCCCGTCCCGGCCGGGGTTGCCGCCGGTGTTCCGGAGGGTGCGGTCGTCACCGCTCCTGCCGTCCCCGGTGGGGCCGTGTATGCCGCGCCGGCACCGGCCCGCGCCGGTGTGACCAACAAGGACTTCGTCGTGGGCACCGTGGTCGGTGCCCTGATCGCCCTCGCCGGCGTGGCCGTCGGCATCGTCGCCGGGAGGCACTGACATGCGCGCGTTCACCGCTGCCGCCGTCCAGATCGCCCCCGTGCCCGGGCCGCTGAGCCCGGACGCGGTCAAGGCCAACGTCGAGAAGTGCGTCGACTGGCTGACCCGCTGCGTCGAGGCGACCGGCGCCGAGCTGGTCGTGCTGCCCGAGTCGGCGACCACGGGCTTCACCCCGGACTGCACGCCCGAGGAGCTGTGGGACCTCGTCACCGAGCTGCCAGGGCCGGTCATCGAGCCGATCCAGGCCGCGGCGGCGCGGCTCGGCGTCCACGTCTGCGTGGGCACCTACGAGCGCGGCGAGGAGCGCGGGGTCGTCTACAACTCCAGCGCGCTGATCGGCCCCGACGGCGCCCTGCTCGGCGTCTACCGCAAGACGCACCCGTTCTGCACCGAGATCCGCTCCCGCGGCGGCTGGGTCACCCCGGGCGACACGGTCACCGTCGTCGACACCGAGCTCGGCCGGATCGGCATGATCATCTGCTTCGACGGGGACTACCCCGAGCTCACCCGCATCCAGGCGGTGCAGGGCGCCGAGGTCATCTGCCGCCCCTCCGCCCTGCTGCGCAGCGCCGACGTGTGGGAGCTGACCAGCCGCGCCCGGGCCTACGACAACCACGTCTACGTGATCGGCGCCAACGCCACCGGGACCGACCCGGCCGGGGTGCTCTACTTCGGCAACTCCCACATCGTCACGCCGATCGCGCACATCGCCGCCAAGGCCGCCACGCACGAGTCGTGGGTGACGGCCCGGCTCGACCCGGACGAGGCACTGGCATCGCTCACGCCCGGCTCCAGCGTCGGCCAGGGCTTCGACCACCTCGCCGACCGCAACCTGGACCTGATCCGCAACTACCGCGAGGACCTCGAGCGCCCCGCCGCCTCGAGCTTCCCCCACCTCCAGGTCTGAGCAGCCGCAACCCTCGTCCTCGACCGAACGCACCAAACGGCCCGAATCAGCCTCCCTGAGGCGTCGATTCGGGCCGTTTGGTGCGTCCGGATGGAGTCATGCCCGGGAGGGCGAGGTCCCTGGTCAGGTGAGGACACGGCATACCCGAGGTGTGCATGAAGATCTGCCAAGGGTCTTGGCAGGTTCTGCCAGCGCTTCGCGCGGGCACCGCGAGTTGAATCGGGGGCACCGCCGCCTCGCGCGGCGCCGCCCGACTCCCGCCTCTCCCGCCCGAGGACCGCCATGACGCAGACCCCACGTCGCATCCGCATCGGCATCGACACCGGTGGCACGTTCACCGACGTCGTCGCCTTCGACGAGGACTCCGGCGAGCTGATCACGACCAAGACGCCCTCGACCCCGGCCAACCCGGCCGACGGCTTCATCAACGGCGTGCACAAGGTCCTCGAGACGCTGGGCGCCACCGGCGCCGACGTCACCGCGGTCTGCCACGGCACCACGGTCGCGACGAACCAGCTGCTCGAGGGCAAGGTCGAGCAGCTCGGCTTCATCACCTCCGAGGGCTACGAGTTCATCCTCGAGATCGCCCGCCAGGCGGTGCCGGACGGCTACGGCAACTCCTACTTCTGGGTGAAGCCGCCGCGCATCGTGCCCGCCGACATGGTCAGGACGGTCGGCGGCCGCTTCGACTTCGAGGGCAACGAGGTCCGCCCGTTCGACGAGGACGGCGCCGTCGCCGCCGCCCGCTGGTTCCGCGACCAGGGCATCACGACGATCGGCGTCTGCTTCCTGCACGCCTACGCCAACCCCGAGCACGAGCTGCGGATGCGGGAGATCCTGCAGCGCGAGCACCCCGAGGCGGTCATCTCGATCTCCAGCGACGTGCTGCGGGAGTACCGCGAGTACGAGCGCTCGATGACCACGCTGGTCGACGCCGCGGTGAAGCCGAAGGTGTCCCGCTACGTCTCCAACATCAAGACCCGGCTGGACGACTTCACCGGCGCGGCCTCGGCCGACCGCGAGTCGATCCCCTTCTACATCATGAAGTCCAACGGCGGCGTGCTCTCCGCCGACGAGGTCGTGCACCAGCCGATCACGACGGTGCTGTCCGGCCCCGCCGCCGGTGCCCTCGGCGCCGCGCTCATCTCGGGCAAGGCCGGCTTCGACAAGGTCCTCACCTGCGACGGCGGCGGCACCTCGACCGACGTGTCCGTGGTCCTCGGCGGCGAACCGACGCTGACCACCGAGGGCACGGTCGGGGCCTACCCGTCCAAGATCCCGATGATCGACGTCGTCACCGTCGGCGCCGGCGGCGGCTCGATCGCGTGGATCTCCCCCGAGGGCACGCTCAAGGTCGGCCCGAAGTCGGCGGGCGCCGACCCCGGCCCGCTCTGCTACGCCAAGGGCGGCACCGAGCCGACGATCACCGACGCCCACGTCATGCTCGGCCGGATCCCGGCCCACCTGCTCGGCGGGGAGATCCCGCTGGATGCCGCCGCCGCCAAGGCCGGCATCGAGGCCCTGGCGGCCCGCCTCGGGCTCACCCCCGACGAGTGCGCCGCCGGCATCCTGGAGATCTCGGCGTGGAACCAGGCCAACGCCTTGCGCCAGATCTCGGTCAAGCGCGGCCTGGACGTCCGCGACTTCATGCTCGCGACGTTCGGCGGCTCCGGCTCGCTGCTGGCCTGCCGCCTCGTCGACATCCTCGACCTCGCCGGCGTGGTCGTCCCGCAGAACCCGGGCAACGTCTCGGCCTTCGGCCTGCTCACGGTCGACGTCAAGAACGACTACGTCCAGACCGCCGTGGCCAAGCACACCGGCCTCGACCTGGCCGGCGTGGAGAAGACCTTCGACGAGCTCACCGGGCGGGCCGCGGCCGCGCTCGACGCCGAGGGCTTCGACCGCGCCGACCACCGCTACGTCCGCACCGTCGACCTGCGCTACTTCGGGCAGGCCTTCGAGGTGCGGGTGGGCGCCCCCGAGGGCGCCGTCGACGCGGACTTCGCCGACACCGTGGCGACCGCGTTCCACGACGCGCACAAGGGCCTCTACGGCTACGACTTCCGCGACGACGCCCGCCAGCAGGTCGAGTGGGTCAACCTGCGGGTCACCGGCATCGGCCCGATCACCCGGCCCGAGCTGGCGGAGATCGAGGCCGCCACGGACGGCGTCGAGCGCGCCCGCACCGGCACCCGCCCGGTCTGCTTCGACCCGGCCGACGGCTACGTCGACGCCGGCATCTACTGGCGGCCCGACCTGCGCAGCGGCGACGAGATCGCCGGCCCGGTCATCGTCGAGGAGTTCGGCTCGACCGTCCCCGTCCACCCCGGCTTCACCGTCCGCGTCGACGCGTACGGCAACCTCGTGATCACCAAGGAGAGCGCGAAGTGACCGCCCAGACCGACACCCCCGCGGGCGCGACGCTGAACGTCGACCCGATCGTCCTGGAGATCGTCGAGGGCACCCTCGCCAGCGTCGAGATGGAGGTCGAGACCGCCATCGCGCGCACCTCCCGCTCCCCCATGATCCGCGACGCGCACGACTTCCGCGCCGGCATCCACGACCGCCGGCTGCGCAAGCTGACCGGCCGCTCCTACAGCGCCCTGGTCCACCCGGTCGCCCGCGACTACCCCCTCGAGACCATGCGCGAGGGTGACGTCTTCTTCCACAACGACGTCTACGAGTCCGAGGGCGGCATCGGCCACCTGCCCGACCTGTGCGTCACCGTCCCCGTCTTCCACGAGGGCGAGGTCGTCGCGTTCGTCCAGGCCTTCGGCCACCACGACGACATCGGCGGCGCGTGCCCCGGCTCGATGCCCTCGGGCGCCACCAGCGTCTACGAGGAGGGGCTGATGGTGCCCCCGATCCGGCTGTGGGACGCGGGCGTCCCCAACGAGGCCGCGCTGAAGATCATGACGCGCAACAGCCGTATGCCGGAGTCCCTCGCCGCCGACCTCGACGCCGAGTGCAGCGCCTGCCTCATGGGGGCCGCGCGCCTGTCGGACCTGTTCAACCGCTACGGCCGCGAGACCGTCGAGGCGGCCTTCGACGCGATCCTGGACAAGACCACCGAGACCTACCGCCGCGAGATCCTGTCCAAGATCCCCGACGGCGAGTACGTCTGGGAGGACTACGCCGAGCACGACGGCGTCGACGACCCGAAGCTGCACACCCAGCGGATCACGCTGACCAAGAGCAGCACCGGCGGCCCGGGCAACGGCCCCAAGATCGTCATCGACTTCACCGGCACCGCACCGCAGGCCAAGGGCCCGATCAACCACTGCGGCGACTACGCCGACGGCAACTTCCTCAAGAAGTGGCTGGCGCCGATCCTGCGCAACCTCGCCGACACCCCCGAGCGCATGGCCGAGCTCGACGTCAACGAGGGCGTCGTGCCGCTCATCGAGATGAAGTTCCCGGAGAAGGGCACCCTTCTCACGCCGATCTTCCCGGCGCCGACCAACGCCCGGACCTTCGTCATCCTGCGCCTGCTCGGCGTGCTGGCCGGCGTCCTCGCCAAGGCGGTCGACGGCAAGATGCCGGCCGACCAGGAGACGATCCGCTACACCGGCGTCTACGGCCACGACCGGGACGGCAACGACTACCTCATGCGCGAGGTCCTCGGCGGCGGCTCCGGCGGGCGCTACTACGCCGACGGCGAGGACACCATCCACGTCGTCCCGGACAGCCGCAACCTGCCTACCGAGTTCACCGAGAGCCGCTTCCCGTTCCTCGTCGAGCGCCTCGGCCTTGCCGTGGACTCCGGCGGAGCCGGCCGCTACCGCGGTGGCCTGGGCTACGAGAAGCACATCCGGATGCTCAAGGACGCCAACTTCATGTCCATCGCCGACCGCTCGATCCTGGCCTGCTGGGGCGTCAAGGGCGGCAAGGCCGGACGTCCCTTCCAGGTCACCATCGACGCCGGCGGCCCGAACGAGCGCGAGGTCGACGCCCTGGCCGACCACGAGCCGGTCAAGGCCGGGGAGGTCATCCGCATCCGCACCACCGGTGGCGGTGGCTGGGGTGACCCGCTCACCCGGCCGTACGACGAGGTGCAGCGCGACCTGCGATGGGGCAAGGTCTCCTTCGACGGCGCTCGCGCCGACTACGGCGTGGTCGCGACCGGCACCAAGGACGAGCCGGTCATCGACACCGCGGCGTCCGACGCCCTGCGTGCCGAGCGGGTCGCGGCCCGTGGCGAGGAGCCGTTCTTCGACCGCGGACCGGGCTACGCCACGCTGGCGGCCGGCGCCCACGCCGCCGACGTCGACTGGCTCTGACCGCCCGGACCCGGGCCAGAGCAGGCTCAGGCCGCAGCAGACCCCACAGGAGGCACACCATCGTGACCGGACCGCTGGACGGCACCACCGTCATCGACCTCACCCGGGCCCTGGCGGGTCCGCACGCCGGGATGATGCTGGGCGACCTCGGTGCCCGCGTCATCAAGGTCGAGACGCCCGGCGGCGGGGACGACACCCGCGGCTGGGGTCCGCCGTTCGTCGGGCCCGAGGACGACCCGATCTCGACGTACTTCCTGTCCTGCAACCGCAACAAGGAGTCGATCACCCTCGACCTCAAGAGCGAGGACGGGGTGGCGACGCTGACCCGGCTGGTCACGCACGCCGACGTCCTGCTGGAGAACTTCCGGCCCGGCGTGCTCGACCGGCTCGGCTTCAGCGTGGAGCGGCTGCACGAGCTCAACCCGCGTCTGGTCATCCTCTCGATCAGCGGCTTCGGCCACGACGGTCCCGAGGGTGGCCGGGCCGGCTACGACCAGATCGCCCAGGGCGAGGCCGGGCTGATGTCGCTGACCGGCCCCGACCCGGACCACCCCACGCGGGTCGGCGTGCCGATCGGTGACCTGCTGGCCGGGATGTACGGCGCCTACGGCGTCGTCGCAGCCCTGCACGAGCGCAACACCACCGGCCGGGGCCGGGTCGTGCGCACCAGCCTGCTCGCGGCCATCGTCGGCGTGCACGCCTTCCAGGGCACCCGCTACACGGTCGCCGGCGAGGTGCCGCGCGCCCAGGGCAACCACCACCCGAGCATCTGCCCCTACGGCCTGTTCTCCTGCGCCGACGGGATGCTGCAGATCGCGGTCGGCAGCGAGGGCCTGTGGCGCAAGCTCTGCGCGGCCTTCGGGCTCGACCCCGACGCCGAGGGCATGGCCACGAACCGCGAGCGGGTCGGCCACCGCGACGCCGTCGTCGACGCCATCAACGCCGCTTTCGCCGACCGGACGCTGGAGGAGCTGCTGCCCGCGCTGGCCGCGGCCGGCATACCGGCTGGTGAGGTGCGCACCCTGGACCGCGTCTACGAGTGGGACCAGACCCGCTCGCAGGGTCTGGTCATCGACGTCGACCACCCGGTGCTCGGCAGCGTCGCGCTGCCCGGGCCGCCGCTGCGGTTCGACGACAACCTGTATGCCGGGGGGCGGGCCGAGCACCTCGCCCCACCATCCCTGGGCCAGCACAACGAGAGCGTGCGGGCCTGGCTCGACGAGCTGGACGCCCAGGATGGCCGGGACGCCCGGGACGCCCGGGACGCGGCGCAGTGACGCGCCGCCTCGGCGCCCGCGAGCTCATCGAGGCCGTCCTCGACGAGGGCAGCTTCGAGAGCTGGGACAGCACGCCCGTGCCGGTCGCCGAGCCGGGCAGTGCGTATGCCGCGGAGCTCGCCGCCGCAGCGGAGAAGGCGGGCACCGACGAGGCCCTCGTCACCGGCTCGGCCCGGCTGCGCGGGCGCAAGGTCGCCGTCGTGCTGGGTGAGTTCCGGTTCCTCGCCGGCTCGATCGGCCGGGCCGCCGCCGAGCGCCTCGTCCTCGCCGTCGAGCGGGCCACGCGCGAGGGGCTGCCGCTCTTCGCCGCCCCCACGTCCGGGGGCACCCGGATGCAGGAGGGCACCAGCGCCTTCGTCGGGATGGTCAAGATCTCCGCGGCCATCGCCACGCACAAGGAGGCCGGGCTCCCCTACATCGTCTACCTGCGCCACCCCACGACCGGCGGGGTCTTCGCCTCGTGGGGCTCGCTCGGGCACGTCACCGTGGCCGAGCCCGGGGCGCTGGTCGGCTTCCTCGGCCCGAGGGTCTACGAGGCGCTCTACGGCTCCCCGTTCCCTGAGGGCGTCCAGACCTCGGAGAACCTCTTCGAGCAGGGGCTGATCGACGCGGTGCTGCCGGTGGAGGCGCTGGCCGACGTGGCCTCCCGCGCCCTCAACGTCCTCATGGCCCCGCGTGAGGACCTGCCGGTGGTCCCCGAGCTGCCCCGGGAGGACCTGCCGGACCTGCCCGCGTGGGAGTCCATCGTGAAGTCGAGGCGTCCCGAGCGGCCCGGCGTGCGTGCCCTGCTCAAGCTCGGCGCCACCGACGTCGTCCCGCTGCACGGCACGGGCCAGGGCGAGCAGGACCCTGGACTGCTCATCGCGCTGGCCCGCTTCGGCGGCGCCCCCTGCGTGGTGCTCGGCCAGGACCGCAGGCACCAGACCTTCGAGCACCCCCTCGGCCCGGCCGGCCTGCGCGAGGCCCGCCGCGGCATGCGCCTGGCCCGGGAGCTGAAGCTGCCGCTGGTCAGCGTCATCGACACCGCCGGCGCAGCCCTGTCCCGGGAGGCCGAGGAGGGCGGGCTGGCCGGCGAGATCGCCCGGTGCCTGTCCGAGCTGGTCATGCTCGACGCCCCGACGGTCTGCCTGCTGCTCGGCCAGGGCACCGGCGGCGGCGCGCTCGCGCTGATGCCGGCCGACCGGGTCATCTGCGCCCAGCACTCCTGGCTGTCCCCGCTGCCGCCCGAAGGCGCCTCGGCGATCCTCTACCGCGACACCGACCATGCCCCCGACCTGGCGGCCTCCCAGGGCGTGCGCTCGCTGGACCTGCTGGGTGAGGGAATCGTCGACCGGATCGTCGCCGAGCACCCCGACGCGGCCGACGAGCCGGCCGACTTCTGCGCCCGGGTCACCCAGGTGCTCCAGCACGAGCTCGCCGAGCTGCTGCGTGCCGACCCCGCCGAACGGCTCGCCGCCCGCCTGGCCCGCTACCGCCGCCTCGGCTGAGGAGCCGGCCACGCGGCATACAAGTGCCAAGAGGCGCGCGGTCATTGGGCAGGGTCTGCCAACGTCAAGGCGGCCGGTCGGTCCGTAGGCTCACCGGCAACCGGTCCGCTCCCGCGGCCGGGCCCCAGCGAAAGCAGGTACGTCCGTGCGGGTCCTCCTCGCCCTCGGCGGCAACGCCATGACGGGGCCTGACGGCAGCGCGACCCCGGAGGCCCAGCGCGCCGCGATCGCCGCCGCCATGGAGTGCGTCGCCGACCTCATCGCCGCCGGCCACGAGGTGGTCATCACCCACGGCAACGGGCCGCAGGTCGGCAACCTCCTGGTCAAGAACGAGCTCGCCGCCACCGTCGTCCCGCCGGTCCCGCTGGACTGGTGCGGCGCCCAGACGCAGGCGACCATCGGCTTCACCGTGATGAACACCCTCGAGGACAGCCTCGCGCGGCGCGGCCTGCCGCGCCCGGTCGCCGCGATCGTGACCCGCACCCGGGTCGACGAGGACGACCCCGGCTTCACCCACCCGACCAAGCCGGTGGGCCGTTTCCTGCCCTACGAGCAGGCCAAGCCGCTGATCGACCACGGCCAGCTGTGGGAGGACCGGGGCGAGAAGGGGTGGCGGCGCATCGTCGCCTCGCCCGAGCCGCGCGAGGTGCTCGAGACCCCGGCCCTGCTGACGCTGCTCGACGCCGGCTACGTCGTCGTCGCCGCCGGCGGGGGCGGCATCCCCGTCGTGCGCGAGGAGGACGGCCGGGTCCGCGGCGTGGAGGCCGTCATCGACAAGGACCTCACGGCCGCGCTGCTCGCCCGCTCCGTCGGGGCCGACGTGCTGGTCATCGCCACCGACGTCGACCACGCCATCAAGGCCTGGGGCACCCCGCAGGCCGAGGCGATCGGCACGGTCAGCCTGGCGCAGATGCGGGCCATCGCGGCCGAGGGGCACTTCGCCAGCGGCTCGATGGGCCCCAAGGTCGAGGCGGCCCTGCGCTTCGTCGAGGCCGGCGGGCCGCGGGCGGTCATCACCGCCCTGGAGCACATCGAGAAGGCCGTGACCGGCGGCTTCGGGACGGTCATCGAGGGCCGCCCCTCCCCCCAGCAGCACCAGAACTCCGCAGAGCACTCCACTGTGCCGAACTCCACCGAACACGAAGGGTGACACCCGTGCCTGATGCCATTGAGGTCCGCAAGGTCCCGATCCACAGCGTGGCCGACGCCTCCGAGCTGGCCAAGCTCATCGACGACGGCGTGATGGAGGCTGACCGCGTCGTCGCCATCATCGGCAAGACCGAGGGCAACGGCGGGGTCA
Source organism: Oryzihumus sp. JJN4-3R (assembly GCF_057747915.1). Classification (NCBI taxonomy): domain Bacteria; kingdom Bacillati; phylum Actinomycetota; class Actinomycetes; order Micrococcales; family Intrasporangiaceae; genus Oryzihumus; species Oryzihumus sp. JJN4-3R. The sequence continues at coordinate 2,352,087 of NZ_CM173229.1, forward strand.
ACGACTACACCCGGATCATCGCCGACCGCGCGTTCCGCGAGGTGCTCGTCGAGAAGGGCGCCCCGGCCGAGCAGGTCAAGCAGGTCCCGATCGTGTGGTCCGGCGGCACCGACGGCGTGATCAGCCCCCACGCCACGATCTTCGCCACCGTCGACCCGGCCAAGGCCGTGCAGACCGACGAGCCGCGCCTCACCGTGGGCTTCGCCATGAGCGAGCCGATCCTGCCCGAGGAGATCGGCTACACCGGCATGATCAAGAAGGTCGCCGACGGCGTGAAGGTCGCCATGGAGCGCGCCGGCATCACCGACGTCGCTGACGTGCACTACGTGCAGACCAAGACCCCGCTGCTGACGATCCACACCATCCGCGACGCCAAGGCCCGCGGCAAGCAGGTCTGGACCGAGCACACCCACGAGTCGATGGACCTGTCCAACGGCACCACCGGCCTCGGCATCGCCGTCGCCCTCGGCGAGATCGAGATGCCCTCGGACGAGGACGTCATGCACAACCGCGACCTCTACTCCTCGGTCGCCTCCTGCTCCTCCGGCGTCGAGCTCGACCAGGCGCAGATCGTCGTGGTCGGCAACGCCCGTGGCGTCGGCGGCCGCTACCGCATCGGCCACTCGGTCATGAACGACGCCCTCGACGCCGACGGCATCTGGGCCGCGATCAAGGACGCCGGCCTCGACCTGCCCGAGCGCCCGCACACCAGCGACCTCGACGGCCGCCTGGTCAACGTCTTCCTCAAGTGCGAGGCCAGCCAGGACGGCACCGTCCACGGCCGCCGCAACGCCATGCTCGACGACTCCGACGTGCACTGGCACCGCCAGATCAAGTCCTGCGTCGGCGGCGTCACAGCGGCCGTGACCGGCGACCCGGCGGTCTTCGTCTCCGTCTCCGCCGCCCACCAGGGCCCCGAGGGCGGTGGCCCCGTCGCCGCGATCGTCGACATGGGCGACGAGCCGACCGGTTACACCTGGAACGGCTGAGCCGACACGATTTCCCCGGTATGCCGTGTCCCTCACCTGAAGGCGAGGGACACGGCATACCGGCGTCTCAGGGCCGGCGCGGTCGCAGGACGGCCATGACGAGGATGACCGCGGGGATGACGATGAGGAACTGCACCCGGTTGTAGCGATGGAGCTCGGTCGTCACGTCCACGCCGGCCAGCTCGGCCTCGAGCGCCCCGGGCCGCGACAGGCGCAGGGCGTGGAAGGCAAGCGGCACGTAGTTGAGCGCGACCCCGATCAGCCAGGCGCCGGTGACGCGGGTGAACCCGGCGCGGGCGGTCAGGCACAGGGTGCCGAGGACCATCGGCAGGATAATGCCGGCCACGAACTCGGTGGTGATCAACCGGCGCCGCAGTGGTCGGCCGTGCCTGCCCCACAGGTCGATGGCGGCGAGCCGCTCCACGTCCACGACCCAGCGCATGCGCAGCACGCGTCCATGATCGGGGGTCCACGTCCTCGGGCGGAAGGCGAAAAGCCTGTGGATCAGGGCGATTCGCCGTTTGCGCCCCCATCGGGACACGTCAGGGGCAGGACCGTGCGGTCCTGCCCCTGACGTGGTGCGCCGAAGGCGCTGGGGTGTTGCGGCGCGGCTTCAGTCGCCGGCGCTGGAGCCGCGCACCGTCTTGGCGGTGTCGGCGTTCTCCTCGGCCGCGTCCTCAGCCGAGTCCTTCGTCGTGGCCTCGGGGGCGGTCGCGTCCTTCGGGGCGGTCGGCGAGGGCGCCGGGGCGCTGACCTCGTCCGTCTCCGTCACGCTGGAGGAACGGCCCGCGGCCGGGGCGATGTAGGGCTCCTGCAGCGGCGTGGCCCACGGGTCGTCCTTGGGTGCCGAGCGCTTGAACGCCGCGAACCCGGCGGCCGCCGCGCCGCCGAGGCCGATCAGCAGCAGGAGCTTGCGGCCCCGGCGCTTCGGCTTGGCCACGGCCTCACCCTTGAGGACCAGGGCTGCGTCGCCGCCCCGGGAGACCGCCTCGTCACGGGCGGCCAGGCTCGCCGCCGCCGCGGCCGAGATCGCCTCGGCGATGCGCGGCAGCAGCTCGTCGACGATCTTGTCGCGGGCGCTGTCCACCCGCGGTGCGAGCTCCTGCACGCTCTTCTCCAGCTTGGGGGCCGCGACCTCGATGCCGTGCTCGACGCGCGGCTTGGCCCAGTCGCGGGCGGCGTCCACGCGCGGCTTGCCCCAGTCGCGTGCCACCTCCGCGGCATGCTCCACGGCGGGAACCAGCCGCTCGCGGATCTGCTCCGCGGTCGACGCCGACAGCTCCTGGGCCTGGGCGACCTTGTCCTTGGCCTGCTCGGTCTTGCTCTTCGTCCGGAACACGAGTCCTCCTCGAAACGGTGACCAGGTCCAACCGTTACCCATCCTGCCTTGTCGTCACCGCAGACGCCCACCGGGTCCGCCAGATCGCGTGCGAGGATGACGCCATGAACGTCACGCTGCACACCAACCACGGCGACATCAACGTCACCCTCTACCCGGACCACGCCCCCAAGACGGTCCAGAACTTCGTCGGCCTGGCCAAGGGCGAGAAGGACTACAACGACGACGCGGGCCGCACGAACCCGACGCCGTTCTACGACGGGCTGACGTTCCACCGGATCATCCCCGGCTTCATGATCCAGGGTGGCTGCCCGACCGGCACCGGCACCGGTGGCCCGGGCTACAACTTCGACGACGAGATCAGCCCCGCTGTCGACTTCACCGCCCCCTACAAGCTCGCCATGGCCAACGCCGGCAAGCGCATGGGCAAGGGCACCAACGGCTCGCAGTTCTTCATCACCGTCGCGCCCACGACGTGGCTGCAGGGCAAGCACACGATCTTCGGCGAGGTCGCCGACGGCCCGAGCCGCGAGGTCGTCGACACGATCGCCGCCGTGCCGACGGGCGCGATGGACAAGCCGGTCGAGCCGGTCGTCATCGAGCGCGTCACCGTCCAGGACGCCTGAGAGGCGACCACACGGTGGCTGAGGACACCCCCATGCCCGAGCCCGCGGCATACCAGCAGGCGCCGGTCTGCCCGCGGCATCCCGACCGGGTGTCCTACGTCAGCTGCCAGCGCTGCGGCCGGCCCGCCTGCCCCGAGTGCCAGCGGCCGGCCGCAGTCGGCATCCAGTGCGTCGACTGCGTGCGCGAGGGCGCCCGCACGACCCGTATGCCGCGCACGCAGATGGGCGGCCGGGTCACCGACGGTCGCCCCGTGGTGACCCTGACGATCATCGGCATCTGCGTCGCCGCCTGGCTGCTCCAGCAGGTCGACCCGTCGTTGACCGGGCGCTTCGCGTTCGTCCCGGCCTACGGGGAGGTCGAGCCCTACCGCTTCCTCTCCGCGGCCTTCCTACACGGGCCGATCTTCCACATCGGCTTCAACATGTACGCCCTGTGGGTGGTCGGCAGCTACCTCGAGCCGCTGCTCGGCCGCCTCCGCTTCGGCGCGCTCTACCTCGTGAGCGCGATCGGCGGCTCGGTCGGCTCCCTGCTGCTCGCGACCCCGGCGATCGCCCCGAACGCCGGCTGGCTCGTCCCCAGCGTCGGCGCCTCCGGGGCCGTCTTCGGGCTGTTCGGGGCGCTGCTGGTGCTCAACCGCCACCTCGGCCGCCCCACCGGCGGGATCTGGGTGATCCTCGTGATCAACGCCGCGATCGGCTTCACCCCGGGCATCGCCTGGCAGGCCCATCTCGGCGGCTTCGTCACCGGCCTGGCCTGCTCGCTGATGCTCGTGGCCACGTCCGGGCAGCCCCGCCGCCGCTGGCAGGTGCCGCTGCTGGCCGGGGTGCTGGTGCTGCTCGTGGCGGCCGCGGTCGTGAAGTACGCCGGCGTCGCCCCGCAGTTCCTGCCGGCCTGACCAGGCTTACACCGATGTCATTTTCCCCAAGGTGGGGAAAGGTCTGTGGACAACCGGGCGGCCCCCCGTGGACAACCTGGGGGAAACGTGGGGACCGTCATCCCGAGGACCCTGTGGAAAACCGTGGGGACAACTCGCGGGAATCGGCTCTGACCTGCACAGACGGCAGGGCCGGACCCCTGTGGGTAAGGGGGCCGGCCCTGTGGACAGCGGCGCGCTGGCCGCTGTGGATGGACGCGTCAGCGCCAGCGCATCGTCATGCCGAAACCGCCGAGGATCAGGCCGATGCCCACGAGGAGGTTCCAGTAGCCGATCTTGGGCACCGGGTAGCCACCCTGGGTCACGTAGAAGGTGACGATCCACAGCAGGCCGACCACGAACAGGGCGACCATGACGGGCGCGAACCAGGCCGGGTTGCCGACCGGTGCTGCGGCCTTGCGCTGGGGCGGGGTGTAGGTCGCCTTGGCACGACCCTTGGACTCCGGCACCGGGCACTCCTTGCTGTTGCAGGTTCGGGAAGATTTGTGCAATAGCGTAGACGAGCACACGCGCGCATGACGGCACCGGCGAAGGGAGGAGCCCGTGGCGAGGCTGTCACCCTGGCTGACCCGCCGGCCGACCCGGTGGTCCTTCCTGGTGCCCGTCGTCGGCGTCGCCGCCGGCCTGCTCTTCGCGACCAGCGCCCAGACGGCCCGGGGCACGGACCTGCGCACCAGCGGCCGCACCGACCTCGCCGACGTCATCAGGGTCCAGGCCCGGGCCAACCAGGCCCGGCAGGAGGCCGTGCAGTCCCTGCGCTCCCAGGTGGAGCAGCTGACCCAGCAGTCCGCTCCCGGCAACAGCGCGATCACCCGGCTGCAGCAGCAGGCCCAGACCCTCTCCCCCATGGCCGGCACGTCGGCCGTGCGCGGCCCGGCGATCACCGTCACCCTCAACGACGCCAAGCGCAGCGCCGCCTCGCTGCCGCAGGGCTTCACCGCCGACGACATCGTCGTGCACCAGCAGGACGTGCAGGGGGTCGTCAACGCCCTGTGGGCCGGCGGCGCCGAGGCGATGATGCTTCAGGACCAGCGGGTCATCTCCACCAGCGCGGTGCGATGCGTCGGCAACACCCTGATCCTGCAGGGCCGGGTCTACTCCCCGCCGTACGTCATCCGCGCGATCGGCGACGTGCAGGGGATGCAGCAGTCCCTGGACACCAACCCGACGATGCGCATCTACCGGCAGTACGTCGACGTGCTCGGGCTCGGCTACGACGTCCGCACCAGCCCCGTCGCGACGTTCCCGGCCTACACCGGGTCCACGTCCCTGACCCACGCGAGCGTGCCCCGATGACGCTGACCCGTGCCGAGCGCCGCGCCCGCGACCGTGACCCCGGTAGATCCGGTAGATCCGGTAGATCCGGTCGGTCCGGTCGAACCAGCCGCCCTGCCCCGACGATGAGCCGGGCCAGCCGGGTCGTCGGCGTCCTCGGCGAGCTGCTGATCACCCTCGGTCTCGTGGTGCTGCTCTTCGTCGGCTGGCAGCTGTGGTGGACCGACGTCACCGCCGACCGCGCGCAGGCCCAGACGATCCAGACCCTGGAGCGCGACTTCGGCCACAGCCCGGGAGTGGGCGACGCCAACGTCACGCCCAAGGCGGTCCCGTTCGGCAAGGCCTTCGCGATCATGCGCATCCCGCGCTTCGGGTCCTCCTACGCCCGGCCGATCCTCGAGGGCACCAACCACGACGTCCTCACCCAGGGCATCGGGCACTACGCGGGCACCGCGATGCCCGGCCAGGTCGGCAACTTCGCCGTTGCCGGTCACCGGACGACCTACGGCAAGCCGTTCACCGACATCAACACCCTGCGTGCCGGCGACGTGATCATCGTCGAGACCCGCAGCGCCTACGTCGTCTACTCCGTGCAGCGCCACGTCATCGTCACCCCCGACCACGTCGAGGTGGTCGCGCCGGTGCCGCAGCACCCGGGCACGAAGCCGACGGAGGCGATGCTGACGATGACCGCGTGCCACCCCAAGTTCAGCGCAGCGCAGCGCTACGTGGTCTTCGCCAGGCTGCTGCGCACGATCCCCCGCGCGGACGGCATACCGCCCTCGTTGCTCGCCGTCCCCGGAAAGGCGGCCTGAGATGTACGGACCGCTGTGGCGCGCCCTGATGGGCCCGTGGCCGATGAAGCTGCTGCAGGCGGTGCTGCTGGCGCTCGGCTTCGTCGCCGTGTGCTTCATGTGGCTGTTCCCGCTCGTGGCCGACCACCTGCCGTTCAACGACAACACGGTCACCACGACCGCGCCGGCCGCGCCCCAGACCCCCGAGACCACCCCTGCACCGTGAGGCACCCCGCATGACCCCCCGCATCCTCGTCGTGGACAACTACGACAGCTTCGTCTTCACCATCGTCGGCTACCTCAGCCAGCTCGGCGCCGACTGCGAGGTCGTGCGCAACGACGCGATCAGCCCCGGGGCCGCCGCGGAGTTCGACGGCGTCCTCGTCTCGCCCGGGCCGGGCACGCCAGAGGAGGCGGGGGTGTCGATGGCGATGATCGAGGCCTGCGCAGGGCGCGAGCAGCCGATGCTCGGGGTCTGCCTGGGCCACCAGGCGCTCGGGGTCGTCTTCGGCGCCACGGTCGGGCGGGCGCCGGAGCTGCTGCACGGCAAGACCTCGGCGGTCGAGCACGACGGCACCGGGGTCCTGGCGGGGCTCCCGTCGCCGTTCACGGCCACCCGCTACCACTCGCTCACCATCGAGCCCCCGACGCTGCCCGACGTGCTGCTGGCCAACGCCCGCACCGCCTCGGGGGTCATCATGGCCGTCCGCCACGCCACGCTGCCGCTGCACGGCGTGCAGTTCCACCCCGAGAGCGTGCTGACGCAGGGTGGGCACCGGCTGCTGGCCAACTGGCTGGTGACCTGCGGCCTGCCCGACGCCGTCGAGCGCTCGGCCGGCCTCAGCCCGCTGGTCCACGACGCCGCCGCGGTCGCACGGCTCGTCGCCGGCTGACCTCAGTCGGCGAGGACCTCCTCGAGCCAGCCGCGCACGGGGAAGTCGTGCTCCTCGTGCGCCTCGACCGGGGCGGCGTCCAGGGCTGAGCGCCACACCAGGGCGCGGGTGACCCGGCCGGTCCGACGGGCCAGCTCCACCTGCCGGACCAGCGTGGCGCGGTCCGCGACGTCGGTGAACGGCTCGAGGTAGGCGTCCCGGACCCGGAGCACCCGTGGGTCGGTGAGGCCGATGCCACCGTGGTGCGCCAGGGAGTTCAGGGTCGCCAGCATCGTGCCGAACGGGTGGCCCACGGACGCATCACCCCAGTCGATGATGCGCGAGGTGGCCGCGGATCCGCCCCAGCACACGTTGTTGGCATGCAGGTCGTCGTGCTGCAGGGTCGTCGTCAGGCCGTCCGCGGCGAGCTCCGCGCACCACTGCCGGTATGCCGTGAGGCGCAGTCCCAGCGCCTCCCGGGCTGACGGGGTCAGACCGCCCCGGGCCGGATCCACCGCCGCCAGCTCGGCCACCAGGGACTCCAGCAGGTGCGGCAGGGTCGCCGGGGAGCGCTCCGGGACCCCGGCGGCGAGCAGCTCCTCCCGGTGGGCGGCCAGCGCGAGCTGCGCAGCGGCATACCGCGGGAGGAGCTCCTCCCAGACCGGCCACTGCTCCGTGGCCGGCACCGTGGCGCGCAGCGTGGGCCCGGCGTCCAGGCTCAGCGACCAGCCCCGGTCCTCGTCCACGGCAAGGACCTGGGGCGTGAGGCCCGGGGCCAGGCGCTGGAGCAGCCGCAGCAGCCCCGGCTCCTGGGCGGTGCCCACGCCGTTGGCCTTGAACCAGACCCGTCCCGCGTCGGTGTCGAAGACCGTGGCCGAGGACCACGCCCGGGCGTGGACCGTCACCCCGGCGGAGGCGAGCCTCAGACCGGCCTCGCGGGCCCGCCCGTCGACCCAGTCCAGGATCTCGGGCGAGCCCGCGACGGTCACTGGCCCTGACCCTGCCCGGTACCCGTGGTCTGCGTCGTCGGCAGCGGGATCGGTGAGGTCGACGTGGAGGTGTCGCTCGGTGCCGGCGACGTCTCGCTCGGCTTCGGCTGGGCCTGGGAGACCACGAGCTTGATGGTCGTGCCGGCATCGACCGTCTCGCCGACGTGGTTCTGGTCCAGGACGGTGCCCTCGGGCTGGTCGCTCGGCTGGAACTCGGTCTTGGTCTGCAGCCCCAGGTCGCTGAGGATCCGCTGGGCGTCGCCCAGGGTCTTGTTGCGCACGTCGGGCACCTGCACCCGGCCGCTGGCGACCTTGATGTTGACCGAGCTGCCGGAGTCCACCGAGGTGCCGGCGGCGGGGTCGGTGCTGATGACCTTGCCGGCGGCCACGCTGGAGTCGTCGACCTTGGTGACCTTGCCGACCTTGAGGCCCTGGTCCTGGATCGTCTGCTTGGCGGAGTCCTCGGTGAAGCCGGTGACGTCGGGGACGTCGACCTGGCCCGGGCCGCTGGAGACGCTGATGGCCACCGTGGAGCTCTTGTCCACCATGGAGCCGGCCGGGGGGTTCTGGTCGAAGACGGTGCCCTTGGGGGCGTCGTTGTTGGCCTGGGTGACCTGCACCTTCAGGCCCTGGGCGCTCAGGCGCGCCTCGGCGGTGGCCTGCGGCAGCGTGACCACCGAGGGCACCTTGACCTGCTGGGCGGCCGCCTGGCCGCCCCCGAAGAGGCTCTTGCCGGCGAAGGCGACCAGGAGCAGGGCGGCGATCACCGCGGCGATAAGGAGGGCGTAGGACGCGGCGTGCCGCTTGCGCGGCTCGGCGTCGGGGTCGTGGCCGATCGCGGGCAGCCCGGCGGTGTTGTCGCCCCCGCCGCGCCCGGCGCGGGTGGCGGCCGCTCCCGCGGCACCGGCAGCACCGGCGGCGACCGGCCGGGTCATGGCCTGCGTGGGTTCCGCGCCCCGGGACAGCAGCTCGGTCGGCTCGGCGCCGGCCAGCGCGGCGGCGCCCCCGGCCAGGCCGGCGGCCGTCCCCAGCGCCGCGGCGCTGATGGGGCTCCCGGTGCGGGCCGCGGCCAGGTCGGCGCGGAACTCCGATGCGCTCTGGTAGCGGGCCTCCCGGTCCTTGACCAGGGCGTGCAGCACCACGGCGTCGAGCTCGGGGCTGACCGCCGGGTTGTGCACCGACGGGGGCTGGGGCGTCTCGCCCACGTGCTGGTAGGCGATGGCGACCGGGGAGTCGCCGACGAACGGGGCGCGGCCGGTGAGCAGCTCGTAGAGCATGCAGCCGGTGGAGTACAGGTCGGAGCGGGCGTCGACCTGCTGGCCCTGCGCCTGCTCCGGCGAGAGGTACTGCGCGGTGCCGATGACCGCCTGCGTCTGGGTCATCGTGGCCGCGGTGTCGGCGACGGCGCGCGCGATACCGAAGTCCATGACCTTGACGTCACCGTGCTCGGTGACCATGACGTTGGCGGGCTTGATGTCGCGGTGGACGATGCCCATCCGGTGGGAGTACTCCAGGGCCGCGAGGACGCCCTCGGTGAGGTGGCAGGCCACCACCGGGTCCATCGCGGCGTGCTCCTGGTCGTTGAGCAGCTGGCGCAGGGTCTTCCCGGTGACGCGCTCCATGACGATGTAGGGCACCGACATGCTGGCCCCGGCATAGTCGACCGTGTGGTCCTCGCCGGAGTCGTAGACCGCGACGATCGCCGCGTGGTTGAGGCCGGCGGCGGACTGGGCCTCACGGCGGAACCGGGCCAGGAAGGTGTGGTCCCGGGCCAGGTCGGAGCGCAGCATCTTGATCGCCACGGCGCGACCGAGCCGGGTGTCGTGGCCGGCGTGGACCTCGGCCATGCCGCCGCGACCGATCAGCTCGCCGACCTCGTAGCGGCCGCCGAGCAGCCGTGGTGTGGCAGTCACTTCTTGCCCTTCTTCTTGTGCCCGCCGGCGGCCTGCTGGTCATGCGTGGTGTTCTGCGCCGGGGCGGGTGAGGAGCTCGTGGCCGGTGCAGGACCGGCCACCATCAGGATGATGACGGCGTTGGCCGGCACCGCCCCCGTGGGGCTCATGGCCAGCACCGTGCCGGCCGGCTTGTCCGAGGCCTGGGTGCGGGCGGAGACCTGGTAGCCCAGGCTCTCCAGGGCCCGCCTGGCGTCCTCCACCGGCTGCCCCACGTAGGCGCCCGCCGAGAGCACGGTGGCCGGCCGCGTCGCACTGGCCGACGGGGTGGGGCGGGTGGCCGGCGTGGCCGAGCCGTCCGACCCGCACCGGGACAGCGACACGGCGAGGATGATGACCGCCAGCGCGCCCAGGCCCCAGACGGCCGGACGCTTGCGCACCCGTGAGGTGACCGCCCGGCCCTGCCGGCCGAGCGCCGCCATGGGGGCCACGGGGGTGATGCTCGTCGGCGGCCCGCCGTGGCGGTCCGGCTGGGCGATGGACGTGGCCATGACGGCCGTCTGGTCCATCGCCGAGGGCGGGGTGGCCGTCGACATGATGGGTCCGGAGACCGGCACGCCGAGCTCCTCGGCGATGGCCGCGGCGCTGACCGGCCGGTCGGCCGGGTCCTTGGCCAGGCAGGCGGTGATCAGGCCGCGCAGCGGCTCGGTCACCTCGTCGGGCAGCGGCGGCGGCGGGTCGTTGACCTGGGCCAGAGCCGTCGCCACCGGCGTCTCGGCGTCGAAGGGGCGTTTCCCGGTGAGCATCTCGTGCCCGACGATGCCCAGGGCGTAGATGTCGCTGGAGGGGGTGGCCGGCTCGCCCATGGCCTGCTCGGGCGAGATGTACTGCGCCGTGCCCATGACCTCGCCGGTCTTGGTGATGGCCGAGCCGTGCAGCGCCCGCGCGATGCCGAAGTCGGTCAGCTTGGCCATGCCGTCCGGCGTGACCATGATGTTGGCCGGCTTGACGTCGCGGTGAACGAAGCCGCTCTGGTGGGCGACCTCGAGGGCTGCGGCGGCCTGGCCGAGCAACGAGGCGGCCTCGTCGTCGCCGAGGGGTCCGCGCTCGTTGATCACCTTCGACAGCGGCTCACCGCGCACGAGCTCCATCACGAGGTAGGACGCGCCGTCCTCCTCGCCGTAGTCGTGGACGGTGGCGATGTTGGGGTGGGCCAGCGCCGCGCTGTTGCGGGCCTCGGCCCGGAACCGGTCGACGAACTGGCTGTCGCCGGTGTAGCCCTGGCGCAGCAGCTTGATGGCCACGGTGCGGCCCAGGACGCCGTCGGTGGCCTCCCAGACCTCGCCCATGCCACCGCCGGCGATCCGGTCGGTGAGGGTGTAGCGGTTGCCCAGGACCGACCCGCTGCCCACGCTCATCGGTTGACCACCGACTCGATGACCTGCCGGGCGATCGGCGCGGCGACCTTGCCACCGAAGGCCTCGTTGCCGGCGCGCCCGCCGTCCTCGACGACGACCGCGACGGCGATCTGCGGGTGGTCGGCCGGGGCGAAAGCGGTGAACCAGGCGTGCGGTGCGAGCCCCTCGCCGTGCTCGGCGGTGCCGGTCTTGCCGGCCACGCTGACCCCGGGGATCTGAGCCGCGGTGGCCGTGCCGCCCTGCACGACCGACTCCATCATGCGCGTCAGCCGCGCGGCGACGTCGGGGCTCACGGCCTGCGACAGCTGTTCAGGAGAGGTCTCTTCGATGACATCCAGGTCCGCACTGCGCACATCCTTGACGAGATAGGGCCGCATGACGACGCCCTTGTTGGCGATCGCCGCGCTCACCATCGCCATCTGCAGCGGGGTGACGCGCACGTCGTACTGCCCGATGGCCGCCTGCGCGGTCTGGGGGCGGTTGAGCTGGTCCGGGACGTGGCTGGGCGTGACCCGCATGGGGACGCTCAGGGAGTCGCCGAAGCCGAACTTCGCTGCCTGGGCGCGCAGGGCGTCGGCCCCGAGCTTCATGCCGAGGCCACCGAAGGAGGAGTTGCAGGAGCGCTGGAGGGCCACCAGCAGCGTCGACTTCCCGCCGGGACCGCACGGCAGGCGGTCGTCGTTGGGCAGCGTGGCGTTGGCGGTGTCCGGGAGCTTCAGGACGGCCGGGCCGGGGATCTCGCTGTCCTCGGTGTAGGCACCGGAGGAGAGGGCAGCCGCCGCCGTGACCAGCTTGAACGTCGAGCCGGGCGGGTAGAGGTTGCCGGCGATCGCGCGGTTGACGGCCGGGTCGCCCGGGGCGTTGTTGATCTTCTCCCACGCCTTGGACACCGTGCCCAGGTCGTGGCTGGCGAGCGGGCTGGGGTCGTACTGCGGGTGGCTCACCATCGCCAGGATCGCGCCGGTCGAGGGGTCGAGGGCGACGACGGCACCGCGCTGGTCGCCCAGGGCCTCGTCGGCAGCCTTCTGCGCGCGCGGGTCGATGGTCAGCTCCAGGCTGGCGCCGCTGGGTACCTTGCCGGTGACCATGTCGACGATGCGCCGGTAGAAGAGCTTGTCGGACTGGCCCGACAGCAACGCGTCATCGGCGCCCTCGAGGCCACCGCCGGCGCCGTAGGTGAAGGAGTAGTAGCCGGTCACCTGGGAGTACAGCTTGGCCGAGGGGTAGGTGCGCAGCCACTTCAGCTGGTCCTTGGACGGCACCGACCGGGCGATCGGGGAGCCCCCGACGAGGATGGCGCCGCGCTCGCGGGCGTAGCTGGCCAGCAGGGTGCGCCGGTTGCTGGGCCGGTCCTGCAGGTCCTTGGCCGTGACGAACTGGATCCACGTCGTGGCGATGAGCAGCGAGGCGAACAGCGCCGCCACGATGAAGGACAGCCGGCGGATGGGGGCGTTCATCGGAGCTTCACCACTTCGGTCGCCTCGGACGAGAGCGTCGACACCGGCGCGGACTCCGCGACCGGGCGCCGGGCCTGGTCGCTGATCCGCAGCAGCAGCGCCAGCAGCGCCCAGTTGGCCAGCAGCGAGGAGCCGCCGTAGGACAGGAACGGCATCGTCAGGCCGGTCAGCGGGATGACCCGGGTGACGCCGCCGACGACGACGAAGCACTGCAGCGCCATCGAGAACGACAGGCCGGTCGCCAGCAGCTTGCCGAAGCCGTCGCGCACGCCCAGGGCCGTGCGCAGGCCGCGCTCGACGATGAGGACGTAGAGCATCAGCAGCGCGAACAGGCCGAACAGGCCGAGTTCCTCGCCCATGCTCGGGTAGATGAAGTCGCTCTCGGCGAAGTAGGTGAAGTTGGGGTGGCCGCGACCCAGGCCGGTCCCGAAGAGCCCGCCACTCGCCATACCCATCAGGCCCAGGACGAGCTGGTCGCTGACCTGCAGCGCCTGCTGGGAGAACGGGTGCAGCCACAGCAGCACGCGCTGGCGGAGGTGGTTGAACAGCAGGTAGGCGACGTAGGCGCCGAAACTGAACAGGACCAGGCCGATGGCGACCCACGAGCGCCGCTCGGTGGCGACGTAGATCATCGCCACGAACAGGCCGAAGAACAGCAGCGAGGAGCCCAGGTCGCGCTCGAAGACCAGCACGAGCACGCTGACGAGCCAGGCGATGAGGATCGGCCCGAGGTCGCGTGGGCGCGGGAACGCGATGCCGACGAAGCGCTTGCCGACCAGCGAGAGCACGTCACGGGTCTGCACGAGGTAGCCGGCGAAGAACACCGTGAGGGTGATCTTGGCCAGCTCACCGGGCTGGAAGCTGAACGGCCCCAGGCCGATCCAGATCCGGTTGCCGTTGATGTTGCGGCCGAGGCCCGGCACCAGCGGCAGCAGGAGCAGGCCGATGCTCGCGGCCATCGCCGTGAAGGTGAACCGGCGCAGCTGGCGGTGGTCGCGCAGCAGGATGATGACCGCGATGGCGATGATGACGCCCAGCGCGCTCCACGTGAGCTGCTTGAGCGCCATGCCGCCGCCGGTGCGCTCGTGGGCCAGGTCGAGCCGGTGGATCATCACCAGGCCCAGGCCGTTGAGCAGCGTGCCGATGGGCAGCAGCAGCGGGTCGGCGTAGGGCGCCCGCCAGCGCAGCACGAGGTGGAAGCCGCCGCCGAGGACGAGGAAGCCCAGGCCGTAGCCGAGCAGGTCCGGCGGGAAGGTGCCCTGCACGGCCAGGCCCACGTTGAGGTAGGCCATCATCACGATGAAGATGGCGAGCAGCAGCAGCGCCAGCTCGACGTTGCGGCGGCTGCGGGGGACGAACGAGGTGACCGTGGACATCAGGACGCGGCGCCGCAGCTCTGGCCCTTGGCCTTCAGGGCCTGGCACCGCTGGGCCTCGGTGCGCAGGTCGTCGACGATCTTCTCCGCGGCGGTCAGGTTGTCGGCGGTGAACGTGGAGTCGACCTTGCCCCGGTAGTAGTCGGGCAGGTTGGTGACGGAGACGTCGGTGGAGCTCTGGACGTGGGAGAGCTTGATCGGGCCGATGTCCTGGGACACCCCCTGGTAGATCGCCACGAAGCCCTGGTGCTCACCGACGAAGTACTGCCGCTGCGACCAGTCGTATGCCGCGTAGCCGCCTCCCAGCACCACGGCCAGGATGAGCAGGATCAGCCCACCCCGCCGCAGCCAGCGCCGGGCTCCTTTGGGCCCCTCCTCGGCGAGGGTGACGTCGTCGTCCTGGTCCTCCTCCTCACCGGCGGCGGTGCGGCTGAGGGCGGCCGCCTTGGCGGCGGGGGTCTGCGGCAGCGCGCGGGTGCTGGTCGCCTCCCGCTCGGCGGCGGCGCCGACGATCTGCGGGATCGTCGAGGGCGCCTCGGCGCGGTCCATGTCGACGACGTCGCCGATGATCACGGTGACGTTGTCCGGGGCACCGGCCTTGAGGGCCAGCTCGATCAGCCGGTCGGCGGTGCGGTCGGGGTCCATGCCGTCGGCCATGACCTCGGCGATGGTGTCGCGGGCGACGAAGTCCGACAGGCCGTCGGAGCAGATCATGTAGCGGTCGCCGGGGCGCGCCTCGCGCAGCGACAGGTCGGGCTCGTCGTCGGGCTGCCCGGTGAGCACGCGCGTGACGATGGAGCGCTGCGGGTGGTGCTCGGCCTCCTCGGCGGAGATCCGGCCCTCGTCGACCAGGCTCTGGACGAAGGAGTGGTCCTTGGTGATCTGGGCCAGCGTGCCCTCGCGCAGCAGGAACGCGCGGGAGTCGCCGATGTGGGCCATCGCCAGCTTGTTGCCGGTGCGCAGCAGCGCGATGACCGTGGTGCCCATGCCCCGCAGCTCGGGGTTGTCGTGGACGGAGCGCTCGAGGGCGTCGTTGGCGGCCCGCAGCCGGGTGGCCAGCAGCTCCAGCGCGTCGTCGCCGCCGTGGGACTCCCCGTCGAGCTCCACCAGCTCGCCGATGGTCAGCGAGGAGGCCACGTCTCCTCCGGCGTGGCCCCCCATCCCGTCTGCGAGGACGAGCAGGTGTGGACCGGCATAACCCGAGTCCTGGTTGACGGAGCGGACGAGCCCGACGTCCGAGCGTGCGGCATACCGCAGGGCGATGGCCATCGGACCTACTTTCGCAACTCGAGGACGGTCTTGCCGATCCGCAGGGTCGTGCCGACCGTCACCGGCGTGGGGGTGCTGAGCCGGTTCTGACCGAGGAAGGTGCCGTTGGTGGAGCCGAGGTCCTCGACGTACCAGCCGTCACCGTCCTGGTAGATCCGGGCGTGCCGTCCGGAGGCGAAGTCGTCGTCGAGCACGAGGGTGCACTCGGGGTTGCGCCCGATGAGCACCCCGGAGCCCTTGAGCGACAACGTCGTCCCGGCCAACGGGCCTTCCGTGACGGCGAGGTTAGCCGGGACCCGGCGGGCGGCGGCACGCGAGGCACGGCTGGGTGCCTCCTGCGCCTTGGCCGGGGCCGGCTGACGGTTGGTGCGGGCCTTGGGCTTGACCGGGGCCTTGCCGCGGCTGAGCACGCGCGTGCCGTAGAGGTCGCCGCGCAGGACGCCGACGATGCTGAACACGAAGACCCAGAGCAGGATCAGCAGCCCGAGGCGGACCACGGTGAGGGTGAGCTCGCTCATCGCCGGACCGTCACCGCCGACTCGAGTGGAAGGTGATGTTGGTGCGTCCCAAGGTGATGCGATCCCCGTCCTCGAGGCGTTGGCTGGTGATGCGGTCGCCGGCCACGAACGTGCCGTTGGTGGAGCTGAGGTCGCGGATGCTCGACACGAGGTGCGGGCCGTCGCTGGTCACGCGGATCTCGCTGTGCTGGCGGGAGATCCCCGGGTCGTCGAGGACCACGTCGGCGGAGTCGTCGCGGCCGAGCACGGTGATCGGGCCCATCAGCGGGTAGCGGTCGCCGTCGATCTCCAGCCACGGGCGGTCCGAGGGGTTGGCGCGCGGGGCGGGCGTCGGGGCCGGCGCCGCCTGCACCGCGGTCGCGCCCGGGCTCGCCGGGGCGGGGGTGCTCGGGGCGGCCGGGGCCGGGCGCGCTGCCTTGGCCGTGGAGGTGCGCAGCCGGAACACGCCGGTCTCGAGGTCCTCGTGCGCGGTGAAGTGCACCTGGATCGGGCCGCCGGGCGTGTAGTGCTGGGAGTCGGCGTGCTCCTGAGCCGAGGCGACCA
The DNA here is from genome assembly GCF_057747915.1 of Oryzihumus sp. JJN4-3R. Lineage (NCBI taxonomy): Bacteria > Bacillati > Actinomycetota > Actinomycetes > Micrococcales > Intrasporangiaceae > Oryzihumus > Oryzihumus sp. JJN4-3R. Next base: position 2,368,378 of record NZ_CM173229.1, read on the forward strand.
GCTCGTCGGACAGGGCGTCCGAGAAGCTGGCCAGGCGCTCGTGGTCGGAGTCGCTGAGCTCGACCGTGTAGATGTTGGGCACGAAGGTGCGGCCGTGGCCGAGCACCGCGCCCTTGTCGTCCATGGCCCGGCGGATCGCCGCGGCGATCTCGACCGGCTGTACCTCCGACTTGAACGCCCGGGCGAAGGCGCCATTGACCGCTCGCTCGAGGCGTTGCTCAACGCGATCGAACAGTCCCACGTGATTCCTCCTCCGGCTAGGCGGGTCCGATCGTAGCCGCCACCGATGTGTGCAGCGTCCCCCGTGCTAGCCTGTGGCGCTTCCTGGAGGCGGTAAGAGAGCGTGGCGGAACGTCCCGATTTGGGATTTCGGCCGTCTCTCCGACACACTAGGTGAGCGCGCGCGAGTGGCGGAATAGGCAGACGCGCACGGTTCAGGTCCGTGTGCCCGAAAGGGCGTGGGGGTTCAACTCCCCCCTCGCGCACCACACCACGAAGGGGTCGCCGGAAGGCGGCCCCTTCGTCGTTTCCGGATAGTTGTCATCTGCCCTGTGACCACCTCGCCCGCACCCCGAGGCCGCGCACCAACGCGACGAACCCGTCACCGACGATGAGGGCCACCTCACGTGCGTCGGCCGCGGCCCTGGGGCGGTGGGTCCCGGTACGGCCGGTCAGAGTGACCCGGTCTGGGCGGGGGCGTTCCTCGCAGTTTCGTCACACTTGGCACCACTTCGTTCCCGCGCATCGGTGACGAACCTGCGCATGCGGCGCCGCCGCGCGACACGAGCTACCCGCCCGTGGAACACCCGCGCGAAGAGTGCTGCGGGTCACGGCGATCACTGGGCGATGGGGGCGCCCAACCACTCCTGCGGGATGCCGAACCCCTCGACCAGGGCCAGGGCATCCGGGCGGAGCTCGGCGCACAGGGCGTTGACGGCGGCGGTGACCGCCTTGGCCCGCCCGGGTGTCAGCCGGCCATGCTCGAGGAACCAGCCCTTGTCCTGCTCGATGTTGGCCAGGGCGTAGAGGTCGCAGACCCGGGACAGCACCTCGCGTGCCGCCGGGTCCGTGCACGCCTCGATGCCGGAGACGAACGCCTCGAGCACCACCCGGTCGACGTGGACGCGCGCGGCCCGCAGGACGTGGTCCTGGGCGGCGTTGAACACGGCGAACGCGTCCGCGTCCGGCGCCCCGGCCCGGCGCAGCCTTCGGGCCAGGCCCTCGAGGACGTGCTTCTCCCGGTCCTCGAACAGGCGCAGGTGCAGCGCCCGGTCGCGCAGGTCGCCCTCCTTGGTGCGCGGGCCCGCGCCGCCGATCCGCTCGAGCAGCGGCCGCGTGGCGGTGCGCTCGATGACGTTGCCGGCGATCTGGCCGGCGGCGAACCGGACCATGCCCAGGAAGTCCAGGTCGCCGAAGGTGTCCCGGTACTCGGTGAGCAGCCCCTTGGCGACCAGCTGCAGCAGCACCGTGTTGTCGCCCTCGAAGGTGGTGAACACGTCGGTGTCCGCCTTCAGCGCCGGCAGACGGTTCTCCGCGAGGTAGCCCGCCCCACCACAGGCCTCGCGGCAGGTCTGGATGGTCGAGGTGGCGTGCCAGGTGACCACCGCCTTGATCCCGGCGACGCGGGACTCCAGCTCCCGCTGGGCGAGCTCGTCCGGCTCCAGGGCGGTCTGCACCTGGTGGAGGGAGGAGACCAGCTCGTTCTGGGCGAACTGCAGCGCGTAGCTGGTGGCCAGCGCGGGCAGCAGCTTGCGCTGGTGCGTGCGGTAGTCCAGCAGGACGACCTCCTCCTCGCTGCCGGGAGCGGCGAACTGGCGCCGCTGCACGGCATACCGGATGGCGATGGCGAGCGCCGTCCTGGTGGCGCTGCCCGCGGCGCCGGCCACGCTGACCCGGCCGCGCACGAGCGTGCCGAGCATGGTGAAGAACCGGCGGCTCTCGTTCTCGATGGGGCTGGAGTAGGTGCCGTCCTCGGCGACGTCCCCGAACCGGTTGAGCAGCGCCTCGCGCGGCACCCGGACGTGGTCGAAGGCGAGCGTGCCGTTGTCGACGCCGCCCAGCCCGGCCTTGGCGCCGCAGTCGCCGATCGTGACGCCGGGGCAGGGCCGGCCGGCCTCGTCGCGGATCGGCACCAGCACCGCGTGCACCCCGTGGCTGCGCCCGCCGGTGACCAGCTGGGCGAAGACGACAGCCAGCCGACCGTCGCGCGCGGCCCCGCCGATGTAGGTCTTGACCGCGCCCTCGTGCGGGGTGTCGACGACGAGCTCGCCGGTCGCGACGTCATAGGTGGCGGTCGTGTGCAGGTGCTGCACGTCGCTGCCGTGGCCGACCTCGGTCATCGCGAAGCAGCCGGGCAGGGCGAAGGAGATGACGTCCTCGAGGTAGCGCTCGTGGTGGACCCGGGTGCCGAGGTTGACGATCGCGCCGCCGAACAGCCCCCAGTGCACGCCGGCCTTGACCAGCAGCGACAGGTCGCCGTGCGCGAGCATCTCGAAGGCGGTCACCGAGGCGCCGATGTCGTTCTTGCCGCCGTACTCCACCGGGAAGCCGTTGCGCGGGTGGCCGGTCGCGGCCAGCAGCTGCATCTGCTCGAACACCCGCGCCCGGTGGGCCTCCTGGTCCAAGCCAGGCTCGGAGAGCAGGTCCGTGGCGGAGAAGCCCTCGCGTGCCTCCTGCCGGACGTGGGCCCAGTGGCCGTCGAGGGCGGTGCGCAGTGCGGTGCCGAGCGGGGTCGGGTCGGTCATCGGCTCTCCTCCGGGACGTCGGGGCGGTCAGTTCGGTCAGTTCGGTCGGTTCGGTCAGGACCGGTATGGCGGTCGTCGGCTTCCAGCGCCCCGGCCAGGCCGCCCCACGCGAGGTCGGTGACCTGGCGGGCGAGGACCTCGCGGGGCACCCGGTCGGGCTGGGCGAGCCAGTGGTCGGCGGCGGCGCGGACCAGCCCGATGAGGCTGTGCGCCCACGTGGCGGCGGCGCGCTCGTCGCGGCCCTCGCGGCGCAGCCGGCTGGCGAGCACCTCGGTGACCTGGGCCGCGATCCGCGAGGTCATCCCCTCGACGGGGTCATCCGCGACCGGGGCGTCCAGCAGCGGGCGGGTCACCACGAAGCGGTAGACCTCCGGGTCGCGCTCGACCAGCGTGAGGTAGCTGTCGACCGCCGCCGCGACGAGGGCGCGCGGGTCACCTCCGGCGTCCCCATCGGCGGCGGGGTCGGCGGTGGTCAGGGCCGAGCCGAGGTCGCGCAGGATCAGGTCGTCGACGGCGGCGACGACGGCGCGGTAGAGCCCCGTCCGGTCGGTGAAGTGCCGGTAGACCACGGTCTTGCTCGTGCCCGCCTGAGCGGCGATCTGGTCCATCCCCACCCCGGCGCCGTGGCGGCGGATGGCCCGCATCGTGGCCTCGACCAGCTCGGCGCGGCGCGCCCGCCGGTGCTCCTCCCAGCGGGTGTGGCGCCCGTCGGCGCGGGCGGTCGGTGACGGGGGACTCATGCGGTGACGGTACCGCGGACTGGTCGTACCTGCTACTTTCGGTATCAGGAATCCGGCAGCAGCACGGCCGCCGGACAGCCTGGAGACAGCACGGTGCCCGCACCCCGCGACAGCTGGAGGAACCTTGGCCCCGCAGCACCCCCGCCCCGTCTACGTGGTCGGCGCGAACCGCATCCCGTTCGCCCGCGCGAACGGCCCCTACACCCACGCCTCCAACCAGGACATGCTCACCACGGCGCTCGACGGCCTCGTCGCCCGCTGCGGCCTGGCCGGTGAGCGGGTCGGCGAGGTCGCCGCCGGGGCCGTGCTCAAGCACTCGCGCGACTTCAACCTCACCCGCGAGGCGGTGCTGGGCTCCCACCTGTCGCCCTGGACGCCCGCCTACGACGTCCAGCAGGCCTGCGGCACCGGGCTGGAGACGGCGATCATCGTCGCCAACAAGATCGCCCTCGGCCAGGTCGAGTGCGGCATCGCGGCCGGCGTCGACACCGCCAGTGACGCACCGATCGCGGTCAACGAGGGGCTGCGCCAGGCCCTGCTCGAGGCCAACCGGGCGCGCAGCGTCGGGGGCCGGGTCAAGGCCCTGGCCGGCCTGCGTCCGGGTCAGGTCGTCCCCGAGATCCCGCGCAACGCCGAGCCGCGCACCGGCATGGCGATGGGCGACCACCAGGCCGTGACCACCGCGACGTGGGGGGTCAGTCGCGAGGCCCAGGACGAGCTCGCCGCCGCCAGCCACCACCACCTGGCCGCCGCCTACGACCGGGGCTTCTTCGACGACCTGCTCACCCCCTACCTCGGCCTCACCCGGGACCAGAACCTGCGCGCCGACACCTCGGTGGAGAAGCTGGCCGGCCTCAAGCCCGTCTTCGGCGAGGGGGAGGGCGCCACCATGACGGCCGGCAACTCGACGCCGCTCTCCGACGGGGCCTCGGCCGTCCTGCTCGCCACGCAGGAGTGGGCGCAGGAGCGGGGGCTGCCGCTGCTGGCGCGCTTCGTCGACGCGACCACCGCCGCGGTCGACTACGTGCACGGCGACGAGGGGCTGCTCATGGCCCCCGCGTATGCCGTGCCGCAGCTCCTCGTGCGAAACGGCCTGGAGCTGCAGGACTTCGACTTCTACGAGATCCACGAGGCCTTCGCCTCGACCGTGCTGTGCACCCTCAAGGCGTGGGAGGACGAGGCGTTCTGCCGCGACCGGCTGGGCCTCGACGCGCCGCTGGGGTCCATCGACCGCAGCCGCCTCAACGTCAACGGCTCCTCCCTCGCGGCCGGCCACCCGTTCGCCGCGACCGGCGGCCGCATCGTCGCCACCCTGGCGAAGCTGTTGTCCGAGAAGGGCTCCGGCCGGGGCCTGGTGTCCATCTGCGCCGCCGGCGGCCAGGGCGTCGTCGCCATCCTGGAGGCCGCCTCATGAGTGACCGCTACCTCGACCTCGTCAACAGCGGCCTCGGCCGCACCCTCGCGACGCGGCTCGGTCTGCCGCGACCCGCCCCCCTGCGCCGGTATGCCGTGGGCCAGCCGGTGCTGGAGGGCCCCGCCTTCGTGGCCGGTGTCGGCGCGGCGCCCCTGCTCCCCGGGGTGAAGGCCGCGCTGGAGAGCGCCGCGGTCCAGGTCCTCGACACCGCACCCACCGACGCGGACTCCGCCCGGCTCGGCGCGGTCGTGGTCGACGCCAGCGCCGCGCGGGCGGTCGGCGACCTCGAGGCCGTGCGGGCCGCCCTGGCCCCGGCGCTGAAGCGGCTCGGTCCGTGCGGACGCGTCCTCCTGCTCGGCTCCCCGCCCGAGGCCCTGACCGCACCCGCCGAGGCCGCCACCCAGCGCGCGCTCGAGGGCATCGTCCGCAGCGTCGGCAAAGAGCTGCGCGACGGCGCCACCGCCAACCTGCTCCGCGTCGCCGAAGGCGGCGAGCCGGCGCTGGCCTCGCCGCTGCGCTTCTTCCTCTCGGCCCGCTCCGCCTACGTCGACGGGCAGGTGCTCCGGGTCGCCGGGGGCGCCGAGGGTGCCGAGGGTGCTGCCCCCGGCGACATCGACCACCCGCTCGCCGGGACGGTCGCCGTCGTCACCGGCGCGGCCCGGGGCATCGGCGCCGCGATCGCCGAGGTCCTGGCCCGCGAGGGTGCCGCCGTGGTCTGCGTCGACATCCCCGCGGCCGGGGAGTCCCTCGCCGCGGTGGCCAACCGGGTCGGTGGCACGGCCCTGCAGCTCGACATCACCGCGCCGGACGCCGGGGAGAGGATCTGCGACCACGTGGCGCAGCGCCACGGACAGCGGCTCGACCTCGTGGTGCACAACGCCGGGATCACCCGCGACAAGCTGCTGGTCAACACCGACGCCGACCGCTGGGCCAGCGTGCTGGCGGTCAACCTCGAGGCCCAGCTGCGGATCAACGAGGTGCTCCTGGACAACACCCGCGAGGGCGCCCTCGCCGAGGGCGGCCGGATCGTCAGCGTCTCCTCCACCAGCGGCATCGCGGGCAACCGCGGCCAGGCGAACTACGCCGCGAGCAAGGCGGGCGTGATCGGCCTCGTCCAGGCGCTGTCGGCCCAGGTCGCCGACCGCGGCATCACCGTCAACGCCGTGGCCCCGGGCTTCATCGAGACCGAGATGACCGCACGCATGCCGCTGGGCACGCGCGAGGTGGGGCGCCGGATCAACAGCCTCGGCCAGGGCGGCCGGCCGGTCGACGTCGCCGAGGGCATCGCGTGGTTCGCCCAGCCGGACAACACCGGGGTCACCGGACAGGTGCTGCGCGTCTGCGGCCAGAGCCTGATCGGGGCCTGAGCCATGGGCGACGGCACGCGGACCCTGACCCTGACCGAGGCGCCCAGCCTGGCACGGCTCTTCGCGCGGGCGACCCTCACCGCCAGAGGACGTGGCGGCTCATTGCCGGACCTGGAGGTGGTGCGCGCGGGGGTGGGTGTCGACCGGACCCACGTCGCGGCATACGACCGGGTGTGTGGCTTCCCGCTGCGCGACGCGCTACCCCTGACGTACCCGCACGTGCTGCTCTTCCCGCTGCAGGTGACCCTCATGGCCGAGCCGGGCTTCCCGCTCGCCCTGCCGGGACTGGTCCACGTGCGGCAGCGGATCGTGCAGCACCGGCCGCTCGACGCCGGCGAGCCGGTGAGCCTGCGCGCCGCCGCGCAGGGCTTGCGGCCGCACCCCAAGGGGGCGCAGGTCGACCTCCTGGGCGAGGCCCGCGTCGGCGGGGAGCTGGTGTGGGAGGGGCGCAGCACCTACCTGGCCCGCGGCGCCACGGCCCCGCCCGGCGACAGCGTCCCCGAGGCGCCCCTGCTCGTCGACGTGGATGAGTCCTCGCCGGTCGCGACCTGGCGGGTGCCGGCCGATCAGGGGCGGCGCTACGCCGCGGTCAGCGGGGACGTCAACCCGATCCACCTGAACCCGTTGGCGGCCAAGGCGTTCGGCTTCCCGCAGACCATCGCGCACGGCATGTGGACCCTGGCCCATACCCTCGCCTCGGTCGAGGCGCGGGTGCCCGACGCCGGCGTCGTGGACGTCGCGTTCGGCCGGCCGCTGCTCCTTCCGTCGACCGTCACGCTGCACGCCACCCCGGTCGACGCCGGGTGGGACCTCGCGGTGCGTTCCGGTGACAGCGAGCACCTGCGCGCCACCGTCAGGGCCTGACCGCGCGGCCGATGACGTGGGCGGTCGGCGGCACGAGGCCGCCCGGGCTGTAGCCGAAGCGGTCCAGCGCAGTGAGGGTGAACCCGGCCTCGCTGATCACGCGGGGCGTGTCCCGGTTCGGGTGGCAGCCGCCGGCCAGCCGGGTCCACAACGGCGTCGCGAGGTCCTCCACCGCCCCGACGAGCGCGTGGGAGGAGCGGACGTGCTCGTAGAACGCCAGCGTGCCGCCCGGCCGCAGCACGCGGGCGACCTCGGCCAGCACCGCGGCCAGGTCGTCCACCGAGCAGAGCACCAGCGAGGCCACCACCGCGTCGCAGCCGCCGTCGGCTAGCGGCAGCGAGCCGGCGTCAGCTGCGACGACCGCCACCGGCACCTGCGCCGCCCGGGCGGCCTGGCGCGCGGCGACCCGCAGCGTCGGCTCGGGCTCCACTGCCACGACGCGGGACACCGTGGCGGGGTAGCGCGCGAAGTTCAGCCCCTGTCCCGCGCCGACCTCGCAGACGACCCCGCTCAACCCGGCGAGCAGCCGGTCCCGGTGTGCACCGACGCCGTGCTCATCCGCCTGCGGCGCCAGGCGCAGGTAGGCCCGCGCGAACCGGGGGTTCTCCAGACGTCTGGCCACGGCCCCGAGGCTACGGGCCTGAGAAGGTGGCCGCCGGGGCTTTGGCCCCAGGACCTAGCGACCGAGCACGTGCGGGCCGTGGCCACCCGGCATACCGGCGGCGAAGCGGGCCAGGCCGAAGGAGGCGACGTCCGCGTCCGGGGTGCGCCCCTCGGCCAGGTCGGCCAGCACCAGGCCCATGAGCGCCGAGAACTTGAAGCCCTCGCCGGAGTCGCCGCAGGCCAGGACGATGCCGCCGGGCAGCGTGTCGAGGACGAACCGCCCGTCCGGGGAGTCGGTCCAGCAGCACACCTGCGCGTCCAGCACGTCCGGCCCCACGGCGGTGAGCGTCCGCCCGACCCGTTGCGCCGTGTATGCCGTGAGCTCGGCGTCCGGGGTCCGGTCACGGTCCGCGAGGGCCCAGTCCCGCAGCGGCCGGTCCAGCCCGACCTTGTAGCCCACCCCGGGGGTGGGCATGGCGTACATCCCCGGCTCCTCGCCGCGCGGCCCGTCGAAGAAGCACGGCAGGTCATCGTGGGCGTGCGGCTCCGAAGCCTGCCCGAGGTGCACGACCTGCTCCAGGTGCGGCCGCAGCGCGAGGTCGACTCCGAGAGCGGTCAGCAGGTCGCCGGCGCCGGGCCCCGGTGCGAGCACGACGACGTCGGCGTCCAGGCCGGTGCCGTCGTCCAGCTGAACGCGCGGGCCCGAGGCAGACTCGACCACGGCCACCACCGAGCTCCCCAGGCGAAGGACGCCGCCGGCCGCCTCGAACAGCCGTGCCTGCGCGGCCATCGACGCCGCCGCCAGCACCGGCCCCGCCTCGGCCTGCCACACCGCGTCGCGCCCGTCGGGCGCCAGGCCCGGGAACCACCGCCCGACCTCGGCCGCCGGCACCACCTCGTGCGCCACGTCCTCCGCGGCCAGCGCGTCGACCACCGCCGGCAGGGACACGTCGTCCCGCCACAGCAGCCCGCGCCGCAGGAAGACGGGGGTCCCGCTGCGCGAGGCCAGCCGCTCCATGGCGTCCCTGGCCCGCAGGCCGAGGCGCACGCGCACCGCGTCGGGGTGCGTCAGCCGCCAGAGCCGGGTCGGCCCCGGCGAGGACGACAACGCGTTGGCCACGCCGTACCGGTCGACCAGTGTGACCTCATGCCCCCGCGACGCCATCTCGGCCGCCGCCGGCAGCCCCCACGCCCCTGCACCCACCACGACGCACCGCATACGCGGCACCCTAGGTCGAGCGGCGGCCCCGTCGCGCGCGCAGGTAGTCGGCCACGACGTACTCCCCGAGCCGGGAGACGTCGGGGGTGAACACGCGCCCGGCCGCCCGCCGGGCCACGGCGTCGACGAACCGCGCCAGCCCCGGGTCCTCCCCGAGCATGAACACGTTGAGCGTCGCGCCGTAGCGCGCCAGCTCGTCGACCTGGGCGACCGTCGCGCGCAGCGTCGCGCCCGTGGGTGGCCACATGAACTCCGGTATGCCGTCCGGCCCGAGGTGCGCCGTCGGCTCACCGTCGGTGACGACCAGGACGACCGGCTCGGCGTCGGGGTGCCGGCGCACGTGCCGCAGCGCGAGCATGAGCGCGTGCTGGAGGTTGGTGCCCTGCACCCACTCCGGCTCCACCTCGGCCAGCTGCACCGGCGAGAGCCGGCGGGCGGCGATGTTGAAGCCGATGACCTGGAGCGCGTCCTGGCGGAACCGTGTCTCGACCAGGTGCGACAGGGCCAGGGCGGTCTGCTTCATCGGGCCCCAGCGGCCCTCCTGCACCATCGAGAACGACAGGTCGACGCACAGCGCGACCGCCGCGGTGGTCCGCCGCTCCGTCTCGATGACCTCGAAGTCCTCCACCGCGAGCCGCACCGGACCGGCGCCGATCCCGTTGCGGCGCAACGCGTTGCCGACGGTGCGGGCCGCGTCGATCGGCAGCTCGTCGCCGAACACCCACGGCCGGGTCAGCCCGGTCGGCTCGTCCGCCTGCCCGGTCCGCTGCTCGTCGTGGTCACCCCGCCCGGCGGCCTCGAGGTCGGAGAACACCCGCCGAAGGGCGGTCTCGCCGAGCCGGCGCACGGCCCGCGGCGTGAGCCGCAGCCCCTCGTCCCCCTGGGTCAGGTAGCCCTGCCGCTCCAGCTCGCGCTCGAGCTGGCGCAGAGCCTCCAGGTCCGCCGCCGCGGCCGACCCGAGCCGGCGCTCGAGGGTCTCCACGTCGACGTCGTCCAGCGTCGAGCCCGGGTAGGACTGGGACAGCTGGCGTTCCAGCGCCTCGAGGTCGGCCAGCTCCGAGACCGCCTCGACCGCCTCGCCGTAGCCGAGCGAGGGACCGCCCGGCTGCATCTGCACGGGGCGTCCGCGGTCCAGGCCGGGGCGCAGCGAGCGCAGGTTGTCCGAGAGCTGGCTCATCTGCGAGGCCAGGTCCGGGTCTTCCAGCGCCTCGCTCATCAGCTGCGCCAGCTGCTCGCGCTGCTCCGGGGACAGCGAGGCCATCATCCGCTGCGCGGCGGCCTGCCGCCGGGCCAGCGCGTCGATCAGCTCGTCGACGTCCTGCGGCTCCTCGGGGAAGAACTCGCCGTGCCGGTCCATGAACTCGCGGAACTGGTCGGTGGTGTCCTCGCCGCGCGCATGGGCCGCCAGCAGGGCGTTGAGGTCGGCCAGCATGTCCTTGACCCGCTGCATCGTCTCGGGGTCACCGCCGGACAGGGCCTGCTTCAGCCCGGCGAACTGGGCCTCGAGCACTTCCCGACGCAGCATGTCCTTGATCGCCTCGTAGGCCTGCCGCGCCTCGGGCGAGTGCCACTCGTAGTCGGCGAGCCCGCGCACCGCCCCGGCCACGTCGTCGGGCAGCGTCGCCAGCTCCATCTCGGCCATCCGCGCCGCGTCGGAGTCCTCGGTGGCCAGCTGGTCCCGCTCCGTGGCCAGCGCCTGGTCCAGGGCGGCCCGGACCTGGTCCAGCGTCCCGGCGAGGTCACCCCGTCGGCGCGCCGCTGCCCGCATCCGGCGGATCCGGTCCTGCAGCTCGTCCAGCCCCTGGCGCCCGGACAGGCCCTGGCGGAGCAGGTCGCGCAGTGCCTCGCGCAGGCCGCCGCCGGAGAGCACCTCGCGCCCGATCGCGTCCACGGCCGCGCGCACGTCATACGGCGGGGCGAGCGGGTCCGGCCCACCTCGCCACGGGCCGTAGCGGAACCGGCCGTGTGGTGAGCCGTGCGGGTCGTGCGGTTGCGCCGACATCGTCGCTACGCCCCGTAGACCGTGCGGCCGGCGACCGTGTCCTTGTCGATCCGCCGGGTCAGGTGCAGGCCCTCGAGCACGAACTCCACGGCCGCCGCGGTCTCCCCGGCGGAGGCGTCGTCGCCGTGGCCGAGCCGGTCGAGCACCTTGGACAGGCCCGGCACGGTGCCGAGCTGGCCGAGCAGCTCCGCCGCGGGGACGAGCTCGCCGGTCTCGACCACCGACCCGTCCTCGAACAGCGCCGTGAACCCGGTCAGGTCCAGCCCGCCCAGGCGTGCCCGGAACGTCTCGGCGACGGCCACCCGCAGCAGGTGGTCCAGGACCTCGCGCTCGCGGCCCTCCTCGCCCATCTCGAACTCGACCTTGCCGAGCAGGGTCGGCACCACCCCCGGCACGTCGCAGACGCGGGCGACCGTCGTGGCGTCCCCGGCCCGGGCCGAGCGCCGCAGCGCCGAGGCCGAGACCGCCTCGGTGGCCGCGATCGAGAAGCGGGCCGAGACCCCGGAGCGCTGGTCGACCGAGGCTGACTCGCGCAGCCCCCGGGTGAACCGGGCGATGACCTCCACGAGGTGCTCCGGCACCTGCGCCACCACCGCCGACTCCTGGGCGATGAGCTCGACCTCGTCGGTGACCTCGAGCTGGTAGTGGGTGCGGATCTCCGCGCCGAACCGGTCCTTGAGCGGGGTGATGATCCGGCCCCGGTTGGTGTAGTCCTCGGGGTTGGCCGTGGCCACCAGCAGCAGGTCCAGCGGCAGCCGCAGCGAGTAGCCGCGGACCTGGATGTCGCGCTCCTCCAGCACGTTGAACAGCGCCACCTGGATCCGCTCGGCCAGGTCGGGCAGCTCGTTGAGGCCGAACACGCCCCGGTTGGTGCGCGGCACCAGCCCGTAGTGGACCGTCTCGGGGTCACCCAGGGTGCGCCCCTCGGCCACCTTGACCGGGTCGACGTCGCCGATGAGGTCGCCGACCGAGGTGTCCGGCGTCGCCAGCTTCTCGGAGTAGCGCTCGGTGCGGTGCCGCCACACCACCGGCAGGGCCTCGCCCACCTCGTCGACCAGCCGGCGGCAGCGCACGCAGACCGGGTCGGTCGGGTCGTCGTTGATCTCGCAGCCCTCGACGACGGGCGACCACTCGTCCAGGAGCCCGGCGAGGGAGCGCATCAGCCGGGTCTTGCCCTGGCCGCGCTCGCCCAGCAGCACCAGGTCGTGCCCGGCCAGCAGCGCCGTCTCCAGCTCGGGCAGGACGGTGTCGTCGAAGCCGACGATCCCGGGGAAGGCAGGCTCGCCCGAGCGCAGCCGCGCCAGCAGGTTGGCCCGGATCTCCTCCTTGACCGTCCTCGGCTCCCACCCGGAGGCGCGCAGCTCGGCGAGGGTGGTGGGCAGCGCGGAGAGCGTCATGCCTTCGACACTACGTCGCGGCGTCAACCCCCTCCCGCCAAAACCGCTGGCGTCAGCGCCAGTCCGGCGGCGGCCCAGGGGTCAGCTCGGGGTCCGAGGCGTCGAACGTGCGCACAGGTCCCGGCCCCGTCCTCGGCCCCTCGAAGCGCACCGTGACCAGCGAGCGCCCCGAGCCCCAGACCCAGCCGGCACCCTGGGTGGCGTGGACGACGTCCTGGCCCGGTCGCCATACCTGCGCTGCCGGCGCCGTGGGGGCCTCCGCCTCCTCCGGCTCCTCGGCCACCTGCTCGTCCGGGGTGGTGAACAGGTCGTCCTGGACGAAGTCGGACAGCCCGGAGACGCCCACCCCGAGCAGGCGCACGCCGTCGGCGACGTCCACCTCCGCCAGCAGCTTGTATGCCGTGTGGGCCAGCGCGCGCCCGTCGTCCGTGGCCTGGGGCAGGGTCATCGAGCGGGTCAGCGTGCTGAAGTCGTAGCGGCGCAGCTTGAGCGTGACCGTCCGGCCGGCCGTGTTGGCCTTCCGCAGCCGGGCGCCGACCCGGGCGGTGAGCAGGTCGATCTCGCGGCGCAGGGCTCCGGGGTCGGTGACGTCGCGGGCGAAGGTCTCCTCCGCCGAGACGCTCTTGGCCTCCCGCTCGGCGACCAGCACCCGGTCGTCCTGGGCCCGGGCGAGCCGGTGCAGCGACTGGCCGTGGGCCTGGCCGAAGAGGCTGAGCAGGTCGGCCAGCTCCAGGCGGGCCAGGTCGGCCACGGTCTCCACGCCCAGCGGGCGCAGCCGCTCGGCGGTGGCGGGGCCGACCCCGCCGAGGCTGCGGACCGGCAGCGGGTGCAGCACGGCGAGCTCCTCGCCGGCGTCGACCACGGTGAGCCCGTCGGGCTTACGCAGCTCGGAGGCGACCTTGGCCAGCATCTTGGAGCTGGCCACGCCCACCGAGGCGGTCAGCCCGCCGGTCAGCTCGGCGATCCGGGCTCGGAGCCCCTCGGCCAGCTCCGTGACCGCCTCGACGGTGGGGTCGAAGCCGGGGATCTCGGCCAGGTCGACGTAGGCCTCGTCGATGGAGACCTGCTCCACCAGCGGTGAGCACTCCCGCAGGACATCCATGACGACCCCCGAGGACAGCCGGTAGGCCTCGAACCGCCCCGCGAGGAACGCCGTCCCGGCCGGTCCGCGACGTCGGGCCTCGGCGGTCGGCATGGCCGAGCGGATGCCGTAGCGCCGGGCCTCATAGGACGCCGTCGCCACGACGCCGCGCCCGCCGACCCCGCCGACGACCACCGGCTTGCCGCGCAGCGAGGGCTTGTCGCGCTGCTCGACCGCGCTGAAGAACGCGTCGAGGTCCAGGTGCAGCACGCTCGGCCGCGACCGCATCCGCACCTCCTGTCCGTGGGCCCCTCCTGTCCGTGGACCCCATTGTCCGTCCTCCCCCGACCGCCGGTGGTAGACATCGCTGCCATGACGACGTCGACGCTCACCCTCCCCGACGGCCGCGCGCTGGAGTACGTCGAGGGCGGCGACCCCGCCGGCGTGCTCACCGTGGTCCACCACGGCACCCCGGGCGGCCCCGTCCTCGACCCGCACTGGGAGGCCACCGCCCGCGAGCGCGGGCTGCGCCTGGTCCTCCACGCCCGCCCCGGGTATGCCGGGTCCACCCGGCTGCCCGGCCGTTCCGTGCGCGACGTGGTCGGGGACGTCGCGGCGCTCGCGGACCACCTCGGGGTGCAGCGCTTCCTGACCTGGGGCTGGTCCGGCGGCGGCCCCCACGCCCTGGCCTGCGCCGCCCTGCTGCCCGACCGGGTGGTGGCGTCGGCCTCGCTGGCCGGCGTCGCGCCATACGACGCGGAAGGCCTGGACTTCATGGCCGGCATGGGCGAGGGCAACATCGAGGAGTTCGGCCTGGCACTCGAGGGCGAGGAAGCGGTCCGGCCGCTGGCCGAGGAGCAGGCCGCGGAGCTGGCCCGGGTCACCGCCGAGGAGCTCGCCGACGCCATGGCGCCGCACCTCACCGACGTCGACGCCGCAGAGCTGCGCGGCACCGGTATCGCCGCGACCCTCGCCGCCCAGATGCGCGCCGGGCTCGCCGGCGGTGCCGACGGGTGGGTCGACGAGGACCTGCTGTTCACCCGGCCGTGGGGGTTCGGCCTCCGGGGGATCGACGTCCCGGTGCTGCTGATGCAGGGCCGGCACGACGCCATGGTGCCGATGGGCCACGGCGAGTGGCTGGCCACGCAGGTCATCGGGGCCGACGTGCGGCTGTCGGAGGACGACGGGCACATCACCCTGGTCAGCCGCCAGATGGCGGCCGTCCACCAGTGGCTGCGGGACCGCTGGGACGGTGCCGTCGGCTGAGGACCTTGTTCCCCGCGACGGGCGCCCGCCCCGGGCGTAGCGTCAGCGCCACCGAGTCGGATCACACCTGTGGAGCGCGCCATGACCTTGTCGCCGAACGAGACCGCCGTCGTCCTCATCGAGTACCAGAACGACTTCACCTCCGAGGGTGGCGCGCTGCACGGCGCCGTCGCGGACGTCATGAAGCAGACCGACATGCTGGCCAACACCACCGCCGCGGTCGAGGCAGCCCGGGCGGCGGGCGCCACGGTCATCCACGCGCCGATCATGTTCGCCGAGGGCTACGGCGAGATCACCGCGCAGCCCTACGGCATCCTCGCCGGGGTCGTGGAGAGCAACGCGTTCGTCAAGGGCTCCTGGGGCGCCGAGATCGTGGAGGATGTCGCGCCGCAGCCTGGCGACATCGTCATCGAGGGCAAGCGCGGCCTGGACACCTTCGCCAGCACCAACCTGGACTTCATCCTGCGCAGCAAGGGGATCAAGAACGTCGCCCTCGGCGGCTTCCTCACCAACTGCTGCGTCGAGTCCACGATGCGCTCGGCCTACGAGCGCGGCTTCAACGTCTTCACGCTGACCGACTGCGTGGCGGCCACGTCGGCCGAGGAGCACGAGAACGCCATCGCCAAGGACTACCCGATGTTCAGCCACCCGGTGACGTCGAAGGAGTTCCTCGCCTCGCTGGAGGGCAAGGCGGAGGTGGCCGACTCCAGCCGCGGCTACAACTGAGCCACTGAGTCCGCGCATCTGAGCCTGCGCGGCACGGCGTCGGGGGCGGCGCTAGGTTTCGTCCATGGCACGCCCCCACACCGCCGCCATCGTCGAGGACGCCGTCCACCGTCGCCTCGACAAGGGCCTGCGCTCCCGGGGCTGGGGCGTGCGCACGATCAGCTACACCGGCTACGGCTCGCCAGACTTCGCCCGGGTGCTGGCCCGCGTCGTGCTCGGCCGGATCGGCGAGGACGAGCCCGGGTCGGCCGACGCCGACGCCACCTCCGGTGAGCTGCGCCGGGCCGAGGAGGTCCGCCGGGGGTGGCGGGCGTTCGTGACCGCGCCGGCGATGGACGTGCCGGTGACCGTCCGGGTGAACGGGCGCGTGGCCCACACCCGGACCGACCGTGGCGGCTACGTCGACGTGCGCGTCCCCGAGCCGGGACTGGCCCCCGGCTGGCACGAGGCCACGATCGAGGCCGAGGGGGCCGCGCCGGCGCCGGCCTCCGTGCAGGTCATCGACGGCGCCACGCGCTTCGGCCTGGTCAGCGACATCGACGACACCGTCATGGTCACCGCGCTGCCCCGCCCGATGATCGCCGCGTGGAACACCTTCGTGCGGCACGAGCAGGCGCGCCGCGTGGTGCCGGGCATGGCCCCGATGTATCGCGCGCTGCTGGACGAGGCGCCCGGCTCGCCGATCTTCTACCTGTCCACGGGGGCGTGGAACACCGCGCCGACGCTGACCCGCTTCCTCGAGCGCGGCGGCTACCCCGCCGGGCCGCTGCTGCTCACCGATTGGGGTCCGACCAACAGCGGCTGGTTCCGCAGCGGGCAGGAGCACAAACGGGCGGCGCTGCGCCGGCTCGCCCGGGAGTTCCCCAGGATCCGCTGGATCCTCGTCGGCGACGACGGGCAGCACGACCCCAGGATCTACGGCGACTTCGCCTCGGAAAGCCCCGAGCAGGTGGAGGCCATCGCCATCCGCGAGCTGACGCCGGCCGAGCAGGTGCTCTCACACGGCATACCGGTCTCCAACGAGGAGTTCGCGCCGCGCACGCGGCGCAGCGTCCCGGTCTGCCGCGCCCCCGACGGCTACGGCCTGCTCAGGTTGTTGCGGGCTGCACGGTCGTGACGCACGCCTCGTGCGCCCGCAGGCCGACCTGGGTCAGCACCGCTGCGGCCACGAGCATGCCCGCGCAGACCAGCATCGCCGAGCGGTAGGCCGGCGCGAGCAGGACGGGCGAGGCGTACTCCCGGCCGGACAGGCCCACGGCCAGTGGCAACGCCGCGACGGCGAGCAGCCGCGCCGTCTGGGCGATCGCGTTGTTGACCCCGCTGGCGGTGCCGGCCAGCTCGTCCGGTGCGGCGGCCAGCACGGTGCCGGTCAGCGGCGCGACCGTCATCGACAGGCCGACGGAGAAGACCACCAGCCCGGGGAGGACGTCCGTCAGGTAGCTGGGGTGCACGGGGATCCGGGAGAGCAGGACGAAGCCGGCGGCGGAGAGCAGCATCCCGCCGGCCATCAGCGGCCGGGGGCCGATCCGGGTGCCGAGGGCGCCGAACCGGCTGGACAGCAGGAGCATGGTGATGCTGATCGGCAGCGTCGACGCGCCCGCCGCCAGCGGGCTCCAGCCGGCGGTGACCTGCAGGAAGATGACGAGGAAGAACAGTGCGCCGCCGAGCGCCGCGTAGACCGCCAGGGTGACGGCGTTGACGACGCTGAACGTGCGCGAGGCGAACATCGTCAGCGGCACCATCGGGGCGGTGACGCGCCCCTCGACGAGGACGAACCCGCCGAGGCACAGCACGCCGGCGACGCCGACGGCCAGCACCGGGGCGCTCCAGCCGCGGTCGGGCACCGCGGTCAACGACCAGGTCAGCCCGGCGAGGCCGAGGGCGGCGAGGACGACACCGGCCGGGTCGAGGTGGCGACTGGCGTGGGGGTTGACCGACTCCGGGACGCAGGCCCGGCCTAGCGCCACGACGGCGATGCCGATCGGGATGTTGATCCAGAACACCAGGCGCCAGTCGATCCCGACGAGCCAGCCGCCGACCAGCGGGCCCGCGGCCGTGGCCACCCCGGCCAGCCCGGTCCAGGCGCCGATGGCGCGCATGCGCTCGCCGGGCTCGAAGGAGGACTGCAGGATGGCGAGGCTGCCGGGGACCATCAGGGCCGCGGCGACGCCCTGCAGTGCCCGGACCACGGCCAGGACGACGACCGTGGGGCTCAGCGCGCACCCGAGGGACGCCGCCGAGAACGCGATCACGCCGACGAGGTAGAGGCGCCGCCGCCCGAACCGGTCACCCAGCGAGCCGCCGAGCAGGATCAGCGAGGCCAGGGTCAGGGAGTAGGCGTTGACGACCCACTGCAGGCCGGCGAGGTTGGCGTGCAGCTCGCGACCGATGGTCGGCAGGGCGATGTTGACGACCGTGCCGTCGAGGAACGCCATCGAGGTGCCGAGCACCGTCGTGGCCAGGGTGAACCGGCCCCGGCGCTGGTCGAGGCGCAACAGCGCAGGTGCCGCGGAGGACGCCACCCACCCAGCCTAGGTCGGAAGACCTCTCCGCGCGTCAGTCCTGGTGGGCGCGGGGGATCAGGTCGGCCGGGACGAGCGACCAGACGGTGAGGTCGACCCGGCCCTCGTGGATGACGCCCGCGTTGCGGGCGATCCCCTCGCGCTGGAAGCCGGCCTTCTCGGCGACCCGCTCCGAGCCGGTGTTGCCCGTGGCGGTGAGCAGCTCGACCCGCTCGAAGCCCTGGTCGGTCAGGGCCCAGCTGGCCAGCAGGCGCACGGCGGTCGTGGTGACGCCGCGGCCACGGACCCAGGGCGCCGCCCAGTAGCCGGTCTCGGTGGTCCGGGCGGACCAGTCGGTCTTCTTCAGGTTGATGGCACCGGCCAGCCGGCCGTCGACCTCGATCGCCCGCACGATCCCGGCGCCGCTGTCGAGCTGGCTCGGCGAGAAGGTCTCGATGAACCAGCGGGCGTCGTCCCGGCGGTAGGGCCGGGGCAGCGGCAACCAGCGCTGCGTCTCGGCGTCGGTGCAGGCCTCGGTGATCGCGTCGAGGTCGGCCTCGGTGAAGGGCCGCAGGCTCAGTCCCTCGCCTTCGAGCGTGACGTCGTCGAAGCGGTTGGTCTGGGTCTCGGTGGCCATGGCCGAATCCTGCCGGACGGCAACGCCTTCCGTGTAACCCGTTTGCGGCGGGTCTGGCTGCAGGGTGACGTTCGCTCGCACCACAGGACGGGTCGGCTGAGTCGTACAGGTGGGCCGGGTCCAGCAGGCGGCAATGGACGAGCGGGCCCATGGTCCAGCAGGCGACGCTGGCTCAGAAGGGTGGTGGGCCGGTGTCGACCAGCTCGAGCGGGCGGTCGAGCGGGTCGTCGTAGACCCTGGGCCGGGTCGGGTAGGTCCGCCCCGCGGCGGTCCGCCAGTGGACCACCCCATCGGGCATCATCGTCGAGCTCCACCACTCGCGGGTCTTGAGGTTGTGGTGTCGCCGGTGCTTGGCGGCGAGGTTGGTGGTGTGCGTCGGGCCGAGCGGCCACGCGATCTCGTGGTCGAGGTCGCACCGCCGGGCCTCCAGCTCGCAGCCGGGCCCTCGGCAGACCCCGTCGCGGTGGACGACGAGCTCGCGCATCCGCGGAGTGGGGACGTAGCGCTCGGTGCCCAGGTCGAGCATCGTGCCGGTCACCGGGTCGGTGACCAGGCGGCGCCAGATCGACCCGGCGGCGGTGGCGATCTCGCGGACGTGGTGGGCCTGGACGAAGCCGTAGCCGGGGATCTCGCCGGTGCCTTCGGTGACGCCGAGCAGCGTGGCCAGGGAGACGGTCACGGTCACCTGCGCGGCGGGCGGCCGGCCGAGGCTGCGGTAGGGCTCGTCGTCGGGCACCCAGCCGTAGAGCAGCAGGTCGAGGGCGACATCGGAGCAGATCGCCTCGTGGGCGCGCTCGTCGGCCCGGCCCTCGGCCTTCAGGCGCCGAGCGATCGCGTCGATGCGCTCACGGGCCGCGACGACGCGCTCGCCCTCACCGGTGACGGTCAGCCAGCCGGTGCCATCGGCCTGGAGGTCGGCGTCGGCCCGACGGCGGGCCACCGCGTCGGCGCGCTTGCGTCGTGGGTAGTCGCTGTCGTGCAGCACCAGCTGCCGGCGCAGGCGGCGTCGCAGCTTGCCGTGGGACAGCGGCCCATCGCCGTCGTCGCCGGCCAGGACCCGCCCCGCGATGGCGTCGGCGACCGCTGGTGGGCAGTGCCGCGTCTCGCTGTAGAGCAGGCGGGCGCGGTAGGAGGAGAGCCGGCCCGCGTGCATCAGCTCCCGGACGGTGGCGGTGCGCTCCTCCTCGGCCAGGGCGAACGCCACGCGGGACCGGCACTCGCCATAGCCGATGCCCGTCGCAGCCTCGATCTCGGACGCGGCGGCCTGCGCGGCGTCCTCGCGCACCCGCTCCCACTCGCTGTCGGAGCGCGGCCCGCTGGTGCGCAGGTCGTCGTGGAGCCGGTCGTGCTCCTCGAGCATCCGGTCGGCCAGCGCCCGGGTGCTGTCGAGCGACACGGCATCGACCCAGGCCTTGACGGTCTCCCCGGCCTCCACGACGCGCAGCGCCTCGTCGGCGGTGAACCACTGGGCCTCAGCCGGGGCGTCCGCGCGCATGATGCGCACGAAGGCATCGATCACCTCGCGAGGCACCGCCGACCGGCGGTCGCTCTGGTCCCCCATGTGCGGCACCCCCCAGCGCCATGATTCGCACGTGTGTTCTAACTTTATCGACGTTCTCCCGAGCGGTCAAGACCTCATCGGCCGGTGGACCTTCCGTGCGTGAACCGGTTGTGGCCGGGTCAATTGCCGTGCCTGCTGCGCGCGGAGAGGAGAGGCTGACGGCATGACGCGGGTGAGGGTGTGGGTCGAGGACTGGCAGCTGCAGTGCTGCGGCACGCCGTTCTCGGTTGGCGACGAGGTGGCGTGGTCCGTTGGCTCGATCGGCGTCGCCGGGATCAGCCCGGCCGTCGACGGACACGTCGATCTCGTCGCAGACTGCGTCGAGGACCACCACGACCTGGCGACGCAGCCGCGTCGGCTCCGCGGCCGGGTGTCCGGCACGCGCGCCGTGTTCTGCCGCTGGATGCCGGACGCAGGCTTCGTTCCTCGCCTCCTGGTTCCTGAACCCGGTTCGGGATTCGCGGTGGCCGTCGGCGGGGCCGACGGCTGGGAGGGCGTGCCGGACGGTTGCGGGTTCCTGGGGTACCTCGTGGATCTCGACGTGCCCGCCGGCACCGACTGACTCGCCGTCGCCGGACACGCGCGTAGAGAGCCGAGCCGGGGCTGGCACGTTGTGCCGTTCGGCCGGTGGCCGTCGGCGGGTTGGGTCAGAATGAAGCCGTGCCGGAGCTGCCCGAGGTCCAGGCGCTCGCCGACTTCCTGCGCGAGCGCACCGACGGTCTTGCCGTCGCGGGCGTCGAGCTCGGCTCCATCAGTGTGCTGAAGACCTACAACCCGCCGCCGCAGGCGCTCGCGGGCCTGCCGGTGACCGGGGTCGCCCGGCACGGCAAGTTCCTGGACATGGACCTCGACGGGATGCACCTCGTCTTCCACCTCGCCCGTGCCGGTTGGCTGCGCTGGTCCGACCAGCTGACCACGACGCCGCTGCGGCCGGGCAAGTCGCCGATCGCGTTGCGCGTCAGGCTCTCCGACGGCAGCGGCTTCGACCTCACGGAGGGCGGCACGCAGAAGCGACTCGCGGCATACATCGTCGACGACCCCCAGAAGGTGCCCGGCATCGCGAGCCTGGGGCCGGACCCGCTCGCCGAGGGCTTCACCGAGGCCGACTTCGCCGCGCTGCTCGAGGGGCGCCGCACCCAGGTCAAGGGCCTGCTGCGGGACCAGGGCTTCCTCGCGGGCGTCGGCAACGCCTACTCCGACGAGGTGCTCCACGCGGCGCGGCTCTCGCCGTTCGCACTCGCCGCGTCCCTCGACGAGGAGGAGGTCGCCCGCCTCTACTCCGCGCTGCGGGAGGTGCTGGAGCACGCCGTCGCGACAGCGTCCGGCAAGCCCGCCAAGGAGCTCAAGGACGCCAAGCGCGCCGGCATGCGGGTGCACGGCCGCACCGGCCAGGCCTGCCCGGTCTGCGGTGACGTGGTGCGCGAGGTGTCCTTCGCCGACTCCTCGCTGCAGTACTGCGCCACCTGCCAGACCGGAGGCAAGCCCCTCGCCGACCGGCGGCTCTCCCGCCTGCTCAAGTGAGTCCTGTCCCAACCCGGCGGCGGGACTTGGGGTTCACGTGCTGCCGGATGGCAGGATGCCGCGCATGACCGAGATCCCCACGCTGACCGTGTCCGACGTCCACGACCACGCGACGATCCTCGACGTCCGCGAGCCCGACGAGTGGGCCGCCGGCCACGCCCCGGGCGCGGTGCACATCCCCCTGGGTGACCTCCCGGCCCGCCTCGCCGAGCTGCCCGACACCGACGCCGGCACCCTCGCCGTCACCTGCCGTGGTGGTGGCCGGTCCTCCCGCGCGGTGGCCTGGCTTCAGCAGCAGGGCTTCGACGTGGCCAACCTCGATGGGGGCATGAAGTCCTGGCACGCCGCCGGCAAGCCGCTGGTCGGCGAGACGGAGTCGGAGCCCTCCGTCATCTGAGCGACTCGACCGTCGTCACCACCGAGGTGACCGACGGCCTGGCCGGGGTGGACCCGAACCCGAACCGCACGGGCGGGTCCACCGGCCGCAGCTCGCCGAGGTCCTCGCCCTCCCACGCCCCCGCACAGGTGAGGATCGCGCGCACGTCCGTCGCGCCATACCACTCGCGCCGGCCCTGGCCGGCGGTCCCGCGCGTGCGCACGCCGCGCAGCACGACACGGGCGACCGGGTCGACCGCGCCCGCGAACCAGGGTGCGGTGGAGACAGCGGCCGGTATGCCGTGCAGCAGCCACCCGAGCGCCGTGCGGCGCCCGAGGGCGAGGGTCAGGGACAACGGCCCGGCGTCCACCCGCCAGTGGCCGTCGGCCGCGGCGACGTCGACGGGCGTGAGCCGGACCTTGTCGAAGGTGTAGGTCGCGCGGACGAAGTCGGCCACCTGGTGCGTCGGCGCCAGGAGCACCCGGTGGCCGTCGGGGCGCTCGACCATCACGTCGGCGAACGAGCCCAGGGGCGATGTGGGCCACCGGCCGATGACCACGCGGGTGCCGCCCGCGGTGCCGAGCCCGGCGATCTGCCCGGTGAACCGCCACCGCTCCTGCCCACGACTGGTCATGCCGGACAGGCTAGGGGCCGCCGCGGCGCGCGACACGATCGGCGAGTATCGCGAGATCTCAGGCGCGCGCTATACAGCCGGATAGTCTCCGAGCGTGGACCCGATCCGGAACCCCTACGCCCCCGGTGCCGGCCAGCGGCCGCCCGAGCTGGCCGGTCGCGACGAGCAGCTGCGCGCATTCGACGTGGTCCTGGAACGCGTCGCCAAGGGGCGACCAGAGCGCTCGATCGTCCTGACCGGGCTGCGTGGCGTCGGCAAGACGGTGCTGCTCAACGCGTTGCGCAGCGCGGCCGTCCGCGCCCGCTGGGGCACCGGCAAGCTCGAGGCGAGGCCCGACCAGCGCCTGCGCCGCCCACTCAGCGCTGCGCTGCACACCGCGGTCCGCGAGCTCGGCCACCCGCAGAGCGACGACGTGGACCACGTGCTGGGGGTGATCAAGGCCTTCGCGCAGCGCGATGCCGCGCCGAACGCCAGGCTGCGGGACCGCTGGCAGCCGGGCATCGACGCGCCCGCAGTGACCGGTCGGGCCGACTCCGGCGACATCGAGATCGACCTCGTCGAGCTGCTCAGCGACGTGGGCGGCCTGGCCGCGGACGTCGGCAAGGGCGTCGGCATCTTCATCGACGAGATGCAGGACCTCGACCCCGAGGACGTCTCGGCGCTGTGCGCGGCGTGCCACGAGATCAGTCAGAGCGGCCTGCCGGTCATCGTCGTCGGCGCCGGCCTGCCGCACCTGCCGGCGGTGCTCAGCGCCTCGAAGTCCTACAGCGAGAGGCTGTTCCGCTACAACCGGATCGACCGGCTGGACCGCTCCGCCGCCGACCTCGCGCTGCAGTCCCCGGCCAAGGACGAGGACGCCGAGTTCGACGACGAGGCGCTCCAGGCCATGTATGCCGCCACTGCCGGCTACCCGTACTTCATCCAGGCCTACGGCAAGGTGGCCTGGGACGTGGCGGTCGGCACCCCCATCTCGGCCGACGACGTGCGCGTCGCGGCGCCGGAGGCCGAGGCCGAGCTGGCCGTGGGCTTCTTCGGGTCGCGCTACGAGCGGGCCACCCCGGCCGAGCGCGAGTACCTGCGGGCCATGGCCGATGCGGCGCTCGCCGAGGTCGAGGCGCTGGGTGACGACGCCTCGGTCGACGAGGTCGGCTCGGTTCCCACTGCGGCGGTGGCCTCGATCCTGGGCCGCAAGCCGCAGTCGCTCTCGCCGGCGCGCGATGCGTTGCTGAAGAAGGGCCTCATCTACTCCGGGGAGCGCGGCCGGATCGCGTTCACCGTGCCGCACTTCGGCCGTTACCTGCGCGCCCACGGCTGAGTCGCGGGGTCGGTCGACGGTCGACCCTTGACAACGTACAACCGAGTGGTTGTACGTTGTCCTCATGGACGAGACGCACGAGGACCGGGCCGACGCCCTGTTCCACGCGCTCGCCGACCGGACCCGGCGCGACATCCTGCGCCGCGTCCTGGCCGGCGAGCACTCCGTCTCGACGCTGGCCGCGGCGTACGACATGAGCTTCGCCGCCGTCCAGAAGCACGTCGCCGTCCTCGAGAAGGCCGGGCTGCTCACCAAGCGGCGCAGCGGGCGCGAGGCCCTGGCGAGCGGTGACGTGGAGGCAGTGCGCTCCGTCGCCTCGATGCTGGACGAGCTCGAGGCGGTGTGGCGCGGTCGCATCGACCGCATCGATTCCCTACTCGCAGAGGAGAAGTGACATGCCTGTCACCGACATCACCAAGGACGTCGCCAACCGCACCATCACGATCACCGCGACGTTCGCCGCCCCCGTCGAGCGCGTCTGGGCCCTGTATGCCGACCCGCGGCAGCTCGAGCGCGTCTGGGGACCGCCGTCGCACCCGGCGACGTTCGTCGACCACGCGCTGACGGTGGGAGCCCGCTCGACCTACTACATGACCAGCCCCGAGGGTCAGAAGTACGCCGGCTGGTGGCGGATCACAGAGGTCGACGAGCCGCGCAGCTTCGTCTTCGACGACGGCTTCGCCGACGAGGACTTCAACGAGGCCCCGGGGATGCCGGTGTCGCGCAACGTCTACACCTTCGAGGCCGAGGGTGAGGGCACCCGGGCGACCTACGTCTCGACGTACGCGTCGGCCGAGGACCTGCAGAAGGTGCTCGACATGGGCATCGAGGAGGGCGCCACCCTGGCGATCAACCAGATCGACGCGTTCCTCGCCCCCACCGCCTGACAGCTGCTGTGACAGCCGGGGCCCGCCGTCGAGGAGACGGGTCCCGGCCGCCGAGGATTCGTTTGGACCGCAAGGAGCACCTGATCCACGCGGTGCGCCGGCCGTGACCCCTGCCATGCTTTCGGGGAGCACACCCGCCTCGACCGGAGGAGCCCGCCGTGACCGACCTGTCCGACCCGACGTGGTGGCGCTCGGCGGTGGTCTACCAGATCTACCCGCGCAGCTTCGCCGACAGCAACGCCGACGGGATCGGTGACCTGCCGGGCATCACCTCGCGCGTGGGCTACCTGCGCGCGCTGGGCGTCGACGCGGTCTGGCTCAGCCCGTTCTACCCCTCGGCCCTGGCCGATGGCGGCTACGACGTCGACGACTACCGCGACGTCGACCCGCGGCTGGGCACGCTGGCCGACTTCGATGTGATGGTGGAGGCATTGCACGACAACGGGATCCGCGTGGTCGTCGACATCGTGCCCAACCACACCTCCGACCGGC
The DNA here is from genome assembly GCF_057747915.1 of Oryzihumus sp. JJN4-3R. Classification (NCBI taxonomy): domain Bacteria; kingdom Bacillati; phylum Actinomycetota; class Actinomycetes; order Micrococcales; family Intrasporangiaceae; genus Oryzihumus; species Oryzihumus sp. JJN4-3R. The sequence goes on from NZ_CM173229.1 coordinate 2,393,725, forward strand.
ACGCGTGGTTCCGCGAGGCGCTCGCCTCGCCCGCGGGGTCGCCCGCCCGTCACCGCTACATCTTCCGCGACGGCACCGGCCCGGACGGGTCGCTGCCGCCGAACGACTGGGAGTCCCTCTTCGGCGGGCCGGCGTGGGAGCGCACCGCCGACGGGCAGTGGTACTTCCACCACTTCGCCCGGGAGCAGCCCGACCTCAACTGGGACAACCCGCAGGTGCGCGAGGACTTCCGCACCACGCTGAGGTTCTGGGCCGACCGGGGCGTCGACGGCTTCCGCGTCGACGTGGCCCACGGCCTGGTCAAGGACCTCAGCGAGCCGTTCGACCCGTGGGTCGACGTGGCGCACATGCAGCGCGGCGACGGCTCCCACCCGCTGTGGGACCGCGACGGCGTGCACGAGGTCTACGCCTCGTGGCGGGCGGTGTTCGACGAGTACGACCCGCCACGGTTCGCCGTCGCGGAGGCGAGCGTCCACCCTCGCCGCCGCGCGCGATACGCCTCCCCGCAGGGGCTCGGGCAGGCGTTCAACTTCGAGATGCAGGAGGCGGACTGGGGGGTCGAGGACTACCGGCGCGTGGTCGACTCCGGCCTGGCCGACATGCGCGAGAGCGGTTCGTCCACGACGTGGCTGCTCGGCTGCCATGACAGCCCGCGGGTGGCCACGCGCTACGGCCTGCCGGTCGGTCCCGGCGAGAGCGCGCAGCAGGTGGCGCGGCAGTGGCTGCTGTCCGACGGGGCGGCGCCGGCGCTGGACCGCGCGCTGGGTGAGCGTCGCGCCCGGGCGGCCGCGCTGGTGCTGCTCGCCCTGCCCGGGTCGACCTACGTCTACCAGGGCGACGAGCTCGGGCTGCACGAGGTGGGCGACCTGCCCGCCGCGGTGCTCCAGGACCCGATGGCCGAGCGCTCCGGCGGCAAGGAGAAGGGGCGCGACGGTTGCCGGGTGCCCCTGCCGTGGAAGAGCCAGGGGCGTTCCTTCGGCTTCGGCGGCGACGGTGCGCACCTGCCCCAGCCGTCGTGGTTCGGCCGGTATGCCGTGCAGCTCCAGGACGCGGACCCCTCCTCGACGCTGACGCTCTACCGGTCCGCGCTGGCGCTCCGGCGCGAGCTGCGCGCCGGCGAGGAGCTGGCATGGGTGGAGGACGAGCCGCACGTGCTGCACTTCGCCCGGCCGGGCGGCTGGCACTGTGTCACCACGTTCGGCGGCGGGCCTGTGACGCTGCCCGACGGGGAGGTGCTGCTCACGAGCGTGCCGCTGGAGGATGGGTTGCTGCCGCCGGACGCGACTGCCTGGCTGCGCGTGTCCTGATCGGGTCCTCGGTCCGGCGGTCGGTGGCCGGATCGTTCCGGTCCGGGGCTGGATCGGACCTCGCCGGCCCGGGTCGGCGTCGGCACGATGGTGCCCATGAACACCACCGCACTGATCGTCATCGACGTCCAGGAGTCCTTCCGCCAGCGTGAGGCGTGGGCCCGCATCGACGCCCCCGACATCGACGAGCGCATCGCGCGGCTCGTCGACCATGCCCGCGCAGCCGGCCAGGACGTCATCTGGGTCCTGCACGCCGAGCCCGGCAGCGGCGACGAGTTCGACCCCGAGCTCGGGCAGGTGAGGCTGCTGCCCGGCCTCAAGCCCGAGCCGGGTGAGCCCACCATCACCAAGACCAGCCACAACGCGTTCACCACGACCAACCTGGCCCAGCTCCTGGTCGAGCGCCGGGTGGGTGAGGTCGTCATCACCGGCATCCGCACCGAGCAGTGCTGCGAGACGACCGCCCGGGTGGCGAGCGACCTCGGCTACGGCGTGCGCTTCGTCCTCGACGCGACGGCCACCGACCCGCTGCCGCTGTGGGACGGCTCGGGCGAGCTGACCGCCGCGCAGGTCAAGGAGCGCACCGCCGCCGCGCTGCACGGGCGGTTCGCCGAGGTGGTCACCATCGAGCAGGTGCTGGCATCCTGACCGGATCATGACTACTGACGCGCCGCGCACCGTCGTCTTCGTCCTCGTGCCAGGAGTGGAGCTCCTCGACGTCGCCGGCCCGGCACAGGTCTTCTGCGAGGCGGGCGAGTACGGCGGGGGCTACCGGCTTGCCTACGTCGCGGACCAGCCGTCGGTGGTCAGCCACCAGGGCCTGGGCCTGTCCGCGGACACGGCGCTGCCGGACCTGTCGCCCCGCGACTACGTCCTGATCCCGGGGTGGCACGTCCCGGACGATGCTGGGGCCGGGCGGGCACTGCCCGACGTCGCCCGGGCCGGGGTGGTCGCCCACCACGCCGTCGGGGGCCAGGTCGTCAGCGTCTGTGCCGGGGCCTTCGCCCTCGCCGACGCCGGCCTGCTCGACGGCCGCCGCGCCACCACGCACCACGAGATCCAGGACGAGCTGGCCCGGCTGCACCCGCGGGTCAACGTGGTCCGCGACGTCCTCCATGTCAGCGACGGGCGCATCCACACCTCCGCAGGCATCGCCAGCGGGATCGACCTCGCGCTGCACCTGGTCGCCGTCGACCACGGCGCCGCCGTGGCGGCGCGGACCGCGCGGGCACTCGTGGTCGCGGCCCGTCGCAACGGCTCCGCGCCGCAGGAGAGCGCGATGCTGCGGCACCGTGACCACCTCGCCGACCTCGTGCACCGTGCCCAGGACGTCATCGACGACCGGTATGCCGAGCCTCTCCCCTTGTCGTCCCTGGCGCGCGAGCTCGGGGTGAGCGAACGGACGCTGACCCGGGAGTTCGTCGCCGCGACGGGGCTCACCCCGTTGCGCTACCAGCAGACGCTGAGGCTGGAGCAGGCCGAGGCGCTGGCCCAGCAGGGGTGGACCCAGGAGTCCGTGGCCCGGGCAGTGGGCTTCAGCGACGCGCGGATGCTGCGCCGCCTGCGGGCGGCGTCCTGACGCCGGCGCGGCGCAGCCTCAAGGGGCGTCGCCGCCCCGGTTCGATGAGGCTCGCTAGGTGAGTATCGCGATACTGCTAGACGGCCGTAGAGGGCGGAATCGGCGTGATGGGGGACACCCCACGCCGCACGGATGGCGAAGGGCTGTCCGTGCGGGGCCCTATGCTGGGCCTGCGGCCCGCACAGTTCTGCCTCGGGCCGCCCTTGACGTCGATCGCCAACGCGCCGCGACCTCCATGGTCTGCGCCGGGCAGAACGACCCTTTGACTTTGCGGAGTAATCCTTTGTCCACGCACACCTTCGCCGACCTCGGCGTGCCCACCTCCCTGACCCGCGTCCTCGCGGAGTCGGGCATCACCACCCCCACCCCGATCCAGGCGGCCACGCTGCCGGACTCCCTCGCCGGGCGCGACGTGCTCGGCCGCGGCCGCACCGGCTCGGGCAAGACCTACGGCTTCCTGCTGCCGCTGCTGACCCGCCTGTCGCAGAGCGGCACCAAGCGCCTGCCGAAGAAGCCGCGCTCGCTCATCCTCGCGCCGACCCGTGAGCTCGCCACGCAGATCGACGCGGCCATGGCGCCGCTGGCCAGGGCGCTCGGCCTGAAGACCCTCACCGTCTTCGGCGGCGTCGGCCCGAACCCCCAGATCAACGGCCTGCGCGCCGGCGTCGACGTGCTCGTCGCCTGCCCCGGCCGCCTCGAGGACCACGTCGGCCAGGGCCACGCCGACCTGTCCGCCATCGAGATCACCGTCCTGGACGAGGCCGACCACATGGCCGACCTCGGCTTCCTGCCCGGCGTGCGCCGGCTCATGGACCGCACCCCCAAGGACGGCCAGCGCCTGCTCTTCTCGGCCACGCTCGACGCCGGCGTCGACGTCCTGGTCAAGCGCTACCTGCGCAACCCGGTCACGCACAGCGCCGACTCGGCGCAGTCGCCGGTCAACACGATGACCCACCACGTGCTGCACCTGCACCCGGACTCGCGCCTGCCGGTGCTGGTCGACCTGACTGCCGCCCCCGGGCGCACCGTGGTCTTCACCCGCACCAAGCACGGCGCCAAGAAGCTGGCCAAGCAGCTCAACGCCAGCGGCGTGCCGGCGGTCGAGCTGCACGGCAACCTCAGCCAGAACGCCCGCACCCGCAACATGGACGCGTTCCACTCCGGCTCGGCGCGCACCCTGGTCGCCACTGACATCGCTGCCCGCGGCATCCACGTCGACGACGTCAGCCTGGTCATCCACGCCGACCCGCCGACCGAGCACAAGGCCTACCTGCACCGCTCCGGGCGCACCGCCCGCGCCGGCGCCGAGGGCACCGTCGTCACGCTGATGACCGACGAGCAGGTGCGCGACGTGCGTGACCTGACCCGCAAGGCCGGCATCAAGCCGACCACGACGAAGATCGACCCGGCCCACCCGCTGCTGCGCGAGCTCGCGCCGGGCGAGCGGGTCTTCGTCGACAACCCCACCCCGGTGGCCCCGGTCACCAACCCGGCGCCGTCGCGCTCCGGCTCCGGTGCCCGCTCCGGCGGTGGCCGCGGTCGTGGCCAGGGCCAGGGGCGTGGCGGCCAGCAGGGCGCCGGCGCGCGCGGTGGCGAGGGTGGCGGCTCCCGTGGCGGCCAGGGCGGTGGCTCCCGTGGCGGCGCCCAGCGCGGCTCCGGCTCGGGCAACGGCTCGGGTCGCACGGGTGCGCCGAAGCGCAGCGGCAGCAACGGCTCCGGCCGCACCGGTGGGGCGCCGAAGCGCTCCGGCGGCAGCCAGACCGTCTACAGCAGCTCCAGCACCGGCGGTGCCGCCGCGTTCTCCGCCGGCACCCGCGTCGGCGGCCGGCGCTGACCCAGCACTGACCCAGCACTGACCCAGCACTGACACCCGGGCGGGCTCCCCCCCCGGACGTCGGCGCCCGTCGGCTCAGCGAGCCGGCGGGCGCTCGGCCTGCAGCTGGCTCTCGGTGTCGGCGAAGCCGACCGAGCGGTAGACCCGGATCGCCGGGTAGGTGGGGTCGGCGACCATCACCAGGGTGTCGGCGCCGAGCTCGTCGAAGCCGTAGCGGCTCACGTGGTGCACCAGCGTCCCGGCGATGCCGCGGCCCCGCGCGTCGGGGTGGGTCTCCACGGACTGGAACCGCGCCAGCCCCGGGCCGGCCGTGAGCAGGCCCATCTGCGACACGAGGCGCCCGTCGAGGAACGCCCCGAACCACGCGCCGTGGCCGGCCTCGACGAGCTCGCGGTTGGTGGCGGCCTTGCGCACGACGTGCTCGCGGTAGGACGCGGGGTCCAGCTCCTTCTCGTTGCAGGCCACGCGCAGCTCGACGCTGGCGGCCCAGTCCGCATCGGACTTCAGCCGACGGTAGGTCGCTTCGGGGTTGGGGCGAGGCGGCTCGTTGACGCTGGTCGCCGTCATCACGGTCTGCGCCTCGACGTTGAGCCCGGCTGCGGTGAAGCCGGCCAGGTCCTCGACGGTGCCCGTCGTGCCGTCGAACCCGATCGCGATGTGCTCGGCCTGGGGGAACCGGGCGTGGAACCGGTCGATCCAGAGCTCCGCCTGCTGCTGGGGCGGGACACCGTGCAGCAGCAGGAAGTTGCCCCACCAGTGCGTCGGGTTGTGCGGGCTGCGGACGACGAGGTGGTCGCCGTGGTCCTCCACTTCGGTGCCGCCGAGCCGCAGCAGCGCGAGGTCGGTGCGGTAGCCGAGCGAGGTGATCTCCATGGTCACCCAGTCTGGGGCTGCGGGGCCCGCGCGAACATCCGCAGAACTGCGTCCCGGGGGACATCGGCGACGGACGCGTGGCGCCACCGCGGCGCGTGATCGCGGTCGACGAGCACCGCGCGCACCCCCTCGACGAAGTCGGAGCCGGCCAGGAACGCCTCGCCGAGGGCCAGGTCCTGGGCGAACACGTCCTCCGGAGTAGCCAGCTGCGCCGCCCGCCGGATCGCCTCCAGCGTCACCGCGACCGACAGCGGGGAGCGGCTCGCGATGAGCTTGCCCGCCTCCCGTGCAGCCGGGGAGCCATGGCTGCGGAGCCGGTCCAGGATCGTCGCCGCGTCGTCGCCGGCGTAGCACTCGTCGACCCAGGACCCCGCCGCCGCCAGGGCACTGGCCGGCCGCACGTCGCCGAGGGCATCGGCGGCCGGCACCTCTCCCGCGGCCAGCCGGGCCAGGAGCGCGGGGAACGTCGAGCTGTCCACGACCGCGTCGGCCAGGCCGGTGAAGACGGCGTCCTCGCCACTCACCGTCGCGCCTGTCAGGGCCAGGTGCGTGCCGAGCTCACCGGGGGCGCGGGCCAGCAGGAAGAGCATGCCCACGTCGGGGAAGAAGCCGATCGCCGTCTCCGGCATCGCGACCCGCGACCGCTCGGTGACCAGCCGCAGGCCGCCCCAGGCCGACAGGCCCAGCCCACCGCCCATGACGATCCCGTCCATCAACGCGACGAACGGCTTGGGATACCTCGCGGCCAGCGCGTCCAGCCGGTACTCGTCGGCCCAGAAGCCCAGCGGGTCACCCTCACCGCCGAGGACAGCCTCGCGGATCGCCCGCACGTCGCCGCCGGCACACAGCCCCCGGTCCCCGGCGCCCTCGAGCGCGACGGCCGAGACGGTGTCGTCAGCGGCCCACTCCTCGAGCTGGGCCTGCACGGACCGGACCATGTCGTGCGTCAGGGCATTGATCGCCCGCGGACGGTTGAGCCGGACCCGTCCCAGTGCGCCCTGCCGGGCGAACAGGACGTCGTCGGTCGCCACCGGCCCGGGCCGGAAGTCCACGTCGGTCTCCACGGTCATGGCCGCGATCCTCGCACGGGCTCAGCCGCGGGCCTCCAGGGCCAGGAGGTACTCCTTGGCAGCCAGCCCACCGGCATACCCCGTCAGGGCACCGGAGGAGGCGACCACGCGGTGGCAGGGGAGGACGACGCACAGCGGGTTCGCGCCGAGGGCCGCGCCGACGGCGCGGGAGGCGCTCGGGCGCTCGATCCGCCGCGCCAGGTCCCCGTATGTCGTCCGCTCGCCGTAGTGGACCGCCTCACCGAGGCGGCCGAGCACGGTCCGCTGGAACGGCGTGGCCAGCGTCAGGTCGACCGGGAGGTCGAACGCGTGCAGCCGGCCGGCGAGGTAGTCCTCGAGCTCGCGGCGCGCCGGGTCCAGGGCCCGCGGCTGGCGCAGCACCCGCGGGGAGATCGACCGGGACAGGCGCTCCAGCCAGTCGTCCTCGCTGCCGCGGGGGCCGAGGAAGGCCGAGGCGACCAGGGCGCCGGAGGCGTTGGTGGCCAACAGCATCCGGCCGATGACGGTGTCCTCGACGACGTAGGAGACGTCCGAGACCGGGAGCACGGGGGGTGCGAGGTCCCCCGGCTCGAAGGACGACAGGGCGGTGGCGGGGTCCCAGGTCACGGGATCACCTTCCTCAAGGAGGCGAGGGCGTCGCTGACCAGGCGCCGGCTCATCGTCGGCGTCGTGTCCAGCGCCCGCGCGACGGCGGGGTGGTCGAGGTCGGCCACGTACTTCAGGACGACCGCGTGACGCTGCCGCTCGGGCAGCCGGGCGACGTGGGCCCACAACAGCTCGTCCGGCTGGTCGACGTCGGCGGCCGGGGCGCTGGCCCCGGTGGCGTCGGCGACCGCTGCGACGTCATCGGCGGGGACCGCCCGGCGGGCCCGCCCGCGGTGGGCGTCCATGGCGCACCGGGAGGTGATCGTCAGCAGCCAGCCCCGCAGGTTGGCCGACGAGCGCAGACCCGGGTAGGCCGCCAGGGCCTGGGTCCAGGCCTGCTGGGCCACGTCGTCACCGTCGACGGGGCCGGCCAGGGCATGCGCCAGCCGGGCCACGTCACGCCAGTGGGCGTCGACGAGGTGCTGGAAGGGAGGCAGCGTCACGGTCATCCAACGGTGGGGCGGCAGACCGTGTGAGCGTAGTGCGCCACCGCCGGGTGGACGTGACGACCAGCCGCCGGGGTCAGGCCATGACGTGCGCGCCCGGGATGACCAGCCCGCGGACCTCGAACTCCGTGGCGGTCGGCGGTGGGCCGGCCTCGGCGCCCTTGGCGGTCATCATCGGCACCATCACCTCGTTGGTGAACCGGTCGTACTGCTCACGGGACTCCCAGACCTCGATCACCCGGAAGCCGGCGTCGGTGGGCAGGCCGACGTGCAGCAGCAGCCCCTCGCTGACGTTGGGGTCCATCGACATCAGGGTCGCGTGCATGCCGTCGTACAGCTCCACCGGCGCGGCGACATCGAGCATGACTCCGAAGCGCATGGCGGTCCTCCTTGCTGGTCGGACAGGGGCCACCGGGAGGTTCCCGGCCCGATGGGTCCCCCGCTCGGTCCTGCCTACACCCGGACGCCGGCGCCGGCCTCATGCAGGAGGTGCAGGCGCCCCCACCCCGAACACGACCCTGACATCGAGGTGACCGTGCCGGGACCGGGTGCTGGCTACAGTGCGGCTGTGCCGACCGACGCCCCCGCCCGCGGCCTGGTCGTGGTCGTCGAGGACGAGCCGGCGATCGCCGAGGTCATCCGGATGAACCTGGCGCGCGCCGGCTACGGCGTCCACGTCGAACCCGACGGGGCCGAGGGCCTGGCGGCGATCCGCCGGCTGCGCCCGGCCGCGGTCATCCTCGACGTCGGGCTGCCCGGCCTGGACGGCATCGAGGTCTGCCGAAGGCTGCGCGCCGAGGAGGACTGGGTGCCGGTCCTGTTCGTCACCGCCCGCGACGACGAGGTCGACCGGGTCGTGGGCCTGGAGCTCGGCGCCGACGACTACGTGACCAAGCCGTTCTCCCCGCGCGAGCTCGTCGCCCGGGTCACCTCGGTGCTGCGGCGCTCGCGCGGCACGGCCCCAGGGCCCGCGCCGCTGGCCCTGGGCCGGGTGCGGCTCGACCTGGCCGACCATCGCTGCTTCGTCGACAACGCCGAGATCGCCCTGACCGCAACGGAGTTCGACCTGCTGGCGCACCTCATGCGCCGGCCCGGGCGGGTGTTCACCCGCGAGCAGCTGATCAGCGACGTCTGGGGCTACAGCGCCCTGGCCGGCAACCGCACCGTCGACGTCCACGTGGCGCAGGTGCGCGGCAAGCTCGGCGACGCGAGCCCGATCCGCACCGTCCGCGGCGTCGGCTACGGCGTCGAGGTGGCCGGCGGGTGAGCCGGCACCGCGGCAGCCTGGCCCGGCAGATCTCCCTGCTCGCCGTGGCGGTCGCCGTCATCACCGCGGTGGTCGCGGGCGGGCTCGCGGTCGGCCTCGCCCGACAGTCCAACGAGGTCGCGGCGCGCACGGCGCTGGCCCGGCTGGCCGACGTCGCCGACACGGCCGCCGACTCGGGGGTGACCGCCCAGGCCGGGCAGGTCCGGGCACGGCGCACCTTGGCCGCGCTGCACGTCGAGTTCGCGACTGTGGGCCGCGCCGGAAGGGTCGTCAGCGCGAGCCGGCTGGCCGCCGACGCGCTCACCCCGCAGGACGTGGACCGGCTCCTCGCCGGCGGCCAGGTGTCCGCGCGCCGCGTCGTGGACGGCATACCGGTCCTGCTGGAGGCCCGCAGCACCCCGGCGGGCGGGGTGGCGCTGGTCCAGCCGCGGACCGCGGCCCTCGCCGCCGGCGAGCAGGCGATCCGCCGCACCCTCCTGGCGCTGGTCGTGGCCGCGGCCGTGGGCGTCGCGCTCAGCGTGCTGCTCGCCCGGCGGCTGGCCGGCCCGCTGGCGCGCACCGCCCACGCGGCGCGCGAGCTGGCTGCGGGCCGCCGGGACGTCGTGGTCGCCGCCGACGGTCCCGCGGAGGTCGCCGAGGTGGCCGAGGCCGTCACCACCCTCGCCCGCGCGCTGGCGCGTTCGGAGGGGCGCCAGCGCGACTTCCTGCTGTCCGTCTCGCACGAGCTGCGCACCCCGCTCACCGCCATCAGCGGGTATGCCGAGTCGCTGGCCGAAGGGGTCGTCGCACCGGAGGAGACCGCGCACGTGGGGACGGTCCTGGTCTCGGAGTCCGGGCGGCTGCGGCGGCTCGTGTCCGACCTGCTCGACCTGGCCCGGCTGGGAGCCCAGCAGTTCCGGGTCGACCCGGTGGCGGCCGACCTGACCGCCGTGGGCCGCGACGCCGCGGGGGTGTGGGCGACGCGGTGCGAGTCCGCCGGGGTGGCGTTCCGGACCGAGCTGCCCCCGGGCCCCGTCGTCACCGTCACCGACGCCTCCCGGGTCCGCCAGGTGCTCGACGGCCTGCTCGAGAACGCCCTGCGGGTCACCCCTGCCGGGGCGACCATCGTGCTGGCCGTGCGTCGGGAGACCGGCGTGACCGGGGCGCCCCTCGTCGCCTGCGAGGTCCGCGACGGCGGCCCCGGGCTCGCCGAGGAGGACCTGGCGGTGGCGTTCGAGCCGTCCGCGCTCTACGAGCGCTACCGCGGGGTGCGCCAGGTCGGCACCGGCCTCGGCCTGGCGATCGTCCACGGCCTGGCCGGGCGGCTCGGCGGCACCGTCGAGGCCGGCCATGCCCCAGAGGGCGGGGCGCGCTTCACCCTGCGCCTGCCCGTGGTCCCGCCGTGTGAGTACGCCTAGGCGCTCCGCCGCAGGTCGGGCACGTCCGGGAGCCGTTGGAAGCCGGCCGAGGTGTAGGTGGCGACGCCGCCGACGTTGGCCCTCGGGGTGCAGACGACCGCGCTCGAGGAGCCCAGCTCCCGGAGTGCGGCCGCCGCGGCGACGGTGACCGCCCTGCCGTAGCCGTGACCGCGGTGGTCGCGGTGCACGCCCATCGGCTCGAGCAACCCGGGCCTGCCCGGACCGGCCGACCACACGGTCACCGCCGCCACCGGGGTGTCCCGGTCGTCGTACGCGACGAGGCACCGGGCGTCGGCGTAGGCCGGTCCGGCGGCCATCGCGTGCCAGCGCTCGGCCGTGAAGATCGACCGGTCGAACGCCGCGCGCTGGACGGCGGCCCGCACGGGGGCCTGCTCCGGGCCGGTCACCTCGACCCGGACGCCACAGTCCTCGACCGGCTCGGCCAGGTCGCGCCGCAGCGGTGTCCACGGCTCGTCGGCGACCCAGCCCTCCGCGGCCAACACCTCCCGGAGCGCTGCCCACCCTCGCGCCTCGACGGCGATGTCGCCGGGCGCCAGGACGCCGCGCTCCGGCCGGGTCAGGTCGTCGAGCAGCTGCCGGGCCAGCTCCTCGTCGTCGCGGGCTGCCGGCGAGACGGCCAGTCGGAGCAGCTCGGGACTGTCCACCAGCCCGACGGCGAGGACCTGCCTGTCGCGGCTCCAGGTCCGGACGGCGGCGGCCGTCGCCTCGGCGCCGAACCGCCAGTTCCAGCCCAGGTCCCCGGGGTGCAGCTGCACCGGGTCCGAGTCCTGTTGCCAGTCCCGCAGGGCGCGCAGGGCGTGGCTCAGTCCGTCGACTCCTGGCTGGCTCAACTCGATCGACACGCCCGCGATCACATCAGTGCCGCCCGGTCGGGCGCGCCCCAACACGCCGGAAGGGGGTCAGCTGGTGGCGGTGCCCCGGGCCGGTCCGGTGCCCCCGTCGACGACGGCGGTCGCGGTCAGGTGGTCCGTGCCGGTGCCGACCACGAGCGCCTTGTCGCCCGTGTGGACCTGCCCGATCGAGGACGGGGTGCCCTTCGTGCGGCCGGAGCCGAGCGGGTGCGAGCGCACGACGGTGTCCTTGCCGACGGCGAACGTCTGGCTCACCCCGTCCTGGGCCTTGACCGTGATCGAGGTCGGCGACACCGCGGTCACCTCACCGCGGATCGCGTGGTGCGTGACGAAGCCGGTGCCGGCCTTGGCCGCCCGGGTCACCCACTCGGCGTGCAGGGTGCGCAGCAGCCCCGGGCGGACCCGGCGGCCGGCGGCGACGTCGCCCAGCGCCAGGTCGGCGGCGGGGTCGGCAGCGGTCGCCGAGGACGCGGTCGAGGCCGCCCCCGAGGACGTGGCGCCGGCGTTCTGGGCGGCGAGGGCGGCACCCCCGCCGCCGAGGACGAGGGCCGCGGCGCCGGCGACGATGACTGCCTTGGTGATCCTGGGTGCTCCCGAGGGGTCGAGTGGTCGGGGGTCGTGCTGTCGGGTCCCACCCTGTCGCCCGCAGGTTCGGCCCCGGCCAACGGATTGTCAGGATCGTGTTCGGGGTCTCACCCGCGAGGGGCGGACAGGGCGGAGCCGGTGCGGCAGCATGCCGTCGCATGGACGCCGCCCCCGCCCCGCAGCCCGCCGGACCCCTCGCCGGCCTCAAGGTCGTCGAGATGGCCGGCATCGGCCCGGCCCCGTTCGTCGCGATGGTGCTGGCCGACCTCGGCGCCGACGTGATCCGGGTGGACCGCCCGGGTGGGCCGGGACTGCAGGTGACGGCCCCGGCATACGACGTCCTGAACCGCGGCCGGCCCAACGTGTGCCTCGACCTCAAGCGCGCCGAGGCGCGTGAGGTCGTGCTGGAGCTGGTCGAGCGGGCCGACGTCCTGCTCGAAGGCTTCCGGCCCGGGGTGATGGAGCGGCTGGGCCTGGGCCCGCAGGAGTGCGCCGCCCGGAACGCGCGCCTGGTCTACGCGCGGATGACCGGCTGGGGCCAGGACGGCCCGATGGCCCAGCGCGCCGGGCACGACATCTCCTACATCGCGCTGACCGGAGCGCTGCACGCCACCGGTCGCGCCGGCGGGCCGCCCCAGGTCGCGGCCAACCTGCTCGGCGACTTCGGCGGCGGGGCGATGACGTGCCTCGTCGGCATCCTCGCCGCGCTGCACGAGCGGACCCGCAGCGGGCTCGGCCAGACCGTCGACGCCGCCATCGTCGACGGCACCGCGTTGCTGACCGCCCAGCTCCAGGGCCTGGTGGGGGCCGGGGTGTGGGAGCCCAGCCGCGGGGTGAACCTGCTGGACACCGGCGCCCCGTTCTACGACGTCTACGAGACCGCCGACGGGGAGCACATGGCCGTGGGGGCGCTGGAGCCGAAGTTCTACGCCGCCCTCCTCGAGGGGCTCGGCCTGGAGCCGGAGCAGGTGCCGGACCGGGGCGACCCCGCGCTGTGGCCCCGGCTGCGGACCGCGCTCGCCGCCGCCTTCGCCGGACGCACCCAGGCCGAGTGGACGGCGGTCTTCGAGGACTCGGACGCCTGCGTCGCCCCCGTCGTCCCCCTGAACCGCGCGCCCGGGCACCCGCACCTGGCCGCGCGGGCGGCATACACGCAGGTGGACGGCGTGACCCAGCCGGCGCCGGCACCCCGGTTCGACCGCACCCCGGGCGCCGTGGGGCGTGGGCCGGCCGCGACGGGGCAGGACACGCGGGAGGCGCTGGCCGCCTGGGGCGTCGCCGACGTCGACACGCTGGTGGAGGCGGGGGTCGCGCTGCAGGCGTAGGGGCGGGGTGCCACCATGGTCCGGTGCTTCCCGAGGTCGCGCCGCGCCCCGCCCGCAAACCCCTGGTCATCGCCCACCGTGGCGCCAGCAAGGCCGAACCGGAGCACACGCTCAAGGCCTACAAGCGCGCCATCGCCGAGGGGGCCGACGCGCTCGAGTGCGACGTGCGGCTGACCGCCGACTCGCACCTGGTCTGCGTCCACGACCGCCGGGTCAACCGCACCTCCAACGGCAGCGGCCTGGTCTCGACACTGGAGCTGGCCAAGCTCGAGGGGCTGGACTGGGGCTCCTGGCACGAGCTGCACGGCACCGACGACGAGCTGCCGGACCGTGACCGCAAGCAGATCCTCACGCTGCGCTCGCTGCTGCGCACGGTGATGGAGGCCGACCGCGAGGTCGGCCTGGCCATCGAGACCAAGCACCCCACCCGGTATGCCGGGCTGGTCGAGCGGGAGCTCGCCCGCGTGCTCACCGAGTTCGGCCTGCACCGCGCCCACCGCCCCGGGCGCCCGCACGTGCGGGTGATGTCGTTCTCCCAGCTCGCCGTCCAGCGGATGCGGCAGCTGTGCCCCGAGCTGCCGCTGGTCTTCCTCATCGAGAACTCGGTGCCGCTGCGCTTCCGGGACGGCTCGCTGCCCAAGGGCGTGCGGATCGCCGGGCTCGACATCAAGATCGTGCGTCGCTGGCCCCAGACCGTCGCCCGGCAGCACAGCCGGGGCCACCAGGTCTACGTCTGGACGGTGGACACCGCCGAGGACGTCGACCTGTGCGTGGAGCTCGGCGTCGAGGCGATCATCACAAACCGGCCGGAGTTCGTCCTCGACCACACGCGGGACACGCATTAGCCTGTGGTACAGCCGGGTGGAAGGGCTCTTTCAGGGACGGAGATGCAATGGGGGCGGCAGGGGGGCGTACAGCCTCGACACCACCGTTGGCGAGTCAGGGGTCGCCGGCAATCGACGAGTTCGGCGGCGAGATCGGCGCCGGACAGACACGGACCATCCGCGTGCCGTGGGACGCGGCCTCGGTCACCAAGGTCAGACGTGCCGTGGTGACGGACCTTCGCGCCCGCGGCGTGGGCGGGGAGGTGGTCGACGAGGCGGAGATCGTGGTCTCCGAGCTCGTGGCCAACGCCCTGCGTCATGCCCGACCCTGCACGGACGGCGCAGTCCGCGTGCACTGGAAGGTCAAGGAGCCGGTCGTGGAGGTCGAGGTCACCGACGGTGGCGGCCCGACCAGCCCGCGGCCGTCGCCCCCGTCCACGTGGGCGCAGGCCGGTCGGGGGCTGCGCATCGTGCGCAGCCTGGCCCACGAGTGGGGTGTCGTGGACGACCGCGGCGGGTGCACCGTCTGGGTCGCCCTCGGCGGTCCGTCGCGGCGCCGCACCGGCTGAGCCGGACCGATCCCGCACCGACCTGCCCGCCCCGGCGCGTCAGCCCACTAGGGTTGGCGACCATGGGCAAGGCTTCCCGACGCAGTCGTCAGTCCGCACGTGAGTCCGGCCAGCGTGCCGTGACTCCCTCACCGGCGCCGTTCGTGGCGCGCCCCTTCGAGGGCCTGCCGGGGGAGACCGACTGGGTCGCGCTGCGCGAGATCCTCCCGGCGGCCACCGCGACGGTGCAGCTGCGCGAGGACGCCGCCCCCGAGGGGGCACCGCGGTCGGCCACGATCGCGACGGTCCTGCCGCTGGCCTGGCCGGGCCTGCACCGTGCCGACGGGCGGGTGCTGGTCGCGACGCAGTCCGGCAGCAGCACCGGTGACGCCAGCCGTGACCTGGCCCAGGTGCTGCTGGCGACGGTGGCGGCCGAGGCGGGCCACCCGGTCACGAGCACCCCGCAGGCGACGGCCGACACCCCGCGGCTGCAGGACGTGCTGGACCTGACGGCGCCGTTCGAGGTGAGCGTCCACGAGGGCTTCGAGTTCTGGGTCGACGACGTGGCCGACCTCGACGAGGAGGGCCGCGCCTCCCTCGAGCGCGCCAACGCGGTGGCCGTCCCCACGCAGGCCCTGACCTCGGTGACCTCGGCGTACTGGTGCCGCATCGGTGAGCGCACCCACCTGCGCTGGGTCCTGCCGCAGGAGGAGGACCTCGCCACCGACGCCCTCGCCCGGCTGCACGCCGCCCACGATAGCGGGCTCGGGGAGGGCACCCGGCTGCTCGGGGCGTTCCGCGCCTGCGGCCTGCTCGTGCCCGTGTGGGACCTCGACCCGGCCAGGGCCGCGGCCGACCACGAGGACGAGGCCGTGGCGTGGCAGAAGCGCTACGACCAGGCGCTGGCCGCCACCGAGCCGCTGTCGGCCGAGGAGCGCCGGGCCCGCTCGGGCCTGCTCAGCCGCCAGGTCACCCTGCGCTGAGCCGCCCGTGACCACCCCGCCGCCCGGCCCCGGTGAGGCCGCCGTCGCCGTCGTCATCCCCGCCAAGGACGAGGCGGAGCGGATCGCCGCGACCATCGCCGCGGCCCGGACCATCCCGGGCGCGGACCTGGTCGTGGTCGTCGACGACGGCAGCACCGACGCCACCGCGCAGATCGCGCGGGAGGCCGGGGCCGTGGTCGAGCGGCATCCGCGCAACCGGGGCAAGGCGGCGGCCATGACCACCGGTGCTGCCCGGGTCGCGCGCGAGGACGCCGGCCGGGTGCCCCGGCACCTGCTGTTCGTCGACGCCGACCTGGAGGCCAGCGCGGTCAACCTCGGCGTGCTCGTGCCGCCAGTGGCCACCGGCGAGGCCGACATGACGATCGCGATCCTACCCCCGCAGAAGCAGGCCGGTGGCGGCCGGGGTTTCGTGGTCCGCCTGGCGCGCAAGGGGATCCACGACCTCACCGGGTGGAGCGCCACACAACCGCTGTCCGGCATGCGCTGCCTGTCGCGGGCGGCGTTCGACGCCGCCACGCCGCTGGCCCGCGGCTGGGGCGTGGAGGTCGGGCTGACCGTCGACGTGCTCTCGCGCGGGCTGCGGGTCCAGGAGGTCCCCTGCGAGCTGCACCACCGGGTCAGCGGCAGGGACTGGAGGGGGCAGGTCCACCGCGCCAGGCAGTATCGCGACGTGTGGCTCGCGCTGGCCGCGCGCCGGTTGCGCCGTGCCCGCCGCTGAGACCACGCTGCGCCCGGGTCGGGCCCAGCTCGCCCTGCTGGGCCTGTCCGGCGCGGGCCTGCTGCTCGTGGCCGCCGCCGGCCCGTCCGCGGCGCGGCCCGGTCTGGGCCCGCGCGGCTGGGCGCCGGGGGAGCTGCCCCTGCACCTCACCTCGGCGACGGTCACGGCCACGCTGTGGACGGCATACCTGCTCGGGGCCCTCGCGGTGGGGCTGGGCCTCTGGCGGGGGACCGCACCCCGGCTGGGCTGGGGCTGGGTCGGCGGGATCGGCGCGCTGGTGCTGCTCACGGCGCCGTTCGGGTCGGCCGACCACACGAACTACGCCGCCTACGGGCGGATCGCGGCCCAGGGTGGCGACCCCTACGTCGTGCCCCCGGTGACATGGGCCGGCGGCCACGACCCGGTGACCAGCGCGGTGGAGCCGCCGTGGACCCACACCCCGAGCGTCTACGGGCCGGCCGCGACCGCGTTGCAGGCGCTGGCCTCCCTCGTCGGCGGGGCCAACCTGCGTCAGACCGTCTGGGCGTGGCAGGTCGTGGTGGTGCTGGCCTGGGTCGCCGTCCGGTGGCTGCTCCTGCGGGCGGGGCACGGGCCTGCGTGGCAGGGGCGCGTCGACCTGCTGTGGACGGTCAACCCCCTCGTCCTGGGGGTTGTCGTCCTCGGCGCGCACGTCGACGTCGTCGCCACCGCGCTCGCGCTGGCCGCGATCCTCCTGGCCGCACGTCACCCCTGGCTGGCCGGCCTGGCGCTCGGCGCCGCCGTGAGCACCAAGGTGACCCATGCCGTGGTCGGCCTGGCGATCGTGTGGTCCTGGCGGGCGCTCGCGCGCCGGGACCTGGCGCGGCGGGTGCTCGCCCTGGCGCTGGGCACGCTTGCCGTGGCGGTCCCGCTGCACCTGTGGGCCGGGCCGCACGTCTTCTCCCAGCTCGAGCGGGCGCGCCGGTCGATCTCGCTGGCCACGCCATGGCGGCCGGTGTTCGAGTGGCTGACCGGGCCGCTGGCCGGCGGCACGGCCCGCACGCTCGTCACCTCCGCGGCGCTTGTCGTCGTCGTCGGACTCGCGGTGCTGCTGGCGCTGGTGGTCCGGCGGGTCGGCGTGGCACCGGGCGCGCCGGGGGCGCTGACGGCGTCGGCGCTGCTGGCCACCCTGGTGACCGGCACGGCATACGTCCTGGGCGCGCCCTACTCGCTGCCCTGGTACGACGCGCTGACCTGGGCGACGCTGCCCGCGCTGGCGCCGAGCCTGCTCGACGGGGTCCTGCTCGCCCGGCTGCTCGTCCTGGTCCTGGCCTACGTGCCCGGCCGGGTCGTGGCCATGTCGGCCTCGGTCGAGGCCTTCACGCTGGGGGTCAGGAAGAACCTCGCCCCTTACGCCGGCCTCCTCGTGTGGCTGACTGTTGCTGCCGTCGCTCGGCGCGGGTGGCATAGCGGGGCGGGTCGTCCGCGGCCCGGGCCGGATCCGGCGTCGGAGCCGCCGGCGGCTGGACCTGGGGCGGGACCGGCGGGAGCGGCGCGGTCGACGGGCCGGCCTCCTCGCGGCTGACCTGCGGGCCCTGAGGGCTCGGGTCCTCACGGCTCGGGTCCTGACGGCGGCGGCCGGTCGCACCGGCCCGGCGCACCTCCCCGCGCCGGGTGTCGCCGCGACGCGTGTCGCTCCGCCGGGACTCGCTGCGCCGGGCTTCGCCGCGGGGGATCTCGCTGGCCGGGCTGCTGATGACGCGGTCGGTCGGCAAGGCCTCGGCCGGTCGCTCCTCCTCGCGACGCCGGGCGCCGCGACGGCTGACCGCGGGCAGGAGGGCCGTGACCGGCTCACCGTGGCCCTCGGGGCCCTCGCCACCCTCGGGGCTGTCGTCGTCGGAGGGGGCCGGGCCACCGGGGGTCTCGGCCCGGACCGGGCGGCCCTCGTCGTCCTCGAGCACCTGCACGTTGACGGCGATCATCAGCGGGATGGCCAGGGTGGCGGCGACCGCGGGGATCGCGGTGCCGGAGTCGTTCATGGCGAAGCCGATGACCAGCGTGATGCACAACGAGATCAGGCCGGGACGCAGCAGGGGGGCCCGCTCGAACGAACGCTGCATCGCCCGGGCGCCCCACGAGGTGGGCCGCGCGAGGATGTAGACCATGAAGGCCAGGCCCACCGGGACGAGCAGGGTCAGGGTGCTGCCGGTGAGGATCGAGAAGTTCTGCTGCGCCTTGCGGGCGATGATGTCCCACGCGCCGCCGTCGATGGCGGTCTGGACGAAGCGGCCCAGGTGGGAGCGCGAGTCCGGGGGGCGCAGCCAGTCCAGGAAGCCCACGACCACGAGGAAGCCGGCCGTCCCGCCGACGACGAGCAGCGCCTTGCGCCAGGTCAGGCGGATGCCGAGCACCGCCAGCACGAGGTAGGCCAGGCCGGGCAGCAGCGCCGGCGGCCCGCCGAAGTCGCTGCCCCAGGAGGGGGACCCGTCGACGACGACGCCGAACAGGCCGACCACGCTCACCGCGACCGCCGCGACCAGCGGTGTCCGGGTGCGGGTCAGGCGGTCCGCCACGGCGATGGCGAGGAGCAGCGTGGCCGTGGCGAACAGCGCGAAGGTCACGTTCCCCATGCCGTAGAAGCGGCCCCCGACGACGGGCTGCAGGCCCATGAGCGAGGACAGCTGCAGCCGGGAGCCGGTCATGACGTCGGCGGCGAGGACCGCGATGGTCACCACGCTGACCACCACCAGCGGGCCGAACAGCGCGCGGCGCCACGGGCCGCGCAGGGCCAGGGCCGAGATCGCGGCGACGAAGACCCCGACCGAGGCGACCACCGCGATCATCGGCACCGGGAAGCGCCACCACGGCAGGAGGTTGGCCAGGAACGTCGACACGGGCACGGTCGAGGCGATGATCGCCACGCGCCGCACCACCCGCAGCAGCTGCATGCGGGTGGCCAGGGTGCCCCAGCGCCGCCGCCAGACCACGGCCACGAACAGGTAGATGGCCAGCTGGGCGTAGACCCACCCGGTGAAGAACGGCGGCACGAGGGAGTGCACCTCGTGGGAGGCGAGGTCGTAGTCGACGAGGCCGCCGAGCCGGTCCTGGGCCGAGGCCTCGGAGTTGTTCTCCGCCGGCTCGTTGCGCAGGGCGGTGCCGCCGAGGCTGCCGGGCACCGGGGCGCCGATGTGGCTGAGCACGGTGGGCGCGACGTCGGCGAGCTGGACCAGGCCGGGCTGCCGGGTGGAGGCGGAGTACAGCGTGCCCGCACCGAACTGGGGCCCCTTGAGGGCGAGCAGCCGCAACCGCTCGGTCTGCCCCGCGTCGGCCAGGCTCACGAGCATGAGGTCGGCGCCGGCCGGCGCCTGGTCCAGCACCTGCCGGATCCGGTTGTCGACCGCCCGCACCTGCTGGGCGCGGCTGTCCGTGGGCCGGACCGCGTCGTGGGGGTCGACGTCGGCGGGGTCGCGCACGACCCCGGTGTCGACCAGCGTCAGCGGGCAGGTGGCCAGGTCCCGGGTGAGCTGGTCGCCGGCGCCGAAGTCCGCGTAGTGCTGCACCACGCCGGAGGACCGGGCCGCGCCCAGGGCGGCCCCGGGCCCGATCGCCTGGACGCACGCCCCGCCGCTGGCCGCCTGGTCGGCGAGCAGCCCCAGGTGTGCGTCGAAGCCCATGTCCGCCGCGGCCCCGGTGTAGTCGGCCCAGTGCGGCACCTTCCCGTCCGGCCCTGGCTTGCCGTCCAGCGCCCGGCAGGGTGGCTTGCTGGTGCCGGGCACGTCGGGCTGCCCGGCCCGCTCGCCGGCCGCCAGGGTCAGCCAGCCGTCGACGGGACAGGTGTTGGTGTGCACCGACCGGACCGTCAGGGTGGCCGCCCCGCCGTCGCGCAGGAACGACCACAGCGCCGGGGTGTCCTTCTCGGAGACGTCGCTCCAGGAGATCCCGCCGGTGCCGATCACGATGATCGGGGCCGTGGCAGGAGCCGCCGCGGTGACGGCGGTGCCGGAGGAGGCGGCATCGGCCGAGGCGCTGGCGGTGGAGCCCCCGGCCACCACCCGGCCGACCAGTGCGCCGAGGACCATCAGGGCCGCGAGCACGGCGATGAGGGGGCGTCGGGTCACGAGGACAGGCTACGGCCAGCGCGTGAGCGCCTGCCCCGGGCAGTCGTGCCCGCGCCAGGTCGACCCGCCACAATGGCGCCGTGACCGATCGCAGCCGCAGTCCCCGCCCGTCCCCGGCGCGACGGGTGTGGCTGCTCGCGACCCTGGTGATCGTCGTCGGGTCCAGTCCGGTCTGGCTGCGCTACCTCATCTTCTGGCCGTTGGACCAGTGGCAGGTCGACGTCGAGGTCTACCGCCAGGCCGGCGTCTCGATCCTCACCGGCCGCCCGATCTACCAGGCGATGACCGAGTCCCCGCAACTGCTGCCGTTCACCTACCCGCCGTTCGCCGCCCTCTGGGCGATCCCGCTGGCCCTGATCCCGTTCGGTGCCGTGGGCTGGTTGTGGACCGCCCTCCAGATCGCCGCCACGACGGCGATTGTCTGGTATGCCGGGTGGCGGCTGATCCACCGCGCCGGCACCCGGGCGCCGCTGCTCCTCGCGGCGCTCACGGTGCCGATGATCTGGCTGCACCCGGTCTCCGACGGCATCCGCTTCGGCCAGGTCAACGCCTTCATGGTGCTGGCCTGCCTGATGGACCTGCGCCAGCCCCGGCCCGGGCTGCTCCGCCGCATCCCCCCGGGCGTCCTGGTCGGCCTGGCCATGTCGATCAAGCTCACGCCCGGCGTCTTCGTCATCCACTACCTGGTCAACCGCCGGTGGCGCGAGGCCGCCTGGGCCGTCGGCACGGCGGTCGGGGTCACGCTCGGCAGCTGGCTGCTGATGCCCGAGGCGTCCTTCGCCTTCTGGGGCGGCGCCCTGCAGGACCCGAACCGGCTCGGCCCCAACGGGGGCACGGCCAACCAGTCGCTGCGCGGGTTCCTGCTGCGCGTCGGCCCCTCGGGCACGGCCGGCACGGTGATCTGGCTGGCCTGCGTCGCCGTGGTCGGCGTCATCGGCTTCGCCCTGGCCCGGCGCGCCTACCGCCAGCACGACTCCATCGCCGAGGTGGCGGTGGTCGGGCTGATGGCCGTGCTGCTCTCGCCCGTTGCGTGGATCCACCACCTGCACTGGGTGGTCGTCGTGGTGTTCGCGATCCTCGGCCCCGACCCGTTGCACGACCGGCGCCGGCTGTGGGCCGCCGGGGTGGTCACCGCCTGGTTCCTGTGCCGGATGCCGTGGTGGGGCATCACCTACCTCAACGAGCGACCCGGGCCGGAGGTGTTCGGCCGGATGCTGCAGAACGCCGACACCGCCGGGGCGCTGCTGGCGCTGGCGCTGCTGGGCTGGACCCTGCGCACGCGCCACGACCACGACCCTGGGACACCCGAGCCCGGTTACTCACCTGAGGCCGCTTTGCTCAGCTCAGACCGCTCGCAGGCCCCGGTCGAGGCGCGTGAAGCGGCCCTGGGTGAGCAAAGCCGCCTGGGCTGAGCACGGGCCGGTCAGGCCAGCAGGTCCAGACCGGCGACCTTGAGCGCGGTGAGCACGCCCATCAGCAGGCACAGCCCGGCGCCGATGCGGTGCAGGGTGCCCAGGCGGATCCGCTTGAGCAGGGTCCGGCCGAGGACGGCGCCGAGCGCCGACACCGTGGCCAGGGCGAGGAAGGCCCCGACGCCGACCGAGACCGCGTCGTCGTACTTGACCACGAGGCCGGCGGTCAGCAGCTGGCTCAGGTCGCCCCACTCGGCGACGAACAGCACGAGGAAGCTCGCCCCGACGGCGCGCCAGCCGCGGACCCCCGCCTTGGCCTTGGTGGCGAACTCGCGCTCGGTCTCCTCTTCCTCCTCCTCGGCGTGGGCGGCGCCGCGCCACAGGATCACGGCGCCGACGAGGAAGAGCAGGCCGGCCACGACCTCGACCGGCGTGCGGGGCAGCCGGGCGAGCAGCCCGCCCAGGGTGCAGGCCACCACGGTCTGGACCAGGAACGCGGCCGTGACCCCGACCCACACCGGCAGCGGCCGGTAGCGCGTGGCCAGGACGAGGGTGGCGATGAAGGTCTTGTCCGGCAGCTCGATCGGGAAGATCAGCACGAACGCGGTGAGGGCGATGGCAAGGCTCATGGTGAGTCGACCCTAACCTCGCCGGACCGCTCCGTGGAACGCGCGGGCGGCACGCAGGTGCGCGCCCTACGCTGCCGGGCATGAGCGCGAGCCCGACCGCCCCGCCCCGGAAGCGCTACGGCTACTTCGGCCCGGCCGGCACGTTCACCGAGATGGCCCTGCTCCGGCTGCCGGAGGCGGCGCAGGTCGAGCACGTGCCGATCGCCTCGGTCGAGGCGGCGCTGGAGGCCGTGCGGGACGGCTCGGTCGACGCCGCCGTCGTGCCGATCGAGAACTCCGTCGAGGGCGGGGTGAGCGCCACGCTGGACGCGCTCTCCTCCGGGGCCGACCTCGTCGTGGTGCAGGAGGTGCTCGTCCCGATCACCTTCGTCCTGGCCGCCCCCGCCGGTATCGCGCTCGCCGACATCCGCGGGGTCGGCTCGCACCCGCACGCCTGGGCCCAGGTCCGCGGCTGGATGGGTGCGCACCTGCCGGACGCGACCTACGTGCCGTGCCTGTCCACCGCGGCAGCCGCCGCGGGGCTGGGGGGTGGGCCCACGGCATACGAGGCGGCGGTGTGTGCGCCGGTGGCGGCGCGGGCGCACGACCTGCAGGTGCTGGCCGAGGACATCGGCGACAACCGCACGGCGGTCACGCGGTTCGTCCTGGTGGCGCGCCCGGGCCGGCTGCCGGAGCCGACCGGCGCGGACAAGACCTCGGTCGTGCTGTTCCAGGCCGACGACCACCCCGGCGGGCTGCTGGAGCTGCTGGAGCAGTTCGCCGCCCGCGGGATCAACCTGACCCGGCTGGAGTCCCGCCCGACCGGCGACGCGCTGGGCCGCTACAGCTTCTCGATCGACTTCGAGGGGCACGTCAGCGACGAGCGGGTCGGCGAGACATTGATGGGCCTGCGCCGGGTGTGCGCCGACGTGCGCTTCCTGGGGTCCTACCCGCGGGCCGACGGGGCGGTCGTCGACGTGCGCGCCGGGACCCGCGACGAGGACTTCACCGCCGCCCGCGCGTGGCTGCGCGGCCTGCGCCACGCCTGAGCCTCAGCGGGTCAGGTGCGCGCGCAGCCCGCGCTCGCCGCCGCGCATCATCGCGGCGTGGTTGAGCCGCAGCACCGGCCGCAGCAGGAAGGAGACCTGCCGCAGCCCCTGCGCGCGCAGCTCCACGACCTGCCGGTATGCCGCGTGCGTGCCTCCCGGGCCGGGTCGCAGCTCCCAGGAGGACCAGCCGTGCAGGTGGCCGGCGATGCCGGCCCGCAGCCGCAGCGCCCCGGGGTCCTCGACCTCCCGGCGCAGGTGCAGGTGCAGGGTCCAGGGCAGCAGGCTGCGGATCGCCACGTCACCGGACTCGTCGTCGAGGCGGGTGATGTGGCGGACCTGCGGCCACCACCGGTCGTAGCCCTCGATGTCGGCGAGGGCCGCGTAGACCCGCCCCGGGTCGGCCGGCAGCCGCCACGTCGTGGCGAACCGGTAGACCGGGGCGGGCACGGCGGGTCAGACCGGGGAGGTGCGGCTGTTGTCGGCCTCGCGGATGCACCAGCGGGCCAGCAGGGCGCAGACGATCCCGTTGGCGAAGCCGACGAGGACGTCGGTGAGGTGGTGCATGCCGCGGTAGAGGCGGGCGTAGGCCACCAGCAGCGGGATGGCCGCGAAGATGACGCACAGGGTGTTGCGCAGCCAGACCCGCTCGATCCGCGAGGCCAGGAAGATCAGGGACAGGTAGAGCGCGGTCGAGGCGCCGACGTGGCCGCTGGGGTAGCTCGAGGTCGGCGGGGCCGGGTCCAGGTGCGGCACGGTCGGGCGGTCGCGGCCGACGACGAGGGTGGCTCCGACGAACGTCGAGGCCTGCAGGGCGATGGCGATCGCCGGGATGATCGCGACCCACCAGCGGCGGGTCAGGACGAGCAGCAGGATGCACGCCACCACGCAGACCCCGATGACGATCTCGGTGTTGCCGATGTGCGACCACACCGCGGTGACCGAGTTCATCGTGGCGGTGCGGCCCTTGGCCAGCGCCTTGTTGATCGAGTTCTCGTTGTCCTCGATCGACTTCAACGGGCCGGCGAGGAGCAGGCCGATGCCGACGATGACGGCCCACACGAGGATGCCGGGAAGGACGGCGCGCAGCAGGATGCTCTTGACGACCTCCCCGGCCCCGGGGCGTTCCTTGGCGGAGGGTTCGGACCAGCGGTTGATGACCGTCATCGGGTGGACCTTTCGGTGGGGGGTGCGGCGTCCCGGGCGACCCTCCGGGGGCCGCGGTAGCCGACATATGACGCCCCGGCGAGCGCCAGCGCAAGGATGACACCACCAACGACGTCCGAAGGGAAGTGGACGCCGAGGAAGACGCGGTCCAGGCAGGTGATCGTGACCACCACGACTCCCGCGGCCACGGCGACCCGGCGCCAGGCCGTGGACAGCAGCGGCCAGAGCAGGAGGAGGACGACCGTGGTGGCCAGGGCTGCGTTGAACGCGTGCCCGGAGGGGAAGCTGTATCCCGGGGCGTGCGAGACGGGGTCGCTCACCACCGGGCGGGCCCGCTGCACGAGCAGCTTGACGAGGTAGCCCAGGAACCAGCCGACGAGCATCGTCGCCGCCGCCCACAGGGCCCGGGACCGCAGGCCCCGGCTCCAGGCCCACGCGCAGACGGCGAACGCCACGAGGTAGACCCACACCGGCTGCATCACGGTCTGCACCACGACCAGTGCGTGGAGCAGGGCCGGGTGGACCCGCGTGATGTCCGTCGCGCCGCGGATCGCAGCGTCGTCGAGGTCGATCAGCGGGGTGAACTTCTCCCGGACGAGGAGCGCGAGGACGGCCACCGGCAGCACGCCGAGGACGCCGATGAGCACCCCCCGCCCGACGCGCCGGAGCACGGGATCAGACCCGGACGACGAGGGCGCCGGGGTCGATCGTGATGCCGAGGGCCAACGCCTTGCCCAGGGTGTCGCCGTCGAGCTGGACCTCCTCGGGGCGGTCGCTGCGGATGCTCAGCTCCTTGCCGCGCAGGTGGTCCACGCGCTCGTGGCCCTTGCGCGTCTTGGTCAGCACGCGGGCGGCGACCGCCAGCCAGCCGACGATCCCCTTGGGGGAGAGCGTGACCGCGTCGAGCCAGCCGTCGTCGACCTCGGCGCGGGGCATGAGGACCAGGCCGCCGGTGAGCTTGCCGCAGTTGCCGACGACGACGGTGCGGACGCGGCGGGAGACCTCCGGCTCGTCGTCGACCTTGAGCCGGATCTTGAACTGGGCGCCGCGCAGGTTGCGCACCCCCGCGACGCCATAGGCCAGCCAGCCGACCTTGGCCTTGAGCGCCTCCGGGGCGCCGGCCATGATCGCGGCGTCGAAGCCGAGGCCGGCCATGACGAGGAACACGTGCTCGCTGGGCCGCTCGTGCTCGCCGGAGGCGTCGATGCGGATGCGGCCCACGTCGACGCGCTTGTTCTGGCCGGTCAGGGCCACCTTCAGCGCCTCGGCCAGGTCGTCGACCGGCAGGTCGAGGTTGCGCGCCAGCAGGTTGCCGGTGCCCCCGGGCAGCAGGCCCATCGGGGTCTCCGTGCCGACGAGGGCGTGGGCCACGGCCCGCACGGTCCCGTCGCCGCCGAGCGGGCAGACCACGGTCGCGCCGTCCGCGACGGCCTGGCGGGCCTGGCCCTCGCCGGTGTCCTGGGCCGTCGTCTCGATGAACATCGGCTCGCCCCACCCGGCGTCCGCGCAGCCCTTGGCGATCTTGCGCCGGACCGCGGCCTGGTCCTCGAACTTGGTCGGGTTGATGATGATGGCGGCCCGCTTGGGCTTCTCCTCGGTCACCGCTGCTCCCTCCGGTCGGAAGTGCTGGCGGTGGGGCCGACGCCGGGCGAATCGCCGGGTCGCCTGGAACGCCTGGCTCGCCCGTGCCCGTGCGGCACGGCTCGAGGCGGCCGTGACGGCCCCCGCGAGCAGCAGGGCGAGGAGGATGGCCACGATGACGATCCACCCGGCGTTGTCGTTCAGCACAGCGCGGACGTTACCCGAAAGTAGGAGTCGCCCCATGGCCCGTCCCACGGCACCGACGCCGCCGCCCGCCGACGACAAGGACTGGACCTGGGTGCTGCGCGAGCCGTGCCCGGAGTGCGGCTTCGACGCCGCCCACGTGGCCGGGACCCAGGTGGCCGACATCGTCCGGGACACCGCCGCGCGCTGGCCCGCGGTGCTCGCCCGCCCCGAAGCGGCGCGACGTCCCTCCCCGCAGGTCTGGTCGCCCCTGGAGTACGCGTGCCACGTCCGGGACGTGTGCCGGGTCTTCGCCGAGCGGCTCCACCTCATGCTCACCCGCGACGACCCCCGCTTCCCCAACTGGGACCAGGACGAGACCGCCCTCGCCGAGCGCTACTGGGAGCAGGACCCCGCCCTCGTCTCCTCCGAGCTGACCGGCGCGGCCGAGCTGGCGGCGGCGCGCTTCGACGAGGTCAGCGAGGAGGAGTGGGACCGGACCGGCTTGCGCAGCAACGGTTCCGTCTTCACCGTCGAGACCCTCGGGCAGTACTTCGCCCACGACCTGGTGCACCACGTCCATGACGTGGGCGCCTGAACCGGCCACCCGGCATACATCTCGGCTTGGCAAACGGTTCGGAGCCACGCAACGCGCGCCGATAGGCTCGGGCCCGTGATCGACATCCGACTGCTGCGTGAGGACCCTGAGGCGGTGCGCGCCTCGCAGCGCGCCCGTGGCGAGGACGAGGGGGTCGTCGACGCGATCCTCGAGGCGGACGAGCGCCGACGGTCCTCCCTGACCGAGTTCGAGCAGCTGCGCGCGGAGCAGAAGTCGTTCGGCAAGAAGGTGGCTGCCGCCAAGGGCGAGGAGAAGGCGGCCCTGGTCGCCGAGGCCAAGAAGACCTCCGACCGCGTCAAGGAGCTCCAGGCGACCGCCGACGCGGCCGACGCCGAGCTCGCCGCGCTGGTGCGCCGCGTGCCCAACGTCGTCATCGAGGGCATCCCCGCCGGCGGCGAGGACGACTACGTCGTGCTCGAGACGCACGGCACCGCCCGGGACTTCGCCGCCGAGGGGTTCGAGCCCAAGGACCACCTCGAGCTCGGCGAGGCGCTGGGGGCCATCGACATGGAGCGCGGCGCCAAGGTCGGCGGGTCGCGCTTCTACTTCCTCACCGGCGTCGGCGCCCGGCTGGAGCTGGCGCTGCTCAACATGGCGGTGGCGCAGGCGGTGGAGCACGGCTTCACGCCGATGATCACCCCCACCCTGGTCAAGAGCGACGTCATGGCCGGGGCCGGCTTCCTCGACGCCCACGCCGACGAGGTCTACCGCCTCGAGGCCGACGACCTCTACCTCACCGGCACCTCCGAGGTCGCCCTCGCCGGCTACCACGCCGACGAGATCCTCGACCTCTCCGACGGCCCCAAGCGGTATGCCGGGTGGTCCACCTGCTACCGCCGGGAGGCCGGGTCCTACGGCAAGGACACCCGCGGCATCATCCGGGTGCACCAGTTCCAGAAGGTCGAGATGTTCAGCTACTGCCGTCCCGAGGACGCCGAGGCCGAGCACGAGCGCCTTCTGTCCTGGGAGCGCGAGATGCTGGCCAAGATCGAGGTGCCCTACCGCATCATCGACACCGCCGCCGGCGACCTCGGCGGCCCGGCCGCGCGCAAGTTCGACTGCGAGGCGTGGGTGCCCACCCAGGGTCGCTACCGCGAGCTGTCGTCGACCTCGAACTGCACCACCTACCAGGCCCGCCGGCTCAACGTGCGCGAGCGGACCGAGTCGGGCCAGACCCGCATCGTGTCCACGCTCAACGGCACGCTGGCGACCACCCGCTGGCTCGTGGCGATCCTGGAGAACCACCAGCAGGCCGACGGCTCCGTCGTCGTGCCGCAGGCGCTCCGCCCGTTCCTCGGCCTCGACGTCCTGACCCCGGCCGGCTGAGGCGCCTGATGGCCGAGCGCCTGGTCGCCCTCGACCTCGACGGCACCACGGTCAACCACGCCGGCGAGCTGTCCCCGGCCGTGGGTGAGGCCGTGCGTGCCGTGGCCGACGCCGGGGTGCACGTGGTCATCGCGACCGGGCGCTCGACGGTGGCGGCGCTGCCGGTGATCGAGCAGCTGGGGCTCTCGCACGGCTACGCCGTCTGCTCCAACGGGGCGGTCACGCTCGAGCTCGACCCCTCCGAGAACGGCGGCTACCGCTTCCTCGACGTGGTGACCTTCGACCCGGCGCCGGCCCTGGCCCTGCTGCGCGAGCGGATCCCGGACGCCGCCGTCGCCGTCGAGGAGCTCGGTGTGGGCTTCAAGCTCAGCAAGCCCTTCCCCGACGGCGAGCTCACCGGCACGCTGCGGGTCGTGGACTGGGAGGAGCTGGTCGCGGCGCCCGCCACCCGTGTCACGCTGCGCAGCCCGGAGGCCAGCGCCGAGGACTTCATGCGGCTGGTCGAGCACGCCGGGCTGCACGAGGTGTCGTATGCCGTGGGCTGGACGGCGTGGCTGGACATCGCCCCCGAGGGCGTGTCCAAGGGCTCGGCGCTGGAGCAGGTGCGCCGCCACCTGGGTGTCGAGCCGGACCGCACGGTGGCCGTCGGCGACCAGCGCAACGACCTGGAGATGCTTCGCTGGGCCGCCCGCGGCGTGGCGATGGGCAACGCCCCCGACGAGGTCAAGGCCATGGCCGACGAGGTGACCGGCCACGTCGACGAGGACGGCCTCGTCCCCGTGCTGCTCTCCCTGCTCGCCTGACGCCTTTGCTCACTTCAGGCCGGTTCTGCGCCCCGGAACGGGACCGAGAAGCGGCCTGGGGTGAGCAAAGCCCGCCTGGGGTGAGCACGCTCAGAGGCGGGAGAGCGCCTCGCGCAGGCCCTTCTCGGCGTCGTCGCCGAGCTTCTTCAGCGGTCCGGCGAGCAGCGGGGCGAGGTACTTCGCCACCCCGTTGAAGTCGAAGTCGGCCGTGTAGGTGACGTCGCTGCCCGAGCCGTTCGGGCTGATCTCCATCGTGTCGGTGGCCGTGACGGTCTTGTTCTGCCCGCGCAGCCGCACGCGCCGGCCCGGGTCGACCTCGAGCACCGTGTAGGTCAGCTCGGTCTCGCGGCCGAGGAACTTCGAGGTGTTGAGGTAGACGGTGCCGACCCCGCCATCGCCGCTGGTGCGCTGGCAGCGGACCGTGCCGGGGTCCCACTGCTCGGTCGTGGTGAAGTCCGACAGGAAGGCGAAGACCTTCGCCGGGGACGCGTTCACCGTCACGCTGCGCTGGAGTCTCATGGGCCCATCCTCACTCGCCGTCCGGGGGTCGGCACGTCCGGGACGACGGGCATGGCCGAGCCGTCCCGGGCGCGCACCCTGCCTTCGGTGCCGCACCCGCCGCCGGATGGGTCGGGCGGGCCCGGGAGCAAGGACCCGCGACGCGGTCCGGACCCGGGATGACGCCGTGGTGCTGGGCGCGGGCGCCGCGCGCGCGTACGGTCGTGTCCCGTGAGGGTCGCGCTGATGGTCACCTGCCTCGGTGACGCGATGTTCCCCGAGTCCGGCCGCGCGACCGTGCGGCTGCTGCGTCGCCTCGGCGTCGACGTGGAGTTCCCGGCCGGCCAGACCTGCTGCGCCCAGCCGATGGTCAACACCGGCTACCTCGACGAGGCGGTGCCGGTCGTGCGCACCTTCGTCGAGGCGTTCGCCGGGTATGACGCGGTGGTCACGCCGTCGGGGTCGTGCGCCGGGTCGGTGCGCCACCAGCACACGCTCGTGGCCCGGCGCGCCGCCGACTCGGCCCTCGCCCTGGCCGCCGCGCAGGTGGCTCCGCGGACCTACGAGCTCAGCGAGTTCCTCGTGGACGTGCTCGGGGTGGAGGACGTCGGCGCGACGTTCCCGCATCGCGTGGCCTACCACCCGACCTGCCACTCGTTGCGGCTCCTCGGGGTAGGGGACCGGCCCACCCGCCTGCTGCGGGCGGTGCGCGGCCTGGAGCTGGTCGAGCTGCCGGCGGCCGAGGAGTGCTGCGGCTTCGGCGGCACGTTCGCGGTGAAGAACGCCGAGACCTCCGTCGCGATGGGGGAGGACAAGGCCCGGCACGTCGTGGACAGCGGCGCCGAGGTGCTCGTGGCGGGCGACAGCTCCTGCCTGATGCACATCGGCGGGGTGCTCTCGCGGCAGCGTTCGGGGGTCCGGGTCCGGCACCTGGCCGAGGTGCTCGCCTCGACGGGGGACGGGTCGTGAGCGCGACCTTCGTGGGGATGCCGGCCTTCCCGCAGGCGGCGCGCAAGGCCCTGGCCGACTCGCAGCTGCGCGCCAACCTGGCCCACGCCACCGGCACGATCCGCGCGAAGCGGGCGGCCGTCGTCGGGGAGGTCGACGACTGGGAGGCGCTGCGGGCGGCCGGCGCGGCGATCAAGGACGAGACGCTGCGCCACCTCGACGAACACCTCCTGACCCTCGAGGCGGCGCTGCAGTCCCGGGGCGTGCACGTCCACTGGGCCCGTGACGCCGCGGAGGCGTGTGAGGTCGTGGCCGGGGTGGCCACGGCGCACGGCGTCGACGAGGTGGTCAAGGTCAAGTCCATGGCCACCCAGGAGATCGGCCTCAACGAGGCCCTGGCCAAGCACGGCATCGCCGCCTGGGAGACCGACCTCGCCGAGCTCATCGTGCAGCTCGGCGATGACCTGCCCAGCCACATCCTCGTGCCCGCGATCCACCGCAACCGCACCGAGATCCGTGACATCTTCCGGCGCGAGATGGCCGCGGCGGGGCGTCCCGCGCCGGAGGACCTCACCGACGACCCGGCCCGGCTGGCCGAGGCCGCCCGGCTGCACCTGCGGGAGAAGTTCCTGCGCGCCCGGGTTGCCGTCTCGGGTGCCAACTTCGCGGTCGCGGACACGGGGACGCTCGTGGTCGTGGAGTCCGAAGGCAACGGCCGGATGTGCCTGACCCTGCCCGAGGTGCTCGTCAGCGTCGTCGGCATCGAGAAGGTCGTGCCCACCTGGGCCGATCTGGAGGTGTTCCTCCAGCTTCTGCCCCGCTCCAGTACCGGCGAGCGGATGAACCCCTACACCTCGACCTGGTCGGGTGTGACCCCCGGCGACGGGCCGCAGGAGGTGCACGTCGTCCTGCTCGACAACGGCCGCACCGACGTCCTGGCCGACGAGGTGGGACGGCAGGCGCTGCGCTGCATCCGCTGCTCGGCCTGCCTCAACGTCTGCCCGGTCTACGAGCGCACCGGCGGCCACGCCTACGGCTCGGTCTACCCCGGTCCCATCGGGGCGATCCTCACCCCGCTGCTGCGCGGGGTCGGGCACGACGCGCAGACCGACTCCCTGCCCTACGCCTCGACGCTGTGCGGCGCGTGCTTCGAGGTGTGCCCGGTGCTCATCGACATCCCCGAGGTGCTGGTCCACCTGCGCTCGCAGGTGGTGGACGCCCACCGCGGCGGGGTGCCGTCGCCGGAGGCCGTCGCGATGCGCGCGGCCGCCTGGACCTTCGGCCGGCCCCGGCGGCTCGCCGCCCTCGAGCGCGTGGCCGGGGTGCTCGGGCGACTCACCCGCCTGCCGGGCCTGCGCCGCCTGCCCGACGGCCGTATCGCGCTGCGTCACCTGCCGTGGCCGGCCTCGCGGTGGACCCGTGGCCGGGACCTGCCGGCCCCGCCGACGCGGTCGTTCCGGGCGTGGTGGGCCGGCACGGTCCGCGGTCAGGGCGACGGCCGGAGCCGGGGCAGCGCGGCATGAGCGCCGTGGGCGCCCGGCAGGAGGTGCTGGGACGGGTGCGGGCCGCGCTCGGTGAGGCACGGCACACGGCCTCCGCCCCCGTGGCCCGCGACTATGTCCGCGACCGGGGGGTCGCGGACCCGGTCGGGCTGTTCTGCGAGCGGGTGGCGGACTACCGGGCGCGGGTCACCCGGTGCGCGCCGGAGCAGGCCGCGGCGGCCGTGGAGGCGGCGCTGCGCGGGACCGAGCGGGTCGTCGTGCCGCGCGGCTTCCCCGACGACGTGGCCCGGCGGGTGTGGCAGCGGGTCCAGGACCCGGGGTCACCGGTGGGGCTGGACCGGCTGGACGCGGTGCTGACCACGGCCACCGTCGGCATCGCGGTGACCGGGACCCTCGTGCTGGACCACGGCCCCGGCCAGGGGCGGCGCGCCCTCACGCTCGTGCCGGACCGGCACGTCTGCGTCGTGCGGGCCGACCAGGTGGTGGCCGACGTGCCCACGGCCCTGGCGCTGCTGGACCCGCTGCGCCCGCAGACGTGGGTGAGCGGGCCCAGCGCCACCAGCGACATCGAGCTCACCCGGGTCGAGGGCGTGCACGGCCCGCGCACCCTGCACGTCGTCGTCCTCGGCTGAGCGCCGCCGCGGGCCGGTCAGCTCGCGAGGGCGGCGTCCAGGGTGATCTCGGTGCCGGTCAGCGCCTTGCTCACCGGGCAGATCTGCTTGGCCGTGGCCGCCGCCTCGGCGAAGCCGTCGGCGTCCAGGCCGTCGACCGTGCCCCGGACGGTGAGGTGGACGCCGGTGATCCGCAGGCCACCGGCGGGGTCGGGCGCGAGGGAGACGTCGGCGTTGACGTCCAGGTGCCGCACGGTGCCCCCGGCCTTGCCGACGACCCCGGAGAGCTGCATCGCGAAGCAGGAGGAGTGGGCCGCCGCGATGAGCTCCTCGGGGCTGGTCACCCCGTCGGCGGTGTCGGCGGTCCGGCGGGGGAAGGAGACGTCGAACCGGCCGACGCCGGAGCTGAGCAGCTCGACCGTGCCCGTGCCGTCCTGGAGGCCGCCGTCCCAGGCGGTGCGTGCGCTGCGCGTGGCCATCTGTTGCTCCCGTGGTCGGAGGGGGCGGCCGCCGGCGACAGCCGCTTCGACACTTCGCAGGATAGGTGCAGCGGGGCCGACCGGCCTGACATGCTGTGCACCGTCATGACGGACCTGATCATCACCTCGGCAGCGAACGCACGCCTGAAGTCGCTGACCGCCCTGCGCCGCCGGCGCACCCGCGAGGAGACCGGCACCACCCTGATCGAGGGCTACGAGGAGCTCAACCTCGCCCTGGAGGCGGGCGTCCTGCCCCGCACGATCTACTACTGCCCCGAGCTGATGCTCGACCCCGGCGTGCAGCTGGACGTGGTGCGCCGCGTCGCCGCGCAGGGCGTCGAGACGGTCCAGCTCGGCCGGGTGGCCTTCGAGAAGGTGGCCTACCGCGAGGGTCCCGACGGCTTCCTCGCCGTGGTCGACTCGGTCGTGCGCTCCTGCGCCGACCTGCGGGTCGGGGACGCCCCGCTGGCGCTGCTGTGCCAGGGCGTGGAGAAGCCGGGCAACCTCGGCGCCATGCTGCGCACCGCCGACGCCGCCGGGGTGGGCGCGGTCATCGCCGCCGACCCGGTCACCGACTGGGGCAACCCCAACCTCGTGCGCGCCAGCAAGGGCACCGTCTTCTCCGTCCCCGTCGCCTCCGACTCCACCGAGTCGACGCTGACGTGGTTGCAGGACAACGGGATCGCCCTCGTCGCGACGACGCCGGACACCGACCTGGACTACACCGACGTGGACTACACCGGGGCGGTCGCCGTCGCGGTGGGCGCGGAGAAGTACGGCCTGACCGACGAGATCCTGGCGGCCGCCGCGTACAAGGTCCGGATCCCGATGGTGGGCCGGGCCAACTCCCTCAACGTCGCCACCTCGGCGGCCATCGTCCTCTACGAGGCGGTGCGCCAGCGGCGGGCGCTCGCGCGGGACTGAGGTCCCCGGTTTGTGACCCCGGTCATGAGCACCCCTCGGGCTGTGTCACGATGATCGGCATGCGAGTTGACCACGTCTCCTATGCCGCCGAGCACGACGGCCTGAAGGCGACCGCTCAGCGCCTGTCGGAGCAGATCGGTGTCGAGCCGGTCGATGGTGGGGTCCATCCGAGGTTCGGCACCCGCAACATCATCTTCCCGCTCGCTCACGACCGTTATGTCGAGGTCGTCGAGGTGCTCGACCACCCGGCCTCCGACAAGGCGCCGTTCGGCCAGGCCGTCCGCGCCCGCTCCGAGGCCGGCGGTGGCTGGCTCGGCTGGGTCGTCAACGTCGATGACCTCACCGAGGCCGAGCAGCGCCTCGGCCGCGAGGCGGTCGACGGCTACCGCCACCGCCCCGACGGGATCGAGCTCAAGTGGCGCCAGCTGGGCATCAAGGGGCTGATGTCCGACCCGCAGCTGCCCTACTACATCCACTGGGACGACCCGGCGGTGCACCCGTCCGTGGGCGCCTCGACCGACGTGACGATCAGCCGGCTGCAGATCGCCGGCGACCCCGACCGGCTGCGCGACTGGCTCGGCCTGCCGCCGGAGTACACCTCCTCGGTGATCGACTTCGACTTCGTCGCCCCGCACGGCACGCCCGGCCTGCTCTCGGTCACCTTCGACACCCCCAGCGGTCCCGTGACGGTCTGACCCGCATGGCATGAGGAGGCCGTGACCAGCACTGCTGGTCACGGCCTCCAGTCATGTCCGGTCGCGCCGGCTCAGTGCCGGCGGAACGTCTTCAGCCGCAGGCTGTTGGTCACCACGAGGACGCTCGACAGGGCCATCGCGCCGCCGGCGATCATCGGGTTGAGCAGACCGAGGGCGGCCAGGGGGATCGCGGCGACGTTGTAGCCGAACGCCCACGCGAGGTTCTGCTTGATGATCCGCAGGGTGCGCCGCGACAGGGCCACGGCGTCGGCCACGGCGGCCACGTCCGGGCGCACGAGCACGATGTCGGCGGACTCGATCGCCACATCGGTGCCGGTGCCCATCGCCATCCCGAGGTCGGCCACGGCCAGGGCCGCCGCGTCGTTGACCCCGTCGCCGACCATGGCCACGACGCGGCCCTGCTGCTGCAGCCGCCGCACCGCCGCGTGCTTGTCCTCCGGCAGCACGTCGCTGACCACGTGCTCGGGGGCGATCCCCACCTGCTCGGCGACGACGCGCGCGGTCTGCGCGTTGTCCCCGGTCAGCAGGTATGCCGTGAGCCCCAGCTCCCCGAGGTCGCGCACCGCCTCGTGGGAGGACTCGCGGACCTCGTCGGCGACGGTCAGCGCGGCCCGCGCCGCGCCGTCCCAGCCGACGTAGGTCGTCGTGCCGGGGGTGCTGATCCGGGTGATGTCCTCCGGGACGGTGTCGAACAGCTCGGCCTTGCCGACCGTGACCAGGGTGTCCTTGATGAAGGCGCGGGCGCCGGACCCGGCCAGGGCCTCGAAGCCGGTCACGCGGGGCACGACCAGGCCGCGGTCGCGGGCGGCGGTGACGATGGCGTGGGCCACCGGGTGCTCGCTGCCGGCCTCGACCGCCGCGGCGGCTCGCAGGGCGGCCGTCACCGACAGCCGGCCGGAGGCCCGCACATGGGTCAGCCGCGGGGCGCCGACGGTGAGGGTGCCGGTCTTGTCCAGCAGGACGGTGTCGATCCGGCGGGTGCTCTCCAGCACCTCCAGGCCCTTGATGAGCACGCCGAGCTGGGCCCCCCGGCCCGTGCCGGCCAGCAGCGCGGTCGGCGTGGCCAGGCCCAGGGCGCACGGGCAGGCGATGATCAGCACGGCGACGGCGGCGCTGAGCGCGTCGGTCACGGCGTGGCCGGTCAGCATCCAGCCGGCGAAGGTCAGCGCGGACACGGCGAGGACGGTGGGCACGAAGACCGCCGAGACCCGGTCGGCGAGCCGCTGCACGGGCGCCTTGCCCTGCTGGGCGCGCTCGACCAGGCGGGTGATGCCGGCCAGGGTCGTCTCGGCGCCGACCCGCTGGGCCTGCACCACCAGGCGGCCGCTGGTGTTGATGGTGCCGCCGGTGACCTCGTCGCCGGGGCCGGTGTCCACCGGCATCGACTCGCCGGTGACCAGGCTGCGGTCGACTGCGCTCGTGCCGTCCACGACGACGCCGTCGGTGGCGATCTTCTCGCCGGGACGCACGATGAAGTGGTCGCCGACGGCGAGCTCGCCGATCGGGATGCGCACCTCGGTGGTCACCCGCGAGCCGGGGTCGATCCGCTGCACGGCGACGTCCTTGGCGCCGAGGTGCAGCAGCGCCTGGAGCGCCGACCGGCCCGAGGCCCGGGCCCGCGACTCCGCCCAGCGGCCGCCGAGCAGGAACGTCGTCACGACGGCGGCCACCTCGTAGTAGAGGTGCATCGTGTTGCCGGTGACCGTGGCGACCACGGACCAGCCGTAGGCCGCGAGGACGCCGAGGGAGACCAGGGTGTCCATCGTGGAGGCGCCGTGCCGGGCGTTGACGGCGGCGGCGCGGTGGAACGGCCACGCGGCCCACGCCACCACCGGGGTGGCCAGGACCAGCTCCAGCCAGGGCCACAGCGCCGACTCCGGCAGCGGCGCCATCGCCAGCACGACGATCGGCACGGTCAGCGCCAGGGACACCAGCGCGCGCGTCCGCAGCTGGCTGGTGCGCAGCAGGTCGTGGCCGGCGTGGTCGTGGCCGCCGGGCCGCTCGGGCTCGAGGACCGTGGCCGTGTAGCCGGTCTGCTCGACCGTCGCGACGAGGTCCGCGGGGGTGAGGGGCACGGCATACCGCACGTGGGCCCGCTCGGTGGCGAGGTTGACGCTGGCCTCGACGCCCTCGAGCCGGTTGAGCTTGCGCTCGATCCGGGCCGAGCAGGAGGCGCAGGTCATCCCGCCGATGGCGAGCTCGACCTCGTGCGCGTGGTCCGGGGCGGTGGTCATGTCCGGACCGCGTAACCCGCCTCCTCGACGGCGGCCTGGACGGCAGCGGGGTCGAGGGAGGTGGCGCTGGTGATGGTGACCGGCGAGTCGGCGCCGGCGTGGAGGTCGACCGCGACGTCGGTGACGCCGGTGAGGGCGCTGAGCTCCTCGGTCACGGCGTGCACGCAGTGGCCGCAGGTCATCCCGGTCACGGTGATCGTGGTGGTCTGGGTCATCTCGTGTCGCTCCTCAGCTGCGGACGAGTCGGGCGATGGCGGCGGAGGCCTCGGCGACCTTGGCTGCGGCGGCCTCGTCGGACTCCCGGGCCGCGTCGACGACGCAGTGGCCGACGTGGTCCTCGAGCAGGCCCAGGCTGACCGCGTGCAGGGCCTTGGTGATCGCGCTGACCTGGGTCAGGACGTCGATGCAGTAGGTGTCGTTCTCCACCATCTTGTGGACCCCGCGGACCTGGCCCTCGATCCGGCGCAGCCGCTTGAGGTAGTCGTCCTTGCTGCCGGTGTAGCCGGCCATGGCGCCTCCCGTGCCCGTGTGGTTCGTGTCCACGAGAACGCTATACCCCTATGGGGTATTTCCCCGAGGCCAAGGTCCCGACGTCGGCGGGCGTGTCGCGGCGGCCGCCGGTGCGACAAACGGCCGAGGCCCGGCAGGGGGCGGCGAACCTATCCTGACCG
Organism: Oryzihumus sp. JJN4-3R; assembly: GCF_057747915.1. Lineage (NCBI taxonomy): Bacteria > Bacillati > Actinomycetota > Actinomycetes > Micrococcales > Intrasporangiaceae > Oryzihumus > Oryzihumus sp. JJN4-3R. The sequence continues at coordinate 2,431,423 of NZ_CM173229.1, forward strand.
CGCCCCGGCGACCACGACCCCGCCCCACCCCCGACCCCGCCCCACCTCCGACCCCGCCCCCGTCCCGTCGCCGGTCCGGGAGGACGCATGACCCGACCCCTGCTGCTGGCCGTGGACCCGGACCCGGGCTCGCTCGACCGGATCGAGACCGCCCTGCAGCGCCGGTTCGGGGCGGACTTCCGGGTGCGGGGGGAGCTGACCTCGGCCGACGCCCTGCGCCAGCTCGAGGGGGCGCTCGAGCGGGGGGACCCGGTCGCCGTGGTGCTCGCCGACCAGTGGCTGCCGGGGCTGTCCGGCACCGAGCTGCTGGCCCGGGCCCGGGTGCTGCACCCCGACGCCCGGCGGGCGCTGCTGGTGGAGTGGGGCGCGTGGGCGCACCGGCCCACCGCGGAGGCGATCCTGCGGGCGATGGCCCTGGGGGACATCAACTACTACGTGCTCAAGCCGTGGACCAGCCCCGACGAGCTGTTCCACCGCGCCGTGGCCGAGTTCGTCCAGGAGTGGTCCCGCTCGGCGGTGACGGCCGAGCGGGAGGTGGTCGTCGTCGCCGGGCGGCACGACCCCCGGGCGCACGGCGTGCGCAGCCTGCTCACCCGCAACGGCATCCCGCACGCCTTCCTGGAGCGGGGCTCGGCCGAGGGCACCGCCACGCTGCGCCGGCTGGAGGTGGAGTCCGCCGGGGACCCCGACGGGCCCACCGTGGTGTGGATGGCCGCGCTCGGCGGGAGCGTGCTGGAGGACCCCACCGACGCCGAGATCTGCGAGGCGTGGGGCATCCGCACGACCCTGCCCGAGGACGAGCCGCGGTATGACGCGCTCATCGTCGGCGCGGGGCCAGCGGGTCTGGCGGCCTCGGTCTACGGGGCGTCGGAAGGGCTGCGGGCGCTGACCGTCGAGCGGGAGTCCCTGGGCGGGCAGGCCGGGTCGAGCTCGCTGATCCGCAACTACCTCGGCTTCTCCCGCGGCCTCAGCGGCGCCGAGCTCGCCCAGCGCGGCTACCAGCAGGCGTGGGTCTTCGGGGCGCGGTTCGTCCTCACCCGCGAGGTGCGGTCGGTGCGCCCGGCGCCGGACGGCGGCTTCGTCGCGACCCTCGCCGACGTCGGGGAGGTGGCCGCGACGTCGGTCGTGCTCGCCACCGGTGTCTCCTACCGTCGCCTCGGCATCCCCGACCTCGAGGCCCTGGCCGGCGCCGGGGTCTACTACGGCGCCAGCGTCTCCGAGGCGCACGGCCTGACCGGCCTGCACGCCGTCGTCGTCGGGGGTGGCAACTCCGCCGGCCAGGCCGCCCTGCACCTGCAGCGGTATGCCGCGCACGTCACCCTCGTGGTGCGCTCCGCGGCCCTGTCGGACGGGATGTCGGCCTACCTCGCCGACGAGATCGGCGCCAGTGCCCGGATCACCGTGCGCACCGACGCCGAGGTCGTCGGGGGCGGCGGGGCCGGCTGGCTCCAGGAGGTGCGGGTGGCCGACCGGTCGAGCGGGGAGGCCGAGACGGTGCGGGCCGACGGCCTGTTCGTCATGATCGGCGCCGAGCCGCACACCGACTGGCTGCCGCCGCAGGTGGTGCGGGACCGGCGCGGCTTCGTGCTCTGCGGGGCGGACGCCCTCGGCGCGGGGGCATGGCCGCTGGAGCGCCCGCCCCTGCCCTACGAGACCGGCCTGCCGGGCTTCTTCGCCGTCGGCGACGTCCGGGCCGGGTCGGTCAAGCGGGTCGCCAACGCCGTCGGCGAGGGGTCGGTCGTGGTGTCCCAGCTGCACGAGTACCTCGCCGGGCTGCGGGCGGCCGCAGCGACCCCACAATGAGCCCGCGGTGAGCACGGTCCTGCGCGGGGCCGCCACCCGGCGGGTCGCGGTGGCGGTAGCGCTGGTGCTGCCCCTGGCCGGGCTGCTCCTGCTGCTGCGCCGCCCGAGCCTGGACCTGGTGTGGGAGCACCACCCGTCGCACTTCTGGCTCGTGCTGGGCGCGGCGGCGGTCAGCGCGGTGATCGCCTACGGCACCGGGGCGGCGGCGCTCAACCGCGGCGACGCCCGGGTGATGCTCGTGTCGCTGGCGTTCCTGTCCGCGGCCGGCTTCCTGGGACTGCACGCGCTCGCCACCCCGGGGGCGGTGCTGGACCACCCCAACGCGGGGTTCGTCCTCGCCACCCCGGTCGGCCTCGCGATCGGCTCGGGCTTCGCCGCCTGGTCCAGCGCCGACCTGGAGGGCGAGCGTGGCGTCCGGGTCATGGCCCGCGCGCGGGTCCTGCGCCTGGTCCTGCTGGCCGTGATGCTGCTCTGGGCGGTGGCCTCCCTCGCCCAGCTGCCCCCGCTGAGCGCCCACTCGGCCCCGGAGCGGGCCTCCGGCCCGCTGGTGGTCACCGCAGTGCTGGCGATCGCCCTGTATGCCGCGGCGGCCGCGCGATACCTGTCGTTGTGGCGCCACCGGCGCGTGGTGATGCTGCTGGCGATGTCGGCCGCGTTCGTGCTGCTGGCCGAGGCGATGATCGCCGTGGTGTTCGCGCCCAGCTGGCACCTGAGCTGGTGGGAGTGGCACGTGCTGATGCTGCTGGCGTTCGCGCTGGTGGCGTGGGGCGCGCAGCTGCAGTGGCACGAGGAGCGCTTCGCCGACCTCTACCTGGACCAGACGCGGTCGGGGGCGCGGCAGATGAGCATCCTGTTCGCCGACCTGCAGGGCTTCACGACGTTCTCCGAGAAGCACGAGCCGCAGGACATCACCGCCATGCTCAACGCCTACTTCGAGGTGGCGATCCCGCCGGTGGTGCGCCAGCACGGCGGGGAGATCGACCGGATCATCGGCGACGCGCTCATGGTCACGTTCAACAAGCGCGGCGACCAGCCCGACCACGCCCGGCGGGCGGCGCAGGCGGCGCTGGCCCTGCAGGAGGCCACCGGCCGGGTCGCCGACGCGCACGGGGACTGGCCCCGATTCCGGGTCGGGGTCAACAGCGGCGAGGTCTCGGTCAGCCTGCTCGGGGCCTCCGGCGGGCGCACCCACACCGTCATCGGCGACACCGTCAACGTCGCCTCCCGGCTGGAGGGCAAGGCCCCGGTCGGCCGCGTGGCGATCGGGTCGGCGACCCGGGACCTGCTGCCCGGGGCGGTGACCGAGCGACTGGGGTCCCTGGAGCTCAAGGGCAAGAGCGCGCCGGTCGAGGCGTGGGTGCTGGTGTCCCTGGAGGACTAGCCGTCCAGGTAGTCGACCAGCTGCGGGGCCAGCCCGACGTAGGTGGCCGGGGTCAGGTCGAGGAAGCGCTTCTCCACCTCGGCCGGCAGGCCCAGGCCGCGGACGAACTCGCGCAGGTCCTCGCCGGTGATCCGGCGGCCGCGGGTGAGCTCCTTCAGGCGCTCGTAGGGGTTCTCCATGCCGGCGACACCCTGCGCGGCGAGGGCGCGCATCGCCGACTGCACCGGCTCGCCGAGCACCTCCCAGTTGGCGTCGAGGTCGGCGGCCATGGCCTCCGGCACGGCGTCGAGACCGGCCAGGCCGCGGGCGACGTTGTCGATCGCGAGCAGGCTGTGCCCGAGGGCCGTGCCGATGTTGCGCTGCATGCTGGAGTCGGTCAGGTCCCGCTGGAGGCGCGACTGCACCAGGGTCGAGCCGAGCACGTCGAGCAGGGCGTTGGAGACCTCGAGGTTGGCCTCGGCGTTCTCGAAGCGGATCGGGTTGACCTTGTGCGGCATCGTGCTCGAGCCGACGGTGCCCTGGCCGCGCACCTGGGCGAAGTAGCCCATCGAGATGTAGGTCCAGACGTCGGTGCACAGGTTGTGCAGCACCCGGTTGAAGCGGGCGACGTCGGCGTAGAGCTCGGCCTGCCAGTCGTGGCTCTCGATCTGGGTGGTGAGCGGGTTCCAGGTCAGCCCCAGGCCCTCGACGAACGCCTTGCTGACGGCCGGCCAGTCGGCCTCGGGCACGGCGGCGAGGTGCGCGCCATACGTGCCGGTCGCGCCGTTGAGCTTGCCGAGGAACTCGGCCCGGCCGATGCGGGCGAGCTGGCGGCGCAGGCGGTGCGCGAGCACTGCCAGCTCCTTGCCCATGGTCGTCGGCGTGGCCGGCTGGCCGTGCGTGTGGGCCAGCAGCGGCACGTCGCGCAGGTCGTGGGCCATCGCGGCGATCGCGTCGACCAGGGCCGTGGCGCGGGGCAGCCACACGTCGGTGATCGCGCCCTTGACCATCAGCGCGTAGGAGAGGTTGTTGATGTCCTCGCTGGTGCACGCGAAGTGGACCAGCTCCGAGAGCTGCGCGACGTCGGACTCGGCAGCCTCGGTCAGCCGGCGCTTGAGGTAGTACTCGACCGACTTGACGTCATGGACGGTCTCCCGCTCGATCGCGGCGAGCTCGGCCACGTCGTCCGGGCCGAACTGCTCGACGACAGCCCGCAGCCGGGCCTGCTCGCCCTCGCTGAGGGCGCGCACGCCCGGGATCACGCCGTGGGTGGTCAGGTGGATCAGCCACTCGACCTCGACGCGCACGCGCTCGCGGTTGAGCGCCGCCTCCGAGAGGTGGTCGACGAGGGGGGCGACGGCTCCGCGGTAGCGGCCGTCGAGGGAGCCGAGGGCGATGGGCGGGGTCGCGTCAGCAAGCGAGGCCATGGTGGCCATCCTCCCAGACGCCTGAGGGCGCCCGGGACGACGGCCACCTGCCGGCCCCCTCGGCGGTGCGGCTCAGGACTGCGAGGCGTCCGGCACCGGCACCGGCCTGACCAGCGCGAACATCTCGCCCTGGCCGCCCTGCACGACGGCCATCCGGCCGTAGGGGGTGTCCCACGGCGCCATGGCGATCCGGCCGCCGAGCTGCTCGACCCGCTGCGCCGCGCCGTCGGGGTCGTCGACGGCGAAGTAGGTCATCCAGTGCGCGGGCACCTCGGCCGGCGTCTGGTCGGGCAGCTGGCCGACCCCGGCGACGTTGTCCTGGTCGCCGTTCCTCACCACGGCGTAGTGGAAGTCGCCCTCGCCGATCTCGGTGTAGGTCCAGCCGAAGACGGTGGCGTAGAACGCCTTGGCCGCCTCGTAGTCGCGGCTCATCGCCTCGTGCCAGGCCATGCTGCCGGGCTCGCCCACGAGGCCGGAGCCGAGGTGGTTGCTGCCCTGCCACAGGCCGAAGTGGGCGCCGGTGGGGTCGATGCCGAAGGCGAAGCGGCCCACGTCGAGGACGTCCATCGGCTCGATGGTGATCGTCGCGCCGGCCTCCCGGGCCCTGGCCGTCGCGGCGTCGACGTCGTCGACGGCGAGGTAGAGCGACCACGCGGCGACCGGCACGCCCTCGGGCTTGGGGGCGATGCCCGCGACGGGGCGGCCGTCCAGCAGGGCCATGGTGTAGCCGCCCGCCTCCGGCGGACCGTCGTGGGTCTCCCAGCCGAACAGGGCGCCGTAGAACTCGCGGGCCTTCGGGACGTCGTCGACCATCAGGTCGACCCAGTTCGGGGTGCCGTTGGGGTAGCGGCCCTCGTGGACGGGCATGTCGCGCTCCTTGGGTCAGGGCCCGCGCCGGTATCGCGGGCCGCTGGCGAGGGTGCCCCCTCGCCGGCAAGCCAAGCAGGGCGGACCGGGCGCCGCCACCGACACGGCATACCGGGTCCGGCGTCCCTGACCGTCGACGGCCGCGGGCCTAGCCTGCGGGGATGACCCCACCCTTCCCGCCGCCGCGGAGCCTGACCGACGACGCGGCGCACCTGCGCTGCGGGACGCTGGACCCGGTGGCGCACGCCGCCGGGACGGTGGACCTGCTGGAGCGGCACGACCCGGTGCTCCAGGCGTTCGTGCGGGAGCCCGACGTCCGGGCCCGGCTGTGCGCGGAAGCCGTGGCCGTCGGCCGGCGCTGGAGCGACCCGGCCCGGCGGCCCTCGCTGTTCGGCGTGCCGGTCGGGGTCAAGGACGTCATCCGGGTCGACGGCCTGCCGACGAGCGCGGGGTCCCGGCTCGACCCGGCCGTCCTCGCCGGACCGGAGGCGGGCGTGGTGCGGCGGCTGCGGGCCGCCGGCGCCGTGGTCGCGGGCAAGACCGTGACCGCCGAGTTCGCCCACGCCGCACCGGGGCCGACCCGCAACCCGCACCACCTGGACCACACCCCCGGCGGCTCCAGCAGCGGGTCGGCGGCAGCCGTGGCCGCCGGGATGGTGGCGCTGGCCGTCGGGACGCAGACGGTGGGCTCGACCATCAGGCCGGCCGCCTACTGCGGGGTGGTCGGGTTCCGGCCGACGCACAGGCGCATCCCGGTCGACGGGGTGGTCGCCAACGCGCCCAGCTTCGACACCATCGGCCTGTTCACCCGCTCGGTCGCCGACGTGGCCCAGGCCGCGGCGGTCCTCGTCGACGACTGGACCCCGCCGGCTCCGCCCGGGCGGCCGCTGGTGGTCGGCGTCCCGGAGGGCCCTTACCTGGACCTGGTCAGCTCCGAGGGCGCCGCCGCCTTCGCCGCCCAGCTGCGCGTCCTCCAGGCGGCCGGGGTGGAGGTACGCGTGGTGCCGGTGCTCGACGACCTCGAGGCGGTAATGGACCGGCAGATCTCGGTCGGCCGGTTCGAGCTCGCGCGGACCCACGAGCGCTGGTTCGCCGAGCACGGCAGCCGCTACCACGAGCTCACGGCCGCGGCGGTGCGCCAGGGGCAGACCGTGCGGGTGGAGGAGTACGACGCGGCGCGGGTGGCCTGCGGGGTGTTCCGCGCCGGGCTCGTCGCCCGGATGGACGCCGAGGGCCTGGACGCGTGGGTGGCCCCGTCGGCGGTGGGGTCGGCACCCGAGGGCCTCGCCGGCACCGGGAGCCCGGCGATGAGCCTGCCCTGGAGCCAGGCCGGGCTGCCGGCGGTTGGCGTGCCGGCAGGCGTGACGGCGGCGGGGCTGCCGCTGGGGCTGCAGTGCGTCGGGCGCCCCCGGGGTGACGAGCGGCTGCTCGCCCTGGCGGTCGTCGTCGAGTCAGCCCTGTCCGGGGCAGGTTAGGGGGCGACGCCCTCGGGGAGGGGAGCCTCCTCGGTCGGCGGGGCGACCTGCTGCCGGGCCGTCTCGGCGAGCACGATCCCGACGAGCACCACCACCGAGCCGACCACCTGCACCGGCGCGAGCGCCTCCCCGAGCACCACCCACGCGATGATGCCGGCGCCGACCGGCTCGAGCATGCCGACGAGCCCGACCCGCGCCGCGCCCAGCCGCGTCACGGCCAGGAGCACCAGCAGGAACGGCGCGACGGTGCCCAGCAGGATCACCCACAGGACCAGCGCCCACAGCGGCGCCGAGCCCGGCACCACACCCGGCAGCTCCACCGCCTGGCCGAGCCGGTCCGCCGGGAAGAGCCATCACGGCTGCACCACGGCCCACAGCACCGCCGAGAAGCCGAAGCTGAAGCCCATCAACGAGATCGGGTCGCGCCGGCGCTGGCCGGCCTCGCCCATGAGGTAGTACGTCGCCAGCGCGGCGCCGGCGCCCACCGCCGAGACCAGGCCGAGCGGGTCGAGGACCAGCCCGCGCCAGAACTGCGCCACCAGGGCCAGCCCGCCGAGGGCGCAGGCCAGCCCGAGCCAGAGCCGGGAGCGCACCGGCTGCCGCTGCACGAACCGCACCCACAGGGCGACCATGAGGGGCGCGGTGTACTCGAACAGCAGGGCGATCCCGACCGGGAGCCGTTGCAGCGCAACGAAGTACAGCCATTGCACCATGGCGATGCCGGTAACGCCGTAGGCGACGAGGAAGCCCAGCTCGCGCCACGACACCCGCAGGGCCGAGGGGCGGGTGGCCGCGGTGATCGCCAGCAGCACCAGGGCGGTGCCGGCGCTGCGCACGGACACCAGCTCCAGCGAGGACAGCCCGTGCAGCAGCACGACCTTGCTGACGTTGCCGTTGACGGCGAACAGCACCGCCGCCAGGACGGCGATGAGCAGGCCGGAAGACGCGCGCGACGCCACCCTCATCGACGTGGCGCCCTCACCGGCGCGCAGCCGACAGCTCGCGGCTCAGGTGGGCGACCAGCCCGCGGCAGGCCGCCTCGACCTCGGCCAGGCAGCGCTGGAACTCCGCCTCCCCGCCGTGCCACGGGTCGTCGACCTCGACCGTCCCGGCGGCGACGGCCGCCTCGTCGAACTCCCGGATGAGCCGGATCTTGTCCGCGTCGGCGGCACTCGGCGCCCAGCGGTGCAGCTGGCGGACGTGGCCGAGGTCCGCGGCGAGCACCAGGTCCAGCCCCGCGAACCACTCGGGGAGGAACTCGTGCGCGACGTGGGCCGACCCGTCATACCCGTGCTCGTCCAGCATGCGCACGGTGCGCGGGTCCGCGCCCTCCCCCTCGTGCCAGCCGCCGGTGCCGGCCGAGGACACCTCGACCGCGCCGTCCAGCCCGGCCTCCTCCAGCAGCGCGCGCAGGATGACCTCGCCCATCGGCGAGCGGCAGATGTTGCCGGAGCAGACGAAGCAGATGCGGTATGCCGTGGCGTGGGTCATGCGGTCATTCAACCCTGAGCCAGGCCGGGGCCTCGGCGCGGAACCGCTCCGGCTCCCAGCCCCCGGCGCCCGCGGGGACCCAGCCCAGCAGCGGGGCGTCGGTGACCGACGGCAGGTCCTCGAGGTTGCACCGCATGGCCAGGTCGGGGTGCTCCGGCCACGAGCCGATGACGAAGCCGAGGCAGTCCAGTCCGCGGTGGCGCAGCGCCTCGGCGGTCAGGGCGCTGTGGTTCAGCGTCCCGAGCCCGGCCGGGGCCACGACGATGAAGCCCACCCGCGCGCCGCGCGCCTCCAGGGCGGTGCCGAGGTCGGCGATCGTCCCGCCCTCGGCGTCCATCCGCACGAGCAGCCCGCCGGCGCCCTCGAGCAGCACGACGTCGGCGCCGCCGTCCCTGACGATGTGCATCACGTCGTCGGCGTGCTCGCTCACGGTGGGGATCTCCACGCCGGCCACGCGGGCGGCGGCGTCGGGGGCCAGGGGGTCGGGCAGCCGGAGCAGCTCGCGGGTGCGCACGTCCCCGGCGAGCGCGGCGACCTCGTCGACGTCGCCGGGCTCGCCGGGCTGAAGGCCGGTCTGGGTGGCCTTGACGACCGTGACGCGAAGTCCCTGGTGCCGCAGCGAGACCGCCAGCGCGGCGGTGACGACGGTCTTGCCGATCTCGGTGCCGGTGCCGGTGACGACGATGACGGGGGGCAGGTCAGCCACGGGTCACCTCGCGCAGCACCTTGGCGGCCAGGTCCATCTCCTCGGGGGTGTGGTGCGCGTGCGCGGTCAGTCGCAGCCGGGAGATGCCGTCCGGGGTCGACGGCGGACGGAAGCAGCCGATCCGTATGCCGTGCTCCGCCGCCTCCGCGACGGCGGCCAGGGCCTCGAGCGGCCCGGGCATCGGCACCGACAGGACGGCGCCGGCCGGGGCGTCGACCCCGCACGCCTGCGCCAGCGTCGCGGCGTTGGCGCGCACGCGGGCCGGCAGGACGGGGTCGTGGTCGAGCGCCCGGAGCGCGGCGAGGGCGGCGCCGGCGGAGGCGGGGGCCAGCCCGGTGTCGTAGATGAAGGTGCGCGCGCTGTTGACCAGGTGCTCGCGGACCGCGGCGTGGCCGAGGACGACCCCGCCCTGCGCCGCCAGGGACTTGGACAGGGTGGCCGTGAGGACGACGTGGTCGAGCCCGGACAGGCCCAGGCTGGCGGCCAGGCCCTCGCCGCGCTCGCCGACCACGCCCAGGCCGTGGGCCTCGTCGACGAGCAGGACCGCCTCGTGGCGGGCCGCGAGCTCGGCCAGCTCGGCCAGCGGTGCGGCGTCGCCGAGCACGCTGTAGACGGACTCGACGACGACCATCGCCCGGGCCTGGGTGCGGCCGGCCAGCAGGCGCTCGACGTCGGCGAGGTCGTTGTGGGCGGCGACGGCGACGCTCGCGCGGGAGAGCCGGGCCGCGTCGATGAGCGAGGCGTGGACGTGGGCGTCGGAGACGATGAGCGTGTCGGCGTCGGTCAGCGCGGTGACCGCGCCGAGGTTGGCGGCGTAGCCGGTGGAGAACACCAGCGCGCTCGGGGAGCCCATGAGCGAGGCCAGCGCCTGCTCGAGCCGCTCGTGCACGGCCAGGGAGCCGGTGACCAGGCGGGAGGCGCCCGCGCCGCCGCCGTACTGCCGGGCCGCGGCCACCGCGCCGGCGACCACGTCGTGGCGGTGCAGCAGGCCGAGGTAGTCGTTGCCGGCCAGGTCGAGCAGGCCGCCCTGGCTCGCCGGGGTGTGCGACACCAGGCGCCGGGTCAGGCCCCGGCGCTCCCGCTCGGCGGCCCGGGCCGCCAGGTCATCGAGGAACCAGCTCACCACCCAAGGTTGCCGCACCGTGGCCGCGGCGCCGCCGACGGGGTCAGCCCGTGGACCGGCTGCCGGTCAGGCGGGGTGGACCTCGGCGACGGCGCCGACCAGGGCCGAGCAGATCGCCGCGACGTCCTCGGCGGTGCTCACGTAGGGCGGCATCGTGTAGACGAGGTCGCGGAACGGGCGCACCCACACCCCGCGCTCCAGCGCCGCCGCAGCGACCTCGGCGGTGCGCACCGGCTCGTCGAGCTGGATGACGCCGACGCCGCCGAGCACGCGCACGTCCCGGACGTGCGGCAGGTCGGCGGCCGGCTTCAGCCCCCGGGTGAGGCCGGCCTCGAGCCGGGCCACCTGCGCCGTCCAGTCGTTGGCGTCGAGCAGGTCCAGGCTCGCCAGGGCCACGGCGCACGCCAGCGGGTTGGCCATGAACGTCGGCCCGTGCATCAGCGCGCCGGATGCCCCGCCGCTGACGCCTCGAGCCACCTCCGGGGTGCACAGCACGGCGGCCAAGGTCAGGTAGCCGCCGGTCAGCGCCTTGCCGACGGTCATCACGTCCGGCACCACGCCGCAGCGCTCGGCCGCCCACAGCGTCCCGGTCCGCCCGAAGCCGGTCGCGATCTCGTCGAAGATCACCAGCGCGCCGTGCTCGCGGGCCAGGCTCGCGAGCACCTGCACGGCATACGGGCTGTAGACGTGCATCCCACCGGCGCCCTGGAGCAGCGGCTCGACCACGACGGCGGCGATGTCCTCGGCGAACTCGGAGTAGAGGGCCCGGGTCGTGCGCTCCCACGCGACCATCGCGGGGTCGTCCGGGCCGACGTCGAGGCCGGCCGGCGGGCGCGGGGCGAAGACCTGCTCGGGCAGCACCCCGGTGAACAGCGTGTGCATGCCGCCGACCGGGTCCGTGACGCTCATCGGCGCGAACGTGTCGCCGTGGTAGCCGCCGAGGATCGTGAACATCTTGCGGCGCGGGCGCCCGGCGTTGACGTGGAACTGCCAGGCCATCTTCAGTGCGACCTCGACCGAGACCGAGCCGGAGTCGGCGAAGAACACGTGCTGCAGCGGCGACCGCGCGGCCCCCTCGGGACGCGGCGCCATCTCGATGAGCCGCCGGCCGAGCTCCACCGCCGGCTCGTGGGTCAGCCCGCCGAACATCACGTGGCTCATCCGCGACAGCTGCTCGTGGGCCGCGGCGTCGAGCTGCGGCACGGCATACCCGTGGACCGCGCACCACCACGACGACATCGCGTCCACGACCTCGCGGCGCTCGCCGGACGGCAGGCGAAGCCGCAGCCGCACGCCGGAGGCCGACTCGACCAGGTGCGGGGTCGAGGGCGTCAGCGCCGAGGAGTACGGGTGCCAGAGGTGGTCGCGGTCGAAGGCGAGCAGGGCGTCGAGGTCACTCATCGCCCCCGATTCTCCTGCATGCCGTACCGCCCCCAGTTTGTGCCACATGGTTGACACAAGCATTCCGACGACGGAGACTCCATCTTGTATCAGTGACTTGACACAAGCTGGGGGATGGCGATGGGGCGGACGATGGTCGGGGCACGCTGGGCGGGCCTGCTCGTCGGGGTGGTCGCGGCGGTGCTGGTGCTCGGCTCGGGGTCCCTCGGGGTGGGCGTCCTGCTGAGCGCCCCGGCGCTCGGGCTCGGCGTCCTGCTCGGCGTGGTCGTGGGGGAGCTGATCGGCTCGCGCGTCTCCCGCGATCGGGTCCGGGTGGCCGCACTGGAGGTGCGCCGGGTCCGGGACTACCTGCCGCGGGGCCTGACGGCGACGGTGGCCACGGCCGGCAGCCTGCTCGCGGCCCTGCTGGCGCTCACGACGGCCATGGCAGCCCCGGATGACATGGGCCGGTCCGGGCGCGCGCTCTTCCGGCGCTGCTCCGCCGCGATGGGCGAGAGCCACGGCCCCTGGCCCGGCAGCTTCTACAGCCTGCCGCTGGCCGTGGTCCTGCTGGTCGGCGCCGGCATCGCCCTCGTCGCGCTCCGCGTCGTGGTCCTCCGCCCGCGCAGCTCCGGCCCGGGTGACCCCCTGGAGGATGACGCCTGGCGCCGCCGGTCGGTCACCGCGGTGGTCGGCTCGCTCGGCGTGCTGGTCGCGCTCCCGCTGGCCGGCGTGGCCTTCCTGGCGGCGGCCGGCCTGGGCGGCATCGGCTGCCGGCCCGTGGCGTGGACCGTGGGGGCCTGGGTGCTGGGACTCACCGTCCCGGCCGCGCTCGCCGTCGCGACCTGGTCGGCCCTGGCGATCGTTGCCCCCGGGATGGTCGGTCGCGGTGTGGTCGGCAGCGGGCCAGGGCCGCGGTGACGGCCACGCTGCGGGTGGCGGCCGAGGACCCACTGCCGCCCTACGAGCAGCTGCGCCGGCAGCTCGCTGCCCTGATCGAGGGGGGCGAACTGGTCGCCGGGGATCGCCTGCCGCCGCTGCGCCAGCTGGCGGCTGATCTCGGCCTGGCGGTGGGCACCGTGGCCCGCACCTACCGCGAGCTCGAGGCCGCGGGCCTGGTCCGCTCGCGGCGCGGCGGCGGCACCACCGTGGTCGGCGGCGCCGTGCTCCCGGTGTCGGAGCGGCGCCACCGGCTGGAGGAGCTGGCCGCGGACTTCGTGGGTCGCGCCCGGACGCTGGGCGTCGAGCCCGGCGACATCGCGGCCGCCGTGGACCGGCAGCTGCGCTGAGACCTCCGATGCCGACGGCCTGACCTCGCCGGAGCGCCCGGATCATGGACCTGCCGGAGTGGTGGCATCCGGCGCCCCGCGCGCCGAGACTGGGGTCGTCGACTGCCTTCGGGTGCTGTCGATTCCGGCGCGGCCCGTTCGTCGAGGTCATGTCCGAGCAGCTTCGAGCGGAGGAGAACCGCGATGGCTCAGTACCTGGTCCTGATCTACGAGAACGAGTCCGGCTACGACAACCCCGACCCGGCGGTGTGGGAGCAGGCGATGAAGGCGCACAACCGGTTCGCCGAGCAGGTGGGCGAGCTCGGCGGGCAGATCCTGGGCGGCAACGCCCTCCAGCCGACCGCGACGGCCACCTCGATCCGCGGCGACGTCGTCACCGACGGCCCGTTCGCCGAGACCAAGGAGGCCCTCGGCGGCTTCTACCTCATCGAGGCACGCGACCTCGACCACGCGCTCGAGATCAGCAAGCTGTGCCCGGCGCCGTTCGGCGGGGTCGAGGTCCGCCCCGTCATGGAGTTCCCCGAGGAGAGCTGAGCGCTTGGCTGCCGAGCGGGACCAGGTCCGGGCGGCCCTGGCCGAGGCGCACCGGCGCGAGTGGGCAGCGGTGCTCACGGCGACGGTGCGCCTCACCCGCGACCTCGACCTCGCCGAGGAGTGCGCCCAGGAGGCGTTTCTCACCGCGGTCGAGGCGTGGGAACGGGACGGGGTGCCGCGCAACCCGGGCGCGTGGCTGACCACGACGGCCAAGCGCAAGGCCCTCGACGCGCTGCGCCGGGCCACCACCCTGCGGGCCAAGCTGCCGCTGCTCATCGAGCCGGACGTGTCCCCCGAGGAGGAACCGGGCGGCGCCGGCGTCATCGCCGACGACCGCCTGCGGCTGGTGTTCACCTGCTGCCACCCGGCACTGGCCCGGGAGGCGCAGGTCGCCCTGACCCTGCGCCTGGTCTGCGGGCTGACCACTCCGGAGATCGCCCGGGCCTTCCTCGTCAGCGAGCCCACGATGGCCGCGCGGGTCACCCGGGCCAAGAAGAAGATCACCGCAGCCCGGATCCCCTACCGGGTGCCCGGGGCCCACGAGCTGCCCGAGCGGCTCGACGCCGTGCTGACCGTCGTGCACCTGGTCTTCACCACCGGGCACACCGCGCCCTCGGGCGACACCCTCGTGCGGGCCGACCTGGTCACCCGCGCCCTGGACCTGGCTCGCGTCCTGCTCGACCTCATGCCCGACGAGCGCGAGGCGCGGGGGCTGCTCGCGCTGATGCTGCTCACCGACGCCCGACGGGCCACGCGGGTCGACGAGCACGGCGCCCTCGTGCTGCTGGAGGACCAGGACCGCCGCCGCTGGGACGAGGCGGAGGTCGCCGACGGCCGCACCCTCGTCGTCGAGTCGCTGCGGGGCGGGCGGCCGGGCCGCTTCGCGCTCCAGGCGGCCATCGCGGCCCTGCACGCCGAGGCGCCGAGCTGGGCCGACACCGACTGGGGCCAGATCGTCGGCCTCTACGACCTGCTGCTCCTGGCCTGGCCATCGCCGGTCGTGGCGCTCAACCGGGCCGCGGCGCTCGCCATGCGCGACGGGCCCGCGGCCGGGCTGGCCGCCCTCGACGAGCTCGACGCCGCCGCCCTCGCCGGCTACCCCTACCTGCCCGCCGCCCGGGCCGACCTGCTGCGGCGGCTGGGCCGCGCGCCCGAGGCGGCCACGGCATACCGGCAGGCCCTGGAGCTGACCGGCAACGCCACCGAGCGCGCCTTCCTGCAGCGGCGGCTCACCGAGGTCGGTGGCTGAACCGCTCGGCGGCGCTGGTGAAGACTTCACCACACCCGGGTGTGGTCAACCCTTCACCGAGGCCGGGGTGCACCGGTCGTCCTTGTGGTTGATCCGCGCTCCGGCCGCCGTGCCGAGGCTGGCCCCATGGTCGTGCGACGACGGCACACGGTGGCGTTCGGCGGGGCGGTCGGCCTGGTCGCGGTCTGCGGCCTCGGGGGCTACCTCGGCGGCTGGGCGTGGACCGGCTTCCGCGGCAACACCCTCTGGGACTGGCTGCACCTGCTGGTGCTGCCGGTCGTCCTGGCGCTGCTGCCGCTGTGGCTGCGCACCCACCGCCGGCTGGAGATGGTGTGGCTGCTCGGGCTCGGCGTGGCCGCGCTGGTGTTCGTCGTCCTCGTCCTCGGCGGCTACGTCCTGGGCTGGGCGTGGACCGGCTTCCGCGGCAACACGCTGTGGGACTGGCTCGAGCTGCTCGTCGTGCCGTTCGTGCTGCCGGTGGTGCTGCTCCAGCTGAGCCGCGAGGAGGAGCGTGGCACCGTCCCCGGAGCGCCCCGCACCGGGTGAGGACCGCTCACCACCAGCCCTGGCGCTTGGTCCAGCGCAGCAGCCAGCCGCTGATCGCCAGCATCACCGCGAGCACGGCGAGCAGCTGGCCGACGTGGGTGCTCTGGTTGACGATCATGTTCATGCCGTAGACCGAGGCGATGGCGGTGATCGGCAGGGTGATCGCGGCGATGACCGCGAGCCGCTCCATCGCGACGGTCATCTTCGTGGTGACCCGCGTCTGGTAGAGGTCGATGACCCCGAAGAGGAACTGGCTCTCGCCGTCGGCGACGCTGCGCACCCGGTCGAACTGCTCGGTCAGGTCCCTGGCCAGGTCGCGGTCCTCCTCGGCGATGAACCGCGACAGCGACTGGACCCGGGCGTAGATGTCGGCCGACTGGGCCGCCATGGTGCGGGCGATGAGCAGCTCGTGACGCAGCAGGAACAGCTTGTCCAGCAGCTCCTCGGGCCGGCGGAAGTTGGAGTCCATGACCTCCTTCTCCAGCTCGGGCAGCCGCTCGGCGACCGCGCTGACCAGCGCCCGCTGGCGTCGGGCGATCGCCGAGCCGACGGCGTAGGACAGCTCGGCCGGGCTGCCGGGGTGGAACCGCCCGCGCGCCACCCGGTAGTGCACGGACACCGTCTCGCGGGTCACCTCGTCCTCGGCGACGACCGGGTTGCGCGGGCCGTGCACGGTCACGAGGTAGTTGGCGCCGATGACCTGGTCGAGCTCGAGCAGGTGGACGTGGCCGCCCTCGCCCTGCAGCGGGGCATGGATGACGACGAAGAGGTGCTCCTCGTAGCGGTGCACCGTCGGCACGTGGTTGCGCGTCCGGCACGCGTCGAGCACCAGTGGGTGGCAGTGCAGCACGTCGCGCAGCAGGTGCTCGGCCGCCTCGTCCCACTCCGGCACGTCCACCCAGACGAACCCGTCGTCCTTGGCCAGCAGCGCCTCGACCTCACCGGCGTCGTGGTCGGTGATGCCGTCGCTGCGGACGACGACACGTCCATGCGCTCAGGGTGACACGCGGCCCGCCGTCCGGGGACGCCTCCCGCCGACACGACGGCCGACACGGGGCCGACACGATGGCCGTCACGATGGCCGACACGGTGAAGGGTTGACCACACCGGAGTGTGGTCAACCCTTCACCGGAGCCCGGTCAGCTCTGCCAGGTCGAGGCCTGGCTGACCCCGTGCTCGACGCACGAGGCGCTCCAGCCGCCCGGGGTCACCTGCACCTTCATCCGTCGCCGGCAGGCCACGCAGTATCGCGGTGGCTCCAGCTCCAGCGCCCGTCGGCACACGCCGTGGTCACCCTCGGCCACCGCGGCACCGCAGTGGCCGCACCAGACGGGGGCACCCGTCATACCGGTCGTGGTCACCGCGGTCAGAGGGTGGCGTTGAGCGCCTTGATCGGCATCTTGAGGTCGTCCAGCAGCGACAGGTCGTCCTTGGGGTCGCGGCCCAGGGTCGTCAGGTAGTTGCCGACGATGACGGCGTTGATGCCGCCGAGCAGGCCGTCGCGGGTGCCCAGGTCGCCCAGGGTCAGCTCGCGGCCGCCGGCGTAGCGCAGGATCGTGCGCGGCAGGGCCAGGCGGAACGCCGCGATGGTGCGCAGCGCGTCGTTGGCCTCCATGATCGGCAGGTCGCCGAACGGCGTGCCGGGGCGCGGGTTGAGGAAGTTCAGCGGCACCTCGTGCGGCTCGAGCTCCCCGAGCTGGGCGGCGAGCTCGGCGCGCTGCTCGACCGTCTCGCCCATGCCGACCAGGCCACCGCAGCACAGCTCCATGCCGGAGTCCTTGATCATCTGGCAGGTCTCCCAGCGCTCCTCCCACGTGTGGGTGGTGACGACCTGGGGGAAGTAGGACCTGCCGGCCTCGAGGTTGTGGTTGTAGCGGTGCACACCCATGTCGCGCAGGTCGTCGACCTGTTCCTGGGTGAGCATGCCCAGGCTGGCGGCGACCTGGATGTCGACCTCGGCGTGGATCGCCTTGACGCCCTCGCGCATCTGGCTCATCAGGCGCTCGTCCGGCCCGCGCACGGCGGCGACGATGCAGAACTCGGACGCACCGGTCTCACGCGTCTGCTTGGCGGCCTTGACCAGCTCGGGGATGTTCAGCCACACCGAGCGCACCGGGGAGGTGAACTGGCCGGACTGGCTGCAGAAGTGGCAGTCCTCGGGGCAGCCGCCGGTCTTGAGCGAGACGATGCCCTCGACCTCGACGTCGGGCCCGTTGTACTTCATCCGGACCTCGTGGGCGAGCGCCAGCAGCGCCTCGAGCTGCTCGTCCGGGGTGTTGAGCACCGCGAGGATCTGCTCGTAGCGCAGCGCCTCGCCGCGCTCCAGCACCTGCTCGCGGGCGACGGCGAGAATGTCGGTCTCAACTGCAGTCATGGTCACCGATTGTGGACCACGCCGCCGGTATGCCGTGCCGCAGGTCCGCTGGATGGCCACCCCGAGGGGGTGGCGAGGAGGTCGCGTGGAGCCCGGACGGGTCGACTTCACGGCCGGGACACCGGTCCCGACGGACCTCGACGTGGCGTGGGTGCACGGGTCGCGGCGGGGGCACACGGACCCTCCGGTGCAGGTGCACTGGGCCGACCGGCACACCGCGGTGCTGCGCCAGAGCAAGGACGTGCACTTCGAGGGGCCGTTCCTGTTCCTGCTGTTCGGCAACGAGCGGGCGGTGCTGTTCGACACCGGCGCGACAGCCGACCCGGCGCGGTTCCCGGTCGCCGACACCGTCGAGGCCCTGGTCGTGGCGTGGCTGCGCGAGCACCCGCGCGAGGACTACGAGCTGGTGGTGGCGCACACCCACGCCCACAGGGACCACGTCGCCGGCGATGCGCAGTTCCTCGGCCGGCCGGGGGTGACCGTGGTCGCCACGGACGTGGACGCGGTGCAGGCCTTCTTCGGGTTCACGTCCTGGCCGGCGCAGGTCGTCCCGTTCGACCTGGGCGGCCGGGTGCTGGAGGTGACCGGGATCCCGGGCCACCAGGAGACCTCCGTCGCGGTCCACGACCCGTGGACCGGGTGGCTGCTGACCGGCGACACCGTCTACCCGGGGCGGCTCTACGTGCGGGACATGCCCGCGTTCCTCGACAGCCTGGACCGGCTGGTCGACCTGAGCTCGAGCCGGCCGGTCACCGCAGTGCTGGGCTGCCACGTCGAGATGACGTCGACCCCGGGCCGGGACTACCCGGTCGGCGCGACGTGGCAGCCGGAGGAGGCGCCGCTGCCGATGACAGTGGGGCAGCTCGTGGCGGTCCGGGACGCGGCCCGCTCGGTCGCCGACCGGCCGGGGGCGCACGCGTTCGAGGACGTGGTGATCTGGAACGGGCCGTGCCGGGGAGCCGCGCTGCGGCACCTGGCCCGGCTCACGGCATACCGGCTGCGGACCGCGCTCTCGCGCGGCTGAGGGCCCTTTGCGCAGGGTGGTGTCGCTGCGCTCCCCTGGAACGGCCCCTCCAGCGACCACTGCTTGCGTAAGGCGCGGACGTCAGGTCAGTGGGCCGCGGAGCCGCGCCAGGCGTCGGTGAGGTGGACCCGGGCGCCGGTGCGCAGGATGGCTCCGCGGTAGAGCCGGCCGCCGACCCGCACGAGCAGCACCGTGCCGGCCAGGGTGCTCGCCACGGCCGCGGCGACCTGCCAGACCGGCACGACGGTCAGGCTGGCGCGGACCGGCATGAACAGCGGCGCGGTCGGCGGCAGGAAGGACAGCACCGTGGCCCACGGGGCGTCGGGGGTCGCAGTGGCGGCGAACGCCGCGAGGTAGACCCCGATCAGCAGCATCGACAGCGGCATCACCGCGGCTTGGGCGTCCTCCGGCCGTGAGGCCAGTGACCCGAGGGCGGCGTAGAGCACGCTGTAGAACGCGAACCCCAGGACGAACCACAGCAGCACGCCGGAGATGGTCCAGCCGGTCGTCGACGGCAGGTCCGCGGGCTTTGTCAGCCGCAGCGTGATGCCGGCGGTGAGGGCCAGGACCAGCAGCTGGGCCAGCCCGAGCAGGCCGATGCCGAGGACCTTGCCGGCCAGCAGCTCGGTCGGGCGCAGCCGGGCAAGGAGCACCTCGACGACGCGGTTGGACTTCTCCTCCACGACGCCGCCGAGCACCTGGGCGCCGTAGACGTTGATCGCGGTGAACAGCAGCACGACCCCGACGAGGGCCACGAAGTACGCCGGTCCGCCCTCCCGCCCGGCGTCGAGACGGGTGGCCCGTGGCGCGACCGGTGCCAGCAGGGCGGGGAGCCGGCCCGGGTCGATCCCGAGCGCGGTGGCCCGGCGCACGATCGTGACCTGGGTGAGGGCGGAGGTCAGGACCGGGCCCAGGGTCCGGTCCTCGGGGCCCTTCCAGACGACCTCGGCGGTGCCGACGAGCGCGGCGGCTGCCCGGTCCGAGCGCACGGCCGCCACCGCGGCGGCCCGGTCGACGGGGTCGCTGACCCGCACGCGCACCCCGGCCGCCGAGGCGGCACCGTGCAGGGCGGAGACGAGGGAGGCCCGGTCCGGGCCCGGGGTCACGGCCACGGTGTAGGTCGTGCGGCCGCCGCTGAGCGCCGCCGGCACGGCGATCGCGGCGGCGACGCCCACCATGAGCAGGATGGTCGTGACCCGGAAGGCCGTGGTCCTGGCCCGGGTGACCATCTCGCGGCGGGCGACCACCAGCGCGCGCACGGCCGACGCGCGGGCACCCCGCCCGGTCACCGCCCCACCGCCTCGCGGAACAGTTCCTCCAGGGAGGGGGCGTCGAAGGTGAACCGCACCAGCTCGCCGGCGCCGCGGGCAGCGCCCAGCAGCGGACCGAGGTCGGCGTCGCGGTCCACGAGCAGGCGCACCCCGTGCCCGTCGGCCTGCTGCACCACGGCTCCCTCGGGCACGGGCCAGGCCACCGGAGCGGGGGCGTCGTCCCGGGCGAGGACGACCTCGACGTGTCGGCGGCGGGTGGCGGCGCGCAGGTCGGCGAGCGCGCCGGAGAGCACCACCCGGCCCGCGTCCAGGATCACGACGTCCTCGCAGAGGTCCTCCACGAGGTCGAGCTGGTGGCTGGAGAAGACCACGGTGCGGCCGTCGCGGGCGAGCTCCTGCAGCACCTGGCCGAGGTGGTCCACCCCCAACGGGTCCAGCCCGGCGAACGGCTCGTCCAGCACCAGCAGCGCCGGGTCGTGGGCCAGCGCGACGGCGAGCTGGGCACGTTGCTGGTTGCCGTGCGAGAGCTGGTCCACCCGCCGGTCGCCCTGGTCGGCCAGGCCCACCCGCTGCAGCGTCACGGCGGCGGCCACCCGCGCCTCGTGGTGGCCCAGCCCGGACAGCCGGGCGAAGTGGACGACCTGCTCACCCACCCGCATCGCCGGGTAGAGCCCACGCTCCTCGGGCATGTAGCCGACCCGCCGCCGGGCCTCGTCGTCGATCGGGCGCCCGTCCCAGCTGATCGCGCCCGCGTCGGGCCGGACCAGGCCGAGGACGGCGCGCATCAGGGTGGTCTTGCCGGCGCCGTTGGGGCCGAGCAGCCCGAGCAGGCGCCCGGGGACGGCCCGCAGCGAGCAGGCGTCCAGGGCCACGGCGGCGCCATACCGCTTGGTCAGGGCGATGGCCTCCAGCACGCCCGTGGCGGGCGGCGGGGTGGCGACCGGTGGCGAGGACGCCGTGGTGGACGTCATGTCCGCAGGGTCGCGGCGCGGGCGCTTCGGGGTCAGAGGCGAAGGTCCCCGCGGTGCGGAGCGCCCCGGTCACTCCGGCTCGGCGGCCGCTCCGGCGTAGAAGTCCTCGTCGTCCGGCAGGCCCTGGCTCTGCTCGATCACGTCGGCCTCGTTGGCGTCGTCCGGCACGCTCGTCAGCGGGCGGTCGGCGTCGGCCTCGGCCTCCTCGTCCTCGGGCTCCTGGCGCCACGGCTCCTGCTGCTCGGCGGCGTCGGGCTCGGGGACCTCCTGCTCGACGTTGTCGTCGGGGGACGGGCTCACGGTGACTCCTTCCGTCGGCGTAGCGGTGAGGCGCTCCGACCCATCGTGCGCCCGGGCGCGGGTGCACGCCACCGGCCGATCGTCCCGTCCTGCCGCCGGGACCATTGGCCCGTGGTGCCACCCGCGGGGACCGCCGATGGTTGAAGGTGTCGGTTCCCGCCTGGGCCGTGGGCCGCCACCGCCGAGGCGGGGGCGTGGCAGCACGTGCGGCGGTCGACGGCGGCCCGCGTGCACGGACCCTGACGTGACCTGGCCTGACTGCGACGTCCTCGCGCCGGTGACGCTGCGCCTGAGGGAAGAGACGCGCGAGGCCCACGAGCGCGTCGACACGGGCCTCCACCTCCTGGACGGCTCGCTCTCGCGGGAGCGTTACCGCCACGTCCTGGGCCGGTTCCGTGGTTACTACGCCCTCCTGGAGCCGGCGCTGGACACCTGGCACGAGAGGGAGGGGCTGCTCGACTGGCCGGCCCGTCGCAAGCTCCACCTCATCGACTCCGACCTGCGGGCGGTGGGATGCGGCCCGCGGGACATCGGCCGGCTGCCCCTGTGCCCGGACGTCCCTCCGGTCGCGACGACGGCACAGGCGTTGGGAGCGCTGTACGTCGTCGAGGGCGCCACCCGGGGCGGCGCCGTGATCGCGGCACGGCTGCGCGGGGGCCAGGTCCCGGTCGCCGCCCTGTCGTTCTTCTCCTGCTACGACGGCGACGTCAACCGTCAGTGGCGCCGGTGGGCGGCGGTCACGACGGCGTGGGTCGGGGACGACGTCGAGCGCAGCGATGCCGTGCTGGTGTCGGCCCGTGCGGTGTTCCACGGGTTGGGTGAGTGGCTGCTGGGTCCCCGGGCGGGACCATGAGCGAGCTGCTCGACCCGTCGCAGGCGGTCGACCTGTCCAACTGTGAGCGGGAGCCGATCCACATCCCGGGGTCCATCCAGCCCCACGGGGTGCTGCTCGCCTGCTCCGAGCCGGGACTGGTGGTGCAGGTCGCGTCCGGGAACTGCGCAGCTCTGCTGGGGCTCGGGCCGGGTGACGTCCTCGGGCGGACGCTCGGGGAGGTCATGCCCGGCGCGCTCGCCGGCGCCGTGGCCTTCGCCGCTGCCGCCGGCGGGACGGCGGAGCCCCGGCAGGTGTCCGGAGCCGTGAGCATGGGTGGCGAGCCGGTCGAGGTCGATGCCGTGGTGCACCGGTCCGACGGCCTCCTCGTGCTCGAGATCGAGCCGGCCGACGGACCACTGACCGTCCCGAACAGCTTCGGCCTGACGCGTGCGGCCCTGGCACGGATCACCCGCACCACGGACCTGCACGAGCTCTGTGCGATCGCGGTGGAGGAGGTGCGACGCCTCACCGGCTTCGACCGCGTCATGGTCTACCGCTTCGACGGGGACTGGAACGGGGAGGTGGTTGCCGAGGACAGGGCCGAGGGCCTGAACACCTTCCTCGGCCTGCGCTACCCGGCCTCCGACATCCCCTCGCAGGCCCGGGCGCTGTACCGGCGCAACTGGCTGAGGCTGATCGTGGACGCCGGCTACCGGCCCTCCCCGCTGGTCCCGGCGCAGAACCCGCTCACCGGCACGCCCCTGGACCTGAGTCGTTCGATGCTGCGCAGCGTCTCGCCGATCCATCTGGAGTACCTGCGCAACATGGGCGTCCGTGCCTCGATGTCGATCTCGCTGCTGGACCGGGACGAGCTGTGGGGGCTGATCGCCTGCCACCACTACGCGGGCCCGCACCGGCCGCCGTACGAGACCCGGGTGGCTGCGGAGCTGCTCGGCCAGTCGCTCTCGCTGCGCCTCGCCGAGGCCGTGCGCCTGGCGGAGGGCAACCGGGTCCGCGAGGCCCGGGCGGTCCAGGTGCGCCTGACGGCCGCGGCGACCAACGAGACCCGGCCGGCGGCGCTGTCGCTGACCGAGGACCCCGTCACCGTCCTGGACCTCATCCCGTCGGAGGGTGCCGTCGTCTCGCTGGAGGGGATCGAGGCCTCCGTCGGCACCGTCCCGCCCACGTCGGCGCTCGGTCCTCTGGCGGGGTACCTGCTGGCCGCGGAGACCGACGTGCTGCGGCTGGACTCCGTCCCCGGGGTGCTGGCCGGGCTGGCGGCGTACAAGGACACGATGTGCGGGGCGTTGATGGTGCGCCTGCCGGGACGCCAGTTCGTGGCGTGGTTCCGGCCGGAGCTGGTGCACACCATCAGCTGGGGCGGGGACCCGCACAACAAGGCCCTGGCCATCGCCGAGGGTGACGAGGTGCGGATCGGCCCGCGCCGGTCCTTCGAGCGGTGGCAGGAGATCGTCCAGGACCAGGCTGAGCCGTGGACCCCCACGGACGTGGTGCTGGCCACGGACTTCCGCAGGGACCTGGTGAACGCGCTCTACGCCCGCTCGCGCCACCTCGCCTCGATCGCCGCGACGCTGCGGCGCAGCCTGCTGCCGGACTCCCTACCGCGCGTGCCGGGCTGGAGCCTCGCGGGGGAGTACCGCCCGTCGCTGGACGGGGACGTGGGCGGTGACTGGTACGACGCCATCCTCCTGCCCTCGGGCCGGATCGCCTGCGTGATGGGGGACGTCGCCGGGCACGGCCTCGATGCGGCGGGCCCCATGGGGCAGCTGCGCAACGGGCTGCGTGCCTACCTGGTCGAGGAACCCAGCCCCGGACGGGTGCTCCAGCGGTTGAGCCGGCTTGCGGGCGAGCTGCTCCCGACGGTGTTCGCCACCGCCACCATCGCGGTCGTCGACCCCGCGACGGGAGAGGCGAGGATCGCCTCGGCGGGCCACCCTCCCGTCTGCCTCGCCCCACCGGGCCGGGACGCCGTCATCCTCCCGGTCGAGCCCAGCCCGCCGCTGGGGGCCCTGGCCGAGATGCCGGTTCCTGCCGAGGTCCGGGTCCAGGTCGCGCCGGGAGCGGCGCTGGTGCTCTACTCCGACGGCATGGTCGAGCGACGCGCGGAGCCGCTCGAGACCGGGCTGGCCCGTCTCGTCGCCGTCGTCCAGGGCGGTGGGGAGGCCACTCGCCTGTGCGCGAGCCTGATCCAGGACTGCCGGGACCCCTCCGCCGAGGACGACGCCACCGTGCTGGTGCTGCGCCGCGACCCCGGCACGGGGATCGGCGTGGGCGCGCGCGGCAGCCGCCACGGCGTCGCCGTGCGGTGACCGCGGCAGGCGCCGCCGGCTAACCGCTGAAGGCCACCGCCACGAGCACCACCGGCAGGGCCAGCACGGCCGCCCCGAAGGCGTACATCACGACCGGCAGCCACGGCCCGGGCCGGTGGGCGTCGACGAGCAGCTCCATCCGGGCCCGCGCCGTCGAGCCGCCCGCGGCCATCGCCGCCTCGGGGTGGCCGCCCTGCGCCAGCGTGAGCAGGGCCCGGGCCACCGGGGCCACCCCGGCGGCGCGCACGGCCACCCGGTCGGCGAGCACCTCCACGAGCAGGCGCACCTCCGCCAGGGCGGCCTCCGAGCGCAGGAACCCGGGCACCGCCTGGTGCAGCACGGTGAAGAACTCCAGGACCAGGTCGTGCCGCGCCCGCAGGTGGGCGCGCTCGTGCGCCAGCACCGCCGCCAGCTGCTGCGGCGGCAGGGAGCGCAGCGCGCCCTCGGTCAGCACGACCCGCTGGTGCAGGCCGGGCAGGCAGTATGCCGTGGGCGTGGGGTGCGCGAGCACCCTCACCGAGCCGTCCTCCCACCCCGGGGCGGAGGGGTAGGTGTCCCGGCCGCCGGTGTCCCGGCCGCCGGGCGTCCCGAGCAGGTCGACCAGCTCGCGGTGCTCCCGGCGCACGGCCCGCAGTCGCGTGCCGACCCGGTGCCCGGCGTAGAGCAGCCGCAGCACCATCCCCGCCGACACGGCCAGGGCGAGGACGGTCACCAAGGCGCGACCGGCACCGGTGCGGGTCGTCGCCGGGAGCAGGGCCGGCCCGGCCGCGACGGCGGACAGGACGGCGGCCAGGGACACGCACTGCCAGACCACCAGGGCCGCGCGGGGCGAGCGCCGGAAGCCGGTGCGCCGGGCCATGACGCGAGGTGCCGGCCACGCCAGGGTGACGGCCAGCAGGACCAGCGCGCCGACGACCAGCACCGGTCAGGCCGGCGCGGCGCCGGGTGCCTGGCGCGCCTCGAGCTGGGCGAGGGCGGCGCGCAGGTCGTCGACCTCCTCGGGGGAGGCCTCGTCGAGGAAGTGCAGCATCGCGGCGCGGCGGTCGGGGGACTCCAGCCCGCCGAGGGTGTCCCGCAGCGCCCGGGCGGTGAGCTGCTCGCGGGAGCCCACGGGTGCGTAGCGCCACGCCCGGCCGTCGCGCTCGCGCTCGACCATGCCCTTCTTGGCCAGGCGGTCCAGCACGGTCATCAGCGTCGTGTAGGCCAGCTCGCGCTCGGCGCCGACGTGGTCGTGCACCTCCCGGACGGTGACCGGGCCGGCGCCGGCCTCGGCGTGCGCCCACAGGTGCTCCATCACGGCGCGCTCGAGCTCGCCGAGCCGCGGGGTGGGGGACGTGGCCATGTCAGGAACCTACCTCGGCCCGGTGGGCGCTCCCGCTGAGGTCGACGACCCGGTCGAAGCCCTCGATCCCGTCCGGGCGGTGGCTGACCATCACCACGGTCCGGTCCCGGGTCGCGTCGAGCAGGTCCGCGACGACGGCCACCGCGGTCGGGTGGTCCAGGTGCGCCACTGGCTCGTCGAGCAGCAGCACCGGACGCCCGGACAGCAGGGCGCGCGCCAGGCCGAGCCGGGCCCGCTCGCCGCCGGAGACCCCGCGCCCGCCGGCGCCGAGGAGGGTGTCGAGGCCCTCGGGCAGCCCGGCCAGCCAGTGCCCCAGCCCGGCGTCGAGCAGCGCCCGGCCGACCTCGTCGTCGGTGCAGCCGGGGCGGGCCAGGCGCAGGTTCTCCCGCAGGGTCGTGGCGAACACGTGCGGGTTGTCGTCGACCACGGCGAACAGCGCCCGGGTCTGCTCCAGGTCGAGCCCGCGGACGTCGTCCCCGCCGAGGGTGTAGGTCCCCGAGCGCGGGTCCAGGGCGCGGGCCAGGACCGCCAGCAGCGTCGACTTCCCGGAGCCGTTGGCGCCGACGACGGCGACGTGCTCGCCGGGCGGCAGCTCCAGCTCGACCGGGCCGAGGTGGCAGTGCCGTCCCTCGGTCCACGAGGCGGTCACGTGCTGCAGGCGCAGCCGGGGGACCGTGCCGGGCGCCGTCGGCACCGGCCAGTCTCCCTTGGCGTCGACCGCGGGTCGCTGGTCGAGCAGCTCGGTGAGCCGGACGCTCGCCGCGTCGGCGCGCGCCCGGGCGCCCATGGCGTCGGGCAGGACCCCGAGCGCGTCGCCGACGGCCAGCGGTGTCAGCACCAGCAGGGCGGCGACGGGGGCCCCGAGGCCTGCCGGCACGACGAGGGCCGCGGTCCCGACCGTGGCTGCGGCGGTGAGCAGCAGCATCGAGCCGGCGCCGAGCGCGCGCACCCGTGACTGCCGGGCGGTGGCCCGGGCGAGGTCGCCGTGGGCCGCCCGCAGCCACGCCGCGGACTGTGCGGTGCCGCCGATCGCCTGCAGCTCCAGGGCGTTGCCGGTGACCAGGGCCGCCACCCGGGCGACCTCGGCGCGGGCCCGCAGCGACACGACATACGTGTCGCGCTCGGCCCGCCACAGGAGCTGGGCGAGCAGGGCGGCGAGGCCCACCTCGGCCGCCACGGCCAGCCCGGCGCCGGTGTCGACCAGCGCGGTCAGGGCCGCCGCGAGCACGCCGGCGACCATCGTGGAGACCACCGGCACGGTGACCCGCACCTGGGCGTCGACCTCGTCGTCGAGGTCGTGCACGACCCCGGTCAGCACCTCCGCGCGTCCGCGCCTCCCGAGGCGGGCAGGCGTGAGGGGGACCAGCCTGCGGTATGCCGTGGTGCGCCGGTCCGCGAGGTCGGCCAGGGCCGCGTCGTGGGAGCGCAGCCGCTCGAGGTAGCGGAAGGCGGGGCGGGCGATGCCGAACGCGCGCACGGCGACGATGGCGGTCAGCAGGGTGAGGATGACGGGACGGGCGCTGGCCGAGACGATCAGCCACCCGGCCGTCGCGGTCAGGGCGATGCCGCAGGCGGTGGCGGCGGCACCGATGAGGGCCGCGCGGATGATCGCGCGACTCGGGGCCTGGCGGCGCTCGGTCACCGGGCCACCTCCAGCGGCTGCGGCCGCAGCGTGACGTGCTGGTCCGCCTGGGCCAGCAGTTCGGGGCGGTGGGTGACCGCCACGACCGCCCGGGTGTCGGCCAGCTCGCGGATCGCCTCGTGCACGAGGGCGCTGGCGCCGGGGTCCAGGTGAGCGGTCGGCTCGTCCAGCAGGACCAGCCGCGCAGGGCTGAGCAGCGCGCGGGCCAGGGCGAGCCGGGCCCGCTGGCCCGCGGACAGGCCGAAGCCGTCGTCCCCGATGCGGGCCGCGAGCCCGTGGGGCAGGCCGGCGACGAGGCCGTCGAGGCCAACGGCCCGCAGGGCCTCCCACAGCCGCTGGTCGCCCTGGCCGGGCAGAGCGCCGAGGAGGAGGTTGTCGCGGACGGTGCCGGCGGCCAGGAACGGGGTCTGGGTGACCAGGTGCGCCGCCGGGGCGGAGAGCTCGCCCGCGGTCGGTGTGCGCAGCCCGGCGAGCAGCTCCAGCAGGGTCGACTTGCCGCAGCCGGAGGGCCCGGAGACGACGGTCAGCCCCCGGCCGACGGCGAGGTCGAGCCCGGCCAGCGTGTCGTGCGCGGCGCCGGGGTGGCGGTAGGCCAGGTGGGTGGCACGGGCGGCGGGGCCGCGGCCGGCGGGGGCGTCCACCCGACCCGCGGGGCGTTGCAGCTCGCCGAGGGACTCGGCCAGCGCGGCGGCGCCGTCGGCGGCGGTGTGGAACTCCGCGCCGACCCGCCGGATCGGCCAGTAGGCCTCCGGGGCGAGCAGGATCACGGTCATGGCGACGCCCAGCGGCATCGACCCGCCGGCCAGCCGCAGGCCGACCGTCACGGCGACGAGCGCGACCGAGATCGTGGCCAGCAGCTCCAGCGCCGCCGAGCTGAGGAAGGCCAGCCGCAGCGTCTGCACCGTGGCCCGGCGGTGCCGCTGGCTGACGGCGCCGATCGTCTCGGCCTGCGCCTCGGCGCGGCCCCACGCGACGAGGGTCGGCAACCCGCGCACGACGTCGAGGAAGTGCCCGGACAGGGTGGCCAGCGCCCGCCACCGGGTGGCGGTCGCGTCGGCGGTGGTCCGGCCGATGAGGGCCGCGAAGAGCGGCAGCAGCGGCACCGTCAGCACCACGACCACCGTGCTCGGCCAGTCGACCACCGCCATCGTCGCGATGGCGAGGACCGGCAGGACGGCTCCCTGGACCAGGGCCGGGAGGAAGCGCGCGACATACGGCTCGATGCTGGTGGCGCCCTCGGTGGCGAGGGTGTGCGCGCGGGCCGCCTCGGGCCGGTCCTCGGCCGGCCGGGTGAGCCAGGTGGCGAGCAGCTTCTCGCGCAGCCCGGTCGAGACCGTCGTGCCGGCCCGCCCGGCGGTCGCCTCGATGGCGGCCGCGAGCAGGGCGCGGGCCGTGAACAGGCCGGCCATCGCCAGGGCGGGGCCGGCCAGCGGGGTGCCGTCCACGACCGCGACCACGAGGGCGGAGATCGCGAACGCCGTGGCCA
Source organism: Oryzihumus sp. JJN4-3R (assembly GCF_057747915.1). Lineage (NCBI taxonomy): Bacteria > Bacillati > Actinomycetota > Actinomycetes > Micrococcales > Intrasporangiaceae > Oryzihumus > Oryzihumus sp. JJN4-3R. The sequence goes on from NZ_CM173229.1 coordinate 2,460,227, forward strand.
CCGTGGCCGCGCCCTGGGCCACGCCGAGCGCGCCGAGCGCCGCCACCGGCCGGCGGGAGGCCGGCAGGAGGCGCACGAGGCGTGGGTCGAACGGGCGCATCAGCGGGTGGGCGCGGGGGCCGGAGGCGTGGCCGGGGCGGTGGGGGTGGTCGGTGCCGCGGGCGTCGGCCCGCCGGCCGAGGGGATGTGCCGGGTGCCGATCCGCTTGCGGAACACCCAGTAGGTCCAGCCCTGGTAGAGCAGCACCAGCGGGGTGAACACCGCGGCAACGACCGTCATGATCTTCAGCGTGTATGCCGTGCTCGCGGCGTTCGTGACGGTCAGCGAGAACGCGGGGTTCGTCGAGCTGGGCATCACGTCGGGGAAGAGGGCCAGGAACAGCGAGCCGACCGCGGCGCCGATGGCGATGAAGGTGCCGATGAAGGCCCAGCCCTCCCGGTCGCGGGCCGAGGCGGCGAGGCCGGCCAACAGGGCGACCGCGGCGACGCCGGCCGCGACCCACGAGGCGGCAGAACCGGTCTGCGCGTTGAGGATCCCGAGCAGCGCCACGGCCAGCACCGCGGCGACGGCGCCGAGGCGCAGGGACAGGCGCCGGGCGTCGTGGCGGACCGGGCCCTCGGTCTTGAGGGCGACGAACACGGCGCCGTGGGTGAGGAAGAGCGCCACCGTCGTCAGCCCGCCGAGCAGCCCGACCGGGTTGAGCAGGGTGAACAGGTTGCCGGTGTACTCCTTGGCGGCGTTGATCGGCACGCCGCGGACCAGGTTGGTCAGGGCCACACCCCACAGCAGGGCGGGCACCAGGGAGCCGACGAAGATCGCCGCGTCCCAGCGCCGGCGCCAGACCGGGTCGTCGACCTTGCCGCGGTAGTCGAAGCCGAGCGCGCGCACGATCAGCGCGACGAGGATGAGCAGCAGCGGCAGGTAGAACCCGCTGAACATCGTGGCGTACCAGTGCGGGAACGCCGCGAAGGTCGCGCCGCCGGCGGTCAGCAGCCACACCTCGTTGCCGTCCCAGACCGGGCCGATCGTGTTGAGCAGCACGCGCTTGCGGGTCTCGCCGTCCTCGCCGCGGCCCAGCACCGGCATGAGCATGCCGACGCCGAAGTCGAAGCCCTCGAGGACGAAGTAGCCGGTCCACAGCACCCCGATGAGGATGAACCAGACGGTGGTGAGCTCCATGGTCGTTGTTCTCCCGTTCCTGGTGGGCGCTCAGTAGGCGAAGACGAGGGGGGCGTCCTCGTCCCGGTCGGCGGGCAGCACCGGGGGCGTGACCGGCTCGGCGCCCTTGGCGATGTAGCGCAGCAGCAGCTTCAGCTCGACGACGGCGAGGACGCCGTAGAGCAGGGTCAGGACGATGACCGAGGTCCACATCTCGCCGGCGGAGACGCCCGGGGAGACGCCATGGGCGGTGGTCATGACGCCGAAGACGATCCACGGCTGCCGGCCCATCTCGGTGAAGATCCAGCCGAAGCTGTTGGCGAACAACGGCATCAGCGGCACGGTGTAGACGGCCCACAGCCAGCGGCGGTCGACCGGCAGGCGACCGCGCCGGGTGGACCAGATCACCGCCAGGGCGAGGATCGTGGCCGCGATGCCGAGCCCGATCATCAGCCGGAACGACCAGTAGGTCACCGGGATGACCGGCGTGTAGCCCGAGGTCCCGGTCAGCCCGTCGATGCCGCCGGCGCCGTACGTCTGCTGGTAGGACCGGCGCAGCTCGTTGATGCCCTGGACCCGGCCGTCGAAGTGGCCCGTGGCGAGGAAGCTGAGCAGGCTCGGCACCGTGACGGCGAACTTCTCCTGGCTGCCGTCGAGCGAGCCGATCGTGAACAGCGAGAACGGCGCGTTGTGCGCGGAGGTCGTGTACAGCGCCTCGGCGGCGGCCATCTTCATCGGCTGCACCTCGGTCATGACCTTGCCCTGCAGGTCGCCGGTCACCATGACGGCGAGGGCGGACGCAAGGGTCACCCAGGCTCCGGCGCGGGTGGCGGTGCGGTACATCGGGCGCTCGTCGCCGGGGGTGCGGCGGCGCAGCACGTGCCACAGGCCGACGGCCATGACGAACGCGCCACCGACCATGTATGACGCGATGACGGTGTGCGGGAACGTCACCAGCTGCACCTTGTTGGTCAGGACGGCGACGAAGTCGGTCAGCTCGGCGCGGTGGGTGACCGGGTTGTAGCGGTAGCCGACCGGGTGCTGCATCCACGAGTTGGCGGCGAGGATGAAGTAGGCCGACATCAGCGTCCCGACGTGCACCAGCCCGATGCAGGCGGCGTGGAGCTTGCGGGGGAGCTTGTCCCAGCCGAAGATCCACAGGCCGAGGAAGGTGGACTCGAGGAAGAACGCGAGCAGCGCCTCGATCGCCAGCGGGGCGCCGAAGATGTCGCCGACGAAGCGGGAGTAGTCGCTCCAGTTCATCCCGAACTGGAACTCCTGCACGATGCCGGTGACCACGCCCATCGCGAAGTTGATCGTGAAGAGCTTGCCGAAGAACTTGGTCAGCCGCAGGTACTCGTCCTTGTGCGTCCGCAGCCAGGCCACCTGCATCCCGAAGACGACGGCGGACAGGCCGATCGTCACGGGGACGAAGAAGAAGTGGTAGACGGTCGTGATGGCGAACTGCCATCGGGCGATGTCGACGGTGTCCAAGGCGCGCTCCCGCGATCGGTCATTTACTACCGGACGTAGTAGATACTACGACCGGTAGTAGAACCCCCGTCGCAGCCTCCGGGACAACCGTGGCGGAGATCACCGCGGCCGTCGCCGGACCAAGGTCCTCAGGGGCCGGGACCACGGTCACCGGTGCTCTGCAAGGGCCCTGGTATGACGACGGGCCGGTCCTCCGGGTGGAGGACCGGCCCGTCGTGGGAGCCGCGGGGGGCTCAGGCGTCCGGGAAGCCGGTGGGGTTCTGCTCCTGCCAGCGCCAGGAGTCGGCGCACATGTCGTCGATGGTGCGGTTGGCCTTCCAGCCCAGCTCGGCGTTGGCCCGGGAGGGGTCGGCGTAGGAGACCGCGATGTCGCCGGCGCGGCGGCCGACCACCTCATAGGGCAGCTCGCGGCCGATGGCCCGCTCGAAGGCGTGCAGCATCTCGAAGACGCTGGAGCCCTTGCCGGTGCCGAGGTTCCAGGTGCTGACCGGCTCGTCGGTGGCGGCCAGCTTGTTCAGCGCCGCGACGTGGCCGGCGGCGAGGTCCTCGACGTGGATGTAGTCGCGCAGCGCGGTGCCGTCCGGCGTCGGGTAGTCGTCGCCGAAGACCTGCAGCTTCTCGCGGCGGCCCACCGCGACCTGGGCGATGAACGGCATGAGGTTGTTCGGGATGCCCTGCGGGTCTTCGCCGATGGTGCCTGAGGCGTGGGCGCCCACCGGGTTGAAGTAGCGCAGCAGGGCGACCCGCATCGTCGGGTCGGCGGCGGCGATGTCGCGCAGGATCTGCTCCTGCATGACCTTGGTCCAGCCGTAGGGGTTGGTGGCCGAGGTCGGGCGGTCCTCGGTGGCGGCCTCCTGGTCGGTGCCGTAGACCGTGGCCGAGGAGGAGAAGACGAGCCTGTGCACGTCGTGGCGCGACATCGCCCGCACCAGGGAGAAGGTCGAGACCAGGTTGTTCTCGTAGTACTCCAGCGGCTTCTCCACGCTCTCGCCGACGGCCTTGAGCCCGGCGAAGTGGATCACCGCGTCGATCTGCTCGTGAGCGAACAGGTGCTCGGTCTTGTCGTGGTCGCGCAGGTCGAACGCGTGCACCGGCAGGTGCTCGCCGGTGATCGCCTCGAGGCGGTTGATGACGGCCGGCTTCGAGTTGGCGAAGTTGTCGACGATGAGGACGTCGTGACCGGCGGCGATGAGCTGGATGACCGTGTGGGAGCCGATGTAGCCGGCCCCTCCGCTGACGAGAACGCGCATGCCGACACCGTATTGCGTGCCGTTGCGTCCCGCCCAACTCCCGCCGCCGGTCGCCCGGCGGTCAGCACCTGCCCCTGGCGGGTCAGTACCGCGCCCTGCGGGTCAGTACCGCCCCCTGCCGGTCAGTACTTGTGGAACCAGGTCTTCATCGCGACCGGCGTCGCGTAGCGGGCGCAGACCACGTCGTAGTCGCGCAGCGGCGACCACCACTGGCCCATGACGACTCGGCCGCCCTGGAACGGGCTGGCCGAGCAGGTGCGCTGGGCGGCGGCCAGCGTGGACTGCCCGGACGTGTGCCACTCGGGCAGCCCGAAGCGGACCGGGCCGACGATGCCCTTCCACATCGAGGACGTGGAGTAGAAGCCGACGCGGAACCCCGCCGAGGTGTAGCCCTTCACGGCACCGGTGACCACGGCGCGGTTGCCCGAGGTGCTGCGCGACCACGGCGCCCAGCGGTAGGGCTCGACGTCGACCCACACGATCGGGCTCTGCAGGCCGGCCTTGCGCATCGTCGCCACGTTGTAGCGGGCCTCGGACCAGCCGGCGTTGCGCAGGCGGGTCGCCAGGTCGGTGCCCTTCCACGGGCCGTGGTGCCCCCAGACCTTCAGCTCGGTGGCGGTCGGGTACGTCGTCATGGCGTAGGCGGCGGCATACACGTGGTGGGCCTTGGCCCAGCGCACCTGGCTGGCGATGCACGGGTTGGGGATGAAGCCCGGGCCGTTGGTCAGGCCGATGACGGCGAACCGGGCCGTCGCCGGGGGCAGCGGCTTGCCCTCGCTGCGCCGGCTGGGGATGCCCATGCCCTTGGGGCAGTTCGGCCACGAGATGTCGTTGCCGACGACGGGGGCCGTCGTCGCGGCGCGGGCCGGTGCCGGGTGGATGACGCCGGTCAGGGCGCCGGCGGTGAGGGCGGTGACCGCCGTGAGGGTGAGCAGGGCACGGCGGATGGGGGTGGTTCGCATGGTGATGGGTTTCCTTCGAGACGTGCAGGGTGGGCGTCCGGATGCAGTCCGGATGCACGGCTCGCCCCCCGAGGACCCATCGAGATTAGCGGCCAAAACCGGGTGAACGCAGGCAAATGGGCGAATCTGCGCTGAAACGCCTACTTCGGTCGCTCGTCGACGATCCGGCGGGCCTTGCCCACGGAGCGCTCGATGCCGCCGGGGTCGAGGATGGTCACCCGGGCCGAGGTGCCGATCCGCGACTTGATGTGGTGCTGCACCTCGCGCGCCACGGCCTCGCGATCGAGGTCGACGGCGTCGGGGGCGGCCTCGACGTTGACGGTCAGCTCGTCGAGCCGGCCCGGGCGGGTGAGCACGCACTGGAAGTACGGCGAGAGCCCCGGGACCGCCAGGACGATCTCCTCGACCTGCGTGGGGAAGACGTTGACCCCGCGCACGATCATCATGTCGTCGGTGCGACCGGTGACCTTCTCCATCCGGCGGAAGCCAGGGCGGGCGGTGCCGGGCAGCAGCCGGGTCAGGTCGCGGGTGCGGTAGCGCAGCACCGGCATCGCCTGCTTGGTCAGCGAGGTGAAGACCAGCTCGCCGACCTGGCCGTCCTCGACCGGCTCGTCGGTGAGCGGGTTGACCACCTCGGGGTAGAAGTGGTCCTCCCAGATGTGCAGGCCGTCCTTGGTCTCCACGCACTCCTGCGCGACGCCGGGGCCCATCACCTCCGACAGGCCGAAGATGTCGACGGCGTGCATGCCGGCGCGCTGCTCGATCTCCTGGCGCATCGCCTCGGTCCACGGCTCGGCGCCGAAGACGCCGATCTCCAGCGAGCTGTCCCGGGGGTCGATGCCGACGCGCTCCATCTCGTCGAGGATCGACAGGAAGTAGGACGGGGTCACCATGATCACGCGCGGTCCGAAGTCGGTGATCAGCTGCACCTGCTTCTCGGTCTGCCCGCCCGACATCGGGATGACGGTGCAGCCCAGCGCCTCGGCGCCGTAGTGGGCACCGAGCCCGCCGGTGAACAGGCCGTAGCCGTAGGAGACGTGCACGGCGTCCCCGGGCCGGGCACCGGCCGCGCGCAGCGACCGCGCCACGATGGCCGACCAGGTGCGGATGTCCCCGGCGGTGTAGCCGACCACCGTCGGCTTGCCGGTCGTGCCGCTCGAGGCGTGGATGCGCGAGACCTGGGCGCGCGGCACCGCGAACATCCCGAACGGGTAGTTGGCGCGCAGGTCGGCCTTGGTCGTGAAGGGCAGGTGCCGGATGTCGCCGAGCGACTGCACGTCACCGGGGTGGAACCCCTTGGCGTCCAGGGCGTTCCGGTAGTGCGGCACGTTGTCGTAGGCGTGCTGCACGGTCCACTGCAGCCGCTCCAGCTGCCGGGCGCGCAGCTCGTCCAGGCTCCACAGCTCGGCCTCGTCGAGCAGGTCCGGCCGCGGGGTGACGGTGGGCAGGCTCATCGGCTCACTCCTTGCTGTGCAGCGACCGCGAGCGGCCGCGGAACTCCGCGATCGTGGACCCGTCGGACTCCCGGGTCACCGTGACGTCGGTGATGCCGCTGCGCCCGTATGCCGTGCGCTGGGTCGCGTCCGCGACCAGCACGTCGCCGCGGCGTGCGGGGGCGACGAAGGTGATGTCCGCCCCGGCGGCGACGGTCAGCCGGCCGCCGGAGTTGCACGCCAGGGCGAAGGCCGAGTCGGCGAGGGTGAAGATGTAGCCGCCGTGGGCGATGTCGTGCCCGTTGACCATGGCGTCGGTGACGGTCATCCGCACCCGGGCCCGGTCGAGGGCGATCTCCAGGGCCTCCATGCCGAGGGCGCGCGAGGCGTCGTCGTCCTCCCACATCCGCCGGACGTGGGTCAGGTCGACGCTCACGCGTGGACCGCCGCGGCCAGGGCGGGGCTCAGCCGGTAGCGGCCCCCGGGGAACAGCGTGTCCAGCTCGAGCAGCTGCGTGGCGACGGTGTCCAGCCCGACCTCGCGCCCCCAGGCGATCGGCCCCTTCGGGTAGTTGGTGCCCAGCTGCATCGCGGTGTCGACGTCCTCGGCGCTGGCCTCGCCGCGGTCGACCAGGTCCAGCGCCTCGTTGACCAGCATCGCGACGGTCCGCGCGACCGGGTTGGTGGCCACCGGCCCGGTCGCGAGCTCCCGGGCGAGCTGGGCGTCCGGTGCGGCGTCCAGCGGCTGCCCGGACGCGTCATACCGGAAGGCGCCGTGGCCGCTCTTGCGGCCGAGGCGCCCCTCGGCGACGAGGCGGCGCTGGTAGCCGGTGGGCTCGTAGCGCGGGTCGTGGCCGGTCTGCTCCCAGACGCTGGTTCCGACGGCGAGGTTGACGTCCTGGCCGATGAGGTCGGTCAGCTCCATCGGGCCCATCCGGAAGCCGCCGTGCTCGCGCAGGGCGAGGTCGATGGTGGCCGCGTCGGCGACGCCCGCCTCGACCATGCGCTGGGCCTCGCCGTAGAACGGCCTGGCGACACGGTTGACGATGAAGCCGGGGGTGGAGGTGCAGCGCACGGGGGTCTTGCCCCACGACCGCACCAGGACGGTCGCGCGGGACAGCGCGTCCTCGTCGGTGGCCTCGCCGTGGATGACCTCGACGAGGCGCATCAGCGGCGGCGGGTTGAAGAAGTGCAGGCCGAGGACGCGGCCGGGGTGCGGCAGGCCGTCGGCGATGGCGCCGATGTCGAGGCTGGAGGTGTTGGAGGCGAGCAGCGTGTCCGCCGGCTGTCCGTCCGCGAGGTCGGCGAAGAGGGCGCGCTTGTCGTCGAGGTCCTCACGGATCGCCTCGATGACCAGGGCGCAGGGCGGCAGGTCCGCGGGGCGGTCCACCACGTGCAGGTTCGCCGTCGCGGAGGCAGCATGGTCCTGGGTGATCTTCCCGCGCTCGGCGAGCCGGCCCAGCGTCGCGACCAGCCGGTCGCGGGCCGCCTCGGCGGCACCGTCCACGGCGTCGACGAGGTGCACCGGGTGCCCCGCCTGGGCGGCGACCTGGGCGATGCCCGAGCCCATGGCCCCGGCGCCGACGACGGCGACGGGGGCGCGGCGGTCGAGGGTCTCGACGGTCGGGGAGGTCATGTGACACATGCTTGCATCTTTGTCGTTGTCGTGTAAGACCGTGGTTAGGATTGAGCCGTGACCCAGACGCAGACGCCGACCCTGCACCCGCTGGCCGAGAAGCACGCCCAGGCGCTCACGGAGGCGCGCGAGGCCCTGGCTGCCCGCAGCTTCCACTCGCGCTACCCCGAGTCGCCCTCGCCCCGCGTCTACGGCGAGACCGCCGCCGCCGACGGGCAGTCGGCGTTCGAGGGGATGCTCGGGGAGGACTTCCGAGGCCTCGGCGACCAGCCGACCGATGGTTCGTTCGTCGGCAGCGAGGTCTCGCCCTACGGCCCCAAGCTGCGCATCCGCTACCCCCGCCTGGACGTCGAGGCCGCGGTCGCGGCCGCCCGGGCGGCGATGCCGGCCTGGCGTGACGCCGGCGCGCTGACCCGCGCCGCGGTGTGCGTGGAGATCATCGACGCGATCAACGCGCGGTCCTTCGAGATGGCCAACGCCGTGATGCACACGACCGGCCAGCCGTTCGTCATGGCGTTCCAGGCGGCCGGGCCGCACGCGCAGGACCGGGCCCTGGAGTCCGTCGTCGCCGCGCTCGTCGAGCAGGAGCGCGTGCCGTCCTCGGTGGTCTGGGAGAAGCCGGCCAAGGGCGAGCCGATCCGGATGCAGAAGGACTACCGCATCGTCCCGCGCGGCATCGCGCTGGTGATCGGCTGCAACACCTTCCCGACGTGGAACGGCTACCCGGGGCTGTTCGCCTCGCTCGCCACGGGCAACCCGGTCATCGTCAAGCCGCACCCGCGCGCCGTGCTGCCGCTGGCGCTCAGCGTCGCCGTGGCCCGCTCGGTGCTGCGGGACGCGGGCTTCGACCCGGCGCTGGTGCAGCTGGCGGCCGAGGACGACGGCGAGGGCCTGGCGAAGGAGCTCGCCGAGCGGCCCGAGGTGGCGATCATCGACTACACCGGCGGCCCCGGCTTCGGCGGCTGGCTGGAGCGCGAGGCGGCCGGTGCCGGCAAGCTCGTCTACACCGAGAAGGCCGGGGTCAACTCGATCGTCGTCGACTCGACCGACAACCTGCGCGGCGTGCTGGGCAACCTCGCCTTCTCGCTGTCGCTCTACTCCGGCCAGATGTGCACGACGCCGCAGAACATCTACGTCCCCCGCGAGGGCATCGACACCGACGAGGGCCACGTGTCCTTCGCCGAGCTCGGCGACAAGCTCGGTATGGCGATCGGTCGCCTCACCGGCGACGACGCCAAGGCCGTCGAGCTGCTGGGCGCCACCGTCAACGCCGACGTCCGTGCCCGGGCCGGGGCCCTGCCCGAGCTGGCGTCGAAGGTCGGCGGCTCGGTCGTGCTCGACACGCGGGCGGTCGACCACCCCACCTACCCCGACGCGGTGGTGCGCACCCCCGGACTGGTGGCTGTCGACGTCGCCGACGACACGGCATACACGCAGGAGTGCTTCGGGCCGGTCACGTTCCTCATCGCGACCGACTCCACCGGTCAGTCGCTGGAGCGGATGCGCGACACGATCCGCGAGCACGGCGCGATGACGGCGGCGGTCTACTCGACCTCGGAGACGGTGCTCGACCAGGCGCGCGACGCGGCGGCCGACGCGGGTGTGGCGCTCTCGGAGAACCTCACCGGGCCGGTGTTCGTCAACCAGACGGCGGCGTTCAGCGACTACCACGGCACCGGCGCCAACCCGGCGGCCAATGCGGCCTACGTCGACGCGGCGTTCGTGGCCAACCGCTTCCGCGTGGTCACCTCCCGCCGCCACGTCTGAGCGCCCACCCACCCCCTCTTTCTCCCACCTCTCTTCTCCCACCGGACGCACCACATGGCCCGAATCGGCCCCTGACGGGACCTGATTCGGGCCATGTGGTGCGTCCGGATGAGTTATCCCCATGGGGTCGCCGCTTCGTCACGCCATCCACAGAGACGTCGGGAGGGCTCGTGGACGGGCACAGGGCCCCGTCACCGTCGTGGTCATGCATGACGTCTCGCTCGCGCTGTCACGTCTCGCGTCCCCCTTCACCAAGGAGGACGCGGAGGCCTCCGGCATCTCGCAGAAGGTGCTGCGTCGGCTCGTGCAGCACGGTGAGGTGGTACGGGTGCGCCACGGTGTGTACGTCTCCCGCGCGGCGGCGCTCGCTTCCTACGATGCCGCCTATCGCCGAGACATCGCTGCCGCGGCGACGTCCTTTGGGCCCGACTACGCCGTCAGCCATCTGTCGGCTGCCGCCCTGCACGGCCTGCCCCTTCCGCTGGGACCCCCTGGCCCGGTGCACCTGACCCGCCTCACCGCATGCCACCGGTCCCGCCAGTCTCGCCGCGGGGTGGTCATCCACCACGCCGACTCCTCGATCACGCCGGTCGAGTCTCTCGCCGGCCTCATCGTCACCTCGATCGACCGGACCTTGGCCGACTGCCTCAGGTCCCTGCCGTTGACCGGATCGGTGCCCATCGTGGACGCAGCGCTGTTCCGGGAGAGGACGACGGAGGAGCGGGTCCGTGACTACCTCGAGGTGCAACGCCGGTGGGGCGGTGTGCCGCTGGCCCGCCGCGGTCTTGCTCTGGCGGACGGGCGCCGGGAGACCTGGCTCGAGTCCTACTCCTTCGTGCGGCTCGACCAGCTGGGAGTGGAGCTGCCAACGCCGCAGGTGTGGGTCTATGACGAGTGGGATCTGCGCGTCGGCCGTGTGGACGGGATCTGGTGCGAGGGGGCGACGGTGGCGGAGATGGATGGCAAGGGCAAGTACCTCGTGGATGGCCCCCACCAGGTCGCCGTGGCGGAGATCCTGATCGCCGAGAAGGAGCGTGAGGACCGACTGCGCGACCTCGGTCTGGAGATGGTGCGCTGGGGACTGGACGACCTGCGCCGCAACCCCGGCCTGCTGGTCTCGCGCATCCACGCTGCGCGGGCCCGTGGCGACTGGAGGCGGTTCCGCGGGCGAATCCTGCCTCACCGCCCCGACCGAACGCACCAAACGGCCCGTTTCAGCGCCTGAGAAGGGCCGAAACGGGCCGTTTGGTGCGTTCGGTCGAGGAAGAGAGGGCTTGGCGGGGTGGGGCGGGAAGGGTCAGTCGCGGCTGTCGGGGAGGACGATCCCGAGGACGACGCTGACGACGCTGATGATCACCGCGCCGACGAGGGCGTCCCAGAAGAAGTGGTCGACGTGGAACGCCAGGTTGAGCCCGCCGGCGACCCAGGACGTCAGCTGGAGCATCAGCGCGTTGACGACGATCGTGAACAGCCCGAGCGTCAGGACGATGAACGGGAAGGAGAAGAACTTCGCGACCGGCTTGATCACGGCGTTGATGACTCCGAACACCGCCGCCACCAGCAGCACGGCGACCAGGCGCTTGCCGAGGGGCTGGTTGTCGTCGGCCAGGTGGATGCCGACGACGAGCCAGGCCGCGACCCAGAGCGCCACGCCGTTGATGAGGATCTTGATCGCGATCGACTTCATGTCGGTCATCGTGGCACGGGCAGCCTGTGGTGCCGCTGATGCCACGGGGCGTGCGGACGCGACGGGGTGCGGTCGACGCCACGAACGAGGAGGATTGCGGCGAATGCCACATTTCGTGGGCCCACTCGGCGCAAACCCTGTAATGGCAATAGGGTTCCGCCATGACGGACGCAAAGGCCGGAGTGCGGCTACGCCGTGCCCTCGATGCGGTCCCGGCCTATCGACCCGGCAAGCCGGCCGCCGCTCGTGACGGGGTCACGACGTACAAGATCAGCAGCAACGAGAACCCGTACCCGCCGCTGCCCAGCGTCCTGAAGGTCGTGCACGACGCCGCGACCCAGATGAACCGCTACCCGGACATGGCGGTCACCGACCTGACGCAGGCCCTGGCCAACCACCTCGGCGTGCCGGTCGAGCACATCGCCACCGGCACCGGCAGCGTCGGCGTCCTGGGACAGCTCATCCAGGCCACCTGCGACCCGGGCGACGAGGTCATCTACGCCTGGCGCTCGTTCGAGGCCTACCCGATCGTGGTCGCCCTCGCCAGCGCCACGTCGGTCCAGGTCCCGCTCGACGAGCACGCCCGGCACGACCTCGACGCCATGGCCGACGCGATCACCGACCGCACGCGGCTCATCCTGGTGTGCACCCCCAACAACCCGACCGGGCCGGTGGTGCACCAGGACGAGCTCGACGCGTTCCTCGACAAGGTCCCCGACGACGTCCTCGTCGTCATCGACGAGGCCTACCTCGAGTTCGTCCGCGACGGGCAGGCGCCGGATGCGATCGCCACCTACGAGGAGCGGCACAACGTCGCGGTCCTGCGCACCTTCAGCAAGGCCTACGGCCTCGCCGGCCTCCGGGTCGGGTATGCCGTGGCCCACGAGCCGGTCGCCCAGGCCTTGCGCAAGACCGCAGTCCCGTTCGGGGTGAGCACCATCGCCCAGCAGGCGGCGATCGCCAGCCTCGAGGCGTGGGACGAGCTCGCCGAGCGCGTCGACGCCCTCGTCGCCGAACGGGAGCGTGTGGTCAGCGAGCTGCGCCACCAGGGCTGGCACGTCCCCGACACCGAGGCCAACTTCGTCTGGCTCCCCCTGGGGCCGGACACCGAGGCGTTCGCCGCTGCCGCCGACAAGGCCGGTCTCGTCGTGCGCCCCTTCGCCGGCGAGGGTGCCCGGTGCACCATCGCCGAGACCGGGGCCAACGACCGCCTGCTCGAGGTCGCCGGCTCGTTCCTGACCGCCCGGACCTTCTGAGGCGGCCCACCGACATCCCACCCTGCAGCACCCAGCACCACCCCTGCGGCGCGCCGTTCCCCCATAGGACACCCGTCGCTGTCCCACATCACCCAAACGACGGAGGATTGACTAGTCATGTCGGGGGATATCACCCGCACCCGCTCGACGCACAAGGGTCGTCATCGCCAGAGTGCCCTTGTGGCCACCAAGGGGACGTCCAACCGGTTGACGCGCGGCAGCACCATCGGTGCCTCTGTCTGGGCGCCGACGGTCGGCTTCGCGACCCTGGGGATGGCCACGGTCGCGGCGATGACCATGGTCAGCCTCGACCAGAGCCCCCACCACGTCGCCGACGGTGCGCCGTCGATCGACGCCACCCGGACCAACGGGCAGGCCACGCCGCAGCAGACGGCTGCCGGTGAGGCGGCGGCCAAGCGTGCGGCGGCCAAGCTGCACGCCCGCAACGCCTCGCTCGAGACGTCCATCGCCGACGCCACCTCCACGGGCAAGGCGCGCACCGCTCCCGTCACGGTGACGCTCCACCAGGTCGCGAAGGTCGTCACGAAGACGGTCCCCAAGACCAACCCCGCCCCGCTGCCGGCGCCCAAAGGGGACTCCACGCCCCCCAAGAGCGGCGGCGACGGATCCGGCGGCAGCACCGGCGGCGGCAGCACCGACCCCGCCCCGGCACCAGTCCCCGCACCCGCGCCGGTCCCCACGACCCAGCCCGTCGTCGGCGTGACCCTGCCGACCGGCACCGGGACGTCGGTCGACGTGGGCGGCCTGGTCCACCTCGGGCTCTGAGCCCGGACCGGCTCCGCGCGACGACCCGGACCCGGATGACACGCCAGGGGCCGGTCCGGCCCAGCCCTGACGAAGGTCAGGACTGAGCACGGACCGGCCCTTCGTGCGTCCGCCATTTGGAACACCACGTCCCCCTGCCGGTAGCGTGTGCACCGCTAGGCCTGTGAGCGCCGCCACATGCGTGCGTGACCGTCCCCGCCGTGGACCGACGGGCGGAGACCCCGCCCGACGTCCGCGGCCCAGAGCCGAGCCGGCCAGCGACCGCTGCGCCGGATCGCGAAGAAGGAGTAGTGCCTGTGAGCGACATCGACGTCGCCTCGAGTGCCGGTGCCGAGGGCACCGAGCACCTCGACGAAGCCGCCGTGGCGGCCCTGACAGCCCCCGTTCCCGAGACGATCGGTGACGGCGGACCCGAGCTGGTCCAGCTGCTCACCCCCGAAGGTGAGCGGGTCGACCACCCCGACTACTCGGCATACGTCGCCGACCTCGACGCGGACGACCTGCGCGGCTTCTACCGCGACCTGGTCCTCGTGCGTCGCGTCGACGCCGAGGCGACCGCGCTGCAGCGGCAGGGCGAGCTGGGCATCTGGGCCAGCCTGCTCGGCCAGGAGGCCGCCCAGGTGGGCTCCGGCCGCGCGCTGCGTCCGCAGGACTACGCCTTCCCGACCTACCGCGAGCACGGCGTGGCCTGGTGCCGCGGGGTCAACCCGCTGAACCTGCTGGGCCTCTTCCGTGGCGTCAACCACGGTGGCTGGGACCCGGACGAGAAGAACTTCCACCTCTACACGATCGTCATCGGCGCGCAGACGCTGCACGCGACCGGCTACGCGATGGGCATCCAGCGCGACGGCGCGGTCGGCACCGGTGACGCCGAGCGTGACGCGGCCGTCGTGGCCTACTTCGGTGACGGCGCCACCAGCCAGGGCGACGTCAACGAGGCGTTCGTCTACGCCGCGGTCAACAACGCCCCGGTCGTGTTCTTCTGCCAGAACAACCAGTGGGCCATCTCCGAGCCCAACGACCGCCAGACCCGGATCCCGCTCTACCAGCGCGCCCGCGGCTTCGGCTTCCCCGGCGTGCGGGTCGACGGCAACGACGTCCTCGCGGTCTACGCCGTCACCAAGGCCGCCATGGACGCGGCCCGCAGCGGCCAGGGCCCGATGCTCATCGAGGCGTTCACCTACCGCATGGGCGCCCACACCACCTCGGACGACCCGACGAAGTACCGCGTCTCCGCCGAGGTCGAGGTCTGGAAGCACCGCGACCCGATCGCCCGCCTCAAGGCCTACCTGACGGCCCACGCGATGGCCGACAGCGACTTCTTCGACGCCGTCGACCGCGAGGCCGACGAGCTCGCGGCGACGGTCCGCGAGGGCTGCCTGACCATGCCCGACCCCGAGCCGCTGTCGATGTTCGACCACATCTACGTCGAGGAGCACCCGGTCGTCGAGGCCGAGCGCGCCGAGTTCGCGGCCTACCACGCCAGCTTCGAGGGAGGCCACTGATCATGAGCACCCTGACCATTGCCAAGGGCATCAACAACGGCCTGCGCCGCTCGATGGAGCGCGACAACAAGGTCATCCTCATGGGTGAGGACATCGGCAAGCTCGGTGGCGTCTTCCGCGTGACCGACGGCCTGCAGAAGGACTTCGGCGAGGACCGCGTCATCGACACCCCGCTGGCCGAGTCCGGCATCATCGGCACCGCGGTGGGCCTGGCCCTGCGCGGCTACCGCCCGGTCTGCGAGATGCAGTTCGACGGCTTCGTCTACCCGGCCTTCGACCAGATCGTCTCCCAGGTCGCCAAGATGCGGGCCCGCTCGCTCGGCGCGGTCAAGCTGCCGATCGTCATCCGCATCCCGGTCGGTGGCGGCATCGGCGCCGTGGAGCACCACAGTGAGTCCAACGAGGCCTACTTCGCCCACACCGCCGGCCTGCGGGTCGTCGCGTGCTCCAACCCCGCGGACGCCTACTGGATGATCCAGCAGGCCATCGAGACCGACGACCCGGTGGTCTTCTACGAGCCCAAGCGCCGCTACTGGGACAAGGGCGAGGTCGACGAGGACGGCTCCGCCGAGCTCGGCCTGTATGACGCGCGCGTGGCTCGCGCGGGCGAGCACGTGACCGTCGCGGCCTACGGCCCGATGGTCCGCGTCGCCCTCGAGGCCGCGCAGGCCGCCGAGGAGGAGGGCAAGTCGATCGAGGTCGTGGACCTGCGCTCGCTGTCCCCGCTCGACATGGACACCCTGGCGGCGTCGGTGGAGAGGACCGGCCGTCTCGTCGTCACCCACGAGGCCTCGACCTTCCTGGGCATGGGCGCCGAGATCGCCGCGGAGATCACCCAGCGCTGCTTCTACCACCTCGAGGCGCCCGTGCTGCGGGTCGGCGGCTACAACCTGCCCTACCCGCCGAGCAAGCTCGAGGAAGACTTCCTGCCCGACCTCGACCGCGTGCTCGACGGCGTCGACCGCGCGCTCGCCTACTGAAGCGAAGGGGCCCGACAGCAATGTCCGCAAGCATCAAGCGCTTCAACCTCCCCGACCCCGGTGAGGGCCTGACCGAGGCCGAGATCGTCACCTGGAAGGTCAAGGCCGGCGACACGGTCAAGGTCAACGACATCATCGTCGAGATCGAGACGGCCAAGTCCCTGGTCGAGCTCCCGGTGCCGTTCGCCGGCACCGTCAGCGAGCTGCTCGTCAGCGAGGGCGAGACGGTCGAGGTCGGCACGCCGATCATCGCCGTCGAGACCGGCGCCGGCGGCGCCCCGGCCCCGGTGCAGGACGCCCCGGCCGCCGGTGCGGTCGAGCCCGGCCTCGAGGGCAGCCCCGCCCCGAAGCTCGCGGCTGCGGCCGCGGCGGCGGAGGAGGAGATCGAGGAGGGCAAGATCGGCGGCACCACGTCGACCGGTCGCACCGCCGTCCTCGTCGGCTACGGCGTCAAGCAGACCGAGGCCAAGCGCCGCCCCCGCAAGGGTGGCACGACCGCGGCCCCGTCTGCGGCTCCGGCGGCAGCCCCGTCCATGACGGCCGCGTCGGCTCCCGCTGCGGCCGCTCCGGCCGCTCCTGC
This sequence comes from Oryzihumus sp. JJN4-3R, assembly GCF_057747915.1. NCBI lineage: Bacteria > Bacillati > Actinomycetota > Actinomycetes > Micrococcales > Intrasporangiaceae > Oryzihumus > Oryzihumus sp. JJN4-3R. The sequence continues at coordinate 2,476,720 of NZ_CM173229.1, forward strand.
TCCCGCGGCCCAGGCCCGCACCCTCGGCCAGGCCCGGGCGCTGACCAAGCCGCCGGTGCGCAAGCTCGCCAAGGACCTCGGCATCGACCTGACCCAGGTCACGCCGAGCGGCGAGGGTGGCATCATCACCCGCGCCGACGTCGAGTCCCACGCCTCGGGCGCCACAACCACGGCGACCACGACGGCCGCCGCGGCTGCCCCGGCAGCCGGCACCCCGGCATTCCCCCGCGAGCGGGAGGTGCCCCCAGAGGCTCCCGTCTTCGCCCGCTCGGGCGAGCGCGAGACCCGCGTGCCGATCAAGGGCGTGCGCAAGATGACCGCGCAGGCGGTCTCGGCGTCGGCGTTCACCGCGCCGCACGTCACGGAGTTCATCACCGTCGACGTGTCGCGCACGATGAAGCTGGTCGACCGACTGCGTGAGGACCGCGAGTTCCGCGACGTCAAGGTCAGCCCGCTGCTGATCGTGGCCAAGGCGCTGCTCATCGCGGCCCGCCGCAACCCCGAGATCAACGCGCGCTGGGACGAGGCGGCCGGCGAGATCGCCATCGCCAACTACGTCAACCTCGGCATCGCGGCGGCCACCCCGCGGGGGCTGATCGTGCCGAACATCAAGGACGCCGACCAGATGTCCCTGCGGCAGCTGGCCGACGCGATGGCGGCGCTGGTCTCGACGGCCCGCGAGGGTCGCACGCCCCCGGCCGACATGGCCGGCGGCACGATCACGATCACCAACGTGGGCGTCTTCGGCGTCGACAACGGCACGCCGATCCTCAACCAGGGTGAGGCCGCGATCCTGTGCTTCGGCGCCGTGCGTCAGATGCCCTGGGTCGTCAAGGGCAAGATCAAGCCGCGCTGGGTCACCCAGCTCGCGCTGTCCTTCGACCACCGCCTCGTCGACGGTGACCTCGGCTCGCGCTTCCTGGCCGACGTCGCGGCGGTCCTGGAGGACCCGAGCAAGGCGCTCGTCTGGGGCTGAGCACCCTTACGCAGCAACGCGAAGCGGGCGGTGGGATCTGGTCCCACCGCCCGCTTCGTCGTGTCAGCCGACCGTGTCAGCCAGCCGTGTCAGCCGGCCGTTGTCCATCGGCCGCCGTCCATCGGCCGTGTGCCCGGTGGCTCAGTGCGCCATCGGCGGTGCCGCCGCGGCTGCCGCCTCGGCGTCGGCCGCGTCGGACTTGCCGCGCTCGGAGTAGGACGAGCCGCTGCGCAGCTCCACGTGCGGCAGGAACCACAGCACGATGAACGCCACGACCATGACGGCCGAGCCGACCAGGAAGACCCGGTCCATCGCCTCGGAGAAGCCGACGAGGAACGGCTTGGCCAGGCGCGGGTCGATCTGCTGGATGAACGAGGAGTCGCTCAGCGGGTTGACGCCGCCGCCCGAGCCGCCGCCCTGGTGGCTCTTGAACGAGGCGATCACGTTGGCGTTGGCCGCAGCGTTGCCCGTCGGGTTGCGCAGGGCCGCCTGGAAGGCCGGGGTGGGGTAGATGGCCTTGAACGCCTCGGCCAGCTTGACCGGCACCGCGGAGAACAGGATCGACAGGAACACCGCGGTGCCCAGGGTGCCGCCGATCTGGCGGGTGAACGTGGCCGAGGAGGTGGCCACGCCGATGTCCCGCGGGGAGACGGCGTTCTGCACGGCCAGCGTCAGCGGCTGCATGTTGAAGCCCAGGCCCAGGCCGAAGACGACCATCAGGACCATGACCTGCCAGATCGCGGTGTCGAACGCGACGTAGTGGAACATGAACAGGCCGATGACGAGGAGCGCCGAGCCGATGATCGGGAAGTGCCGGTAGCGGCCGGTGCGGGAGATGGCCTGGCCGGAGATGATCGAGCCGGACATGATGCCCAGGGTCATCGGGACCAGCATGAGGCCGGCCTGCGTCGGGGTCGCGCCCTTGACGATCTGCAGGTAGAGCGGCAGCGAGACCAGGCCACCGAACATCCCCATGCCGAGGATCACCGAGGCCATGGAGGCCACGCCGACGGTCCGGATGCGGAACAGGTAGATCGGCAGCAGCGCCTCGTGGCCCATGGCCCGCTCGATGAGGAAGAAGGCGATCAGGCCGAGGCCACCGACGACGTAGCAGGTGATCGAGCTGCCCGAGCCCCAGCCCCAGCCGCGACCCTGCTCCGCCACGATGAGCAGCGGGACGAGCCCGACCGTGAGGGCGACGGCGCCCCACCAGTCGATGCGGTGGTCGAGGCGGGTGTGGCGCAGGTGCAGCGTGCGGGCGACGACGAACAGCGCCGCGATGCCGATCGGCACGTTCACCAGAAAGACCCAGCGCCAGCCGGCGATGCCCATGATGCTCTCCTGGCCGGCGAAGAAGCCGCCGATGACCGGGCCGAGGACGCTGGAGGTGCCGAAGACGGCCAGGAAGTAGCCCTGGTACTTGGCGCGCTCCCGCGGCGGCACGATGTCACCGATGATGGCCAGGGCCAGGGAGAACAGGCCGCCGGCGCCGAGGCCCTGCACGGCGCGGAAGGCCGCGAGCATCGGCATCGAGGTGGCGAAGGTGCACAGCACCGAGCCGATGATGAAGATCGTGATGGCCGCGGTGAAGAACTTCTTGCGGCCGTAGATGTCGGAGAGCTTGCCGTAGAGCGGCGTGACGATCGTCGAGGTGATCAGGTAGGCCGTGGTCACCCACGCCTGGCCGGCGAGGTCGTTCAGGTCGTCGGCGATGACGCGCATCGCCGAGGCCACGATCGTCTGGTCCAGGGCGGCCAGGAACATGCCCATGAGCAGGCCGACCATGATCGTGAGGATCTGCTTGTGCGTCAGCGGCCCGTCGGTGGCGGTCGCTGGCGCAGGAGTGGCGGATGCCATTACTGCTCCTTGGGTGCTGAGGTGTGGACGCCACTCATGGCGTCGGCGAAGTGCTTGATCATCTGGTCGCGCGAGGACTCCAGGGCCCCGGCGAACCGGTCGAGCAGTGCGACGAGCTGGTCGGCCTCGGACTGCTCCCAGTCCTGCAGCATGCTGCGGAACCACTCCCCCCGCTGGGTGCGGAGCCGTTCGATGAGCGCCTTGCCCTCCGGGGTCAGCGAGAGCATCGCCGCCCTCCGGTCGTCGGGGTCGGGAAGCTTCTCGACGAGGCCGTGCTGGGCCATCGTCGAGGCCTGCCGGCTCACCGTGGACACGTCGGAGTGCACGCACTCGGCCAGGGCCGACACCCTCTTGGGTCCCCCGTCGAGGGTGAACAGCACCGGGTAGGCGGTGGCGTCCACGGCCGGGTGCAGCCGCGGCGCGTGCTGGCGCATCGCCTGGAACAGCTTCATGACCCGGATCAGGTTCGTGCTGAGCTGGTTGGCTGCCTCATGGCTGATCGCCACCGGGCCCCCCGTTCTCGCGTCGTCACTTGCTTGCGGCATACAACTATCACACAGAACTTGCGTGACGCAAGCAAATAAAGACGTATGCCGGGTCGTCCCCTCCCGCCCGTCTCCTCACCCCCATGGACGAGCGGGCACGCGTCAGCCCGCGTTCCCGGGCGCGATCCGGCCCGTCACGCGGGCTGAGCGGGGTCCGGTTGCGGGCGCCAGTCTGTGGGTGCCGCTCGGGGAGCGCCGCCCAGGCGGAGCAGGTCAGGCGGAGGAGGTCAGGCGGAGGAGGTCAGTGCGTGAAGGCGAGGGCCTCGAGGACGCGCCGGGCCATCGCCTCGTCGCCGACGACGCTGTAGGCCGTGTCCGCCACCGAGCGCCGGCCGGCGGCGCGGCGGGTGAACGCGTCGGTGGACATGCTGATGCTCACCGTCGGGCCCTCCACGTGGGGCACGCTCTCGTCGACGTGCTCGCCGGTGAACATCGCGTGCCCGTGCGGGCGCCCGTCCTCGCCGGCGTCCACGCGCACGCCTGCGCGGGCGACCACCGGCCCGGTGACGTCGATGATCACCGTGCTCCCCGGCTCCAGGCCGGCGCCGCGGGCCACGAGCCTGGGCAGCTGGATCATCGCCGCGTTGACGAAGACGGCGGCGGCGGGGGAGTCCAGGTTGCCCGGCCGGTTGAGCGCCGTGCGGATGTCCTGCTCGTGGGCCCACACGTCGAAGGCCCGCATGAGCGCGACCGTCGCCGCCCGCTCCGGCCCGAACGGCCCGGAGATGATGCTCGAGTCGGTCAGGCCCGGGCTGCGCAGCGTGGCCAGCCGCTGGGGCAGGACGTGCTCGAGCTCGGCGACGACGTCGGGGCCGCTGCGGCCGCGGCGCACCTCCACGGCGGACTCGACCTTCTGCCCCAGCTCGTTGCGCACGTGCTCATAGGGCGGGACCTCGACCTTGGGGTCGCGGTGGCCCTCCAGCCAGGCCTCGACGCCGGCGACGTGGGAGATCTGGTCCTTGACCGTCCAGCCCGGGCACTCGGTCTCGCGCTCGAAGTCCTCCTCGGTGCAGCTGCGGCCGAGGTCGATGACCGCCTGCGTCGTCTGGGCGAAGGCTTCGACGAGGCCGTGCAGGTCTGAGGGTGCTGCCGGGTGCATGGGCATGGCGTCACCCTACTTAGGCTGGTCCCCATGGCCACCCAGAAGTCCGACCCGCAGACGCCGGCACCCGCCCCCCTGGTGCTGGTCGCTGCGGTCGCGCTCGCGGTCGCCGTCCCGGCGGCGGTCCTGGGTGGTGCGGTGGTCGCGCCGGTGGCGGGGCTGCCCGACCCGGGGGCCGTCGTGCGCTGGGGCGTCGTGCTCGTGCGCACCCTCCACGACCTTGCCGCGGCGCTGACGGTCGGCCTGCTGGTGCTCGCGGCGTTCATCGTGCCCGAGGCTCGCAGCACCTCCCGCCGACTGACCGCCACCCGCTGGGCCGCGGCGGCCGCCACCGTCTGGGCGGTGTCAGGCCTGGTCGGGCTGGTGTTCTCCTTCGCCGACCTCGCTGGCGTGAAGGTCAGCGACCCGGGGTTCGCCCAGCAGCTCCAGACCTTCGTCTTCAGCATCGACGTGCTGCGGGCGGCGGCCATCTCCCTGGGGCTCGTGCTCGTCGTGGCGACCGGGGCCGCCCTGGCCCGCACCCGCGCCGCGATGGTGGCCCTCGCCCTGCTCAGCCTCCTCGCGGTGCTGCCGCTCGCCCTGGCGGGCCATGCTGCCGGCTCCAGCGACCACGACACCGCGGTCAACTCTCTCGGCGCGCACCTGGTCGGGGCCGTGCTCTGGGTCGGCGGCCTGCTCGGCCTCGTCGTCCTGCGCCCCCTGCTGGGCAAGGCGCTGGCCGTCAGCGTCGAGCGCTACTCCACGCTCGCCGGCTGGTGCTTTGCCATCGTGGCCGTCTCCGGCGCGCTGAACGCCTGGCTGCGGGTCGGCTCGGTCAGCGGGCTGGCCACCTCCTACGGCGCCCTGGTGCTCGGCAAGACCGCCGCCCTGGTGCTGCTCGGCCTGGCCGGGTGGCGCCAGCGCCGCACCGTGATCGGCCGGCTCCGCACCGACCCGGCCGCACCGGGCGCCTTCGCGCGGCTCGCCGTCGCCGAGCTCGTGGTGATGGGCGCGGCGTTCGGCCTGGCCACCGCCCTCTCGCGCAGCGCCCCGCCGGTCCCCCAGAAGGCGGAGGGCAACGTCTCCACGGCGATGTCCCTGACCGGCTACCCCGCGCCGCACCTGCCGGTGGCTCCTGACGCGTGGCTGACGGTGTGGCGGGTCGAGTGGCTGTGGCTGGCGGTGGCACTCGTCGCCATCGGCCTCTACCTCACGGGGATCACGCGGCTGCGGCGCCGCGGCGACCGGTGGCCGGTCATGCGGACGGTGAGCTGGGTCGCCGGCTGGGTGATCTTCCTCTACTCCACCCAGGGCGCGCCGATGGTCTACGGCATGGTGCTGTTCTCGGCGCACATGACCTACCACATGGTCATCTCGATGGCCGTGCCGATCCTGCTGGTCCTGGCGGCCCCGGTGACCCTGGAGCTGCGCGCCCTGCCGGCCCGCACGGACCGCACCCTCGGCCCCCGCGAGCTGCTCCTGGGACTGGTCCACTCGCGATACCTCAATGCCCTGGGCAACCCGGTGGTCGCGGCGCTGCTCTTCTTCGGCAGCCTCGTGCTCTTCTACTTCACGCCGCTGTTCGGGCTGTCGCTGCGCACCCACACCGGGCACGTCCTGATGACCGTGCACTTCCTGCTCACCGGCTACCTGTTCGCATGGGTGCTGGTCGGCGTCGACCCGGGGCCCAGGCGGTGGCCGCCGTCGCTGCGGCTGGTCGTGCTCTTCGCGACGATCTCCTTCCACGCCTTCTTCGGGGTGGCCCTCACGACGGGGTCGACCCTGCTCGCGCCGGACTTCTTCCGCCAGCTGCACCTGCTCGACGACGCCGCGTTGCTGGCCGACCAGCGCAACGGCGGCGCCATCGCCTGGGCGGTGGGCGAGCTGCCCACCCTCGTCCTCGCCCTGCTCGTCACCGCCGCGTGGGTGCGCTCGGACTCCGCCGAGGCCAAGCGTCGCGACCGGCAGGCCGACCGCGACGACGACGCCGAGCTGCGCGCCTACAACGCCCGGCTCGCGGCGGCGCACGCGCGCAGCGCGGGGCGGCCGACGACCGGCCCGACGAGCCCGCCCACCGGCTCGACGACCGGCTCGAACACCGGCCAGACCTCCGGCACGGTGGTGCCTGCCGACACGACCGCCACCTCGCAGACCCCGGGAGAGTGACATGCGCATAGCCGTGATCCAGCTGGCCTACGGCGACACCGAGGGCGTGGCCGAGCGCACCGAGCGGGTCGCCGCGATGGTGCGCGCGCAGGCCGGGCACGACCTCGTGGTGCTGCCCGAGCTGTGGTCCGCCGGCGGGTTCGCCTACCAGGACTGGGAGGAGCGGGCCGAGACCGTCGACGGGCGGGTGGCGCAGGCGATGGCGGACGCCGCCCGCGACGCAGGGGTGATGCTGCACGCCGGGTCCATCGTCGAGCGCCCCGGGGACGGGCAGCGCGGCCCGGAGGGCAAGGACCTGTGGAACACCTCGCTGGTCTTCGACCGCGACGGTGGCCTCGCCGCGACATACCGCAAGATCCACCGGTTCGGCTTCGGCGCGGGCGAGCCCAAGCTCATGGAGGCCGGTGACCGGCTGGCTCTGGTCGACGTCCCCGCGGCCGACGGCGAGGCCGCCCGGGCGGCCCTGTCCACCTGCTACGACCTGCGCTTCCCCGAGCTCTACCGCGCCCAGCTCGATGCCGGCGCGACGATGTTCGTCATCCCCGCCGCGTGGCCGGCCGCCCGCGTGCGGCACTGGACGCTGCTCGCCCACGCGCGCGCCATCGAGGACCAGTGCGTCGTCGTCGCCTGCAACACCGCCGGCACCCACGCCGGCCACGAGATGGGCGGCCACAGCCAGGTGGTCCTTCCCACAGGCGATGTGCTGGCCGTCGCGGGAAGCGGGGAGCAGGTGCTCAGTGTTGAGGTCGACATGAGTTCCGTCGAGACCTACCGCGAGAGCTTCCCGGTCCTGCGCGACCGCCGACTGCCCTTCGATCGCGCATGAGCACCGGCACCACCAAGCGCCTGCGCGTCCGCGCCCCGGAGCTGCGGGGCCGCGGGTGGCTCAACACCGGCGGCAAGGAGCTGACCCTGGAGGACCTGCGCGGCCGCGTCGTCGTGCTCGACTTCTGGACCTTCTGCTGCGTCAACTGCCTGCACGTCCTGGACGAGTTGCGGCCGCTGGAGGAGAAGTACGCCGACTCCCTCGTCCTCGTCGGCGTCCACTCCCCGAAGTTCGAGCACGAGGCCGACCCGGACGCGCTGGTCGCCGCTGTGGAGCGGTATGCCGTGCACCACCCGGTCCTCGACGACCCCGAGCTGGTGACGTGGAAGGCCTACACCGCCCGGGCGTGGCCGACTCTGGTCGTCATCGACCCGGAGGGCTACGTCGTCGCGTCGATGTCCGGTGAGGGCCACGCCCATGGGCTGTCCGTCCTCATCGAGGAGCTCATCGAGGAGCACGCCGCCAAGGGCACGCTCCGCCGCGGCGACGCGCCCTACGTCCCGCCGCCGCCGGCCGAGACCGCGCTGCGCTTCCCCGGCAAGGCGGTCAGCCTCGCCGACGGCTCGTTCCTGGTCTCCGACACCGCCCACCACCAGCTGGTCCACCTCGAGGCCGACCTGGTCACCGAGCGGGCCCGCGTGGGATCGCGGGCAGACTTCCAGGAGCCGCAGGGGCTGGCGCTGCTGCCGGCCGAGGTCGCCGCTCGCGTGGGCTACGACGTGGTCGTCGCCGACAGCGTCAACCACCAGGTCAAGGGTGTCCGCCTCGCCGACGGCGCCATCACCACGCTCGCCGGCACCGGCCGGCAGCTGCGCGAGCGCTCGGGAAGCGGCCCGGCCCTCAAGCAGGACCTGTCGACGCCGTGGGACGTGGCGTGGTTCGCCGACCGGGTCGTGGTGGCGATGGCCGGTGTGCACCAGCTGTGGGCCCTGCACCTGGCCACGGACCCTGCCGAGAACACCGTTGCGGTCCTGGCCGGCACCTCCGCCGAGGGCATCCGGGACGGCGTGGCCGACGAGGCGTGGTTCGCGCAGTCCTCCGGACTGGCCACCTCCGCCGACGGCAGCCGCGTGTGGGTCGCCGACTCCGAGACCTCGGCCCTGCGCTCGCTCTCGTTGACCGACGACGGTTTCGAGGTCGAGACCCACGTCGGCCAGGGGCTGTTCGACTTCGGGCACCGCGACGGCGCGGCCGACCAGGCGCTGCTGCAGCACCCGCTCGGCGTGACCGTGCTGCCGGACGGCTCGGTCGCCATCAGCGACACCTACAACGGCGCTATCCGCCGCTTCGACCCGGTCGCCCGCGAGGTCAGCACGCTCGCGACAGGGCTGCGCGAGCCCAGCGACGCGGTCGTCGAGGTCGACGGTGACGAGGCGCGCCTGGTGGTCGTGGAGTCCTCGGCGCACCAGCTGGTGCGGGTGCCGATCCCGGCCGAGGCCCAGGTCGTCGACGGCCTGGCCCGCCAGACCCAGCGCCCGCCCACCGAGCTGTCCTCCGGCGACGTCGAGCTCGTCATCGGCTTCACCCCGCCGACCGGGCAGAAGCTGGACTACCGCTGGGGCGACCCGACGCAGCTCATGGTGTCCAGCTCGCCCGAGGCGTTCGTGCGCGAGGGCTCCGGCACCGCGACCGGCCTGACCCGCACGCTCCACCTCGACCCGGCTGTGGGCAGCGGCATCCTGCACATCTCGGTGCGCGCCGCCGCCTGTGACGGCGACCCGGTCACCGGCGAGGTGCCCGAGCACGCCGCCTGCCACCTCTACCAGCAGGACTGGGGCATCCCGGTCGTCCTGGCCGAGGGTGCCGACCGCGAGCTGCGACTGGACCTTCGCGGCGTCTGACGCCACGCCGCATCGACCTTCCGGCGCCCGCGCATCCGGCGATGCTCGGGCGCCGGCGTCTTCGAGCGGTGCGAAAACCCGTTGCCGCAGTGCCGCCCTGGCCGGAAGCCTGACTCCCCGTGCTGACCCTCGAGGACCTGTGGCCACCGTTCGGCCTGTCGATCACCTGCGGCCCGCTCAGCCTTCGCGCGATGCGGGACGAGGACCTGCCCGACCTCGTTGCCGCTGCCGCGGACGGGATTCACGCGGACGACCTCCGGCCGTTCCCGCGGGCCTGGGCCGGGCTCCCCGCCGTGGAGCTGGGTCGGGACCTCGCGAGTCGCTACTGGAAGCACCGGGCGACTCTGCCCTCCGATGACTGGGGACTTCCGCTCGTCGTGCGGCTCGATGGGCGGATCGTGGGGGTCCAGGGGGCTGAGGCCGTGCGATACCCGGTCCTCCGCACCCCGGACACCTTCTCCTGGCTCACCCGCGCCGCCCAGGGGCGAGGCCTGGGCACGCTGATGCGGCAGGCGATCTGCGCGTTCCTCTTCGACGAGCTCGACGCCCATGCCGTCACCAGCGGCGCCTATGCCGACAACCCGGCCTCGGCAGCAGTGAGCCGCAAGGTCGGCTACGTCGCCAACGGCACGAAGCTGGAGCTGCGCGACGATGCCGCGGCCGAGCACCACAAGTTCATCCTCACGCGCGACCGCCTCGTTCGTCCGGAGCAGCCGGTCGTGGTCGAGGGCGGCGCTGCTCTCCGGCGGTTCATCGGCGTCCCTCGACCCGAGGACGGATGACTGGACCGCTCTCGAGCGACGGCTCGCTGCTGAGGAGACCCCATGGTCACGGTGCGGCCGCCCGGCCGCCTGAGGGTGCACCACGACGGGCGCGAGGAGCCGATCCCGGTGAGACTGGGGGCACGGCCCGACCAGGAGGTTCCCTGTGATCACCGTGACGCGCCACACCAGCGCCAGCCCCGAGGACGTCTGGGCGGTCATCGCCGACGGCTGGACCTATGCCGCCTGGGTGGTGGGCGCCTCCCGGATCCGTGACGTCGAGCCCGACTGGCCGGCCGAGGGCTCGCGCATCCACCACTCGGTCGGCTCGTGGCCGCTGCTGCTCAGCGACGAGACCGTCGTCACCCGGGCCGAGCCCGGCCACCTCATCCGGCTCCAGGCGCGCAGTCGTCCGGTCGGGGAGGCGTTCGTCGAGCTGGAGCTGATGGCGGAGGGCGACGGGACGCGGATCGAGATGCGCGAGGATGCCGTCGCCGGCCCTGCCACCTGGGTCCCGCGCCCGCTGCGCCAGCTCGCCATCGGGCCGCGCAACGGAGAGACGCTGCAGCGCCTCGCCCTCATCGCGGAGGGTCGCCACCGGCCTTTGTGAATGTCCGCTGACGCGTCGCCGCCCCTGTGACTGTCCGCTGACGCGTCGCCGGCCCCTGTGACTGCCCGCTGACACGTCGCCGGCCCTGGGGTCGCGCGGGAGCTGGCATACCACTGGCCCGGCCGTCTCCGGCCGGGGGCGGGGCGGGCGCCCTAGAGGTGCCAGGTGACGCGGGTGTCGGTGACGGTGGCGGTCCAGCCCTTCTGGTGGGCCAGGGTGTGGTGTCGGCCGCAGAGCAGGGCGGCGTTGCGCACGTCGGTGGGTCCGCCGTCGGCCCAGTGGGTGACGTGGTGCCCGTCGCACCACCACGGTGGGGCCTGGCAGCCGGGGATGGTGCACCCGCCGTCGCGTTTCCACAGGTGGGCGAGCTGTGCCGGGGTGAACAGGCGCTTGGTCCGGCCCTGGTCCAGGATCTCTCCCTTGCTGCCCAGGACCATCGGGATGATCGCGGCGTCGCAGGCGATCCGGCGCACCGTCTCCGGCGCGATCAGGACCTCGTTGCCCAGCACCGTCCCGGCTCCGGTGCCGGCGCCGGTGGTGCTCGCCACGCCGCACGACCTCTTCAGGCTCTCGAAGTCCATCGTCAGGAACAACAACGCCTTCGCCTGCGCCGGCACCCCTTCCGCGGCGGCGGCCGACCTGCGACACACCGCCACCAGCGCATCCCCGCGCCGTTGGTCCGAGCTCCGCAAGTCACTGACCCCGTCGGTGGGTTGCGGGGCGGACAGCGGCCCGATTGCCGCCTCCAGCACGCTCGCGCCCTCGGGGTCCAACCGCAGCAGGTACTCCACCATCCCGTCGTCGCTGCGGGGCTGGGACAGGCTCACCCCGTGCTTCAAACGGTCCTGCCTCACCTGGAACTCACCCTCGCGGCCGTGCTCGGCGATGAGCCGCTCCCGCAACCCCCGCACCCCCGACGGCCCCTCGGTCGCGGCCAGGTGGAGGAACCCCTCCCACACCGTCGGGACCGCCGCCGGGGTCAGGCGCGGACCAAGCTTGTGCATCTCGGCCAGCGCCACCGCCGCGCCACGCACCCCGACCCGCCCGGACAGCACGCACGACCGCAGCCGCTGCACCGACCCGTGGTCGATCACGTGCCCGGCTGCGACCGGCCGTCCGGTGCACGCGGTGGCCACGGTGACCAGGTCCTTGACCCCGCCGCACCGGTACGACGGCGCCCACTCCAGCACCCACGCCGACGCCGAGGCATGCGTCGCGGTCACCTCACCGCGCTCCACCGCCTCGGCCAGCACCGTCACCTGCGCCGCCTCGACCAGTTGCCGCAACGCGTCCAGGCGCTGCAACGCCGGTCCCAGGTCCGACCCCTGGCACTGGTGGACGACCTCGACCAGCCCGGCCAACGACCCTGCGGCGGCATCAACCGCCCCAAACCGCTCGGCGAACGAGGCCACCGGCACCGACGCCGAGTCCCCAGCCCCAGCGGCCGGCACACTCGAGGCCCGCGCACCCAAGGCCGTGAGCTCGTCGCCAGACCCTGTCAGCTCACCAGACCCTGTCAGCTCACCAGACCCGGGCACGCCGCCGGACCCGCTGGCCGCGGCCCCCTGTCGACGATCCCCCTGATGCATGAATCAAACATATGTTCGACCACTGACAGGTGATGCGACGACGTTCAAGCCCAAGGAGCAGCTCGCGGGAGAGTCCGCGCCCTCAATCGGGCTCAGATCAGACCCGCCAGCTGAGGTCGACGAAGAGCACACCTCCGGGTTGCGGGAGGTGTGAGGTGTGGTCGACCTCGGCGAGACAGGGACTGGGTGGGCTGCGGTGCCGGGCCCTCGGCCGGCAACCCGGGCAGGGGGCTTCAGCTGCCGGGCTTGCCCTGTATGCCGTGCAGCGCGGCCAGCGCGAGCCGTCGCCGTGGTGCGCCCCACCACTGGTTGTCGGCGAGCGCACACCGGGCGGCGAGGTAGCCGCAGGCGCCGTGCACCCCGCCGCCGGGGTGGATTGCGGCGCTGCCGAGGTAGAGCCCCTCGATGGCGGTGCGGGGTCCGCCGAGCCCGGTGACCGGTCGGAACACCAGCTGCTGGAACGGTTGCTGCGTGCCGCCCCCGACGGCGCCGGTGCCCAGGTTGGCGTCGGCCGCCTCCAGGTCCCCGGGTCGCTGCACCCAGCGGTCCAGCACCAGGTCGCGCCAGCCCGGCGCGAACCGGTCGAGCATCGCCTCGCTGTGCCCAACCAGCCGGTCGGCGCTCGCGGAGTCGTGCACGCCGCGGGGCAGGTGCGTGTAGAGCCAGAGCGCCTCGGTGCCCGCGGGCGAGCGGGTGGGGTCGATCGTCGACATCTGCCCCACCAGTGCGAACGGCTGCTCGGGCACCCGCCCGGCGTCGAGGTCCGCCGACCACTGCACCAGTCCCGCGCCGTCGGCCCCGACGTGCACCACCCCTGCGCCGCGCGCGGCGGACGCCGTCCACGGCATCGGCCCGCCGAGACGGTAGTTGAGCTTGACCGTCGGCAGGTCCCACGCGAACCGACGGCGCAGGTCCTCGCGCACGCGCCGCGGCACCACCGCCTCTGGCAGCAGCCGCTCGTACAGCGCCGGCGCGCTGGTGTCGGCGATGACCGCCCGGCGGGCGCGGACCCACCGCCCGCCGTCCGTCAGCACGGCCCCCGCCCGCCCCCCACGCACGTCCACCCGGGCAACCGCCTGACCCACCTCGATGCGGGCCCCGCACCGGCGGGCCCGCTCGGCCAGCGCCTCGGCCAGCCGCCCGGAACCCCCCACGGGAGAAGGGAACCCGACGTCCTGGGCGAGCATGCTCATGACCCAGCCGAACATCCCGCTGCCCAGCGAGGACGGCGCGATGTCGGCGTGCATCGCGTTGCCCGCCAGCAGCATCCGGCCCCGCTCGCCGGCGAACAGCTCCTCGCCCATCCGCGTCACCGGCAGCGTCAGGAACCGCGCGAACCGTGGCAGGTCGCGCCCCAGTGTCGACGCCAGCCGGGCCCCCGGCGCCAGGGGTGGCCAGCGAGTGAGCAGCGTGTCGAGGAACGGCCCCCGGACACGCGACCAGTCCTCGACCAGCCGCAGCCATGCATCACCGTCGCCCCGGTGCTCGTCGTCGAGCCAGGCTGCGGTCCGGGAGGGGTCGGCGTGCAGCAGCGCCCCCTCGGGGTCCTCCGGGGACCCCGCGTGAGCGAGCACCCGCTCGGCCCGAGCCCAGGACAGCCCGACCTCCTCCAGCGCCAGGGCGGCCAGGACCGGGGAGGCCGCGGCGAGCGGGTGACAGGCGCTGAACTCGTCCATCACCCAGCCGTCGCGCTCCACCGAGCCGACGGCGCCCCCGACCCGGTCCCGCGCCTCGAGCACGAGGACGTCCCAGCCGGCGTCGGCCAGCACGGCGGCGGCGACCAGCCCGTGGTGGCCGGCGCCGATCACGACGGCGTCGACGGACTCGCCTGGCGTGGGGGGCACCCGCCCATCCTCACCCACTGCGCGCCCGGGTGCGCGGGGACGCGCGCATCCCCCCGCTCGGGGTCACCCGGGCGTATCGTCCGAGGCCTGTGACGGGCCCGCGACACCCGGTCGCCGGTCCTGATGAAGGAGGACGTGCATGGGCATCGGCCTGGGGATCTTCCTGCTGGTCGTCGGAGCGGTCATGAGCTTCGCGATCCGCGACAACTGGTCCGCCGTCGACCTGACGATGGTCGGCTACATCTTCATGGGGGCCGGCGCCCTCGCCGTCATCCTCGCGCTGGTCATGAACCAGCAGCGCGCCAACACCTCGCACACGGCGGTGGTCGAGCACCGCGAGACGGGTGTCCCGCCCGAGGAGCGCTGACCGCACCACTCGCTGACCGCACCACCTTGTATGCCGCGGGGCCGGCTCCCAGCGCTGGGAGCCGGCCCCGCGGCATACCTGTGTCTGCGGACCACTCCCGGGCTGGGGCTCTGCGTCGCACCGGGTGACCCGAGGGGTCACCAGGTGCGCCGGTGGGGTGCGTGGAGGGGGCGGGGGCCGGCGCCGGCGCGGTAGTGTCCCGCCCCGGGCGTGTGCCCAGGACGAAAGGACCCGGCAGTGCAGGACGAGCCGACGCTGGTGCACCTCGACCCCACGGAGCTGCTGCTCCACGAGGAGGTCGAGCCCGCCCGCATCGAGGCGCTCGTCGCCGTGCTCGCAGCCGAGCGGCGGCAGCGCGAGCCGGTCCTGGTCACCCCCACCGAGCACGGCATGTTCCTGCTCGACGGGGCCCACCGCACGACCGCGCTGAGGCAGCTCGGCGTCCCCCGGATCGCGGCGGTGGTCGTGCCGGCGTCGGCGGGGCTGGCGCTGACCGGCTGGACCCACGCGGTCGTCGAGGAGCCGGCCCGCGCCTGCCTGGCCGACCTCGCCGACGCCTCGAGCGCGCGACCGGGGCCAGTCGTGGCCTCGATCCGGACCGTCCACCGCGAGGTCGGCGTGCACGCCTGCGACGACAGCCCGGCCGCCCTGGTCGAGGCCTACCGGCGGGTCGCTGCCTGCTACCAGGCCGGGCCCTACGCCCGACTCACCGACCCCGTGCCGGCCGTCCCGGAGCAGACCGAGGTGGTCTGGCACGTGCCGGACCTGGCCACAATCGTCACGATCGCCGCCACCGTGGGCGTGCTGCCCGCCGGTGTGACCCGCTTCCGGGCCGCCCACCCGGCTCCCACCGTGGACATCAGGTTCGAGGAGCTCGGCGCCACCCGCCACGTGTCCTAGGCGGACACGATGGAGGGCCGGCACCCCTGTGCGCCGGCCCTCCATCGGTCCAGGTCACCCGACAGCACCCCTGCGGTATGCCGGGTGGTCGTGACCCCTTAGAACGCGTCCTCGGCGACGTCCATCAGGGAGTTGTCCGTGGCCTCGGCGATCTGGCGCTCGGCCGCGATCTTGGGCAGGACGGTGCGGGCGAAGAAGGACGCCGCGGCGACCTTGCCCTCGTAGAAGGACTTGTCCTTGCCGGACGCGCCATCGGCCAGGGCGGCCTTGGCGATCTCGGCCTGGCGCAGCAGCAGCCAGCCGACGACGAGGTCACCGGCGGCGAGCAGGAGACGCGTGGTGTTCTGGCCGACCTTGTAGAGGTTGGCGACGTCGCCGCCGTCCTGGCGCGGGTCGGACTTCATCAGCTCGCCGACCATGTAGCCGAGGATGCCCTGCACGTCCTCGAGGGCCTTGCCGAGCAGCTCGCGCTCGGTGTCGAGCGCGCCGTCGGTGGCGCCGAGGTTCTTGGCGAACTCCTGGATCTGCATGGCGACGTAGCCGAGCGCTTGGCCCTTGTCGCGGATGATCTTGCGGAAGAAGAAGTCCAGGCCCTGGATCGCGGTGGTGCCCTCGTAGAGGGTGTCGATCTTGGCGTCGCGGACGTACTGCTCGATCGGGTAGTCCTGCAGGAAGCCGGAGCCGCCGAAGGTCTGCAGCGACTCGGTGCCCAGCAGCACCCACGCCCGCTCGGAGCCGACGCCCTTGACGAGCGGCAGGAGCAGGTCGTTGACCCGGTTGGCCATCGCGGCCGGGGAGTCCTTCTCCAGCTCGTCGGTGCCGCTGCCCAGCTGGGCCTGGTTGACGATGTCCTGCTGGCTGGCGGTGTAGATGACCAGCGCGCGCAGGCCCTCGGCATAGGCCTTCTGGAGCATCAGCGAGCGGCGCACGTCCGGGTGGTGCGTGATCGTCACGCGCGGCGCGGCCTTGTCCGTCATCTGGGTCAGGTCGGCGCCCTGGACGCGCTCCTTGGCGTAGTCGCGGGCGTTGAGGTAGCCGGTCGACAGGGTCGCGATCGCCTTGGTGCCGACCATCATCCGGGCGAACTCGATGATGCGGAACATCTGGGCGATGCCGTCGTGGACCTCGCCGAGCAGGGTGCCGACGGCCGGCTCCTTCTCGCCGAAGCGCACCTCGCACGTGGTGGAGACCTTCAGGCCCATCTTGTGCTCGACGTTGGTGACGTAGGCGCCGTTGCGCTCGCCGAGCTCACCGGTCTCGAGGTCGACGTGGTACTTGGGGACGATGAACAGCGACAGGCCCTTGGTGCCGGCGCCGGCGCCCTCGGGGCGGGCCAGCACGAAGTGCACGACGTTGTCGTAGATGTCGGCCTCGGCGGAGGTGATGAAGCGCTTCACGCCGGTGATGTTCCAGGTGCCGTCCTCGTTCTGGACGGCCTTGGTGCGGCCGGCGCCGACGTCCGAGCCGGCGTCGGGCTCGGTGAGCACCATCGTCGAGCCCCACTTGTTGTCGACCAGGTGCTTGGCCAGCTTCTTCTGGTCGTCGGTGCCCAGATGCCACAGCACGGTGGCGAAGGCGAAGCCGGCGGAGTACATGTGCACGGCGGGGTTGGAGCCGAGGACGAGCTCGGCGACGGCCCAGCGCAGCGACGGCGGGATGACCGTGCCGCCGAGCTCACCGGGGACGTCCAGGCGCCACCACTCGGCGTCCAGGTAGGCCTTGTAGGACTTCTTGAAGGACTCCGGCAGCTTGACCGTGTTGTCCTCGGGGTTGAACACCGGAGGCGTGCGGTCGGAGTCGAGCAGGCTCTCGGCCAGCTCGTTCTCGGCCAGCCGGCCCACCTCGTGCAGGATCTCCTTCGCCGTGTCCTGGTCGACCTCGGCGTACGGGCCGCTGCCCAGGATCTCCTGGCGGTTGAACACCTCGAACAGGTTGAACTCGAGGTCGCGCAGGTTGCTCTTGTAGTGGCCCATCGGTGGGTCCTCCGCTGCTCGCATCAGTGGCCAGGGGATGGCCGAAAGGGGAGCCCGCCTGTTACCGGCGGGTAACTTCCATGATGCTACCGGCCGGTAACCCGCGCAAGTGTCCCGGGTGCCTCCCGGTGTGAGGCGGTGCTCACTCCGGTGTGCCCGGCCTCAGGTGGCCCCACTAGGGTCTGGCGCGGCCGCGACCGGACCGCCGGCACACATGTCACACGAGGACGCCCGAGGGGGACCGTGGAGACCGGGACACCGATCACCGACAGTGCCGGTGGCGAAGTGCAGGACGAGGTCACCTCCATGACGGGGATCCAGCCCGTGGGCGACGTCGCGGCGGTGCGGGTCGACACCTCGTCGTTCACCCTCGCCGAGGTGCGTGGGGCGATGGTGCGGCTCAACGGGGGCCGGGTCGCCCCCGGCGTCGTGATGTTCGTGCTGGCCCTGTGGTTCGTGCTCGCCAGCATGCACATGAGCGACGCGGTGCGGCTCGCCGCCATCGCGGCGCTGCTGCTGTTCTTCGCCTGGAAGGTGGCCTTCCAGCTGCCGCGACGGCAGGCGGCCTCCGTGCCCCCGGGCTCGTGGTCCATCTCGGCGGACGGGGTGCGCATCGAGCAGCCGGGCCATGAGGCGCTGCTGGGCTGGGCGTCCTTCGCCCGCGTGAGGCTGACCTCCGGCTACCTGATGCTGCACCAGGAGGGGCGAGCGGTGATGTTCGTCCCGGTGCGCCGCCTCGCCACCGGCGCCGCCGACCGCGTCGGCGCGATCGCCGCCGCGGCAGGTGTTGCCACGGAGGGCTTCCCGACGCCCCGCCACTGACAGCGGTATGCCGCGTGCCCGGGTGGGCACGCGGCATACCGGTGGCTGTGGTTGCGGGCGGTCAGCCGCGCTCGGGACGGCGGGGGACGACGACCACGTCGCAGGCCGCGCGCTGCGCACAGTCGCGGGCGACGGTGGCGCCGGCGACGTCCTCGCCGACGACGAGGGCCTGCGCCCCGCGGCTGCGGTCGAGCAGGACCTCGGCCGCGTCGCCGTCGGCCGCCTCGAAGCTGAAGGACACCCGGCCCCGCCCGCGCAGCGCCTCCACCGCGGCGCGGAAGGTCAGGTCGTCGGCGTCGGCGCGCTCGGCGGCGTCCAGGCCCGGGGGGAGGACCTGGACGAAGGTGACGCGGCAGCCGCGGCGCCCGGCTTCGGCCACGGCTGCGCGGGCGACGTCGCGCGGGTCGCCGTGGGGGACCATGCCGGCCACCACCGTCGGGGCGGTCGTCGCGAGAGGGGTGGGGGTGTGGCTGGGGTGGGTGGTCATGGCCGGCTCCGCTTCCGGGAGAGGTGGGGGGGAAGGCACGGCGCCGGGTCCAGCGCCTGAGGAGCTGGACCCGGCGTGGGGTGCCCGAGGGGTCAGGCGGTGGCGGGTGCCGGCACGTGCCGGCCCTCACCGACGTGCAGTTGCTCGGTCGCGGGGACCCGCCGCAGGTGCATGAAGCCCAGCAGGCTCATCACCAGCAGCAGCCCGGCGGCGACGAAGGAGACCACGGCGCCGACCAGGGCGATCTGGCCCATCTGCCAGAACGCGTAGGCGTTGAGCAGCAGGCCGCGCAGGGTCTCGCCACGGAACACGGTCTGGACCTGGCCGGCCAGCTTGGTGTCGGTGGGGTTGGCCAGCGACTTGCCGCTGAGCTGGGCGTAGGTCTGGCCGCCGGTCATCTCGTTGAGGTGCACGGCGATGAAGTGGTCGGCGTAGACCTTGGCCTGGGCGCCGTTGGTCAGCTGCTGCCCGGCGTACTGGCTCAGCCAGGGCTTGACGGCCGGGTCGTTGAGCGACTCGCTGCCCGCCTTCGGGAAGTAGATCTTCTGGGCGCTGAGCTGGCTGGTGACCTCGGTCTGGACGAACGAGTGGGCCCAGGTGAGCAGGCCGCCTGCGACCAGGAGCATCGCCGCGACGATGAGCCCCACGGTGGTCAGCAGCGCGTCAAACGTCTTGCGTCGCATGGCTACGTCTCCTTGCCCGGGCCGGTCGGCCCGATGGTTTCTCTGCCGTTGTTGGCAGTTCAACCATCCGGCAGGGACCCTCGGCCGGTTCAGGGTCGCCGGACCCCGGTCCCGATGGACCTAGGTCCTCAGTCCTTGCGGCCCAACGGCCCGGCCACGGTTGTGCCTGAAGTGCTTGAACGAAACCGCAGAGGGGTGTCGGATCGGGGCAGAGCCGTTCGTAGCAGGGGTGAGCGGCGCCCAGGCGGGGCGCCCTGGACCACAGGAGATGATCCCGATGCAGTACCTGGTTTCCGTGATCGACGACGGCACCGGCCCGGCCACCCCGAAGGAGGACGCCGCCATCGACGCGTTCAACGACCGGCTCCGGGCCGACGGCCACTGGGTCTTCGCCGGTGGCCTCGGGTCGCCTGACCCGGCCACCGTCATCGACAACCGGGGCGAGGAGGCGGTCATCACCGACGGCCCCTTCCTGGAGTCGAAGGAGTACCTCGCCGGCTTCTGGATCATCGACGCCGCGGACCTCGACGTGGCGATCCGGCTCGCCACCGAGGGCTCGAGGGCCTGCAACCGCAAGATCGAGGTGCGACCGTTCCTGTGAGCGGCGACGCGGCCAGGGAGGCGCTCGCCACCGCCCACCGCGAGGAGTGGGCCCGGGTGGTCGCCTCCCTGGCCCGGCGTTTCGGTGACCTCGACATCGCCGAGGAGGCGTCGGCCGAGGCGTTCGCGACCGCCGTCGAGCGCTGGCCGGCCGACGGGGTCCCTCCCAACCCGGGCGCCTGGCTGACCACGACCGCCACCCGCAAGGCCATCGACCGGATCCGGCGCGAGCACAAGCGCGACGACAAGCAGAAGGAGGCTCAGGTGCTCCACGACGACGAGCCACCGGGGCCGCGCGGCGCCATCGAGGACGAGCGGCTCCGGCTGATCTTCACCTGCTGCCACCCGGCGCTCGCGATGGAGGCCCGCGTCGCGCTGACGCTGCGCATGGTCGGCGGCCTGACCGTGCCCGAGATCGCCCGCGCCTTCCTGGTGCAGGAGACCACCGTGGGGCAGCGGATCACCCGCGCGAAGGCCAAGATCAAGGCGGCTCGCATCCCCTGGCGGGTGCCGTCTGCGGAGGACCTGCGGGCGCGCGTCTCCGGAGTGCTCGCCGTCCTCTTCCTGGTCTTCAACGAGGGCTACCTGGCGAGCGGCCCCGGCACCGACCCCGTGCGGCACGAGCTGACGGCCGAGGCGATCCGGCTCACGCGCCTGATCCGCGCGCTCCTGCCGGAGGACGGCGAGGTGGCCGGGCTGCTGGCGCTGATGCTCCTCACCGAGGCCCGCCGCACCGCCCGGGTCTCGCCGGGCGGCGAGCTGGTCGCCCTCGCCGAGCAGGACCGGGGTGCCTGGGACGCGGCGATGCTCGCCGAGGGGCACCGGCTGGTGCGCGAGCGGCTGGCCGCCGGGGTGGCGCCGGGTCGCTACCAGGTCCTCGCCGCCATCAACGCCGTGCACACCTCCGCCCGCGACGTGCGCGACACCGACTGGTCGCAGGTCGTCGCCCTCTACGACCAGCTCGTCCGCCTCGACCCCTCGCCGATCGTCGTCCTCAACCGGGCGGTCGCCGTCGCCGAGCTCGACGGCCCCGAGGTGGCCCTGGCCGCCGTCGACCGCCTCGAGGACGCCTTGGCCGGCTACCACGCCTACCACGCCACCCGCGCCGACCTGCTGCGCCGGCTGGGCCGCAGTCAGCAGTCACGCGCGGCCTACGACACGGCCATCGAGCTGGCGGGCAACACCGCCGAGACCGCCTACCTGACCCGCCGCCGCGACCAGCTGCGATGAGGCGGCCGGCTGCGATAAGGCGGCCGGCTGCGATGAGGCGGCCGGCTGCGATGAGGCGGCCGGCCGCGATCACGGGGCGGTGAGCCGGGTCAGCCGGGGATGAGGGGCACGACCCAGCGCACGACCGTGCCGGACTCCGGGCCCGGGCCGATCTCGCAGCTGCCGCCGTGGGCCTCGGCGCGGGCCTTCATGTTGGCCAGGCCGCTGGAGCGCTCGGGGGTGCCGAGGCCCCGGCCGTCGTCGCGCACCTCGAGGCTGACCTCGCGGCCGGCGCTGACGGTGACGGTGACGCTGCGGGCCTCGGCGTGCCGTGCGACGTTGGACAGCGCCTCCCGCAGGACGGCCTCCAGGTCGGCCCCGACCTCCGGCGGCACCACGGTGTCGATCGGGCCGGAGGTGTGCAGCCGGGGGGTGAACCCGAGCGTCTCGCCGCCCTGCATCACGAGCATCGTCAGCTTGGCGCGCAGCGTGGGAGCGCTCGTCGGGCGCGTCTGGAGCGTGAAGATGCTGTTGCGGATGGCCTTGATGGCGTCGTCGAGCCGGTCGACGAGCTCCATGAGGCGTGTCGCCTCCTCCGGCGCCGCGCGCGTGGCCATCCCGTTGAGCCCCAGGCCCACCGCGAAGATCCCCTGGATCGCGTGGTCGTGCAGGTCGCGGGCGATCTTGGCCCGCTCCTCGGCCATCTCGTGCTCCTTGGCCGCGGCCTGCGTCGCGGCCAGGGTCAGCACCAGCGCGGCCTGCGAGGCGAAGTCGCTGACGAGCTCGACGTCCTCGGGGGTGAACCGGCGGCCGCCGGGCAGGTTGCCCACCGTGAGGACCCCGAGGACTCCCTCGGCCGTCGACAAAGGGACCGCCGCGAGCGGGCCGATGCCGAGCGACCGGACCGGCCCGTGGGCGCCCTGCTCCGCCTGCAGGTCCTCCAGGATGACCGGGGCGCCGCTGCGCATGGTCCGCCCGGTGGCGGAGGCCTCGGCGGGCACCCGCTCGCCGACGAGGGTCTCCCCGGCCAGGCCGTCGGCTGCCGCGACGACCAGCTCCCCGCCCTCCGGCACCACGACGCCGGCGAAGTCGGCGCCCGCGGCGGCGCGGACCGAGCGCGCCACCAGGAGCAGCGCCTCGGTGCGGTCCAGGACACCCAGCAGGGAGTTCGTGATGGACCGTGAGGCGTGCAGCCACTGCTCCCGCCGGGAGACGGCCTCGAAGAGCCGGGCGTTGTCGATGGCGGCGGCGGCCGCGGCGGCGAGGGACTGCGCCAGCTCCTCGTCCTCGGCGGTGAACTCGCTCCCGCCGACCTTCTCGGTGAGGTAGAGGTTGCCGAAGACGTGGCCGCCGACGCGCACCGGGACCCCGAGGAAGGACGTCATCGGCGGGTGGTTCGGCGGGAATCCCGAGGAGCTGTCGTGGGCGGCCAGCGTGCTCAGCCGGAGCGGGCGGGGGTCGGAGATCAGCTGGCCGAGGATGCCCCGCCCGGTCGGCAGTGACCCGATCCGCTCCACGGTGTCCGCGTCCATCCCCGAGTGGACGAACTCCACCAGGGTGCTGTCCTGCCCGACCACGCCGAGGGCGGCGTACTGCGCCCCGATGAGCGTGCGGGCCTCGTTGACGATCCGCTGCAGCAGGCTGGTCAGGTCGAGGTCGCTGACGATCGACTGGAGGGCGCGCAGGAGGCCCTGCATCCGGTCCTGGGTGCGCATCACCTCCTGAGCCCGCTCGACGAGCTGCTCGAGCAGCTGGTCCAGCTCGAGCCGGGCCACGGAGGGGAACGTCAGGGGCTCGCCGCCGGCGCGGTCGTCGGGCGCGGCCGGCCGGCTCTCGGCGGCGTCGGGCAGCTGTGCGGCGATCGGGGGCCTCCTCCTGCGGCGCGGTGGTCCGACCACCATAGGAGCAACGCCGCCGCGAGGCACCCGTTCCCGGGAGTGACAGCGCCCTGGGCCTAAACCGCTCCTAGGCCGGGACGGTCTCCTCGGCCGGGACCGCGACGACGGGGCACACGGCGTGCGTGAGGCAGTAGTGGCTGACCGAGCCCTCCAGCAGGCGGCGGACGCCGACGTGGTCCCCGGTGCCCACGACGAGAAGGGTCGCGTCCTGGGAGCGCCGGGTCAGGGCGGGGCCGGGGCGCCCTTCGTCGACCTCGAGCACCCACGGGGTGTGCCCGACGTCGGGGCCGAGGGTGTCCTGGACGAAGCGGGTGGCCCGGGCGCGGGCATCGGTCATGGCGGCCACGAGGTAGGGGTCGCTGGCCGTCAGCACCAGCCCGGCGGGCAGCCCCCAGGTGTGGACCACGCGCAGGGTGGCGCCGGTCAGCGTGGCGAACTCCGCCGCCCAGCGCAGCGCGGCCGCGGAGCTGGCGCTCTCGTCGACGCCCACGAGGACCTGTTGGCGCTCCATGACGACCTCCACCTTCGGAACCGCCCCGGAAGGGGCCCTGTCCCGACCCTGCGCCACGGGAGCTCGACGACGTCACCCCCGTTGGACACTGCCTGTCGGGTCCTTGGTCCCGAACGTGACCGGCGAGGGTCCCGATCCCCGCGTTCGCATTGTCTGGCGGCCCGCGGTGCGTGATGCTTCGGACCATGACCGTGTCAGGTGGGGCCGCTGAGCCGATCCGTGTCTTCGTGCTCGACGACCACGAGGTCGTCCGTCGGGGGCTCAAGGAGCTGCTGGAGGGCGGGGGTGACATCGAGGTCGTCGGGGAGTCGGGTCTGGCCGCGGAGGCCGCCCGCCGCATCCCGGCCCTGCGCCCGCACGTGGCCCTGCTCGACGGCCGCCTGCCCGACGGCTCCGGCGTCGACGTCTGCCGCGAGATCCGCTCGCGCCACCCCGAGATCGCGGTGCTGATCCTGACGTCCTACGACGACGACGAGGCGCTCTTCGCCGCCATCATGGCCGGCGCCTCCGGCTACCTGCTCAAGCAGGTCGGCGGCACCGACCTCGTCGACGCCGTTCGCCGGGTGGCCGCCGGGCAGTCGCTGCTCGACCCCGGCGTCACCCACCAGGTGCTCGAGCGGCTGCGCCAGGGCCCGCCCAAGGACGCGGCGCTGGCCCCGCTGACCGACCAGGAGCGTCGGCTGCTGGAGCTCATCGGCGAGGGCCTGACCAACCGCCAGATCGGCGAGCGGATGCACCTGGCGGAGAAGACGATCAAGAACTACGTCTCGGCGCTGCTGGCCAAGCTGGGCCTGGAGCGCCGCACCCAGGCAGCCGTGTTCGCCAGCAAGCACCTCCCGTCCTAGGGGAACATACCCCCTGGGGGTATGTGTTGACCCCCTCATGACCACTCACACGCACCCTGCGCCGACCTCGTTGACCCGCCAGGCCGTGGCGGCGACCCTGCACTGCCTCACCGGCTGCGCCATCGGCGAGGTCCTGGGCATGGTCCTCGCGACCTGGTGGGGCTGGGGCAACACCGCGAGCATCGTGCTCTCGGTCGTCCTGGCGTTCGGCTTCGGCTACTCCCTGACCCTGCTGCCGCTGCTGCGTGCCGGGCTGGGCCTGCGCCGGTCGATGCAGCTGGCCCTGGCGGCCGACACCCTCTCGATCGTGACGATGGAGCTCATGGACAACGCGGTCGTGCTCGCCGTGCCAGGAGCCATGGACGCCGGCCTCGCCGACGCGCTGTTCTGGGGCAGCCTGGCGGCCTCGCTCGTGGTCGCCTTCGCGGTGACGGTGCCGGTCAACCGCGCGCTCATCGCCCGCGGCCGGGGCCACGCCGTGGTCCACGCCCACCACTGACCCGCCGCCGACCGCACTGCACCACCCCCTGGTATGCCGGGTGGCTGGGACCCAGCCACGCGGCATACCCCCAGCGCGCACCCACCCCGCTCCCAGCCGGGGTTCCTACCGTGACCCCATGGCCAGTCCTGTCGCCGCCGCCGCGGGCGTGCGCCGTGGCCCGGGACGGCGGCGCCGGTTCCGGTGGCTGAGGCGGGCCGGCGCGCTGCTGGTCGCCGTGGTCCTCGTGCTCCTTGCGGGCCTCGCCGTCCTGTGGGTCCGCACCCCCGGGGTGGCGGACGCGATGGCCCGGGTGCGCGCCGTCGAGGTCGCGCACCACGCCCCGCACCTGGGCGTGCTGCCCCGCTCCGACCGGGTCGCGCAGGCCCTGGTGGCCACCGAGGACAGCCGCTTCTGGTCCGACCCGGGGGTGGACCCGCTCAGCGTGGTGCGCGCGGGCCTGGCCACGGCCGTGGGCAGCAACGACGTGGGCGGGGCGAGCCTGGAGCAGCAGCTGGCCAAGAACCTGTGGTTCGGCGGGCGCCGCGACCGCGTCGCCCAGGCCGAGGAGGTCGTGGTCGCGCTCAAGCTCGACCGCACGTGGACCAAGGACCAGGTGCTGCGGATGTACCTCGGGCAGGTGTACTTCGGCCACGGCTACTACGGCCTCGACGAGGCGGCGCACGGCTACTTCGGGCTGGCGCCCTCGCAGCTGTCGTGGGCGCAGGCCAGCATGCTCGCCGGGCTGGTGCAGGCGCCCTCGGCCTACGACCCCGTGACCCACCTGGCCGCCGGCAAGCAGCGCCAGCGCCACGTCCTCGACCGCCTGGTCAGCACCGGGGTGCTCACGGCCTCGGCCGCGGATACGGCGTACGCGGCGCCCCTGCACCTGCGCTGAGGAGCGGAAGCGTCGTCCGCACGGGTGGTCGCCTCACCCGCAGCCGGGCACGTCCACGTCGAACTGCTCCAGCAGCCGGCAGGAGAGGGCGTGCAGCTGCTCTCGCTGGCGCGGGTCGAGCCGGTCGAGCACCAGGGAACGGACGGCTGCCACATGCCGGGTGGTCGCCCGGCGCACCGTCCTCAGCCCCGAGTCGGTCAGCCGGGCGAGGTTGCCGCGCCCGTCCTCGCTCGTGGGGCTGCGCTCCACCCAGCCCTTGTCCTCCAGCCGCCGCACCATGTGCGAGAGCCGGGAGGGAGAGGAGTGCACCCGGTCCGCCAGCTCGCTCATCCGCAGCGTGCGGGCGGGCGCCTCGGCCAGGGCGGCCAGCAGCCCGTAGGAGAACAGGGTGAGCCCGGCGTCGTGCAGCTCGCCGTCCAGGGCGGAGGGCAGCAGGTCCAGGAGGGCGGCGAACGCCCCCCAGGTGCGCTGCTCGTCCTCGTCGAGAGGGCGGTCCGTCGGCATGCGGACACTGTTCGGTCGGCGCGTCTGACGCGTCAATCACCCGAATGGGTGACAGGGCCGGTCCACGTCCCCTCCGCTGGGCGGCGACAATCGCCGGGTGCGCACCCTGCTCCTGCTCGCCGTCGGCGTCGTCGCGGTCTCCCTGTCCGGGCCCCTGATGGCCGCCGCCGTGGTGCCGCCACTGGCGATCGCCTTCTGGCGCAACGCGTTCGCGACGGCGGTGATCGCCCCGACGGCCATGACCCGACAGGGCCCCGAGCTCCGCGCCCTGACCGGTCGTCGGCTCGGGCTCGTCCTCGCCGCCGGTGCGACCCTCGCGCTGCACTTCGCGACCTGGGTGACCTCGCTGACCCTGACCTCCGTCGCCTCGGCGACCGCGATGGTCTGCCTCCAGCTGGCGTGGGTCGTGTGCTGGCAGCTGCTGCGGGGCGAGCGCTTCGGCCGCAGGGTCGTGGTCGGCCTGGCCCTGGCCTTCGCCGGGGTGCTCGTGGTCTCCGGGGTGGACCTGAGCCTGTCGCCCCGGGCGCTGGCCGGTGACGGCCTCGCGCTCGTCGGGGGCGTGGCCGCCGCGGCCTACACGGTCATCGGGTCAAAGGCCAGGCAGTCGGCGACGACGACGACCTACACGTTCGTCTGCTACGGCTCCTGTGCCGTGCTGCTGGCGATCGCCTGCCTGCTCACCGGGCAGCACCTGGGCGGCTACCCGCTCGGCCAGTGGGGGCTGCTGCTGCTCATCACCGGCACCGCGCAGCTGCTCGGTCACTCGGTCTTCAACCACCTGGTCGCCACCACGGGGCCGCTGCTGGTCTCCCTCGCCCTGCTGCTGGAGGTGCCGGGCGCCGCGCTGCTCGCGGCCGCGATCGTGCACCAGACCCCGCCGGTGACGGCGGTGGCCGGGCTCGCGGTGATGCTCGTGGGCATGACTGTGGTGGTCGTCAACCAGATGCCGGCCCGCCGTGCCACGGCGGTCGAGGCGCCGGTCGACTGACGGGCCTAGCCTGAGGCGCATGACCTCCAGCACCGCCCCGCGCCGACCCCGCACCCTCGACCCGCTCGACCTGCTCGCCACGGACGCGCTGCTCGACGAGGAGGCGCGCGCGGTGCGGGACACCACGCGGGCGTTCGTCGGCAAGCGGGTGCTGCCGGACGTGGGGCAGTGGTTCGAGGACGCCACGATGCCGCGGGAGCTGTTCCCCGAGCTGGGCAGCCTGGGGCTGCTCGGCATGCACCTGACGGGCTACGGCTGCGCCGGGACCAGCGCCACGTCATACGGCGTGGCCTGCCGCGAGCTGGAGGCGGGCGACTCGGGGATCCGCAGCTTCGTCTCCGTGCAGGGGTCGCTGGCGATGTTCCCCATCTGGGCCTACGGCTCGGAGGAGCAGAAGCAGGAGTGGCTGCCGCGGATGGCGGCCGGCGAGGCCGTCGGGTGCTTCGGGCTGACCGAGCCCGACCGCGGCTCCGACCCCGGTGACATGCAGACCCGGGCCAGGCGCGACGGCTCCGACTGGGTGCTCACCGGGCGCAAGATGTGGATCACCAACGGGCCGATCGCCGACGTCGCCGTGGTCTGGGCGCAGGCCGAGGCCGATGACGACAACCCGGCCGGGGTACGCGGGTTCGTCGTGCCGACCGCCACGGAAGGGTTCTCCGCCAACGAGATCCACCACAAGATGTCGCTGCGCGCCTCGCTCACCGGCGAGCTCGTGCTCGACGGCGTGCGCTTGCCGGCCGACGCGGCGCTGCCCGGGGTGCGCGGGCTCAAGGGGCCGCTGTCCTGCCTCACCGAGGCACGGTTCGGGATCATCTGGGGGGCGCTCGGCGCGGCCCGGGCGTGCTTCGAGGCGGCCCTGGACTACGCCGGGACGCGGCAGCAGTTCGGCCGGCCGATCGCCGGCTTCCAGCTGACGCAGGCCAAGCTGACCGAGATGGCGGTGCGGATCGGCACCGGCTCGCTGCTGGCGCACCACCTGTCGGGGCTGAAGGAGCGCGGCGAGCTGGCGCCGGAGCAGGTCAGCGTCGGCAAGCTCAACAACGTGCGGCTTGCCATCGACATCGCGCGCACCGCCCGGACGATCCTCGGCGCCAACGGGATCTCGCTGGAGTACCCCGTGATCCGGCACGCCAACAACCTCGAGTCGGTCCTGACCTACGAGGGGACCGAGGAGATCCACACCCTGGCGATCGGCAAGGCGCTCACCGGCATCGACGCCTTCCGCTGAGGGTGGGTGTCCCGGGAGCCCCGGGTGGTTTGATCGGCGGGTGAGCATGAGCGCCGGGGTCCCGTGGCGGCGGCCGATGTCCGGGCGGGACCAGGACGAGGAGCACCGGGCCTCGACGCCGCTGGAGCTGCTGTTCGACCTGTGCTTCGTCGTGGCCGTGGCGGCCGCCGCGGCGCGGCTCCACCACGGGCTGGCCGACGGTCACGCCGCCTCGGCCCTGCTCGGCTACCTGATGGTGTTCTTCGCGATCTGGTGGGCGTGGATGAACTTCACCTGGTTCGCCTCCGCGTACGACACCGACGACGTGGTCTACCGCCTGCTCACGTTGTGGCAGATGGCCGGCGTGCTCGTCCTGGCGGCCGGCGTGCCCGCCGCGTTCGAGCAACGGGACTACCTGCTGGTCACCATCGGCTACACGATCCTGCGCGTGCCGCTGGTGCTGCAGTGGTGGCGGGTCAGCCTGGAGCACCCCGAGCGCCGCCGCACGGCTCGTCTCTTCGCCGGCGGTGTGGCCGTGTGCCAGGTCCTGTGGCTGGCCCGGCTGCTGCTGCCGGCATCGTTGGCGTTGCTGGCGTTCCCGGTCCTCGTCGCACTCGAGGTGACCGTGCCGGTGGTGGCCGAGCGCGTCGGCGGCGCCACGCCGTGGCACCCCGGCCACATCGCCGAGCGCTACGGCCTGTTCACCCTCATCGTGCTCGGAGAGGTCATCCTGGCTTCCTCCACCTCGATCCAGGTCGCCGTCGACCAGCACGGGCTCTCCGGCTCCCTGCTCCTCGTCGCCGTCGGCGGCCTGCTGACCGTCTTCGGCATGTGGTGGCTGTACTTCAAGCGCTCGGCCGAGGACACGCTGCGCCTCTCGCCCCGCTCGGCGTTCGGCTGGGGCTACGGGCACTACGCCGTGTTCGCCTCCGTGGCGGCGGTGGGGGCCGCCCTCGGCGTCGTCACCGACGTCGCCCGCCACGACGCCCACGTCGGGACGCGCGCGGCAGGGCTGACGCTGGGAGCGGCCATCGCGGCATACCTGCTGGTGCTCGGCCTGCTCCACGCGCGCGCCGCGGGGACGCCGGTGATCGCGGTCCGCGCCGCGGTCAGCGCGGGCGCGCTGCTCCTGGTCGGTGTGGCCGGTCTCGACGCCGGGCTCACCGCGATGCTGGACGGGCTGCTGGTGGCCGGCACCGTCGTCGTCCACGTCGTGCTCGACCGCCCGTCTCCGGTTGAGGTCGGCGCCGTCGAGGGGTAGGCATGAGGGGACACCGTCTGCCCCGAGGAGCGTGACCGCCATGCCGCGTCGCAAGGATCCCGGCCCCAGCGTGAAGGACTCCGACTTCTACGAGGCGCTGCGGGAGGAGGGCAACAGCAAGGAGAAGTCGGCGCGGATCGCCAACGCCGCGGCCGGCAGCTCCCGCTCCGCGGTCGGGCGCAAGGGCGGCAAGGCCGGCGACTACGAGGAGTGGACCAAGGACGAGTTGCTCCACCGTGCCCGGATCATCGGCATCGAGGGGCGCTCACGGATGACCAAGGCCGAGCTGGTCAGGGCCCTTCGGCAGCACTGAGGGGCGGCGACCCGGCATACGGTGGTGGGGTGAGCGAGCTGCTCGAGGTGAGGGTGAGTGTCGGTGCCCCCGACGAGGCCGACCGCATCGCGGCGGCCCTCGTGGCCGAGCGGCTGGCGGCGTGCGTGCAGGTCGTGCCGGGGGTGACGTCGGTCTACCGCTGGGAGGGTCGGGTCGAGCGTGCGGCCGAGCTGCTGCTCCTGGCCAAGACGACCGAGGACCGTTTCGACCGGCTCGTCGAGCGGGTCACCGAGCTGCACCCCTACGACACCCCGGAGATCCTCGCCGTGCCCGTCGCGCGGGTCAGCGACGCGTATGCCGCGTGGTTGCGGGAGTCGGTCGGCGGCCCCTGATGAGCCTGGCCGCGGACGCGCCGACGGCGGCCTCGGTGGTCGTCGACTACCTGTCGGTGCAGGTCTCGGTGCTTCGCCGGCTCGAGTCGTCGCTGGTGCGCGGGTCACCCGAGGCGGTCCATGACACGCGGGTGGCGGCGCGGCGGATCCGCTCCACGCTCAAGACGTTCGGCGGGCTGCTGGGGGTCGCGGACCTCGACCCGCTGCTGGAGGACCTGCGCTGGTGGGGAGCCGTGGTCGGGGCCCGGCGGGACGTGCAGGTGCTCCACCTGCGCTGGCAGCCGATGCTCGCCGAGCTGGCCGACGTGGTGGCCGCGGACGGCGCGTCCTGGCTCGAGTCCGAGCTGGGCGCCCGGGCACAGACGGCGCTGGCGCAGCTGCGGACCGCCCAAGGCACTGAGCGCTACACCGGGCTGGTGGACCGGCTCGTCCCGCTTGCCGGAGGTTTGGCGCCCACTCCGGACGGGGTCCGGCCGGCCGAGGCCGTGCTGCCGACCCTGGTGCGGCGGGCCTGCCGCCGGATGGACCGGGCTGCGCGCCGCGCCGACGCGGCGGAGACCGAGCACGCGCGGGCGCACCGGCTGCACCAGGTGCGCAAGTGCGCCAAGCGCGCGCGGTATGCCGCCGAGCTGTGCGCCCCCGTGCTGGGGGCGCCGGCCGCCGACCTGGCCGAGCGGATGGAGAGCGTCCAGGAGGTGCTCGGCGAGCGCCAGGACAGCGCCAAGGCCCAGGAGGTCCTGCTGGAGCTGATGGCCGCCCCGGGCACCCGGGGCCCGGAGGGCTTCGTGTGCGGGGCACTGTGGTCGGCCGAGCGGCAGCTCGCCGACGCGGCCGAGGAGGTCTACGACCTGGCGCTGACCCGGGCCGAGGAGCGGGAGGTGCGGCATTGGCTCGGCTGACGGGGCGGTCGATGACCGCGCGGTTGATGACGCAGGGGCAGCGCTTCTTCACGGGGCTGCACGCGCGGGTCTACCGCCTCAGCGGTGGGCGGATCGGGTCCCGGATGGGGTCCGTCGAGAACGTCCTGCTCACCACGACGGGCCGGCGCACCGGGCGGACGCGGACCACGCCGCTGGGAGTCCTGCCGGACGGTGACCGGCTCGTGCTCGTGGCGTCCAACGGTGGTGCGCCGCGGCACCCGGACTGGTACCTCAACCTGAGCGCGAACCCCGAGGTCACCGTGCAGCGGGGCGCAGCGGTCCTGCGGATGCGCGCCCGGACCGCGACGCCGCAGGAGCGGGACGTCCTCTGGCCGCGGGTCGTGGCGCGGTATGCCGGGTACGCCCGCTACCAGCGCAACGCCCGCCGCGAGATCCCCCTCGTCATCTGCGAGCCCGCGGGTTGAGGGGTGCTCACGCGTGGCGGGTCTCCGCGGCGACCTGGGCGCTGGAGACCTCGATCGACACCGTCGCTGACACGTCCGCGCCCGTCGGTGGACTGATCCGCAGGGTGACCGAGGCGCCCACCGCCAGACCACCGGGAGGCGTGAACTCCCTCAGTCCCATCGTGGTGTCGACAGTGAACTCGGGCTGGCCTCCCGGGTTGGCGCACGCTCCGAGGAGCCCCCTCCAGCCGGCGCTGCAGTACTCGACCTTGGCTGACCCGACGGTGACGGTGCCCGACTGGGACACCCTGATGCCCACGCGGTTGAGACGGCGGCCGCCGGTGTTGAAGACGCTGAAGCTCTGCGGCGTGAGCCCCAGCACGCCGAAGTCGACCACCATGGCTCCACCCTGCGTCGGGGCCGTGGACCCGAGGGTGGCCACGGCGGACCACGTGGCCGCGGTGACGTTCTGCGCATTCGAGTGCGCCGCCGCTGTGAGCGAGGCCTGCGCCGGCCCCGCCCCCGACGAGAGCAGCACGAGGAGGGCGGCCGTCGTCGCGGTCGCCCTCCTGGTGCCGGAGGCCCCGGGCACTGCTCCCCGGATCAGCCGTGGGTCGTCGAGGCCGTGCGCTGGTCCTCCGTGAAGGTCCAGGTCAGGTTGGCCGACCTGTTCTGGACGGTGCCGGTGGGAGGTGTCCCGTTGGTCGTGGTCTCCGTCGCCACGAGCGTCACCGCGACCTGGAAGTGGCGCGTGCCGCCCTTGGCCTGGGTCCCGCCGAGGGTGGCCGCCGAGGACAGGCTGCTGACCCAGCCGAGCGCCAGCGGAGTGGAGGTGGTGCCGCCGCAGCTCCCGGTCCCCAGGCCACCGTTGGCGCTGGTGTCCACCGTCCAGGCCGCCGAGCACTCGACGACGCCGGCCTTGAGCCCGGTGGTGGTCCCCGTCGTCAGCGGTTGGCCCGAGGCGCCGTCGCTGACCTTCAGCGTGAGGTTCTGGACGTCGATGGTGCTGGCGTCGGTCAGGTCGACGTAGCGGTACACGGTGTCGCCGGGGGCGAGCCCCGTGATGGCGGTGCTGAAGCCCGCCGAGGGGGTGGCCGCGGACAGCTGCAGGTCCAGCTTGCCCGCGGTCACCGTCTGGTCCTTGGTGGCCTCGGCCTGGAGGCCGGCGTAGACACCCATGGCGGTGACACTGAGGCCGACGGCGCCGAAGGCGGTGGCCGCGACGAGCCGCGGGTCGCGGCGCAGCACGGCGAGACGGTCAGACAGCATGTGGGACTCCTTCGAGGGCATCGGGCGCAGGCGCCGACGGGTCGGTGGACGAGGTCGACGGACGGTGGGCGCCGGGACGGCGGCGCAGGATCAACCCGAGCCCTCCGGCGGTGAAGGTCAGGCCCATCAGGGCGTTGAATCCGGCACGGAATCCCGGGTCCTGCAGCCTCACCAGCCACGACCCGACCGCCGGGAGGTGACCGATGACGATCGCGACCTGCGGCCCGGGCAGCACCGAGCGGTCGCGGTCGGGGGAGGGGTTGGCATCGCCCTTGGTGGTGATCGTGAGGTGCCCGGGCGCGCCCTCGACGGCGACGACGCGGTGCGCATAGGCGGCGGAGCGGCCGGGCGGCACGAACACCGCGACCTGCCCGGCACGCAGCGACGCCACGTCGACAGCGCGGGTGAGCACCGCGTCGCCGGGGTCGAACGTCGGGCTCATGCTGGCGCTGAGCACCGGTGCCAGGCCGTAGTGCAGCACGTGCCCGCCGATGACGTTGAGCAGCATGACGGCCGTCGCGGCCAGGGTCACCGCCCAGCTCAGCAGCCGCCAGAGGTGCCGGGCCGGGGCGCGGACGGTCCGCGCCCGAGCGCGCCGGCCGGATCGGCCCGCAGCCTGTGCCATGCAGCCCCCCGGCGACACGCAGTGCGGGGCCCCCGCCCCGCACTGCCCCCTGAGGCGCGCAGTCGGCGCCTCGGCACCAAAGGTAAAGACCTGAGCCGAACAATGTCAGCATTTGGTCAAGATCGTGTGGCGGTGTCTGACTCTGAGTGGTCGCCCCACCGGCAGGATGTATGCCGTGCCCCCCACCTCCGCCGCGCCGCTGAAGTACGCCCACGTCGAGCGGGAGCTGCGGTTCCTGCTGCCGTCGGTCCCCCGGTCGCTGCCGGTCGCGCGCACGCGGCGGATCACCGACCGCTACCTGCCCGGGACCGGCCTGCGCCTGCGCCGGGTCGAGGAGGACGGGCGACCGGTCGTCCTCAAGCTCGGGCAGAAGGTGCGGGTCGACCCGGACACCCCCTCCACCGTCGCCCACACGACGATGTACCTCAGCCTGGCGGAGTACGACACCCTGCAGGTCCTGGCCGCTCACACGCTGGAGAAGACACGGCATACCGTCGTGGCGGGGGACGGGCGGCACCTGGCCGTCGACGTCTTCGGCGGCGAGCTGCGCGGCCTGGTGACCGTCGAGCTCGACCTCGGGGTCGACGGCGAGCGGCCGGACGACCTCGGCCTGGACGTCCTGGCCGAGGTGACCGCCGACGAACGGTTCACCGGCGGCGCGCTCGCGCGCACCACGGCAGAGCGGCTCCACGAGCTGCTCGCCGAGCACGGGATCGACTGACCGTCGAGTGCTCCGGCGGCCGGCCCTGGGCCCACATGAGTGCCGAACAGGGCGCAGGAGCGCCGCCCGGCGTCTAGGTTGGCGGCATGGCAGCCGCGGATGGCAGGAGCCCGGCGGTCGAGGTGGAGGTCGGACCCCACACGGTGCGGGTCTCCAACCCCGACCGCGTCTACTTCCCGGCCCGGGGGGAGACCAAGCTCGACCTGGTCAACTACTACCTCTCGGTCGGTGACGGCATCGTCAACGCGCTGCGCGAGCGGCCGTGCATGCTGCACCGCTTCCCCGAGGGGGTGGCCGGGGAGAAGGTGCACCAGAAGCGACTGCCGCACGGCGCGCCGCCGTGGGTGGAGACGGTGCGCGTGCACTTCCCCCGCTACAACCGTCACGCCGACGAGCTGTGCGTGACCGAGCTGGGCAGCGTGATCTGGGCCGTCCAGATGTCGACGGTGGAGTTCCACCCCTGGAACTCGCGCCGGGCCGACACCGAGAAGCCGGACGAGTGGCGCATCGACCTCGACCCCATGCCCGAGTGCGGGTTCGACACCGTGCGTCGGGTCGCCCACGTGGCGCAGGAGGTGCTCGACGAGCTCGGGGCGGTCGGCTGGCCCAAGACCTCGGGCGGCAAGGGGATGCACGTCTACGTGCGGATCAAGCCCGAGCACGGGTTCAAGGACGTGCGGCGGGCGGCGCTCGCGTTCGCCCGGGAGGTGGAGCGGCGGGCCCCGGACGATGTGACGACGACCTGGTGGCGCCGGGACCGCGACCCCCGGATGCTCTTCGTCGACTACAACCAGAACGCCCGCGACCACACCATCGCGGCGGCCTACTCCGTGCGCGGCCTGCCCGACGCCCGCGTCTCCACGCCGATCCGCTGGGACGAGGTCGACGACGTCGACCCGCAGGACTGCACCATCGCCACCGTCCCGGAGCGGTTCGCCCGCCTGGGGGACCTGCACGCCGGCATCGACGACGCCGTCTTCGACATCGCGCCGTTGCTGGAGTGGGCGGACCGGGACGAGCGCGAGGGGGCCGAGGACCCCGGCATCCCGGAGTGACGCGCTTCCCTAGCGACCACGCAACGACAGCCCCGGTCCTGAGGACCGGGGCTGTCGCAGGGGCCGTGCCCGGGCCGGAGCCGCGGACGGTCGGTCAGTACAGGCGGCGGCGCCGGCCACCGATCGGCACGAAGTTCAGGACCAGGCCGACGACCAGGAGGATGATTCCGATGGTCAGGAGGACCTTCAGGCTGGCGACAAGCAGGCCGAGGATGATCAGGATGAGTCCGAGGGCAATCACAGGGTGCTCCTTCGTTGGGGATCTTGCCCGAGGACGGTAGCCCTCTTCGGCGCTCGCGCAAGTGGAACGCGGCGATGTTTGGGATCAGGGCATCTGGGCAGGTAGCACGCCCCGTCGACGTGGTGGGGATCACTCCGCGACGACCCGCTCCGCCGGGTGCCGGCGGGGCCGGGCCGCGATCCCCGGCCACCCCCTGAGGTCGGCGGCATCAGTCCACGTCCGGCCGGCGGGCGATGACGTCGAAAACGTGCCAGTGCTTGGGCCCACTGAACGCCTGACCGTCCTCGTCCTCCTCCTCGAAGCGCACGACCTCCAGCCCCTCGAGGAGGCGAAGAGCCTGCTCACGCGGCAGGAACGTGCCCTCGCGCACCCCGGCCCACGAGTCGTGGTCGCCGAAGAAGTTGCCGACGAACCAGCCGCCGGGGCGCAGGCCGGAGCGCACCATCTGCCACACCGCGGCGAACGCGCCCGGAGCGGCGAACGGCAGCGAGTAGCCGGCGTACACCAGATCCGCATCGGGGAGCCCGTCCAGTGACGCGAACTCGCAGGTGCGGATCGTGAGCCGGCCCGCTGCGGCGCCCCCGGTCGTGGCGAGCACGTGCTCCTGCGTCGTGGGGGCGCCGTCGATGGCGGTCACCTCCCACCCGGCGTCGAGCAGGGCCCGGGTCTCGACGCCTGCCCCGCACCCGAGGTCGATCGCCGCGCGCCCGTCACCTGGACCGGCGAGCGCGAGCGCCTCGATGAGGAGCGGCCGAGGGGGGCGGTCGCCCTGCGCCGCGTTGAACCGGGGCCACTGGGCGTCATCAGGGGCAGCCGGCATGCCGCGATCCTGCCAGCGGCGGGCGTGTCCGGCAGTCCGGGCGCGCCCGGCCTCCCGGGGCCGGCAGCGCGGAGCACACCCGGTGCGCCCGCTCGTCGATGACTCCTCCGGCGGACAGGTGCCCCACCGGAGTGGTTGGCTCGCACCATGACGACCTCCCCGGGGCCCGTGCCCAGCGACGCAGAGCGGTTCCACCAGCTGCACCAAGGCCCGATCCTGGTCCTGCCCAACGCCTGGGACGTCGCGTCCGCCCGTCTCGTCGAGGATGCCGGGGCGCCGGCCGTGGCGACGACGAGCGCCGGGCTGTCGTGGGCATGGGGGGTCGCGGACGGGGAGAGGCTGGGCCTCGAGCGCATCCTGGATTTCACCCGGCGGGTCGTGGACGCCGTCGGGGTGCCGGTCTCGACCGACCTCGAGGCCGGCTACGCGCAGGACCTCGACGAGCTCGCGGCGCACGCGCGCGCCGTGCTCGACACCGGTGCGGTGGGGGTCAACTTCGAGGACGGGTTCGAGGGCGGTGTGCTCCCGGTTGCGGAACAGGTTGCGCGGATCGCGGCGATCCGTCAGGCGGTCGGCGCGGGGTTGTTCCTCAACGCCCGCACCGACACCTACTGGCGTGCCGTCGGTGAGCCCGACGGCCGGCTCGAGGAGACCGTGCGCCGGGCCGAGGCCTACCTCGAGGCCGGGGCGTCGGGCGTCTTCGTCCCGGGCGTCAAGGACCTGGGCGTCATCGAAGCCCTGGTCGCCCGGATCCCGGGGCCGGTGAACATCCTCGTCGGCCCGGGCTCACCGACCATTCCCGAGCTGGCCGACGTCGGGGTGGCGCGGGCCTCGGCCGGCTCCGCGATCGCGCTGGCCTCCTACGGGTTGGTCCGGCGCGCGGCGACCGAGCTGCTCGGCCCCGGCACCTACACCGAGCTCGCGGGGGCCGAGGGCTACCCGACCATGAACGCACTGCTCTCCCGCTGAGCCCCGCGCGGCCAGGGGTGGCCGACACGCGTGGGCAGGTGTGGCTGTCGTCGCCATGCCTGCGCAGCACCGGCCGCGCCGCTGGTGTGGTGTCCGTCATGCGGCAGGGGGCGTTTAGGGGTGCCCGGATCGGGCACGGGTCCACCACGCGACCCAAGGAGGCTGTCCATGAAGAGCACCCACAGGCGCCATCACCGGCCCGCCGTGAGCGGAGGCCGCCGTGGCTGAACCCGGCTCCGTCGTCCATGACGACCCTTCGGTGGCCGAGCTCCTGACGAGGCTGTCGGAGCAGTCGACCCGCCTCGTGCGCGACGAGCTGCAGCTCGCCAAGGTCGAGATCAGCAGCAAGGTCAGGCACGCCGGTGCCGGTGCCGGGATGTTCGGTGCTGCCGGGGTCCTGGCCTGGTTCGGTCTCGGGTCCCTCATCGCCACCGCGATCCTGGCCCTGTCCCTCGCGCTGCCGGCGTGGCTGGCTGCGCTGGTCGTCACCGTGGTCGTCTTCGCCGCGGCGGGCGTCGCCGCGCTGGTCGGCCGCCGGCAGGTGCACGAGGCCGCGCCGCCCATCCCCCGAGAGACCATCGACAGCGTCGAGCGCGATGTCGCCGAGGTGAAGGAGGCAAGCCACCATGGCCGCCACACCGTATGACGAGACCGGCACCGCCGGTTCCTCCCTCGACCCCCAGCCGTCCCCCGCGACGAAGACCGAGCTCGAGCGGGACATCGCGCTCACCCGCGAGGAGCTGGGCCAGACGGTCGAGGCGCTGAGCGAGCGGCTCGACGTGCCGAGCCGGGCGCGGGTGGGGGTGTCCCGCGGCCTCGCCCGGGCCCGCGACGCCGTGCGGACCCACACGGTGCCGGCCGTGGCGCTGGGCGCAGCGGCCACGGCCTCGCTGGCGGGGCTGGTCGTGTGGCGGCGCCGGCGGTGAGCCGGACCTCGGCCCGGCACGCCCGGGTGGGCCCGGACCACCCCGCCAAGCCGCAGGCGCCGACCGACCTGACCAAACCCTCGTGGGGCTACGTGCTGCGCAAGACGGCGCGCGAGTTCTCCACCGACCAGTGCACCGACCTCGCCGCGGCCCTGACCTACTACTCGGTGCTGGCGCTGTTCCCGGCGGCCATCGCCCTGCTGTCCCTGGTCGGTCTTGTCGGACAAGGTCAGCAGACGGTCGACACCCTGCTGGGCATCCTGCGCCAGGTCGGTGCCGGCACGGCGGTCCAGACGCTCAAGCCGGCGCTGGAGTCACTGAGCCAGCACTCCCACACGGCCGGGTTCGCCCTCGTGCTGGGCCTGCTGACCGCCCTGTGGTCCGCCTCGGGCTACGTCGGCGCGTTCGGTCGCGCGATGAACCGGATGTACGGGATCCGCGAGGGCAGGCCGTTCTGGAAGCTGCGCCCGGTGCTGCTCCTGGTCACGCTCGTCGCCGTGGTCCTCTCGGCGGTGGTGGCGCTGGCGCTCGTGATGACCGGCCCGGCGGCGAGAGCCGTGGGCAACGCCATCGGCCTGGGCAGCACCGTAGTGCTCGTGTGGGACGTCGCCAAGTGGCCGCTCATGCTCGTGGCCGTCGTCGTGATCGTGGCGATCCTCTACTACGCCACGCCGAACGTGGAGCAGCCGAGGTTCCGCTGGATCAGCGTGGGGGCCGTCCTCGCCATCGTCGTGTGGGTGGCGGCGTCGGCGGCGTTCGGCTTCTACGTGGCCAACTTCTCCAGCTACGACAAGACCTACGGCACCCTCGCCGGGGTCGCGGTGCTCCTGCTGTGGCTGTGGATCACCAATCTGGCGCTGCTCTTCGGTGGCGAGCTGAACGCCGAGCTGGAGCGTGGGCGGGAGCTGCAGGCCGGCCTGCCCGCCGAGCGCAGGGTCCAGCTGCCGCCCCGCGACACCCGCAAGATCGACAAGGCCGAGGCCAAGGAGGCCGAGGACGTCGAACGCGCCCGCCGGCTGCGGCAGAGCCGCGGCCGGGAGGCCGACGTCCCCGGTCATGACACGAAGGAGGACCCGCATGACCGCTCGCCAGCACATGAGGGCTGAGCAGAAGGGGAGCACCGCGGCCAAGGTGCTCTACCGCCCCGTCGGGCTCGCCGGAAGCATCATCGGCGGCATCGTGGCCGGCGCGGTGTTCAAGCAGGTGTGGAAGCGTGCCGCGGTCGGGTCCGACGGTGACGCGCCCAAGGCGCTGGAGTCCGAGTACCCGATGCGCCAGGTGCTCCTGGCGGCGGCCGTCCAGGGCGCGCTGTTCGCGGTCGTCAAGGCAGCGATCGACCGCTGCGGGGCGCGCGCCTTCGAGCGTTGGACCGGGGAGTGGCCCGGAGACTGACCGGCCGTGCCGCCGCGCCGTGGGTGGGGACGACCCAAGGGCGCCGCGGAAGGGCACACGGGTGCCGGGTGGTCGCGGCGGCGGCCACCCGGCATACCGGGAGCGGTAGGTGGCGCGACTCAGCGGGCGCTCCAGCCGCCGTCGACGACGAGCGAGGTGCCGGTCATCGACGCCGCGGGCGGGCTGCACAGGAAGAGCACCATCTCGGCGACCTCCTCGGACTCCACGAGGCGTTTGAGGGCGGCCTTCTCGAGGAAGACCTTCTCCAGGACCTCGGTCTCGCTGATGCCGTGGGCGGCCGCCTGGTCGGCGACCTGCTTGTCCACCAACGGGGTCCGCACGTAGCCGGGGTTGACGCAGTTGGAGGTCACGCCATGGGCGGCACCTTCGAGGGCCACCACCTTGGACAGGCCCTCCAGGCCGTGCTTGGCCGAGACGTAGGCGCTCTTGAACTCCGAGGCGCGCAGCCCGTGCACCGAGGACACGTTGATGATGCGGCCCCAGCCCTTCTCGTACATCGAGGGCAGTGAGCTGCGGATGAGGCGGAACGGCGCCTCGAGCATGATCCGCAGGATCGTGGAGAACATCGCCGGGTCGAAGTCCTCGATCGGGCGCACGTGCTGGATGCCGGCGCAGTTGACCAGGATGTCGGCCCTGAGGTCCAGGGCGTCGAGCGCGTCGAGGTCGGACAGGTCAGCGACGACGGCGTCGCCGCCGGTGATCTCCGCGACCTCGCGGACGGCCTCCTCCTTGAGGTCCACGGCGATGACGTGGGTGCCGGAGCGGGCCAGGCGCAGGGCCGTCGCCCGGCCGATGCCGCTGCCGGCGCCCGTGACGAGGGCGGTCCGGCCGGTGAGGTCGACCTGCACCGTGTCCTGGGGCTGGGCGAGGGGTGAGGTGGTCATGAGGTGCTCCTTCAGGCGGCGAGGTAGTCGTGGACCAGCTCGGCCCGCGGCAGGGTGAGGTCGGTGATGATGTGGCTGGCGCTGACGACCTCGCGCACCGGCAGGTCGGCCAGGGGCGCCAGGGCGTGCTCGAACAGCTGGAGGCGGGCCGGGCCGACCCAGGCGCCGCGGATGCTCAGGTCGCGGATCTGCGTGCGGATGAGCTCGGCGATCCGCGGGCGGCCGTCGTAGCCCGGCATCAGCTTGAGCATGTAGGTCGGCATCGCGATCTCGGCGCGGGCGGCCTCGGGGTCCATGACCGCGTGCTTGAAGCCCATGGTGGCCATGGCCACGCGCAGGCTGCCGTAGTCCAGGGTCCCGACGAGGGTGTCTGAGTCGGTGAACAGGCTCGGGTGGCCCAGCTTCTTGGGGTAGGCGCTGCCCTCGCGCCCGAGCGCGATGGCGGGGGCGTTGTCGAGGTACATCGAGTGGATGTAGTCGGGGGCCCGGCCCTCGTGGCGCACCCGCAGGACCTGGCCGGACTCGGTGTAGTCACCCA
Source organism: Oryzihumus sp. JJN4-3R (assembly GCF_057747915.1). Lineage (NCBI taxonomy): Bacteria > Bacillati > Actinomycetota > Actinomycetes > Micrococcales > Intrasporangiaceae > Oryzihumus > Oryzihumus sp. JJN4-3R. The sequence continues at coordinate 2,517,901 of NZ_CM173229.1, forward strand.
GGCCGGAGCTGTCCGGCATCTTGATGACCTCGAAGCGGACCAGCGGCTCGTCGACCTCCAGCGGCTCCGGGACGACGGCGCGCATCGCGTCGGGGTCCGTGCGGTAGGTGATGTTGAGATACTCCCGCCGCAGGAAGCGGTAGGGGCCGGAGGGGTATGCCGCGCCACCGAGCGGGGTGGTCGTGGCCTGGAGAACGTCCTGGCTGCGCACTGTGATGCTGGTGTCCCATCGCGCGATCCGGGGGTCGACCGGGGCGGTCCTCGCGCTGTGGATGCCGTCGGGTCCTGTGCCCTACGACGGTAGGCAGTTCCGCGAGCCAGGAGAAATGCAGGTGGGACCGCATTCATACACTCGGTGCATGGATGTGGAGCTGCGCGACCTGAGGCTGTTCATGGCGCTGGCCGAGGACCCGCACTTCTCCCGCGCGGCCGCCGCCCGTCGGGTGAGCCAGCCGACGCTGACGCGCTCGCTGGCCCGGCTGGAGCGGGCCGTGGGGGCGCGGCTGGTCGACCGCACCACCCGCAGTGTTGCGCTGACCCAGGCTGGGGAGCGGCTCAGCGACGAGCTGGCGGCGATCCTGCCGCGCCTCGACGCCGCCGTGCGCGCCGTCAGCGCCCACCCGACGCTGCGGCTGGGCTTCACCTGGCTGCTGCCGAGCGAGCTCGTCCGCGAGGTCCTGGCGGAGTTCGAGGCGGTGACCGGCGGCCGGATCGACCTCGTCCGGCGCGACGACCGGGCAGCCGGGGTGACCAGCGGCCAGACCGACGCCGCCGTCATCTACGGCACCGTCCGGCGCAGCCCGACGTTGCGCATCGTCGAGCTCGGCACCGAGTCGCGGGTGGCCGCGGTCTCCCGCAAGCACCCCCTGGCCGCACGGCGCCGGCTGCACTGGTCAGAGCTGGCCGAGCACCCGCTGGTCGTCAACGCCGTGAGCGGCACGGTCGGCCCGGCGATGTGGCCTGCGGGGTCGCGTCCCGAGGTGGCCGTGAGCAGCCGGACCTACGACGAGTGGATCGAGATGGTGGCGGCCGGGCGCGGCGTCGGGGTGCTGCCGGAGTCGGCCCGGCGGCACCCGCACCCCGGCGTCCGCTACGTCACCATCACCGACGCCCCGCCGGTCTCGCTGCTGCTGGTGCGGCCGGCCCGCGCCGCCCACCCGCTGGCGGACGAGCTCGAGCGCCTGGTCGTCGAGGCCGCGCGCCACCGCAACCAGTCGTGACTCCACGGTCGGCAGCCTCGACATCTATACCCCAGGGGGTATCCTTGTCGGACCCGACCAGAGGAGCAGCGGATGTGCCAGCCGGCAGTGTGCAAGCAGTGTGCGAAGGTGACGTGGAGGGGGTGTGGCATGCACGTCGAGCAGGTCCTCGCCGGCGTCCCGGCCTCGAACCGGTGCACGTGTGAGCGGACCAGCGGTGGTGGCGGTGGCGTCCTCGGGGCGTTGAAGGGCCTGTTCGGCCGCGGCTGAGACCCCGCCCCGGGCTCAGGGCTCGAGGCGCAGAGCTGTGGCCACCGCGGGCCAGGCGAGGGCGCCCAGCTCGGCGTCGGCCGCCGGCGTGCCCCCGCGCGCCATGGCCATCCCGCCGGACACCGCGGCCTCGCCGGGCAGGACGACCCGGTGCCCGGCCTCCGGGTGGGTGACCACGGTCGTGGGGAGCCCGTGCTGCTCACGGCGAGAGGCGACGGTCCTCGCGAAGTCCGCACCCGGCCATACCTGGTCGTCCTCGCCCCCGATGACCACCACCTCGCCGCGGATGCGCTCGACCGGGATGGCGGCCTGCGCCGCCTCGTCGGCGAAGGTGGCGAGGCTCTTGGCGTAGAGGTCGCGGAAGGCCGGCGGCGTGCCTGCCGGCTCCCACGACTCCAGGAACGGCACGAACGGCAGCGGTATGCCGTCCAGCGTCCAGTGCGAGGTCTGCCGGGTCGTCCCGTCCGCGCCGTCCTCGACCACCCCCGCCCAGACCACCGGGCTGGGCGCGAAGGCGACGACCGCGTCGACCCGGTCGTCGTGTGCTGCCGTCAACAGTGCGGCCTCGGCGCCGAAGGACACGCCCGTCACGACGAGGCGGTCGCAGACCGGGGCCAGCCGGTCCAGGGCGTCGAGGAAGGTCTCCAGCGGCACCTCCCAGGGGCCGGGCTGCTGCCCCTCGCCGCCGAACCAGCGGATCGCCATGGCGAGGGCGCCGTGCCGCGCGAGCAGGCGCGCCCGGCCGGAGTCGACCCTTCCGCTGGAGCCGGCGAGCACGAGCACGCCTGTGCCGCAAGGCTTCTCGGGTCGGATCAGCAGACCCTCGGGGTGGTGCAGCTCCTGCTCCGAGATCTCCCCCATGGCATCGACGCTATCGAGCCGCACCCGGGGTCCGCAGCCTGAGCGCCCGGGGCGCCCGGGACCGGCGCGTCGTACGAGGTCAGACACGCCCTCTGCCCCTCTTGCCTACTTTGTCCGGCGCTGCTTGACTCCGCTGCGGTGGGGCCTCGTCCGGACGCAGACATGTCGAAGCCCGACTTCCGGTGCTCTGCCGGCCGCTTGACCCGTCGATCCGCCCCTGGCCGGACCCTGTCCGCGGCCCAGGTCTGAAAGGAACCCGTCGTGCGACGACTCACCACCCTTGCCACGGCCGCGATCGCTGCCGGCGGCCTGGCCTGCATCGCCTCCGGCATGGCCGTGGCCGCGCCCGCCCACTCCGGCGGCCAGCCCGGCCACGAGGGCCACCACGCCCCCGCCCCGGCCCTCGACCACATCTTCGTGATCATGCTGGAGAACCACTCGCAGTCCAGCGTCGTCGGCGACGCGAACGCGCCGTTCCTCAACACGCTGGCGTCCAGCTACACGATGGCCGACCACTACTACGGCGTCACCCACCCCTCGATGCCGAACTACATCGCGAGCATCGCCGGCGACAACTTCGGCATCCAGGACGACGAGGACGAGAACATCGTCAACCTCGACCGCAAGAACCTCGTCGACCAGCTGGAGTCCAAGGACATCAACTGGGGCGCCTACATGGAGGACCTGCCGGCCAACAAGCTGGACCGGTTCGGCCCCGCCCGTGCGGATGGGTCCCTGATCAAGCTGTACGCCAAGAAGCACAACCCGTTCGTGCTCTTCGACGACGTGAAGAACAACCCGGCGCGGATGGCGAAGGTCAAGGACTACACCGCCCTGGGTGCTGACCTCAACGGCAAGGGCGCGCCGCAGTTCGTCTGGATCACCCCGAACCAGTGCAACGACATGCACGGTGGCGTCTACGACACGGTGGCCGGTCACCCCGAGACGCCGTGCCCCTACGGCAGCGCCAAGGACGACGCCAACGACGCGGCCCTGAAGCAGAAGGCCGACACGTTCGTGAAGGGCGCGGTCACCACGATCATGTCCTCCAAGGCGTGGACCAAGAAGTCCGCGATCGTCATCGTCACCGACGAGAACGACTACACCGGCAACAAGACGAACGGCGGCTGGGAGAGCACTGACGGCTGCTGCGACTCGCCCTACGTCGCCAAGGGCGACGCGCGGGTCAGCGCCGACTGGCCGGGCGGCACGTATGGCGGTGGGCTGATCCCCGCGATCATCGTCACCGGGTCGGGTGCGCACCACAGCGTCGACCACACGCCGTACAACCACTACTCGCTGCTCACGACGATCGAGGACAACTGGGGCCTGGGCCACCTCGGCCACGCCGGTGACACCGCCGGTGGCGTCGTGCCGATGTGGAAGTCGATCGCCAAGTCGATCGCCAAGCACTGACCCGGCATCGGGCTCTGCGACCGCCCCGCGCCCCTGACGGAGCGCGGGGCGGTCGCATGCCCGGCCGGTGCCCTCAGGTGGGCTCGTCGCCGGTGGCCTGGGCAGCCGCCGGGCCGGACGCTGCCGACCGCTCCACGCGCTGCTCGATCCCGTGCAGCATCCCCCGGGCCATCACGTAGTCGGCCGGGACGATGGTCGCGAGGTAGAGCGCCGTGAGCCAGCCGGGCGAGGTCCGGCCCCGGACGCGCAGGTGCAGCCGGGTGCGCCCGCCCGGGTGGGGCGTCAACCGGAAGCACCAGGTCCAGCTGATGGCGGCGCCGTACCGCTCGCCCCAGCCTGGTGGCAGGTGCGTGGTCGAGTGAAGGACGAGGGTGGCCGGCGCGTCGACCTCGCGCACCACGTAGAACGCCGTCCCCGGTGGGCCGTCCGGGATGGTGTCCCCGACCTGGAGTGTCCGGACGAGGGCCTGGTCGAGGTGGTCCAGGCTGGGCCGGTTCTTCGGGAAGAGCAGCCGGTCGACCCACCCGGGCGTGTAGTAGCCGCCGCGGTGCCAGCCCATCTGGGTCAGCCACGGCCAGACCTCCGCCGGCGGGGCGTCGATCGTCACTGCGTGGTTGGTCAGCAGCTGGGGCCGCCGCACCAGCGCGTCGCCGGGCAGCCTCGCGGCCCGCTCCGCCGCCGTGGAGCCGGCCCTGCGGCCCACCACCTGGAGCCAGCCGTAGGCGCCGATCAAGCCCAGCGCGACAACCCGGACCACCCGTCCCATGAGGTCACCTCCTGCCGGAGGACTGCTTCCAGCGGAAGTGGACGAAGATGCGCCCGAAGTTGTCGGAGTCCTTCTCCACCCGGTGGTACAGCGCCTTGATCTCCTTCTGGTCCAGGAACCGCAGCACGCGCTTCTTCAGCGCGCCGGACCCCTTGCCCGGGATGATCTCCACCAACGGTGCCCGCTTGGCCACGGCCTCGTCGATGATGCCGCGCAGCGCGCGGTCGATGTCGGTGCCGCGGTTGTAGATGTCGTGGAGGTCCAGGGTGAGCTTCACCCGGCCATCGTCCGCCCCCGGGCGGCGCCGTGCACCCGTTCCTCCATCTGCGGCCGGTAGGTGCCGTGCCGGGCGGCGCCGTTCAGCCGCGCCCGGTGGAGCAGGGCAGCCTGGGCGGCCTCGCGGTTCGCGTCCTCGCCGGCCCAGGCGTGCAGGACCGGTGCCTGGAGGGCTCGGCCGTAGGAGAAGCCCAGCTCCCAGGGCTGGGGCGTCCGCCGGTTCATGGCGTCCAGCCGGGCGGTGGCCTGCTCGTCGGACTGCCCGCCGGAGAGGAACACCGCCCCCGGGACCGCCGCGGGCATCGCCTGGCGCAGCACCGCGATCGTCGCCTCGGCGATCTCCTCGTCGCCGGCCTGGGTCGGGCAGTCCTTGCCGGGCAGGACCATGTTGGGCTTGAGGAGGGTCGCCTCCAGCACGACGCGGTGCTGGCCGAGCTGTTCGTACACGGAGCGGAGCGTCTCGAGCGTGACCTCGGCGCACCGCTCGAGGGTGTGCGCGCCGTCCATCAGCACCTCGGGCTCCACGATCGGCACCAGCCCGGCCTCCTGCGCCAGGGCCGCGTATCGCGCCAGGGCGTGCGCGTTGCTCGCGACACACGTCGCCGTGGGCCGACCGTCCCCGATCCGGATGACGGCCCGCCACTTGGCGAAGCGGGCGCCCATCGCGGCGTACTCCGCGAGCCGCTCCCGCAGGCCGTCCAGCCCCGCGGTCACCACCTCGTCGGGGAAGCCGGCGAGCGGCCTGGTCCCGGCGTCGACCTTGATGCCCGGGATGACGCCGCCGCGTCGCAGCACCTCGGGGAACGGCGTGCCGTCCAGGCCCTGCTGGCGGATCGTCTCGTCGAAGAGGATGACGCCGCTGATGTGCTCGCCGATCCCCGGCGCGGTGAAGAGCAGGTCCCGGTAGGCCCGGCGGCGCTGCTCGGTGGACTCCAGCCCCACCCCGGCGAGTCGCTTCGCGATCGTCGGGCTGCTCTCGTCCGCGGCCAGGATCCCCTTGCCTGGCGCGACCAGCGCTCGTGCGGTCTCGATCATCGGTCCGAGGTCCACGGTGCACCCACCTTCTCCGTGTGCTGTCTCCCCAGAGCGTGGGTGGGCCGGGGGCGGGTGACCACGGGAGTTGGTCCCGGATCTCCGGGCACCCGGCCCTTGGAGATCAGCCGCCGCGGGGCGGCGTGGTGGCGGAGGTCGTGGCTCAGCTGCGCTGGCAGACCATCAGCGGGTTGCCGTCCGGGTCCTCGAACTGGACGAAGAACACGCTGCCGATGTCCTCGACGTCGGACGTCGTCTTGATGCCCAGCACCTGGAGGTGCGTCAGCGTGGCCCGCATGTCCTGCGTCCAGAAGAAGAACCGGGGCGGCCCGCTGGGGTCGAAGTCCGGCCGGTTCGCGTCCAGGGCCAGCCGGGTCTCCCCGTCGGTCGGGATGTCGAAGATGGTGCCCTCGTGGGACACCGCACCGGGCTCGAAGCCCAGCAGGTCGGCGTACCACCGGATGGCCGCGGTCATGTCGCGGACCGGGATGAAGACCTGGCCGATGGTGCGCTGGATCGGGCTGCTCATGTCCGGAAACCTATGTGCCGCAATCGTGCTGACCGGGTAGCGAGCAGGCGGACACGCCGAGGGCCCGGCCTTCCGCGGCAGCCGGGCCCTCGGGGTCCCCTCCTACTGGGGCGCGGTCGAGGCCGCGCCGCTCGTCACGGTGAGGTTGGTGCGGATGCCGCTGCCCGTCATACCGGGCTTGCAGGCGACCTGGTAGTCGCCCGCCGCGAGCTCGAGCTCGAGGCGCTGGGAGGTGCCCGGGCCGATGTTCTCCTTCTCGGCCATGATCCGGCTGAACTGCTGGCCGCTGCGGCCGTAGACGTAGACCTCCGTGGCGTCGGAGCCGACGTTCTCCACCGTGAAGGTGTGACGGCCGGCCGCGAGGGTCGTCTTGGCGAGGTCGCAGGTGCGGTCGCCGGCCTTGACGTGGTTGGACGGCGCGGCGGCGGTGCCGCTCCCCGCGTCCGTACCGCCACAGGCGGCCACCCCCGCGGTCAGGGTGAGGGCGGCCAGGAGGCCCAGCGGTCGGGACAGGTGCATCGGGAGGAGTGCCTTTCGTGCGTGGGGGTTCGTGGGTGTGGGATGGACGGGCTCAGGCGTCCGCGGGGACGGCCGGCCGGGTCGTGGCCGGGGTCGCCTTGGCGCGGGCGGGCCACAGGAACGCGGTCATGACGACGACGAGGTAGGTCGCCCAGGCGGCGAGCTCGACGGCGGTCGGCGCGGGGTTCCAGTTGACCGTGCCCTTGAGCAGGGCGCCGTACCACGAGGACGGCGGGACCTGCTGGCTCACGTCGAAGACGGTGCTGTGCAGGCCCGGGATGACGCCGGCCTCCTGCAGGTCGTGGAAGGCGTAGGCCAGCACGCCGGCGGCGACGACGACCAGGCCGATGCCGGTCCAGCGGAAGAACGTCGCGAGGTTGATCTGGACGGCGCTGCGGTAGAGCAGGTAGCCGAGCGCCGCGGCGGTCAGAAGGCCGAGCATGGCCCCGAGGAAGGGCTGGGTGCCGCTGGTCGCCTGGGTGGTGGACCAGATGAACAGCGAGGTCTCGATGCCCTCGCGGGCCACCGACACGAAGGCGATCGCCACGAGGGCAGCCGGGCCGACGGCGAGGGCGCCGGCCAGCTTGCCCTCGAGCTCGCGCTTGAGGAACCGCGCGGTGCGCTTCATCCAGAAGACCATCCACGTGACCAGGCCGACGGCCAGGATCGACATCGCGCCGCCGAACGCCTCCTGCGCCTCGAACGACATCGTCGAGCTGGTGAAGGTCAGCAGGGCGCCGACCCCGAAGCTGAGGACCACGGCGGCGCCGACGCCGACCCAGACCTGCCGCAGCCGGTCGGTGCGCCCGGTCCGGACCAGGTAGGCGATGAGGATCGAGACCACGAGCGCGGCCTCGAGGCCCTCGCGAAGGCCGATGAGGAAGTTGGCAAGCACGGAACACCCTCCAGTGGGATTAGGTGAGCCTTACCTTACTTCATCGGCCGGGGTGTTCCGCGACCTGCGGGTGTGGTGCGCTCCTATCCTGAGCCGATGGACCTGAAGTTCAGCGGGGAGATCTGGTTCTGGAAGGGCCCGGCGCCGTGGCACTTCGTCACCGTCCCGGAGGAGGAGTGCGAGGCGATCGCCGCGACGTCCGCCCTGGTCAGCTATGGGTGGGGCGTGATCCCGGTCCACGCCCGGATCGGGCGCACCGGGTGGACCACGTCGTTGTTCCCCAAGGACGGGGCCTACCTGGTGCCGTTGAAGGTGGGGGTGCGCCGGGCCGAAGGGCTGGAGCTCGGCGACGTTGTGACCGTCCGGTTGGCCATCGAAGCCTGAACAATGGGGGCCATGACCTCCCACGAGCCGCCGGTCGCCACCGTCGCCACCGTCGACGCCGACCGGGCCGCCATCGCGGACGTCGTGCGCACGTTCTTCGCCGCCTTCACCTCCGGGCCGGACTGCGCCGCCCGCCTCGACGCGCTGCGGGCCGTCTTCCTGCCCGAGGCGGTGATCGTCCGGACCTGCGGGCTGACGCCGGCCGTCTACGGGGTCGACAGCTTCATCGCCCCGCGGCAGGCGCTGCTCACCGGCGGCAGCCTGGTCGACTTCCGGGAGTGGGAGCTGTCCGGGCGCACCGAGGTGTTCGGCGATATCGCCCAGCACTTCTGCAGCTACGCCAAGGCGGGCGTGCAGGACGGCGCGCCGTTCACCGCGCGGGGGATGAAGACCCTGCAGCTCGTCCGGACGCCTGCCGGATGGCGGATCAGCGCCGCCGCCTGGGACGACGAGCGGGAGGGCCTGGCGGTCGAGCCGGACTAGGGGCGCGAGGCGCCCCCGGGCTGCCCGGAATACCGGCTTGTCCCCCGGGGTATGCCGGTGGCGCGGCTACCGGGTCAGCGCGCCGGTCCACCGCGACAGGTCCGCAACGACGGCTTGCGCGGTGGGCAGCCGGGCGGCCAGGTCGCAGGCCAGGGAGTGGGCGCGGGCATCGTCGAGCGCGGGGATCCAGCCCCCGGCCAGCCAGGCCGGCTGGCGGGCGATGGCCAGGGGCAGCCGTTCACGCTCGGCCGCGGTGAGCTTCAGGCCGGCGGCCGTGTCGTAGGCGTCGACGAGGTCCTGGACCTGCCGGACCTGTCGGTCCCCGGGAGGGTGGTTGCCTGGTTCGAGGAGGAAGAACCACAGCGTCAGGGCCAGGTCCTCGATGCGGTCCCGCTCACCCATGAAGTCGAAGTCGAGCAGCCCGGCGAGCCGCTCGCCGCGGAAGACGACGTTGTTGTCCCAGAAGTCGCCGTGGACCAGCTGGCGCACCTGGTCGTGACGGAGCCGCTCCTCCCTGCCGGCGACCGCCTCGCAGTGACGCTCGACGTCGTCGGCGAGGGTGGCCAGACGCGGGTCGCCCCAGGTGCGCATCCTGCGGGCGCCGCGGCGCACCCCGTCGACAGCGGCGGCGGGGTCGATCCAGGTGGCATGCGGTGGGGAGGCCACGGGTGAGGCGGGCCGGAGGGGGCGCAGGGCGTCGTGCAGCTGCGCCAAGGCCCCGAAACCCTTGCGGAGCAACGGGAAGGTCTTCATCGGCGCGTCCCAGTCGACGTGCTCCTCGACCTCGACGAGCGTCCCGTCCGGCAGGCAGGAGTGGCGGTGTCCGTCGGGTGCCGGGATCGACGCCGGCACCGGGAGCCCCGACCTTCGCGCGGCGTCCCTGGCCGACTGGATGGCGGTGAGCCGCTCGGCCGTGGTGGACGCCCGATGGGCCCGAGCCACGAGCGCGGTGCCGTCGGGGTAGTCGAGCCGCAGGTTCGTGGACCAGAGGCCGCCCAGGTCGACCCAGTGGGCCGGCCGGGGGAGGACGAACGCGGACACCACGGCCGCCACGAGCCCGGGGCCGGGTGCCGCGCGGGGTGGCACGGGGGTGCTGTCGGCGGTCACGAGGCGACCCTAGGTCCACCTCACCGAGCAGCGCCGGGGTGTTTTCGTGACCGTGTTTCGTGGCCGCCGGCTGGCGGGACCGGTTGGGGTCCGGGCCGGTTCAGCTGCGTGACTGGCCGGCCGCCTGGGTCGCCCGGCGCGCCACGCCGGGTGCCTTGTCGGTCACCGCCTTGTACAGGTAGGGGCCGAGTGTCCGCGAGTAGATCGCGCTCAGGTGGTTGGTGTCATGCAGGAGGTTGACGCCACCGACGACGCTGCGACACGTCTGCGGGTCGCAGATGTGGTCCACCAGCGAGATGCGGCTGAGGCCGGGCGTCGACCTGGACAGCGTGTCCACCGCCCGCTCGAAGTCCCACGCCTTGATGACCTGCGCCCGGGGTGCGGAGCAGGCGGAGAGGTTGGTCAGGTGCTGGTTGGTGCACTCCGAGTCGAGCCGTCCGCGCAGGAAGGGGTTGTCGGTCAGGCCCAGCACCGTGGTGCCCTGCTTCGTCCACGCGGCGATGGTGGGCGCCATGTGCCGGACGTACTGGGCCTCCTGGCTGTCGCCGGACCCGTCGTCGAGGTCCTCGTGGCGGCTCGCGACGGCCACGAGCACGACGTCCGGGCGCTCGGCCCGCACGGCCGCGTCGATCGCGGGCCCGAAGCCCGGGCAGACCTTCTCGGACCGGTTGGGGATGCCACCGGGGGCCTCACGCACCCGGAACGGCACGCAGCCGCCGATCGCGATGCCCGTTACCTGCCAGTGGCCGATCCGCGCCGCGCGGCCCAGGGCGGGGAAGAGCTGCTGGGCGTGGGAGTCCCCCACGACCCAGACGCGAGGGGCCTTGGCCCGCCCGCCGGACAGGTCGCAGTCAGAGCGGGGGTGCAGGCCGCCGACGACCATCGCGGGGTTGGCGTCCGTGCACGACGGGTCGAGGGTGAAGGTCTTGTCCGCCTTGGAGACCGGCGCGATCAACGGCATGGCGTAGGGGTTGCCGCACTTCGGGGCCAGAGCGGCAGCGCCCAGACAGGGCTGGGTCTGTATGCCGTGTGCCAGCAGCTCCTGGGCGGTCGCCTCGCGGTGCTGACCCTCCTGGCCCAGGGACCAGGCGGCCAGGACCACCAGGGTCATGGCGGCGGCGGTGACGGGGAAGACGCCCCATCGCGAGCGTCGTGTCGAGCCGGAGCGCTGCAGGGGGAGCTCGACGAACCGGCGCGTCAGCCACGCGAGGACCAGCGTGAGGGCGAGCACCGCGAGCTCGGCCCGCAGGGTGCGGCCGCCGAGGACGTACGGGAGGACGACGATCAGCGGCCAGTGCCAGAGGTAGACCGAGTACGAGATGTCACCGACGAGCTGCACCGGCCTGAGGTCCGTCCCCGGGCTCAGGGGGGTGGGGCGCACGCCCTCACCTGCGGCAATGACCGCGGCGGCGCCGAGGGCGGGCAGGAGCGCTGCGGCGCCGGGGAAGGCGGTGTGCGCACTGAACAGGACCATGGCTGCGGCCATCGCGGCCCAGCCCGCGAGCGCGACGGCCCTGGCTGCGACGGGCCCGACGAAGGGTGCCTCCCGGTGCGCCCGGGCGAGGATCGCCACCAGGCCGCCGCAGGCGAACTCCCACGCCCTGGTCCACGTGAGGAAGTAGGCCGCGGGCTGGTTGCGACCCGTCTCGATGACGCTCGCACCCAGCGAGAGGACCAGCACGACGACCAGCGCCGCGATGGTGAAGGTCAGCAGGCGCCGGGCGGCGGAGCCGTCCGTGGCCCGACGGCGGGCCGCCACGGCGACCGCCGTGAGCAGGATCGGCCACACGAGGTAGAACTGCTCCTCCACGCTCAAGGACCAGTAGTGCTGGAAGGCGCTCGCGGCGTCGTCGTGGGCCATGTAGTTCACGGACAGCGCCACGAGGTGGAAGTTCTCGAAGTAGCACGTCGCCGCGATCGCCTCGCCGACGTTGCGGCTCCACACGCTGAAGGGCACCCACGCCCAGAGCGCCACCACCGTGCTCACGGTCACCAGGAACGCGGCGGGGAGGAGCCGACGGATCCGGCGCCCGTAGAACGCGGGCAGGTCGACCCGTCCGGACCGGGCGATGTCCCGCTCGAGGTGGGAGGTGATGAGGTAGCCGGAGATGACGAAGAAGACGTCGACCCCGACGAAACCACCTGGCAGGAGGCCGGGCCAGAGGTGGTTGACCACCACTCCGCTGACGGCGAGGGCTCGCAGTGCCTGGATGTCGCCACGGAAGCGACCGCCACCCTGGTATCGCAAGAAACGAGTCCCCTTAGTCCGCGGGCCTCACGCCCTTGCTGCCGTCCGAGCCGCGAAGTCTACGGCGGGGGCACGGCGCTTCGGGGACGCGGGACCCCCTCGGGGGTGACCGCAGCGACGGCCGGCCGGAGCTCCCGTGATGCGTCGCCGGGCTCAGAGCGGGGCGCGTTGCAGCTGGAGGAACGCGGGGAACGTGACCACCGAGATGACGCGGCGCTCGAAGCGGTTGGCGGCGGCCACCGCGACGTCGCGGTCCACCAGCGCCGGTTCGGTGCACGTCCACTCCCGCGACCGCCACGTCACCGTGCACTCCCCGGCCGCCTGGACGTTGCGCACCCAGTCGGTGTGCGGACCCCACGGCAGCCCGATCACGAAGGTCTCGGGCGTGACCAGCACTGCGACGGGAGTCGCGTAGGTGCGACTGCTGCGGCGCCCCCGGTGGTGGAGGACGGCCCACACCGGCACCCACCGATGTCCCGCGAGGCGCAGCGCGAGCGGGTTGAACAACCGGGTGACAGCCTTCGGCGGGCCGGCCATACGTCCAGCATGGCCCGTCAGGGGTGTGCCTGCTCGGCTGTTCGGCTGATCAGCTCGAAGAGGCCGGGGTCGTGGTAGACGAGGACATGTCCGATCCGGCCGTCGGGGTCGAGGTCGAAGACCTGGATGCTGTGCGGTTCGGGGACCCCCTGGACCCGATGGCTGACAGCCAGCCCGTGCTGACCGTTGATCAGGAGGGGAGCGGTCAGCCACTCGGTGCCGCGCCAGGCGAAGAGGTGACGCATGAACGCCGCATAGGCGTCGGACCCGATGCTCCAGGCGGGCACGGGCGGCATCTCGAAGCGGACGTCGTCGCTGACCAGGCGGACGAGCGCCTCGACGTCGGCGTCCATGAATGCGGCGGCGTAGGCCTGCACGGCTTTCCGCTGTTCCTCCGACGCGGGGCCGTGTTGCTGCTGTTTCAGCGGGAGCAGGGCTCGGGCCCGCTGGAGGGCGCTGTTGCAGGCTGCCTCCGTCGTGTCCAGGAGGTCGGCCGTCTCGCGGGCGGTGAAGCCGAGCACGTCGCGCAGGATCAGCGCGGCCCGTTGGCGGGCGGGGAGCTGCTGGAGCAGCGACGTGATCGCGATGCGGAGGTCGCCGCGTGCCACCGCCCGGGCCGCCGGTTCGTCCTGGCCTGAGGCGAACCACGAGGTGGGCGCGGGCTGCAGCCAGGGCGTCTCGAAGTCGGGGACCAGCGGCGCCGTGGGGTCGAGCCCGGGTGGGTTCACGTCGGCCGGCAACGGGCGGCGCTGCCGTGCGGCGAGCATCGTCAGGCACACGTTGGTGGCGATGCGGTGCACCCACGTACGCAAGGACGCGCGGGAGGCGTCGTAGCTTGGACCGTGTCGCCATGCCCGTAGAAGGGTCTCCTGCGTCGCGTCCTGGGCGTCGAAGGGCGACCCCAGCATCTGGTAGCAGTACAGGAGCACCTGGGGCCGGATGGCCTCGAGCTGGTCGGACCTCACGCCCACCGCCTCTGGCATGGGCCGCACCTTAGCCAAGCAGCGCGATGAGTTCAGGCGGGTTGCCGAGTACATCACTGTGCAGGCCCGAACGCGGTCTGTCCCCGATGAGTGGAAGGCCCAGCAGCATGAGCATCACCTCGCTTGAGTCCGACGTCCGCGCGTTGCTCGACACCCTGTACCAGGCGTGGCAGGCCAATGACGCCGACGCGTTCGTGCAGGACTACCTGCCGGACGCCACGGTCTCCATGGCCGGCTCCTACGCCGCCGACCGGGAGCAGGTCCGCCAGCACATGAGTGCGGCCTTTGCGGGCCCGCTCAGGGGCAGCCGGGGCATCGACGACCCGCGCTCGGTCAGGTTCGTCACGGATGACGTGTGCGTGGTCAACAGCGTGGCCGGCATCCTCATGGCAGGTGAGACCAGCCTGCCCCGCGAGCGGGAGAGGCTGGCCACATGGGTGCTGGTGCGCACCGATGACGGGTGGAAGGTCTCGGCCTACAGCAACTGCCCCGCGCACTGAGCCGCGGCTGGGAGAAGGTTCAAGGGCCCAGGTCACGGTCTTCGCGTAGTCGGTGCTCCGCGCTGCGGCGCCGTGGCCGGCCGCGCTCACGCCCCGGTGGCGGCGGCGTACTCCTCGTCGGTGACGTGCGAGCCCCACGTGGCGTCGTCGTCCTCCCACATCGCCAGGTGGGTCATGAAGTGGTCGGGGAGCGCACCGTGCCAGTGCTCCTCACCGGGCGGGGTGTGGACGGTCTCGCCGGGGCGCATGACGATGACCCGGTCGCGGGTGGCGACGACGCCGATGCCCTCGGTGACGTGCAGGGTCTGGCCGAGGCTGTGGCTGTGCCAGGCGGTGCGGGCGCAGGGCGAGAACCGCACGGCGTTCACGCGCATCCGTGACTCGTCCTCGCCGCGGGCGATGACGTCGAACCACACGTTCCCGGTGAACAGCTCGGCGGGGCCCTGGGTGGTGGGCTGCGGGGTCAGGAGTTCCACGTTTCCTCGTTCTCTGGGGGGCGGACGGTCGAGCCGGTCGCCTCTTCGCGTGAGCGCGAGGGAGTGGACCAGCTGGCGAGGAGGTCGAGTGCCTCCGCGGAGGGGGAGCCGGGTGGGGCGGTGTAGATGTTGATCCGCTGGCCGGGATCGCCGGGGAGCTCGAAGGCCTCATAGTCGAGCTCGAGGTCGCCGACGAGCGGGTGGTGGAACCGCTTGCGGCCGGTGCGGTGGTAGCGCACGTCGTGGGCGGCCCAGCGGCGGCGGAAGTCCTCGCTGCGGGTCGAGAGCTCCCCGATGAGGTCGGTGAGGTCCTTGTCGTAGGGGTCGCGGCCGGCCTCCGCGCGCAGGAACGCGACACAGTCGTTGGCGGCCTTGTCGTGGTCGAGGAAGAAGTCCGGTGCGGCGGCGTCGAGGAAGATGAACCGCGCGCTGTTGGGGTGCTCACCGGCGTCGGCCTGCTCGTAGAGCGGGCTGTAGAGGGCGCGCCCGAGGGTGTTGGCGGCCAGGACGTCGAAGCGCCCGTTGCGCAGGTATGCCGGCATGGGCATCTGCTCGAGGATGCGCTGGATGCTCGGCCGCACCCGTGTCCTGGCCGGTGCGCGACGCGGCACCTGCCGGCTTCGGGGCGTGCCGAGGGCTCGGACCAGTCGGTAGAGGTGGTCGCGTTCGGCTTCGTCGAGCTGCAGGGCGTGGGCGATGCCGTCCAGGACGCCGTCGGAGACGCTGCCGACGCTGCCGCGCTCGAGCCGGGTGTAGTACTCGACGCTGATGCCGGCGAGCAGGGCGACCTCCTCGCGGCGCAGCCCGGTCACGCGGCGGTTGGCGCCGTACACGGGCAGGCCCGCCTGCTCGGGGGTGAGCTTGGCGCGGCGGGTGGTGAGGAAGTCGCGCAGGTCGCTCTTGCCGGGCATGTCTTCACGGTACGGGCCCTGCTGTGCTGTGACAGGCCCTGTCAGTACCCCTCTCGACAGGGCCTGTTGACGGCTCGCGCCTTGGCGTTCTCTTGGGGGCGTGACCACGACAGCGACTTCCCCCGGCACCCCGACTGCTCCGTCGACAGCAGTGTCGGGCGGCCCGGCTCACCCCCGCGCCATCCTGGCCATCATCCTGGTCAGCTACTTCCTCATCCTGCTCGACAACTCGGTCATCTTCACGGGGCTGTCCTCGATCGCCGCGGCTCTGCGTCTCGACGCGACCGGGCTGTCGTGGGTGCAGGACGCCTACACACTGGTGTTCGGAGGGCTGCTGCTGCTCGGCGCGAGGCTCGGTGACCTGCTCGGTCGCCGGAGCGTCTTCATCGCCGGGTTGGCCGTGTTCGTCACGGCGTCGTTCCTGGTCGGCATCGCCCCGACCGGGTGGTGGCTCATCGCTGCGCGCGCACTTCAGGGGGTCGGCGCGGCAGTTGTCGCCCCCTCGGCGCTGTCGCTGCTCACCGCCAGCTTCCCCGCGGGACCCCAGCGTTCACGTGCGGTCGCTTGGTATGCCGCGACCGCCGGCATCGGCGCCAGCCTCGGCCTGCTGGTCGGCGGCGCCGCCGCCCAGTGGGTGTCGTGGCGGGCCGGCTTCTTCATCAACGTCCCGCTGGGCATCGCCATGGCCGTCCTCGCCCCGCGCTACCTGCCCGCAGTGGACGGGCAGCGTGGCCGCTTCGACGTCACGGGAGCAGCGGCGGCGACCCTGGCGGTCGGGTCGCTGGTCTTCGGGGTGCTGGAGTCCGTTGGCCGCGGTTGGGCCTCGCCGGTCGTGCTGTCCTCGCTGGTCCTCTCCAGCGTCCTGTTCGTCGTGCTGGTCCGGCACGAACGGCGGGCCGAGCAGCCCATCATGCCGCTGCACCTGTTCGGCGACCGCCGCCGCTGGGGCGCCTACGCCGCCCGGGCGCTGTACCTGGGCGCGATGATGGGCTTCTTCTTCTTCACCACCCAGCTGATGCAGGGCGTCCTCGGCTTCACCCCCTTCGATGCCGGGCTGGGGTTCCTGCCGATGACCGCGGTGAACTTCGCCGTCGCCACGACCGTGCCGAGGCTGACCGCCCGCGTCGGCGACGCGTTCACGCTGCTCGCCGGGGTTGCCCTGACCCTGGCGGGCATGGCCTGGCTCGCGCAGGTCGACCAGGGCAGCTCCTACCTCACCGCCGTCGCGTTGCCCATGGTCCTCATCGGGGCCGGGCAGGGCCTGGCCTTCGCGCCGCTGACCAGCTTCGGTATCGCCGGAGCAAGCGCGGCCGACGCCGGCGCCGCCAGCGGGCTGGTCAACACCGCGCACCAGCTCGGCACCGCCGCCGGCCTCGCCGTACTGGTTGCTGTCTCGGCGACCACCGCGCACCTGGCCGACCGGGTGTCCACGGCGTTGACCTGGGGTACCGGCCTTCTCGTGGCCTGCCTCCTGGTGGCGCTGGCCGTCATCCTCCCCGCTGAGAGGAGGAACCACGCCTGACTGGAGTGCCGAAGCCCCGCACGCGCACAGCCCGACCCCGGAGGTCCATCTCGTCGCCACCGCCGCCGGCGGCGGGCGGGCCTGAGCCCGCGACACGGCATACGACCCTCCCCCCAAACACCCTCAGCGACCCTCCATCACCCGTGCAAGCAAGGAGAACGACAACCGTGAAGGCAGCCATCTTCAAGGGCAAGAACAGCATCGAGATCGGGGAGCGCCCCGATCCGCAGATCCAGAACCCCACCGACGCCGTCGTCCGGGTCGTCCGCGGGTGCGTGTGCGGTTCCGACCTCTGGTACTACCGCGGCATCAACCAGCACAAGGTCGGCAGCATCGGCCACGAGTACATCGGCGTGGTCGAAGCCGTCGGCGACGACGTCAGCACCCTCGCCGTCGGTGACTTCGTGATCGCCCCGTTCACCTACAACGACGGAACCTGCCCCGCCTGCCGGGCCGGCTTCGAGTCCAACTGCGTCCACGGCGGCGCGTTCGGCGACGGCGACGTCGACGGCGGGCAGGGCGAGAAGGTCCGCGCCCCCTACGCCGACGCCACCCTCGTCAAGGTCCCCGGCACCGAGGCCGACTTCACCGACGAGCAGCTCGCCTCGTTCACCGCCCTGTCCGACGTCATGTGCACCGGTTACCACGCCGCCGTCAGCGCGGGGGTGAAGGAAGGCGACACCGTCGCGGTCGTCGGCGACGGCGCCGTCGGGCTCTCCGCCGTGCTGGCGGCCAGGAAGCTCGGCGCTCGGCGCATCATCGCCCTGTCCCGCAACCCTGCGCGCCAGGCCGTCGCGAAGGAGTTCGGAGCCACCGACGTCGTCGAGGAGCGCGGGGACGACGCCATCCAGACCGTCCTGCGACTCACCGACGGCGCCGGCGTGGACGCCGCCCTGGAGTGCGTCGGCACCGACCAGTCCATCCACACCTGCGCCGGCATCGTCCGGGCCGGCGGCATGATCGGCGCAGTCGGCGTCCCTCTGTATGGGGACTTCGAGTACACGACGCTCTTCTGGAAGAACATCGGCATCAAGGGCGGCGTCGCACCCGCCCGCCGGTACATCCCCGAGCTGCTCGAGGACGTCCTCGCCGGCCGCATCAACCCCGGTCGCGTCTTCGACTACACCACCGACCTCGACCACGTCGCCGACGCCTACGCCGCCATGGACGAGCGCCGCGCGATCAAGTCCCTGCTCACCATCCCCCAGCAGTAACGGCACGTCACGTCACGGCCGGAAACGACCAAGGCCCAGGTCATCCCTGAGGGGCTCTGACCTGGGCCTTGTCGTGGAGCAGGTGCCGGAATCGCACCCGCAGCTGGAGAACCTCCGTCGATCCGGACAACAGGTGTTGACCTTGACGCAGGGTCAGGGTTGCAGGCTCCTCGCATGACATCGACACCAGCCATCGAGATCGCGGGGCTCACCAAGTCCTACGGCGACAACCCGGTGCTCCGGGGGGTGGACCTGCGCGTCCCCTCGGGCACCATCTGCGCCCTGCTCGGCTCCAACGGCGCGGGCAAGACGACCGCGGTACGGATCCTGTCCACGCTGCTGAAGGCGGACGGTGGCTCTGCGTCCGTGAACGGGTTCGACGTGGCAACGCAGGCGGTGCGGGTCCGGGAGTCGATCAGCCTGACGGGGCAGTTCGCCGCCGTGGACGAGGTGCTCACCGGACGGGAGAACCTCGAGCTCATCGCGCAGCTGCGACGCGTGAAGGACCCGGGCGGCGTGGCGGATGCACTGCTGGCCCGGTTCGACCTGGTCGAGGCCGGTGGGCGGAGGGTGGGCACGTACTCGGGGGGCATGCGGCGCCGACTGGACATCGCCATGAGCCTGATCGGTGGGCCGGCCGTCCTCTTCCTCGACGAGCCCACGACGGGCCTGGACCCGCAATCCCGCATCGAGGTGTGGAACACCGTGCGCGAGCTCGCCGGGCAGGGCACCTCGGTCCTGCTCACCACGCAGTACCTGGAGGAGGCCGAGCAGCTGGCGGACCGGATCGCGGTCCTGCACGAGGGCCTGATCATCGCCGAGGGCACCCTCGGCGAGCTCAAGGCGCTGTTCCCGCCGGCCACCGTGGAGTACGTCGAGAAGCAGCCGTCCCTGGAGGACATCTTCCTGGCGATCGTCGGCCATGACGCCACCGCCAAAACCCCCACCACTACCCAGGCCGAGGCCAGCGCCGTGGCCGAGCAGGGAGCCCACCGATGACCACCATCGTCCCCAGCCCCACCGCGGTCCTGACCAGGCGCTCCCTGCGCCACGTCCTGCGCAGCCCCGACACGATCATCACCACGGCCATCACGCCGATCGCCATGCTGCTGCTGTTCGTCTACGTCTTCGGCAGCGCCATCCAGTTCGGTGGCCGCGCCGGCGGCGGCAGCTATGTCGACTACCTGCTGCCGGGGATCCTGCTCATCACCGTCGCCTCCGGCATCGCCTATACCGCGTTCCGGCTGTTCACCGACGTCTCCGGCGGCATCTTCGAACGGTTCCAGTCCATGCCGATCGCCCGCTCGGCGGTGCTGTGGGGCCACGTCCTGACCTCGGTCGTGGCGAACCTGGTCTCGCTGGTCCTGGTCGTGCTCGTCGCCCTGGCGATGGGGTTCCGCACCGGCGCCGGGCTCCTGGCCTGGCTCGCAGTGCTCGGGATCCTCGTGCTGTTCACCCTGGCCTTGACCTGGCTGGCCGTGATCCCCGGGTTGACCGCGAAGTCCGTCGACGGCGTGAGCGGGTTCTCCTACCCGTTGATCTTCCTGCCGTTCGTCAGCTCGGCCTTCGTGCCCACCGAGGGCATGCCCGCACCGGTGCGCTGGTTCGCCGAGCACCAGCCGGTCACCTCGATCGTCAACACGATCCGCGACCTGTTCGCCCAGCAGCCGGTCGGCGCCGAGGTCTGGGTCGCCCTCTCCTGGTGCGTCGGCCTGCTCCTGGTCGCCTACGCCCTGGCCATGCGCACCTTCCGCCGCAAGATCGCCTGACCCCGGAGATGCCGCCGACCTCGCAGAATAGGGCCATGCTCACCATTGGCCAGCTCGCGACGTATGCCGGTGTCACGGTGCGGGCGGTTCGGCACTACCACGTCAAGGGGTTGCTGCCCGAGCCCGAGCGCGACCGCTCGGGGTACCGACGCTACGACGCGGCGGCGGTGGTCGAGCTCGTGAAGATCCGCACCCTGGCCGACGCCGGCGTGCCGTTGTCGAAGGTGCGCGGACTGCTGCTGGCGGGCGATGCGGAGTTCGCGGCGGCGGTCGCGGACATCGACCGTCGCCTTCGCGCCGAGATCCGGGAACGCCAGTGTCACCGTGAGCGGATCGCCCGGCTCGCGGCCGGCGACAGCCTGGCCCTGCCGCCCGAAGTGGTCGCCTACCTCGACCGGATGCGCGAGCTCGGTTTCCGGGAGCGGCTCATCGAGGTCGAGCGGGACAGCTGGATCCTGGTCGCGGCCCAGATGCCGGACGAGACGCCGGCTCTCATGGCGATCAAGCACGCGCAGCTCGAGAACGAGGAGCTGCGGCGCCTCTACCTCGACGTTGGTGACCTGGTGGACTGCGGCCCCGACGACCCGCGACTGCCCGCCCTCGCGGACCGGGTGGCCGCCTTCATCGAAGCAGCGGCCGCCGAGGGGGAGGGGATCGAGGACGAGTACCCCGTCAGCGACGACCTCGTCGCGCTGCTCGATGCCACGTTCATCGAGTCCTTCCCGTGCGCGCCTCGCCTGCTCGAGCTCCTGGAGGAGCGTGGATGGACCGGCTGGACCAACATCAGGCGCACCGACTCCGTGCGCTGACTCGAGGCATGCCGCACGGAGGATCCCCCGGACTCCGTCGCGAAGAGGACTGGCAGGAGGACCCCCCACCCGGGACGTTCCGGGTGCGCCCGGGCGACTGGCCCTGGGGCGGGTTCTGACGGGACTGCGCAACGGGCCCGACTAATGCCGACGGGCGCTGTCTCCGGGACGGAGTCAGCGCCCGTTTTGCCTGTTCATGCTGGGCTTCTGCGTGTGGAGCGGGTGACGGGAATCGAACCCGCACTGTCAGCTTGGGAAGCTGATGTTCTGCCATTGAACTACACCCGCGAGCGCCCGAGGGGCGGCATACGACCCGGGCGCGCGCTGAAGTCTAGCCCAGCCGGTGGAGGCGCCCGCCACCCGACAGGCAGACCGCCCCCCGGCAGGGGTGAGACACCGCGGGGCCGGGGGCGGAGCGCCCCGCCAACCGTCCCGCCGACCGTCCCGCCAGCCGCTGCGACACGGCGCCGCAGACCTGCCCACCGCGACGTGCCTCGGCGACCCGGTGCTGTGGGGCGCGGGTCCGCGGGGCGGGGCAGCTAGGTGTGCCAGACGACGCCGGTCGCGGTCACGGTCGCCGTCAGCCCCCGCTGGTGCACGATCCTGTGGTGCCGGGCGCACAGCAGCGCCAGGTTCCCCACTGTTCGTTAGTGTCACCGGCATGCCAGAGGCCGTTGCGATCTACGCGCGCATCTCTCAGGACCGCGAGGGTGATGGGCTCGGTGTGCGCCGCCAACTGACCGATTGCAGGCGTGAAGCCGAGCGCCGTGGATGGGCCGTCGCCGAGGAGTACGTCGACGACGACATCAGCGCCTACAGCGGGAAGCCACGACCGGCCTACCGACAAATGCTCGGTGACCTGCGGGCAGGGAATCGCGACGCGGTGATCGTCTGGCACCTGGACCGACTGCACCGCAGGCCGATCGAGCTCGAGGAGTTCGTCCAGACCTGTGCGGCAGCGAACGTCACCGACGTCGTGACCCTGCACGGCGACTTCAACCTGGGGAGCGGAGATGGGCTCCTCGTCGCGCGGTTGCTCAGCGCGGTGGCCGCGAACGAGAGCGACGCCAAGCGACGCCGAGGCCGCCGCAAGACGCTAGAGATCGCAGAGTCTGGCCGCCCACACGCTGGCGGCCCGCGAGCCTTCGGCTATCAGGCAGACAAGATCACCCCAGAGCCCACCGAGGCCGCCGCCTACAGGCAGCTCGCACGCCGAGCACTGGCGGGGGAAAGCCTGACCTCCCTGTCGAAATGGCTTGAGGAATCAGGCATCCGCACCGTGGGCGGTAAGCCGTGGCGCACGCCGGTTGTTCGCAGCATCCTCACGAACCCTCGCTACTGGGGGGTTCGCGTGCACCAGGGCCAGCCGCTCGGGAAGGCTCAGTGGCCGGGGCTGATCACCGAGGAGGCCGGCGAACGCCTGGTCACGCTCCTCAACAACCCGGCACGGCGAACCAACCGGACTGCGCGCCGTTACTTGCTGTCTGGGCTGTGCCGGTGCCAACTCTGCGGCAGCAAGATGGTGTCGGTCCCCCGCTTCGAAACGCGCCGTTACCTTTGCCGATCCGGGAACGACTTCGGCGGATGCGGGCGCATGGCCATCGCAGCCCAGTCGCTGGAGCTCCTCATCGCAGAGGCAGTCCTGTACCGCCTCGACACTCCGCAGTTGGCGGCGGCACTGCGGGGCAGGGCTCAAGACCCTGCCGAGCAGGAGGCCCTACAGCTAGCCATCGACAGCGACGTCGCCCAGCTCGAAGAACTCACGGAGCTCTACGCCCGACGGGACATCACCGCCTCGGAGTGGATGCAGGCCCGCAAGGCCATCGAGGCGCGACTGACTACAGCCCGCCGCCGCGCGAGCCTGACCCAACAGCACTCAGCCATCGATGGTTTCGTCGGGAACTCTGGGCCGCTACGAAGCCAATGGGCGTCGTTGAACCTCGACCGTCAACGCGCCATCGTCACTACGGTCCTCGATCACGTGGTCATCAGGTCCGCCACCCGGAACACCAACCGACTTGACCCCAACCGGGTCGTCCCGATCTGGCGACTGTGAGCGGTGCCTCTGCGACGGCAGAGGCCCCCCAAGCAACGCCACCACGTTGTCCAACGCGCCGGGGGACTCCACATGAACCGGCAGACCCTGCTCGTGACACGAGCGCTCCACCAGGTCGCGCACCATCGACGGATCTACGCGGCCCATGACGCCCACACCGCCGGAGGTCCCTGCCAGTCCTCTTCCTCGCTGGACCACCACACGTAGTCCGGCCGCCGGGACATGCACGCCGAGATCTCAGCCAACGCCTCGGCCCCCGTGGCCGCCGTGAAGGACACCCGCTGCGGCTGGAACCCCTGAGCCACCTCGTACCGGTGCAGCCCGCCCAGGGAGGCCCCAGCGTCCTTGGTGACGTACTTGGCCAGGTACCGGGCCGCCAGCCGGGACTCCTCCAGCGAGCCAGACCCGGCCGGCAGGTCACCCAGCAGTTTGATGTGGACGAACCCGTTGCCCCACGCGGCATCGATCTTCTTGCGCGGCAGGTAGCGCCCGACCGCGAAGTGCACGTGCAGACCGTGCCCGCCCGGGTGCCACTCCGGCACCCACAGGTACGGCAGCGCCTTGCCGCCCAGGTCGGTGCGCAGCTGGCGGAAGAACCGGCCCACGTCGACCCGCACCCGCTCAGGGTCGTGGCAGGCGGTCGCGTAGGTCAGCGTGCCCAACCGGTTGAGCCGGTTGCTCGCGCAGTACCGGCGGACCTTGGTCCGGGCCCGCCGACCGGCCTCCGCCCTGGCGCGGTCGGGGTCAGCCCCCGGTCCCCCACCGGGTTTGGGCGGCCGACCCGCGAAGGTCAGCGAACCGCCGGCCTCGGCGGCATCGGGATAGAGGGAGACAAGCCACTTGGCCCGCTGGATCGGCGTACGCACCGGGTGCCCCTGAACCGGGCGCACCGCGACCGAGCGTGACCCTCGACCGCGGTGCGCCGCTCAAGGGGAGACGACACGGCCACGAACACACCACACGACAAACTCCACGCGCGAAGACCGCGCATGCTCCAGCGCCAGCGCCTGGGTCACGCAGACGAAGGCGACGCTCAGGCGCGAGCAGGGAAAGAGTTTGTTTTTTGTGTGTTTGAAAGGCCGTGAGTTTGTAATGGGCTCTGCCCGGTGCCGGGAGCCTACCCCGGGGTAATCTCAAGTTTTTTGTGTGTTTTGTTTTTTATGTCCCATACGCCCGAATCACCAAGGATGGCATACCCCTCCGACACTGTCGCGGCGGCGACGCACTCTGACGCTGGCCCCGGGGCTACGCGGTGGCGCTGAAGCGCGCCCAGGTCACCCGGGCGCGATCATGACGGTGCTGCGACCGCTCCCGCAGCTCGGCCTCCAACTGCTCCAGCCGATCGAGCCGGCCCTCCCCCGTGCCGTACCGCTGCACCGACGCGCGCGCCTCGCGCAACGCCTCCCGCAATTCGCGATCAGTCATGCCCCACCCCAAGGAAGAAGTCCCGCGTCCCCCCGAACGCGCCTGAACATTTCCTGAAATGCTAAATCCTGACGCGGGTAAACGAAGGGTAAAGAGCCAGTGTCGCCAGAAGATGTTTCCCCGGCCGATTAGTGGGCTGTCATGACCTCGACGATCACACCTTGACCGGGGACATCGGCGCCGCAGCGGGGGCATGAGAGCTCCACTCGCCGGGACTCCCCCACCACCCCCGAGGACGGCATCACCCCGTCCTCGAGAACACGCTCCCCACACGCGGGACACCACGTGTCCACCCGTAGCCGAGCCAGATGAGAACACCCACACCCGAACGGCCCCAGCCCGGCCTGCGGCTGCACGGCGACCTGGCGGCTGCGTTCGATCTGTCGCCGACGACTTGCACGGTTCCCCATCGACCCTCCCGGTGATCGCCCTCAGGTCTACCGGGGCGCACCGACACAGGCCGCGCGAGGCGCTGCCCGGGAGGTCGCTTGGCGCTCCGGCTAGTTGGCCACTCCAGGTGGGGTCGTGCCGCGAAGCAGGAATCGCCCGCGCGCGACGCCGATGAGACCAAAGAGCAACAGGCCACAGCCAAGGACCACTTCGTAGGTCGCGGCGGCTGCGACTTCGAGTACGACGACCAGCCCGCCTTCCAGGATCAGGGCGACCCCTATCCCCAGTTCGCGTAGTCCCTTAAGTCGGTCGCCGCGGATCCCAACGCTCATTCGGTCGACCACGAATCGAACGAAGAGGACCGACAAGGCCACCCAGACGACAACTCCTGCGTCCACCCGAACCCCCTGAAGCAGTGTGGCTGCGCTGACCTGGCCAACTCAACCTTCAACCAAGCCCATCTACGGCAAACGCAACCACACTCCCGCCCTCACCGCCCGGGTTTCCAGCGGTGCCACAACCGTTCATGGGGCCCGACGAGTTTCGTTGCTACTTCAAGTTAAGAGCGCCGGCTCCGCCGGCGCCCAGGCCCGCTCCTCCGCGGCCTCTGCCTCCGCCTGCGGGCGGCGCTGGCGCGCCGTCCTCGGCTGCGGCGCCGACCGCGCCCAGCGGACCCAACCACCACGCCGCGACAGCTCCGCTCGAAGCTTCGCCAGCCCCGTCCCCTGCTCGCGCAGAATGGGGCCACCGCACCGCGCGTCAAGGGCGCTCCGCGTCACTACGTGATCGAGCAAGCTCGACCCTTGACCCCCGCCGCGGCAGCCCGACTTGCCCTTGGACCAGGGGACGGGACCCCTGTGACCAGCGCAAGCATCAGGGCCGCGGGCGACTACCCGAGACCGCTCTCCTTGGATCGAGCCCAGGACTGGGCTTCGTTCCGACCCGCGTCTGCGTCAAGAGCACGTTCGCCGCGGGAACTCCCCCTGCGACGAACAAACGCGGCGCACACGCCGAATAGAAGTGTGAGAGCCGCCAAGAACCACAGCCAGGTCATCGCTTCCCCCGTCATGACCGCGAAACGCCAACGACCACAGTGTGCCTCTCCTGGGCCACCTCCCGCCGCCCAATCAATAGGATCCCGCGACGCAGTGTCTTAACGAATTGTCGGGTTGGCCAGGTCGGTGCATCCGCCGTCGCACCAGTGCCGGATGTGGTGTGCGTGGCACCATGGAGCGGGCCGGGTGCACTCGGGGAAGGTGCACCCGGCATCCCTCACCCACAGCGCCGCCAGCAGCCGCGGCGTCACCAGCCTCTCGAAGCGCCCCACGTCGAGGATGCCGCCGTCGCGGCCCAGCACCATCGGCAGGATCGTCGCGTCGCAGGCCATCTTGCGCACCGTCTCGGGAGCGAGCAGCTCCCCGGTCAGGGTCGTGCCGTGCCCGACCCGGTCGCGCAGGCTCTCGAAGTCCATCGTCACGATGACCTGCGCCTTCGTCGTCCGCGGTGCGGCCCCACCAGCCGCGGCGGCCCGGCGGCACACCTCGACCAGTGCCTCGGCCCGGCGCTGGCCCGGCGACCGCGGGTCCGGACCGCCCGCGTCCGACGGCTGGGGCGCCGACAACGGGTCGATCGCGGCGTCCAGAACGGCGGCGGCTTCCGGATCGAGCCGCAGGCGGTACTCGCTCATCCCGTCGTCGTGCACCGCCTTCGTCAGCGTGCAGCCCCGCTTGAGCAGGTCCTCCTCGCGCTGGAACGCGTCCTCGTGCCCGTGCATCGCCAGGATCCGCTTGCGCAGCTCGCGCAGCTCCTTCGGGAAGCCGTCGGCGGCCACCTGGGTGAACCACCCCACCACCTGCTCCTCGGCGCCGTGGGCCAGCCGCGGCCGCAGCTTGTCGATCTCGGTGAGCGCGACCGCCGCGTTGCGCGTGCCGACCCGGGCATCGAGGACCGCCTCGGCCAGCGGCCCGTTGCGCGGGTCCCGGCAGGCGGTGGCGACCCGCGCCAACCGGGTCGCGTCCGCCGGCGCGAGGCTCGGCATGTGGCTCATCAGCCAGTCGGGGGTGTTGGCGGCGGCCGACCCCGCGACCTGCCCGCGGGTCTCGGCCTCGATGACCAGCGCCACCGAGGTCGCGTCGGCCTCGCGGACCATCTCGTCGAGCTCGCCCGTGAGGACAGCGAGCTCCTCGCCCGGCACCTGGAAGAGCATCGCCCGCAGCGAGCGCAGCTGCGGCGCGATGGCGCGCACGGCGTCCCGGCACTCGGCTGCGGTGGTCCCCTCCATGACCCGAACCTAGCCGTGACCACTGACAGTCCGACCCCTGAATGAGCGTCGAAAACCGTTGTCAGCAAAAGAAGTTCGGCGACAGCAGGGTGATGTATGCCGTCACCCTGAGTGACGCTCTCCGCCCACCTGGCAAGGAGGCGCGAGAGGCGCCGCCGGCGCCCGCGGACCCGGCCGCACGGCATACCACTGGGGTGGTTGCCGCGACCGTCGTCCGCCACGGCGAAGGAGGCGCTAGCGTGTGGCGCGTGCTGCTCTCCGACCGCGACATCCGGGCCCAGGTCGACGACGGACGGGTCGTGCTCGACCCCTACGACGCGGCCATGATCCAGCCGTCGAGCATCGACGTGCGCCTCGACAAGTACTTCCGGCTGTTCGACAACCACAAGTACCCGTTCATCGACCCGGCCACGGACCAGCCCGACCTCACCCGGCTGGTGGAGGTCGACGAGGACGAGCCGTTCATCCTGCACCCGGGGGAGTTCGTCCTCGGCTCCACCTACGAGCAGGTCACCCTGCCCGACGACATCGCCGCCCGCTTGGAGGGCAAGTCTTCCCTGGGGCGGCTCGGGCTGCTGACCCACTCCACCGCCGGCTTCATCGACCCCGGCTTCACCGGCCACGTCACGCTCGAGCTGTCCAACGTGGCGACGCTGCCGATCAAGCTGTGGCCGGGCATGAAGATCGGGCAGATGTGCTTCTTCCAGCTCTCCAGCGCGGCCGAGCAGCCCTACGGCAGCAAGAAGTACGGCTCGCGCTACCAGGGTCAGCGCGGCCCCACGGCCAGCCGCTCGTTCCAGAACTTCCACCGGACGGACGTCTGACTCAGCCCCGTCACAGCAGCCATCCGGCAGGCTCGAGACTCCGAATCGCAGGGTGACCCTGCACCGCCGGAACACCCGGCGCCGACCGGAGGTTGACCAGGACGTGGCTGACCACACCCCGACGCTGACCCTCGACACCCCCGGCGAGGACCCGCTGGGCGTGGCGTTGGTGCTGCACGGCGGCCAGCAGCGCAGCCGCCGCCCGGTCCACGGGTGGAACCTCGCCGCCGTGCGGATGATCCCCTTCGCCCGGCGGATCGCCGAGGTCGGCGACGGCCGGATCGCGGTGGCCCGCCTGCGGTATGCCGTCCGCGGCTGGAACCAGCCTCACCCCGCCCCGGTGCGTGACACCGAGTGGGCCCTGGACCAGCTGGCCGGGCAGTTCCCCGGCCTGCCGATCGCCCTGGTGGGTCACTCGATGGGCGGGCGCACCGCCCTCTGGACCGCCGGCCACGACGCGGTCACCACCGTGGTCGGGCTCGCGCCGTGGATCGAGCAGGGCGACCCCTCGCGCCAGCTGCGCGGCAGGCAGGTCCTCCTCGTCCACGGCACCGCCGACCGGATGACCTCCCACCGGGCCACGAGCAACTTCGCGAACCGGCTCCAGGGCGAGGGCGTCGACGTCACCCTCGTGCACCGGCTCGGCGACCGCCACGCGATGCTGCGCAACGCCGGTGTCTGGCACGACCTCGCCGCCGACTTCACCCGGGCCCGGCTGCTGGGCGACCGCAGTAGCCCCAAGGCCGCCCAGGGCTGACCGGGCGCCGACAGCGCCGACAGCGCCGACGCGATCAGGCGAGGACCAGCTCGTCCAGCACCCGCTCGGCGACGGCGAAGTCCGGGGAGAGGTCACGGTCGTGCAGGTCGGTGGGCAGCTCCTCGCAGGCCGCGAGGGCCTGCGCCAGGGGACCGACGGGTGTGACCCCGCGCATCCGCAGGGCCCGCACCGCGCAGACCAGCTCCACCGCGACCAGGTGACGGTAGGACTCGACGACCGCCCCCATCCGCACCGCCGCGGTGGTCGAGAAGCTCGCGTCGTCCTCGACGCCGGCGGAGACGCTGATCGTCTGCACGCTCGCCGGGGTCGAGGCCTGGCCGCGGATCACCGCCAGCGCCGACCCCGCGGCGTACTCGGCGATCAGCAGCCCGGACGCGCCGTCGGTGGGGTCGGCCAGGAAGCGGGGCAGCCGGGTCGCCGGGTCGGTCAGCAGGTGGCTGACCCGCGACTGCCCGGCCTTGGCCGAGCGGGTCAGCGCCAGCAGCGCGGTGTCCAGGCCGAGGGCGACGTAGGCGTGGTGGAACGCCCCGTGGTGAGCCGCGGTGCCGTCCGCGCGCAGGAAGACGGGGTTCTCCGAGGAGGTGTTCACCGACGCCTCGATCACCTGCTGCAGGGAGGCCAGGCTGTCCAGCAGCGGGCCATGCACCTGCGGCCAGGTCCGCAGCCCGAAGAAGTCCTGGATCTGCCGGGGCTGCAGGTGCTCCGGCTCCAGCAGCGCCGCCACCGTGCGTGCCACCTCGGCCGCGCCGGGGAACGGCGTCACGGTGGGCACGGCCGGGCCGACCGCCTCGAGGTTGCCGTTGAGGGCGAGCCAGGACAGCGCGCTCACCGTCAGCGCCGCCCGCGAGATCCGTTGCAGTGCCTCGCATCCCAGCGCCGCCTCGGCGAGGGTGAACGCGTGGCTGGACATCAGCGGCAGCGCGTCGACGGAGCGCACCGCCACCGTCCGGACGACGTGCCCACCCGCCCGCGGGCGCTCGCCCAGCAGGGCCAGGCCGACCTCGGCCAGGGCCGTCAGGTCGCTGGTCCCGAGCGCCCCGTAGCGGTGCACCACCGGCAGGTCCTCCTCCGGGCCCGAGGCCACCTGCGCCAGGGCCAGTGGCAGCGCCGGCTCGACGCCCGCCCCGCCGGCGAGCAGCTGGTTGGCGCGGATCCCCAGCGCGCAGCGCACGATCGGCGCCGGCAGCGGAGCACCCCACCCCGCCGCGTGCGAGCGCAGGATCGCGATCCCGTGCCCGTCCGGGTCGTCCTCCACCGGCTGGTCGCGGTTGGCCCCGACCCCGGTCGTGCGCCCGTAGAGCGCCTGCTCCCCGGCCAGCCGGTCGGCGAGCGCGGCGGCCTCGGCGACCCGGCGCAGGCCCTCCGGCGCCACGACGACCTGCCCGCCGGCTGAGACATGTGTCATCCCGGCGAGGTCGAGGCGGGTACCGTCGAGCACGACGGTGCCGTTCCGGGCGGTGTCGGACGGCTGGCTCATCGCGTACGTACCCCTGTCAGTGGTGTGTTCTCGGTTAGGTTGAACCGCATGATCCGCTTCGACGGCGTCACGAAGAAGTATCCCGACGGCACCGTCGCGGTCGACGACCTCAGCCTCGAGGCCCCGACCGGGCAGATCACGGTGCTCGTCGGCCCCTCCGGCTGCGGCAAGACGACCTCGCTGCGCATGATCAACCGGATGATCGAGCCCACCTCGGGGCGGATCTGGATCGACGACCAGGACACCGCGTCGATGGACCAGGCCCAGCTGCGCCGCGGGATCGGCTACGTCATCCAGCACGCCGGGCTCTTCCCCCACCGCACCATCGTCGACAACGTTGCGACCGTGCCGCTGCTGCTCGGGTGGGACCGGCGCAAGGCCCGGGCCACGGCCCTCGAGCTGATGGAGCGCGTCGGGCTGCCGGCCTCCTTCGCCAAGCGCTACCCCACCCAGCTCTCCGGCGGCCAGCAGCAGCGTGTCGGGGTCGCCCGCGCCCTCGCCGCCGACCCGCCGGTGATGCTCATGGACGAGCCGTTCAGTGCCGTCGACCCGATCGTGCGCGAGCAGCTCCAGGACGAGTTCCTGCGCCTGCAGCACGAGCTCGGCAAGACCATCGTCTTCGTCACCCACGACATCGACGAGGCGATCAAGCTCGGCGACCAGGTCGCCGTCCTGCGCGTGGGCGGGCACCTGGCCCAGCTGGCCGACCCCGCACGGCTGCTGGCCCACCCGGTCGACGACTTCGTGGCCGACTTCGTGGGGCGCGACCGCGGCTACCGCGCGCTGACCTTCCAGCAGTCGCCCCCGCTGCCGGTCCGCGACGAGCCCACCGTCCGGCTGGGCACGACCCGGGCCGAGGCCGCCGCCGCCACCGGCGACGGCTGGCTGCTGGTCGTCGACGAGGACCGGCACCCGCTGGGCTGGGTCGAGCCCGCGCGCCTCGCCACCGACGTCACGTCCGAGGTCCTGCACCGCGGCGGCACCCTGGCCCGCGCCCACGGCCCCCTGCGCCACGCCCTCGACGCCGCGCTGTCCTCACCCAGCCGCCGGGGTGTCCTGGTCGACGACGACGGCGCGCTGATCGGCACCGTCCGAGCACACGAGGTGCTCACCGCGATCGAGGAGGCCGAGCGCCCCGCGGCGGAGCCCGCCATACCGGCCGGGGTCGATGGGGAAGGTGAGCTGCGCCGGTGAGCTGGCTGCGCGACCACCTCGGCGAAGTGCTGGACCTGACCGTCCACCACATCTACCTCGCGGGTGTGCCGCTGATCATCGGTCTGGCGCTCGCCCTGCCGCTGGGCTGGCTCGCCCGGCGCTACCGGGTGCTGTACCCGCCGCTCATCATCGGCACGGGGCTGCTCTACACGATCCCGTCGCTGTCGCTGTTCGTGCTCATGCCGCTGCTGATCGGCACGCAGATCCTGGACCCGGTCAACGTCATCGTGGCCCTGACCATCTACACCCTCGCGCTGCTCGTGCGCACGGTCGCCGACGGCCTGGGTGCCGTCCCGGACGACGTCAACCAGTCGGCCACCGCCATGGGCTACACCCGGGGGCGGCGCTTCTTCGCCGTCGAGCTGCCCCTCGCGGTCCCGGTCATCGCGGCCGGGCTGCGGGTCGCCGCCGTCAGCAACGTCAGCATCGTCAGCGTGGCGGCCCTGCTCGGCATCCCCCAGCTCGGCCTGCTCTTCCTCGACGGCTACCAGCGCTTCTTCTACGACCCGATCATCGTCGGGCTCATCGCCTGCATCCTGCTGGCCCTGGCCTTCGACCTCGTCATCGTCGCCATCACCCGGGTCCTCACGCCCTGGGTGCGGGCGCGGCAGGGGGCATGATGCTGAACACCATCTGGATGTGGCTCTCCGACCCGGCCAACTGGCAGGGCGAGGACGGCGTGCCGCAGCGCACCCTGGAGCACATCGAGTACGCCGGGATGACGGTCGTGATCGCGTCGCTCATCGCGATCCCGCTCGGCCTCTACATCGGCCACACCGGCCGCGGGAAGCTGCTCATCGTCAACGTCGCCGGCGCGATCCGGGCCATCCCCACCCTCGGCCTGCTGCTCGTCGTCACGCTGCTGCTGGCGCCGCGGCTCAAGGGGGACAACGCCTACCTGATCCCGAGCATCCTCGTGCTCGTCGTGCTGGCGATCCCCCCGATCCTCTCCGGCGCCTACGCCGGCGTCGACGAGGTCGACCCGGCCGCCCGGGACGCCGCGCGAGGCATGGGCATGACCGGGTGGGAGGTGCTGCGCAAGGTCGAGGTGCCGTGCTCGCTTCCGCTGATCTTCTCCGGCCTGCGCTCGGCCACCCTCCAGGTCATCGCCACCGCGACGATCGCCGCCACGGTCAGCCTCGGCGGCCTGGGGCGGCTGCTCATCGACGGATTGTCGGTCCAGAACTACGGCAAGGTCGCCTCGGGCGCGATCCTCGTGGCCGCGCTGGCCCTGGTCGCCGACCTCGCCTTCGCCGTGGTGCAGCGGTATGCCGTGTCTCCCGGCCTGACCGGCCGGTTCCGTAACACGCCCACGGTGGGGGATGACAGCCGCAGCGTGCTGACCGATCCTGCTGTGCACGAGGCCGCATAGGCCCCAACCAGAAAGAGACAGCAGAATGAAGCGCACGAAGCTCGTCCTCGCCCTGACCGCCTCGGCGGCGCTGTTCTCCGTCGCCGCCTGTGGCAGCAGCTCGGGCGGCAACCCGTTGTCCACCAACACCGCCGGCGGCAGCAGCACCTCGGCCAGCGGCAGCATCGTCGTCGGCTCGGCCAACTTCCCCGAGAACCAGCTGCTCGCCGAGATCTACGCCGGCGCGCTCGAGGCCAAGGGCGTCAAGGTCTCCAAGAAGCTCAACATCGGCAGCCGCGAGGTCTACATCCCCGCGCTCAAGGACGGCTCGATCGACCTGATCCCGGAGTACACCGGCGTCCTCGCCCAGTACTTCAACAAGAACGCCAGCGCCACCGACGCCGACGGGGTCTACAAGGAGCTCCAGGCCGCGCTGCCGTCCACCCTCACGGTCCTCGACAAGTCGGCCGCCGAGGACAAGGACGCCGTCGTGGTCACCAAGGAGACCGCGGCGAAGTACAAGCTGAAGTCCATCGCCGACCTCCAGCCGCACGCCAAGGACCTCACCCTCGGCGGCCCGCCGGAGTGGAAGACCCGCCCGACCGGCGTCCCCGGCCTGAAGAAGCTCTACAACCTGGACTTCAAGTCCTTCCGCGCCCTCGACGTGGGTGGCCCGCTGACCGTCAACGCGCTGAAGAACGGCCAGGTCGACGCTGCGGACCTGTTCACCACCGACCCCTCGATCACGGCCAACAGCTTCGTCATCCTCGACGACCCCAAGCACCTGTTCGCCGCCCAGAACGTCGTCCCGCTGGTCACCAAGGCCAAGGTCACCGACACGATCAGCTCGGCGCTCAACGCGGTCTCGGCCAAGCTCGACACCGCGACCCTGGGCGAGCTGGTCAAGGAGGTCGTCGTCGACAAGAAGGACGCCGCCGTCGTGGCCAAGGAGTTCCTCTCCAAGAACTCCCTGGGCTGACACGCGTCGGCCCCCCGGCTGACCTGGCCCTACCCGCCTGGCCGGCCACCCGGCATACCGGCAACGCACGAGGCCGCCCCCACCGATCGGTGGGGGCGGCCTCGTCGTCACCTGCCGTATGCCGGGTGGCTCAGGCCGTGGGCGCGGGCTCCGGCTCCGGGGTGCTCACCTCGGCGGCCTCGGGCTCTCCGCCGCGGCGCACGGCGGCGAGCAGCATCTGTGCCACGTCGACGACCTCGACCTCCTCGCGGGCCTCGCCCTCGGACTGCTTGCTGGTCAGGCCGTCGGAGAGCATGACCCGGCAGAAGGGGCAGCCCACCGCGATCCGGTCGGCGCCGGTGTCGAGCGCCTCCTGGGTGCGGTTGGTGTTGATCCGCGTGCCGAGCTTCTCCTCCATCCACATGCGGGCGCCGCCGGCGCCGCAGCAGAAGGACTTCTCCTGGTTGCGGGGCATCTCGCGCAGCTCGACGCCGGGCAGGGCGCCGATGAGCTCGCGCGGCGGGGAGTAGACGCCGTTGTGGCGGCCCAGGTAGCACGGGTCGTGGTAGGTGACCGAGTCCGCGGTGGAGG
Organism: Oryzihumus sp. JJN4-3R; assembly: GCF_057747915.1. NCBI lineage: Bacteria > Bacillati > Actinomycetota > Actinomycetes > Micrococcales > Intrasporangiaceae > Oryzihumus > Oryzihumus sp. JJN4-3R. Next base: position 2,551,953 of record NZ_CM173229.1, read on the forward strand.
CCACGTTGGCGGTGTCGGCCTGCTCGGGGCGGGACACCGGCACCAGCTTCTTCTCGCGCACGAGGCGGTTGAGCAGCTGGGTGTGGTGGACGACCTCGTACTGGCCGCCGACCTGCGGGTACTCGTTCTTGATCGTGTTGAAGCAGTGGGCGCAGGTGACCACGATATTCTTGGCGCCGACCTCGTTGAGGACCTCGACGTTGGCCTGGGCCAGCATCTGGAAGAGGAACTCGTTGCCGGCGCGGCGGGCCGGGTCGCCGGTGCAGGTCTCGCCGTCGCCGAGGACGGCGAAGGAGACGCCGGCGGTGTGCAGCAGCTCGGCCACCGCGCGGGTGGTCTTCTTGGCCCGGTCCTCGTAGGCGCCGGCGCAGCCGACCCAGAACAGGTAGTCGACCTCGCCGAGGTCCTCGACGTCCTGGCCGGCGATCTTGACCTCGAACGGCAGGTCCTTGGCCCAGTCGAGGCGGGCGCGGGCGCTCATGCCCCACGGGTTCTGCTTGTTCTCGAGGTTCTTGAACAGGCCGCCGAGCTCGGAGGGGAAGGCCGACTCGATGAGCACCTGGTAGCGGCGCATGTCGACGATGGAGTCGACGTGCTCGATGTCGACCGGGCACTGCTCCACGCAGGCGCCGCAGGTGGTGCAGGACCACAGGACGTCCTGGTCGATCACGGCGTCGGGGCCGTGCGGGTTGTAGGCGCTCAGCGGGGCGGTGATGTCGTAGCCGGTGTCACCGACGAGGGCGACATCGGCCAGCGCCTTGGTCTCCTCGGGCAGGCCCTCGCGGTCGCCCTCGGCGGCCAGCAGCCACGGCGCCTTGGCGTGCGCGTGGTCCCGCATCGTCATCACGAGCATCTTGGGCGAGAGCGGCTTCTCGGTGTTCCACGCCGGGCACTGGCTCTGGCAGCGGCCGCACTCGGTGCAGGTGGTGAAGTCCAACAGGCCCTTCCAGGTGAAGTCCTCGACCTTGCCGACGCCGAGCGCGGCGTCCTCGTCGAGCTCCTCGATGTTCTCGAAGTCGACCGGCTCGCCCTTGACCTTCAGCGGCTGCAGCTCGCCCAGGGAGGTGCGCCCGTCGGCGTGCCGCTTGAACCAGATGTTGAAGAAGGCCAGGAAGCGGTGCCACGCCACACCCATCGTCGGCTGCACCGAGATGGTGATCATCCAGACCATCGAGATGAGGATCTTGACCGCAGCGACGGTGACGATGGCGGCCTCGAGCCCGGCGACCGTCATACCGGAGAAGGCGTTGCCGATGAAGAAGGTGAGCGGGTAGTGCAGCGCGGTCGCAGTGTGCTCGGGGGGCGTGAGTGCCTTGCCGAGGGCGTACTCCAGGCCGCGCAGGGTCAGCACGCAGATGACGACGCCGAGGATGACCAGCTCGACGAAGTAGGCCTGCCAGAAGGTCGAGCCGAAGAAGCGGCTCCAGCGGCCCTTGCCGCGCGGGTGGTTCTTCTGGCGGATGCCGATCAGGGTCAGGATGCCGGCGAAGGAGATCCAGCCGATGACCTCGGTCAGCCACTCGAACGGCGCGAGGTGGCCGATCAGCGGCAGGGCGAAGGTCTGGTCGAAGAGCTGGCCGTAGGCCGTCACCAGGGTGAAGAACAGCAGCCCGAAGGACACCATGACGAACCAGTGCGCCGCGGCGACGATCGGCAGGCGCGACATGCGGGTGTGTCCGAGGAACTCCCGGACCAGGGTCGCCGTGCGCGCCCCCTTGTCACCGGTACGGGTCGGGTCGGGCTGGCCGAGCTTGAAGACCGCGGTGAAGCGGTTGATGGCCTTGGCGAACAGCGCCACCGCGACGACTGTGACCGCGAGGCAGATGACGAGGGCGGCGATCTGCAGGGCTGACATAGCGCCGAAGTTTACGGACGAGTAACCCCGGCGTCGCTACCCGGCGCCCCGTTGTGACCAGCGTCGCCCGAGGGGTGGTCATCCGACTTGCCAACGCATAACGACTCGTTGGAACATCCATAAGGCGCTGTTTGTTACGCCCAGAGAACCGGAAATGTCGACCTCGACCCAGAAGGCGGTCCACCCGTGCCCATCTACGACGACGTCACGGCCCTCATCGGCAACACCCCGCTGGTCCGGATCAACAGGCTGATCGAGTCGGGTGCCACGGTCGCGGCCAAGCTCGAGTTCTACAACCCTGCGAGCAGCGTCAAGGACCGCATCGGGGTCTCGATCATCGACGCCGCCGAGCGCTCGGGCGAGCTCAAGCCCGGCGGCACGATCGTGGAGGCCACCAGCGGCAACACCGGTATCGCGCTCGCGATGGTCGGTGCCGCCCGCGGCTACAACGTCGTGCTCACCATGCCGGAGACCATGAGCAAGGAGCGCCGCGCGCTCCTGCGCGCCTACGGCGCCGAGCTGGTGCTGACCCCCGGCTCCGAGGGCATGAAGGGCGCGGTGTCCCGCTCCGAGGAGATCGCCGCCGAGCGCGGCGGCATCCTGGCCCGCCAGTTCGCCAACGAGGCCAACCCCGAGATCCACCGGCAGACCACCGCCGAGGAGATCTGGAAGGACACCGACGGCAAGGTCGACATCGTCGTCTCCGGCATCGGCACGGGCGGCACGATCACCGGCGTCGGCCAGGTGCTCAAGGCGCGCAAGCCCGGCGTGCAGATGGTCGCCGTGGAGCCGGAGGAGTCCCCGATCCTCAACGGCGGCCAGCCCGGCCCGCACAAGATCCAGGGCCTCGGCGCCAACTTCGTCCCCGAGATCCTCGACACCTCGATCTACGACGAGGTCATCGACATCAACGCCGAGACGGCCGTGGAGTGGGCGCGTCGCGCCGCCAAGGAGGAGGGCCTGCTCGTGGGCATCTCCTCCGGCGCCGCCCTTGCGGCGGCCGCCAAGGTCGCCGCCCGGCCGGAGAACGACGGCAAGACGATCGTCGTGATCATCCCCAGCTTCGGCGAGCGCTACCTGTCCACCATCCTCTTCTCCGACCTGCTCGACTGACGGTCGTTGAACTTTTCACGAAAGCCTGAGCGAGATGGCCGCCTTGCGCTTGACTGAGGCTCCACCGACCGGCCGTGCAGCGATACCCCCTAACGCGCACGGCCGGTCGGCCCCGTCCGGGTCGGCCCTGTCCCGGGCGTGGCGGATGGTCCGCGAGGACCTTGACTCCGCCGTCGCCCGCGACCCTGCGGTCGACTCCCGGCTCGAGATGGCGCTCGCCTCGCCCGGCCTGCACGCCATCTGGGTGCACCGCCTGGCCCACCGCATGTGGCAGCGCCCAGGCCTGCGGCTGCCGGCCCGGCTGCTGTCGCAGCTCTCACGAGCGGTCACCGGGGTGGAGATCCACCCGGGTGCGCGCATCGGCCGGCGCTTCTTCATCGACCACGGCATGGGCGTGGTCATCGGGCAGACCGCCGAGGTCGGCGACGACGTGATGCTCTACCACGGGGTCACCCTGGGCGGCCGGTCGCTGAAGAAGGTCAAGCGCCACCCGACCGTCGGCGACCGCGTCACCATCGGCGCGGGCGCCCGGGTGCTCGGGCCGGTCCTCATCGGCGACGACGTCCAGATCGGCGCCAACTCGGTCGTGGTCAAGGACGTGCCCGCCGGTGGGATCGCCACCGGCGTGCCGGCCACGGTCCGCTTCCCGCACGCCGGGCAGGACCCCTACGAGGCGCTCTTCGCCGAGCCCGCCCTCTGGATCTGAGCCGCTCCTCCGCTGAGATCGAGGAAACCGCCCACTCCTTTCGTCGACCTCACCGTGTTGGGGCCGTGGTTCACCGCCGCCGGCGGAGGTGGGGTGCGGTGAGCCGCGGTCTGGTAGACCGCCCCCATGAGCATCCAGGTCCACCGCGAGGGCCCGGTCACGACGGTGACCATCGACCGCCCCGAGGTCCGCAACGCGATCGACCCCACGCACGCCGCGGAGCTCACCGAGGCGGTCCTCGAGTTCGATGCCGACCCGGACGCGGCGGTCGCCGTGCTGTGCGGCGCCGGTGGCACGTTCTGCGCCGGCTACGACCTGCGGTCGGTCTCCGCCGGTGAGCCGCTGCCCGCGCCGCCGGGGGAGGGCCCTGCCGGGATGGGGCCGACCCGGCTGCTGCTCGGCAAGCCGGTTATCGCGGCCGTCGACGGTCACGCCGTGGCCGGTGGCCTCGAGTTGGCGCTGTGGTGCGACCTGCGCGTGGCCGACCCCGGCGCCGTGCTGGGCGTCTACTGCCGGCGCTGGGGCGTCCCGCTGATCGACGGTGGCACGGTGCGCCTGCCGCGGCTCGTGGGCCGCAGCCACGCCCTGGACCTGATCCTCACCGGGCGGGGCGTCGGGGCGGAGGAGGCGCACCGGATGGGGCTGGTCAACCGCGTGTCGGCGCCGGGAGAGGCCCTCCCGGAGGCCCAGCGCCTGGCACACGAGCTGGCCGTCCTGCCGCAGACCTGCCTGCGCCATGACCGGCTCTCCACCTACGAGCAGGAAGGAATGGCGCTGCCGGACGCCCTGGTCAACGAGTGGGCCCACGGCCAGCACTCGCTGGGGCAGGAGGCCCGCGAGGGGGCGGCTCGATTCGTCGCCGGTGCCGGCCGTCACGGCAGCCCCGACCGCTGAGCTGCGCGCATCGGCCGTGCGCCGCCGCCCCGCACGGCACCTGGTGGCGGCGTGCCTCGTGCCGGGTACGTCTTGGGGCGAATCCGGTTCAGGCGCGGGCGAGTCGGCGCAAACGCCAGACGACCAGCGCCGCTCACGCGTAGGTTCGTCCCGCCCCTCGACCGGTCCCTGCTTCGGCGGAACCGTCGACCGCGGGGCGCGGGGGCCGCGGTGTGAGGGCACGGGCGTGCTCGCGCCGATCCCCACTTCTCAACCCGCTGGAGAGCCTCGTGACCCTGATTCGACGAGCGCGCGGTGCAGCCGTCGTCGCCGCCTGCGCCCTCGGTGTGCCGATGGCCCTGGCGCTGTCCACCACCGCCTCGGCCGTGGACCAGCCGGCTGCCAACCTGCTCTCCGTCGTCACCGACACCGCCACCGCGAAGGCCGCCGGGTGGACGGCCCAGGCATATGACTGCAGCCCCACCGGTGTCGCGACCACGCCGCAGCAACGGTTCGGCCTGTCGAACGGCGCCCCGGTCGGACAGGGCGCGGCCTTCTTCAGGCTGGGTGCGTCGGAGACGCAGACCGAGGTGCTGCGCAACAGCCGACTCGACGGCGTGCGCCTCGTCGACGTCTCCGGGTTGAGCTACTCGTCGATCGCTGCGGCGACCACGCCTGGGGACAGCACCGTCAAGCAGCCGGCCTACCTGCGGCTGACGGTGGACCCCAACGGCGACGGCGACCACTCCGACGCGGATTCGCTCTTCTTCGAGCCGGCGCTCAACCCGGAGGAGGGCGCGGTCAGCCAGGGGGTCTGGCAGACCTGGAACGCGGGACCCGAGGCGCACTGGAGCACGACGGGCGGGCCGGATGGCCTGACCACCCTGACCGCCTACGTCCTGGCGCACCCGTCGGCGAAGGTCGTCGACAGCGGCAACGGCGGTGGCCTCGCGGTGATGGGCGGCTGCAGTGGCCAGGCACAGACGATGGCCGACCTCGGCGTGGACCGCGTCATCGCGACCTGGAACGACTACTGGGGTGGCAGGTCTGCGCTCTGGGACTTCGATCCGCCGGCGTCCGCGAGCGCCCACCCGACGCTGGTCCTGGACACCACCGGGACGTGGAATGCCTCCGCCTACGACTTCGCCGGCGACACCGGGGTGGGCGCGCTGGCACAGGACTTCGTCCTCGGGCCGGGCGTCCCGCTCTCCGGGAAGGGAAGCCGGCAGCTGACGGTCGGGGACAACACCGCGGTGACCCAGTACTGGCGTTCCACCGCGCTGGACGGCAAGCGGGTGGACTCGGTGCGCTCCCTCGGGTACTCCACGTTCGCCGAGCACAACGCAGGCAAGGCAGGAGACGCACTGCAGCAGCCGGCATACATGCGCCTGTCCATTGACTCCTCGGGTCCGGACACCGCGGGTGCCATCGTCAAGGACACCACGCTGACGTTCTTCCCCCAGAACAACAGCGGCCAGCAGGCCGTCCACGACGGCGTTTGGCAGTCCTGGGACGTCTTCGGCGGGGCTCTCAGCGCCAGCGGGCCGGGCGAGCTGGCCGGGGCGAACGTCACCCTCGCCGAGTACATGAGCCGACACCCGCATGCTGTGTTCGCCCCCGATGCGCAGGTCGGCGGCCGGGGATCGGTCGCTCTGATCGCGGGAGGCTTCGGTGACTCCCAGCGCAACGGCCGGTTCGCGGTCGACAGGGTTGTCGTGGGCACCAGTGAGCTCGCCGGGGGCAAGCCGGTCGTCAGCACCACGACCTCGGACTTCGAGCGGGGGTACCGGGTCCCGACTGCCGCTGACGTCAAGCGGGTCGGCGCGGGCACGGTCATGGTGTCCGGCAGCGCACGCCAGGGGGACCGCATCGAGGTGCGCGTCCTCAGGAACGGCAACTTCAACACCCTGGTGGGGACGGCCGTCGTCATGGACGAGGACCAGTGGTGGCTCCGCGTTCCGGTCCGCAGCCGCACGCCGTACCGCGCGTATCTCGCCGGCACCTACGGCACGACCAACATCACCTCCGCGACACACCTCATCGACGTGCAGCTCGGCGTCGGTCTGGGGCTGAGCACCAGTGGCGGCTGGACGACCGGCAAGATCGCGCTCAACCCGGCTCTGGGCAACGTGCCGGTCCGCCTCGACGTCGTCGTCAACCACCGCTGGGTGACTGTCTCGCGCGGTACCACGGCGGCGAACGGCACCGCGGCGCTGAAGTGGGACTCGGCTCGGGGTCGCGGCTACACGGTCCGGGCCGTCGCGAGCTCGACCTCGGCGGCCCTCGGCAACGCCTCGGCGTCCCACTGGATCCGCTCCTCCTGAACGCTGCAGCTCCTGACCACCCGCGGGGTGGGCCCGTCCGGGCCCACCCCACGGGTGCTTCCGGGGCTGGCGTTGCGCGGCCCCGTTCGTCGCCGGCCCCGTTCGTCGCCGGCGCGGGCCGCCACGGCCGCCCGGACGGCTGATCCGTCCATGTTTGGGGCAATTTGCGCAAACGCCTGACAGGGGTCGCCGACCGGCCGTAAGTTTCGTTCGGCCCCCCGAAGTGCCCGCCGTCGTGCGGAGCCCTAGCTGTGGGCAAGGCAGGGGACGCGGTTGAGAAGCCAGGCGCGTCCGTGCCGCCTCTCTCCCTCTTTCACCTCTCAGGAGACCCCCTTGAGCTTGACCCGACGTGCGCGCAGCGCGGCCTTCGTGACCGCCTGTGCCGTGGGCGTGCCGATGGCACTGTCGTTCTCTTCCGTGGCGATTGCTGCCACCAGCCCCGCCTCGAGCGGCCTCACCGTGCTGACCGACACCGCCACGGCCAAGGCCGCCGGCTGGGTGTCCCAGGCCTATGACTGCAACGACGCCAACGGCGACTGGATCACCCCGTCGCAGACCTTCACGCAGGTCGCGGGCGCCTCTCTCGGCCAGGGCGCGCTCGAGCTCGCCATGGGCAGCTTCTCGGGTCAGACCGAGATGTTCCGGAGCACCAACCTGGACGGTGCCAAGCTGGCCGACGTCTCGGCCCTGGGCTACTCGACCTTCGAGCACTCCACCGACGCCCAGGCCGGCATCAAGCAGCCGATGTACATGCGACTGACGGTCGACCCGAATGGCGACGGCGACCTCAGCGACGCGATGAAGCTCTACTTCGAGCCGGCCCTCAACCCCGGCCAGGGCGACATCAAGAACGATGTCTGGCAGAGCTGGGACGCCGGGCGCGACGCCACGTGGAGCACCACCGGCGGCCCCGAGGCCCCCACCACCCTGGCTCAGTTCAGCGCCGACAACCCGAACGCGAAGATCACCGCTGACAGCAACGGTGGGGGCCTGACCCTCATCGGTGGCTGCGCCGGTCGCAACCAGATGTACTCGACCCTCGGGGTCGACGGGGTCACCGCGACCGTGGCCGGCAAGACCTCGCTGTGGGACTTCGACGTGCCCTCCGGTAGTGCCACGCACACGGTCCCCGTCAAGGACGCCAAGGGTCTCTGGAACGAGTCCGCCTACAACTACGCGGGTGATGGCTCGACCGCGGCGGTCGACCAGCGCTTCGTGCTGGGCCCGAACGTCCCGGTTGCCGGCAAGGGCAGCCGCGAGATGCTCGTGGGCGACAACCCGGACGTGACGCAGTTCTGGCGCACGACCGCCCTGGACGGCAAGCCGGTGGACGCGGTCCGCGCGCTGCGCTACTCGACCTTCGAGGAGCACATCGCCGGCAAGGCGGGTGCGGACCTGCAGCAGCCGGCATACCTGCGCCTGTCCATCGACTCCGACGGCCCGGACAGCAAGGGCGTCATCGCCAAGGACACGACGCTCAACTTCGAGCCGGCGAACAACCCCACCCAGGGTGCGGTGAAGAACGGCGTCTGGCAGACCTGGGACGCCTTCGGCGGCCAGCTCCGCGTCGTCGAGAGCAACACCGAGACGGCGGACAGCCAGCTCTCGCTCGTCGACTACATGGCGCGCCACCCCAAGGCCGTCTTCGCCGAGAACGCCAAGGCCTTCGGTGGCAAGGGCGCCCTCTCCCTCGTCGTCGGCTCCGGTGGTGACGGCCAGCGCAACGGCCGCTTCTACGTCGACGCCGTGAAGGTCGGCCTGTCGACGCTGATCGGCGGCAAGCCGGTCATCGACAGCACGACCAGCGACTTCGAGCCGACCTACACGGTCCCGACTGGCAACTACGCCAAGCGGATCGGTGCCGGCAACGTCACCCTCACCGGCACGGCCGGCGTCGGTGACAGCGTCGAGGTCCGCCTGCTGAAGAACGGCAACTACGCCACCCTCGCGGGCACCGCGAAGGCCGACAGCAACGGCCACTGGTCGTTCACCCTGCCGGTGCGCGAGCGCGCCTACTACCGGGCCTTCCTGGCCGGCACCTACGGCACGACGAACATCAGCTCTGCGGCCCACCAGGTCGACGTGCAGTTCGGTGTCGGCGTGGCGCCGAGCACCAGCGGTGGCTGGACCTACGGCAAGGTCACGCTGAACCCGGCGCTGGGCAACGTCCCGGTCCGCCTCGACGTGGTGGTGAACAACCGCTGGGTGACCGTGGCCCGTGGTGTCACCGGTTCGACGGGCACCGCGACGCTGAAGTGGGACTCGGTCCGCGGCCGTGGCTACACCGTGCGCGCCGTGGCGAGCTCGACCAGCACCGTGCTGGGCAACGGCTCCGCTGCTCGCTGGATCCGTTCCTCCTGACGCGCAGCACGCTCTGATCACCCGTGGGGTGGGTCCGGTCACCGGGCCCGCCCCATGGGCATGTCCGGAGGGGGCGTGTGACGTGCCGGGTGCCAACACCGGCACGCCGAGGTGTCGGCGGGTCTGCGAACCGCGCATACCCGGTGGCGGGGCGCGCACTCGCGGCAGACACTGCGGGGGTGAGCGACGCACCCAGCCGATGGACCCAGGCGACCGTCTACCCGGACATGTGGGCGGACCCGGACGACGACCCCCGGGACACCGGCGGAGCAAGTCCTGACGGCGAGCCGGCGACGCTGCAGGACTACCTGACCAGCTACCGGCTGACGCTGCGGATGAAGTGCGAGGGCCTGGGCGCCGAGCAGCTGGCCCGCCGGTCGGTGCCGCCGTCGACCATGTCGCTGCTCGGTCTGCTTCGCCACCTCGCCGAGGTGGAACGGGACTGGCGCAACTGGATCACGTCCGGTGACCCGGAGCCGAAGCTGTACGGCGACGGCGGCGCGGACTTCGACGGCGCCGTCCCCGATGCGCAGGTGGTCGCCGCCGCATACTCCGACCTCGCCCGCGAGCAGGCCGCGACCGACGCCGCGCTGGCCGCGCATCCCGATCTGGGTGAGCGCCTGGGCAAGGACGGGATCGCCGTTCGGGAGCTGCTGGTGCACCGGATCGAGGAGTATGCGCGGCACTGCGGGCACGCCGACCTGTTGCGCGAGTGCATCGACGGCCGCGTGGGCCAATGAGGGTGAGGGTCGTGCAACACTTCTCCCCGGTGTCGGTGCCCTGCTCGCCAGCGGACGCGACCGGCATACCTGCGGGTGGTGCCCACCCGGTCAGGTCAGGAGGGCTCGCATAGTGGCCTAGTGCGGCGGTCTTGAAAACCGCTATGTCGGCAACGGCATCGTGGGTTCGAATCCCACGCCCTCCGCCATGTGACGTCCCAGGACACCCGGGACGGCCGGATAGCCCGAACCCTCGGGGTTCGGGCTGTCGTGCGTCCGGGGGCGAGTCCGCGGCGGCCGGTCCGTGCCCTCCGTCGCCCCCCAGCCCCCTGGATACCGGCATGTCTGCTTCTCCCCGACCCGCCCCGTTTCGCTGCTTCTTGAGGCTTTCTTGAGTTTGATCTCTTCCGAATGACCACCATGCGGGCTAATATCAACACATCCGGGGGCAAGTGGATGTTGGAACGGGCGCATCGGCACCGTGTCAGGGGGAGTCAGTCGTGTTGGTCTTGTCGTCGTCACGCGTCAGGGGGCGCGCCATCCTCGCGACCGCCGTCGCGACCGTCCTGGTCGGCTGCTGGGTCCCTTCGGCCCAGGCCGCAGCCAGCACCTCGCTCACCTGGCGCTTCCCGGCGGCCCGGCCGGCACAGGGCGCCAGCGACCTGCTCACCGGGACGGTCACCCGCGCCTCAGCGCCGCGCACCATCACCCTGCAGAAGTGGTCGGCCAGCGCCTGGCGCACCGCGGTCACGACCCGGACCTCGACGGGGCGCTACGCGCTGCACATCCCGACGGCCACGCCCGGGGCGACGCGCTACCGGGTCCTCGCCCCCGCGACCGCGGGGCGGGCCGGCGCCACCGGGGCGCCGTTCACCGTCACGGTCCAGCGTCGGACGAGCGCCAGCACGTCGACGGCGAGCCCGAGCGCCTACGCCTTCCTCTCCCGGCAGTCCAGCAGCACCGCGCCCGTGGCCCGGTGGGACTCCTGCGCCGGGCCGATCGGCTACCGCGTCAACCTCACGAACGCTCCGGCCGGCGCCCTCGCGGACGTCACCGAGGCGGTCAAGCGCCTCAGCGCCGCGACCGGGCTCTCCTTCTCCTACAAGGGCACCACCACGATCGTCCCGACCCGGCCGGCCAGCGGCTCGGCCTTCCCCTATCCCGAGGACGCGGCGTTGGTGATCGCCTGGGCCAGGCCGGGCACGAGCAGCTACCTGCCGAAGGACGGCTCGAACCGGGTCGGCGTCGGCGGCGCGCTCTGGTCCAGCGGCTACCGCGACGGCGGCGGCCGGGCGGCACTGCGCATCACCCAGGGCTTCGTCGTCCTCGACTCCACCACGTCGCTGACCGGTGGCTTCGGGGTGGGCCAGCTCTCCGGGCTCCCCGGCACCCGGGGGCAGCTGCTCATGCACGAGCTCGGTCATGCGGTCGGCCTGGACCACCCGAAGGTCGCCGACACCACCGAGGTCATGAACCCCTCGCTGACCCGCAAGGCCGCCGTCTGGGGGGCGGGCGACCTCGCCGGGCTGAAGCTCCTCGGGGCGGGGAGCGGCTGCCTGCAGCGCTGACGGGTCAGCCCATCGGGTCTGGACCGGGCCAGTCACTGCGGGTCCTCGCCCACCTGACGCCGGTTGGCCCCCGCTCCTCACCCCTTCGATGTACGGCCCCCCGCCGCCGGTAGTTCCTTCGAATCGTTTGCCTGCATTCCCACGGAATCCGCGCCGCGGGAGGCGCTCACTCGTGTCCTGAGCACTGCTTCCTCGCCCCCCGGGAACGCGCCATGGACACGACTCACCTGCGGCTCCGCGTCGCCGTCATCAGCACCGCCATCGCCCTGGCCGCCCAGGCCCTCCTGGCTGGTCCGGCCATGGCGCAGCGGCTCGCGGGCGACACCGGCCCGCAGCAGTGGTCGAGCCCCATGCAGGCGGGTGCGCTGGTCTCGCTCGGGTCCAACCCCCGGGCCTACGCCTATGCCTCCCGCCCACGGGGCTCGGTAGCGCCGGTCGCGCGGTGGAACCCCTGCGGCGGCCCGATCGGCTACCGGGTGAACCTCGCGCACGCCCCCGGCGGCGCCATGGCGGACGTGCGCGGGGCGATCGCCCGACTGGGCTCGGCCACGGGTCTGCGCTTCGTCTACCGCGGCACCACGCGGATCATGCCGGGACGTTCCTGGCAGCCGCCGTACCCCGCCGACACGGGCATCGTCATCGGCTGGGACCGCCCCTCGCGCAACAAGCTGCTCGGCTCCATCCGCAGTCTGGGCCCTGGGATCACCACGGTCGGCGTCGGTGGCTCCTTCTGGGTCAGTGGCTACGTCGACCGCGCGGGCCGGCCCGCCCTGGAGATCGTCGAGGGCTTCGCCCTGCTCAGCTCGACCGCGCGGATGACCCCCGGGTTCGGCCGAGGGTCGGCCTCCGGCCTGCAGGGCACCCGCGGGCAGCTGCTGATGCACGAGCTCGGTCACGCGGTGGGCCTGGACCACCCGCGGGTCGCCGACCGCACCGAGATCATGAGCCCGGTGCTCAGTCGCAAGCTCGCCCGCTGGGGGGCCGGGGACCGTATCGCGCTCCGCCGGGTGGGTGCCGCGAGCGGCTGCCTGCGGGCTCGCTGAGGGCTCCGCTGAGGGTCCGCTGACCTGCGCCGACGGCGGTTTGTCGTGTTCTCGCCACTTGGGGCGAAGGCCTTCTCCGGCCGCCCGGTCAGGTTTACCGTGGGACAGGTCGGACAAAGGTGTCGCAATGCACGATGCGATGGGGGGCTGGCGCCCCCCATCGCTCTGAGTGTCGTACCGGTGAGCGAGGCGAACGGATGTCACTGACCGCCGCCGAGGCGGAGGCCCGCATGGGCTACCGCCACGAGGCGTTCCTGTGGGAGGGCAAGGACGAGTTCCTTGCTGGCACGGTGCCGTTCATCGTCGAGGCGGTCCAGCAGTCCCAGCCGGTGCTCGTCGCGGTCATCGGTCCCCGGATCGAGTGGCTCCGGGCCGCGCTCGGCGGCACCCCCGAGGGGGCGCGGTTCGTCGACATGGCCGAGGTCGGCCGCAACCCGGCACGCATCATCCCCGCCTGGCGCTCGTTCATCGACCAGAACGGCGGCGGCTCGCGACCCCTGCGCGGCATCGGCGAGCCGGTGTGGGCCGGCCGGCGCGACCCCGAGGTCACCGAGTGCCAGGTGCACGAGGCCCTGCTCAACCTTGCGATCGGCCCGGCGGTGCCGCTGTGGCTGCGCTGCCCCTATGAGGCGGACACCCTCGACTCCACCGTGATCGAGGAGGCGCACCGCAGCCACCCGGAGGTCTTCGAGGACGGCCGGCACCGCGACAGCGACGGCTACGGCGGCATGCCGCACATCCGCGCCGCGTTCGAGCTGCCGCTGCCCGACCCCGCCTCGCCGCGCGTCGACACGCTCGAGTTCGCCGCGGCCGACCTGGGTGCCCTGCGCCGTCTGGTCGGCGAGCGCGCGCGCCGGGCCGGCCTGGGCGCCGACCGGGCGGACGACCTGGTCCTGGCCGTCCACGAGGTCAGCGCCAACAGCGTCGACCACGGCGGCGGGGGCGGGAAGCTGCGCGTGTGGCAGGAGCCGGACCGGCTGGTCTGCGAGGTCCGCGACCGGGGGCGCATCGACGACGCGCTCGTCGGCCGCCGCACCCCGTCGGCGGAGCAGGGACGCGGCCGCGGGCTGTGGCTGGCCAACCAGCTGTGCGACCTGGTCCAGATCCGCTCGCTGCCGGACGGCACGGCGGTCCGCGTCTCCGCCTGGCTCTGACCTGCGACGATCCCTGGCCGGGCTCCCGGTCACCCGCCGGCTGTGGGGGCGTAGCACACGGCTCCGCGACCCCGCCGAGATGGTCTGTTCTCGTGCTGGTCATTACCCTGGCGAAGCCGGATCATCGTGCTAACGTGACGACCGGTTGCAGTTGCAGTTCCTCGCAGGACGAAGAAATGCCCGCCCACCACGCGGGCTTTTTTCATAGAACGGGCATGTCCCGCAGGTGTGGGGGTAGTGCGGCAGCCTGGAGCCCACGAGGTGTGGGCTCCATTGGCCACACAAGGAAATGAGTTATCCCCATGGCACAGGGCACCGTTAAGTGGTTCAACGCTGAGAAGGGCTTCGGCTTCATCGCCCAGGACGGTGGCGGCCCGGACGTCTTCGTCCACTACTCCGCCATCCAGACCAACGGCTACCGCTCCCTCGACGAGGCGCAGCGCGTGGAGTTCGAGGTCACCCAGGGCCCGAAGGGCCCGCAGGCCGACGCCGTTCGTCCTCTCTGAGTCGAGCTGCAGCTGACGCACTGACGTCACAACACGAAGCCCCCGGGGTCCAACCCCGGGGGCTTCGTCGTGCCCGGCACCGGTATGCCGTCCGGCCAGGTCCTCTGCGGCGGCCGGACGTCCGCGGGTGCCCGGCCCCGGTCGTATGCCGTGTGGCCGGCCGCGAGCCGGCCACACGGCATACGGGGTGGGTCAGTGCAGTCCGGCGAGGAACGACCTGGCGATCGGCGCCGCGACGTCGCCGCCGCTCTTGCCCTCCTCGACCAGGACGGCGAAGGCGATGTCGCCCTGCCAGCCCGTGAACCAGGCGCGGGTCTTGTACGGCTTCTTGGTGCCGAACTCGGCCGTGCCGGTCTTGCCGAAGACCGGGCCACCCGGCGCGTCCTTGATCTTGGTCCCGGTGCCGGAGGTGACCACCAGGCGCATCAGCTGCCGCAGCTGGCCGACCGCCTTGGCGTCCAGCGGCTTCGGCGTGGTGTCCGTGCCCTTGGGGGCGGGGGACTTCACCAGCGTCGGCGGGATGTAGCTCCCGCGGGCGACCGACCCGGACATGACCGCCAGCGCCGCGGGGGAGACGAGGGTCCTGCCCTGACCGAAGGCGGTCGTCGCCCGCTCGGTGGCCCCGCTGGCCGGCGGGATGTTGCCGTCGAAGGCCGGGACGCCGAGGTTCTTGGCCCAGCCGGCGCCGATGCCCAGCGCCGTGGCCGCCTGGTTGAGGTCGTTGTTGCCCAGGCGGCTCACGCCCAGGCCGATGAACGCCGTGTTGCAGGACTTGGCGAAGTCGGTCGAGAACGGCACCTTGCCCAGCTTCTCGCCCTCGTAGTTCTGCATCGTCGTGCCCTCGACGGTGACCTTCGGCGGGCAGTTCACCGGAGTCGTCGGCGTCAGGCCGTTCTTGAGCAGGGCGTAGGTCGTGGCCACCTTGAGGGTGGACCCGGGCGCGTACTGGCCGCGCAGCGCGCTGTCGATCGTCTGCCCGGCGCTGTTGGCGACCGCCAGCAGCTGGCCCGTCCTGACGTTGATGGCGACCATCGCCGAGGGGACCTTCTTGCTGCCGGTCAGCGCCGCCTCGGCCGCGCGCTGGACCTTGGGGTCCAGCGTCATCGTCACCGAGGAGCCGTTCTTCGCCGGCACGCTGAACAGCTGCTTGCCGGCCGGGCCGCCGACCCGGATCGAGATGCCGGGGGTGCCGCCGAGCACCTCGTCGTAGGCTGCCTGCATGCCGGTCAGGCCGGCCCGGTCGCCGGCGGCGAACCGGCCGTTGCTGGAGGCGATCCGGTCGGAACCGACCATGCCGAAGGCGCCGAGGAGCGGCTGGGCGAAGGTGCGGCTCTCCGCCAGCGGCTGGTCTCGGGTGGGGTGGACCACGCCCGGCAGGGCGTCTAGCCGGGCCTTGATCGGCGCGAAGTCGCTCTCGCGGTAGGTGATGACGTCGATGACCTGCGCGGAGTGGCTCGCCTTGGCCTTGGCCAGGCGGCTGACCAGCGACCCGGGGGCCTGCTGGGTCAGCTTCTCCACCCCGGATGCCGTCGCGGAGTTCGCCTTCGTCGGGTCCAGGCCGATGTCGTAGACCGTGCCGTTGGTCACCAGCGGGGTGCCGTTGGTGTCGAGGATGTCGCCGCGCTGGCCCCACGTGTGCTCGTAGGACAGCGCCGAGCCGGCGGGCACCTGCGGGTTCCACAGCGAGGTCTTGCCGTCGGTGACCACGCCCCAGGTGTCACCGGTCTTGCGCAGACCGACGCTCTCGTCGTAGGCCCACGTCTGGTCGGCGCGCAGCTTCCAGGCCACGTGCAGGCGAGCGGTGCCCTTGTCCCCGTCGTGCGTCACGTCGGAGACGGTGACCTTGACCGGTGCGCCGGAGAGCGCCCCGGTGACCGCGCGGAAGCTGGCGGCGACCTGCTTCGGCGAGGACCCGGCATACCCGACGTTGGGGTCATCGAGCTTCTTGACGGACCAGGCCGCGGCGAAGGAGTCGGCGACGGCGTGGACGGCGCGGTCGTCGTGCGCCGCCTGACGCTGCTGGTACAGCGCGAAACCCCCGGCCGCTGCGCCCAACACCAGGACCCCGCCCACGATCGAGGGGAGGAGGATGCGTCGATTCATGGGGGCCATCAAACCTCATGTGACTGAGTTGTCCCGAAACGCCGTGACGTCGGACACTCCCGCCGGGCCTCCTGGCATGGCAGGCTCCAGCCATGAAGAGCACCATGCAGGACACGCCGCTGCTCATCTCCCGCATCCTCCTGAACGGCACGCGCATGCATGCCGGCCAGGAGGCCGTCACCTGGACCGCGGACGGTCCCAGGCGCACCTCGTATGCCGAGATCGGTCGCCAGGCCGCGCAGCTCGCCCACGCCTTGCGGGGCATGGGGATCGACGGCGACCAGCGCGTCGCGACGTTCATGTGGAACAACGCCGAGCACCTGACCAGCTACCTCGCCGTGCCCTCGATGGGCGCCGTCCTGCACGCGCTGAACATCCGGCTCTTCCCCGAGCAGATCATCTACGTCACCAACCACGCCGAGAACCAGGTCGTCATCGTCGACAACTCCCTGGCGGCGCCCTTCAGCCAGCTCCTGCCGCACCTGCGCACGATCCGCCACGTCATCGTCAACGGCCCGATCCCGGAGGAGACCCGCGCCGCGCTGGCCGGCGCGAGCGACAGGATCGAGGGCGTGCACGACTGGGCCGAGCTGCTCGCCGGCCAGCCGGACACCTTCGACTGGCCCGAGCTGGACGAGCAGTCCGCCTCCTCGATGTGCTACACCTCCGGCACCACCGGCAACCCCAAGGGCGTCGTCTACTCCCACCGGTCCAACTACCTGCACACGATGCAGGTGTGCATGCCGACCAGCCTCGACATCCGCCAGGGCGACCGGCTGCTCGCCGTGGTGCCGATGTTCCACGCCAACGCCTGGGGCCTGCCCTACGCCGCGCTCATGGCCGGCGCCTCGCTGATCCTGCCGGACCGCTTCCTGCAGGCCGAGCCGCTGGCCCGGATGATCGAGACCGAGAAGGTCACCGGCGGCGGAGCGGTGCCGACGATCTGGAACGACCTGCTGCGCTACCTCGACGAGAACCCGACCGACTGCTCCTCGGTGCGCTCCGTCGTCGTCGGGGGCTCGGCGTGCCCGCCGGCGCTGATGCGAGCGATGCAGGAGCGGCACGGCCTCACCGTCGTCCACGCCTGGGGCATGACCGAGATGTCCCCGCTGGGCTCGACGGCGGTCGCGCCGGTGGGCACGACCGGCGAGGAGCACTGGCGCTACCGCGAGACCCAGGGGCGGGTCGCCCTGTCGCTGGACTACCGCCTGGTCGGACCGGACGGCGCCGAGCAGCCGTGGGACGGGACCAGCGTCGGCGAGGTCGAGGTGCGCGGGCCGTGGATCACCGGCGCCTACTACGACAACGGGCTCAACACCGAGGCCGAGCGCGCCGATGCCGAGTCCAAGTTCGACGACGGCTGGCTGCGCACCGGTGACGTGGGCTCGCTGACGCCCGACGGGTTCCTGGTGCTCACCGACCGGGCCAAGGACGTCATCAAGTCCGGCGGGGAGTGGATCTCCTCGGTAGACCTCGAGAACGCCCTCATGGCCCACCCCGAGGTGGTCGAGGCGTCCGTGGTGGGCGTCCCCGACGTCAAGTGGGGCGAGCGGCCGCTGGCGACGGTGGTGCGCGCTCCCGGGGCGACGGTCGACGCCGCCGCGCTCCAGGAGTTCCTCTCCACCAAGCTGGCCCACTGGCAGGTGCCCGAGCGCTGGGCGTTCATCGACGAGGTGCCCAAGACGAGCGTGGGCAAGTTCGACAAGAAGGTGCTCCGCCAGCGATATGCCGAGGGGCAGCTCAGCGTCGAGACACTCAGCTGACGTTCAGCCCGGGTTTGGGGGGTGCACATATGGCGTGGCTACACTCCCTCGGTTACATCCGGGTGTGCGCCCTCGATCGACGCTGCCCGGGCCTGGACAGGAAGGCACCTGAGTGACCCGCTCTCGCGCGGACCGTAGCCGGAACCGGTCGCGTCACGAGGCCCCTGACGCCCCAGCGGGGCGCGAGGGCCCGGACGCGCGATCCTCGAGATCGTCGCGCCGCACGCTGCGAGACCAGCATCGCAAGACGCACCGACACCCCCTGCTGCGCCGCGGGGCGATCATCACCGCGTCGGTCATGGCGGTGGTGCTGGCGCTGGGCGTCGTCGCCTACATCAAGCTCAACGGCAACATCCACAAGCTCGACCTGGCGGGGCAGCTGGGCGTGCGACCCAAGACGCAGGCCAGCAAGGACGCCCAGACCGACCTGCCGCCGATGAACATCCTCGTCATGGGGTCCGACACCCGGGACCTCGGCGCCGGGGTCACCGGCTTCGGCAGCGCCAAGGACATCTCGGGGGCCCGGTCGGACACCACGCTGCTGGTGCACCTCGCCGCCGACCGCAAGTCGGCCATCGTCGTGAGCATCCCCCGGGACTCGGTGGTCCGCGGTCCGGTGAGCTGCAAGGACAAGAACAACGACATCAACACCTGGCCGCTGCGGCAGTTCAACGCCAACTTCGAGCTGGGCGGTCCGGCCTGCACGCTGCGCACGGTCGAGCAGAACACCGGCATCCGCATCGACCACTTCATGGTCATCAACTTCCTCGGCTTCGAGGCCATGGTGGATGCGTTGGGCAACATCCCGGTCTGCGTGCCCAAGGCGGTCAACGACCCCAAGAGCGGGCTGCGGCTGCCCGCGGGGCGCAGCGAGGTCAGCGGCAAGCAGGCGCTGGCGTTCGTGCGGGCCCGCTACACCCTCGGCGACGGTTCGGACCTGAGCCGGATCGACCGGCAGCAGGCCTTCCTGTCCTCGATGGTGCAGACCGCGACCAGCAGCGGCACCCTGCTGCGACCGGACAAGCTGTTCCGCTTCCTCGACGCTGCGACCAAGTCGCTCACCACCGATCCCGACCTGGGCAACCTCAACGCCCTGCGCGACGTCGCGCAGAGCGTGCAGGGGCTGCCCTCGTCGCAGATCCGCTTCGTCACCGTTCCGGTCGAGCCCTACCCGCCGCGCCCCCAGGCCCTCGTGCAGTGGACGTCCAAGGCCTCCGCCCTGTGGGACGCCATCGCCAAGGACGACCCGCTGCCGGGCACGGGCACGAAGAAGAAGCCTCCGACGGGCACGCCCACGCCGGCGCCGACGCAGGAGCCGCTGATCGTCACGCCGGACAAGATCCACGTCTCGGTGATCAACGACTCCGGCATCTCCGGGATCGCCCGGCAGGACGCCAGCGACCTCGCGATCCAGGGCTTCCAGGTCGAGGGCTTCAAGTCCGGCAGCAACCCGCACAGCGGCGTCATCGTCAGCTACAGCCCGAGCAAGGCCGACTCGGCCCGCACGGTCGCGGCGGCGTTCCCCGGTGCCAAGCTGAAGCAGGATGACCTGCTCGGCGAGACGATCGAGGTCAGCATCGGCACCGGCAGCCCCAACGTGGTCGAGGTGCCCAACCGGATCGGGACGACCCCGCTGCCGACCCACACCCTCACCGCCAACGTGCCGACCCAGACCCCGACGTTCAAGGCGCGCGCCGCCAACGCCGACATCTGCTCGCTGCACTGAGCCGGACGGCCCCCACCCCGGCGACGCGCGGGGCGGGGGCCGTTTTGCCCCGCCGGTGGGAGGGCGGATAGCCTGTGCAGGCTCACGCTTCATGGATGCGCTTCGGCGCTGTCCGTCGGCGTGCGCACGGAGGCGTCGCCTAGCCCGGTTTATGGCGCCCGCCTGCTAAGCGGGTTGAGGATAAAACCTCTCGCGGGTTCAAATCCCGCCGCCTCCGCAGATGACTGAAGGCCCCAGGACGAAGTCCTGGGGCCTTCAGTCATCTATTGCAGCCCGTGGGATCTGGGAGGAGCGAGCGCAGCGAGCGGCGGCTCCCGCTGCCTCCGCGCAGACGAGAGAAGCCCCCGGCCAACGGCCGGGGGCTTCTCATCTGTGTTGCAGCCCGTGGGATGTGGCAGGGGTCGAGCGCGGCGAGGCGACGGGTCACCACCTGGGGCACGTTTCTCAGGCTTGCGCCTGACAGGGCTGGCGGGGCCGGAGCCCCGCCAGCCCGACGCGCGTCAGGCGCAGATGTTCGGTGCCTTGCAGACGAGGGCGGCGGACGCGGAGGTCGCGCCGACGACGCCGAAACCAACACCGAGAGCTGCCGTCAGGATCACGGCGACGAGTCGCTTCATGAACGGTTCCTTTCCCCTGTGTGTATCTTGCAGTGAGCGCACCATAGGCGGAGTTTTTTCCCGTCACAAGAGATTGCTGCCCGTGTCGCCGAATCCAGGTCATCTTGCCGCGCCGGCGAACGGCCCTCGTCCCGCACCCCGTCCGCACCCCGTCCGGCGCGACGTCCTCGACAAGGGCGGCCGGTCTGCGGACGATGGAGGGATCAGGCCGGACCGCGTGGGGCGATCGGCACCCCGCCCGGCCGTGCACGAGGGAAGTGCGCCATGGGAGACATCGGGACCGAGCGCCGCGAGGTGGAGTTCGAGCCGCTGCCGGAGGAGCCGGCGACCGCGCCGGTGCGACCGCCCGCGCCGAGCAGGACCCCTGAGCCGACCGGCACGTGAGCGAGGCCGTGTCGGTGCCAGAGGGCACGCCGGCGCTGGTGCCGGGCGAGCTGCGCGGCTACCGCCAGTTCAGCCTGCGGCGGGACGGGCTCTACCCGCTCGTCCACGCCGTGACCGGGCCGTGGGACGGGACGCTGGAGCGGGCCGGCTGCGCCCAGCACGGGCACCCGGCCCCGGCGAGTGACTGCCGCTGCGGGCTCTACGCGTGGTACCTGCCCGGCAGCGCGACCGTCTCGATCGGCCCGGTCACCGCGGTCGTCGCCGCCCGGGGCCGCTGCATCCTCGGCGACCGCGGCTTCCGGGCGGAGAGCGCCCGCATCGAGGCGGTTGCCCTGCCCGTGACGCTGCAGCTGCGGCCCGTGCGCGCCGCACGGGTCCGCCGGATGCTGGCCGGGGCCTACCCGCGGACGCGGGTCTACCGCTCGACGCGGCGGATGCTGCGCGACCACCCGCCCCACGACGTCACGGGCCTGGGCATCGCACCGCCGCGGGACCCCAGCCGGGGCTACCGCGCGGCGGCGGTAGCCCTGTGGCTCTCCTTCCTCGTCGCGGTGTTCAGCCTCGGCGCGGTCCCGCGGGCCGCCCGCATCGACGCGGTGACCCACTGGTGGCCGGTGCTGATCCTCGTCATCGTGGTGTGGCAGGCCGTCCTGATCTGGCTGTTCCTGCGCCTGATCGCCCAGCAGATGCCGGACACCCCGCGGCAGGCGGGCGAACCGGACTGACCGCCGGCCGCGCGCGAGGGCGACCGGCACGGCATACCGGGGTGTCCTAGGGTCGGGCCATGGACTTCGGATTCACCCCGGTCATGGAGCAGTGGCGCGAGCGAGTGCAGGCCTTCCTCGACGAGGTGATCTACCCGGCCGAGGCCACCTTCCACCAGCAGGTCGAGGGGCAGGCGCACACCAATCCGTGGGGCCGGCCGCCGGTGATGGCCGAGCTCAAGGCCGAGGCGCAGCGGCGCGGGCTGTGGAACCTGTTCCTGCCGGGCGAGCGCGGCGCCGGGCTGTCCAACCTCGAGTACGCCCCCCTCGCCGAGCTCTCCGGGCGCTCGCCGATGCTCGCCCCCGAGGCGATGAACTGCGCCGCGCCGGACACCGGCAACATGGAGGTGCTCGCGCACTTCGCCGCGCCGGCGGTGCAGCAGCAGTGGCTGGAACCGTTGCTGCGCGGGGAGATCCGCTCGGCGTACTCGATGACCGAGCCCGAGGTCGCCAGCTCCGACGCCAACAACATCGCGACCCGCATCGAGGTCGACGGCGACGAGCTCGTCGTCACCGGCCGCAAGTGGTGGTCCAGCGGCGCCATGGCCCCGGAGTGCAAGGTCGCCATCGTCATGGGCCTGTCCGACCCCGACGGGGAGCGGCACCAGCGGCACAGCATGGTCGTCGTCCCGCTGGACACCCCGGGGGTCGACGTGCGCCGCTCCACGCACGTGCTCGGCTACACCGACGGCCCGCACGGCGGGCACGCCGAGATCGTGTACGACGCGGTGCGGGTCCCGCGGGAGAACCTCCTCGGGGAGCTCCACCGCGGGTTCGCCATCGGGCAGGCCCGGCTCGGGCCGGGCCGGATCCACCACTGCATGCGGCTGATCGGGATGGCGGAGCGGGCCTACGACCTGATGTGCGAGCGGGTGCAGCAGCGTGTGGCGTTCGGCAAGCCGCTGGCCGCGCAGGGTGTCGTGCAGGAGTGGGTCGCGGAGTCGCGGATCCGGATCGAGATGGCGCGGCTGCTGGTGCTCAAGACCGCTTGGCTCATGGACACCGTGGGCAACCGCGGCGCCGCCGTGGAGATCTCGGCGATCAAGGTCGCCGTGCCGGAGATGGCCACCTGGGTCATCGACCGGGCGATGCAGGCCCACGGCGGGATGGGCGTCTGCCAGGACACGGTGCTGCCCGAGCTCTACGCCCAGGCCCGGATGCTGCACCTGGCCGACGGGCCGGACGAGGTGCACCGCATGGCCCTCGCCCGACGCGAGCTCAAGCGCTACGCCTGACGGACGCTCTCGACCGGACGCACCAAACGGTCCGTTTCGGGGTCCGTGAGGCCCGGATTCGGGCCGTTTGGTGCGTCCGGTGCGGGGAAGGCGGAGGGGACAGGGCGCGCGGGGGTGCGGAAGATCCACGCGCGCATGGCCACGAACCGCACCGCCGTCGAGACCACGTTCGCCGCGGCGATGACCGCCGTCTGCGCGCCGGTCCCGGCGGTCGGCGCCAGCAGGTGCAGCAACCCCAGCGCGGCACTGGTCATCGCCAGGGTGAGGGCGAACACCAGCAGTGCCTGCGCCTGCTGGAGCCCGGCCCCGCGCCGGTCGCGCACCCCGAAGGTCCACCGACGGTTGGCCGCCGTGTTGAAGACGGTGGCGACGAACAGCGCCATCAGGTTGGCCACCTGGGCCGAGGGCAGGCCGGGCCGCAGCAGCGCGAACAGGCCGAGATGGAGCACCGTGCTGACCACCCGATCCCGCCGAAGCGCCACAGCTGGCCGGTCAGCCGGCCGGCGAGCTGCTGCTCGTGCGGCCGGCGACCGATGCGCGCGCGGACCTGCTCCACCGGCAGGTCGCCGGAGCGCAGCCCCCGCCGCACCCGGCGGACCCCCCGCAGGTCGTCCAGCGCGGTCTGGACGATGGCCACGCGACTGTCCGGGTCGTCGTACCAGTCGACCGGAACCTCGTGGATGCGCAGGCCGCTGCGCTCGGCGAGCACCAGCAGCTCGGTGTCGAAGAACCACGTCGGGTCCTCCACCAGCGGCAGCAGCTCGGCGGCCACGTCGGCGCGGATCGCCTTGAACCCGCACTGCGCGTCGCTGAACCGCGCGCCCAGCACGGCCCGGAGGATGAGGTTGTATGCGCGGGAGATCACCTCCCGCTTCGCGCCCCTCACCACCCGGGCGCCGCGGGCCAGCCGGCTGCCGATCGCCACGTCGGAGTGTCCTGACATCAGCGGCGCGACCAGCGGCCACAGGGCGTCGAGGTCCGTGGACAGGTCGACGTCCATGTAGGCCAGGATCGGTGCGTCGGAGGCCGACCACACAGCCTTGAGCGCCCGGCCCCGCCCCTTCCGGTCCAGGTGCACGGTGGCCACCTCGGGCATCGCCGCCGCCAGGCCCAGGGCCACGGCCCACGTCCGGTCGGTGCTGGCGTTGTCGGCCACGGTGATCCGGAAGGGGTAGGGGAACGTCGCGTGCAGGTGCGCCGCCAGACGGCGGACGCACGCCGGCAGGGCCTGCTCCTCGTTGTGGACGGGGATGACGACGTCGAGGACGGGGCGGGCGCTCATCGGGCTCACCTCAGTTCACGCTGGTCGTGGTGGAGGAGGTGCTGCCGGCGGTCGGCTGGGTGAGGTCGTAGAACGTCGAGCCGCCGATCGTGACCGCGGTGTAGTTCTGCTCCACCCAGCTGCTGATCTGGCTGGCCGTGCCCGACCCGCCCATGCCGCCACCGGGCCCGCCCTGGCCGCCGGCGAGGAAGTAGTGCACCTTGCCCTGACTGACCCAGGCCTGGAACTGCGCCAGCGTCGGCGAGGGGTCGCTGCCGTTGAAGCCGCCGATGGCCATGACGGGCAGGCCGGTGCCGAGCTGGAGTCCAGCCGCGTTCTGCGAGCCGATCGCGGCGGCCACCCAGGTGTACTTCGAGGCGTTCGTCGACAGGGCCGTCACGACCGCGGTGCTCGGGGTGCTGGCGTCCAGCAGGCCGCCCATGCCGCCACCGCCGCCGGGGCCCTGCTGGGTCCCGCCCGGCGCCGTGCCGGTCCCACCCTGGGTGGTGCCACCCTGCGCCTGGCCGCCGAAGCCGCCGCCGAACCCGCCGGGGGGTCCTCCGGCCAGTCCGCCGCCGGCGCCGCCCGGGCCGCCCTGACCGGCCGGGCCGGCCGAGGGGATGGAGCCGGTGTGCGGGGTGGCGACGGTGGACAGGCTGTATGCCGTGGGGCCGGCCAGCGCCGCGACCGCGGCCGCGGCGGCGATGATCGGGACCGCCGCGCGGTGCACCCGGCCGATGACCAGGAACATCACGGCGGCGAACAGGCCGGCGACGACGACGGCCACCCGGAGCCACGGGAACCAGTCCGGGGTGCGGGCCAGGAGCGTGGCGGACCAGATCGCGGCCACGGCGGTGGCGACCGACAGGGCCAGCGAGCCGACCAGGGCCTGCCGGTGCTCCCAGGCCTCCTTGGCGCCCATGCCCACGAGCGCGCCGATCGCCGGGGCCAGCGCGATCGTGTAGTAGGCGTGGAAGATGCCGGCCATCAGGCTGAAGGTGAGCATCGTGACGACCAGCCAGCCACCCCAGACGATGTAGGCCGCGCGGCGGGCATCCGTGCGCGGGGCGCGCCCACGCATCCACAGGCCGACGGCGAGGAGGATGAGCGCGCTGGGGATGAGCCAGGAGACCTGGCCGCCGATGTCGCTGTTGAACATCCGGGTCAAGCCCGTCGCGCCCCACATGCCGGTGCCGTTCG
Organism: Oryzihumus sp. JJN4-3R; assembly: GCF_057747915.1. Taxonomy (NCBI): domain Bacteria; kingdom Bacillati; phylum Actinomycetota; class Actinomycetes; order Micrococcales; family Intrasporangiaceae; genus Oryzihumus; species Oryzihumus sp. JJN4-3R. The sequence continues at coordinate 2,577,228 of NZ_CM173229.1, forward strand.
GGCCGGCGCCGCCGCCGACGGACCCGGTCTCGTTGCCGGTGATCCGGCCGAGGCCGTTGTAGCCCAGCGCCAGCTCGAGGATCGAGTTGGTCTGCGAGCCGCCGATGTAGGGGCGGGCGGAGGCGGGGACGATCTCCACGATCGCCAGCCACCAGCCGGCCGAGACGACCATGGCGGCGCCGGCGGCGAGCACGTGCAGGATCCGCTTGCGCATCGGGGTGTCCGCGGCGACGAGGTAGGCCAGCGCGAAGGCCGGGACGACCAGCAGCGCCTGGAGCATCTTGGTCAGGAAGCCGAAGCCGATGAAGACACCGACCCAGATGAGCCAGCGCGGGCTCGCCTTCTCGATCGCCTTCACGGTCGCCCACGCGCCCAGCGTCATGAGCAGGACCAGCAGGGCGTCGGGGTTGTTGAAGCGGAACATCATCACCGCGACCGGCGTCAGCGCCAGGACGGCGCCGGTGAGCAGGCCTGCGGCAGCACCGAACTGGCGCTTGACGGTGGCGTAGAGGACGCCGACGGAGGCGACGCCCATCAGCACCTCGGGCATGAGGATGCTGAACGAGCTCAGCCCGAACGTCCGCACCGACAGGGCCATGACCCACAGCGACGCCGGGGTCTTGTCGACGGTGATCGAGTTGCCGGTGTCGGAGGAGCCGAAGAAGAAGGCCTTCCAGCTCTGGCTGCCGGCCTGGACCGCGGCGGAGTAGAAGGAGTTGGCCCAGCCGCTGGCGGTGAGCCCGTAGAAGTAGAGGGCGGCGGTCGCGACCAGCAGGCCGATCAGCGCGGGACGCTCCCAGGAGCGTTGGGGCGCAGCGGATCCGGCGGACTGGGCGACGGGCTGCGCCTCGTGCCTGGAGAGAGTCATGGTGTCCATGACGTCGACTCTCGGAGCCGGCGCTGTGCCGTCCCTGTGAGGTGGCTGAGGTGGCCTAGTGAGCCGGGAGGGCGACGCGGAACGTCGTGCGGCCGGGCTGGCTCGACAGGTCGACCCGACCGCCGTGGGCCAGGGTCACCGCGTGCACGATCGACAGGCCGAGCCCGGTGCTGCCGGCGGCCCGGGAGCGCGAGGCCTCCCCGCGGGCGAACCGCTGGAAGACGTTGGGCTGCAACGCCTCCGGGATGCCCGGTCCGTCGTCCTCGACGGTCACGCTCACCTCGCCGGCCTCCTCGGCGACCTTGGTGCGCACCGTGGTCCCGGGCGGGGTGTGGGTGCGGGCGTTGGCCAGGAGGTTCGCGACGATCTGGTGCAGTCGCGCGGAGTCGCCGCAGACGTGGACCGACTCCTCGGGCACGTCGAGCTGCCAGACGTGGTCGGGCCCGGCCGCGTGGGCGTCGCTGACGGCGTCGACCACGAGGCGGGTCAGGTCGACCGGCTCCTGCTCCAGCGGCCGGCCGGCGTCCAGCCGGGCCAGCAGCAGCAGGTCCTCGACCAGTGCCGACATCCGCTCGGCCTCGGACTCCACGCGTCCGAGGGCGTGGGCGACCGACGGCGGCACCGGCTCGGGCGCGCGACGGGACAGCTCGGCATACCCGCGGATGGACGCCAGGGGCGTCCGGAGCTCGTGGCTGGCGTCGGCGACGAACTGCCGCACGCGCGTCTCGCTCTCGTGGCGGGCGTTGAGGGCGTCGCGCATGTGGTCGAGCAGGCCGTTGAGCGCCGAGCCGACCTGGCCGACCTCGGTGCGCTCGTCGGTGAACTTCGCGGGCACGCGCTCGGCGAGGGCGACGGCGCCGGAGTCCAGCGGCAGGTGCGAGACCTTGGTGGCGGTGGCGGCGACCCGCTCCAGGGGAAGCAGGTTGCGGCGCACCAGCCACCGCCCGGCGCCCGCGACTGCCACCAGCCCGAAGGCGGTGGCGACGGCGATGATCAGCGAGAGGCGCATGACGGTCTCGCGGAGCGGCCCGACCGGCAGGCCGGTGATGACGATGCGGCCGTCGAGGGTGCGGGTGGCGACGAGCCGGTAGCTGCCCGTGCCGCCGCCGAGGTCGACGGTGGTCGGCCGGTCGCTGAGGCCGGCCTGCTCGAGGCGGACGAGCTGGGCCGAGGTCAGCTGGTCCGTGCCCTCGGTGGGACTGACGACGACGTTGTCGGTGACGACGGCCCCGGTGATGTCGACGTGGACGAAGCCGCCGCCGAGCCCAGGGGGCAGCGCGCCGGCGCTCGGCCGGGGGGTCGGGCCCGGCCGGTCGTCCCCGCCGCGGCCGTCGGAGACGCGGTGCGCCTGGGCGTTGAGCTGGTCGTCGAGCTGGCCCATGAGGAACCCGTTGAGCGCCAGCACGGTGACCACGCCGGTGGCGACGGTGATCGCGAGGAAGAGGGCAACGGTCGAGGCGACCAGCTTGGAGCGCAGGGTCCACGTCGCCGGGCGCATCCACGCGGGGCGGCTCATGGGACGACTCTGGCTCAGGTCGCGGGCTTGAGCACGTAGCCCACGCCGCGCATCGTGTGGATCATCGGCGGGCGGCCGACGTCGATCTTCTTGCGCAGGTAGGAGATGTAGAGCTCGACGACGTTGGCCTGGCCGCCGAAGTCGTAGTTCCACACGCGGTCGAGGATCTGGGCCTTGGACAGCACGCGCTTGGGGTTGCGCATGAGGTAGCGCAGCAGCTCGAACTCGGTGGCGGTGAGGTTGATCTGCTCGCCGCCGCGGCTGACCTCGTGGCTGTCCTCGTCCATCACCAGGTCGCCGACGGTCAGCAGGGAGCTGGAGTCCTCGGCCATGACGGCGGTGCGGCGCATCAGTGCGCGCAGCCGGGCCACGACCTCCTCGAGGCTGAACGGCTTGGTGACGTAGTCGTCGCCACCGGCGGTCAGCCCGGCGACCCGGTCCTCGACGGCGTCGCGGGCGGTCAGGAAGAGCACCGGCACGGTGGGATTGTCCGCGCGCATGCGGCGCAGCACCTCCATGCCGTCGAAGTCGGGCAGCATCATGTCGAGGGCGACGGCGTCGGGCTGGAAGTCCCGGGCGGCCCGGACGGCGGCCATGCCGCTGCCGGCCGAGCGCACCTCCCAGCCCTCGTAGCGCAGCGCCATGCTGAGCAGCTCGGTCAGGTTGTTCTCGTCGTCGACGACGAGGACACGCACAGGTGAGCCGTCGATGCGGCGCAGCGGGGCGGAGGCGGGGCGGACAGTCGACTGGCTCATGGGAGCGAGTTTTGCGCCCGGACCTGAAGACAGCATCGGGTCTTCCTGTACAAACCCTGTGAACGCTCTGTGGTGGGGTCTCAGCCAACCGATACGGCGGCCACAGCATCGGCACAGCCCTGCTGCCCAGTCTCGTCGGCGACGACCTTCCCACCGAGGAGACCGACCATGAGCGCACCCTCCCCCCAGACCCCCTGGGTGGTCAGCCCCACCCAGGACCTGCCGGCCCACCCTGGCCGCCCCCTGGCGGGGCCGCCCACCGGGCCGGAGTATGCCGGTCCGCCGGCTCCCACGGTCGCCTCACCGCAGGGTGCCTCACCGGCCGCGGCCGCTCCCACGGAGGTCCGGCCTCCGGTGGACGTGCAGCCGGACTCCGCCGCGCCCCCGCCGCCGGCTGTCCAGCCGCCGGTGTGGTCTGGCAAGAAGACCGCCATCGCCGCGGCGCTCGCGATCGGCTTCGCCTCGGTCGGCGCCGTCGGCGCGGCCGCGGCGATCGGCGACCAGAGCCAGACCCGGTCCGGGCCGGGCGGGGGCCAGTTCCCCGGTGGCCGGCAGGGCGGGCAGTTCGGGCCTCGCGGCCACGGTGGCCATTTCCCTGGCGGTCAGCAGGGCGGGCAGCTCCCCGGTGGACAGCAGGGCGGGCAGTTCCCGGGTGGGCAGCTGCCGCAAGGCCAGGGCGGCCAGCTCCAGCAGGGTGGGCAGCTGCCACAGGGCGTGCCGGGTCAGGACCCGCAGGGCCAGACCGACCCGAGCACGGGGCGGACGACATGAGCCCCCGGCAGTGGCTGCGCGCACGCCAGCCCCGCCGGGCCAGGCGCGTGCGGCTGGTGCGGCACACGGCATACAAGGACCTCGGGGTGCTGCCGGTCTGCGGCGGCAGCGTCCGCCCGCCGGCATCCCAGCGGGTGGTGGTGGCCGCGGACCCTCAGCCGCGCACGGACCCCAGCCCGAGGACGACCGCCAGCCCCAGCGCGCTGCGCGGCTCGTAAGGTCCGCGCCACAGTCCGCCCGGGACGGCGCCGAACGCCTCGTCCTGCCATGGATGCTCGTGCGTTGGTGTGCCCGCGCGCAGGTCGTGCACGAGCAGGGCGGCCATGAGCACGTTGCTCGTCGCCGGCTCGAAGACCTCGATGCCGAACCGGTGGGCGCCGGCGTAGGCCGCCGCGAGCGCACGGTTCTTGACCACCGAGCGCGTCCGGGTCGGCGGGGCGACCTTGAGCGAGACCGTCGCGCCGGCCGCCCGTGCGGTCGTGGCGCGCCAGCGCTGGAGCCGCTTGGCGAGGGCGTAGTTGGGTCCCTGCTGCGGCACCAGGCTGTCGTTGATGCCCGGGTCGGCCCCCGGGGCGTAGTTGCGGCGCAGCAGGCGGCCCCCGCTGAGCACGCGCAGCGGCTGGCGCAGCAGCGTCCTGGCGCCGGCGTGCTCGTAGGCCCAGGTGGACTGGGCGACGGCCTCGCCCGGCACGGCGAAGACGTCGGTCGGCGTCGCGAGGAACGCCAGCGCGACGTCGTCCCGGCGCCGCTGGAGCTCCACGGTCAGCGCGTCGACGGCCATGGCCACGCGCACGTTGGTCGCGCCGTCGGCGTAGACGTAGTTGCCGAGCACCAGTCGGCCCTCGATGCCGGCCAGCCAGTCGGCGACCTGGGGAAGCCGGTGGACCAGGTCGGCCCCGGCGCGCTGCTCGAGCGGGCGCGCGTCGGTCGCGACCGGCGCCGGGACCCGCAGGCGCCCGGCGGAGCGTTCGGTCAGCTCGCGCAGCCGGGTCCACACCTCGGGTCGGGGCAGGTCCACCCCGACGACGTCACCACCCCATGACAGGACGGCCCGCAGCGGCCCCATCTCGGAGCCGGCGCCGAGGACGACCAGGCTCTGGTCGGACAGGTCCAGCCAGTCGGGGTTGGCCGCCACGGTCCGGACCGCCTCGGCGGCGCTGGGCTCGAGCACCCCGGCGGTCTCCCACGCCTCCAGCCGCCGCAGCAGGTCCTCCCCGCGCAACCGCTCCCCGTGCCAGGGCAGGACGAGCTCGCGCACCGGCTGGCCGTGGCCCTCGACCACCTCGGTGCCCAGCGCCTCGCCCTCGGCCCCCGGCAGGCGCGCGCTGCCCGCCGTGAACGCCTCGGCCAGGCCGACCTCCTCGCCGTCCGGCAGCCGCAGCCGCATCCGCCGGTGCAGGGAGTCCAGCCCTGCGGCCGCGATCGTGCGGGCTGCGTCGGGGGAGAGCAGCCCCGCCTCGACCAGCCGGCGGAAGTGCGGCACGTAGCCGTGGCGCCAGCTGGTCTCCTGGTCGGCGGCGCGGGCACCGACAGGGTCCACGGGGCGCAACGCATCCGCGACCACCGCCCGGCCCAGCGCCGAGGTGCTGCGGGTCCCGTCGACCTCGGGGAAGACGACCCCGGTGCTGTCGGTCATGACGCTCCTTCGGTGGGGGGCGGACCCGGCCATCATGCTGGGCGGCGACCGGCCCGGCATACCGGGTGGGACGGGAAAGGCCCGGAACCCTTGGGGTCCCGGGCCTTTCCTGCGGTATGCCGGCCAGCCGGCATACCGGTCAGGCTCACTTCACGCCGAGGCGCGCCTTCAGGCCGTCGAGCTCGGTCCACAGCGTCGTGGGCAGGGTCGGGCCGAACTTGTCGAACCACTCCTGGATCTGCGGGATCTCGGCGGCCCACTCGTCGGCGTCGACGTTGAGGGCGATCCGCAGCTGCTCCTCGGTCATGTCCAGGCCCTCGGTGTCGAGGGACTCCGGGGTCGGCACGTGGCCGATCGGGGTCTCGACCGCGGCCGCGGTGCCCTCGAGGCGCTCCACGACCCACTTCAGGACGCGGGAGTTCTCGCCGAAGCCCGGCCACACGAAGCCGCCGTCGGCGTCGCGACGGAACCAGTTGACGTAGAAGATCTTGGGCAGCTTGGCCGCGTCCGCGTCCTTGCCGACCTTGATCCAGTGGTTGAAGTAGTCGCCGGCGTTGTAGCCGATGAAGGGCAGCATCGCCATCGGGTCGCGGCGGACGACGCCCACGGCGCCGGTGGCGGCCGCGGTGGTCTCGGAGGAGAGGGTGGCGCCCATGAACGTGCCGTGGACCCAGTCGCGGGCCTCGGTGACCAGCGGGATGGTCGTCTTGCGGCGGCCACCGAACAGGATCGCCGAGATCGGCACGCCCTGCGGGTCGTCGTACTCCGGCGCCAGGATCGGGCACTGCGAGATCGGGGTGCAGAAGCGGGAGTTCGGGTGGCTGCTGGGCTCGGAGGACTCCGGCGTCCAGTCGCGGCCCTTCCAGTCGGTCAGGTGCGCCGGCGGCTCCTCGGTCATGCCCTCCCACCAGATGTCGCCGTCGTCGGTGAGCGCGACGTTGGTGAAGACCGAGTTGCCCTTGGCGATGGTGCGCATCGCGTTGGGGTTGGTGTCCCAGCCGGTGCCCGGCGCGACGCCGAACAGGCCGAACTCGGGGTTGACGGCGTAGAGGCGGCCGTCCTTGCCGAACTTCATCCAGGCGATGTCGTCGCCGAGGGTCTCGACCTTCCAGCCGGGGATCGTCGGCTCGAGCATGGCCAGGTTGGTCTTGCCGCAGGCGCTCGGGAACGCGGCGGCGATGTACTTGACCGTGCCCTCGGGCGAGGTGAGCTTGAGGATGAGCATGTGCTCGGCCAGCCAGCCCTCGTCGCGGGCCATCACGCTGGCGATGCGCAGGGAGTAGCACTTCTTGCCGAGCAGGGCGTTGCCGCCGTAGCCGGAGCCGTAGCTCCAGATCATCCGCTCCTCGGGGAACTGCACGATGTACTTGGTGTCGCTGCACGGCCACGCGACGTCCTTCTGGCCCGGCTCGAGCGGGGCGCCCACGGAGTGCAGCGCGGGGACGAAGTCGGCGTCGAGCTCCTCGATCCGCTTGAGGACCGAGGAGCCGATGCGGGCCATGACGCGCATCGAGGCGACGACGTAGGCGGAGTCGGTGATCTCCACGCCGAACATCGGCTTCTCGGCGTTGAGGTGGCCCATGACGAACGGGATGACGTAGAGGGTGCGGCCCTTCATCGACCCCCGGTAGAGGTCGGTCATGATCGCCTTCATCTGGTCCGGCGCCATCCAGTTGTTGGTGGGGCCGGCGTCCTTCTCCTCGAGGGAGCAGATGTAGGTCCGGTCCTCGACCCGCGCGACGTCGCTGGGGTCGGAGGCGCAGTGGAACGAGTTGGGCTTGAGGTCCTCGTTGAGCCGGGTGAAGGTGCCGACGGCGACGAGCTCGTCGGTCAGCGCCTTCCACTCCTCGTCCGACCCGGTGACCCAGTGGATGCGGTCCGGGGTGGTGAGGGCGGCAACCTCAGCAACCCAGGACGCGAGACGGGCGTGCGTGGTGCTGCCGTCACTCGGGATCTCGGTGCCAGGCGTGGCCGTGGCGGGGGTTGCTGTGGTCGTCTCAGTCGTCATGAGATCGGGCCATCCCTTTCGCGCGGCGGCCGCGTGCTGGCCGCGTGCGTCAGTTGCAGTGGTGCGTCCTGCGGGCTCCTCGTCGCCCCTCGTCGGGCGACGCTGGATGCAGCCCCCGGGTGGAGATGGCGACATGGTGTCCACGATGTGAACGCGCTTGTGGTTGCCAAGGTACGCCCGGGCCACCACCGGGCGGAACCGTCGCCTTTCACCAGTGCTCGTGAAACCGCTCACAAAGTGCGGCCGTCTGTCAAGTTCTTGCAACGAACTGCAAGAAACCGACGAGATGGCTGCAAATTCCACAGGGGACCCGGGCCGTTCGGCCCTGTCCCGCACCCGCCCGGTATGCCGGGTGGCGGGGTCGTCGGGCGCGTCACCGGCGGGTCCGTCGGTGGGCCCACCGGGCGGTCCGTCGTTGCGCGGGTGAGGGTCGGCGAGGGTCGGCGGAGGGGGCTTGTCGACGGGTGGGGGAGGGTGCTGCCAAGGGTCGCGGGAGGGGGCTGCCGAGGGTTGCGGGAGGGTGCTGCCGAGGGCCGCGCGAGGGCGCGATTTCGCGCCACGGTCACGCTCGGGTATTCTCATCTCCCGTTGCGCCGGACACGTCCGGAGAGCAGCAGGCGCCCGTAGCTCAACGGATAGAGCATTTGACTACGGATCAAAAGGTTAGGGGTTCGAATCCCTTCGGGCGCACTCTGTGTTGAGACAGAAGAAAGAGCCCCGGCCGCTTCCACACGGTCGGGGCTCTTGCTGTCTCCGGGGGTCGGCTGCTGACGCTTCTGCTGACACGACCCCTCAATGGAGCCCTCGTCCGGGCCTTTCGAGGGCACCTCGGGGTCCTCGCTCACCAGCGCAGGGTCGGCCCCGACTGCACGACCGACGCAAAGACGTCAGCCACCCCGGCGGCGTGCTGGCGGATCACGTGGGCGTTCACGCGGAGCGTGATCGAGGGTCCGCATGGCCCAGTCGCTCGGCGACCACATGCACCGGCATCCCGGCCAACAACAGCCGGAGGTCCCACGGGCACGGCAACAGAATCCGACCTGCGACCATGGCGCCCGTGATGGCACCTGTCGCGTCCACGGACCTCCTCCTCCGTCGAGGCGTGCTGCTCGAGCGCGTCACGCTCGGCTGGAACGTCCTTGGCATCGCGATCCTCGCCGTGGCCGCTGTTCAGGCGCGATCAGTGGCGCTTGCCGGCTTCGGCCTGGACAGCCTGATCGAGATCGGAGCCTCCACGGTCGTGCTCTGGGAGCTCGCCGGCACCGGAGTGGAACGGCAGCGGCGGGCACTGCGGCTGATCGGCGCCGGGTTCATCGCCCTGTCGGTCTACATCACGGCCCAGTCCGTGATCGTTCTGGCCACCGGATTCCACCCACACCACAGCCCCCTTGGCATCGCCTGGACGGCCATCACCGCCGCGGTCATGTTCACCCTTGCTGCCGGGAAGGCCCGGACAGGGGCGGCCCTGGGCAATCCCGTCCTGACAACCGAAGGCAAGGTCACCCTCGTCGACGGGATCCTCGCCGTTGCGGTCCTCCTCGGCCTCGTCCTCAACGCCCTCATCGGCGCGTGGTGGGCAGACCCGGCCGCCGGCTTCGTCATCGTCATCTATGGACTCAAAGAGGCTGCCGCCATCTTCGGCGGCAACCAGCAGTAACCGAGGCCCGTACGTCAGGCGCATTCGGGACGAGGGTGTGCGCCGACAGTCGGCTCCCCCCCGGGTTCGGTAAAAGGTCGAGCGAATTGTCCGACATGAAGTGTTTTGGCATCGACATTTCGGGCGGTTCAATTCTGGAGGTCCTGAGGACGCCACCGAATGCGTAACCCGCCTAGATTGGCCGGCGTTAATTGGCTGCAGGGGCGACCAGAGAGCGCACCGCAGACCGACGGGGAGCCGACCATGCACCTCTTTCAGTTCTCGAAGCCTGAGCATGACCTGCTGGTGCGTCGCGTCGCTGCGGGCCTTCTCGATGGCACGCTGCGACTGACCGACATCGAGGGAAAGACCGACCGACAGGTCGCCCGGATGGTCCATCACTCCAGCGCTGGCACTGTCCGCGTCGGTACCGCAGCCGCGCCGGTATGACCGGGGCGGCGGATCGGTTCTCGCTACGGACCCGCATCGCCAACGCCATCCGGACCGGGCGGGAGGACGAGCTGCGCCTCCTGAGGCCGCTGATCCACGCCATTGCCCACGAGAAGATCAGCCCGTCGTCCTTGGACGGCATGACCCTCCAAGAGGCCCTGAATGCCGCCCAGCGAGCAAACGAGTGAGAGGTCACATGTACTGATCGCTCGACGACGAAACTGCGCTTCGCTCGTATCCCCGACTACCCCGACTGGCCGCCAGGCCACGCCAAGCCCGCCATTCTTTACGGCATTTTCACGAAGGCTCTCAGCTCACGGATTTGCTGACAATGGCGATGGATGGCGATACAAGAACCGGGACGAATCGTCGTCGTCCACTCAGGCCGCAAGCGGGAAATGAACCGCGACAAGACACACTTCAGCGCACTACGGAACAAAAGGTTCCCTGCTGGCCGCCCTTTTCGGCGGGCTGTGGCGCACCGGGTCGGCCAGCCACGCACCTGCCTCTGTCCAGGAGCCCCCAGCAAGGCGTTCCTGACCCGACCGTGCGGTAGCGGTCGGGGTCCTTGCAGTCTCCGGCCACCTCTATCCTCCTCAGCGCCGGGGTGAGGCGGCGACGCCCGCCGCAGCCCCTCAGTGCACCGGGGCGGAGCCGGGTGACAGGGTGGCCCGGCGACATCGGCAAAGGAGCAGTGCAGTGAGTGACATCGCCGGCCAGCTGGCCCGTGTCCGCGGAGCCTTCGGGCAACCCACGCTGACCTTGCTGCACCAGCGCCAGGCGCCGGTCATCATCGCCGTCTTCCGCACCTCCTTCGGTCGCGACGCCCGCACCGTCCCCGCCGCGCGGCTGCACGACCAGGTCGACACCTACCTGACCGAGCTGCGCCACGCCGGCATCACCGACCTGCCCACCGGCACCGGCAGGGACCTTTGCCTGCGCTGGATGCGCGGCCGGTGGCTGGTGCGCACCACCGACGACGAGGGCACCGAGGTCTACGCCCTCACCTCGCATGCCCAGGACGCCCTGAACCTGGTCAAGAGCCTCACCCGCGAGCGGGCCAGCCTCTCCGAGCACCGGATCACCACCATCCTCAACGCGGTGCGCCGGTTCAACACCGAGGTGAACCCCGACCGGGAGGCCCGGGTGTCCATCCTCGACGCCGAGATCGCCCGACTCAGCGAGGAGCGGGACCGCCTGTGCTCCGGCGGCGAGCTGGCCCAACCCTCGGCCGAGTACCTCCTCGAAGGATTCGGGGAGCTGCTCGCCCTGGTCGGCGGCCTGCCCAGCGACTTCGCGCGGGTCGAGGAGTCCTTCGCCCGGCTGCGCGGGGAGGTCCTGGCCTCATTCCGTGCCGAGAACCGACCCGCCGGCGAGGTCGTCGACCAGTACCTCCAGCAGGCCGACCACGTCATGACCGCCACGGCCGAGGGCCGCGCGTTCGAAGGGGCGGTCACGCTGCTGCGCGACGACGGGCTGCTGCTCCAGCTGCGCGAGGACCTCGGCGCCCTGCTCGAGCACCCGATGGCCGGGACGATCCTCAACGACGCCGACCGGCGCGAGCTGCACGGCACCGTCGCCCTGATCCGCCGCGGACTGGATGAGGTGCTCGCCCAGCGCAACCGGGTCACCGCCACGCTGCGCGAGTACATCGTCACGCACGACGCGGACCACGACCGGGAGCTGGACGCCACCCTGCGCGCCGTCGACGCCGAGCTGGCCACCTGGATGCGCAGCGCCGGGCCGCGCGCTGTCGTCGACCTGCCGCTGCTGCCGCCACGGGTCGACGTCAACCACCTCCGGGAGCGGTTCCACGACCCCGAGGGCGACACCGCCCCTCCGGGGCTGAACGACGTGAGCGACCAGCGCCCCGTCGACCTGTCCCTGCACCAGCTGCTGGCCCAGGGCGGCCCGTCGATGGGCTCGCTGCGGGACGCACTGGCCGGGGCCCTGACCAGCGCGGCACCGCTGGAGTCCCTGGGCGTCCTGTTCGACTCCCTCGACCCGGCGTTGCGTCGTCCGGTGGAGATCTTCGGCCTGCTGCAGCTGGCCACCAACGGCGCCGGGTTGGCCCGGCACGGGGACACCGAGGTCTACGCCGCGGTCCGCCCCGACGGCAGCGCCCGCGACCTGGCCGTGCCCCGGCTGACCCCCGTCCCGTCCACCCCCGAGCCGGCCGCCGGCCGCCCGCAGGAGCCCCGATGAGCAGCCCCACCACCCCTGCCGACGCGCCCCCCGAGGACCTCCGGGCGCGCCCTGCCGACGAGGACGAGGGCGCGTTCGAGCCCATGCCGGACCTGCAGGAGGAGGACGACCCCGAGCGTGAGGTCACGTCCACCGTCGCGCTGTTCGAGGGGGACGAGGGTGGTCTCGAGCTGGCCCAGCGCAAGGCGCTGGTGGCGCTGCTCAAGCAGCGGTTCATCAGCAACGCCACGCACCCCCGGGAGTGGCGCGCCCTGGTGGCCAACCCGCGCCCCATCCGGGCCCGGCTCAACGACCTGTTCCTCGAGCTGCACCTGGATCGCGACCGCGAGGTGGCCCTCAAGCGGCAGGTGCTGCCCGAGGGCGGCGGCCGGTTCCCCACCCTGCTCTACGACGCGGCCTGGAGCCGGGAGGAGACCATCGCCCTGGTCTACCTGCGCTCCCGCTACCGCCGCGAGCAGGCGACCGGCGCCCGGCGCGCCTTCGTCGACAAGGACGACATCCTGGCGTTCATCGCCCAGCACCGGCCCGAACACGCCACCGACGAGTCCGGCGACGCCCGCCGGGCCGAGCGCGCCGTCGAGGCGGTCCACCGCACCGGGTTGCTGGTCGGGGCCAGCACCGACGAGCGTTTCGAGATCAGCAACGCCATCGAGGTGCTGCTGCCCCTGCCCCGACTGACCGAGCTGCTGCGCTGGCTGCAGGAGCAGAACGCCACCTCAGCGGCCACACCCGCCGCCGCCGAGGGCCTCGGCACTGCGGACGCGGACGCAGACGCGGAGGCCGGTGCCTCCGCCGGGACGGCCGACCCTGACGAGAGCGAGCTGTGAACCGATGACCACCTTCGAGGACCTGGACGTCGACCCCACCGCCGACGTGCTGGACGACGAGATCGACGACGACCAGCTCGACGGCGAGTTGGACGGCGAGGATCCGGACCGGCCGCGCGGCGCCGGGCACGGCACCGCCGGCATGCCGCTGTTCTACCTGGACGGCGCCACGGAGGGCACCCTGCAGTGGAAGGCCGAGACGTTCCAGCTGGTCAACTGGGGCGGGTTCGAGGGCAGGGTCGAGTTCGACTTCCACCCGGGCGCCACCCTCATCTCCGGCGCCTCCGGCACCGGCAAGAGCACCCTGCTGGACGCCTACATCGCCCTGATGATGCCCTCGGACACCCCGTTCAACGGAGCGTCCAACGACGCGGTCGCCGGCCGCGCCCGCGGTGCCGACCAGCGCAACCTGCTCAGCTACCTGCGCGGCAAGGTGGACACCACCACCGACCGCCACGGTCGCGAGGTCGACCAGGTCCTGCGGGGCAAGGGCGCCGCCACCTGGGGCGCGGTCGGGATGACCTTCGTCAACGACCACGGCCACCGGTTCACCGCCCTGCGCGTCTACTACGTCCCCGCGCGCGCCACCCGCACCGGCGAGATCACCATGCGCATGGCCACCCACGAGGGGCGGCTGGACCTGGCCGAGCTGGGCGTGGCCGTCGAGGAGACGTTCGCGCCCAAGGCGCTGCGGTCCGCCTTCCCGGGCCTGCGCACCTACGACACCTACTCCGCGTTCGCGCACACGCTGCACACCCGGCTGGGCATCGGCGCCAACGGCGACGGCGCCAAGGCCCTGCGCCTGCTGGTGCGCATCCAGTCCGGCCACCAGATCCGCACCGTGGACGAGCTCTACAAGGAGATGGTCCTGGAGCGGCCGGCCACGTTCGCCGCGGCCGACCGCGCTATCGAGCACTTCGACGACCTCGAGGCCGCCTACCTGGCGATGCAGACCGAGCAGGCCAAGGCGGACCTGCTGGCCCCCATCACCGACCGGTATGCCGAGCTGACCGGCGCCCGCGCCGAGATCGAGGCCCTGGACACCTTCGGCCTCAACCGGGACGGGGACACGCCGCTCACCCTGTGGCGGCTGCGCACCGAAGCGGCCCTGCTGGACGCGGCCGTGGATACGAACCGCGTGGACCGGTCCGCCGCGGCGGACCAGCTGCTGCGCGCCCGGGCCCGCGAGAGCGACCTGGACACCCAGCTCGAGCAGGCGCGCGACGACCACCGCAACAGCGGGGGAGCGGCCCTGGAGCGGCTGGCGGGCGAGATCGAGGCGGCCCAGGTGCGCCGGGACCAACGCCTCGAGCGCCGGGACCGGCTGGTCGCCAGGATCGGCGCGCTGGACTGCGACCTCAGCTCGGCCGAGGCATTCACCCGGGCGCGCACCGACGGCGCCGCCTTCCTCGCCGACCTGGCCGACAGGCTGGAGGCGGTGCAGGCCCGGCGGGACGCGCTGTTGCAGCGGCAGTGGCCGCTGGAGCACCGGCTGCGGGAGCTACGCGAGGAGCGCGCCTCACTGGAGGGACGCTCCGGCCGGGTGCCCAAGCACCTGGACGACCTGCGCCGCACCGTGGCCGACGCGGTCGGGGTGGCGCCGGCCGACCTGCCGTTCCTGGCCGAGCTGATCGACGTCTCCCCGGACGAGGGCCGCTGGCGGGCGGCCATCGAGACCGTCCTCGGTGGCGCCGCGCGGCAGCTGCTCGTCCCGGATGGGCAGTTCGAGGCGTTCTCCGCCGCGATCGACCCGCTGCGTCTGCGCGGCCGGCTGACGTTCGTCCGCGCCACCCTGGCGCCGCACCAAGACCGGCACGGCGACCCCGACCACGTCGCGGGCAAGCTGGTCCACCAGGACTCCCCGTTCAGCGCCTGGGTGCACGAGCACGTCTCGGCCCCGGCGCGCAACGCGCTGTGCGTGGAAACCCCCGACGAGCTCCGCGGGGAGGGCTACCGGGTCACCCTGGCCGGCCAGACCCGGCAGGGCGACCGCGGCTCCCACGGGCGGCAGGAGGCCGCCAACATCATCGGCTTCAGCAACACCGAGGCCCTGGCCGAGCTCGACGAGGCGATGGCCGCGGTCGAGAAGGAGCTGGCGCGGCTCACGACGGACCAGCGCGAGGTGGAGACGGAGCGGGACACCCTGGACCGGCTCCGCACCGCCTATGAGGCCCTGGAGCACGCCGCGTGGGAGGACATCGACGTCGCGGGGGAGGAGCAGGTCATCGGCGAGCTGGAGGCGCGGCGGCAGGAGATCCTTGGCGCCGACGACCGGCTCAAGGCGCTGGAGGAGCACATCGGCGCGCTGACCCACCAGCTGCGGCAGGCCCGCGAGACCGTCTACGGGCTCAAGCAGCGCCAAGGCGCCCTCGACGAGGAGCACGGCCACCTCGTCGACCGGCAGGACGGGGTCAGCGACGACATCGACCGGGTCGAGACCAGCCCCCGCGTCGCCCTCGACGAGGCGCAGTCCGCCCGCCTCGATCAGGACTTCGAGGCCGCGGTCGCCCCCGGGGACCCGGCCAGCCTGGCCGACTTCGGCACCAACCTGGCCAGGCTCGTCCAGCGGCTCAGGGAGGGCCTGGCCACGGCGCAGAGCGACGCGCAACGCGCCGAGGCCGAGCTCGAGCGCACCTTCGCGCAGTACAAGGCCCGCTGGGAGGACCCGAACCTGGGGGAGCGGGTCGAGTCCTACCCCGACTACGCCCGCATCCTGGAGAACATCCGGGCCACCGGCCTGCACCAGCGGCACGCCGAGTGGCGCCGCCGGCTGACCGACTGGAGCGGGCAGGACCTGGTCCCGCTGTCCGGGGCAATGGACGCCGCGATCGAGGACATCGAGGACCGCTTGCACCCCATCAACGACATCCTGCGGAACCTGCCGTTCGGCGCCGGACAGGACCGGCTGCGGATCAAGCTGCGCCGGCTCAGCCCCGACCACGTGACCACGTTCCGCAAGGACCTGCGCACGCTGTCCTCGGCTGCGACCCGGGACCTGCCCGAGGCGCAGATGGAGGCCCGGTTCAAGGACCTGCAAGCGTTCATGGCCCAGATCCGGCGCCGCGAGGACCCGCGCGCCAACGCCGAGCTCGGCGACCGGGACCGGCTGCTGGACGTGCGCCGGCACGTGGAGATCACCGCCGAACGTTACGGCGCGGACGGGCGCCTGCTGAGCACCTACACCGTGCTGGGCGGCAAGAGCGGCGGGGAGAGCCAGGAGCTGGTCGCGTTCATCGTCGGGGCCGCCCTGCGGTTCCGGCTCGGTGACGACGAGCGCACCCGGCCCCGCTACGCCCCGGTGTTCCTCGACGAGGGGTTCGTCAAGTCCGACGCCGAGTTCGCCGGCCGCGCCGTCGAGGCGTGGAAGGGGCTGGGCTTCCAGCTGATCGTCGGCGCCCCGCTGGACAAGGTCACCGCCCTGGAGCCGCACATGGACGAGCTGCTGGCCATCACCAAGAACACGGTCACCCACTACGCGTTCGTGCACCGCCTCAAGGACGTCACCGCCGGACCCGAGGCGTGAAGACGCCGCAGCAGGTGCTGGCCGACGTCGAGCGGCGCCTGGCCCGCACCTGGGCGGCCGAGCTGACCGGCGTGGGGACCTCGACCTGGCCGCACGCGTTCCCGATCGGGCAGCCGTCGGCGACGGAGCTGGCCGCCGGGTTCGCCACTGCGGTCACCGTGGTGCGCGAGTGGCGGGAATGGGCCGGGGCTCACGGGCTGCGGCTGCAGGTCAAGGACCGGCGCGTCATGGGCACCTCCCAGGAGCTCCCCACGCACGTGCTCGTGTCCGGCGTCGACGAGGCAGCCGACCTCGTCGGCGGTGTCTGGCCGAGTCGGGTCGCTCGCGCCCGGAGCCGAGCAGGGGTGATGCGCCGGAGGTACCCGCACCTGGCTCAACCGGAGAAGGTGCTGGCGCAGGTGGACGCCCTCACCGACCTCGACTTCGACCTGCTGTGCCGGGCGGCGGACTGGTTCGCCGGCCACGACGCGACCGGGCTGACCGCGCGGCAGGTGCCGATCGAGGGACTGCACGCCAAGTGGCTCAACACCCACCAGCACCTGGTGCGTTCGCTCGCGGGCGTGGAGGACCTTCGGCTGCTGCCTCGGCACCCGGCCCGGGTGCACTTCACCTACCTGGACCCGGCCCATCGGGCCGGTGGTGGCCGGCTGCACGACTCGGCCACCGTCGGGGACGCGGTCGAGCCGGCGTACCGGCCTCACGTGGTGGTGATCTCCGAGAACAAGGACACCGCCATCCACTTCCTCCCGCTGCCCGGTGGCATCGCGGTGGAGGGCGTGGGCCGTGGGGGTGGCACCGCCGCGTGCTTCGACTGGCTCACCGGTGCCGGGGCGGTCTTCTACTGGGGTGACATGGACGCCGACGGGCTGGAGATCCTGGACGGCTTCCGCGCCGCCGGTGTCCCCGCCCGTTCGCTGCTGATGGACCCGGCCGCCTACGAGGCGTGGGAGCGCTACGGCACGAACGTCGACCCGCACGGCAACGCTTTGGGGCCTCGGCCACCGCGCCCGGTGCCGCACCTGACCTCGGAGGAGGCCACGCTCTATCACCGGCTGGTCTCCCCCGACTGGCACCGGGTCAGGCGGATCGAGCAGGAACGCATCCCGCTGGCGGTGGCTCTTGACGAGCTGAGTCGTCACCTCTTCGTCTGACCGGCCGCTCGGTGTCAGGTGGTCTGGCCCGTACTGTCCAGCGCGAGTTCGAACCACACCGTCTTCCCCACGCCGACCGACAGGGAATGGGAGCCCCAGTCGGTGGCGAGCTCCGTGACGAGGCGCAGCCCCCAGCCGTGCTCCATCAGGCTGGGTGGCGAGGTCGCTGTCGGGACCGGTGAGGGGTCGTGGTCGCTCACCTCGACCCTGAGGCGCTCTGCGGTCCGGTGGATGTGCACCGTGATGGTCGGGTGGTCGGAGCCCCGCATGTCGGTGGCCGGGTGGATGACGGCGTTCGTGACGAGCTCGCTCGTCAGCAGCTCGGCCGCCACGATCAGCTCCTCCGCCAGGCCCTCGCAGAGCGACGCCACCTTGCCGCGGGCCAGCCGGGGAGCAGCGTTGGTGGCCAGGAGCCGCACCCGCTCGCTCACCGCGCCCATGCCCGCCTGCTCTCTGTCGGACCGGATCGCTCGGCAGGTGATGATCCGGGCCGGCTGCCCCGATATGCGCCTCGGCTAGCGGTTTTCCTCGCCGGGGGCCATCTCAAGGTATCGGCCGAGGCCCAGCCTGTCTGCCACCTCCCGGAGCCTGGCAGGGAGGCGACGCGCGGTCAGGTGCCCGCCGGAGGACCGCACCGCGTCACCGGCCTCCGCGAGGGCTCGTGCACCGGCCACGTCGAGGAAGCCGAGCAGCGACAGGTCCAGCTCCACCTGCCCGCTTGCGTGGGGGCCCAGCTCGGTCACGACGTCGTGCAGCTGCGGCGCTGTCTCGACATCCAGGTCGCCGACCAAGGTGACCCGGACCCCCGTGGGCGTCCGCTCCACCACGGCCTCGAGGACGCCATCCCCACGCGAAGCCGGCCTCTCCAGGGCCTCATCCGGCGTCTCTGCTATGACTGCCTCCCGCGTGCGTGGCCCGTCCTTCGCAGGCACCCCTCACGTGCTGGTGCCGACCAGCACCACCGCCATGGTAGGCAACCCGGTCCCGTCACCGGAACAGGCGTGCGCGGTGCCTCCGTGGCCGCCGCGAGCGTGATGCTCTCAGGTCACTCGGAAGGGACGCTCGCCGGATCGGCGGAGTCGCCGTCGGGGAGCGGCGCCGCTGCGCGCCCGTGCCGATGGCGCTCGTCGCTGTCGCGGTGGTGTGACTTCGCGCCGTGCCTGTCCTCGTGTCGCGCCGTAGCCACGGTCATGTTCACGGTGCCGCTGCGCCCGTGGTGGCCCTGCCGCGCGTTGCCGGGTCCTGCCTTGCCGGGTTGGGCCTTGCCGGCTCGTGCCTTGCCCTGGGCCGTCGTGGGGCGGAGCGCCTGGACCTGCCCGGGGCGTGGCTTGCTGCTCGAGGTCGCGGACGTGGCCGACTTCCCATGGGCCCCCTGCGTTGCCGAGGCGAGGGCCTGGACCTGCCGGGATGGCTTGCGCGGCGGTGTCGGACGGGCCGGTGCGGCCTTGCTGTGGCTCGCCGGGCCGACAACCCGCTTCGCCTTCGCTACCCGGACCGCCGTGACGCGGCCGCGGGGGTGAAACGTGAACGAGGCATCCGTGACCTGCACGGTCACGGACGTCGGCGCGACCTGCACGTGCACGGCTGCCGGGGCCACACGGGGATCGCGCGTCGGCAGGTCGAGTGACCCCTTGCCTGCCGATGTGGGCGCCTTCGCCACCCACAGCGGCAGGGAAGGGACTGCCTCCAGGTGCGCGGCGTCAGCCCCGATGGCCGAGAGCGGGTGGAACAGGATGCCGGACACGGCAAAGAGCATGAGCTGGAGGGCGATCAGCCCTACGGCGGGAGACGTCCCGGCAAACCGTGAGCGCAGCTCGGACCGGGAGGACCGCGCAGGCGGCAACGCAGCGCCACGATCGACCGGGCCTCGCACCTGCCCCCCGCTGGGTCCCAAGCGAGACTCCCTCGACGTTGTGTGATCCGCGTGTCCGTTGGCTCGCCAATTCTGCATCACGGTGCGTCGTTCTGCCGGTGATTGGCTTCAGAAAGGTGCGTCAAGATTCGACAGCTCGCGGCTCACCATGCCCAATGCACCTGACCACCGACGACGATGACAAGGCGGGGACGCCCTCACCGTGGCTGGGCGCGCCACCGGGTCGGCGGTGTCCCCAACGCCCTCTTGAACGCGCGGCTGAACGCCTCCTCGGAGGTGTAGCCCACCCTCGCGCCGACCTCGGCCACACCGAGCCCGGACGTGCGCAGCAGACCAGAGGCCAGGTTCAGGCGCCACTGCGTGAGGTAGCGGATGGGCGGCTGGCCGAGCAGCTGATGGAACCGCTCGACGAGCACGGTCCGCGACGTCGTGGTCGCCCGTGCGAGCTCGCCGACGGTCCAGCCGTGCGCCGGGTCCGCGTGCATCAGGGCCACCGCCTGACCGACCACAGGGTCGCGCAGGGCAGCGAGCCATCCGGTGAGGTCGGCGTCGGTGCTCGTGGCCAGGTAGAGCCGCAGCACCTCGGTGAACAGCAGCTCGGGAAGCCGACCGCGCATCAGTGACGGGACCGGACTGGCCGACTGCGAGGCGTGCAGGGCGTAGTCGGCGCTGGCCCGCACCCACGCAGCGGCGGGTCCGTGCGGTGGGCGTACGACGAACAGCGACGGGAGTGCGCGCAGCACCGGGTCGAAGAGCACGGCGTCGCCGCGCAGGTAGCCGCACACCACCTGCGTGCGCTCACCACCGCCGCCGTGGTCGATGAACGGGAACGCGGTCCAGGGGCGTGGCGGCAGCAGCGAGGTGATCGGCACCGGGTCAGCGGCCTCGCGCGAGCCGAACCCGTGGGCATCGCCGTACGGCATCACCACGACGTCGCCGGGGGAGAACTCGTGCCGGCCGCCGTTCTCGAGGGCCACCCACCCGTGCCCCTCGGCGATGATGTGGAACATCACCAGGCTCCCGGCCCCCGGTGGCAGGGCGCCGGCCAGCTCCGTCGTCGGCGGCGACGTGTAGGCCCAGGGCGCCCGGAAGTCGGCGCGGAAGAAGATCGCCCCGGTCAGCCGCACGAGGTCGAGCACGCGAGGGACGACCTCGAACGGATCGCGGATCTCCTTGCGGGAGAGCAGGTCCGGACTCCCGGTCAAGGGCTGCGGCGTCTGGGTCATGGCCTGCTGCATCCCGTCGGCTGACAGTGGGACGAGACCGCCGAAGCGGCGGGTCCTGACGGCTTCACCGCCGTCAGCAACCACGGTAAGGAGCACCAATGCCCAGGTACATGGACATCCACGAGGGGTTCGTCGGGGCCACGCAGGAGCAGTTCGACGAGGCACACCGGCGCGACCTCGAGATCCAGGCGCAGGAAGGAGTGAGCTTCGACCAGGCGTGGCTGGACCCGGTCAGCGGCAAGGCCTTCTGCCTGTCGACCGGGCCGAGCCGGGAGGCCGTGATGCGGATCCACGAGCGGGCCGGCCACCCCACGCCGCAGGTCTACGAGCTGCCCGTCGAGGCCAGCTGAGGCCATCGCGGCCACCCTCGCGGCAGGAGCCCGACCGCCGACGGCGGGCGGGCTCCTGCCGCCCGTCGACGGTGTGCCCTGGTCCCGCGCAGGCGACCGGTCGAATCCGCGGCCACCGACCGCGGATACTCGGTGTGGGGAATCGTTGGGGGACAACGTCATTCGGCCAGGAGCATCCCCAGGGGCCCGAGGTCCAGGTTGAGGTCGGCGGCGGAGAGGCCGTACCGGCCGCGCAGCTCGGTCATCGCCTGCTCGAGGCGCATCAACCCCAACCCGAGGGACTCCACCTGCTCCTCGGTGAGGTCGCCGTCGGCCACCCGCCGCAGCGCCTGGCGCTCCATCAGCTGCCGGACCAGCTCGACCACGGTCAGCACCAGCCGCAGCAGGTCGCGTTCCACGGACCCGGCGTCGGTCTCCAGGCGCTGGGCGATCGTCGCGCGTTCCTGCGTCACGGTTGTTCCGGCAGCATCGCCCCGGCCGACGCCAGGAGGGCGTGCAGCCGGATGTGGACGAGGTCCACGCCGGACAGGGAGATGGTGATGTCGCCGGACAGCATCACGCCGGCCCCGAGCAGCCGGTCGAGCAGGTCCACCAGGGCGACGCGCTGGGTGGTGGACACCGAACCGGCGGGAGCGGGAGGGGCCTGTGTCGCCGCGGTCATGCCGGGTCCAGGGTGACGAAGGAGTACGGCGGCCAGGGTCCGGTCAGCTCGACCTCGACGCCGGGCCACCGTGCCGCCGCCTCGTGGACGAGTCGCGCGAAGTCCTCGAGCGCAACGTCGTCAACGAGGTAGGCACCGTTGAGCAGCATGTCGGGGCGCCCGGTCAGGCGCGGGTCCTGCGGGGGGTGCCGCCGGCTCGCGGCGCTTTGGCCGGCCAGCTCGGTGTGCAGCGTCGCCGCGACCTCGGCCGCGCGCTCGGACAGCGCGCGGCTGCGGTCGGTCTCGGCCTGCCGGCGGCGCAGGTATGCCGCGCCGGCACCTTCGCCGCCCGCGGCGGCAGGTGCCACGCGGGCTGGTTCGTCCGCCGGGAGCGCGGGGGTACCGAAGGCCTTGACACCCACCTCGCTGCGGCCGTGGACGCGCTCCAGGACCTGGTCGACCTCGTCGTGCCAGCGTCGGATCCGTGACCTCACCGAGGCGTCGTCGAAGCACACCGTGGCGAGGCTGACCGGGGCGATCGCTCCGGCGGGGAAGCAGCGCTCGACGACGGCGTTGTGCGCCCTGGCCACCGTCTCCACCCAGCGCAGGTCCTCGAGGTGGCGGCGCAGGCCCTCCTCGCCGAAGTCGCTGAGGGGGACGGTGCTGACCACGCCGGTGAGGCCCTCCTCGTCGAGCAGCCGGACCGGGCTGCCGGCCACGCCCGAGACGTCCGCGAGGACCTCGGGGTCCAGCCCCCGGCCGATGCCGTAGAGGTAGACGCCCGTGCCGGTCACTGCTCCGACTCCAGGGCCTCGAGGCGTCGACGCAGCTCGGCGTTCTCCTGCTGGAGCTCCGAGGCGTGGGAGCTCAGGGTGGGGTCGGTGCGCCACCAGTCGATGCCCATCTCGGCGGCCTTGTCGACCGACACCACCAGCAGCCGGATCTTGACGGTCAGCAGCTCGATGTCGAGCAGGTTCACGCGGATGTCGCCGGCGATGACGATGCCCTTGTCGAGGACGCGCTCGAGGATGTCGGCCAGGTTCGCCGGTTGGGGGGCCGGCGTGGTGCCGCCGTTGGGCGCCGCCCGGCCGATGCCGGCGCCCGTCAGGGGGTAGGCGACGCGGGTGTCATTCATCGCCGGTCCTGCCCCGGGCGTAGCGGCGGATGCGGCGGTAGCCGGTCAGCTCACCGTCCGGGTCCACCTCGACCTCGTACGTGGCGAGGATGTCGGTGGAGTCCGGGATGCGGCGTGACTCGACGACCTCGACCTCGACGGTCCAGCCGTCCTCCGTCTTCGCCACCCCCGTGACGCCTTCCGGCGGCTTCCCGGTCAGCTCGGACAGCTGCTCCATGGCGCGGCGGGCGACCGAGGCGGGGGAGGGGCGGCCGGAGGAGGTGCCGGACGGCTCACGAGGGGTCCGGGTCTCCTCGGACTGCGACCGCCGGACCGAGGCGTCACGGGGGGCGCTGCGGGCGCCGGTACTCCTCGCGGCGGTCTTCTTTGCCGTCGTCCGTTTTGCCGCCGTCTTCTTCGTCGCCGTGCGTGACGAGTCCTGCGAGCTGGTGCGCGGGGCCGCCGCCTTGGTGGTGCGCTTGCTCGGTGTCGGCATGGCTCAGCCCTCCCCGTGCACCTGGCGGTCACGTCCCTCGAGGAGGCGAGCCACCAGCTCGTCCTCGAGGGCGGCCGCTTCGTCCTCGTCGATGACGCCCTCGGCCCGGGCGCGGTCGACTTCGTCCAGCTGTTCGCGGATCCGGCCCGGGTCGTAGTACTCGTGCTCGGCCTGGCGCAGGACCTGCTCGGCCACCCAGATGGTCCCGCGGACCGGGGCGAGGGGGAGGGTGAGCAGCCCCGTCAGCAGACCCATCTCAGCCTGCCGGGACGAAGTCGAAGGGCGCCATCGGGCCGAGCACCTGGAGCGTCACCCGGTGCGCCCACGGGCGCGCCAGCTCGGCGGCAGCTGCCTCGACGGTGGCGCGCTGCCCGGTCGCCACGAGCAGGGACAGGTCGCAGAGGCCCTCGACACCGGAGCCGTCCCGTACCGACCAGTCGACCGCGTGGGGGCGCAAAGCCTCCACCAGCTGCTCGCGGTCCACGACCCGGGTGGCCTCGACCGCCTGCGCCACCAGCTCGCCCAACCGCACGCGATCGTGGTGGGCGGCGTCGCCGGGCAGGTCGCGGGTGCGGGCATTCAGCTCGCGGATCCTCGGGTCCGCAGTCACCACCTCGGCGAGCACCGCGTCCGCCACGTAGCGGGCCTTCACCACCAGCTGGACGTGCCCCACGAGGGCGGCGAGGGTGGCCTCGAGCTCGTCCTGCTGCGGCGCGAGCAGCACCGTACGCACTGCCTCCGGGTCCTCGAGGACGGTGCCGAACCGCAACGGCAGCACCGCCGCATGGCCCGAGACGGCGTTGAGCACGCGGTAGTGGGCCATCAGGCTCCGCCGGGCTCCCGCGGGGGCGCCCTCGTCGAGGAGCTCCACGACCGCCGCCAGACCCAGGTGCTCCACGACGGTGGGGCCGTTGCTCCCGATGCCCTCGACGTCCTTCAGGGCGGCGGGGTCCAGACCGGAACCGGCGACGCCGTAGACGTACCACGGTCCCTCGGGCTCGACGTGCCCGCCCGAGGTGCGTCGGCCCACCGCGGCCCGCGTGGTCACTCAGCCCGCCGCCGGGTGCGGCTGGAGGAGGTCTGCCGAGCTCGCCGGGGCCGCTCCTCCTCGTTGTCTGACTTGCGGCCGGTGATGGCCTTCTTGGCGCCCGAGATCACGCCTTCGGTCTTCGCGCTGGCAGCGCTGGAGCCCATGTCCTCGACGACCTCAGGCAGGGTCTGCCCGCCATGCTGGTAGAGGTCGAGCCGGTTGGTGGCCTCGGCGAACCGCAGGTAGGTGTCGACGCTGGCGATGACGATGCGGGCGTCGACGGTGAGGATCTCGATGCCGACCAGTGACACCCGGACGTAGGCGTCGATGACGATGCCCTTGTCGAGGATGATGTCGAGGACGTCGGCAAGGCCGCTGGGGGAGGGCCGGCTGAGGTAGCCGCCCTGGTTGCGAGGGGTGGTTGCGACGGTCATGGCTGCTCAACGCCTCCTGGTGGCGGTCTGGCTGCGGCGGCGGGACGCGCGGGGCGGGGGCTCCTCCTCGGGCTCCTCGTCCTCGTCGTACTCCTCCTCGGGTTCCTCCTCGTCATACGCGTCCTCAGGCTCCTCGCCCTCGTCCTCGTACTCCTCGGCTTCCTCGCCCTCGTCCTCGTACTCCTCCTCGTCGTACGCGTCCTCGGGCTCCTCGTCCCCCTCGTCCTCGTACTCCTCCTCGCCCTCTTCGGGCTCCTCCTCCTCGTACTCGTCCTCTTCGCCCTCGTACTCCTCCTCGGGCTCCTCCTCTTCCTCTTCGCCCTCCTCGGGCTCCTCTTCCTCTTCGCCCTCCTCGTACTCGTCCTCGGGGCCTTCGTCGCCCTCCTCGCCCTCGTAGCCCTCCTCGCGCTCCTGCTGCTCGCGCTCCTCCTCGAGGGCCTCCTCGTGGGTCTTGACGACCTCGCCGTCGCGGATCTCGCCGCGCCAGCCCTCGACCTCGTCGGGGTGCAGGATGGTCTCGGTCATCGCGTGGCGACGGAAGTGCTTGAACTCCAGTCGAGTCCGGCGGCCGACGGCGCGCCAGATGTTGCCGGTGCGCTCGAACAGTCCCTGCGGGTGGTACTCGAGCACCAGCAGGACGCGGGTCAGCTCGGGAGCCAGCTCGTGGAAGGTGACCGCGCCGTCGGCATACCCCTTCTGGCCGCTGGAGCGCCACACGATCCGGGAGTCGGGGACCTGCTCGAGGATCGTGGACTCCCAGGTCCGGTGGGACCACCAGACCTGGGCCTTCCACTTGATCTTGTCGTCCTCGATCTGCTCGACCGCCTCGACCTTCTTCATGTAGCTGGGGAACTCCTGGAACTCGGTCCACTGGTTGTAGACCACCCGCAGCGGCAGGCCGATGTCGATCTCCTCGATGATGTTGGTGACCTTGGTGCCCTTGCCGCCGCCACCACCTCCGCCGCCGGTGAAGGCCTCCTTGGCCTTGTCGACCATGCCCTTGGCGCCGCCCTTGAGGGCGCCCATCACCGGGGAGTCGCCCTTCGCAGCGGCCTTGGCCCCCTCCTTGACGGCCCGGCTCCTCACGCCGCCGCCCTCGGTGAAGTCGGTCAGCCGGTCGGTGAGGTCGCCGATCCGGTCCTCCGCGGAGGACACGGCCTTGCTGCCGATCGCCTTGACCATGCCCCCGAGCTCGTCGGAGAACCGGTCGATCGGCAGCTTGGAGAGCAGGCCGCCGCCGTTGTCCTGGGCCTTCGTGTCCTGGTCCGCCACCGCGCTCACCTACCCGACCGGCTCGAGCGCGAGGACGCACTGGAGGAGGCCTTGCGGGCCGCGGTCTTGCCGGTGCTGCGCCCGCCGGACGTGGCCTTCTTCGCCGTCTTCTTGGCCGTGCCGGCGCTCGAGGACGCCTTCTTGGCGGCCGCCTTCTTCGCCGGACCGGTCGCCTTGCTTGCCGCCTTCCTGGCGGGGGCCGAAGACGGGGCGGTCTTTGCCGCGGTCTTCTTCGTGGCTGCGGTCTTCTTGGCGGCGGCCTTCTTCGCCGGGCCAGTGGCCTTCTTCGCGGGCGCCGCAGCCCTCTTCGCCGGAGGTGCCGCCTTCTTCGCCGGGCCGGTGGCCTTCTTTGCCGGAGCTGCCGCCTTCTTCGCCGGAGCTGCCGCCTTCTCGGCGGAGCGACGCACGGTGTCGCTGCCCTGCCTGCGGGCGGCGCGGGTCTCGCGCTGGGCGCGGCGGGTGCCGCGACCCAGGCGGAGCCGGCGCCGGCCGGAGACCTCGGGCTGCTCCTCCTCGCCCTCGGGCTCCTCCTCCGGCTCTTCCTCCTCGGGCTCCTCGGCTTCCTCGCCGAGGTCCTCGGCCTCCGGCTCTTCCTCCTCCGGCTCCTCGCCTTCCTCCTCGGGCTCCTCGGCTTCCTCCTCGAGGTCCTCGGGCTCCTCGTACTCCTCCTCGCCCTCGTACTCCTCCTCTTCCTCCTCCGGCTCCTCCAGAGCCTCGGCCAGCGCCAGCAGGCCGTCGGTGCGGTCGCGCATCCGGTCGCTGAGGGAGTTGAGCTGGTGGGAGGCCGCGGCCACCGCGGCACCCTTGGCGGCCTCGAGCAGCTTCCCGCGGACCTGCTCGGTCAGGCGGGCGAGCTCCGGGTTGGCCTTGGCGAGCTCGGACCCCCGTTTCAGCAGCTCGGTGGGGTTGGTGTCGAGCTTCTTGCCCGCCAGCAGGCCGGCGACGGTGATCGCCAGCTTCATCTTCTTCGTCCGGCCGAGCAGGTACCCGCCCGCCAGTGCTGCCGTGGTCTTTGCTGCAGTGTTCACATCGCCTCCCAGGACGGACCGAGGCCCCCTGCGGGCTCCCGGAGCGGTGACGCCGCATGGGTCGTGGGGCCGGTCGACGGCCGGAGCCACGAACTCAAGGTGACCTAGGTTCTCGGCCCTGCAACGGCGGCGCCTCGTCCGAATGGCGCAGGCAGGACAGACGCGCCGGAGCCCCGGCCGCCGTCAGGCGGGCCGGGGCTCCGGGAAGGGGAGTCGGTCAGGCGGAGCGGTGCGCCCCACCCGTGGCTCCGGGGGCGGAACGCAGGTCCAGCGGGGCGTCGGGCTCCTCGTTGCTGCCCAGCTTCTCGCTGACGACCGCCGTGACCTTCGCTGTCGCCTCACTCAGCTTCTGCTGCACGTCCGGGGCCTTCTCCCGGGCGATCTCCTGGGCGTGACCGACCTGCTCCTGCACCTTCGGGTGCTGCCAGAGCTCCTGGCCCTTCGCCTTGAGCGACTCATAGCGCTGGCGCCCGGCCTTGGCGCCGAGCACGTATCCGACTGCTGCACCGACGAGCAGCGCTGCCTTGGCCTTCATGGGGGTTCCTCCCTGTCGTCGTACCCCCCACCGTGCCCGATCGAGCGCGATGCAAACACCTTGGGTCCGGAGGGTGGGCGCCGCGCGACCGCGCCACGGCGGTTGGCGACGCACCTTCAGGCCGGTCGGTGGTCCCCGGTCGCGCCGTCGATGAGCTCGCGCACGATGTCCAGGTGGCCGGCGTGGCGGGCGGTCTCCTCGACCATGTGCACCAGCACCCACCGCAGCGACACGGTCTCGCCGGACCACGCGGTCCCGGTGGCCTCCACGTCGAGCTCGGTGATCACGGCGTCGGCCGCCGCCCGGGCCCGCCGGTAGTAGTCGACGATGTCGGCGGTCGACTCCTGCTCGCTGACCCGCATGTCGGACTCGGGGTCCTCGTCGAGCCGGATCGACGGCAGCAGCTCGGCCGGCCGGCCGAAGGTCTCGCAGAACCAGCCGTACTCCACGGCCGCGAGGTGCTTGACCAGGCCGAGCAGGGAGGTGCCGGACGGGGCCATCGGTCGGCACAGCTGCTCGTGGTCGAGCCCCTCGAGCTTCCACAGCACCGCGTCGCGGTGCCGGTCGAGGCTGGTGCGAAGGGTGTCCTTCTCGCCGCCGGTGAGCGGCCCGGGTCGGGTCATGGTCCGGACGCTAGCGCCGGCCGCCGACACGGACCATCGGCGCTCGGGGTGCCCGTGGCGCGCTCCCGCGCATACCGGCTTTGTATGCCGTGGGGTTGCGTCCGTTTTGCACCGTTCCCCCGAGGGTGGCACGGTCCTGCCCATGACGCGTCTGGACTCGGTGCCCATGTTCGACGAGCTCGCCGAGGACTACGACCAGGTGCTGCCGATGTTCTCCCGCTTCGGCGAGCAGGTGCTCGAGCTGATCGACGACGCCGAGGGCGCCGAGCTGCTCGACGTGGGGGCGGGGCGTGGCGCCGTCGCGCTGGCCGCCGCCTCCCGGGGCTGGCACGTCGTCGCGGTCGACGCCTCGACCGGCATGGTCGACCGGCTGCGCAAGGCCGACCCCGAGATGGAGGTGCGGCTCATGGACGCCCATGCGCTCGCGCTGCCCGACGACAGCGTCGACGTGGCCGTGGCCGCGTTCCTGCTGCACTGCGTCGACGATCCCGCCCAGGTGCTCGCCGAGATGGCGCGGGTGGTGCGCCCTGGGGGGCAGGTGGTCGTCACCGTGCCCGGGCCGGTCGACGACGGCGGCCGGTGGTCCCGGTTCTACGAGGTCGCGCGGGACTTCCACCCGGCGCGCGGGGCCGTCCAGGTGGCCCGGCCGATCGACGTGGATGCGCTGGTGGGCGCCTCCGGCCTGGTCGACCCGTGGGTGGGCAGCCTGGAGGTGCGCCTGCCGGTCCCCTCGCCGCGGGTCATGTGGGAGTTCCAGATGTCGCACGGGTTCGTCGGGTGGTTCCGGTCGCTGGCCGCCGCCGACCAGTCCGAGCTCGAGCGGCGGTGCCTGGACGAGCTGTGGCGCATGTACGACGAGGGCGGCATCGAGCTGCACCGGGGCGCCGACGTGCACATCGCGCGAGTGCCACGCTGACGCCCAGCGCTAGGGACCTTGGTCATTGGTGTGCCCATTCGTGACCTCGGCGTGACAATTCACTGGGCGGTTCGATACGGTTTGCGCGCTCTTTGACCCCCTGCAAGGAGCCCTCTCGCCGGCCCGCCGAATCCTGCCACCGGTGCGAGGCACCCCTGTAAACCCGTACGGCAGGAGCGGGGGACCCACCTTCCGGGGTGCCTCGGCACTCCTTGGGGTGAAGTCCGTGCCCGCCGCTGGCCTCGTCATCGGCAGACCCGGACCGGGTGATCTCTCTCCCACCCGAACCCGACAGCTCACCTCGCAGGCGTCCGGAGGTGTGTTCGTCGTGTCCCAGCCCCATTCCGGGCGCCATCGCGCCCAGTCCTCTCCCAGCAACCCCGTCTCCGCCGTGCTCGGCCAGAACGCCGGCCGCGCGTCGGCCGTCCTGGCCGTTTCCGGCGGCATCGTCGCCTCGCTCGCTGTGCCCGCCTCGGCGGCACAGACCACCGCGCAGGCGCCGGTGATCGAGCCGTCCGCGGCGCCCAGCACCGTCGCGGTCGCCGCGCCGGCCACGGCACCGTCGGTCGTCACCCCGAGCTTCGGGGAGGTGGGCTTCAAGAGCATCGCGCCGAAGCCCGTCGTCGCCCCGAAGCCGAAGCCCGCTCCGGCGCCCGCTCCGGCCCCCGTCAACGCGGCTCCGGTCCAGCGGGCGTCGACCCCGACGATCAGCCGGT
Organism: Oryzihumus sp. JJN4-3R; assembly: GCF_057747915.1. NCBI lineage: Bacteria > Bacillati > Actinomycetota > Actinomycetes > Micrococcales > Intrasporangiaceae > Oryzihumus > Oryzihumus sp. JJN4-3R. The sequence goes on from NZ_CM173229.1 coordinate 2,606,836, forward strand.
CCACCACCCGTCCCGCCCTGTCGGTCAGCGTCCCCGCGCCGGCCACCAGCGTCCTCGCCGTCGCGGCGCAGTACGCCGGTGTGCCGTACGTGTGGGGCGGCACGACGCCCTCGGGCTTCGACTGCTCCGGCTTCACGCAGTACGTCTTCAACAAGATCGGTGTCTCGCTGCCGCGGACCGCCGAGGAGCAGCGGCTGGCGGTGACCCGGGTCAGCACCCCGCAGCCCGGTGACCTGGTCTTCTTCGGCTCCCCGGCCTACCACGTCGGCATCTACGCCGGCGGCGGCATGATGTGGGACGCCCCGCACTCCGGTGCGGTCGTCTCCAAGCGCGCCATCTGGACCACGGCGGTGACCTACGGTCGCCCCTGACCCTTGATGCGCTGAACGGCCCGGATCCGCTTCCCCTGCAGTCGGATTCGGGCCGTTCGCCGTCCCGGGACGCAAAAGCCCCGGTATGCCGTGGGGTCGCCGCCGTAGTCTCCGGCCCATGCGTGCTGTCGTCCTCCGCTCCCGCGGAGCGCCCGAGGTCCTCACCGTGGTCGGCCGGGTGTTCCGTGTCCCCGGTCAGGTGGGCCCGTGAGCCAGGTCCGGCTGGCCACCGCGGCCGACGTCCCGGCGCTGGCGGGGCTGCTCGCCGAGGCGCTCGACGGCTACGTCTGGACGGACTGGGCCTTCCCTCGGGCAGGGCGGTCGCAGCGGCTGCGCGACTCCTTCGCGCTGTACCTCGGCGCCACGGTCAGCCACCTCGGCCAGGTGTGGATGGCTGTGGACGGCACCAGCGCCGCGGCCTGGCTGGCTCCCGGGTGCCCCGAGCTGCCCGAGGAGCTGGCCCGGGGGCTCTCGGAGGATGCTCCGCGCCTGCTCGGCGAACGGGCTGTTCTGGTGGCCGCCGCCGACGAGGCGGTCGCTGCGCGCCACGCCGACGAGCCGCGGTGGTACCTCGCGACCGTGGGGACGGCGCCGGGCGCGCGGGGGCGCGGGCTCGGGTCGGCCGTGCTCACGCCGGTGTTGCAGCGCTGCGACCGCGACGGCACGGCGGCGGCGCTGGAGACCTCGACCGAGGACAACGTGCGCTTCTACGAGCAGCACGGCTTCGTCACCACCGCCGAGGTCGACCCGCCGGGTGGCGCGCCCCACGTCTGGGTGATGCGCCGCGCCCCGCGCCCCTGAGCGCGCCTCCACCCGGCCCTCCCCCGGACATACCGGCAGGGGGACGTATGCCGTGCCGCCGCCTCGGGCGGTGGCAGCCGAGGTCAGCTGCTGACCGGCTCCAGGACGAAGACGGGGATCTCGCGGTCGGTGCGCCGCTGGTAGTCGGCGTAGTCCGGGAAGGCGGCGACGGCGCGCTCCCACCAAGCGGCCTTCTCCTCGCCTGTCACCTCGCGGGCCTTCATGTCCTGCTTGACCGGGCCGTCCTGCAGCTCGACGACCGGGTTGGCCAGCATGTTGAAGTACCAGACGGGGTGCTTCGGGGCGCCACCGAGCGAGGCCACGGCGGCGTAGGCGCCGTCGTGCTCGACCCGCATCAGCGGGATCTTGCGCAGCTTGCCCGACTTGGCGCCGAGCGTGCTCAGGATGACGACGGGCATGCCGCGCAGGGTCGTGCCCTCGGTCCCGCCGGAGCCCTCGTAGAGCTCGACCTGGTCGCGGACCCACTGCTCGGGGCTGGGCTGGTACTCACCGGAAAGAGGCATACCCTGACAACACGGCATACCGGCTGTTTATGTCTCCGGCTCAGTCCTGCTGCTTGGCGAGCGCCTCGAAGTTCTCGTAGAGCTCGGGGACGCCGTACTGCTCGCGGGCCTTCAGTGCGGCGGGCGCAACCCGCCTCCAGAGCCCGGAGACCCAGAGCCAGTCCAGGACCAGGTCGGTGTCGATGAGGGATCGCTTGGTCAGGGTGCCCACCGTCTCGCCGAAGGACAGGATCGTCGCCACCGCGTCGTCCCTCGGCGATACGGCCTCGGGGTCGAAGTCGTCGGCGAAGATCGCCTTGGTCGCGTCCTGCAGGCCGATCTGGCTGCCCCACTGGGCGATCTGGATCAGCAGCGCGGCGTCATCGTGGGCGGACATGACCGGGCACTCCCTTCGACGGCCGGCACGGTGCCGGGCCGATGAGGACAGCCTGTCGCGTGCGGGCGCGGGCCGGCATCGGCCATCTGTCCTGCGTCCACAGGCCGTTCGTCATGTCAGGTTCGTCACGATTTCGCGGCGATGTCGGTGGGCGGTGCCAGCATGCCGGCCATGACCGCGACACCGTCTGCACCCGCTCGCGTCTCCCTGATCACCCTCGGCGTCGACGACGTCGCCCGCGCCACGGAGTTCTACCTCGCCCTGGGCTGGCCGCTCTCGCCCGCCTCCGTCGAGGGTGAGGTCAGCTTCTTCCGCACCTCCGGGGGCCTGCTCGCGCTGTATGCCGCGTCCGCACTGGCCGCCGACACCGGCCTCCAGCAGGCCCCGCCCGGGATGTTCCGTGGCGTGACGACCGCGGTCAACTGCGACGACGAGGGGCAGGTGGACTCCGCCCTCGAGGCGGCCGTGGCGGCCGGCGGCACGCTGGTCAAGGCCGGGCACCGGGCCGACTGGGGCGGATACATCGGCTACTTCAAGGACCTCGACGGCCACGTCTGGGAGGTGGCCCACAACCCCGACTGGCCAATCAGCGAGGACGGGCGCCCGCAGCTGCCCTGACGTCCGCGACCGCCCCTGGACGACAGAACCCGGGACCGGCAGGGGCTGGTCCCGGGTTCGCCGCGTCACGGTGGCACCACTGCCCCAAGAAGGGCGGGCGGGGTGGCGGTGCCACCGTGAGGTGGACCGACCGGCAGAGGGGTGCCGGTCGGGATCTGGTCACCGCCCCGGCGAGGGGGCGGGGAGGTCTGGGTGGGTGAGGGCGGTGGGGTCCGGGGCGGTGGAGCTGCGGTGCCCGGGGGCGGGGTGGATGGGGATGGTCGTGCCGGCCGCTGGGGAGGCCGGGTCGGAGGTGGGGATCGGGTCCGTGGTGGGGGCCGGGTCCGAGGTAGGGGTGGACGGGGCCGGGTGCTTCGACGTCTCCGCGGAGGTGGTGTGGGTGCGGTCCCGCGCGGAGGTGCCGGGCGTCGCGTCCCCGGTCGCCGAGGCGGTCGGGGGCGCCCCGACGTCGTCCTGACCGGAGGAGTGCGGCCGGAGCGAGTCGGTCGCGTCCGTGGTCGACGCGGCGGTCTGACGGTGCTCCGGTGTGTGGCTCCGGGAGTCCCGGGCCGGGCCGGCGTGGGAGTCGGGGCTGTCCGTCGTCGTGGACGGCACCGCGGTCCGCCTGTCAGCAGAGGTGGCGGCCGGGCTCGGGTTCGGTGCCGGCGGCGTGGGGACCTGGGAGGCGAGCCCGGTGGCCGGGGTCGTGGGTGCGGGGCGGTCGGAGCCGGTGCCGGCTCCGATGCCGGTGCCGGTGGTGCGGCGCGGGCCTGCCGTGGGCTGCCGGTCCGGCCCCGGCGCGGCCGGCCTGGCGTGACGGGGCACGCCGGTGACCTGGTGCGCGAGCTCCTGCAGGGGGGCCGGCAGCGTGCCGGTCAGCGCCGCGGCCGTGGTCGCGCCGAGGGTGAGGACCCCGACGAGGGCGCCGACGGCCACCCGTCCGGCCACCACCGTCGGGGCAACCAGCCGTCGGCGGGTCGGGCGGGCGGTGCGGGCCGGGCGGCGGGTGGAGGCGTGCGCGAGGAACGCCTCGATGGCCATCTCCTGGCCGGCCAGCTCCTGCGCCGTCGGCGCAGCCGTCACCGCGTCCACCAGCTTCGCCAGGGCGGGGTCGGGAGCACCGTCGGCTCCCTCGGCCACCCCGTCGGCGCACAGCGACAACGGCCGGCGGGGGGCCGGCCGCTGCGGGTCGTGGCGAGGGTGCTCGGACATCTCACCCAAGGGACGACGGGAGGGCGCCGGGCGTTACAGGCCGCTCGCCAGAGCGTTTGCGACGGGCCGTTCGCGACCGGCCGTTCGCGACCGGCCGCCTGCTACAGGAGGCGGGCGAGCGTCGCGGCTTCGCGGTCGGAGAGCTGGTCGCGCAGCCGCCGGAGCCCGCGGTGGACGGCGACCCGCACCGCTCCGGGGCTGCGCCCGGTCACCTGGGCCACGTCCGCGACGTCGAGCCCCACGACCACCCGCAGCGTGACCATCTCGGCCTGCTCGGGCGGCAGGGTGGCGATGAGCCGCAGGGCCGCACCGGTGGAAAGGTGGTCCAGGGCGAGCTCCGCGGCATCGGCGACGGTCGGCCCGTCGGGGTGGTCCGCCACGAGCTGCTCTGGCCGGCGCGCAGCCTGGCGCTGGTCGTCGATGTGCAGGTTGCGGGCGATCGTCACGAGCCAGCGACGGAAGGCAGGCTCGTCCCCGCGGAAGCCGTCGAGCCGTTCGATGACCCGCAGCCAGGCTCGTGATGCCAGGTCCTCGGCGTGGCCGGGGGCGGTCACCTGCAGGTAGCGCAGGAGCATCGGCTGGGCGTCACGCCAGAGCATGGCGAAGGCATGGGGGTCCCCTGCCTGCGCCTGACGGAGCACCTCGGTGAACCGGTCCCGGAGCATCGCGGCCCATGATGCTGCGCCCGGGGCCACCACGGGGCCAACCCGACGAACTCTTTTCGGTCTCGTTCGCGCGGGTGGGCCTCGCCCGTGCCCAGGGGAGGCTCGCCCCGGGCGAGATCCCGGCCCGGCTCAGGCGGTGGGCCCGAACCGGCCGAGCAGCTCCTCGGTCACCGCGGAGAAGCGCTCGTCGAGGCGCCGCCGCGCCGGGTCGGCGTCGTGCCAGGCGACGACCTCCCGGGCGCCCCGCCAGAACGGCACGGTGGCGGCGAACCCCGGCACGAGCGCCTTGACCTTGCGGTTGTCGAAGACGCCATGGTGCATGCGGTCGCCGAGCAGGGCGTCGCCCACCTCGGGGGCGACGGCGTGGATGGCCTCGGACGGGACGTGGACGAGGCGGGGCTCGGCCACCCCCGCCGCGCGGGCCGTCTGCCGGTAGATCTCGTCCCAGGTCAGGACCTCGTCGGAGGTGATGTGGACGCTCTCGCCCACCGCCGCCGGCAGGCCCAACAGGCCGGCGAAGCCGAGCGCGAAGTCCTCGTGGTGGGTCAGCGTCCACAGGGAGGTGCCGTCACCGTGGACGACGACCGGCAGCCCGCGGCGCATCCGGTCCACCTCGGTCCAGCCACCCAGCAGCGGCACGGAGGTCGCGTCATACGTGTGGGAGGGGCGCACGATGGTGACCGGGAAGGCGCGCTCGCGGTGGGCCGCGGTGAGGACCTCCTCGCAGGCGATCTTGTCGCGGGAGTACTGCAGGAACGGGTTGCGCAGCGGCGTCGACTCGGTGACCGGCAGGCGGGTCGGCGGCTTGGCGTAGGCCGAGGCGCTGCTGATGAAGAGGTACTGGCCGGCGCCGCCGGCGAAGGTGTCGACGGCGGCGCGGGCCTGCTCCGGGGCGAAGGTCATGAAGTCGGCGACGGCGTCGAAGCTGCGACCGGCGAGGGCCACCCGCACCGCCGCCGGGTCGTGGGCGTCGGCGGTGAGCGTCTCCACGCCCTCGGGCAGCGGGCGGGTGGTGCTGCGGCCGCGGTTGAGCACGCTGACGCGCCAGCCGGTCGCGACGGCGCGGCGCACGCAGGCCGAGCTGATGACGCCGGTGCCGCCGATGAACAGGACGTGGGGTGCGCTCATGGCGCCGATCCTGCCCGAGGCCGGCGGTCTTGCGGCGTTCGACCTGCCCGGGCGCCGGCTGCGGGCCATGATGTGGCGCATGACGAGCCGGCTGCAGAACCTCACCGTCGACTGCGCTGATGCCCGGGGGCTGGCGTGGTTCTGGGCCCAGGTGCTGGGGTGGAACGTCTACTACGACGACGACCCCGAGGTCCTCATCGCACCGGCGTTCCCGCCTTCGCCGGGGCAGCGGCCGACGATGCTGTTCATCCCGGTGCCCGAGGGCAAGACCGCCAAGAACCGGGTGCACCCCGACCTCGAGCCGACCGACCGGACCCGCGACGAGGAGGTCGAGCGGGTCGTGGCGCTCGGTGCGCGGATCACCGACGACCGCCGCAACGCCGACGGGACCGGGTGGGTGGTGCTGGCCGATCCCGAGGGCAACGAGTTCTGCATCGAGCGGTCGGCGGCCGAACGGCCCGCAGTGCCGCGGAAGTGGCGCCTCGGCGCCGACTGACCGACTGACCCGCGCCCGCTCAGGCGGGCAGGACGCCGCTGCGGCGCAGCTCCTCCCCGATCGGGTCGGTGCGCCAGCCCTTGTCGTAGAGGCTCACCTGCACGCGCCGGCTGGCCGGGTGCTCGTCGAGCCCGTCGGGCAGCTCGCGCTCGGTGCCGGTGCTGGTGCGGGCGACCAGCTCGCGGTCGGTGAGGAGGAGCTCGTCCACGGGCAGCACCCCGGCCAACCGCCGGTGCTGTATGCCGGTCACGTCCTCCCAGCGCGCGCTCAGTCCGTAGCGGTCGCGCTGGAGGAGCAGGCCGTCGTCGGTGACGGTCAGCGTGCGACGGCGTGCCCGGGCCAGCCTGAGGGCGCCGAACGACGCGGCAAGGGCCACGCCGAGCAGCAGGCCGATCGGCCAAGGGTCGACCACGACGGTGACCAGGAGGCCGCCGAGGCCGGGCACGAGGAACGCCTCGAGCAGAGCCGGCGGCCAGCGCAGCGGGTAAGTCACCAGGGGCGTCGGGTCGGTGGGGTCCGGGCCGGTCGGCGTGGTGGGCACGCCGCGGATCGTAGCCCGGGCCGTGACGTCCCTCGGCGGGTGGGGAATCGCGGGCCGGGGTCTTGCGTTCCGATGGTTTGTAAGCGTGTAATCACGTAAGCAAATCCCTTGAGGAGGCCGTCATGGCACACCAGAAGAGTTCCCCCCGTGGCCGTGGCGGCTACGGACGACCCGGCGGCTGGCAGCAGGCCGAGCTGCCCGATGCCAGCGACGCGGCCGGCTGGTTCGCGGGCCGGCTGCCCGACGAGTGGTTCACCGGCGCCCCCGACGTCACCGTGGACCGCGAGGAGATCACCGTCATCGGTGACCTGCCGGCGCCGGACAGTGACGACCCGGCAGCGGCCGAGGGCCGGATCAGTCGCTGGCGCGAGGACACCCGCGAGCAGCGGATGAAGATCGCCGACCAGGCGCAGGCCCGCTACGGGCGCACGGTCTCCTGGGGCGCCCGCATCGGCGACACCGGCCGGCTGTTCACGCACCTGTCCGTGCCGGCGATGACCCGGCTGCGCCAGAGCGAGCGGCAGGTGCTCGACACCCTCGTCGACGCCGGCGTGGCGCGCTCGCGCTCCGAGGCGCTCGCGTGGTGCGTGCGACTGGTCGGGCAGCACACCGACGAGTGGCTGAGCGGGCTGCGTGAGGCGATGTCGGAGGTCGAGCGCCTGCGCGCCCAGGGCCCCGAGCTCTGAGGTCTGAGCGCCGCGCGGTCGTCACGGAGACGGTGACGGTCGATCCGATCGCGGCGGGTCGACCGTCACGACCTCGGTCACGACCTCCGTCACGACCCCGTTGGGTCGAGGTCTGACGGAGGCGACAGGCCTGGCACAGCCGGGGCACAGGGGTGGCTTCGAGGGTGGACACACCAGCCCAGCCACTCCCGGAGGACCCCATGAACAGCGCACGCGAGCGCGGAGCGCTCCGCATCCGCCAGGCCACCGCCGCGCTCGTCGGCGCCAGCGTCGCCGCCACCGGTGCGGCCGTGGTGCTCGCCCACCAGTCGTCGGCGGCGACCACGACGGCGACCTCTGCCTCGTCGAGCAGCACCGACTCCTCCGGGAGCAGCGCCTCGAGCTCGCCGTGGCAGGTCGGCGTCAGCAGCGGCGCCCCGCAGGCGCAGAGCGGGGGCTCGTGATGGACCTGACCCTGCGCGGGCCGGCCTACGAGTGGGCGCTCTGGTCGACGACGGCGCGCGTCGCCGTCGAGGACCCGCACGCGCTGCCCTCGGCCCGGCGGATCGTCGACCACGAACTGGCGGCGGTCGAGCTGGCGGCGAGCCGGTTCCGCGCCGACTCCGAGATCCGCCGGCTCGCCCGGCGCGGTGGTCGCGTGACCCACATCAGCCCGACCCTGGCCGCACTGCTCGAGGCCGCCCTGAGCGCCGCCGGGGAGACCGACGGCGCCGTGGACCCGACGCTGGGCAGCGCCCTCGCCGACCTCGGCTACGACCGCGACTTCGGTGAGCTCCTCCGGTCGGCCGGCACCGACGGCTTCGCGGTGCGGGTGGTCCGCCGACCCGCCCCCGGCTGGCGGCGGGTCGACCTCGACCTCGACGCGCTGACCGTGCAGGTGCCCGATGGCGTGCAGCTCGACCTCGGCGCCACCGCCAAGGCGTGGGCCGCCGACCGGTGCGCCCAGGTGGTGGCAGAGCAGCTCGACCTCGGCGTCATGGTCAGCCTCGGCGGCGACATCGCCACCGCCGGTCCCGCACCGCGCCGGGGCTGGCAGGTGCTCGTCCAGGACCGCACCGAGGACCCAGCGGCCCTCGTGAGGCTGCCGGCGGGCGCGGCCCTGGCCACCTCGAGCACCCGCTCGCGGCAGTGGCGCGAGGACGGCCGCGAGCTGCACCACGTCCTCGACCCGGCGACCTGTCAGCCGGTCGAGCCGGTGTGGCGCTCGGTGTCGGTGGTCGCCGGCGACTGCGTCACGGCCAACACCTGGTCCACCGCGGCGCTGGTGCTCGGTCGCTCGGCACCCGGATCCCTGGTCGTCCAAGGCCTCCAGGCGCGGCTGGTCGCCGAGGACGGCGAGGTCCACCACCTCGGGGGCTGGCCGTCCGCGGCCGAGGTGCGGCACGGCATACCGGTGTCGGCATGAGCACCGCACTGTGGCTGCTGGGCCGGGGCACGGGGGTCGCGACCCTCATCCTGCTGACGGCCGGCGTCGTGCTCGGGATCCTGACCGGCGGCCGCCTCAGGTCACGCGAGCTGCCGCGGTTCGCGCTCACCGAGATCCACCGTCGCGCCTCGCTGGCGGCGACGCTGCTGCTGGCGGTCCACCTCGGCTCGCTGTGGCTGGACCCGGTGGCCCAGTTGCGCGCCGTCGACCTCGTGGTGCCGTTCCTGTCGAGGCAGCCGCTGTGGTGGGGCCTGGGCACGCTGGCGCTGGACCTGCTGGTGGTCGTGGTCGCGACGAGCCTGCTGCGCAAGCACATCCGGTATGCCGTGTGGCGGGGCCTGCACTGGCTCGGCTACGGCGTGTGGCCGGTCGCCTTCCTGCACGGCCTCGGGTCGGGGACCGACGCCGGGACGTGGTGGCTGCGCGCCGTGGCCATCGCCTGCTTCGGGGCGGTCGCGACGGCGGCCGGGTGGCGGGTCAGCCGGCTGGAGGAGCCTTCGGCGCAGACTCGTCAGCGTCCGTCTTCGACGCCCGTCGGGTGAAGGCCGCCAGGGCGCCCGCGGAGGGCGAGGCAGCGGACTGGTTGGCCTGCTGCAGCTCGAGGTAGACCTCCTCGCGGTGGATGTCGACGTCGCGGGGGGCCTTGATGCCGATCCGCACGTTGTCGCCGTTGACCTCGAGCACCGTGATGACGATGTCGTGGCCGATGACGAAGCTCTGCTGCGGGCGACGGCTGAGCACCAGCACGCGAGAGTCCTTTCTGCAGAAGCGGAACCAGTGACGTCAGCCTATGCGCGCCGACGGCTCACTGCCGTGGCGGGCGGGTCCCTCAGGCGCTGAGGAGCGGCGCGCGCAGCGGCAGGTCCTGCCCGGTGAGCACGACCTGGGCGGCCTGACGCGTGCGGTGGTTGACCACCAGCGGGGCGAGCAGGTTCGCGGAGGCGTCCTCGGGCCGCTCGCGCAGGGTGACCACGAGCAGCAGCAGCGCGTCCTCGGCGGACTGCAGCTCCAGGCGCTCGGCGGTGGCGTCGTCGATGACCGGGGCGTAGTCGGGGAAGAACCCGTGCGGCGCGACGACCACGAAGTCGGGGCCGGCCTCGTCGGCGGACTGCAGCTCGAAGACGCCGTCGCCATCCTCGACGAGGGCGAAGCGCTGCGCCTCGGGGAAGCCGACGATGCCGGAGTGGAAGTACAGCTGCGGGAGGGCGTCTCCGGCGGGGTTCTGCGTCGCCGTCATCTGGCTCACGGTGTCTCTCACTTCAGCGGGGGCGAATCGGCTTGGGGCGTCACGGTTCTGGTGACCTCGAGCTCGGCGGCTCAGGAGGACTGGTCGAAGAGCCGGTGTGCCGGCTGGGCTGCCGGGGACCCGGCTGCGGTGTAGGTCGGGCCCTCCGGGCTCTCGGCGAACCGGCCCATCGCCTCCTGGACCGCGCGGTAGCTGCTGTCGAGCAGGTCGCGGTTGGCGTGGGCGAGCGCGCTGATCTCGGCGGTGGCGGCGACCAGGGTGTTGCGGTGGTCGGTGAGGACGTCGTCCCACGGGCTCGGGGCGGCCTCGGCGACCTCGCGCAGCGAGGCGTTGGCGTCCAGGCCCAGGGCCTCGGTCACCGGGCCGAGCTCGACGGCCCGGCGCAGCTCGGCCTGGCGGATCTCCTCCAGCACGAGCTCGACCTCGTAGGTCGCGCGGCCCAGCCACTTGGCCCGGCCGACGGCCAGCAGCGCCTGCTCCTCCTCGAGCTTGAAAGTCAGCAGGTCGAGCAGCTCGCGGACCCGCCACAGGGCCGAGGAGACATTGGCCAGAGCCGTCTCGGTCTCGGCGTCAAGGCCCGACGGCATCGAGGCGGGGCGGTGGTCGGTCACGGGACCCCCATCGGCTGGGACGGTGAAACGTTGAGGATTATGGGCATCAGTGCAGGTCAGGGGCTAACTAGTCCGAGTGGGTCATGCCCCATGGCCCCATTGAGCCATTTGTAGTTCTTTACCGCTGGTTGACTTCATTCCGCATATTTGACGCATCAGTAACACTTACTTTCGCGGACGTGACATCCCCCGATGCCCCCGCACAGCATGCACCACATGCCGGCGAAGAGGAACTCTGCCGCGCCCACCTCGCGCTCGTGCACATGGAGGTCCGCACGGTGGCGGCCCGCCTGCCCGGACACGTCCACCTCGACGACCTGGTCTCGGCCGGCATGGCCGCACTGGTGACGGCGGCCCGCACCTTCGACGAGTCCTACGGCGTGCCGTTCGCCCGCTTCGCCGCGCGGCGGATCAAGGGTGCCCTGCTGGACGAGCTGCGCTCCGCCGACTGGGCGACGCGTTCCCTGCGGACCCGCGTCCGGGCCCGCGACGTCGCCCAGGACGCGCTGGCCGCCAAGCTCGGCCGGATGCCCTCGACGTCGGAAACCGCTGCCGAGATGGGGATCGAGCTCGCCGAGCTCGAGCGGATGCAGGCCGACCTGCACCAGTCCGTGGTGCTGCGCCTGGACCAGCTCACCGCCGACTCCGCCGCGGATGCCGTGCTGCCCGCGACCTCCGAGACGCCCGAGGCGGCGATCGTCGAGCGGGAGCGCCAGGCGTACCTGCGGGACGCGGTCCACGCGCTGCCCGAGCGGCTGCGGGTCGTCGTCGAGGGCTGCTTCTTCGAGGACCGTCCGTTCAAGGAGATCGCCGAGCAGCTCGGGGTCACGGAGTCGCGCATCTCCCAGATCCGGGCCGAGGCGCTGGCCATGCTGCGCGACGGGATGAACTCTCAGCTCGACCCCGACATGGTCTCGGTGCCGCGGTCCGGGGGTGTCGTGGCGCGGCGCCGGGAGGCGTACTACGCGCACATCGCCGGCCGCTCGTCATACCGCGCGCGGTTGAGCCTGCCTGTGCCGCAACGGGTTCCGGTCGAGCACACGGCTTGACCAACTCTTTGCCTGCCATCGGCGGGCAAGTCCTCAGGTATGCCGGGTGGTCGCCGATGAGGCAGCCGGCGGCACCGGAGGGTGACGCCACGGGGACACCACGGATGGGGTCTCCGGGACCCCATCCAAGGAGGAACCACCATGGGTCTTCAGATCAACACCAACATTGCGGCGATGAACGCCTACCGCAACCTGGCTTCGACCCAGGGTGCGATGTCGACCAGCCTCGAGCGTCTCTCCTCCGGTCTGCGCATCAACCGCGCCGCCGACGACGCTGCCGGTCTGGCCATCTCCGAGAAGCTGCGTGCGCAGGCCAACGGCCTCAACCAGGCCACGGCGAACGCGCAGGACGCGATCAGCCTCATCCAGACCGCTGAAGGCGCCCTGAACGAGTCGCACTCCATCCTGCAGCGCATGCGCCAGCTGGCTGTGCAGTCGGCCAACGACACCAACACCTCGTCCGACCGCACGGCGATCCAGACCGAGGTGACGCAGCTCAACGCGGAGCTGGACCGCATCGCCGGCACCACGCAGTTCAACAAGCAGAACCTGCTCGACGGCACCGGTGGCGACGGTACCGGCAAGTTCACGTTCCAGATCGGCGCCAACACCACGCAGAACATTGGGGTGACCATCGCGAAGGCGGACACCACCACCCTCGGTGTCAACGCGGTGGACGTGACCTCGCAGGCCAACGCGAACACCGCGATCGCGACGATCGACACCGCGATCAACACGGTTTCCAGCGACCGCGCTGACCTGGGTGCCTACCAGAACCGCCTGCAGCACACGATCAACAACCTCAGCGTTGCGGCGGAGAACGCCTCGGCGTCGGAGTCCCGCATCCGCGACACCGACATGGCCAAGGAGATGACGTCCTTCACCCGGGCGCAGATCCTGCAGCAGGCCGGCGTCTCGATGCTGGCGCAGGCCAACTCGGCCCCGCAGTCGGTGCTGAAGCTGCTCGGCTGACCCAGCTGAGATGAACGTGTCCTCCGGGGCGTCCGACACCAGCGGGCGCCCCGGAGGGCCAACCAGCACCACATGACGGAAAGGACTGGATGGCAATGGGATCGAGCGTCGACGGCCTTGTCTCCGGCCTGAACACCACGCAGATCATCCAGCAGCTGATGGCGGTCGAGCGACTGCCGGAGCAGCAGCTCACCCAGGGCAAGTCCGACGCCTCCAACCGGGCCTCCGTCCTCCAGAGCCTCAACAGCCTCGTGAGCGCGTTGCAGACCGCCGCAACCGCCTTCGCGCCGGACTCCGTGCTCACGACCTCAGCCTGGAAGGGCACCGTCGCGACGTCCTCCAACACGTCGCTGGCCACGGCGCTCAGCAGCTCGACGGCGGTCCCCGGATCGGCCACCTTCACCGTCAACGCGGTCGCGACCGCTGCCTCCGTAGTCTTCAACGGGAGCCAGACGTCCGCCACGACGCCCGTCACCAACGGCCCCATCCTGCTGAGCAAGGGAGCAGCCGCGGTTGGCTTCTCCGGCCTCGACTTCGACACCACATCGGGTGCGCACCTCGCTGCAGGCCCCCACATCCTCGTCGTGACGAACCAGGCCGACGGTTACCACGTTGCGCTCGATGGACATGACAACCCTCTGGGAGCCAGCCCGCCCGCGCAGACGGTCCTCACGGGCACGAATGGCGACACCCTGTCGGCCAACATCGCAGGGCTGCAGGTAGGCACCGCGACGGTGACGTCGGTGAGCGGGTCCATGGCCGACATCGCCAGCGCCATCAACGCATCGAGCTCCACCTCGGGCCTGCAGGCAACCGTTGTCGGGGCGAGCGCCTCGTCGTTCCGCCTTCAGGTGTCCTCGACGACGACCGGATCGGCTTCCGTGATCACGCTCAACGCCTCCGCCAGCAGCGCTGCGCCGGCACTGGGCTCTCTGCAACAGCTCAGCGCAGGCACCGACACCGTCCTGCACGTCGGCCCCGCCGGCTCGGGATTCGACGTCACGTCGTCCACCAATGCGGTGAGCACCCTGCTGCCCGGCGTGACGATCACGGCGCTGAAGGCAGACCCGGCCACGGCGGTCACGGTCTCCGTGGCCAGCGACGCGAGCGGCATGGCCGACAAGATGCAGGCCCTCGTGGACGCGGCGAACTCGGCACTGTCGTTCATCGGACGCAACAGCGCCTATGACAGCAACACCAAGACCGCTCAGCCCCTGCTCGGCAACTCGATGGTCTCCGACCTGGCCCAGCGCATCACCGACGGAGTCATCGGCTCGTCGGCCAGCACCCCCGCCTTGAACGGTGTCAGCGTCCAGAAGGACGGCACCATCGCGTTCGACCGGCAGAAGTTCCTGGACGCCTACGCCAAGGACCCCACCGGCGTCCAGACCACGATGACCTCGATGGCGCAGTCCCTGCGGGACCAGGCCAAGCAGGCGTCCGATCCGTTCGACGGCTACCTCACGGCGCAGATCACCAGTGAGCAGGCCAGCATCAAGGACTACACCGACCAGATCGCCGCCTTCGAGGACCGCATGACGCTGCGGCAGCAGACGCTGCAGACGCAGTACGCCGCCCTCGAGACGGCGCTCGGGAAGCTGCAGTCACAGAGCCAGTGGCTCGCCGGGCAGCTCGGCTCGCTGACGACCCCGAGCACCTCGAGCAAGTAGGGGGAACGAGATGACCACCGCAGCCCTGATGCGCAGCCGCTACGCCCGGGACTCCGTGTCCACGGCCTCCCCGGCGCGCCTGGTGACCATGCTCTACGACCGACTGGTGCGCGACCTCGGCGCCGCCGAGCTCGCCCTCGCGGTCCCCGACCTGGAGGCGGCCCACCACGAGCTGGTGCACGCCCAGGCGATCGTTCACGAGCTCGCCTCCAGCCTCGACCTGACCACCTGGCCCGAGGGGGATGGCCTGGCCAACCTCTACGCCTGGCTGCTCGAGCGGCTCATCGCCGCGAACACCGCCAAGAACGCGGCCATCGTCGCGGAGTGCCGCGACATCGTCGAGCCGCTGCGCGAGGCCTGGCACGAGGCGGCGAACGCGCAGACACCGATCGCACCCGTGCAGGTCGCTCACGCATGAGCGGTGACCTGAGCGAGGAGGTGCTGCACCTGGGGCACGTCGCCCGCTGGGACCAGGTCCTCGACGACTTCGAGGCCTGCCTGGCCGAGCAGGAGCGACAGCTCGACGAGGACCCGGCTGCCGAGCTGGCGACGTTCACCCCGCCGGTCGGCATCGGGCCCATGTCCGCCGAGCACGCCGACCGCGCCAGCAGGCTGCTCATCCGGGCCGGGTTTCTCGGCGACCGCGTCGTCGCGCAGCTGGGCACGACCGGCCGCCATCTGGCCCTGGCGCGCAGCATGGCCGGCGACGGGACCGCCCGCACGGCATACCTCGACCGGATGGTCTGACCGCCTCAGGTGACCTGCGTCCGGGCCGATAGGACCGGTGCAGGGGCACAACGTCAGCGGCGACAAGGTAGGTGTGATGTCTGGTTTCTCCAGCCTGGGACTGGGGGCGCGTGCGCTCTCGGCGGCGCAGCGCGGCATGGACGTGACCGGCCAGAACATCAGCAACGCCAACACGGCCGGCTACTCCCGGCAGCGTGTTGAGCAGGTCGCCGCCGGCGGTTCGGTCGTGCCGTCCCTGTGGTCGCGCAGCGCCGCCCCCGCCGACGGGGTGGTCATCACCGGCATCACCCGGATCCGTGACGAGTTCGCCGAGGCCCGGGCGCTGTCCGCGCAGGGGGACCTCTCCCACCTGAGCGCGGCGAAGCAGACCTACGCCGACATCGAGACCACGTTCGGTGAGCCGAGCGACACCGGGCTGCAGGCGCAGCTCTCCTCCTTCTGGAGCTCCTGGCACGACATCGCCAACGACCCGACGAGTGACGCCCCCCGCTCCCAGATGCTGCAGCAGGCCAGTGCCCTGGCGAGCACCTTCAACGGACTGAGCAGCCGGTTGAACCAGCAGTGGCTCGACACTCGCGAGCAGCTCGCGGCAACGGTGTCCGACGTCAATGCCATGGCCGCTGACGTCGCCCGGCTCAACGGCGCGATCCGCTCGGCGGTGACCGCAGGCAACCCGGCCAACGAGCTGTCCGACCAGCGCGACGCGCTCGTGATGAAGCTCGGCCAGGCCATCGGCGCGACCGCGACGGCCGGGGCCGATGGCGTCGTCAACGTGGCCCTCGGTGGCAGCCCGCTCGTTACCGGCGACCGCATCCGGGAGCTCGCGCTCTCGGGCCCGTCGACCCACACGGCCGGCCAGTCCGGTGAGCTGTCGCTGACCTGGGCCGCGGACGGGTCGGCCGCGGTGGGCGGGGGCAGCGTCCAGGGACTCCTCGACGGCGTGAACGCCACCCTCCCGGGATACCTCACCTCTCTGGACGACATCGCAGGGAAGGTCATGACCGCGGTCAACGGGCAGCAGGCCGCCGGCTACGACCGGACCGTCGCGCCCGCTGCGGGCGTCCCGGCGGCGCAGGGCAAGCCGGTCTTCGGTGGCAGCGGTGCCGCAGACATGGCTGTGGTGCTGACCAGCCCGGACGGCGTGGCCGCCTCCGGTTCGCCGCTGTCCACCGAGTCCGACGGCGCCAACGCGATCCTCATGGGGCAGCTCTCCAGCCTGCCCGCCCCCCAAGGGGCGGACGCGGCCTACCGCGGCCTCATGGTCCAGCTGGGGGTGCAGGCGCAGAGCGTCAACCGGCAGGCCGATCTGCAGGGGACGGTCGCCAGCCAGCTCGAGGACGCCCGGACGAGCGCCTCGGGCGTGAGCCTGGACGAGGAGATGACCAACCTCGTGAACTACCAGCACTCCTACGAGGCGGCGGCCAAGTTCATCTCGGCCATCGACTCCACGCTGGACACCCTCATCAACATGACCCGCTGAAGGCA
Organism: Oryzihumus sp. JJN4-3R; assembly: GCF_057747915.1. NCBI lineage: Bacteria > Bacillati > Actinomycetota > Actinomycetes > Micrococcales > Intrasporangiaceae > Oryzihumus > Oryzihumus sp. JJN4-3R. The sequence continues at coordinate 2,623,439 of NZ_CM173229.1, forward strand.
GGACTGACATGTCGTTTCGCGTGACGCAGGGGACCCTGGCCCGCGGCGTGCTCGAGGGGTTGCAGACCAACCTCACCCGGCTGCAGCGCACCCAGGAGCAGCTGTCGTCGGGTCGCCGGCTCAACCGGCCGTCCGACTCCCCGGTCGACACCGTCAACGCCATGCAGCTGCGCGCCGACAAGCAGCGGACCACGCAGTTCTCCCGCAACATCGACGACGGCCTGGCGTGGCTCTCGACCGCGGACAGCACCCTGACCCAGACCACGGCGTACATGGACCGCGTCCGCCAGCTCGTGGTCTCCGGGGCCAACGGCACCAACGGCGTCGAGGAGCGCGGGGCCATGGCCGACGAGGTCGACCAGCTGCGTCAGGGCCTCATCCAGCTCGGCAACACCCAGTACGCTGGCAAGCCGATCTTCGCCGGAACGGTCACCGGGACCGTGGCGTTCGACCAGAACGGCGCATACGTGGGCAACAACGGACAGGTGACCCGTCAGGTCTCGGGCGACCCGAAGTCCGGTGTGCTCGCCGTCAACATCACCGGGAACGCGGCGTTCAGTGACTTGCTCAAGGGCACTGACGGGGTGAGCCCCGGTGTCCTCGAGCGGATCTCGACGGCCCTGCGCGCCGGCAACGTCAGCGACCTCAACACCGCCCTCGGCGACCTGGACAAGGCGGCCGAGACGATGCGTTCAGTGCAGAGCACGGTCGGCGCGAAGTTCAACCGCCTCACCAGCGTCCAGACGCTCGGGGATGCCCACCTCGACACCGTCACCCAGGGCCTCGCCAATGCCGAGAGCATCGACCTGCCCAAGACGATCGTCGACCTGCAGATCCAGCAGAACGCCTACCAGGCGGCGCTCGGCGCCACGGCCAAGATCATCCAGCCGTCGCTCATGGACTTCCTGCGCTGACGACACCCCCTGTATGCCGTGAGGCCGCCTCCCAGCCGGGAGGCGGCCTCCGTCGTCCCCGGCCCGGAAGGGGAGGTGAGCACCCGCCACATTCCGCGTGCTGGGGGAGGCGCGCACACGGCATACCCGGGAACCCGCGCGTAGTGCCGTCGACCCACGGGGCGCCCGCGGGGTTCGCGGAGCGGGTGGAGGGTCGGCGGGCAAAGCGGGGGCTCGATGCCCTCGGGGGAAGGCGCGTGCAGAACCGCCCGGCCTGCGGCTAGGTGGGGAGGACGACGGCGAGGTGGCCGAGGCCGTAGCCATCGATCGCCAGGCGCAGGTCGATCCGGCGGGTGAGCCGTCGCACGACCGGCACGAGGTCCGGCGGCGGCAGCTCGTCCGGCGCGACGACCGACCACAGCTTGAGGTGCGGGGCGTTCGGCACGTTGAACAGCCCGGCGAAGACGTTGACGACCTCGGAGAAGTTGTCGAGCAGGTTCTGCGGGATGTAGCGCCCCTCGATCGCGGCGTCCGCCCCGGCCGGCGGGACCAGCGACAGCGCCGCCCCCGCCCGCGCCGCCAGCTCGAGGTCGGTGCACACCAGCGCGCCCGTCTTCACGTCGTCGGTGACGTAGACCGCGATCGCGCAGGGCCGGATGATCGAGGGCACGACCGGCTCGAGGCACGGGGAGACCTCGACGTCACGGCCGAGCAGGTCGGCGAACAGGTCGCGGATGCGTTTGGGCGCAGGCAGGACGGTCATCGGCAGCAGACCCGGACGCTCAGGCCAGGACCGGCAGCAGCGCGTCGCGGAACGTGTCCGCGTTGAACGGCTTGGCGATGAGGAACAGGGCCCCCGCGGCCTCGGCCCGCTCGCGCATCTCGGGCGAGCCCTCGGAGGTGACGAAGCCGAACGGCGTCTCGTCGCCCGCCCGGCGCAGCGCGTGGATCAGCTCGATGCCGGTCATGTTGGGCATGTTCCAGTCCGAGAGGACCAGGTCGGGCCGGGTCTCGTGGACCGCCTCGAACGCCTCCCGCCCGTCGGCGGCCTCGCTGATCTGGTGTCCCTCGAAGCCGGCCTGGCGCAGGGTGCGGACCACGATCATGCGCATGGCGCGGCTGTCGTCGACGACGAGGATGTGCATCAGGAGAGGATCCGTTCAGGAGCGGTGGCGGCGGACGGGGTCCCGGTCTCGGGGGCGGTCAGGCGGTGCAGGGCGATGAGGACGGGCTCGCCGTCGCAGGTGAGGAAGACCTCGGCGAGGGCGGGGGTGGCCAGGTCGCGCGGGTCCGCGTCGGCGCCGCCCAGGACCACCGGCAGGGAGAGCCGGTTGGAGCCGGGCAGCAGCGTCTTGACGTTGCCACCGACGACGTTGGTCAGCTCGCCCATCGCGTCCGCGACCTCGGCGGGGCCGACCTCGTCGGCACCCATCATGAACATCGCCGCGGCCGCCTCGCGCGCGCCGGCGCCGGAGGTCTGCACCGAGACGGCGCCGGGCGCGTCACCGGCCACGGTGACCACGGCCGTCACGACCTCCTCCGGGCAGGCGACCGGCGCGGCCGCGGCCGTCACGGTCAGCCCGAGCAACGAGCTCCAGACGTCGCGGGCGATCTCCTCGATCTCGGCGATGTCCTTGGGGTCCAGCGTCATGCCGCCGCCTTCCCGTCGAGGCGGTACACGGTCGCGCCGCCCACGGTGATCCGTCTGAACCGCGCGTCGACGTTGATCGTCGTCTCGGCCGCCCCCAGGAAGAGGTAGCCGTCCGGGGCGAGCAGCCGCCGGACGTGGTCGAGCACGCGGACCTTGGTTTCAGGGTCGAAGTAGATGAGGACGTTGCGCAGGAACACCACGTCCATGGTGGGCAGCGGCGGGAAGGGCGCCGCGAGGTTGAGCTGCCGGAAGGTCACCATCGAGCGCAACGTGTCGCTGACCTGCCACGAGTCCTCGACGCGGGTGAAGTGCTGCTCCCGCAGCTCGGGCGGCAGCCCCCGCTTCATCTCGAAGTCGGTGTAGCGCCCGGCCCGCCCCCGCGTGAGCATCTGCTCGGACAGGTCCGTGGCCAGCAGGTCCAGGCGCACGCCGGCGGCGGCGACCCGGTCCGCGACGGCCATCGCGATCGAGTACGGCTCCTGCCCCGAGGAGCACCCGGCGGACCAGACCCGCAGCGACCCCTGGCAGCGGCGGGCCGGCAGCAGCCGGTCCAGCACGTCGCCGGCCAGCGCCTCGAAGGGCGCGCGGTCCCGGAACCACGAGGTCTCGTTGGTGGTCATCGCGTCCACGACCCGGCGGCGCAGCTCGCCGTTGTCGTCCAGCCGCAGCTCCGCGACCAGCGCGGGCAACGACCCCAGACCGGTATCGCGCGCCACGGGCAGGAGCCGTGCCTCCACGAGGTACTCCTTGCCCTTGGGCAGGGAGATGGCTGCCTCCCGCTGGACGAGGTGGGAGACGAAGTCGAAGTCGCCGCTGGCGATGCTCATGGCCGGCCTCCTGCCGCCAGGGGCGGCTCGGGCGAGCGGGCCGGGGGACGGAACTCGGAGCGACCCTCGGCGACGGCCGCGAGCAGGACCTCGGCGATCTGGCCCAAGGGGAGGACCCGGTCGGCGAGGCCCGCGCCCACGACCGCACCCGGCATACCCCAGACGGTCGAGGAGGCCGCGTCCTGGGCGAGGACCCGGCCGTGGCGGCTGTAGACCGCCGCGGAGCCGCGGCGACCGTCGTTGCCCATGCCGGTGAGGACCACGGCGAGGGTGCCGGGGCCGTGGACCTCGGCGGCCGAGCGGAACAGCGGGTCCACGGCGGGGCGGCAGTAGTTCTCCGGCGGGTCGTCGGTGAGCCGCACGTAGACGTGGACCTCGCGCCGGGCGATGGTCAGGTGCTTGTCCCCGGGCGCGATGAGCACCTGGCCGGGCTGGATGACGGCGCCATGCGTGGCCTCGCGCACCTCCAGGGCGCAGCGGCGGTCGAGCCGCTCGGCCATCAGCCGCGTGAACATCGGCGGCATGTGCTGGACCACCAGCACCGGCACCGGCAGGTCGGCGGGCAGCGCGGGGAGCACCTCCTCCAGGGCGCTGGGGCCCCCGGTGGAGGCGCCGATGACGACCACGTCGACCCGGTGGGGTGCCCTGGGGGCGGCCGGAGCGCCGTCGGCGCCGGCGGCGAGCACCCCGCCTGCGACGGTCGTGTCCGTGGCCAGCCGCGGCGTGAACGGGCGCCCGCACAGGGCGATGATCTTCGGGGCGAGCTGGGAGCGCACGACGTCCAGCGCCTCGGGGGCGCTGGAGACGTTCGCCGGCTTGGCCAGGTAGTCGCTGGCGCCCAACGCCAGGGCGTCCAGGGTGGCGCTCGCGCCGCGCTCGGTGAGCTGGCTGAACATCACCACCGGCAGGTGCGGGCGGTTGAGCCGGATCCGGCGCAGCGTCTCCAGACCGTCCATGACCGGCATGTCGATGTCGAGCACGACGCAGTCGGGGGCGAGCTGGTCCAGCTTGGCCAGCGCCACCTGCCCGTTGGCGGCGGTGCCGAGCACCTCCAGCGCCGGGTCGGCCGACAGGGCCTCGGTGACGAGGCGTCGCACGACGACCGAGTCGTCGACGACGAGGACGCCGATGCGGCTCATCGCGGGGCGCCGGCCAGGCCCAGGACGTGCAGCTTGGCGGTGATCGTGTCGGGGGTGAACGGCTTGATGACGTAGTCGTGGGCGCCGGCGGCCAGCGCCCGGACGATCTGGGCGCGCTCGCTCTCGGTGGTGACCATCATCAGCGTGATCCCGCGGTATTCCGCCGTCGAGCGGCACACGGCGACGAAGGCCAGGCCGTCCATGACCGGCATGTTCCAGTCCACCAGCGCGATGTCCGGGCGCACGCCCCCGGCGAGCAGGTCCAGCGCCTCCTGGCCGTCGCCGGCCTCGAGAACCTCGTAGCCCTGGCCGACCATGATGCGGCGCAGGATCATCCGCATCGCGCGCGAGTCGTCCACCACGAGAGCGAGCATCGACCCTCCTGTGCACCGGTTCCGGGGCCACGGGCCCATGCCTTCGGCTGTCCTATCGACCCGACGGCGGCGGACCTGAGCCCCCGGGAGGGACCGGTCCGCCGCCGTCGTCGAGCAGCCGTGCACGGCCGGTATCGCGCGCCCCCAGTCCGGCTCGAGGGCGGCAGGAGGCGCGCGGCACGGGTCAGTAGCGGAAGTGCGAGACCAGCTGGTGCAGGTCGCTGGACAGGTGCGCCAGCTCGGCGGCCGCCTGCTGCGTCTGGGCGACCCCGGCCGTGGTGGTCTCGGCCGCCGTGGCGACACCGTTGATGTTCTGGGCGATCTCGGTGCTGCCGGTGGCGGCTTCGTTGACGTTGCGGTTCATCTCGTTGGTCGTCGCCGTCTGCTCCTCCACCGCCGAGGCGATGGTGGTCTGGAAGTCACTGATCCGGCCGATGATGTCGCCGATCTCGCCGATGGCACGGACCGCCACGTCGGTGTCGCCCTGGATGGCCTGCACCCGGTGGGCGATGTCGTCGGTCGCCCGGGCGGTCTCCCGGGCCAGCTCCTTGACCTCGTTGGCCACGACGACGAAGCCGCGCCCGGCGTCGCCCGCCCGGGCCGCCTCGATCGTGGCGTTGAGCGCCAGCAGGTTGGTCTGCTCGGCGATCTGCGTGATGACCTTGATGACGTTGCCGATCTCCTTGGAGGACTCCCCGAGCCGACCGACCTGGGTGTTGGTCTCGGCGGCGTGCACGACGGCCGAGTGCGCCACCCGCGCCGCCTCCGTGGCGTTCTGGGCGATCTCGTGGATCGAGGCCCCCATCTGCATCGAGCCGGCGGCGACGGTCTGCACGTTGCGGCTGACCTGCTCCGAGGCGGCCGCGACGACGTTGGCCTGGGCCGAGGTCTCCTCCGCGCTGGCGGCGATCTGCTGGCTGGTGGCCGACAGCTCCTCGGAGCTGATCGCCAGGGCCGTGGCGCTGGTGGCCATCGTGGCGATCGCCTCGCGCAGGCTGCCGATCGCGGTGTTGAGGTCGGTGGCCATCTCACCCACCTCGTCGCGGGAGGTGACGTTGGCGGTCTGCGTCAGGTCGCCCTCGGCGACGGCGCGCAGCACCCGGCACACCTTGCGCAGGGGGCTGGTGACCAGCCGGGCCATGAACAGGGCAAGCCCGACGGCCAGGGCGACGCCGACCAGCAGGACCGCGACGATCGCCGCGGTGGCGTTGCTGAACGTCGTGCCGGCCGCGCTGACGGTGCGCCGCGCGTCCGCCTGCTCGGCGGCGGTCATCTGGTCGATGAGCGCGAACGCGCGCGCGGTGGTCGGGGCCAGCTGGCTCTCGCGCAGCGCGCCGTACTTCGCGCGGTCACCGGTCAGGACCAGCGGGATCGCCTTGGAGTTGCGCAGGACGCGGTAGTCCGACCACACCACCTCGAACTGGTTGACCAGGCCCTTGTTCGCGGCGTGGGCCATGTAGGCGCCGACGGCGTTGTCCAGGGCCGTGTCGTCGTCGGGGATCTTGTTCACCCACTGCTGCTGGCTGCTGCTGTCGGTGGCCTCGGCCAGCGCGGCCATGTCGATCCAGCTCTGCTGCGCCAGCTTCTGGGTGGCCGCCAGCTGGGTGATCGGCAGGAGGTTGTCGTGGTAGAGGCTGCCGACCGAGGCGTTGACGGTGGCGAGCTTGGCGACCGACAGGCCGGCGACCCCCACCGAGACGAGGGCGACGACCAGCACCGACAGCAGGATCTTGGTGTTCATCCGCCGGTTGGCGAACCACCCGCGGGCGCGGTCACGCTTGCGGCGCCGCGCCGCCGCAGTCGGGGCCGGCGTCGTGGTCGGCGGTGCCTCGGGGGCGGCGTCGACGGCTTCCTCCGGCGCGGTCTGCCCGTCCGTGGGCGTCGTGTCGGCCATGGCCGTGGTCCTTTCGTTCTTCCATCCGTGGTCTGGGGGTCCGCGCCTGCGGCGCGTCGAGCCGGTATGCCGGGTCAGGCCGGGGTGCCCACCTGCACCGCCTGCTCCACGTCGAGGACGAGCAGCAGCTGGCCGGGCAGCCGGCAGGTGCCGCTGATCAGCCGGGCCGGTGGGCCGGTGAGGGTGTCGGGGCGGGGGTCGTGGTCCTCGTCGGTGACCGCGACGACGTCGCCGGCGGCGTCAGCCACCAGCCCGATGACGTCGTCCTCGTGGCGGACCACGACGGTCACGAGGCCCGGCTCGACCGGGGTCGGCAGCCCGAGCTGGGTGCGCAGGTCGAGCACCGTGACGACCTGGCCGCGCAGGTTGACCAGGCCGCGCACCGCGGGCGGGGCCAGGGGCACCGGGGTGATCGCCGGGGTGCGGAGGACCTCCTGCACGTGGGCGACGTCGATGCCGAAGAGGCCGTCGTCGACGACGAAGGAGGACAGCAGGCGCGCGCTCACGACGGCACCGCCATCCAGTCCAGGACCGCCGGGGCCGCCGGCTCGTAGAACCGCGGGTCGGCGGCGAGCACGGCCCCGCGCACGTCGAGCAGCTCGGCCACGTGTGCGCCGACGACCACGGAGCCGTGCAGGCCCGGGCCGCCGACGTCGCTGCTGACGCCGGCGAAGTCGTCGCTGATGTCGTGGATCGAGCTGACCACCAGGCCCACCGAGCGCCCACCCTCGCTGTAGACCACCACGAGCACCCGGTCGCCGGCGGGCTCGTCGGCGATCCCCATGACGGTCGTCAGCCGCGCCAGCGGCAGGATCGCGTCGCGGTACTGGATCACCTCGCGGCCGCCGACCTGCTCCAGCGTGGCGGTCGAGAGCTCCTCGATCCGGTGCACCGCGTCGAGCGGGATCGCCACCCGGCGTCGCGGGCCGACGCCGACGAGCAGGAAGGACTCCGGCTCGGCGTCCGCGGCCACGGCGTCGGCCTCCTGCGACCGGTCCAGCTCGCGGGTCGCACCCAGCACGCCGGTGCGGCGCCCCAGCGCCGGGATGTCCAGGATCAACGAGATCGCCCCGTCCCCGGTGAGCATGGCCCCGGCATACAGCCCGATCCGGGCGAGCTGGGAGGAGAGCGGTTTGACCACGACCTCCTCGGTGTCGAGGACCCGGTCCACGAGGACGCCGAACTGCCGGCCCTCGCTGGCGACGACGACGATCGAGACGGAGTCCCCGCTGGCGCGGCGCCGGGGGAGGCCGAGCACCTCGTCGAGGTGCACCAACGGCAGCAGCCGCCCGCGCAGCCGGAAGACCGGGGCGCCGGAGACGTCCTCGATCGCGGTGGCCACCTGGTCGGCGGGCACGGCCACGAGCTCGACCACGCTGGTCTGCGCGATGGCCAGCCGCTGCCCCGCACTGGCGACGGTCAGGGCCGGGATGATGGCCAGGGTCAACGGGATCCGCAGGGTGACCGTGCTGCCGAAGCCGGCCACGCTGTGCAGCGCGACGGTGCCGCCGATGTGCTCGATGTTGGTCTTCACCACGTCCATGCCCACTCCGCGGCCGGAGACGCTGCTGACCTGCTCCGCGGTGGAGAAGCCCGGCGCGAACACCAGCGCCGTCGTCTCCTCCACCGACAGCCGGGCCAGCTGCTCGGGGGTGACGAGCCCGCGGTCGACGGCCTTGAGGCCCACCCGCTCGGGGTCGATGCCGCGCCCGTCGTCGGTGATCTCGACGTGGACCTTGCCCGCCTGCTGGTAGGCGCGCAGCCAGATGACGCCCTCGGCGGGCTTGCCCAGCGCGACGCGCTCCTCCGGCGGCTCGATGCCGTGGTCGACCGCGTTGCGCACCAGGTGCGTCAGCGGGTCCTTGATCGCCTCGAGCAGGGACCGGTCGAGCTCGGTCTCGCGTCCCTCCATCTCCACGCGCACCTGACGGCCGCAGGTGACGCCGAGGTCCCGCACGACGCGGGGCAGCTTGCTCCACACGTTGCCGATGGGCTGCATGCGGGTCTTCATGACCCCCTCCTGCAGGCCTGCGGCGATGACGTCGAGGCGGTGTGCGGTGTGCATCAGCGACAGGTCCTGGAGCCGCCCCGCCTGCTGCACGACCTGGTTGCGCGTCAGCACCAGCTCGCCGACCATCTGCATCAGCTCGTCGAGGACGCCGACGTCGACCCGGATGGTGTGCTCGGCGACCGCGCTCCTAGCCTCGAGCGGGAGCTCCTCGGGCGGGGCGGTCACGACCGGTGACGGGTCGCCGGCGTCCGCGGGGTCGGCGGACGGCCCGACCTCGGGGTCGGCCTGCTGCAGCCGCTCGAGCTGCGCCACGAGGGCGGCGACGTCGTGGTCCCCCTCCTGGCCACCGCTCTCGATCGCGGCGAGGATCGTGCGGATCGCGTCGACCATGTCGAGCAGGGCCGCGGCGCGCTCGAAGTCGAGCTCCAGCACCCCGTCGCGCAGCCGGCTGAGCAGGCCCTCGCCGACGTGGGTGACGCGCTCGAGCTGGGTGAAGGCCAGGAAGCCGCTGGTGCCCTTGATGGTGTGGATGGTGCGGAAGATCCCCGCCAGCAGCTCCCGCGAGGCGGGGTCACGCTCCAGCTCGACCAGGTCGCGGTCGAGCTGGTCGAGGTTCTCGTGGGACTCGACCAGGAACTCCTGGACGATCTCCTCCATCTCGGATAGCTCGAACACGATCCCTCCCTCGAGCCCTCGCGCGTCGCGTCCATGCGGTGCGGTCCACCCGCCCTATCGGCGCGCAACGCCCGCAGGTGAGGGGAACGGGTCGGGAGCGGCCCTGTCGGCGACCACCCGGCATACCGGATCAGGTCAGGACTTGGCACAACTCCTCAGATACCCCGGGGGGTCGCCGAAGAGGGGGACGGTCACGGACGACCAGCAGCTGCCACGGACCAGGCGGAACCCCCTCAACCCCTGCTCGCCAGGGGACCGCCCCTGTTGTCCCAAGCTGCTGGAGGACCTGTCTTCATGCCGGAGCCCCTCGGCGACGCCACGATGAGCGCGCTGCACCAGGCCCTGTCCGGGCTCGCGCTGCGCCAGCGCACCATCGCCGACAACGTCGCCAACATCGAGACCCCCGGCTTCCTCGCGGGCAAGGTCGACTTCGAGGACAGCCTGCGCAGCACGCTGGCCACCGGCGGCGACCCGGGCACGGCCGCTCCCACCCTCGCGCGGTCGCTGGAGCCGACGAACACCAACGGCAACAACGTCAACCTCGACGAGGAGACCCTGGCCGGGACGCAGACCAACCTGTCCTACCAGCTGGTCACCGAAGCCATGACCGCGAAGTTCCAGCGGCTGCACATGGCGATCGGGGGCAACGCCTGATGGGCATGTTCGACGCGATCCAGAACGCCGGCAGCGGCCTCGTGGTCTACCGCAAGTGGCTGGATGCGGTCTCCGACAACGTCTCCAACATCAACGACGTCTCGCCGACGAGTGGCCCGGCGTTCCAGGCCCGCTACGTCGTGGCGCAGGCGCGCAGCTACGGCAACGCCGGCGGCGCCGAGGTCGGCGGCATCCAGCTCGGCGACGCGCAGGGCCGCGTGGTGCACCAGCCGGACAGCCCGATGGCCGACGCCAACGGGGACGTGCGCGTGCCCGACATCGACCTGGCCGACCAGATGGGCCAGCTGATCATCGCCCAGCGCGCGTACCAGGCGAACCTGTCCGTGGTGCAGCGCGCGCAGGACGCCTACCAGGCTGCGCTCGAGCTGGGGAAGTGACGTGACGATCCCTCCCATCGCGCCCGTCGGCGCGCTGCCGGTGCCCCAGGGCATCGCCCCGCTCGCGCCTTCCGCCACGCACGGCGTGGACTTCGGCGGCATGGTCGCCCACGGCCTCCAGCAGCTCCAGGACCTGCAGTCCACCAGCGACAACCTCGCGGTCAAGGCGGCTACCGGTGACCTCACCGACATCCACGACTACATGATCGCCTCGAACGAGGCGTCGGTCGCCACCGAGCTCACCGTCGCCGTGCGCAACAAGGCCGTCGAGGCGTTCACCGAGATCATGCGGATGCAGATGTGAGCGGCTTCGACCCCCGCGCGCTGCTCCAGCGCGCCCGGAACCTGTTCTCCGGCTTCACGACCGGGCAGAAGACGATGACCGCGATCGCCGTCGTCGCCGCGATCGTCGGCGGGGCGTTCTTCGTGTCCTGGGTGTCCCAGCCGACCTACGCGCCGCTGTTCACCAGCCTGTCCTCGACCGACGCCGCCGCCATCACGGCCAAGCTCACCGACGCCAAGGAGCCCTACCAGCTCGCGGACGGCGGGACGACGGTGCTCGTGCCCCAGGCCGACGTGTACCAGCAGCGGATCAACCTCAGCGGCCAGGGCCTGCCGGCCGGTGGGGGCAACGGTGACGGCTACTCGCTGCTGGACAAGCAGAGCCTGACCACCTCGGACTTCCAGCAGCGCGTGACCTACCAGCGGGCGCTGGAAGGCGAGCTGCGCAAGACGATCGAGTCGGTCGACGGGGTCCAGGCGGCCGTGGTGCACCTCGCCCTGCCGGAGCAGGACGTCTTCACCACCGACGCCGCCCGGCCGACCGCCTCGGTGCTGGTCAAGACCGCGCCCGGCACCTCCCTGAGCAGCACGCAGGTCGAGGCCGTCGTCCACCTCGTCGCCTCCGCGGTGCCCAAGCTGGACCCGCAGCAGGTGACCGTCGCCGACGGCAGCGGCAAGGTGCTCAGCGCAGCCGGCCAGGACGGCGCCTCCTCGGCCCTCAGTGACGCCCGCGCCCAGCAGAGCCGGACCGCCTCCGACGCCACCGCGGCCGCCGTGCAGACGATGCTGGACAAGGTCGTCGGCCCCGGCCACTCGGTCGTGCGCGTGGACACCAACCTCAGCTACGACCAGCAGACGGTCGACCGTGAGGAGTACCTCGTCGGCAAGAAGCAGGTGCCGCTGCAGACGAGCACGAGCAAGGAGACGTTCAAGGGCAACGGTGCCGCGGTCGGCGGCGTGCTCGGCCCGGACAACATCTCGGTGCCCAGCGGTTCGGGCAACGGCTCCACCTACACCAAGGAGTCCGGCGACCAGACCAACGCCGTCGGCACCCAGAAGACCCACACCACGGCCGCGCCCGGGCAGATCCGGCGGATGACCGTCGCGGTCGTCCTCGACGCCCGCACCGCGGGCTCCGCTGACCCCAACCAGATCAGCGCGCTCGTAGCCTCGGCCGCCGGCCTGGACACCAAGCGCGGCGACGTCGTCACCGTCGACAAGATGCCGTTCGACACCAAGGCAGCCGCCGACGCCGCCAAGGAGCTGGCGCAGGCCGAGTCGGACAAGCGCACCAGCGACCTCATCAACCTCGGCAAGACCGTTGGCCTGGTCCTGCTGCTCGCCCTGGCGCTGTTCATCTTCGCCCGGCGCAGCCGCAAGGTCGAGCGCACCCCGCTCGACCTCGGCGAGCTCGAGGCCTACCGCGACGAGCGGGCCCAGCTCACCCGGCCGCAGACGCTGGCCCTCGACTCCGGCCTGGGCGCGCCCGCCATCCTCGAGGCGCCCAAGCCGCGCTCCCCCGAGGCGGAGATGCGCGCGGCCATGCGCGAGGAGATCAGCACCTTCATCGACGACCAGCCCGACGAGGTCGCCCGGCTGGTCCGCGGCTGGCTCGTCGAACGGAGGCCCTGACGTGACCTCGATCGACCACCTGTCCGGCCTGCGCAAGGCCGCCGTCCTGCTCGTGCAGGTCGGCAAGGAGCAGTCCGCGCAGATCCTCAAGGGCCTGCGCGAGCCCGAGGTGGAGGCCCTGACCGCGGAGATCGCCCGGCTCGAGGAGATCGACGTCGAGACGAGCGACGCCGTGCTGCGCGAGTTCCAGGAGCTGGCAGCAGCCCGCCACTACTACAGCCAGGGCGGCATGGCCTATGCCGAGGAGGTCCTCGTGGCCACGCTCGGCGCCGACAAGGCCAAGGCCGTCATGGCCCGGCTCTCCTCCACGCTGGTGGAGATGCCGTTCGAGTTCCTTCGCCGCATCGACCCGCGGATGGTCCTGTCGTTCCTCCAGGACGAGCACCCGCAGACGATCGCGCTGGTCCTCGCGCACATGGCCGCCGACCAGGCCGCCGTGGTGCTCTCCGGCCTGCCCGAGGACACCCAGGCCGACGTGGCCCACCGGTTGGCCGTCATGGACCGCACCTCCCCGGAGATCGTCAAGCAGGTCGAGGCCCACCTCGAGCGCCGGCTCTCCACCGTGCTGCAGTCCAGCGACTACTCCGCCGTGGGCGGTCTCCAGCCGCTGGTCGAGATCATCAACCACTCCGACCGCGCCACCGAGCGGCTCATCCTGCAGGGCCTCGAGGTCCGCGACAGCGAGCTGGCGGAGAACGTGCGGGCGCAGATGTTCATGTTCGAGGACATCGTCACCCTCGACGACCGGTCCGTGCAGGTGCTGTTGCGCCACGTGGAGACCAAGGACCTCGCGGTCGCGCTCAAGGGCGTCAAGACCGACGTCCGGGACAAGATCGTGCGCAACATGTCCGAGCGGGCGGGCACCGCCCTCGTGGAGGACATGGAGGTCCTCGGCCCGGTGCGCCTCAAGCAGGTCGAGGAGGCGCAGGCGGTCGTGGTCCGCCACATCCGCGAGCTCGAGGAAGCCGGCGAGATCCTCATCTCGCGAGGGGGCACCGATGAGTTCGTGGTCTGAGACGCTGCCGCGCAGCGTCGTGATGCGGGGGAGCGACGCCCCTGCGATGCGTCCGGCCCGCCTCGGCGCCGACCTGCGCTCGACGCCGTGGGTGAGCAGCCACGGGGCCGACCCGCGCCTGTGCGACCCCGCCCTCGAGGCCGTGGTCGCCGAGGCCGCGGCGCTGGCCGCCGACGAGGCGCGCAGCGCCGGCTTCGAGGACGGTCTACGCGCCGGCCTGGAGGAGGGGCGCGAGCGGGCCCGGCGCGAGCTGGAGGCCGAGCTGGCCGCCCGCGCCGACCGCGAGGAGCAGGAGCGCCAGGAGCGCGCGGCGCGGCTGGCCGCCACCCTGGCCACCCTGGCCCAGGCAGCCACGGCGTTCTCCCACCGGGAGCTGCCCGTCGTGGAGGAGCTGCACCGCACCGGTGCGGCGATGGCCGTGGAGATCGCCGAGGTGCTCGTCGGTCACCACCTCGAGGTCGCCGGCTGCCCGGCCCGCGACGCCGTCGAGCGCGCCCTCGCGCACACCGCGCGCGGGGCGGCCGCCGTCGTCCGGCTCCACCCCGAGGACGCCCAGGCGCTGTCCGAGGGGGATGCGGTCGCGCCCGGTCGCACGCTCACCCTCGTCGCCGACCCGGCCGTCGAGCGCGGCGGCTGCGTCGTGGAGTCCGGCGAGCGGCGCATCGACACCCAGATCGGCCCCGCCCTGCAACGCGTCCGGGCGGTGCTCGAGTCATGACCGCCCTGATGGAGGCCATGGTCCGCGCGGCCGCGCCGCAGGTCGCGGGCCACGTCACCCGTGCGGTGGGCCTGAGCATCGACGTCGCCGGCCTCGACCTCGCCGTCGGCGAGGCGGTCACCATCGCCGGTGACGACGGGCCGATCCTCGCCGAGGCCGTGGCCCTGCGCGAGGACGTCGCCACCTGTATGCCGGTGTCGGACCTTCGCGGCGTGCGTCGCGGCGCCGCTGTGGTCACCACGGGCGGCCCGCTGCGCGTGCCCGTCGGCCCCGGGCTGCTGGGCCGGGTCGTCGACGCCCTCGGCCGGCCGATGGACGGCGGCCCGCCGCTGACCGGCGTCACGCTGACCGGTGTCGAGGGGACGGCGCCGCCGGCCATGCGCCGCAGCCGGATCGACACCCAGCTCGGCCTGGGCGTGCGCGCCATGGACACCCTCATCCCCTGCGGCCGCGGACAGCGGATCGGCATCTTCGCCGGCTCCGGCGTCGGCAAGTCGAGCCTGCTGTCGATGATCGTGCGCGGCACCCAGGCGCCGGTCTGCGTGCTGGCCCTGGTGGGCGAACGCGGCCGCGAGGTCCGCGAGTTCGTCGAGCGCGACCTCGGCCCCGAGGGCCTGGCCCGCTCGGTGGTCGTCGTGGCGACCTCCGACGAGCCGGCGCTGGTGCGCCTGCGCGCAGCCTCGACCGCCACCCGCATCGCCGAGTGGTTCCGCGACCAGGGCCAGGACGTGCTGCTGGCGATGGACAGCGTCACCCGCGTGGCCATGGCCCAGCGCGAGGTGGGGCTCGCCGCGGGCGAGCCGCCGGCCACCCGCGGATACCCGCCGTCGGTCTTCGGCCTGCTGCCCCAGCTCATGGAGCGCGCCGGGACGGCCGAGGTCGGCAGCATCACCGGCCTCTACACGGTGCTGGTCGAGGGCGACGACATGAACGACCCCGTCGCCGATGCCGCGCGCTCGATCCTCGACGGCCACGTCGTGCTGGACCGCCGGCTCGCCACCTCCGGGCACTTCCCGAGCATCGACGTGCTCGAGTCGGTCTCCCGCAGCGTCAACGCGATCACGACCCGCGAGCAGCGCGCCGACGCCACGACGCTGCGCCAGCTGCTGGCCGCGCGGCGCGACGCCAAGGACCTCGTGGAGATCGGCGCCTACGTGTCCGGCTCCAACCCGCTGGTCGACCGGGCGCTGCGCCAGGCCGACGCGATCGACGCGTTCCTGCGCCAGGACGTCGAGGAGTCCACGGGCGTCGCCGCGGGCTGGGCCGGCCTGCACACCCTGGTGGGTGCCGCATGAGCCGCCGCCCACGCTCCCGCCTGACGACGCTGATGCGGGTACGCCGCATCGCCGAGGAGACCAGCCGCGCCCGCCTGGCCGAGGCGGCCGCGGCCGAGCTCGCCGCGGTGGAGGAGGTCACCCGCACCCGCCGCGTCTACCTGGACGGGCCCGCGGTCGACGGGGACACCGCCCTGCAGGACTTCATCTGGGGGCGCTCCCGGGTGGCTGCCCGGGCCGAGTCGGTCTACCGCGCCGTGGTCCGTGAGGCCTCCGCCGCCGAGCAGGCCGACGTCGCGCGCTGCCTGTGGAGCGAGGCCGCCCAGCGGGTCACCGCCATCGAGCGGCTCGAGGAGCGGGAGCGCGAGGCGCGCCGTCTGGAGCAGCTCGCCCAGGACCAGCAGGTGGCCGAGGAGATCGCAGCCACCCGGCGGGAGGATCGGCGATGACGGTCGACCTGTCCGGCCTGGCCGCCGTGCAGTCGCGGATGCTCGCGATCCAGGGCCGCTTCGCCCCGCTCAGCGGCGCCGTGGCCGGAGCCGGCGGCGCCACGGGGTCCGCGGGTTCCGCTGGCGCCTCCGCCTCGTCATCGGCTGCGGTGTTCGCCAGCAGCCTCGCCGCGGCCGGCGGCGACGCCGGGTCGGCCACCTCCTCCATCCTCTCCACCTCCTCCCTCGGGCCGTCGACGCCCGCCGGGACCGGGCCGTCGGGGGAGCAGGTCGTCGCCGACGCGAAGCGCTACCTCGGCGTGCCCTACCTCTGGGGCGGCACGGACCCGGCCACCGGCCTGGACTGCTCGGGCCTGGTGCAGCGCGTCTACGCCGACCTCGGCGTCGACCTGCCCCGCGTCGCCGCCGACCAGGCGCGGCAGGGCAGTCCGGTCGCGAGCCTGGCCGACGCCCGCCCCGGCGACCTGCTCGCCTTCGGCTCCCCGGTCGACCACATCGGCATCTACGCCGGCAACGGCCGGATGGTTGTCGCGCCCAAGAAGGGCGACGTCGTCAAGGTCGAGGCCGTCTACCGCACCCCGACCGCGATCCGGCGGATCCTGCCCGACGGGGTCGCGCCCGGCCCGGCCTCCGTGCCCGTCGTCGGCCAGGCCATCGCCGCCGGTGGCGGTGCAGCGGGCCCGGTGCCCGCGGCATACAAGGGGCTGTTCGAGGCCGCCGCGGCGCGGCACGGGGTGCCGGCGAGCCTGCTCGAGGCCGTGGCCCGCGCGGAGAGCGGCTTCGACCCGCGCGCCGTCAGCCGGGCCGGCGCGGTCGGCCTGATGCAGCTGATGCCGGGCACCGCCCGCAGCCTCGGGGTCGACCCGCGCGACCCGGCGCAGGCGATCGACGGCGCCGCCAGGCTGCTGGCCGGGAACCTGCGCACGTTCGGCTCGAGCGAGCTGGCGCTGGCCGCCTACAACGCCGGGCCGGGTGCGGTCCGCAGCTACGGCGGGGTGCCGCCCTACGCCGAGACCCAGAGCTACGTCCAGCGCGTGCTGGCCTATCAGAAGGGGGCACTGGCATGAGCGGAACCGGCCCGATCCCCGGCACGGCGAGCCCCGCCCCCGCCGGGACGACCTCCGCCCGCACCGGCGCCGACGCAGGCAGCGACGCCACGTCCCTCGCGTTCCTCGCGGCCCTGTCGGCGGTGCTGCCCGTCGCCCCTGCGCCGGCGTCCGAGCCGGCAACCGACCCTGCGGCCGGTGTGGCCGGTGTTGGCGCGGCCACGTCGGCGGCTTCCTCGGCTGCTTCTCCCTCGGCGGCTGCCGGCCTGCCGGGCTCACAGCCCGGGGCCCTGCCCGCTCCGGCGATGCCGGCCTTCGTCGCCCCTCCGGCGGCTGCGGTGCCCCAGATCCCCTCTGCCTCAACGCCTTCGGCGGCGACGGCCCCGGCGTCCACGGCGACGGTTCCGCTGACCGCGCCGCCGGTGCAGTGGGCGGCACCCGCGGCCGTCCCGGAGACCCTGCCGGCCGCGCAGACCTCTGCGCTGCCCGGGGTGCCCGGGGGGCAGGCGCCCACCGCTGCCGACCCGTCCGGTGCGCCCCAGGCAGCTGCCACGACGGGCCTGTCGACCGTTCCGGTGGCGCCGTCGCCCTCGGCTCCCGACACGGGCTCTGCTGTGGCACAGGGGGACTCGCCCGCCGCGGTCGCCGTGGCGACCGCCTCCGCGTCCCACGCCGCGACCGGTGGCGAGTCGCGCGATACGGGCACCTCGGCGGACGGCCGGCAGCCGTCCGCGACCGCCCCGACCGGTATGCCGGAGCTCGCGTCCCAGCCCACGCTCCCGGCGGCGTTCGTCCCCGCCCCGGCGGAGGTGGGCCCCGTCGCCCGGGACACCCAGGCCGGGCCCGCGTTGCCGCACCACCAGGTGCTCACAGCGGTGTCGCCGCTGCTGCGCGGGCCGGACGGCACCCACGCGGTGCAGGTGCAGCTGCACCCGCAGGACCTCGGCGCCGTCACGGTGACCGTCGAG
The DNA here is from genome assembly GCF_057747915.1 of Oryzihumus sp. JJN4-3R. Lineage (NCBI taxonomy): Bacteria > Bacillati > Actinomycetota > Actinomycetes > Micrococcales > Intrasporangiaceae > Oryzihumus > Oryzihumus sp. JJN4-3R. The sequence goes on from NZ_CM173229.1 coordinate 2,641,339, forward strand.
GTGCGCCGCGGCGAGGTCGCCATCCACCTGCACGCCGCGGACGACGCCGCCGGCGGCCTGCTGCGCGACCACCTGGCCGACCTGCGCCAGCAGCTCGAGGACCAGGGGCTGCGCGCGGGCGCGCTGCAGGTCGACTCCGGCGGGGCCGGCCCCCGCGACTGGACCAGCTTCCGGCAGCAGCAGCTGCCGCAGGACCGACCCGGGCCGACGCGGCCCGGCGGGAGCGCCGGCGCGCCGGCCACCACCAGCCCACCCACCACCGCACCGGCGGCCGCCGGGGCGCTCGACCTGAGAATGTGAGGCACCCCGGATGACCGACGCCATCGGCGCGACCGGCGCCTACGCCGCCGCGGCCCCGACGGCCGCGAGCACGGCGGCCAGTCCCGCGACGGGCTTCAACGCCATGGGCAGCGACGCGTTCCTCAAGCTGCTCGTGGCCCAGCTGAAGTACCAGGACCCCAGCCACCCCACCGACGGCACGCAGATGCTGGCGCAGACCGCGAACTTCCAGATGGTCGAGAAGCTGCAGCAGATGGCCGACACGACCCAGCAGCTGGTCGCCGAGCAGCAGACGGTCGCGTCCGTCTCGCTCGTCGGCCGCTCGGTCTCCTACTCCGACAACGGCCACGACGCGTCCGGCGTCGTCAGCGCCGTGAAGTTCGGGCCCGGCGGCCCGGTCCTCACGGTCGGCTCCTCCGAGGTGCCGCTCGCCGCGGTCACCGAGGTCCGCTCCGCCGGCTGACCCACCCGCCACGACCCACCAGCTTCCCGCCCACCCACCCGCCGACAGGGACGTTTCCCGGGGTCCAAGACCCTCGAAACCCCGCGAAACGCTCCTCTCGGCGCCAGAAGACAAGGACTTCGACCATGCTTCGCTCGCTCTTCTCGGCCGTCTCCGGCCTGCGCAGCCACCAGACGATGATGGACGTCATCGGCAACAACATCGCCAACATCAACACCGCCGGCTACAAGAGCAGCCAGGTCGTGTTCGAGGACACGCTCAGCCAGGCGCTGAAGTCGGCCGGCTCGCCGCAGGGCGTCAGCGGCGGCACCAACCCGGCCCAGGTCGGCCTCGGCGTCAAGGTCGGCGCCGTGACGACCAACTTCTCCCAGGGTGCGACCCAGATGACCGGCCGCTCGACCGACATCACGCTGCAGGGCGACGGCTTCTTCGTCGTCAAGCAGGACGGCCAGACCCTCTACAGCCGCGCCGGTGCCTTCTCCTTCGACGCGCTCGGCAACCTGGTCAACCCCGACGGCGCGATCGTGCAGGGCTGGCAGGCCGACGCCAGCGGCAACATCAACACCAACGCCTCGATCAGCGGCCTGAAGCTGCCCATCGGCCAGGCCAAGGCGCCGACGCAGACCGGCTCGGTCAACGTGGGCGGCAACCTCCCCTCGGACGCCAAGGCCGGCGACAAGCTGGTCAGCTCGATCGACATCTTCGACGCGCAGGGCAAGGCCATCCCGGCGACGTTCACCTACACCAAGGGCGCCGCGGCGAACCAGTGGACGCTCACGGTGACGGTGCCCAACCCGGCCGGTGGCACCCCCCTGACCGTCGGCAGCCAGGCGCTGACCTGGGACCCGGTGGCCAAGAACTTCGGCGCCACCACGACGGCGACCCTGGCCAAGGGCGGGTTCACCGGCTACCAGTTCGACACCGACGTGACCGTCAACCTCGGCACCGCGACGAACCCGCTGACCCAGTACGCCTCCGCCAACACCGTCTCGGCGCTCGACCAGGACGGCTCGGCTCTCGGCAGCCTGCAGACGTTCACCCTCTCGCCCGACGGCACGCTGCTCGGCATCTTCTCCAACGGCCAGAAGCAGGCCCTCGGCCAGGTCGCCGTGGCCAACTTCAACAACCCGCCCGGCCTGGAGAAGGTCGGCGGCAGCCTCTACCGCGACACCTCCAACTCCGGCACCCCCGCCGTCGGCACCGCCGGCACCGGCGGCCGCGGCACCCTCGCCAGCGGCGCCCTGGAGATGAGCAACGTCGACCTCGCCCAGGAGTTCACCAACCTCGTGGTCGCCCAGCGCGGCTTCCAGGCCAACTCCCGCGTCGTCACCGCCTCCGACGAGATCCTGCAGGACCTCGTCAACATGAAGCACTGACGCGCGACGCGCTGACGGTGCGCGCGGCCCGCGGGTGACCACCCGCGGGCCGCGCGTGCGTCATACCGGCGGCGCAGGTATGCCGGGTGCTCCCGGCCGTGCCTGCGCCGTCGCCATGTGCCGGGTCGGCTCAGAAACCGCAGGTCGGTGCCGATAGAAGGAGTGCGGGACCACGGATGGCCCCGCTGTCACTGCCCACGGATGGACGACGCCATGATCATGGTCACCCGGCGCAACGGGAGCGCCTTCGCCCTCAACCCCGACCTCATCGAGCGGGTCGAGGCGACGCCGGACACCGTCATCACGCTGGTCGGCGGCACGAAGTACGTCGTGGCCGAGCCGGTCCAGGAGATCATCGAGCAGGTCCGCGCGTTCCGTGCCGCTGTCCTCGCCGAGGCCGGCGCCCAGTCCGTCGAACCGCACCGACCGCCGCACCTGCGGCCGGTCACGGACCTGGAGCACTGAGGTGGAGCTCGCCACCGTCGGCGGGATCGTGGGGATCTTCGCCGCGGTCATCGGCTCGATGGTCATGGAGGGCGGCAGCCCCGGCTCGCTGCTGCTCGTGCCGCCCATGCTGCTCGTCTTCGTCGGCACGTTCGGCGCGGCCCTGGCCGGGGGCACGATGAAGGACCTGGGCACCATCGTCGCGCAGACGAAGAAGGCGTTCCTGGGCTCCGTCCCCGACGGCCAGGACGTCGTCGCGGTCATCGTGAGCATGGCCGACCGGGCCCGCCGCGAGGGCCTGCTGGCGCTGGAGGACATGGTCCGCGACGTCGAGGACCCGCTGCTCAAGCGCGGCATCGAGCTGACCGTCGACGGCACCGACGCCGACGAGATCGCCGACATCCTCGAGGCCGAGGTCGCCACCAAGCGCGCCGCCGACAAGGTGGGCATCAAGTTCTTCGCCGACATGGGCGGTTACGCCCCGACCCTGGGCATCATCGGCACCGTCATCGGCCTGATCCACGTGCTGGGCAACCTCAGCAGCCCCGACAAGCTCGGCGAGCTCATCGCCGGCGCGTTCGTGGCCACCCTGTGGGGTGTGCTCAGCGCCAACGCCCTGTGGCTGCCGCTGTCCAACAAGCTCAAGCGGCTCAGCGAGCTCGAGGCCGCCCACATGGAGATGCTCGTCGAGGGCGTCCTCGCGGTGCAGTCCGGGACGAACCCGCGCCTGGTCGAGAAGAAGCTGCGCTCGATCCTGCCGCCGGCGCCGGTCAAGGCCGCCAAGGGGTCCCCGGCCGGTGCGTCGAAGGAGGCGGCCTGATGGCCCGCCGCCGCAAGGGACACGGGGCTGGTCACGAGGAGGGCCACGAGAACTCCGAGCGCTGGCTGCTCACCTACGCCGACATGATCACCCTGCTCATGGTGCTGTTCATCGTGCTGTTCGCGATCGGCGAGACCAACAAGGACAAGTTCAACAAGCTCCACGACGGCCTGGCCCAGTCCTTCGGCACCGCGGCCGTCGTCGACGGCGGGCAGGGGATCCTCCAGGGCAGCCAGAAGCAGTCGCCGACCCCGGACGAGTCCCGCGAGGCCGAGATGGCCCTGTCCCGGCAGCGCCAGCTCCAGCAGTCCGCCCTGCTGGAGAAGCAGCAGATGGACCAGATCCGTGCCCGCATCACCGCCGCCCTGGCCAGGAAGGGCCTGGCCGACGCGGTGCAGTTCACCAGCGACGAGCGCGGCCTGACCGTCAACGTCGTCACCGACCGGGTGCTGTTCAACCTCGGCCAGGCGGACCTGCGCGTCGAGGGGCGCGCAGTGCTGGACGCCATCGCGCCGGCCCTCAAGGGCCTGCCCAACCACGTGACGGTCGAGGGGCACACCGACAACGCCCCGATCCACAGCGACCGGTTCGCCTCCAACTGGGAGCTGTCCACCGAGCGCGCCACGACCGTGCTGCGCTACCTGCTCGGCCACGGCCTCGGTGCGGCGCACTCCTCGGCCGCCGGCTACGCCGACCAGCGCCCGCTGGCCCCCAACGACACCACCGCCCACCGCGCCCGCAACCGACGCGTGGCGATCGTGGTGATGTCGCTGTCCTCGTCCATGCCGGGCAGCGACCCCCTGCAGCCCCTGACCGCCGCCCCGGGAGCCTGACGTGCCGACCACCTCCGCCGCCCTGCACGAGAACCACGGCGCGAAGACCGCCACCGTCGAGGTCGACGCCCCGCGCGGGTCCCGGCGACGCACCGTCCTCCTGGTGCTCCTCGCTGTGGTGGTCCTCGCGGCCGGTGCCGTTGTCGCCATGAAGCTGCTCGCCGGCCCGGCCGCCAAGGAGCCGGACCCCGCGACGGTCCCGGGCGCGATCGAGAAGATCGACTCGATGACGGTCAACCTCGCCGACGGCCGCTACCTCAAGGTCGGCGTCGCCGTGCAGCTGAGCAAGAAGGCCTCGCCGTCGGCGCTCGTCGCGGACGGCTCGGGCGCGGCGGCGGTGACGTTCGACCCGGCCAAGGCCCAGGACGCGACCATCGCGGTCTTCGGCACCCGCACCTACCAGCAGCTCCTCGCCGGGGGCGGCCGGCAGAAGGCCCAGCAGGCGCTCAAGGCCGAGCTCGAGAAGCGTTACGACCATGGGGTGCTGGGGGTGTACTTCACGGAGTTCCTCATGCAGTGACCCGGTGGCGGGTCGGCCGGCAGCACTGCCCGCCGCAGAGTCCTCAGGTCGTGCCGGTTTCGGCCGATCTGTGACTTTGTGATGCCCTCGCCCGACGCGTACGACTTCCGCCGACCCAACCGGTTCAGTCGCGAGCACGTGCGGGCGCTGCAGATCGTCAACGAGACCTTCGCCCGGCAGGTCGCCACGGTGCTGTCGACCACCCTGCGGGTGGTCTCCCAGGCCAGCGTCGCCTCGGTGGGCCAGACCACGTACGACGAGTACGTCGCCCGGGTGCCCAACCCCTCCCTGCTCGCCGTGCTGTCCTTCGACGAGCTGCCCGGGTCCGGGGTCTTCCAGCTCCCGATGGACATCGTCATGGGCGTCGTCGACCGGCTGCTCGGCGGTCCCGGTGGGGGCAACCAGCCGTCCCGGGCGCTGTCCGACATCGAGACCGGCCTGGTCCGCCGGCTCATCCAGCGCATCGTCCTGGAGCTGACCTACTCCTTCGAGTCCCTCGACCTGATCGTCCACCCCAAGGTGGTCAACCTGGAGTCCGACGCCCAGTTCATGCAGCTGGCGCCGCCCTCCGAGCCGGTCATCGTCTCCCGCTTCGACCTGCGGATCGGCGACCAGTCGGCCACGGCCACGCTGTGCCTGCCGTTCGCCACCCTCCAGCCGGCCCTGGACAAGGTCGGGAACCGCCCGGCCACCGCGCGGGTCGGCGCCGACGCGGTCACCGCCCGCGCCGTCGAGCAGCGCATCTACGCCGTGCCGGTCGAGGTCACGGTCGCCTTCCGCGAGGTCAGCCTCACCTCCTCGGAGGTCCTCGCCCTCACCGTCGGCGACGTCCTGCCGCTGCGCCACCCGGTCGCCGAGCCGCTCAACGTGGCCGCCGACGGGGTCCGCGTGGCCGCCGCCGTCCCGGGCAGCCAGGGCCAACGCCTGGCCTGCCAGGTCGTCTCCGCCTGAGCTCCACCGCCTGACCTCCCCTCCTGCCCCGAAGGACTCCCGATGACCGTCACCGCCTCGTCCGTGGACGCCACCGCCCTGCAGACCGCGGCCAAGAGCGTCGCCACCCGCATCCCCTCGGCAGGGCCGCTGGAGGCCCGCGTGCTCAACGCCCTCGAGCGCGGCACGTTCACCCAGGGGACCGGCGCGGTCGCCCTCGCGGTGCGGGTCACCGGGGCGCTCGCCGGTGACGTGGCCCTGGTCGTCGGCCCCGAGGCCGCCGCCGTGCTGGCCGACGGCCCGGGGGGCGCCACCGGCACCCTCGCCGTCTGGGAGTCCGTCCTGGAGGACGTCGTCGCCGCGCTCGGCAGCCAGGTCGGCCCGCTGCAGAAGGAGGCCGTCCGCGAGGTCGAGGCCGGCACCGTGGTCCGGGTCGGCGTGGGGGAGCTGCAGCAGGTCGCCGGCCTGTTCGACGGCACCACCCTGGCCGCGGCGCTGGTCGTCACTGTCGACGCCGGAGCGACCCAGGCCGCCACCCCGGCCCAGCCGGCACCGGTGCAGGCCGCGACCTTCCAGCCGCTGGCCGGCCCGGCCGCGCCGGTCGTCGACCCGCGGCGCCTGCAGCTGCTGCGCGACGTGGTCATGGGCGTCAGCGTCGAGCTGGGCCGCACCCGGATGACGGTGCGCGAGCTGCTCTCGCTCGCGCCGGGCGCCATCGTCGAGCTGGATCGCGCCGCGGGTAGCCCGGTGGACCTGCTCGTCAACGGCACCCTGATGGCCCGCGGCGAGGTCGTCGTGGTCGACGAGGAGTTCGCCGTGCGCGTCACCGAGATCGTCGCCCCTGACCTGGACGGCCGGCTGGGGGCATGAGCGACGGCTCGGCGGTGGCCACCCTGGTCCGGCTGGCGTTCTCGCTGGCGCTGGTCCTGGGCCTGATGGTCCTCGCGGCCCGGCTGCTGCGCTCCCGCCAGCTCGGGCTCGGCGGCGGCCGACCGCGCCAGCAGGTGCCGCTCCAGGTCCTCGCCCGCCACGGCCTCAGCCGCACCGCGTCGCTGTCGGTCGTGCAGGTCGGCGAGCACGTGCTCGTGCTCGGGGTCACCGAGTCCTCGGTGGAAGTGCTGCGCGAGCTGGACCCCGCCGAGGTCGCGTATGCCGCGCCGTCACCGGCCGAGCCCGGCCGCGCCACCGTGGGTGGCGCCCTCGAGCGTGCCCGCAACCAGTGGTCGGCCCCCGGCCTGGACTTCGGCGTGCTGCTGGAGTCGTTGCGCGAGAAGACCACCCGTCGTGGCTGAGCGCATGACCCGGCTGCACGGCATACCTCGTCCGACCGACCCGACCCGGATGCGCGGGGCCCGCCCCCTGCTGGTGCTGGTGCTCCTGCTCGGCGCGCTCCTCGTGCCGGTGAGCGCCCTGGCCCAGGCCGCCCCCGCCGGGGGCGCCGCCGCCACCACCGCTGCTGCCCACGCCCCGGTCGTGTCCGCGCTGGCCGCCCTCCCTCGGGTGCCGACGCCGACCCCGTCCACCACCAAGGGGGCGGGCACGGTCTCGGTGAAGGTCGACCCCGTCGGCGGCAAGCCCAGCCAGACCATCAGCATCATCCTGCTGCTCACCGTGCTGTCCGTCGCGCCGGCGCTGCTGGTCCTGACGACCTCGTTCACCAAGATCATCGTGGTGCTCTCGCTGACGCGAAACGCGTTGGGAACGCCCACGATCCCGCCCAACCAGGTGCTCGCGGGGCTGGCGCTCTTCCTGAGCCTGTTCATCATGTCGCCGGTGCTCTCGCAGATGAACGACAAGGGCGTGCAGCCCTACCTGCAGGGGAAGATCACGCAGCAGCAGGCCTACCAGCGGGCGTCGGCGCCGCTGCACAACTTCATGCTCAAGCAGACCCGCAAGGCCGAGCTGCAGACCATGGTGACGCTGAGCAAGGAGAAGCCGCCGGCCACGCCCGCCGACGTGCCGATGACCACGCTCATCCCGGCCTTCGTGCTCTCGGAGCTGAAGTCGGCGTTCATCATCGGCTTCGTCATCTTCATCCCGTTCCTGATCATCGACCTCGTCGTGAGCTCCTCGCTGATGTCGATGGGCATGATGATGCTGCCGCCGGTGCTGATCTCGTTGCCGTTCAAGCTGTTGCTCTTCGTCATGGTCGACGGGTGGGACATGGTCGCCAAGTCCCTCGTCACGAGCTACCACTAGGCATGGGGGACCGGTCATGACCGACAGCGCCGTGGTGCACCTGGCCGTGCAGTCGATGATCCTCGCGATGAAGCTGGCCGCGCCGATCCTGCTGGTGAGCCTGGCGATCGGCTTCGCCATCTCGCTGATGCAGTCGGTGACGCAGATCCAGGAGGTGACCCTCAGCTTCGTGCCGAAGCTGCTCGGCGTCGCGATCGTCATCCTCGTCAGCGGGCACTGGATGCTCGGGGAGGTCGTCGACTTCACCCGCCAGCTCTTCGAGGCGCTGCCCAAGCTGCTGGCCGGCTGATGGACCTGCACCTCCCGACGGCGACGCTGCTGGCGGTCCTGCTCGCCACGGTGCGCGCCAGCGCCTGGCTGGCGGTGGCGCCGCCGTTCAACACCCGGGCCATCCCCGGGACGGTCAAGGTCGCGCTCGCCCTGGCCCTCGCCCTGCCGGTCGGGCCCCGGCTGGCGGCACAGGCGCCCCCGGCCGAGCTCCTGCCGCTGGTCGGGGCGGTGCTCTTCCAGGTGGCGGTCGGGCTGACCCTGGGGTTCCTGGCGCAGCTGCTGTTCTCGGCGGTCCAGGCCGCCGGCGAGCTGATCGACCTCGCCAGCGGGTTCACCCTGGCGACCCTCTACGACCCCCTCTCCAACGTCAGCAGCAGCATGTTCGGCCGGGTGCAGCAGCTGCTCGCGGTGACCCTGCTGTTCGCCCTGAACGGCCACCTCGTGCTGATCCGCGGGTTCCTCACGTCCTTCGAGGTGCTGCCGCTGCGGGTGGTCGACCTCGGGGCGCTGGCCCGGTCGGTGACCGTGGACCTGGGCCGGTTCCTCGTCGCCGCCCTGGAGATCGCCGCCCCGGTGGTCGTCGTCCTCTTCCTCGCCGAGCTGTCCCTCGGCGTGGTGAGCCGGGCGGTGCCCTCGCTCAACGTGCTGGCGATGAGCTTCCCGCTGAAGATCCTGCTCACCCTGTCCCTGGCCGGCGTCGCCATCGGCCTGCTGCCGGGGGCACTCAACGCCCTGCTCGAGCACATCACCGGCGACGTGGCTGCGGCGCTGCGCGCCCTGGGGGCGGCGTGAGCGACAAGTCGCAGAAGACCGAGAAGCCCACCCCGCAACGCAAGCGGGAGGCGGTGCGGGAGGGGCGGATCGCGCGATCGGCCGATGTGTCCGCGTGGCTCACCGTGCTCGCGGTGAGCTACCTGCTGCCGGTGACCGTCCGGCATACCCGCGAGCTGTTCGACACCCTCATGGGCCAGCTGCAGGACGTCATCGTGCACCCTGACCCGGAGGTGGCCACCGGGATGCTCGGCAGCGCCGTGGTGGGGATGCTCGGTGCCCTTGCCCCGCTGCTGCTGACATCGGTGGTCGTGGCGCTCATCGGCAACATCGCCCAGGGCGGACTTCGCGTGTCCAGCAAGCGGTTCAAGCCCAAGTGGGAGCACCTCAACATCGTCAAGGGCGTCAAGCGGATGGTCGGTGCGCAGGCCGCGTGGTCGCTGGCCAAGTCGCTGCTCAAGCTCGGCGCCCTCGGGCTGGTCGCGTGGGTCGTCCTCAAGGGCGTGGTCGCGCAGTTCACCGGCACCGCGTGGTCGGTCACGACCGCGATGGGAGGCGCCGCCGCCGCGGCCCTGCAGATGCTGCGGGTCGTCGCGGTCGTCGGCCTCGTCATCGCCGCCGCGGACTACCTCGTCGAGCGCCGCCGGCTCGGCAAGTCGCTGATGATGAGCCGCGAGGAGGTCAAGCGGGAGGCCCGCCAGTCCGAGGGCGACCCGCACCAGAAGGGGGCGCGGCTGTCCCGGCAGCGGGAGATGAGCCGCAACCGGATGATCGGCAACGTCCGCGACGCCGACGTCGTCATGGTGAACCCGACGCACGTGGCGGTGGCGCTGAAGTACGAGAGCGGGCGCGGCGCCCCGCGGGTGGTGGCCAAGGGCGCCGGCGCGGTGGCGACGCGGATCCGCGAGGAGGCCGCCGCGCACCGGCTGCCGATGGTCGAGGACGTGCCGCTGGCGCGGGCCCTGTATGCCGCGTGCGAGGTGGGGGAGGAGATCCCCCTGTCGCTCTTCGACGCAGTGGCCCGGGTGCTGGCGTTCGTGATGTCGCTGCGGCTGCGCGGCTCCGTGGCCGGGGTGCACCGCAGCCCGGTGCCGAAGGGGCTCGTGCCGACGCCCTGATGCTCAGGTCCGCGCTCCTGCTGCCGATAGGTCGACGCCAGGACGGCACCCGGAGCAGCCACGGATGGTTGGCCCCCATCCCGTGAGGTCCCGTGAAGTCCAGCCGCGTCGGTCAGATCGGCATCCCGGCAGCGATCATCTCCATCGTCGTCATGATGGTGGTCCCGCTGCCCACGATGCTGCTCGACCTGCTCCTCGCCGTGAACATCACCGGCGCCGTGCTCATCCTGCTCGTCAGCCTCTACGTGACCCGGCCGCTGGACTTCGCGGTCTTCCCGTCGCTGCTGCTCATCATGACGATGTTCCGGCTGGCGCTGAACGTCAGCGCGACCCGCCTCGTCCTGCTCAACGGCTTCGCCGGCAAGGTGATCGAGGCGTTCGGCCACTTCGTCGTCGGCGGATCGATCGTCGTCGGCCTGGTCATCTTCGTCATCCTCATCGTCATCCAGTTCGTCGTCATCACGAACGGTGCGGGGCGCGTGGCCGAGGTCGCGGCCCGGTTCACCCTCGACGCCATGCCCGGCAAGCAGATGGCGATCGACGCCGACCTCAACTCCGGCCTGATCGACGAGGACGAGGCGCGCCGGCGCCGGGCCGAGGTCTCCCAGGAGGCCGACTTCTACGGCGCGATGGACGGTGCCTCCAAGTTCGTCAAGGGCGATGCGATCGCGGCCATCGTCATCACGGTGGTCAACCTGCTCGGCGGCTTCATCGTCGGCGTGGTGCAGCGCCACGAGTCGATGACCGACGCGATCCAGAACTACAGCCTGCTCTCCGTCGGCGACGGCCTGGTCTCCCAGATCCCGGCCCTGCTGATCTCGATCTCCACCGGCCTGATCGTCACCCGCGCCACGACCGAGCGGGACATGGGCAGCGACCTGCTGCACCAGTTCGGCCAGCAGCGTCGGGCCCTGCAGGTCGCCGGCTCGGCGATCCTCTTCCTCGCGGTGATCCCCGGCCTGCCCAAGCTGCCGTTCCTGCTCGTCGGCGGCTCGGTGCTGGTCATCGCCCAGCGGCTGCCCAAGACGGCGGCCGAGGGTGGGACGGCCGGAGGGCCCGGCGCCTCCGGGGGCGACGACGCCGCCACCGAGGCGCCCGGCCCGGACACCCCGGAGGCGATCGCCCGCGACATGCGGGTCGAGCCCCTGGAGCTCGAGCTGGCCTACGACCTCATCGACCTCGTCGACGCATCGGTCGGCGGTGACCTGCTGGACCGGGTCAAGGCCCTGCGACGCAAGCTCGCCCTCGAGCTCGGCATCGTCATCCCGCTCGTGCGCACCCGCGACAACCTCGACCTGCCGCCGCGCACCTACGCCATCCGGCTGCACGGCGTCGAGGTCGCCCGCGGCGAGGCGCCGGCCGGCATGGTGCTGGCCATCGGCGACGACCTGGCCAGCCTGCCGGGGACGGTCACCAAGGAGCCGGTCTTCGGCCTGGACGCCAAGTGGGTGCCGGCCGAGCTGCGCCGCCACCCCGGGCTGACCACCGCCACCGTCGTGGACCGCTCGTCGGTGGTGACCACCCACCTGGCCGAGATCGTGCGCACCCACGCCCACCAGCTGCTCGGCCGCGAGGACGTCAAGGCCCTGGTCGACATGGTCAAGGCCACGCACCCGGTCGTCGTCGAGGAGCTCACGCCGACGCCGCTGACGCTGGGGCAGGTGCAGGCTGCCCTGCAGGCGCTGCTCGCCGAGCGGATCTGCATCCGCGACCTCGTCCGGATCTTCGAGGCGCTCTCGGCCCGCGGCCGGGTCAGCACCGACCCCGACGGCCTGGCCGAGGCCGCCCGGACCGCGCTCGGCCCGGCCATCTCCGCCGCCCACGCCGTCGACGGCCGCCTGCCGGTCCTCACCCTGGAGCCGCTGCTCGAGCAGAACCTGCTGGAGTCGTTGCGCGCGGGCGAGAACGGCGGCTTCCTCATGCTCGACCCGATGTATGCCGAGCGGCTGGTCCTCGAGGCGGTTCGCCTCGCCGAGGCGGCCGAGCAGCGCGGTGAGGCGCCGGTCCTCGTCTGTGCCGCGCCACTGCGCCTGCCGGTGCGCCGGCTGATCGAGGCGGCCGCGCCGCGGCTGCCGGTGCTGTCCTACCCCGAGCTGGGCGGACAGCTGACCCTGACCACGGTGGGAGTCGTCGATGTCGCCCATGCGCCGGCAGCTTGAGGGCTCGGACCTGCCCACCCTGGTGGAGCAGGTCCGGGCGGAGTACGGCGACAGTGCCCGGATCGTCTCGGCCGAGCGGGTCCGGCGCGGTGGCGTCGGCGGGTTCTTCGCCCGCGAGCGCTTCCACCTGGTGATCGAGGTGCAGCCCCGGACCGGGCGTGCGGAGGTCCGCTCCGGCGTGGCGCCGGACGGCACGGTCTCCGGCCCGGTGCTGGCCCCGGCGACGTCCCTGCTCGAGCTCGCCGACCGGGTCAACGCCCAGGAGGAGGCGCTGCACGGCGTCGTCTCGACCCCGGAGGTCTCGACCGAGTCGGCGACCTTCGCTGACGTGCTGGCGCGCCTGCAGGAGACGGTGGCGGACGAGCCGCCCGCACCCCGGGCTCCGGCTGTCCTCCCCGGGCGACGCGTCCTCCCCGAGCTGAGCGGCCGGGCCGAGGCCCTGGGGATCCCGCCGGCGGTCCTGGTCGGCGTAGGGGACCCCGAGGCCCGCTACCGCCGGCTGGTCACGTGGCTGGAGTCCTTCCCCGTGCCACCGCGCCCGGCGCATGCGCCCGGGCAGGTGCTGGCACTGGCCGGTGACGTGCCCACAGCGCTGCGCGTCGCGGCGGGCCTGGCCCGCGAGGTCGGGGCCGCCTCCCACGACGTGCTCGTGGTCACCCAGTCCCCGTCGGCGGTGCGCGGCGTCCCGCTCGCGCAGGTGTTCGGCGACGCCGCCGCGGTGGCCGCCGTGCGGCGGGGCTGGGGTCGGGGCCGGCCGAGCCGCCTCGTCGTCGTGGACGCCCCGCTCCAGCCCGACCTGCACGGCTGGGCCGCCGGGGTGCTCGCCGCGCTGGCGCCGACCTGGACGTGGGGGGTCGTCCACGCCGCCACCAAGGTCGCCGACGTCGGGCAGTGGACCACGCGGCTCGGCCAGGTCGACGCGCTGGCGCTGGAGCACGTGGCCGCGACCGCCGACCCCGCCTCGATCCTGACCGGGTGCCCGGTGCCGGTCGGCCTGCTCGACGGCCGTCGCGCCACGGTCGAGGTGTGGGCGGACCTGCTCACCGCCCGGCTGGAGGCCGCACGATGAGCCGCCGGAGTCGGCCTGCCGCGGATACGGCTGAGGCCTCCCTGACGGCCGGGGGTGCGGAGGCCGCACCGCAGGCTGTCGCGCGGGCCGGCGCCGCGCCGCCCCGCCCGGCGGTCACCGTGGCCGTGCTCATGGTGGTGCCGGCCGTCGTGCTGCTGATGGACGGCAACCTGTCGGTGCAGTCCGTGCTCTGGCGCTTTGTCGGTGCCCTCGCGCTGACCTGGCTGGCCGCGTCGCTGATCGGGTCGACCGTGCGCTCGGCCCGCCGCTCGCTGGCCCAGGCGCGGGCCGAGGCCGCCGCCGAGGCGGCCGCCGAGGAGGCCCGGCAGAAGAAGGCCGCGCGCAAGGCCGCCAAGGCCGCGGCCGAAGCAGGGGCCTCTGCCGAGGCGGGCGACCCGCTGGCGGTGGGGCTCCCCGCGGCCGGCGGGCCCGCTGCCCCGGCAGGCCTGGGCGACGCGATCGACCCGCTGCCCCGCTGACCCACTGCCTTGCTGACGGGCTGATCGGGCGCGTTCCCGGGTCCGGGACGTCTTAGCGCCGCCACCGGGAGGGCCCGCCCTGTAGCGTCGGCGCGTGCTCTCCGACACCGACCTCCTGGCCCTGGGTGACGAGCGCTTCGTCTCCCTCACGACGTTCCGCCGGTCGGGGGAGGCGGTGCCGACCCCGGTGTGGGTCGTGCGTGACGGCGACGCCCTGCTCGTCACCACCCCGGAGGGCAGCGGCAAGGTGAAGCGGCTGCGCCACAACCCGCGCGTCGAGCTGCGCCCGTGCAGCCGCCGAGGGGAGGTCGCCGAGGGGGCGCCCGTCCTGTCGGCGGTCGTCGAGGTGGTCGCCGACGAGCCGGCTCACGCCCGGCTGGCCGGCCTGCTGAAGGCCAAGTTCGGGATGGAGTTCCGTCTCGTCATGGCGATCGAGCGGGTCGTGCGCCGTGGCCCGGCGCGGCGGGTCGTGCTGCGCATCACCGCCGACTGACCCGGCCCGCCATTCCCGTGAGGTCGAGCGCACACCTCCCGGGTCGGGACGTGTGAGCTTCGTCGACCGCGGTGCGACCGTGCCGGCGGCGGAATGAGTTGACCCGGTGACACGTTGCAGGGGATAGTTGAAACAGAAACTATCTGAGGGAGCTGTTCACATGCCCGCCGTGAGCGTGTCCGACCTGACCGTCCTGCCCCGCGTGCCCGCGGTGTCGCCGGTCGCGACCCAGCGGCCCGTGGTGTCGATCACCAGCGCGCCGTCGGCGTACGAGGGCGAGGGCTTCCCGGTGAAGCGCGCCTTCGCCGGCGTCGACCTGCGCCTGCTCGACCCGTTCATCCACATGGACGAGATGGGCGAGGTGGACTACGCCCCGGGCGAGCCCAAGGGCACCCCGTGGCACCCGCACCGCGGCTTCGAGACGGTCACCTACATCATCGACGGGATCTTCGACCATCAGGACTCCTTCGGTGGCGGCGGCACGATCACCAACGGCGACACCCAGTGGATGACCGCCGGCTCGGGGATCCTGCACATCGAGGCCCCGCCGGAGCACCTCGTCGTCAGCGGCGGCCTGTTCCACGGCTTCCAGCTCTGGGTGAACCTGCCGAAGTCCGACAAGCTCCAGGCCCCGCGCTACCAGGACCTTCGCTCCGGCGAGGTCGCGCTGGTCAGCTCGGCCGACGGCGGCGCCCTGCTGCGGGTCATCGCCGGTGACGTCGCCGGTCACGCCGGCCCGGGCGCCACGCACACGCCGATGACGATGATCCACACCACGATCCACCCCGGCGCCGAGCTCGAGCTCCCGTGGCGCGAGGACTTCAACGCCCTCGTCTACGTCATGGGCGGCAACGGCTTCGTCGGGCCCGGCCAGTCGCCGATCGGCACCGGCCAGCTCGCCGTCATGGGCAAGGGCTCGGCCCTGCGTCTCTCCGCGGCGCAGACCCAGGAGGCCCGCCACGCCGGCGGCCTCGAGGCGCTGATCCTCGGCGGTGCGCCGATCCGCGAGCCCATCGCGTGGGCCGGCCCGTTCGTCATGAACACCCGCGCCGAGCTCGTCCAGGCCTTCGAGGACCACCAGGCCGGCCGTCTCGGCCAGCCCGTCCCGCACGGCGACGTGGGCGGCACCGCCTGACCCAGCCGCCCGGCATACCGGCGCGCATCCTGCTGGTCCGAACGCACGAAACGGCCCGTTCCACCGCCTCACAGGGCGGGAAACGGGCCGTTTCGTGCGTTCGGTGGGGCTCTCAGGGGTATGCCGGTTGCTCGCCTCAGTCGGCGAGGCTCGCCTCCCAGCGCTGCTCGATCCGGCCGAAACGCCACACGGCCAGGGCCACGACCCACGTAGCGACGAACAGCCCGACGATCCAGAACCCCACGCTGTTGAGGTCGATCGCGGCGACGGCGGCCAGTGGGCCGGTGGTGATGTCGAGCTTGGTGGCGAGCAGGCCGACCAGCTCGATCAGGCCGATGCCGAGGGCGACGGCGACCGACAGGGCCGTGACGGTGAAGTTGTAGTAGACCTTGCGCACCGGCCGGGAGAACGCCCAGCCGTAGGCGAAGTTCATGAACGAGCCGTCGATGGTGTCCAGCAGCGACATGCCGGCGGCGAAGAGCACCGGCAGCGTGAGGATCGCCCACCACGGCAGGCTCGCGGCCGCCGCGCCGCCGGCGGCGACGAGCAGGCCGACCTCGGTGACCGTGTCGAAGCCGAGGCCGAACAGGAAGCCGGTGGGGTACATGTGCCACGGCTTGCTGACGGTGCGGGTGACCCGACCGAGGATGCGGTTGAGGAACCCGCGGCTGTTGAGGTGCTGCTCCAGCGCGGCCTCGTCGAGCTCGCCCTGGCGCATCCGGCGGAACACCTTGACGATGCCGACGAGCGCGCCGAGGTTGACCAGGCCGATGGCGATGAGGAAGACCCCGGAGACCGACGTGCCCCACACCCCGGTCGCGCGCTGCAGTGTGGACTGGTCGTTGCCCAGCTGCCCGGCGAGTGTGCGGATGCCGAAGGCCAGCAGCGACACCATGATGAAGACGACCGAGCTGTGCCCGAGGCTGAACCAGAAGCCCACGCTCAGCGGCCGCTTGCCCTCGCCCATGAGCTTGCGGGTGGTGTTGTCGATCGCCGCGATGTGGTCGGCGTCGAAGGCGTGGCGCATGCCCAGGGTGTAGGCCGTGACGCCGAGGCCCACGCCGAACAGCTGGCCGCCGACGCGGTAGTGCTCCGGGCTGACCAGGCCGATGAGCACGCCCCAGCCGACCACGTGCAGCGCCGCGATGAACAGCCCCATCCCCCAGAGGCTGCGCCGCTCCTGCCGTCCCAGCCCCCAGCGGCCCCGGCCCCGGTATGCCGTGTCGCTGGCCGGGGAGGGGGGAGCGGCGGTCGCGGTCATGGGCCGAGCGTAGAGAGATGGGGCGACTTGTTGCAAGTCACTCGCAATAAGGACGGGGGTTGGCTCGATAGCATTTGCGATACGCTCCGTATCGAATCTATATTGGGCAGCGTCCCCTCCGGACGTCGCCGTACCCCCTGGCGACGCCGGCCCCCCAACTCCCCACCAGGAGGCGTCCCATGACGACGCGAGTCCTCCGCCGCCACCACGCCCAGGGCTACCCCTACGACGCCGAGCACCGCCCCGAGTCCTACGAGCAGGTCCAGCGCGACGTCGGCTCCAGCCTGTTCCTCGGCGCGGTCGTGCTGCTGGGCCTGATGACGCTGATCGTCCTCGGCCTGGTCTGACCGCTGGGCCCGGCGGTCCCCGGCGACACCGCCCGGGACCGCCGGGACCCGGCCACGTGATCGGGCGACGTGACCGACGGCACGACCAGAATGTGAGCCGGAAGTCTGCCCACCGGACGCCCGCAGGCCCTAGGTTCGGGTCATGTTGGTGGCCGTTCCCGCAGAGACCCGACCCGGCGAGCGCCGGGTCGCCCTCACTCCTGACGCCGTCGCCACCCTGACCGCACAGGGGCACGCCGTCCACGTCGAGTCCGGAGCCGGTGCTGCCGCGCTCTCCACCGACGAGGCCTACCGCGACGCCGGGGCCGAGGTCGTCGACGGCGACGTGCTCGCCCACGCCGACGTCGTCGCCCACGTCAGACCCCTGCTGCCCGACCAGGTCTCGCGCCTGCGCCGGGGCGCCACCACGGTGGGCTTCGTGACCGGCTCCGGTGAGCTGCCCGGCATACAGGCGTTGCGGGACAACGGGATCAGCGCGCTGGCCATGGAGCTGGTGCCGCGCATCTCGCGCGCGCAGTCCATGGACGCGCTGACCTCCCAGGCGCTCGTCGCCGGCTACCGCTGCGCGCTGGAGGCGGCGATGCGCCTGCCGCGGTTCTTCCCGCTGTTCATGACCGCCGCCGGCACCGTGCCGCCGGCCAAGGTCCTCGTCCTCGGCGCCGGCGTCGCCGGGCTCCAGGCCATCGCGACCGCGCGCCGGCTCGGGGCGGTCGTCGAGGCCTACGACGTGCGGCCCTCCTCCGCCGACGAGGTGAAGTCGATGGGCGCCACCTTCCTCGACATCGGCCTCGATGCGATCGAGGGCACCGGCGGCTACGCCCGCGAGCTCACCGAGGACCGCGCCCGGCGCCAGCAGGAGGCGCTGACGCCGTTCATCAGCAAGTCCGACGTCCTCATCACCACGGCCGCCGTGCCCGGCCGCCCCGCGCCGCGGCTGGTCACCAAGGACATGCTCGCCGGTATGCCGGCCGGCTCGGTCGTCATCGACCTCGCCGCCGAGAGCGGCGGCAACGTCGAGGGATCCGTTGCGGGAGAAGAGGTCCAGGTCGGCGGCGTGCAGGTCTACGGCATGGCAGACGCTGCGTCCGCGATGCCCGTGGACGCCTCGCGGCTCTACGCCCGCAACGTCATCAACCTGCTCGCGCTGGGCCTGAGCGACGAGGGGTTCACCCTCGACCTGGACGACGAGGTCCTCGCCGGCGCCTGCATCGTGCACGACGGCGTGGTGCGCCACGCCCCGACCGCCGCGCTCCTGGAGGCCTGATGGACGGCATCACCCTGCTGACGATCTTCGTGCTGGCGGTGTTCGTCGGCTTCGAGGTGGTCTCCAAGGTGTCGACGACGCTGCACACCCCGCTGATGAGCGGCGCCAACGCGATCCATGGCGTCATCCTCGTCGGCGCGATCATCGTGACCGGGCAGACCACGTCGACCGTGGGGCTGGTGCTCGGCCTGCTCGCGGTGGTCCTCGCCACGGTCAACATGGTCGGCGGCTTCGTCGTCACCGACCGGATGCTGGAGATGTTCAAGGGACGCGGGCAGCGCCCCGCCACCCGGGAGGACGCCCGATGAGCCTGCTGCCCACGACGTGGACCTCGCTGGGCTACCTCGTCGCCGCCGTCTGCTTCATCCTCGCGCTCAAGGGGCTCTCGTCGCCGGCCTCGGCCCGGCGCGGCAACCTCATCGGCGCCGCCGGGGCGGTGCTCGCGGTGCTCGTGGCGTTCCTGTCCACCGACCTCAAGCACGTGCTGCTGATCCTGCTTGCCATCGCGGTCGGCACGGCGCTGGGCGTGCCCGCCGCGCGCCGGGTCGCGATGACCCAGATGCCGCAGCTGGTGGCGCTGTTCAACGGCGTCGGCGGTGCCGCGGCCGCCCTGGTCGCCGGGCTCGAGCTGACCCGCACCGTGACCATGAACGTCGGCGCCGGCCGCACCGCGCACCTGTCGGCGCTGGTCGTCCCCGAGGGTGGCTGGTTCGCCTTCGCGCCCTTGTCCGGGCAGCCGTTCCTCCCGGTCACCGGCACGGCCTACGTCGCGGCCGCGGCAGGGGCGTTCACCGTCCTCGTCGGTGCGGTGTCCTTCGCCGGCTCGGTGGTCACCTTCGCCAAGCTCCAGGAGATCATGACCACCCGGCCGGTGACCTTCGCCGGTGGTCCGGTCGTCTTCGGCGGCAGCCTCGCCGTGGCGGTGGCGCTCGCCGTCGCGATCGTCGTCGACCTGCGCAACGGCGGGGTCAACGGCCTGCTCGTCATCGCGCTGGCGCTGGTGTCCCTCGTGGTCGGCGTGCTGTTCGTGCTGCCGGTCGGTGGCGCCGACGTGCCGATCGTCATCTCGCTGCTCAATGCCTTCACCGGCCTGACCGTCGCCGCCAGCGGCTACGTCCTCGACAACGTCCTGCTCCTGGTCGCCGGCACCCTCGTCGGCGCCAGCGGCACGATCCTGACCCGGCTGATGGCCGCGGCGATGGGCCGCAGCCTGGCCTCGATCCTGTTCGGGGCGTTCCGCGCCAAGGCTGCCGGCCCCACCGGTCCGGGGGAGGAGCGCCCGGTCCGTTCGGGCTCGCCCGAGGACGTCGCGATCCTGCTCGGCTACGCCCGCAAGGTCGTCATCGTCCCCGGCTACGGCCTGGCCGTCGCGCAGGCGCAGCACACCATCCGCGAGCTGGCCGAGCTGCTCGAGGGCCGCGGGGTCGAGGTCCTCTACGGCATCCACCCGGTGGCGGGCCGGATGCCCGGCCACATGAACGTCCTGCTCGCCGAGGCCAACGTGCCCTACGAGGCGCTCAAGGAGATGGACGAGGTCAACCCCGAGCTCGCCACCACCGACGTCGCGCTCGTCGTCGGCGCCAACGACGTGGTCAACCCGGCGGCCAAGACCACCCCCGGCGCCCCGATCTACGGCATGCCGATCCTCGAGGTGGCCCAGGCCAAGCAGGTCGTCTTCCTCAAGCGCTCGATGCGCCCCGGCTTCGCCGGGATCGAGAACGAGCTGCTCTACGACCCGAAGACGACGCTGCTCTTCGGCGACGCCAAGGAGTCGCTGACCAAGGTCGTCGCGGCCGTGAAGGGCCTCTGACCCACCGCAAGACCTTCAGTCAGGTCGACGAGGGCGACATGTCAGGTCAGCTGACCTGTCGCTCTCGTCGACCTCGGAGCTAGGACGCCGGCTTCTCCTGCACGGTCCAGCTGTTGCCGTCGGGGTCGTCGAAGAAGCAGAAGCTGTTCCACGGCCCGCCGTGGCCGTCCACCCACTGCCCGGAGTCCATGTGCCGCACCGGGCTGACCTCCACCCCGCGCCCGGCCAGCTCGGCCCGCGCGGCGGCGACGTCGGAGACCACCAGCTGCAGCCCCTTGATCGAGCCGGGCTCGCCGCCGCCGACGCCGACCCCGAAGGTGACCGAGCAGGCCGACCCCGGCGGGGTCAGCTGCACCACCCGGAAGTCCCCGTCCCGGTGGTCGACGTCCAGGTGGAACCCGACTCTGTCCCGGTAGAACTCCAGCGCCCGGTCGGCGTCTGCCACCGGCAGCACCACCACTTCCAGCTTCCAGTCCATGCCCGGCTCCCCGTCCTCGGCCCGACCGAGAGGCGGCCGGTCCGTGCATCATCGCGCCCGAACCGCTCCAGGCACAGGTATGCCGCGCCGGGAGTCCCGGCGCGGCATACCTGTGGGTGCCTGTGAGGGCTGGGGTCAGAGCTTGCTCTCGCCCACCCCGGCGCTGACCTCCATCGCGTCCACGCCGCGGTCCTCGGCCACCTGCAGGCGGCTGTTGCGGCGGGAGTAGAGGAAGTAGACGCCGAACCCGATGACCATCCAGACCAGGAACCGGATCCAGGTCTCCACGCTGAGGTTGAGCATCAGGTAGAAGCAGACCAGCGCCGCGACGATCGGCACGACCGGGTTGCCGGGGACCTTGAACGCCCGCTTGAGGTCGGGGCGGCGCTTGCGCAGCAGCGGGATCGCGATGGACACGAGGGTGAACGCCGCGAGCGTGCCGATGTTGACCATCTCCTCGAGCTTGCCGATCGGCGTGATCGAGGCGATCAGCGCCACGGCGGTGCCGATGGAGATGGTGATGATCAACGGCGTGCCGGTCTTGGGGTTGACCTTGCCCAGGCCCTTGGGGAGCAGCCAGTCGCGGCTCATGGCGAAGACGACGCGGGTGGCGCCGATCATCAGCGTCATGACGACGGTGGTCAGGCCGGCGACGGCGCCGGCGGCGATGATCGTTGCGTAGCCGCCCTTGCCGACCGAGGCGAACGCGCTGGCCAGCGCGGCCTTGGGGTCGATGTGGTTGTAGGGGACCATCCCGGTGATGACCAGGGCGACGGCGATGTACAGCACCGTGCAGATCGCCAGCGAGGCGATGATGCCCCGGGGCAGGTCGCGCTGCGGGTTCTTCGCCTCCTCCGCGGTGGTGGCCACCACGTCGAAGCCGATGTAGGCGAAGAAGACGATCGAGGCGCCGGCGACGATTCCGAGGACGCCGAAGGTGGCCGGCTGGATGCCGAACAGCAGCTGGATCAGCGGGGCGCCCAGGCCGCTGGAGGACGCGCCCTTGACCGACGGCGGGATGAACGGTGTGTAGTTCGAGGTGTTGACGAAGCCGATGCCGGCGATGATCACGAACAGCACGATGAACAGCTTCAGGCCGACCAGGACGAGGTTGACCCGCATCGACTCCTTGATGCCGATCGCGATCAGCGTGGTCAGGGCCGCGACGAGCAGGAACGCCAGCAGGTCGAAGTGCGACCCGGGCGCCAGCGACGCCGGCCACGTGATGCCGAGCTTGCCGAGGAACAGCTCGGCGTACTCCGACCAGCCCTGGGAGACCACGCTCGCGCCGAGCATCAGCTCCAGCAGGAGGTCCCAGCCGATGATCCACGCGACGAGCTCGCCCAGGGAGGCGTAGGAGAACGTGTAGGCCGAGCCGGAGACCGGCACGGTCGAGGCGAACTCGGCGTAGCAGAGCGCCGCCAGGCCGCAGCAGACGGCGCCGATGATGAACGAGATGACGATGGCGGGGCCGGCGTACTGCGCGGCCGCCTTGCCGGTGACGGTGAAGATGCCGGCGCCGATGATGACGCCGATGCCGAAGACCGTCAGGTCCAGGGCGCTGAGGCGCTTCTTGAGCTGGAAGCCCTCTTCGTCGGTCTCGGCGATCGACTGCTCGATCGTCTTGGTGCGCAACACACTCATACTGGCTGCTCTCCTTGTGGGTGACCTGTGCGTGCCCTGTACAGCGCTCGACACCATAAACCCGGCGCACAGGGGTCGCCCATAGTGACGAACCCGAATTCGTCCTTTTCGCGTAGACCACATGCCGGACGGCGGTCTCGGCTTGCGGACACGCCGGCCACCAGGGCCTCGGGCCACGGACACGCCCTGCCGACGGGGTGCCCTGACCTGCGGTTGACAGGCGGGTGGGGTAGACCTGACCGCGCGGTGCCGTCACCGACCGGTGAGGCACCGTCCCGTGCCCGCGACAGAGAGTCAGGTCCGATGCTGCGGTTCATCCTCGGCGCTGTGGTGCTGGTCGCCGGCGCCCTCGTCACCCTTGCGGCCGTCCTCGGCGGTCCCGGCTGGTGGGCGCTGCTCGCCCTGATCCTCGTCCTGGCCCTGCTCGGGCTCTGGGACGTCTTCCAGCGCCGGCACTCGATCCTGCGCAACTACCCGGTGCTGGGGCACATGCGCTACCTGCTCGAGGGCATCCGGCCCGAGCTGCAGCAGTACTTCATCGAGCGCAACTTCGACGGCCGCCCCTACGACCGGGACACCCGATCGATCATCTACGAGCGGGCCAAGGGCATCCACGGCGAGCAGGCGTTCGGCACCGAGCGCGACGTCAACGCGATCGGCTACGAGTACCTCGTCCACTCCAGCCACCCGGTCGACCAGCCCAAGGACCCGCACCGCGTGCGCATCGGCGGGCCGGACTGCACCAAGCCCTACGACATGTCGCTGCTCAACGTCTCGGCGATGAGCTTCGGGGCGCTGTCGGCCAACGCGATCCTGGCGATGAACGCCGGCGCGGCGATGGGGGGCTTCGCCCACGACACCGGCGAGGGCGGCCTGACGAAGTACCACCTCGAGCACGGCGGCGACCTCGTCTGGGAGATCGGCAGCGGCTACTTCGGTGCACGCACGAAGGAGGGCGACTTCGACCCGGACATGTTCGCCGACAAGGCCTCCCACGACAGCGTGAAGATGGTGTCGCTCAAGCTGAGCCAGGGCGCCAAGCCCGGCATCGGCGGCGTGCTGCCGGCGGCCAAGGTCAGCCAGGAGATCGCCGAGGCCCGCAACGTCCCGCAGGGCGAGAAGTGCGTGTCCCCGCCCTACCACCGGGTGTTCACCACCCCGCGCGAGCTGGTGCACTTCATCGCCCGGATGCGCGAGCTCTCCGGTGGCAAGCCGGCCGGCTTCAAGCTGTGCGTCGGGTCCCGCACCGACGTCCTCGCGATCTGCAAGGCGATGGTGCAGGAGCAGATCACCCCCGACTTCATCATCGTCGACGGGGCCGAGGGCGGCACCGGCGCGGCGCCGCTGGAGTACGAGGACCACGTCGGCACGCCGCTGACCGAGGGGCTGATCACGGTCCACAACGCCCTGGTCGGTGCCGGGCTGCGCGACCGGGTCCGGGTCGGGGCCAGCGGCAAGGTCTCCACCGGCGTGGACATCGTCAAGCGCCTGATCCAGGGCGCGGACTACACCAACGCCGCCCGCGCGATGATGATGGCCACCGGCTGCATCCAGGCCCAGCGCTGCCACACCAACACCTGCCCCGTGGGCGTCACCACGCAGGACCCGCGGCGGATGCGCGCGCTGGACGTGGGCGACAAGAGCCAGAGGGTCCACCGCTACCACCAGGCCACCGTCGAGTCGGCCACCCAGGTGATCGCCTCCATGGGCCTGCACGGCCCGCACGAGCTGCGCCCGCACATGCTGCGGCGGCGGATCGACCACACGACGACGCTCGGCTACGACGAGCTGTTCGAGTTCCTCGCCCCCGGGCAGCTGCTGCACGAGCCGCCGCAGTCCTGGGTCGCCGACTGGGAGCGCGCCGACCCCGACCGCTTCCGACCCTGACCGCCGTCGGGCCGCCGGACGCGGCCCGGCCAGTCCGTCCTGACCGCTGAGCCCCCTCGAAGGAGACGTGATGACCACCGTTGCCGAGCTGCTCGTGCAGGCCCTCGCCGACCACGGCGTGAAGACCATCTGGGGCGTCGTGGGTGACGCCCTCAACCCGGTCACCGACGCGATCCGCCGGGAGGAGCGGCTGGAGTGGGTCGGGGTGCGCCACGAGGAGGCCGGCGCCTTCGCCGCCGCCGCCCAGGCGCAGCTGACCGGCCGGCTCGGGGTCTGCATGGGCACGGTCGGGCCGGGCTCGGTCCACCTGCTCAACGGCCTGTATGACGCGAAGAAGTCCCACGCGCCGGTCCTGGCGATCTGTGGCCAGGTCCCGCTGGCCGAGCTGGGCAGCGACTTCTTCCAGGAGGTCGACAACGACACGCTGTTCCGCGACGTCGCCGCCTTCTCGCGGACGGTCACCAGCGCCGAGCAGATCCCCGCCATGGTCGAGCAGGCGGTCAACGCCGCACTGAGCCGGCAGGGCGTGGCGGTGCTGACCCTGCCCGGGGACGTGGGGGGCCTGGACCTGCCCCGGCACACCCCGGTGCCGAGGTTCCTCGACGAGCACCCGCAGACGGTGCCCGCCCCCGACGCCCTCGACCGCGCGGCCCGGCTGCTCGACGAGGCCGGCACGGTGACGCTGCTGGTGGGCCAGGGCGCCCGCGGGGCCCGCGATGAGGTCCTGGCGCTGGCCGAGCGACTCGCCGCGCCGATGGTGCTCACGCTCAAGGCCAAGGAGGGCCTGGAGGAGGACAACCCCTACGAGGTGGGCCAGTCCGGCCTCATCGGCAACCCGGCCGCCGCCCAGGCCCTCGACGGCGGCGACGTCCTGCTCATGGTCGGCACGGACTTCCCGTACCGGGAGTTCTACCCCGAGGGCAAGACCGTCATCCAGCTCGAGGTCCGCCCCGAGCACGTCGGGCGCCGGGTCCCGGTCGACCTCGCCCTGGTCGGCCACAGCGCCCCCACCCTGCGCCTGCTCACCGAGCGGGTCGCCGCCAAGGCCGAGCGCGGCCACCTCGACGGCGCCCGCAAGACCTATGCCGCCTGGCAGGAGCGGCAGGCGCGGCTGACCGACCCGGCATACGACCGCAGTCCCAAGGGGCTGCTGCGCCGCAAGCTGGACAACCCCGAGGAGCGGGTGCGCCCGGAGGTGCTGGCCGCGGCGATCGACCGGCACGCCGCCGACGACGCGGTCTTCACCTCCGACACCGGGATGGCGACGGTGTGGCTGAGCCGGTTCGTGCGGATGCGCGGGCAGCGGCGGCTGCTCGGCTCGTTCAACCTGGGGTCGATGGCCAACGCGATGCCGCAGGCCCTCGGCGCCGCGGCGCTGGACCGCGACCGGCAGGTCGTGGCGTTCTGCGGCGACGGCGGCCTGTCCATGCTCATGGGCGACCTCATCACGGCCGTCAGCTACGACCTGCCGGTCAAGCTGGTCGTCTTCGACAACGGCCGGCTCGGCATGGTCAAGCTCGAGCAGGAGCAGGGTGGGCTGCCGGAGTTCGGGACGGTGCTGGACAACCCCGACTTCGCGGCGGTCGCCCGGGCGATCGGCCTGACCGGCATCCGGGTGAGCGAGGCGGGCGAGGTCGACGAGGCCGTGCGGACCGCCCTGGCCACCCCGGGGCCGGTGCTGCTGGACGTGCTGACCAACCCCGAGGAGATCGCGGTGCCGCCCAAGCCCAAGCTCTCCCAGGGCTGGGGGTTCGCGGTGGCCAAGCTGAAGGAGACGGTGGTCAGCGCCGGCGACGACTGAGCGCGGCCCGCGCCGTCAGGGGCTGGGCCGCCCCTGACGGCCGGGAGGGGGCGTCAGCCCCGGCGCCAGTGCGACAGCAGGTTGATCGGCCCGGTGTCGTCGGCGGCGGGGGTCTCGCGGACCTGCCGCGCGGGGGCGTGCACCGGGATCTCCCGGGACCAGTCGTCACCGGCCGGCTCCGTCCCGCGGTTGGCCTGACGGTGGATCGGCCGGTGCAGCGGGACGTCGGGGTCCAGCACCTCGACCAGCTCGACGTCCTGCTCCACCGCGGCCTCCTGCACGCCGAACAGCTCGGCGCAGATCGCCCGGTAGGTGCGGTCGGGGTGCGGCACGTAGCTGACCCGCTTGAGCGCCTGGTCCTGCCCGGCGCTCTCCATGATGAACTGCCCGAAGCCCATGACCCGGCCGATGAGCGGCCGGCTGTAGGACATGTCGGTGACCTTGGCCAGCGGCATCATGGCGACCTTGCTGGTGAAGAGCCCGTAGGTCAGCAGCAGCCGCTTGTCCGTGGCGATGAACCAGTCGTGGCGCCAGTTCGCCAGCCGCCAGAGCGTGCGCCCGAGCACCGCGAACCACGCCCACCAGACGAGGTCGGCGAACACGCCGGCCCCGCGGGGCAGCTCCGTGTCGATCCAGGCCACGACCACCAGCGCGACGACGGCGGAGGCCACCGGCTCGGCGACCTTGGCCCAGTGCTGGTGCATGGCCACGACGATGCGCTCACCGTCGAGCAGGTAGCGCTCCAGCCCGCGGTGGCTGCTCCGCGCCATCGCCGGCTACTTGCGCTGGAGCAGGGCGTCGAAGAAGTGCCCGAGGTTGGTGAACCCCTGCAGGAGCAGGTTCCACACCTGGTGCACGATGTCGGCCGCCTGCGTCGGGGAGGTGATGATCGCGTAGACCGCGAACGCGACGAGGACCCAGATGAGTGCCTTCTTCGCGCGAACCATGAGGGACTCCTTGTTCGGCGGCAATCGGGGGCAAATCGGGGAAAGCGCCCCTATCCTGCCAAACCGGCACGCTTCGCGCCTCCCGCCGCGCCGCGCGACCCCTCCCCGGTATGCCGTGGCCTCCCTCGCGTCGGTCCTCCCGTCGCGTCAGTTGCTCCCGTCGCGTCAGTGCCCGGCGGGAGCGGGGACGGTGGCCTGGGCCTCGGTCGGCAGCGGCTGCTTCGGGCAGGTGCCCAGGATCGTGGCCATCGCGTCACGCTCGGCCGGGGTGACCCACAGCCCGTAGCGCGCCTTCACCGCCACCTGCCGGGCGACGTAGCTGCACCGGAACGCCTTGCGCGGCACCATCCAGGTCGCCGCGTCGCCGTCCCCCTTGGCGCTGTTGAGGTTGCCCTGCACCGCCATGAGGTTGAGCGGGTCGTTGGCCAGCTGTGTCCGCCGGGTCACCGTCCACGCGCCGGCGCCGGTCTGCCAAGCGTTGGACAGCGCCACGACGTGGTCGATCTGCACCAGCGTGCTCGTGGCGTTGCCCCGGTGGAAGGCGATGGTCGCCCCGCCATACGGGTCGTGCAGCGTCCCGGCCAGCACGATGCAGCCGCGGGTCCGCGCCTTGATGGTCTCCCCGGTGAGGTCGCGGCGCAGCACGTCGTTGCGGGTGTCGCAGCCGTTGTGCCCGCCCGGGACGTCGACGCCGTCGCTCCACGCCTGGCCGAAGCGCTCGCGGGTGTAGCCGGTCTTGGGCGCCCGGCCCTTGACCTTCAGCGTCCGCAGCACCGCCAGGGCGCTGCCGTGCGGGGAGGCCGGGCCCGGTGCCGGGGCGGACGCCGCCGTGGAGGAGGAGCCTGACGCCAGGTCGCCCGGGCCCGGCAGGGCGCGGGCGTCACCGAGGCACCCGGTGAGGCTGAGCGCGATACCGGTGGCGGCGAGCAGGGACGCGGGCAGGCGGAAGCGGCGCGAACGCAACGGGGACCGTCTCTCGAGGGGGAGGGGGTGGGAGCCGGAGGGCTCAGACGACGCCGTAGAGGCGGTCGCCGGCGTCGCCGAGGCCCGGGACGATGTAGCCGTGCTCGTTGAGCCGCTCGTCCATGGCGCCGGTGACGATGGTGACCGGCACGGACAGGTCCTTGATCTGCTCCTCGAGCTTGGCCGTGCCCTCCGGGGCGGCCAGCAGGGTGATCGCGGTGATGTCGTCGGCGCCGAGGTCGACGAGGTAGCGGATCGCCGCGGCCAGGGTGCCGCCGGTGGCCAGCATCGGGTCCAGGACGTAGCACTGGCGGCCGGACAGGTCGTCGGGCAGGCGGTTGGCGTAGGTCGTCGCCTCGAGCGTCTCCTCGTTGCGCACCATGCCGAGGAAGCCCACCTCGGCCGTCGGCAGCAGGCGCACCATGCCGTCGAGCATGCCCAGCCCGGCGCGCAGGATGGGCACCACGAGTGGCTTGGGCGAGGCGAGCTTGATGCCGCGGGTCGGCGCGACCGGGGTCTCGATGTCGACCGGCTCCACGCGCACGTCGCGGGTCGCCTCGTAGGCCAGCAGCGTCACCAGCTCGTCCGCCAGCCGACGGAAGGTCGGGCTGTCGGTGTGCTTGTCCCGCAGAGCCGTGAGCTTGTGGGCGATGAGCGGGTGGTCGGCAACGTGGACGCGCATGGGCGAAACTTACCGTGTGAGTCACCGAGGAGGTCCAGCGCACGACCCCCTGTATGCCGCGTGGATGGGGGAGGCGCTCGCGGTCGCCGCCGGGGCGCTCGCCTCGGGTGATGTGCCCGTGGGGGCGGTCGTCGTCGACCCGGCCGGGGAGGTCATCGGGCGCGGGTGCAACCTGCGCGAGGCCGACCACGACCCGACCGCGCACGCCGAGGTCGTGGCGATGCGGCAGGCCGCGGCCAAGCTCGGCACCTGGCGGCTGGAGGGCTGCACCCTGGTCGTGACGCTGGAGCCGTGCGCGATGTGCGCCGGGGCCCTCATGCTGGCCCGGGTCTCGCGGCTCGTGCTCGGCGCCTGGGACCCCAAGGCCGGCGCGTGCGGGTCGGTGTGGGACCTGGTTCGCGACCGCCGGGCCACCCACCGGGTCGAGGTGGTCGGCGGGGTGAGGGAGGCCGAGTGCTCCCAGGTGCTGCTCGATTTCTTTGCGGCGCACCGTCTCTAGTACCCTTCCCGGCGGTGGCGTGTCCGAGCGGCCTAAGGAGCACGCCTCGAAAGCGTGTGAGGGGGCAACTCCTCCGTGGGTTCAAATCCCACCGCCACCGCCAGCCAACGAGAAGAGGTCCCGCCCGAAGGGCGGGACCTCTTCTCGTTGTTGGATGCTGCGGGATTTGGGAGGAGCCGAGCGGAGCGAGGCGACGGCTCCCACCGCCACCGCCAACTGGAACCCCGGGAGCTCTGCGACCGGGGGTTTCCTGTTGGTGGCCGCGCGGCATACGGCTTGGGTGAAGGGTTGACCACGTCGGGGTGTGGTGAACCCTTCACCGTGGGCCGCAGGGTCGGGGCGAGCTCAGCTCACCACGAGCGCAAAGGCGTTCGACTTCCCCGCGGCGTAGAGCGCGTCGCCGGAGTACGTCGCCACGATGGAGTGTGTGCCCTTGGCAAGGGTCACCTTGATGTGGGCCTGCATCACGCCGTTCACCTGCGGCGCCAGGGCTGCGCAGCCCAAGGTCGTCAGCAGCCCACCGTCGTAGAAGCAGACCCGCCCGCTGGGCGACGTGGTCGCCGAGGTGGGCTTGACCCTGCCGTAGAGGGCGACCGGTGAGGTCGAGGTGGCGGGGTCCGGACGGGCCGCCACGACGACCTTGGCCTGACCGGTGCCGACCGGCTGCGGGCGACTCTCGGTGACCGCCGGCACCGCGACACGGGTGGTGTGCGTCGGGCGCGGACGGCGCTGCTGCTGCCTGACCGGACGGGCCTGCCGTTGGCTCACGGCTCGCGCGGGGCTGCTGCCCCCGCCCACCCAGATGACGGGCGCCGGCGCTGCCACCGGGGTGATGGCCGCCGCGTGGCTCCGTGCGGTGCTCGGGAACCCCGTGACGCACACGGCGACCGCCAGACGCGGGCGCCGGTGCGGATGCGCCCGATGACGTCGAGGACCGACGTGGCGGCCCTTGCTCGTCGGGCAGCTGCGCCCACCGCGCGCCACGGCGGGTCGCTCGGCGGTTCCTGTGGTCCCGGTGCGGGCCTGCGCGCTGGCAGCAACCTGCGCAGGCACATTGCCCGCGTCGAGGGCTGCGGTCAGTCTCCCGAATCCACTGGCGCCCAGCTCGGTGGTCAACACTCCCGTGACGCACACACCGGCCCACCAGCGCGACTTCCCGGACAGCCGGAGAAGCGAGTGAAGAGAACGGGTCTTGCTCATGACGTACCCCCTGCTCGATGCCGGTCCGCCGTGATGGCCCCCGGCACCTTTCACGGTGAACCCGCACGTGGACGCGCCATCAAGCAATTTGCCGAATCCTTAACCGACTCAGCCGACACAAATCGACACACTCGGGATCAAGTGCACGATGCGACGGCTCGAATGCTCCCTCAGCACGTCCACGCGCCACCCGGCGCGTCAGGGGGTGAGCGGTCAGGTGCACGCCTCGGGGGCCAGCTCCGCCAGGTGGCTCAGCGCCGAGGGACCCCACCCGGTCGGGTCGCCGCCGGGTGGCACCATCGCCAGGGCTTGCCAGAGCAGGAGGATGTCCCACCAGCGGGCCTCGACCGGGGTCAGCCGGCGGACGGACTGGTAGCCGGCCAGGAACTGCGCGTGGACCTCGGCCGGGACCGGCCCCCAGTCCCGGTAGCGGGTCCCGAGCAGGACGGCCGACCGGGCCAGCTCGACGACTCGATGGTCGAGCCGGACGTCCTCGAAGTCGATGACCGCCGCGACCTCGGCGCCGGCGCACAGGATGTTGGCAGAGCGGAAGTCGTGGTGGCCGAGCTGGGTGGGGAGCCCGTCGGGTGGTGTGTCGGAGACCAGCCGGCGGAGGGTGTCGCGGGCCGTTGCGGGGACGTGCCCGGCCCAGGAGTCGAGCCAGTCGGTCACGCGGGCCGCCAACGTCTCGGTCCTGCCGCCCAGCGCGGCGACCCGGTCGGCGTGGGGGTACGCCGCCAGCGCGTCCTGCAACCGCGCCAGGGTCGCCCCGGCGGCTCGCACCTGGGCGGGGTCGTCGGTGTCGAGGAGGTCGCCCTCGACCTCGCGCTGGAGACCCAGGGAGACACCGTCGACCTCGACCTGGAGACGGCCGTCCAGCGCGGGAACCGGAGCGGAGACGGGCAGCCCCTGGCTGTCCAGCCAGTGCGTGAGTCGTGCCATCTCCGACAGGCGCGGGAAGCGCCCGGGCACGACGGACCACTTCGCGAGGAGCCGGCCCGACGGCGTGCCCACCCAGGCCAACGCGTTGTGGTCGCTGATCACGATCCGCTCGCACGAGCGGATCCGGAGGCCCCAGTGCTGCTCGAGCGTGGCGGCCACCCAGCGGCCGGCCGACTCGCCGTCGGTGAAACCGAACCGCGCGTCGAGCGCGGTGAGCGGGTCGTGTGCCTCCCACAACATCTCCAGCACCGGGGCACGTGATTCGGGCATGCCCGGCATCCCATCACGGCAACCGCGGACTCAGCGGCTGACCCGCCCCGGGGTGCCGAACCCGTCCGGGTCCTTCGGGGTCAGCGCGGCAGCCAGCGCGCCCGCTTGACCCTCAGCACGGCCAGCCAGCCGAGCAGGACGGCAGGGACGGACATGCAGATGCCGAACAGCACCAGGTACACCGCGCCGATGTCGGAGGTGGCGCAGTCGCTGCCCGGCTGGCTGGTGTGGCACTTCGCGGCGAGCGTGACGGCGCCGACGAAGAACGACGCGGCGGCGTAACCGAACACCAGCGCGGCGAGCCCGGCCAGGGCACCCAGCACCAAGGGCCCGCGGCGCAGGGGTGCGCGCTGAGGGGCCTCAGCGCCGGAGGGCCCCGGCTGCAGCGGGGTGGACGGGATGATGTTCATGGCACCTTCCGTGGAGCATCGTGCGAGTGCGTGACAGCCCGGAGGGGGACGCCGCAGCGACGTGCTGGTGGTCCCCGGGCAGCTGGCACGGCCTCCCGTGCACCCCCACCAGTCAGCCCCAACACGCCCACACGGATGAGCCCCCGGCACACGAGGCTAGGGCTCGCGGCGTCACGAGGTGCCCCGAACGGGGAAGATGCCAACGCCAGGGCGGAGGCGTCTAGCGCTTGTCCACCGCCGGCGCGGTCGCCCTGGGCAGGGTGCTCGTCCCGACCGAGGCTCCGGACGCTGTCCCGGAGGCCGGGCGCGGCGGGTTGAACCCTTTGACCAGCAGCCACACCGCAAGGACCAGCTCCTGGAGGAAGACCGGCAGGATCAGGACCTTGTAGCCGGTCACGTCGCTGTTGCCGAACAGCGCCAGGAGGCAGGCGGTCAGCATCAGGAGCGCCGCGACAACGCCCCAGCCGGACAGCCACCGCGGGACGAGGCGGGCCCGGTAGAACACGACGTAGTACATGAGCGCGGCCAGGCTGAAGGCGAAGACCGCGACGAGACTGGAGTGTTCACGAAAGCCCCGCGCATACGAGGCCATCACCTGGATCGGCGCCCGACCGGCAGCCGGGACCGTGGCGAACTGCTGGCCGAGGGTCAGGATGGACAGCAGGCTCACGACCGAGACCGTGTAGAACACCGCCTCGATGGTCCGGAAGACCACGGACCCCAGCGCCAGGGCCGGGTGGGTCTGCCTCAGCAGCGGGTAGAGGGCAATGGCGATGCCGACGTTCGTGCCTGCCGCGACCAGGTACAGGAGGGCACTGCCGGCCACTCGGGACGGATGGTTGGCGACCCCCAGCAGGTAGCCCGTCCCCGTGAGGGCGGGCAGGAGCGTGGCTGCTGCGAGCGCCGCGACGGT
Organism: Oryzihumus sp. JJN4-3R; assembly: GCF_057747915.1. Lineage (NCBI taxonomy): Bacteria > Bacillati > Actinomycetota > Actinomycetes > Micrococcales > Intrasporangiaceae > Oryzihumus > Oryzihumus sp. JJN4-3R. The sequence goes on from NZ_CM173229.1 coordinate 2,674,015, forward strand.
CGCCACGACGAGCAGCGTGCCCGTCACGAGTGAGGTCCGCCGCAACGGGGCCATGGGGATCTCCTTGTCGAGCCCGTCCGAGCGCATCGGCGCCACCTCGTTTCCTCACCCCGATGGTCACCGGCGCTCCCGGGGACAGGCAGAGCCGATCGTCCCCACCCCGCGGGCCGGGGCGTCCCGCCGCACGGCATCAGCCGCCGGGAGAGCGTGGACGGCCAAGGGGTCTCCCGCTTCTGCCCAAGGGGGGTGGCGCTGGACAGTTCAACCACGCACGATGGAAATGCGGTCGTCGTCGCGGTCCGCTACGCGGAGCACGCTGGGCCAGCGGCGAACCTCGGGTCCTAGTACCCGAGGCGCTCACGGCCGGCACGAGGAGGCTCGAGAGATGCACGTCAGCGGCGACCGTCGAGGTCAGCTGATCGGCACCGGTCTCGCGGTGTTGTGGCTCGTCACGATCCTCCTCATCGACCTGCTCACGCACCAGGCCGCGTTCGCCCCCGCCATCCTGTTCGCGGTCTCCGCCCTCATCGCGAGCGCGGTGCTGCCCCCGGTCCCCACGTCGCTCTTCGGGGTCGCGGCGGTCGGGCTGACGCTCTCGTCCAACGCGTGGAACCACACGTGGGGCACGCCGCAGGTCTGGGTCCGCGCCGCGGACGCCACCCTGGTGAGCGCCGCGGCCGTGGCCCTCTCCGCCGTGCGCGTCCGGCGCGAGGCGCAGGTGGCCCGGCTGGTGCGTATCGCGGAGGTCGCCCAGAAGGCGATGCTGCCGCGGCTGCCGGCCCACATCGGACCGGTGGCGGCCGGCGCGCGATACCTCTCTGCGGCCGAGGACGCCCTCGTGGGCGGTGACCTCTACGACTGGTTCCACTCCGACCGGCGGATCTGCTTCGTCATCGGCGACGTCCGGGGCAAGGGCGTCGGCGCGGTCGAGCAGGCGGCCCGCGTGATCCGTGCCTTCCGTCAGAGCGCCGCCGGCGGAGGGGACCTCGCCACCGCCGCGTCCCAGATGAGTGCCTACCTCGAGCCGTTCCTCGACGACGAGGAGTTCGTCACCGCCTCGCTGGTGCAGGTCGCGGGCCCGGACTGCATGACGCTGGTCAGCTGTGGGCACCCGCAGCCGCTGCTGATCACCCGCCGTGGTGAGGCGCGGCTCGTGGACCTGCCGGCCGGGCTCCCGCTCGGGCTGGGCAGCCACTACGAGTCGGTGACCGTGCCGTGGTCCCCCGGGGACCGGTTGCTGCTCTACACCGACGGGCTGAGCGAGGCCCGCGACGCGCGCGGTGAGTTCCTTCCGGTCCTCCCGCTGGCGCCCTTGCTCCGCCGGGCCGACGTCGACGAAGCGCTGGACGGCGTTCTCAGGCAGGTGCGTGAGCACGTGCCGGGCGGGCGGTTCACCGACGACCTCGCCGTCCTGCTCCTGGAGAACGCGGACGGCCAGGACGGGCACGCCATCGACCCCAGGGACACCCTGGTCCGCGAGGCGGTCCAGATCCCGACGCTGCTCGACGCCGTACCCGAGACGGTGCCCGCCGGCCTGGCCGACGCGTTGCCGGACGGCAGGAGCGACAGCACGACCGGTACCACGAACGGCACGCCGAACGGCACCGCGAACGGCGCCACGAACGGCGCCGCGCACGAGGCCGTGGACCGGCCGGAGGGTGCCCTCGGAGGCTGAGCGACGTCCGCCGCCCCGACCCTGCGGCCCGAACCCGCGCGCCGGTGGCGAACAGGTGAGAGGCTGGCGCCCATGTCGCAGCCATCGGGGGGTGGTCCTGGAGCGGTGTGCCCGGACCAGGAGCGTCCGCACGTCGCGGAGGAGCCACGGCGCGCCCGTTCCCTCCTGCGCGAGATGGTCATCGTCGTGGTCACCGCGATGGTGCTGTCCCTGCTCGTCAAGACCTTCCTCGTCCAGGCCTTCTTCGTCCCGTCGGGGTCGATGGAGCCGACGCTGCACGGCTGCACGGGCTGTGTCGGCGATCGCGTTCTCGTGGACAAGGTCACGCCGCGCTTCAGCGGCATCCACCGCGGCGACGTGGTCGTCTTCCGGGACAGCGAGGGCTGGCTGGCGCCCCAGCCCTCGCCGACGGACCTGCCCGGCCGGCTCCACGAGGCCCTGGCGTTCATCGGGCTGGCGGCCTCGGACTCCGAGAGCGACCTGGTCAAGCGCGTGATCGGCGTCGGCGGGGACACCGTCGAGGGGCGCGGTGGGACGGTCTACGTCAACGGGACCGCCCTCGTCGAGCCCTACGTCCTGCCCGGCAACAGCCCCAGCAGCACGGACTTCAGGGTGACCGTCCCCGCGGGCAAGCTGTGGGTGATGGGCGACCACCGCGACGGGTCCGCGGACAGCCGGGCCCACCGGCAGGGCCCCGGCCACGGCTTCGTCTCCGCGGGCGACGTGGTGGGCCGAGCCTTCGTCATCGTCTGGCCGCTGGGCCGCGAGGCCACCCTCGCCCGGCCGGCGACCTTCGACCGCATCCCGGCGCCCCGGGCCGCGAACATTACCGTCCGGTAGGGTCCCCGACCGGGAACGCGGCTCGCGGCACCCGGCCGCGGGCACCCGACGAAGGAGCACCGGATGGGTATCGGCCTGGGCATCTTCCTGCTGGTCGTTGGAGCAATCGTGGGGTTCGTCGTGCCGAGGGACTCCCTCTACGGCGTGAACCTCGACCTGGTCGGCTGGATCTTCATGGGGGCCGGCGTGCTCTCCATCATCCTGGCGCTGGTCATGAACCAGCAGCGGGCCAACACCTCGCACACGGCTGTGGTCGAGCACCGCGACGCCGGTGTCCCGCCCGAGCGGCGCTGACGCCACGATCGACTGACAGGGGCCGGCTTCCGCGTGGAAGCCGGCCCCTTTGTCGTCGGTCCCCACGCCCGGCCGGGCGGTGTTGCGCCGGCCCACCCGGGCGGCGTCGCCCATCATGGTGCGTGTGCGCGACCAGCCCCCGGCATACCCCGACCTCGATGCCCTGGTGCGCCGCGCCCGCGGCCTGGCCGCGGACGGAGGTCGCGCCCTGCTCGGTATCGCGGGTGCGCCGGGCAGCGGGAAGTCCACCCTCGCGCTGTGGCTGGCTCGCGCGCTCGGGGAGCCGGCCGTCGTGGTCCCCATGGACGGGTTCCACCTCACCGACGACGAGCTGCACCGGCTCGGCCTGCGGCAGCGCAAGGGGGCCCCGGAGACCTTCGACGTCTGGGGCTACCTCGCGCTGCTGCGGCGCCTGCGGCAGGAGGCCGACCGGACCGTGTTCGCCCCCGCGTTCGACCGCGTGCGGGAGGCCTCGGTCGCCGGGGCGATCCCGGTGCGGCCGGGGCACCGCATCGTCATCACCGAGGGCAACTACCTGCTGCACGAGGCCGAGGGCTGGCGCGAGGTGCGGCCGCTCCTGGACGACGTCTGGTTCCTCGAGGCCGACGAGCAGTCGCGGCTGACCCGGCTGGTGCAGCGGCATGTCGATCATGGCAAGGACCGCGTGGCCGCCGAGCGGTGGGTGCAGTCCTCCGACCAGCCGAACGCCGAGCTGGTGGCCGGCACGCGCTCGCGGGCGGACCTGGTCGTCCCGGTGGGGTGAGGCCGGGCTTGTCCGTCGCCCTGCGCGGGCCGCCGCCGGCTGCCAAGATCGGGCTCGTGACGGAGGCGACCCTGAGGAGCACGGCCCGTGGTGTGGTGGAGGTCGTCGAGCTGGTCGCGGCGGCCGACCCGGCGACCTTCGACCCGCACCTGCTGCGGTTCCTGGACAAGGTCGGCCTCGGTCGTCGCCAGCCGGCCGGAGCCGGTCGGTGAGCCTCGACCTCGGCGCGCTGACCGACGAGCTCGACGCGCGGCTCGCGGACGCGGACTCCGCTCTGGCGCAAGGCTTCCCGGGGGAGCGGGCCGACCGCCAGCCGGTCCACACCGTCTACGTCCCCGCGGACCGCTACGACGCCGACCTCGTCCCGCGCTGGCGCGACGCAGCGCTCACGGTGATGGCCGAGCACGGCGGCGGGGCGGCGGAGCTGGCCGATGTCGTCGGCCTGCCGCCGGGCCTCGCCGACGACGTGCACGGCCGGGTGCTCGCCAAGCTCGGGGACGAGCCGGTCGAGGACCTGCGCATCGACTTCGAGGACGGCTACGGCCCGCGCGCCGACGCCGAGGAGGACGCGGCTGTCGACGCGGCCGCCGCCTCCCTGCTGCGCGCGATCGACGACGGTCGCGGGACGGCGTTCAGCGGCATCCGGTTCAAGAGCTTCGAGGCCCCCACCCGGGCGCGCGGCCTGCGGACGCTGGCCCGGTTCGCCGAGGCGGTCACCCGCGGCGGGCGGCTGCCCGAGGGGTTCGTCGTCACGCTGCCCAAGGTGACCTCGGTCGAGCAGGTCGAGGCGATGGTCCTGGCCTGCGGGCGCATCGAGGGGGGCCTGGGCCTGCCCGCAGGCGACCTGCGGTTCGAGATCCAGGTCGAGACGCCGCAGGCGGTCCTCGGCCCGGACGGCACCGCCACGGTCGCGCGGATGGTCCACGCCGCCGGCGGACGCTGCACCGGGCTGCACTACGGGACCTACGACTACTCCGCGTCGCTGGGCATCGCCGCGGCCTGCCAGAGCATGGAGCACCCGGTCGCCGACCACGCCAAGGCGGTCATGCAGGTGGCCGCGGCCGGCACCGGCGTGCGCCTCTCGGACGGCTCCACCAACATCCTGCCGGTCGGCGGGGGCGAGCAGGTCCGGGCCGCGTGGCGCCTGCACGCCCGGCTGGTGCGCCGCAGCCTGGAGCGGGGCTTCTACCAGGGCTGGGACCTGCACCCGGCGCAGCTGCCGAGCCGCTACCTGGCCACCTACGCCTTCTTCCGCGAGGGCCTGCCGGCCGCCGCCGAGCGGCTGCGCCACTACGTCGAGGGCACCGGCTCCGGCGTGCTGGACGAGCCCGCGACGGCGCGCGCCCTGTCCGACTTCGTCGTCCGCGGCCTCGACTGCGGGGCGACCGACTCCGGCGAGGCCCTCGCCCTGACCGGCCTGGACCGCGCCGCGATCAACCGGCTCGCCCGACGCCGGACCGGTCCCGTCGGCCCCGCCAACCCCGGCCCCGCCCAATCCGGGGCCACGCAAGGAGCGCCGTCATGAGCTACGTCCTCGGACCCAACCAGTACGGCAAGGCGGAGAACCGCGTCGTGCGCATCTACCGCGACACGGCGCGCCACGAGATCCGCGACCTCAACGTCTCCACGGCGCTGCGCGGCGACTTCCGGGACGCGCACGAGCGGGGCGACCAGGCCCACGTCCTGCCGACGGACACCCAGAAGAACACCGCGTTCGCCTACGCCAAGGAGCACGGGGTCTCCTCGCCGGAGGACTACGCGCTCGTCCTCGGCGCCCGCCTGCTCGAGGCGACCCCGGCGGCCACGGCCTCGCGCGTGCAGGTCGAGGAGTACGCCTGGGACCGCATCGACGTCGACGGCCGGGGACACGACCACGCCTTCGTCCGGCGCGGCGGCGCGGTGCGCACCACGACCGTCACCCGTGTGCACGCCGCCGACGGGACCAAGGCCACGGACGGGACCCGCCCCACCGTCGTGTCCGGGGTCAGGGACCTCGTCGTGCTCAAGTCGACCGGCTCGGAGTTCAAGGGCTTCCTGAAGGACCGATACACGACCCTGCAGGAGGCCGACGACCGGATCCTCGCGACCTCGCTGGTCGCCCGCTGGCGCTACTCCTCGACCGACGTCGACTGGAACACCTGCTTCGAGGACGTCCAGCGGATCCTGCTGGAGACGTTCGCGAGCACCTACAGCCACGCGCTCCAGGAGACGCTCTACCGGATGGGCTCGGCGGTCCTCGAAGCCCGCCCCGAGGTGGCCGAGATCAGCTTCGCCGCGCCCAACAAGCATCACTTCCTGGTCGACCTCTCGCCGTTCGGACTGGACAACGACGGCGAGGTCTTCATCGCCGCCGACCGGCCCTACGGGCTCATCGAGGCCACGGTGCAGCGCGAGGGCGCCGGCGAGGACCCGCACGCCCTCACCGACGGGGCCTGGTGACCATGGCGCCCGACGACGTCACCGCCTTCGACGCCCTGCCGGAGGACGAGGCGCGGCAGCGGCTCACCGCCTGCCTGCCCGTGCGCCGTTGGGTGGAGGAGGTGCTCCAGGGGCGGCCGTATGCCGTGTGGCCGGCCCTGGAGGCCCGCGCCACCCAGGCGGCGGACCACCTCGACGACGACGAGCTGGCCGCCGCGCTGGCCGCTCACCCACGCATCGGTGAGCGGGCCTCCCGCCCCGGCCACCAGGCCGAGCTCTCCCGCCGCGAGCAGTCCGGGGTCGACCCGGCCGACGCGGAGGTGGCCCGGGCGCTGGCCGAGGGCAACGCCGCCTACGAGGACCGCTTCGACCGGGTCTTCCTCATCCGGGCGGCCGGGCGCAGCGCCGCCGAGATCCTGGCCGAGCTGCACCGCCGGCTCGGCAACGACGGCGCGGCCGAGCGCGAGGAGACCGTGACCCAGCTGCGCGAGATCGCGCTGCTCCGACTGAGGCAGGTGGCCACCTGATGGGGACCCTGAGCACGCACGTCCTGGACACCAGCGCCGGCCGCCCCGCGGCCGGGATCGAGGTGCGGCTCGAGACCGCCGACGGGACGCCGCTGGCCGTCGGCACGACCGACACCGACGGCCGGGTCGCCGCGATCGGGCCGGAGGTGCTGGACCCGGGCGACTACCGGCTCCGGTTCGCCTCCGGGGCGTACTTCGCGGCGGCCGGCGTCTCCGGGTTCTACCCCGAGGTCGTCGTGGCGTTCACGGTCGCCGACGCCGCCCAGCACTACCACGTGCCGGTGCTGCTCAGCCCGTTCGGCTACTCGACCTACCGCGGCAGCTGACCGGTGCCGCCGACCCGCCCCGGTGTCGCAGCGACGGCGCGCCGCGCGCACGGCATACGGTCTGGGGACATGGCCTGGAGGGAGGGCACGCGTGGGCGCTGAGGTGGTGGTCCGCGCACGGCGCGCGGTCATCGACGGCCGCGAGCGCAGCGCGAGCGTCGGGGTCGCGGGCGGCCGGGTCGTCTCGGTCGGGCCGCTGGACGCCCCCGCCGACGGTGCCGCCGTGGTCGAGCTCGCCGCCGACGAGGTGCTGCTGCCGGGGCTGGTGGACTCCCACGTCCACGTCAACGAGCCGGGGCGCACCGAGTGGGAGGGCTTCGCCAGCGCCACCCGTGCCGCCGCCGCCGGGGGCGTCACGACGATCATCGACATGCCGCTCAACAGCATCCCGCCGACGACGGACCTCGCCGCGCTGGAGCTGAAGCGGTCCGTCGCGCGTGGTCAGGCGTGGGTCGACGTCGGCTTCTGGGGCGGTGCGGTGCCGGGCAACCTCGCCGACCTCGGACCCCTGCACGAGGCCGGGGTCTTCGGCTTCAAGTGCTTCCTGCTGCACTCGGGGGTCGAGGAGTTCGCACCCCTCGCAACGGAGGGTCTGGAGGCCGCGCTGCGCGAGACGGCCGGGCTCGACGCGCTGATGATCGTGCACGCCGAGGACCCCGCGACGATCGAGCACGCGCCGCCGCCCGACGGCGGGGACTACGACGGCTTCCTGCGCTCGCGGCCGCGCGTCGCCGAGGACCGCGCCATCGCCACGGTCATCGAGCTCGCGCGCCGGACCGGCGCGCGGGCGCACATCCTGCACCTGAGCAGCTCCGACGCCCTGCCGATGATCCGTGCGGCGAGGGCCGAGGGGTTGCGCCTGGCCGTGGAGACCTGCCCGCACTACCTGACCTTCGCCGCCGAGGAGATCCCTGACGGCGCAACGCAGTTCAAGTGCTGCCCGCCGATCCGCGAGGCGGCCAACCGCGAGCTGCTCTGGCAGGGGCTGGCCGACGGCAGCATCGACGTCGTCGTGACCGACCACTCCCCGTGCACCGCCGACCTCAAGCGGCTCGACACCGGCGACTTCGGCCAGGCGTGGGGCGGGATCGCCTCGCTGCAGCTGAGCCTGGCCGCGGTCTGGACCGGCGCCCGCGCCCGCGGCCACGACCTCGCCGACGTCGTGCGGTGGATGGCCGAGGGCCCCGCCCGCCAGGTGGGGCTCGCCGACAAGGGCCGCATCGAGGTCGGCGCCTCCGCCGACTTCGCCGTGCTCGCGCCGGACGAGGCCTTCGTCGTCGACGTGGCCCACCTGCACCACAAGAACCCCGTGTCCGCGTATGCCGGCCGCACGCTCACCGGCACGGTGCGCCAGACCTGGCTGCACGGCATACCGGTGGAGCTCGCGGCCGCGCCCCGCGGCCGGCTCCTGAGGAGAGGACGGCCATGACCACCCCCCGCTACTACGCGCCGACGGGCGGGCTCCCCGCGCAGAGCGACCTCACCACCGACAGGGCCACCTTCACCCAGGCGTATGCCGTGCTGCCGCGCGGCACGATGCGCGACATCGTCACCAGTGCGCTGCCGTTCTGGGAGCGGACCCGGCTGTGGGTGATCGCGCGGCCGCTGTCGGGGTTCGCCGAGACGTTCTCGCAGTACATCGTCGAGGTCTCGCCCGGCGGGGGCAGCGAGAGGCCCGAGCCCGACCCCGGCGCCGAGGGGGTGCTGTTCGTCGTCGACGGCACGGTGGTGGTCACGATCCTCGGCGAGACCCACGAGATGGGACCGGGCGGCTACGCGTTCCTGCCGCCGGGCACCGACTGGACCCTGCGCAACGACGCGGATGCGGCGGCGCGGTTCCACTGGATCCGCAAGGCGTACGCGCGGGTCGAGGGGATCGAGGCGCCCGAGCCGTTCGTGACCCGCGAGACCGACGTCGAGGCCGTCGAGATGCCGGGGACCGACGGGCGGTGGAGCACCCAGCGTTTCGTCGACCCCCTGGACGTGCGCCACGACATGCACGTCAACATCGTCAACTTCGAGCCCGGTGGGGTGATCCCGTTCCCCGAGACCCACGTGATGGAGCACGGCCTCTACGTCCTGGAGGGCAAGGCGGTCTACCTGCTCAACAACGACTGGGTCGAGGTGCAGGAGGGGGACTTCATGTGGCTTCGGGCGTTCTGCCCCCAGGCCTGCTACGCCGGCGGCCCGGGACGGTTCCGCTACCTGCTCTACAAGGACGTCAACCGCCACGCCACGCTGAGCCGGCAGCTCCTGTAGCGGCCGTCCGGGGTCCTTCCCTCGGGCGGTGCGGCGTCCTACAGTGACCGGGACGCTCGGCCGCTGTTCTGCATGGACAACCAGCGGACCCGACCCTGTTCCGCAACCATGCCCCAGGCCGCCGTGGCCGGGTGGATGATGGCCCCGAGGACGGGGCGACAGGAGTTGGGCGATGGGGACACCGCTTCCGCACCACGTCACGGTCAACGGCACCCCGCGCGCGCTCGAGGGCACCGACCCGGGCACCACGGCCCTGGACTGGCTGCGTGACCGTGGCCTGACCGGCGCGAAGGAGGGCTGCGCCGAGGGGGAGTGCGGCGCCTGCTCGGTGCTGGTCGCCCGGCCGGACGGCGACACCCGGACCCGGTGGGCCGCGGTCAACGCGTGCCTCGTCCCGGTCGCTGCCCTGGACGGGCAGGAGGTCGTCACCGCCGAGGGGCTGGGCACGCCGCAGGACCTGCACCCGGTGCAGCGGGAGATGGCGCTGCGCGGTGGCTCGCAGTGCGGCTACTGCACGCCGGGCTTCGTGTGCAGCATGGCGGCGGAGTTCTACCGGGCCGGCCGGGAGGGAGCCTCCGGTGCGGCCGGTGATGGCGCCCCCGAGGCCGAGCACGGACCCAACGGCTTCGACCTGCACGCCCTCAGCGGCAACCTGTGCCGCTGCACCGGCTACCGGCCGATCCGCGACGCGGCGTTCGCCCTCGGGCCACCCGACGCCGATGACCCGCTGGTGGAGCGGCTCGGACGGCCGGCGCCTCCCGCCGTGCGCACCCGGCTCGAGGGGCGCAGCGGTGTGTTCGCCCGCCCCGCCGACCTGGCCGAGACCCTGGACCTGCTGCGCGAGCACCCCGACGCGGTGCTCGTGGCCGGCTCCACCGACTGGGGCGTGGAGGTCAACCTCCGCGGGGCCAGGGCGTCCTTCGCGATCGGCATCGACCGCGTGCCCGAGCTGCGACAGGTCGCCGTCGGTGCCGAGGCCATCGAGATCGGCGCCGGCCTGAGCCTCAGCGAGGTCGAGTCCGCGCTGGATGGCCGGATCCCGTTGCTGGCGGAGGTCTTCCCGCAGTTCGCGTCCCGGCTGATCCGCAACGGCGCCACCATCGGCGGCAACCTCGGCACCGGCTCGCCGATCGGCGACCTGCCTCCGGCGCTGCTGGCCCTGGAGGCCGTCGTGGTCCTGACCTCGGCCGGTGGCGACCGGGACGTCCCGCTGGCCGACTACTTCACCGGCTACCGGCAGAGCGTCAGGCGGCCCGACGAGGTCATCCGCGCCGTCCGGATCCCGTTGCCGCTCAGCGGGACCACGGCCTTCCACAAGGTCGCCAAGCGCCGGTTCGACGACATCTCCAGCGTCGCCGTCGGCTTCGCCCTCGACCTCCGCGACGGCGTCGTGGCCAGGGCGCGTATCGGCCTCGGCGGCGTGGCCGCCACCCCGATCCGCGCGCTGGCGACCGAGGCGGCCCTCGAAGGCCGGCCCTGGAGCGCCGAGGTGGTGCGGGAGGCCGCCGCGGTCATGCGCACCGAGGGGACGCCGCTGGACGACCACCGGGCCAGCGCGGCCTACCGCAGGAGCATGCTCGGCACGGCGCTGCTCAAGCTCCACGCCGGGCACGTCGGCCGGCAGGAGGTGGGGGCGTGAGCACGCTGTCGGAGCGACCGGCCGATTCCGTTGTCGGACAGCAGATCCCGCACGAGAGCGCGGTCCTGCACGTCACGGGTGCGGCGCTCTACACCGACGACCTCGTCGGTCGCACGCCCGGCGTGCTCCATGCCTGGCCGGTGCAGGCACCGCACGCCCACGCCCTCGTGACCGGGCTGCGCACCGGCCCGGCGCTCGAGGTCCCCGGGGTGGTCCGGGTGCTCACCGCGCAGGACGTCCCTGGCGTCAACGACGCCGGAGTCAAGCACGACGAGCCGCTGTTCCCCAGCGAGGTCATGTTCCACGGCCACGCCGTCTGCTGGGTGCTGGCCGAGAGCCTCGAGGCGGCCCGCCTGGGCGCCCTGGCCGTCGAGGTCGACTACGAGCCGTTGCCGTCCATCGTCACGGTGCGCGAGGCGATCGCGGCCGGCAGCTTCCAGGGCGGGCAGCCCACGGTCGAGCGCGGCGACATCGAGGCGGGCTTTGCCGGGGCCGCCCACGTCTTCAGCGGTGAGCTCGACCTGGCCGGGCAGGAGCACTTCTACCTCGAGACGCACTGCTCGCTGGCGCAGGTCGACGAGAGCGGCCAGGTCTTCCTCCAGAGCAGCACGCAGCACCCCTCGGAGACCCAGGAGATCGTGGCGCACGTCCTGGGGCTGCGCAGCCACGAGGTGACCGTCCAGTGCCTGCGCATGGGCGGGGCCTTCGGCGGCAAGGAGATGCAACCGCACGGGTATGCCGCGATCGCGGCCCTGGGGGCGACCCTCACCGGCCGCCCGGTGCGGCTGCGGCTCAACCGCACCCAGGACATCACCATGACCGGCAAACGGCACGGCTTCCACGCGCAGTGGCGCGTGGCCTTCGACGGCGACGGACGGCTGCAGGCGCTCGACGCGACGCTGACGTCCGACGGCGGCTGGAGCCTGGACCTCTCGGAGCCGGTGCTGGCCCGCGCCCTGTGCCACGTCGACAACGCCTACTGGATCCCGCGGGTGCGGCTGAACGGCCGGATCGCGAGGACGCACAAGACCTCGCAGACCGCATTCCGCGGCTTCGGCGGCCCGCAGGGCATGCTCGTCATCGAGGACCTGCTCGGCCGGTGCGCGCCGCTGCTCGGCATCGACCCGATCGAGCTGCGCAGCCGCAACTTCTACACCGAGGGCCAGAGCACGCCCTACGGGCAGCTCGTGCGGCACCCGGAGCGGGCCGCCACCTGCTGGGACCAGGTGCTGGAGGGCGGCGACGTCGCTGGTCGACTCGCCGCGATCGAGCGGTTCAACGCCGCCCACGAGCACACCAAGCGCGGTCTGGCGATGACGCCGGTGAAGTTCGGGATCTCGTTCAACTTCACGGCCTTCAACCAGGCCGGCGCCCTCGTGCACGTCTACAAGGACGGGTCCGTCCTCATCAACCACGGCGGCACCGAGATGGGGCAGGGGCTGCACACCAAGATGCTCCAGGTCGCGGCGACCTGCCTCGGCGTCCCGCTGGGGTCCGTGCGCCTGGCCCCCACCCGCACCGACAAGGTGCCCAACACCTCGGCGACCGCTGCCAGCTCCGGGGCGGACCTCAACGGCGGCGCGGTGAAGAACGCGTGCGAGCAGATCCTCGGGCGGCTGCGCGCGGTGGCCGCGACGCGGCTCGGGGTCGAGGAGGCGGACGTGCGCTTCGCCGACGGCCAGGTGCTCCCGGCCGGTGGTGGCGAGGGGATGACCTGGGAAGACCTGGTCAGCCAGGCCTACTTCCAGCGCGTGCAGCTCTGGGCGGCGGGCTTCTACCGCACCGAGGGCCTGCACTGGGACTCCACCGTGATGCGCGGCTCGCCGTTCAAGTACTTCGCCTACGGGGTGGCCGCCTCTGAGGTGGAGGTCGACGGCTTCACCGGGGCCTACCGCCTGCGGCGGGTCGACATCGTCCACGACGTCGGCGACAGCCTCTCCCCGCTGGTCGACCTCGGCCAGGTCGAGGGCGGGTTCGTCCAGGGCGCCGGCTGGCTGACCCTGGAGGACCTGCGCTGGGACGAGGGCGAGGGCCCGACCCGGGGCCGGCTGGCCACCCACGCGGCCAGCACCTACAAGCTGCCCAGCTTCTCGGAGATGCCGGAGCAGTTCCACGTCACGCTGCTCGAGCACGCCCACGAGGACGGCGCCGTCTACGGCTCCAAGGCCGTCGGCGAGCCGCCGCTGATGCTGGCGTTCTCCGTCCGCGAGGCGCTGCGCCAGGCGGCGGCGGCCTTCGGCCCGGCCGGGGTCAGCGTCGACCTCGCCTCGCCGGCCACCCCGGAGGCCGTCTACTGGGCTGTGGAGCAGGCGCGCCGCAGCGGCGAGCACGGCCACGTCCTCGAGGCAGACGTCGAGCCGGAGCAGCCCGGCCCGGACGCCCACCCCCTGGCGCCCCGGTCCGAGCAGGCCCGGCCTGCGGCCCACACCGTCCACACGGGAGCCTGAGGTGGACTGGGTCAGCGCGGTCGAGCGGCTCCGCAGTGAGCGACGGCCCGGGGTGCTGGTCACCCTCGTCACCGTCCGTGGGCACTCCCCGCGGGAGGCCGGCGCCAAGATGGTGGTGGCGGCAGACGGCAGCTGGGGCAGCATCGGTGGCGGCAACCTGGAGGCGACCGCTGTCGCGCGGGCACGCGCGATGCTCACCCGGCCCACCGGCATACCGGAGCTGTTCGAGCTGTCCCTCAACGAGCGCGCCCCGGCCGAGCACGGCCAGCAGTGCTGCGGCGGGGAGGTGAGCATCCTGCTCGAGCCGCTCGCCGTCGCGCCGGCGGTCGCCGTCTTCGGGGTGGGCCACGTCGGGCTGGAGCTGGCCCGGATCCTGGCCCGGCACGACCTCGAGCTGCACCTCGTCGACTCCCGCGCCGGGCAGCTGAGCGACGAGCGGCTGGCGGTCCTCGCCGACGCGGTCGCCCGGGTTCACGTCCACCACGCGCCGGTCCCCGAGCTCGTCCTGGGGCAGGTGCCTGCGGGCACCCACGTCCTGGTCATGACCCACGACCACGCCGAGGACGCGGCCCTGTGCGACGCCGCCCTGCGCTGTGCTCACCTCGGGTCGATCGGGCTCATCGGCTCGTCGGCGAAGTGGCGGCGCTTCGAGCAACGCCTTGCCGCGGAAGGACATTCGGCCGCCGACCTGGCACGCATCCAGATCCCCATCGGGCTGCCCGGGATCACCGGCAAGGACCCGGCCACCGTCGCGGTCAGCGTGGCCGCGCATCTGGTCCGGGTGTTCGAGGCGGCGGCCGCCGGCCAGGAGGCGCACCGATGACGCTGTTCCGGGCGACCGTCCTCGACACCCCGGTCAGCCCGTTCGCCGGCGGGGCGCTGCGGTCCGAGCAGGACGGCGCGATCCTGGTGCGGCAGGGGCGGATCGCGGCCCGCGGGGCGTGGGCCGACGTGCGGGCGCAGCACCCGGATGAGGACGTCGTCGACCTGCGCGAGGGGGTCCTGCTGCCCGGCTTCGTCGACACCCATGTGCACTTCCCGCAGGTGCGCGTCATCGGCGGGCTGGGCATGCCGCTGCTGGACTGGCTGGACCGGTGCGCGCTCCCGGAGGAGGCGCGCCTGGCGGATGCGGCGGTGGCGCACGGCGTCGCGCGCGACTTCGCCACCGGCCTCGTCGGCGCCGGCACCACGAGCGCCCTCGTCTTCGGCTCCCACTTCGCCGGTGCCGTGGACACGATGTTCGCCACGGCCGAGGCGTGCGGGCTGCGGGTCACCACCGGCCTCGTCGTCTCCGACCGGGGCCTGCGCCCCGAGCTGCTCACCACCCCCGAGCGCGCCTACGAGGAGGCGCGCGGGCTGATCGCCCGCTGGCACGGCCGCGGCCGCCTCCGGTATGCCGTGACGCCCCGCTTCTCCTTCTCCGCCAGCGACGCCCTGCTCGAGTCCTGCGCGGCCACGTTCAAGGAGGCGAGTGGGGCGTGGTTCACCTCCCACGTCAACGAGAACCTCGCCGAGATCGCCGAGGTGGCAAGGCTTTTCGACGGTTGCGACTACGTCGGCACCTACGACCGGCACGGTCTGGTCGGCCGGCGTTCGGTGCTCGCGCACAACGTCCACCCCTCCGACGGCGAGCTCGCCCTGCTCGCCTCGCAGGACGCCTCGGTCGCGCACTGCCCGACGAGCAACGCGGCGCTGGGCAGCGGGCTGTTCCCGCTGCGCCGCCATGTGGAGAGCGGGGTCCGCGTGGCCCTCGGCTCGGACGTCGGGGGCGGCACCGGCTTCTCGTTGCTGAAGGAGGGGCTGCAGGCCTACTTCATGCAACAGCTCCTGGGGGCGCAGGGGCTGCCGCTCTCGCCGGCGCACCTGCTGCACCTCGTCACCGCCGCCGGCGCGCAGGCGCTCGGGCTCGGCGACGAGGTCGGCGACCTCAGCATCGGCAAGGAGTTCGACGCCGTGTGGCTGCGGCCGACCCACGGTGACCCGCTCGCGGTGGGGCTGGAGCACGCGCGCTCGCCCGAGGACGCCCTGGCCAAGGTGTTCGCGCTCGGCACCAACGCCGACGTCGCCGGGGTCTGGGTCGGCGGGGACCCGGTCACCCGCCCTCCCCGGTCCTGACGCGTCGTCAGGCCTGGCGCGCCTCCAGACCTGCTGGCTGCGGCAGGTTGCCGGCCGTCAGCCATTCGTCGTGGCCCGGCATGGGCCCTCTGGGGGATCCCCTCACGGCCGGTCGCGGGCACAGTCGGCGCCAGCAGGGTGTTGGCTCGTGCGCTTCGTGACCGCGCCCGGGCGGGAGGCTGCGCTGTGAGTGATGTGGATGTGGTGCGCAGGGCCTATGCGGCGCTGGCCGCCCGGGACATGGACACGCTGGAGACGCTCTTCGCCTGGGACGCCGTCTGGGTGCTGCCGGGGTCGAGCGCCATCTCGGGCACCCACCGGGGCTGGCCCGCGATCCGGGACGAGTTCGTCGCCCTCCTCGGGCCGCTCTCCGGGGGGTCCTTCTGCGCCGAGCTCCTCGACGTGGCCGTCGGGGAGCACTACCTCGTGGCCATCCAGCGCACCAGCGGCGACTTCAAGGGACGGACGCTCGACGTGACCAGCTGCCAGCTGGTGCGGATGGAGCGCGGACTGATCTGTCAGGTCAGCGGCCTCTACTCCGCCGAGTCCGTCGCCCAGGTCGATGCGTTCTGGGTCTGACCACCTAGCCCGTCCCGTACAGCTCCTCGAAGTTGCCGTGGAGGACGCGGTCCTTGAGCTCTTGGGCGACGTCCGCGCCGGCGATCTTCCAGTACTCCCCCCAGAAGTCGCTCCACGGTTCGTCAGAGGCGAACAGCACCCGTTCACCATCGCGGGCACGCGCTTCGAGCTCGGCCCGGGCGACTCGCTGCACCTCATCGGCGAGCAGCCGCACCAATGGGCCAACGAGACCTCTGAGCCAGCGGTCGCCGTCTGGTTCGCCTTGCGCGACAGCTGGAGCGGAAGCCGCCGAGGTCAGGCCCGGTTCCGCTCCTGGCGCAGCACCTCGGCATAGGCGGGCAGGGTCAGGAAGTCGGGGAAGTCGGGGTCCATCGCGCACTCGACGAACAACCGGCGCGCCGCCTCCCAGGCCCCCGACGCGAAGGCGTCCTCGCCCACGGCCGCCCGCAGCGCGGCATACTCCTGCTCCACCACGTGCTCGACGAGCTCGCGGGTGACCTTCTCACCCGAGGCGAGCTGCGCCCCGGAGCTGAGCCACTGCCAGATCTGGGAGCGCGAGATCTCGGCGGTCGCGGCGTCCTCCATGAGGTTGTTGATGCCGACCGCGCCGTTGCCGCGCAGCCAGGCCTGGAGGTACTGGATGCCGACGGAGACGTTGGCGCGCAGGCCCTCCATCGTGCGCTCCCCGGGGGTGGCGGCGACGTCGAGCAGGTCCGCCGCCGAGACGGAGACGTCCTCGCGTTGTCGGTCGAGCTGGTTGGGCCGGTCGCCCAGGATGCCGGTGAAGATCTCCGCGCAGAGGCCGACCAGGTCGGGGTGGGCGACCCAGGAGCCGTCGAAGCCGGCGGTGGCCTCGCGGGTCTTGTCCTCGCGGACCTTGGCGAACGCACGCTCGTTGGCCTCGGTGTCGCGCCGGCTCGGGATGAACGCCGCCATCCCGCCGATCGCGAACGCGCCCCGCTTGTGGCAGGTCCGGACGAGCAGGTCGCTGTAGGCCTTCATCATCGGGGCGTTCATCGTGACGGCGCCGCGGTCGGGCAGGGTGAACTCCGGGCCGGCGTCGCGGAAGTACTTGATGATGCTGAACAGGTAGTCCCAGCGGCCCGCGTTGAGCCCGGCCATGTGGTCGCACAGCTCGTAGAGGATCTCCTCCATCTCGAACGCCGCCGGGATCGTCTCGATGAGGACCGTCGCGCGGATCGTGCCCTGCGGCACGCCGAGGCGCTCCTGGCTGAAGCGGAAGACGTCGTTCCACAGCCGCGCCTCGAGGTGGGACTCCATCTTCGGCAGGTAGAAGTAGGGGCCGCTGCCGCGGGCGATGAGCTCGTGCGCGTTGTGGAAGAAGTAGAGCCCGAAGTCCACGAGAGCCGCGACGACCGGTACGCCGTCGACCGTGAGGTGTTCCTCGTCGAAGTGCCAGCCGCGCGGCCGCGGCAGGATCACCGGTATGCCGTCCGGGTCGGTCAGCGCGTAGTCCTTGCCCTCCGGGGAGGTGAACGTGATGGTCCGGCGGACCGCGTCGTGGAGGGTGACCTGGCCGCCGATGACGTTGGCCCAGTGCGGGGTGTTGGCGTCCTCGAGGTCGGCGAGCCACACCCTGGCGCCGGAGTTGAGAGCGTTGATGGCCATCTTGCGCTCGGTCGGGCCGGTGATCTCCACCCGCCGGTCGCGCAGGTCGGCCGGGGCCGGGGCGACCTGCCAGTCACCCTCGCGGATGGCCGCGGTCTCCGGCAGGAAGTCGAGCCGGCCGGTCCGGGACACCTCGGCGCGGCGGGCGGCGCGGGCCCGCAGCAGCTCGTCGCGGCGGGGGCCGAACCGGGTCTGCAGCTCGGCGAGGAACTCCAGCGCCTCCGGGGTCAGGATCGTCTCGCTGCGCTCGACCGGGCCCCCGGTCACGGTGATCTCAGGCATGGGCGGCTCGTCCTGGAGGGTCTCGGCGGGTTCTCGGTGGCACCTCGGTGGTGCGCTGCGGCGGACGCTAGCAGGGCGCGGGGGCCGTGTGGGCCGGGCTGAGGGGCGCCGGCAGGTCGTGACCTTCGGGCCGTTGCCGGCGCCGGCGGCACCCGCGAAGGTGAGGGCATGAGCTACGACATCGAGCTGCAGGAGCTGCCGGAGCAGACGGCGGCGGTGGTGCGCGCCCACGTGGGCCACCAGGGGATCGGCGACTTCCTCGGCCAGGCGTTCGGCGAGGTCATGGGGGCGGTCGGCCACCAGGGCCTGCACCCGGCCGGCCCACCGTTCGGTCGCTACCGTCCCGCCGAGGACGGCGGCTGGGACATCGAGGCCGGTTTCCCCGTCTCGGCGGCGGCCGCCCCCGAGGGCCGGGTCGAGCCGATGACCCTGCCGGGCGGCCAGGTCGCGCACACGACCCACGTCGGGGACTACGGCAGCCTCAGCGCGGCCTACGAAGCGGTCACCGCCTGGCTGGCCGGGCAGGGCTACGTCCCCGCCGGTGACCCGTGGGAGTCCTACCTCGACGAGCCGGAGGTGGCCAACCCCCGCACCAACGTCTACTTCCCCTGCGTGCCGGCCGCGGCACAGCAGAGCTGAGCAGCCTGTCCGCGGCGGAGCCCGCCCCCGCGCAGGGACCGGCCGGGCGGCCTCCCGCAGAGACGCGCGCCGCCGGGCCACAATCCGGTCATGGAGTCCCCGTGACCCGGTGGGTGCTGCACGTCGACCTCGACCAGTTCATCGCGGCCGTGGAGGTGCTGCGCCGCCCCGAGCTGCGCGGCCGCCCCGTCGTGGTCGGCGGCGACGGGGACCCCACCAAGCGCGGGGTGGTGAGCACGGCCTCCTACGAGGCCCGCGCCTTCGGCGTGCACTCCGGTATGCCGTTGCGCACCGCCGCGCGCAAGTGCCCGGAGGCCGTGTTCCTCCCGGTGGACCGGGAGACCTACGAGGCGGCCTCCACCACGGTGATGGAGACGTTGCGATCGTTCGACGCGGTGGTGGAGGTGCTCGGCTGGGACGAGGCGTTCCTCGGCGTCAGCACCGAGGACCCGGAGGCGCTGGCCGGTGAGGTCCGGCGGCGCGTCCACGAGGCGACCGGCCTCGACTGCAGCGTGGGCATCGGCCAGAACCTGCTCCAGGCCAAGCTCGCGACCGGCTTCGGCAAGCCGGCCGGCACGTTCCGGATCACCCACGACAGCTGGTTCGGGCTGCTCGGGGACCGGCCCACCGACGTCCTGTGGGGGATCGGGGCCAAGACGGCCAAACGGTTGTCCGGCCTGGGGATCCACACGGTCCGGGAGCTCGCGGACACCGATCCGGACGACCTGGCCAAGCAGGTCGGGCCCAAGACCGGCCCGTGGCTGGTCAACCTCGGCCGCGGCCTGAGCCGGGCGCGGGTCACCGGAACCCCGTGGGTCGCCCGCTCCCGCAGCCGCGAGGTGACGTTCCAGGCCAACCTCGAGGACTGGGAGCTCGTGCAGCAGGAGGTGGCCCGGGTGGCGCGGCAGGTCGCCGCCGACGTGGCGGCCGACCAGCGCCCGGTGGACCGGGTCACCGTCAAGGTGCGCTTCGCGCCGTTCGTGACGCACACCCACGGGCACCCGCTGCCCGGCCCGACGCTGGACCCGGGCGTCATCGAGGAGGGCGCCCGGGCCGCGCTGGGGAAGTTCCCCGAGCGGCGCCCGGTGCGCCTCGTCGGCGTCCGCGCCGAGTTCGCCGAGCCCACCGCTGACTCCAGCGGTGCGTCCACCGGCTGACGGTGCCGACCGACGATCACGGCGAGGGGTTGGGGGCGGCCAGGGGCGCTTGGGCGCGCCCGTGATCGTCGCTCGGAGGTGAGCCGGACGCGTGTCGAGGTGAGGTGGGTCGACACCTTGGGGGGCTGATGGGGTCGGGGGACCGGGCGGCACCGTTACCGGTGACAGCACCCGCTCCGTCCGCCCGAAGGGAGACCCGCCATGACCGTTCACCTGCGGGCGTTCGCCGCCTCGACCGCCGCCGGCGCCATGGGCCTGACCCTGGGCCTGGTCATCCGCGACTGGCCCGGCTTCATCGACTGGCTCATGACCCGGCGGGCGCCGGTGACCTGACCGGCTGGGCGTGCACGCTCGACCGACGTCGCGGGCCTTTCGGCGCGACAACCGGGCGAAACAGCCGCGACGTCGGTCGAGCGGACACGCGACCTCGACCGAGGGCCCGGCGCGGGCCGCCGTGAGCAGAGGCCGTCAGCGGGTGCGGACGATCGCCACCGGGCACATCGCGTGGTGCAGCACGCCGTGGCTGACCGACCCGAGCAGCAGGCCGGCAAAGCCACCGCGACCGCGGCTGCCGACCACGAGGAGGTCGGCGCCGGCCGACTCCTCGACCAGCAGCTCGACGGGGTGCCCGCGCAGGATGTGGATCGCGACCTCGACGTCGGGGTACTTCTCGCGCCACCCCGCGATCGACTCGGCCACGACGACCTCCTCGCCGCTGCGGATCTCCTCCCAGTTCCCGGCCCACGGCGACTCGGCGAGGATGCCCTCGACGTACTCCCACCACCACGCGTGCACCACGGTGAGCCCGGCGTCGCTGATCGAGGCGTGCTCGAAGGCGTAGCCGATCGCCGCCGCCGAGGCCTCGGACCCGTCGACGGCGACGACCACCCGGCCCGCGCCCGCGCCGTCCTGGGCCGCGTGCTCGCGGGTCACGACGACGGGGCACCGGGCGTGCATGGCGACCTGCTGGGAGACCGAGCCGAGCACCGCCGAGCGGCCGGCCCCCCGACCCCGGGCGCCGAGCACCACGGTGTCGGCCACCCCGGATGCCTCGACCAGCAGCGCGGCCGCGGCACCCCGGGGCGTCTGCGCGCTGACCCGGACGTCGGGAGCGGCCAGGCGCGCGCGGCTGATGCTGCCCTGGGCGACGACGTCACCCTCGGCGCGCCGGGAGTCGGGGTCCCCGGCCGGGCTCGAGTTCTCGCCATGGTGGTCGGGCAGGGCGTGGATGAGGTGCAGCGGCAGGTTGCGGCGGGCCGCCTCGACCGCGCCCCAGACGATGGCGTCGTGGCTGTGCGGCGAGCCGTCGACACCGACCACGATGCTGCCGCGCGGCACGGACTCCAGGCTCATCTCGACTCCCGTGAGGTACGCCGTGCACGTCGTGCGCGGTCCATGCCCACCATCGCCGCGTGGCGCCGCCAGGGGCCAGAGTCCTAGGTCCCCGGCGCGGTGCGCGCCGGTCGCGGTCCGGTCCGGGGCAGATGAGCCCCCCCAACCCAGCGGCGTCCGATGGGAGGCGTGATGACCCGGGTCCTGACCGCCGTGGTGGTGCTGCTCCTGGCCGTGCCCACCGCCGTGCGGCTCCTCGGCGACCACGGCCAGGTGCCGCTGGTCGCCGTCGTGTCGCTCACCCCGTATGCCGTGCCCCTCCTCGCGCTGGCCCTCGCCCTGCTGCTGTGGCGGCGTCGGTGGTGGGCGGCTGCCGCCGCCGGGGTCCTGCTGACCACGAACCTCGTCTGGCTGGTGCCGCTGTGGGTGCCCGACCGGGCGCCGGTGTCCGGCGCCACCGGGCTGACGGTCATGACGGCGAACCTGCGCCTGGGGGAGGCGGACCCGGCTGCCGTCGTCGCGGCGGTCCGTGCCCGCCACGTCGACGTCCTCGCACTCGAGGAGCTGACGCCCGAGGCCGTCGTGGGGCTGCGCCGGGCCGGCCTGGAGCGCGAGCTCGGCCACCACGTGCTGGAGCCGTTGCCCGGGTCCTCCGGCGCCGGGCTGTGGTCCCGCCTGCCGCTGACCTCCGCGGCCGCCTGGGACGCGACCTCGGCCATGCCGTCGGCGACCCTCGCGGTCGGGGGGCGGCGGGTGGCCGTCCACGTGCTGCACCCCTACCCGACCCTGCTGTCCGGCTCCGCCCACTTCCGCGCCGACTACGCCACCCTGACCGGGCGGGTCGCCGCGCTCGACCCCGCGACCCCGACCGTCCTGCTCGGCGACCTCAACGCCACCGTCGACCACAGCGAGCTGCGGGCGCTGATGGGACAGCGGTTCCGCGACGCCCCCGAGCTCGCGGGCAGCGGCCTGCTGCGCACCTTCACACCCTCCCGCCGACTGCCCCCGCTGCTCCAGCTCGACCACGTCCTCGTCGACCCTTGGTTCGGGGTGACCGACACCGCCGTCGTCGACCTGCCGGGCAGTGACCACCGGGCCGTCGTGGCCCGGCTGGGACTGGCTCCGCGCTCCTGACGCGAGCACCCGGCATACGTGCAAAAGCGCAGGTCAGCGGGACGTTGGGCATGTTGACCGCGCGGTCAGGGCGACGCACGATGGTGGTGTCCGGTCCGCCTCGGAACGACGGACCATCAGTTGCAGGAAAGGTGGTTGGTCCGCATGAGGAAGTGGACTCATCCACAGGATTTCGCCGCGCTCATCGCTGGTGTCTACGCGGCGCTGTCCCCGATCTGGACGACGACCACGACGAAGGCCACATGGACGATGGTCGTCCTGGGCGTGCTCACTGCCGGACTGGCGCTCGTGTCGCTGGCCAGGCCGGACATGATGTCGTCCGAGGGCGCCCTGGCCGTGCTCGGCATCGCGTTCATCGTGGCGCCGTGGGTCATGTCGTTCAGTGGCACGTCGTACCGGGCCCTGGCCTGGACGTCGTGGATCGTCGGGATCGTCACCCTCGCCGTCGGCGCGCGTGACATGCAGATGACCCGCACCGCACACCGCGGTGGCGGCGTGGCCGCTGCTCACTAGCAGGGTCACCATGGTGCGGGCTCGCGCGGCAGCATCCGGGCGGGCCCGTCACCGCGTCCGCCCGGGCGGCGGGAGCGGTGACGGGCCGGCGACGCAGACCCGCGACCGGATCCTCGACGCCGCCGAGGAGCTCTTCGCGCACGAGGGCTTCGAGGCCACGCCGACCTCCCGGATCGCAGAGGAGGCCGGCGTCGCCAAGGGGCTGCTCTTCTACTACTTCCCCCGCAAGGCCGACCTGCTGCAGGCGCTGCTCGAGGAGCGCCTGCCCGAGCCGCCGACCTGCGGCGTGGCCACCGTCGCCCGGCGCGGCGACCTCGTCGGCTCGCTCGTGCGGCTGGCCCGGGCGCTCGACCTCGGCGGCCGGCACCCCCGGTTCCTGCGGGCCATCCTGTTCCGCGAGGTGGGGCTGCACCCCGAGATCGGTGAGCACCTGCGGCGGCTGCGGGCCGGCCTGGTCGAGCTGACCGAGCAGGTGCTCGACGCGGCCAGCCCGCACACGCTGAACCGGCACCGTCGCCGGGAGGCGGCCGACACCTACGTCTCGTTGATGCTCTACGAGGCCGACGCCCGGCACCGGGGCGGCGTCGTGCCCGACCTCGCGGCGGCCGCCGCCGTGGTGGCGCGGGCGCTCGCCGGCCCGGCCTTCGCCTGACCCCGTGCTCAGCTCAGGCCGGTTTGCTCAGCTCAGACCGCTTTCCAAGCGCCGGAGGGGGCCTCAAAGCGGCCTGGGCTGAGCAAAGCTGTCTGGCCGGCCTTCGCCTGACCCATGCGTCAGCAGTTGGGCGTCGCCGTGGCCTCGGGTGCGGGCGGGGCGATGGTGCGGAACCTCGCGCCGAGGACCAGGTCCACCGAGGAGTCCGGGCGACCGTCGCGCTGCAGCGCCGCACCGGGGACGAGCGTCGCCGCCAGCTTCGCGGCCGCCGCGCCGCTGGTGCCGTAACGGATCTCGGCGACGCCCGGCACGGTGCGGTGCATGGGGTCGTTGCTCACCGTCGCGATGAGGTAGCCCTGGTCACGCAGGGCGTCCGCGGTCGAGCGGGCCAGGCCCTGGCGGCCGGTGGTGTTGTAGATGTTGACCGTCACGTCGGCGGGGGACAGCGTGTGCGGCGGCGGGGTGGGGGCGAGGGTGTCGGTCGGTGTCGGGCACGGCACGGCCGCCGCCCGGGGTGACGCACCGACCCAGCCCTTCACGTAGGCGGCCGCGTAGAGGAAGACCGCGAGCAGGAGCAGCGCGACCAGGGTGAGGGTGAGCGCGGCGCGGATCTTGCGCCGGCGGCGGGACACGTCACTCTCGTCGAGGTACGCCACCGCCACCTCCCCAGGGTCCTGGTGCTACCCCGTGATCATGCCGCGGCTGGGCCGCCAGTCAAGGACCGACAGGGCTCAGTCGAGGACCAGCACCCGCGCGTGCAGCGCGGGCCGCTGGTGCAGCGCGGCGCGCAGCGCCCGGTGCAGGCCGTCCTCGAGGTAGAGGGTGTCGCGCCACTGCACCACGTGGGCGAACAGGTCGCCGTAGAACGTGGAGTCCTCGGCGAGCAGCAGCCCGAGGTCGAGGACCTTCTTGGTCGTCACGAGCTCGTCGAGTCGGACCATCCGTGGGGCCACGTCGGACCAGTCCTTGGCGGACTCCAGTCCGTGGTCGGGGTACGGCCGGCCTTCACCGACGGCTTTGAAGATCACCGCGCCAGTGTAGGCAGGGGTGGCTACAGTCCGAGAATGAGCGATGCCACGCCGGCGCAGAGCCAGCTCGAGTCGATCCGCTCCGGCTACGCCTTCACCGGCGCGGCGCTGGACCTCGGGGCCGCGGTCGAGGGCGGCACCGCCCACCCCGACGTCCCGGTGCGCATCCCGCTCGGGGTCCTCAACCGCCACGGCCTGGTGGCCGGGGCGACCGGCACCGGCAAGACCAAGACGCTGCAGCTCATGGCCGAGCAGCTCTCCGCGGTCGGCGTGCCCGTCTTCCTCGCCGACATCAAGGGCGACCTGTCCGGTATGGCGAGTGCCGGGGTCGCGAACGACAGGGTCACCTCCCGAGCGGGTGAGGTGGGGCAGGAATGGGTGGGCACGGCATACCCGGTGGAGTTCCTGTCCCTGGGCGGCCAGGGGCGCGGGGTGCCGGTGCGGGCGACGGTCACCTCCTTCGGGCCGACGCTGCTGGCGAAGGTGCTCGGGCTCAACGACACCCAGGAGTCGAGCCTGGGGCTGGTCTTCCACTTCGCGGACAAGCACGGCCTGCCGCTGCTGGACATCAAGGACCTGCGTGCGGTGATCAGCTACCTGACCTCCGATGAGGGCAAGGCCGACCTCAAGGAGCTCGGCGGGCTGTCCGCGGCCACGGCCGGGGTGATCCTGCGCGACCTGATCGCCTTCTCGGACCAGGGCGCCGAGGTCTTCTTCGGTGAGGCCGAGTTCGACACGGCCGACCTGATGCGGGTCGCGGCGGACGGCCGGGGGGTGGTCACCTGCCTGGAGCTGCCGTCGCTGCAGGACCGGCCGGCGCTGTTCTCGACCTTCCTCATGTGGCTGCTGGCCGACCTGTTCCACGACCTGCCCGAGGTCGGCGACCCCGACAAGCCCAAGCTGGTGTTCTTCTTCGACGAGGCGCACCTGCTCTTCGAGGACGCGAGCAAGGCCTTCCTGTCGGCGATCGAGCAGACGGTGCGGCTGATCCGGTCCAAGGGGGTCGGGGTGTTCTTCGTGACGCAGACGCCCAAGGACGTGCCGCCGGGCGTGCTGGCCCAGCTGGGCAACCGGGTGCAGCACGCGCTGCGAGCCTTCACCCCCGACGACGCCAAGGCGCTCAAGGCGACGGTGTCGACGTTCCCGCGCAGCGGCTACGACCTCGAGGAGCTGCTCACCCAGCTCGGCACGGGCGAGGCCGTGGTCACGGTGCTCTCCGAGCGGGGGGCGCCGACGCCGGTCGCGTGGACCCGGATGCGCGCCCCGCTGTCGCTGATGGCGCCGTCGGCGGACGATGTGGTGCAGCAGGCCGTCGCCGCCTCGCCGTTGCAGGCCCGGTATGCCGTGGCCCTCGATCGCGAGTCGGCCTACGAGAAGCTCCAGGCCAGGCTGGCATCGGCGCCCGGGCCGGGGCAGGAGCCAGCTGTTCCTGCTCCCTCGGTACCGGCACCGGTGCCGGCGCCGGTGCCCAAGCCCGCACCCGCCCCACGGTCGGCGGAGAAGCCGCAGGAGTCGGTGGTGGAGCAGGTCGTGGAGTCCCCGGTGTTCAAGTCGATGCTCCGCTCGGCCGGCACGGTGATCGGCCGGGAGATCACCCGCAGCCTCTTCGGCACAGCCCGTCGCCGCCGCTGACGGCCCCGCCACCGCCGGCGCGCCCGCTGACCCGCCGCCGGCGCGCCCGCTGACCCGCCGCCGGCACGCCCGCTGACCGACGCAGGCGCGCCCGCTGACTGCCGCCGGCGCTGACCTCGGCGCGCGGGTTCGTCACACCTGCGCAGGTCTGTCCCTGCGCATCGGTGACGAACCTGCGCGAGCGCGCCCGGGTAAAGGGTTGGTCAGGGCTGGTCGCCGACCGTTGACCCCCGAAACGTGACGTGAGTAACTTCCGCAACGTAGACATAGTGCGTGAATCGTTCACACCACGGAGGCGTCATGCCGCAGTCCTTCCCGTCCCGACGGCTCGTCTCCGCGGCGCTCGCGGGCGGCCTCGGGCTCGCCCTCGCGGCCGCCTGGGTGGCCCCCGCCCAGGCCCATGAGGAGCACGGGCCTCGCGGCGCGCTGGAGCAGGCGCTGCAGCGGATGTCGTTGGAGGAGAAGGTCGGCCAGCTCTTCGTCCAGAACGTCTACGGTTCGGACGCGACCACGCCCGACTCGCGCAACATCCCGCTCTACGGCGTGGCCAGCCCGGCCGAGGTCGTGAAGAAGTACCACCTCGGCGGCGTCATCTACTTCGCCTGGACCGACAGCGTGAAGAACCCCGACCAGATCACCGGCCTGTCCAACGGGCTCCAGCAGGCGGCGCGCGAGAGCGGCGCCCACATCCCGCTGCTCGTCGGGGTGGACCAGGAGCAGGGTGTGGTCACCCGGATCGGGCCGCCGGCCACGCAGTTCCCCGGCTCGATGGCCCTGGGTGCCGGGCGGTCCACCGCCGATGCGCGCACCGCCGCGGCCATCACCGGCCAGGAGCTCAAGGCGATGGGCATCACCACCGACTACGCCCCGGACGCCGACGTCAACATCAACCCGCTCAACCCCGTCATCGGCACCCGCTCGTTCTCCTCGCACACCGACCTGGTCTCCGACATGGTTACGGCCCAGGTTCAGGGCTACCAGCAGGACGGGCGGATCTCGGCCACGGCCAAGCACTTCCCGGGCCACGGCGACACCGCCACCGACAGCCACACCGGCCTGCCCGTCATCACCCACAGCCGCGAGCAGTGGGAGGCGATCGACGCCCCGCCGTTCAAGGCGGCGATCAAGGCCGGGGTCGACGAGATCATGACCGCCCACCTGCTCGTGCCGGCGCTGGACCCGTCGGGCGACCCGGCGACGCTGAGCAAGCCGATCCTCACCGGCATCCTGCGCGACCAGCTCCACTACAAGGGCGTCATCACGACGGACTCCCTTGCCATGCAGGGAGTTCGTGACAAGTACGGCGACGCCGAGGTTGCCGTACGCGCGGTCCTCGCCGGCGCCGACCAGCTGCTGATGGCACCGGCGATGGACGACGCCTACAACGCGGTCCTGGACGCGGTGCGCTCCGGCCGGATCAGCCAGAAGCGGCTCGACGAGAGCGTCGGCCGGATCCTCACCCTGAAGTGGAAGCGTGGCGTGATCGCCCACTCCTGGACCGACCCGACCAAGGTCTCCGGTGTCGTCGGCACCCCCGACCACCTCGCCGCGGCGAACGCCGTCACGGACCGCACCGGCACGCTGGTCGCCAACGACGACAAGACCCTGCCGTATGCACCGGCGGGCAAGAAGGTGCTCGTCACCGGCTACGGCGTGGGCACCACCCAGACCCTGGCCGACGGCCTCGCCAAGCGCGGCGCGACGACGCAGGTCGTGCAGACCGGCAGCGCCCCCAGCGACGCCGCCATCGCCTCGGCCGTGGGAGCCGCAGCCGACAAGGATGCTGTCGTCGTCACCACGATGAAGGCCTGGGACACCAAGGCCACCGACCCCAAGGCCGGGCAGCAGCGGCTCGTGCAGCAGCTGCTCGCCACCGGCAAGCCGGTCATCGTCGTCGCGGTCCGCGACCCCTACGACATCGCCTACCTGCCGGGCGTGAAGACCTACCTGGCGACCTACTCCTACAGCCCGGTGGCCATCGAGTCGGCGGTCCGCCTCATCACCGGCGAGGTGGCTCCGAGCGGCAAGCTCCCGGTCGACATCCCGGCCAAGGACGACCCGCAGAGCGTCCTGTTCCCGTTCGGCCACGGCCTCACCTACTGATTCCGGACCACCGACGCGAGCGGAGCACCGACATGAGCGACATCAACCGCCGCCGGGTCCTCGGCGCCGCCGGGCTGGGCCTCGCGGCCCTGCCCCTGACCGCAGCCACGGCCCGGGCCGCCCAGCGGGCCGACCCGGGCACCGGGGTCGCCGAGGGTGGCGAGGACGGCCGCGAGGGCGTCGGCCGGGGCCGGGTCACCACCGGCGCCGAGCGGCTCTCGCTCACCGGGTGGTCGGAGCTGCGCGGCCAGCGGGTCGGCGTCATCACCAACCCCACGGGGATCCTGCGCAACCGGCACAGCATCGTCGACGAGATGGTGGCGTCGGGGAGCGTCGACGTCGTCGCGGTGTTCGGCCCCGAGCACGGCTTCCGCGGCACGGCGCAGGCCGGCTCCAGCGAGGGCACCAGCACCGACCCGCGCACCGGCGTCACGGTCTACGACGCCTACGGCGCCAACGCCGACAAGCTCACCACGATGTTCCGCCAGGCCGGTGTCGAGACGGTGGTCTTCGACATCCAGGACGTCGGCGCCCGCTTCTACACCTACATCTGGACGATGTACACGGCGATGCGGGCCGCCGTCGCCACGGGCTCGCGCTTCGTCGTACTCGACCGGCCCAACCCGGTCGGTGGCACGGCGCGCGGCCCGATGATGACCAAGCCGTGGGAGAGCGGCATCGGCCTGAAGGAGATCGTCCAGGCCCACGGCATGTCCGTCGGCGAGCTGGCGAAGTTCTTCGACGGTGAGTTCCTCGAGGGCGACGCAGGCGGTCGCCTCCAGGAGCTCACCGTCGTGCCCGTGAGCGGCTGGCGCCGCGACGTGCCGTATGCCGGGACCGGGCTCCCGTGGGTCATCCCCAGCCCCAACATGCCCACGCCCGACACGGCGCTGGTCTACCCGGGCACGGGCATGTTCGAGGGCACGCTGCTCTCCGAGGGGCGAGGCACGACAAGGCCGTTCGAGCTCATCGGCGCCCCCTTCGTCGACTACCGCTGGGCGGAGCGGCTCAGTGGGCTCGACCTGCCCGGCACGGCGTTCCGCGAGGCCTACTTCACGCCGACCTTCAGCAAGCACGTCAACAAGGTCTGCGGCGGGGTGCAGGTCGAGGTCACCGACGCCCACCTGTTCGACCCGATGCGCACCGCAGTGGAGATGATCGTGGCGGCCAAGGCGCTCTTCCCCGAGTTCGGCTGGCGCTACGACAGCTACGACCCCGTCCGGCCGTACTGGATCGACAAGGTCACCGGCTCGACCCGGCTGCGCGAGATGGTCGACGCGGGAGCCTCGGCTGCCGAGGTCACCGGCGCGTGGGCCGAGGAACTGAGGGCCTTCGAGCGCGCCCGCCGTCCCTACCTGCTCTACCCGGGGGCGTGAGCGGCGATGACCTCCCGACGCGCCCTGGGTGCCGGACTGCTCGCGGTCGTGGTTGGCTGCTCGGTCATGGCGTCCACTCCTGCCTCGGCCGAGGGCTCCGCCGCACACCGCGACGAGCGACGCAGTGGCCGGTTCGACTCTCCCTTCACGGGATTCGCCCCTGCCGGCACCGTGCTGCGTGACCGCTCGCCCGAGCAGCTCGGCATGGACCCGGCCCCGCTGGACGCCAGCTTCGCCCGGATCAAGGCGTGGGAGGAGCCGAGCGGCACGACCCACCCGATGTATGGCGGGGCGGTCGCCCTCGTGGGCCACGACGGTGCCGTCGTGCGCACCCAGGCGAGCGGGTGGGCGCTGCGCTATGCCGACGCGGCCGGCACCGAGCTGCCGCGCGACCAGTGGCAGCCGATGCGCGAGGACACCCTCTTCGACATGGCCTCGGTCTCCAAGCTGTTCACCTCGATCCTGGTGATGCAGCAGGTCGAGCGGGGCGCGATCGACCTCGACGCGCCCGTGGCGACCTACCTGCCCGCGTTCGGCGTCAACGGCAAGGACTCCATCACCGTCCGCCAGCTGCTGACCCACACCTCCGGCCTGCCGGCGTGGTTGCCGCTGTGGAGCGCCCGGCCGGACAAGGCCTCGCGGATCCAGATGGTCATGGACGCCAAGCCGTCCAGCACCCCGGGCACGAAGTACCTCTACTCCGACCTCAACCTGATCACCCTCGGCGTGCTCGTCGAGAAGCAGACGGGCCAGGGGCTGGACCAGGTGCTGCGCGAGCGGGTCACCGGGCCGCTCGGGATGACCGACACGGGCTACAACCCGACCGAAAAGGAGCGTGCCGCCGCAACGGAGTTCGAGGCCAGCCCGCCCCGCGGGATGGTCCAGGGCGAGGTGCACGACGAGAACGCGTGGTCCCTCGGCGGCGTCGCCGGCCACGCCGGGGTCTTCTCCACCGCCCGCGACATGGCCGTGCTGGCGCAGACGATGCTCAACGGCGGCACCTACCGCGGCCACCGGGTCCTCAGCAGCGACAGCGTGCGCCAGATGATCACCAACCTCAACCAGGCCTTCCCCGGCAACGCGCACGGCCTGGGCTTCGAGCTCGACCAGCGCTGGTACATGTCCGGCCTGTCCAGCCCGATGACCGCCGGGCACACCGGCTTCACCGGCACCTCGGTCGTCATCGACTTCATGTCGCGCTCCTTCGCCATCCTGCTGACCAACCGGGTCCACCCCAGCCGGGCGTGGGGCAGCAACAACCCCTCCCGGCGCGAGATCGCCCAGGGCCTGGCCCTCTCCCTCGGCGTGCAGCCGCGGCACGGGCGCACCGAGTGGTTCAGCGGGACGCAGGACGCCACGACGGCCACGCTGACCACGCCGGTCCTGGACTCCGCGGACCCCTCCCGGCTCGGCTTCGACCTGTTCGTCGACACCGAGGAGAGCGACCCGCTGACGCTGGAGTCCAGCCGCGACGGCGGGCGGACGTGGCAGCCGGTGCCGTTCACGATGCGTGACCGGGGCCAGGTCGAGCCCACGGCCGGCTCGGTCGCGACGAGTGGCACCCGCCGCTGGGTCCAGGCCGACGCAGACCTCCCGGCGGGACCGGTGCAGGTCCGGTGGCGCTACACCACCGATGCCCTGTATGCCGGTCGCGGCGTCTTCGTCGACGGTGTCCGGGTCGTGGGCGCCAGGGGAGTGCTGCTCGACGCGGAGCGCCAGCCCGACGCCCTTGTTGGGCAAGGCTGGTCCGTGGTGAGTCGCTAGGTCGTAGGGTCAAGCCGTGAGCTCTTCACCCGATCCCCAGCCAGCGTCCCCGACGAGCGGGGCGTCGTCCCTGCTGGTGCGCCTGCGCGCCGTGCGGCCGACCCTCTCGCCCGCCGAGGACCGGGTCGCCGAGCGGGTGCTCGCGGACGCCCGGGGCGCGGCGGCGCTGACCATCAGCGAGCTGGCCGCCGCGGCGAGCACGTCCGAGACGACGGTGCTGCGGTTCTGCAAGCGCCTCGGCCTGCCCGGCTACCCCCAGCTGCGGCTGGCCCTGGCCGAGGAGTCGGCGCAGCCGCGCACGGCCGCCGCCCCCAAGACCGACATCAGCGCCGAGGACAGCATCGACGACGTCATCCGCAAGATCGCGTTCGCCGACGCCAGCGCCGTCGAGGAGACCGCTGACCAGCTCGACCGGGCCACCCTCGAGGCGGCCGCCAAGGCCATCGCCGGTGCCCGCAGGGTCGACGTCTGCGGCTCCGGAGCCAGCGGCGTGGTCGCGGCCGACCTGCAGCAGAAGCTGCACCGCATCGGCGTCGTGGCGTTCGCCTGGATCGACCCGCACATCGCGCTCACGAGCGCCGCGCTGCTCCAGGACGGCGACGTGGCCGTCGGGGTCTCGCACAGCGGCACGACGCGGGAGACGCTCGAGGCGCTGCAGCTGGCCAAGTCCCGCGGGGCGACCACCGTCGCGGTGACCAACTTCCCCTACTCCCCGCTGGCGCGGGCCGCCGACCTGGTCCTGACCACGGCTGCCCGGGAGACCTCGTTGCGCTCCGGGGCGACGGCCAGCCGCATCGCGGCGCTGACCGTCGTGGACTGCCTCTACATCGCGGTGGCCCAGCGCAACCTGCCCGCCGCGCTCCAGGCCGTGCGCTCCACCCGCAGCGCCGTCTCGGGCCACCATCTCGAAACTCATTGACATCATTGACTAGGGGTTGGTGAGAAACTAACCTCCGGGGGGTGATCGATGACGCAGTGGTCGGAGCGCCCGAGGCCTCGGTGACGGCTCCGACCGAGGAGCGTCACCCGGACACCCACACGATCGACGCGATGGGCACCCTCGACCTGCTGCGCACGATCAACTCCGAGGACGCCCGCGTGGCTCCCGCGGTGGCGGCGGTCCTGCCCGAGCTGGCCGCGACGGTCGATGCTGCCGTCGAGCGGCTGCGCGCCGGGGGATCGGTGCACTACTTCGGCGCCGGCACCTCCGGCCGGCTCGCGGTCCTCGACGCCGCCGAGCTGCTGCCCACCTTCAACGCCCCCGAGGGGCTCTTCGTCGCGCACCACGCCGGAGGGGCGGAGGCGCTGCTCCGGGCCGTGGAGAACGTCGAGGACGACGCCGTCCTGGGCGCCGCCGAGGCCGCCGGGCTGACCGACGCCGACGTCGCCGTGGGCCTCACCGCCTCGGGGCGCACGCCATACGTCGCCGGGGCCTTGGAGGCCGCGCGCGCCGCGGGCGCTCTGACCGTCCTCGTCACCGCCAACCCGCAGGCGGAGCTGGCGCCCCTCGCCGACCACGTGCTCGCGCCGGACACCGGCCCGGAGGTCATCACCGGCTCCACCCGGCTCAAGGCCGGCACCGCGCAGAAGCTGGTGCTCAACAGCTTCTCGACCGCGGTGATGGTCCGGCTCGGGCGCACCTGGTCCAACCTCATGGTCGACGTCGTCGCCACCAACGCCAAGCTGCGCGGGCGGGTCATCCGCATCCTGCGCGAGGCCAGCGGCGCCGACGAGACCTCCGCCCGCGCCGCGCTCTCCGCGGCCGACGGCGAGCTGAAACCCGCCCTCGTGACGCTGCTGGCCGGCATACCGGCCGACGCCGCGCGCGAGGCGATCGAGACACACCACGGATCGGTGGCCGCAGTCCTGCGCGCCATCCAGCACACTGCGCAGGCACACGAACAGGAGACAGGGCAATGGCATTGACGAACCGACGTGGCTGGGCCGCGGTCGCGATGGTTGCGGGCGCGGTCGCGCTCTCGGCGTGCGCGCCCTCGACCTCCTCGGCCGGCGGGTCCGGGTCCGACGGCAAGACCACGATCTCGGTCTGGTCCTGGCGCACCGAGGACGTGGCGGCGTACAACGACATCTTCGCCGTCTACGAGAAGTCCCACCCCGGCGTGAAGGTGGACTTCAAGGCCTTCAAGAACACCGAGTACAACCAGATCCTCACCACCGGCCTCGCCGGCTCCAGCGGCCCCGACGTGGCGCAGGTGCGCTCCTACGGCCAGCTCCAGCCGACTGTCGCCGCCGGCAGCCTGGTGCCGCTGGACGGCAAGGTCGACCTGTCCGGCTGGGACGCCAACGTCGTCAAGAGCGCGCAGGGCAAGGACGGCAAGACGTATGCCGTGCCGCTCGCCAAGCAGACGCTGCAGATGTTCTACAACCAGGACGTCTTCGCCAAGGCCGGCGTCAAGCCGCCGACCACGTGGGCGGAGTTCCTGGACCTGAACAAGAAGCTCAAGGCCGCCGGTGTCACGCCGATGGCGGTCGGCGCCAAGGACTCCTGGACGCTGCCGATCATCCACGAGGTCGTCGGCGCCTCCACCTTCGGCGGCAGCAGCTTCGAGAAGGCCGTGATGAGTGGCCAGAAGACCTTCGCCGACCCGGCCTGGGTCGCCTCCGTCAAGGAGCTGAGCGACCTCAAGGCCTACATGCCGGACAGCGTCGTGGGCGTGGCCTACACCGACGCCCAGATCCTGTTCACCTCCGGCAAGGCCGCGATGTACCCCGGCGGCTCCTTCGAGCTCGGCTTCTTCCAGAAGCAGAACCCGGCGCTGAAGCTGGGCGTCTTCCAGGTCCCCGGCCCCGCGGAGTCGGCGCCGAGCACGCCGGGCTACGCCGACGGCTCGTTCGGCGTCTCGGCGAAGTCCGACGCGCAGAAGGCCAGCCTGGACCTGGTGAAGTGGATGGCCACCAAGGAGTTCGGCCAGCTGGTCGCCGACAAGATCAAGCAGCTCTCGGCCGTGCCGGGCGTGACCTACAACGACCCGCTGCTGAAGCAGATGGCCGACAGCTACGCCAAGAACCCCTCGCCGTACCTGCTGCTGACCGACTTCCGCTACGGCACCCCGACCGGCACCGACCTGCTCGGCACCGGCGTGCAGGAGCTGCTGCTCGGCAAGAAGAATGCGGTCGCGGTCAACAAGGACCTGCAGACCGGCGTCTCCCAGTGGTTCAAGCCCCAGGCCTGAAAGTGAGCGCATGACCCGCCGCAGCGGCCTGTTCTTCGTCGCCCCCGCGCTGATCCTCTTCGGGATCTTCGTGCTCTACCCGATGGCGTCCGCCCTCAGCTACGCGTTCTTCTCGTGGCAGGGCACGGCGCGCGGGGGCTTCGCGGGCCTGGACAACTTCCACGCGCTCTTCACGCAGGAGCCGTTCAGGAGCCAGCTGCCGCGGGCGTTCGACCACAACCTGGCGTTCTTCGCCGGGACCATGCTCATCCAGAACACCCTCGGCCTGGGCATCGCGGTGCTGCTGCACCGCCGGCCCCGGACCCGGCGGGCGCTGCAGACGCTCTACGCGATGCCCTACCTGGTCAGCCCGATCGTCATCGGCTACCTGTGGACGTTGCTGCTCTCGCCGACGTTCGGCCCGGTCAACGCGCTGCTGCGCGAGGTCGGGCTCGGCTCGCTCGCGGTGCCGTGGCTGGGCGACCCCGGCACCGCGCTGTGGGTGGTCATCCTCGTCAGCGCATGGCAGTGGGTCGGCTTCCCGGTCCTGCTCTACGGCGCCGCGCTCGGCGGGGTCCCCGAGGAGCTGTCCGAGGCCGCGCGGGTCGACGGGGCCAGCCACTGGCAGACGTTCCGCTCGATCGTCTTCCCGCTGCTCGTCCCGGCGATCGGCACGGTCAGCGTGCTGACCTTCATCTTCGCGATGGAGGCCTTCGCACTGCCCTACGCGCTCGGCGGCTCCACCGGAAACCCCGCCGGCGCAACGGACTTCATGTCGCTGCTGTTCTACCGGACGGCCTTCGAGAACGGCTCGACCAACGCGATCGGGGTCTCCTCCGCGATGGCGACGCTGCTGTTCGCCGTGATCTTCGGCGGTGCCGTCCTCGCCACCCGCGTCCTGCGACGCGCCGAGGGACGGATCGCCGGATGACCACCACCCTCGTCCCGGACACCGACCGCGCGAGCCGGCCCACCGGCATACCGGCCCGGGGCCCGCGCAGGCGCACGCCGCGCCCGGTCGGCGGCCTCGTCGGCAGCGTCGCGCTGTGGACCTACGCGGTCGGCGCCCTCGTGCCGCTCGTGCTCATGGTGGCCAACTCGCTGCGCACCACGGCCGACCTCTACAACAACCCGCTGTCCATGCCGTGGCCGCCGTCGTTCGACAGCTACCGCGTCGCGTGGACCGACGGACACTTCGGCGACTACTTCGTCAACTCGCTGCTGGTCACCATCGGCGCGGTCGCGCTCTCGACGGCGGTCTCGACGATGGCCGCCTACGCGCTGGCGCGGACCCGCTCGCGGATCTTCTCGGTCCTGGAGTCGGTGTTCGTCAGCGGACTGATGCTGCCGATCCACCTGGCGATCCTGCCGGTCTTCTACCTGCTGGACGGCATGCGGCTGGTCGACTCGCGCTTCGGCCTGATGCTCGTCTACGCCGCGGCCGGCGTGCCGTTCTCGGTCTTCGTCCTGACGACGTTCTTCCGCCAGCTGCCGCCCGAGCTGGAGGAGGCCGCCACGATCGACGGCGCCAGCACGTGGCAGACGTTCGTGCGGATCATGGTGCCGCTGGTGCGCCCCGCCGTGGCGACCGTGGTCGTCTTCCGCTTCGTGCCGATCTGGAACGACTTCCTGTTTCCGTTGGTACTGCTGCGTTCCCGCGAGAAGTACACCGTCCCGGTCGGCCTGACGAGCTTCTTCGGGGAGTACTCCACGAACTGGTCCGCGCTGTTCGCCGGGCTGGTCATCGCGACGGTGCCGCTCGTCGTGCTCTTCCTCGTGGCCACCAAGCAGATCGTCGCGGGGCTCACCGCCGGCATGAGCAAGTGAGCGCGTGAGCCTCGTCCTCGGCGTCGACATCGGCGGCTCCGGCATGCGCGCCGCGTGGTCCAACGGATCCGCCCATGGCGCAACGGTGCTCGCCGACGGTGCCGCCATCGGCCCGGACGGCATCGACGTCGCCGCGCTGCTCACCGCCCTCCAGCCGTATGCCGTGCAGCTCCCCTCCCAGCCCGACGTCGTGGTCTGGTCCATGCGCGGCCTGACCACCCTGGCCGACCCGCAGGACGTCATGGGCCGGGTGGGGTCGGTGACCGGGGCGCGGCGCACGGTCGTGGTCAGCGACGCCCTCGCCAGCCTCGTCGGAGCGATCGGCGGGGTGCGCCCGGGCGCGGTGCTGGCCGCCGGCACGGGTGCGGTCATGCTCGCCACCGACTTCGACACGGTGTGGCACCGCGGCGACGGCTGGGGGCACGTGCTCGGCGACCGCGGCTCGGGGGCGTGGATCGGGCTGCAGGCGGTCCAGGCGGCGCTGCGTCACCGCGACGGGCTCGACGACGGCTCCGCCGACCTGCTGGTCACGATCACCGACCTGTGGGGCGACCCCTACACGTGGCCGCGGGCGGTGATGACCGGCCGGAGTGCGCCGGCGGCCCTGGCGGCGCTGGCGCCGGTGGTCGGTGAGCTGGCCGGCTCCGACCCGGCGGCTGCGGCGATCTGCCGCGAGGCGGGGCACGAGCTGGCCCGCACCCTGGCCACGGGTGCCTTGAAGGTGCCCGGGGCGAGGTTGTGCGCCGTCGGCGGGCTGCTGCGGATCCCGGCGGTCTGCCAGTCGTTCCACGACGCGGTCGGGCTCCTCGGGCTGGCACTGGCGCCGGCGCAGGGCACGGCGCTGGACGGCGCCCTGCTGCTCGGCCGGCACGTCGGCGAGGGGCGCGCCCTGGCCGCGCACCCGCCATACCTCCTGCTGTCCTGAGCCCCTGCCGCTTCCGGGTGGTCGAGCCCGGAACGGTCGGGCTACCCGGCGGCCCGGATCACCACGACGGGGCACGTCGCGTGGTGCACGCAGTGCTGGCTGACCGAGCCGAGCATGGCGCTCGAGAAGGTGCCGTGACCGCGGCTGCCGACGACGAGCAGGTCCGCGCCCTCGCTCGCGTCGACGAGCGCAGCGGCCGCATGACCGCGCACGACCTGCCGGACCACCGGCACGCCCTCGGCGAGGCGGGACACCTGCTCCAGGGCCGCGTCCTGCTGCTTGCGGGCATCGCCCTCGAGGTCGACGTCGCCGTACATCGGGATGTAGCCGTAGGCGGTCGAGACCTCCCACGCCGTGACGGCGTGCAGCTCCGCGCCCGTCGCACGGGCCTGGCCCAGGGCCCAGCGCAGGGCGGCCTGCCCGCACTCCGACCCGTCGACCCCGACGACCACGACCGGTGACTTCTGCTCGCTCATGCCCGCAGCATCGCTCCCGGCCGCCTCCGGCCACAGGGACCTCGGGCCCGACGCCCGGGGTCGTCCCTTTGACGGACAGAAGCTGGCACCGTCGAGGAGACACTGGGCGCCGGTGCGCCGCCGGCGGCGGGGTCGGCGGCCGCCGCGAGCCGGAGGGACGCCGCCACGATGCTGACCGCCCTGGCCCGGGAACAGCACCACGACCCGGCCCTGGACACCGGCCAGCTGTGGTTCGCCGCGCCGGCGCTGGTGCTGCTCGTGCTCGTCACGGTGTGGGCGTGGCGCCGCGGACGCGGACCCGGGGCGGCGCTGGCACTGGTCGCGGTGTCAGGCCTGTGGCTGCTCGCGGACCCGGTGCACGCGCCGAGCCTGTGGACGTTCCAGGAGTCGCATGCGATCACCCCGGGGGACCTGCTCGTGCTGCCGACGCTCGCCGTGGCGGTCGCGGTCCTGCGCCGCGGCCTGCGGTCGAGGGAGCCGGCCAGGCGTTGAAGCCGGGGGGAGCCGTCGGGCTTCGCCCTCCTCCCAGATCCCGCGCCCGCAAACGAGAACGGTCCCCGACGCAGGCGCCGAGGACCGTTCGTTGTGGCGGAGGATGGGGGAGCCGTCGCTGCGCTCCTCTCAAATCCCGAGAGGCCTCTCGCCACATGGCAAAGCCCCTCGTCGCGATGCTCCGAGGGGCTTGCCATCTGGCGGAGGATGGGGGATTTGAACCCCCGAGGGTTTTATCCCAACACGATTTCCAATCGTGCGCACTAGGCCACTATGCGAATCCTCCGCGGAGGAGGCTACCGGACACCTGCCCGATGTCCCCAATCGGGTCGGGACCGACCGGACGACCCCTTGGCGTGGCCGATTTCGGCGGCACGGACCCGCTGCTCTAGAGTGGGCGCAGACCCCCCGTGTGGTGGTACCTCACTGAACTCCCCCAGGGCCGGAAGGCAGCAAGGGCAGGTGAGCTCTTCCAGGTACGCGGGGGGTCCTCTCATGCCCCGATGCAGGTGATGGCCGGACCAAGTGGAGACTTCTTGGGGCCCTGACCCCAACAACCCTCCACGCAGGGCGGGAAGTGCTGTGGGTCGTCGCCAAACACGCGGCGACCCCGGGTCCGACGAGCGGGCCCGGGGTCGCGACAGAGCGTCGGGGACTCAGATGACGAGGCCCAGCAGCAGGACCAGGACGATCCCGACGACGGAGATGAGCGTCTCCATCACCGACCACGTCTTGAGGTTCTGCACGACGTCGACCTTGAAGTACTCCTTCACCAGCCAGAAGCCGGCGTCGTTGACGTGGCTGAAGAACAGCGACCCGGCGCCGATCGCCAGCACCAGCAACGACGTGTGCGTCGGCGACAGGCCGGCCGCCACCGGGGCGAGGATGCCCGAGGCGGTGATCGTGGCGACGGTGGCCGAGCCGGTCGCGAGGCGGATCAGCACCGCGACGACCCAGGCGAGCAGCAGCGGCGAGGCGCCGTTGCCGGCGACGGCCTTGGCGATGATGTCGCCGATGCCGGTGTCCACCAGCACCTGCTTGAAGCCACCACCGGCGGCGACGATGAGCAGGATGCCGGCGATCGGCGGGAACGACTGCTCCACCGATGTGGCGATCTGCGCGCGGGACAGCCCGGCCCCACGACCCAGGGTCACCATGGCGACGAGGACGGCCAGCAGCAGGGCGACCAGCGGGGTGCCGAAGAAGTCGAGCACCGTGCGGGTCGCGTCGCCCTTGGGCAGGAAGATGTCCACGAGCGCCTTGCCCAGCATGAGCACGACCGGCAGCAGCACGGTGAAGAGGGTCGCGCCGAAGCTCGGCCGACGCGTGGCCGTCGCCGCCTCCGCGGCCAGCGTGCCGGGGCCGTCGCTGACGCGGTGGCCGGTGCCGGACGCCGAGGCCTCCGAGCGCGACACGAACAGGTCGGGAGCCTGGACCGGGACCCAGCGCGCGGCATACCGGGAGAAGAGCGGACCGGCGATGATGACCGTCGGGATCGCGATGAGGACGCCCAGGCCGAGGGTGATGCCGAGGTCGGCCTTGAGGGCGGCGACCGCGACCAGCGGGCCGGGGTGCGGCGGCACGAGGCCGTGCATCACCGACAGGCCGGCCAGCGCGGGGATGCCCACGCGCATGAGCGGCAGCCCGGAGCGCCGGGACACCAGCAGGATCACCGGGATCAGCAGGACGAGGCCGATCTCGAAGAACATCGGCAGCCCGATCAGCGCCCCGACGAGTGCCATCGCCCACGGCAGCGCCCGCGCGCTGGCCCGGCCGACGATGGTGTCGACGATCTGGTCGGCGCCGCCGGAGTCGGCCAGCAGCCGTCCGAGCACCGCGCCGAGCGCGATCAGCGTGCCGACGCTGGCGACGGTGGCGCCGACGCCCTTGCCGTAGCTGTCGAGGGTGTCGGCCAGCGGCAGGCCGGCGATGGCGCCGACGGCGATGGCGCCGAGGGTCAGGCTGAGGAAGGGGTGCAGCTTGACCTTGGTGATCAGCAGCACGATCAGCGCGATGCCGATCAGCGCGGCTGCGATCAGCCGCGGGTCGCTGACGGCCGGGGCCGCCGCGGCGACGAGGGCGGTGGTGCTCACGTCTACTCCTGGGTGGAAGGGATGGGTGGGTCAGGCCGGGACCGGGTGGTCCGACAGGTATGCCGTGAAGGTCGCCACGACGGCGGGGACGGGCTCGGCGAGGTCGGCGACCATCCCCTCCTCATCGGCCTGGAGCGGCTCGAGGTCGGCGAACTGGGACGCGACCAGCGAGGCGGGCATGAAGTGGCCCGGCCGCTGGGCGACCCGCTGCTCGACGACCTCGGGGGAGCCGTGCAGGTGCAGGAAGGGGAGGTGGCCGACGGGCGCGCGGAGGATGTCGCGATACCGGCGCTTGAGGGCCGAGCAGCTGACGACGGCACCGGTGCCGCGGTGCTCGGCGAGCCAGCCGGCGATCGCGGCGAGCCACGGGGCGCGGTCGGTGTCGTCGAGCGGGATGCCGGCCGACATCTTGGCGATGTTGGCCGGCGGGTGGAACTCGTCGGCGTCGGCGTAGGGGACCCCGAGCCGGGTGGCGAGCTCGCGGCCGACCGTGGTCTTGCCGGAGCCGGAGACGCCCATGACCACCGCGAGGGGGTGCGGTGCGGAGGGCGGGGTGAGGGTCATGCGTGCTGCTCCCGGGGTTGGTGGCTTCGGACCACTGTCGGGTGTTGGTGTCACGAAATCAAGAGTTAACCGGAAATTGATATGATCAATCTCCGACTAGAGTGAGCCCATGTCGACGCCGGGCCTGCACGAGCGGGTCCTCTCACGTCTCGGCCCGGCCATCGTCGCCGGGGAGCCGGCTCCGGGCGAGGTGCTGCGCCTCGAGCAGCTCGAGGCGCGCTACGGCGTCTCGCGCACGGTCGTGCGCGAGGTGGTCAAGGTCCTCGAGTCGATGCACGTGGTGACCAGCCGCCGCCGGGTCGGGGTGACGGTCCGCCCGCGCGAGGACTGGAACCTCTTCGACCCCCGGATGATCCGCTGGCGTCTGGCCGGCGCCGACCGCATGGAGCAGCTGTCCTCGCTGAGCCAGCTGCGCTCGGCGGTCGAGCCCGTGGCGGCCGCCCTGGCCGCCCGCAACGCGACGCCGGAGCACTGCGGGATGCTCACGGCGGCCGTGATCGGCATGTCGGTCTCGGCGCGCAAGGGCGACCTCGAGACCTACCTGCGGCACGACATCGCGTTCCACCAGGCGGTGCTGCAGGGCTCGGGCAACGAGATGTTCGCCGGGCTCACCCAGGTCGTGGCAGAGGTCCTCGCCGGCCGCACCCACCACCACCTGATGCCCCCGCACCCCGAGCCCGAGGCGATCCGGCTGCACGCCGAGGTCGCCGACGGCATCCAGGCGGGCGACGCCGCCCGGGCCGAGACGGCCATGCGGGGGATCGTGCAGGAGGCGATCGAGGCGATGGAGGCCATGGCCGCCGAGCCGGAGGCTCCGGCGGCCGGCCGCGGGGCCCGATCGCGTCCTGGGGCGAGCCCTGGTGCCCGTCCGGCCACGGGGTCGCAGACGCGCACGACGGCCACCGGGGCCCGGCGCAGGTCTGGGGACGCGGGCCCGGATGTCGCCGGTCGCCGTTAGGGTTCCCTCGTGTCCACCGCCCTGTACCGCCGCTACCGGCCCGAGTCCTTCGCCGACGTCATCGGCCAGGAGCACGTGACCGAGCCCCTCATGCAGGCGCTGCGCACCGGGCGGGTCAACCACGCCTACCTGTTCAGCGGCCCGCGTGGCTGTGGCAAGACCACGAGCGCCCGCATCCTGGCCCGCTGCCTCAACTGCGAGCAGGGACCCACGCCCATCCCGTGCGGCACCTGCCACTCGTGCGTGGCGCTGGCCCGCGGCGGCTCCGGCTCGGTCGACGTCATCGAGATCGACGCCGCCAGCCACGGTGGTGTCGACGACGCCCGTGACCTGCGGGAGCGTGCCTCCTACGGCCCGGCCCAGAGCCGCTACAAGATCTACATCATCGACGAGGCGCACATGGTGACGCCGCAGGGCTTCAACGCCCTGCTCAAGATCGTCGAGGAGCCGCCGGAGCACGTGAAGTTCGTCTTCGCGACGA
This sequence comes from Oryzihumus sp. JJN4-3R, assembly GCF_057747915.1. NCBI lineage: Bacteria > Bacillati > Actinomycetota > Actinomycetes > Micrococcales > Intrasporangiaceae > Oryzihumus > Oryzihumus sp. JJN4-3R. The sequence continues at coordinate 2,716,127 of NZ_CM173229.1, forward strand.
CCGAGCCCGAGAAGGTCATCGGCACGATCCGCTCCCGCACCCACCACTACCCGTTCCGCCTGGTCCCCCCGCAGGTGCTGGCCGACTACCTCGGCCAGCTCTGCGAGTCCGAGGGCGTGGCCGTCGCGCCGGGCGTGCTGTCCTTCGTCGTGCGCGCCGGCGGCGGCTCGGTGCGTGACTCCCTGTCGGTGCTCGACCAGCTCATCGCCGGGTCCGGGTCGGAGGGCCTGACCTACGAGGGCGCCGCGGCGCTGCTCGGCTTCACCGAGGGCGAGCTGCTCGACGCGACGATCGACGGCCTCGCCGCCCGTGACGCCGCCTCGGTCTTCCGCCAGGTCGACAAGGTCATCGAGACCGGCCACGACCCGCGGCGCTTCGTCGAGGACCTGCTCGAGCGGCTGCGCGACCTCATCGTCGTCGCGGCCGTGCCCGACGGCGGCTCGGCCGTGCTGCGCGGCCTGCCCGAGGACCAGCTCGAGCGGATGCGCCAGCAGGCCGCGGCGTTCGGCAGCGGCGCGCTCTCCCGCGCCGCCGACATCGTCAACGCCGGCCTGACCGAGATGAGCGGCGCCACCGCGCCGCGGCTCCAGCTCGAGCTGATCTGCGCGCGGGTCCTGCTCCCCGGCGCCTCCGGCGAGAGCGGGTATGCCGCGCGCCTGGACCGCCTCGAGCGTCGCCTCGAGCTCGGCACCGGTGCGCCCGCCGGGTCGGCGCCCGCCGCGCCGCCGGTGCAGTTCAGCCGGCCCGCGCCGTCGCCGGCTGCCTCGGCGGCCCCTGCCCCGGCCTCTCCGGCCCCTTCCGCTCCCGCGCCGTCGGCTGCGCGCCCCGAGCCGGCGGCAGCGCCGGAGCCGTCACCGGCGGAGCAGCCGGCCGAGCCCGTGCGCGAGCCTGCTGCGTCTTCAGCGGCAGCCGAGCCGGCCCATCGGGGCAACGACGACTCCCGAACCGCGGATGAGCCTCAGCGCACGACCGCGCCCGAGCAACGGCGTCCGGACGAGCCTGAGCACCAGCCCCGCACCGAGTCCCGGCCCCAGCCGCAGCAGGCGGCCCCGCCCGAGCCCACCGAGCCCGAGCCCACCGAGCCGCCCGCCGCGACGCCGGTCGCCTCGATGCCGGTTCCGGGGGGCATCGACACCGACGCGATCCGGCGCGCCTGGCCCGACGTGCTGGCCAAGATCTTCTCGATCAAGCGGTCCACGTGGACGTTCCTGTCCGAGCACGCGCAGGTGCTCGACTACGACGGCCAGCGGCTGCTGCTCGGCATCTCCACGATCGGCCTGGCCAACACCTTCCGCCGCGGCCAGCACGCCGAGCTGGTCCGCCAGGCCCTCATCGAGGTGCTCGGGGTCGACGCCGTCGTCGAGGGCATCCCGACCCCCGAAGGTTCCGGCGCCCCGGCCTCCGGCGGCGGTGCCCCGGCGCAGGCCCCGGCGACGACCGCTCCCGCCGCGTCGGACGACAACCCGTCGGGTGGGCGAAATGGCGGCTGGGACGAGCCCGCCAGCACACCGCCCCCGGCGGCCGCCCAGGGCGGTCCCGACCGCTCCGCCTCGCCGGGCGTCTCCGGCGCCGGCGAGGACACCGCGGGCCGCCGCGGTGGCCGCCCCGGCGACGGCTGGGGCGAAGGCTCCGACCGATCCCGCGACGGTGACGGTGGCTGGGACACCAGCGCCCCGCCACCGGACTGGGCGAGCGTGCCGTCGGCCGCCGGTGGCTCCGCCCCGCCCGACCCGCAGGACGCGCCGGAGACGGCACTGAGCCCCATGCAGCGCGCGCGCCAGGCCGTGGCGCGCGAGGCGGGCACCCGGCAGACCGCCGTGGTCGAGCCGGCCGACGACAGCGTGGACCCCACTGACGACGAGGACATCCTCGACGTGGGCGGGGTCGGGCTGCCGGTGATCCAGAGCGTGCTCGGCGGCACGGTGATCGGGGAGTTCGACCAGTAGCCTGCTGCCTCAGGTCCGTGTCGACGGCTGCGTGCCGCGACGAGAAGAGGTTGCATGCTCTACCCGGTGAGCCGGTTCGTGCTCGTGCCGTTGGCCCGTGCCATCTACCGACCGCGCGTGGAGGGGCGTGACAACGTGCCGCGTCATGGCGCGGTGATCCTCGCGAGCAACCACCTGTCCTTCATCGACAGCGTGGTCATCCCGCTGACCGCCCCGCGCAAGGTGGTGTTCCTCGCCAAGGCCGAGTACTTCACCGGCACCGGGATCCGCGGCGCGCTGAGCCGGCTGTGGTTCACGTCGCTGGGCATGATCCCGGTCAAGCGCGACGACCACCGGGCGGCGCAGGACTCTCTTGACGCCGCGCTCGAGGTCCTCAAGCGGGGCGAGGCGTTCGGCATCTACCCCGAGGGCACCCGGTCCCGCGACGGCCGGCTCTACCGCGGGCGCACCGGGGTCGCGTGGCTGGCGCTGACCGCCGGCGTGCCGGTCGTGCCGGTGGCGCTGGAGGACACCCAGCGCCTCCAGCCGGTCGGTTCGCGGCTGCCCCGTCCGGTGCGGGTGACGGTGCGCTTCGGTGAGCCGCTCCACTTCGCCGACCGCTACGCCGGCGTGCCCCAGGGGCGGGCCCGCCGCGAGGTGACCGACGAGATCATGGCCGCGATCCACGCCCTGTCCGGTCAGGAGCTCGCCGGCGTCTACAACGAGCGCCCGGCCACCCCACCCGCCTGACCTGCCACCTTCCGGAGGCCGAGCGGCTCCGCCGTCCGGCCCGGGTGTCCGTGACCCCACTGTCACGTGGAAGGCATAGGCTCACGGTGTGTACGAAGGCGTGGTCCAGGACCTGATCGACGAGCTCGGCCGGCTGCCCGGCGTGGGCCCCAAGAGCGCGCAGCGCATCGCCTTCCACCTGCTCACGGCCGACCCGGCCGACGTCAGCCGGCTGGTCAGCGCCCTGACCGAGGTCAAGGCCAAGGTGCGCTTCTGCGTCACCTGCGGCAACGTCGCCCAGGCCGAGCAGTGCCGCATCTGCGCCGACCAGCGCCGCGACCCCGCGCTGATCTGCGTGGTCGAGGAGCCCAAGGACGTCGTCGCGATCGAGCGCACCCGCGAGTTCCGGGGGCGCTACCACGTGCTCGGCGGCGCCATCAGCCCGATCGAGGGCGTCGGCCCGGACGACCTGCGGATCAAGGAGCTGCTGACCCGCCTGGCCAGCGACGAGGTCACCGAGATCATCATCGCCACCGACCCCAACCTCGAGGGCGAGGCCACGGCGACCTACCTCGCCCGCCTGCTGCGCCCGATGGGGCTCAGGGTCACCCGGCTCGCCTCGGGCCTGCCGGTCGGTGGCGACCTGGAGTACGCCGACGAAGTCACGCTGGGGCGTGCGTTTGAGGGCAGGAGGCTGCTGGATGTCTGACGAGCTGACCATGCTGAGCGAGGAGACGGCGCGCGAGGCGCGCGGCTACCTCTCGACGGTCACCGAGGTGGCCTCGGGTGCGTCGCCCGACACCGCGATCCCCGTGCTGCTGCTCGCGGTCTCCCAGGTGCTGGTGGCGGGAGCACGGCTCGGCGCCATCACCGACGTGGTGCCCGAGGAGCGGTTCGAGGCCGACCCGGGTCCCGAGGCCGACGTCGACCCGCTCCGGCAGGGGCTGGCCAACCTCTTCGAGGGGCTCGACGCCTACGCCCACGTGGTCGACCCGCTGCTCGGCATCGAGGTCGCCACCGGCTCGCTGAGCGACGACCTGGCCGAGGTCGCATCCGCCCTGGCCCACGGCCTGCAGCACCTCGAGGCCGGCCGGGTCACCGAGGCGCTGTGGTGGTGGCAGTTCAGCTACCTGTCCTCCTGGGGCGACAGCGCCTGCCGCGCGCTCCGGCTGCTCCAGGCGGTGCTGCGCCACGTCCGCCTCGACGCCGACGACGAGGTCGTCGCCGACGCGGAGTTCGACGCGCTCCACCCCTGAGTCCAGGCACCACGCCGTATGCCGTGTGGCTGGGTCCCAGCCGCACGGCATACCGCTGTCGGCCCCGTGCCCGTTGTGCGCGTCCGGGGTCAGGCGATGCGGGTGCCGCGCGGGAGACGGCGGACCGGCGTGCGCAGCCGGCGCACCCCGAGCACCGTCGCGCCCGCCCCGACGGCGAGCAGGAAGGCGAAGCCCCACGGCCACACCGGGTGCACCGCTGCCAGCCGGGCCCGCTGGACGGCGTTGCTGGGGTCGTCCGGGTTCTGCCCGCTCTGCTGGAACTCCGGCCAGCACTCGTTGCGCACCGTCGACGCCGGCACGGGCCCCAGCCGGGCCATCCGCGCGCCGTCGCTGATCTGCTGCAGCGGCTCGAAGCCCATGGCCGTCATCGGCTTGCGCACCGGGGCTGCGTCGGCGACGACCACGAACGGGTTCAGCGCCAGCAGCCACCAGGTCCGCTCGCTGTGGAAGACGCGCTCGTTGCGGTGCCCCACCACGCAGTCCGCGGCGGTCGGCTCCTGCGGCTGGACGGGGTTGCCCTGCGGGTCGACCTTGACGGCCAGGGCGCTCTCGGGCACCCCGCGGTAGCGCACCGACTCCACCGTCGACACCATCGGGATGGACAGGGCGAAGGCGATGAGCGTGCCGAACACCAGCGCCGCGACGGTGAGGTAGGTCAGCACCACCGACGTCACGGTCCGCGCGGTGAGGCTGGAGAACAGCAGCCCCAGCCCGCACACCACGCCCAGCACCACCACCATGACGAGGACGGCGAGCAGCAGCCGGCCGATGGGCACGCCCCCGGCGATCCACGCCCACACGAGGAACGGCCCGGCGGCCACGAGGAACGCCAGCGCCATGACCAGCGCGGCGACGAGCTTGCCCAGCACGATGTCGGCCGGGGTGAGCAGCGTCGTCTGCAGCGTCGCCAGCACCCCGTGCTCCCGGTCGCCGTTGACCGACGTCGCCGTCAGCGACGGGACGACCAGCAGGCCGAGGCCGAGGACGAAGAACAGCACGACGTCGTAGAGCGTGCTGCCCCGGTCGCGCGGCAGGTCGTGGACGGCATACCAGGTCAGCGCCGAGACCAGCCCGATCAGCAGCACCCACAACGCCATGACGATCGGCCAGCGCGACGTGCGCACGCGCTGCCGCAGCTCCAGCGACGCGACGGTCCTGATCCCCTGGGCGCTCATCGCCGCTCCTCCGTCACTGCCAGGTAGGCGCTCTCGAGGCTGCCGTGGGTGGGGGCGAAGGACACGACCGGTATGCCGTCCCTCACCAGTGCGGCCAGCAGCCCGGCCGCCGCGGCCTCGCCGGCGACCTCGACCTCCACCCCGTCCGTGGCCGGCCGGTGCGTCACCTGCTGGCGCTGCAGGGCCGCGACCAGCGCCCCTGGGTCGAGGGCGGTGACCCGCCAGCGGCGCGGGGGAGCGCCGGTGCTGTCGCCCTCGCCGTCGACGTCCTCGACGGCGATGCTGCGGCCGCCGGCGACGATGACGGCGCGGTCGGCAACCTCCTGCAGCTCGGTGAGGATGTGGCTGGAGACCAGCACGGTCGCGCCCTGCCCGGCGAGGTCGCGCAGGATGTCGCGCAGCTCGATCCGGCTGCGCGGGTCCAGCCCGGAGGCGGGCTCGTCCAGCAGCAGGACGCCGGGGCGGTGCACGAGCGCGCGGGCCAGGCCGAGCCGCTGCTTCTGCCCGCGGGAGAGCACCCGCGCGGGGCGCTCGGCCAGGTCGGCCAGGTGCACCAGCTCGAGCACCTCCCGGACGCGGGTCCGTGCCGCGGCGCGGTCGATGCCGTAGGCCGCGGCGACGGTCTCCAGCACCTCGCGGACCGTGAGGGCGTCCCACGTGCCGAACCCGTCCGGCATCCAGCCCATCACCCGGCGGACCTCCCGGGGCGAGGCCACCGGGTCCAGCCCGGCGATGCGGATCGTCCCGGCGTCCGGCACGAGCAGGGTCGCCAGCATGAGCAGCAGGGTGGTCTTGCCGGCACCGTTGGGCCCGATCAGCGCGGTCACCTCGCCGGGCGCCGCCACCAGGTCGATGTGCTCGACCGCCTGCACCGACCCGAAGGCGCGACGCACCCCCTGGACCTCGATCCCGCCCGCCATCTGCCACCCCTCCGGTCACCGGTGTCGCCGAACGTTATCGGGCGCCGGGGCGTGCTCGCCGCAGGCTTTCCCGCGTGGCGGTCAGGTGGGCGGAGGACCCGTCCACCCGGCATACCGGGCAGTCTCGGCATCCGGCCACCGGGTGGTCCAGGACACGGGACGGATAAACTGGCCCTTCCGCCAGAGCGACCAACCGGAGCATTCCTTGAGCTTGATCGTCCAGAAGTACGGCGGTTCGTCCCTGGCCGATGCCGAGAGCATCAAGCGCGTCGCGCGGCGGATCGTCGAGACCCGCCGCGCCGGCAACGAGGTCTGCGTCGTGGTGTCCGCGATGGGTGACACCACCGACGAGCTGCTCGACCTCGCCGAGGAGGTCAGCCCGCTGCCGCCCGGCCGTGAGATGGACATGCTCCTGACCGCGGGTGAGCGCATCTCGATGGCCCTCGTCGCCATGGCGATCGCCAACCTCGGCCACGAGGCGCGCTCCTTCACCGGCTCCCAGGCCGGCGTCATCACCGACAGCAGCCACGGCAAGGCGCGCATCATCGATGTCACCCCGGGTCGGATCCGCGACGCCCTCGCCGAGGGCCACGTGGCGATCGTGGCGGGCTTCCAGGGCGTCAGCCAGGACAGCAAGGACATCACCACGCTGGGCCGCGGCGGCTCCGACACGACCGCCGTCGCGCTCGCGGCCGCGCTCGAGGCCGACGTCTGCGAGATCTACAGCGACGTCGACGGCGTCTTCACCGCCGACCCGCGCATCGTGCCCACCGCCCGCAAGATCCACCGGCTCTCCAACGAGGAGATGCTGGAGATGGCGGCGTCGGGCTCCAAGATCCTGCACCTGCGCTGCGTGGAGTACGCCCGCAGGTTCGGCATGCCGATCCACGTCCGGTCCTCGTTCTCCTACCGGGAGGGCACGTGGATCGTGGACCCAGAAGAAGGAGAGTCCGTGGAAGCCCCGATCATCGCCGGCGTCGCGCACGACCGCAGCGAGGCCAAGATCACCGTCGTCGGGGTGCCGGACCACCCGGGCAAGGCCGCCGAGATCTTCCAGGCGTGCGCCAAGGCCGGCATCAACATCGACATGATCGTGCAGAACGTCTCCGCGGTGGAGACCGGTCTGACCGACATCTCCTTCACGCTGCCCAAGACCGACGGCCAGGTCGGCATCTCCGCGCTCAAGCAGGTGCAGGAGTCGGTCGGCTTCGCCTCGCTGCAGTACGACGACCACATCGGCAAGCTCTCGCTCGTGGGGGCCGGCATGCGCTCCCACCCCGGTGTGTCCGCCACGTTCTTCCAGGCGCTCGCCGACTCCGGCGTCAACATCGAGATGATCTCCACCTCGGAGATCCGCATCTCGGTCGTCACCCGCGACGACCAGCTCGACGATGCCGTGCGCGCCGTGCACACGGCGTTCGGCCTCGACACCGCCGAGGGTGAGGCCGTGGTCTACGGAGGTACCGGACGATGAACACCCGCAAGCCCACTCTGGCCGTCGTCGGCGCCACCGGTGCCGTCGGCACGGTGATGCTGCAGATCCTGTCCCAGCGAGAGGACGTCTGGGGCGAGATCCGCCTCGTCGCCTCGGCCCGCTCGGCCGGCAAGGTCCTGCGGGTCCGCGGCGAGGACATCGTCGTCCAGGAGCTCACCCCCGAGGTGTTCGACGGCGTCGACGTCGCGATGTTCGACGTGCCCGACGAGGTGTCGGCGCAGTGGGCGCCGATCGCGGTCGAGCGCGGCGCCGTGGCCGTCGACAACTCCGGTGCGTTCCGGATGGACCCCGAGGTGCCGCTGGTCGTCCCCGAGGTCAACCCCGCCCAGGTCCGCAACCGGCCCAAGGGAATCATCAGCAACCCCAACTGCACGACGCTGACGATGATGGACGCCCTCGGTGCGCTCCACGCCGGCTGGGAGCTCAAGGAGCTCGTCGTCTCCTCCTACCAAGCGGCCTCCGGTGCCGGGCAGCCCGGCGTCGACCGGCTCTACGACGAGCTCGAGGTCGTCGCCGGTCACCGCGAGGTGGGCCAGCACACCGGCGACGTGCGCGCCGCCATCGCCGACAAGCTCGGCGAGGACAGCCCGTTCCCCGCGCCGCTGGCGCTCAACGTCGTGCCGTGGGCGGGCTCGCTCAAGGACGACGGCTGGAGCTCGGAGGAGCTCAAGGTCCGCAACGAGTCCCGCAAGATCCTGGGCATCCCCGACCTGAAGGTCTCCGCGACCTGCGTGCGGGTGCCGGTCGTCACGACGCACTCCCTCGCGGTGCACGCCGTCTTCGACAAGGCGCTCACCGTCGACCAGGCCCGCCAGGCCCTCATCGAGGCGCCCAGCGTCGTCGTGCTCGACGACCCCGAGGCGGGCGAGTGGCCGACCCCGGCCGACGTCGTGGGCACCGACCCGACGTGGGTGGGGCGCATCCGCCAGGCGCTGGACTTCCCGAACACCATCGACCTGTTCGTCTGCGGCGACAACCTGCGCAAGGGCGCGGCGCTCAACACCGCGCAGATCGCCGAGCTGGTCGCCGCCGAGCTCACCGCCGGCTGAGGCCCGGTCCCCCTCCTCGACCGGACGCACCAAACGGCCCAAATCGGCCGCCTCAGGGCGGTGGTTCGGGCCGTTTGGTGCGTCCGGTGTCAGAAGGTGGCGGAGGAAGCCGATGGCGCTAGATGCTGCCCAGGCTGAGCACGCTCAGGGCGAACGATGACGCCACGGCGATGACGAGCCCGAGGACGCCGCGCTGCCGCCTGACCGGTGGGGTTCCCGGTGGCCACAGCTGCTCGGCCAGCAACCAGGCGACCAGGCCGAAGCCCCCGTTGATGCCCAGGATCCAGAACCAGAACCACTTCGTCCCGCGCTGTGGGCGTGGCCCGAACAGCAGCCCGACGAGGCCGAGCACCGCGACCAGCACGCCGAGCACCGGCACGAGCTCCCAGTTGCGCAGGCCCTCCGTCGCCCCGTGGGCGCGCATCGCGGCGATCAGGTCGGTGGTCGGCTGCAGCATCACGGTGGTCGGTGCGTTGCCGTCGTCGGTGACGTGCGGCGGCGGTGACCCCTCGCCGACGGTGGCACCGAACGACGTGTAGCGCGTCCGCCCGTCGCCCAGGTCCCAGGCCAGGCCCTCACCCTGGTCGGAGGTGTTGAAGCCCATCCGGCGCAGGCCCCAGACCTCCTCCATCCCCGCGAGGGCGTAGACCTGCAGGTAGCCGTCGACCCGGCCCGCGGCGATGTCGGCGCGCAGCTGCGCCTCGCTGCTCTCCCGCGGCAGGGTCCAGAGGTGCAGGGCCACGAACGCCGCCCATCCGGCGAGCAGCACGACGGCGACCGCCCTCCGCCACCGCGCCACCGCCGACGTCCGCTCGAGGAGCGGCTCGGCCCCCATCGTCGTCTCCCCCGTCATGCGCGGATCGTATGCGCGGACGCCGCCCCTTCACGGTGAAACGGGTGCGCCCCTTCCCGTCCGACCCCGCCTCCTCGACCGAACGCACCAGTTCCGTCGAATCCGGCCCTGACGGGTCGCGGTTCGACGGATCTCGTGCGTTCGGTGGGTTACAGGAAGCTCAGGACGAAGCTCATCGCCGCGCCCGCCCCGAGGCTGAGGACGAAACCGGTGAGGCCGGTCAGGCGACCGTCTGCCCTGAACCACACCTCGCGACGGGGAAACGGCGGCCCCAGCACCGGGACCCGGGGCTTCGGCGGGTGCAGGTGCTCGAGCACCACCCACGCCGCGATGCCGACTCCCGAGATCGCGGTGGAGATCCAGAACCAGAACCACTTGCTCCCGCGCTGGGGAGGTGGGCCGGCCAGCAGCAGGACCAGCGCCGTCAGGCCGATGACCGAGACCGCCACCTGCAGGCGGTCCTCCCACGGCAGCAGCCCGCCCGGCTGCCGGGTGGCCCCGGCCTCCTCGAGCGCGGTGACCAGCGCCGCCACCGCCGGGGCCGGCTTCGGCGGGACCTCGGTGCCGTCCGGGTTCAGGGTGGTGGTGTCCTGCGGCGGCTGAGCGTCGAGGTCGATCGGCGCGCCGGTGACGCTCGCCCAGCGGGTGCGCCCGTCGTGCAGCGACCAGGCGATCCCGGGACCGGCAGGGGCGGTGTCGAACCCGGTCGCGGTGAGGTTCCACGGGCCCTTCCGGTGGTTCAGGCCGTAGACGACCCGGTAGCCCGTCACCCGCCCGGCCGTGACGTCGGCGCGCAGCTGCTGCGGCGTGCTCTCCCGCGGCTGGGTCCAGAGCGTCAGCCCCAACGTCGCTGCCCAGCCGAGCAGCAGCAGCCCCGCGAGGACCCTCACCACCACCCGCGCCGTCGGGTACGTCGTCGTCCCGGCCGGCCCGGCCGTCCCCCCATCCATGCGCGGATCGTATGCCGTGCCCCTCGCCTCAGCGGGGGAGGCCCACCTCGGCGCGCAGGCCCGGCGCCGGGTCGGCGTCCGTGAGCCGGATCGTCCCGCCGGCCCGGCGCACCAGCTCCCGGGCGATGGCGAGGCCGAGGCCGGTGCCGCCGGCGTCCCGGTCGCGGGCGTCGTCGAGCCGGGTGAACCGCTCAAAGACGTTCTCCCGCAACGCTGCCGGGATGCCGGGGCCGTCATCCACCACGCTCAGGACCACCCCGTCGGCCGAGCGCTCCGCCGCCAGCTGAACCCGCGTGCCGGCGTGGCGGACGGCGTTGTCGACCAGGTTGGTCAGGGCCCGGCCCAGCTCGTCCGGGTCGGCCCGCACCTCCAGCCCACCCACCGCAGGGGTGACCGTCACCGGGACCCGCGACCCGGCATACCGGTGGGCGATGTCGGTGAGCAGCGTTGTTGCGTCGAGGACCTGGCGCTCGGGTGGCGTCTGGGCGGCGTCGGAGCGGGCCAGCAGCAGCAGGTCCTCCACGAGCCGGGTGAGCCGGGCGACGTCGAGGAGCAGCTCGGCCGGCAGGTCGCCGCCCTCGCCGAGGCGCTGGGCGACCTCGAGCTGGGTGCGCATCGACGCGAGCGGGCTGCGCAGCTCGTGGGCGGCGTCGGCGACGAAGCCGCGCTGGCGCTCGCGGGCGGCGGCGAGGCGGTCGAGCATCCCGTTGAGGGTCACCGCCAGGGCGTGCACCTCGTCGGCGGAGGCCGGGACCGGCAGGCGCTCGTCGCGGCCGGTGCCGCTGATCCGCTCGGCGCCGGAGCGCAGCTCCTCGACCGGGCGCAGGGCCGAGCCGATGACCCGCCACGCGATCGCCGCGAGCACCGCCAGGAGCAGCGGATAGGTCGCCACCAGCAGCCGCAGCAGCACGCGTTGGCTCTCCGCGACGTCGCCGACCTGGAGGGCGACGAGCACGGTCACCGGGGCGGTGGCCGGCCCGGCCCGCGAGCCGACGACCCGCAGCGGGCCGCTCATGCCCGCACGGGCGCCGGGAACCTCCACCGACTCGCCCGCGGCGGCGCGCGCCAGCTCGGCGGGCCGGAGCAGCGGGGTGAGCCGGTCGGCGTTGACCGACGCGCTGATGACGCGGCCGGACCTGTCGACGACCTGCACCACCTGCGCCCCGGAGACCGGGATCGGGCTGGGCAGCCGCCCCCGGTCGACCAGGGCCACGACGTCGGCGGCGCTGCCCCGCACCTCGGCGTCGATGGTGTGGTTCACCGTCACGACGAGGACGCCATAGAGGGCGGCGCTGCCGAGGGCGAGGGCCAGCGCCAGGCCGGCCACGCCGATGACCAGCAGCCGGGCCCGCAGGCTCATCCGCCGCAGGCTGACCTGTCGCGGGCTGAGCAGCCGCAGCCTCATGACGCCAGGCGGTAGCCCGCGCCGCGCACCGTCTGCAGCGACTCCCGGCCGATCTTGCGCCGCAGGTAGCCGACGTAGACCTCCACGACGTTGGGGTCGGTCAGGTCCCCCGAGTCCCAGACGTGGTCGAGCAGCTCGGTCTTGCTCACCACCCGGTCGGGGTGGCGCATGAGGTACTCCAGCAGCGTGAACTCGCGCAGCGTCAGCTGGACCGGGGTGTCGCGCACGGTCACCTCCCGCGTCGCCGGGTCGAGGCGCAGCGGCCCGACGGCCAGGACGGCCGGGCGCGCCTTGACCTCCCGGCGCAGCAGCGCCCGCAGGCGGGCCAGCAGCACGACGTAGGAGAACGGCTTGGTGAGGTAGTCGTCGGCGCCGTAGTCGAGGGCGTCGGCCTCGTCGTACTCCCCGTCCTTGGCGGTGAGCATCAGCACCGGGACCCAGTTGCCTTCTGCCCGAAGGGTTCTCACCACGTCGTAGCCGGACTTGCCGGGCAGCATGATGTCGAGCACGACGGCGTCGAAGTCGCCGTGGCGGGCGGCCTCCAGGCCCGCCGGGCCGGTGTGCGCCACCTCCACGACGAAGCCCTCGGCCGTCAGCCCCCGGCGCAGGGCAGTGGCCAGCCGGACCTCGTCCTCCACCACGAGCAGTCGCACGGCATACAGCCTGTCATGCGGCCCGGCCGGCCGCGCCGCTTCCCGGCAGCCGCCGCGAGTCCCGGCCGCGCCGCTTCTCAGGTGCCTCACAGCGCCCCGCCGCCACGATGTGCCCATGAGCATCTTCAGCCAGAGGCCCGCCCTGCGCTGGGCCGTGCCAGGGGTGGCCGCCGTGACGTTCGTCGGGGGCGGCGCACTGGTCAGCACGATCTCCACCAGCGCCAGCGCAGGCTCCGGCCTGCCGCCGCGCACCGCCGCCCAGCTGCTCGTCGACGTGCAGAAGGCCCGGCTCGACGGGCTCTCCGGCACCGTCGTGCAGCGCGCCGACCTCGGCCTCCCGAGCCTGCCCGGCACCGGCGGGCAGGGCAGCTCCGACCTCACCTCGCTCGTCTCCGGCACGCACACGCTGCGCGTCTGGTACGCCGGGCCCGACAAGGCGCGCATCGCGCTGCTCGGGGAGCTCGGTGAGTCCGACGTGATCGCCAACGGCACCGACCTGTGGACCTGGTCCAGCCGCGACAACACGGCCACGCACCGCACGCTGAGCAAGGACATGGCCTCGGGCCACAAGGCGCCCGACGCGGCGAACCTGCCGAAGACCCCGCAGGAGGCCGCCAACCAGGCGCTCGCCGCGCTCGACCCGACCACCACGGTCACCACGAGCGGCACCGCCACCGTCGCCGGCCGCTCCGCCTACGAGCTGGTGCTCGCGCCCAAGGACTCCCGCTCGCTGGTCTCCCAGGTGCGCATCGCGGTCGACGGCGTCAAGCACGTGCCGCTGCGGGTGCAGGTGTTCGCCAAGGGCAGCCCGGACCCGGCGTTCGAGGTCGGCTTCACTGCGGTCGACTTCTCCCGGCCCGACGCCACGCAGTTCGCCTTCAACCCGCCGCCCGGCGCCAAGGTGACCCAGGCCGGCCCTCTCGACGGCCAGAAGCCCGCCTCCAAGCCGGGGGCCACCAACGGCTCCACCGCCAACCGGCCCAAGGTCGTCGGCACCGGCTGGACCACCGTCGTCGTCGCCAAGCTCCCCGCCAACGCGCTGAGCGGTGGCTCCGACAAGGGCACGGCCAACGGGTCCGGCTCGTCCGGCTCCGGCTCGGCCCAGCTCGGCGCGCTGCTCGGCGCCCTGCCCAAGGCCTCCGGGCCGTGGGGATCGGGCCACGTGCTCGCCGGCAAGCTGTTCTCCGTGGTGCTCACCGACGACGGCCGCGTCGCCGTCGGGGCGGTCACCCCGCAGACCCTGTATGCCGCGCTGGCGGCGAAGTGAGTGACCTCGCCGTCGCGACCCCCGCGACAGGTGCCGAGGCCCGGGGCGGTGTCGCCCCGGGCCTCGACGCCGCGATCCGCACCCAGGGCCTGACGAAGCGGTTCCACCACCAGACCGCCGTCGACGGCATCGACCTGCTGGTGCCGCGTGGTGCGGTCTACGGCTTCCTCGGGCCCAACGGGTCGGGCAAGACGACGACGATCCGGATGCTGCTCGGCCTGATCCAGCCCACCTCGGGCCGGCACGAGGTGCTCGGCCAGCCGATGCCGGCCCGGGCCGCCGACGTGCTGCCCCGGGTCGGCTCGCTGGTGGAGGGGCCGGCGTTCCACCCCTACCTGTCCGGCCGCGCCAACCTCGCCCGCCTCGACGCCGCCGACCGCTGCGCCGACCCGGCGACCGCGACGGCCCGCATCGACGCCGCCCTGGACCGCGTGGGCCTGCTGCCCGCCGCCTCCAAGCGCTACCGCGCCTACTCGCTGGGCATGCGGCAGCGCCTGGCCATCGCCGGCGCGTTGCTGGCCCCGCGCGAGCTGCTGGTGCTCGACGAGCCCACCAACGGCCTGGACCCGCAAGGGACCCGCGAGGTCCGGTCGCTGGTGGCCTCCCTGGCGGAGGAGGGAGCGACGGTGCTCGTCTCCAGCCACCTGCTCTCGGAGGTCGAGCAGATGTGCAGCCACATCGGGGTCATGCATGTCGGGCGCCTCGTCGCCCAGGGCACGGTGACCGAGGTACGGGGAGGCACCCAGGCCCGGGCCCGGGTCGACACCGACCACGTCGAGGAGGCCGCTGCCGTGCTGCGCGGGCTGGGCCTGACCGAGGTGGGCGTCGACCACGGGCACGCCCGTGGGGTCATCGGCTCGGTGGCGCCCGAGCGGGTCGTCACCGAGCTCGTGCGCGCCGGGGTTCCGGTGCGCGGTTTCGTCGTCGAGGCGACCAGCCTCGAGGACCTGTTCGTCTCGCTCACGGGGGAGGGCTTCGATGTCAGTGGCTGAGCAGGCCGTCACGTCACTCGGCGGTGCCACCGTCGCCCGGCCGCGACGGGGGGCCTCGCTGCGGTTCCTGCGCTCCGAGCTGCACCTGATCTTCGGCCGCCGGCGCAACCAGGCCGGCATGGCGGTGCTGGCCTCGGTCCCGCTGCTGCTGGCCATCGCGGTCAAGGTCTCCACGCCCCGCGGCGACAGTCGCGGCCCGGACTTCCTCTCCGCGATCACCGGCAACGGCCTGTTCGTCGCCCTCGCCGCGCTCGGCATCGAGCTGGGCCTGTTCCTGCCGCTGGCGATCGCGATGATCTCCGCCGACGCCGTCGCAGGCGAGGCCAACGTCGGCACCCTGCGATACCTGCTGACCATCCCGGTGGAGCGGACCCGGCTGCTGGCGGTGAAGTACGCCGCGATCGTCATCTTCGCCGTGGTCGCCACGCTGTGGGTCAGCCTCGTCGGCGTGGTCATCGGCCTGGCGCTCTTCGGCGGTGGCCCGATGACCTTGCTGTCCGGCACGCAGATCGGCTTCGGCGCCGCGCTGGTGCGGGTGCTGCTGGCCACGCTCTACCTCGCCGCCGGCTTCGCCTCGCTCGGTGCGGTCGGGCTGTTCATCTCGACGTTGACCGAGCAGCCGATCGGGGCGGCCGTCGCGGTCGTCATCCTCAACGTCGCGAGCTTCATCCTCGACACCATCCCGCAGCTGGGCTGGCTGCACCCGTGGCTGATCACGCACTGGTGGATGTCGTTCGGAGACTTCCTGCGCGACCCGATCTCCTGGGACGGCCCGCTGCGCGGCCTGGCCATCGCCCCCGGGTATGCCGTGGTGTTCTGGCTCGCGGCCTGGGCCCGGTTCGCGGGCAAGGACGTCACCAGCTGATCCCTGCCGGTCGGTCGGCTCGTCACGACGCGATGTTGGCGGCGATGGTGGTGCTCAGGAGCGGCGGCTGGCCCGGCCGGTCGCGCCGCCGATCGAGGCGCCGACGCCGATGCCCAGGACGTAGCCGAAGTCGTACCAGGCCCCGTTGTTGTGCACCTCGTAGATCCCGACGTGGTGGTTGAACAGCGAGACGATGAAGGCGATCGGGACGATGATGCCCTGCCACAGGCCGAGCCAGAACCCGGCGGCGTGGGGGTTCCCGGAGCTCGCGGCAGGGTTGGCAGTCGCCGCGCAGGAGGCGAGCACGAGGGTGCCGGCGACCAGGGCCAGCGCCATGACGACGGCGCGGCCGCGGCGCCGGGGGATGAGTGCCTTCATGGTGACCTCCGCTGCCAGCACAGCCGATCGGCACCATCCCGACCCGGTCCGAAGGTCCCCCTGACGTCCGGGGCGCCGATCATGCATGATCGGACCCCGTGACGACTCTGCGACGCAGCATGACCCGCAGCCTCTGGGAGGCGGTCCACGCCGAAAGCGTTGTGCCAGCGGCGATTCCGCCGATCAGTGTGCATGTCGCCGATCGGCCGGAGGGGCTCCCGTCCCGGCTGCCGGTCCGCGAGGCAGCGTTGGCGACGGTCTCGACCGCCCTGCTCGCGGCGCTGGAGCTGCACCACCAGCGCGGCGGCCCGCTCGCCCACGGGATCGAGCTCGACGCCGGCCATGTCGCGGCCGCGGTCCGCAGCGAGCGCTACGTGCGTCTCGGCGGGCGGCCTGCCTCGTCGGGCTCCTTCGCCCCGCTGTCCCGCTTCTGGCGCACCGCCGACGGCTGGCTGCGCACCCATGCCAACTACGCCTGGCACCGGGACGCCCTGGTGGGCGCGCTGGGAGCCGGCGACGAGCCCGCGACGGTGGGGCGCGCGATACAGGAGCTGGCGGGCGAGGAGGCCGAGGCCCGCATCGTCGGGGCCGGCGGCATCGCCGCCGTCGTGCGCACCGAGCAGCAGTGGCGCGAGCACCCGCAGGCGGTCGCCGTCGCCGGACGTGGCCTCGTCGAGCGCACCAGCCTGCCGGGGGCAGCGCCCCGGGTGCGGGCCGCCGGTGACCGACCGGCGAGCGGGCTGCGCGTGCTCGACCTGACCCGGGTCATCGCGGGGCCGATCTGCACGCGTTACCTGGGCGCGCTGGGCGCGGACGTGCTGCGGCTGGACCCGCCGCACCGGCCGGAGCCGGAGGACACGTGGGACACGCTGCTGGGCAAGCGCAGCGCCGTCCTCGATGCCCGCACCCGTGAGGGCCTCGACCGGCTCCACGCGCTGCTCGACGAGGCCGGCGTGCTGGTCCACGGCTACCGCCCCGGAGCGCTCGCGGCGTTCGGGCTCACCGCCGAGCAGCTGGCCGAGCGCCACCCGGGGCTCGTCGTCGTCGGCCTGTCCGCATGGGGCCCGGTGGGACCGTGGGGCCGACGCCGGGGCTTCGACTCGATCGTCCAGGCGGCGACCGGCATCTCCTGGGTCGAGGCGCGCGACGATGCGCCCGGGGCCATGCCGTGCCAGCTGCTCGACCACGGCACGGGCTACCTCGCGGTCGCCGCCGTCTGCGAGGCGCTGATGGCGCAGGCCGTCGAGGGCGGCACGCAGGTCCGTGACCTCGCCCTGGAGCGGACCGCCGCCTGGTTGCTCGGTCAGCCCCGGCCCGACCCCGAGCCGACGCTGCCTGCGGACGTCGAGGACGTCGCCGCGTGGCTGCGCCCGGTGGAGTCCGTCGCCGGGCAGCTCGACGTCATCGCCCCGGCCGGCACCGTCGACGGGCGGGCGCTGTCGTGGCCGCACCGGGTCGGCGACTACGCCGCCGCCGAGCCGGTCTGGTGACCTCGAGGGCGCCGGGCGCCTACGCCACGCGCCCCGGCTGACCGTGAGGTCGCACACCTGTGCCTGACCTGTGAGAGCCGGCCAATCGCCTGAGCGACGGTCGCGGCCGGTGTTACGTTCGCGCTCTGAGCCCAACGGAGTCCAGGGGTGGGACGGCTTCGTCACGGAGGTTGTCATGGGTCATGAGCACGAGGTCACCGAGCTCGTCGGCGCGATGTACGACGCGATGCGCCGCGGTGATGCCGACCTGATCAGCGAGCTGCTGTCCAGGGACGTGTCCGTCGTCATCGGTGTCAACGACGCCATCCTCTGGGAGGGCCACGCGGAGGCCAGCGCCGGCTTCGCCGCGCGGTTCGCCGGGGGGCTCGGCCTGGACGTCCAGGCGAGCGACCTGCTCCGGGTCCACCGGCACGGCGACGTCTGCTGGTTCGAGGACCGTCCGCTGCTCGGCGCCGGCAGCGACGCCTGGGTCATGGGCCGCTTCACCGGCGTCGTCCGCCTCGAGGGCGACGGGCGGTGGCGCGTCGTGCAGTGGCACGCCTCGCTGGGCACGCCCCCGCAGGACGTCGACGTGGCGCTTCCCCTGCGCAAGCAGGTCTCCCCGCAGGTCCCCACCCAGACCTCGCCTGCCTGAGCCGCGCCCACGGCGCCACGCTCGACCGACCTCGCGGCACTCTGGACAGGTGGACGGGCCTGGCTGCGCGCGAGGACGGTCGCGTGTGCGCAGCCGTCCCGGGCCGTCGGCGTTGCCGGCGGTCCGGGACGCGTCGAGCCGTGCCTCAGCCGCCGGGCGGGACGTAGCCGACCTTCAGGTGTGAGGCCTCGTCGACCTCCTCGGGGGAGATCAGCACGACGGTGCGGGCGCGGGTCGCACCGGAGCTGTTGACCGCCATGGCCACCGCCACCGCAGTCTTCTCGTCGGGCAGCTCGACCCGCACGTAGGCGTCGTCGTCGCCGAAGGCGAAGTCGAAGGACTCGACCCGGCCGCCGAGGTCGGCGGTCATCTTCTCGATCGCAGTGCGCCGCGCGACCCCACCGGCCGCGGCGACTCCTCTGACGCCTTCGGTCTGGTAGTTCGCGATGATCATGTAGCGGGGCATGAGGACCTCCTCGGCTCCTCGGCGTGCAGGGGGACGCGCGCCACGCTCGTCGCCCGGGGTCGGCGCCTCAACCCTCATCGGGGTGAGCCGGCCTGCGTCGCCGCCACCTGCCGCGAGCCGGGGACGGGAGGCGACCGGCGCGGCATACTGGCTGGTCATGGTGGCTGTCCCTCCCGTCCGGCACCTGGTCCGTGCCAGGGACCTGGCCGACGCGCGCTACGTCGAGCCGATCACCGTCGAGGACATGGCGCGGGCCGCGGGCCTGTCACGGGCGCACTTCAGCCGCGAGTTCCGCAAGGCGTTCGGGGAGTCGCCGCACCAGTACCTGCTGACCCGGCGGCTCGAGCGCGCGGCGGCGATGCTGCGCAGCACCGACCGCTCGGTCGCCGACATCTGCATGCTCGTCGGCCTGGAGAGCGTCGGGTCGTTCACGTCGAGCTTCACCCGGACCTTCGGGGAGTCGCCGACCGCCTACCGGCGGCGTTTCCCCGATCCGCTGGTCTATGCGCGCATGCCGGCCTGCGTCCTGCGCGTCTACAGCCGACCGCAACGCAGCACGTTTGGAGAAGACGCGGCGCCGACTGCGGACCTAGCGTCGTGATCATCCAGCAGGGAACACCTACATGAATGAAGGATGGGGACGACGATGATCAAGCTCAGCACCTGCCAGCTGTGGGTCCACGACCAGGACGTGGCGCTCGACTTCTGGACGCGCAAGATCGGCTTCGAGGTCCGTGAGGACGTCACCGTGCCGGAGATGGGCAACTTCCGCTGGCTCACCGTCGGGCCGGCCGGCCAGCCGGACATCGCCGTCGTGCTGATGGCGATCCCCGGGCCGCCGATGATCGACGCCGGCACCCAGGGCGAGATCGCGGCGCTCATGGGCAAGGGCTTCGCCGGCACGCTGTTCCTCACCACCGAGGACTGCCAGGCCTCCTACGACGACCTCAGCGCCCGCGGCGTGGAGTTCACCGAGAAGCCGGAGGAGCGGCCCTACGGCATCGACTGCGGCTTCCGCGACCCCTCGGGCAACTCGGTCCGGCTCACGCAGGTCCGCGAGCTGGCCAGCGTCTGAGTCGCGCGGCAGACGATGGGGGCCGTCCACAGGACGGCCCTCATCGCGGCCGTATGCCGTGTGGTCGCGTCCGCCGGCACGGGCCGCGGCCGTGGCGTCGAGGAGGCGTCAGCCGCGGCCGGGGAGCAGCCGCGAGTGGGCGTCAGCCGCGGCTGCGGCGCTGGTGGCGCAGGTGGCCGACGACCATCATCAGGCCGAGCACCGTGCCGAAGGCGAGCACGAGCAGGCCGAAGCCCTCGGCGACGCCGATGGCGTGGTGCGGTCCGGTGTCACCCAGGCCGGGCAGGGGCTGCTGGGGAAGGACGCGGTGCAGGATCGTGATGCTGTGAGGCATCGGGCCATGGTGCGCGCCCGACCTGTGAACGATGGCGCCCACCTCCGCGGACGTCCGCGTCACCGGGGCGCGGCCGGCGCGGATGGCGCCGCCGGCACGGATGGCGCGCTGCACGGCATACCGGCGCGGTCAGCCCTTCAGTCGAGGAAGGCCGCCAGGATCGGCAGCAGCAGGTCGGCCCGCCGGGTGACCGTCATGTGCGTCGTGGCCGGCAGCACGGCCAGGTGCGCGCCCGGGATCAGCTGCTGCATCAGGGCGGCGTGCTCGATCGTGACGAAGTCGTGGTCGCCCTGCACGATCAGGGTCGGGGCGGTGATCCCGGCGAGCTGCTCGTCCGACCAGCCGTGCAGGTCCGCCGCCGAGCGCGACAGCGACGCGAGGAAGTCCTCGAAGTGCTCCGGGTGCGGCGAGAGACGCAGGTAGGCGTCGCGGAAGTCGGCGAAGTCCTGCTGGGTCGGCATCCGGGTCGAGGTGGCAAACCGCGACGGGTCGCTGAGGTCCTCGTGCATCCCCTCCGGGCGGACGCTGGCCGAGACCGGCACGACCGAGCGCACCCGCGTCGGGTGGTTGACCGCGAGCTCCAGCGTCACGGCCCCGCCCAGGCTGTGCCCGAGGACGTGGGCGCGCTCGATGCCGAGGTGGTCCAGCAGCGCGACGACGTCGCCGGCGAGGGCGGCCGGGGTGATCTCGCGGTCGATGTCGGCGGTGCGGCCGTGCCCCTGCATCTCGACGCCGATGACCTCGTGCCGTTGCGCCAGCGTGGGGATCAGCCCGGCGAAGTTGAGGTCGATCGTCAGCATCCCGCCGTGCAACAGCACCAGCGGCGTGCCGGCTCCGTGCCGCTCGTAGTACAGGTGCAGGCCGTTGACGTCGGCGTA
Organism: Oryzihumus sp. JJN4-3R; assembly: GCF_057747915.1. NCBI lineage: Bacteria > Bacillati > Actinomycetota > Actinomycetes > Micrococcales > Intrasporangiaceae > Oryzihumus > Oryzihumus sp. JJN4-3R. The sequence goes on from NZ_CM173229.1 coordinate 2,736,937, forward strand.
CCCGCTGTCGGTGAGGGTCATGGTCAGGATCCTTCCCCAGCCTCGTCGGTATCGCGTGGCGCCGCCGCCTCCCGGCGCGCCTCACCTTCACGTCGTTCGAGCAGGCGAGATCTCGACAGGGGCGTGTCAACGGTTCGTCCGGTGTGTTACCCGGTGCCTGTCGATGGCCTCCCGGCGCCGCTGGCGCCAGCGCTCCCGCAGCGGGATGGTGAGGGCATGGCCGGGGCTGCCGGGGACTACGTCAGGCACGAGCGCGTCGACGCCTACCTCGCCGGGCTGCCGCCCTGGCAGCAGGCGGTGTGCGCGGAGCTGCGCGACATCGTCCATGCCGCCGACCCCGAGGTGGAGGAGACGATCAAGCGCACCGTGCAGCCGTACTTCGTCCTCCAGGGCAACGTCTGCGCACTGCTCGCCGCGAGGGACCACGTGAACCTGTTCCTCTACGACGGGGCGATCGTCCCCGACCCGGACGGCATCATCACCAGCGGCCACGACAACGCGACGGCGCGGTGCATCGCGTTCCGGGAGGGGGAGTGCGTGCCGCGCGGGCCGCTCACGACGATGCTGCGGCAGATCATCGCCAACAACCGCGCCGGCGGCTGGCGGGCGATCAAGAAGCGCAGCGGCGGGGTCTGACCCGTCTCACTTCGTTCGGCGATCTGACCGGCCCGCCCTCCCGCGGGACGCCGTCGCACCGCGAGAGGATGCCGGCACGACGCGCGCCTGGACCTGGGCCGGCTACCAGGTCGAGGTTGACCGGAGCTGGACCGGCACCGATGAGGGCCCCGACGAGAGGAAGCACCTGTGAAGAAGCGCTTGGTTGTCGAGCCGATCAAGATCTCCTCGTGGCCGCGTGACGACGTGCGCTACCCCAAGGACGTCGAGACCCACGGCGTGGCTCATGTCCGTGACGCGGGGGTCCCGCAGCCCCGGGACGTGCAGCTCGAGCTCGGCGACTACGACGTCTCGCTCCTGGACTTCCCCGTCGGCACGCCCTTCAGCGTCCACGTCACCGCCCGCTACGCCGGCACGGACTACGCGCAAACCTTCCGGTTCCGGACCACCGGCGATGACGACGACGTCGACCACTACACCGTGGGACCCGGCCTGGTGACCGAGCGCGGCCGCTGGGGTCGCACGAAGCACTCCGGCTTCGAGTTCGGCGTGCTCATCATGGGCGCGGTGCTCGACGGGGTCTGACCCGCCGGTCCGCCGCCGACCTCCGTGGACGTCAGCCTGTCCGCGGAGCGTGGGTCAGCCGCCGACGCCACCGCCGCCGGAGGTGCCGGTCCAGCTCGGCCCACCCGAGAGCTTGAAGTCCTCGGTCTGGTCGCCGTGCTCGTCGGCCCACCGCTCCAGCTTGGTGCGCGGGTGCCGGTGACGGTGGATCGCCCCCCTGATGGTGAGCGTCAGCACCAGAGCGACGGCGAGGACGAACACGCCGATGAAGAACGAAGCGATGATGACGTTGACCATGTGGCCACTTCTCCAGATCCCCCTGCCGGTGCGGTACCGACGTCAATGAATGTACGCCGGGGATCGCGTGCGCGCCTCGTCTTCCGTTCACTCCGGCAGGCGCAGCGCCCACCAGGTGTCCATGCGCGGCACGGGGGCGGCCTCCGGCCCGTCCTGGAGGGTGCGGCTGACGCGGAAGAGGAAGGCCGCGATACCGGCTGCTCCCTGCATCCACCCGACGGCCGGCGGCAGCAGCGGGTCCGGCTTGCGGTGCTCGATGAACCGCCAGTAGGCGTGCGGTCCCTCGCTGACCGCGCGCTCGACCAGGGTGTCGGCCAGGTGCAGGGCGAAGTCGAGGTCGTCGTCGTGGCCCGCCCGCTGCCAGGAGTCGAGGAAGGCCTCGCCGACCCCCGTCGTGCCGCAGCACCGGCCGTCGTTGTCCCAGAAGCCGGGGTGCAGGCGGGCGGGCAGGCCGGAGGTGCGGACCCCGTGCAGGAACCGACGGTGCCACGTCAGGGGCGCCTCGCCGGCGACACCCTCGACTCCGGCGTGGTCGAGGGCGAGGAAGAGCAGCGAGGTGCCGGTGCCGCCGTGACACCACGTGAACGTGAACTCGTCCTCGTCGTTGGTGTCGGTGGGGAGGTAGCGCGGGACGACGAAGCCCTCACCGCGCCGCTCGCCGAGCGTCACCAGGTGCTCGGCGCCACGGAGAGCCGCGGCGGTCAGGTCCGGGCGGTCGAGCTCGGCACCGGCGAGAGCCAGCGCGGACGCGATGCCCGCGACGCCATGGGAGAAGTTGGGCATCTGGGCGTAGTCGGGGCGGAAGCGCGGCGCCACGAACCGCCAGTTGCCGCCGGTCGGCAGGTGCTCCTCCTCGGCCAGGATCACCGCGGCGGCCCGCTCGGCGAGCGACGCGGCGTCGGGCGAGCCCAGCCGTCGGGCCCACAAGGAGCCGAGGAGGACTCCTGCGGTGCCCAGGGTGGCGTCGTGCAGGCGGGTGTCGGGCGCGAAGCGCGGCGGGCCGAGCATCGTCTGGGGCCAGCCGTCCGGCGTCAGGAGCTCGTCGAGCCGGGCCAGCGCGTCCTCGGTGCCGGGGACCCCGAGGGCGGTGAGCGCCCCGATGTCACTGACCAGCCCGTCGAAGAAGGTCGCGTCGGTCGAGGTGGGGATGCCGTCGCGGATGCGGGCGACGATGGCCCCGGCCAGGTGCTCCTCCTCGGCGGTCCACGGCCGCGAGAGGCGGATCTCGGCCAGCGCGTGAGCCAGTCCGCCGGTACCGCTGTGCATGCCGTCGCGGTGGTCGGGGATGTCACCGGTGTCCTCACCGGACACGGACTCGGGTATCCACGGGCCGTCCTCCCAGCGGACCTGGTCCAGCACCCAGCGCCAGGCGGCGTCGGCGGTGCTGCGGTAGGTCTCCGGGGAGCGCTCGGTCACGCGTCGATCATGGCACCGCGCGTCGTCGATGAGTGGCGCCCGGCGCTGCCCCCGCGCGGTGGGGTGGTCGGGCCGGCCGACCACCCCACGCACGCGGGCTGCTTCCGCGGCGCCTTACTTGGAGGGCTGCGGGACCACGCAGGTGACCTTGGGGTTGGTGCCCGTGTAGTTCAGGGGCCCGGCGACCACGGTGGCCGCGACCGTGCTGGCCTTGGCGCAGTTCTCGGGGCGGCTGTCGAAGTACCCGCGCTGGTAGGTGGCGGCGACTCCGATCAGGAGCCAGAGGACGACGAGGGCGGTTACGCCGCCGGAGATTGCCATACCGCGGATCATGGTGTGTGCCTTTCAGGGGGAGGCGGGTCGGTGAGGAGTCAACGTGTCCCCGGCCGGGAAGTCACGCCCGGGCCGGTCTCGTTTCGGACGACCCCTGCGGTGGCGTGTCCCCGGAGCGGAGGGCCCTGCGGTGCCGTGCAGTGTGCGCGATATGTCCGCATTTGGGCAAGGTTGCGCACAGTCACCGCGACCAGTTCCGTCGCGGGCTGTCGAAAACGCGCCGGCCGTCCGACGTGGTGGTGTAGGACTTCCTGACACTGGAACGGAGAGCATCGACATGGCTCAGTACGCAGTCCTGATCTACGCCTCGGACTCGGCCCACGGCGCGGACGCCACCCCGGACGACCTCGAGGTGCACGACCGTTACGCCCGGGAGCTCATCGAGGCGGGGCGCATGGTGGCGGCGTTCGCGCTGGAGCCGAGGGAGATGTCGACGTCGATCCGCGGGGACGTCGTCACCGACGGGCCCTTCGTGGAGGCCAAGGAGGTCGTGGCGGGCTTCTACGTGATCGAGGCGCCTGACCTCGACGCGGCGCTGGACATCGCTGCCCGCAACCCGGCCACGCAGCTGGGCGGCGGCGTCGAGGTGCGCCCCGTCGCGGGCGGGTTCGTCCGTCCGTCCGAGGGGTGATGGGCACCCCACCCCCCACCGACGTCGAGGCGGCCGTCGCCGACGCGCACCGTCACGGATGGGCCGTCGTGCTCTCCGCGACGGCGCGCGTCGCGCGCGACCTGGACCTGGCCGAGGACTGCGTCCAGGAGGCGTATGCCGCGGCACTGGTGGGCTGGGCCCGGGACGGGATCCCGGACAACCCGATCGCCTGGGTCACCACGACGGCCCGACGCCGGGCGATCGACGCCCTGCGGCGCGAGCACGTCTTCCGCTCCAGGCTCCCGCTGCTGGTGGAGCCCGAGGAGATGGTCGACGATGTGGCGCCGGCGGAGCCCGAGGCGCTGACGCCGGCGGACCCGGTTCCGGACGAACGGCTGCGCCTGGTCTTCCTGTGCTGCCACCCGGCGTTGGCGCAGGAGGCGCAGCTGGGTCTGACGCTCCGCCTCGTGTGCGGCCTGCCGACCCGGGACATCGCCCGGGCGCTGCTGGTGTCGGAGCCGACCATGGCGGCCCGCCTCACCCGGGCGAAGAAGAAGATCGTGACCGCGCGGATCCCCTTCCGTGTCCCGCGCCCCGAGGAGCTGCCCGACCGCCTGCGCGGGGTCCTCGGCGTGATCCACCTGCTCCTCACCGCGGGGCACACGGCTCCCGAGGGCGAGTCCCTCACCCGCGTCGACCTCGCGGACCAGGCCCTGCACCTGGCCCGGATGCTGCGCGAGCTGATGCCCGACGAGCGTGAGGTCTGGGGGCTGCTCGCCCTGCTGCTCGTCACGAACGCCCGGCGCAGCACCCGGGTCGATTCCCGCGGGAGGTTGCTGCGGCTCCAGGACCAGGACCGCACTCAGTGGGACCGGACCGCCATCGCCGAGGCCGACCGGCTCATCGTGGACGGCCTGCGCGGCGGGCGACCGGGCCGATACGTCCTCCAGGCCGCGATCGCGGCGCTGCACGCGCAGGCCCCGTCATACAGGGAGACGGACTGGGCACAGATCCTCACCCTGTATGACGCGTTGCTGGCTGTGTGGCCCTCACCGGTTGTCGCGCTGAACCGGGCCGTGGCCGTGGCGGAGGTGGCCGGTGCCGCCCGCGCGCTGGCCGAGGTCGACGAGCTGGAGCGCGACGGCCGGCTCGCCGGCTACCAGTACCTCCCCGCGGTCAAGGCGGAGCTGTTGCAGCGCCTCGGTCGGGCCGCCGAGGCCGGCGCCTCGTACGAGCAGGCGCTGGGGCTGACCGTGAACGAGGCCGAGCGCGAGTTCCTGACGCGGCGCCTGGCCGAGACCCGGAGCGCCTGAGTCCGCCTGGCCCGCGGCCCGCGACGATCGACCGGCTGCGTGACTGTGGACCCCGCGCTCGGGCTGCGCCTATGATCCGTCGGCAATCGGGGGAAGTGCATCAGGGGGGATGTCATGAGATCACGACGCGCTGTCGCTGCCGGGCTGCTGGCGTTGGCCGGTGCCGTTCCGCTGGGATCGCCGGCGCAGGCCGCTCCGATCCAGGAGGCCAACGTGACCAGGTGCGGCGCCTGGCGCGGGGCCTTCTACTCCGCGTACCAGTACCGGGAGTGCCTCAACGTCGCGACCTACAGCAACGGCCAGTCGAGGCTGACCGCACGCACCTACGGCCGTCGGGTCGGCGACGCTCACGGCGACTGGATCCGCGGCCAAGCGGTGGTCCGTCGCGGCAGTGGCACGCGGTACGCCTCGTCCTGGAAGTACCTGACCGGGTCCGCGAAGGTGAACCAGCAGGTGATGCTGGGCGCGGTGACCCACTGGTACTCCAGCGCCCACGGCACGGCTGTCGCCACCGCCAGGATCCACGGGAAGTTCCTGGCGTCGACGAGCGACCCGATCGTCTTCGACACCAGCCACTCCACGTCGAAGGCCTACTGAGCCGGTCGAGTCGGCGCTTCGGCGGCCCTTCAGCCGGAGGGGGTGAGGTCGGCTGTCCTGTGACATGGCGTGTCGAGCGCGTTGGGTCGTGGTGCCCGGGAACACTGACGTGCGGGCGGATGGCCCTTCCCGGTTCGCGGGGGGGGGTGGGGGGCAGTCTGCGTGAGCCACCGCGCCGACGGCGCAGTCAGGGGGATGAGCATGACGCGGAACTGGTGGATTGCCCTTGCTGGCGCAGTCCTCTTCGTCGGACTGGTCTTCGCAGGCCTGTGGTCGCTGGTGGACAGCCTGGGAGGTTGCTTCCCGGACTGCTGGTGACCGGTGACCGGTGACCGGTGACCGGTGACCGGTGACCGGTCACCTGTGACCCCGGGCCCGGCACAGGTGACGACGGGTGGGGCCGCCGCGGTGGTCGCCGACCTGTCGCGCGCGCCTGCAGGGTCGCGGATCAGCTGTCGGATCGCACCGGGACCGGCAGGTCCGGCACGACGTCCTGCTGGTGCCGAACGCGTTGGGACAGGCCGAGAGCGCTGACCGCAGCGGGCCGGAAGCCCCGCACGATCAGATAGACGCCGAGCGAGAACTCGAACACTGCGACCGGGAGCGCGGCGAGGGCTGACAGCGGGGACACCTGGGGGTAGAGGCCGAAGAAGACCGCGAGGTCGGAGGCGAGGAGCAGGGGAGCGCCCACGAAGGCGATGAGGGGCAGGATTCGGGGCACGAGGCCGGACCGGTAGAGCACGTAACCGAGGAACAGGTCGCAGGCGACGGGCATGAGGCTCTGCGAGAGCAGGAACGTCCAGTTGTAGACCGCGACCAGGCTGTGACCGACGGTGACCAGCGCGGCCGAGTCCGCGCCGGGGGTTCCGGCGTCGTTGCGCAACGTCATGATCGTCAGCAGGCTGACGACACTGACGATGATCAGGCTGGACTCCAGGATCCGGGCCGCAACGAAGCCCAGGGCGGCCGTCTGGCTCTGCCGCTTGGCCACCGCGTAGAGCACCACCGCAGTGCCGATGCCGGCCAGCGCGACGATGATCTCGGACAGGGCGCCCCACAGCACGCCGGTGGAGCTGCCGGCGCCGAGGACGAAGTCCGCGTGGTCCTTGACCGGCTTGTACAGCACGAGAGTCGGGATCGACACGAACGTCAGCAGATACAGCACGCCCGCGGCGCGTGCGGTCCTCCTCGTCGGGTCCGCGGTGCGTCGTGTCGTTGGGGAAGACTGCGTGGTGGCGGCGGCCATGTCGGGCTCTCCTTCGGTGCGACTGGCGGATGACGCGGGGGCGCGCCCCCTGCGGCCGCGTCGGGTCCCTCGTCCCCGGCGCGCGGGTTCCTAGCGGTCACCGCGTTCTCAGCCGAGGCTCATGTCGCCGAACTCAAGCCTGAAGTCCCAAGTTCCGGTATGCGTGAACATAGCCCTCATCGAGGTCAAACGTCAGGACGTACTACCCCCTGCATGCTCACTGAAGTCGCGCGGCGGGGTTCCGCTCGCGGAGGGGCGACCGACTCACCCGCGAAGCCGTCGCCACCAAGGTCGTGGGGGCGGTGACCCCAGCTCCGGGGTCGTCCTGGCTCACGCATCTCGAGTCGCGGGTCTGCGCATTGACCCAGACCTGGAGCGCTGGGTGTTGGCCCGCAGCGATGCGGGTACGGAGGGTGAGTCGGCGGGGTTGAGCAGCCAGCTCCGTCGGCTGGGTGCGGCTGGGGCCTCGGGTAGCCGGCCACGAGCGGCCCTCCCTCGTCGCCAGCGCGCCGAGGGCGAGTGGCCGCTTTGTGAGGTCCGGTTGCGGACTATCGCGGTGCCGAACCCGTTCTTCTCAGCTGCCGAGGGTGTGGTTGGGCTGTGCCACGAGCACCTTGGGGTCGACACCGTGGGCGGCCAGGAATGCCAGGGCCGTCCGCGCTTCATCCGATGTGAGCTGGAAGTGGGCGTCGGCTCCGGCGTCGTACGTGCTGAACGGAATGTTGGGCTCGTGGGCCATGCCGAGCATGAGTTCGGCGTATGGGGCCAAGGTGACGGCTGCCTCGAACTCGGTGTCGTCGCGCGGCCACAGGTCGGTGGACAGGTGTGCTGGGGCGTGTTTGCTCGGAAGGGGTCGTCGTCGCTGTGGCGGGACGAGGGCGGCGATGGTGCTGGATACCTGAGGTGGCAGGTCGGGGTGGTCGTCGATCTGGACGCTGATCATCTCCAGCCTGTCGCGCATGGCGATGAGGGCGGCACGGTGCGCGGCGTCGGTGGCAGCCCGCGAAGCTGCTGGGTCGACCGTGTAGGCCCTGACGCGGTCGGGGGTCGTCACGTGTTGATGATTCCGTAGCAGTCAGGCGTGGTGGTGACTTTCCGTCGGTGACGGCGGGAGGGCGGTCACGATGGAGATCTACGCCAAGGCCAGGTCGGAGGCGACGCGAGAGGCGCTGCGGCGGTTGGGTGAGCCTCAAATGAGCGTCACTGCTGCACTTCGCTGCTGTACGGGGCATGAAGAAAGCCCCCGCCTGAGCTGGCGAGGACCTCTGAACCGTGGACGTGTCGCGGGCATGGCATGCCCTCGGCGCGCGGAGTCAGTCCCCGCGGCGGTGTCGATTTGGCCAGTGGCTGTTCGTGTAGCAGGTGACAGTCCGCCTCGGGCGGTCCGCAGCACGGAAGGAACAGGTTCATGCGTTCTATCTCTGTCACGATGAGCGTCACTCTTGACGGCGTCATCCAAGGCCTCGGCCGGCCGGACGAAGATCCCCGCGGAGGCTTCCAGCACGGTGGCTGGGGCCCGCGCTACACCGACGAGGTCATGGGCCGCGAGATGGCCAAGGGCATGGCCAACCCGGGGGACATGCTGTTTGGCCGCCGTACCTGGCAGGACTTCATCGGGGCATGGAAAGGGTTGACCGACGGCAACCCGTTCACCGCGTACATGAACGCGGCCACCAAATACGTTGTCTCGAGAAGTCTGGACGACGCGGGCGCCTGGCAGAACTCGATCCTGCTGCGGGGCGACGCTGCCCAGACGGTGGCCGAGCTGAAGGCCCAGTCGGGCAGAGATCTCTCGATCATCGGAAGCGGGTCGCTGGTTCGGTGTCTGCACGCCGCTGGACTGATCGACCGCTACACGCTTCTGATCTATCCGCTGACGTTGGGAAACGGCACCCGGCTGTTCGAGGGCCCGGCGCCACTGACCGAGCTCGACCTCATCAGCAGCGTCACGACCACCATGGGCGTGATCATCGCGCACTACCTCCGCAGTGACCGTGCCGCAGCCGTGTATTCGTGACGACGCGGTCTGCGCATCGACCGAAACCTGCGCGACTGGTGGGTGACCCGCTGCGGTGCGGGTAGGGGAGGCAGGTCCACGGGGTTGAGCAGCCAGCCCGTCGTCTCGGTGCAGCAGGGGGTGCGAGAGGACGGCGCGACGCGCCGCCCGAAGTGCGGGGTCCCACCGGCGAAGCGCGGAGGGCGCGGCCGGGCCGGGTTCGCGCGGCGGAGCCGCGCGCTTGGGCGAGAGTGGAGTCGTAACCGATCGCCCGATTGCAGAATGTCGTCGTGCTCGCCGGTCCAAGAGGCTTGAGAATGCTCCCGTCGAGCGGAGGCCTGAGGACTGCGGCTCGGGCCCATGCGGCACGATCGTCCCACTCTGCACGTCACAACACGGGGTTGCGCCATGTCCATCAGCACCAGCGAGTGGTACGACGGCTTCGCGGTACGCGAAGCAGCCGGCAACTCACCCACCTACGAGCGGCTGGCCCGAGCCGTCGCCGCGAGCGACGACGTCATCGACCGCCTCGACATGTTGCCCGAAGACAAGCGCCAGCCGAACCTTCTGTTCGCCTCCACGCGAGCCATGGGCGGTCCCGTCGACGCCCCCGAGCCCTTTATCGAGTGGGTGCTGGGGAACTGGAGCGCACTCGCCGCCACGATGCGAACCAGGCTCACCCAGACCAACGAGCCGCGGCGCTCTGCCACCCTGCTGCCCTTCCTCTCCTCGATCGAGGGGCCGCTCGCGCTGCTTGAGGTCGGCGCCTCGGCGGGCCTCTGCCTCTACCCCGACCGCTGGCAGTACCGCTACGACGACTCCGTCGTCGGCGACCCGGACGCACCGCTGCTGACCTGTGAGCCGGTCGGCCCGTTCACGGCACCCGTTCGGCTTCCGGAGGTCACCTGGCGCGCGGGCATCGACCTGAACCCGCTCGACGTCACGGACGCCGATGACGTGGGCTGGCTCGAGGCGCTGATCTGGCCCGAGCAGACCGAGCGCCGTGACCGGCTCCGCGACGCCATCGCGATCGCCCAGGACGACCCCGCCCTCCTGGTGGCCGGCGATCTCAACGACGACCTGGCGACCCTCGCGGCCAAGGCACCCAGCGACGCCACCCTGGTGGTCTTCCACACCGCGGTCCTGACCTACGTCACCCCCGAGGAGCGACAGCGGTTCGTCGACCAGGTCTCGGCCCTGCCCGGCCACTGGATCTCCAACGAGGGGCCCGGCGTGCTGCCCGCATTGACCGCTCAGGTCCCGGCCGGGCGCGAGGACACCCAACATCGGTTCCTCACCGCCTTCGACGGCCGGCCGGTCGCGTGGTCCGGCGCCCACGGCCAGAGCGTCGAGCGGCTTTGACCACATGACGACCACTGCAGCGACGTGAAGAGTGCTCGGTGGGCACAATGAAGAGCAATTCGACCTGACCGCTGACCCGCAGTCAGACTCAGTACCGGCGGTCTACAAGTTCCGGAGCGTCGGGTGGGCATCTCCAAAGACGCCCAACGGCAAGGCGTGGCGGGCGTTCCGGAGTACCGGGGCCACCGCGCGACCCTGGCCAGCACTGTTGGCGGCGGCAGATCCCGACGTCCGGGATGTCAGCCGCTGGGGACCGAAGCCGTCTGCGGGATGACAAAGGTGTACACGTGCGAACCGGCGTCGAGGCGGCCGACGTCTTGAGCCGTGATGAGATCCACGATGCGGCAGCCAGAAGCCGCAGGTCCAGTCCCGCTCCCCGCCTCCGGCAACGGGCAGGCCGTCGGGTCCCAGGTCACGACGTACATGAGGGTGTGCTCGAGCATGTGATGGCCGCCGAAGGGAGCCGTCCCGGCATTGCCCGGGCCGGTGACGCTTGCCAGCGTCACACAGCGTCGCCGTTCGCCACGCACTGCACCGGACCAGCGAAGCACGAGCCCCGGTCGGAGGAACGTGGGGCACGGTTCGCTATGGGTGCCACGGTGTGGGGACACGGGCTCGTGCGCGTCCGGCCGAGGACGGCACGAAGCGCCGCCCAGAGGCCGCGGGCCTGCGAAGCCGGCCTCGTGGGAACGCGGCCAGAGCCGAGGCTAGCTCTCCGCGACGTGGACCAGGGCGTCGCCGTTATTGACCAAGGGGGCGGTCGTGTGGCCGATGACGATGCCAGCCCGATCCGCACGCGCGAGCGCGAGCCGCTTGCCGAACGAGTCGTGTAGGGCGCCCAGACGGTCGCCCACCTGTACGCGCTGACCCAGGGCGGTCTCGAGTTCGAGGATCCCGCTGCGCCGGGCGCGGACCCAGCCGCTCTGTCGGCAGACGAGCGCCGGCTCGGCGGGTCCGTCGTCGACCGGCTCGGTCATGCCCAGGGTGGCCAGCACCCGCCGCACGCCGATGACCCCTGCCCTGATTGCCCACTCGTCGAACCGCCAGGCCTCGCCCGCCTCGAACAGCAGCACGGTTGCGCGGTCCTGCGCGGCGGACCGCAGCGAACCGTCGCGGACCCTGGCGTGGAACAGGACCGGGGCGCCGAAGGCCTCCGCCAGAGCTCGGGTCTTCGGGTCGTCAAGGTCGGCGCGGATCTGCGGGAGGTTGGTGCGCCGGTCGGACCCGGTGTGCAGGTCGATGCCGACCTCGCACTTGGCCACCACCTCGGTCATCATCAGGTGCGCGATGCGGGCCGCGAGTGAGCCGCGCGGGCTGCCCGGGAACGACCGGTTGAGGTCCCGTCGGTCGGGCAGGTAGCGGTCGCCGGCCATGAATCCGTGGACGTTGACGATCGGCACGGCGATGAGCGTTCCCCGGAAAGTCTTCGGCCGCAGGCCTGCGAGCACGCGACGGATGACCTCGATACCCACCACTTCGTCGCCGTGGGTCGCGGCGTTAACCCACACAGTGGGGCCGTCCTCGCGGCCATGGACGACCCGCACCGGCAGGCTCACGTCGGCGCCGGTGACGAGTCGGGTGATCGGCAACCCCAGCTCCTGCATCGAGCCGGCGCGCACGCGGACGGGCCCGATGGCGAACGAAGCCCGTGGCATCAGCGTCCTCGGTTCCGGCGACGGACCGCCAGGGTGGGCCGCCCGCCAAGGTAGGAGCGGCCCGAGTCCACCACGAACCCCTGGCGCAACGCCTCACGGCCGACCAGCATCCGGAAGCCCATTTCGTCACGCCGGGACAGGGTCACCTCGGCAGAGACCTTGCGCCCGACCAGTTCGAGGTCCATGAGCACCACGATGCGCTCCTCGGCGTGCCCGGAGGAGCTGCGCACGGCGCGGCGGTCGTGCACAGGGCAATCCACGGTGACGGCGTCCTCGCCGGACCGCTGCCACGGGTGGATCGAGAACCGCACCCAGGCCTCGCCACCGCGGTCCAGCTCGTGCAGGTCGAACGCATGCAGGGTCGAGGTGCGGGCCCCGGTGTCGAGCTTGGCCTTGATCCATGGCACGTCGAGCCCGGGCAGGCTCACCCACTCCCGCCATCCTGTCGTGCTGCTTGAATGGTTCGGCTCGGACACACGACCATCTTGGCAGGCAACCCCATGAAGCTGGCGATTCTCTCGCGCGCGCCCAGGACGTACTCCACCCGACGGCTGCGCACCGCGGCACTCGACCGGGGCCACCAGGTCAAGGTGCTCAACACGCTGCGGTTCGCAATCGACCTCACCGGCCCCGAGCCGGACCTGCAGTTCCGCGGGCGCCGTCTGTCCGACTACGACGCGATCCTGCCGCGGATCGGCAACTCCATCACCTACTTCGGCACGGCAGTGGTGCGCCAGTTTGAGCAGATGGACGTCTACACGCCGAACACTGCCAACGGCATCAGCAACTCACGCGACAAGTTGCGCGCCACCCAGATCCTGTCCCGCCACAACATCGGTATGCCGGCGACCACGTTCGTGCGCAACCGCGCCGACGTGCGCCCGGCCATCGAGCGCGTCGGCGGCGCACCGGTGGTCATCAAGCTGCTCGAGGGCACCCAGGGCATCGGCGTGATCCTGGCTCCGGGCGCCAAGGTCGCCGAGGCGATCATCGAGACCCTGCACAGCACCAAGCAGAACGTTCTGATCCAGAGCTTCGTCACCGAGAGCAAGGGCCGCGACATCCGTGCCCTCGTCGTCGGTGACAGGGTGGTGGCGGCGATGCGCCGGACAGCCCAAGGCGATGAGTTCCGGTCCAACGTCCACCGCGGTGGCTCGGTCGAGGCGGTCACGCTCGACCCTGCCTACGAGCAGACGGCCGTGCGCGCCGCCCAGATCATGGGCCTGCGCGTCGCCGGCGTCGACATGCTTGAGGGCAACGACGGACCGCTCGTCCTGGAGGTCAACTCCTCCCCCGGTCTGCAGGGCATCGAGACCGCGACCAACCTCGACGTCGCGGGCGCGATCATCGATCACGTCGCGAACCAGGTCGCCTTCCCCGAGATCGACGTCCGCCAACGGCTCACGGTCTCGACCGGCTACGGGGTCGCCGAGCTCGTCGTCCACGCCGGATCCGACTTGGTCGGCAAGCCGCTGCGCGAGTCCGGGTTGGGCGACCGCGACATCACGGTGCTCACGCTTCACCGCGGCACCACAGTCCTCCCCAACCCGCGCCCCGGCCAGGTCCTCGAGGCCGAAGACCGGCTGCTGTGCTTCGGAAAACTCGACGAGATGCGCTCGATGGTGCCCGAGCGACGCCGCCGCGCGAAGGTGCGCAGGCTTCCCAAGGAGCCGATCCACCAGGCCTGACACTCGTATCCCGAGTGCCCCTACGACCCGGGCACCCCGTGCGGCTCGTGCGGTCGCTTGCCCAGGTGAGGACCTCGTCCGCATCGGCCTCGGTGATGAGGGGCTTAACCTCCCAGGCGTCCTCGGGGCCAGCCCAGGTCGGGCGCCAGAAGTCGACGCGGTAACCCGGCCAGGAATCCTCCCCCCGCGTCAGCTGCTCAAGCGTCGGCTCAATTCGCACGTCAGCGACTGTAGGTATGCCGGTCGCCGCGAGGAGGGTTCGCGGCGTCGACCTAATCGCCAACCCGACTCAGCCGGCAACGACGCGCCCACCGTGCTCGGTGGTGGGACGCGTCGTCGCCGTGCTGTGCTGCGAGGTCAGGGGGTGATGTTGGCCTGGTAGGTGAAGAGCTCGGTGCCGTTACCCTCGTCGCCGTTGTCGGGTGCGGCCCAGAGGGTGAGCTGGTTGCCGGTGGCGGACATCTTGACCGGGTTGCGAGTGACGACGTGGCCGGCGGTGGACCACTTCTGGAAGGGCACCTCACGCAGGATGTTGTGGCTGCGCAGGTCGATCATGGTCAGGCCGCCGAGCTCATAGGTGGCGTTGGACCCGCCGGCAGTGGGGGTCTGAGGCAGGTTGGTGATGCCGCCGCAGATCATCTTGGCCGAGGGGACGTACTGGCAGTCCTGGTAGTCGGTGAAGAAGCTGGGGTTGTCCCAGGTGCGGACTTGCTTGCCTTGCAGCGTCCAGTCGTAGAAGCGCCGCGAGCCCCAGGTGTTGCCGACGAGGTGCCCGGTGGTCTGGTCGAGGACGATGCCGCCGATGTGGTCCTTGACCTCGAACTGCTTCGCGACCGCGAGGGTCTTGGCGTTGACGCGGTAGATGATGGCGCTGGAGTTCGGGCGGTACTGGGCGACGGGGACCCAGACGTTGGTGCCGTCGTAGGAGATGCCGCCGGGGTGGTACATGTCGCCCTCGCCGAGGGTGATGTCCTTTTGCAGGTGGCCCTGACGGTCCATGACGAACAGGTGGCCGATGCCCTTGCCGGGGGTGCGGTCGTAGCCACCGACCGGGCTGGGGTACTTCTGGGTGGGCTCGATGATCTGGACCGCGGACAGGAACAGGTGATCGGGAGTGATCGCCAGGCCCTCGGTGTGGTAGGTCGGGAAGTTGAGTTTGAGCTGGTCGACCTGGCTCCACGCGGTGTTGCGGTCTACCGCGTTGAAGTCGTGTGCGAGGGCGCCGTCGGTGCCCGCGCTCGTGACGGCGTGGGTGGCGGCGTTGGCGCTGGCCGCTCCTCCGATCAGCAGGGCCAGTGCGGCGGTTCCGGCGATTGTGCGCAGGGTGGGGCGCTTCATGAGTTCGTCTCTTTCGTCGGGGTTCCCGGCTGGCTGCCGACCCTAGGGAGGGCAGGTGAACGTTCGACGGCTCTGAATGAACGGGGAGCAACGACGGGAAGGTCCGACCAGGGGCGCGGCGGGTTACGAAGGCACGTGGGTTACTGCGGCTGCCTGCCGCCATCGGGCTGCCACGCGGGTCTGCGCATTGACCGCGGCCTTCGTGGCTGGGTGTTGGCCCGCTGCGATTCGTTCAGCACGCCAAAGGCCCCCGCCGTGTGGCGAGGGCCTTCGTGAGCCGTGGTCGGGGTGACAGGATTTGAACCTGCGGCCTCTTCGTCCCGAACGCGCCCCGGCGTTTCGGTGATTTTCGATTCCGTTGCAGCACAGTGCATTTCGAGTAGGGCACTACGAGCCCTGACCTGGGTTCTGCGGGTCTGCGGGCTCGCGGAGGGCTCGCGAATCCTGGGCCGTCCAGCTGTCGGTCCGGGCCTGTTGAATGGCACGTCGACGCGACCCATCGGGCTCAGCGCGTATCGCCTCAAGAAGCTCTTCGTGACGATCCGATTCAAGCTGCTCCCGCTGTTTGTCCATCCGCCCCTGCACGAACCAAGCGGCCAGGGCGAAGGGGACCAGGAGGAGGAGGATCTGCATTTGCATGCTCGGGTCGGAGCCGTACACACCGGCGAGCAAGCCGATCAAGGCAATGACTGCGCCAACAAGGCGGCGAATGGCCGTCAGGTGTCGACGTCCCGCGCGGTGCGAGATCACCGCCATCACCGCGAAGAAGATGGCGATCGAAGCGGACTGGCAGCCCATTGCCGCCGCACGATCATGGAACGCAAGTGCCGTCTTAACCGTGAAGCCCAGTGTCATAGTCGACCAGAACGTCAGCGGAACCCACGCAGGCTCGCGGAACTCGTCCCACTCACGCCGGACCCGCGTCCATGCTCTGTGCATCTCAGTCCCCCTTCTGTCCTCGCCGCGTCGGACGGGGGCAATGTGGCACAAGTTCCGTGCTGCGTCGTGAAACCTGCCCTTCGACCTCACCAAGCGGGTCTGCGCATTGACCGCGACTTCGCTGGCTGGGTGTCGGCCCGCTGCGATGCGGGTACGGAGGCCGGGTCGACGGGGTTGAGCAGCCAGCCCCGTCGACTGGCCGCAGCTGGGGCTACGGGTAGCCGGCCACGTGCGGGCCTCCCTCGTCGCCAGCGTCTGAAGAGGGTGGCGACGCCGGGTGCCACATGTCGGTTTCCCAAGGTTTCGCAAAGTCTTCGTATAGGTCCGGCCAACCCCCGAACCGGGCGCTTCACTTGCCTCGTTGGTCAGTGCGGTTGCGTACCGACATCCATCGCCAGGGAGATATAGCTATGCGCAGGATGATCCGAGTCAGGCTGAACCTGAAGACGGTCGGCGGCGCCGCTGTTGCCGCAGTGCTGGTGGCCGGCGGGACGGGGGCGGCCATGGCTGCATCCGGGCCGGTGTCGTCGAGCACCACTGCCCCGACGGCGGTCACCAACGATGTGACGGCAAGCGCCACTGAGACCGCCGAGCCGAGTGAAACCGCGGAATCGAGTGAGACTCACACCGCAGAGCCGAGTGAGTCCGAGACGGCCGAGCCGAGCGAGACCGCGGAAGCGAGCGAGACTCACACTGCTGAGCCGAGCGAGACTGCGGAGCCCAGCGAGTCCGAGTCTCCGGAGCCGAGCCACACCGAGAAGGCGGAACACAGCGAGACCGCAGAGCCGCAGGACTCGGAGACCGCAGAGCCGAGCGAGAACGAGGACGGCGATCACCAGGGTTCGTCCGAGCAGCAGACCCAGGACCAGGAGCATCACTCGGGCGACGGTCAGCAGTCGGGTGATGGCCAGCAGTCGGGCGGCGACGACGGTGGCGATGGCGGCCACGGGGACTGACGTGCTGGACAGCCAGAGCTAAGCCAAAGGCGCGGGCCCGCCTCGAATCTGTTCGGGGCGGGCTTTGTCATGCCTTGGCCCGGCTCAGCCCGTGAGCGCGTAGCGGTGGGGTGCGCGAGGACGGCGCGAAGCGCCGCCCGCAGTGCGGGGCCCCACCGCCGAAGCGCGGAGGGCGTGGCCGGGCCAGGGTGCGCGGCGGAGCCGCGCCTTGAGCCAGTACGGAAAGTCGTAACCGGCTGAGAGCGACAGCGCTGCTTCGCATGTCAGGTGGGAACTGCAACCATCAAAGTTGGCAATCTCGGCTTTTCCTACTTGCCGCGATGCTCGTTGTACAGCTGGTCCATGTGATCGTCATGGTCGATATGCGCCTTGATGAAGAACTCTCTTAGGAGTTCGACGCCAGGGCTCAGTGCGGTGTCCACCGTTGACACGAATTGCTCAGCAAGTCGGAGGAATCGCGCCACCTGGTCCTTGCGCTTATCGATTTCCCGGTCGAGTTTGATGAGCAGGGCCAACGTGTTGAGGGTCCGCCAAGATTCTTGGATTGTCGCCTCATCCACCCCACCGAGGCGCGCAAGCTCGGCGACGGCGTCTTCAGTAGTGGAAGCCGAACCTCCGAAGAGTTCGGACATGGAGAGCAGCCACTTCTGGATGTCCGTCAATGCAGAAGTTGCGCCCACTTTGGGTTGATCGGGATCCCAATACCAAGCCAACCGTGGTGGCGACGTATCCGGGAACTGGGAGGTTTCGCGGGCCAGGGCCTCTCCTCGCTTCTTGAGCGGGGCTAGCATGACCGGATGTCGCCAACGCATTCGAGCGCTCTGGTAGCGGCCCAGAACCTCCGGCGTCCATCGGCCGGGTTCGGCCCCATTGGTTTCGGATGTCTCGCTGATTGGGGCTGAGCCCGAAGGCGCCCCTTCGATCCCTTCCCGCGTCACGACATCTAGTTCGGATTGCATCTTGTCCGCGGCGCGATCAAAGACGGCTTCCTTGTCGCCCCACTTGGCGGACTTGAGACGCCCGATCAGGGCCGTCACAGGATGCTTGAAGATCACCAGAATCACGACAACGGTGACCGGCCAAACAAGAGAGCCAGTCATCTTGGTGATGAAATCCAGCACGCCCAACGTTCTTCCCCGTTCTTGGGTTGCTCCGGCGCGATAGCCGACGCCCAAGCGGGTCAACTTACCCGATCCAGCGCTTGCGCAGGGTTGTTACCCCTTAGGGGCCCCAGCCCTCCCGGGCGTAGGGTGCGCATCGGCGCTGAAGAGTGCGCAGGTGTCGATCACGCTGAGCCAGGTACAGGTCGGTGGATGGCATGTGCTTCTGCAACCGCGGGGCGCGTGGGATTGAGGAGCGGCGGGACGAGAGTAGCCACGACCCCAGGGGCTGAAGGCAGCGCCTTGCTTGGCGGTCTCCGAGATGAGGGAGCCAACATCTGTCCTGGGCGCGTCGGGCTCCGTGCCCCAGAGTTGCACTGGGGCGCGTCGTGCTGGCTGAGCCCGTCCCGCCCACTAAAGTTCCCTCGGCAAGAGGGCTCGACGTTGAACGAGGAGTTGGCAATGACGGCCGGAGTGGTTCACGACGAGGTGTCCTGGCTCGAGGACGGGGAGGTGGCCGAGGAGCGTGAAGGTCAGATCGATGAGTACGACCTGACGTCGTCACCTAACGACTTCAACATCTTGACGATTCACAACTTCATCGAATCGGGGGCCGTCAAGATCCCGGGCTTCCAGAGGAACTACGTCTGGGACATCCGCCGAGCAAGCAAACTCATCGAAAGCCTGATCATGGGCCTTCCTGTGCCGCAGGTGTTCCTCTACGAGGAGGGGCGCAACAGCTTTCTCGTCATCGATGGACAGCAGCGCCTCATGACGATCTACTACTTCATCAAGCAGCGATTTCCTCGTAAGGATCGGCGCGCTGAAATTCGGCGGATATTCAATGAGCAGGGGTCAATCCCTGAATCTGTCCTCTTTGACGACGAGTACTTTGAGCACTTCAGCCTCAGGCTTCCGAATGTCGCGGACGGCAAGGCGAACAAGTTCAATCGCCTTAACTACGCCACTCTGGGCGACTACCGCACCCAGTTTGACCTGCGGACCATTAGAAACATTATCGTGAAGCAAATCAAGCCGAGTGGGGACGACTCGAGCATCTATGAGATGTTCAATCGGCTAAACACCGGCGGAATCCTCTTGACGCCTCAGGAAATTCGGTCAAGTCTTTATCACTCGCGATTCTATGACACTCTATTCAAGCTCAACATGGATCCGCGCTGGCGTGAACTGATTGGGCAACCGCAACCGGACATGCATATGCGCGATATCGAAGTACTGCTGCGTGGGTTGGCCATGGCTATCATGGGAGACTCCTACGCCCCATCGATGGTCAACTTCTTGAACCGCTTTTCAAAGGCGGCGCAGAAATATGGCGAACTGCAAGTCCAGGAGTTGGAGGACTTGGTCGAGTGGTTCTTGGACGCAGTTCGCGACGTTCCTCGGAAGGACTTTCTCACCAGGCAAGGCAAATTCAGCCTTCCTCTGTTTGAGTCGGTCATCGCCGCCGCGGCAAGGCATCGACAGGTCGACGCCGACTGGCAGATTCCCGCAGACGCGGTAGGGGTCTTGGCAAGTCATCCTGAGTTTCTGGAGCACTCTCAAGAACAGACAACGAATACGACGAACGTGAAGGGCCGTTTGAACGCGGCAGCGTCAGTTCTCCTTAGCCAATGATTGAGGTCGATGACAGTGGCCTGATCGCCGGGATAAAGGAGGATCACAGCCAGTTGATGGCACTACTGCTCCAGTCCGAGCCGTCTCTGGCGATCTCGATGGAATCCACGCTTTCGAAGACGCTTCTCGTCTCGGGTGCCAGCCATATCGAAATGGTCTTCCAAGAGTTGATAGCCGAGTACATCAAAACTGCGACGCGTGGCAATGAAACGGCTGTTGAGTTCGTGCGGAACAAGGCAATCTCGCGACAATATCACACTTATTTCCAATGGGATCGACGCAACGCAAATTCCTTTTTTGGCCTTTTTGGTCAGTCATTCAAGGCAAAGGCGGAAGCCGCGGTGCGTGGCGATTCTGAGTTTGCCGACGCCGTGTCCGCCTTCCTGGAGTTAGGATCCCTGCGGAATCAGTTGGTCCATGGAAATTTCGCGACGTTTGCGCTAACGAAGACTGCGGACGAAATAGCGGATCTCTACGAGGGTGCGATCAAATTCCTGAAGGCAGTGGCTCCGCTATTGGATGCAGCCGCGCAAGCTGAGGTTTAGGCGCAGGGCGGGCTCACTAGCGGCTTGGCTCCCGCTCTCGTCAAGGTGATCGCTGTGATGTCGTCGTGGGGCTTGCTGCGTGGCCACCGCTGGCCCAGCGCGTCGGACTGCTCAGCCCCTCGGATGAGGTCCACGAATGCCGAGGGACCGCATTCAATCGCCTCCGCAAAGCCACGCCAGTGAGGCAGTACGCGGTACTTCGCGACCGCGGCGGCTGCTCCGTCGCTGGCCAGGATCACCGTTTCGGGCAGGGAAGAGACCCGACTCGAGAGGGCTTGTCCAGCCGCGGCCGGGAGATCAGCCGCGATCCAGTAGCCCTCATCATGGTTGCGGGCAGCGAGTTCGGCCGCTCGAAGATCGCTCAAGAACGCCTCGTGGGGCGGGCCGTAGCCGTGGCCGGCACGAAGAGCCTCCTTATATTGCTGCCTCAGTTCGCTCCTAACACCGCCTATCCGGTCGTCGCGCAGCACGGTTTCGGATCCTTCGCTGAATACGACCACGGTGACGTCACCGAGTACGCATGCCTCGATGTTGCCGGTGTCTATCCGGACAAGCCCGACCGCAGCCGACGGCTGGCTCGGCTTGGGCAGGTCGAGACGCTGGATGGTGCGGGCTATGGCAGGGCCCAGGACTTCTTGCGGAGAGGCGTTCGGCGCTGAATCCACTGCGGCAAGGAGGGCCGAACGAAGGGCCTCGGCGTAGTCA
Source organism: Oryzihumus sp. JJN4-3R (assembly GCF_057747915.1). NCBI lineage: Bacteria > Bacillati > Actinomycetota > Actinomycetes > Micrococcales > Intrasporangiaceae > Oryzihumus > Oryzihumus sp. JJN4-3R. The sequence goes on from NZ_CM173229.1 coordinate 2,757,829, forward strand.
CCTCCGGTCGGAGGCTCGGCTGTGGTTGACGACGCACCGTCGATGACGGCCGCCCAGGTGCTCCCGTCAAGTGCCTCGTGGAACAGCCATCGGTCCTCGCCCTGGGCCTCGCCGGCCGGCTGTTCCGCGACCGAGAGTTGCCACCTACTGGACATGCGCCCGCGGGGGAAGGACTGCCTCGGTATCGGTGATGGTCAGTCCTTCGTGCCGGCCGGAGATGACGGTGGTGAAGTCGCGGTCGCGCATGCTGTGCCAGAGGTCGGCCGCGTTCTGGTCGAGCCACTCGACGGCGGCCAGAGAGCCGATGGCGTGGATGCCGGCAATGTGGATCCGGACGCGGCCCTGGTCGTCTGTGACCTTGGAGAGGTAGGCGAGGTCCCGATCCTGTCCATCGGCCATCGGCGAGGGCAGATCGCGCTCCTCGGATCGGATCTTGATGCGCCACAAATCATCCCGCTCGACGAATGTCGCGATCGGGTCAGCGTCCAACCACTGCTTCACGGTGGGCGAGGTCTTGGGTCCGCAAATGACGACCGCGTCGGCTTGGGGTGCCCAGTTCGGGGCGCCGGCGGGGACGTGGCGCAGTGTGGCGGTGAACTGCAGTCGGTCCAGAATCTGGCGGACCCGTTCCCCAGCGTCCTGGTCTTCGGTGGCAACGACCGGGAGGTGGCGGCTCTCGAGCTTTCGCTCCGGGATCCAGATCTCGACCGGCCCGACACCGAAGAGTGCGCGCTCTGCGGTCGGGGCGGACTTGCGGATCTGCGCGATGCGGCCCTTGGACAGCCCCAGCTCCTCAGCGAGGACTGAATAGCTGACCGCCCCATCCTTGACGGCCTCGTCGATGGCTTCGCGTCGCAACCGTGCGAGCTCGACGCTCCGCTGCTGGTACACGCCAATGAGTCGCCCAGCCATGCGAGCACGCTCCGCGGGGTCACTCTCCCGGCGGATGGCTTCGAACTGAGCATCGGACACGCCCGGAAGTTTAGGGGGCCTTGACGACATCAACCAAGGTGCTATTGTCTGTTTAGACCCCATAAACGCCGAATGTCTGGGTGTTCACTCAGCCGTTTAGGGGGTATATACGCGGAGGTGTTGTGGCATGGCGATTCAGCAGCGGATCCCGGTGGCGTTCGAGGGTGTGTTCCCGGCCGGGGCGTACATGGTCGGCGAGGTCGAGGCCCTCGAAGACTTCGATGCGTTGATGGCGGCGAAGAACGCGGGCAAGGAGCCCGGGGACGTGCAGCTGCGGGACAAGGTGACCGGGATGCGGGTCTGGCAGGTCCGGGTGGTCGACGCGGACCCGGATGCGCGCAAGGGTGAGACCGAGCTGGTGGTGAAGATCGCCGCCGATGTCCAGCCGGTGCCGCCGCCGGTGATGGAGGGGTTGCCGTTCCGGCCGATCACCTTCGAGGGGCTGACGCTGACGGCGTGGATCGATGACTCCCGGAGCCGGTCCAAGGTGGCGTGGTCGATCCGGGCCACGGGCCTCGCGGCGCCCAAGGGCAAGGGCCAGACCCAGCCCAACACCGCCAACAGTGGTGCGAAGGCTGCGGCCTGATGTTCCCCGTCTCGGCGGCTCGGGTGTCCCACGTGGATGCTCGGGCCGCCGCTGCGCTGCTGGCCTGGACGGCTCGCTTCGCCTGGGCTTTGCTGCGGGCGTCGTTGGCATGGCTGCGCGGACACCTGCGCTGGGCACTTGCCTTCTTCGCGGCCTCGGCGGTCCTGCGCCTGCTGGGCAACGTCACTGGCTTCCGTGAGGCGCTGGCCCTGGCCTTTGGTCCGGCCCTCGCCTCGGCGGTGTGGGTGACCGGCTGGCCCACGTCGTACGAGCGGCTCTGCGCTAGTCCTGCTCGTCGGGTGCGGTGGCGTCGCTGGGTCCGGAAGAACTGGGCTCACCTGTCCCGGGAGTGCGGCCTGTCGGTCTCCCGCACCACCAAGTCCCGCAGCTTCGGGCTCGTGCCCAAGGAGGGGTCGCGGTTCGTCGCCTCTCAGTCGCAGACGGTCACCGTGTGGTCGCACCCGCGGCTGATGGACGTGACGACGGCGGGATCGCTGCTGCGGCTCATGATCCGCACCCGCACCGGGCAGACCGTCCAGGACCTCGAGGCGGCTGCCGCACCACTCGCCGCAGCCGCGGGTGCCCACGCGTTCCGGTGCGTGCAGCTGTCGCCCTCGGTGGTCGAGGTCGTCCTCGTCATGCGGGACTCGCTCACCGACGCCCGTCCGGCCGAACTGCCCGAGGCGGTCTACCTCAACGCTGTGACGCTGGGTCGACGTCAGGACGGGACCCCGTGGCACCTGAGCGTGACCGGGCGGCACACCCTCGTCGTCGGCTGCTCCGGGTCGGGCAAGGGCTCGATCTTCTGGGGCGTGTGCGCCGGCCTTGCTCCCGCCGTCCGCGCGGGGCTGGTCCGGCTCTGGGGTGTGGACCTCAAGCGCGGCGTCGAGGTCGGCATGGGGCGAGGCATGTTCTCTGCCGTGGCCACCGACCCCAACGAAGCGGTGGCCCTGCTGACGCGCCTGCTGGCCATCCTTGAGGAGCGCGGGCATCGGATGGCCGGACATACCCGGCTCCACCGCCCCACGCAGGAAGACCCGCTGCACGCCCTCGCGATCGACGAGCTGGCCGTGCTGACTGCTTACACCGACCCGGAGACCAAGAAGGAGGCCTCCCGGCTGCTGGCCGAGATCCTGACCCAAGGCCGCGCCCTCGGCGTCGTCGTCCTGGCCTGCGTGCAGGACCCCCGCAAGGAGGTCGTCGGCCTCCGAGGCCTCTTCACCCAGACCATCGCCCTCCGCCTGCGCTCGGCCGAGGAAACCCGGATGGTCCTCGGCGACGGCGCGGCTTCCGTGGCTCCCGCGCATCGGATCAGCCCCGCGATGCCTGGCACCGCCTGGGTGGTCGACGAGGACGGCAGTACCGACCGAGTCCGGGCCGACTGGTGGTCCGATCTGCTGGTGCGACAGGTCGCGGCCCGACACCGCGCCCCGGCCACTGAGGACCTCCTCGCCGCGCGTGGAGGACAGGGGTTGACCCACACGTGCGACGTTCCTGCGGGGGACTCGGTTGGGGTGCGGGCCGCGCCTGCGCCGGGGAAGCGTACGTCACGAAAGCCACAAAGGGAACGGCTACCCCGGGCGTCTCGTGCGCCTCGCACGTCACAGACCCCCACCTCCGACAGCGGCGGTGGCGCGGCATGACCAACACGGGCCGCTCCAGTCTGACCTCCTCGCCCTCCTCGTTTCCGGGGTTCGGCGAGGAGGCCGGGCTGGACCTGTCCGTGCCCTCGGCCCGCGTCGCCGGAGAGATCGCGGCCCGGCTGGTGTCGCGGGACTTCCGGGAGTGGTCCGAGCAACTGGCGCGGGTCGGGAACTGCGTGAACCCGGTCCGGCTGCGGGGTCGGTCCCTGACCGTCGACACCAGGACCGGGGAGGTCGTCGGGACCTACTCCAGCGAGCATGAGCACAACGGCATCACCCTCATCCGGTGCGGCAACCGCCGCGCCTCGGAGTGCCCCGCCTGCTCCCGGATCTACGCGGCCGACATGTTCCACCTGATCCGCACCGGCGTCACCGGCGGCAAGGGCGTCCCCGACACGGTGAGCGAGAACCCGCTGGTGTTCGCCACGGTCACCGCCCCCTCGTTCGGGCTTGTGCACGGGCTGCGGGAGAACGGCCGCCGCTGCCGCGCCCGCTTCGGCAATCCGCGGTGCGAGCACGGCCGTCCCCTGAGCTGCATGGCCAACCACGAGGAGGGCGACCCCGCCCTGGGCCAGCCGCTGTGCCCGGACTGCTACGACTACGAGTCCCACATCGTGTGGCAGTGGTGGGCGCCCGAGCTCTGGCGGCGGTTCACCATCGCGCTGCGCCGACTGATCGCGCACGCCTTGGGCGTCCCCGCGACGCGGGTCGGTGATCACGCGACGTTGCAGTACGCCAAGGTCGCCGAGTACCAGCTGCGCGGGCTCATCCACTTCCATGCCCTCGCCCGCCTCGATGGTCCGAAGACCGACGAAGGCTTCGCCCCCGCGCCGGACCTCATCGGCGCGGCCCGGCTGTCCGAACTCATCGCCGAGGCTGCTGCCTCGGTCCGGTTCACCGCGCCGCCGATGTTCGACGGCGATCGTTCTCGGGTGCTTGCGTTCGGTGCTCAGGTCGACTCTCGGGCGGTCCGGACCTCCCGGCGCACCGACGACCCCGACCAGGCCCTGAGTGCGGAGCAGGTCGCCGGCTACCTCGCGAAGTACTCGACCAAGTCGGCCACGGACACGGCCGCGACCGGCAACGCCCACCTGCGCCACATTCGAGCGACCGCCCGAGAAGTGGCCGACGCCGCAAACGTCCACGCGGCGGAGGTCACCGGTGGCGACGTCGACGCGATGAGTGAGGCCCCGTACGCGCTGCTCGGCAAGTGGGTGCACATGCTCGGCTTCCGGGGCCACTTCGCGTCCAAGTCCCGCCGCTACTCGGTCACCCTTGGCGGCCTGCGACGCGCCCGCCGCCGCGCCCAAGCCCTGATTCAGGACGCCAAGGCAGAGGGCCGGCCCCTCGACCTCACCCAGCTCGAGGCCGACCTCATGGCCGACGACGCCGAGGAGACCACCCTCGTCCTCGGTCAGTGGGAGTTCCTGGGCACCGGCTGGGCCACCGAAGGCGAGACCGTGCTCGCCATGGCTGCAGCTGCCCGCGCTCGTGAGTACGACCAGTACAAGGCGCAGGTCCGCAGGAACGGCAAGAACCGATGACAGGAGCAGTGATGGACAGCGAGTGGAATGTGCGGGAGCCCCTGCTGAACGTGCAGCAGGTGGCCGACTACCTGGGCGTCTGCAAGCGGACGGTCTACAACCTGCGCAACGAGGGCAACTTCGCGCCGGGGACCAAGATCGGCCGGAAGGTCATGTGGCGCGAGTCGGTGCTCAAGGCGTGGCTCGAGGAAGCCACTGAGGCGCCGGGGGAGTCGGCGGTCTACAAGTTCCGGAGTGCCGGGTGAGCATCTACAAGACGCCGAACGGCAAGGCGTGGCGGGCCTTCCTGAAGTATCGGGGACACCGCGACTCCCGGACCTTCACCCGCCGTCAGGACGCCGTGCGCTGGCTGACGGAGCAGAAGTCGGAGATCGACCGTGGCTCGTGGCTCGACCCGGCGCGCGGTCAGATTCCGACCAGCGACCTGTTCGAGAAGTGGCTGGCCACGCGGGATGTGGAGGGCTCGACCCGGCGCAACGACCGGGCGCTCTGGCACTCCTACGTCGATGGCCGCTTCGGCCGGGTCCCGGTGGCCTCGATCTCGGCGCCGATGGTCCGGGAGTGGGTCGCGGGCCTGACCACGAAGAAGGGCCCCGCGGCGCCTCGGACGAAGCGGGATGCGCTGCGGGTGCTGCGGGGTGTCCTGGGCTATGCGGTCGAGGACGGCCGGGTCCCTCGAAACCCTGCCGTGGGCATCAAGATCGCGGGCACCAAGGGCACGCCCGGTCAGGCGCTCTCACTGGCCGAGCTGCGGGTCTTCGTCGCGGCGTTGAAGCCGCCACACCACGAGGTCGCCTTGGTGCTGGCCCTCGCGGGTCTGCGCTGGTCGGAGATCGCCGCCCTCGACGAGCGCGACGTGGTCCGCGACGACGACGGCCGGCTGTTCCTGGCGATCCGCCGCCGTCACGTCCTCGACGAGGAGGGCAAGCGGGTCACCCTCCCCGGGACCAAGGGCGGCCGCTCGGTCACGCGCATGGTCCCGGTCCTCCCAGAGCTGGTCCCGATCATCGAGCGTCACCAGACCGGCCACCCACACCGGCCGCTGTTCCCCTCGCCGCGCGGTGCCCGGCTCGACTCGCGGCACTGGCGACGAGACGGCGGGTGGAAGGAGGCGTGCGAGCTCGTGGACCGCGTGGGCCTGCGTCCGCACGACCTGCGGCACACCGCCGCCACCGCGTGGCTACGGATGACCGGCGACCTCAAAGCCGTCCAAAGCCTGATGGGGCACAGCACCGCGAGCATGACGCTCGACCTCTACGCGCACGTCCTCAACGACACCCTCACCCGGGCCGCGGACGTGATGGCCAAGGGGCTGGCGGACGCGGCCGAGATCGATGGCCAGGGTACGCGCGAGCCCGGCCAGAACAGCCAGGGCTCGTAATGGGCTCGCGAGTGGCTCGAATCGTTCCGAGCGATGAGGTCGCAGGGAGCCTCAATCCGGCTCTGACCTGCGGAAACAAAATGGTCGGGGTGACAGGATTTGAACCTGCGGCCTCTTCGTCCCGAACGAAGCGCGCTACCAAGCTGCGCCACACCCCGTGGCTGTCGTGCACCACCCGAGGGCAGCGAGAAGAGAGAATAGCCGAGCCCCCGCCGCATCACCGAATCGGGGTCCCCGAAGCGGCGCCACGAGGCTCACGACCCCTTGGCCACCAGGGTCAGCAGGGTCGCCTCGGGCCGGCAGGCGAACCGCACCGGCGCGTACGGCGAGGTCCCCAGACCGGCCGACACCTCCAGCCACGCCGCGTCCGCGGGGGCCTGTGAGGACGGAGCGCCAGCCGCCCCCGGCCACCACCGCGAGACCCCCTTGGCGCGCTTGCGGTCCAGGTCGCAGTTGGTGACCAGCGCGCCATACAGGGGCAGGCACAGCTGCCCACCGTGCGTGTGCCCGGCAATGACGAGACCGGCGCCGTCGCCGGTCATCTGGTCCAGGACCCGCGTGTATGGCGCGTGGGTCACCCCGATGGTCAGCTCGCCGGAGCTGCCGCCCGGGGTGGTGCGCTCGGGGTAGCGGTCGTAGTTCAGGTGGGGGTCGTCGACACCGACGAAGTCGAGGTCCTGCCCGGCCACGGTCAGTGCAGCCCGCGTGTTGGTCAGGTCCACCCAGCCGCCCTTGCCGAACGCGTCGACCAGGTCGGAGGTCGGCAGCGGCTGCCCGCCCAGGCCCTTGCGGTAGCCCTTGGTGAGGTAGCGCGCCGGGTTCTTGGGCCGGGGTCCGAAGTAGTCGTTGGAGCCCAGGACGAAGACGCCCGGCCGCTCCATCAGCGGCTCCATGGCGCGCACCACGGCGGGCACGGCGTCAACGTCGGCCAGGTTGTCCCCGGTGTTGACGACGAGGTCCGGCTCGAGGGCGGCCAGCCCGCGAACCCACTCGATCTTGCGGCGCTGCCGGGGCACAAGGTGCAGGTCGGAGACGTGCAGCACCCGCAGCGGCGCGGCGCCGTGGGGCAGCACGGGCACGCGGAACCGGCGCAGGGTGAAGGCGTTGCGCTCGATGAGCGAGGCGTAGGCCAGGCCCGCCGCGCCGGCGGCGACGGTCCCGAGGGCGGTGCGGGTGAGTGCGTTCATCGGCCCCATCCTCGCAAACGCCGGGCCCGCGCGGGGTGGGAGACTGCGACCCATGACCCAGACCTCGCTCAAGACCACCCTCCAGGCCGAGCTGCAGACCGCCATCCGTGAGCGGGACCAGGTGCGCGCCGGCACCCTGCGCATGGCCCTGACCGCGGTCACCAACGAGGAGGTCGCGGGCAAGGAGGCGCGCGAGCTCTCCGACGACGAGGTCCTCAAGGTCATCACCAAGGAGGCCAAGAAGCGGCGCGAGGCGGCCACGGCATACACGGACGCGAAGCGGCCCGAGCTCGCGGAGCGCGAGCTCGCCGAGCTCGCCGTGCTGGAGGCCTACCTGCCGCAGCAGCTCAGCGACGCCGAGCTCGACGCGATGGTCGCCGAGGCGGTCACCGAGTCCGGCGCGACCGGTATGCCGCAGATGGGCCTGGTCATGAAGGCTGTCCAGCCGCGGGTGGCCGGCCGCGCCGAGGGTGGGCGCATCGCCGCCGCCGTGAAGAAGGCCCTCGCCGGCTGACCACCGGTCGCCGGGGCTGCCCCGCCCCGCCCCGCGCTCGTGCGCGCCGCGCAGCCGATCGCGCAGGAACGTCACACCTGACCGCGAACGAAGTCGGCAGAGTGTGACGAACCTGCGCGCCGCCCCGAGAGCGTCGGATAACGGGCCCAAGAAGAGGACTCGGCCGGCACGTCGGGCAGACAGCACAGCACCCGCCACCTGGACCCAGGTGGCGGGCGCTGTCAGGTCACCCGTGGTGCTTCTTCTTATGGCTTGGGGGGTGTGGTGGGTTTGGGACTTTTGGAGGGTGTGGGTTTCGTCGGCTTCGGCGTGGGCGTCTTGGTCTTCGTCGGGGTCGGCTGGGGTGCCTTGCCGGTCGAGACCGTCACGGCCACCGAGGACCCGCGCAACGCCCGGCTCCCGGCTGCCGGCGAGGTGAAGACCACCGTGCCGGCCGGCTGACCGGAGTCGACCGACCCGCCCTTCACGCCATTGAAGCCCGCCGCGTCCAGCCGGGCGATCGCCTCGTCGACGGGCAGCCCGCCCACGAACGGGACCACGATCTGGTCGCCGAACTTGATCTTGTCGCTGGTGTCGCCGAACTGCTCGATCGGCATGCCCGCAGAGGCCCGGTCCATGATCGCCTTCCAGATCGGGGCGGCGATGGTGGCACCGAAGATCTGGCCGGCGTAGAAGTGGTTGCCGATCTTCATGTTGCGCAGGTGGGTCTTGTTGTCCAGCGGCGTCCCCACCCAGACGGTCGTGGCCAGCTGCGGGGTGTAGCCCGCGAACCACGTCTCGTTGCTGTTGTCGGTGGTGCCGGTCTTGCCCGACGCCGGCCGCCCTCCGGCCAGCTCGTTGCCGGCGGCGGTGCCCTTGATGAGCACCGGCTTGAGCACCTGGGTCACGCCGTTCGCGACGTCGGCCGACAGCGCCCGGCGGCACGGGTTCGCCGGCAGCTTGATCGACTTGTGGTTGCTGGTGGTGATCGAGACGACCGGCACCGGCGGGCAGTAGATGCCGCCGGAGGCGACCGTCGCGTAGGCCGAGGCCAGGGTCAGAGGTGACACGGGGTCCGAGCCCAGGGTGACCGGCGAGGGATAGGTCTGGATCTCCGCGCCGGAGGACTGGTGCAGGCCCATCTTGGTCATGACCTTCTGGACCTTGCAGACGCCCAGCTTGGCGACCAGCCCGGCGAACGCCGTGTTGACCGAGTAGGCGGCGGCGTCGGAGAGGCTGATGTTGCCGTTGCGGGTGCCTTCGTCGTTGCGCACGGCGAAGGCGACGCCGGAGCGGCACCGGTCGGCGTACTCGCCCGGGGAGAAGTACGCGGCCTTGTGGGCGTCGGCGGGCTTGGCGTAGATCGACGAGTTCACCGACATGCCGTTCTCGAGGGCCGTGGCCACGGCGAACATCTTGGCCGTCGAGCCGTACTGGAAGCCGCCGCTGCTGCCGTACTTCTGGTCGACCGACCAGTTGACCTCGTTGTTGCCCAGCCCCTTCTTCGTCGAGAAGTTGGTGTTCTGCCCGATCGCCAGGACCTTGCCGGTGCCGGGCTCGATGACGGCGGCGGCGGCCCCGATCCGGGCCGAGTTGCCGACCGGCACCCGCTTGCGGATCTCCTCGTCGACGGCCTTGACCGTCTTGGGGTCGAGCGTGGTCTGGACGGTCAGGCCGCCGGTGTAGAGCAGGCTCTTGCGCTCCTTGACGGTCCGGCCGAGGGCGGGCTGCTGCATGAGCCAGGCCAGGGTGTACTCGCAGAAGTACGGGTAGGGGGAGGCCTGGCAGGTGCTCTGCCCGGGCGTCACGTGCAGCTTGAGCTTGCTGGCGCGGGCGGTCTGCCACTGCGCGTCGGTGACCATCCCGAGCTCGTGCATCCGGTCGAGCACGACGTTGCGCCGCGCCAGGGCCTTGTCCGGGAAGTGGACCGGGTCGGTGGAGGACGGCAGCTGGACCAGGCCGGCCAGCGTGGCGGCCTGCGGCAGGTTGAGCTTGCTGGCCGGGACGCCGAAGTAGTGCCGGGCGGCCGCCTCGACGCCGTAGGCCAGGTCGCCGTAGTAGACGAGGTTGAAGTAGCCCTCGAGGATCTGGTCCTTGCTCATCTGCTTCTCGAGGCTGACCGCGAGCTTGAGCTCCTGGAGCTTGCGGGCGTAGTTCTTCGCCGTCGCCGCCTGCGCCGCCTCCTTGTCGTTGGCGCGCAGGGCGTTCTCCTGCAGCGTGATCTTCACGAACTGCTGGGTCAGGGTGGACGCGCCCTGGGTGTTGCCGCCGTTGGCGTTGGAGATGAACGCCCGGGCGATGCCGTGCAGGTCGACGCCACCGTGCTCGTAGAACCGGCTGTCCTCGATCGCGACCTGCGCCTGGCGCATCACCGGCGCCACCTGCGACAACGGCACGATGATGCGGTTCTCGTCGTAGGGGGTCGCGATCAGCGAGCCGTCGGAGGCGACGATGCGGGACTGCTGCGACAGCGCCGAGCGCTGGAGGTCGCCTGGCAGGGAGTCGAAGGCCTGGACCCCCGCCCGCGCGGCGGCCCCGGAGGCGCCGGCCAGCGGCATGACGAGGCCGGCTCCGAGCACCCCCAGGACGACCGACGTGGCGACGAGGGCGCCGAGCAGACTGGCGATGCTGGCGAAGTTGGTGGCGCGTCCCTGCATGCTGGCCAGCATACGTGCGGACCCCCTCCGGGCCGGTGACTAGTCACTTTGGGGGTGTCCCGAACTATCCCTCCTAGTCATGGTCCCCAGGTGTGCTCCCTCCCTATCGTCGAAACATCGCAGCCGGGCGCGTTCTGTCCGGTTTTGAGAGCAGGGAGGCCAACCGTGACCGTCATGACTTCGCGCACCACCAGTGCAGGAGGCGGGCGTCGCGTGTGGGTCGAGGAATGGGCTCAGCAGGGGGCTTGCGGCAAGGCCGATCCGGACGCGTTGTTCGTCCAGGGCGCCGCACAGCAGATCGCCAAGCAGATCTGCATGGGTTGCCCTGTCATCGCCGAGTGCCTCGCCGACGCGCTGGACAACCGCACCGAGTTCGGCGTCTGGGGAGGGATGACCGAGCGCGAGCGTCGTGCCCTGCTCAAGCGTCGCCCCCACGTCCCGTCCTGGCGGGCCGTCCTCGAGACCGCCCGGCTCAACGCCGACCGACCGGCCTCCTGATCTGCTGACCCTGCGCCGCCCGTCCTCACCGGGGACGGGCGGCGCCGTCACGTATCGCGCGCCCCTCGCCTGAGGCTGGGGTCGGGATGGGCCTCGGGGCTAGTGCCCGGCGAGCGAGTCGCCGACGGCCCGCAGGCCCTCGAGGTCGTGGATGTCCTCGGCCGCCGCGGCCACCTGCACCACCGGGATCCCGGGGTGGCCGGCCGTGAACCGTCGGGCCAGCTCCTGGTGGCGGGAGGCGACCTCGGCCTGGGCCGCGTGCACCCGCAGCAGCCCCTCGGCCACGCGGGCGGACGCCGAGCCGTCCTCGGCGAGCTGCTCGGCGGCCGCGAGCGCGCGGCCGCTGGAGAGCCCGCGGGCCTGCACGGCATACATCCGGTTGACGACCACCCCGGCGAGCGGCATCTGCTCCTCGGCGAGCCGGTCGACGAAGAAGGACGCCTCGCGCAGGGCGTCGCGCTCGGGCGCGGCGACCACGAGGAACGCGGTGCCGCCCTCCTGGAGCAGGGAGTAGGTGGCCTCGGCACGCTCGCGGAAGCCGCCGAACATCGTGTCCAGCGCGGCGACGAAGGTCTGCACGTCGGTGAGCACCTGGGCGCCGAGGATGCGGTTCATCGCCTGGGTCGCCACGCCGACACCGGCGCTGAAGACCTTCAGGTAGGCCCGGCCGCCGGCCTTGGCGGGGGCGGTGAGCAGCCGGATGAACCGGCCGTCGAGGAACGAGCCGAGCCGCTTGGGGGCGTCCAGGAAGTCCAGGGCGGAGCGCGACGGCGGGGTGTCCACGATGATCAGGTCCCAGCTGCCGTCCTTGTCGGCCTGGGCCCGCAGCTGCCCCAGCTTCTCCATCGCCATGTACTCCTGCGTGCCCGCGAAGGAGCTGGAGACTGCCTGGTAGAAGGGGTTGGCCAGGATCTGCTCGGCCTTCTCGGCGGTGGAGTGCTGCTGCACCACCTCGTCGAAGGTGCGCTTCATGTCGAGCATCATCGCGTCGAGGGACCCGCCGGCGCCCTCGTCGACGCCCTTGACCGGCCGCGGGGTGTTGTCCAGCGAGGTCAGCCCCAGCGACTGCGCGAGCCGGCGGGCCGGGTCGATGGTGAGCACCACGACGTGCCGGCCCTGCTCGGCGGCCCGCAGCCCCAGCGCCGCGGCGGTGGTGGTCTTGCCGACCCCGCCGGCGCCGCAGCAGACCACGATCCGGGTCGCGGGGTCGGAGAGCATGGCGTCCACGTCGAGCGGCACGGCGGCGTCCTTGCGGGCGGTCATCAGGCCATCCCCTGCTCGGCCAAGGCCTGGGCCAGCACCCGCACCCCGTCGGGGGCGATGCCCTCGGGCAGGGCAGGCAGCCGGTAGGTCGGGCGGCCGAGCTCGAGCACGGTCTGCGCCTCCTGCCTCTCGAGGGCGACCCGGGCGGCGTGGTCGGCCGCCTCGGCGAGCAGCCCGTCGACGAGGGCGTCGGTGACCTTGACCCCGGCCCGGTCGAGCTCAGTGACCACCTCGTCCCGCGGCAGGTCCCCGTTGGCGGCCGGCACGAGGGCCTTCTCCGGCAGCGCCTCGTCGCGGACCTGGTTGATCACCACGCCGCCGACCGGCAGCCGGGCCTCGCGCAGGTCGTGCACCGCGTCGACGGTCTCCTGCACGGGCATCTCCTCCAGCAGGGTGACCACGTGGACCACGGTCTGCGGGGAGCGCAGCAGGGTGGTGATCGAGTCGGCCTGGGAGCGGATCGGGCCCACCCGGGCCAGGTCGGCCACCTCGTGGTTGACGTTGAGGAAGCGCACCACCCGTCCGGTCGGCGGGGCATCCAGGACGACCGCGTCGTAGTGCGGCGGGGCCTTGGGGCCCTTGGCCCGCGGGTCGCGCCGGCGGCGGACGGCCTCGTAGACCTTGCCGATGAGCAGCACGTCGCGCACGCCCGGGGCGATGGTCGTGGCGAAGTCGATGGCGCCGAACTTCTCCAGCACGCTGCCGGCCCGGCCGAGCTTGTAGAAGATCTGGAGGTACTCCAGGAGCGCCGCCTTGGCGTCGACGGCCAGGCCGTAGACCTCACCGCCGTTCTCGGCGTGGGCGATCCGGGCCTCGGTGGACGCCAGTGGCGCCACGTCGAAGGTCTGGCTGATGCCCTGGCGCCCCTCGACCTCGGCCAGCAGCACCCGCCGGCCCTGGTCGGCCAGGGCCAGGGCGAGGGCCGCGGCCACGGTGGTCTTGCCGGTGCCGCCCTTGCCGGTGACGATGTGCAGCCGCACACCCTCCCAGTCGGGGTCCCGTCCGGACGCGTTGCCAGCCATGCCCGCGAGCCTATCCAGCGTCCGCGAGGCCGCGGACGGCGTCCCGCACCGTGGAGAACGCGGGGTGCGCCGGGTCGATCAGCCCGAAGTGCTCACAGCCCGGTATGACGGTCAGCCTCACCTGCGCGTGCTCCCGCACGGCGCCGGCCGGCTGGCGCATCCGCTCCTCGTAGGACAGCGACACCGCGACCGGCACGGTCACGTCGTCGGCGCCGTGCAGCAGCACCACCGGCACGGCCGGGCTCTGCCGGGCCGGGTCGGCGGCAGCCCAGGCGGCGTCGCTCCCCGCGCCGGGCTCGCCGCCCATCAGGCTCTGCGCGGCGTCCTCGCCCAGGTGCAGCCTCGCCGTGAGGGCCAGGTCGACGCACCCGGCCAGGGACACCACGCCGCGCAGGCCGTGCGCCCACGACTGCCCGGCCGCCCACGCCACGAGGTGGCCGCCGGCGGAGTGCCCGACCAGCACCAGTGGGGTGGGCAGGCCCGGGTCGGCCCGGACCGCGGCGACGGCGGCCGCGACGTCCTCGAGGGTGCCGGGGAACCCGCCACCGGGCATGCCGACCCGGCGGTACTCCAGCACCGCGACCGGGAAGCCGTCGTCGGCGAACGCCTGCGCCTCGCTGGCCGCGTGGGCGCGGTCGTACTCCGCCTGCCAGAACCCGCCGTGGACCACCACCACGGTCGTGCCGCGCGGGGTCCCTGAAGGCAACCGGACGTCATACACCTGGGCGGGGTCGGGGCCGTAGGCCTCGGTGCGGGAGGGCGGGGGAGCCGGCCGCGTCATCACCGCGCGGGGGTCGTTGGTCACGGAAGGCATCGTGCCAGTGGCCGCTAGAGTGCGCCCATGCGCAAATGGGAGTACGCCACCGTGCCGCTGATCGTGCACGCCACCAAGCAGATCCTCGACCAGTGGGGCGAGGACGGCTGGGAGCTGGTGCAGGTCCTGACCGGTCCGGACGGCAACGGCCTGGTGGCCTACCTGAAGCGGGAGAAGGCCTGATCATGAGCGAAGTCGAGAAGCGCCTGGCCGACCTGGGCCTCGAGCTGCCGGAGACCCCCAAGCCGGTCGCGGCCTACGTGCCCGCCGTGCGCGACGGCAGCTACATCTACACCTCGGGCCAGCTGCCGATGGTCTCCGGCCAGCTGGTGCAGACCGGCAAGGTCGGCGACGGCCACGGGCTCGTCCCCGCCGACGACGCCAAGAAGCTCGCCGAGACCTGCGCGCTCAACGCCATCGCCGCGGTGAAGTCCCAGGTCGGCGACCTGGACAAGGTCACCCGCGTGGTCAAGGTCGTCGGCTTCGTGGCCAGTGACCCCTCCTTCACCGGCCAGCCGGGCGTCATCAACGGGGCCAGCGAGCTGCTCGGCAAGGCCTTCGGCGACGCCGGCGTCCACGCCCGCTCCGCCGTCGGTGTCGCGGTGCTCCCCCTCGACGCCCCCGTCGAGGTCGAGATCACCGTCGCAGTGCGTGACTGAGCGCCTCGCGGAACACTGACGTCGCCAGCTCGACGAGCAGCCGGCGTGCGTCCTCATCCCTGAGGTCCACGACCGGCTGCTCGTGCTGGTCGTCGGCGAAGGTGTGCGCCAGCCGGCCGGCGTGGATGCCCAGGGCGCCCAGGCTGCCCGCCTTGGCGTCGTGCAGGTAGAGCGCGTTGACCAGCGCGACCAGGACCGCGTCCGCGTGGACGTTGCCGTCGTCGTCGCGCAGCATCACCCCGAGGGTGACCAGCTCGTCCAGGCTGCCCGGACGCTGCCGGTCCATCACCGAGACCATCATCGGGTCGACCACGACCATCGTGTCGGAGGACCGGTGCTTGCCCGGGGCGATCATCGCCCGCAGCAGCCGGGCGATCTCGACCTGCACGGCGTCCCGGCTGGCCAGCGAGGAGATCAGCGCCAGCGGGAAGCCGTGGTCGACGAAGGCCTTGACCATGCGCAGCTGGGCCATGTGCCGCTGGTCGTAGTAGCCGGTGCGGCCCCGGACGGTGGGCGGGTCCAGCAGCCCCTTGGTGCGGTAGAGCCGCAGGGTGCGCTCGGTCAGGCCGCTGGCCTGCGCCAGCTCCTCGATCGTGTACTCCCGCCCCATGCTGCGATCCTGCCACCGGGGCGACCCTGCCGGATGGCGTTTGCGCCCCTAGGATCGAGGACGTGAGGCGAGACTTCCCGCTCGGGTCGGCACCGGCGCTGGTCGAGCGCGCCCAGGAATGGCTCGACCGGTCAGCGGACGCACCCGCCGACGCGGTGGCCCCCCGGGCGGCGGCCACCGTGCTGCTGGTGCGGGACGGCCAGCACGGCGTCGAGGTGTTCATGCTGCGGCGGGTCGCAACGATGGAGTTCGCCCCGCGGATGATGGTCTTCCCCGGCGGGGGTGTCGACCCGCGCGACGCCGACCCGTCGCTGCCCTGGGCCGGCCCGACCCCGGCGGACTGGGGCCGGGCGCTCGGCGCCGACGAGACCACGGCCCGCGAGCTCGTGGTCGCCGCCGTGCGCGAGGTCTTCGAGGAGTGCGGGGTGCTGCTGGCCGGCCCCGACGCCGAGAGCGTGGTCGGGGACGTCAGCGGCGCGGACTGGCAGGCCGAGCGGCAGGCGCTGCTGTCCCGGGAGCGCTCCCTGGCCGAGGTGCTCATCGCGCGCGGCCTCGTGCTGCGCTCGGACCTGCTGCGGGCCCGCGCCCACTGGATCACCCCCGAGTTCGAGAGCCGGCGCTACGACACCCGCTTCTTCGCGGCGCTGCTGCCCGAGGGGCAGGTGCCCGACGACGCGACGACCGAGGCCGACCACGCCGCCTGGGTCGACCCGGCCGAGCTGCTGCGCGACTACCACCGCGGCGAGGCGCTGATGCTGCCGCCGACGGTGGTCAGCGTCGAGGAGGTCGCCGCCGCCCGCTCGGCCGACGAGTTCCTGCACGAGGAGACGCCGATCGAGCCGGTGCTGCCGGTCCTGACCCCGACCGACGACGGGGTCGTCATCCGCTGCGAGCTGCCGGTATGACGGGGGGCTGGGCCGGCGGGGCCGTCACCCCGCGCGCGGCGTGCGTGCTCGCCGGCAACCCGGGCCCGATGACGCTGGACGGCACCAACACGTGGGTGCTGTCCGAGCCCGGCTCCAACGGCTGCGCGGTCGTCGACCCGGGCCCTCTCGACGAGCGGCACCTGCGCCGCGTGCTCGACACTGTCGCCTCCCGCGGCGCCAGGGTCGAGCTGGTGCTGCTCACCCACCACCACCACGACCACGCCGAGTCGGCGGAGCACTTCAGCGAGCTGACCGGAGCGCCGGTGCGCGCCCTCGGCGACGGCTCCGGTGCCTCCGACGGGCTCAGCGACGGGGAGCGGCTCCAGGTCGGCGGCCTCCAGCTGCAGGTCGTCGCCACCCCCGGGCACACCGCCGACTCGCTGTCGTTGCTGCTGCCCGCCGACAACGCGCTGCTGACCGGCGACACCGTCCTCGGCCGGGGGACCACGGTGGTGAGCTACCCCGAGGGGCGACTCGCGGCATACCTGGACTCCCTGGAGCGGATCGCAGCGATGACCAACTCGGGTGAGGTCGAGACGATCCTGCCCGGGCACGGCCCGACGGTGCAGCACGCGGCGCAGGCGGTCTGGTACTACCTCGAGCACCGTCGCGAGCGACTGGGGCAGGTGCGCGCGGCGCTGGCCGACGGCGCGACCGACGCCGACGCCGTGGTGGCGCGGGTCTACGCCGACGTGCCGCAGGAGCTGCGGCCGGCAGCCCGGCTCAGCGTGCTGGCCCAGCTGGAGTACCTCCGGGCCAGGGGCGTCGGCGGGCGCGGCGCCTGAGTCTCCGCGGAGGGTTACCTCGCCGGCCGCGTCAGCGACGCGACCGGCGCGCGATACGGCTCAGCGGGCGCGGCGCTTGAGCCGCTCGACGTCGATCAGGATGACGGCGCGGGCCTCGAGCTTGATCCAGCCACGGGTGGCGAAGTCGGCCAGGGCCTTGTTGACCGTCTCGCGGGAGGCGCCGACGAGCTGCGCGAGCTCCTCCTGGGTGAGGTCGTGGGCGACGAGGATGCCCTCCTCGGCCGGGCGGCCGAAGCGGCTGGACAGGTCCAGCAGGGCCTTGGCCACGCGGCCGGGGACGTCGGTGAAGACCAGGTCGGCGAGGGTCTCGTTGGTGCGGCGGAGCCGGCGGGCCAGGGCCGCGAGCAGCGTGGCCGCGACCTCGGGGCGGTCGCTGAGGAAGGACTGGAGGTTGTCGTGGCCCAGGCCGATCAGCTGGGTCTCGGCCACCGCCGTGGCGGTCGCGGTGCGCGCGCCCGGGTCGAACAGGCTCAGCTCGCCGAACATCTCGCCCGGGCCGAGGATCGCGAGCAGGTTCTCGCGGCCGTCGCTGCTGGTGCGGCCGAGCTTGATCTTGCCCTCGCGGATCACGTAGAGCCGGTCACCCTGGTCGCCCTCGTGGAACAGGATGTCGCCCCGCTCGAGGTGGGTGGAGGTCATCGACTGCTGCAGGGCTGTCGCCGCCTCGTCATCGAGGGCAGCGAACAGGGGCGCCTTCTTCACGACATCGTTGTCCACGGCGGACAGTGTGCCATGCGCCCGACCGCGGGGGCGTCGCCCTCGCCTGCGCCCTCTAGGCTTGGTGCGTGTCCGTGAACGCCCGTGCCGAGACCCCGGTGGCCCTGACCCGGCGGGCACGCAAGATGTACCGCGCCCTGCTGGAGCGCTACCCCTACGCCCACTGCGAGCTGGACTTCACCGACCCGCTGGAGCTGCTGGTCGCCACCGTGCTGTCTGCGCAGACCACGGACGTGAGGGTCAACCTGGTCACCCCGACCCTGTTCGCGAAGTACCGGACCGCCGCGGACTATGCCGGGGCGGACCGCGCCGAGCTGGAGTCGATCATCCAGTCGACCGGCTTCTACCGGGCCAAGACCGACGCGCTGATCAAGCTGGGCACGGCCCTGGTCGAGCGCTTCGACGGCGAGGTCCCCGGCAAGCTCGAGTCCCTGGTGACCCTGCCCGGGGTGGGGCGCAAGACCGCCAACGTGGTGCTGGGCAACGCCTTCGGGGTGCCGGGCATCACCGTCGACACCCACTTCGCGCGGCTGTCGCGCCGGTTCGGTTGGACGAGCGAGGACGACCCCGTCAAGATCGAGCACGCTGTCGGTGCGCTGATCCCGCGCAAGGACTGGACCATGCTGTCCCACGTCGTGATCTTCCACGGCCGACGCACCTGCCATGCCCGAAAGCCAGCGTGCGGCGCCTGCCCGGTCGCGCGGTGGTGCCCCTCCTACGGAGAGGGCGAGACCGACCCCGACAAGGCCGTGAAGCTGTTGAAGTACGAGCTCGCCCCGGACGCCTCGTGAGCGGACCCGTGTCCGGTGTGCCGGGCCCCGGTGCTCCCCGCCCGGCCTGGATGCACGACCTGGAGCGCGCCCTCGGCCAGGTCTCCGGCGACTTCTTCAGCCGCTTCCTCCCTCCGGACGAGGGGGGACGGCAGTCGGCCGTCCTGATGCTCTTCGGGCCCTCGGAGGAAGGCGGTGAGGACGTGGTCCTCACCGAGCGCTCCCACGACATGCGCTCCCACGCCGGTCAGGTGTCCTTCCCCGGCGGCTCGCTGGATCCCGACGACGCCGGGCCGGTGCACGCCGCCCTGCGCGAGGCGCGGGAGGAGGTCGGGCTCGACCCCTCCGGCGTCGACGTGGTCGCCGAGCTCCCGGCGCTCTACCTGCCGCCGAGCGACTTCGTCGTGACCCCTGTCCTCGCCTGGTGGGCCGACCCGCACCGCATCGACGTGGTCGACGACCGCGAGGTGGCCCGCGTCGTGCGCGCCCCGCTGGCCGAGCTGACCGACCCGGCCCGGCGGTTCACCGTCACCCACCCCAGCGGCTTCATCGGGCCGGCCTTCGACGTCGACGGCCTGCTCGTGTGGGGGTTCACGGCCGGGCTGCTGGCCAAGGTGCTCGAGCTGGCCGGCCTGGAGCGGGAGTGGGACCGCGGCGAGCGGCGCCCGCTGCCGGACCGCTTCACGCAGGAGTGGCAGCGCCGGGCCGATCGGGGGAGTGCACAGTGATGGGGTTCCTGCCCGTCGTCGACATCCTGCTGGCCATCGTCCTGGTCAGCTACGCCGTGACCGGCTACCGCCAGGGCTTCGTCGTCAGCGTGATGTCGCTGGTCGGCTTCCTCGGCGGCGGTGCCGTCGGCATGTGGCTGCTGCCGCTGCTGTTGCAGCAGTGGGACGCCGTGAACGGCCTCGCCGTGGTGCGCACCGGCCTGCTCGTCTTCGGCGTGTTCGTCCTCGCCTCGGTCGGGCAGGCCCTCGCCGTCAACCTCGCGGCCCGCGTGCGTTCCCAGGTCCGGGCGCCGCAGGCCCGCAACGTGGACGCCGTGCTGGGCTCGGTGACCGTGCTGGTCGCCGTCTCCGTGCTCGTCTGGTTCATCGCCGGCGCCGTCCGCGGCGGCGCCCCCGCACCGATCGCCCGCGCCATCGGCGAGTCCCGCATCCTGCGGGTCATCGACGACGTCGTCCCGCCGCAGACCTCCCGGCTGTTCGCCGGGTTCCGCGGGGTGCTCGACAGCGAGGGCTTCCCGCGGGTGTTCGAGGGGGTCGGCGCCGAGCCGATCATCCCGATCTCCCCGCCGGACAACTCGATCTCCACGGACAAGCGGTTCCTGAGCACCTCCACCTCGGTCGTCAAGATCACCGGGGTGGCCCAGGCCTGCAACCGCGGCCAGGAGGGCAGCGGGTTCGTCTACGCCCCCGAGCACGTCGTCACGAACGCCCACGTCGTGGCGGGCGTCGACGAGCCGCACGTGCGCATCGGCGGGTCCGGGCGCTCGCTGGCGGCCCGGATCGTCGTCCTCGACCCCAAGCGCGACCTGGCCGTCCTCGACGTGCCGGGGCTGACCGCGCCGGCGCTGAAGCCGGGCGAGGTCCTCGGCCGGGGCGACAGCGCCGCCGTGGTCGGGTTCCCGCTGGACGGGCCCTTCCGCGTCGACGCCGCCCGTATCCGCGAGACCATCAGCGCCCGGGGCTCCGACATCTACGGCGACCCCGGCACCGTCCGCGAGGTCTACTCGCTCTACTCCCGGGTCGAGCCCGGCAACTCCGGTGGCCCGCTGCTGGACCCCCTGGGCCGGGTCGCCGGCGTGGTGTTCGCCAAGTCCCTCGACGACGACGTCACCGGCTACGCCCTGACGCTCGCGGAGGCCAAGCCGGTCCTCGACGCCGGCCGCCAGGCGACGCGGACCGTGCCGAGCGGAGCCTGCGCCGCCGGCTGACCCCTCCGGAGGGGCACCACCACTTCGCCCAGGCGGACGAAGGCACACCTCCCGCGCCGGGAGGTGTGCCTGTCGTCGACCTCAGCGGGTGGGGGCGGGCACGGCGGTGTCGGCCAGCCAGCGCAGCAGCAGCCGGTTGACCTGCTCGGGGGCCTCCTCCGGCAGGAAGTGCCCGACCCCGGCCAGGAAGTGCTCCTCGAACGGGCCGCTCACCGTGGCCCGGGACCCGGTGGCGGCCGAGGCCACGACCGCGCCGTCGTCCACGCCGTGCACGTGCAGGACCGGCACCTCGACCGGCTGGCCGAGCCGCGCCGCGAAGCGACGGCCGTCGAGGCGCAGCTGGGAGCGCACCACCCAGCGGTAGTACTCCGCCGCGGAGTGGGCCACGAACGGGATGGACATCGCCTCGGTGTAGCGCCGGACCTCCTCCTCGTCCGGCCAGGCGTTCTCCGGCGAGGACCACTGCTGCAGCAGGCGCTCGACATACCGGGGTCCCTGGACCATCTGGCGCTCGGGGACGAACGGGCGCTGAAGCCCGCCGAGGTAGCGGTTCGCGCGGAACTGGTGCGGGTCGGTGAACGACGCGCGGCGCAGGACCAGCGGGTGCGGCATGGCCAGCGCGGCGACCGCGCGGGTGACGGCCGGCTGCATCGCGGGCATGGACCAGGCGATCCAGCCGCCCCAGCCGTGGCCGACCACCACCGCGTCGGTCTCGCCGAGGGAGCGGATCACGCTGGCGGCGTCGGCGGCCAGGGTGAAGGTGTCATAGCCGCGCGGGGGCTTGTCGGACCCGCCGTAGCCACGCAGGTCCATCGCGGCGGCGCGGTAGCCCGCTTCCGCCAGCGCCGTCATCTGGTGCCGCCACGCCCACCAGAACTGCGGGAAGCCGTGCAGCAGCAGGACCAGCGGGCCCTCACCGACCTCGGCGACGTGGAACCGGGCTCCGTTGGCGGAGACGAACCGGTGCTCCCACGGCCCGTCGACGAGCACGGAGGAGGCGTCGTTGCTCATGGTTGGTGCGGGCCCTCGGTGCTCGGCGGACGGGTCTGGGGGTGCGGTCGCGGCGGTGCGCCTCGGCTCAGGAGCCGGGCTTGATCGCCGCGATCGTGTCCTGGGTGGTCTTGATGGTGCGCTCGGGCTTGCCCTTGATCTTGCCGAAGGCCGACCTTGCGACGAGGACGCAGATCGCCCCGATCACCAGCAGTGCGACGGCGACGATGAGGAACGCCAGCCACGGCGACAGGCCCGCGGCGACCAGGCCGTAGGCGGCCGAGATGAGCAGCAGGATCAGGGCGAGGAAGGAGAAGACACCGGCGATGGAGACCAGCGCCGCACCCTCGCCGGCCTTCTTGGCGTCGGCGGTGATCTCGGCCTTGGCCAGGTTGATCTCGCTGCGCATGATCGCCGACAGGTCCTGCGTCGCGGACGCGACGAGCTGCCCCAGCGTGCGCTCGGTGGCGCCGTTGTCGGTGGCCGTCATCGATGTCACCTCCGTGGTCGGTGCCGCGGGGGGTCCTCCGGCACGGGACGACCCTATCGGCCCGGCTCCGGCTCGGCGCGGTCCGCCGAGCCCCCGAAGACGTCGGGGACGCCGTCGTGGTCGGCGTCGACCTCCTCGGCCTCGACCAGGCGGCGGTAGTGCCGGTTGCGCAGCCGGAGCGCGACGGCGGCCGCCGCGGCCGCCACGACGGAACCGGTGAGCACGGCCAGCTTGACGTGCTCGTCGCGCGGGGAGCCGGTGCCGTAGGCCAGCTCGCCGATGAGCAGCGAGACCGTGAACCCGACCCCGGCCAGGACGGACAGCCCGAGCACGTCGGCCCACGCGAGGTCGCTGTCCAGCTCGGCCCGGGTGAACCGGGCGAACGCCCACGTGCCGCCGAAGACCCCGACCATCTTGCCCAGCACCAGCCCGGTGACGACGCCGATCGCCGCCGGGTCGCGCAGCGCGTCGGCCAGCCCGCCGCCCACGACCGTCACCCCCGCGGCCATGAACGCGAACACGGGGACGGCGAACCCTGCCGAGAACGGCCGCAGCCGGTGCTCGAACCGGTCCGCGAGGGTATGCCGGCCGCCCCGGTCCCGCGGTCCGGACCGGACCGGGACGAGCAGTCCCAGGGCGACCCCGGCGACGGTGGCATGGATCCCGCTCGCATGAACCAGCGCCCACGCGAGCACCGCCACGGGCAGCAGCAGCCACCACCGGTCCACCCGGCGCTGGACGAGGAAGCCGAACAACCCCAACGGGATCAGCGCCAGCAACAGCGCCCGGACGTCGAGGTGGTCGGTGTAGAAGAGCGCGATGATCGTGATCGCCACCAGGTCGTCGACCACGGCGAGGGTGAGCAGGAACGAGCGCAGTGCCGACGGCAGGTGCGTGTTGATCACCGCGAGCACAGCCAGGGCGAAGGCGATGTCGGTGGCCGTCGGCACCGCCCAGCCGCGCAGCACGTCGCCGCCGGAGGGGCCGACCAGGCGGGAGGTGACGACGAAGAGCACGGCCGGCAGGGCCACTCCGCACAGCGCCGCCGCGATGGGCAGGGCGGCCCGGGCCGGCTCGGACAGGTCGCCGACGACGAACTCGCGCTTGAGCTCCAGCCCGGCGACGAAGAAGAAGACCGCGAGCAGGCCGTCGGAGGCCCACTGGGCCAGGCTCAGGTCGAGGTGCAGGGCGGCCGGCCCGACATGGAGGTCCCGCAGGGCGGTGTAGGCATCGGACCACGGGCTGTTGGCCCAGGCGATGGCGAGGACGGCGGCCACCAGCAGGAGCACCCCGCCGACCGTCTCGGTGCGCAGCGCGGCGGTGATGCGCTGCACCTCCGGCCAGGTCGAACGGCGGAAGAGCCGCGGGCGAAGCGGTGGCGTGGTCACGGTGCGGCCTCCAGGCGGGGTCGGCAAGGCGATGCCGACCAGACTTCCCGGCGCACCGGGGCCAGTTTATCGACGCCGGGCTTACCGTGAACCATGAGCAACGTGGCCACCGCCGACCTGTATGCCGGGTGCCCGGACCGGGAGTCCAGCCCCGGTCACGTGCTGCAGCGCTACGACGCGATCCACGCCATGATCAGCCCGCGCAACGAGGTGCTGCGGCTGCTGCCGCACAAGGAGCGCCGCATGGTCGGGGCGTGGTGCTTCGCCGACGTCTACGGGCCCACCGACGTGCGTGGCCAGGAGGGCATGGGCGTCGCCCCGCACCCGCACATGGGTCTGCAGACGGTCAGCTGGCTGGTCCGCGGCACGGTGGTGCACCGCGACAGCCTCGGCAGCACCGCCCTGGTCGAGCCGGGCCGGGTCGCGGTCATGACGGCGGGCCACGGCATCGCCCACTCCGAGAACTCCCCGCCCGACCACGGACCGGTGCTGCACGGGGCACAGCTGTGGGTGGCCCTGCCCGAGCACGCCCGGCACGACGGGCGCGCCTTCGAGCTGCACGACCCCGCGCCGGTGCTCGAGGTGGACGGGCTGCGCGCCCAGGTCTTCATGGGCGAGCTGGGCGGCGTCGTCGCCTCCGCGCAGGGCGTGACCCCACTGGTCGGGGCGGAGCTGTCCCCGGCCGGCCCGGGGAGGCGGGCCGGCCGACTGCCGCTGGACGCGGCATACGAACACGTCCTCATCCCGCTCGCGGGGGAGGTGCGGGTGGGCCGCCTCGGGGTCGAGGCCGGCCAGGCGCTCTACGTCGGGCTGCAGCGCGACGAGCTCGACCTCGCGCTCTCGGCCGACGCCCGGGTGCTGCTCCTCGGTGGCGTGCCGTTCGAGGAGGAGATCGTCATGTGGTGGAACTTCGTCGGCCGGACCCACGAGGAGATCGCGGAGGCCCGCCGGCAGTGGAACGGCAAGGAGGGCCGCTTCGGCGAGGTCGAGCACTACCCCGGCCCCGAACGGCTCGCGGCGCCCGAGCTGCCGCACGTGCGGCTGCGGCCCCGCGGGCGCGTGTCCTGACGTCACCGCGCCGGTGGCCGGCGACTGAAGAGTCGGTGAATCCCGCACGCCCGCAACCCCGCTGACGCCTCCACGTCATCTCGCCGGGTCATGGTGGGGGCATGTCCTACGGCGCTGAGACGGGCCCGCTGGCGATCGCGCACCGCGGGGGAGCGGGGCTGGCCCCGGAGAACACCCTGGCGGCCTTCGCCCGGGCGACGGCCCTCGGGCTGCGCTACCTGGAGACCGACCTGCGCCCGACCTCCGACGGCGAGCTGGTCTGCTTCCACGACGAGACCGTGGACCGGGTGACGGCGGCGCGGGGGCGGGTCGCGGTGCGGCCGTTGCGCGGGCTGAAGACGTTGCCGGTCAACGGGATCGAGCCGATCCCGTCACTGGTCGAGGCGCTGGAGGCGTTCCCCGACGCCCGCTTCACCGTGGACCTCAAGGACGAGTCGGCCATCACGCCCCTGGTGCGGGTGCTGCGCCGCCCCGGGGTCGCCGAGCGGGTCTGTGTCGCCGGGGCGTGGGACGGGTGGCTGGGCCACGTCCAGCGCGAGGTGCCGGCGACGACGACCGCGCTGGGCTGGCGCTCGCTGTCGGCCCTGGTCGCCTGTGCCCGCGCGGGGGTGCGCCCGCCCCGGGCCCTGGCGACCGGCCGCTTCGTCCACGTCCCGCTGCGGTTCTGGCGGATGCCGGTCTTCGGCGCGCGGCTCGTGGACATGGCCCACGACCTCGGCGTGGGGGTCGTCGTCTGGACCGTCGACGACCCGGCCGTGATGCACCGGCTGCTCGACCTCGGCGTCGGCGGCGTGATCACCGACCGCCCGGACCTGCTGCGCGAGGTCCTCATCGCCCGCGGCCAGTGGACCCCAATGCCCATGGCGACAAGCGCTTCCGCGGCGCCAGGGCCCGTCGCACCTGTCGCGGGCTGACCCCGCACAGCGGTATGCCGGGTGCGGACGTCCGCACCCGGCATACCGGTGGTGGGTGGCTCAGTCCTCGGAGGAGCCGGACAGGCCGGCCTTGATGAGGTTCATGACCGAGGAGTCGGCCAGCGTGGTGACGTCGCCGACCTCGCGGTTCTCGGCGACGTCGCGCAGCAGGCGGCGCATGATCTTGCCCGAGCGCGTCTTGGGCAGCTCGGCCACGACCATGATCTGGCGCGGCTTG
This sequence comes from Oryzihumus sp. JJN4-3R, assembly GCF_057747915.1. Taxonomy (NCBI): domain Bacteria; kingdom Bacillati; phylum Actinomycetota; class Actinomycetes; order Micrococcales; family Intrasporangiaceae; genus Oryzihumus; species Oryzihumus sp. JJN4-3R. Next base: position 2,783,401 of record NZ_CM173229.1, read on the forward strand.
GCGATCGGGCCGATCTCCTTGGCCACGTGGTTGCGCAGCTCCTGCACGGTCTCGTCGCCGTTGTCGGCGAAGCCGCCGCGCAGGATGACGAAGGCGCACACGGCCTGGCCGGTGGTCTCGTCGGTGGCGCCGACGACGGCGGCCTCGGCCACGCTCGGGTGGGACACCAGCGCGGACTCGATCTCGGCCGTGGACAGGCGGTGGCCCGAGACGTTCATGACGTCGTCGACCCGGCCGAGCAGCCAGATGTTGCCGTCGGCGTCGTACTTCGCGCCGTCACCGGCGAAGTAGTACTTCTCCCCGAACCGGCTCCAGTAGGTCTCCTTGTATCGCTCCTGGTCGCCCCAGATGCCGCGCAGCATCGCCGGCCACGGCTTGGTGAGCACGAGGTAGCCGACCGACTCGGGGTCGTGCAGCGGCTTGCCCTCGTCGTCGAGGATCTCGGCGCTGATGCCGGGGATCGGGCGCTGCGCCGAGCCGGGCTCGAGGTCGGTGACGCCCGGCAGCGGGCTGATCATGATCGCGCCGGTCTCGGTCTGCCACCACGTGTCGACGATCGGCGCGCGGTCGCCGCCGATGTGCTTGCGGTACCAGAGCCACGCCTCGGGGTTGATCGGCTCGCCGACCGACCCGAGGACCCGCAGCGAGGACAGGTCGTACTGCGCGGGGATGTCGTCGCCCCACTTCATGAACGTCCGGATCGCGGTGGGAGCGGTGTAGAGGATGGTGACGCCGTACTTCTGCACGAGCTCCCACCACCGGCCCTGGTGCGGGGTGTCCGGGGTGCCCTCGTAGAGGACCTGCGTCGCGCCGTTGGCCAGCGGGCCGTAGACGATGTAGGAGTGGCCGGTCACCCAGCCCACGTCGGCGGTGCACCAGTAGACGTCGGTCTCCGGGTGCACGTCGTGGACGACCGCGTTGGTGTAGGCCGTCTGGGTCAGGTAGCCACCGGTGGTGTGGAAGATGCCCTTGGGCTTCCCGGTGGTGCCGCTCGTGTAGAGGATGAACAGCGGGTGCTCGCTGTCGTGCGGCTGGGCCTCGTGCTGGTCGCTGGCGCTGTCGACGACGTCGTGCCACCAGACGTCGCGGCTGTCGTCCCAGGCCACCTCGGTCTTGGTGCGCTGGACGACGAGGACCTTCTCCACGGGGGAGTCGGCGCCGGTGACGGCCTCGTCGACGGCCGGCTTGAGCGGGGCCGGCTTGCCGCGGCGGAACTGCCCGTCGGTCGTGACGACGACGCGGGCCTCGGCGTCGGCGATGCGGGTGCGCAGGGCGTCGGCGGAGAAGCCGCCGAAGACCACCGAGTGCGGGGCGCCGATGCGGGCGCAGGCCAGCATGGTGAAGACGGTCTCGGGGAGCATCGGCATGTAGATCGCCACGCGGTCGCCCTTGCGCACGCCGAGGGACTCCAGGGCGTTGGCGGTCTTGCACACCTCGCGCTGGAGGTCGGCGTAGGTGACGGTGCGGGTGTCGCCGCCCTCGCCCTCGAAGTGGATGGCCACGCGGTCGCCGTTGCCGGCCTCGACGTGGCGGTCCACGCAGTTGCGAGCGACGTTGAGCTCGCCGCCGACGAACCACTTGGCGAACGGCGCACCGCTCCAGTCCAGCGTGGTGTCGAAGTCCTTGTCCCAGGTGACGTAGCGCCGGGCCTGCTCGGCCCAGAACGCCTCGTGGTCGGCACCGGCCGCGTCGTAGAGGGAGGCGTCACCGTTGGCCTGAGCCGCGAAGTCCGGGTCCGGGGTGAAGGTGCGGGTCTCGGTCGATGACGTCTGGTCGGTCACGGGTCCTCCTGGGGATCTCGGCGCGCGTACGACGACACTCAACCCCGTTGCGGGTGAGGCTTCAACCGTAGGGTGACCGCCCGCCGGTGGGTGGGGATCGCGGCGTCCTCACCGGCCGGCGGGCGGGCGGTACCCTCCCGCCATGACAGAGCGGACAAAGGGGACGGCCGCGTCGGCGATGGCGCAGGTCCGCGAGCAGTTCTCGTGGCTGCCGAAGATGCTCCTGGCGGTGGCCGTCGTGGTGCTGGCCTGGGGCTGGTGGGCGCTGGCGTTCGCGCCCTGGACCCGGTCGGGCGTCACCGGCGACGCCGTCCTGTGGCCGCCGCACCTGCCGGTGCTGCTGACGCAGTTCGAGCCGGCGGTGTTCGGCTCCCTGGGCGCGGCGCTCGTGGTGATCGTCGTGCTGCGCCGCGCCGGCCTGGCGCTGCTGTCGGTCCTGCTCGGCTACGCGGCAGCCGTGTGGTTCACCCTGCACCCCACGCTGCCGGCCGCGGCCACGCCCGACCCGACCGAGCAGAAGATCATGTTCGTCACCACCGGGCTGGCCGCCGTCGTCGGCCTCGCGCTCGGTGTCGTCGCGACCCGCGGCCCGCAGCGGCTGGGCTTCCTCGGGCTCCTGGGCGTCGGGCCGGTCGTCGGGCTGGTGCTGACGCTGCTCCACGTCGACGGCCCGGGCATCGTCCTCAGCCGCCTGCTGCTGGCCGGTCTCCTGGTGCTGCTCGCCTGGCGCCGCTGGACCGGCGTCCTGCTCTGGCCGGTGTTCTTCCTCTGGCTCTGGCTGCTGTCCCTGGTGGAGAACACGCTGCGCTACGGCACCGAGACGCTGCGCCACCCCGGCGGCAGCCGGGCCAGCGTCTCCACCGTGCTGGACGCCATGCGCGACTTCGTGCCCAACGCCTGGTCGGTGCTGCTGTCCAACGCCTGGCACTCCCTCTGGCCCGCGCTGCTCCTGGCTGCTGTGGTCCTCGCCTGGCGCGCCGCGTGGCCGAGCCTGAAGCAGCGCCTCGGCACGTTGCCGCTGCCGGCCCGCAAGTCCGCCGGCGCCAAGGCCGAGCCCGCCCCCGAAGGCGACTGACCGCGCATACCCGTCCCTGGACGCACTGCGGGCCGCGCCCCCTGAGGGGACGCGGCCCGCAGCCGTATGCCGGGTGGTTCAGCCCGCGGCCGTCACCGCGTCGAGCGCGTCGGCGATGCCCTCGCCGTAGAACGCGTTGTCCTGCACCGTCCCCGTGCACCGCGCGTCCGTCGGGCAGGCGTGGTCGTCGGCCTCGCCGCGCAGCATCGCGATGAGCTGGGCCGGGGTGGCCGAGGGGTGCGTGGACTTCAGCAGCGCGAGGACGCCCGCGACGTGCGGGGAGGCCATCGAGGTGCCGCTGAGCAGGGCATAGCCGCCACCGGGCCAGGTCGACAGGATCCGCGAGCCGGGGGCGGCGGCGTCGATGACGCCCTCACCGAAGTTGGAGTAGCTCGCCTTGTCCGTCGTCGAGGTCAGCGCCGAGACCGTGGCGACGCCCGGCAGCTCGGTCGGGATGTCGTGGCAGCCGTTGTTGATCGTCCGCACGACCGGCGTGCTGTCGTCGGGGCTGGTCTTGTCGGTCGTCTTGTGCGCCAGGTCGTAGTTGCTGTTGCCGGCCGCCGCCGCGCTGACCACGCCCTCCTTCTCCGACCACGCCACGGCCCGGCGGAGCGACTCCATCGCGGCGGCCTGGTCGGGCTGGTCGTCGCAGTAGAACTGGAACGGGTCGACGTAGTAGCTGTTGTTGGTCACGTCCATGTGCTTCAGGCCGGCCCACATGAAGCCGCACACGGCGTACTCGGGGTAGATGTAGCCGTCGTCGCTGACCACCTTGACCGAGGCGAGGCGCACGTTCGGTGCGACGCCGACGATGCCGATCCCGTTGCGGGCCGCGGCGATCGTGCCGGCGACGTGGGTGCCGTGACCGCTCGTCGTGGGCAGCCAGCTGCTCGGGGTGGTGTCCGGCTTGCCGGCGCCGATGCAGCTCGCCGAGTCGGCGGCGTCGATGTTCGGCTTGAGGTCGGGGTGGCTGGCGTCGATGCCGCTGTCGAGCACGCCGACGAGGACGCTGCGGGAGCCGTCGGTGACCTGGTGGGCCTGGTCGGCCTTGATCATCGCCATGTCCCACTGCTCGGACTCGCGCGGGTCGGCCACCGGCCCGGCGTCCTGGGCGTCGCCGGCGCTCATCTGGCCGGCCGACGCGTGCTGGGTCGCCGCGGTGCTGCTGCCCGGGGTGCCCTCCTTGACCGCGACGGTCCGGGTGGCGCCGACCGACTCCACGGCGTGGCCCTCGGCCAGCCGCACGACGTCGGCGCGGAAGGCCGAGCGCGTGGAGTGGGCGACGACGACGCCGATCTCCGGCCAGGACTGCACGACGGTGCCACCGGCCGCGCGGACGGCGCGCTCGACGAGGAGCGTCTGCCCGGGGTTGGCGTCCTTGGCGTTGAGCAGGTAGCTCATGAGCATGCCGTCGGGGGTCGCGATCGGCACCGGCGTGGAGGTGGGCTGGTCCGCGGCCGGCGAGGCCTGGGCGAGACCGGAGCCGAGCAGCGAGGTCGCGAGGACGGTCGCCGCCGCGGCGACCAGCGTCGCGCGGCGACGGGTTGGACGAAGGGGCATGGGCACTCCCGGTGGTGAGGGGGTTGCGGGCGTCCGTGCGGAGCGGTTTGTCGCGCATGGACCGTTTCGGACCCTAGGTCGGGGTTTGTCCGGGTGGGGCGGAGTAGCGGTTCCTTGACCAAGTCTTTGAACTCGCTGTGCGCCGGCGGCCCGCCGTTGCGCGGGTCACCCGCCGGTCCCTGCCCGTCTGACAGCGGTATTCCGCGGTCGGTCACCCCGCGCGCGGTGCCACCACGCGCTGCAGCCGGGTCCGTGAGGGGGCGTCGACGGTGGCTCTCTAGGCTCGGGGCGTGCCTGGACCTGCCGAACAGCTCGCCGCGCTCGCCGCCCTGCCCGGGGTCGCCGAGGCCACCACCGCCGCCCGGGAGGCCTGCACCGAGCTGCGCTGGCACCAGGCGCTGCGTCGCCGGATCCCCGAGGCGGCCGCCGAGTCCCGGGTGCGCGGTGCCCGGGCCAGCGCGGCCCTCGAGGGCGCCGAGGTCGACGTGGCGGTGATCCGCGACCTCATGCGCGGCGCCCTCGCGTGGCCCGAGCAGCCCGACCCGGTGGAGCAGGTGCTGCGCGGCGTCGTCCAGGCCACGGCCGAGACCGAGCACGTGCGCGGACTCGTGGCCGGGGCGCCGCTGCAGGCCCTGGCCCGGCTGCACGTCGCCGCCGCGGCCGATCTGGTCGAGCCTGCTCAGCTGGGGCGCCCCCGGACCGCGGGGGAGACCTGCGCCGAGTTCGTCGACCTCGGGCCGGCCCCGGACGCCACCGCCGTGGCGCAACGGCTCGCCGGACTGGTGGAGCTGCTGACGTCCCTGGAGGGTGCGCCTGCCGTCATCGTCGCCGCGGTCGTCCACGCCGAGATCGCCGTGGTCCGACCGTTCGTGCGCGGCAACGGCGCCGTCGCGCGGGCCATGGAGCGCGCCGTCGTCCAGGCCAGTGGCCTGGACCCGACCGGTGTGGCGGTGCCCGAGCTCGGGCACGGCAGCCAGGGCGGGCCGGCCTACCTCGGCGCGCTCACGGCATACAGCACCGGCACCCGCGAAGGGGTGGCGTTGTGGCTGACCCACTGCGCGCAGGCCGTGGTGGCCGGAGCGGCGGAGGGCCAGCGCATCGCCGACGCCGTGCTCGCCGGCCGGCTGGGCTGAGACCCGTTGTGGGAGAAGGTCACCCACCCGGTGGGCTCCAAAGTCAAGACTTTCCTTTGCCAGTGGGGGCGAGTAGACAAGTGGTGAGCCGACGGGCGTGAGCCCGACGACCACCGCGAAAGGCGCGGGCACCCACGCGCGGGCAGTCCACTGATGGACCGATCGTGCCGGGCTTGTCCCGTTGCGACTTCTGAAGATGCACGCCTGGTAACCCGCAACGCTCGCGGTAGATGGCACCTCGTCCGCGAGGTGCCATCGCCTTTTTGCTGTGACTTTTTGGGGCGAGAGTTTGCGCTCTACGTCCCGGTACCCCACTATGGATGTGCGCGCTCCCTTTCGAGGTCGAGCGCGCCAGCGCACCAGCTCCTCCCCCCCGGAGCTTGGCGCGTTGACGGCCCCCGTTGTCCCCCCGACGGGGGCCGTCCCCTTTCTCCATCCGGTTCAGCCGGTTCGGATGCGCGACGGGCCGTCGACGGCGCCCTGCTGCTTCTCCCCCCGACGGGGGCCGTCCCCTTTCTCCATCCAGCTGCATTTCGCACGAATGCGCGACGGGCCGTCGACGGCGCCCTGCTGCTTCTCCCCCCGACGGGGGCCGTCCCCTTTCTCCCTCCGGTTCAGCCAGTTCGGATGCGCGGCAGCCGTTGACGGCGCCCTGCTCCTTCTCCCCCCGACGGGGGCCGTCCCCTTTCTCCATCCGGTTCGGATGCTCGGATGCGGTTGTCCACATGGGTCCCGGCGTTCGTCCCACCATCCACAGGCCCGGCGTCGGCCCTGTCCTGCCGGCGCGTGTCGGCCGAGGCTGGCCGCCATGACCTCAGCACTCGTGATCGGTGTGGTTGCCGGCTCCGGCGGCGTCGGAGCCTCCGTGCTGTCCGCCGCCCTGGCCGTGCGCGCGGCCGCCGCTGGACGGCGCACGGCATGCGTCGATGGCGACCGCCACGGCGGCGGACTGGACGTCACCTTCGGCCTCGAGCAGGAGCCCGGGCTGCGATGGCCCGACCTCGCCGACGCCCGGGGGCGGGTCGACGGACCGCAGCTGGTGCGCCGGCTGCCGACCGTCGACGACGTGGCCGTGGTCTCCTTCGACCGCACCCGCGCGTGCAGCCCGACCGGGGAGGCCTGGACCCAGGTCGTCACCGCCCTGCGGTCCTGTTGCGACCTCGTGGTCCTGGACCTGCCCCGGCCCGGTGACGCGCTGTCCGGTGCCCTGACCCCGCTGGTGGACGCGCTCGTGCTGCTTGCCGGCGACGGGGTGAGGCCGCTTGCGGCTGCCTCCACGGCTGCCGCCGCGCTCGCGGCCGAGCATGAGCACCTCTGGCTTGCCCTGCGCTCCGGTCCCCGCACCGGCGGCCTGGCCGAGTCCGTCGGCGCGGCCCTCGACCTTCCGGTCATCGCGGAGGTGCGCCACGACCCCGGTCTGGACGCGGACCTGCTGCACGGCATACCTCCTGGGTCCCGCGCCCGCGGTGCCCTGGCCCGTGCCGCCGACCACGCGCTGGCCGGGCTGCTGATGCCGGCCGGGAGCAGGCGGGCGTCATGAGGCTCGACGACCCGGTGTGGGAGCAGATCCGTCACGGTCGGCCTCCATCGGCAGCGCTCGTCTCCGACGTGGTGGCCGAGCAGGGGGTGGGGCTCGGTGAGCAGGGGCTGGCGAGCGCCCGCGCCAGCCTCACAGCGCGGGTGCTCGGCGCCGGACCGCTCGAGCCGCTGCTGGCCGACCCCGACGTCACCGACGTCCTCGTCAACGCCTCCTCCGGGGTCTGGGCCGAGCGCGACGGGGAGCTCATGAGGGTGGGCGTGGAGGTCGGTGGCGAGGAGGAGGTGCGGCGCCTCGCCGTGCGCCTGGCCGGGCTGGCGGGTCGCCGCCTGGACGAGACCAGCCCCTGGGTCGACGGCCTGCTCCCCGACGGGGTCCGCCTGCACGCGGTGCTGCCCCCGCTGGCCGTGGATGGCACGCACATCAGCCTGCGCGTGCCCCGCCGGGCGACCCCCACCCTCGCCGAGCTCGGCCGGTGGGGTGCCTTCGATGCGGGCTGGCTGCCGGTGCTGCGGGCGCTGATCCGGACACGGCGCGCGTTCGTCATCAGCGGTGGCACGGGCAGCGGCAAGACGACCCTGCTCGGCGCCCTGCTGGCCGAGGTGCCTGCCCAGGAGCGACTCGTGCTGGTCGAGGACGTGCGCGAGCTGTGCGTCGACCACCCCCACGTGGTGCGGCTGCAGTCCCGCGCCCCCAACGTCGAGGGCCGCGGCGAGGTCACCATGACCACGCTGGTGCGGCAGTCGTTGCGGATGCGCCCGGACCGGGTGGTCGTCGGCGAGGTGCGTGGCGCCGAGGTGCGCGAGCTGCTGACCGCGCTCAACACCGGCCACGAGGGCGGGTGCGGCACGCTGCATGCCAACACCAGCGCCGACGTCGTTGCCCGCTTCGAGGCGCTGGGGGCGCTGGCCGGGATGAGCCCGGCTGCGGTGCACGCCCAGCTGTCCAGTGCGATCGACGTCGTCCTTCACGTGGCGCGGCCTGACAGTGTCCGCCGGCTGCAGACCATCGGCGTGCTCGCGCGCGAGCCGGGGCAGGAGCCGGTGGTGGTCCCCGCCCTCAGCCGGGCCGACGACGGGTCGCCGCGCCCCGAGCGGGGCTGGTCACGGTTGGCCAACCTGTGCGGTCTTGACCCCTCCCGCATTCGCGGCGTCGGTTGCCGGGGTGAGGTGCCTGCGGCGGTTGCGGAGGCCTCGGGGTGGTCGGCATGAGCGTCCTCGTCCCGCTGCTCCTGGCCGCGGCGGTCCTGACGGCGTCGGCGCCAGCCGCGGGTGACCGGCTGTCGGCGCTCTCCGGCCCGGCAGCACAAGCCCGACACACCGTGCGGCGCCTGCGGATCGGTCGTCCAGGGCGTGGTGGCGGCTCCGAGGTGGCGCTCGCCCTCGCGGAGGCGGTCGCCCCGGCGCTGCAGGCCGGGCTGTCTCCGGGGGCGGCGTTGGCGCATGCCGCGCAGGAGCTCGTCTCCGGGCACCTGGCAGCGGGGAGGGCCATCACCGCTGAGCCTGGAGGCGGGCTGAGCCGGCGCGCAGCCCAGGCGGAGGGGGCGTTCGCGCTGTGGGCGGTGGAGGTCCAGGAGGCGGTCCGGGCCGGCGAGCCCGTGTCGTCGCTGCTCCTCCGTGGTGCCAGGAGGCTGGGATCGCCCGAGCTCGCCCTCCTGGCCGAGGCATGGTCTCTGACCGAGGCGACCGGTGGTCCGCTCGCGGACGCGGCGCGCACGACCGCCGGGCTCATCCGCGGTGCCACAGCGCAGCGCCGCCGCCTCACCGCTGCCGTCGCCGGCGCCCGCTCCACGATGAACATCCTGACGGTGCTCCCGCTGGGCGGGCCCCTGCTCGCGATGGCCCTCGGCGTCGACCCGCGGACGCTCTACCTCGGTTCACCGTTGTGCACCGCCTGCCTCGTGCTCGGGGTCCTGCTGGCGTTGGCCGGACGTGCGTGGGTGCGCCGCCTCGTCGCCCAGGCCGTCGAGGGGCCGGTGGTCGCGTGAGCGCGCTCGTGGCGGTCGCCGTGGGTGTGGCCGTGGGGATGTCCGTTCTCATCGCCCCCGGACGCCCTCACCCGTGGCCGCTGCCGCCCACTCCGCCGGGGGCCACTCGGCCCGGGACGCCCTCGCCCAGGCCGGTGACGCTGCCCGTCGTGGCGGACGCGGTCGACCTGCTCGCGCTCGCCCTGCGCGGGGGCGTCGGCGTTGTCCAGGCGCTCGATGCCGTGGCGGATCGTTCGGTCGCCCCGATCGCCCGCCAGCTCCAGACCGTGTCGGCGGCCCTGAGGTGGGGTGTGGACGACCGACAGGCCTGGGCGGTGCTCCCGGGCGCCTGGCAGCCGGCGGCCCGGGCGCTGCGGATGGCCGCCAGCACCGGTGCTGCGCCCGCCGACCTGCTCCACCGGGCCGCCGACGACCTGCGGCGGGCGGAGGAACAGCGCCTCGAGGTCGCCGCCTCCCGGCTGGGGGTCCGGGTCGTCCTGCCCCTGGGCCTGGCGTTTCTGCCTGCCTTTGCGCTCACGACGGTCGTCCCCGTGGTGCTTGCCCTGACCCACCAGATCCTGGGCCGCTGATGGCCCGGTCCACGCCGGACTCCGGCACTCACCGAAGGAGAACGCACATGACATCTTCCGTGGCACGCACGCTCCGGACGCTCCGGACGCTCCGGACGCTCCGGACGCTCCGGCGTCGGAGGCAGCTGGTCGGCCAGGCCGGGATGACCACGGCCGAGTACGCCGTCGGCACCCTGGCCGCCTGCGCCTTCGCGGCCGTCCTCATCGCCGTGGTGCGCTCCGGCGCGATCAAGACGGCCCTGGAGCACCTGATCACCACCGCGCTGGCGATCGCCTCGTGAGCCGGCGGCAGCGACGGCAGGCGGGAATGGTCACGGCCGAGCTGGCCGTGGCGCTTCCTGCCGTCGTTGCCGTCCTGGCCGTGTGCCTCTGGGCCTTCGGGGCCGCCGTGGACCAGGTCCGCTGCGTCGACGCCGCCCGGGCCGCAGCCCGCGCGGCCGCCCGGGGTGAGGCCGGCGGCAGCGTCGACGCCCTGGTCCGCCGCGAGGCACCCACCGGGTCCTCGAGCTCGGTCACCGTCAGTGGCACCGACCTGACCGTGGTCGTCCTCGCGCCGGAGCGGCGGCTCGCCGGCCTCGTGCCGTTGGGCTTCCGGGCCAAGGCCTCGGCGACGGCGGCGCGGGAGCAGACGGGGCAGGAGCCGTGAACCGTGGTGAGCACAGTGGTCGCGTGATGGCGGAGAGAGTGAGGGGCGCTGCGGCGCCCGCACCGGCCCGCACCGACGTCGCCCGGCGACCTCAGGGGGAGCGTGGGTCAGGCACGGTCCTGGCCCTCGCGATGGTGATGGTCCTGTGCCTGCTCGCCACGTCGGCGGCGGTGCTCTCGTCGGCCGTCGTGGCCAGTCACCGCGCCCGCTCCGCGGCCGACCTCGCCGCCCTCGCGGCCGCGACCTCGTGGCTCGACGGGATCAGCGCGGGGAGCACGTGCGCCACGGCGGCGCGGGTTGCCGCAGCCAACGGCGCCGCGCTGTCCGGCTGCGCCCCGGCCGGGGAGTCCGTGACCGTCGTCGTAAGGGTGCGGCCCGGCCTGGGCCCGATACCTGCCGCGGCCGCGCGCGCCCGGGCCGGGCCCGCGCCCGACGAGGACGCGGTCAGCCCGTGACGGGCGCGACTGCCGGAGCCGCCCGTGCCGGGCGGCCGTGCGGGGGTCGGACTACTCGACGCGGTGGTCGGCGGGACGCTCCGCCGTGCGGGGGTCGGACTACTCGACGCGGTGGTCGGCGGGACGCTCCGCCGTGAGGGTGTCGTCTGCGATGGGGCGGGTCTCGTCCGTGACCCCGTCACGGGCCCGGTCGTGGTGCGCCGAGCGGATGGGCGTGGCCGTGGCGCCCTGGTCGGCGCGGGCCCGCGCCGCTGCCGCCTCCTCCTCCGCGGCGGCCTGGTCCCTGCGGAGCTGGCGCAGCTCAATGCGGCGCGCGGCCTTGCGGCGCAGGCTCGAGGAGACCATCCACAGCCCGAGGACGAGCAGGAGCAGGGCTGCGGAGCCGGCGAGGAACATCGCCAGCGGCGTGACCTCGACGCTCACCCCGGCGGCGCTGAGGTGGATGCTGGCCGAGCTCGACCCGGTGGCGGCCGTGGCGAAGGCGACCGCGCCGACGGCGATGACGATGAGGATCAGGCCGATGAGGATCATGGGGTGGGCCTCCAGGGGTCAGGGTCCGTGGCAGTGACCCTAGCCCTCCCGGGCCGCTCAGGCCCGTCAGCGGTCGGTCGAGCTGTCCAGGACCGCCTCGAGCAGCGCCACCGCACGGGCCTTGTCGAGGGGCTCGTTGCCGTTGCCGCACTTGGGCGACTGCACGCACGACGGGCACCCCGTGGCGCACTCGCACGCCGCGATGGCGTCCCGGGTCGCCGCCAGCCAGGTGCGCACCGCCTCGAACCCACGCTCGGCGAAGCCCGCCCCACCCGGGTGGCCGTCGTAGACCAGGATCGTCGGCAGGCCGGTGTCCGGGTGCAGGGCCGTGGACACCCCGCCGATGTCCCACCGGTCCGAGGTCGCCACCAGCGGCAGCATGCCGATCGCAGCGTGCTCGGCGGCGTGCGCTGCCCCGGGGATGTCGACCTCCGCGATGCCCACGGCCTCCAGCACGTCCTCGGGCACCGTCCACCACACCGCCTTGGTGCGCAGGGTGCGCTCGGGCAGGTCCAGCGGGTGCTCGCCCAGCACCTCACCGGAGGGCAGCCGGCGCAGGAACGACGTCACCTGGGTGCGGACCTCGACCGAGCCGAAGCACACCTGCACCGCGCCCCATTCGGTGCGGCGCTCGACCTCGCCGATGTCGAACGCGCTGACCGACCGCGCCTGCGTCGACCACCCCGGGTCGCCCTCGACCACCAGGGCCACCGACTCCGCGAGGTCGAGGGAGGTGACGACGAACGTCCGGCCCTGGTGCACGTAGACCGCGCCGGTGTGCACGCTGGAGTGGGCCGCCGTCCCGTCGACGGTGCCCAGCACCCGCCCGCTGCCGCGCTCCACGATCCGGACCACCGGCTCGCCGGTCCCGCGCAGGGACACGTGGTCTCCGGCGCGGTCCGGGCGCGCCCAGAACCACCCCGTGGGCCGCCGCCGCAGGATCCCGCGGGCCACCAGGGTGTCCAGCAGCGGGCCCATGGTCGCGCCGAACCACACCTCGTCCTCCGGCGTCAGCGGCAGCTCCGCCGCGGCCGCCGCGAGGTGTGGCGCCAGGACGTAGGGGTTCTCGGGGTCGAGCACGGCGGCCTCGACAGGCCGCTCGAACAACGCCTCCGGATGGTGCACGAGGTAGGTGTCCAACGGGTCGTCGCCGGCGACCATGACCGCCAGCGAGGAGGAGCCCGACCGCCCGGCGCGCCCCGCCTGCTGCCACAGCGACGCCCGCGTCCCGGGCCAGCCCGCGAGCAGCACGGCGTCCAGCCCGCTCACGTCGATGCCGAGCTCGAGGGCGTTGGTCGCCGCCAGCCCCATGACGTCCCCCCGGCGAAGGGCGCGCTCCAGGGCCCGCCGTTCCTCGGGCAGATAGCCCCCGCGGTATGCCGCGACGGCACCCTCCAGCCCCGCGTCCACCTCCGCCAGGGAGCGGCGCGCGCTCGCGGCCACGGTCTCGACGCCGACCCGCGACCGGGCGAACGCCACCGTCTGCACGCCCGCGCTGACCAGGTCGGCGAGGAGGTCGGCGGTCTCGGCGACGGCGCTGCGCCGGTGCGGGGCGTCGTGCTCCCCGCCGCCGGGCACCAGGCCCGGCTCCCAGAGCCCGAAGGTCATCGCCTCCCGGGGTGAGCCGTCGCGCACGACCGGCCGGACCGGCATACCGACCAGGCGCGTGGCCTGACCGGCCGGGTCGGCGACGGTCGCGGACGCGAGGATGAACGTCGGGTCGGCGCCGTAGCGGGCCGCGACGCGGCGCAGCCGGCGCAGCAGCGCCGCCAGGTGCGAGCCGAAGATCCCCCGGTAGACGTGGCACTCGTCGATCACGACGTAGCGCAGGGCGCGCAGGAAGGGCGCCCAGCGCTGGTGCCCGGGCAGCAGCGAGTGGTGGATGAGGTCGGGGTTGGTCAGGACGTACTGCGCGTGGTCCCGGATCCAGCGCCGCTCGTCCGGCGGGGTGTCCCCGTCGTAGGTCGCCGCCCGGACACCCGGCACGGCCAGGGCGTTCAGCCGGGCCAGCTGGTCGGCCGCCAGCGCCTTGGTGGGGGAGAGGTAGAGCGCGGTCGCCCCGCGGCCGCTGGCGGCGGTGGAGCCGTCCACGACGTCGGAGAGCACCGGCAGCAGGTAGCCCAGGCTCTTGCCCGAGGCGGTACCGGTGGAGATGACGACGTGCTCGCCGTCGTGGGCGGCGTCGGCGGCCTCACGCTGGTGCGCCCACAACCCCGTGATCCCCCCTGAGGCGAAGGCCGAGTAGACCGCCGGGTGCGCCCACTCGGGCCAGTCGGCCCGCACCTCGGGGCGCGCCGGGACGGTGTGGACGTGCACCAACCGCTCGCTGCGGCGGCCCGCGGAGAGCCGCTGGAGCGTCCCGACCGGGTCGAAGCCCGCGGGGACGGCACGGGAGAGGGCGGGCTCGGACATCGCTCCTACGGTATGCCGCGGCAGTGGCCCGGCACCGCCCCGAGGTATGACAAACCGGATCTTCGTGTCCCCGTGATTGTCACAACGCTAGTCTTGGCGCACCTCTGGGCCGCAGAATCATGTGGTCACTACCGCGCAGTGAGGAGCACGCTCGTGGACTTGTCGATCTCCAGTGCCGAACGCGGGGCGGTCACCGTGGTGCATGTGGGCGGCGAGATCGACGTCTACACCGCGCCGACCTTGCGTGAGCGCCTCGACGAGCAGATCAAGTCGGGGCACACCCATCTCGTCGTCGACCTCAGCGGCGTGACCTTCATGGACTCCACCGGTCTGGGCGTCCTCGTCGGCCGCCTGAAGTCGGTGCGTGCCCAGGACGGCTCGCTGCGCCTGGTCTGCTCCGCGGACCGCATCCTCAAGGTCTTCGCGATCACCGGCCTGGACAAGGTGTTCCAGATCTTCGGCTCGGTCGACGACGCCGTCGGCGCCCACGCCTGAGCCGCGACCGACCCCGGCACTGCTTCCCGTCAGCCCGGGATCCCTTGCGAACGCAGGGATCCCGGGCTGACTGCTGCCCGGTCCGGCCGACTGCGTCCCACGCCGCGCGGACCTTGGTCCCCACCTTTGGCGGGGTCGCCGCATACCCTGACCGGGCACGTGACGCCGGTCACAGCTTTCTCCGGTTGGGTGTGATGTGGGTCACGGGTACGCTCACGCGCGTCGCCCCACGGGTTTGGGTGGGCTGACGCCGCACGCAGGCGAGTTCCGCTGTTCCCTGACAAGGAGGATGGAATGCCCGGCCTCATCCGAGCCGCCGACGCGACAACGCTGTCGCTCTCCGGCACGAACCTCACACTGGTCATCGTCGTGGCCGCGATCGCGGTCGTGGCGCTGGTCATGGGGGTCACCTTCCGGCAACAGGTGCTCGCCGCTGATCCCGGCACCGAGAGCATGCAGACCATCGGCGACGCCGTGGAGGAGGGGGCGCAGGCCTACCTCGCGCGGCAGTTCAAGACGCTGAGCGTCTTCGTCGTCGTGGTCTTCGTCCTGCTCCTGGCGTTGCCCGCCGACAGCGCCGGCGTGCGATGGGGCCGCTCCGGCTTCTTCGTCCTCGGCGCGGTGTTCTCGGCGGCGATCGGCTACCTGGGCATGAGCCTGGCCGTGAAGGCCAACGTCCGGGTGGCCTCGGCCGCCCGCGGTGGCGACCGTGACGAGGGCATGCGCATCGCCTTCCGCACCGGCGGCGTCGTCGGCATGGCCACGGTCGGCCTGGGCCTGATCGGGGCCGCCACCGTCGTCCTGGTCTACAAGGGTGACGCGCCCAAGGTGCTCGAGGGCTTCGGCTTCGGTGCCGCGCTGCTCGCGATGTTCATGCGTGTCGGTGGCGGCATCTTCACCAAGGCCGCCGACGTCGGCGCCGACCTGGTCGGCAAGGTCGAGGCCGGCATCCCCGAGGACGACCCGCGCAACGCCGCGACGATCGCCGACAACGTCGGCGACAACGTCGGTGACTGCGCCGGCATGGCCGCGGACCTGTTCGAGTCGTATGCCGTGACGCTGGTCGCCGCGCTCATCCTCGGCAAGGCCGCCTTCGGCGCCCACGGCCTGGTGTTCCCGCTCATCGTCCCCGCGATCGGGGCCCTGACCGCGGTCCTGGGTGTCTTCATCACCCGCACCCGCGCCGGCGAGAGCGGCCTGGTCGCCATCAACCGGGGCTTCTACATCTCGGCGTTCGTCTCGGCCGTGCTCTCGGCCATCGCCGCGTTCCTCTACCTGCCGTCGTCCTTCTCCGACCTGCAGGGCCTGCCCACGGGGGCCAACGGCGCGCCCAACGAGATCCTGGCCCACGGCGGCGACCCGCGCCTCGTCGCCACACTGGCGGTCTGGCTCGGCATCGTGCTGGCCGCGGTCATCCTCTGGCTCACCGGCCACTTCACCGGCACCGACAAGCGCCCCACCCAGGACGTCGCCCGCACCTCGCTGACCGGCGCGGCCACCGTGGTGCTCTCGGGTATCGGCCTCGGCCTGGAGTCCGCGGTCTACGCCGCGGTCATCATCGGCGCCGCGGTCTACCTGGCCTTCCTGCTCGGTGGCGGTGCCATCGCCCTGTCGCTGTTCCTCATCGCCCTGGCCGGCTGCGGCCTGCTGACCACCGTCGGCGTCATCGTGGCCATGGACACCTTCGGCCCGGTCAGCGACAACGCCCAGGGCATCGCCGAGATGTCCGGTGACGTCGACGGCGAGGGCGCCCAGATCCTCACCGAGCTCGACGCCGTGGGCAACACCACCAAGGCGATCACCAAGGGCATCGCCATCGCCACGGCCGTGCTGGCCGCCACGGCCCTGTTCGGGTCCTACAGCGACGCCTGGCAGACCGAGCTGACGCGGATGATCACGGCGCGCGAGATCACCCAGACGCCGAGCAAGGCCGTCCAGCTGATGTTCGACCTGCAGGTCGTCACCCCGAGCACCCTGGTCGGCCTGATCATCGGCGCCGCCGTCGTGTTCATGTTCTCCGGCCTGGCGATCAACGCCGTGACCCGCGCCGCCGGCGCCATCGTCTTCGAGGTGCGCCGCCAGTTCCGCGAGCACCCCGGGATCATGGCCGGCACCGAGAAGCCGGAGTACGGCCGCGTCGTCGACATCTGCACCAAGGACTCCCTGCGCGAGCTGGCCACCCCCGGCCTGCTGGCGGCGATGGCACCGGTGGCGGTCGGCTTCGGCCTGGGCATCGGCCCGCTCGCCGGCTACCTCGCCGGCGCCATCGGCGCGGGCGTGCTCATGGCGGTGTTCCTGGCCAACTCCGGTGGCGCGTGGGACAACGCGAAGAAGATCGTCGAGGACGGCAACTACGGCGGCAAGGGCAGCGACGCCCACGCGGCGACCGTCATCGGCGACACCGTCGGCGACCCGTTCAAGGACACGGCCGGCCCGGCGATCAACCCGCTGATCAAGGTGATGAACCTCGTGTCGGTCCTCATCGCGCCGGCCATCGTGCAGCTGACGATCGGCTCCAGCGCCAACCCGGCGATCCGCTACGGCATCGCCGGGGTCGCGGCGCTCGTCGCCATCGGCGCCATCATGGTGTCCAAGCGCCGCGACATCTCGATCGCGGGCGGGGACGACACCGGTGGCACGCCGACGGTGGAGCAGCCGCCCGCCACGGTCTCAGCCACCGCGGACTGAGCCACACGGCATACCAGCCAGTCGTATTCGCGGCCGGTCACCCGGGAGGGTGGCTGGCCGCGGTGCGTGGGGCGAGGGGGTGTCAGGGGCGGGTCCGGTCGCGGGCCAGGACCGCGACGGGCACGACGAACCAGCTGATGAGGAAGACGACCAGCACGGCGGTGGCGACGGCGACGGCCACGCCCCGACCGAGCACGACGTCGAAGACCAGCAGGATGACGGCACCCACCGTGAGGGCGAGCGCGACCAGGCCGGCCTTGGCGAAGCGGTTCGCGGTCTCCACGAGGACCTGCTTGCGGTGCTTGTGGAACAGCAGGCGGTGCGAGCTGACGGGGGCGATCAGCAGCGCGATGGCGGTCACGCCGAGGATCACCGCGGTGAGGTAGATGCCCTTCTCCACGGCGTCGAGGCGCGCGAAGCGCTGCTGGAAGGGGAGCGTGAGCAGGAAGCCGGTCAGGATCTGGACACCGGTCTGGGTGACCCGCAGCTCCTGCAGCAGCTCGTCCCAGTTGCGGTCGGCGCGCTGGGTCGGGGTCTCGCCGGGCCGGGCGTCGTCGGAGGAGTCGGTGGCGCTGCTCATGCGCCGCAGCCTGCCACGACCTCGGGTTGTTTAGGCCGCTTGCGAGCGGGGTAACGACCTCCAGCCGGGGTGCCGAGCGACTGGGCACGGTACCCCGGACCAAGGCGGGGGTTGTCCGACGTGCCCCGGTTTTGGCGGGGTTGTGCCCGGTACCCCATCCGTGTTCTAGTGACCGAACGACAGGTCCAGAAGCGGTGCCATGTCTCCACGTTCGGATGAACGGGCGTCATATGACATCGCAGGCCGCTTCACCCTCCTCCGCAGCAGACATCGGCCCGCCGGTCGCCGGTTCGGCCGCCCCCGAGCTGGAGCAGCCGGAGCTCGTCGTTCCGGACCCGGCCGGGTCCGAGCTCGCCGAAGCCGCGGTCGACGCGGCGATCGAGGCCGCGGTCGAGGCGGCGCCGACCCGCAACGACCAGACCCTGCAGCTGCTCCTGGACGCCTCGCAGGCGGTCTGCCCCGAGGAGCGCACCCGCCTGCTGGACGAGGCGTTCCTGCTCAACATCGGCACCGCCGAGGGCATCGCCTCGCGCTACCGCGGGCGCGGCGTGGACTGGGAGGACCTGCTCCAGGTCGCCTACGTGGGCCTGGTCAAGGCGGTCCGGGGCTTCCGCGCCGAGGAGGGGGCCAGCTTCCTGGCCTATGCCAACCCGACGATCTCGGGGGAGATCAAGCGCCACTTCCGTGACTTCGCCTGGACGGTCCGCCCGCCGCGGCGGATCCAGGAGCTGCAGGGGGCCGTCCAGGGGGTCGAGCCCGAGCTGGTGCAGTCGCTGGGTCGTCCTGCCACTGCCTCCGAGCTGGCTCATGCCCTGGCTGTCGACCTGCTGGAGCTGCGCGAGGCCCTGACCGTCGAGGGGTGCTTCGCGCCGCTGTCCCTGGACGCCCCCGCCCACGCCGAGGCGGGCGCCACCCTGGGCGACCTCGTGCCGGACGTCACCGACGAGTTCGAGCGGATCGACCGGCTGCAGACCCTGGTGCCGGTGATCACCGCGCTCACCCCGCGCGAGCGGCAGATCCTGGTCATGCGGTTCGTCCGCGGGCTCACGCAGGCCGAGATCGGGGCCGAGCTCGGGGTCAGCCAGATGCAGGTCTCCCGGCTGCTGCGTGACCTGCTGCGGCGGTTGCGCGACGCGCTGGTGACGGTCGAGGACGTCGACGCCGAGGGCCCGGAGGCCCTTTCCGCCCTGGACTGAACCGGGCATACCGGACAGGTCGGGCGCGGCGCTGGCGCGCGGCGCGCCTGCTGGTGCATCTTGTTCCCACCCCCTGCCCTTCCAGGATTCGAGGAGGACGTCGCGTGGACGCGTCGTTCGCGGCGGATTTCGCCGAGATGGCCCGCCGTATGCACCAGGAGAAGGACGTCGACGAGACGGTCGAGAAGGTGGCGCAGTTCGCCAAGGAGGCCCTGGCCTGCGACTGCGCCGGCGTGATGCTGGTCCACGGTGGCAAGGACATCGAGACCTCCGCCACGACCGACCCGTTGGTGGACAAAGCCGACCAGCTGCAGATGCAGTGCGGCGAGGGTCCGTGCCTGGAGGCCATCTGGGACCACGACACCTTCGTCATCCACGACACCACCACCGAGGAGCGCTGGCACGACTGGTGCCGGCAGGTCGCCGGTCTCGGCGTGCGCAGCGTGCTCAGCCTGCGGCTGTTCACCCACAACAACACCATGGGTGCGCTCAACCTGTATGCCGTGGAGCCGGGTCGCTTCGACGAGGAGGACGTCGCGGTCGCGACGATCTTCGCCGGGCACGCGTCCGTGGCGCTGGCGTCGGCCCGCAACGAGTCGAGCCTGCGCAAGGCCGTCGACGCGCGGCACCTCATCGGCCAGGCCCAGGGCATCCTCATGGAGCGCTTCAACCTCAACGCCGACCAGGCGTTCTCGATCCTGCGGCGCTACTCCCAGGACCGGAACATGAAGCTGCGGGCGGTCGCCGAGCAGATGGTGGAGCTGCGCCAGCTCCCCACCTGAGCCGCGGCACCGGCCGCGCGAGGGTGGGGACCCCGGAGGGGCCGTCCCTGCGTGGCCGGCCCCGCACGGCATACCCGTGCGGGGTGGCGACGTGCACGAGAGGGCCGTCCGGGGTACCAACCCCTCATGCGCCTGCGTCGTAGCAAGCCCGACGGACCCGGCCTGCGCCGCCTCCGTCGGGGTCGGGGGTTCTCCTACGTGGACGTCGCCGGGCAGCCGGTGGTCCGCGAGGTGCGCGAGCGGATCTCGGGCCTAGCGATCCCGCCGGCCTGGCGGGACGTGTGGATCTGCCCGTGGCCCAACGGCCACATCCAGGCGGTGGGCGTCGACGACGCCGGGCGGCGCCAGTACCTGTACCACGAGGCCTGGCACGCCAGCCGCAACCAGGCCAAGCACCTGCGCGTGCTGACCCTGGCGCAGGGGATCCACCGGGTGCGCGAGGCCGTCGAGGCCGACCTGACGGCCCGGGCGCTGGGCCGCGAGCGGGTGCTCGGCGTAGCGCTGCGGATGCTCGACTACGGCGTCTTTCGCACCGGCGGGGAGACCTATGCCACGGAGAACGGCACCCACGGGGTGGCGACCCTGCTGCGCGAGCACGTCGTCCTGCGCCGCGGCGAGGTCGTCTTCGAGTACGTCGCCAAGGGCGGGCTGCAGCGGTCGGTGAGTCTGCGCGACGAGCCGCTGGCCGCGGCGATCCGGTCCCTGCGGCGGGCAGCCTGCGACAGCGACCGGCTGCTCGTCTACCGCGAGGGCCGCACCTGGCGCGAGGTCCACGCCGAGGACATCAACGCCCGGTTCAAGGAGCTCGCCGGGGAGGACTACACGGTCAAGGACCTGCGCACCTGGCGGGCCACCGTCGTCGCCGCGGTCGCCCTGGCCCGGGCCGAGGCGCCCAGCTCCAAGGCCGCGCGGACCCGGGCCGAGCGGGCGGCGATGGAGGTCGTCGCGGAGGAGCTGGGCAACACCCCGGCGGTGGCCCGCCGCTCCTACGTCGACCCGCGGGTGATCGAGCACTTCGGCGCGGGGCGCACCATCGCCGCCGCGCTGGAGCGGCTCGAGGACGACGACCTCATGGACCCCGCCGTGCGTCGCCGCGTGGAGCGGGCCGTCATCGCCCTGCTGGAGGCCCAGGCGGGCGGCTGAGGAGGGGGCGCCGCCGGGCGGGGCACCGTTTGTCTCGCGGCGGCTCGGGTACCTGTGGCGTGGGCGAGGTGGCCGCCGCGCCCTTTCCCTGGCGACGGAGGTAGTCCCATGTCGACGGACGCGATCGTGCTGCTCAAGGAGGACCACAAGGAGGTCCGCAAGCTCTTCCGGGAGTTCGAGAAGGCCGGTGACGGCGCGACCGTCCGCAAGGGTGAGGTCGTCACGAAGATCATCGAGCTGCTGACGATCCACACCTACCTCGAGAACGAGGTGATGTACCCCGAGGTCCGAAAGCTGCTGCCAGGGCTCGAGGACGACGTCCTGGAGTCCTATGAGGAGCACCACGTGGCCGACGTCCTGTGCATGGAGCTGTGGTCGATGAAGCCCGAGGACGAGCGCTTCGACGCCAAGACCACGGTGCTGATCGAGTCCGTCACCCACCACATGGACGAGGAGGAGCAGGACTGGTTCCCCAAGGTCCGCGAAGGCCTCGGGCGCAAGCAGCTGCAGGAGCTCGGGGCGACGATGCTCGAGAAGAAGAAGAGCGCCCCGACCAAGCCCACCTCACCGAAGGCGCTGAAGAAGGCGATGGACGCCGTCATGGCGTGAGCCTGGCGAACCGGTCATGCCGGCCCGCCGCCTAGGCTGGCCGGCATGACCGCGAGCCCGCCGCCCCGCCCGCTGCCCGACCTGGTGCCGTCGCTGCGGGCGGACCTCGAGGCGGCCGGCTTCACGGTCGACGGCATCGCCGAGGCCCTGGGGCCGGTCGCCAACGACGCGCTCGGCCGTGAGCAGATGCTGCCCGCGGACCTGGCCACCCGCGACGCCGGCAGCCCGGTGGCCACGCTGGTGCGGCTGTTCTCCCTGGGCCGGCCCGTTGCGCCAGAGGCGGTCTCGCGGGTCTTCGCGCGGACGGGGCTGGACGGCCTCGAGCGGATCGGGCTCGTCAGCGTCGCCGACGGGGCGGTCCGCGCGACCTGCGACCTGCACCCCCACGCCGACGAGACCCATGCGTGGTGGCTGGCCTCCGACCTGTCCGAGATGGCCACCGGCACCACGCTGTCGCCCGACCACGTCCTCGGCATCGGCGGCGCGTCGACGACCCTCGCGGCCTGGACGCCCCGGCCGCAGGTCGACCGGGCCCTCGACATGGGCACCGGCTGCGGGGTCCAGGCGCTGCACCTGTCCGCCCATGCGGGCTCGATCGTGGCCACCGACCTGTCGGAGCGGGCGCTCGCCTTCGCCCGGTTCAACGCCGCGCTGAACGGGCTCGACCTCGACCTGCGGGCCGGCAGCCTCTTCGAGCCGGTGGCGGGCGAACGCTTCGGGCTGATCGTGAGCAACCCGCCCTTCGTCATCACCCCCCGCGTCGCCGACGTGCCGCTGTTCGAGTACCGCGACGGCGGGATGGCCGGCGACGCCCTCGTCGAGGCCGTGGTGCGCGGCATCGGCGAGCACCTCGAGCCCGGCGGCATCGGGCAGTTTCTCGGCAACTGGGAGGTCCCCGCGGGCGCCGACTGGCGCGAGCGGGTGCGCGGCTGGCTGGAGGGCACCGGCCTGGACGCGTGGGTCATCCAGCGCGACGTGCAGGACCCCGCGCAGTACGCCGAGCTCTGGGCCCGCGACGGCGGCCACGTGCCGGGCATGCCCGGCTACGAGGCCCTGTATGCCGCGTGGCTGGCCGACTTCGCGGCCCGCGGCGTCGCGTCCGTGGGCTTCGGGGTGGTGACGGTGCAGCGGCCGGCGACCGACCGCGATACCTGGGTGGAGCTGGTGGAGGAGGCCGGGCCGGTGTCCTCCCCGATGGGCCCGGCGATCCTGGCCGGCGTGCGGGCACGCACCTGGCTGGCCGACCACGGTGACTACGGGGTGCTGACCTCCGCGTGGCGCTGCGCCGAGGACGTCACCGAGGAGCGGCACTCCCGGCCCGGCGCCGAGGACCCGAGTGTCATCGTCGTCCGGCAGGGCAGCGGCCTGCGCCGGGCCGTGCGGGTGGACACCGTCATGGCGGCCTTCGTCAGTGTGTGTGACGGCGAGCTGACCGCCGGGCAGGCACTCGGCGCGATCGCCGCGCTGCTCGACCTCGACGCCGCCGAGGTGCAGCGGGAGGCGCTGCCGGCGATCCGCGAGCTCGTCGCCGACGGCTTCCTGCTCCTGGCCTGACCGCCCTGACCGGCCCGATCCGGGCCGGCCGCCCCGGGGCGCTCAGCGCTCGTGGGGGAGGACCGCCTCGGGTGAGGCCAGCGCGTCGCGCCAGACGAGCCACTTGCGCTCGACCTCGGCCTCGATGTCGATGCCGTGGTGCCGGGCCAGGAGCAGCGTCTGGCACAGCACGTCGGCCACCTCGGAGCGGAACGCCGCGTCGAGCTCGTCCGGCGTCAGGCCCTTGGTGCGGGCCTGGCCGTCGCGCATGAGCTGGGCCTGGGTGAGCTCACCGACCTCCTCCTGCAGCTTGAGCAGGAACCACGTGGCGTCCCGGTCGATGCCGAAGCGTTGGGCGTAGACGTGGGAGATCTGCTCGACCTGGTCGGTCAGCGCGTCGAGGTCCATGGCGCGCCACTGTGCCATGGACCTCGCGTCGACCCCGGGTCTGCCCGCCGACCCGGGGTGTGTGACTCGAGCCCGCCGGGCGCCCACGGGGTCGCGGGGGCAAATCCCGGGATCGTGGGCAGGTCCCGGGGCGAGCGAGGTGGGGCGAGGGTCGGGCGGCGCGCGGCGGGGCTCAGTTGAGCTGCCAGGAGCGCTTGGACAGGCCGTACCAGAAGCCGTCGATGACGGACTGGTTGTCGGGCGTGCCGGTCTCGAACGCGGCGCCCAACGACACGAACAGCGGCGCGAAGTGCTCGGTCCGCGGGTGGGCGCGCCGCGCCGCCGGGGCCTTGTGCAGGAAGTCCATCAGCGCGTCGACGTCGCCGGCAGCCATGACCTCCCGGGCCCACGCGTCGAACTCGGTCGACCAGCCCGGCGCGGGGGAGTCGGCCGGCAGCCGGGGGTTGAACTCCGAGAGGTTGTGCGTGGTGAACCCCGACCCGAGGATCAGCGTCCCCTGCTCGCGCAGCGGCGCCAGGGTGCGGCCGATCTCGAAGAGCCGCTGCGGGTCCAGCGTCGGCATCGACATCTGGAGCACGGGGATGTCGGCCTCGGGGTACATCTCGACCAGCGGCACGTAGGCGCCGTGGTCCAGCCCGCGCCGGGTGTCCTGGTGCACCGGCGTGGCGGGGGAGTGCAGCAGCTTTGTGACGTCGGCGGCGAGCTCGGGTGCGCCGGGCGCGTCATACGTCACCTCGTAGTAGCGCTGCGGGAAGCCCCAGAAGTCATAGACGAGCGGCACTGCCGTCGTCGCGGACAGCGCGAGCGGCGCCTCCTCCCAGTGGGCGGAGACCACGAGGATGTTGGTGGGGCGCGCCATCCCGGCCGACCACTGCGCGAGCTCGCGCGTCCAGGTCTGGTCGTCCGCCAGCGGCGGCGCTCCGTGGCTGAGGTAGAGCACCGGCATACGGCTGTCAGGGGTGGCTTCGGTCACCTGACCAGCATACGCGCAGGTCGGTTTAATATTCAACTACATGTCCGTTCCGTGCGTGACGCAGATCCCGGTATGTCGGGACACAAGTCCCCTTTCCGGCCTGCCGCGGTTCGTGGTGCCCGATTCCATGCCTTACCGTCTGAGACGCATGACCCCGTCCGAGCAGCGACGAATCCGCTGCACGAGGTCCTGTGAACCGAAAGTGGGGTACCCATGAGCAGCACCACAGGCCGTCGCCTGGTCATCGTCGAGTCGCCCGCCAAGGCCAAGACGATCGCCGGCTACCTGGGCAAGGACTACGACGTCGAGGCCTCGGTCGGCCACATCCGCGACCTGCCCAACCCCAGCGAGCTGCCGGCGGACATGAAGAAGGGGCCCTACGGCCGGTTCGCCGTGGACGTCGACAACGGCTTCGACGCCTACTACGTGGTCGACCCCGACAAGAAGAAGAAGGTCGCCGAGCTCAAGCGGCTGCTCAAGGACGCCGACGAGCTCCTGCTCGCCACTGATGAGGACCGCGAGGGCGAGGCCATCGCGTGGCACCTGCTCGAGGTCCTCAAGCCCAAGGTGCCGGTCAAGCGCATGGTGTTCCACGAGATCACCAAGGAGGCGATCCAGCGCGCCGCCAACGAGACCCGCGAGCTCGACACCCGCCTCGTCGACGCCCAGGAGACCCGGCGCATCCTCGACCGCCTCTACGGCTACGAGGTCTCCCCGGTGCTGTGGCGCAAGGTCCGCCAGGGCCTGTCGGCCGGCCGCGTGCAGTCCGTGGCCACCCGCATGGTCGTCGAGCGGGAGCGCGAGCGGATGGCGTTCCGCAAGGCGTCCTACTGGGACGTCGAGGGCGACTTCGCACCTCAGGGCTCGGCCGGTCAGGCCTTCACCGCGCGGCTGACCACGGTCGACGCCAAGCGCGTCGCGACCGGCCGCGACTTCGGTGACGACGGCCGGCTCAAGGGTGCCAACGTCGTCCACCTCGACGAGGCCACCGCCCACGCGATCGCCGAGGGCGTGCGGGCCGCCGCCGTCGCCGTCACCGACGTGCAGGAGAAGCCCTACACCCGCCGTCCGTCGGCGCCGTTCACCACCTCCACGCTGCAGCAGGAGGCCAGCCGCAAGCTGCGCCTGTCCAGCAAGAACGCCATGCGCGTGGCCCAGCGGCTCTACGAGAACGGCTACATCACCTACATGCGTACGGACAGCACCACGCTGTCCGAGGCCGCGACCACCGCGGCCCGCAGCCAGGCCCGCGACCTGTATGGCGCGGAGTACGTCCCCGACGCGCCCCGCCGCTACGAGGGCAAGGTCAAGAACGCCCAGGAGGCGCACGAGGCGATCCGCCCCGCGGGTGACCGCTTCCGCACCCCGGCCCAGGTCGCCGGCGAGCTGCGCGGCGAGGAGTTCGCGCTCTACGAGCTGATCTGGAAGCGCACCGTCGCCTCGCAGATGGCCGATGCCCGCGGCTCGACCGCCACGGTCAAGCTCGGCGCCACCCTGGCAGACGGCCGGGTGGTCGAGTTCTCCGCCAGCGGCACCGTCATCACCTTCCGCGGCTTCTTGGCTGCCTACGAGGAGGGTCGCGACGACGAGGCCGTGGCCAAGGCCGAGCGCGCCGACGAGGAGCGTCGCCTGCCCAAGCTCAGCGTGGGTGTCGCGCTCGAGGTGCTGCGTGCGGAGGCCGACGGCCACGAGACCAGCCCGCCCGCGCGATACACCGAGGCGACCCTCGTGAAGGCCATGGAGGAGAAGGGGATCGGGCGACCGTCGACCTACGCGGCGACGGTCGGCACGATCCAGGACCGCGGCTACGTGCGCAACCGTGGCTCGGCGCTGATCCCGACCTGGCTGGCGTTCGCGGTGACCCGCCTGCTGGAGGAGCACTTCCCCAAGCTGGTCGACTACGACTTCACCGCGGCCATGGAGGAGGACCTCGACCGCATCGCCGGCGGCCAGGAGGGCCGGGTCGACTGGCTCAAGCGCTTCTACTTCGGTGACGAGGCCACCTCCGCGGAGGGGCTGCGCCACCTGGTCGACGACCTCGGGGAGATCGACGCCCGCGAGATCTCCACGATCGAGATCGGCGACGGCATGGTCGTGCGCGTCGGGCGCTACGGCCCCTACGTCGAGGAGGTCGTGCCCTCCGGGGTCGACGCCACGACCGGCGAGGTCGCCGAGGGTGCCGCGACGGAGACCCGTCGCGCCACGATCAACGACGAGGTCGCCCCGGACGAGATGACCCCGGAGAAGGCCCGCGAGCTGCTCGAGGCCGCGGCCGACGACGGCCGGGTCCTCGGCCAGGACCCCGAGACCGGCCGCGACATCGTCGCCAAGGCCGGCCGCTACGGCCCCTACGTCACCGAGGTGCTGCCGGAGGAGCTGGCGGCCCTCAAGGGCAAGAGCAAGATCAAGCCGCGCACGGCCAGCCTGTTCAAGGACATGGACCTCGCCACGATCGAGCTCGACACGGCGCTGCAGCTGCTCAGCCTGCCCCGGGTCGTCGGCAAGGACCCCGAGAACGGCGAGGAGATCACCGCCCAGAACGGTCGCTACGGCCCCTACCTGAAGAAGGGGACCGACTCGCGCTCGCTGACCTCCGAGGCGCAGCTCTTCACGATCACCGAGGAGGAGGCGCTCGCGATCTACGCCCAGCCCAAGCAGCGCGGCCGGGCGGCGACGGCGCCGCTGAAGGAGCTCGGGAACGACCCCGTGTCGGGCAAGCCGATGGTGGTCAAGGACGGCCGCTTCGGCCCCTACGTCACCGACGGCGAGACCAACGCGACCCTGCGCAAGGACGACGACCCCGAGTCGATCACCCCCGAGCGCGGCGCCGAGCTGCTGGCCGAGAAGCGGGCCAAGGGCCCGGCGACCCGCAAGCGGGCGGCCAAGAAGACGACCGCGAAGAAGACGACGGCGAAGAAGACGACGGCCCGCAAGACCGCCGCGAAGAAGACCGCGGCCAAGAAGGCCTGACCCTGCTGTCGGTGGCCGGCCCTAGCGTCGGCCACCATTAGGACACCAGTTCGACAGCAGGAGTGGGCGATGGACCTCGACGACGCGCGGCGGATGGGCCGGGCACTGATGGACCGGCACGGCCTCGGGCACTGGCAGCTCGTGTTCGACAACGCCAAGACCCGGGCCGGGGTGTGCCGCCCGGCCCGGCGCCAGATCGGGCTGAGCCGGGCCATCACCGCACTGCACAGCGAGGACGAGGTCCGCGACACCGTGCTGCACGAGGTCGCCCACGCCCTCGTCGGGGCCGAGCACGGCCACGACGCTGTGTGGCGGGCCAAGGCCCTGGAGATCGGCTGCTCCGGCCAGCGGTGCGTGTCCCCGGACGCCGCCCGGCCCCCGGCGCCGTGGACCGGCACGTGCCCGGCCGGGCACACGACGAGCCGGCACCGCCGACCCACCCGGGTCGTCACCTGCGGGCGCTGCTCGCGCACGTTCGACCCCCGCCACGTCGTGGAGTGGCGGCTGCGGGGCCAGGTCGTGCCGATGGACCCCGGCTACGACCGCGAGCTGGCCCGGCTGCGGCGGCGGGCAGCCGCTCCCGCCGAGCCCGTGGCCGCCCGCGGTGCCGGTCCGGCGGGCTCGCACGCACCGGCCGAGGCGGTGGCGCTGCCGGTCGGCGCGACGGTGCGGGTGGGTGGCTCCGGCCGCTACGCCGGGCTGACGGGGGTCATCGAGAAACGGGCCCGCACGCGCTACCACGTGCGCACGCGGCTGGGCCTGCTGACGGTGCCGTTCCCCATGGCCGAGCCGATCTGAGCCACCCGCCACCCCGATGAGCCGGCAACACGGCATACCGGGAAAGGGTGTTGACCCTCACGCGACGTGAGGGCCCATAGTCGAGCCATGACCGGGACGACGCGGGTGGGTGAGGCCCTGACGGTGGGGCAGGTGGCCGAGCGGTTCGGCGTGACGGTGCGGACACTGCACCACTACGACGAGATCGGGCTTCTGACGCCGAGCGGACGCACGGCGGCGGGCTACCGGCTCTACACCGGGGGCGACGTCACGCGCCTGCAGCACGTGGTGGTCTACCGCCGGCTCGGGTTCGCCCTGGAGGACATCGCCCTCCTGCTCGAGCACCCCGACTCGGTGGAGTCCCACCTGCGTCGTCAACGCGCAGCGGTCATGTCCCGGCTCGACGAGATGCGCGATCTCGTGACGGCCATCGACCGAGCACTGGAGCGAGAGATGAACAACCAGCCAGCCACGCACGACGACATGTTGGAGCTCTTCGGGGAGGGCTTCTACGACAGCCAGGCCGAGGCGGAGGAGCGCTGGGGCGAGACCGACGCCTGGAAGCAGTCGCAGCAGCGCACGAAGCACTACACCAAGGCCGACTGGGCCGAGGTCAAGGAGGAGAGCGACGCGCTGCACGCGGCGTTCATCGCGGCGATGGACGCCGGGGAGCCTCCGACCAGCACGGCCGCGATGGACGCGGCCGAGGCGCACCGGCTGCACATCGACCGCCGGTTCTACGCGTGCTCGCCCGAGATGCACCAGGGCCTGGCCGACCTCTACGTCAGCGACCCGCGGTTCACGGCGACCTACGACGAGATCCGTCCCGGCATGGCGCACTACGTCCACGACGCGATGTACGCCAACGCCGCGCGCGCCACGGGGTCGGCGAGCTAGGCCTCCTCGGGGGCGCTCTGGCCTAGGCTCACGGTGTGAGCCAGCCAGAGCACTCCCCGACGGCGGGTTTCGCCGGCGACGTGCGCGGTGTGCTCGCCATCACCTCGTTCCGCCGGCTCTGGGCCACCTTCGCGCTGTCCAGCTTCGGGGACTGGCTGGGCATCCTCGCCACCACCTCCCTGGCCGGCACGCTGGCCACCAGCCCTGCCACGGAGTACCTCGCCGTCTCCGGCATCTTCATCCTGCGGCTCGCGCCGGCCATCATCTTCGGCCCGCTCGCCGGGGCCCTGGCCGACCGGTTCAGCCGACGGACCGTGATGATCGTCGGCGACGCGCTGCGGTTCGTGCTGATCGCCACGATCCCCCTCGTCGGGACCCTGTGGTGGCTCTACGTCGCGACGCTGCTCATCGAGTGCGTCGGCCTCTTCTGGGCGCCCGCCAAGGAGGCGGCGATGCCCAACTTCGTGCCCCGCGACAAGCTGGAGACCGCCAACCAGCTCAGCCTCGTCGCCGACTACGGGACCGCACCCGTGGCCGCGCTGCTGTTCTCCGGCCTGGCCCTGGTCAACGCCCCGCTGCACGCGGTCATCCCCGGGCTCGACGCCTCCGGGGACTACCTCGCGCTCTGGGTCGACGCCCTGACCTTCCTCGTGAGCGCGGTCGTCGTCTGGACGATCACCTTCCCGCCGGTGGCCCACGAGGTCAGCGCCCGAGCCGAGACGCTGTGGCGCACGATCGTCGACGGCTGGGAGTTCGTCGTGCGCACCCCGCTCGTGCGCGGCCTGGTCGCCGGGATGCTCGGCGCCTTCGCGGCCGGTGGCCTGGTCATCGGCCTGGCCCAGCGCTTCGTCAAGGACCTCGGCGCGGGCGCCGCCGGCTACGGCGTGCTCTTCGCCATGGTCTTCCTCGGGATGGCGCTGGGCATGGCGCTCGGGCCGAGGTTCCTGGCCGGATTCTCCCGGCGGCGACTGTTCGGCCTGTCCCTGACCGTCGCCGGAGCGGTGATGGTCGTGCTGTCGCTGATCCCCAACATCGTCATCGTCGCCCTCGTGACCGTGGTCCTCGGCGCCGCCGGTGGCGTCTCGTGGGTCTGCGGCTACACCCTGCTCGGGCTGGAGGTCGAGGACGAGGTCCGCGGCCGCACCTTCGCCTTCGTCCAGTCCCTCGTGCGGGTCGTCCTCGTCGGAGTCCTGGCGGCGGCGCCGCTGCTTGCCGCGGGCTTCGACAGCCTGCTCAACCTGCCGTTCACCATCAACATCGGCACCGTCAGCCTCACCTACACCGGCGCCATGGTCACGTTCTTCGTGGCCGGCATCGCCACGATCATCACCGGCGTCCTCGCCTACCGGCAGATGGACGACCGCAAGGGAGTCCCGCTCTTGAGCGACCTCAGCGACGCGCTGCGCACCAACACCAACCACCACGCACGACCCCACCACACGGGCGCCGCCGCGAGCACCGGAACGCCCACCGCCGCGGAGGTGCACGCCGCGTCCCCGGCTGCCCTGCCCGATGGCGACCACCCGGCATACGGGGAGCTGCCCGGGCTGTTCATCGCACTGGAGGGGGGCGACGGCGCCGGCAAGTCCACCCAGGGCGCGTTGCTGCGCGAGTGGCTGGAGTCGCTCGGGCGCACCGTGGTCGTCACCCGCGAGCCGGGCGGAACGCCTGCGGGACAACGGATCCGGGAGATCGTGCTGCACGGCACGCACATTGCGCCGCGCGCCGAGGCGCTGCTCTATGCCGCCGACCGGGCGCACCACGTCGAGACGGTGGTCGTGCCGGCGCTGCGTCGCGGCGACGTGGTCATCACCGACCGCTACGTCGACTCCTCGGTGGCCTACCAGGGGGCCGGGCGGGACCTGGGCGCGCAGGAGGTGCTGCAGCTGTCGCGGTGGGCCACGTGCGGACTTCGCCCGGCGCTGACGGTGCTGCTGGACGTCACCCCCGAGGTGGGGCGGGCCCGGCGCGGCGACGTCCACGACCGGCTGGAGTCCGAGCCGGACGCGTTCCACGCGCGGGTGCGCGAGCACTACCTCGAGCTGGCGGCGGCCGAACCCGAGCGCTACCTCGTGGTGGACGCCGCCCTCCCGCCGGAGGAGATCCACCGCCGGGTGAGGGAGCGTCTGGGCTCACTGGTAGAAGTGCACCCATGAGCGTCTGGGAGCAGGTCGTCGGCCAGGACAGCGCCGTCGACACGCTGAGCCGTGCGATCCGCGAGCCCGGCTCCATGACGCACGCCTGGCTGCTGACCGGTCCACCCGGCTCCGGGCGGTCCGTCGCCGCCCGGGCGTTCGCCGCCGCGCTGCAGTGCCCCGAGGGTGGCTGCGGCACCTGCCGGGAGTGCCGCACGGCGGTCGACGGCACCCACTCCGACGTCACCGTGCTGTCCACCGAGGGCCTGTCGATCAAGGTCGAGCAGGCCCGCGACCTCGTCGCGCTCGCAGCCCACCGGCCCTCGGTGGGGCCGTGGCGGGTCATCATCATCGAGGACGCCGACCGGCTCACCGAGCGCGCCGCCGACGCCCTGCTCAAGGCCCTGGAAGAGCCGGTCGCACGCACCGTCTGGGTCCTGTGCGCGCCCTCGCTGGAGGACGTCATCATCACCATCCGCAGCCGGTCCCGGCACGTGCGGCTGCGCACCCCTCCGGTGGAGGCGGTCGCCGAGCTGCTGGTGCGCCGCGACGGCGTCGACGAGCCGATGGCGATGTATGCCGCCCGCGCGGCCCAGAGCCACGTGGGTCTGGCGCGGCGGCTCGCCAAGGACGAGGGGGCCCGGATCCGCCGGCGCGACGTCATCCTGCTGGCCGGCAAGATCCGCACCGTCGGCGACGCGGTCGGGGCCGCCGCCGACCTCGCCGCGATCGCCGACGAGGAGTCCTCGGCCTCCTCGGGTGAGCGAGACGCCGCGGAGAAGGCCCGGCTCATGGAGACCCTGGGGGCCGACGCGTCGTCGCGCACCCAGCCGCCGCACGTGCGCTCGCAGATCGCGGCCCTGGAGAAGGAGCAGAAGACCCGGGCCACCCGGTTCGCCCGGGACGTGGTGGACCGCTCGCTGGTCGACCTTCTGTCGGTCTACCGCGACGCCCTGATCGTGCGGTGCGGCACCCCGGTCGCCCTCGTCAACCAGGACATGGCCGACCAGGTGCGGCGCCTGGCCCAGGTGATGACCTCCGAGCAGCTGCTCGGTGCGATGGACGCCATCGGCCTGGCCCGTGAGCGGATCGACGCCAACGTCGCCCCGCTGCTGGCGCTGGAGGCGATGGCGATCTCCCTGCGGCTTCCTCGCTGAGAGCGCGCTGAGCCGCGGTCGTCCGGGCTGTGGCCGGCGTTTGCCCCGGTGGTGGCCGTTCGGGATACCGTCAGGTTC
Organism: Oryzihumus sp. JJN4-3R; assembly: GCF_057747915.1. Lineage (NCBI taxonomy): Bacteria > Bacillati > Actinomycetota > Actinomycetes > Micrococcales > Intrasporangiaceae > Oryzihumus > Oryzihumus sp. JJN4-3R. The sequence goes on from NZ_CM173229.1 coordinate 2,815,508, forward strand.
GGCGCAGCGCGAGACGAGGGAGTCACGGACGTGAGGTTCACGGGGGCTATCGGGGCCGCGGTCGCGGTCATGCTCACCACATCGGCATGCGCGGTCATCCCGTTCGTGTCCCACGACGACAACAAGGGCTCGACCAGCTCAGGGTCGGCATCTGTGGCCCCGCAGCCGCCGCCCACCGGCCAGGAGTCGCTGGCGAAGTTCTACTCCCAGAAGCTGGCCTGGCGGGACTGCGGCAACTTCCAGTGCGCCCGCATGACCGTGCCGGTCGACTACGCCAAGCCGGACGGCGAGACGGTCAAGATCGCCGTGCTCAAGGTGCCGGCGCGGGGGACGTCCAAGGGCTCGCTCGTGGTCAACCCCGGTGGCCCGGGCGGCTCGGGCGTGGAGTACGCCGCGAACCCCGACAGCGTTGCCAGCCCAGCCGTGCTGCGCTCCTACGACCTGGTGGGCTTCGACCCGCGCGGGGTCGGGTCCTCCTCGCCGATCACCTGCCTCGACGACCGGGAGCTCGACAGCTTCCTCGGCGCCGACCCGACGCCGGACAACCAGGCGGAGGAGCAGCGCTTCGTCCAGGGGGCGAAGGACTTCGCCACGAAGTGCAAGGAGAACGGCGGCCCGCTGCTGGGGCACGTCTCGACCATCGAGGCGGCCAAGGACATGGACATCCTGCGGGCGGTCCTCGGGGAGAAGAAGCTCAACTACCTCGGCAAGTCCTACGGCACGTTCCTCGGGGCGACCTACGCCGACCTGTTCCCCCAGCTGGTCGGGCGCTTCGTGCTCGACGGCGTCGTCGCCCCGGACCTGACCTCCAGCGAGGTCAACGCCGGTCAGGCCGCGGGCTTCGAGACGGCCACACGGGCCTACGTGCAGGACTGCGTCTCCGGCGGCGGTTGTCCGCTGGGCAGCTCCGTCGACGCCGGGATCAAGCGGCTGCAGGACTTCCTCAAGCAGGTCGACGCCAAGCCGATCCCGATCCGCGACCCCGACGTGCACCAGCTCACCGAGGGGTGGGCCTCGCTGGGCATCGCTGCCGCGATGTATGACCAGGGGGCCTGGAGCCAGCTGACCGACGCCCTGAGCGCGGCCTTCAACGGCGACGGCAACCCGTTGATGCGCCTGGCCAACCTCTATGCCGAGCGCAACCAGGACGGCACCTACAACGGCAACCTCATGCAGGTCATCTACGCGGTGAACTGCCTGGACCGCAAGGACAGCTCGGACACGGCGCACTACGAGGCCGAGGCCCGCAAGGACTCGGTCGCGGCGCCGACCTGGGGGCCGTTCCTGGCGTGGAGCTCGGTGCCGTGCGGCTACTGGCCGGTGCCGGCTAACAACGCGCCGAAGAAGATCTCGGCGGCCGGCAGCGGCCCGATCGTGGTCGTCGGCACCACCCGCGACCCGGCCACCCCTTACGCGTGGTCCCAGCGCCTCGCGTCCGAGCTGGCCAACGGGCACCTGGTGACGTTCAACGGCGACGGCCACACGGCATACATGCGGGCCAACTCCTGCCTGGACGGCGCGATCGACGCCTACCTGCTCAAGGGGACCGTCCCGAAGGCCGGGCTGCGCTGCTGAGTGCCGCCTCCTGAGGGGCCGCGACGGGCCTCCGTCCGGGTCCCGCGGTGCTGGTCGTGACGCGCCGCGGGCCCGGTTCGGAGATTCGGGACATCTTCCGTATACTCGTCGCTCGTGCCCCTCGGGTCACTTGCCGCCTTAGCTCAGTCGGCCAGAGCGATTCACTCGTAATGAATAGGTCATCGGTTCGATTCCGATAGGCGGCTCCACCACAGAAGCGCCCTCCTCGCGAGGGCGTTTCTGCTGTTCAGGGAAGTCTCCGCGCGGCGCATACGCTGGCGCCATGGGGGAGATACGCGACCGCATCGCGCGAGCACTTGGCCGGCAGCGACGACGGGGAGGCGGCGAACGACACCAGGCGGACCGGGCAGGTCGAGCGAGCCGGCATCGCCTCCAAGGCACCACGAGCGACGGGATCCGCGTCGACCAGGTGTTCTGGTACGGAGCGGTCGACATCGACCCGGGCAACCTGGTCGTGTGGGTGCTCCTGTCCGGCTCCCCGGACGACCAGCTGCCCGAGTGGTACTTCCCGGTGGAGGGGCAGCTCGGCGGGACGCAGGAGAACCTGGGCCGGCCGCTGCGCACCTGGCTGGAGCAGCTGCGCGACGCCGTGCAGGAGGAGTTCGCCAAAGTCGGCTGGCCCGACCCCCGGCACGTCAGCGTCGGCTTCGACAGCAGCCACCGCGTCGAGCAAGGCGGTGGGTGGGCCTACTTCAAGTAGCCGGTAGCGCCCGCCGGGCGCCTGTCGCGGCGACGGTGCGCGCCAGGAGAACCCGGCTGCAGGCAGCGTCCAGGAGGCCGGCGCGCTTTGCTGCCAACCGTGTTGCCCGCGGCCATCAGCATTGCTGCCCCGGGCGTAGGTGCGTGCACTAGCTAGCGTCGGGCCGGTGGCTGCGGCCGTCCGAGGAAGAACCACAGCAGCGCCCCGGCGGCATTCCCCAGCACCAGGACGACGAGCCACACCGGCCTGGGAAGCGTGCGGATGTCCCGCTCGTCCGTCCTGGTGAAGTCGACGAGGCACCAGGCCCAGAACCCGATCGCGACCACTCCGACGAGCAGCGGCGCCCACATCTGCACGCTTCCGTCCACCCCGGCATCCTCGCAGCGCCAGCCCGCTCGTGTTGGCGATCCGGCGCGGGGAAGGGGCGACCCGCCGGGCTGCGCGCCGCTGGGCCACGGTTGACTCCAGTGGGAAACCAACCCCAGGCAGGAGGGCACCATGCACCACGACGAGCTCGACGCCCACCGACCCCTGGTCATGATCGGTGACAGCATCACCGACGCCGACCGGGACCAGGACGCCGACGGCCTCGGACAGGGCTGGGTCCGCCGCGCCGCGGACGCCCTGGCGGCGGCCGGAGACTCCCGGCGCGTCATCAACCGCGGCATCAGCGGCGACCGGGTGTGCGACCTGCGCAGCCGCTGGCAGCGCGACGTCATCGAGCTCAATCCGGCCGTGCTCACCGTCCTGATCGGGGTCAACGAGGCGTGGCGGCGCTACGAGGACGGGATCGCGACCAGCGTCGAGGAGTTCGAGCAGGACTACAGGGCCATCCTGGCTGCTGCGCAGCGGGAGTGCGCTCCGCGGCTCATCCTGATGGAGCCGTTCCTCACCCCCACGGACGCCTCGCGACAGGGGTGGCGCGAGGACCTCGACCCCAGGCGAGTGGTCGTGGCCGGGCTCGCCGACGAGTTCGGGGCGCAGTTCGTCCCCCTGGACACACTCATGAACCAGGCCCCCGGCGGCGTGGGAGGGGACGACCTCGCCCCGGACAGCGTCCACCCCAGCCCGGCCGGCGCCCGGGTCATCGCCGACGCGTGGCTGGCGGCCTACAGCCACCTCTGAGCCACGCGCAGGGCGCCGGGATTCGAGGGACCGGCCGCGGGATAGAACGCATGTTCGATACGCTGGGCCCATGACCGACGTGCCACGGCTCGCCAAGCGCCAGCCCCGCAGCCTGGCGCCCGAGCAGCTCGGCAACCTCGACGTCACGACGGCGGCGCAGCCCGCACGGGTCATGGCCTGGGTCGTCTGGGAGGACGGGGTCGAGGAGCTCGTGCGCGCCCACGCCATCGCCTGGACCAAGCGGGCCGTCCGCGTCACCTGGGGTGCGCCGCCCCACGTCTACCAGACGTGGGTGTGGGCCGGCGCGGTCGAGCGCGCCTGAACCTCGCGGGACAGACAGGTATGCCGCGCGCCCGGTGGGCACGCGGCACACCTGCTGCTCGGGTCGGGAAGGGTCAGCTGCGCTTGTCGCTGACCTCGTCGATGCGGCCGAGCGCGATGCGCGTGATGTTGAGCAGGGAGAGGGTGTCCGGCGAGAAGTAGCCGTTGTGGCCGTGGGCCGTGCCCGTGGGCAGGCGGCGGGCGCCGAAGCCCGGGTCGGTGGGGTCGGCCCCGTGCCCGAGGTCGCCGATGGTGGTGTGCGGCACCATCGAGATGGGGTCGTCGGGGGCGGTCCCGGCCCAGATCCGCGGCTTGGCGTGCAGCTGCCCGACGGTGCTGACGTCCATGCCCGGCGCGCCGACCGCGACGATGTCGCGGGCCTTCATCGTCGATGCGGCGTGGGCACACACGACGGCCCCGTAGCTGTGGCAGACGACGCTGACGTCGGTCAGTCGGGACAGGTGGTTCACGTAGCTGGAGAGGCGCGGTGCGCCCTGGATCGCGCGGGCGCTCTCGGCGGCGTCTAGGTCCACGGTGGTCGGCGCGTCGTAGTCCAGCCACACCACGACCGCGGTGCGGGTGTGCGGGTCCATGGCGTTGGCCTCGGCCAGGATGCCGCGGGCCTGCACGGCCGGGTGGCGGCGCGTCGCCTGCGACTCGTCCAGCAGCGTCGCGCCGTTCCAGCCCACCCCTGGGACGAGCACCACGACGTGCTGGGCGTGGGCCAGGTCGCCGAAGGCCTCGACGACGTGGCCCTTCTTGTCGTTGAGCAGCACGTCGCCGTGAGGTGCGCCGGTCATCGCGGGCAGCGAGTCGACGTCCTCGGAGAGGCTGTGGGCCACGGCCGGCGTCGCATTCAGGGCGAGCACGGCCAGCGCAGAGACGATCAGGGTGGGCAGGCGTTTCACGGGCGTCGAGGATCCTCGGCGTCGGGGGCGCGGACCGCGTGCGGCGGCTCAGACGGGCATGGCACAAGCCAACCCGTCGGGCGGCGTGGGGACCGCCCTCGCAGGGGGGACTGGCGCTCGAGTTTAGCCGGGATCGGCTCTGAACCGGGCATCCGGAAAGGCCTCAGGGCCCTTGTCAGGACGGCCTCGGCCTGCTCCAGCCCCGTGGCCGGCTGCCTGCGGGTATGACCTTGGACACCAGGATCGAGGGGGTCGGCCCGCGCGGGACCATCTGCCCTGCACCGCGCCCGGCCGGTCGGGCAAGGCTGCTGGCAGGAGGTGCGACATGGACGTCGTGATCGTTTACGAGAGCCTGTTCGGCAACACGCACGCCATCGCGGAGGCGATCGGGGAGGGGGTCCGGCACGCCGACCAGCACGCCCGCGTGCGCCTGGTGCGGGCCGGCGAGGCCACGCCCGACGACGTCCGCGACGCCGACCTGGTCATCGTCGGCGGCCCGACCCACATCCGGGGGATGACCTCCGGGCGCAGCCGCCGGTCGGGGCTGGAGGGCGAGGAGAAGAAGGCCGAGGGCAAGGGGCTGCACCTCGACGCCGAGCCCGGGGCCGAGGGGCCGGGGCTGCGCGACTGGTTCGGCACCCTGCCCCACGTGAGCCGGGGCCACCGGGCCGCGGCGTTCGACACCCGGTTGGGCTCCCACCTGGCCGGGGGTGCCGCCCACGGCATCGCCCGCCGGCTGCGCCACCACGGCTATGAGCTGGTGGCCCCGCCCCAGGGCTTCGTCGTCGAGGGCACCGAGGGGCCGCTGAGCAAGGGGGAGCGGGCCAGGGCCCAGGCGTGGGGCGCCTCGCTCGTGCCGGCCCCCGCGCCGGCGAAGGCCTGACCGAGAAGACCCTGCCCGTCCGCGCGCCAGCCGCGCCATGCGCGCCAGGCGGGACAGGCGAGGTCGGCACGCGCGTCGCGTGCAGACCTCGACCGTGACTGCTCAGGCGCCCGGCTGCGCGCCGGTCTCCCCGGCACTGCGCACCCGGGCGAGGACCGCATCGGCGACCGCGCCGGGCTCGCGCTCGGGCAGCCAGTGCCCGGCGTCGAGCTCGATGAACTCGTAGGGCCCGGCCACGAACTCGGCCGTCTTCTCGGCGGCCGGTCGGTCGAGCGCGATGTCGTGCCGCCCCCACACGTAGGTCGTCGGCACGCGGGTCCGCCCGCCCCCGCCGCCGGCGCGCATCGTCGCCGGGATCCCGCGGTACCAGCCGAGGGCCGCAGTGAGCGCCCCCGGCTGAGCCAGCCGCGCGACATACCGTTGGGCCTGTTCGGCCGGCACCCCGCTGCTGCGGAGGAACCCCGGCAGCCGCGGGGCGAAGAGGCGCTCGGGCAGCCAGGGGAGCTGGAAGAAGAGCATGTACCAGCTGGTCAGTGCCTGACGGGTGTGGGTCCACGCCCACCGCATCGCCGCCGGGTGCGGGGTGGACAGGACGGTCAGGGAGGCGACCCGGTCCGGGTGCAGGTTCGCCAGGGACCACGCGGCACTGCCGCCCCAGTCGTGGCCCACCACGTGCGCGCGGTCCACCCCGGCAGCGTCGAGCAGCGCGACGAGGTCATCGCTTACCTCACCCATCCGGTATGCCGCCCGGTCCCGCGGGCGAGCCCCGGGGGAGTAGCCGCGCAGGTCCGGAGCCTGGGTGCGCAGGCCGGCGGCGTGCAGCAGGGGTGCGACCTCGTCCCACGCGGTGTGGTCCTGGGGGAAGCCGTGCAGCAGGAGAACCGTCGGGCCCTGCGCCGGGCCGGCGTCGAAGACGTCGAAGGTCAGGCCGTCACGCTCGTACTGCCACATGAACGCACCATAGGACGAGCGGGGACCGGGCGCGCGAGGGGCGGATGGCGTGCGAGGGGCGCCCGTGCAGGAAATGGACCTCGCGGGAAATGGACCTCGTCGCCGGGCTGTTGACCCTCAGATGGACAACGGTCAGGGCAGCAGCAGTCGCAAGGCGATGGAGCCGACACGGGAGCCGGCGCGGGATGCGGCAGGGGACGACGCGCAGTGGGAGGGGGTCGCACGCTCGGCGCTGGAGGCGGACCGGGCAGGGACGCTCGCCCGCATCCGGGACCTCGGCCACGACGTGGAGGGGATGATCGAGGCGGCCCGGGACGTCTCCACCGACGACGAGCACGACCCTGACGGCTCGACGATCGCCTTCGAACGCGCGCAGGCCACGGCGTTGCTGGCCCAGGAGCGCGAGCACCTGGCGGACCTGGACCGGGCGGACGAGCGGCTGCAGGACGGCAGCTACGGGCGGTGCGAGCGCTGCGGGGCGCCGATCGGGCGAGCACGCCTGGAGGCCCGGCCGACCGCCCGCACCTGCATCGCGTGCGCCTCGGTCCGCCGCTGACCGCAGCCGGTCACTGACCTCGGCTGGCCGCCGACCGGGTCGTGGCTGCGCCACGTGTGGCTGCCCCGCGCATGGGAGGGGGCGCGTCCCCTGCGGCCGCGCCCCCGAGCACGAGTTCCGTCGATGCCGGCGATCAGCGTGCTCACCCACCCGTACCCGATCCCGTCGCAGAACATGCATCGACGCTGCTCCGGCGGGTCGGCTGACGGTCAGCGGGTCAGCGTGAGCAGGGCCAGGTCGTCGCGCAGCTCGCCGTCGACGAGCTTGACCACCTCGAAGGCCAGCTCGCCCGCCAGGTCCTCGACGGAGCGCCCGTCCCGCGCTGCGAGCAGCATCGCGAGCGTCCCCTCGCCGAGCTCGACCCCGCACGGGTCGCGGGCCTCGGTGACCCCGTCGGTGTGGAGCAGCAACGTCTCCCCGGGGGCCAGCCGGACCGGGACGGTCTCGATAGCGACGTCGGGCACGGCGCCGACGAGCATCCCCGGGCACCGCACGAGGCGGACGCTGCCGTCGGAGGCACGGACCAGCGGGTCGGGGTGGCCGCCGGAGGCGACGTGCAGGGTCAGCGGACCGGGGCCGGCGTCAGCGCGGAAGGTGAGCAGGGTCAGGGTCGTGAACCGGCCGTCCCGCTCCTCGGCGAGCAGCGCGTCGTTCAGCCGGCGCAGCACGAGCGCGGGGTCGTCGGTGTCGTGGGCCAGGGCGTTCAGCAGGTGACGCACCGCCGAGCTGAGGGCCGCCGCGGCCGGCCCCCTGCCGCACACGTCGCCGAGCGTGACCCACCAGCGGTCCGGCGCTGTGCGAAACACGTCGTAGTAGTCAGCGCCGATGTCACTGCCGGTCGTGCCCGAGCGGTGGTGGGCCGACAGGCGCACGCCGGGCACGAGCGGCAGGCTCGGTGGCAGCAGGCTCGCCTGGAGCGCGTGCACGCACTGCTGCAGCTCCCCGTGGAGCCGGGCCTTGTCGATGGCCGAGCCGGCACGGCGTCCCAGCTCGGCCGCAAGGGCCTGGTCCTCGGCGCTCAGCCGGCGCCCCCCGCACGTCAGGAGCAGCATCGACCCCACCGGGCGCCCGGCGGTGGTGAGCGGCAGGGTCAGCGCGGTCGTCGCCCCCAGGCCCGCGAGCAGGTGGCGCAGGCCCGAGCCCGGAGCGTCGGGCCCGGCGGCGGGGTCGCCGGTCGTGGTGTCGAGGTCGACGACGACCCCGGCCGGCAGGCGGCTCATCAGGCCGAGCAGCAGCCGCGTGCCGGGCGCCTCGCGCAGCCGTTGCGCCAGGTCGGCGCACTGCGGGTCTCGGTGGTCGAGGGCGCAACGCCGCACGCGGTCGCCGCCGGGGACCTCCACGAGGCACCAGTCGGCGATCCCGCCCACGGCCAGCTCTGCCGTCTGCCACACGGTGTCCTCGAGCTCCAGTGGGGCGTCGAGCAGGCGCAGCGCGCGGGCCAGCATCTCCTCGCGTCGGGCGGCGGCTGGGCCCGGCTCGGGGTGGACGGCCCGGGGCGGGCCAGCCTGCACGGGCGCGCCAGGCCCTGTCTCGACAACTGCTCCCCGACCGGACATCGCTGCCCCCGTTCCCCCGCCACCCCCGGGGCGGGCTCACAGGCCACTGTGCCGCAGCAGCGCGTTCGGTGAGCCTGCTTTGGGGGAATCTGTGAGCTGCGCTGACTGCCGGGTATGCCGTGCCGCCAGTCCCTTGGCCCGCCCATGCCTCTGGTGCTACACCGAAGGTGTCGCGCGGGGGCGCCTCACCAACCAGCGTGCCCACCGCGGACCGACCGCGGCGAGGACCGCCGCGGCGCGACATACGAGGAGGTGGTTCTGGTGGCCTTCAGCTATGACCCGTTCCGTGACCTCGACGCCCTGACCGAGCGCATGTTCAGCCGGGCCTCCGAGGTGGGGCAGGCAGTGCGTGCGATGCCGGTCGACCTGTTCCGGTCGGGTGACCACTACGTCCTGCGCTGCGACCTCCCGGGGGCTGACCCCGGCTCGGTCGACGTGGGTGTCGACGGCCGGACGCTCACGATCCGCGCCCAGCGCTCGGCCCAGCCCGAGGACGTGGAATGGCTCACCCAGGAGCGGCCAACGGGAACCTTCGCGCGGCAGCTCACGCTCGGGCGCGGGCTCGACGTGGACAGCATCGAGGCGACCTACGCGGACGGGGTGTTGACCCTGAGCCTGCCGGTGGCCGCGGAGTCCAAGCCCCGGCGGATCCCCGTGTCGGTCGGCGCCGAGTCCGAGAAGCCGGCCATCAGCGGGAGCGGGCCGACCCCGGCCGCACCGGCTCCACCGGCCGGCTGAGTCGCGGCAAGGCAACGGGTCCCGGGTCGGCGCCCGGGACCCGTTGCCTTGGCTCCCCGCAGCTGCGTGTCCTCAGGCGGCTGTCGCCGGGAGGACCCTCGTTGCCTGGAGGACCCTCACTGCGTCAGGTGCACGGGCTTGTGGGTCACCGCGCCGATGTCCTCCGCTGCGGCACTCAGCAGCTGGGCCGCGAGGTCGGCCAGGGCGCGCGCCGTCGCGAGCTCGTCGCCGATCTCGGGGACCTCGGAGTCGACCGGGTTGCGCCGGGCGCTGCCGTGCCCGGTGTGCAGCGGGCCGTCCGGGTGGTGCAGCCGGGCCTGGGCGCGCGTCTCCCCGTCGTGCTCGTCGATGTAGATGTCGACCTTCCAGTGCTTGGTCTGGGTCATGGCGGCCTCCCGTCGGGTGGTCTCCAGCGTGGCTGCGCCAGAGCCCGGACGGTCAGGGGCGAAGGTCCCCGGGGGGTCAGCCGGCCAGGTCGCCCAGGTCGACGGTGCTGTCGGCGAGTTGGGCGGGGTCGACCTTGGCGCGGGAGCGCACCAGGGCCTTGATCCCGTCAGCCTGGTCCCAGATGTTGGCGTTCAGGCCCGCGACGACGCGGCCACCGGCCAGCCAGAAGGCGAGGAACTCCCGGCCGGCGGGGTCCCCGCGGAAGACGACCTGGTCCCACTCCGACGCGTAGCCGTTGTACTCCATGCCGAAGTCGTACTGGTCGGAGTAGAAGTAGGGCACCCTCTCGTAGGGTGTGCCCGCGCCGAGCATGTTGCGCGCTGCGGCCGGCCCCTGGTTCAGGGCGTTGGCCCAGTGCTCGACCCGGACCCGCTTGTCGTAGAACGGGTGCCAGGCGTTGGCCACGTCGCCGGCGGCGTAGATGTCGGGGTGGCTGGTGCGCAGTGTCGCGTCGGTGAGGACCCCGTTGTCGACGTCGAGCCCGGCGGCGCGGGCGAGCTCGTCGCGGGGGGCCGCGCCGACGCCCATGACGACGAGGTCGCCCTCGACGAGGGTCCCGTCGGCGGTGCGCACACCGGTGGCGGAGGTGTCGCCCTCGACCCGCTCCACGCCGGTCGACAGGTGCAGGTCCACGCCCTTCTCGGCGTGCAGGTCGCGGTAGACCGCGCCGAGCTCGGGCCCCATGACGCGCTCGAGGGGGACCGCCTCGGGGGCGATCATCGAGACCTCGGCGCCGAGCATGCGGGCGCAGGCGGCGACCTCGGAGCCGATCCAGCCGGCGCCGATCACGACCACGCGCGAGGCGGACTCGATGGCGGTGCGCAGGTCGGCGGACTCCCCGAGACGGCGCAACGAGACGACCCCCGGCAGGTCGGCGCCGGGGATCGGGATGCGGCGCGGGCTGGCTCCGGTGGCCAGCAGCAGCCGGTCGAAGCCCAGGCGCTCACCGCCGTCGAGGACCACCTCATGGGCTGCGGGGTCGAGCGCCGTCACCGTCGTGGAGGTGCGCAGCTCGATGTCGTGCCCGGCGTAGAAGTCCTCGTCGTGGACGTAGAGCTTCTCGGCGGCCTTCTTCCCGAGCAGGAAGCCCTTGGACAGCTCGGGCCGCTCGTAGGGCCGCTCGTCCTCCTCGCCGAGCAGGACCACCCGACCGTCGAAGCCCTCCTCGCGCAGGGTCTGTGCTGCCTTGGCGCCGGCCAGGCTGGCGCCGACGATGACGAAGGTCTGGGTGCTCACGGTGCTCCCCTTCCAGGAGTCAGAAGCCTCGAGCCAGCGTAAGGAACTCCTGCCGTGAGCGCGCGTCCTCGCGCATCGCCCCGTGGAGGGCGGAGGTGACCGTCCGCGACCCGACCGCCTGCACACCCCGCAGGGACATGCACATGTGCTCGGCCTCGATGACCACGCCGACGCCCCGGGGTGCCAGCTGCTCCTGCAGCCACCCGGCGACCTGGGTGGTGAGCCGCTCCTGCACCTGAAGGTCGCGGGCGAACAGCTCCACGACGCGGGCCAGCTTGGACAGCCCCAGCAGCCGACCGGCGGGCAGGTAGCCCACGTGTGCGACGCCGCGGAACGGCAGCAGGTGGTGCTCGCACAGCGACTGGACGGGGATGTCCCGGGCCAGGACCAGCTCGTCATACCCCTCGTCGTTGGGGAACGTCGTCAGGTCGAACTCGCGGGGGGTGATCAGCTCGCTCAGTGACTCGGCCACCCGGCGAGGGGTGTCGGCGAGGTGCTCGGTGCCCGGGTCCTTGCCGAGGGCGCGCAGCAGGTCCGCGACGGCGCGTTCCGCGGCGCCGAGGTCGACCACCTCCCGGCCGTGCACGACCCTGAGGCGGCGCGGCAGCTCCGCGTCGCCCGGGTGGGGGGAGCTGGTGGGCAGGGACTCGCGGGCGGCAGAGCTCATGGGGGACGTTCCCTTCTAAAAGTCAATACAATCGAAATTAGAAGGCTCCCATCGATTCCGTCAAGCCCGGTTGGTTTTACAGTGGAGGCGTGGACATCAGACACGGCGACGGCGTCGAGGCGGCTGCGGCGCTCGCGGAGCCGACGCGCCGGCGGCTCTACGACTTCGTCGTCCGCGCCGGCCGGCCGGTGGGTCGCGACGAGGCCGCTGAGGCCCTCGACCTGCCGCGGCAGACGGCTGCCTTCCACCTCGACCGGCTGGCCGACGAGGGCCTGCTCGACGTCCGCTTCGAGCGGCGCAGCGGTCGGGTCGGTCCGGGCGCCGGACGTCCGGCCAAGCTCTACGTCAGGTCCGGGCGCGAGGTCTCGATCCAGCTGCCGGACCGGCGCTACGACCTGGCCGGCCTGCTGCTCGCGGCGGCGCTGGAGGAGGCGCAGTCCTCGCACGAGCCGCCACGGGAGGTCCTGGAGCGGCACGCCCACAAGCTGGGTGTCGACCTCGGGACGGAGGCGGCGGGGGAGCGGCGCCCCGTCCCGGCGGTGCTCGAGGACCTGGGGTTCGAGCCCGCCGAGGAGGCCGGGGAGGTCGTCCTGCGCAACTGCCCCTTCCACGAGCTCGCCAAGCAGCACACCGAGCTCGTCTGCGGCATGAACCTCCACCTGCTCGAGGGCGTGCTCGCCGGCCTGGGCGAGAGCGGCATGGCTGCCCGGCTGGCGCCGACGCCCGGCCACTGCTGCGTGCGGATCGCCCCGGCCGGTACCGCCACCCAGCCGACCGGCTAGCGCCCGGCCAGGCGCCCTCGGGGGGTTGGCAAGAATTTTACGAAAAGCCGGATTTTTCCGGACACAAGCCACACAATGGTCATACCCCAAGGCGTGACCAGCGGCGGGGTTCCTGTCCTCCCGCCGCCCGCGCCTTTGGGTGCGCTGCGGCATGCCCTCCTGAAGGAGACCCATCCGCATGTCTGCTCGTTTCAACCCGCCGCCGAACTGGCCTGCCGCTCCCCAGGGCTGGGTGCCGCCGCAGGGCTGGCAGCCGGACCCGGCCTGGGGCCCGGCCCCCGCGGGGTGGAACCTCTGGGTCGACGAGGCCGGCAACCCGGCTGCGGCCCCGGTCGCGGCGGCTGCCTACCCGGTCGCCACGCCTGCGGTGCCCGCGCCGGCCGCCAAGCGCAACTGGTTCATGCGTCACAAGGTGCTGACCGGTCTGGGTGCGTTCGTGCTGCTGGCCATCATCATCGGCTCGACCTCCGGCGGTGGCTCCACCCAGCCCGCGACGGTGGCCCCGGCGTCCGACGCGGCGGCTGCGGTGCCGGCCAAGCCGGCGGCGGTCAAGGCGAAGCCCAAGGCCAAGCCGCTGCCCGGGCTCCACTCCAAGGTCCGCGACGGCAAGTTCGAGTTCACGGTGTCCTCGATCAAGTGCGGCGTGAAGTCGGTGGGTGACAGCATGCTCGGCCAGAAGGCCCAGGGGCAGTACTGCCTCGTCAAGCTCACCGTCGAGAACATCGGTGACGAGGCCCAGTCGCTCTTTGCCGACAACCAGTACCTCTTCGACGCCAACGGCAAGAAGTTCTCGGCCGACAGTACCGCGAGCATCTACGCCGGCGAGGACGCGCAGACGATCTACAAGGAGATCAACCCGGGCAACTCGGTCACCGGCGTCGTCTACTACGACGTCCCCAAGACGGCCAAGCCGACCAAGCTCGAGCTGCACGACTCCGCCTTCTCCGGCGGCGTCACCGTCAGCCTGCGCTGACCGCACCACCGTGCCGGAAGGGGCGCGCGCCTGCGAGGGTGCGCGCCCCTTCGCGTGTCCGGCCACTGTCCATGATGCATCTAAGATAGATGCATCATGGACACAAGCCCCGGTATGCCGTCTGCCTCCGAACGCACCTACGCCCACCTCAAGCGCGCCATCCTCGACGGCACCCACGCCGGGGGCGTGCTGGTCACCGAGGGTGAGGTCGCCGAGGCCGTCGGGGTGTCCCGGACCCCGGTGCGGGAAGCGTTGCTGCGCCTGGAGGCCGAGGGTCTGGTGCGGCTCTACCCCAAGAAGGGGGCACTCGTCATACCGGTCTCCGCGCAGGAGGCGCGCGACGTCGTGGAGGCCAGGGAGCTCATCGAGCAGTGGGCCGCCGACCGGGTGTGGGCGCGCCGCGCGGAGGTGCTCGACGACCTCGCCGCGCTGCTGGAGCAGATGAGGGACGCGCGCAAGCGGGCGGCGGTGGCCGAGTTCAGCGAGGCCGACCGGGCCTTCCACGAGCGGATCGTCGCCGGCGCGGGCAACGCGATCCTCACCCGGCAGTACCGCTCGCTGCGGGAGCGGCAGATGTGCCTGACCAGCACCGCGATGCGGGTGGCCGATGGCCGCATGGACAAGGCGATCCAGGGCCACCGACAGCTGCTCGACCTGCTGCGGTCGGGCACCAAGGCGGCGTTCCTCGCCGCGACCCGCGAGCACCTCGCCACGGCCCGGGACCAGGCCGGGGTGGCCCGGTGACCCCGCCGCCCGCGCACCTTCAGCCGACCGACCCGACCCTGAAGCACCCGCTGGGCGGGCGCCGGGCGTGGCTGGTGTGGACCGTGGCCATCGCGGTCTACCTGCTGGCCGTCTTCCACCGGACCTCCCTGGGGGTGGCCGGGCTCGTGGCGGCCGAGCGGTTCCACATCAGCTCCGCGCAGCTGGCGACCTTCACGATGGTCCAGCTGTTCGTCTACGCCGGGATGCAGATCCCCGTCGGGGCGGCGCTGGACCGGTTCGGCTCGCGGCGGATGCTGACCATCGGCCTGACCCTGATGACGCTGGCCCAGCTGGGCTTCGCCTTCGCCAACAGCTTCGCCGAAGGCGTGGTGGCGCGGGTCTTCGTCGGGATGGGCGACGCGATGGTCTTCATCAGCGTGCTGCGCCTGGTCGCGCTGTGGTTCCCGGCGGCCCGGACGCCGATGGTCACCCAGGTCACCGGTCTGGTCGGCCAGCTCGGCGCGCTCGCCGCCGCCGGCCCGCTGTCGGCGGCGCTGCACGGCCTGGGCTGGACCCGCTCCTTCGCGCTGGCCGCCTCGCTCGGCGTGGTCGCCGGGGCGCTGCTGCTCGCGGTCGTGCGGGACTCGCCCTATGAGGACCACCACCGCGAGGAGCTCAAGATGAGCGCCGTCGGGCGGGCGCTGCGGCTCGCCTGGGAGACCCCCGGCACCCGGCTGGGGCTGTGGTCCCACTTCTCGGCGCAGTTCGGGGCCAACGTGTTCACCCTGCTGTGGGGCTTCCCGTTCCTCGTCTCCGGCGAGGGCCTGAGCGAGTCCACGGCGAGCACGCTGCTCGGCCTCATGGTCGTCACCACCATCGTCTGCAGCCCGATGATCGGCAGCTTCGTCACGCGCTGGCCCTACTCGCGTTCCACCCTCATCCTGTGGATCGTCGCGGCGATCGTCTCCGTGTGGTCCGCCGTGCTGCTCTGGCCGGGCCGCGCGCCGCTGTGGCTGCTGGTGGTCCTCGTCGTCGTCACCGCCGTCGGGGGCCCCGGGTCGATGGTCGGCTTCGACCTCGCCCGCACGTTCAACCCGCCCACCCGCATCGGCAGCGCCACCGGGATCGTCAACGTCGGCGGGTTCTTCGCCGCGCTGTCGACCGTCGCGCTCATCGGGATCGTCCTGGACCACGTCGCCCCCGGTGGCCCGTCGACCTACACGGTCGGGTCGTTCAAGGCCGCCATGTCGGTGCAGTACCTCGTCTGGGCCGTCGGCGTGGTGCAGATCCTGCGCTACCGGCGCCGGACGCGCCGGCACCTGCGCGAGCAGGACCCCGAGACGTATGCCGCGATGCGCGGTGAGCGGGCCACGGTCGCCTGAGCCGCCTCCGGCCCTCCGTCCTTCCCGGGCCCTTCCCGCCGAGAGGGACGTTCCTCGGGGTTTGCGGCGGGTCCAACCCCTCGAGGAACGTCCCCCTCGACGCTCTCCTCTCCGGCCGGCGGGCCCCGGCGTGCCGGAAATTCGGGTGGAGCGCCGGCGGGCCGCTTCGTAGGGTCGGGCTCGTGATGACACATGACGCCCACGAGGCGCTCGCCCTGTCCATCGCCCCGGTCCGGACCGACCGGCTGGACCTGCCGCTGTACACCGCCGAGGACCTGGCCGCGATGCTCGAGGGACGGCGGCTGCCCGGCTGGGTCGAGGGCTACCCCCGCGAGGACGACCTGGATATCGCCCGGCACGTCTCGTCGCTGCCGGAGCCGTCCGACCGCGACCGGCGATGGCTGCCCCGACACGTCGTCGTGCGCGAGGTCGGGCTCGCCGTCGGCAGCCTCGGCTTCTTCGGCCCGCCCCAGGACGGCGTGGTCGAGATCGGCTACGGCCTGGTCGAGTCGGCGCGGCGGCAGGGCTTTGCCTCCGAGGCGGTGGCAGCCCTCGTCTCGGCCGCGGCGGCCACTGGCGAGGTCGGCATGGTCATCGCGCACACCCTCCCGGACAACGTCCCCAGCCAGGCCGTGCTGCTGCGCGGCGGCTTCGTGCCCCGGGGCGTCAACGCCGACGGCGAGCACCGCTTCGAGCGCCGCCTCGGTTGAGCGGCTGACCGACGCCCTCGCCGGGGCTGCGGGTTTGCCGCCTGCTCTGCCGAGGTCGAGGGCGCTCTGCCGCGGTTGCAACCTCGGCAGAGCGACACCTTCCTCGGCAGAGCGGCCGGCCGCGCCGCACGGAGGGCCCGACCCGCCGCGCCGAACGCCGGGTCTCGACCAGCCGGTGGACGGGCGAAGCGGGCCGGCGTGACCAAATCGTGACCGGGTGCGCCATCGAGGTCCACCGATCCACCGCCTCAGGAGTGACCTGCGGAAAAACATGGATGTCATTTCCCTCCGGCCCGTCCGTGCAGGTCAGGGCGCTGTAGGCCTTTCGGGTGGGATTTGTGTGACTGGTGGGTGCGAAGTGACGCAGCGTGCGAATCTCGATCGGCTGAGCCCCTTCGATCCGGAGGTCCCCCGTGCGCCCCGACCCTGCTGCCCTGCGCCGCGCCACCCGCGCCGTGCTCGTGCTGGCGGCGGGCCACGCCCTGGTCGTGGGCCTGGTGGCCCCGGCCTCCGCCGACCCGGTCTACCCCTCCGCCAAGCAGGTCGCCGCAGCCAAGGCTGCCGCCGCCGCGAAGGCCTCCCAGGTCGACGCGATCCAGGCGAGCCTGATCGCCTCGACCGCCCACCTGGAGGCGGTGCGGGCCACGGCGGAGCAGGCGGCCGAGCGCTACAACGGTGCGACGGTGCTGCTGGCCCAGCGCACCCAGGCCGCCCGGGCTGCCGGGGAGCGGGCCGCAGCGGCCCGTCGTGCCGCGGACCGCGCCTCCGACAAGGTCGGCCAGCTCGCAGCCGAGGCCTACATGGACGGCGGCTCGCTGGGCGGGCTCGAGAGCTTCCTGTCCAGCAGCGGGCCGCAGGACGTGCTCGACAAGGCCGCCGGCCTCAACGTGGTGAGCACGATCCGTAACCGCACCCTGGAGCAGGCCTCCGCCAGCTCGATCGTGGCGGGCGTGCTCCAGCGCCAGGCGGCACAGGCCCAGGCCCAGCAGGTCGCGGCTGCCCAGGCCGCGGACGCCGCCCGCAAGGCAGCGCAGGCCCAGGCCGACCAGGCTGCCCGCGAGACCACCCGGGTCCGCCAGGAGCAGGACCGCATGGTCACCCAGCTGGCCGGCCTGCGGAACACGTCCGTGGCCCTGGAGCGCCAGCGCCAGCAGGGCCTGCAGGCCGAAGCCGCGGCGCGGGCGGAGGCCGCCGCCCGCGCCGCTGCGCAGGCACGGGCGGCGGCGGCCCGGGCCAGTGCCGCGCGCGCGGCGGCAGCTCGTGCCGAGGCCGCACGCCGGGCCGCGCAGGCGAGGCAGCACCAGCAGCACCAGCAGGGGAGCGGCACCACCCCGGCACCGGCTCCCGCCCCCGCGCCGACGCCGGACCCGACCCCCGCACCGCCCCCCGTCTCCGGTGGGGTCGGCTCGGTGCTCGCCTTCGCGCGGGCGCAGGTCGGCGAGCCCTACGTCTGGGGCGCCGCCGGACCGGACTCGTGGGACTGCTCCGGCCTGACGATGCAGGCGTGGGCCCAGGCCGGCGTGGGCCTGTCGCACTACACCGGCTCCCAGTGGGACGAGACCGCGCGGGTGTCCGTCGACGACCTGCGCCCCGGCGACCTGGTGTTCTTCGGCGACTCGGGACCGACCAGCCACCACGTCGGCCTCTACGTCGGCGGCGGCCAGATGATCGAGGCGCCCTACACCGGGGCCACGGTCCGCTACGCCAGCATCTGGCGCAGCGACCTGCTGCCCTACGGCGGCCGCCCCGGCTGGTGACCCGCCGCCCCAGCATGTTTGCTCAGCCCAGGCCGCTTTCGGCGGCCGAAACCACCCGCCATACCGGCCTGACGTGAGCAAACCGGCCTGAGGTGAGCAGGCGCACCAGGGCCGGGACGCGCGAAGGGCGCCCGCAACAGCTGCGGGCGCCCTTCGTGGTCAGGCAGGCGTGAGCCTCAGTGGCTCGAGTGGCTCAGTGGCCCGGGTTCGGCCCCGGCCAGCGGGCCGTGGTCATGCCGGCGTCCTTGGCGCGCTGCACGGCCTCGGCGACGATCTTCTCCGCCTCGGCGCGGCCGCCCCAGTGGGCGCCCTCGACCGACTTGCCCGGCTCGAGGTCCTTGTAGGTCTCGAAGAAGTGCTGGATCTCCAGGCGGTCGAACTCGCTGACGTGCTCGAGCTCGGTGATGTGCGCCTGACGCGGGTCGCCCGCGGGGATGCACAGGATCTTGTCGTCGCCGCCGGCCTCGTCACGCATGTGGAACAGGCCGATCGGGCGGGCGGACACGAGGCAGCCGGGGAAGGTCGGCTCCTCCAGCAGCACCAGCGCGTCCAGCGGGTCGCCGTCCTCACCGAGGGTGTCCTCGACGTAGCCGTAGTCGGCCGGGTAGCGCGTCGAGGTGAACAGCAGCCGGTCCAGCCGGATGCGGCCCGTCGCGTGGTCCACCTCGTACTTGTTGCGGTGTCCCTGCGGGATCTCGATGGTGACGTCGAATTCCACGTGTGTGCCCTTTCACGGGTCTCAGCAATCTGGCTTAGGCTCGCCGTCAAGTGTCCCGCACCAGTGCAAATCCGGGTCGAGGGGGGTTCGTGCGTCGTCAGCTGGCCGTCGCGGCGGGGGTGGTCGCGCTGCTCGCCGGCTACGTGACGCTCGACGTCCACGACGTCGTCCCCGGGGTGCTCACCGACGCGGCGCCGCGCGCCGCAGCAGCCGGTATGCCGGGTGCCTCCCTCCCAGCCGGAGCCTCGCCGTCCGCGACGTCCCCCGGCGTGCCCACCCCGGCGTCCTCGTCCCCGGTCGCGGTGCCGGTGGCTCCCGTCAAGGCCGAGGGGCCGCTCGAGCCGGTCGACTCGCTGGCCGCGGAGCCGACGGCCAAGGGCCTGACCTCGGCCCTCGACCACGCCCTGCACGACCCCAGGCTGGGGGCCACGGTCAGCGTGACGGTCCGCGACGGCCTTACCGGGGAGCACCTGCTCGACCTCGCCCCCGACGTCCCGCGCACGCCCGCGTCGACGGCCAAGCTGCTCACGGCGGCCGCGCTGGCCCGGGCCGGTGGGCTGGACGCACGGATGACGACCGCCGTGGTGCAGGGCTCCGGCCCCCAGGACGTGGTCCTCGTCGCCGGCGGCGACACCCTGCTCGACCCCGGCAAGGGGCACCCGGGCGCGGTGGCCGGGCGTGCGGGGCTGCTCGACCTGGCCCGGCAGGTGGCCACCGCCGCGCGGGACAAGGGCCTGACCACGCTCCGCCTGTCCGTGGACGACTCCTATGCGCGAGGCCCGGCCTACGCCCCGGGGTGGGTCCCGGTCGACATCGCCAACGGCCTGACCGGGCCGGTGGCCATGCTCGGCCTGTCCAGCCAGCGGCCGGGGCCCGGCCACCCGGCCTCGGCGGACCCGACGATGAGCGTCGCCCGCACCCTGGCCGCCCAGCTGCGCTCCCTCGGGGTGCACGTCGCGCCGGTCGTGGCGCGCGCCCGGACGGCGCCGGCGCCCGGCGCGGCCGTCCTCGGCCAGGTCGAGTCGGCCACCGTCGGGCAGGTGCTGGCCCTGGCCCTGGACGACAGCGACAACGCGCTGACCGAGTCCCTGGCCCGGCAGGCGGCGGTGCGGGCCGGGCGGCACAGCGACTTCCCGTCCGTGGCCCGCTGGGTGCTGTCCTCGCTCAAGGCCCGCGGAGTCCGCGCCACCGGCGTGCGGCTGGTCGACAGCTGCGGGCTCACCCGGGGCACCGTCGTCCCGGCCCGGGTCCTCGGCGACGTGCTGTCCCTGGCCTCGACCGGCAAGGACGCCGCCCTCCAGTCGGTGGTGGCCGCCCTGCCGGTGGCCGGGCTGACCGGCACGCTGCACGACCGCTTCCACTCGGCCAGCTCGCGGGCGGCGGCCGGCCTCGCGCGGGCAAAGACCGGCACCCTGACCGGGGTCAGCAGCCTCGCCGGGACCGTGGTCGACCGGGACGGCCGGCTGCTGACCTTCGCCGTGCTCGCCGACCGGGTGCCGCCCGGGGTGGGAACGCTCTACGCGAGGGCCGCGTTGGACGCCTTCGTAGCGACACTCGCGACCTGCGGCTGTCGATGACGCCCCCCTACGGTGAAGGCATGGGCATGGCAACCACCACTGGACCCGCCGGCGGACGCGCCGGGACCGACCCCGGCTACGTCGACTGGGAGTTCGCCAAGGCCACCGGCAGGCGGCTCGTGCCTGCCGGCCCCAAGGTGTCCCCGGCGGAGGCGGCGCAGGCGGTCGCCGCCCTGCGGGACGCGGCCGCGCGGGCCCGACAGCCGGTGGCCGACACGGCCCGGATGCAGGCCGACGCGGCCGACCACGCGGCCCTCGTCGTCGACCGGCCCGGCTGGATCGACGCCAACGTCGACTCGCTGCGCGGCATGCTCACGCCCGTCGTGGAGCGGATGGCGGCCAAGCGTGCGGCGACCTCCAAGGCGTCGGGGACCTCCGGGGCCGCGGTCACGGCGGTCGGCGGCAAGGTCACCGGCGGCGAGACCGGCGCCCTGATGTCGTTCCTGGCGACCAAGGTCCTCGGCCAGTACGACCTGGCGCCCGACGGCACCCCGCGGCTGCTGCTCATCGCACCCAACGTGGTCCAGGCCGAGGTCGAGCTGGGGGTCGACCCGGCCGACTTCCGCCTGTGGGTGTGCCTGCACGAGGAGACCCACCGGGTGCAGTTCACCGCCGTCCCGTGGCTGCGCGAGCACCTGATCGACCGGGCCCGCGAGCTGTCCCTGGACCTGATGCCCGACCCGGACCAGCTCGGCGCCCGGTTCGAGCAGCTCGCCCAGAACCTGCCCCAGGCGTTCCGGGCCGGCGGCACCGGCCTCACCGAGCTGATGACCACCCCAGAGCAGCGCGAGAAGATCGCCGCGCTGACCGCCGTGATGTCCCTGCTCGAGGGCCACGCCGACGTGGTGATGGACGACGTGGGCCCCAAGGTCGTGCCGACCGTGGACCAGATCCGCGCCAAGTTCCAGCGCCGTCGCGAGGGCGCCGGCAGCATCGACCGGCTGCTGCGTCGCCTGCTCGGCCTCGAGGCCAAGATGCGGCAGTACCGCGACGGGGCGGCCTTCGTGCGCTCGGTCACCGAGACCGTCGGCGTCGACGGCTTCAACGCGGTGTGGACCTCGTCGGAGACCCTGCCGAAGGCCGCGGAGATCGAGGACCCCCAGGCCTGGGTCCGCCGCGTCCACGGGTGACCGGACCGCACTCCGCGGTCGCGGCCACCCGGGTCGCCGTCCGCCGTGCGCTGTCCGACGTCGGGGCGGGGTCCCTCGTCCTCGTCGGGTGCAGCGGCGGCGCGGACTCCCTCGCGCTGGCGGCGGCGCTCGCCTTCGAGGCGCCCCGCGCCGGGCTGCGCGCGGGCGCGGTCGTCGTCGACCACCAGCTCCAGGAGGGCTCGGCCGGCGTCGCCGCGCGGGCGGCCGGCCAGTGCCGGGCGCTGGACCTCGACCCGGTCGAGGTCGTGGCGGTGCGGGTCGCCGACACCGGGAAGGGACCCGAGGCGGAGGCGAGGCGGGCGCGATACGGCGCGCTGGAGGAGGCCGCCGACCGGCTGGGTGCCGCGGCGGTGCTGCTCGGGCACACCCGCGACGACCAGGCCGAGCAGGTGCTGCTCGGGCTGGTCCGGGGCTCGGGCGCGCGCTCCCTGGCCGGCATGCCGCAGCGCCGGGACGCCCTGGTCCGTCCGTTCCTGGGGCTGGACCGGGCCACCACCCGGGCCGCCTGCGAGGCGCAGGGCCTGACCCCGTGGGACGACCCGCACAACGAGGACCCCGCCTACCTGCGGGTCCGTGTCCGGCGGCTGCTCGGCGACCTCGAGCAGGCGCTCGGCCCCGGCGTCGCCGCGGCGCTGGCCCGCAGCGCCGACCTGCTGCGCCAGGACGCCGACGCCCTGGACGGCCTTGCGCGCGAGGCGCGCGCCTCGCTGGGCGAGGGGCCGTGGGAGGCGGCGGCCCTCGCCGCGCTGCCCCGCGCGATACGGACCCGGGTATGGCGGGTGCTCGCCATCGAGGCCGGCTCACCGCCGGGGGCGCTGTTCGCGGCCCACGTCGACGCGCTCGACGCCCTCGTCGCCGACTGGCACGGCCAGGGGCCGGTCGACCTGCCCGGCAAGGTGTGCGCCCGGCGGTTCGGCGGGCGGGTCACGCTGGAGGGCCCGCGTCCGGTTCAATAGGGGCTTCCGTTCATCCCCCCAGCTGTTTGGAGAAGTCGTGGACGCTGCCCACATGGGAGCCGACCTCGAGCGCGTGCTGATCACCGAGGAGGAGATCCACGCCAAGCTCGACGAGCTCGCCACCAGGATCTGGGCCGACTACGAGGGCAAGGACCTGCTCCTCGTGGGTGTGCTCAAGGGCGCGGTCATGGTCATGGCCGACCTGATGCGGGCCCTGCCGGGCACCGCACCGGTGGACTGGATGGCGATCTCCTCCTACGGCTCGGGCACCAAGTCCTCCGGCGTGGTGCGGATCCTGAAGGACCTCGACGCCGACATCACCAACCGCCACGTGCTCATCGTCGAGGACATCGTCGACTCCGGCCTGACCCTGAGCTGGATCAAGTCCAACCTGGAGTCGCGCAGTGCGGCCTCGGTGGAGATCTGCACCTTGCTGCGCAAGCCGGAGGCGGCCAAGGTGGAGGTTGACGTCAAGTACGTCGGCTTCGACATCCCCAACGAGTTCGTCGTCGGCTACGGGCTCGACTACGCCGAGAAGTACCGCAACCTGCGGGTCGTCGGCACCCTCGCGCCGCACGTGTACTCCTGACGCCGGTCCCGGGCCCCTGCCGAGGCCCCGGGACCACGCGCCGGCCACCGGAACACAGCCTTCACGCCGGTCGTTGACCAGCGAGAATGCCGCACCCCGGTGCGGTGTAGCGTCATCCCCACCGTCGGCTCGCTGGCTCTGGCCCCGCGGACGACTTTGCTGAGCGACCAGGAGGGACGGGGCAGCAGACCCCGCACACACATGGACTTCAAGCGCATCCTTCGCACCCCGATGGTCTGGGTCATCCTGATCATTGGCATCGGCGTGCTGTGGTTCTCCGTCGGCGAGACGAGCGGCTTCACCCGCATCGACACCTCCGCCGCGGAGAAGCTGATCACCGACAACAAGGTCGACTCGGCCAAGTTCGTCGACAACGAGCACATCGACCTGACCCTGAAGAAGGGTCAGAGCTACACCGGCGGAGACGTCAAGGACGCGACCCGGGTCCGCGCGTTCTACGTCCAGCCACGTGGGCCCGAGCTGGTCAAGCTGCTCAACGACCACCTGCCCCCGGCCGGCTACACCGACGAGGTCGCCCAGCCCAACTGGCTGCTCAGCCTCGCCGCCACGCTGCTCCCGCTGGTCCTCGTGCTGGGCCTGTTCTGGTTCCTGATGAACCAGATGCAGGGCGGTGGCTCCCGGGTCATGAGCTTCGGCAAGAGCCGCGCCAAGCTGGCCTCCAAGGACACCCCCAAGGTCACCTTCGCCGACGTCGCCGGCGCGGACGAGGCCGTGGAGGAGCTGCAGGAGATCAAGGAGTTCCTGGCCGAGCCGGCCAAGTTCCTCGCCGTCGGCGCCAAGATCCCCAAGGGCGTCCTGCTCTACGGCCCGCCCGGCACCGGCAAGACGCTGCTGGCCCGCGCCGTCGCCGGCGAGGCCGGGGTGCCGTTCTACTCCATCTCCGGCTCGGACTTCGTCGAGATGTTCGTCGGTGTCGGTGCCTCCCGCGTCCGCGACCTGTTCGAGCAGGCCAAGGCCAACGCGCCGGCCATCGTCTTCGTCGACGAGATCGACGCCGTCGGCCGTCACCGCGGCGCCGGCCTCGGCGGTGGCCACGACGAGCGCGAGCAGACGCTGAACCAGCTGCTCGTCGAGATGGACGGCTTCGACGTCAAGACCAACGTCATCCTCATCGCGGCGACCAACCGCCCCGACATCCTCGACCCGGCCCTGCTGCGCCCGGGCCGCTTCGACCGCCAGATCGCCGTCGAGGCCCCCGACATGCTCGGCCGCCACCACATCCTCCAGGTGCATGCCAAGGGCAAGCCGATGGCCACCGACGTCGACCTGCTCGCCGTCGCCCGCCGCACCCCCGGCTTCACCGGTGCCGACCTGGCCAACGTGCTCAACGAGGCGGCCCTGCTGACCGCCCGCGGCAACGCCAAGCTGATCGACAACCACGCCCTGGACGAGGCCATCGACCGCGTCGTGGCGGGTCCGCAGAAGCGCACCCGCATCATGAGCGCCCGGGAGAAGAAGATCACCGCCTACCACGAGGGCGGCCACGCCCTCGTCGCCGCGGCGATGAACAACACGGACCCCGTCACCAAGGTGACGATCCTGCCGCGCGGTCGCGCCCTCGGATACACGATGGTGCTGCCGGCGGACGACAAGTACTCCACCACGCGCAACGAGATGCTCGACCAGCTGGCCTACGCCCTCGGTGGCCGCGTCGCCGAGGAGATGGTCTTCCACGACCCGACCACCGGTGCCGCCAACGACATCGAGAAGGCCACTGGGCTGGCGCGCAAGATGGTCACCCAGTTCGGCATGAGCGAGCGGGTCGGCGCGATCAAGCTGGGCCAGGAGCGCGGCGAGGTCTTCCTCGGCCGGGACATGGGCCACGAGCGCGACTACTCCGAGGCTGTCGCCGGCGTCGTCGACGAGGAGGTGCGCCGCTTCATCGAGGCCGCCCACGACGAGGCCTGGAACGCCCTCAACGACAACCGCGAGGTGCTCGACCGCCTGGTGCTGGAGCTGCTCGAGAAGGAGACGCTGGGCAAGGAGCAGCTGGCGGAGATCTTCTCGCCGGTGATCAAGCGCCCGCAGCGCCCGATCTGGCTCTCCAGCGACCGTCGTCACGTCAGCGACCTGCCGCCGGTCCTCACGCCGGCGGAGAAGGCCGCCCTGGGCAACGGCTCGCGCCCCAAGGACAGCCAGCAGCACGTCGAGGAGCACCCGCCGACCGCGGTCATCGAGGTGCCCGAGGGTGGGTATGTCGACCCCGACACACATTGATCTCGAGCGCGCGGAGCGCGCCGTCCGTGAGCTGCTCGTCGCGATCGGGGAGGACCCCGATCGCGACGGGCTGCGGGCGACCCCCGGGCGGGTAGCGCGCGCCTACGCCGAGATGTTCGCCGGCATGGAGCAGGACCCCGAGGACGTGCTCAGCACGACCTTCGAGATCGGCCACTCCGAGCTGATCCTCGTGCGCGACATCGAGGTCTACAGCACCTGCGAGCACCACCTGGTGCCCTTCCACGGAGTGGCGCACGTCGGCTACATCCCGGGCCGGGACGGCCGGGTCACCGGGCTGTCCAAGCTGGCCCGCCTGGTCGACGTCTACGCGCGCCGACCGCAGGTGCAGGAGCGGCTGACCACGCAGATCGCCGACGCGATGGTCAAGCACCTCAAGCCCCAGGGGGTGATCGTCGTGGTGGAGTGCGAGCACCTGTGCATGTCCATGCGCGGGGTCCGACGGCCCGGCTCCCGCACCATCACCTCCGCGGTGCGCGGGCAGCTGCGGGACGCGGCCACCCGGGCCGAGGCGATGGGGCTGCTGGGGGGCAACCGGTGAGTGAACGCGCCTCCACGCGTCAGCCCACCTCCCTCCACCAGCGGTTCTCGGCCTTCACCCGACCGCGGTCGCAGGTGCCGCGCGTCATCGGCTTCCTGACCTACCTGATCGGCCTGGGCGACATCATCACCGGGCTGCGCCACGGCCTGGGGCACCGCCTGCACCCGATCGCGGACGTCCTGCCCGGCAGCGTCGCCAACGCCGCCTCCGCCGCCACCGTGGTCGCCGGCATCCTGCTGTTCTTCCTCGCGCACGCCCTGCGCCGTCGCAAGCGCCGGGCCTGGCGTGCCGGTGTCGTGCTGCTCAGCGTCAGCGTCCTGCTGCACGCCGAGCGGCTGGAGCTCATCGCCACCGCGGTCTCGTTGGTCGTGCTCATCGTCCTGGTCGTCAACCGCGACCAGTTCCGGGCCCTCGGCGACCCCACCACCCGCTGGCGCGCCGCCCGGGTGTTCGTGGCGCTGTCCGCGATCAGCGTCGTCATCGGGCTGGTCCTGGTCGAGTCGCGCCGGCACGCCGTCGTGGGGGGACCGCCCTCGTTCGACCAGGCGCTGTGGCAGGTGCTCACCGGGCTGGTCGGGCTCAACGGGCCCCTGGTCTTCATCAGTGACCGGGCCAACGACGTCATCGGCGCGGTCCTGCTCGGCCTGGGCCTGATGACCCTGATCACCACGGTCTACCTCGCGCTGCGCGCCCCCGAGCCGCGGCCCATGGTCACCGACGAGGACGAGGCCCGGCTGCGCGGGCTCCTGGAGCGCAGCCCCGACTCCCTGGGCTACTTCAACCTGCGCCGGGACAAGAGCGTCATCTGGTCCGAGTCCGGCAAGGCGGCCATCGCCTACCGCGTCGTCTCCGGGGTCATGCTGGCCAGCGGCGACCCGCTCGGCGACCCCGAGGCCTGGCCCGGGGCGATCGGGTGCTTCCTGCGCGAGGCCGAGCTGCACGCCTGGACGCCTGCCGTCATCGGCTGCTCCGAGCGCGGGGGCCAGGTGTGGACCCGGGAGACGGGTTTCGACATCCTCGAGCTCGGTGACGAGGCCGTGGTCGACGCCGAGGCGTTCTCCCTCGAGGGACGGCCGATGCGCAACGTGCGCCAGATGGTCAAGCGGATCGGCCGCGCCGGCTACACCACCGACGTGGTCCGCGCCTCGCAGGTGACCGAGGGGGAGCGCCGCCGGGCCCTGGCCGACGCCAACGCGTGGCGCGGCACCGAGACCGAGCGGGGCTTCTCGATGGCCCTCGGGCGCCTGGTCGACCCGGCCGACCCCGACGCGGTGCTCGTCGTCGCCCGCCAGGACGGCGTGATCCGGGCGTTCCTGCAGTTCGTGCCGTGGGGCGGCGACGGGATGTCGCTGGACGTCATGCGCCGCGACCGCACCGCCGACCCCGGGGTCAACGAGCTGATGATCGTCGACGCGCTCCGGGCGGCGCCCGAGCTCGGCGTCAAGCGGGTCTCCCTCAACTTCGCCGCGTTCCGCTCGGCGTTCGAGCGCGGTGAGCGGCTCGGGGCAGGCCCGATGGAGCGCGCCTGGTACCGCGTCCTGAAGTTCGCCTCCCGCTGGTTCCAGATCGAGAGCCTGTACCGGTTCAACGCCAAGTTCCAGCCGGAGTGGGCACCCCGTTTCGTGGTCTACCCCGCGACGCGGGACATGCCCCGGATCGCGCTGGCCGCCCTCGAGGCCGAGGCCTTCCTCACCTGGCCCAAGCTGCGCTTCTTCAGCGGGAGCTCCACGTGAGCACCCTGGTGATGGGCGTCGTCAACGTCACCCCGGACTCCTTCAGCGACGGGGGCCGCTGGTTCGAGCCGGCGGCCGCCGTCGAGCACGGCCTGGCCCTGGCCGCCGAGGGCGCCGACCTGCTCGACGTCGGCGGGGAGTCGACCCGCCCCGGCGCCGGGCGACCGGACGAGGCCGAGGAGCTGCGCCGCGTCATACCGGTGGTGCGCGAGCTGGCCCGGCAGGGAGCCCGCGTCTCCATCGACACGATGCGCTCCGGGGTCGCCCGGGCGGCGCTGGAGGCCGGCGCCACCATCGTCAACGACGTCAGCGGGGGCCTGGCCGACCCGCAGATGCCCGCGGTCGTCGCCGGCACGGACGTGCCGTTCATCGCCATGCACTGGCGCGGGCACAGCGCCGACATGCAGCAGCGGGCCCACTACAACGACGTGGTCGGCGAGGTCTGTGCCGAGCTGTCGGCCCGCGTCGACGACCTGCTTGCGTGCGGACTGCGGCGGGAGCAGCTCGTCCTCGACCCCGGCTTCGGCTTCGCCAAGCTGGCCGACCACAACTGGACGCTGCTGGCCCACCTGGAGGCCCTCACCGCGATGGGCCTGCCGGTGCTGGTCGGCACCTCGCGCAAGACCTTCCTCGGCCGGCTCGGGCTGCCCGAGGACGCCACGCCGCGGCCGCCCCTGGAGCGGGACGCCGCGACCTGCGCCACCACGGTGCTCGCCGCCCAGGCCGGCGCGTGGGCGGTCCGCGTGCACGACGTCGCCTCCAGCGTCGCCGCCCTGCGGGTCCTCGCGGCCACGGAGGCCGCGCGATGACCGACCGCATCACCGTCACCGGGATCAAGGCCCACGGCCGCCACGGCGTGCTGGAGTGGGAGAAGCAGCTTGGCCAGCCGTTCGTCGCGGACGTGGTGCTCGAGGTGGACCTCACGCGCGCCGGCGAGAGCGACGACCTGGCCCACACGGTCAACTACGCCGCGGTGGCCGCCGAGGTCGTCGAGGAGCTCGCGGGGGAGCCGGTCGACCTCATCGAGACCGTGGCGCACCGGATCGCGCTGCGCGCGCTGTGCCACTCCCTCGTCGAGGCCGTCGAGGTGACGCTGCACAAGCCCGAGGCGCCGGTCGGCGTGCCGTTCACCGACGTCAACGTCCACGTGCGGCGCGAGCGGGACACCCCGGTGGTCATCGCGGTGGGGGCCAACCTCGGGGACGTGCAGGGCACGCTGGAGTCCGCGGTCCGCGCGGTCGGCGGCCTCGAGGGGGTCCGCCTGGACTCCGTCTCCCCGCTGGTCGAGACCGACCCCGTCGGCGGGCCCGAGCAGCCCGTCTACCTCAACGCCGTGCTGCTCGCGCACACGCGCCTGGCCCCTCACCGCCTGCTGGCCGCGCTGCACCGGATCGAGGCCGCCCACGGCCGCGTCCGCGAGACCCGTTGGGGCGCAAGGACGCTCGACCTCGACCTGATCCAGTACGGCGACCCGGACGCCGGCACCGACGTCACGAGCGAGGACCCGGCGCTGACGTTGCCGCACCCCCGGGCGGGGGAGCGGGCGTTCGTGCTCACGCCGTGGCTGCGCGCCGACCCCGGGGCGCGGCTGCGGGTCGGCCCCGGACCCGAGGACGTGGCCGACGTCGCGCAGCTGCTCGAGCGCACCGACGCGGACGGCGTGCGCCCCGGACCGGATTGGAGTGCCGCATGGTGAAGGACGCGCGCGGGGTCACCGTGCGGATGGTGCTCGCGGTCATCGTGGTGGTGACCGGGCTCTCCTGGATCGCGCTGCGCTGGTGGACCAACGCCGGCCACTCGCTGCCCGGCCCCTCGTGGGGCAGCGCCGTGCTCCTGGTCTTCATGGCCGCCGGCATCTACGTCGCCGGCCTGCCGGTGCGCCGTTGGCAACGCGGCCAGGCCACCAAGCCGCTGAGCATGGTGCGTGCGCTGCGCACGCTCGTGCTCGCGCAGGCCGCCGCGCTGACCGGCTCCATGGTCACCGGCTGGTATGCCGCGCAGGTGCTGCTGCGCCTCCCCGACGTCGACGTGGCCGGCGTGCGGGCCGACGTCCTGCGGACGCTGGTGCTCCTCGCCGCCGGGGTCCTGCTCGTGGTGGCGGGGCTGCTCGCGCAGCGGATGTGCCGGGTCGACGAGGACCGCGACGAGGACCGCTCGGAGGACGCCGACGACCTGCGCTGAGGCCGTCGGGTCAGTCAGCGCTGCCGCCGCGGTCTTCGCCGCCGCGGTGTTCGCCGCCGCGGTGTTCGCCGCCGCGGTCAGCGGCGCCGGGGCGGCTCCGAGACGCGGGCGATGATCGGCATCTCCACCGTGTCGACGCCGAGGACGGCCGACTCGTCGGGCTTGGTCGGCAGGACGCGGGCGACGTAGTCCTTGATGGCGGCCTCGATCGAGACGTCGTGGCCGGCCTCCTCGGACAGGTACCAGCGGTGCTCCAGCACCTCGTGGAACAGCTCGGCCGGCTCGAGCTTGTGCGCCAGGTCGCGGGGGACCTCCCGCTGGACCGGCTCGTAGATTCGGGTGAGCCAGTCGTGGGCGACGATCTCCTCGTCGTCGCCCTGGCGGTCGGTGGCGGCCCGGTAGGCGTCGAGGTCGTTGAGCAGGCGGCGGGCCTGGTTCTCCTCCACGTCCAGCCCGGTGAGGCGCAGCAGGCGGCGGGAGTGGTGCCCGGCGTCGACCACCTTGGGCTGGATCTGGATCTGGGTGCCGCCGATGTCGGTGGAGATGGCCAGCTCGTCGACATCGAAGCCGAGCGCGTTGAGGCGCTTGATCCGGGCGTCGACCCGCCACCGGTCGCCCTGCTCGAAGCGCTCGAGCTCGGTCAGCTGCACCCACAGGTCGCGGTAGCGGTCCACGATCCGCTGGGAGGTGTCGACCGGGTCGACGTTCTCGGGCAGGAAGCCTCCCGCGGCCAGGTCCATCAGCTCGCCGGCGATGTTGACCCGGGCGATCTCCAGGTCGTGCTCGCGCTGCCCGTCGGAGAGGCTGTCGCGCAGCTCGCCGGTCTCGGCGTCGACGAGGTAGGCCGCGAAGGCCCCGGCATCCCGCCGGAACAGGGTGTTGGACAGGGACACGTCGCCCCACCAGAAGCCGGTCAGGTGCAGGCGCACCAGCAGGACGGCCAGGGCGTCGATCAGGCGCTGGGCGGTGTCCGGGCGCAGGCTCTGGCTGAACAGCGCCCGGTAGGGCAGGGAGAACTGCAGGTGCCGGGTGATCAGGCAGGCGTCCAGCTCCTCCCCGTCAGGGGTGGTGCGGCCGCTGATCACCCCGAACGCCTCGACGCACGGCTGGTCCAGCCGGGTCAGCAGGCGCAGCAGGTTGTACTCCCGGCGGGCGAGGTCCTCGCTGATCTCCTTGACGGCCAGCACACGGCCGGAGAGCTTGACGAAGCGCACGACGTGGCGGGAGATGCCGCGGGGCAGCGCCGCGAGGACGTCCTCGGGCCACTCCTCGAGCGGGACCGACCACGGCAGGTCGAGCAGCGCGGGGTCGGGTCGGGCGGCGGTGATCTGCAGGGCCACGGGGTCCATGGTGACACGCACCTCCGGACGGCCCCCGCGCCGTCCATGCGCGGTCAGTGCGTCGCGCGTGAACCCGTCCGTATGCCGTCCGGTAGCCGGGCTCTCCCGCCGACCGGAACCGCGGGAACGCGGGAAGGCCGGAAACGCCGGAGGCGGCGGCCCCCTGTGGGGTGCCGCCGCCTCCGCCCGAGCCCGAGGGCCGTCGGTCAGTCGCCGATGCGCTCGCCGCTCTCGACGTTGAACAGGTGCACGTGGCCCTGCTTGGGGGCGAAGTGCACGGTCTCGCCCTTCATCGGGGGGCGCCGGCCATCGACGCGGGCGATGATCGGCTTGACCTCACCGTGGAAGTCCGTGGAGCCGTAGACGTAGGCGTCGGCGCCGAGCTCCTCGACCACGTCGACGGTGACCGGGATGCCCTCGCTCTCGCCGGCCAGGGACAGGTCCTCGGGGCGGACACCGAGGGTGACGGCCTTGCCGGCGCCGGCGAGGTGCTCACGCTCGATCGGGGTGATGCTGGCGCCGAACTTCACGCCGCCGTCGACGACCGGCACCTCGAGCAGGTTCATCGCCGGGGAGCCGATGAAGCCGGCCACGAAGACGTTGTTGGGGTGGTCGTACATGTGCCGCGGGGTGTCGCACTGCTGCAGCAGGCCGTCCTTGAGCACGGCGACGCGGTCGCCCATCGTCATGGCCTCGACCTGGTCGTGGGTGACGTAGACGGTCGTGACGCCGAGGCGGCGCTGGAGCGAGGCGATCTGGGTGCGGGTCTGCACGCGCAGCTTGGCGTCGAGGTTGGACAGCGGCTCGTCCATGAGGAACACCTGCGGGTTGCGCACGATCGCGCGGCCCATGGCGACGCGCTGGCGCTGGCCACCGGAGAGGGCCTTCGGCTTGCGCTCGAGGTACTGCTCGAGGTCGAGGATCTTGGCGGCCTCCTGCACCCGCTTCTGGATCTCGCTCTTGTTGACGCCGGCGATCTTCAGCGCGAAGCCCATGTTGTCGGCGACCGTCATGTGCGGGTAGAGCGCGTAGTTCTGGAAGACCATCGCCACGTCGCGGTCCTTGGGCGAGAGGTCGGTGACGTCGCGGTCACCGATCCAGATCTTGCCCTCGTTGACCTCCTCGAGGCCGGCGAGCATGCGCAGGCTGGTGGACTTGCCGCAGCCGGAGGGGCCGACGAGGACGAGGAACTCGCCGTCCTGGATGTCGATGTTGAGCTTGTCGACCGAGGGGACGTCGTTGCCCGGGTAGAGCCGGGTCGCATTGTCGAACTTGACCGTTGCCATGACTGATGAACCTTCCTTCACCGGCAGGAACGTGCCGGACGATCCGTTGTAAAGGTGGTGCCCCACCGGGCGGGCGCCGACGGTGGTGAGCCGCAGTCTCCCCCATGAGGGCCGATCCGGCTAGACCTGAGTGACGCGTGTGACCAGCTCGGTATGCCGTGCCGACCGTCGATCGTGCACGGCCAGGGCCGCTGCGGTCAGGACCGCGACGGCGCCCGCGACCGGCAGCACCAGGTGCGGGGCGTGGCTCCAGGCCAGGCCGCCCAGGGGTGGGGCGAGGATGAAGCCGCCGACCGAGGCGCCGGCATACAGGCTCTGGTAGCGACCGGCATACCCCTCCGGCGCGGCCTCGGCGACCGTGGCCGTCGCGGTCGGCTTGTAGAGCATCTCCCCTGCGGTGAGCACCCCGACGCCGAGGACCGCGGTGACCAGGGCGGGGGCGGCGCCGACGACGAGCCAGGCGGCGCCGATGAGGGCGTAGCCGCCGGCCACGACCGCGGTCGCGCGCCGTCCGGCGAGGTGGACCGCGATGGGGACCTCGGCGAGCACGATGACCGAGCAGCTGAGCGTGAGCATCAGGCCGTAGGCCAGCGGGGGCAGGCCGAGGGCGCGCAGTTGGAGGGGGAAGGTCACGAAGAACTGGCGGTAGCAGGTGTCGATCACGATGACGGTGCCGAGGACCCAGAGCACGTCGGGGCGGGAGCGCAGGGACCGCCATAGCGCCCCGCGGGCCGGGCGGTCCTGGCCCGTGCGGCGCACGACCGGGGTGGCCGGCACCTGCCACTGGACCACCGCCGCCAGCACGAGGCTGGTCACGGCGTCGATGACGAAGACGAGGTCGAAGTGGGTCGCGGCGGCCAGCGCCCCCAGCGGCGGGCCGATGATCATGCCGGCGTTGTAGGCGGCCCGGGTGACTGCCGCCGCCGTCCGGCGCTGGGCGGGGTCGACCGCGGCCAGGACCACGGCCATGCCCAGCGGCCGGGTCACGCCGGCGGTGGCTCCGACGACGGCGGCCACCGGCAGCAGCGCGGCGTCGGGGCCGAACGGCAGGGCCGCGCAGGCGACGACGTAGACCAGCGTCGCCGTCACCAGCGACGGGCGCAGGCCGAAGCGGTCGCCGAGGGAGCCGCCCGAGAGGTTGCCGGCGACCAGGCCGGCGCCGTAGCCGGCGCCGATGACGCCGGCCGCGGAGGGGGACAGGCCCCGGTCCTGGACCAGGTAGAGCGTCAGGAACACCATGGCCAGCGCCCCGGCGGAGCTGACGAGCTGCCCGAGCAGCAGCACCTGCAACCAGCGCGGCAGCTCGCCGACATGACGCCAGGCCGTGAGCATCGTTCCCCCTGTGGCTGGTGGTGGCGGCGTGACGTTATCGAATAGTGGCCTGCAAGATCTTGCAGATAACCCCCTCCCGTACTGCAAGATCTTGCTACGTTTTGCAAGCTTTCAGGGGGTCGGCGTCGGCCATCCCTTCTCGCCACTGCTAGGAGACTCGATGCACAAGCGTGCGATTGGGGCCGTCGCCATCACCGGTGCCGCTGCCCTGCTGATGAGCGGGTGCGGTTCGTCCAGCGCCCCCGCCGCCACCAAGGCCACGGGCTCGGCCTCGGCCACGGCCACCACCCCGGCCGCGACGCCGACCACGACCGGTGCCCCGGTCCGTGACGCCAGCGCCGACCTGGTCATCTGGGCTGACAACGACCGCGCCCCGATCCTGCAGAAGTACGCCGACGAGTTCGGCAAGGAGAACGGCATCAAGGTCGCCGTGCAGGTCGCCACCGACGTGCGCCAGCAGTTCAAGGACGCCACCAAGGTCGGCAAGGGGCCGGACGTCATCGTCGGCGCCCACGACTGGCTGGGCGAGCTCGTCCAGAACAACACCGTCGCCCCGGTCAACCTGTCGGCCGACGTGACCGCGAAGTTCGCCCCCTCGGCGATCGCCGCCACCAAGTTCAACGGCCAGTCCTACGGCGTGCCCTACGCCGTGGAGAACATCGGCCTGGTGCGCAACACCGCCCTCGCCCCCGAGGCCCCCAAGACGATGGAGGACCTCGTCGCCAAGGGCCAGGCGCTGGTCAAGGCCGGCAAGGCCACCAACATCCTGATCCAGGAGGTGGGCAAGACCGGCAACGCGTACTACACCTACCCCTACCTGAAGGCCTTCGACGGCGGCATCTTCGCCACGAAGTCCAACGGCGACTACGACGCCACCAAGGTCATCGTCAACAGCGCGGGCTCGCTCAAGGGCGCGGCCGAGCTGAAGAAGCTCGGTGCCGAGAAGGCGCTGTCCACCAACGTCAGCGGTGACAACGCCGACGCGCTGTTCGACGCCGGCAAGGCGCCGTTCTACATCACCGGCCCGTGGGCGATCGACAAGGCCAAGAAGGCCGGCATCAAGTACGCCATCTCCCCGCTGCCCACCCTCGGCGGCGGCAAGATGCAGCCGTTCCTGGGCGTCCAGATGTTCTACGTCTCCGCCAAGGCCAAGAACGCCGCGTTCGCGCAGGAGTTCGTCACCAACTACGTCCCGCGCAAGGACGTCCAGGAGGCCCTGTTCGCCGCCGGCAACCGTCCGCCGGCGCTGACCGAGGCCTACAACGACGTCTCCGCCTCCAACCCCGACGTCAAGGCGTGGTTCGAGGCCGGCCAGGGTGGCCAGGCCATGCCGAACATCCCGGCCATGAACTCGGTCTGGGGCCCGCTGGGCCAGGCTGCCGCCGACGTCATCGCCGGCAAGGCTCAGCCGAAGGCGCGCTTCGACGCCGCCCAGAAGGAGATCGTCGCCAACATCGCCAAGGGCTGATGACGGCGCGGGTGGCCGCCGACCCCCGGTCGGCGGCCACCCGGCATACCTGCTCCACCCCCAGCACCGCCTCCTGCACCACCGTGCACGACCCCGGGAGACCTTGATGAACCGGATGAGCATGAGCGCCACCATCGCGAAGTGGAGCGCCATCGCTGTCGCGCTCGCCCTCGTCTTCTGGGTGGACACCCAGCTCGCCACGCAGGGCCACCTTCTCGCCGTGGTGCTGGTCTCGATGGTCGGCCTGGCCGGCCTCGCCGTCTACGGCACCAGGCGGGCGGTGCCGCTGAAGTACCTCTTCCCCGGCCTGCTCCTGCTGGTCGGCCTGCAGATCTGGCCGCAGGTCTACACCGCCGTCACGGCCTTCACGAACTACGGCGACGGCCACGCGATCAGCAAGCAGGAGTCGATCGACGCGATCATCGCCAACTCCGTGCGCGAGGTCCCCGGCGCGCCGCGCTACCGGCTCTCCGTGGCCGTGAAGCAGGGCGCCGACGTCGCGACCGGCGCGGCCTACTACCTGCTCACGGACCCGCAGGGCAAGACGTTCGTCGGTGACAAGACCGGCCTGAAGGACCTGACCGAGGGTGTCGAGAAGGCCCCGACCGGCAAGATCACCGCCGCCTCGGGCTACACCATCCTCACCGCGATCCAGATCAACGCCCGCAAGGACCTCGACGACTTCGCCGTGCCGAGCACCAACGGCAGCGGCATCAAGCGGATCGGCCTGTCCGAGGCGTTCGAGGGCAAGGCCTCGGTCACCTACGACGCGAAGACCGACACGCTGACGGACACCTCGACCGGCAAGAAGTACGTCGCGAAGAACGCCCGCTGGGTCCCCGCCGACGGCCAGGGCGACGCCTTCCCCCAGGGGTGGAAGGAGAACGTCGGCTTCAAGAACTTCACCACCGCACTGACCGACCCGGTGATCCGCGCCGGGTTCGTCAAGATCCTGGTCTGGAACATCGTCTTCGCGGTCGTCTCGGTCGGCAGCACGTTCATCCTCGGGATGCTGCTGGCGCTGCTGTTCAACGACCCGCGGCTGCGGGGCAAGGGCTTCTACCGCTCGCTGATGATCCTCCCGTACGCCATCCCCGGCTTCGTCACGGCGCTGGTGTGGCGCTCGATGTTCAACCAGGACTACGGCCTGATCAACCAGCTCACCCACCTCGACGTCGACTGGCTGGGCAACCCGTGGGCCGCCCGCTTCGCGATCCTGCTGGCCAACCTGTGGCTGGGCTTCCCCTACATGTTCATCGTCTGCACCGGCGCCCTGCAGTCCATCCCCGGTGACGTCAAGGAGGCGGCGCGGATCGACGGCGCCAACCCGCTGCGGATGCTGCGCTCCATCACGATGCCGTTGCTGCTCGTGGCGGTCGGGCCGCTGCTCATCGCCTCGTTCGCCTTCAACTTCAACAACTTCACGCTGATCTACCTGCTGACCGAGGGTGGCCCGTTCGAGGCCGACAACACCTCGATCGGCTCCAGCGACCTGCTGATCACCTACGCGTTCCGCCTGGCCTTCAGCGGGGTCAGCCCCAACTACGGCTTTGCCGCCGCGGTGTCGATCTTCATCTTCATCATCGTGGCGCTCATCTCGGTGCAGGGCTTCCGCCGCACCAAGGCACTGGAGGAGATCAACTGATGTCGAGCCTCACCCAGACCCTCCCCGCACCGGTCGTCACCGAGCCGGAGCCGCAGACCCGAGCCCCCCGGGGCCGGGGCGTGTGGTGGCGCCATGGCCTGGCGATCGTCGCCCTGGTGTGGTCGCTGTTCCCGATCGTGTTCATCCTGTCGGCGGCGCTCAACCCGTCCGGCACGCTGAGCACGTCCACGCTGCTGCCGACCAAGATCGGCATGGACAACTTCAACGCGCTGTTCACCGACCAGAACCGGCCGTTCCTCGAGTGGTTCAAGAACTCGATGATCATCGCCACCGTGGGTGCCCTGCTGGCCGTCTTCATCGGTGCCAGCGCCGCCTATGCCTTCTCCCGCATGCGCTTCGCCGGCCGCCGCCCGGGCCTGCTGCTGCTCCTGCTGCTGCAGATGTTCCCCTCGCTGCTGACCTTCGTGGCCATGTACATCACCTTCGTCGCCATCGGTGATGTGATCCCGGCGTTCGGCCTGAACACGAGCCTGGGCCTGATCCTCGCCTACAGCGGCGGCGCGATGGGTGCCAACGTCTGGCTGCTCAAGGGCTACTTCGACACCGTGCCGCGCGAGCTCGACGAGGCGGCCAAGGTCGACGGTGCTTCCCACGCCCGGATCTTCTTCACGATGACCCTGCGCCTGGTGCTGCCGATCCTCATCACCGTGTTCATGCTCGTCTTCGTCGGGCTGTTCAACGAGTTCCTCCTCGCCAGCATCTTCCTGCGCGACGTGGACTCCCAGACCCTCGGCGTCGGCCTCAACGCCATGCTCAAGGCCGACCGCAACCGCTACTTCGGCCAGTTCTGCGCCGGTGCCCTGCTCGTGTCCATCCCGGTCGTCCTGCTGTACCTCGGCTTCCAGAAGCAGCTCGTCGGCGGCCTCACCCAAGGTTCGGTGAAGTGAGCTCCACCCCACAGACCCTGCTGTCCCAGCCCCACCACGACGGATCCAGCCTCTACGTCTCCAACCCCGCGCCCGCGCTGGGCGAGACGGTCACGCTGCGCGTCCGGGTGCCCCACGAGGCCGCCATCACCGCGGTGCACGTGCGGCTCACCCCCGACGCCGAGCCGATGTTCGTCGACGCGGTCGTGGAGCAGCGGACCGACACCGAGACGTGGTGGAGCGCCGAGGTGGTCTGCCACAACCCGGTGACCAACTACCGGTTCATCCTCGAGGGCGGGCCGTCCGGCTACGCCTGGCTCAACGGCACCGGCGTGCACCTGCGCGACGTCCCCGACGCCGCGGACTTCCGCCTGGTGACGTATGCCGCGCCGCCCGCCTGGGCGGGCGACGCCGTGGTCTACCAGGTCTTCCCCGACCGCTTCGCCCGCTCCGCGGCGGCGGACGGGCGGGACACCCCCAAGTGGGCGATCCCCGCCGGCTGGGACGAGCCGGTCGACCTGGGCGAGAAGAAGATCGCCTGGCAGCTGTTCGGCGGCGACCTCGACGGCGTCGCCGAGCGGCTGGACCACCTCCAGCGCCTCGGCGTCAACACCGTCTACCTCACGCCGTTCTTCCCGGCGCGCTCCAACCACCGCTACGACGCCTCGACCTTCGACGCGGTCGACCCGGTGCTCGGGGGCGACGAGGCGCTGCGCCGTCTCACCGACGCCGCCCACGACCGCGGGATGCGGGTCCTCGGCGACTTCACCACCAACCACACCGGTGCCGCCCACGAGTGGTTCCTCAAGGCCCAGGCCGACCCGACCAGCGAGGAGCGCGGCTTCTACCTCTGGGACGAGGACGGGGACTACGTCGCCTGGCTGGGCGTGAAGAGCCTTCCCAAGCTCAACTACGACAGCGCCGAGCTTCGCCGCCGGGTCTTCGACGACGAGAAGGGCGTGGTGCGCCGCTGGATCACCGGCGAGCACGGCCTGGACGGCTGGCGCGTCGACGTGGCCAACATGACCGGCCGCTACCGCGACCAGGACCACAACCAGGACCTCGCCCGCCACATGCGCGAGTCCATGCTCGAGGCCCGCCCCGACACGCTCCTGGTCGGCGAGCACTGCCACGACTACACCCGCGACGCCCTCGGCGACGGCTGGCACGGCGTCATGAACTACGCCGGCTTCACCCGCCCGGTGTGGACGTGGCTGCGGGACAAGGGCTACGCCCCCAAGTTCCTCGGCTCGCCGCTGATGGTGCCGCGGCTCGGCGGCAGCTCGGTCATGGAGACGATGCGGGAGTTCACCGCCCTGGTGCCCTTCCGCACGGTCCAGCACAGCTTCAACCTGGTCGGGTCCCACGACACCACGCGCGTGCGCACCCTGGTTGGCGAGGACGCCCGCCAGGTCGACGTCGCCGCCGGGCTGCTGTTCACCATGCCCGGCATCCCGATGATGACCTACGGCGACGAGATCGGGATGCCCGGCGACTTCGGCGAGGACGGGCGCCGCCCGATGCCGTGGGATGAAAGCCGTTGGGACCAGAGGCTGTTCGACGTCTACCGTGGCCTCATCGCAGCGCGTACCGGCTCGGTCGCGCTGCGTGAAGGTGGTCTGCGCTGGGTCCACGCCTCGGACGACGCCCTGGTGTTCCTGCGCCAGACCGCGACCGAGACGGCCCTGGTCCACGCGGCCCGCTCGGAGCACGAGTCGATCACGCTGCCCACGACCCACCTGGGCGGGATCGACGGTGCGCACACGGCATACGGTCGGGACCTCGCCCTGGGCGAGGGGACGGTCGAGCTCACCGCGGAGGGGCCCGAGGTGAGCATCTGGGTCTGGCCGACTCCCTGACCGGGGCGCGACCATGAGCACGGAGGACGAGCGATGAGGGCACGACTGGCGGACATCGCCGAGCAGGCTGACGTCAGCGAGGCGACGGTCAGCCGTGTCCTCAACGGCAAGCCAGGGGTCGCCGAGTCGACCCGGCAGGCCGTCCTCACGGCTCTGGACCTGCTCGGCTACGAGCGCCCGAGCCGGCTGCGGCGCAAGAGCGCGGGCCTGGTCGGCCTCGTGATGCCGGAGCTGACCAACCCGATCTTCCCGGCGTTCGCCCAGGTCATCGAGACCGCGCTGGCTCGCCACGGCTACACCCCGGTGCTGTGCACGCAGACCCCGGGCGGGGTGCACGAGGACGACTACGTCCAGATGCTCCTCGACCGGGGCGTGGCCGGCATCATCTACGTCAGCGGCCTGCACGCCGACTCCTCCACCGACCCCCAGCGCTACGTCACGCTGCGGGACCGGGGGCTGCCGATCGTCCTGGTCAACGGGTTCCTGGAGGGAATCGACGCCCCGTTCATCTCCAACGACGACGTCGCGTCGATGGAGCTGGCGCTCACCCACCTGGTGCACCTGGGTCACACCCAGATCGGCCTCGCCGTCGGCCCGGACCGGTTCGTGCCAGTCATCCGCAAGATCGCCGGCTTCCGCAACTCCATGGCCACGCTGCTGGGGCGCGAGGACGTCGAGGACCTCATCGAGCGGACGATGTTCACCGTCGAGGGCGGCGCGGCTGCGGCCAACCGGCTGATCGACAAGGGGGCGACCGCCATCGTCTGCGGCTCCGACCTCATGGCCCTTGGCGCGATCCGCGCGGCCCGGCAGCGGGGCCTGGAGGTGCCCCGGGACCTCTCGGTCGTGGGCTACGACGACTCGACCCTGGTGGCGTTCACCGACCCGCCGCTGACCACCGTGCGCCAGAGCGTGCAGGCGATGGGCGAGGCGGCGGTGCGGGCCCTGCTCGACGAGATCGCCGGGGAGCCGGCGCCGCGGGCGGAGTACGTATTCCGCCCCGAGCTGGTCGTGCGCGGCTCGACCGGCGCCTGCCCGCGGCCCGCCTGACGCCGGCCCGGGTCAGGGCAGCTGCTCCCGGCGGGCGCGGACGAACAGCTCGAGCACCCCGACCACCTCGGGGATGCCGGGCACCCGGTGACCGGCCAGCGTCTCGCCGGCTCCGACCTTGATGCCGAGGTCGCCGCGGGCGGGGTCCAGCACTGCGAAGGCGCGCTCGTCGGTGACGTCGTCGCCGAGGTAGGCCGTCGCGTCCACCTGCTTGCTGGTGCCGAGCGAGGTGAGGGCGGTGCCCTTGGTGGCCTCGAGCACGGAGATCTCCACGACGTCCTTGCCGGGGGTGACGTGCACGCCGGTATGCCGGTCGGCCACCTCGTGCGCAGCCCTCGCCGCCTTGCTCGCCACCGGCTCGGGCACCTCACGGGTGTGCAGTGCCACCCCGGCCGGCTTGTGCTCGACCCGCGGGCCGTCGTGGTCCCGCGCGACCTGCTCCAGGCCGTCGCGCAGGCTGGACAGGGTCTGCTCCTGCTCCCGGTCGAGCAGGGCGCCGTCGACGTCACCGGCGAGGCTGGACTGGGCGCCGTGGCTTCCGACGAGCACGATCGGCTCGTCCTCGCCCACGCCGGTGAGCTGGCGCAGGGTGGCCAGGTCGCGGCCGGAGAGGATGACCACCGTGACCCCGGCGAGCCGGCTGGCAGCACGCAGGGCGTCCAGCCCGCCCGGGGCCGCCACGGCGTCCATCGGGTTCGTGACGAACGGGGCCAGGGTGCCGTCGAAGTCGACCCCCAGCAGCACACGGCGGTGCCCGGCGAACGCCGTCACGGCGCTCTGGACCTCGGGTGCCAGGCTCACCGGGGCGTCCTCTCCGGCTTGTGCGGGGCGGCATTCAGCGCGTCGAGGTAGCGCGCCGCCCAGCGCTGCACGTCGTGGTCGGCGACCCGTCGGCGCAACGCCTTCATCCGGCGGCGCTTCTCCACCGCGGGTGTCTGGATCGCGGCCATGATCGTCTGCTTCAGCCCCTCGATGTCGTGCGGGTTGCACACGAACGCCTGCTTGAGCTCCTGCCAGGCGCCGGTGAACTCCGAGAGCACCAGCGCCCCGCCGAGGTCGCTGCGACAGGTGACGTACTCCTTGGCCACGAGGTTCATCCCGTCCCGCAGCGGGGTCACGAGCATGACGTCGGCGGCGCGGAACAGCGCGGCCATCTCGGACCGGGGGTAGGAGTGGTGCAGGTAGTGCACGGCGCTGGCGCCGATGGGGGAGTACTCGCCGTTGATCCGCCCGACGGTGCCCTCGACCTCGGTGCGCAGCCGGCGGTAGGCGTCGACGCGCTCGCGGCTGGGCGTCGCCACCTGGACGAAGACGGTGTCCGGCGGGGCGATCGCCTCGTCCTGGAGCAGCTCCTCGATCGCCTTGAGCCGGTGCCGGATGCCCTTGGTGTAGTCGAGCCGGTCGACCCCGAGCATCAGGGTCTGGGGGTTGCCCAGGGACTCGCGGATCTCCTTGGCCCGGGCCTCCACCTCGGGGCTGCGGGCCAGCTCCTCCAGGCCGCGGAAGTCCACCGAGATCGGGATGGCGCTGGCGCGCACGATCCGCTCCTCGCCCTCGGTGCGGGTCGGGTTGAACGCAACCGTGTCGGCCCGGGTGGTCAGGCCGAGCAGGCGCCGGCAGGAGCGCAGGAAGTTCTCGGCGTCGGAGGTGCGCTGGAAGCCGAGGAAGTCGGCCCCGAGCAGGCCCTCGACCAGCGTCCGGCGCCACGGCAGCTGGGCGAACAGCTCGACCGGCGGGAAGGGGATGTGGTTGAACCAGCCGATGCGCACGTCCGGGCGCAGCTCGCGGATCATCGCCGGCACCAGTTGCAGCTGGTAGTCGTGGACCCAGACGGTGGCGCCCGGGGCGGCGACCTCGGCGACGGCCTCGGCGAAGCGCCGGTTGACCGAGCGGTAGCAGTTCCACCAGGCCCGGTGGAACTTCGCCGGGACGATCACGTCGTGGTAGATCGGCCACAGCGTGTCGTTGCTGAAGCCCTCGTAGTAGTCGCGCACCTCGGAGGCGGACAGGCCCACCGGCTGCAGGAACATGCCGTCCTCGTGGAACGGCTCCGGAGCGTCGCCCGGCTCCCCGGCCCAGCCCACCCAGGCCCCGTCGCGGCCCCGCATCACCGACTCCATCGCCGTGACGAGCCCGCCGGGACTGGTGCGCCAGCTCACCGTTCCGTCGTCGGCCACGACCCGGTCGACGGGCAGGCGGTTGGCGGCGATCACGAGGTCGAAGGTCTGGGGTCCTGCAGGCACGTGCGCATCAGCTCCTGGCTCGAGTTCCGTTCCCACCCTACGGGTCCGTCCGGGTGCGGCCAGCATCCTCTGGCGGAGGCGTAGTACCCGCACTACCGTCGTGTCATGAGGATCTCCGACGTCATCCGTCGCAAGGGCGACCTGGTCGTCACCATCCGCCCCGACGCCACGGTCGAGCAGCTCCTGGCGATGCTGGAGGAGCACCGGATCGGAGCCCTCGTCGTCAGCGAGGACGGCCACACGGTGGCAGGCATCGTCAGCGAGCGCGACGTGGTGCGCCACCTGCACCAGTCCGGCGCCGCCATCCTGGAGCAGGCCGTCTCCACGATCATGACCAGCGAGGTGCACACGGCCAGCCCCGACGACCACCTCGACGAGCTGGCACGGCAGATGACCGAGCTGCGGGTGCGGCACGTGCCGGTCGTCGTCGACGGCCGGCTGCGCGCGATCGTCAGCATCGGTGACGTGGTCAAGCAGCGCATCGACGAGCTGCAGACCGAGCGCGACCAGCTGGTGGGCTACATCCAGCAGTAGGGACCAGCTGGCCCGACGCGG
Organism: Oryzihumus sp. JJN4-3R; assembly: GCF_057747915.1. NCBI lineage: Bacteria > Bacillati > Actinomycetota > Actinomycetes > Micrococcales > Intrasporangiaceae > Oryzihumus > Oryzihumus sp. JJN4-3R. Next base: position 2,858,868 of record NZ_CM173229.1, read on the forward strand.
GCCGCACCTCCCTTGCCAAGCCCGCCCCTCGGCATACCGTAGGGACCATGACTGCCGGGGCACGCGAGGACGAGGCGGTGGACGGCGTGCCCGAGCAGATGCTGGGCCCCTACCGTCTGCTGGACCAGCTGGGTGAGGGCGGCATGGGCGTCGTCCACCTCGCGCTGGCGCCGTCCGGGCGGGCGGTGGCCATCAAGGTCCTGCGCCCGCACATCGCCCATGACGCCGACGCCCGCGCGCGCCTGGCGCGCGAGGTCACGACCCTGTCGCGGGTCCAGGACCCCGGGGTCGCGGCGGTGCTCGACGCCGACACCGAGGGCGACCGGCCCTACATCGTCACCCGCTATGTCCCCGGCCCGCCGCTGGACCGGGTGGTCGCCGACCACGGGCCGCTCCAGGGCGAGGCGCTGCTCAGGGTGGGCCGCGGCCTGTCCCGCGCCCTGCGCGCGATCCACGCCGCCGGGGTGATCCACCGCGACCTCAAGCCCGCCAACGTCCTCCTCCTGCACGGTGACCCGGTCGTCATCGACTTCGGTATCGCGCACGTCGCCGACGACGTGCGCCTCACCATGACCGGGCTGGTCATGGGCACGCCGGGCTACCTGTCCCCGGAGGTCCTCGAGGGCGCACCGGTCACGGAGGCCACGGACTGGTGGGGCTGGGCGGCGACCCTGGCGTTCGCCGCCTCCGGTGTCCCGCCCTTCGGGCGGGGTCACATGGAGGCCGTCCTGGACCGGGTGCGCCGCGGCCAGGCCGACCTGTCGGGGGTCGACCCGCGGCTGCAGCCGCTGCTGCGCGCGGCGCTCTCCCCGGACGCGGCCCGGCGGCCCAGCGCGGAGGCGGTCGTCGACGCCCTCGAGCGCTACGCCGGAGGGGGCGAGGCGACGGTGACCCTCCCGCAGGTCGACCCCACCACGGTCGTGTCCGCCTCGGCGACCCGGCCGATGGAGCCCGTCGGGGGTGCCCCGGCGGCGCCGCCGGTCGCACCGCAGGAGCCGGACTGGGGGCCCCTGTCCCTGCCGGCTGACGAGGACGAGGGCTGGGAGTCCGGGCCGGGGGAGGCCTGGCCCGGTGAGGAGAGCGACTGGGAGGCCGCCCGCGAGATGGGGCCGGGCCAGCCGGACCCGCGCATCGGCCGGCCCACCCGCGCCGGGACCCTCTTCGCGATGCTCGCCGCCGTGGTCGGCGTGACCGCGATCTGGCCCGTGGCGGGCCTCGGGCTGCTCGTGCTGTGGTCCGTGCTCGCCCGCTTCGCCGACCGCTCGGTGACCTCGCTGGTCATGCGCCGGCACAGCGCCGGGCGGCGCCGCAGCGACGTGCCGGTGGCGGTCATGGCCAGCCCGTGGCACGTGCTCACCGCGGCCGTCGCGACCGTGGTGTCGCTGCTGCTGCCGCTCGTCGTGGCCGTGGCGACGACGTTCTCGGCCGCGCTCGCGCTGACCTCGCTGACCAACGGCGCTCCGCAGCCCGACACCTCCCCGGCGGTCGCGGCCGGCGCCGTCGTCGGCGTCCTCGTGGCGTGGTGGGGGCCTTCCTCGACAGCCCTGCGCCGGGGCTCGCGCAGCCTGGTCCGGGGCGTGTCCCGCACCGCTCCGGCGACGCAGGCGCTCGTCGTCGTGCTGCTGCTCGGGGCGGTCGGCCTCGGGGCGTGGGCGTGGGCCCGCCACGGGGTGGTCGACTGGTGGCCGTGGACCGGCACGCACCTGCCGCTGCCGTCCTTCCTGCACCGCTGAGCGGTCTCTCCGTAGCGCACCGGGCCGGCTGGACGTGCCCCAGCCGCCCGGCCGGGGCCGCTGCGGCCGGGTCTAGCGTGACCCCATGACCGAGGAGGACCTCTCAGACCGACCGGACCCGTGGGCGCCCCGGCTCGACCCCGGGGCGCCGCCGCCGTCGGTCTCCGAGCACCGCAGCCGGCCCCGGATCTGGCGCGGGGAGGACCTGACCGAGCCGACGCCGCTGGCCGAGTCGCTGCGGCGCACGCCCTACCGCAACCCGCGGCGGATGTCCGCCCCCGAGCAGGAGCCGGCCGTGCGGGCCGCCCTGGACCTGGCGGTGCGCGTCGGCGAGCTGATGCTGCGCTGCGGCGGCAGCGCCCGCGACGTCGAGTCGAGCGTGGTCGCCGTGGCCACGGCGGCCGGCCTGGACCGCCTCGAGGTCGACATCACCAACCAGAGCCTGCTGGTCCAGTGCATCTCGCCGTCGGGGCAGCCGCACACGGTGCTCCGCGTGGTCCGCTCGACCAGCCGTGACTTCGCCCGCCTGGCGGCGGTGCACGAGTTCGTCGAGGAGCTGGTCGCCGGGCGGATCGACCTCACCGAGGCCACCTCCCGGCTGCGCCGCATCCGGCGGCACCCCCGCTTCTGGCCGCGCTGGGCCATCACCCTCGCCTACGGCGTGCTGGCCGCCTCGGTGGCGCTCAAGCTCGGCGCGAGCCTGCCGGCGGTCGGCCTGGCGCTGCTGTCGGCGGTGGCGGTCGACCGGGTCGGCCGGGTGCTCGCCTCCCGCGGGCTGCCCTCGTTCTACCTGTCCGCCGTCGGCGGGGCGATCGCCACCGGCGTCGCCTGGTCCTCGATGCTGCTCGGCCGGGTCGGTGTCGTGGACCTCAACCGGGCGGACATGGCCTACATCGTCGCGGCGGGGATCGTGGTCCTGCTGCCGGGCCGGCACATGGTCTCGGCGGTCGAGGACGCCATCACCGGCTACCCGGTCACCGGCGCCGGGCGGCTGTTCACCGTCGGCCTGACCGCGGCCGGCATCATCACCGGCGTCGCGGCGGCGCTGTCGGTGACGGTCCGGCTGGACCAGGCGTTCGCCCTGGGGGTGAAGCTGCCCAAGATCGCGGTCGAGGGCGCCGGGGCGCCGCTGGGCCTGCTCGTCGTGGCCGGGGCGCTGGGCGCCCTCGCCTCGGCCATCGCCCAGCGCACGCGCCGCAGGCTGCTGCTGCCCACCGCCGTCCTCGGCGGCATCGGGACGCTCGTCACCGGGCTGGTGCACCAGACGCTCGGCCTGGGCTCGCTGACCGCGTTGACCATCGCGTGCGTGCTGGTCGGCTTCGGCGGACGGCTCATCGCCCTGCGGATGGGCGCGCCAGCCCTGGTCCTGGTCGTGCCGGCCGTCGGCCCGCTGCTGCCGGGGCTGGCGCTGTTCCGCGGCATGTCCGAGCTGGTCTCCGGCTCGGTCGTCGGGCAGGGCGTGGCCTCGACCTCCACCGGGTTCACGGTGCTCCTCACGGCCTCGGCGGCGGCGCTGGCCATCGCCACGGGCGTCGTCCTCGGCGACCTCATGGCCTCCCCGTTCGACCGGCAGATCGTCCGCCAGCGCCGGGCCCGCTGGCGCTGACCTGGGCCCGTCAGGCCCGGCGGCGCCGGGCTGGGACGGGACGGTCACCGGCATACCGGGGTGGCTGATGGGGCGGGCTGGAACCGGACATTCACGGCATACCGGGCCGATCTTGTCTATCCGCTGACGTCTGGTTGGGAAAATCTCGGGGAAAGCGCCCCGTCCCGATGCAGTTCCGTTATAGAACAGGGGGGTTCGCCACAACTGCATACCGACCACACGCAGCGTGCCCGCAGCGCCAAACCTCGTCCGGCGGGCACTTCACCGGAACCTCTCCGGGCATGGGCGAGGGTGGGGGACCCATGATGTTGGCCGACCTTCGGGTCGGCCTTGGGGTGAAGCCGGTCCGCCGGCCGGGCACGCCTGACACGCCCGAACCCGACAGCTGACCTCTCCGGCGCAGAGTCAGGAGAGGACGCCTCGATGCACTACAGCCCTCGGCATGCCCGGAGGTACGTGCCCCGTCACGCCGCACCCCAGGGGGTCAACAAGTCACGCGCGGCCGGTGTCGCCATCGCCGGTGCCGCCTCGGTCACGACCGGTATCGCGGTCGCCGGGCCCGCGGAGGCCTCGTCCGTCTGGGACTCCGTCGCCTCGTGTGAGAGCGGTGGCAACTGGGCGATCAACACCGGGAACGGCTACTACGGCGGCCTGCAGTTCAGCCAGAGCACCTGGGTCGCCTACGGCGGCGCCCGCTACGCCTCGCACGCGGACCAGGCCAGCCGCGAGGAGCAGATCTCGGTGGCGCAGCGCGTGCTCTCCGCGCAGGGCCCCGGCGCGTGGCCGGTGTGCAGCCGCAAGGCCGGACTGACCCGGGCGAACGGCGGCACCGGCAGCGTCGACGTCTCCCGCTCCCTGATGCGACGGTCCCTGCCGACCGGCTCGATCCCGGTCAAGCACGTCGTCAACCGCGCCGTCGGTCGCGTGGCCGTCACCGGTGCGCTCGACAGCAGCACCGTCCGCCGCGTCCAGCGCTGGGTCGGCACCTCCCAGGACGGCATCCTCGGCCCGATGACCGCCGCCGCCCTGCAGCGCAAGGTGCACGCCACACCCGACGGCGTCATCGGCCCCCAGACGGTGCGCGCACTGCAGCGTCACATCCACGCGCACCAGGACGGTGCCGGCTCCCTCAACGCGCCCACGGTGCGCGCGCTGCAGAGCTGGCTCAACAGACACCGCTGATTGCAGGGCCCCCGCCGGATCCCCCTTCCGGCGGGTCCTGGTTCCAGCGGACCTCCTGCTCCCCCTAGAGGCAGGACGAGAAGGCCCGGCGGTGACCGCCGGGCCTTCTGCGTGCCGGTAGCATTTCGCGCGTCCCATCCCCGGATGGGCGCTCGTCCCGCTCCGGCGGGGCGGATCGTCCCGCGTCCCGGCGCGGGTCGGCCGACGTGGCGCAATCGGTAGCGCACCTGTCTTGTAAACAGGTGGTTAGGGGTTCGAGTCCCCTCGTCGGCTCTGTTTCCGCAGGTGAGAGGCCCTTTGGCGTCTCGCGCATCTTGCGCTGAAGTGTCAGATCCATCGTTTACCCATCGCTTTCGGTCACGTCGTGGGCCTCGTGCGGGTCCGGGGAGGCCCCGTCGAGGGCCCGCACAACCGGCCGTCGCCGGCATCTTCGTGTTCCTGCTGGTCCCCCAGATCGAGGGCTGGGTCCAGCGACACGTGATGAGCGGATCACCCGGTGGTGCGCCGCCAGGACGCCAGTCGATGGGACCAATGCCCCTTGGCCGGGGCGGACAGCGACCCCAAAATGGTGTCAGGCCCAAGCGGGCCGCTCCCGAGGTGATTCTCCGAACGGCTCGTTGACGCGCAACATCCGTCTACCGGCCCAGAGGAGAGGAGCGTCCGATGCGCCTGCAATTCCGCACCACCCCTCGCGCCGCACTACCCGCCGGCGATGACGCGAGTCCCGGCGTCACGTCCCAGGCAGGCCGCTTCGCCCTGCACTTCGCCCAGATGTGCGTGGTCATGTGCGTCAGTCTCGTCCTGCTGGGCCTGCTTGCGGCTGCCGGCGGCGCCCTGCTCGGCTTCGCCGACCCCCGACAAAGTGCTCCTGTCCTGTCGGCTGTCGTCGTCACCCTGACTCTCAGCGCCTCCATGGTGGCCTGGATGCGATGGATGCAGATGGCTTGGCGGCCAACGCTGGAGATGGTGGCGACGACACTGCTCGTCGGGGCCGTCATGGTCATCGGCTACGGCATCGGGGCCGTATCAGCCGCGCAGTCGATCTCGGGCATCTGCGGCATGGCCTGCATCGCGATGCTCGCTCTGATGCTGGCGCGCTTCCGCATGTACGCAACCCACGCCACTCGCCACCATCACGGCGCCTGACCGGCGTTGACGAGGAACGGTCACAACGCGACAGCCGCCTCATGCCTGGTCCCCGCTGGCTCTCGCCCCGTGCATCAACCTCCAGCATCCGCTACTGCCCTGTCACCTCGTGCCGCGATCCGCGTGTACAGCGGACCGACAACTAGTGGCGGCTCCGGTCAATGGGCCCGGCCACGCCCTCCGCGCTTCGCCGGTGGGACCCCGCGCTGCGGGCGGCGCTTCGCGCCGTCCTCGCGCACCCCACAGCTACGCGCTCACGGGCTACCCGGGCCAGGACAGGGCAAAGGCGGTGCACTCCGACCCAGTCGGAACGCCCCCGCCTCAGCTGCTCGTCTGCTCACCGTCTCAGGCGCTGGCGACGACGGAGGCCCGCCCGTGGCCGGCTACCCGAAGCCCGAGATGCACCCTGTCGACGGGGCTGCCTGCTCAACCCTGTCGGCCCGGCTGCCGTACCCGCATCGCAGCGGGCCAGGGCCCAGCCACGCAGTTCACGGTCAATGCGCAAACCCGCGCGATCGGCTTCGCGGCGTGCCAAAGTCGCCTCATGGACCTCGACAGCTTCGGACGTTCGCCTTTGCACTATGCCGCGTTGAACGGTGACGTCACCGAGGTCGAACGCTGGCTGGCTCAAGGGGTCGACCCCTCGCTGGCCGACCGCTCCGGCTACACGCCCCTTCACTTCGCCGCCCAGCAACAACGCGCTGCCTGCGTGCCGATCCTCGTCGCAGCCGGGGCTCCGATCGATGTCCAGGACCAGTGGGGCAACACGCCGTTGTTCCGCGCCGTGTTCGACAGCCAAGGGAACGGCGACACAGTCAGCGCCCTGCTGGCAGCTGGAGCCGATCCGGATGCCCTCAACCACGCGGGCGTCAGCCCCCGCATCCTGGTGCAGCGGGTCGCGACGGACGACGTCATCCGCTTGATCCCCTGACACCGCCCGTGGCCGGATTTTGGCCGTGCGTTCCGTAGAACCGGCCGACGCCATGACAACGAAACCGCTGCAATCACACGGTTCGCGCCGCTGGCGCCATGACCGAAAGTGGCAGGCGGTGCCTCCCCTGTGAATGGGTCGGGTCTGCCAAGGCGTTGACCCCCCGCTGTAAATCGCTCCGTTTCGCCACGCAGGCAGGCCTGAGCCTGCCAATCTGCTGTCCATGCGAATCGGCACGTGGAACTTGGCCGGCAGGTGGTCGACGCAACATCGCACGTTGATGCTGTCCGAGAACTGCGATATCTGGCTGCTCACCGAAGTGCCACGAGGCTTGGACCTGGACGGGTTCCACCAGCATCTTTCGAAGGAGTCGATCGTTGCAGAACGCCGATGGGCTGCAGTGTTGTCCAAGGCGTGGCTGACGCCCGAGAACGACCCTCACCCGGCGAGCTGCGCAGCAACGGTGGAGGGCATCACCTTCTGCAGCTCTGTCCTGCCGTGGCGCTCTGCACGCCCCCGACACCCTTGGGTCCAGGGCAAGCACGCCGAGAAGACGCGGTCCGCCTTGGCCAGCATCGAGGCCGAGCTGGCGGGCAAGCCCGGAGTCGTTTGGGGAGGCGACTGGAACCACAGCCTCACCGGCCCCGAGACCGCTGGCTCCCTCAAGGGCCGGCTGTATCTGGCCGCAACGCTGGATCGCCTCCAGTTGCAGGTCCCGACGTCCGAGTTGCCGCACCGCCTCCCTGACATTTCCAGCATCGACCACATCGCCGTCAGTCGGGTTCTCCCGAAGCCCAAGGCGCGTTGGGTCCCTGCGGAGGCTCAAGGGCGCCGACTCTCCGACCACGACGCGTACATCGTCGAGCTCCCCTGACTGCAAGGATTCGGGGCAGCAAGTCCTAGTCCCGGAGGGTGCCACCGCCAGGCCAACGTCGCCATCGTTTATGCCATCGCTTTGAACGGGAAACGACAGGAATCGCCCGATGCGGGCGAGCAGCCAGACCGGCCAGATCGACCACAGCAGAACGCCTTTCGCCAGATTCGCGAAGCGTTGAGAAGTGCCCCGAGGGACACAGGCGGTTAAGGGGTCGAGTCCCCTCGTCGGCTCCATCACTGCAGGTCAGAGGCATGAACGGTCAGAACGCCCGGTCCATCAAGGGCCGGGGTTCCACTTTGGGGCCACAAGCACTCCAAAGCCACGCCTTCAGATGATCCGCGCCAAGGCCCGGGGAGGGTCCTCGTCGTCGCCCGGCTCGACCTGCCAGAGACCCTCGAGGGCGAACGCGGCGGCGGTATCGACGGCCCTGCGACCGAGATCGACGTCCTGAGTCACAGAGATGCGCAAGTGCCCAGCTGGTCCGCAATCGTTCGGGCACTCACGTGCCCTGGTGACGGCCTTGATGATCTGGGGCTCCGAGGTGAAATGCGCGGTTCGGGAGACCCGCACTCGCGTCACAGCACGCTACGCCGAGACGTCATCCTTCTTGGGGTTGACACCCACTTCTGAGCGGCTGTGAGGATGCTGTGAACGAGCGGCAGCGTCACAGCGTGAGCCGCCGGAGGACTCTCTGGATATCCCCGTGAGTCTCTTGGCTGCATCTAACCCGAGTGGATGCACCGCCACTTCGCCTCCGCGGTCCTGACCGGCAGCGAGCTGCTCGCCGAGGTCGAAGCAGAGGACGTACGAACCGTGGACTGACCCAGTCCATCCAGAAGGAGTCACGATGAGATTCAGCTGCGCGATGTTGTCGGACTACCCGTTGAGCGACTCCCTGTCCTCGATCAGGAAGGCAGACGAGCTCGGCTTCTACGCGGTTTACGCACCGGATGAGACCTGGCACAAAGACCTCTGGCTCCTGTTCGCCGCAGCCGCCGCGCAGACCAGCCAGATCCGGATGGGCCCGAGCGTGTCGGGCGTCGTGCTGCGCGAGCCGACCCTGATCGCGCAGGCGGCCGCAACGCTGGACGAGCTGACCAATGGGCGGGCGGAGGTCGCGGTGTCGAGCGGCAACTTCGGCCTGCTGGCGGGCTACCACATCGACTGGGCCAAGACGAAGCCACTCTCACGCGTCAAGGAGGCGGTCCATGTGATCCGCACCCTGCTGGACGAGGGCGTCATCACCCACGACGGCGAGTTCTTCAAGTACAGCGGCATATTCACCTTCGCCCGGCCGGTGCAGGAGCGGCTGCCGGTGAAGATGGGAGCGATGCGCGGCCCCAAGTCGTTCCAGGCAGCGGCAGAGGTGTCCGACGGGTGCCACCACGCGCTCAGCTACTGCCGCGAGGCCTACGACTACATGATCGAGCACTGCACGCTAGGCGCCGAGCGCGCAGGGAAGAACGTCCAGGACCTCGACCTCGGCGCCTGGATCGTCTTCTCGGTTGCCGAGGACGGTGCGGCGGCCAAGGACGCCGCGCGGAGCATGGTCGGCCTCTACGCCTCCGCCATGCCTCACGAGCAGCTCAAGCGCAACGGCGTCGACCCCAAGGAGATGGCGCCGATCATCGACGCGATCGGGGCCGGCGACATGGCCAAGGGCTTCGAGCTGACCACCCCCGACCTCGCGGAGCGCCTGTCCGTGGCGGGCACCCCGGAGGAGTGCGTCAAGAAGATGCAGAACGAGATCGCGGCCGCAGGCGTCAACCACCTGATCCTCGGCATCACCGACAAGGCTCTGGTGAAGGTTCTGACGGGACGCGAGATCGAGGGAGTCCCCGACGTCAACACCCAGCTGCAGCTCGTCCACGACAGGGTGATGCCGGCCTTCGCCTGATCGGGTTGAGGTCCCTCGACCTCGAGCCGGGTGGCGCGCTCACGGGCTACCCGGCCCAGGACACAACAACGAGGCGGGGCACTCCGATCCACTCGCAATGCCCCGCCTCGCCTCCTCCCCGGTCACCGTCTCAAGGTCTGGCGACCGATACGGGCGAGCAGCCAGATCGCCACAGCCCAACGCTTTTCGCCAGAATGCGAAGCGTCGAGAGGCGCACCGCCAGTCAGCGGAGGTTAGGGGTTCGAGTCCCCCCGTCGGTCTGTTTTCTCAGGTGAGAGGCCCTTTGAGGCCTCGCCGATCCGGCGATGAAGTGTCGGATCCATCGTTCACCCACCGCTTTCGGTCACGTCGTGGGCTCGCGAGGATCCGGGGAGGCGTCGTCGAGGGCACGCACGACCATTGGGTTCGGAGCCTTGCGCCCCATGTAGACGTCCTGGGTCATCGACGGCCGCCCGAGCTGGTCGGCGATCATCCGGGCGGTCAGGCCCGCGTCGTCCAGGATCGTGGCGCACGTCTTGCTGAAGACGTGCGACGTCACCCAGTCGAAGCCGATGCGCTTGGCCGCCGACCTCCGCTGCGTCCGGGTGTTGTGCGGATCTCGGAAACCGCCGTCGAGGTTGTGCATCACCGGCATGTCCAACCGTGCCCCGCGCAGCCACCGCTGGCGCAGCATCGCGACCGTCCAGGTCGAAGTCGACGGCCCGCTGGTCGAGGCGAATCTTGGCGAACCACTCGCGCCGCTCGTCCTCGGTCAGTACCCGGGGATTCCCGGCGGCGTTTGCCCTCCACCCACTCCAGCTCCCGCACGGGCTTGGCGACGGACGGCTCCCCACATCCGGAAGTGGGTCCCAGGGCCCCCGCCCTCCATTGCGTCCGCCCTCTAGTCGGCGCACACCAGACCGCCGACACTGAGCCATGGAGACAGAGCCGCTGGTCCAGATCGAGACTCCTCACGGCCTGATGCCGTCGTATGCGGCGGTGCCCACGACGGCGCCGCCATGGCCAGGCGTCGTCGTCATCCACGACTTCACGGGCATGAGTCAAGACTTACGTCAGCACGCGGACTGGCTTGCCGGAGAAGGCTTTGTGGCGATCGCGCCTGACCTGTACTACTGGGGCAGCCGGTTGCGCTGCCTCCGCACGATCATGCGCGACCTCGGTCCGCGCCGGGGTCGCACCTTCGACGACATCGAGGCGGCGCGGCACTGGCTACGAGACCAGGACGGCTGCACGGGAATCGTGGGGGTGGTCGGCTTCTGCATGGGTGGGGGGTACGCCATCGCGCTGGCCGAGGGCCACGGGTTCGACGCCTCGGCGGTGAACTACGGCGGATGCCCTTCTGACGCCAGGGACTGGTTGCCACGAGCCTGCCCGGTCGTCGGAAGCTTCGGCGCTGCAGACAAGTCCCCGTTGGGCGCCCGGGCCGGTCAGCGGCTGGACGGGTTACTGACCGAGTTCGCCGTGCCGCACGACGTGAAGATATATCCAGGAGTCCACCACGGATTCATGAACGACCATGCACCCGAGGACCAGACCCTGTTCCTGCGCTTCCTCGCGCGTGTGTCGGGCACCAGGTACGACCACGCGGCCACCCTGGATGCTCGTCGGCGTATCGCGGCATTCTTCAAGGAACACCTCCGCTCGGATGCACCCTCGTCGACCTGACCATGCGGATCGCGGCAGATGAGACGTCCGCCGGGCCGCGTCATCAGGCCTGGGCGCTCGAGCTCTCGAGGATCTCCTTGAGCCTCGCGAGGTCCTTGCGGTTAGCGCGCCGGACGGCCCTCGCCATGAGCGGTGCGGCCAGTTGGGAGAACCCCGACGGCTTCCCGCGGTTCCGCAGCCTCATGCGGGTGGCAGCATCGCCGATCGGCTCCCACTCGTACGTCGTCTCCATCGGGAACGGCCCCTGGGCGGTCCGCATGACGAGCCGCTCGCCCGGCGTCAGCTCGACGAGTTCGTAGGTGTAGGCGAGCCGCCGGCCCAGGAAGTGCGCCACGAAGTCCATCCGCGATCCGACGTCGAGCGGCGGAGGTGTGCGCCACTCGACGGAGCGGATGTTCGCGTACCACTCGGGCGCGTTCGTGGGGTCGGCGGCATAGGCCGCGACCACGGCGCGCGGACGACTGATCACGACCTCGGTGAGAACGTCAACGGGCATGCGCCCACCCTCTCAGGCAGCGGTTACACGTTTCCTTGCTGGCTCGGGCGCGGCTCCGCCGCGCACCTTGCCCGGCCACGCCCTCCGCGCTTCGCCGGTGGGACGCCGCGCTGCGGGCGGCGCTTCGCGCCGTCGGCGTGGGGGTAGCCAGATCGGCCAGATCGACCACAGCGCAACGCTTTTCGCCAGAGTCGCGAAGCGTCGAGAGGCGGCCCCGCCAGGCAGAGGTGGTGAGGGGTTCGAGTTCCCTCGTCGGCTCCATCTCCGCAGGTGAGTGGCTTGCACGCCAACCGCCCCGGTCCCAAAACGGGCCGGGGCGGCCACGTCGCGCCTGCTCGCTCAGCGGATCAGGTCACCGGTGGGCTCGGTCATCGGCTCTTCGGTGTCGATCAGCGAGGGCGGCCCGACCGCGAGGCCGTCCTCGGGCTCGGGGCTGGAGGCGCGGGCATCGGCCAGCACGTCGGCGGGGACGTGCTGCTCGAGGAACCGGCGGGCCATCCGGGTGGAGGGGTGGATCCCGATGGTGGCCACCACGATGATGGCGGCGATCAGCAGCCAGCCGCCGGCGCCCCAGTTCATCGCGAGGAAGGTGTAGACGGCCGGCGCCCACACCTTGCCGAGGGTGCTGCTCAGGCCGCTTGCGCCCTGGTAGGAGCCCCGCTGGCGCGGGTCCATGAGCTCGGCCTCGAACGTCCAGTTCGCGGCCGAGAGGTAGAGCTCGGCGCCGGTCACCGTGACGTGGCCGAGCCAGACGAGCGCGATCGTGACCCACCCGACGGTGTCATGGGTGGCCAGCGTGATGAGGCAGGAGACGACGAAGAAGACCGAGGACACCCGGACCGCCTTCAGCGCGGTCTTGACGTCCTTGACCCCGCGGGACGCCGCCATCGGCAGGAAGATGCACATCACCGTGTTGGTGCCGAACAGGAACGCCAGCAGCACCCGCGGGGCGTCCGTCTTCTCCACCAGCCACAGCGGGATCACGACGTTGAGCAGCACCTGGTTGGTCCAGAACACCCCGACGAAGAAGGTCGTGAGGAGCCAGCCGGGGTTGCGAAGCGGCCCCGGGCCCGGGACCTTTACCTTGCGGTCCTCCGGGGTGCGCTCGTCGTGGGCGGCCCGCGGCAGCCGGACGATGGCGGCGCCGTTGACCAGGAAGGCGCCGGCGGTGAACCACGGCAGCGCGTGCAGGACGGCGTTGGAGTGGAACGCCAGCGCGATGCCGCCGAGCATCGACCCGAGGGTGAAGCCGGCGTTGAGCGCGGAGTACATGTAGGCGCGCGACTTCACCCGCTCCTCGGGCGGCAACGCGTCGATCGTGTATGCGCCGTACGCCGCACCTCCCAGCGCGCCGATGACCTCCATCCCGACGGCCATCGCGACGTAGCCGTGGAAGCCGTTGATGAACGGCCACACCGAGAACATCGCTGCCTGCCCGACGGCGCTGACGGCCCACATCTTCTTCGGTCCGAAGCGGTCGACCAGCTTGCCCATCGGCAGTGCGGCCAGGAAGGCGGCGATGCCGGCGAACGTCAGGCCGAGGCCGACCTGGGCGGCGGACAGCCCGACGATCTGGGTGAAGAACACCGCCGAACCGGTCATGAAGGTGCCCTCACCGAGGGCGAACAGCAGTGACTGGGCGGCGAGGCGGCCGGCGAGCGGCGACGCGGGCCGTACGTGGCGGAGGATGGCGGCGAACATCACGGGGGAGTCTTCTGGGTCGGCGCGGGGGTTGTCGCGCGGTTTTCGGAACGCTGACGTTCCGGGACGGAAACCGTCGGGCTCAGAGCCAGACGGCGACGCCGCCGTGGTGCGAGCACGTCCCCTGCCGGTGCTGCGAGTACGAGTACGAGCCGTCGTTGCAGATCGCGGTCGCCCCCGCGGGCGCCGGAGCCGGTGCGGGAGCGGGTGCGGGAGCTGGCGCAGGCTTGGGCGTGGAGGGGGCGCTGACGTACTTCTGGTAGGCCGCCCACCAGTTCGTCGCGATGGCCCGCTGGGCCGTCTTCAGGGGGAGTGCCCCCGAGCACACCAGGGCGTGGAGCTTGTTCTCGATCACGTCCTTCTTGCGCGCCCCCAGGGCCGGGCTGTACGGCTCGGGCCACAGGTTCGTGACCGCTGTGGGGGAGCCGCCCAGCTCGAGGGAGATCAGGTGGTCCTCCTCGTAGTGGCTCGTGGCCCGGTCGTCGCGATAGGCGTAGCCCGAGGCGAGCTGGCCCTTCTTCACGCCGGTGGTGTACGACGACGGGGGCCGGATCGTGGCGGTCCAGCCGGAGACGCAGATGGTGCGGCGGATCGTGGCCTGGGTGACCGTCGGGTTCGTCGCGCCGGGCGTGCGAACGGCGTTCGGCAGGACCGCCCCGGCCTTGGTGACCACCACGCCCCCGCTGGCCTGCTTCACCGGGACCGCAGCAACCGCCTTGACGGGCGCCTGCGCCACGGCGTGACCCGTCGTCGTCGTCGACGACGACGGGGACGACACCGCCAGGGCAAGGGCCTGCGCGGCAGCGGGTGCCTTCATGCCCTGGCTCAGGGCCGGCCCGCAGCCCGTGAGCGCGACAGCCGTCACCAGCAGGCCGGTCGTCAGCCGGGTGGTCGCCCGCGCGCCCGCAAGACGCTTCACACGCGCCGCGATCCCGGCCGTCGTCTCGCGCGGCGCGGTGGAAGGACGCTGGCTCATCGGACCCCCAGGATGGAATGGCGGACAGCCCCCCGGCCTCCGCGCGATGAGCGTGGCAGCGCCAGGGGCGCGCCTCCGGTGAATGGCCGAAGATGACCCCCAAGTGGCCCGAATGGGCTACGTGTCCCTCACCCGGACGGTGCCGCCATCGCCGGGATCGGCTGCGGGACCGGTTCTTTGGGGTATGCCGTGCAGGGACGTAGGGGAGGAGGGGCAACTTCCAAGAACGGGTCAAGACGCACGTCGGCGACGATGCGCGGGAGCATGCTGGCCGTATGCCGGGGACAGGCCATCGGAGTGTCGGCGATTTGTTTCACGCCGCGCTGACCTGTGACGCGTCCGAGGTCCGGCGACTGATCGACCAGGGCGTCAACCCCAACGCGTCCAACAGCCAAGGGTTCACGGCACTCCACTTCGCAGCCGAGGTGCAGTGTGCCTCGGTCATCTCCCTGCTCGTCCACGGGGGAGCCGTCATCGACCCCCGGGACAACTGGGGGAACACCCCGTTGTGGAGGGCCGTCTTCCGCTCTCGCGGGGAGGGAGCGGCAGTGGCCGTTCTCCTGGCCCTCGGTGCCGACCCCGACGCTCCCAACAACGAGGGGGTGACCCCGCGGGGCCTGGCGCAGAGCCTCGCTGCTTCGTGCCTGGCCCCCTTCTTCCCCGAGGCGCACGCCCAGGGCTGAAACCACCCGTCGGCCCCACTGCGCAACGGTGTCGTGCGGCTGGGTAGCCGCTCCTGGTCAGCCCAGGTCCCGGACGAACCGTCGCTCGAGCCGACCCGAGTTCGGATCGCGCTGCACGTCCTGCGTGCCCGTCCACCCGGACCGCTCGTACACCGCGATGGCCCGGTCGTTGTCGTGGATGACCCACAGCTCGAGCGTCGCGCGGCCGAGCGCTCGCGCGTGGTCCTCCGCGCTGACGAGGAGCTGGCTCCCGACGCCGCGGCCCCAGGCGCCGGGGTCCACGGCGAGGTAGAAGACCTCCAGGGTCCGCGGCCGGGGCGCGAACAGGGTGAAGCCCACGGGCTGACCGTCGCGGCGCGCCAGGAGCAGCGTCGCCCCCTCGATGCCGAGGCGCCGCCGGACGCCCGGAAGGGCCTCCTCTGGTACTGCCGGCTCCGGGGCCTGGTCGCGCCGAGCCTTCGCCCGGGCCCAGATCGCAGCAGCCTCCGTCACGTCGTCCGCTTCGTGAGCCGCACCCACCTCCACCTCGCCCCATGAACCGTTCACGGCGTCATCCTCTCCTGGGGCAGGCCGAGGCGGAGGTGGCGTCAGGGCGCGTCGGCGAACCGGTCGGTAGCCATGACCAGGCGGTGCACCATGCCCGGCTCGTCCAGGGAGTGGCCGGCGTCGTTGACCAGCTGCATCTCGGCCTCGGGCCAGGCGACGTGCAGGTCCCAGGCCGTCGCCGGCGGGGTGCACAGGTCGTAACGGCCCTGCAGCAGGACTGCCGGGATGTGCCGGATCGCGTCGACGTCGCGGATCAGCTGTCCCTCCTCGAGGAAGCCACCGTGCTCGAGGTAGTGGATCTCGATGCGGGCGAACGCCACGGCAAACCGGGGCTCGGCGAACATCGCCTCCACCGCCGGGTTCGGGTGGAGCAGCATGCCGGCGGTCTCCCAGCGCGTCCAGGACCGGGCGGCACTGACACGCGTGTCGAGGTCGGCGGACTCCAGCCGCCGCCGGTAGGCGGCGGCAAGGTCGTGCCGCTCGTCCTCCGGGATCGGCGCGAGGAACTCCTGCCACCGCTCGGGGAGCAGCCGTGAGGCGCCGTCGCGGTAGACCCAGTCCATCTCGCGCTGCCGGAGGGTGAAGAGGCTGCGCAGCACCATGGCCCGGACCCGGTCGGGATGGGCCTGCGCGTAGGCCATCGCCAACGCCGTGCCCCAGGAGCTGCCGGCCAGCACCCATCGGTCCACCCCCAGCTCGACCCGCAGCCGCTCGATGTCCGCCACCAGGTGCCAGGTCGTGTTCGTGTCCAGCGACACGGCCGGGTCACTGGCGTGCGGCAGGCTGCGTCCGCAGCCGCGCTGGTCGAAGAGGACGACCCGGTATGCCGTGGGGTCGAACGGGCGACGGTGCTCCGGCACGCACCCACCGCCCGGTCCTCCGTGGAGCACCAGCACCGGCGTCCCGTCAGGGTTTCCGCACTCCTCCCAGAACACCTGCTGACCGTCCCCGACGTCCAGCAGCCCGGACCGATACGGCTCGATCGGTGGGTAGAGGTCTCGACGCTCCATCCGGTGCAGCCTCCCGGGCTCGGCAGGTGGGTGAGGAGCTCCATCATCTGCCGTCCTGCGGTGGATGCGGCGCGGAAACACGATGACGCGGCACGTGGCGCGATCCACCCCGGCCGGTCGGTGCGCTCCTCTACGGTCGGAGGCATGGTGCACCAGCTGACCCGCCAGGAGGCGCGCCGCATCGCGGTCCGGGCGCAGCTCCTCGACGCGTCACGACCGACCGACCTGCGGGAGCTGGTGGCTCACCTCGGCCTGGTGCAGATCGACCTCACCGCGGCGGTGGCGCCCAGCGCCGACCTGGTGTGCTGGAGCCGCCTCGGCTCCTCCTACGCACCCGCCGAGCTCGACACCCTGCTCGACGAGCAGGCGCTCGTGGAGTTCCGCGGCGTGCTGCGTCCTGCCGAGGACATCGCCCTCTTCCGGGCCGAGATGCAGCAGTGGCGTCGTCGGGGGTCGGAGGAGGACTGGCGCGGCGAGGTGCGCGGCTGGGTCGAGGCCAACGACGCCTGCCGGCAGGACATCCTCCAGCTGCTGCGGTCCGAGGGTCCCCTCCCGGCCCGCGAGCTCCCGGACACCTGTGTGGTGCCGTGGCGCTCGAGCGGGTGGAGCAACGACCGCAACGTGCTCAAGCTGCTCGACATCATGGAGCGGCGTGGGGAGGTCGCCGTGTCCTCGCGCGAGGGCCGGGGGCGCCTGTGGGACCTGGCCGAGCGGGTCTACCCCCACGAGGAGGCGGTCCCCGCGGAGGAGGCGCGCCTCCAGCGGGACCAACGCCGGCTGGCCTCGCTCGGGATCGCGCGCAGCAAGGGCCCCGAGTGTCCCGTCGAGCCCCTCGACGTCGGCGACGCGGGGGAGCCGGCGGTGATCGAAGGCGTGCGTGGCACCTGGCGGGTCGACCCGGAGCAGCTCGGGCAGCCGTTCCACGGCAGGGCGGCACTGCTGTCGCCGCTGGACCGGCTTGTCGTCGACCGCAAGCGGATCGCGGAGATCTTCGAGTTCGACTACCAGCTGGAGATGTACAAGCCGGCGGCCAAGCGCCGATGGGGCTACTGGGCGTTGCCGATCCTCTACGCCGACCGACTCGTCGGCAAGCTCGACGCTGCGGCCGACCAGCGGGCCGGGGTACTGCACGTCAACGCGGTCCACGAGGACGTGCCGCTGACCAAGGCCGCGCGGGCGGCGGTCGACCGGGAGGTGGCCGACCTGGCGCAGTGGCTGGGACTGGAGCTCGACGGCCCGCACCGCTGACCCGGAGCACTCCGGATCCACCCCAACCCCTCGAGCTCGGGTCAGCCGGGGCGGGGCTCACCCGCTCCCTCGAGGCCGTCGAGCGGCGGGCTCTCGGCCTCCCGACCGCGCCCCAACACGCGGGAGAGCAGCCCGAGCAGGGCGCTCGTCAGGACGAACAGCACCAGGGCGCACACCGCGGCCCACCCGACCTCCTGCCACATGCGGCGATCTTGGCACGAGCGGATCGCGCCGGCGCGTCAAAGAGCGTCGGCCAGGGGGTCCTGCGCCGTGAGGTGCCGACGAGCGGCCGTCTGGTCAGTCCCGGTCGTGGGTGGCCCGCGCGTGGGCGGCCGCCAGCCCGGCATGGTCGGACATGGCCGTCGCGACCTCGGCCAGTGAGGAGAGCCTGCGGATCAGCCACCTGCCTGGTCCCGCCGGTGAGGAGCTTGCCTCGACGAACGCCCAACGCCCCGGGCCCAGGGCCAGGACCACGTCATCACAGTGCGAGCACGTGGCGACGACGAGGGGGGAGGCCGCCAGCTCGTGGGGTGAGAGGCCGGCAGCCCACGTCTGCAGGACGTGTGCCGAGCCTTCGGTCGGGGCCTGCCACGGGCCTGGGAAGTGGATTCCCATGCCTCGACCGTGGCACGGCCGGGTCGGCCCGCCGGGGGCACAACGTCACCCGCCCGGGCGGGGATGGCGTCGGGCGCGGAAGGGAGTCAGGCGTGGGGAGGATGCCCGGCGTGGGATGCCAGGCGTGGGGATGGGTCAGACCCGATGCAGCTTCGTGGTCGAGGTGCTCACGCGATAGGTCACGCCACCGAAGTTGATGTGCAGCCCGGTGTCGCCGTCGAACCCGGTCACACGACCCAGTCCGAGGCGGTCGTGGGTGACCCGGTCGCCGATCTCGAAAGTCTCCTGCCGGGGACGTGCGGCCTCGCGGGCGGCGTTGAACGGGCTGTTGGGCAGGTGACGCGGTGCAGGGGGTGCCATGGGTCCAGCATCCCCTGTCCGTGATGCGGACCACACCCCACCCCCGCCCGGCCGGGTCCGGCGGCCCGACCTCAGGCCGGCGCGCCGTCGAGGATGAACTGCTGGATCGCGACGGAGGCGGCGCCGCGGGCCCACAGATCCGAGTCGTGCGGCTGGATCACCAGGCCCACCGGCGAGGCGGCCGGGTCCCGGTCGCGCTGGATGCCCTCGAGCACGGCGTCGCGGGCGATCTCCGCCAGGCGCACCCCCTCGCCGGAGACCACGATCCGCTGGGCCATCGTCAGGTTGGCCACCGCGGCGACCAGGCGGCCGAGGGCCAGGCCGCTCTGCCGGACGATGGCGGCGGCCGCGAGGTCGCCGGCCTCCGCCAGCAGCATCACCTCGTCGTAGGCCACCGGCCGGCGGTAGGCGACCGCGGCCTGGGCACGCACCCCGCTGATGCTCAGCATCGTGTCGGCACAGCCCCGGTGCCCCTCGGCGCACCACGGACCCTCCGGGTCGACGGGGTAGTGCCCGACCAGGCCGATGCCGACGTCGGGGCTCGTGACCAGCCGGCGGTGGATCACCAGCCCGTAGCCGACTCCGGCCCCCATGGTCAGCACGGCGAAGTTGTCCAGGTCGCGGCCGTCGCCGAACCACTGCTCGGCCACGGTGAGGGCCACCAGGTCGTTCTCGATCACCGTGGGGTGGCCGGTGCGTGCGGCGACGAGCGAGGCGAGCGGGACGTCGGCCCACCGCAGGAACGGCGCCCGGCTGACGACGGTGTGGTCCGGGGTGTTGCCGCCCAGGCTCACCCCGACGCCGGTGATCTCGTCGTCGTCGGCGAGGTCGCGCACGAGGGCGTCGATCTGCTCCACCACCTTCACCGGGTCCTGTGACGTGAGCTCGGCGCTGCGCGACGCGAGGATCTCCGCGCGGAGGTTGGTCTTCACGGCATACAGGGCATCGGCGGCGAGCTTGACCCCGATGAAGGTGTGCGCTGCCGGGACGATGTCGAGGGGGCGGGCCGGCCGCCCGAGGCGGCCCCCGACCGGCTCTTCCGCCGCGGTCACCAGACCGCGTGCGACGAGCGGTGCGCTGATCCGGGTCAGGGTGGCGGGGGAGACCCCGAGCCGCTCGGCGAGCTCGCGCCGGGACAGCGGGCCGTGGATCAGCACGCTGAGGGCGAGCTCGCGGGCCAGGCCCTCGAGTCGTTGCGCCTCGCGGCTGGTGTCCGTCACGTGCCCTCCCCGGCTCGACTTCATTTCGTTATGGCGCTAATAAGACCCGATCGAGCTCTCCAAAAGCAACCATTGACCTGAGTATGTTCCATGGTGAAAATAACTCCTCAGCCAGCCGATCCCCATCCGCGGGGCTGGATGACGCAATGGAGGAGTCATGCGCAGGACAACGTGGTCGGTCGCAGTGCTCGCAGCCCTGGGGCTCTCGGCGTGCTCGACGGGAGCCGGGAGCGCGGGGGGAGGTGGCTCGGACGGCACGGTCACGGTCACCTACTGGCACGCCTACAGTGCGGACAGCCCCGAGGCCACGACCCTGAACAACGTCGTGATCCCGGCCTTCGAGAAGACCCACCCCAAGATCAAGGTCAAGGCCGTGGCCTTCCCCTACGACCAGCTGCACCAGAAGCTGCTCACCTCCACCGCCGGCGGCACCCTGCCGTGCCTGGTCCGCAGCGACATCATCTGGGTGCCCGAGCTCGCCCAGCTCGGCGCGATCACCGCCCTCGACGACGTCATGAAGGACTACAGCACCATCGCGGCCAAGACGTATGACGGTGCGCTCGCCACGAACGTGTGGAAGGGCAAGCACTACGGCCTGCCGCTCGACACCAACACGCGCGTCCTGATGTACAACGCCAAGACCCTCGCCAAGGTCGGGATCAAGAACCCGCCGAAGACGTTCGACGACGTGCGCGCGGACGCCGCCAAGCTCAAGGGCACGGGGGACTTCGTCTTCGCGGACAACGGCACCAGCGGCTGGAACCTCTTCCCGTGGATCTGGTCGGCCGGCGGCGACGTCACCGACGCCAAGATGACCAAGGCCACCGGCTACCTCAACTCCGCCAAGTCGGTCGCGGCCGTGCAGCTGCTCGTGGACCTGAAGAAGGAGGGACAGCTGCCCGACATCATCATGGGCAGCAAGGGCGGGGTCGAGACGGCGGTGGGCCTGCCGCAGGGCAAGTACGCCAGCATCCTCGACGGCCCCTGGATGTTCCCGATCTTCCAGAAGCAGAACCCCACCTTCGACCTCAAGACCGCGCCGATGCCCGACGGCGGTGGCGGCTCGGTCTCGGTGGTCGGCGGCGAGGACCTGGTCATGACCTCCAGCTGCGAGAACAAGGACCAGGCGGCCGAGTTCTCCCGCTTCATGCTCAGCGACGAGGCGCAGACCGACATGGCCAAGGTCGGCCAGATGCCGGTGCTGAAGGACCTCGGCAGCAAGCTCACCGACATCCAGCCCTACTACGGGGTGTTCGCGCAGCAGCTGCAGACCGCTCGCCCGCGCCTGCCGCACCCGAAGTACCCCAAGATCGAGGAGATCATCTCCACCGAGGTGCAGAAGGCCTTCAAGGGTGACGAGACGGTCCAGCAGGCGCTCGACGCCGCGGCCCGCCAGATCGACCCGCTCCTCGCGAGCTGATGGCCGTCTCGACCACCAGCTCGACGTCGACGTCGACGTCCGCCCCGCGTCCGCTCCGCCGCCGTGACGCGGCGCGGAGCGGGCGCGGCTGGGGCACGGCATACCTGTTCCTGGCTCCCGGGCTGCTGTTGTTCCTCACCCTGATCGTCTACCCGGTGGTGCTGGCCTTCCGGATGAGCTTCTACGACTGGAAGGTCATCAAGGGGGCGGTCAGCCCGTTCGTCGGGCTCGACCAGTACACCCGGGCCGTCGCCGACCCGGTGCTGCGCAAGGCGGTCGTCAACACCGTCTTCTACCTCGTGGCGACGGTCCCGCCACAGCTGGTCCTGGGCATGCTGCTGGCGGTCCTGCTGAACAAGGCGATCCGTGGTCGCGTGGTGTTCCGGGCGCTGTACTACCTGCCGGTCATCACCAGCTGGGTCGTCGTCTCGCTGGTCTTCGAGTACCTGTTCAACTCCCAGGCGGGGCTGGTCAACCACGTGCTCGTCGACTGGCTGCACGTCATCGGCACCCCCGTGGACTGGCTCGGCTCCCGCTGGCCGGCGATGGTGACGCTGAGCCTGCTCGGCATCTGGAAGGGCGTCGGCTGGTCGATGCTGATCTTCCTCGCCGCGCTGCAGGCGGTCCCGACCGAGCTGCTCGACTCGGCCGCCGTCGACGGCGCCGGACCCGTCCGGCAGTTCTTCCAGGTCACCCTGCCGCTGCTGCGCCCGGTGATCGCGTTCGTCACGGTGATGCTCGTCATCGGCGGGTTCAACGTGTTCATCTCGGTCTTCGTCATGACCAACGGCGGGCCGGCCAACGACACCGAGGTCGTCCTGACCTACATGTACAAGCAGGCCTTCAGCTTCCTCGACTTCGGCTACGGCTCGGCGATCGCCTACCTGCTCGCGCTGGTGATCTTTGCGCTGAGCCTCGCCCAGATGCGCCTGTTCCGATACGACCGGGAGGTCGGAGAGTGACCGCCGTGACCACCTCGCGCCGCCCCTGGGGGCGGCCCTCGCTGGTGATGACAGGCCGGTATGCCGCGCTGGTCGCCGGGGCGCTGCTGACGACGGTGCCGTTCTTCATGATGCTGTCGACCTCGTTCAAGCCGCAGACGTTCGTGCTCCAGGTCCCGCCACAGCTGCTGCCGTCGCACCCGACGACGGCGAACTACGGGCAGGCTTGGGCCTCAACGGGATTCGCGCAGTACTTCCTCAACAGCGTCGTGGTGTCGATCTGCACCGTGGCCGGGGTGCTGCTGCTCGGGTCGATGATGGCCTACGCGTTCGCGCGCTTCGAGTTCCCCGGCAAGAAGCCGATCTTCCTCGCGCTGATCGCGACGCTGATGATCCCGGGGATGATGCTGATCATCCCGCAGTACCTCGTGGCCAAGGACCTGCACGTCCTCGACTCCCGGGTCGGCCTCGTGCTGTTCTACGTCGCGGGCCAACTGGCGTTCACCACGTTCCTGGTCCGCGGCTTCATCGTCACGATCCCACGTGAGCTCGACGAGGCCATGCTCATCGACGGGGCCGGCCCGTTCCGGGTCTTCTGGAGCCTGATCCTGCCGCTGTGCCGCCCGGCCCTCGCCACCGCGGGCATCTTCTCCTTCCTCGGCGCGTGGGACGAGTTCGTCTGGGCGGTCACGATCATCGACTCCCCGGAGAAGCGGACGTTGCCGATCGCCATCGCCCTGTTCCAGGGGCAGCACGCGACCTCGTGGGGCATGGTCTTCGCGGCCTCGGTCATCGCCGTCCTGCCCGTGTTCGTCGTCTTCGTCGTCTTCCAGCGGCAGTTCGTCGCCGGTGTCCAGGCAGGAGCCCTCAAGGGATGACCCACACCACCGCCGGGCCCTCGGCCGGCCCGTCCGACGACGCGCGCGCCGGGCTCCCGGAGGAGGCGCGCCGGGGCCGGATGGTCCGGCACTCCATCGCCGTGATCGCGCGCGGGCAGGCGCCTTCGGGCGCCTACGTGGCTAGCCCGGCATACCCCACGTACCGCTTCGCGTGGCTGCGCGACGGCAGCTTCTGCGCCGACGCGATGGACCGCCACGGCGAGCACGACAGCGCCGCCCGGTTCCACGCGTGGGTCTGCCGGACGGTCACCGCCCTGGCAGCCACGTTCGAGGCGGCCATCGCGGCGCTGCCCGGCGACGTGGCCGTCCTGCCGCCCACCCGGTTCGAGCTCGACGGCACGCTGGAGTCCGGCGAGGAGGACTGGCCCAACTTCCAGCTCGACGGCTACGGCACGTGGCTGTGGGCGTTCGCCTCCCACGTACGCGGGCGCGGCACCGACCTGACGACACCCGAGCGGGACGCCGTCCGGCTGGTCGCCCGCTACCTCGACGCCGCCGGTGACGCGCCCTGCTACGACTGCTGGGAGGAGTCGGTCGAGCGCCGCCACGCCGCGACCCTGGCCGCCACCGTCGCGGGGCTGCGGTGTGCGGCAGACCTGTTGGGGAACAACGCGTTTGCGACCCGGGCCGAGGACCTTGCGGCCGTGCTGGCGGACGAGTTCGTCGTGGACGGGTCGTTCGTCAAGCACGACGCGACGACCGGCGTCGACGCCTCGCTGTTGTGGCTGGCGCTGCCCTTCGGCGTGGTCGACGTCGACGACCCGCGCTTCGTGGAGACCGCCCGCCGGGTCGACGCCGAGCTGCTGGGCCCCGGCGGCGGGATCCGGCGCTACCGAGGTGACACGTTCTACGGCGGCGGCGACTGGATCCTGCTCGCCGCGTGGAGCGGGTGGTCCCACGCCGCGGCCGGCCGGCGCCACGAGGCGCTGGAGCGCCTGGCGTGGGTGGAGTCCCGGGCGACCGACGCCCTCGACCTGCCCGAGCAGGTCCACGACCACCCGCAGAGCCCCGATCACGTGGCGGAGTGGGTCGACCGGTGGGGTGGCGTCGCGACGCCGCTGCTGTGGTCCCACGCCATGTACCTCGTCCTCGTCGACCAGCTGGAGACCGCATGAGCACCCCCGCCCCGCGCCTCGACGTCCGCCCCGCCCGCGCGGGGCTCACCCCCGGCGACCGCGTCGACCTGCTGGTCGACGCTCCCGCGTCGGGGGAGGGCCGGCTCGTGCTCGAGCGCCTGGGCGAGCGGGTGGTCGAGCAGGAGGTCAGCCTCGTGCCCGGTCGCCAGCGCGTCACCGTGGACGCCCCGGACGGCCTGGCCGAGGGCGGGTATGCCGTGCGGCTGCGCGCCGCCGGCCAGGTCGCCACGACCGCGTTCGACGTCCTGGCCGACCCCGGCGCCCGGCCCCGCTACGGCTTCCTGGCCGACTTCCGGGCCGGCCGCGCCGACGTCGCGGAGGTCGCGGACTCGCTGCGCGCCTTCCACATCAGCCACGTCCAGTTCTACGACTGGATGTACCGGCACGCCGAGCTGCTCCCGCCGCAGGACGACTTCGTCGACGCGCTGGGCCGGCCGCTGTCGCTGACCACGGTGCGCGCGTTCGTCGAGGCGGTCCGCGAGGCCGGGGCGCAGGCCCTGGCCTACGCCGCGGTCTACGGCGCCGGCCGGGACTACGCCGAGGCCCACCCCGAGCAGGTCCTGACCCACCGCGGCGGGGAGCCGTGGATGCTGGGGGACTTCCTGTGGATCGCCGACATCTCGCAGGGCTCGCCCTGGGCCAAGCACATCGTCAACCAGATGGCCGGGGCCGTGGCCGGCGTCGGCTTCGACGGGCTGCACCTGGACCAGTACGGCGACCCGAAGGTGGCCCTGTCCGCCTCCGGGGCCACGGTCGACCTCGCCGCGGAGTTCCCCCCGCTCATCGACGCCGTCCGTGAGGCGCTGCCCGAGGCGACGCTGATCTTCAACAACGTCAACGACTTCCCGACCCGCGCCACGGCCCGGGCCCGGCAGGACGCGACCTACATCGAGGTCTGGTCCCCGCACGACACCCACGCCGACCTCGTGGACCTGGTCCGGACCGCCCGCGACGTGGCGCCGGACCGCCCTGCCATCCTCGCGGCATACCTCGAGCCGTTCGCGCAGGGGAGCGGCGAGGCCGAGGTGGCGGCGGCCAAGCTGGCCCTGTCGACGGTCTGGGCCGCTGGCGGGCAGTACCTCCTCTTCGGGGAGCGGCACGGCGCCCTGGTGCACCCCTACTACCCGAACTTCGCCACGCTGGAGGGCGAGGCGGTCGACGTCCTGCGGGCGTTCGCCGACTTCTCCGTGGCCAACGGCGACCTGCTCTTCGACCCCGCGGCCCAGGACGCCACGGGCAGCCTGGCGCTCGGCATCAACGAGGACGTCGTCGTCGAGGGGTGCCCGGCGTCGGGGCGCCCCGAGGCCGGGGCGGTGTGGGTGCGCACGAGCACGGTGGGGGACCGGCTGGTGATCCAGCTCGTCGACTACCGGGCCCAGGCCGACGGCCGGTGGAACGTGCCGCGCACGCCGACCGGAGTGGCCGGCGGCCTCTCGCTGCGGGTGCGCGTGGCCTCCGCGTCGGTGAAGGCGTGGTTCGGGCACCCGCTCGGTGGTCCCGGTGTGGCGCCGGTGGCCGTCCGCGACGAGGGCGAGCACGTCGTCATCGACGTCCCGGACTTCGACACGTGGGCGGTGCTCGTCCTCACGCGCTGACCCGCGATCAGTCCCGACGCGGTGGTCGCCAGTCCGGTGCCCTCGTGCGCGCCGGAGTCACGGCCCCGGGGTCAGTGGCTGCCCAGCCGTCGCTCGAAGCACAGCGACTGCGCCGACCCGACGTAGTGCCCGAACAGCGGGATCGGCGCGTAGCCGGCGCTCGTGTAGAGCCCGATGGCCTCACGCTGCAGCGGCCCGGTCTCGAGCCGGAGCACGACCCAGCCGCGTGCCAGCGCCTGCTCCTCGAGGAACGCCAGGACGGCCCGCGCGACGCCGCGCCCGCGCTGGCCGGCGGCGACGAACATCCGCTTCACCTCGGCCACGTCACCGCCGAGGTGGCGCAGGGCACCGCACCCGACCGCCCGCCCGTCCTCGTCGCGGGCGAGGACGAAGAGGCTGACGTCGGCGGCGCTCGGCTTCGGCCCCGGCTCGGTGTCGGCGCCGTAGCGCCCGTCGATCTCCACCCGCTGCGCCGCGCGTAGCGCCTCACCCTCCGGGCTGTCCCAGTCGGCGACCTCCACCACCACACCTGTGGTCACGGCGCGTCCGCTCTTTCGTCTGCCGGTGTGGCGCCCGTCTGCACGAGCCCAATATGCCGTGTGGTGGCCTCGCCCGCCGTCACCGGTGGCGTTCCTCACGGCCGGTGGCGGAGAAGCGCACCCGCAGGATCGGCAGCCCGGTCAGGCCCAGCGCGCGCACCCGGGCGGACAGGTTGACGACGGGGAACAGCGCTCCGTGCAGCGGCCCGCGCCCGCGCGGCGGCACCAGGTCGCGCACCTCGTCCACGCCGGGCAGCTCGAGCAGCCTCCGGCGCTCGGCGGCGTCGAGCGCCCACGGCATGGGCGGGGTGACGTAGCCCTGCCTGGTGCGCATCTGCCCGGCGAGGGTGCGCCGGCTGAACCACGGCGGCACGCCGTCCAGGACCAGGCACGCGCCGGGGAAGCGGGCGGCCACGGTGCGGACCAGCTCGTGGACCTCGGCGGGCTGGAAGTACATGAGCAGCCCCTGCGCGGTGACCAGCACGCCCCGGGAGGCGTCGACCTCCTCCATCCAGGCGGGGTCGAGCGCCGACCCGGCGAACACGGCACGTCGCCCGCCCGCCGGGCCGAGGAGGCGCTCGCGCAGCGCCACGGTCTCGGGCAGGTCGACGGTGAGCCAGCGGACCGAGCCGTTGTCGACCCGCCAGAACTGCGTCTCCAGCCCCTCGCCGAGGGCGACGACCGTGCCGTCCGGGTGTTGCGCCATGAAGCGGCGGACCTCGCGGTCGAAGGTCGCGGCCCGCAGCGCCTGCCACTGGCCGAGCTCCCCGGTGCCGAAGCGCTCGGCGAACGGGTAGTCGATCGCCGCCACCAGCTCGACGGCCCGCGGGTCGTGCAGGACCGGGTGCTCGCGCCCGGCCTCCATCGCCCGCTGGTAGAGGTTCCACAGCAACGTCTCGGGCACGCCCTCGAGGTCGACCCGCACCGACGCCATCGCTCCCGCCCTCCCCGACCGGACCCGACCGGACTCGACCGGACTGCCCGACCGGCTCGGCCCCAGCCTTCTTCGCGAGCCTAGACCGCCATCGCGGCCGGAGGGGCCGAGCGGAACGGGTGCGGCTGTGCGCTCAGCCCTCCGTCAGGCCGTGCTGGCGTGGCCGGCCAAGCGCCGTGCGGGACCGTGATGCCCGCAGCGCCGCCCGGGTCCCCGGCGCCGGAGGAAGGGTGTGCCGTGTCGTCGCCGCCTGCGGACCGGCCATCAGCCAGGCGAGGACCATGCTGACGAGCAGGCCGAGCAGGAAGATCGCGACGAGGCCGACGACGAGCTCGCCGCGGGAGAGAGCCACTTCCGCCTGCGGCCGGCCACCGCCCACGAGGAGCACCAGCCCGCCGACCACCAGGGCGATCGCGCCGACCACCAGCCCCAGCCGCCGGCGGAAGCCGAGCCCCCGCGACAGCCGCCCCCGCGCTGCCGTCATCGTGGCCGTCGTCGACCGGTGTCCCATCGCTGTCCCCTCTGCTCCGTGCGCTCGTGCATCGACAGGGATACCCGAACGGAGGGTCGCGCGAAGGGCGTTCCGGACAAGATCACACGCGAGCGCCGCTGCGCCCGGGACCGGTCCGGGTCAGAGCTCCTTGACCAGGTAGTGGCAGGGCGTCCGGTGCTCGGCCACCACCGAGCCGTGCTCGTCGCGCTCGGTCCACTCGTCGACCACGTCCCCGTGCCCCCAGTCCCGGTAACCCAGCCGCGCATACAGCCGCAGGGCTGCCACGTTGTCCGGCGCCACCGCCAGACCCATCCAGCGGGCGTCGCCGTCGAGCGCGCTCGCCTCCGCTGCCCGGACGACAGCGGTGCCGATGCCCTGGCCCTGCGGCGCGGCCTCCAGCGCGTTCATCTCCACCAGGTCCTCGAACCGTGCCCGCACCGGCTGGTACTTCGACTCCCTGAGCACGCTCACCCGCCCCACGGGCTCGCCACCCCGCCACGCCAGCAGGTATCGCGCCTCGCCCCGCTGCTGCATGGCCCACCTCTCGTCGTGGTGGGCCATGACCTTCGCCGGCAGCCCGCAGGCGGCCAGCCGGCCCATGTCCTCGGGCGAGCAGGGTTGCACGTCAACGGAATCCATTGGGGCAGCCTCCCGCAACGAGACCCGCGAGCGCCCGCGGTTATTGGTTCGACCCGCGCCGAGAGGCATGGCACCGTGGCGCCCATGAAGCCGCTGACCCCCGCCGAGATCCGGACCAGCTTCGTCAACCTCTCCAAGAGCCAGGCCAAGGCGATGAACCTGCCGGCCGGCCTCGACGCGACCGACTGGGACGTCCTGGACTACCTGGGGTGGCGTGACCCGAAGGCGCCGGCCCGCGCATACCTGGTGCTGTGGCGCGGCGAGCGCCCGCTGGGGCTGGCGCTGCGGGCCCCGTCCACCACCGGCGGCCGTGGCTCGGCGCTGTGCAACGTGTGCTTCGCGGCGCACAAGCCCTCGGACGTCGTGCTGTTCGTCGCGCCCAAGGCCGGCTCGGCCGGCCGCGAGGGCAACACGGTCGGCACCTACATCTGTGCCGACCTGGCCTGCTCGCTCTACGCCCGCGGCCTGCGCAAGCTGGAGCTGCCCCAGGGGGAGCACCTCGAGCCCGAGGAGCGGGCTCGCCGCCTGGCGGACCGGCTGGATGCCTTCGTCGACCGGGTGCTGGCCGCCTAGGCGGGCATCGCGCGGCGGGTGGCCACGGTCAGCAGGGCCTCCTCGTCGCTCAACGCGTCGAGCTCGGCAAGGCTGATGGTGCCGTCGAGCAGGCTCTGCGCGACGAGCTCGACGGCGAACGTCGGGAAGGCGCTGGGCCCGCTACCGCGGAGCCGGGATCGCAAGGGGGTCACGAGGTCGTGCACCGCCGCCTCCAGGGGGTGAGGGGGGATCTGACGCTGTCAGCGTGGCAGCCCGGTCGTGCGCGGAAGCGAGGCTTTACCAAGTCCTGACCGGAGTTGGCTCCCGATGCGGCCGTTTGCACCGGGAGGTCATGGCCAGCCGCCGGGCAGCGCGCGACGCATGGCATGGTCTGCGCCCGCTGCGGTCATGGGCCGGGTGCGGCTCGTGGCACCCGGAGCCGGACGCCCGCGACGGCTTGGCTCAGCGCACGAAGGTGAAGAGGGTGCGTCCCCGCGGCAGGTCCCGCGGCTCGCCGGTGAACCGGTGCACGCCCACGGAGAAGAGGACGTCCGCCGGGGCGTGGAAGGCCACCTCGGCGAAGCCGGCGTCGGCGAGCCAGCGCCGGATCACCGGGGTCAGGTCCGGCTCGCGGCGCGAGCGCGTCCAGACGACCGTGGCCCCGTCCGTGCAGAAGCCCGGCAGCGCCGCGATGGTCGCGTGGACGTCCTCGTCGCCGATGTTGCCGAGGACCCCGCACAGGAGCACGAGGTCGGCCGGGACGGCGTCGACGTAGTGGTCGCTCCGGCCGGCGTCGCCCTCGACCACCTGCACCCGCAGGCCGTCGGGCAACCCGCCCGCGTGCCGGCGCGCGTCGGCCACCAGGCCGGGGTGCAGCTCGACGAGGGTGGCCTCGACCCGGTCGCGTCCGACGCGGCGGGTGAGCACCTCGAGCAGGTCACGCCCGTCGCCGGCGCAGAGGCTCACGACCCGGGACAGCGCGCCGGAGCGCTCCTCGAGCCAGTCCTCGACGTGGCCCTGCACCAGGCGAAGGCGCCGTGACAGCGGCGAACCGGGGTCGGCGTAGGGCGCGTGCCACGCCTGCCAGTCGGTTGCTGCGGTCACCAGGCGAGCTCCATCCAGACGGTGTCGGGTCCACCCTCGGCGTCGGTCTCGCGGGTCACCTCGACGAACCCCTTGCGACGGTAGAACCGCCGGGCCTCCATGTTGCCGTCGACGTAGGACAGCCGCAGCCGCTGGGAACCGGCCGGCAGGGACTGCACCACCGCGCTCAGCAGGGCCGAGCCGATCCCGCAGCCGTGCAGCTCGGGCAGCACGTAGAGCTTCCACAGCACGGGGAACCCGTCCAGCTCGCCGACGGTGGCGGTGCCCACGACGTCGTCGCCGGTCACCGCGACGAAGGTGCCCTTCCGCTCGATCCCGCGGCGCACCGCCTCCGGGGACCACCAGCGGGCCAGGCCGTGCGCGACGAACGCCGGCCCCGCGATGGGTTCGTAGGTCACCGGCCACGTGCGCAACCCGACGCTGCGCACGGCATACGCGTCCTTGGTGTCCGCGAGCCTGATGTCCACGTCCGACCCCCCGCGCGAGAGCGATCCCCCTCCGCGGAGGGTAGGCCGAGCCGGGGCGACGCGCGACCGGATCATCCTGGGCGGCCGGCCGCCGGCCGGCCGGCCGTCACCGGTCAGGGCCAGCGCTGGTCGCCGGGGCCGAGCTGCACGCCGAACCCGCGCACCGCCAGGCGCAGGATCACCGGCCCGGGGGCGGTCAGCTGGGCGACCCGCGCCGCGCTGGCCTCCTCCAGATCGGCCAGGGCGCCGGCGAGGGCGAACGTGCTGCGGCGCCGGGCCCGGTCGAGCAGGACCGCGTTGGCCCACACCTTGCCCCGCGACTCCTTCAGGAAGCGGCGGGTCCCCAGCCGGTTGAGCGGGCGCAGCAGCCGGTCGGTCAGGGTCGACCCGCCGAGCCGGGCCAGCTCGTCGTCCTCGGCGCCGACCCGCTGGGCCAGCACCTCGTCGATCTGCTCGTGGTCCAGGTGGCGCCAGCGCATCAGCACGGGGTCGTCGAAGTCGGCGCTGGAGATGACGGCGAGCAGCGACTGGGGCAGGTCGAAGTTGATGTGGGCGTTGATGTCCAACAGCATGTGCCGCAGTGGCGGCAGGCCCCGGGCCCGGAACGCCACCGCCCACGGCCGGGGCACCGGAGCGCCATGGCCGTACGCCTCGAGGGCGTCGAGGTAGAGGTCGGCGAAGGCGATGTCCCACCGCTCGACCCACTCGCCGTCCTGGAACCCGCCGACGGCCAGCTCCTCGCGGACCGCCTGGGTGGTCCGCAGGTAGGCGGCGAGGAAGTAGCGGCGCGGGTCGCCGGCCGCCTCGAGCGGGGCGAGCAGCCGGTGCATGCGTGCGAGCAGGGCCTCGATGCCCACGACACCGCCGACCGGCTGCTCCACGACGGTCAGCGCGTCCAGACCTCGCGCATGTCGAGGTTGGTGAAGCTGGGTGGGGCGTCGCACAGGGCGGCGAGCTGCTCGGCGAACGCCGTGGTGTCCGCGCGCTCGGAGTTGGCCATCGCCTCCTCGTAGGAGGGGAACTCGATGATGTTCAGGTAGTGCCCCGGGCGGTCCCGGTCGGCGGTGAACATGCCGCGCGACGGGCCGCCCTCGCCGCCCTCGCGCATGTCGCGCCAGTCGTCGGCGAGCTTCTGGATCTCGTCGATACGCGACGTCGTGATGTCGATGATCTGCACGAAACCGGCCATGGTTCCTCCTTGCGCCGCAGGTGGCTCCACGGTCCCTCCGCCGGAGGCGCGGGGCCTCCGGCGAAGGGCGTAGCGGCCGCTAACGCGCCGTGGTGAAGTGCACGACCTGCTGGAACGTCGGCCGGTTCTGCCAGTCGATCGGCCGCACCCCGACCAGTCCGGCGGTGGTGTGCCGGATGTCGTCCAGGTGCTTGTCGTAGGTCAGCGCGCCCACGTCCGTGACCTGCTGCGCGGCCAGGGCCCGCTGCACGGCCGCGGTCAGCGACTGCCGCACCGTGTCGGTGCACGCGCTCCGGGTGCCGCACAGCGAGGCCGTGCGGGTCCCCGCCGGCCCGGTGCCCAGCACCCGCCGCAGCTCGGCGTCGACGTAGCCGTACCAGGCGATCTCGTTCCACGAGGAGCCCTTGCCCTCCCGCGGGTGGTCGTCCAGCGCCTTGGGCAGCTGGTCGACCAGGGACCCGAGCACGGGGCGCAGCACGTCCTTGGGCAGGGCGCCGGGGGAGGAGTCCGGCACGGCCTCGTGCTGCGGCTGCCACCACTCGTCGAACAGCGCGATGGCCGCCTGGTCGGCGTAGTGACCGGTCCGGGCCCGGTCGACCCGGTGCGCCCCGTCGGCCAGCCAGCCGCGCAGCAGGCCCACGGCCTTGCGGGTCTGCGGGTCGGAGCCGCCGTCGCCGAGGACCGCCAGCAGGGCCGGCAGCGTGTATCGCGCGCGGCTGTCGACCGTCGCCGCGTCGGCCACCGCGCCCACCAGCTGCGGGACGGTCGCGCCGCCGGCGCGGGCCAGCGCGCCCACGCGGTCCGAGAGCGCCCGCGAGCGGTAGATCGAGTTGTAGCCCCAGACGTTGTCGGCGGCGGAGAAGCCCGGCGCCTGCTTGTTGTTCCACGAGACGAAGTAGCCCGACGGCGGGTTCGCCTGCTGCACATGGCCGCTCAGCGGCACCCACCCGGTCCAGTCGTAGCTCCCCTCACCCCAGCGCGGGAAGTCCAGGTCGGTCCCCGCGGCCCGCTGCGGCAGCCGGCCGGAGCCGAAGTAGGCGATGTCCTTGTCGTTGGCGAAGAACCAGTTGAACGTGTAGTCGATCCCGCTCATGGCCCGGTCGAACGAGGCCGGGTCGTGCACCTGCGCCGGGTCGTTGACCCGGGCGAACCCGATGACCGAGTCCACCTCGTGACCGTAGGTCGACCGTTGCAGGACCAGCGCGACCGGTATGCCGTGCACCGTCACCCGGGACTGCACGATGCCGTGCCCGGTGCGCAGGACCTGCATCCGCAGCTGCTCCGGCGGGTTGGTGGCCCCGGCGTTGGGCACCGCGGTCTCCTTGTGGACCCACGAGTCCATCGCCACGCACCGGCCGTCGGCGAGGTAGTGCGTGCTGTGCACGGTCGGGGTGGAGCCGTCGGGCTCGCACAAGCGCTCGGCCACGGTGTCGACGATGTCGCTGCTGGCGCTGGTCGCGCTCCAGGCGTAGTCCAGGCCGCGGCCCAGCTCGACGACCAGCGACGTGCCGGCGAAGGAGACCCCGCGGGCGTGGATGCCGGGGCCGTTGAGGACCTCCTCGCTGAGCAGCTGCGGGGCGTAGTAACCGGTCTGCGGCCCGAACACCACGGTCGGGTGCCCATCGGCCGAGCGCGAACCCGCAATGAGCGCAGCGTTGCTCGCGCCCCGCGTGGTCAACGGCAGGAAGGAGCCGTGCGGCATGTCCAGCCCGAGGGACGGCGGTGTCGTGGGCAACGGGAGGCCGCCACCACCGGCGTCCGAACCGGTCCCGTCCGCGATGGGCCCGTTCAGGTCGGGCAGGGCCACGCCGGCCTGCGCCGGGTCGGGGTCGCCGCCGCCGTAGGGCGTGCGGACGGTGGCCGTCGTCGGCGCCTCGGGGTGGTTCTTGGCGCGCAGGTCGCGGTAGTACGCCAGGCCCTTCGTGGCGCCGAAACGGGCCTGGAGCTGCTGCAGCCAGCGCGCGTTGTCTGCCTCACCGCCCCCGCCCTTGCCGAAGATGCCGCCGACGAGGGAGGCGACGTAGACGAGGTCGGCGCGGGTCCAGTCCCGGGGAACCTTCTGCAGCGCGGCGTACTCGACCGGGCAGTGCGGCCCGGCCGGCAGGTTGGCCGGGCACAGCGCGTGCTGGGCCGCGTTGATCCCGGCCAGGTAGGCGTCGGCCCGGGCGAGCAGTGCCCGGCCCTCCTCCCCGTAGCGCTGCACCACGCCCTCGATCTGGGCCTGCGCCTCGGCCGGCGTGTAGGCCGCGATCTGCAGCTGGTGCCGGTCCATCGCGACGTTGCCCTCGGTCGGCCCGAGGAACTCCGCGGCGCGGGCGGCGCCGGCGTGCCGCAGGACGTCCTGGAGGAACATCCGGTCCATCGTCCCGGCGTAGCCGGCGCCGAACGCGACGTCCTCGGCGCTCTTCCCGTCGACGTAGGGCACCCCGTAGGCGTCCCAGCGGATGCTCACCCCGGGCCGGGGCGTCGCGCTGCGGACGACGGAGTCGGGGGTGAACCCGGCGCGCTTGTAGAGGCGCCCGACGTCCCCGGCGCTGACGGAGGCCGGGTCGAGGCGGTTCAGCCCGTCATACATCTCGAGCTGGTCGGCGAAGTTGGCCGGGGCGTTCCGGCCCTCGATGGCGACCCGGCCCTGGGGGTCCCCGGAGACCACCGTCGCGAGGCGCGCGGCGTCGATGCTGCCGGACTGGCCCGGCGGGAGGACGTTGCGGACGGCGGTCTCCAGCGGGTCTGGCGCCCCCGCCGCCGAAGCGCCCGGCGCGGCCGCGACGGCGACGACGGTCCCCGCGACGGCGGCCACGACGGCGATGAGCGGACCGGGGCGGTGGGTGGAGCGGTCACGGTCACGGCGCAGCACGGGCGACATCGGTCCTCCTCGGCGGGTGTGACCGGGGTAACGAGGAGTCCGGCGCGCAGGTTACTGATCGGTAGCCGAGAGGTGGGACGCCAGCCGGTCGAGGAACACGCGCTGGCCCGCGACCAGCTTGACGCGGGCGGTGTCGAGGTCCAGCCAGGCGACCCGGTCCAGCTCGGGGAAGGACTGCGTGCGGCCGCTGCGTGGCGGCCACTCCAGCTCGAAGGTCCCGAACACCGCGGCCGCCGGGTCGAGGTCGGCGGCCACGGCGAACACGCGCACGACCTTGCCGCTGCGCTGGCGCTCCTCGCCGAGGTCGGTCCACGCCCCGTCGGGCACGGGCAGCCCGAGCTCCTCGGTGAACTCCCGGCGGGCGGCGTCCTCGGGCTCCTCGGCGTCGTCGTGCTCACCCTTGGGGACGGACCACCCCCCGTCGTCCTTGCGGGCCCAGAACGGCCCGCCCATGTGGCCGAGGAGGACCTCCGGGGCGCCGCCGCTGAGCCGGTGGAGCAGGATGCCGGCGCTGCGTCGTGTCATGACGGCAGTCTGGCGGGCCGGGGCGGGTCAGGCCTGGCTGATCTCGACGAGGTGGCCGTCGGGGTCCCGGAAGAAGGCGCGGGTCTCCCACTCCCACTCGTGCGGCGCGGTGAGGAAGTCGGCCCCGCGGGCCAGCAGCACGGCATACGCATGCCGGCAGTCGGGCACCCGGATCGTCATCGCGTGGCTGACCCGTGCGGGGTCCGCCGGCGCCGCGAAGGTGACGTCCGGCTTGTCCGGGGTCGGGCCACCACCGGTGACCAGGAGCAGCCAGGCCCCCTGGAACCGGAACACGGCCGAGGTGCCGCCGTACTCGCGGACCAGCTCGGCGCCGAGCACGTCGCGGTACCAGTCGCGGGAGCGAGCGAGGTCGGCGACGACGAGGATCTGCGTCAGCTCCATCCCCTCGGCGGGAAACGCCTGATCGCCCCCGGGAGGGAAGGAAGCGTCGTCGGTCACGAAGCCTGTCCGCTGTCGGGAAGCTGGACCAGGCCGAGCATGTTGCCCTCGCTGTCGCGGAACCACGCGGCCTTGGCCGAGCCGATGGTGGCGATCCCGGTCGCGGTGTCGAAGCCCGGCATGTCGGGATAGCTCTCGACCTCCACCCCGCGAGCCCTGAGGTCGGCCACCTCCGCCACGATGTCGCTCACCTGCCACCCCATCTGGGTGTGCCGGCCGCTGCCGGCGTTGGCGCCGGGGTAGATCACGAACTGCGAGTCCTTGCAGCGATACGTCAGGCCGCTGGCCTGTTTCTCGTCGGGGTCCAGCCCGAGCTTCTCGCTGTACCAGGTCTGGGCCCGGGCCAGGTCGGTCGCAGGAAGCGTCGTGTGCACGTGCAGGTCCTTGAGCATCTCTCTCACTCCTCCTTCGGCCCCCGTCTTCGCCACCCTGCGCCCGGGGCCTCGTCCGCGGATCCCCCAAGCGGGTGAGCTGTGGCGATCAACGGACGCAAACAGCACCAATCGGGCAGGATGGTCGCCGCCATGGACACCTCCCAGGTCACCCTCGCCGAGCCCCCGGCCACCACCGCCGCACGGGTCGCCGAGCTCGCCGCCTATGACGTCATCGGCCACGCGGTGGAGCCCGAGCTGGCGGCGCTCGCCGAGCTCGCGGCGCTCGTGTGCGGGGCCCGCACCGCGGCGATCAACCTCATCGACGCGACGCACCAGCACCAGGTCGCGACCTACGGCGTCGGCCCCTCGATCTGCACCCGCGAGGAGTCCATGTGCGAGGTGACGATCCACCAGCAGGCCCCGATCCTCCTGGCGGATGCGCGGACCGACCCGCGCTTCCGGCAGAACCCGTTCGTCACCGGCGTGATCGCCAACGTGCGGTTCTACGTCTCCAGCCAGCTGCGCACTCCGGCCGGGGTCACCATCGGCACGTTGTGCGTCTTCGACGAGGAACCCCGCGCGATGACCCCGTCCCAGACCGGTGCGGTGGACGCCCTGGCGAAGCAGGTCGTCGACATCCTCGAGCTGCGCCGACGCACCGCCCAGCTGCAGGACTCCCTGGACGAGCTGACCCGGGCCCGGGAGGAGCTGCGGCGCTCCAACGAGCAGCTGGGGGCGTTCGCCGACCAGGTCAGCCATGACCTGCGCAACCCCCTCACCGCGGTGATGGGCTACGTCGACGAGCTCGCCGGGCTGCCCTCGGTGGCCGGGGACGCCGAGGCGGCGTGGCTGGCCGGCCGGGCGGGGCAGGCCGCTGCCCGGATGCTGTCGCAGATGTCGGAGCTGCTCGACTACGGCCACATCGGCGGCCGCCTCGCCTCGACGAAGGTCGACCTGGCCCGGCTGGCCTACCTGGTGCGCGACGACGTCAGCGAGCTCGTCCGCTCCAGCGGGGGCAACCTCGCGATCAACACCCTCCCGGTCGTCAGTGGCGACGAGCACCAGCTCCGCTCGGTGCTGCAGAACCTCGTCACCAACGCCCTCAAGTTCGTCCCCGCCGGCGTTGCTCCCGACGTGTCGATCTCGGCCCGGCGGGTCGCGGGCGGCTGGCGGGTCGAGGTGGCCGACCGTGGGGTCGGGGTCCCCGCCGACCGGGCCGAGGACGTGTTCGCCATGTTCAGCCGGACCGGTCAGGTCGACGCCGACGGCCACGGCATCGGACTGGCCACGAGCCGCCGGGTCGTCGAGGCGCACGGGGGCGAGATCGGCCTGGAGCCGCGCGCCGGCGGGGGCACGACCGCGTGGTTCGAGCTCCCGGACCCGGGGTCGGTCCCCGCCTGAGCTTTTGGCCGGCGCCCCGACCTGCCGGTATCCTCCGAGGCGCAAAGTGAGACCCCGCCAAGTATGAGTTGGCGGGGCCTCCTTTTTTGTCCCGGCGTGACGCTCCCGGACTTCGGTCAGTGCGCCATGTCCCCCCGTCCGTCACGGCGGGTCCGCGAGTCACCTCGCGGTCTGGACCTCGTTTGCTGACCGATCCGCCTTCCGTTCCCGGAGGGCGTGCATCCTTTGTATGCCGCCGGGTCGCCGCCCGACAGGGACCTAGGTCACCTGCTGCCTTCCCCCGGCTGACCGGACGCCCGCGCGTCAGCGCGGGGGCATCCGCAGCGCGCCGTCGAGGCGGATGACCTCGCCGTTGAGCATCGGGTTGTCGACGATGTGGGCGACCAGGGAGGCGTACTCGCCCGGCTTGCCCAGCCGCGAGGGGTGCGGCACCTGCGCCTCGAGGACGGCCTTCACGTCACCGGGCAGGCCGGAGAGCATCGGCGTCTCGAAGGTGCCCGGGGCGACGGTGACGACGCGGATGTCCTTGTCCGCCAGGTCGCGGGCCGCCGAAAGGGTGAGGCCGACGACGCCACCCTTGGACGCGGCATACGCGGCCTGTCCGATCTGGCCGTCGTAGGCGGCGATCGAGGCGGTCATCACGATGACGCCGCGGTCGCCGTCGATCGGCTCGTTGTCGAGCATCGCGGCGGCGGCCAGGCGCAGGACGTTGAAGGTGCCGACGAGGTTGATGTCGATGACGTTGCGGAAGGACTCCAGGTCCAGCGGGCCCTTCTTGCCGACGACCCGGCCGGGGGTGCCGACGCCGGCGCAGTTGACGACGACGCGCAGGTCGCCGAGCTCCTTGGCGACCTCGATCGCCGCCTGCACCTGGTCCTCGTCGCGCACGTCGGCGGGGGAGAAGCGGACGTGGTCGCCGAGCTCCTCGGCCAGGGCCTTGCCGGGGGAGGAGGGCAGGTCGACGATGACGACCGAGGCGCCGCCGTCGTGCAGGCGGCGGACGGTGGCCTCACCGAGGCCGGAGGCGCCACCGGTGACGAGCGCGACGGTGGAGTCGTTGATGTTCAAGGAGATTCCTCGCTGTGGTGTCGGGGACGGGGTGGTCAGCCGCGCAACAGCTGACGGGCGATGACCAGGCGCTGGATCTGGTTGGTGCCCTCGAAGATCTGGGTCACCTTGGCCTCGCGCATGTAGCGCTCGACCGGGAAGTCCTGCGTGTAACCGTAGCCACCGAGGACCTGCACCGCATCGGTGGTGACCTTCATCGCGGCGTCGGTGCAGACCAGCTTGGCGATGGCCGCCTGCTTGCTGAACGGCCGGCCGGCGTCGCGCAGCCGGGCCGCGTGCAGGTAGGTCGCACGCGCCGAGGTGACCGCGGCCTCCATGTCGGCGAGCAGGAACGACAGGCCCTGGAACTCGCT
This sequence comes from Oryzihumus sp. JJN4-3R, assembly GCF_057747915.1. Taxonomy (NCBI): domain Bacteria; kingdom Bacillati; phylum Actinomycetota; class Actinomycetes; order Micrococcales; family Intrasporangiaceae; genus Oryzihumus; species Oryzihumus sp. JJN4-3R. The sequence continues at coordinate 2,897,696 of NZ_CM173229.1, forward strand.
GATCGCCCGGCCGAACTGGTGCCGCTCGGTGGCGTATCCGGCGGCCACGTCGAGGGCAGCCTGAGCCAGGCCGGTCGCGGCGGCGGCGATGCCGAGCCGGCCGGAGTCCAGGGCGGACAGGGCGATCGACATGCCCATGCCCGGCTCGCCGACCAGGCGGCCGGCGTCGACGACGGCGTCCTCGAAGTAGACCTGGCGCACCGTGTCGCAGGCCAGGCCCATCTTGCGCTCGGGCTCGCCGAAGCGCAGTCCCTCGGTGTCGGCCGGCACGATGAAGCAGGACAGCCCGCGGCTGGGGTGGTCGCCGGTGCGGGCGAAGGTCGTGTAGAAGTCGGCGTGCCCGGCGTGGGAGATCCAGGCCTTGGTCCCCTTGAGGGCGTATGACGCGCCGTCACCGACCGGGGTGGCTCGCGTGGAGATCGCGGAGACGTCGGAGCCGGCCTGGGGCTCGGAGAGGCAGTAGGCCCCGAGGGTCGCGCCGCCGAGCATAGCCGGCAGGAGCTCGGCCTTCTGGGCGTCGGTGCCGAACTGCGCCACTGGGTAGCAGGTCAGGGAGTGGACGCTGACGCCGACGGCGACGCTCATCCACGCGGAGGCGATCTCCTCCACGACCTGCAGGTAGACCTCGTAGGGCTGGCCGCCGCCGCCGAGCTCCTCGGGGTAGGCCAGGGAGAGCAGCCCGGCGTCGCCGAGCAGGCGGAAGGTGTCGCGCGGGAGCTCGGCGGCCGCCTCGGCGGCCGAGGCCTTCGGGGCGAGCTGCTCGGCGCAGATCTCGCGCGTGAGCTCGATGAGGTCCTGGGCTTCCTCGGTGGGCATGAGGCGGTCTGCGGGCATGACGCGAACGATACTCCACTGGATACGGCAGTATCGATATCCGTATGATGACGATCATGCCGAGCACCCTCACCGCGCGCCAGGTCGACCTGCTCGACCGGTTGACCGACCTCGTCGTGGCCGAGGGCTTCGCGCACCTGACCCTGGATGACCTCGCGGCGCGGCTGCGCTGCTCCAAGACGACCCTCTACGCGCTCGCGTCCAGCAAGGACCAGCTCGCCGTGCGGGTGGTCAACAACTTCTTCCGCCGGGCTACGGCCCTGGTCGAGTCGAGGGTCGAGGCGCGCCGGGCGCCGCTGCGCCGGATCGAGGCCTACCTCGAGGCCATCGCGGAGGCGCTCCGGCCGGCGTCGCGGCAGTTCATCGACGACGTCGCCGGCTTCGAGCTGACCCGGGCGAGCTACCGCGACAACGCCGTGGCGGCCGGCCGTCGCGTGCGCGAGCTCGTCGACGACGCGTCCGAGGACAAGGCGGTCGCCCCGGTCGACGGTGCGTTCGTGGCGACGTGGATCGGCATCACCATCGAGGCGATCCAGCGCGGCGACTTCGCCGAGCGGGCCGGGCTCGGCGACGCCGCGGCCTTCGAGGAGCTCGGCCGCCTGGTCAGCCGGGCGCTGACCCGCCCCGTCTGACCTGCCCCGCCTGACCCGCCTCACCACCCCACTGCCGCGGTCAGGCGGCCGGCTCGAGCTCGACCATCCCGTTGCGGGCGTGGGACGAGTCCAACCGGCGCACGCCGCGCGACAGCAGGGGGGCGAAGCTCGCGACGACGAACACCGCCGCCGTTCCGGCCAGGGTGTGCTCGATACCGAAGACGGCCGCGAGGGGGCCGGCCAGGGCGTTGCCGACCGGCATGCCGACGAACGAGGTGAGTCCGTCCCAGGAGGAGACCCGCGCCAGGACGCCGTGGGGGAACTGGTCCTGGAGGATCGTCTCCCAGCAGGCGTTGAGGAACGCCAGGCCGAGCATCGACAGCACGGCGCACACGACGACGACCCACAGGTGGGCCGGCCACACGTAGGACGCGGCGAGAAGTCCGGTGAGGGCCAGGCCGCTGTTGGCTGCGAGCAGGGGGCGTCGCGGTCGGACCGTCATGGCCGCGAACCCGCCGATCACCCCACCGACGCCGATGGCGCTGCCGATGATGCCTACTGCGGCGGCCCCGCCGAGCCGGTGGATGGCGACGACCGGGGCGAGCACGGCCAGGACGCCCGACGCCGTGTTCCACACGCCGTGCCCGATCAGGTTGCGCCAGTACCAACCGCGGGAGCGGACCTCCGACCAGCCGGCCCCGAGCTCCTTCCACAGTGGCTGTCGTGGCATCCGGACTGCGTGCACCCGGACCTGGGAGAGGGTCACGGCCGAGACGACGTAGGTGCCCGCGTTCGCGACGAAGGCCGCGGACGGGCTGGTCGTGGCGACCAGGAGGCCGGCGAGGGCGGGGCCGGCGATGTTGGCGCCGCTCTGCAGCAGGCCCATGAAGGCGTTGGCTGCGTGCCGCTGCTCGATCGGCACCACCAGCGGTTGCAGCGAGGCCAGGGCGGGACGGAAGAAGGCGGCGGCGGCGCCGGAGACCACGTAGAGACCACACAGCGCGCCGACGGAAGGGTGGGAGTGCGTGAACTCCAGGGCAAGCAGCACCTGGGCGACGGCGCGGACCAGGTCGCACAGGATCATCAGCGGCTGAGGGCGGAGCCGGTCGGCCCAGACCCCGCCCAGGAGCATGAACGCCAGGCGTGAGGCCATGCCGGTGCCGATGACGACGCCGAGGTCGCCGGCGGTGCCGCCTCGCTGGATGATCGCCACGGCCAGGGCCACGGTGACGAGCGCATCGCCGAGCCAGGAAAGGCCCTGTCCGGCTGCGAGGAGGCGGAACGGTGTGGAGCGCAGGGCCTGCAGGGAGTCGCGGAGTGCCATGACACAGGATGGTAGTTAGCCATCTAACTGTTAGCAAGTGAATTATCAGTCTCTTGACAGTCAGGTCTGACAGACTCGGGCCATGGCTCGCACCATCACGGACTCGGTCGACGCACACGTCGAGCGCTGGCTCCCGGCGCTCCCACAGCTCGACCCCGAGGTCGAGGGCGTCATCACCCGGATGCAGCGCCTGCTCTGGCTGCTCAAGCAGAGCAAGGTGCGGGCCTGGGCCGAGCAGGGCGTGACCGAGGCCGACGTCTACACCGTGCACATGGTCATCTCCCTCGAGCTGTCGTCGAAGGAGGCCACTCCGGCCCAGCTGGCGCAGGAGTGCCGCGTGACCCGCGCCGGCATGACCGGCCGGCTCGACCGGCTCGAGGCGGCCGGCCACATCACCCGCGAGGCGGACCCGCAGGACCGGCGCCGTGTCATCGTCCGGGTCACCCCGGCCGGACGGGCGATGTGGGAGACCGCCAGCGAGGTCGGCATCCGCCTGGAGACCGAGTTCCTCGCCACCGTGAGCCCCCACCAGCGCGGCCAGCTCAACCAGCTGCTGCGGACGCTGCTCTCCGGCGTGGAGGCGCGACCGGACTGAGCCACACGGCATACCGTGTCCGCGGAGCGTCGCGGTCGGCGACGGCCGACAGGGAGGCGAGCAGCGTGGCGGGCAGTGCACTCATCGGTGGGTTCGTCCTGGCGTCGGGCCAGAGCTCCATGTGGCAGGACATGTTCACGTTCGAGATCCCGCCGGTGGAGAAGATCATCCGCACCGTCGTGGTCTACCTGTTCATCGGCGTGCTGATCCGGGTCGCGGGCAAGCGGATGATGGCCCAGCTCAACTCCTTCGACCTGGTGGTCGTGCTGCTGCTGAGCAACGTGGTGCAGAACGCCATCATCGGTCCGGACAACTCGCTGGTCGGCGGCCTGCTCGGCGCCGCGGTGCTGGTGCTCTTCAACGCCCTGATGGACCGCGTCGCCCTGATGGGGCCGCGGACGACCTGGCTGTTCCAGGGCTCGCCGACGGTGCTGGTCACCCATGGCAAGGTGGACGAGAAGGCCGTGCACCGGGTGGGGCTGCGCGATCACGAGATCATGAGCGCGCTGCACCACCAGGGTGCCGACGGGCCCAACGAGGTGCGCAAGGCATCGCTGGAGCCGGGCGGCACGTGGAACATCGAGCTGATGCGCGACGAGCAGGCGGCCAGCTTCGGCGACCTGCGGCAGGCGGTGCTGGACCTCCAGCGCCACCTCGACGCCAGGCTGTCAGCCCTCGAAGGGCGTGACGGACGGCCGCTTGGCGGTAATGGCGTCTCCTGAGGACTGACCCTTCAGCCGGCGCTGCACCCAGGGGGCGAAGTACTCCCGGGCCCACCGGGCGTTCTCCCGCAGGCTCTGCGACCGCGGGATCGGCGGCGCCGGGGGCAGCGGGGTGGCCCACTCGGCGTCGGTGGTCTCGAAGCCCAGGGTGGTGAACGCGGCCAGGGCCACGCGGCGGTGCCCGTCGGTGGTCAGGTGGATCCGGTCGCTCGCCCAGAGCCGCCAGTCGCGCAGGGCGTGCATGCCCCACAGGTCGACGACCTGCGCGTCGTGCCGGCGCGCGATCGACCAGATGTGAGCGGCGTAGGTCGCGGCCCGGCCGCGGGTCGCCTTGACCACCGGGGCGTCCCGCGGGTCGACCGGGGTGAACAGCAGCACGTCGGCGCCGCCGGCCCGCAGCCGCGCGAGGGCGTCCTCCAGCTGGGCGGCCAGGGCGTCGACGTCGGCGCGAGGGCGCAGGATGTCGTTGCCGCCGCCGACGATGCTGACCAGGTCCGGCTCCAGGGCCAGGGCCTGCTCCACCTGCGGCCCGGCGATGTCGTCCAGCAGCCGGCCGCGGACGGCGAGGTTGGCGTAGCCGAAGTCCTGCCCCGCGGCCCTGGCCTCCTGGGCGAGGTGCGCCGCGAGGCGGTCGGCCCACCCGACGTAGGCGTTGTCCCGCCCGGGGTCGGGGTCGCTCATGCCCTCGGTGAACGAGTCGCCGATGGCGACGAAACGGGACCACTTCATGACAGCCTCCAGTCGACGGGGTCGGCGCCCTGGGCGCCCAGCAGCTCGTTGGCCCGGCTGAACGGCCGGGACCCGAAGAACCCGCCGCGCGCAGACAGCGGCGAGGGGTGGGCGCTCTCGATGCGCGGCACCTGCCCCAGGGACGGCCCCAGGCCCTGCGCGTCGCGGCCCCAGAGGATCGCCACGAGCGGTCCGCCGCGCTCGACGAGCGCCTGGATCGCGCGGGCGGTCACGGCCTCCCAGCCCTTGCCGCGGTGGCTGCCCGCGGCGCCCGGGCGGACGGTCAGCACGCGGTTGAGCAGCAGCACGCCCTGGTCCGCCCACGGGGACAGGTCGCCGTTGGCCGGTGTCGGCAGCCCGAGGTCGGTGCCCATCTCGGCGTAGATGTTCTGCAGGCTGCGCGGCACCGGCCGCACGTCCGGGGCGACCGAGAAGGACAGGCCGACCGCGTGCCCGGGGGTGGGGTAGGGGTCCTGGCCCACGATGAGCACCCTGACGTCCTCGAGCGGGCGGCTGAACGCCCGCAGCACGTGCTCACCCGCAGGCAGGTATCCGCGGCCGGAGGCCAGCTCCGCCCGCAGGAACTCACCCAGCCGGGTCACGTCCTCCGCCACGGGCTCCAGCGCGACGGCCCAGCTCGGGTGGACGAGGTCGGTCAACGGCTTCGCGGCAGGCACGGCGCCAATGTAGGCGACGGCCCGGCGGGTGTCGGCGACGGCTCAGTGGTGGGGACGGCAGCCCCGCAGGTGGGGCGACGGCTCAGTGGTGGTGCGGGCGGGCCAGGTGGCGGTAGCCCCGGTGCACCGCGTGGCCGAGCCCCTCCCGGGGGTAGGGCCACGGACCGCGGGCCAGTGCCTGCGGCTCGGGGACGTGCGCCGCGACCAGCAGCCGCAGGTGGTCGGCCACCTCGGTGACCTCGCGCGCCTGCTGCCGCACGAACTCGACGTCGACGGCGGCCCCGTGGCCCGGCACGACGGTGGTGACCGGGTCGAGCAGGGCGGCCAGCCGCTCCAGGGTCGGGCCCCAGTCCAGCGGCCAGCAGTCCGGGCCGAAGGCCGGCGGCCCGGACTCCTCGACCAGGTCGCCGGCGTAGAGCACGTCGGCGTCGGGCACGAGCAGGACGGCGTCGCCGTCGGTGTGCCCGCAGCCGAGGTGCCGCGCCTCGACGACGCGCCCGCCGAGGTCGAGCCGCCAGCGGTGGGCGAACACCGTGGCGGGCAGCACGCGCTCACCCTCGGCCGGCGGCCCCGGGGCCTCGTCCTCCAGGCGGTCCTCCTCCGACCGGTCCGCCTCCAGCGTGGCCAGGGTCGCGGCGTGGGCGACCACCGTCGCGCCGGGGAAGGCGCCGTTGCCGCGGACGTGGTCGAAGTGGGCGTGGGTGTTGAGCACGGCCCGCACCGGCAGGTCCGAGAGCTCACGGATGTGGTCGGCCAGCTCGCGGCCCTGGCTGAGGGCGGCCCGGGTGTCGACCACGAGCAGGCCCTCAGCACCGGCCACCACCCCGCAGGAGACGTCCCAGGGTGCGTACCGCCGCACCCAGCAGCGCTCCCCGACCTCGACCCACTCGGTGGCCATGGCGTCACTGTGACAGGCGCCGCGGCCGGCTCCAACCGACGATCGTCACCCCGCCGTCACCCCTTCGCCCAGCCCTTCGGCGGAGGCGGCACGCGGGGGCTGACGCCGGTGGCACCTAGACTCACGCCGTGCATGGCTTCGATGACAACACCGAGGAGCTCGGTGCGGCGATCCTGAAGTACGCCGAGGAACGGCTCAAGCTCGACCCGGTGCCGCTGGACGGTCCCCGGACCAAGGAGCAGCTCGACGCCGTGGCCGGCGAGACGATCACCCCCGAGGGCATGGGCGGCCTGGCGGCGCTGAAGCTGTTCGAGGACGACCTCGCCCCGGCGTGCATCTCCACCGACCACCCGCGCTACCTGTCCTTCATCCCCTGCGCGCCGACCGAGGCCGCGACGCTGTTCGACCTCGTCGTCGGCGCCTCCTCGATCTACGGCGGCTCATGGCTGGAGGGCGCCGGCGCCGTCCACGCCGAGAACCAGGCGCTGCGCTGGATCGCCGACCTCGCCGGGCTGCCGCCCCAGGCCGGCGGGGTGTTCGTGCCCGGCGGCACGGTCGGCAACCTGTCCGCCCTGGTGGCGGCCCGGCATACCGCCCGGATGAACCACACCGGCGACGGCCCGCGGCCCAACAAGGTCGCCGGTACCGTCGGGGCGCACTCCTCGATCAAGTCCGCCTGCGACGTCATGGACGCCGAGCTCGTCGGCGTCCAGGTGGACCACCGGCAGCGCCTCACCGGCGACAACCTGCGCCGGGTGCTCGAGGCCGAGGGCCCCGACCAGTTCTTCGCCGTCGTGGCGACGAGCGGCACGACCAACTTCGGCATCGTCGACGACCTGGCCTCGGTGGCCGAGGTGTGCCGCGAGTTCGGCATCTGGTTCCACGTCGACGGGGCCTACGGCGGCGCCGGCCTGGCCGCGCCGAGCGTGCGCCACCTCTACGCCGGCATCGAGCACGCCGACTCCTTCATCGTCGACCCGCACAAGTGGCTGTTCGCGCCGTTCGACTGCTGCGCGCTGCTCTACCGCGAGCCCGGCCTGGCCCGGGCCGCGCACACGCAGAAGGCGTCCTACCTCGACGTGCTCACCGAGGCCCCGGAGTGGAACCCCACCGACTACGCCGTCGGCCTGACCCGCCGGGCGCGCGGCCTGCCGTTCTGGTTCTCGCTGGCCGCCCACGGCACCCGCGCCTACACCGCCGCGATCGAGCGGACCCTCGAGGTCACCCGCTTCGCCGAGGCCGAGATCGCCCGGCGTGACTACACCGAGGCGCTGCGCGAGCCGGATCTGTCGGTCATCGTGTTCCGCCGGCTCGGCTGGGAGCCGGCCGACTACCACGCGTGGAGCGACAAGGTCCTCGCCGAGGAGTTCGCGTTCGTGGTGCCGACCTCGCACGACGGGGAGACCGTGGCCCGTTTCGCCATCGTCAACCCCAACACCACCGAGGCCGACATCACCGCGATCCTGGACTCCATGGCGGACCCGGCGCGACCCGCCACGGCCTTGGGCGAGTGAATGACATGGCTGTGATTCGGTCGCTACGATGAACCCGCACGACGAACCCCGGGAGGACCGCATGAGCGCTGCCGCAGAGGTCACGCAGACGTCCGCCGAGGAGCTGAGCGAGCGCGACCGCGAGATCATCGCCTTCGAGCGCCAGTGGTGGAAGTACGCCGGCGCCAAGGAGCAGGCGATCCGCGAGCTGTTCGACATGAGCGCCACCCGCTACTACCAGGTGCTCAACACCCTCATCGACAGCCCGGCGGCCCTGGAGGCCGACCCGATGCTGATCAAGCGCCTGCGCCGCCTGCGCGCGAGCCGCCAGCGCGCCCGCTCGGCCCGCCGCCTGGGGGTCCAGCTCTGAGGTGAGCCACCCGCTCACCGGGCCCGCGCGACATACCGGTCGTGCGGGCCTTGCCATGCCCGGGCCACGTTGTCGTGCGAGGGTGGGCGTCATGACTGCCGTCGTCGACTGGAGCACCCCCGAAGGCCTGCGATCGGCGCGGGAGTCGCTCGCCGCGACCATCCCCGGCTGGAGCGACCCGGCCCTGTATGCCGTGGGGATCGGTCCGGGGGCCGGCTCGCGTGAGGTGGGCTTCCCCCATGTCAACGCCGACGGCTCGCACCTGCTGCCCGCGGTGGTGCTGGCCAAGGTCCTCGGGCACCCGGGTGGGACCGCCACCTACGACCTGGGGGTGGACCAGCTCGCTGCCGCGGTGGAGCAGCTCGCGCCGGCCGAGGCGTGCACGGCCCACGAGCACCCCAACCTCTGGGCGTGGCGGGACCTGCTGGCCCAGGCCGCCGAGGTGCCGGCGCTGACCCTGACGGCGGTCTTCGTCGGGGACCTCGAGGACCCGCCGGCGTCCGAGGCCGACGCCGAGCTGCGCGCTCTCGTCGAGGCCGGTGGCGTGGCGCGCTGAGGAGCCGCCCGCAGACATTTGCACTCGGTGGGGTCGAGTGCTAATCATTGGGTTAGCACTCTCATCCTGAGAGTGACAATCTCGACCGTCTGTCGAGGGCCGGCGAAGGCAGCGACGTGAGCTGCGGGACCCGGTCCGTCCGTCGCGGGCGTCCGGCGGTCACCCGAAGAGTTTTCGCGTGGGAGGAACCACCCGAATGGCCAAGATCATCGCTTTCGATGAGGAGGCTCGCCGCGGTCTCGAGCGGGGTATGAACACCCTCGCCGACGCCGTCAAGGTGACCCTCGGTCCCAAGGGCCGCAACGTCGTGCTGGAGAAGAAGTGGGGCGCCCCCACGATCACCAACGACGGTGTGAGCATCGCCAAGGAGATCGAGCTCGAGGAGCCGTACGAGAAGATCGGCGCCGAGCTCGTCAAGGAAGTTGCCAAGAAGACCGACGACGTGGCCGGTGACGGCACCACGACCGCCACGGTCCTGGCCCAGGCGCTGGTGCGCGAGGGTCTGCGCAACGTCGCCGCGGGTGCCAACCCGATGGCCCTCAAGCGCGGCATCGAGAAGGCCGTCGAGGCCGTCTCCGCCCAGCTGCTGACGATGGCCAAGGACGTCGAGACCAAGGAGCAGATCGCCTCCACCGCCTCGATCTCCGCTGCTGACCCCCAGATCGGCGAGATGATCGCCGAGGCCATGGACAAGGTCGGCAAGGAAGGCGTCATCACCGTCGAGGAGAGCAACACCTTCGGCCTCGAGCTCGAGCTCACCGAGGGCATGCGCTTCGACAAGGGCTACATCAGCCCCTACTTCGTCACCGACACCGAGCGCATGGAGACCGTGCTCGAGGACCCCTACGTCCTCGTGCTCAACTCCAAGATCAGCAACGTCAAGGACCTGCTGCCGCTGCTCGAGAAGGTCATGCAGTCCGGCAAGCCGCTGGCGATCATCGCCGAGGACGTCGAGGGCGAGGCCCTGGCCACGCTGATCGTCAACAAGATCCGCGGCACCTTCAAGTCCGTCGCCGTCAAGGCCCCGGGCTTCGGCGACCGCCGCAAGGCCATGCTGCAGGACATCGCGATCCTGACCGGTGGCCAGGTCATCTCCGAGGAGGTCGGCCTCAAGCTCGAGAGCGCCGGTCTGGACCTGCTGGGCACCGCCCGCAAGGTCGTCGTCACCAAGGACGAGACCACCATCGTCGAGGGCTCCGGCGACACCGACCAGATCCAGGGCCGGGTCAACCAGATCCGCGCCGAAATCGAGAAGTCGGACTCCGACTACGACCGCGAGAAGCTCCAGGAACGCCTCGCCAAGCTCGCCGGCGGCGTCGCCGTCATCAAGGCGGGCGCGGCCACCGAGGTCGAGCTCAAGGAGCGCAAGCACCGCATCGAGGACGCCGTCCGCAACGCGAAGGCTGCCGTCGAGGAGGGCATCGTCGCCGGTGGTGGCGTGGCCCTGCTGCAGGCCACCGACGCCGCGTTCGAGAAGCTCGAGCTCGAGGGTGACGAGGCCACCGGCGCCAACATCGTGCGCGTCGCGGCCGAGGCCCCCCTCAAGCAGATCGCGATCAACGCCGGCCTCGAGGGTGGCGTCGTGGCGGAGAAGGTGCGCAACCTGCCCTCCGGCCACGGCCTCAACGCGGCCAACGGCGAGTACGTCGACCTGATCGCCGAGGGCATCATCGACCCGGCCAAGGTCACGCGTTCCGCCCTGCAGAACGCCGCCTCCATCGCGGCGCTGTTCCTCACCACCGAGGCCGTCATCGCCGACAAGCCCGAGAAGTCGGCCCCGGCCGCTCCGGGTGGCGGCGACATGGGTGGCATGGACTTCTGATCCTGACGGGTCAGCAGGTCTGAGCAACGCAGCAAGGGCGGTTCCCCCTCCGGGGGGAGCCGCCCTTCGCGCATGCCGTGTCCGTGCGCGTGCCTCACCGGCCGCCGGAGACGAGGTCGCGCAGCCGCTCCTGCCGGGCCTGGTTGCGGGCGGACCGCGCCCGGGCCCGGGCCGCCTTGGGCTCGGCGTAGAAGCGTCGGGCCCAGAACGAGGACGGTGTGGCGAGCCGGATCGCGCCGACCAAGGCGACCAGGGGGATGGGCAGGCCGATGAGCCCGGTGGCGAGCTTGCCCTTGAGCAGGCAGATGATGGTGTAGCCGAAGTGGATCAGCACGCCAACCGCGGTGACGACCGCGCCGGAGGTGGACAGCTCCTGGCGGGTGACGCCGAGCGGCGAGGAGCCGACCAGCACGGCCAGCCCGATGACGGCGGCCACCATCACGGCGTCGATGGACTTGCGCCCCTCGGCCGACCAGTAGACGTCCTCGAGGTGCAGCCACAGCGCGAACTCGTCGAGCGCCAGCGCCGCGCCGACGCCGAACAGCGCGCCCAGGACCTCCTGCCACGGCGAGACGGGGTCGAACCGGATCTCCAGCAGCCCCACGACGAGCACGAGGAGGATGCCCCACACCTGGTGGTGGACGTGGATCCCGCCGATGTGGACGTCCTTGACCGCTGACCCGCCGGCCGGGGCGCCTGCCGCGCGCCGATGGCGGATCCGCAAGGTGATGCGCCGGGTGAGCACGTAGGTGACCACGAACCCGATCACCGCCCACAGGGTCGCAACCCGTCCCGTGTCGACGAGGTAGTGGTACCAGGCGACCATCGCGTGACCTCCGGCTCCGAGCCCACCGAACGTACAACGGGGGCACAGCCCTGTCATCGCCCCGAGGGGGCACCCGCAGTGGGTCACCGGGCCGGTCGAGCAGACCCCGGCGAGCCGCGACACGCAGCGGAGGGCGCCCCGCAACGGGACGCCCTCCGTGCCTGGGACCGGGGTCAGCCGCTGAACATCGCGGTGTTCTGCTGCTCGGCCTGCGCGTACTGCGTGCCGGCCTGCTGCAGCGCCCGGCTGATGTGGTCGAGGGACTCGCGCACCCGGGTCTGGGTGGCCCGCCACTCCGCGACGACGCCCTGGAACCGCTGCGACGCCGAGCCCTGCCACGCGTCCTGCAGCGCCGTGAGTCGGCTCATCATCGCCGCCACCTGGGCGTCGACCTCGCCGGAGATCCGCTGGATGTCGCCCGACGCGGCCTCGATGCGCGCGGTGTCGACCGTGAACTGACTGCTCATGGTGTGCCATCCCCCTGTCCGGCCGGGGCCCCGCTGGCCCGCGGCGACCCTGCGAACCTAACCTGAGCGGCGGGACGCCCCGGGGTTATCCACATCCGGTCCGGGGACGACGGGAGGAGCGCCGTGGCGATCTTGATCGACCCGCCCCGCTGGCCCGCGCACGGGCGTCTGTGGAGCCACCTCATCAGCGACACCTCCTACGGCGAGCTGCACGAGTTCGCCGCGGCCAACGGCATACCCCGGCGGGGCTTCGAGGGCGACCACTACGACGTGCCGGAGGAGCGGTATGCCGCGCTGGTCGCCGCCGGGGCCCGGCCGGTGGCCGGGACCGAGCTGGCGCGCCGGCTGCGCGACAGCGGGCTGCGCTTCCCCAAGCGCAAGGGGGAGTGGCCGCTGGCCCGCCACCACGACGTGCTGGTCAACCTCGACCTGCCGCACCGCCTCGACGTGGTCGCCTCGCCGCTGCCGCCCCCGGAGCCGCAGACCGCCGCCGCGGCCGTCTTCGTCACCGACGTCGTGGGCGACTTCCTGCTGGTGCACTCGGTGGTCCGGGACGCGTGGGGCGCCCCCGCCGGAGGCCGCGAGCCCGGGGAGGGGGTCCGGGCCGGCGCCGTGCGGGAGGTCCGCGAGGAGAGCGGGCTGGTCATCGACGAGGACGGCCTGCGCCACTGCGGCTACGAGCGGATCACCATCGAGGGCGATGCCAGCGCCCATCGCTGGCCTCACCGGCGCAACTACGTCGCGGTCTTCACCTACCGCCTCGGGCACGCCCGGCCGCCGGTGTCCCCGCAGCTGGAGGACGTCGACCTGGCCGAGTGGGTGGACCTGGCCGAGATGGAGCGCCGCTGCGCGCGCGAGTTCTGGTGGCCGCTGGTCGAGCGCCGCGACCTGTGGCCGTGAGCCGGCTCAGCGCAGCCGGGCCAGCTCCCGCCCGAGGTTGACCCGGGCGGGCGCCTCCCACTCCCGCAGCGCCGGAAGGGTGCGGTAGATCCGGTCGCGGTGCACCAGCGGCTCCAGCACGGCCGTGCGCCCGGCGCGGTAGGCGTCGTCGTCGACGTGGGCGTACTCCTCGCGCACCTGCGCGCAGTACTCGTCGAAGCGCTGCTCCGGCGCGGAGAGCACCCACAGGTCGGCGTCGTGGAACGCGGCCGCCACCGGGTCGTCGGCGTCGTGGTCGTGGGCGGCGGTGAGCTCGACGAGCCGGGCGACGGTGTGCTGGTCGTGCTCGCCGAAACCGAGTGAGCGCAACGACTCCCGGGCCAGGTCGGCGCTGGCCGACTCGTTCGCGCCGGGCACGGCGCGGGGGTCGTAGACGGCGTCGTGGAACCAGGCGGCGACCCGGCCGAGGGTGCAGCCGCGGTCGTCCACGGCGCCCGCGATCTCCAGGTCCTCCAGCGCCCAGAACATCTCCACCAGGTGCGTGGTGGTGTGGTAGCGCCGTGCCGGGTCGGTCCAGCGCCTGAGCAGCCCCGAGCCGACCGCGGTCAGCGCGTCGTTGTGGACACCGGGGGACAGGCTGCGGACGTCGAGCGTCCACCACGTGATGAGGGCAGGCACGGCCGTCAGTGTGTCAGGCGGCGAGCTCGTCGGGCAGGTCCTGCGTGTGCAGGACCGTCAGCGCCGAGACCGCACGGGTGAGGATGACGTAGAGGCGGCGCAACCCGGTCCGCTCGTCCGGCTCGGCCGCGGCGATCGCGGCGGGCTCGAGGACGATGACGCGGTCGAACTCCAGGCCCTTGGCCACGGTGGCCGGGACGAGGTCGACCTGGTGCTCCACGTCGCCGTGGTCGAGGCCGAGGACGCCGTGCTCGATCGCCTTGGCGGAGAGGGCCTCCGAGGCGCGGAGCAGGTCGGCGTCGGGGACGATCACCCCGACCGAGCCCGGCACCGCACAGGTCTGCACGACGTGGTCGGTCAGCTGCTCGAGGAGTTCCCCGGCCTCCACGCGGACGATGTCCAGCCGGCCCGGGTTCTCACGCACCGACACCGGCGCGCCCAGCCCGGGCGCCATCGACGGCAGCAGCCGGGCGGCGAAGTCGATGACGCTGGCCGGCACGCGGAAGCCGCGGTCGAGCACCTCGACGTGGCCTCCCGGCTTGCCCAGGTGCGACAGTGAGGACTCCCAGGAGTCGGTCGCCCACGGTGTCGTGCCCTGCGCGATGTCGCCCAGGACGGTGGCCGACCCGGTGGAGCAGCGGCGCCCGACGGCCCGCAGCTGCATCGGGGACAGGTCCTGGGCCTCGTCGAGGACGACGTGACCCAGGCTGGTGGTGCGTTGCAGGTGGTCGCCGAGCTCGTCGAGCAGCACGCAGTCGTGCACCGACCAGCGGGCAGCACCCTTGGTGCGCGGCGGTTTCGGCCACACCAGCAGCTCCTGCTCCGCGGCGTCGAGCAGGTCGGTGGTGTGACCGGCCAGCGCCTCGGCGTCGGAGAGCAGGGAGAACAGCACGGCGCGGGGGTCGAGGGCGGGCCAGAGCGTCGCGGCATACCGCTTGACGGCGCTGCTGCGGGCGACCGCGTCCTGGACGCGGTCGTCGGGGGAGTCGCCGGCGGCCTCCATCCGCAGGAGGACCGCGTGGGCGAGGCGCTGCGGCAGCATCTGCCGGGCCGCCTCGTAGCGGACGCCGCGGCCGCGCAGCTCCGCGACGATCTCCTCCACCTCGTATGCCGGCACGCGCCACTTGCGCGCGCCGCGCGGCACGACCAGCGGCTCCCGCGGGGTGGCGACGTGGGCCCAGACCGCCCGGCGCAGGAGCTCGGCCATCCGGGGGTCGCCCTTGAGCACGGCGGTGTCGACCTCGTCGGCGCCGCGCACGGGCACGGAGGCGACCAGCTCCTCGATGGTGGCGTGCTTGACCTCGACCTCGCCGAGGGCGGGCAGCACCGCTCCGATGTGGTCGAGGAAGGCGCGGTTGGGGCCGATGACGAGGACGCCGGCCCGGGCCAGCTTGTCCCGGAAGGCGTAGAGCAGCCAGGCCGCGCGGTGCAGGCCCACGGCGGTCTTGCCGGTGCCGGGCGCCCCCTGGACGCAGACCGTCGTCGCGACGTCGGAGCGGACGATCTCGTCCTGCTCGGGCTGGATCGTGGCCACGATGTCGCGCATCGGCCCCTCGCGGGGCCGCTCGATCTCGGTCGCGAGGATCGTGCTGCGCGTGTCGTGCTCGGCGCGGTCGGTGAGGTGCTCGTCCTCATAGGCGGTCAGCTGGCCCCGGTCGACGCCGAAGCGCCGGCGCAGCGTGACGCCCATCGGCTCGGTGCGGGAGGCGCGGTAGAAGGCGGTGGAGACGTCGGCGCGCCAGTCGATGACGACGGGGTCACCCTGCTCGTCGGCGACGTGCCGGCGCCCGATGTACCAGCGCTCCATCCCCTCGCCGTCGGTGCTCGGGTCCCAGGCGGCATCGCGGTCGATCCGGCCGAAGAACAGCGTCGAGCGGGGGTCGTCGACCAGCGAGGCGGCCCGGCGGTACAGCGTCGCGGCGAGGAACTCGCTGGAGACCCGGTCGCCGCCGTGCGCCTCCAGGGCGAGGGTCTGCTCGCGCATCCGGGCCAGCTCGGCGCGGGCCCGGGCAAGGTAGTCGCGTTCGCGTTGCAGCTCGGGGGCCACCGACATGACGACAGACGCCTTCCTCGGGCAGGTGCAGGGGGAGCCGTGCAGCCTAACCCGAGGAAGGCGTCCGCCGGTAGCGGTTCTGCCGGTCGTGACCGGCGACCCGGCGCCGACGCCCCGGACGGCGTCGGCGCCGGACGAGGGCTACTGGTTGGTGTCCGGTCGCACCGCGAGGGTGACCGGGATCTGCAGCTGCTTGCCGCCGCGGACGACCGTGAGCGTGACCTTCTCGCCGACGGTGCGCTCGCGGATCTGGGCCACGAGGGACTCGGCGCTGGAGACCGGGGTGCCGTTGACCGCGATGATCGCGTCACCGGTCTTGAGGCCGGCGTCGGCGGCCGGGGTGCCCGAGACGACCTGGCCGATCTGGGCGGCCGAGCGCCTGGCCGACCCGTCGGAGACGGTCGCGTCGCGCGAGCTGACCCCCAGGTAGGCGTGCTGGGCCTTGCCGCTGGAGATGAGCTGGTTGGCGATCGCCTTGACCTCGTTGACCGGGATCGCGAAGCCGATGCCGATGTTGCCGCTCTGGCTGCCGGAGGAGGACCCGGAGACCTGGGCGATCGAGGAGTTGATCCCGACGAGCTGGCCGCTGGCGTTGACCAGCGCGCCGCCGCTGTTGCCGGGGTTGATGGCGGCGCTGGTCTGGATCGCGTTGGTGACGACCGGCTCACCGGTGGACTGGTTGAACGGGTCGCTGCCCGAGCTGTCCTGCGTCGTGACCGGCCGGTTGAGCGCGCTGACGATGCCCGTCGTGACGGTGCCGGCCAGGCCCAGCGGGTTGCCGACGGCCATGACCGGCTCACCGACGGTGAGCTTGGTGGCGTCGCCCAGCGAGATCGGGACGAGGTCGCCGGGGGCGTTCTGCAGCTTGATGACGGCCAGGTCGGTCGCCGGGTCGGTGCCCACGACGGTGGCGGTGTAGCTGCGCTCGTCGGACAGGGTCACGGTGATCTGCGCACCGTTGCCCAGGCCGGCCACGACGTGGTTGTTGGTCACCACGTGGCCCGCCTTGTCGATGATGACGCCGGAGCCCTTCGCGGTGCCGGCCTGGCTCTCGATCGAGATCGCGACGACGCTGGGGACGACGGCCTTGGACGTGGCGGCCCAGTTGGGGGCCGAGGGGTTGGCCTGGACCACCGGGGCCGAGGGGCCGGAGCCGCCGATGGTGCTCGAGGAGCCGACCGTCGAGCCCGTCCCACCCCCGTCGGTGTGGGTCACGGCATACGTCGTGCCGCTGGCGAGGAGGGCGGCGAGCACGGCCACGGAGGCGAGCTCGACGAACCGGCGCGGCCGGGCCGGCCGCTCGGCGGCGGCCCCGGCCTGGGTCCACACCGGCGGGGGCGGGGGCTCGGTCGGGTGCTGGGGGGCGGCCGGGCCGGGCACCGGCCGCGTGGGGTGCTCGCCGTACCAGAGCGGCTGCGTCTGCTGCTGCGACTCGGGGGCGGGCGGGACCGGTCCGTGGGTCATCGTGGGTCACTCCTTAGCGGGCTGTGGTAGGTCCTACCCAACCCCGGCGAGGTCAAGCCCGGCTGGGCGAAGGCTGGGAGTTTGCTGTGGGCAGGTCCACGACGAAGGTGGCACCGCCGCCGGGGGTCTCGGCGACCCCGACCTTGCCCCGGTGGGAGCTCACGATGGCGGCGACGATCGCCAGCCCCAGGCCGTTGCCGCCGCCGTGGCCCCGCATGCGGGAGGGGTCGGCGCGGTAGAACCGCTCGAACACGCGGCGCGCCTTGGCCGGGTCGACGCCGGGGCCGTGGTCGCGCACCTCGAGCTGGGCGCGCCCCGGGGTGCGCGACCCGACGGCGATCTCCAGCGGCGTGCCGGCCGGGGTGTGGTTGATCGCGTTGCCGACGAGGTTGGTGAGCACCTGGCGCAGCCGCGCCTCGTCGCCCTCGACCGTGGTCGGCTGCAGGTGGCCACCGAGGCCCTGGACGCGCACCTCCCGGGTCGGGTCGAGCGCACGGGCGTCCTGCGCCGCGTCGGCCGCCAGCACCGTCAGGTCCACCGGGCTGAACGTCATCGGCCGCTCGCCGTCGAGGCGGGCGAGCAGGAGCAGGTCCTCGACGAGGACGCCCATGCGCTGGGCCTCGTCCTCGATCCGGCGCATCGCCGAGGCGACGTCCTCGGGCTTGGTGACCGCCCCCTGGCGGAACAGCTCGGCGTAGCCGCGGACGGCGGCGAGCGGGGTCCTCAGCTCGTGCGAGGCGTCGGCGACGAACTGGCGCATCCGCTCCTCGGAGGCCTCCCGCACGGCGAAGCTCTGCTCGATCTGGGCGAGCATCACGTTGAGCGACCGGGACAGGCTGGTCACCTCGTCGTTGGCGGTGCGCTCGGGGATGCGCCGGGTCAGGTCGCCCCCGGCGATCGCGGCGGCGGTGTCCTCGATCTCGGTCAGCGGGCGGAAGGCCCGGCGGACGGCGAACCAGCCCATGAGCGCCGACGCGAGCATGACGGCCAGGCCGATGCCGAGCAGCGACTCCTTCATGTCCTGCACGGAGGCGTCGACGTCGAACAGCGGCACGGCGATCGCGTAGATCACCGGCTCGCCCTCCTGGGTGATGCCGGCGCCGGCGACCATCCGCCAGCGGCCGTCACCGTCGGTGGAGGGGACGGTGAACGGGGCGTGGGTGCGCACCCGGTTGTCGGTCAGCTTCAGCGCCGGGACCTTGGGGTGCTCCTTGGCCTCGGCGGTGGACGGCGGCCCGGCGACCACCGTGCCGTCGCTGGGGACGATGAAGCGGGTGGCGTAGTTGGTCGGCAGCCCGCGCCGGCTGTCGAGCGACCGTGAGGCCTGGACGATCGTGGGACCGGCGGCGGTGCGCAGGTCGGCGTCGACGGCCGTCATCAGCGAGCGGCGCATGAGGAACAGCGCGGTCGTGCCGGTGAGGGTGAGCGCGACGAAGAGCAGGATGAGGACCACGGCCACGAGGCGGACGCGCAGGGGCAGGGCCTCCAGCGGCTGGCGCAGCCGCGCACCTCGGCCGTGCAACCACCGCTCGCGCCCGGACGCCGTGGTGCCGGCGCCGTCGGTCGCGGGGGCCGACGTGGACGCGGAGGCGGGAGCGGTCATGAGGTCTCGGGGGGCAGCCGCAGCACGTAGCCCACACCGCGCTTGGTGTGGATGAGCGCCGGCTCCTCGAGGTCGACCTTGCGCCGCAGGTAGGAGATGTAGGACTCGACGATGCCGGACTCGCCACGGAAGTCGTAGTCCCAGACGTGGTCGAGGATCTGCGCCTTGGACAGCACCCGGTTGGGGTTGAGCATGAGGTAGCGCAGCAGCTTGAACTCGGTGGGGGACACGTCGATGATCCGCGAGCCGCGACGCACCTCGTGGGAGTCCTCGTCGAGCTCGAGGTCGTGGAAGCGCAGCGCGCCGTCGCCGTCGGCCTCCCCACCGCGGGTGCGACGCAGCACCGCCCGGATCCGGGCGACGACCTCCTCCAGGCTGAACGGCTTGGTGACGTAGTCGTCGCCGCCGACGGTCAGCCCCTTGACCTTGTCGTCGAGGGAGTCGCGGGCGGTGACGAACACGATGGGCAGCATCCGCCCGGAGTCGCGCAGCTTGCGGGTGACGGTGAAGCCGTCCATGTCGGGCAGCATCACGTCGAGCACGACGAGGTCGGGTGCGTGCTCGCCGGCCTGCTTGATCGCGCTGGCGCCGTCGGCGGCCACGTGCACCTCGAAGCCGGCGAAGCGCAGCGAGGTCGCCAGCAGCTCGCGGATGTTGGGCTCGTCCTCGACGACGAGCAGGCGTGCCTCAGGAGTCGTGGTCGTCACGAACCTCAGTGTGTATGCCGTGCCTGTGAGTTCGCTGGGAAAACCCTGCGTCTGTCGCGGTGTCAGTCCCCGGCGACGACGTCGTCGGCGTCGACGATGCGGTAGGCGTAGCCCTGCTCGGCGAGGAAGCGTTGCCGGTGGGCGGCGAAGTCGGCGTCGACGGTGTCCCGCGCGACCACCGTGTAGAAGTGCGCGGTGCGGCCGTCACCCTTGGGGCGCAGCACCCGGCCGAGGCGCTGGGCCTCCTCCTGGCGGGAGCCGAAGGTGCCCGACACCTGCACGGCGATGCTCGCCTCGGGCAGGTCGATCGAGAAGTTGGCGACCTTGGACACCACGAGCAGGTCGATCTCGCCGGTGCGGAACTGCTGGAACAGCTTCTGCCGCACGGTCACCGACGTCTCGCCGGTGATGACCGGGGCGTCCAGCCGGTCGGCCAGGGAGTCGAGCTGGTCGAGGTACTGCCCGATGACCAGGGTCGGCTCGCCCCGGTGCTTGGCGACGATCGACTCGACGACGCGGTCCTTGCTCGTGGAGCAGGACGCCAGCCGGTAGCGGTCCTCGGCCTCGGCCATCGCGTAGGTCATCCGCTCGGCGTCGGGCAGGGTCACCCGGACCTCGACGCAGTCGGCGGGCGCGATGTAGCCCTGCGCCTCGATGTCCTTCCACGGGGCGTCGAAGCGCTTGGGCCCGATCAGGCTGAACACGTCGGCCTCGCGGCCGTCCTCGCGCACGAGCGTGGCGGTCAGCCCCAGCCGCCGGCGGGCCTGCAGGTCGGCGGTCATCCGGAAGATCGGGGCGGGCAGCAGGTGCACCTCGTCGTAGACGATCAGCCCCCAGTCGCGGGCGTCGAGCAGGTCGAGGTGGGGGTAGACGCCCTTCCGCTTCAGGGTGAGCACCTGGTAGGTCGCGATGGTGACCGGGCGGATCTCCTTGCGGGCGCCGGAGTACTCCCCGATCTCGTCCTCGGTCAGGGAGGTGCGCCGGACCAGCTCGTCGCGCCACTGCCGCGCCGAGACGGTGTTGGTCACGAGGATGAGGGTCGTGGCCTTGGCCTCGGCCATGGCGCCGGCACCGACGAGGGTCTTGCCCGCACCGCACGGCAGCACCACGACGCCCGAGCCGCCGTGCCAGAAGCCGTTGACCGCCTGCTGCTGGTAGGGCCGCAGCGACCAGCCCTCCTCGGCGAGGTGGATCGGGTGGGCCTCGCCGTCGACGTAGCCGGCCATGTCCTCCGCCGGCCAGCCGACCTTGAGCAGCTGCTGCTTGAGGTGGCCCCGCTCGGAGGGGTGCACGAGCACGGTGGAGTCGTCGAGCCGCTCCCCGAGCAGGGGCTGGATCTTCCTGTGGCGCAGGACCTCCTCGAGGACCGGGCGGTCGGTGCTGTGCAGCACCAGCCGGTCACCGTCCTTCTCCAGGCGCAGGCGACCGTAGCGGTCCATCGTGTCGGCGACGTCCACGAGCAGGGCGTGCGGCACGGCATACCGGCTGTGCGTGATGAGCGCGTTGACGACCTGCTCGGCGTCGTGACCGGCGGCCCGCGCGTTCCACAGGCCGAGCGGCGTCAGCCGGTAGGTGTGGACGTGCTCGGGGGCCCGCTCGAGCTCGGCGAAGGGTGCAATCGCCCGCCGGGCCTCCTCGGCGCCGGGGTGGTCGACCTCGAGCAGGAGGGTCTTGTCGCTCTGGACGATCAGGGGGCCGTCGGGCACGCGTTCGTCTCCTCGCTCGCGGTGGGGTGGGGCCGGGGGGCCCGGCGCCGTGGAGGGCCGGACACGGGGTCAACGTCGACGCCGGTCCCATCCTTCCCGGTCGGGGCGGCGGGGCACACGCGCGCGGTCGGGGTCACTCCAGCGCGAGGGCCAGGTCGCGGAATGCGCGACCCGGGCCCTCGGCCGCCCAGCGGCGCAGCAGCGGCTCCGCCCCGCCCGGTGCGGCGGCGATGCCGAGCGAGCGGCTGGGAGCCCACTCGTGCGTCGGCGCGGTGTGGTCGTGATGCCCTGCGTCCGGCGACCCCTCGCTGCAGGCCTGGCACAGGAGGTGCAGGCTGGCCGTCCAGTCCTCCGCGCTGCCACCCGTGGCCCCCAGCAGCTCGGTCAGGGCGTCCACCGCGGCCTCGTCCGGCGCCTCGACCGTCACCGTCCACGTGGACCGGGTCGACCGTCGCCAGAGGGCGATCTCGTTGAAGACGCCGAGCTCGTGCTCGCCGAGGCGCCGCGAGCCCACCGTGTCGCCGTCGTGCAGGACGACGTCGCCGAACCGGTGGCCCGACTCGGGGCTGGGGACGTTGAGGACCTCGATCCGGCTGGGGCACAGCCGCCGGCCCCACACCACCTCGGTCTGCCACTCCTGCCCGTCCACCTCCAGCGGGACCTCTCCGACGAACCGGGCAGCGGCGTTGAGGCGCACCGGTGCCGGGCCGAAGTCGGCCTCCACCGGAGCGTCGTCGGGGGCGTCCGGGGCGGCGGAGCGGTCCGGCAGGGTGATGCCGAACGCGGCCCAGGCACGGCGGGCGGTCGCCCAGTCGTGCAGCGCGGTCGCGGCGATGCCCAGGTTCCAGGCCGCCGGCTCACCGGCACGGCGGTGAGCCGGCATGAGGTCGAGCGCCGTGGCGTTGAAGTCGCGCGAGGCGGTCCAGTCGCGGCGCCACTTGGCGAGCATGCCGCGGTCGTACCAGAACTCCGTGGACCCGGGTCGGCGCCGCAGGACCTCGGCGGCCAGGGCGTCGACCAGCGCGGCCCGTGCTGAGGTGTCCGCGTCGTCCTCACCCTGCTCGATCGACAGGCTCAGCTCGCGGTAGCGCCGCAGCAGCTCCTCGTCGGTGAGTCCGCCGACGTCGTTCCCGGGGTCGGGCCGGGACCCGCGCAGGAAGGGCACCCTGGCCGTCAGTAGGTGCCGTCGAACTGGTTGCTGCTGTTGTTGCCCGAGACGATCGCGAGCGTGATGAGGGCGGCGGCGAGCAGGATGACGACGCCGGCGTTGACGCCGAACACGATCCAGCCGGTGCGCGCCTTCCTGCGCGAGCCCGCCGGGTCGGTGGAGTTCGAGGTGAGGGCCATGATGCCGATGATCAGGCTGGGGATGCCGATGACGCAGGTGCTCAGCGTCGCGATGGCGGAGACGATCGTGAGGACGATCGCCGAGGTGTTGGTCGGGGCGACGCCGGCAGGGTTCTGGTAGTAGGCCGGGGTGCCCGGCTGGGCGCCGTGCTGGGCCCAGTACTGCTGCTGGCCGTAGCCCTGCTGGGGGTAGCCACCCTGCTGCGGCGGGTAGGGCGGCTGCTGCGGGTAGCCACCCTGCTGGGGCGGGTAGGGGCTGGGCTGCCCGGGGGTCTGCGGCGAGGCGTAGGGGGAGGCCGGCTGGGCGGGCTGCTGGCCGCCGTAGGGGTAGGCCGGGCTGGAGCCCGGGGCCGGGGGCGCGACGGGAGGCGGCGTCGGGCCGGTCGGGGCCGGGGGCGTGGACGGCAGCGGGGGCGGCTCCGGCGTGCTCCCGCCGGCGGGCTCCTGCGACATCGGCGCGGTCGGGTCCGACCACAGCGGGGCCGTGGGATCCGAGGTGTTCTCGTCGTCGCGTGGCGTCGTGGAGTCGCTCATCAGTGTCCGTGCCTTTCAGCGTGGCCCCCTGCTCGGGCCTAGGCTTCTCAACCTATCAATCCTGCGAGGGCGACCGGAGGTGCTCGTGCGACGACCGCAGCGTGAGGTGGTGGGTGGTCTGCCCGACCGCGTCACGATCTACGAGGTGGGCCCGCGCGACGGGCTGCAGAACGAGAAGGCCGTGGTGCCGGTGCAGGTCAAGGCCGAGTTCGTCCGGCGGCTCGTCGCCGCCGGCCTGGACACGGTCGAGACGACCTCGTTCGTCCCGGCGAAGTGGGTGCCGCAGCTGGCCGACGCCGAGGAGCTGCTCGGCCTGCTCGGGGACGCGGGGCGTGGTCGGAAGCGACCCGTCCTGGTGCCGAACGAGCGTGGCCTCGAGCGGGCGCTGTCCCTCGGGGTGGAGGCGGTGGCCATCTTCGGCAGCGCCACGGAGACCTTCGCCCGCAAGAACCTCAACCGCTCGGTGGAGGAGTCGGTCGCCATGTTCGCGCCCGTCGTCGAGCAGGCCCGCTCGGCCGGGCTGTGGGTGCGGGCCTACGTCTCCATGTGCTTCGGCGACCCGTGGGAGGGTGACGTCCCGATCGCACAGGTCGTCGACGTCGCGCAGCGCCTGATGGACCTCGGGTGCGACCAGCTCAGCCTCGGCGACACGATCGGGGTCGGCACCACCGGACACGTGCAGCGGCTCCTGGATGCCTTGGAGGCCAAGGGGATCGGCGCGGACCGCATCGGCGTGCACTTCCACGACACCTACGGCCAGGCCCTGGTCAACACGGTCGCGGCCCTGAGGCACGGGGTCACCGTGGTTGACGCCTCGAGCGGCGGGCTGGGCGGCTGTCCCTACGCGAAGAGCGCCACCGGCAACCTCGCCACCGAGGACCTCGTCTGGGCGCTGGACGGCCTCGGCATCGAGACCGGCGTCGACCTCGAGGCCCTCGTCGGGACCAGCACGTGGATGGCCGCGCAGCTCGGCCGGCCCTCGCCGTCGCGCGTGGTCAAGGCCCTCGCCGGCTCCGCCTGAGCGGCGCGCGGACCAGGGCACCCTGCGCCGGCAGGAACGGGGTGCCTGAGCCGGCACGCAGGAAGGGGCGGGCACCCTCGGTGCCCGCCCCTCGGCATACCTGCCGTCGTCCTGGTGTCAGGACAGGTTGACCGCCGTGTCGTCGAGGACGAAGGAGGTCTGCAGTGAGGAGTCCTCGGTGCCGGTGAAGGTCACCGTCACGGTCTGGCCGGCGTAGGCCGACAGGTCGTAGGACTTCAGCGCGTAGCCGGTGTTCTTGTTGAGGTTGGACAGCGAGCCCAGCGTGGTCGAGCCGGCCTTGACCGTCATGGTGTCGTACGCCGACGTCGTGGTCGTCTCAGCAGTGTCGATGTGGTAGTAGAAGCTGAGCGTGGCCTTGCACCCGGCCGGGATCGTCACCGACTGCGAGACGGTGTCGGTGTGGGCGCTGCCGTAGCCATCCATCCACGCGTTCCACGTGCCGGTGCGGGCGGGCTCGGAGGTGCCGTTCTGGGCGATGACGCCGCTGGACGCGGACCACGAGACGTTGCCGGACTCGAAGCCGGGGTTGGCGAAGAGCTGGCCGGTGCAGCCACCGCCACCGCCGCCGCCACCGGTGACCGTGGTGTGCGTGATGTCGCAGCGGTTGGTGTCGTTGGACCAGGTGCTCTGCATCGCGTAGCTGCCGTTGCCCATGGTCACGTTGGCCGAGGCGCCCTGGCCGCTGGAGATCCAGGCGCACTCGTCAGCGTTCTCCTGGCCGTTGTAGCTGCTGCCGGTGACCTGGTTGGTCCAGCCGCCGGCCGGGTTCTGGTCGGAGATCGTCTCGGCGTACTCGTGGCCCTCGACCATCGTGTAGCCGTCGAGCGTGCCCGAGGTGTTGACGAAGTTCTGGCCGCAGCTGGTGCCCTGGTCCATGACGTAGGGCATGTTGGTGAACGCGATGTCGCCGTAGGAGGAGGAGACGCCCACGTCGCCGTTCCAGTCGTGCCAGGCGCAGAAGCCACCGGTCTTGTAGTTGTCCGGGTTCAGGCCCTTGGCCGAGAGGATCACGTACTGCGCGTAGCGGTTGGACGCCGCGGAGGTGTTGCCGAAGTGCCCGGCGGCCTTGACCGCCTCGGTGCCCAGCTGGGCGCCGGTCGCGGCGGTCGGCTCGGCGGCGCTGTTGTCGTACCAGACCCCGGCGAGGTTGCCGCCGGTCGGGTAGCCGACGTGCGGGGCGCCGGCCGGGCAGGTGGTCGCGCCGGTCGTGACGAGCGGCCCGTCGCAGTACTGCGTCATGACGCCGGACCAGCCCTCGCCGCCGGTGCCCAGGCCCTTGAACATCTTCTGCAGCTTGGGCGCACCGCCAGCGGTGTCGCTGGAGAAGGTCAGGTTGCCGCTGCCGTCCGTGCCCTGCGTGCCCCACTGGGTACCCCAGAAGACCAGGTAGACCTTGGGGGTGCCGCTGGTGACGCCGATGCCGTCGACGCCGCCGCCGTAGGCGAGGGTCTGCGGTCCGGTGGCCGTCGTGGCCTGGCCCGAGGCGTGCTGCTTGGCCCAGTCGTTCATCTTCTGCTGCTGCTCACGGGTGGGCGTGACGCCGTGGCGGTAGGTGTGGCCGTAGGCCGGGGAGTAGGGGTTGGCCGGCCCCCCGGTGGGCGCGGCGACGGCCGGGGAGGCCGCCAGGCCCGCGGCGACCGTGAGGGCCAGGCCGGTCAGGCCGGCCAGCGCGCTGGCGCGTCCTGATCGAAGTGACAACGACATCGACGTTTCCTCTCGCGAAGTGGTGCAAGGGATTCCTGCGCCACCACCGATCAGTGGTGGCAGCGAGCGGAAACGTATTGACGGCTGTGCATGGCCGACTCCCGGCGAAGGTTCCGGATCGGTATGCCGTCTCCCCGGATTTGGCAGGCAAGGCTGACCTTCCCCGGGTGGTCGCCGCCCGGCGCGGGCGCCGTCGGGGAGCGTCCCGGCGCCACTACGGTGGGCCCATGCCCGACCCGTCCGTGCACCTGCACCTGCACCGGATGCTCGCCCTCGGCCTGAACACCTACGAGGCCAAGGCCTACCTCGCCATGGTCCTGCGCCAGAGCTGGGTCGCGGGCGAGCTGGCCACCCAGGCCGGCATCCCGCGCCAGCGCATCTACGACGTGCTCGCGCGGCTCGTGGAGCGCGGGTTGGCCCTCGACCGCCCCGGCCGGGTGACCCGGTTCAGTGCCGTCGACCCCGACACCGCGATCCAGCGGCTCATCGCGGTGCAGCGTCAGGAGCTCGACGAGCTGAGCACCCGGTCACAGGACCTCGCGCTGACCCTGCGCCGCACCTGGGAGCGCGGTCAGGACGTGCCCGCTGCCGAGGTCCGGGTCGAGGTGCTGCGGGAGCAAGCCCTCGCGACCGTCCGCGCACGGGAGGTCGTGGAGTCGGCCACCGCGGAGCTCTGCGTGCTCGCGCCCGCGAGCGGGCCCTTGAGGCTGCCCGACGCCTCCTCGGTTGCCAGGGTGCTCGACGCGGGCGGGACGGTGCGGCTCCTGCTGCAGTCCGGCCCAGCCGGCGACCTCACCGGCGACCTCACCGACGACCTCGCAGCGGTGCGCGAAGCGGGGGCCGACGTCCGGGTGGTCGACCACGCCCCCCTCGGGCTGGTCCTGGCCGACCGGCGAACCGTCGTCATCTGCCTCGACTCCGCCGACGACGCCACCGACCTCGTCGTGGAGCACGAGGCCCTGGCCGCGAGCCTGCAGCTGACGTTCGACCACTCCTGGGAGCAGGCGAAGGAGGTGCCATGACCCGCCCCCGTCGCCTGGCCCTGCCGGAGTGGCTGCACCTGGCCATGGCATGGGCCCTCGCGATCTTCCTCGTGGCCATGCTGACCCGGCTGTCGGGCCTCTGGTTCTGGCTGGTCCTGGTCTGCTTCCTGCTCACCCTCGGCGAGGTGCTCCCGCGGCGCTGGAGTCGGGCGCTCACCGCTCGCCGCGCCGCCGACGAGGGTCCGGTGCGCTACCCCTCGGGCACCGCGTCGGTGGTTCTGGACGCCGTCGGGGACCGGCCCATCCAGGTGATCAAGCAGGTGCGCGAGGCGACCGGCCTCGGTCTCGCGGCCGCACGAGCGGTCCTCGACTCGCCGTCCGGGGTCGTGCTCGAGGGGGTCGACGTCGACTCGGCCGAGCGGGTGGCCACGGCGCTCTCGGCTGCCGGCGCCTCGGCCCGCGTCGAGCTTCTCCCCTGACGCCGGTGCCGCTCAGGCGGAGGCGGCACCGGTGATCCGGTGGATCGAGAAGCTGCGCTCCACGTTCGACCCGTCGACCGTGCCGTAGGCCCGCCCGCCCTCGATCCGCCTGGGGTAGAACAGGATCCGGGAGGCGCGGCCGTCGGCGTCGGCGTAGCCGATCCACACGCCGTCGCGCTCGGCGGCCGCCTCGCGCAGCAGGGCCATGGTCACCGTCGGGTCCGTGGCGGGCAGGGGCCCCGGGCCGGGCTGACCCTCCGCCCGCGCCCGCTCGTAGGCCGCGGCCTCCTCGCCGGCGCGCAGGGCCGTCACCAGCGCCCCAGCCAGCTCGTCGTCGACCGACTGCACCGTCATCGGGGGAGCCGGCGACCGGCGGGCCGGGGTGCGGTGGTGCGAGGTCGGCGGCACGACGACGCCCCCGTCCATCGTCTCCGCGACGGGAGCAAAACCCTTGTCCCGCAACAGCTCCAGCACCGTCGCCGAGTCGACGGGGGAGACGACGACGGTGGGGGCGATGCGGCGCAGCTGGAGCAGGTGCAGTGAGCGCTCGGCCAGCATCGTGTCGAGCACCGCCTCGTCGTCGCTGCGGACGAACGTCGCCGCGGAGCCCACCCGGGTCTGGCCGTGACGGCGGGCGACGTCGCCGACGAGGTACTCCAGGGGCTGGGGGACCGGGGTCAGGCTCGACTCGTGCAGGGCGCTCAGGACCTGGGCGCTCGACCAGCCCGCGTCCAGGGCGCGCCGGACGCTGCCGGCCGAGAAGCGGTGGACGGTGGCGCCGCCGCGGGACTCGACGTCGGCGACCAGGCGCATGAACTGGGCCAGGCGGCCCTCGAGCCGTCCGGGGGCCACGGCGGTGAGGTCGGCCTGGAGCAGGACGTGCTCCACCGGGGCGGGCAGGTGCCCGGCCATCGCCTCGGCGGCGGCCTCGTCCTGTCCGTCGAGCAGGGCGCGCCCGGCGGCGCCGAGCGCTCCTCGACCGGTGACGCCCAGCCACTCCGCCTCGCGCAGCACCGCGCCGACGACCGCCTCGACGTTGGCCGGGGTGCGCAGCGGTCGCCGCCACCCGATCCGGGCGGTCAGGCTCGCGCGGTCGGGGGCCTCGCCGGGCGGCAGCGTGGCCAGCTCGCGCAGCACGTCCAGCCGCAGCTGGCGGCACATCGGCCAGAGGACCTCGGAGCTCAGCGCGTTGACGGTGCCGCCGGCGGCAGCCGTCGTGCCGACGAGGTGCGGGGCGCGCCCCGTCGCCAGCCACGCCGTGGCGAGCCGCACCCAGCGGTCGGCCGAGGGGCGTTGCTGCCACTCGTCATACGCCGGGGTGGGCGCCCACACCGGCTCGATCGCGCCGTCGTCGGCCACCAGGCCGGCGGCGAACGCCGCCTCGACGAGGAACGCGGCATGCGCGGACGGGACGTCCAGGCCGGTCGCGACCCGCTTGAGGTCGCGCACCGACAGGCCGCCCGCCCGCAGCACCCGCGGCGGGCGCGGTCCCCAGTCGGCGGCGAGCTCGTCGACCAGCCCGAGCAGGTCCGAGGCCTGGCCGCCGGCCGCCGCGTCGACCGACGACGGGGCGTGGGTGGTGGTGGTCAGCGGCGGCGGCTCGAGCAGGAGCTCCCGGTGCAGCCGTCCGCCCCGCAGGTGCAGAGCGACCTCGCGGGGCAGGCAGACCTGCTCGGTGGTCACCGCGGTCAGCAGGTGATGGGCGAGCATCCAGCTGCCGGCGAAGGCCAGCGGGCCGCCCGGGGTGAGGACGCCCACGGGCGGGCCCCACGTGAGCTTGTCCAGCACCGCACGGGCCTCGGGCGGGGCCTCCGCCAGCGAGTCCTCCAGGGCCTGCGGGGTGGCCACCTCCTCGGGCAGCGAGCCACGCAGGTCCGCCAGCGCCGGGCCGAGGCCACCGGGGTAGGGGCCCATCACCTCGGTGACCGTGCGCACCACGTGCCAGCCGTCCGCGCCACGCCAGACGAGGGCGCGCTCCCACAACGGGTCGAGGTGGCGCAGCAGGACGCGCGGGCCCAGGCCCAACAGGGCGGCGGCCCGGTCGGTGTCGACCGGGTCGCCGGCGACGACGAGGGCCTCGAGCACCTGAAGCCGGCCCCGGTCGAGCCCGTCGAGGGCGCGCTGGACGCTGGCCCGGGTGGACGCGCGGGCGGCCAGGGAGGTCAGGTCCGCCGGGGCGGGCCGGGCGAGGTCCGGGCGCAGCGAGATCAGGCGGCGCAGCTGGGGGTCGGAGCGCCCGCGCACGTCCTCGGCGAGGCTGCGGGCCCGGGAGGCGGGCCGGGAGGAGGAGGCAGGCACACGCCATACGGTAATCGCGGCCGTGTCCCTCTTGCCGCTGCCCGGGGGCGTGGTGAGGATGGGGCGCGTGCAGACACCGGTGATGCTGTCCTACAGCTCAGGCCCGTCGCAGACCCCGCTGCTCGGTGACACGATCGGCGACAACCTCGAGCGCACGGTCGCGCGGCACGGGGACCGGGAGGCGCTCGTCGACGTGCCGAGCGGGCGCCGGTGGACCTACGCCGAGCTCAACGCCGACGTCGACGCCCTCGCCCGAGGGCTGCTGGGTCGCGGGATCGAGGCCGGGGACCGGGTGGGCATCTGGTCGCCGAACTGCGCCGAGTGGACGCTGCTGCAGTACGCCACCGCCAAGGTCGGCGCGGTGCTGGTCAACGTCAACCCGGCCTACCGCAGCCACGAGCTGGCCTACGTCGTGCGGCAGTCAGGCATGCGGATGCTCTTCAGCGCGGTGGCGCACAAGACCTCGGACTACCGGGGCATGGTCGAGGAGGTGCGCGGAGACTGCCCCGACCTGGCCGAGGTCGTGTGGATCGGCGAGGGCTCCTGGTCCGACCTGGTCGCCTCGGGCGGGGCGGTCGAGGACTCGGCGCTCGCCGCCCGGATGCGCACGCTCAGCACCGACGACCCGATCAACATCCAGTACACGAGCGGCACCACGGGCTTCCCCAAGGGCGCCACGCTGAGCCACCACAACATCCTCAACAACGGCTACTTCGTCGGCGAGCTGGTCAGCTACACCGAGGCCGACCGGGTCTGCCTCCCGGTGCCCTTCTACCACTGCTTCGGCATGGTGATGGGCAACCTCGCGGCCACCTCGCACGGCGCGTGCATGGTCATCCCGGCGCCGTCCTTCGACCCCGCGGCGACGCTGGAAGCCGTTGCGGCAGAACGCTGCACGTCGCTCTACGGCGTGCCGACCATGTTCATCGCCGAGCTCGGGCTGGCCGACTTCGGCACCTACGACCTGTCGACCCTGCGCACCGGCATCATGGCCGGGTCGCCGTGCCCGGTGGAGGTGATGAAGCGGGTCGTCGCCGAGATGCACATGTCGGAGGTGGCCATCTGCTACGGCATGACCGAGACCTCGCCGGTGTCGACGATGACCCGCATCGACGACGACCTGGCCCGGCGCACCGAGACCGTCGGTCGGGTCATGCCCCACCTGGAGGTCAAGGTCGTCGACCCCGTCACCGGCCTGACCGTGCCGCGCGGCGAGCCGGGCGAGCTGTGCACCCGCGGATACAGCGTGATGCTCGGCTACTGGGAGCAGGCGGACAAGACCGCCGAGGCGGTCGACGCGGCGCGGTGGATGCACACCGGCGACCTCGCGACGATGGACGAGGCCGGCTACCTCTCGATCGTCGGCCGGATCAAGGACATGGTCATCCGCGGTGGCGAGAACGTCTACCCGCGCGAGATCGAGGAGTTCCTCTACACGCACCCGGCCATCGCCGACGTGCAGGTGATCGGCGTGCCGGACGCGAAGTACGGCGAGGAGCTCATGGCCTGGGTCGTCATGAAGCCCGGCCAGGAGGCGCTCACGGTCGAGGCCGTCCGGGAGTTCTGCAGCGGCCAGCTCGCGCACTACAAGGTGCCGCGCTACGTCCACGTCGTCGACGGGTTCCCGATGACGGTGACCGGCAAGATCCGCAAGGTGGAGATGCGGGCGCAGGCCGTGGAGATCCTCGGCCTGCAGGACGCCGCCGGCATCCGGCACGCCTGAGCCGGTGCCCTCCACAGCCCCCGGTATGCCGCGCCTCCTCACCCGCCTGCCGTGCCCCGCCTCCTGCTGCTGAACGGCTTCCCGGCCAGCGGGAAGTCGACGCTGGCACGGCGCTACGTCGCCGACCACCCGCTGGCCCTCGACCTCGATGTCGACCGGCTGCGCGGGCAGCTCGGCGTGTGGCGCGAGGACCGGCACGCTGCCGGTCTGGCAGCCCGGGACCTCGCCCTGGCGATGGCGCGCACGCACCTGGCGGCCGGTCACGACGTCGTGGTGCCGCAGTTCCTGGGCCGGCGCCGCTTCGTCGACCAGCTCGCCGAGGTCGCCGCGCACAGCGGTGTGCCGTTCCACCATGTCGTCCTCCTGGCCGACCGGGAGGGGGCGATCCAGCGCTTCCACGAGCGGGCGGCCCGCGCCGCGGAGGAGGACCACGTCGACGCGGCCCGCCACGTCGCCGGGGACGGCGGCGAGGCCGCCCTGCACCGCATGTACGACCACCTCCTCGAGGTGGTCGCGGAGTGCCCGGGAGTCGTCCTGGCGCCGACCGTCGACGGCGAGGTGGAGGGCAGCTACCGCGCCGTGCTCGCCGCGGTCCGGGCCTGAGGGCGCGGGGACGCCGGGCAGAACCACCCGGTTGGGGCGGTTCGTCCGGTGCAGCCGGATTGGTGTGAGTCATAGCCGATTCCTAGGAAAGGGCCTGCCGGGCCTCAGGATCGGAGCGCATCCTGT
Source organism: Oryzihumus sp. JJN4-3R (assembly GCF_057747915.1). NCBI lineage: Bacteria > Bacillati > Actinomycetota > Actinomycetes > Micrococcales > Intrasporangiaceae > Oryzihumus > Oryzihumus sp. JJN4-3R. The sequence continues at coordinate 2,929,531 of NZ_CM173229.1, forward strand.
GGGTGTCGAAAGGACTGCCATGTCGCAGCAGCCGCCCCCCGAACCACACGGGCCGAGCGAGCCCACCCAGCCGATGCCCCCCAGCCCCACCGCGCCGCAGCCGCAGGTGCCCGCCGCGCAGCAGCCCCCCGCCCCGCCGCCGGCGACGTCGTCGACGCAGGCCGCCCAGGGCGCGCCCCCGGCCGCCGCCGGACCGGCGGGCGCGACCGGCGCGGCCCAGGGCCCGCCGCCGGGTGGACCGGGTCAGCCGACGCCGGTGGGCTACGGCGGCCCGCCTCCCGGCCGCTGGCAGCGGGCGACGGCGACCACCGGGCGCCGGTGGGCCCTGGCCGCGGTGGCTGCCGTGGTCGCGCTCGTCCTCGTCGCCGTGGTGGCGGCCACCGGGTTCTTCATCGGTCGTCGGGTGGCCTTCGGTGGCGACCGGTCCGGCTTCATGATGGGCCAGCGTGACGACGGCCTGAACGGCAACCGCGGCGACCGCAACGGCCAGGGCAACGGCCAGGGCAACGGCCAGAACCGTCGCCCGCTCATGCCCGGTATGCCGGGTGGTCGCCTCCCGTCGCTGCCCGGCAGCGGCGCGGCGCACGGGGAGTACACGGTGCAGGGCCGCACCGTGCTCTTCCAGTCCGGCCAGGTGACCGCCCTGTCCAGCACCTCGGTCACCCTGCGCAGTGACGACAGCTTCACGCAGACCTACACGATCACCAGCCAGTCCCGCGTCCGCGGGATGCAGCTCGGCGCCGTCCGCACCGGTGACACCGCTTTCGTCATCGCAGCCAAGGACACCCGCGAGGTCGTGCTGCTGACCGTCATGGGCCCCCAGGGTTCCGGCGGGACGAGCTGACCCTTTAGGTTCTCGGGGCGTGAGCACTCCCGAGCTGCCCAGCGGGGCCCAGTGGACCATCCGGCACGGCGACCAGGAGGCCGTGGTCGTCGAGGTGGGCGGTGGCCTGCGCACCTGGACCCGTGGCGGCGAGCCGGTCCTGTCCGGCTATGCGCCCGACCAGCAGTGCACCGCCGGTCGGGGACAGCTGCTCATCCCGTGGCCCAACCGGGTCGCGGACGGCCGCTACTCCTTCGGGGGCAAGGACTTCCAGCTCGCGCTCAACGAGCCGGCCCTGCGCAACGCCAGCCACGGGCTGGTCCGCTGGGCCCTGTGGACGCTGCTGGAGCACGAGCCGCACCGGCTCACGGTGGGCTACCGGCTGCATCCCCAGCAGGGCTGGGCCGGCTGCCTGGACCTCGAGGTCACCTACGAGCTCGACGACGCCGGCCTGACCGTGACACCGCGGGCTCGCAACGTCGGCGCCTCCGCCGCGCCCTTCGGGTTCGGCGCGCACCCCTACCTGACCGCGGGGGAGGACCTCGTCGACGAGCTGGAGCTCCGGCTGCCGGCGAGCCGGCGCCTCCTCGTGGACGAGCGGCTGCTGCCCACCGGCCTGGAGCCGGTCGCGGACGGCCCGATGGACTTCCGGGACGGGCGGAGGGTCGGTGACACCGCGCTGGACACGGCGTTCACCGACCTCGCCGTCGACGGCGACGGACGCTGGCGCGTCGAGCTGACCCGACCCGGGGCCGGGCGGGCCGTCACCCTCTGGGCGGACGCGGCATACGGCTGGGTGCAGGTCTTCTCCGGCGACGCGTTCGCGCCGGACCTGCGGCGTCGCAGCGGACTGGCCGTCGAGCCGATGACCTGCCCGCCGAACGCCCTGGCGACGGGCACCGACCTGATCGTGCTCGAGCCCGGCCAGGAGTGGTCCGCGGCATGGGGGATCACGACGGCCTGACGGCTGCGGGTGGGAGATGGGGGCACGGACTGGGCGAAACCGATTTTCGGGTGCACCACCGGCCGGATAGCCTTGGCACAGCGCACCGTGCGCCAATGTGTCATGCCCGGCATCGGCCGGGCTGGCCAACCTGACGAGCAAGAGGTGGACAGTGCCGACGGGCAAGGTCAAGTGGTACGACGCGGAGAAGGGCTTCGGCTTCCTCAGCGACGACGAGGGTGGCGACGTGTTCCTGCACGCCAATGCGCTGCCCGAAGGGGTGACCACGCTCAAGGGCGGCACACGCGTCGAGTTCGGCATCGTCGAGGGCCGGCGCGGGGCGCAGGCCCTGTCGGTGCGGCTGCTGGACCCGGCGCCCTCCGTGGCGGCCGCGGTCCACGAGAAGAAGCGCCTCAAGCCGGATGAGATGGCCGTCGTCATCGAGGACGTCATCAAGCTGCTCGACGGGGCCTCCAACAGCTACCGCCGGGGCCGTCACCCCGACAAGGCCATGGCCGCCAAGGTGGCCAAGGCGCTGCGCGGCGTGGCCGACCAGCTCGACGGATCTGCGGGCTGATCGTCATGCCACCCAAGGACGACGCCACCCTCCGCAGCGCGGTCGACCTCGCCCGTGAGGCGGCCGAGGGCATCGCCGAGCGGGGCACCGTCGGCGACCACATCGGCTTCTCCATGGACGACGAGCGGCTGGCCACGCACTACTTCGCCTGCACCGCGCCGGCCTACCCCGGCTGGCGCTGGGCGATCACCGTGGCCCGGGTCTCCCGCGCCCGCAAGGTCACCGTGTGCGAGACCAACCTCGTCCCGGGCGACGGCGCGCTGCTGTCTCCGGAGTGGCTGCCCTACGAGCAGCGCCTGGCGCCGGGGGACCTCGGCGCCGGCGACGTGCTGCCGTTTATCGAGCAGGACCCCCGCCTCGAGCCCGGCTTCGAGGCCACCGGCGACGAGGACGTCGACCAGGTGGCGCAGTGGGAGCTCGGGCTCGGGCGACAGCGCGTCCTGTCGGCCGAGGGCCGCGAGGAGGCGGCGCAGCGCTGGTACGACGGCGAGAACGGCCCCACCTCCCCGGTCGCCGAGCAGGCTCCCGCTCCGTGCTCCACCTGCGGCTTCTTCATGCCGATGGTGGGTGCCCTGCGCTCTTTTTTCGGCGTCTGCGCCAACGCCTGGTCTCCCTCCGACGGTCGCGTCGTGAGCCTTGACCACGGCTGCGGCGCGCACAGCGAGGTCGACATCGAGCGCCCCGAGCCGGCTCCGGCCGACCAGCCGATCGTCGACGACTTCGCCTACGACGTCCTGACCTGACCCGGCGGGCGCGCCCCGACCGGTGCCGGGGCGTACCCGCGGGTAGCCTTGCCCGCATGCCGTGGACCCCCGCCGACCTGCCCCGCATGGAAGGCCTCCGTGCCCTCGTGACCGGTGCCAACTCCGGGATCGGCTGGCACACCAGCGCCGCGCTGGCCCGTAGCGGTGCGCACGTCACCCTGGCCTGCCGCAACACCGAGTCGGCTGACACCGCGGCCCAGCGCATCCGGGCGACGGTGCCGGACGCCAAGGTCGAGGTGCGCCACCTCGACCTGTCTTCGCTGGAGTCGGTGTCCCGCCTGAGCCAGGAGTGGGACGGGCCGCTGGACCTGCTGTTCAACAACGCCGGCGTCATGACGCCTTCGACGTGGCAGCCGACCAGCGACGGCTTCGAGCTGCAGTTCGGCACCAACCACCTCGGCCACTTCGCCCTCACAGCGGGGCTGCTGCCGGCGCTGAAGGCGGCGCGCAACCCGCGGGTCGTGACCGTCTCCTCGATCCGCCACCACTGGGGCACCGAGTCGGTCCTGGCGGGCAACCCCGCGGAGGACTACCGCCCGGGCCCGGCCTACGGCAACTCCAAGCTGGCCAACCTGCTCTTCGGCCGGGAGCTGCAGCGCCGCGCCGCCGTCCACGCCCCGCACCTGACCTCGACGATGGCCCACCCCGGCGTCTCCGCGACCGGCCTGGTCACCGACACCCAGGGCATGGGCGCCAACCCGGTGGTGCGCGCCCTCGCCCCGGCCGCCCTGCGGCTGGCCTTCCAGTCCGCCGCTGCCGGGGCCAACCCCAGCCTGTATGCCGCGACCGAGGCCGAGCCGGGCTCCTACACCGGGCCGCAGTGGCTGGGGGAGACCCGGGGGCCGGTCGGCCCGGCCCGCCTGAGCGCCCAGGCCGAGGACGCCCGGCTCGCCGATCGGCTGTGGGAGCGCAGTGCCGAGCTGACCGGGGTGGGCTTCGGCTGGGAGTCCTGACCCGTAATACCGGGCTGGTCTTGCCTCGCGCGCAGGCGGGGTGAGCCGGAACGGAAGCGGTGGGTCTCAGGCGTCGGCGGCGTTGCCGCGACCGCGGCGCACGTAGGTCCAGCCGATGCCGCCCAGGACGATGCCGGCGACGCAGGCCCACGGCCACCAGTGGCGCGAGCCGGTGTGCAGGGCCGGGACGACCAGCGTGACGACCAGCGCGACCGCCCAGACCAGCATGCCGACCTCGATGACGCGCGTGGTCCTGACCTTCAGCGGCTCGGGCGCGGGGCGGGACGGCGTGATCACCCTCGCACTCTATGCGGCATCGTGCGTCAGGTTGCGGCCCCACCCCCTACCCTGTAGGCCATGCCGTCTACCGCCACGTCGCCACGGCCCACCGCTACGCGCGGTGCCCTGGACAACTTCTTCCGCATCACCGAACGCGGCTCGACCATCGGGCGGGAGGTGCGCGGCGGGTTCGCCACCTTCTTCACGATGGCCTACATCGTGGTCCTGAACCCGCTGATCATCGGCACCCAGACCGATGGCACCGGCCACTTCCTGGGGGGCGGCAACGCACCCAACCTCGCCATGGTGGCTGCGGCCACGGCCCTGGTGGCCGGCGTCATGAGCCTGCTGATGGGCGTCGTGGCCAACTACCCGCTGGCCATCGCGGCAGGCCTGGGCCTGAACGCGTTCGTGACCTTCGGGATCGCCAAGCTGCCGCAGATGACCTGGGCCGACGCCATGGGCCTGGTCGTCATCGAGGGCATCATCATCACGGTGCTGGTGCTCACCGGCTTCCGCCAAGCGGTCTTCCGGGCCGTGCCGCCGCAGCTGAAGATCGCCATCAGCGTGGGCATCGGCCTGTTCATCACGATCATCGGCCTCGTCGACTCCGGCTTCGTGCGCAAGCCCGTCGCCGGTCCCGTGCCGGTCGAGCTGGGCATCGGCGGCTTCCTCGCCGGCTGGCCGCTGCTGGTCTTCATCGTCGGCCTGCTGGCGATCATCGTGATGATGGTCAAGAAGGTGAAGGGCGCGATCCTCTACGGCATCGTCGGCGCCACCCTGCTGGCCATGCTCGTCGAGCTGACGTTCAACGTCGGCAGCCAGACCGACAAGACCGGCAAGGTCGTCAACCCGGCCGGCTGGGGCCTCAACGTCCCCAAGCTCCCGGACAACGCCTTCGACATCCCCGACTTCGGCCTGCTGGGCCACTTCTCGCTGCTGGGCTCCTTCTCCAAGATCGGCATCGTCTCCGCGGCGCTGCTCGTCTTCACCCTGGTGCTCGCCGACTTCTTCGACACGATGGGCACCATGGTCGCCATCGGCGCCGAGGGCGGTCTGCTCGACAAGGACGGCAACCCGATCGGCGCCCAGAAGATCCTCGTGGTGGACGGCCTGGCGGCTGCCGCCGGTGGTGTCGGCAGCGTGAGCAGCAACACCGGCTTCATCGAGTCCGCGGCCGGCGTGGGCGAGGGCGCCCGCACCGGTCTGGCTGCGGTCGTGACCGGCGTGCTCTTCCTGGCGTCGACGTTCGTCGCCCCCCTCGTGGCAGTGGTGCCCTACGAGGCGGCCACGCCGGCGCTGGTCGTCGTCGGCTTCCTGATGATGCAGCAGGTCAAGGGCATCGACTGGGACGACCTGGAGATCGCCTTCCCGGCGTTCCTCACCATCGTCCTCATGCCGTTCACCTACTCGATCACGGTCGGCATCGGCGCCGGGTTCGTGCTCTACGTGCTGATCAAGCTGGTGCGCGGCAAGGCCCGCACGCTGCACCCGATCATGTGGCTGGTGTCGGCGCTGTTCGTCGTCTACTTCGCGATCGACCCGGTCAAGGAGATCCTCGGCGTGAAGTGAGCAGGGCCGCTTCGGCGGTCAGTGGTGAGCGGCGGGTCCATGGTCTCCATGGGCCCGCCGCTTCGCGTTGCACGGGGTAGAAACGGAATACTTAGCACAGGTAATGAGTTATGCTAACGACATCAGGGAGGCAGCATGACCACCAAGGCGAAGGCGCCGACGTCGACCTCTCTCGCGACGTTGGCCAACGACCTGCGACTGGCCTGCATGAGGATCAGCCGGCGGGTCCGCTTCGAGAGCACCGACCTCGTGGCGCCGCACCAGTTCAGCGTGATGGCACGGCTCGAGGAGACGCCCCGCACCCCGCGCGAGCTCGCGGACATCGAGCGGGTGAGCGCACCGAGCATGAGCCGCACCGTCGCGGCCCTGGTCGAGCGGGGGCTCGTCCTGCGCGCCGACGACCCCACCGACGGGCGACAGGTCATTCTGTCGCTGACGCCCGAGGGTGCACGCACGCTCAAGGACATCCGCCGCCGCCGCGACGAGTGGATGGCCAGCCGGATCAAGGACCTGTCCGCCGAGGAGCGCGAGGTCCTCACCAGGGCGAGCGAGATCCTGCTGAGGGTGGCGGGACAGTGAGCCCCACCTTCCGTTCCCTCGCCATCTACAACTACCGGGTCTATGCCGCTGGCGCGCTCATCTCCAACGTCGGCACGTGGATGGGCCGGGTCGCCCAGGACTGGCTGGTCCTGACCGAGCTCACCCACCACTCCTCGGTGGCGCTCGGCGTCGTCACCGGCCTGCAGTTCCTTCCGCTGCTCCTGCTCGCCCCGTGGTCGGGCATGATCGCCGACCGGTTCAACAAGCGACGCATCCTCACCGTGACCCAGAGCTCGCTCGCGCTCACGTCGGCGCTGACCGGCGTGCTCGTGGTGACCGGCACCGTTCAGCTCTGGCACGTCTACGCGCTCGCGTTCCTCCAGGGCGTGGCGACCGCGGTGGACAACCCGGCCCGGCAGACCTTCGTGTCCGAGATGGTGCCGCGCGACGAGCTCGCCAACGCCGTCGGGCTCAACAGCGCCTCCTTCAACGCCGCCCGCCTGATCGGCCCCGGCGTGGCCGGGCTGTTGATCGCCGCCGCGGGCACCGGGCCGGCGTTCCTCATCAACACCCTGACCTTCGTCGCGGTGCTCGTCGCGCTCTGGCGGATGCGGGTCGGTGAGCTCAAGCCGGCTCCCCGCGCCCGCGGCAAGGGCCAGATCGTCGAGGGCGTGCGCTACGTGCGCAGCCGTCCGGACCTCATGCTGATCATGGCCATCGTGTTCGTGCTCGGCACGTTCGGGATGAACTTCCAGATGACGACGGCGCTCATGGCCACTGCCGTGTTCCACAAGGGCGCGGGGGAGTACGGCCTGCTCGGCTCGATCATGGCCATCGGGTCGCTCTCGGCGGCGCTGCTCTCGGCGCGTCGCCCCCGTCCCCGGCTGCGGATCCTGCTGGTCGCCCTCGGCGGGTTCGTCGTCTCCACGGCGGCCGCCGCCCTGGCGCCGACCTACCTCTGGTTCGCGGTGCTGCTGGTGCCGGTGGGCCTGAGCGCCCTGACGGTCCTCACGAGCGCCAACTCCATGGTGCAGCTGAGCGTGGCCCCGCAGATGCGTGGCCGGGTGATGGCGCTCTACATGGCGATCTTCATGGGGGGCACGCCGCTCGGCTCACCCCTGGTCGGCTGGATCGGGTCGGCGTGGGGGCCGCGCTGGACCATCCTCATCGGGACCATCACCGTCGCCATGGCGCTGGTGGCTGCGACGATGTACCTCATGCGTAGCGAGAACCTCCACGTCGAGTACGAGTGGCGCGGCCGGCCACGGCTCGCCCTGGTCCGCCACGCCGAGCAGCCGATGCCCGAGATCGCGGCCTGATGACCCCGCGCTTCCGCCGGCTCATCGTGCTGCTCGCGCTGGCCGCCCTCCTGGTCGTCGCCGTGGTCGGGGCGCTCGTGCACTGACAGCCGTGCCGGGCCGGACAAGTCGGGCCGGACAACACGACGGAGCCGGCGCCACCTTCCAGGGTGGCGCCGGCTCCGTCGTGTGCGAGGTCCGTCGGGACCTCATGTCGGTCCGGTCGGTCAGACCGGGTTGCAGAGCGAGTGGTCCAGCAGGGAAGCGCACGACGCGGTCGGCGTCGCCACCGGCAGGTCCCCGGTGGTCAGCGGCAGGGAGGTCGTCGTCGGGCTGGCCGCCGTCGTCGTGGGGGTGGTGCCCGAGGTCGACTTCTCGCCGAAGATCGGGGGGAAGACCCCGCCGCCGCCACCCGTGGAGGTGCTCGGGGAGGGTGAGGGCGAGTCCGGCGTCGTCGTGGAGGGGCTCGGGGAGCTCGGGGAGCTCGGGGTGCGCTGCCTGGTGGTGCTGGGGGCCTGGTTGGGCGTGGTCGTCTTGGGCGCGAAGTGCGGCAGCTTCGGCGCCTGGTGCCCCGGCTGGCCCGGCTTCGGCGGGCCCTGCGGGCGGTCGGCGAACGCGGCCGGCAGGAACGACGCGGGCAGCTCGTTGACGTCGCTGCGGTAGGCCTCGGCGATCGCCTCGACGGTCTGGGCGTAGGCGTCGGAGTAGTTGTAGCGAAGGATCGCGAAGTAGAGGCCGCTCGGCTGGCTCAGGTCGGTGTCGCCGGCGCAGAGGTAGGCGCCGGTCGCGGCCGCGGAGTCGGCCATGCTCTGGGGGTTCTTGAAGCCGTCGGCATCGGCGTCGGTGCCCACGCTGCGCCAGGTGCTCGGGATGAACTGCATCGGCCCGACGGCGTGGTCGTAGATCGGGTCCTGGTCGAAGCGTCCGTTGTCGGTGTCGGCGATGCGGGCCGTCCCCCGGCTGCCGTCCAGGGCGATCCCGTAGATACCCGGGGTCGCGATGCCCTGGCTGTCCAGGTGGTTGCCACCGAAGCGGGCGTGGTCGCTCTCGACCTTGCCGATGGCCGCGATCAGGGCCCAGTCGAGGTGGCAGTCCGGCGAAGCGCCACGGACCAGGTCGGCGGCGCGGTGGTAGGCGGCCAGCGCCTCCGACGGGATGCCGTGCGTGTCGAGGACCACCGGGGTGGCGCTCGTGGACTTCGTGCCCTTGGCGATGCCCAGGCCCTTGGCCACCTGGGCCGGGGAGAGCTGTGGCGTGGCGTGGCCGCTGAGGACCCGCGCGGGCACCTGCATGACCGGTGCCGAGGCTGAGGCCGCCGAGGCGCTCTCGTTGTGCTGCCCCGTCGCGGCGAGGGCGACCCCGCCACCGATCAGGCCGAGGGCCGGGATCGCGGCGAAGATCCTGCGCCAGGGGACGGTGACCGTCCTCGTGCTCGCTCGTCCGTGCTTGCTCACGACTGTCTCCTTGCTGTGTAGCTCCCACCCCCGGGGCTTGCGATCGGTCAACGAGCCGGGCGCGGGGAAGTCACGGGAGGCGCCACGAGCTTGACGTCCCTCACAGTGGCGGGCCCCCGGCATACGCTCGGGATCGGCCGCGCTCGTCGTGCAGAGGGGACCGTCATGTCATCACAGCAGGAGTCCTTTTTGCACCGTTTGCCCAGATTCTGGCTGGGGATCGCTGCGGCCGTGGTGCTGGCGGTGGTCGGCGTGGCCGTGGTGGCCCGCTGCTCCGGCGGCACGACAGCCCCCAAGGCGGCGCCGACGACCCCGACACCCACGCGCGCCACGGCCACCCCCACCGCCAGCGCGCCGGCGCGCAACCCGCTCACGGGTGTCGGTGCACCCCCGTCCGGCCCGGTCATCGCCGTCAAGGTGGACGACACCGAGAACGGCCGGCCCTCGCGCGGGATCGACCAGGCAGACGTGATCTACCTCGAGCAGGCCGAGGGCGGCCTGAGCCGGATGCTCGCGGTGTTCAGCGGCAGGCGGCCGCGGGTCGAGGCGGTCCGCAGCGTGCGCACCAGCGACCCCGAGCTGCTCGGGCAGTACGGCCGGGTCGTCCTCGTCTTCTCCGGTGGCGCCCGCCCCGTGCTGCCGATCATCGCCCGCTCGACGCTGCACACCGTCAGCAACGACCAGGGCGGCCCCGGCTTCGCGCGCGACCCGTCCCGACCGGCGCCGTACAACCTCGTCTCCGACCTCGCCGTGGTGGCGCGCGCGGTCAAGGGTGACGGGGTACGGGACGTCGGGTTCCGCTTCGCCGCCAGCGACCCTCGGCTGGCCTCGGCGCCGGCCGCGAAGCAGGTCACCACGCGCGTCGGCGCGACCACGGTCAGCTGGGTCTGGGACCCCGCGAGCCACCGCTACGTGCGCACGGTCGGCGGGACGCGCCTGCGCACCGCCGCGGGCGTCCCGTTGGGCAAGCCCAACGTGCTGGTGCAGTTCTGCTCGATCGTGCCGGACCGGCGCGACATCGACGTCAACGGCAACCCCTCGCAGTACACGCACACGATCGGCTCCGGCCGGGTCGTGCTCTTCCGCGACGGCAAGCGGATCGAGGGTCGGTGGTCCCGCCGGAGCCTGGCGGCGCCGACGTCGTTCACCGACGCGAGCGGCAAGCCGCTGACCTTCGCCCCCGGCGGGCTGTGGGTCGCACTGGTGGCCACCACCGCCAAGGTCTGAGCCGCCGAGTCTGGGCCGCCGAGGTATGGGCCGCCACGCTCTGGGCAACCCTCACCTGCCGCCGACATCGACGAGACGCACACCACCCCTCACGGGTGGTGTGCGTCTCGTCGATCTCAGGGGGCCGGGTGACCTCAGCCGAGCTGGGTGACCACGTGCTCGATGCAGCCGATGAGCGCCGAGACGTCGTCGGGCTCGACCGCAGGGAACATCGCCACGCGCAGCTGGTTGCGGCCCAGCTTGCGGTAGGGCTCCACGTCGACGACGCCGTTGGCCCGCAGCACCTTGGCGACCGCGGCCGCGTCCACCTCGTCGGTGAAGTCGATGGTGCCGACGACCTGGGAGCGCGCGGCCGGGTCCGCGACGAACGGCGAGGTGTATGCCGTGTCCTCGGCCCAGGAGTAGAGCCGCCCCGAGCTGTCGGCGGTGCGCTTGACCGCCCAGTCCAGGCCGCCGTTGCCGTTGATCCAGCGGACCTGCTCGGCGAGCAGCGCCAGCGTCCCCACGGCCGGGGTGTTGTAGGTCTGGTTCTTGCGCGAGTTGTCGATCGCGGTCGGCAGGCTGAAGAAGTCCGGCACCCACCGGCCGGTCGCGGCGATCTCCTCGACCCGGGCGAGCGCGGCGGGGGAGAACGCGGCCAGCCACAGGCCACCGTCGGCGGCGAAGCACTTCTGCGGGCCGAAGTAGTAGACGTCGGACTCGGCGATGTCGACGGGCAGGCCGCCGGCGCCGGAGGTGGCGTCGACGAGCACCAGGGCGTCGTCGTCGGCGCCGGCCACGCGCCGCACCGGCGCCATGACGCCGGTGGAGGTCTCGTTGTGCGGCCACGCGTAGACGTCGACCCCGGCCTCGGCGACCGGCGCGGCGAGGGTGCCCGGCTCGGCCTTGATGATGCTGGAGCTGCCCAGGAAGGGCGCCTTGTCGGTGACCGTGGCGAACTTGCTCGAGAACTCGCCGAAGGCCAGGTGCTGGGCGCGCTCGCGGACCAGGCCGAACGCCGCGATGTCCCAGAAGGCCGTCGAGCCGCCGTTGCCGAGGATGATCTCGTAGCCCTCGGGCAGCGAGAACAGCGTGGCCAGGCCGTCGCGCACCTCGCCGACGAGGTTCTTCACCGGCGCCTGACGGTGGGAGGTGCCGAGCACGGTGCGGCCGAGCGAGGCGAGGTAGTCGACCTGCTCGGGGCGGACCTTGCTCGGGCCGGAGCCGAACCGGCCGTCCTTGGGCAGCAGCTCGGCGGGGATGGTCAGGGTGGCGGCGTCGGTCACGACGGATCGTCCTTCGGGTCAGAGGCGGGCTGCGACAGGTCTGACGCCGTTGTCAGGACGCCATTCAAGCAGCCTTGTCCGACCCGTGGACGTCTTATCCGTGGTGTGGGACGGCACTCGCCCGGACCGAGGGGTCCGGGCGAGGGCCGTGGCGCAGGGTCGTGCGTGGGTCAGACGGCGTGGCCGGGGGCGACCTTGTCGTCCCAGCCGGCGACGGCCTCGGCCGGGCGGGCGCCCTCGCCGATGTAGCGCGCGGAGGGGCGGATCAGCCGGCCGGTGCGCTTCTGCTCCAGCACGTGCGCGGACCAGCCGGCGGTGCGGGCGCAGGTGAACATCGGCGTGAACATCGAGGCCGGCACCTGCGCGAAGTCGAGCAGCACCGCGGCCCAGAACTCCACGTTGGTCGCCAGCACCCGGTCGGGCCGGCGGGCGTGCAGCTCCTCCAGCGCGGCCTTCTCCAGGGCGGCGGCGACCTCGAAGCGCGGGGCGCCCAGGCGCTCGCACGTCGCGCGGAGGACGCGCGCGCGAGGGTCCTCCGCGCGATACACGCGGTGACCGAAGCCCATCAGCCGCTCGCCCTTGTCGAGGACGTCCTTGACGTAGGCGGTCGCGTCGCCGGTGCCCTCGACGCCCTCGATCATGTGCAGCACCCGGGAGGGCGCGCCGCCGTGCAGCGGGCCGCTCATGGCGCCGACCGCGCCGGAGAGGCAGGCGGCGACATCGGCGCCGGTGGAGGCGATGACGCGGGCGGTGAAGGTGGAGGCGTTCATGCCGTGCTCGGCGGCGGAGACCCAGTAGGCGTCGACGGCCTCGACGTGGCGGGGGTCGGGCTCGCCGCGCCAGCGGATCATGAAGCGCTCGACGATGGTGCGGGCCTTGTCGACCTCGCGCTGCGGCACCATCGGGCGGTCCTGACCGCGCGCGGACTGGGCGATGAAGGACAGGGCCATGACCGAGGCGCGGGCGAGGTCGTCGCGGGCCTGGGCGGGGTCGATGTCCAGCAGCGGGCGGAAGCCCCACACGGGGGCGAGCTGGGCCAGGGCGCTCTGGACGTCGACGCGCACGTCGCCGGTGTGGACCGGCAGCGGGAACGGCTCGGCCGGCGGCAGGCCCGGGTTGAACTTGTTGTCGACCAGCAGCCCCCACACGTTGCCGAAGGACACCTTGCCGACCAGGTCGTTGATGTCGACCCCCCGGTAGCGCAGCGCGCCACCCTCCTTGTCGGGCTCGGCGATCTCCGTCTCGAAGGCGATGACGCCCTCCAGGCCGGGCTTGAAGTCGCTGTCGCTCATCAACATTCTCCGTCCCGCGCCCGACCGCGTTGTCGGGGGCGCATGCCATTCTGCACCTCATGCCGGCGGCGCGGACCGCGGCCCGGTGACCACCCGTCATACCTGCCCCAGGAGACGACTCATGGCCCGAGCGCCACGCCCGATCGAGGTGTCCCTGCCCGACCTGGAGCCGTTCCCCGGCGGCGAGCTGGCGGCGGGGGAGGACTACGACGCCCTCGACCTGCGCGGCCTGGACCTGTCCGGGCAGGTCGGCCGGGACGCCCGTTTCCTGGAGTGCGCGCTCACCGACTGCCGGCTCGACGAGACCGACCTGCGCGGGGCCAGGCTCTCCGACTGCGTCCTGACCGGCGTGCAGGGCGTCGCGCCGGACCTGTCCGCCACGACGTGGTTCGAGGTCGAGGTCCGCGAGCCGCGCCTGGCGGCCGTGCAGGCCCACGGCGCAGACCTGCGGCGGGTGGCGTTCCGCGGCGGGCGGATCGACTACCTCAACCTGCGCGGGGCGAGCCTGCACGAGGTGCGCTTCGAGGGCTGCCTGCTGCGGGAGGTCGACTTCGCCGAGGCGACGCTGGTCGACGTGACGTTCGAGGGCTGCCAGCTCGTCGAGGCGGACTTCTCCCGCGCCCGCCTCGACCGGGTCGACCTCAGCGGGGCCGAGCTGCGCGACCCCAAGGGGGTGACCAGCCTGTCCGGCGCCACGATCGGCCACACCCAGCTGTTCGACCTCGCGCCGGCCTTCGCGGCCCAGCTCGGCCTCACCGTGGTCGAAGGTCGCTAGCCTTCGGGCCATGACGCCTGCCGACCGCCGCGACTACCACGGTGAGGGACTGCTCGAGGAGCAGCTGGCCGCGACGCCCTGGCAGCAGGTGACGGTGTGGGTCGACGCGGCCCGCCACCGCTCCGCCGTCGAGGGCGACGTCCCGGAGCCGACCGCCCTGTCCGTGGCCACCGTCGACGAGCAGGGACGCCCGGACGTGCGCACCGTCCTCATGCGCTTCCTGGACCCCTCCGGGCCGGGGTTCGTCACCAACCTCGACTCGGCCAAGGGCCGCCACCTCGCGGCCAACCCGCACGTCGCGGCCTCCCTCACCTGGCCCTCGATGTATCGCGCGATCCGCTTCCGGGGCACGGCCCACCAGATCGCCCGCCCCCGGATCGAGGAGTACTTCCGCGGGCGGCCGTGGGGGTCGCGGATCAGCGCCTGGGCCTCCGAGCAGTCCCAGCCCGTGCAGAGCCGGGCCGAGCTCGAGGCCGCCTACGCGAGGTTCGCGCAGCGCTGGCCCGACCACGGCCGGCCGGAGGACGTGCCGGTGCCGCCGTCCTGGGGCGGCTACCGGATCACCTGCGACGAGGTCGAGCTGTGGGCCGGCCGACGCGACCGGCTGCACGACCGGCTGGTCTTCGTCCGGGTGGGCGAGGGCTCTCTCGACGACGCCGGGGCCTGGCGGGTCGAGCGCCGGCAGCCGTGAGAAGATCGGTCCACATCACGGGACGCCCACGGGTGAACTTGCGAGTAACCCCCGGCCGTGTCCTAGCGTGACTGCAGTCACATCGTGACAGCGGGCGTCACCGTCGCCGTTCGCCGCCAGCCCCGTCCGGGGGCCGCCGCGACCTGCGAGGAGCTTCTTTGTCCACCGACGCCACCACCCCTGCCGTGCACCGGGTCGTCGCCGACGTCACCGAGCGGATCCGTTCCCGCAGCCGTGACACCCGCCGCGAGTACCTCTCGCGCATCCAGCACGCGGCCGCCGAGCGCGGCGGCCGCCTGACCCGCGCCGACCTCGGCTGCAGCAACCTCGCCCACGCCGTGGCGGCGTGCGGCGGCTCGGACCGGGCCGCCATGGCGGGGGAGAGCGCCGTCAGCCTGGGCATCGTCACCTCCTACAACGACATGCTCTCGGCGCACGCGCCTTTCGAGCACTACCCGCAGCAGATCAAGGACGTCGCCCGGGAGGCCGGGGCCGTGGCCCGCGTCGCCGGCGGCGTGCCCGCGATGTGCGACGGCATCACCCAGGGCCGCGCCGGCATGGAGCTGAGCCTGTTCAGCCGGGACGTCATTGCGATGTCGACGGCGATCGCGCTCTCGCACGACTGCTTCGACGGCGCCCTGATGCTCGGCGTCTGCGACAAGATCGTGCCGGGCCTCGTCGCCGGTGCGCTGGCCTTCGGCCACCTGCCCACGGCGATGGTGGCCGCGGGCCCGATGAGCAGCGGCCTTCCCAACGCAGACAAGGCTGCGGTCCGCCGCGCCCACGCCGCCGGCGAGGTCGGCAAGGAGGAGCTGCTCGCCGCCGAGACGGCGTCCTACCACTCGCCGGGCACCTGCACCTTCTACGGCACCGCCAACTCCAACCAGCTGCTCATGGACGTCATGGGCCTGCACCTGCCCGGCGCCGCGTTCGTCTCCCCGGACGACCCGCTGCGCGCGGCGTTGACGGCTGCGGCGACGCGCCGGGTGGCCGAGATCGCCGCGGGCGAGCACTCCTACGGCATCGGCCACGTGGTCGACGAGCGGGTCGTCGTCAACGGCGTCGTCGCCTTGCTCGCGACCGGCGGGTCGACCAACCACACGATGCACCTCATCGCGATGGCCGCCGCGGCCGGCGTGCAGCTGACGTGGGAGGACTTCGACGACCTGTCCCGCGTCGTGCCCCTGTGCGCGCGGATGTACCCCAACGGGACCGCCGACGTGAACCACTTCCACGCCGCCGGTGGCACGCCGTTCCTCGTCGGCACCTTGCTCGACGCCGGGCTGCTGCACGAGGACGTGCTGACCCTGGCCGGGCCGGGCCTGTCCCGCTACCGCCAGATGCCGACCCTGGCCGGGGACGGTCAGGCGGTCTGGCACGACGTGGCGCCCACCAGCGGCGACCTCGAGGTGCTGCGCCCCGCCTCCGAGCCCTTCGCCGCCGACGGTGGCCTCCGGGTGCTCAGCGGCTCGCTCGGGCACGCCGTCATCAAGGTCTCGGCGGTCGCGCCGGAGCACCGCGTCGTCGAGGCGCCGGTGCGGGTGTTCACCGACCAGGTCGGCTTCCTCACCGCCTTCTCCCGCCGCGAGCTCGACCGCGACGTCGTCGTGGTGATCCGCGAGCAGGGCCCCTCCGCCAACGGGATGCCCGAGCTGCACTCCCTCACCCCGTCCCTGGGCGTGCTGCAGAAGCGTGGCCACCAGGTGGCCCTCGTGACCGACGGCCGCATGTCCGGGGCCTCCGGGGCGATCCCGGCGGCGATCCACGTGACGCCGGAGGCGGTGCACGGCGGCCCGATCGCGCGGCTGCGCGACGGTGACGTGGTCCGGGTCGACGCCGACCGGGGGAGGCTCGACGTGCTCGTGCCCGCCCCCGAGTGGGACGAGCGCCGACCCGTCACGACGGCCGCAGCCGAGACCTTCGGCACCGGCCGCGAGCTGTTCGCCGGGATGCGCCACCTCGTCGGCCGGGCCGACCAGGGCGCCCACGTCTTCGGCCCGGTGGACACCGGGGCCACGACCGACCACCACCTTCAGGAGAGCGCCTCATGACGACCCTCACCGAAGCCGGCCAGCCGAGGACCGCCGCCGACCTGCTCGCGGTGAGTCCCGTCATACCGGTCGTGGTCGTGGACGACGTCGAGCAGGCGGTGCCGCTCGCGCAGGCCCTGGCCCGCGGCGGCGTCCGGATCATCGAGATCACCCTGCGCACCCCCGCCGGCCTGGCCGCGATCGAGCGGGTCGCCGCGGAGGTGCCCGAGATGGTCACGGGCGCGGGCACCGTCACCAGCCCGGAGCAGGTGCACGCCGTGCTGCGGGCCGGGGCGCAGTTCCTGGTCACCCCCGGCTCGCCGCCCGGGCTGCTGTCCGCGGCGGTCAGCTGCGGCATCCCGCTGCTCGCCGGGGCGGCCACCCTCACCGAGATGATGACGCTGGCCGAGCACGGGCTGCCCGCCATGAAGTTCTTCCCGGCCGAGGCCAGCGGCGGCGTCGACTTCCTCAAGGCGGTGTCGGGTCCGCTGCCGGGCCTGCGCTTCTGCCCGACCGGCGGGGTGACGCCGGGCAACGCTGCGGACTACCTCGCGCTGCCCAACGTGGGCTGCGTCGGCGGCTCGTGGCTCACGCCGAAGGACGCCGTGGCGGCCGGGGACTGGGTCCGCATCGAGGACCTCGCGCGCGAGGCGTCGACCCTGCCGCGCTGAGCGCCCCCGGACACACCACGACCCGGCCTGCGAGGAGCAGGCCGGGTCGCGGCATGGAACAGCCCGTGAGCTCCGGTCCTTGCGGTCCGGGGCGCGATGGACGAGTCGCGCATCCTCACGGGCTGCGGTGACTGCTGTGAATTGCGGTCACCCCTGCCGTCCACGACTGGCACACCCGAGGGGGCCAGGGAACGGGCTGGGCTTAACGCTCAGCCACCTCACGCGTCCGTTGTGAAATCACTTCTCGGACCACCTCCCTTCTCGTGTGCCCACGACGGTAGGTCGCTCTCCGGCGCGGCGCAATGCCTTATTGCGCCAAGGCCTGCCGGGGTCGGGGAGTGGGTCGAGGAGCCGGTCAGACGGTGGTGACGACCTCGTCGAAGTCCAGGCGCGGGCTGCGCGGGAACCACGCGTCGGGGCCGGGCTTGCCGATGTTCACCACGGCCAGGGCGCGGTGCTCGCCGTCGGGGAAGAACTCCTTCGTGACCGCGTCGGCGTCGAAGCCGGTCATCGGGCCAGCGGCCAGGCCGGCCGCCCGGACCCCGAGGATGAAGTAGGCGATCTGCAGGGTGGCGTTGAGCTCGGCGGTGCGGACGCGCATCTCCTCGTTGGCCGCGAACATGTCCCTGGCGGCGGGGAAGTGCGGGAAGACCTTGGGGAGCTCCTCGTGGAACTCGTTGTCGGCGGCGAGGATCGCGACCAGCGGGGCGGCCTCGGTCTTGGGCTTGTTGCCGTCGGCCATGAGCCCGACGAGCTTGGCCCGGGCCTCGTCGCTGCGGACCAGGACGACACGCAGCGGCTGGTTGTTCATCGACGTCGGCGCCCACTTGGCGAGCTCGTAGATCGCGCGGACCTGCTCGTCGGTGACGGGCTCGTCGGTGAACGTGTTGGCGGTGCGGGCCTCACGGAAGAGGAGGTCCTGCGCCTCGGGGGAGAGGACCAGCTGGTCGGCGAACTCCGCCTCGAACTCGTCGATGGCGCCGGTCTGGGTCTCGGGGTAGGTCGTCATGAATAGTTGAACGGTAAACGACTTCCCGGTATTTCCAGACTAGCTGTCCGGTTTGTGTGGTCTGCGCCACGTCCGGCGCTTCGGTCTCGAGCTCAGGCGGGGCGGACCGAGGCGGGGTCGACGGCGATCCAGACAGCCTCGGCCTGGGCGAGGAGGCGGCCGTCGGCGGCATACAGGGCGGTCCCGGAGAGGAACTTGCGGCCCTCCTGCCCCCGCGGCCACGCCATGACGACGCACTCGTCGCCGACCTGCGGCAGGGCGTGGACCTGCGCCGTCATCGTGCCCAGCACCATCGCGCGGCCGGCGATGCCGGAGGCCCAGGCGCCGGGGCAGTCCAGCGCCGCCCACACGATCTCGTGCGTCACCTCGTGCGGGCGCCAGGCGGCGGCCCGCAGCGTCTCCTGGCCCGGCAGGGCCCCGGTGTGCAGGCACAGGGCGTCGTCGGGGTCGCGGTCGGTGCCGCAGGTGAAGCAGGTCGGGAAGGGGTGCTCGGCCAGTCCTTCGTAGCCCGGTCCGGCTGCCTCTGCAGCCGCGAAGGAGACCGGCGCCGGCGTCCCGGCGGCGCCGAGCGGCTCGGCCGAGATGGCCTGGGCCACCAGGGTCTGGCCGTCCCAGAGCTCGACGGTGCCGTCATCGGCCCGCGTCACGTCCATCTCGGCGTCCAGCGGAGGGGGCGTCCGCAGGCGCACCGTCACCGCGCCGCGGCCCTGGCCCTCCTCGGTCTCCACGAGCCCGGCGAGGTGGCCGCTGACCCACCCGCCGTTGCCGGACTGCGGCGGGCCGCAGAAGCGGGCGGGGACGACGAAGGACTCGCTCACGGGCCGCACGCTAGCCCTTGGCTGCCTCGTAGCGGCGCAGGGCCTCCTCGCGCGCCTCGGCGTGGTCGAGGATCGGCTCGGGGTAGCCCTGGTCGTAGGCGCCGTCCGCCTTCCACGGCTCGTGCACCGCGCCGCCCCGGACGTGTGCCAGCTCGGGGACGTAGCGGCGCACGTAGTCGCCGTCGGGATCGAACTTCTTCCCCTGGGTGACGGGGTTGAAGACCCGGAAGAAGGGCGAGGCGTCGGTGCCGGTCCCGGCGGCCCACTGCCACCCGTGGGAGTTGGAGGCGATGTCGCCGTCGCGCAGGTGCTCCATGAAGTGGCGGGCGCCGTGCGGCCACCACACGTGCAGGTCCTTGACGAGGAAGCTGGCCACGATCATCCGCACCCGGTTGTGCATCCAGCCCTCGGCCAGCAGCTGGCGCATCCCGGCGTCGACCACGGGGTAGCCGGTGAGCCCGGCCTTCCACGCCTCGAAGCCCTCGCCCGGGTCGTCGTAGTCCATGCCCTTCAGGGCCGGCTTCAGGTCGGCCCACGCCGAGTCGGGGCGGTGCCAGAGCACGTCGGCGTAGAACTCCCGCCACGCCAGCTCGGTGACGAAGGTCTGCGGACCCTTCCTGCGGTGGTCGGGGTGGGCCGCGATGTCGGCGAGCATCGTGCGCGGGTGGATCTCGCCGAACTTCAGGTGGGCCGACATCATCGACGTGCCGGTCAGGTCCGGCCGGTCGCGGGTCTCGGCGTAGTCGGCCAGGCCGTCGTCGAGGAACGCGTGCCAGCGCTCCAGGGCGGCCTCCTCGCCGGCCGCCGGCAGCTCGGGCACCTCGCCGGTGACCTCCGGGAGGTCCTGGCAGTCGACCCGGCGCACCCAGCGGAGCCCACTGGGCACCGGGGCGGGCTGCGGCCAGCCGTGCGCGCGCCACGCGCGTGAGAAGGGTGTGAAGACCTGGTAGGGCGTGCCCCCGCCGGTCGTGATGGTGCCCGGTCCCACCGCGTATGCCGTGCCGGTCGCCTCGAGCGGGCAGTCCAGGTCGGCCAGGGCCCGGCGCACGGCCTCGTCCCGGCGCCGGCCGAACGGCGTCGACTCGGCGCTCACGTGGACGGAGCCGGCCCCCAGCTCGCGGGTCACCGCGGGGACCACCTGCGCGGGGTCACCGACGCGCACGACGAGCGCACCGCCATACCGGGCGTGCAGGGCGCGCAGGGAGGCGTGCAGCCACGCGCGACGGGCGGGGCCGGCCCCGTCCCAGAGCCTCGGGTCGAGGACGAACAGCGGCAGGACCGCCCCGCCGCCGGCGGCCTGGTGGGCCGACCCCAGTGCGGGCAGGTCGGTGAGGCGCAGGTCGCGGCGAAGCCAGAGCACGGTGTCGGGCACGAATGAGAGGCTATGCGCTGTGACCGACCTGATCGACACCACCGAGATGTACCTCCGGACGATCTACGAGCTGGAGGAGGAGGGCATCCCGCCGCTGCGTGCCCGCATCGCGGAGCGGCTCGGTCACTCCGGCCCGACCGTGAGCCAGACCATCGCCCGCATGGAGCGCGACGGGCTGGTGTCCCTGGCCGGTGACCGTCACCTCGAGCTCTCCGAGGAGGGGCGGCGCCTCGCCACCCGGGTGATGCGCAAGCACCGCCTCGCCGAGCGGCTGCTCGTCGACGTGATCGGCCTGGAGTGGGAGTACGTCCATGACGAGGCCTGCCGCTGGGAGCACGTGATGAGCGAGCGGGTCGAGCGCAAGATCCTCCAGCTCATCGGGGAGCACCGCGAGTCCCCCTACGGCAACCCGATCCCCGGCCTGGACGAGCTCGGTGAGGAGGCCGGGGAGGACTTCCGCCTCGGGGTCAGCAGCCTCGCGGCGCTCGCCGGCGACGAGCCGAGCGTCGTCACGGTGCGCCGGATCGGGGAGCCGGTGCAGGTCGACCACGAGGCGCTGAGCCTGCTGACCGTCGCCGGCCTCCTGCCCGGCAAGCGGGTCCGCATCCGCCGCGAGGCGGGGCGGGTCATCGTCGTCCGCGACGGCGCGGAGGAGGCGGCCGGCGTGTCCTTGCCGGAGAGCACCGCGGCCCACGTGTTCGCCGCCCCGGTCTGAGTCGCCCCCACCAGGCCTGTCCGGTCCGTCCCGTTCGGTGGCGGTTCGGGGTGTCCGATGTGCCCTGATCTGCGGCGATTCGTCGTGCCCGGGCGGGGCGGACGGGAGATGGCCGGAACGAACCACGAAACACCCGTGACCTCGATGTGACAAGGGCCTTTGGTCTGTGTACGGTGACAGGGCTTCCTCTCCCCCTGGAGGGAGCTCCCGATGTGGCTTGCCTAATCCTGCCGTCACGCCCGGGACAGTGAACACAACCGCATGGCAGGAGCGGGGGACCCAATTGCGGGGCGTCGAGAGACGCTCCTTGGGGTGAAGCCCTCAGGCGGCTACCGACCCAGGTCGGCTGGCTGCCTCAGGGCCGGGTGCATACCTCCCACCCGAACCCGACAGCTCACCTCGTAGGCACTGGAGAGGTCTGCTCATCGTGTCGAAGCACCATGCCGGGCGCCACCGCGCCGCAGGTCGCCAGACGACCACCAATGCCCTGACGTCTGCTCTTGGCCGTTCCGGCCAGCCCGCCGCCAAGGCGTCCGCGGTCCTCGCGGTCTCCGGTGGTCTCGTGGCCTCGTTCAGCATGCCTGCATCGGCTGCGCCGGCCACCCACAACCCCGAGGCCGCGACGCCGACCAACGCCCCCGGCACGGTCGCCGTCTCCGCGCCGAGCACCGCCGCCGCGCCCGTCGCGCCGTCCTTCGGTGAGGTCGGCTTCGACGCCGTCGCCCCGAAGGCCGCCCCGGTGCACCGCGCCGTCGAGACGGTCAGCCGCAGCACCGAGCGCGTCGCGATCAACATGCCTTCGCCGGCCGCCGGCGTCCTGGGCATCGCGTCGATGTACGCCGGGACGCCCTACCTCTGGGGCGGCACCACTCCCGCGGGCTTCGACTGCTCGGGCTTCACCCAGTACGTCTTCAACAAGATCGGCATCTCGCTGCCGCGCACGGCCGAGCAGCAGCGTGTGGCTGCCACCCGCGTGACCAACCCGCAGCCGGGCGACCTGGTCTTCTTCGGCGCTCCCGCCCACCACGTCGGCATCTACGCCGGTGGCGGCATGATGTGGGACTCCCCGCACAGCGGCTCCGTCGTCGGGAAGCGTCCGATCTGGAACGACCCCAACATCTCCTACGGCCGCTTCAGCTGATCGAGGCTGCCAGGCTCTGACGCCGCAGGCCCTGCTCCTTCCCGGGAGTCAGGGCCTGCGGCGTTGCCGCGTCTTTGCGACACTGGGGTCATGAGCACCGTCAGCACCGAAGCCGCCACGCCCTCGGCGACGGACCGGTCGCCGGGCATCGTCCTCGAGGTCTGGTCCGACGTCGTGTGTCCCTGGTGCTACATCGCCAAGCGCCGGCTCGAGCAGGCCATCGCCGGCTTCGAGCGCCCGGCCCTGGTGGAGGTCCGCTACCGCTCCTACGAGCTGGACCCCCGCACCCCGGTCGGGGCCGGCGTGAGCGTCTACGACTACCTCGGGCAGCGGTATGGCGGCGGGCCCGAGGCGGGCCGCGCCATGAGCGCCCGGGTCGCCCGGGCTGCTGCCGCCGACGGCCTGCGCCTCGACTTCGACAAGGCGATCTGGACCAGCTCCTTCGACGCCCACCGGATGGTCCACCTCGGCATGGCCCAGGGCGGGCCGGCCCTGCAGTCGGCGGTCAAGGAGCGGCTCTTCGCCGCCCACTTCGCCGAGGGCAAGGCGCTGGACGACGTCGCGACGCTGCAGCGGCTTGGGGCCGAGGCCGGCCTCGACGAGCACGTCCTGGCCGCCGTGCTGGCCTCGGACGACTTCGCCAAGGACGTCCGCTCCGACGAGGCCGAGGCGCGCGATCTCGGCATCACGACGGTGCCGTTCGTCGTGGCCAACCGCTCGGTGGCCCTCTCCGGCGCCCAGCCGGTCGAGGTGTTCCAGCAGCTGCTCCACCAGGTCTGGCGCGAGTCCGACCGCTAGGGCGGGCATGCCCGGCCGGGACGCGCCTGCGCGGAATGCCGCGACCGGCATACCCGTTGTTGCAGCGGTCCGGTCCCTGCCACAGTCCCTGGAGGACACGTATGACCACCCCCGGCCTCACCCCTCAGGTCGACGTGCGCCGCGCGGCGGACCGCTTCTCGACGCGCATCGACTGGCTGGACTCCCACCACTCGTTCTCCTTCGGCCACCACTACGACCGCGCCAACACCCATCACGGGCTGCTGCTGGTCAACAACGACGACGTCGTCGACCCCGGCACCGGGTTCGAGACCCACCCGCACCGGGACATGGAGATCGTCACCTGGGTGCTGCAGGGGTCGCTGGTGCACCAGGACTCCACCGGGCACAACGGCGTGATCTACCCCGGACTGGCCCAGCGGATGAGCGCCGGCAGCGGGATCCTGCACTCGGAGAAGAACGACTCCTGGCGCCTCGGCGGGGCCACGCACCGCGACCCGGTGCACTTCGTGCAGATGTGGGTGCCGCCGGACGAGAGCAACATCAAGCCCGGCTACGAGCAGCTCGAGATCGAGGACGAGCTGCTGGCCGGCGGGCTGGTGCCGGTCGCCTCCGGCATGGACAAGCACGACGGCGCCTCCGCCATCCGCATCCGGAACAAGTACGCCGCGCTGTATGCCGCGCGGCTGCAGCCTGGTCAGTCGGTCCAGCTGCCGGAGGCGCCCTTCCTGCACCTGTTCGTGCCGCGCGGTGCGGTCACCCTCGAGGGGGCCGGGCCCCTGGCCGCCGGGGACGCCGTCCGGTTCACCGCCACCGGCGGGCAGCGGGTGACCGCCACCGAGCCGGCCGAGGTCCTCGTGTGGGAGATGCACGCCACCCTGGCCGGCTGACCGCCCCGGGTGCACGACCACGCCCCGCCGGGATGCCCGGCGGGGCGTGGTCGGGTCGGCGGGCCCAGCCGCCCGGGGGGGTCAGGCCGCAGGCTCCAGCACACGCGCGTCGGGCAGTGCGGCCTCGGCATGGGAGGGCCGGGCCGGGCGGCGGGCCGCCAGGGACAGGACCAGCAGCACGGCCACCCCGATGAGGGCGGCGGCGACGCCGAACCCGCGGTCCGCGCCGAGGACGAACAGCGACTTCGCGTGGGCCGAGGCCGCAGGGGAGGAGGCCGCCCCCGGTCCGGCGGTGGCGAAGACGGTGACGAGCACCGCCAGGCCCACGGCTCCGCCGAGCTGCTGGGTGACGTTGACCAGGCCGGAGGCGATGCCGACCTCGTGCGTCGCCACGCGGGCCATGCCGGCGTCGGTGAGCGGGACGAACGAGGTGCCGTTGCCGAGCGCGAACAGCACCATGGAGCCGATCAGCTGGGTGTAGGTGGTGTCGACCCCGAGCCGGGTCAGCAGGACCAGGCCCACGGTGGACATCGCCATCCCGACCAGCATCACGGGGCGGGCGCCGAATCGCGGCACGAGGACGCGGGTGGCCAGCTGGGAGCTGATGAACACCGACACCGGGAAGGGCACGAACGCGAGCCCGGTGCGCACCGGCGACCAGCCGAGGACGAGCTGGAAGTACTGGCTGAGGAAGAAGAACGCGCCCATGCTCCCGGCGACGAGCAGCAACCGCGCGACATACGCACTCGCTCGCTCGCGGTCGGCGAACAGGTGCAGCGGCATGATCGGGTGCTCGTGCCTGCGCTCGACGAGGACGAAGGCGGCCATCAGGGCCAAAGCGGCCGCGAACGAGGCGACGGCCACGCTGCTGCCCCAGCCGTCGGCGGCGGCGCGGATGAAGCCGTAGACCAGGGCGGTCATGCCCGCGGTGGACAGCAGGCTCCCGGCGACGTCGACGCGGCCGGCCCGGCCACGGGCGGTCGGCAGCACCCGGGACAGCGCCAGCACGACGAGGCCGATCGGCACGTTGACGAACATCACCCAGCGCCAGGAGGCGTAGGAGGTGAGCAGGCCGCCGGCGATGAGGCCGATGGCGGCACCGCTCGCGGAGACGATCGTGTAGTAGCCGACGGCCCGGGTGCGGTCGCGCGGCTCGGGGTAGAGGCCCATGAGGATCGCCAGGGCCGACGGGGCGGCGAGGGCCGCGCCGACGCCCTGCGCGGCGCGGGCGAGGAACAGGTGGGCGCCCACGTCGGCAAAGCCGCCGAGCAGGGAGGCCACGGTGAACAGGGCCATGCCCACGGCGAAGACGGTGCGGCGCCCGAACAGGTCGCCGGCGCGGGCGCCGAGCAGGAGCAGGCCGCCGAAGGCGAGGGTGTAGGCGTTGACGACCCACGAGAGGTCGGCGGGCTGGATGTGCAGCGCCTGCTGCATGTCCGGGAGCGCGATGTTCACGATCGCCGAGTCCAGGACGATCATCATCTGGGTGGTGAGGACGACGGCCAGCGGGAGCCAGGTCCGGGTGGGGGTTGCGGAGCGGGAGCTCATGATCAGGAGGTCCTTCCCGGCGGGCGGGGCTATCATGGTGACGAAAGCGGAGGAGCCCTCCGCGTCGTGACCGACAGAGAAGCGGAGACTTCCTCCGCTTAGAGAAGACTATACGGAGGCTGCCTCCGTTTCTGCAAGGTGGTGACTCGGGTTGTCCCCTGACGAGGGCAAGGCGCTGCGTGCCGATGCCGCCCGCAACCGGGCGCGGCTCCTGGAGGCGGCGACGACGCTGTTCGCCGAGCGGGGCGTCGAGACGTCGCTGGACGAGGTCGCCAAGGCCGCCGGCGTGGGCATCGGCACCCTCTACCGCAACTTCCCCACCCGCGAGGACCTGGTCGTGGCGGTCTACGGCGCCCAGATCGACGCCCTCGACGCGCGCTCGCGGGAGCTGGCGGCGAGCGAGGACCCCGGGGAGGCCCTGCGCGAGTGGATGCGCGGGTTCGTCGACTTCTACGCCGTCAAGCAGGGCATGGTGACCCTGCTGCGGACGATGATGAACGGGAGCCGCTCCGAGCACTTCCAGCAGACCCGGGAGACCCTGCGGCTGGCCGCGGAGCGCATGCTCACCCCCGCCATCGACGCCGGCGTGATCCGCGAGGACGTCGCCGCCGCGGAGCTGCTGCGGGCCCTGGGTGGGATCTGCCTCACCAGTGAGCCGAGGTCGACCCCGACCTCCTCGACCCTGGCCCTGGTCGACCTCGTCTACGACGGGCTGCGCTACGGCGCCCCGGTGGCCGCGACCCGCGGCTGACGCCGACTGCCGTGGCCCGGGGCTGACGCCGTGGGCGGTGGCTACGCCCTGCGGCGCCCGGCGAGCACGGCCCACAGCCCCACCGGCACCAGCCGGGCCAGCTTCATCAGCACGGCCATCCGGGTGGGGAAGATGATCTCGCTGCGGTCCCGCTCCAGGCCGTCGCAGATCGCCCGCGCCGCCTCGTCGGCCTCGATGAGGAAGGGCATGGGGAACTCGTTGGTCGCGGTCATCTCGGTGCGCACGAACCCCGGGCACACGGTGGTCACGTGCACCCCGAGCCGGCGCACCGACAGGCGCAGGGACTCCAGCAGGTTGATCTGCGCGGCCTTGGTGGCGCCGTAGGCCTCGGCTCCCGACAGCCCCCGGTAGCCCGCGACCGAGGCCACCCCGGCGATGACGCCCCGGCGCCGCTGGACCATCTCCGGCAGCACCGCCGCGATGCCGTTGCTCATGCCGACGAGGTTGACCTGGAGGTGCCGTTCGAAGGAGTCGGCATCCCAGGTGCCGGCCTCCATCTGCTCCCAGTGGCCGGCGGCCAGCACGACGAGGTCGATCGGCCCGAGCCCGGCCCGGACCTGGTCGGCCGCGGCGCGGACGTCGCTGCGGGAGGTCACGTCGACGGGGACCACGAGCATGCGGCCCTCGGCGACCTCGGTCAGCCGTTGCGGGCGGCGGGCCGAGACCGCGACCCGCGCGCCCCGGGCGGCCAGCTCGCGCGCGACGGCTGCGCCGATGCCGCTGGAGGCGCCGACCACCCAGGCGACGCGGCCCTCGAGGTCCACTAGGGACGCACCATCTGGAGCTGGCTGACCCCGAGGTAGCCGGTGCGGAAGCCGGCCTCGCAGTAGGCCAGGTAGAACTCCCACATCGAGCGGAAGGTCTCGTCGAAGCCGAGGGTGCGGATGTGGTCCCAGTCGGCGAGGAACCGGCCGCGCCACTGCTTCAACGTCTCGGCGTAGTGCCAGCCGAGCTCGCGGCGCTGGGCGACCCGCAGCGAGGTGTGCCCGGCCAGGGTCTCGTCGATCGCCTGCAGCGAGGGGATGATGCCGCCGGGGAAGATGTACTTCTGGATCCAGGAGTAGGTGCGCCGGGTGGCGCGCATCCGCTCGTGCGCCATGGTGATCGCCTGGATGGAGACCCGCCCGCCGGGGGCGAGCAGCCGGTCGATCGTGGCGAAGTAGATGGGCCAGTACTTCTCGCCGACAGCCTCGATCATCTCCACGCTGACGATGGCGTCGAACTGCCCCTGGACCTCGCGGTAGTCCTGCAGCCGGACCTCGACCCGGTCGGTCATGCCCGCGGCGGCGATCCGCTGGCGCGCGAGCTCGGCCTGCTCCTCGGAGATGGTGATCGTCAGCACCTGGGCGCCACGCTGGGCGGCCCGCAGGGCCAGCGCACCCCAACCGGTGCCGATCTCGAGCACCCGGGTGCCCTCGCGGACCTCGGCGAAGTCGAGCATGCCGTCGATCTTGCGCAGCTGGGCGGCCTCGAGGTCGTCACCGTCCTCGAACCACGCCGACGAGTAGCTCATCGTCGGGTCCAGGAACGCGGCGAACAGGTCGTTGCTCAGGTCGTAGTGGCGGTGGATGTTCTCCCGGGAGCCCTCGAGGGTGTTCTCCTCGTGGTGCGGGAGGCGGTCATCGACGACGGTGCGGAACCTCTGCAGCCACTCGGGCACCAGCTGGCTGAGCTTCGCGGCGAACGGCGAGAGCAGGTCGGCCAGGTCGGTCCCTGGCCCCGGGCGCCAGTCGCCGGCCATGAAGGCCTCGCCGAAGCCGATCTTGGTGTCCTTGCCGATCCGGGCGAAGAACGCCTCGGGGCGCACGATCTCGAAGACCGGGGACCCCTCGCCGCCGGCGCCGACCGTGCGGCCGTCGGGGTAGGTCGCCCGGACGGGCACCAGGCCCATCGCGCGCTCGAAGAGGACCCTGGCCACTCGGGCGTGCAGCGGGGCGGTCGGGACCCGCTCGAGGGCGTCCCAGCGCAGGGACGTGGGGGCAACGGCGGTCATCTCAGACACCTTCCTGCGCGCGGTGGCGCGGTCGGGGGGCAACGGGCAGGCGGCGCAGCCACAGCCAGATGCCATGCACCCGGATGAGCGCGCTGACCTGCTGGGGCATCAGCGGTCGGCGAAGGAGGAGCCCGGCGAGGCGTCGGGGGGTGGCCGGCCGGGGCGTCCCGCGGAACGTCGCTCCGAAGGCGACCTCCCCGTCACGGGTCAGCACCACGGTGGTGGCGACCTGCTCGGGGGTCAGGGTGAAGCGCAGCTGGTAGCGGCCGGACACGTCGTAGAACGGGGAGACGTAGAGCTCCTTGTCCGTCCAGGCGGCGCCGTCCTCGCCCGGGGAGAGCAGGTAGGCGTGCCGCTCGCCGTAGGTGTTGTGCACCTCGGCGACGACGCAGGCCAGCGTCCCGTCGGCGCGGAAGCACCAGTGCACCGACAGCGGGTCGAAGACGTGGCCGAGCACCCGTGCGTTGGCCAGCATGAGCACGCGCCCGCCCTGCAGGTCCACGCCGCGACCGGCGAGGAAGGCCACGACGTTGTCCTTGATGCTGCGGCCCGGCCCGCCGAGGTGGTCCTCGGCCCGGAAGCCGGCGAACGGACGCAGCCAGCGCGGCATACGGGGCAGGTCGTCCAGGTCCACCAGCCACTGGTAGACGCCGTAGCGGAACGCGTGCCGGACCGGGCCCCGGCGCCGGTGCGAGACATGACCCTCCACCAGCGCCGGCAGCGGCGGCAGGTGCGCGGTCGTGGCCATGGTCACCAGTCGACCCCGAAGTGCCGCGCCGCCTCCACCCCGGAGCGGCAGCCGTCCTCGTGGAAGCCCCAGCCGTGGTAGGCCCCGGCATACACCGTGGTGCTGCTGGCCAGGCCCGCCAGCCGGCCCTGGGCCGAGACCGCCTCGGGGGTGTAGATGGGGTGCTCGTAGTCCATCACCGCGAGGATGGCAGAGGGGTCGATGCGTTCGCGCGCGTTCAGCGTGACGAGGTAGTCCTCGGGGGAGGCGTGCCCCTGGAGGCGGTTCATCCAGTAGGTCACGACGGTCGCGTCGTGCAGGTCCGTGCACGAGGTCATCAGGTAGTTCCACGAGGCCCTGGCCTGCCGCGCCGCGGGCAGGATCGAGGCGTCGGTGTGCAGGACGGTCTCGTTGCGGGAGTAGCCGAAGGCCTTGAGCGTCTCGACCTCGGCGTCGGTAGGGTCGGTGAGCATGCCGAGGGCCTGGTCGGCGTGGGTGGCGATGACCACCTTGTCGAAGTCGTGCCGGTCGCCGCGGGAGTCCACGACGGTGACCCCGTCGGGACGGCGGGTGATGTCACGCACGCCGGCGCCGACGTGCACGGCCGGCAGCTGGGCGCCGATCCGCTCGACGTAGGTGCGGGAGCCGCCGACGACCGTGAACCACTGCGGCGAGCCGGTGACGCTGAGCATGCCGTGGTGGTCCAGGAAGCGGAACAGGTAGCGCGCCGGGTAGAGCAGCGCCGTCTCCTGGCCGGCGGACCACACGCAGGACACGACGGGCACCGCGTAGTGGGTGATGAAGTAGTCCGAGAAGCCCTCGCGCCGCAGGAACTGCCCGTATGTCGTGAGGTCGCCCTCGCGGCTGTCGTCCAGGAAGGCGCTGGCCCGCCGGTGGAACCGCTTCACCTGGCCGAGCAGGCGCAGGAAGGTGGGGTCGGCGACGCGGGAGCGCTGGGCGAGGATGCCCTTGAGACCGCGGCCGCCGGCGTACTCCAGGCCACAGCCCTCGCAGCGGATGCTCATGCTCATCTCGGTGGGGCGCACCGGGACGTCGAGCTCGGTGAAGAGGCGGCGCAGCAGCGGGTAGGTCCGGTCGTTGTGCACGATGAAGCCGCTGTCCACCGCGTGCCCGGAGCCGTCGCTGGCCGTGACGTCGTGGGTGTGCGCGTGCCCGCCGAGCCGGTCGTCGGCCTCGAAGAGGGTGACGTCGTGGGTGCGGTTGAGCAGGTACGCCGCGGTCAGGCCCGAGACCCCGGCCCCGATGACCGAGACGGAGGGGCGCGATGCTGTCGGCCTCATCGCGCCCCTCCTGCTGCGCGCCAGGAGGAAGCGCGCAGCGGCTGCGTGGCGCGAGGGGTGCGGGGGTGAGGCGTCACCGGAGCGATCCCTTCCGTTCGGCGCGCGCGGCGTGTGCCGCGGTCAGGCGTTACGGCGGAGGTTCGGAGACAGGGCGTGGGGTGGATTGGTGCGGCTGCGCGCAGCGTAGTTGACCGGGCGCGCTGTGGGCAGGATCGTCGGGGTGAGCCCACGGTGAAGGGTTGACCACACCCGGGTGTGGTCAACCCTTCACCGTGGGGGCGCCGGAATCAGCGGCTGACGAGCTCCGGGGCCTCGGGCAGGGCGGCCACCGGGCCGACCTCCTGCGCCGCCACGACGTCGGCGTCGGCCAGCGGTGCGGCCGGCGCCACGGGCTCGGCGGGGACGCCGGCGCCGGCGAGGGCCGTCCAGCTGAGCCGTCGCTCGCGCCAGGAGAAGATGACCAGCTTGGCCACCTCCTCCACGACCCGGGCCAGGAACACCCCGGCGATGCCGAGCGGGGAGTGCAGCCCGAGCAGCACCGCGAGGGGCAGGCCGACGAGGAACGCGCCCCCGGCGTCGCCCAGGATGACCCCGCGGGCGTCGTCGCCGCTGGGCAGCACGCCGGCGCCGATGATCATGTTGCGCACCTTGACGACCTGGAACGCGGCGTTGATCAGGATGCCGACCGCGGCCGCGTGGCGGACGTCGTCGCCGGCCTCGCTGTAGAGCGGCTGGAGCAGGAACGCGCAGCCGGCGAACAGCAGGCCGAAGCCCACGCCCGTGCGGATGCCGGCCGCCTTGATCCGGCGGACCCACGCCGCGGCCGCGTCGGCGTCGCCCTGACCCACGGAGCGGCCGACGAGGGCCGTCGTGGCGCTCATCAGGCCCAGGCTGCCGACGATGAAGACGCCCTCGAGGGTGGCGGCGATCTGGGCGGCGGCCAGGGCGCGGTCGCCGAGGCGCTGACACACGACGTTGTAGAGGAACGTGCCCACGGTCCAGAACAGCTCGGTGACCGCCAGGGGCAGCGCCAGCACCAGCAGCGGCCGCAGGACGCGGTCCCAGCCGCCGCGGAAGGTGGGCGCCTCCCACCGCGCGACCCGGTGCACGGCATACACCTGGGCGGTGAGGATGGCGAGCTTGAGCAGCGTGGTGACCAGCGTCGCCACGCCGGCGCCCTCGACGCCCAGGCGCGGCAGCGGGCCGGCGCCGGTCACCAGAGCGAAGCCGAGCGCGGCGTTGAGGACGACGGTGCCGGACGTGGCCAGCATCGGTGCGCGGGCGTGGCCGGTGGAGCGCAGCACCCCGCTGAGCAGCATGCTCAGGACGGCGGGGGTCAGCGACAGGCTCATCAGCCGGAAGTAGCCGGCGCCGGCGTCGGCCACGGTCGCCGAGGCCCCGGTGACCCGCAGCAGCTCGTGCGCCATCAGCAGCGGCCCGAGCGAGCACACCGCCGCCATCGCGGCGGCGACGACCAGGGCGGTGGACACGGTGGTGTTCATGTCGTGCCGGCGGCCAGCGCCGTGCGCCCGTGCGACGAGGATGCTCACCGACGCACCGAGCGCCCCGAGGGTCAGGACGAGGATGAAGCCGAGGCTGTTCGCGAAGCCCACGGCCGCGATCGCGGTGGCGCCGAGGGTGCCGACCACGACCTGGTTGACGAAGTTGAGGACCAGGTTGAGGACGAACTCCGCGCTGACCGGGACGGCGATGCGCGCGATCTCGCGGCCGGGGGACGGCGTGGCGCCCCCGTCGGCTGCGGACGTGCGGCGGCGCAGGGCAGGCATGGTGGTCCCCCGGAGCGTGGTGGTGATCGATGGTGGGGCCCGGCTCGACGGCCAGGCTGGGGGCCGTGGCGGTGGCGGGCGGTGCTCCAAGGATATCGGCGGTTGCCGGGCCGGTCGCCCACATTTCACGCCGTGGGCGGTATGTCGAGGGCCGGTCCGCTACTGCCCGTAGGAGAGGCGCAGGTCCGCGTTGATGAGCACGTCCAGCCGGTGCCGGAGGTGCGCGCTGAGGGAGTCGCCCGGCGGCGCGGCTGGCGACAGCAGGGTCCAGCGCAGGGAGGTGCCGCCGTCGTCACGGGGCGCCAGCTCTAAGCGCACGACGTCCTCGGGGCGCGCTGGCCACAGGGAGGACCAGACGACCAGCTGCGACGGCTCGGCCTCCAGCACACGCGGCTCGACCTCGTCCTCGAGCAGGCTCAGCCACGGCCGGGCGGCCGGTTGGTGGGGGGTGGTGAGCGAGCCCCAGACCACGTGCGGCGGCGCAGGCAGCGCGCGCTCGCGGGAGCCGATCTCGATCACGCCACGAGCGTATGCCGGGTGCTCACCTGCGTCAGGTGGGTTGCGACGACGGGTGGCCGGGTCAGCGTCGGGGTGCCGGCTGCGGCGGCTGGGGGCCGCGGTAGCGCCCGTGTCCGCGGAACCGCAGGGGGGTCTCGTCGTACTCCTCCAGCGCGTGGGCGACCCACCCGACCGAGCGGGCGATGGCGAAGACGACCTCGCCGGCGGTGCGGGGCATCCCGGCCGCCACCGACAGCGCCGCCAGGGCGAGGTCGATGTTGGGCCGCTCACCGCTCTCCTCAGCGAGCGCGTCGACCGCGGCCACGACCCGGCGCGCGGCCCGCTCCCGCGCCAGCAGCTCCAGGATCGCGGCGGCCCGGGGGTCGCCGTTGGGGTAGAGCCGGTGGCCGAACCCGGGCAGCGGACGGCCGGTGCGCAGGTGCTCGGTCACGACCTCGGTGGCGCCGGTCGCGAGCGCGTCGGTGAGCACGGCATGGGCCAGGGTGCTGGCGGCGCCGTGCAGCGGGCCCTCCATGGCGGCCAGGCCCGTGGCGACGACGGCGTAGGGGTGGGCCCGCACTGAGGCGGCGGTCAGCGCGGCGACCGTCGAGACGGCCAGGTCGTGGTCCATGAGCAGCACCAGGGCGGCGTCGAGGCACGTCAGGAGGGCCCTCGTCGCGGGCTCGGGGCTGAGGGCGGCCCACAGCCGCCGGGCCAGCGGCTCCTCGGGAGCCGGCGCCGGGCCCAGGCAGGGGAGGGCGTCGACCATGAGCGCGACCAGGCCGGCCGCGGTGGCGGTGGCAGCCGAGTCACGGACGTCGTAGCGGTGGGGGTCGACCGCCCCGGCGGCGGCGACGGCGACCCGGAGCCGGCCGACGAGGTCCGCGGCCGCTGGCAGGCCGCCGGCGGCCTTGCGGGCTGCCGCCAGCGGGACCGCCGGCGCGGCGAACGTGGCGCCGTCGGTGCCGCCGGTCCACAGCCAGGCGGCGGCCCGCTCGAAGGGAAGGGTCCGGGCCAGGTCGACCGCGTCGACGCCGCGGAACCACAGGTGGCCGTCCGCGATGAGCGTGGTGTCGGTGTCGACCACCGGCCCCCGCCAGGACGGGGCGGACGCCGGGCGCACGCTGCGGGCGCGGTCCAGCAGGGCGTCGACCTGCTCGCGGTCGAACACCGAGCCCCGGCCGGTGGGTGCCCGGTGGCTGGTCAGCAGACCCCGGCTGACGTAGGCGTAGACGGTCTCGAGGCGGACGCCGAGGCGGTCGGCGACCTCCCGGGAGGTGAGCTGGTCGCTCGGGCGACGGGACGGCATACATTGACTGTATCAACGTTGACTGTGTTCCATGGTGGGCGCAGAGTGCTGGTGACCGCGCGGCACGGGCCGCGGGCTGTCAGTGAAGGAGCGGGCATGACCGCGCTGGAGCAGGACCTGGTCGAGGTGCCCCGAGGACTCAAGGGCGTGGTCGTCACCGAGACGGCGCTGGGGCACGTGCGCGGGCGGGAGGGGTTCTACCACTACCGGCAGTACTCGGCGGTGGATCTCGCGGGCCGTCGCTCGCTGGAGGACGTGTGGCACCTCATGCTGGAGGGGCGGCTGCCCGATGCGGCCGAGCGCCCGGCGTTCACCGCCGAGGTGGCCGCGGCCCGGCAGCTGCCGCAGCAGGTCGAGGACGCGCTGCCGGCGATCGCGGCCAGTGGGGAGCCGATGACCGGGCTGCGGACGGCGCTGTCCTGGCTGGGGGCGGCGCACGGGATGCGGCCGGTCTACGACCTCACGCCCGCACAGCGGCGCGCCGACGCCGTGACGCTCTCGGCGGCCGTGCCGACGATCCTCGCCGCCCTGCACCGGCTGGCCCGCGGGCTGGACCCGGTCCTGCCGCGTCAGGACCTCGGGCACGCCGCGAACTACCTGTGGATGATCACCGGGAAGGAGCCGGCGCCCGAGCACGCGCGGGCGGTGGAGCAGTACCTCGTGCTGACCGTCGACCACGGGTTCAACGCCTCGACGTTCACCGCCCGGGTGATCGCGTCCACCGGCGCTGACGTGGCCGCCTGCCTGGTCGGGGCGCTCGGTGCGCTGTCCGGCCCGCTGCACGGCGGGGCGCCCAGCCGCGCGCTGGACACCCTCGACGCGATCGGCACGCCGGAGCGCGTTGACGCCTGGGTGCGCCGGGCTGTCCTGGCCGGCGACCGGATCATGGGCTTCGGCCACCCGATCTACCGCACCGAGGACCCGCGCTCGCGGATGCTGAAGTCGGTCGCCCGCGGGCTGGCCGGTGAGTCCGCCGACGCGGCCCGCCTGGTGGACTTCGCCGAGCAGGTCGAGTCAGGTGTCCTGTCGGTGCTGGCCGAGCTGAAGCCCGGCCGCGAGCTCAACACCAACGTGGAGTTCTTCGCCGGCGTCGTCATGGAGCTGTGCGGGCTGCCGCGGGCGATGTTCACCCCGACGTTCGCCGTGGCGCGGGTCATCGGCTGGTCGGCCAACGTCCTCGAGCAGGCGCTGGACAGCAAGATCATCCGGCCCGACTCGCGCTACGTCGGCCCGCCGCCCCCGCAGCCGGTGCCCGCGCCCTGAGTGGGAGCCTGTCGGGGTGAACGTCCCCGACCACCTGAGGGCGGCGCTGCGCGACCTCGTGGCGCCGTCCCTTCGCGATGCGGGCTTCCGCGGATCGGGGCAGACGTGGCGCCTGGCCTCCGCGGGCGGCGACGTCGCGGTCGTGAACGTCCAGCTCTCGCAGTGGAACACCGACGCCGAGGCCACGGCATACCTCAACCTCGCTGTCCTTCCTGCCGCCTGGTCGGCCTGGTTGCGCGAGTCCGGCGCGGCCGGCGGTGAGCAGCCCGGCGAGGTGCACGGCCTGTATCGCGCGCGGCTGGAGCCGCTGCCCACCCACCGTGGGGCTCCGGGCGGCTGGGAGTGCTGGGACGAGGTGTCGGCCCGGCTGGCGGCACGCGACATGAGGTCACGGCTGCTGTCCTCCGACGGCCTGCCGGCGGTGCGTCGGCTGCTGTCGCCGGAGCGCTTCACCCAGGCGCTGCGGGACGGGCAGGCGGGGGTCCTGTCCGGCTCGCGGGGCTGGTGCGACGTCGGCCTGGCGGTGCTGCTCAGCGAGGTGGGCGGGGACGAGCTCGACGAGGTCTGCGACCGGCTGCTCGCCACCGACGGTCCGCGGCCGTGGCGGGAGCACGCTGCGGCTGTGGTGCGGTGGGCGCGGGCGCGGGCTCAGGCTCGCGTTCAGGACGGAGAGTTGTTGGGGTGGGGTCAGGACACTGACAACCCTCCACGCTGGCCGATCGGCGCCGCGGGGCGCGGCCCGCGCATACCCTCTGAGGGTGGAGCCGGAGGTGGGGCAGGAGCGGCACACCGCTGACGGGTGGCTGGTGCTGCCGTTCCCAACCGGGGCGGCGTTCGAGGCGTGGCTCGACGCGCACCACGACGACGAGCCCGGGCTGTGGGTGAAGTTCGCCAAGAAGGGGCGGGGCATCGCGACGCTGACCCTGGAGGAGGCGCAGGAGGTCGCGCTGTGCTTCGGCTGGGTGGACTCGAAGATGCACCGGGTCGACGACGACTACTACGTCCTGCGGTTCCAGCCGCGGAGGCCCCGGTCAAACTGGTCGTCGACCAACCGGGCCCTGGCCGAGCGGCTCCGGGCCGAGGGGCGGATGCGCCCTTCGGGGGTCGCGCAGATGGAGGCCGCCAAGGCGGACGGGCGCTGGAACGAACCCTGACCGGCTCGTCTCGTCCACCGTCCCGTCTCGTCAGCCTGCCGTAGGTGCGAGGCCCGCAGTTGGCGGGGGTGCACCGCCTCGGACGTGCCTACCGTGACGGCATGGACGTACCCGCGCCTCAGCACACCCGGCCGGCGGGTGTCGACGATGCCACGATCGCGGCCCTGGGCAAGCTGTCCGAGGCCCTGGAGGAGGTCGAGGAGGCCCGTGGCCACCTCTACGCCTTCCACCGGCTGACCGGCGCCGGTGACATGAAGGTCATGCAGGCCGTGGAGCTGCTGCACCGGGCCGGTCACCACATGCTGGCCGAGCGGATCGACACCGAGCTCGTGGGCCGCAACGTGCTGGAGGGGCGGTGGACCTTCCAGGTCGTCGAGGAGTACGACGACGGCTACTACGCGCTGTTCAAGTGCCTGGAGGAGGTGGCCCGCCATCAGCTGGTGAAGGGTCGACGGCACCTCTACGAGTCCGAGATGAAGGAACGCGAACGCACGCCCGGGCACCGCCACCACGAGGCCCGGCCGCCGGAGCTGGCCGACCCCTGCTGACGTCGCCCCGACCGGCCCGGGTGTGACCTTCTGCCCCTGCCGGGTCTCGTGCGCACTGCCTAGCGTGGAGGCACAGGTCCCGAGGGAGGTCGAGATGGCAGTCGCCGCAGTGCGCAGTCGCCCCGCCCTCGGCGCGCGGCGTGCCGGCTACGTCGTGGCGGTCGTCGTCAACGTGGCAGTCCTGTATGCCGTGAACCGCTGGCCCGGGTGGGAGGCCGTGCCGTTCCTGACCGGTGACACCGTGCTGGTCCTGGGTCTGGTCAACGCCTCGATCCTCGTGACCCTGCTGGCCAACCTCGTCTACCTCGTGCGCGACCCGCCGTGGCTGAGGTCCATGGGTGATGTGGTGACCACGGCGGTCGGCCTGGCGGCGATGGTGCGCATCTGGCAGGTGTTCCCGCTGGACTTCGGCGACACCGCCGTCAACTGGGCCCTCGTCGCGCGCATCCTGCTCGTGGTGGGGATCGGCGGCAGCATCGTGGCGATCATCGTCCAGCTCGTGTCGCTGGTCACGCGGCGCGGCAGGCCTCGGTGACGACACGGCATACAGCGTGAACGGGCACGACTGAGCCTGCCGCGCGCCCGCGTTGCTTGCCCGGGGTCGCTTGAGGAAGCGATGACCGGCTGTGGGGTGACCGGCGCCGGCCGGCTTCCTGGTGTTCATGCGCTGGCCGCGATCTGGTGGTGTGCGGCTCCTAGCGTCCGGGCGCATGAGAGCTCTGCGATTCGTGGCAACGGCGGTCAGCGTGGCCGGGCTGTGCCTGTCCGCCACCGCCGTTGCCCAGGCCACACCGGGGAACCCCAACAGCCCCACGGTCCAGCCCCAGAAGACCCAGTTCGACCTGCAGGCCCACCGTGGCGGCATCGGCATGACCACCGAGGAGTCGCTGCCGGGTTTTGCGAAGGCTCTGCGCCTCGGGGTCAGCACCCTCGAGCTCGACACGCACATCACCAAGGACAACAAGGTCGTCGTCAACCACGACCGCCAGATCAGCTCGCAGAAGTGCAAGGACACGGCCCCTGCGTTCCCGGGTGACCCGATGTACCCCTACGTGGGCAAGTACATCAAGGACCTGACGCTGGCCGAGATCAAGACGATGGACTGCGGCTACCAGCAGCTGCCCGGCTTCCCCGAGCAGGAGCAGATCAAGGGCTGGCGGATGGCCGAGCTCAAGGACGTCCTCAACCTGGTGAAGGCGTACCACGCCAACCAGGTCAAGCTGAACATCGAGACCAAGGTCGAGGCCGGGGCGCCGGAGCAGACCGCGCCGCGGGAGCAGTTCGTCACCCGCGTCTGGCAGGAGATCCACGCCTCCGGCATCGAGCGCCAGGTCACCATCGAGTCCTTCGACTGGGGCGCGCTCCAGCTCATGCACAAGCTGGCGCCGACCTACCCGCTCGTCGCCCTGACCAACTACGACTTCCTCGAGGTCGGCAAGCCCGGGAAGTCGCCCTGGCTCGGCGGGGTCGACGCCGACGACTACGACGGTGACTTCGTCAAGGCCGCCGAGGCTGCGGTGCCCGGCCTGACGGCACTGTCGCCGAACTACGGCTTCCCGCAGAACGGCAAGGTCGGCGACCCCGGCTTCCGCTTCTACCCGGACAAGCAGATGGTCTCCGAGGCGCACGCCCGGGGGCTGAAGGTCGTCCCGTGGACCTGCGACGACAACACCACCATCAAGGAGCTGATGGACATGGGCGTCGACGGCATCATCACCAACTACCCCAACCACGTTCGCGACCTCATGGCCGCGCGCGGCATGCGCCTGCCCAAGGCCTACCCCGCTCCCTGACGCACGACGTTCGCACCAACTCAAGGCGGGTATGCCGCGTGGTCGCCCACGCGGCATACCCGCCTTTGCATTGGGGCACAGCGAGACTCAGTCGTTGAGTGCCTCGAGTGCGCGGCGTCGCGGGCTGGCTCAGCGGTGCGTTCTCTCCGGGAAGGCAGCCACGACCAGGTTGAGGACGGAGCCGTTCACGACCGACGCCCCGAGGGCCCTGACGATGGCCGAGGTGAGGTCTTCTGCACCGGGGTGCAGGACCACCAGCAGCACGGCAACGGCCGCGGCGGCCAGCGCGGACCACGTCCACCGCAGTGCGTAACGCTGGCCGTAGGTCAGTGGCCTCCTGGGCATGGTGCCGGCCCCCACCGGGACCGGGTGCCACTGGTTGTCGGCGGTCAGCGCGTGGCCGTTGATGACGTCCCCCACCTTGTAGTCCATGGGTCTGTGATAGCCGAGATGGCCGGGGCCGTGCGGTGGCGCTTGGGGATAACTACCCGGGGCGACGGCTCGGGGGCTGTGCGGCGGAGCCCTGCGACGGGACACGGGTGGTGATCCCGGGCGAGGCGACGCTGATCGGTCCGCCGAAGGCTTCGGCGGCGGCGTCCTCGGCGGCCTGCGGGTCGGTCCCGGGCCAGAGATGGGTGAGCATGAGGCGGGCGGCACGGGCCTGCTCGGCGTACTGACCGGCCAGCCGCACCGTCAGCAGGTAGGGCGCGTCGGCGGCCGGCACCCGGTGGAGGTACGTCGCCTCAGACAGCAGCAGGTCGGCGCCCTCGGCGAGGCGCGGGATGTCCGGGCTGGGGCCGGTGTCGCCGGTGTAGGCGAACACGGCCTGGGGTGTGCTCAGGCGGATGCCGGCGTTGGGCACGAAGTGGGGCAGGAGCCACGTGGCGGAGGCGAAGGGGCCGACGTCGAAACGGTCGCCGGGCTGGAACTCGTGCAGACGGTAGGAGCCCGCGAGCATGCTCGGCTTGTCGAGCGCGAGGACCGCGTCCAGCGCTCCGTGGGGAGCGAACACCGGCAGGGCCGGCGGCGGGTCGTCGCTCAGGGCCCTGGCCCGCAGCAACGGGTTGAGGTCCGCGCAGTGGTCGGGGTGCCCGTGGCTGATCAGCACCGCGTCGACCGTGTCGACTGCAACGTGGTCGAGGAGGCGGGGCAGCGTGGCGTAACCGGGGTCGACGAGCAGGCGGAACCCGTCGTGCTCGAGGAGGTATCCGCTGCAGGCCTGAGCTGCCGTGGGCCATGCTCCGCAGCCGCCGAGAACCGTCAGGTGCATGGCACACGACCCTAGTGACAGGCCGTGGACGTTGGCCTGCCGATTCTTGGACCGGCGGCGGCGGGAAACTCGCTTGTCGGGGGCCGGAGGGACGTTCAGGATCGTGCGATGACGCCAAGCCCGCCGGACGGTCGCGCCGGCATCACGGCCGACCTGGTCCGGCGCCTCGTCCGTTCCCAGTTCCCCCACTGGGACGACCTGCCGGTGGTCCCCGTCTCGGCTGACGGCTGGGACAACCGCACGTACCGGCTCGGGGAGGACAAGTCGGTGCGCCTGCCCACGGCGGCCGGCTACGTGCCGGCTGTCCTGAAGGAGGACCGTTGGCTGCCGCAGCTGGCGCCAAGCCTTCCGGTCGCCGTGCCGACGGTGCTGGGCGTCGGCGAACCGGGTGAGGGCTATCCGTTTCCGTGGTCGGTCCGCGAGTGGCTGCCGGGTCAGACCGCCTCGACCGCGCGGGTCGAGGACCTGTCAGGGTTTGCGGTGTCGGTGGCCGAGTTCCTCGGGTCGTTGCAGCGCTGCGACGTCGTCGGGGGGCCGGCCGCCGGTGAGCACAGCTTCTACCGGGGCGCCTCGCCGGCTCACTACGACGAGGAGACGCGCCGGTGTCTGGCTGCGGCCGAGGGGCACATCGACACCGGTCGAGCAGCGGCGGTCTGGCAGGCGGCCCTCGCTGCCGAGTGGACCGGTGAGCCCGTGTGGTTCCACGGCGACGTCGCTGCCGGGAACCTGCTGGTCGAGGGTGGGCAGCTGGCTGCGGTCATCGACTTCGGCACCTGCGGCGTGGGCGACCCGGCGTGCGACCTGGTGATCGCGTGGACGTTGCTGGGTGGGACGAGCCGAGAGGCCTTCCGGGAGGCGGCGGAGCAGGACGAGGGGACCTGGGCCCGGGCCCGGGGGTGGGCGCTGTGGAAGGCGCTGCTCGGCCTGACCGGGCACCTCGACAGCGACCGGGACCGGGTGGCGGCCGAGGCGCGGCTGATCGGCGACGTCCTGGCTGACCACGAGCGGCACGGCTAGGGCGGGGACGGCGGGTCAGGCATCGAGCGTCGTTGGCGCTCAATGAACTTGGCGCCGCCGAGGCGGATGTGAGCCACCCGCGTCTGCCGCGCCTGCCGCGTCAGCGGGTGCGTCGCATGTGGCGTTGCTTCATCCGCACGACGTTCGCGGCGTGCTTGCAGGCTGCGCGCCGGGTGAACGCCTCGCACACCAGCGGTTCACCACCCCAGACGGGTGGGTGACCAATCATGGCGGCGGGCCTCGAACGTCCACCCGTCATTCTCGAGGTCGGTCATGCGGACCATCATGCGCTCCGTCGACGACGCCGCTGTCTGGGCAAGGCCGCGGGCGGTGTCGAGCCCGGCATGACCCGGATCGCGGGCCGGGAAGCCACACGCGGCTGCTACCGGTTTCACAGGATGGCCATAGGCGTGCGCGACACCGTGAGGGCAATGGTCGGCCAGCCCGACCGCCCCTCGACGAAGGAGCAAGCATGCCCGCCAACAAGATCCTCACCGGCGCTGCGGCCGTCGTGGCCGCGGCCGGCCTGATCGGGACGGGTGCTGCCCTGTCCAACGCCGCGACGACCCCGTCCACCTCGCCCACGACCGGAAGCTATGGCACCGCGCCGGGCGGGTACGGGAGGCCGGACGGTGCCGCGAATCCGCACAACGACGCCACGGTGACCGGCGCCGAGCTGACCAAGGTCACGGATGCGGTCAAGGCGAAGGACTCCGCAGTGACCGTGTCGTCGGTCCGCAAGGACCCCGATGGCTCGTATGACGTGTTCGGCACCAAGTCCGACGCGATGGTGATGCTCGAGGTGAGCAAGGACCTCAAGACGATCACCACCAACACCCACGGTCCCGGTGGTCCCGGCGGGCACCCGGGCGGAGGCGGCAGCCACGACGCCGCCGTGACCGGCGCCGAGCTGGCCAAGGTCACGGATGCGGTCAAGGCGAAGGACTCCGCGGTGACCGTGTCCTCGGTCCGCAAGGACCCTGACGGCTCGTATGACGTGTTCGGCACCAAGGCGGGCGCGATGGTGATGCTCGAGGTGAGCAAGGACCTCAAGACCATCACCACCAGCACCCACGGCCCCGGTGGTCCCGGCGGCCCGCGCGGCTGAGGCGTTTCGGCCTGAACACCCTTGGAGGGCCCTGGACCTGCCACCCGCGCAGGCCCAGGGCCCTCGTGGCGTCTTCGGTGCACCCTCCCGAACGCCCTCCGCAGCGCGAGCCGTCAGAGGTGCTGGACGATCTGGATCGGGTTGCCGTCGGGGTCCTGGACCCAGGCGATCAGGAGGCGACCGAGCCACTGGTGCGGCTCCGCCAGCCCTCGCACGCCGGCAGCGGTGAGCTTGGCGTAGGCGACGGCGGTGTCGTCGGTCCACAGGATGACGGCTGCGCGCTGACCGGTGGGAACCGGGTCGAGGCCGTGGTCGTCCCGGGTGGAGGCCGTCGAGGCGATCCCGAACTTGTAGCCGTCGAGCTCGAGGTCGACGTGGATGGGCTCTCCTTGCGTCGGGACCCGGAACGTCTCCTCGAAACCGAGGGCGGAGTAGAACGCGATGGCCCGCGAGACGTCATCGCTGAACAGGATGACCTGGGGAGTGCGGAACATGGCCGCGACAGT
Organism: Oryzihumus sp. JJN4-3R; assembly: GCF_057747915.1. NCBI lineage: Bacteria > Bacillati > Actinomycetota > Actinomycetes > Micrococcales > Intrasporangiaceae > Oryzihumus > Oryzihumus sp. JJN4-3R. The sequence goes on from NZ_CM173229.1 coordinate 2,972,001, forward strand.
AGCGGCCGGCCCGCGCACTCGCGGGGTGTATCGCGCGCCGCCGCCTTTGCCGATCAACGACGGCGGCAAAGGTTGGGCGGGCTCGCGACTTAGCGCCCGTCCTGACCGGAGATGATCCGGATGACGTTGCCGGGACCGTTCGAGAAGCCTGCGCCACAGTGGCATTCAGCGAGCCAGAGTCCGCCCAGAACGGCCCAGCCGTTGAGCTGGAGCAGTCGCCAGCCCTGGCGCCCTGGCTGCCAGAAGTAGGTGGCTTCGGTGGCGATCCCGAGGATGGGGGCGAAAGACATCGCGACGAGCCATGCCTCGGCGAACCTGCTCTGGCGCTGGCTGGCCTTCCCCACCGGGTGGCCATGTCTCGTCTTTCGTCTCAGCCTCGCGGGGGGAGCGGTGCGCCGGGCAGACTGGTCGACGGCAAGTGGCCCGAGGGGAGCGAGCGGGGTATGGGCGAGGACGTGCGCACCATGGCGGAGTGGTGGCTGCGGGCTGCCGCGCTTGCCGCGCTCTTCGTCGTTGGGGCCGCGCTGGGCTGGTACCTGAATGGCGGCGTCATGCTTGCGTCAGGGCGATTGACGGCCGGCTGGCTTGTGGCGTTAGCCCTCTGTGTCGGAGCCTGGCTGTCTCGGCGCGTCACGTGGTTCAAAGCGGGAGCCTTCGGTCTGGCCGCTGGGGCGATCTTTGCCTCGGCGACGCTCACGGCGCTCACCTATTTCTTGTCCGAGTCCGGCTGACGGCGGCGGCCTGCGCATTGACCTGAAGTCCTCAGGCGGAGCGGTGACCCGCTGCGATGCGGGTACGGCGGCCGGGCGCACGCGGTTGAAGAACCGGACACGTCGAGAGGGTGCAGCGGGTCCCTCGGTAGTCGGCCCCGAGCGGGCCTCCGTCGTTGACAGCGCCCGAGACGGTGAGCCGAGGAGTAGTCGAGGCGGGGCATTCCGACTGGATCGGGTTGATGCATGACGGTCGTGTATCGGCTGAGGTTGGCACTTGTCGGATCAGGCGAGTGGATCGCGCCAGGCCAGTACGTCCACGGACGACGTGTCGGTCCCCGCCGATACGTTGCCGCGATGAGTGCGCCTGTTCCCTGGAGACCCCGAGTCGTCCTGACCACGACCGCAAGTGTCGACGGCAGGGTGACGGTGACTGAGTCCGAGCGGTTGTTGGATCCGGGGGTTAGCGCGAGATGGCAGGCAGCGTGGCCGGACGATGTTGAACTTCTGATCGAGCAACGGCGGCGCTGGATCGAGGACTCGTACACACCGACGGTCGTCCTCGAGGGCAGCGGGACCTTTGTTGCCGGTGACGCGACCTCGCGATGGGCCGAGTGCTCTGAGGGGGAGGCGGAGGAGCTCTACACCGACCACCTGCCCCGGCGGGCCCCACGCTGGTTCGCCGTCGTCGATGGCAGGAGGCGCGTGGACTGGACGTACACCGGGGATGACGAGACCGCCCTGCTGGTCCTGGTGTGCCGGACGACGCCCAGCGGATACCTGAAACACCTCCGAGAGCTGGGCGTCGGCTACCTCGTCGTCGGCGAGGACCGAGTGGACCTATATGAGGCACTGAAGCGGTTGGCAGCCACGCTGGGTGCCAGCACCGTCATCGCGGACGGGGGTGGCGGCCTCAACGGCGCTCTACTGCGGGCTGGACTCGTCGACGAGGTTCACGTGATCACCTTCCCGGCCCTCGTCGGCGGTCTGAGCACCCCGTCATTCGTTGACGGCACCCCACTGCCACGCGGAAGCTCACCAGTCCGACTCCGCCCAATGGGGCTCGTCCAAGGAACCATGGGGAGCATCTGGGCGCGATACGAAGTGCAGCATCCGAGGTCCGTGCTTCGGCAGATGCAGTCAGAAGGGCACCAAGAGGCCTAGCCCATGGTGTCCAGCATCGTCATCGAGCCCTGACGGCGGCATAGGCGACGTCCATGATGTCAGCCTTGGAGTCGAGGTCCTCGACCTCCTCCAGCGGGACCCACTGAGCGAAGTCGGTCGATCCACCAATCTCGGTGGTGCCGAGCTCGCCCCCGATGATGTTTGCCGAGAACACGACGCGTAGCGACTTGTAGGGCCGACCGTCTCGCCCACCATCGGGGGTGGTGAACGAATGCGCGGCGATCGCCGAGCCGACCTCCACCAGGTAGCCGGTCTCCTCCAACACCTCGCGTTCCACTGCTTCCGCCCGTGAGCGCGTAGCGGTGGGGGGCGTGAGGACGGCGCGGAGCGCCGCCCGCAGCGCGGGGTCCCACCGGCGAAGCGCGGAGGGCGCGAGCCGGGCCAGGGTGCGCGACGGAGCCGCGCCATAAGCGTTGTGGAGCAGCGTCATCACGCGGTCTTGGAGGCTCTGGCCGATGCGCCGGGTGCGCCGGGTGCGCCGGTGACTGAGGTCGCGGCCCGGTATGGGGATTCGCGTGAGGCAGTGCATGCCAGGTTGGGCCGTTATCGGGACTTCGGTCTGCCGGGGTTGGTGGACCGTCTGCATCGGCCGCGGGCCGTCCGTGGCAGGAGGGCGCGGAGGTGGAGGCGTTGTTGTTGCGGTTGCGGACCGATCATGGCCGGTGGGGGCCACGTTGGCTGGCCCCTGAACTGGGCCGGGCAGGGGTGGAGCCGCTGCCGTGGTCTCGCTCTACACCTTGGTTCCCCAGTGCGCGGGCGTCACTGGCACGGCTTCGTCTGGCTTAGTCGGACCGGCACGGTCCTGGCCTTGTCGAGCAGGACGGACAGACAGCCGAGAGTGGCGTTGCTGCGCGAGTCGACCAGCTCCAGGGTGAGGTGGACTTGCGCTGGGCCAGTGGCAACGAAGATGTCGCTGGCTCCGGGTCGAAGGCGGAGCGTCTCCACCGACGTGCGGACGTCCACGGTGGCGTTGAGGTCGTTGCGAACCTCCGCCTTCCATCCAGGCTCGCCCGGACCCGTTGGCCCCAGGGTTTGGACGAAGTTGCCCAGCGCAGAGAAACCGAGGATGGCAATGGCGGAGATGGCGAGGGCGATCAGCAAGACGATCCGGCGCGTGTGGGTCACGGCACACCCCTTCCGGCCCCTCAACAAGGACCCGATGGCGAATGGTGCGGCACCAGCGCGATGAGCGGCATCGCCCGTTCGGCGCATCTTGAACAGAGTTGGTTCGAGCGCACCGCCGTGAGCCTGAGGGGCACACAAATGCGTCCAGACTTGTGTAGAAGCGCGCCGACGCTGGTGCCCTGCTCGGGTGTGCCCTGCTACAGGCAGCTCGCTCGTGCGGTGACGGCGCGACGGGTGGCCAGGGGGCCGTAAAGGGCCTCCGACCTGCGGAAACTGGTGGTGCCCTCGGGCAGATTCGAACTGCCGACACCCGCTTTAGGAGAGCGGTGCTCTATCCCCTGAGCTACGAGGGCGGGGCCTGGTCGCAACCCTCGCTGCACGGCTCGCTGGAACCTGCCCCGATGGTGACGCCGTGAGAAGGGTAGCCCAAGGCCACCGCCCACCCCATCGTGGTCGCGCGTGCCGTGCCGACCCAGCCCAGCGCCCGCGACGGATCCCGATCCTCGGCGCAGTTCGGGCGGGGCTGTGCTCGCGGCCGCCCCCGCCGGACCGCCCGCTCAGGTCCTGGTCAAGGGCCAAACCAGCTCGAACCGCTCGAAGACCACACCCAGGTCGTCGGAGAACGGCAAGCCCATCGCCGCGCACTGGCTGGTGAAGAAGCGTGCATGGGCGTCCAGCCACCAGTCCCGCGTCCGGTCACCCTCGCCCTCGTCCCACGCGAAGGAGTCGTCAACCGAGGTGAGCGGGCCGACACGCACGTCCGTCGTGCGCACAACGGCCAGCGGCCGGCCGTCGCCACCGAGCACGAGGCACCGGTCGCCCACTTGGGGCAACGGCTCGTCCTCTGCCTCGAAAGCCCGCAGCAGACCCGCGGTTGCCCTCTTGGGACCGTGCAGCACCAGGAGCCCGAGCTCGTCTGCGAGCTCGGCAGAGTCGCCGAACGCGAAGGCCGTCACGAGCGGTCCGTCGTAGCCGCTGTCCGTGACGTAGCACGCCCACATCGCGTCGACTGCTGCCTGGTCGGCGGGGGCGATGTCCACGAACCCTCACGTTACGCAGAACGATGCGTCGGCGCCGACCGAGGACCCTGCGGACGATGCGCGGCCCGGAGCCAGAAGAATGGCCGCAGCCGTCCCCGCTCGTGGGCCTGGAGTGTGCTTGGCTGACCCGGTGAGCGGGCAGTCGCGGCTGGAGCAGGCAGGAACCGATGCTTGGGAGGCGGCCATTGGCCGCGCCCACCGGGCAGACCCCGTCGTGGGCGCTTCCGGTGGCCCGGCGGGTAACGCGCGGCTCACCGCGTGGACCGGCCTGGTGCTGCTGGTGTTGTTCGTGGCCGAGCTCGTCACCCTGCTGGACGTGCGCGGCCTGATCAGCTGGCACCTCGCCCTCGGGGTCATCCTGGTGCCGCCGGCGCTCCTGAAGACCGCGACCACCGGATGGCGCCTTGTGCGCTACTACACCGGACGGGCGCCGTACCGGCAGGCCGGCCCGCCTCCGCTGCTGCTGCGAGTCCTGGGGCCACTCGTGGTGGCCGCGACGCTCGGCCTGCTGGGCACCGGTGTGGCCCTGGTGCTGCAGGGTGAGTCGGCAAGTCGCCAGCCGCTCGTCTCCGTGCCGGGTCTGGGTCTCGGCACGCTCACCCTGCACAAGGGAGCGTTCGTCGTGTGGGCCGTCGTCACCGGCCTGCACGTGCTGGCGAGGATCTGGCCCGCCTGGCAGCTGACCGGGGGGACGCGGCTGTCGGTCCCCGGAGCGCGTCGCCGTGGCGTCGCCCTGGTCGCCGCACTGGCGCTGTCCGTGGTCTGCGCGGGGTGGGTCCTCGCGCACGAGAACGGGTGGGGAAGCCGATCGGGCGGTGAACGGCGCGATGAGGGTCTTGCGCACGTGGTGATGCACTCCGGGACGGTGGCAGCTGACGCTGCGGCAAAGGGTCCCGGCCGAGGGCCCCTGCCGGTGGCGTGACTCCCGGCCGGGGCTCAGCCGCGGTGGGCGTCGAAGAGCCGGTGGACCCGCCGGGCACCGACGAGCGCCGTCACCCAGGTGGCCAGAGCCAGGACGAGCACCCCGTTCAGTGGCGACCGCGACGTGAACGCCGCCGTGGCTGCGGTGCCGCAGATGACCGGCACCATCAGCGAGACGGACTGCCAGGCGACCATGGTTGACATGCCGCCGAACGGCGAGAAGGCCGACATCGGGGGCAGGCCACGGAACGCCGCCATCATCTGGCCGGTCAGCACGATCCCGCCCATGGCCAGGGCCCAGAGCAGCCCTCGCAGCGACCCGTGGCCTGAGCCCAGCATCACCAGCCCGACTCCCGAGACAGTCAGGACGTAGAGCAGGCCGGGCATCACCAGGTGGGCCCGGGCCTCGACCATCGGGCTCAGGCCGAGGAGGGGCGGGGTGCCGGCGTTGTCGCCGTGCAGCCGTAGGCCCTCCGACCAGGCGCCGAGCCCGAAATAGGCCAGCAGCACGCTGACCAGGGTGATCAGGCTGGGCAGCCCCGCGGCCGCCCGGACCAGCCCGTATGCCGCGGCGGCCGTGAGGAGGAGACCCATCACCCCCCTGCCGGGAGCCCGCCGCAGGCCGAGCCAGTCGCGCGACACCACCGTCCCGACCGGGCCCCGGGCCCGCAGGTGGATCGCGCGTCCGCGAGTGGTCGGTGCCGCCACCTCCAGGCGCGCAGCCCGGAGGTCGCCGGCGAGCACCGCCCCGCCGACGGTCACCGAGCGGGCGGACTGGGTCCGCAGCAGCGTGAGGTGCAGGGCCCGCAGGGACCGCCTTGGCCCGAGCCCGAGCTCCAGCCCCAGCCCACGATCGCCGACCGGCCAGGCGCGGACCTGCCCGTGCAGCCACGTCCCGGCGACGACCGCGCCCACCAGCGCCCCCGCCAGCCCACCCGGCACGATGGCGACGGCAGCCGCGAGGGACGCGATCGCCATACCGGCTCCTGTGACGACGCCCAGTAGGAGCCCGCCGACGGCGCAGCCGAGCAGGCCCAGCCGCCACCAGCGGCGCAGGACGACCGCGCGGTCCAGGGGGCTGGTCGCGACCTGGTCGAGGTAGGGCAGCTCGGGCACGACCGGCCCGCGGACCCGGCCGGCGCGGTAGGCGAAGGCCAGCGTGAGGACGAGGGCCAGGCCCCCGGCGACCACCGCGCGGCTCCCGCTCAGGTGGGCGGCCAGCCACTGCGGGTCGAGGAACCGGAAGAACGCCTGGGCGGCCGGGACGCCATAGGTGCCAGCGGCGATGACCGCGACGTAGACGGCATACGCGGCGTTGCGAGGACCGGCGGACTGCTCGCCGGTGATGCTGTTGCGCGCCTCCCGCAGCAGGTCGGCGTCGCGGCTCATGCCGGCACGACGTCGATGACCCGGTCTGCGATGCGCTGGGTCAGGTCAGGGTCGTGGCAGGCGACGACCATGGCCACGCCGGCCTGCTTGCGGGTCAGGAGCAGGTCGCCCAGGAGCCCCCGCTTGTGGGTGTCGAGGCGCTGCTCCGGCTCGTCCAGCAGCAGCACCCGCGCGGGCCGGGTGAGCACCAGCGAGAGGTGGAAGAGCTGCTGCTGGCCCGAGGAGAGCTCGTGCGGGAAGCGGTCGGCGAGGTGGCCGATCTCGAGGGCCGCGAGCATCGCGACGGCGCGCTCGTCCGCTCCCGCACCACGACCCCAGGTGGCCTCCAGGAGGACCAGGTGGTCGCCCAGGGTCAGGTCGCGGTATGCCGTGGGCGCGCCGATGAGGGCGGCAACAGTGCGGCGGATGGCCGGGTTGCGCTCGTCGGCGACAGCGCCGTCGACGGTGGCCTTGCCCTCGCTCGGGCCCATGGTGCCGGCGAGGATCCGCAGGAGCGTGGTCTTGCCGCTGCCGTTCTCGCCGCGCAGGACCACGCACTGCCCGGAGCCGACCGCGAGGTCGATCGGGCGCAGGAGGACGTTGCCGTCGAGTGCCTTGCCCACCCCGGCCGCGACCAGCGACACCGGCTCGACGGCGCCGTCAGCGCCCCGGGTCTCCGCAGCCCCAGCCATGTGCTCCCTCTCCCTCGTGCGCCACCGACGTCCCTGCTCCGGCGTTCCGAGGCGGCCTCGGCAGTCCTCGCCAGCCAGATCCTCCGCGGTTCCGTGAGGGAAGTCCAACACCCTGCAGTTCGAGACGAGGAACGGGTTCCGGACACCCGGCGACCCGGCGCGGGGCCGGCTACGGCGCGAAGCGCTCGAGGTAGCCGCTGACGAGGTCGACACCCCGGGCGATGAGGTCCTCCTCGCCGCCCAGGTCGTGCTCGAAGGCGAGCTCGAACACGCGGTCCCCGACCTCGACCGCGAGCTCGACGTCGCGCACCGGGGTGTCGGGACGGAGCAGCCCCGCCTCGATCGCGAACCCGTGCAGCATCGTCGCGACGCGCCGGTTGTGCTCCCGGCAGAAGTCCTTCACCGCCGCGTTCGTGCGGCTGCGCCACCAGATCACCACGAAGCCCGGACGCCGGTGGTACACGGACACGAAGGCCCGCATCGTCGCCTCGACGACCGAGCGGACGTCCGGATGGGGCAGCGAGGTGACCGCCTCGGCCACCCGGGCGTCCATCTCGGCGGTGTCGCGCTGCACCAGGGCCAGGACGATCGCGTCACGGCCGGTGAAGTACTGGTAGATCGACGCCACCGGCACCCCGGCCCGGGCGGCGATGGCCCGCGTGGACAGGCCGCCGACACCCTCCTCGACCACCAGGTCCGCCGCCGCGTCGAGGACCAGCTCCACGCGCTCCCGGCTGCGCCGCTGGCTCGGCGCGCGACGGTCCCCCGGTGCGGTCGCCGGGGCCGTCTCGCCCCGTGTCCGTGCTGTTGCGGCAGGCATGACCCGAGTGTACAAAGACCAGAACCTGAATCATGTTCATATTCGAGGGAGTCGTCGATGGGCACGGATCCGGTCGTCGTCATCGGGGCAGGGCCGGGCGGGCTGGCCGTGGCCGCCGAGCTGGGCAGGCGCGGGATCGGCGCGGTGGTGCTCGAACGGGCCGCAGAGCCGGCAGCGAGCTGGCGCGCCCACTACGACCGGCTGCACCTGCACACCCCACGGTTCCTCTCGCACCTGCCGGGGCTGCGCATTCCCGCCAGCGAGGGTCGCTGGGTCTCGCGCGACGGCGTGGTGCGCTACCTCGACCGCTACGTCGAGCATCACGGGATCGACGTCCGCACGGGCGTGGAGGTCACGCGGGTCGATCGGCGCGGCGGCGCGTGGTTGGTGCGCACGACCGCCGGTGACCTCCCCGCGGCGGCCGTGGTGGTGGCCACCGGCCACAACCACACCGCCGACGTGCCGGAGTGGCCCGGCCGCGCCGGCTTCACCGGCGAGCTGCTCCACGCCGCGCACTACCGCAACGGGCGGCCGTATGCCGGTCGCGAGGTGCTCGTGGTCGGCGCCGGCAACACGGGGGCGGAGGTCGCGGTCGACCTGAGCGAGCACGGGGCGCGGCGGGTGCTGCTCGCGGTGCGCACGCCACCGCACATCCTGCAGAGACAGACCCTCGGCGTGCCGGCGACCCTCGGGGGCGTGGCGATGCGGCACCTGCCGCCTCGGCTCGCCGACGCCCTGATCGAGCCGTTGCGGCGCCGGACCGTCCCGGACCTGACCGCGCACGGGCTCCCCGACCCGGGTCCGGGAGCGTATGCACGGGCAGCCCGTGGCGAGATCCCCGTCCTGGACGTGGGTCTGGTTGATGCGGTCCGGGCAGGCCGGGTGGAGCCGGTCGCGGGCCTGACCGGCTTCGACGGTCCGCGGGTCCTGCTGGCCGACGGGTCGAGTCTCGAGCCAGAGGTCGTCATCGCGGCCACCGGCTACCGGCGCGGGCTCGAGCCCCTCGTCGGTCACCTCGGCGTCCTGGATCGCACGGGGCGGCCGATGCCGCGCGGTGCACGCACGCTCCCGGCCGCGCCGGGGCTGTACTTCGTCGGCTTCGCCAACCCCGTCAGCGGGATGTTCCGCGAGATCGGGATCGAGGCCCGGCGTGTGGCTCGGGCGGTCGCGGAGGGGCGGCCGCCCGGGGACAGCAGTTCAGCCGCGCGACGCCAGGGCTCGCCGGATCCTGGTGTGCCCGAACCGCTGTCGCGGCCGGTACCTGGCGCGGCGGACGCCGACGCGAGGACGGCGGCGGCTACGGGGGTGGCGTCATGACCGGGGTGAGCCGCCGGCGTCTGCTGGGGGGCTTTGCCGGCACCGGCCTGCTCGGCGCGGCGGGCCTGGCGACGGCTGCCTCAGCCTCGGCCGCCTCGGTGCGAGCGGCGCATCCGGCGGCGCACGGCATACCGGGTGCTGAGGCGGCCGCGTCGCGGCCGCCGCTGCCCTCCCGGGTCGACGTGGTCGTCGTCGGGGCGGGCATCTCGGGGCTGGTTGCGGCACGCGAGCTGCAGCGGGCCGGCCGATCGGTGCTGGTGCTCGAGGCGCGGGACCGGGTCGGGGGCCGGGTGCTCAACCACACCCTGTCCGGCGGTCAGGTGGTCGAGTCAGGTGGCGCGTTCGTCGGGCCGACCCAGGACCATGTGCTCGCGCTGCTGAAGGAGCTGGGCATCGCGACGTTCAAGGAGTACGACCAGGGGCAGAACGTCTACGTGGCGCACGGCCTGACCCTGCGCTACACCGGCACCGTCCCACCGGACCCGACGATCCTGCCCGATGCCGCCAAGCTGCAGCTGCAGCTGGACGACATGGCCACGCAGGTGCCGGTCGATGCGCCCTGGAACGCGCCGCGCGCCGCCGAGTGGGACGCGAAGAGCTTCGACACCTGGCTGCGGGAGAACACCGCCAACCCCGCGACCCGCACCCTCCTGCTGTCGTGGCTGCAGCCGCTGGTGGGGGCCGACCCTGCCGAGATGTCACTGCTGTACCTCGTCTGGTACGTCGCCACCGCAGGCAACGCCGACAACCCGGGCACCTTCGAGCGCTCGGCGAGCACCGGCGGCGGGGCCCAGGACTCCCGCGTGGTCGGCGGGTCCGGGCTGATCCCCCTGCGTCTGGCCGACCAGCTCGGCGACACGGTCGCGCTCGAGGCGCCGGTGCGCCGGATCAGCCAGGACGGCGGCGGGGTCGAGGTCGTCACGGACCGCGGAACGGTCGCCGCCGCGCGGGTCGTCGTGGCCGTCCCGCCGCCGCTGGCCGCCGCCGTCGACTGGGCGCCGGCACTGCCCCCGCTGCAGGCCCAGCTGCTGCACCGGCTCCCGATGGGCAGCCTGATGAAGTGCGACGCGGTCTACGACCGGCCGTTCTGGCGAGACGCCGGCCTGTCCGGGCAGGGGCTCATCGACTCCGGTCCGGTGAGGGTCAGCTTCGACAACAGCCCGCCGGACGGCAGCGTCGGCGTGCTGCTGGCGTTCGTCGGCGGCTCGACCTGGCGCGACTGGGGCAACCGCCCACTCGCCGAGCGCCGTCAGGGGATCCTGCAGGCGTTCGCCCAGATCGTGGGTCCGCAGGCGCTGGACGCCGTCGACTACGTCGAACATGACTGGACCCACGAGCAGTGGTCCACCGGCGGGCCGACCGCGGTCGCCGGCACCGGCGTCGTCACCGCCTACGGCCGCCACATCCGCGAGCCGTACGGCCGGGTGCACTGGGCCGGCACCGAGACCGCGACGTACTGGACCGGCTACATGGATGGGGCGATCAGCGCGGGGCTGCGGGCCGCGCGTGAGGTCCTCGACGCAGGCTGAAGGCGGACGTCGCCCGCCGACGGCCAACCGCCGTCAGCCCTGCGACGCTCGGTAGACCAGGAGGCCGGCCGCGACGGCGACGACGATCGCCAGGACGAGCAGGGTGATCTTGACGGCGCTGTACGGACGCTCCCCGACGACCTCGCCCGTGTTGGCGTTGACGTACACGTGGTACGTCTTGCCACCGACGATGTAGGTCGCCATCCACAGCGGCATCAACAGCAGCCGGAACAGCACGTCCGCGTCCATGGTGCGCATCGACGAGACCTCCTGCTCGTCGCCGCCGATGTCGGCGCGGCAGTCCTGCTCGATCTGCCTGGCCATCTGGCGCCTGGCGTCGGCGAAGCCGGCGTCGGCCGGGACGGTGTAGCGAGGGGTGTCGAACCCGGCGAGGTACTTCGGCTCGTAGGCCGCCGCCGCGGTGGTCTGCCAGGGTCCGAGCTTGTCCAGGGTGCTCACGCCGGGGGCGGTCACCCCTGGTGCGATGACGTCGACGAAGGCGCGCGAGACGCGCCCCGACGCGGCATACCAGCGGGTGTGCTGGACCTGGCGGGTCCGGGTCTCCTGCTGGCCGTTCACGGTGACGGTGTACGTCTCCGTCACCCAGTAGTGCTCGCCGCGGCGGCCGGTGTAGTCGGTTGTGGTCCGGTCGTCGAAACCCCAGTGCGGCAGGTAGCAGCCGACCATGCTGTCGGTCCGGACGACCTTCTTCAGGGCGTTCGGCGCGAACCAGCGTGATCCGGCCCAGTCCTTGAACTCCTGGGTGGCGCGGTCCCTGGTGACCGAGAACGGGACGACCCCGTCGGGCTGCTTGAGCTGGCCGTGGAGGTCGTCGGTGACCACGAGGGCGCCGTGGCAGGTCGGGCAGCGGCTGGAGAAGGCCGTCGTGGCCTGTGCCGACCCGCAGTTGGCGCACTCGACCGAGAACGGCGGCAGCGAGGCGAGCGCGACGTGCGCCGCCGCGGCATACGCGCCGTAGTCGTTCTTGTGGCTTGGGGCGAGCGCGATCTCGGTCCGCGAGCCGCAGTAGGGGCAGCTGAGGGTGGACGTGCCCGGCACGAACTCCAGCGCAGCCCCGCAGGAGCTGCAGGCGTACTGGTGCTGGGTGTTCGCCTCAGAGGCGGCTGGAGCCGCGGACGCCGCCGGAGCCGCGGGCTCCGTGGGGTTCGTCGAAGCCCCGGGCGCCCCGTGAGCCGGGACCCCGGACGCGCTGTCGGCAGGCATCAGGCCGGCGGCAGCGGAGGGGGAGTGGGGCCCTCGAGCTCGGGGACGTCGCCCAGTCGCGTCCACTCCTGCATCCCGGCCCGCCAGACCAGGGTGTCGGATGTGGCGGAGCGGTCGGCGACGCGGCCGGCCACCTCCGCCGGGCTCAGCGGCCCGACCTGCTGGCCGTTGATGCCGAGGTACCACTGGGTCGTCCCGGGCAGCGGCGGCGGAACCGTGGCCGCTGGACCCGCCGGTGCGGGCGCAGGCACCGCCGTCGGCTGGAGGGCGGAGGCGAGCTGCGCGCCGAGGGCGGCACCGGCCCCGACCCCGACGCCGAGGCCGGCCGTGCCGCCGGGGTTTGCCGCCGCGGTGCCGATCGCCTGCGCGGCCTCGAACTTCGTGTACCGGTCGAGGTCCCCGAGCACGCCCATGGACGTGCGGGCGTCCAGGTTCTTCTCCACCTCGGGCGGCAGCGAGACGTTCTCGATGATGAAGCGCGGCACCGTCAGGCCGAGGTGGTTCAGGTCCTCGCTGATGATCGGTGCCAGCCGCTGGGCGATCTCGTTCTGGTGGGCGGCCACATCGAGCACGGCCACGCCGGAGGTGGCCAGCGCGCTCGCGACCCGCGCGACCACCGACTGCCGGATGAACTCCGAGACCTCGTCGGTCTTGAACTCGGGGTCGGTGCCGACCAGCTCGCGCAGCAGGACCGCCGGGTCGCTGACCTGGAACGTGTAGGCCCCGAACGCCCGGATCCGCACCATGCCGAACTCGGGGTCGCGCATCACGATCGGGTTCTGTGTGCCCCACTTCTGGTCCGTGAACTGGCGGGTGCTGACGAAATAGACCTCGGCCCGGAAGGGGCTGTTGAAGCCGTGCTTCCACCCCTGGAGCGTGGACAGGACCGGCAGGTTGGCGGTCTCCAGCGTGTACATCCCGGGCTGGAAGACGTCGGCGATCTGGCCCTCGTTGACGAAGACCGCGACCTGGCTCTCCCGGACGGTGAGCCGCGCCCCGTTCTTGATCTGGTTCTCGTAGCGCGGGAAGCGCCACACGATCGTGTCCCGGGTGTCATCGGTCCACTGGACGATGTCGATGAACTCGCCCGTGATCTTGTCGAACAGTCCCACCGCGCCGCCCTCCAGATGCTCCGACCCTCGCCAGCAACGTACTGCAGCCGCCGCTCCTGGCAGGGACGTTGTCGGGAACTTCCTCGGGGGCACAGCGGGTCGTGCGTTCCGACGGGAGGCCACCGTTGCACTGTCTGCGCAAGGCCGCGCTAGCCGACGTCGTAGCCGGTCGCCGCGACGAAGGTGGAGGCGTCAACCCGGAGCCGGAGCATCACCTGCCACCGTCCGGGTGAGGGCACGCTGACGAGGGCGTCGTCGACGCGGCCGGCCGTCGTGGGCAGGTCGAGGTCGATGGGGCCGACCCCATGTGCCGGGTTGGTGAACGAGGCGGCCGCCAGCTGAAGGGCGACGGGCCGACCACCGGGGGTCGACGCCCGCACCGACATCCCCTCGTAGCCGGGGCTGGTGGGGCGCACCGTGACGTCGACCCGGATGGTGCCGCCAGCGGCGTTGCGGGCCACCACCGACGTGGTGAACGACGGCAGGTAGGCCTGTCGTCCCGGCACCGCGTTGACCAGCACTGCGGTCAGGGCGAGCACCACCGCGCCCAGAGTCGCCTCCGCCGCGACCGACCGCCGCAGCGCCACCACCCGGGCCGGAGCCCGTTCCGCGCGGCCGGTCGAACGCACCAGGACGCTGCCGCTCGTCCTGTGGCCCGCGTATCTGGCGGCGCCTCCGCTGGCGGCAGGCTCGCCGCCGCCGCCGCCTCCTCCTCCCGCCCGACCGGCGTGGCGGGCGACCCAGCGCCGCCCGTACGACGCGAGGAGAAGCATCACGGCCAGCAGCACGACCTTGCCCAGGACCAGCCGGCCGTACGCCGTGATGACGAGGGCGTCCCAGGCGCCGACCTCCCGCCAGGCCTGGTAGGCGCCGGTGACCGCCAGCGTGGCCACGGCGGCCATGGCAACGCGGGACCAGCGGGGGAGCACTGTGCCGAGGTCGGCGGCGGCCGCAGCATCCACGTACGGGGTCAGCAGCACCGAGCCCAGGACCAGCAGGCCGCCCAGCCAGATGCACGCCGCGGCCACGTGGAGAGCATCCATGGTCGATGCGAGGGGCACCCAGGTCCCCTGCCCGGCGTGCCCGGCGAAGCTGAACGACTCGACGACGAGCAGTGCCAGGCCGCCGAGGTCCACCCGGCTCGGCGGCCGGCCCAGCCGACGGGCAGACCGCCAGACGAACACGGCCGCGAGCAGGGCCACGAGGCGCAATAGGAGCAGCTTGCCGTAGATGCTGCCGATCGTGACCCCGAGCAGCGAGCCGTCGGCGACGTCAGCCAGGGACCGCGACGCCCCGTAGGGCCCCTCCACGACGAACAGGACTGCGGTGCCGACGATCGCGGCGCCCCACGCCACGGCCAGGAGCCAACGGGAGCGGGCGAGCCACCAGCCCCCGGGCCACACCACGCTGAGGAAGAACACCGCGCCGAGCAGGACGATCGAGCCGCCGAGCGCCCCGAAGTCCGCCACTTCGTGCACCCCGCCGAGCAGGGTGTCGTCCCGTGCTGGCGCCGCCGGCCGTCCGGCCGGCACCCCGTAGCCGAAGCTGAAGCTGCCCGAGGCGGGGTGGCCGTCGTCCGAGACCACGTGCCAGATCACCAGGTAGGCGCCGCGGGCAAGGTGGGGGGTGAGCCGCACCGCGACCGTCTGGGCGACCCCTGCGGGATGGAAGGCCCGCCCCGCGGTCACCCCACGTCCCTGGCCGTCCACCACCTTGATCGACCCGGCGCTGATCCCGACCCCCTCGTCGAAGGTGACCGACACCGTTGCGGGCGCCATGGCGACCTCGCCGCCCTCCGACGGGGACGTCGACCGCACCGTGGCGTGGGCCGAGGCGGGGCCGGCGCCCAGCAGCAGGACCACGAGGGCCACGACCACGGTCAGGATGCCGGTGCGTCCCAGCCGCAGGGCCCGGGGGACGGCACCACGCGTCATGACGAACCCGGCAGCGGGATGTCGACCCGGTGACGGATGACCGGCGGCAGGCATGTCGAGCGGCTGCACGCCGCGTAGGTGACCCAGGCATGGGCGGGCAGGCCGTGGGTGACCCGGACCCGCTGGCGCACGGTGACCGGGCCGTCGGGGTAGACCGCCAGGGGCTTCTCCACCCCCTTGACCTGCAGCGACTCGGGCCGCGCGTCGGGCACCGCCGCGCCCACCGGGGCCAGGGCGCCGCCGACCTCGAGTCGCGTCGGCCGGCCCACCCCGCCGACGCCGTTGGCGGGGAGGGCGACGCTGTAGAGGTGGAAGCCGGGCTGTTGCGGGGTGAAGCGCGCCGTCAGCACCGGCTCGCCGCTACGGCCGGCGGCCCAGCCGAGCGCCACCGTGACGCCGCCCTCACGGACCGTGCCCACGATGCCGGCGGTCGGATCGGGACGGGCCGCCGGCGCGGTCGCCGAGCACCCAGCCACGAGGGCGGTCGTGAGCACCGGGACCAGGATGGCGACCGCGCGGGTCCTCACCACGACCTCAGCAGGACGTCCGCCGCCAGGCAGAGGAACAGCGCGCTGAGGTAGCTGATCGACGCGTGGAACATCCGCATCGGTCGCACCGGAGCCCCGCGGGCCACCTGCCGTCGCAACAGCTCGACCTCGCGCACGAACACCCCGCCGAGCACCACCGCCGCGCCGGCATACAGCAGGCCGGTGTGCGCGACCGGCCACAGCACCAGCGACGTCGCGACGGTGAGCCAGGTGTAGACCGCCATGCGGTGGACCACGGTCCGGGCCGGGGCCACCACCGGCAGCATCGGGACGCCGGCTGCCGCGTAGTCCTCCCGGAACCGGATCGCCAGCGCCCAGAAGTGCGGCGGCGTCCAGAAGAAGACGATGGCGAAGAGCAAGAACGGCGCGAGCGCGAGCCGTCCCGTGACCGCGGCCCAGCCGATCAGCGTCGGCATGCAGCCCGCGCTGCCGCCCCACACGATGTTCGAGGACGTGCGGCGCTTGAGGATCAGCGTGTAGCCCAGGACGTAGACCACGATGGCCGCGGCGGTGAGGGCCGCCGCCAGCGGCGTGGTGGCCCACCAGAGCAGGAACACCGCACCCACGGCGAGCGCCGACCCGAACGCGACTGCGCCCCGGGGCGAGACCAGCCCGCCGTTCAGCGGCCGTCGTGCGGTGCGGTGCATCACGGCGTCGATGTCGCGGTCGAGGAAGCAGTTGAGGACGTTCGCGCTGCCGGCCGCAGCGGCCCCGCCGCCGAGGGTCACCGCGACCAACCCGGTCGGCGGCCAGCCCTTCGCGGCCAGGAGCATGGCCGGCAGGGTGGTCACCAGGAGCAGCTCGATGATGCGCGGCTTGGTCAGTGCCAGGTATGCCGTGACGGTGGTCCGCAGCGCGGCCCACCGGGGCAGGGGGACGGCGGAGCTGGTCATCGGTGACCGCCCCGGGGAGGGGTGCCGCCCGCGGCGGAGGGGCGCGTCATACCGGCGCCAGCCTGGCCAGCAGCGGGCGCAGCTGCGCGGCCGTCACCGGTCCCACCACGCGTGCGGCCACCCGGCCCTGCGGGTCGACCACGAGGCTGCCCGGCACGGCGGTGGGCAGCCAAGGCGAGAGACGGGGCAGCAGCGACCCCCGGTCCACCAAGTGCGGGTAGGACGACCCGGTCGCCCCGAGTGCCGACGTGGCGGCGCGAGGGTCGGCGTCCTCGTCCAGCCCGACGAACCGGACCCCCGAGGCCCGCAGCTGGGCGGCGAGCGCGGCCAGGCCCGGGAGCTCGGTCCGGCACGGTTCGCACCAGGACGCCCACACGTTGAGCACCACGGTGCGTCCGCGCAGGCTCGACAGGGCCAGCGTCGGCCCGGCCAGGGTCCCGCCCCGCAGGGCAGGAAGCAGCCGGCGCTGACCCACCGGGTACACGGTCAGCCCCAACGGGTAGCGGTTGGCGTCCGAGGGTCCCGTCGTGGCGCCGGCGGTTGCGGTGTGCCCGGCCGCCTGGCCGGGCACGGTCGGAGCGGACGCCGACGACGACCCGCCTCCCGCGCACCCGGCGAGGAGCCCGGTGAGGGCCAGCACCCCGCAGGCCCACCGGGACAGCGCTCGCCGGGCCCCCACCGCTACGGCACCACGCGGGGGATGGCCCCCAGGGACGTCGTAGCCGCGGTGAGGATCGCTGCCACGGCCACCCACGCCCACCAGTAGCCCACCAACCGCACCTGCCAGCCGTTCGTGGCGTAGCGGCCCAACCGGGCCCGGTTCCAGACACCGATGCCGATGAAGAGGGTCACGAGGAGGTGGAACGCGTGGTAGCCGGCCAGGGCGAACCACGTGGAGGCGTAGGAGCCGTTGGCCACCCGGATCCCCGCCGTCCCGAGCTGGTAGGCCTGAAGCACCAGGCCGACCAGGACCAGCAGGGCCGCCAGCAGCAGGCCGAGCCGGAGGCGGCCGGGTCGGTCGGCTCCGGTCTGGGCCCAGTAGTAGAAGGCCAGGCTCACGACCATGACCCCGGCGATGACCCAGCCCAGCCCGATGGGCACCGTGTGGCCGCGCGGAGGGACCCACCCGTGCTCGGTGTTGAGGGCCCTGAGGTAGAGGTAGCTGAACACCAGCGACAGGAGGAACGCGGCGTCCCCGACGATGAGCAGCAGCACGCCGAGGCGTTGCGTCCTCCCGATCTCCTCGGGGCTGCCATGGGCGAGGATCGAGGCGTGGGTCTCGGCGGTCATCGGTCGTGCCCCTCACCTGTGGGCGCGGCCGGTTCGGGCGGCAGGACACCGTTCGCGCCGCCATTCACCACGCCAGCCGGGGTGAGTGCCGGTGTGGTGGCCGGCTCGGCAGCGGGTGTGGCCTCGCGGGATCCGTTCTCGCTGTAGCCGTAGAAGTCCGAGGTGACCACGGGCAGGACGGGGAAGTTCTCCAGCGGCACCGGCGTCGGGACCTGCCACTCCAGCGTCTTCGCCCCCCACGGGTTGCCCGGAGCGAGCTCCCCGTGCCGCCACGAGTGCAGGATCGCGTAGAGGAAGATGAGCATGCCGATGCCGATGACGTAGGCACCGATCGTGGACACGATGTTCCCCGTCGCGAACATCGCCGCGGGTTCGGAGACGCGACGCGGCTGACCGGCGAGCCCGACGGCGAACATCCCGAGGAACGTCACGTTGAAGCCGACCTGGGCGGTCCAGAACCCGATGCCGCCCCAGCGCTCGTTGAGCATGCGACCGGTCATCTTCGGGAACCAGTAGGCCAGCGCACCCAGCGCCCCGGTGAGCCCGGCGCCCATCAGGGTGTAGTGGAAGTGGGCGGTGACGAACATCGACCCGTGCATGGCCTGGTCCACTGGGACGTCGGAGAGGTAGATGCCGGTAATGCCACCGATGGTGAAGTTCCACAGGAGCGCATAGACGGCCATCACCGGCAGACGCATCCACACCGGCCCTCGCCACAAGGTGCCGAGCAGGACGAGGAAGAGCAGCCCGGTCGGGATCGAGATGAGCTCGGTGGTCACCATGAACGGCGCGTTCAGCGGCGGGGCCCACCCGGCCATGTACATGTGGTGCGCCCAGACGAACAGGCTCAGCCCGACGATGCCGCCGATGCCCAGCACCGCGCCGTTGAAGCTGAACAGCGGCTTGCGGGTGAACACCGGCGTGATCTCGAGCAGTGCGATGATTGCCGGCAGCAGGATCACGTAGACCTCGGGGTGGCCCATGAGCCAGAACAGGTTCGAGTACAGCCAGGGGTTGCCCCCGCCCGAGGCGACGTAGAAGGTGGCGCCCAGGGACCGGTCCATGGCCAGCTCGACCATGGCGACCATGAACATCGGGAAGGCGATGAGCCCCAGCGCGACGCTGGTCACGACGCCGAAGACGAAGATCGGGGTGCGGTTCCAGGTCATGCCCCGGGCCCGCATGCGGACGGCGGTGGTGGTGATGTTGGCGCCGGCCAGCGCCGTGGAGACGCCGAAGATGACGATGGTCACGAGGAACGCGTCCATGCCCGGCGGCGCCTGGTCCGACAGTGGGGCATAGGCCGACCAGCCGGTCGGGATGCCCCCGAGGAAGAACGCCGAGAGCAGCACGGGGATCGCGGCGAAGAGCAGCCAGTAGCTCAGGGCGTTCAGCCGCGGGAAGGCCATGTCCCGGGCCCCGATCATGATCGGCAGGATGAAGTTCCCGAACGGACCGCTCACCATGATGATCGTCGCGATGATCATGATGATGCCGTGCAACCCGACCAGCTCGTTGTAGGTGAGCGGGCCCACGAGCTGGTCTCCGGGGCTCGAGGCGAGGTTGGTCCGGATGAGCATCGCCAGCGTCCCGCCGACCGCGAAGAGCACCATCGTCGTGACGAGGTACTGCATCCCCACCACCTTGTGGTCGGTGGTGAACCGGAAGTAGCGCCATACCCCCTCGTCCTTGCCCGCGAGGAACTCCTCGTCCTGCGGTGACAGGTCACGGCCGAGCAGCCACCGGAACGGCCCCACGAACGCGCCCACCCCGACCAGGAACCCGACGGCCCAGCAGAGCATGGTGATCAGGGTGACCGCGTCGGTCTTGTGGTTGCCCTCCTCCGGCGAGGCCAGCAGGCCGTTGGAGATCAGCCACCCCAGGAACGCCAGGACGACGCCGAGCACGACACCCGTGACGACACTGAGGCGGCGCATCAGGCCACCTCCTGCGGGCGGTGCTGCCACGGGTCCTTGCGTGGTCATCGTGGCCATGACGTCCCCTTCCCTGTGGGTCGCCTCATGACGCCGCCTTCTGCGCGGTCCGCAGCCAGGCCGCGAAGTCGGTGCTGCTCAACACGTGCACCGGCGTCTGCATGTACGAGTGGTAGAGCCCGCACAGCTCGGCGCACCGGATGGTGAAGGTCCCGGTCCGGTCGGGCGTCACGTCGGCGGTGGTCGTCTCGCCCGGGTTGGCGTCGACCTTGATCCCCATCTGCACGATCCAGAAGGAGTGGATGACGTCCTTGGACGTCACGCGGAACTGGACGCGCTGGTTGACCGGGAGGTAGAGCTCGTCCGAGACCTGGTTGCCGGTGCGCGGGTAGTCGAAGGTCCAAGTCCACTGTTGGCCCGTCACGTTGACCACGAGCGGGGGAGTGCTCGCATTCGCCACGCTCGACGGTGGCGTGAGGACGACCAGGCCCCAGATCAGCAGGAACAGGCACAGGACCGTCGATGTGACCAGCCAGGTGGCCTGGACCCGCGCATTGCCGCGGATCGGGGGCGCCGTCTCCGGGGGAGCGTCCTTCCCGCGATGGCGCCACACCAGGAGGCTGTAGGCCAGGATGGCCCACACCATCGCGGCCACCGGCGCCGACGCGATGCTGAACCAGGTCACGGTCGACTCGATCTCGTGCATCGTGGGCGACGCGGGAGGGCCCATGACCCGGGCCGGGACGAAGAGGGCGAACAGCAGCAGGAGCACCGTGAACCCGGCCCACAGGAGCAGGATCGGGAAGACGGGCGGGCGGCGCCACCCCGGCCTGCCGGGTGGTGCCGGGGTCCGGGGTGGCTCGGCGCCGACGGGCGTCTCGGTCGCGGTCATCGTGTCCTGCCCCTCACTGTCCCGCTGCCGTCGTGGTGGCCGTCCCGGTCACCGTGACGGTGCCCTCCATGTAGGTCTGCGTCGACATGGGTCCGCCGAACTTCGCGTAGTAGCCGTCGCCGCAGGGGAACTCGCACTGGAACACGTAGTTGCCCGGCCCCTTCGTGATGAACGAGAACACGACCGTGTGGGGCTTGGGGTAGCCGTTCGCCAGGGCAGGGGCGTCGTCCGCCACCGCCGGCAGCGGCACCGAGACGAACAGCGGGTCCTGGTCGGTCACCAGGCTGTGCAGCGTGAACGTGTGCCCGATGTGCGCCGGGTCGACCGCGGTGACCGTCTTGCCGTCCACGGTCATCGTGTTGTCGACCGTGCCGTGCACCTGGGCGAAGTACGGGTTGGTGATCTTCTCGCCGGTGTCGTACTGCTGGATCGTCACCGTGACCAGGCTGTGCGCGGGGACGGACAGGTTGGTGGTCGGGCCGTAGGTCACCCAGCCCGGCTCGGCTCCGCCGTCCTTGCCGTGGGGCCCGGCCATGCTGTCCGGCCACGTCTGGAGTGTGAGGAAGGAGTGCGGCAGGCTTCCTTCGGGGGTGTTGGCGACGCCCTGGACGGTCGCCCGCAGCGGTGCCGGAGTGGGGGAGGAGTGAGCCAGCGACGCGCCGACCACCCCCACGGCGACGACTCCGCCGAGGACAGTCGCTGAAGCACCGATGAGCATGTGCATCCGTCTGACCACCTCCGGGCCACTCCCGGCGACCCCGTCGACGCGGAGGACCCACCCCGACTCGGTCGATGTTCCGAGAGTCGACCCGGCGCAGGTGACGGGCGAAGGGACCTTTGGCAGGGGTCGTTTCCGGCGGAAGCGCGCAATACGGATGGTTCGCCCGGTGCCTTGGTCCCGGACCGCACCGGGCGCGCGGACCTACCATCCGAGACGTGACGGAAGTCGTCGGTTTCCTCGGCCGGTGGGACCTGGCGCTCGTCCCGGCGGCGGGAGTGGTCGTGGCGGCGACGTCCTACCTGTGGGCGGTCCGCCGGTTGGCCCACCGGCGGCCCTCACCCCCGTGGCCGGGCTGGCGCACGTCGTCCTTCCTGACGGGCCTGGCGCTGCTGGCGTTCGTGGTCATGGGCCCGATCGGCGCCTTCGACGACGAGCTGTTCTGGGCCCACATGGTCCAGCACCTCACCATCATGATGCTGGTCGCGCCGCTCCTGCTCCTGGGCGCGCCGGTGCTGCTGGCCCTGCGGGCGTCCCGGCGGGACACCCGACGCCGCCTGCTGGTCCCGGCGCTGCGCAGCCGCCCGGTGCGGCTGCTCACCAACCCGGTCCTGACCTGGGTCCTGTTCGCCGGGGCGCTGATCGGCACGCACTTCACGCCGTTCTACAACTATGCGGTGAGCCACCCGGTGGTGCACGACTACGTCGAGCACCCGCTGTACCTGGGCGTGGCGCTGCTCTACTTCTACCCGCTCATCGGGGCGAACCCGGTCCCGCACGGCCCGGCGCCGCTCACGAAGGTGGCCTCCCTGGTGCTCATGATGGGGCCGGAAGCCATGACCGGGTTCTTCATCTACACCGCCCGCCACGTGCTCTACCCCGCTTACGCCGCGGTGTCCCCGCGCCCGTTCGGCCTTGACGCGCTGAGCGACCAGCAGCTCGGCGGCGGCCTCATGTGGTGCTCGGGCATGGTGATCGGCGCGACGTGGATCGCCGTCGCCACACAGGCGTGGCTGCGGGCGGAGGCTCGCAAGGGGCGCCGCATTGACCGCCAGATCGCCGCCGGGTTGCCCGGACCGGCCGCCTCGTGAGCCGGCGGGTGCGGGCCGGGGTCCCCGGGCCGGACGTGTCAACGGCCGGCGAGCGGCGGCGGGTCCGGCGTCTCAACGTCGTGGCCGCGATCGCCATCCCGGCGTGCCTTGCGGCGGCCGCCCTCGAGCTGGCCCGCGCCCGCTCCGGCAACCAGCTCAGCTGGGTCTACGCCTTCGAGTGGCCGCTCTTCGCCGCGTTCGGTGTGTACATGTGGAGGAGGCTGGTCCGCGAGCAGGCGCCCGGTCGCCAGGTGCGCACCGTCCCGCCCGCGGACCGGCAGCCCCGTCACCCGGCGGGGGATCCAGATGCCACAGCGGATCCGCAGCTGACGGCGTGGCAGGAGTACCTGGCGCGGCTGCACGCCCAGGAGCCGCCCGGTGGCCCACCAGGTGGTGGCTGATGCCCCCGCGCAGCCCGTTCCGGCCGGACCGTGCGCAGTTCGTGCTGGGGGTCGCCACAGCCCTGGCGTATGCCGTGGGCTACCCGCTCGCGCTCGTCGTCGGCTCGCCGTTCGGCTGGGTGCTCGTGACGCTCGGCGGCTTCCTGCTCCTGGCGTTGGGGGTCGTCTCCGTCCGGCGGATCCACCGCAGCGGCCGGGACGTGTGACACCTGCTGGTCAGCCGGCCAGGAAGCTGAGCTGCACCTGCCGGTCCGGGTTGTCCAGGTTGAGGTCGACCAGGCAGATGCTCTGCCAGGTCCCGAGCGTGAGGCGCCCACCGCGGACCGGCACCGTGGCATAGGGCGGCACCAGCGCCGGCATCACGTGCGAGCGGCCGTGACCCGGGCTGCCGTGGCGGTGCCGCCACCGGTCGTCGGCCGGCAGCAGGTCCCGCAGCGCGGCGAGCAGGTCCTCGTCGCTGCCGGCGCCGACCTCCAGGATCGCCAGCCCGGCGGTGGCGTGCGGCACGAACACGTGCAGCAGCCCGTCCCCGAGCTCGGAGACGAACGCGTCACAGTCGTCGGTGATGTCGAGGACGGCTTCCTGCCGGCCCGTCCGGTAGTTCCTGGTCTCGGTGCGCATGCCCCCATGCTGCCCGCCGGCCGGTCCGCGTGGACCGCCGGTATGCGCGGTCAGCCCTGGCGCACCGGCAGGACCAGCTGGGAGGGGTGCGCGGCGTCGTGGTGGATGCTCAGCACCCCGGCACTGCTGGCCAGCTGGGGCAGCGGCGCCACCAGGTGCGGGGTGTCGAAGGCGTGCAACGCGACCCGCAGCGTGTGCCCGGCCGGCAGGACGGCGCCGGTGGGGAACAGCTCGACCCAGGTCTCGTAGACCTGCCTCGGCGTCACCGGCAGCACCGAGGCCTTGGTGAACGGGTGGTAGGGCTGGAGCACGGTGCCGTCCACCACCCGGGAGCGCGAGCGGTCCAGCG
Organism: Oryzihumus sp. JJN4-3R; assembly: GCF_057747915.1. NCBI lineage: Bacteria > Bacillati > Actinomycetota > Actinomycetes > Micrococcales > Intrasporangiaceae > Oryzihumus > Oryzihumus sp. JJN4-3R. The sequence continues at coordinate 2,995,715 of NZ_CM173229.1, forward strand.
CCCGCAGCGAGAGCACCTGCCAGCCGCCGGTGAGCTGGGTGACGGTCCCGTCCGGCGCCACGTCCTCCAGCCGCGCGGCGACCATGCCGTCGCGGGCCGTGGTCGACACGAACGTGCGCAGGCCTACGGGGCCGTAGAGGCTCAGTGGCGAGGTCAGCTTCAGGTCGTACGCCGCGCCGGTCGCGTCGTCGACGCGATGGTCGGTGGCGCACGGCGTGGTGGGCACGATGCCTCCCGTCCACTGCGACGAAGACCGGCTGCACAACCCCGAAACCGCCACGGGCGCAACGGGATCCGCGGCACCTGTGCCCGTTCCGGTCGTCAGGCGGCCGGGCGTCTGCCCCGTCGCCGACCCGGTGCCGGGGCCGGAGAGCTGCAGCGTGCGGGCGTGCACCGACGGCGGCATCCACGACGGGGCGGTGGCCCAGCCGCCGGAGCCCAGCTTCCAGTAGGTCACCGGCGCGACATCACGATCGAGGCCCGCGTCCGGCACGCCACGGACGTAGTGGTCGAACCAGCGCAGCGCCGCGGCGTCGAGGCTGGGCACCCCGGGGGCCGGCAGGTGCGGCTGGGACCCCGTGGCCGCCTCGACGTGCGTCCACGGCCCGACCAGCAGCCGGGTCGGCACCTTGCGCTGGCGCAGCCGCTCGTAGACCAGCGGCTCCCCGCGCTGGAAGATGTCGTACCAGCCGCCGACCACGAAGGTCGGCACGGTGACCTTGTCCAGAACGCTGATCGGCGAGCGCTGCCGGTAGAACGCCCCGTCATAGGCCAGGTCGTCGCCGGTCATCGTCGACATCAGCGTGGGCAGCTGGAACGCCCCGGCGCCGCCGAGGTGCGCCGCGAGGACCCCCGCCGCCATCACCGGGTCGGCGGCGGCGCTCGTCGGCGGCAGCACCCCGGTGGCCGTGACCAGCCCCAGCCACAGCGGGATGAAGCCGGCGTCCACCTGCCCGCCGGAGGCCACGACGTCGCGGTAGACGTCGGCCGCCGGCACGATCGGGAACGCGGCCTTCAGCCCGCGCGGGTGCAGCGCGGCGGTGAACAGCTGGTTGATGGCCATGTATGACGCGCCGAAGGTCGCGACCCGGCCGTCGCTCCAGGGGCGCCGGGCCGAGGCGGCCCACTCCACGACCTCCTTGCCGTCCTGCTGCTCGCGGGTGCCGAAGGAGTCCCACGTGCCCTGCGAGCCGCCGGTGCCGCGCACGTCGGTGATCACCTGCACGTAGCCGCGCTGCACCAGGTAGGTGTCCGGCGGGGAGATGACGGCGTTGGCCTTGTTGTACGGCGTCTGGGTGACGACGACGGGGAAGCGCCCCGGCGCCGGCTGCCCGGAGGCGCCGGCCGGGCGGATGACGTCGGCCCGCAGCACCGCGCCGTCGGACATCGTGATCTTCACGTCCCGCTCGGTGACCGTCCCGAAGGTGGCCGGGCGGGCGGTCCAGCCCGCCCCCGCGGCCGCGGATCCTGCGGCGCCCGGCGCGGGCGCCGGCCAAGGTGAGGGGACCGCGGAGCCGGCGGCGCGCGGTACGGCAGTGATGTCGTCGGGCAGCAGTGCCGCGGCGGGGGAGGCCTGGGCGGCGACCACCGCCGCCGAGACGAGCGCTGCGGCAAGGACCAGGGCGGAGCGGGACTGCGGCACGTGGCGCCTCCTACGCGGGGTGACCCGGACGTGGGGTCAACGACGCGGGCAGGAGGGGGTTATGCGGACGTCCGGTGCCTGGTCAGCGGCCGGCCGGCACGATCCCTTCGAGCTGGGCGACGAGCTCGGGGACCAGCTCGAACGCGGTCTCCTCGGCGACGTTCGGCATGCTGATGATCGCGTGGTCGATGCCCAGTTCGGCCAGGGCCCCGAAGCGGTCCACCGCCTGCGCGACGGTCATGCCTCCCTCGCCGCCGCCCCGGGAGAGCCGCAGCCGGCCCAGCGAGGTCTTCTCGATCTGCTCGTAGGGGCGGCCCAGCCGCTCGCAGTGCGCCTGCAGCACCCCCAGCTTGTGCTGCACCGCGTCGTGGCCCATCTCGAAGATGTTGCAGGCATCGGCGTACTCGGCGACCATCCGCAGCGTCTTGCGCTCGCCCATCCCGCCGATGAGGATCGGCGGGTGCGGCCGCTGCAGCGACTGCGGGGAGTTCAGCGGCCGCTCGAGCCGGAAGTGCTTGCCCTCGAACGGTTCCTCGTCCCCGGACCACATCTGCCGGGCGATCTGAAGGGTCTCCTCGAGGTGCTCGAACCGCTCGCCGAGCGACGGGAAGGGCACGCCCAGCCCGCGGTGCTCCTGCTCGTTCCACGCCGCGCCGATGCCGAGCCAGGCCCGCCCGCCGGAGAGCACGTCGAGGGTCGTCACCGTCTTGAGCAGGATGCCCGGGTGGCGGTAGGTCACGCCGGTCACCATCGCGCCGAGCCGGATGCGCTGGGTGACCCCGGCCGCGAAGGACAGGGCGGTGTAGGCCTCGAGCATCGGCTCCTCGGCCGCCCCGACCGAGCGGATCTGGAAGAAGTGGTCCATCACCCACAGGCTGGCGAAGCCGGATTCCTCCGCGGAGCGGGCGATGCGCGCGAACGTGGGCCTGATCGAGCCCGGGGCGTCGGGCCAGGTGAAGCTGGGGACCTGCAGACCGATCAGCATCCATCCATCATGCGCCCGGAACGGGCGCTTGCGGGGCCCTCGGCGCGCGTCCCGGCCGGCCGGCATACCTGTTCGTTAGCCTGCGGGGGTGACCCAGAGCTCCGACGTGACAGCCAACCCGGACGAGCCTGAGGCGGGGACCCCGGAGCCGGCCGACCCGCGGGCCGCGCGCGTCGCGGCGGCGGTCAAGGCCTGGCAGCGGCACCTGGTCGACCTCGGGGGGCGCAACACCCTGCTGTGGCACCGCGACCTGCCCTCGGGCACCCTCGAGCTGACCAACGCCCACCCGGGCGGGCTGGCCATGCTCCTGGCCGGCCGCGCGACGCGCCTGTCCGACCTGTTCCGGGAGCCGGCCGCCCTGGCCGAGGCCCGGCGCCGCGCCCGCGTCATCCGGGCCAAGACCACCGAGCTGCACGAGGAGCGGGGCATCGCGGCCGGCTTCGTCGCGGTGGGCATGGCCACCTGGCAGGTGCCCGGAGCCTCCCGGCCCCCGGCGGCGCCGGTGCTGCTGCGCTCCTGCGTCCTGCGTCCGCGCGGTGCGGCGCAGGAGGACTTCGACCTCGACCTGGGCCCGGACGTCGAGTTCAACCCGGTGCTCGAGCATTACCTGCGCAGCGAGCAGGGCCTCGACGTCGACGCCGACGCGCTGGCCGACATGGCCACGGTCACCGGCGCCTTCGACGCCGAGCCGGTCTACTCCGCGCTGGCCGCCGGGTGCGAGGGCGTGCCGGGGTTCACCATCGCCCCGCGCCTGGTGCTGGGCACCTTCTCCTACGCCAAGCTGCCCATGGTCGCCGACCTCGCCGCGCAGCTGGACACCCTGGCCGACCACGACGTCGTGGCGGCGCTGGCCGGGGACCCCTCGGCGCTCAAGGCCGTGCGCACCACGGTGCCCGAGCCGGTCGTCGACCCCGACCCCGACCGCGAGCACCTGGTCCTGGACGCCGACTCCTCCCAGCAGGCGGTCATCGAGGCCGTCCGCTCGGGGGCGAACCTCGTCGTCAAGGGCCCGCCGGGCACGGGCAAGAGCCAGACCATCGCCAACCTCATCTCCTCGCTGGCCAGCGACGGCCGGCGGGTGCTCTTCGTCGCCGAGAAGCGGGCCGCGATCGACGCCGTCGTCAGCCGGCTGGAGCGCCTCGGTCTCGGCGACCTCGTCCTCGACGCCTACGACGGCGCGACGAACCGCCGGCGCCTCGCCCAGGGCCTGGGCGAGACGCTCGAGCGCGCGCTCGAGGCCACCGACCCCGACCACGCCGCCGTCGAGCGCACCCTGGTCGAACGACGGACCCGCCTCGTGGAGCACTCCCGGGCGCTGCACGAGAGGCGCGAGCCGTGGGGCGTCAGCGCGTGGGACGCCCAGCTGGCGCTGGCCACGCTCTCCGCGCGACCGCACGCGCCGACCTCACGGGTGCGCATCCACGGCGAGGCGCTGCGCTCGCTGTCCCGGGACCGGGTCGCCGAGCTCAGCCGTGCGCTCACCGAGGTCGCGTCCCTGGGGGCCTGGACGCCCGGGCTCGAGGACGACCCCTGGTATGCCGCGCGGGTCACCTCCCCGGAGGAGGCCGCCCAGGCGCTGGAGATCTGCAGCCGGCTGGCCTCCGGTGGGCTGGAGGGGGTGCGGCGCCGGCTGGGGGAGACCCTGCGCGAGGCCGGACTGCCGGAGGCGGAGACGCCCGCCGACTGGGCCGCGGCCCTGGCGATGCTCGAGCAGGTCCGCCAGACCCTGGAGGTGTTCCGCCCCGAGGTGTTCGACGTGCCGCTGGTGGACTTCGTGGCTGCCACCGGCAGCTCCGCCTACCGTTCGCAGCACGGGATCAAGCTCGGCTGGTGGGCGCGTCAGCGCCTGCGCCGGCAGGCCCGGCGCCTGCTGCGGCCGGGCGCCCCGCCGCCGGACCTGCACCAGCGGCTGCAGCTGGCCCAGCGGCAGCGGGTGGAGTGGCAGCAGCTGGCCGGCGCCGGGGCCAGGCCCGAGGTGCCTTCTGGCCTCGAGGAGGCCGAGCGCGCCTGGTCCGCCCTGGCCGCCGAGCTGGGCTGGCTGGGGCAGCGCCTGGCGGAGACCTCCGGCGGCGGTGACCTGCTCGGCAGCCCGCTCGACGCCCTCCAGGTGCGCCTGGCGCTGCTGGCCTCCCGGGCCGACCGGCTGGCCGTGGTGCCCCGCGTGGTGACGGTGCTGGACGAGCTGCGCGAGGCCGGGATGGGCCCGCTGGTCGACGACCTGGCCACCCGCGGGGTGCTCGTCGACGACGTCGCGCCCGAGGTCGACTTCGTGTGGTGGACCTCCCTGCTGGACGACATCACGGTCCGCGACCCCGCCTACGGCGCCCACGACGGGGAGTTCCTGCGCCGCGTCGGCTCGGAGTACGTCGAGGCCGACCACGCCCACCTCGACGGGACCGTCGACCGGGTCCGCGCCGCGGTCGGTCGCCGGCTGCGCGAGGTCCTGGCCGACCACCCCGACCAGGAGGCGCTGGTCCGGGCCGAGGCGTCCAAGTCGCGGCGGCACCGCCCGCTGCGCGAGCTGCTGCCGCGTGCCGGCGAGGTCCTGACCGCGGTCAAGCCGTGCTGGGCGATGAGCCCGCTCGTCGTGGCGTCCGTGCTGCCGCCCGGGCGCTGGTTCGACGTCGTCATCTTCGACGAGGCCTCGCAGGTCCCGCCCGCCCAGGCGGTCTCGGCGATCTCCCGGGCCACCCAGGTCGTCGTCGCCGGCGACGAGCGCCAGCTGCCGCCGACGAGCTTCTTCACCGCGGCCGACGACGGCGACGCCGCGCCCGACACCGAGGCGCTGACGGAGGGGTTCGAGTCGGTGCTCGACGTGCTCACCGCCGCGCTGCCGGTGCGCCGCCTCACCTGGCACTACCGCTCCCTGGACGAGCGGCTCATCGCCTTCGCCAACACCCACGTGTATGACGGGTCGCTCGTCACCTTCCCCGGCACCAGCCTGGACCCGGTGGTCCGCCTCGACCTCGTCGACGGTTCCGCCCTGGTCCAGCCCGGCCAGGAGGCGATCGAGAGCACCGAGGCCGAGGTCGACCGGGTCGTGCAGCTGGTCCTGGAGCACGCGCGCCGGCGGCCGCAGGAGTCGCTGGGCGTGATCACGCTGGGGATCAAGCACACCGCCCGGATCGAGGACGCGCTGCGGGCCGCGCTCGTGGACGCGCCCGGGGTCGGCTCGTTCTTCGACGAGGCCGCGCCGGAGCGGTTCTTCGTCAAGAACCTCGAGCGGGTCCAGGGCGACGAGCGGGACGCGATCATCCTCTCGATCGGCTACGGCAAGACCCCGCACGGCCGGGTCCTGCACCGCTTCGGCCCGCTCAACCTCGAGGGTGGCGAGCGCCGCCTCAACGTGGCGATCACCCGGGCCCGGCGACGGATGACCGTCGTCGCCGCCTTCGGCGCCGACGACATGGACCCGGCCCGCCTCAAGGCGCGCGGGGCGGTCATGCTGCGGGACTTCCTCGCGTATGCCGCGAACGGCGGCTCCACGGGCCGCGTCGCGGATGCCACCCGCGGGACCGCAGCGGGGGCGGGGCTCGACCCGCTCGTGGCGGACTTCGCCCAGCGGCTGCGCTGGGAGGGGCTGGTCGTGCACGAGCGCTACGGCAGCTCGGGGCACCGGCTCGACCTCGCGGTGGAGGACCCGCGGCGCCGGGGCCGGGTCCTGGTCGCCGTGGAGACCGACGGCCCCGGCTACGCCGCGATGACCAGCACCCGCGACCGGGACCGGCTGCGCATCGAGCAGCTGCGGCGCCTCGGCTGGGAGCACGTGCGGATCTGGAGCACGGACCTGTTCCGGGACCCGGCCCGCGACGTGGCCCGCGTGACCGCCGCGCTGCGCGGGGCGTCCCGGGCGCTGGAGCTGAGCGAGAATGGGGCCCTGACGTCACCGCGCCCGGGCGAGCAGGAGTCCATCCACTCCGCCGCACCGGGGGCCGGCGCTTCCGGCGCCACAGCACCCACCGCGTCGGTGGCTTCGGTCGGGACCCTCCAGGGGGCCCTGCCGGGATTCGACGAGCACGAGGAGGAGCACGTGTCGACCGCCGACGAGCCGACGACGCAGGCTGTTGACCAGGACGCCGAGCCGATGGGCGACTCCGGGGACGTCGTCCCCGGGCCGGCTGCGGAACACACCGCTCCGCGGCTGTCCGGTCAGGAGCCGGGGCCGGAGTCCGGGTCGGAGCCAGAGGCCGCGGACGACGGTGGGGACGCCGCCGACGAGGCTGCCGACGCCCGACCCACGGTGCCGGTGCGACGGAGCGCGCCCGAGCAGACCCGTGACGACACCGACGCCGCGTGGGGCGAGCGCCGCGACGAGGACGCGCACGACCGCTGGCTGCAGGAGCAGCGCCCGCCGCACTGGGAGTGACGCTCGGTTGTCCATGGCATGACGAAGGCCGCGGGACCTCGCGAAAGCGTGGTCCCGCGGCCTGTTCGTTTGCGGGCCACGGTCACCGTCGCGAGCGGAACGGCCTGGCGCTCGGGAGGGGAGCAGCGGCAGGCGGCCTCAGTAGGCGTTGCTGCGCTCGCGGAGCAGGTCGCGGATCTCCTGGAGCAGCAGGATGTCCTCCGCCGGGGCCTTGGGCTCAGGCTCCTGGCCACGCTTGCGGCGCTCGGCGATGGCGTTCATGGGCATCACGATCAGGAAGTAGACGACCGCTGCGGTGATCAGGAACGTGATGACCGCGTTGATCATCGCCGACACGTCGACGGTCGTGGCCTTCTCGATCGCGGGGCTCCCGTGCTTGAGGGAGAACGACAGGCCGCTGCTCTGCGGTCCGCCGAAGACGTTGAGCAACGGCTTGATGATGTTGCCGACCAGCGTCTGCACGACAGCGGTGAACGCCGCGCCGACGACCACCGCAACCGCGAGGTCGACGACGTTGCCGCGCATGAGGAAGTTCTTGAAGCCCTTGATCATTCGTGCGGTCCCTTCGGTGTGGCGGGCATACCCGCCCGACCGTAGCGGAGCCGGATTCAGGGCTGGCAGGGGGCGATCACCGGGTGGTCAGCGGTCGGCACGGTGAGCGTCACCCCGGCGCGGAGGCGCCGGCGTCAGCGGTCGGCGCGCAGGGTGAGTGTCACCCCGGAGCCCACGGACGCGGCACCGGCGGCGCGAGCCAGGGCGGCCGCCTGTGTGTCGGAGACGGCGACCACCACGCCCGGTGCGGCGTCGGAGGAGGCGCCCGCCCCGAGCAGGCCGGTCGGCCCGCCGGCGCCCGCAGACGTCGCGGAGCCGTCGGTCGCGAGGACGAGCAGGTCGCTGCCGACCTGCCGGCCGGTGGCGTTGTCGATGAGGTCGACGTGGTCGCCGGGTCGGACCATCGCGGTCATCCGGGCATCGGGCACGGCCACCCGGGCCGCGACCTGACCGGCCGGCAGCCCGGTCAGCAGGCCGGGGCCGTGCAGCCGTGCGGGCGTCAGTGCGTCGCCGGCCGAGAGGGGTGAGGACACCCGGTGCCCGACCAGTGCCGCGACCGAGGAGGTGGCCCCGGCCGGCGCCGTGCCCGGCGCCCAGCGGGCCGGCCGCAGGTCAGCGGCCGTCAGCTGCTGCCCGGCGGCGAGGTCGTGCGCGGCGACCAGCACCGGCACGCCGGTGACGGCCGGGGTCGGCAGGAACGCGGAGAGCGCCAGCCACGCGGCGACTCCCACCAGCAGGGCCGCGAGGACCCGGCGGGCACGGGCCCGGCGCCAGGCCGCTCGTCGCCCCGGCCCACGCCAGCCGGCCAACAGGCCCTGGGCCCGGCCGCCAAGGCTGGCGGGGTGAGGGTCGAGCAGCCCGGCGCCGGCGCTCATGGCAGCTCGATCGGCAAGGTGATGCCGTCCAGGGCCCGGCGGCAGGCGCAGGTGGCCGTGGCGTCGTCCTCCGCGGACGGCATCTCGGCGATGGTCGAGGCGAGGACGGTCTTGAGGTCATCGACGTTGCGGGCGAACACCCGCAGCACCTCCTCGTGGGTGACGGCCTCCCCGCCCTCAACCCCGGCGTCATGGTCGGTGACCAGCGCGATCGTGGTGAAGCACATCGCCAGCTCACGGGCGATCGCCGCCTCGGGCATCGCGGTCATGCCGACCACGGACCAGCCGGCCTGCTGGTGCCAGTGCGACTCGGCGCGGGAGGAGAAGCGCGGCCCGTTGACGACCACGAGGGTGCCGCCGTCGGTGACGTCCTTGCCCGCCTCGTGGGCCACCCGCGTCACGACCTCGCGGCCGCGCGGGCAGTAGGGGTCGGCGAAGGCGACGTGCACGACCGGCCCGACCGCGTCGTAGACGGTGTGCTCCCGGCCCCAGGTGCGGTCGACCACCTGGTCGGGCACGACGATGGCTCCCGGGCCGAGCTCGGGCTTGAGCGACCCCACGGCGCACGGCGCGAGGACCTGGCGCACGCCGACCGAGCGCAGCGCCCAGAGGTTGGCGCGGTAGTTGACCCGGTGCGGCGGGAACCGGTGGCCCTGCCCGTGGCGGGCGATGAAGGCGACCTGCCGGCCGGCCAGGGACCCGACCACGACGTCGTCGCTGGGGTCGCCGAACGGCGTGGTGACGCGCACGCGCTCGGCGCCCTCGAGGAACTCGTAGAACCCTGATCCGCCGATGACGCCGACGTCGGCGCGCGGGCCGGATGCGGTGGGGGAGGAAGTCATGCGGGCGAGACTAGCCGCGGGCCTGCACCGTCCCGAGGGGCCACCGGAGCCCTGTGGACGATGGGACGAACGCCCGGGGGCATGTGGACAACCCGGGTCAGTGGACCGCCGGCGCCCACCCGCCGGAGCGGCGGATCAGGCCGCGGAGCCCGCCCCGGTGGAGGTGCTCGACGAGGTCGAGGACGACGAGCCGGAGCCGGACGACGAGCCCGACGACGAGGTCGAGGACGAGGAGTCGCCGGAGGAGGAGGAGGAGGAGGAGCTCGAGCCGCTGTCGGACTTGGCCGCCGGGACGCTCGCGGAGGAGCCCGAGCGGGAGTCGGTGCGGTAGAAGCCCGAGCCCTTGAAGACCACGCCGACGGCGTTGAACAGCTTGCGCAGCCGGCCCTCACACGCGGGGCAGACGGTCAGCGAGTCGTCGCTGAAGGACTGCACGACCTCGAAACGGTGATCGCACGCGGTGCACGCGTAGGCGTACGTCGGCACGGGGTCCTCCTGTATCAGCACTCTCGGGCAACGAGTGCCAGAAGTGTACGACGGATCCGCTCCTGGCTTGACAACTGAACAGACAGGTCTGTCTACTTATCTCGGGTCACCGACCCCCACCAGCTCACCCCACCAGCTCACCCCCCATGCGGAAGAAGGAACTCTCATGAAGATCGCCGTCCTCGGCACCGGCATGGTCGGCCAGGCCATCGGCACCAAGCTGGCCGCTCTCGGCCACGAGGTCGCCATGGGCTCGCGCGACGCCGACAACCCCAAGGCCACCGACTGGGCCGCCGGTGAGGGCCACCGCACCGCGGCCACCTTCGCCGACGCCGCGGCGGGCGCCGAGCTCGTCGTCAACGCCACCGCGGGCGTGGCCTCCCTGGAGGCCCTCGAGCTGGCCGGCGCCGACAACCTCGCCGGCAAGGTCCTGCTGGACATCGCCAACCCGCTGGACTTCAGCAACGGCTTCCCGCCCTCCCTGTCGGTCGTCAACACCGACAGCCTCGGCGAGCAGATCCAGCGCACCTTCCCCGGCGCCAGGGTCGTCAAGAGCCTCAACACCATGAACTGCGAGGTCATGGTCGACCCGGCGCGCGTCGGCGGCGGCGACCACGACGTGTTCGTGGCCGGTGAGGACGCCGACGCCAAGGCCACCGTCACCGAGCTGCTCGCGTCCTTCGGCTGGACCCCCGAGCACATCCACGACCTCGGCGGCCTTGCCGCGGCCCGGGGCACCGAGATGTACCTCCCGCTGTGGCTGTCCCTCATGGGCTCCCTCGGCAGCGGGAACTTCAACATCAAGGTCGTGCGAGGCTGACGGCCATGAGCGCAGCCCGCGACCGGATCCTCGACACGGCCTTCCGGCTCTTCTACGCCCACGGCGTCCGGAGCGTCGGGGTCGACACGATCATCGCCGAGTCCTCCGTCGCCAAGGCCACGCTCTACAAGCACTTCCCGGGCAAGGACGACCTGGTCCTTGCCTACCTCGAGCGGGTCGACGCCGGATGGCGCGGCTCGCTCGAGGCCGCGGCCACGGCGGCCGGACCGGACCCGCGCGACCAGCTCGTCGGGATGTTCGACGCGCTGACCGCGGCCTGCCGTCGCGACGGCTTCCACGGCTGCGCGTTCATCAACACCGCCGCCCAGTCCGAGTCCGGCACGCCGGTCCACGCCCGCACGGTGCAGCACAAGGCCGCGGTCCGGGACTGGGTGCGTGGCCTGGCCACGCAGGCCGGGGCGCAGGACCCGGACTCCCTGGCGACCGCGCTGACCCTGCTCCTCGACGGCGGCCTCGCCACCGGGGTGCTCGACGGCCGGCCCGAGGCCGCGGAGGCGGCCCGGTCGGCCGCCGCCACGCTGGTTGCCGCGGCCTGCCCGCGCGACTGACGGCACGGCATACCGGCCTGGGTGTGCCGTGCCGTCACCTCCGCGTCCGGTCCCACCCCGGCACCACCGCCCGCCCGGGGTGATGCCAGGGGTGATGCCCGGGGACGGGGCGGGGTTGTGCGGGCGGGCGTGGCGCGGCAGGGTGTCGGCCATGCCCAGGCCGACCTGCGACTGCCCCGCCGGATACACGACGTACGAGCAGTTCTGGCCGTACTACGTGGCGATGCACTCCCGGTCCAGCACGCGCTGGGCCCACCTCGTCGGCACAACGCTGGGCGCCGCCACCGCCGCCCACGGGCTGGTCCGCCTGCGCAAGCCGTCGTGGCTGCTCCTGTGGCCGCTCATGGGCTACGGCTCGGCGTGGCCCAGCCACTTCTTCATCGAGAAGAACAACCCGGCCAGCTTCGGCCACCCCGCGTGGTCGCTGCGGGGCGACTTCGAGATGATCCGCTGGATGCTCACCGGGCGCGACGCCGAGCTCAGTGCGATCGCGGAGGCGTGGTGGCGCGAGCACGACCACGCCGCAACAGCCTCGAGCGCGCAGGCTCCGGCTCTCCGGGCCGGCTGACCCACCCCGCGAGCCGGCCCCGCTGGCTCACCGCGCGGATCCGGCGCTCGACCTGGCGACGGGTCTCGGCCGTCGCCACGACCAGCAGCTGGTCGCCGCGGCGCAGCACCGTGTTGGGCGCCGGCACGAATGACTCCTCACCCCGCACGACGAGGGTGACGTTGGCGCCCTTGGGCAGCCGCAGCTCGAAGACCTCGACGCCGTGCAGGTGCGACTCGTCCCCGACCTGCACCTGGAGCAGCTCGGCGCGCAGGTCCTCCAGCGGCGTCGCCTCGACGTCGAGGTCGAGCAGCCGGTCCGGGTCGGTCAGCCGCAGCCGCCGCGCGATCCACGGCAGGGTCGGGCCCTGGACCAGGGTGAAGATGACCACGAGGACGAAGACGAGGTCGAACAGCCACGTGACGTTCGGCGTGCCGACGGTCAGCGGCACGGTGGCCAGGACGACCGGCACCGCCCCGCGCAGGCCGGCCCAGGACAGGAACACCTGGTCGCGCCACGGCACCCGGAACGGGGTCATCGACACCAGCACCGACAGCGGCCGGGCGACCAGCAGCAGCACCAGGCCGATGACGACGGCCTTGCCGACCTGGCTGGGCAGCCGCTCGGGGGAGGCGAGCAGGCCGAGCAGGACGAACAGGCCGATCTGCGCCAGCCAGCCGACGGCCTCGGCGAAGCCCCGGACCGCCGGGCGGTGCGGCAGCGCCATGTTGCCCAGCACGAGGGCGGCGAGGTAGACGGCGATGAAGCCGCTGGTGTGGGCCAGGGTGGCCACGGCGTAGGCCAGCACCGTCAGGGCCAGCACGCCGAGGGAGAACAGGCCCGAGGACTGCGGTGCGATGCGGCGCAGGGCCCGCCCACCGGCATACCCCAGGACCAGCCCGATGGCGCTGCCGCCCAGCAGCTCGGCGGTAGCCAGCAGCACCAGCTGCCACCAGGTGTGCGTCTGGGCATGGGGGGCGGCCTGCTCGGCCAGCGCGACCACGAGGATGACGACCGGGGCGTCGTTGAAGCCGGACTCGGCCTCGAGCATGCCGGTGATCCGGCGGGGCAGCGGCACCCGGCGCAGCACCGAGAAGACGGCGGCGGCGTCAGTGGAGGACAGCACGGCACCGACGAGCAGCGCGATGCCCCAGGGCAGGTCGAGCAGGAAGCGGGCGGCGATGCCCACCACCCCGACCGAGACGACCACGCCCAGGGTGGACAGCAGGGCGGCGGGTGCGACCGAGCGCCGGATGCCGTCCCAGTGGGTGGTCAGGCCACCCTCGGCGAGGATGAGCACCAGCGCGCTGTAGCCCAGCACCTGGGTCAGCTCGGCGGAGTTGAACCGGATCCCCACCCCCGCCTCGCCGATCACGAGCCCGATCGCGAGGTAGAGCAGCAGCGACGGCAGGCCGGAGCGGACCGAGAGGCGCACCGCGGCCACGGACAGCAGCAGCACCAGGGCCCCGACCAGCAGGGCAGGGCTGAGCGCCTCGACGGTGAACACGGCTGGCGCCACCTGTGCCGTCACGTCCACCGTCCTCCTCGCCGTGCGTCGGATGCTGCCGTGGGGACCGGGCGTGCGCGCCGCCGGGTCAGTGGTGTCCTAGTCTCGCAGGGTGTCTCGCGCCAAACTCGTCCGCCGCATCATCGTGTCGCTCGTGGCGGCGCTCCTCGTGGCTGTCCTCGTCGGAGTCGTCGTCGTGGTGGGCCTGGTCCGCCACTCCTTCCCCCAGACCACCGGTCAGGTGTCCATCCCCGGGCTGAGCTCGCGGGTGTCGGTGCTGCGCGACGAGCACGGCGTGCCACAGATCTACGCCGACAGCCCACAGGACCTCTTCCAGGCGCAGGGCTACGTCACCGCGCAGGACCGGTTCTTCGAGATGGACCTGCGCCGGCACGTCACCGCCGGGCGCCTGGCCGAGCTGGTCGGCCCGGCCGGAGTCAAGACCGACAAGGTGATCCGCACGATGGGCTGGCGCCGGGTCGCCGAGCAGGAGCTGCCCAAGCTCTCGGCCAGCACCCGGCAGTACCTCCAGGCCTACGCCGACGGGGTCAACGCCTACATCAACCAGATGGGCACGCCCTCGAAGATGGCCTTCGAGTACGCCGTCCTGAGCCAGAAGGTCGACAACTACCACGTCGAGCCGTGGACCCCGGTGGACTCCCTGGCGTGGCTCAAGGCCATGGCGTGGGACCTGCGCGGTGACTACGACGACGAGCTGACCCGGGCGCGGCTCGCCGGCAGCATGTCGATGTCCCACATCGCCGAGCTCTACCCGGACTACCCGTTCAACACCCACAAGCCGATCCTGTCCGGCCAGGACTGGAGCCCCGCCAGCACCTCCGGCACCGGCTCCACCGACGGCACGGGGACCGGCACGACCGGGACGGGCGGCACCACCGGCGCGGCAGCGGACGGCACCGGCACCTCCTCCGGGGCGAGCGGCACCACCGGCGCGGCGAGCGCCGCCAGCGGCTACCCGGCATACCTCGCGGACAAGGGCGTCAAGCTGGCCTATGACCAGGTGAGCCAGGCCCTCGACAGCGTGCCGGCGATGCTCGGCCGCGGCGACGGCATCGGCTCCAACTCGTGGGTCGTGGGACCGCAGCGCTCCAGCACCGGCAAGCCGCTGCTGGCCAACGACCCGCACCTCGCGCCGGGCATCCCCGGGATCTGGTACCAGACCGGCCTGCACTGCCGGAACGTCAGCTCCTCCTGCCCCTACGACGTCGCCGGCTACTCCTTCTCCGGCCTGCCGGGCGTGGTGATCGGCCACAACCAGAGCATCGCCTGGGGCTTCACCAACCTCGCGCCGGACGTGAGCGACTTCTACCTCGAGAAGGTCAGCGGCGACCAGGTGCTGCGTGACGGCCGCTACGTCCCGCTCAAGACGCGCCAGGAGACGATCAAGGTCGCCGGCGGCAACGACGTCACGATCACGGTCCGCGACACCACCCACGGCCCGCTGATGTCCGACGTGCTGCCAGCCGTCGCCGACGCCGGCCGCAACGCGCCCGTCGACGGCCAGAAGGACCCCAGCACGTATGACGTGTCCCTCGCCTGGACGGGGCTGCTCCCCGGCCGGACCGCCGACGCGCTGTTCGCGATCGACCGGGCGCAGAGCTTCGAGCAGTTCCGCACCGCGGCGAAGAACTTCCAGGTGCCCTCGCAGAACCTCGTCTACGCCGACGTCAACGGCCACATCGGCTACCAGGCGCCGGGCCAGGTCCCCGTCCGCCGGTCGGCGGTCAAGGACGCCCCGCCCGGCTACTGGCCGGCCCCCGGCTGGGACTCCCGCTACGACTGGCACGGCTTCGTGCCGTTCAAGGACATGCCGACGTCCTTCGACCCGCCGGAGGGCTACCTCGTGGCCGCCAACCAGGCGGTGACCGAGAGCCAGTCGCCGTTCCTCACCACCGAGTGGGACTACGGCTTCCGGGCGCAGCGGATCCGCGACCTGCTGAACGCCACGCCCAAGGTGACGCCGGCCCGCATGGCGCAGATCCAGGGCGACACGGTCAACACCTTCGCCCCGCAGCTGGTCAAGCACCTGCTCTCGCTCAAGGTCGACCCGTTCACGGCCGACGCCCAGAACCTGCTAAAGCACTGGAACCACACCACGCCGGTGGGTGAGTCGCCCGACGGGGCGGCCGCGGCCTACTACAACGCGGTGTGGAGCAACCTGCTCGAGCTGACCTTCGACGACGAGCTGCCCAAGGACCTCAAGGCCGACGGCGGCGGCCACTGGATGCAGGTCGTCCAGGGGATGCTCGACAAGCCCCGGGACACCTGGTGGGACAACAAGGGGACCGCGGGCGTCCTCGAGGGCCGCGACGAGATCCTGCGCCAGGCGATGGTGCAGGCCCGTCTCGAGCTGACCAAGCAGCTGGGCAAGGACCCGGTGACGTGGCAGTGGGGCCGGCTGCACCGCCTCGAGCTGAAGCATCAGGTCCTCGGCGGCGACGGGGTCCCCGGCTACGTGCAGATGCTGTTCAACCGTGGGCCGATCGACATGCCCGGCGGGTCCTCGATCGTCGACGCCAACGGCTGGAACGCCGGCGAGGGCTACAACGTGGACTGGGCGCCGTCGATGCGGATGGTCGTCGACCTCGGCAACCTCGACGGCTCACGCTGGGTGAACCAGACCGGTGCCTCGGGTCACGCCTTCAGCGACCACTACGCCGACCAGGTCGACGCGTGGTCGCGCAACGAGACCTTCGCCTGGCCGTTCAGCGACAAGGCCGTCCGGGCGGCGACCGAGGACGAGCTCACGCTGGTGCCCGGCGCCGCCAAGGGCTGAGGACCTACCCCTCCAGCCGCACCGCCACGAGCCCCCGACCCGGGGTGACCACCGCGTCCACCCCGGCGTCGTGGGGCTCGTGCGGCAGGGGGCCCTCGACATACTCCTCGTCGTTGACGACCGCGACGACCCGGGCGGTGGGGGAGCGGCGGGCCAGGGCCCGGTCGTAGCTGCCGCCGCCCTGGCCGAGGCGGACCCCGCCGTGGTCGACGGCGAGGGCGGGCGCGACGACCACATCGACGGCCGCGATCGCCCCGCGGCCCAGGGGAGCGGTGACGCCGGCCCCGCTCCCGGCGGCCCTCCAGTCGAGGTCGTTGTCGGGCAGCAGCACGGGCACGAGCACCTGTATGCCGCGTGCCACCAGGGCGTCGATGAGCACGTCGGTGGGGGGCTCGGTGGGCAGGGCCTCGTAGGCCGCCACGGAGGTGACGTCGGCCGGCAGGGCTGCGAGGATGGCGGAGGCGATGGCCTCGCCGTCGGCCAGGCGGTCACGCTCGGTAACCTTCGCGCGACGACTCGCGCGGATCTCCCGTCGCAGTGACGTTTTGGCCGTTGTCGGGCTCGTGGTGCTCATGTAGGGATTGTCCTGTAACCGCTTGGTCAAGACCCCCGCAGCCGTGGTCGGCGACGTGCCACGATGGCGGGTCCGCCCGCGAAAGAAGGTGCCGTGTCCGTCCGTAACCGGCTCGCCGTGATCCTGGGCTCGGTGCTGCTGCCGCTGCTGCTCGGCACCGGCGTCGTGGTGGCCGTGGTGGTCCCGGCCCACGACAAGCTCCAGGCCCAGTCGAGCCTGAAGGTGGTGGCGGAAGCGGTCTCGGCCCTGCAGGCCGAGACCTGCGTGGACCTGGTGGCTTCGGCCCGGCTGGTCGGCAACGACATCAAGAATGGCGAGACCCCCGTCGAGGCCCTGCGCCAGCACCTGCGCCAGGCCGTCCGCTTCGCCGCGGTCTCCCGCAACGGCATCGTGCTGGCCCGGGCCGGGACCGCGCCGCCCGGCGTGGCGGAGGCCAAGCCAGTGCCCCACCTGTGCTCCAGCCCCGGCGAATCCGCGGGCACGCCCACGGTCGTGTCGACCAGCCTGCACGGCGCGTCCGCCGCCCCGGTGCTCTCGACCGTGCCGGGCCCGGCACTGATCACCTACTCGGCGGCGACCAAGACGGCGCAGGGGCCGGTGCTCGTCGTGGTCGCGACGCCCCTGGACGGCCGGCAGCTCGAGGCCTGGCGGGCTGCCGTCGGAGCCCCCAACGACGTCCGCCTGGCGGCCGCCTGCCCTGACGGCGGGGTGACCGCCACCGGCGTCGGGACCACGGCCCGGCCGCTCGCTGCCGCCGCCGCGCGGATGCGGCTGGGCAAGCCGGCCGCCATCAGCGGGATGCACATCGTCCGCGCGTCGACCGGCACGGGACGTCCCTGCGTGGTCGTCGCCGCGATGAAGGCGCCGAGCCGCCTCGCCACCTCGGCCCTCACGTGGGGTCTGCTCACCCTCGCGCTGGCCGTCGGTGCGGTGCTGGTGTGGTGGCTGGCCCGACAGCTCACCCAGCCGGTCCTCGCCCTGACCGTGGCTGCCGAGCGGGCCGCCCGCGGCGACCTGGCGGTGCGGCTGCCGGTCAACGGCAAGGACGAGGTGGCCCGGCTGGCCAGCAGCTTCAACCACATGGCCGGCCAGCTGGACCTGCGGATGACCGAGATCCAGGACAGCCGGGACCGCCTGCGCCAGAACGTCCAGCGCCTCGGCGACGCCCTCCAGCGCACGCACGACCTCGACGGCCTGCTCTCGGCCGTCTGCGGCATCAGCGCAACGGCGACCGACAGCCAGCGCGTGACTGCCTGGCTGGTCGAGGGCAACAGCCTCGTGGCCCGGGTCGTCTGGCCGGGAGGGGCCGCGCGGACCGGGGTGCGCCGGGTGCCGGTCGGCGACAACCTCCCGGGCCAGGTCGTGGCCGACGGGGTGGTCCGCCGGCTCGTGGCCGGGTCGCGCGAGGACGTCACCCTGCGTGACGGACCGGCCATGGCCGCCCCGCTGCACCGCGGCGAGATGATGCTGGGGGCGCTGGTCGTGGAGCGCACCGGCGACGGGCAGTCCTACACCGTCGAGGACCAGGCGATGCTGACCTCGATCACGGGGCCGGCCGGCATCGCCATCGACAACGCGATGCTGCACCGCAAGGCGCAGCGCATGTCGGTGATCGACCCGCTCACCGGCGTCGGCAACCTGCGCATGCTCACCACCACGCTGGCGCGCGAGGTGGACCGGGCCCAGCACTTCGGCCGCAGCGTGTCCCTGCTGCTGCTGGACATCGACCACTTCAAGGACCTCAACGACAGCCACGGCCACGGCGCCGGCGACGCGATCCTGCACGGCATGGCCCAGCGGGTCGCGGCCAACATCCGCTCGGTCGACACCGTCGCCCGCTACGGCGGGGAGGAGTTCGCGGTCGTGTGCCCCGAGCTCGGCCCGGAGGAGGCCCTCGAGCTCGCGGCCCACCTGCACCAGGCGATTCGCGGCTCGGGCTTCTCGATCGAGGACGGCGTGGTCGACGTGCGCGTCAGCATGGGCGTGGCCTCGTGGCCCCAGCAGGCGACCACCTCGACCGAGCTCATGCGGGCGGCGGACGCCGCGCTGTCCCAGGCCAAGCGGCGCGGAAGGGACCGAGTGACCGCGGCCGTCGCCCAGCACCGATAACCTCACGGCATGACAGCGTCCACCTCCCGCAACGGATCGTCCCCCGTGCTCAAGGCGGTGATCCCGGCTGCCGGCCTCGGCACCCGGTTCCTGCCCGCCACCAAGGCGACGCCCAAGGAGATGCTCCCCGTCGTCGACAAGCCCGCCATCCAGTACGTCGTGGAGGAGGCGACCCGCGCCGGCCTCAAGGACGTGCTCATGGTCACCGGGCGCAACAAGGCCGCCCTGGAGGACCACTTCGACCGCCACTGGGAGCTCGAGCAGGCGCTGGAGGCCAAGGGCGACCAGCTCCGCCTGGCGCGGGTGCGCAAGTCCACCAGCCTCGCCAACGTCCACTACGTGCGCCAGGGCGAGCCCAAGGGCCTGGGCCACGCGGTGCTCTGCGCGGCCGACCACGTCGGCAACAACCCGTTCGCCGTGCTGCTCGGCGACGACCTGATCGACGCCCGCGACCGGCTGCTCGAGCAGATGATCGCGGTGCAGCAGGAGCGCGGCGGCAGCGTCGTCGCCCTGATGGAGGTGCCCGCGGACTCGGTCCACCTCTACGGCTGCGCGGCCGTCGAGCGCGACGGCGACAGTGACGTCGTGCGCATCACCGGCCTGGTCGAGAAGCCCGACCCCTCCGACGCGCCGTCCAACCTCGCGGTCATCGGCCGCTACGTGCTCGACCCGTCGATCTTCGAGGTCCTGGCCAAGACGCCGCCCGGGCGCGGCAACGAGATCCAGCTCACCGACGCGCTCCAGGAGCGGGCGGCCTCGACCGAGCTCGGCGGCGGGGTCCACGGCGTGATCTTCCGCGGCCGCCGCTACGACACCGGCGACCGCCTCGACTACCTCAAGGCGGTCGTGCGCCTGGCCGTCGAGCACCGCGAGCTCGGGACGGACTTCGGCGCGTGGCTGCAGGAGTTCGTGGCCGGCCGCGAGGACGTGGCGCAGGACTCCCCGGTCGCGTGATCAGCGTCGAGCAGCACCTTGGCCGGATCCTCGACACGGTCCGGCGGCTGCCTCCCATCGAGCTGGGCCTGATGGACGCGCTCGGGTGCGTGCTCGCCGAGGACGTCCGCAGCGCGGCCGACCTGCCCGGGTTCACCAACTCCGCCATGGACGGGTATGCCGTGCATGCGGCGGACGTCGCCGCCGCCACCCCGGCGGCGCCGGTGCGCCTGCCCGTCGTCAACGACATCGCGGCGGGCAACACCAAGGCGCTCAGCCTGGCGCCGGGGCAGTCGATGCGGATCATGACCGGCGCGCCGTTGCCGCACGGGGCCGACGCCGTCGTCCCGGTCGAGCGGACCGACGCCGGGCTCGCCACCGTCGCGATCGAGTCCGCGGTGGAGGTCGGCCAGCACGTGCGCCCCGTCGGGGACGACGTGCACGAGGGGGACATGGTGCTGCGCGCCGGCGGGCGGCTCGGCTCGCGCCAGCTGGCCCTGCTCGCCGCCGCCGGCCGGTCGGCCGTGCGGGTGGTGCCCAAGCCCCGGGTCGTGGTGGTCTCGACCGGTGACGAGCTGGTCGAGGTCGGCCAGAAGGCGGGCTTCGGCCAGGTGGTCGACAGCAACGGGCTCATGCTGACGGCGGCGGTGCGGGCCTTGGGGGCTGTGCCCTTCCGGGTCGGCCCGGTGGTCGACGACGCCACCGAGCTGATGGCGACGCTGGAGGACCAGCTCGTGCGCGCCGACGCGGTCATCACCACCGGCGGCGTCAGCGCGGGGGCCTACGACACCGTCAAGGAGGTGCTGTCCCGGGTCGAGACGGTGCAGTTCGACAAGGTGTCGATGCAGCCCGGCATGCCCCAGGGCTTCGGTGTCCTCGGCGAGGAGGAGACCCCGGTGTTCACGCTGCCCGGCAACCCGGTCAGCGCCATGGTCTCCTTCGAGGTGTTCGTCGCGCCCGCGCTGCGGGCGATGGCGGGGCGCCCCGAGCACGAGACGTCGCTGGTCCCCGCGGTCGTCGAGGGCGGCTGGTCCGCCCCGGCGGGCAAGACCCAGTTCGCCCGCGCCGTCCTGCGGCCCAGCCGGGCCACCGGCAGCAACGGCCAGGACTGCGACTTCGTGGTGTCCCTCGTGGGCTCGCAGGGCTCGCACGTGCTCGGCGGGCTGGCCGCGGCCAACTGCCTGGCCGTCATACCGGCCTCGGTGACCGAGGTGAGCGAAGGCGACGTGGTCCGCTGCCACCCACTCGGCGCCATCATGGAGGCGTGATGGAGGAGCGGCCGCTGACCCACGTCCGCGCGGACGGCACGGCCCACATGGTCGACGTCAGCGCGAAGCCGGTCACGGCGCGCCGGGCACGGGCGGCCGGCCGGGTGCTGCTCTCGCCGGCGGCGGTCGCCGCCCTGCGTGGCGGCACCGTGCCCAAGGGGGACGCCCTGGCCGTCGCGCGGATCGCGGGCATCCAGGCCGCCAAGCGCACCCCCGAGCTCATCCCGCTGGCGCACCCCGTGGGGGTCCACGGCGTCGAGGTGGACCTCGTGGTGGTGGACGACGGGGTCGACATCACCGCGGCGGTGCGCACCGCCGACCGGACCGGCATCGAGATGGAGGCGCTCACCTGCGTGAGCGTGGCTGCGCTGGCCCTCATCGACATGGTCAAGGCGGTCGACAAGCACGCCCGGATCACCGACGTGCGGGTGACCGCCAAGTCGGGCGGGCGTTCGGGGGACTGGAGCGAGGCATGAACAGCGCCGTCGTCATCACCTGCTCGACGCGGGCGGCCGGTGGTGTCTACCCCGACCGGTCCGGGCCGGTCATCGTCGAGGCGCTGCGGGGCTGGGGGCTGGAGGTCGGCGAGCCGATCGTCGTCGCCGACGGTCCGGACGTCGAGGAGGCGCTGCGTGCGGCCGTGGCCGCCGGACCGGACCTCGTGCTCACCACCGGCGGCACCGGGCTGACCCCCACCGACGGCACTCCCGAGGCGACCGGTCGGGTCGTGGACCGGATGGTGCCCGGCATCGCCGAGGCGATCCGGGCGGCCGGCGTCGCCGCCGGGGTCCCCACGGCGATGCTCTCCCGCGGGGTGGCCGGTCTCGCCGGCCCGACCCTGGTCGTCAACCTGCCGGGCTCCACCGGTGGGGTGCGCGACGGCCTGGCGGTGCTCGAACCCGTGGTGGCCCACGCCATCTCGCAGGTGCGAGGCGGCGACCACCGATGACCCTGCCGTGGCCCGTGAACCTGTCGGCCACACTGCCCGGCGGGTCCACGGTCGAGCTCGGGCCGCTGCGGCTGCGCCAGCGCAAGGAGTGGGAGGCGCTGCGCCGCGACAACGCCGAGTGGCTGCACGAGTGGGAGGCCACCGCGCCGGAGCCGGTGAGCGGCCGGGTGGGCTACCGGCAGATGGTGCGCTACTTCAACCGCGAGGCGGTCGACGGCCGGATGCTGCCGTTCGCGATCTCCCTCGACGGCCGGCTGGTCGGGCAGATGCACCTCTTCGGGGTGACCTGGGGCTCGATGCGTTCGGGGGCCGCCGGCTACTGGGTGGCCAGATCCGTTGCGGGACAAGGGATCGCGCCGCTGTCACTGGCGCTGCTGACCGACTACGCGCTCGGCGCGGTGGGCCTGCACCGGGTCGAGGTCAACATCCGACCGGACAACGCTGCCAGCCTGAAGGTGGTGACCAAGCTCGGCTTCCGCGACGAGGGGCTGCGGCAGCGCTACCTGCACATCAACGGCGCGTGGCGGGACCACCGGACCTTCGCGCTGACGACCGAGGACCTCGTCGGCGAGCGGCTCATCGACCGGTGGAACCACCTGCACCACGCGCCACATTGGCGACACACCGACGCGGGTCCACGACCCTAGCCCCGGCGACCCATAGCGTCTGGTCCGTGCAACCCAGCAGCCTGATCTTCCTCGTCATCATCGCGATCTGGGCTGCCTATCTCCTCCAGCACTGGGTGCGTCGTCGGGAGCACCTGGCGACCGCCCGCTCGGTCGACCGGTACTCCGACGCCATGCGCGTGCTCGAGCGCCGGGGCCCCCTCGCGGAGGCCACCGCCGGCGCCGCGCCCCGCTCGTACGCCGTGAGCCCGACCCGCCCCTCGCGTCCCGAAGGACAGGTGCACCGCGCTGCGGCCGTGACCGAGCAGCCCCGCCCGGCACGCCCCGAGGCATCCGACGTGGAGAGCCGTCCCGAGACCTTCCGCCCGGCGGCCGCCCACCACGAGGCCGGCCCCGCGCCCCGCCGGCACCACGTGGCCGGGGTGCCGGCCCGTCGCCTGCGCGGCCTGTCCTTCCTGGGTTCCCTCGTCCTGCTGCTCGTGACCCTGCCGCTGGGCGGCTTCGGTGTCCTCGGCTGGTGGAGCAGCCTGGCCGCCCTCGGCCTGCTGCTCGCCGACCTGGCCTGGCTGCGCCGCGCGGCCCAGGTCGAGCGCGCGGCCCGCCGCGCCGCCTGGTTGCGCGCCCGTGAGGCGGTTGCCGCCGGCGCCGAGCCGCGCCGTGCGGCCCCGTCGCAGCCGGCCGCCCTGTCGGCACGGTCCGTGGCCCACCCCGAGGTGTCCGCGCCCCCGGCGTCCGGGACCCCCCGGTCCACCGAGGTGGCCGCTGCGGGTGCGTCCGCGACCGCCGCCTCGTCCTCGAGTCTCGCCGACGCGGAGGCCGAGCCGGCCACGATCGTCGACCCGGACGCCTGGCAGCCGGTGCCCGTGCCCAAGCCGACCTACACGATGAAGGCCCGGGCCGTGGTGCCCGCGCAGCCGGCCCCCGTCCCGGCGCCGGCCGTGGCCTCCACCTTCGGTGCCGTCGTCGCCGAGGGCGAGCTCGACGGCCTGCTCGACCGCCGCGCCGCCGCCGGCGCCTGAGCCGGCCACCCGGCATACCGGGCTGCTGCCTAGGGTGGGGGCATGGCTGACATGACCTACCGTCCCCTCGGCACCTCCGGCCTGATGGTCAGCACGGTCGGGATCGGCTGCAACGCGTTCAGCCGGCGTGCCGACGCGGAGGCGACCGTCGCGATCGTCGACGCGGCGATCGAGGAGGGCATCACCCTGTTCGACACCGCGGACATCTACGGCATCGAGCCGGGGGCGAGCGAGACGCTGCTGGGCCGGGCGCTCGGCTCGCGGCGGGACGATGTCGTGGTGGCCACGAAGTTCGGCATGGACATGCAGGGCAAGAACGGCCCGGACTTCGGCGTGCGCGGCTCGCGGCGCTACGTGCGCAAGGCCGTGGAGGCGAGCCTGCGCCGGCTCGGTACGGACTGGATCGACCTCTACCAGCTGCACCAGCCCGACCCGGTGACTCCGATCGAGGAGACCCTGGCGGCGCTGCACGAGCTCGTGCTGGAGGGCAAGGTCCGCTACGTCGGGTGCTCCAACTTCGCTGGGTGGGAGCTCGTCGACGCCGACTGGACGGCGCGGGCCGGCGGCTACGAGCGGTTCATCTCGGCGCAGAACCGCTACTCGCTGCTGGACCGCTCGGTCGAGGCCGAGCTGGTGCCGGCCTGCGAGCAGCTCGGCGTGGGGATCCTGCCGTACTTCCCGCTGGAGTACGGCCTGCTGACCGGCAAGTACAAGCGCGGCGAGGCGGCGCCGTCGGGCTCACGCCTGGCGGTCGAGCAGGCGCGGTTCGACGGGGCCGACTGGGACCGGATCGAGGCGCTGGAGGCCTTCGCGGCGGAGCGCGGCCTGACGATGCTCCAGGTGGCCATGGGTGGCCTCGCGGCGCAGCCGGCGGTCACCTCCGTCATCGCCGGGGTGACCCGCCCGGACCAGGTGCGCTCCAACGCGCAGGCCGGGCTCTGGGAGCCGGACGTGGAGGACCTGGCGGCGCTGGAGTCCTTGGGCTGAGCCGGGTTTCAGCGCAGCGCGCCGGTGGTGTTATCGTGTGGCGCGCACCATGGGGCTGTGGCGCAGCTGGTAGCGCACCTCGTTCGCAACGAGGGGGTCAGGGGTTCGAGTCCCCTCAGCTCCACCCATGGACAAAGGCCCTCTCCCGGATCCCGGGAGAGGGCCTTTGTCGTCTCGTGCGGCAGTGCCGCAGACGGAGGATCGGTCAGCCTGCGCTGGCTGGAGCCGATGGGCTCTGCGCCATGGCGGCTGCGTGCGGCCGTGGTGTCGCCCAGCGCGACAGCCGGGCCGCGGTGACCCAGGCGACGACGACGGCCACGATCACGACGGAGACCAGGTTCACGGCGTCGGCCTGCAGGAACACCAGCGTGAGCAGCACCGAGGTCAGCGGCAGCCCTCCCAGCATGACCACGGTCATCGCCCCGATGCCCATGCCGACGGCGTCGATCATCGGCAGGCCCGGCAGGTGGGACAAGGCGATGCCCGCGGCGGCGCCGATGAACATGGCGGGGAAGGTCGGCCCACCCCGGAAGCTGCTCAACGAAGCGCTGTAGGCCAGGCCCTTGCAGAGGATGAGCAGCACGAGGGCACCGACCGACCAGCTGCCGGCCCCCTGGATCAGGGGCGCCAGCGACGCCTGACCGGAGAAGAGCACCTGGGAGGAGCTCTGGCCGGTGACCTGGGCGAAGAGGACGGCCAGCCCGCCGATGGCCAGTCCGACCAGCGGGGTGAGCAGGACCCGGCGACGCTCGACGACCGGCTGCAGCTGGAGCGCCAGCCGGCGGATGGCGGTGCCCAGCACGGCCGCGCCCAGGCCGATCCCGATCGCCCACCCGAACTCCGCCCCGGTGGGGGTGGTGGCGGGTGGCAGGTGCGGCACGGCGAGGGAGAAGATCCCGAACCCGGTCAAGGAGTCCAGCCCCACGAACACCAGCGCGCCAAGCCCGGCGGCCAGGAGACCCGGGGCCAGCACGACGCTCGCCATCCCCCCGCCGATGCCGGCCACCTCCAGCAGCATGAACGCTCCCACCAGCGGCGAGATCAGCAGGGTCGAGATGGCCGCGAAGCTTCCCGCCGCGCCGATCACCAGGACGGCCTTCTCCGGCGCGTCGCGCTTCACCAGGTGCACGACCAGGACGGCGACGCCGGTACCGATGAGGATCAGCGGTCCCTCGGGGCCGAGCACCGCGCCCAGGACGAGGGTGGCGAGTGCCGCCAGGGCGATGCCGGGCAGGTCCCGTGCAGCGACCGCCCCTCCAGCCTTGAAGCCCTCCGCCGGGTGGTGGCCGCCCGTCCCCGGCAGGTAGCGCAGGGTCAGCGCCACGAGCAGGCCGCAGAGGGTCAGCATCGGCAGCGGCCACCAGGCTGGGGTGCCGCTGAAGCCGAGCTCACCGGGCAGGGTGGTGAAGACGTACTTCTGGCCTGCGGCCACCACCTGCAGGAAGGCGTACGCGATCACGGCCACCGGGATCCCCATCACGGCTCCGAAGACCAGCAGCACCAGGTATCCGCGGCTCCGGACCACCTCCCGAGGGCTGGGCGCGTCCGGTGTTGGTGTGGGCGCTGCTGAAGAGGTGGCCATGTCTCAACCCCTCCAGTGGTGTCGTCGGCGTCCGTGCCGTCCCCATGTCGGCGTGTCCCGTCCCGTGTCCTCGCCGCACCACCGGGTCGCGGGCGGGCGAGCAGGCCAGTGTGCCCAGCAGACCAACGTGGGCGGCCGTCGTCATCACCCGGAAGGGATGAGGGCACTGGTGAGGATGACCAGCTGCTGGGTCGCGCGGGTCATCGCGACGTAGCGGTCGACCGCTCCCTCGATGCCCGGTCCGAACGTCTCGGGGTCGACGAGGACGACCAGGTCGAACTCGAGCCCCTTGGCCAGCTCCGGGGTCAGCGACCGGACCCGGGGCCTGGCCGGGACCGCCGGCCCGGAGGCCGCGGCGCCGATGACGCAGGCGACGCCCTGGGCGTGGGCTGCCAGCCAGGAGTCGAGGACGGCGTCGAGGTCCGAGGTGGAGCCGTGGGTGACCGGGACCCCGCTCTCGCGGATCGAGGTCGGCACGTTGGCGTCCGGGAGCGCCGCACGGATAACCGGCTCGGCCTCGGCCATGACCTCCTCCGGCGTCCGGTAGTTGATGCTCAGGGACGCCAGGTCGACGTGGTCGAGCCCGATCCGCCGCAGGCGCTCCTCCCATGACTCCGTGAAGCCGTGCCGTGCCTGGGCGCGGTCACCGACGATGGTGAGGCTGCGCGAGGGACAGCGCAGCAGCAGCATCTGCCACTCGGCGTCGGTCAGCTCCTGGGCCTCGTCGACGACGACGTGCGCGAACGGGCCCGCGAGCAGGTCGGGGTCCGCGCGGGGCACGGCGTCCACGTCGACGAGGTTCTCCTGCAGGTCCGGGTGACGCAGCATCGACATGACGTGCATCTCGGAGTCGTCGCTCGCGATCAGGTGCTCGATGACCCGGGCCATCTCCGCGCGCCCGGCCGCGATGGCGGCCTCCTGGCGGCGCTGCCGTCGTGAGGCCTCGGGGTCGCCGAGACGCTGCCGGGCCGCGTCCAGGAGCGGGATGTCGGACACCGTCCACGCCTCGGGGTCGGCACGCCGCAGCACCTTCACCTCCTCGGGGGACAGCCACGGCGCGCACAGGCGGAGGTAGGCCGGAACCGTCCACAGGTCCCCGACGAGGTCGGTGGCCTCGAGCACCGGCCACGCCCTGTTGAAGGTGGTGACGAGCTCCCGGTTCTGCTGCATCGACCGGCGCAGCTGGTCGGTCGAGGCGTCCTCGTCCTCGAGCTTGCCGGCGAGGAGGTAGACGAGCTCGCCCCAGATCTCCTCGCGCGCCTCGTTGTGCGGGGTGCCGGGGTCGGGAGCCTCGAACGCCGCAGCCCAGTCCCGGGCGCTGAGCCACACGTCGCCCCAGGGGGTCTCGACGTCCATTCCCTGGGTGGGTGGCTCCTCGTACAGCCGGACTGCCGGATCGATCGCCTCCACCATGGCCGCGGACGACTTCAGTCGCGCCACCTCCGGGTCGGCCTCCACCGCGGCGGCGGCCCCCTCGGGGACGAGGTCCCGCAGCGTGCACGTCTGCACACCCTCCTCCCCGAGGCCGGGGAGGACGTCGGCGACGTAGGCGAGGTAGGGCTGGTGCGGACCGACGAACAGCACGCCGCCGCGGCGGTGCCCCAGGTGTGGGTCGGAGTAGAGGAGGTATGCCGAGCGGTGCAGGGCGACCACGGTCTTGCCGGTGCCCGGGCCGCCGTCGACGACGAGCGCGCCGCGGGCTCCCGCGCGGATGATCGCGTCCTGGTCGGCCTGGATGGTGCCGAGGACGTCGCGCATCCGGGCCGAGCGGTGGCTGCCGAGGGAGGCGATGAAGGCGGACTGGTCGTCCAGCGCGGCGCGCCCGACCAGCCCGTCCGGGGTGAACACCTCGTCCCAGTAGTCGCTGACCCGGCCGCCCGTCCAGCGGTACCGGCGGCGGCTGGCCAGCCCCATCGGGTTCCCGTGGGTCGCGCCGAAGAACGGCTCGGCCGCCGGGGAGCGCCAGTCGACCAGCAGCGTCCGGCCGTCGCCGTCCTTGAGACCGAGCCGGCCGACATACACGGGCTCGGCGTCCTCGGTGCCGACCATGTGCCCCAGGCACAGGTCCAGCCCGAAGCGACGCAGGGCACGCAGGCGAGCGGTCAGCCGGTGGATCTGCATGTCCCGCTCCATCGCGTGCTGACCGGCTCCACCGGGGGCGTGGCGCTCGGCGTCGAGACGGTCGGACAGGTCGGCGATGGAGCGCTCGAGGCTCGCCGCGAGGGCGGCGAAGTGCTGCTCGTCGGCGGCGATCAGGGCCGGGTCGGCCTTGGCGGTGAGGTGGTCGGGAAGGTTGAAGGCGCTGGTGGGCAGGAGGGTCACGCGATCAGCTCCGATCGGGCAGCGCAATGCGCCGTGGGTTCTGGCCTCGGCCGGCGATTCTCAGGCAACACCCGGGCCTTGCCGCAAGCCCCCCACTGCGCTATAGATTGAAAATGGAGAGGGAGGTCCCTCTCCTCTTTCATGTCCAGCCGCGCGGTTGATGCTGGCGAGCGCCTCTCCTTCCCGGGGCTACGGTGAGGGTCCTGACCGCTTCGCCGTTGGAGGCGCAATGAGTGCGAGCACCACGTTCGCGGCCGTGATCCGGCTCAGTGGGAGGACCAGCACCGGGATCCCCGTCCCCGCGGACGTCGTGGAGGCGCTGGGCGCGGGCAAGCGCCCTCCCGTGCGGGTGACGATCGACGACCGCTACACCTACCGCAGCTCCGTGGCGCCGATGGGCGGTGAGTACCTCGTCTCGTTGAGCGCGGAGCACCGCGAGGCCTCCGGGGTGGGGGCCGGGGACAAGGTGGAGGTGCATCTCGAGCTCGACACCGACCCCCGCGAGGTCGCGGTGCCGGCCGACCTGGCCCTCGCCCTGGAGGGTGAGCCGGAGGCGCGAGCGTTCTTCGACGGGCTCTCGTTCAGCCGGCAGCAGTGGTACGTGCTGCCCATCGAGCAGGCGAAGAAGCCCGAGACCCGGCAGCGGCGCGTCGAGAAGGCGGTCGGCCTGCTCAAGGACCGGCACACGCCCTGACGCCGTGACGCGTCCCCGACACCGGGGCGCGCGGGACACCATCCCTGGCGGGCGACGGTCGGGCGACGGTCGGGCGACCGTCGGGGGCCTCGTGGGGGGATCCGCGGGGCCGGCAGCGGTGCGAGACTGGCGCGCGAGGTGGTCCCGATGACTGTGACCCATGGTGTCGACCAGCTGAGCAGACCGGCCGGCGTGACGTCTCCGGGCGGGGGCGTCCCGGGACGCCAGCGGACCCGCCCCGACGGGGTGGTCCACCGCAGCCCCGAGGAGCGCATGGCGAGGGGCAGGGCGGCGCGGGCCGCCGTGCCGAGGTCGGCCCATGGCCGGTGGGCGCCTCCGGCAGAGCGGATGGACCCGGTCGCGCTGCTCGAGGAGCAGGCCACGAGCCGGGTCCCCGAGCTCGTGCCGATCCGGTACGGGCGGATGCTGGTCTCGCCCGGCACGTTCTACCGCGGCGCGGCGCTGCTCATGGCCTCCGACCTGGCGGCAAGCCCCCGCTCCGGCATCACGGTGCAGCTGTGCGGCGATGCGCACCTGTCGAACTTCGGTGTGTTCGCCTCACCGGAGCGGCAGCTGATGTTCGACATCAACGACTTCGACGAGACCCTGCCCGGCCCGTGGGAGTGGGACGTGAAGCGGTTGGGCGCCAGCTTCGAGATCGCCGGCCGGGACCGTGGCTTCGCCCCCGACGACCGCCGCGACATCGTCCTCGCAGCCGTGGAGGAGTACCGGACCACCATGCGCGCCGCCGCGGCGATGGGCACGCTCGACGCCTGGTACGCCCACATGGAGAGCGGGCAGCTCGCCGGGTGGCTGGAGACGCAGGTGAGCCAGAAGCGCCTGGGACGCAAGGAGGCGCAGGAGGCGGCCAAGGACATCGCGAAGGCGCGCACCCGGGACAGCGTGCGGGTGTTCGCCAAGCGGACCCACGACCGCGACGGT
Source organism: Oryzihumus sp. JJN4-3R (assembly GCF_057747915.1). NCBI lineage: Bacteria > Bacillati > Actinomycetota > Actinomycetes > Micrococcales > Intrasporangiaceae > Oryzihumus > Oryzihumus sp. JJN4-3R. Next base: position 3,025,708 of record NZ_CM173229.1, read on the forward strand.
GAGCTGCGCATCGCCAGCGACCCGCCGCTCATCGTGCCGCTCGAGGAGCTCGTCATGTCGCGGGAGTCCCGCCGGCAGGCCGAGCGCTCCGTCCAGCGGCTGATCCGTTCCTACCGGCGGACCCTGGCCCACCAGCACCATCCCGTCGAGGAGTTCCAGTACGTCCACATGGCACGCAAGGTGGTCGGCGTCGGCAGCGTCGGGACCCGTTGCTGGATCTTCCTCATGGTCGGCCGGGACGAGCGGGACCCGTTGTTCCTCCAGGCCAAGGAGGCGCAGCCCTCGGTCCTCGAACGCTTCCTCGGCCCGGACGCCCACGGGCACCACGGCCAGCGCGTCGTGGTGGGCCAGCGGCTGATGCAGGCGGCCAGCGACATCTTCCTGGGCTGGCAGCGCGTCACCGACATCGACGGCCAGATCCGGGACTACTACATCCGCCAGTTCCACGACTGGAAGGGCTCGGCCGACGTGGAGACCATGCGCGTGCCGGGCGCCAAGGCCTACGCCCGGCTCTGCGGCGGGACGCTGGCCCGGGCGCACGCCCGTTGGGGCGACCGGATCGCCATCGCGGCCTACCTGGGCCGCGGCGACGCCTTCGACCGGGCGGTCGCGCGCTTCTCCGCCGCCTACGCCGACCAGAACGAGCGGGATTACGAAGCCCTCCTCGCGGCCGTGAGATCGGGCCGGGTCACGGCACAGGCCGGCCTCTAGCCGGCCGGCCCGCTGCACAGACCCGCCTGTATGCCGGGTGGCCGCGGCCCGTGGCCGCCGCGGAGTCGTGGCCGCCGGCGACCTTGCAGGTTGGCCCCGGCATCCGGGGCGCGCGGGCGGGTGGTGCGCGGCGCGATACCGGGGCGGGCAGACAGCCCTGCCCTCTTGACCCCGGTCGGTCCCGAGGCGCACTCTAGAACCTGTTCGTTCTAGAACTAGGTGGTTATTGATGGCGACGGACCGGCTCAGCCTCCTCTTCGGCGCCCTCGCCGACCCGATCAGGCGGGCGATCCTGCTCCGGCTGATGGACGGGCCGGCGACGGTCGCCGAGCTGGCCGAGCCCTTCGACGTCTCCCAGCCGGCGATCTCCAAGCACCTCAAGGTGCTAGAGGGTGCCGGCCTGATCTCGCGCACCCGGCGGGCGACCGCCCGGCTCAGCCACCTGGAGGCGGAGCCGTTGCGCGAGGCGACCACCTGGCTGGCGCGATACCAGAGCTTCTGGGACGAGAGCCACGAGCGGCTCGACGAGCTGCTCGCCGCCTTGCAGGGGGCGCCGGAGGGCGCCCCTGACCGCACCGCGGTCACAGCGAAAGGAGAAGGCGATGGCCAAGACCGAGATCACCGCTGAGCCCGGCGTGCCGCTGATCGAGATCACGCGCGAGTTCGACGCGCCGCGGGACCTGGTGTTCCGGGCCTACACCGACCCCGAGCTGCTCGTGCAGTGGCTCGGGCCCCACCGGCTGACGATGCGCGTGGAGGAGCACGACCTGCGTGACGGTGGACGGTGGCGCTTCGTCCACGTCGACGATGAGGGTCACGAGTTCGGCTTCCACGGGGTCTTCCACGGCAACCCCTCCCCGGACCTGACGATCCGCACGTTCGAGTGGGAGGGCCTGCCCGGCCACGTCTCGCTCGAGACGCTCGTGCTCGAGGAGCAGGACGGCCGCACCATCGCGCGCAACGTCAGTGCCTTCCCGTCCCTCGCGGACCGTGACGGCATGGTCGAGAACGGGATGGAGGTCGGGGTCCGCGAGGGCGACGAGCGCCTCGAGGCGCTGCTGGAGGAGCTGCAGGCCGGTTGAGCCCTGCCCTGCCCCTGCCGGCGACTCAGGCCGGCAGGGGCGTGGCCACCGGCGCGGGTGCTGCGCCCGGGGTCACCGGGACCTCCGTGGTCGCGGGGAATCCCGTGGCAGCCGAGCGCCCCGTGGCGGCCGGGGACGGGCGGGCTGCGGCCAGCAGCTCGCTCGACTGCAGGGTGTTGCCGGGGTCGGCGGCCCGGTCGAGCAGCCACTGGGCCGTGTCGGGCTCGGTCTCCGGCGGGATGGCCAGGAGCGTGATGGTGCGGCCGCTCAGCAGGGTGAGGTTGACCTGCTGGGGCTCCGTCAGCTCGAACCAGCCGACCTTCACCCGGCGCTGTCCCACCGCCACGCGGCGGCCGGTGGGGGCCCATGCCCGGCGGTCGTAGGTCAGGTGGATGACCGTCGTCTGGTGGGCCACGCCGACCGCGGTCACGAGCGGGCCCAGCTCTGCGGTGAGGTCCCTCGACCGCGGCCACCAGCCGCCGTCGAGCGGGCCGCTGTGCGGGGTGTCGGCCAGGGCGAGGCGCACCGGCGGCTGGAGGGCTGACGCGGCGCGGTCGCGAGCGAGGGCACCGGGGTCGATGGTGGCCGGAGCCGTGATGAGTCGGGCGTACTCCGCAGGGGAGATGCCGCGGGTACGTGTGCGTGATGACATGATCGCCGCCAGAGCCGGGCGTCGCCGCCCGAGGAGAGTGCCGCACGGGGGCCGGCTGCGACGTGGCTGTCGGGGCTCGAGGAGGTCCCTGTGCTTCCCAGCGTACGCCGGTCGCGGTCTTTCGCCGGGACCTTGGGGCCTCTGGTCCCGCCCGGGCTGCGCCCGCTCACCGGTGCGTTCGCCGGTCGGTCCGGCCCGGCTCGCGTGCCCCGGCTCGGGGACCGGCGAGGCGTAGAGTGGAGGGACCGAGGACCTCCATCACGAGGACGCACCGCCTTCGTCGCCCCCGGCGCACTGCACCAGCTGGCCCGCACGGCCAGGGACGGATCTCGGACATGACCGCCAACAACAGCAACCCTCCCTTCTTCCCTGTCCCGACGGCGGCGAGGGACCCCCGTCTGCCCCTGATCTCCAGCGGGCCCGGTCGGGAGGGCTACCCGGACGGGGCATGGTGCCCGCGGTCGGCGGACCTCGTCACCGAGCTGGGCACGCTCCTGGCCGACCTGAAGACGCAGGGTCTGGAGATCCGGCGCGTCGTCTACAACCCCGAGCTGTGGGGCCGCGCGCCGCGCCGGGCCGTCGTCGACACCCGGACCATCGACCTCGGCACCTCGCGGGCCTTCTACCCCCACCTGGTGAGGCTCTTCCCGACGGAGGGACGCCCCTACGTCGACCTGCTGGTCATCTTCCCGAGCGGGCACGGTGTCCGACCGGTCACGGCGCCGGCCGTGGTCCCCCCGCTCCCGGAGTGGCGTGACATGACGCCGGAGCAGGTCTGGGAGTCCGAGGGCGGCCACCTGCGCCCCACCGGCACCACCTGAAGGGACGGGGCTCGATGAGCACCACCGTCATCATCCTTCTCGTCGCGGTAGCCCTGTTCGTGCTGTGGGCCCTGTTCGCCCTGCGGGTGGTGCAGCAGTACGAGCGCGGCGTGGTCTTCCGCTTCGGCCGGGTCCGCGAGCACGTGCGGTCTCCCGGCCTGGCCGTGATCGTGCCGGTCCTCGACCGGCTCCGGAAGGTGAACCTTCAGATCACGACGCTGGGTGTGCCCGCGCAGGACTGCATCACCCGGGACAACGTCTCGGTCCGGGTTGACGCGGTGGTCTACTTCCAGGTCGTCGACCCGGTGAAGGCACTGGTCAACGTCCGCGACTACGAGTACGCCATCTCGCAGGTCTCCCAGACCTCGATGCGCTCGGTCATCGGCCGGGCGGACCTCGATGAACTGCTGTCCAACCGGGAGAAGCTCAACGCCGAGCTGACGTCGATCATCGACGCCCCGACCGAGGGCCCCTGGGGCGTCAAGGTCCTGCGCGTCGAGGTCAAGGACGTGGCCCTGCCCGACACGATGAAGCGCTCGATGTCGCGCCAGGCCGAGGCCGAGCGTGAGCGGCGGGCGCGCGTCATCGCCGCCGACGGGGAGTTCCAGGCGTCCAAGAAGCTCGCCCAGGCCGCCGTGACGATGTCGGCCGATCCCGCCGCCCTGCAGCTGCGCCTGCTGCAGACCGTGGTCGAGGTCGCTGCCGAGAAGAACAGCACCCTCGTGATGCCGTTCCCGGTCGAGCTCCTGCGCTTCCTCGAGCATGCGGCGCGCCCCGAGGGCAGTCGCGCCGCGGTGCCGGAGCCGGTCGCCGTCGTCGCGCCGGAGCCGGTTGCTGTCGTCACGCCCGAGGCGGTTGCCGTCGTCTCGCCCGAGGCGACCCCGCTCGTCGGGAACGGCAAGAGGGTGGAGGGCCTGGCGGAGTCGATCGGCTGAGCGGACAGGTCCGTCCGGGCTCGGCCCTTCGTCCGGGCCGACGACGCCAGCGGTGCCGTCAAGGCGGCCCCAGCGGTGCCGTCAAGGCGGCCCCAGCGGTGCCGTCCGCGCGGCCTCACCGGTTGCAGAACCTCCCGCTGTCGACCTGCCAGGTGCCGTCGCGGCCGCGCACGACGTGGAGCTCGATGCCCTCGGCGACGACGGTCGCCTCGGTGCTGGTCCGGGTCTGCGTCTGCCAGCCCGTCGTGGACGGGGCCACCCCGGTGACCTCGCCGTGCTCGGCCAACCGCCTGGCGGCGGCCTCCGGCGTCGATGAACCGCCGACCTCCGAGGCCAAGGAGAGGCTGAAGAAGCTGCCCTCGCCACGGCAGTAGATCCCGGGCGAGGCCTCTCTTGGTGCACCGACGCCAGCCTGAGGTTGCGCGCCGACAGGACTCGTCGACGCGTCATCGTTCGCCTGCCTCACCCCACAGGCGCTGGTCCCCGCGGCCAGGGCGAGCAGGACCAGCACGGCGAGCCTCCCCCGAGCCATGGGTCGATCATCCGGGCGCGAGGCCCGGGTGGCAACCACCGGCGACGGTGAGGGACGCGGGCGGCGCGGCCCGGCATACCGGTGTGGTGGTGGTGAGGTGCACGACCAAGGCCCGACCCGGCATGCGGGACGGGCCTCGGGCTGGCCGATCACATCGGGGTGAGCTCGTAGATGTCGATGGCGAAGCGACCCTTGCCCTCGGTGAGGAAGGGGTGGCCTCCGACGAGCGCCCTTGCGGCGTCGAGGTTCTCGGCCTCGACGATGGTGTAGCCGTTCTGGTCGGATGCCTCGGTCGTGGCGCCGTCGTCGGTCACTGCGACGCGGGCGCCGAACGGTGAGCCGAAGTCGACGAGTGACGCGCCGACCTTGTTGCCCCAGTCGGTCCAGGCCTTCTGCAGCTGCTCGCCGACCTCGGGGGTGATGTCGTCCATCGGGGTGGCGGGGCCGCGGTAGAGGTACAGGAACTTGGTCACGATGGTCCGCTCCTTCTGTGCTGGTCGGGTGGTGCGGCCGGTATGCCGTGTGGTCACCACCGCGGGTCGCGCCCGGTGCGCGCCCTACTTCCCCGACGAATGCCCGGGCACCGAATCGACAGGACGTGTGTTCATCCGTGCCTGCTTCAGGCGGGCGAACGCGGTGGGCGTGCCGAGGTGGTCCACGAACGACGCGACCCGCTGGGCGCACTCGCGTGGGCTGAGGGCGCTGGTGTCCACCTCGACGTCGTAGATCCCGTGAGCGTGGACCTGGGCGAACTGCCACGCTGCCTGCCCCAGGGGGCGGTCGCCGCGCTCGCGCTCGCGGAGCGTCACGGTGTCGAGGGGGCAGTGGACGCCGACGAACGTGACGTCCTCGGCGGGGAGGGTCTCGAGGCAGTCGGCCAGCCGCCAGGCGAAGCTCAGGACGTGGTCGACGACGACGTTGTTGCCGGCGGCCACCATTCCGGCCACGGCCCGGTGGAAGCCCATCGACGTTCGGGTCAGCTCGGCCGGCAGGTCCACCTCGGCGATCTCGTTCTGCGACCGCATGGCGTGGAACGCGTCGACGGGCATGTGGAACCACGTGTCCTCGAGCATCGTGAGCAGCTCGCGGGCGATGCTCGACTTCCCCGAGCTGGATGTGCCATTGAGGAAGATGACTCTGCCGCGGCGCGTCGTGGCCGGCACCTCGACGGTGAGGGCGGTGGGGGCGTCGATCTGCGGATCCATGGCGGTCATGGCGGTGATTCTGTCGCGACGGGTGGGGCCGCCGCGGGCAGTTGGGGGCCGGGGGCCTGTCGGTGGTCGAATGTATGTTCGAATCATGCACCAGGGGGATCGTCGCCAGGGAGCCGCGGCCAGCGGGTCCGGCGGCGTGCCCGGTTCCGGGGAACTCCACGCGGCTGTGGGCGCGCAGGGCACTGGTGGCGACGTCGCGTCGTTCGCGGAGCGTTTCGCCGTGGTGGGAGCCGCGGTGCGCGCGCTGACCGGGCTGGTCGAGGTGGTCCATGAGTGCCAGGGGTCGGATCTGGGGCCGGCGATGGGCGGGCTGGATGAGCTGCGGCGCCTGGTCGAGGCGGCGCAGGTGACGGTGCTGGGTGAGGCGGTGGAGCGCGGTGAGGTGACCGCGACGCATGCCTCGGCGTCGGCGTGGGTGCTGGAGTGGGCTCCGTCGTATCGGTGTGGTGGGGTCAAGGACCTGGTCACCGTGGCCACGGTGTGCACGGGGCGGCCGGTCGTGGCGGGTCAGGTGATCGACCACGGCAGCGTGCGGCGGCTGCGCTCGTGCGTGCTGTCCGGGCGGGTCGGGGTGCGTGGGGCGGCGGTGGCGTTGGCGGAGATGCACAAGCTCGCGCCGCGGTTGACGCGTGAGGCGGTGCCCACGGTGTGGGAGGGGTTCTTGCACCTGGCGGCGACCGAGGGGCCGTCGGGGGTGCGGGGGTTGCGGGAGCGGATCATCGCCGAGCACGGCCGGGAGGGTGAGTTCCAGGTGCGCCAGGACCGGCTCAAGCACGGGGTGAGCCTGTCCCAGCCCCGCAGCGACGACGGGATGGTGGAGTACCTGCTCCGCCTGGACCCCGAGGGGGCGAGCGTGCTGGAGGCGGCGATCGGGCCGCTGTCCGCCCCGCAACCCGCCGAGGGTGTCTCGGATCTGCGCAGCAGCGACCAGCGGCGCGGGGACGCGCTGGTCGAGGTGTGCCGTCGCTCGGCGGCGGCCGGGGAGGACGTCTCGGCCCAGCCCAAGGCCATGGTCTATGTGACGATGGACCACGAGAAGCTGCGGGACGCCTGTGGGGCCGGGACGGTGCTGGGCGACGGGACCCTGCTCGGCCCGGAGACGGTCCGCCGGATCGCCTGCGACGCCGGGATCATCCCGGTCGTCCTGGGCACCGACGGGGAGATCCTCGACCTGGGAAGGACGAGACGCCTGTTTCCCCCGCAAGCGGGAGGTGCCCCCACCCCGGCGCAGCTGAAGTACCTGTGGCTGCGCGACAAGGGCTGCACCATCCCCGGCTGCACGGTCCCGCCATGGTGGTGCGACGGGCACCACGTCACCCACTGGGGCGACGGCGGACCGACCGACAAGCGGAACGCCGCCCTGCTCTGCGGGCGGCACCACACGATCGTGCACCAGCGAGGGCTGACCGCCACCGTCACCGACGCCGGGGTCACCTGGCACCTATGACGACCCCGCCCCGCACCCGGCCGATCGACGGCCGGGTCAGACGCATGCGCCAACCGTTCCCATGCGGGACCGGAACCGCGTGGCTGCCCCGGCGGCGATGGCGCTCAGACCCGCGGACCCGGCTCTGCCCCGGCGGAGTCAGCGCCCAGGGAATCGACTCCGATCCATCGGGTCCGACTCGCCGGTCAGATCCAGCTCGGGAACCACATGCGCCAGGCCCACTGGGTGTAGGGGATCACCTGTGCGGTGTAGATCGGGTAGAAGAAGGCGAAGAGCGCGACCGTCAGCACGACGTACGCCCCTGCGAAGGCCAGCCCCCACTGCCGTCGGCGACGCGTGGCACGTTCGGAACCGATCGCCATACCGAGCACGTAGGTGACAGCGAGGACGACCCAGGGGGCGAAGGCGATCGCGTAGAAGCTGTAGATGGTGCGCGCCTGGTAGTTGAACCACGGCAGGTATCCGCCGACGAAGCCGGCGAGGATCGCGCCGGCGCGCCAGTCGCGACGCAGCGCCCACATGAACAGCAGCACGAACAGCGCGATCGTGGCGCCCCACCAGACCGTCGGGGTGCCGATCGAGGTGATCGCCTTGCTGCACAGGTCGACGGTGCAGCCGTTCTGCCCCTTCTTGGGGCCCTCGTAGAAGAACGACGTCGGCCGGCCCTGGATCAGCCACGACCACGGGTTCGTCTTGTATGGGTGTGGTGAGGAGAGCGTGATGTTGAAGTGGTACATCTCCTGGTGGTACTGCCACAGCGAGCGCAGCGGTCCCGGCACCCACCCGAAGGACCGCGACGGGTGCGACACGGCCCACTGGCGGTCGTAGCCGTCGCGGGACAGGAACCACCCGGTCCACGAGGCGAGGTAGACCGACAGGGCGACGCCGACCATCACCACGCCGGCGAACGCCGCGTCGAACGCGGCGGTGCCGACGACCCAGCGCCGGATGCCCGCGGCGCGGCGGGCGCCCATGTCCCAGAGCACCGTCATCAGCCCGAACGCGGCCAGGAAGAACAGCCCCGACCACTTGGTGCCGGCCGAGAGCCCCAGGCAGACCGCGGCCACCCACCGCCACGGGCGCCAGCCCAGCCAGGGGCCGTAGACGAGCCCGCGCGTGCCCGGGGCGACACCGGACTCGCGCAGGGCGCCGACCTTGGCGGCCAGGATCTCCCGCGACCGGTCCCGGTCGACCAGCAGGGCGCAGAAGCCGGCGAACGCCCAGAACATCACGATGAGGTCGAGCAGCCCGGTCCGGGAGTGCACGAAGTGGTGCCCGTCGAAGGCGAGCAGCAGGGCGGCGATCGTCCCCATCAGCGTGGAGCCGAAAAGGCGGCGCCCGGCTCGGCCGATCATGAGGATCGACAGCGTGCCCAGCAGCGCGACCGAGAAGCGCCACCCGAACGAGCTCGTCGCGCCGAACAGCTGCTCGCCGACGGCGATGACCCACTTGCCGACAGGCGGGTGCACGACGAAGTCCGCCGTGGTGCCGAAGACGTCCGGCGTCCCGTTGGTGAACATCGCGTCCGGGTACTTGATGCTGTCCGGCACACGCTCCTCGAAGCCGTGCTGGATCATCGAGTACGCCTGCTTGACGTAGTACGTCTCGTCGAAGACCAGCTGGTGGGGGTTGCCCAGCTTCCAGAACCGCAGGAACCCGCCCACTGCGGCGACGATCAGCGGCGCGAGCCACCCCCACAGCCGGTCGGTCGGCCTGGTCCCGAGCAGCCGTGATCGCAGCTGCTCGGTGGAGGTCATGGCGGTCATCGTATTCAGAGGGCCTGTGCCCTCCCGCAGGAGCACGACGGTCGACCCGGCGCGTGTCGCGGCGGGTGTCACGGCGCCGGTCACCGTGGGGGTCTCCGCACACCCCGGTATGCCGGGTGGCTGGCTGCTGCGCTCGAGGCGGCGTGCGGGGCGGCGAGGTGAGGGAAGGCGGCGTGCGGGGCCGCGGGGGGAGAGGGCGCGGTCACCGGGGTGTGAGCGGACGTGGCGCCCAGTCCAGCCAGGTCCCCCGCGGGTCGAAGTCGGCGAGCAGGGTGACGTCGGTGACCGTGCCGTCGCGGAAGGTCACCGCGGTGAGCGCTCCGGTGTCGGGCCCGGCTCCCGTGTCGCCGTGGCGGTCGCCGGTGATGTCGCCGGTCCCGGTGATGTCGCCGGTGACGTGGCTGTCGCCGGTGCCGTCGACGAGGCTTTCGCGGCTGAGCAGGGGCAACGGGGCCGCCGCGCTCTCGGCGACGACCCACACCAGGTCCCGCCCGGCGGCGGCCAGCAGCTCCGGGAGCCGGGAGCGGTCCTGTGCGGACAGCCCGGGAAGCACCGACCGGCCGTAGACGACGGGCAGCTCGTCCTCCGGCAGGGCGGCCAGCAGCTCGGGCAGCAGGCGCATCGGCTGGCCGGAGTGGACGCTCACCTCGACCTCCCGCAGCTCGGCGAGGGCGGTCTCGAGCCGGTCCAGCAGGGCCGTGTCCTCGGGCCAGACCCCGGAGAGCAGCCACTCCACGGCGTCGGCGTCGTCCGGCGAGATCGGCGTGCGGTCGATGCCCACGCGGCTGCCGATCTCGAGCCGGTGGTGCAGCTCCTCGGGAGTGCGGCCCGGCAGGCGGCAGGTCAGGTGGACCGGGCCATGGCCGAGCAGCTCGCTGCCGTAGTCGTAGCGGTAGCGGTCCAGGAGCAGCCCCAGCCCGGCGCCGGCGCCGATCTGGAGGAGGCCGAGCGGTCGCCCGGGGTGGCGCGCGGCGACCCAGGACAGGGCGGGGCGGACCTGCGCCCACCCCTGCGGGTCGTCCTCGCGCACGGGGTGCCGGCACAGCTCTGCCAGTCGGTCGCCGTGGGCGCCGACCAGGTCGCGGAAGGCCTCGATCAGTCCGGCGTCCGGCGGGTAGGGACCCTCGAGCGTGGGGTAGTAGTGCGCCAGCGGGTGCTCGGGCACCGCGGTCCGCAGGAGGTAGTGCACCGCGGTGAACAGCCGCAGCGGCTGCTGCCCGGCCTCGGGACCGGCCGCGGCCAGGGGTGCGCCCAGCTCGGGGTCGGCCACCATGGCCAGCAGGAGGGTGCTGTAGACCGGGCTCGCGGACAACCGGCCACCGGCGGCGGAGCGGAAGGTGCGGACGAGCTCGGAACCGTGCCCCATCTCGGTGACCGCCATGTGCATCCCCCCTGCTCATGCGCCCAGACACGGGCTGCCGCAACTCTAGAGCAGACCTGAGAGGATCGCCCGGTGACCAGCCCTGCGACCAGCCCTGCGACGAGCCCTGTGACGAGCCCTGGGACGAGCCCTGTGGCGAGCACCGAGCCCAGCTCCGAGCCGAGCCCGGCGACGCGAGCCGCCGATGACGCCGGCGTGCTCGTGCTGGCGGCTACGCCGATCGGCGACCCGCAGGACGCCGCTCCCCGGCTGGCTCGTGAGCTGGTCGCCGCCGACGTCGTGGCGGCCGAGGACACGCGCCGGCTGAAGCGGCTGTGCGCCGCGCTCGGGGTCGAGCCGGCCGGGAGCGTGCTCAGCTACCACGAGCACAACGAGTCCTCGCGCACGCCGGAGCTGCTGGAGCGGTTGAAGGGTGGAGCCCGGGTCGTGGTGGTCACCGACGCCGGCATGCCGTCGGTGTCGGACCCCGGCTACCGCCTGGTCTCCGCCGCGGTCGAGGCCGGGGTGCGGGTCACCTGCGTGCCCGGCCCCAGCGCGGTCCTCATGGCGCTGGCGGTCTCGGGTCTGCCGGTCGACCGGTTCTGCTTCGAGGGCTTCGCGCCGCGCAAGCCGGGCGAGCGGGCCCGCATGCTGGCGGCGCTGAAGGACGAGCGCCGCACGATGATCTTCTTCGAGGCCCCGCACCGGCTCGACGCCACGCTGGCCGCGATGGCCGACGCCTTCGGTCCGGAGCGCCCGGCCGCGGTCTGCCGGGAGCTGACCAAGACCTACGAGGAGGTCAAGCGGGGCGGCCTCGGCGAGCTGGCCGCGTGGGCAGCCGACGGCGTGCGGGGCGAGATCACCGTGGTCGTCGGGGGAGCGCCCGCGGCGGTGAGCGACCCCGACGAGGCGCTGCGCGTCATACAGGAGCGGGTCGCGGCGGGGGAGCGGCTCAAGGACGTCGCGGCCGACGTGGCCGCGAGCACCGGGCTGTCGAAGAAGTCCCTGTATGACGCGGCCGTCGCCGCCCGCAAGGCCTGACGCCGAAGCGCAGGTCCCAGCGGCGACGTCCCAACGACGACGCCTCAGCCGAGACGGCTCAGGCGGCGAGACGCTCGGCGGCGCGCCGGAGGTTCTCCAGGGTGATCTGGATGCCGCGACGGTTGCTCTTCATCCGGGGGCCGAGGGCCTTGTCGGCCGGCACGCGGTACCAGCCCGGTCGCCGGTCGGTCCACTCCTCGGCCACGGTGCAGCCCGTCGCGGTGGGGACGATGTAGTACTCCCAGCGCGCGACCGTCATCGGCCCGAACGTGATCTCGAAGGCCAGGTTGCGGCCCCGCTCGGCGCTGGCGATGCGGCCCTGCGTCATCCAGCGCACCGAGCCGGCCCGGTTGTGGCCGACGAAGGTCGCGCCCTTGGTGGCCTCCGTCGCGCCCCCGCGCCAGGTGACCTTCTCGCACTCCGGTGACCACTCGCCCATACGAGGCAGGTCGGCGATCAGGTCGTAGACCAGCTCGGGCGGGGCGGCGATGTCGAGGGTCTCGCGCAGGTCGGGCACCGGTCGATCATGACACCTGCCCGCGCGACCCCGGCGCACGCGGCCGAAAAGGGGATGCACCTCACCCCTAGGATTCGGGCATGAGCAAGGTCCTGTCTGCAGTCGCCTGGCCGTACGCCAACGGTCCCCGGCACCTCGGCCACGTGGCCGGGTTCGCCGTGCCCTCCGACGTGTTCAGCCGGTACATGCGGATGGCGGGGCACGACGTGCTCATGGTCTCGGGCACCGACGAGCACGGCACACCGATCCTGGTCCAGGCCGACAAGGAGGGCGTGAGCGCCCGCGAGCTGGCCGACCGCAACAACCGCCTCATCGTCGAGGACCTGCAGGCGCTGGGCTGCTCCTACGACCTGTTCACCCGCACGACGACGGCCAACCACTACGCCGTCGCGCAGGAGCTGTTCACCCAGGTCTGGAAGAACGGCTACATGATCGAGCGCACCACCAAGGGTGCGATCTCGCCGTCGACCGGCCGCACCCTGCCGGACCGCTACATCGAGGGCACCTGCCCGATCTGCGGCTACGCCGAGGCGCGCGGCGACCAGTGCGACAACTGCGGCAACCAGCTCGACCCGACGGAGCTGAAGGACCCGCGCAGCAAGATCAACGGCGAGGTCCCCGAGTTCGTCGAGACCCAGCACTTCTTCCTGGACCTGCCGTCACTCGCCGAGGCGCTGGGCGGCTGGCTCGACGAGCGCGAGGCCTCGGGCACGTGGCGGCCCAACGTCATCAAGTTCAGCCAGAACATCCTCAAGGACATCAAGCCCCGGGCGATGACCCGCGACATCGACTGGGGCATCCCGGTGCCGATCGAGGGGTGGCGCGACCAGCCGACCAAGCGCCTCTACGTGTGGTTCGACGCGGTCATCGGCTACCTGTCCGCCTCGATCGAGTGGGCGCGACGCCTTGGTGACGACGAGCGCTGGCGCGACTGGTGGGGTGACCCCGAGGCGCTGTCCTACTACTTCATGGGCAAGGACAACATCACCTTCCACTCCCAGATCTGGCCGGCGGAGCTGCTGGCCTACGCCGGTCGTGGCGACCACGGCGGCGAGCCGGGGCGCTACGGGGTGCTCAACCTGCCCACCGAGGTGGTCTCCTCGGAGTTCCTCACCATGGAGAGCAAGCAGTTCTCCTCCTCGCGGGGCCATGTGATCCTCGTGCGCGACGTGCTCTCGCGCTACCAGCCCGACGCGCTGCGGTACTTCCTGTGCGCCGCGGCCCCGGAGGGGCAGGACAGCGACTTCAGCTGGCGCGAGTTCGTCACCCGGACCAACGGCGAGCTCGTCGCGGGCTGGGGCAACCTGGTCAACCGCACGGCGTCGATGATCGCCAAGAGCTTCGGCCAGATCCCGCCCGCCGGCGAGCTCACCGAGGAGGACGAGAAGCTGCTCGTCACCGTGCGCGAGGGCTTCGAGGTGGTCGGCGGGCTCATCAGCCGGCACCGCCTGCGCCAGGCCATCGCCGAGGCCATGCGCGTCGTCGGCGAGGTGAACAAGTACGTCACCGACCAGGCGCCGTTCAAGCTCAAGGGCGAGGACGAGCGCGAGCGGCTCGGCACGATCCTGCACGTCACGGCGCAGGCCGTGCTCGACTGCAACACGATCCTGAGCCCCTTCCTGCCGCACTCGGCCAACGCCGTCCACGCGACGTTCGGTGGCACCGGCGAGTTCATGCCGATGCCGGTCATCGAGGAGGTCACCGACCTCGACGACGGCCACCCCTACCCGGTGGTCACCGGGGAGTACTCCCACACCCCGGAATGGTCGTCTCGGCCCGTGGACGTCGGTGCGCCTGTGACAAAGCCCACGCCGATCTTCACCAAGCTCGACCCTTCGGTGGTTGACGAGGAGCTCGGGCGTCTCGGCGGCGACGAGGCAGGCGAGGCCGACGAGGTCGCCGGGTGAGTCCCGGCGACCGCCCTCCGGCACCGGACCCGCTGCCCATCCCGGTCGTCGACAACCACACCCACCTCGACATCAGCAGGGACGGAGAGGAGCCGCCGGACCTCGCCCGCGCGATCGCCGAGGCGGCCGCCGTCGGGGTGCCGCGGATGGTCCAGATCGGCTGCGACCTCCCGGGCGCGCGCTTCACCGTCGAGGTCATCGACCGGTATGCCGCGCTGCTGGGTGGGGTGGCCCTGCACCCCAACGAGGCGCCGCGCCTTGCCGAGCGCGGTGAGCTGCCCGGGGCGCTGGCCGAGATCGAGCGCCTCGCCGCCCACCCGCGCGTGCGCGTGATCGGCGAGACCGGGCTGGACTACTTCCGCACCGGTCCTGAAGGCGTTGGGGTCCAACAGGATTCGTTCCGCTGGCACATCGACCTGGCCAAGCGCACCGGCAAGGCGCTGCAGATCCACGACCGGGACGCGCACGAGGACGTGCTGCGGATCCTGGCCGAGGAAGGGGCCCCCGAGCGGACGGTGCTGCACTGCTTCTCCGGCGACATGGCGATGGCCCGGGAGTGCGTCGAGCGGGGCTACTACCTGAGCTTCTCCGGCACCGTGACGTTCAAGAACGCCGGCGCCCTGCGCAACGCCCTGAGCATCACCCCGCTGGACCAGGTGCTGGTCGAGACCGACGCCCCGTACCTCACGCCGAGCCCCCACCGCGGGGCCACCAACGCGTCCTACCTGGTGCCCCTCACGGTGCGGGCGATGGCCGGCACGCTCAACGTCGACGTGCCCTCGTTGTGCACCGCGATCGCCGCCAGCTCGGAGCGTGTCTACGGTCCCTGGTGACGCCATCGGGCGTTGGTGAACTACAGGCCTGTTGTTTACCTTCAGTTGACCTTTCGTGGGCCCGTGGGCATGGTGGAGAGCTGTTGGCCGGGATCGGAACCCCCTGGTCGGCGCGCATCCGGGGGTGTACGGCGCAGTCGTGCACCCCTTGTTCGTGACTGGTACCGACCTGCCTGACAGCGGGTTGTCCTCTGTTCGGAGGCCCAGGCTCGCGGGTGCCCGACCGACCAGGTCCGTGCCCGGGGAGTCCTAGCTCTGGAGCATCGTGATCGCTTTCCCGATTCGGCGCATCGCCCAGGCCTCAGTTGTCGCCAGTGTCGTTGCCGCCACAGTCGGCTTCGCGAGCTTTGACAAGGCCGTCGCCCTCTCGGTGGACGGCAGGACCGCCTCGGTCCACACCTTCGACAGCACCGTCGGAGACCTGCTCGCGGCCAAGCACATCAAGCTCGGGGCCCACGACGTCGTGGCCCCCTCTCTTTCGGCCCCGCTCAAGGACGGCCAGAAGGTCACCGTCCGCTACGGGCGCCAGCTCACCGTCGACCTCGACGGCAAGACCAAGAACTACTGGACCACCGCCACGACGGTGGCATCCGCCCTCGACCAGCTCGGCATCCGGGCCGACGGCGCCAAGCTGTCGGTGTCCCGATCCGAACCGCTCGGCCGACAGGGGCTCACCCTCACGGTCAGCACCCCCAAGCCCGTCACCGTC
The DNA here is from genome assembly GCF_057747915.1 of Oryzihumus sp. JJN4-3R. Lineage (NCBI taxonomy): Bacteria > Bacillati > Actinomycetota > Actinomycetes > Micrococcales > Intrasporangiaceae > Oryzihumus > Oryzihumus sp. JJN4-3R. The sequence continues at coordinate 3,041,235 of NZ_CM173229.1, forward strand.
AAGGTCGACGGGACGACCCGCAAGGCCATCACGACCGGAGCCACGGTGCGCGACGCGCTCGCCGAGCTGAAGGTCCCGGTCGGTCCGATGGACAAGGTCAAGCCCGGCCTCAGCACCCTGCTGACCGCCAAGGGCGCCACCATCGACGTGGCCCGCATCAAGCAGAAGACCGTCACGGTCACGGAGTCGATCGCGCCCGGCGTCACGCAGCGCACCGACTCCTCCCTGGCCAAGGGCACCACGAAGACGGTCACGGCCGGCAAGCCCGGGTCGAAGCTGGTCACCTACGCCCAGACCTTCGTCAACGGCAAGCTGGCGACCCGGGTCGCGAAGAGCGTCAAGGTCGTCTCGCAGCCGGTCGCCAAGGTCGTGGCGGTGGGCACCAAGGCCCCCGCGCCGGCGTCCGCCGGCCCGATCCCGTCCTCCGGCGGCCTCAACTGGGCCGGTCTGGCCCAGTGCGAGTCCGGCGGCAACCCCCGGGCCGTCGACCCGTCGGGCACCTACTACGGGCTCTACCAGTTCGACCAGAGCACGTGGAACTCCGTGGGCGGCTCCGGCAGCCCGATCGACGCCTCCTCGGCCGAGCAGACCAAGCGGGCGCAGATCCTCTACAGCCGTGTGGGCGCCAGCGCCTGGCCGGTGTGCGGCAAGAACCTCTGAGTGAAGAGGCCCTGACCCAGAGGTCCTGACCCAGGGGCCCCTGATCCAGTGGCCCCTGACCAAGGGACTCTGAGCCGTATTCCGTGCCGGTCGCCTCAGGTGCGCCGCCCGGCGCACCCGGCACCCGGCATACCGCCTGACGACCGTGGCCCCGAACCTCACCGGTTCGGGGCCACGGCCGTGTTCCCCCTAGGCTTCGGGGCATGGCAGACCAGGACGCGACCGGGGAGGGCCCGAGGGAGAGCCCGGGGGAGGGCACGGAGGGCACCGGTCTGCTCGGTGCCGCGCAGATCCGGGAGGTCGCCGCCCGCATCGGGGTCCGCCCGACCAAGCAGTGGGGCCAGAACTTCGTCGTCGACGCCAACACGGTGCGCCGCATCGTTCGGGTCGCGGGCGTCGGGCCACAGGACGTCGTCGTCGAGGTCGGCCCCGGGCTGGGGTCGCTGACCCTGGCCCTGCTGCCGCAGGTCGACCGCGTGGTCGCCGTGGAGGTCGACCCCACGCTGGCCGCCGAGCTGCCGCACACCGTCGCGCGACTCGCGCCGACCCGCGCCGACCGGCTGTCCCTGGTCCACGCCGACGCGCTGACCGTGCGCGAGCTGCCCGACCCGCAGCCCACGGCCCTCGTCGCGAACCTGCCCTACAACATCTCGGTCCCGGTGGTGCTCGGCTTCCTGCAGCACTTCCCGACGATCGAGCGGGTGCTGGTCATGGTCCAGCTCGAGGTAGCCGAGCGGCTGGCCGCCGCCCCCGGCAGCAAGGTCTACGGCGTGCCGAGCCTCAAGGCCGCGTGGTACGCCGACGTGCGCCTCGCCGGCACGGTCGGTCGCGGCGTCTTCTGGCCGGTGCCCAACGTCGACTCGGGCCTGGTCTCCCTCGTGCGGCGCGAGCCCCCCGCCACCGACGCCTCCCGCGAGGAGGTGTTCGCCTGCATCGACGCCGCGTTCGCCCAGCGGCGCAAGACCCTGCGGGCCGCCCTCGCCGGGTGGGCCGGCTCGGCCCAGCGCGCCGAGGAGGTGCTGCGGTTGGCCGGCATCGACCCGCGCACGCGGGGCGAGCAGCTGGACATCACCGCCTTCGCCGCGATCGCCTCCGCGCGACGCGGCCTAGGGTGTCCCTCATGAGTCTCGCCGTCCCGCCCTCCCGCTCGGTGACGGTCCGGGTGCCCGCCAAGGTCAACCTCGAGCTCATCGTCGGGCCTCGCCGCGCCGACGGGTTCCACGACCTGGCCACGGTCTTCCAGGCGGTCAGCCTGTATGACGACGTCACCGTCCGCCCCGCCGACGACTGGTCGGTGCAGGTGTCCGGCGCCGAGGCGCACCTCGTGCCGCGGGACGGCGACAACCTCGCGGTGCGCGCCGCCCGCCGGCTGGCCGAGGCTGCCGGCATCGAGGAGCCCGTCGCCATCACCATCCGCAAGGAGATCCCGGTCGCCGGTGGCATGGCCGGTGGCTCCGCGGACGCCGCCGCGGCCCTGCTGGCCTGCGACGCCGTGTGGGGGCTGGGCACGCCCCGGCACGCTCTCGAGGAGCTGGCCGGCGAGGTCGGCAGCGACGTGCCGTTCGCCCTCGTCGGCGGCACCGCGGTCGGCTCCGGCCGCGGCGAGCAGCTCGCGCCCGTGCTGGCCCGGGGCAGCTACCAGTGGGTGTTCGCGTTCAGCGACACCGGCCTGTCCACCCCGAGCGTGTATGCCGAGTGCGACCGGCTGCGGGAAGGGCGCGACATCCCCGCACCGCAGCCCACGGCCGCGATGATGACCGCCCTGCGCTCCGGCGACGCCGCGGCCCTCGGCCGGGCGCTGGTCAACGACCTGCAGCCGGCCGCCCTGTCGCTGCAGCCGCAGCTGCGCGAGGTCCTCGCCGTGGGCCAGGAGTGCGGCGCCTTCGGCGGCCTCGTCTCCGGCTCGGGCCCGACGGTCGCCTTCCTCGTCCCCGACTCCGAGGTGGCGCTCGACCTCGCCGTCGCGCTGGCCGCCTCCGGCCTGGCCGCCGGGGTCAAGCGCGCCACCGGCCCGGTGCACGGGGCGCAGATCGTGCCCGGCCCCTCCGTGGTGAGGGTCGACTGACCGTGGCCAACCTCGTATCCGTCGAGCGCGCCTCCCTGGCCCTCGGCACCACCCTCGTGCTCGACGTCGTCTCCCTCGGCGTCAACAGCGGCTCCCGCATCGGCGTCGTCGGCCGCAACGGTGGCGGCAAGTCCACGCTGCTCAAGGTCCTCGCCGGGATCCAGGGCGTCGACGAGGGACGGGTCACCCAGGTCGGCACCCTCTCGGTCGGCATGCTCACCCAGGCCGACTCCCTCGACCCGGACGCGACCATCCGCCAGGCCGTGCTCGGCGACCTGCCCGAGCACGTCTGGGCCGGGGACCCGCGGGTCCGCGACGTGCTCGACGGCCTGCTCGGGGGCATCGACGCCCCCGACGTGGGCGGCCTCGAGGCCACGGTCGGCCCGCTCTCCGGTGGGGAGCGGCGCCGGCTCGCCCTGGCCGCCCTGCTGGTGGCCGACCCCGACCTGCTGCTGCTGGACGAGCCGACCAACCACCTCGACGTGGAGGGCGTCGCCTGGCTGGCCCAGCACCTGGCGACCCGACGCACCCGCACCGGGACCGCGGTGGTCGCGGTGACGCACGACCGCTGGTTCCTCGACGCCGTCGCCACCACCACGTGGGAGGTCACCGAGGGGCAGGTGCACTCCTACGAGGGTGGCTACGCGGCCTACGTGCTGGCCAAGGCAGAGCGCGAGCGGGTCGCCTCCGTCACCGCGGACCGGCGGGCCAACCTGCTGCGCAAGGAGCTGGCCTGGCTGCGCCGCGGCGCGCCGGCCCGGACCAGCAAGCCCAAGTTCCGCATCGAGGCGGCCTCGGCGCTGATCGCCGACGAGCCGCCGCCGCGCGACGACGTGACGTTGATGCGGTTCGCGACGACCCGGCTCGGCAAGGACGTCATCGACCTCGTCGATGCCACGGTCGAGGTCGGCGACCGGCCGATCCTCGAGCACGTCACGTGGCGCCTGGCCCCCGGCGAGCGGGTGGGCATCGTCGGGGTCAACGGCGCCGGCAAGTCCACCCTGCTGCGCGCCGTCACCGGCGACGTGCCCCTGGCCTCGGGCACCCGCAAGGTCGGCAAGACGGTGTCGCTGGCCTTCCTGACCCAGGAGGTGCGCGAGCTCGAGCGGTTCGAGGACTGGCGGGTCATCGAGGCGATCGAGGACGTCAAGCAGTTCACGATGCTCGGAGACAAGGAGGTCAGTGCGAGCCAGCTGGCCACCCGGCTGGGCTTCACCGGCAGCCGCCAGCGCACCCGGGTCAGTGACCTCTCCGGTGGGGAGCGCCGCCGCCTCCAGCTGCTGCGCCTGATGATGGCCGAGCCCAACGTGCTGCTGCTGGACGAGCCCACCAACGACCTCGACATCGAGACGTTGACCTCCCTGGAGGACGTCCTCGACGGCTGGGCCGGCACGCTGCTCGTGGTCTCCCACGACCGATACCTGCTCGAGCGCATGTGCGACCGCCAGGTCGCCCTGCTCGGCGACGGCCGGATCCGCGACCTGCCCGGGGGCGTCGAGGAGTACCTCGAGCTGCGTCACGCGGCCCAGGCCGCGGCGTCCGCGGCCTCCTCCGGCTCGTCGGGCGCCTCCGGCTCGTCCGGCTCATCCGGCGCGGCACCGGCGGCCACTGCCGGTCCTTCGGCGGCCGAGGTCCGCGAGGCGCGCAAGGAGATGGCCCGCGTGGAGCGACAGCTGTCGAAGCTGGCCACGCAGGAGGAGAAGATCCACGCCGACATGGCTGCGAAGGCCACCGACCACCAGGCGGTGCTCGAGCTCAACGCCCGCCTGCGCGCGATCGTCGACGAGCGCGAGGAGCTCGAGCTGGCCTGGCTGGCCGCGGCCGAGGTCGCCGGCTAGCTACCTGCCCTCGGGCACGGCCTCGTCCGGCACGACCTCGGGTGTGGGTGGTTGGGCCCGGTCCTCCTCGTGGTCCCGCCGCACCACGCTCCACATCGACCAGGTCACCGCGACCAGCGGGACCGCGACGACCGCGCCGACGACGCCGGCGAGCACGGTCCCCGACGCCACGGTGAGGGCCACCACGAGCGGGTGCAGCCGCACGGCGCGGCTCATGACCAGCGGGTGGAGGACGTGCCCCTCGAGCTGCCCGATCACCACGATGAGGGCGAGCACGAGCAGGGCGATGAGCGGGCCGCGGGCGGCCAGGGCCACCAGCGTGGCCACCGCCAGGGCGATGGGGGAGCCGATCAGCGGGACGAACGCCGCGAAGAAGACCAGCAGCGCCAGCGGCAGCGCGAGCGGCACGCGCAGGATGAGCAAGGTGAGGCAGACGATCACGGCGTTCGTGCCCGCGATGACGACCACACCGCGCGTGTAGCCCGCGAACGTCGCCCAGCCGGCACGAGCCACGGCGTCCCAGCGATGACCGTCACCCCCGGTCTGGGAGACCAGCCAGGCCCAGATCCGCTCGCCGGAGCTGAGGAAGAAGATCGAGCAGAACACGGCCAGCACCAGGCCGGTCAGGAGCTCGACCGCCACCCCCGCACCGCCGAGGGCGTGACCGGCGAGGGAGCTGCCGTTGTGGGTGACCCACAGTCGCGCCTGCTCACCCAGCCGGGTCAGGTCGACAGCGCGCAGGTGCAGCGGGCTGCTGGCCAGCGAGCGCTCGATGTCGGAGAGCCCATCGGCGAACTGGGCGGACAGGCTGCTGGACTGGACCGCCACCGAGTTGGCGATGAAGGTGAACACCCCGGCGAAGACCGCAATGGTCAGGAGCAGGGTTGCCAGCACCGCCAGCCCGCGGGGCACTGCCCGGGCCCCCAGGTCGACCAGCGGGCGCAACAACGCCGTGGTGACCAGCCCGACGAACACCGCGACCGCCACGAACGTCAGCCGCGACAGGGCGGCGAACACGAGGTAGACCGCCGCCCCGACGACGATCAGGCGCCAGGCGTAGCCGGCTGCGACCCGCAGGCCGAAGTGCACGCTCTCGTCGGGCCTCGGCGACCGGGGCCCGGTCGTGGCGGGAGACGGACCGGGCGGTGGGAGGGTGCCTTGGCCGCCCCTCTGGGTCTGCGGCTGGCGCGGCCCGCGGCTGGAGGGCTGCCCGCGCCGGGGCCCGCTGTCACTCTCGTTCATGAGGTCCTCATCTCCTGGCGGGCACCGGTGCCGCGCTCAGCGTTCGAACGGGGCCAGCAGGCGGCGCAGCAGGTCGGCGAGGTCGTCCCGCTCGCCCTCGGGAAGCTCGGCGAGCAGGTCGCGCTCGCGGTGGAGCAGGTCGGCCATGGCCGCGTCGACGACGGTGCGCCCCGCGGGGGTGAGCGCCACGATGACGCCCCGGCGGTCGGAGGGGTCGGGGCTGCGTTGCACCAGGCCGCGGAGGGTGAGCCGGTCGACCCGGTTGGTCATGGTGCCGCTCGTGACGAGCGTCTGCTGGACCAGCTGGCCGGGGGAGAGCTGGTAGGGCTCGCCGGCCCGGCGCAGCGCCGAGAGCACGTCGAACTCCCAGCCCTCAAGGCCGTGCTCGGCGAAGGCGGAGCCTCGGGCCAGGTCGAGGTGCCGGGCAAGGCGGGAGACGCGCGAAAGCACGTGGAGAGGGGCGACGTCGAGGTCCGGCCGCTCCCGCGTCCATGCGTCGACGATCCGGTCGACCTCATCGGGGGGAGTGGCGGGCATGCTGGAAAGTCTAGCGGCCGTCAAGTATCTTGATATCAAGAGACTTTTGTGAGGCGCACTCGCCGGGACCGGAGGATCCAGCCATGACCGCACGCCCGTCGGTGACGTGGGACCCGGGTCAGTACGCCCTCTTCGAGGACCACCGCAGCCGTCCCTTCGCCGACCTCATGGCGCGGGTCCGGGTCGAGCAGCCCCGGCTGGTGGTTGACCTCGGCTGTGGCCCCGGCGGCCTGAGCCTGGGCCTCGCGGCGCGCTGGCCGGCCGCCCAGGTCATCGGGGTCGACTCCTCCGCCCACATGCTCGACCAGGCACGCCGGCGCGACACCGCCCACCGGGTTGAGTGGGTCGAGGCCGATGCCGCCACGTGGGAGCCGCCGAGCGGCATGGACCTGCTGGTCACCAACGCCACGCTGCAGTGGGTGCCGGGTCACCTCGACCTCATCCCCCGCTGGGTCGCCGCGCTGGCGCCGGGAGGGTGGTTCGCCATGCAGGTGCCGGGCAACTTCGACGCCCCGTCCCACCGCCTGCTGCGCGAGACTGCCGCCGCGGCCCCGCGCAGCGCCGAGCTGCTCGGCGCGCTGCGGCACGGGGACCCGGTGGCCGAGCCCGCGGCATACACGGTCCTGCTGGCGCAGCTCGGCTGCGCGGTGGACGTCTGGGAGACGACCTACCAGCAGGTGCTCGACCCGGCCGGCGAGCAGGACTGCCCGGTCCTGGAGTGGACCAAGGGCACCGCGCTGCGCCCGGTGCTGGATCTGCTCACCGGTGAGCAGGAACGCGCGGACTTCCTGCAGGTGTATGCGGCGCGGCTGGCTGAGGCGTACCCGCGCCAGGAGCTCGGCATGCTGTTCCCGTTCCGCCGAATCTTCGCCGTCGCCCACCGCAGGGCCTGAACACACGCTTGAACCGGGCCTTGATCCGCACTGAATCCGCTTGAAGGAGAACGCCATGAGCTTCATCGCCGGACTGCACCACGTGCAGGTGTCCTGCCCCGCGGGGTCGGAGGACACCCTGCGCGCGTTCTACGTCGGGGTCCTCGGCATGGAGGAGCTGACCAAGCCGCCGGCGCTCGCCGCCCGGGGTGGTGCGTGGTTCCGGGCCGGGAGCTGTGAGATCCACTGCGGCGTGGAGGACCCCTTCGTGCCCGCGCGCAAGGCACACCCCGGCGTCGCCGTCACGGACGTGGGCGCGCTGGCCGAGCGGGTTGCGGCCGCGGGAGCGCAGGTGCGGTGGGACGACAACCTGCCCGGCGTGCGCCGGTTCCACACCGACGACCCGGTGGGCAACCGGCTGGAGTTCCAGCAGGCCTGACCTTCGGCCCGGGCGTGCCCGTGGGGGCCGGGCGCACACTGGCGGCGTGTTCATCGACCGCAAGGACGCCGGCGCCCGCCTCGGCGAGGCGATGGCCACCCACGACGGCGACCTCCAGGACGGCAACCTGGTCGTGCTGGGGCTGCCCCGCGGGGGTGTGCCGGTGGCGGCCGAGGTCGCGTCCGCCCTGCGTGCTCCGCTGGACGTGCTCGTGGTCCGCAAGGTGGGGGTGCCCTGGCAGCCGGAGCTGGCGCTCGCCGCCGTGGGCGAGGGTGGCGCGGCGGTCTTCAACGAGCGGGTCGTGGCCGCGAGCGGCCTCGACCCCGACCAGCTGCGGCGCCTGGTCGTTCGCGCGACCGAGGAGGTCGACGCTGTCGTCGCCGACCTGCGCGGCGGCGGTGCTCCCGTCGACGTGAGCGGCCGCACCGTCGTGGTCGTCGACGACGGGGTCGCGACCGGGGCGACGGCCCGTGCCGCTGCCGCCGTGCTGAGGCACCGCGGCGCCGCCCGGGTCGTCCTCGCCGTGCCGGTGGCGTCCCCGGACGTGCTGCCGCTGCTGGAGCACGACTACGACGAGGTGGTCGTGCTGGAGACGCCGGCGCACCTGCGCAGCGTCGGTGAGTGGTACCGCCGGTTCACCCAGGTCAGCACGGCCGAGGCGCGCGACGTGCTCGTGGCCTCACGCGCCGGCTGAGGCCGCCCCTTGGGTCGCCCCGGAGCTCAGCCCTTGGCCAGGCGCAGGGAAGGCTTGGGCTCCAGGCCGGCCAGGCCGTTCCAGGCGAGGTTGACCAGGTGGGCGGCGACGTCGGCCTTCTTGAACTTGCGCGAGTCCAGCCACCACTGGCCGGTCAGCGCGACCATGCCGACGAGCATCTGGGCGTAGATCGGAGCCGTCTTGGGGTCCAGCTTCTGTCGTTTGAACTCCGCGGCGAGGATGTGCTCGACCTGCGAGGCGACGTCGCTGATGAGGCTGGCGAAGGAGCCGGTCGACTGCCCGGTGGGGGAGTCGCGGACCAGGATGCGGAAACCGTCGGTGGATCCCTCGATGTAGTCCAGCAGCGTCAGGGCTGCCTGCTCGAGCAGGGCCCGGGCGTGTCCTCCAGTGGTCAGCGCGCCGGTGATCCCGTCGAGCAGGGTGCGGATCTCGCGGTCGACGACGACGGCGTAGAGGCCCTCCTTGCCCCCGAAGTGCTCGTAGACCACGGGCTTGGAGACCCCGGCCTTGGAGGCGATCTCCTCGACGGTGGTGCCCTCAAAACCCTTGTCGGCAAAGAGCTTCCGGCCGATCTCGATGAGCTGCTCACGGCGCTGCTTGCCCGTCATGCGCGAGCGTGCTGCGGCGGGGGTCTCGGCCTTGTCGCGGGTGGAGGTCACGGTGCCATCATGCCGAACGGCTCCTTCTGCTTCTGGGCACGGGGACTACCGTGTCCGGTTGTGAGGCGAGACAGCAGTGCAGTTCGCGTGCTGGCCGGCCCTGTGGTGGGCCTGGTGCTGGCGGGTGGTGGGCTCCTGCTGGGCGGGTGCGGCGGGCCGGACGGGCAGGCTGACGGTGTGCCGTCCGCGCAGGCTTCGCGGTCGGCAGCCGGCCCCGCCACGAGGGTTGCCTCGCCCCGTGCTTCGGTGTCCAGCCCCTCCCGGAGCAGTGCACCGGCAACGAATCGCCCTCAGGCCGCGCGGGTGAAGCCTGCCACCACCCCCGCCGCGGTGGTCCCGGTGCCGATCCACCCGGCATACATCCCGTTCTCCGACAAGCGGAAGACAGAGACGGCGAGCTACGCGCGCCGGCACTACGGCGTCGCGTCGTGGCACCTGCACCCCTCGATGATCGTGCTGCACTTCACCGAGACGACGACGATGTCCTCGGCGCGCAACACCTTCGCCCAGGACGTGCCCAACACCGGTGAGCTGCCGGGCACCTGCGCGCACTTCATCGTGGACCAGGACGGCAAGGTCTACGCGATCGTGCCCGTGACCATCCTGTGCCGGCACACGATCGGCTTGAACGACAAGGCGATCGGCATCGAGATGGTGCAGTCGACCAACGGCCACCCGGCGAGCTGGGCCGACCAGCAGATCCTGGCGCGACCGGCCCAGATCACGTCGGTGCTGCGGTTGGTGCGCCTGCTGCAACGGCAGTGGGGCATCCCCACCTCGCGCGTGATCGGTCACGCGATGGCCAATGCCGACCTGGCGTTCCGCGACCTGCAGGGGTGGCACAACGACCACTCCGACTGGCAGGCCGCGGACGTCATGGAGCTCCGGCGGAGGCTGGTGCGCGGCTGACGCGCGCAGACGTGCAGCTGACCCGCTCAGGCCGAGACGCGACGCGCGTCGAGCCGGGACTGCTTGGGCCAGCGCACGTCCCACGCCTGTCCGGTCTTCTCGAACGCCCAGATGATGCGGGCACTGGAGTCGATCTGGCCCTTCTCGACGCCGTGGCGGGCGCAGGTCGGGTCGGCGTGGTGCAGGTTGTGCCACGACTCGCCCATGGACAGCACGGCCAGCCACCAGACGTTGCCGGACTTGTCGCGCGAGACGAACGGGCGCTCGCCGATGGCGTGGCAGATGGAGTTGATCGACCAGGTCACGTGGTGGAGCAGGCCGACGCGGACCAGGGAGGCCCAGAAGAACGCGGTGACCGCGCCCTGCCAGGACATCGACAGCAGGCCGCCGAGGACGGCGGGCAGCAGCATCGAGACGACCACCAGCCCGGGGAAGGCGCGCTCGATGCGCTGCATGTCCTTGTCGGCCATGAGGTCGGGGGCGTACTTGCTGCGCGGGGTCTGCTCGGTGTCGAACAGCCAACCCATGTGGGCCCACCACAGGCCCTTGATGAGTGCCGGGACGCTCTCGCCGTAGCGCCAGGGGGAGTGCGGGTCGCCCTCGCGGTCGGAGAACGCGTGGTGGCGGCGGTGGTCGGCGACCCAGCGGATGACCGGGCCCTCGATGGCGAGCGATCCCGCGATGGCGAGGGTGACGCGCAGCCAGCGCTTGGCCTTGAACGAGCCGTGGGTGAAGTAGCGGTGGAAGCCGACGGTGATGCCGTGGCCGGCGATCGCGTACATGACGAAGGCAAGCACCAGGTCACGCCAGCCCAGGCCCCAGCCCCACGCCACCGGCACGGCGGCCAGCAGGGCGAGGAACGGCACGACGATGAAGAAGCCCAGGGCGATCTGCTCGCCGGTGCCCTTGTGCTCGAACTGTGGGGGCGTCTCGGGGCTCGTCGAGGTCGTCGAGGGGGTTGTCGCGCCGGGCGGGTCCTTGAGCCGCGTGGGCTCGGGGGCGAACGTGGTCATGGGGGGCCTTCCGTCGAGTACTAACCTACGCCAACGTAACCTACGTTTGCGTAGGTTGACCAGCCCCGAGGCGTCGCAGCCCGGTGGACGCTCGGGGCCGCCCGTGCGGATTCCTCCGGTATGCCGGGTGGCCGCTACCCTGAGCGCGTCCTGTTCAGGGACGTTCCCCGGTTGGTCTGCTGGCAGGGCCCGCCTGACTTTGAATCAGGACAAGCGACGTAGGTTCGATTCCTACCCGGGGAGCACAAAGCCGCAGGTCAGCGCACCATCGCTACCTGCGGCTCCTTCGTGCTCCGTGACCGTCGCCGCCGCGGAGCGGGGGCGTCGTGCCGCGCACAGCGCCTACTGCGGGGGTTGCGGTTCCTGGTCGTGCTCGCGATGCCAGGCTTCCTTCCGGGCTTCCTTCTCCCTCTTGAGGCGCACCTTTGGGTCGTGCTCCTCGTCCAGCTGGGCGGGCCCGCCGAAGATCAGCCCGATCTTCTTCATCCGGTACTTGAACCGATAGCCCAAGGAGATGCCTTCGTGGTTGAAAAGTCCCATCTGCTACCTCCGAACTAGGTCGACAGCGCCTGGCATGAGATCCCGGGGGATCGTTGCCAGAACTTCGCGGACTGCTCCGCGGATGTGGGGGAGCGGGGTCTGGTTGCCCGGTGTCGTTCACGAAGGGCGTCGGTCTGGGTGGCTTGGCGCCGAAGTGTTCCGGCGACCTCCGATCGGACGGCAAGCGGAAAGGCAACCATCTCGTCTCGTCGTCTCGCGCCACGTCCAACGCCCGCCACCCGGGCAACTATCGGGCCGCCAGAGACCCAGGCACATCACCCCAGAGGGGTGAACCGCCGAAGGCGAGACCGCGGAGGGCAGCGCTGTCGCGCCTGCGGGCGCCATCTGCAACCAGCCTGTCGAACGCTGCGGGTGTGCACTGTCCGCGGTGGTCGCCCGGGCCAGCCGCTGTGCCATGCACAGCTGAGCACTTCCTCCTTGACGGAGAGGACTCTGTAATGCAGAGTTCAGTCGTCACGATCGAGTCGAGGGGTTGGGGTGGGCATGGAGGACGCGCGTGGTCTGTTGCGAGAGGTCGAGGGGCTGCGGGGCAGGGCGCGAGCCGACCAGCAGATGTCCTCGGTCCCCCTGCTCGTCTTCGGCGTCCTCGGCGTCGCGTTCGGCTTCGTGGCCGAGGGTGGCCCCGGCGGCAGCATCGGGTACTGGCTCGTCGCCGGCCCCTTGGGCCTCGCGATGGTCGCGTGGTGGCACCGCCGGCATGCCCGCCAGATCGGGGCCGGTCCCGGACGAGGTCCCTACGTGACGACGGCCGTCGCCCTGCTGGTCCTGTTCCTGGTGGTCCTGCCGTTGCTGTTCCTGGCTCCCATGCCGGCGGTGGCCCTGATGCTCCTCATCGTCGCCGGGCGCCAGGGGAACGGCCACCTGGGCGGTTGGGCGGTGGTCCTGGGGGTGGTCGGCGGGTTGGAGAACCTCTCCTTCTTCAACAACCGGCTCTACGACCTGGCCCAGTCGCTCGGCTGGTTCGCCAGCCAGGACGGCTGGTTCCCGGGTGCCTCGGTCATCGTCTACGGCCTCCTGGGTGCGGCCATGATCTGCGCGGGCTGGCGGGCACGACGGGCGGAGCTCCGGTGACCGACGCGCCGGACCCGCACCCCACCAACGGCCTGGACGATGTCGTCCATCAGCGCGCCCGTCTCGGCATCCTGACGGTCCTCGCGGAGGTCGGCCGCGCCGACTTCCCCTACCTCAAGTCGCTGCTGCAGCTCACCGACGGCAACCTCGGTCGGCACATCGAGGTGCTGGCGGACCAGTCCCTGGTCGAGGTCAGCAAGGGGTACGAGGGGCGGCGACCCCGCACCTGGGTCACCATCACCAAGGCCGGGCGCACGGCCCTGGCTGCCGAGATGGACGCCCTGAGGGACCTGGTGCGGCGGTTCGACTCCAGGTCGTAAGAGCGCGGTCGTGACGCCCGGGTGGCGTCGCGCCTCCCGTGTCAGGGAACGGGGGCGCTGCCCGGCAGGAGCTCGGCGACCAGCGACTCGACACGTGAGCGGATCTCGTCGCGGATGGGCCGGACGGCCTCGACGCCCTTGCCCGCGGGGTCCTCGAGCGCCCAGTCCTCGTAGCGCTTGCCGGGGTAGATCGGGCAGGTGTCGCCGCAGCCCATGGTGATGACGACGTCGGAGTCCCTGACCGCCTCGGTGGTGAGGACCTTCGGGGTTGCGGCGGTGATGTCGATGCCCTCCTCGGCCATGGCGGCAACGGCGGCGGGGTTGAGCTGGTCAGCAGGCTCGGAGCCAGCGGAGCGGACCTCGACCCGGCCGCCGGAGAGGTGGGTCAGATAGGCGGCGGCCATCTGCGACCGGCCGGCGTTGTGGATGCAGACGAACAGGACGCTGGGCTTGTCGGACATGCGGGGGAGCCTTTCAGCGGGCGACGGGTGCCGAGGCGGTGTCGTCCGCGTGGTGGGGGAGGACCACGTCGTCCGCCGCGGCGGCGACATCGGGGTACAGCAGGCGGACCAGGGCAAGGCCGACGACCGCGCCGAGCAGCTGGGCGACGACGAACCCGGGCACGGAGGTGGGCGCGATGCCGGCGAAGGTGTCGGTGAACATGCGCCCGACGGTGACGGCGGGGTTGGCGAAGCTGGTGCTGGAGGTGAACCAGTACGCGGCCCCGATGTAGGCGCCGACGGCGGGGGCGGCCAAGGCGCCACGGCCGGTGCGGGCCAGGGCGAAGACCACCGCGACCAGACCGGCCGTCGCCACGACCTCCCCGACCCACAGGTGCGGGTCGCTGCGCTCGTGGCCGGAGATGGCCATGGGCGCGGCGAACATCAGGTTGGCCAGCGCCGCCCCGGCGATGGCGCCCGCGGTCTGGGCCACGGCATACAGGCCCACGTCCCGTCCGGGCAGGCCAGTGCCGCGGCGGCGGCCCAGTGCCCAGTCGGCGGCGGAGACCACCGGGTTGAAGTGGGCTCCCGAGACTGGGCCCAGCATGAGGATCAGCACGGTCAGTCCGAGCGCGGTGGCCGTGGAGTTCTCCAGCAGCTGCAGGCCCACGTCCTGCGGGGAGAGCCGTTGCGCGGCGATGCCGGAGCCGACCACCACGGTGACCAGCAAGGCGGTGCCGAGGAGCTCGGCCAGCAGTCGCCGACCCAGGGCGGGAGCGGCGGTCATCAGCAGGGCCGCTTGGGTGCGGTGCGGGCGGCCTCGGCCAGGGCGCCCAGCTGGGCGGCGACCTGCTCCAGCGCCTCGGGGCGCAGCCGGTAGTAGGTGTAGCGGCCGCAGGGCTCGGTCTCGACGACCCCTGCCTCGCGCAGGCGGCGCAGGTGGTTGGACACGGCGGTGGGCAGGGCGCCGGTGGCCTCGGCCAGGTGGCAGGTGCACAGCTGCTCCCCGGCGAGGAGGGAGACGAGCTGGGCCCGCAGCGGGTCGGCGAACAGCTTGAGCGCGACATCGTCGAGCCGGGCCGAGTCCGCGGGCCGAGGTGTGATGTTCACGGGAACCTGAGTAGTCATCGCAGGATGAATCGTGCTGCGCCGGTACCGCTGCGGTCAAACGAACGGTGGGTGAACAGGCGTGAGCCCACCAGCCGGCGGGGCGGTGGGCTCACGCGAAGGTGTCTCAGCAGCAGGCCGCGGCGGAGACCTTCTCCCCACCCTCCCCTCGCTCCTCGCGGGTCGCTCCGGTGCCGCAGCAGCCGCCGGTCGAACCGGCGTCGCCGACCTCCAGGCTGGTGCGCCCTTCGAGCTCGGGCTGGGCGTCGGCCAGGACGACGTAGTTCTCCCAGCGCTGCCCATCGGGGCCGGTCACCCAGTGCTTGTCCTGACGGGCGTAGCAGCACACGACGTCACCCTCGACGTCCAGCGTCAGTCCGGCGGCTTCGAGCCGGTCAGCCTCGGCCTCGACCTCGGCCATCGAGCCCCGCTCCACCCCGAGGTGGTTCAGGGTGCCGCTGGCCGCGGGGTTCTCGAAGAGCACCAGCTTCAGCGGCGGGTTCTCCACGGCGAAGTTGGCGTAGCCGGGCCGGCGCTTGGCCGGGGCGGTGGCGAACAGGGTCGAGTAGAACTCGACCGCGGAGTCCATGTCGTTGACGTTCAGGGCGAGCTGGAGACGGGACATCGTGACTGCCTTTCGGTGGGGGTGAGCGGGTCAGGCGCAGCAGACGGCGACTGGGGATGGGGACGTGGCCCGTGCGGGAGCGGGGGCGGTCCGACGCAGCTGCCAGGGCAGGGTGCGCAGGGCGCCCAGCACGCGGGTCGGCGCTCCCGGCCTGGTCGAGGACAGGTGGGCGTGCGCGGTGCGGCGCTGGACCTCCTCGTCGCGGGCGATGGCGAGGGCGTGGGTGGGGCTCATCGGCAACATAAGGGTCTCCTCTGCTTTGGGCCGTGCAACCTCTTCGATGTTCGTAACATACCTGTTATTTGACGTTCGTCAAGAAGGTTGCGAGGATCTCCTCATGCCCAAGCCCCTGCCCCTCCTGCAGGACGCCTCTCCGATCTGCTGCGCCCCGCTCGGTGCCCCCTCCGCCCGCCTGTCCAGGGACGACGCGGTCGGCCTGGCGGTGCGGCTCAAGGCGCTGGCCGACCCGGCACGGCTCCAGCTGGTGGACCACCTTCTGTCCCAGCCCGACTACGAGGCCTGCACCTGCGACCTGGCCCCAGTCATCGGGCTGTCAGAGCCGACGACGAGCCACCACCTCAAGCAGCTGCTCCAGGCCGGGCTGGTCACCAAGCGCCGGGACGGGATGAACGTGCACTACCGCCTCGCCCCCGACGCCATGAACGCCCTCTCCAAGGTGCTCGACACCGGGTGCTGCTGACCAACTGACGCTCCGATCAGGTCCCGCGGCACGCAGGCAGCGTGAGCTGGCGCCGGTGGTGGTCGTAGTGCTGCGTCGCGTAGTGGTAGACGTCGGCCAGGGTCATGAACTCCCGGAAGTAGGGGTCCCACCCCGTCGGGAAGCACATCCCCCGAGCCAGGCCCGCCTCGCTCTCCTCCAGGAGCCGGGCCTGCAGCTGGCCGACCACGCCGTCCATCCACCGCTCCATCCGTGCGTGGCCCAGGACGCGCGCCCCGGCCAGGGAGCCGATGTAGTTGACCCGGTGGAAGGGCCCGGTGGCCGCGTTCAGGGCGGCAGCGAACCGGCGCGAGACCCCGAGGGGCGCGTGGGACAGCCCCCGGACCAGGACCAGCAGGGTGCGCACGACCAGGTAGCCGAACAACATGTGGAACAGCAGCTGCTCGTTGGTCCACCGGGTCCCCTCGCTGGGCTCCCGCAGGTCCGCGCTGGTGGCCGTGTCCAGGACGTGGCGGAAGTCGATCCGGACCCTGTCCATCTCCGCGACGATCGCCGAACGATCCATCCGGCCCTCCCTCACCCGCTCGAACGATACGCGCGAGCGGGTACATCAGCCCCCGACCGCAGGAGCCCTTTCCCGGAACGGCTCGCTCACGGGCGCCAGTCTGGCGGCGGGTCCTCACCCACGCGGCCGTCCACGGCCTCCCGGAGCAGGTCGGCGTGCCCGGTGTGCCTGCCGTACTCCTCGAGCAGGTCGCAGAGCATCCTGCGCAGACTGGGCCGGCGCCCGTCGGGCCACGACATGTCGATCAGCCGGTCGAGGCCGCCGTCGTCCAGGGCGGCGGCGAGCCGGTCGCGGGACCGCTGCGCCGCAGCGTCGTACAGCGCGTAGAGCTCGGCCGGGCTGTCCTGCGCGGCCGAGGTGAACTCCCAGTCGGGCTCGGCGTCCCAGTCGACCCTGTCCCAGGGCACGCCGAGTGGCTCGCCGGCCAGCCTGCCTGTGAAGTAGTGCTCCTCGACGAGGGCCAGGTGCTTCAACAACCCGCCCAAGCTCAAGGTGGTGGCGCCGATGCGTGCCTGCAGCCCGGCGCTGTCGAGGCCGTCGGCCTTCCACCGGAACGTGGCGCGCAGCCGGTCCAGGGCAGCGGCGAGGTGCTCGGCCTCGGTGCCCGCGACCGGCGGTTCCCAAGGCGGGTTGTCAGCGGTCAGGTTCGTGGTCATGGCCGCACCGTACGACGGGTTCCGGACGGATCGCTTCCGGAATGCGTGACACCCTGTGCAGGTGGACGAGACCAACCCCACCGCGCGGGCGCTGGTGTGCCTCCAGGTGCTCCAGGACAACCCCGGCATCACCGCGGGTCGGCTGGCCGAGCGCCTCCGGGTCTCGGACCGGGCCGCCCGCCGCTACGTCAGCATCCTGCGCGAGGCCGGCATCCCGGTGGAGGCCACGAGGGGTCCTTATGGCGGCTACCGCCTCGGCCGGGGGCTGCGCCTGCCGCCACTGGTGTTCACTGCCACCGAGGCGCTCGGCCTGGTGATGGCGGTGCTCGACGGCCACCACGCCGCGAGCGACCCCACCGACCTGGTCGGCGGCGCGCTGGGCAAGATCGTGCGGGCGCTGCCGGAGCCGGTCGCGGCGCAGGCCGAGGCGGTCCGCCGGGCCACCGCCGCCGCTCCCGACCGCGCCGCCGCGCGGCCCGACCCGGCCACCACCTCGGCCCTCGTCCAGGCCTGCTCGGACAAGCGCCGGGTCCGGCTCGACTACCGCACCGAGGCCGGGTCGGAGTGGGTCATCGAGGCCGAGCCGTGGGCCGTCGTCGTGCGCCATGGCCGCTGGTACCTCCTGTGCCGATCGCTGCGCGCCGACGCCGTGCGGACCTACCGGGTGGACCGGGTGCGCGACGTCCAGGTGCTCGACGACACCTTCAGCCCCCCTGCGGACCTCGACCCGGTCGCGCTGCTCGAGGAGCACCTCGCGGTCGGGTGGGAGCACGACGTCGAGGTCGTCATCGAGGCGCCTCCGGAGACGGTGGCCCGCTGGCTCCCACGTGCCCCGGGGCGACTGGAACCGGGCGACGCCGGGACCACCCGGCTGGTCGCCAGCACCAGCAACCCGATGTGGTTCGCCGGTCAGCTCGCCGGGATCCCGACGGCATACCGGATCGTGCGGTGCCCCGAGCTCGCTGAGGCCGCGCGCGACCTCGGCCGGCGGCTGCAGGCCGCGGCCGGGACCCTTGCCTGAGGTGGCGGCGACGGCCCGGGTGCAGGTCAGAGGGGCCCGCTGGCACGCCCCTGATCGGCCCCGTGGACGCCGTGGCGGTCCCGACCGTGCCCCCCGTGCCAGTCGACGCAGAGCACGGTGGCGTCGTCCTTGAGGGCGTGTCCGGTCGCGGCCAGGACGCGGTCGGCCATGGCTCGCACCGCCTCCCGGGGGTGGAGCGCTCGCGTGTCGGTGATTGCGGCAGCCAGGTCCAGGCCGGCGGCGTTGCGCTCGAGCACGCCGTCCGTCACGAGGACGATGCGGTCCCCGGGCTCCAGGGGCAGGTGGCTGGAGCGGAAGGTGGTGTCCGGGAAGAGGCCGAGCGGGAGGTCCACGGGCAGCTCGATGGGGACGACCCGTGAGCCCCGGGCGAGGTAGGGCTCGACGTGCCCGGCGTTGACCAGCTCCATCGACCCGGTGCGCAGGTCCACCCGACCGACCAGGCCCGTGACGAAGTCCTCGAGCCGGCTGCTGGCGGCATGGTCGTGCAGCGCCCGGTTGGTCGCGACGACCTGCTCCAGCAGGGTGGCGCCCTCGTTGCGCGTGTTCCGCAGGCTTCCCACGCACAGGGTGGCGTTCAGTGCAGCCGCCACCCCGTGCCCCATGGCGTCGGTCATCGACAGGTGCAGGACGTCGCGGGCCAGGCTGAAGTCGAAGGTGTCGCCAGCGATCCCGGCCGCGGGCTCCAGCCACCCGGCGAGCGTGAAGGCACCGGCTTCACACGTCTGCGGGCCGGCCAGCAGCCGGTGCTGGATCTCCGCGGAGAGGCTCAGCGGCCGGGTGCGCTGCCCCCACTCGTACAGGTCGGTGTGCCGGCGGTTGGCGATCACCACGAACGCCAGCAGGTGGGCGAGCTGGGCGACCTCGGCGACGGTCCCGGGCTCGGGAGCCTCCGGGAGCAGGACCTCGAGGAGCCCGATGGCCTCGCCGCGTTCCGTGACCGGGGCGAGCACCCGCCACCGGTCCGGTCCTGCCGATCCCCCGGGCGCCGGGCCGAGGTCCTGGACCTGCACCCGTTGCCCGCGGATCACCTGCTCCTCCGGCCCGCCGTCGAACGGCAGGACGGTCGCGGACTCCTCGGCCTGCCGCCGCTCCCCGCGGCCGAACGGCATGCTGATGCCCGGAGCCCGTGCGCGGAGCGGCACGTGGGCGAGGCGCACCAGGGCGCGACCGGAGAGGTCGGCGATGAGGAACGACACCGATGCTGCGCCGAGGGCCAGCCCGAGCTCACGCGTGACGGACTCGACGGCCTCGACCGGTGACGCCGCCTCCGCTGCGGCCAGCACCGCCCCTAAGGACCGTCGGCCGCCGGTGGGCTCCATTTCCGGAGCATAGGCGCGGGCGGGCGACGTGTGCTGATGCGCTGGCTCGGGACCTCGTCGTCCGTTGCGCGGAGGGCAGCCTGCGTCAGGATGAGGACCATGACCTCGACCCGCACGACCCGCCACCTGCGCGCCCCCCGGTCACGGGTCTACCGCGCGCTCGTCGACGCCGACGCGATCGCGCGGTGGAAGGTGCCCGCGGGGATGACCTGCGAGGTGCACGGCCTCGACGGTCGGGAGGGAGGCGGCTTCCGGGTGTCGCTGACCTACCTGGACCCCGACCGGCAGGGCAAGACCTCGGCGCACACCGACACCTACCGGGGCCGGTTCGTGCGCCTGGTGCCGGACGAGCTGGTCGTCGAGGTGGACGAGTTCGAGAGCGCCGACCCGGCCCAGCAGGGGGAGATGACCATCACGGTGACCCTCGCGGATGCCCCCGACGGGGGCACCGACCTCGTGGCGGTGCACGACGGCCTGCCCCGTGGGGTCGCCCCCGAGGACAACGAGACCGGCTGGCGCGAGGCCCTCGACCGGCTGGCCGCCCTCGTCGAGGACGGGCCTAGGCCTGCGCACTGACGGGGAGGGGCGGGGGGAGCGTTCGCGAGGCGCGGCCGGGAGCCGGCCGCACGGCATACCGGTATGCGCGGCCGCGCGGGTGCGGGCGGACGGCCGGCAGCCGCACGGCATACCGGCCGCGTTCCCGCGTCCCCGTGTCGCCGCCGCCGGGCACCGGACCTAGCCGAGGTCGATGCGGGCCCAGTCCATGTCGCCCTTGAACCAGTCGGCCCCGGGCTTGGACCCGAGGTAGAGCGGCTCCCTCTTGACCGTGATGCTGCCGATCTTGACCGCCTTGGACAGGACCTGGGCGCCGTCGACGGTGAGGGTCACCGCGGTGTCGGTCTTGGAGCAGACCAGCGTGTGCCACTGGCTGTCGGCCAGGTTGGGCCCGGCGACGAGCGTGGTCTTGGTGGCGCTGCCGTTGAAGAAGCACAGGGCCTGGGCGACCGTGCGCTGCTTGCGGGCCACGACCTCGAGGCGGAAGGTGCCGGCCGGGTTGGCGCGGACGATGTCGTAGTCCCCGACCGCGGTCGAGGGGACGGTGTCGAACCGGATCCGGGCCGACACGGTCACGGGCTTGGTGCCGATCGGCACCTGGGTGGCGCCCTTGACCGTGACCGACCCCGACGAGCCGTCGAAGGTGAGGAAGTCCCCGTTCGAGGTCACGCCTCCGTTCATGGTCCCGTCGAGGTGGTTCGGGCCGCTGTCCGTCACCTTCGAGGACGACGGGGGGTCGTTCATCTCCCAGTCGGCGAAGGTGGTGGTGCCGGCGCCCGCCAGTCCGGGCGCGATGGCGGCGCTGGCCGCGAGGCTGAGAAGTGGGTGCATGGGTGCTCTCCTTCGGGTGCGCCGATCGGGTCCGGCCGATCGGAGTCCGCCCCGGCCGGATCCGCTCCGCCCGGGCCAGCCCCGGCCCGGGCGACGGGGGTCACGGTCGATGCGCGCCCCCACGACGCGCCCACAAGCGACCGAGGCTGGCCTCACCATTCCTGCGTACGCCGGAGCCCGGCACGGGCGATTGGACGGGCTCCTCCTCACCCCTTCGTCTGATCTGCCTGTCCCTCACCCCGCGTTCCATGGAGGGACGGGAGGGCGGTGACCTCTCCCGACCGACGACTCCCCAGGGGGTAGGACCACCGATGCTGACCTTCGTCCTGGGCACCGGGCGGTGCGGCTCGACGCTGATCGCCGAGCTCATCGCGCGGCACCCCGACGTGGGGTTCGTCTCCAACGTCGACGACAAGCTGGCCCGGCTCAACCTCAAGGGGCGGTGGAACAACGCGCTGTTCGCCCGGTCCGCCGAGCGCGACCCGTCGTTGCGGCCGTTCCGGGACCGGCGTCGGCTGATCGAGCCCGGCCGGATCCGCGTGGCCCCCTCGGAGGGGTGGTCCATCCTCGAGCGACAGGTGTCCGGCATCTTCCCCCAGCCCACCCGTGACCTCACCGCCGAGGACGCGATGCCGTGGCTGCAGAACCGGATCCGCGAGTTCTTCGACAGCCGGGCAGAGGCCCAGGGCAAGCCGGTGTTCATGCACCACCTCACCGGGTGGCCGCGCACCGGTCTGCTGACGGCGACCTACCCCGACGCGCGGTTCGTCAACGTGGTCCGGGACGGCCGCGCGGTCGCCAACAGCTGGCTGCAGATGGGCTGGTGGGACGGCTACCAGGGGCCGGACCGCTGGTACCTCGGCCCGCTCCCGGAGGCCTACCGGCTGGAGTGGGAGGAGTCCGCGCGCTCCTTCGTCGTCCTGGCCGGCCTCGGCTGGAAGCTGCTCATGGACGCCCTCGAGGAGGCCCGCTCGCACGTGCCCGACGAGCAGTGGCTGGACGTGCGGCTCGAGGACGTGATGGAGGACCCGCGGGGGCAGATGCGCACCGTGCTGGACTTCCTCGACCTGGAGTGGACCCCGAGCTTCGAGGCCGGCTTCGCCCGGCACACCTTCCAGGCCAGTCGCGGCCAGGCCTGGCGCCGGGACCTCAGCCCGGCGCAGGTCCGCCAGCTCGAGGCGGTCATCGCCAAGCCGCTGCTGGCCCACGGCTACGAGCTGAGCACCCCCGAACCCCCCGAGGCCGCCGCCGGCCCCCACCTCCGCTGACGCGACGTCGGCCCACCGAAGGAGTCCCCGTGACCCAGGACACCGCAGTCCCGACCACTGCCGAGACCGTCAGCGCCGGCGCCTGCACGATCTACGTCGTGCGGCACGGCACCACGACGATGAACGTGGAGAACCGTTACCGCGGCCGCCGGGACATCCCGCTCGACGCCCAGGGCTACCAGGACGCCGTCGACGCGGCCCGCCAGCTGTCCAAGGTGGGCCTGGCCGCGGTCTACACCGGCAGCCTGCGCCGCACCATCGCCACCGGCCAGATCATCGCCGACGAGGCCGGGGTGCCGGACATCCGGATCATGCACGGCCTGATCAACGTCGACTACGGCGCGTGGGAGGGGATGACCTCCCAGGAGGCCGAGATGTACGACCCGGTCGCCTTCCGGCTCTACAAGACCTCGCCCTCGCGGGCGGTCTGCCCCAACGGTGAGCGGCTGCGCGACGCCCAGGAGCGGATGGTCTCTGCGCTGCAGCTCATCGGCTCGCGCCACCCCGGCGAGCACGTGGCGGTGGTCTCCCACGCCGTGATGATCCGGCTGGTGGTGGCCGCCCTCGAGCACACCGAGGGTGAGCAGTGGCGCATCCCGGTGGGCCGCGGCTCGCTCACCACGATGATGGTCCAGGACGGCCGGGTGCGGCTGCACCGGCTGCCCGACGGTGACGACGTCGACTGACGGGGTCAACTGGTCGGAGGACTGACGGCCCGGACTGACGGCCTGGGCTGACGGCCGGACTGACCGCTTGGGCTGACGGCCGGACTGACCGCTTGGGCTGACGGCCTGGGCTGGCCCGGCCTGGGCTGACCCGGCCTGGGCTGACCCGGCGGGGGTCCGCGCCCGCGTCGGCTGCGGGCGGGTCTGCCCTGGGGTGGGTGTCGGCTGCGCGGACGCGCGCGTCCGCGCAGATCAGGGCCCGTATGCCGGGTGGCCGCCCCGCGTGCGGACCCCACCCCGGCGGCGGTGAACCGGGGCGTGACCGGCGGGTAGCATGGCGGCGGCAGCGTGGCCGGGAACCCTCGGTGCGCTGTCGGCCTCCGACGTCGACCTCCTGGAGCCCACCCGCGTGACTACCTCCCGCCCGGCTGCCGTCATCGTCCTCGCCGCAGGCGAAGGCACCCGCATGAAGTCGGCCACCCCCAAGGTGCTGCACCCCATCGCAGGACGGACCCTCCTGGGTCATGCCATCGCCGCCGCCCGGGGTGCCGACCCCGAGCACCTCGCGGTGGTCGTCCGGCACGAGCGCGACCGGGTCGCCGCCCACGTCGCCGAGGTCGACCCGGCGGCGGTCATCGCCGACCAGGACGAGGTGCCCGGCACCGGCCGCGCCACCGAGTGCGCCCTCGACCTGCTGCCCGCGGACCTCGAGGGCACCGTGCTGGTGACCTACGGCGACGTGCCGCTGCTGACCGCGGCCACGCTGCACGACCTGATCGAGGGCCACCATGCCAGTGGCAGCGCGGTCACCGTGATCACGGCGACGCTCGAGGACCCGCACGGCTATGGCCGCATCCTGCGTGACGAGCACGGCGAGGTCGCCGGCATCGTCGAGCAGAAGGACGCCACCGCGGAGCAGCGGGAGATCACCGAGATCAACTCCGGCCTCTACGCCTTCGACGCCACGGTGCTGCGCAAGGCGCTGGCCGAGGTGGGCACCGACAACGCCCAGGGCGAGAAGTACCTCACCGACGTGCTGGCCATCGCGCGCCGCGAGGGCCTGAAGGTCAGCGCGCACCTGGTCAAGGACCTCTGGCAGACCGAGGGCGTCAACGACCGGGTCCAGCTGGCCCGCCTCGGCGCCGAGCTCAACCGCCGCATCGTCGAGGGCTGGATGCGCGAGGGCGTCACCGTCGTCGACCCCGCCACGACGTGGGTCGACGCCGACGTCACGATCGGCCGCGACACGGTGATCCAGCCCGGCACGCAGCTCAAGGGCGCCACGACGATCGGCTCGGGCGTGACGCTCGGCCCGGACACCACCCTGGAGGACGTCGAGGTCCGCGACGGCGCCAGCGTCGTGCGCACGCACGGCTCGCTCGCCGTGATCGGCGAGGGCGCCACGGTCGGCCCGTTCGCCTACCTGCGCCCCGGCACCGAGCTCGGGACCAAGGGCAAGATCGGCACGTTCGTCGAGACCAAGAACGCCCAGATCGGCGCGGGCTCGAAGGTGCCGCACCTGACCTATGTCGGTGACGCGACGATCGGTGAGGGCACCAACATCGGCGCGGCCAGCGTCTTCGTCAACTACGACGGCGTCAACAAGTCGCGCACCACCATCGGCAGCCACTGCCGCACCGGCTCCGACAACATGTTCGTCGCTCCCGTCACCGTCGGCGACGGCGCCTACACCGGCGCCGGCACCGTGGTCCGCAAGGACGTCCCGCCGGGCGCACTGGCCATCAACGTCGCCCCCCAGCGCAACCTCGAGGGGTGGGTCCTGGACAAGCGTCCGGGCACCGCCGCAGCCGAGGCGGCCACCGCCGCCCTCGCCGACCAGTCCGCCCCGCAAGCCCAGCCCGACGCCCCCGAAGGGACCCCCGCCTCATGACCGGTCTGAAGCGCACCACCGAGAAGAACCTCATGGTCTTCTCGGGTCGGGCCCACCGCGAGCTCGCCGAGGAGGTGGCCTACCAGCTCGGCACCGACCTCGTGCCCATGCAGGCCTACGAGTTCGCCAACAGCGAGATCTACGTCCGCTTCGAGGAGTCCGTCCGCGGTTCCGACGCCTTCGTGATCCAGAGTCACACGGCCCCGGTCAACGAGTGGATCATGGAGCACCTGATCATGGTCGACGCGCTCAAGCGCGCCTCGGCCAAGCGGATCACCGTCGTGATGCCGTTCTACGGCTACGCCCGCCAGGACAAGAAGCACCGCGGCCGCGAGCCGATCTCGGCCCGCCTGATGGCCGACCTGTTCAAGACGGCCGGGGCCGACCGCCTCATCTGCGTCGACCTGCACACCAGCCAGATCCAGGGCTTCTTCGACGGCCCGGTCGACCACCTGATGGCGCTCCCCGTCCTGTCGGACTACGTGCGCAACAAGTACGGCCGGGAGCAGCTCGCCGTCGTCTCGCCCGACGCGGGCCGGATCAAGGTCGCCGAGCAGTGGTCGGACCGCCTCGGCGGGGCGCCGCTGGCGTTCATCCACAAGACGCGCGACATCACCCGCCCCAACGAGACGGTCGCCAACCGGGTCGTCGGTGAGGTCAAGGGCCGCACCTGCATCCTGGTCGACGACATGATCGACACGGCCGGCACGATCACCAAGGCCGCCGACGCGCTCATCGCCGACGGCGCCTCCGACGTCATCATCGCCGCGACGCACGCGATCCTGTCCGGCCCGGCCGTGGACCGGCTCAAGAACTGCGCCGTGCGCGAGGTCATCGTCACCAACACCCTGCCGATCGCCCCCGAGCGCCACTTCGACAAGCTCACCGAGCTCTCGATCGCGCCGATGATCAGCCAGGCCATCCGCGAGGTCTTCGAGGACGGCTCCGTGACCAAGCTGTTCGACGGCAAGGCCTGAGCCCCGCGGGGCGTCGGGCAGGAGATCGGCGGGGCGGATGCCCCGCCGATTTCCGTATCCGGCGGCTGCTCGCCTACCATTGCGAGGTTGCCTCGGCGAGGGACGCTGCAGGGCTGGTGTGGAACAGCACCGGTTGCAGCAGTCCGTGATCGACGCGGTGGCGCCGGACGCCTGTCCCGCGCCCGCACGCGCCGGTTCCGCCCGCGTCGTGCCGCGCCCCGCGTCGAGGCCCACCGCACCAGAGCACTACACCCATCCGTGCGCGTGCCGCTCCCACTCGGCACGTGTCATCGACTGAACCACTGGAGAGACGTCGTGTCCGAGATCAAGCTCGTCGCCGAGACCCGCACCGAGTTCGGCAAGGGCGCTGCCCGCCGCATCCGTCGCGCCCACCAGATCCCCGCCGTGATGTACGGCCACGGCACCGAGCCGGTCCACATCACCCTCCCCGGCCACGACACGATGATGGCCCTCAAGCACGCCAACGCGCTGCTCACCATCGTGATCGACGGCAAGAACCACCTGGCCCTGGCCAAGGACGTCCAGCGCGACGCCATCAAGCCGGTCATCGACCACGTCGACCTCGTCGTGGTCAAGAAGGGCGAGAAGGTCACCGTCGACGTGCAGGTCCACGTGACCGGCGACGCCGCCCCGGAGACCGTCGTGACCGTCGAGCAGCAGACCGTGCAGCTCGAGGCCGAGGCCACGCACCTGCCTGAGACCGTCGAGGTCTCCGTCGAGGGCGCCGAGGCCGGCACCCAGATCCACGCCTCCGACCTGACCCTGCCCAAGGGCACCTCGCTGGTCACCGACCCCGAGCACCTGATCGTCAACGTCAGCCAGGCGATCACCGCCGAGGCCCTCGAGGCCGAGCTCGCCGAGGCCGAGGCCGAGGCCGGCATCGAGCACGAGGAGGCCGAGGCCGCCGCCGAGGAGACCGAGGCTGCCGAGGGCGCCGAGGCCACCGAGGGCACCGACGAGGCCTGAGCCCGCGTGGGCCCGGGGCGCTGCGCCCCGGGCCACCCGGCATACGGCACATCCCATGGACACCTGGCTCATCGTCGGACTCGGCAACCCCGGTCCCTCGTATGCCGGTAACCGGCACAACGTCGGCGCCATGGTCATCGACGAGCTGGCTGCCCGCGCCAGTGCAAGCCTGCGCTCGCACAAGGCGCGGGCAGTCGCCTCCGAGATCCGGCTCGGGACGCTGCCCGGTGGCGCGCCCGGCCCGAAGGCGGTCATCGCCCGGCCGCTGTCGTACATGAACGAGTCCGGCGGCCCGGTGGCCGGTCTGCTCTCGTTCTACAAGATCCCCGTCGAGCGCCTCGTCGTCGTCCACGACGAGCTCGACATCCCCTTCGCCGACATCCGCCTCAAGCGCGGCGGCGGCGAGGGCGGCCACAACGGCCTGAAGTCGGTCACCAAGTCGGTCGGCACCCGTGACTACCTGCGCGTGCGGGTCGGCATCGGCCGCCCGCCCGGCCGCATGGACGCCGCCGCGTTCGTCCTCAAGGACTTCTCCGGCACCGAGCGCAAGGAGCTGCCCTTCCTGCTCGGCGACGGCGCCGACGCCGTCGAGGCGCTGGTCGCCGACGGCCTTGAGGCCACCCAGCAGCGCTTCCACTCCCGCTGAGCCGACGCCGCGCCCGAGTGCCTCCCACCGTCGACGGAGGCGACGCAGGCGGGACAGTGCCTTTGCATGAGCTGTGGGCTCCTGCCAACGGCCGAACCCGGGTCATCCCGTGAGGCGATGGATCACGACCCCCTCTGCTGCAAGGTGATTGGGACGGTGAGTCCCCCTGTATTCAGCCTCTCCCATGCTCCCGTCCCGTGCCGTCCAGGCGCGGTGAGGAGAGGGGAAAGGCGATCGCGGATGACCGACTACGCGCGTCCGACCCGGGGGAAGCGGCGCCGGCGCCACGGCCGGCCGCTGACCTTCGACCCGGCGCCCGCGCAGCGGCTCATCGGCCCACCTGGCCCCGCACCTGTCCTCCCGGCACCGACCGAGGCGCTGGACGCACCCCCGCTCGTCACGCCTCGCGCTCGGGAGTGGGAGCGCACCTACCGGCGCACCGCCCTCCTGATCGACCTCGGCGCGGGCTCGCTCGCGGCGCTGCTCGGGTGCATCATCCGGTTCAGCGCCGAGCCCCACCTGGCCTACGTGCTGCTCAGCCTGGCCGTCCCGGTCGCGTGGATCGCCGCCGTGACCTGCGCCCATGGCTACGAGACGCGCTACATGGGGGTGAGCACCGAGGAGTACCGCGCCCTCGTCGACGCCGCCGTCGGCCTGTTGGCGCTGCTGTCCTTCATCGCCTTCGCCGGCCAGCTCACCATCGCCCGCGGCTACGTCATCCTCGTGCTGCCCGCACTGCTGGTCCTCTCCCTCATCGGCCGCAAGTCCCTGCGCCGGTGGCTGCTGGTCCAGCGTCGACAGGGCCGGTTCATGCAGCGCACGGTCGTCCTGGGCCGGGCCGACTCCGCCCGTGACCTCATCCGGCAGATCCACGCCGCACCGGTGCACGGCCTGGAGGTCGTGGCCGCCTGCGTCTCCGGGCTCGACGGCGCCTGGGAGGACTCGCCCGAGCTCGAAGGAGTGACCGTCTACGGCTGTCCCGACGACGCCGTGGCGGCGGTCGACCTCTTCGACGCCGAGGTGGTCGCGGTCGCGAGCCACCCCGACCTCGGCGGCAAGGTGCTGCGCCGGCTCGCCTGGTCGCTCGAGGAGCGCCGGGTCGACCTCGTCGTGGCCCCTGGCATCCTCGAGGTGGCCGGTCCGCGGCTCTCGATCCGGCCGGTGGCCGGCACACCGCTGCTGCATGTCGAGCGTCCGGTGATGTCCGGCGTGCGACGGGCCATCAAGGTCGTCGTCGAGCGGAGCATGGCCATCGGCATCGCGATCGCCGCGCTGCCGGCCATCGAGCTCGTCGCCCTCGCGGTCCACCTGGACTCCAGCGGGCCGATCCTGTTCCGGCAGAAGCGGGTCGGGGCGCGTGGCGAGCCGTTCGAGATGCTCAAGTTCCGGACGATGGTGACCGACGCCGAGGCGCGGCTGGGCGAGATCGCCGACGGGCACGAGACCAACGCCGTGCTGTTCAAGAAGCGCGACGACCCGCGGGTCACCCGGGTGGGCCGGATCCTGCGGCGCTACTCCCTTGACGAGCTCCCCCAGCTGCTCAACGTGCTGCGCGGCGACATGTCCCTGGTGGGCCCGCGGCCGCCGCTGCCGGCCGAGGTCGAGAAATACGAGCCGGACGCCATTCGGCGGCTGCGGGTGCAGCCGGGGCTGACCGGGCTGTGGCAGGTCAGCGGGCGCAGCGACCTGTCGTGGGAGGAGTCCCTGCGGCTCGACCTCTGGTACGTCGACAACTGGTCCCTGGTGCTCGACCTGCAGATCCTCTTC
The DNA here is from genome assembly GCF_057747915.1 of Oryzihumus sp. JJN4-3R. NCBI lineage: Bacteria > Bacillati > Actinomycetota > Actinomycetes > Micrococcales > Intrasporangiaceae > Oryzihumus > Oryzihumus sp. JJN4-3R. The sequence goes on from NZ_CM173229.1 coordinate 3,070,156, forward strand.
CGCACGCTGCGGGCCGTCCTCCGCGGCGCCGGGGCCTATTGACCTCCCGATCTTCCGGGTCGACGCCGCCGCGGCGACCCGGACGGCGACCGGCCGTCCGGCCCGGTCGTGTCACCACGAAATGAACATCCTGACCATGGGGGCTCCATGTCGAACCGTAGAACCTTGCCCACCGTCCTCGCGACGTCCTTGCTCACGGCCACGGTGGTGGGGGTGGTTGCCACCGCCGCACAGGCCTCGGTGGGCACCAACCCGATCTCCTGCGTCCAGCCCGACGGGCGGGTGAGCGCCATCGCGATCTCCGGGGGCACGGCATACCTGGCGGGGAGCTTCACCCACGTCAAGGACAAGAACGGGACCACGGTCACGCGCACCCGGCTGGCGGCCGTGGACACTGCGACCTGCACGCTGCTCCCGTGGTCGCCGTCGGCCGACAACAACGTCCTGGCCATCACGGTCCAGGGCGGCACGGTCTACGTCGGTGGCGACTTCACCCACATCGGCACCACGGTGCGCAACCGGCTCGCGGGGCTCGACGCGACCTCCGGGGCGCTGCAGGCCTTCGACCCCAACGTCAACAAGACCGTCCGGGCGCTCACGTCCTCCTCGTCGACGGTGTATGCCGGTGGCACGTTCACCTCGGTCGGGGGGACCGCCCGTGGCAAGCTGGCCGCGTTCGCCGTGTCCGACGGGAGCCTGAGCGGCTGGAAGCCCAAGGCTGGCGGAGCCGTCAACGCCCTGGCCATGTCGGCCGACGGCAACGACGTCTATGTCGGCGGCACCTTCACCAGCCTCAACGGCGCCTCCTCGGCCGCCTACATGGCAGCGGTCTCGGCCGGTGGTGCGGGAGCCGTCGACCCGGCCTTCGACCCGGCGCCGACCTTCCCGATCCTGGCCATCGCCGCGGACTCGCGGGGCGTCTACGCCGGCGGTGGTGGCTCAGGTGGACACTTCGTCATCTGGAACCTCGACGGGACGCTCCAGCACCCCGTCTACCAGACCGACGGTGGCGTGCAGGCGGTCGCGGTGGACGGTGACTCCATCTACGAGGGTGGTCACTTCACCAACTACTGCGTCGGCAACACCGGCCACGGCAGCCCGTTCCTGTGTGACACCAACCTCCCGCGGCGCAAGCTGTTCGAGGTGTCCTTCACGACCGGGCAGCTGACCGCCTGGAACCCGTCCCTGAACAGCGCCCACGGCGTCTTCGCCCTGGCCGTGGACGGGGCGCACAACCTGTGGGTCGGTGGGGACTTCACCACCGTCAACGGGTCCAAGGTCAACCACCTCGCCGTCTTCCCCGCCATCCCCTGACAGTCGGGGTCGTCCCGAGGGGCCGTGTCCGCCGGGCACGGCCCCTCCGGCGTGCACCGGGTCGTCCCGGGGCCGTACGAGGGGTGGGTATGGCCCGGGGGCCATACCAGGGGCGGGTATGCCGGTCGCCCCCTCAGCGGGGCCGCGCACCATCGGCTCGGGTCGCCGGGGTCGGTGGTGCGCCGTCGCTCTGCCGAGGAAGAGGGCGCTCTGCCGCGGTTCGAACCCCGGCAGGGCGACACGTTCCCCGGCAGAGCACCGGCAGCGCAGGTGGGTGGCCGCATCGGGGGGCGCTCCTCCGAGCGCAGGCACGGGGCAGGCCCCGCCACCCGGTGGGTGACGGGGCCGTGCCGCGTCGGGGAGGTCGGGTCTCAGGGCGTGCCGGTGACGAGCACCAGGCCCTGCTGGACCCGGCCCGCGGTCCCGACCCAGGTGAAGTCGCCGCCGATGAGCAGCCCCTGGGGCACCGCGGCGAAGGACCAGATCCCCATCGCCGAGTCGAACGGCGGCGCGTCGGGCAGCAGCGTCCCGTTGCCGGCGTCGAAGACGGCGAACCGCTGCCGGACCACGTTCGTGGTGTTGGTCGTCGAGGCGCGGCACAGGTTCCCGTGCGTGCCATAGTAGAAGTCGCCGTTGACCTCGAGGGCGCCCTGCATCCCGCCGTTGCAGATCGTCCGCCAGATCAGGCCGGTGCTGTTCGTGGTGCTCGACAGGTTCACCGCGTCCCACTGGTAGATGTAGTCGGGGCAGACGTCCCCGCCATACAGGCGCTTGCCGTCCGCGCTGAGGTAGAGGTGCGTGATCCACGGGCCGAGGTTCGAGCACGTGCCCACCCCGCCGAGCTGGCGCGCGTTGAGCGCGCCGGTCGACCCGCTGACGACGGCGATCCCGCCCGCCACCGCGCGGCCGTTGACGGTCGTGAACGGCCCACCGACGAAGACCAGGCTGCCGTCGGGCTTGACCGCGAGCGTCAGGGCCATCCCTCCGGCACGCAGGGTCCCGGTGGGACCGACGGTGTTGGTGACGAAGCCGGTGTAGACCGCGCCGCTGTAGCCGCTGATCTTGGCCACGTGGCTGCGGGCGTTGCCGTTGACCGAGGTGAACTGCCCGGCGGCGAACAGCGCGCCGCCGCCGTAGCCGATGGCGATGACGTCCTGGTTGAACGACGGGTGGAAGAGCGGGTCGACGAGGCCGGTCGAGGTGTTGATCGAGGCCATCTTGGAGTGCGCCTGGCCCTGCACGTGGAGGAAGGAGCCGGCGAGGTAGAGCCGCGACCCGTTGGGGGCGAGCTGCAGGTCGAGCACCTCGTTGTCGGTGTCCGCCCGGAAGGAGGACACGACGGCTCCCGACTGGGCGTCGAGGGCGGCGAGGCCCTTGCGCACCGCGCCGTTGACGCTGGTCATCTCGCCGCCGACGAACACCGAGTTGCCGGAGCCGGCCAGCGCCAGCGGCCGGTCGCCGGCGACCGGGTTCCACCCGGTCAAGGCGCCGGTGCTGAGCGAAAAGGCGGCCGCGTTGTGCCGGCTCGTGGCGCCCGAGTTGCTGAAGTTGCCACCGACGTAGACGCTGCCGCCGCTGACCGTCAGGGCGTTGACCACCGGGGAGCACGGCGGGTTGTTGCGGGCATAGCCGGTGGTGTGTCGCAGGTGGCAGCCGTTGAGGGCGGCGTTGAACCCGGTGAGGGCCCCGGTGGAGGTCACGGCGCCCACACGGATGCGGGTGCTGCCGTTGAGGTAGCTGAACCCGCCGCCGACGTAGACCGTGCCGTTGGACGGGTTGACTGCCAGCGCGTTGACCGACCAGCTCGCACTCGGCGCCCACGTCGTGACGCCGCCGCTCGAGGTGTACCAGCCGGCCAGCCGGTAGCGGGTCACCCAGGAGGTGCCGTTGCCCGCCCAGGTGAACGTGCCGCCGCCGTACAGGCGGGTGTGGTCCGGTGACAGCGCCAGGGTCGTGACCGGGGCGGTGGTGCCCCCGCGGAACGTGCCGTCGAGCGCCCCCGTCGAGAGGGAGAGCTTGGCCAGCCGGCCGCGCGTGACGCCGTTGACCGTGGTGAAGTCGCCGCCGGCGAACAGCGAGCTGCCGGCGGTCACCAGGGCGCGGACCGTGGCGTTCGGCGCGGCGGACCAGCCGGGGAGCACGGCGCCGGTGGTGGCGTCGACCGCGGCCAGCCGGGCGGCGGTGCTCGTGCCGATGCCAACGAAGTCCCCGCCGAGGTAGACGGTGGAGCCGTTGACGGCCAGGGCGAGGACCGACCCCTTGGGCCGGGGAGCCCAGCCGGTCACGTTGCCGCTGGCGGTGACCTGGGCCGCGCCGGGTCGGTAGGCGCCGCCGACGTGGCTGAACGAGCCGCCGATGTACCACCCGCCCGAGCCGTCGGGCACGGCTGCGCGGACGAGGCCGTCGACCAGGGGGGCGCCGGGCAGCATCTGGCCCGAGCCCGCGCTGACGCCGACGCCGTAGCCCGTCGAGGGACCCACGTAGTCGAACCCGCCGGAGAGGTAGACCCGTCCTCCGGCCGGCACGATGTCGGTCACGCGGCCGTTCGTGCCCCACCACGACGGTGCCTGGCCGAAGCTGGGGTAGTAGTCCAGGTCCGGCGGCGACGCCGATGCCGCGCCGGGCAGGGTCAGGGATGCGAGCGGGACGATGAGGGCCGCGAGCAGGCCGAGCAGCAGGGCGCCGCGACGACGCGGGCGGCGGTTGACCAGGCGGCTGGTCAGGGGAGAGGTCATCAGCAGCCCGCCCTCGACACGACGGAGGAGGCCGCCGCAGCCATCTGCCCGGCGTTGCCGACGGCGGCGTTGGCCTTGGCGTCGTTGTCCGAGGCCCCGGTGAGCGTGGTGCCCTGCAGCGCCGCGGCCGCGGACAGGGCCTGCTGCACCTCGGTCACGGCGATCGTGGCCGGTGGGTGGGACTCGGCGGCGAGCGCGCTGCGCAGGACGCCGAGGTCGGCACCGACCTGTGCCACCGCCGTGTGCAGGCCGGTGAGGCTGCTGCGCATCCGGGTGCCGACCGCGTGCAGTGACGCGGCGGCGGTGCGGGCCCGTGCCGCCGCCGCCCAGGCGGCCGCTGCGTTCGAGCGCACCAGGCTGCAGTTCGCGGCGCCGCCGGTGCCGGTGGCCGCGCGGGCATGCGCCAGGCTGGTGCGCTCGGCGGCCAGGGCGCTGAGCAGGGCCTGTCGCTGGGTCGAGGAGGAGCTGGCGTTGTGCACCGCGGCGGACGCCGACGTCAGCGTGAACAGCGCGGTCGTGAGCCGCTGGTTGGCGGCCAGCACGCGCTGTTGGCCGGGCGTGAGCGACACCGGGGCGATGGTCTCCGGGGTGGTGGAGGTCGGCGAGGCGGAGGTCGTGGTCGGTGCCGCGGCAGTGGGCGCCGCGGTGCTGGTGCTGGTGCCGGTGCCGGCCGAGCTGCAGCCGCCCAGGGCCAGGGCTGCCGCCACACCGGCGAGCGCCACGGTGACGAGCAGGCGGCGAGTGCTGCGGGCGGCCGACCTCACCATGACGTCCGCCCGACTTCCCGCGGAGGCACTGTCGCGTGGCCCTCGCGCGTCCGTCGACGTGGTGATCTCACGGGGACCTCCTGGAGGTACAGCTGTTCGAGCTGGTCCACGACGGCGTCCCAGCGGTAGGTGTCGAGCACCTCGGACCTCAGGACCGCGGCGCCCACGCGCTCGATCGGGGTGGCGTCGAGGGCGGCGGTGAGCTCCCCGGCCAGGGCCGCCTCGTCCCCGGTGCGGAAGATGCGCCGGCCCGGTGCGCTCCGGCGGAGCACCTCGACGTGGGGGTCGATGTCGCTGGCCACCACGGGAGTGCCGTGCGAGGCGGCCTCGAGCAGGGTGAGGGGCAGCCCCTCCAGCAGCGAGGGCTGGACGAACACGGCGGCGTGCCGGTACAGCTCGGCGAGCAGGTCGCCGTACGCGAAGCCGGTCAGCACCACGCGGGGGTCGTCGGCGGCGAGGGCGTGCAGGTGCCGGGCGTAGTCGTCGGTGAAGCTCGAGTCGCCGACGATGACCAGGGGCCGGTTGCCCGGCACGCGGCGGTAGGCCCGCAGCAGCTGGTCCGGGGCCTTCTCGGGGACGAGCCGGCCGACGAACAGGGCGTAGCCGCCCGGCGTCAGTCCCAGCTCGTCGACGATCCGCAGGGGCGGCAGGTCCGGCGGCTCGGTGACCCCGTTGGGGATGTAGTCGCAGCCGTGGCTGAAGTGCTCGCGGTAGTGCCGTTCCAGCGCCCGCGAGACCACGACGGTGCGGTCGGGGACGTGCCCGCTCATCCAGTGACCGGCCCCCAGCACCGCCTGCGCGGCGTGCCCCCACTTGCCGCGCTGGTGGTCCAGGCCGTGAACCGTCAGCACCACCTTCGCCGGCGAGAGGAAGTGGGGGAGTGGCGTCATCAGCCCGGGCCCCATGCCGTGGTAGTGCACGACGTCGCAGCCCCCGAGCAGCCCCAGGGCCGTGGAGGAGGCGCTGTGCACGATCGCGTCCAGGTGCTTGGTGCCCACCGTCGGTGCGTTGCGCAGCTGCATGCCCAGGTATGCCGTGTCCCCGGACGTGCCGTAGGTGGAGCGGCAGAAGACGGTCACCTGGTGGCCGCGCTCGGCGAGCCGGCGCCCCACCTCCTCGACGTGGTGCTCGATGCCGCCGAAGGTCGCCGGCAGGCCCTTCTGCCCGATCATGACGATCCGCAGCGACCGTGGGCTCTCCCCGGGCACGGGTCCTGGGGGAGGCGACGCAGCGGCGGTCCGCTCCGGGGTGGACGGCACCGCGGAGGTCGACACGGCGGTGGCCGCGCCGGCGGCCGCGCGGGCGCGCCGGGAAGTGCGGTGGGGGACGGTCCTGAGGTGGATGCTCAACGGGTCTCCCGTCAGGGCTGGACGTGCCGGCGCTGCGAGCGAACGTGAGGTCCCGCCGCGCGTACGCATTTCTGATCAGACGTGAAAAGCCTTACCCAGCAGGGAGATTCGTGGTCCCCGTGAATGCACGATGTGCCGCTACGGGATCTGCGTACGGACCTGCGGTGGATGCACGACGCGCCCTTCATGCACCTGGCGTAGCCACGCCCTCGGCGAGGCCGGCGCGTCGGCGGCCGCTGACCAGGGCGCGCAGCATGGTGCGGTCATCGGCGCTCAGGCCCAGGACCAGGACGGCCCCGAGGTAGACCAGACCGATGGCCAGGGCCCCCACGACCAGGCCGACCCACCCGTCGAGGTAGCGGTGGACGAGACCGGCCACCAGCAGCGTCGGCACCGCAGCCGTCAGGGCCTTGATGATCCCGGCTCCGGCCGGGGCGACGCCCAGCACCCAGCGCACCTGCAGGGCCTTGGCGACGTTGGCGACGACGAGGGACACGCTCCAGGCCACCGCGGCCCCGACCGCGCCGTGCTCGGGGATGAGCATCAGGTTGAGGACCACGTTGAGGACGAGCACGCCGACGTTGTCCACCATGTTCAGCCAGACGCGACCGGACATGGTGAGCACCGTGCCGACGGGTCCGGCCGCCGCGCTGACCAGCTGGCCCGCGGCCAGGATCACCGTGATCGTGGCGCCGGTGCGGAAGCCGTGACCGAACAGGCGCAGCATCTCGTCGGGGAAGACGACCAGGAGGACGAAGGCGGGCATCGACAGCCGCAGGATCCAGCTGGTCGCGCTGCCGAACGTCCGGGCCAGCTCGTCGGCCTGCCCGGTGTGGTGCAGGTGGGCGATGTGGGGCGAGAAGGCGGCGTTGATGGGCGCCATGACGAACACGGCGAGCATGACGATCCGCGTGGCGACGTTGTAGACGCCGACCTCCTGGGCGGTGCGCATGTTGCCGAGCAGGAGGGTGTCCGCCCAGATCAGCCCGGTGGCGGCGAGCGCCGAGACCCAGCTGACCATGGAGAAGCCGGTGATCTCGCGAATGCGGTAGACCGGACGCGCGGCGGGTGCCAGGCGCATCCGGGAGGCCAGTGCCCAGGCCGCCAGCGCCGCGGCGGACCAGGCCCCGATGACCAGTGCCCACAGGCTCCCCTTCAGGCCGGTTCCGAGGGCCAGGGCCAGCACGGTGAGGGCGAGGCGGGCCAGCGGCTCGTAGATCCTCCCGATCAGCGTGAAGGGCCGCTGCGTGCGCCACCCCTGCGTGGCGGCGAGCGCCGCGTCGCTGAACGCGGCCGCCGGGAGGGTCAGCCCCACGAGCCGGATCCCGTCGGCCAGGCCGGGGTCGTGGAAGAGCGAGGCGACCCAGGGCGCGACGGCGGCCAGGCCGGCTCCGAGGACGACCGACCCGGCGAGGGTCACGCCCAGGCCGAGGCGAACGGTGCCCCGCAGGCCCGCGGCGTCGTCGTCGGCGAGGTGGATCGCGACGAAGCGGGTCAGCGCCGAGCGGAAGCCGGCGAGGGAGAGCAGGCCGAGCAGCGACAGCAGCGCGTAGCACTCGGCGTAGCGGCCGACGGCCCGGCTGCCCAGGACGTTGGCCAGCACGGCCATGATGGCGAACAGTGCCGCCTGGTTGAGGACCGCGCCGATGAGGTTGAGCCCCCCGCCCCGGGCCATGCCCTTCAGGTGTGCTCCTCCGGTGGCGGCGGTGCCGCCACCGGAGGAGCGCCCGGTTGTCGTCATTCCCCGGCGGTGCTCAGCCGGAGACGCTGGGTCCGGCGCCTGCGCCGGCGGGCTCGCGACGCTCCAGCCGCTCCCGCGCCGACCAGGCAGGCTGCTCGGGGTCACCGGCCGTCGTCGGCGCGGTGGGCCCCTCCGAACGGGACCGGCTGATCAGCTCGAGCATCGCGACCAGGGCGATGGCCACGAAGATCGCGGCACCGGTGACCGGGAGGACCAGACCCAGCAGGGACGAGGTCTGGTCGACCGCGTTCGTGTTGCTCACGTACGCGACCTTGGACGGGTCGGCGGCCGAGAGCTGGCCGCGGGCCTGGGACAGCGCCTGCTGGCTGGCCGTCACGGCGGCGGCCGCGGCGTCCCGGTCAGCGGTGAGCTGCTGGAACTCGGCCAGCAGCGGCCCGAACTTGGGCAGCTCCGCCTTGACCGAGGCGATGGCCCCGCTGATCGCCGCGGCGCCGGTGGTCGAGCCGTTGGCCGACTGCGTGGCCCACTGCTGGGTCAGGCTGTTCAGCCGCTGGAGCGTGGCCGAGTACACCTGGGCCGGGTCGACCATCCCGTTCGTCTTCTCCCAGTTGACGATGGCGGCGTTGGCCGTCTTCAGCTGGTCGTTGGCGGCGGCGAGCTGGCCGGTGGTCAGCTGCACCTGGGTGGCGAACAGCGTCTGCAGGGTCTGCTTCGACAGGCTCTCCAGCACGGGCCGGACGACCGCCTTGTGCGGGCTGGTGAAGGTCACCTGCATGACGCTGCTGGCGCCGACCTGGGTCACCGCCAGCCCGTCCACGATGTCCGAGCGGGGCACCTTCGTCTGGGCGCTGACCGCGTCCAGGACGGCCGGGGTGTTCGCGGTGGCCTGGAACTGCGCCACGAACTGGTTCACCGCCTGGGCGCCGGTGTACTGGTTGCTCGTCGAGCCCCCGATCAGGGCCGGGGCCGACACCGTGCTGGTGGCGGTGTACTGGGTCGGAGCCGCCATGACGAGGTAGGCCGTGACGGCGGCCGCGAGGAGGGGCACCCCGAGGAGCACCCACAGTCGGCGTCGGGCGACGCGCAGGTAGTCGGCGATCTCCATGCGATTCTCCTTGTTTCTCAGCGCAGTTCGGCACCCGAGCGCGCTGCGGGACGAAGCGCCGGGCTGTGGGGGGCAGGGAGGCTCCCGCTCCGCGAGACGTACGACGCGGCGGCGGTGAAGGTGATCAGGTACCAGAGGCTGACCACGTTGGACATGACGTTGGCTGCGAGGCTGGTGATGATGAAGCACCACGCGCAACCGAGGGCTCCGGCGGCCACGCCACGCTCGAAGCTGCGCGGCCGCGACCGGGCGATGGCCCGCCGGGCGTTGCCGACCATGGCCAGCAGGGCCGCGACGTAGGTGACCAGGCCGAGCAGGCCGGTCTCGACGTAGGCGCGGATGAAGTCGTTGTGCGGCTGCTTGGCCGCGTCGGTGGAGTACTGCGTGACGTTCAGGCCGATGCCGGTGACCGGGTTCTTGTTGGCCAGCGGCAGGACCTCGGTCCAGTAGTTGATCCGCCATGCGAGCGTGTTGCCGGTCGGGCCGCCGCCGGCCGTGGCGGACGTGCTGAGCTCGGCGAACCGGCTGCTCACGCTGGGGAACACCACGGCGGCGGCCAGCACGGCGACCGCGACGCCGCCGAGGATGACCTTGCTGCGCTGGACGACCCCGACGATGACGATGCCGACCACGGCGGCGATCAGGGCGCCGCGGGTGATCGTCAGGACGAGGTAGATGCCTGTGAGGGCCAGCATCGGCAGCAGGACCAGCTGCACGCGACGGGAGACGTGGGGCGCGATCGCCACCCCGAACACCAGCATGAAGGCGAGGTAGCGGGCGAAGGTGTTGGCCTGGGCGAAGGGCCCGGTGAGCCGGGTGAAGCTGCCGAGGACCTCCGAGGCCGAGTGCCCGGTCGCGATCGTGTACGTCTGGTACAGCAGCGGGAACACGAGCCCCGCGTACGCAGCGGTGAGGACGCGCCGCAGCATCTCGGGCGTGGTGATGAGCTGCTCGAGGACGACGTACATCATCACCACGGACAGGATCCGCAGCGCCTCCAGCGCACTGGCCTGCGGCTGCGAGGAGCCGGGGATGCCGACGAAGCCAGCGACGCAGAACGCGACGAGGGCCAGGCGCAGCCGCGAGCCGCGGAGGTGACCGTTCCGCGCATACTGCGCGATGAGCCACAGCGCGGCGGCGAGCAGGAAGAGGACCGCCAGGATCGTCGAGGGGTCCAGCGCGCGGGCGGCGGCCGTGTTGGTCAGCGTGTTGCCCGACGACGGGCCGCTGAGCTTGAACAGGTCGATGCTCGAGCGCACGCCCAGGATCAGCAGCACGAACGTGGAGAAGCGGGTGAACGCCAGCGTGGCGAGGACACCGGCCAGCACGGCGGCCAGGGGCACGATGACCAGCCGGCGGTCGGTGCCCGCCGTGGACATGCCGCTGAACACCGCGGCGCCGGCCATCAGCACGGCGGCGACGATGGTCAGGAGCCGGGCGGGCAGGGAGGTCCGGTGCTGCGCTGCGGGGCTGACGGCGGTCACGCGGCCATCTCCCAACGGAAGTCGATGCCCTCCAGGGCGTAGAGGCGGGCGTTGTGCGGGGCGTAGTAGTCGGCCAGCCACCGGGCGGTCTCGCCCGACAGGTCCGCCGCGTAGCGACCGGTCTTGAGCGCCCGCAGCCCCTCGAGGTGCACCTGCGGCAGGCCCAGGAAGTCCCACACCCGGGCGAGCTGGCTGTTCGGGTCGGCGAACAGCGACTCGCTCTGGAGCACGAGCACCTGCTCGGCCGGGAAACGCTGGTAGAGGGCGTTGAGCTGCTCGGCGTAGTGGCCGCGCTGCAGGTAGGCGTGGTGGCGGTGCTCGAAGCTCTCGTAGCCGGGCTCCCGGCGCATCCGCTCCTCCTCGCCGTCGAGCCGCTCGGGCTCCCGGGCCAGGGCGACGTCGAAGGGCAGGTCCTCGGTGCCGGCCGCCACCTCGTACTGGTGGTGGGACCAGGCCCGCGCGATGGGGTCGCGCAGGACGGCGATCAGCCGGGCGTCGGGCAGCTCGCGGGCGATCCGGTCAACGGCCAGCGGGTGGAACATGTAGTAGGGGCTGGCCTCGCCCGTGACCAGCCAGCCGGGCCGCGGCTTCTCGAATCCCGAGTCGAACCAAGCCCGCCCGCGCCCGTGGTTGACGTCGAAGTAGTGCGTGCCCTTGCGGGTGCGGCACGGTGCGACGTTGGGGTGCTGCGTGATCCAGTCGTACGCCGAGGACGAGCCACCGCGCTTGGTCCCGATGACGAGGAAGTCCGGGGTCATGCGCGTGCCGCGTGCCAGCCACGGCCGGAAGGGGGCCAGCAGGTCGGCCCCGGTGCGACGGATGCTCACCGCGCGCTCACCTCGCGGCCCCGCGGGCAGTGGCGGCTCGGGCCGGGGCGGACGGCGCCACGCACGGTCCCCGGCGGGGTGCCGCCAAAGCCGTCCTGCTCAACGCAACTGGTCACGAGCATCTCCAGAGCTGCCACTGATGCGATCTCGTCAACGACGCTAGGTGCGCTGCCGGGGCGCTGGACCCGCCCGCGGCATGAGGGGCCTGTACGCCATTGGGATGACCAGTTCCACAGGGCTCTTTCAGGTGGGCGGGAGGATCGGCCAAACCGCCTCGACGGCCGTCATCGGTGTGCTGCACTGGAGCCATGAGCGAGGCCGGACGACTGGTCTTCATCGGTGGGCTGCACCGCAGCGGCACCACGCCGCTGGCCGACGCCCTGGCCCGGCACCCCGACATCAGCGGCCTGTCCGGCACCGGCGTCCCCCACGACGAGGGCCAGCACCTGCAGCCGGTCTACCCCAAGGCCAGGACGTATGCCGGGTCCGGGCACTTCGCGTACGCCCCCGCCGCGCACCTCACCGAGGAGTCGCCCCTGGCGACGCCGGAGAACGCCGACCGCATCCTGCGGTCCTGGGAGCCCTACTGGGACCTCGATCGCCGGCTGCTGCTGGAGAAGTCCCCGCCGAACCTCATCATGGGCCGGTTCCTCCAGGCGCTGTACCCGGGCTGCGCGCTGGTCATGGTGGTGCGACACCCGGTGGTCGTCGCGCTGTGCAACAAGAAGTGGCGGCGACTGGCCTCGCGCAACATCCGGCGCTACTCCACCCTGGACGGCCTCGTCGGGCACTGGGTGCACGCCCACCGCATCTTCCTGGAGGACGCCCCGCACCTGGAGCGGCTCCACGTCGTCCGCTACGAGGACCTCGTGGAGCGCCCCGAGGAGGAGCTCGCGCGCATCCAGGCGTTCCTGGGCCTGACGACGGCCTTCCCTGCGGGCTCGATCCGCAGCAGCCACAGCGACCGCTACGCCCAGCAGTGGGAGGCCATGCGGCGCGGCGTCGGCCCGGGCGCGTTCCAGCGCCGGCTGATCACCAGGCACCACCGCGAGGACATCGCGGCGTTCGGCTACGACGTCGACGACCTCACCGTCCGCGGCGACTGGCCCACCGAGGTGCCGCGCGCCGTCGGCTCCTAGCCGGACCTGAGGGAGGCCCGGCGCTGGTCGGCGTCGTCCGGCGCTGGAGGGCGGGCCGGCCCGGGTGCGCTGCCACCCGGCATACCGGTCCGGGCTCGTGCCGTGAGCGGCTCAGGCGGAGGCGATCACCGACGCCACCGGCTCCCGGGTCGTGACGATGACCGGTGCGGTCGCCACCGTCAGCTTCGCCCCGCTGACCGTGGACGGCCGGGCCCCCGGCGTCGCCGACGTCGCGCCGGTGCCCACGCTGATGGTCACCGGGCCCCCGGAGCTCCACAGCACCAGGGTCGAGTGCTGGCCCACGGTCATCGCGACGCCGTGCAGGTCGCCCCGCTCGACGGGCGTGACCCGCGCGCCGCGTGAGGCGGCCACCAGGTCGCGCATGATCACGCCGGCGGTCCGCACGGTGCCGTCGGGGTCGAGCAGGCCGTAGCGGACCTCCTGACCGTGACGGTTGTCCGTGGCCGTCGCCAGGGGCAGCCAGATGACCCGGCTGACGCCACCGGCCAGCAGCAGCGAGACCGTGCGGGTCATGTCGGCGGCGCGCTCCTGCTCGCTGACCGCGGCGCCCTTCCAGAAGCTGCCGACCTCCCACGCCTCGATCGGGTGCCCGGAGGGGGTGTGCGAGGCGAGGTAGTCCGTCAGCAGCGGTGCCGCGTCCCAGGGCTCGTAGAAGTGCACCTGCCGGATGTCGGTCACCCCGCGCTGCGCCAGGGACGTCGCCACGGCCAGGTAGGACAGGTTGCGCCGGCCCTGGTCCGAGGAGAGCACCGCGCGCAGCTGGTCGACGGTGGTCACCTGCGGGATCTGCTCCCCGCGCGTGCCGATCCGGCGCGCGAAGTAGGTGTTGAAGGCCGTCACGGCCTGGTCCGGCTTGCCCTCGGCGAGCAGCATGTCGGCGATGCCGTAGCCATAGCTGGTGCTGCTCATGCCCGCGTCGGCCACCCTGGCCGTGTGGTCGGTGGCCCGGATCTCCCTGGCTGCCGTCTCGGTGAGGGTCTGGAGCTGCTGAGGGGTCCCGGACCAGAAGCTCGCGGAGTTGACCTCGTTCTCGATCGCGTAGGTGTGCACGCCCATCGGCGCGAAGTGCGTCACGACGTCGTGGACGAACGAGCGGTAGGCGCCGAGGTCGGTCGGCATGGCGGACTCGGTCTTGTTGCCCCCGCCGCGCACGATCTGGCCCTGGCCGCCGGTGGCCCAGCACGCGCCGACGCGGATCTTGATGTCCAGGGTGATGCCGTGCCGGCGGGCGGCCTCGGCGACCTGGTCCGGTTGGCGCCAGCTCCGCTGGCCCTGGTTCTTCTCGACGTCGCACCAGACCAGCTCGGTGAAGGTGGTCGTGCCGCGCAACGACTCCAGGTAGGGCTCGAAGGTGTCGAGGCGGGACATGTCCCACTTGGCGCCCAGGGGGCTCACGCCGCTCGGCGAGCTGGTGCCTCCACCGTCGGTGCCGGTCCCCCCACCGCCGCCGGTCCCGGTGCCTCCGCCGGTCCCGGTCCCACCGCCGACGGAGCTGGAGCCGGTGGCGACCGGCGTGCCGCCCCCGCCGGTGCATGCGCCGAGGACCAGCACCAGCTGGGCCGACCCTGCGGCGAGCAGGAGCCGCCACCCGCGAGGACGCCGCATCAGAGGTACCCGAGCTCCTTGAGGGTGGGCCGGGCCGTGAACCACAGCAGGGCCCGCATCAACGGGTCGAGCTCGCGCTGGTGGGAGCCGACGCGCGAGCGGTAGACGGCGTCGCTGGTCCCTGCGTCGGTCTGCCGGGACTGCAGCTGGCGGTGGTAGCGCTCCGGCACGTCGTGCTGCTTGCGGTCGAACTCCAGGACCGCCGGCTCCCAGGGCTCGCCGAGGAAGTCGAACAGCCGGCGCAGCGTCGCCTCGCCGTCGGTGACGAGGTCCTCGTAGCGCAGCTCGAGGTACTGCTCCGGGGGCAGGCTGGACGCGGCCGCGCGGGCGGCGGCGATGTAGCGCGGCCACTTCACCGAGGACTTCACGCTCGACCAGTAGCCGAACCGCTTGCGGTGCGACACGGCCACGTCCCGCCCGTCGCGGATGACGTGGACGACCTGGGCGTCCGGGAAGACCCGGGTGATGAAGTCCATCGACAGCGCGTAGCGGGGGCTCTTGTCGGCCCAGCGGGTCTTGCCCCGGGCGGCGGCGTAGTCGCTCTGCATGCCGCCGAAGAAGGCAGCGATCCGCTCGAGCCACTCCTCCTGGGTGAAGCCATACTGCGACAGGCGTTTCCAGTCCGCGCCGACGACGCGCTCGAGGTCGGCCAGGAAGCGCGTCTCCGGCCCGCACGCGATGTGCGAGTGGGAGTCGAGCATCAGGCGCAGCATCGTGGTGCCGGAGCGCTGGCAGCCGACCACGAAGATCGGCCGGGGCATCAGGTCGCTCATCGGTGGTCCTCCCCGGCAGTGGTCGACCCAGTGGTCGATCCGGCAGTGGTCGATCCGGTGGTGGTCGGCCCGGTGGCCGAGCCCTGCTCACGCATGACCGCCTCGAGGCGCGCCCCCATCCGGTCGCACAGCTCGCGCACGCGCGGGTCGATGTCGAGCTTGCGGCTGCCGTGCGAGGTGCGCCGCTCGACGTGGGCGCACAGCTGCGGGCGGTACGGGAAGCCGATGAACGCGCACAGCCGGCGCATGGTGGCCTCGGGGTCGGCGACGAGGTCGTCGTAGGACAGCAGCAGCACGTCGTCGCGGCGGTCCAGCCCGAGGCTGAAGAACAGCCCGTTCCGCACGGCCCAGAACAGCGCGGCGGCCGAGTCGGGCGACATCGTCGCGGTGTCGAACGAGCGCACCAGCGCGAGGGCGTCCTCGTCGAGCCGGGCCGCCTGCCAGTCCCCGTCGGCCTGGCCCGCGGCGATGCGCTGCAGCGCCTGGAGGTTGGAGTCGCCGAACTTGGAGACCTCGGACCGGGCGCGGTCGTCGACGTCACGCACGACCCACACGGCGCGACCGGGGGTGGCCGTCGGCAGCGCGAGCAGCTCGTCGACGCGTTGGGAGTCGCACAGCGGCTTGACGAGCACGATGCGGTGGCGGCTGCGCGCGATGACGTCGAGCAGCACGGTGTCGGGGCGCATCCGGAAGCGGTGGAACAGGCGGCGGTCGTTCTCGTTGTGCACCTCGACCTCGGGCGCCTCGTCCAGGCCGCGCAGGAGCATGTTGGTGCCGGAGCGCTGCAGCCCCACGACGTAGACCGGGCGCCCGGTGCCGACCGGCAGCCCGTCGGAGCGGCGCCAGCGCCACTTGGCCACCGCGGTCCCGACCCGCTCGCGCGGGTCGAGGCGGTCCTCCTCGACCAGCCTGCCGATGCCTTCCGTGCGCGCCCACTGCACGTGCCGCGCGATGCGCTTGAGGGTGTATGCCGCGCGGCCGGGCTCGCGCCGCGCCGGCACCCTGTCGGTGGGGGTCATGCGGCCCGCTCCGCGGCCCGGCGCTGGGCGGCCAGCACGGAGGTGAGCTCGGCCAGGCGCTCGGGCCGGTGGGTGCGGACGTGCTCGAGCAGGGACTCGGCGTCCGTGGCCCCGGTCGCGCCGTAGCCGTGGGCCAGGAAGGCGACGTGCTCGCTCTCGCTGAGCCCCAGCGGGCCGAGCAGGGTGGCCGTGTTGTCGATCAGGCGGCTCATCGGCCGGTGGTCGATCCGGTAGAGGGCCGGGGTGAGCTCCTGTCCGGCGGCCAGCAGCAGCGCGAGGCGGTGCCCCCCGTCGCCGACGTGCACCGGGCG
This sequence comes from Oryzihumus sp. JJN4-3R, assembly GCF_057747915.1. Classification (NCBI taxonomy): domain Bacteria; kingdom Bacillati; phylum Actinomycetota; class Actinomycetes; order Micrococcales; family Intrasporangiaceae; genus Oryzihumus; species Oryzihumus sp. JJN4-3R. The sequence goes on from NZ_CM173229.1 coordinate 3,086,307, forward strand.
GTCGACGACCGCGCCGCTGTCGGTCGGCAGGCCGCCGCGGGCGCCGCGGAGGGTGACCGGGTGGCGGTCGTCGAAGCCGACGGCGCAGAAGGAGTCCCACAACGCCGCCGAGCGCAGCACGCGCTCGGCGAACTGCTGCTCGAACAGGTCGCGGTCCTGGAGCACCCACGGGCGGAACCGGGCCATGGCCACCTTCTCGAACCACACGGCATACGGCCCCTGGCGGGCGGCGGCGACCAGCTCGGCATCGCTGCCGTGGCCGGCGACGCGCTGCTCGGCGACCTGGGTGAAGAGGTCGGCGCGGACGAGCACGTCGTAGCGCAGTGGGCTGATGAGCTCGCGCACGGACAGCGTCTCCCGGCCCGAGGTCTTGGGGCGCCACGTGGCGGCACGCCGCGCGGTGCGGCGCAGCGTGGCCGTGGGCGAGCGCTTCACGCGGGCCGCCGTGGGGGGTGGGGCAGCGAGGTCTGGGGCACCTGCATCTCCCGTCGTGATGTGTCTGCCGGGCCGATGACCGACCTCCAGTGAAACACCACCCCGGGGGAGCGCAGGGGCGGTTTCAGGGAATGCACAGGCAACCTGCATTTGACGTAGAGCCAGCAATGTCCGGGCTCGGCCGGATCTGTCTCTTTGGACCGAAAAGCGTTGGGAGGCGGATGTTTTCGCGTTTCACGGACGCGTCGTCGGCGGTGTGGTGCACTGGGTGGAGCCGGAACGAACCATCGGACAGAACCCTGGCGGGACGCGCGGGAGGCGGGTGCCTTGCGGATCCTCCACGTCAACAAGTTCCTCTACCGTCGCGGCGGCGCGGAGGGCTACATGCTCGACGTCGCCGAGCTGCAGCGCGGCCAGGGCCACGAGGTGGCCTTCTTCGGCATGGAGCACCCCGACAACGACCGGCCGCAGCGCTTCGGCGCGAGCTTCCCGTCCTTCGTCGAGCTCGAGCCGCCCCCGCCCGGGGTGGCCCGGGTGCGGGCCGCGGCGCGGATGGTGTGGTCGCCGTCGGCGTCCCGCGGCATGCGGGACGTGGTCCGGGAGTTCCGGCCCGACGTGGTGCACTGCCACAACGTCTACCACCAGCTCTCGCCCTCGGTGCTGCACCCGCTGCGCGAGGCCGGAGTGCCCTGCGTGATGACGCTGCACGACTACAAGCTGGCCTGCCCCAGCTACCAGATGCTCGACCACGGACGGCTCTGCGACGCCTGCGTCACCGGCGGGCTGTGGCAGGCGGCGCGGCGCCGGTGCAAGGACGACTCCCTGGGCGCCAGCACGCTGCTGTCCCTGGAGTCGTGGCTGCACCGGACGACGGGCGCGTGGTCGGCCGTCGACCTGTTCATCAGCCCCAGCCGGTTCCTCGCCTCGGTGATGGGCCGGGCCGGTGTCTTCCCCGAGCGGATGCGGGTAGTCAACCACTTCGTCGACCCGGCCGGACCGGGCCCGGCCACCGGCCCCGGGGAGGGCCTGGTCTTCGCCGGCCGGCTCGCCCCGGAGAAGGGGGTCGACGTGCTGGTCGAGGCGGTCGCCCGGCTGAGCCGGCCGGTGGTGCTGCGCGTGGCCGGTGACGGGCCGGCCCGTGCCGGGCTGGAGGAGCTCGCCGCGCGCCGGGCCCCCGGCCGGGTGGAGTTCCTCGGCCGGCTGGACAAGCCCGCGCTGCAGGAGGTGGTGCGCTCCAGCGTCGCCACCGTCGTGCCGTCGCGCTGGCACGAGAACCAGCCGATGACGGTGCTGGAGTCCTTCGCCGCCGCCGTGCCCGTGGTCTGCACCGACCTCGGCGGCCTGCCCGAGCTGGTCCGCGACGGCCTCGACGGGCGGGTCGTGGCCGCGGACGACCCGGCGGCTCTCGCCGGCGCCCTGGAGCAGCTGCTGGCGGACCCGTCGGGCGCCCATGCCATGGGTGCCCGGGCCCGCGAGCGGATGCTGGTCGAGTTCAGCCCGCAGACCCACCTCGAGCGTCTGGACGCGGTCTATGAGGAGGCGCGGATGCGCTTGCACGCCAACGACTCCAGCCGGGCGGGAGCGCGCCGATGACGCCTCCGACCCAGGGCTCGTCCACCACCCCGGCCGAGCCGGTGCGGGTGCTGTACTTCGCCGGCAGCGGGCGCAGCGGCAGCACCGTCATCAACAACATCCTCGGGCAGGTCGACGGCGCGTTCGCCGCCGGCGAGCTGCGCTACCTGTGGCAACGAGGCGCGGCGCAGAACCGCCTCTGCGGCTGCGGTGAGCCGTTCGCGAGCTGTCCGCACTGGCGGGAGGTCATGTCCAGGGTCGTCGCCGACGAGGCGCCGCTGGACGCGGCCGGCATCGGGCAGCGGCTGCTGTCGCGCCTGCGGATGGCGCGGGTGCCGGCGATGCTGGCCCGCCGCGCGGTGGGTCGCGCGCCGGTCCCGGCGCATGCCGACGACCTCGCCATCGCGCGGCTCTACGCCGCCCTCGCCGAGGTCACCGGGGCCCGCGTGGTGGTGGACTCCTCCAAGCTGCCGCCCTATGCGCTGCTGCTGTCCGGCCTCCCCGGCATCGAGCTCTACGTCCTGCAGGTGGTCCGGGACTCCAGGGCCACGGCGTTCTCCTGGCGGCGACGCAAGCAGGCCCGGGACTACGAGGGTGAGCAGGACGGCCTGATGCCCCAGCAGCAGCTGTGGAAGAGCTCGCTGCTGTGGCTGTGCTGGAACAGCCTCACGGTGCTCCTGTGGCGGCGGGCCGAGGGCCGCTACCTGCGCCTGCGCTACGAGGACTTCGTGCGGGCCCCTCGCGAGTCGATGGAGCGGGTCGTGCGCATGGTTGGGCTGGACCCGGCGACGCTGCCCTTCGAGACGCCCACCAGCGTGCGGCTCGAACCGACGCACTCGGTTGCGGGCAACCCCTCACGGCACCGGGTGGGGTGTGTCGAGGTGCGCCCGGACCGCGAGTGGCTCGAGGCGATGCCGCGCGGGCAGCGGGTGCTCGTCACGACGTTGACCGCGCCGGCCCTGCGGGCCTTCCACTACCCGCTGCTGCCCGGCGGCGGGCCCTAGGGCTCGAGCGTGGCGGGCAGGGTGGCGGGCAGCGTGGCGGGCATGCCGAAGGCCAGGACGTGACGGGCACCGACGAACGCGTTGCTCTCCACGACCTTGCCGTCCACGACCCGCAGGACGTCGACGACCAGCGCCTCGTAGTGCGTGCTGCCGGGGTGGCGCAGGTAGTTGACCAGCGCCGGCCGCCCGTTGGCCGAGGTGGGGAACGTGCGCCAGTCCAGGGGACGGCCGAGGAACTGCGCGGCCGCGTCGATCCCGACCACCGCGGGCTCGGGCGGCATGGTGATCCGGACGTCGTCGGCGAGCAGCACGCGGAACTCCTCCGGTGTCCTCGCTGCGGCGTAGCGGCGCAGGACGTCCTCGTCCTCGCCGGTCAGCTGCGGACGGCGCCAGGCCTGCGGATCTGACGGGACGCGGCCACGCAGGGTGCGCCGGGCCCGCTGGAGCAGGCTGTTGAGGGCCGTCACCGGGGTGTCGAGCGTGCCGGCGACCTCCTGGGCCGTCCAGCCGTGGACGTCGCGCAGCACGAAGGCGGACCGCTGCCGTGGCGGCAGGTACATCAGCGCCGCGAGCAGGGCCAGCTCGACGGTCTCCCGGGCGGCCACGCCGGCCTGCGGGTCTGCCTCCAGCAGGGCGTCGGGGTAGGGGCCGAGCTCGGTGGACCACTCCAGCGGGTCTCCGGAGGGCACGGTGCGTCGCGCGGCCGCCTTGCGGCTGTCGAGGAACAGGTTCGTGGCGATCCGGTAGAGCCAGGTCCGCGCCGACGCCCGTCCCTCGAAGTTGCCGCGGGCCCGCCAGGCACGCAGGAACGTCTCCTGCACCAGGTCGTCCGCGTCCGCCACGTTCCCGGCGAGCCGGTAGCAGTGCACGTGCAGCTCGCGCCGGTGCTCGGCGAAGGCGTCCAGCAGCCAGGCCCCTCGCTCGTCCTGCGCCTCGGGCACCTGGCCCCCTCTGTCCGGAGTCGTCGTCACGACAGTACTGACGATGCAGGTCCACGTCCGTCATCGGTGACCGATGACGACCGGCCGCTCGGTCGTCAGTACCAGGTGGCACACCCACGAGACGTGAAGGAGACCTCATGACCACCACCCCGGCGCACCGCCCCGCCCTGCCCCCGGTCGTCGACCGGGCGACCTGGCTGCGCGAGCGCGACACGCTGCTGGCCCGCGAGAAGGCGCACACCCGTGAGGGGGACGCGATCGCCGCCGCTCGGCGCCGGCTGCCGATGACCCCGGTGCCCGCGGTGACCGTCCAGGGCCCCGGCGGCAGCACCCCGCTGCTGGAGGTGTTCGAGGGGCGCCGGATGCTGATCGCCTACTTCCACATGTGGCACGACGGCGCGCCCGTGGAGGACCAGTGCGAGGGCTGCACCTTCTCGACCTGCCACATGCAGACGCTGGACTACCTGCACGACCGGAACGTGACGTATGCCGTGTTGTCCCAGGGCGCGTACGACGAGGGCGCCGCGTTCGCGCAGTTCATGGGCTACCCCTTCCCCTGGTACTCGGCGCGGGACTCCGACCCCGCCCTGGCTGACGGTCGCGACTTCGGGTTCATCGCCTGCTACCTGCGCGACGGGGACGAGGTCTACGAGACCTGGTGGACCACGGACCGGGGCGTGGAGGCGTTGATGACCAGCTACCACGCCCTGGACCTCACGGTCTACGGCCGGCAGGAGCACTGGGAGAGCTCGCCCGAGGGCTGGCCACGGCGCGACGGGCACCCGTGGCGCCGTGACGGCCGCCCGGTGGCGCAGTGGTCCCGACCGGGCGTGGCGGCGCAGAAGGCGTCCTGCTGCGGGAGCTGACCTCGGTGGCGCGGGACGTGCACGCGGACCACGGCAACGCGGGCCGGCCGAGCGCGGGCAGGCCCGACGCGGCCCGGCGATGTGCGGGCACGGCAATGCGGGCAAAGGTACGGGAGCCAGCCGGGTGGTTGGTGGTTGGCTCCCGCACCGATTGCCCGCCCCCGGGCCGCCCTGGTCAGGTCAGGACGCCTCCCCGATCATCCCCGCGGCGACTGTGCGGTGGGTGCTCTCGTCGATGAGGACGAACCCCCCGGTCGTGCGGTTGCGCGAGTACTCGTCGCACATGAGCGGCACCGTGGTGCGGAGCTTGACCCGGCCGATCTCGTTGAGCCGCAGCTCATCCGCGAGCTCGTCCCGGTGAAGCGTGTTGACGTCGAGGCGGTAGCTGAGGTCACGGATGATCGTCCGTGCCGACCGCGTCGTGTGCTTGATGGCGTACTTGCGGCCCACCTGCAGCGGAGCGCTCTCGTCCATCCAGCAGATCATCGCGTCGACGTCCTGGGCCACGACCGGCCGGTTGGTGGGCCGGCACAGCATGTCCCCGCGCGAGATGTCGATCTGGTCCTCGAGCCGGACGGTCACCGACATCGGGGCGAAGGCTTCCTCGATCTCGCCGTCGGCGGTCTCGATCGCCTTGATCCTGGTGGTGAAGCCGGACGGCAACGCCATGACCTCGTCGCCCCGGCGCAGCACGCCGCCGGCGATCTGTCCGGCATACCCGCGGTAGTCGTGCCAGTCATCGGACTGGGGCCTGATGACGTACTGGACCGGGAAGCGGACGTCGATGAGGTTGCGGTCGCTGGCGACGTGGACCGTCTCGAGGTGGTGCAGCAGGCTCGGCCCGTCGAACCACGGCATCCGCTCCGAGCGCGACACGACGTTGTCGCCGTGCAGGGCCGAGACCGGCAGGACCGTCAGGTCGGGCACGCGCAGCTTGGCCGCGAACGAGACGAACTCGGCGTGGATCTCGTCGAAGACCTCCTGGGAGTAGTCGACGAGGTCCATCTTGTTGACGCACAGCACGAGGTGCGGCACCTGCAGCAGCGTGGCCAGGAAGGCGTGCCGCCGGCTCTGCTCCACGATGCCCTTGCGGGCGTCGACGAGGACGAGGGCCAGGTCGGCCGTCGAGGCGCCGGTGACCATGTTGCGGGTGTACTGCACGTGCCCCGGGGTGTCGGCGATGATGAACTTGCGCCGGGGCGTGGAGAAGTAGCGGTAGGCGACGTCGATGGTGATGCCCTGCTCGCGCTCGGCGCGCAGGCCGTCGGTGAGCAGGGCGAGGTTGACGTGCTCCTCGCCGCGGTCCCGGCTGGTGCGCTCGACCGACTCGATCTGGTCCTGGAACACCGTCTTGGTGTCGTAGAGGAGCCGGCCGATCAGCGTGCTCTTGCCGTCGTCGACCGACCCTGCGGTGGCGAACCTGAGAATGTCCACGATCAGAAGTACCCTTCCCGCTTGCGATCCTCCATGGCTGCCTCGCTGAACTTGTCGTCCCCCCGGGTCGCTCCGCGCTCGGTGATCCGGGTCGTGGCGACCTCGTCGATGACCTTCTCGACGGTGTCCGCGTCCGAGGGCACGGCGGCGGTGAGGCTGGCGTCTCCCACGGTGCGGTAGCGGACGCGACGCGGGGTGACCGGCTCACCGGCCCGCGGCCGAAAGAACTCGTTGGCCGCGAACAGCATCCCGTCGCGCTCGACGACCTCCCGCTCGTGCGCGAAGTACAGCGACGGCAACGCGATCCGCTCGCGGGCGATGTAGTGCCAGACGTCGAGCTCGGTCCAGTTCGAGAGCGGGAACACCCGGATGCTCTCCCCGGCGTGGATCTGGCCGTTGTAGGTGTTCCACAGCTCGGGGCGTTGGTTCTTGGGGTCCCACTGCCCGAACTCGTCACGGAAGGAGAAGATCCGCTCCTTGGCCCGGGCCTTGTCCTCGTCGCGCCGGGCGCCGCCGAAGATGGCGCTGAACCGGTGCTTGGCCAGGGCGTCGAGCAGCACCGGTGTCTGGATCCGGTTGCGGGTGCCGTCCGGCGGCTCGCTCACGCTGCCGTTGTCGATCGCCTCCTGGACGCTGGCCACGATGAGCTGCACCTTGAGCTCACGCACCCGGCGGTCCCGGAACTCCAGCACCTCGGGGAAGTTGTGGCCGGTGTCCACGTGCATGACGGGGAAGGGGATCCGCGCCGGCCAGAACGCCTTCTCGGCCAGGCGCAGCATGACGATCGAGTCCTTGCCCCCCGAGAAGAGCAGCACCGGCCGCTCCAGCTCGGCGACCACCTCGCGGAAGATGAAGATCGCCTCCGCCTCCAGGGCGTCGAGCTGGCTCAGCTGGTAGTCGTTGGCCATGACGGGGGGCGGCGGGTTCATGAAGCCATCTCCTCGGCGGCGGGGGCAGCGGGGGCAGCGGGGGCAGCGGGGGCATGAGCGGTCGCGGTGGTCGCGGCAGCGGCGGGGACCGCGGCCGGGGCGTCAGTCGCGACGGCCGCGGTGAGGTCGGCGATGGCCCGCAGCAGCAGGTCGGCGACCTCCGGCCGGCAGATGAGCAGGTCCGGCAACAGCGGGTCGGCACGGTTGTAGCGCAACGGCGTCCCGTCGATCCGGCTCGTGTGCAGCCCGGCCGCCCGGGCCACCGCCACCGGGGCGGCGGAGTCCCACTCGTACTGCCCGCCCGCGTGGACGTAGGCGTCCACCGTGCCGTCGAGGACCGCGGTCGCCTTGATCCCGGCCGAGCCCATCGGCACGAGCTCCGCGCCGAGGCGCTGCGCGAGCTGCTGGACGAAGACGGGGGGACGGGAGCGGCTCACCGCGAGTCGCAAGCGCCGCGGTATGCCGGTCGGCCGGGTCGGCGGGGCATCGGTGGCCAGCGTCGAGCCGAGTGCGGGACGCCCCACGGCGCCGGCGACCAGGTCGCCGTGCTCCCAGAGTGCGACGTGCACCGCCCAGTCCTCCCGCGGGACCTCGCCGAACTCCCGGGTCCCGTCGAGCGGGTCGATGATCCAGACCCGTTCGGAGCTGAGCCTGGCCAGGTCGTCCAGGCCCTCCTCGCTGAGCACCGCGTCGTGGGGGCGCTCCTCGTGCAGCCGTCGCATGAGCAGCTCGTGCGAGCGGGCGTCCCCCTCCTTGCGCAGCTCGGTCGTGTCCTCCGGGCCGGAGCTGCGAAGGCGCAGCAACAGCTCCCCGGCCTCATCGGCGAGCAGTCTCGCCAACACGTCGTCCTCGTGACTCACACCGACTCCTCGTCCATGGACGGGGCGGCGGCCACCGCCCTGTCAAGCGGCCGGTCCAGCCAACGACCCGATCCGTCCGGATGCGGGGGGTTGGTGGTCGAGACGGCCAATTCGATTGTGGTTGCGTGGATTCGCTGGATGATCGCTATGAAGGCGTAGCGCGCGGTCACCCTTTTGCCGGGGTCAGGACTCCGTCTGCGGCAGGGGCACGGCGCCGCGTGTGCGCCGGCGGGCGATGGCCGGGAAGCCGTGGCGCCGCCGGACGAGCATCCACACCACGGGGGCGACCAGCGCGATGGCCACGAGGACGATGCCGGTGACCGGGGTGCTGACGCCGAGCAGCTTCAGCGCGGAGGCCAGCAGGACGAAGGCCAGGGCGCGCCGGACGATCCCGCCGGGGGCGCGTGCGGACAGCTGGGCGCCCACCCAGACCCCGGGCACGGCGCCGAGCAGGAGCGAGGCCGTCAGGCCGAGCTTGAAGTCGCCGAAGAGGATGTGGCCCAGGGCCGCCGACGCCACCAGGGGGACGGCCTGGAGCAGGTCGGTGCCGACCAGCTGGCTGGCCTTGAGGCGGGGGTAGAGCGCCATCAGGGCGATGATGATCAGCGAGCCGGAGCCGACCGACGTCATGCCGACGACGAGGCCGCCGACGGCCCCGACGGCGATCGTGGGCAGGGGCCGCAGCCGCACGTCGGGACGGTCCTGGGGGAGGGCCTCGGCCGACCCGTCACGGCGCCGGGCCCGCTCGAGCAGCCGCAGGTAGGCCCGGACGATCAGGCCGGCGGCGGCGATGAACAGCGCGACGCCGAGGGCGGTCTGGACTGCGTCCTGGACCTCCTTGCCGCTGCCCAGGGCGCGGGTGACCAGCACCCCGCAGAAGGCGGCGGGGATCGACCCCACGCACAGCCACTTCACCAGGCTCAGGTTGACCGTGCCCCGGCGCAGGTGGACGAACGACCCGACCGGCTTCATGACGGCACTGGCGACCAGGTCGCTGGACACCGCGGTCAGCGGCGGCACGTTGAAGAGCAGGACCATGACGGGGGTCATCAGCGCACCGCCGCCCATGCCGGTCAGGCCGACGACGATGCCGATCCCCAGGGAGGCCAGCACCATCAGCGGGTCGATGCTCATGCGGTCACCTCCGGGAGCCAGCCGCCGACGTGCAGGTAGCCCAGGACGTGGGCGACCGCCTCGTCCGGGTCCATCTGCGAGGTGTCGACGACCACCTCGGCGTCCTGGGGTTCCTCGTAGGGGTCGGAGACGCCGGTGAACCCGGGCACGAGACCGGCCCGCGCCTTGGCATAGAGACCCTTGAGGTCGCGGGCCTCGCACTCCTCGAGGGGCGTGGACACGTGCACCAGCACCATGTCGCCCACCGGCTCCACCATGGCCCGGACCGCGGCCCGGGTGCTGGCGTAGGGGGCGATGGGGGCGCACACGGCGATTCCGCCGTGCCGGGCGATCTCGCTGGCGACGAAGCCGATCCGGCGCACGTTCATCTCCCGCGAGTCGCGGTCGAAGCCGAGCCCGGCGGAGAGCATCCGGCGCACCACGTCCCCGTCGAGCAGCGTCACCGACCGGTCGGTCATCGCGGCCACCCGCTCGCGCAGAGCCCGCGCGAGGGTCGACTTCCCCGACCCGGACAGCCCGGTGAACATCACCACGAGCCCGCGGGCATGGCGCGGCGGGCGCCACCGGCGCAGCACCTCCGGGGCGCCGGGGCTGAGCAGGGACAGCTCCCCGTCGGTGCCGAGCTGGAGCTCCTCGAGGGCCTCGTGCCACTGCCTTGCGCCCTTGGCCTCGTCGCGGGCCGCCAGGTGCACCAGCGGCACCCCTCCGGCCGCGGTGCTGACCAGCTGGCCCAGGACCAGGTCGCTGTCGGGGTCGCGCCAGGCCAGCGGGGCGGAGCGGACCCGCACCCGCTCGGTCGGCCCCAGCTCCTCCGCCAGCAGCCGGGCCAGGCGCAGCATCACCGGTCCGGGGACCTTCCCGTCCTGGGAGGGGCCTTCGGACACCAGGACCAGCACCTGCCCGGAGGCGGCAGCCACGGCTGCGGCAAGGACCTCGGCGTCCCCGGTCATCGGCGGCCGGCCGACGAGGACGACGGCGTCTGCCTCGGCGAGGTCCTGCGGGGTGAGCGCGTCCGCCCGGTTCTCGCCGGACTCGCGACGCCGCCACGGCCGCGCCAGGCCGAGCACCTCGCGGACGGCGCCGTCCCCGGGTGAGGCGTCCCCGGGTGAGCCGGCTCCGGATGCGCCGGCACCGTCGGGGTCGTCATCGGCGTCGACGAGCCGCACGTCCTCCAGCACCGCCAGGGGAGTGGACTCGTGGTCACGCAGCACCGCCCGACCGGCCCGGGTGAGCTCGCCCGCCAGGTCGCCGGGTACGCGCAGCCGGACGGTGGGCGGGTCGGGCAGCGACTCGGGCGCCGCCGGTGCGGTGGCCGCGAGGGGCATCCCCAGGGCCTGGCGGCCCTGCAGGACGTGCATGAGCACGAGCTCGAGGTCGAACACCGCTGCAGGGTCGAGGTCCACCTCGGGGGGTGGGGTGTCTGACGGCAAGGACGCGGGGGGCGACGACAGGTCGTCGGGCACGGCACAGCTCCATCCCGGCGGGGTCAGCCGCGCCGGTGTCCCGGCTGCGACCCCCTGTGCCCGCGCCCTCCCACGGTAAGCACGGACCTCCCGGCCCGTCCGGCAGTCGGCCGAAAACGGCCCGGGGAATGGCCCGTGGGATGGCCCGTGTGGAGGACCCGGGAAATGGCCCGGGATCACCCCGCAGGTGGTTGTCCCCGGGCAGTCGTACGCTGAGTGAGGCCCGCTTCCACCGGAAGTGGGGCTTTCGTGCTGTCCGCCCGACCCCACCCAGTGCAGGAGCCATGAGCCTCACCAGCCTGCTCGACGTCCTCACCCGCGATGACCGGGTCGGTGCCGCCCTCGACCTCGCCGGAGCCCCGGCCCAGGTCGTCGACGTCGCCGTCGCGGCCGGGGTCCGCCCGGCCCTGCTCTCCGCGCTCGCCGGGGCGCTCGACGGCGCGCGCGACGGCGCAGTGGACGGGCACGGCCGCGCCGGCCACCCGGTGCTCGCGGTCACGGCGACCGGGCGGGAGGCCGAGGACCTCGCCGCCGCGCTGCGGTGCTTCCTGCCGCCCGACACGGTGGCCGAGTTCCCGTCGTGGGAGACGCTCCCGCACGAGCGGCTGTCCCCGCGCAGTGACACCGTCGGTCGCCGGCTGGCCGTCCTGCGACGGCTGGCGCACCCGGACCCGGCCGACCCGGCATACGGCCCGGTCGCCGTGGTCGTCGCCCCGGTCCGCGCCGTGCTGCAGCCGCTGGTGACGGGCCTGGGCGAGCTGGCGCCCGTCGCGCTGACGGCGGGGCAGGAGGCCCCGCTGGAGGAGGTCGTCGAGGCGCTGGCGGCCGCGGCCTACACGCGCACCGACCTGGTCGAGCGCCGCGGGGAGTTCGCGGTCCGCGGCGGCATCCTCGACGTCTTCCCGCCGACCGAGGAGCACCCGGTCCGGGTGGAGTTCTGGGGCGACACGGTCGAGGAGATCCGCTGGTTCAAGGTCGCCGACCAGCGCAGCCTCGAGGTCGCCGAGCACGGCCTGTGGGCGCCGCCGTGCCGCGAGGTGCTGCTCACCGAGGACGTCCGCAAGCGCGCCGCGACGCTCGCGGAGCAGCTGCCCGGGGTCGCCGACATGCTCGGCAAGCTGGCCGAGGGCATCGCCGTCGAGGGCATGGAGTCCCTCGCGCCGGCCCTGGTCGACGGCATGGAGTCGCTGCTCGACGTGCTGCGCCCGGGCACCCACGTGGTCCTGGTCGACCCCGAGCGCATCCGCACCCGCGCCCACGACCTCGTGGCCACCAGTGCCGAGTTCCTGGAGGCCAGCTGGGCCAACGCCGCCGCAGGCAACGCCGTCCCGGTCGACCTGCAGGGCCTGCTCGGCACGGCGTCGTACTGGTCGCTGGCCCAGGTGCGCGAGCACGCCCTGGCCCTGGGCCGGCCGTGGTGGTCGCTGACCTCCTTCGCCACCGACGCCGAGCTGGCCGAGTTCGTCGAGGACGACCAGCCCGGCGAGCGGGTGACGGTCGACTCCGCCGACGTCGAGGCCTTCCGCGGCGACACCGAGGCCGCGGTCGGGGAGCTGCGCCGCTGGGCCGCCGAGGGCTGGCACACGCTGGTCGTCACCGACGGCCACGGCCTCGCCAAGCGTGTCAGCGAGGTGCTCTCCGAGCACGACGTGCCCAGCCGGCTCGAGGCCGGGGTCGGGGCCCTCGAGCCGGGCCTCGTCCACGTCACCACCGGGTCGCTCGGCCGCGGGTTCGTCCTGCCCGGCGTGCGCCTGGCGGTCGTGACCGAGGCCGACCTCACCGGCCAGCCGGGGCAGGGCAGCTCCACCAAGGACATGCGCCGGATGCCCTCGCGCCGGCGCAACATGGTCGACCCGCTGCAGCTGCGGCCCGGCGACTACGTCGTCCACGAGCAGCACGGTGTCGGGCGCTTCGTCGAGATGATGCAGCGCACCGTCGGCGGTGCCACCCGCGAGTACCTCGTCATCGAGTACGCCTCGAGCCGCCGCGGCCAGCCGGCCGACCGGCTCTCGGTGCCGACCGACCAGCTCGACCAGGTCACCCGCTATGTCGGGGGCGAGGCCCCGACATTGAACAAGCTCGGCGGCGCCGACTGGGCCAGGACCAAGAGCCGGGCGAAGAAGCACGTCAAGGAGATCGCCGGCGAGCTGATCCGCCTCTACAGCGCCCGCATGGCGACCCAGGGGCATGCCTTCGGCGCGGACACCCCGTGGCAGCGCGAGCTCGAGGACGCCTTCGCCTACGTCGAGACCCCCGACCAGCTCAGCAGCATCGACGAGGTCAAGGCCGACATGGAGCGGTCGGTGCCGATGGACCGGCTCATCTGCGGCGACGTCGGCTACGGCAAGACCGAGATCGCCGTCCGCGCGGCGTTCAAGGCGGTGCAGGAGGGCAAGCAGGTCGCCGTCCTCGTGCCGACCACCCTGCTCGTGCAGCAGCACTTCCAGACGTTCTCCGAGCGCTACGCGCAGTTCCCGGTCGTGGTCAAGGCGCTGTCCCGGTTCCAGACCGACCGCGAGGCCCGCGAGGTCCTCGACGGCCTCGCCGACGGCAGCGTCGACCTGGTCATCGGCACGCACCGCCTGCTGTCCAGGGAGGTCCGCTTCAAGGACCTCGGCCTCGTCGTCGTCGACGAGGAGCAGCGCTTCGGCGTCGAGCACAAGGAGCAGCTCAAGCAGCTGCGCACCGCCGTGGACGTCCTCGCGATGTCGGCCACGCCGATCCCGCGGACCCTGGAGATGGCGGTGACCGGCATCCGCGAGATGTCGACGCTGGCCACCCCGCCGGAGGAGCGGCACCCGGTGCTCACGTTCGTCGGCGCCTATGACGAGAAGCAGATCGTCGCGGCGATCCGGCGCGAGCTGCTGCGCGAGGGCCAGGTCTTCCTGGTCCACAACAAGGTCAGCTCGATCGAGAAGGCCGCCGGCCGGCTGCGCGAGCTCGTCCCGGAGGCGCGGATCGCCACCGCCCACGGCCAGATGGGCGAGCACCGCCTCGAGCAGGTGGTCCTCGACTTCTGGGAGAAGAAGTTCGACGTCCTGGTCTGCACCACCATCGTCGAGACCGGCCTGGACATCTCCAACGCCAACACCCTGATCGTCGAGCGGGCCGACGTCCTCGGCCTCTCGCAGCTGCACCAGCTGCGTGGCCGGGTCGGTCGTGGCCGCGAGCGCGCCTACGCCTACTTCCTCTACCCGCCGGAGAAGCCGCTCACCGAGACGGCGCACGACCGGCTGGCCACGATCGCCAGCCACACCGACCTCGGTGCCGGCATGCAGGTCGCCATGAAGGACCTCGAGATCCGCGGCGCCGGCAACCTGCTCGGCGGGGAGCAGTCCGGCCACATCGCCGGAGTCGGCTTCGACCTCTACGTCCGGCTCGTCGGCGAGGCGGTTGCCGACTACCGCGGGGACGTCGACACCGCACCGGTGGAGATCAAGATCGAGCTGCCGGTCGACGCGCACCTGCCCCACGACTACGTGCCGGGGGAGCGGCTGCGCCTGGAGGCCTACAAGAAGCTGGCCGTCGTCGAGGACGAGGCCGGCCTGGCCGAGATCGAGGCCGAGCTGCGCGACCGCTACGGCAACCCGCCCGAGCCGGTGCAGAACCTGCTCGAGGTGGCCCGGCTGCGCACCGTGGCCCGCCGGGCGGGGGTGGCCGACATCAGCGTCCAGGGCAACTTCGTCCGGTTCGGCCCGGTCGAGCTCGCCGAGAGCGCGCAGCTGCGCCTCCAGCGGCTCTACCCCGGGTCGCTGGTCAAGGACCAGGTCCGTACGATTCTCGTGCCCAAGCCCATGACCGCGAGGGTCGGGGGCAAGCCGTTGCGCGACACCGCCGTCCTGCGGTGGGCCAGCGACCTGGTCGACGCCGTCCTGCTGGACAGCGTGGCCGGCGCGGCACGGGTGGCCACCCGCTGAGAGGCGGGCGGCGGGCACGACCTGCACGATGAGCTGGACCAGCGCTTGCCGGCAGCCGGCGGCCCGACGAAAGGAACGTCCGTGAAGGTTCTCCCGACGGGGCGCAAGTCCCTGTCCGCGGTCCTCGTGCTCGGCGCCGCCCTGGCGCTGACGGCGTGCGGCCCGCAGCAGGCCGGGGCCGCGGCGATCGTCGGTGACCGGGTTATCAGCGACAAGGACATCCAGACCGCCGCCCAGGAGACCAACAAGGGCGTCCAGGGCCTGCGGCAGCCCATCACCTCCCAGCAGACCCTGCGCTTCCTCATCATCGCGCCCTACCTCCTCGACGCCGCGGCCAAGGGAGGCCATGGTGTCTCCGAGTCGGAGGCGAAGCAGGTGCTGTCCAAGCTGCCGAACCCCTCGCCGGCCACGATCGAGTTCGTCCGCGCCATCCTCGCCTCGCAGCTCCTGACCCCCGAGGAGGGGAAGGTGGTCGAGTCGCGGCTGCGCAAGGCCCACGTCACGGTCAACCCGCGCTACGGCAAGCTCGACCTCGCGACGTTGCAGTTCGACACCACCCCGCCGAACTGGATCAAGTCCACCCCGGCGCCGACCGCCAGCCCCCAGCCGGCGCAGTAGGCCGCACCCGCCGTGTCGCGCCGCCGCCTCACCCTCCTGCTGAGCACCGCCCGGGTCGCCCCGGGCCTGCTCACCCGCGACGCCTGGGACACCCTCGCGGGTGCCGACGCGGTCCTGGCCGGCGACGCGGAGGAGGGCCAGGCCGCGGCCCTGGCCGAGTCCGGTATCGCGGTCGCGCACCTGGGTGCGCAGCACCCCGCGGTCCTCGCCCGCGACCTGGTGGACCGGGCGGTGGAGGGCGACGTGGTCTGGGTCGGCTCCGCCGACGGCGACCCCGGCCTGACCGACGCGCTGGCCGCCGAGGTGAGCCGCCGCCCGGACCCGCCGGAGGTCGAGGTCCTGGTCGGCTCGTGGGACGCTCCCGGGGCGCGGCTGCTCGACCTGGTGGCGGTGATGGACCGGCTGCGCACCCCGGGCGTCTGCCCGTGGTACGCCGAGCAGACCCACGAGTCCCTGCTGCCCTACCTCATCGAGGAGGCTTACGAGGTCGTCGAGGCGATCGAGTCCGGCGACCGGGCCCACATGCTGGAGGAGCTCGGCGACCTGCTCTTCCAGGTCGCCTTCCACGCCCGGGTGGCGGCCGAGGACCCGGCGGCGCCGTTCGACATCGACGACGTCGCAGCAGCCCTCGTCGACAAGCTCGTCCGGCGCAACCCGCACGTCTTCGGCGACGTCGAGGCCGAGACCGCCGAGGACGTGACCGCGAACTGGGAGGCCATCAAGGCGCAGGAGAAGCCCCACCGGGAGTCGCCGCTGGACGGCATACCGGCCGGGCTGCCCGCGCTGGCGCGGGCCGACAAGGTGCTCTCGCGGCTGGAGCGCGCGGACTCCGCGGACCTGGCGGCGACCGCGGCGGCCGGCGACGACCTGGGGGCGCGGCTGCTGGCCCTGGTGGCGGAGGCCCGGGCAGCCGGCGTCGACGCCGAGACGGCCCTGCGGGCCACGCTGCGCGCCCTCGAGCAGCAAGCCCGCGGCGAGACCGGCTGACCCGCCACCGCGGTGCGCCCTCGGCGGCCCCACTCCGCTCCTGACCGGGGGTGCGGGTCGGTCATCGGCCGTCGCCGGGGCAGCCGTTAGGCTCGGGGGCGTACCCGTCCGGCCCACCGCAGGAGTTGTTTGTGGCCAGCATCGAGGCAGTAGGCGCGCGCGAGATCCTCGACTCGCGCGGCAACCCCACCGTCGAGGTCGAGGTCGCCCTCGACGACGGCACCATCGCCCGCGCGGCGGTCCCCTCCGGAGCGTCCACGGGCGCCTTCGAGGCGGTCGAGCGTCGCGACGGTGACACCAGTCGCTACGGCGGCAAGGGCGTCGAGCAGGCCGTCGACGCCGTCCTGGACGAGATCGGCCCGCGCCTGCTCGGCTTCGAGGCCAGCGAGCAGCGCCTCGTCGACGCCGAGATGCTGGCGTTGGACGGCACCGCCAACAAGGGCACCCTGGGCGCCAACGCGATCCTCGGCGTCTCGCTGGCCGTCGCCCGCGCCGCGGCTGACTCCGCCGGCCTGCCGCTGTTCCGCTACATCGGCGGCCCCAACGCCCACGTGCTGCCGGTGCCGATGATGAACATCCTCAACGGTGGGTCGCACGCCGACTCCAACGTCGACATCCAGGAGTTCATGATCGCCCCGATCGGCGCCGGCTCGTTCCGCGAGGCGCTGCGCTGGGGCACCGAGGTCTACCACGCCCTCAAGGCGGTCCTGAAGGAGCGCGGCCTGTCCACCGGCCTCGGCGACGAGGGTGGCTTCGCCCCCAACCTCGAGAGCAACCGCGCCGCCCTCGACATCATCGCCGAGGCGATCGGCAAGGCCGGCTACACCCTCGGCACCGACATCGCCCTGGCGCTCGACGTCGCGGCCTCGGAGTTCTGCGAGGACGGCGTCTACACCTTCGAGGGCCAGCAGCGCACGGCTGCCGAGATGACCGCCTACTACGCCGAGCTGGTCGAGGCCTACCCGCTGGTGTCCATCGAGGACCCGCTGGACGAGGACGACTGGGAGGGCTGGGCGACCATCACCGCGGTGCTGGGCGACAAGGTCCAGATCGTCGGCGACGACCTGTTCGTCACCAACCCCGAGCGGCTCCAGCGCGGCATCGACAACGCCACGGCCAACGCCCTGCTGGTCAAGGTCAACCAGATCGGCTCGCTGACCGAGACCCTGGACGCGGTCGACCTGGCCCAGCGCAACGGCTACCGCGCGATGATGAGCCACCGCTCCGGCGAGACCGAGGACACCACCATCGCCGACCTGGCCGTCGCCACCAACTGCGGCCAGATCAAGACCGGTGCCCCGGCCCGCTCCGAGCGCGTCGCCAAGTACAACCAGCTCCTGCGCATCGAGGAGGAGCTCGACGAGGCCGCGCGCTACGCCGGCGCCGGCGCCTTCCCGCGCTTCAAGGGCGCCCGGGCCTGACGGCCCGCACAGGGGACCGGCTCGTGGCCGCCAACCGACCCGGCAGTGCGTCGAGGACTCCTCGGCGCACTGCCCCGTCGCGCTCCGGCGCGGCGCCCACGAGCCGCCCCTCCGCCGCGCGCCGCCCGACGCCCAGGCAGGCCGCGGCCCCGCGGGGGCGACGCCCCGGCAGTGAGCAGGGCACCCCACGGTCGTTGCGGCGCATGGCGATCCTCGCGTCGATCTTCGTGATGATCGCGGTCACCCTCGTCCCGACGCTGCGCTCCTACCTGCGCCAGCAGGGCGAGATCGCGGCCATGCAGCACAAGGTGGCCCAGCAGAAGCAGGCCGTCGAGGCGCTGCGGACCCAGCGGGCCCAGTGGGACGATCCCGCCTACGTCCAGCAGCAGGCCCGGGAGCGGCTCAAGCTGGTCAAGGTCGGCGAGCGCTCCTACACGGTCCTCGACGCAGCCCCGGCGGCCCGGCAGAGCAACGACCCCAAGGTGGCCTCGCTGCCGGCCTCCTCGGGCCGCAACCACCCGTGGTACGGCCAGCTGTGGGAGTCCATGGTCATCGCCGACAACCCGCCGTCCTCCACCCCCGGCGCCACGACGCCCCTGCCCCAACCGATCCCAGGACAGAGCACCAGATGAGCACCGTTGACGCCGCCGACCTCGCCGCCGTGGAGCAGCAGCTCGGCCGGCCACCGCGTGGCGTCGCCGAGGTGGCGCACCGCTGCCCCTGCGGCAACCCCGACGTGCTGCGCACCGAGCCGCGGCTGCCCGACGGCACGCCGTTCCCCACGACCTACTACGCCACCTGCCCCCGGCTCACCGGTGCCATCAGCACGCTCGAGACCAGCGGGCTGATGCGCGAGATGACCGACCGGCTCGGCGAGGATCCCGAGCTGGCGGCCGCCTATGTCGCGGCGCACGAGGACTACCTGCGCCGCCGGGCCGAGCTCGGCGAGGTGCCCGAGATCGACGGGATCTCCGCCGGCGGGATGCCCACCCGCGTGAAGTGCCTGCATGTCCTGGTGGCGCACTCCCTGGCCGCCGGTCGCGGGGTCAACCCGCTCGGCGACGAGGCCCTCGACGCGCTCGACGACTGGTGGGCAGGCGGCCCCTGCGTGACCCCCGGGGAGGCCGGGTGACCCGCGTCGGCGCCGTCGACTGCGGCACCAACTCCATCCGCCTGCTCATCGCCGACGTCGACCCGGCGGCCGGCAGCGTGCACGACGTGGTGCGCCGCATGGAGATCGTGCGCCTCGGCCACGACGTGGACCGGACCGGCGTCATCGCCCCCGAGGCCATGGAGCGCACGCTGGCTGCCTGCCGCGACTACGCCGCCCAGTGCGAGGAGCACGGGGTCGAGCGGGTCCGGTTCGTGGCCACGTCCGCCTCGCGGGACGCCCGCAACGCGGCCGAGTTCGTGGCCGGGGTGCGGGAGGCGTTCGCCTCCTTCGGGATCGCGCCCGAGGTCGTGAGCGGGCACGAGGAGGCCTCGCTGTCCTTCCGGGGAGCGACGGGGGAGCTGCGCGGCGCCGGGGTGCCCGGCCCCTACCTCGTGGTCGACCTCGGCGGCGGCTCGACCGAGTTCGTCCGCGGCACCGACGACGTGGAGCAGGCCCTGTCGGTGGACATGGGCTGCGTGCGGATGACCGAGCGGCACCTGCACTCCGACCCGCCCGGCGAGGCCGAGGTCGCGGCGGCCACCGCCGACATCGAGGCGCAGATCGACCGGGCGGCCGCCGTGGTCGACCTGCGCGGGGTCAAGGCCCTCGTCGGCCTGGCCGGCACGGTCACCACCCTGACCGCGCACGCCCTCGAGCTGCCCGCCTACCAGCCGGAGCGCATCCACCTGGCCCGGCTCACCCCCGACCAGGTCGTGGCCGCGGCCGGCGACCTGCTGACCCGCAGCCATGAGGAGCGGGCCTCCCTGCCCTACATGCACCCCGGACGGGTCGACGTGATCGGCGCCGGCGCGCTGATCTGGCGTTGCATCGTCGAGCGCGTCCGCCGCGAGGCCGGCGTCGCCGAGGTCGTCACCAGCGAGCACGACATCCTCGACGGCATCGCCCTGAGCGTGGCCTGAGGCCGGTCGGAGGCACGAGGTGGGGGAGCCGGTCGGGGAGCTGCTGCCGCACCCGGTGACGGGCGAGCTCTTCCCCTCGCCGGTACCCCCCGGCACCGGCTGGCCCGGCGACCCCGCGACCGCGCAGACCCCCGTGGCCCGCACGGCGGCCCAGGTGGTCCGGCTGGCCGCCGGGGTCGACGACGTGGCCGAGCTCGACGCCCGGGTGAGCGTCTGCCGCGCCTGCCCGCGCCTCGTGCGCTGGCGTGAGGACGTCGCCACCGGCGGCAAGCGCGCCGCGTTCGCCGACCAGCCCTACTGGGGCCGGCCCGGGCCCGGCTTCGGCGACCCGGCGCCCGCGGTGCTCGTGGTCGGGCTCGCGCCGGCAGCCAACGGCACCAACCGCACCGGGCGGATGTTCACCGGCGACCGCAGCGGCGGCTGGATCTACGCCGCGCTGCACCGGGCGGGCTTCGCCGCCGAGGCGCACAGCCGGGCCAGTGGGGACGGCCAGCACCTGACCGGGGCCCGGATCGTCGCCGCCGTGCGCTGCGCGCCGCCGGAGAACCGCCCGACACCGGCCGAGCGGGACACCTGCGGCGCCTGGCTGGACCGTGACCTTGCTCTCGCCGCCCCGACGCTGCGCTCGGTCCTGGCCCTCGGGTCGATCGGCTGGACGGCGACGCTGCGGTCCGCCCGCCGGCTCGGGTGGACCGTCCCCCGGCCGGCTCCACGGTTCGGCCACGGTGGCGAGGCGACGCTGATCACGAGCAACGGCAAGGGGATTCGCCTGCTCGGCAGCTACCACGTCAGCCAGCAGAACACCTTCACCGGCAAGCTCACCGAGGCCATGCTCGACGCCGTCCTGGCCCGCTTGTGACGCCGCGGCGCCCGCGGCGGCGAGGCGCGTCATACCACAGCCGGCGGGCTGTCCGGAAGGTGGGCAGACTTTGTGAAAGTTTTCACGAGTAGTACCGTTTAGCCCCGTGAGCAAGCGAATTGTGGTCCTGGGTGGCGGTTACGTCGGGCTCTACACGAGCCTGGGGTTGCTGAAGAAGCTGCGCAAGGGTGAGGCGACCGTCACGGTCATCGACCCGCGCTCCTACATGACGTACCAGCCGTTCCTTCCTGAGGCGAGCGCCGGCAGCCTGAGCCCGCGGCACGTGGTCGTGCCGCTGCGCCGGGTGCTGAAGGGCGCCGAGATCATCAACGCCGAGGTGACCAAGGTCGACCACGCCAGCAAGGTCGTCACGGTCCAGCCGCTGCAGGGCGACTCCTACGAGGTGCCCTACGACACCGTCGTCGTGGCGCTCGGCTCCAAGGCCCGCACCCTGCCGATCCCCGGCCTGGCCGAGTTCGGCATCGGCTTCAAGACGGTCGAGGAGGCGATCTGGCTGCGCAACCACGTGCTGCGCTGCCTCGACATCGCCGCGTCCACGCAGGACGAGGAGCGTCGCCGCCGGGCCCTGACCTTCACCTTCGTCGGCGGCGGCTACGCCGGCACCGAGGCGATCGCCGAGCTCGAGGACATGGCCCGCTACGCGCTGCGCTACTACCCGCAGATCAAGGCCGAGGAGCTGCGCTTCGTCCTCGTCGAGGCCGCCAACCGGATCCTGCCCGAGGTGGGCCCGGACATGGGTCGCTACACCCTCGACGAGCTGCGCCAGCGGGGCATCGACGTGCTCCTGGAGACGCGCCTCGAGTCCTGCATCGACGGTCACATCGAGCTCTCCGACGGCCAGCGGTTCGACTCCGACACCCTCGTGTGGACCGCCGGCGTCAAGGCCAGCCCCGCGCTGGCCAACACCGACCTGCCGCTCGACGAGCGCGGCCGCCTCAACTGCGACGCCGACCTGCGCGTCCACGGCCTGCAGGACGCCTGGGGCGCCGGCGACAACTCCGCCGTGCCGGACCTGACCAACCCCGGCCAGTTCTGCTCGCCCAGCGCCCAGCACGCCGTGCGCCAGGCCAACCACCTCGCCGGCAACATCGTCAACGCGCTGCGCGGCAAGGAGGTCACGCCCTACCGCTACAAGCACGTCGGCTCGGTTGCCAGCCTCGGCCTGCACAAGGGCGTCGCGCAGGTCTACGGCGTCAAGCTGCGCGGGTGGCCGGCCTGGTTCATGCACCGGACCTACCACATGTCGCGGGTGCCCACCGTGAACCGCAAGATCCGCGTCATCGTCGACTGGACCCTCGCGCTGTTCTTCAACCGCGAGATCGTCAGCCTGGGCGAGATGGCCCAGCCGCACGACGAGTTCAACCGGGCGGCGGGCGGCCACCTGTGAGCCACCCTTCGCAGGTGATCGCGGTGACGGTGCTCGGCCAGGACCGGCCGGGCATCGTCGCCGACGTCACCGGCGCCCTCGCGGACCTGCACGGCAACCTCGAGGACTCCACGATGACGCTGCTGCGCGGGCACTTCGCGATGGTCGTGCTCGTGCGCACCGGGGCGAGCGTGGAGGCCGTGGAGTCCGCGCTCAAGCACCTGACGACCGACGGCTCGCTGGTCATCAACGCCCGGGTGCTGGCCGACACGCCCCCGGCGCCGGGCGCCGGCCCGGCCTACGCCCTGCACGTGCACGGCGCGGACCGGCCCGGGATCGTCGCGACGATCACCCGCGTCGTGGCCGGGCACGGCGGCAACATCGTCGACCTGGGCACCCGCCTGGGCGGCGAGCTCTACGTCCTCATGGCCGAGCTGGAGCTGCCCGACGTGGCGGCGGCTGAGGCGCTCGAGCGCGACCTGCGCATCGTCGCCGGCGAGCTCGGCGTCGAGGTCCACCTGACCCCGGTCGAGGACGAGCTCTTGTGACCTCGCAGGCCCTGCCCCTCTGGAGCATGCCCACGCTGCCCGAGGGGCGGGTCCTGCCGGTCGTGCAGGCCCCGGACCCCGTCCTCGGCACGCCCGGTGCGCTCGTGGACCCGGCCGGGCCGGAGACCGTGCAGCTGGCCGCGGACCTGCTCGCGACCCAGGCGGTCTCGCCCGGCTGCGTGGGCCTCGCGGCCCAGCAGGTCGGCCTGGCCGTGCGCGTCTTCAGCGTCGATGTGACCGGGCACGCCAAGACCCGCACCTGCCACGGGGCCTTCGTCCTGTGCAACGCCGAGGTCGTCAGCGCCACCCGCAAGGAGCGCGGCCGCGAGGGTTGCATGTCGGTGCCCGACTTCACCGGTGACGTCGCCCGCGCCCGGCGCCTGGTCGTGCGCGGCCAGCTCCCCGTCACGGGGGAGTGGGTCGAGATCAGCACCGACGGCTTCGAGGCCGTCGCCCTCCAGCACGAGGTCGACCACACCGAGGGCCTGCTCTTCCTGGACCGCGTGGCGGGTGCCCACGCCGTCCACCCGCGCCGCACGTATCTGTAGCCTGACGCCTGTCCCCGTAGCCCAACGGCAGAGGCGAGCGACTTAAAATCGCGAAAGTGCGGGTTCGAATCCCGTCGGGGGCACGGTGGGGTCTTCGCAGCCATGCGGGCCTGCTCCTCGCAGGAGCGCGCTGGCACAAGCGTGTCCCCTCACACGGCTTGGGCGAGCCGGGGTTGCCAGGAGGCCCGGGGCGGGCACAGTAGGGCTCATGACCACGGAACCGGACCCGCCCAGGCTCAAGCCCGGCTACAACGTGTGGTTCGGCCTCCAGCACGTCACCCTGACCGGGTTCCGTCACTCCGGCCGCCGGGAGAGCTGCCCCAAGTGCAGTCCCTCGTCGGCGCATCCGGCCGGCACCGAGGAACAACGGACCGTGATCGACCCGGCCGACGACGCACCCCGCTGACCGGCCCGGTCCCGGAGGCGTCACCGAGGGTCTGTCCCTTCCGTTGCGGGACGCAGCCGGCTGGGACAGGCTGCCCAGACGTCGAGCGCTGATCGACGGCCGCGGACAGTCACGGGGCTGCCCGCGAAACCGAGGGGAGCGGGGTTGGGGATGCGGAAGCTGCGGATGGTCCTCCTGGTCGTGGTGCTGGTCGCGAGCGCGTTCGCCGTGGTCCGGGGTCTGGGCGGGGGTCTCCTCTGGGGCGCGCTGGCGGCTGTCGGCCTCGCTGGGGAGCTGTATGCGCGGCACGTCGAACGCGGCGCGGGAGGACGGACCCGTGGGCTCCGCGTGTACTCGTGGCTGTTCGCTGCAGCGCTGGTGGTGGTCGTCGGGGTGTGCGTCGCCCTGGCGGTTGCGGGTCCGCGCGAGCACCGGGGCAGCTTCATCGGCATGGCCATCCTGTGGTCCGCGATGGCCACCGGAGCCGTCTGGATCGTGGTCGCGGCGGAGAGACGGCTGCGCCGCGACCCCGCTCACCACGCGTAGACCGGCAGCGGGAGTACCCCGGGCCGTCGGCCGGATGTGGCATCGTGCTGGCTCTGGAGGGCGTGGCGGCGGAGCCGGCCCGGGTCCACCCGGCCGCTCACCCGACGCGGCAGTCTTGGACTTGGCGACCACTCCGGCTTTCCGGGAACTTCTCAGGTCTCCCGGACATCCTTCCTGTGACGGGCCGCCACGGCGGCATGACGTGCTGGAGGCACACCATGAGCAACCCGGTGTTCAACCGGATCGACAAGCAGGTCCGACAGGGCGCCTACGCCGGTTTCGGCGAGCAGCGAGCCGGCGCGGCCACCCCGCAGGACCGGCCCGTGGAGGACCTGAGCGCGCAGCAGCTGCAGCAGATGTATGACGCGCAGCCCGCCAGTGCGGTCCAGGCGGGGCGGATGACCCTCGACGACGTGGTCATGAAGACGCTGGCGCTCTTCACCATCGTCGTCGCCGTCGCCGCCGGGTCCTGGTACCTCACGGCCAGCAGCCCCGCGCTCACGACGCCGATCTGGCTGGCCGGCATGTTCGGCGGCCTCGTCGTCGGCTTCGCCATCGCCTTCAAGAAGACGGTCAGCGTCCCGCTGATCCTGACCTACTCGGTGCTCGAGGGCGGCTTCGTCGGCGCCATCAGCCGGGCCTTCGAGACCTACCGCGACGGCGTGGTCGGCCAGGCCGTGCTCGCCACGATCGTCACGTTCGCCGGCATGTTCATCGCCTGGAAGATCGGCGTCATCAAGGTCTCCGCCCGCTCACGCCGGATCTTCGCGATGGCCCTGGTCGGCTACCTGCTCTTCGGCCTGGTCAACGTCGTCTTCGCCCTCGTCACCGGTGGGTGGGGCCTGATCGGCAGCCAGTTCGGCCTGGTCATCTGCGTCATCGGCGTCGCCATGGCGGCCTACTCCTTGGCCATCGACTTCGACACCATCGACCGTGCGGTGGCGGCGAGCCTGCCGGACAAGTACTCCTGGCTGATGGCGCACGGCCTGATCGTGTCGCTGGTGTGGCTCTACCTCGAGCTGCTGCGCCTGTTCACCCGGGCCCGCCAGTAGTGCCGCCCGTCGTGCCGGTGCTCGACCCGGTGCCCGAGCCCGTGCGCACCGAGCTCGCCCGGGTCGAGCAGCGCTGGCGCCAGCTGCCGCTGGACCGGGCCGAGCGCTCGGCCGGGGCGGTGCGCGAGATGGTCCAGCGGCTGGCCGACGCCGTCGCCGAGCGGCGCGGCCAGGACCCGTGGCCGGTGCCGGACCTCGGGCCCGCCACCCTCATGGACCAGCTCGGCGTGATGGTCTACGACGCCAGCGAGGTCGGCCTCCTCGAGGACCTGGAGGGGCAGCTCGGCGACCTGCGTCGCGCACTGGCCTGACCGGCATACCGGCGCTCGTCCCCGCACCATCCCGACCGGACGCACCCGATCCGTCGAACCAAGCCCCTGACGGGGCCGGTTCGACGGATCTCGTGCGTCCGGTGCGGGTGGCTCAGCCGTGCAGGTGGGCGACCGCCGCCCACGCGGGGTCGAGCTGGGAGGCGACCTGGACGCGGCCCTGGTCCCACCCGCCGACCGCGGCGCGGACCTGCTCCACGGCGGGCGTGGTGCCGTCCACGTACAGGTGCAGCACCCGCACCCCGTCGTGGCTCTCGTGGGCGACGACGCGGCCGCTGGAGCCGACCCGACGGACCAGGTGGTCCTCGAGGTCACGCAGCCGGGGCAGGCTCTCCTCGCCGGGCAGGCCCTGCAAGGCGGTGTCGCTGTAGGGCACGACGACGGCCACGTGGGTGTCCAGGTGCGGCGCGGTGGCCGGGCGCAGCGGCACCTGCGTCATCGCGAGCACCGGCAGCCCGGTCGGGCCGAAGCCCTCCAGCACGGCCCACGTCGGCTCGCCGTCGCTGTCGGTGTGCTCCTCCTCCAGGGACCGCACGACCGAGCGCAGGCCGGTCAGGGGGATCGAGTCCAGCGGCTCGAGCTCGGCGGCGGTGACCTCGCCGAGCCAGGTCTCCACGGCCGACTCCCCGAGCACCGTGTCGAGCAGCAGGAACGCGGCCTGGGTGCGGGTCTGCGGGTCCAGCGCCTCCCAAGCGGGGTGGTGCACGCTCACGTCCACGGCGCTGCCCACGACGCGCGCCCCAGCCGTGGCCCGCCCGATGTCCACCTGCTGCCCGCCGATCTCCAGCGACACGGTCGCGGCGTCGGGCGCCGGCTGGCGCATGTCGGCGAAGGCCCACACCGCATCGGCCGGGGGCGCGGCCAGCCGCCACCGCCGGGCCACCGGGCGGGCAGCGGGGTCGCCGCCGGCGGTGACCACGAGCACGTGCTGGCTGTCGGTGCCGGGACCGAGCTCCCAGGCCAGGGCCGGGTCCACGGCGACCACCCTGGTGTTCAGCGCCTCGACCACCCCGCCCGGCTCACGGGCCTCGATGGCAGCGGCCACGGCTCCGGCGCCCTCGGCGGACCACCAGGCCCAGAAGTCGGCGATGGCTGCGGAGGCATCCGGCGTGGTCGCCTTGCGGCGGGAGAAGAGACCCATGGCGTCATCCTGCCCCGCGCCGTGCGTGTGGCACCGACCGGACGCACGAAACGGCCCGTCCCGGCCCCGGCGAGGGGGCGGAACGGGCCGTTCGGTGCGCTCGGTGCGCGGGTCCGGTCGAGCGACGCGGTCAGCTGAGGCGCTCGTAGATGACCGCCATGCCCTGGCCGCCGCCCACGCACATCGTCTCGAGGCCGAACTGACCGTCGCGGGCCTGCAGGCCGTTGAGCAGCGTGGTGGTGATCCGGGCGCCGGTGGAGCCGAACGGGTGGCCGAGGGCGATTGCGCCGCCGTGGACGTTGAGCTTGTCGAAGTCCATGCCGAGGTCGTCGGCCGAGGGCAGCACCTGCGCGGCGAACGCCTCGTTGATCTCGTAGAGGTCCATGTCACCGATGCTCATGCCGGCGCGGGCCAGGGCCTGGCGGGAGGCCTCGACCGGGCCGAGGCCCATGACCTCGGGTGAGAGGGCGGAGACGCCGGTGGACACGACGCGGGCCAGCGGCGTGAGGCCGAGCTCGCGCGCCTTGGTGTCGCTCATGACGACGACCGCGGCGGCGCCGTCGTTGAGGGGGCAGCAGTTGCCGGCGGTGATGGTGCCGTTCTCGCGGAACACGGGGCTCAGCTGCGAGACGCCCTCCAGCGTCACGCCGGCGCGCGGGCCGTCGTCGGTCGAGACGACGGTGCCGTCCGGCGTCGTGATCGGCGTGATCTCGCGGGCGAAGAAGCCGTCGGCGATGGCCTTCTCGGCACGGTTCTGGCTGGAGACGCCCCACTCGTCCTGGCGCTGGCGGGAGATGCCGCGGGACGTGGCGACGTTCTCGGCGGTCTGCCCCATCGACAGGTAGACGTCCGGGAGCAGACCCTCCTCGCGCGGGTCGGTCCAGGTGCTGTTGTCCGTGGCGATCCGCACGCTGCGGGCCTGGGCGTCGGCGAACTTCGGGTTCTGCCACTCGGCCTTGGAGCCGCCGGCGCCCGAGAAGTCTGCGTAGCGCGAGACGCACTCCACGCCGGCGCTGATGAACACGTCGCCCTCGCCGGCCTTGATCGCGTGGAAGGCCATCCGGGTGGTCTGCACCGAGGAGGCGCAGAAGCGGTTCACCGTCGCCCCGGGCAGGTGGTCGTAGCCGGCGAGCACGGCCACGACGCGGGCCATGTTGGAGCCGTGCTCGGCCCACGGCTCGGCGCAGCCGAGGTAGAGGTCGTCGACCAGCCGCGGGTCCAGGCCGGGGACCTTGTCCAGGGCGGCCTGGACGACGGTCGCCGCGAGGTCGTCGGGGCGGACGTCCTTCAGCGAGCCCTTGAAGGCGCGCCCGATCGGGCTGCGGGCGGTCGAGACGATGACGGCTTCAGGCACGGTTCCTCCACTGACGGCTCTTGATGCGCCGTCGATGCTATGCCTGCGCCGGGGCCTCGGGGGTGTGTCCTTGGTCTCCCGGGCCGGCCTCGCCGTCCACCATCGCCGGTATGCCGTCCGGCCGGCCCTGCGGGGCCGGCCCGGCCATGGCCGCGCTCGCCTCCCGGGTCGGGGCACCGGACCCTGCGTCGGCCCTCGCGTCGGACCTTGTGTCGGCCGGCCCGTCCGCCCCCACCTGGGCACCGACCTCGCCGGCACCGACCACCTCGGCGCCGCCCTCGTCGAGCTCGCTGCGGTCGGTCACCGGGGCCCGGCGCCGGCGCAGCAGCACGGCCCAGCGGCCGCGCGGGCCGCGGGACTCGCCCTCGACGGCGGTGGCGCTGACCTCGGTGCCGGGGTCGCGCACGGCCTGGACGGCGGCGACGGCGACGGGGCTGACCCCCTCGCCGCGGCGGGCATCCGGCACGCGGTGGTCGTCGACGCCACCCCAGATGCCCAGGGCGGCGCAGACGCTGGGCAGCAGGGCGGCCGCGGCCCGGGCGTAGCCGGCGGGGGAGGGGTGGAAGCGGTCGGCGCTGAACAGCTCGTGCGGTCGCTCGGCGAACTCCGGGCCGAGCAGGTCGCCGAGGGAGACGGTGCGGCCCCCGGCCTCGACCACCGCGACGGTCTGGGCGGCGGCCAGGTCGCGGCTCCAGCGCCGGGCCAGCAGGCGCAGCGGCTGGGCGACCGGCTCGATGGTGCCCAGGTCGGGGCAG
Organism: Oryzihumus sp. JJN4-3R; assembly: GCF_057747915.1. Taxonomy (NCBI): domain Bacteria; kingdom Bacillati; phylum Actinomycetota; class Actinomycetes; order Micrococcales; family Intrasporangiaceae; genus Oryzihumus; species Oryzihumus sp. JJN4-3R. The sequence continues at coordinate 3,114,865 of NZ_CM173229.1, forward strand.
GTGCCCACGACGACCTCGGCGCCGGCATCACGTAGCGTGCGCACCGTCTGCTCGAGGTGGCGCACCGCGATGGCCTTGTCGATGCGGTGCGTGACGTCGTTGGCGCCGATCATGATGAGCGCGACGTCGGGCCGGGGGACCTCCTCGAGGGCGTTGGCCAGCTGCACCTCCAGGCCGGAGGACTCCGCTCCGACCACGGCCACGTTGGTCAGCCGGACCGGCCGGCCCATGAACGCCGAGACGCCGTTGGCGACGATCGCGCCCACGGTCTGGTGCGCGCTGTCGGCCCCCATGCCCGCCGCGGAGCTGTCCCCGAGCACGACCAGCTGGACCGGCTCACCCAGCCCCGCGCCATACAGGGCGTTGTCGTCGGGGGAGCCGTCGAAGGGCTGGCCGACGACCCGGCGGGCGAGCTGGGCCTCGACCTTGAGCACGGCGTAGCCGATCAGGCCCAGCGCACCGATGCCCGCCGCACCGACTCCACCGCCGTAGGCGGCGGTGGCTGCGATCCTGCGTGCGCGTCGTGCCCTGCCCATCAAGCCTCACCTCGCGTGCTCAGCGTGCCTCGTCGGGGGTCCGTCGGGATCCACCACGGTAACGAGGGGCCTCGCCCGAATGTCCCGCGGGACAGGCGTATCCGCAACCGTGCAGCCCGGCAGCCTCCCGCGGCGGCGGCCCGGGCTGAAGCAGTGTCCGAAGTCTGGGACGATGGGCCGGTGAAGTACGCCGAACACATCGCCGACCTGGTCGGGAACACGCCCCTCGTCAAGCTCAACGCCGTCACCGAGGGCATCACCGCGACGGTGCTGGCCAAGGTCGAGTACATGAACCCGGGCGGGTCCGTGAAGGACCGCATCGCGCTGCGCATGGTCGAGGCCGCGGAGGCCTCCGGCGAGCTCAAGCCCGGCGGCACGATCATCGAGCCGACCTCGGGCAACACCGGTGTCGGCCTGGCGCTGGTCGCCCAGCGCAAGGGCTACAAGTGCATCTTCGTCTGCCCGGACAAGGTCGCCGAGGACAAGCGCAACGTGCTCAAGGCCTACGGCGCCGAGGTCGTCGTCTGCCCGACCGCGGTCGCCCCGGAGCACCCCGACTCCTACTACTCGGTCAGCGACCGACTGGTGCGCGAGACCGAGGGCGGCTGGAAGCCCAACCAGTACGCCAACCCCGAGGGCCCCAACAGCCACTACGCCACCACCGGCCCCGAGATCTGGGCCGACACCGACGGCAAGGTGACCCACTTCGTGGCCGGCGTCGGCACCGGCGGCACGATCAGCGGCACCGGCCGCTACCTCAAGGAGGTCAGCGAGGGTGCGGTGCGCGTCATCGGCGCCGACCCCGAGGGCTCGGTCTACTCCGGCGGCACCGGCCGCCCCTACCTCGTCGAGGGCGTCGGCGAGGACTTCTGGCCCACCGCCTACGACCCGTCCGTGGTCGACGAGATCATCGCGGTCAGCGACGCCGACTCCTTCGCCATGACCCGCCGCCTGGCCCGTGAGGAGGGCCTGCTCGTCGGCGGCTCCTGCGGCATGGCGGTCGTCGCCGCCCTGCGCGCGGCGAAGGACCTCGGCCCCGACGACGTGGTCGTCGTGCTGCTGCCGGACTCCGGGCGCGGCTACATGTCCAAGATCTTCAACGACGACTGGATGGCGTCCTACGGCTTCCTCAAGGAGGTCGGCCAGCGCACCGTCGGCGAGGTGCTGCACGCCAAGTCCGGCGACATCCCGGCCCTGGTCCACACGCACCCCACCGAGACCGTGCGCGACGCGATCGAGATCCTGCGCGAGTACGGCGTCTCGCAGATGCCGGTCGTCAACGCCGAGCCCCCGGTCATGGCCGGCGAGGTCAGCGGCGCCGTGAGCGAGCGCGACCTGCTCGAGGCGCTGTTCACCGGCGAGGCCCACCTGGCCGACCCGGTCGAGAAGCACATGGGCAAGCCGCTGCCGCTGGTCGGCGCGGGCGAGCCGGTCTCCGAGGCCCGCCACGAGCTCGAGACCGCCGGCGCGATCATGGTGATCGAGGACGGCAAGCCGGTCGGCGTGCTGACCCGGGCGGACCTGCTCGGCTTCCTCGTCGACTGAGGACAGTCCGACCGGACACCCGTTGACCCGTGTCTCGGGGCCGATCAGGCCCCGAGGCGCGGGTTTCGCCGTGTCTCGTCGTGGACGGGGCGGGAGGCCAGGGTCGACAGGGCCAGGCCGAGGAGCACGCACAGCGTGTTCTGCACCGGGTCGACCGGCACGAACAGCAGGATGCTGCTGCCCCACGGCGCGGGCTGGAGCCCGCTGGCGACGTAGCCGAGCAGCCCGAAGGACGCCAGCGCCGCGCCGGCTCCCGCGACCCAGGTCCGCCAGGCCGATGCCGGTATGCCGGGCGCCTGCTCCCGGGGTCCGCCCACCGGGGTGGTGGCCGGGATGCCTTGCGCCGCCGGGTGATTCGGCGGTGTCGCGGCAGGCGCGACGGCCGGCGTCACAGCAGGCCGCTTCGGCGTCCGGCCGCGCTCCAGGGGAGCCAGCAGGGTGGCCAGGCCGAGGGTGACGGTGGCCAGGGCGAGCAGCCAGAGTGGCCGGGTGGCCCACCACAGCCCGCTGCCGGCGGCGGGCAGCGTGAGGCCGAGGCCGACCAGGGCCAGGTAGCCCAGCACGAGCACCGACAGGTGCCACAGGTAGACGGTCATCGCCATGGCGCCGAAGCGCACGACCGCCGCCCACGCCCGGGGCCGCGTCAGCCATCGCGCGATGCGGTCCCGCAGCAGCAGGGCGCCGGCCAGCTGGCCGATCGCGAGCACCAGCAGGCAGATCGTGGGTGGCGTCATGTTGGACGTCTCCCCGGGCAGGCCGACCATGCTCACCGGGTAGGGGCCGAGCGTCGTCAGGACGCCCAGCAGGGCCAGGCACCCGGCCACGACGCCGGCGAGCCGCCCTCGGGACCACGCGGTGAAGCGGCCCTCGGCGTACCAGAAGCCGAGCTGCTGGGCGAAGAGCCAGACGAGGCCGAGGTTGAGGTAGCCGACGTTCTCCATGCCGCGCCAGAAGCGGAACCAGTCGACGACCACGGCGCCGACCGCCAGGGTCACGAGGGTCGAGGTGGCCGAGCGCTCGTGCCAACGGAGCATCGCCGGGGCGAGGGCGGTCGTCGCGACGTAGACGCCGAGGAACCACAGCGGCTGCCCGAGCAGCAGGCTGACCAGGTCGAGCCGGTCCGGGGCCAGGCCCGCGGCGTTCGCGATCGGCAGCAGCAGCTGCCAGGACAGCACGAAGACCAGGGTCGGGCGCAGCAGCCGGACCAGCCGGCCCTGCAGGTAGGCCGGGTAGCCCTCACCGCGCCGGCGCAGGCTGCGCCACACGGTCAGGTTGGAGAAGCCGCCGGCGATGAAGAACAGCGGCATCACCTGCAGCAGCCAGGTGGCCGGCTGCAGCGCCGGGACCGCCGTGAGCGCGTTGCCGCCCTCGAGCCGGCCGTGGTCGACCACCACCGTCGCCATGAGCCAGTGCCCGAGGACCACGACGAGCAGGCTGCCCGCGCGCACGGCGTCGATGAACCGGTCCCGGCCGGCGGGGGTGGAGGCGGCGACCCGCTCGGTGAACGTGGGTCGGCTCGGGGCACTCGTCATACCAGCAGCGTGGCAGCGCCACCCGGCCCCGCACCTGAGTACAACGCCCCACGTCACACGGCGACCGAACGCGGCAAACCGCCCGTTTCCGGGCCCATGAGGGCCGGAAACGGGCGGTTTCGTGCGTCCGGTGGGACGGAAGGGTCCGTCAGCCGCGCTTGACGAAGCCCTCCTGGACGAGCCAGTCCATGGCCACCTTGGCCGGGTCCTGGCCCTCGACGTCGATCTTGGCGTTGAGCCGGCGCAGCGTCGTGTCGTCGAGCTTGGCCGCCACGGGGGCGAACAGCTTCTCGATCTGCGGGTTCTTGCTCAGGACCGGCTGGCGCACGACCACGGCGACGTTGTAGGCCGGGAAGAACTTGCGGTCGTCCTGCATGACCTTCAGGTTCAGCGACTGGATCCGGCCGTCGGTCGTGTAGATCTCGCCGAAGTTGCACTGGCCCTGGGCGGTCGCCTCGTAGATGGCGCCGGTGTCGAGGGTCTTGACGTTGCTGCGCGGCACCGCAGACCCCAGCGGCACGCCGTACTTCTTCAGCATCGGCTGGAAGCCGTCGTTGCGGCTGGCGAACTCCGACTCCACGCAGAACGTGCGGTCCTTCGGCTTCAGCTTCCCGAGGTCGGAGAGCTTGGTGATGCCGAGCCTCTTGGCCGTGGCCGCCGTCGTCGCGAACCCGTACGTGTTGTTCATCGGCGCGGGCTTGAGCCAGGCGAGCTTGTTGGCCTTGAGGTCGGCGTCCCGGACCGAGGTGTACTGCTTCTCCCGGTCGGGGATGCCGTTCGCGTGGCCGAGGTAGGAGATCCAGGCGGTGCCGGTGTACTCCCACTCCAGGTCGATCTGGCCGGAGACCTGCGCCTCGCGGGCGCTGGCGCTGCCGGGGATGTTGGTCAGGTCGGTCACCTTGGCGCCGTTGGCCTGCAACAGGATCCCGGCGATCTTGCCCAGCAGGATCTGCTCGCTGAAGTTCTTCGAGCCCACCGAGATGGCGGTCCCGTTCATCGGCTTGACGCCCTTGACCGGGCCGTCGAGCTTGGCGGCGGGCAGGAACCCGCCACTGGTCTGCAGGCCGCAGCCGGAGAGCAGGGTGCCGGCTGCCAGGGCAGCAACAGCAGGTATGCCGGCCCGTCGCGTGAGTCGCGCGCGGCGGCTGGTGCGGGCGGTCATGAGGTGAGCCCCTTCGGTCGGACGATCTCCTCGATGACGTGGCCGGCCCAGTCGACGGCAAGCGCGAGCAACGCGACGAGCACGGCGCCACTGACGAGGATCGGGTAACGGAACAGGGTGATGCCGGTGACGATCAGGCTGCCCAGGCCACCCGCGTTGATGAACGTGGCCAGCGTGGCCGTGCCCACCAGCAGCACGAGTGCGGTCCGGATGCCGGCCGCCATCACGGGGACGGCGAGCGGCAGCTCGACCTTGAACAGCACGGCGGTGCTGGACATGCCCATGCCACGGCCGGCCTCGACCAGGGTCCGGTCGACCTGGTTCAGGCCGACGATGGTGTTCTGGAGCACCGGCAGCAGTGCGTAGAGCGCCAGGGCGATGACCGCGGTCTTGAAGCCGAACCCGACCCACATGGCCAGCAGCACGATGAGGCCGATGGCCGGGGCGGCCTGGCCGGCGTTGGCGACGCCGACGACGGCGGTCGAGTAGCGGCGGAAGCGGGGCCGGGTCAGCAGGATCCCCAACGGGATCGCCACGACCAGCACGACCGCCGTCGCGACGAGCGTCACCTTCAGGTGCTGCACCGCGAGGGTGTTGATCTCGGACCACGCCAGCTGGCGGGCCTCGATGCTGTCGAGCGTGGCGGTGCTGCGCCACAGCACCCAGGCGCCCAGGGCGATGAGGATGGCGACCGGCTGGATCATCAGCCGGCGACGGGTCGGGCTCACCGGTGGCCCTCCTCCGCGGTCGGGGGCACCTCGGCGTGCTGCTGGAGGACCTCCGCGGCCAGGGCGGCCTCGGTGTCGTCCGGCGAGGTCGGGTGCGTCGCGGGACGCTCGAGCTCGGCGGCATCGGCCATGGCCTGCTCGGCCTGCTCGCGGGTCTCCTGGAGCAGGCTGACCAGCGCGCCGATGCGCACGATGCCGAGGTACTCGTCCCGGCGGCCGGTGACGACGACGCCGCCGTGGCCGGAGACGAGCATGGTGTCGAGCGCGTCGTTGAGGGTGGCGCGGCGGTCGACGGTGACCAGGTCGTGGTTCTCGTCGGAGATCACCGGCTGGTCCTCGATGGCGCGCAGCCAGTCCCAGCGCAGCGGGCGGCGACGCTGGTCGAGCACCACCACGGCGCGGTGGCCGTTGGCGCGGGCCCGCTGGAGGACCTCGGGGCCGGACTCGCCGACGGTGGCGGTGGTGGTCTGCTCGAGGTCGATCTCGCCGACCCGGCTCAGGGTCAGCTGCTTGAGCGTGGAACCGGCGCCGATGAAGTTCTCCACGAAGCGGTTCGCCGGGGCGGCGAGGATGTTCGCGGGGGTGTCCAGCTGGGCGATCTCGCCGCCCTCGCGCAGGATGGCGATCTGGTCACCGAGCTTGACGGCCTCGTCGAAGTCGTGGGTGACGCAGACGATCGTCTTGCGCAGCTCCTCCTGGATGGACAGCAGCTCGTCCTGGAGGCGCTGGCGGGTGATCGGGTCGACGGCGCCGAACGGCTCGTCCATGAGGATCACCGGCGGGTCGGCGGCCAGGCCGCGGGCGACGCCCACACGCTGCTGCTGCCCACCGGAGAGCTCACGCGGGTAGCGGTCGCGGTAGCGGGCCGGGTCCAGCCCCACGAGGTCGAGCAGCTCGTCGACGCGCTCGGTGATCCGCGCCTTGTCCCACCCCAGCATCTGGGGGACCATCGCGATGTTCGCGGCGACGGTCATGTGGGGGAACAGGCTGCCGCCCTGGATGACGTAGCCGATGTGACGGCGCAGCTCGTCCGCGTTCTTGGCGCGGGCGTCCTCGCCGCCGATGAGGATCTGGCCCGACGTGGGCTCGATCAGGCGGTTGATCATCTTCAGGGTGGTCGTCTTGCCGCAGCCCGAGGGGCCGACGAGCATGAGGATCTGGCCTGCGGGGATGTGCAGGTTGACGTCCTCGACCGCGGCCTTCTTCTGGCCCGGGTAGCGCTTGGTGACGCCGACCAGCTCGATGTCGACACCGCTCACGGCGTCGTCGGTGGAGGTGATCGTCGGCGAGGTGGTCTGGCTGGTGGTCTGGGTGGTGGTCGTGTCAGACACGGATCCCCCTAGGGGTCGTGACGCGCTGGAGCAGCACCAGCAGGCCGTCGAGGACAAGGGCGAGGATGACGACTCCGACCGTCCCGACGACGGCGGACTCGGTGGCGCCGGCGCCACCGAGGCGCGCCAGGCCGTTGAAGATGAAGGAGCCGAGGCCGGGGCCTTGCACGTAGGCGGCCACGGCGGCGATGCCCATGCACATCTGGGTGGAGACGCGGACACCGGCGAGCACGACCGGCCAGGCGAGCGGCAGCTCGACCCGCATCAGGGTGCGGGTCCGGCTCATGCCCATGCCTCGGGCGGACTCCACCAGGGTGGTGTCCACGCCGTTGAGGCCGACGACGGCGTTGCGCACGATGGGCAGGGCGGCATAGAAGACGATGGCGGTCACGGAGGGCAGCACGCCCAGGCCCAGGACAGCCAGCAGGAACGCGAGCAGGGCGAGCGCGGGGACGGTGAGCCCGATGCTGCTGATCCCGTTGGCCAGGCCGGCGAGCCTGGGGATGCGGTGCACGAGCACCGCGACGACGAGGGCCAGGACGGTCGCGATGGCGACGCTCTGCACGACGAGGCTGACGTGCTGGTAGGCCCCGAACATCAGCGCGTCGCGATGTTCGGAGATGAACTCCCACATGGAATTGGCCGATCCTTCCCGGGCCTCCTCGGCGAAGGCCCTGTACGGCAGGCGGCCACTCAACCTAGTGACGGACCGGCATCGTCCTGAAAGTTGAAATCAGGAGACCGGGCCGTTACGCGCGCGTGTACGCGGGCGCGCACCTGCGCGCCCTGATGACGACGCGTCGAGGTGTGGCCAGGACCACGCCTCGCGCTGGGAACTCGGTGAGGGGGACGAAACGGACGTTCCGGACATCCATGGCAGCGGCGCCGGGGGAGGGGCCCGCCGGTGCCACCGGGGCGTCCGGGAGGGGGAGCGGCCGCCGGGGTTTCTGGTGCAGGGTCCACCGATGGTAGCCCGGCGATACCCCCGCGCACAGCCCCTGAACAGGGACTTTGGTCCCGCGGCACGGTCCCGGGAGGACTCCCGGGACGCCTGTGGTCAGTGGGGCGGGAGCACGTCCTGCTGGGCCGGGAGCTGGTCCTGGCGGACGATGCCGACCGGGCAGGTCATCCCGTTGGGGCCGTGGTTGCAGTAGCCACCGGGGTTCTTGTGGAGGTACTGCTGGTGGTAGGCCTCGGCGTAGTAGAAGGTGCCGACGTCCGCGGCGGGCCGCAGCTCGGTGGTGATCTCGCCGTGGCCGTGCTCACGCAGGACCTGCTGGAACGCCTCGCGCGTCGCCCGCGCCGCGGCCTCCTGGCCCGGGGTGGTCCAGTAGACGGCCGAGCGGTACTGCGTGCCGACGTCGTTGCCCTGGCGGAAGCCCTGGGTCGGGTCGTGGTTCTCCCAGAACGTCGCGAGCAGGCGCTCGGGGCCGACCTGCGCGGGGTCGTAGGCCACCAGGACCGCCTCGGTGTGCCCGGTGCGCCCGGTGCACACCTCCTCATACGTCGGGTATGCCGTGTGGCCGCCCATGTAGCCCGCGGCGGTGGTCACCACGCCGGGGACGCGCCAGAAGATGCGCTCGGCGCCCCAGAAGCACCCCATGGCCACGTGGAGGACCTCCGTGCCTGCCGGCCAGGGGCCCTGCAGGGGCGTGCCGAGGACCTCGTGGGTGGTCGGCACGGTGAAGGGGTAGCCCTCCCGGCCGGGCAGGGCCTCGTCGGCCTCGATGAGCTGTCGCTTGGCTGAACCGAAGAGCACGAACTCAGTGTCACACGGAGCGCAAGGCCCTCCTCCGCGCGGGGTGCGCGCCGGTCTGGTGGGCCGGCTCGGGCGCCGGCGCAGCCTCACGGCCGGCGTGGCCGTCCCGTGAGGGCGAACCGGCCCGGCAGGGGTGGGCACACGGCATACCGGCTGGTGGGTGTGTTGGCCCCACAGGAGCCGCCGCGGGCGGGCAGATTGGGGCACATGTCGGAAATTTCGTCGCAGGGGGTTGTCGTGCCGCAGATCGGCGGGCAGGATGTAAGCGCTTACATCGGACAAAGGGGTCGGAAGGAGGATCACGTGAGCAGTGCCGAGCAAGGCCGACGGGCCGCGACCATCTACTCGGTCGCCCAACGAGCGGGCGTCTCGATCGCTACGGTCTCCCGGGTCCTCCAGGGCACGACCTCGACGTCGGAGGCGACCCGGCGCAAGGTCATGCAGGCGGTCGAGGAGCTCGACTACGTGCCGCTGCGGGCCGCCCGGAGCCTGGCCGTCCAACGGCACGAGGCGCACGGGCTCGTGGTGCCCGAGCTGCGCGGCCCCTACTACGCGGAGCTCCTCACCGGCTACGAGTCTGCCGCGGCGGCGCTCGGGCAGAGCGTCGTGCTCGTCGTCACGGCACGACGGGACGACCCCACGCAGGCGGTCCGCGACCTCGCCGGCCGGGTCGACGGCCTGGTGCTGTCCTACTCGACCATCTCCGACCCGGTCGTCCAGTCGCTGGCCCGCACCACCCCTGTCGTGCTGGTCGCACGCCCCCAGGTGCCGGGCACCGACGCGGTCGTGACCGAGAGCACCGGCAGCGCGCAGGCCATGACGACCCACCTGATCGAGCACGGCCGCCGGCACCTGGTCTTCGTCGGCGACCCAGACAGCTCCTCCGACGTCCAGGCCCGCTACACCGGCTTCCGCCTGGCGCACGCCGCCGCCGACATCCCGGTGCGGCGGCCGCCGCTACGGGTGCCCTTCCTCGAGGCCGCCGGCGTGCAGGTCGCCGACGAGATCCTGCGCCGCCGTGTCAGGGTCGACGGGCTGGTCTGCGCCAACGACGAGCTGGCCCTGGCCGTCATGAAGCGGCTGCAGGGCAGCGGCGTGGCCGTCCCCGACGACATCGCCATCGTCGGCTGGGACGACGTGATGACCGCCCGCTACATCACCCCCGGCCTGACGACGGTGCGCCAACCGATGCGCGAGCTGGGGGAGGCGGCCGCGCGGCGGCTGCACGAGCGGATCACGGGCCTGCCGGCTCACCCCGACCCCATCGTCCTGCCCACCGAGCTGGTCCTGCGTGCCTCCTGCGGCTGCACCGACAGGGACCGTCCCACCACCACTGCCGCAACCACCCCCACCCCCACCACTCCGTCGACCCCCCGGGGCACCGCCCCACCGAGGAGGAACACCTGATGAGACGTCACCCCCACGTGCTCGCCGTCGCCGCCGTGGCGACCGCGGCCCTCGCGCTGTCCGCGTGCGGTCGCTCCACCGAGACCGCCAGTGGCCAGAGCGCCGCCAAGGACATCAGCTCCGGCAAGGCCAAGGGAACCATCACCGTCTGGGCGATGGGTGCCGAGGGCGAGAACCTGCCGACGCTGGCCAAGGAGTTCGAGGCGGAGAACCCGGGCACCACGGTCAAGGTGACGCCGATCCCGTGGGACGCGGCGCACGACAAGTTCACGACGGCGATCACCGCCGGCAAGACCCCCGACGCGGCCATGGTGGGCACGACGTGGATGGGTGAGTTCGCCGGCCAGGGGGCGCTCGACCCCACGCCGAAGTCGATCGACCCGGCCGGCTTCTTCCCCGGTGCGCAGAAGACCACCGAGGTGGGTGGCACCTCCTACGGCGTGCCGTGGTACGTCGAGACCCGCCTCGTCTACTACCGCAAGGACCTCGCGGCCAAGGCCGGCATCACGAAGCTGCCGACGGACTGGGCGGGCCTGAAGTCGATGGCGCAGGCGCTGAAGACCAAGGCCGGGTCCAAGTGGGGCATCAACCTGCAGGCCGGCGGGACCGGCTCGTGGCAGACGATCATGCCGTTCGGCTGGTCCAACGGCGCCAAGATCGCCAGCGACGACCAGAAGAAGTTCACCTTCGACACCCCGCAGCTCGCCGAGGCGGTGAAGTACTACCAGAGCTACTTCACCGACGGCCTGGCCCCCAAGCAGCTGCCCGACGGCCAGCTCGAGCAGGACTTCGTCAACGGCTCGATCCCGATGTTCATCTCCGGCCCGTGGGAGATGGGTGCGGTCGAGAAGCTCGGCGGTGCCGGCTTCAAGGACAAGTACGGCGTGATGCCGATGCCCAAGAAGGTCAGCGCCACCTCGTTCGTCGGCGGCTCGGACTTCGCCGTGTTCAAGGCCTCGAAGAACCGCGACAGCGCCTGGAAGTTCGTCCAGTGGCTGTCCGACCCCAAGACGCAGGCCAAGTGGTACAAGCTGTCCACCGATCTGCCCTCGGTGCAGAGCGCCTGGTCCGACCCGAGCCTGTCCGGTGACGCCAAGCTTGCCGCCTTCGGCCAGCAGCTCAAGGACGCGCAGGCCCCGCCGGCGATCGCCACGTGGGAGCAGGTCGCGGCCGCGTTCGACACCGAGATGGAGAAGGTCACCAAGACCGGCAGTGACCCCGCTGCGGCGCTGAAGACCGTCCAGAGCAAGGCCGAGTCCATTGGCACCGGGAGCTGACACCCTGCGGCCCGGCGAGGTGACGCCGGTCCCCGCGGCGTCGCCGGCACCCACCCGCGGGCGGTCCTCGGGCCGCTCGCGGGAGGGGGTCGCCGCCTGGGTGCTCGCCCTGCCCTTCTGCCTGCTGTTCGCCGTCTTCACGGCTTGGCCGGTGCTGTCCTCGCTCTACATGAGCTTCACGGACATCAAGCAGAAGGACCTGCACACCCCGTTCGCGGTCAACCCCGTCGGGTTCGACAACTACGCCAAGGTCCTGGCGGACCCGACCTTCCGGCAGGCCGCGGGCAACACCGCGATCTTCGTGCTGCTCGGCGTCCCGCTGACCCTCGGCCTCGCCCTCGCTGCCGCCCTGGCCCTGGACAAGGGGATCACCCGGTTCCGTGGTCTGTTCCGGGTCGGCTACTACATGCCGGTCGTCACCTCGATCGTCGCGGTGGCCGTCGTGTGGCGGTTCATCCTCGAGCCCGACAGCGGCCTGCTGAACACCATGCTCGGCTGGGTCGGGATCCAGGGCCCCGACTGGCTCGGGTCCACCACCTGGGCCCTGCCCTCGATCATCGTCATGGCCGCCTGGCGCAACTTCGGCACCGCCATGGTCATCTTCCTGGCGGGCCTGCAGTCGGTCCCCGCGCTGCTGCACGAGGCCGCCGCCATCGACGGCGCAGGCCCCTGGAAGCGGTTCCGGCACATCACCCTGCCGATGCTGCGGCCCACGGTGCTGTTCGTCAGCGTCACCACCGGGATCGGCTACCTGCAGTTCTTCGAGGAGCCGCTGGTGATGACCAAGGGCGGCCCGCTGAACTCCACCCTCTCGATGTCCATGTACACCTACCAGCAGTTCGGCTTCGGCAACTACGGCTTCGCGGCCGCGATGAGCTACGTCATGTTCGTCGTCATCGTCGCCCTCACCGCCCTGCAGTTCCGCGCGCTGCGGTCCAACACGTGAGCGAGGCGATCCCGTTGACCAACAAGCGATCCGGCGGCGGGGGCCGCTGGTGGCTCTACGCGGTGCTCACCGTCGGCCTCCTGGCCGTGGTCGGCCCGTTCATCTGGATGCTGCTCGGCAGCTTCAAGGGCGAGGGCGAGCTGCGGCGCGTCCCGCCGACCTGGTGGCCCGAGACCGCGACGCTGGACAACTACACCCAGCTGTTCAGCAAGCTGAGCTTCCCCCGGTTCTTCGCCAACTCGGTGCTGGTCGCGGCCGCGGTCACCATCGGGAACCTGCTGTTCTGCTCGATGCTCGGCTACGCCCTGGCCAAGCTGGAGTTCCGGGGCAAGAAGGCCCTCTTCGCCGTCGTCATGGGGACGCTGATGGTGCCGGGCATGGTCACCTTCGTGCCGCTGTTCATCCTCGTCGCCAACCTCGGCCTGGTGGACAGCTACCCGGGGCTGATCCTGCCGTTCCTCGTGACGCCGTTCGGGGTGTTCCTCATGCGGCAGTTCATCCTCGGCCTGCCCGACGACCTGCTCGATGCCGGGCGCGTCGACGGCGCGAGCGAGCTGCGCATCTTCCGCCAGATCATCCTGCCTCTGTGCGGGCCGGCGCTGGCGACGCTGGGGATCCTCACGTTCCTCGGCAGCTGGAACAACTTCCTGTGGCCGTTGGTGGTCTCCACCTCCGAGGAGCACTACACGCTGCCAGTGGCCCTGGCGCTCTACTCCACCGGCCAGAACTCGACGAACTACGGCCTGCTCCTCGCCGGGGCGACCGTGGTGATCCTGCCCGTCCTCGCGGTGTTCCTGGTCTTCCAGCGCCGCTTCATCGAGGGCATCGCGAGCACCGGCATCAAGTAGCGCTGCGCCGGCACCCGCATCAGTGACGACCGCCAGAACCGTTGACACGCAAGGGACTCCGATGACCAACCGCACCCCGACCCGCCGTCAGCTCCTCGCCGGAGGAGGCGCAGCCCTCGGCCTGGCGGCGCTCGGCAGCACCCGCGCCGCCGCAGACACCCCGCCGACCGCCTCCCCGGTGGGCCTCACCGGGGCGAGCGGCGCCACGGCCGCCGGGGACGGCGGCATACCGACGGCGACGTTGCTGCGCTGGGCGCGCGACACGTGGCGCTCCATGGTTGCGATGACCGACCCCGGCACCGGCCTGGTCTCGGACAACATCGAGGGCTCCCTGACCGGAACGGGCAGCCGCTACACCTCCCCGACCAACATCGGGGGCTACCTGTGGAGCGCCGTCGTGGCGCGCGAGCTGGGCATCATCAGCGCCGCCGAGTGCACCCGCCGCATCGCCCAGACGCTGACCACCCTCGGCCGGCTGCAGCGCAACGCGGCGAGCGGACAGTTCTACAACTGGTACGACGTCACCGACGGCTCGGTGCTGACGACCTGGCCGGACGACGGCAGCGTCGTGCACCCGTTCCTGTCCAGCGTCGACAACGGCTGGTTGGCGGCCGCGCTGATGGTCGTGCGCAGCGCGGAGCCGACGCTGGCCGGGCAGGCGCAGGCACTGCTGCGGCCGATGAACTTCGGCTCCTACTACGACAAGGCGGCCCGGCCCGGGGGCCTGATGCGCGGCGGGTTCTGGGAGACCGAGCAGCCGGGCAGCGTGCGCGGCAACTACCTCGGCGTCGGGCCGGACGTCTACTACACCGGCCACCACTACGACACGACCGTGTCCGAGACGCGGATCGCCAGCTACATCGCGATCGCCCGCGGACAGGCACCGCGCGAGCTGTACTTCGCGACGTGGCGCACCTTCCCCGACGGCTGCGACTGGTCGTGGCAGGAGCAGAAGCCGGTCGGCGAGCACCGCACCTACCTGGGCCTGGACGTGTTCGAGGGTGCCTACACCTACCGCGGCATGCACATCGTGCCCGGGTGGGGCGGCTCGATGTTCGAGGCGCTGATGCCAGACATGTTCGTGCCCGAGGCCACCTGGGCGCCGCGGTCGTGGGGTGTCAACCACCCGCTGACCGTCCGCGCCCAGCGCGAGTTCGGGCTCGAGGACACGAAGTTCGGCTACTGGGGCTTCTCCCCGGCCAGCAAGCCGACCGGCGGCTACGACGTCTACGGCGTCGACCCGATCGGCCTCAACCCCGACGGCTACCCCGCCGACCTCGAGGGCACCAACTGGGACATCGGCTTCGAGGGGTGCCGCGAGGGCACCAACCCCGACCCGGCCTGGGGCGACGGGGTCGTCACCCCGCACGCGTCGTTCCTGGCGATGATGCACGAGCCGACCGAGGCCGTCGCCAACCTGACCAGGATCGAGGGGACGCTGAAGGCCTACGGCCCCGGCGGGTTCTACGACGCGGTCGCGGTGAGGTCCGGGGTCATCGCGAAGCGCTACCTCTCGCTCGACCAGGCGATGGTGCTCGGCTCCATCGGCAACGTCCTGTCCGACGACGTGATCCGCCGCTGCTTCACCCGTGGTGAGGTGCAGGACGTCATCAAGCCGCTCATCGGCCTCGAGCAGTTCGGCGCCGGCGTCGTGTCCTGACGCGCGGCCAGGTGCATCACTGCGCTGCCGGCAGGGTCGGGTGGTCGGTGGGGTAGATACCGATCGCGAACCCGTACATGCTCTCGCCGGACCGTGGCATCCGATCGAGCTCGGCAACCAGCTCGGCCATCCGGCTCCAGAACTCCGAGGCCTGGTCCTCCGAGATGCGCGCATGTCGGATGAAGCCCCAGAGCTTCCCCTGCTCGAACGCCGTCGCGGACTCGCGTGCCGCCACCTCGAAGTCGTTGAAGTCGCGCGGCATCTTCTCGCCGGCGGGGGATGGCTCCGCTGCCACGTGGAACATGCGCGCGGTGCGCCCGTAGAAGCGCTCCTCGATCGCCCGCACCTTCCGCGTGCGCACCACCTGGAGCAAGCCGTTCCGGGTGAGCACGTCCACGTGGTGCGCGACGGTGCTCTTGGGGCGCCCGACCGCGGCCGCGAGCTCGCTGACCGTCGCGGCCCGCTCGTGGAGGAGCTGCAGGATCGTCGTGCGGAGCGGGTGGCCGATGGCCTTCACCTGGTCGGCGGTGGACAGCGCGATCCGGTCGGCGAGCTCGTAGTCCGGAGGGTTGTCGACCATGGCCGAACAGACTAGCATCGCGGAACATTCCAAAAGAGTCGATCAATGGGGGAAGGGGACCGCTGACGTGACCGAGGTGCTGCTGTACCACCACATCCAGGGCCTGACTGACGGCGTGCGGGCCTTCGCCGACGACCTGCGACAGGCCGGCCACACCGTGCACACGCCCGACCTGTTCGACGGCCGCACGTTCGCCAGCGTCGAGGAGGGGTTCGGGTTTGCGCGTGACACCGGGTTCGACGCGATCCGGGAGCGCGGTGCCGCCGCGGCCGACGAGCTCGGCCCCGAGCTCGTCTACGCCGGGTTCTCCTTCGGCGTGACCATCGCCCAGCGGCTCGCGCAGACCCGGCCCGGCGCGCGCGGGGCACTGCTCATGTGCTCCTGCATCCCGGTCGCGGAGTTCGGGGAGGCCTGGCCGGAGGGGGTGCCGGTGCAGATCCACGGCAAGGAGGGCGACGAGTTCTTCGACGAGGACCTGCCGGCCGCCCGCGAGCTCGCCGGCTCCGTGGCGGCCGCCGAGCTGTTCGTCTACCCCGGCGATCAGCACCTCTTCGCCGACTCCTCGCTCGACGCCTACGACCCGGAGGCGTCCGCACTGCTCATGGAACGGGTGCGCGCCTTCCTGGCCTCCGTCTGACAGGCGCGGGCCTGCCTGGGCGGGCCGACGCCTGGCCCGGGGATGGGCAGACCCCGTCGTCGACCTGCTCACGCGTCCTCGACGAACAGGGGCACCCCGTGAGACCCCACCCGCGACGGGCCGGGGGCTTGCTAGCGTCCCCGGCGTGCACCGCCCCGCGCCCCGTCGCCTCACCCGTCGCCTCGTCCAGCTGTATGCCGGGCTGCTCACCTTCGCGCTCGGCGAGGCCATGGTCGTGCAGGCCCACCTGGGCATCCTGCCGTGGGACGTCCTGCACCAGGGCCTGGTCCACCAGCTCGGGCTGACGATCGGGCAGTGGTCGGTCATCGTCGGGGCGGTGGTGCTGCTGGCGTGGCTGCCGCTGCGCGAGCGCCCCGGCCTCGGGACCGTCAGCAATGTCTTCGTCATCGGCTTCAGCCTCGACGCGTTCCTCGCGGTGCTGCCGGTGGCCCACGCCCTGCCGGCCCGGATCCTGTTGCTGCTGGGAGGGATCCTGCTCAACGGCGTGGCCACCGCGGCTTACATCGGCGCGCGGCTCGGACCCGGTCCGCGGGACGGGCTGATGACCGGCCTGGTCCGCCGCACGGGCGGCTCGGTGCGGGTGGTCCGCACCACCATCGAGGTCGCGGTCGTCGTCATCGGCTGGCTGCTCGGCGGCAACCTCGGCGTCGGAACGGTGCTGTTCGCGCTGGCGATCGGCCCGGTCGTGCACGTGTTCCTGCCGCGCCTGACCGTCCCCGGCGGCCCCGACACCCACTGACGCCCTCAACCCTTCGGTCGGACTGGAACCGGGTGCGCAGAGAGGGACGTTTCTCCGGGTCTCGCGAGACGCGAACCCGGAGACACGTCCCTCTCGACGGGATGGCGCGGCCGGCTCAGGCGGGCGCGACCTCGAGCGGGCCGGCGCCCGGGTGGGCGGTGACCGTCACCAGGTCGCCGTCACGCTCGACCCAGTAGGCGTCGGTCTCGGGGACCTCTCGCTCGGTGCGGAGCACGACCACGGTGCCTGCGGGGTCGCCGGCGTGGCCGAGGCCCGGGCCGAACGCCACCGATCCTTCACCGGCGGAACGGATCTCGGCGTTGGCCCACTCGATCCGGCCCCAGCCCAGGTCCAGGCCCAGCGGCAGCATGAACCCGCTGCGCGGCGGCAGCGTGAGGGCCTGGCCCTCGTGCAGCTCCCTGCCGTCGAGCACCAGCCGGACCGTCGGGCTGTAGCCGGTGATGTTGAGCAGGTGCACCAGCCGCTGGCCGTCGTCGGTCGCGGTGGTCGTGGCGTAGACGCCGGGCACCGAGGTCTGCGCGCGCAGGCCGGGGTGGGCGCCGAGCTCGCGCAGCGCGCGCCCGAAGACGTGGGTCGAGGGCATGAGCTCCGCCGCCAGGATGACCGCACGCCCCTCGCCGAGCGGCACGTCCACGCCGCAGGCCCGGCCGTCGGTGTCGGTGAGCACGACGTCGCCGCGCACTGGGTGCAGCTCCTGCCACCAGCCGACGCGGGTCTCCGCCCACGGCGCCGCCCAGCCGTGGGTGACCACCGAGGGGTAGGTGTGCCGCGACTCGCGCACGACCTCACCCGGGCGCACGCCCAGGGCGTCGGCGAGCACCGTGCAGGACCGGCCCTCGAGGTCCAGGCGCGGCAGCGGGCCGAGGAGCAGCAGCCCGCCTCCGGCCTCGACGTGGCGGACCAGGCGCCGCTGGACGTCCGGGGCGAGGTGCCGCCCCGTGGCCAGGGCCACGACGCCGCCGGGGCGCGGGTCGTCGTGCTGCAGGTCGACGGCGCCGAAGCGGTAGCCGTCCAGCAGCAGCGAGCGGCCCAGCGCCTTGCGCTGGCCGGCACCGCGGTGCGCCGAGAGGTCCTCCACGACGTCACGCATGGCCGCGCTGCCGGGGTGGGAGTACTCGGTCATGTAGGAGTCGAGGACGAACCCGAGCTGGACGTCGTCGTGCTCCTCGTCCATGCGGGCCAGCCACGGCTCCAGAGCAGTGACGGCATGGACGACGCGCTTGGTCGGCTCGTAGGTCAGGCCGCGCTGGCCCTCCGGCCCGACGGGGGCAGCGGTGCCGTGGCGCTCGCCGGTGAAGCTGATCCGGTCGTTGCCGTCGCCGACCGGCTCGTCGAGCGGGCCGTTGATGCCGCCGGCGAACAGGTAGTAGTTGATCAGCCGGTTGCCCTGGGCCAGCGACAGCCGCGTCTTGAGGTCGACCGTCGAGGGGTCGTAGAGCATCTCGGTGCCGCCGCCGTAGTCCCCGGTGCCGGCCTCGAACTCCATCGAGGTGATCGGCTGGTGCTCGTCGTGCACGGCGGCCATGAACGCGTTGAGGACGTAGAGGTCCGTGGTCGTGCTCAGGGTCATGTCGCCCATGTAGTGGTCCGAGCCCGAGAGCATCCCGGGGACCCGCGCATACGTCTGCACGAGCTGGCTGATGCCGATCGGGAACGGCGCCCCGTCGCCACCGGCGGTGCCGTGGATGTTGATGACGAACGGGATCCCCTCGATCCCGTTCGCCTCGGCCATCTCCCGCAGCGCCTGCACGTAGCGCGCGAAGCGGTCCCGCATGAACGTGCCGAGGTCCAGGCGCAGCGCCGCCGCCCACTTCTCCTCGGGGGAGCGCACCGCGGCAGCCCAGGCGGCGTCGTCGTCAAGGTCGACCGGGTAGCGGGCGGCGACCTCCTCGCCGTGCTGCTCGCGCACCCACCGGCGCAGGTCGTCCACGAGGTGGTCGGTGAGGTCGGGGGTGTTGCTGACCCACGCCAGCATGCCGACCTCGTTGTCGAGCTGGAGCGCGATCACGTTGCCGCCACGGGGTTGCAGCCGCTCGGCGATCGGGGGCAGCACCGCGTCGAACCAGCGGCGGCACTCGGCCAGGTAGGCCGGGGCGAGGTAGTCCACCGTCCGGGTCGTGGCCGGCGCCCCGTCCCAGCCCGACGGCACGATCTCGGGGTGCTCGTCGTAGAGGCGGAAGGGCAGGCCCTCGTTCTTCAGCTCGGCCATGATGAACGGGCCCGGCCGGGCGATGAACCACAGCCCCTCCTGCGCGCACAGGTCGATGAACGCGGCGACGTCCCGCTCGGGCAGGGTCTCGCCGGTGACGTCGATCGTGCCGTCCGGCCGCTCGTGGACCAGCCAGGGGATGTAGGACGCGACCGCGGTGCAGCCGGCCTCCTTGAGCAGCGCGATGCGCTGCGGCCACTCCTCGCGGGGGACGCGGAAGTAGTGGATCTCGCCCGCCATGACGATGCGCGGGACGCCGTCGACCAGGATCTGGCGACGCTGGGTCTCGATCATGGGAATCCTTGTGGCAGTGGGGTGTTCGTGGCAGTGGGGTTGGTGTGCAGGGGTGGGGCCGTGGAGCCGCCCCGGGCACGGGTATGCCGGGTGCCCGGCCGCGCGTGCCGCGGCCGGGTCCCGGGGTGGATCAGGGCGTGACGGTGATGCTGGCGCGCGAGCCGCGGGTGGCGTCCGGGCCGGCCACGAGGACGATCTCGCCGGTGTCCACCTTGCGGGTCAGGTCGCGGCCGAAGTAGCCGACCTGGTCGGCGGTCACGGTGAAGGTCGCGGTGCCGGTGGCGCCGGGCTCGAGGTCGAGGCGGGCCCAGTCGAGCAGCTCGATGTTGGGCCGGGTCACCTCGGCGACCGGGTCGCGGAAGTAGAGCTGGACCACCTCGCGCCCGGCCCGCGAGCCGGTGTTGGTGACCTCGATGCTCACCTGCACCGAGCCCCCGTCGCGGGAGAGCTCGCTGCTGTCGACGTGCAGGTCGCCGTAGGCGAAGGTCGTGTAGGTCAGGCCGTGCCCGAACGGCAGGCGCGGCTGGACCAGCGCATCGATGTAGCGGCCCTCGGTGTAGTCCTGCTCCGGCGGCAGCAGGCGGCTCGTCGGGCGCTGGTGGGTCGAGGTGGGGATGTGCCCGGTCGTCCGGGGGAAGGTCATCGGCAGCCGGCCGAAGGGTGCGACGTCGCCGAACACCACGTCGGCCAGGGCGTTGCCGGCCTCGACGCCGGGGTGCCAGGCCAGGATGACCGCGTCGGCGAGGTCGAGCACCGGCCCGAGCTCCAGGGGCCGGCCGGCGTAGACGACGACGACCAGCGGGCGGCCGATGCCCGCCAGCTCGTGCAGGACCTCCAGCTGCCCGGCGGGCAGGCCGATCCGGCTGATGGAGTTGGCCTCGCCGGAGCGCGAAGGGTGCTCGCCGATGACGGCGACGGTGACGTCGGCCTGGCGGACCATCTGCACGGCGCGCTCGCTGTAGCGCCCGTCCTGGACCATCAGCTTGTCGCCGAGGCGCTCGCGGAAGGCGGTCTCCGGGGCGATGACGTCCTCGCCCTTGCCGTCGAGGACCCAGGTGCCGAGCAGCGCCTCGCCCTCCTGTCCGAAGGGGCCGGTGAGCAGTACCGTGCCGGGCTCCTCGGGAAGCGGCAGGACGCCGTTGTTGGACAGCAGCACCATCGAGCCGTGGGCCGCCTCCCGGGCCAGGGCCCGGGTCTGCTCAGTGGGCTCGCCCGAGCGCTCGGGGGTGCCGGTGTAGGGCCGCTCGAACAGGCCGAGGCGCAGCTTGAGCCGCAGCACGCGCCGCACCGAGTCCTCGACGAGGGCCAGGTCCACCTCACCGGACTCCACCAGCTCGGCCAGGTGCGCGAGGTACGCGCCGGAGACCATCTCCAGGTCGATGCCGGCCTCGATGCCGTACTTCGCGGCCTCGCGCAGGTCGGCGGCGATGCCGTGGTTCATCAGCTGGCCCACCCCGCCCCAGTCGCCGACGACGACGCCGTCGAAGCCCCACTCGTCCTTGAGGACCTCGCGCAGCAGCCGGCGGTTGGAGTGCATCGGCACCCCGTCGACGTCGTTGAAGGCGGCCATCACGGTCAGCACGCCGGCGTCGACGGCGTCCTTGAACGGGCGCAGGTGCAGGTTGCGCAGGGTGTTCTCACCGACGGAGACGGTGTCGTAGTCGCGGCCACCGGCGGCCAGGCCGTAGCCGACGAAGTGCTTGGCGCAGGCGGCCAGGCGGCCCTTGGTACCGACCGGGTCGCCCTGGAAGCCACGCACGGCCGCCGCGCCGAGCCGGCCGGAGAGCACCGGCTGCTCGCCGAAGGACTCGGCGACCCGCCCCCAGCGCGGCTCCTCGGAGATGTCGACCATCGGGGCGAAGGTCCACGCCACGCCCTCGAGGTGGGCCTCGTCGGCGGCCACCTCGCAGGCGCGCTCGACGAGGGACTCGTCCCAGCCGGCGGCGAGGCCGAGGGGGATGGGGAAGACCGTGCGGTGGCCGTGGATCACGTCGCGGCCGAAGAGCAGCGGGATGCCCAGGCGGCTCTCCTCGATGGCGAGGCGCTGCGCGGCGTCGATGGCCGAGGACAGCAGGCCCTCGTCCTTGACGTTGCCGCCGGTGGCGCCGCTGGCGTAGAGGCTGGAGCTGATCCTGCCGCTGCGGATCAGCTCGGCGTCACGCTCCGGCTCGATGTTGGCGCTCTGGTGCAGCTGGCCGACCTTCTCGGCCAGCGTCATGACCGACAGCAGCGCCTCGACGCGCTCCTCGAGCGGCCGGTCGGTGTCGAGCCAGGGGCGGTCGGTGGGCCGCCCGGGGGCGGGGTCGCCGGTCGGGTCGGCCGGGGTGCCGTCGGGGGTGGTGGGGTCGGTGGGCATGGTCAGCAGATCTCCACGGTGAGGACGTCGTCGGTGCCGGTCAGGGCGGCGCGCAGCGCGGTCAGGTCCACGCTGACGCCGGCCCGGCGGTAGGGGTTGTCGAGCTCGGTGGTCGGCAGGTCGGTGCCGTTCAGGGCGACCCGGGAGGGGCCGCTGGTGCGGCCACGCACGGTGAACTCGACGCGGACCACGCTCTCGCCCAACGGGATCCGGGCGACGAGCCCGTCGAGGTCGGCCGGCAGCACCGGGTCCACCTCGAGGCGGTCGCCGCGGCGGCGCAGGCCGAGGACGCACTCCTGGAGCAGCCGCAGGAACAGGCCCGGGCCGGAGGAGTAGACGCGCCAGCCGCCCTCGAGCTCGACCTGGCCGGCCATCAGCTCCGCGTAGCGCTCGGCCGCCTCGTAGCGGTCGGCGAAGACCCCGTCGGAGGAGGAGTAGTAGGTCGTGGACTGCCGCACCCGGGCCTGCTCGACGCGTTCGGGCATGCCGACCGGGTTGGCCAGGCAGAACGCCTCGAACAGCCGCTCGGCGTCGCCCCGGCGGGCCAGCGCCTCGGCGTAGCGCAGGTGGGCGTGGGTGTACATCAGGCCGATCTCCCGGCCCCAGAAGGTGCTGCCCTCGGCGCGCTGGAAGACCTCCATCGGGCCGCCGCGGTAGGCCGCCGGCTTGTCGAAGAGCCGGGCGCCGTCGGGGCCGAGCAGGTGCTCGCGGATCATCGCGAGGTGGTGGTCGGCCTCCTCGGGGGAGAGCAGGTCGGCGGAGATGGCGTGGATCCACGGCAGCACGCCGTAGGTCAGGCCGGTGCGGTCGTCGCTGGGGTGGACCAGGTGCTCGACCCGGCCGTCGTCGTGCAGCAGGCCGTAGCCGGCGAGCAGCCCGTCGGCCTTGAGCACCTCGTGCATCGCCGCCTGGGTGGCCTCGGCGAGCCGCTCGGCGTCGTCGGCCAGCTGGTCGGCGACCGAGAGCGTCGGGGCGGCCTCGCGCAGGCCGGCGGCCAGGGTCCGCAGCGCGTGCACCTGCAGCGTCGCGGTCCAGGTCGAGACCAGGCGCGCCGCGAGCTGCGGGTCGGCCGGCTGCAGCGAGTCGTTCCAGTCGCCGTGGCCGTATGCCGGCAGCGGGCTCCCGGGGACGGTGCACTCCCGGATGCGCTCCAGGGCGCGCCGGGCGTGCACCAGCACCGGGGCGGCGTCGGTCGGGCCGTCGTCGCCGGTGAACGGGACCTCCGCAGTGAGCAGGCTGCCGTCGCCACTGGCGCGCAGGTACTCGCCCAGGGCCAGCAGCGGCCAGAACACGACGTCGCCGTGCGAGCCCTGCTGCCCGTTTGCCGGGACCGGCGGGAGGAAGTCGAACGCCTGCGGCCAGTCACCGCGGGCGTTCTGCGCGCGCAGCACCAGCAGCAGCACCTCGCGCAGCGCGTCCGGCCGGTCCAGGCTCAGCAGCAGGCCGACCGGGCCCTGGCACACGTCGCGGGTCCCCCAGCCGCCGCCGGTGAACTGCTCCAGCCCCCGCGGGGACAGGTAGTGCACGAAGGCGTCGTGGGCGAACCACGGCAGCACCTGGTCCAGGCGGGCGACCTCGTCGGCCCGGGCGGAGCCGGCAGGGGCCTCGAGGCTGAGCGAGGAGCGCACCGAACCCCACAGGTCGTCGCCGCGGTCCTCCCGGATGCGCGGCTGCACCGCGTCGTCCGCGCCGACCACGTCCGTCGTGAGGGTGAGCTCCCAGTGGTCGCTCGCCGTCGTCACCAGGGTCACGAAGGGCAGGCCCCGGGAGGTGTCGTCGGTGAACAGCGTCTCGTCACGGCATACCTGCTCCACCGAGCCCGCCGACCAGGCGAGGGAGTATGCGCGGCCCTCGCCACCGACGGTGGCGCCCGCCTCGTGGGCGCTCAGGTGCGGGGCGTCGGGAGCCTGCCCGTCGTCCGCACCCAGGGCGGTGTGCAGCGAGACGAGGAGGCGGCGGGGCCCGCCGTGCAGCAGGCGCACGGCGAGCCCCAGCTCGTGGTGCCCGGTGGGGGCGGTGGCGGTGACCTCGAGGGTCACGGCGTCGTCGGCGTACCACCAGCGGCAGGACCCGGGCGTGAGCGCCCAGGCGCTGGGCAGGTCGAGCAGCTTCCAGCCGTCGGCGGTGTCGACGAAGACGCGCAGGCCCTGGGCGCGCAGCAGTCCCAGGTAGGTGCGCCGGGTGGACAGCACCGTGCCGCGGCTGACGTGGCCCTGGGTGACCTGGCTGTGGAAGCCGCCGGTCATCCAGCACGTGCTTGTCAGCACTCCCGAGTCGGGCACGAGGGCGTTGCCGGTGCGCAGGATGTGCCCGTGCGGGCGCAGGACCCGGCGTTCCTTGGCCGCCGTGACGACGTGGGTGCCGTCGGCGGTGAACGCGCTGAGCAGCGTCGCGCCGTCGTGCTCCTCCTGGGCCAGGGGGCTGCCGGCCAGGTCGGCCAGCTCGGTCGCGGTGAGGTCGCGTGCGGCGAAGGCGGCCGCCCCGAAGAGGGAGGGCGTCTGGGGCGTGGCGACGGCGTCGGTGTCGGGGTCGGCGGTGAGGTCGCTGTCGCCCTGGGTGCCGTGCTCGTCCGCCGGCGTGAGCGCCTCGGGCTGGCGCAGGGCCAGCGCGGCGAGGTCGGCGTCGGCGGAGGAGGTGGCGGCCGGGTGGTCGACCTGCGTGATGCCGAAGAAGCCGGTCCGCAGGTCCGCGCCGGGGGCCAGGGCGACCGGCGCGTCCTGCACGACGGCGAGGGTGTGCTCGTGCTGGAGCCTCGTGGAGGGCAGCTCGGCGCGGTCGAGGCCGACGAGCGCGCGGGAGCCGTCAGCGGTCCGACCGACCAGCTGCAGCGCGTCGGTGGCCCAGCCGGCGCCGTGGCGCAGGGACCCCACGAGAGCCCAGGGGACCCGCTCGCCGGGCATGTTCTGCCGGACGGCGAGGGCGGTGCCGGCCTGCGGCGTGGCCACCGGCGTCACGTCGAGGTACTGGCTGGCGTAGAACTCGTTGACGCGCACGTTGCCGTAGGGCGTGAGGGCCAGGTCGTGGGCGCAGACGACGTCGACGGTGACCTCGGCGCCCGTGGTGTTGGTGACGTCGACGTGCCAGAACCAGGCGGTGACCTCCTCGGCGAGCCGCAGCCGCACGGCATACCGCAGGCCCTGCCACTGACCCGTGACCAGCGGGCCGTCCTCGCTCCACCGGACCTCGCCCGGCGCGGCCGGGCCGAGCAGCGGAGTCCACGTCGCGCGCCCGTCCTCCAGACGGCGCAGCCAGAGGTTGGCCAGCCCGGTCTCGAGCTCGCTCGCGGGGTGGAGCAGCAAGCTCAGGTCGCCCGCGTCGAGGCGCTGCAGCGCGGCCCCGGAGGTGAGCTGTGCGGCCATCCCTGACCTGCTGGTTACACGATGGACAGGGAGCGTCGGCGGCGCCTGAAGAGTGAAAGACACACGAGATGTCTACCACCTCGCGGCTGCTGGTTCCTACCCCGATCGTGCATGAAACTGGATGTAAATCGGGACGGATGCGACAGGGCGTGACTGGGCAAGGTGTGAAAGTAGTTTCATGGACGTAACCATTGACCGGCCGCTTGACGGCGCTCTACGTTGGCCGAAATTTCACCCAGCAGGGGAGTGCCCATGTTTCGCAGGACCACCATCGCTGTCGTCGTCGCGGCCTGTGCCGCCACCGGCCTGACCGCCTGCTCCGGCAAGGTCGGGGCGGCCGGTGGAGGTGGGTCCGGCAGCGACGGGATGATCGCCAGCCTGACCTTCCCGTCCGACGCGCCCACGACCGTCGGTGGCCTGGTCAACTACAACCCGTTCGCGCCGACGCCGCTCACGAGCACCTGGCTCTACGAGCCGCTGATGGTCCGCAACGGCCTCAGCTGCGACGTGACGCCCTGGCTCGCCACGGCATACAAGTGGGACGGCGCGACCAAGCTGACGTTCACCATCCGCGACGGCGTGAAGCTCAGCGACGGCCAGCCGCTGACCGCCAAGGACGTGGCGTTCACCTACAACCTGGGCAAGAAGTACGCCGCCGCCGACAAGGCCGGCTTGTGGAACGACACCTTCGGCGCCCCGGCGAAGTCCGTGACCGCCGAGGGCAACACGGTCGTCATGGAGTTCACCGGCCCCGCCGTGGCGAAGTTCGACGACATCATCAAGGCGCCGATCGTTCCCGAGCACGTCTACGGCTCGGTGGGCGACCCGACCAAGTTCATCGACAAGAACCCCGCGGGCTCCGGGCCGATGAAGGTCAAGAGCTACAACGGCCGCCGCCTCGTGCTCGAGCGTCGCGCCGACTACTGGCAGGCCGACAAGATCCACGTCAAGCAGCTGGTCCTCGAGGGGCAGTACGACGCCTCGCAGGCCTCGCTGAAGCTGCGCAGCGGCCAGCTCGACGCCTACTGGGGCGAGATCCCCAACCCGCAGCGCGCCTTCGTCGCGGCCGACCCCAAGCACAACCACTTCTACTACGCGCCCAACGGCACCACGGTTCTCACGCAGAACCTCAAGCAGAAGCCGTTCTCCGACGTGAAGTTCCGTGCGGCCATGGCGCCGGCGCTCAACCGCCAGGAGATGTCCGACAAGGCGACCTACGGGATCATGAAGCCGGCCAGCCAGACCGGCCTGAAGCTGCCGACCATGTCCAAGCTGCTGCCCGACAGCTACAAGGGCAAGGACACGGTCACTCCCTATGACGTGGCCAAGGCCAACCAGATGCTCGACGCAGCCGGCTACAAGAAGGGCGCGGACGGCAAGCGCACCAACCCCGACGGCTCGCCGCTCAACCTGACCTTCAGCGTGCAGGCCGGCTTCATCGACTACCAGGCCATGGCCGACGTGATCGCCCGCGACTACAACGCGGTCGGCATCCCGACCAAGGTCGTGGCGTCAGCGCCCGACTCGGTCGACGCGCAGAAGAAGTCCGGCGACTTCCAGATGATGCTCGAGTACCTCAACGGCGGCTGCACCATCGCCACGAACCTCGGCTCGAAGCTGGCGACCAACCAGATCCCGAAGCCGGACTCGATCCTGCCCAACGTGCAGCGCTGGTCCGACCCGGCCACCGACAAGGAGGTCGCCGCGCTCGGTGCCACGAGCGACCCGGCCCAGCAGAAGTCCTACGTCGGCCAGATCGTCGACACGATGATGACGCAGTTCCCGGTGACGGCGCTGCTCTACGCCCCCACGCGGATCATCTACCGCACGGACAAGGCGGTCGGCTGGCCGAGCGAGTCCGACCCCTACGCGCACCCGACTGACAACCGGCTGCTCATCCTGACCCACCTGCGCCCGGCCCAGGGCTGAGCCGGCACCCCGGCGCGGCCAGGAAGGAGAGGACAGCATGCGCTACTTCGCCAGACGGATCGGCTTCTTCCTGGCCACGCTGTGGGCGGCCATCACGTTGAACTTCATCATCCCCAGGCTCCAGCCCGGGGACCCCGCGGAGGTGATGGTCCGCAAGCTCGCCGGCAAGGACGCCGAGCTCAATCCCGCGGCCGTCAAGGCCATGCGGGCGATGCTCGGCGCCCCCGACGGCAGCCTGTTCCAGCAGTACGTCGACTACCTCCAGGCGCTCGCGCACGGCAGGTTCGGAATCTCCTACACCTACTTCCCCTACCCCGTCACCGAGGTCATCGGCCACGCCCTGCCGTGGACCCTCGTCCTGGTCGGGGTCACCCAGGTCCTGGCGTTCGTCATCGGCGTCACCCTGGGGGCCTTCGCGGCCTGGCGGCGCAACACCCGCTTCGACAGCGTGGTCACGCTCGGCTCGACCTTCCTCGGCACGCTGCCGGGCTTCTGGATCGCGCTGCTGCTCCTGTTCGCGTTCGGCTACACCCTCGGGTGGTTCCCGACCTCCGGCGGCTACGAGGACTCGATGCCCGGGTGGAACCTCGGCTTCATCGGCGACGCCGCCCTGCACTCGCTGCTGCCGGCGGCCTCGCTGCTCGTCACCGCACCGATCGGCTGGATCCTCGGCATGCGCAACACGATGGTGATGAACCTCGGCGAGGACTACATCCGGCTGGCCCGGGCCAAGGGGCTGCCCGACCGGGTCGTGGCGCTGCGCTATGCCGCCCGCAACGCCCTGCTGCCCAGCGTCACCGGCTTCGCCATCGCCCTCGGTGGCGTCCTCGGCGGCTCGATCCTCGTCGAGACGATCTTCGACTACCCGGGGATGGGCCGGCTCATGGGGGAGGCGGTCGGCAACCGGGACTTCCCTCTGCTGCAGGCGCTGCTGCTGTTCATCATCGTCGGCGTCCTGCTGGCCAACCTGGTCGCCGACCTCCTCTACGGCGTGCTGGACCCGCGCGCCAGGAAGGCGGGCCAATGAGCACCGGAGTCGTCCAGCCCACCGACCGGGCCGAGCTGCCCGTCGACGTCCCTGCCGAGGAGGCCTCGGTCACCCCACCGCGCTGGTACGCCCTCATCTGGGGCAACCGCAAGGCGCGCATCGGCATCCTGCTGCTGGCGTTCTTCGTCGTGGTCGCCGTCCTCGCACCGGTGATCGCGCCCTACGACGGCGCCCGCACGGACTTCGAGGCCCTGCTGCCCCCGTCGGCGGCCCACCCGCTGGGCACCACGACCCAGGGCGGGGACATCTTCTCCCAGCTGGTCTACGGCAGCCGGACCTCGTTGCTGGTCGGCCTGTTCGGCGGCCTGTTCGCCACCGCCATCGCGCTCGTGGTCGGCCTCGTGTCCGGCTACAAGGAGGGCACGATCGTCGACGACCTGCTCTCCTTCGTCACCAACGTGGCCCTGGTGGTCCCGGTGCTGCCGCTGATGATCGTCCTGGTCGCCTACTCCGACGTCCGCGGCCTGCCGTTGCTGGTCTTCGTCATCGGCATCACCTCGTGGGCCGGGCACGCCCGGGCCAAGCGGTCCCAGATCATCACGCTGCGCAACCGCGACTTCGTCACGGCCGCGAAGTTCTCCGGCGAGAGCACGTTCCGCATCGTCTTCCGCGAGATCCTGCCGGGCATGACCTCGCTCGTCGCGGCGGGCTTCGTCGGCGCCGCGACCGGGGCGATCGGCGCCGAGGCGGGCCTGTCCTTCCTCGGCCTGGGCGACCCGTCCACGGTCTCCTGGGGGACGATGCTCTACCAGGCCAACGCCCAGGGCGCCGTCGCCCAGGGCCTGTGGATCTGGGTGCTCGTGCCCGGACTGACCCTGGCGCTGCTCATCACCTCGTTGACCTTCATCAACTTCGGCGTCGACCTGCTGAGCAACCCCCACCTGAGGGAGGAGTGACCATGGCGTTGCTGGAGGTTCGTGACCTCTCCGTCCGCTACGAACCCAAGCTGCACCGGCCGATCACCGCCGTCGACGGCGTCTCCTTCGATGTCGCCGAGGGCGAGTTCGTCGGCCTCATCGGGGAGTCCGGCAGCGGCAAGTCCACCCTCGGCACGGCGCTGCTGCGGCTCACCGAACGGCCCGGCCGGATCAGCGGCGGCAGCATCACCTTCGACGGGCAGGACATCACCGCCCTGGGCGAGGACCAGCTGCGCGCCCACCGCTGGCGCGACATCGCCACGGTGTTCCAGAGCAGCATGAACTCCCTCAACCCGGTCGTCCGGATCGAGGGGCAGTTCCGCGACGCCATCGAGGCGCACAGCGACCTGCGCGGCGCCGCCGTGACCGAGCGGGTCCGCGAGCTGTTCGACATGGTCATGATCGACCAGCGCTTCATCAGCGCCTACCCGCACGAGCTTTCCGGCGGCATGAAGCAGCGGGTGAACCTCGCGCTGGCCCTGGCGAACCGGCCGCGGTTCGTCCTGCTCGACGAGCCCACCACCGGCCTGGACGTGGTGGTGCAGCGCTCGATCCTGGACAACATCCGCCGGCTCCAGCAGGAGCAGCAGTTCGCCGTGCTGTTCATCAGCCACGACATCGGCACGGTCGTGGACCTCTCCGACCGGATCCTCGTCATGTATGCCGGGCGGCTGGTCGAGTCGCACGCGGCCAGGGACATGCTCCGCTCGCCGTTGCACCCCTACACCAAGGGCCTGCTCGGCTCGTATGCCGACCCGCGCGCCGAGACCATCGCGATCACCTACGTGCCGGGCCGGCCGCCGGACCTGACCCGGCCGCAGCAGGGCTGTTCCTTCGCCGCGCGCTGTCCGGAGCGGATCGCCCTGTGCGACGAGCAGACCCCGCAGCTGCTGCCCCTCGCCGGCGGCGAGGCGGCCTGCCACGTCGCGCGGCTGCAGCTCGAGGGCGGCCCCGGCGCGGCGGACCTGCCGCCGCGCACGACGACGTTCGCCGGCCCGCAGTTCGTCAAGAGCGGCGCGGACGCGGACCCCGCCCAGCGGCGCGAGCCGTTCCTCACCGTCGAGGGCGTCGGGCGCGTCTTCGAGCGCCGCCGCGGCCTGCACGTGTCCCGGGTCGAGGCGGTCGCCGACGTGTCGTTCACGCTGCGACCCGGCGAGGTCACCGCACTGGTCGGTCAGAGCGGCAGCGGCAAGACGACCCTGGCTCGCATGATCACGGCCGTGGAGCGCCCGACCTCCGGGACCATCCGCTTCCGGCCGGCCGACGGGGCCGAGGTGGCTGTGGAGTCGTTGCGCGGCAAGGGTCTTCGCGACTACCGCCGCAGCGTCCAGATGGTCTTCCAGGACCCCTACTCCTCGCTGAACCCCACCAAGACGCTGGAGTACGCCCTCACGCGCCCCCTGCGCAACTTCCGCGGGATGTCGGCCGCGCAGGCCCGTGAGGAGGCGGCCCGCCTCCTGGAGCGGGTGGCCCTGACGCCCTCCAGCCGGTTCCTCGGCCGCTACCCCTACGAGCTGTCCGGGGGCCAGCGCCAGCGGGTCGTCATCGCCCGCGCCCTGGCCGCCGACCCCCAGCTCATCGTCGCGGACGAGCCGGTCTCCAGCCTCGACGTGTCGATCCGGGCCGAGGTGCTCGAGCTGCTCCAGTCACTCGTCGACGACTCGGGGGTGGGCGTCCTCTACATCACCCACGACCTGCTCAGCGCCCGGATGATCGCCGACGAGGTGCTCGTGCTCAACGAGGGTCGCGTCGTCGAGCACGGCCCGGCCCTGCGGGTCATCCGTGAGCCGGAGGACGCGTACACGCGGACCCTGCTCGCGGCCGTCCCGAACCCCTTCGCCGAGCACCTGGTCCCGTGACGCACCGACCCCCTGCTTGTGCCGATGGGGGCGGGGCGGCACAGTGGCCTCGCTTCACGGCGGGAGGAGAGCTCATGAGCAGGGACGAGGCCGGCCCGGTCACGATCTACACGGTGGCCGAGCGGGCCGGGGTCTCGATCGCGACCGTCTCGCGGGTGCTGCAGGGTTCGCGCCCCGCCTCGGCGGAGACCCGCAGCAAGGTCCTGCGCGCCGCGGCCGAGCTGGACTACGTGCCGCTGCGCGCCGGCCGCGCGCTGCCGGCCAACCGGCACGAGGCCCACGGCCTGGTCCTGCCCGAGCTGAGCGGTCCCTACTACTCGGCGATCCTCATGGGCTACGAGTCCGCGGCCGCGCACTACGGGCAGAGCGTGGTCGTGGTCGTCACGGCCAACCGCAGCGACATGCGGCGCACGGTGCGCGACCTGAGCGGCCGCGTCGACGGCCTCGTCATCGCGCAGTCCACCCTGCCCGACCAGGCCGTCGCGGCCATCCGGCGCAAGATCCCCACGGTGCTGCTGGCTCGCGAGCCCATCCGCGGCTGCCCGACCGTCACCACCGAGAACGTCCACGCCGCAACGGAGCTGACCCGCCACCTGCTCGAGCACGGCCGCTCGAAGCTGGTCTTCGTCGGCGACCCGCACGGCTCCCCGGACGTTCAGCACCGCTACCAGGGGTTCCGCGCGGCCCTGGAGGAGCGCGGCCTGGAGGAGGCGGCGCCCCCGATCCCGGCGATCCTGGTGGAGCGGTATGCCGCGGACGTCGCCGCCGAGGTGCGCCGGCTCCGGTCCCGCGTGGACGGGGTCGTCTGTGCCAACGACGAGCTGGCCCTGGGCCTGATGGTCCTGCTGAACGCGCAGGGGGTGCGGGTGCCGCACGACCTGGCCCTCACCGGCTGGGACGACATCATGACGGCCCGCTACATGGGGCTGAGCACGGTGCGCCAGCCGATGCACGAGCTGGGCCGCCTGGCGGCCACCCACCTGCACCGCCTCGTCAACGACCCGGGGCTCGCCGACCGCCCCGACCCCGACCCGCTGCCCAGCCGCCTCGTCCTGCGCGGCTCCTGCGGCTGCCACTGGGACCGCACCACCGCGGTGCTGGGCCAGGGCGGCCCCGACTGACCCTCGACACGACGCCCCCGGAGGACCTGTGACCGACGCCCTCGACGACGCCCTCGACGACACCCGGGACGCGACGCTGAGGCGGTGGGCGGCCGACACGTGGCGCTCGTTCGTCGCCATGACCGACGAGGGCACCGGCCTGCCGGCCGACCGCATCGACGGCGACCTCGATCCCGCCTCGCGCAGCCTCAACACCTCGCCGACCAACATCGGCGGCTACCTGTGGAGCGCGGTCGCCGCGCGCGAGCTCGGCATCATCGGCGCGGACGAGTGCCGCGACCGCCTCCGCCGGGCCGTCGACACCCTGACGACGCTGGGCCGTCACGAGCCCAGCGGCATGTTCTACAACTGGTACGCCATCACCACCGGTGAGGTGATGCGCGAGTTCCCCGGCGGTGACGTCATCCACCCGTTCCTGTCCAGCGTGGACAACGGATGGCTGGCCGCCGGGCTGATGGTCGCCGCGTCCGCCGAGCCGGCGGTCGCCGGGACCGCAGGGGCGCTCGCGCGGTCCATGGACTTCGGCTCGTTCCACGACCCGCAGGCCCAGGCACACGGCATACCGGGCGGCCTGTTGCGCGGCGGCTTCTGGGACGAGCCCCCGGGCGAGGCCCCGCACGTGGTGGGCAACCACCACGGTCGCGGCCCGGACGTCTACTACACCCCGCACTGGTACGGCCCGTTGATGTCCGAGCCGAGGATCGCCAGCTATGTCGGCATCGCCCACGGACAGGTCCCGCCGGAGCACTACGCCGCCATGCACCGGCGCACGCGGGAGCACCGGGGCGTGCGCCTCGTGGCCACGTGGGGCGGCTCGATGTTCGAGGAGCTGATGCCGGACCTGCTCGTGCCCGAGGACGTCTGGGCGCCGGCCTCGTTCGGGGCCAACCACCGGCTGATGGTGCGGGCGCAGCGCGAGTTCGGCATGGAGGAGGCCGGCTACGGCGCGTGGGGCTTCTCGCCGGCGAGCATCCCCGGCGGCGGCTACAGCGAGTGGGGCGTCGAGGCCGTCGGGCTGACCGCCGGCGGCTACCCCTCGGACATGGAGCGCACCCTGGCCGAGGCCGGCACCTGGGGCGACGGGGTCGTCACGCCCCACGCGGCGTTCCTCGCGCTGCGCTACGAGACCGGGGCGGTGGTGGCCAACCTGCGCCACCTCGAGGAGGACCTGGGTGCCTACGGCCCGGGCGGGTTCCTCGACGCGGTCGCGGTGCACTCGGGCACGCTCGCCGACTGCTACCTCTCGCTCGACCAGTCGATGGTCATGGCCGCCCTCGGCAACGCGCTCGGCGACGACGTCGTGCGCCGCGGCTTTGCCACCGCCGAGGTCGAGGCCGCGCTGCGCCCGCTGCTGGCAGCCGACGAGCAGTTCGACCTGCCGCCGACGCCCTGACAGATCGGCGTCATCAGGGCTCCGATCGGCTTCAGGGGAGGCGTGCGGCGGCCGTTAGGCTGGCCCGCATGACCGAGCACAGCGACACCGGCTTCTCCACCCGCGCCATCCATGCGGGGCAGGAGCCCGACCCCCAGACCGGCGCGGTCGTGCCGGCGATCTACCAGGTCTCGACCTACAAGCAGGACGGCGTCGGCGGCCTGCGCGGCGGCTACGAGTACAGCCGCTCCGCCAACCCGACCCGCACCGCGCTGGAGGAGTGCCTCGCGGCCCTCGAGGGTGGCGCCCGCGGCTTCGCGTTCGCCTCCGGCCTGGCCGGCCAGGACACGGTCATCCGCTCACTGCTCACCCCCGGCGACCACGTCGTCGTGCCGAGCGACGCCTACGGTGGCACCTACCGCCTGTTCAACAAGGTCGCCCGCCCGTGGGGTGTGGAGCACACCATCACCTCGATCCACGACGTCGAGGCCGTGCGGGCGGCGATCCGCCCCGGTCAGACGAAGATCGTGTGGGTCGAGACCCCGACCAACCCGCTGCTGGGCATCGCCGACATCGCGGCCCTGGCCGAGGTGGCCCACGAGGCCGGCGCGCTGCTCGCGGTCGACAACACCTTCGCGACGCCCTACCTGCAGCAGCCGCTCGCGCTCGGCGCCGACATCGTCATGCACTCCACGACCAAGTACTGCGGCGGTCACAGCGACGTCGTCGGCGGCGCGGTCGTCGTCGCCGAGTCGGTGACCGTGCCCGGCTTCGAGGACGCGGGTGACCGGATCGCCTTCCACCAGAACTCGATGGGCGCCGTCGCCGGGCCCTTCGACGCGTGGCTGGTGCTGCGCGGGCTGAAGACCCTCGCGGTGCGCATGGACCGCCACTGCGACAACGCCGAGAAGGTCGTGGCGTTCCTGCAGGGCCGCGACGACGTGACCGCCGTGCACTACCCGGGCCTCGAGGGCCACCCCGGCCACGACGTGGCGGCGAAGCAGATGCGCCGCTTCGGCGGGATGGTCAGCTTCCAGGTCACCGGCGGCGAGCAGCGCGCGGTCGACGTCTGCGGCGCGACCTCGGTCTGGACGCTGGGGGAGTCCCTCGGCGGCGTCGAGTCGCTCATCGAGCACCCCGGCCGGATGACGCACGCCAGCGTGGCCGGCACCGAGCTCGAGGTGCCCGCCGACCTGATCCGGCTCTCGGTCGGCATCGAGGACGCCGACGACCTCATCGCCGACCTCGCGGCGGCGCTCGACAAGACCGCCTGAGCCCGGCCCGCCACCCCGTCCACCCCACGCCACCGGGACCGCCGTGACGCAGGTGCTCTGCGTCGACTTCGGGTCGACGTTCACCAAGGCCGTGCTCGTCGACACCGACGCCGGTGAGCTGCGCGCGGCTGCGTCGGTGCCGACCACCGTCGGCACCGACGTGCTCGACGGCTACCGGCAGATCCGCCAGCAGCTCGAGGGCCACTGGGTCGACGAGGTGCTCGCCTGCTCCAGCGCCGGGGGCGGGCTGCGGCTGGCGGTCGTCGGCTACGAGCGCGCCGTGACGGCAGAGGCGGGCCACCGGGTGGGGCTCAGCGCCGGCGCCAAGGTCGTCCACGTCGCCGCCGGGCCGATGTCCGGCGCCGACCTGGCCGGCCTGCGCGCGGCCCGGCCCGACGTGGTGCTGCTCGTCGGCGGCACCGACGGTGGCAACGCGGACGTCCTGCTGCACAACGCCTCCCGGCTCGCCAGGGCCCGCGTCGCCCAGCCGGTGGTCGTCGCCGGCAACGCCGACGCGGCGGAAGAGGTCGCCGGGCTGCTGGGCTCCACCCGGCGGCGGTTCGTGGTCACCGGCAACGTCCTGCCGCAGATCGGCGTCATCGCCCCCGACGGTGCCCGCGCCGCGATCCGCGAGGTGTTCCTGCGCCACGTCATCGGCGGCAAGGGCCTGTCGCGTGGCCCGCAGTTCGCCCAGATGGTCCGCGCCGCGACC
Organism: Oryzihumus sp. JJN4-3R; assembly: GCF_057747915.1. Classification (NCBI taxonomy): domain Bacteria; kingdom Bacillati; phylum Actinomycetota; class Actinomycetes; order Micrococcales; family Intrasporangiaceae; genus Oryzihumus; species Oryzihumus sp. JJN4-3R. The sequence goes on from NZ_CM173229.1 coordinate 3,150,044, forward strand.
CCGGACGCCATGCTCCGCGGGATCGAGACCTTCGCCGCGGCCGTCGACGGCGACGTGCTCGTCGTGGACGTCGGCGGCGCGACGACCGACGTCTACTCGGTGATCACCCCCGAGGGGGAGGACGCCACGCTGCACAAGGACGTCGTCGCCCCGTTGTGGCACGCCCGCACCGTCGAGGGCGACCTGGGCATGCGCTGGAACGCCCTCGGCGTGGTCGAGGCCGCCGGTGCCGAGCACCTGCTGGCGGGTGCGGAGCTCGCCCGGCTCCGGCACTGGGCCGAGCGGGTCGCCCATGACACCGGGCACCTGCCCGCCGACGGCCGCGAGGCCGGTCTGGACACCGAGCTGGCCCGCCTCGCGGCGCTGGTCGCGGTGCGCCGCCACGCACGCCCCGCCCACCCGGGGGAGGGCGGCCGGCCCACGGCCAACCTCGCCCACGTCGTCGGCTCCGGCGGCGTGCTCCGGCACGGCGGCCCAGGGGTCGCCGAGGCGGTGCTCGGGGCGGTCACCCGGGACTACGCGGGCGGCTGGCGGGTCCCGGACGGGGCACGCCCGGCCGTGGACACGGCATACCTGCTCTTTGCCGTCGGGCTGCTGACCGACGCCCCCGGCCACGGCCCGGAGGTGGCCGCCCGGCTGGCCCGAGGGGTCCTCGCAGTCCGCTGAGCGGAGCGACTAGCCTGCGCGCATGGCATCACCGTCGCTGCCCGTGACCCTCGAGGACGTCCTGGCCGCCCAGGACCTCCTCAGCGGGGTCGTCCGCCCCACGCCGCTGGAGTACAGCCGCGCGCTGTCGGAGCGGGTCGGTGCCGACGTCTACCTCAAGTGCGAGAACCTCCAGCGCGCCGGCTCGTTCAAGATCCGCGGCGCCTACACCCGGATGGCACGGCTCAGCGACGAGGAGAAGGCCCGCGGCGTCGTGGCCGCCAGCGCGGGCAACCACGCCCAGGGCGTCGCGCTCGCCGCGCAGCTGCTCGGTATCGAGTCGACGGTGTTCATGCCCATCGGTGCGCCGATCCCCAAGCTGCTCGCCACCCGCGCCTACGGCGCCCACGTCGAGCAGGTCGGCACGACGGTCGACGAGGCGCTGGTCGCCGCCAAGGAGATGGCGATCACGACCGGCGCGGTCCTGATCCACCCGTTCGACCACGCCGACATCGTTGCCGGGCAGGGCACCTGCGGCCTGGAGATCCTCGAGCAGTGCCCCGACGTCAGGACCATCGTCACCAGCGTCGGCGGGGGCGGCCTGCTCGCCGGCATGGCCGTCGCGGTCAAGGCCAAGCGGCCGGACGTGCGGGTCGTCGGGGTGCAGGCCGAGCAGGCCGCGGCCTACCCGCAGTCCCTGGCAGCCGGGCACCCGATGGCGCTGGCTTCGATGTCGACCATGGCCGACGGCATCGCCGTGGGCTGCCCCGGCGAGGTGCCCTACGCCATCGTGCGCGAGCTGGTCGACTCGATCGAGGTGGTCAGCGAGGAGATGATCTCCCGCGCGCTGCTGTTCGTCCTGGAGCGGGCCAAGCTCGTCGTCGAGCCCGCGGGCGGTGCCTCGGTGGCCCGCCTGCTGGCCGCCGGCCAGGGGTCGTTCGACGGACCCGTCGTCGCGGTGCTCTCCGGCGGCAACATCGACCCCCTGCTCCTCCTGCGCATCATCCGCCACGGCATGTCGGCTGCTGGTCGCTACCTGCAGTTCCGCCTGCGGGTGCCGGACCGTCCGGGCTCGCTGGCCGCGCTGCTGGCCGACCTCGCCGCAGTGGACGCCAACGTCCTCGAGATCGAGCACGTGCGCATGGGCGCCACGCTCCACGTCGACGAGGTCGAGATCGCCCTGCAGCTGGAGACCAAGGGGCAGAGCCACTGCGAGGAGGTCCTGCGCACGCTGCGGGCCAAGGGCTACAAGCTGAACTTCAGCTGATCCGCGCCTGCGGCCGGCCGCCGTTGGGTGGGTGGCGGCAAACTCCTCGCAGGTGTCGGTGGCTCGTGCGAGGCTGGCCCGTATGACGCACGCGGTGGTGGCCGAGGGCCTGGTCAAGCACTACAAGGAGGTCCGGGCCCTCGACGGCCTGGACCTGCAGGTGCCCGAGGGGTCGGTGCTGGGGGTGCTCGGCCCCAACGGCGCGGGCAAGACGACGGCCGTGCGGGTGCTGACGACCCTGCTGCAACCGGACTCCGGGCGCGCCGAGGTCGCCGGCGTCGACGTGCTGGCCCACCCGGCCAGGGTGCGCGGACTGATCGGGCTCAGCGGCCAGTTCGCCGCGGTCGACGACTACCTCACCGGCTTCGAGAACCTCGACATGGTCGGCCGGCTCTACCACCTCGGTCGCGCCGCCTCGCGGGCCCGCGCGCGCGAGCTGCTCGAGCAGTTCCGGCTCAGCGACGCGGGGGACCGGCCGGTGAAGACCTACTCCGGCGGCATGCGCCGCCGCCTCGACCTGGCCGGGGCGCTGGTCGCCCGGCCACCCGTGCTGTTCCTCGACGAGCCGACGACCGGTCTGGACCCGCGCAGCCGCGGCGACATGTGGGACGTCATCACCGACCTCGTCGCCGAGGGCACCTCGCTGCTGCTGACCACGCAGTACCTCGAGGAGGCCGACCGCCTCGCCGACTCGATCGTCGTGGTCAACCAGGGCCGCGTCATCGCCCGCGGCACCGCCGACGACCTCAAGGCCCAGGTGGGCGGCGAGCGGCTCGAGGTCGTCATCGCCGACGCGACCCGCCTGGACCGTGCCCGTCAGGTCCTCTCCCCGCTGGCCGTGGAGGGCGCGGCCGCCGACGTCCAGGAGCACACGAGGCGGATCACCCTGCCCACCGGCGGCGGCACCGCGCCGCTGCTCGAGGCGGTGCGGGCCCTGGACGCCGAGGGCATCGAGGTGCAGGACATCGGCATCCGGCGGCCCACCCTGGACGACGCCTTCCTGGCGCTGACCGGGCACGCCGCCGAGGCGACGACCGAGGGCGGCAGCGCGGCGGGTGCCGAGCGGCCGGCCGTGATGGAGGGATCCCGATGAGCGCGCAGAGTGCCGTCAGCGACGGCCTGGTGGTCGCCAAGCGCAACCTGATCAAGATCAAGCGGGTGCCCGACCTGCTGGTCTTCACCACCCTGTCGCCGATCATGTTCGTGCTGCTGTTCGCCTACGTCTTCGGCGGGGCGATCGACACCGCGGGCGGCGGCGCCCTCTACCGCCAGTTCCTCATCGCCGGCATCTTCGCCCAGACCGTCGTCTTCGGGGCCACGATCACCGGCTCGGCGCTGGCCGACGACGTCAAGAAGGGGATCATCGACCGGTTCCGCTCGCTGCCGATGTCGCCGTCCGCGGTGCTCTTCGGCCGCACCCTGTCCGACGTGGTCAACAACGTCATCGTGCTCGTGGTGATGTCGCTGACCGGGCTGATCGTCGGCTGGCGGATCAACACCTCGCTGCCCGAGGCGGCGCTGGGCTACCTGCTGCTGATCGTCTTCGCCTACGCGATCTCGTGGGTCATGGCCTGGGTCGGGCTGCTGGTGCCGAGCCCCGAGGTGGTCAACAACGCCTCGTTCATCTTCATCTTCCCGCTGACCTTCGTCGCCAACACGTTCGTGCCGCTGTCGACCCTTCCCGGCCCGTTGCAGACGTTCGCCGAGTGGAACCCCGTCTCGGCGGTCACCCAGGCCGCGCGCGAACTGTTCGGCAACATCCCGGCCAGGGCCCCGGCCCCCGAGGGCTGGGCCCTCAACCACCCCGAGCTCTACACCCTGATCTGGGCCGTCGGCGTGCTGCTGGTCTTCGTGCCGTTGGCCAGCGCGCAGTACCGCCGGTCCACCAGCCGCTGACCCCCGCGCCGGCCCGGCGCCGGTGGCCCGCACGCAGGGCACGGGTGTGTCCCGCACGCAGAACGCCGTCTCCCCGCATCGGGGAGACGGCCTTCGTGCGTCGTGCGGCGGGTGGGGTCACCCGCGGAGGTGACTAGCCGGCATACGGCTTGGCGTCGAGGATCTTGACCTCGATGTTCTTGCCGTTGGGGGCCTCGTAGCTGACGGTGTCGCCGACCTTGGCGCCGTTGACCGCGCCGCCGACCGGGGACTTCTCGCTGAAGACCTCCAGGCCGCTGCCCTCGGTGATCTCGCGGCTGCCGAGCAGGAACGTCTCCTTGTCGCCGAACATCTCGACGGTGACGAGCATGCCGGGCACGACGGTGCCGTCGTTCTTGGGCGCCTCGCCGACGGTGGCCGTCTCGAGCAGCTGGGTGAGCTGGCGGATGCGGGCCTCCATCTTGCCCTGCTCCTCCTTGGCGGCGTGGTAGCCGCCGTTCTCCTTCAGGTCGCCCTCGTCGCGGGCCGCCTCGATCTTCTTGGCGATCTCGGTGCGGCCCTCGCCGGTGAGCTGCTCGAGCTCCGCCTTGAGACGGTCGTACGCCTCCTGGGTGAGGAAGCTCCCCGTGGTGGTCGCAGTGTCGCTCACGTCTGACTCCTTGGTTGGGCCCGGCAGGCCGGGCGAACGCGCCGGTATGCCGGGTGACTAAGCAATCGGGTCCGGACCCCGACCGTCGTGGTCGCCGGGTCCAGACCCAAGTGTGAAGCGAACAGCCTACCAAGCGAAGGGGGCGGGGCGCCGCATCGCGGCCGCCGGCGTGACCTGCGCCACGCCGGGCCTGGCCTGCGCCGCGCGGGGCCTGACCTGCGCCGGGGCGGCTCGGTCAGCCGAGCGTGCAGGTCTTGACCACGCCGGTCACCGCCCGTGACGTCGTCTTCACCGTGGTCTCCCGGTGCACGGACTGCTCCGCGGTCCCGGGGATCTGCACCCGCACCGAGCCGACCTCGCCGAAGTGGCTGTCGAGGGCACGGATCACGCACGTGACGTCGCGCCCGGACGGCCGGTGCACGTCGTAGGACACGTCCACCCGCGAGTTGTCCACGACGTGGTAGCCGATGTCGGTCCAGGACACCTGCCCCACGGTGCTCGCCAGGCCGAGCCAGACCGCGATCGCGATGCCGAACGCACAGCCGATGGTGCCGATGACCCACCAGCGTCCGGTTCCGGGGGCGGGGCGGGGCAGCGGCACGGGGAACGACCTTCCGTCGGTGGCCCGTCCGGGACGGGTGACATGATGAGCGCGACCATTCTCCGACATGGGTTCACGAGGTATGCACGGTGGCTGAAGGACTGCGGCTGATGGCGGTGCACGCGCACCCCGACGACGAGTCGAGCAAGGGTGCCGCGACGATGGCCAAGTACGTCGCCGAGGGCGTCGAGGTGCTGGTCGTCTCGTGCACCGGGGGCGAGCGCGGCGACGTGCTCAACCCGGCGCTGAAGGAGGACCCGGAGATCCTGCGGGACCTGCCCGAGGTGCGCCGGCGCGAGATGGCCAAGGCCCAGGAGATCCTCGGGGTGCAGCACACGTGGCTGGGCTTCGTCGACTCCGGCCTGCCCGAGGGCGACCCCCTGCCGCCGCTGCCCGAGGGATGCTTCGCCCTCGAGCCGCTCGAGGTCACCACCGAGGCCCTGGTGCGGGTGGTGCGCGAGTTCCGTCCCCACGTCATGACCACCTATGACGAGAACGGTGGCTACCCCCACCCCGACCACGTCATGACCCACGTGGTGGGCATGTCCGCGTTCCGCGCGGCCGGCGACCCCACGGCATACCCGCACGCGGGCGAGGCCTGGCAGCCGCTGAAGATCTACTACAACCAGACGCTGAGCAAGGGCCGCATCCTGGCCTTCCACGACGCGATGGAGCAGGCCGGCCTGGAGTCCCCCTACGGCGAGTGGATCGCCCGCTGGGAGGACCGCGGCGAGCGCACCATCACCACCCGGATCCCCTGCGCGGAGCACTTCCCGACCCGCGACCAGGCGCTGCTGGCCCACGCCACCCAGATCGACCCCGAGGGGTCGTGGTTCATGGTGCCTCTGGAGATGCAGCAGGAGATCTGGCCCACCGAGGACTTCGAGGCGGCCCTGTCCTACGTGCCGGTCGAGCCGATCGAGGACTGCCTGTTCGCCGGGCTGGGCTCGCTGGCCGAGGCCGACGCGCTGGCCCGCAAGGGCACCCTCGAGCTGCACTACGACGGCACGACGAAGGACGCATCGTGAACACCACCGTGAGCACCAACGTCACGGCCGGGCTGGGGGGCTTCCTGGCCTTCTTCCTCCTCGCCCTCGCCCTGTGGCTGCTGATGCGCAACATGAACGCCCGGCTGCGACGGATGAGCTTCCGCGAGGAGGCCGAGGCGAAGGCCGGCGGCGCTCCGGCGGCGCCCGGCGCGGGTGCGGGTGCGGGTGCAGCGGGCGCCACGCACGCCACCGACGAGCCGGATGAGGACAGCGAGGACGACGAGGCCGGCTCCGACGGCCAGGTCCGCCGCGACGGCGGGACCCGGGACCTTTAGCCCCCTGCCGCGCGACGCCCCGGCGTAGCGTCACGCGACGTGCGGTCGATCGACCGCACGTCCCCGGCAGGGTGGGAGGTGGCCGCCATGAGCGGTCGTGTCGTGCACTTCGAGATCCCGTTCGACGACGCCGAGCGCGCCTCGACGTTCTACCGCGAGGCCTTCGGCTGGCAGATCCAGCCGATGCCGGACATGAACTACACGATGGTCAGCACGGGGCCCATGGGGGAGCAGGGCCCCACCGAGCCGGGCTACATCGGCGGTGGGCTGATGCACCGCGAGGGGGAGTTCACGCACCCGGTGGTGACCCTCGACGTCGACGACATCGACAAGGCGCTGGAGACCGTGGGCACCCTCGGCGGCAGCACCGTCGCGGCGAAGATGCAGGTGGGTGACATGGGCTGGGCCGCCTACTTCAAGGACCCCGAGGGCAACACGATCGGGCTGTGGCAGACAGCCCCGCGCAGCTGAGCAAGGGCGGCGGCCGGGCCGTGACCGTCCGCCCGGTTCGCGTCGGCCCCGTGGGCGGCGGCCGGGTTGGGGGCGGCCCGGCTCCCGGACCGCGCCCTCAGGTGGCCGGTCCGGCGGAGTAGACCGCCATGGACGCCGCCACGTAGTGCACGACGAACGCCGCCACGGTGAACACGTGGAACACCTCGTGGAAGCCGAACCAGCGGGGCGAGGGGTTCGGGCGCTTGGTGCCGTAGACGACGGCGCCGAGGGTGTAGAGCAGCCCGCCGACGGCGATGAGGGTCATCACGACGGCGCCGCCGTGCTGGAGCAGCGGGCCGAAGTAGAAGACGGCCACCCAGCCCAGCGCCACGTAGACCGGCGTGTAGAGCCAGCGCGGGGCCCCGACCCAGAGGACGCGGAAGAGCACCCCGGCCAGGGCGCCGCCCCAGACGATGACCAGCAGCGTCCGGGACTGCTCCGGCGGCAGGAGCAGCAGGGCGAAGGGCGTGTAGGTGCCGGCGATGATCAGGAAGATGTTGGAGTGGTCCATCCGCTTGAGCAGGCCCTGCACCTTCGGTGACCACGTGCCCCGGTGGTAGACGGCGGAGGTACCGAACAGCAGGACGGCCGTGAGGGCGAACACCGCGGCACCGAGCCGGGCGGTGCCGGTGGGGGCCAGGCAGACCAGCACGATCCCGGCAGCCAGGGCCAGGGGGAACGTGCCGGCGTGGATCCAGCCACGCAGGTGCGGCTTGAGGGCGTCGACGGCCGTCTCGACCGCGGTCTCGACGGGGCCCTTCCCGGTCTCGCCGGTCGGGGACAGGGGGGTGCGCGGCTGGCGGGAGCTCATGGCCGACAGGGTAAACCTACGCTGCCGTAAGTTACTAGGACGTAGGTTGTGATCCCGGTCGCGCCGCGGCGTCCGGGGGAACGGTCGGGCGGAGTACGGTGGTCGCGGACTCGGCCGAGGAGGACGACTGTGGGTCTGCGGAACCTGTTGTACGGCGCGTACGAGCGCCGCCTCGCTGCTCGCCTGCCCCGCGAGCGGATGCCGCGTCACGTCGGCGTGATGCTCGACGGCAACCGGCGTTGGGCCAAGGCCAACGGGGCCAACACCGCCCAGGGCCACCAGGCCGGCGCCGACAACATCACCCCCTTGCTGAGCTGGTGCGAGGAGGTCGGGGTCGAGGTCGTCACGCTCTGGCTGCTCTCGACCGACAACCTCAACCGGCCCGCCGCGGAGCTGACCCCCCTGCTGCGGATCATCGAGAACGCCGTGTCCGACCTGGCCGAGTCCGGCCGGTGGCGGATCAACCCGGTGGGGGCGCTCGACCTGCTCCCCGCGGAGACCGCGCGGCGCCTCAAGGAGGCCGCGGACGCCACCCGCGGCGTCGAGGGCCTGCTGGTCAACGTGGCGGTCGGCTACGGCGGTCGGCGCGAGATCGCCGACGCGGTCCGCTCGATGCTCCAGGAGCACGCCGCCAAGGGCACCTCGATCGAGCAGCTGGCCGAGGCCCTGGACGTCGAGCACATCGCCGAGCACCTCTACACCAAGGGCCAGCCCGACCCCGACCTGGTGATCCGCACCTCGGGGGAGCAGCGCCTCGGCGGCTTCCTGCTGTGGCAGAGCGCGCACAGCGAGTTCTACTTCTGCGAGGCCTACTGGCCCGACTTCCGCCACGTCGACTTCCTGCGGGCGCTGCGCGCCTACGCCGAGCGGGAGCGCCGGTTCGGCGCCTGAGCGCTGGCCCACCGGAGCGGGCCTTTGCCCGGAAGGTCCGGAACGTCCCGACGAACGGCCGATGACGGCAGGTGACGGTCGGGTGACACCTGACGACGCGCCGCCGAAATGTCGTCACACCACCCGCGTTTCGACGTACCGTCGACAGTGACGCAGGGCACCCGCCCCGCGTTCGGGAGGTCCCCACATGGAGCGCATCCGGCTCCGGACGGAGGGCCGGACCCGGCCCCACCGTCAGGTGGGGGCCCGGTCCCGGCACCAGGTCCGAGAGTGAGGCACAGCGGAGACGCTGTGCCGAGGGAGTCGGAATTGGCCACGACCCGTCGTTCGTCGACCAGCCCCACCGCCGCAGCGTCCGCGAGCCCCGCACCCGGGGCGGACCGGCAGCCCACCCGGCCCACGAAGGCCACCAAGCGCACCCCTGCGACACACCGCACGTTCGTGCTGGACACCTCGGTCCTGCTCTCCGACCCTCGCGCCATGCTCCGCTTCGCCGAGCACGAGGTGGTCCTGCCGGTCGTCGTGGTCACCGAGCTCGAGGGCAAGCGTCACCACCCCGAGCTGGGCTACTTCGCCCGCCAGGCCCTGCGCCTCCTCGACGAGCTGCGGGTCCGCGAGGGCCGGCTCGACGCCCCCGTCACCGTCGGCGACCACGGCGGCACCCTGCGCGTCGAGCTGAACCACACCGACGCCGACTCGCTGCCGGCCGGCTTCCGTCTGGGCGACAACGACACCCGGATCCTGGCCGTGGCCCGCAACCTCGCCAACGAGGGCTGCGACGTCACGCTGGTCAGCAAGGACCTGCCGATGCGGGTCAAGGCCTCCGCGGTCGGCCTGCCCGCCGAGGAGTACCGCGCCGAGCTGGCCGTCGACACCGGCTGGACCGGCATGACCGAGCTCGACGTGAGCGTGGAGCAGATGGACGCGCTCTACGACGCCGGCCGGGTCGAGCACGAGGCGGCCGCCGAGCTGCCCTGCCACACCGGCCTGGTCCTGCTCTCCCCGCGTGGCAGCGGGCTGGGACGGGTCGGGGCCGACAAGCAGGTGCGGCTCGTGCGTGGCGACCGGGACGCGTTCGGCCTGCACGGCCGCAGCGCCGAGCAGCGGGTCGCCCTCGACCTCCTGCTCGACCCCGACGTGGGCATCGTCAGCCTCGGCGGCCGCGCCGGCACCGGCAAGAGCGCGCTGGCCCTGTGTGCCGGGCTCGAGGCGGTCATGGAGCGGCGGCAGCACCGCAAGGTCGTCGTCTTCCGCCCCCTGTATGCCGTGGGCGGCCAGGAGCTGGGCTACCTGCCGGGCAGTGAGGCCGAGAAGATGGGGCCTTGGGCGCAGGCGGTCTTCGACACCCTCGGGGCCCTGGTCTCCCACGAGGTGGTCGAGGAGGTCATGGACCGGGGGATGCTCGAGGTGCTGCCCCTGACCCACATCCGGGGCCGCTCGCTCCACGACGCCTTCGTCATCGTCGACGAGGCCCAGTCGCTCGAGCGCAACGTCCTGCTCACCGTGCTCTCCCGCATCGGGCAGAACTCCAAGGTCGTCCTGACCCACGACGTCGCCCAGCGCGACAACCTGCGGGTCGGTCGCCACGACGGCGTCGCCGCCGTCATCGAGGCGCTCAAGGGTCACCCTCTGTTCGCCCACGTCACGCTCACGCGCAGCGAGCGCAGCCCGATCGCCGCGCTGGTGACGGACCTGCTGGAGGGCCTCGAGATCTGACGCAAGGCCGCTGAGCAGGGACTTCGGTCCCGAGATCCCGTGACGGCGGGCGTGCTGTCCTTCACACGCCCGCCGTCACTGTGTGTGACGGTCCGTGGGGTGACTTATCCACATGCCCGATGAAAGGTCCCTATTGTCGGGATTGTGGGTTACGCTGCGTGCTCACCGAGACCCCAAGACGGGGCACTGCAATTTGGTGCCGTGTGGAGGGGCTGCCACCGTTGATCGGGTCAGATCTCGGTCAGGTAACGCCGGCGCCCCAATGGCGGGGCGCCTCTTGATGCAGTAGCCCCCTGCTGCATCCGCGTTACGGCATCTGCGTGCACGGGCACACCGCTGTGTGCCCACAACACTGGAGGCGTATTTCTTGACCACGTCCTACGCGGGCCGGCACCGAGGTAACGCACCGTGCCCCCGCACCAGCACGCAGGGCACGGCCTTCGGAAGGCCATTTGTGTTCAACCAAGCTCTCCGGCGTCCCCTGATCTCCTCAGGCGCCGCGCTTGCCACCATCGCCGCCACGGCGGCGGGCTATGCGTCGGCCAACGACCACCAGACGGCGGCGACGTCCTACACCGTCAGTCCCGAGGCGGTCGCCCAGGCGACCGAGCAGTCGGACAGCCAGATCGACAACAACTCCTACCTCGCGTCGGCGAAGATCGCCGCGAACCAGCAGCGCGCCGCCCTCGAGGGCAAGGCCGCTGCGGCGGCCCGGGCGCGTGCCGAGGCGGCCGCGCAGGCCCGCCGTGAGGCCGAGGCCCGCGCCGCGCGCGAGAAGCAGCGTCAGGCGCTGCTCGCCCAGGCCAACGCCAACCCGCGCGCGCTGGCCAAGCTGATGCTCGGCCAGTTCGGCTGGGGCAGCGACCAGTTCGGCTGCCTGGACTCCCTGTGGACCAAGGAGTCCAACTGGAACGTCCACGCCATCAACGCCGGCTCCGGCGCCTACGGCATCGCCCAGGCGCTGCCCGGCTCCAAGATGGCCTCGGTCGGCTCGGACTGGCAGACCAACGCGGCCACCCAGATCAAGTGGGGCCTGCAGTACATCCAGTCCCGCTACGGCACCCCGTGCGGCGCCTGGGGCCACTCCCAGGCCATGAACTGGTACTGAGCCACCCCGCACCACCAGCACGCCCCGGACGGCCCCGCCGTCCGGGGCGTGCTCGCGTCCGTGCCGGGCGGCAGTCGGGCACGGACCCGGTATGCCGCGCGGCATACCGGGGTGGGGCTGTGCTCGGCTCAGGCCGGATTGCTCACCTCAGGCCGCTCCCGGCGCCCCTGACGGGCTGTTCGAGCGGCCTGGGCTGAGCAAAGCCGCGCGGGGTGGGTCAGGCGGGAGGGCGGGTCATGGCGAGGACGTCGAGCGCCTCGTCGAGCTGGGCCTCCGTGAGCTCCCCGGAGGCCACGTGCCCGCGCTCGACGACGACGTCGCGGATCGAGCGCTGCTCCTTCAGGGCCTGCTTGGCGACCGCGGCGGCCGCCTCGTAGCCGATGAACCGGTTCAGCGGCGTCACGATGGCCGGCGAGCCCTGGGCCAGGTCCAGGCAGCGCTGCTCGTCGGCGGTGATCCCGTCGACGCAGCGGTCGGCCAGCAGCCGGGCGGCGTGCGCCAGGAAGGTCAGCGACTCCAGCAGGTTGCGCCCGATGACCGGCAGCATGACGTTGAGCTCGAACGCCCCGCTGGCCCCGGCCGTCGAGATCGTCAGGTCGTTGCCGATCACCTGCGCGCAGACCATGAGCGTCGCCTCCGGCACGACCGGGTTGACCTTGCCGGGCATGATGCTCGAGCCCGGCTGCAGGTCCGGCAGGTGGATCTCGCCGAGCCCGGCGCGCGGGCCGGAGCCCATCCAGCGCAGGTCGTTGCAGATCTTGGTGAGGCTCACCGCGACCACCTTCAGCGCCCCGCTGAGGGCGACGAGGGCGTCCTGGGTGGACTGCGCCTCGAAGTGGTTGGCCGCCTCCCGCAACGGCACGCCGGTGTCGGCCGAGAGCCGCTCGATCACCCTGGCCGCGAAGCCGGGGGCCGCGTTGAGCCCCGTGCCGGCCGCGGTGCCGCCCAGGGGCAGCTCGGCGACGCCGTCCGCCGCGGCGAGGACGCGGTCGCGGCCGAGCTCGACCTGGCGGCGGTAGCCGGAGAACTCCTGCCCGAGGGTGACCGGGACGGCGTCCATGAGGTGCGTGCGCCCGGCCTTGACCACCTCGACGAAGGCGATCTCCTTGCGCCCCAACGCCTGCGCGAGGTGCGCCAGCGCGGGAGCGAGCTCGTCGGCCACGGCCACGGCGGCGGCGACCCGGATCGCAGTGGGGAACGTGTCGTTGCTGGACTGGCCGGCGTTGACGTGGTCGTTGGGGTGCACGGCCAGGTCGCTGCGCAGGTGCGCCAACCGGGCGACGACCTCGTTGACGTTCATGTTGGTCGAGGTCCCCGAGCCGGTCTGGAAGACGTCGACCGGGAAGTGCTCGTCGTGCCGCCCCTGCGCCACCTCGGTCGCCGCCTCGGCGATCACCGCGGCCAGCTGCGGGTCGAGGGCGCCGAGCTCGGCGTTGACGGCGGCGGCCGCCGCCTTGACCCGGGCCAGGGCGTGGACGATCGGCGCGGGCACCGGCAGCCCCGAGATGGGGAAGTTCTCCACCGCCCGGGCCGTCTGCGCGCCCCAGAGGGCCTCCGCCGGGACCCGCACCTCGCCCATCGAGTCGTGCTCCACGCGATCGCTCATGGGGCCATCATCACCCCGAGGCGCGGCCCCCGCCCGGGGTCAGAGCTTGCGCAGGCGCACCCGGCGCACGCTGTGGTCCTCGCCCTTGGCCAGGACCAGGGTCGCCCGCCCACGCGTGGGGCGGACGTTCTCGGTCAGGTTGGGTGCGTTGATCGTGTCCCAGATCCGCTCGGCGGTTGCTCGGGCCTGCTCGTCGGACAACGCGGCATACCGGTGGAAGTAGGAGTCGGGGTCGGCGAAGGCGGTGGAGCGCAGGCGGAAGAAGCGCTCGACATACCAGCGCTTGATGTCCTCGGGACGGGCGTCGACGTAGACCGAGAAGTCGAAGAAGTCGCTGACCGACAGCCCGGCGCGGCCGTCGGGCTGGACCCGGGGTGGCTGCAGGACGTTGAGCCCCTCGACGATGAGCACGTCGGGTCGGCGCACGATGGCCCGCTCGTCGGGGACGATGTCGTAGGTCAGGTGGGAGTAGACCGGCGCGCTGACCTCGTCGCGCCCGGCCTTGACCTCGGCCACGAAGCGCAGCAGGGCACGCCGGTCGTAGGACTCCGGGAAACCCTTGCGCTGCAACAGTCCCCGCCGCTCGAGCTCGGCGTTGGGGTAGAGGAACCCGTCGGTGGTGATGAGCTCCACGCGGGGCGTCCCCGGCCAGCGGGCCAGCAGCTCGCGCAGGATGCGGGCGGTCGTGGACTTGCCCACCGCCACCGAGCCGGCCACGCCGATGAGGAACGGCGTGCGCTCCGGCGCCTCGCCCAGGAAGTCGGTCGTGATGCGGTGCAGCCCCGCCGTCGCGCCGACGTAGAAGTTGAGCAGCCGGGAGATGGGCAGGTAGACCTGCTCGATCTCCTCGAGGTCGAGCCGGTCGCCGAGCCCGCTCAGGCGGGTGACGTCCGCCTCGTTGAGGCTCAGCGGGTGGTGGTCACGCAGCCGCGCCCACGCCGCACGGTCGAGCTCGACGTAGGGCGAGGGCAGGCTGGGTCCGGTCGCGTGCGGCACACCGGCCATTCTGTCCGAGCCGCCGGGCGTGCGCAGACGGGGTGACCGGGCCGTTAGGCTGACGGCCATGTGCGGAATCGTGGGATACGTCGGCCCCAACGCTGACGACAAGGCGCTGGAAGTCGTGCTCGAGGGGCTGGCCCGTCTGGAGTACCGCGGGTACGACTCGGCCGGCGTGGCGCTCGTGACCGGTGACCACGTGTCGACCGAGAAGCGCGCCGGCAAGCTGGTCAACCTCACCGGGGCGCTCGCCGAGAACCCGCTCCCGGCGTCCTCCACCGGCATCGGGCACACCCGCTGGGCCACCCACGGCGGCCCCACCGACGAGAACGCCCACCCGCACCGCGGTGGCGGGGACGGCAAGCTCGCCCTCATCCACAACGGCATCATCGAGAACTTCCACGCGCTGAAGTCCGGCCTGGTCCAGGACGGCGTGCAGTTCCTCTCCGAGACCGACACCGAGGTCGTCGCCCACCTGCTGGCCCGGGCCTACGAGCAGACCCACGACCTGACCACGGCGATGCAGCAGGTCGTCGCGGACCTCGAGGGCGCCTTCACCCTGCTGGCCGTCCACGCCGACCAGCCCGGCGTCGTCGTCGGCGCCCGCCGCAACTCCCCGCTGGTCGTCGGCCTCGGCAAGGGCGAGAACTTCCTCGGCTCCGACGTCTCCGCGTTCATCGGCTACACCCGCGACGCGCTCGAGCTCGACCAGGACCAGATCGTCACGATCACCCCCGACTCGGCCACCGTCATCAACTTCGACGGCACCCCGGCCCAGGGCAAGCACTACGAGGTCACCTGGGACGCCGCGGCGGCGGAGAAGGGTGGCTACCCCAACTTCATGGCCAAGGAGATCAACGAGCAGCCGCACGCGGTCGCCGACACCCTCCTGGGCCGCACCGACCAGTCCGGCCGCCTGGTCCTCGACGAGCTGCGCATCTCCGAGGACGACCTGCGCGCCGTCGACAAGATCGTCATCATCGCCTGCGGCACCGCCGCCTACGCCGGCATGGTCGCCAAGTACGCGATCGAGCACTGGTGCCGCATCCCCTGCGAGGTGGAGCTGGCCCACGAGTTCCGCTACCGCGACCCGGTGGTCAACGACCGCACCCTCGTCGTGGCCATCTCGCAGTCCGGCGAGACCATGGACACCCTCATGGCCGTCAAGCACGCCCGCGAGCTCGGCGCCAAGGTCATCGCCGTCTGCAACACCCACGGCTCGACCATCCCGCGCGAGTCCGACGCGGTCCTCTACACCCATGCCGGCCCCGAGATCGCCGTCGCCTCGACCAAGGCGTTCCTGGCCCAGATCACCGCCTGCTACATCCTCGGCCTCTACCTGGCCCAGCTGCGCGGCGGCACCTACGCCGACGAGGCGCAGGCCGTGATGAAGGACCTGCACGAGGTCCCCGGCAAGATCCAGCAGGTCCTCGACGGCCTCGACCGGGTGCGCGAGATCGCCCGCTTCATGGCCGACACCCGTTCGGTGCTCTTCCTGGGCCGCCACGTCGGCTACCCGGTGGCGCTCGAGGGCGCGCTCAAGCTCAAGGAGCTGGCCTACATCCACGCCGAGGGCTTCGCCGCCGGCGAGCTCAAGCACGGCCCGATCGCGCTGATCGAGCCGGGCCAGCCGGTGTTCGTCATCGTGCCCTCGCCGAGCAGCGAGCACGGCCTGCACGGCAAGGTCGTCAGCAACATCCAGGAGATCCGCGCCCGCGGCGCGCGCACCCTCGTCATCGCCGAGGAGGGCGACGAGGACGTCGTGCCGTTCGCCGACGTGGTGATCCGGGTGCCGCAGACCCCGCCGCTGCTGGCCCCGCTGGTCACCACGGTGCCGCTGCAGGTCTTCGCCTGCGAGCTGGCCACCGCCAAGGGCCTTGACGTCGACCAGCCGCGCAACCTGGCCAAGTCGGTCACGGTCGAGTGACCGTGGCCGGGCGGACGGTCGGGCGGGACGGATGATCCTCGGCGTCGGCATCGACGTGGTCGACGTCGAGCGCTTCGGTGCGACGCTGGAGCGCACGCCCAACCTGTTGGAGCGGCTGTTCACCGAGACCGAGCGTGAGCTCGGCCTGAACTCCCTCGCAGCGCGGTTCGCTGCCAAGGAGGCCCTGGCCAAGGCGCTCGGTGCCCCGGCGGGCATGCACTGGAGCGACGTCACCGTCATGCGCGGCGACGACGGCCGGCCGCACCTGCAGATCATCGGCAGCGTGCAGGCCCGCGCCGACGCCCTGGGCATCCACAGCCTCCACGTCTCCCTGTCCCACGACGCGGGCATCGCCTCCGCCGTGGTCATCGCGGAGGGCTGAGCGGTGATCGACGCCTACGCCGTGACCGACGTCCGCGCCGCCGAGGAGGCGGCGATGGCCGCCCTGCCCGAGGGCGAGCTGATGCAGCGCGCCGCGTCCGGACTGGCCCAGGTGGTCGCCGCGCGCGTCCCGCAGGAGGGCCACGTCGTGGCCGTCGTGGGTGGCGGCAACAACGGTGGCGACGCCCTGTATGCCGCGGCCCGGCTCGCGGAGTCGGGCCTGGCGGTCGGGGTGGTCACCGTCAGCGAGCACGTCCACGAGCGCGGCCTGGTGGCCGCGCGGGCGGCCGGGGTCGAGGTGGTCGCCTCCACCAGCGCCCCGGCCACGCCCGAGGCCGCGCGGTTGCTCGCCGCGGCGGACCTGGTCGTCGACGGGGTGCTCGGCATCGGCGGGCGCCCGGGGCTGCCCCCGGCGGCGCAGGCCGTGCTGGACCTGGTGCCCGACGAGGCCTGGGTCGTCGCCGTCGACCTGCCCAGCGGCACCGACCCCACCGGTCAGCAGCGGTCGGCCGACACGGTGTTCGCCGACGAGACGGTCACCTTCGGGGTGGCCAAGCCGGTCCACCTGCTGCCCGCGACCGAGGTCTCGGTCGGCCGGCTCACCGTGGTCGACATCGGCCTGGAGGTCGACGCCACGCCGGCGGTGCAGCGCCTGACCCACGACGACGTCCACGACCTGTGGCCCGTGCCCGGGCCCGGCGACGACAAGTACTCCCGCGGCGTGCTCGGCGTCGTGGCCGGGGGAGAGCACTACACCGGCGCCGCCCTGCTGTCCGTGACCGCAGCGGTGTGCACCGGCGCGGGGATGGTCCGCTACGTCGGCCCGCCCACCCCGACGACGGTCCTGCGCCATGCGGTCCCCGAGGCCGTCTTCGGCCCGGGACGGGTCCAGGCCTGGGTCGTCGGGCCGGGGCTGGACCCCGAGGACGACTCGCGGCACGGCCGCGACCAGGTGGCGGCGGCCCGCGAGGCCCTGGCCTCCGGCGAGCCGTGCGTCGTGGACGCCGGGGCCCTCGACCTGATCGAGGGCCCGCGCTCCACGCCCACCCTGCTCACCCCGCACGCCGGCGAGCTCGCCCGGATGCTGGCGCGGCTCACCGGCCACCCGGTGACCCGGGAGCACGTGTCGGCCACACCCGTCCGCCACGCCCGCGAGCTGGCCGACCGCACCGGCTGCACGGTGCTGCTCAAGGGCTCGACCACGCTGGTGGTCCCGCCCGGTGACGACGACCTGCCGGTGCGCAGCCAGGCCGACGCCCCCGCCTGGCTGGCCACGGCTGGCTCCGGCGACGTCCTCGCCGGCCTGGCCGGCACGCTGCTGGCCGCCGGGCTGTCCCCGCTGGACGCCGGCAGCCTCGCGGCCCTCGTGCACGGCCTGGCCGGGGACGCGGCCAACCCGGGAGGCCCGGTCCGCGCGCTCGCGGTGGCACACGCCATACCGGGGGTCGTGGCGGGGTTGCTGAACCGACCGCGGGGCCGTTCCTGAGAGACTGTCGGCGATGACTGCGTCCGACACACGCCCGTCCACCGCGCTGAGCGGCGGCGCGCCCGCGCGCGCGACCGTCGACCTCGACGCCATCGCCGGCAACGTCGCCACCCTGCGTGAGCACGCCGGCTCCGCCGAGGTCATGGCGGTGGTCAAGGCCGACGGCTACGGCCACGGCCTCCTGCCCAGCGCCCGTGCCGCGCTCGCCGGCGGGGCCACCTGGCTCGGCGTCGCCCAGCTGCCCGAGGCCCTGGCCCTGCGGGCCGCCGGCATCGATGCCCGCGTGCTGTCCTGGCTCCACGCACCCGGCACCGACTTCGCCGCGGGCATCGCCGCCGACGTGGACCTGTCGGTCTCGGCGACGTGGGCGCTGGAGGAGGTCGCCGCAGCCGCCCGCGGGCTCGGACGCGTCGCCCGCATCCAGCTCAAGGTCGACACGGGCCTGGGCCGCAACGGCGCCTACGGCCCGGACTGGCCCGACCTGGTCGCCGCCGCCCGCGCCCTCGAGGCCGAGGGCGCCGTGCGGGTCGTCGGGGTCTGGTCGCACTTCGTCTACGCCGACGCCCCCGACCACCCGACGGTCCGGCTGCAGCAGGAGCGCTTCGTGGAGGCGGTGCGCGACGTCGAGCGGGCCGGCTGCGACCTCGAGGTCCGCCACCTGGCCAACTCCGCCGCCACGCTGACCAACCCCTCGGCCGCCTTCGACCTGGTCCGCCCCGGCATCGCCGTCTACGGCCTCTCACCGGTGCCGCAGCTGGGCGACCCGGCCTCGTTCGGCCTGGCCGAGGCGATGACGCTCACCGCCAACCTCGCGGTCACCAAGGCCGTCCCGGCGGGGCAGGGCGTCAGCTACGGCCACCAGTACGTCACCCAGCGGGACACCACGCTGGCGCTCGTGCCGGTCGGCTACGCCGACGGGATCCCGCGCAACGCCACCAACGTCGGGCCGGTCAGTCTCGGCGGGCGACGCCACACCGTCTCAGGCAGGGTCTGCATGGACCAGTTCGTCGTGGACGTCGGCCCCGATGCCGACGTCCGGGCCGGTGACGAGGTCGTGGTCTTCGGCCGGGGCGCCGCCGGCGTCCCCACGGCCGAGGACTGGGCCCAGGCCACGGACACGATCTCCTACGAGATCGTCACGAGGATCGGATCGCGGGTCCCCCGCGTCTACGTCGGAGGTGCACGGTGAGTCCCGCGCGAGGCAAGACCCTGGCCGGCCTGGGCGTCGGTCTCGTCGCCGCCGGCGCCGCTGCCGCGGCCGGTGTGGCCGCCGAGCGGCTGATCCGGGCCCGCAGCACCGCGGTCGCCCTGGACTCGGCCGACAGCTACGAGCAGGCCCCCGACGAGGAGCGTGTCGTCGTCGCCGATGACGGGGTGCCGCTGCACGTCGAGGTCGACCACCCGCGCGGACCGGCCGCCGACGGCATGCCCGGCCCGACCCCGACCGTGATCTTCTCCCACGGCTACACGCTCAGCCTGCGCTGCTGGGTCTTCCAGCGACGCGCCCTGGCCGAGGCCGGCTACCGGGTGGTCCTGTGGGACCAGCGCGGCCACGGCCGCTCCGGTGCCGGGTCGCCGGAGTCCTACGACGTCGACCAGCTCGGCCACGACCTGGCCCGGGTGATCGCCGAGGTCGCCCCCGAGGGGCCGCTCGTGCTCGTCGGGCACTCGATGGGCGGCATGACGATGATGGCCCTCGCCGTCGAGCACCATGCCCTCATCCGGGAGCGCGTCATCGGTGCGGCCTTCGTGGCGACCAGCCCCGGCGGGCTCTCCGAGGTCGACTGGGGCATGGGCAACGTCATGGGCAAGCTGGTCCGCCGGCTCGGCCCCGGCGCCATCGGCTCGCTGGCCGAGCGCGAGGGCCTCGTCGCGGCCGCGCGCCGCGCGGGGCGAGGCCTGGAGGACTTCCTCGTCGACCGCTACTCCTTCGCCTCGCCGGTGCCGCTGGGCATCGTGCGCCTCACCGGCGACATGATCCTCGGGACCCGCATGGACGTGGTCTCGGGCTTCATGCCCGGCTTCGACCGGCACGACAAGCGCGAGGCGCTCCGGCAGTTCATCGGCGTGGAGACGTTGGTGCTCAACGGCGCCCAGGACCTGCTCACCCCGCCGGAGCACAGCGAGGAGATCGTCCACCTCGTGCCCGGCGCCGAGCACGTCGTGGTCAACGAGGCCGGCCACATCATCATGCTCGAGCACCCCGACGTCGTCAGCGAGCAGCTGCTCTCCCTCGCCGAGCGTGCCCGCCGCTCCGGGGCCGAGCACGTCGACGTCACCCGCAAGCCCCGCGTCCGCCGCACCGTCACCGACCTGGCCAAGCAGCGCCGGGTCGAGCGCGTGCAGGGCCGGCGCCGCCGCCGTGCCAGCTGAGGTGGTCCTCGACACGGTCGAGGAGACGCAGGCGTGGGGCGCGCGGCTGGGCCGCACGCTCCGGCCGGGTGACCTGCTGCTGCTCACCGGCGACCTGGGGGCGGGCAAGACCACGCTGACCCAGGGCATCGCCGAGGGCCTGGGCGTGCGCGGGCCGATCACCTCCCCGACCTTCGTCATCGCCCGGGTGCACCCCTCGCTCGTCGGCGGCCCGGCGCTGGTCCACGTCGACGCCTACCGCCTCGGGGGCTTCGCCGAGCTCGACGACCTCGACCTCGACGCCGACCTGGCCGACTCGGTCACCATCGTGGAGTGGGGGCACGGCCTGGCTGAGGGACTGTCCGAGGACTACCTCGAGATCACGCTCACCGGCACCGACCGCCGCACCCTCACCATCGAGGGGCACGGCCACCGCTGGGCCGGCCCGGCGGCCGCGGAGCTCGACGCCCTGCTCGCTGGTTAGCCTGACCCCGTGCTGCTGCTCGCGATCGACACCTCCACCACGGCCATCACCGTCGCCCTGCACGACGGGCAGCGGGTCCTGGCCGAGTCCGTCACCCTCGACGCCCGCCGGCACGGCGAGCACCTCGCCCCCGGCGTCGAGCAGGTCCTGCGCGAGGCCGGCCGCCCGGTGGCCGACGTCACCGCGGTCGTCGCCGGCGTCGGGCCAGGGCCGTTCACCGGCCTGCGCGTCGGGTTGGTGACGGCGCGCACGCTCGCCTTCGCCCGTGGCATACCCGTGTATGGCGTGTGCAGCCTGGACGCCCTGGCGCACCAGGCGTGGGTCGAGCGGGCGGACGAGCTCGGCGCGTCCTTCCTCGTCGCCACGGACGCGCGCCGCAAGGAGGTCTACTGGGCCGACTACGCCGTGACCGCCGAGGGCCCGCGCTGTGTCGAGGGCCCGGCCGTGGACAAGCCCTCCGACCTCGTCGACCGCGTCGCCGGCCGCCCCGTGGTCGGCCGCGGCCCGGTGCTCTACCCCGACCTGCTCGGGTCCGGCCTCGCACCGCTGGACGTCAGCGCCGGCCACCTCGCCGCCGTCGCCGCCGGCCGGCTCGCGGCGGGCGAGCCGCTGCTCGCGCCCGAGCCGCTCTACCTGCGCCGCCCGGACGCCGCGCCGTCGGTCACGCGCAAGTCGGTCCTGTGATGCGGCTGCGGCCGATGCAGTGGCAGGACATCCCCGAGCTGGTCGCCCTGGAGCGGCAGCTCTTCGCCGACGACGCATGGAGCGAGCAGACGTGGTGGGCCGAGCTGGCCGGGCGGCCGCGGCGGGCCTACGTCGTCGCCCAGGACGACGGTGCGGTGGCCGGCTACGCCGGGGTCGACCGGGGCGGTGACGTGGCCGACGTCATGACCGTCGCTGTGGCCCCGGGGCACCAGGGCACCGGCCTGGGCCGGGTGCTGCTGGACCACCTCGTGGAGGACGCGCGCTCCAGCGGCGCCGAGCACCTCATGCTGGAGGTGCGGGCCGACAACGACCCGGCCCGCCGGCTCTACGAGCGCAGCGGCTTCGAGCTGCTGACCGTGCGACGCAAGTACTACCAGCCCGGTGGCGTGGACGCCCACGTCATGCGGCTGCACCTGAAGGGAGACACCCCGTGAGCGACCAGCCCCTGGTGCTCGGCATCGAGACCTCCTGCGACGAGACCGGCATCGGCATCGTCCGCGGCGAGACGCTGCTGGTCGACGCGGTCGCGAGCAGCGTCGAGGAGCACGCCCGCTTCGGCGGCGTCGTGCCCGAGGTGGCCAGCAGGGCGCACCTGGAGGCGATGATCCCCACCATCGAGCGGGCCGTCGCGCAGGCCGGTGTCCGGCTGGACGACCTCGACGCGGTCGCGGTCACCTCCGGCCCCGGCCTGGCCGGCGCGCTGCTCGTCGGGGTGGCCGCCGCCAAGGCGCTCGCGGTCGCCCTGGGCAAGCCGCTCTACGGGGTCAACCACCTCGCCGCCCACGTCGCCGTCGACATCGTCGAGCACGGCCCGCTGCCCGAGCCGACCATGGCGATGCTCGTCTCCGGCGGCCACTCCAGCCTGCTGCTCGTCCCCGACGTCACCCACGACATCCGCTCCCTGGGCAGCACCATCGACGACGCCGCCGGCGAGGCCTTCGACAAGGTCGCCCGGGTCCTGGGCCTGCCCTTCCCCGGCGGCCCGCACGTGGACCGTGCCGCGCGCGAGGGGGACACGGCATACATCGACTTCCCGCGGGGGCTGACCTCGGCGCGGGACATGGAGCGGCACCGGTTCGACTTCTCCTTCTCCGGCCTCAAGACCGCCGTCGCCCGGTGGGTCGAGACGCGTGAGCGCGCCGGGGAGCCGGTGCCGGTGGCCGACGTGGCCGCCAGCTTCCAGGAGGCGGTCACCGACGTGCTGACCCGCAAGGCGGTGCTGGCCTGCCGGGAGAACGGCGTCGAGGACCTGCTCATCGGCGGCGGGGTCGCGGCGAACAGCCGGCTGCGCGCGATGGCCCAGGAGCGGTGCGAGGCCGCGGGGATCCGGCTGCGGGTGCCCCGCCCGGGCCTGTGCACCGACAACGGCGCCATGGTCGCCTCGCTCGGGGCGCAGATGGTGGTCCGCGGGCGCACGCCCTCCGCGCTGGACCTGCCGGCCGACTCCTCGATGCCCGTGGCGCTGGTCCAGGCCTGACGCCGATGACCCGCCTGCTCGTCATCGCAGCGGTCCTGGCCGGGCTGTGGGCGCTCAGCTGCGCCCTCATGGTCCTGTTCGCGCACCGGCTGCCACCCGGGCTGCTGCGGGACGTCGCCGAGTTCCTGCCCGCCTGCGTGACCACCGCGCGCCGGCTGCGGCGGCACCCGGACGTGCCGCGGCGGGCCAAGGTGGCGCTGCTCGTGGCCATCGTGTGGGTGGTCTCGCCGATCGACCTGCTCCCGGAGTTCCTGCCGGTGATCGGGCCGCTGGACGACGTCGTCGCCGTGGTCCTGCTGCTGCGGTATGCCGCCCGCAGTGTCCCGCGGGAGACCCTCCTGGGTGCGTGGCCGGCGAGCCCGCGGCTGCTCGAGCGGGTGCTCGACGGGCGTGCCGCGGCGGGGGAGGGGCCCGGGGTGCAGGGCCGTTAGGGTCCCTCCATGCCGCAGACGCCCGGCCTCCCCGTGGTCCTCGACGTCGACACGGGGGTCGACGACGCCTGCGCCGTGCTGCTCGCGGCGCGCCACCCCGGGCTGGACCTGCGCGCCGTGTCCTGCGTCGGCGGCAACGCCAGTGTCGACGACGTCGTGCGCAACACGCTGACCGTGCTCGACGCGGCGGGACGGCCCGACGTGCCGGTGGCCCAGGGCGCCGCCCGGCCGCTGCTGGAGCCGCCGCGCGAGGCGCGCCACGTGCACGGCCAGGACGGGATGGGCGACCTCGACTGGCCCCGCTCGACCCGCGAGCCGGACCCACGCCACGCGGTCGAGATGCTGCTCGACGTGCTCCTCGACGCCGCCGCCGGGCCGCCGTCCAACCGCATCACGCTCGTGCCGCTGGCGCCGCTCACCAACATCGCGCTGCTGCTGCGGATGTGGCCCGAGGCGGCCAGGGGGCTGCGCGAGATCGTCTTCATGGGCGGGGCCGCCCACATCGGCAACGCCACCGCCTCGGCGGAGTTCAACGTCTGGCACGACCCCGAGGCCGCGGCCGTCGTCCTCGAGGCGTGCGCCGAGCTGGGCGTGCCGGTGACGATGTACGGCCTCGACGTCTTCTACGACGTGCGGGTCACCGCCGGCGAGGCGGCGACCCTGCGCGCGGGTGATCCGGGTGGTGCCGGGGACCTCGCGGGGCAGCTCATCGCGTTCCAGTGCGAGCGCTTCGACACCCCGGACGCGACCATCGGCGACGCCGGTGCGGTGTGCGCCGTCATCGACCGCACCGGCCTGCGCACCGAGCAGCTGCCGGTCCGGGTCGAGCTCGCCGGGCACTGGTCGCGCGGGCGCACGATCGTGGACCGCCGCGACTGGTCCGGGGACCTGGCGCATGACCCGCACGGCGTGGCCCCGACGAGCGTGGCGGTGGCGATGGGCGTCGACGCCGAGCGCTACGCCCGGCTCTGGCTCGACACCGTCGGCGGCCGCCGCTGATGGGCACGCCGACGCGCCGGGTCGTCGTCCTCGGGTCGCTCAACGTCGACCTCGTCACCCGCGTCGAGCGGCACCCGCGGCCGGGGGAGACCCTGGTCGGGGAGGGCCTGGAGCGCTTCGCCGGGGGCAAGGGCGCCAACCAGGCGGTGGCCGCCCGGCGCGCCGGCGCGGACGTGGTCATGGTCGGGGCGGTCGGTGAGGACGCGGGTGGCTCGGCCTACCTGGCCCGGCTGGCCGGTCTCGGGATCGACACCGGCGCCGTCGCGGTGGTGGGCGGCGAGGTGACCGGGCACGCGATCATCACCGTGGACGCCGCCGGCGAGAACGCCATCGTGGTGGTGCCCGGGGCCAACGCCGCGGTCTCCGCCGACCACCTCGCCGCGCTGGTGGAGATGGCCCCCGGCGACGTGCTGCTGGTGTCGATGGAGGTGCCCGCCGCGGCGGTGGCCGCCGCCGTGCGCCGGGCCGCCGACCGCGGAGCCCGCGTGGTCCTCAACCTCGCGCCGTATGCCGCCCTCCCGCCCGACGTCGTCGCCCTCGCCGACCCGGTGGTCGTCAACGAGCACGAGGCGCTCGCGCTCGCCGACTCCGAGCTGCTGCCCGGCTCGCTGCTGGTGACCTTCGGGGCGAACGGCGCGGCGTGGGACGGCATACCGGCTCCGGCCGTGGGCGTGCCGGAGGGGGAGGTGGTCGACACGACCGGGGCCGGGGACGCGTTCTGCGGCGCGCTGGCCGCGGCCCTGGCACGCGGCCTCGGGCGCGACGACGCGCTGGCCGCGGCCCTGGCGGCCGGCGCCGAGGCGGTCCGCCACCACGGGGCGCAGCCCGACCCCGAGCTCTGAGAGGTGGTCAGGCGGGGCGGACGGCCAGGACGACCTGCTGGCCGGCGACCCGGGTCAGCACCACGGTCAGCTCGGTGGTGCCGGTCAGGCGCAGCTGGCGGCGCAGCGTGTCGGAGTCGGTGCTGACGCCGCGCTTCTTGATCGTCAGGTTGCCGATGCCGCGCTCGCGCAGCCAGGCGCGCAGCGTCTTGACGTGGAAGGGCATCGCCTCGGTGACCACGAACCGCCTCGCCCACGGCAGGTCCACTGCCCGGTCGGCGCTGACGTAGCCCAGACCGGTGTCCACCTCGACGCCGTCGGTCTCGGCCGTGAGCGCGCCCACCAGGCCGGCGCGGATGACGGCCCGGTCGGGCTCGTAGAGGAACTGGCCCACGTCGGCCAGCGACGCGGCCGTCGGCGCCGGCAGCGGCGCGTCGGCCTGGGTGACCGTCGAGGCCTCGCCGCCGGGTCCGAGGACCAGCGCGCTGCGCCCGGCGCGGTCCACGAGGCCGCCCCACCACACCGCGCACTCGAGGACCTCACCACCGAGGGAGGTCCACTGCGCCTCCGCGCCGGGCGGCAGCGAGGTGTGCGGGAAGGCCGGGCTCAGCTTGGCGCCGGTCGCCGGGAGGGCGGTCGCGATCTCGCGGACGGTGTCCCAGCTGGGGGAGATGGCCTGCAGGCTGAACACGCGTCGGGTCCGGCCCTTGGCGTCGGCGACCCCGGGGGTGCGCCGGGCCGGGTCGAGCCACGCGCCGGCGTGCCGGGCCGCCTCACCGGTGGGCAGCTCGGTCTCCTCGACGGTGCGCACCAGGGTGCGGGCCGAGGGCCAGTGACGCAGGTTGACCCCGGCGATGGCCGCGGCCACCTCGTCGGCGTCGACGGCGGTCACCTCCAGGTCGAGCCCGGCGAACGCCATCGCGTCCGAGCCGATGCCGCAGCCGAGGTCGAGCACGTGCTGGACGCCCGCCTCCCGGAAGCGGGAGGCGTGCCGCGCGGCGATCTCCAGCCGGGTCGCCTGCTCCAGGCCGTCGGCGGTGAACATCATCCCGCCGGCGAACTCCCCGAACTTCTCGCGCGCCCTGGCACGCAGCCGCGACTGGGTCAGCGCCGCGGCCACCAGCTCGGGGTCGAACCCGGCCTCCCGCAGTCGCTGGCCGAGCTGCATGGCCGTGGACTCGTCATACGGGGGGAGCGACTGCAGCAGCCCCCATCCCTCGCCCGAGACGAGCTTCTCCACCGCGGCGAGGTCCATGGCGCACATCCTCCCGCATGAGCGGGCCGTGCCGCGCACCGCTCGCCGGCTGGCACTCGAGTTGACCGAGTGCTAAGTGCAGACCTAGATTCTGACTTGGCACTCGCCCCCGGCAAGTGCCAGCCGCGGCCCCACGGCGCGTCGACCCCCGCGACGGCGACGCACCCGCCAGACCGCACCAGAGCAGTTCCACCAACGTCCACATCGACATTCCCGAAGGGGAGGTCAGCACGTGTCGGTTTCCATCAAGCCGCTCGAAGACCGCATCGTCGTGAAGTCCGTCGAGGCCGAGCAGACGACGGCCTCCGGTCTGGTCATCCCGGACACCGCCAAGGAGAAGCCCCAGGAGGGCGAGGTCCTGGCGATCGGTCCCGGCCGCATCGACGACAAGGGCAACCGCGTCCCGCTCGACGTTGCCGTGGGTGACAAGGTCATCTACAGCAAGTACGGCGGCACCGAGGTCAAGTACGCCGGCGAGGAGTACCTCATCCTCTCCGCCCGCGACGTCCTCGCGGTTGTCACCAGCTGAGCTTCTGCTCCGTATGACGCGCCCCGGCGACGTGCCTGACACCAGGTGCGCGTCGGGGCACGTCCGTTGAACCACCCCTTACGACTGAAGGACACACTTCATGCCCAAGACGCTGGAGTTCGACGACTCCGCCCGCAAGGCGCTCGAGCGCGGTGTGGACGCCCTCGCCAACGCCGTCAAGGTGACGCTCGGCCCCAAGGGCCGCAACGTCGTCATCGACAAGAAGTGGGGCGCCCCCACCATCACCAACGATGGCGTGACCATCGCCCGTGAGGTGGAGCTCGAGGACCCCTACGAGAACCTCGGCGCCCAGCTCGCCAAGGAGGTCGCGACCAAGACCAACGACGTCGCCGGTGACGGCACGACGACGGCCACGGTCCTGGCCCAGGCCATGGTCAAGGAGGGCCTGCGCAACGTTGCCGCGGGCGCCGCCCCCGCCGGCCTCAAGCGCGGCATCGACAAGGCCGTCGAGGCGGTCAACACCCGCCTGCTCGACACGGCCCGCGAGGTCGAGGGCAAGGACGAGATCGCCCAGGTCGCCACGCTGTCCGCGCAGGACGCCACCATCGGCGACCTCATCGCCGACGCGTTCGACAAGGTCGGCAAGGACGGCGTCATCACGGTCGAGGAGTCCTCCACGACCGCGATGGAGCTCGACTTCACCGAGGGCATGCAGTTCGACAAGGGCTACCTCTCGCCCTACTTCGTCACCGACGCCGAGCGCATGGAGACCGTCCTCGAGGACGCCTACGTCCTGATCAACCAGGGCAAGATCTCCGCCGTCGCCGACCTGCTGCCGGTGCTGGAGAAGGTCGTCAAGTCGGGCAAGCCGTTGCTGATCATCGCCGAGGACATCGAGGGCGAGGCCCTGTCCACCCTGGTGGTCAACAAGATCCGCGGCACCTTCAACGCCGTCGCCGTCAAGGCGCCCGGCTTCGGTGACCGCCGCAAGGCGATGCTGCAGGACATGGCCGTCCTCACCGGTGGCCAGGTCATCTCCGAGGAGGTCGGGCTCAAGCTCGACCAGGCCGACCTCGACGTGCTGGGCCAGACCCGCCGCGTCGTCGTCACCAAGGACAACACCACGATCGTCGACGGCGCCGGCGCTGCTGACGACGTGGCGGCCCGCGTGCACCAGATCAAGGCCGAGATCGAGCGCACCGACTCCGACTGGGACCGCGAGAAGCTCCAGGAGCGCCTCGCCAAGCTCTCCGGCGGCGTCTGCGTGATCAAGGTCGGCGCGCACACCGAGGTCGAGCTCAAGGAGAAGAAGCACCGCATCGAGGACGCCATCTCGGCAACCCGCGCGGCGATCGAGGAGGGCATCGTCGCCGGTGGCGGCTCCGCCCTCGTCCACGCCTCCGCGGTGCTCGACACGCTCGCGCTCGAGGGTGACGAGGCCACCGGCGCCAACATCGTGCGCAAGGCCGCGGCCGAGCCGCTGCGCTGGATCGCCGAGAACGCCGGCCTGGAGGGCTACGTCGCCGTCTCCAAGGTCCGCGAGCTCGCGGTCGGCAACGGCCTCAACGCCGCGACCGGGGAGTACACCGACCTGGTCAAGGCCGGCGTCATCGACCCGGTCAAGGTGACCCGCTCGGCGCTGCGCAACGCCGCGTCGATCGCCTCGATGGTGCTCACCACCGACACCCTGGTGGTCGAGAAGAAGGTCGAGGAGGAGCCCGAGGCCGGCGGCCACGGGCACGGTCACGGCCACGGTCACTGACCCACCGCTCCACACGGCGAAGGCCGCAACCCGCTCGGGTTGCGGCCTTCGCTGCGTCTGTATGGCGAACCACCCGCGTGGCTGCGTCCCTGCCGCCCCTCGCCTTGCCTGCGGCTGCGTTCGTCTCCCGGCTCACCTCGCGTGCGGCCGGGGCAATGGCCCGGCGCCTGTCGCTGCGCTCCTTGACGGCGCTGCCGCCATCACCCGAGCCGCCGACGTGGTCACCGTTCAGACCAACGCGGGCGCGCGGCATACCTCTCCTGTCACCGACGGCGGGCCGAGCTGGACCAGTGCCGAACCTGGCATCGCCAGGACGGGACCAGGTTCGTCACACCTGACCCGGTACAAAGCCGCGCGGAGGTGACGAAAGTGCGCGTCCGTCGCCGGGGTCAGGCGGCGACGACGTTGATGACCGTGGTGCCGATCTCGACGGTGCTGCCGACCTGGACCTGGCGGCCGCGGCGGGTCTCGACCTCGCCGTCGACGCTGACCTCCCCGGCCTCGATGGCCGTGCGGGCCTGGGCGCCGTCCTCGACGGCGTTGGCGAGCTTGAGCAGCTGGCCGAGACGGATGGCCTCGTCACGGATGGGCACGTCGATCGTCTGGTTCACGGGTCCATCATCCCGGTTGAGCGGACGACCAGGGCAACGGGCGTGGCACCGGGCCGCAGCCCGCGCGCAGGTTCGTCACAGTTCCGCGGAGACGTAGCCGCGTGGGTGTGACGAAACCGTGTCACGGGCGGTATGCCGGGCGCCCAGACGAGGGGTGCGGGAGGCGAGGGCACGACATACGACAAGGGCCGTGACCCGGGTGGGTCACGGCCCTTGCTGCCAGCGGCGGTGTCAGCTGGCGGCCGGGATGGCCGTCGTGCCGGTGTAGGCCGCCTCGCGCTCGTCCTCGGTCATGCCGCCCCAGACGCCGTAGGGCTCACGCACCTTCAGTGCGTGCGAGCGACACTGGGTGAGCACCGGGCACGCCCGGCAGACGGCCTTCGCGGCGCTGTCACGGTTGCGCCGGGCGGGGCCTCGCTCGCCCTCGGGGTGGAAGAACACATCGGGGTTTTCGCGCCGGCAGGAGCCTTCGAGCTGCCAATCCCACAGATCCGCAACCGGCCCCGGCAAGCGAGAGATTTCGGCCAATGGTGCCTCCTCCATCGTCCCGGCCCCTCGGGCCGGAGCAGCGTGCTGTCTTTCCTGGCCTTGCACTGTCGTCTGTTGCCTGCACAACAGGTCGTGTCGTGGATCGGGCACACCGTGACGTGTGGCCGGCCCAAGCCACCCCCGTCCCCGGGACGCTACCTGTGGCCACCGGGTGTGAACAGGGATCGAGTGTCAAGAAATCTTCAAGACATTGGCGACCACCACCCGAGAGAATCCGGCGACAAGGTATTGGCCCAGCACCTAGGGTGTGCCCACCATCGCTTGGGCGGAAACGTGGGGGGCGCGATGTCGACGGTGCTGGTGTGCGTGGGTGACCCGGGGGCACGGGAGCGGCTGCGCCAGTCGGTGCAGCAGGTCCACGGCGTGACCCGCGTGATCACGGTCGACTCGGCGCAGGAGGCCCTGGCGCGCGTCGTGATGGAGCGCCCGACGCTGACCCTGCTGGAAGCCGACGGGCCGCAGGTCGACGGGGCGGCGATGCTGCCCAAGCTGCTCGAGGCCCAGCCCAGCGCCAACGTCGTGATGATCGCGCCGACCGGCCACACCGACCCGGTGGCCGAGGCGGTGGCCGCCGGGGCGATCGGCTACGTGCACGAGGACGTCGGCCGCGAGCAGCTGGTCCACGTCGTCGCGCAGGGCATCGCGCGGGCGAGCCTGCGTCCCCCGGCGGGCCCGACCCCGCTGACGCCGCGGGAGCTGGCGGTGCTGGAGGGGATGAGCCGGGGGCTGAGCAACCCCGAGATCGGAGCCGAGCTCTTCCTCGCCGCCGAGACGGTCAAGACCCACGCCAAGCGGTTGCTGCACAAGCTCGGCGCTCTGGACCGGGCGCACGCCGTGGCGCTGGCCTTCCGTCAGGGCCTGCTGCGCTGACCTGCCGTGACATGGGCAACGGCTGCCGCCGGCGGCCGTCCGGTGGCGCTCGGGCGCTGCCGTAGAATCGCTCAATGAGCATCGAGGCTGCCCCCGACGTCCCTGCTCCGTTCGCCAACCTCGGCCTGACCTTCGACGACGTCCTGCTGCTCCCGGGCGCGACCGACGTCATCCCCAGCGAGGCCGACACCACGGCCCGCCTCTCGCGCAACATCACCGTCAAGCTGCCGCTGGTGTCGGCGGCCATGGACACGGTCACCGAGGCGCGCATGGCCATCGCCATGGCCCGCCAGGGCGGCCTCGGCATCCTGCACCGCAACCTCTCGATCGAGGACCAGGCCGCCCAGGTCGACCTGGTCAAGCGCTCCGAGTCGGGCATGGTCACCGACCCGGTGACGACCACGCCGGACGCGACGCTGGCCGACGTCGACGAGGTCTGCGGCCGCTTCCGCGTCTCGGGCCTGCCGGTGGTCGACCCCGACGGCCTGCTCGTCGGCATCATCACCAACCGCGACCTGCGCTTCGAGACCGACTTCTCGCGCCGCGTCGAGGAGGTCATGACCCGCATGCCGCTGGTCACGGCCCCGGTGGGGGTCGACAAGACCGAGGCCCTGGCGCTGCTGGCGAAGAACAAGATCGAGAAGCTGCCGCTCGTCGACGGCGCGGGCCGGCTCAAGGGTCTGTTCACCGTCAAGGACTTCACCAAGTCCGAGCAGTTCCCGCTGGCGACCAAGGACGAGTCCGGCCGGCTGCGCGTCGGTGCCGCCATCGGCTTCTTCGGTGACTCATGGGACCGTGCCATGGCACTGGTCGAGGCCGGGGTCGACCTGCTCATCGTCGACACCGCCAACGGCCACGCCCAGGGCGTGACCGACATGATCCGCAAGCTCAAGGGCGAGCCGGCCGCCGCCCACGTGGACATCGTCGGCGGCAACGTCGCCACCCGTGATGGCGCTCAGGCCCTCATCGACGCGGGCGCCGACGGCGTCAAGGTCGGAGTCGGCCCGGGCTCGATCTGCACCACCCGCGTGGTCGCCGGTGTCGGCGTCCCGCAGGTCACCGCGATCTACGAGGCGTCCCTGGCGTGCAAGGCGGCCGGCGTGCCGGTCATCGGCGACGGCGGCCTGCAGTACTCCGGGGACATCGCCAAGGCGCTCGTCGCCGGCGCCGACACCGTCATGCTCGGGTCGCTGCTGGCCGGCTGCGAGGAGAGCCCGGGCGAGCTGGTCTTCATCAACGGCAAGCAGTTCAAGTCCTACCGCGGCATGGGCTCCCTCGGGGCGATGCAGACCCGCGGGCGCGGCCAGTCCTACTCCAAGGACCGCTACTTCCAGGGCGACGTCACCGACGACGACAAGGTGGTGCCCGAGGGCATCGAGGGCCAGGTGCCCTACCGCGGGCCGCTCGCCGCGGTGGCCTACCAGCTCATCGGTGGCCTGCGACAGTCGATGTTCTACGTCGGAGCCCCGACGATCCCCGAGCTGCAGGCCAGGGGCCGGTTCGTGCGGATCACCTCCGCGGGCCTGAAGGAGAGCCACCCGCACGACATCCAGATGACCGTCGAGGCGCCCAACTACAGCCGGCGCTGAGGCCCTCGTGCCGACCGCGCCCGTGCCCCCGCCGATGCGGGGCACGGGCGCAGTTGCGTCGCCGGTAGCCTTGCGGCGTGACTGAGATCGAGATCGGCCGCGGCAAGCGCGGTCGCCGCGCCTACTCCTTCGACGACATCGCGGTCGTGCCCTCGCGGCGCACCCGCGACCCCGAGGAGGTCTCGGTCTCCTGGCAGATCGACGCCTACCACTTCGACCTGCCGGTCATCGCGGCGCCGATGGACTCGGTCATGTCGCCCGAGACCGCGATCGCGTTCGGCAAGCTCGGCGGCCTGCCGGTGCTCGACCTCGAGGGCCTGTGGACCCGCTACGAGGACCCGGCGCCGCTGCTGGCCGAGATCGCCGCGCTCGGCCCGGAGTCGGCGACCTCGCGGATGCAGGAGATCTACGCCGAGGACATCAAGCCCGAGCTGATCTCCCAGCGGCTCAAGCAGATCCGGGAGGCGGGCATCACCGTCGCCGGCGCCCTGTCGCCGCAGCGGACCCAGGAGCACTGGAAGACCGTCGTCGACGCCGGCGTCGACCTGTTCGTCATCCGCGGCACCACCGTCTCGGCCGAGCACGTCTCCGGCCGGGCCGAGCCGCTGAACCTCAAGCGCTTCATCTACGAGCTCGACGTGCCGGTCATCGTGGGCGGGGCCGCGTCCTACACGGCCGCCCTGCACCTCATGCGCACCGGCGCGGCCGGCGTGCTCGTCGGCTTCGGCGGGGGCGCCGCCCACACCACCCGCCTGACCCTGGGCATCCACGCCCCGATGGCCTCGGCCATCGCCGACGTCGCCGCCGCGCGCCGCGACTACATGGACGAGTCCGGCGGCCGCTACGTGCACGTCATCGCCGACGGCGGCATGGGCCGCAGCGGGGAGATCATCAAGGCCGTGGCCTGTGGCGCCGACGCCGTCATGCTCGGCGCGGCCCTGGCGCGCGCGACCGAGGCTCCCGGCCGCGGATACCACTGGGGCCCGGAGGCCCACCACCAGCAGCTGCCGCGCGGCGAGCGCGTCGCGGTGGGGGCGCTCGGCTCGCTCGAGGAGATCCTGCTCGGGCCCGGCCGCGTCGCGGACGGCACCACCAACCTCATCGGAGCGCTGAAGCGGGCCATGGCCACCACCGGCTACTCCGACCTGAAGGAGTTCCAGCGCGTCGAGGTCGTCGTCGCGCCCTACCAGCGCAGCTGACACCCGAGGGAGTCCCGATGGAGTCCACCGCCCTGTCCCCGGCCGAACGCACCCGTGCGCTCGCCGCCATGCAGGAGGAGGAGCTCGACGTCGTCATCATCGGCGGCGGGGTCGTGGGGGCCGGGGCGGCGCTCGACGCCGCCACCCGTGGCCTGTCCGTGGCCATCCTGGAGGCCCGCGACTGGGCCTCGGGCACCTCGAGCCGGTCCAGCAAGCTGATCCACGGTGGCCTGCGCTACCTGGAGATGCTCGACTTCCGGCTCGTGCGCGAGGCCCTGCGGGAGCGGGCGCTGCTGCTGCGCACCCTGGCCCCGCACCTGGTCCGGCCGGTGCCCTTCGTCTACCCGCTGACCCACCGCCTCTGGGAGCGGCCCTACGTCGGGGCCGGCCTGACCCTCTACGACTCCCTGGGCGCGGT
This sequence comes from Oryzihumus sp. JJN4-3R, assembly GCF_057747915.1. Lineage (NCBI taxonomy): Bacteria > Bacillati > Actinomycetota > Actinomycetes > Micrococcales > Intrasporangiaceae > Oryzihumus > Oryzihumus sp. JJN4-3R. The sequence continues at coordinate 3,183,831 of NZ_CM173229.1, forward strand.
GGCGTCCTCCGCCCGGGGCGTGCCCCGGCACCGGCACCTGACCCGGCGGCAGGCGCTGTCGCTGGTCCCCAGCCTGCGCAAGGACTCCCTCGTCGGAGCGGTGCAGTACTACGACGCCCAGGTCGACGACGCCCGGCACACGATGACCCTCGTGCGCACGGCCGTCTCCTACGGCGCGCTCGCCGCGAACCGCGCGCGCGTCACCGGCTTCCTGCGCCAGGGCGAGCGGGTCACCGGGGTCAAGGTCCGCGACCTCGAGACCGGCCGGGAGCTGGAGATCCGCGCCAAGCAGGTCCTCAACGCCACCGGCGTGTGGACTGATGACACCCAGGCGATGGTGGGGCAGCGCGGCCAGTTCCGCGTGCGGGCCAGCAAGGGCATCCACCTGGTCGTGCCGCGGGACCGGATCCAGTCCCAGAGCGGGCTGATCCTGCGCACCGAGAAGTCGGTCCTCTTCGTCATCCCGTGGGGTCGGCACTGGATCATCGGCACCACCGACACCGACTGGAGCCTGGACAAGGCGCACCCGGCGGCCAGCAGCCGGGACATCGACTACCTGCTCGAGCGCGTGAACTCCGTCCTGCTCACCCCGCTCACCCGGGAGGACGTCGAGGGCGTGTATGCCGGGTTGCGCCCGCTGCTCGCGGGCGAGAGCGAGCAGACCTCCCAGCTCTCCCGCGAGCATGTGGTCGGCCACCCCACGCCGGGCCTGGTCGTCGTCGCCGGAGGGAAGTACACGACCTACCGCGTCATGGCCGCCGACGCCGTCGACGAGGTGGCCCGCGGCCTGGACGGGCGCGTGCCGGGCTCGTGCACCGCGCGCATCCCGCTGCTGGGGGCCGAGGGCTACGACGCGGCGTGGAACGCCCGGCACCGCACGGCCACCCGCTACGGCGTGCACGTCGCCCGCGTCGAGCACCTGCTGGGCCGCTACGGCTCGATGGTCGAGGAGGTCCTCGACCTGTGCGCCGAGGACCCCGACCTGGCGCGCCCGCTGCCCGGCGCTGACGACTACCTCGCCGCCGAGGTCGTCTACGCCTGCACCCACGAGGGTGCCCGGCACCTCGACGACGTGCTGACCCGGCGCACCCGCATCTCGATCGAGACGTGGGACCGCGGAGTGTCCACGGCGGAGGCTGCCGCGACCCTGATGGCCTCGGTGCTCGGCTGGAGCGCCGAGCAGCAGCGCAAGGAGATCGAGCACTACCTCGCGCGGGTCGAGGCGGAGCGGGCCTCCCAGGAGCAGCCCGACGACGAGACGGCCGACTCCGCCCGCCTCGGGGCACCGGAGATCGTCCCGCTCAGCTGATTCCCCGGCTGTCCACCGTGGTTACCGACGGGTAGCCAGCCGGGCGGGAGCGAAATACCCTGCCCTCATGCCCCCGGAGACCCTCGCCGACCCCGAGACCGACCCCACCGCGACGTATGCCGTCGACCCGGCCCTCGCACGCCGGCTGACCTCCCTGGTGGTGTGCGCCCCACGCCCGCAGACGGTGCTGACCCACACCCCGATGACCGGGGCGCCGCTGGCCAGCCTGCCGATGAGCAGCGTCGAGGACGTCGAGGTCGCCTTCGCCGGGGCACGCGCCGCTCAGCGCTCGTGGGAACGGACCCCGCTGGCGCACCGTGCGGGGGTGCTGCTGCGCTTCCACGACCTGGTCCTCGCCGAGCAGGTGGAGCTGCTCGACCTCATCCAGCTCGAGTCGGGCAAGGCGCGCCTGCACGCGTTCGAGGAGGTCGCCGACACCGCGATCGTGGCCCGGCACTACGCGCGGCGGGCCTCGTCCTACCTGCGGCCGCGGCACCGCCAGGGCCTGTTCCCCCTGCTCAGCCAGGCCGTCGAGGTGCGCCACCCCAAGGGGGTCGTGGGCATCGTCTCCCCGTGGAACTACCCGCTGTCGATGGCGATCACCGACGCGCTGCCTGCCCTGCTGGCCGGCAACGCCGTGGTGCTGCGCCCCGACACCCAGACCGCGCTGACCGCGCTGAAGGCCGTGGCGCTGCTGCGCGAGGCCGGGGTGCCCGACGGCGTCCTCCAGGTGGTCCTCGGCGACGGGCGCACCATCGGCCAGGCCGTCGTCGACCGCGGTGACTACGTCTGCTTCACCGGTTCCACCGCGACCGGGCGCACCGTCGCCGAGTCCGCCGCGCGGCGCCTGGTCGGGGTCTCCCTCGAGCTCGGCGGCAAGAACACGATGTACGTCGCCGCCGACGCCGACCTGAACCGCGCGGTCGAGGGGGCGGTGCGCGCCTGCTTCTCCTCCGCCGGACAGCTGTGCGTCTCGGTGGAGCGCCTGGCCCTGCACCAGGACATCGCCGAGGCGTTCCTGCAGCGGTTCGTCCCGGCGGTGCAGCAGCTGCGGCTCGGCCCGGAGCTGGCCTACGGCACCGACATGGGCACCCTGGCCTCGGCCGCCCAGCTCGAGCGGGTCAGCGCCCACGTCGAGGACGCCCGCCGCCAGGGCGCGCGCGTGCTGACCGGCGGCATCGCCCGACCCGACCTCGGGCCGTACTTCTACGAGCCGACCGTCCTCACCGACGTCACCCCGGAGATGGCCTGCCGCGACGAGGAGACGTTCGGCCCGGTGGTCTCGGTCTACCTCGTCGGCTCCGACGCCGAGGCGGTCACCCTGGCCAACGACAGCGACTACGGCCTCAACGCCTCGGTCTGGACCCGCGACGTCCGCCGCGGCCGGCGCATCGCCGCCGCCATCAAGGCCGGCACCGTCAACATCAATGAGGCCTACGCGGCCGCCTGGGGCAGCGTCGCCGCGCCGATGGGCGGCATGAAGGACTCCGGGCTGTCCCGCCGTCACGGCGGGGAGGGCATCCACAAGTACACCGAGGTGCAGAACATCACCACGCAGCACGTCCTCGGCTTCGGGCCGCCGTTCGGGATGAGCGACGAGACGTGGGCGCACACCCTGACGCTGGCCCTGTCGGTGATGAAGCGGGTCGGCCGCCGGTGAGCGCCACGCCAGCGACGCCGCGGCAGGTCGACCACGACGTCGTCGTCATCGGCTCCGGCTTCGGCGGCTCGGTCACGGCGCTGCGGCTGGCCGAGAAGGGCTATGGGGTCCACGTCTACGAGGCCGGCCGGCGCTTCGCCGACACCGACTTCGCCCGCACGTCCTGGGACCTGCGCCGCTACCTGTGGGCCCCGCGGCTGAAGTGCTTTGGCGTGCAACGGATCCACCGGCTGCCCGACGTGATGATCCTCGCCGGCGCGGGGGTCGGCGGTGGCTCGCTGAACTACGCCAACACCCTCTACGTGCCCCCGACCCCGTTCTTCCGCGACCCGCAGTGGGGGCACATCACCGACTGGCAGGCCGAGCTGGCGCCCCACTACGCCACCGCCTCCCGGATGCTCGGCGTGGTCACCAACCCCTGCGACGGCCCGGTCGAGCAGCTGATGCGCCAGACCGCCGAGGACCTCGGCGTCGGTGACACCTTCCGCAAGACCCCCGTCGGGGTGTTCTTCGGCCCGCCCGGGCAGCGGGTGCCCGACCCCTACTTCGGTGGCGCCGGCCCCGACCGCACCGGCTGCACCCAGTGCGGCAACTGCATGGTCGGCTGCCGCGTCGGGGCCAAGAACACGCTGGTCAAGAACTACCTCGCCCTCGCCGAGCGGCGGGGCGTGAGCATCGAGCCGCTGCGCACGGTGGTCTCCGTGCGACCCGTGGACGAGGCCCGCCGCGAGGCGGGCTACCTCGTGACCACCGAGGCGACGGGGGCATGGCTGCGCAAGTCACGGCATACGGTCACGGCGGGACAGGTGGTCTTCGCGGCCGGAGCCTGGGGCAGCCAGCAGCTGCTGCACCGCCTCCGGTATGCCGGTGAGCTGGCAGACCTCTCGCCTCGCCTCGGGGAGCTCACCCGCACCAACAGCGAAGCGCTCGGCGGCGCCATGACCGAGCGCGCGCCCCGCGACATCGACCTGACCCGGGGCGTGGCGATCACGTCCTCGTTCCACCCCGACGCCGACACGCACGTGGAGAACGTCCGCTACGGCAAGGGGTCCAACGCGATGGGGCTGCTCGCGACGATCCTCGTCGACGGCGGCGGGCGGGTGCCGCGGCCGGTCCGCTTCCTCGGTGAGGCGCTGCGCCACCCCGTGGTCTTCATCCGCTCCTTCTCGGTCTTCCGCTGGAGCGAGCGCACGATCATCGGCCTGGTCATGCAGAGCCGGGACAACTCGCTGACCGTCTCGCCCCGGCGGGGGCTGTTCGGACGGGTCCGGCTGACCTCCCGCCAGGGCCACGGCGAGCCCAACCCGACGTGGATCCCGGCGGCCAACGTCGCCCTGCGCCGGCTGGCCGCGCGGCTGTCCGAGCGCACCGGCCTGCGCGCCTTCCCGGGCAGCTCGCTGGGGGAGATCGCCGACATCCCGATGACGGCGCACTTCCTCGGCGGTGCGGTCATCGGCGACTCGCCGCAGACCGGTGTGGTCGACCCGTACCACCGGGTGTGGGGCTACCCGGGGCTGCACGTCGTCGACGGGTCCGCGGTCTCGGCCAACCTCGGGGTGAACCCGTCGCTGACGATCACCGCGCAGGCGGAGCGCGCGATGTCGTTGTGGCCCAACGCCGGAGAGGCCGACCCGCGGCCGGCGCAGGGTGTCGCCTACGAGCGCCTGGAGCCGGTGGCGGCCAGGGACGCGGTGGTCCCGGCGGGCTGAGCCGTCAGCCGTCCGGAGGCGCTGCGGAAGGCGGTGCCCCCTGCGAGACGCCCCGAACAGCACGACGCCCCGGACAGCACGACGCCCCGGCCGGACGAGCCGGCCGGGGCGGGACCCCGTGTCACCCCTGTGCAACACAGGGCCCCGGAGTGAGGTGCATCTGCACCCCCCTGCAAGTGCAGATGCACTGAGCTCCGGGGACTGTGGTGCGGCTGCGAACGAGCCGGGGGTGGAGTTCGCAGCCGCACCGAGGCCGGAGCGTGAGCGTCCGACCGCCATGAGAACGACGCGACCTGACCCGGGTTACGGGTGTTTTGTCCCGGATCTGGCCGGCTCCGGCTCGTCCCGCCACGACCGCCAGAGGGCGGCGTAGGCGCCGTCGGCCTCGATCAGCTCGTGGTGCGTGCCGATCTCGGAGATGTCCCCGTCCTCGACCACGGCGACCCGGTCGGCGTCGTGCGCCGTGTGCAGCCGGTGGGCGATCGCGACGACCGTGCGGCCTTCGACGACGGCGGCCAGGGAGCGCTCCAGGTGGCGTGCGGCGCGCGGGTCCAGCAGTGACGTCGCCTCGTCCAGGACGAGGGTGTGCGGGTCGGCGAGGACCAGCCGGGCGAGCGCCAGCTGCTGGGACTGGGCCTCGGTGAGCCGGTGGCCCCCGCTGCCGACGACGGCGTCGAGCCCGTCCGGAAGGGCCAGGGCCCACTCGGCGGCATCGACCGCACGCAGGGCGTCGACCAGGACCTCACGAGAGGCGTCCGGCCGGGCCAGGAGCAGGTTGTCCTCGAGCGTGCCGACGAACACGTGGTGCTCCTGAGTGACCAGGGCGACCTCGCCGCGCAGCCGGTCCAGCTCGAGGTCGACCAGGCGCACGCCGCCGACCTCGACCCGGCCGCTGCGGGGGCCGTCGATGCCGGCGAGCAGCCGCCCCAGGGTGGACTTGCCGGCGCCGGACGGGCCGACGATGGCCAGCCGCTCACCGGGGGTCAGTGACAGCGACACGCCCTTGAGCACGTCGCGGCCGGTGCGGTAGCTGTAGCGCACGTCCTCGACCTCGACGCGCCGGTCGGCCGGCACGGCGCCGGTGGCCTCGCGGTCCGGCGGCACGTCGGCGACGCCGATGACCCGCGCCAGTGACGTCGCCCCGACCTGGATCTCGTCGAGCCAGCCGAGCAGCTCATCGAGCGGGCCGGCCAGCTGCTGGACGTAGAGCACGACCGTGGTGACCGTGCCGACGGTGGCGTGCCCCGCCGCGACGAGCCAGCCGCCCCAGACCAGCGCGCCGGCGACCGGCAGCAGGTAGGCGAACTCGATCTGGGGGAACCACGCCAGGCGCAGCCGCAGGGTGTAGACCTCGGCGTCGAAGCAGGCCCGCAGCGCCTCGTCGATGCGCCGGCGGCGCTGGGGCCCCAGGCCGAGCGCGTCCACGGTGCGGGCGCCGTCGACGGTCTCGGTGATGACGCCGTTGGTGACCGCGTAGGTGGCCCGCTCGCGCAGGTAGCCGTCGGGCGCCCGCCGCAGGTAGCGGCGGGTCGAGAGCCACATGAGCGGCACGCCCAGCACGATCGGCAGGGCCACCAGGGCGCTGGTGAGCACCGCGGCGGCCACGGTCAGCACCGTGGTGACGACCGCGACGAACAGCGACGGGATGCCGAAGCGCACCACCTGCGAGAGGGCCTCGACGTCGTTGGTCGTGCGCGAGACGAGGTCGCCGGTGCCGGCCCGCTCCACGGTGGACAGCGGCAGCGAGGTCACCCGCGCGATGAACTGCTCGCGCAGCTCGGCGAACACCGTCTCGCCCATGACGAACGACTCGCGCCGCGCGGCCCACATCAGCCCCGTCTGCAGGACGACCGACACCGCGAGCCAGAGGGCCAGGGTGTCGACGTGCTGTTGCGTCGTGCCGTGGGTGACGGCGTCGACCAGGCTGCCGATGAGCCGCGGCGCGGCCAGCGCCGCGAGCGCGGCGAGGGCGTGCAGCCCCACGACCCGGGCCATCGCGCCCCGGTGCTCCCGCAGCAGGCCGCGGGCATGGGTGCGCACCGAGGCCACGTTGGCCACGGGCAGGGTCCGCGCGGCCGGTTCGGTGGTCAGTGCCATGTCAGCCCTACTCCCCTCGCGCGACGGTGTCGCGGTATGCCGTGCAGCTCGCCATCAGCTCGTGGTGCGTCCCGGCGGCGACCGCCCGGCCCTGCTCGAGGAAGACGACGCGGTCGGCCTGGTCGAGCACCAGCGGGCTGGCGGTCATCACCACCGTGGTGCGTCCGCGCCGGGCCTCGGCGAGCCGTCCGGCGATCCGGGCCTCGGTGTGGGCGTCGACGGCGCTGGTCGGCTCGACCAGCACAAGGGTTTCGGCGCCGGTGAGCAGCGCACGGGTGAGCGCGAGTCGTTGCCGCTGACCGCCGGAGAAGGACCGGCCGCGCTCCTCGACCTCGCTGTCCAGGCCAGCGGGCAGCGCCTCGAGGACGTCCTCGCCGCTGGCCACCGACAGCGCCTGCAGGATCGCCGCGTCGTCGTGTCGCCCGCGCGGGTCGAGCTCGGCGCGCAGGGTGCCGGTGAACAGCCGGGGGTCGTTCTCGCTGACCACGATCCGGCGGCGCACGGTCCCCAGGGGCAGGTCGGCCAGGTCGACGCCGCCGAGGCGGGCGTGGCTGCGGGTGTGGCCGAACCGGCCCAGCCGGTCGGCGAGGGCCGAGGACTCCTCGGGGCGGACCGAGACCACGGCGGTCATCGTGCCGGGCTCGATGGAGACTCCGCTGGTGGGGTCGACCAGGGCCGAGCCGGCAGCCGGCTCGGCCGCCGGCACCTGCGACGCCCCGGAACCAGGCGCCACGGTCGGGTCGGCGTGGTCGGGCTCGACCGACAGCACGCGGATGATCTTGCGCGCCCCGATGAGAGCCCGGGTGGCCCGGTCGGCGAACTCGGTCGCGGTGCGCAGCGGGATGACGAGGAAGGCCGAGTAGCCGTAGAAGGCGACCAGGTCTCCGGGGGTGATGGTGCCCGCGAGGGCGAACCGCGCGCCGAGCCAGGTGACCAGCACGACGAAGACGCCCGGCAGCAGGACCTGTGCCGCGTCGAGGGCGGCCTGCACCCCCGCGACGTTCACCCCGACCAGGCGCACCTGCTGGGACTGGGCCTCGTAGCGGCGCAGGAACGTCTGCTCGCCGCCGATGCCGCGCAGCACCCGCAGGCCGGCGACGGTGTCGGCGCCGAGGGTGGTCAGCTTGCCGGACTCCTCGCGCTGGGCGGCCTGGCGACTCTGCAGCGGGCGCAGGATGAAGGACAGCGACGCCACGAGAACGGGCACCCCCAGCAGCACCAGCAGGCCGAGCGGCCGGCTCGTGCCGAGCAGCACGACCGCGACGACGACGTAGGACACCACCGCGCCCGCGAAGCGGGCGGTCACGTCATACAGGCCACCGAGGCGCAGGGAGTCGGAGGCGACGGTCGCGACGACCTCCCCGGTCGGGATCGACCGGGGCAGGGCCTCGCCGGTGTCGGCGCCCTTGTAGCCGATGAGCTGCACGGAACGGTAGGAGGAGCGCAGCCAGTTCTCGACGGCGAACCGGTGGCGCGCCGCGCCCGACGCGGCCCCGATCGCGCCGAGCAGCAGGATCACCCCGCCCCACAGCAGCAGGCGGCCCGTGTCGTGGGCGATGACCCCCTGGTCGATGCCGCGGCTGACCGCCAGCGGCAGGAGCGCCTGGCTGACCATCCACACCACGCCGAAGCAGATGCCGCAGAGCAAGGTGCGCCACTGTCCCCGGGCGACCCACCACAGGAGTCGGGACGGGCTGCGCAGGTCGGGGTTGCCGGGGTCGGCGTAGGGCAGCGGCTGCATCAGGGGACCCACGGTAGGGGCGGGCACTGACGCGGGGACACCGGTTTTCGGGCGGGCGACGAGGCGGGCCGGGGGTGGTCGGGCACGGCTCCCAGGGGACGACATCAAGCCCGCTCGAGGTCAACCCGGGGCAGGTGCCGACGGGCCTCCCAGCCACGTCACCTAGCCTGTGGGCGTGCTGCGGACCGCCCTTCGACCCCGCTGGCTGGGGCTGTTGGCCCTGGTCGTCGTCGTCATGGTCACCTTCACGCTGCTCGGGCTCTGGCAGCTCAACGTCGCCCGCGACAAGGGGCGCACCGAGGCCATCAAGGCGGCGCCCTCGCGGCCGGTCGCCGCGCTCACGACGGTGGTGCAGCCCAACGCCTCGTTCCCCCCGGACGGCTCGGGCCGGCGGGTGACCGCCACCGGCCGGTATGACGCGGCGGAGCAGGTCCTCGTGACCCCTCGCCTCCTGCACGGCAGCAAGGGCTACTGGGTGGTCACGCCCCTCGTGGTCGACGGCACGGGCGCGCGCCTGGCCGTCGTCCGCGGCTTCGTCACCGACCCGGCCCGGGCGACGCGGCCCACCACGGGCCCGGTGACCGTCACCGGCAGCCTGGCCCCGGCGGAGGCCCCGGCCGATGCCGCGGCCTCCCTGCCGGAGGGGCAGCTCGGCTCGGTCGACCTGGCTGACCTGGCCAACCGCTGGGACGGGCGCATCTACAACGCCTTCGTGTTCGCCACGGCCGAGCGGCCCGACGTGACGTCGGCCACCGGCCCCGGGATCGTCCGGGTGCCGCCGCCCGCACCCGTGGGCGCGGGGCTGGCACTGCGCAACGCGGCATACGCCGTGCAGTGGTGGATCTTCGCGCTCTTCGCCCTCTACATGTGGTGGAGGATGGTGCGTGACGAGTACGAGCGTGAGCAGAAGGAGGGCCAGGCGCATCCGGCGCCGGCCCCCGAGAGAGAGGTATCGGATGTCTGAGCAGGCGATCGACGGCGCGAAGGCGGAGTCCGTCCGCAAGGCGCTGGGGTTCTACAAGGTGATGTCGGTCGTCGCCGGTATCGCCCTGTTCATCCTCGTCGTCGTGGTGGTCATCCACTACGGCTTCGACAACCCCAAGCCGTCGGAGACCTGGAGCCCGATCCACGGCCTGATCTACTTCGTCTACGTGATCTCCACCGCCAACCTCGGCTTCAAGGCCGGGTGGAGCCTGGGCCGCATGGTCCGGATCATGCTGGCCGGCTTCATCCCCGTGCTGCCGTTCATCGTGGAGCGCAAGGTGGCCCGGGAGGTCGAGGCCCAGCTGGCCGCCGTTACCCTTGCCGGGTGACTGAAGCGCTCCAGGCCCGACCCGTCCTCGTCGTCGACTTCGGGGCGCAGTACGCCCAGCTGATCGCCCGCCGCGTGCGGGAGGCCAACGTCTACAGCGAGGTCGTCCCGCACACCATGCCGGTGGCGGACATGCTCGCCAAGGACCCGGCCGCCGTGGTGCTCTCCGGTGGGCCGTCCTCGGTCTACGACGAGGGTGCCCCCGCGCTCGACGCCGCGCTGCTCGAGGCCGGGGTGCCGGTGTTCGGCATCTGCTACGGCTTCCAGTCGATGGTGCAGGCGCTCGGCGGAACGGTGGCGCACACCGGGCTGCGCGAGTACGGCGCCACGATGGCCACCGTCTCCGACACGGCCTCCACCCTGTTCAACGGGCAGACCCCGGAGCAGTCGGTGTGGATGTCGCACGGCGACTCGGTCTCCGAGGCGCCGGCCGGCATGCGGGTCACCGCCTCGACGCCGGCGGCACCGGTGGCGGCGTTCGAGGACGACGAGCGCAAGCTCTACGGCGTGCAGTGGCACCCCGAGGTGATCCACTCCACGTTCGGCCAGCGGGTGCTGGAGAACTTCCTCCTGCGTGGCGCCGGGCTGGAGCCGACGTGGACCGCGTCCAACGTGGTCGAGGACCTCGTCGAGTCGATCCGCGAGCAGGTCGGCGAGGGGCGCGTGCTCTGCGCCCTGTCCGGCGGCGTGGACTCCTCCGTCGCGGCGGCCCTGGTGCAGAAGGCCGTCGGCGACCAGCTGACCTGTGTCTTCGTCGACCACGGCCTGCTGCGCTCCGGCGAGGCCGAGCAGGTCGAGGAGGAGTTCGTTGCGGCCACCGGGGTCGACCTGGTCGTCGTCGACGCGAAGGAGCAGTTCCTGTCGGCGCTGGCCGGGGTGTCCGACCCCGAGGAGAAGCGCAAGATCATCGGCCGGGAGTTCATCCGGACCTTCGAGCAGGCCGCGCGCGACGTGGTCGGCTCGGCCGACGCCGAGGGCCACCCGGTGGAGTTCCTCGTGCAGGGCACGCTCTACCCCGACGTGGTCGAGAGCGGCGGCGGCACCGGCGCGGCCAACATCAAGAGCCACCACAACGTCGGCGGGCTGCCGGAGGACCTGCAGTTCAAGCTGGTCGAGCCGCTGCGCACGCTGTTCAAGGACGAGGTGCGCCAGGTCGGCCTCGAGCTCGGCGTGCCCGAGGGCATCGTGTGGCGCCAGCCGTTCCCCGGCCCCGGCCTGGGCATCCGCATCGTCGGCGAGGTGACCGCCGAGCGCCTGGAGATCCTGCGCGCCGCCGACCAGATCGCCCGCGAGGAGCTGACCACCGCCGGCCTCGACCGCGACATCTGGCAGTGCCCGGTCGTGCTGCTCGCCGACGTGCGCTCGGTGGGCGTCCAGGGCGACGGCCGCACCTACGGCCACCCGATCGTGCTGCGCCCGGTCTCGTCCGAGGACGCCATGACGGCCGACTGGACCCGCCTGCCGTATGACGTGCTGGCCCGGATCTCCGGCCGGATCACCAACGAGGTGCGCGAGGTCAACCGCGTGGTGCTCGACGTGACGAGCAAGCCGCCGGGCACCATCGAGTGGGAGTGACCTCCCGGCCCTGACGCCGCCCGGCCCGACGTCGCCCGGCCTGACGTCGCCCGGCCTGACGTCGCCCGGCCTGACGTCGCCCGCCCCGACGCCGGCGTCGGGAGCGCCGCCCGGACGCGGTTTCGTCACACCTGCGCGGAGACGTTGCCGTCGATCTGTGACGAACGCGTACCGACGGTGCCGAAAGGGTTGTCCACAGGGGTCGGCCCCGTCGTCCCACCGTCCACAGGCCGGGGCGGGCTGATGGCTCGGGCGCCGACGCCTGGCGACACTGCCGGGGTGAACGACCTCTTCCGGACCCGGCTGCAGGCGCAGCACGGTGTCATCACGGCCGCCGAGGCCGAGGCGTGCGGTGTCGCGCGCGAGATCCTCGCGCGCATGGTGGCCCGGGGCTCGCTGGTGCGGGTGCACCCCGGCTGCTTCGTCGAGTCGGAGCGCATGCGGGCCGCCGGTCCCGAGCAACGGCACGCCCTGCGGGCGATGGCCGTCGTGAGGCGGTATGCCGGGCGGCACGCGGCCAGTCATGTGTCCGCCCTGGCGCTGCACGGCCTCCCCGTGGTCGACGTGCACGACGAGGTCGTCCACGTCACCCGGACCACGCCGGGCCAGGGCCGGCGCACCCGCGCCGTCGTCATCCACCCGACCCGTACCGTGCTCCCCGCACGCCAGGTGTCCGGTGTCCTGTCGGCGCCGCCGGCCCTCGCCGTCGTGCAGGCCACCGCCGCGGCCGGCCTGGTCACCGGCCTGGCTGCCGCCGACCGGGCCCTTCACACCGGGCGCGTGACCGTCGAACAGCTCCGCAAGGCCTTTGCGCTGAGCCGGGTCACCCACGGCGTGGGCGAGGTCCGCACCATGCTCGACATGGCCGACGCGCGCTGCGAGTCGCCCGGCGAGTCGTGGTCACGGGTCGTCTTCCGGTCAGTCGGCCTGCCCGAGCCCGAGCTCCAGGTGCCGATCGCCGACGAGGACGGGTGGGTGTTCGCCGAGGTCGACTTCCTCTTCCGGGGCCAGTGCACCATCGTCGAGTTCGACGGCGCGCTGAAGTACGCCGGCGCCGACGGCAGGGACGCGCTCGTCAGGGAGAAGCGTCGGGAGGACCGCCTGCGCTCGCTCGGCTATGCCGTGGTCCGCCTCACCTGGGCGGATCTCGCCGAGCCCGCACGGGTCAACCGGCTGGTCCGCGCGGCCTTCGCCCGCCAGGCCGGCGCGGCGGCGCGCTGACGCCCCGAGCAGCTCACGGTGTGGGCCCGGAGGCCCCGGCGCGGCGATGCGCGGTTTCGTCACAGATCACCGGGAACGAGAACGGTCATCTGTGACGAAACCGCGCGTGGAGTCGGGACGGGCGCCGAGGGGCCAGCGGAAGACGAGCCACAGGATGAGGGTGCCCAGGAGCAGTCCGGCGACGACGTCGCTGGTCCAGTGGAAGTGCCGCCACACCAGCCCCCATCCGACGAGCAGGGTCCAGCCGCCGGTGACGGCGAGCAGCCGTCCACGCCACCGGGGCCGCAGCCCGGCGAGGAGCAGCGCCACCGTGCCCACGCACACCAGGGCCGACGTGGTGTGGCCGGAGGGGAAGTAGCCCAGGGTCGTGCCCACCTCGCTGCCGGGCGGCCCGGGCCGGCTGAGGACGGACTTGCCGAGCAGCACCGTGAGGGTGAGCAGGACCAGGGCGGGCAGGGCCGCGCGCAGGGGAGACCAGGACCGCGCCCGCCATGCCAGCAGCCCGGCGACGACGGCCGCGGCGACCACGTTGCCGGCCGGCTGCGCCACCGTCGTGACCACCCGGGCCAGCACGTCCAGCGCATGCCACTGCCCGTGCACCGGCACGCTGCCGGCGACCCGCGCGTCCAGCGTGGTGACCCAGCTGCGCGTCGCCACCGCAGCCGTCAGCAGGCCGAGCGCGACGAGCAGCCCGAGCGGGACGAGCACGTCGCGGCGGCCCGGGCGGTGAGGGACCGGACCGGGCGCGGACGGGCCGTCGAGCGCGTCGTCGACGTCGGGGTTGGACCGGGTCACGGCTCCCGAGGCTAGCCAGCCTGGCTGGACGCCGCCTGAGCGCTGACGGGGACCGGCCGGGACGGCGCTCGTCAGCCTCCGGAGGTGGTCACGGCCAGGATCGTCATGCTCAGCGCGAAGGCCGCGATGAGGCCGAAGAACACCCACATCGCCACGAGGCCGGGCATCCGCTGGCGCTCGGGTCCGATCCGCCCGCGCATGAAGGTGAACATCGGCGGCGCGTAGAACAGCCGCTCCTCCTGCCCCTCGGCCAGCGTCACCTGCCCGGACGCCTTCCCGTAGGTCCACATGTACTGGCAGCTGACGTCCAGCGCGTTCGGGCCCGCCCACAGGTCGTAGACGTTCTCGCCCCAGCGCGCCGCGATCGGGTGCCCGTTGACGCGCACCTGCGGCGTCAGCAACGCCCCCCACGTGAGCCGGCTCTTCTGCAACGTGAGGCGCAGCCGGCCGGTGCCGGGCTGCGCCACCCCCATGTCGGTCATGCCGCACACCATAGGGCCGCCCGCGCCTTCCCGGTGCGGTCCACGCACGGTGGGCGGACGGCATACAGGCCCGGTATGCCGTGTGGCTAGGGTTGCCCCGTGCTGAGGACATCGGTGGCGGTTGCGGCAGGCAAGGCGGCGCGGGCCGCCTCCAGACTCAGGGGCGGAGGCTCGGCGCTGCCCGGGCTGGTGGTGGAGCGGGTGGACCCCGCGTTCCTGGCCCACGCCCTGGCCGACCTGCCACGCGGGATCGTCGTGGTCAGCGGCACCAACGGCAAGACCACGACGACCAAGATGCTCAGCGCGATCCTGCGCGAGCACGGGCTGCGGGTCTTCACCAACCCCACGGGCAGCAACTTCACCCGCGGCGTGATCTCCTCGATGATCCCCGAGATCCACCTCGGCGGGAAGCTCGACGCCGACGTCGCGGTGCTCGAGCTCGACGAGGCGCACGCGCTGAAGTTCGCCGCCGCCGTGAAGCCGACGCACTCGCTGCTGCTCAACGTGGCGCGCGACCAGCTCGACCGGTTCGCCGAGATCGACCACACCGCCCAGCTGCTGGCCCAGCTGGCCGAGCAGACCACCGGCGGCGTGGTGCTCAACCTCGACGACTCCTTCGTCGCGCGGATCCGGGACCGGATCGCCGACGGGGTCGAGGTGCGCTACTTCGGCGTCGACCCCTCGATCGCCGACCGGCTGCCGGAGCTCATGGAGGCCGACGTCCGGTTCGAGGACGACTGGGCCGCGCCGACGCCGACCGACGGTGACGGGCTGCTCAAGCCGGCCGACGAGCGCTCCTTCGAGGTGCGCTTCGGCGCCGAGGGCGTCGTCGGGCCGGTCGAGCTGCGCCAGCGCGGGCTCGCCGCGATGATCAACGCGACCGCGGCCACGACCACGGCGAAGATGTTGCTGGGCAACGACTTCCGCGAGGCGCAGGCCGTCAGCGCGCTGCAGAAGGTGCAGCCGCCGTTCGGTCGCGGCGAGATCATCGACGCCGACGGGCAGCCCCTGGAGCTCGTCCTCGTGAAGAACCCTGCCGGCTTCACCGTGGCGCTCGGGACCTACGGCAGCACCCCGGTCGCCTCGATGGTCGCGATCAACGACAACTACGCCGACGGCCGCGACGTGTCCTGGCTCTACGACGTCAGCTTCGAGAGCCTGCGCGAGCGCGGGGTGGCAATGACCTCCGGCGTCCGGGCCTACGACATGGCGCTGCGGCTGAAGTACGACGACGTCGCCGTCGAGGAGGTCGAGCCCGACCTGGACAAGGCGCTGGAACGCTTCCTCACGGCATACCCGGACGAGCCCAAGCGCATCTTCTGCACCTACACCGCCATGATGACCCTGCGTCGCGACCTCGCCGCGCGCTACGGGCTGGCCAACTTCGGGGAGGACCCCCAGTGAGCACCAAGGGCCGGATCAACCTCGTGCACATCTACCCGCGGGAGATGAGCATCTACGGCGACCTGGGCAACACTCGCTGCCTGGCCTCGCGGCTGCGCTGGCACGGCTACGAGCCGGTCGTCCACCAGCACCACCCCGGCACCGACTTCCCCGAGGACGCCCACCTGGTGGTCGGTGGCGGCGGCCAGGACTCCGGCCAGGCCCGCGTCGAGGCCGACCTGGAGCACAACGCCGACCGGTTGCGCGCGCTGGCGGCCGACGGCACGCCGATGCTGATGATCTGCGGGATGTACCAGCTGTTCGGCAACGCGTTCATCACCGTGGAGGGCAAGTCCCTGCCCGGCCTGGGCATCCTCGACGTGACCACCCGCGGCAACGCCAAGCGGATGATCGGGCCGGTGGTGCTCGAGACCGAGTTCGGCGACGTCGTGGGCTATGAGAACCACTCCGGGTCCACGGTGCTCGCCGAGGGCCAGCGGCCGTTCGGCACGGTGCGCTCGGGCATGGGCAACAACGGCACGGACAAGACCGAGGGCGCCGTCACCGGCAACGTCTTCGGCTCCTACCTGCACGGCCCGATCCTGCCGGCCAACCCGGTCTTCGCCGACGCGCTCATCGCGCGGGCGGTGGAGCGGGCCACCGGCCGGGAGTTCGAGCCCGGCCGTCTCGACGACGCCGTCGCCGACCAGGCCCGCCTGCGCCAGGTCCGTCGCCTCGTCGGCTGAGGGCGCGGGCAGCACCGCGCGGACCTGCGGGTATGCCGCGTGGCCGACCCGTGCGCGAGCGCTCAGTCGGTGGGCTGTTCCTTGCGGGTCAGGCCCCAGGCCAGCCACCCCAGCGCGCCCAGCGGGATCTCCATGAGGTGGGTGTAGACCGAGAACAGCACGACACCGGCCGTGGCCCCGGCGGGGTCGGCGCCCCAACCGACCAGCACCGCCGCGGTCCCGGTCTCGGTCACGCCGACCCCGCCGGGCGTGACGCCCACGGCGGTGAGCAGCCGGCCCAGCGCGTAGGCGGCGAACATGTGGGCGAACGAGACGTGCACGCCGGTGGCGTTGAGGCAGAACCAGAACAGCACGTAGTAGACGCCGAAGAAGCCGAGCAGGCCGAAGCTCATGCTGCGCCAGCCGGTCTGCACCACCCCGGAGATGCGCCCGCGCAGGTCGAGCACCAGCTCGTCGATGGCCATGTCGTGGCTGCGCTGGGTGCGCCGGGACAGCGGCTTGAGCACCTTCTCCAGGGTCCGGCCGATGAGGGTGGCCGCCCGGGCCGAGACGAGGAAGGCGATGAACAGCCCGAGCAGCGCCAGGCCGAGCACGCCGCCGACGATGGCACCGCCCGCCACGGCTCGGGGGAGGTCCCCGGCGCCGAAGAGCAGCGCCGCGATGCCCACGATGGGCAGGACCACCCGGGCGAGGACGTTCCAGACCCCGCTGACCACGATCGAGGTGGAGATGTCGCGCCGGGAGAAGCCCCACGAGCGGCACATCGCGTAGGTCGCCGCCACCCCGGCGGCACCGCCGAAGGGAAGCAGGTTGCCCACGGATGAGCCGCAGACGTTGACGATGAGGGCGCGCAGGTGCGACAGGCCCGGCAGCGACCCGGTCAGGGTGAACGTGTAGAGCCAGAGCCCGGCCAGCATGAGGAACAGCAGGCCGAGGGCGGTGGAGGCGCCGACGTGGCGGATCAGCTCGAAGACCTTGTGCCAGCTCGTGCCGACGAAGTGCGGCAGGCCCCAGCCCAGCACGGCGGCGGCGATGACCAGGCCGCCGAGGCCCTGGAGCAGCTGCCGTCCGGTGGGGCGGGTGAACCGGGGGATGTCCTCGCCCCCGGGCCTCGGGCGGGCCACGGTCTCCTCGCGGGCGTTCATGCCAGCCCCGCGAAGACGTCATGCGCCACCGGCGCCCCGGCCGGGTGCCGCGGGTCGACGAACCACTCCCGGCCGAAGACGAGGTCGTAGAGCGGGCGCGGGATGCGCAGGAACGCCGCCAGGGTGCGGTCGGCGCCCCCGTCGGCGCTGGCCTGCGAGGCGTGGGCGCGCATCGAGGCGCGCTTCGCGGCGGCATACCGGCGCACGCTGATCCGGTGGGTGATCGCCGAGCGCGGGCTGAACGAGCGCTCGAAGCTGGTCGGGTCGAACTCCGGGGGGAACCGGTAGACCCGGCCCGCCAGGGCGATGGCGCGGCAGATCGTGTCCCGGGGCACGGTGGCCTCGAGCACCCGCGGGGTGCCCGCCAGCTCCGCCGCCCGGGCGCCGACCTCGTGGACCTTCACGTGGTCACGATGCCCGTAGCCGCCGTTCGCGTCGTACGTCAGAAGGACGTCCACGTCCTCCTCCCGCAGGATCGCCGCCAGGCGCCCCGCGGCCTCCTCGGTGTCGGCCCGGACGAACGGCGTCAGCCCCGGCGCACCGGCGCCCTCCGGGCCGTCCTCCAGCCCGCTGTCGGCGTATCCCAGGTGCTCCACGCGTGCCACCCCCAGTGCCTGCGCGCTGCGGCGCAGCTCCTCCAGTCGTCGTTGCCCCAGCCTGCCGTCCGCGGCGAACTCCGCCGAGGCCAGCCCCCGGTCCCCGTCGGTCGCCACCACGACGATGACACGATGTCCCTCCGCTGCGGCACGCGCCATCGTCCCCGAGGTCAGCAGCGCCTCGTCGTCGGGGTGGGCGTGGAAGGCAAGAAGGGTGTGCGGCATCGGGGTACATCCTGACTCATGGAAGGCTGGGATCCGTGAAGGTCGCCCTGTTGTCGGACTGCTACCTGCCCCGTCTGGGCGGCATCGAGGTCCAGGTCCACGACCTCGCCGCACGGTTGATCGAGCGTGGCCACGAGGTGAGTGTGTTCACCGCCACGCCTGGCGCCCGGGGCGAGCGAGGGGGTTTCGTCGACCTCGTCGACGGGGTGCCGGTCCACCGGATGGCCATCCGGCTGCCGTTCGAGCTGCCGGTCAACCCGTTTGCGCCGCCGGAGCTGCGCCGTCGCCTGCGCGACGGAGGGTATGACGTGGCGCACATCCACATGGGCGTCGTCAGCCCGTTCGCGGTTGACTGCGCGCGGGTCACGACCGGGCTGCGGCTCCCCACCACCATGACATGGCACTGCATGCTCGGGGCGGCCGAGCCGGTCATGCGGGCCGTGCCGTCGGTCCGGCGCTGGGCCGAGGCGGGGGTCGCGATGAGTGCCGTGTCCGCGGTGGCGGCCGAGCCGCTGCAGCGGGTGATCGGCGACGCCGGTGTCGTGGAGGTGCTGCCCAACGGCATCGACGTCCCCGCCTGGGCGGCCGAGCCCGGACCGCGCGAGCCCGGCGACGGCATACGGGTCGTCTCGGCGATGCGCCTGGCGGCGCGCAAGCGCCCCATGGCGCTGCTGCGGCTCATGGAGCGGGTGCGCGAGCTGGTGCCGGCCGAGGTGCCGTTCACGCTGGAGGTGCTCGGCGACGGCCCGGACCGGCCGCGGCTGGAGCGCCACCTCGAGCGGCACGGCATGGCCGGCTGGGTGCGGCTGGCGGGCCGGGTCAGCCGGGAGGAGCTGCGCCGGACGTACGCAGACGCCGACATCTACGTCGCCCCCGCGCGGCTGGAGAGCTTCGGCATCGCCGCCCTGGAGGCGCGCACCGCCGGGCTGCCGGTCGTCGGGCTGTGGGGCAGCGGGCTGGCGGAGTACGTCGAGGACGGCGTGGAGGGCTTCCTCGCCGGCGACGACGAGGCGCTGGCCGGCTGCGTGGCGCGGCTCGTCGTCGACGACGCCCTGCGGAAGGGGATGGCGGCGCACAACCGCGAAGTGCCGCCGGAGCAGTCGTGGGCGCGCGTCGTCGACCGCGCCGAGGCGGAGTACGCCCGCGCCATCGCCCTCGCGGGGGCCCGCCGATGACCCGTCGGCGCACCCCGCAGCCGCGGATCGAGGTGGTCGGGCTGGACCACTCCGGCGACCCGGTCGTCCACCAGGCGCTCGGGCACGGCGAGGACCCGGCGACGCTGCTGTGGTCGCACGGCTGGCGCCTCGTCGACGCCGTGGAGGTGACCAGCGCCACGGCCGAGCGGCACGTGCTGACCGCGACCTTCCGCGTCGCCCCGGCCCAGGGCCGGCCGCCCGTGCCCCGCACCGCCGTCGTGCGCCGCGACCGCGACCTGGTGGTCGCACCGGGGGAGGTGGCCGACCCGTTCCAGCGGGTAGCCGCCTACGCCGTCGTCACCAGCGAGCGCGGGCTGCTGCTCACCCAGCTCTCCGGCGTGACCAGCGAGCCCGGCCGATGGGGGCTGCCCGGCGGCGGCCTGGACCCGCACGAGGCGCCCGTGGACACGGTGCTGCGCGAGGTCTGGGAGGAGAGCGGCCAGCGGGTCGAGGTGACCTCCCTGGCCGGCATCCAGAGCAGCCACTGGGTGGGCCGCGCCCCGGACGGGCACCTGGAGGACTTCCACGCGGTGCGCATCGTCTACCGCGCGACCTGCCACGAGCCCACCGAGCCGGTGGTCCACGACGTCGGCGGCACCACCGAGTCCGCGGCCTGGGTGCCGGTCGGCGACGTGGGCGCCCTGCCACTGACCGCCGGCTGGCGGGCGGCGCTCGCGCTGTGGCCTCCCCATGGCCACGATGGTGCCGGGCACGGCTGACCCGGGGCCATCAGGGACTGCCCTGAGCTGACCCCGGGTCGCCCCGGCTCAGCTGGCCTTGTCGACGAACTGCGTCGTGTAGGTCTCGTCGAGCTTGATCGAGGCCTTCTTCGCCTTCACCGTGTCGTTGAACGTCCCGAGCACGTCGAGCACCGTCTGCGGGCCGCCCTCGGGCATCCGGCCGTCGGCGGTGAACATCGGCGAGGAATCCTTGATCGACTTGACGTAGAGCGCGCTGTTGCCGCCGGCGTAGTCGGCCGGCATCTTCGCGGCGATCTGACTGGCGTCGTGGCTGCCGATCCACTTCATCGTCTTGACGAACGCGTTGACGACCTTCTGCACCGTCGCCGGGTTGGCCTTGACGTAGTCGCAGCCCATGTAGAGCGAGGCCGCCGGGTAGAGGCCGCCGAGCGCCGCGCGGGTGCCCTCCTCGGTGCGCATGTCGACCAGCACCTTGCCGATGCCCTTGGCCTCGACGTTGGCGATGGTCGGGTCGGTGGTCATGCCGGCGTCGATCCCGCCGTTGGACAGGGCCGCGATGAACGTCGAGCCCGCCCCGGCCTTGACCGTGGAGTAGTCCGCGGCCTTGATGCCGCTCTTCGCCGCGAGGTACTGCGTCAGGTAGTCGGTCGAGGACCCCGGGGAGGTGACGCCGAGCTTCTTGCCCTTGAAGTCCTTGGCTCCGGCCAGGGTGGCCGCCGCCTGGGTAGAGACGACCTCGGCCTCTCCGGGGGTCTTGGCCAGCTGCACGACGCTGGTCAGGCACTTGCCCTGGGCCTGGAGGGTCACGGTGTGGTCGTAGAACCCGACCACGCCCTGCACCTGCCCGGCGAGCAGGACGTTCTCGGCCGAGGCGCCCGAGGGCTCGGTGAGCAGCTGGACGTCGACGCCGGCGTCCTTGAAGTAGCCGAGCTGCTCGGTGAGCTTGGCCGGGAGGTAGATCACCTTGTCGATGCCGCCGACCATGATCTTGACCTGCGGGGTGCCGGCCGCGTTGGTGGCCGTTGCCCCGGCGCGGGAGTCGCGACAGGCGGACAGGGACACGAGGGCCAGGGGGACGACGGCGAGGGCGGCGAGCGTGCGGGTGCGCGAGGGCATGGTGGTGCTCCGTTTCGAGGAAGGTGTGGGAAGCGAGGAACGACAGCGGTATTCGCGGGTGCGACAGTCGGTGGCGACGTCACCGGGGACGGTGGTCGCCGCGGCGGCTACAGGCCGGCGGCGGCGTTGCCCTTGACGGTGGGACGCCATGCGGTGAGGCGGACCTCGACCTTGCTGATGAGCCACTCGGCGACGAGGGCGATGACGGTGGTGACGATCATCCCGGCGTAGATGCCGGCGGCGTCGAAGTTGCCCTGGGCGTGGTTGATGAGGATGCCCAGGCCCTTGTCGGCGCCGGTGAACTCGCCGACGATCGCGCCGATCAGGGCGAAGCCGAAGGCCACGTGAAGGCTGGCGAGGATCCACGACGTGGCGCTGGGCAGGATGATCGTGCGCAGCATGTCCCAGCGTCCGGCGCCGAGGATGCGGGCGTTGTCGACGAGCACCTTGTCGACCTCGCGGGCGCCCTGGAAGGCGTTGAAGAAGACCGCGAAGAAGACGAGGACGAAGCTGGTGGCGACCTTGGAGCTCATGCCCAGGCCGAACCAGATGACGAACAGTGATGCGAGCACGATGCGCGGGATCGCGTTGGCGCCCTTGATGAACGGGGCGAGGACGTCGGCCAGGAACGGGCTGCGACCGAGGGCCACGCCGAGCAGCACGCCGGCGAGGCTGCCGAGGGCGAAGCCGTAGACCGCCTCCTGCAGGGTGATAGCGATGTTCTCCCAGATCGACCCCTGCGAGGTGCCGACCGTGAACCAGTCGACGAGCCTGGCCCAGATCTGGCTGGGCATCGAGTAGTAGAAGGGGTCGATCACCGTGCGGGCAGCCAGCTCCCACGAGGCGATCCACACGGCGACGAGGGCGACCCGCACCAGGTTGACCACGAGCGCGGAGTGGCCGGATCGCCCGCGCAGGAACGCGATCGGCCCGGAGGACGGGGTGGGGGCGGTGGGGGCGGCCTCGGCCGCGGGGGCGGTCGTCGTCGACGCCCGGTCGGTCCGCTCAAGCAACACGGGAGGCTCCTCGGGCACGGGTGATCTCCACTTCCTCGCGCAGGCTGTCCCACACGCGGCGGTACAGCTCGGTGAACTCGGGCGTCAGGCGGATCTCCTCCACCCGGCGGGGCCGGGGCAGGTCGACGGCGACGACGTCCTTGACGGTGGCCGGCCCGGCGGTCATGACGACCACGCGGTCGGCGAGGCTGATCGCCTCGGTGAGGTCGTGCGTGACGAACACGACCGCGGCGCCGGTGCCGGACCACAGCCGCAGCAGCTCGTCCTGCATGAGCTCGCGGGTCTGCACGTCCAGGGCGCCGAACGGCTCGTCCAGCAGCAGCAGCGACGGCTCGGTGATGAGCGTCTGGGCCATCGCGACGCGCTTGCGCATGCCGCCGGAGAGCTGGTGGGGGTAGCGGTCCTCGAACCCGGACAGGCCCACCCGGGCGATCCAGTCGTGGGCGCGCTCGCGGGCCTGGGCGGTGGGCACCTTGCGGTAGCGCAGCCCCAGGGCGACGTTGTCGAGCACGTTCTTCCACGGCAGCACCGCGTCGGACTGGAACATGTAGCCCACGCCGTCGGGGATGCCGGTGACGGGCTGCCCGTGCACCTGGACCGTGCCGGCGCTGGCCGGCTCGAGCCCGGAGACCAGGGAGAGGGTGGTCGACTTGCCGCAGCCCGTGGGGCCGACGACGGTGACGAACTCACCGGCGGCGACCGTGAGGTCCACGTCGGTGATGGCGGTGAAGGCCGAGCCGTCACGGGTGGCGAACCTCTTGGTCGCCCCCCGCAGCGTGATGGCCGGTGCGGTGGTCTGGCTCATGACGGGCGACCGTAGGAGTGGAGTGACCCAGAGCACATCCCTTGCGTGCGTTACCGCCTCATTTCCCACAAGTTTCGTTCTGCGCATTCTGATCACGGCCCCGGGAGGCGAGCACCCGCCATACCGTGTCGGGGTGCTCACACGCCCCTCCCGCGGCCGGCGACGCCTGCCGCTGCGCGCGCAGGCGATCCTGTTCCAGGTCGCCGTCCTCGCGCTGGTGCTCGTCCTCGCGACGGTCGTCTCCACGCTGGTGCTGCGCCGGGACCTGGAGCAGCAGTTCGAGCAGCGTGCGCTGGGGGTCGCCCGCACCGTGGCGCAGCAGGAGGGGCTGGCCGCGCAGGTGAGCGGCACGCGCCCGTCCACGGACGGGCCGGTCCAGCGGTATGCCGAGCGGGTGCGGCGCGCGACCGGCGCGCTCTACGTCGTGGTCACCGACGACGCGGGCATCCGGTTCAGCCACCCGACCGTGGCGCTCATCGGCAAGCGGGTCAGCACCGACCCCTCCGAGGCGCTGGCCGGCCGAGAGGTCGTGGCGATCCAGCGCGGCACGCTCGGCGACTCCGCCCGGGGGAAGGTGCCGCTGCGGGCGGGAGACGGGCACGTCGTCGGCGAGGTCAGCGTCGGGATCGACATCGCCGACCTCAACGCGCGGATGTGGCAGCTCGCCCTGCTGCTCACGCTCGTGGCCGCCGCGGCGCTCGCCGTCGGCGCGGTCGGCGCGGTGGTCCTGGCGCGCCGGCTGCGGCAGACCACCCTGGGCCTGGAGCCGGAGGACATGGCGGACCTGCTGCGCGAGCACGAGGCGGTGCTCGGCGGGGTGCGCGACGGCGTGCTGGCCGTCGATGACCGCGGACGGGTGAGCGTGTGCAACGCCGAGGCGACCCGTCTCATCGGCGCCAGCGTCGCGCTCGGTGCGCCGCTGGCCGACTCCGGCGTGCCGGCGGAGGTGCAGGACCTGCTGGCGGTGGACCCGGCGCCCGCCGGGGAGCTGGGCGTGGTTGGGGAGCGGGTCGTGCTGGCCACCCGGCTGCCGGTGCGCCGGGAGGGGCGCGACCTGGGACGGGTGCTCATCCTGCGCGACCGCTCCGACCTCGACGAGCTCGGCCGCGAGCTCGAGGCGACCCGCGCGCTGACCGACGCGCTGCGGGCGCAGGCGCACGAGTACACCAACCGGCTGCACGCGCTCAGCGGCCTGCTGCACCTCGGCCACGTCGAGGAGGCTCAGGGCTACCTGGACGACCTTCAGGACGGCGCGATGCTCGGCGCCGGCGTCGAGGACCCTTATCTGGCAGGCCTGCTCGCGGCCAAGGCCGCGGCGGCGTCGGAGTCCGGCGTGCTCCTGGCCGTGGGCGAGCCGACCTGGGTCCCGGCCCGGTTGCGGCACCCGCTGGACGCGGTGACGGTGGTGGCCAACCTCATCGACAACGCGGTGCGTGCGGCCGCCGACGGACCCCGTCGCCCGGCCTCGGTGGAGGTGACGCTGGTGGCCGACGGCGCGGACCTGGTCGTCCACGTGGTCGACTCCGGCGCTGGCGTGGCGCGGGAGGAGGCCGGGCGGGTCTTCGCCAGCGGGTTCACCACCCGCGAGGACGAGCACGGGCGCCACGGCATCGGGCTCGCGCTGGCGCGCCAGACCGCCCGGCGCCACGGCGGCGACGTGGAGCTCGTCGACGCCGGGGGCGACGGGCACGGCGCCGTCTTCCGCGCGAGGATGGGCGCCGTGCTGCTGCGCGAGGACGAGACCGCCGGCGCGGGAGAGGACACCGCCCCGTGATCCGGGTCCTCGTCGTCGACGACGACTTCCGGGTCGCGCGGGTCCACGCGTCCTACTGCGAGCGGGTGCCCGGGTTCGAGGTGGTCGGCACCGCGCACACCGCGGCCGACGCCGTCCGGCTCGCGGCCGAGCTGGGCCCGGACCTCGTGCTGCTCGACGAGTACCTCCCGGACCGTCCCGGCTCGGCGGTCATCGGCGAGCTGGCCGCGAGCGTCATCGTGGTCAGCGCCGCCGACGACGCGGCCACCGTCCGGCAGGCGCTGGCACGCGGGGCGGTCAACTACCTGCTGAAGCCTTTCGCCCCAACGGTTCTCGCGGAGCGGCTGGTCGCCTTCGAGCGCTTCCACCGGGCGCTGGACGGCCGGCGCCAGCTCGACCAGCAGGGCGTCGACCGGGCCATGCGCATGCTCCACGAGGGCGACCTGACCGGCTCGGCGCTGCCCAAGGGCCGCTCCGCCGTCACCGCTGACGCGATCCGCGACGCGCTGCGCTCCTCGACGGAGCCGATGACCGCCCAGGCGATCGCCGAGGAGGTCGGTGTCTCCCGGGCCACGGCCCAGCGCTACCTCGCCGACCTGGCCCGGGCCGGACGGGTCCAGCTGGGGCTGCGCTACGGCGCCACCGGGCGCCCCGAGCACCGCTACGAGTGGCTCGGCGGCACCGACCACCCCTGACGCGAGGACCCCGGTGCGTCCGCTGGGGTCATGACGCGCCGACAGGGACGTTCCTCGGGGTGTGGTGGGGCGTGAAACCCGGAGGAACGTCCCTCTCGACGGGGTTGCCGGCACGGCGGGTGGTGGGTCGGGCTGGCACGATGACGCCCGTGGGGAGCATGCGAGAGGTCCTGGGCATCGAGGTCACCGACGAGCTCATGGCCCGATGGGTGGGCTGGGTCGCCCCGGAGGTCCAGCCGTTCCTCGTGCCGGAGGGCAGCGGGCTGGCGCAGGTGGGGCGTCCGATGGACACCAGGCCGGCCGCGGTGGAGTGGCGCGACACGTTCGAGGTCTACGCACCGGATGAAGGCATGACGTGTCGTGGGCTGACGGCCGCCGAGTTCCTGGCTCTGCCCCGGGACGCGCGCGCCGGACTGGTGCGGACGCAACGTGCCGCCGGACGCCGGCTCGTGCCGAGCGTGCGCACCTGGCCGGCGCTGCGGGACCACGGCATCCGGGAGCAGGCAGACGGTCACCGCTTCGTGTGGTGGCCGGACCTGGTGGCCGGCCGAGAGGACGAGGTCGTCGTGCCGTTCGTGGAGGAGGGGCTGCGGCGCAGCCGTCACGTCGAGGTCACCGCGGCCGTCTGGCGTGAGGCCACCCGGGTCCTGCCGGGAGCCCCCGGGCTGGCCGGGCGGTTCCCGGACAGCAGCGGGCCCAACTGCTTCGCCACCGTGATGGCTGCGGCGGGCGTCGACGACGTGGCCACCCGGTGGATGCAGCGGGAACCCTTCGAGGCGTGGCTCGCGGCCCGGACCCGGCCCGGTGGGCGGGACGACCGTCCGGGCACGGTGCTGGTCTGGCGCTCGCCGGACGGGCTGGTCCAGCACGCGGCCGTCACGCTCGGCGACGGCTGGGCGATGCACAAGCCGTCCCAGGGCTGGATGAGCCCGGTGAAGGTCCTCACCGTGGCCGAGGTGCTGCTGAGCGCACGCGGCCCCGGCCGGCGCCTCACCCGGCGCGCCCTGGTCGCGACCGCCTGACCTGGACGTGCCGAGAGGGACGTTCCTCGGGGTTTGGCGGGGTGCGAAACCCGGAGGAACGTCCCTCTCGGCGGGGTGTGGCGGGGTGCGACGCGGTGGCCCGGGTGGGTCAGCGGGTGCGACGCTCCCGCTGGGCCAGGCCGACGACGCCGATCAGCAGCAGCAGCACGCCCGCGCCGATGACGACCCCGGGGCCGATCGCGGACCAGTTGACGCTCACGTCGGTCGTCTCCCGCAGGATCGCCAGCACGGCCACCGCCAGGGCGATCACGGCCAGCACGATCGTGCCGGCGCTCGGCCCGCGCGGCCGCTCCGGGACCGGAGGGGCGACGGAGGTGACCGGTGTCGTGGCGGGGACCGGCGCGGCATACCCGTTCTCCTCCGGGGAGGCGAGGGCAGGCTCGGGTGCGGGTGCCGGCCGCTCGCTGACGCCCGGCTCGGCCGTGAGCGACGGCTGCGTCGCGGGAGCCGGCGGGGTGTCCTGGGGCTCGGCGGCGGGCAGCTGCTGGGTGGCGTCCGGCGCCTCGACCGGCTGCGTGCCGTCGTGGGACTTGTCCATGCTCATTGCTTGACCACCTTGATCTCGCCGATGCCGACGCCGGCCTTGAGGGTCAGCTCCGTGGGGCCGGTGCCGACCACCTGTCGCTTGTTCACGTCGGTGCCCGACGTCTGGGTCACCGAAGCGCCGTCGGTGATGGAGATGTTGCCCGCGCCGACGTGGCTGTCGACGTCGACCGTGAGGTCGGCCGGCACGATGATCGTCAGGTTGCCGACGCCGACCGACACCGGCACCGTGGGGTTGGCCGTGCCCTCGGCGGGCATCCGGGACAGGTCCAGGACCGCGTCTCCGGCGGCGATGCCGAAGGTCGAGGTCGACGTCAGCACCGCGGGGGTCCAGGTCTGGTTGCCGACCCGGCCGCCGACGTTGAGGTCGCTGGGCAGCAGCGACGACGTCCAGGTCACGATCGCCAGGCAGACGGTGACGAACGCGAGGAACCCGGCCCGCCAGCCCGCCAGGCCCAGGCCGAGCACCAGGAGGCCGAGGGCCCCCAGGGCGCTCGCGAGGGCGATGACGGTGTGGTTGCCCGCCCAGCCGAGGTCGTCGCCGAGCCACTTCACGATGCCGTAGGTCACCAGCGCCAGCCCGATCCCGATGAGGCTCATGAGCAGCCCACCGGTGCGGCGGCGTGGCCGCGGGACGAACGTCGTGCCGACCTGCTGCCCCCACGCGGCCGCGTCCTGGCCGGCCTGACGCCCCCACGCGGCGGCGCCCTGGCCGACCTGGTCGGACCGGGACGTGCTCCCCATGGGGGGCGCCGCGGGAGCCGGAGCCGCCGTGCTGGCCATGCTGGCCGTCCCGGTGTCGTGGCCGGCCACGGTCTCGACGGTGGAGCCCGGCGCCGTCGGCGGGGCCGGCGGCCGCGGTGCCACCAGGGGTTGACCCTCACGGCTGCGGGCCACGACCCACCAGATCAGGCCACCCAGCAGGAGGAGACCCCAGGGGAAGCTCCAGACGCCGTTGTGCGAGAACCACCAGGGGAACCCGCTGAAGACGGCGAACCCGGTGACGACGAGCAGGACCACTGCGCCGCCCTCGCCGTGGCGCAGGGCCCGCTCGGCCATGATGCTGCCGCCCTCGTCCGGCAACAGCAGCCAGGCCACGAGGTAGGCCGATACGCCGACGCCGCCGAGCAGCACGAGCAGGACCGTCACGGCGCGCACGATCACCGGGTCGACCCCGAGACGGTCGGCGATGCCCGAGCAGACGCCACCGAGCCACTTGTCGTGGGAGCGTCGCCGGACGCCCAGACGGCGCAAGCCGTCGAAGAACTTGTCGAGCGCGTTCACCGGTGCGCTCCCCGTCGATTCGGTCATGCCTTGATCGTGCTCGTCGGGAGGACTCCCGGCCCATGAGGAACGTCCCTGAGCCGACCCTGACCCGTCCCTGAGATCCGCCCGTCGCACCTGACCTGCGCCCCCGACGTGGGACAGGATGAGCACGTGCCCACGCCCTACGAGCCTGCCCGGCCCCCCGAGCCGTCGCCGCACCGGCTGACCCGCCCGGTCGAGGGCCGCTGGATCGGCGGGGTGTGCGCCGGCCTGGCCGGGCACCTGGGCCTGGACGTCAGGGTCGTGCGCATCTGCTTCGTGCTCGCGAGCTTCCTCGGCGGCGCGGGCATCGGCGTCTACCTCTTCCTGTGGGCGCTGACGCCCCAGGAGCGCCTGGCCGCGGGACCGGCGGGGTCGGCGGGACCTGTTGCGGGACAAGCCTTCCCGCCCCAGCGGGCCATTCGGTCCCAGCACTCGGAGGCGCTGCGCAACCTGCTCCTCGGCGCCGGCCTGGTCGTCCTCGGCGCCGCGCTGGCGTTGCAGCACAACGGGATCGACCTGCGACTCGGCGTCGTCATCCCGATCCTCGTCGTCGCCCTCGGCGCGGCCCTGGCGTGGTCCCAGCTCGACGACAACGAGCGCGAGCGGTGGCTGGCCCGCGGCGGCGCCGACCGGCCACCGGGCATGCTCCGCCTCGGCTCGGGGATCGTGCTGGCCATCGCCGGGATCATCGGGCTGGCGGCGCTGGGCAACGGCCTCGCCGGCCTGTGGAACGTCGCCGTCGCCGCCGCCGCCGTCCTGGCCGGAGTGGCCCTCATCGCGACGCCGTGGGCGGTCCGGCTGTGGACCGACCTGCGCGAGGAGCAGGCTCGCCTCGTGCGCGCCACCGAGCGCGCGGACATCGCGGCGCACCTGCACGACTCGGTGCTGCAGACCCTGGCCTTGATCCAGCGCAAGGCCGACGACCCCGCCGAGGTCGCGCGGCTCGCCCGGGCCCAGGAGCGGGAGCTGCGCGGCTGGCTGTATGCCGGGCCGCGCGGCTCGAGCGCCAGCCTCGCCACCGCGGTCACCGAGGTCGCGCACGAGGTCGAGGACCTGCACGGCGTGCCCGTCGAGCTGGTGGTCACCGGCGACCGGCCCTATGACGAGGCAGGTCAGGCCCTGGCCCGCGCGCTGCGGGAGTCGCTGCTCAACGCCGTGCGGCACGGCCGCCCGCCCGTGTCGGCCTACGTCGAGGTCGGGCCCACCCTGGTGGAGGCCTTCGTCCGCGACCACGGCGACGGCTTCGAGGTCGACGCCGTCCCGGAGGACCGCCTCGGCGTGCGCGAGTCGATCCTCGGGCGGATGGACCGCCACGGCGGCTCGGCCCGCGTCCGCCGCCTCGAGGACGGCACCGAGGTGGCGCTGACCTTGCCGGTGGCAGCCCCCGGGGCCGCGCCCGTTCCCGGTGCCACGCCCGGCGCGAAGTCCGCGACGCCCGGCCCTGCGACGCCCGGCCCTGCGACGCCCGGCCCTGCGCCGGCCGTAGCCGTCCCACCGGCCACCCCGCCCGCCACGCCCGCAGACCCTCGAGGAGCCCGTCCATGACCGACCCGATCCGGCTCGTCCTCGTCGACGACCACCGCATGTTCCGCTCCGGGGTCAAGGCCGAGCTCGACCCGTCGCTGGAGGTGGTGGGGGAGGCCGCCGACGTCGA
Source organism: Oryzihumus sp. JJN4-3R (assembly GCF_057747915.1). Taxonomy (NCBI): domain Bacteria; kingdom Bacillati; phylum Actinomycetota; class Actinomycetes; order Micrococcales; family Intrasporangiaceae; genus Oryzihumus; species Oryzihumus sp. JJN4-3R. Next base: position 3,213,657 of record NZ_CM173229.1, read on the forward strand.
CGAGGCGGTGCGCGTCGTCGCGGCCACGCGCCCCGACGTCGTGCTGCTGGACGTCCACCTGCCCGGTGGCAACGGCAACGGCGGCAGCGACGTCATCACCGGGTCGCGGGGCGCGACGACCGAGGCCGGTGCGCCGGTGCGCTTTCTCGCGCTGTCGGTCTCCGACGCCGCCGAGGACGTCATCGCGGTCATCCGTGCCGGCGCCCGCGGCTACGTGACCAAGACGATCAGCGGCACCGACCTGACCACGGCCATCCGTCGGGTCGCCGACGGCGACGCCGTGTTCAGCCCCCGGCTGGCCGGCTTCGTCCTCGACGCCTTCGGCGCGGCCGCGGGCGAGGTCGCCGAGGTCGACGAGGAGCTCGACCGGCTCAGCGCGCGCGAGCGGGAGGTGATGCGCCTGATCGCCCGCGGCTACCAGTACAAGGAGGTCGCCAAGGAGCTGTTCATCTCGGTCAAGACCGTCGAGACCCATGTGTCCTCGGTGCTGCGCAAGCTGCAGCTGTCCTCCCGGCACGAGCTGACCGCCTGGGCGATGGGGCGCCGCCTGCTCTAGCGCGACGGCCGGGTGCCGGGTTCTACTGGGCGTCGTGTCGTCCCAGCGTGGGGTCCGGGCCCAGGTCGCGGACTCCTGGCTCCGCTCGGCGGCGGCGGGGGTGCAGGCCGACCTCGTCGACGCCCCGATCACGCTGCCCGACGACGACCTGCGCGACCACCGCGAGGCCCACCCGCTGGCGCAGGTCTTCCCGCTGCTCGACGACGTCCTCGGCCAGGCCGCGCGTGACTGCGACGCGATCATGGCCGTCAGCGACGCCTCCGGCCAGCTGCTCTGGGTGTGCGGGCACCCGCAGGTGCTGCGCCACGCCGAGGCGATCGGCTTCGTCGAGGGGGCCAACTGGGACGAGCGGGTCGCCGGCACCAACGCCCCCGGCATGGCGCTGCGCCTGGACCAGAGCGTGAACGTCATCGGGGCCGAGCACTTCCGCCGTTCGGTCCAGCGCTGGAGCTGCGCGGCCACGCCGATCCACGACCCGGCCACGCACACCCTGCTCGGCGTCCTCGACATCACCGGCGGCGACCAGATCGTCGTCCCGCAGACCACGGCGATGGTGCGCGCCGCGGCGCGCATGGCCGAGGCCGAGCTCGCGCGCGAGCTGCTGTCGCGCCGGGGAGGCGAGGCACGGCATACCGGCTCGGGCCTGTCGGTGGTGATGGAGTCCCTCGGCCGCTCCGAGGCGCTGCTCGGCGTCGACGACGGCCGCGGCCACCAGCGCACGGTGCGACTCAGCCCGCGGCACAGCGAGATCCTGCTGCTGCTCGCCGCGGCGCCGCGCGGTCTCTCCGGCGACGAGCTCGCCGTCCTGCTCTACGAGGAGGACGTCTCGGCCTCGACGCTGCGGGTCGAGCTGAACCGGCTGCGGCACCTGCTCGGGGAGGAGCTGCTGGCCTCGCGGCCCTACCGGCTCGTCGCCGAGCTCGCCGGCGACTGGCTCGCCACCGAGGCGCACCTGGCCGGCGGTGACGTGCGCGCGGCGCTGCGGCTCTACCGCGGGCCGCTGCTGCCGCACTCGGTCGCGCCCGGCGTGGTCCGGCTGCGCGAGGACGTCCACGAGGCGTTGCGCCGGGCGGTGATGCAGAGCCACGAGCCGGACCTGATGTCCACCTGGACCCGGGCCTCGTGGGGCAGCGACAACTACGCGATGTGGCTCGCCCAGCTCGCGGCCCTGCCGCCCGTCAGCCCGCTGCGCCCACTCGTGCTGGGCCAGATCGCGCGGCTGGATCGCGAGCTCGGCTCCTGAGCCGCGGGCCGGGGCCGCGAGCGGGGGCCCGAGCCGTATGCGCGGCCGGCGCCATCCCTGCGCCCCTCGGGCCGCCTCCACCCGGCGGCCGTGAGCACCGTGCAACGTGGATGCAACATTCGCGCTCCTAGCGTCGGGACATCCCCGCACCCGGGGCGTCACCACCCCCGGGTGCGAGGACCCACCACCGACGTTGGGAGTGAAGGCATGACGGTTTACGCACCTCCGGGATCCGCCGACTCGCTGGTCTCGGTGCAGAGCAGGTACGGCCACTTCATCGGCGGCAACTGGGTCGAGCCGAAGAAGGGGCAGTACTTCGAGAACATCTCGCCGGTCAACGGCAAGGCGTTCTGCGAGGTCGGCCGGGGGACGGCCGAGGACATCGAGGCCGCGCTCGACGCCGCGCACGCGGCGGCACCGGCGTGGGGCCGCACCACGCTGGGGGAGCGCTCGCTCATCCTGAACCGGATCGCCGACCGCATCGAGGAGAACCTCGAGATGCTCGCGGTCGCCGAGACGTGGGAGAACGGCAAGGCCGTGCGCGAGACGCTCGCCGCCGACCTGCCGCTGGCCGTGGACCACTTCCGCTACTTCGCCGGGGTGCTGCGGGGCCAGGAGGGCAGCAGCAGCGAGATCGACGAGAACACCGTCGCCTACCACTTCCACGAGCCGCTCGGCGTCGTCGGCCAGATCATCCCGTGGAACTTCCCGATCCTCATGGCCACGTGGAAGCTCGCGCCGGCGCTCGCCGCCGGCAACGCGGTCGTGCTCAAGCCGGCCGAGCAGACGCCGTGGTCGATCCTGAAGGTCATCGAGCTCATCGCCGACCTGCTGCCGGCGGGCGTGCTCAACGTGGTCAACGGGTTCGGGGTGGAGGCGGGCAAGCCGCTGGCGTCCTCCCCGCGGATCGCCAAGATCGCCTTCACCGGCGAGACGACCACCGGCCGGCTGATCATGCAGTACGCCAGCCAGAACATCATCCCCGTGACGCTGGAGCTCGGCGGCAAGAGCCCGAACGTCTTCTTCGAGGACGTCCTGGCCGAGCGGGACGCCTTCTACGACAAGGCGCTCGAGGGCTTCACGATGTTCGCGCTCAACCAGGGCGAGGTCTGCACCTGTCCGTCCCGGGCGCTGGTGCAGCGCTCGATCTACGGCGACTTCGTCCCCGACGCGGTCGCCCGGGTGGAGAAGATCGTCCAGGGCAACCCGCTCGACACCGCCACGACGATGGGTGCGCAGGCCTCCAACGACCAGCTGGAGAAGATCCTGTCCTACCTCGACATCGGCCGGCAGGAGGGCGCCAAGGTCCTCACCGGCGGCGAGCGCAACGTGCTCGACGGTGACCTCGCCGAGGGCTACTACGTCACGCCGACGATCTTCGAGGGCAACAACGCCATGCGGATCTTCCAGGAGGAGATCTTCGGCCCGGTGCTGTCACTGACCAGCTTCGAGGACGAGGCCGACGCGCTCCGGATCTCCAACGACACGCTCTACGGCCTCGGCGCCGGTGTGTGGAGCCGTGACGGGGCCAGGGCCTACCGGATGGGCCGCGGCATCAAGGCCGGCCGGGTGTGGACGAACTGCTACCACCAGTACCCGGCGCACGCCGCGTTCGGTGGCTACAAGCAGTCCGGCATCGGCCGCGAGAACCACAAGATGATGCTCGACCACTACCAGCAGACCAAGAACCTGCTGGTGTCCTACTCGCCCGACGCCCTCGGCTTCTTCTAGGCCGATGGCGCAGACCCAGCAGAGCCGGGTCGCGGTCACCGACGCGGCGGCGGAGCTGCTCCGCCGCCTCGTCGGGTCGCACGGCCCGGTGATGTTCCACCAGTCCGGCGGCTGCTGCGACGGCAGCTCACCGATGTGTTACCCCGCAGGAGAGTTCATGACCGGGGACGCCGACGTCCACCTCGGCGACCTGGCCGTCGCCGGGGTCGACGAGCCGGTCCCGGTGTGGATGTCCAGGGCGCAGTTCGAGTACTGGAAGCACACCCACCTGACGATCGACGTGGTCCAGGGCCGGGGCAGTGGCTTCTCCCTGGAGGCCCCGGAGGGGGTGCGCTTCCTCATCCGCTCACGCCTGCTCACCGAGGAGGAGCTGCGGGTGTGCTCGCTGCTGTGAGCCCGGCGCCTACAGTGTGCCCATGTCCTTCGTCTTCAACCTGGTCCTCGTCCTGCACCTGCTCGGCATGGCCGCCATCGTCGGTGGGTGGTTCTTGGTGGCCAGGGCCCCGCGCATCGCCGAGCCGATCGTGTGGGGCGCGCGCGCCCAGCTCCTCACCGGCCTCATCCTGGTCGGCCTGGCGCAGGCCGGCTGGTCCGACCACAAGCCGGACAACGCGTGGGTCGCGGTGAAGCTGCTGGTCGCCCTGGCCGTCGTGGCACTGGCCGAGATCACCCGGGCCAAGAACAAGCGCGGGGAGTCCTTCAACCCCAACCTGGTCCACGCGGTCGGTGGCCTGGCCGTCGTCAACGTCCTGGTCGCTGCCCTCTGGTCCTGAGACTCCGACCTCGCCCGACCGGACACCGCTCGACCCGCGTTTGACGCTCCTTCGGGGCCGTGAACGCGGGTCAGGCGGTGTTCTCCTGTGTCCGGGGAGGCGCGGGGCGCCCGCGCCGTGGCTCAGGGGATGAGCAGCAGCTTGCCGGTCGTGCGCCGACCCTCCAGGTCGCGGTATGCCGTGCCCGCGTCAGTGAGCGGGTAGCGCCCGCCAATCTCGACGTGCAGGCGCCCCTGCGCGATGGCCTCGAGGACCGCGTTGCCCCGCCAGAGCAGCTCCTCGCGGTCGGCCACGTAGTGCCCCAGCGTCGGCCGGGTGACGAACAGCGACCCGGCCGGGTTGAGCCGCTGCAGGTCGAACGGCGGCACCGGGCCGCTGGAGGCGCCGAAGAGCGCGAGCAGGCCGCGCCGGCGCAGCGAGGCCAGCGACCCCTCGAAGGTGTCCTTGCCGACGCCGTCGTAGACGACGTGGACCCCGGCGCCGCCGGTCAGGTCGCGCACGGTGGCCGCGACGTCGGTGACCTCGCGGTAGTTGACGAGGTGGTCCGCGCCCAGGGCCTTTGCCTTGGCGAGCTTGGCCTCGGTGCCCGCCGTCGCGATGACGGTTGCGCCGAGCTCCTTGCCCATCTGCACGAGGAGCTGGCCGACGCCGCCGGCGGCCGCGTGGACCAGGATCGCGTCGCCGGGCTGCACGGCATACGTCGAGTTCACCAGGTAGTGCGCGGTCATCCCCTGCAGCATCGCGGCGGCCGCGGTCTCGGAGGACACGCCATCCGGCACCGTCACGAGCGCGTCGGCGGGCAGCAGCGCGAGCCCGGCGGCGCTGCCGGGCTGCATCGCCCAGGCCACGCGGTCGCCCACGGCGAGCCCGGTCACCCCGGCGCCGACCGACTCCACCTCACCGGCCCCCTCGCTGCCCACCACGAAGGGCGTGGGGACGGCATACCTGCCCTCCCGCTGGTAGACGTCGATGAAGTTGACCCCGGCGGCCTCGACGCGGACGCGGACCTGCCCGGCGCCGGGGTCGGGGACGTCGCGGTCGTGGACCTCGAGGACCTCCGGGCCACCGTTGCGCGTCACGACGAGGGCGGTGGTCTGCGCTGCGGTCATGCGGGTCTCATCCAATCCGGTTGCGGGTCAACGGTCGTGGGGGCCGGGAGTCAGTTGAGCCGAGTGATGGCGAAGGCCTCGGCCAGGTGGCCCTCGGGCAGCCCGAAGCCGCTCGCCACCGCCCCACCCCAGGCGCGCAGCATGTCGTCGAGCTCGTCCATGTGCGACGTCTGCGAGGCATGGGCCTGCAGCGCCTTGAGCTTGCGGTCGTAGGTGGCGGTGATGTCCACGGCGTGGGTCATCCGCGGGTGGGCCATGATCCAGATCTCGCCGACGTGCCAGGCGGCGAGGCCCTCCTCCACCAGCTCGGGCCATGCGAACGGGTTCTCCGCCGCGGGGTAGGCCGCGCGGATCGCCGCCTCTCCCGCGGCCATGTGGTCGGGGTGGGAGGCCTGGATCCGGTCGTACCAGCGCTCGGGGGACTGGATCAGCAGGCGCTGCGGGCGCACGTCGCGGATCACCCGGACGATGTCGCGCTGCAGCTCCCAGCTCGGCTCGAGCCACCCGTCGCGGTAGCCGTCGAGGAAGCGCACGTCGTGCACCCCGACGGCAGCGCTGGCGGCACGCTGCTCGGCCTCGCGGATCGCCGGCATGTGCTCGCGCGGGGTCTCGTCGAAGCCGCCCTGCTCGCCCCGGGTGCACAGCAGCACGGTCACCGCGATGCCGGCCTCGGTCCAGCCGGCGATGGTGCCTGCGGAGCCGAAGTCCGCGTCATCGGGGTGGGCGACCACGACCAGGGCGCGCTCGATCTCGGAGTCGTCGCGCGGGCCCGGGGCGGCGAACAGGTCCTGGGTCATGCGGCCCAGCCTATGGGCCGCCGAGCTCGCGCAGGGCCGCGCCGTCGAGCCGGTGGACCTCCCACTCGTCCTGCGCCCGCGACCCCAGTCCCTCGTAGAAGGCGATCGAGGGCGTGTTCCACCTCAGCACCCACCACTCGAGCCGGCCGTAGCCGCGCTCCACGCACAGCCGGGCCAGGGTCGCCAGCAGGTCCTTGCCCAGGCCGGTGCCGCGGTGCTGCGGGCTGACGTAGAGGTCCTCCAGCCAGATGCCCGCCCGGCCCAGCCACGTGGAGAAGGTGAGGTACCAGACGGCCATCCCCACGACCTCGCCGTCGACCTCGGCCACGTGCGCCCAGGCCGTCGGCGCCCCGTCCTTGGGGAACAGGCAGGCCAGGAAGCCCTGCTCGGTCGCCTCGACGGCATCGGGTTCCTTCTCGTAGACCGCGAGCTCGTGCACGAGGTGCAGGATCGCGGGGACGTCACCGGCCGTGGCCGGCCGGATGAGCGCGGTATGCCGGGTGGTCACCCGCCGAGGGTATGCCGCGCCCGGCGACTCCGGCTGCGTCGGCTGCCTCGGCCCGGCGACGGGGGCGGCTACCTCGGGGGGCGGACCCGCGACCGCGCGCCGGCGGAGAAGGCCACCAGGTCGAGGCCGTAGGTGGGCCCCTGGGTCTGCGCGTACTGCTCCAGCCGGGCGATCCCGCGCTCCACCAGCCGCGCGGCGCCCACGTCGTTCCCACGCGCGGAGTGGGTCAGGCCGACGCAGATCTGCGCCAGGCCCTGCCAGAGGTCACGTTCGTCCGCAGGGCCCGCCTTCCACCGCGCCTCGAAGACCTCGTGGGCCGAGAACGGCCGCCCGTCATCGAGCAGGGAGCGGGCCTGCGCGATCGTCTCGGCAGGCGGCAGGGCCACCTCCGGGACCGGCTCCACGCCGGCTGCGTCATAGGCCAGCGGCCGCCCGAGCGCGTCGCGCGGACGTGCCTGCCGTGCCCGGCCCTGGGCGTCGCGGTCCCGGTCGGTGGCCACGGCTACAGGACCGCACCACGGGGCGCCACCTCGACGGCGGCGACCCCTCGGGCGTACAGGACCATGAGCCGGTCACCATGCCTGCAGCGGAGGACGCCACCGTCCTGCGCCAGGGTGGCGACAACGTGCTCGACGACCTCGGTGTCGTCCACGGCGTCGCGCTCCTCGTAGGTGACGTCCACCTGGTCGCCGCTCGTGAGCCGAACCCGAAGCACGATGCCTGCCATACCTCCTGACCCTACGGATGGCAGCCCCGGACCACCATCGCCCCGGACCACCATCGCCCCGGACCACCATCGCCCCGGACCACCATCGCCCCGGTGTCACCGGCTCACCCCGCACGGATGAGGTCCCGCCGGTCCGACGGGCGGCAGCATCGGCCTCACACCCATCCGGCGCTCAGCCGCCGGGAGAGGAGGCCCCGGCCATGCCAGAGCACGAGCACGACGCCCTGTACGTCGTTGCGGCGACGTACGACAGCGTCGACGCGGCGATCGCCGACTACGAGGCGGTCAAGGACATCTACGCGGCCGTCAAGACGTCGCACGACTTCGACGCGGCGGTCATCGCCAAGGACGAGGGCGGCACGGTCAGGATCGTCAAGAAGCACGAGCAGCCGACCCGGCACGGTGCGGCCGTCGGCCTGGGCTGGGGCCTGGCGGCCGGCGTGGCCGTGGCGCTGTTCCCGCCCGTGGGCATCGTCGGGGCCCTCGCCGCGGGCGGGGCCGGTGGAGCGGCGATCGGCGCAGTGGCCGGGCACGCCGGTGACGGGATGGACCGAGACTCCCTCAAGCAGCTCGGCGAGACCCTTGATGAGGGCAGGGCCGGCATGATCGCGGTCTACGAGACGAATCTGGCCGACCAGGTGGCCGCCAACATCAAGGCCGCCAACCGGGTCATCTCCAAGGCCATCGACGTCGACGCGGACCGGCTCGCCGAGGACATGCGCAAGGCGCAGGAGCCGGCCGTGCCCGCACCGGCGCAGCAGACCGCCAAGCCGTCGCTGTCGTAGGCGGCTGCTCCCGATGGGTCGTGCGGTCAGCCGTAGGGGGTGAAGGTCACCGTCCTGCCGTCGGACTCGACCTTGACCACATGCGTGCCGATCGTGGTGAACTCCCCGGCACGGACCTCGTGGATGCCGCGGTGCCCACGGCCGAGGTCGTAGCTGAAGACGACCGCCGAGCGGCCGGCGTTCAGCACGCCGATCACGGCGCGGTCCGAGCCGAGGGTGAGCAGGCCGCGGGTGCCGACGTTGACCTTGGCCGGCGTGCCAGCCGGACCGGACGGATGAGGCGCGGCGGGCTCGCGGCTGGGCTTCCCGCTGGCCTGCTGCAGGATCACGGACCCCGAGCCGCCGCCGACGCGGATCGTGGCGCCGTTGAGCGCGAAGGTCTCGCCGGAGGGCACCTGGACGCCGAGGGTCGGGCCGTCACCCTCGCGCACGTCGAGCGTCACGAGGTCGTCGCTGACCGTGACCACGCCGATCCGGGCGGTGCGGCCCCCCGCCTGCTCGATGCTGCGGCCTTCGCCGTCGGGGATGGTGACGCGGTCTGTGGCGGTGCGCAGGGCGTCCACGGGGGCTTTCCCTTCGTCGTCGGAGCAGGAGGTCAGGACCGCGGCGGTGCAGGCCGCGAGGGCGAGGACGGCCACCGCCACGTTGCGGCGGCGTGGCCGGCGGGGGTCAGGGGCCATCGGTCGCGCTCACCCCGCTGCTGATCTCGTCCAGCTCGTGTGCCGTCAGGATGGCACTGGACGGGGTGGCGTCCACGCCCCAGGGGTTGCCGATCTCCACCCGCCCGTCGGGCAGCACCCGCCGGACGAAGTAGAGGTGGCCCGCCACGACCCGCTTGTCCAGCAGGAGGTGGTCGTCGTCGCCGCCCTTGGTGGAGACGAACACCGACCTGCCCTCCTCGAGCGCCTTGCGCATGTTGTCGACCCTCTCCTCGGTGGAGCCGCCGAAGGGGCCCCAGCCGCCGTCGTCGACGTCGTGGGTGCCCCGGCCGGTCAGGGCGTGGGCGGCCCGGTCGGAGGTGTCGCCCTCGATGGCCTTGTAGGAGTTGGGGTCGCCGCCGTGCTCGTAGGAGTGGGCCAGGGCCTTCTCGATGTAGGCCGGCCAGGTCTCCTGGTCCGGCTGGAACGCGTGGTCCCCGGCGGCGCCCTTGAGGACGTCGGGGTTCGCGGAGTCGAACGGCAGCTGCTTGTCGACCGTGACCAGGTGGGCGTGGCCGTCGTCGTCGTAGAGGCGCACCGACACGGTCCCGTTGAGGTTGGGCGTGACCATCCCGTCGTAGGCCGACGGACCCCGGTCGTGCCCCAGCGCGGCGAGGGTCGCGAGGAACCAGCAGTCGCCGACCCCGCCCTGGTTGATGTCGGTCCAGTCCAGAGGCGACGTCCCGTGACGCGTCGTGTTGCCGTGGCCACCGGTCTCCAGCTCGCCGGTGTCGGTGACCGTCTCGCCGCCGCGGGTCAGCGGCGACGTCGGAGTGCCCCACGTCATGCCGTCGAGCAGGGCCGGGTTGAGCTTCCACCGCTCGACGAGGCGCGCGACGCTGGCGGGGGACACCGTGGACAGCAGGGCGGTCTCGAGGTCCTGCTGCTCCCAGTGGGGCAGGCCGAAGTCACGGAAGGTGCCCGAGTCGGTGATCGCGGACCGGAAGGCGTCGAGCTGGTCGTCGTCCAGGCTGGACAGGAACGCCTCCCGCTCGGCGGGCGAGAGGCCCTGGATCCCGTGCAGCACGTCGCGCAGGTCGTCGGTGTTGCCGTTCCAGCCGTAGTCGCCCTCGGCGTCGCGCAGCCGGTCCAGCAGCGCCTTGACCTCGGCGCGGCCGCCCAGCCCCGCCGCGACCGTGGCCCCGTCGAGCAGGCCGCGCTGCACCAGCTCGTCGAGGGTGGCCGGGGGCAGGCCGTCGAGGACGTCGGCGGGGTCGGCACCGCCCTTGATCCGCGCCATGACGTCCTCGGCGGTGCGGGCGACGTCGGACAGGTGCAGCACCGAGGTCTGGCCGAACACCTGCTGCCGCAGGGCCGTGAGGTCGCCGAGGTTGAGGTCGCCGTGGCGGATCCGGTCCCACTGCTCGGCCGTGAAGCGGATCGGCCGGGCGTCGAGCAGGGCGGCGGCGCAGGCCCGCGCCGCTGCCTGGAGGGACTCCCGCAGGGTCTGGAACCGGGCCTCGAGGGCCCGCATCGCCCGCTCGAGCTCGTCGTCAGCGGCCCCGACGGCGGTGCTCAGCGCCCGCGCCGCATCGGCCCGGTCCTCCTGGCTGATGCGGTGTCCGGTCGCCTCGTCGTGGGCGCGCCGGGCCGAGCTCACCGCGTGGCGGTGCTCGGCCTGCGCCGCGTCCCACTGCTTGTTCAGCCGGGGCAGGTCACTGTCCTGGGCCTCCTCGACCGCTGTGCGGAACGTGGCCACCGCGTGCACGGCGCCGGTCAGCCGGTCGTCGTGCGTGGTCATCACCCCCGCGATGACCCCCATCTCGGCGAACGTGGAGTCGGCGGCCACCCCGGCCCATCCCTCGCGGTCGCCGTCGAGGGACCGCAGCCGGGTGCCATGGGACTGCAGGTGGTGGGCCAGCCAGGTCAGCTTCTGCTCGGCCAGCGCGAGCTCGGCCGGGTCGGCGTCGAGGGTGAAGTGGTCGCTCATCGCAGCCTCACAGCCGGACGTCGTGCGGGAGGCTGGCCGCGGCGTCGACGTCATGGAACGCCACCGATGTCGTGCCGACGGTGTTGCCCAGGATCGAGGCGTCGTCGGAGACGGCCGCGAGGAACATGCTCCACGAGGTCGTCATCTGCTCGACGCTGTCGCCGAGGCCCGGTGCCAGCTCGCCGGCCCCGCTGGTCAGGTGCGCGCCGGCCGGTGCGAGCGCGTCCCCCGACGCGTTGTCCAGCGCGATCCCCAGCCGCAGCAGCTGGCCCCTGAGGTCCGCGAGCGTCTCGAAGCGGACATGGATCGGTGCATCAGCCATCGGACCCCCCTCCTGCCCGGCGACTCTAACGTGAGCGTCCGCCGGGGTCACCCGGAGCGCGTCGCAGGTCACCTGCCTGTCCTGGCGGGCACGTAGGCTTGGTCGCGAGATGAGCACCCTTTTCGACGACCTGCCCCTGCCCGGACTCAGCCCCAAGCAAGCCTCCGGGGACGTCGACCGCGAGGTCGACCACCGCGGCGTCCCCACCTGGGCCGAGGCTGCCGGCGAGCTGCCCCGTGACGGCGCGTCCCGGCATACCGGTGGGGTCACCCGCGACCCCGCCGCCCTGCTCGAGGGGCTCAACCCGCAGCAGCGCGAGGCCGTCGTCCACGAGGGCGCGCCGCTGCTCATCGTCGCCGGTGCCGGTTCGGGCAAGACCCGCGTGCTGACCCACCGCATCGCCCACCTGCTGGCGGCGCGGGGCGTCAAGCCCGGTGAGATCCTCGCGATCACGTTCACCAACAAGGCCGCCGCCGAGATGCGCGAGCGGGTCGGGGCGCTCGTGGGCGGGCGCGCCCAGTCGATGTGGGTCTCCACCTTCCACAGCGCCTGCGTGCGGATCCTGCGCCGCGAGGCGACCAAGGTCGGCATGAAGTCGACCTTCTCCATCTACGACGCCGCCGACAGCCAGCGCCTGATGTCGATGGTCATGCGCGACCTCGACCTCGACCCCAAGCGCTACCCGCCCCGCTCGTTCTCGGCGCAGGTCTCCAACCTCAAGAACGAGCTCGTGGACGAGGAGGCCTACGCCTCGCAGGTGGGGGAGGGCAACCACCACGAGCGGATGCTCGCCGAGGCCTACACCGCCTACCAGCGGCGGCTGCGCCAGGCCAACGCGCTCGACTTCGACGACCTGATCATGACGACGGTCAACATCCTGCAGGCCTTCCCCGACGTGGCGGAGTACTACCACCGGCGGTTCCGGCACGTCATGGTCGACGAGTACCAGGACACCAACCACGCCCAGTACCAGCTGGTCAAGGAGCTCGTCGGCGCCCCCGGCGGCGACGTCCCGCCGGCCGAGCTCGCCGTCGTCGGTGACGCCGACCAGTCGATCTACGCCTTCCGCGGCGCGACGATCCGCAACATCGTGGAGTTCGAGCAGGACTACCCCGACGCGCGCACGATCCTGCTCGAGCAGAACTACCGCTCCACGCAGACGATCCTGCGGGCCGCCAACGCGGTCATCGCCAAGAACCCCGACCGCCGGCCCAAGAACCTCTGGACCGACTCCGGCGACGGTGCGCCGATCGTCGGCTACGTCGCCGACTCCGAGCACGACGAGGCTGCCTTCATCGCCCGCCAGATCGACGCGCTCACCGACCAGCACGGCCTCAAGCCGCGCGACGTCGCGGTCTTCTACCGCACCAACGCCCAGTCCCGTGCCGTGGAGGAGGTGTTCGTCCGGGTCGGCCTGCCCTACAAGGTCGTCGGCGGCACCCGCTTCTACGAGCGGCGCGAGGTCAAGGACGCCCTGGCCTACCTGCGGGTCATCTCCAACCCCACCGACACGGTCAACCTGCGCCGCATCCTCAACGTGCCCAAGCGAGGGATCGGCGACCGTGCCGAGGCCTGTATCGCGATGCTCGCCGAGCGCGAGCGCGTCCCCTTCGTCGCGGCCCTCGGGCGTCCGGAGGACGCCCCCGGCATCGCCACGCGCTCGGTGACGGCGATCAAGGCGTTCACCGGCCTGCTCGAGGCCCTGCGCACCGTGCACGAGGGGGGCTCCGGCGTGGCCGCCCTCATCGAGGCCGTGGTGGAGCAGACCGGCTACCTCGCCGAGCTGCGCGCCAGCCACGACCCGCAGGACGAGACCCGCGTGGAGAACCTCGCCGAGCTCGTCGCCGTCGCGCGCGAGTTCGACGAGGCCAACCCGGGCGGCTCGCTGGAGGACTTCCTCGAGCAGGTCTCGCTCGTGGCCGACGCCGACGAGATCCCCGACGCCGGCGTCGACGACGGCGGGGTGGTCACCTTGATGACCCTGCACACGGCCAAGGGCCTGGAGTTCCCGGTCGTGTTCCTCACCGGCATGGAGGACGGCACCTTCCCGCACATGCGGGCCCTCGGCGACGCCAAGGAGCTGGAGGAGGAGCGCCGGCTGGCCTACGTCGGCATCACGCGCGCCCGCGAGCGGCTCCACCTGTCCCGGGCGGTCGTCCGCTCGGCGTGGGGGCAGCCGCAGTACAACCCGGCCTCCCGGTTCCTCGACGAGATCCCGGCCGAGCTGATCGACTGGCAGCGCAGCGAGTCCACCGGCATGCGCCCGTCCTCGACGCCGGCCGTGGCTACGCTCGCCGGCCGCCCCGGGGTGCGCTCACCGGGCAACCGCACGGTGATCTCGCTCAAGGACGGTGACCGGGTCACCCACGACTCCTTCGGCCTCGGCACCGTGGTGCGGGTCGAGGGCGAGGGCGACAAGGCCATGGCCCACGTCGACTTCGGCGGCGACGCCGGGGTCAAGCGGCTGCTGCTGCGTTACGCCCCGGTCGAGAAGCTCTGAGCAGACCCACCGGACGCACGAAACGGCCTGTTCCACCCCCGTGTTCGGGGCGGAACGGGCCGTTTCGTGCGTCCGGTGGGTCTAGAGGGCCCGGGCGGTCAGGGGACCAGGCGGTGGGCCCGCAGCCACGGCAGCGGGTCGACCGCGCCCCCACCATCGGGGTGGATCTCCAGGTGCAGGTGCGGGCCGGTGGAGTGGCCGGTGTTGCCGGACTGGCCCACCACGTCGCCGGGGGAGACGTGGTCCCCGACGCTGACCCCGATCGCCGACATGTGGCCGAACCACGACTCGGTGCCGTCCCAGTAGCGGATCTTGACGATGTTGCCGAAGCCGGACTCTCCGCCGGCGAAGACGACCTCGCCGCTGGACATGGCCTTCAGCGCGGTGCCGACCGGGGCCGCGAAGTCGTCGCCCTCGTGCATCCGGCCCCAGCGCATGCCGAAGTTCGAGGACATCGAGACGCCGTCGATCGGCATCACCCAGCGGTGGGCGCGGGCCAGGGCGGCCGCGGCGCGCTTCTCGGCGAGCGCCTGACGGGCCTGGTCGCGGGCCACGCGCTGGGCCGCGGCGACCCGCTCGGCGGCGGCGGCACTGGCCTCGGCCGCCGAGCGGTGGCGGTCGGCGAGGTAGTCCTCGTAGCGCGTCGCCTCCTGGGACTCGGCGTGCGCCCGCTGCGTGAGGGCGGCGTTGGTCATGAAGCTCGCGGCCTTGGGCTGGCCGTGGGTCGCGACGGCCGCCCCGGTGGCGGTGAACGTCAACGCGGCGGCGGCGGCGGTCGGCAGGGCGACGCCGGCGGTCAGCTTGGGAGCCTTCCGGGGCGCCCGGTGACGACCGGGCGGCCGGTGGCGGCCTTCGTACGAGCTGTCGGGCAAGGCAGGACCTCACGAGCAGGGGGCACGGGAGGTGAGAGCCTAGCCCGTGATCATTTCGTGATGCAAAGCTGACCTGTGGATGAAGGACCTTTGACCCTGCCGTGACGTCGCATCACGTGCCGTGACGTGGGTCACGCGCAGCGTCAGTTGCCGGTCGCGGCGGGACGCGCCGCGGCGGAGAGCGGCGTCACCCCGGCGGTGAGCGTGGAGCCGTCGGTGTCCAGGTGCGCCAGGGTGGTCGAGATCCCGTGGACGACGCTGCCGACGATCGGCAGGCTCATGTGGCCGACCCCGTGCAGCCGCACGTTGCGCACCGGGAGGTGCTCCTCGGGCAGGCTCGCGTGGCGCTGCGGGAAGATCATCTGGTCCAGGTCGGACCAGAACACGACGAACCGGGTCCGGCAGGCGGCCGCCGGCTCCGCCAGCTCGCGCATCAACGCGCTGCCCGGGCGCAGCTGGCGGGTGAGCCGGGACGGCCACGCGTAGGCGGTGTAGGTGCCCTGGTGGGGGGTGCCCAGTGTGACGAGGGTGTGGACGCGGGCGTCGCCGCCCAGGCGGGTGACGTAGTAGCGCGCGATGAGCCCGCCGAGGCTGTGCCCGACGACGTGGATCCGCTCGTAGCCGGTCTCGGCGACGAGCAGCTCCACCTCCTCGGCGAGCCGGGCTGCCGCCTCCCGCACGTCGGCGGTGAGCGGGGAGTAGTTCATCGACAGCACCCGGCCGAAGCCTCGCCGCCGCAGGCCGAGGCGCAGCAAGGTGAAGATCGAGCGGTTGTCGACCATGCCGTGGACCAGCAGGATCGGCGTCCCGGCGGCCTCCACGTCGCCGATGACCAGGCCGCGCTGCACCGGCGGCAGCTCGCTGACGCTGTAGCCGTGGCCCTCCCCGGGGCCGCGGTCGGCCAGCAGCCCCCAGGGGTAGAGCGCCACGTGAGTGGTCAGCCAGGCGGCCTCCACGCCGGCGCCCATCAGCCCGGCGGGGGTCAGCAGGGAGCGCGCCGCACCGCCGACGATGCTGCCGGCGGTGGCCGCTACAGCCGTGGCGCGCCCGGCGGCATGCCCCAGCCTGGCCAGCACACCCGGCTGGCTCCCGGCGTCGGGCGCTGCGCCGCGGGACGCGACGGACTCGAGGCGGCGCGGGACGCCGGTCAGGGTCATCGGGGTGGCTCCTCACGCCCCGTCCGGGGCTCGTGGACACCCACGGTGAGGCGTGGGTTACATGAAGGTAATCCGCAATACCGTTGTGCGCGAGGGCAACGCGCGGGAGGGGCCTTCCGTCGTGTGGATGGCGACCGGCGGCCGGGGGCCGCCACCCGGCATACCCGGTGTGACCGATCTCGCCGGTGCCGCGTGCGGCCCGGGTCTGCCCCTGCCGGAGGAGTTTGGCTAGTCTGCGGCCCATGACCCAGAGCCCGCTGCGCGTTGTCGTGGCCAAGCCCGGCCTCGACGGACACGACCGTGGGGCAAAGGTCGTCGCCCGTGCCCTGCGCGACGCCGGCATGGAGGTCGTCTACACCGGCCTTCACCAGACGCCGGAGCAGATCGTCGAGGCCGCGATCCAGGAGGACGCCGACGCCGTGGGCCTGTCGGTCCTCTCCGGCGCGCACATGACGCTGTTCGCCAAGGTGGCCGAGCTGCTCAAGTCCCGCGACGCCGAGGACATCGTCGTCTTCGGCGGCGGGATCATCCCCGAGGCCGACATCCCCGAGCTCGAGAAGCTCGGCGTGGCCAAGGTGTTCACCCCCGGCGCGACGACGACCGAGATCGTCGAGTGGGTCCGCGCCAACGTCACCCCCAGCTGAGCCCCCAGCCGGCCAGTTGAGTGCCGGCTGCTGCCTCAGGGCCTGAGGTCCGCCCTCACGGGATGATCGTCATCAGCGCGCCCGGGCGCTCCCAGCGCATCAGGGTCTGCAGCTGTGCGGACGGGATCGACACGCACCCGGCCGTGCCGTGGCCGAGGTCGACGTGCAGGAAGATCGCCGACCCCTTGCCCGGGGTGCGGGCCTCGTTGTAGCCGACGACCTGCGCGTAGGTGTACGCCGGCGACTTCCGCAGCGGCTCGGCGGTGGACCAGCGGCCGTCGGCGGGCGTGCGCTGGTGGGTGTTGTAGAGGCTGGAGCGGGCGTCGTCCACCCACACGTCGCTGGACGTCGCGGTGAACCACGTCCCGCGCAGCCCCGGGTTGGCGTAGATCCCGAAGCCGCCGCGCAGCGGGTACGTCCCGGCCGGGGTCGTCAGGTCGCCCTCGCGCTTGGACCAGCTGACGCCGTTGCGGCCGACGTGGCCGTACCAGGGGCCGAGCTGGGTGACGTAGACGCCGCCGACGCGCGCACAGGCGCGCAGCGTCGCACCGGACCCGGCACCGTCGACGAGGACGACCTGGGCGGCGGTGACCGAGGACGGTATGCCGTGGCAGCGCGCCGCGACGGGCGCGCGCGGGGTCGCGCGGCTGGTCACCACTGCGGGCCGATGCGTCGGGTCGACCGTCCGCGGAGGGGCGGTGCGGGTCGTCGTGTTCGTGGTCGGCGCCGGGGCCGTGGTGCTGCTGGGCGAGGCGCTCGTGGTCGAGGTCGAGGGCGTGGTCGCGTTGCCGGCGGCCTCGGTGTGGACCGAGATCGCCGGAGTGCAGGCAGCCGCCATGGCCGCCGTGGTGGCGAGCCCGACGGCCAGTCCGGCGGAGCGGAGGAGTCGGCGGGGGGTCATCGGGGCACCTCGAAGTGCTGGTAGTCGGGGGCGCTCCAGAGCCCGCCCCAGCGGAAGCCGAGGCCGGTGAAGGCCCGCACCGGGGCGCTGGAGGAGGAGGGGAAGACGCCGGCGGCGGGAGAGCGGTGCTGGACGAACCAGGTGTCCGGCCAGGTCCGGCCCTGGTCGTCGCGATAGGGGTTCTCGAAGTCGTTGACGTCCATCGCCGTGCCGAAGGCGTGGCCCGAGTACCGCCGGCTCGCCTCCTGGCCGCCGACGTAGCGGCAGTTGAACGCCGAGGTGTTGTCGGCGCGCATGGCGGCGTAGTCGTCGGCGCCGGGGCCCTTGGGGTTGTGGCCCCAGCTGCGGTCCATGACCTTCATCTGCCGGATCCGGAACCGCTGGTCGTAGAGGCGGGTGAACGCCCTGGCGGCAGGCGTGGCGATGGCTGCGTTGACCACGAGTGCACCGCGGTGGCGGACGCCGTCGAAGCCCCAGAAGTTGACGGTGACGTAGCGAAGCGAGGACCGGCCGACCGGGCAACCCGGGGTCCACGACCAGCCGACCATGCGCGACCACACCGCGTCCGGCACGGCCGAGACCGCGGCGTTGGCGCCGGTGCCCACCGCCGGCGGGTTGGCGGGGAACCAGACGGCAGGCCCGGCCGCCGCCCGCGGCACGGGGGAGAGCCGCGCGGAGCCGGAACCCCCGGAGCCGGCCGACGGGGTGGTCCGGGTCGCCGTCCGGGTGGGGGTGGCGCTGGTCGCGCGGGTCGTCGTGGAGGGGCCGGCGCCGCTCGCCGACGTGCTCCGCGTCGGCTGCGAGGCCGCGCCGGCGACGGTCCCGGAGGCGCCTCCGACCGGTCCGCAGGCGGCCAGCGACACCAGGCACGCCGCTGCCGTCAGGCCGGCGACAGCGTGCCGCGCGCGGTGGTGCATCAGGCGTCCGTCCGTCGGGTGCAGGTCGTCCCCCCGCGGGCCAGTGTGCCCTCTCTGGGCGTTTTGTGTCGTATCAGCCCACGACGGGGACCCGCAGGACGGCGGGGGCGAGGGGGTCCGCGGTGACCGTGACGGGCTGCACGGCATACGCGTTCTTGTAGGCGGCATCCGTGCTGGCCAGGACCAGCCGGAGCCGGTGCCCGGCGACCACCCGGTGGACGATGCCCGGCAGCTCGATGTGCACCGCCCGGGTGACATCCGCCACGCGCACCGGGCTGATCAGCTTGTTCACCAGGACGATGCTGCCGTCGGGCGCGACGTCGTAGAGCTTGGCGAACACCTGGAGCTCGGCCGCCGGCCCGGTCGACTGCGTGGCGGCCACCGTGGGCGCGGAGAAGTGGACATCGAGGGTGGGGACGCCGACCACGCTCGTGTCGGTGGCCAGCGGCGCGGTCGACCAGGCGCCGAAGGTGCCGGGGGCGTCGAACGGCGCGGTGGTGTCCGGCGGCAGGGTGCCGGCCGGGATGCGGCCCTCGAGGCCGGAGACCTCGGAGTAGGAGCCGAACGCGCCGGCCCCGGGGTTGCTCCACGACTGCGACCCCGGCGCGATCGCACCCTGGCTGGTCACGAGGTCGCCGGTGCCCGAGAGGTAGTACGCCCGCGAGGAGCCGACCGGGTACGAGCCGGCGGTGGCGTAGGCCGGGGCCGCGCTGCCGGTGTAGTCCACCCAGTCGCGGAAGTACGCGAACTCCGGTCCCGTGGGGGCGCTGTTGACGCCCTTGAGGTAGTGGTCGAACCAGTTCTTGATCCGCAGCCCGAGGTAGGTGTCCTCGATGTGCTGCCCGGTCAGGTCGAGCTCGCCCGGGGCGGCGTCGGAGCGGCCGTTCGCGCCGCCGGAGTGGCCCCACGACTGCCAGGCCATGCTCACCGGCACGCGGCGCGCCTTGAGCCCACGGTAGGTGGCTACGGCCTCCTGGAGGTTGAACAGCGTGTCGTTCTCGCCCTGGATCAGGAAGACCGGGACGTGCACCTTGTCGAGGTAGTGCCCCACGGAGACGCGGTCGGTGAGCTGGAAGGTCTGCGGGGTGGGGTAGCCCAGCGTGTCCAGCGTGGCCTTGGCGAGACAGGCCTCCTGCACGAAGTTGGGGCAGCCGACGTTGCGGCTCGGGTCGATCGTCGCGCCCTGGAGGCCGTCGGCGATGCCGAGCCCGAAGAACAGCCCGGTCCAGCCGACCTTCTCCGTGCCCGGCGTCTGGTCCGCGTAGGTGACGCCGGAGGTGAAGGCCGTGTTGTTCGGGGCGAGGGAGTAGCGCAGGTCGTTCCAGGTGATCAGGGGGACGAGCGTGTCGACCCTGGGATCCGTTGCGGCAGTGGCGAACTGGATGCCGCCGCCGTAGCTCCCGCCGATCATGCCCACCCGCGGGTCGTGGCTAGCGGCGTCGTCCAGGGCGGTGAAGTCGACGGTGAGCGACCCCGCGCCGCCGGCTGTGCCGGCCAGGTCGGAGGAGTCGTATGCCGTGCTGCCACCTCCGCCGAGGAAGGTCACCAGGTGGGAGGCGGCGACGCCGTCGACACCCGGGTCGTCGAGGGAGATCTTGCAGCCCGAGTCGGGGAAGCCGAGGCCGGTGTAGGACAGCACGGCATACCCGCGCTGGGCGAAGGCCCGGCCGAGGCCGGCCTGGTCGTCCTTCGACCCGCCGAAACCGTTGGTGGTCAGGATCGCCGGGACACGGTGGTCCGGTCCGGCCGAGTGCGGCTTGTAGAGGTCGGCGTCGATGACGCACGTCTGCGGGTGGCCCTGGTCGTCGTTGCCGGCGGGCACGGTGAAGTGCAGCCCGGTGTAGACGTCGACGCCGTCCAGCGGTGGTGGGGTCGCGGCGGCGGCGCCGACGGGGCAGGCGGTCGCGGCGAGGACCGTCGCGAGTGCGGCGGTCGAGGCGAGGCTGAGCAGGGCTGAACGGCGCATGGTGCAGGTCCCTCCGTCGGCGTTGCCGGGTGCAACGAGGCGGCGAGGCCGGGGGTTACGCGCCGGTAACCCCCGGCGCCACCCGTGCTGACCTGCGGCTTTGCCACGGGCGGAGCCCCGCTTTACCTGCTGGAGGTGAAACCCCTTGTGCGACAGCACTTTCCCGGAGGTTGCCTCGCGTTTGGCAAAGGTTCCGCATGGGCCATTGACCCTGGTCTTGCCCACCAAGAAGTGTGCGTCGGGCCGCTCACAGCAGATTCACAGCATCTGCGCCGGACCTTCGGGGCGGTCGTCCGGTCGCCCGTTCCCCCCGGAACGGGCGACCCCACATTTGAGGAGAAGTGGCTTGAAACGACTCACCACCGGCCTGGCGCTCGGCTGCGCCCTGGTCGCCGCCGCTGCGGCCGCTCCCGCCGCCAGCGCCCTCCCGGGTGCCGCCACCCCTGGCCCCGCGACCCGGCCCGCCCTCCAGGCCGAGCAGGCCAGGGCGGACTCGATGGCCCACGCCCTGCGGCTCGACAACCGCGAGCAGCTGACGGTCAAGGACGTCATCACCGACCCCGACGGTGCCACGCACGTCCGCTACGAGCGGACGTTCGCCGGGCTGCGCGTCATCGGCGGTGACCTGGTCGTCCACCGGGACGGCTCCGGTGCGGTGCGCGGCGTCAACTGGAACGCCTCGGGCAAGGCGGAGGTCCCCTCCACCACGCCGACGGTGTCGCGCTCCGCGGCCCTGGCCGCCGGTGCGAAGAAGGCCACCTACGCCGTGAAGCAGTCCGCCGGTGAGCTCGTCGTCTACGCCGGGAAGGGCACGCCGAAGCTGGCCTACGACGTCGTCACCCAGGGGGTCAAGGCCGACCAGACGCCCAGCAGGCTGCACACCGTCGTCGACGCCACCAGCGGGGCGACCCTCGCCAGCTGGGACGAGGTGGAGACCGGCTCGGGCAACTCGATCTACAGCGGCACCGTCGCCATCGGCACCACGCTCAGCGGCAGCACCTACCAGATGAAGGACGGGGCCCGCGGCGGCAACTACACCACCGACCTCAACGGCCAGACCGACCCGCCGGTCGGCACCGGCCCCACCGGGACGATGTTCACCGACGCCGACGACGTCTGGGGCAACGGCGCGGTGAGCGACCGGGCCTCGGCCGGCGTCGACGCCCACTACGGCGCCCAGGTCACCTGGGACTACTACAAGAACACCCACGGCCGTAACGGCATCTTCAACAACGGCACCGGTGTCCGCTCGCGCGTCCACTACGGCAACGCCTACGTCAACGCCTTCTGGGACGGCACCCAGATGACCTACGGCGACGGGTCGTCCAACACCCACCCGCTGACCGAGATCGACGTCGCCGGCCACGAGATGAGCCACGGCGTCACGGAGAACTCGGCCGGCCTGGCCTACTCCGGCGACGCGGGAGGCCTCAACGAGGCCACCAGCGACATCTTCGGCACCGCCGTGGAGTTCTACGCCAACAACGCCAGCGACGTGGGCGACTACCTCATCGGCGAGAAGATCAACATCAACGGCAACGGCACGCCGCTGCGCTACATGGACAAGCCCTCCAAGGACGGCTCGAGCAAGGACTGCTGGTCGGCCACGCTCGGCACCCTCGACCCGCACTACTCCTCGGGCCCGCTGAACCACTGGTTCTACCTGGCCTCCGAGGGCTCGGGCGCCAAGACCATCAACGGGGTCTCCTACAACAGCCCCACCTGTGACGGCTCCACCGTCACCGGCGTGGGCCGCGACGCGGCCGCCAAGGTCTGGTACCGCACGCTGACGACCTACCTGACCTCCACGAGCACCTACGCGGACGCCCGCAACGGCGCGATCAAGGCGGCCAAGGACCTCTACGGCGTCGGCAGCACCCAGTGCACCAACGTCGCCGCGGCGTTCACGGCCATCGCGGTCCCGGCCACGACCGAGACCTGTGGCACCAGTGGCGGCGGTGGCGGCACCAACCTGCTGCAGAACCCGGGCTTCGAGTCGGGCAACGTCAGCTGGACGACCACCTCCGGGGTCATCACCAACTCCACCAGTGCCACCCCGCGCACCGGCTCCTGGTACGGCTGGCTCAACGGCTACGGCAGCACCACCACCGACTACGCCCAGCAGTCGGTGGCCATCCCCTCCACGGCCACCGCGGCGACGCTGTCCTTCTACCTGAAGGTCTCCACCGCCGAGACCACGACGACCTCCGCCTACGACACCCTCAAGGTCCAGGTCATCGACGGCTCCACGACGTCGACCCTCGCGACGTACTCCAACCTCAACAAGGGCACGTCCTACGCCCTCAAGTCGCTCGACCTGAGCGCGTGGAAGGGCAAGACCGTCACGGTGAAGTTCCTGGGCAACGAGGACTCCTCGCTGGCCACGAGCTTCTTCCTCGACGACACCTCGGTCGCGACCAGCTGACCCGAGCCGCTCGCACCACCACGCGTCACCGGTGCCGGTCCCTCACCCGGGGGGCCGGCACCGTCGCCTGCAGGTGACCACCCGGCATACGGCACGGGTATGCCGGGTACCCGCCTCAGGCGGGCAGGCACAGGGTGCGCCGGCCCCCCGGAGCGGTCGCGTCGTTGAGCAGGTCGGTCAGCGGCTGGGCCAGGTCCTTCACGGCCGGGTCCTCCAGCCGGGCGCCCGCCGTGCCCGAGGAGACCACGACCACCAGGTCGTCGGGGTGCCGTGGTGTCGTCGTCGGGACCGGCAGGGAGGCCCAGTCCACGGCCCGCGCCGCGCTGGCGATGCGGCCCATCAGGGCGGCCTGCACCCGGCAGCGCCCGGTGGGCTCGCCGTGGCGGCTCACCGCGGCGATGCCGTCGGTGCCGATCACGAGGCGGTCCCGGAAGCCGGCGACGCCGCCGGAGCGGGTCACGGTCAGCGGCGCGGCGAGGGAGCCGCCCGCGCCGCCGGGGGAGGAGGTCGGGCCCCCGCCGCTCGTGGACGGGGAGGAGCCGGAGGAGCCGCTGGAGGAGCCGCAGGCGGCCAGCAGGAGCACCGCGGTCAGGGTGCCGACAGGGAGCAGGGCGGTGCGCGGGAGGGGGGCCACCGCCTCATCATGCCCAGCGGTGGCGTCCGGCGCCTCTGGGGCGCCGGAGGGCGTCCGTGCAGGTGAGATTGCTCCCATCGCCCGCTGAGGGGCCCACCCACGGTCCGGAACGGCCTCCGGCGGGGACTAGGCTCCGCTCGGACAATCCCTTCGATGACGAGGATGGATTCAGTCGTGGATCTTTTCGAGTACCAAGCGCGCGACGTGTTCGAGGCGCACGGTGTACCGGTGCTGGACGGCGCCGTCGCCGAGACTGTTGAGGAAGCCCGCGCGGCCGCGGAGACCATCGGTGCCAGGAGTGGCGGCGTGGTCGTGGTCAAGGCGCAGGTCAAGACCGGTGGCCGCGGCAAGGCCGGCGGCGTGAAGGTCGCCAAGAGCGTCGACGAGGCGGCCGCTGCCGCCGAGCAGATCCTCGGCATGGACATCAAGGGCCACACGGTCCACAAGGTGATGATCGCCCAGGGTGCGCAGATCGCCGAGGAGTACTACTTCTCCGTCCTGCTCGACCGCGCCAACCGCTCCTACCTGGCGATGGCCAGCAAGGAGGGCGGCATGGAGATCGAGCAGCTCGCCGTCGAGCGCCCCGAGGCCCTCGCCCGGGTCGCCGTCGACCCGATCGTCGGCATCGACGCCGCCAAGGCCGCCGAGATCGTCGACGCTGCCGGCTTCGACGCCGACGTCAAGGACGAGATCGCCCGCGTCATCCAGAAGCTGTGGGACGTCTACCGCGAGGAGGACGCCACGCTGGTCGAGGTCAACCCGCTGGTCAAGACCGCGGACGGCTCGATCGTCGCCCTCGACGGCAAGGTGACCCTGGACGGCAACGCCGACTTCCGTCACCCCGCCCACGAGGCGCTCGAGGACAAGGCCTCGGCCGACCCGCTGGAGGCGGCGGCCAAGGAGAAGGGCCTCAACTACGTCAAGCTCGACGGTTCCGTCGGCATCATCGGCAACGGCGCCGGCCTGGTCATGTCGACCCTGGACGTCGTCGCCTACGCCGGTGAGGAGTTCGCGGGCTCGCCCAAGCCGGCCAACTTCCTCGACATCGGCGGCGGCGCCTCGGCCGAGGTCATGGCCAACGGCCTGCACATCATCCTCGGCGACCCGCAGGTCAAGAGCGTCTTCGTCAACGTCTTCGGCGGCATCACCGCCTGTGACGCGGTCGCCAACGGCATCGTCGGCGCGCTGAAGACCCTCGGCGACGAGGCCACCAAGCCGCTGGTCGTGCGTCTCGACGGCAACAACGTCGAGGAGGGCCGTCGGATCCTCGCCGAGGCCAACCACCCCCTCGTCAGCATCGAGGACACCATGGACGGCGCGGCCCGCAAGGCTGCCGAGCTCGCCGCGGCCAACTGAGGGAACGGGAAACTCGCAATGGCAATCTTCTTGGATGACAACAGCAAGGTCATCGTCCAGGGCATGACCGGCTCCGAGGGTCGCAAGCACACCCAGCGCATGCTGACCTCGGGCACCAACATCGTCGGTGGCGTGAACCCCCGCAAGGCCGGCGAGACCGTCGAGTTCGACGGCGGCACCACAGTGCCGGTGTTCGGGTCCGTCGCCGAGGCCATCGAGGCCACCGGCGCCAACGTGTCGGTCATCTTCGTCCCCGCCGCCTTCACCAAGGCTGCCGTCATCGAGGCGGTCGACGCCAAGATGCCGCTGGCCGTGGTCATCACCGAGGGCGTGCCGGTCAAGGACACCGCGGAGTTCTTCACCTACGCCCAGCAGGCCGGCACCACCCGCATCATCGGGCCCAACTGCCCCGGCCTGATCAGCCCCGGCAAGTCCAACGCGGGCATCATCCCCGCCGACATCTCCGGCGGCGGCCGCATCGGCCTGGTCTCCAAGTCGGGCACGCTGACCTACCAGATGATGTACGAGCTGCGGGAGTACGGCTTCTCCTCCGCGGTCGGCATCGGCGGTGACCCGATCATCGGCACCACCCACATCGACGCCCTCGAGGCGTTCGAGGCGGACCCCGAGACCGACGCGATCGTGATGATCGGCGAGATCGGCGGCGACGCCGAGGAGCGCGCGGCGGCCTACATCAAGGAGCACGTCACCAAGCCGGTCGTCGGCTACGTGGCCGGCTTCACCGCCCCCGAGGGCAAGACCATGGGCCACGCCGGCGCCATCGTCTCCGGCTCCTCGGGCACGGCTGCCGCGAAGAAGGAGGCCCTCGAGGCCGCCGGTGTCCGGGTCGGCAAGACGCCGTCCGAGACCGCGGAGCTCATGCGGGAGATCATGAAGAACATGGGCTGAGCCCAGCAGCACCCCTGGTCGGGCCCGGTATGCCGGGTCCGCACCGCGAACGGGCCGGTCGCCTCACCGAGGTGGCCGGCCCGTTCGTCGTCCGCAGACCGGACCGACCGGCGGGCTACTTCTGGCGGGCGAGGGTGACGAGGCGGTCCATCTGGGCCCAGCCGTCGGCGTCGGCCATCGGGGTGCGGACGTAGATCATGGTGACCTCCTCGGGGGTGCCCTCCATCGTGGTGACCGCGAGCCACGTGGTCACCGGCCTGGCGCCCGGGTAGGTGACCTCGACCCGCCAGATCGAGGGGTGGGCGGCGTTGGTCTGGACCGTGATCCCTGTCTGCCGACGGGCGCAGGCGTCCACGCCCGCCCCGAGCCGGGCCGCCTCGGCGCGCGCCCGGTCGGGGCCGTCCATGAGCCGGACCCTCTGCTTGCCCAGGAACGTGCCGTTGACCTGGTCGGCCACCGAGACGATGCCGAACCGGCCGGCGGTGGTGGTCGTGTCCATGCCGGTGTCGAGGTCGCACTCGTGGATGGCCGCCCCGCCCTCCCAGTCCGTGGTCACCGCGTGGGTGCCGTGCCCCTGGGAGATCGCGGCCGAGGACCACTGTGAGGCCGCGACGAACAGGCTGGAGGACAGCAGCGGCCGCGTCCCGGCGACGGGCATGGACTCGTTGCGGGCGACCGGGGCGGAGCCGGAGCCACCGGTCGTCGCGGGCGAGGCGCCGACGCCGCCGACCAGCCGGCGCTGGGCGACCGAGGCGATGTCCTGCACCTGCGTCGTGGTCCACCGGTGCTTTCCGCCCTCGCCGGGCTCGATGACCGAGATCAGGCCGACCTTGCCGCCGGCATGGGTGACGACGTACCAGGCGGTGCTCGCCGGGCCGACGGCGCTGAACACCTTGGGCCAGGCGGAGTCGGCCACGATCGAGACCTTCGGCGGCTTCACCGGCGCCCCGCCGCTGGAGCAGGCCAGCAGCTGGCTCACCAGCTCGTCCGCCTGCCGGTCACCCGCGGCGGCCGAGGCGTTGTCGTAGACCCGCTGGTCGCCCTGGAGGCCGGCCGACTCGGCCACGACCTCCTGGGCGCGGGACCGCGTGCCGGGCTCCCCCACGTTCGCGCAGTCCGGCACCGCCCCGCCGCCGGACTCCTTGAAGTCGCTCACGACCACGGTCTCGGTGATCCCCAGGGCCCGCTGCCACTCGGCCGAGACCGGGAGCTCGCCGGCCACCGGCAACGGCAGGCCCGGGTCCTGCGTGGCGGAGGCCGACGGGGTCGAGGGGCCGGTCGAGGCGGTCGAGGTCGTGCTGCGGCTGTGCCCGGCGGGCTGCAGGGACGCGGTGCGCCCCACCCCGCTGAAGCCGACGTAGCCCAGGACGAGCACCGCCGCGGCAGCGGCCGCGGTCGCGGTGAGCACCGTGCGGCGCCGACGGGCGGACCCGCGGGCCTTGACGAAGCGGACGTCGGCCAGCTCCAGCGTCTCCACATCGCGGCGCAGGGTGGCCAGTGCCCCCCGCACGACCGCGTCGTCGGCTGCGGACCAACGGTCCTGACCCAGCTCAGCCATGGTGGTGCTCCTCTGAACGCAGGGCCGCTGCGAGCAGGCCCCGGCCGCGGTGCAGGCGCGCCTTGATGGTGCCTGCGGGGGTGTTGGTCTCGTGGGCGATCTGGTCGATGGACAGATCCGCCAGGTAGTGCAGCGCCACGGCCTCACGGACCGGCCCGGGCAGCTCGCGCAGGGCCGCGAGGACCGCCACGCGGTCCTCGCTGGGTCCCTCCGTGCTCTCCGTCGCGCCGTGGCGCACGTAGGCCCGGTCCTGCCCGCTGCTCTTGCGCCACGCGGAGATGGCCAGACGGCGGGCGACCGTGCGCACCCAGGCCATCGGGTCGTCATACGACTGCACCTTGTCCCAGCGCTGCCAGGCCCGGCTGAACGCCTCCTGGGTGCAGTCCTGCGCCAGTGTCAGGTCGCCGGTCGAGACGTAGACGACGTGGATCACCGACCGGACGCCCCGTCGGTAGAACTCGTCGAACTCGCGCTCGCTGTCGCCGGCGCTGCCCTTCATCACACCTCCTGTGCCCCCGAGCCACCCCCGGCCCGGTGGGCCGTCGGGGGAGCAGACGCGGGCCGCCCCGTGAAGGTTGCCGGGATCACAGGGAAATCCTGTGAAACCGGCGCGGTCGCGGCGCGCCGTCGCCGCCGTGCCCGGGCCGAGCCGGGACCATGGGAGGCGCCATGAGTGTGCTCGAGCGCCCCCGCCAGACCAGTGCCCGCCCCGCGACCGCAGGGCGGGGGCGATGGGGCCTGCGGGCCCGGGCCGCCGGTGCGGGGATCTCGGCCGCCGTTCTCGGGCTGCTCACCATGTGCCTGCCGAGCCTGCTGGTGTGGGTGGCCAGCCCGCAGAGCAGCGTGCCGTGGACCACCGCGTTCGGCATCGGCTCGCACGTGTGGCTGCTCGCCCACGGCGTCGACCTCGCGGCCGGCGCCGCCCGCATCTCCCTCGTCCCGCTGGGGCTGACCGTGGTGCCCGTGGGCATCGGGGTGGTCGCGTGCCGCCGCGTGCTCTCGGGCTTGGAGGACGTCCGGCCCGCGCGCTTCCTGAGCTGGGGTGCGCTGCGCAAGGACGTCGCCGACGTGGGCCTGGGCTTCGCCGGTGCGTATGCCGTGTGC
Source organism: Oryzihumus sp. JJN4-3R (assembly GCF_057747915.1). Classification (NCBI taxonomy): domain Bacteria; kingdom Bacillati; phylum Actinomycetota; class Actinomycetes; order Micrococcales; family Intrasporangiaceae; genus Oryzihumus; species Oryzihumus sp. JJN4-3R. The sequence goes on from NZ_CM173229.1 coordinate 3,241,779, forward strand.
GGGCTCGTCGTCTCCCTCACCGCCGGTGCCGCGCCGCTGCACACCAGCGCCGTCGAGGCGCTGCTGAGCACCCTGGCGCTGGCCCTGGCCACGTGGGTGCTCGCCGTCGTCGTCGAGTTCCGCGGCGAGGTGGCCGGCGTGGCCCCGGACCTGGCCGACCGGCTGCGCGCGGTGCTGCCCGTCTTCGTCCGCAAGGCCCTGCGACCGGCCGTGTGGGGCGCGGTGTGTGCGGTCCTGCTCGGCGCCGCCCTGGTCCTGGCGGTCGTCGGGGTGCATGCCCACCGCGTCGGCCAGCTCTACTCGGCGCTGCAGCCGGGGGTGGTCGGCAGCACGGTGCTCAGCCTCGCGCAGCTGATGGCCCTGCCGAACCTCGCGCTGTGGGCCCTGTCCTGGATGGCCGGGCCCGGCTTCGCCGTCGCCGAGGGGTCTGCGGTCACGTGGACGCACTCCGACCCCGGCCTGCTGCCGCTGGTGCCGGTGCTGGGTGCGCTGCCCGACCCCGGCCAGATGCCCGGCATGCTGCGCCTCGCGGTGCTCGGCCCGATGCTCGTCGGAGGCCTCGTGGCCGGGCGCAGCATCCGCCAGGTGACCCGGCTGGCGTCCTGGCAGGCCAAGGCCAAGGTGGCCGCGGCCGCCTGCCTGATCTGCTCGCTGCTGCTCGCCGCGGCGACGTGGCTGGCCGACGGCGCGCTCGGCGCGGGCCAGCTCGGCTTCGTCGGGGCCGACCCGGTGCTGGCCGGACTGGCGCTGCTCGGGGAGCTGCTCGTCGGGGCCGCGCTGGTCGTCGGCGTCTCGCAGTGGCGCGCCCACGGCTGGCGCGTCCGGCGCTGACCGCCCGCGGCGTCGCCCGACGTCGCCCGAACGGGTCAGGGCCGACTGACGCCCCAGCCGGTGAGCACGCCGTTGAGCCCGGCGTAGAGGTCGGTGCGGCACTGGGCCGCCGCCGTGGACGTGTTCGCACCGACGATGCAGTCCTGGTAGCTCTTCGAGGTGTCGTAGAAGGCGAAGGGCAGGACCGCCAGCACCGTCATGGCCACCGTCAGGGCCAGCCCCATCGCGGTCCAGGTGACGACGCGCGCCGGAGCCCGTCCACCCCTCATCGCCCGGAGCCCGCGGACCGACTCCACCAGCGCCATCCCGAGCGGGAGGAGGGCCAGCGCCGTCCACGGCAGCGGCACCCCGGCGGCCAGGGCGCCGAGCAGCATCAGCAGACCGGCGCGGCGGGCATGCCGGGCGCCGGGGACGAGGATCCGCTCGGGGCGGGTGGACGGCACGGGGTTCTCCTGGGTCGGGTGGGGCGGGTGCGTCCCCATCGTCTCCCAGCGAGGCCCGGTTCGTGCACAGGACCCTCGTCCCGTGCTGGCGCAGCGTGTTGCGATGGAGCGGTGCCGGCGGGCCGGTCCTGTCCGGGGCGGGGCCACCTGCCGGCGGCTCCCGTGGCCGCTCGCCCTCCCGATCCGCGGACGGCCTCCGGGGCCACCGGGGGCGTCGGATATCGTCTGTGCACGTGACGAGCCTGCCGGACCTCGGTGTCGTGCCCGAGCCCCGCGACATCGTCGTCCTCGTCTCCGGCTCGGGCACCAACCTGCAGGCGCTGATCGACGCCATCGCGGCCGAGCCCCTCTACGGCGTGCGGATCGCCGCCGTGGGCGCCGACCGGGACGGCATCGAGGGCCTGGCGCGCGCGCAGCGCGCGGGCATCCCCACCTTCGTCTGCCGGGTCGAGGACCACGCCAGCCGCGAGGAGTGGGATGCCGCGCTGGCAGCCGAGGTCACGGCATACCGGCCGCTGCTCGTCGTCTCGGCCGGCTTCATGAAGATCCTCGGTCCGACGTTCCTCGGCTCCGGCTTCACCACGATCAACACCCACCCCGCCCTGCTGCCGGCGTTCCCCGGCGCGCACGGGGTGCGGGACGCGCTCGCCTACGGCGTGAAGGTCACCGGCTGCACCTGCCACGTCGTGGACTCCGGCGTCGACACCGGCCCGATCATCGACCAGGTCGTGGTCGGGGTCGAGGACGACGACACCGTCGAGTCCCTGCACGAGCGCATCAAGGCTGTCGAGCGGTCCCTGCTCGTCGAGACCGTGGGCCGCATGGTCCGCGACGGGTTCTCCATCCACGAACGAAAGGTCACCCTGGCGTGAGCACCACAGGTCAGCGTCCGATCACCCGAGCCCTCATCTCCGTCTACGACAAGAGCGGGCTGGAGGATCTGGCGCGTGGCCTGCACGACGCCGGGGTCTCCCTCGTCTCCACCGGCTCGACGGCCGCGCGGATCGCCGACGCCGGGGTGCCGGTGACGCGGGTGGAGGAGCTGACCGGCTTCCCCGAGTGCCTCGACGGCCGGGTCAAGACGCTGCACCCGCGTGTGCACGCGGGGATCCTGGCGGACATGGGCAACCCCGACCACGTCGCGCAGCTGGCCGACCTCGGGGTCGAGCCGTTCGACCTGGTCGTGACCAACCTCTACCCGTTCACCGACACGGTCGCCTCGGGTGCCTCCCCGGGGGAGTGCATCGAGCAGATCGACATCGGCGGGCCCTCCATGGTGCGCGCGGCGGCCAAGAACCACGCCAGCGTGGCGATCGTGACAGACCCCGGCCTCTACGGCTCGGTGCTCGTGGCCGCCCGCGGCGGCGGCTTCACCCTCGAGCAGCGCAAGACCCTGGCCGCCCAGGCCTTCGTGCACACCGCGACCTATGACGTGGCCGTCGCGTCGTGGATGGGCAACGTCGTCACCGACAGCTCCGACGGCACCGGCTTCCCGGCGTGGATGGGCGCGACGTGGGACAAGCAGCACGTGCTGCGCTACGGCGAGAACCCGCACCAGCGGGCGGCGTTGTACACCAATGGTTTCCAGCCCGAGCCGGGGCTGGCCCAGGCCGAGCAGCTGCACGGCAAGGAGATGTCCTACAACAACTACGTCGACGCCGACGCGGCCCGACGCGCGGCCTACGACCACGACGCGCCCACCGTCGCCATCATCAAGCACGCCAACCCGTGCGGTATCGCGGTCGGTGCCGACCACGCCGAGGCGCACCGCCGCGCGCACGCGTGCGACAGCGTCTCCGCGTTCGGAGGCGTGATCGCGGCCAACGGCACGGTCACCGCCGAGATGGCCCGGCAGGTCGCCGACGTCTTCACCGAGGTCGTCGTCGCGCCGGACTTCGAGCCGGAGGCGCTCGAGATCCTGACGGCGAAGAAGAACATCCGCCTGCTCAAGGCCGCCGCGCCCTCGCGGGGCGGGGTCGAGCTGCGGCCGATCTCCGGCGGCCTGCTGCTGCAGTCCCGCGACGCCCTCGATGCCGAGGTCGAGGACGGCGGCGACGCGGCCTCCCGCTGGCGCCTGGTGGCCGGCGAGGCCGCCGACGAGGCGACGCTGAGCGACCTCGAGTTCGCCTGGCGCGCCATCCGCGCGGTGAAGTCCAACGCGATCCTGCTGGCCGACGAGGGCGCCACCGTCGGCATCGGCATGGGCCAGGTCAACCGGGTCGACTCCTCGCGCCTGGCCGTAAGCCGCGCCGGCGAGGAGCGGGCCCGTGGTGCGGTCGCCGCCTCGGACGCGTTCTTCCCCTTCGCCGACGGCCTCCAGGTGCTGCTCGACGCCGGCGTCCGCGCCGTGGTGGCCCCCGGTGGCTCGATGCGCGACGCCGAGGTCATCGAGGCCGCCCAGGCGGCCGGGGTGACGATGTACTTCACGGGCACCCGCCACTTCGCCCACTGAGCGGGACCGACGCGTGACCGACCCCCTGCCCCACCCGAGTCCCCGGAAGGACCACCGATGACCGCGATCGTCATGGACGGCAAGGCCACCCTGGCCACGATCAAGGGCGAGCTGAAGGCCCGCATCGCCGCGCTGCGCGAGCAGGGCGTCGTGCCGGGGCTGGGCACGGTCCTGGTCGGGGACGACCCGGCCAGCCGCTGGTACGTCGGCGCCAAGCACAGGGACTGTGCCGAGGTCGGCATCGCCAGCCTCCAGCGCGAGCTGCCGGCGGGGTCCACCCAGGCCCAGGTCGAGGCGGTCGTCGACGAGCTCAACGCCGACCCGGCCTGCACCGGCTTCCTCGTGCAGCAGCCCACCGGGCTGGACGAGTTCGCGATCCTGTCGCGGGTCGACCCGCTCAAGGACGTCGACGGCCTGCACCCGATGAACCTCGGCTGGCTGGTCCTCGGCCGTCCGGCGCCGCTGCCGGCCACGCCGAGCGGGGTGATCGAGCTGCTGCGCCGCTACGACGTGCCGATCGCCGGCGCCGAGGTGTGCGTCATCGGCCGCGGGCTGACCGTCGGCCGCCCGCTGGGGCTGATGCTCACCCGCCGCAGCGAGAACGCCACCGTCACGCTGTGCCACACCGGCACCCGCGACCTGGCCTCGCACGTCCGGCAGGCCGACATCGTCGTCGCGGCGGCCGGGGTGCCGGGCATCGTCACCGCCGACATGGTCAAGCCGGGGGCCGCCGTCCTCGACGTGGGGGTCAGCCGGGTCCCCGGCCCGGACGGCAAGTCCCGCGTCGCCGGCGACATCGACCCCGGCGTGGCCGAGGTGGCCGGTTGGCTCACGCCCAACCCCGGCGGAGTCGGCCCGATGACGCGAGCATGCCTGCTGACCAACGTCGTCGAGGCCGCCGAACGGCAGGCGGCCGCTGCCGGATGAAGCGGCTGACCTGGGTCCCGCCGCGCCTGGGCGTCTGGTGGGTGGTGGCGCTCGGCCTCGCAGCCGGGCTCCTCGTGATGGTGCTCGGCCACGTGCGCAGCGGCGGCTTCGTGTTCGCCGGGACGCTGATGGTGGCCGGCATCCTGCGGCTGGTGCTGCCCGCCTCCCGGGCGGGCGGCCTGGCCGTGCGCTCGCGCGTCGTCGACGCGGCCACCTACTTCGGGCTCGGCCTGGCGCTGACCGCGATCGTCGCGACCCTGGACCTCACCCCCCGCTGAGCCGCCTCACGGGCGCGACGCCCGCGACGTGAGGACCACCTCGTCGGGCGAGACGTGCACGTGCCGCCGGGTGTCCGTGGCCGACCCGACGGCCTCGGCGATCTGCTCGAGCAGCAGGTTGACCCCGGCCTCCGTGGGCTTGGCCTGCGGCCACATCGGCTGGGCGACCGCCTCGCGCGCCCACACGGCCCCGGCGAGGGCGCCGCGGTCGAGGTGCACGACGACCCCCGGCTCCAGGCGGTGCCCCGACCAGGAGGTCAGCCTGATGATGCTGCTCCAGTTGTCGATCTGCGCCTCGGGCGCCACGGCGCCCAGCTTCTCCCGGAAGATCGTGTTCGGCTCGTCAATGCGCTCGGAGGGGCTCATCGCCCCGAGGCTACGTGACCGTCCTGGGCGGCCGCCGACCCCGGGGTGGGGCCGCCCCGGCCCGGGAGACGTGCCGCGGCGGGTGAGCACCCGGCATACCGGGGCCGGACACGACACTGCCCCCTCCGCGGTGCGGAGGGGGCAGCGGCGTCAGCGGGGGTCGGCTCAGATGAGGCCGAGCGCCTTGACCGCGTCGCGCTCCTCGATGAGCTCGGCGGCGGTGGCGTCCATCTTGGCGCGCGAGAACTCGTCGATCTCCAGGCCCTGGACGATCTCCCAGTCGCCGCCCTTGGTGACGACGGGGTAGGAGTAGATCAGGCCCTCGGGCACGCCGTACTCGCCGGTGGAGCGCACGGCCATCGAGACCCAGCTGCCCTCGGGGCTGCCGGTGATCCAGTCGCGGGCGGCGTCGATGGTGGCCGAGGCTGCGGAGGCGGCCGAGGAGGAGCCCCGGGCCTCGATGATCGCGGCGCCGCGCTTGGCGACGGTCGGGATGAAGTCGTTCTCGATCCACGCCTGGTCGTTCACGACCTCGGCGGCGTTCTTGCCGTTGATCTCCGCGTGGAAGATGTCGGAGTACTGGGTGGCCGAGTGGTTGCCCCAGATCGTCATCTTCTTGATCTCGCTGACGGTCACGCCGGCCTTCTTGGCCAGCTGCGAGAGCGCCCGGTTGTGGTCCAGGCGGGTCAGCGCGGAGAAGCGCTCCTGCGGGATGTCGGGCGCGTTGTGCATCGCGATGAGGGCATTGGTGTTGGCCGGGTTGCCGGTCACGCCGATGCGGATGTCGTCGGCCGCGACCTCGTTCAGGGCCTTGCCCTGCGCGGTGAAGATCGCGCCGTTGGCCTCGAGCAGGTCGCCGCGCTCCATGCCCTTGGTGCGCGGGCGGGCGCCGACGAGCAGCGCCAGGTTGGCGCCGTTGAAGATGTGGGTGGCGTCGTCGCCGATCTCGACGCCGGCCAGGGTCGGGAACGCGCAGTCCTCGAGCTCCATGACGACGCCCTCGAGGGCCTTCAGCGCGGGGGTGATCTCCAGCAGCCGCAGCTCGACCGGGGTGTCCGGGCCGAACAGGGCACCGCTGGCGATGCGGAAGAGCAGGCTGTAGCCGATCTGGCCGGCGGCGCCGGTGACGGCGACCTTGACGGGGGTAGTGCTCACGGGGAGAGGCCCTCCAGGCTCGCGGGTGAGGATACGTGGCGACGTTAGCAGTGCTCAGCGGCGTGTCGGACCGCTGGTTGCGCGCTGTGACGCACCAGACCCGGTATGTCGGGTGGTCGCCTCGCGCGGCCGGGCCGCGGCCCACAGGACCGCAGACCGTCCTCAGCCTCCCGCGGTGACGTAGCCCTGGCCGTCGTCGGACACGGTGACCACGAGTGCAGTTGTCCTGCCGAGGCCGTCGGTGACCACACAGGCGTAGTCGTTGCCGTACTTGTGCGCGCAGGTCACGTCCTGGGCCCCGCGGAGGCTCTTGAGGTCCGACTCCAGGAAGCGTACGTCGTGGAGGTCGTCGGGGTGGGAGTGCGACCCTGCCCACGCGAGCCAGGCCAGACCCCCGAAGAAGAGGATCAAGAGCGCTCGAACGATGCTTGCGTCCATCCGGAAGGCCGGCGGCTCGACATGGGGGATGTCTTCCCTACGGCGGCTCATCGGGCCTCCGCGCTCTTTGGTCACCGTCGACCGGTCGGCGGATGTGCGGCCGTCCAGCTCCGAACCGCAGACGTCCGCTGTTGCAGACCACTGTGCGGGATGATCACCGCCTGAGGTTCAGCCCGCGGCGCGGACGCCCCGTGAGGTGAGGGGCGGCATACCGGCGCTGGTCAGGCGGGGTGGGGCAGGCCGGTGACCTCGATCTCCTCGCGGTGCACGCCGGTGAGCACCGCGTAGGTCGCTCCGGCGATCGCCGCACCCACCAGCGGGGCCACCCAGAACAGCCACAGCTGGCCGACGGCGCCGTTGCCGTTGAAGAACGCCACGCCGGTCGAGCGGGCCGGGTTGACCGAGGTGTTCGTGACCGGGATCGAGATGAGGTGGATCAGGGTCAGCGACAGGCCGATCGCCAGCGGCGCGAAGCCGATCGGGGCACGGGTGTCCGTGGCGCCGAGGATGACGTAGAGGAAGAACGCGGTGAGCACCACCTCGGTGACCAGCGCCGCGAGCAGGGAGTAGCCGCCGGGGGAGTGCACGCCGTAGCCGTTGGCGGCCATGTGGCCGACGCGGCTGAAGCCGGGCTTGCCGTTGGCGATGATGACCAGCACGCCCCCGGCGACGAGGCCGGCGAAGACCTGGGTGACGACGTACGCCGGCACGTCCCGCCACGGGAAGCGCCGGGCCACGGCCAGGCCGACCGTGACCGCCGGGTTGAAGTGCGCGCCGGAGATGTGGCCGACCGCGTAGGCCATGGTCAGCACGGTGAGGCCGAAGGCCAGGGCAACGCCGAAGAAGCCGATGTTCACCTGCACCCTGCCGGGCGAGGCGAAGGTGGCGGCGAGCACGGCGCTGCCGCAGCCGCCGAGGACGAGCCAGAACGTGCCGAGGAACTCGGCGGCGAGCTTGTGGGTGGTGAGCGGCTGACGGGTGTTGGTGGTCAAGGGGAGCCCTCCCCGGGTCCGGCGGCCGGTGGCCGCGTGGCTGCGTGGAAACCTGCCGGTCCACGCCAGCACAGGCCTGCCGCGCGCACCTCGGCCAGAGGGCGCAGGTGCGGGTCATGGGCACGTTCGACCGACGTCGCGCGGCTTGTCCGGGCTTTCCGTGCGCGAACCGTCGCGACGCCGGTCCGGCGTCCCGTTTCCGGGGCCGTATGCGCGGAGGCGGGCGACCGGTGGTCGCCCGCCTCCGCGGGTGGTGCCGTACGGGTGCGCCCGCAGGCGCTCGTGGGGTGCGGGTCAGCCGACCTTGGCGACGGCTGCCAGGGCCGCGTTGAAGGTGGCCGACGGGCGCATCACGGCGGAGGCCTTGGCCGGGTCGGGGCGGAAGTAGCCACCGATGTCGGCCGGGTGGCCCTGCACCGCGATCAGCTCGGCGGCGATGGCCTCCTCGTTCTCGGCCAGGGAGCGGGCGATCGGGGCGAACGCCTCGGCCAGATCGGTGTCCTCACCCTGCTTGGCCAGCTCGTCAGCCCAGAAGTGGGCCAGGTAGAAGTGGCTGCCGCGGTTGTCGATCTGGCCCACCTTGCGGGCCGGGCCCTTGTTCTCGTTGAGCAGCCGCTCGGTGGCGCGGTCGAGGGTGTCGGCCAGCACCAGGGCGCGCGCGTTGTCCGTGGTCGTGGCCATGTGGCGCAGGCTCTCGGCCAGGGCGAGGAACTCGCCCAGGCTGTCCCAGCGCAGGTAGTTCTCGGCCACGAGCTGCTGCACGTGCTTGGGGGCCGAGCCGCCGGCGCCGGTCTCGAACAGGCCGCCGCCGTTCATGAGCGGCACGACGGAGAGCATCTTGGCACTGGTGCCGAGCTCCAGGATCGGGAACAGGTCGGTGTTGTAGTCACGCAGCACGTTGCCGGTCACCGAGATGGTGTCCTCGCCGCGGCGGATGCGCTCGACCGACAACTTCGCCGCCTCGACCGGGGACAGGATCTGGAGGTCCAGACCCTCGGTGTCGTGCTCGGGCAGGTAGGCCCGCACCTTGGCGATGAGGTTGGCGTCGTGCGCGCGGGTCTCGTCCAGCCAGAACACCGCGGGCGTCTGCGAGGCGCGGGCGCGGGTCACGGCCAGCTTGACCCAGTCGCGGATCGGGGCGTCCTTGGTCTGGCACGCGCGCCAGATGTCACCGGGCTCGACGTCGTGCGACATGAGCACCTCGCCGGCGGAGTTGACGACCTCGACGCGGCCGGCCTCGGTGATCTCGAAGGTCTTGTCGTGGCTGCCGTACTCCTCGGCCTTCTGCGCCATGAGGCCGACGTTGGGCACCGAGCCCATCGTCGTGGGGTCGTACGCGCCGTGGGCGCGGCAGTCCTCGATGACGGCCTGGTAGACGCCGGCGTAGGAGCTGTCCGGGATGACGGCCAGGGTGTCGTGCTCCTGACCGTCCGGGCCCCACATGTGGCCGGAGGTGCGGATCATGGCCGGCATCGAGGCGTCGACGATGACGTCGCTGGGGACGTGCAGGTTCGTGATGCCCTTGTCCGAGTTGACCATCGCCAGGCGCGGGCCGTCGGCCAGGCCCTTCTCGATGGCCGCGCGGACCTCGTCGCGGACGTCCTCGGGGAGGGCGTCCAGGCCGCCCAGGATCGAGCCGAGGCCGTTGTTGGGGCTCAGGCCGGCCGCCTTGAGCTGCTCGCCGTAGGTCTCGAAGACCTCGGGCAGGAAGGCGCGCACGACGTGGCCGAAGATGATCGGGTCCGAGACCTTCATCATCGTCGCCTTGAGGTGCACGGAGAACAGGACGTCCTCGGCCTTGGCGCGGGCGACCTGCTCCTTGAGGAAGGCGTCCAGGGCCGCGGCGCGCATCACGGTGGCGTCGACGACCTCGCCCTCGAGGACCTTCAGGCCGTCCTTGAGCACCGTGGTGCCGGAGGCGCCGACGTGCTGGATGGTCAGGGTGTCGGCGGCGGGCAGGACCACGGACTGCTCGTTGGAGCGGAAGTCGTTGGCGCCCATCGTCGCGACGTTGGTCTTCGAGTCGGCCGACCACGCGCCCATGGAGTGCGGGTGCTTGCGGGCGTAGTTCTTGACCGCGAGCGGGGCCCGGCGGTCGGAGTTGCCCTCACGCAGGACCGGGTTGACCGCGCTGCCCTTGACGCTGTCGTAGCGGGCGCGGGCGTCGCGCTCGGCGTCGGTGCGGGGCTCGTCCGGGTAGTCGGGCAGGGCGTAGCCCTGGGCCTGCAGCTCGGCGATGGCCGCCTTGAGCTGGGGCACCGACGCCGAGATGTTCGGCAGCTTGATGATGTTGGCCTCGGGGGTGGTCGCCAGCTGGCCGAGCTCGGCCAGGGCGTCGCCCACCTGCTGCTCCTTCGGGAGCAGGTCGTCGAAGGCGGCGATGATCCGGCCGCCCAGCGAGATGTCGCGGGTCTCGACGTCGACACCCGCCGTCGCTGCGAAGGCCTCGATGACCGGCAGGAACGAGTAGGTCGCCAGCATGGGCGCCTCGTCGGTGAGGGTGTAGATGATCTTGGCCATGAACGCGGCTCTCTCTCCCGGGGAATCGTGTCAACGCTCGAGGGTGCGCCGGCGCCGTTCAGGCTAACGCCGGAGCCTCACTCTCGGACATATATCTTGACATCAAGATAACGGCGTCTCAACCCCGGGTGGCCCCGGCGTGGCCGGCCTCACCCTCGCGGCTCACCATCGAGGCTCGTCCGGCCGGGGGTGGGCCGGCAGCGGGTGGTCCTCGGGGTGGATGACGTAGACGAGGCCCCCGGAGCGGCCCCAGACCCTCTCGAACCCGGCCCGGTCGTAGGTCGTGCGCACCGCGTCGTCGTCCGGCTGCTCATGGGAGGCCGGGTCGTTGACCACGACGTCGCCGCGCTCGTCGAAGCCCACGACCACCAGCAGGTGCCCGTCGGTGTCGTAGCCGGCGCCCTCGAGCTCCTCCTCCCGGAAGGCGACCGACGCCACCAGCGGGATCCCGGCGGCGGTGAACAGCTCGGCGTCGTGGAGGCTGCGCAACCGGGTCACGAACCCGCGCAGGCCGCGCTGGCCGGCATACGCGGTGTTGAACGACCAGTTGCCGGCGCCCCCGTAGGCGTGGTCGAACACGGCCCGCACCGCGTGGACCACCTGCGGGCGCGCGTTGCCCTCCTCGACCCAGGCCAGCTCCTCCGGCGTCGGCCCGGCGCCCCAGTGGTCGAGCACCATGGCCATCGAGGTCGCCGAGCACCACGTGGCGCCGCCGCCCCACTCCGGGTGGTCGCCGCGGTGCCGCTGCTGGCTGTATGCCGGGACCTCCAGGGCGTGGGCCGCCCCGCCGGGGCGGTCGGCCGGCTCCACCGGCCCGTGCGGGCGCATCGAGGCGACGGCGCCGATCGAGCGCAGGAGGGGCCGGGCGTCGCTGTCCACCGGGCGCAGGAGGACGGCGCGCAGCTGCCAGCCGTGGGCTCGGACCGCCTCGCTGGCCACGAGGGTGTCGGTGTGGACCTCGGCCTGGCCGTCCTTCTGGCCGGGCACGCTGGTGCGGTGCAGGCCGTCGGGGCCGGAGGCCCACCGGGCGAGGACGAACCACCCGGTCTGCATGCCGCCGTCGAGGTCGAGCCGGGCCTCGACCTGCAGCCACGACCCGTCCGGGGTCTCGGCGTCCCAGCTCGGCACGAGCTCGCGCAGGGTGAACGAGGTGCGCACCACCGGCGAGGTCCACGTCGCGGACTGGTAGCCGCGGGTCGGCTCGTCGCTGAACGGGTCGGTGTGGTCGAGCTCCCCGTCGAAGTCCTCGAAGGTGATCTCTGTGTCGCAGAAGCTGTGGTAGGCGGCGTGTTTCACGCGTGGGGCTCCTCGGCCTCGTCAGGGAACAGCCGGCGGGAGCCGGAGCCGTCAGCGGACAGCACGTCGTCCGGGTTGTACAGGCGGCAGGTCTGCAGCGACAGGCACCCGCAGCCGATGCAGCTGGTGAGGTCGTCGCGGACCCGCTCGAGGTCGGCGATGCGCTGGTCGATCACCGGTCGCCAGCGGGCCGACATGCGGCCCCACTGCTCCTTGGTGGGCGCGGCCTCGGGGTCGACGATCGAGAACGCCTCGCCGATCTCCTCCAGGCTCAGCCCGACCCGCTGCGCGGCGCGGATCACGGCCACCCGGCGCAGCACCGCGCGGCGGAAGCGGCGGCGGTCACCGGCGGTGCGCGTGCTGCTGATCAGGCCGAGCGACTCGTAGTACCGCAGGGCCGAGGGGGCCACCCCGGAGCGGGCCGCCACCTGGCCGATCGTCAACAGCTCCGCGACCATCCGGCCTCCCACCTCAAGCTCACTTGAGCTCCAGCCTACGCGTCTGGGGAGGTCAGGCCTGGCGGGAGGCGCGAAGGACGAAGTCGGCGAGGTCGCGGCTCTGCTGCAGCCGGGACGGCTCGTGGACGTACATCATGTGCCCGGCCTCGTAGAAGGCGTGCTCGATGTTGGCGTGGAGCTCCGCCGGGATCGCCAGGTGGGCGAGCACGTCCTGTGCGGCGTAGTACGGCGTGGCCCCGTCGTGGTAGCCGTACGCGACGTGGACCATCAGGTGGGGGTTGGCCCGCATCGCCCGGGCCAGGCGCGGCGTCACGTCGACCGCCTTGCCCTCGAAGTCCTTGTAGGACCAGGGGTGCACGCTGCTGGCGATCTGCTCGTAGTGCAGGTCGTTCTCGTAGCCGAGCTCGTCACGCACGTAGTGGTTGAGCGCCGCGGCGTAGGGCCCGGCGATCGCATCGTGCGAGGGGTCGGCCTCGAGCTGCTCGGCGATCCCGCTGGCCCACGGCCCGGTGAAGCGCGAGTCGAGCCGGCCGACGACCTTGCCCTCGTCCCGCAGCAGCTCGGTGAAGAAGCGCACGTGCTCCAGCCGCAGGTCGGCCCTCAGGACGTAGTCCGTGCTGAGCCCGGTCAGGCGCGCGAGGGTCTCGGCGGCCTCCTGCCGCTGCGCGGCGGTGAGCCGGTTGCCACGCGAGAGGACCCACGGGTAGTCGCGCTCGGCATACTGCTCGGCCTCGGCGAGCACCGTCCTCAGGCTCTTGCGGCCGTGCTTGCCGTGGTAGTGCGCGACGGCGGCGTAGGTCGGCAGGAAGTTGACGTGGGCGCGGTCGTCCGGCTCGTGCAGGCCGATGGAGCCGAGGTCGAGGACGCTGGAGATGAGCACGATCCCGTTGAGGTACATGCCGTAGCGGCTCTGCAGGTGGTCGGCGAGCGCGGCCGCGCGCAGCGTTCCGTAGGACTCGCCGGCGAGGAGCTTGGGCGACATCCAGCGCTTGTTGCGCGAGGTCCACAGCCGGATCAGCTCGCCGACGGACTCGATGTCGCCGCTGTAGCCGTGGTACTCCCCGGGCTTGCCGCCCTCGACCGCGCGGGAGTAGCCGGTGGAGACGGGGTCGATGAAGACGAGGTCGCTGACCGAGAGGAGTGACTCGGGGTTGTCGGCCATCGCGTAGGGCGGGGGTGCCAGGGCGCCGACGTCGCCCATGACGACCCGGCGTGGGCCGAACAGGCCCAGGTGCAGCCACACCGAGGACGAGCCGGGCCCGCCGTTGAAGGCGAACGTCACCGGACGCTTCGTGTCGCCGCCGTCGAGGACGTAGGAGGTCAGGAAGACCTCGGCCTTGGGCTTGAAGCCCTTGAAGACACCGTCCTCGTAGACCTCGTCGCGCAGGACGACGCGCCCGGTGGTCGCGGTGTAGCGCAGCGTGCGGCGCCCGACCCTGAGGGTGTGCCGGGTGCTCACCAGGTCGTCGACCGGCGGCGCGCCCGCGGTGATGGTCCCGGTGTCACCGTTGGTGTCGGTGGCCGCCGCGGAGTCGGTGGGCTGGTCCGGTGTGGTGTCGTCCTCGGGCACGAGGCCGACCCTAGTCCGGCGCCGGTCGCGCCGCCCGGTGATCGCGCGCCCGCCCGGGCAGGGATGATGTCGCCCATGCGTGTCATCACCGCCAACGTCAACGGCATCCGGGCCGCCGCCCGCCGCGGGGGCCTGTCCTGGCTGCACGAGGCCGCCCCGGACGTGCTCTGCCTCCAGGAGGTCCGGGCCAGTGACAAGCAGCTCGCCGGTGAGCTCGAGGCCGGCGGCTTCGGCGACTGGCACGTGGCGCACGCGGCCTGCGCGACGGCCGGCCGGGCCGGGGTGGCCGTGGTCACGCGGGACCCGCACGAGCGGGTGCAGGTCGAGCTGCCGGAGGTCGCGGAGTTCGGGTCCTGCGGTCGCTGGGTCGAGACCGACGTCGTCGTCGGCGGCCGGACCGTCACGCTGGTCTCGGTCTACGTCCACACCGGCGAGGCGGAGACCGAGCGCCAGGAGGAGAAGTACCGCTTCCTCGAGGCGATGACGACCCGCATGGCGGCGCTCGCGGCCGAGGGGGCACACGTCGTGGTCTGCGGTGACGTCAACGTCGCCCACCGCCCGGCGGACCTGAAGAACTGGAAGGGCAACCTCGGCAAGGCGGGCTTCCTGCCCGACGAGCAGGCCTACCTCGACAAGTGGCTCACCGACGGCACGTGGGTCGACGTGACCCGACGGTCCGCCGGGGACGTGGCCGGTCCCTACACGTGGTGGTCCTGGCGGGGGAAGGCGTTCGACAACGACGCCGGCTGGCGCATCGACTACCAGCTCGCGACGGCGCCGCTGGCCGACCTGGTGACCCGCACGTTCGTCGGCCGGGCCGACACGTATGCGCAGCGGTGGAGCGACCACGCTGCCGTGGTCACCGACTACGAGCTCTGAGCGCAGTCGGTCCGCGCACCCCCCCGGCTCTGGCGGCCCTCGTGGCAGCGAGCGACGGCGGCCCTGCTTGCGGCGTCGGTCGGGTCACCACCGTCCGCGGTGCACGACCTCCTCGAAGGGGCGTCGGTTCAGCCGCTCGATGACGGCCAACGGCTTGTCCGCCGGGTAACCGACGGAGAGGACGTAGGCCAGGAACCGCCCGTCGGGGAAGCCCAGAACGGCCCTGGCCTGGTCCTGGTCGGCCACCGCAGCATGGCCGGTGCCGATGCCCAGGTCGGCCGCGGCCACGGTCATCGCATACGTGGCCTGGCCGAGGTCGTACTGGAGAAGGGACGACTGTCGGTCGTCCTGCGGCTCTGGGGCGACGATCGCGATCGCGGCCGCCGCCCCGGCGACATGCCGGGCGCCCTGCCACACCTTCGCCAGCTCGACCAGCTGCGCCCTGTCCGTGACGAGCACGAAGTCCCACGGCTGCCAGTTGCCCGCCGACGGGGCACGTCGCCCTGCCTCGAGAACCCGGTCGAGCGCCTCGTCAGGGACTGGCCGGTCCGTGAACTGCCGAACGTTCCGCCGCGATCGCATGGCGTCCCAAGTCTCCACGGGGTAATCCTGCGCCTCCGGTGCCATGGGTGGCCACCACCTGCCGAACCGGCCACCCGGCCTGCGCGATCGTGTCAGTCGGCCGGCGCCCAGTCCAGGGTGGGGGCGAGGACGCCTTCAAGGGTGAGCAGCCACTCCTTGATCGCCAGGCCACCGGTGAACCCGCCCAGGCCGTTGCTGGCCACCACCCGGTGGCAGGGCACGACGAGCGGGACCGGGTTGGAGCCCATGATCGTGCCGACCGTGCGTGGCACCATCGCCGGCTCCGGGTCGTCCTCGAACGCCCCGCTGAGCCGGGCCAGCTCGCCATAGGTGACCGTGTGCCCGTAGCCGACGCGGTCGTGCAGGGTCCGCAGCACCACCTGCTGCGGCCCGGAGGTGTGGCGCCAGTCGACCGGCAGGTCCAGGGAGCGCACGCGGCCGGCGAAGTAGTCGGCCAGGGCGACGCAGACGCGGCGCACCCGGGGGTCGTCGACCGAGGACGGGTCCGCCGTCACCGCACGGTCGCGCCCGCCGAAGAAGGACACCCGTGCGACGCCCACGTCGGTCACGGTGACGTCGACCGGGCCACAGGGCAGCGGTGTGGCCACGGTGAACTGGACCGTCGAGGTCTGCACGCCCCCAGCATCCCCTCCACCGGGGACACGTGCCGCACCACCCCGGTATGCCCCGTCGCGCGGGCCCGGGCCGTCGTGCCCGAGCCGGCCACGCGGCATACCCGGCGTGTGGCGGGCGAGGCACTGCAAGGATGGGCGCATGAGCGAGCACAAGCCGATCGACTGCTGGCTGACCGACATGGACGGCGTGCTCGTCCACGAGGAGCGGGCCATCCCCGGCGCCGCGGACTTCGTCACCAAGCTGATCGAGTCCGGCCGGCGCTTCCTCGTGCTGACCAACAACTCGATCTTCACCCCGCGCGACCTGCGGGCCCGTTTGCTGGCCAGCGGCATCGACCTGCCCGAGTCGGCCATCTGGACCTCGGCGCTGGCGACGGCGCAGTTCCTCGACAACCAGCGCTCCGGCGGCTCGGCCTACGTCATCGGCGAGGCAGGCCTGACGACCGCCCTGCACGAGGTCGGCTACGTCCTCACCGAGCGCGACCCCGACTACGTCGTCCTCGGCGAGACGCGCACCTACTCCTTCGAGGCGATCACCAAGGCGATCCGCCTCATCGAGAAGGGCGCCCGCTTCATCGCCACCAACCCCGACCCGAGCGGGCCGTCCCCCGAGGGCCCGCTGCCGGCCACCGGGTCGGTCGCCGCGCTGATCACCCGCGCCACGGGCGTCGAGCCGTACTTCATCGGCAAGCCCAACCCGCTGATGATGCGCAGTGCGCTCAACCGGATCGACGCCCACTCCGAGACGACGGTCATGGTCGGCGACCGCATGGACACCGACGTGATCAGCGGCCTGGAGGCCGGGCTGCGCACCCTCCTGGTGCTCACCGGCTCCACGCGCGCCGAGCAGGTCGAGCGCTTCCCCTACCGCCCTACGCGGGTCGTGGACTCCGTCGCCGACCTCGTCCCGCTCATCGACGAGCTCGCCCCGCCGCCCGCCTGAGCGACGGGACACCACCCCGGTATGCCGGGTGGCCGGCCCGGCGGTCCGGCCACCCTGTGTCAGTCGTCCCGGCCGGCCGGCGCGCTGGCGTCGACGGCGAAGTAGCTCGGCGGCCGGAAGCCGCGCGCCTCGAACGCCTCGACCACCGCCTCGCCGATCTCGTCCTCGTCGCCCCACGGCACGAGGGCGATCGCCGAGCCGCCGAAGCCGCCGCCGGTCATGCGGGCACCGAGGGCGCCGTGGGCCCGGGCGGTCTCGACGACCAGGTCCAGCTCGGGGCAGGAGATCTCGAAGTCGTCGCGCATCGAGGCGTGCGAGGCGTCGAACAGCGGGCCGAGCTCGCGGACCTTCCAGCGGCGCAGGGCGTCGGCCACCTGCTCCACGCGGGCGATCTCGGTGACGACGTGCCGGGCGCGGGCCCGCACGAGCGGGTCCGCGATGGCGGCCAGGGTCTCCTCGAGCCCGTCGGCGGGCACCTCGCGCAGCGTGGCCACCCCCAGCTCCTTGGCCGCCTGCTCGCAGCTGGCCCGGCGCTCGGCGTACTGGCCGTCCACGAGCGAGTGCTCGGCCCGGGTGTCGACGACGAGCAGCGCGAGCCCGCGGGCCTCCGGCTCGAACGGCACGTGCTCCACCGACCCGTCACGGCAGTCCAGCAGCAGCGCGTGTCCGGGGCGGCAGCGCATCGCGGCCGACTGGTCCATGCCGCCGGTGGGTGCCTGGGCGATGGTGTTCTCGGCGTTGACGCAGACCGCGGCCAGCGCGGAGCGGCCGCCGTCGTCGCCGGTCAGGTCCAGCTCGTAGAGGTCGGAGACCGCCGAGGCCACCGCGCACTCCAGGGCGGCGGAGCTGGACAGCCCGGCGCCCACCGGCACGTCGCTGTCGACCACCAGGTCCAGGCCGCCGACCCGGTGCCCGACCACCTCCAGGGCCCACAGGACGCCCGCCACGTAGGAGGCCCACCCACCCGGGTGGCCGGGGCGGACGTCGCCGAGCTGGACCTCCACCGGCCCGTCCGCCTGGCTCGACCACAGCCGCAGGCGCCGGTCGAGGCGGCGGCGAGCCGCGACATACGTGCGTTGCGGCAGGGCGATCGGCAGGCACAGGCCGGCGTTGTAGTCGGTGTGCTCGCCGATGAGGTTGACCCGGCCGGGTGCGGACCAGACGCCGTCCGGGGTCAACCCCCACTGCCGGGTGAAGGCTGCTGCGACCCGCGAGCGCGGGCTCACGAGGCCACCTCTCGCAGCCGGTCGGCGATCGCCTCGGGGGTGGTGTCGTTGATGAAGGCGTCCATGCCGCTCTCGGACCCGGCGAGGTACTTCAGCTTGCCGGGCGCCCGCAGCACGGAGGTGACCTGCAGGTGCAGGCGGGTCAGGTCACGGGTGCCGCGCACCGGCGCCTGGTGCCAGCCGGCGATGTAGGGAAGCCGCACCGGGCGGCCGTCGCCGTCCTCGTGGAAGCGGTCGAGCCGGCGCAGCAGCTCCAGGTAGACGTGGGCCAGCTCGTCCTTCTCGGCCGGGTCCAGGGCGGCCAGGTCGGGCACGGACCGGTGCGGGGTGAGGTGCACCTCGACGGGCCAGCGGGCGGCCGCGGGGACGTAGGCGGTCCAGTGCTCGCCCGCGATGACGACGCGGCGCCCGGAGTCCTGCTCGGCGGCCAGGACGTCGCCGATCAGGTCGCCGCCGGTGCGCTGGCGGTGCTCCCGGGCCAGCTGGAGCAGCCGGGTGGTGCGGGGGGTGACGAAGGGGTAGGCGTAGATCTGGCCGTGCGGGTGGCCAAGGGTCACCCCGATCTCCTTGCCGCGGTTCTCGAACACGAAGACCTGCTCGACCCCCGGCGCGGCGCCGAGCTCGGCCGTGCGGTCGGCCCACGCCTCGACGACGGTGCGGGCCCGCTCGGGGCTCAGCTCGGCGAAGGTGCCGTCGTGCCGGCTGGTGAAGCAGACCACCTCGCACCGGCCGTCGGCGGGCGCGACCGGCCACAGCGGGTTGCCGTCGACGAAGCCGCGTGCGGCGTCGGGGTCCGGGTGCTGGCTGAAGGAGGGGAAGCGGTTCTCGAACACGACGACGTCGTAGTCCGACGCCGGCACCTCCGAGGGCACCGTGCCCTGCCCGGTGGGGCACAGCGGGCACTCGTCGGCCGGAGGCAGGAACGTGCGGTCCATGCGATGGGCGGCGATGGCGACCCAGCTGCCGGTCAGCGGGTCGTAGCGGCGCTCACCACCGGTTGCGGCCGGTCCCAGGGGACGCTTGTCCGGGGTGACCCGGGTGGCGTCGCCGGAGACGAACGGCTCGCTGTCGTCGAAGTAGAACAGCTCGCGGCCGTCCGCCAGGGTGTCCTTGGTGCGGCGCACCTCGGGGTGGGTCACGCAGGTCCTCCGTGCTCGTGGGTGGTCGGCTCGTGGGCGGTCTCGTCGTCGGCGATGACCAGGGCGCCGACGACCGCCGACAGGCCCTCGCGGGCCGTCGGCGACAGGCCGGCGTCGCTGACCAGGACGTCGACGTCGGCGAGCTCGGCGATCGTGGAGAGGCCGACGACCCCCCACTTGGTGTGGTCGGCCACGACCATCACCCGTCGGGCCGCACCGACCAGGGCGCGGTCGGTCTCGCCCTCGACGAGGTTGGGGGTGGTCAGGCCGGCGCGCTCGGTCATGCCGTGGATGCCCAGGATGAGGGTGTCGACGTGGAGCGTGCGCAGCGCGGCCACGGCGACCGGGCCGACCAGGGCGTTGGACGGCGTCCGGATGCCGCCGACGAGGATGACCGTGCGGTCGGGACGGCTCGGGTCGTGCATAAGGTCGGCCACCGGTGGGGAGTTGGTCACCACCGTCAGGTCGGCGACGGGCAGCAGCTCCTGGGCCACGGCGAGGGTCGTGGTGCCCGCCGACATCGCCACCGTCTCCCCGGGGGAGATCAGCCGGGCGGCGGCGCGGGCGATCGCCTGCTTCTGCTGCTGGGCCAGGGCGGACTTGGCGGCGAAGCCGGGCTCCTCGCTGCTGCGGCCGCCGACCGCCGCCGCGCCGCCGTGGACCCGCTCGACCAGGCCGCGCGCCGACAGCTGCTCGATGTCCCGCCGGACCGTCATGTCCGAGACCTCGAGCAGGTCCACGAGGTCGCTGATCCGGACCCCGCCGTGCGCGCGGACCTCCTCCAGGATGCGGTCCTGCCGCTGGTGTGCCAGCACTCAGCTGCCCTCCTTGATGACGGCGACGCCCCCGGCGGCCAGCTCCAGCCGCCCGTCGGCGTGGGTGGCGCTCACGAGGTCGTGGCCGGTGACCGGCACCGACACCGGGTCGTCGCCGTGGTTGATGAGGAAAAGGTATGACGCGCCGTCGCCGACACGTCGGACCTGCTCCACGCCCGGGGGAGCCGGGACCGGTGCCTGCACGCCGGCGTCGGTCAGCACCTGCGCGACCAGGTCGTCCAGGTCCTCCGGGCCCAGCCGGGTCGCGAGGTACCACGCGGCCCCTCGCCCGACCGCGTGCCGCGTGATCGCGGGCACCCCGGCGAGGTCGCCGGCGGTGTGGCAGGCGCGGGGCTCGGCCCCCTCCAGCCGCAGTTGCTCGGCCCACACCGACCCGGTGAAGCCGTTGTCCAGCGTGCTCGCCTCCCCGGGCATCAGCGGCCACAGCTCGTCGGACCGTATGCCGAGCAGCGGGCGGAGCGCGCCGGGGTAGCCCCCGAGCCGGACGTGGTCGTTCTCGTCCACGATCCCGGAGTAGAAGGTCACCAGCACCCGGGCCCCTGCCTCCACGGCCCGCTGCAACGGACCGGTCCACTCCTCGCGCCACAGGTAGACCGTGGGCACCACGATGAGCTGGTAGCAGCTCAGGTCGGCGCCGGGGTGGACCACGTCGGCCGCGACCCCGCGGTGGAGCAGCGCGGCGTGCACGGCGTGGGCGTCCTCGCCGTAGCGCACCAGCTCGCTGGGGTGGGAGGGCTGGTCGGTGGCCCAGCCGGACTCGTAGTCCCACAGCACCGCGGCCCGGGCCTCGACCCGGCTCCCGGCGACCTCGCCGAGGCGGCCGAGGACGTCCCCGAGGTGCACGACGTCGCGCCAGAGCCTGCTGTCGGTGCCGGCGTGCGGCACCAGACCCGAGTGGTACTTCTCGGTGCCGGCCCTCGAGGCCCGCCACTGGAAGAAGCCGATGCCGTCGGCGCCGTGGGCGACGTGCTCCACGGCGTTGCGCAGCAGCTGCCCGCGGGGCTTGGCGGGGTTCACCGGCTGCCAGTTGACCGCCGCGGTGGCATGCTCCATGAGCAGCCACGGCCGCCCGTCGGCCAGGCCGCGGGTCAGGTCGCCGCTGAAGGACAGCTCGGCCTCTGCCGCCGGCTGGGTCGCGACCAGGTAGTGGTCGGTGCTGACCACGTCCTGGTGGCGCGCCCACCGCGTGTAGTCCAGGTGCCGGAAGTGGCTCAGGGTCATGAAGTTCGTGGTCACCGGCACGTGCGGGGTGATCTCGCGCAGCACCTGCTTCTCGGCGAGGAACTGCTCCAGCAGGGCGTCGGAGCTGAACCGCGCGTAGTCGAGCACCTGGGTGGGGTTGCTCGGGGTCGGCGCCAGCCGCGGTGGGAGCACCTGCTCGAAGCCGGTGTAGCGCTGGCTCCAGAAGGCGGTGCCCCACGCGTCGTTGAGCGTGGGGACGTCGTGGTAGCGCTGCTCCAGCCACTGCCGGAACGCGGCCGCGCAGGTGTCGCAGTAGCAGGGGACGTTGTGGCAGCCGTACTCGTTGGAGACGTGCCACAGGGCGAGGGCCTCGTGGCTGCCGTAGCGCTCGGCCATCGCCGCGGTCAGGGCGGTGGCGCGGTCACGGAACACCGTGGAGCTGGGGCACCACGCCTGGCGGCCTCCGGGCCACAGGCGTCGCCCCTCGCGGTCGACCGGGAGCGTCTCGGGGTGCATGGCCGACAGCCAGGGCGGCGGCGAGGCCGTGGCGGTCGCCATGTCGATCGCGATCCCGGCACCGGCCAGGAGGTCGACCACCTCGTCCAGCCAGCCGAAGTCGTGGCGCCCCGGCTCCGGCTCGAGCAGGGACCACGAGAACACCCCGAGGGTGACGAAGGTCAGGCCGGCCTCCTGCATGAGGCGGACGTCCTCACGCCACACCTCCCGCGGCCACTGCTCGGGGTTGTAGTCACAGCCCAGGCCCAGGCGCGCGGTCCCGCCACGCAGGGCGGACCAGTCGGTCGGTGCCGTCGTCGTCCTCACCTCATCGATCACTTGATGGACCCCGCGGACAGTCCCGACTGCCAGAACCGCTGCAGCGACAGGAACACGATGATCAGCGGGACCACCGAGACCAGGGACCCGACGATGACCAGGGTCTCCAGTGCAGGGTCGCGGGAGACCTGCGTCTGCCAGGAGTAGAGCCCGAACGTCAACGGGTAGAGCTGCTGGTCGGAGAGCATCACGCGGGGGAGCAGGAAGTTGTTCCAGATCGCCACGAACTGGAACAGGAAGATCGTCACCATGGCCGGCGCCATGAGGCGGCTGGCGATGGTGAAGAAGATCCGCAGCTCCCCGGCGCCGTCGATCCGTGCGGCCTCGACGACCTCGTCCGGCACGCTGGCGGCCGCGAAGATCCGCGACAGGTAGACCCCGAACGGGCTCACGATGCTGGGCAGGAAGACCGACCAGAAGGTGTTCGTCTGGTGGACCTGGGCGAAGAGCAGGAACAGCGGCAGCGCCAGCGCCGTCGCCGGGACGAGCACCCCGCCGAGGATCACCGAGAAGAGCGCCTCGCGGCCGCGGAACGTGTACTTCGCGAGGCCGTAGCCGGCCATGGTGGCAAGGAGGGTGCCCACCGCGGCGCCGAACCCGGCATACAGCAGGGAGTTCAGGGCCCACCTCAGGAAGACCCCTCCGTCGCGGGAGAAGAGGTGCTTGAGGTTGTCGATGAAGGCGAAGTGGGCGAACCAGAAGCCGTTGCTGCTGACCAGGTCGCCCTGGGTCTTGGTGGAGTTGACGACCAGCCAGTAGACCGGGAGCAGGAAGTAGACGGCGAGGCCGACGAGGAAGACCACCGCCACCGCGACGCTGACGCGGCTGACCTCGCGGGGGCCACGTCCGCTGTTCGGGTTGGTCGTGGCCCGGGCGGTGCGCTCGATCGTGGGCGCGCTCATGCCGCGGCCCTCCTCTGGGTCAGGCGAAGGAAGCCGAAGGACAGGACGAAGGTGGCGAGCGCCAGCATGACCGACAGGGCGGCCGAGAACGGGTAGTTGTTGGCCGCGGCCACGGCGTACGCCTGCATGTTGGGGGTGTAGCCGCTCGTGACGTTGGTCGAGATGGCCTGGAAGACCACGGGCTCGGTGAACAGCTGCAGGGTGCCGATGATCGAGAAGACCGCCGTCAGCACCAGCGCCGGGCGCACCAGCGGGATCTTGATGCTCCAAGCCGTGCGCAGCGCTCCGGCGCCGTCGACCCGGGCGGCCTCGTAGACCTCCTGGGGCAGGGCCTGCAGGGCCGAGAAGATGATGAGCATGTTGTAGCCGGTGTAGGTCCAGGTCACCACGTTGGCGATCGACCACAGGATCAGGTTCGAGCCGAGGAAGTCCGGGGCCGTGCCGACCTTGTTCAGCAGGTCCACGATCGGCGACAGCTGCGGGCTGTAGAGGAAGGCCCACATCAGGGCCGCGATGACGCCCGGGATGCCGTAGGGCACGAAGAACGCGATCCGGAAGAACCGGCGCAGCCGGGCGACGGCCGAGTCGAGGACCAGGGCGATGAGCAGGGCCAGCAGCAGCATCACCGGGACCTGCACGATGCCGAACACCAGCACCCGCAGGACGCCCTGGCGGAACGTGTCGTCGCTGAGCACGTTGGCGTACTGCTGCAGGCCGGCGAACACCTGGTGGGACTCCCCGAAGAGGCCGCCGGTGCGCTCGGTCTTGAAGAGGCTCTGCCAGATCGCGTACCCGATCGGCACCACGTAGAAGAGGATGAAGGGGATCGTGAAGGGCAGGACGAAGGCGACCCAGGCCCGGTTGCGCCGCCGGGGGCGCGCGGTGGTCGACTGCGGTCCAGCCGGGGCCGGCGGTGCCGGCGGGGCTGCGGCGTTCGTGGCGGTCATGGTTGCTCCATGGGTCGCGGTGCGGGACCAGCGGCGCGGGGGTGGCGCACCACCCCCGCGCCGGTCAGGTCATCCGACCGAGATGCCCTGCGACTTCAGGGAGGACACGGTCTGCGTCTGGGCCGACTTCAACGCCTCGCCCAGGGTGCCCTGGCCGTTGAGGGCCTTGGTGAACCCGTCGCTGAGGAACCGGTTGGTGTCGGTCATCACCGGGCCCCACTGGAAGTTGGTGTCGACCTGCCCGGAGGCCTGCTTGAACACGTCGAACACCTTCTGCCCACCGTAGAAGGGCACGCCCTGCGTCAGGGCCGGCAGGTTCGCACCGGCCTTGGCTGCGGGGTAGAGGCCACCCTGGGAGTTCTCGAGCGCGAGCGCCTCCGGGTTGGTGTTCAGCCACAGGGCGAACTTGGCCGCCTCCGCGGGGTGCTTGCTCTGGCTGAAGACCGCGGACGTCGAGCCGCCCCAGTTGCCGGCCGCGTTGCCGCCGGCCTGCCACTGCGGCATGGGAGCCACGGCCCACTTGCCGGCGGTGTCCTTGGCGTTGTCCCGGATGGTGGAGTAGCCCCACGCCGCCGAGACCCAGGTCGCGACCTTGCCGGTGTCCCAGGCCTTGTACAGGTCGGGGGAGAAGCCCTGCAGGTTCGTGGCGACGAGCTTGTTGTCGATCAGCTTCTGCCAGTAGTCGGCCACCTTGGTGGAGTCGGCGCCGTCGAGGGAGACCTTCACCGTGCTGCCGGAGATGTCGAAGATCTTCGAGCCGGACTGCCACAGCAGGCCGTCGAACCAGTTGGCGTCCTGCTGGGGGAAGTGGGTGATGTAGACGCCCTTGGCCTTGAGGACCTGCGCGTCCTTGGCGTACTCGTCCCACGTGGCCGGCGGCTTCAGGCCGGCCTTGTCGAAGATGTCCTTGCGGTAGAACAGCGCCATCGGGCCGATGTCCTGGGGGATGGCGTAGACGCCGGGGCCGCCCATCTGGACCTGCGACCAGGTCCAGTCGGGGAACTGCGCCTTGGCGTCGGTGACGCCGGCGCACCCGCTGATGTCCTTCAGGCCCTTCTGCAGCCGGAAGCTCGCGAGGGAGTCGTACTCCACCTGCCCGAGGTCGGGCGCGGTGTTGGCCTTGAGGGCGTTGAACATGTTCTGGTACGTGCCGGCGTTGCCCGCCGGGGTCTCCTTGACCTGCACCTGGATGTTGGGGTTGGCCGCGTTCCACTTGGCGACGACCTGCTGCATGCCGGGCACCCAGGTCCAGAACTGCAGCGTCACCTTGCCGGAGCTGGGCTTGCAGCTGGCCGTGGCGGCGGAGCTGTCGCCGCCCGATCCCGAGCTCGACGCCGAGCTGGAGCTCGAGCAGGCGGCGGTGGCGGCGAGCGGCAGGGCCAGCAGCAGCGCCAGCGCGCGCCGGCGACCTCGACCCGGACGATCCGTGGACATCATGGGCACCTCATGCAGGAGACGGACGCCGGGGGGCCGGCGTGGGCGCCGATCTGGCGCGCTATGTCGAGCATCTTGGAAGCGCCCTTAACAAAAGTCAACAGATTCTTTCATCTAAAGTTTACATATCTGAACTAATACTACCAATCAGTGGCCTCCGCCCCTGGCCGCTCCCGGGTCCGGGGGAGCCGTCCGGCGGCCGCGACCGCCTGCCACACTGACGCCCATGCGCCCACCCCGAGCGTCCCGCCGCAGCCTCCGGACCCGCCCCCGCAGCGCGAGCGTGGCGCGATGAGTGACCACGTGGGGAGCCCGGACCTGCACGTCCTGCGCGCGGCCGGCACCGCCCTGGTGCTCCTGTCGTCCGACGCCGGTATGCCGTGCCTCCTCCACTGGGGGGCGGACCTGCCGGAGGAGGCCCTGTCCCAGCTGCCGCTCGTGGCGACCGGGCCCGTCCCGTTCAGTGCCCTCGACGAGCCGTGGTCGCTGACCACGCTGCCGTCCCCGGCCGACGGCTGGCTGGGGACGCCGGCGCTCGCGGCCCACCGCGCCGGCGGGGGCGCCGCCCCGCGGTGGTCGGCCGCGGTCACGCAGGCCCCCGGCGAGCTCACCGTCGAGGGCGTCGACACCGCCTCCGGCCTGCACGTGAGCACGCGCTACCGACTCGACGAGCACGGCGTCCTGCGGGTGTCCTCGGCGGTGACCAACACGGCGGTGACCAACACGGCGGTGACCAACACGGCGGTGACCAACACGGCGGTGACCAACATGGCGGACCCCGACATGGCGGACCCCGACAGCGCCGACCCCGACAGCGCGGAGTCCGCCACCGTCCTGGACGTCGGTGCCCTGCGGGTCCTGCTGCCGCTGCCGTCCCGGGCCGGCGAGGTGCTCGACCTGACCGGCCGCTGGTGCCGGGAGCGCTCGCCGCAGCGGGCGGCGCTGGCCGACGGCACGCACCTGCGGGCGAGCCGCCGCGGCCGCACCGGCCACGACGCGACCCTGCTGCTCACGGTCGGCACACCCGGCTTCGGCTTCCGCCACGGCGAGGTCTGGGCCGCCCACGTCGCCTGGAGC
This sequence comes from Oryzihumus sp. JJN4-3R, assembly GCF_057747915.1. Taxonomy (NCBI): domain Bacteria; kingdom Bacillati; phylum Actinomycetota; class Actinomycetes; order Micrococcales; family Intrasporangiaceae; genus Oryzihumus; species Oryzihumus sp. JJN4-3R. The sequence continues at coordinate 3,268,121 of NZ_CM173229.1, forward strand.
GGCAACCATGAGCACCTCGTCGAACGGCTGCCCGAGGGCGCCGGCATGCACCGGGCGGTGCTCGGCGGCGGGGAGCTGCTCGAGCCCGGCGAGGTGCGCCTGGCCCCGGGGGAGACCTACCGCAGCCCCGACGTGGTCTTCGTGCACTCCCGCGACGGCCTCGACGGGCTCAGCCGGCGGCTGCACCGCAGCCAGCGCGCGCAGCCGGCCCACCGGCATACCGCTCGTCCGCTCGTCCTGAACACGTGGGAGGCGGTCTACTTCAAGACCGACCTGGACCACCTGCGGGAGCTGGCCGACACCGCGGCCGCGATCGGGGTCGAGCGGTTCGTTCTCGACGACGGGTGGTTCGGGGGGCGGCGCCACGACCGGGCCGGCCTGGGCGACTGGTGGGTCTCGCCGGAGGTCTGGCCTGACGGGCTGGGGCCGCTGGCGGAGCACGTGCACGGACTGGGCATGGAGTTCGGGCTGTGGTTCGAGCCGGAGATGGTCAACGCCGACTCCGACCTCGTGCGCGAGCACCCCGACTGGGTGCTCGGCCCGCGCGCGGGGCACCCGCGGGAGTGGCGCCACCAGCAGGCGCTCGACCTGGCCAACCCCGAGGCCGCCCGGCAGGTCATGGAGCGGATCAGTGCCCTCGTGGTCGAGGTGGGCATCGACTTCATCAAGTGGGACCACAACCGCGACCTGATGGAAGCGGTGCGCAGCCCCGGACGTTCCGGCATCGGCGACCGCGCGGCCGTGCACGTCCAGACCACGGCGTTCTACGCCGTGCTGGAAGAGCTGCGCCGCCGCCACCCGGCGCTGGAGATCGAGTCGTGCGCCAGCGGCGGCGCCCGGGTGGACCTCGGCGTCCTGGACCGGACCGACCGGGTGTGGACCAGCGACTGCAACGACGCCCTCGAACGGGCGCGGATCCAGCGCTGGACCGGGCTCCTCGTGCCGCCGGAGCGGATGGGCAGCCACATCGGCCCCGAGCAGGCCCACACGACCCACCGCAGCCTGGACCTGTCGTTCCGCGCCCTGGTCGCCCTGCAGGGCCATGCCGGCCTGGAGTGGGACATCACGACCTGCGACGAGACCGAGCGGCGGGCGCTGACGCAGTGGGCCGCGCTCTACCGCGAGCTGCGTCCCCTCGTGCACGGCGGCGACCTCGTCCGGGCCGACCTGCCCGACGACGCACTGATGGTGCAGGGCAGTGTCGCCGCCGACCGCGGCGAGGCGGCGTTCTGGGTGATGAGCCTGCAGACCTCGGCCGCGGCGACCCCCGGGCTGGTGCCGCTGCCCGGCCTGGACCCCGACCGCGCATACCGGGTGCGTGTGCGCACCGAGGTGGGCGACCCGGCCATGGTGCAGGCTGCCGCTCCGGGATGGTGGGCGGCGGCCACCTCAGGGGGAGTGGAGGTCAGCGGCGCGCTGTTGACGGAGGTCGGCCTGCCGATGCCCGTGCTCGCCCCGGCCCAGGGACTCCTGCTCCACCTGACCTGACACAATGGCCCGCATGCCCGCGCCCGACGCCGCCCCCTCGCGCCTGCCCCGCATCCTGTCCGGCATGCAGCCCACGCACGACTCGCTGCACCTGGGCAACTACCTCGGGGCGCTGGTGCAGTGGGTCCGGCTGCAGGACACCCACGACGCGTTCTACTGCGTCGTGGACCTGCACGCGATCACCGTCGAGGTCGAGCCGGAGAAGCTGCGCGAGCGCACCCGGCGCACCGCGGCGCAGTACCTCGCCGGCGGGGTGGACCCGAGCCGCTCGACGGTCTTCGTCCAGAGCCACCTGTCCGAGCACGCCGAGCTGGCCTGGGTGCTCTCGTGCATGACCGGCTTCGGCGAGGCCAGCCGGATGACGCAGTTCAAGGACAAGTCCGGCAAGCAGGGCACCGAAGGCACGACGGTGGGGCTGTTCACCTACCCGATCCTCATGGCCGCCGACATCCTGCTCTATGCGGCCGACCAGGTCCCGGTCGGCGAGGACCAGCGCCAGCACCTCGAGCTGACCCGTGACCTGGCCCAGCGGTTCAACCGCCGCTACGGCCAGACCTTCACCGTGCCCGAGCCGCACATCGTCAAGGCCACGGCCAAGATCCAGGACCTGCAGGACCCGACCTCCAAGATGAGCAAGTCCTCGGCCAGCCAGGCCGGCGTCATCGACATGCTCGAGGACCCCAAGGTCATCGCCAAGCGGATCCGATCGGCCGTGACCGACACCGGCCGCGAGGTCCGCTTCGACGAGGAGGCCAAGCCGGGCGTCTCCAACCTGCTGCGGATCCACTCGGCCCTGTCCGGGCGCAGCATCAGCGAGCTCGAGGCCGACTTCGAGGGCAAGGGCTACGGCGACCTGAAGAAGGAGGTCGCCGACGTCGTGGTCGACGTGGCGGCACCGTTCCGCGAGCGCACCCTGGAGATCCTCGACGACACCGCCGAGCTCGACCGGATCCTGGCCGAGGGTGCCGAGCGCGCCCGTGACGTCGCCCGGAGCACCTTGGCGACCGTCTACGACCGGGTCGGCTTCCTGCCCACGAAGCGCTGAGGCTTCCCGTGCCCACCATCGGTGTCTCGATCGCCATCCCCGCCCCCTACGGCGAGGAGCTGCAGCGGCTTCGAGCATCGTTCGGTGACCCGTTGGCGGACTCGATCCCCACGCACGTGACGCTGCTGCCGCCGACCGAGGTCGAGGCGGGCGAGCTCGACGTCATCGAGGAGCACCTGGCCAAGGTGGCGGTCCTGCGCGACCCGTTCACGATGATGCTGCGGGGCACGGGCACCTTCCGGCCGGTCTCGCCGGTGGTGTTCGTCCAGGTCGCCGAGGGCATCGCCGAGTGCGAGCAGCTCGAGCGCGCCGTGCGCAGCGGCCCGCTGCACCGGGAGCTGCAGTTCAACTACCACCCGCACGTCACCGTGGCCCACCACGTCGATGACGCTGCGATGGACCGCGCCTTCGCGGATCTCGCGGACTTCCACTGCACGTTCACCGTCGAGGGCTTCCACCTCTACGAGCACGGGGAGGACCTCGTGTGGCGACCGGTGCGCACCTTCGGATTTGATGGGCAGGTGGAGCACGTCGACGACGGGGGTATGCCGTGAAGCAGCTACTGGTGAGGGCCAAGGCCACGCGGGGGTGGAAGGCCTGGCAGCGCTACAGCAACGCGCGGGGCAACATCCTCGCCGGCGGGGTCGGCTACTTCGCGTTCCTGTCGGTCTTCCCGGCCCTCGCCCTGGCGTTCACCATCTTCGGGGCGGTCCTGCGGGGTCGCCCTGACCTTCTCGACCACGTGACCTCGACGCTGAGCACCATGCTGCCGGGCTTCATCCAGGACGCCCAGCACCCCGACCGGCCGATCTCGGTCACGCCACCGGGCACGGGCGCCCTGACCATCACCGGCGTGATCGCCTTCGTCACCCTCCTGCTGGCCGGCCTGGGCTGGCTGGGCGCCCTGCGCGAGGGCATCCGGGCGGTCTTCGGCGTCACCGGCGGTGTCGGCAACGCGGTCACGAGCAAGCTGCGCGACCTCGGCGTGCTGGCGACCCTGGGGCTGGCCGTCTTCCTCACCGCAGTGCTCACCGCGGTCGTCGGCGCGGCCGCGACCTGGGTCGCCGGGCACCTCGGCCTCGGCAACGCCGGGTGGGTGGTCACCTCGGCCGGGCTGGTCGTCAGCGCGGCGATCGACGCGCTGCTGATGCTGCTGCTCTTCCGCGTCCTGGCGGACATCGACGTGGACTGGCGCCGGCTGCGGAACGGCGCCCTCGTCGGCGGCGTCGCCTTCACGCTGATGAAGTACTTCGGGGCGTTCCTCTTCGCCCGCGCCGCGCACAACCCGATCTACGGCTCGATCGCGATCGTCGTCGGCATGCTGTTCTGGCTGAACCTCATCGCCCGGGTCATCCTCATCGCCGCGGCGTGGGCGGCCAACGACGTGGGCCCGCTGACACCGGCTGCCGAGCCGGTGGGGCCGCAGTCCGGCCCGCCGCCGCGTGACCCTTCGCTGCCGACGTTCGGCACCCGCGCGGCCGACCGCACCACGCTGGCCGCTGGCGCCGTGCTGGGGCTGACCGGGGCGGTGGCCCTGCGCGCGGCCGGGCGTGGCCTGCGCGGCGTGCGCGACCTCGTCCGGTCCTAGACCTCTGCGCCGACCGGGCGGTGGTGCGCCCCCCGGACAGAAGTGACGGCCCGGAGGGCAGGGGGTCCGACCGGGCCGTCACCGTCACTGGGCCGATGGCTCGTGCCACCGGACGTCCGAGGACGTGTGTCGAGTCTGCCGGGCCGGTCGGGCGCGGCGCCTCCGACGAAAGGACGAGATCCCGGCCCGTTCGGGGCCACCCCCTGCGTCAGAAGGACGAGGCGCTCAGCGCCGGTGCCTGCTGGCCCTGGTGGGCCGACCGGGCCGGCTGGACCCCGACCGGTCGGACCGCTGCGGATCGCGGTGTCGACTGGAGCGACTGGAGCGGCTCGACCGGCTGGCTCCGACAAGTCCACTGGGTCCACCGGGCTGGCTGCGACGGCGGAGCGAGCGCGCCCCCAGGGCACCCACGAGTCCCACGGCGCCGAGCAGGCCGACCGCCCCGGCCCACGGACGCACCGGCGGCGTGCCGATGACGGCCGCCCCGGGTGAGGCGGCCAGCATGGCCGCCGCCGCCGGTATGCCGCGCTGTTCCTGCCGGGGTGCCTTCTGCTCGAGCTCCCCGGGAGCCACCAGCCGACCCACCGGGGCGACCTGCGAGCCGTGGGCGAACGCCCAGTCGAGCAGCTTGGCCGTCACCCGCCAGCTGCCGTTCGTGCCGCCCATCTGGGTCACCAGGTAGGTGTGGCCGCCGCGCGTCGCCGCCCCGATGAAGGTCTGCTTGGCCGCGATCGTGTAGCCGTTCTTGATGCCGATCGCGCCGGGGTAGTTGTAGAGCAGCCGGTCGTGGCTCTGGATGTCGTACGCCGGCAGCCGCCGTCCGCGGGAGTCCTTGCCACCGGGGAACTTCACGTGCTTGGTCGCGACGTAGGCGCGGAACTCGGGCAGCTGCATCGCGGCGCGGCCGATGAGCGCGAGGTCGTAGGCGCTGCTGGTCTGCCCGGGCCCGTCCAGGCCGCTCGGGTCGACGGCGAAGGTGTCCAGCGCTCCGAGGTGCCGGGCGGTCGTGTTCATCTCGGCCACGGTCCGCGGGCGACCCCCGTTGGCCGAGGCGAGGGCGTACACCGCGTCGTTGGCCGACGCCATGAGCATGGCCTGGAAGAGGGATCCGGCCCGGTAGGCCGTGCCCGGCATGACGCCGACGCGGGTGCCGTCGGCGTTCGCGTCGTCCCTGGTCGCCATCACCATGGTCTCGGGGCGGACCTTGGGGATGAGCACGAGGGCGGCGAGCGTCTTCAGCGTGCTGGCGGGCAGGAACCGCGCGTGCGGAGCCTTCGCTGCGAGCACCTCACCGGTGGTCATGTCCGCCAGCAGCCACGACGCGTCGGGCATCGCAGGGGGCGCCGGGACGCCGGCGGGGCGGTTGACGATCACTCCGCGCCGGGCCAGGTCCGGACCCCCGACGGGCGCCGACGGCGGGGTGTTCGTCCCGCTGACGGTGATGGTGGGGGAGGGCGTGGGCGCAGCCGGGGCCGCGGCAGCGGACCCGACTGCGGAGACGCCGGACGCGCCCGTCGCGGCGAGCAGGATGCTCGCGGCGAGGGCGCGTCCGGTGCGGAACAGGGGTGACATCAACGGCATACCGTAGTCGTCGCGGTGGCCACCGCGTGAGTGGTTCGCGGACTAGAACTTGCGCGTCAGCAGGGCGCGCTTGACCTCCTGGATCGCCTGCGTGACCTGGATGCCACGCGGGCAGGCGTCCGTGCAGTTGAAGGTCGTGCGGCAGCGCCACACGCCCTCCTTGTCGTTGAGGATCTCCAGGCGCTGCTCGGCGGCCTCGTCGCGGCTGTCGAAGATGAACCGGTGGGCGTTGACGATGGCGGCCGGGCCGAAGTACTGGCCGTCGGTCCAGAACACCGGGCAGCTGGTCGTGCAGGCCGCGCAGAGGATGCACTTGGTGGTGTCGTCGAACCGGTCCTTGTCGGCCTGGCTCTGCAGGCGCTCCTTGGTCGGCTCGTTGCCACCCGTCACGAGGAACGGCATGACCTCGCGGTAGGCGTCGAAGAACGGCTCCATGTCGACGATGAGGTCCTTCTCCACGGGAAGGCCCTTGATCGGCTCGACGGTGATCGGCTTGTCCGGGTTGACGTCCTTGATGAGCGTCTTGCAGGCGAGCCGGTTCTTGCCGTTGATGCGCATGGCGTCGGACCCGCAGACACCGTGGGCGCAGGAGCGGCGGAAGCTCAGCGAGCCGTCCTGCTCCCACTTGATCTGGTGCAGCGCGTCGAGGACGCGGTCCGTGGCGTGGGCGAGGACCTGGTAGTCCTCGTAGTGCGCCTCGGTGTCGACCTCGGGGTTGAACCGCTGGATGCGCAGCGTGACGGTGAAGGACGGGATCTCACCGGCGGGGGCGGTGGTGCCCTCGGTCTTCTCGGCGACAGCAGTCATCAGTACTTACGCTCCATCGGCTGGTAGCGGGTCACGGTCACCGGCTTGTAGTCGATCCGGACCTCGGTGGCGAAGGTGGGCGCACCCTCGGCGCCGGGGGTGATCGGCGCACGGTAGGCCATGGTGTGACGCATGAAGTTCACGTCGTCGCGGGTCTCGTAGTCCTCGCGGAAGTGACCGCCGCGGGACTCCTTGCGGGCCAGCGCGCCGAGGGTGATGACCTCGGCCAGCTCGATGAGGAAGCCGAGCTCGACGGCCTCGAGCAGGTCGGTGTTGTAGCGCTTGCCCTTGTCCTGGACGACGACGTTGGCGTAGCGCTCCTTGAGCTCCTCGATGACGCCGAGGGCCTCCTTCATCGAGGCCTCGGTGCGGAACACCTGGACGTTGCGGTCCATGGTCTCCTGCAGCGCCTTGCGCAGGTCGGCCACACGCTCGCCGGTGCCCCGGGCGCGGATCGCCTCGATCATCGAGGTGGTGTGCAGCTCCGGCGCCTCGGGCAGCTCGACCCACGGGGCGGTCGAGGCGAACTCGGCGGCGGCGATGCCGGCGCGGCGCCCGAAGACGTTGATGTCCAGCAGCGAGTTGGTGCCCAGGCGGTTGGCGCCGTGGACGCTGACGCAGGCGACCTCACCCGCGGCATACAGGCCGGGCACGACGTCGTCGTTGTTGCGCAGGACCTCGGCCTCGACGTTGGTCGGCACGCCACCCATCGCGTAGTGCGCGGTCGGGTAGACCGGCACCGGCTCGGTGTAGGGCTCGACGCCGAGGTAGGTCCGGGCGAACTCGGTGATGTCCGGGAGCTTGGCGTCGATGACGGCCGGCTCGAGGTGGGTCAGGTCGAGGAGGACGTAGTCCTTGTTCGGGCCACAGCCGCGGCCCTCGCGCACCTCGTTGGCCATCGCGCGGGCGACCATGTCGCGCGGCGCGAGGTCCTTGATGGTTGGGGCGTAGCGCTCCATGAAGCGCTCGCCCTCGCTGTTGCGCAGGATGCCGCCCTCGCCGCGCGCGGCCTCGGAGAGCAGGATGCCCAGGCCGGCGAGGCCTGTCGGGTGGAACTGGAAGAACTCCATGTCCTCCAGGGGCAGGCCCCGGCGGAACGCCACGCCCATGCCGTCACCGGTCAGGGTGTGGGCGTTGGAGGTGGTCTTGAAGACCTTGCCGGTGCCGCCTGTGGCGAAGATGACGGCCTTGGCCTGGAAGACGTGGATCTCGCCGGAGGCCAGCTCGTAGGCCACGACGCCGGCGGTGCGCTGCTCGCCGTCGACCTCGGTCATGATCAGGTCGAGCACGTAGAACTCGTTGTAGAACTCCACGCCCTGCTTGACGCAGTTCTGGTAGAGCGTCTGCAGGATCATGTGACCCGTGCGGTCGGCGGCGTAGCAGGAGCGGCGGACCGCGGCCTCACCGTGGTTGCGGGTGTGGCCACCGAAGCGGCGCTGGTCGATGCGACCCTCGGGGGTGCGGTTGAACGGCAGGCCCATCTTCTCGAGGTCGATGACCGCGTCGATGGCCTCCTTGCACATGATCTCCGCCGCGTCCTGGTCGACGAGGTAGTCGCCGCCCTTGACGGTGTCGAAGGTGTGCCACTCCCAGTTGTCCTCCTCGACGTTGGCGAGGGCGGCGCACATGCCGCCCTGGGCAGCGCCGGTGTGGGACCGGGTGGGGTAGAGCTTGGTCAGCACCGCCGTGCGCACGCGCGAGGAGGACTCGAGCGCGGCGCGCATCCCGGCGCCACCGGCGCCGACGATGACGACGTCGTACTTGTGGGTCTGCATCAGTTGTCCTTACTTGGCGCAGAAGCTGGGCAGGTCACCGGCGCTCGCGCCCGTCGGGCACGGGTCGAAGGTGAAGATGACGAGCGTGCCGAGCACGAGGACGACCACGGCGCTGAAGATCAGCAGGGTCTTGAGGACCAGCCGGGTCGAGTCCTTCTCGGTGTAGTCGTTGATGACGGTGCGGACGCCGTTGACGCCGTGGATCTCGGCCAGCCACAGCATGAGCAGGTCCCAGACCTGCCAGAACGGGCTGGACCACTTGCCGCCGACGAAGGCGAAGTCGATCGCCTTGATGCCCTGGCCCATGACCAGGTTGACGAACAGGTGGCCGAGGACGAGGACCAGCAGCAGCACGCCGGAGCCGCGCATGAAGATCCAGGACCACAGCTCGAAGTTGCCGCGGCCGCGCAGGCGGCGCTTGTACGGCGAGCGCTTGGTCAGCTCGGTCAGCTTGGGACCGCGGTCGGTCGGGGTTGCAGTGCTCACGATGCCCAGCCCTTTCAGCCGAAGACGTGGGACAGGTGCCGGATCGCGAACGGCACGAAGAGGACGACCCAGATGGCGATGACGGCCCAGAACATCTGGCGCTGCACCTTCGGGCCCCGGGACCAGAAGTCCACGAGGATCACGCGGATCCCGTTGAAGGCGTGGAAGAGCACCGCGGCCACGAGGCCGAGCTCACCGAGCCCGACGATCGGGTTCTTGTAGGTGCCGATGACCGAGTTGTAGGCCTCGGGGGAGACCCGGACCAGAGCGGTGTCGAGCACGTGGGCGAAGAGGAAGAAGAAGATCAGCACGCCGCTGATGCGGTGCGCCACCCACGACCACATGCCTTCACGGCCGCGATACAACGTCCCGGATGCTGCCTGGGGCACGATGCGTCCCTTTCACGCGAGGAAGCTGGGACGACCGCCGTCGTCGTGCGCGCGTGGGCAGGGGACGGCTCCGTCCGGATCGCCCCAATGTTAGTGAGAGCCCGGAGCCCCCGAGTTCCCGGGTGCCGTGGTTGTGAGGAACCAGACACCTCAGGCGACCGCGGTGCGGGCGCGGCCGGCGACGGAGGCGTAGTGCCCGAGCAGCTGCTCGACCAGCACCGGCCAGGACCGCGAGACCACCCGCTCGTATGCCGTGTGCCCGAGCTCCGCCCGCAGCCGCTCCCCGTGCGCGGGGTCGGCCAGGGCCTCGCCGCAGGAGCGCAGGGCGCCGGGCTGGTCGGGGTCGAAGAGGAGGCCGGTGCGCCCGGGCTCGACGAGGTCCAGCGGGCCGCCCCTGGCCGGGGCCACGACCGGCAGCCCGGTGGCGGCGGCCTCCTGCAGGGTCTGGCCGAAGGTCTCCCGGGTGCCGGTGTGGACGAAGACGTCGAGGGCGGCGTAGGCGCGGGCCAGCTCCTCGCCCTCGCGGCGGCCGAGGAAGACCGGGGGCCGGTTGGGCCGGCCCGGGGAGGTGGCGACCGCCTCGGCCAGCAGGGCCCCCGCCGGCTCTCGCGAGGGGCCGTCGCCGACGAGCACGAGCCGGGTGCCGGGGAGGGTGGCCAGCTCGGCCAGCCGGTGCAGCTCCTTCTCCGGGGCCAGGCGCCCGACGTAGCCCACGAGCAGCTCGCCCCCGGGCGCCAGGGTCCGGCGCAGCGCCCGGCACCGGGCGTCCTGGCGCCAGTCCGGGTGGAACAGGCCGGTGTCGACCCCACGGCCCCAGAGGGCGACCCGCGGGACGCCGTGGGCGTGCAGGTCGGCCACGGCGGCGGAGGACGGGGCCAGGGTCAGGTCGGCCTGGGCGTGCATCCGCCGGACCCAGCGCCAGGCGGCGCGCTCGGCGGCCCGTCCGGCCGGGCCCGGGCCGTGCTGGCGCAGGTAGCTGGGCACGTCGGTCTGGTAGACGGCCACGGCCGGCAGGCCGAGCCGGGAGGCCGCGGCGATCCCCCGGGCGCCCACGACGAAGGGGCTCGCGACGTGCACGACGTCGGGGGCGAAGCTCTCGAGCACGCCCTCGACCTCGCCGGTGGGCAGCCCGACCTGGAACTGGCGCACCGGGACGCTGGCGACGGTGTGGACGGGGAAGCCCGCGAAGGACGGGGGAGCGGGGTGCGGGGCGATGACCACCGCCTCGTGGCCGGCCCGGCGCAGGCACTCCAGCACCCGGCAGACGCTGGTGGTGACGCCGTTGAGCGTCGGCAGGAACGACTCGGTCACGATGGCGATCCGCACGCCTCCACGGTCGCGAGCGCAGGTGATCCCCGGGTGACGCCGCCGGGTGGGTCCGGTGACGAGGTGGTGACCGGCGGGCTCGCCGGTGCCGGTCGGCTAGGTTCTCCGCCATGACTTCCGAGGCCGGCTCCCCGACGATCGAGGGCCTGTACGCCGTGATCCCCGCCGGCGGTGCCGGCACCCGGCTGTGGCCGCTGTCGCGGGCGTCGTCGCCGAAGTTCCTGCACGACCTGACCGGCTCCGGCCGCTCGCTGCTGCAGGCGACCTGGGACCGGCTGGCGCCGTTGTGCGGCACCAACATCGTGGTCGTCACCGGGGTCGCCCACCGCGACGCGGTGTCCGCCCAGCTGCCTGACCTGCCGTATGACGCGCTGCTCGCCGAGCCGTCCCCGCGGGACTCCGCCGCCGCGATCGGCCTGGCCGCCGCGGTGCTCGAGCGCCGCGACCCCGACGCCGTCATCGCCTCCTTCGCCGCCGACCACGTGATCACCGGTGAGGACCGGTTCGCCGCCTGTGTCGCCGAGGCGGTGGCGACCGCCCGCGAGGGCTGGGTCGTGACGATCGGCATCGAGCCGACCCACCCGGCGACCGGGTTCGGCTACATCCAGGCCGGGGAACCGCTCACCGTCGAGGGGGCGCCGCGAGCCCTGTCGGTGCGCTCGTTCGTCGAGAAGCCCGACGAGGCGACGGCCACGGCCTACCTCGCCACCGGGGAGTACCGCTGGAACGCGGGCATGTTCGTCATGCGGGCGTCGGTGATGCTGGACCTGCTCGCCGGCTACCAGCCCTCGCTGGCCGCCGGCCTGCGGGCGATCGCGGCCGACCCGTCCCGGCTGGCCGACATCTGGCCGACCCTGACCAGGATCGCGATCGACCACGCCCTGGCCGAGCCGGCCGCGCGCGACGGCCGCGTCGCGGTCGTCCCCGGCGACTTCGGCTGGGACGACGTGGGCGACTTCGCCTCCCTGGCCGGCCTCCTGCCCAGCGCCGGCGACGACCTCAAGGTCCTGGGGACGGATGTGGACGACGTGCTGCTGCGCGACGCCTCGGGCCTGGTCGTCTCCGGGACCGGGCGCACGGTCGCGGTCCTGGGGCTCCACGACGTCGTCGTGGTCGACACCCCGGATGCGCTGCTCGTGACCACGCGGGGCCGCGCGCAGGAGGTCAAGGCGCTGGTGGACCGGCTCAAGGAGTCCGGCCGCACCGACCTGACCTGACCCCAGCCCCGAGGAGCCCGCGATGCCCGCCGCCATCACCTGCCTGCCGATCGGGCTCGTCGTGGGTGGCCGGGTGCGGTGGAGGACGACGACTGGGGCGGTGTCGAGGCGGTGATCCGCCTGGACCCCGGGCAGTTCGGTCCCGAGGCGCTGGCAGGTCTGGCCGACTTCTCCCACCTGGAGGTCGTCTTCCACTTCGACCGGGTGCCGCTGGACAAGGTCGAGACCGGGGCGCGTCACCCGAGGGGCGCCAGGACTGGCCGTTGGTCGGGATCTTCGCCCAGCGTGGCAAGAACCGGCCGAACGGCTGGGCGTCTCCCGCTGCCGGATCGTGGCCGTCGAGGGCCTCGAGGTGACCGTGCGGGGGCTGGACGCGGTCGCGGGGACGCCGGTGCTGGACCTCAAGCCGTGGATGGAAGAGTTCGCCCCGAGCGGTCCGACCACCCAGCCGCAGTGGCCGAGCGAGCTGATGGCCGGTTACTACTGAGCCTGTCTGGGTAGGTACTTCCTGGGGCCGATGCCGGCCCGGACCGGGAGGTGTGATGCGACCACGCGTGCAGCGCGTCCTCGTCGTCGTGCCTGCCCGCGACGAGGAGCGGGTGCTCGGTGCCTGCCTCAGCGGGCTCGACCGGGCCCGTCACCACGTGAGCGTGCCGGTCGAGATCTGGGTCGTCCTGGACAGCTGCACCGACCGCAGCGCGGAGGTGGTCGCCCAGCGTGCCGGGGTCCGCTCGGTGGCGGTCGACGGCAGGTGTGTCGGCCAGGCCAGGGACGTCGGCGTCCGCCACGCCCTCGGCCCTGCCGGGGCGGTCGACCTCACCACGACCTGGCTGGCCCACACCGACGCCGACTCGGTCGTCCCGGAGCACTGGCTCGCCCACCAGCTCGACCTGGCCGACCGCGGCGCGGACCTCGTCCTCGGGACGGTGGCGCCTCGGGGAGGGGCCGCCGCGCCCGCGACCCTTGCCGCGTGGCATGACGCCTACGCGGGCCGGCTGCACGCCGACGGTGGTCACGGTCACGTCCACGGGGCCAACCTGGGCATCCGGGCCTCCACCTACGAGGCCGTGGGCGGCTTCCCGCACGTCCGTGCCCACGAGGACCGGGCGCTGGCCCGGCGGGTCGCCGCCTCGCCGGGCACGGTGAGCCTGGCGACGATCGGTGCGCCGGTCCTGACCAGCGACCGGCTGCTCGGGAGGGCCCCCAGCGGGGTGAGTCACGACCTGTGGCGTCTGGAGACAGCACTGCCGACCACCGGCACCGAGCCATTGCCAACGGAGGAGCGAGGATGAGCGGGCCGATCGATACGGCGGGTGCGGCAGCAGGCGAGGTGCGGCTGGGCAGCGAGGCCGTGGAGGCCCTGGCCTGCGAGGCTGCCGGACGTGCGCGCGGCGGCAGCCTCGACGACCACCTCGCCCTGGCTGCCGAGCTGGGGGAGCGCGTGCCGCTGCCCGGGGGTGGCCGGACCCGGCAGCGTTGGGAGCTGCTCGCCGGCGTGGCAGCGCTGGACCTGACGGCGGCCCGCGTCCTCGAGGCGCACCTGGACGCCCTGGCGATCCTCGCCGAGGCCGGGCTCTCCTCCCTCGCCGGACCAGGCTCGACCTGGGGCGTCTTCGCCGCCGAGGGCCCGGGAGTCCGGCTGGACGCCATGGACCCGCCCGGCACCGGCTGGGTGGTCACCGGGACCAAGCCCTGGTGCTCCCTGGCCGGGCGACTGACCCACGCGCTCGTGACGGCGCACGTGAGCGGCGGCCGCCGCCTGTTCGCCGTGCCGCTGCAGCACCCGGGCGTCAGCGTCGAGCCCGATGCCTGGCAGGCCCGCGGGCTCGTCGACGTGCCCAGCGGACCGGTGCACTTCAGGCGGGTGCCTGCCCAGCCGGTCGGCGACACCGACTGGTACCTCGTCCGTCCCGGCTTCGCGCACGGGGGTATCGGGGTGGCCGCGTGCTGGTACGGCGGAGCCGTGGGCCTGGCCCGTGGGCTCGCCCGCGGCCTGGACGCCCGTCCGCCGGACCAGCTGGCGTTCTGGCACGTCGGGCAGGTCGACCTGGCTCTGGGAGCCGCCCGGCAGGCCCTCGCGAGCGCCGCGGTCGAGGTCGACGCCGGCCGCGCCGAGGGCGCGGAGGGCGAGCTGCTGGCGCTGCGCGCCCGCTCGACGGTCGCCGCAGCCGCGGAGACCACCATCGCGACGAGCGGCCACGCCATGGGCCCGGCACCGCTGACGCTCGACGCGGACCACGCGGCCCGGGTTGCCGACCTCACCGTCTACCTGCGCCAGCACCACGCCGAGCGCGACGTGGCGCGCCTGGGCGAGATGGCCCATGCCCGCGGGCGTTTCGCGTGGTGACCTTCCGCCACGACCTGCCAGGCACGGATGAGCGGGCCTGGCGCGCCTGGGGCCGGCTCGACCTCGTGCCGCTGCTGGACTGGCGCGGCATCAGCCAGGTGGTCGTCGTCGCCGCGCACCCGGACGACGAGTCGCTCGGCGCCGGCGGCCTCATCGCGGAGGCGGCGCGCCGGGGGCTGCCGGTGGACGTGGTCGTCGCGACCCTGGGGGAGGCCTCCCACCCAAGGTCCCCCACCGTGACACCCGAACGGTTGGCGCGGTGGCGCGCTGAGGAGGTGGGGGAAGCGGTCCGGCAGCTCGCGCCACAGGCGCGCACGCATCTCCTCCAGCTGCCGGACGGGCAGCTGGCCGACCACGTCGTCGCGGTGCGGGACGCCGTGGCGGCGTTGGCCTCGTCTGGCTGCTGGGTCCTCGCCCCGTGGTCGGGGGACGGACACCCCGACCACAGCGCCGCGGCAGTGGGGGCCGCGGCTGCGGCGTCCGAGGTCGGGGCGACCTCGCTGGAGTACCCCGTGTGGGCATGGCACTGGGCGACGCCGGCGGACCCGCGCGTGCCCTGGGGGCAGATGGTGCGCCAGCCCCTGGATGCCGAGGTGCGTGGCCGCAAGCGCACGGCGCTGGCCAAGCATCGTTCGCAGACCGAGCCGCTGTCGGACCAGCCCGGGGACGAGGTGCTGCTCGCGCCGGGCTTCGTCGCCCACTTCGACCGTCCGCACGAGCTGTTCATCGCGGCGTCCGCGCCGGGGCGCAGCCTCGGGCCGGCGTTCTTCGACGACTTCTACGGTGACCACGGTCCGGACCCGTGGGGCTACACCGACCGCTGGTACGAGGAGCGCAAGCGGGCGGTCACCCTGGCCTGCCTGCCGCGGCGGACGTTCCGCCGAGCCGTGGAGGTCGGCTGCTCGGTCGGGGTCCTGACCGCCGAGCTGGCAGCGCGGTGCGACAGCCTCCTCGCGGTGGACCTGGCCCCAGCCGCTGTCGCCGAGGCGCGCCGCCGCACCGCTGGCATGCCCGGCGTCGAGGTGCGGCGGGTGCAGACGCCGACGGAGTGGCCCGAGGGCTCGTTCGACCTCATCGTCCTCTCGGAGGTGGGCTACTACCTGGACGCCGAGGGTGTGGAGCGGCTGGTGGACCGGTGCCTGACGTCGTTGACCCAGGACGGCGTCCTGCTGCTGTGCCACTGGCGACACCCCGTGGCGGACTACCCGCTGCGTGGCGACGAGGTGCACCGGCTCGCCCTGACCCGGGCAGACCTGGCACCGCTGGTCAGGCACGAGGAGGAGGACTTCCTCCTCGACGTGCTGGTGCGCCCGCCGGCGAGGAGCGTCGCCCGCGCCAGCGGCCTGCTGCCCAGCTGAGTGGGGACGCAGGCGCCCGTGGGCGGGTCGCTAGGGTCACGGCCATGGACCCGGCGCGCACGGCAGTGATGGACCTCGGCTACCGCCACCTGCTCCGGCCGGCGCTGTTCCGGATCGGCGGGGGTGACGCCGAGGCCGCCCACCACGCGACCCTCGACGCGGTGCAGCGCCTCGGCGAGCACCCCGCCGCGCTCCAGGCGGTGCGCCTGCTCACCGGGGGCGAGCGCCGCCCGCGCACCGTCGCCGGCATCACCTTCCCCGGGGTGGTCGGCCTCGCCGCGGGCGTCGACAAGAACGGTGTCGGGGTCAAGGCATGGGGCTCGATGGGCTTCAGCCACGCCGAGCTCGGCACCGTCACGGCGCACGCCCAGCCCGGCAACCCCACGCCGCGCCTTTTCCGGCTCAAGGCATCCCACGGGATCGTCAACCGGATGGGCTTCAACAACGAGGGGGCTGCGGCGCTCGCGGCGCGGCTGCGCGCGGCCGGGCCGGCCGGCATACCGGTGGGGGTGTCCCTGGGCAAGACCAAGGTGACCCCGCTGGACGAGGCCACCGAGGACTACCTGACCTCGCTGCGGCTGCTGGACGGGCTGGCCGACTACGTCGCGGTCAACGTCTCCAGCCCCAACACCCCCGGGTTGCGCTCGCTGCAGGACGCCGGGCCGTTGCGCGAGCTGCTCGGCGCGATCGTCGCGGAGGCGGCCACGCTCGCCGCCGCCCGCGGGACCGCGCCGACCCCCGTCTTCGTCAAGGTCGCCCCCGACCTGACCGACAGCGCCATCGACGAGGCGCTGCAGGTGTGCACCGACACCGGGGTGAAGGCGGTCATCGCCACCAACACCACGCTCAGCCGTGACCACGTCGCGCTGCGCGACGTCCGGCTGGCACAGGAGGCCGGCGGCCTGTCAGGCGCCCCGCTCACCGCCCGCGCCCGCGAGGTCGTCGGCTACATCACCCGGCACACCGACCTGCCGGTCATCGGGGTCGGCGGCATCATGACCGCGGCCGACGGCGCCGCCATGCTCGACGCCGGCGCGAGCCTGCTGCAGATCTACTCCGGCTACATCTACGCCGGCCCGGCGCTGGTCGCCGCGCTCAACGAGATGGACGCCCGGCGCGGCTGAGGCCGCGTGAGATCGGCCACCGGAGGTTCGGCCGCGGGCCGCTGAACACTAGGCTCACGCCCATGGCAGAGACCCCGTCCGCGCGCACCGAGTCCGACCTCCCGATCGCCCCGGTCTACGACCAGGCCGACCTCGAGGGCTTCGACCCGGAGAGCAAGCTCGGCGCGCCGGGGCAGTACCCGTTCACCCGCGGCGTCTACCCGACGATGTACACCGGCAAGCCGTGGACGATGCGCCAGTACGCCGGCTTCGGCACCGCCAAGGAGTCCAACGAGCGCTACCACCAGCTGGTCAGCGCCGGCACCGGCGGCCTCTCGGTGGCCTTCGACCTGCCGACCCAGATGGGCTACGACTCCGACGAGGCCATCGCCCACGGCGAGGTCGGCAAGGTCGGCGTGGCGATCGACTCGATCGACGACATGCGCACCCTCTTCCACGACCTGCCGCTGGACAAGGTCAGCACGTCGATGACGATCAACGCCCCCGCCTCGACGCTGCTGCTGATGTACCAGCTGGTCGCGGCCGAGCAGGGCATCGCCGGCAGCCAGCTGACCGGCACGATCCAGAACGACGTGCTCAAGGAATACATCGCTCGCGGGACCTACATCTACCCGCCGAAGGAGTCGCTGCGCCTGATCAGCGACATCTTCGCCTACTGCCACAGCGAGATCCCGCGCTGGAACACGATCTCCATCTCCGGCTACCACATGGCCGAGGCCGGGGCCACGCCCGCGCAGGAGATCGCCTTCACCCTGGCCAACGCCAAGGAGTACGTCCGCACCGCGATCGCCGCCGGCCTCGACGTCGACGACTTCGCCCCGCGCCTGTCCTTCTTCTTCGTCGCCCGCACCACGCTGCTGGAGGAGGTCGCCAAGTTCCGTGCGGCCCGCCGCATCTGGGCTCGGATCATGAAGGAGGAGTTCGGCGCCAAGAACCCCAAGTCGATGATGTTGCGCTTCCACACCCAGACCGCGGGCGTGCAGCTGACGGCGCAGCAGCCCGAGGTCAACCTCGTGCGCGTCGCCCTCCAGGGCCTCGGGGCGGTGCTCGGCGGCACGCAGTCCCTGCACACCAACTCGTATGACGAGGCCATCGCCCTGCCCACCCAGAAGGCGGCGCGGCTCGCCCTGCGCACGCAGCAGGTCATCGCGTTCGAGACCGACGTGACCAAGACGGTCGACCCGTTCGCCGGCAGCTACGTCGTGGAGTCGATGACCGACGACCTCGAGGGCGCGGCACTGGAGCTGATCCAGGCCGTGGAGGACAAGGGCGGCGCCGTGGCGGCGATCGAGCAGGGCTTCCAGAAGTCCGAGATCGAGCGGTCGGCCTACCGCGTGGCCCTGGAGATCGACCACCAGGAGCGCACCGTCGTCGGCGTCAACAAGTACACCCTCGACGAGGAGGAGCCCTACGAGCCGCTGCGGGTCGACCCGCAGATCGAGGCCGACCAGTGCGAGCGGCTCGCGACCCTGCGCAAGGAGCGCGACAACGACGCCGTCGCCCGCGCCCTCGACGCGGTGCGCGAGGCCGGCCAGGGCAGCGACAACGTGCTCTTCCCGATGCGCGAGGCGCTCAAGCTGCGCGCCACCGGCGGCGAGGTCAGCCACGCGCTGCGTGACGTGTGGGGCCTCTACGTCCCGCGCGAGACCTTCTGAGAGGGCCGGGCCCGATGGGGGAGGTCGAGATCCGTCGCGCCACCGCGGCGGACGTGCCTGCCGTCGTCGCGATGCTGGCCGACGACGTCCTCGGGGCCGGGCGCGAGCAGCCCGGCGACCCGGCATACCTGCGGGCGTTCGAGGCGATCGCGGCCGACCCGCACCAGTGGCTCATGGTCGCCGACGCGGACGGCGAGGTCGTCGGGACCTTGCAGCTGACCGTCATCCCCGGGCTGTCGCACCGCGGCACGACCCGCGCCCAGGTCGAGGCGGTGCGCGTGGCGGCGAGCCAGCGGGGCAACGGCCTGGGCACCCGGCTGCTCGAATGGGCGGTCGGCCAGTCCCGCGAGCTCGGCTGCGGCGTGCTGCAGCTGACCTCCAACGCCTCGCGCGCCGACGCGCGCCGGTTCTACGAACGGCTCGGCTTCGAGGCGAGCCACACCGGCTTCAAGCTCGCCCTGAACCCGCCCCGCTAGGCTGGCCACCCTTGTGAGCCACTCTCCCGTCCACGACCAGGTCACCGCCGCCGTCACGCGCCTTGGCGGTGACCTCGTCGCGCTGCGCCGGGACCTGCACGCCCACCCCGAGCTGTCCGGCAAGGAGACACGCACGACCTCGGTCGTGGCCGAGTTGCTGTCCCGGGCCGGGCTGCGGGTGCGGCCCCTGGCCGGCACCGGGCTGGTGGCCGACCTCGGACCGGTCGACGCGGCATACCGGGTGGCGCTGCGCGCCGACCTCGACGCACTGCCGCTCAACGAGGTGACCGGGCTGCCCTGGGCCTCGCGTACCGACGGGGTCAGCCACGCCTGCGGACACGACGTGCACGTGGCCGCCGTCGTCGGGTCGGGCCTGGTCCTCAAGGGGCTGGAGCGCCAGCTCGAGGCGCGCGGGCTGGGGGTGCGCCTGCTGTTCCAGCCCGCCGAGGAGGTCATGCCCGGCGGGGCCCACGACGTGGTGGCCCAAGGCGGCCTCGACAGGGTGGACCGGGTGCTGGGGATCCACTGCGACCCGACCATCGACGTGGGCCAGATCGGCCTGCTGGAGGGCCCGATCACCGCGGCGGCCGACTCGGTCACCGTGACCCTCTCCGGCCGAGGCGGGCACACCTCCCGGCCGCACCTGACCCAGGACCTCACCTACGCCCTGGGCAAGGTCCTCACCGACGTGCCGGCCGTGCTCTCCCGGCGGGTCGACCCGCGGGCCGGTGTGGCGCTGGTGTGGGGCTCGGTGCACGCCGGGGTCGCCCAGAACGTCATCCCCTCCACCGGCACGGTCAGCGGCACCCTGCGCATGCTCGACGCGACGGTCTGGGAGGAGGTCGGCCCGCTCATCGAGGAGACGGTGCACGCCGTGGTCTCCCCGTATGGCGTGGTCGCCCACCTCGACCATGTGCGCGGCGTGCCGCCGCTGGTCAACGACGGCCCCTCGATCGCGGCCCTGGAGTCGGCGGCGCTGGCGGTCATCGGCCCCGACGCCGTCACCGGGACCCGGCAGTCCCTGGGCGGGGAGGACTTCGCGTGGTACCTGCAGACGGTGCCCGGCGCGATGGCCCGGCTCGGCACCCGCACCCCCGGCGGCCCTACCTACGACCTGCACCAGGGCGACCTGGTCGTCGACGAGGGCGCGATCGGGGTGGGTGCGGCGGTGCTCGCCGGAGCGGCGCTGGTGTCGCCGCTGGTCAGGGGCCGGGGCGGCGCCGGACCCACGACGTAACAGTTGGGACACCGGCTCACGGAGTTGGCAGACACCGCCGGTGACGTGGGGATAGAGTCGCCGCGAATCGCCCCTCGGGGCGTGACCGGCTCCGCCGGGGGCCGGACGGGCGAGACACCAAACGCCCGTGCTCCCGGGAGCAGACCCCACAGTCCCTATGAAGGAGTTCCCGTGCGTCGGGTGATCAAGGTCGCGGCCGCCATGTCGGTCGCAGCGGTGGCTCTGGCCGCCTGCGGCAACAGCACGAACACGTCGAGCGGCGGCGCGTCGAGCTCGAGCGGCGCCGCGAAGGTCAAGATCGGCATGGCCTACGACGTGGGTGGCCGTGGTGACCAGTCGTTCAACGACGCCGCCGCTGCCGGCCTGGACAAGGCCAAGAAGGACCTGGGGGTTGACGCCAAGGAGGCCGAGGCCACCCAGGGTGAGCCCGAGTCGGCCCGCGAGGAGCGCCTCCAGCAGCTGATCGACGCCGGCTACAACAACATCGTCGCCGTCGGCTTCGCCTACGCCCCGGCTGTGGCCAAGATCGCCAAGGCCAACCCGGACACCAAGTTCGCGATCGTTGACTCGACGGACGCCAAGGGCTCCAACATCGAGAACCTCACCTTCGCCGAGCAGCAGGGCTCCTACCTCGTCGGTGCGGCCGCCGCGCTGAAGTCCAAGACGGGCAACATCGGCTTCGTCGGTGGCGTCAACGTCGACCTGATCAAGAAGTTCGAGGCGGGCTACGTCGCCGGCGCCAAGGCGGTCAACCCGAACATCAAGGTCCAGGTCAAGTACCTCTCGCAGCCGCCGGACTTCTCCGGCTTCGGCGACCCGGCGAAGGGCAAGACCGCGGCCGAGGGCATGTACCAGAACGGCGCCGACGTGGTCTACCACGCGGCCGGTGGCTCCGGTGGTGGTGTCTTCTCCGCCGCCAAGGCTGCGGGCAAGCTGGCCATCGGTGTCGACTCCGACCAGGCCCTCACCGCCCCGGCTGACGTCAAGAGCGTCATCCTCACCTCGATGATCAAGAAGGTGGACGTCGCCGTCTACTCCTTCATCACCGACGTGAAGAACAACAAGTTCCAGTCCGGCGAGAAGGTCTTCGACCTCAAGGCCGGCGGCGTCGACTACTCCACCACCGGTGGCCTGGTCGATGACATCAAGGCCAAGCTGGACGCCTACAAGCAGCAGATCATCGACGGCAAGATCGTGGTTCCCACCAAGCCGTGACCCCAGTGGGTTGACGCGGGGCCCGGGCTGGCGCGGTAGCGTGCCACCCGGGCCTTTGCGTTGCTCAGGCCAGCAGGACGCTCGCAACGAGGCGAGCCAGATCGAGGAGTGTGCACCATCACCGACTCCGCCACTGTGCAGGTCGGCACCGGGAGTTCCCAGACCCCGGCCGTAGAGCTCCGGGGCATCACCAAACGCTTCCCGGGTGTTGTCGCCAACAAGGACATCGAGATCACCGTCCGTCGCGGCACCGTCCACGCCATCGTCGGCGAGAACGGTGCGGGCAAGTCGACGTTGATGAAGATCCTCTACGGGGTCCAACGGCCCGACGAGGGGACGATCACGGTCAACGGGCGGGAGGTGCAACTGCACAGCCCGTCCGATGCGATCGGGGCGGGAATCGGGATGGTGTTCCAGCACTTCATGCTCGCCGACAACCTCACCGTCCTGGAGAACGTCGTCCTCGGCGCCGAGAAGCTCCACGGCATCGGCGACAGGGCGCGAGCCGAGATCGAGCGGATCTCGAGCGACTACGGCCTCGACGTGCACCCCGACGACATGGTCTTCGACCTCGGCGTCGGCAAGCGCCAGCGTGTGGAGATCCTCAAGGTCCTCTACCGCGGCGCCAAGACCCTGATCCTCGACGAGCCGACCGCGGTCCTGGTGCCCCAGGAGGTCGACGAGCTGTTCGACAACCTGCGCGAGCTCAAGTCCGAGGGCCTGACGGTCATCTTCATCTCGCACAAGCTCGACGAGGTGCTCTCGGTCGCCGATGAGATCACCGTCATCCGCCGCGGAACCACCGTGGCCACGGTCGACCCCAAGTCGGTCACCGCACGCCAGCTGGCCGAGCTCATGGTTGGCTCCGAGCTGCCGACGCCCAGCACCGAGGAGTCCACGGTCACCGACCGTGCGGTCCTCACCATCACCGGGCTGTCCATGCCCGGGGCGGGGGAGCGCCCGGTGCTCGACGACGTGTCTCTGACCATCCACGCCGGAGAGGTGCTCGGCATCGCCGGCGTCGAGGGCAACGGCCAGGCCGAGCTCGTCGAGGCCATCATGGGCATGCGCGAGCCGAGCGCGGGCAGGATCGAGCTCGAGGGCAAGGACATCACCGAGTGGGACGTCCGCGAGATCCGTGAGGCCGGCGTCGGCTACATCCCCGAGGACCGGCACCGGCACGCCCTGCTGCTGGACGCCCCGCTGTGGGAGAACCGCATGCTCGGCCACCAGACCGAGGACCCCAACGTCAAGGGCCCGTGGGTCGACGCCAAGGGCGCCAAGACCGACACCGAGCGCATCGTGCGCGAATACGACGTGCGCACCCCGTCGATCTTCGTCACCGCCGCGTCGCTGTCCGGTGGCAACCAGCAGAAGCTGATCATCGGGCGCGAGATGAGCCACCATCCGCGGGTGCTCATCGCCGCCCACCCCACCCGCGGCGTCGACGTCGGCGCCCAGGCGGCGATCTGGGACCACATCCGGGACGCCCGCCGCGAGGGCCTGGCGGTCCTGCTGATCTCCGCTGACCTCGACGAGCTGATCGGCCTGTCTGACACCATCCGCGTCATCCTGCGCGGCCAGCTGTCGGGGGAGTTCGACCCCGACAACGTCACCGCCGAGGACCTGGGCGCGGCGATGACCGGCGCCGGGGCGCGCCATACCGAGCCCGCGACGGAAGGTGAGCCCCGATGAAGGCCCTCGACCTGCGAAAGGTGGGGCTGGCCGTGGCCGCCCCCGTGCTGGCGATCCTCGTGGCGTTCGTCGTGACGTCCATCGTGCTGCTGCTGGCCAAGGACCCGGTGGGTGCCGTGTGGACGCAGCTGCTCACCCCGCCGAAGCCGCGCCTGGTGGTCGCGATCATCAACAGCGCCGCCGTCTACTACCTCTCGGCCATCGCCGTGGCGGTGGGCTTCAAGATGAACCTGTTCAACATCGGCGTCGACGGGCAGTACCGCGTGGCGGCGTTCGCCGCGGCGGTCTTCGCGGGCCAGGGTTACCTCCCGGGGCCGCTCAACATCCTCGTCTCGTTGGTGATCGCCATGGTCGCCGGTGCGTTCTGGGCGGGCATCGCCGGTTGGCTCAAGGTCACCCGCGGTGTCTCCGAGGTCATCTCGACGATCATGCTCAACGCGATCGCGACGGCGCTGGTGTCCTTCCTGCTGGGCAAGGTCGCCAAGTCGACCTCCGGCAGCAACGTCACCAACACCAAGACGATCCCGGCCGACTCCCAGCTGGGGGGCTTCGCGCTGATCCCGGGCACGCCGAACACGATCTACACTTTGATCCTGGTCTCGATCCTCATCGGCGTCCTCTACTGGCTGGTGCTCAACAAGACCCGCTTCGGCTACGACCTGCGCGCCACCGGCCGCTCCGAGTCGGCGGCAGTCGCCAGCGGGGTCAACGTCAAGCGCATGGTCCTGACGGCGATGCTCATCTCGGGCGCCATCGCGGGCCTGGTCGGCATGCCGCTGCTGTTCGGCCAGGACTTCTCCTACGGCACGACGTTCCAGCCGGGGCTGGGCTTCGCCGGCATCGCCATCGCCCTGCTGGGTCGCAACAACCCGGTCGGGGTGGCCTTCGGCGCGCTGCTGTGGTCCTACCTCGAGCAGCAGAGCAACGGCCTGCAGATCACCGCGGGCGTCAGCTCGCAGATCGTCTTCATCATCCAGGGCGTCATCGTCCTCGCCGTCGTCATCGCCTACGAGGTGGTGCGGCGCACCGGCCTGCGCATGGAGCAGCGTCGGGTTGCCCGCGAGCTGTCGGCAAGTACCGGCGCCCCGACCCCCGAAGGAGCCCCGGCATGAGCGCGGCCGGACTGAACGTCGCCTCCGAGGTCCTGCCGGAGACGGCTCCCAAGGGCACTCGCCGGCGGCTGAGCGCGCCCACGGTGGTGGGCCTGTTCCTGGCCGCGGTGGCGGTCATCTCGATCCTGCGCGTGGTCACCGGCGCCAACGACCTGGCGTCCTCCGGTGCGCTGGCCGCGGCGATCGGACTGGCCGTACCGATCGGCATGGCCGGACTGGGTGGCCTGTGGAGCGAGCGCGCCGGCGTGGTCAACATCGGCCTCGAGGGCATGATGATCCTCGGCACCTGGGGTGCCGGCTTCTTCGGCTGGCACTGGGGCCCGTGGGCAGGACTGTTCGGCGCCGTGCTGATGGGCGTGGTCGGTGGCGCGATCCACGCGCTGGCCACGGTCGTGTTCGGCGTCGACCACATCGTCTCCGGCGTGGCGGTCAACATCATCGGCCTCGGCGTGGCCAAGTACCTCGCCGCGCGCGTCTTCACCGGTGCCGCGGGCGGTGGCCCGACCCAGTCCCCGCCGGTGAAGGACCTGCCCTCCATCACGGTCCCGGGGGTGTCCTCGGGCCTGGGCACGCTGGAGCAGAAGCACATCTTCTTCGTCTCCGACCTCTCCGGCGTGGTGCGCTCGGTCATCACCGACCTGTCCGTGGTGACGATCATCGCGGTCCTGCTCGTCGTCGCGACCTGGTGGATCCTCTGGAGGACGGCCTTCGGCCTGCGCCTGCGCTCGTGCGGTGAGAGCCCGGTGGCCGCCGAGACCCTCGGCGTCAACGTCTACCGCTACAAGTTCGTCGCCGTGCTCATCTCCGGTGGCCTGGCCGGCCTCGGTGGCGGCTACCTCGCCCTCGTGGCGGCCAACATCTACCGCGATGGGCAGACCGGTGGGCGCGGTTACATCGGTCTCGCCGCGATGATCTTCGGCAACTGGCGACCCGGCGGCCTGGTCAGCGGCGCCGCGCTCTTCGGCTACACCGACGCGGTGCAGCTGCGTGGTGGCGGCACCACCGTCCACGCGATGCTGCTGCTGCTCGCGGTGCTGATCGCCGCGGTCGGGGTCTGGCAGATCTGGCGCAAGCACGCCGTGGTCCAGGGCATCATCGCCCTGGGGACCGCCGCCGTCGTCGCGCTGTGGTTCGTCCTGTCCAGCACTGTGCCCGACGAGATCACCGGCATGACGCCCTACGTCGCCACCCTGCTGGTGCTCGCCTTCGCCTCGCAGCGACTGCGTATGCCGGCCGCGGACGGGCAGCCGTACCGCAAGGGCAGCGCGGGCTGAGGATGAGCGACATCGACTGGGAGGCGTTGCGCGCCAAGGCCATCGAGGCCATGGAGCACGCCTACGCCCCGTACTCGACGTTCCGCGTCGGGGTGGCCGGCCTCGTGGACGACGGCCGCGTGGTCGTCGGCTGCAACGTCGAGAACGCCGCCTACGGCGTCGGCCTGTGCGCCGAGTGCGGCATGGTCTCCCAGCTGCACCTGACCGGCGGCGGGCGGCTCGTGGCGGTGTCCTGCGTCAACGGCGCCGGCGAGGCGCTGATGCCGTGCGGGCGCTGTCGGCAGCTGCTGTGGGAGAACGGCGGGCCGGAGTGCCTCGTGCAGACGCCGCACGGGGTCCGGCCGATGGTCGAGATCCTGCCGGACGCGTTCGGCGCGGAGTCGCTCGGCCGCTGAGCCGCGACAACGACAGCGGGCCCGACCTCCCCTCGGGGAGGTCGGGCCCGCTGCGTCATCCCGGGCCGAGCGGGCGTATGCCGGGTGGCCGGGTCAGGCGCCCACCTTGCGGGAGGCCCGCCACCGGGCCAGCTTGCCCTCGCGCTCGGCGACCTCGGCGGCCGAGGCGATGTTGCGCTGCATGCCACCGAAGACGATGCCGTGGAAGGGGAAGACCGACCACCAGTACAGGTGCCCGGGCAGGCCGTGCGGGTGGAACAGCGCCCGCTGGCGGAAGATCGTGCGCCCGTGGTCGTCGACGTCGGCGACCAGCTCCAGCCAGGCGAGGCCGGGCAGGCGCATCTCGGCCCGCAGCCGCAGCAGGGACAGGTCCTCGATCTCCTCGACCCGCCACCAGTCCAGGGCGTCGCCGACGCGCAGGTCGTAAGGGTCGCGCCGGCCGCGGCGCAGGCCCGGGCCGCCGAAGAGCCGGTCCATCAGCCCGCGGGCGGCCCAGCCCAGCTTCCACGAGTACCACCCGTTCGCCCCGCCGATGCCCTCGATCACCGCCCACAGGGACTCGCGCGAGGCCTCGACGATCGACTCCCGCTCGTCGACGTAGAGCGATCCGCCGGCCCAGTCCGGGTCGCTGGGCAGCGGGCTGCTCGGGGCACCGACCGCCGCCGCGGAGGTCCAGCGGGTGGAGACGTCCAGGTCGCGCACCTTGGCCAGGGCCAGCTCGACGGCCCGGTCGAAGCCGATGAGGCCCTCCGGCGGGTCCGGGACGAAGGCCTTGATGTCGTCCTCCTTGCAGACCACCTCGTGGATGAGGGAGTCCACCAGGGGCCGGGCGATGCTGCTCGGCACCGGCGTGATGAGCCCGACCCAGTGGCTGGACAGCGAGGGCGTGAGCAGCGGCACCGTCTGGATCCGCCGCGGGGACAACCCGGCCACCCGCGCATACCGCTGCATCATGTCGCGGTAGGTGAGCACGTCCGGGCCGCCGACGTCGAAGCCCCGGTTGACGTCCGCCGGCATGTCGGCGGACCCGACGAGGTAGCGCAGCACGTCCCGCACGGCGATCGGCTGGATCCGGGTGTTGAGCCACTTCGGGGTGATCATCACCGGCAGCCGCTCGGTGAGGTAGCGCAGCATCTCGAAGGACGCCGAGCCCGAGCCGAGGATCACCGCGGCGCGCAGCACCGTCGTGGGCACGCCGCTGGCGAGCAGGATCTCGCCGACCTCGCGCCGGGAGTCCAGGTGCGGGGAGAGCTCCTCGCCCTCGGGGTAGAGCCCGCCGAGGTAGACGATGCGCCCCACCTTCGCCTCGCGCGCCGCCACCGCGAACGTCCGCGCCGTATGCCGGTCGCGCGACTCGAAGCGCCGACCCGTGCCGAGCGCGTGGATCAGGTAGTAGGCCACGTCCACCCCGGTGAGCGCTTCCCGCAGCTGCCCGGGGTCGGACGCGTCGGCCTGCACGACCTCGACCTGGCTGCGCCACTCCCGGTCCCGCAGCACCTCCGGGTGGCGGGCCATGGCCCGGACGCGGTAGCCCGCTGCGAGCAGCTCCGGCACCAGCCGGCCGCCGATGTAGCCGGTGACCCCCGTGACGAGGACGAGGGGGGCGCTGTCGGTCGTTCCCTTCGCGTCAGTCATGTCCCACAGTCTGCGTGACCGCGCGCCGCCGTGCCTAACGCCGGCCGCACCGCAGGCCTACGCCCGAAGCGAAAGGGTGACGACCCGGCATACCGGGTGCGCGATGATGTGCCGGTGAGTGAAGCCTTCGACGCCGTTGATGTCATCGTCGCCAAGCGCGACAAGCACGAGCTGTCCGACCCCCAGATCGACTGGGTGATCGACGCCTACACCCGCGGCGCGGTCGCGGACGAGCAGATGTCCGCCCTGGCGATGGCGATCCTGCTCAACGGGATGAACCGTCGCGAGATCAGCCGCTGGACCGGCGCGATGATCGCCTCGGGGGAGCGGATGGACTTCTCCACGTTGTCCCGCCCGACGTCCGACAAGCACTCCACCGGTGGCGTCGGCGACAAGATCACCCTGCCGCTGGCCCCGCTCGTGGCCGCCTGCGGCGTCGCCGTGCCGCAGCTCTCCGGCCGCGGTCTGGGCCACACCGGCGGCACCCTCGACAAGCTGGAGTCGATCCCCGGCTGGCGCGCCGACCTCACCAACGAGCAGATGATGCGCCAGCTCGAGGAGGTCGGCGCGGTGATCTGCGCGGCCGGCGCGGCGCTGGCCCCGGCCGACAAGAAGCTCTACGCGCTGCGCGACGTCACCGGCACCGTCGAGGCGATCCCGCTCATCGCCAGCTCGATCATGAGCAAGAAGATCGCCGAGGGCACCGGCGCGCTCGTCCTCGACGTCAAGGTCGGCTCCGGGGCGTTCATGAAGGACGTCGAGCAGGCCCGCGAGCTGGCCCGCACCATGGTCGACCTCGGCACCGACGCCGGCGTGAAGACCGTGGCGATGCTGACCAACATGCAGGTGCCGCTGGGCCTGACCGCCGGCAACGCCCTGGAGGTGCGCGAGTCGGTCGAGGTGCTCGCCGGTGGCGGCCCCGAGGACGTCGTCGAGCTGACGCTGACCCTGGCCCGCGAGATGCTCGCCGCCGCAGGGCGTTCCGACGTCGACCCCGCCGACGCGCTCAAGGACGGGCGGGCCATGGACGTGTGGCGCAGGATGATCGCCGCCCAGGGCGGTGACCCCGACGCCGAGCTGCCGGTGGCGAAGGAGACGCACCAGGTGCTCGCCCCGGCCGACGGGGTGCTCACCTCGCTCGACGCGCTCCAGGTCGGCGTGGCGGCCTGGCGCCTGGGTGCCGGGCGCGCCCGCAAGGAGGACGCGGTCCAGGCCGGCGCCGGCGTCGAGATGCACGTCAAGCCCGGCGCCAGCGTCCGGGGCGGCGAGCCGCTGATGACGCTGCACACCGACACCCCGGAGAAGTTCGAGCGGGCCCTGCAGGCGCTCGACGGCGCGTACTTCATCGCCCCCGAGGGCTCCCGCCCCGACCTGCTGCCGCTGGTCATCGACCGCATCAGCTGAGCCCGCACGACGGCGGCGGCCACCCGGCATACCTGCGGGGTGGCCGCCGGTGCGTCCTGCCTGGGGGAGAGCGGTCTCAGGTGGCGCAGCGGCCGGCGCCGATGCTGGTGCCGAGCCGCTCGGTGAGCTGGTCCACGGGAGCGCCTTCGGGGGCGTGGGCGGCGACCACGAACCGGGTGTGGCCACCGGACGGGACGACCCACCAGACGAAGGTGTGGCGCGGGTCCTCGGCGGTGGGTCTGTCCTGCTGGGTCCACGTGGCCCGGAGGGCGCTGACACCGGCAAGGCTCACCTTCGTGACCTTGACCCGGGCCAGGTCGCCCTGACTGCGCGGGCCGAACGCGTTGGTGGCGAAGACGAAGGAGGCGTCCCGCAGGACCTCGGCGTCGGAGCGGTCGGGTCGGCCGGTCCAGGGGTAGGCCACCACGGACTCCCACGCGGCGGTCCGGCGCTTGCTGTCCCACCACTTCTGGAGGTCGCCGGGCCGGGGCGCGCCCCCGCTGCCGTCGGAGGCCGTGAAGCCCGCAGGCAGCGTGAGGTGGATCGACTGTCCGCTGCGGCTGACGTCCGCGCAGGAGGGCGAGGCCGAGCTCGTGGACCGGGGTGACGAGGCTCGCGGCGAAGGGGAGCTGGTGCCGCAGCCGGCGACGCCGAGCGCCATCAGGGTGCCGAGGCCGAGCGCGCCGAATGCCTTGGCGCGGCGTGCGCGCCCACCCAAGCTGATCATCGTCCCCCCTCGGGATCTGGTTCCTGACCACCCTAACGACAATGGGCAAACCGGACAGGCACGGGTCGCCCCGACCACCGGGATCAGCCCCCGTCGCCGCCGTGCTGGTCGTCGGAGATGAGGAAGCCCAGGTCGAAGCTGTCACCGAGGTCGAGGTCGTTGACGGCCGTCTGTCCCTCGGCCCGGTAGTAGTCGAGGAAGTCGTTCCACCGGTCCGGGTGCTCGTCGCGGTGCGCGTAGAGCTGGGCGATGTTTCCCAGGTGCGGCTTGCCGTCGGCGCCGCTCTCGACGAAGGACGCCTGGTCGGGGTGCTCCTTGACCCACGCCGCGGGGGAGTTGCGGTGGTCAAGCAGCCCGGCCTTGTCCATCCACTCCACCAGCTCCAGGCGGTTCTGCCGCCGCTGGTACTCCAGGACGTCGAAGCCCTTCTGGTTCTCCTCGCCCTTGTGGTCCGTCTCGGGGAAGGCCTGGTCGAGCAGCGCGTCCTTGACCTTGTCGATGGTCGCGCCGGCCAGCGCCCCGCCGGGTCCGCCGAGCTTGTCCAGCGGCAGCGAGTCGACGCCCAGGCCCACGACGAAGTCGACGGCGGCCTTGGCGTCGGCGTTGGCCTGGTCCTCCGAGGCGCCGGCCGCGGTCAGCGCGTCGCGCAGGGCGTGGGTCATGTCCGACTCGGCGTAGGACTGGTTCCGCACGAGCGTGTCGAGCAGGCCCGGCTCGAACGGCTTCTGGCTCGCGATGGTGAGGAAGTCCTTGCGGAAGGCGGCGTGCTGGGCCGTGGACAGCTGCTGGTAGTTCGGGTAGCCCTTCGTGGGGTCACCGTCGTGCTTGGTGTAGTAGTCGTCGCCGAAGATCCCCTTGAGGACGGCGTTGAGGTCGCCCTTCTCCAGGATCGCGACGTCGATCTTCTCGGAGTCCAGCAGCCCGCTGGAGTGCCCCTCGTGCACGGACCCTTCGTAGCCCTGGCCCGCGTAGTTCACGGCCTGGATGTGGTGGGTCAGGATGTTGACGAGCGGCTGGTGCATCAGCAGCGGCAGCCGGTCGGTGTGAGTGCCGTAGTAGTGCACGAGGTTGCTGACGATCTCGGCGGACGCGTAGTTGCGGCTGCCCGGGCCCCCCGGACCGACGTAGGTGGTGGCGGCCTCCAGCGCGCGACCGAGCGTGTCCCCCCACGTCTCGTAGTTGCCGAGCGCGTCGCTGCGGCCCTCGTAGAGGTATTTCAGCATCGTCGTGTCGGCGCGGCCGTCAGCCTTGCGCACGATGTCCTGCGCCGCCTCGGGGTTGTGCGACGCGGCGTCGAACAATATGGCGATGGCATCGACCTGCCCGGGGACGTCGCCGAACAGGTCGCGCCCGGCCTGGGTGGGCAGCGTGCCGTTGTTGGCGCGGTAGATGTCGCCCCAGAAGAACGTGGGGTTCTCCTTGCGCAGCTTCTGCTCGAAGGCGATGGCCTCCTTGGTGATGCTGGTGAGCATCGCCGGCTCCCAGTTGTCCCCACCGGCCTGCCCGGCCTGGACGATCTCGGCCAGGAGCAGGTGGCCCTCGCCGGGCGGGACGTTCATCGCGGTGTACTTCTTGCGCCAGCTCTCGTAGAACGACGCCGGCACGGGGTAGTCGCCCTGCAGTCGGGGGTTGGACCCCTTGGCCATCATCACCGAGATGGCGGTGATCATCTCGCCGTACTTCTTGCCCTGGTCGCCGCTGACGGCCTCGCGGGAGATGCGCTGCAGGAACGCCAGCTGCTGGGTGTCGAGGTGCGCGAGGAAGCCCTGGCGGAAGGCCTCCGAGTCGGTCTTGAGCAGGCCCTGGATCTTCGCGAGGGCCTTGGGGTCGTTGGGGTCCCACGAGGCGAACTGCGCTGCGGCCTTCTCGCCGTCGAGCATGTCGTGGCGGTCGTGGACCAGCGTCAGCGAGCCCGCGAGGGCGTCGTCGGTGCCCAGGTCCGGCGGGAACGTCGTGCCGTCACTGTTGCACCAGCCGATCGTGCCGCCGGTGCCGTGGTGCCCGATGAAGCTCCTGGCCACCGAGTCCGGCACGGCCACGATCGTCAGCCCGCCGAGGGTCGAGCCCAGGGCCTTGGCCTTGGTCTGGAGGTCCTCCTTGAGCTGCTGGAACTGGGAGTCGATGGCCTGCAGCGTCCAGCGCGCCCCCATCGCCGCCTCGCCCCTGGCGCTGCCGCGCGCGTCGGCGGCCTTGGCCTTGGCCTCCTGCGCCTTGGCGGGGTCGGAGAGCTTCTCCGCGTCGGCGACGGCGCGGTCGTAGGTGTTGTTGGCCTTGGTGATGGCGTCGGCGCACTCCTGCTCCGCCTTGTCCCACTGACGGTTGAGCTGAGGGATGGACGTGGTCAGGGCGTGCTCGACGGCGTCGGCGAAGGTCTTGACCGCCTGGCTGGCCTCGTGGAACTTCGGGGAGAACCGCTTGGTCTGCTCCGCGAGCCCGGTCATCTCGTGCTTGGTGGCCGTTGCGGCCCGCCCGGTCCACGACGAGCCGAGCTCGCCCGGGGCCTTGGCGGCCATCCGCGAGACCGTGAGCAGGTGCTCGGACAGCTGCTGCAGGCCCTTCTCGGCGTCGCGCAGCTGGTCGAGGTGGACGTCGATGCTGAAGTGGCCGGCCATCAGATGGTCACCGTGACCGTCTGGTCGACGTCGACCTGGTGCAGGTCGATGCTGTAGCTGCCGATGTTGGCGGCGATCAGCCCGGCGGACTCGCTGCACGTGGCCAGCGCCTCGCGCCAGCCGAGCAGGAACTTCACCGCCCCCGTCTCGACACCGGACCGGAACTCGCCCGCGCCCCCCACGACGTCGTCGTGCCTGCGCCCCAGCTCGGGGCTGGTGTTGGTGAACTGCGCCGCCAGGTCGTTGAAGTGGTCCTTGGCCGTGGCAATCGCCGTGTAGTCGACGCTGGTGACGCCCCCGCTATCCACAGCTGGTCTGCTCATCGTGTCCCCCTCAGGATGTGCCCGTCGGTCATGCTAACCAACCACGACCAATCGGTCAGTAGTCGTTCCACGGTCGGGTAGCGTCCGCGCAGGGCCTGCCGGGGCCCGCGAAGCAGGGGAGGTGCGCTGGTGCGCTTCAGCGTGAGCGTGGTCGACGGCGGGTCGGGGCGGCGGCAGGAGGTCCTGGTCGACGCCCAGCCGGAGCACACGGTGGCCGACCTGCTGCCCCGGCTGGTCGAGCTGACCGCCGCGGGGGCGACGCCGATCCACCCGACGTTCGCCGCCCGGGTCGCGGTGTGGGTCGACGGCCGGCCGGTCGACCGTGACGCCACCCTGCGCGAGGCGGGCCTGCAGCCGGGGTCGACGATCGCCCTCCACGAGCCCGATGGCACCCGCCCCGGACTGCCGCGGGGCGTGGCCGAGGTGCGCGTTGTCTCCGGCCCCGGCGCCGGTCGGGTGCACCGGCTCGGCCTCGGCGACACCGTCATCGGCTGTGGTGCCCCCGGCCTGTCGCTGCCCGACGTGCTGCTGCCGGCCGACGCCCTCACCGTGCGGGTCGGCACCGACGGCGTCGTCACGGTCACCGCGTCCGAGGGGGTCGACGCCCAGCTCGAGCGCGAGCCGCTGACCGAGGCCCAGGAGTGGCCCGAGGGTGCCCATCTTGCCTGCGGCGCAACGGTGCTGGAGCTGCGAAGCCCGTGGGAGCCGGACGCCGACACCTCACCGGGTGAGGACCGGCTGGGCGTGGACTTCAACCGCCCGCCCCGCCTGCTGCCGCCGCCCAGGGAACGCTCGTTCACCATGCCGGTCGAGCCCGGGGAGCCGCACAAGCAGCCCATCCCGTGGCTCATGGTCTTCGCCCCGCTGGCGATGTGCGTGCCGTCGGTGGTCATGTTCGGCCCGCGGGGCCTGATGTTCGGGCTGATGTCGCCGCTCATGGCCCTGGTCAACGTCATCACCGGCCGCCGCGGCGGCGCGCGCTCCTACAAGGAGCGCAAGGCGGAGTATGACGCGGAGCGGGCCGGCGTCGAGGCCCGCCTCGCGACGGCGCTGGAGACCGAGCGGGCCGACCGGCGCTCGGCCGCCCCCGACCCGGCCGAGGTGCTGCTCAACGCGCTCGGCCCCGGCCGACGCCTGTGGGAGCGCCGGCGCCAGGACCCCGACTACCTGGCCTGGCGGCTCGGCGTGGCCGAGCGCCCCAGCCAGGTCACCGTCCGGGACAAGAACGTCAAGGAGACCGACGAGGCTGCCCCGCCGGTCACCGTCAACGACGTCCCGGTCGTGATGTCGTTGCGGGACAACGGGGTTGTCGGTATCGCCGGTGACGCCGACGTCACCGACGCGCTGGCCACGTGGCTGGTCTGCCAGACCGCCGTGCTGCAGAGCCCCCGTGACGTGCGGGTGGTCGTGGTGACCACCGCCGAGGGCGAGGACCGCTGGGGCTGGTCCCGGTGGCTGCCCCACTGCCGGGTCGACGACGAGCGCGTGCCGGCCATGATCGGCACCGACCAGGAGTCGGTCGGTCGGCGCATCGGGGAGCTGTCCAACCTTGTCACCGAGCGGGTCGGTGCCATGTCCGGCCAGGGCGGTTCGAAGACCCCGCCGGCGCCCGACGTGCTCCTCGTGCTCGACGGCGCCCGCCGGCTGCGCGCCCTGCCCGGCGTGGTGCAGCTGCTGCGCGAGGGGCCCGCGGCCGGCGTGCACATCCTCTGCGTCGACGACGACGAGCGCTCCCTGCCCGAGGAGTGCCGGGCCGTGATCACCAGCCACGCCGGGGGGGTCGACCTGCGCCAGACACTGGCCGAGGACGTCCTCGACATCCGGCCCGACCAGGTCGAGACCGCCTGGGCCGAGCGGGTGGCCCGGGCCCTGGCGCCGATCCGCGACACCACGCCGTCGGAGGACGACGCGGGCCTGCCCTCCTCGGCCCGGCTGCTGGAGTGCGTCGACCTCGAGGACCCCACGCCCCAGGCAGTGGCGAGCGGCTGGACCGGCGCGCGCACGGACGTCGTCATCGGTGCGGGCTTCGACGGGCCGTTCCGGCTCGACCTGCGCCGCGACGGCCCCCACGCCCTCATCGCCGGCACCACCGGCTCCGGCAAGTCCGAGCTGCTGCAGACCCTGGTCGCCTCGCTGGCCATCGCCAACCGCCCCGACGAGCTCACCTTCGTCCTCGTGGACTACAAGGGCGGCTCGGCGTTCAAGGAGTGCGCCAAGCTGCCGCACACCGTCGGCATGGTGACCGACCTCGACACCCACCTCGTCGGCCGCGCCCTCACCTCCCTCGGCGCCGAGCTGCGCCGGCGCGAGCACATGCTCACGGTGCCGGGGGCCAAGGACATCGAGGACTACTGGGCGCTGCGCCGCAGCGACCCCTCGCTGCCGGCGATGCCGCGCCTCGCGATCATCATCGACGAGTTCGCCAGCCTCAAGGCCGAGCTGCCCGACTTCGTCACCGGCCTGGTGACCATCGCCCAGCGCGGTCGCTCCCTGGGCATCCACCTCGTCCTGGCCACCCAGCGCCCCGGCGGCGTCGTCTCCGCCGACATCCGCGCCAACACCAACCTGCGGATCGCCCTGCGGGTCACCGACGAGAGCGAGAGCCGCGACGTCATCGACGCCCCGGAGTCGGCCCGGATCCCCCAGGGCACGCCGGGTCGCGGCTACGCGCGCCTCGGCCACTCCAGCCTGTTGCCGTTCCAGGCCGGCCGCGTCGGGGGACGCCGGCCGGGGACCGTGACCGACCACGCCAGCCTGGCGGCACCGATGGCCTGGCCGGTCGGTTGGGACCGGGTCGGCCTGCCCGCCCCGGTGCGGCCGCAGGCCCAGGGGCCCGACACCGACGAGGGAGACACCGACCTGTCGGTGCTCGTCGAGGCCATCAACGGCGCCGACGAGCTCGCCGGGGTGCCCGAGCAGCCCAGCCCGTGGCTGCCGCCGTTGCCGCAGGTGGTCACCCTGGCAGACCTGCGCGAGCGGCTGGCCGCCTCCGGGGAGGAGGCGACCGACCGGCATACCGCGGTGCCGTGGCTGCTGGAGGACCGCCCGGACGACCAGGCGCAGGTGGCGCGCACGTTCGGCCTCGGCCGCGACGGCCACCTCTACGTCGTCGGCGGCCCGCGCTCGGGCCGCTCGACCGCGCTGCGCACCCTCGCCGGCGCCCTCGCCCGTGACGTGCCGGCCCGCGACCTGCACCTCTACGGCCTCGACTGCGGCAACGGCGCCTTGCTGCCCCTCACCACGCTGCCGCACACCGGCGCGGTCGTGCAGCGCGCCGAGGTCGAGCGGGTCAGCCGGCTGCTGGAGCGGCTCACCGGCGAGGTCACCCGGCGCCAGGACGTGCTCTCCCGCGAGGGCTATGCCGACATCGAGGAGCAGCGCGCCGGCGCGGCGCCCGGGGACCGCCTGCCGCACGTGGTGCTGCTGCTCGACCGGTGGGAGGGCTTCCTCAGCGACCTCGCCGAGATCGACATGGGCCGCCTGCTCGACGACATGACCACGCTGCTGCGCGAGGGCGCCTCCGTCGGCATCCAGGTCGTCGTCGCCGGCGACCGCTCGCTGCTCACGGGGCGGGTGTCCTCGCTCGTGGAGCACAAGCTGATCCTGCGGCTGCCCGACCGCACCGACTACACCTCCGCGGGCCTGCGCAGCCGTGACGTCCCCGACACGATCGGCGACGGCCGCGGGCTGTGGGCCGAGGTCGGCACGGAGGCGCAGGTCGCCGTCCTCGCCGAGGACACCAGCGGCGTGGGCCAGAGCGCCGCGCTGCGGGCCGTCGCCGCCGAGGTCGCCGAGCGGGACGCCGACGTCCCGGCGGCGCTGCAGCCGATGCGCCTCGGCGTCCTGCCCGCCGAGGTGGACGCCGCCGACGTGCTCAAGCAGCTCGAGCCCGGCTCACCGCTGCTGGTGCCGTTCGGGATCGGCGGGGACCGTCTGGAGCCGTTGCGCCTCGACCTCACCGGCAGCCCGGCCGCCCTGGTGGCGGGTCCGCCCCGGTCCGGGCGCACCGCCACGCTGCAGCTCGTCGCCACGTATGCCGCGCAGCAGGACGCGGGCCTGCTCGCCTTCACCCCGCGCGACAACGGGCTGACGGCGCTGGTGCAGCAGCTCGGCCACCGCTGCTTCACCGGCACCGAGCAGGACGCCGACGCCGTGCTCGAGGCCGTGCGCGCCCTGCCGCACGGGTCCCTGGTGCTCGTCGACGACGCCGAGAACCTGCGCGAGGGGCCGGTCGCCCCGGTCATGCTGGCGATCGTGCGCCAGGCCCGCGAGAAGGGCCTCGGCCTGGTGCTGGCGGGGCAGGGCGCCGACCTCGCCGCCGGCTTCTCCGGGTGGCTCTACGAGGCGCGCAAGGGCCGGCAGGGCCTGCTGCTGTCACCGCAGGAGCCGGTCGCCGGCGACGTGCTCGGCGTGCGGGTGGCGCGCACCGCGCTGCAGGCCAGGGTCCACCCCGGCCGGGGAGTCCTCGTCGACGGGTCCGGGGAGCAGGTCATGGTGCAGGTGCCGCACGTGACGTGAGCGGCGAGACCCCTTGGGACGCAACGGGGCCCGGCAGCCGTGCGGCTGCCGGGCCCCGTCGTGCCGGGCGTCAGAGCTTGACGCTGTAGGCCTGGTCGACCTCCTGGAAGGCCTGCGAGGTCTTGCCCAGGTGGTGGCCGAAGCTCTCGAGCAGCGCGATCGTCTTCTGTGCGCTCGTGTGGTACTCGGTGAACGCGTCCGTGAAGCTGCGACCGGCGAGGCCCTGGAACGCGCCGGAGTCGTGCAGCTGCTGGATCTGCCCGTGGCAGTTCTGCAGGACGCGCTCGAGCTCGTTCTTGAGGTTGGCCAGGTTCTTGCCCTGGGCCTCGATGTCGCCGTGGTTGATCTTGACGGAGCCGTCAGCACCAGCCATGTGGATTCCCCTCTTCCCCTTGCGTCAGTTGGCTTGACCCCCCCGCGCCATCGCGCAGCGACGCCGCCCACAGACTGCCACGCGCCTTTTGGGGTGGTCAACGGTGCCGTCTCCCGGACGTCGGGTGGCGACGCAGAGCCCCTGATCTGCATACACTCTGGGCGGAAATGACCGCAGGGGGTGCGATCCGGCCCGGCCGGTCCGCGTCAGGGGGAGCTGGTCCAGACCCTTGGGGTGGGCAGCCATCGCCGCCGCGTCCGCGACGCGAGGAGCAGGCTGCGCCGATGAGCACCATGACCCAGGACGCCGTGTCACGCAGGGGAGCCGAGCCCCCCGGTCGGGGCGGCGCCCGTCGCACGCCCTCGGGCCGGCCCCCGTCGGCCGCCCGCCGCCGGCGCCCCGCCTTCGTGGCGCTCGCGGTGCTGCTCATCGCCGGCGGCGCGGCCCTGGCGGGGCTGCTGGCCGTCCGGATCGACGAGCGGACCCCCGTCCTCGTGGCCGCCCGGCCGATCGCCGTCGGGCAGCTGATCACCAAGGACGACCTCGCGACCTCCCGCGTCGCCAGCGAGGGCCTGCAGCTCGTGCCGGCCGGGCAGGTCGGCCTGGTCGTCGGCAAGTACGCCGCCCAGACCATCCCCGCCGGCCGGTTGCTCGACCAGGCGATGGTGACGCCCCAGGGCTTCCTCCAGGCGGGCAAGGCGGCCGTGGGCGTCGTGCTCTCCCCGGGGCGGATGCCCGCCTCGGGCCTGCAGGCCGGCGACATGGTCCAGGTCGTCCAGGTCAAGGACGGCGAGGTGACGGCGGTGCTGGCCGACTCGGCGCTCGTCTCCTCCGTCGGGCAGTCCGGCGGGGACGGCGGCGGCAACGGGCTGGTGCCCGGCTCGGGATCCTCCGGGGCGTCCGTGGCCACGGTGATCGTCGACGCGGGCCAGTCGGCCAAGGTCGCAGCGGCCTCGGCGGCCAACCAGCTCGCGTTCGTGCTGCTCAGCCGGGGCGCCCAGCTGGGGGGCAACGGCTGATGGGTCTCTACGCCGTGGCTGCGGCCAAGGGGTCTCCGGGCGTCTCCACCACCGCGATGGCGCTCGCCCTCGGGTGGGGCTCCGAGGTCGTCGTCGCCGACGTCGACCCCGCCGGCGGGGACATGGCGCTGCGCTACCGCGCCGAGGACGGCAAGCCGCTGGACCCCGACCGGGGCCTGGTCTCGCTGGCCGCGTCCGTGCGCCGGGGGGCCGACGCCCGCGAGGTCGAGGCGCACCTGCAGACCGTCGAGGGTGACGTCCCGGTGCTGGTCGGCGTCAGCCGGCCCGAGCAGGTGACCGGCCTCGGCGCCGCGTGGCCCAGCGTCTCCCAGTCGCTGGCCCGCCTCGACCGGGACGTCATCGCCGACTGCGGTCGCGTGCTGCCCGGGTCCTCCACGCTGCCGGTGCTGGCCGCCTCACGGGCCGTGCTGCTGGTGACCCGGCCGACGCTGGAGGAGCTCTTCCACCTGCGGGAGCGGCTGCGCGCGCTGACCACCTCCCTGCACCTGGGCGACATCGACGCCGTGCCGGTCGGTATCGCGGTCCTCACCCACGAGCGCGACCGCACCAGTGCCGGGGACGTGCAGAAGGTCATCGACTCCGCACGGCTGGACGCCACGGTGCTCGGCACGATAGTCGAGGAGCCCAAGACGGCGCAGGCCCTGCGCTACCGGCTCGACGGCAGGTTCAGCCGCTCCATGCTGCTGCGCAGCACCGGGGCGATCGCCGGCCGCCTGCGCGAGCTGGCGGTCGAGCGCCGCGCCGTCACCGTCTGAGCGCACGACGCCGTGCCGGCGCACGGCATACCAACGCTTTTCACGCTTTCCACCGGGACGACAAGGAGCAACCGTGGACCAGGTACTCGTCCGGCGCCTGCGCGAGGACGTCGCCGACGTGCTCGCCCGGCAGCGGCGTGAGGACGCCGTCAACGGCATCGCGCCGATGTCCAGCGAGGACGAGCGGCAGTTCGCCCGTGCGGTCATCGGCCGCGTGCTGGAGAGCTACGCCCGCGGGGAGATCGCCGCCGGCCGCACGCCGCCGACGATCACCGAGGAGGAGGAGCTCGCCGAGGGCATCCACGCCGCGCTCTTCGGGGTGGGTCGGCTGCAGCCGCTGCTGGACGACCCGATGGTCGAGAACATCGACATCAACGGCTCCGACCGGGTCTTCGTCGGCTACGCCGACGGCCGCGAGGAGTTCCTGGGGCCGGTGGCCGACAACGACGAGGAGCTCATCGAGCTCGTGCAGGTGCTCGGCGCCTACTCCGGCCTGACCAGCCGCCCGTTCGACACGGCCAACCCGCAGCTGGACCTGCGCCTGCCCGACGGCAGCCGCCTCTCCGCCGTCATGGGCGTGTGCGCGCGGCCCTCGCTGTCGATCCGCCGGGCGCGCCTGTCGCGGGTCTTCCTCGACGACCTCGTGCAGAACGGCTCGATGACCCCCGAGATCGCGGCGCTGCTCTCGGCCGCGGTCCGGGCGCGCAAGAACATCATGATCGCCGGGGCGACCAACGCCGGGAAGACCACGCTGCTGCGGGCGCTCGCCAACGAGATCCCGGCCAAGGAGCGCCTGATCACGGTCGAGCGTGCGCTCGAGCTGGGCCTGGGGCAGTTCGAGGACCTGCACCCCAACGTCGTCTCCTTCGAGGAGCGGCTGCCCAACTCCGAGGGCCAGGGCCACATCGGAATGGCCGAGCTGGTGCGGCGCTCGCTGCGGATGAACCCCAGCCGGGTCATCGTCGGCGAGGTCCTCGGCGACGAGATCGTCACCATGCTCAACGCGATGAGCCAGGGCAACGACGGCTCGCTGTCGACGATCCACGCCAACTCCTCCCTCGAGGTGTTCAACCGCATCTGCACCTACGCCATCCAGTCGGTCGAGCGGCTGCCCACCGAGGCCACGATGATGCTCATCGCCGGGGCGATCGACTTCGTCGTCTTCGTCGAGCGGCGCAACGAGTTCGGCCAGGGCGGCAAGCTGCGCCGCATGATCACCTCGATCCGCGAGGTCAACGGCGTCGACGGCCGGGTCCTCTCCAGCGAGGTGTTCACCGCCGGGCCCGACGGCGTGGCCGTCCCGTCCGCGCCGGTGAGCTGCCTCGAGGAGCTCCAGGCGGTCGGCTACGACGTGCCGCTCGCCTCGGAGTGGTCCTGATGGGCGCCGGGCTGTCCCCGGAGGCGCTGGCCATCGTCCTGCTCGGCGCGCTCGTCGGGGCCGGGCTGGTGCTGCTGGTCCTCGGGCTCACCCCGACCGAGCGGGTCGAGCGCCGGTCGCCGACCGTGGCCGACCTGCGCAAGCGTCTCGCCGCGACCGGTCGCCGGGTGCCCGCCACGGTGGGCGTCACGCTCGTGCTGCTCGTGCTGACCCGG
This sequence comes from Oryzihumus sp. JJN4-3R, assembly GCF_057747915.1. Taxonomy (NCBI): domain Bacteria; kingdom Bacillati; phylum Actinomycetota; class Actinomycetes; order Micrococcales; family Intrasporangiaceae; genus Oryzihumus; species Oryzihumus sp. JJN4-3R. The sequence continues at coordinate 3,308,691 of NZ_CM173229.1, forward strand.
TGGCCCGTGCTGGCGATCGGCAGCGGGGTGCTGGTGTTCTTCTGGTCCTCGCTCTTCGGCGGCGCGGCCTCCGAGAAGGCCAGCTACGCGCGGCTCGAGGGACTGGCGGCCTGGACCGAGTCGCTGCGCGACACCATCGCCGGCGCGGTCGGCCTCGAGCAGGCCATCCCGGCCACAGCGGAGGCCGCGGCGCCGTCGGTCTCCCGGCCGCTCAACGTCCTGGCCGACCGGCTGCGGGTCCGTGTGCCGCTGGCCGTGGCGCTCCAGCGCTTCGCCGACGACCTCGACGACCCGGCGGCCGACCTCATCGTGGCCGCCCTCGTCCTCAACTCCAAGCTGCGCGGCCCCGGACTGCGCGACGTCCTGACCTCGCTGTCGCGCAGCGTGCGCGCCGAGCTGGAGATGCGCGGGCGCGTCATGGCCGGCCGGCGCAGCACCCGGCGCAGCGTGCAGATCGTCGTCGGCGTCAGCGCGGCGTTCATCATCGGCCTGCGCCTGTTCAACCCCGACTACGTCTCGCCCTACGGCACGTTCGTCGGGCAGGTCGTCCTCGCCGTGATCGTGGCGCTGTTCGCCGCCGGCTTCCTGTGGCTGCGCCGGCTGTCCTCCTTCGAGATGCCGCAACGGTTCCTGGGCCAGAGCCTGAGCCGTCCGGTGGCTGCGCCGTCGCCGCGGCCGGTGCAGGACGCGGTGGCCTCCGTGCCGGCAGGAGGGGCGTCCCGATGATGACCTGGGTGCTGCTGGCCGGCGCGGTCTGCGGCTTCGGTGTGCTGCTGCTCGTGCTCGTGCTCGACGAGCGGCCGCCGTCCGGCCCGGCCGCCCTGGCCCGGCTCGACCTCGACCGGCGCCGCTTCCGCCGCGAGACCGTGCTCACGGTGGACCGCCGGCACGAGGGGGAGTCGCTGCGCATGCGGCGGCTCGGCGCGCAGCTGCGCGAGGCCTTCGAGGCCCGCGGTCTCAGCGCCCCGCTGTCGCTGCGCGCCGACCTCGGCATGGTCGGCCGGTCCCTGGAGAGCCACCTGGCCCTCACCCTGGTGTGCACGCTCGCCGGCCTGCTGCTGCCGCTGGTCGTGGCAGCGCTGCTGGCTGTGGTGGCGGGCGCCGGCAGCACCATCGTGCCCGTCTGGGTGGGGCTCATCGGGGCCATGCTCGGCTTCCTCCTGCCGACCGCGCGCGTCCGCGGCGCCGCCGGGCAGCGCCGGCGCGACTTCCGGCACGTCGTCGGCTCGTTCCTGGACCTCGTGGCGATGAACCTCAGCGGCGGCCGGGGCGTCCCCGAGGCGCTCCAGAGCGCCGCGGCGATCTCCGACGGCTGGGCCATGGTCCGGATCCGCGACACGCTGCAGACCGCGCGGCTGCAGGGCGTGACGCCGTGGGCTGCGCTGGGCCAGCTCGGTGAGGACCTCCAGGTCGACGAGCTGCGCGACCTGGCCGCAGCCCTGGCGCTGGTGGCCGAGGACGGTGCCAAGGTCCGCGACTCGCTCTACGCGCGCTCGGAGTCGATGCGCCAGCGCGAGCTCGCCGACACCGAGGGCCGGGCCCAGGCCCGCTCACAGTCGATGCTGGTCGCGCAGCTGCTGTTGTGTGTGGGCTTCCTGATCTTCCTGACGTATCCTGCAGTGGCTCGTGTGTTGGGCTCGTTCTGAGCGGCGTCGGGTGGGGGGCGCCGGGGGACCATCTGGTGCAGAATCCATCGCGCGACGCCGCCCTCGGGGGGATGTCCTTGTCTACAGGGAATGGGAGCGACCATGTTCTTCACGTCCGCAGGTCCGCTGAACTACGCCGAGGCACAGGTCCGCGACCGTGCCCGCCGGGCGGGTGCGTTGCGGGAGGAGGGCGAGCTGGGCGCCTCTGCGATCGAGTGGGTCATCATCTCGGCCGTCCTCATCCTCATCGTGGGCACCGTGGGCGGCATCATCTGGAGCAAGATCCAGGACAAGGCCAACAGCCTCGAGCTCAAGACGCCGTCGGGTCCCGGCGGCCCCTGACCGGGACACCGCGGATGAGGTCGCTCAGGCGGCTGCGCGCCGGCGGTGACCGCGGCGCCTCCGCCCTGGAGCTCGTGCTCTACATGCCGCTGCTGATGGGGGCCATCTTCATCACCGTGCAGTTCGCCCTGATCTACCTCGGCAACCAGGTGGTCGCCTCGTCGGTGCGCCAGGCGGCGCGCGTGGCCCGCGACGGCGGCGGCACACCGGCGGCGATGCAGGCCGGCGAGGCGGCGGGTCGCGACTACGCCACCCGCATCGGCCACGGGCTGGTCACCGGGGTCACCGTCGACGTCGCCCCGGCCGGCGGGCAGCAGGTGCGGGCCGTGGTCCGCGCCAAGGCGCTCCAGCTGGTGCCGGGGATCCAGGCGCCGCAGATCGTGCAGGTCTCGCAAGGGCCGGTCGAGACGTTCCGGCCGGACAACTAGGCAGCATCGGGGGAGGGGGAGCCGTGAGGGCAGCGATGCGACGGCGCCTGCCGGGGCGCGGTGGACGCAGCCGGGGGTCGATGTCGATCGAGATCGTGCTGCTCACCCCCGTGCTCATGGCCTTCACCCTGCTCATCGTCGCCGGTGGCCGCTTCATCGCCGTCCAGGGCCAGATCGATGCCGCCGCCCGCGACGCCGCCCGCGCGGCATCCGTGCAACGTGACGGGTCCAGCGCCGGTCAGGCCGCGCTGGACACCTGGGCCGCCACCCGGCCCGACACCGCGACCTGCGCGACGCCCGCCGTCGACGACGGCGGCTTCCGGCCCGGCGGCAGCGTGACCGTCCGGGTGTCCTGCCAGGTCTCCTACGCCGGCCTCGGCCTGATCGGCCTGCCCGGCTCGGCCGACGTCTCCAGCTCCGGCGTCGCCCCTATAGACCTCTACCGGAGGACCGGACCATGACGACCTGGTATGCCGTGACGCGCCGCAGCCTGCGCGCTCGCCTCCGCGGGGAGCGAGGATCCGCAACGGTGTTCGTCGTCGGGTTCGCCGTGGTGCTGCTCGCCGGCGCCGGGCTGGCCATCGACGGCGGCCGGGCCATCAACGCCCGCGAGCACGCCGTCGACGTCGCCGAGCAGGCGGCCCGGGCCGGCGCCAACGCCCTCGACGTGGCCCAGCTGCGCGACGCCGGCAGGGTCGAGATCGATCCCGTCCTCGCCCGGCAGGCGGCCAGCAGCTACCTCAACCAGGCCGGCTACAGCCAGGGGGCCACCGTGGACCCCAGCCCCGCCGGCGTGACCGTGCGGATCACCTCGAGCGTGCCGACCGCCCTGCTCGGGCTGGTCGGCATCCAGACCATCGACATCTCGGGTGAGGCCACCGCCCGCCCGAGCACCGGCATCACCACCGGAGACGCCCCATGAGCCAGACGCCCCAGACCCCGACGCTGACGACGCCGGACCCCGACACCACGGAGGGGCCGGCCCGGTTCCAGCGGCCCGAAGGGCCGCGCGAGGTGCCCTCGGGACTGCGCCGGACGGCATACCTGTTGGCGGCCCTCCTGCTCGTGGTCGGTGTCCCCGCCCTCCTGGTGTGGCTGTCGGGGCCCCCGCCGATCCCGACCAGCCTGCCGGGCCGCGAGGACCTGACCCGGGCCATCGGCATCGAGCAGGTCGTCACCGTCCTCGTCGCTGTGGTGTGGCTGGCGTGGCTGCAGTTCGTGGCGTGCATGATCGTCGAGCTGCTCAGTGCGGTCCGCCACGACGGCGTGCCGACGCCGGTGCCGTTCGGCGGTCCGTCCCAGCGGCTGGCCCGGGTGCTCATCGGCGGCATCCTGCTCGCCGGCGTCGTGGGTGGGCAGGTGGCGACCGTCCTCAACGCGACGTCGACCGGGCCGGCGCGGGCGGCCACCACGGTCTCGGCGACCGTCGACGGCCAGGCGCCGGTCATCCGCACGGACACGCCCACCGAGACGCCGAGCATCGTCACGCCGCAGGCGGACCCGGTCGGGGGTCCGGAGTCGCTGGCGGGCCACAAGGTCTACACGGTCAAGCCCCCGGTGGGGCACAAGCACGACAACCTCTGGGACATCGCGCAGGCCCACCTCGGCGACGGCCGGCGCTACAAGGAGATCTACGAGCTCAACAAGGACCGGCTGCAGCCCGACGGCCGTGCGCTGCACCTGGCCCGGCTGATCCAGCCGGGGTGGCAGCTGGTCATGCCCGAGGACGCCGTCGGGGTGGCGCGCGTCGCCGTGCCCGAGGCGCCCGCTCCCGTGGCGCCGGTCGCCCCGGTCGGGGAGCACCCCGGTGCCGGTGCGGCCACCAGCGCGCAGGGCACCCCCGACGCCATGCTCGCGCCGGTCGGCAGCCACGTCGGTGGCGGCGCGACCGACGGTGCGGTCGTGGACGCGGCCGGGCCCGGGGCGAGCCCGTTGGTCGGCGCGCTGTCGAGCGCCGGCCTGCTCGCCGCCTGCCTGCTGGGGGCACTGGGGGCGCGCCGGCTGCGCCGCGGCGGCGGCAGCCAGCCGGCCGGCGACGCCGTCGAGGCCGAGGTCGGCCTGCGCGTGGGTGCCGACACCGACCGCGCCGCGTGGCTGGACGCCGCGCTGCGCGGCCTGGCCGTCCACTGTGACCAGTCCGGGGTGCGCCTGCCTCCGGCCTACGCGGCGGTCGTCGACGACGAGCGCCTCGAGCTGTGGATCACCCCGGCGCGCACCGACGCCCCCGACCCGTGGACCGTCGCGGAGGACGGCCGGCGCTGGGTGCTCGAGCGCGCCGACGCGCCCTCACGGGCCGGCGGGCCGGCGGCCTACCCGGCGATGGTGTGCCTCGGCCGGGACGAGTCCGGGCGCGACGTCCTGATCGACCTCGAGGCCTCCGACGGACCGGTGCAGGTCAGCGGGGACGCGGGGGTCGGTGGCCAGGTCGCCACCGCCCTGGCCGTGCAGCTGGCGACCATGCCGTGGGCCGACCAGGTCGACGTCCGCGCCCACGGGCTGCCCAGCGAGGTCTCGGTTTTGGCCGCCGGCCGGCTGTCCCTGGTCGACGACCTCGACGCGACCGTCACCGAGCTGGAGCAGCGGGCCACCGGGGTCCGGGGCGATGAGGTGCTCACCGGCCGCCTGGCCCGGCTGGAGCAGGAGCCGCCGCAGTACCTCGTGCTCGCCACGCCCACCGACCCCGCGCTCGGCGCCCGCATGGCGGCCGTGACCCAGGGCGGCCGCAGGCCGTTCGGCATCGTCGGGGTCGGCGACCTGCCCGGGGCGCAGTGGCGTCTCGAGGTCGACGAGGCCGGCACGATGACCGTGCCGCTGCTGGGCCTCTCGCTGACCCCCCACCGGATGACCCAGCACTCGCTGGACGCCGTGACCGCCCTGTTCGAGGCGGCCGAGACGGCGCCGGTGCAGGGCCCCGACGGGCGCCCGCCGGTGCCGACGACGACCGGGGGCGACGACTCGACCTGGGCCGCCGCGGCGGTCCGTGTCGGCATCCTCGGCCGGCTCGAGGTCCGTGCGCCCGGGCGGATCGACGCCACGCGGGTGCCTTTGGCCGAGGAGATCGTGGCCTACCTCGCCTGCCACCCCGGTGGCGTCCACCCGGGGGTGCTCGCCTCGGCGGTCTGGCCGCGGGGCGTCAGCCACGCCGTGGCCGAGGCGACCGTCGAGCGGGTCCGCGACTGGCTCGGCGACGACGCCGACGGCTCGGCCCTGCTGCGCACCGACGAGAGCGGACGACACCTGCTCTCGCCGTCGGTGCGGGTGGACTGGGCGGCATTCTGCACCGTGCTGCAACGCTCCCGTCAGGCGTCCTCCCCGCGGGAGGAGGCCGAGCTGCTGCGCCGCGCCCTGCGGCTGGTGCGGGGCCCGCTGTTCGACGCGCGCCCGTCCGGGCGCTACTCGTGGCTGCCGCGCACCGCGCTGGAGCGCACAGTGCCGGCCCTGGTGGTCGACGCCGCCCACCGGCTGGCCGAGCTGTCCGGTTCCGCCGACCCCGACGACGCGATCGCCGCGGCGCAGGCCGGGCTGCGCATGGCCCCGACGGCGCACCTGCTCTGGCGCGACTGGATCAGTGCCGAGCACGCGCGCTCCGGCAGCGCCGGCCTGCCCGAGCTGGTGGCCGGGATGACCGAGGTGCTGGACCACCACGGCGTCCCCGTCGACGCCGAGACCGAGGCACTGGTCGACCACCTCATGGCCACGTCCGGGGAGCGCGCGGCCTCCGGGAGCTGAGGCCGCAGGCGCCCTGTCCCGCGAGGGGCGGGGCGCCCCTGGCGAGGCGGGCGGGAGCCCGTCCTCGACGCGTCAGGGCACCCGCTCGCGGCCGGTACTGTGGCGGGGTGCCCCGACTGATCACCACACCCACGCGCATCCCCGTCCCCGGAGGCAAGGTCATCGACGAGCACGTCGGCCGGGTCACCACCGGCACCGACGCCGTCTCGGTCGCCCACATGATCGCCCCGCCGCACTGGGACGAGCCGTTCCAGACCCCGCAGTTCGACGAGGTGACGCTCGTGCTCAAGGGCAGCGTCATCGTCGAGCACGAGGGCGGGCCGACCACGGTCACCGCAGGGCAGTCGATCATCACCCACGCCGGGGAGCGGATCCGCTACTCCACCGGTGACGAGGGCGCTGAGTACGTCGCCGTGTGCACCCCCGCCTTCTCCCCGGACACCGTCGGGCGCGAGGAGTGAGCGTGCTGACCGACGACCAGATCAGACGGGCCCCCAAGGCCCTGCTGCACGACCACCTGGACGGCGGTCTGCGTCCGCAGACGATCCTGGAGATCGCCGAGACCGTTGGCTACCAAGGGCTTCCGGCTACGGACGCCGCGGCGCTCGGCCAGTGGTTCCGCGACAGCGCCGACTCCGGCTCGCTGGAGCGATACCTGGAGACCTTCGACCACACCCTGGCCGTGATGCAGACCGTCGAGGGCCTGCACCGGGTGGCGCGCGAGTGCGTCGAGGACCTGGCGGCTGACGGCGTCGTCTACGCCGAGGTGCGCTACGCCCCCGAGCAGCACCTCCAGGCCGGACTGGCGCTCGAGGACGTCGTGGAAGCGGTCAACGCCGGGTTCCGCGAGGGCGAGAAGCGCGCCGCCGAGGCCGGCCACCCGATCCGGGTCACCGCCCTGCTGACGGCGATGCGTCACGCCGCCAAGAGCACCGAGATCGCCGAGCTGGTCGTGCGCTACCGCGACCAGGGCGTCTCCGGCTTCGACATCGCCGGCGCCGAGGCCGGCTTCCCGCCCACCCGGCACCTCGACGCCTTCGAGTACCTGCGCCGCGAGAACGCCCACTTCACCATCCACGCCGGTGAGGCCTTCGGCCTGCCGAGCATCTGGGAGGCGATCCAGTGGTGCGGCGCCGACCGGCTCGGCCACGGCGTGCGCATCGTCGACGACCTCAGCGTCGGCGACCTGCCCTACACCGCCGACCCCGATCGCTTCGCCGCCGCAGACCCCGCCTCGGTCAGCCTGGGCCGCCTGGCCTCCTACGTCCGCGACCGGCGGATCCCGTTGGAGATGTGCCCGAGCAGCAACCTCCAGACGGCCGCGGCCGACTCGATCGCGCACCACCCGATCACGCTGCTCAAGCGGCTGAAGTTCCGCGTCACCGTCAACACCGACAACCGCCTCATGAGCGGCACGTCGATGTCGCGCGAGATGTCCCTCCTGGTGCGCGAGGCCGGCTGGACGCTGGAGGACCTGCGCTGGGCGACGATCAACGCGATGAAGTCCGCGTTCATCCCCTTCGACGAGCGCCTCGCCATCATCGAGGACGTGGTCAAGCCCGGGTACGCCGCGCTGCTGGCCGAGTCGGGCGCCGGGACGGCCTGACCGCTCACCTGCCCCACCACCCGCCGAGGGGGACGTTCCCGGGGTTTGAGCCAGGCTCAAACCCCAGAAACGGCCCCCTCGGTGCCGTGCTCAGGGCAGGCGCTCCGGCGGCATGAGCCGCCGGCGGAGCTGGTCCTCGCGCTGGAGCCGCTCGGTGTCCCGGCGCCGCCGGTCGGCGAGGACGGCGGCGAGCACCGCCTCCGGGTGGTGGCCCGGGGGAGGCGGCGGCGCGGCATACCGGAGCACGTCGGCGAGCAGCTGCTCGCCGAGCTGGGCGCGCGCCGAGGGGCTGAACCCGGGAGCCCGGGCGAGGAACTGCCGGGTGGCCATGGCGAGGGCGTCGGGCAGGGCCGCGATGTCGGCGCCGAGCGCCCACTGCGCCAGCGGCCACGGCATCTGCGGCGGCGGGAGGAGCTGCGGGCGGACCCGCTCGCGGACGACGTAGGTGCCGGCGGCGAGGTCGCCCAGGCGCTTGCCCTTGCGGGTGACCAGCGCGCACATCAGGGCGGGGACCCCGCCGAGGATCCAGAGCTCGACGACACCCACCAGCGCGCGGGCGAACGCCTGGCGGAACACGATCGGCCCGGCGTCGTCGCGCACGGCCCGCAGGCCCGTGACGACCCGGCCCAGGCTGCGGCCGCGGGTGAGCGTCTCCACCGTGGTGGGCAGGCCGACCAGCGTCAGGACGACGCAGGTGAGGAAGACCGTGGCCACGACGGCGTCGTCGGAGCCCTGGGTGATCACGCCGGCCAGGATGAACAGCACGGTCAGGACGATGAACCCGAGCAGCAGGTCGATGCCCCCCGACAGCAGGCGCATGCCGAGGCCGGCTGCGGGCAGGTCGAGGGCGACGGCCTCACCGGTGACCAGGTCGTCGTCGCCGACGCCGAGCGTTGCGCTGTCCACGACCTCAGCCTAGGGCCGGGGTCGCGCCCCTAGGCTGTGCCACGTGGATCTCGACGCGTTCGTGGCGGCGCACCAGGGGGAGTGGCAGCGGCTCGACGCGCTGACCCGGCAGCGACGGTTGTCCGGGGCGGAGGCCGACGAGATCCTCGACAGCTACCAGCGGGTCGCGACGCACCTGTCGGTCGTGCGCTCGGCGGCGCCGGACCCGAGCCTGGTCACCTACCTGTCCTCGCTGCTGGCGCGGGCCCGGTCCCGCTCGGCGGGGACCCGGACCGCCTCCTGGGCCGACCTGGCGACGTTCTTCACCGACACGTTCCCGGCCGCGCTCTACCGGACCCGCCGGTGGTGGGTGGCGACGGCCGCGGCCAACGTGGGGCTGGCGTTCGTCCTCGGCTGGTGGCTCGTACGCAACCCGCAGGTGGAGTCGGCGCTGCTCTCGCCGCAGGAGATCAACCAGCTGGTCAAGGTGGACTTCGCGCACTACTACAGCGAGTACGCCGCCTCGCACTTCGCCGCGAAGGTCTGGACCAACAACGCCTGGGTCTCCGCGCTGTGCATCGCCCTCGGGGTGCTCGGGCTGCCGGTGATCTACCTGCTGTGGAAGAACGTCCTCAACGTGGCCGTGGTCGGCTCGATCATGGTCCACCACCACCGGGCCGGGGTGTTCTTCGGCCTGATCCTGCCGCACGGGATCCTCGAGCTGACCGCGGTCTTCGTCGCGGGGGCGACCGGGCTGCGGCTGTTCTGGTCCTGGGTGGAGCCCGGCCCGCGGACCCGCGCGCAGTCGGTCGCCCGCGAGGGCCGGTCGGCCATGTCGGTGGCGCTCGGGCTGGTCGTGGTGCTCGCCGTGTCAGGGGTCATCGAGGCCTTCGTGACGCCTTCGCCGCTGCCCACCTGGGCCCGGGTGGGGATCGGTGTGCTGGCCGAGGCGGCGTTCCTGACCTATGTGTTCACCGTGGGGCGATGGGCCGTGCGCCGCGGGGCGACGGGGGACGTCAGCGCCGACGACGCCGGGGCCGAGGCCCCGGTCGCCGGTTGACGCCGTCCGGCGTCGGCAGCCGGGACCGGGCTGGTCACCGGCTCTCTTCCCACGCCGTCCAGGTGTCGGGCAGGTCGCCCGGCTCGAGGTCGTCGACGGTCAGGGCGTGCCGCGCCATCTCATCGAGGTCCTGCCCGGCATAGGCCTGACCGCGGGTGACGACGTTGCCGGCCTCGTCCAGCACCCGCCACTGCGTGTGGATGCCGTCGCTGGCGAGTCGGGACTGCTTCGAGTAGTCAGCCATGGGAACTCCCTCTGCTGGTGGGCCGGGTCCCTGGTGGTGCCGCGGACCCCCAGGGGCCGGCGAGAGACGGGGAGTCCGTGCCGGCGGCCTGTCCCCAGCCTGCCAGTGCCGGGATTCCCTGGCGACCTGCAACAAGTCCCGCCGCGGTTGCGGCGGGACTCGAGACGAGCGGGTGGATCAGTGGGCGAGCTCGACCGGCTTGGCAGTGCCGATGTCGATGGAGAGGTCGCCGACGTAGTTCTTGCGGAGCGAGAAGCGGTCCCGGCTGTTGGCCCTCACCCAGTCAGCGGCCTTGGCCGTGGCCGCGTTGGCCTGCTCGTGGGTCTCCCACGTGCTGAGCGAGACGAAGGCGTCCTTGTCGACCTGGGCGATCCCGTAGGACACGAAGCCGTCGCTCTCCTGGAACAGCGGCACCATCCCTGCCTTGGCCTGGGTGGCGATCTCGTCGAAGGAGCCGGACTTGATGTCGTAGAGCGCGATGCGTGTGCAACGCATGATGTGCCTTCCTGTGGCGAAGCGGCCCGCGTAGCCCGCAGGCCGGTTCCACTGACGACAGTACGTTAGATCTGAGAAACTAGCAATCAAGTTCCTAGATACAGAGTTCGGATATAGTCCGGGGTCATGCCTTGGGGTTTCCTGACCAACCACGCCCAGGCGCTGCTGTGCATCGCCCGTGACCCGGACGTGCGCCTGCGTGAGATCGCCACCACCCTGGGCATCACCGAGCGCGCCGCCTTCGGCATCGTCACGGACCTGGTGGACGCCGGGTATGTGCTCAAGGACAGGGACGGCCGACGCAACCGCTACCGGATCCAGGGCGACCAGCCCCTGCCCGAGGTCCTGGTCCGGCAGCGAACGGTCGGCCAGCTGGTCAACCTCCTCGCCCAGACCGATGTCGGCAGCCGCGACCACGCCTGAGGCTCGCCGGACACACGCCATCGCCTGACGCCGCCGACCTGGGTGACAGGCGCGGCCGACCCCGCGCGGCGGGAGCGGGGACGTTGGGCTCTCCCGTCCGGGAGCCAGCGGGGCGAAGGTGAAGCAACTGCGAAGGTGGCTGCCATGACCCTTGGTCACGTTCCCGCCCTCACATCGACCAGACAGGCAGCACCTGTCGTCGTAGCCGCATCGATGGGAGAGGGGAAGACTCCATGACGAACGCCCCCCAGAGCCCGAGCTCCGCAGGCGAGGGGAAACCAGCGCCCCCGCCGACGCCGACCAACAAGCCCCAGCAGAGGGCACCGCGCCTGACTCGTCTCAGCGCGGCCTGGGTGGCCACTGCTGTCGCCCTCCTGCTCCTGGTCCTGCTCATCGTCTTCATCCTGCAGAACCCGACGCGCGTGGAAGTGCACTACCTCGGTTTCGCGGGTTCCGTCTCGCTGGGAGTGGCGATGCTGGTCGCTGCCGTCGCCGGCGGTCTGGCGGTGGCAGTCGCCGGAGCTGGCCGGATCACCCAGCTCTCGATGAATGCGCGCCGAAGCCGGACCAACGGGCCGTCGCCGGAGGCCACGTCCGCAGACGAGGAGTGAGTCGGGCGACGTGCCGTTGTCCCTCGCACCTCGCGACCTGCGTGACGCTCCTCGCGACCACACCTGAGGCTCCGGCATACCGGCTCTGCCGTGGTTCGTGGCGCTCTGCCGCGGTCACAACCTCGGCAGAGCGCGACGTTCCCCGGCACAGCCGGCCGCGACCGGGTCACACGACCTGATGTCGCGACCTGGTGTCGCCGGATCAGGCCATTTCAGGCACGTGCAGGTGCGCGAGGGCGATCTCCATCTCGGCGACGTCCTCGACCGTGGCCCCGGACTCCTTGGCCGCCCGCTGCCGGATGCTGCCCGTGGGCCCACGGCTGGCCTCCAGGGCCGCCGCGTTGTCGAACGTCACCGTCCCGACGGCCCGCCCGGTCTGGCGGTTGATGAGCAGGCTGGCACTGCAGAAGCCGTAGAGCTCCCGGACCCGCGGGAGGACGACCATCCGGAAGATGTCCGTGGCGCGGTCCGCGGTGCCCGCATCACCCCTCATCCAGGTGACCCGGGCGAAGGCGCCGCTGGGCGTGGCGTGGTCCCGGTGGACCACCGCGACCTCCCAGGTGTCGACCTCGCTGGGGCTCGCGGCGAGGACCTGCTCCGCCTTGCTGCGCAGCGGGCGGACCGCCTCGGCTGTGGCCGCCATGGCCTCCTCGGACTGCCACGCGGCTGTGGCGATGCAGCGGCCGGACCCACGGTCCACCAGGACCGACATCCCGACACAACCGTCCATGCCCGTCACGGCAGGGAGGACCTCGTCGCGGATGACGGCGAGGCCGTCCTCGATCCGGGCGGGGTCCGCCTGCATGCTGCTGGTGCGTGCGTACACGACGCGCTCCTCTGCTCGAGGCAGCGCCACGACGGCGCTGCCGTCCCGGGCCACGCTTCTCTCCGAGGGTGCCCGGGTCAAGAGTCGCGGTGGCATGGCCCGCGGGACGCCACGGGACCCTCAGAGCAGGCCGCGGGACTTCAGCAGCAGGTAGTGGTCGGTCAGGGCCACCGGCAGGTCCTCCGGGGCCGCGTCGATGACGTGGACACCGAGCCGGCCGAGGACCTCGCCGGTGCGCTCCCGCAGCGTCGTCGTCCGCTGCGCCGCTGCCGCGTCGTAGACCTCCGGCACCGAGTCGCGCGCCCCGCCCATCCGCGCCAGCGCCGGGTCGGCCACCGACGCGAGGACCACGCGGTGGTGACGGGTCAGCGTCGCCAGGGTGGGCAGCAGGCTCTCCTCGACCGCGGCCGGCTCCAGGGTGGTGAGCAGCACCAGCAGCGAGCGGCGCCGGCTCATCGCGCTGACCGCCCCGGCGAGTGCCGACCAGTCGGCCTCCAGCAGCGCCGGCTCCAGCGGCGCCATCGCCGTGACGAGGTCGGCGAGCAGCTCGGTGCGCGAGGCGCCGCTCACCTTGGCCCGGACCACGCGGTCGCCGGCCAGGAGGTCCACGCGGTCGCCGGCGCGGGAGGCCAGCGCGGCCAGGAGCAGCGCCGCGTCCATCGAGGCGTCCAGCCGCGGCGCGTCGTCGACCCGGCTCGCCGACAGGCGCGAGGTGTCCAGGACGAGGATGACCCGCCGGTCCCGCTCGGGCTGCCACGTCCGCACGACGACGCTGCTGCGTCGGGCGGTCGCCCGCCAGTCGATGCTGCGCACGTCGTCGCCGACGACGTAGTCACGCAGCGAGTCGAACTCCGTGCCCTGCCCCCGCACCCGCACCGCCGAGCGACCGTCGAGCTGGCGCAGCGTGGCCAGCCGGCTCGGCAGGTGCTTGCGGGAGGTGAACGGCGGCAGCGCCCGGATCACGCCGGGGGCCTCCAGCGACCGCTGCCGGCCGGCCAGCCCGAGCGGTCCGATGCTGCGCACGGTGACCCGGTCACTGCGCCGGTCGCCGCGCCGGGTGGGCGTCAGCACGGTCGTCACCGCGGCCCGCTCACCGGCCGCGACCGAGACGGTATGCCGTGCGGTCGCCGCCCCGGCCGAGGGCTGCCACGCGTCGCGCACGACGGCGCGCAGGCGCCGTCCCATCGGGTTGGTCACCAGCAGCGCGGTCGACCCGGACTCGCCCAGACGCACCTGGCCGCTGGGCCGGCGCTCCAGCACGAGCCGGCGCGGGCTGACCGCCAGCAGCAGGTCGAGCACCACCCCGACGAGCACCAGACCCCACCACAGCAGGACCGTCTGCTCGTGGGGCGAGAGCACGACGGGAACCAGGCCCAGCAGCAGCACCAGCGGGGTGCGCCCGGTCAACGCCACGGGAGCCCCCGTGGGGCGGTCGCGCCGCAGAGGTGCGCACCCGGCATACCGGTGGGGGCCATGCTCAGCGGGGCACCGGGACGGCGGAGAGGGCGCTGGCCAGGACGGAGGCGACGTTGACGCCCTCCAGCTCGGCCTCGGGGCGCAGCTGCAGCCGGTGCGCCAGGGTCGCCTGCGCGAGCGCCTTGACGTCGTCGGGGGTCACGAAGTCGCGGCCGTTGAGCCACGCCCACGCCCGGCTGGTCGTCATCAGCGCGGTCGCGCCGCGGGGGCTCACGCCCAGGGCCAGCGAGGGTGACTGCCGCGTGGCGCGGGCGATGTCGACGATGTAGCCGGCCACCTCCGGTGAGACACGGACCTCGCGCACCGCCGCGGCCCCGGCCGCGAGGTCCTCGGGGCCGGCGACCGGGCGGACGCCCGCCGCCGCCAGGTCGCGCGGGTCGAACCCGTCGGCGTGCCGGGTCAGCACGGCCACCTCGTCCTCGCGGGGCGGCAGGGGCAGCTGCACCTTGAGGAGGAACCGGTCGAGCTGGGCCTCGGGCAGGGGGTAGGTGCCTTCGTACTCGACCGGGTTCTGCGTCGCGGCAACCAGGAACGGCGCCGGCAGCGGCCGGGGCCGGCCGTCCACGGACACCTGCCGCTCCTCCATCGCCTCCAGCAGCGAGGCCTGGGTCTTCGGCGGCGTCCGGTTGATCTCGTCGGCCAGCAGCAGGTTGGTGAACACCGGCCCCTCGCGGAAGGAGAACTCCGCCGAGTGCGCGTCGTAGACCAGCGACCCGGTGATGTCGCCGGGCATGAGGTCGGGCGTGAACTGCACGCGCTTGGTCTGCATGTCCAGCGCCGCGGCGAGGGTGCGCACGAGCAGCGTCTTGGCGACGCCGGGCACGCCCTCGAGCAGGATGTGGCCGCGGGCGAGCAGGGCGATGATGACGCCGGAGACGGCGGCGTCCTGGCCGACGACGGCCTTGGCGACCTCCTGGCGGACGGCCATCAGGGCCTCGCGCGCCCGGGTCGCGGTCTCGACGGGGACGGTGTCGGTCATGGTCGGCGGACCTCTTTCTCCAGGGTGGCCAGCAGTTGGGCCAGGGCGAGCAGCGACGGGTCGTCGTGCGGGGCGCCGCTCAGCGCCGCCGCGACCTCGGTGTGGGGGCGTCCGGTGACGCCGGCGACGGCGGCGGACAGGGTGGCCGGGTCGGTCCCGCGGGGCAGGCCGAGGTATGCCGCGAGGCGGGTCCGGGTGCCGGCCTGCAGGACCGCGGCGGCCCGGGCCCGGTCCCCGGCCTTGTGGTACATCCGGGAGCGGCTGCGGGTCGTCTCGGTGGCGCTGACCACGGCGGGCAGCGGCTCGGTCACGAGCCGGCCGAGGCGCCGGCCGCGCCAGAGCATCAGGGCCAGGAGCGCGCCCGCCCCGACGGCCAACCCGGGCCAGACCCAGCGGGGGACCAGCGTGTCCATCGAGGTCGGGTCGTCGGCGGGCACGTCCGCGGGGTCGGCGACGTACCACAGCAGCCGGGGGCTGGCGCCGAGGAGCCGGAGCGCGACGGCGGCGTCGTCGGCCTGCAGGACGCTGCCGTTGGCCAGGACGTCAGGGCTGCCGAGCAGGGTCACTGCCGGGCGCTGCGCCGACGCGGGCAGGGTGAGGACCACGCCGCCACCGCCGTCGATGAAGCACTGCTCGGCGCCCTCGGCCGCCCGTCGCGGCCGGTAGGTGTGGTCGCCCCCGGAGATGTGCAGCTCGGGAGTCAGCCCGGCGGTGCGGCAGCCGGCCCGGACGACGTCCCACACGGCCGCCGGGGTGGCGTCCACCGGCAGGCCCATGCCCTCGACCGCGTCCCCGCCGGGGGAGAGCAGCACGACCCGGTCGGCCCGGGCCGCGTAGGCGAGGACGCGGGCCGCCACGCTGCGGGAGAGGTATGCCGTGCTGGTCACCAGGACGGTGGTGCCCGCCCCGACGTCGCTGGACTGCAGCGCCGACAGGGAGCGGACCACCTCGACGTGGACACTGTGGTCGGACAGGACGCGGGCCACCGCCTGAGCGCCCTGCGGCCCGGGGTTCTCCGGGTCCGAGGGGGTGGTCACCTGACCGGTGGTCCCGGTCATGACCGTGAGCAGGGCCGTGCCGAGCAGGACGAGGGCGACGACGACGGCCAGGCCGCGGCGACGGCGCAGGGCCGCTCGCCAGCCCTGGGGCGCGCCGGGGCCGTGCCCGGCGGCCCGCTCGGGTGGCTGCGTGGCACCGGTCGCCGCGGGCCTGATGGGCGAGGACGTCTCCTGCCCGGTGACGGGGGCGGTCACGGCGCGACCACCGCTGCGCCTGGGGCCACGGTCAGGGCCGGCCGGGTGCGCGCCAGGTGGCGGTCGAGCTCGGCGACCTGCTCCGCGTCGGAGCGGGAGATGTGGCGCGACCCGTAGCGCACGGCGTCGAAGAGGTCGGCCGCGTGGTGCAGCCTGTCCCGGTGGTCGGGGAACACCGGGCCCAGGGCCAGCGCCACCTCGTGGGCGGTGCGGCCGGGACCGTCGTCCAGCAGGGTCCGCTCGGTCGCACCCCGGGCGATGGCGCGGTAGGCGTCGGCCAGGGCGTCGTCGAAGCGGCCCCGGGCGAGCGCCTCGGCGGCCCGCGCGCGATACATGGCGGCGGTGACCGAGGGGTCGGTGAGCACGGCCTCGTCGCCGCCGGCCCGGCGGCGCTCGCGTCGGACGCGGGGCAGGACGAACACGAGGAGGGCGAGGACCGCGGCGGCCACCAGCGCGGTCACCACCGGTGACCAGCCGGAGCCGTTGGCGCCCTGGGCCAGCAGCCGGTCCCACTGCTCGTGGATCCAGTGCATGATCCGCTGCACCAGGGAGTCCTGGTGGTAGGCGCCCTTGCTGAGCTCGTGTCGCAGCCAGCTGCGGGCCTCGTCCGGCGAGGGCTCGAGGCCGCGGGGCAGCATCAGGGACAGCGACGGTGTCAGGGCTCAGCCCTGCCGGGAGGTGGCGTCAGCCTGGGCGGCGCGGATCAGCGTGACGTCCAGCCCCTCGAGCCGGATCCGCCGGTCGATGTAGAGCAGGCCGGTGACCCCGGCGACGAACGGCGTGGTCAGCGCACCGGAGAGCAGCTGTCCGAGGTGGGAGACGAAGACCATCGTCAGCAGCGGCGCCAGCCCGTCGCCGCCGAAGGCCAGGGCTGCCACCGCCCCCACGACCGAGAACGGCACGGCGAGCATCGAGGCGGCGACCGAGGCCATCACCGAGGCCAGCAGCAGGATGCCGAAGGTGCGCCAGAACGCGTTGCGGGTCAGGGCGAGGGACCGACGCAGCGCAGCGCGGACCCCCAGGCCCTCGAGCACGATCGCCGGCGCGGCCATGCAGGTGCGCACCGACAGCCACACGCCGAGGGCGAGGCAGGCCAGGCCGCCGACCACGGCGACGGGCACTCCCACGGCGGGCGGGCCGGTCAGCGCGATGGCGACGCCTCCGCCGACGAGGACGAGCAGCGGCAGGAGGACAACCAGGCCGACCAACAGCGCCGCCCCCAGCACCGGCAGCAGGCGGCCACGCGTGCTCGACCAGGTGCGGCCCAGGGTGGTGTGCCGGCCCAGGACCGCCTCGCCGATGACGTGGACGAGCATCCCGCTGAGCAGCACGGTGGCCAGCTCGGTGAACAGCACCTGCACCAAGGAGGCCGGCAGGGTGCCGACGCCGCCCCCGTAGGGGCTCTGGTCGCTGTCGAAGGCGAGGGTCGTCAGCAGGGCGGAGAGGGCGGCGGACGGGATGAGGCAGGCCGCGGTGACCAGCGCGGACAGCCCGATGGTGGCGCCGGGGTTGCGCCGGATCGCCTTGACCGCGCCGTCGAGCAGGTCGCCGAGGCCGAGGGGACGCAGCGCGACGATGCCGGGCTTGTGCAGCATCGGCAGGCCGTAGGCGGCGGACGGTCCGGCCGGGTAGCCGGGCGCGGCCATGCCGGGGTGACCCGGTGCCGCCGCCGGCCCCACGGGCGCCGGGGCGCCCACGGAGCCGGCTGGCGGCCACACGAGAGAGGGCGTGGCTGCCCCGGGCGGCGGGAAGGCCTGCCCGGGTGGCGGGAACCCGCCGTCCTGCGTCATCTGATCCCCCTCCGGCGTGATGGCTGGTGCCATGATCGCCCATCGCGCGACTGCGCGCAGGCAGACCCGGCGGCCGAGTCACATCCCGGGGATCGTGGCGATCTGCGAGGCGCGGGGGACGGTGATGGGCTTGACGGCGTCCCACTCGGTGAAGTCCATCGTGCCCTTGTCCTTGCCCTTGGGCATCGCGATCCGCAGCACGTGGTAGGCGCCGTCGGCGCTGACGTAGAGCTTGGCGTCCTCGCCGCCGACCCGGTCACTGAGCACCCAGGCGTCCTGGCCGTTGACGGTGCCCGCCTCGACCTTGGTGGTGAGCCTGGCGAAGGTCGGCATGCTCTCGTCCTCGAACATGCTCTTGAGCAGCCCGGTGACCGACAGGTCGTTCATGTCCTTGGCCGAGTCCGCAGGCAGCTTGATGTACTTCGTGCCGATCATCCGGGCGGCCTCGGCGCCGGCGTTCTTCTTCCAGTACTCCTGGGTGGAGCGCAGGTAGGTGGTGCCGGAGACGCGGCGCAGCTCGAAGGTGCCGTCGCTGGCCATACCGATGCTGCCGTTCACGTCGCCGGACTTCGTCCCGGCGAGGTCGAGCACCATGTGCTGGCCGTCGGTCGTCATGTCGCCCTTGAAGTGCACGCTCTTGGCGGCCAGGGCGCTGGCCCGGGCCTTCTTGTAGAGGACGTCGGCGGCCGGCTTGGCAGGAGCGGTCCTGGCCCCGGCCTTCGCCGAGTCGGACGCCGCAGGACCGCAGGCGGTGAGTCCGGCGACAGTGAGGACGCCGGCGGCGGCGAGGGCAACGGGCGTCAGGGCACGACGAAGAGAGCTGGTCACAGGAATCCCCCGGGGAAGGTGACGGCTTGTGTCATCCGTCACGAATTGTCCGAAACGAGCGGAACCTATCAGTTTGCTGTGAGTCCGGACCAGAGGGTCGGTCAGTGCCGGGAGGCGGGCCGGGAGGGGTGCCCGGCGAGGATCCGCTCGGCCCGAGACGGCGAGCACGGGCGCGCGCCCAGTGACTCCTGCCGGGCCACGATCGCGGGCTCCTGGTGGCAGAGGAGCAGCCCGCGCCGCCACAGCCCCAGCGGCGGCTTGCGCCGCTCGGACAGGTCCCGCAGGAACCGCCGCCAGAAGGTGAGCCACCGGTTGTGCCGGACGCAGAACGCCTCGAGCAGCAGGCCCTGCGCGGCCAGCAGCGGCACGATCTCGGCGGCGAAGATGCCCTCGGCCAGGATGACGTCGTCCGGCCCGGCGTGGACGGTGGCGTGACCGGCCGCCTGCGAGGCGGCGATGTCGTACTGCGGCACCCGCACGCGGCCGTGGGTCACCAGCTCGGTCAGCGCCGCGACCGCCTTGTCGGCGTGCCACGAGTCCGGGTGGTCCCAGTCGACGATGCCCATCTCGAGCACCGGCAGGGCCGGGTCGTCACCGTCGCGGTAGAAGTCGTCGAGCCGGACCACCGGCCAGCCGTGCTGCTCAGTCAGCCGCCGGGCGAGGCGGGACTTGCCCGAGCCGCTCGGCCCGGCGAGGACGACCACCCGGCGCCGGTCCGGCGTCGCCGGAGGGGGCTCGACAGGGGGTGCGGCGTGCACGGTCACCGGGGCGGGATCAGCTGGCACGGACCCAGATTGTATGCCGTCCGGTCACCTCCCGGCCGCCCCGAGGTCGCGCGACGGGACGGGTCGGCAGCGCAGGTCACGGATGGGTAGCGGTGCTGGCGCACCCGGCACGGCGGGGCGCATGCTGGACGGGTGGCGAGGTTCCCCCGCGCTCGGGTGGCGATGCTCCGCGCGCTGCTCGCGCTGGGGCAGGCGCTGGGTGTCTCGCGGGTGCCGCCGCAGCCGACCGGCCCCTCGCTGGAGCGGATCTGTGCCGACCTGCACCGGCTGGACCTCGAGCGGGCGTTCCTGCTGTCCAACCCGCACATCCCGGCGCTCTACCACCGCCTCGTGGCGGTCAGCTGGGCCTACGACCGGGCCCTGCGCGATGCGTGCGAGGCCCTCGGGCTGCCCGCTCCCGAGCGGGACCCGTTCGGCTACGCCGAGCGCCTCGCGACCGAGGCGGAGCTGAGCGCGGCCGGCCTGCGCTGGTGAGGCGCCGCAGGCACGAACGCGCCGAGGGACCCCGCGCCGTGCGCGAGGTCCCTCGGGTCGGGGTCGTGGCGGGTGCTCAGACGCCCTTGGGGTGCCAGACCGTCTTGGTCTCCAGGTAGGCCCGTACCGAGGACAGGTCCGGCGTGGCCGACCAGTCCGGCTCGACCGCGGACTCGCCGCTGCCGGCCGGCCGCACGACGCGCTTGAGGTTGTCGCTCGCGGCGAGCTCGAGGTCGCCCCACGCGACGCCGTCGGCGTCGGCGGCGCCCGCGAGGTTGATCGCGTTGACGTCCATGTGCGAGGCCAGCCACGGGGCCACCTCGGCGGTGCGGCCGGTGACCAGGTTGATCACGCCTCCGGGCACGTCGGAGGTGGCGAGCACCTCCGAGAGGGTGATCGCCGGGAGCGGGCGCTCCTCGCTGGCGAGGACGACGGCGGTGTTGCCGCTGACCACGATCGGCGCGAGCACCGACACCAGGCCCAGCAGCGAGGACTTCTGCGGCGCGAGCGCGGCGACGACACCGGTCGGCTCGGGCGCGGAGATGTCGAAGTAGGGCCCGGCGACCGGGTTGAGGTTGCCGAGGACCTGGGCGATCTTGTCGGTCCACCCGGCGTACCAGACCCAGCGGTCGATGGCCTGCGAGACCAGCGACTCGGCCAGGGCAGCGGTGACGCCCTCGGCGGCACCGACCTCGGCGACGAACTGCGCCCGACGGCCCTCCATCAGCTCCGCGACCCGGTAGAGGACCTGCCCGCGGTTGTAGGCCGTGGCGCCGGCCCACTTGGGGAAGGCGCCCCGCGCGGCGACGACCGCGTCACGGGCGTCCTTGCGCGAGCCCATCGCGGCGTTGGCGAGGAACCGCCCGCGGGAGTCGGTGACCTCGTAGGTGCGGCCGGACTCGCTGCGCGGAAAGGCGCCGCCGACATACAGCTTGTAGGTCTTGCGGATCTCGACCCGCTGCTCCGCGGCCGGGGCCGGGGCGGTGGCCTTCTTCGTCGTGGCCTTCTTGGCGGCGGCGGGGCTCACTTGGCGGCTCCTGTCGTGACGTAGGCCTCGAGGCCGTGGCGGCCACCCTCGCGGCCGTAGCCGGACTCCTTGTAGCCACCGAAGGGCGAGGTCGGGTCGAAGCGGTTGAAGGTGTTGGCCCAGACCACGCCGGCGCGCAGCTGGTCGGCCATCCAGAGGATGCGCGAGCCCTTCTCGGTCCACACGCCGGCGGAGAGGCCGTAGGGGGTGTTGTTGGCCTTGGCCACCGCCTCCTGCGGGGTGCGGAAGGTCAGCACCGACAGGACCGGCCCGAAGACCTCCTCCTGGGCGATGCGGTGCGTCTGGGAGACGCCGGTGAACACCGTGGGGGCGAACCAGAAGCCGCGCTCGGGCAGGTCGCACGGAGCGGTCCAGCGCTCGGCGCCCTCGGCCTCGCCGATGTCGGACAGCTCGCGGATGCGGGCGAGCTGAGCGGCGGAGTTGATCGCGCCGACGTCGGTGTTCTTGTCCAGCGGGTCGCCGACGCGCAGGGTCTGCAGGCGGCGCTTGAGCCGGCTGACCACGTCCTCGGCGACGGACTCCTGCACCAGCAGGCGCGAGCCGGCGCAGCAGACGTGGCCCTGGTTGAAGAAGATGCCGTTGACGATGCCCTCGACGGCCTGGTCGACGGCGGCGTCGTCGAAGACGATGTTGGCCGCCTTGCCGCCGAGCTCCAGCGTCGCGCGCTTGCGCGTGCCGGCGATCGAGCGGGCGATGGCCTTGCCGACGTCGGTGGAGCCGGTGAAGGCCACCTTGTCCACGCCGGCGTGCTCGACGACCGCGCGGCCGGTGTCACCGGCGCCGGTGATGATGTTGACGACGCCGGCCGGCAGGTCGGCCTGCTGGCAGACCTCGGCGAAGAGCAGGGCCGTCAGCGGCGTGGTCTCGGCCGGCTTGAGCACGACCGTGTTGCCGGCGGCCAGGGCCGGGGCGATCTTCCACGCCAGCATCAGCAGCGGGAAGTTCCACGGGATGACCTGGCCGACGACGCCGATGGCGCGCGGGTTGTCCCCGAGGCCGGCGTACTCCAGCTTGTCCGCCCAGCCCGCGTGGTAGAAGAAGTGCGCCGCGGCGAGCGGGACGTCGACGTCGCGCGACTCCTTGATCGGCTTGCCGTTGTCGATGCTCTCCAGCACGGCGAACTCGCGGGCACGCTCCTGGAGGATGCGCGCGATACGGAAGAGGTACTTGCCGCGCTCGGCGCCGGAGAGGCGACCCCACGGGCCCTCGAACGCCCGGCGGGCCGCGCGCACGGCGCGGTCGACGTCGGCGTCGCTGGCCTCGGTGACCTCGGCCAGGACCTCCTCGGTGGAGGGGCTGATGGTCTTGAAGGCGGAGCCGCCCTCGGACTCGACGAACTCACCGCCGATGAACAGCCCGTAGGAGGGCTTGATGTTGACGATCGCGCGCGACTCGGGGGCGGGCGCGTACTCGAACTTGGACACAGTTATCGCCTCGAGGCTCTCAGTCGATCGTGACGTAGTCGGCGCCGGAGTAGTGGCCGGTGGCCAGCTTCTGGCGCTGCAGGAGGAGGTCGTTGAGCAGGCTGGAGGCGCCGAACCGGAACCAGTCCGGGTCGATCCAGTCCTCGCCGGCGATCTCGTTGACCATGACGAGGTACTTCATCGCGTCCTTGGTCGTCTTGATGCCGCCGGCCGGCTTGACGCCGACCATGCGACCGGTGAGGGCGCGCCAGTCGCGCACGGCCTCGAGCATGATCAGCGTGACCGGCAGGGTCGCCGCGGGGGAGACCTTGCCGGTGGAGGTCTTGATGAAGTCGCCGCCGGCCAGCATCGACAGCCACGACGCACGGCGGACGTTGTCGTAGGTGACCAGCTCGCCGGTCTCCATGATGACCTTCAGGTGGGCGTTGGCACCGTCCTCGGTGCACAGCGCCTTGATCGCCGCGATCTCCTCGAACACCTGCAGGTAGCGCCCGGAGAGGAACGCGCCGCGGTCGATGACCATGTCGATCTCGTCGGCGCCGGCCCGGATGGCATCACGGGTGTCGGCCAGCTTGACCTCCATCGAGGCGCGGCCGGAGGGGAAGGCGGTGGACACCGCGGCGACGTGGATGCCGGTGCCGCGCAGGGCGTCGACGGCCACCGGGACCATGTCGTTGTAGACGCAGACCGCCGCGACGCGCGGGGTGTCGGGGTTGCCCGGGTCCGGGTTCTTGGCCTTGGCACACAGCGAGCGCACCTTGCCCTCGGTGTCGGCGCCCTCGAGGGTGGTCAGGTCGATCATGCCGATGGCGGTGTCGATGGCCCAGGCCTTGGCCGTCGTCTTGATGCTGCGGGTGCCCAGACCGGCGGCGCGCGCCTCGGCGCCGACCTGGTCCACGCCCGGGAGGCCATGGAGCCACGTCGTCAGCGCGGCGTTGGTCAGGGTGCCGACTCCGAGCAGGTCAGCTGCTCGCTCGGCTGCGGGGGATGAACTCACCACGGGAGTCTATCGGCCTATGCTCGAGGGGTAGGACGCCCCGATCGGTGGCCGCCGGGTGCGGCGCCGACGCCCCTTGAGAACCCGAGGTCATGACCCCTTCCGCCTCCACCAGCAAGACGTACCGGCAGCGGTCGTCCCAGCTCCTCGCCCTCCTGTTCATCGCCGCCGCGGTGTTCCTCATCCTCTCGATCCTGCGTTCGTGGGGCCAGGACCCCTCACCGCTGTTCCTGTCGGTCATGCTGCTGGGCATCGCCGGCTCGTGGGCGCTCTTCCTGCGCCCGGCGGTCGTGGTCGACCAGCAGGGGGTGACGCTGCGCAACGTCCTGCGCGACATCCACGTGCCGTGGCACCTGCTCGACGACGTCGACGCGCGCTGGAACGTCCGGGTCTTCGTCGGCGAACGGCCCTACATCGCCTGGGCGGTCGCGACGCAGATCGAGCGGCCCAAGGGCGGCGGGCTGCTCGGCGGCTCCTCGGCCCTGTCCCGCTACGTCAAGGAGGACTCCGCGGGTGCCCCCGAGCCCGGTGGCCGCAAGGTCACCTCGCGCATGGTCGCCGACGTCATCGAGCGGACGCGGGAGGAGTATGCCGCGGCCGTCGCCGACGGGCAGATCGTCCCGCCGGCCGACCCGCGCGTCTCGGTGACGTGGGTGCCTCCGGTGATGGCGGCCCTCGCCCTCCCGGCGCTCGCTGTCCTGGTGTTCGCCCTCACCTGACGGGCGCGTCCCTCGCGGTGACGGTCGGCCGGCGGGACACTGACCGCCATGGCGTATGACGAGGAGCTGGCCCACCGCATCCGCGAGGTCCTGCAGGACGAGCCGGGCATCCGGGAGAAGGCCATGTTCGGCGGCCTGGCCTTCCTGGCCCGCGGCAACATGGCCGTGGCGGCGAGCGGGCAGGGCGGGCTGATGGTCCGGGTCGACCCCGCCGACACAGCAGCCCTGGTCGACGGCACGGGTGCCAGCCGGATGGTGATGCGGGGGCGCGAGATGGACGGCTGGCTGCGGGTGGACCTCGCGGCGGTCGACCGCGACGAGGACCTGCGCGGCTGGGTCGGGCGGGGCCTGGCCTACGCGCGCTCGCTGCCACCGAAGTAGGCGATGCGCCAGGGCGGCGACCTCGGAGCCCGCGAAACCTCGTGGCGACCGATGACCCCCGTCCCTAGGGTGTGGCCCATGGCATCGGTCAAGCAGGTCCAGGTCACCTTCGACTGCGCCGAACCGGAGCGCGTCGCCCGGTTCTGGTGCGAGGTGCTGGGTTACGTCGTCCCGCCGCCGCCGGAGGGCTTCGCCAGCTGGGACGACGTCGACCGCGCGCTGCCGCCGGAGCGCCAGGGCTCGGCGTTCGCCTGCGTCGACCCCTCAGGGGTGGGCCCGCGACTGTTCTTCCAGCGCGTCCCCGAGGGCAAGGTCGTCAAGAACCGGGTGCACCTCGACGTGCGGGTCGGCACCGGCCTCGTGGGCGAGGAGCGCCTGGCCGCACTCGAGGCCGAGTGCGCACGACTGGTCGAGCTCGGCGCGGCGCGCGTGCGACTTCTGCGCGCCGACGGGTTCAACGAGTCGTGCCTCGTGATGCAGGACGTCGAGGGCAACGAGTTCTGCCTCGACTGAGGGTGCTCAGACCGCGGTGAGCTCCTGCATCGCCGAGCGCATCGCCGCGAGCCGGCGGCGGCCCTCCTCCCGGGCAGCGCCCAGGCCGGCCTCGCCGACCGGCACGACCGCCTCGAGGTAGACCTTGAGCTTGGGCTCGGTCCCGCTGGGCCGGACGATCACCCGGCCGCCGTCGGCCAGGTAGTAGCGCAGCCCGTCCGTCGGGGGCAGCTCCGCCGAGCCGGTTGCCAGGTCGTCGGCCCGCTCGACGGCCACGCCGCCGACCTGCGCCGGCGGTGCGGAGCGCAGCCGCTCCATGACGGTGCCGATCAGCGACAGGTCGGCCACGCGCACCGAGAAGGAGTCGGTCTCGTGGGCGCCGTGGGCCACTGCGAGGTCGTCCAGGACGTCGAGCAGTGTGCGGCCCTGCGCCTTGAGCGTCGCCGCCATCTCGGCCACCATCAGCGCGGCGCTGACACCGTCCTTGTCGCGCACGGTCTCCGGATCGACGCAGTAGCCCAGCGCCTCCTCGTAGCCGTAGCGCAGCCCCGGCACCCGGGAGATCCACTTGAAGCCGGTCAGCGTCTCCTCGTGCCGCAGCCCGGCCGTCTTGGCCATCGCCGCGAGCAGCCGCGAGGACACGATCGAGTTGGCGAGGACCGCGTCGGCACCGACTCCGCGCTCGAGCACGTGGGCGCCCAGCAGCGCGCCGACCTCGTCGCCGCGCAGCATCCGCCAGCCGGCGGGGTTGGCGTCGGTGACGGCGGCCGGGTCCGGGACGGCGACGGCGCAGCGGTCCGCGTCCGGGTCGTTGGCGAGCACCAGGTCGGGGTGGACCCGGCCGGCGAGTTCGAGCGCCGCGTCGATGGCGCCGGCCTCCTCCGGGTTGGGGAAGCTCACGGTGGGGAACTCCGGGTCCGGGGCGGCCTGGCTGTCCACGACCGCCGGCGCCGGGAAGCCCGCGCGCTCGAACGCGGCGAGCACCACGTCGCTGCCGACGCCGTGCAGCGCGGTGTGCACGACGGACACCTCGCGCGGGGTGTCCGTGGCGACCACCGCCGCGGTCGCGGCCAGGTAGGCCTCCAGCACCTCCTCGCCCAGGGTGGTCCAGCCCGACTCCGCCCGCGGCACCGAGGCCACCGTGTCGACCCGGGAGATCCAGGTGGCGATGTCGGCATCGGCCGGCGGCACGATCTGGCTGCCGTCGCCGAGGTAGACCTTGTAGCCGTTGTCCTGCGGCGGGTTGTGGCTGGCCGTGACCATGACGCCGGCGGCCGCGCCGAGGTGGCGCACCGCGAACGCCAGGACGGGCGTGGGCAGCGGTCGGGGCAGCACCACCGCGCGGCCACCGGCCGCGGTCACCACCGCCGCGGTGTCGGCCGCGAACACGTCGGAGTTGTGGCGGGCGTCGAACCCGACGACGACCAGCGGGCTGGGGTCCTTCTCCTTGAGGTATGCCGTGAGGCCGGCTGCCGCGCGGATGACCACGCTGCGGTTCATCCGGTTCGGGCCGGCGCCGAGGGCGCCGCGCAGGCCGGCGGTGCCGAACTCCAGCATCCCGGAGAACCGGTCGGCCAGGTCGGCGGTCGCCGCCTCGTCCCCGCCGCGGGCGGCCCGCACCACGGCCTCGAGCTCGGCGCGCGTCGCCTCGTCCGGGTCGTCCTCCAGCCACGCCTGCGCGGCCTCGACCAGCTCGGAGTCGCGCGCCTCGGCGCTGGTGGGCGCGGCGCCCGCCCGGCCGTGCCGGCCGGCATACGGCGTCTGCGGCGCCATCAGATGCGGCCCACGACGGCGGCCAGCAGGCGACCGCAGCGCTCGGCGGCGGCCTGACCGGCCTCGAGCACCTCGGCGTGGTCCAGCGGCTGGTCGGAGATGCCGGCCGCGAGGTTGGTGACCAGGGAGATGCCGAGCACCTCCATGCCGGCCTGGCGGGCGGCGATCGCCTCGAGCGTGGTCGACATGCCGACCAGGTCGCCGCCGATGACCTTGGCCATCTGCACCTCGGCCGGGGTCTCGTAGTGCGGGCCGCGGAACTGGACGTAGACGCCCTCGTCGAGGCCGGCGTCGACCTCGCGGGCGACGGCGCGCAGGCGGGGGGAGTACAGGTCGGTGAGGTCGACGAAGTTCGCGCCCTCGATCGGGGAGGCGGCCGTGAGGTTGATGTGGTCGCGGATCAGCACCGGGGTGCCGGGACCCCACGCCGGGTTGAGCCCGCCGCAGCCGTTGGTCAGCACGATGGTGCGGCAGCCTGCGGCGGCCGCGGTGCGGACGGCGTGGACGACGGCGCGGACGCCGCGGCCCTCGTAGAAGTGGGTGCGGGTGCCGTAGACGAGCGCGCGGCGGCCGGTGTCGCCGATGGCGACCGAGCGCATCACGCCGGAGTGGCCGGCCACGGCTGCCTTGGCAAAGCCCGGAACGTCGGCGTTGTCGATGCTCGCGAGGGTCTCGCCGATGAGGTCGCCGGTCTGGCCCCAGCCGGAGCCGAGGACGAGGGCCACGTCGTGCTGCGCCGCCCCGGTGCGCTCCGCGATGACCGCAGCGGCCGCCCGGGCCACCTCGAACGGGTCGGTCGCGGGGTCGTTGAGGTCTAGGGCGCTCTGGGCTGTCTCAGTCACGGCGGAACTCTACTCAGCGCGCGGGCCGGCGGGATCCGCCCCGGCGGCGGCCCCCGCGAGGGTCGCCCGCCTCCGCCCACCGGGCTCTGAGAAACGGGTGCAACACTGCGCCCGTGACCGACGACACGACCCGTCCCACACCCGAGCCCGCGCGCCTGGACCGGCGTACCGCCCTGGTGTCCCTGGCCGCGGTGCTGGGCACCGCCGCCTGCGCGGGACCGGCGCCCAAGCCGGCCGCCGGGGGGTCGACCGGGGCCACGACCTCGGCCGGCTCGCCCACCACGGCACCGACGAGGGCCACGCCGGCCGCGACGCCGTCCGCGACCCGACAGCCGGCCGGCCCGGCTCCGCGGCCGAGCATCGCGAGCACCAGCGGACCGGACATCGTCCACGGCCCGCGCACGCGCCACGAGGTCGCCCTGACCTTCCACGGGGCGGGCGACCCGGCGCTGGCGCGCGGCATCCTCCGGGCCTGCGCCGCGCACGACGCCCGGATCACGGTCTTCGCCGTGGGGCAGTGGCTCGCCGCCGAGCCGCACATGGCCACCGAGATCCTGCGGGGCGGGCACGAGCTGGGCAACCACACGTGGAGCCACCAGCAGATGAAGCAGCTCACCGCCGACCAGGCCCGGTCCGAGGCCGTGAAGGGAGCGGCGGCGCTGCGCGCCGCCACCGGCACGGAGGGCTGGTGGTTCCGTCCCTCGGGCACCCTGCACAGCACGGCGACGATCCGCGCGGCAGCCGAGGCTGCGGGATACCGGCGGTGCGTGTCCTACGACGTGGACCCGGAGGACTTCCGCGACCCGGGCGCGTCCCTGGTCCACAGCCGGACGCTCGCGGCAGTGCAGCCGGGGTCCATCGTCAGCCTGCACTTCGGGCACGCGGGCACCCTGCAGGCCCTGCCGGCGATCCTGGAGGGCCTGGCGGCCAAGCGACTCGAACCCGTCACGTTGTCGCGACTCCTGCGCGACGGCGCCTGACCTCTGCCACCATGTCGAGGACTCCCTCGCCCACCCCTCGAAAGGGACGCTCAGTGCTGACCCCGCACCGCCCCGGCCACCGCACCGCGGCCGCGCTCGCCGTCACCGTCGCCGTGCTCCTGTCGGCCTGTGCCAGCGGCGGTGGCTCCACCGCGGCCACGACCCGGGCGACGTCCGCTCCGGCCAGCAGCGCCCCGTCCAGCCCGAGCGCCACGGCCGCGGCAACCGGCTCCGGCGAGGCGGAGGCCGCCTCGGTCTACGCGCACACCGGCCCCGGCGACCTCACCGGCGCGGCGACCTCCGCCAAGCCGCTGGTCTACGTGCCCAACACCGTCTCCGACACGGTGCAGGTGATCGACCCGAGCACCTACAAGGTGATCGGGCGCTTCCACACCGGTCGCGAGCCACAGCACGTCGTGCCGAGCTGGGACCTGAAGACCCTCTGGGTCAACGACGACCAGGGCAACGACCTCATCCCGATCGACCCGCGCACCGGCAAGGCCGGGCGCAAGGTCGCCGTGGACGACCCCTACAACCTGTACTTCACCCCGGACGGCAAGTACGCCCTCGTCATGGCCGAGCGCCTGCACCGCATCGACGTGCGCGACCCGCACACGATGAAGCTCATCCGGTCGCTGCCGGTGCCCTGCTATGGCGTCAACCACGCCGACTACTCGGCCGACCAGTCCTTCTTCGTCGCCAGCTGCGAGTTCAGCGGCAAGCTGCTGGTCATCGACAAGCACGCGACGCGGATCCGCAAGGTCATCGACCTCAACGCCATGAAGACGCCCGGGGCGACCTCCCCGGCCATGGCGCACAGCATGGGCGGGGCCAAGAGCAACCTGCGCCCCGGCGCGTCGGCCATGCCGCAGGACGTGCGCCTGACCCCCGACGGCACGCGCTTCCTCGCCGCCGACATGCTGCGCAACGGCGTGTGGGTGATCGACGCCAGGACCCTGAAGATCCAGCGGTTCCTGCACCTGGCCACGGGCACCCACGGCATCTACCCCTCGCGGGACGCCACGAAGCTCTACGTCAGCAACCGCGACGCCGGCTCGATCTCGGTCCTGGACGCCAGGACCTTGAAGGTGCTGCACACGTGGACGATCCCGGGCGGCGGCTCGCCCGACATGGGGGGCGTCAGCCTCGACGGCACGAAGCTGTGGCTGTCCGGGCGCTACCACGGCGTCGTCTACGTCTTCGACACCGCGACCGGCAAGGTGCTGCGCCGGATCCCCGTCGACGCCGGCCCGCACGGCCTTGCCGTCTGGCCGCAGCCCGGCCGCTTCTCCCTGGGGCACACCGGCAACATGCGCTGACCGCGCCCGCAGTGCCGCCCCCGCAGCACTGCGGACGGTGAGGGACCCCGGTATGCCGTCCACACGGCATACCGGGGTCCCTCACCATCTAGCGGGTCAGCGCAGCGCGGCGAGCCCTCCCCTCAGGGCGAGGCGCAGCGAGCCGCTGCCCGAGGACGTCCCCGACGCCGCGGTCGGCACCGGCGGCGGCAACGGCGCGCACGTCGCGTCGGCCCGCGAGCCCGACTTGCGGTCCGGCAGGGCGCCGGTGGACAGGTAGGCCGCGATCTTCGTGTCCAGGCAGGTGTTGCCGGACAGGGAGAAGGCGTGGTTGGTGCCGCCAGGCAGGGCGATCAGCGAGGCCTTGGGGAAGCGGCGGCGCACCTCGAGGCTGCCCGGGTACGGCGTGGCGGCGTCGAGGGTCTCGTCGATGAGCAGGATCGGCGGCACGGCGCTGCCGTCCACGTGCACCGGTTGCTGCGCGGGTGCCGGCCAGACGCGGCAGGGCGCGTTGAACCAGGCGTTGGCCCAGGTCAGGAACGGCGCGTCCTTGGCCACGCGGGTGTTGTCCCGCATCCAGACGTCCCAGCTGTGCGGCCAGGGGGCGTCGGTGCACTGCACGGCGAGGTACATCGCGTAGCCGTTGTCGTCACCCACGCCGGCCGCGCTGTTGTAGGCGTCGACGAGGGCCTTCGAGTTGGGCGTGTGCACCCAGCCGGTGAACAGCGCCGCCAGGTCGGGCCAGAGGAACTGCACGTAGCCGGCGCCGGTGAAGATGTCGGTCCACTCGGCCGCGCCGACGACGCCTCCTGCCGGGTTGTGCTGGAGCTTGTCCTTGACCTCGTACCACCGCTCCTCGACGGCCCGCTCGGTGGTGCCGAGGTGGTAGGTGGAGTCGTACTTCGCGATCCACGCGAAGAACTTGGTCAGCACGACCTCGAAGGCGACGTCCTGGCCGAGGTTGTCCTGGTACCAGACGCCGCGCGGGTCGACGTTGGAGTCGAGCACGAACCGGCGCACCTTGCCGGGGTAGAGCGTGGCGTAGACCTGGCCGAGGTAGGTGCCGTAGGAGAAGCCGTAGAAGTTGAGCTTGCTCGCCCCGAGGGACCTGCGGATGCTGTCCATGTCCTTGACGGCGTCGACGGTGGTCAGGTGCCCGAGCAGGGCGCCCCCGGACCGCCGGCAGTCCTGGGCGTAGCCGGCGACCTTGGCCAGCCACTTGTTCACGGTGCCCTTGGACACCGGGTCGTAGGGCGGCCGCGGCCCGGCCGCGTAGCTCGGGTCGCAGGACAGCGCCGGCTTGCTGTTGCCGACGCCGCGCGGGTCGAAGCCGATCCAGTCGTAGGCGTTGCCGGCCCCACCGGGCACGAAGCTGCCCAGGATGGAGTAGATCTGCCCGGACCCGCCCGGCCCGCCGGGGTTGACGAGCATGACGCCCTGGTACTGGCTGGCGGGGACCGTGTGCTTCACGCGCGACACGGCGAGCTGGATCTTCGCCCCGGAGGGGTGCGCGTAGTCCAGCGGCACGGTGAGCATCCCGCACTGGGCGTGGGCCTGCACCAGCGTCGGGTCGGAGCAGGAGCCCCAGGTGATCGGTGCCGGCGACCACGCGGCCGTGGTGGCGGCCCGTGGTGCGGCTGCGGCCTGCCCGCCCGGCGCCACAGCGAGGGTGCCCGCTGCCGCCACCAGCGCGGTGACCGCGACTGTCAGCTTCTTCATGACCGTCTCCCTCCGGGCGGTCCCGGTTGCCCGCCCCGGGGACAGGTCTAGACCCAGCCGGCGGGAGCGGCGTCCGCAGAAGGGACGACGGCGGCTACGGCGCGTGCCGCACCACCACCCACGGCAACGGTCCCCGGTATGCCGTGGGCACGGCATACCGGGGACCGTTGGGGGAGAGAGGTGTTCAGTCCGCGACGGCCAGGGCGGGCGTGGGTCGCGCGGTGAGGCGGACCCGGTCGCCGGGGGTGAAGCGGGCGACGGCGTCGTTGTCGACCTGCGCCATGATGTCCAGGCCGTCGTCGGTGCGGACGTTCACCCGGCCCCAGGAGCCGAGGAAGCTGGCCGTGACCACACTGGCCGTGCCCTGCGGGTCGGGGGTGACGGCCACGGCCTCCGGCCGGATGAGGACCACGGCGGGTCCCGAGGCGGCCGAGCCGGGCAGCAGCGGCACCCGGCCCCCGAACACGACGGCGTGCTCGCCCTCGACGGTGGCCGGGACCCGGTTGGTGACCCCGACGAAGTCGGCCACGAACGCCGTGGCGGGCCGGGAGTAGAGCTCCTCGGGGGCGGCGAGCTGCTCCAGGTTGCCGGCCCGCATGACCCCGACCCGGTCGGCGATGGCGAGCGCCTCCTCCTGGTCGTGGGTGACGAACAGGGTGGTCGTGCCGACCTCGAGCTGGATCCGCCGGATCTCGTCGCGCAGCTGGACGCGGACCTTGGCGTCGAGGGCGGACAGCGGCTCGTCGAGCAGGAGGACCTGCGGCTCGATCGCCAGCGCCCGCGCGAGGGCGACGCGCTGCTGCTGCCCGCCGGACATCTGGTGGGCGTAGCGGTCGGCCTGGGTGGACAGGCCGACCAGGTCGAGCATCTGGGTCACCCGCTCGCGCCGCTGGGCTGCCGCCCGGCCGCGCATCTGCAGGCCGAACTCGACGTTCTGCCGCGCCGTCATGTGCGGGAAGAGGCTGTAGGCCTGGAAGACCATGCCCATGTCGCGCTTGTTGGTCGGGACCCGGGTCAGGTCCCGGCCGCCGACCTCGACCCGGCCCGCGTCGGCGTCCTCCAGGCCGGCCAGCACCCGCAGGGCCGTGGTCTTGCCGCAGCCCGACGGCCCGAGCAGTGCCACGAGCTCGCCGGGCTCGATCTCCAGGGTGAAGCCGTCCAGGGCGTTGATGCTGCCGTAGGTGCGGCGCAGGTCGGTGAGCCGGACCCCGACGCCCTTGGTGGTGGCGCCGGTGGGGGTGGTCGTGGTGGAGGTGGACATCAGCTCTCCTTGGCGCGGCGGCGGCCGCGGCGGGTGAAGGGGGAACGCGACTCCCGGCGGGTGACGCCCACGAACGACAGGGCGAACAGCACGGCGAACGCGAACGCGAGCGCGGCGAGGGCGACGGCCACCGAGACCTGGGCGTCGCTCTTGCCGAGGCGGAAGATCGCCACCTGCAGGTTCACCCTGCTGTAGAGGTTGGCGATGGTGAACTCCCCGAGGACGAGGGCCACGGCGAGGAACGACGCGGACAGCACCGCCGTGCGCAGGTTCGGCAGGATCACGCGGGTCATGATCGTGAACCACGACGCGCCCAGGGAGCGCCCGGCCTCCGAGAGGGTCTTGACGTCGATCGCCCCGAGCCCGGCGTCCAGGGCCCGGTAGGCGTAGGGCAGCACCAGCACGACGTAGGCGAAGCAGAGCCAGATCGTGTCCTCGCTGAGCAGGTAGGTCACCCAGGCGTAGACCGGGGTCAGGCCGACGACGAGCACGATCGCCGGGATGGTCAGCGGGAGCAGGCAGATGAACTCCACCGTCCGCCGCAGCCCGGGCAGGCGCAGCCGCACCCATGTCATCGTCGGCAGGAGCAGCAGCAGCATGATCAGCACGGTCAGCACGGCCAGGCCGGCGGACGCGACCAGGCCGTCCTTGAGGTCGGGGTAGTTGGCGTTGATCGCGCCGAAGTCGGCCAGCTTGGCCCAGGTGTCGAGGCTGCGGCCCTTGCCGGCGGGCCCGCGGGTGGTGAACTCGAGCATGCCCACCAGGGGCAGGGCGAAGAACAGCAGCACGAGGCCGACGACGACCCAGCGGAAGGTGGCCTGCTTGCGGCGTCGCGCCGCCTGCAGGCTCATCGGCCCAGCCACTTCGACGTGCGCCGCTCGAGCAGCGCGTAGCCGGTCATCACGACAGCGACGACGGCGACCATGGCCAGGGCCATGGCCTTGCCGACGTTCTCCTGCCCGAGGATGACCTCGGAGCTGAAGGTGCCGGCGATGTTCAGGGGCAGGATCGGCGAGCCCTGGGAGACCAGGGCCGCGGCCGTGGCGTAGGCGCTGAAGGCGTTGGTGAACAGCAGCAGGGTGGCCCCGATGAACGAGGGGGCCAGGATCGGGCCGCCCACCTTGCGCCAGTAGTCCCAGGAGCTGCCGCCCAGGGTCTCGGCCGCCTCCCGCCACTGCGGGCGCAGGCCCTCCACGGCGGGCAGGAACACGATGAGCATCAGGGGGATCTGGAAGTAGGTGTAGACGAGCATCAGGCCCTTGTCCCACTCGAACAGCCAGGTGCTGTTGCCCAGGTCGATCCCGATGGATTGCAGGCGCAGGGTCAGGAAGCCCTGGAGGCCCACCGTGGCGATGAACGCGAAGGCGAGGGTGACCCCGCCGAACTGCGCGAGCACGCCGCACAGGCTGGTGACCAGGCGGCGCAGGGTGCCGCCCTCGCGGGCGGTGGACACGGCATACGCCAGGAGCGCGCCGACGACGGCACCGATCACCGACGTCACCGCCGAGAGGATGACCGAGTGCTCCAGGGAGGACAGGATCGCCGGCTGGGACAGGGCCGAGATGTTGCTGGTGGTGAAGGTGTTGTCCTTGCCCAGGAAGGCCCCGATGGCGACAACCAGCGTGGGGATGAGCAGGAAGATCGTGGTGTAGGCGAAGAAGGGGAGGACGCCCATGAGGGCGCCCACCGGCATACCGCCGGTGAGCGCCCCCGTGCGTCGTCGGTCAGCCAACGGCGTTGGCCCAGTTGGCGGACAGGTAGGTCTTGGCCTTGTCCTCCTGCTCCTTGGTCAGGAACACCGGGGTGCCCTGCGTCGGGGGCAGCGCGGCGTGGGCGGCCGCGTCGATGGTGCCGGCCTTGGTCATGGCGTCCTCACGGGCCGGGCGGGCGCCACCCTTGAGCCAGAGGTTCTGGCCCTCGTCGGAGTAGAGGAACTCCTCCCACAGGCGCGCGGCGGCCGGGTGCGGGGCGTCCTTGCTGACGGCCTGGACGTAGTAGCCACCGACGACCGCGTTGGCCGGGACCACGGTCTTCCAGTCCATCTTCCCCTTGAGCTTGGTGCCCTGGGCGACGTTGAGGTAGTCCCAGTCGATGACCACCGGGGTCTGGCCGGACTCGATGGTCGCCGGCGTGGGGTCGACCGGCAGGAAGTTGCCCTTGGCCTTGAGCTGCTTGAAGAAGTCGACGCCCTTGCTGATGTCGTCGGCGCTCC
Organism: Oryzihumus sp. JJN4-3R; assembly: GCF_057747915.1. NCBI lineage: Bacteria > Bacillati > Actinomycetota > Actinomycetes > Micrococcales > Intrasporangiaceae > Oryzihumus > Oryzihumus sp. JJN4-3R. Next base: position 3,343,717 of record NZ_CM173229.1, read on the forward strand.
CGCCGTTGCCGAGGGCGGCCATGACGACACCGCTGAACGCCGCGCCCGCCTTGGTCGGGTCGCCGTTGAGGGCGACCTTGCCCTTGTAGGCGGGCTTGAGCAGGTCCGTCACCGACGTGGGCGCGGGCACCTTGCCGGCGTCGTAGCCGATGCTCATGTAGCCGCCGTAGTCGTTGACCCAGGTGCCGTTGGCGTCCTTCAGCTTGTCCGGCACGTCGGCGAACGTGGCGACCTTGTACGGCGCGAACATGTCCGTGCTGGTGCCGGCCACCGCCGCGCTCAGGTCGAACACGTCCGGCGCCTTGGTCTGGCCCTTGAGGTTCTTGGCCGCGGTGATCTCGTCGGCGCTGGAGGCGTCCGGCTGGGCGCTGTCGACCTTGATGCCGTACTTCGCGGTGAACGCCTTGATGATCTCGCCGTAGTTGGCCCAGTCCGGGGGCAGGGCGATGACGTTGAGGGTGCCCTCCTTCTTCGCCGCGGCCACGAGGGCGTCCATGCCGCCCAGGTCCTTGGCGGACGTCGCCGAGGCCGCCTTGTTGCCGCTGGAGGAGCTGGTCTTGGCCGGCGGCGAGCACGCGGCGATGCCGAGCGCGGTGAGCGCGACCAGCGCGGCGACTCCGGTGCGGCGGGTGGCAAGGGTCTTCACGTCAACCTCCTGGGGTGACTGCAGTCTGTGGCGCGGGGACGGGGTCCCTGCGCCGCGAGGGGGACTAGACCGGACACTGACCAATGCGGGTAAACGGATCATGACGTGTCGGCGTCGATCTGGCCACAGTCCGGGACCAACCTGCCGGATGGTTGGATAGCGGGCGTGACTGATCGGAAGACCTCTGTTGTCGTGCTCGGCGGTGGCCCCGGTGGCTACGAGGCCGCCCTGGTGGCCGCCCACCTCGGGGCGTCGGTGACCGTGGTGGACCGCGACGGACTCGGCGGCGCGGCCGTCCTGACCGACTGCGTCCCGTCCAAGACGCTGATCTCGGTCGGTGACTTCATGCAGCGCTTCGAGGCGGCCACCGACCTCGGGGTCGGCTTCGAGGCCGCCCGGGCCGGTCACGAGGCGTCCGCCGACGCCACGCGGGTCAACCAGCGCATCCTCGCGCTCGCGGCCGCCCAGTCCCACGACATCGAGTCGCGCCTCCTCTCCGAGGGGGTGCGGGTATGCCGTGGTGTCGGTCGCGTGCTCGCGCCCGGCCGGGTGCGCATCGAGGCCGAGGGCGGGGGCACCGAGGACGTCGACACCGACGTCATCCTCGTCGCCACCGGGGCGACCCCGCGGGTCATGGACACCGCCCGCCCGGACGGCGAGCGCATCCTCACCTGGCAGCAGATCTACGCCCTGAAGGAGCTGCCCGAGCGCCTCGTGGTCGTCGGTTCCGGCGTCACCGGCGCGGAGCTGGCCCACGCCTACCTCGGCCTGGGCAGCGACGTCACGCTGGTCTCCTCCCGTGACCGGGTGCTCCCCGGGGAGGACGCGGACGCCGCCGAGGTCATCGAGGACGTGTTCCGCCGCCGCGGCATGACGGTGCTCAACCGCTCCCGCATGGCCTCCGCCGAGCGGGTCGGCGACGGCGTCGTCGTGACGCTGGAGGACGGCCGCACCGTGGAGGGCACCCACTGCCTGCTGGCCGTCGGCTCGGTCGCGCAGACCCGGGGCCTGGGCCTGGAGGAGGCCGGCGTCGAGCTGACGCCGTCGGGCCACGTCCAGGTCGACCGCGTCTCGCGCACGTCGGTCCCGGGCATCTACGCCGCCGGCGACTGCACGGGGGTGCTGCCGCTGGCCTCGGTGGCCGCCATGCAGGGTCGGATCGCCATGGCCCACGCGCTCGGCGACGCGGTGGCCCCGCTGAACCTGCGCGGCGTCAGCGCCAACATCTTCACCGACCCCGAGATCGCGACCGTCGGCTACAGCCAGAAGGACATCGACGAGGGCAAGGTCGACGCGCAGACGGTCATGCTGCCGCTCTCGACCAACCCGCGGGCCAAGATGCAGAACGTGCACGACGGCTTCGTCAAGCTCTTCGCCCGCAAGGGCATCGGCACGGTGGTCGGCGGCGTCGTCGTGGCCCCGCGCGCCTCGGAGCTGATCTTCCCGGTGACCCTGGCGGTCCAGCACCGGCTGACCGTCGACCAGCTGGCGGCCACGTTCACGGTCTACCCGTCGATGTCCGGCTCGATCGCCGAGGCTGCCCGTCGCCTGCACTCCACCGACTGACGAACCCGCAGCACGAGCCAGGCGGGGATTGGGTCAGGCGTCGGGGCCCGGCTCCTCGTGGCGGGTCTGGCGCTCCTCCTCGGCCCACCGGGCCCGGCGCTTCTGCGAGGTCCGGCGCCGCAGCTGCCCGACCAGGGGCACCACCACGAGGATCACGACCGCGATGATGAGCAGGTTCACCACACGGAACCCGGTCGCCGAGGCGGCAGGGGCGGACGCGGCGAGGGCGATGAGCATGGGCGGCAGTCTAGGCAGTGGGCCCGCGGTCGCCGAGGGTTGCGCCGTCACTGTGGCCGGGTAGTGTCCGAACCGTTGCCGGCCGGGCACCCCGGCCCCGGGGAGGCGAGCACATGACCCAGCCACACGACATACCGCCGCGGCGACCCGCAGGGTCCGAGCCCCCGGTCGAGCCGCCTCCGGTGCCGCCGCCGACACCCGAGCCCCCGGCCCCGCAGCCGGAGCCGCTGCCCGGCCAGGAGCCCCCGCAGCAGCCCACGCCGGCGGACCCCGACGCCGACCCCCACCGTCCCGGGTGGGGCGTGCCGACCCCCGAGTGAGACGACGACGGCCCCGACCAGGTGGTCGGGGCCGTCGTGACGGGTGGTGCCCGGGGTCAGTCCTTGATCTCGGCGATGACCGCACCGTTGGTCACCGTGTCGCCGACGGACGCGACGATGCCGGTGACGGTGCCCGACTTGTGGGCGTTGATCGGCTGCTCCATCTTCATCGCCTCGAGCACGACGACCAGGTCGCCCGCGGCGACGGTCGCGCCCTCCTCGACCGCGATCTTGACGATGGTGCCCTGCATGGGAGCGGTGAGGGCGTCACCGGACACCGCGCCGCCGCCCTTGCTGCCGCCGGAGCGCTTGGGCGCCTTCTTCTTGGCGGCGCCGCCGCCACCGAGAGCCAGGCCACCGGGCAGGACGACCTCGAGCCGCTTGCCGCCGACCTCGACGACGATCTGCTGGCGCTCGCCGTCCTCCTCGGGAGCCTCGGCCGTGGGGCCGGCATACGGGGGGATCTGGTTGTCGAACTCGGTCTCGATCCACCGGGTGTGCACCGCGAAGGGCTGCTGCGGGTCCGCCGGCGCGAATGCCTCGTCCTCGACCACGACGCGGTGGAAGGGCAGGACGGTGGGCATGCCGTCGACGACGAACTCGGCCAGGGCGCGGCGCGAGCGCTGCAGCGCCTCCTGCCGGCTGCTGCCGGTGACGATGAGCTTGGCCAGCATCGAGTCGAACGCACCGCCGATGACGTCACCGGCCTCGACACCGGAGTCCAGACGCACGCCCGGGCCCGAGGGGGCGCGGAACTCCGCCACGACGCCCGGCGCGGGCAGGAACCCGCGGCCGGCGTCCTCGCCGTTGATGCGGAACTCGAAGGAGTGCCCGACCGGCTCGGGGTCGGTGAAGTCGAGCGCCTCGCCGTTGGCGATCCGGAACATCTGGCGGACCAGGTCGATGCCGGTGACCTCCTCGGTCACCGGGTGCTCGACCTGGAGGCGGGTGTTGACCTCGAGGAAGGAGATCGTGCCGTCCTGGCCGACGAGGAACTCGCAGGTGCCGGCGCCGTGGTAGCCCGCCTCGCGCAGGATCGCCTTGGAGGCGCGGACCAGCTCGGCGTTCTGCTCATGCGAGAGGAACGGCGCGGGCGCCTCCTCGACCAGCTTCTGGTGCCGCCGCTGGAGCGAGCAGTCGCGGGTGGAGACGACCACGACGTTGCCGTGCATGTCGGCCAGACACTGGGTCTCGACGTGGCGCGGCTTGTCGAGGTAGCGCTCGACGAAGCACTCGCCGCGGCCGAAGGCGGCCACGGCCTCGCGGGTGGCCGACTCGAACAGGTCGGGGATCTCCTCCAGGGTGCGGGCGACCTTCAGGCCGCGGCCGCCGCCGCCGTAGGCCGCCTTGATCGCGACCGGCAGCCCGTGCTCCTTGGCGAAGGCGACGACCTCGTCGGCGCCCTCCACCGGGTCGGGGGTGCCCGGCACCAGCGGGGCGTTGGCGCGGGAGGCGATGTGGCGGGCCTTGACCTTGTCGCCGAGGGAGTCGATGGCCTCGGGGGAGGGGCCGATCCACGTCAGCCCGGCGTCGATGACGGCCTGGGCGAACGAGGCGTTCTCGGCGAGGAAGCCGTAGCCGGGGTGGACCGCGTCCGCGCCGGCCTTGCGGGCGGCGTCGAGGAGCTTCTCCTGCACGAGGTAGGAGTCGCCTGGCGTGGTCCCGCCGAGGGCGAAGGCCTCGTCGGCCACCTTGACGTGCAGTGCGTCGCGGTCGGGATCGGCATAGACCGCAACGGATCCGATGCCGCTGTCCTTGCACGCGCGCGCGATGCGGACGGCGATCTCGCCGCGGTTTGCGATCAAGACTTTGCTGATGGGCGCCATGCGCCGGAGCCTAGCGCCTCCCGTGGGGGGCGTCGGGAGGGGAGTTAGGGTCGACACATGACTTCTGTTCCGAACGTGACCCTGACCGCCGGTAACAGCACCATCCACATCCCCCAGCTCGGCTTCGGCGTGTGGCAGGTCTCCGACGAGGAGGCGACCGCCGCCGTCACGACCGCCCTCGAGGTCGGCTACCGCAGCATCGACACCGCCCGCATCTACGAGAACGAGGACGGCGTGGGCCGGGCGCTGGCCACCACCGACGTCTCCCGTGACGAGATCTTCCTGACCACGAAGGTGTGGAACGACGACCAGGGCTACGACTCGACCCTGCGCGCGTTCGAGGCGTCGGCCAAGCGGCTCGGGCAGGACTACGTCGACCTCTACCTCATCCACTGGCCCACCCCGGCCAAGGACGCTTACGTCGACACCTGGAAGGCGCTGCTGCAGCTGCGCGCCGACGGCCGCATCCGCGCCGCCGGTGTCTGCAACTTCCAGTCGGCGCACCTGCAGCGGCTCATCGACGAGACGGGCGAGGCACCGGCCATCAACCAGGTCGAGCTGCACCCGCGCCTCCAGCAGCAGGAGCTGCGCCGCTTCCACGCCCAGCACGGCATCGTCACCGAGGCCTGGAGCCCCCTTGCCCAGGGCGGTGACCTCCTCCAGGACGAGTCCATCGCCGGTATCGCGCGCAAGCACTCCCGCACGCCCGCCCAGGTGATCCTGCGCTGGCACCTGCAGCTGGGCAACGTCGTGATCCCCAAGTCGGTGACGCCCTCGCGCATCGCGGAGAACTTCGACGTGTTCGGCTTCGAGCTCGACGAGGCCGACATGGCGGCGATCGCGGGCCTGGACGACGGCGGCCGGATCGGCCCCGACCCGGACACCATGAACCCCGGGGCCTGAGCACCTGACGCCGCGGCGCGGCCCCTGAACCCGCTGGTCAGGGGCCGCGTCGCAGCCGGGCGTTCCAAGGCTGGTGGGCTATGGTGCGGCGGCAAGTGACCGGCAGCTTTCCGCTGCGTGTGACCCAGGGGCCCCGAGCATGAACACCAGAACAACGATTGCGGCGATCGTGCCTTGCTACAACGAGGAAGCCGCCGTGGCCAAGGTGGTCAACGACCTGCGGGCGGCCGTCCCCGGCGCCGTGGTCTACGTCTACGACAACGCCAGCAGCGACCGGACGGCCGAGGTGGCCGCCGCCGCCGGCGCGGTGGTGCGCCAGGAGACGCTCAAGGGCAAGGGCAACGTGATCCGCCGGGCCCTGGCCGACGTCGACGCCGACATCTACCTGATGATCGACGGCGACGACACCTACGACGCCGACGCGGCGCCGCGGATGATCAAGACGATGCTCGAGGGTCCCTACGACCACGTGACCGGCGTGCGCACCCCCGAGGGGGACGGTGCCTACCGCTCGGGCCACGAGATGGGCAACCGCTTCTTCAACCGGGTCGTCTCGGTGATCTTCGGCCACCCGGTCAACGACATGCTCAGCGGCTACCGCGTCTTCTCCCGGCGCTTCGTGAAGTCCTTCCCCGCGGTCTCCCGGGCCTTCGAGATCGAGACCGAGCTGACCGTGCACGCGATCAACAACCGGGTGCCCCAGGCCGAGGTGCCGGTGGGCTTCCGGGACCGGCCCGAAGGCTCGGAGAGCAAGCTGCGGACCTACCACGACGGCTTCCGCATCCTGCGGATGATCGCCCGGCTGCTGCACCACGAGCGCCCCCTGGCCCTCTACGGCGTGCTGTCCGCGGCCCTGGTGCTGGTCGGCCTCGGCCTGGGCGCCCCGGTCATCGTCGAGTTCGCCCGGACCGGGCTGGTGCCGCGCTTCCCGACCGCGTTCCTGGCCGCCTCGGTGATGCTGCTCTCGGTGATCACACTGCTGATCGGCATCCTCCTCGACGGCCTGCGCAAGGTCCGTCAGGAGAACACCCGGATCGCCTACATGAGCCTGCCGGCTCCGCCCAGCGAGGCCTGAGGGCGCGCGATCGCCACGGCCGGGTCAGCGACCGGCGCCGGGTCAGTGACCCAGTGCCGCGTCGGCCCGGGCCAGCACGACGGGGGCGACCCGCCGGGCGAACCGCGACGTGAAGTGCACGCCGTCGGCGCGCACCACGACGCCGTCGATGAGCGCCGGGCAGGTCCCGCCGGGGCAGACCACGTCCGAGACGTCGACGACCACGGCCGCACCCGCGCTGTCAGCGGCCACCCGCCGCAGCACGTCGTTGAACCCCGCGACGTAGCTGCCGCCGGGCGCCAGCGGCTGCGACGAGCCGGCCGGCCGCCCGCGCGCGACCACCGTGCCCAGCGAGGGCCCCGGCGGTGGCAGGGCCAGGAAGACCACGCGCCCGCCCCGGGCGCGCACCTCCTGCACGAGCTGCCGGTATGCCGTCTCGACCGCCTGCGCGTGGGCGGCAGTCCCCGGCGACACCAGGGTGCCCCCGGCGAGGATGCCCTGGTGGTGCGACCAGAAGTCCGCGACCAGCACGACCGGGGTCCGTCCGGCGGCGCGCTCGGCGTCAAGGACCTCCAGCTGGCGCTGCCGGGCCCGGTCGTGGCAGGTCTGCGCCGGCGCGTCCGGGGCCGGTGAGCCGTTGGGCACCACGAGCAGCGCGGTCGGGGTGCACCGCACCCAGGCGGACTGCACGTAGCGGGCGTCGTGGGTGGCGGCCCATGCGCGCAGCCCCGGGTCCAGCGCCCGGGCCGTGGAGTCGCCGAAGAGGACCACCGACCTGGAGGCCCCGGAGACCTTGACGCAGGACGTCAGCGGGTCGGCGTCCTCGCCGGGGCAGGGGGAGTCGGCGCGGTCGGCGAGCTGGGCCCCGAGGCCCGAGGGCAGGGCGGTGGCGGTCACCGACGCGCCGGCCACGACGGCCGAGGCCAGGGCCGCGGCCACGGCGAGCCGGGGCACGGACCGGCCGGCCCACGGCATACGGCCCTGCTGGACGGGGCGCTCGACGAGGCGCCAGGAGGCCACGGACAGGGTCAGGGCGATGGCGACGCGGGCGGCCTGGCGCAGCCACCAGGACGGCTCGCCCGGCGAGCCGGTCACCGGCAGGGCGACGATGACCGGCCAGTGCCAGAGGTAGACGCCGTAGGAGATCGTGCCGAGCGCGACCAGCGGCCGCCACGACAGGGCCCGACCCAGGGGCGAGCCCGGCGCGAGCTCGACGCCGGCGATGACGGCGGCGACGGCCACGCAGACCACGAGCGCCCCGCCGCGGTAGAACAGCGGCGAGGAGTCGGGCAGCAGCACCAGGCCGGCGGCCAGCACGACGGCGCCGGCCAGCGGCACCAGCGTGAGCCCGCGGCGGGCCACGCGCTCGCGCAGGCGCGGCAGGGCCACGGCCAGCAGCACCCCGACCGCGAGCTCCTGGACCCGGCCGTCGGTGCCGTAGTAGGCCCGCGAGGGCGTGGTCAGCGCGTGCTCGAGGGCCATCGCCGCCGCGGAGAGCACCAGGCCCACGCCGGCGGCGACGGCGACCCGGCGACGCCCGCCGAGCCCCCGGCGGCGCCCCCACGACAGCAGGGCCCAGACCAGCGCCGGCCAGAGCAGGTAGAACTGCTCCTCGACGGCCAGGGACCAGGCGTGCCGCAGCGGCGAGGCGCCGGCGTAGGCCGCGAAGTAGTCCTCGCCGCTGCCGGCGAAGTGCCAGTTGGCGACGTAGAACAGGGTCGCCAGCAGGTCGCCGCGCCGGTCGGCCCAGTGCTCGACCGGGCCGGTCCACCAGACCCACCCGGCGCAGGCCAGCAGCACGAGGACCAGTGCGGGGAAGAGCCGCCGGACCCGCCGTCCCCAGAAGGCGACGAGGTCGACCCGGCCGGTGCGCTCGTGCTCGGCCAGCAGCAGGCTGGTGATCAGGTAGCCGGAGAGGACGAAGAAGGCGTCGACGCCGAGGTAGCCGCCGGGCAGGACGGCGCCGGAGCCGCCGCCGAGGTGGTAGACCATCACCGCGCCGACGGCGACGGCGCGCAGGCCGTCCAGCGCAGGGCGGCGTGAGCTCACGAGGGGATCCTTCGGCGGCGGGTGCAGGGCGCGACGGCCCTTCACGGTAGACGACCCCGGTGGGCCCGGCCCAGATGGTGCGGCACGGCTGGTCGGCCCCGGCCGGCGCAGGACGCCGGCGGTCAGCCCAGGTGCCGCAGGTCCTCGCGGCAGCGCCGCTCGAGGTCGTCGAGCTCGGTCAGGGAGTCCTCGATGTCCTTGCGCCGGCGCTCCAGCTCCAGGCGGCGGTCCCCGATCTGGTCGAGCAGGTAGGTGAGCTGGCCCGCCTCACCCGGCTGCTCGTCATACATGTCGACGATCTTGCGGATCTCCTCCAGCGGGAAGCCGAGGCGCTTGCCGCGCAGGATCAGGTTGAGCCGGGTGCGGTCGCGGCGGTGGTAGACGCGCTGGGTGCCGCGGCGCTCGGGGGAGATCAGGCCGAGGTCCTCGTAGTGGCGCACCGTGCGGTGGGTGACGCCGAACTCCTCGGCGACCTGCGCGATCGACCAGGTGGGGGACTCAGGCCTTGTCATGGGCCTGATCGTGCTTTACGTTGACGTCAACGTCAAGCAGTCGTCGGCCCACCCCTCGCCGGCGCGATCGAAGGGCCCCTGGATGTTCGAGCTCAGCAAGGACCATGAGGACTTCCGCGCCGTCGTGCGCGAGTTCGCCGAGGCCGAGGTGGCCCCGCACATCGCGCAGTGGGACCGCGACCACTACTTCCCCTCCGAGCTGGTGCCCAAGATGGGCGAGCTGGGCCTGTTCGGCCTCGTCGCGCCGGAGGAGTTCGGCGGTGCCGACGCCGACTTCACCTCGCTGTGCGTGGCGATCGAGGAGCTCGGCCGGGTCGACCAGTCGATCGGCATCACCCTCTCGGCCGGCGTCGGCCTGGGCATCAACCCGATCCTGACCTACGGCTCCCAGGAGCAGAAGGAGCGCTGGCTGCCCGACCTGGTCGCCGGTCGCGCGCTCGCGGCGTTCGGGCTGACCGAGCCCGAGGCCGGCTCCGACGCCGGGGCCACCCGCACCAAGGCCCGCCTCGAGGGGGAGGAGTGGGTCATCAACGGCGCCAAGGCGTTCATCACCAACTCCGGCACCGACATCACCTCGGTCGTCACCGTCACCGCCCGCACCGGGGAGAACCCCGACGGCTCGGCGCAGCTCAGCGCGATCATGGTTCCCGCCGGCACGCCCGGCTTCACCGTCGAGCCGGCCTACGACAAGCTCGGCTGGCACGCCTCCGACACCCACGGCCTCTCCTTCGACGGCTGCCGCGTCCCTGCCGGCAACCTGCTCGGCGAGCAGGGCTCGGGCTTCAAGCAGTTCCTCAAGACCCTCGACGACGGCCGCATCGCCATCTCGGCGCTCGCCGTCGGCCTGGCGCAGGCCTGCCTGGAGGCCTCGACCTCCTACGCGAAGACCCGGATGGCGTTCGGCCGCCCGATCGGCGCCAACCAGGGCGTCTCCTTCCAGGTCGCCGACCTCGCCGTCATGGTCGAGGCCGCCCGCACGCTGACCTACAAGGCCGCCTGGCTCAAGGACGAGCTGCACCACGGCCGCCGCTCGGTCGCCGAGGTCAAGCAGGCTGCCGCGATCGCCAAGCTCTACTCCACCGAGGCCGCGGTCTCCGGGACGCGCATCGCCACCCAGGTCTTCGGTGGCAACGGCTTCATGGAGGAGTTCCCGGTCGCCCGCTTCTACCGCGACGCCAAGATCCTGGAGATCGGCGAGGGCACCAGCGAGGTCCAGCGCATGGTCATCGCCCGCGGCCTCGGCCTGCCCACCGCCTGAACCCGTTGTCCTTCAAGGAAGATGTCGGTATGACGAGCCTGAGCTCCCAGCCCAAGCGCCCCTTCGCCGGTCCCACCGACGGGGGAGACCCGCGGGTGGCCAACGTGCGCCAGCGCCTGTCGGCGGCCTACGACGCCTCGGCGCTGCCGCCGGAGAAGGCGGCGGCCAAGCTGGCCTCGCAGAACAAGCTCTACGTCCGCGAGCGGATCGCGCTGCTGTTCGACGAGGGTTCGTTCGTCGAGGACGGTCGCTACGCCAACGCGATGGCGGCCGGCCTTCCGGCCGACGGCGTGGTCACCGGCCGGGGCACGGTCGACGGCCGGCCGGCGATCGTCGTGGCCAACGACCCGACGGTCAAGGCGGGCTCGTGGGGCGCGCGCACCGTGGAGAAGATCGTGCGCGCCACCGAGATGGCGCTGCGCGAGGAGCTGCCGATCTTCTGGTTCGTCGACTCCGCGGGCGCCCGGATCACCGACCAGGTCGAGCTGTTCCCGGGGCGCCGGGGCGCGGGCCGCATCTTCCACAACCAGGTCGCGCTGTCGGGCAAGGTGCCGCAGATCTGCTGCCTGTTCGGGCCCTCGGCCGCCGGTGGCGCCTACATCCCGGCGTTCACCGACATCGTGATCATGGTCGACGGCAACGCCTCGATGTACCTCGGCAGCCCGCGCATGGCCGAGATGGTGGTCGGCGAGAAGGTGTCGCTGGAGGAGATGGGCGGGGCGCGGATGCACTGCACCGTCTCCGGCTGCGGCGACCTGCTGGCCTCCGACGACACCGACGCCATCGAGCTGGCCAAGCTCTACTTCTCCTACCTGCCCCCCAGCTGGCGGGTTGAGGCGCCCTCCTACGTGCCGGAGGAGCCCTCCCGGCCGCTGACCCGCACGACGGTCCCGGAGAAGGAGAGCCAGCCCTTCGACATCCACGAGGTGATCGACGGCCTGGTCGACGAGGACTCCTTCTTCGAGGTCAAGCCGCTGTTCGCCGCCGAGCTCGTCACCGGGTTCGGCCGGATGGCCGGCGAGACGGTCGGCATCGTGGCCAACAACTCGATGGTCAAGGGCGGGGTGCTCTTCTCCGACAGTGCCGACAAGGCCGCCCGGTTCATCTGGCTGTGCGACGCCTTCAACATCCCGCTGATCTACCTCGCCGACGTGCCCGGCTTCATGATCGGCTCCGAGGTCGAGCGGGGCGGCATCATCCGCCACGGCGCCAAGATGATCACCGCCGTCTCCGAGGCCACGGTGCCGCAGTTCTCCGTGGTCGTCCGCAAGGCCTACGGCGCCGGGCTCTACGCCATGGCCGGGCCGGGCTTCGGTCCGGACGCGACGCTGGCCCTGCCCACCGCGCGGATCGCCGTGATGGGTCCGGAGGCCGCGGTCAACGCGGTCTACGCCAACAAGATCAACGAGATCGAGGACCTCGACGAGCGCGAGCGCTTCGTCCGGGACAAGCGCCGGGAGTACGAGGAGGACGTGGACCTCGAGCGCCTGGCGGCCGACCTGGTCCTCGACGGGATCATCGAGGCCGACGCGCTGCGCGAGGAGCTGCTGCACCGGCTGCGCTACGCGGCCCGCCGCGACCGCGCCTTCAGCCAGCGCCGCCGGGGGGTCCCGCCGGTCTGAGGGTGGGCGGGATTTGACCCGCACAGGAGGTTAGGTAAGGCTAACCTTCGTGAATCCCCGCGTGGTCCTCTCCTTCGTCCTGCCTGCCCTCGCGGCCACGGCCTGCGGCAGCCCTGCCGCAGGCCCGTCGGCTGGCACCCCGTCCGCCGACCGGACCGGTGCGGCCCGTCCGGCCGTCGTCGTCACGTCCACGGCCAGGGTGTGCAGGGCCGACGTGGCGTCGGTCCCCGCCGGCACGCAGGTCGTGCGGGTCCACAACGGCGGCAGGGAGGTCACCGAGCTCTACGTCCTGCGCCCCGACGGCACCCAGGTGGTCGAGCGCGAGGGCATCCAGCCCGGCACCTCCCAGGACATGACCCTCGAGCTGACCGCCGGCACGCACACGCTGCAGTGCCTGCCCGGCACGAGCGGCACCCCGGTCAACGGCAGCCTCGTCGTGACGGCGGCGAAGGCGGGCGGCAGCACGGACCCCCGCCTCGCCAGGGCGGTCGCGGCATACCGCGCGTATGTCGCGCAGCAGGCGAGTGCCTCCCTCACCGGGGCACGCCGGCTCCAGGCGGCGATCGCCGCCGGCGACGTCGCGAAGGCCCGGGAGCTGTACTGGACCAGCCGGGTCGGCTGGGAGGCGATGGAGCCGGTGGCCGAGGCGTTCGGCGACGTGGACCCCAAGGTCGATCTGCGCGAGGCTGACCTCGAGGCGGGGCAGCGGTGGACCGGCTGGCACGTCATCGAGAAGCAGCTCTGGACCAAGGGCAGCACGGCCGGCCTGACGCCGGTCGCGACGGCGCTGGTGCACGACCTGACCGACCTCGTCGCCCGCATCCCGAAGGCCGGGATCACCCCCACCTCGATGGCCAACGGCGCCAAGGAGCTGCTCGACGAGGTCGCCACCGGCAAGGTCACCGGCGAGGAGGAGGCCTTCAGCCACACCGACCTGTCGGACTTCGCCGCCAACGTGGCCGGCGCGAGGCGGGCGTTCACGCTGCTCAGGCCGGTGGTGGCCGAGCGCCGGCCGGAGCTGGCGGCCCAGCTCGACCAGTGGTTCGCCGCTGTCGAGGCGCTGCTCGCGAAGTACCGCAGGGGCGCGGGCTACGTCTCCTACGACACGGTCACCCAGGCCCGGCGCTCGGAGCTCTCCCAGGCCGTCGACGCCCTGGCCGAGCCGCTGTCCCACCTCGCCGCGGCTGTCGCATGAGTGCGCTCAGCCGCCGCCAGGCGCTCGGCTTCGGCGCTGCCGCAGCGGCGGGTGCCGTCGGGGTCGCCCTGGCCGAGGGGAGCGGGGCCTCGGTCTTCCGGGTCGGTCCCGGGGAGGCCGCCGCGCCGCAGGGGAGCCCGGTCCCGTTCCACGGGGAGCACCAGGCCGGCATCGCCTCGGCGGTGCAGGACCGGCTGCACATGGCCGCGTTCGACGTCACCAGCGACAGCCGCGAGGACGTCATCGCCCTGCTGAAGGCCTGGACCGCGGCCGCGGCCCGGATGACGCAGGGCCGCGAGGCCGGACCGGGTGGGGCGATCCCGTCGGTCAAGGAGGCGCCCCCGGAGGACACCGGCGAGGCGCTGGGCCTTCCCGCGAGCCGCCTGACCATCACCATCGGCTTCGGCCCGACCTTCTTCGAGAGGGACGGCAAGGACCGCTTCGGCCTGGAGGGCAGGCGGCCGGCCGCGCTGGTCGACCTGCCGCACTTCCCGAAGGACGCGCTCGACCCGGCCCGCAGCGGCGGCGACCTCGTGGTCCAGGCGTGCGCCGACGACCCTCAGGTCGCCGTGCACGCCGTGCGCAACCTGGCCCGCATCGGGTTCGGCACGGTCGCGGTGCGCTGGAGCCAGCTCGGCTTCGGCAAGACCTCCTCGACGACGCCGCAGGCGCAGACCCCGCGCAACCTCTTCGGGTTCAAGGACGGCACCAACAACATCGCCGGCGACGACGCCGACGCGCTGCGGCAGCACGTCTGGGCCGACGCCGGCGACGGGGCCGCCTGGATGACCGGTGGCAGCTACCTCGTCGCGCGCCGGATCCGGATGCACATCGAGACCTGGGACCGCACCTCCCTGGACGAGCAGGAGCAGGTGACCGGCCGGCACAAGGCGAACGGCGCGCCGCTGGGCGGGGTGCAGGAGCGCGACGCCGTGCAGCCGGCGAACCTGCCGAGGGACTCCCACGTGGCGCTGGCGCACCCCGACGGCAACGGGGGGCACCGGATCCTGCGACGCGGCTACAGCTTCGTCGACGGCTCGGACGGGTTCGGCCACCTGGACGCCGGGCTGTTCTTCGTCGCGTTCTGCCGCGACCCCCGCACGCAGTACGTCCCGATGCAGAACCGGCTCTCGCGCAACGACACGATGATGGAGTACCTCCAGCACACCGGCTCAGGCCTCTGGGCCGTCCCGCCGGGCGTGCGTCCCGGCGGGTGGGTCGGCCAGACCCTGTTCGAGGCCTGAGCCCGGCCGGGACCCCTCAGAGCGCCCGCGCGAGGGAGAGGGCGAAGCGGCCGGCCTCGTCGGTCCACCACTGGTCGAGTGCGAACCCGGCGGAGTCCAGCTCGGCGGCGACCTTGTCGCGGCGGAACTTCGCCGAGATCTCGGTGCGCATCTGCTCGCCCTCTGCGAAGTCCACCGCCAGGCCGATCTCGGGCAGCTCCACGTGCATCGCCCGCGTGGCCACCAGGCGCATCTCGATCCACTCCTGCTCGGCGTCCCACACCGCGCGGTGGCGGAAGGCTGCGACGTCGAAGTCGGCCCCCAGCTCGCGGTTGAGCACGTGCAGCACGTTGCGGTTGAACTCCGCCGTGACCCCGGCCGCGTCGTCGTAGGCCGCCACCAGGGTGGCCTCGTCCTTGACCAGGTCGGTGCCGAGCAGCAGCCACTCGCCGGGCTCGAGGACGTCGCGCACGCCCTGCAGGAAGGTCGCGCGCTCGCGCGGCAGGAGGTTGCCGATCGTGCCGCCGAGGAAGGCGACGAGCCGGGGTGCCTCACCGGGCAGCCGGTGCAGGTGCTGGGTGAAGTCGCCGACGACGCCGTGGATCGCCAGCCCGGGGTAGTCGGCCGTGATCGCCTCGACGGCCTCGCGCAGCGCCGATCCCGACACGTCCAGCGGCACGAACGTGCGCAGGGAACCGTTGTCCCGCAACGCATCCAGCAGCAGGCGGGTCTTCTCCGACGAGCCCGACCCCAGCTCGACGAGCGACCGCGCGCCGGTGTGCGCGGCGATCTCGCCCGCCCGGGTCCGCAGGATCTCCCGCTCGGCCCGGGTCGGGTAGTACTCCGGCAGCCGCGTGATGTCCTCGAACAGCTCGCTGCCCCGGGCGTCGTAGAACCACTTCGGCGGCAGCCACTTCGGCGAGCCGGTCAGCCCGTGCTCGGCGTCGGCCCGCAGCGCCTTGCCGGCGTCGTCGGCGGTGAGGTACGTGTCGACCTGCGCTTGGCTCATGCCCGTCCCTTGTCATCGATCGGATGCATCTCGAACGTCGTCGGCGTCGCGTGCAGCACGTGCCGGTCGGGCACCGTCACCCACGAGGCGTCATCGGGGTCCCACGGCTCGGAGCTGACCGCCACCGAGCCCTCGCCGCGGCGCACCCACAGCGAGTGCCACCACGTCGTCGCTGTGACAGCCTGCCCGTCGGTGAGCAGCAGGTTCAGCCGCGAGTCGGGGGCGGCCGACGCGACCTCGGCGACGACCCCCTCGAGGGCCTCCACCGCGTGCTTGCCCGCCCGCAGCCGGTGCCGCACCAGCGCCCACAGCAGGGCCGCGTCGGTGGGGGCGTCGAGCGTGGCCAGGTCGGTCACCGGCAGCCCGCCGGCGAGCTCGGCGACCGAGCCGGGCCAGCCCCGCACGACGCCGTTGTGGCTGAACAGCCAGCGCCCCTCGGCGAAGGGCGCGCACGCGGACTCCACGACCGGCATACCGACCGTGGCGCTGCGGGCGGCCGCGAGGACCGCGGTCGAGCGCAGCGACGTGGCCAGGTCGCGCAGCGACCCGTCCGCCCACATCGGGCAGGCCCGGCGGTATCGCGCGCCGTCACCACCGGGGGAGGGGTACCACCCGAGGCCGAACCCGTCGGCGTTGATCGTGCCGCCCTGACGCATGTCCTGCGGCGCCCAGCTCTGGTGCAGGAGCGAGTGCGGCGGGTCGAGCACGACGTCGGCGAGCGCCACCTCGGGGCCGACGTAGGCCAGGTGCCGGCACATGGCTCAGCCGAGCTCCTCGGGTCGGGCGTCGCGGGCGCATCGGAAGCCGGCGAAGATCTGCCGCCGGATCGGGTGGTCCCAGTTGCGGAACGTGCCGCGGCAGGCGACCGGGTCGGTGCCGAAGGAGCCGCCGCGCAGCACCTTGTACTTCGGCCCGAAGAAGACCTGCGAGTACTCGGCGTAGGGGAAGACGGCGAAGCCGGGGTAGCCGGCGAAGTCGCTGCTGGTCCACTCCCACACGTCGCCGATGAGCTGCTCGACGCCGAGCGGGGAGGCCCCGAGCGGGTAGGCGCCGACCGCGGCCGGGCGCAGGTGGCGCTGGCCGAGGTTGGCGTGGGCCGGCGTCGGGTCCTCATCGCCCCACGGGTAGCGGCGGGAGCGGCCGGAGGCGGGGTCGTGGCGCGCGGCCTTCTCCCACTCGGCCTCGGTGGGCAGCCGCTTGCCCGCCCACGCGGCGTAGGCCTCGGCCTCGTGGAAGCTGACGTGCACGACGGGCTCGTCCAGCGGCAGCGCCTCGCGCACGCCGAAGCGGGTGCGCACCCAGCGGTCGCCGTCACGCTCCCAGAACCGGGGGGCGTGGATGCCGGCCTGCTGCCGGTGGGACCAGCCGGAGGGGGACCACCACTGCGGGTCGTGGTAGCCGCGGGCCTCGACGAAGGCGAGGTAGTCGCCGCAGGTCACCGGTGCGGTGTCGATCACGAAGGCGTCGACGTGCACCTGGTGGGCGGGGCGCTCGTTGTCCAGCGCCCACGGCTCGGTCGAGGTGCCCATGGTGAACGCCCCGGCGGGCACGAGCACCTCGCGGGCGGGGAGCCGGCGTCCCGGCGGGGGCGGGGGCGCGTCGAGCACGGGCGCTCCGGCGCGCAGCTGGTGGGTCGCCAGCATCGTCTCGTCGTGCTGCTGCTCGTGCTGGGCGATCATGCCGAACGCGAAGGCACCCTCGAGCAGCGGCCGGCCCCCGAGCGCCGCGTGGTCCAGCACGTCGAGGACCTTGTCGCGGACCTCGCTGACGTAGCCGCGCGCCTCGGCCGGGCCGAGCAGCGGCAGCGCCGGCCGGTCGGCCCGGGCGTGCTTGAACGCGTCGTAGAGCTCGTCGATGTCCTGGCGCACGGGGTCGCGGCCGCCCACGTCACGGACCAGCCAGAGCTCCTCCTGGTTGCCGATGTGGGCCAGGTCCCACACCAGCGGCGACATCAGGCGGGAGTGCTGCCGGGTGAGGTCCTCGTCGTCGACCGCGTCGGTGAGCGCGGCACTGCGCACCCGCGCCCGGGTGAGGACCTCGGCGACGTGGGAGCGCAGCTTCTCCTGCTCCATGCTGGTCAGGTCCGGTGTTGCGGTCATGCCGAGCACCTCCGGCTCAGGGCGTGGTCGAGTCGTTGCTGCAGCTGGTCGCGCACCTGCGCCTCCAGCTGTGACGGGAGGGCGGCGCTGTCGAGGGCGGCCAGGGCCATCGTGAGGACGGTGGTCGCGGTCCGGGCGAGGGCGTCGTCGTCCAGCCCCACCCGTGCGGCGGTCAGCCACTGGTCGGCGCTCTCCTGGGTCACCTCGAGCACCTGGTCGACCCGCGCCGGGTCGGCGAGCAGGGTGGTCAGCACGGTGACCGGGGCGAGCCACGTGTCGCCGGTCTGCGCGTCGAGGTAGCGCACCTCGAGGTAGCCGTGCGGGCGCACCGGTGGGAAGAGCGTGGTCAGGTGGTAGTCGAGGTCCTCGGCCGTCGGCCGGCGCCCGATGGTGTCGGGCCGCGCGACCCAGTCGGCGAAGGTCAGGCCGGCCGGCGCGGTCCACGCGCCCTGCTCGCGCCGCACGCACAGGACCGGGGAGTCCAGGGCCATCCGGGCGTACTGCCCGACCGGGTCGGGCGTCCGGGCGGGGGCGAACGTCGCCGGGGGCGCGGTCGCGAGCGTGGAGCGCAGCCGCGCCGACACCCAGCCCGTGTCCTGCCCGGCCAGGACGCGGGAGTTGCCGAAGACGGCGGTCAGCACGGGGCCGAGCGCGTGGACGGCGTCCCACCGCGCGACCGCCTCGTGGGCCTCGCCGAGGTCGACGCAGACCTGCAGGCTGGCGGTGCTGGTCATCATGCGGGGGCCGTGCGGCCCCAGGAGGGAGAAGAACTCCTCCATCGCGTCGTAGCGCGGCGTGCGCAGGATGCGCCGGGTGGGCCGGTGCGGGTCGAGGCCGTGCTGGCCACGGGTCAGGCCGTGCGGGGCCAGGAGGGCGCCGAGCGCGTCGGCGTCGGCGAGGGCCGCCTCGAGCAGCGAGCCGAGGGAGGTGCTGGGGGCCGAGGAGATCTCGACCTGACCGCCGGGCTCCACGGTCACCAGGGAGCCGGCGGGGAGGGGCAGGTGGGGGCTGTGCGGGTCGATCGTGGTGGGCGCGTGGGTCCCGAGTGCCCGCACCAGGTCGGTGACCTCGACGGGGCGCGTCGGGTCGTCCTGGTGGTGGAGGGTCCACTCGAGCTCGACCCCGGTCAGCCGCGGAGGTCCGTGCTTGAAGCACACCATCGCGACGTAGCCCTCGGCCTGGTCACGCGACAGCATCGGCAGCGCGCGGACGTCGTCGTCCCCGGCCGCCACCGCGCCCCTCGGGAGGTCCATCGGGATCACCATGACCCGAAGAACCTAACCGCCGCCCCTGACAGCGACAACCGCATTCGGCGTATGTCGGGTGACGGCTCGGTGACGGCCCCGCAAGCGGGTGCCGTCCCCGGCCCAGCCGGTCCTCAACCGCGCCTGAACCGCGTCTCAGGCGCGGGAGAGCTCGGACCAGGTCACGCCGATCTCGCCGAGCAGCTCGCGCAGCAGCGGCAGGCTGACGCCGATGACGTTGGAGGGGTCGCCCTCGACGCTGGTCACGAACGGGCCGCCGAGGCCGTCGAGGGTGAACGCCCCGGCCACCAGCAGCGGCTCGCCGGTGGCCACGTAGTCGGCGATCTCCTCGTCGGTGAGCTTGGCGAAGTGGACGGTCGTGGAGGCGACCGCGCCCAGGGTCGCCCCGGTGCCGCCGTCCTCGGCGTCGCGGTCGTCGATCAGCCAGTGGCCGGTGTGCAGGACGCCGGAGCGCCCGCGCATCCGCTGCCAGCGTTCGGTCGCCTCGGCGGCGTCAGCGGGCTTGCCGTGCATCTCGCCGTCGAGCTCGAGCACGGAGTCGCACCCGAGCACGATCGCCGCCTCGGGGGCGTCCCCCGGCGCGTCCTCCGACTGCAGCAGGTCCGAGACCGCCTCGCACTTGGCCCGGGCGAGCAGCAGGGCCAGGTCATCGGGCGTGAGGTCGCCGTAGACCTCACGGGCCCGGGCCACCACCGCGTCCTCGTCGACCTCGCTGACCAGCACGAAGGGGTCGATCCCGGCCTTGCGCAGGGTCTCCAGGCGGGCGGGGGAGGCGGATCCGAGGACGAAGGGGGTGGCGCTCGCAGGCATGCGGGGAGGCTACCCGGAGACCGTCCCCGAGCCGGTGCCCGCTCCCGCCGAGGCCCCCGTTGCCTGCTGGGCCCTTGCCTGTTGGCTCGTCGCGTGCAGTCCCGCTGCCGCGTCCTGCCCGTCGGCCGGCCCGGGCCCGGCCGGCCGGGACGGGGCGGCCTTGATCGCGACCGCGACGGCACCGGCGAGGACCATCGCCAGGCCGACCACCCACAGCCCCGTCTTCTGGCTGCCGGTCAGGTCCGCCAGCCACCCGGTCACATAGGGGGCCACGAACCCAGCCGTGTTGCCCACCGAGTTGACCAGCGCGATACCGCCTGCGGCTGCCGCCCCGGTGAGGAAGGTCGTCGGGAGGGCCCAGAACGTCGGCAGGGCGCACATCACCCCGGTGGCGCACACGGTCACGGCCACCATCGCCGCGAGCGGACTGCCGAGGTAGAGCGCCACGGGGATCGCCGCGCCGCCGACGAAGGCGGGCAGCGCCACGTGCCAGACGCGCTCGCGGGTGCGGTCGCCGTGGCGCGCCCAGAGCACCATCGCGACGGCGCCGACGACGTAGGGGACCGAGTTGATCAGTCCCCGCTCGAGGAGGGAGTAGCTGGTGCCGAACTGGGTCTCGAAGCCCTTGATGATCGTGGGCAGGAAGAAGCCGAGGGCGTAGAGGCCGTAGACGATGCCGAAGTAGACGAAGGCCAGGGCCCAGACCCGGCCGCGGGTCAGCGATGCGCGCAGGCCGACGTGGTACTCCCGCTCCTTGGCCGCGTCCTCGGCCTCCATCACCGTGGCCAGGGCCTCGCGCTCGGCGGGCTCCAGCCAGGCGGCGTCGCGCGGGCGGTCGGTGAGGAACCACCAGGTGACCACGCCGAGCAGCACCGCCGGCACGCCCTCGAACAGGAACATCGTGCGCCAGCCGGACAGGCCGAACAGCCCCTGGCCGTGCTCGATGAGCAGCGAGGACAGCGGCGCGCCCAGCGCGGAGGAGATCGGCACCGCGGCCATGAACAGGGCGGTGACCCGGGCGCGGTCGCGCTGGGGGAACCAGTAGGTCAGGTAGAGGATGATCCCGGGGAAGAAGCCGGCCTCGGCGATACCGAGCACGAACCGGAGCGCGACCAGCGTGGTCCCGTTGGGCACGAAGGCGATCGCGCCGGCGACCAGGCCCCACGTGAGCATGATCCGGGCGATCCAGCGGCGGGCGCCGAAGCGGTGCAGCGCCATGTTGCTGGGCACCTCGAGCAGCAGGTAGCCGATGAAGAAGACCCCGGAGGCGAAGCCGAACGCCGTGGCGCTCAGCCCGAGCTCGTCGTTCATGCCGTTGGGGCCGGCGAACGCGATGTTCGTGCGGTCCAGGTAGTTCACGAAGTACAGCAGCGCCAGGTAGGGCGAGAGCCGGCGGGCGACCTTGCGGGTCGCCGATCCCAGCTCGGCCTCGTGCATCGTCGCGGTCATCCGCCGGTCCTCCCCTGTCGGTATCGCGGGTGGCCGGGTCCCTGCGTCAGCCCACGATGTTGTCCACGTAGCACCATCTCCACGCCTCGCCCGGCTCGAAGCTGCGCACCACGGGGTGCCCGGTGTTCCGGAAGTGCCGTTCGGCGTGACGGCCGACGGACGAGTCGCAGCAGCCGACATTGCCACAGGTGAGGCAGAGCCGCAGATGGACGGGCACCGTCCCCTCGCGCTCGCAGTCGGGGCAGCCGGCCGGCGTCTGCGGCTGCACGTGGATGCCGGCCTCCTCCAGGTGGGGGCACTCACCGCCGACGGGCTCGGGGGGCAGGAGCGGCTCGCCGCGCAGGTCCTGGGTGCGCCGTTCGACCCGGTCGAGCATGGACTCCTCGAGGTCGAGGGCAGCCATGACGTGCTCGAGGACCTCGTGGTCGGCGCGCCCGTCGTCCCGGATCTCCAGCACCGCGTCGCGCTCGGCGGCGAGCATCGCCAGGCGCAGCCGCCGGTAGGTCTCGCTGGGTGTCTCGCGGTCGGAGTCGGGGCTGCCGAGGCGCTCCCAGACGATGTTGGTGCGGGTCTCGGCGCGGGCCCGGAGCACCTGCACGGTGTCGGCGTCGGTCTCCTCCGCGACCTTGTCGAGCTCGAGGAGGCCGGCCTTGACGGCGGTCTGCAGCACCGTCGCCTCCTGGAGGGCGTCCTCCCGCGGGTCCGGGCCGTGCACGCCGAGGCGGCGGGCCACCCAGGGCAGCGAGAAGCCCTGGACCAGCAGGGTGCCGGCGACGACGACCAGGGCGGCCAGCACGAGCACCTCGCGGTGGGGCGTGCCCTCCGGGAGGACGAAGGCGGCGGCGAGGGTGACCACGCCGCGCATCCCGGCCCAGGACACGATCGCGGTGTGCGTCCACGGGGTGGACCGGCCGAGCCGGTCCGGCCCCGGGCGGATGGCCAGGTAGCGCGAGGGGAAGATCCACAGCGGCCGCAGCACGATGACGGCCACCAGCACGGCCAGGCAGGCGCCGACGATCTGGCCGATCCCGAGGTGGGAGTGCCGGACGTCGTCGAGCACCCAGCGCACCTGCAGGCCGATGACCAGGAACACGACGTTCTCCAGCAGGAACTGGATGGTGCTCCAGTTGATCCGCTCGCTCAGCCGCGAGGAGGCGCTCTGCAGCACCGGGGCCTGGTGCCCGAGCAGGAGCCCGGCGACCACGACGGCCAGCACGCCCGAGGCGTGGATCGCCTCCGCCGGGAGGTAGGCGAGGAACGGGGTCATGAAGGACAGCGAGGTGTCCAGCACCGAGTCGGTGACGTGCTTGCGGACCAGGCCGACGAGGGCGGCGACCACCACGCCCACGACCAGGCCGCCGACGGCCGAGAGGGCGAACTGGGCGGCGACCCCGCCGACGCTGACCGACCCGGCGATGGCGGCGATGGCGGTGCGCAGGCAGACCAGCGCGGTGGCGTCGTTGACCAGGGACTCGCCCTCGAGCACGGTCACGACCCGGCGGGGCAGGCCGATCCGGCGGGCGATCGCGGTCGCGGCCACGGCGTCCGGCGGGGCGACGACGGCGCCGAGCGCGAACGCCGCCGACAGCGGCACCGGCAGCAGCCACCAGGCGACCAGCCCGACGCCGGCGGCCGTGAAGATGACCAGGCCCACCGAGAGGAAGCCGATCGCGCGGCGGTTGTCCTTGAAGTCGACCAGGGAGCTGCGGATCGCCGCGGCATACAGCAGGGGAGGCAGCAGGCCGACCAGCACGACCTGCGCGCTCAGGTGCACCGGCGGCACGAACGGCAGGTATGACGCCGCCACGCCCACCAGCGTGAGGACCAGCGGGGCGGACACGTCGTAGCGGCGGGCCAGCCCGGCGACGGCGGTGACCGTCCCGACCAGCGCAAGAACTGCGGCGGCGGCATGCACGCGTCGATCCTCGCACCCGGGGTAGGCCGGTTCGGTCACGACGGGCGGCCGCGGGTGTCCGTCGGGTGAACGGTGGCCCAAAGGGCGAGACGGGCGTGACCCGGCACACACCCATCCCGTTGTGCAGCCCGGACCCGGGGCTGGCCGCTGTCCCCGGGCTGACGAAGGGAACACAGCAGCGATGCGATGGACACGCAGGACGACCACGGCGCTCGCGGGGGTGCTGGCCCTCGGGACGGCTGCGCTGGCCGCACCGTCGGCCCAGGCCGCGACCAACGACCCCCTCTACGGCAAGCTCTGGGGGCTCCAGCAGATCCACGCCGAGCAGGCGTGGGCGAGGACCACGGGCGCGGGGGCCGTCGTGGCGGTCGTCGACACCGGCATCGACTTCAGCCAGCCGGATCTGCAGGGTCAGATCCTGCAGGGGGCGACCTTCACCGGCTGCGCGAACACACGCCCGTGCGGCAACGGCGACTTCCGCGGTCCGGACGGCACCAACAACGGCGACGAGCACGGCACCCACGTGGCCGGGACCATCGCCGCGGTCCGGGGCAACGGCATCGGCGTCGTGGGGGTGGCGCCGAACGCCAAGATCCTGCCGGTCAAGGTGCTCGAGGCGGGCTCCGGCTCCAGCCAGGACATCGCCGACGGCATCCGCTGGGCGGCCGACCACGGCGCGAACGTCATCAACATGAGCCTCGGCTCGCTGCCCGGAGGCCAGGTCCTGTCGATCACCGGCGTGGACACGGCGATGAAGGACGCGATCGCCTACGCGCGGTCCAAGGGCGTCCTCACGGTGGCCGCGGCCGGCAACAGCTCGACGGCCCTGTGCAACGACCCGGCCTTCGACAGCGTGGCCATCTGCGTGGGCGCGACCGACAAGCGGGGGCTGCACAGCTGGTACTCCGAGCTGCCCAACAAGCTGGACCACAAGTCGGTGTCGGCACCCGGCGGTGCCGGTCTGTCGGCCCTGGGCCTGCCGGGCCAGTGCGACGAGGACATCTGGTCGACCGTGCCGGTCGGCACCGGGTCCGCCGGGTGCGGCCAGAAGGACTACGACGCGTATGCCGGGACCTCCATGGCGACGCCGCACGTGGCCGGCGTCGCGGCGCTGCTGTACGCCCAGGGGCGCTCGGTCGACCAGGTCGAGAACGCGCTGCTGACGACGGCGGTCACGCCGGCCACGGGCACCCGGGGGACCTACACCCCGGTCTACGGCTACGGCGTCGTCGACGCGCAGGCTGCGGTCAACAGCTGAGCCGGATCCGCGTGTGCGACAAGGCCGCCCGGGGCATCGACGCCCCGGGCGGCCTGCGTCGTCCGAGGGCTGGACCGGGGGTGGTCAGAGCACCCCGGAATCACTGCTAATGTTTTCCCTGCGTTCAGCGCGAGGGACACCTCGAGCGGGCCGGATCCCCTCCCGGGAGCCAGCCGGCCGGGTTTGACCCGGAAGCGCAGAGCGAGTAAGTTTGAAGGGTTGCCAGCGAGGCGGTTCGCAAGAACGGCCGGGTAGCTCGGACAACAACAAGAACGGTAGCCCCGGATCCAGGCGTGAGTCTGGTGGTGGTGCGCGTCCGCTCCTTGAGAACTCAACAGCGTGCCAAAAATCGATGCCAATTACCTCGTCCCGGCGTCCTTGGTGATGTCGGACGAATTTCCTTTGGTTGATTAACGAGATATCAAGTCCAGCGGGCTTGGTTCTGTTTCAGCCGGATTTTTAACCCTTCGGGGTCTGTTTTCCCGCGGCTCCTTGTGAGTCGTTGGGTAGCAAACATCAACGGAGAGTTTGATCCTGGCTCAGGACGAACGCTGGCGGCGTGCTTAACACATGCAAGTCGAACGGTGACGGAGGGAGCTTGCTCCTTCCTGATCAGTGGCGAACGGGTGAGTAACACGTGAGCAACCTGCCCCTCACTCTGGGATAACTCCGGGAAACCGGGGCTAATACCGGATACGACACGGACCCGCATGGGTATCGTGTGGAAAGTTTTTCGGTGGGGGATGGGCTCGCGGCCTATCAGCTTGTTGGTGAGGTAGTGGCTCACCAAGGCGACGACGGGTAGCCGGCCTGAGAGGGCGACCGGCCACACTGGGACTGAGACACGGCCCAGACTCCTACGGGAGGCAGCAGTGGGGAATATTGCACAATGGGCGAAAGCCTGATGCAGCGACGCCGCGTGAGGGATGACGGCCTTCGGGTTGTAAACCTCTTTCAGCAGGGAAGAAGCGCAAGTGACGGTACCTGCAGAAGAAGCACCGGCTAACTACGTGCCAGCAGCCGCGGTAATACGTAGGGTGCGAGCGTTGTCCGGAATTATTGGGCGTAAAGAGCTTGTAGGCGGTTTGTCGCGTCTGCTGTGAAATTTCGGGGCTTAACCCCGAACTTGCAGTGGGTACGGGCAGACTAGAGTGTGGTAGGGGAGACTGGAATTCCTGGTGTAGCGGTGAAATGCGCAGATATCAGGAGGAACACCGATGGCGAAGGCAGGTCTCTGGGCCATAACTGACGCTGAGAAGCGAAAGCATGGGGAGCGAACAGGATTAGATACCCTGGTAGTCCATGCCGTAAACGTTGGGAACTAGGTGTGGGTCTCATTCCACGAGATCCGTGCCGCAGCTAACGCATTAAGTTCCCCGCCTGGGGAGTACGGCCGCAAGGCTAAAACTCAAAGGAATTGACGGGGGCCCGCACAAGCGGCGGAGCATGCGGATTAATTCGATGCAACGCGAAGAACCTTACCAAGGCTTGACATGTACCGGAAACGTGCAGAGATGTGCGCCCCGCAAGGTCGGTACACAGGTGGTGCATGGTTGTCGTCAGCTCGTGTCGTGAGATGTTGGGTTAAGTCCCGCAACGAGCGCAACCCTCGTTCTATGTTGCCAGCACGTGATGGTGGGGACTCATAGGAGACTGCCGGGGTCAACTCGGAGGAAGGTGGGGATGACGTCAAATCATCATGCCCCTTATGTCTTGGGCTTCACGCATGCTACAATGGCCAGTACAAAGGGCTGCGATACCGCGAGGTGGAGCGAATCCCAAAAAACTGGTCTCAGTTCGGATTGGGGTCTGCAACTCGACCCCATGAAGTCGGAGTCGCTAGTAATCGCAGATCAGCAACGCTGCGGTGAATACGTTCCCGGGCCTTGTACACACCGCCCGTCAAGTCACGAAAGTCGGTAACACCCGAAGCCGGTGGCCCAACCCCTTGTGGGAGGGAGCTGTCGAAGGTGGGACTGGCGATTGGGACTAAGTCGTAACAAGGTAGCCGTACCGGAAGGTGCGGCTGGATCACCTCCTTTCTAAGGAGCACTGGCACCCCGCCCGTCACCGATGGTGGTGGGTGGTCATGGTGTCCAGGTGGCCCGCCTCGACCGAACGCGTCGAGGGGGTTGCTCAAGGGTGGAACATCGATTAGTTGGCGCCGTGACGGTTGGTCCGTCCGTTAGTACAGCCCCTTGGGGCGTGGAACGCGGTGACTGGTCGGGACGGTGCTTGGCACGTTGTTGGGTCCTGAGGGATCGGCCGTGGAGGGTGAACCTCCTGCCGTGCTCCTCGGATCAGTACCCGTCACCGGCTCTCCTCTCCTTCGGGTGGGGCGCGCTGGTGGGGTGGACTGGTTGGACCTCACCTGATCGCGAACCGCCGGCCTGGAACAGGGCTGGTAGGCGGGTCAACGGGTGGGGGACCGATCGTTGGTTGAGAACTACACAGTGGACGCGAGCATCTTTGTGGCCAAGTTTTTAAGGGCACACGGTGGATGCCTTGGCACCAGGAACCGAAGAAGGACGTAGGAATCTGCGATAAGCCTCGGGGAGTCGATAACCAGACTGTGATCCGAGGATTTCCGAATGGGGAAACCCGGCTGGAGGCAAGTCCAGTCACCCGCATCTGAACACATAGGGTGCGTGGAGGGAACGTGGGGAAGTGAAACATCTCAGTACCCACAGGAAGAGAAAGCAACCGCGATTCCGTGAGTAGTGGCGAGCGAAAGCGGATGAGGCTAAACCGGGCGTGTGTGATAGCTGGTAGGCGTTGCATGTCCGGGGTCGTGGGACTTTCCCGAGAGGTCTACCAACCTCTCAAGGAGTGAGAAATCTGCGTCATAGTCGAAGGGTCTTGAATGGCCCGGCACAGAGGGTGCGACCCCCGTAGACGAAATGGTGTGGACTCCTGGGAAGTATCCCAAGTAGCACGGGGCCCGAGAAATCCCGTGTGAATCTGGCGGGACCACCCGCTAAGCCTAAATATTCCCTGGTGACCGATAGCGGACAAGTACCGTGAGGGAAAGGTGAAAAGTACCCCGGGAGGGGAGTGAAATAGATCCTGAAACCGTGTGCCTACAATCCGTCGGAGCCTCCTTGTGGGGTGACGGCGTGCCTTTTGAAGAATGAGCCTGCGAGTTAGTGCTCCGTGGCGAGGTTAACCCGTGTGGGGAAGCCGTAGCGAAAGCGAGTCCGAATAGGGCGTTTTTAGTCGCGGGGTCTAGACCCGAAGCGAAGTGATCTACCCATGGCCAGGTTGAAGCGCGGGTAAGACCGCGTGGAGGACCGAACCCACTTAGGTTGAAAACTGAGGGGATGAGCTGTGGGTAGGGGTGAAAGGCCAATCAAACTTCGTGATAGCTGGTTCTCCCCGAAATGCATTTAGGTGCAGCGTCACGTGTTTCTTGCCGGAGGTAGAGCTACTGGATGGCTGATGGGCCTCACCAGGTTACTGACGTCAGCCAAACTCCGAATGCCGGTAAGTGAGAGCGTGGCAGTGAGACTGCGGGGGATAAGCTCCGTAGTCGAGAGGGAAACAGCCCAGACCACCAGCTAAGGTCCCTAAGCGTGTGCTAAGTGGGAAAGGATGTGGAGTTGCTGTGACAACCAGGAGGTTGGCTTAGAAGCAGCCACCCTTTAAAGAGTGCGTAATAGCTCACTGGTCAAGTGATTCCGCGCCGACAATGTAGCGGGGCTCAAGCACACCACCGAAGCTGTGGCATTGACACTTTGCCCGGCCCCTTGTGGGTCCAAGCGTGTTGATGGGTAGGGGAGCGTCGTGTGGCGGGTGAAGCGGCGGAGTGATCCAGCCGTGGACGCTACACGAGTGAGAATGCAGGCATGAGTAGCGAATGACGGGCGAGAAACCCGTCCGCCGAATAACCAAGGGTTCCAGGGTCAAGCTAATCTGCCCTGGGTAAGTCGGGACCTAAGGCGAGGCCGACAGGCGTAGTCGATGGACATCGGGTTGATATTCCCGAACCGGCGAAGAACCGCCCATATCGAACCATGTGATGCTAAACGCCCAAAGCACCAGGTGAAGCCTTCGGGTGGAGTCTGGTTGTGGCGGCCGTGACCCGAGCATGTAGTAGGTAAGCGATGGAGTGACGCAGGAAGGTAGCCTCCGCGTGGCGATGGTTGTCCACGTCTAAAGGTGTAGGGCGAGAGGTAGGCAAATCCGCCTCTCACATAGCCTGAGACCCCATAGTGACCGCGTTAGCGGGAAGAGGGTGATCCTATGCTGCCAAGAAAAACTTCTAGCGAGGTTCGAGCCGCCCGTACCCCAAACCGACTCAGGTGGTTAGGTAGAGAATACCAAGGCGATCGAGTGAATCGTGGTTAAGGAACTCGGCAAAATGCCCCCGTAACTTCGGGAGAAGGGGGGCCCGGATCGTGACCCCACTTGCTGGGTGAGCGTGAACGGCCGCAGAGACCAGGGAGAAGCGACTGTTTACTAAAAACACAGGTCCGTGCGAAGTCGCAAGACGATGTATACGGACTGACGCCTGCCCGGTGCTGGAACGTTAAGGGGACCGGTTAGCCTCACGGCGAAGCTGAGAACTTAAGCGCCAGTAAACGGCGGTGGTAACTATAACCATCCTAAGGTAGCGAAATTCCTTGTCGGGTAAGTTCCGACCTGCACGAATGGCGTAACGACTTCTCCACTGTCTCAACCACGAACTCGGCGAAATTGCACTACGAGTAAAGATGCTCGTTACGCGCAGCAGGACGGAAAGACCCCGGGACCTTTACTACAGCTTGGTATTGGTGTTCGGTACGGCTTGTGTAGGATAGGTGGGAGACTGTGAAGCATGCACGCCAGTGTGTGTGGAGTCAACGTTGAAATACCACTCTGGTCGTTCTGGATATCTAACCTCGGTCCGTGATCCGGATCAGGGACAGTGCCTGGTGGGTAGTTTAACTGGGGCGGTTGCCTCCTAAAAGGTAACGGAGGCGCCCAAAGGTTCCCTCAGCCTGGTTGGCAATCAGGTTTTGAGTGTAAGTGCACAAGGGAGCTTGACTGCGAGACAGACATGTCGAGCAGGGACGAAAGTCGGGACTAGTGATCCGGCGGTGGCTTGTGGAAGCGCCGTCGCTCAACGGATAAAAGGTACCCCGGGGATAACAGGCTGATCTTGCCCAAGAGTCCATATCGACGGCATGGTTTGGCACCTCGATGTCGGCTCGTCGCATCCTGGGGCTGGAGTAGGTCCCAAGGGTTGGGCTGTTCGCCCATTAAAGCGGTACGCGAGCTGGGTTTAGAACGTCGTGAGACAGTTCGGTCCCTATCCGCTGTGCGCGTAGGAAACTTGAGAAGAGCTGTCCCTAGTACGAGAGGACCGGGATGGACGAACCTCTGGTGTGTCAGTTGTCCTGCCAAGGGCACCGCTGATTAGCTACGTTCGGAAGTGATAACCGCTGAAAGCATCTAAGCGGGAAGCACGCTTCAAGATGAGGTTTCCAGGCCCGTAAGGGTGAGAGGCTCCCAGCTAGACTACTGGGTTGATAGGCCGGATGTGGAAGCACAGTAATGTGTGGAGCTGACCGGTACTAATAAGCCGATAACTTGATACAAAGATGCTACGCGTCCACTGTGTGGCTCCCGAGCAACGGCCGGGACCACAACTCAATACTGCACAACTTCGTGTTGTGAGCAGCCGTAACGCTCGACAGGGTTACGGCGGCCATAGCGAAGGGGAAACGCCCGGTCCCATTCCGAACCCGGAAGCTAAGCCCTTCAGCGCCGATGGTACTGCACTGGTGACGGTGTGGGAGAGTAGGACGCCGCCGGACAAACATTGAACGAAAGGCCCCACCACTGGTGGGGCCTTTCGCATTTCCCGGGAACGGGATGTGTCGATCCCGGGAACGTGATGTGTCGACTCGCACTTCCCGATTCTCGCTTTACGCCCGGGTCACGTGACGCCCTTCATGGACGTAGCGAAGGGGGCTGCCGGGTGATCCCGGCAGCCCCCTTCTGTCGTCATGGTGCCGACGTCATGGTGCCGTCTTCATGGCGCCGACGTGATGGCGCCGACGTGATGGCGCCATCACGTCGGCGCCGGCTCAGCCCAGGACGGCCTCACGGAGCACGTCGAGGCCGACACCGCCGATGTCGAGGGCGCGACGGTGGAAAGCCTTGATGTCGAAGGCATCTCCCTCACGCTGCTTGACCTCGTCGCGCAGCTGCATCCAGAGCCGCTCGCCGATCTTGTAGGAGGGGGCCTGCCCCGGCCAGCCGAGGTAGCGGTTGAGCTCGAAGCGCAGCATGCCCTCGGACTCGAAGGCGTGAGACGTCAGGAACGTCCAGGCCTTGTCATAGGTCCACTCACCGCCGCCGACCTCCTCCGGTGCCTCGAAGCCGCAGTGGACGCCGATGTCGATGACGACGCGGGCGGCGCGCAGGGACTGTCCGTTGAGCATGCCCATGTAGTTGCCCGGGTCATCCAGGTAGCCCAGCTCGGCCATGAGCCGCTCGGAGTAGAGCGCCCAGCCTTCGCCGTGGCCGGAGGTCCAGGAGAAGAGCCGGCGCCAGCGGTTGAGCAGCTCGGACCGGAAGACGGTCTGGGCGACCTGGAGGTGATGCCCCGGCACGCCCTCGTGGTAGACGGTCGTCAGCTCGCTCCAGGTGCCGAACTGCGTCTCGCCCTTGGGGATCGACCACCACATGCGGCCGGGGCGGCTGAAGTCCTCGCTGGGGCCGGTGTAGTAGATGCCGCCGGTCTGGGTCGGCGCGATCATGCACTCGATGGTGCGCACCGGACCGGGGATGTCGAAGTGCGTGTCGGCGAGGTTGCTGATGGCCTCGTCGGCCTTCTCCTGCATCCAGGCCTTGAGCGCGTCCGTGCCGTGCAGCTGGTAGGCCGGGTCGGCCTTGAGGTGGGCGATCGCCTCCGGGACGCTCGAGCCGGGCTTGATCCGCTCGGCGACCTTCTGCATCTCGGCGGTGATCCGGGCCAGCTCGGCCTTGCCCCACTCGTAGGTCTCGGCCAGGTCCACCTCGGCGCCGAGGAAGTAGCGGGAGAGCAGCGCGTAGCGCTCCTGGCCGCAGGCGTCGGACTCCGGTGCCCGGTCCAGCAGGTTCGCGGCCAGCCACTGCCCGAGGTCGGCGTAGGCGTCGGAGGCGGCCTGCACCGACGCGCGCAGCTCGCCGGCCAGGGGCTCCTCCAGGGCAGCGTCCCCGGTGGTGGCGCCCGCGACCAGGGTGGCGAAGTAGCCGTCGGGTGCGGTGTGGTCCTGGCACTGCTTGATGCACTCCTGCACCTGGCGGCGCGGGGTGACGTTGCCGGCGTCGGCGGCCTTGCTCAGGGACTGCTTCCACAGCTCGAGCGCCGCGGGCACCTTGGCCATGCGGCGGGCGAAGACGCCCCACTGCTCGGCGGTGTCCGTGGGCATGAGGTCGAAGGAGTCGCGGATCTCCTGCATCGGCGAGGCGATGACGTTCAGCGACATCTCGTCGAGTCCGGCGGCGTGCATCTCCTCGGCCAGGCCGAGCCGCTCGCGCATCGCAGCGATGGTCACGCGGTCGATGTCGTCGACCGGGACGGCCTCGGCCAGCGCAGCCAGCGTCTTCTGGCGCAGGCTGGCGTGGGCCTGGTGGCCCGCGGGCGAGAAGTCGTCGATGTCCTCGTCGTGTCCGGGGATGCCCAGGTAGGTCGCCGTGAGCGGGCTCAGCTCGACGACGGCGTCGAGGTAGCCGTCGGCGATGCGGTCGAGGTCGGTGGTGGGTCGCGCGGTCTGCGCGTGAGCTTCGTTGGTCACGCGCTCGAACGTATCGCGGGTGGTCGCCGATATCGACGGCTTTGGTGCGCAACGTGCCGGGCACCGACAGGGCGCCCAGGGCCGCGGCGAGCACGCCACGGCTGCGGGGTGCAGGTTCTCGCTACTCGAGCCAGGACGCCGTGGTCCGCGTCCGCAGCCGCCACAGGGCCAGCGCCTCGCGCTGGTCGGGGGAGGCCCATTCCTGCACGAAGGCGGTCAGCCGCTCGCAGGAGGCCACCATCTGGGCCTGCCGGTCGGCCCACACCGGGCGTGCACCGTAGCCCTCGAAGAGCGCGTCGAGGTCGTCGACGCGGTCAGGGTGGTGCATGCGCACGATCCACTCCGCCCACGCCAGGTCCTGCAGGGGATGGCCCACGTCGACCATCTCCCAGTCGAGCAGGGCCGTGACCTCGCCGCTGTCGGGGTCCAGGAGGAGGTTCTGCGGGCCGAAGTCGCCGTGGCAGCGCACCAGTGCCGGGGAGGGCGCTGGGTCGTCGCCGGGCAACCCGGTGCGCGGCAGCGTGGCCACCGTCGCGGCCAGCGCGCCACAGGCCCGCAGCACCAGGGCCCCGTGGCCGGCGTCGAGCAGGTCCTGACCCGGGGTGCCGGGTGCCAGCTCGGTGACCGTCTGGGCGCCCGTGCCGGACACCAGCACCGGAACGGGCACCACCCCGGCGAAGGCGCGCAGCGCCGCCTGCTCCCGGGCGGCCCGCCGGGCTGGGTCCGGACCCTGGTAGGTCTTGGTGACCAGCCGGCCGTCGGTGTCGGTCAGGTTCGTGTAGCCGTGAAGCATGAGCGACTCTCGAGATCGCGGGAGCCGGGCGCGGCGCGCTCGGACGGCAGGTGGGTCAGCGCGGCCAGGCCGAGGCGCGCCAGGCGCCCCGACCGTGGACGTGCGGCGCCCGCACGAGCCGCTCGCGCGACGCCCACACCGAGGTGTGCCGGGGTGCCGGCTCCTCGGTGGCGGAGCCGGCCGCAGCCGCCAGGACGGCCACCAGCGCGGCGACCTCCTCGGGGGTCGCGTTGCCGCGGGCCACCGAGATCGGGATCACCTGCGCGGTGGCCTCCGGCGTGGTCGCGTCGTCGCCGCTCACAGCGGGATGTTCCCGTGCTTCTTGGGCGGCAGCGTCTCGCGCTTGTTCTTCAGCGCGCGCAGTGCCTTGATGACGTACGAGCGCGTGTAGGACGGCGGGATCACCGAGTCCACGTAGCCGCGCTCTGCCGCGACATACGGGTTGGCGAGGGTGTCCTCGTACTCGGTGATGAACCGCTGGCGGGCCTCGGCGAGGTCCTCGCCGCGCTCGGCGGCGGCCGCGAGCTCCTTGCGGTAGAGGATGTTGACCGCGCCCTGGGCGCCCATCACGGCGATCTGGGCGGTCGGCCAGGCGAGGTTGATGTCGGCGCCGAGGTGCTTGGACCCCATGACGTCGTAGGCGCCGCCGTAGGCCTTGCGGGTGATGATCGTGACCTTGGGGACGGTGGCCTCGGCGTAGGCGTAGATGAGCTTGGCGCCGCGGCGGATGATGCCGTTCCACTCCTGGTCGGTGCCGGGCAGGAAGCCGGGGACGTCCACGAAGGTCAGCACCGGCACGTTGAACGCGTCGCAGGTGCGCACGAAGCGCGCGGCCTTCTCGGAGGCGTCGATGTCGAGGGTGCCGGCGAACTGCATCGGCTGGTTGGCCACGACGCCCACCGAGCGGCCCTCGACCCGGCCGAAGCCGCAGATGATGTTGGGCGCGAAGAGCGGCTGCACCTCGCAGAAGTCACCGTCGTCGACCACGTGCTCGATGACGGTGTGCATGTCATAGGGCTGGTTGGCCGAGTCCGGGATGAACGTGTCGAGGAAGGCGTCCTCGTCGGTGACCGTGACGTCCACGTCGACGTCGAACGCCGGGGCGTCCTCCATGTTGTTGGACGGCAGGTAGGACAGCAGCGACTTCACGTAGTCGATCGCGTCGTCCTCGTCGCTGCCCATGTAGTGGGCCACGCCGGACTTGGTGTTGTGCGAACGGGCGCCGCCGAGGTCCTCGAACGCCACGTCCTCGCCGGTGACCGTCTTGATGACGTCGGGGCCGGTGATGAACATGTGGGAGGTCTGGTCGACCATGACGGTGAAGTCGGTGATCGCGGGGGAGTAGACCGCGCCGCCGGCGCAGGGCCCCATGATGAGGGAGATCTGCGGGATGACACCCGAGGCGTGCACGTTGCGCTGGAAGATCTCGCCGTAGAGGCCGAGGGAGACCACGCCCTCCTGGATGCGGGCGCCGCCGGAGTCGTTGATGCCGATGACCGGGCAGCCGGTCTTCATCGCCAGGTCCATGACCTTGACGATCTTCTCGCCGAAGACCTCGCCGAGGGAGCCGCCGAAGACGGTGAAGTCCTGGGCGAACACGCAGACCGGGCGGCCGTCGACCGTGCCGTAGCCGGTGACGACCCCGTCGCCGTAGGGGCGGTTCTTCTGCTGACCGAACGCGGTCGAGCGGTGTCGCGCGAGCTCGTCCATCTCGACGAACGAGCCCTCGTCGAGCAGCTGCTCGATCCGCTCCCGTGCGGTCTTCTTGCCCTTCGCGTGCTGCTTCTCGACCGCACGCGCCGACCCGGCGTGGACCGCCTCGTCGTTGCGCTGGTGCAGGTCGGCCAGCTTGCCCGCGGTGGTGTGGATGTCGATCGCCGGGGCGTCGACGGCATCCGGACTCTGAACAGCATCAGCCATGCCGGGCAGCCTAGCCTTAGCAGCGTGCGAGAACCTCTGCGCGTCCCTGCTCTGCAGGAGGCGTTGCTCACCCCGGAGGGCCCGTGGAGTGCCCTCGACGTGCTCGAGAGCGTCGACTCGACCAACCTCGAGGCCCTGCGCGACCCCCGTCCGTGGCGCGTGGTGGTCGCCGACCACCAGAGCGCCGGCCGCGGCCGGCTCACCCGCCAGTGGGAGGCGCCGGCCCGCGCGTCGGTCGCCGTCTCCGTGGTGCTGCCCGTGGGCGGCAGCCAGGATCTGGGCTGGTTGCCCCTGGTCACCGGTATGGCGATGGGCCGGGCCCTCGCCGACGTCGCCGGGGTGCCGGTCGGGTTGAAGTGGCCGAACGACGTGCTGATCGAGGAGCAGAAGGTCAGCGGCGTGCTCTGCGAGCTGACCGCCTCCGGCTCGGTCGTGGTCGCCGGGGCGGGCGCCAACGTCGACCAGGAGCGCGAGGAGCTGCCGGTGCCGACCGCCACCTCGCTGCGCCTGGCGGGGGCTCCGGAGGCCACCCGGGAGGACGTCATCGTCGCGTTCCTGCGGCACCTGGCGGACCTGCACGGCCAGTGGGTGCTCGGGGGAGCGGCGCTGGGCGGCGTGCGGACGGCATACCGGGCCTCCTGCGTGACGATCGGGGCGGAGGTGGACGTCCACCAGCCCGGGGGTGGCCTGCTGCGCGGCACCGCGACAGGGGTGGACGACAGCGGCCGGCTGGTGCTGGACACCGAGCGGGGACGGGTGGTCCACGCGGCCGGTGACGTCGTCCATGTGCGCCCCGTCACATGAGCACAGCCGGACAGGGCATGATCGGGCGTGTGCCCACCATCACCATGACGCGCTGACGCGTGCCCCGCATCGGTCGACACCGTGCCCGCCCCGGAGGTGACATGACCGGGGGGTTCGAGCCTGCCGCCGACGAGGTCGAGGCCCGGCTGCTCGGGCGGGCGCGCTCGCTGCGCCGCCGCGAGGTGAGCTCGGGTGCCGGGCTCTCGCTGCGCAGCGCGCGCAAGTTCTGGCACGCGCTGGGCTTCGCCAACGTCGACGACGACGAGGACCGCTCGTTCACGGAGGCCGACGTCGTCGCGCTGCGCTCGGTGGCCGACCTGGTGCGCGAGGGGGTCTTCGACGAGCCGACCGCGCTGGCGATGACCCGGGCGTTCGCCCGCACGACCGACCGCCTAGCGGTGTGGCAGACCCAGCTGATGGCCGAGGCGCTGGGCGACCTCGGCGCCGGGGACGTCGACGGCGAGGAGCCGACCGGGACCAGCCGGGCCGTGCCCGACCTGGAGACCGCGCGCAAGGCGGCGGCCAAGCTCGCCGACGTCGCCGACGACCTCGAGCCGCTGCTGGTCTACGCGTGGCGGCGGCACCTGGTCGCGGCGATCGAGCGCATGGTCGCGGACGCCGACCCCGACCAGGACCACGCCGGGGTGGTGCGCAACGTCGGCTTCGCCGACCTGGTGTCCTTCACCCGCCTGGTGCGCCGGCTCTCCGAGCGTGAGCTGGCCTTGCTGGTGCAGCGCTTCGAGGAGCTGGCCTCCGACATCGTCACCGCCCACGGCGGGCGGGTGATCAAGACCGTCGGCGACGAGGTGCTCTACGTGACAGTGACGCCGGCCGCGGCCGCCGCGATCGCGCTCGACCTGGTGGAGGCGATGGCCGAGGACGCGGTGCTCCCGGACGTGCGGGTCGGGATGGCCAGCGGGCGCGTGGTGCCACGCCTGGGCGACGTGTTCGGCACCACCGTGAACCGGGCCTCCCGCCTCACGGCCGTGGCCCGGCCCGGCTCGGTGCTGGTCGACGACAGCCTCGCCTCGCAGCTGGCCAGCCTGTCCGGCTTCGAGATGACCGCGCTGCGGCGCCGGTCGCTGCGCGGGATCGGGCCGGTCACGCCGTGGCTGCTGCACCGCACGGGCGAGGCACGGCGACGGGGCAAGGCCGAGACGCAGACCCTTTCGGAGAGCAAGGAGAGTCAGTGAGCACGCAGGATCAGGCGCAGGACCTGGCCGGGGACCGCCGGCTGGTGACGATCACCCGTCACGGCGAGGGCGGTCACGTGGCCGAGCTGGCGCTGGACCGGCCGGAGGCGATGAACGCGGTCTCCACTGCCATGGCCCGGGACCTGGCCGCCGCGACCGCCGAGCTCGCCGCGGACGAGACGGTGCGTGCGGTGATCGTGACGAGCACCAGCCCCAAGGCGTTCTGCGTGGGCGCGGACCTGAAGGAGCGCAACTCCTTCAGCGACGCCGACCTGATGCAGCAGCGGCCGGTGGCGCGCGCGGCATACACGGGGGTGTTGAACCTGCCGGTGCCCACGATCGCGGTGGTCGAGGGCTTCGCCCTCGGCGGCGGGCTGGAGATCGCGCTGTCCTGCGACCTGATCGTCGCGGGGGAGGCCGCGGTGGTCGGGCTGCCGGAGGTGTCCGTCGGCGTCATCCCCGGGGGAGGGGGCACCCAGCTGCTGACCCGCCGGATCGGGTGGTCGAAGGCGGCCGGCATGGTGTTCACGGCGCGCCGGATGGCGGCGGCCGAGGCGGCGGCGCTCGGGGTGGTCGACGAGGTCACCGCAGCCGGGGAGGCGCGCGCGTGGGCGCTCCACCTCGCGGGGGAGATCGCGGCCAACTCGCCGGTCGGGCTGCGCAACGCCAAGAAGGCGATGCGGCTGGGGATGGACGTCGACCTGGCCACCGGGCTGGAGGTCGAGGACGCCTGCTGGCGCGCTACGGCCTTCTCCGGGGACCGCAAGGAAGGCGTTGCGGCTTTTGCCGAGAAGCGTCGACCGGCGTGGCCCGGTCGCTGACGACGTACCCGTTCCCTACGATGCCCGATATGACCCGCGTCCTTCTGGCCGAAGACGACCCCGCCATCTCCGAGCCCCTCGCCCGCGCGCTGCGCCGTGAGGGCTACGACGTTGATGTGCGCGGGGACGGACGAGCGGCCCTCGAAGGGGCCAACGAAGGCCCCGACCTCGTTGTCCTCGACCTCGGCCTGCCGCACATCGACGGTCTGGAGGTGTGCCGCCGGATCCGCGCCGACGGGCGCACCGTCCCGGTGCTGATCCTCACCGCGCGCGCCGACGAGGTGGACAC
The DNA here is from genome assembly GCF_057747915.1 of Oryzihumus sp. JJN4-3R. Lineage (NCBI taxonomy): Bacteria > Bacillati > Actinomycetota > Actinomycetes > Micrococcales > Intrasporangiaceae > Oryzihumus > Oryzihumus sp. JJN4-3R. The sequence goes on from NZ_CM173229.1 coordinate 3,381,519, forward strand.
CGTGGTGGGCCTGGACGCCGGCGCCGACGACTATGTCACCAAGCCGTTCCGGCTCGCCGAGCTGCTCGCCCGCGTGCGGGCGCTGCTGCGCCGCCACCCGCTGGACTCGGCCCCGACCAACGAGCTGGTCCGCATCGACCCCGAGGGTCGGCGCGCCTGGTTCAACGACGAGGAGCTGCAGCTCACCGCCAAGGAGTTCGACCTCCTGCGTGTGCTGGTGCGCGAGCAGGGCAAGGTCGTCTCCCGCGAGCAGCTGATGCGCGAGATCTGGGAGACCGCGTGGTTCGGGTCGACCAAGACCCTGGACATGCACATCTCGGTGCTGCGCAAGAAGCTCGGTGACGACGCGACCCAGCCGCAGTACATCTCGACCGTGCGTGGAGTGGGCTTCCGCTTCGAGCGCGGCGACAAGAGCTGAGCCCGACGATGCGTGAGCGGCTCGTCCGCTCCACGGTGGTCGCCGTCATCCTGTCGGTGGTCATCGTGGGTCTGCCGCTCTACCTCGCGGCGGTCTGGATGCTGGCCGACCAGGGGGCGCGGCTGCGCGCCTGGCTCGCCGGTGGTGACGCGCTCGGGCACTACCTCGAGCTGCTCGGCGTCATCACCGCGCTGTCGGTCGTGGCCGTCGTGGCCGGGGTGTGGGTCGCCTCGGCCCAGGCCCGCAAGTTCGCCGAGCCGATGACCGAGCTGGCCGAGCGGGCCGAGCGGCTGGGGGCCGGGGAGTCCCGCTTCCAGCCGCTGGTCTCGGGGATCGCCGAGATCGACCGGGTCTCCCAGGTGCTCTCGCGCAGCGCGCAGCAGCTGACCCGGTCGCTGGCCTCCGAGCGGGACTTCGCCTCCGACGCCTCCCACCAGCTGCGCACGCCGCTGACGGCGCTGCTGATGCGGCTGGAGGAGATCTCGGTGACCGACGACCCGTCGGTGGTCCAGGAGGAGGCCAACATCGCCATCGCGCAGGTCGAGCGGCTGACCCGGGTGGTCGACGACCTGCTCTCGCGCACCCGTCGCGGCCACGACGCGCCCCGGCCGTCGGTGTCGCTGGACTCGGTCATCGCGGCGTTGCAGCGGGAGTGGCAGCCGGCGTTCGAGCAGGCGCGCCGCTCGGTGCGGGTGCACGGCGAGCGGGGACTGTCCGTGCAGGCGACCCCGGTGGCGCTGTCGCAGGTGCTCTCGACGCTGCTGGAGAACTCCCTGGCCCACGGGCGGGGCACGGTCGACGTGCATGCCCGGCGCAGTGGCCCCTCGGTCGTCGTCGAGGTCGGCGACCAGGGTGAGGGGGTGCCCGCGGCGATCGCCCCGCACATCTTCGAGCGCTCGGTCACCACGACCGGCACGGGACTGGGGCTGGCGCTGGCGCGCGACCTGGCCGAGGCCAACGGCGGCCGGCTGGAGCTGATCCAGACCCAGCCGGCGGTCTTCGCGCTGTTCCTGTCCGAGGACCAGAGCCTGAACTAGCCGGGCCGGCGCGAGGGGTACGCGAGGAGCCCCCGGACCCGGCCACCCGGCATACCGGGGTGGGTCTGCTCAGGGTGGTCTGCTCAGGGTGGCTCGTTCAGCAGGGTCTGCTCAGACCTGGATGCTGGACTCCACGACGGGCTCGTTGCCGGAGAACACGAACCGGCGGTAGGCCCAGAAGCGGAACAGCGTGCCCAGGACGAGGCCGACGCCGTTGGCGCTGATGTTGTCGGCCAGCGGCGAGCGCAGGTCGAGCACGTAGTGGGAGAAGCCGAGGCAGCCCAGGGCGATGCCCATGCCGACCACGTTGAAGACCACGAACAGGGCGAGCTCGTGGTGGACCGAGGCGCGACGACGGTGGCGGAAGGTCCAGTAGCGGTTGCCGGCCCACGCGGTCAGCGTCGCCAGGGTCACCGAGATGACCTTGGCGGTCAGCGGCTTGTCGTAGAAGGGGCCGTGGCCGCCGGCGAAGCGCAGGGCGTTGAAGACGCCGACGTCGACCACGAGCGCGACCGCGCCGACCACGCCGAACTTGACCATCTCCCGGATGAGGACGTCGACGGCCCCGCGGAGGCGTCGGAACAGCGTGGGGCGGTCGGCGGGCACTCGATGAGCGTATCGGCGAACAGGCGGAGGGGCCGAATCCCCGCCCGGATAGGCTCGGGGTCGTGACTTCTCCGCAGCGTGCCCCCGGAGGCTTCCCCGTCGTCGGCATCATCGGCGGCGGCCAGCTGGCGCGGATGTGCCAGCCGCCAGCAGTCGGCCTGGCGATCACGTTGAGCGTCCTCGCCGAGACCGCGGACGCGTCGGCGGCGCTGGTGGTGCCGTCCTCGCCGGTGGGGGACTACACCGACGTCGAGACGGTCCGGGAGTGGGCGCGCGGCTGCGACGTCGTGACCTTCGACCACGAGCACGTCCCGGCGCCGGTGCTGGCCGCGCTGGAGGCCGACGGCGTGCGGCTGCACCCGAGCCCGGCGGCGCTGCGCTTCGCCCAGGACAAGCTGGCGATGCGGGCCCGGCTCTCCGAGGTCGGCGTCGGGGCGCCGCGCTGGGCGGCGGTGCGCACGGCCGAGGAGCTGGGGTCGTTCGGCGACGAGGTGGGCTGGCCGGTCGTCCTGAAGACCCCACGCGGTGGGTATGACGGCAAGGGGGTCCGCGTCGTCGACTCGCCGGAGGAGGCCAAGGACTGGCTGGAGGCGAGCGAGCGGGACCGGGCCTCCGGAGGGCCCCTCGAGGACGGCCTGCTGGTCGAGGAGAAGGTCGAGTTCACCCGCGAGCTGGCGGTGCTGGTGGCGCGCAGCCCCAGCGGGCAGGCCGCGACGTGGCCGGTCGTGGAGACGGTCCAGACCGACGGGATCTGCACCGAGGTGCTGGCGCCCGCTCCGGGGCTGTCCGAGGAGATGTCGGCCGAGCTGACCGAGGCGGCGCTGAGGGTGGCCGGGGCGCTGGACGTCACCGGTGTCATGGCCGTGGAGATGTTCGAGGTGTCCCACCCGCACACGGGGGAGCCGGACTACGTGGTCAACGAGCTGGCGATGCGCCCGCACAACAGCGGGCACTGGAGCATCGACGGGGCGGTGACCAGCCAGTTCGAGAACCACCTGCGCGCGGTCCTGGACCTGCCGCTCGGCTCCACGGAGCCCCGGGCGCCGTGGACCGTGATGGCCAACGTGCTGGGTGGGGACTACCCCGAGCTCTACCCGGCCTACCGGCACATCATGGCGCGCGACCCCGGCGCGCGAATCCACCTGTACGGCAAGGGAGTCCGCCCCGGTCGCAAGATCGGGCACGTCAACGTCAGCGGTGAGGACCTGGCCGACCTGCGCGAGCGGGCCCAGCACGCCGCCGACTACCTGAGGGGAGTGGTGACCGAGTGAGCGCATCCGAGGCCCGCGCCGTGGTCGGCGTCGTCATGGGCAGTGACAGCGACTGGCCGGTGATGGAGGAGGCCGCCAAGGCGCTGGAGGAGTTCGGGATCGGCTACGAGGCCGACGTGGTCTCTGCGCACCGGATGCCTCAGGAGATGGTCGCCTACGGCGAGTCCGCGGCCTCGCGTGGCCTGCGGGTCATCATCGCCGGCGCCGGCGGTGCGGCGCACCTGCCGGGGATGCTGGCGTCGGTGACCCCGCTGCCGGTGATCGGCGTGCCGGTGCCGCTGAAGTACCTCGACGGGATGGACTCGCTGCTCTCGATCGTGCAGATGCCGGCGGGCGTGCCGGTTGCGACCGTGTCGGTGGGCGGGGCGCGCAACGCTGGCCTGCTGGCGGCGCGGATCCTGGCCTCCGGGGTGGACGAGGAAGCCGAACGCCTCCGGGCGAAGATGCTGGAGTTCCAGGGGAACCTGCGCGACGAGGCCCACGCCAAGGGTGAGCGGCTGCGGGCGCGACGCTCGCAGCAGACGGGGTTCGGCTCGGCACGCTGAGGGCCCTCGGCCTGCTCCCCGATCCGCTTGGGCCGTAACGGATTCCGACGGGTCGAGAAGGGTGCCGGTGCGGTGCGCGGGGCTCGTCGCTGCGTCCCTGAGCAGGCCGTATATCACGGCAGGCCCCCTCCCTGCCCTCAGGCCGGGCCTGCACTCCGCGTCCGATCTGGGGCAGGATGTGCCCGCTCGTCCGTTTGGGCGCGCGCCTCGCGCGCTCTCGTGATCTTCAGGGGGAAGACCATGAACCGGCCCTCGACGGCCCTGGCCGTTGCCTGCGCCGCTGCGTCGGCGCTTCTTCTCGCCGCGTGCGGCGGAGGGGATGCTTCGCCCGCGAAGTCCCTGTCCGCCATACCGGCTCCGACCTCGGTCGGGGTGCAGACGTTCGGGGGGACCACCCTCGACGAGGAGGCGATGTCCGGGTTCGCGGCGAAGCTGACCAAGGACCTGTCCGGGAGCCGGGCCGCGTTCCTGGCGGACTTCGCGCCGTCGATGGCGGCCCAGCAGGGCCAGTGGTACGACAACGTCCACACGGTGCCGTTCGCGGTGCGCCAGATCCAGATCGCCCTGCCGCAGAACCGGGTGAACTACGGAACCCAGAAGCTGTCGGCGCTGCTGTCGTTCCGGCACCAGATCTCCGGGATCGACCCTGCGCCGGTCGATGAGTGGTACGAGGCGACCTTCGCCAAGACGGGCGACAAGGTCGTGGTCACCTCGCTGAGCGGCGGCGCGCCCGGCGTGGACGACAGCGGCCGGAAGTATGCGCGGTACTACCCGGCAGCGTGGGACGTCGGGCCGATCGCCTACGTCAAGGGTGACGGCGTCGCGGCCATCGGGCCGGCGAGCCAGGTGGCCAGGCTACGTTCCATCGCGGCCGTCGCCGGCTCGACGTTGAAGCAGGACCGCAGCGTGTTCGCCCAAGCGGGGGTGCCCGCCCAGTCCCGGCACGGGTACCTCTGGACCCTGACGCGTCCCGGTGAGGACGTCTTCAAGTACTTCGGAGGGTCCGTGGTGAAGCACGAGGCCGGCTACGACGGTCTGACCAACCCCACGTTCGCGACTGACCCGGAGACGGCCGACCTCGAGCTGAGCAAGGGGGCCGTGACCTCACGGATCACCGTCAAGCCGGTCGACGACGCCTCGCTGGCCGAGATCGCCCGGCATGAGCAGGTGCACGCGTTGGCCCAGGAGTGGGTGGGCGACGGTTGGGCGGATGCGCCCACGTGGGTGGTCGAGGGGCTGGCGAGCTACCTCGAGGTGCCGGCGGGGAGCGGGGCGGCGTCCGGCCGTCTCGTGGACGCGAGCCGCACCCCAGCCAGCCTGTCGATCGCGGACAAGGGTTTCTACGAGGGCACGAACGCCCAGGTCGCCGGCCGCTACGGCCTGGCCTACGCGGCGATCGCGTCGGCCGTCGACTCGGTGGGGATGCACCGGATGATGGCGGCGGTGCGCTCGCTGTACCTGAACGGCTCGGACGAGAACCTCGCCAAGCAGCTCCACGCTATGGGGTTCGCGAGCGAGAAGGACGTGACTGCCAAGGCGCGAGCCTGGGCAGCGCGACACTGAGGGGGAGTCGTGCGTATCGGCGTTCTGAGGGCAGGCGTGATGGGGGCAGGGGTTGTGAGGACGGCCGTGTCGAGGGCACGGGGACTGACCGGGCTGGTCGCGGCCGTGGCCGTGGTGGCGCTGGCGGCGGCCGGCTGCGGTGGTGACGGGAGAGCCAAGGCCGGGGCGTCCGGGCTGCAGACGGTGAAGATGCCGTTGTACTGGAGCACCAAGGAGGGCGCGGAGAAGGACAACTCCGAGTTCTTCGAGCGGCTGCCGGAGGTGGTCTACAACCACGACGTCGTCGCCTACAACGGCATCGGCGTCGTGCGCGCAGTCGATGCCCGCACCGGCAAGCAGCTGTGGAGCCGGACCCCCAAGAAGGGCATCGTGTGCGGGCTCCAGCCCAACCGTGACATCAGCGAAGGGGTCGTCGTCTTCAGCGTCGACACCGACGGCACCGCCGGTGTGCTCAAGGGCGACGTGGCCCACTGCAACGAGGTCATCGGGCTCGACGCGCGCACCGGCAACGAGCGGTGGTCGTGGAAGGTCTCGAACAGCCAGTCCTACGAGATGGGGCGAGCCGGCAAGTACATCACCTTGCGGTACGACCAGGGCGACAAGGGCACCACCATCCAGGGCGTCTCGGTCGCGGACGGCAAGACCTCGTTCCAGCTCAAGGTCTCCAGCTTGTTCACGATGAACATCAAGGACTTCTCCCGGATGGACTGCGAGAGCGAGGGCGGCGGGGTGCCCGGCCTGCAGGTCGCGGTGCTCTTCGTCAGCTGCGGCAACATCATCACCGACGAAGCGCCGAAGGTCATCGGCGTGGACGAGTCGAACGGCAAGGTGTTGTGGAGCTCGCCGTGGTGGGGCTCGACGTGGGACAGGGATGGGTACTTCAACACCACGTCGATGATCAGTCCCGGGCAGGACTCCTCGCTGTGGATGGACGTGCAGAAGCAGTGGGGCAAGACCGGGGGCGTCCCCGACATCACGACGCCCGGAGCGTGGTTCGACCCGCGCACCGGCAAGCGGGTCGCGCAGCCGGCCACGGACCGCCTGCTCAGCCAGGGGCAGCCGCTGGAGTCCACCGGTGACTTCGGTGGCGTGATGCCGTGGACGGGGGAGTGGTTCCTCGGGGGCACGACGAACATCAGGGCCAAGTTCGACGCCAACGGCGCGGGCCGGGTGGTCGGCTACGTCCTCCAGGCGGTCGACGTGCGCACGGGCAAGCAGATCTGGACCGCCGAGGATCACAAGACCTCGGCGTGGGCGCTGCCCGTCGGTTTCACGCCGGACCACAACGAGTTCTGGCTGCTCATCGGAGAGATGTACGGCACCAAGAAGGTCCTGCGACTGGACGCCCACACGGGCAAGCCGATCGCGACCGCGACATTCGGCGACAACGACGAGCTGCGGGGCATGATGAGCCTGACCATCGGCGACCAGTACGTCTATGTCCGCACGGGTGCGATCAAGAACGACGCCAGCGTCGTGGGCGGTGTGTCGGCGTATCGCTGGCGCTGACCGGAAGGCTCGCGACGTCCGGGTCTTCGCCTCAGCCCGCAGGTCCCGAGGGCACGCTGACCCGACCGCGAGGTGGGCCCGGGGGCGTGCGTTCTCAGGTCGCGAGCTCGCGGTGGTCGAATGGCGTTGTCCGGTAGACCTGTCCGGTCGGTGAGGTCCACGTGCAGATCGCTTCGTCGTCCATGGTCACGCGCCATCGGGTGTGGTGCTTGAGCCGGTGATGGTGCCGGCAGAGGGAATGGAGGTTGCCCTCGTCGGTCGGGCCGTCGGGGAACCGGATCACGTGGTCGAGGTCGCAGCGCCGGCTCGCCATCGAGCATCCCGGGAACCGGCACGTGCGGTCCCTGACGCGCACCGCGCGATCCATCGGGGCCGAGGGGCGGTAGCGCTCGGCAGCTGACCCGACTGTGTTCTGTGACGCCGGTGGGGTCGCCTGCTCTGACTCTGCTGACCTCGCTCCTTGGTCTGACTCTGCTGACCTCGCTCCTTGGTCTGACCCGGCTGATTTCGTTGCGTTGGCCGGTTCTGCTGCCTCCGCGGAGCCGTCTTGGGTTGAGCCCCGCATCCGTTGCGGTGGCGCGTCCTGGCCGGGGAGCCGCCGCCCTGACCTGGCGTCGATGTACAAGGCCGTGAGCGTGGTGCCAGTCTCCGCGGCCAGCTCCTGCGCCTGGGCGAGGGGGAGGACCCCGTGGCGGAGGACCTCGATACCCACCGGGACCACTGCGCCGGGATCGGTGGAGGTCCCAGGGGTGGTCGAGGTGGTGGTGGCTGTTGAGGGTGCCCTCGTCGTCGCGGCTGGAGCGGGGGAGACCGTGGACCTTGCAGACGCCATGGGTGCCGCCTCAACGGTGCCACGGGTGGGGAGCTCGGCGAGGTGGGTGAGGGTAAGGCGCCGACGGCGCGCCTCGACGGGTTGCGGCTGCGGGGACTGGCGTGTGACCGGCGCGAGGGCCTCGACCGGGACCGTGACGTGCATCGAGGTCGTGACGGTCGCGGTGCCCAGGAGCAGGGCGACCATGGCATCCGCCCGCGCCTGGGCGAGCGTCCGCTTGGGACCGTCGGGCTGTGGGGGCGCGTGGACGTAGTCGTGGGCGAGGGCGTCGACGGCGGCCCACGCCTTCATGCTGTCCTCGACGGGTAGGTCAGCGGTCCAGTGGGTGATGCCGGGCTCCACGCCGGGCGCGATCGCGACGAACCGCTCGCGCCGGGCGCGCTTGCAGCGCTCGCCGATCGACTGCGGGTCGATCCGGGCCGCGAGTCGGGTCACCTTGGCCCTCAACCTGCTCGAGGGCAGGTCCCGGGCGTCGGGCACCGCAGGGCACTCGCCGTCAGCCGGCGGGTCGGGGAAGAGCCTCTCCTCGAGCGTCGGCACCAGGTGGGGCCGCACGAGTGAGGCATGGCTCGCGATGATGCCCGCGCGATAGGTGTCGAGAGCGCCCGAGCGCATCGCCGCCAGCGTGCGCGGCAGCCGCCGGGTGAGCTCGAAGGCCAGCTCAACCCGGCTCTCGGCGCCCGTCCGGGTCATGGCCAGCAGCGGGGCGATCCGGTCGGCGAGGAACTCCCACTCGTCGATCGGCCCGCAGGCGCCGGTCGTGATCCCGGCGGACTGCGTCTCGGCCACCGCGGCGTCATGCTCCGCGCGCTCGGACGCTGCCAGGGACGCGATCGACTGGGCCTGAAGTGCGCCCATGGCGTTGATGACCCGCTGCGACGCCAGCACTACCGCTTCGGCCGTGCTCTCGTCGGCCCCTGCGATCTCGGCGGGGCTCAGGGCATCGAGCATCGCCGCCAGCCTGCCGACCGGCATCTGGCGCGCCTGCTCAACCCCCAGTTCGAACATGTGTCCAATCTAGAAGAAGGGTCTGACAGGTCCCGGCCCATCCACAGACGCACCGGCTCAACCTTTGTCATCATCATCGGCAGGGAGGTCATGAGGGCATCCCTGGTGGGGGAATGCCTGAGGGGGTTCGGGATGCGTCGACCGTTCGCGATCAACGTCGCTGCTGTTCTGGTCGTGCTCTACGGCATCGTCCTCGCCGGTGAGGGGGCCATGATCCTGTTCGAGCTCGTCACCGGCACGGGCGCGATCGGGCACGACCGCACCAACGCAGCCGCCGTCAAGGGCATGGTCACCGTGGGTCTTCTGCTCCCGGCAGGTGCCGTGGCCCTGTGGGCTGGCTCGTCCCGCCTGACCAGGGCCCGGGACCCCCGGCTGCTGGCGCTGCCGCTCCTGGCGGTCCTGCTCTTCGGCTCCATCGGGGAGACGGTCGACCTGTTCGGCTCCGCCTCCGCGAGGAGCGACCTGATCGGCGCAGGCATCCTGGTCCTCGCGGCCCTCCCGCTGGCGCTGCTCTCGCTGCCGCGATCACGCGCGTGGCTCGGAACCAGCTGGTGGCCCGTCCGACGGTGAGCCCCCGGCTCCAGACCCGCCCGCAGTGAAGACCCACTCGCCGGTGAGGACCGCCCGGGGGGACTGCGGCCGACCTCAGAGCGCGGGGTACTCCATCTTCGGGCAGGTGTCCATGACGACGTCGAGCCCGGCGTCCATCGCCCGCTGCGCCGCCGCCTCGTCGACCACGCCGAGCTGGAGCCACACGGCCTCGATCCCGAGCCGGTCCTTCTGCTCGATGGCCTCGTCGACGACCGCGCCGACGCGCGAGGAGTTCACGAAGCAGTCCACGACGGCGACCTTCTCCCCGTCGGGGAGGTCGGCGAGCCGCGCATACCCGGTCTCCCCGAGGACTGCCTCGGCCCGCGGGTGCACGGGGATGATGCGGTGCCCCAGTGCGCTGCGCATCCAGGCGGACACGCCGTATGCCGTGCGGCTCGCATCCGTGGACAGGCCCACCACGGCCCACGTGGCCGGGGTCTCGAGCAGGGAGCGGATCACGTTGCGGTCATTGAGGGCTCGCGTACTCATGCGATCACCGGGTGAGGACGGCCGAGGGCGCGGTAGGTCCAGCCGGCGCCGCGCCAGAGGGTGGGGTCGAGGGCGTTGCGGCCGTCGATGATGCGCGGGGTCCCGACGACCTGCTTGAGGACTGCGGGGTCGATCTCGCGGTAGTCCTTCCACTCGGTCAGGTGCAGCACCACGTCGGCGCCCTCGCAGGCCTCCTCGATCGTGTCCGCGTAGGACATGTCCGGGTGCACCCGGCGCGCGACCGGCAGCGCCTTCGGGTCGTGCACGGTCACCGTCGCGCCGGCCAGGTGTGCGGCGCGCGCCACGTCGAGGGCGGGGGAGTCGCGGATGTCGTCGCTGTTGGGCTTGAAGGCCGCTCCCAGCACGCCAATTCGCTTGCCGATCAACGTCCCTCCGCACTCGGCGCGGGCCAGGTCGACCATGCGCGAGCGGCGGCGCAGGTTGATCGCGTCGACCTCGCGCAGGAACGTCAGCGCCTGGTCGGCGCCCAGCTCGCCGGCGCGGGCCATGAAGGCGCGGATGTCCTTGGGCAGGCAGCCGCCGCCGAAGCCGAGGCCGGCGCCGAGGAACTTGTGCCCGATGCGGTCGTCGTGGCCGATCGCCTCGGCGAGGGCCACCACGTCGCCGCCGGCGGCCTCGCACACCTCGGCCATGGCGTTGATGAACGAGATCTTCGTCGCGAGAAAGGCATTCGCCGACACCTTGACCAGCTCGGCGGTCGCGAAGTCGGTGACCAGGCGCGGGGTCCCGGTGGCGAGGGGCGCGGCATACACCTGGTCCAGGAGGGCGACGTCCGCGTCCGCGGACGGGCCGTCGACGCCGTAGACGAAGCGGTCGGGGGCGACGGTGTCCTCGATGGCGAAGCCCTCGCGCAGGAACTCCGGGTTCCACGCCAGGCGCACGCCCTCACCGGCGGGGGAGCCCTCGCGCAGGCGGGCGCGCAGGCGGGCCGCGGTGCCGACCGGGACGGTGGACTTGCCGACGACCAGCGTCGACGAGCTCAGGTGCGGCGCAAGGGATTCGGCGGCCTTGAAGACGTAGGAGGTGTCGGCGGCGTTCTCGCCGCGCAGCTGCGGCGTGCCCACGCAGATGAAGTGGACGTCGGCGTCGGCGGCGGCCGAGTAGTCGGTGGTGAAGGTCAGCCGGCCGGTGGTCAGGACCCGCTCGAGCAGCTCGTCCAGGCCCGGCTCGAACAGCGGCGCCTTGCCCTGCGCCAGCGCGTCGACCTTGTCCTGGTCGACGTCGATCGCGGTGACGGTGTGGCCGAGGTCGGCCATGCAGGCCGCGTGGACGGCACCGAGGTAACCCGTGCCGATGACAGTGAGGCGCAAGGACATGGTGCCGAGGATAGATGGCGCTCGCCGCGGGAGCAGAGCCTGCAGGGCAGGCCCGCCGTGGTGAGTGCGGTGGGGCGCGCCTGGGACGCGCCCCACCCACAGCACCCCCCGTCAGACACGGCGGAGGCCTGTCCGCCCCGACAGCATTGGCGCCGAGGGTGAGCATAGGGGGCTGAACCCCTTGCCTGACAATCTTTCGGCAAATCCCGCGCGGTTCTTTCATGGAATACCCAAAGGTGAACGGCGGCATTCGGATTGCCCAACTTCAGGTTATGGTCACGAATGTCCGGTTTGCGTATTCGCGGGACGCGCCGAGGTTGGGCCGGCTGCGGCCCGGCATGTCGGGTCAGCCTGAACGGACTGATCAGGAATCGGACAAAACGCCACGTCAGAGGGCTGCTAGCACCAGTGGTGGCGGGTTGTCCATAGTCCTCGATAACCATCTTTGATGACCAAAGCGGCCCAAAGTCACCGTCCAGCTGGACCTGGTGGGAATCGATTTCCAAAAAACGGTTGTGACGCCTGTGGCTCGTGTATGTTCTGATCCGGTCGGAGGGGAACGCGATCATCGGGGAAACGATCATCGGGGGAAAAGCCGACTGCTCAGGGGGGAGCCATTCCTTGCTGAGCCCTGCATTGGCATTGCATCCAATGAAGTTCGTTATGCCTTTCAAGGAGGCCAACAAGTGAGTTCTGCAGCTAAGCGCGCCCGCCGCGCTGGTGTGGGTGGGGTCTCGGCGCTCATCGCCGTCACGTCCTTCCTCGCCACCGCCGGCACCGCGCACGCCGACTTCGCCGTCGCGAACGGCTCCATCGGTGTCGTCGACACCTCTTCGGCCACGGACAACCAGGGCGCCAAGCTCGTCCAGGCCGGTCAGAGTGGCCAGTCGATCGGCGACATCCGTCTCGCCATCCCCAACTCGTTCAAGAACGGCGACACGATCGACCTCGCCATCTTCGACCGTACGGCGACGGCGACCAGCAACGGTCAGATCAACGCCGACACCGCGCACCGCCTGGGCTTCAGCTCGGCTCCGAGCGTCTCGGTGGACCAGACCCCCTACCTCGCGGGCACGACGGTCCAGAACGACACCGACGCCACGGTCAACAACACCGAGCACGGCACCAAGCAGGCCGACACCACGCCTGCCAAGGCGACGACCCCGCCGGTCTTCAACGCCTCGCTCGTCCAGTCCTCGCGGGCTCACGGCCTGGCCAACGACATCATTCGCCTCACGGTGAACGGTGTTCAGGCTGCTGGCGACGGCACCGACATGTGGATCGTCACCCTGTCCGGTCTGAACGTCGACCTCGGCTCCGCCGTCAGCCCCGGCGAGCTCCGTGTCGTGCCGTTTGCCTACAACGGCACGCCGAGCACCACGGCGTCGAACGCGTCCACGGTGTTCAACGGCAACCTGGTCGACACCGACCACGACCCGTCCACCTACGACCCGACGATCGGCATCTACACCGTGCCGGCGTACGTCTCGCCGGTGAACTTCTCCGTGGGTGCGCCCAACAACATCGTTGCCGATGGCACGGTCCAGAACGTGGGTGACATCACCCTGAGCGAGACGAACAACAACTCGCTCCAGGACGGCACGTACACGGTCACGGTCTCGGGCGCGGACGTGGACAGCAGCAGCCCGATCAAGGTCACGGCGACCAACGCTGCGACCAACGAGAAGGTCACCAGCCCTGCCACGATCAACGGCAACCAGGTCTCCTTCGACCTGTCGGGCGCCAGCAACAACGGCAAGCTCACGGTCACGCTGTCCGGTATGCGCCTCAGCGCTACGACCCAGGGCCCGATCAAGTACACCCTCTCCGGTGGCAGCATCGACTCCAGCCCCAACGGCTGGCTCGTGACGGCCGGTCAGTCGGGCGCCTTCGCGGGTGTCGCGGCCGACTCCGCCTTCAGCGCCGGTGTCAACCAGGGCGACATCCTCGCCCCGAAGGCGCAGCTGACCCAGACCGGTCTGGCGCAGGCCCTCACCACCCGCCTGGGTGGAGCGGACCGTTACCAGACGGCTGCGAAGATCGCCCTCTCCAAGACGTCGTCCAGCAAGACGATCGTCCTGGCGTCCGGCGAGAACTTCCCCGACGCGCTGTCCTCGTCCTACCTGGCCAGCTCGCTCAGCGCCCCGACGCTGCTCACCACGCGCGACTCCATCCCGGAGCCCACGCGTGCGGCGCTTGCTTCGCTCACCTACAAGGTGACGGGCGACGTGACGGTCTACATCGTCGGTGGCACCGGTGCGGTCAGCAACGCGGTCGTCTCGCAGCTGCGTGACATCGTTGGCCCGCTCCAGGTTGTCCGCCTCGCCGGCGTCAACCGCTACGAGACCAACCGCAAGGTCAACTCGTACGTTGCCGGCAAGTACGGCGTCGGCCGCACGGTCACGACGTACGGCAAGCCCTCTCAGGCCACCGCGATGATCGCGACCGGCGAGAACTTCGCCGACGCCCTGTCCGCCGCCCCGGCGACGGCTGCGGGCATCCCGCTCATCCTCACCCAGTCGGGCACCCTGTCGTCCGACGCGGCCGAGCAGCTGGACGACTTCAACATCGGCCGCGCCGTCATCATCGGTGGGACCGGTGCCGTCTCCAGCGCAACGGAGTCGGCCATCAAGGGCCACGGTGCCAGCACCGAGCGCCTTCAGGGCTCGGACCGCGCCGCCACGGCGACCGCGGTTGCCGACTGGGAGCGTTCGGACGTCCTCCCGACCGCGACCACCAAGGGTGGCGGCCTGGGCTTCGACAACCCGACGGCTTACCTGGCCAACGGCTGGAGCTTCGCGGATGCTCTCGCTGGTGGTGCTCTTGCCGGTATGGGTGGCAGCCCGATGCTGCTCGCCCAGCCGAAGAGCCTGACCAACGCGACGACCAACTGGCTGAAGGACCACGCTGGTGACTACGACACCGTCGTGGGCCTCGGCCTCGCGGCTGCGATCAGCAACAGCGTTCTCCAGCAGGCGAATGACATCGTCGCTGCCAAGTGATGATGCGCTCACCTCGGTGAGCACACGCAACACCTAGAACACCGGGCGGGCCGGGACCGAGAGGTCCCGGCCCGTCTGGCGTGTCATGGCCCACACCGCCAGCAGCCCGCGCGGACCGGGTCACAGCCACGTCTGACAGGCTGGTGAGTGATGAGCCTGTCGACATCTGTCAGACCGACCGTCCCCACCACCGAGAGCACGACGACGAGCACGCCCGAGCCCACCGTGGCCCGGCGTGACGGCCTGTCGTGGGTCTCCTGGCTGCGATTCGCCGGCATCACCGGCGTCGTGCTGATCCACACCAGCGGCCTCAGCTCGGCCGAGCCGCCGCCGCGCACGACCGTGGGCTACCTCGCCGTCGCCCTGGACTTCGCCAGCCGCTGGGCCGTGCCGGTCTTCGTCATGCTGAGCGGGGCCCTGCTCCTGGAGCCCGCGCGATACCGGGGTGGTCGCGACTTCATCCGCAAGCGGGCCGTGCGCCTGCTGCCGCCGATCATCGCCTGGCACCTGATCTACCTGGGCTACAAGATCGCCACCGAGGGCACGATGGCCCCGACCGAGGCGCTCGGGCTGATCCTCAAGGGCAAGCTGTGGACCGCCCTCTACTTCTTCTGGATCGTCCTCGGCCTCGCGCTCATCACCCCCGTCCTCGTCCCGTGGATCAAGGACACCGGCCGCCGCGTCGTGGCCGTCGTCGGGCTCGGCGCCTCGATCATGCCCGCGCTGAGCCTGCTCAGCTCGCCGGTGCGCCACGAGGACGCCTTCATCGAGACCCCGTGGACCTGGTGGGTGCCCTACGTCGGGCTCTACCTGCTCGGCTGGGTCCTGCGCGACGTGGTGCTCAAGACCTGGCAGGTCGCCCTCGCCCTCCTCGTCGCCGCGGGCGGCTCCGCCCTGCTCGCCTGGCAGTGGGCCAGCAGCCGTGGCGTCGGCTCGACCCTGGACCACTGGATGCCGGCCGAGTCCTACTACTCCCCGCTGGTGCTGCTGGTCTCGCTCGCGGTGTTCCTCAGCGCCCGCGCGCTGATCCGCCCCGACGGCCTGCTGCGCGCCGCCACCACGCCCCGCGCCAGCCGTCTCGGCCGGCGCCTGGGCGGCGCCACCATGGGCGTCTTCGCCGTGCACCTGCTCGTGCTCGAGGCCGTCCACCGGATCCCGGGCCTGCCGCAGGACGTCACCCATGACAACGTCTTCACGCTGCTGACCCGCGCCGGGCTGACCCTGGCCGGCGCCTACGTCATCGCGCTCCAGGGCGCCAAGGTGCCCTACCTGCGCCGCATCCTCTGAGGCAATCCCGAGCAGCCGCAGGGCCCATGGCTCCGGCGGCTACCCTTCACCCCATGCCGACCCCCCTCTCGCTGCGTGCCATGGTGCGCCCGCTGCGCCTGGACCAGCCCTCCATGGGGTCGATGCGCACCCGCGCCGTGCTCAGCACCGTGGGTGTCGGCGTGCAGGGCGCGCTGCGCTTCATCTCCAGCGTGCTCATCGGCCGCCTCGGCGGCGCCGCCGTGCTTGGTGTCGTCAACAGCGCGATCTCCACCGCGATGTTCCTCAGCCTGCTCTGGCCGACCTCCTCCGGCAGCGCCGCGAGCAAGTACGTCGCCCGCGCCCGCGGCGCCGGCAACTATGAGGAGACCGCCGCGGTCGCCGCCCACCTGGGCAAGCGCACCCTCCTCGTCACGCTCGGCCTGGCGGTCGTCGGCGTCGCCGCGTGGATGACCGTCGGCCACGGCACCTTCGCCGGCGGCCTGTGCGTCGCCGCCCTCGTCATCGGCTACTCCGGCTACTCCTTCGTCCGCGGCCTGCAGTTCGGCGCCGGCCAGGTGCCGCGCGCCACCAGCTGGGACCTCACCAGCGCCGGCCTCGGCGTCATCGGCCTGCTCGCCGCCCTCGCCGCCGGCGCGCGGGGCCCGGTCCTGCTGCTGCCGCTCGCCACGGCATACGGCCTGTATGCCGTCGCCGGCTGGCCGCGCGGCGCGCACGGCCGCCCCGAGCCGGCGCTGCGCCGCGAGCTGGACCACTTCGTCCTGCTCGGCGTCGCGGGCACCGTCGCCAGCACCGGCTTCCTCCAGCTCTCCATGGTCGTCGCGCGCGGCGCCGACACCGCGGTCGCCGCCGGCCAGTACGCCTCGGCCCTGACTCTGGCCACCCCCGCCTCGCTGCTGGCCGGCTCGCTCAGCCTGGTGCTCTTCCCCGTCATGGCCGAGGCGTGGGGCCGCGGCGACCACGAGACCTTCCGGCGGCAGACCGACCAGTCCATGCGGCTGCTCACCCTGGTCCTCGTCGCGATCTTCGGCGCGCTCGCCCTGTGCAGCCGGCTGCTCATCGACGTCGTCTTCGGCCCCGCGTTCAGCGAGGCCCAGCAGCTGCTGCCGATCCTGCTGCTCGCCGTCATGGCGACCTCGCTCGGCGTGCCCTCGGTCAACAGCATCACCACCCGCTCCCACCGCGGCATGGTGCTGACCAGCAGCGCCAGCACCGCCGGCCTGGCGCTCGGCGCCGCCGTGTGGGCCGTCCTCGCCCCGTCCCTGGGCGTGCTCGGCGTCGCGATCGGCTACGCCGCCGGCACGTTCGTCATCGCCGGCGTCCCGGTCATCACCGTCTGGCGCCGGGACCGCCACCACTGGACCCTGCTCATGATCCGCCTCGCCGGGGCCGTCGCCGCCGCGGTCGCCCTGCTGGCGCTGGAGCACCAGCTCGGCACCAGCCCGTGGCTCGACCCGGCCTTCGCCCTGGTGTTCGTCGCGGCCTGGCTGCTCGCCTCGGCCCACGACGCCAAGATGCTGCTCCCGGGGCTGCTGCGCCGCCGGCGCTGAAGGACGGTCCTTTCGGCTGATCCGGGCGCTCCCGACGTGGGCCTACCCTGCGAGGCATGGTCGTGCGGGAGACCCTGCGCCGGCTCGGCACCACCCCCGTCGGGCGGTGGCTGCGCCGCCGCCGCTTCACGGGCAGCGGCAGCTACTGGGAGCAGCGCTATGCCTCCGGCGGCAGCTCCGGCTCGGGGTCCTACGGCGCCGCCGCACAGTGGAAGGCCGAGGTCATCAACGCGTGGGTCGCCGAGCGTGGCATCACCTCGGTCATCGACTACGGGTGCGGTGACGGCAACCAGCTCTCCCTGGCGAGCTACCCGCGATACCTCGGTCTGGACCGCTCGGCGACGGCCGTGCGGCGCTGCATCGCCCGCTTCGCCGACGACCCGACCAAGTCCTTCCTCGCCTACGACCCCGCCACCACCGCCGACCCGGCCGGCTGGCTGCGCGCCGACGCGGCCCTGTCGCTGGAGGTGCTGTTCCACCTCGTCGAGGACGACGTGCGCGAGGACTACCTGCGTCGGCTGTTCGCCGGCGCCGAGCGCTACGTGGTCATCTGCTCCACCGACGGACCCGTGGCAACCCAGGGTCCGCACGAGCGTCACCAGGCGTTCACCCCCTGGGTGCAGGCTCACGCGCCGCAGTGGCAGCTCGTGGAGCGGGTCAGCCCGCCGGCCGGTGTGGCACTTGCCTCAGACCTGTTCCTCTACCAGCGGGGGTGAGGGGCGGCGCGGACGAGGCTGCTGGGTTGACCCCCTAGGATCGCCCTCGGACGTTTGCTGTCGACGAGCAGAGGTAACTCGTGAAGATCACCGTGGTCGGACTGGGCAAGATCGGCCTGCCCCTGGCAGTCCAGTTCGCGAACTCGGGGCATGAGGTCCTCGGGGCCGACGTCAACCAGGCGGTCGTCGACCTGGTCAACGCCGGGACCGAGCCGTTCCCCGGCGAGGCGCACCTGCAGGAGCACCTGTCGGTCGTCGTGCCGGACGGTCGGCTGAAGGCCACCACCGACACCGCCGCCGCCGTCGCCGAGAGCGACGCCGTGGTCATCGTGGTGCCGCTGTTCGTCGACGCCGACAGCAAGCCGGACTTCGGCTGGATGGACTCCGCCACCGCCGACATCGCGCGCGGCCTCAAGCCCGGCACCCTCGTCTCCTACGAGACGACGCTGCCGGTCGGCACCACCCGCACCCGCTGGAAGCCGATGCTGGAGTCCGGCTCCGGGCTGACCGAGGGCGAGGACTTCCACCTCGTCTTCTCGCCCGAGCGCGTGCTCACCGGCCGGGTCTTCGCCGACCTGCGCAAGTACCCCAAGCTCGTCGGCGGGCTCACCGACGCCGGCGCCAAGCGTGCCACCGAGTTCTACGAGGCGGTGCTGCAGTTCGACGAGCGGCCCGACCTCGAGCGCGGCAACGGCGTCTGGGACCTCGGCAGCGCCGAGGCGGCCGAGATGGCCAAGCTTGCCGAGACCACCTACCGCGACGTCAACATCGGCCTGGCCAACCAGTTCGGCACCTTCGCCGCGGCCCACGGCATCGACGTCTACCAGGTCATCGAGGCGTCCAACTCCCAGCCCTACAGCCACATCCACCGCCCCGGCATCGCCGTCGGCGGCCACTGCATCCCGGTCTACCCGCGGCTCTACCTGTGGAACGACCCCGCGGCGACCGTCGTGCGCGCCGCGCGCGAGGCCAACGCCGGTATGCCGGTCTACTCCGTGGGCCTGGCCAAGGGCGCCCTCGGGGACCTCTCCGGTGCCACCGTGGTGGTGCTCGGCGCGGCCTACCGCGGCGGCGTCAAAGAGACCGCGTTCTCCGGGATCTTCCCGACCGTGGAGGCGCTCGAGGCCGAGGGTGCGACCGTCCTGGTCGACGACCCGATGTACACCGACGAGGAGCTCGCCACGCTGGGCTTCACGGCATACAGGAAGGGCACCCCGGTCGACGCCGCGATCCTGCAGGCCGACCACGCGGAGTACGCCGCGCTGACCGCCGCGGACCTGCCCGGTGTCAAGGTCGTCGTCGACGGCCGCCGCTCGCTGGACCCGGCGAGCTTCGAGGGTGTGCGCTTCCTCGTCATCGGCAAGGCCGAGTGATGGCGGCCCGCATCCAGCCCAGCGCCGACGTCTCCGAGGAGGCGACCCTCGGCGAGGGCACGACCATCTGGCACCTCGCGCAGGTGCGCGAGGGCGCGACCCTGGGCGAGAACTGCATCGTCGGGCGCGGCGCCTACGTCGGCCCCGGCGTGCGCATGGGCGACAACTGCAAGCTGCAGAACCACGCCCTCGTCTACGAGCCCGCGGTGCTGGAGGACGGCGTCTTCGTCGGCCCGGCCGTGGTGTTCACCAACGACCACTACCCGCGCTCGGTCGACCCCAGCGGCAAGCTCAAGCGCGGCGACGACTGGGAGGCCGTCGGCGTGACGGTCCGCACCGGCGCCTCCATCGGCGCCCGTTCGGTCTGCGTCGCGCCGGTCACCATCGGCCGGTGGGCGCTCGTCGCCGCCGGGTCGGTCGTCACCAAGGACGTGCCCGACTTCGCCCTGGTCGCCGGAGTCCCCGCCAAGCGGATCCGCTGGGTCGGCAAGGCCGGCGTGCCGCTGGAGCCCGCCGGTGACGGGCAGTGGCGCTGCCCGCAGACCGGAGAGACCTACACCGAGCAGAACGAGTGCCTGACGGAGGCCACGCAGTCATGAGCGAATTCATCCCGCCCGCCAAGCCGCTGATCGGCGACGAGGAGCGTGAGGCCGTCGACCGCGTCCTGCGCAGCGGCATGCTCGCGCAGGGCCCGGAGGTCAAGGCGTTCGAGGAGGAGTTCTCCGCGCACTTCGGCCTCGACCGCGCCTGCGTCGCCGTCAACTCCGGCACCTCCGGCCAGCACCTCGGCCTGCTCTCCAGCGGCGTCAAGGCCGGCGACGAGGTCATCGTGCCGTCGTTCACCTTCGCCGCCACCGCCAACTCGGTCGCGCTGACCGGGGCCACGCCGGTGTTCGCCGACATCTCGGCGTCCGACTTCTGCCTCGACCCGGCCGCCGTGGAGGCCGCCGTCACCGAGCGCACCGTCGGGATCATGCCGGTGCACCTCTACGGCCACCCGGCCGACATGACTGGCCTGCAGGCCGTCGCCGACAAGCACAACCTGCAGATCTTCGAGGACGCCGCGCAGGCGCACGGCGCCTCGCTGCACGGCAAGCCCGTGGGCACCTTCGGCACGTTCGCGATGTTCTCCCTCTACCCGACCAAGAACATGACCTCCGGTGAGGGCGGCATGGTCTCGGTCGCCAACGCCCAGGTCGAGCGCCTCATGCGCCTCTACCGCAACCAGGGCATGGAGCGGCAGTACGAGAACGAGGTCGTCGGCTTCAACAACCGGATGACCGACATCCACGCCGCCATCGGCCGCGTCCAGCTGACCAAGGTCGGCGCGTGGACGAAGAAGCGCCAGGACAACGCGGCGTTCCTGTCGGCCAATCTCGAGGGCGTCGTGACCCCTCCGGTGGCCGAGGGTGCGGTGCACGTCTACCACCAGTACACGATCCGCGTCGCCGAGGACCGCGACGGCCTGGCCAAGGCGCTGCGCGAGGAGCACAACATCGGCTCGGGCATGTTCTACCCGATCCCCAACCACCGCCTCGCGCCGTTCAACGTCGACGTCGACCTGCCCGAGACCGAGCGCGCGGCACGTGAGTGCCTGTCGCTGCCGGTGCACCCGTCGCTGAGCCAGGACGACCTCGAGCGCATCGTCACCGCGGTGAACCTCCTCGCGAAGGCCGGTGCCTGAGATGGCGAACCTGCGCGCCGGCCTCGTCGGCATCGGCATGATGGGCCGCCACCACGCGCGCGTGCTGCGCGAGATGGACGGCGTCGACCTCGTCGGCATCGTCGACCCCAGCGGTGACCCGCACGGCGTCGCCGGGGCCACCCCGCTCTACTCCCAGCTCGCCGAGCTGATCGAGGCCGGCGTCGACATGGCCGTCGTCGCCGCCCCGACCGGCATGCACGAGGAGATCGGGCTGGCCCTGGCCGACGCCGGCGTCCACGCCATGATCGAGAAGCCGCTCGCGGCCACCTCCGAGGGCGCCCGGCGCATCACCGCCGCCTTCGCCGAGAAGGGCCTGGTCGGCTGCGTCGGCCACATCGAGCGCTACAACCCGGCCCTGCAGGAGCTGCGCCGCCGCCTCGAGGAGGGCGAGCTCGGCGAGGTCTACCAGGTCGTCACCCGCCGCCAGGGCCCGTTCCCGGCGCGGATCGCCGACGTGGGCGTCATCAAGGACCTCGCCACCCACGACATCGACCTGACCGCGTGGGTCGCCCAGAGCCCGTTCACCTCGGTCGCCGCGCGCACCACGCACCGCAGCGGCCGCGAGCACGAGGACCTGGTCACCGCGATCGGCACGCTGGAGTCCGGCGTGGTCACCAACCACCTGGTCAACTGGCTCTCGCCGTTCAAGGAGCGGATGACGCTGGTCACCGGCGCCAAGGGTGCGTTCATCGCCGACACCCTCACCGCCGACCTGACCTTCCACGCCAACGGCACCCTGCCCACCGACGGCTGGGGCACGTTCGCCTCCTTCCGGGGCGTCACCGAGGGCGACATGGTCCGCTACGCCTTCCCCAAGCAGGAGCCGCTGCGGGTCGAGCACGAGGCCTTCCGCGACGCTGTCCTGGGCACGAAGTCCGGCTTCGTGACCATGGAGGAGGGCCTGCGCACCGTCGTCGTCGCGGAGGCGATGATCGCCTCCTCCAAGGAGCTCTCCTCGATCTCGGTCGCCTGAGCGGCTCGCAGACACACCACGACGAAGGCCCGCCCCCTCACCGGAGGGGGCGGGCCTTCGTCGTGCCCGGGTATGCCGGGTGGCCGGGTCAGGCGCGGCTGCCGGCCTCCAGGGCGGCGACCGTGGCGGCCGCGGCCACGCCGGTGCCGTAGGGCGCGGCGTCGGTCGGTGCGGGGGCCGGGCGGGTCAGCAGCGTCCCGACCTCCGCCGGGTCCTGCACGAGGACGTTCCAGCCGAGGTCGACCGTCTCGGTCCACTCGGTCTCGGTGCGCACCGTGGTGCACGGCACGCGCAGCAGGAAGGCCTCCTTCTGCAGGCCGCCGGAGTCGGTGACCACGCCGGCGCTGGACATCGTCGCGCGGACCAGGTCGGGGTAGGGGACCGGGTCGCCGACGCGCAGCGCGCCCTGCTCGAGGTCCAGGCCGAAGTCTGCCGCGCGCTGCCGCAGCCGCGGGTGGGCCAGCAGCACCACCGGCGCGTCCACCGACGCCAGGCCCTTGATGATCGCGGTGAGCCGCTCGGGGTCGTCGGTGTTCTCCGCGCGGTGCAGCGTCGAGACGTAGTAGGGCTGCTCCGGGTCCACGCCGTCGGGCAGCGCCACCGGCCGGTCGGCGACCAGGTCGCGGACCTTCATCAGCACGTCGGTCATCACGTCGCCGACCAGGACGCTGCGCGCGGCCAGGCCCTCGGTGGCCAGGTGGCCCATGGCGACCTCGGTCGGGGCGAGGCACAGGTCGGCGGCGTGGTCGGTCAGGACGCGGTTGTGCTCCTCGGGCATGCGCCGGTTGAACGAGCGCAGCCCGGCCTCGAGGTGGGCCATCGGGATGTGCATCTTCACCGCGCTGAGCGCGCCGGCGACGGTGGAGTTGGTGTCGCCGTAGACCAGCACCCAGTCGGGGCGGTGCTGCTCGAGCACCTCGTCCATGCCGGCGAGCATCGCGCCGGTCTGGCGGCCGTGCGAGCCGGAGCCCACCGCGAGGTGCACGTCGGGGGCGGGGATGCCGAGGTCGCGGAAGAAGACGTCGGACATGTTCACGTCGTAGTGCTGCCCGGTGTGCACGATCACGTGCTCGTGCCCGTGCTCGGACAGGGCCGCCGCGACGGGGGCGAGCTTGACGAACTGGGGCCTGGCGCCGACAACGCTGAGGATCTTCACGCAGGCGAGTGTAGAAGGGGACCGGCGTGCCCCCGGCATACCCCGTCCGGGCGCTGACGCCGGGCGGAAGCCCTCAGGGGGTGCGGGGCTAGAGTGACCAACCGCGTGCAACACCCCAACCACACCTCAGGGAGCGCCTGACATGCGATTCGGACTGTTCATCCCCCAGGGCTGGCGCATGGACCTGGTCGGCATCGAGCCGGACATGCACTGGGGCGTCATGGCGGGTCTCGCCAGGCGCACCGACGAGCTCACCCGTGAGTGGGAGTCGATCTGGGTCTACGACCACTTCCACACCGTGCCCGAGCCGTCGAACGAGGCCACGCACGAGGCGTGGACGCTCATGGCCGGCCTCGGCGCGATCACGAGCAAGGTGCGCCTGGGCCAGATGTGCACCTGCATGAGCTACCGCAACCCGGCCTACCTGGCCAAGGTCGCCGCTACCGTCGACATCATCACCGAGGGCCGCATCGAGATGGGCATCGGCGCCGGCTGGTACGAGCACG
The DNA here is from genome assembly GCF_057747915.1 of Oryzihumus sp. JJN4-3R. Classification (NCBI taxonomy): domain Bacteria; kingdom Bacillati; phylum Actinomycetota; class Actinomycetes; order Micrococcales; family Intrasporangiaceae; genus Oryzihumus; species Oryzihumus sp. JJN4-3R. The sequence continues at coordinate 3,404,972 of NZ_CM173229.1, forward strand.
AGTGGAAGGCCTACGGCTACGGCTTCCCGCGGGCGGGGGAGCGCATCGGCATGCTCGAGGAGGGCGTGCAGGTCTTCCGCGACATGTGGACCAAGGGCTCGGCCACGCTGCACGGCAAGTACTACGACATCGACGGCGCGCTGTGCGCCCCGCGCCCGCTGCAGGGCACGAGCCTGCCCGGCTCGGCCGAGAACGGGATCCCGATGTGGATCGCCGGCGGCGGCGAGAAGAAGACGCTGCGGATCGCCGCGAAGTACGCCGACTACACCAACTTCGACGGCAGCCTCGAGGGCTTCACGCACAAGAGCGAGGTCCTCAAGGGCCACTGCGACGACCTCGGCCGCGACTTCGGCTCGATCGTGCGCTCGGCCAACTACAACGTGGTCATCGGCGAGAACGAGAAGGAGGTCAAGGACCGCCTCGCGTGGAACCGCGACCACTTCATCAAGGCCGGCCTGTCCGAGGCGCGCGCCGACGAGCACGTGGCCAACCTCGCCACGCAGCCCGCGGTCGGCACGCCGGACCAGATCGTCGAGACGCTCAAGGGCCTGCAGGAGCAGGGGATGACCTACGCCATCACCTACTTCCAGGAGGCGGCCTACGACACCTCCGGGATCGACCTGTTCGAGAACTACGTCATCCCGGAGCTGCTCGGCTGATGACGCAGCACACCCGGCGGCCGCGCGTCGCCATCACCAGCCGGCTCTTCACCCCCGAGGTGGCCGCTGCCCCTGCCCGGCTGAACTGGCTGGCCCGGGGCCTCGTGGCCGCCGGGTGTGACGTCGAGGTGCTGACCACCCGGCCGCCGGCCGCCGCAGGCCCCGCCACGGACCCCGCCGGCGTGCGGGTGAGCCGGTGGCCGGTGCTGCGCGACGAGAACGGCAACATCCGCGGCTACGTGCAGTACCTCAGCTACGACATCCCGCTCGTGCTGCGGCTGCTGACCCGGCGCGCGCCCGACCTCATCGTCTGCGAGCCGCCGCCCACCACCGGCCTCGTGGTCCTGGCGCTGAGCCGGCTGCGCCGCCGGCCCTACGCCTACTACGCCGCCGACATCTGGAGCGAGGCCTCCGAGAGCGCCGGCGCCCCCGGCTGGGTGGTGCGCCTGCTGCGCAAGGCCGAGTCGGCGGTGCTGCGCGGCGCCTGCCACGTCCTGTCGGTCAGCGACGGCGTCGCCGAGCGGCTCTCCGGCCTGGGCGTGGACCCCGCGCGGGTCCAGGTCGTCGGCAACGGCGTCGACACCGACGTCTTCGGCCGGCAGCCCGTCGCGGCCGCCTCACCGGCCGTGAACCTGCCCGAGGGCCCGTATGCCGTGTACGCCGGCACCATGTCCGAGTGGCAGGGGGCCGACGTGTTCGTGCGCGGCTTCGCCGCGGCGCTCGACCGGCTGCCCTCCGACGCGCGGCTGGTGTTCCTCGGCCAGGGCAGCGAGCTGCCGCACCTGAAGAAGGTCGCGGCCGAGCTGGCGCCGGGCCGGGTGGACTTCCTCGGCGTGCTGCCGCCGGCCCAGGCCGCCCAGTGGCAGCGCGGGGCACGCTGCGCGCTGGTCTCGATCACCCCGGGCCGGGGCTACGACTTCGCCAAGCCGACCAAGATCTACGCCGCCACCGCCGGTGGGACACCGGTGGTCTTCGCTGGCGTAGGGGCGGGCGCGGCCCTGGTCAACGGCGAGGGGCTCGGCCAGGCCGTCGACCACGAGCCGGCGGCGGTGGCCGACGCGCTCGTCACCGCCCTGGCCGCGGCGCCGGACGAGGCGACGCGCGTGCGCCTAGCGCAGTGGACGCTGGAGAACGCCAGCCTGGCGCGGGTCGGCATCGCCGCCGCGGAGGGCGCCCTGGCCGGCGCGGGCCTGCCGGCTCAGCCCAGCACGGTCGCGTAGACCCCGAGCACGGTGTCGACCGCACGGTCGACACCGTGCTGCTCGCGCACCCACCGCCGACCCTTTTCCGGGTCGTGCGCCCCGGTCCCGGCCACCAGCGCCGCGACGGCCTCGGCGGCCGCGGCAGGGGTGCCGCCGAGCACGGGAGGCGCGGACTCGGCATACAGGGGGAGCCCCACGGGCAGGACCAGCGGGGCGCCGGTGCCCATCGCCTCGAGCTCGCTGGCGGACAGGATGCCCGCCGACTGGCCCACGACGGCCGTCGAGGAGGCCAGCAGCGCCAGGTAGGTGGCGTGATCGACCTTGGGGCGCAGGCGCACCCCGACCTCCTCGGCCGCCGCGGCCTCCGGGCCCCACTGCAGGCCGACGACGTCGGCGGTGTCCCCGACGGCGGCGACGATCCGCTCGGCTGTCTCCAGCTGGGTCTCCACGCCCTTGACGGCCTCCCACCGCGAGGCGAAGAAGACCTGCGGGCGGGTGCCGGACGGCGACCACGCCGGGAGTCGGTCCACGTCGATCGGCACCGGAAGGTAGGTCGCGTCCGGGCGCAGGGGGAGGGTGTGCTCGGCCAGGTCGGGGGTGGAGTAGAGCACGGCCTCGGCCGCGGCCACACCCTTGCGGATCACCGCGGTCCAGGCCGGGTCGTACTGCAGGGTCCGGATGTCGGTGCCGTGCAGGTGCAGCACGTAGCGCTTGGGCACCAGCCGGCTGTGGCGCAGCATGCTGCCGGAGTGCACGTGGAGCAGGTCGTGGCGCAGCGAGCGTGCGCCGAGCCGGGCGAGCCAGGACGCACCCAGCAGGGCCTTCTGCGCCTGCCCGACCGGGCCGGACCAGCTGCGCCCGACCTCGGCCGCCAGCGGCATGTAGTGCCACGGCAGGCCGCGCCGGTGCGCCTCGACGAGCATCCGCTCGGCGGTGAAGGCGCAGTCGTTGACGTGCAGGACCCGTGCGGTGTCGCTCATCCGGCGGTGACCCCGAGCAGGCGCTGCACCAGGTCGACCTCGACCTGCTCGTCGGTCTCGGAGCTGAGCGGCCGGGCGGCCACGTCGGAGGCCTGCTTGTAGCGGACCAGCGAGTCCCGGTCGATGGTGGACAGCGCCGCCGCGAAGGACTCCTCGCTGAAGTCGTCGGAGACGACGCCGAGGTCGTGCTCCTTGACGAGGCGGGCCATCTCGTCGGCCGGGCCGACCGCGACGGCGAGGCGGGCCTGGACGAAGTCGAAGAACTTGTTGGGCAGCGCGTAGCGGGCGTTGGTGTTGATCGGCGGCATGCAGAACACGCCGACGTCGAAGCGGTTCAGCGTGGCCGGCAGGTCCGCCGGGGCGACCGGGTCGTGGAAGGTGATCCGGTCGCAGTCTCCGGCCAGGTCGCGCAGCACCTGCAGGTGCTTGCCGCCGTCCCCACCGGCGACGAGGAACAGGTCGAGGCTGTAGCGCTCGCCGAGCGCCTTGGTCGCGGCGATGAGCAGCTCGATGTAGCGGCCCTGCTGTGCCCCACCGCTGTGGACCAGGCGCACCTTGTCGCCGTCCGGCGGCGTCGGCGCCAGGTCGACGAAGGCCCCGGCGTTGCGGACGACCGAGGCGGTCACGCCGTAGCGCTCCTGGTAGCGCTCGGCCAGGGCGTCACAGACCGTGGTGACCGCCGCGGACTGCGGCAGGTACTTCTTGCAGGCGTGGTCCATCAGGGGGGCCACGAAGGTGCGCCAGATCGGGTCGTGGGAGAACTCCTCGGCCGCCCACTCGTGCATGTCCGCCCAGACCGGCGCGCCGTGGGCGACCTTGTGCGCCAACGGAAGCGCGCGGGCGTCGTTGGAGACCACGAGGTCGTAGCGCTCGTCGCCGATCAGCTGCTCGGCGCGGGCGACGCCCGGCGCGGAGCGCTCCACCGAGGTCAGCTGGCGGGTCGCCAGGCGCAGGACGCCGCCGGGCGTGCGCGGCAGGGAGTTGAGGTCGGCGGGGATCTCGAGGTGGTGGGTCGCGGCCGGCGGCTTGGGGCCGTAGCCCACGGTGGTCACGTCACCGAGGCGCGCGAGCACCGAGACCTGCCGCATCACCCGCGCGTCGCGGATGATCGGCGAGAAGGAGATGTCCAGGATGCGGGGTCGACGACTCACCCGGGCATCGTAGACGGGCGCCCGCGGACGGCTCCGGGGCGGCGGTCGGCCGGCCGCCTCGGTGAGGTGCGTCATGGGCCGCGACCCCACGGCATACCCGCGGGTAATATCCGCCGGGTGAGCACCGGTAACCCTGACTTCGACCTGTTCAAGATCTCCGAGGACCACGAGGCGCTGCGCGAGGCGATCCGGGCGATCGCCGAGGACAAGATCGCCCCGTTCGCCGCGGCGGTCGACGCGGACGCGCGCTACCCGCAGGAGGCGCACGACGCCCTGGTCGCTTCGGACTTCTTCGCCCCGCACATCCCCGAGGAGTACGACGGGGTCGGGGCCGACGCGCTCGCGACGTGCATCGTGATCGAGGAGGTGGCCCGGGCCGACGCCTCCGCCTCGCTCATCCCGGCGGTCAACAAGCTCGGCACCATGCCGCTGATCCTCGGCGCCTCCGACGACGTCAAGCGCCGCTACCTGCCGCCGGTCGCCCGCGGCGAGTCGACCTTCTCCTACGGCCTGTCCGAGCGGGAGGCCGGCTCCGACACCGCCTCCATGAAGACCCGCGCCCGCCGGGACGGCGACGACTGGGTCCTCAACGGGCAGAAGAGCTGGATCACCAACGCCGGTATCTCCGAGTACTACACCGTCCTCGCCGTCACCGACCCCGAGGGCAAGCGCGGCTCCAACGTCAGCGCGTTCGTCGTCGAGAAGTCCGACGAGGGCTTCACCTTCGGGGAGAAGGAGCGCAAGCTCGGCATCAAGGGCAGCCCCACCCGCGAGCTGCACTTCGACAACGTGCGCATCCCCGGCGACCGCATGGTCGGCGGCGTCGGCGAGGGCCTGAAGATCGCCCTGCGCACCCTCGACCACACCCGCGTCACGATCGGCGCGCAGGCCGTCGGCATCGCCCAGGGCGCGCTCGACTTCGCCCTCGGCTACGTCAAGGAGCGCAAGCAGTTCGGCACCCGCATCGCCGACTTCCAGGGCATCCAGTTCATGCTCGCCGACATGGCGATGGAGCTCGAGGCCGCGCGGCAGATGGTCTACGTCGCCGCCGCCAAGTCCGAGCGCGGCGACAAGGACCTGCCCTTCTTCGGCGCCGCCGCCAAGTGCTACGCCTCCGACGTGGCCATGAAGGTCACCACCGACGCCGTCCAGCTGCTCGGCGGCTCCGGTTACGTCACGGACTTCCCGGTTGAGCGGATGATGCGCGACGCCAAGATCACCCAGATCTACGAGGGCACCAACCAGATCCAGCGCGTCGTCATGGCGCGGCAGCTGCTCAAGGGCTGACCCGGCATACCGGCTCGTGCGTGAGAGCCCCTGTCCCGCAAGGGGACAGGGGCTCTCGCCGTGTATGCCGTGTGCTCGCCCGCGCGGACGGCAGATGCGCACCTTCGTCACACTCACGCGCCGACGTAGCGGGGGATGTGTGACGAACCTGCGCGAAACCCACGCTCGGTCCGATGCCGAGCCATTTCGTTGCAGGAGAGCGGACTTCCGCCCGTATGACGTGCATCGCTGCGCGCATTCGAGCGTATTGCCGCCCCCGGGGAACCGGTGAAGAGTGAAGGGCGTCCGGCCGCGCCCGGCGACCGGCGAGATGACCGGCTGGAGGTGGTCCCATGGCTGACGTGATGGTCAGCAACCTGGACACGCAAGGCGAGCGGCGACCATTTGCGGCCCACGGGCACGCGGTCATCGCCAACGCGGGAGCGGCCGCCGTCCTGCGCGGGGAGTTCGAGCCGGGGTGGCGCTGGTCCACCGACATCAAGCCGCTCGCCGGGACGGCCAGCTGCCAGATGCACCACCTGGGCTACGTCGAGTCGGGGTCCATGCGGATCCGGCTCGAGGACGGCACGGAACGCGAGCTGGCCGCCGGTGACCTGTTCGACATCGCGCCCGGGCACGACGCCTGGACGACCAGTGACGTCCCCTGCGTGATGCTGGACTTCTCCGCGGACGCGACCCGCTACGCGACGGGACGCCCCAAGGACATCCCCGAGGCCGCCGACACCGCCATGAAGGCCGTGGTCCGCGGCTACGAGGCGTTCAACATCGGGGACCTCGAGACGCTGCGCTCGCTGTTCTCCCACGACGTGATGCAGCACGTGCCGGGCTCAGGCCCCCTGGCCGGCACGTACAAGGGCGTCGACGCCGTGCTCGGCTACTACGGCCGGCTCGCCGAGCTGACCGGCGGCACGTTCCGCGCCGACCTGCTCGAGGTCCACGGCGACGGCATGGGACACGTCACGGCCGTCCACCAGATCTCGTCCACCCGTGGCGGGACCAAGCGTGTGGTGCACGGGTCGATCCTGTTCACCTTCATGGGTGAGAAGGTCACGGACCTGCTCGAGCTGCACGCCGACCTTGCCGGGGACGACGCCTGGCTGGCCTGAGCCCCGGTTAGCGGCCCCGCCCGCGCAGTCCCTGCCCCTTCGCGGGGCAGGGACTCGTCCGTGTATGCCGGGTGCCCACCGGCGCGGGGCCGGCCCCCGGCCTGCTCGCGGGGCTGCGCGTCGCTCCATCGGGCGGTCCGGTCAGGTGCTGCGGACCGCGCACCGGTGCGTGAGGTCGATGACGAGCACGCGGCTTCCCGCCACCGGCGTCACACAGCCGTGGGCGCGCGCCCACCGGATGAGCCGTTCCATGCCGGTGTGCTCGAACGGCGCGGGGTCCGTCGACTCGCGGGAGGCATAGGGCCCGGCCAGGACGAGGTAGCGCAGACCACCGCGCCGAACCCAGGCCTGGACCTGACCGGCGGTCGGGCTGTTGACGTAGCCGGTGAAACCACCCAGGGGCAGCACCGGCCGACCGGTCTGCAGCTGCAGCCGCGCGGCAGCGGTCGCCGTCGGCACGGCGGCCAGCCAGGTCCGCGCGGCGTGGGCGTCCAGGAACCGCACCACCGCCGGGTCGTACGGCCGCGGGGTGGCTTCGGGCGCCGGGCCGGCCAGGGGGTTGGCGCCGGTCACCGGTCGGCTCACGGTGGACACGGCGAACCACGTGGGGGCTGCGAGGAGGCCGACCGCGAGGGCGGCCGCGGCGGCGCCGCGGGCGACGTGGGCCAGGCGGGCACCCGGGGCGGGCCGCGCGCGATACCAGTGGGCCGGCAGCAGGAGCAGGCCCATGCCGGCCGCCAGCGACAGCCCGACGGCCGGGGTGAGCCAGCCGGGGGTCCCGGTCCGGGACTGGAGCACCACCAGCGCGTAGCCACCGCCGAGGACGGCCAGGGCGGCGCTCGCGAGCCGGGCCCGCGGCAGGTCCCAGTCGTCGTGCAGGCGCGCGGCCGCCAGACCGACGAGCGCCGCGACGGCGGGCGCCAGCAGGACGGTGTAGTAGGGGTGCATGGGGCCGGTCATCAGGCTGAACGCAGCGAGGGCGACCAGCAGCCAGCCACCCCACAGCACCCAGGCCTCGTGCGGTCGGCGCGGGCGCGGCCCGGCACGCCAGCGGAGCAGCGGCAGGAGCAGCGCCGCCAGGACCAGGGGGACCAGCCAGCCGACCTGCGTGTCGAAGGGGGCGACGAGCAGCCGCAGCGGACCGGGGGCGCCGCTGACCGGGTTGGCGGCGGTGGGTGCGCTCGAGACCAGGCGGTCCACGCCGTTGCGGCCCAGCACGAGGTTCCAGACGCTTCCGCCGCTGGCGTCCTCGAACGGCCGGGCACGCGTGGGCAGCGCCCACACCACCAGCGGCCACCACAGGCCGCACACGAGCGCTGCCGCGAGGGCGGACGCCACCCTGAGCCACCGCTCCCGCACCGGCAGGGCGGGGGAGCGCACGAGGTAGGCCACGAGCGCCGGGACCGGGAGCAGCGCCGCGAGCCACTTGGTGAGGAAGGCGGCTCCGACGAGCGCGCCGGCGGAGACGGCCCATGCCCGACCGCGACCCGTCGACCCCGCCGCCCGGACGACGCAGTAGGCGGCGGCCAGCACCAGCAGCGTCAGCGGCGCGTCCGGGTCGTTGAAGCGCGCCAGCACGAAGAACACCGGGGTGGTCGCCAGGACCGTCGCCGCCACCAGCGCCGCCTTCGGCCCCGCCAGCCGTCGCACGGTGCGGTGGAGCAGGAGCACGCTGAGCAGGGCCTGGGCCACCTGAGGCACCAGCACGCTGACCGGGGTGAGCCCCCACAGGCGGACCGAGGCCGCCATGACCCACAGGGCCAGTGGGGGCTTGTCGGTCGCGACGGCGTTGCCCGTCTCCAGGCTGCCGAAGAACATGGCCCGCCAGCTCGTGGCGCCGGCCTGCGCCGCCGCGCTGTAGTAGGCGTTGGCCCAGCCGTTGCGGTCCAGGTCCCACGCATAGGCCACCGCGGCCAGGAGCAGGACGACCACCAGGGCGGCCAGCTCACCCGGCCTGGACGGGGCGCCGCCCGCCCGCCGGGACCCCTCGCCCGTCGCCCCCGACCCGCTCGCGTGCACCCTCGCCGTCCGTTCCGTCGCCACAGACCCCCTCACCCCACGATGCTGCGCCGCGACTCCTGAACATCGCCTGACCAGACGTGCCCGGCGCCGGGTGGTGACCGCTCCCGGACACCGGCCCGGGGCCCGACCTGTGCTCCGCGGAGGGCGGGGAACGCATTTCGTCACACTCACGCCCGAACGTAGCCGGAAGTGTGTGACGAACCTGCGCGCCGACCTGTATGCCGGGTGCCCGCCCGGGTGAGGCAGGCGCCCCTTGGTGACCACCCGGCATACCCCGCCCCGACCTGCCAGGACGGTGTCCACGCAGTGGGGTGCGGCGTATCGTCGGACGACGATGACGTTGCTCCCCACGCTCCCGCGACAGGGAGAGGGACGGGACGTCCAGCTCCTCGCCGCGCAGCTCGAGCTGCTGGCCGGTGTGGTCGCGGGGCACACCCTCCCTCAGGCCCTCGAGTCGCTGCTGCACGTGGTCGAGGACGTCTCGACCGACCGGATGCTCGCCTCGATCCTGCTCCTCGACGAGAGCGGCCGGCACCTGCTCCACGGGGCCGCGCCCAGCCTGCCGGCGGACTACAACGCCGCCATCGACGGCGTCGAGATCGGGCCCGCGGTCGGGTCCTGCGGCACCGCCGCCTACCTGCGCCGCCAGGTCATCGTCGAGGACATCGCCACCGACCCGCTGTGGGTGGACTTCAAGGACCTCGCGCTCGCGGCCGGCCTGCGCGCGTGCTGGTCGACGCCGATCGTCGGGGTCGGCGGCCGGGTGCTGGGGACCTTCGCCATGTACTACCCGCAGCGGTCCCGGCCCAGCACCAGCGACCTCGCGCTCATCGACGTGCTGGTCCGCACCGTCGCCATGGCGATCGAGCGCAGCCGCAGCGACGAGCAGCGCGACCGTGAGCTCGCCGAGGAGCGCGCCCTGGGGCTGACCTTCCAGCGCAGCCTGCTGCCGGAGGTGCCCTCGCGCATCGGCTCGGTGCAGCTGGCCGCGCGCTACCGCACCGGCGACCCCGGGGTGCACGTCGGCGGCGACTGGTTCGACGCGATCGCGGTCGACGACGGGCTCGTGCTGGTCGTGGGCGACGTGCAGGGCCACGACGTCCAGGCAGCCGCCCTGATGGGGCAGCTGCGGACCGTCATCCGGGCCACGGCCTGCGAGGGGCACCCGCCCTCGGGGGTGCTGGGCCGGGCCGCGGACTACCTCGAGCGGCTCGGCAGCGAGCTGCTCGCCACCGTGCTGGTCGTCCACCTCGACCTCGACGCCCGCCTCGCGACGGTCGCCTGTGCCGGCCACCTGCCTCCCGTGGTGCTCGGGTTCACCGACATGGGCAGCGTCCTGAGCGACGTGGCCGTCGAGACCGGCCCGCCGCTGGGCATCGGCGCCCGCTGGGAGGAGCGCAGCTCGCACCTGCCGCCGAACGCCGTCATGCTGCTCTACACCGACGGCCTCGTGGAGACGCGGACGTGGGGGATCGACGAGGGGATCCACCGGCTCGGCGTGCTCCTGGAGACCCTGCCCCAGGGCACCGGTCCGGCCCGGGTCCTCGACACGGCCCTGAGCCTGCTGCCCGCCGGCAACCGCGGTGACGACGTGGCCGTGCTGGCCGCGTTCATCCCGCCGAGCAGGGGGACGCACACCGTGCGGATCGAGCGCTCGCTGCCGGCGCAGGCGATGTCGGTGCCCCTCGCCCGCTCGTGGACGCAGGGTTGGCTGGCGGGCTCGCCCGTCCCGGAACGCCTGTGGGACAACGCCTTCCTCGTGGTCACCGAGCTGCTGACCAACGCGGTCCGCCAGAGCGACCGGCCGGTGCGGGTCGCCCTCGACGTCTCGGCAGCGGACTCGCTGGTGATCAGCGTCTACGACAGCGGGCACCGCCTGCCGATGCTGATGAGCTCGGCTGCCGACGCCACCAGCGGCCGCGGGCTGCACCTGGTCGAGACGCTCTGCGACGCGTGGGGCGTGGACGAGCAGCTCGAGGGCAAGACCGTCTGGGCCCGCCTGCGCTGGTGACCGGGCCGCGCATACAGGGCCATTGGCCGTATGCCGCGTGCCGCCGCCCGCGTCAGTCGATCCGTGCGATCGGGGTGCCCTGGGTGACGGCGGTGTCCTCGTCCACCAGGAGGTGGACGGTGCCGGCGCACGGCGCCGGAACCTCGGCGGCGACCTTGTCGACCTGCACCTCGGCGAGCAGCTGGTCGGTCTGCACGCTCTGTCCCTCGAGGACGAACCACGTCGAGAGGACCCCCTCGGCGCCGGCGTTCTCCTTGGACAGCAACGGGAACGGGACGTCGGTCATGCCCGTGCCACGCGGTGCACGGCGGCCTCGATCCGGTCCTGGCGGGGGAGCACGGCGTACTCCAGGGAGTGCGCGTAGGGGACGGGGGTGTCGGGGTTGCACACCCGGGCCACCGGCGCGCGCAGCATGCTCGGGTCGACGTCGGTGATCGTCGCGGAGACCTCGCCGGAGACGCCGAAGGAGCGGTAGTCCTCGTCGACGACCACCAGCCGGCCGGTCTTGGACACCGAGCGCAGGATGGTCTCCCGGTCCAGCGGGACCAGGCTGCGCAGGTCGATGACCTCCACGTCGATGCCCTGCCCGGACAGCGACTCCGCGGCGTCGAGCGCGTGGTGCACCGACAGCGACAGCGTGACGATGGTGACGTCACCGCCCTCGCGCACGACGTCGGCCTTGCCGATCGGCACGGTGTACTCCCCGTCGGGCACCTCGCCGGTCGAGCGCGGGTTCTTCACCATCCACGGCAGGCCCATGACGCCCTTGTGGAACATGTAGACCACGGGGTTGTCGTCCCGGATCGCGGAGGTCATCAGGCCCTTGGCGTCGGCCGGGTTGCTCGGGACGACGACCTTCATGCCCGGCAGGTGGGCGAACGTGCCCCACAGGCACTGGGAGTGCTGCGCCCCGTCGGAGTAGCCGCCGCCGACCGCGGTGGTGAGCACCATGGGGACCTTGACGTTGCCGCCGGACTCGAAGTGGATCTTGGCCATGTGGTTGTAGATCTGGTCCAGGCACACGCCCATGAAGTCGGCGAACATCAGCTCGGCGATCGGGCGCATCCCCTCGACCGCGGCGCCGATCGCCAGGCCGATGAACGCAGACTCCGAGATCGGGGTGTCGATGACCCGGTCCTTGCCGAACTTCTCCTGCAGGCCCAGCGTGGAGCTGAAGATGCCGCCGTAGGGCCCGACGTCCTCGCCGAGGTAGAACACCGACGGGTCGCGCTGCATCTCGAGCTCGATGGCCTCGACCATGGCCTTGGCCGTGGTGAGCCGGTGGCTGCCGTGCCCGGTCTCGCGGACGGGGGTCTCGGTGATGGTCATGACGACTCCTGAAGGCTCAGTTGAAGACGTAGGACGAGGCGGCGGCCGGGTCGGGGACCGGGCTGTGCTTGGCGAAGGCGATGGCCTGCTCGACCCTGGCTTCCGCCTCCTGCCGGATCCGGGCGACGAGGGCGTCGTCGAGGACCCCTGCGTCGCGCAGGGCCTGCTCGTAGCGCGGGATCGGGTCGTGCGAGGGGACCTCGGCCAGCTCGGGCCGGTAGCCCTGCGCGTCACCTTCGAAGTGCCCCCACAGCCGCAGGGTGTGCACCTCCAGCAGCGTCGGGCCCTCGCCCGCGCGCGCCCGGGCCACGGCCCGGCCGGCGGCCGCGTAGACGGCCTCGACGTCGTTGTCCTCGACCCGCTCGGCCGGCATGCCGTATGCCGCGCCTCTGCTCGCGTTGGAGGGCACCGAGGTGGAGGCGTCACGGGGGACCGAGATGCCCCAGTCGTTGTCCTCGATGACGAAGACCACGGGCAGCTTCCACAGCGCCGCGAGGTTGAGCGACTCGTGGAACGCGCCCTGGTTGGCTGCGCCCTCGCCGGTGACCGCCACGGCCACCCGGTCGGTGCCCCGCTGCTTGAACGCGTAGGCCTGGCCCAGCGCCGGCGGGTAGCCCTCGGCGATGATCCCCGAGCAGGAGAAGTGCACCGCGGGGTCAAACAGGTGCATGTGTCCGCCGCGTCCCTTGCCCAGACCCGTCTCGCGGCCGAAGATCTCCGCTGCCATCGCGTTGAGGTCGACGCCGTGCGCGATGGCGAAGTGGTGCGGGCGGTGGGTGGCGGTCACCGCGTCGTCGCCGGTCAGGTGGGCGCAGACCCCGGCAGCCACGGGCTCCTGCCCGGCGGCGAGGTGCATCTCGCCCGGCACCAGGCCCTTGCCGATGTCGAAGCCCGGCCCCTTGTCGGCGTGGTACTCACGCAGGACCGCCTCCTCGAAGGTGCGCGCGAGGACCATCGTCCGGTAGAGCTCGAGCCGGGTCGCGGCGTCGAGCGGGGCGAGGACCTGGGGTGTGTCGTGTGCGGTGGTGCTCATGCCGTGCCTCCAGACGCCGGGACCTCCGTGGCCGGTGCTCCTGACGCGGATGCCCCGATCCCGTGACCTTCCGAACCCCCGTCGCCAACCTATGGCGGGCGCCGTCGCGGGCTGCACGGACCTTGGTCCTCCCGGCCCGGCGCCCCCACGCGGGAGCCTCGGAGCATGGACGAGGACACGCAGCTCACACCCGGGCCCCAGGGCTCATCCGCCAAGGGCCACGGGGGCAAGGTGGTCGTCGGGGTCGACGGCTCGGAGGGGTCGCTCATGGCGCTTCGCTGGGCGCTGGAGGAGGGCCGGGTCCGCGGCGCGACCGTGCACCCGGTGATGGCCACCTCACGGCACCACAGCTACGCCTCACCCGAGGTCGAGACCCTGTATGTGCCCACGGCGGCCCTGCCCAGCGCGTCGACGCCGGAGCGCAAGGTCGACGCCGGCGAGAGCTTCAGCGCGGAGAACGACGCCGAGGCGGCGGCACACAACGAGCTCGACCAGATCGTCGAGAAGGTCCTCGCCGAGGGGTGGCACAACACGGTGAGGGTCGTCACGGCCGCGGTGGAGGGCCACCCGGCCCAGGTGCTCATCGACTCCGCCGGCCCCTCGGACCTGCTGGTGATCTCCTCCCGCGGGCAAGGGCGGTTCTCTGCGGCGCTGAAGGAGTCTGTGGCCCAGCACGTGCTCAACCACGCCCAGAGCCCCGTGGTCGTGGTGCCGCACGACCGCTGACCCCGGAGCCCGCAGGGCGGCATACACGCCTTGTGGCTGTTCAGGATTCGCACAGGCAGGCTCGGCATGATGCCCGCCCGTGAGCACCGACACCCGCCGCCCGAGCGCCCTCCCGCGAGCCGCCCTGAGCACGGTGCCCGAGGTCACCGCGGTCTTCTGGGTCACCAAGGTCCTGACCACCGGCATGGGTGAGACGGCCTCGGACTTCCTGGCCCACCACCTCGACCCCGTCCTCGCCGGCGGCCTCGGCCTGGTCGGGCTGGTCGCCGCCCTGGCGCTGCAGTTCCGGGCCCGGCGCTATGTCCCGTGGGTCTACTGGCTGGCCGTCGCCATGGTCAGCGTCTTCGGCACGATGGCCGCGGACGTCGTCCACGTCATCCTCGGGGTGCCGTATGCCGTGTCGACCGTCGCCTTCCTGCTCGCCCTGGGCGTCGTCTTCCTCCTCTGGCACCGCAGCGAGGGAACCTTGTCCATCCACAGCATCACCACGCGCCGGCGCGAGCTCTTCTACTGGGCGACCGTGCTGACCACGTTCGCGCTCGGCACCGCCGCCGGCGACCTGACGGCGAACTCGCTGCACCTGGGCTACCTCGCCTCCGGCCTCCTCTTCGCCGTCGTCATCGCCGTGCCGGCGATCGCCCACTGGCGGTTCGGCCTCAACCCGGTGCTGGCGTTCTGGTTCGCCTACGTCGTGACCCGCCCGCTCGGGGCGTCCTTCGCCGACTGGATGGGCGTCCCGCCCTCGCGCCAGGGCCTGGGCTGGGGGACCGGTCCGGTCACGCTGGCGCTGACCGCCCTGATCGTGGCGCTGGTCGGCTACCTCACGGTGACCCGCGCCGACCGCCCGGCCGCGTAGGCGCCTCGTGGTGGGCGGTCCGCTGGACCTACCTCGCGGCGCTCCGGGGTGGATATCCGGCCCGGACCCCCGCAAGGTAGGTCGGGCGTGCCCGACCGGGCCACCCGGCATACCCGTGGCTCCCAAGGCAAGAGCCCCTGTCCCGCAAGGGGACAGGGGCTCTTGGCGCGTATGCCGGGTGGCCGGCTCAGGGCTGGACGCTGAGCGGCTCGTCGTTCTTGAGCGCCTTGAACAGGGCCAGGGCCTTGGCGCTGTCCCACTTGACCGCGCTGCCGGCGTAGGTCTGCAGGTTCGGGTTGCTGATCGGCATGGTGATCGACTGGCCGTCGCCCTGGGAGATGGAGCGCAGCGCCCACAGCGCCTTGCCCACCTCGAGCATCGAGTCGTTCTGGTCGACGGTCAGGGACGAGGCGACCGCGGAGCCGAAGTCGTTGAGCTTCCACGGCAGGAGCACGTTCGACGGGGTGGCGGCCTTCTTCATCAGCGCGCCGAGGAACTGCCGCTGGCGCTGCACGCGACCGAGGTCGCCGAGCGGGTCGGAGTAGCGGGCGCGCACGTAGCCCAGTGCGGTCGCGCCGTTCATGTCCTGGCAGCCGGGCTTGAGGTTGATGCCCGCCTTCTTGTCGTTCATCGCGTGCTTGACGCAGATGTTCACGCTGCCCACGGTGTCCACGACGTTGGAGAAGCCGCCGAAGCCGATCTCGATGTAGCCGTCCATGCGCAGGCCGCTGACCTGCTCGACGGTGTCCATGAGCAGCTTCGCGCCACCCTCGGAGTAGGCGGCGTTGATCTTGTTGCGGCTGTGCCCCGGGATC
The DNA here is from genome assembly GCF_057747915.1 of Oryzihumus sp. JJN4-3R. Taxonomy (NCBI): domain Bacteria; kingdom Bacillati; phylum Actinomycetota; class Actinomycetes; order Micrococcales; family Intrasporangiaceae; genus Oryzihumus; species Oryzihumus sp. JJN4-3R. Next base: position 3,420,149 of record NZ_CM173229.1, read on the forward strand.
GGCACGAAGCTGTCGCGGGGGATGGACACGAGCGTGGGCTTCTGCCCGTTGCCCGGGAGGTGCAGCAGCATGATCGTGTCGGTGCGCGCGCCGGCGGCGTAGCCGGTGGACAGGGCCTTGCGCTGGGCCTTGGTCAGGCCGGCGCGGCTGTCGGACCCGACGAGCAGGTAGTTCTTGCCCGACGCGGCGGCCGGACGGTTGGCGGAGGTCGGCTCGGCCGCGATCTTCACCACATGGCCCCAGGCCGAGTTGGCGGCCCACACCAGGGCGCCGACCCACGCCACGAGGACGACGAGGACGATGATGAAGGCGTTGCGCACGGGGTGGCGGCGGCGCTGGCGCGGTGCTGCGGCGGCAGCCCGCGTGCGGCGCGGCGGCGGGCCGCCCACACCGGCCGGGGCGGGTCGCTGACGGCGGGTGTCGACGGTGACGATGTCGTCATCCCCCTGCAGCGGGATCTGGCGCGATCGTGTCGGGTCGTAGTCCTCAGGCACGGCACGAGGGTAGAGCCTCCCGCTGAAAGTGGAAGAGCGCCGCGCATGACGTCCCCCACAGCAGCGGTAACCTGACCCGACCCCAGCGACGCCTGCACCCCGAGGAACCCGCCCTGACCATGTCTGCCGCTGAGCCCACCGCCGCCGAGCCGACCCCCGTCGTCGAGCCCCCCGCACGCGACGAGCAGGTCGCGACCGCGGGGCTGCCGGCCGTCTCGGTGGTGATGCCGATCCTCAACGAGGAGCGTCACCTCGAGGAGGCGGTCGCGGCCGTCCTCGGCCAGGACTACGCCGGCTCGGTCGAGGTCGTGCTCGCGCTCGGGCCCAGCACGGACCGCACGGACGAGATCGCCGCGGCGCTCGCGGCGGCGGACTCCCGCGTCCAGACGGTGCCCAACCCCAGCGGTCGCACGCCCGAGGCGCTCAACGCCGCGCTCGGCGCGAGCCGCTCCGACATCGTCGTGCGTGTCGACGGCCACGGCGTGCTCGACCCGGACTACGTGCGCACCGCCGTGGAGCTGCTGGAGGAGACCGGGGCCGCCAACGTCGGCGGGCTCATGGACGCCGAGGGCGTCACCACCTTCGAGCGCGCCGTGGCCGCGGCCATGACCTCGCGCCTGGGCGTGGGGGCCTCCCGGTTCCACACCGGCGGCGACTCCGGCCCGGCCGACACGGTCTACCTCGGTGTCTTCCGGCGCGAGTGGCTGGACCGGATGGGCGGCTACGACCCCCGCTTCGTGCGCGCCCAGGACTGGGAGCTCAACCACCGCATCCGCGAGGCCGGCGGCCTGGTCTGGTTCTCGCCACGGCTGCGGGTCTCCTACCGCCCACGGCCCACGCTGTCCCGGCTCGCCCGGCAGTACCGCGACTACGGGCGCTGGCGCCGCGTGGTCGCCCGCACCCACAGCGGCACCATCAACGCGCGATACCTCGCCCCGCCGGTGGCCCTGCTCGGCGTCGCCGTCGGCGGCGTCTCCGGGCTCGCGTGGGCGCCCGCCTGGCTGGTGCCGGCCGCCTACCTGGTCCTCACGACCGTGGGCGGGCTCAGCATCCGGGCCGCGCTCAGCTGGCGTGAGCGGCTGCTGCTCCCCGTGATCCTTCCCACGATGCACCTGTCCTGGGGATGGGGGTTCCTGACCAGCCGGGTCCGCATCGGCGAGGGGTGAGACGCCGCGGCACGCGGCATTCGCGTGTTGCTGGGCCGGTGTTCAGGTTCTGTACAGTCGACGGGTGCCGCTGCTTTCCGTGATCATCCCCGTCTACAACGTCCAGGCCTACCTCGAGGAGTGCCTGGACTCCGTCCTCGGGCAGCGCTTCGATGACCTCGAGGTCATCGCGGTGGACGACCGCTCTCCGGACCACTCCCCGGCGATGCTGGACGAGCGCGCCGCGCGTGAGCCGCGCCTGAAGGTCGTGCACCTGGAGCAGAACGTCGGCCTCGGTCCGGCCCGCAACGCCGGCCTCGAGCACGCCACCGGCCGCTACGTGATGTTCCTCGACAGCGACGACTCGATCACCCCCGGCAGCCTGGCGGCGATCGCCGAGCAGCTGGAGAAGGCCCGCTGGCCCGAGATGCTGATCGTCGACCACGCCCGCACCTACTGGTGGGGCAAGGTCCAGCGCAACCTCAAGTCCGACCTGCTCGAGGAGCTCTCCCACGGCCCGGCGTTCACGACCGAGGAGCACCCCGAGCTGTTCGACCTGCTCCACGTCGCGTGGAACAAGGTCAGCCGCCGCGACTTCCTCGAGCGCGAGCAGCTGGAGTTCCCGCCCGGGTACTACGAGGACACCCCGTGGACCTACAAGGCGCTGCTGACCGCCAAGTCGATCTCCACGCTGGCCTACCTCACGGTCCACTACCGCCAGCGCCGCCACGGCAACATCCTGGGCACCAAGTCCCGCCGGCACTTCGAGGCGTTCGCCCAGTGGGAGCGCATCTTCGACTTCCTCGACAGCCGCCCCGACCTGGCGCACTGGCGGCCCCGGGTCTACCAGCAGATGATCGCGCAGTACATGACCGTCCTGCGCCACCCCAAGCGCGTCCCCGACGACGCGCGCGCGGACTTCTTCCACGCGGCCTCGGAGCACGCCCGCCGGTTCAGCAACGGCCAGGAGTCGATGGGCAGCCCGCGCCAGGACCAGCTGCTGGCGATGCTGAAGAAGGACAACTACAACGGCTTCCGGGCGCTGCGGGTCGTCAACAACACGGCCTCGACCTCCAAGAAGAAGCTGACGAAGTCGAAGAAGAACGCCCGCCGGGTCGTCTCGCGCGGCAAGAGCCTGGTCAAGCGGATCGACTACCGCCGGGAGGCCGCCACCGTCGACCTCGACCCCAACCTCGCCGTGTTCGCGGCGTACTGGAACCGCGGCTACGCCTGCTCGCCCAAGGCGATCTACGAAGCGATGCGCGAGCTGGCCCCCCACATGCACGGCGTGTGGGTCGTCCGCGAGAAGAACGCCGACACCATGCCCCCGGGCGTCGACTACGTCATCCCCGGCAGCCGCCGCTACTGGTCGGTCATGGCCCGGGCGACCTACTTCGTCAACAACGTCAACTTCCCCGACCAGATCGTCAAGCGGCCCGGCCAGGTCCACATCCAGACCCAGCACGGCACCCCGCTGAAGCACATGGGCATCGACCTGATGAAGCACCCCGCCGCGATCGGCAACCTCGTCTTCGAGGACCTGCTCCGGCGCAGCGACCGGTGGGACTACAACCTGACGTCCAACCGCTTCTCCAGCGTCGCCTGGCAGCGCGCGATCCCGAGCCGCTACGAGACGTTCGAGTCCGGCTACCCGCGCAACGACGTGCTCGTCAACGCCACCGCGCAGGACGTCGCCGCGGCGCGGGCCCGCCTCGGGATCCCGACGGACAAGCGGGCGGTGCTCTACGCGCCGACGCACCGCGACCACGACCTCGACTTCACCCTGCGGGCCGACCCGGTGCGCCTGGCCGAGCAGCTCGGGGAGGAGTTCGTCGTCCTCGTGCGCGCCCACTACTTCTACGAGTGGGACACCGAGCAGAGCGAGCTCGAGCGACGCAAGCAGCTGCTCAACGTCTCGCGGGTGGAGAGCGTCGAGGACCTCATGCTCGCGGCCGACGTCCTGGTGACCGACTACTCGAGCATCATGTTCGACTACGCCAACCTGGACCGGCCGGAGATCATCTTCGCCCCCGACTGGGAGACCTACCGCGACGTGCGCGGCGTCTACTTCGACCTGATGGAGCTGCCGCCCGGCCACGTGGCCACCGAGCAGCAGGAGCTGGCCGAGCTGCTGCGCAGCGGCCGCTACGACGACGCGGAGTCCGACCGGCTCCGGGCCCGCTTCCGCGAGACGTTCTGCGAGTTCGACGACGGCCACGCCGCCGAGCGCGTCGTCCGGCGCGTCTTCCTCGGCGAGGAGTCGCTGCCGATGGTGCCGGCGTCCGAGCGCCCCGTCGCCCCCCGCCCCGCCGAGATCCCCGAGGAGCTCGCCCTGGCCGCGGCCGCGGTGGGCGAGGGCGCCTGGGACGCTGCCACGGAGCGGGCCCGGGTCGAGGAGAAGAAGGCCGCCCACGAGGCACAGCGGGCGGCCGCGGCCGGACCGGAGGGCGAGGAGCGCCTGGAGCCAGACCCCGGCCTCGAGCCCGATGACGAGGAGATCGAGGACGTCGTCGAGGACGCGGACGAGGACGAGGACAGCGAGCTGTCCCGCGACTGGGACTCCGACAGGGTGACCCCGACGGCACGCCGGGCAGGCCAGAGTGACTGACACCAGGGACGCGGCGACCGTGGACACCACCCCAGCCGACGCCGCGACGGTCGAGCGCACGGCAGTGGACGGCTCGACCGCGACCACGACGGCCTCGAAGCCGGCCAAGGCCCGCGACCACTGGCTCGACAACGTCCGCTTCATCCTGCTGGCGTTCGTGGTCATCGACCACTTCAGCTGGCCGCTGCTCTCGGGCAGCCGGACGATGCACGTCCTCTTCTACTGGATCCACCTGTTCCACATGCCGGCGTTCGTCATGGTCACCGGCTTCTTCTCGCGCAGCCTGGTCGTCAACGACTCACGCGCGCGGGGCCTGGTCACGCGGATCCTCGTGCCCTACCTCATCTTCCAGACCCTCTACCAGCTCGGTGACCCGCTGCTGCACCACGGGCAGCTGGTGCGCTGGGCGCCGCTCACCCCGGCCTGGCTGATGTGGTTCCTCATGGCGATGCTCGTGTGGCGCCTCATGACGCCCTACCTGATGCGGATCCGCTGGATCTTCCCGCTGAGCATCCTCATCTCCCTGGGGACCGGTGCCATCGCCGGCGTCAACCACCTGCTGTCGATGGACCGCGTCCTGTCGTTCCTGCCCTTCTTCGTCCTGGGCCTGGTCATCCGCCGCGAGCAGCTCGACGTGCTGCGTCGCGTGCCGGCGCGGGTCGCGGCCGTCGTGGTGCTCGTCGCCGCGTGGCCGGTGTCGGCGGTCGCGGCCAACCACCTCGGCGTGCACTGGATCTTCTGGGACCGCTCCTATGCGAGCCTGCACGTCTCCACCCTCGAGGGCGTGGCCATCCGATCCGCCCTGATGGTGCTCGCGTTCGCCACCTCGGCAGCCGTCCTGGCCCTGACCCCCTCGGGCAAGACCTGGATGTCGGTCCTGGGGATGGGCTCGCTCTATGGCTACCTGCTGCACGGGTTCATCGCGTGGGGTTTCAAGTGGACCTCGATCCACACGTGGTTCAACTCCCCGGTGCGCTACGTGCTCTTCCTCGTCGGGTGCGTCGCGCTGACCGCGGCGCTGTGCTCGCCGCTGACCCAGCGGGTCCTGCGCCCGGTCATCGAGCCGCGCTCGGACTGGCTGCTGCGCCGGCGCGACGCCGAGGTGCGCACCCCGGCCTGATGCCCACGCCGGAGGACCTGCGGGTCCTCCGGCGGCGTCAGCCCAGGCCGCAGGCGGTGATCTTGTAGAGCGCGTAGTGGCCCTCGACGGCCACGCGCTCGAACCCGGGCTTGCCGGCCAGGTGGACCATGCCCATGCGGTCCTCGCGGCCGATCTTGGCGGCCCAGAACGTGGACGGCCCCGTCACGGCGTACGTCACGCGCATGCGGCGCAGCGCGGCGCACACGTCCGGACGGTGCGCGACCTGGTCGAGGTAGCGCCCGATGGTCAGCCGGTCCGCGCCGCTGGAGGGGTTGAGCGAGGTGAACAGCACCTGGCGACCCCCGAGGGCGTAGATCAGGGCCGAGCCGTTGGCCGGGAAGTCCGACACGACGGCGCCCTTGGGGATCTTCTGCGCGATCCGCACCCACGACTCGATCTGCGACGCGGAGACGTAGCGCCGCGCGGTCTCCTTCGGGTGGTAGTACGCGTCGATCATGCGCGCCTCGGGGCCGTGGTTGGCCCCGACGGTCGCCGCGACGAAGAGCAGCCCCACCAGCGCCGGTATGCCGGCCCGCAGCGCGAGCGGGCGCCGCGCCTCCGCGGCGGCCGGGGTCCGGTCGACGAGGCGGCGCAGGCCGGTCAGGACGGCGCCCATCCCCACGACCGCGAGCAGGCAGCCCGGGATCGCGTTGGACGCCGCGATCCGGACCGAGTCGTTGTACCAGTAGCCCGTGAACAGCTGCGTGACCGGCGTGCCGACCGCGGCGGCCATCATGTAGAGCACCGAGAACACCACGAAGCTCACGACGGCCCACAGCAGGCTCCGGTAACGCGCCACCACGACGACGGCGCCCAGCAGGACGAACGCCGAGAGCCCCCAGAGGAACGGCCCGTCGTGCGGGGCGTTGAGCAGCATGTCGATGCCGGCGTCGGGCACGGTCTCGGTCGGCTTCCAGTCGTAGGCCGAGACCGCCGCGACGCGGGAGGAGATGCGGGGCAGCACCACGACGGCGACCAGGGTCGCCACGACCATCGTCGTCAGCCACAGCGCGCCGCGCCGGCGCCGTGCCGGGTCCCCCTCGATCATCGCCTGGATCGCCGCGGCGGCCAGGACGGTGAGGACCAGCACGCCCAGGGTCAGGATGGCGTTGGGGTGGGCCAGGAAGATGCCGGGCACCGCCAGCACCAGCGCCAGCCCAGCGGTGCGGCGACGCAGGCCGGTCTGGTGGACCGGGCGCACGGCGGCGACCGCCATCGCCAGGGCGGCGGGGACCAGCGCGAGGCCGAGGGTGTTGGGCCAGAGCACGCCCCAGCTGAGCAGGAACGAGGGGAAGGCCAGGAAGGCGGCGGAGGTCAGACCGGTGGCCACGAGCGCGAGGGGGCGCGGACCGAACACCTGGCGGGCGAGGGCGACGCAGCCCAGCGGCCAGATGAGGGCAGCCATCAGCACGGCCGCGACGTTGGTGGCCTCGATCAGCCCGAGGGGGTGCAGCTGCAGCCAGGTGACCATGAGGTCGTGCCACCCGCTGGGGTAGAAGCCGCCGTTGACGGAGGAGATGTTGGACAGGTCCATCATCAGCCGGATCCGGTTGAGGTGGAACGTCGAGTCGGGGCTGTTGGACAGCGAGTCCGGCAGGCCGATGCCGCGCATCGTCGCGGCGCCCTGCAGGACCGCGCCGAGCAGGACGCCGAGGAGGCCGGCGACGCGCACCTGCGTGCTGTCGACGAACTTGTGGCGCCAGACCCGCAGGTGGAAGAGCCGCGCCAGCAGCGCGGCGACGACCGCGAGGACGACGGTGCCCGCGACGAGCACCAGCGGGCTCCAGTGCACGTGCGCCAGGCCGGCGACCACGCCCAGCACGGAGAGCAGGCTGACCGTCAGGGGAGGAGCCATGCCCCAGGCGGACAGGCCACGCAGGCCCAACGCGTAGCCGACGGCCAGGCCCGGCACGAGGACCAGGGCACCGAGGGCGAGGAAAGCCGGAAGCAGGCTGAACCACATGGACACTGCTCGACTCCATCTTCGCTGTCGGCCGGGCAGGCCCAGCGCCGGTTGACGTCGCGATGCTAACAGCGGGATCGGGCCGGCAGCGGGCGCCGATGGAGGGGCGAGTGGCCGTTGTCACGGTGGGCGTGCACGGCGGCCGGGGGACCGGCGCCTGCACGGTACCGTTGCGGGGTGCCAGCCGCCCTCAGCGTCATCGTCGCCGTGCACGATGTCCAGCCGTGGATCGGCGAGTGCCTCGACTCGGTGGCCGAGCAGGTCCCGCAGGACGCCGAGGTGATCCTCGTCGACGACGGGTCGACCGACGCCAGCGGCACGATCTGCGACGCGATGGCGGCCGGGCGCCCCGGCTGGCGCGTGCTGCACCAGGCCAACGCCGGCCTCGGCGCCGCCCGCAACGCGGGCCTGCGCGAGGCCTCCGGCGACCTGGTCTCCTTCGTCGACGGCGACGACGTGCTCCTGCCGGGCTACGCCGAGCTCGTGCGCGCCGCCACAGACAGCGGGTATGCCGTGGCCACCGGGCCGGTGCTGCGCACCGACGGCTCGCGCAGCTGGGTCTCCGGCCTGCACGCCAAGGCAGTCGACCGGCTCGGCGACGTCGCCGACATCACCCGGGACACCTCGCTGGTGTTCGACACCACCGCGTGGAACAAGGTCTACCGGCGCGACTTCCTGCTCCAGCACGACCTGCGCTTCCCCGAGGGCGTCCTCTACGAGGACCTGCCGCTGACGATCCCGGCCTTCTGCCTGGCCGGCCCGGTCGCGGTCGTCCACGAGCCGGTCTACTCCTGGCGAGCGCGCAGCCAGGGCCTCTCGATCACGCAGCGCCGGCACGAGCTCGACAACCTGCGTGACCGCTTCGCCGCGGTGCGGGCGGTCGACCGCTTCCTCGAGGAGCACCGGCTCCACGCGCTGCGGGCGACCCACGACGACAAGGTGCTGCGCCTCGACCTGCCCCTCTACACCGCGGCCCTGCCGGAGGCGGACGAGACCTACCGCGCGGCATACCTGGAGTTCTGCGAGCACCTGCTGCACGGGGTGAGCGAGCAGCGGCGGCGCGCGCTGCCGCCGACGCTGCGGCTGTACGTCGAGCTCGCCGCGGCCGGGCGCATGGACGACCTGGTGCGCGCGGTGCGCGGCCGCCGCGGGCCTCGCCCGTGGGCGCCGGAGACCCGCAGCGGCTGGCAGCGCGTGCGCGACGACCTCGCCGTCTACGGCCTCGAGCGCGAGCTCGGCCTGGCCGGGTGGGCCCAGGTCCTGCGCCGCGCGCCCATCCGGGCTGGCAAGCTCGTGCTGCCGCCGCGGGCCCGACGGCAGCTGGGGGCGCTGCGCCGACGGCTGCGGGGCGGCCGGACGCCGACTGCCGCTCCGCGCGCGGGTGGCGTACCCTCGGTCGCCGGCACCAGCCGCGCTGCTGCCCCCGCGAGCCCGGAGCCGCTCCGCTCCCCGGAACGACAGGCAACGAACGAATGACGCTCCTCACCCGCACCAGCGCGGTCATGGCCCGCCGCCAGGTGCTCTGGACCCTCGTGGTCCGGGACCTGAAGGTCCGCTACTCCCGCAGCGTGCTCGGCTACGTCTGGACCATCCTGGACCCGCTGGCCATGGCCGGGGTCTACTTCTTCGTCTTCACGTTCATCTTCAAGGCCCGCAAGATCGGCGAGCAGCCCTACATCCTCTTCCTCATCGCGGGCCTGCTCGCGTGGCAGTGGTTCTCCGGCTCCCTGACCGACACCTCGCGGGCCCTGCTCGCCGAGGCCAAGCTGGTCCGCTCCACCAACCTGCCAAGAGAGCTCTGGGTGGTGCGGGTCGTCATCGCCAAGGGCATCGAGTTCCTGCTGTCCCTGCCGGTGCTGGCCGGGTTCACGATCTACTACATCGTCAAGGGCCAGACCCACGTCAGCTGGGGGCTGCTGCTCATCCCAGTCGGCTTCGTGCTGCAGTTCTTCCTGCTGGTCGGGATCGGCCTGCTCCTGGCGCCGGTGACCGCCCTCGTGACCGACACCCAGCGGGTCGTGCGGATCTTCCTGCGGATGTTCTTCTACCTCACGCCGGTGATCTACGGCGTGCACGCGGCCCCCGAGCGGGTCCGCGTGCTGCTGGAGCTCAACCCGATGACGGGGTGCATGGAGCTCTACCGCGCCGGGCTGTTCGCCCGCGAGGTCAACTGGGAGTCGGTCTTCGTGGGGACCGCCGTGACGGTCCTCATCGTGGGCGCCGGTGCCATCGTCTTCGCCCGTCTCGAGCGCGCCGTGCTCAAGGAGATCTGAGCCATGTCCGTCGTCATCAAGACCGAGAACCTCGGTGTCGAGTTCTACCGGTCGCGCCGCCGCAAGATGCAGCTGCGCGAGATGCTCTTCCACGGCCGCAACAGTGCGCCGCGGGAGACCTTCTGGGCGCTCAAGGACGTCAGCTTCGAGGTCAAGGAGGGCGAGGCGGTCGGCCTCGTCGGCGCCAACGGCGGTGGCAAGTCCACGCTGCTGAAGATGATCGCCGGGGTGCTCATCCCCGACGAGGGCAAGGTGACCGTCACCGGCGGCGTGGCCCCGCTCATCGAGCTCACCGGCGGCTTCATCGGCGAGCTCTCCGCCCGCGAGAACATCTACCTCACCGCCGGCCTGCACGGGCTGAGCCGCGACCAGGTCGACGACCGCTTCGACGACATCGTGGACTTCGCCGGCCCGCAGGTGCGCGAGGCGCTGGACACCCCCTACCGCCACTTCTCCTCGGGCATGCAGGTGCGGCTCGGCTTCTCGGTGATCACGACGCTGGACGAGCCGATCGTCCTGGTCGACGAGGTGCTGGCCGTCGGCGACCGCAACTTCAAGGAGAAGTGCTACAAGCGGATGGAGTCGCTGCTGGAGAACGGGCGCACCCTGTTCCTGGTCTCCCACAACGAGAACGACCTCAAGCGCTTCGGCACGCGAGGGCTCTACCTGCAGTCCGGCCAGCTGGTGATGGACGCGCCCATGGGCGACGTCCTCGAGCGCTACAACGCGGACGTGGACGCCGCGAAGTGACGCCGCCCCCGACGGCGCTCGTCGGCAACGCGGCGGCGCGGGCGGTCCACGGGCTGACCGCAGGGGCGGACCTCGCCCTCATCGGGGAGCAGGACGCCTCGGGGCTGCGCGCCGAGCTCGCCGGCGTCGGGCTGTCCGGGGCGCCCACGGTGGTGAGCGGGCCGGGCTGCTCGGTCCTGGAGCAGCTTGCCGACCTCGCCGAGTCCGACCCGGGCACGCCGCTCGTCGTCGCGGCGGCCGACCTGGAGATGCCCCTGGCGGCCGTGCTCGACCTGCTCGACAAGCCCGGCGTCGGCACCGGTGTGCTCACGGTGCTGCCCGCGGTGCTGGAGTCCGGCCGTCAGGCCGCGACCCCCGCACGGGTCGGTGGTGACGGTGCGCTCGTGGAGTCCGTCGGCACCGCAAGGCACACGGTGACCGCGCCCAACCGCGCGCTGCCCGGCCTGTTGCGCGTCTCGGCCGCCGACCGGTCGCGGGCCGCGAGCCTCTGGCGCGCCGGCTCGGCCACCAGCGTGGGCTGGGACGTCGACGGCTTCGCCCTGGCGGTGCTCGCCCTCGTGCGGGGCGGCCTGCCCGTGCAGGCCATCGCCCTCGGCCCGTTCACCTGGGCCCGCGACGGCGTCCGGGGCGCCGGCGCGGCCGGAGGCCCGTGGCGGCAGCGCCTGCGCGGCTCCTCGCGCGGTGGCGACGGCTTCTACTCCACGTATGCCGTGCGGCCGCTCTCGCGCCGGCTCACCGGGGTGGGGCTGCGCCTCGGCTGGGCACCCAACGTGGTGACCGTGACCAGCCTGCTCGCCGGCGTGCTCGCGGCGTTGCTGGTGGCCACCGACAACCGGTGGGCGTGGGTGGGCGCCGCCGTGCTGATCCAGCTGGCCCTCGTGGTCGACTGCGTCGATGGCGAGATCGCCCGGTTCACACGGCGATTCAGCGCCCTGGGCGCCTGGCTCGACGCCGTGGGCGACCGGGTCAAGGAGTACTCCGTCTTCGCCGCGTGTGCGTATGTCGGGGTCCGGCACGGCGCCGACCTGTGGCTGGTGGCCGTTGCGGCGATGGCGGTCGTGACGCTGCGCCACCTCGAGGACGACGCCTACGGCCGCCGGCTGCGGCCGTCGCGACTGAGCCGGCCGGACGGCATACCGCTGGAGCGGGAGCGTGACCTCGGCCCGGAAGGGGCGCGCACGAGCTTCGCCCCCGAGCCGGACGCCCGCGCCCGGCGAGGGCACTGGGCCCGCAACATCATGCACATGCCGATCGGCGAGCGATACCTGCTGATCTCGTTGGCGTTGTTGACGTTCAGCCCGCAGGTCGTGCTGTGGTCCGTCATCGTCGCGGTCGGCGCCTCGATGATCTGGACCGTCGGCGGCCACACGGCCAAGGCTGTCACCGGCCGCGACGGCGTGGCCCCCGAGCACCCCGTGCCGGGCGCCGGGTGGGGCCCTCTGGACCACCAGGCCGACCTCGGCCCGCTGGCCCGTCTCGGGGGCCGCCTGATGCGCCTGCCGTTCCTCTCGGTCGCGGTCACCGGTGCCCTGCTCGTGGTCGCCGTGGTGCTGGCCGCGCGGACCGACCTGCTGTGGGTGGCGTTCGTGGCCGCCGTCGTCGCCGCGCTGCTGCTCGGCGCCGCGACCCGGCCGCCGGTGCACCACACCCTGGCGTGGCAGCTGCCGTGGCTGCTCTGGGTGGCCGAGGTGCTCGTCCTCGCGGTCGTGGTCCAGGACCGGCTGCCGGTGCGGGACCTCGGCGTCCTCTTCGCCTTCCTCGCGGCCGTGGCCTACCACCGCTACGACACGATCTACCGCCTGCGCGACACCGGCGAGGCCCCGCCCCGGTGGCTGTCGACCCTGGGGCTAGGCGTGGACGGCCGGATCGTCCTGGCCACCGCGGTCGCCGCCCTCGCGCCGTCGCTGCTGGAGCCGCTGCTGGCGGCCGGCGCCGCCTACCTCGCCGCGCTCTACCTCACCGAGTCGACCGTGGGCTGGCGACGCTGGATCCGCTCCGCCGGCGAGGTCGGCGACGACACGGAAGGGGGAGCGGCCGCGTGACCAAGGCCCTGACCCACGACCCCTCGGACAACCACCCGACGATGGCCCAGCTGCGCGCCGTCGCGCAGCCCGAGGAGCACATCGCGCGCTACAACGCCGAGCACTGGTCCGGCGGGCTCTACGTGCGACACCTGAGCATCCGCGCGACGAAGCTGTTGCTGCCCACCGGGATCAGCCCCAACGGCGTGACCTGGCTGATGACGGTCATCGGCGTGCTCGGGGCGCTCTGCCTGCCGCTGCCCGGGCTCACCGGCCCGCTGGTCGCCGTCGTGGCGATGCAGCTGCAGATCATCCTCGACTGCAGCGACGGCGAGGTCGCGCGGTGGCGGCAGCGGTTCTCCCCGGCCGGTATCTACCTCGACCGGATCTGCCACTACGTCACCGAGGCGGCACTGCCGGCGGCCCTGGGCCTGCGCGCCGACGGGTGGACCCTGGCGCACCCGCTGGACGTCGGCGGGTGGACGGTGCTCGGCCTGCTCACGGCCGTCATCGTGCTGGTCAACAAGGCGTTCACCGACCTGGTCGTGGTGGCCCGGGCCAAGACCGGCCGCCCGATGCTCGACGACGTGGCCGCCACGACCCGCTCCAAGGTCTCCGGCGTGGCGAAGGTCCGTCGGGCCTTCGGCTACGTGCCGATCTTCCGCGCCTTCGTGGCCTTCGAGTTCTCCCTGCTGACCCTCGTCGCCGGGATCGTCGACGTGGTCGCGGGCGACCTGACCGGCACGCACGCGCTGGCCCTGGTCATGGTGCCGCTGGCGCTCGTCACCGCCGGCGGCCACCTGGTCGGCGTCCTCACCAGCTCGCGGCTGGACTGAGCCATGGGGGAGCGGCGCGTCCACGCCTTCCAGTGGGCCCAGGTGCCCGGCCCGGTCGGCGGGGTGACCACCAGCGTGCACGCCCTGACGGCGGGGCTGCGCGAGGCGGGCGCCGTCGTCCACCAGGTCGACACCGGCTCCGCCGCCAACGCCCTGCGTGCCTTGCCGTCGCTGCGGCTGCGCCCGGCGCTGCACCTGTTCCACATCACCCGGCTGTGGCGGGCGATCGTCCTCGCCCCGCTCTTCGCGCTGCTGCCAGGCCGCACCGTGCTCGTCCTCCACTCCGGGTCGACCCGGCGGCAGCTGGAGACGATGCCGGGGTGGCGGATGCGCCTGCTGCGGGCGAGCCTGCCCGCCTACGACGCGATCTGGGCGGTCAACGACGAGATCCGCGACGTCCTGCCGGCGCGGATGCAGGGCCGGGTCACCGTGGTCTCTCCCTGGGTGCCGCCGGGGCGCGCGCCCCAGGCCCCGGTGGAGCGCGACCCCGACCTGGTCACGGTGGCCACGAACTCGGGCCTGGCGCACTACAACGCCACCCTGGCGGCGGAGGCGGTCGAGCTCGCCCGGCGCGAGCGCCCGAGCCTGCGGCTGTGGGTGCTGGCCTACGACCAGGACGGCCCGGCGATGGCCGAGCTGCGCCGCGAGGTGGCCGGCCTGGACTGGGTGCAGGTCTCGATGAACCTCTCCCCGCAGGAGGTCAGCGCCGCCCTCGCCCGCTCGGCGGTGTTCCTGCGCCCGACCGCCTGGGACGGCGACTCGGTCATCGTGCGGGAGGCCCTGGCCGCCGGGGCCCGGGTGGTGGCCAGCGACGTGGTGGCCCGTCCCGTCGGGGTCGAGCTCGCGCCGCTGGAGGCCGGTGCCCTGGCGCAGGCGCTCCTGCACGGCGGTCGGCCCAGCGACGGCGCCGGGCTGGCCACGGGCTCGGTCGTCGACGCCGCGCGCGCCGCGCTGGCGCAGCTTCGCGACGACGGCTGAGCCGCACCGGGACGGTCCCCGGACAGCGGGTGGACAGCCCCCGGACAGCCCCCGGACAGCCGGCGGCCACCCAGCGGTCACCCGACGGTACGCTCGGGGTCTCCTGGCGTCCTCCCGTGACGGGTGGTGCCGACCCCCACCCCCTGAGGAGCAGGTCCTTGAGCGAGCGCACGGTCATCACCTTCGGCACCTTCGACGTGCTGCACGTCGGGCACATCCGGGTGCTGCAGCGGGCCGCGGCGCTCGGCGGCCGGCTCGTCGTCGGTGTCTCCGCCGACGCGCTGAACATCAGCAAGAAGGGCCGCGCGCCCGTCTTCTCCCAGGAGGAGCGGCTGGAGATCGTCGGCAACCTGAAGATGGTCGACGAGGTCTTCGTCGAGGAGAGCCTGGAGCTCAAGCGCGACTACGTCACCCAGTTCGGCGCCGACGTCCTCGCCATGGGCAACGACTGGGAGGGCAAGTTCGACTTCCTCAACGACATCTGCGAGGTCGTCTACTTCCCGCGCACCCCGTCGGTGTCGACGACCGCGCTCATCGAGCACATCGCCCGGATCGCGCCCGACCTCGCCTGAGCAGCCGTATGCCGTGGGGCCGGCCGGGAGCCGGCCCCACGGCATACAGGGGGTGGTTCAGTCCCCGGTGGGACCGGCCGGGCCTGCCTCGTCGAGGGCGAGGCGACGGGCCAGCTTGGTGTAGCGGGCCTCGAAGTCGCGGAAGCGCAGGTAGGTGGTCAGCGTGAAGCTGAGGAAGGCCACGACCAGCGCGTAGAGCACCAGGTCGGTGCCTCGGCCGACGCCGATGCCGTGGGCGATGCGGGTCCACACGCCCGGCACGAGGATCGACCAGATGGCGAAGGCGGCGAAGAGCACCAGGCCGATGCGGCGGATCGCCTGGGTGCGGGCGCCGGAGCCGCGCAGCAGCCGCAGGGCCACCGCGATGACCACGATGATGAGCAGGATCTGGATCAGCAGGATGGTCATCGGCGCCGTCCTCCGGTGGTGCTGGTCTGGCCGGTCATCGCAGGATCAGCTCGGCCAGGATGTTGATGGAGTTCCACAGCGACTGCCCCTTGGAGCGGGAGTAGTCGGTGTAGAGGATGTGGACCGGCTCCTCGACGTAGCGAGCCTGGGTGGCACCGATCTGGGCGACCAGCTCGGAGGCGTGGGCCATGCGGTTCTGGGTGATGTCGACCTTCTCCAGCACCGGGCGGGAGATGGCCCGCAGGCCGTTGTGCGCGTCGGTCAGCCGCGTGCGCGTCGTGAGGTTGGTGTAGCCCACGGCCGCGCGCAGGACCATCTTCTTGGCGAAGCTGGGCTGGGTGCGCTCGTCGAGGAAGCGCGAGCCGAAGACCACGTCCGCGTCCCCGGCGCGCAGCCGGCTGACCATCGCCACGGCGTCGCTGACCTGGTGCTGGCCGTCGGCGTCGAAGGTGACGACGAAGCGCATCCCCGGGTCGCTCAGGGCGTAGTCGAAGCCGGTCTGCAGCGCTGCGCCCTGGCCCAGGTTGACCGGGTGGCGGACCACCCGGGCGCCGGCGGCCTCGGCGAGGTCGGCTGACCGGTCGCTGCTGCCGTCATCGACGCAGACCACCTGAGGAAAGACCTCGCGGACGTCCTTCACGACGTCGGCAATGACCTGGTCCTCGTTGTACAGGGGTATGACCACCCACGTGTCGTCCACGAATCGTCCCGTCATGGTGTGCAACTTCCGGGCCAAGTGTAGGCAGCGTCAGGTAACGGGCAGGCGACACCCTCGTCAATCGCCTGCGACGGGAGGGACCGGTGGGGCATGGTGTGAGTTCTATTACGTTTGTTGCTTTTGACCCTGGGGTGACCACTTGTGCGACCGCTGAAGACCAAGACCGTTGACCCGCCTCGGACCCGACGCCGTCGGACCAGATCGTGGCAGGTCGCCACCTTGGCCGCCGCGCTCAGCGCAGCACCCTTGCTCACGATCCACCTGCCCGCCCTGGGCAGCACCCGCCCCACCCCCCACCCGGTGAAGGCCTCCCGCCACGAGGTGGCCCTCCAGCGGACCTCCCTGGCCGCCGTCCGGCAGGCCGGACCAACCCGGCCCGAGGCCGGCGTCACGGACCCTGCCCGGACCGCCCGCGCCGCGGCCGTCGCCGCGCCCCAGGACGTCACCGACGGCGTGTCCGTCGTAGGGGTCACCTGGCCGCACGGCTCCGACGTCTCGGCCACGGACCAGTTCCAGATCCGCACGCTGACCGGCTCGGTCTGGAGCGCGTGGGAGACCCTCGACCGCGACGCCTCGCACCACCCCGACGACACCGGGGCCGCCGGTGCCGAGGGCCAGCAGGCCGAGGACGGCACCCAGCCCTACGTCGTGACCGGTGCCTCGAAGTTCGAGGTGCGCGCCCTCGCCAGCGACGGGACCGCCCCGACCGGGGCCCACGTGCAGGTCATCGACCCCGGCACCTCGAGCGCCGACGCCACCGTCGGGGCCCCGCAGGGCGGGACCGCCGGCTCGGCTGCGGCGGCCGCCGCGAAGCCCACCATCTACACCCGCGCCCAGTGGGGGGCCGACGAGAGCCTGCGCAAGGGGTCGCCGTCCTACGGGCAGACCCAGGTGGCCTACGTCCACCACACCGACAGCGCGAACAACTACACCGCCGACCAGGTGCCGGCCATCATCCGCGGCATCTACGCCTACCACGTCAAGAGCAACGGCTGGGACGACATCGGCTACAACTTCCTCGTCGACCGGTTCGGCCGGATCTGGGAGGGCCGCTACGGCGGCATGGACCGGGCCGTCATCGGCGCCCACACGCTGGGCTACAACTCGTGGTCCTTCGGGGTGTCCGCGATCGGCAACTTCGTCTCGACCTCGCCGTCGCAGGCCCTGGTCGACGCCATCACGCGCGTCGTCGCCTGGAAGCTCAGCCTCGCCGGCGTCCCCGCGACCGGCACGGTCTTCGCCAAGGACAAGACGTTCAACCGGATCTCCGGGCACCGCGACGCCTACCAGACCACCTGCCCGGGGCAGTACCTCTACAACAAGCTGCCGGCGATCCGCAGCGCCGTCGCCGCCCGCATGGGCAGCATGTCCAGCGCGTGGCTCACCCGGGACGTCGACCACGCCGGCGGTCCAGACCTGGTCAGCTACCCCGCCGGCGCGGCGGGCCAGTCCGTCCTGCTGCGCGGCGCCTCGACGCAGCCAGTCATCGGCGGTCACACCGTCGGCACCGGCTGGAACGGCCTGCGCTCCATCGCGGCCTCTGCCGACTTCACCGGCGACGGCAAGCCCGACGTGCTCGCCATCGACCCGGTCCGGGGCACCCTGCGGGTCTACCGCGGCGACGGCCACGGCGGCTTCGCGGGCTCGACGGCCAAGGGCACCGGCTGGGGCGGGGTCAACCGGCTCATGCCCACCGGCGACCGTGACGGCGACGGGCACAACGACCTCGTCGGCACGAGCTCCGGCGGCCGGCTGGTGCTCTACTCCGGGGACGGGCGCGGGTGGATCCGGTCGAGCACGGTCATCGGCCGCAGCGGCTGGGACGCCATGCGCTGGGTCGTCCCCGTGGGGGACGTCACCGGGGACGGCTTCCCCGACCTGTATGCCGTGCGCGCCAGTGACGGTGCGCTCCTGCTCTACCCCGGCACGGCCGGGGGAGGCCTCGGCGCGGGCGCCGTCCGCGGTGGCGGCTGGGGCTCGTTCTCGCCGGTGGTCGGCGGGGACATCGACCAGGACGGCCGGGCCGACCTGCTGGCCCGGGCCAGCAACGGGACGATGCGCTCGTACTACGGCACCGGCGGTGGGTCCTTCTACCGCTCGATGATGTGGGGCCACGGCTGGAGCGGGCTGAGCCAGCTCTCCACCGGGGTCGACTGGGACGGCGACGGCCGGGTCGACGTCCTCGCCGTCAACAGCGCCACCAACGGCGGGGCGCTCGTCCTCTACCCGGGCACCGGGGCGCGGGACTTCTCGGCGCCCCCCGTGGGCCTGACGCTGCCGGCCGGGGCGGACCTGGCCCGCGTGGTCGGCGACGTGAACGGTGACGGCTACGCCGACGTGGTCGTCCGCGACCGGTCGCTGGACCGGCTGCTGCTCTACCCCGGCCAGTCCGGCGGTCGGGTCGGATCCCCGGTCGTCCTGGGGACCGGCGGCTGGGACGCCATGACCCTGATCGAGGCGGCCGGCGACCTCAACTACGACGGGGTGCCCGACGTCATGGCCCGCAGCGGCACCGGCGCCCTGTACCTCTACGGGCTCACGCGCGGCATGGCGTTCAAGCCGCGCACCACCATCGGCAACAGCGGCTGGGGCGCGATGACCAGCGTCGTCGGCGTCGGCCGGTTCAACGCCGACTACAACGCCGACGTCGTGGCGCTGCGCACCAGCGACCACACCCTGCTGCTCTACCGGGGCAGCGGCCCGACGCCGCTGCTCGACTCGACGACCCTGGCCACGCACCAGAACGACCTGGTCCAGCTGGTCGGCAGCGGGGACTACAACGGCGACGGTCGCGCCGACATCATCGCCCGCAGCGCCTCCGGGGCGCTGTGGCTCTACACCGGCAGCGGCACGGGGGGCCTGACCGGCTCCCGCCAGCCGCTGCGCGCGGGGGAAGGAACCATCCATGTCATCGGCTAGTCGCAGGCGCCCGGGGGCGCTCCTGCGGATCTCGGCGCTCGCCGTCGGGGCCGCCCTGGCTCTCGGCACGTCCATCGTCACCGCCGGGTCGGCCCACGCCGACGAGGTCTACAACCGGCCGGCCAACGGCGTGCTCAGCCTGGCCGGCCACGGCTGGGGCCACGGCCACGGCTTGTCCCAGTACGGCGCGTACGGCGCGGCGCAGGCCGGGCTGACGTGGGACAAGATCATCGGGTTCTACTACAACGGCTACCCGGTCGTCAGCATGGGCAACCCGACGATCCGCGTCTCGGTGCCCAGCGCGTCCGGGTCGGCCTCGACGGCCGCCGTCAAGGCCGCCGACGGCCTGACCGCCACCTTCGGCGACACCACGATCAAGGCGGTCACGCTCCCGGCGAAGAACTACCAGGGCGTGGCGATCACGGACTGGGCGGTCTACGGCGCCACGAGCAAGCAGGCGGTGCTGAAGTACCACCTGGCCACCGGCGAGTGGGTCGGGCCCTACCGCACCGACAAGACCGGCCGGATCAACCTGTCCAACCCGAAGGCCGGCTGGGTCGACGCCGGCCGTGGGGTCTACCGCGGCACGCTCAGCGGCATCGTGACCAGCTCCAGCAGCAAGGCGGTCACCTCCGTGCTGGCGCTGAGCATGGACAACTACCTGCGCCGGGTGGTGCCGAGCGAGTCCCCGGCCTACTGGCCGGGAGCGGCCCTCCAGGCCCAGGCCGTGGCGGCCCGCAGCTACGCGGGCTACTACGTCAACCACCCCCGGAGCAGCTACTACAACATCTGCGGAACCGACGCGTGCCAGGTGTTCGGAGCCTCCGCGGAGCAGCAGTCGACCGACGCGGCCGTCTCCTCGACCAGTGGCAAGGTGGTCTCGGACGGCACCGGCAAGCCGGCGTTCACCGAGTTCAGCTCCTCCAACGGCGGTTGGGCGGCCGACGGCGGCAAGCCGTGGGCGGTCGCCCATGCCGACAAGTACGACGGCGCGGCCACGACCTCCAGCGGGGCCCGGGCCAACCCGTACTTCCTGTGGTCGAAGGACGTCAAGGTCAGCACCATCGAGGCCGCCTGGCCCTCGATCGGGTCGTTCCAGCGGCTGCGGATCACCCAGCGGGACACCCACGGCGACTGGGGCGGTCGCGTGCTGCAGGCCACCCTCGAGGGCTCCAGCGGCAGCATTGACGTCACCGGCGGCGAGCTGCGCTCGGCCCTGGGCCTGCGCTCGGAGTGGTTCGTCCCGGTCAACGTCGTCTCCGACCCCTCCTTCCCGCGGGACGTCACCGCGGACGGCCGGCCGGACGTCGTCGCGGTCCAGGCGTCCTCGGGGGCCCTGCTCGCCTACCCCGGCACCGGCTCCGGCGGGTTCCTGCCCACCCGCACGCTCGCCCCCTCGGGCTGGGGTGGCTACACCAAGGTGCTCACCGCCGGTGCCTGGACCGGGCACTCCCTCTCGGACCTCATGGCCACCACCAAGGACGGCACGCTGTGGCTGGTGTCGGTCGGCCAGACCGGCACCGTCTCCAGCCCGCAGCGGATCGGCACCGGGTGGGGAGGGATGGACACGATCTTCACCCCCGGCGACTTCGACGCGGACGGGCACGCCGACCTCATCGCCCGACGTCACTCCGACCAGGCGCTGTTCCTCTACCGCGGCAACGGCTCGGGCGGTTTCCTCGGGGCCCGTCAGATCGGCTGGCACTGGGGCGCGTTCACGGCCCTGGTGAGCCCCGGCGACTTCACCGGCGACGGACGCTCCGACATCCTCGCCCGCCGGCCCGACGGCAACCTGGCGCTCTACGCGGGCAACGGCACCGGTGGGCTGTCGGCGGGCAAGGTCATCGGCTGGAACTGGAACGGCATCACCGCCATGACCTCGCCCGGCGACTTCTCCGGTGACGGCCGGGCCGACCTCATCGCCCGCACCACCACCGGCGCGCTGGTCCTCTACCTCGGCGACGGCAAGGGCGGCTGGAGCGGCTCCCGCCAGATCGGCACGGGCTGGACCGGCCTGTCCACCATCGCGCCGTAGCCGACCACGCGGCATACGACGGAAGGGCCCCCGCGGGTGCGGGGGCCCTTCGTCATGCAGGCGGTATGCCGGGTGGCTCAGCCCTGCTGCAGGTCCACCAGCAGCTCGGGCTCGGTCTTCTCCCGGACCTCGTCCTCGGTCACGCCGGGGGCGAGCTCGCGCAGGACCAGGCCCTTGTCGGTCACGTCGATGACGGCCAGGTCGGTGATGATGCGCTGCACGACGGCCTTGCCCGTGTAGGGCAGGGAGCAGTCGCTGACGATCTTGTAGGAGCCGTCCTTGGCGACGTGCTCCATGAGGACGATGACCTTCTTGGCGCCGTGGACCAGGTCCATCGCGCCGCCCATGCCCTTGACCATCTTGCCGGGGATCATCCAGTTGGCGATGTCGCCGCCGGCGGAGACCTGCATGGCGCCGAGGATGGCGGCGTCGACCTTGCCGCCACGGATCATCCCGAAGCTGGTCGCCGAGTCGAAGAACGAGGCGCCCTTGCGCAGGGTGACCGTCTCCTTGCCGGCGTTGATCAGGTCGGGGTCCTCCTCGCCCTCCCACGGGTAGGCGCCGACGCCGAGGATGCCGTTCTCGGACTGGAGGACGATCTCGACGTCGTCGGGGACGTAGTTGGGCACCAGGGTCGGCAGGCCGATGCCGAGGTTGACGTAGTCGCCGTCGGCCAGCTCGAGGGCGGCGCGGGCGGCCATCTGCTCACGGGTCAGTGCCATGGGTCAGGACTCCTTCGACCGGACGGTGCGGCGCTCGATGCGCTTGTCGGCGGCCTGCTCGGGGGTGAGGGGGAGGACGCGCTGGACGAAGATGCCCGGCAGGTGCACCTGGTCGGCGTCGATCTCGCCCGGCTCGACGAGCTGCTCGACCTCGGCGATGGTGACCCGACCGGCCATGGCGGCGAGCGGGTTGAAGTTGCGGGCGGACTCGTGGAAGACGAGGTTGCCGTGGCGGTCGCCCTTCCAGGCGCGCACGAGGCCGAAGTCGGTGACGATCGCCTCCTCGAGCACGTAGGTGCGGGTCTCCCCGCCGCCCATGGCGAAGTCGCGGGTGTCCTTGGCGGGGGAGGCCTTGGCGACCGAGCCGTCGGCGTTGTAGCGCCAGGGAAGGCCGCCCTCGGCGACCTGGGTGCCGACCCCGGTGGCGGTGTAGAACGCCGGGATGCCGGAGCCGCCCGCGCGCAGCCGCTCGGCCAGGGTGCCCTGGGGCGTGAGCTCGACCTCGAGCTCGCCGGAGAGGAACTGCCGCTCGAACTCCTTGTTCTCCCCGACATAGGAGGAGATCATCCGGCGGATCCGCTTGTCCTTCAGGAGGATCCCGAGGCCCCAGTCGTCGACGCCGCAGTTGTTCGAGACGGCTTCGAGGTCGGTGACGCCCCGGTCGTGGATCTCCTTGATGAGGACCGTGGGGATGCCGCAGAGGCCGAAGCCCCCGACGGACAGGGAGCTGCCGTCGACGATCCCGTCGACGGCTTCGGCTGCGCTGGAGACGACTTTGTCCATGGCCGGGACTCTAGCGTCGGCACCGGGGTGCCGGTGCGGCCCCGGCGCCCACCGCCCCCGGGGCCGGGGTGTGGCCCGACCACAGGGCCGCCCCGGCGGGAACTACAGGGCTGTAGTTCGGCCAATCCGCTTGTCCCGCCCGGAGCGGGACGGGATAACTGATCCGGATGGTGCTCGTGGGATCGCTGTGAAGGAAGTGGCGCATGGACAACAAGGCCCGGCTCGTCGCCGTCGGCGGGGCCGCCATCGCCATGCCGGTCCTGGCGGTGTGGGCGGCGGGCAGCGCCGAGGCCGCGACGTCCGCGCCGGTGCCCGCGCCGCCGACCACGTCCCTGCCCGCGGCGCTCGACGTCCAGGTGCCGTGGCAGCCGCAGGACTCCTGCGACCCGGTCGACAAGCCGGGCGTGCGCGCCTTCGGTGACCTGATGCTGGCGACCTACAAGTCGGGCAGCTACGGGGTCAGCCGCTACTGCGCCACCGACACCAGCGAGCACTACGACGGCCGGGCGCTGGACTGGATGCTCAGCGTCAACAACCCCGACCAGAAGGCCATCGCGGACTCGGTCACCGCCTGGCTCAGCGCCAACGACGGCGCGATGGCCCGGCGCTTCGGCATCCAGTACATCATCTGGAACCAGCACATGTGGCGCGAGTACGACCCCGCCCGCGGCTGGGCCCCCTACAGCGGCAGCGACCCGCACACCAGCCACATCCACTTCAGCTTCACCTGGGACGGTGCCATGAAGCGCACCTCCTGGTGGACCGGGGTGCCGATCACCGTCCCCGACCAGGGACCCTGCCGGGTGTATGCCGGTCAGCCGGCTCCCGTCTACACCTCCCGCAACACCCAGCCCTGCCCGGTCAGCCTCCCCGCCGCCCCGACGTCGGTGCACGCCCTGGCCTTCATCGGCCAGAAGAGCGCCGACATCGCGCTGGCCCAGCGCCTCCTCGGGGTCACCGACGACGGCGTCTTCGGCAGCGGGACCCGCGCGGCGGTGCTCGCCTGGCAGCGCAGCCACGGCCTGCCGGTCACCGGAGCGCTGGACAAGGCCACCTGGGCCCGGCTCGCCCCGGGCACCCCGGTGGCGACGACGCCTTCTCCCGCGCCTGCCCCCACGCCGGCTCCGTCGCCGACCCCCTCCGTGCCGACCACGCCGGTCGGCTCCGGTGGCTACCCGACCTTCCGGCAGGGGCAGACCAGCCCGACCATCGCCATTGCCCAGCGGGCGCTGGGCGTCACCCCCGACGGGGCGTTCGGGCCGATGACCCTCAAAGCCCTCGTCGCCTGGCAGACCAGCCACGGCGTGCCCGTGACCGGCGTGCTCGACGCCGCCACCTGGGCCCGGCTCGCGCCCGCCGGCACTGCCACCCGGCCCGCCCCGGCCCCGGCACCGGCCCCCGCGCCGAAGCCGCCGACCGGCAGCGGGAGCCAGGCCGCGTCGGGCTACCCCACCATCCCGGCACCCACGTCCACGGCGGGGCGCACCCCCTACACGGCATACAAGGCCACCGTCCTGCGGACCGGGTCCACCGGCGCGGCGGTGAAGCTGCTCCAGCACGCCCTCGGCGGCGGGCTGAAGGCCGACGGCGCGTTCGGCCCGCGGACCACGGCCGTCCTGCGGGCCTGGCAGCAGGCTCACCACCTGCACGTCACCGGCACGACCGACCGGGCGACCTGGGACGCGCTGGAGCGCCGGGACTTCCCGCTGGTCCAGTGGTGGAACACGGTGCTGCGCAAGGGATCCCGCGGTCCGGCGGTCGTGGCGTTGCAGCGCGCGCTGCACCTCGAGCCGGACGGCGTGTTCGGCCCCGTCACCGAGGTGACTGTCCGGTATGCCCAGGGAAGGGCTAATCTCGCCCGAACAGGCGTTGTGGCGACCCTCACATGGCGAGCGATCGAAGCTCAGATGCACCGGTAGGGACAGCCCGCGCGCGGCACCACCCAGCAGGAGCACCACCCACGCATGTCAGGCACCCACGGCGCCCCTTCGCGCCGCTCCACCCGTCGTCAACGCCAGCGCAGCGCACGCAGCCTGAAGGTCATCGCGGGGGCCGTCCCCGTCGTGCTCGTCGGCGCCGGCCTGGCCCTCGTCGTCGCGAAGGGGGGCGTCCAGGCCACCCTCGACGCCGCCGCCTCGACGTGCGCCAACCCCACCCACGTGCGCGTGAGCACCACCCCGGAGTTCCTCCCGGTCCTGCGCAAGGTCGCCCAGGGAGTCGAGGACTCCTCCGCGGGTGACGCAGGCTGCCCGGCCTACGACGTCAGCGCGCTCGCGCCCTCGGCGGCGGTCTCCCGGATCGCCGCCGACGGCACCGACCGCCCCGACGTGTGGGTGCCGGACTCCTCGATCTGGGTCGCGCGGGCCAACGCCCAACTGGCCGGCGACACCCTGCCCGAGCCGGTCACCGTCGCCCAGAGCCCGCTCGTCGTCGCGGTGCCCGCCTCCCGGGCCGCGCACTACGCCGGCGCCGGTGTGCCGTCGTGGCAGCAGCTGCTCGGCGGTGACGTGCCGGCCCAGATGAGCGACCCGGGGGCCTCGACCACCGGGCTGCTCGCGCTGACCACGGTGCGCAGCGCCCTGGGCACCTCCCCGGAGGTCCAGCAGGCGATCGGCGCGGCGATGATCAAGCTGTCCCGCACCTACGCGAGCAACACCGACGAGCTGTTCGCCCAGGCCGCCAGCAAGCGCGCCGCCGCGCCGGGCTTCCCGGCCAGTGAGCAGCAGGTCCTGCGCTACGACGCCGGCCACCCCGAGGCGCTGCTGATGCCGGTGATCCCGACGCCGGGCACCGGCCGGCTGGACTACCCCTTCGTCTCCCTGCCCTCGCGGCAGTCCGCCGTGGCCAAGGCGGTCCTCGCGCTACGCAACGCGCTGACCTCCGACAGCGGCCAGCGCGCCGTGCAGGCCGCCGGCTTCCGCACCGCCGACGGCAAGGGCGGCCCCACGCCGACGCCCGGCGTGAACACCCCCGCGCTCAAGCTCCTGCCGGCGCCCACGCTCAAGGACGTCGACGCGGCGCTGAGCACCTGGAGCGCCGTCTCGACCGAGATGCGCATGCTCGCCGTCCTGGACGTGTCGGGCTCGATGACCGAGCAGCAGGGCGGGGTCACCCGCATGGCCGTCCTCCAGGGCGCCACCGACACCGCGCTGCGCGTCTTCCCGCCGCGTTCGCAGGTCGGCCTGTGGGCCTTCTCCACCGACAAGGACGGCCCGGGCAAGGACTGGAAGGAGCTCGTCCCGATCGGTCAGCTCGACGCCCGCGAGGGTGCGGCCACCCACCGCGACGCGCTGCTGAAGGCCAACGCCGGCATCAACACCCTCGTCGGCGGCAACACCGGCCTCTACGACACCGTGCTCGCCGCCTACGAGCGGGTGAAGCAGGGCTGGGACCCGACCCGGATCAACTCGGTCGTGCTGCTCACCGACGGCCAGAACGACGACCAGCAGGGTCTGTCGCTGGACCAGCTGATGGCCAAGCTCAAGGCCGAGTCGGACCCGACCCGGCCGATCCCTGTGATCACGATCGGCATGGGCCCCGGCGTGGACGCCTCCGTCCTGGACCAGATCTCGCGGGCCACCGGCGGCAAGTCCTACCTGGCCAGGCAGCCGCAGGACATCAAGAAGGTGTTCGTCGAGGCGCTGCTGCAGCGCGGCTGCCGGCCCAACTGCTGAGCACCTCAGCGGGGGTCGAGCGTGACCCCCTCGGCCGCGAGCCGGTCCGGCATCCGTGCCGGGTCCGGCTCGCGGACGAGCACGACCGACCCGTCGACCGCCCACGCGGCCAGCGTGGTGCGCAGCACCGCGGCGAGGTCGCCGGTGGCCAGCACCCGTGCGCCCGCGGGCCAGTCCGGGGCCGGCACGACCTGCCCGTATGCCGTGTCCTCGCCGCCCGCGACCAGAGCGAGGTCCTGCGGTCCGGGGGAGTCCCACGGGCTGAACGCATCGGCATACGTCGCGAGCTCGCGGGCCTCGTCCATGGCCCCGGCCGGCACCGGGTTCGGGTGGGAGCGGGCCAGGGCCGCCAGGGTGACCAGGACGGCTTCGCCGCCGGCCGCGAGGCGCTGCGGGTCGTCGGTGACCATGACGTCGGCGTCGCCGGGGCCGTCGACGGTGACGGTCGCGCCGACCGACCACGCGGCCAGGGCCCAGTAGAGGGCGCGCCAGTGCGGGGGCAGGTCCAGCGCGACGGTCGTGCCGGGACCGGCGTCGAGCTCCTCCTGCAGGGCGTTGGCGGCCTTGGAGACCCAGTTGGCGAGGACCTTGCCGGACAGCTCGATCCGCTCACCCCGGGTCAGGCCGGGAGCGTCGTCGTAGAAGGTGACCCGCGGGCGGGCCGGGTCGGAGGCGAGCAGGTCGGCCAGGAGCGAGGCGGGGGTACGCACGCGGGCAGCCTACGGGCGATAGCGTCACCGTCGTGAAGGCCACCGAGTTCGCCCGCCGTGCCGACGCCGTCATCTCGGGGGCCACCCTGGAGAGCGTGGGCGAGGACTCCGGCGACGTGCCGCTGCTGCGCGGTGAGCGCGTGGCGGCACGGGCGATGACCCGGGTCCTGGTGACCGTCGCGCTGCTGATCGTCCTCGGCGGTGCGGCGTGTGCGCTGCTGGCGCCGTTCGGCCTGTGGCTGCCGCTGGTCGCCCTGCCGCTGCTGCTCGTGCTTGCCGTCGTCGCGGCCCGGGTCAGCCGCCTGGCCTCGGCCCGCACGGTCCCGGTGTGGGCCGCCGCGGCGATCGTCGCGCTCGCCATCGGCTCCACGGTCTGGGCCGGGCTGACCCACTCCGAGCAGGTGCTGCCGCGGCGCGACCCGGGCAGCTACCTGCAGTCGGCCACGGCCCTGGCGACCACGCACCGCCTGCCGCTGGAGGTGCCGCCCGGCACGATCGGCGGCGCCGGGGTCCTGCGGGTGCCGGGCGTCTCGCTGGAGAGCCCGGCCTTCTTCCAGGTCGGCACCGCCGACGACCCGGCCGTGCAGCCGCAGTTCATGGTGGGCACCGCGGCGTGGTACTCCGTGGGCTACTGGCTGGCCGGTCCCGCCGGGGCGCTCTGGCTCAGCGCGCTGCTCGGCGGTCTCGGCGTCCTGGCACTGGGGCTGCTCACCGGCTCCGTGGTCGGTCCGCGGTGGGGGCCGCTCGGCGCGCTCGCGACCGCGATCTGCTTCCCGTTCCTGCACATCGACCGCTCGACCTACTCCGAGCCGCTGGCCGTGGTCGTCCTGGCCGCCGGCCTGCTGCTGCTCGTCGAGAGCACGCGCAAGGGGGCTCGCGGGCACTGGCAGCACGCCCGCCAGCTGGGCTTCCTCGCCGGCCTCCTCGTCGCGGGCGGCGGGCTGATGCGGGTCGACGCCCTGCGCGAGTCGATCCTGCTGCTGCCGGTCGCGGCGCTGCTGGTCATCCGCCGCGACGGTGGCGGCTGGCCGCTGCTCGCGGGGGCCGGCGTCGGCACGGTCGTCTCCTTCGCCGCGGGGCTGGGACTGTCCGACCAGTACCTCGGCAGCATCGCCGGGTCGCTGCTGCCCCTCGTCGCCCTCGGCGTCGCGATGGCGGGGCTGTGTGCCCTCGTCGTCGTGCTGGCGCGCCGCGGGGTGCGGCTGCCGGACAGCATACGGCGGTGGCTGCCCGCGGCCGGTGCGGTCCTCGTGCTGCTCATCGGCGCGGTGCTGGCCTCGCGTCCGCTGTGGCAGACCGTGCACCAGTCGGCCGCCGACCCCGGCTCGCACGTCGTGGCCGGGCTGCAGTCGCGGCAGGGGCTGCTGGTCGACGGCGGCCGCACCTACGCCGAGCAGACCCTGGCGTGGACCTCGTGGTGGGTCGGGCCGGCGGCGCTGGTCATCGCCTTCGTCCTGCTCGCGGGCGCGGCGCACCGGCTGGCCCAGGCGTGGGTGCGGGACGAGCCGCTGCCGCGGTGGTTCGGACCGTTCCTCGTGGCGTTCCTGTCGGCGGTGCTGACGTGGTACCGCCCCGGCATCACCCCGGACCACCCGTGGGCCGACCGCCGGCTGATCATCGTGCTGCCGCTGGTCATCGTGTCGGTGGTGGCCGCGGCGGCCTGGCTGACCCGGTGGTCGACCCGGCACCTGCCGCCTGCGGCGCTCGTGGCGAGCAGCGTCATCGTCTCCTCGGCGCTGCTCGTGCCCGAGGCCATGGCCACCTGGTCGCACGCCGGGGAGCGGGTCGAGCACGGCGAGCTCGCCGCCGTGCAACGGGTCTGCGGGACGTTCGCGCCGGGCGACGTCGTGCTGTCGGTGGACGACCGCGCCGCCAACGAGTGGGTGCAGGTGGTGCGAGGCCAGTGCGGGGTGCCGTCCCTGACGCTCACGACCGCGGTGCGGCACGACCCCGCGGCCCGGGGCCAGGCGGTGGCCGCCGTGGCGAAGGCGGTCACGGCCGGTGGTGGCCGGCTCGTGCTCCTGGCGGCCGACTCCGACGCGCCGCTGAGGGCGCCACTGCCCGGCGGGGTGCGGACCGGGGAGCCGGTCCAGGCCGTCGACGTGACGGTGCGCGAGGACGCCCGGCTGCTCGAGCGGCGCCCGGACCACCTGGTGTCGCTGCCGATCCAGGTCTGGCTGGCCTCGGCCCGCTGAGGGAAACCGCCCGACGTGGAGGGTTGTCAGGGTCAGGACCCCGACAACCCTCCACGTTGATCCGGCGGGAGCCAGAAGCGCCCGGTGGGAGGTCGTACCTCCCACCGGGCGCCTTCGTGTGCCGATCCTCAGACCGGCGGGGCCTCAGCCGTCGGAGTCACCGCCGGCCGGGGCGGAGCCGGAGCCGATCACGTGGTGCTGCGGCGCGGGCATCGGTGAGCCGGAGCCCTTGACCGAGGCCCAGATCGCCTTGTTGAACTCCTGCTCGTCGATCTGGTCCTCCTTGCCCAGTGACTGCGCGCCGGACTGGGCGGCGAGCGGGGCCGTCGCACCGTTCGTCGTGGTCATCGGGTAGCTGGGCTTGATGACCTCGTAGGGCCGGTCGTTCGGCGTCGCCGTGAACGAGGCGCTCATCGGCGTGGAGTAGGCGTCGAACTGGGTCAGCGGGCCGACGCCGGCGAGCAGGCCGATCGTGCGCACCATCGACGCGGTGTTGTAGAACGTCGAGTCCACGCGCCCCGTCTGGGTGTACGGGCTGATCGCCAGGGCCAGCGTGCGGTGCGCGTCGACGTGGTCGGGACCGTTCTGCGCGTCGTCCTCGGTCACGAAGATCGCCGTGCTCTTCCAGTCCTTGGAGTGCGACACGGTGTCGACCAGGCGCCCGAGGGCGTAGTCGTTGTCGGCCACGTAGGCCTTGGGCGTCGGCGCACCCGCCTTGGTGCCCGCGGTGTGGTCGCTGGGGAGGCGCACGAGCTGGACCTTGGGCAGGGAGGAGGTCGCCTCATACTGCTTGAACTCCTTGACCCACTCGTCGACCCGGCCGGTCGTGCCGCAGGCGGGGCTCAGGGCCTTGAAGGTCCCCGAGGAGTCCGGGCAGGACAGGTCGAAGCCGCGGTATGCCGTGTCGGTGTGCGCCTGGAGCACCGGGTCGGCGGCGTGGACGCCCGAGCCGGACAGGTCGACGTAGAACCCGTAGTTGCGGAAGGAGATGCCCTTCTTCGCCAGGCGCTGCCAGATGTAGGTGTCGTCCGGCTGCTGGCCGGCGATCTCGGGGTCGGCGTCCTCGCTGGGGTAGGGCGCCTTGCGGCCGGAGTAGTTGGCCGGCCACTGCTGCTCGGCGTAGGGGTTCGAGGTGGCCGAGGCGACCCAGTTCCAGCCCTGCGCGCTGACCTCGGCGTCGGCGTAGAAGTTGTCGATCGTGGTGAACCGGCGCGCCAGCGCCCGGGCGTTGGGCGCCGACTCGTCACCGAAGAGGTTCAGCTTCGGGTCGCCGTTGCCCTTGCCCAGGCTGCCCATCTCCTGGTCGAAGGTGCGGTTCTCCTTGACCACGTAGATGACGTGCTTGATCGGCGTCGGCCCGCCGGGCGTGCGCGGGATGACCGCGCCCTGCGCCTGGTCGGCCGCGTTGTTGCGCCGCACCTGCGCGGTCCAGCGGGCGAGCTGCTCCTGGTCGGGGGCGTCGACCGTCGAGAGCGTGCCGACCATCATCGAGCCGGAGTACTGGTCCGGGGAGGTCGGGGCGCTCGACTCCGGGTCGGGGTGGCCCGGCCCGTCGTTCGGTCCGGCGCCCAGGCCCTTGGCGTTGGTCACGAGCAGCTGCCCGTCGCGCCAGGCGACCGACGTGGGGTACCACCCGGTCGGCACGAGCCCGGCGACCGTGCCGCGCGCGAGGTCCACGACGGCGACGTCGTTGTTGCCCGAGCTGGTGACGAACAGCCGGCGGCCGGCCGGGTCGAGGGTCATCCCGCTGGGCGTCGTTCCGACCGGTGCCCCCTTGTATGGCGAGAGGCTGAGCGTGCGGCGGACCGTCGCCGTCGCGACGTCCACCTCCGAGACGGTGTCGGCGTCGCTGTTGCTGACATAGAGGGAGCGACCGTCGGGCGAGAGCACCGAGCGGTTGGGGTGGAGGCCGACCTTGACCTGCCCGGTGACCTTCGGCGTGCCGCCGGTCAGGTCGACCACGTCGACGCTGGAGGCACCCTGGTCGGTGACGAACGCCTTGGTGCCGTCCTTGGTCACCGAGACCCACAGCGGGCGGTGGCCGGCCGGGACGGTCGAGGAGGTGCCGGTCGCGGTGTCGATGACCGAGACCGCGTCGCCGAGCTGGTCGGCCACGACGAGGCGCTTGCCGTCGGGGGTCACGGCAAGGCCGGCGGGGAAGAGGGTGACCTTCTCGCCGGCCGGGTTGGTCGTCGGCAGGCTCAGCGGCGTGCCCTCGACCAGCTTGCCGTCCTGAAGGTGCAGGACTCGGACCTTGGAGTTGGCGGCGGCGCTGGCGTAGGCCGTCCGCCCGTCCGGGCTCCACGCCAGGCCCATGTAGAGCGACTCGGGGCTCTTGTAGGGCAGGGTCTGCTCGACCCGGTGGCTGGCGGCGTCGACCAGCTGGAGGCTCTGCGTGCCCTGGCCGTCGTTGCTGACGAGCAGGTGCTTGCCGTCGGGGGAGAGGGCGGAGGTCAGCGGCAGGTCCCCGAGCCGGGTCTGCTGCCCGGCCGGGGTCACGCGGAAGCCGACGGGGGTCACGGCGGTGCCGTCGGGCCGCGGCCCGGCGAGCTGGGTGGCGGCGGCCACGGCCGCGCCACCACCGACCACGGTCAGCGCGACGGCGCCGACGACGAGTGCGGGAGATCGTCTCATGCGCCGGACCGTAGGAAACCGGGACGAACCGGACACGACGCCGACGTGAACGCGGACGGGCAGGGAGCCGACGCCCGGGTCTTCGTGGCTGGGGGAGCGCACCCGGCGGTCGCGGGTAGGCTCACCCGCGAGATGAACGAGCACACCACCTCCACGCAGCCCGGCGCCGAGCGCGGCGTCGACCCCATCGACGCGCAGACCCAGGCCCTGCCGACGACCTCGGCCCTGCCGCCGGTCAGCCCCGAGCAGGTCGAGCACTCCGCCCCGCCCCGCGTGGGCGACGAGCCGACCCTGCGGATGGAGGTCCCGCCGGCCAGCGCGACACCGGCCCCGCCGGCGCCCGCCGAGCCGGTCGCCTCGACGCCGGCCAGCGCGACACCGGCCCCGCCGGCGCCCGTCGAGCAGCCGACCCCCGGCCCCGCCGCCACCCCGGTGACCGAGACGGCAGGTGAGCCGACCGCGGGCCGCGACGGCGCGCCATACGTGACGATCGTGCTGCCCTGCTTCAACGAGGGCGAGCACGTGCTCCAGGAGATCGACCGCATCTCCGCGGCGATGGAGGCCAGCGAGTTCACCTACGAGCTGCTGTGCATCGACGACGCCTCGACCGACAACACCCTGCAGGTGCTGCACGACGCGGCCACGCGCTACCCGCACATCCGGGTGATGCCGTTCCGCCGCAACGGCGGCTCGGGCACGGCGCGCCGCATCGGCACGCAGCAGGCCCACGGCGAGATCGTCGTGTGGACCGACGCGGACATGACCTACGAGAACGAGCGGATCCCCGAGCTGGTGCGGATCCTGCGCGACGACGACACCTACGACCAGGTCGTCGGCGCCCGCACCACCGAGGAGGGCACCCACAAGTGGGCCCGCGTCCCGGCGAAGTGGCTCATCCGCAAGATCGCCGAGAAGCTGTCCAACGAGAAGATCCCCGACCTCAACTCGGGCCTGCGCGCGTTCCGCCGCGAGGTGTCGCTGCCCTACCTGCGGCTGCTGCCCCCCGGCTTCTCCTGCGTCACGACGATCACGCTGGCGTTCCTGCACAACCAGCACGACATCAAGTACGTCCCGACGTCCTACGCCAAGCGCGCCGGTGTCAGCAAGTTCCACTTCGTCAACGACGCCTACCGCTACATCCTGCAGGTGCTGCGGATGGTCATGTACTTCAACCCGCTCAAGGTGCTGCTGCCCCCGGCGCTGTGGATGGTCGGCATCGGCCTGGTCAAGGCGGTCGTGGACATGTTCCGCCACCCGTTCTACTTCCCGGCCAGCACCGTCCTGCTCGTCGTCAGCGGCCTGATGATCGGCTCCCTCGCCCTGCTCGCCGACCTCGTGGTGCGCTCACGAGACGGCGTCTGACCCGGGCCGGGCGATGAGCGACTCCACCCTCAAGGTGGCCGTGGTCGGCCCGACCCACCCCTACAAGGGAGGCGTCGCCGCCCACACCACGACACTGGCGCACCACCTGGCCGAGGCCGGCCACGACGTGACGCTGGTGTCCTGGTCGCACCTCTACCCCAGCAAGCTCTACCCGGGCGAGCAGGCCGTGCCCGGCGGCGCGCCCGACGTGCCGCCGTTCCCGCGCACCGTCCGGGCGCTGTCCTGGGCGCGGCCCGACACCTGGGTGCGCACGGGCCGCCGGCTCCGCGGCTTCGACGCGATCGTCGTCGTGCACGTGATCCCGGCGGTCATCCCCGCGCACCTGGCCCTGCTGCGCGCCGCCGGGGTCGGCCGGACCTCGAGCACGGGCCTGGGGCCGCGCTCGGTCGTCATCGCCCACAACGTCCTGCCGCATGAGTCGCACCCCGGAGACAGCGCCCTGATGCGCTCGCTGCTCTCGCGCGTCGACGCCGTGCTCGTCCACAGCGCCGAGCAGGCGCGCCTCGCCCACGACCTCGGCGCGCCGCGGGTGTCGGTCGCCGCCCTGCCGCCGCACCTGCCGGGCGGCCCCGCCGAGCCCCGCGAGCCGTATGCCGGGCCGGCCCGCCTCCTCGCCCTGGGCATGGTCCGCGAGTACAAGGGCGTCGACGTCCTGCTGCGGGCCCTGACCCAGGTCCCCGACCTGACCCTGACCGTCGCCGGGGAGCTCTGGGGCTCCAGCGGCGAGCAGGTCCGCCAGCTCGCGCAGGACCCGCGGCTGCGGGGCCGGGTCAGCATCCGGGCCGGCTACGTCCCCGCCGAGGAGCTCGCCGGGCTGCTCGCCGCGCACGACGTGCTGGCCCTGACCTACCGCCACGCCACCGCCTCGCAGAACGCCCTGCTCGGCCAGGCCCACGGGATGCCGGTGCTGGCCTCGGACGTCGGCACCTTCGGCGCGCAGGTGCGCGACGGCGTCGACGGCCTGCTGGTGCCCCCGGACGACGAGGCCTCCCTGGTCACCGCGCTCAAGCGGCTCAGCGACCCCGACGAGGTGGCCCGGCTGCGCGCCGGCGTCCGCCCGCCGGACCTGTCCAGCCCGTGGGCCACCTACGTGGGCATCCTCGAGGCCCTGGCCTCGCCGAGCTCGATGGCCGCCGATGACGTCGAGGAGGTCACCCTGCCGCCCACCTCGGTCAAGGAGCGGCTGCTCGCCCCGGTCCGCACCGCGCTGGCCAACCGTCGCCCGCAGATCACCCTGACCCGCACCGACCTGCCCGAGTGGGTGCGCCCCAGCGACGTCCTCGCCGACGTCGCCGACGCCGAGGAGGCCAGGACGTTCGCCCGCGAGCTGGGCCTGCCGCGGGCGGGGGAGGCCATCGCCGCCTGGGCCGCCCTGGGCGCGCTCGCCGCCGTGGTGCGCCTCGGTGACGACGGCCACCACACCGCCGTCATCCTCGACGAGTCCGGCAGCCGCTCGCCGCTGTCCCGATGGGCGCGGGCCATCGGCTTCGCCCCGGTGGAGCTCGAGCTGACCGGGCCGCGCTCGTCGGTGGCGGTCCTCGACGTGGACACCGGCTCGCTGGACGTCATCACCCGCCTCCACCCCTCCGGCTGCGACGCCGACGACGTCGACGAGGCGTTGAGCCAGGCCTCCTGGGCGCTGCGCTCCGGCGGCCTGCTCTCGCTGACCCTGCCGCTCGGCCCCGCCACCGCCGAGGGGGCCGTCGGTCCCGCGGAGGTGCGGGGCGTCCTGGCCCGCTCGCACGACCTGGGCTTCGTCCTCGTCGGCGACCTCGACGGGGAGATCGGCGCGCGCATGCGCGAGGCGAGCAGCGGCGCACGACGCGAGGACGCGGCATACGCGCTGGTGCGCCTGACCTTCCGGCGGCGCTAGGTGCCGCTGCCCCGAGCCCGCCTGCTGGGCCTGCTGCGGCTCGGCATCGCGCTCGTCATCGTCGCGGCCGTCGTCTGGGCCGTCGCGCAGAACTGGACCGCGGTCTCGCACGACCTCGGCAAGGTCGACGCGTGGTCCCTGGCCGCGGCCACGGCGCTGGCCGTCGTCGGGCCGGTGCTGACCATGCTCGGCTGGCGGGTGCTCATGGCCGACCTCGGCTCGCCGCTGCACGTGGCGCCGGCCGGGGGCATCTTCTTCATCGGGCAGCTCGGCAAGTACCTGCCCGGCTCGGTGTGGAGCGTGCTGGCGCAGGCCGAGATGGGCACGCGGCTGCACATCCCGCGGCGCCGCTCGGCGGTCGTGGGGCTGCTCGGCATCGGCCTGTCGATCCTGACCGGGCTGCTGGTCGGCCTGCCCGCCGCGCCGCTGCTGCTGCGCACCAACGGCTCCGGCGGCTCGCTGTGGCTGCTGCTCGGGCTGCCGCTGCTGGTCATCCTGTGCTGGCCGCCGCTGCTCAACCGGCTGATCGCCATCGGCCTGCGGGTGCTGCGCCGCGAGCCGCTGGAGCACGAGCTGTCCGGGCGGGCGCTGCTGCTGACGGTGCTGCTGTTCGTCCTGGCGTGGCTGACCTTCGGGCTGCACGTGTGGGTGCTGGCCCGCTCCGTCGGCGGCCCCGCGGCGGCCTCGGGTGACGTGGTGCTGGCCTCGCTGAGCGGCTACGCCCTGGCCGCCTCGCTGGGCATGCTGGCGGTCGTGGTGCCGGCCGGCGTCGGTGTGCGCGACGGGCTGCTCGCCCTGATGCTCGGGGTGAGCCTGCCCTCGTCGGCGGCCACCGCGGTCGTGCTGCTGTCGCGGTTCGTCATCACGTTCGCCGACGTGCTGGTCGCCGGGGCCGGGTGGGCCTACGCGCGCTCCCACCGGCTGGTCTCGGCCCACCCGGGCGAGCAGGTCGATGCCGGGTCCGCCGCGGCCACGGACTAGGTTGGTCGACCATGGCAGGTGAGCGGACCGAGCAGCTGGCGTACTCCGAGCAGATGGCGG
The DNA here is from genome assembly GCF_057747915.1 of Oryzihumus sp. JJN4-3R. Classification (NCBI taxonomy): domain Bacteria; kingdom Bacillati; phylum Actinomycetota; class Actinomycetes; order Micrococcales; family Intrasporangiaceae; genus Oryzihumus; species Oryzihumus sp. JJN4-3R. The sequence goes on from NZ_CM173229.1 coordinate 3,456,025, forward strand.
CGATGCTCGACGAGCAGGCCCGGCGGCGCAAGGCCGCCAAGATCCTGGCCGTCCTGCGCCACGCCCTCGGCCGCGAGGACCTGACCGGGCTCGACGCGGTCGACGTGGGCTGCTCGGCCGGGTTCATCGCCGACGAGCTGGCCCTGGCCGGGGCCCGCACCCACGGCCTCGACATCGACGTGCCGGGACTGTCCAAGGCCGCGGCGCGCTTCGGCGACCGGGTCCAGTTCGTCTGCGCCAACGGCGAGCGGCTGCCCTTCGCCGACGGCAGCGTGGACGTCGTCGTGCTGAACCACATCTACGAGCACGTCGTCGACCCCGAGGCGGTCGTCCGCGACATCTTCCGGGTGCTCTCCGACGACGGGGTCCTCTACCTCGGCCTCGGCAACCGGCTCGGCATCATCGAGCCGCACTACAAGCTGCCGTTCCTGTCCTGGCTGCCCTACGGCCTCGCCGACCGCTACGTCCGGGCGTTCGGCCGGGCCGAGCACTACTACGAGCGGTTCCGCACCCGGCGCGGCCTCCAGGCGCTGTTCGCCGACTTCGACGTGTGGGACTACACGCTGCCGGTGCTCGCCGACGCACCGGCGTTCAGCGGCGACGACATGGTGCCGGGCGTGGTCGGCCGGCTGCCCGAGCGGGCGCTGGCCGCGACCCTGCCGCTCGTGCCCACCTACATCTGGGTCGCGTTCAAGACCCCGCACCGCCCCGCCGGCCGCGCCCTCAAGGTCAGCCCCCGCCACGTCTGACCCGGCTTTCCCCCACCGGACGCACGAAACGGCCCGAATCGCTGCCCCAAGGGGCACGATTCGGGCCATTTGCTGCGTTCGGTCACCTGAACCGGTGCGGCGGTCGCCGGTATGCCGGGTGGTCGCCACGGGGGCGACCACCCGGGTGCGTCACTGGGCGTTGGCCTCCGGCGCGCTGGTGTGCGGGAACTTCTCGATGAACTGCTTGACGACGGCCCCGGAGATGTCGCCGCAGAGCTGGCGGTGGCCGGCCTGGCTCACGACGGTGCCGTCGGGCTTGACCGTCGCCGACCAGTGGGACAGGGCGTAGAGCTTGCCGGCCGGGAACGCGCCGTACTTGGGGTCCCACGGCGAGGCGATGAACTTGTCCTTGGCCCACGAGGTCTGGGGAGCCATCTCGGCGATCTGCTTGACCACCGCGACCTTGGCGGCCGGCGCCTTCGGGTCGTACCAGAGGACCGTGTAGCCGTGCTCGAGGTTGTGCACCAGCGTCTCGATCCGGGGAGCGTCGCTGCCGGTGTAGAAGTGGGTGCCCTCGAGGTCGGGCTGGGCGAAGTGCTGGCCGAACGACGGCGGCACGGTGGAGTACTTCACCGAGGTGATGTTGGCCTTGGGCGTGCCCGGCCCGACGTGCTCGCCGTTGCCGGAGGCGGGGTCGGTGGTGGCGGGGGTGCAGGACGCGGCGGCGGCGCTGACGCCGAGCGAGGCGATGGCGTTCTCGGGCTGCTTGCTCTGCCCGTCGATGACGGCGTAGGCGATCACGCCGGCCAGCACGAGCAGCAGGGCCAGGCACCCGGCGATGATGGCGAGCTTGGTGCGGCGCTCGCGCGACTGCTGGGCTCGCTGGATCTCGGCGAGGCGCGCCTTGCGCTCCTGGCTGACCTGCTTCTTGGCCACGTGGGGTTCCTCGGTGCTCGTGCGGTGGTCGGACGTCGGCGGGAGTCTACGTGCCCCACCCGTGCGTCACCCGTCGGTGGGCTGGGCGACACTGGGTCGGTGAGCCCGTCGAGCGACACCGGCGCCGCGCCGCGCGAGCGCACCTGGAGTTCGGCGCGCACGCTCAACGTGGCCGCGACGATCAGCGGCCTGCGCCGGGGCGGCGGCGACCCCACCTGGCGCCAGGATCCCGACGGCTGGACCTGGCGCGGCATCCGCACGCCGGAGGGGCCGACGACCCTGCGGCTGGGCCAGCGCGGCGACGGGTCGGTCGAGGCCCAGGCGTGGGGTCCCGGCGCGGCGTGGGTCCTCGACGCCCTCCCGACCATGCTGGGCGAGGACGACGACGCGACCGGCTTCGTCGCGCTCCACCCGCGTGTGGCCGAGGCCGCCCGCCGCTTCGCCGGCTGGCGCGTGCCGCGCACCGGCCTGGTCCTCGAGGCGCTGATCCCGGCCGTCATCGAGCAGAAGGTCACCGGCCAGGAGGCGTTCGGCTCCTACCGCACCCTCGTGCACCGGTATGGCGAGCGCGCTCCCGGCCCGGGCGCCCTGCGGGGGCTGTGGGTGCCCCCGGCGCCGGCGACCTGGGCGCAGGTCCCGTCCTGGGAGTGGCTGCGCGCCAGCGTCGACGGCAAGCGCTCCGCCGCGGCCGTGCAGTCGGCGCGCGCGGCCGGGCGCCTGGAGCAGTGCGTGGCGATGACCCACGAGGACGCGCACCGGAGGCTGCGCGCGATACCGGGGGTCGGGGTGTGGACCGCCGCGGAGGTGCGCCAGCGCGCGCTCGGCGACCCCGACGCGGTCAGCTTCGGCGACTACCACGTGGCCCGGAACATCGGCTGGGCGCTGACCGGCGTCGAGGTCGACGACGACGGGCTGGCCGAGCTGCTGCAGCCGTGGACAGGCCACCGCTACCGCGTGCAGCGCCTGCTCGAGCTCACCGGGGCGATGCGGCCCCGGCGCGGCCCGCGGATGGCGCCCCGGACCCACCTGCCACGTTAGGCGGGTGGGTCCGGGGTCGGGCGTCAGACCCTGGCGGCGGCCGGCTCCGGGGTGGAGTCCTGCACCGGCTCGGGGTCACGCACCCCGGACGCCCCCGAGGCGGCCTCCTCGACCGTCTCGCTCAGCCGGATGCTGGTGCGCAGCGGCACCTCCTTGACGAAGAGCACCGCGAGCAGGGCCACGACCGCGACCACGGCGCTGATCGCGAACACGTGCCCGGTCGCGTCGCCGTAGCTGGCCCGCACCAGCGTGCGCAGCGGCGCCGGCAGGGCGCCGAGGTCCAGGCCGGCCGAGCCCTCCTGCTTGGCGGCGGCGGCCGCTGCGGCCCCGCCCAGGCGCTGCAGCCCGGCGGTGACGTTGTCCTGCACCCGGGTGGCCAGGACGGCGCCGAGGACCGAGACACCCACCGCGCCGCCGAGCGTGCGGAAGAAGGCGACCGTGGCCGAGGCGGCACCGATGTCGCGGACGTCGACGGTGTTCTGCACGGCGAGGACGAGGTTCTGCATCATCGCGCCGAGGCCCAGGCCCATGACGGCCATGTAGACGCTGGCCCGCCACAGCGGGGTGGTGTGGTCCAGGGTCGCCAGGCCGGCCAGGCCGGCGACCAGCAGCACGCCGCCGCCGACGAGGAAGCCCTTCCACCGGCCGGTGCGGCTGATGACCTGGCCGGCACCCGTGGAGGACAGCAGCAGGCCGAGCATGAGCGGCACGGTGAGCAGACCCGCCTTGGTCGGGGAGTCGCCGCGGGCGACCTGGAAGTACTGCCCGAGGAAGGTCGTGCCACCGAACATCGCGATGCCCACGGCGACCGAGGCCACGACGACCAGCGCCGCGGTGCGGTTGGCCATGACCCGCAGCGGGACGAGCGGCTCGGGGACGCGCAGCTCGACCACCGTGGCCAGCGCGAGGGCGAGCAGCGAGCCACCGAGGTAGGCCGCGCTCTGCCAGGACACCCAGTCGAAGTCGGTGCCGGCGAAGGTGACCCACACCAGCGGCAGACTCGCGCCGATGGCGATGAGGACGCCGCCGAGGTAGTCGATCCGGGGCGTGCGGCGCTCGGTCGTGAGGTGCAACGTGGCCTGCAGGACGACCAGGGAGATGACGGCCAGCGGCACGCAGACGTAGAAGCACCAGCGCCAGCCGAGCGGGCTGTCGACGATGACCCCACCGAGCAACGGGCCGCTGACCGTGCTCACGGCCATCACGGCGCCCATGTAGCCGGAGTACCGGCCGCGGTCGCGCGGGGCGATCATCGCGCCCATGATCGCCTGCACCAGCGCGGTCAGGCCGCCCATGCCCAGGCCCTGCACGACGCGGCAGCCGATGAGGAAAGGCACCGACTGGGACAGGCCCGCGGCCACCGAACCGGCGACGAAGACGAGGATCGACAGCTGCACGAGCAGCTTCTTGCTGAACAGGTCCGACAGCTTGCCCCAGATCGGGGTGCTGACCGTGGTGGCCAGCAGGGCGGCGGTGATCACCCAGGTGTACTGCCGCTGCGTGCCGTGCAGGTCGCCGATGATCGTCGGCAGCGCCGTGGCCACGATCGTCGAGCTGAGCAGCGCGGTGAACAGCGCCGCCAGCAGGCCGGTCATCGCCTCCAGCACCTGCCGGTGGCTCATCGGCTCGCCGGCGCGCGCCTGGGGTGGACGGGTCGTGGTGGTGCTCATGCGGTGATCTCCTCGGAGGGCACAGGGGTCTCGGACAGCGCAGGGGTGGGGGAGTGGGGTTCCTCGGCGGGCAGGTCGAGCCACGCGGGGCGGCTCACCAGCGGCGCGGTGGTCAGCGACGTGCTCAGCCGGTCCATGAGCCGGGCGGCGGTGCGGACGTCGTCCTCGTCCCAGCCGTGCAGCACCTGCCCGAGCACGGCCACGCGGTCGGCGTGGAGCACCTCGAGGTGCCGCCGTCCGAGCGGGGTCAGCGCCAGCCGCCAGGCCCGGGCGTCGTCGGGGTCGTGGCCCCGCTCGACGAGGCCGGCGCGCTCCAGCGGGGTCACCTGCCGGGAGATGACCGACGGCGCCACGCACAGCCGCTGGGCCAGGTCGCCGGGACGCGCGGGGCCGTCATACAGGGACTTGAGCAGGGCCAGGTGCGTGGTCGACGCGCCGAGCACCTGGGACTGACGGTGCGCGACGGCGCGCGTGGTGCGCATCAGCTGGCTGAGCGAGCCGAGCAGCTCGGCCGCCGCTCCGTGGTCAAGGGGCATGACCTCTCCTTGTTGGTTTCGCTATGCAACTATATTCAAACAAGTTGCTTCACGCAACCAAATGCGGGGTATGCCGTGACCCCGGCTCCCAGCCCCACGCCGGCCCGGTCCTCCCGACCGATGCGGGAAGGGGTGCGCGGGGTGTCGGCGAGGGGGCGGCGCGGGCGCCGGGCGGACGTCAGCCCAGGTCGTCGTTGAGCCGGCGCAGCAGCCGGCCGAGCTCGGCGACGTCGCGCGCCGGCCACTGGGCCAGCTGGGCCGCCACGCGCTCCCGGCGACCCTGGCGGGAGCGGTCCAGGGAGCGCTCGCCGGGGGCGGTGAGGCGCAGCAGCCGGGCGCGGGCGTCCTCGGGGTCGGGGACGCGCTCGATCAGTCCGAGCCGCTCCAGCTCGCCGAGGTTGCGGCTGGTCGTGGACTTGTGCAGCTGCAGCGCGGCGCTGACATCGGTGGCCCGGACGCCGCCGGGGTGCGCGGCGACCAGGTCGTGCATGGTCACCAGCGTGGCGTAGCCCGCGGCGTCGAGGTCGGGGTGGATGTCGGTCGCCATGGAGTGCTGCGCGGTGCGGGCCCGGCGCAGCAACCGGGTCAGCTCGCGCTCCACCTCGCCCAGGGCGGGCGTGCCGGTGGTCGGGCCGTCGGCGTCCGGGCTGGTCACGGCGGCAGGATACTGACCGTCGGCCTCGCGCGAGCCCACCCGGGGGCCCGGCGGCCGGGCCCCTCAGCCCGGGGTGTCGACGAGGCGGACGGTGACCCGGGCGCCCTCGCGGCAGACCCGGGCGTCCAGGCCCTCGCCGCGCAAGGCGGTCACCAGCCTGCTGGCCAGCAGGCCGAGGGCGAACGCGTCCTCGCCGCCGAGCTCCACCTCGTCCGTGCCGACGTCGGCCGAGCCGTCCGGCGCCTCGTGCAGCGCGACCCGCACCGCGCGCGCCACCTTCGTCGCGCGGTCCTCGGGCCAGGCGGCCGGGATGCCGACCTCGGTGGCCTCGGGCGAGCCGGCCAGCACGCCGAGCGCGGCGCGCACGGCCTCGGCCCGGCCCAGGCCGAACCAGTCCTCGCGGCCGGTGCGCACGACCGACGCAGCCTCGGGACCTCGATCGCCCGCGGCGCCGGCGTCGGCCAGGACCAGGCCGCTGCCCCGCACGAGCGCCACCGGCACGGCCCGGTCCTTGCCCTTGACCAGGTCGGCGGCCGCGGCCAGCTCGTCGGCGAGGCACCGCACCGTCACCTGAAGTGGCCGGCCGTCGGCGTCGACCCCGCCGCGCAGGTCCTCGATGACCTGGACCCCGGCCGCGCCGAGGGCGAAGTCGGTCTGGCCCGCCCGCCAGGGGCGGCCGGCGGTGTCGCTGAGCACCAGCCCCAGCGCCACGGGAGACCCCCATTCCGCGACGACCTCGGCCCGCAGGGCCCGGGCCTCGGCGTCCGGGTCCCGGGGCAGCAGCAGCACCTCGTCGGAGTCGCCGGTGTTGGACGCGTCCACGCCGGCGGCTGCCATCACCGGGCCGGCCGCGGACTCCACCACCCTGGCGACCCCGGTCGGCGTCACGCGCTCGGCGACCACCCGCCGGGACTCCCCGGCGATGATTGCGTCCCGGTCGGCGGCCGGGGCGGTCAGCCCCCGCGCCTTCGAGACGACCTTGCTGGAGACCACGAGCACGTCACCGTCGCGCAGCTCCAGGCCGGCGCCGCGCAGGGCGCTGACCACGAGGGCAGCCAGGTCGTCGCCGGCCCGCACCTCCGGCACGCCGGGGACGGGCGCCAGGGTGAGGGGAGCGGCGGCGGTGGGGTCCGTCATACCGAGGGGGTGGGGCGCAGGTCGAGGGCGAGCTGCAGGGCGGCGCCGGCGATGTCGGCCGCGGCGTCCACGTCGCTCATGAGCAGCGGGCGCGCCTGCACCCGGAGCCGGCCCGGGGAGGCGGCGAAGTCGGCGTCGGCCTCGTCCACGAGCCAGCCGTCCAGGAAGTCGGCGTAGAGGCCGGCCACCGCCTTGGTGGTCGACTCCACCCCGATCGCGGTGAGGCAGGCGTCGGCGTGGCCACGCACCGGGGCCCCGCCGATCAGCGGGGAGACGCCGACCACGGGGGCCGTGGACCCGCGCAGGGCGTCCCGCACCCCCGGCACGCCCAGGATGATGCCGATCGAGACGACCGGGTTGCTCGGCGGCAGGAGGATGACGTCGGCCTCCCGGATCGCGTCGAGGACGCCGGGAGCGGCCACGGCGCGGTCCATGCCGGCCGCGACGAAGCGCTGGGCCGGGACGGCGGCGCGCATCCGCACCCACCACTCCTGGAAGTGCACCGCGCGCGGCCCGTCGCCCTCGTCGACGACCACGTGGGTCTCGACGGGGGAGTCGGTCATCGGCAGCAGGGTGATGCCCCGGTCGGGCAGGCCCCAGCGGGCGGCCAGGCGGGTCGTGACCTCCGAGAGCGAGACGCCCTGCCCGAGCCACTGGCTGCGCACGATGTGGGTGCCGAAGTCCTTGTCCCCGAGGCCGAACCACTGCGGGGTGGCGCCGTAGGCGGCCAGCTCGGCCTGCACGGCGTGGGTCTCCCCGGCCCGGCCCCAGCCCTGCTCCTCGTGGATGCCCCCGCCGAGGGTGTAGAGGACGGTGTCGAGGTCGGGGCAAACCCGTAGCCCGAAAAGGGTTATGTCGTCGCCGGTGTTGCCGATAACGGTGATGTCGGCACCCGACAAATGGGGCGTTCGGTCCAGATGGGCCCGAAGTCCTCGCAGGAATCGGGCGCCGCCGACGCCTCCGGCCAGAGCGGTGATGCGCATGGCGGGCAGTCTCTCAGGCCCGCGAAAGGTGTTGAACCGCGGTCGGTTTGTCCCCTCGTCGAGGGGGTACGTCAGGGGTTCGGGATATGTCGGTCCTGTGAAAAGGCCGAATATCAGAGAACGGCTTGACTTGGGCGTATGACACGCGTGTAATTCCAGTGTTGTCTCTTTACTGGACAGAACCGATGATCCAATCGAGTTGGCGCGGGGGAATCAAGACCTCGCCAATGAGACTCAGGTCACATTGGGGGCAGTTCGGCAGGGCGGTCAACGCGAGTGCTGGCGGAGTTGGGTCGAGGAGGGGCCGTGCACGAGCTACAGCTGATCACCACCATCGAGATCGACGAGGACGGCGGCGAGTTGTCCTGGCAGGAGCGCGCCCTGTGCGCTCAGACCGATCCCGAGGCGTTCTTCCCGGAGAAGGGTGGGTCCACCCGCGAGGCCAAGAAGGTCTGCGTGGGGTGCGACGTCCGGGGGGAGTGCCTGGAGTACGCCCTGGCGCACGACGAGCGGTTCGGCATCTGGGGTGGGTTGTCCGAGCGTGAGCGCCGCAAGCTGAAGAAGCGCGCGGTCTAGTCGCCTCCTGGCGACTCCGCCCCCGTGCCCATGACGCTGGCGCCACCGCACGCAGCATCGTCCACGTCGTCGGCGACCCCGGGTGCCCCGGTGGTCACCGCGGTCCTCGTCATCCACGACGGGGCCAGATGGCTGGCCGGCTGCCTGGACGCCATCGCCGGCCAGGCACGGCTGCCCGACCGGCTGGTCGTGGTCGACACGGGCTCGCGCGACGACAGCGCCGCGATCCTGGCCGGCCACAAGGGGATTCACGACGCGGTCGCCGACCTGCAGGTGGTCTCCACCGGGCGCGAGGTCACCTTCGGTGAGGCCGTATGCCGGGTCGTCGCCGACCTGCCCGAGGCCGCCTCCGCGGCCGACTGGCTCTGGCTGCTGCACGACGACAGCGCCGCCGGGCCCCGGGCCCTGGAGCTGCTCGTGGACACCGCCCGCCGCTCCTCGACGGTCGGCATCGCCGGCCCCAAGCTGCTCGCCTGGGAGGACCCGGGCCGGCTGCTCGAGGTCGGGCAGCACGCCACCCGCTCCGGTCGCCGGGCCGACGGCGCCAGGCGGGGGGAGGCCGACCAGGGCCAGCACGACCATCGCACCGACGTCCTGGCCGTCAACACCTCCGGGATGTTGGTGCGCCGCGACGTGTTCGCGGCCGCCGGCGGGTTCGACCCCGCCTTCGGCCTCTTCGGCGACGACCTCGACCTGTGCTGGCGGGCCCACCTCGCCGGGCATCGGGTCATCGTCGTGCCGCGGGCCACGGTCCGCGACGCCGCGGCCTCCACCCGCGGCCTGCGCGACGAGCACCTCGACGAGCGCGCGGCCCGGCGCCTGGCGCGCCGGCACGCCCGGCAGGTCGCCCTGGCCCGCTGCACCTTGCCGCTCGCCCCGCTCCTGGCCCTGTGGGTCACGCTGACCTCCGTGCTCTCCGGGGTCGCCCTGCTGGCGGTCAAGCGCCCGCGCCGCGCCCTGCTCGAGCTCACCGACGTCGTGGCCGTGCTCACCCCGTGGCGGGTGCTCGCGGCACGCTGGCGCGCCCGCGGGCAGCGGCAGCTGCGCCGTCGCGACCTGCACGGCCTTTTCGTGCCGCCGGCGGCCGCCCTGCGGCACACGCTGGACGCCGTCCACGACGCCATCGCCCTCGGCGGCCCGGCCGCACACGTCCCCGCCTCCGGGGCCGACCCGGTCGAGAGCGGCCCGGTCGCCGACGAGGCCGAGGACCTGGCCGTCCTCGGCCCGACCTGGCCGCAGCGACTGGCCCGGCACCCCGGCGTGGTCGCCGTGCTGCTGACCGTGGGCGTCACGCTGGCGGCCTGGCGCTCGCTGCTGCACGCCGGCGCCCTGTCGGCCTCGAGCGGAGGACTCTCCGGCGGTGAGCTGCTCCCGGTGTCCGCCGACGCCTCGTCGCTGTGGCACCTGTGGCTCGACGGGTGGCACGGCCCTGGCCTGGGCACCTCGGCCGAGGCGGCGCCGTGGCTGCCGGTCCTGGCCGCGGTGACCTGGCTGCTGAGCTGGCTTCCCCCCGTCGGCGCTGCCGCGTCCCCGGCGTCGGTCACCCTCACGTGGCTGGTGCTGGCAGCCGCCCCGCTGGCGGCGGCCACGGCATACCTCGGCGCCCGGGTCCTGACGCGGGCGCGGTGGCCGCGCGCCTGGGTGGGGCTCGCGTGGGGCGGCCTGGCCACCCTCACCGACGCCGTCGGCCACGGGCGGCTCGGCGCGGTCCTCGCCCACGTGCTCCTGCCGCTGGTCGTGGCGGGACTGGCCTGCGTCGCCCGCCGCACCGCGTCCGCGTCGGTCACGGCGTCAACGGCCCTGGCCGTCGCCGTGCTGCTCACCCTCGACCCCGCCCTCGGGGTCCTCGCCCTGCTGGCCACGACCGTCCTGCTCGTCGTCGGGCCGGGGTCACGCCGCCGGCTGCGCGCCCTGGCGATCCTCGCCGTCCCGGTGGGGCTGGTGGGCCCCAGGCTGCTCGAGGTCCTGGCCGACCCCCGGCTGCTGCTGACCGGACCCGGTCTGGCGGTGCCTGCGGGCGCGGCCACCCCCGCCTGGCAGGTCGCGCTGCTCCAGCCCGCCCCCGCGGCCCTGCCCGCCCTGCTCGTGGCCGGGCCGCTGGTCCTCGCCGGGCTCGCCGGCCTGCTGCGCCGGCAGGGCGCCTCGTGGGCCATGTCCGTGCTCGGGCTGACCGCGCTGACCGGGCTGGCCGCCGCCCTGGCCGCGCCGCACGTGGTCGTCGGCCGGTCGGCCGCCGGGGCGCCGCTGACCCCGTGGCCGGGCACCGGCATCGACGTCCTGGCGCTAGCCCTGCTGGCTGCGGCGGTGCTCGGCCTCGACGGCCTGGGCCACCGGCTGGCCCGTCACGGCTTCGGCTGGCGCCAGGTGCTCGCCGCCCCCACGATCGCTCTCGCCATCGCCGGGGTCCTCGGCGCAGCCGTGCTGCTGGTCGTGGGCCGGCTGCCCGGCCCGCTCCACGTCGGCGGCGTGAGGGTGCCGGCCGTCGCCGCCGACCAGGCCCACAGCGCGCTGGCCAACCGGCTGCTCGTGCTGACCCCGCAGGGCGGCGACCTGACCTACCGGCTGGTGGGCGCCGAGGCGTCCGACCCGGTCCGCGACGCCGGGGCACCGGCCCGCACCGAACCCGCCTCGCTGAGCAGCGACGTGCAGCTCGTCCTTGCCGACGCCACCCCGGCCACGGCCAACCAGGCCCACGACCGGCTGGCCGACCTCGGCGTCGGGTTCGTCGGCTACCGCGGCCCGTCGGCGAGCCCCACCGTCCGCCGTCTCGACGGGACGGCCGGGCTGACCCGGCTCGGCGACAGCGAGGGCATGGTCCTGTGGCGGGTCCTGCCGGCCCAGGGCGCCGCCGCCGACAGCTCCGTGCCGCCGGCACGGGTGCGCCTCGAGGACGCCGCCGGCCACGCGCTCGACACCGTTGACGTCAGCGGCGACCACGGCGCCCTGTCCGCCCGGGTCGCCGCAGCCGCCGCGCCGCGGCGCGTGGTCGTGGCCGAGCCGGCCGCCTGGTCCCGGCACGCCACGGTGCGCTTCGCCGGACGCCCGCTCGCTGCGGTGCCGGGAGCCACCGAGCCGACCTACGCGCTGCCGGCCACGGCCGGACGTCTGACCATCATCGTCGACCCGGGCCACGCGCGCTGGCGGCTCGGCCAGCTCGCCCTGCTGGCGCTGGTCGCCTTCCTCGCCGTGCCGATCGGCACCCGACGCTCCCGGAGGGCCTCATGATCGGCCTCACCCGCGCCGCGGTGGTCGCCGCCGCCGGCGCCGGGCTGGTCGTGGCGGCCGCCCAGGCGCCGACCTTCGACCTGGCGCCCGCCCGTGCGGCTGCGGCGGTGCGTCCCGCCAGCAGCGCGGTGGCCTCGACGTCGGTGGTCTGCCCCGGCCCGGAGACGCTCGGCGTCGACGGGGTCGCCGCCGGGCACCAGAGCACCGCGGTCGTGGCCACCACCGTCCCGGACGCGCTGCTGCCCGACGCGGCGACCCGTGGTGGGGTCGGCACCCTGACCACCCGGCCCCTGCCGGCCGGGGTCAGCACCCCGTCGGCCGGCGCCCGCGGGGCGGGGCTGTCGCTCACCGTCACCACCCCCCGGTCGGTGCTCGTCACCGGCTCGGGCTCGCTTGCGGCCGGTGCGGTGGGGGCCCAGCGCACCCTGACGACCAAGGGCGACGCCCGCGGGCTGAGCGGGTCGCCGTGCGTGGAGTCCGGCGAGCAGGCGTGGCTGGTGGCCGGCGGCGGTGAGCCCGGGCGCCAGGAGCGCCTGGTCCTGGCCAACCCCGGTCCAAACCCGGTCCAGGTCGACCTGACCGTGCTCGGCACGGCGGGCCCGATCACCGCGCCGGGCTCGCGTGGCATCGTCGTGGCGCCCTACGGCCGCACGGTCGTCCTGCTCGACTCCCTCGCCGGCACGGAGAAGTCGCCGGTCGTGGGGGTCGAGGCCCAGGGCGGCGACGTGGCGGCCGTCCTGAGCGACAGCTGGCTCGACGGCATCGTGCCCCGCGGCGGCGACGACGCCGTGCCGACCGCGCCACCGGCGCGCGAGCAGGTCGTGCCCGGCGTGGCCGTCGCCGGCCGGGCGATGCTGCGCCTGGCCGTGCCGGGGACGAGCGAGGCGGTCGTGCGCCTGCGCCTGCTCACCCCGGACGGCCCCCAGCCCCTGCCCGCCGGTGGGGTCGTGCGCGTCCCGGCCGGGAGCAGTGCCGACCTCGCCCTCCCGGCCCTGCCGGCCGGCGCCTACGCCGTGCAGGTCGACGCCGACGTGCCGGTGCTGGCGGGAGCGAGCGTCGAGCGGCGCAAGACCCCCGCGGGGCCCTCGGACCTGGCCTGGACGGCCGCATCGGCGCCGCTGCGCGGGCTCGCCGGCGCCGCCCTGGTCCCCGGTGCCGGGGCGACGAGCGAGGTGCAGCTGGTCGGCACCGCGCGACCGTCCGTGGTGACGGTCAGCACCGTCAGCCCGTCCGGGGAGGTCTCCAACGACACGGTCGCCGTGCCCGCCGACACGGTCGTGACCCGTCCTGTCACCGGTGCCACGTCGGCCTGGCTCACGCCGGTCTCCGGCGCGGTGCGTGCCGCCGTCGTGTCGACCGTCGCCGACGCCGCCGGGCCGATGGTCAGCACCAGCCCGATGTCCTCGCTGCCCCTGACGACGACGCCGACCACGGTGCGCGAGGCCAGGGACTGAGGGACTCAGGCAGGGCCGTCGTCGAAGCCGGGGTCCCAGCCCGGGTCGAGCTCGGCCGGGTCGACGCCCAGCATCGCCGCGACCTGCTCGACGACGACCTCGTTGACCAGCAGGGCGAGCTCGCGGGCGTCGTCGGCGCGGGTCTCCACCGGGCGGCGGTAGATGACGATGCGCGCCGGCATCCGCCCGCGCGCGGCGAAGAGCCGGCCCAGCGCGACGTCGGCGGACTCCCACGGCGCCGGGTCGCTCGGGGGCACGTCCTCCACGGCGAACTCGACGTCGCCGAAGTCACGGCCGAGGCGGTCCTCCAGTCGCGACGCCGCGTCCAGGACGAGCTCGTCGAAGCGTTCGGCGCGGCTGCGCATCGCCGGGACCGGCGGCCACGCCATCGGCCCGCGAGGCCCGCGACCGTGACGGTTGCGGCGCCGGGAGGAGGGTCGCGTCGGGCTCACGTGACCACATTACGGCGTGCCGGATTCGTCTCGGCGGCGCCGCGCACTACAGTCCCCCCGTGAGTCTGTCGCGCCAGTGTTCCCGCACCGCCTGTGCCAAGGGGGCCGTCGCGACCCTGACCTACGTCTACTCGGACCAGACCGCCGTCCTCGGTCCCCTCGCCACCTACGCCGAGCCACACACCTACGACCTGTGCGCCGAGCACGCCGAGCGGCTGACGGCCCCGCGTGGGTGGGAGGTCGTCCGGCTGGCAGGGGAGTTCGTGGACCCGGGCCCGAGCCAGGACGACCTGCTGGCCCTCGCCGACGCGGTGCGCGAGGCCGGCAAGCCCCGCACCCCGGCGCCCTCGAGCGCCCCCGACGCCGACGGCACGGTCGAGGTCGGCCGACGCGGCCACCTGCGGGTGCTGCGCGATCGGTAGGGTCGGGCGCGTGAGTGTGCCCCGCCTGTCCGACTTCATCAAGGCCTACGACGTCCGCGGTCTCGTCCCCGAGCAGCTGAGCGAGCCGGTGGCCACCGCCATCGGCTCGGCGTTCGCCCAGGTCATCGCCGGCCCCGAGGGTGCCTCCTCCATCGTCATCGGGCACGACATGCGCCCGTCCTCCCCGGACCTCGCGCGCGCGTTCGCGGTCGGCGCGGCCGCCCACGGCCTCGACGTGACCCTCATCGGACTGTGCTCCACCGACGGCCTCTACTACGCCAGCGGGGCGCTGGACGTGCCCGGCGCGATGTTCACCGCCAGCCACAACCCCGCGCAGTACAACGGGATCAAGCTCTGCCGCGCCGGCGCGCGCCCGGTGGGCCAGGACTCGGGCCTGGCCGAGATCCGCGACCTGGCGCAGTGGCTGCTGGAACGCGGCGAGGTCCACCACCTGGGCGGCTCGGACCGGATCGGCACGATCACCGAGTGCGATCTGCTGGCCGACTACGCCGGCTTCCTGCGCGGGCTGGTCGACCTGTCCGGCTCCCGGCCGCTGAAGGTCGTCGTCGACGCCGGCAACGGCATGGGCGGGCACACCGTGCCCGCCGTGCTGGGCACCGCGGCCGGGCTGCCCGAGCTGCCGCTGGAGGTGGTCCCGCTCTACTTCGAGCTCGACGGCACCTTCCCCAACCACGAGGCCAACCCGCTGGAGCCGGAGAACCTGCGCGACCTGCAGAAGGCCGTCGTCGAGCACGGCGCCGACCTCGGCCTGGCCTTCGACGGCGACGCCGACCGCTGCTTCGTCATCGACGAGTGCGGCGAGCCGGTCAGCCCCTCGGCCATCACCGCGCTGGTCGCCAGCCGCGAGATCGCCAAGGAGCGCGCCGAGGGCCGGGAGGCGCGGATCGTCTACAACGTCATCTCCTCCGCCGCGGTGCCGCAGATCATCGCCGAGGAGGGCGGACAGTCCGTTCGCACCCGGGTGGGCCACTCGTTCATCAAGGCGCAGATGGCCGAGCACGACGCCGTCTTCGGCGGCGAGCACTCCGCGCACTACTACTTCCGCGACTTCTGGTTCGCCGACACCGGCATGCTCGCGGCGATGCACGTCCTCGCCGCCCTCGGCGAGCAGGACGGGCCCCTGTCGCAGCTGGCCGAGCGCTACAGCCGGTATGCCGCGTCCGGCGAGATCAACTCCACCGTCGCCGACGCGGTGGCCACCACCGCGACGGTGCGCCAGTGGGCGCAGCGGCAGGACGTGGAGCTCGACGAGCTCGACGGCCTGACCGTCACCCACCGGGGCGAGCCGATGTGGTGGTTCAACCTGCGCGCCAGCAACACCGAGCCCCTGCTTCGGCTCAACGTCGAGGCCTTTGATGAGACAACCATGCAGCACGTGCGCGACGATGTGTTGTCGCTCGTGCGAGGAGGACAGTGATGACCCAGGACCCGTCCGGCGCAACCGGCCCCGCCGCCCAGATCGAGCCGTGGCTGCGGGAGATCCTGCGCTGCCCCCAGTGCCACTCCGCCCTCGTCGACGGGACCGGGCCGACCGGGCCCGAGCTGCACTGCACCGACGCGGCCTGCGCCCGGGCCTACCGCGTCGACGACGGCATCCCGGTGCTCCTGGTCGACGAGTCCCGTTCTCTCGCAGGCTGATCCGGCGGCGCCGACATGCCTCCCTTCCTGGATGAGTCGCTGATCGACGACGTGGAGGCGATCGCCGAGCGCGACACGCGCCAGACGCTGCGCGCCCTCGCGACCGCCGGCGCCCAGGTCCGGGAGGCGATCACCCTCTCCCGCGAGGGAGGCATCGACCGGGTGGCCAGCGGCGAGCGGCCCCGGTCGGTGCTGGTGGCCTCGCTGGGCGGCTCGGCGGTGGTCGCGGACGTGCTGGAGCTGCTGGCCGAGCCCGGGTCGCCGGTCCCGGTGACCGTGCGGCGCAACCTGCCGCTGCCCGGCTGGGTCGGCCCGCTCGACCTCGTGGTCGCGGTGTCCCTGTCCGGCCGGGCCCAGGGGCCGGTGGCGGTGGCGGCCGAGGCCGCCCGCCGCGGGGCCTCACTGCTGACCGTGGGCGCCCCCGGCTCCCCGCTGGCCCAGATCTGCGCGGCAGCCCGCGGGGTGCACATCGACGTCCCCCAGGGGCGCACCTCCTCGCGCACTGCGCTGTGGTCGCTGCTCACCCCGGTCATGCTCGCCGCGGACGGCCTGGGCCTGATCGACTGCGCCGAGCAGACGCTGCTGGAGACTGCCAACCGGCTCGACGAGCAGGCCGAGGCCTGCCGCCCGTCGTCGGAGTCGTTCGTCAACCCGGCCAAGATCCTGGCCGTCCAGCTCGCCGAGTCGATCCCGGTGATCCTGGGCGACGGGCCGCTGAACGGGGTCGCGGCCGCCCGGGCCGCCTCGATGCTGGCGCGCACCGCCCGGATCCCGGCCTCCTACGGCGAGCTGCCCGACGCCGCCTCCCAGATCGTGGCCAGCTTCGACGGGCCGTTCACCGCCGGCGGCGGGCGCGGGGTGGGGGAGCGCGAGTCCGCCCCGGACATCTTCGCCGACCCGTTCCTGGACGGCCCCGCGCAGCCCCGGCTGGGCCTGCTGATGCTGCGCGACGTCGCCCCCGAGGTGCTGACCCCCGAGGCCGCCGAGGTGCAGGAGCTCACCGACGCCGTGATCCAGACGGCATACGACGCGGGCGTGCGGGTGGCGACCGCCGTCACCGAGCCCGGCCACCCGCTGACCCGGCTCTCCGGCCAGATCGCGCTGACCGACTTCGCCGCCACCTACCTGGCGATCGGCCTCGGGCTGGACCCGGCCGTGTCGCCCCACGTGGCCGACCTGCGCGACCGCCGCGACAACACCGGGGGATAGCCGCCGGGGTGGCGGGCGCTCGGGCGCCTTGGCCCGGGAGATGCCGCCTGAATGCGGGCTGGACGCCACCTGTGTGGCGGGTCGCGACCACCGGCGCTCTAGGCTTCGACCCATGGCACACGAAGGTGGCGGCAAGGCGATCGTCGCGGCACTGGCGGCAAACCTCGGCATCGCGGCGACGAAGTTCCTCGCGTTCCTGGTGACGGGGTCGAGCTCGATGCTCGCCGAGGGGGTGCACTCGGTGGCAGACTCGGGCAACCAGCTGCTCCTGATCATCGGCGGCAAGCGCAGCAAGCGGGAGGCGACCCCGGCGCACCCGTTCGGCTTCGGCCGGGAGCGCTACGTCTACGCCTTCATCGTCTCCATCGTGCTGTTCAGCGTCGGCGGCCTGTTCGCGCTCAACGAGGCGTGGCACAAGTGGGGCCACCCCGAGGCGATCGAGGGCCGCTGGTGGTGGGTGCCGCTGGCGGTGCTGGTCGTCGCGATCGGGCTGGAGGGCTTCTCCTTCCGCACCGCGGTCCGCGAGAGCAACCCGCTGCGCGGCAAGCGCACCTGGGCGCAGTTCATCCGCACCGCCAAGGAGCCGGAGCTGCCGGTGGTGCTGCTCGAGGACTCCGCCGCGCTGGTCGGCCTCGTCTTCGCCCTCATCGGGGTGGGCCTGACCCTCATCACGGGCAACGGCCGCTGGGACGCCGTCGGCACTGCGGCGATCGGCCTGCTCCTGGTCTTCGTCGCCGGCGTGCTCGCCATCGAGATGAAGTCCCTGCTCATCGGCGAGGCGGCCCGCCCGCAGCAGCTCCAGGCCATCACCGACGCGCTGGAGAACGGACCGGAGGGCGCCATCTCCCGGGTCATCCACCTGCGCACGATGCACCTCGGCCCGGAGGAGGTGCTCGTCGCGGCCAAGCTCGCGGTCGGGCGCCTGGACCGCGGCGAGGAGATCGCCGAGGCGATCGACGCGGCGGAGCGGCGGGCGCGCGAGGCGCTGCCCGGCATACAGCTGGTGATGTACCTCGAGCCCGACATCGACCGCGGGGCCCAGGACCGGGCGCAGTGGGACAACGCCCCGGTGGCGGCGGACTCCACCTACGTGCCGGACGAGCCCGGGGAGGTTCGGGACATGGGGCACAGTCGTTAGACTGTCCCCTTGCCGGCGTGGGTGATGACCCCGCAGATGAAGGCCCAGATGGGCGGCGCCGGGTCAGCAAACCAGAGACATCCAAAGGGAGTTCTACGCATGTCCTTTGACTTCAAGGTTCGCGACCTGAGCCTCGCCGAGGCCGGCCGTCACCAGATCCGCCTGGCCGAGCACGAGATGCCCGGCCTCATGGCGCTGCGCGAGGAGTTCGGTGCGCAGCAGCCGCTCAAGGGTGCCCGCATCGCCGGCTCGCTGCACATGACCGTGCAGACCGCCGTGCTCATCGAGACCCTGACCGCCCTCGGCGCCGACGTGCGCTGGGCCTCCTGCAACATCTTCTCCACCCAGGACGAGGCCGCCGCGGCGATCGTCGTGGGCAAGGGCACGCCCGAGGACCCGCAGGGCGTCCCAGTCTTCGCCTGGAAGGGCGAGAGCCTGCCGGAGTACTGGTGGTGCACCGAGCAGATCCTGACCTGGCCCGGCCAGGACGGCCCGAACATGATCCTCGACGACGGTGGCGACGCCACCCTGCTCGTCCACAAGGGCGTCGAGTTCGAGGCCGCGGGCGCCGTCCCGGCCACGGACGAGAACGACTCGGCCGAGTACCGCGTCATCCTCGACGTGCTGCGCGCCTCCCTCGCGAGCGACCCGCAGCGGTTCACCAAGATGGCCGCTGGCATCAAGGGCGTCACCGAGGAGACCACGACCGGCGTCCACCGCCTCTACGAGTTCGCCCAGACCGGCGACCTGCTCTTCCCGGCGATCAACGTCAACGACTCGGTCACCAAGTCCAAGTTCGACAACAAGTACGGCACCCGCCACAGCCTGATCGACGGCATCAACCGCGCCACCGACACCCTGATGGGTGGCAAGGTCGCGGTCGTCCTCGGCTACGGCGACGTGGGCAAGGGCTGCGCCGAGTCGCTGCGCGGCCAGGGCGCCCGCGTGGTCATCACCGAGGTCGACCCGATCTGCGCGCTGCAGGCGGCGATGGACGGCTACCAGGTCACCACGCTCGCGGACGTCGTCGAGACCGCCGACATCTTCATCACGGCCACCGGCAACAAGGACATCATCACCGCCGGCGACATGGCGAAGATGAAGCACCAGGCGATCGTGGGCAACATCGGGCACTTCGACAACGAGATCGACATGGCCGGCCTCGAGCGCGACAAGAGCATCGAGAAGGTCGAGATCAAGCCGCAGGTGCACGAGTGGCGCTTCGCCGACGGCCACTCCGTCATCGTGCTGTCCGAGGGTCGCCTGCTCAACCTGGGCAACGCCACCGGCCACCCGAGCTTCGTCATGTCGAACTCGTTCGCCAACCAGACGATCGCCCAGATCGAGCTGTTCACCAAGAACGAGGACTACGCCAAGCAGGTCTACGTCCTGCCGAAGATCCTCGACGAGAAGGTCGCCCGGCTCCACCTCGACGCCCTCGGCGTCAAGCTCACCGAGCTGAGCAAGGACCAGGCCGAGTACATCGGCGTCGACGTCGCCGGCCCGTACAAGCCGGACCACTACCGCTACTGAGGCGGCAGGTGGGGTCGCGCGGCTGAGCCGCGCACCCGGCATACCGGCAGGACCGCGGTATCGCGCGCAGCGGGCGGTGAGGGCGACCTCACCGCCCGCTGTGCTCTCCCGGGCGTCTGGGTGCGTGCCGCAGGCGGGCCTGGGGGTAGGGCGCTGAGCGGGGGAGTCTCTACCGGCCGGTAACCGGACGGGGACGTCCCCACCGTGAACTCAGGGTGCGTGTGCGACGATTCACCCGATGAACGCACACGGTGAAAGGAACAACCGGTGAAGGGCAGGATCCTCGTCGTCGATGACGACCTCGCGCTGGCGGAGATGCTCGGCATCGTCCTGCGCAACGAGGGGCTCGAGGTCGTGCACGTCGCCGACGGCTCCTCCGCGATGACGGCCTTCCGCGACAGCCGGCCCGACGTGGTGCTGCTCGACGTCATGCTGCCCGGCATGGACGGCATCGAGGTGTGCCGCCGCATCCGGGGCGAGTCCGGCGTGCCGATCGTCATGCTCACCGCCCGCAGCGACACGGTGGACGTCGTCGTCGGCCTGGAGTCCGGCGCCGACGACTACGTCGTCAAGCCGTTCAAGCCGCAGGAGCTCATTGCGCGGGTGCGTGCCCGGCTGCGCCGCGGCGACGAGCCCGAGCCGGAGCGCCTGGAGATCGGCGACCTGGTCATCGACGTCGCCGGCCACTCGGTCAAGCGTGACGGGCAGCCGTTGTCGCTGACCCCGCTGGAGTTCGACCTGCTGGTGGCGCTGGCGCGCAAGCCGTGGCAGGTGTTCACCCGCGAGGTGCTGCTCGAGCAGGTCTGGGGCTACCGCCACGCCGGCGACACCCGCCTGGTCAACGTCCACGTGCAGCGACTGCGCTCCAAGATCGAGCGCGACCCCGAGCACCCCGAGATCGTCGTGACGGTGCGCGGCGTCGGCTACAAGGCGGGCCCGGCCTAGCCGATGTCCGAGCCGAGCCGCCCGGCGCCAGCCTCGCCCTCCCGGTTCGAGATCCATCGGACGCGGGCGCTGCGCGCTGTCGGCTGGGCCGGCTCCCGGGCGCGCACGGCCGTCCTCGGCTCGGGGCGCTGGCTGACGCACCAGTGGCGCGGGTCGCTGCAGTTCCGCGTCATCTCGATGACGATGCTGCTCGGCCTGGTCGTGGTGCTGCTGCTCGGCTCCTACCTCTACCAGCAGATCGCCGACGGCCTGGTCGCCGACCGGGTGCGCTCGGCCTCGGAGGAGGCGGCCCAGGGGACACGGGCGGCGCAGGCGCGCTTCGACGCCGCCGACCGCACCGACCCCACGAGCCTGAGCGTCCTGGCGACCGACCTGGTGCAGCAGCTGGCATCGCCGGGGGCGGACCACACCCGCGACGTGATCCTCACGCGGTCGCTGCGCAACACCCGCAGCGCCGTCGTGGCGACCCGGCTCTCCGGGGACGTCGGCCTGCCGAGCGTGCCGGCCGAGCTGCGCGAGGCGGTCTCCTCCGACGCCACCCACCAGCACACGCAGATCATCGCGACCAGCTCCGCGAGCACCGGGGCGGAGGTGCCGACGGTCATCGTCGGCTCGCAGGTCTCGCTGCCCGTGGCGGGCAGCTACGAGCTCTACTTCGTCTTCCCGATGGAGCGTGAGCAGGCCACCCTCAAGGTGGTCGCCCAGACGTTCACCCTCGGCGGTATCGCGCTGGTCCTGATGGTCGGTGCCGTCGCCTACGTCGTCACCCGGCTGGTGGTCGACCCGGTGCGCCGCGCCGCCGAGGTCGCCGAGCGGCTCGCCTCCGGCGGGCTCCACGAGCGGATGCGCGCCCGCGGGCAGGACGACCTGGCCCGGCTGGCCAAGTCGTTCAACGCCATGGCCGAGAGCCTGCAGAAGCAGATTCGCCAGCTGGAGGACCTCTCCCGTGTCCAGCAGCGCTTCGTCTCCGACGTCTCCCACGAGCTGCGCACCCCGCTGACCACGATCCGCATGGCCGGCGACCTGATCCACGACTCCCGCGACGACTTCGACCCCTCGGTGTCCCGCTCGGCCGAGCTCCTGCACGACGAGCTGGACCGGTTCGAGTCGCTGCTGGGGGACCTGCTCGAGATCAGCCGCTTCGACGCCGGCGCCGCGGCCCTGGACATGGAGGCCACCGACCTGCGCGACACCGTGGCGCGGGTGGTCGAGGCGACGGTGGCGATCGCCGAGCGGCGGGGCAGCACCGTCGGCGTGGAGGCCCCGCACAAGGCGTGCGTCGCCGAGATCGACCCGCGCCGGGTGGAGCGGATCCTGCGCAACCTCGTGGTCAACGCGATCGAGCACGGCGAGGGGCGGCCGGTCGTGATCCGGGTGGCCTCCAACGCCACGTCGGTGGGTGTCACCGTCCGCGACCACGGCGTGGGCCTGCGGCCAGGCGAGGCGGCGCTGGTGTTCAACCGGTTCTGGCGGGCCGACCCGGCGCGCGCCCGCACCACCGGGGGCACCGGCCTCGGGCTGGCGATCGCCCTGGAGGACGCGCACCTGCACGACGGCTGGCTGCAGGCCTGGGGTGAGCCGGGCCGGGGGTCCTGCTTCCGCCTCACGCTGCCCAAGCGGGCCGGCGTCGGGATCGAGCGCTCCCCGCTGCCGCTCACGCCCGAGGACGAGCGCCCGGCATCGGCCCAGGGCATCGGAGGGCCCTACCAGCAGCTCAAGCCCCCGGCCGAGGCACCGCGGTGAGCCGGCGGGCCCTCGTCGCCGCCGTGGTCGGCGTGGTGCTCAGCCTGGTCCTGGGCGCCTGCGGCGGCCTGCCCACCACCGGGCCGGTGCGCGAGGGCCTGGCGGTCGGGGGGCCGCCGGTCGAGCCGGTGCGGGTGCTGCCCGACGGGCCGGCGGCCGGCGCAACGCCCGAGCAGATCGTGCGCGGGTTCCTGCGGGCCGCGGCCGGCTTCGACGACGACCACGCTGTCGGGCGCTCGTTCCTGGTGCCCAACGTGGCGCAGAACTGGATCCCCGACAACGGGGTCATGGTCTTCCCCAGCGAGTCCGGGCTGACCTTCGCCTCGGTGGGCCCGGACCGGGTCAAGGTCACCTCCCCGGTGAGCGCCACCATCGACCCCGCCGGGCGGTTCCGCGAGCTCCCCGCGGGGACCACCACCAGCGCGACGTTCACCTTGCAGCAGGTGTCCGGGCAGTGGCGGATCACCAGCACCCCCAAGGGCTTCGGGCTGTGGCTGAGCGAGGCCGACCTGGAGCGCCTCTACCGGCCCTTCGCCGTCCACTACGCAGTGCCCTCGACCCGGGTGCTGGTGCCGGACATCCGGTGGTTCCCGCTGACGGCGGGCCTGGCCACCACGCTGGCCCGGGCCCAGCTCGACCCGGTGCCGGACTACCTGCGCGGCGCGGCGATCTCCGGGGTGCCCGAGGCGACCCGGCTCGCGGTCGACGCGGTCCCGGTGGAGAACGGCCGGGCCTCGATCGACCTGTCGGTCAGCGGCCTGGTCGCCGACGCCGAGCTGCGCCGGGCGATGTGGGCCCAGTTCGTGGCCACCGTGACCCAGGCGCCGTCGGTCCTGTCGGTCTCCCTCGTCGTCGGCGGGAGCAAGGTGGACCTGCCAGGCGTGCCCGAGGCGCCCACGAGCGTCGTGGCCGTGGGCTACCCCGACGTCGACGCCTCGGCCACGGCGAGCACGATCGTCATCCGCCAGGGCACGGCTCTGCACCGGCTCGACCCCGGACGCCTAGGGGCGCCCGGCGACCCGCCCCGGGCGCCGGCCGCCCCCGTCGGTGAGCTGCCCGCGATACCGCTGGGGTGGGGGCCGCTCGCCCTGTCCCACGACGGGGGCGAGCTGGCCGCCGTCAGCACCGACGGCTCCACCCTCGCCCGGTGGCGGGGGGCCAAGCAGACGCTCGTGCCTGCGTTCGCGGGGCAGCTCACGCGGCCGGCCTACGACGGCCGGGGCGGCCTGTGGGTGGCGGGGACCAAGGACGGGGTGACGCGGGTCTACGTGATCGACGCCGCCGCGGGCGCGACGACGCCCCGGCCCGTGACGGCCGGCTGGCTGGCCGGGCGCCAGGTCGTGGCGCTGCGGGTGGCCCAGGACAGCGCGCGGGTGGCCGTGGTCTCACGTGACGCGGCCGGTGGAGACGCCCGGGTGGACGTGGCCGGCATCGTGCGCGGACCGGACGGCCGTGCCCGCAACCTCGCCGCGCCGCTGCGGGTGGGGGCCTCCCTGACGGCGGTGCACGACGTGACCTGGCTGGACGACCGGACCCTGGCGGTGCTCGGGTCCGCTGGCAGGACCGACCCGCTACGGCCCTACCTCGTGCCTCTGGGTGGGCCGGTCAGCGCCCTGGCGCCGGTCGAGGGTGCGGTCTCGCTCACCAGCACGGGCGGGCCGCGCGGGCTGTTCGTCGTCAACAGCCGCGGTCAGGCACTCACGCGGGCGGGCAACGGGTGGGTAGTCGAGGCGAACGCCTCGGACGTGGTGGTCCCGGCCGGCTGAGCTTAACCGGCAGCGAGGTCGTCGTGCGATCTCCATTTTCTGCTCTTCTCTGCCGATCCTGAGCATTCACAACGTCTTTCGTCGGTCAGAGCACGTCGGTGCTTCCTCGGTGGTGGTGGCGTTGGCATCCCCCGTTCGGGGGATGCCGCTGCGCCTGATCAGCCCCCGGACGCGGACGCATCGGGCGATGTCGACGGATCCCCTTCAGCGACAGTCTCTTCTTGTCGTCGGGACGCCCGCCCCGGCGCCCCGGATGTCCTGAAAGGGGACCCTGAAATGACCCGCTACATCGCCAAGTTCCAGACCAAGCTCGCCTCCGTCATGGACTCCCGTGAGGAGGGCGCGACTGCGGTCGAGTACGGCCTCATGGTCGCGCTGATCGCCGTCGTCATCATCGGCGCGGTCACCCTGCTGGGTACGAACCTGTCGGCCCGCTTCAACGCCATCGCCACCGCGGTCGGTGCCTGAACCATCCAAACGATGCCGGCCGTCGGGGCGGACCGCAAAGCCCGCTCCGCGGCGGATCTTCTGAAAGGGGACTAGGAATGCTCCGTTACATCGCCAAGATGCAGACCAGGCTCGCCGCTGTCATGGACGCTCGTGAAGACGGCGCCACCGCGGTGGAGTACGGCCTCATGGTCGCGTTGATCGCTGTCGTCATCATCGGCGCGGTCACGCTCCTCGGCACCAACCTGAGTAACAGGTTCACCGACGTGTCCACCGCTGTCGGCGGCGCCTGAGCTGCGCAAGACGAGCATGGCGTCATTGGTGGCGAGCCAAGTGGTCGGTGCGGCGCGTACGTCGCACCGACCACAGCGCCGCACACCAACGTCGCCGGCCGCTGGCTCGATCGCCGGCCCTGGCGCTTCCACTGAAACGTCTTTGTCGGACTCGTGCTCGTCGGCTTCCAGACGCTCTTCCTGACTGACCTTCATGAAATGCGAGGTGCCGCGATGGCCAAGCGAACAGCGGGCCGGCTCGGCCTGGGTGGGGTCGCCCACCGAAGGCACATGGACCAAGGGGCGGCGGCCGTCGAGATGGCCCTCATCCTGCCGGTGCTCCTTTTTGTTCTCATGGGACTGATCGACTTCGGGCGCGCCTACAACGCGCAGCTCCAGCTCAGCCAAGCTGCGCGCGAAGGAGCTCGTCTCGCCGCCCTCGGGGGTTACACCCCGAGCCAGATCCAGACACGGGTGCAACAAGCCGCCCCGGCCCTCACGGGAGCGTCGCTTCCTGCTGTGTCGATGGGGGGCTCCTGCCCCGGACCTGGCAACGCGACGGTCACGGTGACCTCCGGGTTCACCTGGATTACCGGCATCAGTGCGATGTCGACCTTCTTCGGTGGGACCTTCACCGGTCCCAACACCCTCTCGTCGACGGGAGTCATGCAATGCGCGTCCAGCTGAGCATCCTTCGCCTGGCCCGCACGGTGAGACGACACGTCGATGCGCGTCTCCAGGGGCGCGACAGCGGAGCGGTGGCGACCATCGTGGCCCTCCTTGTCGGCGGCGGCGTCGTCCTCGGTTGCGCCGCACTGACCATCGACACCGGGTCCCTCATGTGGGAGCGCCGGCAGCTGCAGAACGGAGCCGATGCGGCCTCGTTCGCTGCAGCTCGTACCTGTGCCGCGACGACGAACTGCAGCCCTACAACCGCGTCCCTGACCCCATTGGCCAGTGCGAACGCCAGCGATGGGGCGAGCAACGTCGACAGCGTCTGTGGCAGCAGCACTGCCATCGCGACCAACCCGTTGCTTCCCCTGTGCCCGAGCTATGGTGCCACCCCGCCGCTTGTGCAGTGCCCCACCGTGCCATCGGCGTTCGCCGGCGCCCCTTATGTCGAGGTGCGCACCAGTACACGCACCGCGAGCGGATCGACGATCCTGCCGCCCTACCTGGCCCAGACGTTGGCCGGGGGAAGCTACACGGGAGGGACCGTCCGGGCCTGTGCCCGTGCCGCGTGGGAAACCCCGAGTGGCGGCACCGTCATCCCTCTCACGATCTCCACCTGCGAGTACAACAACTACACCGCCAACGGGACGAGCCTTGTGCCGCCTCCCCCGTATACCTCGGGCTACCCGGTAACCCCGCTCGTCTACGAGCACGCCATCTACTTCCACAACACGACGGGTGCCTCGCACTGTCCCGCAGGGCCAAGTGGGTTCGACCTGGCCGGCGGCTTCGGCTGGCTCAACAGCTCGACGAACTGCGCCGTGACGATCTCCGCCACGGGCTGGGTCGACGACAAGACCGGGACATCCGAGCCGAATGACTGCCACCTGGAGACCATGACCGGGCGGACCGTCTACCTGCCGATCTACGTGCAGACCAACGGCCTGACGGGCAACAACGGTCAGTACCTCATCGATGGGTTCGCGGCTTTCTACCTCACCGGCATGCGGTTCCCCGGAAACGACATCAACTCAGTCGTCACGGGACGCCGGCTGTGCATGCCTCCCGACACCTGTATCTATGGCTGGTTCACGACGGGACTCATCCCGCGCGGCCAGTTCTCCACCGGTAGCACCCCCACCCCTCGCGGCGCCACCACCGTCGTCGCCGCCGGATGACCGGCCCGAAACCAGAGAAGAGTTGAGTCACATGGGTCGTCGAGTTCTCGCCGTTGTCGCTGCGACAGTGGTCGCCCTGGTCGGCGTTGTCGCCGTCCTCCTCTACGCCAAGGGAGCCGACTCACGCGCCGTCGCGGGGCAGAAGCCGGTTGATGTCTTCGTTGCCCAGGAGGTGGTGCCGGCAGGCACCACTGCTGGTGATGCCGTCGCGAACGGGCTGATGGCCCGAACCCAGGTGGCCGCCAAGGCCGTGCCGCCGGGGGCGCTGACCACGGTCGACGACAAGACGTCCAAGCTCCTGGCGCTCAACGACATCGCCCCGGGTGAGCTGGTCCTGTCCAGCCGCTTCGGCACGACGCCCCTCGGCCAGAAGGCGCTCCAGGTTCCCGACGGGCAGGTGGCACTCGCGGTGCAGCTGTCCGACCCGGCCCGCGTCGGCACCTTCGTCACCCCCGGCTCCCACATCGTCATCTACGGGACGTGGCCCGGTCAGGGCAAGGGCAACAACAGCAACGCCCCGAAGGTCACCAGAGTCCTGCTTGACGACGTCCTCGTCATCGCGGTCGGGAACTCCTCGCTCACCCCGGTCCAAGGAGCATCCCCCCAGGCTCAGGCAGATCAGAGCTCCTCCGGCCAGGCGCCGACAGCACTCGTCACCGTGGCGCTGCCTCCGGAGAACGCCGAGAAGCTCGTTCACGGTGTCCAGACCGCTGACCTCTACCTGGGTCTGCGTGGGACCGACGCGAAGGTGGGCACGGCAGCTGTCACCGACACCACCCTCTTCGCCAAGTGATCGGGACGCGACATGACGATCCTCTGGGACCTGGATCCCCACGCAGCTGACACCTACCGCTACGCGCTGGGCGAGGTCGAGCGCCTGGACACCGCACCCCTGGTGCTGCGGGCCCTGGCGTCAGGGACGCACGAGCTGCTCGTGGTCGTCGGCCCGGACGTGGACCTCCAGGCGGCCTGTGACCTTGCCGAGCAGGTGCGCCTGGACCGACCAGAGGTCGGTGTGGTGCTGCTACGTCGCCGCCTCGACGTGACGGTCATGGGTCAGGCCTTGCGATCGGGCGTCCGGGAGGTCGTCCAGGCCGACGACCAGAACGCCCTCGCCGAGACCTGCCGGCGCAGCGTGGAGCTCTCCCAACGTCTGCGTGGCGCTTCCGGGGCGACCTCCAGCGAGGGGAAGGTGGTGACCGTCTTCTCCGCCAAGGGTGGGGTCGGCAAGACCACCTTCTCGACGAACCTCGGGGCCTACCTGGCTTCCACGGGTCTGCGAGTGCTGCTGGTCGACCTCGACCTCGGCTTCGGTGACGTCGCCATCAGCCTCCAGCTCATGCCCGAGCGGTCGATGAGCGACGTCGTGGCCATGTCGGGACGACTGGACGAACAGGGTCTGGCCTCGGTCGTCACCCGACACGACAGCGGTCTCCACGCCGTGTGTGCCCCCAGCGAGCCCGGCGATGTGGACCGCATCTCCGGGGCGACCGTCGGTGAGCTCATCAGGGTGGCCCGCCGCATGTACGACGTCGTCCTGGTCGACACCCCGCCGGCGTTCACCGAGCACGTGCTGGTCGCCTTCGACGCCAGCGACGCCCTGGTGCTGATCGCCACCCTGGACGTCCCGGCACTGAAGAACCTTCGCGTCACCCTCGACACCCTGGACCTCCTCGGGAACCCACGAGACTCACGTGTCATCGTGCTCAACCGCTCCGATGCGAAGGTCGGCCTCAATCACGACGACGTCGTCCGGGTGCTCAAGCAGCCGATCGCCGTCAGCGTACCGAGCAGCTCCAATGTGCCCGCCTCGATCAACAGGGGTGTGCCGATCGTGCTGAGCGAGCCCAGGCACGCCGTCAGCGCGGCCATCCGGACCCTGGTCGAACGCCACCTGCGCCCGCTGCTCGGCAGCGAGGCCGACGTGACCGCCACGAGCACCCACCCCGCCGGCTCTGGCGCCGGCGAGGCACCCCCCAACCCGCCGCGCACGCGTCGCGAGCTGCGGTTCCTGCACCGAGGAGGCAAGCGATGAGCCTGGCTGATCGACTCGACAACGTCCGGCGTGGCCCGGTGCACCCACAGGGTCACGAGGGGGTGAGCCACCTGCCGCTGGCCCGGCACCGGGCGCAGGACCCGTTCGCGGCGGTGAAGGCGAGCGTGCACCAAGCGCTCCTCGAGTCCCTCGGGCCGCAGCTTTACGACCCGCACCTCGAGCAGTCCGAGCTCGAGCAGCGGGTGCGGCACAGCCTGCAGTCGGTGCTTGACGCCGAGCAGACGCCCCTGTCCGCGGCCGACCGGACCCGCATCGCCCAGGAGGTGACCGACGAGATCCTCGGTCACGGCCCCCTGGAGCCGCTGCTGCGGGACAACGAGGTCACCGAGATCATGGTCAACGGCCCGGACAGCATCTTCGTCGAGCGGGCGGGCCGGATCTACCCCGTGGAGGCGCGGTTCACCAGCGACGCTCACCTGCGCCGCACCATCGACAAGATCGTCGGCCGGGTCGGCCGCCGGGTCGATGAGAGCAGCCCGCTCGTGGACGCCCGGCTTGCGGACGGATCCCGCGTCAACGCGGTCATCCCGCCGATCGCCCTCGACGGCAGCCTGCTCACCATCCGCAAGTTCTCGGCGGACCCGTACACCGACCGGGACCTCATCGCCTTCGGCACGATGACCCCGCAGGTGCGCGACTTCCTCGAGGCCTGCGTGAGAGGACGCCGCAACATCGTCATCAGCGGCGGCACCGGCTCGGGGAAGACGACGCTGCTCAACGTGATCTCCAGCTTCATCCCCGAGGACGAGCGGATCATCACCATCGAGGACGCCGCCGAGCTCCAGCTGCACCAAGAGCACGTGCTGCGTCTGGAGTCCCGCCCTTCCAACATCGAGGGCCGCGGCTCCATCCCGATCCGTGAGCTGGTGAAGAACTCACTACGCATGCGGCCCGACCGCATCGTCGTCGGCGAGGTCCGTGACGGCGCCGCGCTCGACATGCTTCAGGCCATGAACACCGGCCACGACGGCTCGATCACCACCGTCCACGCCAACAGCCCTCGCGACAGCCTGTCCCGGCTGGAGACGATGGTGCTGATGGCTGGGGTGGACCTGCCCGTGCGGGCGATCCGAGACCAGGTCTCCAGCGCGGTCAACCTGATCGTGCAGCAGGCCCGACTCCAGGACGGCAGTCGGCGCATCGTGGCGATCACCGAGGTGGAAGGGATGGAGGGCGACGTCATCACCCTCCAGGACCTCTTCCAGTTCGACTACTCCGCCGGCCGGGACGAGCAGGGCCGCTTCCGCGGCACCCTGCGCAGCACCGGCCTCCGGCCCAAGTTCACCGAGCACCTCAAGGACCTCGGGGTCGAGCTCAACCCCGCGATGTTCATCCGGGGTGCGGGGTGACCCCGGTGAGGCAGCGCATCTGGCCGCTGCGGCTTCCTGCGTCGGGGGCGCGCGCTCTCATCGCCTCCGCCATCACGGTGCTGGCCAGCTGGGGCGGCGGCTCCGCAGCCCTGGCCGCCCCTGCCCCGGCGCCGGTCTCGCTGAGTGACGTGGTCGTGCAGCCCGGGTCCGTCTCCGCGCTGCTCACGGTGCGCGACGACGGGCGGCCGGTCTCCATCGCCCCCGGCTCGGTCACCGCCAAGGTTGGGTCGACCCAGGTTCCCGTGACCGTCCAGCCAGTCACGGCCGGCCGCCGGGTCACGACCCTCCTCGTCGACACCAGCGGCTCCATGGGGGTGTCGGGCATGGCCACCGTGGCCCAGGCCGCGAACGCCTTCCTGGACTCCGCTCCCAAGGACGTGCTGGTCGGCCTGGTTGCCTTCTCCGACACACCCCAGGTTGTCCTCGCCCCGACAGCTGACCGGGCCGCGGTCCGCCAAGCGATCGGAGCTCTGAAGTCCAAGGGCGAGACGACCCTCTACGACGGAATCTTCAGCGCCATCGGCCAGCTCGGCAGCAACGGGGACCGAAGCTTCGTCCTCCTCAGCGACGGGGGCGACACCCGGAGCAAGCACACCCTCGCCCAGACCACCCAAGCGCTCGCCGCGTCCGGCGTGCGGGCCGAGGTCGTCGGCTTCAAGACCGACGAGAGTCAGGGCACGGTGCTCGCAGGTCTGGCGCGGGCGGCCCACGGCAGCGTCGCCGCGGCCGGCAACCCCACCGCGGTCGATGCCGCCTTCACGGCCGCGGCACGAGCGCTCAGTTCCCAGGTCCGGCTCAGCCTGAAGACGCCCAAGGGCGTCTCCGGCCAGCAGGACGTCGCGGTCTCGGCCAGGGTCAACGGCCGTGTGGTCACCGCGACGACCCGGCTGGATCTCGGCGTCCCAACGCCGGAGGCTCCCGCACCCGCCGTCACCGCCGCCGCGCCCGCGCCGGCACCCCTTGCCGCGGCCGCCCCGGTGACGCTGCGGCTGCTGGGTATGCCGTGGCAGCTATCGGCTGCACTCGGTGCCCTGTTTGTCGGCCTGGTGGGACTTGTCCTTTCACTGATGTCACCGATGCTGAAGTCCGCGAAAGCCCGCCGGGTCGAGTCCATCGAGCACTACGTGAACGGCACCACCCCGGCGGCTGCCACCGCGGACGCACCTTCAGCGACCCACCTGAGCCAGACCCTCATCGGCCTGGGCGAGAAGGTCATGGAGGGCCGGGAGTCGACCTCGCGGACGATGGCCCTGCTCGAGCGAGCTGACCTGCCCTGGCGGGCGGGGGAGTGGGCCGTGCTGCGGGTCGTCGCCGTGGTCATCGGCATCGCCGGCGGGCTGCTGCTGCTGCACGAGAGCCCCTCGCAGATGGTGTTCGGCATCGCGCTAGGGGTGGTGGCCGGGCTGGTCCTGCCTTCGTTCTTCCTGCGCTTCGCCGCTCGCCGCCGGGCCAAGAAGTTCGAGGCACAGTTGCCGGACGTGCTCAACCTGGTGGCCAGCAGCCTCTCGACCGGGTTCTCGCTGCTCCAGGCACTCGATGCGGTCTCTCGCGACGCCGCGCAGCCGGCGGCCAAGGAGTTCTCCCGGGCCCTGGCGGAAACCCGGATCGGCGCCGACGTCGACGAGAGCCTCGAGCGTATGGCTGTCCGGATGGACAGTGACAACCTGCGCTGGACGGGCATGGCCATCCGAATCCAGCGTCAGGTCGGCGGCAACCTCGCCGAGACGCTGCGGACGACGGCGGCCACGCTGCGTGAGCGGGAGTCCTTGCGCCGGCACGTGAGAGCGCTGTCGGCGGAGGGCAAGCTCTCGGCGTACATCCTCATCGCCCTGCCGATCGGGCTATTCCTGTACATGAACCTGACCAACCACCAGTACGTCTCGCTGCTGTGGACCAACATCCTCGGCATCATCATGCTCGGCGTGGGGGTCGTCTTCCTGGGCGTCGGCGTCTTCTGGATGCGCAAGGTTGTGGAGGTGGAGGTATGAGCTCGTCAATGTTCCTCATCGTCGGACTGATCGCCATCGGGGGAGCCGTCGCCACCTTGGTGCTGGCTTTCGCCTTCGATGCCGGAGCGCCGACCGGCGTGGCACGGGGCCTCGCTCTCATCGAGAACGGCGTCTCCCGGGCCGAGGTGGGCAAGCACGAGCTGCCGGCATCGGAGCGGCTGCTCAAGCCGTTCCTCAGTGGGACCCGTGGGCTGGCCTTGCGACTCTCGCCGTCCGGCACTCACGAGCGCCTCCAGCGGTTGCTCGACCTCGCCGGCAACCCTGGGACCTGGACCGTGGAACGGGTCCTCGCCTTCAAGGGTGCCGGCCTGGTGAGCTTCGCGGTCCTGGTGCTCCTGTGGACGCGGTTCAGTCTCGTCGGCGTCGTCGTGGCTGTCGGCGCGGGTGCGGCGGGGTTCTTCCTCCCCGACATCCTGGTCTACAACCTCGGGGTGAAGCGGCAGGACGAGCTGCGCCGTGGCCTGGCCGATGCCCTCGACATGCTCACCGTCTGTGTTGAGGCAGGCCAGGGTTTCGACGCGGCATTGCTCCAGGTCGCACGGGCCACGGAGGGTCCCGTTGCGGGGGAGTTCGCCCGGGTACTCCAGGAGATCCAGATCGGCAAGCCACGCGGCGAGGCGTTCTCGTCCCTGGCAGCTCGCACGCGGGTCCAGGAAGTGAGCACCTTCGTCAGCGCGCTGGTCCAGGCGGATCGGCTCGGCCTACCGATCGCCAACGTCCTGCGCGAGCAGTCGGTGCAGATGCGGCTGATCCGACGTCAGCGGGCGGAGGAGAAGGCGCAGAAGGTGCCGGTGAAGATCCTCTTCCCGATGCTGCTGTGCATCTTCCCCGCTCTGTTCATCGTCATCATCGGGCCGGGCGTGATCCGCATCATCGGGCTCTTCTCGCACATGGCGCACTGACGACGGCAGAAGTCAGCGCTGGCGGTCCGGCTCGGTCTTCACCAGACCGAGCCGGACCGCCGCCATGATGGCGCCGGCCCGGTTATGAGCGCCGAGCTTGTCGTAGAGCTTGGTGACGTGGGTCTTGACCGTCGACTCGCTCATGAACAGCTCTCGCGAGACCTCGGCCACGGACGCGCCGTCGACCAGTCTCTCGAGCACCTCGGTCTCGCGCGGGGTCAGCTTCGGGACGGTGGTGTTGGCCTGCCGGCGCAGGGCAGCAGCCAGGCCGTTGGCCGTGAAGGAGTCCGGCGCCGTCGCAGCCCGGCGCACCGCGTCGACCACTTCGGTGGAGGAGGCGCTCTTGAGCACCAGCGCCGTGGCCCCGGCATCGAGCGCCTCGAGCAGGGTGTCGTCGTCGTTGTGCATCGTCAGGACGACGATCCCCAGGCGGGGGTGGGCGGCGCGGGCGGCCCGCACCAGCGCCAGGCCGCTGCCGTCGGGGAGGGAGACGTCGACGAGCATGACGTCGGGCTGCTTGGCGGCCAGCAGCGTGCGCGCGTCGCTGACGGAGGAGGCCTCACCGACGACCGCGAGGTCGGGCTCGGCCTGGATCACCCGGGACACACCCTCGCGGACGAGGGTGTGGTCGTCGATCACCACGACGTTGGTGCTCATGATCGCAGCCCGATCCTTTCCGCCTGGTGACGGTCCGCGCCCCCCGTATCGGCCGGGCTGAGCTCGAGGGTGAGCTCGACCCCACCGCGGGGAGCGTGTCCGATGAATATCACGCCGCCGAGCCTCGCGAGGGGGTGATCGGAGAAGTCGCGGGATGGCAGGGAGCTCTCGCCGTCGTGGCTGAAGCGAAGGCTGACGTGCGGGGCGTCGATGCGCACGGTCAGGTCCACGACGCTCGCGCCCCGGGCGTGGCGCACGTCCGCCAGCAGCTCCAGGACGAACCGGAACAGCAGGTCGTGCACCTGCGCCGGCAGGGCCAGCCCGCTGTCCTGGACCTGCGCGTTGACCTCCAGGCCGGTGATCTCGGCGAACTGCTCGACCCGGGCCTGCACAGCCTCGGCGAGGCCGGCGTCGGGGTCCACGACCACGGTCAGGTCGGCCATCTTGAGCCTCAGGTCGGCCAGGATCCGGCTCAGCTCGCCACGGACCTCGCCCAGCGCCTCCTCGAGGGTTGCGTCGGAACCCCCGTCAGCGCGGGAGGCCTGCCGGCGGGTGAAGTCGATGCGGTAGCCGAGGGCGACCAGCTCCTGGGCCAGCCCGTCGTGCAGGTCCTGCGCGAGACGCCGGCGCTCGAACGCTGCGACCCGGTCTCCCACGCCCGCGACGTCCAGGGCGCGTGTGAGCGCCTCGGCCTCGCCCGCCACCGCGGTGGCGACCGTCGACAGGTCCGACACGTCGAACGGTCGGCTTCCCTCGCGGTCGGCGACCACGACGGCCGCGCGGTGGCCGCGCGCGTCCTCGACGGGCACGGCCAGGAGCGAGCGCGGGCCGTCGGGGGAGTCCCACGCGGCAACCTCGCCGGGGCCACCGCGCCAGACCCGGCCGACGCACAGGTCGGTCTCGCGGGGGTCCGGCCAGGGAGCCTGTTCGGCCCCGACGAGGGCCAGCACGACGGCGGGGTGGTCGGCACCTCCCGCCAGGACGCCCAGGCGCAGGTCGCCCAGCTGGTCGGCGACCTCGTCGAGGAGCCGCTCGGCAACATCGGTGGGCGCCTCGGGCGGCACCGCAAGATCACGGCGGTCGGCGGATCCGGTCATCGGGTCTCGCACCTGCTCAGGTCACCCCCGCAGTCAGGACTGTCGGTCGTCGTTTGCGTCCACTCTCATGGTGGCGCGTCAGGCAGCCTGCTGTCCGGTCAATCAGCCATCCGGCCGGTTTTCCCCATGCCCCCCTCACGCCCCCGCGTCGTCCACAGGCTCCCGCGCGGGGCTGGCCCGCGCAACCGCGCACGGCCGAGGATGCCTCCATGGGGTATGCCGTGCGGCCGGGTCCGCGGGCCGTGCGCCTGCGGAACGCGGCGTCGGCCTGGTCCGCCCTCGTCGACCTCGCGCTGCCCCGCAGCTGTGGTGGCTGCGGGGCGGCCGGCCGTGCGTGGTGCAACCGGTGCGCAGACGACCTGGCGGGGTCGGTCGCGCTTGGAGGGGCCCAGCCGTGGGCACCGACCCCGTGCCCGCCGGGGATGCCGGTCACCTGGGCCGCGGCGCCGTACAGCGGCGCGCTGCGCGACGCGCTGGTCGCCTACAAGGACGGCGACCGCCGCGACCTGGCCGCCGTCCTGGCCCCGGTCCTGGCCGGAGCGGTCATCCGGGCGGTCGAGCAGGACGGGCGGGTGCGGGCCGTGCTGGAGGCCGGCAACGGCCCGGTGCTCGTCGTCCCCGTGCCCTCCTCCGCGGCAAGCGTCCGGCGTCGTGGCGACGCCCCGCTGCAAGGACTGCTGGACCACGCCGTCCGCATCGCCGACCCCGGCGGGCAGGGCCTGCTGCCCGCGCCGGCGGTGCGACTACGGCGACGGGTGGCCGACCAGGCCGGCCTGGGGCACGCGGCGCGGGCGGCGAACCTGGAGCACGCGATGGAGGTGCGCCGTCGCTGGGCGCCGGTCGTGGCCGGGGCGACGTGCCTGGTGGTGGACGACGTGCTCACCACGGGCGCCACGCTCGTCGAGGCGAACCGCGCACTGCGCCGCGCCGGAGCCCGCCACGTCGTCGCGGCGACGGCTGCCGCGACCCGGCGGCACGGCATACCGGGGGTGTCCTGACCGTGGGCTGGGTGTCAGGTCAAGGGATCCGGTGGATCCGTCCAACCCGTGGCCGTTCCCTGTGTCGCTCCGGGCGATAGTGGTCTAGCGTTCCTACATGGCCCCCACGGTCGCCGCTCAAGCGGTCGCACCCGGTCGTCGCTCCAGCAAAGCGGGCGGCGGCGAAGGGGCTGAGGTTCCTCCCCGCGGGAGGTGGTGCCGCGCCTGAAAGGGCCCGCGCAGGCCCCTCTGTGATACCGCGAAATCCCAAGGAGGACACCTGTGGAGATCGTCGTCACCGGACGGCACGTCCAGGTCTCGGACCGTTTTCGTCGACACCTGGATGACAAGCTGGCCAAGGTTCCCCAGCTCGCGCCGCGCGTGCAGCGGCTCGATGTTGTCGTGACCCATGAACCCAACCGGCGCCAGTCCAAGGCCTGTGACCGGGTCGAGATCACCTGCCACGTGAAGGGGCCCGTCGTCCGGGCCGAGGCGTGCGCAGATGACAAGTACGCCGCCCTCGACGTCGCGATGGACAAGCTCCTCGAGCGACTACGGCGCGCGCACGACCGCAGGCGGGTCCATCGAGGACGACATGTCCCTGAGTCCGTCGCGCAGGCCACTGCGCGCCTGGCGGACCTCCCGTCGCTCAACGGAGCGTCAGGCGGTGCGCCCGAGGCCGAGACCGAGGCCGTCCCCGCCGAGGGCGAGTCGCCGATCGAGGTCCGCGAGAAGGTGCACGCGACGGCGCCGATGAAGCTCGACCAGGCCCTCTACGAGATGGAGTTGGTCGGCCACGACTTCTACCTCTTCCATGACGCCGAGACCGACCGGCCCAGCGTGGTCTACCGACGACGCGGCTGGTCCTATGGCGTGATCCACCTCGACATCGACGAGATGGCCGAGGAGCGCGTGGGCTGAACGCCCCGAATCCTCCAGATTCCTCAAGAGGTGCCCCTCCTTGTGCGGGAGGGGCACCTCGCTGGCGTTTGCGTGCCATGATGACGCTCGTGACGACCAACGGCCTCTCTCCCGTGACCGGCGCCGGCACGCCCTTGTCCCGCAACGGTGAGGCGATCCGGGTCCTGGTGGTCGACGACCACGTCCTCTACCGACGCGGCCTCGAGCTCGTCCTCGGCCAGG
The DNA here is from genome assembly GCF_057747915.1 of Oryzihumus sp. JJN4-3R. Taxonomy (NCBI): domain Bacteria; kingdom Bacillati; phylum Actinomycetota; class Actinomycetes; order Micrococcales; family Intrasporangiaceae; genus Oryzihumus; species Oryzihumus sp. JJN4-3R. Next base: position 3,492,592 of record NZ_CM173229.1, read on the forward strand.
AGGAGGACATCGACATCGTCGGCGAGGCCGGCGACGGCCACGAGGCGATCCGGCGCACGGAGGAGCTGCTCCCCGACGTCGTGCTGATGGACGTGCGCATGCCGCGCCGTTCCGGCATCGAGGCCTGCACCGCCATCAAGGAGCTCGTGCCCTCCACCAAGATCGTCATGCTGACGATCTCCGACGAGGAGTCCGACCTCTACGAGGCGGTCCGGGCCGGCGCCAACGGCTACCTGCTCAAGGACGTGCCCGGCGAGCAGATCGCCGACGGCATCCGCGCCGTCTCGACGGGGCAGTCGCTGATCTCGCCGTCGATGGCCTCCAAGCTGCTCTCGGAGTTCGCGCTGATGATCAAGCGCCACGAGGAGCGCCCGGCGATGCCGGTGCCGCGCCTGACCGAGCGCGAGCTCGAGGTGCTCAAGCTCGTCGCGCGGGGCATGGCCAACCGCGACATCGCCAAGGCGCTGTTCATCTCGGAGAACACCGTCAAGAACCACGTGCGCAACATCCTGGAGAAGCTCCAGCTCCACTCGCGCATGGAGGCGGCCATGTACGCCGTCCGCGAGAAGCTGCTCGACCTGCCCGACTGAGCGCCTGACGCCCATGACGAAGGGGCGGTGACCGGACTCCGGTCTCCGCCCCTTCGCTTCCTCGGGGGGTCAGTGGGCGGCCGCGCCGCCTCGACGCCACATGCGGCTCACCGCGAGCGGCACGAGCTGGGGGGTCTGGCGCTGGTAGTCGCGGTAGTCCGGGAGGACGGCGGCGAGGATCTCCTCCTCGTGGGCGACGCGGTACAGCTGCAGACTCACGATGAAGGCCCAGACAGCGAGCCCTACCCAGTTCGGGCGCAGGAGCACGGTGCCCAGCATCGCCGTCAGCTCGCCGGTGTAGAGCGGGTGACGGACCACGGCGTACGGGCCGGTCCGGATGACCCGGCGGGCCTGGGCGACCATGCTGAAGCTGCGGTCGAGGTGGCGCAGCGACCAGATGGAGAAGCTCAGCCCGAGCAGCAGCAGGGCGTTCGCCAGGATCAGGACTGCCACTGATGGGGTTCTCGCGGGCAGCAGCGGGAGGGCAAAGGGCAGCCACGTCGCAGTGAGCGCCGCCATGGCTGCAGTCCTCGATGGATGGCTCGCTTTCGCTCTCGATCGCCGTACGAACACCAGGACGAACAGGGCGTAGAAGGCAACGCAAGCAACCTTGGCGCCGATGGAGAAGACGTGGGACGTCGACCAGCCGTTGCCGCCGCGGACAAGGTTCAGGAGTCCTGAGGCGTTCAGCAGCAGCAGGCCGGTCATCACGGGCACGCCGACGAGCCGCCCGAGGTCCAGCCGCTGCGCCCCCTCGCGCGCCAGGTCCGGCAGGGCCGAGCCGTGGGTCTCGTGTGTGGTCACCGGCCGCACCTCCCCTGAGCGCGGACCGGCCGGCCCGCATGGGTCCACTCTCGCGGGGCGGTCGCGGATACAGCACAGCCGTTCGGTCGGAGGTGTCGGCCGTGAGGCTGACGAAGTCCGACCGAACGGCCGATGTGCGTGGCCCTAGCTCGGGCCCGGACGTGACCGGGGTCAGTTCATGTGCCCCTCGTGCAGGCACAGGAAGTTGCCCTCGGTGTCCTTGAACCACGCGGCCTTGTCCTTGCCGTCGTCCGCGATGTGGTCGACGGTCCGCAGCTGCGGGGTGTCGTAGTCCTCGAACTGCACGCCCTTGCCCTCGAGGTCGGCGATCTCGCGGACGATGTCGTCCACCTCGAAGCTGAGCACCGTGTGCGCACTGTGGTCACCTGGGGCGGGCATCAGCTCGACCGAGGAGCCGGCGGCCGTGCGCAGGGCGTGGTTGCCGGCGGCAGCGTCGCCGAGGTCGGTCAGGCCCAGCGTGTCGCGGTAGAACGTCGTGGCCCGGGACATGTCGTCCACGGGGATGATGGTGGTGATGGGGGACTTGCTGATCATGGGCACCTCCGAGGCCCGCGGGTGTTGCCCCCTGCCGAACCCGCCAATTCTCCGCTCCCGCTCTGGCCCGGACAATCCGCCGGGGGTGCGCAGAAGCGCGTATGCCGTGTGCTCGCCACGGCCGGTCGGTCCCCGACCGTAGAGTGCTGGCGTGGCGAGAGACCCGGACCGACTCACGCAGGCGCAGGCGCGCCGTATCGCCCTGGCGGCGCAGGGGTTCTGCGACCCGCGGCCGGCTCCCGGGGCCGCCACGATGCGCCACCTGCAACGGGTCATCGACCGGGTCGGGATCATCCAGATCGACAGCGTCAACGTGCTGACCCGCAGCCAGTACCTCCCCTTCTTCTCCCGACTCGGGCCCTACGACCAGGCCCTGCTCGACCGCGCCCGCGACCGCGCCCCGCGGCGCCTCGTCGAGTACTGGGCCCACGAGGCCAGCCTGGTCCCGCCCACCACCTGGCCGCTGCTGGACTTCCGGATGCAGCGGGCCCTGCACGACTCCTGGGGTGGCATGCAGCGGGTGGCCCGGGACCACCCCGAGCTCGTCGAGGCGGTCCACCAGGAGGTCGTGACCCGCGGTCCGCTGACCTCGCGCGAGGTCGAGGCCGCCCTCGAGCACGACCTGCCGCGCGACAAGACCGAGTGGGGCTGGAACTGGAGCCTGGTCAAGAACGCCCTCGAGCACCTCTTCTGGGCAGGCCAGATCACGAGCGCGGGTCGCACCAGCCAGTTCGAGCGCCGGTATGCCGCGCTGGAGCGTGTGCTGCCCAGGGACGTCGCCGTGCAAGCGGTCCGGCCTGAGCTGCGGCCGTCCCACCCGGAGGCCTTCCTCGCGCTGATGCGCATCGCCGCCCGGGCCCACGGGGTGGGCACCGAGCAGTGCCTGCGTGACTACTTCCGCCTCAAGCCGGAGCAGGCGCGCCCGGCCCTCGAGTCTCTCGTCGCCGCGGGGGAGCTGCGGCCGGTGACGGTCGCCGGATGGAGGCGGCCGGCATACCTGCACGTGGAGGCCCGCATGCCGCGGCGGGTGCACGCGGAGGCGCTGCTGAGCCCGTTCGACTCCCTGATCTGGCAGCGCGACCGGACGCTGGCGCTCTTCGACTTCCACTACCGGCTGGAGATCTACGTGCCGCAGCACCTGCGGGTGCACGGCTACTACGTGCTGCCGTTCCTCTACGGCGACCGCCTCTGGGCGCGCGCCGATCTCAAGGCGGACCGGGCCTCGAGCACGCTGAGGGTGCGCTCCGTCCACTGGGAGCCGGGGGCGCCAGACGAGGCCAAGGAGGCGCTGGACGCCCAGCTGGCCTCGCTCGCCGGCTGGCTGGGGCTGTCCCATGTCGGTTGAGGCCCCGATCCGGACCGGCCGGGCCGGCCTGCACCGGGCGTGGTGGGTCGCGGCCGCCACCCTGGGTGCCCTCGTCGCCGCGGCGGCGTTCCGCTCCTCGACCGGGGTCCTGCTGGAGCCGCTGGAGCACGAGTTCGGGTGGAGCCGGGCCACGACCTCCGGGGCCGTCACGCTCAACCTCGTCGTCTACGGGCTGACCGCCCCCTTCGCCGCGGCGCTGATGGAGCGGTTCGGCGTCCGCCGGGTCGTCAGCGCCTCGCTGGTCCTCGTGGCCGTCGGCAGCGGGCTCACGGTCGTGATGACCGACGCCTGGCAGCTGTGGCTGCTGTGGGGCCTCGCCGTCGGGGTCGGCACCGGGTCGATGGCGCTCGTCTTCGGGGCGATCGTCGCCAACCGCTGGTTCCACCGGCACCGCGGGCTGGTCACCGGCATCTTCTCGGCGGCCAACGCCACCGGGCAGCTGGTCTTCCTGCCCACCATCGCGGCCCTCGTCGCCGGTCCCGGCTGGCGCTTCGCCGCCGTCGGGGTGTCCGTCGTGGCGCTGCTGCTGGCCCCGGTGGTGTGGCTGGTCCTGGCCGACTCACCGGCGGACGTCGGGACGACGCCCTACGGCGCCGAGCCGCTCGACCCGCTCGCCAGCCTGGTGGCGGCGGATGCCGTGGCGCCCGACGCGGTGGGGGAGTCGGTGCGGGAGCCGGCGGCGCGGGTGGCGGTGCGCACCCTGCGCGAGGCCGCCCGGTCGCGGGTCTTCTGGGTCCTCATGGCGACCTTCTGGGTCTGCGGGTGGTCCACCAACGGCCTCATCGGCACCCACTTCATCCCGGCGGCCCACGACCACGGCATGCCGCCCACCACCGCGGCCGGGCTGCTCGCCGTGATCGGGATTTTCGACATCGTCGGCACGGTCGGCTCCGGCTGGCTGACCGACCGGGTGGACCCCCGCATCCTGCTCTTCGTCTACTACTGGTTCCGCGGGATGTCGCTGCTCGTGGTGCCGTGGCTGCTCGGACCTGTCGTCGAGCCGAGCCTGTTCGTGTTCATCGTCTTCTACGGCCTCGACTGGGTCGCGACCGTCCCGCCCACGGTTGCCCTGTGCCGCAAGCACTTCGGGCTCGAGCGCTCGGGCGTCGTCTTCGGCTGGGTCTTCGCCGCGCACATGGTGGGGGCGGGGGTGGCCGCCAGCTTCGCCGGCTGGACCCGCGAGTCGAGCGGCAGCTACCTCACGGCCTGGATGACGGCCGGCGCCCTGTGCCTGACGGCGGCGCTCGCGGTGCTGACGATACCCAAACGAGACCCTTCGAAATCCGATGAATCGTCTCAAAAGTCTCATCTTTCCCGATAGCATCCGCTCGCCGCCCCGGTCACCCCGACCGGACCCATGGCGTGCAGGACAGTGGTGGCCAGCCCACCGCAAGGGGAGTAACTCACACATGACTCGAACGATCCGAGGGCGCTCCGCGACGGGCGCCCTTTCTGTTGGTGCCCTGGCGCTGGCGGGTCTGGCCCTGGCACCGGCGGCCGTCGCCGCGACCGCGACCCCGGTGCACGGCTACGACATCGTCGACTACTCCGGCACCGGCACGCTGCCGGCCGGCTGGTCCATGCAGCTCTCCGGCCAGGCCGGCGCGTGGATGGACTACGACTCCCGCACCAACACCAACGGCTCGATCCACATGGGGGTCTCCGCCACGACGGAGAACGTGTGGCTGCGCAAGGCTCCGGCCACCGCCACGACCCTCTCGGGCGTCACGACCGCGTCCTACGAGAGCGTCGTGGACCAGGGCTCGACCCCGGCGACCTACCAGCTGGCGCTGGACTGCAACACCAGCACGCCCGGCGGTGCCGTGACGCTGACCTGGTCGGCCCCGTCCCAGGCCGCCGGCGCCGCGTGGCGCACCAACACCGTCACCTCCGGCAGCTGGATCGCCGACCACACCATCAACGGCGACGGCTCCACCAGTGCGTCCACCAGCACCCCGACGGGCACCGGCATCCAGGGCGGCACCGCCCACACGCTGGACGAGTTCAAGGCCGTCTGCGGCACCGGCACCGTCACCTCCTACGGGATCACGCTGCCCGGTGCCAGCTCGGTCCGGGAGTCGGCTGTCGACACCATCACCTTCAACACCGAGGTGTCGGACTTCCAGTACGTCGGGATCGACCGGATCGCCGGCAGTGACCGCGTGGCCACCTCGATCGCCGCGTCCAAGGACCTGTTCACCGCCGTCGGCACCAGCGGCCAGGCCAACGCGGTCGTCGTCGCCAGCAGCACCTCCTTCGCCGACGGCCTGGCCGGTGGCCCCCTGGCCACCTACGCCGGCGGTCCGCTGCTGCTCAGCGGCAAGGACCACATCGACTCGCGGGTCCTGTCCGAGATCAAGCGGACCCTGTCCACGGGCAGCACGGTCTACCTCGTCGGCGGCACCGGCGCTCTGAGCTCGACGCTGGAGTCCGAGGTCCGCAGCGCCGGCTTCGACGTCCAGCGCCTGTCGGGCTCCAACCGGTTCGCCACCGCGGTCGCCGTCGCCAACGCCATGGCGGACGTGACCTCGGTGTTCGTCACCGACGGGATGACCTTCCCCGACGCCCTCAGCGCGGGCCCGGCGGCGGCCCACAAGGTCGGTGCGGTGCTGCTCACCAACGGCACCTCGATGCCGGTGGACACGGCGAACTACCTCAAGGCGCACACGTCCCTGACCAGGTACGCGGTCGGCGGGTCCGCGTCCACGGCGTCGACGGCCTACGTCCCCTCGAGCAACCGCTTCGTGGGCGCGAACCGCTTCGAGACCTCGACCAAGGTCGCGGGCGCCATCTTCCCGGGCACCGACAAGGTCGCCTTCGCCTCCGGCATGGCGTTCCCGGACGCCCTGTCCGGCGGGGCCTACGCCGGCCTGCTCGACGAGCCGCTGCTGCTCGTCCCGGCCACCGGTTCGGTGCCGACCGCGACGCAGACCTACCTCAACGCCGGCAAGAAGGCGCTGACCTCCTCGGAGGTCATCGGCGGGACGGCCGCGGTCTCCGAGCAGATGGTCGGGGCGCTCGAGGGCGTCATCAACTACGGCAGCTGAGCCCGCTCACTCAGAGCTCACCCGCCGTGAGCCGCGAGGGCCCGCCGGAGCGATCCGGCGGGCCCTCGTCTGTCTGGATTGCGTGTCATGGCAACCCCGACGCGGCATCTACCCAAAGCGGACATTCCGCCGATAGTCTCCGCTCGCCGCCCCGGTCACCGCGACCGAGACACGGCGGCAGGACAGTGGTGGCCGCGCCACCGCAAGGGGAGAACACACAGATGACACGAAACTTTCGGGGGCGCTCTGTCATAGGCGTCTTCGCTGTCGGTGCCGTCGCTGCGGCGACGATCAACCTCGCCCCGACGGCCATGGCCGCGACCACGACCCCGGTCCACGGCTACGACATCGCGGACTGGGACGGGACGGGCGCCCAGCCCACCGGCTGGTCCGTGCAGCTCGCGGGTCAGGCCGGGGCGTGGCTGGACTACGACGCCCGGTCCGACACCAACGGCTCGTTCCACATGGGCGTCTCCGACGCGACCGAGAAGGTCTGGCTGCGCCGGACCCCGGCTGCGGCCACCTCGCTGTCGCAGGTGACCACCGCCACCTACCAGAGCAACGTCTCGCAAGGCACGTCCGTCCCGGCCTACCAGCTGGGCCTGGACTGCAATGGTGCGATGACGGGCGGCCTGGTGACGCTGACGTGGAACACCCCGGCGCAGGCCGCAGGGTCGACCTGGGCCACCAACGACACGCTCGCCACCGGCTCGTGGACCGCCGACAGGACCATCAACGCCGACGGCAGCACCGCTGCCCCGGACCAGGACCCGACCGGCGGCGCCGGCGTCAAGGGTGGCACGGCACACCCGATGGCAGACTTCACGGCCGTCTGCGGTGCGGGCCAGGTGAAGTCCTACGGCGTCATGGCGAGCACCGCCAGCACGTCGAGCAACGAGGCCGCCGTCGACACCATCACCTTCAACACGGACGTCGCGGACTTCCAGTACGTCGGGATCTACCGGGTCGCCGGCAGCGACCGCGTCGCCACCTCGATCGCCGCGTCGAAGGAGATCTTCACCGCCGTCGGCACCAGCAACGCGGCCGCCACGGCCGTCATCGCCAGCAGCACGTCCTTCGCGGACGGCCTGGCCGGTGGCCCGTTGGCCGCGACGAGGTTCGGCCCGCTGCTGCTCAGCGGCAAGGACCACGTCGACTCGCGGGTGCTGACCGAGATCAAGCGGGTCCTGGCCAAGGGCACCACGGTCTACCTCGTCGGTGGCACCGGCTCGCTGAGCTCGACGTTGGAGTCCGAGGTCAGGAACGCCGGCTACGCCATCAAGCGCCTGTCCGGTTCGGACCGGTTCGCCACGGCCGTGGCCGTGGCCACCGCGCTCGGCCCGCAGTCGGCGTTCGTCACCAACGGGATGGACTTCCCCGACGCCCTCAGCGCCGGCCCGGCCGCGGCGCACAAGCGCGGTGCGGTGCTGCTGACCAACGGCACGACCATGCCGGCGGCCACGGCCACCTACCTCAAGGCGCACACGTCCCTGACCAGGTACGCGGTCGGTGGCGCGGCGGCCACGGCGTCCACGGCCTACGTGACGTCGGCCAACCGCCTGGTGGGGGCGAACCGGTACGAGACCTCGACCAAGGTGGCGGGCACGATCTTCCCCGGCACCGTCGACGTCGCGTTCGCCTCCGGCCTGGCCTTCCCGGACGCCCTTTCCGGTGGCGCCTACGCCGGCCTGTATGACGAGCCCCTCGTCCTCGTCCCGGCCACAGGCTCGGTGCCGGGCGCGACGCAGGCCTACCTCAACGGCGCGAAGAAGGGGCTGGACTACGCCGAGGTCATCGGCGGCACCGCGGCTGTGTCCGACTCGATGGCTCGGGCCCTCGAGGTCGCCATCAACTACGGCAGCTGACCCAGCTCGCCGGTGCGGGCCCGTCGGAGTGGTCCGGCGGGCCCGCACCGTGTCGGGAGGTGCAGGGCAACCACGCAGTGGACTCCGGCGGCCCCGATGCCGTCGGTCAACCGCCGTACTCGGCGGCGAGCATGTCGAACCACACCAGGTCGGCAAACGTCCCGTCCCGCAAGGGCTCCGCCGCCCGGTGCCGGCCGACCTCGACGAACCCGGCACCGCGGGCGATCGCCGCCGACGCCTCGTTGCCGGCGGCGACGCCCAGCACCAGCCGGCGCCGGCCCAGGCCGCCGTCCTCGCGAGGCACGAACGCGTGCCGGACCGCGAGCCGCACGGCTTCCTTCATGGCACCCCGCCCCCGCGCGTCAGGGTGCAGCCAGTAGCCGATCTCCCCGGCGGTGGTGTCCTCCCCGGCCATGTCCATGACGGCGACCACGCCGAGCAGCCGGTCGCTCGCCGGGTCCGCGACCGCCCAGTACAGCCCCCGGCCCAGGGCGGCGTTCTCCCGCGTACGCCGCAGGTAGTCGCGGGCGTGCTCGACCGTGTAGTCCTCCGGCAGCCCGGAGAGCCAGTGCCGCGCGACGGGGTCGGAGCAGGCCTCGACCACGCGCGGCGTGTCCTCCTCGCGCAGGACCCGCAGCCGGACCCCGGCACCTTCGAGGGTCACCGCTTCCAGCGCGGTGGCCTCGTTGAGGATGGCCGCCGCGATCCGGTCGTCCTCCCGGCCGAGCCCGAAGTGCACCACCGCCGCCCGGCTCCCGTCCGGCAGCCTCAGCCCCCCGGGCTCGCGCCCCCACTCCATGAACCCGGCCCGGCGCAGCACCGTCTGCGAGGCCACGTTGCCCTCCTCGGTGTGCGCCCGCAGCCTGCTGAGGCCCAGCCCGCCGCCCGCGCGCTCGGCGAGCACGTGGGGCACGAGCAGGTCGAGTGCCTCGTTGGCCAGGCCGCGGCCGCGCTCGGCGGGGTGCACCCAGTAGCCGACCTCCCCGGTGTTCGGGAAGGTGACCCCCGCCAGGCCGTGCAGCGTCAGGCACCCGAGCAGCCGGTCGTCGCCGCGGTCGGCCAGGCACCAGGTCACCCGCTCGCCCTGCAGCCCCCACAGCCGGCGCTGGGCGAGCCACTCTCGGGCGCCGTCCTCGGAGACCTCCTCCTCACCGAGCCCCATGGCCTGCTTGCGGGCCGGGTCGTCCAGGGCCTCGCGCAGCCGGGGCAGGTCGGTATCGCGCAGCTCGCGCAGGATGAGCCGCTCACCTTCCAGCCGGGTCGGCGCGAGCAGCCCGGGCCGGCCGCGCCACGCGCGCAGCAGCTCGAAGTGGTGCCCGCCCTGGAGGCTGCCGTCCGGCGCGCGCCAGGAGTCGGTCTCCACACCACTGAGCCGGAACCCGGCGTCGCGCAGGACCCGTTGCGAGGGCCAGTTCTCGGGGGAGGTCGAGGCATGCACCCGCTCCAGCCCCAGGCCGCCGGCGTCCGCGTGGCCGAAGCCGTGGTCCAGCACGAGCGAGATCGCCGTGGCCATGACGCCGCGCCCGCGGTCGCCGGGGTGCAACCAGTAGCCCAGCTCGGCGTCCCGCGACTGCGCGCCGTTGTCGAAGTTGAACAGCTGGATGTCGCCGAGAGCCTCGTCCGTCGCGGCGTCGGCGATGCACCAGTACAACGCGATGCCGTCGGCACTCATCCTCCGGGTGCGCTCCAGCCAGGTGGGGTACGACTCCGGCGTCGGGTGGGCCCCGGCCGGCATGAACATCAGGCTGGCCGGGTCCGGACCCTGCCCCTCCTTGGGGGTGTCGGAGTCGCGCCACGGCCGCAGCCGCAGGCCGCCGCCCTCCAGCACCGGCGCGGACCACCACGGGGTCTGCGGCTCGCGCGGGTCGTCCGCACGCAGGGAGGCGACCCACGCGTCATACGGCTGGCCGTCGCGACCGGGCAGGAGGCCGCGGACCGTGCCCTCGACCCGGAAGCCGCACGACCACGCAGTGTGCCGGGAGGCCCAGTTCCCGACGGCGGCGCGCCAGTGCACCGCCACCACCCCGTCCTCGAAGGCGTGGTCGAGGACCAGCCGCAGGGCGCGTGCCATGTGGCCGTGCCCGCGGGCCCACGGGTGCAGCCCGAAGCCGACCTCGGCGGTCCCGCCCCCGTGCGGGCGGTAGTCGATGGTGCCGGCGAACCGGGGTGCTCCCGAGGCGTCGGGCACCTCGATCGCCCAGTAGCGGTTGCCGCCCGGGGCCACCCAGTCGGCGGCGATGCGGGCCAGGAACTCCTCGGCGTCGGCGCGGTCATAGGGGGACGGGACCGTCGTCCAGCGCACCATCTCGGCGTCCCGCGCCTGCTCGACCACGGCGTCGAGGTCGGCGGGGGTGTGCGCCCGCAGCGTCACCACCCCGTCCGAGAGCACCGGCACGACTTCGGGGAAACGCGGGTCCATGGGCCCACCCTTGCCGACCGGCCGCGGAGCGGCAAAGGATTTCGCCGCCGCGCCTAACGTGCTTGGGTGGGCCCATGTCGTCCATCGAGGTTGTCAACAACACCGAGCGGCACCGCTACGAGGCACTGGTCGGGGGCCGGGTCGCCGGTTTCGCGGAGTACCAGCTCACCGACGCGCTGGTCGTGTTCACCCACACCGAGGTGGCTGACGAGTTCGAGGGGCAGGGCGTCGGCTCGGCGCTGGTCCAGGGTGCCCTCGACGACGTGCGCGCCCTCGGTCTGCGCAAGATCCTGCCGGTGTGCCCGTTCGTGCGGGCCTGGCTGGGCCGGCACAAGGACTACCGTGACCTGCTCTACCACGCGCCCCGGAGCACCGCCCGGGACTGAGCCGGGCCGCCCGAGGGCCCGGGAACCGGGGTCCGCCGACGTCCGTTCACGATCCGGGGCAATCGGGACGGACCCCGGGGGCCTGTCGGCCGTACACCAGGTAGCGGCAGCGACTAACCTAGGCAGGTCGCGGCGTGGTCCACCCGCCTCGACCGTCATCACAGTCCCGTCAGGAGTATCGCGTGCCCAAGATCGTTGAACGACTGCTTCGTGCCGGCGAAGGCCGGGTGCTGAAGAAGCTCGAGGGCATCGCGGCCCAGGTCAACGCCATCGAAGAGGACTTCGAGAAGCTCACCGACGCCGAGCTGCGCGCCGAGACCGACGTCTTCCGCCGCCGCCTGGCCGACGGCGAGACGCTCGACGACATCCTGCCCGAGGCCTTCGCCGCCGTGCGGGAGGCGTCCAAGCGCACCCTCGGCAAGCGCCACTTCGACGTGCAGATCATGGGTGGTGCGGCGCTGCACCTCGGCAACGTCGCCGAGATGAAGACCGGTGAGGGCAAGACGCTCGTCGCCACGCTGCCGTCCTACCTCAACGCGCTGCAGCGACGCGGCGTGCACGTCATCACCGTCAACGACTACCTCGCCGAGTACCAGTCCGACCTCATGGGCCGCGTCCACCGCGCCCTGGGCCTGGAGACCGGCTGCATCCTGGCGTCGATGACGCCCGCCGAGCGACGCGAGCAGTACGCCAAGGACATCACCTACGGCACCAACAACGAGTTCGGCTTCGACTACCTGCGCGACAACATGGCGTGGTCGACGGACGAACTGGTCCAGCGCGGCCACAACTTCGCCATCGTCGACGAGGTCGACTCGATCCTCATCGACGAGGCCCGCACGCCGCTCATCATCAGCGGCCCGGCCGACCAGGCCACCAAGTGGTACGTCGAGTTCGCCCGGATCGCCGAGAAGCTCACCCGCGGTGAGGACGGCAAGGGTGACTACGAGGTCGACGAGAAGAAGCGCACCGTGGGTGTCCTCGAGTCCGGCATCGCCAAGGTCGAGGACTACCTGGGCATCGACAACCTCTACGAGTCCGTCAACACCCCGCTGATCGGCTACCTGAACAACTCCATCAAGGCCAAGGAGCTGTTCAAGCGGGACAAGGACTACGTCAACATGAACGGCGAGATCCTCATCGTCGACGAGCACACCGGCCGCATGCTGGCCGGGCGCCGTTACAACGAGGGCATGCACCAGGCGATCGAGGCCAAGGAAGGCGTCGAGATCCAGAACGAGAACCAGACGCTCGCCACGATCACCCTGCAGAACTACTTCCGCATGTACGACAAGCTCTCCGGCATGACCGGTACGGCCCAGACGGAGGCCGCCGAGCTGCACCAGATCTACAAGCTGGGCGTCGTGCAGATCCGCACCAACCGCCCGATGCAGCGCGTGGACCAGTCCGACCTCGTCTACCGCACCGAGGAGGCCAAGTTCCACGCCGTGGTCGAGGACCTCGTCAAGCGGCACGCCAAGGGCCAGCCGGTCCTCGTCGGCACCACCAGCGTCGAGAAGAGCGAGTACCTCTCCGAGCACCTGCGCCGCCGCGGGGTCAAGCACGAGGTGCTCAACGCCAAGCAGCACGCGCGGGAGGCCTCGATCGTGGCCCAGGCCGGCCGGCGTGGCGCGGTCACCGTGGCGACGAACATGGCCGGTCGAGGCACCGACATCATGCTCGGCGGCAACCCCGAGTTCAACGCGGTCGCCGCCCTGGCGGAAAAGGGCCTCGACCCGGAGCAGACTCCGGAGGAGTACGAAGCGGCCTGGCCCGAGGCGCTCGAGCTCGCCGAGAAGGCCGTCGCCGCCGAGCACGAGGAGGTCACCGCCCTCGGCGGCCTCTACGTCCTCGGCACCGAGCGGCACGAGTCGCGCCGCATCGACAACCAGCTGCGTGGCCGTTCCGGCCGCCAGGGCGACCCGGGCGAGAGCCGGTTCTACCTCTCGCTGCAGGACGACCTGATGCGCCTGTTCAACTCCGGCATGGTCGACCGCTTCATGACCTCCGCCCGGATGGAGGACGAGGTCCCGATCGAGTCCAAGCTGGTCTCCCGCTCCATCCAGAGCGCGCAGAGCCAGGTCGAGGCGCAGAACTTCGAGATCCGCAAGAACGTCCTCAAGTACGACGACGTCCTCAACCGCCAGCGCGAGGTCATCTACGCCGAGCGCCGCCGCGTGCTGGAGGGCGAGGACCTGCACGAGCAGGTGCGCCACTTCATCAGCGACGTCGTGGGCGGCTACGTCGACGCCGCGACCGCCGACGGCTTCCCGGAGGACTGGGACCTCGAGCAGCTCTGGATCGCGCTCAAGACCCTGTATCCGGTGTCCCTCACCATCGCGGAGGTCGAGGAGGCGGCCGGTGGCCGCGGGGCGCTGACCGCCGAGGTGCTGCGCGAGGAGATCCTCTCCGACGCCCACCACGCCTACGACACGCGCGAGGTCGCCCTCGGCGGCAACGTGATGCGCGAGGTCGAGCGCCGGGTGATCCTCTCGGTCCTGGACCGCAAGTGGCGCGAGCACCTCTACGAGATGGACTACCTGCAGGAGGGCATCGGCCTGCGGGCCATGGCCCAGCGCGACCCGCTGGTGGAGTACCAGCGCGAGGGCTTTCTGCTCTTCGAGGCCATGAACGAGGCCATCAAGGAGGAGTCCGTCGGCTACCTGTTCAACGTCGAGGTCGAGGTCAACGGCGAGGAGCAGGCGCTGGCCGCCACCCAGCTGACCGCGGAGGCCGGCGAGGTCGTGGGCGTCTCCGCCGAGCCGCTCATCCGGGCCAAGGGCCTGGAGACCCCGCAGCCGGTGGCCCAGCTGCACTACTCGGCCCCGAGCGACGACGGCTCGGTGCAGGAGCGCGACGAGGTCCACGAGACCCGCGCCGAGCGCCGCGCGGCCAAGAAGGGCCGCAAGCGCCGCTGAGGATCCGCACGGCACGAGGGGCCCCGATCGCATCGCGGTCGGGGCCCCTCGTGGTGCGGGCGCCCCCGGGCTGCCGGTCGGCTCAGCCGACCTGCAGCGCCGTGACCATCCAGCGGCGGTCCAGCCCGGTCATCCGCAGGGCCAGGGCGCGGACCCGGTCGTTGTCCACCACGACCGCGCAGGCCTCCGCCACGCCGTCGGCCGGCTCGCAGACACGCACCCGGCGCACCACGGCCCGTCGGCCGCTTGCCACCCCGCGGCGCCCGGCGACTGCGGAGCGCCGGGCCACGACCGAGTAGACCTCCGGAGCGGTCCACCGGATCACCTGCGGCGCCGGTCGGGTCCCCGACATCACCTCGACGAGGGCCTGGGCGATGTGCCCGGCCCACTGCGCCGGCTCGGGCAGGTCCCGGCTGCGGGTTGGCTGCGGCCCGAACCACGACTCGTCAGGTGTCCGGAAGTCCACCGCCAGCGTCCCCTGCTCGTAACCGTTCGGGGCCTGCGCCACCAGGAGCGACCCGGGGTCGATGGGTGGTGGTGAGACGTCCGGGATGGGCCTCACCCGCACCGGGCCGGTCCCGCACGCACGTGTGTCCGTCATGAGCTCCCCCTGTCTGGTGATGGTGGTTCGAGCTGTTGGCCGGGGACGAGGAGGGCCGGGTCCTCGCCGATGACCTGCCGGTTGGCGGCGTGCCACCGGGGCCACTCGTGCGCCACCTCGGCGGCTGTCGCGCCGGGGCCGAGGTGGCGCGCGGCGATGGTCCACAGGCTGTCGCCCCGGCGGACGACGACCCGCTCGAGGGCCGGGACCCGGGCGGCGTGCCGCCCCGGGGTGAGCACCCCCAGGTCGGCGCGGGCGCGCCCCGGCCGAGGCGGGGTGGTCGGCGCCCATCCCGGTTGGGGCAGCGAGTCCGCCCCGTCACCGGCCGAGGCGCTCGGCGACGGGCCGGGCGCTGCGCCGGAGAACCCGGGATCGGGCAGGGGAGCCGCGGCGGGACGAGACGGAGCCAGCGGCACGAATGCCGGAGAAGGCAGGCGTCCCGTCGTGGAGACGACGTGAGCCGGTGGCGGGACGGCTGGGCCCGGAGCGGCGGTGGCTGCCGGGGCGAGGCCGCCTCCGATCGCCGAGCCGAGCAGCAGCGTGGCCACCCGTCGGGCGAGGGGAGGCGACCAGCGGGCCAGCCTGCGGGCCCGGGCCCCGACGGTGCCGGGTGCGGTGCCGAGGGCACAGCTCGCGACGCCGAGTCCGGTCCAGGCCGCGAGCAGGCCGCCGGCTGCGCAGACGGCGAGCAGCAGCAGCCCTGCCGGGTCTCCCGGTCCCCGCACGGCCGACGCCCAGGTCCATCGAGCCGTGGTGGCGAACCCGAGCACGCCCGCCGCCGCGAGCGCCAGGCCGCAGAGGGCGACAAGGGCAGGCCGGGCCCATCCCGTTGATGGTTGCGTCCCCCGCGCCATGATCCCCCCTTGAATCACGTTTGCAGCAGTTTGCCACTGTTTAGGTCGGTGTGGCGTGCGCCGCGGACGGCCTGTGGATGGCCACCCCCTCGCCCGTCCCCCCGCGCGACGATGTGTCCCTGCTGGCTCAACGACGAGGTTACGAAATGGTCACGGACGGGTCTGTGACCCAGGCCACAGGAGGTCTGGCGTGCGATGGGATGAGCTGTTCGACGACCTCGAGGCACAGCTCGAGTCAGGCCTGCGCGCTGAGCGCACCGCAGAGGTGGCCGACCGGACCCGTCGGGACCGGGCCACGCGTGACCTCAGGCAGCGACTGGTCGAGGTGCTCGGCGCGCAGGTGGCCATCGAGGTCGCCGGAGGGGCCCGGGCCGAGGGCGCGGTGCTCGAGGTCGGCGCCGACTGGGTGATGGTCGGGGTCGAGCCCGGCCCCACCGCCCTCGTGCCGTTGCCGGCGGTGAGGTCGGTGCTGGTCGGCGCTCCGGCGGCGCGGTTGGGGGAGGCGTCGGCGCTGTCCCGGCGGCTGTCGCTGGGTCACGCCCTGCGCGTGCTGAGCCGGGATCGGGCGCCCGTGCGGGTGGTCGGCGTCGACGGGCGCGAGCTGACCGGCACCGTCGACGCTGTCGGGGCCGACCTGCTGGACCTCAGCGAGCACCCCCTGGACGTGCCCCGGCGGCGGGACAACGTGGCGTCGGTGCGGCTGGTGCCGTTCGTCGCCGTCGCGATGGTGGTGCGTCGCGGCTGAGCCGGGGGTGCGAACCGGGCAGGCTCAGGTGGCGGGCTCCTCCTCGTCGGCGGGCTCCCCGGACTGGCCGAAGGGGTGCGCGGCGACGAAGGTGCGGGTCTCGGAGTACATCCGCTGGATGTAGTTCTCCAACTCGGTCGCCTCGACCCGCCACTGGCCGCGGCCGCCGATCTTGATCGCCGGCAGCTCCCCTGAACGAACCAGGGCGTAGGCCTGGGCGGCGGAGATGTCGAGGATCTCCGAGACGTCCGAGAGCTGGATGAAGCGCTGCGCCATGGCGGTCTCTCCCTTGCTGCTCACCGGCCGCGGTCTTGACCAAGTGTTTACCACATCGATGCGTGCGCGTCCTGATGTTGTTGTGCACGGTGGACTACGGCAGTTTGCGTGTTCCTGCATGGGGCGGGAGCGACTCGTGATGCCCGCGGCCCTGTGGACAACGGCGGCCGCACCGCCCGCCTCGGCCAGCATGGGTGCTGCGGCGCCTGCTCCGGCATCGGCCGGCCTCCGGGGGACCGGGGACGCGCAACCGCCGCGGGAGAGGGGGAGACGTGACCACGCTGCCGACGCCCACCGCGTCCCGGCTCCAGCCGCCGTCCTGGCGGGACTCACGCCTGGTCGTGGGAGTGCTGCTCGTGCTCGCGGCCACCGCCCTCGGCGCGCGCGTCGTGGGGTCGATGGACCAGACCGTGCCGGTCTACGCCGCCGCCACGGCGATCGTCCCCGGCCAGCCCGTCACCCAGGACGACCTGAAGGTGGTACGCGTGCGGCTCACCGCGGGCGAGGGGACCTACCTGTCCGCCGACCGGCAGCTCGGCGCCGACCGCTACGCCGTCCGGGAGGTCCGGCCCGGGGAGCTGCTCCCCAGCACGGCGCTGGGCGCCCGCACCGACGTGGACGTGCGGCCCCTGACCCTGTCGGTGGCCACCGAGGCTGCCTCCGGGCTGGTCCAGGGCTCCGTGGTGGACGTCTGGGTGAGCCCGCGGGACCCCGACGTCTCCACCGAGAAGTACCTCGCCCCGCGACGGCTGGTCGAGGCCGCGTCCGTGGCGCGGACACCGGAGCGCGAACGCACGCTCGGTGGGGCCGCCGGCACCACGGGGGTGGAGGTCCTCGTGCCCGAGTCCGGGATGCAGGATCTCATCGCGGCCGTCGACGGGGGAGCCAGGGTGACCCTGGTGCGTGCCCCCGGCTCGACCCGGGCCAACGCCTCATGACCACCGTGCTCACGGCGGTGAGCGACCGCTACGAGGCCGAGCTCGTCACCACCCTCGAACGCTCCCCGGAGGTGTCGGTCGCCCGCCGGTGTGCCGACCTGCCGGACCTGCTTGCCGCAGCCGGGGCGGGGCTCGGCCGGGTGGCCCTGCTGTCGGGGGACCTGCGCGAGCTGGACCGCTCCGCCCTCGAGCACCTGGCCCGGGCGGGCGTGGCGGTCGTCGGCGTGCACGAGCCCGGCGACGAGGCCGCCGAGATCCGGCTGCGCCAGCTGGGCGTCGAGGTCGTGGTGCCCGCTGACGCGGACGTCGGCGCGCTCGAGCGGGCACTGGGGGCGGCGCGAACGGCAGGGTCGGCACCGTTCCCCGGCGGCAGCATGGCCGAGGTGCAGCCGAGCGGCGACGTCGGGCCGGAGGGGCTGGAAGGTTCCGCGCCGCAGGGCATCATCGTGGCTGTCTGGGGGCCCACCGGCGCGCCGGGACGCACGACCGTCGCGGTCACGCTGGCCGCCGAGCTGGCGGCGGCCGGCGTGCCCTCCCTGCTCGCCGACGCCGACACCTACGGCGGCTGCGTCGCCCAGACCCTGTCCCTGCTCGACGAGGCGCCGGGCCTCGCCGCCGCGACGCGGACCGCCGAGCACGGAGCCCTCGACGTGGCGGCCCTGGCCCGGCTGGCGCCCGAGGTGACTCCCGGGATGCGGGTGCTCACCGGAATCCCGAAGGCCGAGCGTTGGCCCGAGCTCGGAGCGTCGGCGCTCGAGCGCGTCCTCACCGTGTGCCGGAGCCTGGCGGCGGTGACGGTCGTGGACTGCGGCTTCAGCCTCGAGGACGACGAGGAGCTCAGCTACGACACGCTGGCGCCCCGGCGCAACGCCGCCACCCTGACGACCCTCGCGCTCGCGGACCGCGTCATCGCCGTCGGCGCCGGGGAGCCGATCGGGCTGCAGCGCCTCGTGCGCGGCCTGCGTGAGCTCGCCACGGTCGTCGACGCCGACCCGCTCGTCGTCGTCAACCGGGTGCGCGCCGGAGCCGTCGGCCGACGGCCGGAGCGGCGGATCGCCGACGCGCTCTCCCGATTCGCGGCCGTGGACGAGCCGGTCATGGTGCCCGACGACCGGGACGCCCTGGATGCCGCCGTCCTGGCCGGGCGCACGCTGACCGAGGTCGCCCCGGGGTCGCCGGCCCGGCTGGCCCTGGCCGACCTGGCGCGACGGCTCGCCCCGGGGCCGATCCCGCAAGCGGCTCGGCCCGGGAGGTGGCGGCGCCGCGAGGCCCTGGCCGCCCACCCGGTTTGACCCGGGTGCCGGCGGCCCGTCACGGTGGGCCTGCACAGCGGGCGAGCCGGCAGGAGAGGGCGGATGAGGCGAGGGCTGATCGTCGACTGGGGTGGCGTGCTGACCGCGCCCGTCCACGTGGCCGTGCGCCGGTGGATCGAGTCGACCGGGGTGCTGCACGACCACTACACCGCCGTGGTGCGCCGGTGGGTCGACCCGGGTCCGGGGCAGAGCTCCCCGGTGCACCAGCTCGAGCGCGGTGAGCTCCCGCTCGTCGACTTCGAGCGGGCGCTGGCGGATGCCCTGGCCGCCGAGGGCTCCCGCGTGGAGGCCGAGGGCCTGGTGGCGCGGATGTTCGCCGACCTGGCCGACTACGAGGAGTCGATGACCTCGCTCGTGGGGCGGGCGCGGTCCGCCGGCGTGCGCACCGCGCTGCTCTCGAACTCGTGGGGCAACGACTACGACCGGGCCGACTGGGACGCTCTCTTCGACGCGGTCGTCATCTCCGGGGAGGTGGGGATGCGCAAGCCCGAGCCGGAGATCTTCACCCTGGCGCTGGACCAGCTCGGCCTGCGCGGGTCGGACTGCGTCTTCGTCGACGACCTGCCGCACAACGTCGACGCGGCGACCCGGCTGGGCATGGCCGGAGTGGTGCACCGCAGCTACGAGGAGACCGCGGTCGCGCTCGCCGAGCACTTCCCGGGGGCAGCCTGGATCCACCCGGAGGCCGAAGCCTCCTGACCCCCGGGAGGTAGGGGCTGCTAGCTGCTGTAGAGCAGGAGCAGACCGCCGCAGGTGTAGACGACCATCAGCACCAGCAGTGGCACTTGGCCGAGGACCGCGACGCGACGCGGGAACAGGGTCACGGCCCGCTCGTGGGCGAGCACCACGCCGAGCACGTGGCCGGTCACGATGGCGAGGACCTGGATGGTCGCCGTCAGGGTGGGCTCGATCAGTGCGGTGCCGGGCTGGAGCCGGCCGGTGCCCAGCCAGTTGGCGCCGATGCCCAGGGGGTCGCTCAGGCGCACCAGGGTGAGCTGCCCGGCATACACGAACAGCGCCCAGTAGTGGGCCACCACGTAACCGGCGGCGATGGGGACCAGGGACGGCGCGAACTGGGAGGTGAGCCCGCGGACCGGCAGTCCGGCCAACCGGGCCGAGACGGCCGCGGCCAGGCCCAGGGCGCCCGCGACGAGCAGGCACATGCCCAGCAGTCCCAGGGTCTCGAGCACGGTGGAGGGCACCACGGAGGACTGCACGAAGCCGTACCACCGGGGCTGGCCGGAGAGCGCGTCGTAGGCCGTGCTGCCGAGCATCACGGCAACCGTGGCGGTCAGGCCGCGCTCCTGCGGGATCAGGTTGACGCCGTGCAAGGGGGTGCGCAGCACCCAGGTCCGGTCGGTGCGCCGCCCCAGGGTGCTCAGCGACCCCAGCATGCGCGACCAGACCTCGAACGGGTCGCCGTGGCTGAACCAGCCGCGCCCCAGGGCGAACGCGCCGAGCAGGTCGAGGACGACGAAGGCCAGGATCGCCACCCGGAGCACCGGCTGGCTGGTCCGCTCCGGGGCGATCAGCTCCAGCCACGCGAAGGCGAACAGGCCGGCGGCAGCGGGCCACAGCCCCGGCCGGAGGTCGAGGATCGGCTCGTCGGGGTCCAGCCGGGCCACGCGGTTGATCGCCAGGTGCAGCCAGCGGACCGGGTTCAGCACCCGCCAGATCGGGCCCAGGAGCATCGACAGCGCAGCCAGGCCCACCCACAGCCAGACATAGACCACATAGGGCACAGGGTTGTTCGCGCTGTCCTGGCCGGCCACGAGGGCCAGGAGGGTCCAGCCGGTCAGGGCGAGGGAGAGCGTCACGGCGCCGCGCCGCAACCACCGCGAGTCGAGGATGCGAGCCACCGGAGCCGGCAACGGCCACCCGGCGTCGCGACGCAGCCGGGGCTCGCGCCAGAGCACTCCCAGAGCCAGGAACGACACCACGAGGGCGGCGGCGGCCCCGGTCACGAGGGCTGGCAGCGGGAGCGGGAGCGCCTCCACCGACCCGAGGCCGTGCGCCGGGAGCAGGGCCGTGGGGGTCATCGGGAGGCCAGCCACCTCAGCGCACGACCACGGAGAGCAGGCGCAGCGCCGGGTTGTGCGTCTCGACCTCGTAGGAGCCGGGCAGGTCGGTCCGCAGCTGCACGGTGGCCGGCACGCCGGCCTTGAGCTCCTGCTCCACCTCGAACCCGTGCGCGTGCAGCTCGTCGTCGTGGTCACTGGTGACCGTGAGCGTCAAGGTCTGGCCGGGGGCGACCTGCACCTCGGCCGGAGCCGGGTCGACCTGCTTGCCCGCGATCCTGACCGCGAGGGTCTTGCCGCCGGCCGGGGCCGACGGCGTGGCGGTGCCGCTTGACGCCGAGGTCCCTTGTGCCGCAGGGGAGTCCGCCGAGCCGCCGCAGCCGGCGACGAGGCCGAGAGCGGCGCTGAGGGCCAGGGCGTGCCAGAGCGGGCGGGCCGGCGTCATCTTGGTCACGCCCCGGAGTTTAGGAGACGAACTCTGACACGATGAGGACGTGCCTGACCGACTCAGCTCACTGGACGCGTCCTTCCTGTACCTCGAGGAGGCCACGACGGCGATGCACGTCGGATCGGTGATGGTCTTCCAGCCGCCAGATGACGGCTTCGACTACGACCGGCTGGTCCGTCTCGTCTCGACCCGCATCGCCTACGTGCCGCGCTACCGGCAACGGGTGCGTGCCGTGCCCGGCCACCTGGCCAACCCGGTGTGGGTCGACGACGAGGACTTCGACGTCACCTACCACGTGCGCCGTTCGGCCCTGCCCAGACCGGGGTCCGACGAGCAGCTCGAGGAGTTCGTCGCCCGGGTGCAGCCGCGGCCGCTGGACCGGGACCGGCCGCTGTGGGAGGTCTACCTCGTCGAGGGCCTGGCGGAGGGGCGCTTCGCCATCGTGACGAAGTCCCACCAGGCACTCGTGGACGGCATCAACGCCGTCGACATCGCCCACGTGATCCTCGACGGCGACGCCGACCGCGACGACCAGGTGACCGACACGTGGCGGCCCACCCGGGAGCCCAGCGACATCGAGCTCGTGACCGAGGCCCTCGTGGACGCCGTGCGGCGGCCGAGCCAGATCCTGGACAACATGCGCGGCGGGGTGGCGGACATCCGGGCCATCGGCGGCCGCGTCGTGGGTGCCCTGGGCTCGGTGGCCTCGACCGTCGCCCGCACCGCCGCCCGCCCGGCGCCCACCAGCCCGCTCAACGCCGAGATCGGCGAGGCGCGGCGCTACTGCATGGTCGGCACCGACCTCGACGACTACCGCAAGGTGCGCGCCCGGGTCGCACGAGGCCACCACAACGACGACGTCACGGTCAACGACGTCGTCCTCGCGACCATCTCCGGCGCCCTGCGGTCCTGGCTGCTGACCCGCGGCGAGGCCGTCCACAACGCCACCACGGTCCGCGCGATGGTGCCGGTATCGGTCTACGACGCCTCCGACCTGTCGCGACTGGGCAACCGGGTCACGGCGTGCTTCGTCGACCTGCCGGTGGGGGAGCCGAGCGCCTCGATGCGGCTGCACCAGATCGCGTTCTCGATGCGCCAGCAGATGGAGGGCGGGCAGGCCGTCGGGGCCGAGTCGCTGGTCGGGCTGGCCGGCTTCGCGCCGCCGACCCTGCACTCCCTCGGCGCCCGCCTGGGCAGCGCGATGTCGCGCCGGCTGTTCAACGTGGTGATCACCAACGTTCCCGGCCCGCAGCAACCCCTGTATGCCGGGGACGCGCGGATGCTCTCGTCCTACCCGGTCATGCCGCTGGCTCGCGGACAGGCCCTCTCGATCGGCCTGACGTCCTACGACGGCGGCGTGTACTACGGGCTGAACGCCGACCGTGACGCCATGCCCGACGTCGACGTCCTCGGCCAGTGCCTGGTGGACTCCCTCGCGGAGCTGGTGGAGAGCAGGGACACGGGACGATGAGCCCGCGGCGCACCCGGCGCGGACTGGTCCTGGGCGGTGGTGGCGTCCTGGGGGCAGGCTGGATGGTCGGGGCGCTGACAGCACTGCAGGAGGTGACCGGCCTCGACGTGCGCTCGTTCGACGCCTATGTCGGCACCTCGGCCGGATCGGTGCTCGCCGCGCTGCTCGGTGCCGGGGTGGGGGTGCAGGACCTGCTCGACCACCAGCTGGGGCGGGAGGTGACGACCGGGCCGCTGGCCGGCTTCACCTTCGACTACGAGCACGACACCGGCGGTGACCGCCCGGGCCGGCCCCGGCGCGGGCTGGGCTCCCGGGAGCTCCTGGTACGCAACGTGCGCCAGCTGCGGCAGCTGCCCCCGACCGCGGTGCTCGCGGCCCTGCTGCCGGAGGGGCGCGGCCGCCTGGACCGGGTGGGCGCCCTGGTCTCGCACGTCGTGCCGCAGGGTTGGGCACCTCGTGACGGGGTGACCGTCGTGGCCCTGGACTACGACACCGGCGCCAGGGTGGCCTTCGGGTCGCCGGGCGCCCCACCGGCGGACCTGGCCGACGCGGTCATGGCCTCGTGCGCGATCCCCGGGTGGTACCAGCCGGTGCGCATCGGGCAGCACCGGTTCATCGACGGCGGGGCCTGGTCCTCGACCAACCTGGACCTCATGGCCGGGCACGACCTGCAGGAGGTCTACGTGCTGGCCCCGCAGGTCTCCTTCGCCATGGACACGCCCACCCAGTGGCAGACGCGGCTGGAGCGGCAGTGGCGCAACAGGGTCACGGCCCGCTGCCTGCGCGAGCTGGTCAAGGTGCACCAGGACGGCACCGAGGTGACGGTGCTCGGGCCCGGTCCGGAGGACCTCGAGGCGTTCGGCGGTAACCTCATGGACGTGTCGCGGCGCCCGCTGGTCGTCCAGACCTCGCTGCGCACGTCCGCGGCGGCGCTGCGCGACCCCGCCCCCCTGCCCGACACCAGCCAGTTCGAGGACGTGGGATGACCCTGACGCGAATCTACTTGCCGCTCAACGCTGCCCGACTGCGCGAGCTCGCCGCCGGCGGCGTCATCACCGGGCGTCCCCTCCAGGCGCACGCCGTCACCCAGGCCGTCCGGGCCGCCCAGCCGTCCGGCGATGAGGAGGAGCGGGAGTACACCGCGCTGTGCGACGCGGCGACGAGCTCGCGCCTGCTGCTCGAGTCGGGGGAGACCCGGCGCATCGTGGCGGCGGCCGACGTCAACAGCTCCCTCGTGCAGGAGGTCGCGCCGGTCCAGGCCGCCGCCCCCTCGACCGTCCTGGTCACCGAGGCGGTGCCGCTGAAGCGGGTCGCCTCCTTCCACGTCGACGAGGACGGGGCGGGCGAGGACGAGGAGCTGCTCTGGTACGACGCGACCGAGCTGGCCCAGCTGGTCGAGCTGCTCTGACGCAGCACCCTCAGGTGTGGTCGGCGAGCCACGGGTCGACGATGGCGTGGAAGGCGTCCTCACGGGTCTGCCTCACGTAGTGGTCGGCCCCGGCGACCACCTCGATGCGGACGGCCGGGTTGCCCAGGCCGGCCAAGACATCGCGGGTCGCCGGTCCGACCAGGCAGCCCTCGTCGTCGCCGGTGAGCACGAGGGTGGGCGTGCGGACCTGCGGCACCAGCTCGGTCCACGGGGTCTCCGGCCTGCCGTTCCCGGAGGCCATCAGCGCGAGGTCGAGATGCATCTTGGCCTCGACCCAGGCCTCGCCCTCCGCCACGGTCCACTCCGGGTGCCGCTCGAGCAGCCCGGCCAGCGCCGCCTCCGGGTCGGCCTGGTAGCCGCGGATCAGCTCCACGCGCGCGGCACCGACCTCCGGGCGAGGACCCAGCACGAGCGGCGTGTCCCACGGCGGGTCGATGAGCACCGCCCCGGCGAGCAGGTCCGCGCGGCGCGCCAGCAGCGCCGTCAGCGACGCGGCACCGAGTGAGTGACCGACCGCGACGACGGGGGAGCCGTCGGCCGCCACGTCCTCCAGCACCCGCTCGGCGTCGTCGGCGAGCAGCTCACCGGCCTGGTCCACCTCGGCTGCGCTGAACCGCGGGGAGGCGCCGTGCCCTCGGGCATCCACCCCGCAGACGCGGTATGCCGTGCCCCACCGCCGGGCGGCGCCGGGCCAGCACAGACCCGAGTCGCCGTTGCCGTGGAACAACACCAGCGTCGGGCCGTCGGGCCGGCCGAGCTCGTGCAGCGCCAGGTCGGTCACGGGGTCATGCTCGCGTGGCCGGCGAGCCACGGGTCGACGAGGGCGTGGAACTGCTCCGGTCGCGTGCGCCGGATGCAGTGGCCGGCCCCCGCGATGCGCTCGAGCCTCACCTGCGGGTTGCCGAGCGCGGCGACCTGGTCGCGCTCGGCGTCGCCCCAGAGCATGTCGTCATCCCCGGTGAGCAGCAGCGTGGGGCAGGCGATGTCCCGGGCCACGTCCAGCCAGGTGCGGCGCAGCCGCGCCTGGCCTGTGGCGAGCATCGCCAGGTCGGTCTGGGTCTTGGAGGCCAGCCACCCGGCATACTCCGCCTCGGGCCAGTCGGGGTTCTCCCGGCGGCCCTTGGCGAGGGCGGCCTCCGGCTGCTCCAGCCACAGGCGTGCATCGGCCACGCGGTCCCGCCCTGCGGCCAGCCGGTCGGCCTCGGTCTCGTCGGGGTCCTGACCGAGGGCGGGGTCCTCCAGGACCGTGCCTCGGACCAGGTCCGGTCGGGTGGCGGCCACGGCCCCCGCGGTGCCGCCGCCCATCGAGTGCCCGACGAGCAGCGGGCGGTCGATGCCGTTCTGGCGCAGGTGCTCCAGCACCACGATGGCATCGGCGAGCATCGTCTCGCCCACCCCCGCCTCGAGCTGGTCGGTGGTGAACCGGGCCGAGCGCCCATGGCCGCGTGCGTCCCAGGACAGCACCCGGTAGCGGTCGACCCAGCGCGGCACGGCGTCGCCCCAGCACTCACCGGAGTCGGTCAGCCCGTGCATCAGCAGCAGGGCGACGGCGCCGTCCGGTCCGCCGTGGTCGTAGAGGTGGATGCCACCGGGGGTGATCACGCGGAAGCCTGACGTGGGATGGGTTGGTGCACGCGTGCCACCATAGGCAGGACCCCGTCGACCTGTCCCACAAGGAGCCTGACCCGCGATGGATGCTGTGACCCAGACCCCCGCGCCGGTGAACGAGCCGGTCTTCGACTACGCCCCGGGCAGCCCGGAGCGCGCCTCGCTGGAGGTGGCGCTGGCAAAGCTGGGCAGCGAGCGGGTCGAGCTGCCGCACACCATCGGCGGCGAGCGCGTCACGGGGGCCGGCAAGAAGATCGACGTCCGTCAGCCGCACGCCCACAAGAAGGTCCTGGGCACGATGCGCAACGCGACGGTCGCCGACGCCGAGGCCGCCGTGAAGGCCGCCAAGGACGCCGCCCCGATGTGGCGTGCGATGTCCTTCGACGACCGCGCCGCCATCCTGCTCAAGGCCGCCGAGCTGCTCTCCGGTCCATGGCGCGCCACCCTCAACGCCGCGACGATGCTCGGCCAGTCCAAGACCGCGTACCAGGCCGAGATCGACGCCGCCTGCGAGCTGATCGACTTCTGGCGCTTCAACGTCCACTTCGCCCGCCAGATCCTGGCCGAGCAGCCGCCGGCCAACTCCAAGGGCATCTGGAACCGCACCGACCACCGCCCGCTCGAGGGCTTCGTCTACGCGATCACGCCGTTCAACTTCACCGCCATCGCCGGCAACCTGCCGACCACCCCGGCGCTCATGGGCAACACCGTCGTGTGGAAGCCCTCGCCGACCCAGCAGCTCGCCGCGCAGCTGACGATGGAGCTGCTCGAGGAGGCGGGCATGCCCCCGGGCGTCATCAACATGGTCACCGGTGACGGTCTCAACGTCTCCAAGGTCGCCCTGGCCGACCCCGACCTCGCCGGCATCCACTTCACCGGCTCGACCCCGACCTTCCAGCACCTGTGGCAGGAGGTCGGCGCCAACCTGACCGGCTACCGCACCTACCCGCGGATCGTCGGCGAGACGGGCGGCAAGGACTTCATCCTCGCCCACCCCACCGCCGACCCCGACGTGCTGCGCACCGCGATGATCCGCGGCGCCTTCGAGTTCCAGGGCCAGAAGTGCTCGGCCGCCTCGCGCGCCTACGTCCCGCGCAGCCTGTGGAAGCAGATCAAGGCCGACCTGGTCTCGATCACCGAGGGCCTGACCCAGGGTGACGTCACCGACCTGTCCAACTTCATGGGTGCCGTCATCGACGACCGCGCGTTCGCCAAGCACAAGGACGCGATCGACCGCGCCCACGCCACCGCGGGCATCAACGTCGTGGCCGGCGGCAAGTACGACGACTCGGTCGGCTACTTCGTGCGCCCGACGGTGCTGGAGATCGACGACCCGGGCGACGAGTCGTTCCGGACCGAGTACTTCGGCCCGATCCTGTCGGTCCACGTCTACCCGGACCGCTCCTACGACAAGGTCCTCGACCAGATGGAGTCCTTCGCGCCCTACGGCCTGACCGGCTCGATCATCGCCCAGGACCGCCGGGTCATCGCCGACGCCAGCGAGCGCCTGCGCTTCGCGGCCGGCAACTTCTACATCAATGACAAGCCGACCGGCGCCGTCGTGGGCCAGCAGCCGTTCGGTGGCGGCCGCGCGTCGGGCACCAACGACAAGGCCGGTGCCGCGCAGAACCTCCTGCGCTGGACCAGCGCCCGCTCCATCAAGGAGACGTTCGTGCCGCCGAAGGACCACACCTACCCGCACATGGGCTGACCCCGCGGGTCACGGCAACGCGGGAGGGTATGGCGACCGGTCGCCATACCCTCCCGCGCGTGCGTCCGGGGGCGGTCAGCCCGCGAGCCAGGCCCGCCCGGTGGTGCGCTCGATGTCGATGGCGGCCTCGATGGCCGGCGCGGCGGCCTTCTCGACCTTGCCGCCGATCAACGGGATGCGGGCCTTGAGGTCGCCGTCCACGGCCTGCGTCGTGCCCTCGCCGCCGGGCCCGAGGGTCAGCGTGCCGTCGAGGCCGACCGGGAGGTTGCCCACCGCGACGGTGATGGTGCCGCGCCGGGAGCCGTCGCCGGCTGCCGGGCCCCAGTCGTGGGTCTCGGTCACCGGGAGCGTCGCGCCGACCATGCTCTTGACGAAGTCGGGGAAGTCGTCGGTGGGCATCGTGCGCTTGCTGACGATCACGGTGTGCTCGCCCTTGGCGGTCACGGAGACCTCGTGCTCCAGCGCACCGGTGGCCTTGGCCTTGGCGTCCTGGAAGTCCCGGTCGGCCAGCATGGCGAAGACCTCGGCGGGGGTGGCGGCGTACTCGATGGTGGCGCGAATCCTCATGCGGCCCACCGTAGTGGCGGGCGCGCGCGTCAGGCCGGTGGCGGTGGCGCATCTCGCAGCGCGCGCGAGCGGCTGCGCAGCGCCAGGGTCAGCTGCTCGCAGGAGCGCTGCAGGTGGGCCCGGGAGCGGCCCAGCATCGAGGCGACCCGGTCGACCCGTGCCTGGCTCTCGGGGATAAGGGCCCGTCGCCGCTCCGCCTCCTCCGCCGTCGCCGGACCCCAGGCCTCGAGCACCCGGCCGTCGACGATGCGCAGCCCGTCCTGGCGGGCCCGGTCCGCCGCCCGCCGGCCGAGCTCGCGGGCCTCGGCCAGGTCGGTGGCGTAGCGCTGGAGCGCCGCCCCGGCCTCGTCGAGGTCGCGGGCGGTGGCCGCCAGGGCGGCGAGCTGGGTGTCGAGCTGCTCCCGGGCGCTCGCCCCGGCACGGCCCTGCCAGTGCCGCAGCTCGTGCCCGGCGCCGCTGAGGGTGGTCAGGCGCTCACCGAGCTGGGCGGCCTCGCGGCGCATCGCCCCACCGAGGCGGGAGCAGCTGGCCGGGTCGCCCAGGACGACGTCGTCGGTCACCGGTCCTCCCCAGGGCCCTCGAGGCCGCGGCGCGCCGACTCGTCGGCCTCGGCGTAGTGCCGGGAGGCCGCCATCAGGGCCCGGCTGGTGCCGGCGAGGGCGTCGGTCAGCGCGCGCAGCGTGTCCGCGGACTGCTCCACGAGCTGGTCGACGAGGTGCTGGGTGAGCGTGTCGCCGGTCTCGACGTAATGGTCGAGCAGCTCCGCGGACGCGTCGAAGGCCTCGTCCCGCGCCCGGGCCAGCCGGTCCGCCGCCGTCACGAGCACGGAGGGGTCGACCGTCGGCTGGGCTGCCATGACCCCGAGCCTACGGGCCCCGGCGGCGGTGCCGGCGGTTACCCACAGGGACCGGTGTGGCGCGGCAGTAGGGTGCGCCCCATGGATGACGAGTTCGTGGACTTCTCGCGGCCCGCGGCCGCCCAGGACGGCGACGGCGCCGACCGCCAGTTCGGCGAGGAGGGAGCCCGGCTCACCTACGGCAGCTACCTGCGGGTCGAGCAGCTGCTCTCCCAGCAGGTGCCCGAGACCGACCCGCCGGCGCACGACGAGCTGCTCTTCATCGTCATCCACCAGGCCTACGAGCTGTGGTTCAAGCAGCTGCTGCACGAGCTCGAGGCCGCTCGCAACGCGATGGACGAGGGGCGGCTGTGGTGGGCCCGCCACCTGCTGCGCCGGGTCGGGACCATCGAGGACGTCCTGGTCCACCAGATCGACATCCTCGAGACGATGACCCCGCAGGACTTCCTGGAGTTCCGCCACCGGCTCGCGCCCGCCAGCGGCTTCCAGTCGGTGCAGTTCCGCGAGCTGGAGTTCCTCTCCGGCCACAAGGATCCCGGCTTCCTCCAGCGGTTCAAGGGGCTGACGCCGAAGGAGCGGGCCAGGCTGGACCGGCGCCTGGCCGAGCCGAGCCTGTGGGACGCCTTCGTCGGGGTGCTCGCCCGGGCCGGGCTGCCCACCGGAGACGACGCCCAGATCAGCGAGAGCCTCGTGACCGTCGCCCGCGACCGCGGCCACTACGGCGAGATCTGGGAGCTGGCCGAGGTGCTCATCGAGCACGACGAGCAGCAGGCCGCCTGGCGCGCCCGCCACGTCACGATGGTCGAGCGCCAGATCGGCACCAAGTCCGGCACCGGCGGCTCCTCCGGCGCGCCCTACCTGCGCAGCCGGCTGCCGATGCGCTTCTACCCGCTGCTGTGGGAGATGCGCGGCGCCCTGTGAGGTGAGGGCGCCGCAAGGTGAGCACCCGGCATACCGGGCAGGCCGGCAACGGCCCCCCTGTATGCCGGGTGGCGGGGTCCGCGAACCCGCCCACCCGCCCTGTGGTGGCAGCGCTAGGCTCGGCGTCGGGCGCACAACGGCGTGCGTCAGGGCACATCTGGGTGAGGAACTTTCAGCCATGTCGGCGTCGCTTGAGCAGTCCCGGTCGCAGTTGCTCCACTCCGCAGCGGAGCTGGCAGAGCGTGCGGGGGGTGAGGCCCTCGAGCGCTTCCTGCGCCGCTACTACCGCCACGTCGCCACCGAGGACCTGCTCGCCCGCGCACCCGAGGACCTGCTCGGGGCGGCCCTCGCGCACAAGGAGCTCGCGCAGGCGCGCCCGGTCGGCACCGCCAACGTGCGGGTCTACACGCCCACCGTCGAGGAGCAGGGCTGGTCCAGCGGGCACACCGTCATCGAGGTCGTCACCGACGACATGCCCTTCCTCGTGGACTCGGTGACCGCCGAGCTGTCCCGACAGGAGCGCTCGGTCTACCTCGTGGTCCACCCCCAGCTCGCCGTGCGTCGCGACGCCGCAGGCCGGCTGGAGGAGATCCTCGACGTGGACGCCGTGGAGGACAGCGGCTTCGGCGCCGGCGTCGAGTCGTGGATGCACCTCGAGATCGACCGTGAGAGCGATGAGGACGAGCGCGCGGCCATCGCCGCCGGACTGTCCAAGGTCCTCTCCGACGTGCGCGAGGCCGTCGAGGACTGGCCCAAGATGCAGGCCACCTGCTCCCAGGTCGCCGACGACCTCGGCACCAACCCGCCGGTCGGCGTCGACCCGGAGGAGGTCGCCGAGACGCGCCGGCTGCTGGAGTGGCTGGCGGCCAACCACTTCACCTTCCTCGGCTACCGCGAGTACGCCCTCGACACCGAGGACGGCGACGACGTCCTGCGCGCCGTGCCGAGCACCGGCCTGGGGCTGCTGCGCTACGACCAGACCCAGTCGGTCAGCTTCAGCCGGCTCACGCCCGAGGCCCGGGCCAGGGCCCGCGACAAGCACCCGCTGATCATCACCAAGGCCAACTCGCGTGCCACGGTGCACCGCTCGACCTACCTGGACTACATCGGGGTCAAGACCTTCGACGCCCAGGGCAACGTTACGGGGGAGCGGCGCTTCCTGGGCCTGTTCACCTCCAGCGCCTACACCGAGTCGGTGCTGCGCGTGCCGATCATCGACAACAAGGTGCGCAAGGTCCTGCAGCGGGCCGGGTTCAGCGCCGACAGCCACTCGGGCAAAGACCTGCTCGAGGTGCTCGAGACCTACCCGCGCGACGAGCTGTTCCAGACCGAGACCGAGGCGCTGGAGGAGATCGCCACCGCCGTGCTGCACCTGCAGGAGCGCCGGCGCACCCGACTGTTCCTGCGGCGCGACGAGTACGGCCGCTTCATGTCCTGCCTGGTCTACATCCCGCGCGACCGCTACACGACCGCGGTCCGGCTCAAGATGGAGGCGCTGCTGCGCGCGGCCTTCCACGGCGCCAGCGTCGACTACACCACGCGCGTGTCCGAGTCGGTCCTCGCGCGGCTGCACTTCGTGGTCCGCGTGCGCTCCGGCGAGCCCATCCCCGAGGTCGACCAGGCCCTGCTCGAGCAGCAGCTCATCGACGCCACCCGCACCTGGGACGAGGACCTCGCCGAGGTCGCCCGCGCCGAGCACGGCGAGGAGGCGGCCGCCCGGCTGATGGGCCTCTACAGCAAGGCGTTCCCCGAGGCCTACAAGGAGGACTTCACCCCGCGGGTGGGCGTGGTCGACCTGCGCCACATCGAGGCCCTCGAGACCCGGGACTCCGTCCGGCTCAACCTCTACCAGGAGCCCGGCAGCCCCTCGGCCGAGCGCCGGTTCAAGCTCTACCGGCGGGGGCCGCTGTCGCTGACGGCGGTGCTGCCGCTGTTCACCCACCTCGGCGTCGAGGTGGTCGACGAGCGGCCCTACGAGATCGAGCGGGCCGACGGGGTCTCGGTCTACGTCTACGACTTCGGCCTCGTGGCGGCACGCTCGGACGCCTGGGCCGGTGGCCAGTTCGACGGTGGGGTGCGCGAGCTGTTCCAGGACGCCTTCTCGGCCGTCTGGGACGGCCGGGCCGAGAGCGACGGCTTCAACGCCCTGGTCCTCGAGGCCGGCCTGACCTGGCGGCAGGTCGTCATCCTGCGCGCGGTGGCCAAGTACCTGCGCCAGACCGGGTCCACGTTCAGCCAGGACTACGTGGAGTCCGCGCTGGTCTCCAACGTCGCCATCGCCGCGCAGCTGGTCCGGCTGTTCGAGACGCGGTTCGACCCGGCCACCGGGGAGACCGGCGAGGCACGGGGCCGGGCCGAGCAGGACGTCGTCGAGGCCGTGGACACGGCGCTGGAGCAGGTGGCCAGCCTCGACCACGACCGCATCATCCGGGCGTTCCTCGGGGTGATCCGGGCGACGTTGCGCACCAACTACTTCCAGCCCGACGCCGAAGGTGCGGCCAAGAGCTACGTCAGCTTCAAGCTCGACCCCAAGAAGGTCCCGGACCTGCCCGCGCCGCGGCCCATGTTCGAGATCTGGGTCTACAGCCCCCGCGTCGAGGGCGTCCACCTGCGCTTCGGCAAGGTCGCCCGCGGCGGCCTGCGCTGGTCCGACCGCCGCGAGGACTTCCGCACCGAGGTCCTCGGCCTGGTCAAGGCGCAGATGGTCAAGAACGCCGTCATCGTGCCCACCGGTTCCAAGGGCGGCTTCTTCGCCAAGGCCCTGCCCGACCCGACCATCGACCGCGATGCCTGGCTCGCGGAGGGGGTCGCGTCATACAAGCTGTTCATCTCGGGGATGCTCGACGTGACCGACAACCTCGTCGGCACCGAGGCCGTGCCGCCGCAGGCGGTAGTGCGGCACGACGAGGACGACACCTACCTCGTCGTCGCCGCGGACAAGGGCACCGCGACGTTCTCCGACATCGCCAACGGGGTCGCCCAGTCCTACGGCTTCTGGCTCGACGACGCCTTTGCCTCCGGTGGCTCGGCCGGCTACGACCACAAGGCGATGGGCATCACCGCCCGCGGCGCGTGGGAGTCGGTCAAGCGGCACTTCCGCGAGATGGGCGTGGACACCCAGAAGGAGGACTTCACCGCCGTCGGCGTCGGTGACATGAGCGGCGACGTCTTCGGCAACGGCATGCTGCTGTCCGAGCACATCCGCCTCGTGGCCGCCTTCGACCACCGCCACATCTTCCTCGACCCCAACCCGGTCTCGGCGAGCTCCTACCTCGAGCGGCGCCGGCTCTTCGACCTGCCGCGCTCCTCCTGGGCCGACTACGACTCCAGCCTGGTCAGCGAGGGCGGCGGCGTCTTCCCGCGCTCGGCCAAGTCGGTGCCGATCAGCGAGCAGGCAGCAGCCGCCCTGGGCCTCCCGCGCGGCGTGACGTCGATGACCCCCGCCGAGCTGATGAAGGCGATCCTGCTGGCGCCGGTCGACCTGCTGTGGAACGGCGGCATCGGTACCTACGTCAAGGCCTCCTCGGAGTCCCACAGCGACATCGGCGACCGGGCCAACGACGCCATCCGGGTCGACGGAAACGCGTTGCGCTGCAAGGTGATCGGCGAGGGCGGCAACCTCGGGCTGAGCCAGCTCGGCCGCATCGAGGCGTCCTTCGCCGGGGTGCGGGTCAACACCGACGCGATCGACAACTCCGCCGGCGTGGACACCTCCGACCACGAGGTCAACATCAAGATCCTGCTCACCGGGATGGTGCGCGACGGCGACATGACCCTCAAGCAGCGCAACACGCTGCTGGCGTCGATGACCGACGAGGTCGCCCAGCAGGTGCTGCGGGACAACTACGAGCAGAACGTCCTGCTCGGCAACGCCCGCGCCCAGGAGCACGCCATGCTCCCGGTGCACAAGCGGCTGATCCACTGGCTGGAGGAGCGTGGCGACCTCGACCGCGAGCTGGAGTTCCTGCCCTCCGACGGCGAGATCGACCGCCGCCAGGACGCCGGGCTCGGCCTGAAGTCACCGGAGTTCGCCGTCCTGGTCGCCTACGCCAAGCTGGCGCTGAAGGAGGACCTCGCGCCGACCGGCCTGCCGGACGACCCGTGGTTCCAGACCACGCTGACCGACTACTTCCCGGAGCCGATCCGCGAGCAGTACCAGCCGGAGCTGGCCGGCCACCCGCTGCGCCGGGAGATCATCACCAACGCCGTCGTGAACTCCATGGTCAACCGGGGCGGCATCACCTTCGCCTTCCGGGCGTCTGAGGAGACGGGCGCGACCCCGGAGCAGGTGGCGCGCGCCTACGTCGTCTGCCGCGAGGTGTTCAACCTGCGCGACTACGTCACGGCCGTGGAGGAGCTCGACAACGTCGTCTCGACCGCCACGCAGACGGCGCTCTACCTCGAGTTCCGCCGGCTCCTGGACCGCTCGGTCCGTTGGTTCCTCCAGAACCGTCCGGCCACGCTCGACGTCGCCGCCGAGGTCGAGCGGTTCCGCCCGGTCGTCGACCAGCTCGGGCTGCAGGTCCCGCAGCTGCTGCAGGGTAACGAGCGCAAGCGCCTCGAGCGCCGCAGCAAGGAGCTGGAGCGGGTCGGGGCGCCGACGGCGATGGCGATGGAGGCGGCCGCCCTGCTCGACCGGTTCTCCCTGCTGGACGTCGTGGAGATCTGCGGGGACACCGGCCATGAGGCGACCGAGGTGGCGCCGCTGTACTTCGCCGTCTCCGAGCGCTTCGGCATCGACACGATGCTCTCGCAGGTGACCCAGCTCCCGCGCGACGACCGTTGGGACGCGCTCGCGCGCGCGGCGCTGCGCGACGACCTGTATGCCGTGCTGGAGTCCCTCACGAAGTCCGTCCTGGACCTCACCGAGGCCGGCGGCAGCCCGCGGGAGCGCATCGACGCCTGGGCCGAGGCCAACGCCGAGCAGCTGAACCGGGCCCAGGTCGCGCTCTCGGGCATCCAGCGGCTCGAGCGCCCCGGTATCTCGGCGCTGTCCGTGGCGCTGCGCACGCTGCGCGGTGTCATCCGCAGCGGGGCGGCCACCGTCTGACGCCCGGCCTCGTCCGGGCCTGACTTCGGCCACCGCGCCCGCGGATCGGCAGCCGCCACAACGGCTCCCGGTCCGTGGGCGCGTGCGTCGCCGGGCGGACTGCGGCGGCTAGGCTCGCTGGCGTGCCGACCCTGACCGACGTCCTGCAGGAGCAGACAGACCTCGCGCCTGCCGACGTCGAGTGGCTGCACCTGCTGGTGGGGGACTGGCAGCTGCTGTCCGACCTGTCCTTCGCCGACCTCGCGCTCTGGGTGCGTTCCCGGGACCGCGGCTGGGTCGCCGTCGCCCACGTGCGTCCCACCACCGGCCCGATGGTCTTCTTCGACGACCTGGTCGGCAGGCGCGTCGGATCGGGCCGCCGCCCGCTGCTGGACCAGGCCTTCGACGGGATGCGGATCATCCGCGAGCGTGACCCGGAGTGGCGCGACGACATGCCGATCCGCGAGGAGGCCATCCCCGTGGTGCGGGAGGGCCGCCCGATCGCGGTGCTCACCCGGCACACGAACCTCGCCAGCATGCGCACGCCGAGCCGGCTGGAGCTGACCTACCTCGCCACGGCCGATGCGCTGGCGCGGATGATCGCCGCGGGGGAGTTCCCCACCCCCGGGGCCGCCCCCACCGGGCAGCGCCGCGGCGCGCCGCGGGTGGGTGACGGGGTCATCCGGCTCGACGCCGACGGCACCGTCAACTACGCCAGCCCCAACGCGATCTCGGCCATCCACCGGCTCGGCCACGTCGGTGACGTCGTGGGCTCCTCGCTGTCGAAGATCATCGCCGACACCCTCCACGACGAGTCCCCGGTCGACGAGAGCCTGCCGCTGGTCACCGGCGGGCGGGCGCCGTGGCGCACCGACGTCGAGTCACGGGGGGCGAGCGTCTCCCTGCGCGCCATCCCGCTGCGCGAGGCGGGGCACCGGATCGGGGCCATCGTGCTGCTGCGCGACGTCAGCGAGCTGCGCCGCCGGGAGCGGGAGCTGCTGACCAAGGACGCCACGATCCGCGAGATCCACCACCGGGTGAAGAACAACCTGCAGACGGTGGCGGCGCTGCTGCGACTGCAGGCTCGCCGGCTGCCGGCCAGCGAGGGCCGCGACGCCCTGGAGGAGGCGGTGCGGCGTGTCGCCGTGATCGCCCTGGTCCACGAGACCCTGAGTCAGGGCTTTGACGAGACCGTCGACTTCGACGAGATCGCCGGCCGGGGCCTGGCCGCCGTCGTGGAGGTCGCGACGCGCGAGGTGCCGGTGAAGACTGTGCGCACCGGGTCGTTCGGGCGGATGCGGGCCGAGGACGCCACCGCCCTGGCGATGGTGGTCAGCGAGCTCGTGCAGAACGCCGTCGAGCACGGCCTGGCACGTAGCGGCGGACAGCTGACCGTCGATGCCGAGCGCAGCACCGAAGGGGACGACGAGCTGCTTCGCGTGACCATCACCGACGACGGTGCGGGCCTGCCGGCCGACTTCGACCCGGCCACCTCCGGGCTCGGGACCCAGATCGTGACGTCCCTGGTGCAGGACATGCGGGGACGGATCACCTGGGAACATGCGAAGCCGCGCGGAACCAGGGTGCGGTTCGTCGCGCGGCTTCGTCCTCGCGGTGAGGCGTGAGCCCTGCGGGCTGAGCCTGTCGTCAGCCGGCCCGGCGGGCGCGGGCGTTGCGCCGCTTCAGGGCGCGGCGCTCGTCCTCGGAGAGGCCACCCCAGACGCCGGCGTCCTGGCCGGTCTCGATGGCCCACTTGAGGCAGGTGTCGACGACCTCGCACCGTCGGCAGACGGCCTTCGCCTCTTCGATCTGCAGCAGGGCCGGACCCGTGTTGCCGATGGGGAAGAACAGCTCGGGGTCCTCTTCGAGGCAGGCAGCGCGGTTGCGCCAGTCCATCAGGATTCGCTCCTTGAATCGTGGCCGGGGGTCAGCGTCGTGTGTGCGTCAGGTCAGGCGGGGTCAAGAGGGGGTCGGTCTGTGCGCGATCGGGCGCAGGCACAAGTGCCAATGCTACCCACTCGTAACATTTCGTGTCAGGCCGGCGTCCATTCTCAGGTCAGGTGGGGCACCCTGGCCAACGGGTTCGACCGCCGCTCTGTTCCAACGGTCACCAGAGTCACAGATCGCCCATCCCCACGACAAGGGTGCGGACCATGAGATTTCCGACTCCGGAACCGGCATGGTCACACACGCTCCTGTGCCCGTCGAGGCGACGCACTCAGGCCCCCTGACCGGGAGGGTCGCGCGCCCGGCTCGGCGGATACGCTCGGCGGCGTGACGAACAGCTCCCCCCACCCCACCGACCGGGCCGCGCGGGTGGCCGCAGGCGTCCTCGGCGCGCAGGCCCTCGCCCTCGTCGGCTTCACCGTGTTCTACGCCGCCGGGGTGCTGCGCGGCGCGTCGGACGACCCCACCCGCGCGGTGATGTCGATGGTCCTGTTCGTCCTCGTCGCAGTCGGTCTCGCTGCCCTGGCCCGGGGGTTGTGGCGGCGCGCACCCTGGGCCCGGACGCCCACCCTGGTCTGGCTGGTCCTGCTGCTGCCGGTGTCCTGGGGGATGTTCCAGTCCGGGGCGATCCTGCTCGGCTCGCTGGTCCTCGCCACCGCCCTCGCGGGCGTCGTGGCGGTGGCCCTGGCCTCACGTCGTCCCGAGGACGCCGCCGGCTGACGCGGCCTGGTGTGGGCTGACACGGCCTGACGCCACGAGGCTCACCCAGCATGGGGGAGGGCCACCTGCACCGGGACGACCCGGCCCGGTGCCACGAGCAGCCCGCGGCCGGGCGGCCCGGGATCGCCGGAGCGCACCCGGATGCCGAGCAGGTCGCCGTCGGCGAGGCCGGTGGGCTGGAGCAGGACGCCGGTGCGGTGCTTGCGGGCCTCGACGGTCAGGCCACGGAAGAGACCGGCGAGCTCCTCGGTGCCGCCGGCGCACAGGAGCGTCGGCCCCGGCTCGCCGTGGCGCAGCTGCTCGACCAGCACCTCCTCGCAGGGGGTGTCGAGCACGAGCTCGGCGTCGTCGACCGCGACGACGAGGTCGTCGTGTCGCTTGAGCAGCGAGGCCAGGGCCTCGCGGTCGTGCGGGTCGACCTGCCCGGCGGCGTCGCCGACCAGCTGCGGGAGGGGGGAGGACCGTCGCGGCGACACCACGGCGAGCGGTCGGCCCGAGGCCGCGAGCTGGCCGGCCATCGTGGCCAGGGTCGAGGAGCGGCCGCTGCCGGGAGGACCGGCGACGAGGACGGCGGGGGTGGCCATCAGGTCGAGGCCGACCGGGCCGGCCTCGTCGCCGCCGACCCCGACCAGGGCCCACTGCCGGTCATCGGCGCCGGACCGGTGCGCCCGGACCTGGGCGACCGAGATGCGCTGGGGGAGCGGCTCGATCCGCATCGGGCGCAGCTTCGGGTCAGGGCCCGGCGTGGGGGCGCAGCGTCGGCCGAGCTCGAGGAGTGCGCGCGCCTGCGCGGCGCCGGTGCCGTCGCCGTCGAGCAGGGCGATCTGCACCTCGGCGTGGTCGTGGGCGCGCACGGCACGGCCCGGCGGTTGCACCGCCGGCACGGCGGCAGGAGGGATGCCGGCCATGACGAGGTCGGTGGGG
The DNA here is from genome assembly GCF_057747915.1 of Oryzihumus sp. JJN4-3R. Lineage (NCBI taxonomy): Bacteria > Bacillati > Actinomycetota > Actinomycetes > Micrococcales > Intrasporangiaceae > Oryzihumus > Oryzihumus sp. JJN4-3R. Next base: position 3,530,918 of record NZ_CM173229.1, read on the forward strand.
TCGCTGAGGCGGAGGACCAGCTTGTCGGGGACCGCCGACGCCACCTGCGACAGAAGGATGCTCCGGTCACCGGTGAGCGCCACCCGTACACCGGCAGCCGGTCCCTCCCTCAGGATCCGCAACAGCTGCTCGGTGGGCCGACCATGGTCCACCGACTCGAACGCCCGGGCCCAGACCTCCCACCCGTCCACGAGCAGCACGAGGTAGGGCAGCGGTCCTCCGCCGTCGCCCATGTCGTCATCGCCCGCCCCGCCGGTCGTGCGTGGCTGTTCGCCGACCGACCCGACGCCCGGAGGCCCGGTAGCGCCGCCGCCCTGCTCCGCCACCCAGCAGCGCTGCTCGGTGACCGACCCGAGCCCCGATGCCCCCAGCAGGGCCTGGCGGCGGCTGACCTCCTCCACCAGGCGCGCCACCAACCGCGCGGCCCGGGGCAGGTCCTCGGGTGTGACGACCGTGCCGGTGTGCGGGAGGTGGGTCAGTGCCCGCAACCCGCCGGAGCCGCCGTCGAGAGCGTGGACGTGCACATCCGCGGGGGCCAGGTGCGTCGCGAGCGAGCCGGCCAACGTGCGCAGTGCTGTCGTACGGCCGGTCCGTGGGGCCCCGGCGAGGGCGAGGTGCCCGCCGTGGTCGAGGTCCCAGGCCAGGACCTCCTGCGTCTGGGCGCCCGGGCGGTCGAGGACGGCCCACGGCGCCGCCATCGCGGTCTCAGGCCGGAGGTCGGCGAGCGGCAGGACCGTTGTCAACGGGGGGAGCCAGGGCGGGGCCACCGGCTCCAGTCCCAGCGCCGTGGCCGCCTCCTGCGTGGCCGCGACGATGCGGGCCAGGTCAGTCGGGCCGGTGGCGTCGGGGCGCGTCCACGACGGCGGCGGGGCGTCGCCCCAGCCGTCCGCGGGCACCGGGATCGCCTCGATCGCCGGTGCGGCGTGGTCGGGGCCGTGGCCCCCGACGCGGGCGGTCTGGAAGCGGACCAGGGGGCCGGCCCCGCTGCGCAGGAACGCCCGCCCCGGCGTGCGCTCGGAGATGGCGGCGGCGTCGGGGGCTTCGACCAGGTCCTCGGAGTCGAGGCGGTCCCGGACACGCAGGGCGATGCGCAGGGCCACGTTGGCCTTGATGTCCGCGGTGACGACCCCGGCGGGTCGCTGGGTCGCCAGCACGAGGTGGACGCCGAGGGAACGGCCGACCGCAGCGATGCGGAGCACGCCCTCCAGGAACGCCGGCAGCTCCTCGGCGAGCACCCGGAACTCGTCGATGACCAGGACGAGGCGGGGGAGCACCTGATCGCCTGCCGCAGCCCGGGCGTGGTGCTCCTCGATGTCCTTGGCGCCCACCGACCGGAGCACGCGCTCCCGGCGGGTGAGCTCGGCCCGCAGCGAGGTCAGGGCCCGGTCGGCGAGGTGGGCGTCGAGGTCGGTCACCAGGCCCACGGTGTGCGGCAGCTGCGCGCAGTCCTTGAAGGCCGCCCCGCCCTTGTAGTCCACGAGGACGAAGCTCAGCTGGTCGGGCCGGTTGGCCAGCGCGAGCGAGGCGATCACCGTCTGGAGCAGCTCGGACTTGCCGGCGCCGGTCGTGCCCCCGATGAGCAGGTGCGGTCCCTCCCGCCGCAGGTCGACGGCATACGGCCCCTCGGCAGCGACCCCGAGCAACGCCATCGTGGAGCGGGGGCACCGGGCCCACTGCGCGCGGACGGCGGCGGCGTCGGTGGCGTCGTAGGGCAGGACGTCGAGGAGCCGGGCCTCGTCGGGCACCTCCGTGGTGTCCTCCTCCGGCGTGGCGTCACGCAGTGGTGCCAGGGCCCGGGCGAAGCGCTCGGCCCATCCGGCGGACACCTGGTCGGCCACGACGTCGGCGATCGCGGGGGCGCCGCTCACCTGCACGGTCAGGCGGGTGCTGGCGGTTCCGGTGACCTGGACCGTGGCGTGTGCCTCGAGCGGCAGCCGGGCGGCCTCGTCGTCGAGGCAGATGAAGTGCATGCCCACGCCCGGGCCGTGCTCGAGCAGCGCGGCCATGCCCGGCACGGCCCGCAGCCGGTGCGAACCGGCGAGGAGGACCACGACCCGGGACCCGGCCCAGGCGGGACCGCCGGCGCCCGCGGCGCTCCGGCGTTCGGCGACCAGCGCCGCCAGCTCGGCCACGCGGCGGCGCACCTGGTCGCCAGTGGTGGACAGGACGCCCAGCAGTGCCTGGCAGTCCTCGGCGGCCGACGGCCGGGTGTGGGGCAGGTGGGCGGTCCAGGCCCACGCCCGGCCCCGCTCGGCGTCCGCCGCCAGCACGACCAGGCGGACGTCCCGGGGGGAGTGCCAGCCGCAGGTCTGGGCGACCAGACCGCGGGCGAGGGAGGTGACCGCCTCTCGGGGGCCGGTCAGCCCGAGCACTCCCACCTCGCGCAGGGCGATGCCCACCGGCACCGCGGCCACCTCGGGAGTGGTCCGGCGGTGCTCCCGCGCCGGGTCGACCACCGTCACCTGCGAGAGCAGGTCGCCGATCCCGACACGCAGCAGCAGGGCGTCCTCGTCGGTGCGGCGGCGCTCCCAGAGGCGGGTCAGGGGGCGGGACACGGTGGCCAGCAGCTCGGCGTGGTCCGGGAGCTGGGCGCGGCGCCGGCCCGCCTCCGCGTGCAGTGCTTCGGCAACCTCGGCGTGCGCGGCCTCGAGGGCCCGGTCGTGCTCCGCGACCGCCTGACGGTGCTCGCGGCCGCCGCGGCGTCGGTCACCGATGACGTTGCCCACGAGGATCAGCGGGCTCATCAGGCCGAAGAGAAGGTAGAGCGGCGAGTGCGCCAGCAGGGCCATCGGGACTGCCAGGAGCAGGGGGACGAGGGTGGCCACCAGCGGGAGACGGGTGGCCTCCCGGCGGCGGGGCGGCGTGGGAAGCACGACCTCGGCGGGCGCCAGCGCCGGGAGGAGACGTGGGCTGCGGTTGACGAGGACGTGCCCGAGCCCGTCCTGCGCGGTGGCGGCGGGCGTCTCGGTCGGGACCCACAGGCCCACGGTGGTGGACCCCAGCCGCAGCACGCCGGCCGTGCTGATCTCGCGAGGCGTCCCGTTCACCGGGTGCCCGTCGAGGGTGGTGCCATTGGTCGAGCCCAGGTCCTCGACGGTCACCCCCGAGTGCCGCACCCGCAGGAGGGCGTGCCGCCGGGACAGGTCGGGGTCCTCGACGCGGACGGTGGCCTCGGCGCCGCGGCCGATGACGTGGTCGCCGGGGACCAGCCGGTGGGTGTGCCCACTGTCCGGGCCGCCGACCACCCGCAGCTCGAGCACCCCGGGCACGGCCCGGTCCGGACGCATCCCGGGGTCGTCGAGCGTGACCATGCACCCCTGGAGCAGGGGAGCTGTCCCGACGGGCAGGTCCTCCGGCACGGGCTCACCGTGGATGAACAGCCGAGGCGACAGGCCGGCATACCCGCTCGCCTCGGCGAGTGACGCTCGCAGGTCGGCGGCGGTGGCGCCCGCGGGCGTGCGCAGCAGCAGGTCGACGGGCACGCCTGTGCCGCCCGGAGCCACGACGCTCAGGCGGAAGTCCACAGCCGTCACCCCCACGCTCGGGCGCCGCGGGCGGGCGCACCGGCAGTCATTGTGGTCCGGGTCAGGGACGCGGAAACCGCTTGTCCACAGGGCTTCCCGCCGGCGGGCGGTTGTCCACAGCCGGCTCGGCGAGGGCTGCTCGTACCGACCTAGCATCGGTGCGGTCAGGCCGCCGGAGGCACGGATCCCGGTGGCGGCGGCGAGGCTTCGGGGGGAGCGTGACGTGGACGCGGTCGGCACGGTCGAGTCAGAGGTGCGGGAGCTGATCCGCCGGTCCGGGCTGGATCCTTCGCGCGACACCCGCGAGGTCGGCCGGCTCGTCCGCGAGGCCGTCGCCGACTACGACGACCGGTCGCTGCACGGCGGCCTGCCGGCCCTGGACGACCTCGACACCGCGGTCAAGGCGGTGCTCGACGCGGTCGCCGGCCTGGGGCCTCTTCAGCCCTACCTGGACGACCCGCGGGTGGAGGAGATCTGGGTCAACGAGCCAGGCAAGGTCTTCGTGGCCCGGGACGGGGTCGCGGAGCTGACCACCACGATCCTCACCGCCGACGACGTGCGCGACCTGGTCGAGCGGATGCTCAAGCCGTCCGGGCGCCGGGTGGACCTGTCCTCCCCGTTCGTCGACGCCACGCTCGCCGACGGGTCCCGCCTCCACGTCGTCATCCCGGACATCTCGCGGCGCCACTGGCTGGTCAACATCCGCAAGTTCGTCGTCAAGGCGGACCACCTCGACGACCTGGTCCAGCTCGGCACGCTGACCCGACAGGCCGCCCGCTTCCTCGAGGCCGCGGTGGTCAGTGGGCTCAACGTGCTCGTCGCCGGGGGCACCCAGGCCGGCAAGACGACGATGCTCAACTGCCTGGCCGCCGCCATACCGCCCAAGGAGCGGGTGGTGACCTGCGAGGAGGTCTTCGAGCTGCGGATCCCGTTGCGCGACGTGGCGGCGCTGCAGTGCCGACAACCCAGCCTGGAGGGGACCGGTGAGGTCCCGCTGCGCCGGCTCGTGGTCGAGGCCCTGCGGATGCGCCCCTCGCGGATCATCGTCGGGGAGGTGCGCCAGGCCGAGAGCCTGGACCTGCTCATCGCCCTGAACAGCGGACTGCCGGGCATGGCGACGCTGCACGCCAACAGCGCCCGCGAGGCCGTCACGAAGATGTGCACCCTGCCCCTGCTGGCCGGGGAGAACGTCGGCAGCCGCTTCGTCGTGCCGACCGTGGCCGGCTCGATCGACGTCGTGGTGCACCTCGGCCTGGACCGCGACGGTGTCCGCCGGGTCCGCGAGATCGTGGGCGTGCCCGGTCGGGTGGAGGCCGACGTCGTCGAGATCGCCGACCTGTTCACCGCCCGGGACGGGCGGCTGCGCCGGGCCGAGGGCTTCCCGCCGCACCTCGACCGGTTCGAGCGCGCCGGCTATGACGTCGCCGCCCTGCTCGCCGGGGAGGCGTGATGGGTGGCCTGATGGTGGGCCTGCTTCTGGGGGCGGGCCTGTTCTGCATCTGGTGGTCGTTCTGGCCACGGCCGGCCACGACCCGCCGGCGCCGCAAGGGTCTCGCCCGGCTGGCCGACGAGCTGGCGCAGGCGGGGTTCGAGGGGGTCCGGCCCACGGCCCTGCTGGCCGCGGCGCTGCTTGTCGGGGTCCTGATGTTCCTGGGCTTCTGGGGGGCAACCCGTGTCGTCCCGATCGCCGCGAGCTTCGCCCTGATGGCCGCCTGGTCTCCCGTCGGCCTGGTCCGGGCGCGGGCCCGCGGCCGTCGGGCGGTGCTGCGCGAGCTGTGGCCGGACGTCGTCGACAACATCGCCTCGGGCGTGCGCGCCGGGCTGGCCCTGCCCGAGGCGCTGAGCCAGCTGCGGGTGCGCGGGCCGGAGGAGCTGCGCCCGCCCTTCGCCGCCTTCGCCGAGGACTACCGCGCCACCGGGCGGTTCCAGGACAGCCTCGACCGGCTCAAGGACTCGCTGGCCGACCCGGTCGCCGACCGTCTCGTGGAGTCGGTGCGCATCGCCCGCGAGGTCGGCGGCAGCGACCTGGGCCGGCTGCTGCGGACCTTGTCCTCGTTCCTGCGCGAGGACGCGCGTGCCCGCGCGGAGATGGAGACCCGGCAGGGGTGGACGATCAACGCCGCCCGCCTGGCCGTGGCCGCACCGTGGATCGTGCTGGCCCTCATGTCCACCCGGGGGGAGTCGCTGGCCGCCTACGGCCGCCCCGCCGGTGCGCTCGTGCTGCTCGTCGGCGCCGGCGTGTGCCTGGTGGCCTACCGGGCGATGGTCCGGATCGGCCGCCTGCCCGAGGACCCGAGGGTGCTGCGATGAGCCCCGCGGCGCTCGCCGGATGCACCTGGTCCGTGGGCGGCGGGGCCGTGGGTCTCGTGCTGGCCCTCGGCCTGGTGCTGCTGGTGGCCGGGCTGCCCGTGCGCCGGCGCCCCGGGCTCCAGGATCGGCTCGCCCCCTACCTGCGTGACACGCCGCGGCCCTCCCGACTGCTGGGCGGACCTGCGGGCCCGGGCACTGGCGTGCCCGCACTCCTGCGGCCCGTCGTCGCCTACCTGGCCCGCGCCGTGGACCGGGTCCTCGGCGGCACGCTCTCGGTCCGCCGCCGCCTCGGCCGGGCCGGGCGCCCCGTCGACGTGGACTCCTTCCGCGCCGAGCAGGTCCTCTGGGCAGCGGCCTGCGGGGTCCTCGGGCTCGCCGTCGCAGCCGCCCTCTGGCTGCGCGGCAAGGGTGGCCCGTCGGGCTTGGTGGCCCTGGTCCTCCTCGCCGTGGCCGCCGGGCTCGTGGCCTGCGACCAGCGGCTCAGCCGCCAGGCTGCGGCCCGCGAGGCGCGGATCTTGCTGGAGCTGCCCACCATCGCCGAGCTGCTCGCCCTCGCGATCGGTGCCGGTGAGGGCGCTGTCGGGGCCCTGGAGCGGGTCTGCCGGCTCTCCGGGGGTGAGCTGTCCGGCGAGCTGCGCACCTGCCTCGCGGACGCCCGCGCGGGGGCGAACCTCCCGAACGCCCTGCAGGGCCTGGCCGATCGCACCGGGCTGGCCAGCCTGGCCCGGTTCGTCGACGGCATCGTCATCGCCGTCGAACGGGGCACCCCGCTCGCTGACGTGATGCGGGCGCAGGCGCAGGACGCCCGGGAGGCGGGGCGCCGGGCCGTGCTCGAGCAGGGCGGCAAGAAGGAGATCGCGATGATGATTCCGGTGGTGTTCCTCGTCCTTCCGGTCACCGTGGTCTTCGCCCTCTACCCGGGCCTGGCCTTCCTGCGCTTCTCGATCTGAGACCAAGAAACCAATGACCGCACACGGAGGGGGAACGACCATGAAGCGGACCAGGTTGAGCGTGACCGGAGTCGGCACCTGGCCGGGGCAGGCGACCGCGTGGCTGGCGCGGCGGCTCGGGGCCGGCGACCGGGGCGACGTCCCCGGATGGGTGCTCATCACGATCATGACCGCGGGCCTGGTCACCGTGCTCTGGGCTCTGGCCGGCGACCAGCTCCAGGCGATGTTCACCGAGGCCATGTCGTCGGTGACCGGCCCGCGGTGAGCCGGGCCAGGGCCGGCGGGTCGGACGAGCGCGGGTCGGCCGTGGTCGACTTCGCCCTCGTCTCGGTGCTGGTCAGCCTGCTCTTCCTCGGGGTCTTCCAGGTCGGCCTGGCCCTGCACATCCGCAACACCCTGATCGCCTGCGCCGTTGACGGCGCCCGGTTCGGGGCAAGGGCGGACACGACGCCCGCCGACGGTGCGGGTCGGGCCCGATCGCTGATCTCCGCGAGCCTCTCCGACCGCTACGCCGGCAACGTCTCCGCCGGCGAGCGGGTGGTCGGCGGCGTGCGCGTGGTGCAGGTCGACGTCTCTGCCCCGCTGCCGGTCCTCGCGTGGTTCGGCCCGAGCGATGCGCTGACCGTGCACGGCCGCGCGTTCGAGGAGCGACAGTGAGCCGGGCCAGGCGGTGGTGCGACCGGAAGACGGCCCGCCTCGCCCGCCGCTGGGGACCCATCGAGGCCGGCAGCGCGGTCGTGGAGTTCGTCTTCCTCGCCGTGCTGATGATGATCCCGGTCTGCTACCTCGTCATGGTGATGGCCCGGATCCAGGCGGGTGCGTATGCCGTGTCAGCCGCCTCCCGGGAGGCGGTCCGCGCCTATGCGACGTCCCCGGCGCCGGGACAAGCAGGGGGGCGGGCCGAGGCGGCTGCCGGGCTGGCGTTCGCCGACCAGGGCTTCGCGGGACAGGGGCAGGTCCAGCTGCGGTGCGACGGCACCCCCTGCCTGCGCCCGGAGGGCCGGGTCGGGGCCACCGCCACCGTCGCGGTGCCGCTGCCGTTCGTGCCCTCCCTGCTCGACGGCGTCGTGCCCACGCAGGTGCCGGTCACGGCGACGCACTCCGAGGTGGTCGAGCGCTTCGGGGGGCTGCGATGAGGCGCTCCTGGGCGGACCTGAGGGCGCGGTCCGGCGCCGGCGAGGACAGCGGGCAGGTGATGCTGCTGGTGCTGGGCTTCACGGTCATCGCGCTGCTGCTCGTGGTCGGGGCCGTCGACGTCACCGCCCTGCAGCTGGCCCGGATCCGGCTGACCGACGCCGCCGACGGCGCGGCGCTCGCGGCGGCGGACGAGCTGGACCAGCGCAGCACCTACCAGCAGGGTCTGGACACCACGGTGCGCGTCGGTGACGGCCCCGTGCGCGAGGCCGCGGCGCGCTACCTGGAGTCGGAGGGGCGCCCGCACGGGGTGGCCGACTGGGCCCTGCTGCCCGGCACCGGCAGCCCGGACGGCCGATCCGCGGTCGTGCAGCTGCGGGGGACCGCGCAGGTCCCGCTGTTCTCGGCCGTGGTCTCGGCCCTCGGTGACACGGTGACCATCGACGTCCGGTCCCGCGCCCGCGCGGTGGTCCGGTGAGCGGCGGCGCCCCGATCCACGCCGACCGACGTCCGCGACGTGGACCGCTCGCGGGAGGTCCGGCTGGAGCGCCGAGCCCCTGACCAGCACCGCTTTGCACTGGTGGTCAGGGTGTCGCGTCCAGCCCGAGGGCGGCGTTCGGTTCTGCGGCGAACCCCTCTAGGGTTAGCGCCTAAAGCCGAAGAGAGAGGACCCCATGGAAGGGCAGCGGATTGCCGGCCGCTACCACGTCGAGCGGGCCATTGGTCGCGGCGGCATGGGCACGGTGTGGCTGTGCCGTGACGAGGTGCTCGGTCGCGAGGTCGCGGTCAAGCAGATCGGGGCCCTGCCCGGCGAGAGCGTGGTCGAGAAGCGTCGTGCCATGCGTGAGGCGCGGGCTGCCGCCGCCCTGAACCACCCCAACGCCGTCGCGGTCTACGACGTCGCCGACCACGACGGCCGGCCCTGGCTGGTCATGGAGTACGTCGAGGGCCGCACCCTCGCCGACGAGATCGCCAAGGAGGGCCGCCTCTCCCCGCAGCGGGTGGCGGACATCGGCTCCCAGCTCGCGGGCGCCCTGGCGCGCGCTCACGAGCGGCGCATCGTCCACCGCGACATCAAGCCGGCCAACGTCCTCATCGACCGGTGGGGCCGGCCCAAGATCAGCGACTTCGGCATCGCCCGCGGTCACGGCGACGAGCAGCTGACCCAGACCGGTTTCGTCACCGGCACCCCCGGCTACCTCTCGCCCGAGCTCGCGCGCGGCGACGACCCCGACGCGGCCTCCGACGTGTGGGCCCTGGCCGCCACCCTGTATGCCGCGGTGGAGGGGCGCGGGCCGTACGAGTCCCGGCCCAACCCGATCGCGGTGCTCCAGGCCATCGCCACCCAGCGCCCGCGACCGCTCGAGCACGCCGGTCCGCTCGAGCCCGCCATCGCGGAGATGATGCACGAGGACCCGGCCCAGCGCTGGGACATGGCCACGGCCGCCAAGCAGCTCGGCACGGTCGCCCGTGGTGGCACCGTGTCCGGCCCCACCACGCCGCTCGCGGCCGCTCCGACGAGGGTCGCTCCCGTCGTGACCCCGGTGCCCACCGACCCCGACGAGCCGACCCAGCCCTGGAAGCCGGCCGCGGCTGCGGCGGCTCAGGCACCGGCGGCGGAGGAGGCTGCGGTCGTGGGGGCAGCTGGCGCGGCGTCCGCGGCCGGCCCGCCGACCCCGCCCACCCCGGCTGCTCCCGTGACTGCGGCACCGGGGGCCGGCTCCGGCTCCGGCATGGACCGCGAGGACAGCGACGTCATCGACACCCGCCGTCGCGGCCGGGCCCTGCCCATCCTGGCGCTGGTGGTCGTGCTCCTGCTCCTGGTCGGCGGCTACGCGCTGAGCCACCGCGGGGGCCAGAGCCCGGCGCCCGCAGCCGGCGGGTCCACGCCGCGCCCGTCGTCGCCGGCCGCCCGGCCGACCCCGACCGCCTCCCACCCGCCGAGCACCACGCCCAGCACGCCGACGAGCACGCCGTCGACCCCGACCCAGGCGCCGACGACCGCCACGAGCAGCCCGACGAGGTCCTCGGCGGGCACCGACGCGGGCCTGTCGCAGTTCGTGCGCTCCTACTTCGCCAACGTGACCAGTAACCGGGACGTCACGTGGGCCGAGCTCACCCCCGGGATGCAGGCGCAGGCGGGCGGCCGGTCCGGCTACGACCAGTTCTGGCGGACCATCGCCGCCGTGCGGGTCGGCTCGGTGCAGGCCGACGCCACCGGTCGGACGGCCACGGCCCGGCTGACCTACGTCAAGCAGGACGGGACGACCTCGACCGAGCGGCACGCGTTCACGTTCGTGCGCCAGGGCGACAGCTGGCTGATCAGCAGCGAGCACATGGGCTAACGGCCGTGACGCCCCGCCGGGGGCGTCACGGCGTCTGCGCCTTAGGGCTCCAGGCACTCCGGGATGGAGTCACGCAGCCCGGTCGGGCTGCCCGTGTGCCCGCTGGGGTCATAGATCTTGACCCAGTCGACCGAGGCGAACTGCCGCAGTGACGGCATGATCTCGCCGGCGATCGTCACGGTGGAGCCACCGCTGCTGCACCCGCCGGTCAGCTGCACCCGCGCCACCCCTCCGCTGATGGACAGGGCGCGGAAGCCCGTGGCGCCGGAGGCCAGGTGGCGCAGGCCCACTGCCGTCTCGGCGGCCGTCGGGCCGGCGAAGATGCGGTCCATCACCCCGGTGGCCGGGGTGAGGGGAAGCACCGGGCGCAGCACCGGGGTGAAGAACGGTTCGCGGTTGGCCACGAAGCGCGGCTGGTTGAAGAACCACACCCGCCGCAGGACCGTCGGGAAGGCGGCACCGATGTCCACGACCACCCGGCTGGGGTTGGTCAGCGTGAACACGTGGACCGCCTGCCGGCTGGCCAGGCCGATGCCGTAGGTGGTCACCGCCTCGAAGTCACCGGAGCGGACCACGGTCATCACGTTGGGCAGGGCGAAGGCGACCCGGCTCGGTGCGGTCGACCGACCGGCGCTGTCGTGGGCGTTGGCGGGGGAGAAGCGCACCCGCAGGATGGCGCGCCCGGCGATCGGCACCGGCAGCCCGGAGGCGTCGCCGACGAGGCTGCTCACATAGGCCACCTGGCGGCTGGCCGGCAGGCCACCGGCGAAGTCGAAGACGACCCGGTCGAAGGTGGGGTGGTGGGCGGCCCGGATGCCGACGAGCGTGGGGACCGCGGGGGCGGCCGCGCCCGCGGCCGGCGCCGCGAGGGGGAGCACCACCCCCGTCGCGAGGAGGAGGGGCAGGAGCCGGCGCAGGACCTTCATGGGGCACCCCCGGGGACGCGGTGTTTGACGTGGCAACAGCATCCCGCCGCGGGGCCTTCGCCGGTCAGTGCCGGAGGTCCTGCCCCCGCCGCCGTGTCAGGCGGACCGCCCCGCTCGCGTAGGCTTCCCCTCGTGGCGACCGACTTTGCATCTGAGCTGAAGGACCTGCGCACGACCATGGAGTCGGTGCGGCAGGTGACCGACCTCGACCGGCTGAAGTCCCAGATCGCCGAGCTGTCGGAGCAGTCCGCCGCCCCCGACCTGTGGGACGACCCGGAGAAGGCCCAGCAGGTCACCTCCAGCCTGTCCCGCCTCAACGCCGAGCTCGAGCGCATCACCGGCATGGACCAGCGCATCGACGACCTCGAGGTGCTCGTCGAGATGGCCACCGAGGACGGCGGCGACGCCGAGACCCTGGCCGAGGCCGAGAAGGAGCTCGTCGCCCTGCGCAAGGCCGTCGGCGAGCTCGAGGTGCGCACCCTGCTCAGCGGCGAGTACGACCAGCGCGAGGCGGTCGTGACGATCCGCGCCGGCGCCGGTGGCGTCGACGCCGCCGACTTCGCCGAGATGCTGATGCGGATGTACCTGCGCTGGGCCGAGCGTCACGGCTTCCCGACCACGGTCCTCGACACCTCCTACGCCGAGGAGGCCGGCCTGAAGTCGGCCACCTTCGAGGTCAAGGTGCCCTACGCCTTCGGCAACCTCAGCGTGGAAGCCGGCACCCACCGCCTCGTGCGGATCAGCCCGTTCGACAACCAGGGCCGCCGCCAGACCAGCTTCGCCGCGGTCGAGGTCATCCCGCTGATCGAGTCCACCGACCACATCGAGATCCCCGAGAACGAGATCAAGGTCGACGTCTTCCGCTCCTCGGGCCCGGGTGGCCAGTCGGTCAACACCACCGACTCGGCGGTGCGCATGACACACATCCCCACCGGCATCGTCGTCTCGATGCAGAACGAGAAGTCCCAGATCCAGAACCGCGCCGCCGCCCTGCGTGTCCTCCAGTCCCGCCTGCTGCTCCAGCGCCAGGCCGAGGAGCAGGCGGCCAAGAAGGCCCTCGCCGGCGACGTCAAGGCCAGCTGGGGCGACCAGATGCGTTCCTACGTCCTGCACCCGTACCAGATGGTCAAGGACCTGCGCACCGAGCACGAGGTCGGCAACACCAGCGCCGTGTTCGACGGTGACATCGACGGCTTCATCGAGGCCGGCATCCGCTGGAAGCTCGCCGCCGAGCGCGCCGCGGAGTAGGCCGGGGCGGCCGCGGCGGCCCACCCGCCGCGGCACACGCCGAGGTTCGTGAAGTCCCCGCAATTCGGGTGGGTCCCGCCTACGCTCGAAGGCGCATGTCCGGTCCGTCGCCGGGACGGGTATGCCGTCCCGTCCCCGAGCCGGCAAGGGCCCCCCTCGCGCATGATTCGCTTCGAGAACGTCAGCAAGACCTACCCGCGGTCCTCGCGTCCGGCGCTGCGTGACATCAGCCTCGAGGTCGAGCGGGGCGAGTTCGTCTTCGTCGTCGGGCAGTCCGGGTCGGGCAAGTCCACGCTGCTGCGCCTGGTGCTCAAGGAGGAGGCGGCCACCACCGGCAACGTCCTCGTCGCCGGCCGCGAGCTGGCCACGATGCCCTCGCGCAAGGTCCCCGCGCTGCGCCGCGAGATCGGCACGGTCTTCCAGGACTTCCGCCTGCTGCCCAACAAGACCGTCTTCCAGAACGTCGCCTTCGCGCTGCAGGTGCTCGGCCGCAGCCGTCACGACATCAAGCAGCTCGTGCCCGAGACGCTGGAGCTGGTCGGCCTCGAGGGCAAGGAGAAGCGCTTCCCGCACGAGCTCTCCGGCGGTGAGCAGCAGCGCGTGGCGATCGCCCGCGCCTTCGTGAACAAGCCGGCGATCCTCATCGCCGACGAGCCCACCGGCAACCTCGACCCGACGACGAGCCTGGGCATCGTGCGCCTGCTGGACCGGATCAACCGCACCGGCACCACGATCGTCATGGCCACCCACGACGACGAGATCGTCGACCAGCTGCGCAAGCGCGTGGTCGAGCTCGACCACGGCGAGCTCGTGCGCGACCAGAGCCGCGGCGTCTACGGCGTGCAGCGCTAGCCGGCCACCCGGCATACCGAACCGACCCTGACCGCACCTGCCACGGAAGCGACCGGAAGAGAACGATGCGACTGCAGTTCATCCTCAGCGAGATCTGGATCGGCTTGCGCCGCAACATGTCCATGGCCGTCTCGGTCGTGCTCGTGACCATGGTGTCGCTGTTCTTCCTCGGCTTCGGCCTGCTGGCCCAGCGTCAGGTCGAGACGATGAAGGACTACTGGTACGACCGCGTCCAGGTCTCGATCTTCCTGTGCACCAAGAACTCCGACACGCCCTCGTGCGCCACCGGGCCCGTCACCGACGAGCAGCGCAGCCAGATCCAGAGCCAGCTCGAGGACATGAAGCCGCTGGTCAAGCAGGTCTTCCACGAGTCGCCGCAGGAGGCCTACGACCGGTTCAAGGTGCAGTTCAAGAACAGCCCGATCGTCGACAACGTCAAGCCCGACCAGATGCCGGAGAGCTTCCGGGTCAAGCTCAGCGATGCCAGCAAGTACGCCGTCATCTCCAGCTCGTTCCAGGGGGCGCCGGGCGTCGAGCAGGTCCAGGACCAGCGGGCGCTGCTCGACAAGTTCTTCAAGGCCCTCAACATCATGAGCTACTGCGCGGTCGGCCTGGCCGCGATCATGGTCCTCTGCGCGATGCTGCTGATGGCCACGACGATCCGGCAGACAGCGTTCAGCCGGCGCCGCGAGACCGGCATCATGCGCCTGGTCGGCGCCTCCTCCTTCGTGATCCAGCTGCCGTTCATCATGGAGACCGTGGTCGCGACCCTCGTCGGCTGCGGCCTGGCGGTGGGCCTGCTGTGGGCCACGGTGCACTACGGCGTCACCGGGTTCCTTGCCACGATCCTGCCGATCGGTTTCGTCGGCGTGGGTGACGTCTGGGTCATGACGCCGTGGCTGGTGGGCAGCGGCGCTGCCCTGGCGATCATCACCTCCTGGTTCACCCTGCGGCGCTACCTGCGCGTCTGAGCCGCGCGGCACGAGCCGCGCCAGGTCAGACGCGCCGGGCCGCCGGGCCGGGCCCGGTATGACGCGCGCGGCCCGGGCGCGCGAGGTCACGGGATCGTCAACTCACCGGCGGAAAGCCGGTGTGACGGGTGTGGCCTGTGGTAGCAATGATGCTGATGAGCGCGCTACCCCCCGAGACGTCGCCCACCCGCCGGCTCCGGCGCGGCCGCTGGGTGGTCGTTGCGACCGCTCTGCTGACCAGCGCCGGGCTGTTCCTCGCCCCGGTCGGCCAGGCCGACACGCGCGGCGACAAGGCCCGGATCGACAAGCAGATCGCGACGTTGCGCAGCCAGCTCGACGACACCTCCAAGGACCTCGCCGACGCCTTCCTGGCCCTGAAGCGCACCCAGGCCGAGCTGCCGATCGCCCAGCGCGAGCTGGCCGCGGCCCAGGCCAAGGTGGTCGCCGCCGAGAAGCACAACCAGGACGTGGCCGAGCAGCTGGCCGTCGCGCAGGCCAACGAGGCCAAGGCCGACGACATGCTCACGGCCAACGCCAAGGACACCCAGCAGACCAGCGACCTGATCGGGGACTTCGCCCGGCGCAGCTACCAGCAGGGCGGGATGGGGGAGCTGTCCGTGGCGCTGAACGCCACCAGCCCCGACGACTTCGCCACGCGCGTCGTCCTGGTCGACACGGTGATGCGGCTGCAGAGCGGCGCGCTCCGGCGGCTGGCGACCCAGCACGCCGAGGGCCGCGCCGTCCAGGACCACCTCTCCGCCGTCCGTCGGCAGGTCGCGCTGCTGAAGGTGCAGGCCGAGAAGGCCGTCGCCGCAGCCCAGTCGGCACGGGACCTCGCGGCCAAGGCCAAGCAGCGCCTCCAGCTGCTCGAGGCCGCGCAGAAGAAGTACGCCGCGTCCGTGGCCGCCAAGAAGGCGCGCGAGGCCGGCCGGCTGTCGCGGATGCAGGCCCAGTCCCGCCACCTGGCCGCCGTGCTCGCGGCGCGTGCCCGGGCGGCCAAGCTCGCCGCTGCACGGGCCGCAGCCGCCCGTGCCGCCGCGGCCCGGCGCGCGCACCGCCCGGTGCCGAGCCAGGGCATCCCGGCCAGTGGCGGCTACCTCAGCTACCCCGTGGCCGGCCCGACCTCGTCGGAGTTCGGCTGGCGCTTCGACCCGGTGGCCCAGCGCTGGCAGAACCACGACGGCCTCGACTTCGCCGTCGGCTGCGGCACGCCGGTGCACGCCGCCGCCTCCGGCTCGGTGATCATGGCGGTCCCCGAGTCGGCCTCGGGCGGCTACGGCAACCAGCTGGTGCTCGACCACGGCATCGTCGGTGGGGTCGACCTGACCACCACGTACAACCACCTCTCGAGCTGGGTGGTCACCGGTGGCCACGTCAGCCGCGGGCAGCTCATCGCCTACTCCGGCACCACCGGCATGTCGACGGGCTGCCACCTGCACTTCGAGACGCGGGAGGACGGCAACCCCGTCAACCCGCGCAAGTGGCTCTGACGCGGCACCCGGCCACCCGGCATACCGGCGTCTCCCGGCGCAGCGACGAAAGGCCGTCGCTGCGCCGCCTCCCGGGCAGTTAGGGTTACCCCGCGGTTCAGGCACGCGAGGAAAGGGACGGCGACGGTGGCCAAGGAGCAGGGACGCAAGCTGGTTGCGAGCAACCGCAAGGCGCGTCATGACTACCTCATCGAGGACACCTTCGAGGCCGGCCTCGTCCTGACCGGCACCGAGGTGAAGTCGCTGCGCGCCGGACGGGCCTCGCTCATCGACGGGTTCGCCAGCGAGTACAACGGCGAGATCTGGCTGGAGAACGTCTACATCCCGGAGTACTCCCAGGGCACGTGGACCAACCACGCCGCCCGGCGCCGGCGCAAGCTGCTGCTCAACAAGGACGAGATCCACAAGCTGATCATCAAGACCCGCGAGGCCGGGCACACCATCGTGCCGCTGTCGCTGTACTTCAAGGACGGCCGGGCCAAGGTCGAGATCGCCCTGGCCAAGGGCAAGAAGCAGTACGACAAGCGGCACGCGCTGCGTGAGCGCCAGGACAACCGCGAGGCGCAGCGGGCGATGTCGCACCGAACGGAGAGGTGACGCCGGTGGGCGGACGGGGGAGGCTGCGGGCACTGCTCGCGGTGCTGGCCGCACTGGGGGTCATGGTCGGGCTGCCGGCCGCGGCAGTGGCGGCCGGAGGTGAGCACATCGTGTCGCTCACCGCCGACTACGCCGTGCAGGCCGACGGCGGCATGGACGTCACCGAGACGCTGGTGTGGGACTTCGGCAGCACCGGCGAGCACCACGGCATCAAGCGCTACGTCACCACCCAGCAGGGCTACCAGAACAGCAAGGACCAGCACCGGGTCTACGAGATGTCCGACGTGAGCGCCGCCAGCCCCTCGGGTGCGCCGGCGGACGTCGACGTCTCGCAGCTCGGGGCCGACGAGGTCATCCGCATCGGCAACCCGGACCAGACAGTCGAGGGCACCCAGACCTACGTCGTCCGCTACCACCTGGCCCACGTGGTCAACGGCTTCCCCGACCACGTCGAGCTCTACTGGAACGTCACCGGCGACGCGACGGCCGTCCCCACCGACGCGGTCAAGGTCACCGTCCACGGCCCCGCAGCGGTGACCAAAGCAGCCTGCTACTACGGCGCGCAGGGCTCGACCACCCAGTGCGCGGCCCAGCCCGGCGCCACGGCGACCTACAGCGCGACCAGGCTCGCGCCATACCAGCAGGTGAGCGTCGTCGCGGCCATGCCGGTGGCCGCGTTCACCGACACCGCGCCGGACCTGCGCGCCGGCGGCACGGACACCGGCTTCGACACCGGGCAGGGCAGCACGCTCTCGCCCGGGGTGGCGCGGGCGGTCAGCCTGCTCGGGATCGGCACCGGCATCACGATCCCGGTCCTGGCGGCGGCGCTCATGGGGTTCCTCGTGTGGACCCGCGGCAGGGACGAGCAGTATGCCGGTCTGACGCCGGGCCTCACGCCTGCGGACGGGGCCGAGGGGCAGGTCGTGCGCGGCTCGCGGCCCGGGGCCGTGGCAGTGCAGTTCCAGCCGCCGCAGGGCGTGCAGCCGGGCATGGTCGGCACGATCATCGACGAGCAGGCCAACACGATCGACGTCAGCGCCACCGTGGTGGACCTGGCGGTGCGCGGGTTCCTCACGGTCCGCGAGGTGTCCGGCTCGGGGATGTTCAAGCGCACCGACTGGGAGCTGACCGCCCTGCCGCCGCCGGCCGGCGAGCCGTTGCTGACCTACGAGCAGGTCCTGCTCAACGGCCTCTTCCGCGAGAGCAACCCGGTGCTGCTCTCGGAGCTGAAGAACCAGTTCGCCTCGACGCTGTCCTCGGTGCAGGCGGACATGTATGCCGAGGTCGTGCGGCGGGGGTGGTTCCGCAAGTCGCCGCAGACCCAGCGACGGGTGTGGAGCGGCGTCGGCACGGCGCTGGTGATCATCGGCGTCGGGTCCGGCTGGTTCTTTGGGCTGCACAGCAGCGCCGTCGACGCCCGGGGCGGAGTCGGCTTCCCCATCCCGTCAGGGATCATGCTGGCCGGCGGCCTCGTCCTGGCCGGGGTCATCGTCAAGGTGCTCGGCAACCGGATGGCCTCGCGCACCGCCCGGGGCAGCGCGGTGCTGGCGCAGTCGCTCGGGTTCAAGCAGTACCTGCTGACCGCCGAGGCCAACCAGATCGCCTTCGACGAGGCGTCCAACATCTTCAGCCGCTACCTGCCCTTCGCGATCGTCTTCGGCGTCGCCGACCGGTGGGCCAAGGTCTTCGCCGACGTGGCGGAGGCGGCCACGGCCGCGGGCCAGCCGCTGGTCATGCCGACCTGGTACGTCTTCGGGCCCGGCGGGTTCGGCGGGTTCCAGGACATCGCCAGCGGCGTGGACAGCTTCTCCACCACCGCCAGCGGCACCTTCACCTCGACCCCGGGCTCGTCGGGTGGCAGCGGGTTCGGCGGGGGCGGGTTCTCCGGCGGCGGTGGCGGCGGGGGTGGCTCCGGCTCCTGGTGAGCCGCGCGCGACACCGCGTGCCGGGCCGGCGGGTCAGGTCACGACGAGGAGGAGGTCGCCGCCCTCGACCTGCTGCTGGGAGCCGATCGCGAGCCGGTCGACGGTGCCACCGACCGGGGTGGTGATCGCGGCCTCCATCTTCATCGCCTCGATGGTGGCGACCTGGGCGCCGGCCTCGACCTGCTGGCCCACCTCGACCGAGAGCGAGACGACCCCGGCGAACGGCGCCGCGACGTGGCCCGGCCGGGACGGGTCGGCCTTCTCCGCGGCGCGCACGTCGACCGCGATCGACTCGTCGCGCACCTGCACCGGCCGCAGCTGGCCGTTGACGGTGCACATGACGGTGCGGATCCCGCGCTCGTCGGCCTCGCTGACCGACTGCACGCCGAGCAGCAGGCGCTTGCCGGGCTCGAGGTCGACCTCGTGCTCGGTCCCGACGGCCAGGCCGTGCAGGAACTCGCCAGTGCCCAGCACCGAGAGGTTGGAGTAGGCGTCCCGGGAGGCCTCGAACTCCTTGGTCGGCCCGGGGAAGAGCAGACGGTTGAGGGTATGCCGGGGGTCGGCTGCCAGCGCGGCCTCCTCCTCCTCGGTCAGCTCGGTGAGTGCCGGGCGGGCCTTGCGTCCCTCGAGGGCCTTGGTGCGGAACGGCTCGGGCCAGCCGCCCGGCGGGACGCCGAGCTCGCCGTTGAGGAAGCCGATGACCGAGTCGGGGATGTCGTACTTCGTCGGGTTGGCCTCGAAGTCGGCCGGGTCGGCGTTGGCGCCGACGAGGGCGAGGGCGAGGTCGCCGACGACCTTGGAGCTCGGCGTCACCTTGACGACGTTGCCCAGGATGCGGTTGGCCGCGGCATACATGTCCTCGATCGACTCGAACCGGTCGCCGAGGCCGAGCGCGATGGCCTGCTGGCGCAGGTTCGACAGCTGCCCACCGGGGATCTCGTGGGTGTAGACGCGTCCGGTGGGGGAGGGCAGGCCGGACTCGAAGGGGGCGTAGAGCTGGCGCACGCCCTCCCAGTAGGGCTCGAGGTCGCAGACCGTCTGCAGGTCCAGGCCGGTGGCGCGGGGCGTGCCGTCGGTGGCGGCGACCAGCGCCGACATCGACGGCTGGCTGGTGGTGCCCGACATCGAGGCGCTGGCCACGTCGACCGCGTCGACGCCGGCGTCGATGGCCGCCAGGAGGGTCGCCAGCTGGCCGCCGGCCGTGTCGTGCGTGTGCAGGTGCACCGGCAGGTCGAAGCGCTCACGCAGCGCGGCCACGAGGGTCCGGGCTGCCGGTGCCCGCAGCAGGCCGGCCATGTCCTTGATCGCCAGGACGTGGGCGCCGGCCTCGACGATGCGCTCGGCCAGCTTGAGGTAGTAGTCGAGGGTGTAGAGCGTCTCGGCCGGGCTGTGCAGGTCGCCGGTGTAGCACAGGGCGACCTCGGCGACGGCCGTCCCGGTCTGGCGCACCGCGTCGATCGCCGGGCGCATCTGGTCGACGTCGTTGAGGGCGTCGAAGATGCGGAAGATGTCGATGCCGGTCTGGGCGGCCTCCGTGACGAACGCGTCGGTCACCTTGGTCGGGTAGGGCGTGTAGCCGACCGTGTTGCGCCCGCGCAGCAGCATCTGCAGCGGCAGGTTGGGCATCGCCTCGCGCAGCAGGGCGAGGCGCTCCCACGGGTCCTCGGACAGGAACCGCAGCGCCACGTCGTAGGTCGCCCCGCCCCAGGCCTCGACGCTGAGCAGCTGCGGGGTCAGCCGCGCCACGTGCGGGGCGACGTGCATCAGGTCGCGGGTGCGCACCCGGGTGGCCAGCAGCGACTGGTGGGCGTCGCGGAACGTCGTCTCGGTGACCCCGACCGGCACCTGCTCGCGCAGGGCCCGGGCGAACTCCTGCGGCCCGACCCGCAGCAGCAGGTCCCGCGCGCCGGGCGGCGGGGGCGCGTCGCGGTCGATGGCCGGCAGCTTGCTGCGCGGCGAGACGCTGGTCCGGGACGGGCCGTAGGGCTGGTTGACGGTGACCTCGGCCAGGTAGGTCAGCAGCTTGGTTCCCCGGTCGGCCGGCGTGCGCGCGGTGAGCAGCTGCGGCCGGTCGTCGATGAACGAGGTCGAGAGCCGCCCGGCCACGAAGTCGGGCTCGTCGAGCAGCGCCTGCAGGAACGGGATGTTGGTCGAGACGCCGCGGATCCGGAACTCCGCCAGGGCGCGCCGGGCCCGCCGCACGGCGGTGCCGAAGTCGCGACCACGGCAGGTGAGCTTGACCAGCATGGAGTCGAAGTGGGCGCCGATCTCGGCCCCGACGAAGACGGTGCCGCCGTCGAGGCGCACCCCGGACCCGCCCGCGGAACGGTAGACCGTGATGTGACCGGTGTCGGGGCGGAACCCGTTGGAGGGGTCCTCGGTGGTGATCCGGCACTGCAGCGCCGCGCCCCGCAGGCGCACGGTGTCCTGGGAGAGCCCGAGGTCCTCCAGCGTCTCGCCGGAGGCGATCCGCAGCTGCGCGCTCACGAGGTCGACGTCGGTGACCTCCTCGGTCACCGTGTGCTCGACCTGGATGCGCGGGTTCATCTCGATGAAGACGTAACGCCCGTCCGGTGCGAGCAGGAACTCCACCGTGCCGGCGTTGACGTAGCCGATCTCCCGGGCAAAGGCCACGGCGTCGGCGCACATGCGCTCGCGCAGCTCCGGAGGGAGGTTCGGTGCGGGCGCGATCTCGACGACCTTCTGGTGCCGGCGCTGCACCGAGCAGTCGCGCTCGAAGAGGTGGATGACGTTGCCCGAGGCGTCCGCCAGGATCTGCACCTCGATGTGCCGCGGGCTGACCACGGCCTCCTCGAGGAACACCGTCGCGTCGCCGAAGGCGGACTCGGCCTCGCGCATGGCCGCCTCGAGCGACTCGCGCAGGTCCTCGGGGCGCTCGACCCGCCGCATGCCGCGGCCGCCCCCGCCGGCGACGGCCTTGACGAAGATCGGGAAGCCGACCTCGTCCGCGGCGGCCAGCAGGGTCTCCACGTCGTCGCTCGGCTCGGCGCTGCGCAGCGTCGGCAGCCCGGCGGCCTTGGCGGCGGCGATGGCCCGTGCCTTGTTGCCGGTGAGGTAGAGCACCGACGCCGGCGGCCCGACGAAGGTGATCCCGGCCTCGGCGCAGGCCTCGGCCAGCGCCGGGTTCTCCGAGAGGAAGCCGTAGCCGGGGTAGATCGCGTCGGCGCCGGCCTCGGTCGCGACCCGGGTGACCTCCTGCGGGTCGAGGTAGGCCCGCACCGGGTGGCCCGGCTCGCCGATCTCGTAGGCCTCGTCGGCCTTGAGCCGGTGCTCGCTCTTGCGGTCCTCGTGGGGGAAGACCGCGACCGTGGCCGCCCCCAGCTCGGTGGCGGCGCGGAACGCCCGCACCGCGATCTCGCCTCGGTTTGCTACGAGCACCTTGCGAAACACGCACGCCTCCCACACAGGGTCCGGCTGTCAGGTCGGGGAACAGCCTAGTGAGGCGACCGTACTGCGAGACGTGCGTCCCGGCATACGGGATCTGGGCCACATCGGGCCCGGGTCCGTCGAGCGTAGCCCCGCCTGCGGATGCCGCTGAGGCGATGCCGACCTACTCTGACACCGAGCTGGGGAGGCACATGGCACACGCACAGGTCCAGGCGGTGGGAGGCGCTGCCCACGAGGCGGCGCGCGATGCGCTGCGGGCACAGCTCGCCGGTATGCCGCCCGGTCACCCCGTGCGCCTCGCCAAGCGCACCTCCAACCTGTTCCGGCCCCGGGATGCGACCGGGGTCCCCGGGCTGGACGTCTCCGGGCTGACCCACGTGCTCTCGGTCGACCCCGACGCGCTGGTGGCCGATGTGCAGGCGATGACGACCTACGAGGACCTCGTCGACGCAACCCTTGCGGTCGGGTGCATGCCGCTGGTCGTCCCGCAGCTCAAGACGATCACCATCGGTGGCGCGGTGACCGGCCTGGGGATCGAGTCCTCCTCGTTCCGCAACGGCCTGCCGCACGAGTCCGTGCGGGAGATCGAGATCCTCACCGGCGCGGGCGACGTCGTGGTCGCCGGGCCGGAGGGGGAGCACGCCGACCTGTTCCGCACCTTCCCCAACTCCTACGGCTCGCTGGGCTACGCGCTGCGGCTGCGGATCGAGCTCGAGCGCGTCCACCCGTTCGTGCGCCTGCGCCACGTGCGCTTCACCGACCTCGACGCCCTCCAGGAGGCGATCGGGCGGGTGACCACCACCCGCGAGCACGAGGGCGAGCCGGTCGACTTCGTCGACGGCGTCGTCTTCTCCGCGCGGGAGTCCTACCTGGTCCTCGGCGACTGGCAGGACCACGCGCCGTTCACCAGCGACTACACCGGGCAGCGCATCTTCTACCGCTCGATCCGCGAGCACTCGGTCGACTTCCTCACCGTCCGCGACTACCTGTGGCGCTGGGACACCGACTGGTTCTGGTGCTCGCGGGCCTTCGGGGCGCAACACCCCGTGGTGCGCCGGCTGTGGCCGAGCCGGCTGCTGCGCAGCGACGTCTACTGGAAGCTCGTCGCGTTCGAGAACCGCCACCACGTCTTCGCCCGGCTCGACGAGCGGCGCGGCCGGCCGCCGACCGAGCGGGTGGTGCAGGACGTCGAGATCCCGCTGGAGCGCACGGCCGAGTTCCTGCGGTGGTTCCTCGAGGAGGTGCCGATCGAGCCGGTCTGGCTGTGCCCGCTGGCTCTTCGCGACACCCCGACCAGCCGGACCGGGTGGCCGCTCTACCCGCTGGAGCCGGGCCACACCTACGTCAATGTGGGGTTCTGGTCGACCGTGCCTATCGCCGACGGTCGGGCTGACGGTGACGTCAACCGTGCGATCGAGCAGGAGGTGGACGACCTCGGTGGACACAAGTCGCTCTACTCCGACGCCTACTACGACGAGGCGGACTTCTGGCAGCGCTACGGCGGTGAGGCCTGGGCCGCTGTCAAGGAGCGTTACGACCCCGGGGGCCGGTTGCCCTCGCTCTACGACAAGGCGGTGAGACGCAGATGACCTTGACGATCGGACAGATGCTGGACCGGGTCTTCGACCCTGGCACCCCGGTGCGGTTCACGGCATACGACGGGTCGTCCTCGGGGCGCGAGGACTCGCGCTTCACCATCCACCTGGCCAACGAGCGTGCGGTGCGCTACCTCGCCACGGCGCCGGGCGAGCTCGGGCTGGCCCGGGCCTACGTCGCCGGCGACCTCACGGTCGAGGGGGCCGACCCGGGCGACCCCTACGAGCTGCTGCGTACCTTCCGTGACGAGGTCGAGCCGCACCTGCCCAAGCCAGGCGAGCTGCCCGAGATCCTGAAGTCGTTGGGGCTCAAGGGATTCCGACCACCCGAGCTGCCCCCTCAGGAGACCCCTGCCCCGTGGCGCCGGTTGCTCCACGGGCTGCGGCACTCCAAGGCGCGCGATGCCGACGCGATCCACCACCACTACGACGTGTCCAACGCGTTCTACGAGATCCTGCTCGGCCCGTCGATGACCTACACCTGCGCCTGCTACCCGCACGTCGACGCGACGCTGGAGGAGGCCCAGGCCAACAAGTACGACCTGGTCTGCCGCAAGCTGGGGCTGCAGCCGGGGATGCGGCTGCTCGACGTGGGCTGCGGCTGGGGCGGCATGGTCCGGCACGCCGTGAAGCACTACGGCGTCAGCGCGCTCGGCGTCACGCTGTCCGACCAGCAGGCGCGCTGGGCGGCCAAGGCCATTGCGGAGGAAGGGATCTCGGAGCGCGCCGAGGTGCGACACCTTGACTACCGCGACGTCAAGGAGACCGGCTTCGACGCCGTCAGCTCCATCGGGCTGACCGAGCACATCGGGGTGCGCAACTACCCGGGCTACTTCCGCTTCCTCAAGGCCCGCCTGCGCGAGGGTGGGCGGTTGCTCAACCACTGCATCACGCGGCCGGACAACAAGCACCCGGGGATCAGTCGCGGCGGGTTCATCGACCGCTACGTCTTCCCCGACGGCGAGCTCACCGGCTCCGGCACCATCACCACGGTGATGCAGGACGTCGGCTTCGAGGTGCGTCACGCCGAGAACCTGCGCGAGCACTACGCGATGACCACGCGCGACTGGTGCCGCAACCTCAGCGCCGGCTGGGACCGGGCCGTGGCCGAGGTCGGGACGGGCACCGCCAAGGTGTGGGGCCTCTACCTGGCCGGGTCGCGACTCTCCTTCGAGGAGAACAGCATCCAGCTGCACCAGGTGCTCGGCGTCAAGGTCGGCCCCGACGGCGACGCGCACATGCCGCTGCGCCCCACCTGGGCCAGCTGAGCAGCCGAGCGCGCCGGCGGAGACCGACCGGACAAGCGCCGGCCCGCGTTCCCCCTCCTTCGGGGCGGGAAACGCGGGCCAGGCGGTGTTCGGTGGCGGTGCTACCGGCTCAGAGGCGGATCAGCATCTTGCCGGTGTTGCCACCGGTGAGCAGGCCACGGAAGCCCTCCACGGCGTTCTCGATGCCGTCGACGACGGTCTCGCGCCAGGCGATCTTGCCCTCGGCCAGCCACTGGCCGACCTCGGCCTCGAACTGCGGGCGCAGGTCGCGGTGGTCGGAGACGATGAAGCCGCGCAGGGTGAGCCGCTTGCCGATGATCATCGGCATGTTGCGCGGGCCCGGGGCCGGCTCGGTGTTGTTGTAGACCGAGATCGCCCCGCAGATCGCGGCGCGACCGTCCTTGCGCAGCGCGCCGATCGCGGCCTCGAGGTGGTCGCCGCCGACGTTGTCGAAGTAGACGTCGATGCCCTCGGGCGCGGCCTCGGCCAGGCCCTCGCGGATCGGGGTGGCCTTGTAGTCGACGGCCGCGTTGAAGCCGGCGTCGTCCTGCAGCCACTGCACCTTCTCCGGGCCGCCGGCGCTGCCGACGACGCGGGAGGCGCCCTTGAGGCGGGCGATCTGGCCGACGAGCGAGCCGACCGCACCGGCGGCGGCGGAGACGAACACCGCGTCGCCCTCGGTGAACTCCCCGACCCGCAGCAGACCGGCGTAGGCCGTCAGGCCCGGCATGCCGAGGACGCCAAGGTAGGCCTGCGCGGGCGCGAGGTCGGTGTCGAGGATGCGCGCGTGCTTGGCAGCCACGAGGGCGTGGGTGCGCCAGCCGAGCGGGTGGATCACGATGTCGCCCACGGAGATCGGCGCACCGGTGGCGTCGACGGCGTCCTCACCGACGGCCTCGACGACACCGACGGCCTCGCCGTCCATCGCCTTGCCCAGCTCGAACGGGGGGACGTAGGACTTGGCGTCGTTCATGCGGCCGCGCATGTAGGGGTCGACCGACAGGAAGGTGTTGCGGACGACGACCTGGCCGGCCTCGGGCGCCGGCAGCTCGACCTCCACGAGTGCGAAGTCGTCGTCGACCGGCTCTCCGTGGGGTCGCCGGGTGAGGTGCCATTCGCGGCTGGTCGTCATGGTGAGACGCCCTTTCGTCATGGGGGGTGCGTGCACAGGGGGCCACTGCTGCGCAGGGGGCGAGCGGGCCACCCTAGGCAACCATGGGGGAGGGGGCTGGCTTCCGCCACCGGGCGTGAGGGTGCTCACCCCTCGTGCGGTATGCCGTGTGGTCACCCGCCGGAGGCCGACCCCCTGGCCACGGGCGGCCGCCCGTGACGCCGCCAGGGCGGGTTCAGGCGGCGAGGGTGCGGCGAAGCCGCAGCGAGGCGAGGACCAGCAGGGCGGTCGCGAACGCCGCCAGCACCACCAGCTGGCGCAGGATGTCCAGCAGGCCGCCGCCGCGGGAGAGCAGGGTGACCCACGCGTCGACGGCCCACGCGTGCGGGGTGAGGTGGCCGAGGGCGCGCACCGCCGGCGGGACGATCTCCAGCGGCCACATGCACCCGCCGAGCATGCCGAAGGCGATGCCGATGGTCGGGCCGATGGCACTGGCCTGCTCCGGGGTGCGGAAGAGGGTGCCGGAGAGCATCCCCGCGCCGGTGCCGACCAGGGCCCACGTGGCCACGAGCACGAAGGCTGCGAGCGGGTTGCCCCAGCTCACCCCGAAGAGCAGGGCTCCGACACCGACGATGAGCGCCGCCTGGCCCAGGGCCAGCAGGAAGTAGCACAACCCCTCGCCCAGGACGATGTCCCGCGGGCGGACCGGCGCGGCCAGGGCCCGCGCGAGGACCCCGCTGCGCCGCGTCTGCACCATGGCGGCGCCGCCCGCGAGGGCGTTGACGAAGACGAACAGCACCAGCATCGTCGGGGCGCTGTAGCTGAACCCCAGCGGCAGGTAGTTGCTGCGGCTGTCCACGACGACCGTGCGCACCGTCGTCGCCGGGACTGCCGCGCCAACCCGCCGGGCCAGCACCAGGGCCTGGGGCAGCGAGACGGCGCTGTGCGCCGCCGCGAACCTGGCCGCCTGGACCGTGGCGGCGTGCCGCGCGACGACGGCCCGGGTCGCGGACAGGGCGCCCTGCGCCGACTGCGCCACGCCGGACGTGGTGACCACGGCGACGGTGGCGTTGCCACCCGAGGCCAGCCGGTGGTCGAGGTCGGCCGGCAGCTCCACCAGGGCGGCCACCTCACCCCGGCGAAGGGCCTCGCGCGCCTGCGTGGGCGACGCATACGACTGGGTGTCGACCCCGGCGGCGCCATGCAGGTCGGTGGCCAGCCGGGCGGCCAGGGGACCGGAGCCGCCGCCCACCACGCCGACCCGGATCCGGGTGCTGCCGGAGACGGTCGCCCCGACGAGCAGGATGACGATGATCGGCAGCAGCACCATGAAGAACAACGCGGTGCGGTCGCGCACTACCCGCCGCAGCTCGGCGGCGGCCAGGGCGAGGGCGGCGGTCACAGGGCGCCCCGCCCTGCCCCACGCCGCCGGCTCGCCCGCCGGCCGCCGTGGTACCCGCAGTCGTGGTGCCCGCAGTCGTGGTGCCCGCAGTCGTGGTGCCCGCAGTCGTGGTGCCCGCAGTCGTGGTGCCCGCAGTCGTGGTGCCCGCGGTCCTCGTGCCGGCCGCGCGCCATACCGGGCTTCCTCATGCCAGCACCCGACGGCGCAGCAGGAAGGCGACCCCGAGGGTCACCACGCCGAAGGCCAGGATCGCCAGCAGTGGGGTCAGCGCCGCCGTCCATCCGGCGCCCCCGGCGAGGTCGCTGAATGCCCGCAGGGCCCAGCCGTTGGGCGTGAACAGGGACAGGGTGCGCAGCGCGGGGGGAGCGGCGTTGATGAAGATGAAGTTGCCGCCGAGCAGCACGAGACCGAAGGTCACCATGGCGGCGACGCCGTCGGCCTGCCGCTCGGTGCGGGCGACGGTGATGACCAGGGCGGTCAACCCCACGAGGGTGAGGGAGAGCGCCACGACGATCGCCGCCACCATCGGCGGGGGACCCCAGTCGGCGCGGAAGAGCACCGAGCTCACCAGCGCTACGGTGCCCAGGCTCAGCGCGCCGTAGACGAAGGTCGCGAGCGACTTGCCCAGCAGGATGGCGCCCGGCCCCACCGGGGCGGCGGCGATCCGGTCTAGGGTGCCGCCGCTGCGCTCCTGGAAGAAGCTGCGGGCGCCGAAGCCGATGGCGAAGAGCAGGAAGAAGATGCCCATCGCCGGGGCGTAGTAGCTGCGGGCCGACAACGCCTTCGTGCCGGAGGCCCGCTCGACCACCTGCTCGGGCAGGCGCTCCCGGCTGGCCGCGGCGGCGAGCGCCCCGGCGCGCGCCGGGTCCGCCCCGGCGGCCAGCGCCGCCGCAACCGAGAGGCGGTTGGCGTCGAGCTGGGCGGTGAAGGAGCTGGCCAGGGATCCGGCGACCTGGCTGGCCACCGGGGAGTCCACGCTGCCGAGCACGTCGACGCCGGGCACCGGCCCGGTGCCGTGCAGCGCGTCCGTCCAGCCGGCGGGGAGCACGAAGGCGGCCCCGAGCGTGCCGTCGTGCACCAGCCGCCGTGCGGTGGCGTCGTCGCGGACCCGGCGCACGGTCACCACGCGTGCCAGGTCCGGCGAGGACAGGAACCCGGTGAACGCGGTGGCGACGGCACCCTGGTCGTGGTCGACGACCCCCACGTCGGCGTGGAAGGAGTCCGCGCCACCGAACGCGACGCTGATCAGGCCGGCGACGGCCAGCGGGGCGACGAAGCCGAGGATGATCGCGGACCGGTCGCGCAGCCGCTGCCGCAGGTCCTTCAGGGCGATGACGAGCGCGACCGGCACGACCTCACTCCCGCAGCGCGGTGCCGGTCAGGTGCAGGAACACGGCCTCGAGGTCCGGCTCGGCGACGTCGACCGACTTGACCGAGGCGCCGCTGTGCTCGGCCGTCTCCAGCACTGCTGGCAACAGGCGCCGCCCGTCCCGCACCAGCAGGTGCACCTCGGTGCCGCTGACGTCCGCGCCGTCGACGCCCGGGACGGAGCGGCACGCGGTCGCGAACCGGTCCAGGTCGCCGGTGGCGACCAGCGTGATCCGGTCGCGCTCACCCAGCCGGGACACCAGCTCGCGGCGTGTGCCCTCGGCGACCAGCCGGCCCCGGTCGATGATCCCCACCCGGTCGCACAGGCGCTCGGCCTCTTCCATGTAGTGCGTCGTGTAGAGCACCGCCATCCCGCCGGCACCGAAGCGCCGGACGCTCTCGAGGATGGCGTGCCGGCTCTGCGGGTCGACCCCCACGGTCGGCTCGTCGAGCACGAGCAGCGTGGGCCGGTGCAGCAGCCCGGCCCCGATGTTGAGCCGCCGCCGCATGCCACCGGAGAAGGAGTCCACCCGGTCGTCGCCGCGCTGGCGCAGGTCTACCAGCTCCAGCACCTCCTCGATCCGGGCGTCGAGGACCCGGCGCGGCAAGGCGTAGAGCCGGCCGAAGAAGCGCAGGTTCTCCCGAGCCGTCAGGTCCGGGTAGAGGGCCACCTCCTGGGGCACGTAGCCGACGAGGTCCTTGGCCTGCATCGCCGCACCCGCCATCGGGTGGCCGCCGATGGACACGTGCCCGGCGTCGGGGGTGAGCAGCCCGCAGACGAGGCGGATCGTCGTGGTCTTGCCCGCACCGTTGGGCCCGAGCAGGCCGTAGGTCTCACCCGGCGCCACCTCGAAGCCGATGTCGTCGACCGCCACGCGGTCGCCGAAGCGCTTGGCCAGGTGCTCGGCACGCAGCACCGGCCCGGCTTCCGCCGCAACAGGGGACGGCCGGGTCGCCACGCCGAGCGTTCCGGCCGGTATGCCGTGGGGCTGGGTGTCCATGCCGGTCAGCCAAGCGCGGTGCCGGTGACCGCACCAGTGACCGACGTCCCGGGCCCCCGGGAGGCGGCACCCGGCATACCGGGAATGGTTTGGCGCCGTCGGCCGTTGCCCGGATAGTCTTGGTGTGCAGCCGCACGCCGGCTGTCTTTGACAAGTGCACAGTGCGACGGTTCCGCCCCCACGGGGGTGATCGGTTTCGACGTTGGTCGTCATTCCAGGGGAAGCGGGTCGAGAATGCAGGGTTATCTCGTTAACGCTCCCTGTAAACCAATAGGTGCCAATTCCAAGCGCACCGACTTCGCCCTCGCCGCCTGAGCGAGCCCCGAAGTCCGTCAGCCCCGGTTCGCTACTGACCGGGATCCTGGCGTCAGCTAGGTAGCTTGCTGCGCAGTCATGTCGGGGGACTGCGCGGGACTCTTACTCGACTGGGCCTGTCAGAGGACGTGTGCGCGCGAGCTCTGGGGCCGAGAAAATCCTCAGCGCACTGCACCCGGAGAAGCCCTGGATTCACGTCAGCGGACGCGGGTTCGATTCCCGCCACCTCCACCCCTCGCGGGCCGTCGCACTGTGAACTTCCTGAAGGGCCCCGACCACCGGTCGGGGCCCTTCGCCAAGTCCGACGCCATGTCCGACGCCGGAGTGACGCGGGCCTTGGCACGGCGGACGGGCAGACGACGTGCCTTGCGACAGGGGGCCGTCGTCCCTTTGCGGGAGATGGGTTCCCCCGCCGCTGACTAGCCTCGAATCGGCGTCACACACGCCCCGTGCAGGTGAGGGGATCGCTCGCCGACGGCAGGTCGATCGGATGGACCCATGACTGCTGACAGCCCAGCATCACCCCTCCCGCAGCCGGCGGGGCGACCAGACCGGTGGGGTGCGGCGTCGGGAGCCGAGGCCGCCGACGCCGGCGAGGCTGCCGCGTCCTCGCCCCGCCTGCACCTCTCGCCGCGGGTCATCGTCATCGGCAAGGCCGGCCTATTGGCCACGGCGTGCGCCGTCGTGGTCTCCGCGTTCGTGGTCGCCGGCCAGCAGGTGCAGGAGAGCGAGGCCGGCAGCCTGGTCGGAGCGGGGGGCTCCGCGTTGGCTCCGGGAGGGGAGGCAGGGGCGCTGGGGCAGCCGGGTCAGGGGTTGTTCGACCCGTGGGGTCTGACGCTGCCACGGCTCTCCAGCGCCCCACCGGCCAGCACGGGTGGCACCACCGGCGCCACCACCGGCACCTCGCCGCTGCTGGCGGTCCGCGCTCCTGTCGGGACCTCCTCGGTCGCAGGGACCCCGTCCTACCTGCGCTCGACCGGTTCGGGCGGCTTCATCGCCCCGGGCATCACCCGCGTCCCCGTGGTCGTGCCGCCTCCGCCCGGTGCTCCGCCGCCGCCCACGAGCACCACCTCGACACCTCCGCCGACGACGTCGACGACGTCCACGCCGCCGCCCACCACGTCGACGACCCCGCCGCCGACGTCGACCAGCACCCCACCGCCGACGTCGACCAGCACGCCGCCGCCCACGACCTCGACCCCACCGCCCACCACCTCGACCCCGCCGCCCACGACCACGACGGACCCGACGACCAGCACGCCGCCCCCCACGACGACCACGACGGATCCGACGACGAGCACCCCGCCGCCGACCTCCACGACGACCACGGACCCGCCGACCACCAGCACGACGACGGTGACGACGACCACGGTGACGACGACGTCGACGACCACCGACCCCACGACGAGCAGCAGCACGTCCGCGACGCCCGACCCGACGACGGGCACCACGCCGACCACGACCGGCTGAGCGACGCCCGGGGGACGGCCGCTCAGCCGGTCGCGGTCCCTGAAGCCGTCGAGGTCGGCGCCGGCTCGGACGTGGTCGTCGAGGCCGTGGGGGTCGCGGTGGCCTCCGGGCCGGTGTCGCCGGGGGCGGGGGAGTCCGTGCCTGAGGCGGTCGAGGGGGCAGTCGGGACCGGCGCGGGGGCCGTGGTCCCGGCGGGCTCGGGCGCGGTGCCCGTCGGCGTCGGGGTGGCGCTGGCCTCCGGGCCTGCGGAGGCAGGTGCGGTCCCTCCGACTGAGGCGGGTGATGTCGCCGACGGGGTGGGCGGCGCGGGTGGGGACTGCTGCAGCACCGACCGGATCTGGTCGGCGAAGTCGTCGAGACGGCCGCGGATCTGGTCCAGGGGCAGGTCCTGCAGGTGGGTCCCGAACGCCGCGATCTGCGTCCACAGGGCGTCCAGGCGGGCGGTCTCCTGCGGCGTCAGCTCCCGCGGCAGCGTGATCACCACCTGGTGGGCGAGGGCGTAGGTCAGGCACTGGAGGCACCGGTAGTTGACGGCGGCCGAGATGTTCTGGGGGATGGCGACGTCGGCCTGGCCGACGACGAGCACCACCTGGAACGCCACGGCGACCGTGCGGCAGGACCGGCAGCTGGCGAGAGCCC
The DNA here is from genome assembly GCF_057747915.1 of Oryzihumus sp. JJN4-3R. Lineage (NCBI taxonomy): Bacteria > Bacillati > Actinomycetota > Actinomycetes > Micrococcales > Intrasporangiaceae > Oryzihumus > Oryzihumus sp. JJN4-3R. The sequence continues at coordinate 3,562,767 of NZ_CM173229.1, forward strand.
AGGCCTCGTTGCGATTGGTGACCGAGCCGTCGTCCGCCCACACCAGGGCGAACGCCACGTCGTAGAGGGTCGAGCCATCCGTGGTGTTGACGGCCAGTGCCTGGTTGTCGCCCTGGCCCGGGGCGCCCGGCGGGTTGAACGGGAAGACCCAGGCGGGCGCAGCAGCCTGCCCGGCGGCGGAGCCTGCGGCCACGCCCGGGCGCGGCACGAGGACCATCGCCAGGCGGGGGTGGTCGGCCGTGGGCAACAGCATCCGCGACGCCCAGACCGTGTGTGCGACACGGACCTGCCGGCCCTCCTGCAGCCCGGCCGCGGCCCGGACAGGGACGGCGTCCACCAGGGTGCCCCGCTCGTAGGGCTGGATCGGGCGGTAGCGGCCCGGGGTCGGCACCCACGCCCACGCCAGGAGGCCGACGAGGACCAGCGCCAGCAGCCCCGCGAGGGCACGACGGACCGGGTGGCCCCGGGTGGACCGCCACACCGAGCGCACCACCCGGCGCACGATGCGCACCAGCAGGTAGGCGGAGGCCAGGACCGGCAGGGCGATGGCCACGACCGACAGCAGCCGTACTCCGACGCGGGCGACGTCTCCGGCGGCCCAGGCGGTGTCGAGGGCGGCCCACTGGCGCCCGAGGTTGACCCACGCCGTCCCGACCACCCGGGGCAGCGCGACCACCATCAGCACCATCGACACCAGCAGCATGGGCACGACGACCAGCACCCAGGCGCTGACCACGGCCCGGGCCCACGGCTTGAGCACCCTGGCCTCGGGGCTGTGCCAGCGCGGCGGCCAGAGCCCGAGCAGGGTGGGCTTGATCCGGGCGTAGAGGTCGGGCACCCCGGTGAGGTCGGCCAGGATGTGGTAGCCGTCGAAGCGGACGAACGGCGCGAGCTGGCGAATCATCTGCAGGACCTGGGCGACGAGCACGAGCAGCAGCGCGTCCCAGCGGGTCCCCGCCCAGATGCCGAACATCGCCACGGCGACGATCGCGTTGAAGTAGAGGCCCCCCAGGTCGACCCGCACGCGTCCGGCCTTGCCCAGCCGGTAGCTGTCGGTGACGTCGGTGTAGAAGGCCGGCCAGACCAGGTAGAGGCCGGCGCCCAGCGCCCCTGGCGTCGCCCCGCCGTAGCGGCAGGCCGAGGCGTGCCCGAACTCGTGGAACCCGGCGGAGACCACCGTGACGGCGAAGATCAGCAGCAGCAGGCCCGGGCGGGCGAACGCCTCGTGGGTGGCGGAGGCGAGGCCCTTCTCGAAGAGCACCCAGCCGCTGGTGGCCAGGAACGCCAGCACGACGAGCGTGACCACGACGGGGTGGAACAGCGCGGCGAACGGGCCGGTGAGCCGCCGGGTGACGGCGGGGTCGGAGACGACGTAGCGCAGGCGCAGCGCCAGCAAGGGGTTGGCCTTGCGCACCTGCGGCTGGGAGCCGTCGGGCCCGGCGAGCAGCCCGAGCGGACGTAGCTTGCCCTCCAGCAGGGTCAGCACGTCCTCGCTCGTCAGCCGCCGGCCGAAGCGCTGGCTGACCACCGTGGCGATCTCCTCCGGGCCGCGGTGACCGTCGACGGCCTCGAGGACCAGGTGCAGCAGCCGGGTCAGCTGGATGGTCTGGCCGTCCAGACGGCGGACCAGCGCCGGGGGCACGCGGTAGCCGGAGCCGGGCAGCTCCCCGAGCAGCTCGATCCCGTCGGCACGGCTGGGCGCCGCCGCAGCGGCGGCTGACGCCGAGGCGTCAGCCGCCGCTGCGGAGGTGGCGTCGGACTCCGAGGTGAGGCTCACCGACCGGGCTACTGGGAGATCTGCGAGGTCTGGTCGGCCGTCGCGTCCGCGGTGACCCCGTCGAGGTGCTGGCTGATCGAGGCGCTCTGGTCGGCCACCGCCGTGGCCTCGGAGCCGATCGAGCCGACGTTGGCGGAGACCGAGGCGTCGATCGGCGCGGCGACGTTGGCGTTGGCGGCGACGGCTCCGTCGATCGGTGCGGCCAGCTTGGCGTCCACCGCGGCGTTGACGTCGACGTTGAGCAGGTTGCCGTCGAGGGCGCCGGAGGAGGTCGTGGGCACGGCGTCGACGCCGCTGCCGGAGGTGCCGGTCGTGGGGGTGGTCGTCCCGCCCGTGGGGTCAGTCGTCCCGCCGGTGGAGGTGCCCGTGTCCGGCGTCCCCTGGTGGATGGCGCTGTCCTGGGGGGCATGGGCGATCGCGTCGCCGGAGAGGCCCTGGTCGATGTGGACGTCCTGGTGGGCGAGGGCGCCGGCGGCCGAGCCGGCCGAGAGGATGTTGGCCCCCACGGAGGCGTTGATCGGCGCGGCGACGTTGGCGTTGGCGGCGACGGCCAGGTCGATCGGGGAGGCCACGTCGAGGCCGAGGTCGAGGTCGGCGTTGAGGTCGAGCAGCGAGATCACCTCCTTGTCGGGGAGCGCCGTGCCGCTCTCGGCGGCGAGCTCGTCCGGGGTCAGGGGCTCCAACTGGTCGCTCATCTGTCACTCCGTCCCGGCACCGTGGGGTGCCGTCGTGTGCCCACACGGCGCCCGGGTCCGGGGCCGCGGCCAGCAAGGGAGGGAGGGCCGGTCGTCCCCCCACCCGACGCACGGTTACCTACCCGCATCCGCTCCGGCGGAAACATCGGGTGCCCCGTGGGGGTGAACGACCGTGGGCCCGACCTCGTGACTGGAGTGAGTCCCTTTGGAGGTCACCATGCGCATCCTCAGCGCCCTCGGATCCGTCGCCCTGTTGTCCCTCGCCGCGTGCGGGACGGCCTCGTCCGGCGGGTCCGCCGGGTCCGGCGCGTCCTCCTCGCCGGCCCCGTCCCCCAGCTCTGCCACGTCCAGCCCGGCTGCCACCGGCGCGGTGCTGGCCGTCCGCACGACCTCGCTCGGCCCGGTGCTGGTCGACTCCCGCGGTCGCACCGTCTACCTGCTGACCGCGGACAAGAGCTCCTCGGCCCCCGCGGGGCACTCCACGTGTACGACGTCGTGCCTGAGCTACTGGCCCGCCGTTGCGGCGCCCGCGAGCATGCCTGCGACCCTGCCCGGCGTCACGGCCCGGGTCTCCAGCGCCGCGTCGATGGGCGGTGGCAAGCTGCTCACCGCCGCCGGGTGGCCGCTCTACACCTTCGTGAAGGACCAGAAGCCGGGCGACGTCACCGGTCAGGGTGTCCAGGCCTTCGGCGGCACCTGGTATGCCGTGACCCCCTCGGGCCAGCCGGTCACCGCCAAGGCGTCCCCCACCAGCAGCGGCACGGGCCGCTACGGCTACTGACGGGCGCCCGGCACCGACCGGACACCGCTCAGCCCGCGAATCCGTCTGTCTTCGGAGCGGATTCGCGGGCTGAGCGGTGTCCGCCTGCGCCGGAGGGGCAGCAGTCCGGGGGCAGCGGAGCGGCCGCCGGGATGTCCGGGGCAGCGGAGCGGCTGCCCGGATGGCGGGGTGAAGGGCAGCCGGTCAGGTGGTGAGCTGGAGGACCGGGGTGCCGGTCGAGGTCCGCACCTCGAGGCGGGCGATGTCGGCGGCGTGCACCGCGCTCGCACCGCTGACCAGCGAGATCCGCCCTGGCACCGCCGCCCAGCTCGCCACCTGGGCGGCGTGCCCCGCGCGGTCCACCACGACGAGGACGTAGGAGGCCGCCGGGTCGGGGCCGTAGCGGGTGTCGTAGCTGCAGGTCAGGTCGATCCGCGTGCCCCAGGCCACGTCCACGAGCCTGGCGCTCGCGTGCAGCGAGGTGGCCGACACCTGCGACAGCGCGGTGCCGGTCGGCGGCGCGGCGGGTGGCGTGGTGGAGTGGGCCAGGCCGCCGGCCAGGCCCACGGCCAGACCGGCCGCGGCCACGGCGCCCAGGGCGGCCGTCCACCGCCGGCGCAGCTGCCGGCGGTGCACCGCCCGCGCGAGCGCCGGCAGCAGCGTCGGGGGAGGTGGGGACGCTGGCTCGTCGAGCAGGTCGGCGAGGTCCACCTTGGCGAGCAGGCCCGGCATACCCGCGAGCTCGCCCACCGCGCGCGCGCAGTCCGGGCACCCGCTCAGGTGCTCCTCGTAGGTGCGCCGGTCCTCCGGGCTCAGGGCGCCCAGCACGTAGGCAGCGTCGTGCTCGGCGAACGGGTCGACCGTCATGACGTCACCCCCATCTCCTGCAGTGCCAGGCGCAGCGCACGCAGCGCGTAGTGGGTCCGGGACTTGACCGTGCCCTCGGGGATCTCGAGCACCCGGGCCGCCTCCGCGACGGACCGGCCCTGGAAGTAGCACTCTCTCAGGACCGCGCGGTGCTCGGGGGAGAGACGGGTCAGCGCGTCGGAAACCAGCCACTTCTCCAGCAGGGCGTCCGTGCGGTCGGCGCCGGCGACCTCCGGGGGGTCCTCCACCGGCAGCTCGTGCCGGGATCGCGCCGAGCGCCATTCGTCGATGACGACGCGTCGCGCCACGGTGAACAGCCAGGCGCGCGCGGACCCCTCGGACTGGTCCAGCACCCGCGGGGACTTCCACGCCCGCAGCAGGGTCTCCTGGACGACGTCCTCGGCCCGGGCGCGGTCCCCGCCGGTGAGGCGCAGGCAGAAGCCCCACAGGGCCGCCGCGTGCTCCGCGTGCAGGGCCTGCATCAGCTCGTCCGGGGTTCCGCTCACCACACCTCCCACCGCCACCACGAGGCCGCCGCCTCCATGGTTCACCCGGCAGGCTCAGGGGTGCAGCACCGCCGCTCCGTCGAAGACGCCCATGGCGAGGTCGCGCAGCGCCCCGTCGGCCCAGGCCAGCGGGTAGGAGTGGGTCGTGGCCCGGATGTCCAGGCGCGCGGCGAGGGTGAGCAGCTCCTCCCCGTCGGCGCGGGTGTTGGCCGTGACGCTGCGCAGCCGGCGCTCCTGGAACAGCTCGTGGTCGTAGTTCAGCGAGGGGATGTCCGACATCCAGATGCCGGCGACGGCGGCGGTGCCCCCGCGGTCGAGGGCCCGCAGCGCGACCGGGACGAGCTCGCCGCTGGGCGCGAACAGGATGGCGCCGTCGAGCTTCTCCGGCGGCTCGTCGGTGGGGCCGCCGACCGAGTCGGCGCCCAACGCGGCGGCCAGGCGGCGGTTGCGGTCCCCGCGGGTCAGGACGTGGACCCGGATGCCCTGCTTGAGCGCGATCTGCGCGGTCAGGTGGGCGCTGCCGCCGAAGCCGTAGACCCCCAGCGCCCCGCCGGGGCGGACGGCCGCCGCCTTCAGTGCCCGGTAGCCGATGATCCCGGCACACAGCATCGGCGCCGCCTGGTCGTCGCTGAGGGAATCGGGCAGCGCGTAGGCGAACCGCTCGTCGACGACGCACGCCTCGGCATACCCGCCGTCGACGTCCCACCCGGTGAAGGTGGGGGAGAGGCACAGGTTCTCCTCCCCACGCCGGCAGAACCGGCAGGTGCCGTCCGTCCCGCCCAGCCACGCCACCCCGATGCGCTCGCCGATGCCGAACCGCCGCGCGCCGGGGCCGAGCGCCTCGACCACGCCGACGACCTCGTGCCCGGGGATCACGCCGTGCCGGCGCGGCGCCAGGTCGCCCTCGGCCAGGTGCAGGTCGGTGCGGCACACCCCGCAGCAGGACACCCGCAGGCGGACCTGCCCTGGCCCGGGCACCGGCGCCTCCCGCTCCAGCTCGCGCAGGGGGCTGCTGCCGATGGGGCCGGGCCGGTCCACGATCCACGCCTTCATGCCGGAAGCGTGGTCGGGGCGGGGCGGCCAAGTCAGGTCGAAGGTCCCGTGTGGAACCGGTTGCGGTGGGCAGGCGCGTCGGCCAGCGTGGGGACCGGTATGCCGTGTGCCCGACCAGGAGGGGACGTCCATGGCTCTAGACCCGGACCTCGAGGCGGTCGACCTGTGGTGGCGTGCCGCCAACTACCTCGCGGTCGGCCAGATCTACCTGCTGGACAACCCCTTGCTGCGCGAGCCGTTGCGCGCCGAGCACGTCAAGCCCCGGCTGCTGGGGCACTGGGGGACCAGCCCGGGCCTGAGCCTGGTCTACGCGCACCTGAACCGCCTCATCCGGGAGCGGGACCTGGACATGGTCTACGTGGCCGGCCCCGGCCACGGCGGTCCTGCCGTCGTGGCCAACACGTGGCTGGAGGGGACCTACAGCGAGGTCTACCCGCACGTCGGCCAGGACGAGGACGGACTGCGCCGGCTGTTCCGGCAGTTCAGCTTCCCCGGCGGCATCCCGAGCCACGTGGCACCGGAGACCCCGGGCTCGATCCACGAGGGCGGCGAGCTCGGCTACTCCCTGGCGCACGCCTTCGGGGCGGCGTTCGACAACCCGGACCTCGTCGTGGCGTGCGTGGTCGGCGACGGTGAGGCCGAGACCGGGGCGCTCGCGGCGAGCTGGCACTCCACGGCGTTCCTCAACCCGGTCACCGACGGCGCGGTGCTGCCGGTGCTGCACCTCAACGGCTACAAGATCGCCGCGCCGACGATCCTCGCCCGGATGCCCGAGGAGGCCCTGGACCAGCTGCTCCGGGGTTGTGGCTGGGCCCCGCACTTCGTCACCGGTGACGACCCGGAGCAGGTGCACCAGGCCCTGGCCCGGACCCTGGACGAGGCGCTCGACATCATCGACGCCATCCGCGAGCGGGCGCGCTCGGCCGACCCGGACGAGCCGGTCGAGCGTCCCCTGTGGCCGATGGTGGTGCTGCGGACCCCCAAGGGCTGGACCGGCCCGCGGGAGGTCGACGGGGTGCCGGTCGAGGGCACGTTCCGCTCCCACCAGGTGCCGCTGGCCGGGGTGCGCACCAATCCCGAGCACCTGGCCATGCTCGAGGAGTGGCTGCGCTCCTACCGGCCCGAGGAGCTCTTCGACGAGGACGGCGCCCCGGTGCCGGCCCTCACCGCGGCCGCCCCGCAGGGGCACCGTCGGATGAGCGACAACCCCCACGCCAACGGGGGCCTGCTCACCCGGTCGCTGGACCTGCCGGACCTCGCGGCGCACGCGGTCGCGGTCGAGCACCCGGGCCGGGGTGACAGCGCGGCCACCCAGGTCCTCGGGGGCTGGCTGCGCGAGGTGGTGCGCGCCAACCCCGATCGGTTCCGCATCATGGGCCCGGACGAGACGGCGTCCAACCGCCTGCAGGACGTCTTCGACGTGACCGACCGGGTCTGGATGGCCCAGCGGCACGCCGACGACGACCACCTGGCGCCGGACGGCCGGGTCATGGAGGTCCTCTCGGAGCACCTGTGCCAGGGCTGGCTCGAGGGCTACCTGCTCACCGGCCGGCACGGGTTGTTCAACTGCTACGAGGCCTTCGTGCACATCGTCGACTCGATGTTCAACCAGCACGCGAAGTGGCTCAAGGTCACCAAGGACATCCCGTGGCGCCGGCCGATCCCCTCGCTGAACTACCTGCTCTCCTCCCACGTCTGGCGCCAGGACCACAACGGCTTCTCCCACCAGGACCCCGGGTTCATCGACCACGTGGTCAACAAGAAGGCCGGGATCGTCCGCGTCTACCTGCCCCCGGACGCCAACTCGCTGCTGGCCGTGGCCGAGCACTGCCTGGCCGGGACCGACAAGGTCAACGTCATCGTCGCCGGCAAGAACCCGGCGCTGGACTACCTGACGCTGGAGGAGGCGCGCGCCCACTGCGCCCGGGGCGTCGGGATCTGGGAGTGGGCGGGCACCTCCAGCGGTGAGGTGCCCGACGTCGTGCTCGGGTGTGCGGGCGACGTGCCGACCCTGGAGACGCTGGCCGCGGCGGCCCTGCTGCGCCAGCACTTGCCCGACCTGCGCGTCCGCGTCGTCAACGTCGTCGACCTCATGCGGCTCCAGCCGACGGCGGAGCACCCGCACGGGCTCTCCGACCGTGACTTCGACGAGGTGTTCACGACCGACCGCCCGGTGGTGTTCGCCTTCCACGGCTACCCGTGGCTGATCCACCGCCTCACCTACCGGCGCACCAACCACGCCAACCTGCACGTGCGCGGCTACAAGGAGGAGGGGACCACCACCACGCCCTTCGACATGGTCATGCTCAACGACCTCGACCGCTTCCACCTGGTCATCGACGTCATCGACCGGGTCCCGGGGCTGGGGGTCCGCGCCGCCGGGCTGCGCCAGGAGATGGTGGACCGGCGGATGGCCGCGCGGGCGTGGACCCGCGAGCACGGCGAGGACGAGCCTGCGGTGAGCGGCTGGGCCTGGCCCTGGGACCGCGACGGCGCGCCGTCCGAAGGGGCCGGCGCGTGAGGGTCCTGACCGTCAACGCCGGCTCGAGCAGCCTCAAGCTGGCGCTGCTCGACGACGACGTGGTGGTCGACGCCGAGGAGGTCGCGGCCACGTCGGGCCGGGCCGCGCCGGAGGAGCTGGCCGCCGCGGTCCGGCGCCTCGACGGCGTCGACGCGGTGGGGCACCGGGTGGTCCACGGGGGCACCCGGTTCATCGCGCCGACCCGCGTGGACGAGGCGACCCGGGCGGAGCTGGAGGAGCTGGTCGACCTGGCGCCACTGCACCAGCCCAAGTCGCTGGCCGCGCTCGACGCGGTGGCCGCTGCGCTGCCGGGGGTGCCGGCCGTCGCCTGCTTCGACACGGCCTTCTTCGCGGAGCTGCCCGCGGCGGCCCGGACCTACGCGGTGCCCGGCGACTGGACCCGCCGCTGGGAGCTGCGCCGGTTCGGCTTCCACGGCCTGTCCCACGAGTGGGCCAGCGGGCGCGCCGACGCGCTGCTCGGCGACGGCGGACGGGTGGTGGTCGCCCACCTCGGCTCCGGCTGCTCGCTCTCGGCGGTCGTCGACGGCCGGGCGGTGGACACCACGATGGGCTTCACCCCGCTGGAGGGGCTGGTGATGGGCACCCGGTCGGGGTCGGTGGACCCGGGGCTGCTGCTGTGGCTGGAGGAGCACGAGGGCCTGAGCCCGCACGAGGTGGGCGACGCACTGGAGCACCGCTCGGGCCTGCTCGGGCTCTGCGGGACCGCCGACATGCGCGAGGTCCTGGCGCGGGCGGCCGAGGGCCACGCCGACGCGGTCCTGGCCCGCGACACGTGGGTGCACCGGTGCGTCACCGGCGTGGGGGCGATGGCCGCCGCTGCGGGAGGCGTGGACGCCCTGGTGTTCACCGGCGGGGTGGGGGAGCGCTCGGCCGAGCTGCGCCGCCGGGTGGCCGGGCCCCTGGCGTTCCTGGGGATCCGCCTCGACGCCGTCGCCAACGAGGGGGCCGGCAGTGAGGAGGTGGACGTCAGCACCGGCGACGGGCCGCGGGTGCTCGTGGTGCCCGCGCGGGAGGACCTGGTGATCGCGCGGCAGACCCGGCAGGCCCTCGGGGGCTGACGCCGCAGACCGCCCCGGTATGCCGGGTGCCCGCCTCGGGTGCCCCGGCGCGCCTCGCGCGGGGTGCCCGGTCTCAGGCGGGCCGGCGCAGGCGGACCAGGGCGTCCAGGGCCACCCGGGGCCCGGACTCGGTCTCGACGTGGCGTTCCACGCAGTCGGCGCGCTCGGTGATGAGCCCGAGGCCCTCGACGTCGGAGACCACGTCGGCCGCCGTGAAGAGCACGCGCGGGTCCTGCGGACCACCCCAGCCGTCGTGCAGGTTGCTGCTGTCGTGACCGACGACCAGCAGCACTCCGCCCGGCGCGACCGCCACGGCGGCGTGGCGAAGGGCGCTGCGCCGCTCCGGCGCCGGCAGCTGGAGGTAGCAGACGAGCACCAGGTCTGCCGAGGCCACCGGCTGCTCGGTGGTCACGACGTCGGCGCAGACCCACTCCAGGGCAAGGTGCTCCCCGGTGGCCTCGCGCCGGGACTGTTCCGCCCGCCCCTTGGCCAGGCCCTCCTGCGCGAAGTCGACCGCCCGCACCTGCCAGCCGGTCGAGGCCAGCCACAGGGCGTTGCGTCCCTCGCCGCAGGCGAGGTCCACGGCCCGGCCGGGCCGGACGTCACGCAGCTCGCGTTCGACCCACTGGTTCGGGGTGGCCGACCACACGAGGTCGGACCCGGCATACCGGGTGTTCCAGGCGTCGGCGTCCATGACGCCAGCCTGTCACCTCGTGGCGCGCGCGGCCTCCTCCTCGGCGACCTTGGCGCGCACCTCGTCCATGTCGAGCTCGCGGACCGCGGTGATGACCTGCTCGAGGGCCTGCGCGGGCAGCGCCCCCGGCTGGGCGAAGACGAGGATCCCGTCGCGGAACGCCATCAGCGTGGGGATGGAGCTGATCCCCGCCGCGGCGGACAGGCTCTGCTCGGCCTCGGTGTCGACCTTGCCGAAGGTGATGTCCGGGTGGGCCTGCGAGGCCTGGTCGAAGATGGGCGCGAACATGCGGCACGGACCGCACCACTCGGCCCACCAGTCGACCAGGACGATGCCGTCGCGGGTCACCGTGGACTCGAACGTCTGCGCGGTCAGGGCGGTGGTCGCCATCTCTGGTTCCTTCGATCGTGAAGCGGCTGTCGAGGGGTACAACGGCGCTGGTGGCGTCCTGCTTCCCGCGGTTGGCGCATGGGGTGGCCCACGTCGTGCGAGAGTTGCCCCCATGAGCGAGGAGTCGGTGGTCGGCGAGGCCGTCGACGCAGCCAAGGGCGCGGTCGAGGAGGTGGCTCGCGCGGTCGACGACGCGGTGCCCAACGAGGCCGAGGTCAGCGACCGGGAGCTGGGTGCGGCCGGCCGTCGGGCGGCGTGGGCGGGGCCGGTGTTCGCCCTGCTGGCGGCGGCCATGGTGCCGTGGGCCATCTACCTGGCGATCACCCTGCCCGCCAAGGCGACGGCCCGGCACTACGACCTGGCCTGGGTCGGCTTCGACCTGGCGCTGCTGGCCGTGCTGGCGTGGACGGCGTGGACGGCCTTCCGCCGGTCCCCGACGCTGACCGTGGCGGCCTCGATGACCGCCACGATGCTGTGCGTCGACGCCTGGTTCGACGTCGTCACCGCCCCGACCCACAAGGATCTCGTGCTCGCGCTGGGCATGGCGCTGGTGGTCGAGGTGCCGCTCGCCGCGGTGTGCATCTGGCTGGCCCGCAACGGCCAGCGGATCGCCGAGCGGCTCGTGGTGATCCGCCTGCGTCGGCGGCGCCGCCGTCGCCTGCGCACACCCTGAGCAGCGGCTTTGCGCGGGCTGTGACCGGCGTCATTGACAGCCGGGCGATTTGCACCCCTTTCGTCCGACCCGTCATCTTGCTTGGTCATGACCACCTCAGCCCAGACAGCGACGGAGGCTCCGGAGTCGGGCAGTCTCGACGCCGGCCTCAAACCGCGCCACATCACCATGATCTCGATCGCCGGGGTCATCGGAGCAGGACTGTTCGTCGGATCCTCGACCGCGATCGCGGCAGCAGGTCCGGCCGTGCTCATCGCCTACGCCCTCGCCGGGACGCTCGTCGTCCTCGTGATGCGCATGCTGGGCGAGATGGCCACCGCCTCCCCTGACACCGGGTCGTTCTCGACCTACGCCGACAAGGCCCTGGGCCGCTGGGCCGGGTTCTCCATCGGCTGGCTCTACTGGTGGTTCTGGGTCCTCGTGATCCCCATCGAGGCCACCGCCGGCGCCAAGATCCTCAACAACTGGCTCCCCGGCGTGCCGACCTGGGCGTTCGCCCTGATCATCACGGGCGTGCTGATGGGCACCAACCTGTTCAGCGTCTCCAACTACGGCGAGTTCGAGTTCTGGTTCGCCCTGATCAAGGTCGTGGCGATCGTCGCCTTCATCGTCCTCGGTGCGCTCGCCATCACCGGCGTGCTGCCCGGCTCGCACACCTCCGGGGTGGGCCACCTCTTCGGCGACGGCGGCTTCATGCCCAACGGGTTCGGCGCCGTGCTCGCCGCCATGCTCACGACGATGTTCACCTTCATGGGCACCGAGATCGTCACGATCGCGGCGGCCGAGTCGCCCAACCCCGAGCAGGGCATCCGCAAGGCCGTGAACTCCGTGATCTCGCGGATCAGCCTGTTCTACCTCGGCTCGATCCTCGTCGTGGTCTCCCTCGTCGCCTGGAACGCCAAGGGCCTGGCTGAGAAGGGCTCCTACCAGTTCGCCCTCGAGCAGATGGGCATCAGCTGGGCCGCCCCGGTGATGGACGTCGTGATCCTCACCGCCGTCGCGTCCTGCCTCAACTCCGCGCTCTACACCGCCAGCCGCATGGCCTTCTCGCTGTCGCAGCGCGGCGACGCCCCCAAGGGCTGGTCCACCACGACCAAGCGCGGCGTCCCCGCGCAGGCCATCATCGCCAGCTCGGTCGTCGGCTTCCTCGGCGTGGCCGGCAACTACCTGCTGCCGGAGAAGATCTTCGGCTACCTGCTGGCCAGCTCCGGTGCCATCGCGCTGTTCGTCTACCTCGTGATCGCCTGCTCGCAGCTGGTCATGCGTCGTCGTCTCGACGCCGAGGGTCACCAGCCGGCCGTGCGCATGTGGGCCTTCCCGGCGCTGACCTACGCGACGATCGCGTTCATCGCGGCCGTGCTCGTGCTCATGGTCATCCGTCCCGAGCACCGGCTCGAGCTCGAGCTCAGCGTGGTGCTGGCGGCGGTGATTGTCGCCATCGGTGTGGTCCGGCGCAAGGGCTCGGTTCGGAATACCCGCCAGTAGTTGGAAAGATGAGGCGCATGCCAGCTGCGCCTTCGGTCTCCAACTCCATCACTGTCCGCCTCGAGCTCCCGGCGCGTGCCACCGCCGTCAGTGAGCTCACCACCGCGATCGAGCGCAGCGGCGGCCTGGTCACGGGACTCGATGTCACCGCGTCCGGGCCGTCGCGGCTGCGCGTGGACGTCACCGCCGCCGCGCGGGACAGCAGCCACGCCGACGAGATCGTCACGGCCATGCGGGCCGTCGAGGGCGTGCAGATCGGCAAGGTCAGCGACCGGACGTTCCTGGTCCACCTCGGCGGCAAGCTCAAGGTCGAGTCGAAGGTCCCGATCCGCAACCGCGACGACCTGTCGCTGATCTACACCCCGGGCGTGGCGCGCATCTGCACCGCCATCGCCGAGAACCCCGACGACGCCCGGCGCCTGACCATCAAGCGCAACACGGTCGCGGTCGTCACCGACGGGTCCGCCGTGCTCGGCCTGGGCAACCTCGGGCCGCTGGCCGCCCTCCCGGTGATGGAGGGCAAGGCCGCGCTGTTCAAGCGCTTCGCCGACATCGACGCCTTCCCGATCTGCCTGGACACCCAGGACACCGACGAGATCGTGGCCGCAGTCAAGGCCATCGCGCCGGTGTTCGCCGGCATCAACCTGGAGGACATCTCCGCGCCGCGGTGCTTCGAGGTCGAGGCGCGACTGCGCGAGGAGCTCGACATCCCCGTCTTCCACGACGACCAGCACGGCACGGCGATCGTGGCGCTGGCTGCGCTGCGCAACGCCCTGCGCGTGGTCGGCAAGAAGCTCCCCGACGTGCGCATCGTCATGAGCGGCGCCGGTGCCGCCGGCACCGCGATCCTGAAGCTGCTGATCAAGGCCGGCGCCGAGGACGTCGTGGTCGCCGACTTCCACGGCGTGGTGCACGCGGAGCGTGAGGACATCGTCAGCAACGGCCACGACAGCCTGCGCTGGATCGCGGCCAACACCAACCGGCGCGGGCTCACCGGGTCGCTCAAGGAAGCCCTGGCCGGCGCCGACGTGTTCATCGGCGTCTCCGCGCCGCACATCCTCACCGGCGAGGACATCGCCACGATGGCCCCGGAGGCCATCGTCTTCGCGATGGCCAACCCCGAGCCGGAGGTCGACCCGGCCGAGGCGGCGCGCCACGCGGCCGTGGTGGCCACCGGCCGCTCCGACTTCGCCAACCAGATCAACAACGTCCTGGCCTTCCCCGGCGTCTTCCGAGGTCTGCTCGACGCCGCCTCCACCTCGGTCAACGACGAGGTGCTGCTCGCGGCGGCCGACGCGCTGGCCGGGGTGGTCACCGACGACGAGCTCAACCCCGCCTACATCGTCCCCAGCGTGTTCCACCCCGACGTGACCAAGGTCGTCGCGGCGGCGGTGGAGGCGGCGGCGCTGAAGGCCCGCGCGGCCGAGCCCGGCACCGACCCGGCGTGACCGCCCTGTGGCCCGTCGCCGACCGGCGACGGGCCTGGCGCTGGGCGTTCCTGGGGTCCTTGGTGGTGCAGGCGGTGGCGGTCTACGCCCCGTCCGCCCCGGGTGCGGGGGAGCTGCACGGCATCGACAAGGTCGTCCACGTGACGGTCTTCGCCGTGCCCGCGGTGGCCGGGCTCATGGCCGGCCTCCGGCCGTCGTGGCTGCTGGCCGTGCTCGCGGTGCACGCCCCGGTGAGCGAGCTGGTCCAGCACGTGGCCCTGCCGCACCGGGACGGCGACCTCGGTGACGTGGCGGCGGACCTGCTCGGCGTCGGGCTGGGGGCGATCGCGGTGCACCTGTGGCGCCGCCGCCGCGCCTGAGCCGCGACGTCCGTCCTCGGACCGCTCGCGTACGACGCGCTCGTGCGGGGTCTGGGTGAGCGCGAATACGTCGGTGGCCGTAGGGTTCCCTTCGCGCTTCGTGGTTGCGTAGTCGTTGGCCCACAAAGGGTTCAGCCGCCTTATCGCCCACTTGCACCGAGCAGAGCCCGCCCCGACCGTGACCCAGGACGACAGCAGCCGAGACGCCATGACCGCACCGATCGTGATCCGCATCCGCTTCCCACGCCGCGCCTCCCTCACCGTCCTCAGCGCCGCCGTGGTCGCCACGGCCGTCATGGGTGCCATCTCCGGTCCGCCGGCCGGCCTGGGCCAGCGCACCGCCCAGACAGCCGATGGGCCCGGCCCCGTTGCCGGGTCCGACGACCTGCCGCGCCTCGAGGCCTGGCAGGGTCCGGACGGCTACCTCGGCGACGGCACCGGAGCGAAGGACCGGCTGCGCGCCCAGCGAACTGCCCGGGTGGCGTTCGTGGCCGAGCGGATGACCGGGCCCTCGGACAACTTCGCGATCCCGCGCACCGTCCTCGACGCCTACCAGCGGGCTGCCAAGTCGGTGGCCGCGTCCGACCCCTCCTGCCACCTGCCGTGGTGGGTGCTTGCCGGGATCGGCCGGATCGAGTCCGGCCACGCGGCCGACGGGCGGGTGGACGCCTCCGGGACGACCCGCGGGCACATCCTCGGCCCGGTCCTCGACGGTTCGCTCGCCGGCACAGCCGTCATCCGGGACACCGACCGCGGCCGGCTGGACGGGGACCGGCACTTCGACCGGGCCGTGGGCCCCATGCAGTTCGTGCCCGCCACGTGGGCGGCCTACGCCTCCGACGGCAACGGTGACGGCGTCTCCAGCCCGCACAACGTCTTCGACGCCACGTTGGCGGCGGGGCGCTACCTGTGCGCCGGCTCGCTCGACCTCGGCACCGACGCCGGACTCGCGCGGGCGATCCTGCGCTACAACGACTCCGACTCCTACCTGAAGTCGGTGCTCGCCTGGGGCATCGCCTACCGCGACGGCACGACGCCGACCCTGGACGCCACCGGGCGGGTCCCGGCCGGGTCCCCGCGCCGGCCGGAGTCGACCCCGGCGATCCGCGCCCTGCGGGCAGCCCTGGCCGCGTCGGCGACGGGCTCGCCGACGTCCTCACGCGGACCGGGGGGCTCCCGCACGACCTCCCAGTCGTCCTCCACGGGCGGCACCACGACGGGCTCCGGCTCGGGCACCACCGGCAGCCCCTCGTCCTCCACGACCGGCGCCTCGGGCAGCCCGACGTCGTCCTCGTCGGCCACCAGCCCGACCTCGACCAGCTCGTCCTCCAGCTCGACCTCCACCACCTCGACCTCGAGCAGCTCGACCTCCACGACCAGCACGTGCCCGGGGCAGAGCCCCTCCAGCAGCGGCACGAGCACCAGCAGCACCTCGACCACCTCGTCCTCGACGGGCACGTCCAGCACCACCGGAGCGACGGACCCCTCGACCACGGGCGCGGGTCCGGACCCGTCGTGCACCTCCAGCCCGACGGGGTCGGCGACCTCCTCCACGGCCGACGCGGGGTCCTCCACGACCCAGCCCACGACCCGGACGGCCACCCGCACCGGGCGCTGAGGCCTCCGTCACGACGCCGGCGCGGTGGTCAAGGCACCGCGCCGGCGCTGGTAGACTTGGGTCATCCCCCGCATGGACAGGCGCAGATAGCGCCGACCGGTACGTGCACGTGGCACGCGGTTGAGGCGGGGGCCGATGCCGGATGACAACCGTTACCTCCGGCCCGCCGGGCGCAGCACGACACGCGCCTGAGGCTCGTTCTCATCGTTACCGCAGCAGGTAGCTCGAGGCGTGCCTACCTCGAGTACCGAAGTGGATTCGTCGATGACCAATCACTCCGGGCGCTCCTCTGCGCCCAAGAAGGCCCGCTGGACCGCCGCCAAGAAGGCGGACGCCCAGAAGGGCCCCAAGAAGCCGCACCGCGGCCAGGCCCCCCGCTCGTATGACGACCGCGCGCCCCAGGCGCGTCAGGACCGTCCCGCGCGTCGTGAGTTCGACCGCGACGACCGCCCGCAGCGTCGTTTCGAGCGCGATGACCGCCCGCAGCGTCGCTTCGAGCGCGATGACCGTCCGGCCCGTCGTGAGTTCGGCCGGGACGAGCGCCCGCAGCGTCGTTTCGACCGGGACGACCGCCCCCAGCGTCGTTTCGACCGGGACGAGCGCCCGCAGCGCAGCTTCGACCGCGACGACCGCCCGCAGCGTCGCGAGTTCAACCGTGATGACCGTCCGCAGCGCAGCTTCGACCGCGACGACCGCCCCCAGCGTCGTTTCGACCGGGACGAGCGCCCGCAGCGCAGCTTCGACCGCGACGACCGCCCGCAGCGTCGCGAGTTCAACCGTGACGACCGTCCGCAGCGCAGCTTCGACCGCGACGACCGCCCCCAGCGTCGTTTCGACCGGGACGAGCGCCCGCAGCGTCGTGAGTTCAACCGCGACGACCGGCCCCAGCGTCGGGAGTTCAACCGCGACGAGCGCCCGCAGCGTCGCGAGTTCAACCGCGACGACCGGCCCCAGCGCCGGTTCGACCGCGACGACCGGCCCCAGCGCCGGTTCGACCGGGATGACCGCCCGCGTCGCCAGTTCGACCGTGACGAGCGCCCGGCCCGTCGCGAGGAGACCGTGGAGGCTCCCGTGACCATTGCCGACGACAACGGCTTCGCCGCGCTCGGCCTGCCCACCCCGATCGTCGCCCGGCTCGCCCGGGACGGCATCACCACGCCGTTCCCGATCCAGGCCGCGACCATCCCGGACGCCCTGGCCGGCAAGGACGTGCTCGGCCGCGGCCAGACCGGCTCCGGCAAGACGCTGTCCTTCGGCCTGCCCACGCTGGCCCGCCTCGCGGCGGGGGAGCGGGCCAGGCCGCGCAAGCCCAAGGCGCTCATCATGACGCCGACCCGCGAGCTGGCCATGCAGGTCAGCGACGCCCTGCAGCCGCTGGTCCACGTGCTCGGCCTGAGCCACAAGCTCGTCGCCGGTGGCATGCCCTACCCGCCGCAGCTGATGGCGCTGGAGAAGGGCGTCGACCTGCTCATCGCCACCCCGGGCCGGCTCAACGACCTCATCGAGCGCGGCGCCGTCGAGCTCGACGAGATCGAGATCGCCGTCCTCGACGAGGCGGACCACATGGCCGAGATGGGCTTCCTGCCCGAGATCACGATGATCCTCGACCTGATCCCCGCCGGCGGGCAGCGCCTGCTCTTCTCGGCCACCCTCGACCGCGGCATCGACACCGTCGTGGAGCGCTACCTCACCGACCCGGTGACGCACTCCACCGACGACGCCACGGCGAGCGTGACGACGATGGAGCACCACATCCTGCTCATCGAGCCGATGCACAAGAAGGTCATCACCGCCGAGGTGGCCAACCGCGAGGGCCGCACCGTGGTCTTCGTGCGCACCAAGCTCGGCGCCGACCGCGTCGCGGAACAGCTGCGCGAGCAGGGTGTCTTCGCAGCGGCCCTGCACGGTGGCCTGAACCAGGGCGCGCGCAACCGCGTCCTCGGCGCGTTCCGCGACGGCAAGCTGCCGGTCCTGGTGGCCACCGACGTCGCCGCGCGCGGCATCCACGTCGACGACGTCAGCGTCGTGCTCCAGGTCGACCCGCCGGCCGACCACAAGGACTACCTGCACCGGTCCGGCCGCACGGCCCGCGCCGGGGACAAGGGCACCGTGGTGACCCTCGCCCTGCCGCACCAGCGCCGCGGCATGGAGCGGATGGCCAAGGAGGCGGGCCTCGCGACCGTCCCGACCCGGGCCCTGCCCGGCGACGACGTGCTCGCCGCCACCGGCGCCCGGACCCCTAGCGGCGTGCCGGTGCCCGAGCACGAGTTCCGTCGCCTGCTCGAGGGCGAGAAGCGCCAGCACCGCCGCCCCGGTGGCCCGGGCCGGCCCCGCGGCCAGCGCAGCAGCTTCCGCGGCCCGCGGTACTGAACGCCTGCGACGGGGTGACCCGTCACACGACGATCGGCCCTCCTCGCTGACGGGAGCGGCAGGCAGAATGCCCGGTGTGGAGTCCCAGTTCCTCACCGGGCACCTGCTTGTCGCGACCCCGCAGACCGGGGGTGACGTCTTCCGGCGAAGCGTCGTCCTCGTGCTGCACCACGACGAGGAGGGCGCCCAGGGCGTCGTCATCAACCGTCCGCTGGACGCGACGGTCGATGCCGTGCTGCCTGGGTGGGAGGAGGTGGCGACCCCACCGTCCCAGGTCTTCCAGGGCGGTCCGGTCGCGCTGGACTCGGCCCTCGGGCTGGTCTCCGTGCCCGGTGGGGGAGAGGCACCGATGGGGGTCAAGCTGCTCTTCGGCAGCCTGGGCCTGGTCGACCTCGACATCCCGCCGCCGGTCGTCGCCCCCGAGATCGCGGGCCTGCGCATCTTCGCCGGGTATGCCGGGTGGTCACCCGGGCAGCTGGAGGACGAGATCGAGGCCGGCGGGTGGTACGTCGTGGAGGCCGAGGCCCGGGACGGCTTCAGCGCCGAGCCGGAGACGTTGTGGACCAGCGTGCTGCGCCGTCAGCGCGGCAACCTCGCGCTCGTGGCAACCTTCCCCGACGACCCGAGCATGAACTGATCGGGTCGGTCCGCCTGTGGCGGTGACTGCCGTCGCCGGCTGCGTGGGCACCAGGCTCGGCACCGGCCGGTAGCTAGGCTGCGGCGGGTGCACGAGCCGGTGCCTGACGCCTACGCCGCAGCGTTCGACGCACGATGTGATGCCGCCGAGGGCCCCGGAACACGCCGAGCGGACGGGCCCGGCATCCATGGGCTGGTCCCGGTCGACGGGGAGTCACCCACCGAGCTCCTGGTCCTGGACGACCGAGCCGTCGACGCGCTCTCGGCCGTGCTGCCGCTGACCTCGGCCGGCACGGTCCGGGTCCACGACGCGGCCAGGCGGTGCGCCGAGCTCATGCACCGGGACCGGACGTGGACGCCGAAGGCGGTCACGGCCATGGTGTGCCACGACCTTCGTGCCGTGCCGGAACCCCTGCTGCCTGCCGGCCTGACGCTGCGCCCGGTGCGCCGCGTCGCCGAGGACCCACGCGACGGCGTGCCGTTGCGGGATGCGGTGGCTGCCGCCGGGCGGGCGACGCCGGCGGGTGAGGTGTCGACGGCGGCACTCCTGACGTACCTGAGGTCGCTGCCGGGGAGTCCCCGGCTCTTCGCGGCGGTCGACGACGACGGCATCGTGCGCGGCACGAGCGGGTCGCGGACCTTCTCATCGCACGCGTACGTGTTCTTCGTCAACACCGACCCCGGCTGGCGACGCCGCGGCCTGGGGCTGGCCATGACCGCGGCCGCGCTGCGCTCTGCGGTGGAGTCGGGGGCGACGCGGGCCAGCCTCGACGCCAGCGGGGCAGGCATCCCGCTCTACCAGCGGCTGGGCTTCACCGCTGTCGCCCGGATCACCCAGTTCTCCCGCGCCGGCTGATCAGGCGTGCGCGGCATCGAGGGCAGCCTGCAGGCTCTGCTTGTAGCCCTCGCTGGTGTAGGTCGCCCCGCTGACGCTGTCGATCTGGGCGGACTGCGCGGACAGCGCCTCCTGCCGCAGCACCGGGGCGGCGCGGCCGCTGATCCGGACCGAGGTCGAGGAGCTGTCGGTCAGCTTCACCGCCACGACGTCGCTGAGGCGCTTGCCCACGAGCACCGCCTTGACCTGCACCGTCCCGTAGGGGGTGCTGACCAGTGCGCCCGTCACCGAGCGGCGGGTGGGCGCGGCCGGGCTCGCCTTCGAGGCCGCCGACCCCTTCGAGGCCGACTTCTTCGAGGCCGAGCCCTTCGGCGACCCACCCGTGGCGGCGGTGCTCGGTGGCGGCGCCGCCGCGGCGACGTGGACGCCGGCCACGGGTGAGCTGCCCTGGTGCGCGCCGGCGTCCCAGCTCGTGATCAGGGCGGCCGCGCCGGCGACGGCCAGGGCGGCTCCGGTCAGCACTCTCACCAGGAGAACCTCTCGTCGTGGATGTGGGCCCGGGGCACGCGTGCCCGGCGCAGGCTGGTGTGGACCAGGTCCATCCACACCGGCGGTCCGCACAGGTAGACGTCGTGCTCGCGCAGGCGAGGGACCAGCGCAGCCAGGGCGGAGGCGTCGTCGTCCCCGCGGCCCACGTGCTCGGGCAGCCAGGACCCGCGCACCGGGGGGCCGGTCAGCAGGTGCAGCTGGTGGCCGCCGCGGCGGCTGACCTCGTCGAGCTCCTCGCGCAGCGCGAGCTGGGAGGCGCTGTCGGCCCGGTAGATGACGGTCACGTCACCGGGAGCCGTGGCCGGGTCGCGTGCCAGCTCCTCGGCCAGGGCGCGGATCGGCGTCACGCCGATGCCGGCGGCCAGCAACAGCACGCGGCGTCGGGTCCGCCGGCGTGTGGTGAACGCGCCGTACGGGCCCTCGACCAGGACCTTCGTGCCGGGCCGCAGGTCGGCCAGGAGGCTGGAGTGGTCGCCGAGCTCGCGCACGGTCAGCCGCAGGCTCCTGCCGTCGGGCTGGGCGGACAGGGACCACGGGTGGGCGGCGGCCCACAGGCCGCGGGTCAGGAAGCGCCACTGGAAGAACTGGCCGGCGCGGGCCTGCAGCGCGCCCAGGTCCCGGCCCCGGACGTGGACCGACCAGGTGTCGTCGGTCTCCTGGACCACGCGCTCGACGTACAGCCGGTGCCGCACCGAGCGGTAGACCGGGATGGCGAACCGCCACCAGATGATGCTGGCGGCCACCAGGACGTACAGGCCGAGCCAGGCGAGGCGCACCAGCCCGCTGCGGGTGATGTCCGAGCCGACCGAGAGCTGGTGGGGAATCGCCAGGGCGACTGCCGCATACGCCCCCAGGTGCACGAGGTGCCAGCGCTCGTAGCCGACGCGGCGCATCGCCGCCCGGACCGACGTCACCGCGATGAGGATGAGCAGGGCCAGGGCGATGGTCGCGGTGAGCATGTCGGGGACGCCGGAGAGCATCGCGAACGGCTCCCGCAGCCACCCCGACCACCACGGCATCCCGTCCCGCGCGGCGTAGCCCAGCACCAGCGACTCGGCGTGCACGAGCACCAGCGGGATGGTCACCCGGCCGAGGACCCGGTGGGCCTTCAGGGCCCGGTCCGAGCCGTAGACCCGGTCCACCCACGGCACCCGTGCCGCGAGCAGCATCTGCACCAGCAGCAGGTCCACGGAGACCAGGCCGGTCAGCTGGCCCACGGCCACCAGGCGGGCGCCCCACGACCCCGTCGTCAGGTGCTGGCCGCCGCCGTCGCGCAGGAACACCGAGACGGTGCCGACGAGCAGGACGGCCGCGAGGACCTCGAGCAGGTCACTGGTGCGGGCGCGCCACCGCTGGTGGCTCTGCCCACGCGCCCGCAGCTGCCGGCGACCGGCACGTCCGGGCACCTGCAGCTCGGGGGTCGGTGAGGGGGCTGCCATGCTCACCAGAGTGGGGGACGCGTCTCAGAGGAGCCTCGGAACGCACCCGGACGCCCGGTGGGCGTGTCCCACCGTCCCGGCCACCCGGCATACCGGGGCGCCTAGACTCGGGGCCATGAGCGACAACCCGCTGAGCGACCCGTTCGAGCCTCAGGCGCAGCCGTCGGGGCCGTCCACCTCGACCTCCGTGCTGGAGCGCGAGCAGGTCGAGGAGCAGGTGCAGGAGCCGGGCGACCACGAGCGGTTCTCGCACTACGTGCGCAAGGAGAAGATCCTCGAGAGCGCCCTGTCCGGCGACCCGGTCGTGGCCCTGTGCGGCAAGGTCTGGGTGCCCGGGCGCGATCCCAAGAAGTTCCCGGTCTGCCCGGTCTGCAAGGAGATCTACGAGGGCCTGCGGGCCCCGGAGGACGGCGAGGACTGACCCCCCGATAACACACCCGAGGGCCCCGTCCGTGGTGGCGGGGCCCCGGCATGTCGGGCCACGGATTTCGTTACCCTCGGGACCCTTATGAGTACTGCCGCGGCCTCCCACCTCCCTCCCGCATTCCCGGAGCGCGCCGCATGGGGCACGGCCTCCAAGCTGCGTGCCTGGCAGGCGGCGGCGCTCGAGCAGTACCTGCGTGAAGGCCCCCAGGACTTCCTCGCGGTCGCGACGCCCGGCGCCGGCAAGACGACCTTCGCCCTCCGGGTCGCGACCGAGCTGCTCGGGCGCGGCGTCGTCGACCGGATCACGATCGTGGCGCCCACCGAGCACCTCAAGACGCAGTGGGCCGACGCCGCCGCCCGCGTCGGGATCAACATCGACCCGAAGTTCACCAACGCCATGGGCCGGCACAACGCCGAGTTCGACGGCGTCGCGCTGACCTACGCCGGTGTCGCCAGCAAGCCGCTGCTGCACCGCTCCCGCACCGAGGCGGCCCGGACCCTGGTCATCCTCGACGAGGTGCACCACGGCGGGGACAACCTCTCCTGGGGCGACGCGATCCGCGAGGCGTTCGAGCCGGCGGCCCGCCGCCTGTGCCTGACCGGCACGCCCTTCCGCTCCGACACCAGCCCCATCCCGTTCGTGCGCTACGAGGAGGACCGCGCCGGGGTGCGCCGGTCCGCCAGCGACTACGCCTACGGGTATGCCGAGGCGTTGCGTGACGGGGTCGTCCGCCCGGTGCTCTTCCTCGCCTACAGCGGCGCGATGCGCTGGCGCACCCGCGCCGGCGACGAGGTTGCCGCCCGGCTCGGGGAGCCGCTGACCAAGGACCTGACCGCCCAGGCGTGGCGCACGGCACTGGACGCCAAGGGGGAGTGGATCCCCTCGGTGCTCGCCGCCGCGGACAAGCGCCTGACCGAGGTGCGCCGGCACGTGGCCGACGCCGGCGGGCTGGTCATCGCCTCGGACCAGACCAACGCCCGGCACTACGCCCGGATCCTGCACGCCCTGACCGGTGAGAAGCCGACCGTCGTGCTCTCCGACGACGCCGGAGCCTCGGGCCGGATCGAGGAGTTCGCCGAGAGCGACTCGCGCTGGATGGTCGCGGTGCGCATGGTCTCCGAGGGCGTCGACGTCCCGCGCCTGTGCGTCGGGGTCTACGCCACGTCGACCTCGACCCCGCTGTTCTTCGCCCAGGCCGTCGGCCGGTTCGTCCGGGCCCGCCGCCGCGGCGAGGTCGCCTCGGTGTTCCTGCCCAACGTGCCGATCATCATGGAGCACGCGGCGCGCCTGGAGGAGCAGCGCGACCACGCCCTCGACCGGGTGGTCAAGCCCGGCGAGGAGGAGAACCTCTGGGCCGCCGAGGAGGAGCTCCTCGCCGCGGCCAACAGCACGAAGTCGACCGCCGACCTCGAGGGCACCTTCGAGGCGCTGGAGTCGGTCGCCGAGTTCGACCACGTCCTCTTCGACGCCCAGCAGTTCGGCCTCAACGCCGAGTCGGGCAGCGCCGAGGAGGAGGAGTACCTCGGGCTGCCCGGGCTGCTCGAGCCGGACCAGGTGGCCACCCTGCTGCGTGAGCGCCAGGCCTCCCAGAAGGGCACGTCCAAGCGGGCCTCGGACGCGCCGATCGCCGCGCACCGGGCCCTGGCCGCGCAGCGCAAGGAGCTCAACTCCCTGGTCTCGGCCTACGCCCGCAAGACGGGCGCTCCCCACGGCGTGGTCCACAACGACCTGCGCCGCACCTGCGGTGGCCCTGCCCTGGAGCAGGCCAGCTCCGAGCAGGTGCAAGAGCGGATCGAGAAGATCCGCGCCTGGTTCGTCGGCCGCCGGTGACCCGGCCGGTAGCGTGGTCCCGTGGCTGAGCTGCGCGCCGCCAAGGGCATGGGCGGAGAGACCTCACAGACCCTGGACCGCGGGCTGAGCGTCCTGCAGCTGCTCGGGTCGCGCGAGCACGCCAGCGGGATGACGATCACCGAGATCGCCACGGCGCTCGGGGTCGGTCGGCCCGTGGTCTACCGGCTGGTGGCGACGCTGGAGGGCCGCGACTTCGTCACCCGGCGCGAGGACGGCCGGATCCGGCTCGGGCTGGCGATCACCCGGCTGTCCTCCTCGGTGCTGCCGCTGCTGCGTGAGGCCGCGATGCCGATGCTGCGCAGCCTCGCCGACTCGGTCGGGGCGACCGCGCACCTGACCGTCGTCGAGGGTGGGGAGGCGCTGGCCATCGCCGTCGTCGAGCCGAGCTGGACCGACTTCCACGTGGCCTACCGGGTCGGCAGCCGGCACCGGCTGGACTCCGGGGCCGCCGGGCGGGCGATCCTGGGCGCGCGGGCCGGGGACCCGTCATACGTGGTCTCCGACGGCGAGCTGCAGGCGGGTGCGCACGGGGTCGCCGCCCCGCTGGTCGACGTCCCGGGCCTGGAGGCCTCGATCGGCGTGGTCGCGATGGTGCCGATCGACGACGCCACCGTGGGCCCCCGCGTCCTCGAGGCCGCGGGGAAGCTAGCGGCGGCGCTGCGCTGAGCCGGGAGCGGTCTGCGCGGCCGCGGCCTGCACCAGCGGCAGGGTGCGGTAGTCGATCTGGCGGGCCAGCGCGATGACCGTCGAGGCCCGCAGCACGTGCCCGTCGTCGACCACCCGGTCGATGACCCGCTGCAGGTCGGCGTTGTCCCGGGCCACGACGCGGATCATCAGGTCGCCGGTGCCGGTGATGGTGTGGGCCTCGAGCACCTCGGCGATCGCCGACAGGTGCGCCACGACCGGGTCGTGGCCGCGGCCCTGGCGGATCTCCAGGGTGACGAACGCCGTCACCGGGTAGCCCACCGCGGCCGGGTCCACCTGCGGGGCGAAGGTGCGGACCACGCCCCGTTCGGACATCCGGTCCAGCCGGGCCTGCACGGTGCCGCGGGCGACGCCCAGGGACCGCGCCGCGCCCAGCACCCCGATCTGCGGGTCGTCGGTGAACGCGGAGATGATCCGGGCATCCAGCTCGTCGATCGCCATGGACAAACTGTATGCCGTGAGCCGGGTCGTGCCCGACAACCTGCGCAACCTGTCCACCGGTTCCGGCCAAGGTTGCCTGGTCCGGGCGCCTGCGCCACAGTGCCGCTCATGACCGAGACCATCGCCCTGACGCCCGAAGAGCGCGACGCCAACCTCGACCTCGAGCAGCTCAAGCAGCTGGTCGGCCTCGTGGAGTACGACGAGAGCAAGGACCCGTTCCCCGTCACCGGCTGGGACGCCATCGTCTTCGTCGTCGGCAACGCCACGCAGACCGCGCACTTCTACCAGTCGGCGTTCGGCATGGAGCTGGTCGGCTACAGCGGTCCCGAGACCGGCAACCGCGACCACAAGTCCTTCGTGCTCAAGAGCGGCTCGTGCCGCTTCGTGATCAAGGGCGGCGTGGCCCCGGACAGCCCGCTGCACGACCACCACCGGGCCCACGGCGACGGTGTCGTCGACATCTCCCTGGAGGTGCCCGACGTGGACAAGTGCATCGAGCACGCCCGCGCCATGGGCGCGACGGTGCTGGAGGAGCCGCACGACGTCAGCGACGAGCACGGCACGGTGCGGATCGCCTCGATCGCGGCCTACGGCGACACCCGCCACACCCTGGTGCAGCGCTCGGGCTACACCGGCGTCTACCTGCCCGGCTACGTCGAGCGCAGCTCGGGCTTCGTCAAGCGCGAGGGCTCCCCGAAGCGGATGTTCCAGGCCCTGGACCACATCGTCGGCAACGTCGAGCTCGGCAAGATGGACCAGTGGGTCACCTTCTACAACAAGGTGATGGGCTTCGTGAACATGGCCGAGTTCATCGGCGACGACATCGCCACCGACTACTCGGCGCTGATGTCCAAGGTCGTGGCCAACGGCAACCACCGGGTGAAGTTCCCGCTCAACGAGCCGGCCGTGGCCAAGAAGAAGAGCCAGATCGACGAGTACCTCGAGTTCTACCGCGGCCCCGGCGCCCAGCACCTGGCCCTGGCCACCAACGACATCCTGGCCACGGTCGACGCCATGACCGCCGAGGGTGTGGAGTTCCTCTCGACCCCGGACTCCTACTACGAGGACCCCGCGCTGCGCGAGCGCATCGGCAACGTGCGCGTCCCGATCGAGGAGCTGCAGAAGCGCGGCATCCTCGTCGACCGCGACGAGGACGGCTACCTGCTGCAGATCTTCACCCGCCCCGTCCAGGACCGCCCGACGGTGTTCTTCGAGCTGATCGAGCGCCACGGCTCCCTGGGCTTCGGCAAGGGCAACTTCAAGGCCCTCTTCGAGGCGATCGAGCGCGAGCAGGAGCGTCGCGGCAACCTCTGAGCCGCAGCCTTCCCGCCCCCGGTGACCCCACGGCATACCCGCAGGTACGCCGTGGGGTCACCCGCGTGGGCATGTGTCCGATTCGTCCCATAACCTCGGGCCTCATGGAGTCGACGAACCCGGCGGACGCTGCCGCCGAGGCAGGGCAGCTGGAGTGGGTCCCGCGCAAGCGGGTGTTCGGGGTGCTCGGCGGGGCCGGTGCGCTGGCGTTCATCGCGGGCGTGACCTCGCTGACCTACCTGTGGCGCGGCCTGACCGGGCACGAGCGTCAGCCGATGTGGGCCGTGGTGGTCATGCTGCTCGGCGCCTGGGTGATGTTCATCGGGCTGTGGCGCTGGCTGCGCGCCGAGCGCTACGAGTTCCGCATGCACCGGCGCACGTGGGCCCGCGTCGGCGGCGGCGCCGCGCTGATGGTCATCGGCCTGCTTCTGCCGCTCTACGTCTCGGCCTGAGCCCCTGGCGCAGCGACCCACGATGTCCGGAATGTCCGGAACCGTCTATCGTCTCCCGGCGGCGGATCATCGGAAGGGGAGGCGGATGGGTGACGTCGTGAGGGCGTCCTTCGAGGGGCTGGACGAGCTGGCACGCTTGGCGGCGGAGCAGCAACGGCACGTGGACGCCGTGCGCAAGCACGTCGAGGGTGCCTGCGGCCGGATGGGTGCGTTCACCGGGCTGATGGCGTTCTTCGCCGAGGCGTACGGCCACACGCACGCCACCGTGGTCAGCGAGCTCGGGCATGCGAGCAAGGGCGCCGGGGACGTGTCGACGGCGTTCAGCACCGTCGTGGCCACCTACCGGCACCACGACAAGAAGGCGTCGGACCGGATGCACAAGCTGCACGTGCGCATCGGGGAGGCCAAGGGCTATGTGCCCAAGGAGGGTGAGGGCGGCTTCAGCGTGCCCGGGCCGCTGAAGGTCGCCGCCGGGACGACCGACTACGCCGACGACGTGGCGGAGGCCTACGGCGAGTACGCCCGCCGCCTCGGGGAGCTGCCGACCCCGGCCCGCTGGCGGTCAGTGACGACCTCAAGGGGCTGCCCAGCGAGGGCGTCGGCCTGGTCTCCGACTTCACCGACACGATCGGGGAGGGCCTGACGATGAGCGATGCCTCCGCGGACACCGCCACCTACGAGGAGTTCGAGCGGGAGCACGCAGGGGGCCAGCTGTGACCACAGTGACCCTGACCAACCCGGACTCGTTCCTGGTGGCCCACACCTCCGATGCCGAGGGCAGCCTGATCGACGACCTCCGCGGCGAGTGCGGCGTCATCCTGCAGGGCATCGACTGGATCGCCCGCAAGCTCGGGTTCGACCTCATCGGGGCGATCTTCGACCCCATCGCCGGCGACTTCAGCACGGTGGACGCGATGCGCCAGGACTGGGCCGGCGTGGCCGGCGCGCTCAAGGCGATCGGTGAGAACTACGACGCCATGGCCACAGCCCTGCCCGAGGTCTGGGACGCCGGCAGCGCCGAGCGGGCCGTCGCCCGGCTGAAGTCCATGGGCAGCGCCCACGCGACCCAGGCCCGTGCCGCCGAGCTGATGTCGCAGCAGATGGGCAACATGCTGACCGCGGTCAGTGAGGGGTGCAAGCTGGTGGCCGGCCTGCTCGGGCTGGCCGAGGAGCTGGTGATGTCGTTCAGCGTGGCCAAGTGGGCCGAGGAGATCTTGAGCATGGGCTCGGGCGTGCGCAAGGTCGTCTCGCTGCTCCACCGCGCCATCGAGTTCATCAAGAACCTCAGCAGGGTCGTCCCGCCGATGCTAAAGGCGGCCGGGGTCCTCGCGACGATGTTCAAGTACATGAACCTCGCGTTCATGATGCCGATGGCGACGGGGACGCAGGCCAACGCGGCCCTGCACGTCGACGACACGGCGGCGGCGGGGTTCCACGGCGGAGCCTTCGCCCACGGCGGCATGTTCTGAGAGGCCGTGATGTCACACGCCCATGAGCTGGACGCGCTCTCGGCCGAGTTCCGGTCCGCCGTCGCGGAGATCCAGGGGCTGACCGACACGCTGCGCCACGAGAGCGCCGGGCTGCTCGAGCAGGTGCAGGCCGAGCGCGAGGCCCTGCGGAAGGCCAGGGAGCGCAGCACCGACGAGCTGGCGGCCGCAGCGCGGGCGGGGGAGCAGGGGCCGGCCCGGCGCGAGCTGCAACGTAGGCTGGACCTCCAGCAGACGACCTGGCGTGCCGTGATGTCCGGTCAGGACGAGCACTGGAGCGCCGTGGAGGTCCGCGCCGAGGTCGTCGGTGACGCGCGACGGACCATCGACGAGCTGGAGAAGGACGACCCGGAGTTCTCGGCGTCCTACCGCGAGGTCGCCCCCCTACGAGCCGACAAGGAGCCGCGAGACTGGTGATGCAGGAGCGAAGCGCCCAAGGCGTGGCAGCAGCCGACCCGGAGCACGATGCGAAGCTGAGGAACCTCAAGGGCCTCGAGCTCTTCCTGGTGATGCGGGCGGGCCTGCCCGTCACCGGCCTCGGCGTCGTCGTGAGCATCCTCTACGTCTGGGCCGCCGTGGCCACGGGGGCACACACCGTGCTTCTGGGGATTCCCCTCATGCTGGCCGGTGCGGCTTCTGCCGCCCTGGGCCTGCGCACCCGGTTGCGCGAGGCGCGACACAGCCGGGAGCTCACCACGCAGGGCTACGGGCCGATCTTCGCGGGGTGGGCGCTGGTCCTCCTCGGCATCATCCTGCCGCTCTACCTGATGTGACCGGCACCCGCCACGACAAGGCGACGGCACGGCATACCGGGCGGGTATGCCGTGCCGTTGCGTCGTGCGGCGGCCGCGCCGCGAGCCTCAGACGGTCTCGCGGACCTCGGCGTTGCCGGCGAGGCGGGCCTTGCGGCGGCTGTAGGTCAGGTAGACCACCATGCCGAGCACCATCCACACCGCGAACCGCAGCCAGGTCTCCAGGCTGAGGTTGCTCATCAGGTAGAGGCACGCCAGCGCCGAGACGATCGGCAGCACCGGCGAGAACGGCACCCGGAACGGGCGGTGCACGTCGGGGCGCTTGCGGCGCAGCACCGGCACGGCGAGCGAGACGATGATGAACGCGAAGAGCGTGCCGATGCTGACCAGGTCGGCCAGCGCGGCCAGCGGCACGAAGCCGGCCAGGACCGCCACGAGCGCCGTGGTGGCGATGGTGATGCGGTAGGGCGTGCCCCACTTCGGGTGCACCTTGGCGACCGAGGGGGGCAGCAGGCCGTCGCGGCCCATGGCGAAGCCGATGCGGCCCATGGCGACGAGGTCGACCAGGATCACCGAGGTCAGTCCGGCCACGGCCGCGATGGACACCAGGGTGGAGGCCCAGCCCTGGCCGACGGCGTCGAAGGCGCTCGCGATCGGGGCGGCCTCGTCGATCTTCTTGTAGCTGACCATGCCGGTGACGACGAACGAGACGCCGATGTAGAGCACGGTGCACAGTGCCAGGGTGCCGAGCAGGCCGATGGTGAGGTCCCGCTTGGGCTTCTTGGTCTCCTCGCCGAGGTTGGCCACGGCCTCGAAGCCGGTGTAGGCGAAGAAGACGACGGCGGCGGCGGTGAGGACGCCGGCGAAGCCGTAGGCCGACGGGGCGATGCCGAACAGGGCCTGGCTCAGCGGGGCCTTCAGGCCGCTGGTGGAGTCCTTGATCGGCTGGGCGTGCGGCACGAACGGGGTCAGGTTGGCCTTGGTGACGAAGAAGGCGCCGGCGACGATGACGAACACGCAGACGGCGACCTTGACGAGGACGAGCGCGTTGGTCACCCGGGCCGACTCGCGGATGCCGACGACCGCGATGACGCCGAGCACGAGGGTGATGAGGATGGCGCCGATGTTGACGATCGACCCGTCCTCGGCGAACCACGCGCTCGGGAGGTGGAAGAGGTTGGCCAGGTAGCCCGACCACCCGCGGGCCACCACGGAGGCGCCGAGGGCGAACTCGAGGATGAGGTCCCAGCCGATGATCCAGGCGAAGACCTCGCCGATGGTCGCGTAGGCGTAGGTGTAGGCGCTGCCCGCGGCGGGGACGCTGGAGGCCATCTCCGCGTAGCAGAGGGCGGCCAGCAGGCTCACCACGCCGGCGACGATGAAGGAGATCACGACGGCCGGGCCGGCGTGCTGCTTGGCCTCGACTCCGGTCAGCGTGAAGATGCCGGTGCCGATGACGATGCCGACCCCGAAGCCCATGAGGTCCAGCGGGCCGAGCTTGCGGCGGAGCTTGCCGGCGCCGGGGGCGGCGCCGTGGTCGTCGGCCTCGTCGGCGGACTGGGCCAGGACGTCCTCGACCGGTTTGGTCCGCAGGATCGACTGCGTGGCTGTGTCGTCACTCATGCCCGCCGACGTTACCGGCTGGTACGGCGGCGGCGCTTCCCCTGCCGCCGGGGAGTGTGACCGTCGTCATCGGGCCGTCATGGCAGGCTGTGCGCCATGACGCAGCCATCGGGGTGGTACGACGACCCCCAGGACTCCACGAAGCTCCGGTACTGGGACGGCGTGATCTGGACCCAGCACGTGACGCCGAAGCAGGCGCCGACGCTGGAGCAGTCGACGATCGGGATGCCCTACCAGCAGCCCGCGGCGCAGCCGGGCACCCAGGCCGGCCGCGCGGCATACCCGCCGGCTCCCGCCCCGATGCAGTCCTGGCCGCAGGCCTACGTCTCGGCCCCGCCGAGCACGCCCGACGGGGTGCCGCTGTCCGGGTGGTGGAAGCGGGTTGGGGCCCGGCTGATCGACGGGCTCATCACCTTCGTCATCGCGCTGCCGCTCACGGGCTACTTCTTCGTCGGCTACTACCACGCGGCCACCGACTACATCGACCGCCAGATCGCCCAGGCCGGGTCGGGGCGGCCGCCGGCGTCGCCGTTCACGCTGCCGGTCGAGCTCTACAAGTGGCTGCTGCCCATCGCGCTCATCGGCCTGCTGGTCAGCGTCGTCTACGAGTTCCTCTTCCTCACCCGCACCGGCGCCACGCCGGGCAAGAAGGCCGTGGGGATCAGCGTGCGGCTGCGCGAGACGCCCGGGCCGCCGCCGGCCAACGCCGTGTGGCGCCGCCTCGGGGTGATCTACGGCCTCCAGCTCCTGGGCATCATCCCGCTGCTGGGCAGCCTCACCGGCATCGCGGGCCTGTTGAACTACCTGTGGCCGCTGTGGGACGTCAACCGGCAGTGCTGGCACGACAAGGCCGCCAAGACGAACGTGGTGGTGGGCCCCCAGCCCAAGCGCTGACGCCTGCGCGACGGACACCGCTCAGCCCGCGTTTCACCGCCCGTGAGGGTCCGAAACGCGGGCTGACGCGTGCCCGGTGGGATCAGGGCACGGAGGGGCGGATGGTGCCGGTGACCTCGCCGAGGCCGACCCGCGCCCCGTCCGGGCCGGGCGCCCACCCGGTGATGCTGACCGTGTCGCCGTCCTCGAGGAACGCCCGGGTCGTGCCGTCCTCGAGCGTGACCGGCTCCTGCCCGCTCCACGTCAGCTCCAGCAGGCAGCCCCGGGTCTCCTTCTCCGGGCCGCTGACCGTGCCGGAGGCGAACAGGTCGCCGTCGCGCAGGCTGGCGCCGTTG
The DNA here is from genome assembly GCF_057747915.1 of Oryzihumus sp. JJN4-3R. Classification (NCBI taxonomy): domain Bacteria; kingdom Bacillati; phylum Actinomycetota; class Actinomycetes; order Micrococcales; family Intrasporangiaceae; genus Oryzihumus; species Oryzihumus sp. JJN4-3R. The sequence goes on from NZ_CM173229.1 coordinate 3,594,802, forward strand.
ACGGTCAGGTGGGCCAGCATCTGGGTGGGCGACCAGTACATGTCCGCATAGGACGGCCGGCTGACGAGGCTGCCGTTGATGCGCACCTCGCAGCGGATGTCCAGGCCGAAGACCGCGTCCGCGCCACCGCGCAGGTAGTCCAGCGGCTGCGGGTCCTGCCCCGGCAGCGGCACGTGCGCCGAGTCGAGCGCGGCCATCGGCACGACCCACGGCGAGATGCTCGTGCCGAAGGACTTGCCCAGGAACGGCCCGAGCGGGACGTACTCCCACGCCTGGATGTCGCGGGCGCTCCAGTCGTTGAGCAGGACGACGCCGAAGAGGTGCTCGGCGGCGGCCTCGACCCCGACCCGCCGGCCGAGCGGGGTGGCGCCGCCGACGACGAAGCCGAGCTCGGTCTCGATGTCCAGGCGCCGCGAGGGGCCGAACGTCGGCGCCGGGTCGCTCGGTGCCTTGCGCTGGCCGCTCGGGCGCACGATGTCGGTGCCGCTGACGACCACCGTGCCGGCGCGGCCGTGGTAGCCGATCGGCAGGTGCTTCCAGTTCGGCGTCAGCGGCTCGCTGTCCGGCCGGAAGATCCGCCCGACGTTCGTGGCGTGGTGCTCGCTGGCGTAGAAGTCGACGTAGTCGGCGACCTCGAACGGCAGGTGCATCCGCACGTCGGCGACGGGCAGCAGGTGCGGCTCGACGGCGTCGCGGTACATCGGGTCGGTGAGCACCTCGACCAGCCAGGCGCGCGCCGCGGCCCAGGCGTGGTGGCCTCGCGAGAGGAAGTCGTTGAGGCTCGGCCGGTCCCAGCACACGCCGGACTCCATCCCGGCCTGCTCGGCCGCCGCGGCCGCGTCGAGGACATGGTCGCCGATACGGACGCCGACGCGCCGCCGCCCGGGGTCGGCGGGCGTGGAGAACACGCCGTAGGGCAGCGTCGCCAGCCCGAACGGGTGGTCGGCCGGCAGGTCGAGCCAGCTGGTCGTCATTCGGTCGTCTCCTCGATCAGGCCCAGCGCGGACAGGTCACCGATGGGGTCCATGACCCCGCAACACCCGTATGCCGTGAAGAAGGCTCGCGTGATGCTTGCGTCCGCGACGCTCATCCGGGCGACCATCTCCAGCACCGGCCCGGGATCACGTTGGGCCAGCAGGGGTTCGAGCTCGTCGGCCTCGGCGCCGTTGAGCGCCCAGCGGACGGCGGACAGCACGTTGAGGAAGCCGAACTGGTCCTCCCCGGCGTGGGTGCCGGTCACTGCGTGGTGCAGGCCGCCGGTGAGCTTGAAGCCCAGGTCGGCGTCCACGCAGGCGCGGACGAAGGCCGCCAGCTCGGCCGGGGCGGGCACGTCGCTGCTGGCGGTCGCGCCCGTGCGCAGCTTGGCCTGGACGCCCTCGCGTCCCGAGGCGGCCGCTGCGACGTCGCGCAGGGCGTCCGGCTGCTGCTCGCCCCGGGGGACCTCGACCGACACCGGCAGTTGCCAGGAGAGCGCCTCCTGCCAGCCGGGGGCCCAGCCGACCTCGACGCCGACCGGGGTGACGTGGCGGTGCGCGCGCAAACGGCCGACGGCCTCGCCGACGACGGTCGTGCTCACCCCGGGACGGCCGATGACGACGACCGGGAGGTCCTCGGCCACGCCGAGCGTGAGCAGCTCGTCGGCGGCGGAGGCGGGCACGAGCAGGGGACCGACGAGGTCGGCGACGGTCGTGGTGCGGCGGCTGAGATGATCGTCCACGGCCTGCGGGAGCGGCGCCAGGCCCGGCGGGAAGACGGCCGCGTCGTCGAACAGGCCTGTGAACAGGGCTCTTTCGGCGGGCTCGGCGGCGCGCGGGGTGGCGCCGCTGCCCGGTGCGGTTGACATGGTCGGCAGGCTACTGGACAGTGCATGGAGAGGTACACCGGCGTCCGTTGAGCGGACGCGCCGGGTCGGCACACTGACGGGGACGGACCTGATGGCGCACTACCAGCTGCGGGGCAACGTGCCCCCGAAGCGGCACACCCAGCACCGCACGCCCGAGGGCGGGCTCTACTACGAGGAGCTGATGGGGGAGGAGGGATTCTCCTCCGACTCCTCGCTGCTCTACCACCGCGGGCTGCCCTCGGCCATCGTCAACGTGCGCGAGTGGGACCTCGGCGACCAGGCGACCACGCCCAACCACCCGCTGCTGCCGCGGCACCTCACCCTGCACGACCTGTTCAGTGAGAAGGACCCGCTCGGCGACCACCGGGGTGTCGACGTCGTCACCGGCCGCCGGCTCGTCCTGGGCAACGCCGACGTGCGCATCTCCTACGTCGTCGCCGACACGCCAAGTCCCTTCTACCGCAACGGGATCGGTGATGAGTGCGTCTACGTCGAGCGCGGTGGGGCCCGGGTCGAGACGGTCTTCGGCGCCTTCGAGGTGGCCACCGGTGACTACCTCGTCATCCCGCGGGCGACCACGCACCGGTGGATCCCGCGCGTCGAGGGCGACGAGGGCTTCACCGAGCCGCTGCGGGCCTACTGCATCGAGGCCAACTCCCACATCACCCCGCCCAAGCGCTACCTGTCGCGCTTCGGCCAGCTGCTCGAGCACGCGCCGTACTGCGAGCGCGACCTGCGCACGCCGGAGGGCCCGCTGCTCGCCGAGGACACCGGGGCGGTGCACGACGAGCCGACCGAGGTGTTCATCAAGCACCGTGGCAACGGCCCGGGCGGCCTCGTCGGCACCGTCTACACCTACCCCTACCACCCGCTCGACGTCGTGGGCTGGGACGGCTGCCTCTACCCGTACGCCTTCAACGTCAGCGACTTCGAGCCGATCACCGGCCGGGTGCACCAGCCGCCGCCGGTGCACCAGGCGTTCGAGGGGCACAACTTCGTCATCTGCAACTTCGTGCCGCGCAAGGTCGACTACCACCCGCTGTCGATCCCGGTGCCCTACTACCACTCCAACGTCGACAGCGACGAGGTCATGTTCTACGTCGACGGCGATTACGAGGCGCGCAAGGGCTCGGGCATCGGCAAGGGCTCGATCTCGCTGCACCCCGGCGGACACGCCCACGGCCCGCAGCCGGGCGCCTACGAGCGCTCGATCGGCGTGGAGTTCTTCGACGAGCTCGCCGTCATGGTCGACACGTTCCGGCCGCTGGAGCTGGGGGAGGCCGGCCGCGCCGTCGACGACGGCAAGTACGCCTGGACGTGGACCGGCGGCCGGCGCGACGACTCGGTGAACGGCGCCGGCTGAGCCGTAAGTTCTCCATCAACGTTTGCCAATTCGTTGTTGTTCGTCCCGCTATCGGGCGCTTTGCGCGGTTAGTCTGCGCCGGGGGCGGCGGACGCCCTGCCGACGGTGATCCCGCGGCACAGGTGCGACGACGCTGGAGGCGGCGTGACGAACAACGAGGGCAGCAACGAGGCGACCACCCCGGCGGAGGGCACCACCCCCGCCCAGCGCTCGCGCCGCGAGCTGCTGGCCATGGCCGCGGTGGGTGCCGCGGGGGCCGGTGTGGCGGCGATCGCCGGCGGCGCACCGGCATACGCCTCGGGGGCCGCGCAGGGGACCGGCCCGAAGACCCACCGGCTCACGGTGCTGGGGACGACCGACACGCACGGCAACGTCTTCAACTGGGACTACTTCAAGGACGCGGAGTACGACGACAAGCCGCACAACGACATCGGCCTGGCCAAGATCTCCACGCTGGTCACGGCGATGCGCGAGGAGCGCGGCCGGGGCAACTGCCTCATGCTCGACGCCGGCGACACCATCCAGGGCACGCCGCTGAGCTACTACTACGCCAAGGTCGACCCGATCACCAAGGGCGCCGTCCACCCGATGGCCGCGGCGATGAACGTCATCGGCTACGACGCCGCCGCACTGGGCAACCACGAGTTCAACTACGGCCTGGACACGCTGCGGGCGTTCCAGAAGCAGCTGCACTTCCCGCTGCTCGGCGCGAACGCGCTGGACTGGGACACCGGGGCGCCGACCTTCCCGCCCTTCGTGATCAAGACGATGCGCCTCGACGGCGGCCACGAGGTGCGCGTCGGCATCCTCGGCCTGGTCACCCCGGGCGTGGCGATCTGGGACAAGGCCAACGTCGAGGGCAAGGTCAAGTTCCAGGGCATCGTCGAGCAGGCCAAGGTCTTCGTGCCGCGCCTGAAGCAGGCCGGTGCCGACGTCGTCATCGTCTCCTGCCACTCCGGGGCGACCACGTCCTCCTCCTACGGCGACGCGCTGCCCTGGCCGGAGAACGCCAGCTCGCTGCTGGCCGAGCAGGTGCCGGGCATCGACGCGATCCTCGTCGGCCATGCGCACCTGGAGATCCCCGAGCGGTTCGTGCAGAACGCGACCACCGGCCAGCAGGTGCTGCTGGTCGAGCCGCTGAAGTGGGGCATGCGCCTGGCGGTCATGGACCTCGACCTGGTCAAGGAGGCCGGTCGCTGGAAGCTCACCGCTGCCCACGGCCACCTCCTCGACGCCAACACCGTCACGGAGGACAAGCGGATCAGCGACCTGCTGTCCAAGGACCACGAGACGGTCCGGTCCTACGTCAACTCCGTCATCGGCACCTCGACCCGGGCGATGTCCTGCGCCACCTCCCGCTTCGAGGACACCGCGGCGATCGACCTGATCAACTACGTGCAGGCCGACGCGGTCAAGAAGGCCCTCTCCGGGACGGCCGACGCGGCGCTGCCGGTGCTGTCCATCGCGGCGCCGTTCAACCCCGACGCGGCGATCCCGGCCGGCAACGTGACGGTGCGCGACGTCGCCGGGCTCTACGTCTACGACAACACGCTGCTGGGCATCAAGCTCACCGGCGCCCAGGTCAAGGACTACCTCGAGTGGTCGGCGACCTACTTCCAGCAGGTCAGCGGCACCGGGCCGTTCACGCCCGACCAGGTCACCAACGCCAAGACCGACCTCGCGCCCAACGGCACGCCGGACTACAACTACGACATCATGTCCGGCCTCGACGCGCCGCTGACCTACGATATCGACATCGCCAAGGCGCCCGGCTCGCGGATCGCGAACCTCGCCTTTGGGGGCACGCCGGTCGACCCGGCGGCGACGTTCGTCATCGCGATCAACAACTACCGCCAGTCCGGCGGCGGCAACTTCCCGGGCGTCAAGACGGCGCCGGTCGTCTACAACGCCCAGGCCGAGATCCGCCAGCTGATCATCGACTGGGTCACCGCCACCAGGACGATCGACCCGGCGATGTTCTCCACCTACGACTGGAAGCTCGTCAGCAACGGCGCCCCCGTCACCATCGAGGGCGCCTCCGAGGGCGGCCGCCACTAGCCGCCACCCCGGTATGCCGTGGGGCCGGCTCGCGCGGTGACGCGCGGGCCGGCCCCACGCGCGTCCGCCCCACGTGCTGGGTCTGTCCGGCGCCGGCCGCGCCTGGTTCGGTGGTTGCCCCGGCACCGGGCGGCGCGATGGGGGAGAGTGGCACCGTGCGAAGCGTCACCCCCGACCTGCTGACCCAGGCCGCCGCCCGCGCCGGCGGCGAGCCGCGCGTCGTCACCAGCGGCAACGCGGCCGTCCCGTGGCGCCTGCTCGCCATGCTCGACGGCGCGGTCGAGCGCTACCGGCTGCACCAGCTGAACGCGCCACACGGCATACCGGTCCGTGAGGGGGTCGTGCACGAGACCTGCTTCGTGGGGCCGGGGATGCGGCACCGGGCGGGCCTGTCCTACGTGCCGGCGCGGCTCTCCCAGGTGCCGCTGCTCTACGGCCAGACGCTGGGGCCGGACATCGTGCTGGTGCACACGTCGGCGCCGCACGCCGGCAAGGTGTCGCTGGGCATCTCGGTCAACGTGCTGCCGGCGGCGATCGAGGCGGCCAGGGCGCGCGGCGGCGTCGTGCTGGCGCAGGTCAACCGGCAGATGCCCTACACGTTCGGCGACGGCGAGCTCGACCTCGACCTCTTCGACGGGGTGCTCGAGACCGACGAGCTGCCGGGCCCGCCGCACCGGGTCAGCCCGCCGGACGATGCGGCCCGCTGCATCGGCGAGCTGGTCGCGGCGCGCATCGGCGACGGCGCCACGCTGCAGATGGGTATCGGCGAGGTGCCCGACGCGGTGCTGCCCGGCCTGGTCGGCCGGCGCGGGCTGCGGGTGTGGAGCGAGATGTTCAGCGACGGCGTGCTCGCACTGGAGCGGGCCGGGGCGCTCGACGACGCCCACCCGCTGGTGGCGTCCTTCGCGATCGGCTCGCCCGAGCTCTACGCGTGGATGGACCGCAACCCCCGGGTGCGGCTGATGCGCACCGAGGTCACCAACTCGCCGGCCCTGATCGCGCAGAACCCGGGCATGACGAGCATCAACACGGCGCTGCAGGTCGACCTGTTCGGCCAGGCCAACGCCTCGCGCATCAAGGCGCGGATCCACTCCGGCTTCGGCGGGCAGACCGACTTCGTCGTCGGTGCGCTGCACTCCGTCGGTGGCCAGGCGCTGATGGCGCTGCGCTCGTGGCACCGCAAGGCGGACGTGTCCACGATCGTGCCGCTGGTGGAGGAGCCGGTGACCTCGTTCCAGCACACGGCGGTGATCACCGAGCAGGGTGCCGCGCAGATCCTCGGGGTCGACGAGCGCACCCAGGCCGCCCACCTGATCGACTACGCGGCCCACCCGAGCGTGCGCGAGGAGCTGCGTGAGGAGGCGGCTGCGCTGGGTCTGGCCTGAGCCGGGGCGTTGGGGCTCCCGGCTCAGCCGACGCGGCGGTCGTAGACCTTGCCCACCGCGTAGAGCACCGCGAGGAGCGCGGCGAACCAAGGCTGGCCGAACACGAGCAGGCCGACCACGGCGAAGCCGAAGATCAGCACCTCGACGATCGTGCGCGCCGGGTCGCCGAGGTGGCGGGGCGCCCGCGGGGCGACGAAGGTGCCCCAGAGCGCGATGGCGGCCAACGGCAGGGCGAAGCCCGCGACGATCCGCAGGACGAGGGCGTCGAACATCGCCGACCCGATCCAGGCCAGGGCGGCGAGCATGACGAGCTCGCTGAGGAAGCGCGCGCCGGCGAGGAGCCCCACCCGGGGCATCGATGGCTCGCTCACCGTCCCACCTCCGCCGATCCGAGGACGGGCCGGCCGACCAGCTCGGCGCCCGCGTCGCGCAGCTCCTCCAGCGCCGCGGCGGTGGTCTGCTCCGCGACGCCGGCCGTCAGGTCCAGCAGCACCCGGGTGGCGAAGCCCTCCTCGAGCGCGTCGAGCGCGGTGGCGCGCACGCAGTGGTCGGTGGCGATGCCGACGACGTCGACCGACTCGATCGCCCGGTCCCGCAGCCAGTCCCCGAGCCCGGCCCGGTGGTCGGCCGACTCGACCGTGGTGCCCTCGAACCCGCTGTAGGCCGCAGCGTGCTGTCCCTTGCGGAAGATCGCCTCGACGTGCTCGAACGCCGGCTCGGCGTGGGGGTGGAACAGGGCGCCGTCGCTGCCGACCCGGCAGTGCGCCGGCCAGCTGTCGACGAAGTCGGGGTCGTCGGAGAAGTGCGCGCCGGGGTCCTCGTGCCAGTCGGCCGTCGCCACGATCGCACCGTAGTCGCCGGCGTGGGCGACGACGTGGTCACTGATCCGGCGGGCGACGTCGGCCCCGCCGGTGACGGGCAGCGAACCGCCCTCGCAGAAGTCGTTCTGCACGTCGACGAGGATCAACGCGCGCGACAGATCGGCACTCATGCTGAAACGCTAACCCGACTGCCGGACATGACGTGTCAGTTACCGCCACACGACACGCAGGGGGATCGATGGCTTCGCGCGAGGAGCGCTTCGAGGAGCTGTTCGCCCGCACGCAGGCCCCGCTCATGGGGTATGCCGTGCGGCGGGTCGGCGACCCGGCCGACGCCGCGGACGTGGTTGCCGAGACCTACCTCGTGGCCTGGCGCCGGCTCGACGAGGTGCCACCGGGGGAGGAGACCCGGCTGTGGCTGTTCGGCGTGGCCCGCCGGGTGCTGGCCAACCACCACCGCGGCGAGCGGCGCCGGCTGGCCCTGGCCGACCGGCTGCGTGACGACCTCGGCGAGCTGGCGGACGGCGGCGGGCTGCCGGCCCCGGGCGAGTCCGAGGCGGTCGCGCGGGCGCTGCGCCGGCTGTCGGCCGACGACCGCGAGCTGCTGACCTTGGTGGCCTGGGAAGGGCTCTCCCGCGAGGAGGTGGCGCTGACGCTCGGCGTCACGCGGGCCGTCATCCGGCTGCGGCTGCACCGGGCGCGGGGCCGTCTTGCGATTGCTCTGAAGGCGGAAGACGTTGACCTGCAACGGTTTTCGCAGACCGGACATGTTCCTGCTGGGAGGGCGAACGCCCACCCCGACCTGAAGGAGGCGTGATGAAGCGCAACGAGGCGATGCATGTGCTGCGGGCGGCTGCCCCCGTCACGGACGCCGAGGTCTCCGGCCAGGTCGGCCAGCGGACGCTCGACGTCCTGCGCGAGGGGATCACCATGACCAGCACCACCGAAGCACCCGTCAGCACGCCACCCACCCGCCGGCGCCGGCACCTCACCCGCGGGGTCGGCGCGGGGGTGGCCGCGCTGGTCTTGGCCGGAGGAGGCGCAGCCGCGTGGGCGGCATACCAGGGGCTGCACGAGAGCACGTCGATCGGTTGCCTCAGCCCGGGGGTCGACGCGTACATCGCCCCGACGAGCGGCGACCCGGTCGCGGACTGCACCGCGATGTGGCGCAGCGAGGGGGTGAAGGTGCCGGACGGGCTCAGGGCTTACGACGACGGGCAGGTCATCATCGTGCGGCTCGACGGCACGGTCCCGGCCGGCATGCCGGTCGTGCCGGCCGGGCCGGTGCAGGACAAGCGGGTCATCGAGCTGACCGCCGCGATGGCGGACATGGTGGACCGTCCGGTCAGCAAGACCTGTGCCCAGGAGGCTGACCAGCGGGCTCGGGCGCAGGCCGAGCTCGACCGGCTCAAGCTGACCGACTGGGCCGTCAAGGCCTGGCCGGAAGCGCCGCCGAAGCCCGGGAACTGCACGCACACCGTCGTCGACTCGGACAAGCGGAGCATCTTCCTCGTCGACAGCGGTGCCCCGACCAGTCCCGTCGACGACCCGGCCACCAGCAGCCTCAACGGGGGGCCCGCGCTGCTGCGCCAGGACATCTCCCAGGGGTGCCTGAGCCTGGACCAGGCCGAGGCCGTCGCCCGCAAGGACGTGCACAAGGCGCTGCCCGACGTCCCCGAGGAGGCTGTCGACGTGACCCGCAACGTGGACCCGTCGGCGGCTTGCACCCGGGTCGACTGGGTGCCTGCCGGCAACATCGACATCCGCCTCTACGGCCCGGAGACCGCGAAGCGGTGAGGGCTCAGGCCTGGTAGAGGGTCGGGATCGCGGGCTCGCCGCGGGACAGCTGCAGCGCCTTGGCAGGAAGCTCGGCGCGCGACTGCTCGTGGCGGGCCCGCGCCGCGTCCAGGCCGGTGTCGGCGACGGCCTCGCCGTCGCGGACGAGCTCGACCAGCAGGGGGCGGTCGTTGCCGTCGTCAGCCGGCATCGCACCCACGCCGATGACCTCGGCCTCGGCCCGGCCCCGGGCGTCCAGGCGGCGCAGGGCCCACTTGCGGCCACCGACCGTGGCCTTGTCCTTGCTCTTCTTGGCCACCCCGACCATCGCGCCGCCGGCGTTCTCGCGGGCGACCAGCTTGTAGACCAGGCCGGCGGTCGGGGCGCCGGATCCGGTGACCAGCGAGGTGCCCACGCCGTAGGCGTCCACGGGGGCCGCGGCCAGCGCGGCGATCGCGTGCTCGTCGAGGTCGGAGGTGACCACGATCTTGGTGTCCATCGCCCCGAGGGCGTCGAGCTGCTTGCGCACCTCGCGGGCCTGGGCGAGCAGGTCGCCGGAGTCCAGGCGCACGGCACCCAGGCCGGGGCCGGCCACCTCGACCGCCGTCTGCACCGCGGTCGGCACGTCGTAGGTGTCCACCAGCAGGGTCGTGCCCTTGCCCAGGCTGGCGACCTGGGCCTCGAACGCCTCGCGCTCGCTGTCGTGCAGCAGGGTGAAGGCGTGGGCGCTGGTGCCCGTGGTCGGCACCCCGAACTCGCGGCCGGCCTCCAGGTTGCTGGTGGCGGCGAAGCCGGTGACGTAGGCGGCGCGGGCGGCGGCCACCGCGGCGTCCTCGTGGGTGCGCCGTGAGCCCATCTCGATGCAGGGCCGGCCCTCGGCGGCTCCGGTCATCCGCGAGGCCGCCGCGGCGACGGCGCTGTCGTGGTTGAGCACGGAGAGCACCAGGGTCTCCAGGAGCACCGCCTCGGCGAAGGTGCCCTCGACGACCAGCAGCGGCGACCCGGGGAAGTAGCACTCACCCTCGGCGTAGCCGTGGATGGTGCCGTTGAACCGGTAGCCGGCCAGGTAGTCGAGGGTCTCCTCGTCGACCACGTGGGCGCTGCGCAGCCGCTCGATCTCGGCCTCGCCGAAGCGGAACTCCTTGAGGTCCTCCAGGAGCCGGCCCGTCCCGGCGACCACGCCGTAGCGGCGGCCTTCGGGCAGACGGCGGGCGAAAACCTCGAAGACGCAACGGCGTCCGGCCGCGCCGCTGCGCAGGGCAGCCTGCAGCATGGTCAGCTCGTAGTGGTCGGTGAGCAGGGCGGTACTCGTCACGACGTGCAGCCTAGAGTGGGGGCCGTGTCCATCGCCCCAGCGGAGCAGGAGCTCACCGACCTCGCCGAGGAGTCGGACCTCGACCGACCCTGGATCACCCTCGTCTGGAACGACCCGGTGAACCTCATGTCCTACGTCACCTACGTCTTCCAGAGCTACTTCGGCTACTCCCGCGAGAAGGCCGAGAAGCTCATGCTCGACGTGCACCAGAAGGGCCGGGCTGTGGTCTCGACCGGCCCGCGGGAGAAGATGGAGCACGACACCGAGGCACTGCAGGGATACGGCCTGTGGGCGACGTTCCAGAAGGACGAGTGAGTGGCAACCGCGTTCAAGCGCAAGGGTGAGCGGTACGTCGTCAAGCTCGACGACGTCGAGCGCGAGGTCGTGGTCAGCCTGCTGCAGCAGACCCTGGACTTCATCGAGCCGCCGGAGGTCGAGCCCACCGGCGACGCCTTCGAGGACCTCGTCGCCACCATCGGCATGCCGCGCCTGGACGACGCGGGGCACGTCGCCGAGCCGGAGGACCCGGCCCTGGCCCGGCTCTTGCCGAGCGGCAACCGGCAGGACGACGCGATCGCCTCGGAGTTCCGCCGGCTGACCGAGCACGGGCTGCGGGAGCGCAAGGCGCAGAACCTCGGGGTGGCCATCGCGGCGATCGCATCGGCCGACGGCGACAAGGTGTCCCTCGACCTCGCCCAGGCGCAGGCGGCCGTCGTGGCACTGACCGACGTGCGGCTGCTGCTGGGGGAGCGCCTCGGCCTGCGCACCGACGAGGACGCCGACGCCCTCGCCGAGCGGCTCGAGCAGGCCGAGGACCACGACCTCGAGACCATGCTGGCGGCCTACTACGACTTCCTCACGTGGCTGCAGGAGTCGCTCACCCTCGCGTTGATGTCTTAGCGTCGAGCGAGGGCCCGCGCCAGGCCGGGCCGAGGCGTCGGTTCAGCCGGAGACCGGCTCCGGCCGCGGCACGGTGGCGAACGGGGACAGGGTGAACCAGTGCGGCACGGCCCGGCGCAGCGCCTCGGGTCCGTCGACCTCCAGCCCGCCCGAGCGCACCGCGTCCGACCAGGGGACCTCGCCGCGCCAGACGTCGACCAGCCGGCGCAGGCTGGCGGTGACCCGGACGGTCACCTCGAAGCCGGGGTCGACGTCGCACACGTCCGTCTCGGCGGCGGTGATCACCAGCCACCAGTCGCGGGCGCCCCGTGCGGCGTCGGGGAAGCGGAACTGCACCACGGTGCGCCCCGCGGGGACGGCGTCCGGGTCGACGTTGCGGTGCATGTCCCAGAGCAACAGCTTGGGGTCGAGGTCCTCGTCACCGATCTCGGGCACCCAGCGCACACCCCACATGCCCAGCGCCTCCACGACCGGGCGCAGCTCCTCACCGGCAGGGGTCAGCACGTAGCGGACTTCGCCGCCCTCCGCGTGACGGGTCAGCACGCCCGCCCGCTCCAGCTCGTGCAGCCGGCGGGACAGCAGGGTCGGCGACATCCGCGGCAGCCCGCGGCGCAGCTGGTTGAAGCGGTCGCTGCCCATGAGCAGCTCGCGCACGAGCAGCAGGGTCCAGCGTTCGTCGAGCAGCTCCATGGCCTTCGCGACGGGGCAGAACTGGTGGTAGGAGGACCCCATCTGTGCAGGTTAGGTCGCTGCCGTCGGCCGGACCAGCCCCCGACGGTCCGCTCGCGCGCGAGGCCGCTACCCGGCATACCGCGGCTTGGTTGGGGAAGGAGGGGGGCGCGGTACAGATCTCGTACTAGGTGCGGGCTTCGCGCCTTCCTACCGTCGGTCGTGTGGCACAGCGCCGCGCAGGGGACCACCGTCGGAGGAGAACCACCATGACGACACTGTCATCGACAGCGACCGGCGCGGCCGAGGCCGACCGCGCCCTGAAGGCCAAGCACCGGGCCATGTGGGCGATGGGCGACTACCCCGCCGTGGCCACCGAGGTCATCGCCGACCTCGGCCCGCTCCTCGTCGAGGCCAGCGGGTTGAGGCCCGGCGACCGCGTCCTCGACGTCGCTGCCGGCTCGGGCAACGTGGCCATCCCCGCCGCGCTCGCCGGCGCCCGCGTGGTGGCCTCGGACCTGACCCCGGAGCTGCTGGAGACCGGGCGGGCGCACGCCGCCGCGCAGGGGGTGGAGATCGAGTGGCGCACGGCCGACGCGGAGGCGCTGCCGTTCGCGGGCGGGGAGTTCGACGCCGTCGTCTCGTGCGTGGGCGTCATGTTCGCCCCGCACCACCAAGCCAGCGCCGACGAGCTCGTCCGGGTCTGCCGGCCCGGCGGGACGATCGCCCTGGTCAGCTGGACGCCGGAGGGTTTCATCGGGCAGATGTTCGCCACGATGAAGCCGTATGCCCCGCCGCCTCCGCCCGGCGCCCAGCCTCCGCCGCTGTGGGGTCAGGAGAGCCACGTCCGCGAGCTGTTCGGCGACCGGGTGGTCGAGGTGGTGGCGGAGCGGCGTGGCCTGCGGGTCGACCGGTTCGCCACGCCCGAGGACTTCCGCGACTACTTCAAGGCCCGCTACGGCCCGACGATCGCGGCGTACCGGTTCATCGCCGACGACCCCGACCGGGTGGCCGCGCTGGACCGGGACCTCGCCGACCTGGCGAGGCGTCACCAGGGTGCCGACGGGGCCATGGAGTGGGAGTACCTCCTGCTGACGGCGGTCCGCGCCTGACGGCCTGATCGCCTGGGTGAAGACTTGACCCCACCCGGGTGTGGTCAAGTCTTCACCGTGCAGCGGGAGCCGCATCGCTTGAGGCGCCCCGTCCAGCCCCTGGACCGAAGGACGGACGCCACATCGGCGGCCACCAGGCACGGCCGCTGCGTGACGTCGGCCCAGCCAAAGCGAAGCGTCACCCACCCTTCGACCAGCGCGCCGTTGTCGCGGGACCGGTCGCGGAACGCTCCGTCCCCGGCGTGTCCGAGCCGCCCGTCCAGCTCGACCAGCACCCGCTGCTCCCGGTAGGCGTTGTCGTCGCGCCACTGCCGTCCAGCCCTGCCTGAGCGGTGTTGTCGTGTTGCCGTCGGGAGGCCGTGAGGTCGCTCGACCCCGCTGATGTAGCGCAGCTCGAGGACGCTCTCGGCGCCGGCAGCGACATCGGCGAGCACCTGGCGGAGAAGGACTCCCCAGCGGTGCCGCTTGCGACCGGCCAACGCCGTGGCGAGTCTGCGAGTGCTCGTCAGCCGACGTTGGCACGCACGGGCGACCCAGGACATCGCCTCGTCGGCGGTGCCTCGTTGGCTCAGGTCCAGCACGGTCTCCTCGACAGTTGTGCGGGGTGGCCAGCATCCCGATCGGGCGCACTGGGCAAGGCCACGGCGTGTCCGCACGACAACCGCCCAGCGGCCAACCACCCGGCGGTGAGCCGGCACAAGCACCTCGACGCCAGGTGGGTCCCGATCGGTGAGGCCGTGCACGCGGGCTGCGCTGGTGTGTGACAGGACGGCGCCATCGCCACACGCGAGCACGGCCGCGCCGGCGCGGGTGAGCCACTCGACGGGACCCACATGGGTGACGTAGACCCCGCGGAACACCGCCCGCCACCGGCCCGAGCCGACGAGCCACTCGATCTGGCGCGGGCTCATCCCGAGGTCGAGGCACTGGCTGCGACTGACCGCCCCGACCTGGGAGGCCGCAAGTCCGTTCACCCGTCGCAGGAGCAGGTCTCGATCCGTCATGGCGCCACGCTCGCGGGATCATCGGTCCCACGGAAGCTCGACGGCCACGGCTGTGGACGACGGGACTTGCCCAGGCACCCATGTGGACAAGGGGAAGACTTGACCACACCCGGGTGTGGTGAATCTTTCACCGTGAAGGCGATCTGGCCGCCGATGTGACGGAGGCGACGCCAGAACGCGGCAAGTCGTCACGGCCCCGCGTTTAACCTCGAAAGGTGACAGACGCACCCATCGGGATCTTCGACAGCGGCTACGGCGGCCTGACCGTCGCGCGCGCCGTCCTCGACCAGCTCCCGCATGAGTCCGTCGTCTACCTCGGCGACACGGCGCGCCAGCCCTACGGCCCCAAGCGCATCGCCGACGTGCGCGCCTACGCCCTGGAGTGCATGGACCAGCTCGTCGAGCGCGGCGTGAAGATCCTGGTGATCGCCTGCAACACGGCGTCCGCGGCGATGCTGCACGACGCCCGGGAGCGTTACGACGTCCCCGTCGTCGAGGTCATCCGGCCGGCGGTGCGCCGCGCGGTCGCCGCCACCCGCAACAACCGGGTCGGGATCATCTCCACCCAGGCGACGCACCAGAGCCACGCCTACGTCGACTCCTTCGCCGCCGCCCCGCAGATCCACGTGACCAGCCAGCCGTGCCCGAAGTTCGTCGAGTTCGTCGAGGCGGGGGTCACCTCGGGCCCGGAGCTGCTGCGGGCGGCGCACGACTACCTCGAGCCCGTCGCCGCGCAGGGTGTCGACACGCTCATCCTCGGCTGCACCCACTACCCGCTGCTGACCGGCGTCATCTCCTACGTCATGGGCGAGGACGTCACCCTGGTTTCCTCGGCGGAGGAGACTGCCAAGGACGTCTTCCGCAAGCTCGCCGACGCCGACGCGCTGCGCCCCGACACCCTGCCCGGTCCCACCCACGAGTTCCTCACGACCGGAGACCCGCTGGAGTTCGAGCGGCTCGCTCGACGCTTCCTCGGCCCGGAGGTGGTCTCCGCCCACGCCGCGGAGGTGGCGTCCACATGAAGCTCACCGTTGTCGGCTGCTCCGGCTCCTTCGCCGGCCCGGCCTCGCCCGCCTCGAGCTACCTCGTCCAGGCCGAGTACCAGGGCCGCACCTGGAACCTCGTGCTCGACCTCGGCAACGGGGCCCTCGGTGCGCTGCAACGGCACATCGACCCGCGCGACATCGACGCCGTGGTGCTGTCCCACCTGCACCCGGACCACTGCATCGACCTGTGCGGCCTCTACGTCGTCCAGCGCTACCACCCCGAGGGTGCGGCCAAGACCCCGCTGCCCGTCCACGGCCCCACCGGCACCGGGCCGCGGATGACCGAGGCCTACGGCCTGGACGAGCCCGACGCCATGGCCGCCGAGTTCGACTACCGCGACCTGCAGGACCGCCGGCCGGTGCAGATCGGGCCGTTCACCGTCACCCCCTTCCGGGTCAACCACCCGATCGAGGCCTACGGCCTGCGGGTCGAGGCCGACGGGACCGTCCTCGCCTACACCGGCGACACCGACTCCTGCGACGCGCTGACGCCCCTGATGGCCGGCGCGGACCTGGTCCTCGCCGACGCCGCCTTCGTCGACGGCCGCGACGACATCGAGGGCATCCACCTCTCCGGCAGCCGGGCCGCGCGCGCCGCCCTCGCCGCCGGTGGCGTGCAGCGGCTCATGCTCACCCACATCCCGGCATGGAACGACCCCGAGGTATGCCGCGCGCAGGCTGCCGCGGTCTGGCCCGGTGAGGTGGAGCTCGCCAGCCCGGACACGGCATACGAGCTCTGAGGGCTCTCACCTAGCCTTGGGCGCATGACTCGACACGACGGGCGCGCCACCGACCAGCTCCGCGACATCCGGATCACCCGCAACTGGCTGGACCACGCCGAGGGCAGCGTCCTCGTCGAGTTCGGCCGGACACGCGTGCTGTGCGCCGCGTCGTTCACCGAGGGCGTGCCGCGCTGGCGCAAGGGCAGCGGCGAGGGCTGGGTGACGGGGGAGTACGCCATGCTGCCGCGGGCGACCAACACGCGCTCGGACCGGGAGTCGGTCAAGGGCAAGATCGGTGGCCGCACCCACGAGATCAGCCGCCTGGTCGGGCGCAGCCTGCGCGCCGTCATCGACACCAAGGCGTTGGGGGAGAACACGATCGTCCTCGACTGCGACGTGCTGCAGGCCGACGGCGGCACGCGGACCGCGGCGATCACGGGGGCCTACGTGGCGCTGGCCGACGCGATCGAGTGGGCGCGGGCGCAGGGTGCAGTCAAGCGCAACGCCAAGCCGCTCAAGGGCTCGGTCGCCGCCGTCAGCGTCGGCGTCGTCGGCGGCACGCCCGTGCTGGACCTGGACTACATCGAGGACTCCGGCGCCGACACCGACATGAACGTCGTGATGACCGGCGACGGCCAGTTCGTCGAGGTGCAGGGCACGGCCGAGGCCGAGCCGTTCGACCGCACGATGCTCAACCAGCTGCTGGACCTGGCCGAGGCCGGGTGCGCCGAGCTGACCAAGCTGCAGCAGGCGGCGCTGGCGGAGGGGCAGGCGTGACCCGGCTGGTCCTTGCCACGCGCAATGCCCACAAGGTCCGCGAGCTGGGCCAGATCCTCGACGGCCTCGTCGAGGAGCTCGGCCTGGAGGTCGTCGGCCTGGACGCGTACCCGGAGATCCCGGACGTCGTGGAGAGCGGGGTGACCTTCGCCGAGAACGCCACGCTCAAGGCGGTCGCCATCGCCAAGGCGACCGGGCTGCCGGCCATCGCCGACGACTCCGGCCTGGCCGTCGACGTGCTCGGCGGGTCGCCCGGCGTGTTCAGCGCCCGGTGGGCCGGCCGCCACGGCGACGACATGGCCAACCTCGAGCTGCTGCTGGCCCAGCTCGGTGACGTGCCGGACGAGGAGCGCAGTGCCGCGTTCGTCTGTGCCGCGGTGCTCGCGCTGCCCGGTGGCGAGGTGATCGTCGAGGAGGGTCGTATGCCGGGCCGGCTCGCCCGCGCGCCGCGCGGCACCAACGGCTTCGGCTACGACCCCATCCTCGTCGTGGAGGACGGGCGCACCGCCGCCGAGCTCAGCCCGGAGGAGAAGAACGCCATCTCGCACCGGGGCACGGCGTTCCGGGCCCTGGCCACCCACCTG
Source organism: Oryzihumus sp. JJN4-3R (assembly GCF_057747915.1). Classification (NCBI taxonomy): domain Bacteria; kingdom Bacillati; phylum Actinomycetota; class Actinomycetes; order Micrococcales; family Intrasporangiaceae; genus Oryzihumus; species Oryzihumus sp. JJN4-3R. Next base: position 3,612,177 of record NZ_CM173229.1, read on the forward strand.
CGCTCGGCACTGGGTGGATCGGCACCGGGTGAGGCGGCGCTCGGAGGGGCGCCGGCGGACGCCGACCGCCTCCGTTAGCGATCGGTCACCGACCAATCCCCGCCCGCCACGGCGACGAATGACACGCTGTGAGGGTGAAGCGACTCGGACCTGCCCTGGCGGGGGTCATTGCCGGTGCTCTGACCTTGGGCGTCGCTGAGCTCGTCGCCGGGCTGATGACCCGGATGGGTCTGATCGGGGGCACCGGGTCGCCGGTGGTCGCCGTCGGTGGCGCCTTCGTCGACCGGACCCCGCCGTGGCTGAAGAACTTCGCGGTCAGCAACTTCGGCACCCACGACAAGCTGGCCCTGTTCATCGGGATCGCCCTCGTCCTGGCCGCGCTGTGTGCCGTGCTGGGCGCGGTCGGTGCCACCCGGCATACCGCGGGGTTGGTCGGGTTCGTGGTGCTCGGCGCGGTCGGCGCGGCCGCGGTCCTGTCCCGTCCGCATGCCGCGCCCCTGGACGTCGTGCCGACGTTCGTCGGGGTCCTGGCGGGGCTGTGGGCGCTGAACACGTTGTGGGCCATGGCTGCTCGCGCCCAGGAGGGCGATGCCGACGGCTTCGGGCGGCGACGGCTGCTCGTCGGCGGGGCCGGTCTGGCTGCGGCCGCGGCGACCGCCGCAGCACTCGGTGAGGGGCTCGGCGGCACCGGCAGCAGCGCCGCCGCGTCCAGGGCCCGGGTGAGCGTGCCGCAGGTGGCCGACCCGGTGAACGTCCCGGTCGCCGCGGACCTGAAGCTGCCGGGGATCACGCCCTACGTCGTGCCCAACGGCGACTTCTACCGGATCGACACCGCGCTCGTGGTGCCGCAGATGGACACGGCGGGGTGGAAGCTGCGCGTGCACGGGCTCGTGGAGCAGGAGGTGACGATCACCTGGGCCCAGCTGCTCGCCAAGCCGATGAAGCAGGCCCTGGTCACGCTGACGTGCGTGTCCAACGAGGTCGGTGGCAACCTGGCGGGCAACGCGCTCTGGACCGGGTGGCCGCTCCGGGAGCTGCTCGCGATGGCCCGACCCAAGGCGGGGGCCGACATGGTGCTGTCGACGAGCATCGACGGGTTCACGGCGGGCACGCCGCTGGGGGCGCTGACCGATGACCGCAACGCGCTGCTCGCCGTGGCGATGAACGGCGAGCCGCTGCCGGTCGAGCACGGGTTCCCGGTGCGGATGGTGGTGCCCGGGCTGTACGGCTACGTGTCGGCCACCAAGTGGGTCGTCGACCTCAAGGTGACGAGGTTCGCCGACGACCAGGGCTACTGGACCCCGCGCGGGTGGTCGCCGATGGGGCCGGTCAAGACCGAGTCGCGCATCGACGTCCCCCGCTCGGGTGGTCAGGTGAAGGCCGGGCGCGTCGCCGTGGCCGGCGTGGCGTGGGCCCAGCATCGCGGGATCGACGCCGTCGAGGTGCGCATCGACAACGGGCCCTGGCAGAAGGCGCGTCTGGCGGCCGAGCCGACGACCGACTCCTGGCGGCAGTGGGTGCTGGAATGGGATGCACCGCGCGGCAACCACACCATCACGGTGCGCGCGACCGACGCCAGCGGAGCGGTGCAGACCCAGCGCGAGGCGCCACCAGAGCCCGACGGCGCGACCGGCTGGCACAGCATCACCGTCACCGTCGCCTGACGGCCAGGCGCACTGATCGGCCTACGCCGCGAGGCCGATGACAGGCTCCGGGGCCGGCGCGACCATGCGGCCATGACCCACCAGCAGACGATCGTCCCGCCCCGCGTGTTCGACATGGACGGGTTCGCCGCGGCCGTCAGGTCCAAGGACCCGGACCGCTGGTCGGACTACTTCGACGAGGACGCCGAGTGGCTGGAGTTCCGCCACGACCAGCCGCCGTCGAACCCGCACCGCATGGCGGGCAACATCGCGATCCACGCGATGCTGCGCTCGATGTGCGCGCAGGACTTCGGCCTGTCCGTCGAGGACGCCGTGGTCAGCGGCGCCAACGTGTGGTTCCGCCTGGTGCGGAGCCGCCCCGACGGCAGCCGGGTGCTCGAGCACATCCACCTCAGCGTCGCCGACAACGGGCTCATCCACCGCCAGACCGACGTCGAGGCCTGGGACCTGACCTGACCCGCGGGCCGAGGTTCCCGCGCATACGTCCGCCGCGCCTCCGACGCATGCGGAGGCGCGGCGGCCGCGTAAGCCTCAGGCGGGTCGGGGCTGGATCGGTGCGGTCGGACCGACCGCCGCCGCGTGGCGGCGCAGCCGGAACGCGAGGGCCAGCTCACCGACCCCGAGCACGATCAGCCACAGTCCCATCACCCAGGCGAGGGCGGTCAGGGACAGGCCGGGCCAGCTGAGCACGGCGATGCCGGCGATCGCGCTGAGCACACCCAGGGAGGCGCGGGTCCCGCGGTACTCCCCGCCATGGTCAGTGATCGCGACGAAGAACTCGATCATGCCGTGGGTGATCCAGTAGATCCCGAGCACCAGGCCGAGCGTCAGCACGGTCAGGCCGAGGTGGCGGATCGCCCACACACCGACGATCACCGAGAGGACGCCGAGCAGCACCAGCATGGTGCGGGTGCCGCCGCTCTCCTCGGTGTGGGCCAGGCCCTCGAAGAAGCGGAAGATCCCGCCGATCACGAGCTGGATGCCGAACAGCAGCGCCAGCACCACGACGGTCTTGCCGGGCCAGATCATCGCCAGGATGCCGACGACGACCGTGGCCGCGCCGAACAACCCGACCAGAACCGCCGACCCGCGGCTGACGGACTCCAGCCGCGCCTGCGCGGTGTCCATCATGTTGCCCTGATTGGACATGACTCCTCCTTCCCGCGGGCGCGAGCCGCCCGACGCCTCTTACTCCTCGTCCGGAAGCACCGTCGCCCGAAGGGCCTTGGTGCGCGCGTGCTCCTTCTTGCTCGCGATCCGGGCGTCGTCGGACTCGTGGCTCGGCCCACCCGGCCACCGCTCCGGTGGCGCCGGCTCCAGCGCCTCGAGCAACAGGTGCACGAGGCGCTCCCGCGCGGCCAGGCGGTTCTCCCACTGCGACCGGTGCTCGTGGGCCTGGATCACCAGCGCACCGTGGTGCAGCCGCGGGCTGAGGTACTCGGCGACCTGCCGACGTCGGTCCGCCCCCAGCGACCGGGAGGTGGTCACATCGAAGTGCAGCTCCACCTTGGCGGAGGTCGTGTCCACGCCCTGCCCGCCGGGGCCGGTCGACCGCGAGAAGTGTTCGTGCAGCTCCTCCTCGTGGATCAGCAGGCCGTTCGGCACACCGGGTGCCGGGTTGATGCGGAGGTCCTGCCCGGGGTCACCTGAGAACGTCACACCTCCACTGTTCGCCCGCGCAGCACCGCGCCGACAGGGACTTCACGCCCTACTCGTCACCGGCGCTCAGTCGTGCTCGCCGACGCGACCGCGCATCGCCTTGGTGGCGCTGCGCTGTCGCTTGCCCTCCAGCCGCCGTCGCTGCGAGCCGCGGGTGGGCCGGGTCGCGCGCCGGGCTGCCGGGGGAGGGGCCAGCCCCTCCAGCAGGTATGCCGCCAGCCGCGCCCTGGCGGCGGCCCGGTTCTGCCGTTGGGCGCGGTGCTCCGAGGCGGTGACGGCCAGCTCGGTGCCGACCAGCCGCGGCGCCAGGTGGTCCAGCAGCCGCTGACGCTGGTCGTCGGTGAAGGCCGTGGAGGCCGCGACGTCGAAGCGCAGCTCGACCCGGGAGTCGGTCGTGTTGACGCCCTGGCCGCCGGGGCCGGAGGCGCGGCTGAAGCGTTCGCGCAGCTCGGCGGCCGGGATGACCAGCTCGCGGCGCACGCCGGGGGCAGGCCCGAGGGTCAGGTCCTCGCCGGGGTCCCCGCGGTGCGTCCTCACGCCGGCATTCTGCCTGCACGCGCGGGTCCGACGTCGACACCGTGGAGGGTTGTAGGGGTCAGGACCCTGACAACCTGCCGCTCACCGGGCTCAGGCGCCGGCCCGCGCCGCCAGCTCGCGAGCCCGCGGCAGGGCCTCCAGCTCCGCGGCCGACAGGTTCGGGTCCTGACGCCGGAAGGCCTCCGCCGCCGCGAGGTGGTCGACATAGAGCTCGGACACGTGCCCGGCGAAGGACCGCAGGACGTCGGCCAGTGCGGTGCGGGCGGTCTCGTCGTCGATCCCGACCGAGGCCAGCATCCCGTCGGTGACCACGACCTGCGCCAGGATCAACGCGGTCACCGCCACGTCGAGGCCGGCGGGGCCGGGCCTGGCGTTGGCCCAGTCGATGACCACCGGCGTGTCGTCGCGCATGATCACGTTGAGCGGGTGCAGGTCGAGGTGCAGCAGCGACTCGCCCGCTGCCGCCGCCGGCCACGGCAGCCCGTGCAGCCGGTCGTGCAGGCCTGCGAGCGTGCTCCCGACCTTCTCGGACGTCAGTCCCCGAAGCATCGCCTCGGCCAGGGTCGGTCCGTCGACCCGCTCCATGATGATGTCGGGACCGGTGCCGCCATGGACCGTGGGCACGGGGTACCCGAGCGCGGCGAGGCCCCGGATCGTGGCGGCCTCGCTCTGGGCCGAGCGGCCGTCCCGGTAGCGGCGCAGCACCAGACCCTCGGCGTGGTCGTAGACGTCGGAGTCCCGGCCGGAGGCGAGCAGCGTCACGGGCCCACCCTAGGTGCGCCGGGCGCGATACCGGTCGTCGGCGCACCGGTCGTGACGTGGGCCCACTGGGGTGGGACCTAGGCACACGGCGACCGTGGCGGGCCTTCGCTCATGCGGCGTCGAGCTGCCGGCGCAGCCGGTCCAGCACGCGACGCAGCCGCCGGGAGACCTGCATCTGGCTGACCCCCAGCCGCTGACCGATCTCCTCCTGGGTCAGCTCGTCCTCGTACCGCAGCTGCAGCAGCCGTCGGTCGGAGTCGTCGAGCGTGCGCAGCGCGGTGGTCAGGGCCAGCCGTTGGACCACTGCCTCGCCGGGATCGCCGCCGGGGTCGGCCAGGTCGTCAGCCGGCGCCGTTCGGTGCTCGCCCCTCCTGGCGTCCAGCGACGTGGGGGAGTAGCAGCCGTGCAGCTCCCGCGCCTCGGCGACGGCGTCCGTGCCGGCCCCGACGTCCCGGGCGAGCTGCGCCGAGCTGGGGGAAGCGCCGAGCTCCTGCTCGAGACGGCTGCTGGCGGCGCGGACGTCGGCATGCAGCTCCTGCAGGCGCCGCGGCGGACGCACCACCCAGGCGGTGTCCCGGAAGTGCCGCCGGACCTCGCCCCGGATCGTGGGGCGCGCGAAGGCCAGAAAGGTCCCGCCGACGTCGCTGCGGAACCGCTGGACGGCCTTGACCAGCCCCAGTGCTGCCACCTGTTGCAGGTCCTCGAGCTCGAGCCCGCGGCCGCTGTAGTGCGCCGCGATGCCGCAGGCGACGTCGAGGTTGCACCGGACCACCTCGTCGCACAGCCGACGCCGGGCGTGGGGGTCGCTCTCGTGCGTCATCCGCTCGAGCAACCAGCGGGTCCGCTGCGCCCGGCGCTCGGCGGTGCCGTGGGAAGGACTGGGGGAGGAGGTGGTCAGCAACGCCGTCATCGCGTGTCCCGGGGGGAGCAGGGGCGGGGCCGTTGCTGGACCTCGTCCTCACCCTACCCAGAGGTGCCCCACCGGTGGGCCGCAGCGGCGGCTCATTCGTCGCGTTCGCCCCTGCTGCCACTGCCGTCCGCCTGGTCACGCGGCTCGATCAGCTCGTCATACCTCCTCGGGCCGTCGGCGACGGTGGGTTCCCCCAGCGCGTCGCTGCCCCCGCGGGCGCCGGTGCGCGCCGCCAGGGAGGCGGGGTCGGCGATCCCGTCCGCCGGGTCGGGCCGGTTGTAGGCGGCGCCGGCCACGTGGCTGGCACCCTCGGTGCCTCGTTGGCCGGACATCCAGGCCGTCGCGTAGTGCTGGTACAGGCTCTGCGCGTCGTCGAAGGACGGCGGCCATTCGGGCAGGTACGGCGCGTGGACGACGGTGTCCTTGTCATGGGCGAGGACCAGGTCGCCGGCCTCGACCCGCGCCTCGGCCACCGGGGCCAGCGCGTGGCGTCGGCCCAGCAGGCCGCCCCGGATGCGCACCCACGCCGTCTCCTGGCTGTGCTCCTCGACGAGGGCCTCCTCGACCGTGCCGATCTTCTCGCCGTCCAGCGCCCGGGCGGTCATGCCGACCAGTGCGCTCAGCTCGTGCTCCTGCATGGTGGTCTCCTCTCTGCGCGGATCGCCTCGTGCGGGCCGCCGGCAAGGCAGCGACGTCAGTCCCGTTCCCAGGGCGGCTCCTCACCCATCTTCGAGTAGTAGCGCCCGAGGTGCCCCTTGACACGGGGGGCGTCGCGCTCGGGCAGGTCCACCCCGCCGCGGGAGCCCTGCATCACGGCCGCTGCGGCCATCACCCCACGCGGGACCGCCACCAGCCGACCGCCGACCACATCGGCGATGAGCAGCTTGTACGCCGTGAAGTTCCCCTTCGCCTCCGCGTCGTACCAGACGTGTGCGTCGCGGTAGCGGGCGTTGGGCTCCTCGTCGGCACCGGCCCACGCGCGCACACGCTTCTCCGCCGCAGCCCCATCCCACTCGCGGTCGCGGTCGGCGAGCGGCAGGTCCTGGAACGTCGTGACTGCCATGGTCCACCCTCCTCGTCGGTTTGGTGTCGGACCGTGTACCCGCTGGAGGGCGAGTTCACCCGAGGTGTTTGGCGGCGTGGGATGCGGGTACGGATCGGATACGGACAGGTCGCCCACTGACCGGCACCGGGCTGACCTGGTGTCCACCGAGAGAGATGACCGAGAGGAGAAGGCCATGGGGAGCGCGGACAAGGCCCGCAACGCCGCTGAGGAGATGAGCGGCAAGGCCAAGGAGAAGGTCGGCCGGGCCACCGGCAACGAGAGCCTGGAAGCGAAGGGTCAGGGCCAGCGAACCAAGGCCCAGGCCAAGCAGGCCGGCGAGAAGGTCAAGGACGTCTTCAAGGACTGACCAGGGGTGACCGGTCGGCGGGTCGGACCGTGGGGTCCGGCCCGCCGACGTCGTCCCTCGGGCCGATCCTCAGGGCACGACCCGTCGCAGGGAGGCGTCGAGCCGGACGGTCCAGCCCCGGGCGTCGCACCGTTCCAGGAGCGGCACCGCGACCCGTCGGGTCGTGCCCAGCGCCACCCGCGCCTGGCTGAGGGTGAACGGCTGCGGCAGGGCGGCAAGGGCGCGCATCGCCCGCGCCGGGGCGTCGGGGAGCAGCACCACGTCGTCCGGCAGACGCAGGAGCCTGCCGGCGCGCTCGGCCGCGGCCAGCTGTCGGGCGCCCAGTCCCAGGGCTTGCAGCTCGGGGCGCTCCGGCGCGGCGAACGGGTGCTCGCGCAGCCGCTGCTCCAGCGCCCTCAGACCGGGTTCGGCTGCCCCCAGGGAGGGCACGACCCCGGGGCGGCTGATGCGGCCTTGCTGCTGCTCGAGGCCGTCGGCGGCGTCCGCCAGCGCCCGCACCAGGGAGCCGTCGGGCAGGTCCAGCTCCTGCCGGGCGGCCTCCAGGGGCATCGCGGGGTCGAGCGGGTGGGCCAGGGCCCACTGGTCCACGGCCGCCCCCAGCCGGAGGCACCAGCCCTGCCACGCCTCGTCGGCGACGATCCATCCCGCCTCCCGGTGCAGTCCCGCCGGCAGCGGGGTATGCCGGGTCGTCGCCGCCAGACCGCGGCTCACCAGGTCCTCCTCCCGCAGGGCCCCGTGGCGCCGGACCTCCACTCCCAGGTCCGGTCGCGCCACCGACACGCTCAGCGCCAGGGCGCGTTCCCGTGCGGCGCCCCGGCGTCGCAGGGGAGGAGGGGTGGTGTCCAGGACGTCCACGCCGGCGGCGACGGCGTGCCGGCCTGGGTCGCGCAGGATCGCCCGGTCGCCGGCAACCACGGGGAGGGGCCGGGTCAGGGTCAGCCGCGCCAGGTCGGGGCCGAGGGCCCTGAGGTGGGCCGGCGTGGCCGCGGTGCCCAGATGGAGGACCAGGTGCTCCGGCAAGGACGCGGGGTCGGCGCCGGACAGGCGCACGTCCACCACGGCAGTGGTCGCCCAGGCGCCGGGCGTGAGCAGGGCGTCCCCCCGGCGGACGGCCTCCCGGTCCACGGCCCGCAGGTTGACCGCCACCCGCGCTGTCGCCCGGACGCGCTCGTGGGGCTCACCGAGGCTCTGCAGGCCCCGGACGCGCACCCGCCGGCCGCTGAGCTCGAGCTCGTCGCCCACCGCGAGGGTCCCGGCGGCAAGCGTGCCGGTGACGACGGTCCCGCTCCCACGCACGGTGAAGCTGCGGTCGACCCACAGGCGCACGCGGCCGTCCGGGTCCGGGTCGGGCAGTCGTGCGACGAGACGCTGCAAGGCTTCCCGCAGAGCAGGCACGCCCTGTCCGGTGACGCCGGACACCGCGACCGCCTCGACCTCGCCCAGGCTGGTCCGGCGTAGCTGGTCGAGCGCCTCGGTGGTGGCCGGCCGCGGGTCGGCGAGGTCGCTGCGGGTCACCACGAGCAGGCCGTGCCGCAGACCGAGGGCGTCCACCGCAGCACAGTGCTCGGTGGACTGCCGTCGCCAGCCCTCGTCGGCGGCGACGACGAACATCACCGCCGGAGCGGGGCCGAGGCCGGCCAGCATGTTGCCGATGAAGCGCTCGTGGCCCGGGACGTCGACGAATGCGAGCATCGACCCGCCGGGCAGCGGCGCCCAGGCATAGCCGAGGTCGATCGTCATCCCGCGCCGGCGTTCCTCGGCCCACCGGTCCGGCTCCATGCCGGTCAACGCCCGCACCAGGGTGGACTTGCCGTGGTCGACGTGCCCGGCGGTGGCTACGACGTGCACGAGTGCTGAACCGCCTCGATCGCCTTGCACAGCACCACGTCTGCGCTCTCGGGGATGCAGCGCAGGTCGACCAGGCAGCGGTCGCGGTCGATGCGGCACACCACGGCGGGGTCACCCTGGCGGAGGGGCTCGGCGAGTGCGGCCGGCAGCGCGACCGCCCACCCGGGCAGCGTCACGCCGGGGGCCCCGCCGCCGCCGACGGCGCCGTCGGACGGCACGACCTCGCCGCCGACCACGTCGCGCAGCGCCTCGGCTCGCCGCCGGAGGTCGGCCGGGTCCGCATGCAGGTATCGCGCTGTGGGGGTCAGCGGGCCGCGCACCGTGGCCTCCAGTGCGGCCAGGGTGAGCTTGTCCACCCGCAGTGCCCGGGCCAGGGGGTGCCTGCGGAGCCGCTCCACGAGGTCGGCGCGCCCCAGCACCAGCCCGGCCTGCGGCCCGCCGAGCAGCTTGTCGCCGCTGGCGGTGACCAGGCTCGCCCCGGCGGCGAGGACCGAGCCCGCGTCCGGCTCGTCCGGCAGCAGCGGGTCCGGTGAGAGCAGGCCGGACCCGATGTCGACGACCACCGGCACGCCGAGCTCGCCCAGCTCGGCGACGCCGACGGAGGAGGTGAACCCCTCGACCCGGAAGTTGCTGGGGTGGACCTTGAGGACGCAGCCGGTGCCCGGCCCGACGGCCTCGGCGTAGTCGCGCAGCGCAGTTCGGTTGGTGGTGCCGACCTCCCGCAGCCGCGCGCCGGTGGAGGCGATGAGGTCCGGCAGCCGGAAGCCGTCGCCGATCTCGACCATTTCGCCGCGGCTGACGACGACCTCGCGTCCCGCGGCCAGGGCGGTGGTGGCGAGGACGAGGGCGGCCGCGCCGTTGTTGACGACCAGCGCGTCCTCCGCTGCCGGGACGGCGGCGCGCAGCGCGGCGAGTGTCCCGCGTCCGCGACGGGCGCGCCGCCCGGTCGCGACGTCATACTCCACGTCCACGTAGCCGGCGGCAGCGGTGACGGCGTCCAGAGCACCGGGGGAGAGGCTGGCCCGGCCGAGGTTGGTGTGCAGGACGACCCCGGTCGCGTTGAGGACCGGGCGCAGGCTCGTGGGGCGTGCCGGCAGGGCGGCGACGGCGGCGTCCGCGACGTCCTCGGGCCCCAGCTCGCCGCTGCGCACCCGGTCCTGGGCGGACCGGACCGCAGCCAGGACCGTCGACCTGCCCAGGGTGTCGGTGGCCGCGACCAGGCGCGGGTCGGCCAGCAGGACGTCGGTGCGCGGCACCCGACGACGGGGATCGGTCGACCTCACGCCCCCGATCCTACGAGCGAGGCGCCGGAGAGGCAGGGCGATCTGGCGTGGCGGAGGCGGACGGGAATCGAACCCGCCTGACCCGGATGCCGGGTCACACCGGTTTTGAAGACCGGGAGGGCCACCAGGCACCTGCACGCCTCCCTCGCGCGCCGACCGGTCGGCCGGCGGACGAGGCGGCCAGTCAATCAGGTCGCCCCGCGCGCGGCCACCGGATCGGAAACAGGTGTGGGGTCGGCCCGCGGCGGGTACGAGCGTGACGTCCACGACCCGACAACGGGAGGCAGCAGATGAGCGACGAGAGCACACCGACCCACGGCCAGGACGATCAGCCGGACGGGACCGACCGGCTGCACGCCGTCGAGGAGGCACGCGCGGAGATCGCTGACGACGCCGAGCTGCAGACGGCGCTGGAGGAGGCCTCGACCGACGCGCCACCGTGGCCCGGGCAGGGCGAGTCGGGAGCTGACGAGGCCGATGAGCCGGACCCGACGGCCCAGGGCGGCTGACGGCTGCCCTGTCCCGGGCGGCCGCGAGCACCACGTCGCAGCCTCCCGGGCGGGGCGGGCCCTTCACCCCCGGACGCCTCGCAAGGCCGCGCTCCGCGTGGTTGGCTCGGTGCCATGACCGGCGTGACCTCGACAGCCCGCCTGACGCAGTACGCCCATGGCGGCGGCTGCGCCTGCAAGATCCCGCCGGGCGAGCTGGAGTCGATCGTGCAGGGCCTGGTCGGGCCGGCAAGCCCGGACCTGGTCGTCGGCCTGGACGCCGGCGACGACGCGGCCGTGGTGCGCGTGGAGGACGGTCTCGCGGTCGTGGTGACCGCCGACTTCTTCACCCCGGTCGTGGACGACCCCTACGACTTCGGCCGGATCGCCGCCGCCAACGCGCTCTCGGACGTCTACGCCATGGGTGGGCGGCCGGTCGTCGCGGTAAACCTCGTCGGCTGGCCGCGTGACGTGCTCCCGGTCGAGGTGCTCGCCGAGGTGCTTCGTGGCGGTGCCGACGTCGGCCGCGAGGCGGGGTGCCACGTCGCCGGCGGCCACAGCATCGACGACCCGGAGCCCAAGTACGGCATGGCGGTCACCGGGGTCGCCGACCCGCAGCGCCTGCTGCGCAACGACGCCGCACGAGCCGGTATGCCGCTGAGCCTCACCAAGCCGCTCGGGGTCGGCGTGCTGAACAACCGGCACAAGGCCACCGGGGAGGTGTTCCCCCACGCGGTGGCCTCGATGACCACCCTCAACGCGGCGGCCTCCCGGGCCGCCCTCGCCGCGGGGGTGCGGGCGGCCACGGACGTCACCGGGTTCGGGCTGCTCGGGCACCTGTTCAAGATGGCCCGGGCCTCGGGGGTCAGCGCGGTGGTCGACGCGGCGGCGGTGCCCTACCTGGAGGGTGCGCGCGAGGCGCTGCGCGACGGGTTCGTCAGCGGGGGTACCCGCCGCAACCTGGACTGGGTGCGGCCACACCTGTCCTCGTGCGTGTCCGGGGACGAGCTGCTGCTGTTGGCCGACGCCCAGACCAGCGGCGGCCTGCTGGTGGTCGGAGAGGTCCCCGGCGCCCCGGTCATCGGCGAGGTCGTGCCGGCCGGCGCACACGTCCTGACCGTCCGCTGACCCGGCGTCAGGTGTCGAGGCGGCGGGCCTCGAGACGCTCCCGCTGGGGCACCACGGTGTAGCGCGGGTCCATCGCCGAGGCCTGGCCGGCCTCGAAGATGCCGAACCGCGTGCAGGCCGATCCGGCGAGCAGGGCCGCCCCGGACAGGACGGCCGCGACCCGGCTGCGCCGGGCGAAGAGGACCGTGCCGACGACGCCAGTGGCGGTGAGCGCCTTGCTGGCGCGCATCAGCTGCCCGGCCCGGCCGGTGTGCAGCGGCTCGGCGGCCAGGCCCATCGACTGCTCCATCCGCTGGGCGGCGACCAGCTCCAGCGCCGCGCCGCCGAGGGCCAGCCGACGGGCCGGACCGGCCTGGGCCGGGGGCGAGGCCAGCATGCCCAGGCCGCCGGAGGCGCTCGCGGCGGAACCGACGAAGACGAACGGCAGCTCGCGGTGCGCCTCGTGCCACGACGGCGTGGCCGTGTCGGACAGCAGGACGGCCGTGTAGGACGCGACCGCGGGCGCCACGACCCCTGCCACCAGCCCGGCCGGCCGCCCGGTGGCCCCGAGAACCGTTGCCGCCCAACGCAAGCGGTGGGGGAGCAGCCCGCTGAGCTCGGCGGCGCCGGCCAGGCCCGCAGCCGGCCCGTAGGCCGAGAGGACCCACGTGCCCACCGACATCGGGGAGGTCGGTTTGGCCACGCGCAGCATGTTGACGAAGCGGGACGGCTTGCCCAGGTCGTGGACGAGGGCGGCGAAGCTGAGGGTGATGCCGGCCAGCGCGCCGATCCGGCCCGCCCGCCGCAGCGCCGGCCGGCCGGTCAGGTCGCCCCCGGCGCCCAGCAGGGAGGACCCGGCGGCCAGCCCGCCGAGGAAGAGGTAGGCCGGGATGTCCGCCTCCCAGGGGGATGGCTTCACCACCGGGCGTCCGTAGTACGAGGTGAACGTGGCCTCGGGCACCATCCGGCGCTCCCCGCCCCGACCACCACCGCCCCTGCGCCGGTCCGCCCGGCTGCCCGGGACGGCCTCCCGGCCGGGGATCCGGCTCAGCGGTCCCTGCCGGTCCACGCCCGGGCTCACGAGCGGCCGCCCAGGAACGAGACGACCGCTCCACCCAGCAGCGCCGCGGCCGCGAGGCCCGCCCTGCGCCACATCTGCGGCAGGTCGCGGGTGGTCACCACCGGGTCCGGCGGCAGCCCGTAGACCTCGGGCTCGTCGAGCAGCAGGAACATCGCCCCGGCGCCGCCGATGCCGTCCTCGGGGTCCTCGCCGTAGAGCCGGGCATCGGCCACGCCCTGCTCGTGCAGCGCCTCAACCCGGGCCTGCGCCCGCTCACGCAGCTCGTCGAGGTCGCCGTACTGGATCGACTCGGTGGGGCAGGCCTTGGCGCAGGCTGGCTGCTCACCCACGCCGATGCGGTCGTAGCAGAGCGTGCACTTCTGGGCGATGCCGACGTTCTTGGTGCCGGCGTCTCCCGTGCGTCGCTCGATGACCCCGAACGGGCACGCCGGCACGCAGTAGCCGCAACCGTTGCAGATGTCGTCCTGCACCACGACCGTGCCGAACTCGGTGCGGAACAGCGAGCCGGTCGGGCAGACGTCGAGGCAGGCAGCGTGGGTGCAGTGCTTGCACACGTCCGAGGACATCAACCAGCGGAAGTCCATGCGCCCGGCGCCTTCCGCGGAGCCCTCACCCTCGGTGTCCTCGCCGACCTCGCTCGGCCGCACGGACGGCATACCGAGGTCCACGCTGCTGCGCTCGCGCAGCAGTCCGGGCTCCTGGTGCCCCAAGGGCCTGGGCTGCTCGATGAACGCGACGTGGCGCCAGGTGCTGGCGCCGAGCGCGCCGGTGTTGTCGTAGGAGGAGCCGAGCAGGTCCAGGTCGCCGTCCATCGGGATGGCGTTCCACTCCTTGCACGCGACCTCGCAGGCCTTGCACCCGATGCACACGGTCGTGTCGGTGAAGAAGCCCTTGCGCGGTGGGGCGTCGACCCAGCCCGCGTCCGGGGCGGGGTCGAGCGGGCCGTGCAGCCGGTTGCTCATGTGCCCTCTCCCTCATGGTCGCCGTGCGCCGTCGTCGGCTGGCGCGGCGTGCGCTGCGTGTTGCCGGTCTCGACCGTGATGCCGGCGCGGCTGCGGTAGTCGGCGACGAACTGCAGCAGCGCTGGACCGGTCGGCCGGCGTCCGGGCTGGACGTCGCAGGAGGCGACCTTGGTCTCCTGGATGTGGACGTTGGGGTCGAGCGTCACCCCGAACAGGTCGTTGGCCGAGTCGCCGCTGACGACGGCGTCCCTGCCGACTCCCCAGTGGTAGGGCAGCCCCACCTGGTGGATGGTGCGCCCGCCGACGCGCAGCGGGGCGATCCGGTCGGTGACCAGCACCCGCGCCTCGATGGCGGTGCGGGCGGTGACGATGGTGGCCCAGCCGAGGTGCTCGAGGTGGCGCTCCCGGGCGAGCTCGGGGGAGACCTCGCAGAAGAACTCCGGCTGGAGCTCGGACAGGTAGGGCAGCCAGCGGCTCATCCCGCCGGCGGTGTGGTGCTCGGTGAGCCGGTAGGTGGTGAACACGTAGGGGAAGACCTCCACGCCGGGCTCGGGGCCGGAGGGGTTCTGGAGGTTGTCCTTGCGCTTGAACACCTGCCGGGTCGGGCTGGCCTGCTGGGAGTAGAGCGGGTTGCGCACCGGCGACTCCTGCGGCTCGTAGTGCGCCGGGAGCGGGCCGTCGAGCAGCCCGGTCGGGGCGTAGAGCCAGCCCTTGCCGTCGGACTGCATGATGAACGGGTCGTCACCGGCCAGCCCGTCCGGGCCTCCCGTGCCCTCCGGGGGACGGTATGACGGGGGCTTGTCGGCCTGGAAGTCCGGCACGTCGTGGCCGGTCCACGTGCCGGCGTCGGCGTCCCACCAGACGTAGGCCTTGCGCTCGCTCCACGGCTTGCCGTCGGGGTCGGCCGAGGCGCGGTTGTAGATGATGCGCCGGTTGGACGGCCAGGCCCAGCCCCACTCCGGGGCCACCCAGGACTGCTCCTGGCCGGGCTTGCGCCGGGCGGCCTGGTTGACGCCGTCGGCGAAGACGCCGGTGTAGATCCAGCAGCCACCGGCGGTCGAGCCGTCGGCCTTCATCTCGGTGTAGCTGGACAGCGGCTGGCCGGCCTTGTCCCCATCGAGGTGGACGCCGTTGATCTCCTTGAGCACCGCCTCCGCCGAGGGCTCGCCCTGGTCGTTGACGGGGTAGTCCCAGACGAGGTCGAGCAGGGGCCGGTCCCGCTCGAGGGTGGAGCCGGCCAGGCGCTCGCGGATCTTGCGCCCGAGGTGGAAGAAGAAGTGCAGCTCGCTGCGCGCGTCGCCCGGGGGGTCGACGGCCTTGTGGTGCCACTGCAGCATCCGCTGCGTCTGGGTGAAGGACCCGTCCTTCTCCACGTGCGCGGCGGCGGGGAAGAAGAACACCTCGGTGGCGATGTCCTCGGTGCGCAGCTCCCCGGTCTCGATCTCGGGGGCGTCCTTCCAGAACGTGGCCGAGTCGATCATCGCCAGGTCGCGGACCACGAGCCACTTCAGGTGGGCCATGGCCAGCCGCTGCATACGGCCGTGGGCGGACCCGACCGCGGGGTTCTGGCCGAGCAGCAGGTAGCCCTCGACCTTGTCCTCGAGCATGTCCATCACGGTCTGGTAGGTGCCGTGGTCACCGGTCAGCCGCGGGAGGTAGTCGAAGCAGTAGTCGTTGTCGGCGGTGGCCGCGTCGCCCCACCAGGACTTCAGGAGGCTGACCGTGTAGGCGTCGGCGTCGGCCCAGAAACCCTTCTGGTCCTTGCTGAAGGTCGCCTCGAAGTAGCCGGCGAGGCCGGCGTGCTCGTCGGCCTTGGGCATGGGCAGGTAGCCGGGCAGGATGTTGAACAGCGTCGGGATGTCGGTGGAGCCCTGGATGCTGGCGTGGCCGCGCAGCGCGAGGATGCCACCGCCGGGACGTCCCATGTTGCCCAGCAGCAGCTGGATGATCGCCGCGCCCCGGATGTACTGCACGCCGACCGAGTGGTGCGTCCAGCCCACCGAGTAGACCCAGCAGGTGGTCCGGTCCCGGCCGCTGTTGGCGGTGACCGCCTCGCACACCTGCAGGAACAGCTCCGGCGGGACGCCGCACACCTCCTGGACCATCTCCGGGGTGTAGCGGGCGTAGTGCCGCTTGAGCACCTGGAAGACGCTCCGGGGGTGCTGCAGGGTCTCGTCACGGTGCACCCGGCCGTGCTCCAGGCTGGCGCCGTGGCCGCCCATCTCGTGGCCGGCGGCCCGCGAGGCCTGGGACCCCTCGTGCTCGGTGCCGGTGGCGTGGCTGGGGCCTTGCGGCTCGCTCTCTTCGTCGCCCTCGTCCTCGCCCTCCTCCTGACCGGCGGGCTCCCGGGCGTTGCCGGCCGCGGCGTACTCCGCAGCACCCTCGTAGCCCCACGTCTCGGTGTCGTAGGTGCCGGTCTCCGGGTCGTAGCCGGAGAAGACGCCGTCGAGGTCCTCGGTGTCCTGGAAGTCCTCCCGCAGGATCGTCGCGGCGTTGGTGTAGGCGACGACGTAGTCGTGGAAGTACTTCTCGTTGCCCAGGATGTAGTTGACGACCCCGCCCAGGAACACGATGTCGCTGCCGGCGCGCAGCGGCACATGGGCGTCGGCCACCGCCGAGGTGCGGGTGAACCGCGGGTCGATGTGGATGACCTTGGCGCCACGCGCCTTGGCCTCCATCACCCACTGGAACCCGACCGGGTGGCACTCGGCCATGTTCGAGCCCTGGATGACGATGCAGTCAGAGTTCTGCAGGTCCTGCTGGAACGTCGTGGCGCCGCCGCGACCGAACGAGGCCCCCAGACTGGGGACGGTGGCGCTGTGTCATATGCGCGCCTGGTTCTCGATCTGGATGGCGCCCATCGCGGTGAAGAGCTTCTTGATCAGGTAGTTCTCTTCGTTGTCCAGCGTGGCGCCGCCGAGGCCGGCGATGCCGAGTGTGCGCCGCAGGGGCCGGCCGTGCTCGTCGGTGTCCTGCCAGGTGCGGGCCCGGCTGGCGACGACGCGGTCGGCGATCATGTCCGTCGCGGTCTCGAGGTCCAGCGGCTCCCACTCGGTGCCGTGGGGCCGGCGGTAGAGCATCGCGGTCTGCCGGCCGGTGCCGTTGACGAGCTGCTCGCTCGCGGATCCCTTGGGGCACAAGCGTCCTCGCGAGACCGGGGAGTCCGGGTCGCCCTCGATCTGGACGACCCTGCCGTCCTTCACGAAGACCTTCTGGCCGCACCCGACGGCGCAGTAGGGGCAGACGCTCTGCACCACCCGGTCGGCGGTCCGGATGCGGGGTCGGCGTGCCGCGAACGCCTCGGAGCGCACAGCCTCGCCACGACCGAGGTCGTCGCCGCCGGTGAGCTGCCGGACCACGGGCCAGTTGAGGAAGACCTTGCGAGCGGGCACTTCCACCACCTCCGTTCCCATAGTGCCCCCTTCCGGGGCGTCGGACACCTCGAGCCCGGTGGTTCAGTCCCGGGCGGCCTCAGTGGTCCCCGTGACCGCCGTGCTTGCCGCCTTCGTGGTGCTTGTGGTGCTCCGGCGCCCGGGCGACCGTGACCCGATGCGTGCGGGGCGGTGGGGCCGGGGCGCTGGAGTGGGTCGGCGTCCTCGTCGCAGTCGGCCTCGGCGTCGGGGTGGGTGTCGGGGTCGGTGTCGCCGTCGGTGTCGGTGTCGGCCGCGTCGCCGATGCTCTGGCGAGGGCGTCCAGGTCGGCGGCGACCTTCGTCGCTGCGGCCTCGATCGCGTCCGCCCGGGCGCGGCTCACGGTGCCGGCGCGTCTCGCGGCGTCGAGGTGCTGGCGCAGGACCATCAGGGCCGCCGTCGCAGCAGGGACGTCCCGGGCGGCCGCGGCGCCGGAGACCAGCTGGACGTCGTGCTGCAGCTGGGCCGACGCCGACGAGGACCACCCGGTCGCCGGGGGAGCCGCGGCACAGGCGCCGAGCGGCAGGGCCACCACCGCGGCGAGGGCCATGGTGCGGAGGTGTCTCATCGCTGGACTGCCTTCTGCAGCTGCTGGAGGTCCGTCCCCAGGGCACCGGGGACGGCGGGGTAGGACGGGGCGGGCCGGACGGGCGCCGCGGGGCTCGGCGGCGGGGTGAGCACGACCCACCCGGCGGCCAGGAGGACGACGAGGGCGGCAACCGAGCCGGCGGTCACCAGCCGTGCGCGTCCGGTCAGGCGGCGGAACCGTTTCCAGGGTGAGGTTCTCACCGTCCTGGCGCGGTCGCGACGACGGGTGGGGGAGGCTGCCCCGAGCAACCCGACCGGAGAGGTCTGGGTGGTCATGACGTGGTCAGGTGCCAGGGCGGCCAGGGCCTCGGTGACCTCCGCTGCGCCGGGTCGCTGCGCCGGGTCGGTGTGCGTCATGGCCACGAGCAGGCCCCGCAGGTCCGGGTCCAGGTCCTCGGGGATGTCGGGGGCACGGTGCAGGCGGGCGACGGCGGACTCGATCGCGCTGCCCGGGTAGGCCACGGTGGCGGTGAGGCACTCCAGCAGCACCAGGCCGAGGGCGTAGACGTCGCTGGGGGGTCCCACCGTCTCGCCGCGGACCTGCTCCGGGCTCAGGTAGGGGGCGGTGCCCAGGGCCGTGCCCGAGCGGGTGACCCGGGTCGCGTCGACCAGTCGCGCGATACCGAAGTCGGCGAGCTTGGCCACCGGCGCGGTGTCGGGGCCGGCCAGGGGCTCGCGCAGGAGGATGTTGCCGGGCTTGACGTCGCGGTGGATCAGGTTGCGCCAGTGCACGTAGGCGAGGGCGGCAGCGACCTGGGACCCGAGGATCGCGACCTGTGAAGGCTCCAGGGGTCCGTGCTGGCGCAGCTGCACGGACAGGGTCGGTCCGGGGACGAGCTCCATGACCAGGAAGGCGGGCGTGTCGGCGGACGGGGTGCCGGCGTCGTGCACGGTGACCAGGCCTGGGTGGTTCAGGGACGCCAGCAGACGGACCTCGTCGTGCCCGCTGCCGCGGTGGGTCTCGGGCGAGCCCAGGAAGGGGAACACCTTCACGGCCACGCGCCGGCGGAGCACCTCGTCCCGGGCGGCGTAGACCTCGGCCATGCCGCCGCGGCCGATCAGGCCTTCGAGCCGGTAGCGGCCGGCGAGCGGCTCGCCCTCGTCAGAGGCGGTGGGCACCTGCGGTGGCCGTGTCATCGATCCGGTGTCCATGCGTGACCTTTGCCCTCAATTGTCCCTTTCCAAACCCGACGGTCGGCGGAGGTGACATTGCCCACCTCGCGATCCGCGGGATCGGGCCGATCCGTCATCCGAAAAAGTCGCCCGGAGGGTGCTGACTCCCAGCAGCCGTATGCCGGGTGGCCGGCTCCCGGGGTCAGCTCAGCACTGGATGGACAGGACCGCCATGTCGTCGCGTCCGTGCGGTGACTCGAGCAGGTGCCGCTCGACCGCGTCGACCACGGCCTGCGCCGTCCCGTCCGCGCTCGCGCCGCGGGAGTCCCTCAGCACCATGAGGAGCCCGTCGTCGCCGAACTCCCGGCCGGCGGCGTCCCGGGCCTCGGTGACCCCGTCGGTGAAGAGGACGAGGGTGTCACCGGGGCGCAGCGCGATACTCACCTCGGGGTGGGTCGCGGCCGGGTCCACGCCCAGGAGCAGTCCCGGCTCGCCCACCTCGGT
Organism: Oryzihumus sp. JJN4-3R; assembly: GCF_057747915.1. Lineage (NCBI taxonomy): Bacteria > Bacillati > Actinomycetota > Actinomycetes > Micrococcales > Intrasporangiaceae > Oryzihumus > Oryzihumus sp. JJN4-3R. The sequence continues at coordinate 3,631,505 of NZ_CM173229.1, forward strand.
GAGGTCGCCGTTCGCGTGGCGCAGGATCGGCAACGGGTGCCCGGCCACGCTGAGGACGCCGGTGACCTCGGGGCCGTTGGGCTGCAACAGGATGCAGCAGGCCGTGAGGAAGGGCAGCGGCCCGGGCTGGTCGTCGTGGAGCAGCGAGGCGTTGATCGCGGCCAGGACCTGGGCCGGCCCCGCCCCGCGGTCGGCGGCGGCGCGCGCGGTGTAGCGGGCCTGGGCGGTCACGGTGGCGGCCGGGGCTCCCTTGCCGCAGACGTCGGCGATCAGCACCATCCAGCGCCCGTTGGGCAGGGCGGTGACGTCGTAGGTGTCGCCGCCCACCAGGAGGTCGTCGCCACCGGCGCGGAAGCGCGCGCCCAGGCTCACCCCCGGGACGTCGGGCAGGCCCGGCGGCAGGAGGCTGCGCTGGAGGGTCAGCGCGAGGTCCCGGGCGTGGGCCTCGGTGCTGAGCCGGTCGAGGAACTGCCCGAGCTGGCGACCGGCGCTGGAGAGCACGTCGAGCAGCTCGGTCGGCAGCGTCCGCGGCTCGCGGGAGAACAGCTCGCAGACCGCCAGCACGGTGTCGCCGCGCATCACCGGGAAGGCGATACCGGTGTGGAGCCCGTCGACGCGGGCCGCGGCGACGCGCGGGAACCGGGGGTCGGCCCACAGGTCTTCCATGAGCACGACGGTCTGCTGCCGCCAGGCCCTGCCCGGCAGCCCCTCGTCCGGCCCGAACGTGCGGCCGATCGTGGCGGCCCGAAGCGCCGGCGCGTCATGGTCGGGTGCCTGCCACACCCCGGCACAGTGCAGGCTGCCGGTCGCGCTGCTGGGCACCCACAGGCTCGCGGCGTCCCAGTCCAGGCGGTCGCACAGGGTCGGGAGCAGCTGCTCGAAGGCGACCTCGGCGCTGGCCGCCTGCCCCAGGGTCTCGGCGACGTGCAGGGCTGCGGCCAGGTAGCGGCTGACCTCCATCTGGCGCTCCAGCTTGATCTGGGGGCGCGCGTCGCGCAGGACCCCGACCACGAGGGTGTCCTTGCGACCCCGACTGACGACCGACAGCGTCAGGTCCACCATCACCTCGCGGCCGTCGCGGTGCTGCGCCGGGACCTGCACGGTGCTGCCGATCAACGACCGGTGGCCCGTCGCGAAGAAGCGCTGGAAGCCCTTGGTGTGGGTGGCCTGCAGCCGCTCGGGCATGAGCACCGTCAGGGGGCGGCCGACCAGCTCGTGCGGCTCTGCGCCCAGCAGGGAGAGCACGGCGGGGTTGGCGTGCACGATGTGTCCGGTGGCGCGGGCCACGACCACGGCGTCCGGCAGGCCTTCGAGCAGGTCGGAGAGACCGACCGTGGGGTCCGTTGACAGCGGCACGACCAGCCCCCTCCCCGAGGAGCGGCCGACCCGCGGGCCGGCGGTCCTCCTGTGTGCGCCGTTTCATTCAACACCGCTGCAGGCCGGGCACGGGGCAGATTGGCCGATCTGTGACCGCGGGGAGTGGCCGCCGATGAGCCCGGCTCGTGCGTGTTCCGGTGCCACCGGTCGCGTGGCATGCTGGCGCCATGGGCGGGTCGGGGGCGGCAGGTGCGCCGGACGCAGGCGCACCGCAGCAGGTGGGGACCTACTCCTACCGTGCCCGCGACCGGTGCTGGACGTGGTCGGAGGAGGTCTTCCGCATCCATGGTTTCGAGCCGGGTGAGGTGGTCCCCACGACCGAGCTGCTCCTGGCCCACAAGCACCCGGACGACCTGACCCGCGCCGCCGAGGTCCTCGCCCGGGCGATGCAGGACGGCGCTCCCTACAGCTGCCGGCACCGGGTGATCGACGTCTCCGGGCGTGAGCACACGGTGCTCGTCGTCGGGCGGGGCACGCTGCGCGACGGTCAGGTGGTCGAGCTGCGCGGCTACGTCGTCGACGTCACGCAAGAGGTGGAGCAGGACGTGCGCGAGCGTGCCGACGCCGCCGTCCGCGCCGCCCGCGAGCACCAGGGCCCCCTCGAGCAGGCCAAGGGCGCACTCATGCTCGCCCTGGGTGTGGACTCCGACGTGGCGTTCGCCCTGCTCTCGGCCAAGTCCCAGGTCACCAACGTCAAGGTCCACCGGGTCGCGGAAGAGCTGATGACCCAGGTCGTGGACGGTGGGCTCGAGTCGAGCTCGGCCGAGGCCGTCACCGACTGGCTCTGCGCCGACGCCATCGCGCTCCTGACGTCCCAAGAGGCGCGACAGGAGGCGTGAGCGCGGCGACCTGCGGCCGTCAGTCGTCCATGGCCTCGATCCCCAGCTCGGCCAGCTCGCCCATGCGCGCACGCATGTGCTGGATCAGCTCGGGCGGCGGAGGCTGCCAGCCTGTGATCTCCTCAACGACCCGCAGCGGCTCGGTCGTCCGGTAGGAGCGGGTCGGGTTCCCGGGGAAGCGCTTGTCGGTGACGTTCGGGTCGTCCTCGATCGTGCCGAGCGGCTCGACCTGGTACACCCGGCCGGGGCCGTCGCCGCGGGCGAGCTCGGCGGCCAGTGGCGCGCCCTCGCGCGTGGCCGTCAGGTAGATGTGCCTGGCCTGACGCCCCGAGCCGTAGTTCGAGCGCCAGCCGGGGGTGAGCAGGTCGCCCGGACGCAGGTCGGCCCTGGTCCCGTGGAAGAACGGCCCTGGGTCGTCGACCACGCGCGGCGTCGGCGGCGGGTCCCGCAGCAGGCTGTCGAGCCGTGCCATGAGGACGGCGACCCGGGTGCGCCCCTTCGGCGCCCGGGGGTAGCGGGTCAGCACGTCCAGGACGTCCGGCGCAGCTCGCTTGGCTGCGGCGGTGACCACGTACTCCGCGACCACCGGGTCATCGCCGCGCGCCAGCTCGGCCGCCCGCGCGGCATGGGCGGCGGCCCCCAGGATGTGGCGCACCTGCGTCGCCTTCGCCAGCGGGTGGAGGTATGCCGCCGCGGCGGCGTCTCCGGCAGCCGTGGCTGCGTGCCTGGCGGCTTCGGTCGTGGCGTCCCGGGCTGCACGGTGGGCTTCGGCCGCGGCGGTCCGTTGGAGGCGTGACCGGGGCGCCCCCTCCGCGAAGACCCTTGCGGCGCGGAGGGCCGCCGCCGGGCGGGGGTCGTCGGGACGGGCCTTCTGGAAGATCACGAGTGCAGGTTCGGCGCACGCCGCGGCATACCCGGCGACCGCCCGCAGCTCGTCCATCGTCAGCTCGAAGCCACCAGAGCGCGTCTGCATCTTCGTGAGTTTCGCACAGCGAGCAGGCGGAGCCGCCCGGAACAAAGGGGCCCCCGGACCAGGGGATGGACCGGGAATGCGTGCGGAAGAAGGGACTTGAACACCATTCTTGGGGCATTGGCCCCTCCTGAGGGGGCGGGTGTCCCGGAACGACGGGGGGTGGCGTGATGGCGCTCACCGGGGCACCTCGCTGGTGACCTGCAGGGCGCCGGCCAGCATTGGCCATTCGGGCAGGCGGGTTGGCCACCGGTCGGGGTAGCCGAAGCAGCGCGCGGCGATCCGCGTTAGCTGGGTGAAGCCTCGATCGGGCAGGAACGGGTCGCTCAGATACGCCGCGCTCGGTCCGAGCCGAGCCCGGGCACTGTGACCCAGGAAGGCAATCGAGGCCGTGGTGCCCAGCTCCTCGTCGACGAACCGGGCGCTGGTGGCGCGCAACACGTGCAGCCGCATGGGCACGCCGTGCGCGAACGGCAGATCGTGCAGCTCCCGCGACCACCGTTCGAAGAAGGCGTTAGTGAGCCGGCGACCGCGGCGGGTGCGCAACAAGGGGGCATCCCCGTTGGGGCTCGGTCTCTGCTCAGCCAGCCTGGTCAGCGTCTCCAGCACCGGGCGAGTGACCGGAAGCAGGGCCCGCCGTGGCCCCTTGCGGGTCAGGCGCAGGGCCCCGCGGGCGAGGTCCACGCCGTTCACGTCCGCGCTGATGAGCTCAGTCAGCCGGGCTCCGGTGACCCGGGCGAGCAGCCACACCCCGGCGACGAGCTCGGGGTCCCGAAGGTGGACGAGCAGGGTGTTCAAATAGGCGCGGACTTCGGAGTCCGTCAGGGCCCGCGGGCGGGTCGGCTCCAGGGCCCGGGGCGGTCGCTTCAGTGCGGCCATCGGGTTGACCGCGAGGATGCCGTGGTCGGCCAGCGCCCTGCCCACGGCGGCGGCGGCATCCAGGTACTGGGCGCGCGCGCCCTGACCGTGCAGGCGCGGGTCGGCGTGGGCCACGGCACGTCCGGTGTCGAGGGTGCGCGCCGCGCTGAGTGCCCGGACCCGTTCGGCATTGACGAGGACCTCATTCGGCTGGAAGTCAAAGACGGGGCGCGGTCCGAACGCTGAGACCCCGGGCAGCCCATGCTCGGCGGGGGACCCCTCACGGATCAGTCGCAGACCCCGCGGATAGGTGGAGCCGGCGCGCAGCCCGGTGGTGGACTCGATGAGCCGGAGCGCCTCGTCCAGCGTCGGCGCGCCCTCGCGCAGCATCCGCGCGCAGTGTTCGAAGTCCTGCGGGGTGCTGCCCAATTCTCTGCCCAAGTTCAGGAGCAGCGCCCGGGGGTCGGTGGTCATCGGTGGCCTCCTTCATCCAAGGCGGACCTGGTGTGGCCGTGCCACGGGGAGGTCCAGCCGCCACTGCGGATGGGCCACTCCGGGGCCGCCATGGTCGCCAGGGCCGCGGCGATCTGTTCGGGGTGCACAAGCAGGACGTCCAGATGAGCCGCACCCAGGCGCTCCAGGCCAATGAGTGTGTCGTGGTCGTGGGCCCCCCACCGGGCGACCAGTCCCGGGGCATGAGTCATCCGAAATCGGTGCCGGGGGTGGTCGATGGTGACCACGGTCAGCGCCGGAACAGGCCGTGAGGTCAGCTCAAGCCAGTGCCACCCCACCTCGACCACGCTGAGCACGGGTGGGTAGGTCGCGTCGCGGCGCAGGTGGACCCGGACGCCGTGGTCCACCGGCGTCGCCCAAGCGTGGACCTCGGCCATCGCGGCGCCCATCCGCTTCGCGGCAGGTCAATGAGTTGGTCGAGTTCGGTCGCTTGATCGGATCCGGGGCTCGGGGGCGTCCGGGTCGGGGCACCTGCGGGGTTGCGGTGGCGACGGCTGGTGGCCTTGGCGGCTGGCCGGGAACGCAGAGCGTCATGCACGGCTCAGCCAGCTTGGCGTGCCCCTGGACCAGGTCGAGGTCGGGACGGTAGGGGTCCATGATCCGGAAACGGTCGTACAGCCGGAGCAGCCGCCGCACCTCGCAGACCCGGGAGCCATCCCGCCGCCAGCGGACCGAGTGCTCGATTCCGGGGACGGCTGGCCCGGGCTCCGTCGCGAACCACCAGAGGTCCGCCTCGCATGCCTCCTCGCCGGGGGCGAGGCGCGACCCTGCCTCTAGAGCCTCCTGGACGTCGTCCCAGTAGAGGTGCAGGCCGCTGGGCTCATGCGCACGGTGGGGAGGGTCAAAGCACACGCCGCCGACACGGAAGCGGCACAGGCCGCCGGTGCACGGAACTAGAAGAATGGCTGGCATGGGTTGGCCCTCAACCCGAGCCTGAGCGCCCCGGCGGCCCGGGTCAAGGCATCCACCCGCCCTAATTGGGTCTGAGTCGGCCATCCGGTGGTGGCGGGGGGATGTGGCGTGGCCGCTGTCGGCTGCCGAACGGGTAGATGCCGCCGAGCAGTTCGGTCAGCAGGACGTCGTAGGCGGCAGTGAGGCGCAAGAGCGCCTCGACGGAGGGGAGCTTGTTGCCCCGCTCGCAATCGGAGAGGTAGGAGCGGCTCAGGCCGGTGGCTTCGGCGGCATGGGGGAGGAGCAGTCCCGCACGGATCCGCGCATCGCGGAGGCGGCCCCCGAGCAGGCGGCGGGCGATCAGGAGGGCGTCGGGGTCGTCGGCCACGAGGGCAGCCTAGCCATCGCTGGTCAGGAGACAGCGCGACTAGTGGACTCGTGCGCGGCGGGCCAGTCGTAACAATCGCTGCCCGGGCGGACTGGTGACCAGTCGTGCAGCCCCGAGCTTTCGATGCTTGGCCACCAGATCGACGACGGACTGTGCTGTGGCCCGATCTTCGCCGATCCTGGCAAGCAGGAGTTCGGTGGTGGCGGCGAAGTCGTCGATGAGGTCCCCCACCACGTCACTGATCGCCCGGCGCAGTGCGGCGTCGGAGGGCAGGAAGCCCGCTTGGGTGGTTAGCGCGGCGGCGATGCTCTCGGCCAGCGCATCCCGGTTGTAGCGGACGGCCGGGTTCGGTCGGGGCACCGGCTCGCCGATTGGCCTCAGCCACAGCAGCTCGGGGTCTGAGGCGTCCCATTCCGGCACCGCGACCCACACGGTTTCGGCCCAGCAGGCGACGACCGGCTGCCCCGGCTGCACCCGCGCGCCGGGCATGACATCGGCGGCCCGGGTCCAAACCCGACCCGCCTCACGCTGGAACGGGTCGGCGAGGACGTCGGCGTCAGCGGTCCACTGCTCAGCTGCGGCTGCGACGGGCAGCCCGACCTTCCAGTTCGCTGGTGCGTCAGCCACGGGGCCCGAACACCGCCTCGTAGGCGTCGACCAAGTCGCCGAACGTGACCATGGTGTACCGCCCGATGACGCCGAGGGACTCTGGGGCGTGGCCGGCGTAGGCCGCTGCCACGCGGATGTCTGAAACAGCGGCGATGTCGGCCAGGGTTGTGTGTCGCAGCCAGTGCGCGGCCACGTCCAGGGGTTCGGTCCAGCCAAGATGTCGGTCGACCCGGTCGAACAGGAGGTTGAAACGCCGGCGGGTCATGACGGCGCCGTTCCGGTACCGAAAGACCGGGTCTGCCAGCGAGCGGGCCCCTCGCTGCGCCGCGAACGAGGCCAGGTCCGCCAGTACCTCACGTCCGAGAGGCAGCTCGCGGGTGTGACCATACTTCTCGGTCAGGCTGACGCTGCGGCGTTCGAGGTCAAGCTGGCCCAGCCTCAGGTTCAAGCAGCCTTCCCGCCGGGCCGCTGTGAATCGGATGAACCGCAGAAGCCGGCCGTCCAGGGCGGGATCCATCCCGGTGCCGGTGCCCACCCGCCAGATGGCCTCGAGTTCGTCCTCGGTGAGTGGGCGCTCGGGTGCCGGGGGCCGTCGGGGTGCAGTCAATTGGGTGGCAGGAGAGTGCGCTAGCAGCCCCCGTGCAGCGGCATGGGCGAAGAAGAAGCGGGTGCTGGAGACGAAGTTGCCTGCCGCGCCCCTGCCGTAGGCGTCTTCTTCGTAGGTCCGAAGCCGACGGCCCCTCCGCTGAGCCTCGCTGAGCGTCCGATGGGCAGCATTGCGCTGCACGAGGTCCCTTAGGGACTGCAGGTCCGAGAGGCGCACATCCTCCAGTTCCCGGTCACCCAGGTGCTTGGCCAGCGTGCGGAATCCAGTGCCGTACGTGCGTCGTGAGGATGGCGACACGGCGCTGAGGGCGTTGGGGACGAGCCCGGCAACGTTGACCACACTTCCTCCCTTAGTTCGCTCAAGGAGAACTATAGGCCTTGTGGCGCCGGTGCGGCGCTCCACAGGCTGCGGTCAGGCTTGCGGTTGTCTGGGCCCGCAGGCGCAAGCGCTGCCTGGGGAAGGACCGTGTCTCCCACTCTGCGCGGGTCACCGGTGACCCACGCAGGCAAAGCGTTACCGCCGCACCGTCAGCGTGCGGGTGACCGCCAGCGGGGCCCAGGTCGCGGTCCCCTTGGCCTTGACGGTCACCATGCACCGGCCCGGTGCCCTTCCGCGGACCGACCATCGGGACCCGGCCCGGAGAACGGTGCAAGTCCGGGGGGTGCTTGAGGCCCAGGTCACGGCGCGGCCGCTGCGGGACGTGGCCGGCAGGGAGACGACGTTCCCGAGCCGCAGGGTCGCGGGTGTGGCCGCGACGGTGTCGACCCGCAAGGGGGTGACCGTCAGCGCTGCCGGGGTGTGGCTGACCCCGCGCAGGTGCAGGACCACCCGGGTCGGGCCCGGCAGGGACGCCCGGAGGGTGACCTTGCCGGTGCTGGTGGTCCGGGCCGAGCCCAGGAGCCGGGTCTTGCCGTGGGCGGGCTCGGCGTAGGCGTCGACCACGGCGGCGCCGATCGGGGTCGACGTCCCGGACGCGGACGGCTGCAGCAGGGTGGCGGTCAGGGTCGCGGCGCCGGCGGCGGGCACGGCGCTGGCCCCCGTCAGTTCCGGCACGTAGGGGATGACCACCTCGGCGGAGGGCTGGATCCAAGTGGGATACGGCACCGTCTGCCGCAGCTCGCTGGTGGGTTTGGGGTTGAACCGGACCAGCATCCCGTCCGGGGTGCCGTCCTGGTCGATGTCGGCGAAGTCCTTGTCGAGGCGGGCAGCGGTGCCCGGGTCCGGTTCCAGCGCCCACGCCGTCCAGGTGGCCCACCCGTCGCTGCCCGTCTGGGCGCTGATCTGGGTGTCGGTCACGACACGCAGGGTGGTCCCGTCGGGTTGGGGGACGGCGACGCTGATGCGATGCAGGGGGGTCACCCAGGCGCCGGTCACGGGGGAGCCGCCCTCGGTGACGACGTGAATGTGGTGTGTTTCGACGGGCGGCAGAACCACGGTCTTGGTCGCGCCGGTGGCCGAGACGTTCACCTGCGGGCGGAAGTAGCTCGTGACGGTGCCGTTGGCCTCCTGCAGCAGGTTCCCCTGGGTGTCGATCTCATTGGTCAGGTTCGCCCACGGGTCGAGGTAGAACGTCGCGGTGGAGTTGGGGATGGCATCGACGATCACGTCGCCGTTGGCATTCGAGCGGGCCTGGTCGCCGAGCTGGGTGCCGTTGGTGCCGGAGGTGACCCCCCACTTGATGCCCACGACCGGGTTCCCGCGGGTGTCGACCAGGTGCAACGTGACCGGCACGAGGGAAGCGGCCTGTGCAGGGCCGCCGGCCAGGGCAGACGCGACGGCGATCGCGGTCGCGATCAGGGCAGCGCGGAGTCGGTGCGGCGTCATGATTCCCCCAAGGTCTCGACCCGGGCCGAGCCTGAGTCCTGTCGATGGTAGCGAGCCGGTAGGTCGCGTTGAGCCGGTTTGCGGCGAACCGGCAAAGCGGGCGCCCCCCGGGTGGGGCCCGCTGCGTGCGCCGATAAGGGTCGTCGGAGTGGGCAGAGTTGCCTGTTGCGGGCTCCCCGACCCGTCCGGGTGCGGACCTACCGTGCGGGTGCCGGCTGTTACGCCCTCGAGGACGGACCGCCCATGGCTCTCAGACTCAGACGCCTTGCCCGTTCGACGCGGGCCCGGGTGCGGGGTATCGGCGCGGGCAGACCGCCGTCGCTGTGGCGGTCCCGGCTGCTGGCCAACCTGGCGCGGCCGTGGTGGTAGGCAGCCGCGACCTGGGCCGGGATGGCAGCCCTGTCCGGGTTCGCCCAGCGCTCGCATCATCGTGCTGTCCAGGGGCAACCCGCGTTTCCAGTAGCACCGTGACGCGGCCCGGTCACCCGTCGCACACTGGGCTCATGGCTATGAACCACGAGCCCTCTTCGGCCGATCAACCGGTGCTCCTGCTAGATGCTGCCTCGTGGGGCGAGCTCGAGGATCTGCTGGAGCGCCCAGTTGTGCGCAAGCCGGCGTTGGAGAGGCTCTTCGCCGAGTCCTCCGTGTTCGTCAGCGAGCCGTCCTAGCCGACTGCTGTCAGGGATCCTGACTACCGTCCGGACGTGGGCGAGGATGAGGTGAAGGACAAGGCTCCGAAGGTTCTGGTGGATCGCGGTGACCGAGTCCTGGCCGGTCGGTGGCGGGTTCACACGGAGGCGGGCTCAACGTACGTGGTCGACGGTGACCGGTGGACCCTGCTGCGGATTCCCCACCCGTTCGGGGTGGAGTTGCGTCGCGACTCCGAGGCCGTCCCTATCCTCAAGGTGCTGCACCTGGCGGTCGGGGACCGGATGGACCTGGTCATCGACGTGCGCGGCGACGGGGTCAGCACCACCCGGAGCACCTCCCCGGTGGTGTCGATCACCGCCCTGCCGCCGGCCGTGGACGACCCGTTGGCGGACACCGATGAGAACGGCGAGCCGCACTTCCCGCCGCAGGGTCGGTACGGCAGCGGCCACCTGGATCTGCGCGTGTTCGACCAGGACCGGATCTGGGTCGACCGACACGGCCTCGAGCACGACTTGGCCGCCATGAGCGTCGACTACGTCGCCAACGTCATCGCCCACCTGGAAGCAACAGCCGACCACCAGCACCTGATGACAATCCGCCGCGGCGCGCTCGAGCTCCTCGACAGCATCCTGACCGGGGCGATCTACGGGGAGACGTTGGCGGTGGCTGTGGGGGCGCCCACTGCGCGGGACGTTGACGCGACCAAGTGGCTGGAGTCGACGCCGCTCATGCGCCGCCTCCGGGCCCGACTGGCCGCTGGGTAGGTTCGCTGCTCGCGCTTCCGCCGGACGAGTCACGACCACCTCCGCCAGCTGCGCGGGAACGGCAAATGCAAGGCAAACGTCTCTTGTGTTGCATTTGACGGCCGGAGCGAGCCCGAATTGCCACGCAGGAACCACGTCGAGAAGCTGCGCGGCGAGCTCGAGAACGGGATCCCGTCCCCAACCGACGCCCAGCCCACCACGGGAGACGACGCGGTTAGGAAGGTTAGGGAAGTCTAGTGATCTGCTAGACCGCCGTAGAGATCCCTAAGTTTGCCCCGACGGCGTCGGTACCCGCATGTACCTTCGACCCGACGACCTTGGGGGTCGCCAGATCCACGAAATCGCACGGGACCACCTCTCGATGCGGGTGACCAAGATCGAGGTCAGCGGGTACAAGCGGCTGGCCGAAACGGCTTGCGACGTTGACGCTAGAACGGTAATCGAGTTGAGAGAGATCATGCCCAGGGACGGTTCGACCCATCTTCGCCGGGGCCATCACCCCAGGTAACCGCGAAGTTACCTGGCTAGCATCGACGCCACCGCGCGGAGCGTTGCGTCACGGGCGCCGTGGGTGCGTCGCCAGCTCCTGGCGCACCCATGTGCCCACCGCATCTCCCTTAACCCACGGTCCGGCGGTGCTGAACAGGGACGTGGCGCCCATGACGAAGCTCGACTTTCCGTTGACCAGGGTCGGGACCTGCGCGGCTGAGGAGAGCACACCCACTTCCTTCCAGACTCCGCCGTTCTGCCACAGGGCTGGTCCGCCGGAGTCGCCCGGTCGGGTGTCGGCCCCGCCGCCGTTGAGGCACAGCGTGTAGGGGGCGGTGTTGTTGCCGCACGCGACCTCGTTCGCGCCGCGATTGAGGATCTGCCCGGACATCGCGTGCAGCGGCTTGGGGATGAACGACCAGACGCACCCGTTCGCTGCGGTGTTCGTCCGGGGATCGTTCGTGCAGCCATGGCCGACCTCCGTCGTCCATGTTCCGATAGCGGGCGGGTTGGCCAGCGGCACCGTGGCCCGGTTCAGCGAGTGCGGCAGGAACAGCAGCGCGGCGTCATAGGTGGGAAGGGCGTTGTAGGAGTTCGCGCTGCCGAAGTCTGGTTCGACATCTGGCTTGAGGACGTAGGTCGTCGCGGCCACCAGCCCGGGGTACCCGCCGAAAGAGACGGAGAACCGGCCCTGTTGGTTCACGCAGTGCGCGACAGTGAGGATGACGTCGCGGCGGATCAGCGTGCCGCCGCACGAGTCCGTCGGTAGGTGCGGCCAACCCGGAGCCTGCACGTTGATCCAGGCAAGCCAGGGGAATGAACTCTCCTTGACCGAGTAACCGTTGTAGACGGCCCGTGCGCTCGTGGATGCCGGCAGCAGCGCACTCAGCGCTAACGTGATGGCGATCAGGGCACGGGAAACTGACTTTCGCATCGGATGATCCCCCTCCACAGGTGGCAGCCCGCGGCCGTCCGTGCGGTCAGTCCCACTGCTGCGATCCCCGCGGCCGTCCCTTGCTGGGCCTTGACCGGTCCATCCTGCTCGCCCGGGCGACCGGCCAACTCAGCAACCTGTCCTACGTCGGGGGTTGCCCATCGGCCCGGCGACGTGTGGCGCGCCGTCGCCGTCCAGCTAGACGGCCTCGAACCAGGCATCCTGGGCCAGTGGCGGCAAGGACTGCGCGGTCAGGTCCACCCGGGCGCTGATGCCTCTGAGCTCCGATACTGTCGGCAGCCGAGGGGGTCACCTGCACTGGGGCGACGCTCGGTGGTGTGTGGGCCAGTTGAGAGGCACGTGACCAGTGGCCAGCCGATGTGAGAGCGAAAGCCCCGGCGCTGGACATAAAACTGGCCAGCCCCGGTCCTGAGTTGATAGAGCAATAGCCGATGACCATGCGTCACTTCGTCCAGATTGACGCTGGCTATGAGTCTTCACCGCAACAACCCACTGTCCGGGCCATGCTGCGAAGTGGTTGGGATGTACGGCCTTCACCTCTACTTCTCGCCGCTACCGATGACTCGCACCTTGCCGTCCACGGTGAACCAGACAGTCTCGCCGTTGAGGGCGTTCCTGAGGATGTGCGCTATGCCCTCCCTGCCGGGACCGACTGAGGTCGATGTGCGCTCCGACAAGGCATGCGCCGTTCCGGACACCGCCACGGCAGTCCCGACCACCACGCCATCGATGCTGACCGAGTGTGGGTTGACCAGGAGGACTTTGCACCTACGTGGATCTGCTGCGACCGCGGCGAGCTGCTCCTCGGGGCTCGAGCCGAACTCTGAGGCCAACAGGCATTGCACGGCGAGCGGTTCCTCAAGGGTGGTTGAGAGGAGCATCGCCATGTCGGCGCGGTACTCAGGCCAATCGCCGTCGGTTGGGCGTCGGTCCCACTCAAACTCGACGTTGGAGAACCAGACGGTTTGGAGCTCGAAGTCGATGTCGATCCTCACGATCCTGTGCGCGAGATCTTCGTCGGTTGGGGTTCGGAGCTCGAGGAGAAAGAGGTCGTAGGTCCTAGCGAGTTCCTTCCCGCCGCGCTGGTAGCCGACGGGAGTGACGAACACGCCCGTAGTGGGTACGCCGTCCGCGCTGATGTCGTCGATGACGCTGCGAAACGCGTGCACCTTCCCTTGGTCGAGACGACTCTTGTAATGCTTGCACTCGATGATGATTCGGTGCCGACGGCCATGGAGTTCCCCGACCCAGAGGACATCGATCTGGTTGGCCGTGCCGAGGCCCTGAAGCTTGACGTTGTGGTCACAGAGTTCGGTCGCTACGCCGAAAGTCGATGACAGTCTGTGCGCGAGCTGTTGGGCGAGAAGCTCGTACTCGATTGCGTGGTTCACGGTTCCCTTCCAGCGGCCGGAAATGATGTCTCGTTCGCGCGGGTGCGGCGCTTCGCGCGTGGCCCGCGGATCACACATCCGGGCGAGCCCGGGAAGGGACTGCGCCACCGATGCTCTGCCGCCGGCAGAGCATTCACGCGTCTTACGGACGCTTGCAGCGACACTGCGTCGCTCGCAAGTTTTCAGGCCCTGGCCGAGGGGTCCGGCTGCTGGTGCTCACCGCATTCGGTTCGGGGCAGAAGGTAGCGCACCGTTCGGTCGGGGGTGGTGAAGCGGAACGTCGGCCGCCCTTCCTCGTCAGTACCGAGGTCCGCGACCAGTTGTGGGGCGGTGAGCTCAGCGAGGACGTGGCCGAGGTCGAGGAACTGGTTACCGATATGCACGTTTAGGGGGAGCTGGACGGCGAACGAGTCCTGCGGTGCCGTGGTGCCTTCGGCGAAAGTGACGTCGAATCCGCAACCTTCAGGCAAGGTCGCGGTGACGGGTTCGCCGCGCAGCACGGTTGCGGCGAACTGCCACTCACGTACCTGGTCCCTCGTCACGGTAGTGCTGTCGGGGACGGAGACTTCGGTTCTGGTGTGCTGCTGCAGCTGGTCGAGCACGCGCAGCAGGGCGGCGAGGCGCCTGGCGTGGTCGGTGAAACCAGCGTCGACCCCGTCAGGGACGGGTTCACTTGTTCCGAGCCGGCCGGGGGTATGCGCCGCACTAATTCGGAACGCGTTCGGGTAGTGGAACGCCGCTAGGAAGGTCGCCGCGGGCAGCAAGGCCGACACGGGTTTCCCGGCGAATGCGTTGACTTTGAAATTCATCAACGTGCTGTGGTCGGCCAGGTTAAACCGCTGGTGAAGTTCGAACGCTCCGTTCACCTCTGCGAGGACGACTCGCAGGCCGGCAGTGCCGTGACTGCGTTCGGTCCGGTCCACGAACGTTTCAGCGACAACGGTGCCGTCAGGGTCGAGGGCTTCCAGACGCAGGTGGCGGTTGTCGCCCAGGTCAGCCTCTGAGCTTGGGCCGACGGTGATGGTCGCCCCGTCGAGGTCGCCGCCCAGGCCGCCGGGCGCGTCGAATTTCCCGGTGAACGCGCCCTCGGTGCTGGTGAACGGTGTGCCGAACTCGGCGAAGTCCCTGATGCTCTCCGCGAACTCCGTGCCCGGCTGGACGGTGATCTGTCCGTGGAGCCTGACGGGTCGCTCGTTGTGGGATTCGGCGCAGCGGGCGATGACGTCGACCGCGTGCCAGGTGCCTGCCTGCCTGTCGATAAGGTACTGGCCGAACATGTACCGGGGCCGGTGTGGGGGGTCAGCCGGGGCGCCGTGACCGAACCGCAGTTCGTACCAGTAATGCGGGTCCCGGTCGAGCGCGGCGAGTGCCTTGGCGACGCGCGCGACAATGTCCGGCACCGGTACAGGGCCATCGCTGGTCGATGCCATGCTCATCAGGGCCATGGCGTTCTCGTAGGCCCGCGCGATAGCGGAACTACCTCCATACAGGTAGTAGTCGATCACATCGTCGTACTTCGTTGATAACTGGTCGATCAAGGTGAGCCCGTCCCATTGCACCTTGACCTTGTAGTGCGCTCCAAGGTCTTGCAGCCATTTGTCGGCCTCGGCGGTCGGGTCCCACGGGGTGACCAAACGCCACTGCGTAACGTTGAGGTCCTTCCACCTAGGGTCGCCTTTGGCCGGGTCGAGGAGCCGCGCCAAGGACTTCTCGACCTTACGCTTCTGGTTGCCGGTCAACGGTGCGCTGAAGGACTTGACCTGGTAGACGACGTCGCCGCCGCGCTCGGCGCCACGGTCGAGGATGTCGACACCACCATCGCCGCGGGAGGGCGTGATGCGGACTGAGTTGGGGTGCTCCCGGTTCAGCATCATGGCAACGACAGCCTCGACGTCGTTGCCTTCGAACCTGGCCCACGCAACACGCCCGTCCATGTCGTTCGTCCCCTTCGGCCATGGGTTGATCGCGGCTGGTCGTGAGGAACAGTAGCCGCTGGTGGTGACGTGAGTACCGTTCGCGACACCCTTGACGGACCAAGGCGCTGTGCGGCGCCTCGAAGGCGCTCCACGAGCCGCGGGCTGGGCAGGTCACGCGAGCCTGGCTCGAGCGATGGGTGCCGGGGGCCGACTCTCACGCGAGTTCAACACACACACGGGGGCGGTAGACGAACGAACGATGCACGACGACGTTCTCGGCCCTTTTTGGTGATGACCGTCATGGGGTCGAAGGTGCGCATGACAGTTGCTGCGCTCGGCCAAGAGTTGTCGTCCAGCGAAGTTGGCTTTCATCGGCCTGTCGCACACCCAGCGGCCTCCGAACGCATTAGACACAACGTGGGCTGGTTCGACATAGCCCACTAGGAGTGTTGCGGCCAGGTTGGGGAGATCACCGTGCCGGATGAGTACCTGGGTGAGGACGTCTTGCGCGTCTCGTTCACCCCTTCACGCGTGGCCTACCTCGTCCCCGCGGCCAGGACGACTCAGCACTTTCGGGTCGCCGTCCAGGAGGCGAGCAGCCGATGGGCGGGCGTGACCGAGCCCATCGTGCCGGTGCGCAGCGGCGGAAGGATAGAGCCGTGGTGGCGTCAGGTTGTGGAACTTGCGAACGTGACGACAGTGGTGAACGTCGGTGTGAAACCCCTCGACGCCGCAGCCGCTTCCGAGGCGCTGGGCCTCGAGCTGGTAGAACTCAGCCAGCTGGAGCACAGCGCGGGGGGCCAGACGCTGCACTGGTCCGCGGTCGCAGAACCGAGCTTTCAGGTGGTAGGCGCGAGAGTCGGCGCGCCGCTATGGGAGATGGTTGCGGCCGGCGCCCCGCTCGATCCCACTGACGGACCCTCACTTGTCCCAGTTCACCGGGGTCTGACGGACGATGCCGCAGGCAGCGCGCACGCCTTTGGACACACTGTCCTAGACGCGGGCCTTGCCGGTTTCGCTGAGTACGAGGCCACCAACGGCCCGATGGACGCTCCGGCCTTGCTGTGGCTGACCCGCCCGAATCATCTCAAGGACTGCCTGCACTTCTGGAACCTGCGAGCACTGCGAGCGTTGAGATTCGCCTCTGCACCCATGGTGCTGTTACCGCAGTCAGCCCTGACGGACTGGATCCATGCCAAGAACCTGATCACTGGGCCGCTGCGCCGAAACTTCGCCGGCAAACCTGATCTGGTCATCTGCTCACTCAGCCTCCCTAAGGAAGCATTGGAAGCTGCTGCCGATCACCTCGGTTTGCAGGCGGGCGACGGTCACCTGCAGCTCACCCGGAGCTTCGCGCGGGAGAACCATCGAAATGAGCCTTTCACCTACGAGATCGGCGCCGACCCTCGCGAATGGTTGGTGTTTGACCGGGTGGCCGGCTACACCGGTCAGGCGCGAGTTCAACGTTTCCGAGGCCGAACCATCGTCCCGCTCGAAGCAAGTGGACTCCGAGAGCGAGTCTCTAAGCCATTGGCCGTGCCGGGCCTGGTCCGCCTGAGTGGGGGCTATCTTTCGCTGCTCCCACGCCGGCAAACGGTCGCCGACCTCGTCTTGCCCTACAGCCGCTGGCAAGATGACGCCCTCCAAGTGGGGGTCACAACGTCCCCGCGCGCTGAGCTGGTGATCGCGAGTCCCGATGCCCAGGCGATCCTCGCCGCCGTTGTCTCAGGCATCGACGGTGCCGGCAGCCTCAGTGACAAGGGTCGCCTGGCCGAGGCACTGGCGCACGCCAAGGACTGTACGCAGCTCCTCGAAGGACAATCCTTGGCCCTGATCCAGAGCCTCACGACGCCACGGTCGAAGGAGCTTCTCAAAGAACTCAAGGCCCAGGTTCATGGCTCGCAAGAACGCCAACTTGTGCAGATCGCCATGGCGTGGGGTGGCCGCTCCGAGCGACGGCACCGCGGGGCCTCGGACATGGGCAAGGGAGCTCTGGCCACGCTCGAACGCTTGGTGGCGGGAGGCTGGGCAGAACGCGGCCTGCAATCGGACTGCGCACGGTGCGGGGTGAAGTCTTTCGTGCCCATGACAGCTGCTGCGGGAGCCGCCAGATGTCCGGGGTGTTCCAGCCCAAGCCAGTACGTGGGGGCGAAGTCGCTCGACGTTATGTACCGGCTCGACAGCTTGGTCGATCGTGCAAGTGACCAAGGGATCTTGCCTCACTTGGCAGCGTGGATGGCACTGCGAAAGGTGCAGCCTGAGACGCACCTCCATTGCGGACTGGACCTGAGCTGGCCTGACGGGACGGCGGAAGAGGTCGACCTGTTCGGCTACATGGGTGCCGATGTCGTCAGCGGCGAGGTCAAGACATCGGCCGCAGAGTTCACTGACGCGCAATTGCGCCGAGACGTGGCGCTCTCGGCAAAGCTCGGGGTGACGGTTCACGTCTTGGCGGCCGCAAGCAGGATCCCGCCCTCGACCATCGTCGTGGCGACGTCCCTCTGCGCCGAGGCGGGGCTGCGGCTCTGCGTTGTCGGAGCCGGCCCGGACGGGGGCATGGCGGTTCTCGATCCGAAGGGCCACGTCCAGCCCACCTAACACGTAGGAGCCGTGCGGCCCGGACGTTCCGGGACCACTCGGCGAGAGCGCCAGAGAAACGGGCATGGTGGTGGCCACTCCCTGGCGCCGCCGAAGACATTGGAGCACCACATCACTGCGCTGAGTGGAGACCCTGAAGCCTCTTCGACGCTGGTGACCGCGTCGAATGCGGGGGAGGCCGTCGAGGGCGGCTGGTGACGGAAGGCGTTTTGGGTAACCGGTTGGGTTTGGCGCTGGCGCTCGGATCAGCCTCGATCCGCACGATTGATGACGTACGTCTTCTCGGGATCGGGGCGTCTTGAGTGACGGATAAGGCAGGATCCGAGGCAGGCATAAGCCGCTCGATGCCGCCTCTACTCGCCGTCGAAGACGATCGGCGACGCTACTACATAGCCCGGCTGCTCGACATCCTGCCGCCTTATCTCCCAAGCTCGCTTCGACCAGAACACTGACGCTAACTCGTCCAGTGAAGTCATGAGGTCGAGGCCCTTGAGTCGTCGCTCGTAGGCCGCATCCATGCTTGCGGACCGTCCGCTGCCGCGGCCAGCACCGACCGGCAAATTCCCCCAAACCCATTGATTCACCTGTGCGCTTTGGTCGATACGCGTGGCGAGGGCCTGCCACCAGCGGTGGTGCACAAGGTTTCTGACTCGCTGAAAGGCGAGAATCAGGTCCTTCTCGCCATTGGGTAGCGAGTCGGCCCAGTTCTTGTCACGATCGGTGCCGGGAGAATGCCGTGGCCCCTCGCGAAGATAATTGTCGATCGAATCGGCCCAACCTAGGGCTTCAGCGAGGGCCGCGTAGCCAAGCGATTCCGACTCGACTTGACACTCTTGATCTTGTGATCGTGCGTATTGCAGACGGAAGCGCTCCACTGCACGCAGGTAGTTCACGACGAGCTGTCTTATAGACATAGCGTGCGCGTACTGCACTTCGATGGTGAACGCCGCCCCTTCGTCTTCTGACATGCCAACAACGTACTTCCGTGTCAGCGGCTCCCTAAACGGGCGCGCGGGAAAGCCGATTCCGGACGTGGTCACCCGAGGGGGCGTCGATGGGCGCACGACGACTTGGGGTTCACTTTCGGGATCGGGGCCGACGCGTACGACGATGACGAAGAGTGCGAGGACGACAAGATCCACACGGTGCACGCCGGGTTCGCGTACGGCGTCGGTGCGCTCACCCAGCCGGTAGAGGCCATCCCCCGCTACGTCGGCGCGTAGTACTGCGACTTTGCCTAACTCACGCCGATCCACCAGCAGCGCCTGCGCACGTGGGAGCAGCCCACCCTCGGCGACGCCGTGAAGCCCCACCCCATCTGGTGGCAGGCACAGATGGGCCATTGGCCCGACTTCATCGGGCCGTTCGACAAGGTCATCAGCAAGTGGAAGCCCTAAACGAGATCTGGAGCCTCAGCTACCAGGCGCCGCCGTTCCGGACCACCGAGCGCCCCTGCGACTGGGGCTGGTTGTTGCGGCCGTCCACCAACGAGTGGAACGCCTTCGTGCTCACCACCGACAAGCTCCTGTCCGACAACCTCAGCTCCACGGCGCTCGACGCCTGCGGCGCCCCAAGTTGGACGACCAGGGCCAGAACATGGGCACCCTCCAACGGCTCGAGCACTTCCTAGGCCGCAATGCCAAGGCAACCCCGAGGGCATTCGTCAGGTCCTAGAACCGTTGCGCCAAGTGCGGAAGCTGCGCCAGGCTGCCCGCCAATGGCCTCAGCGACGCCCTCACCGATCGGACCGTCATCGTTAAGCAGCGCGACCTCCTCGCGAAGGTCGCCGGCACCCTTGAGGGGCTCCGCCGGTTCATGAGCGGCCACCCCAAGGTGTCCGCGGCCGGTTGGGCTGCCCCTGACTACCTCGACAAGGGCCGGCTGCTGCTGTGAACCGTCCGGGACCCCACCCATCCGCGCCCGTGCTCCTCGACGACAGGGGCACCTGGCCATCCGAAACGCAGCAAGCCGTCGCGGGAGTCGCGGACCGCGTACGCGGAAGCACCGACGACGCCACAGACCTGCAAGTCACCGAGACGGAAGCAGCCGACATCATCACCACTCTCACGGCCGACGACCATCGCGTCCGTGTCTACCACTGCACGAGACTCCTCGACGCCGAACGGGGCGACATCGAGCGCCAGGGCCTCCGAGCAACCTCCGAGGCCCTGGCGATGCAACGCATCACCCGGGCACAACGCGAAGGCCACCTCACCGACGCAGACGCCGAGCGGCTCCGGGCCGGGCACATGCTCAGACCCGAAACGGGGCAACGCGACGCCCGGATCGGCCGAACTTGCGCGGTGACCACCCGCCAGGCATTCGAGGACCCCCACGGACTGGGATGGCTGTTCGGGATGTGGGGCGGAGAACTCATCTACTTCTGGCAGGAGGAAGACATGCACGAACGGCTTGCCGGCCTCGGTACCCCCTCCATCGTCGTGCTGGATGTTCCCGTCCAGGCGCCAGTGCGCGGCTGGTACCCCCGATATCCCCAAGATCCTCGTAGCCGCTCACCTCGGCCTGACCGAAGTCGGGGGCGAGGTCAGCTACCAGGTCTTGGACGGGTCACTTCCAGTGAGTGCCATCTGGCAGCCGGGCACGAGCGACTACGACCAGTTCCCCAAGCTGCCGACTGCTACGACCGAGTGACGCTCGAAGTGACACCCGAATGAGACTCAACAATATGGGTTGACGAACTTCCGCCTCTGCACAAGGGAAGAACTAGCGCAACCGTGCTCATCAGGGCCTCTCCGCCCCATCGTGAGGCGTTCTCTGACTCCCGCCACTTGATGACGGTTCGGCAGGGCGAGATCGAAGCCCTCGACAGCGCATCGACCCGGACAATCCTCGGGACCCGCCAAACCGACTTGGACATCCCCCCAAGAGGAAGCCGCGAGAACGGGCCCTGGCTCCTCAGACGCTCTAGGCTGCCCTCGTGATCAAGTCGGCCACCCAGTACCCGGTGCACACCTTGCTCAGCTACGAGGGCAACCTGATGTACCGCATCCCGGCTTATCAGAGGGAGTACTCGTGGCAGAAGGCCCAATGGGAGGACCTCTTCCAGGATCTCGTTGAGGCCGACGGGGCGCACTTCCTCGGCACCATCATCACGCTTAACCAGACGACCGACGCCGTGCACAGCGGCGTGTTGGAAGTGATCGACGGGCAGCAGCGGATGACCACCCTGACGCTGCTCCTTGCTGCGGTGTATTCGGTGCTGAAGGACCACTACGAGGAACTGGACGACGACACTCGAACCGATCTGACCAACCTCGGACGGCAGCTCGTTCGCAAAGCCGACGGTGAGCCGCGCGTCACTCCTCAGACCCAAGGCCACAACCGCGACGACTACCGTCGTGTTCTGAGCACGGCGGGTCTGAAGGTCGAGTCCACACATCAGCCGTACTTCCCGATGAGGCGAGTCGCGAAGTGCTTCAACTACTTCCGTGACGCCATCAGTGAGTTCGCCGAGTCCGACGGCTTGGGGCACGTCAAGGCGGCACTGCACATCCTGGAAGCTGTGCAACAGGCGGTCCTGGTGAAGATCGAAGTCGCCAATCACGCCGACGCGTTCGTGCTCTTCGAGTCGCTCAACAACCGTGGCATGCCGTTGACACCGGTCGATCTCATCAAGAACCACCTGCTGGCAGAGTCCGAACGCAAGGCGGCGATGAACGTTGACGATGCGTTCAAGCTCTGGAACGAGATGCTCACCAACCTCGGGAGCAGCTACGCCACCCACGAGCGGTTCCTTCGCCACTTCTACAACGCCTTCAAGGCCGAGCTGCCCGAAGTCACGAACGCGCCGGTGGCGACAAGGACCAGGCTCATCCGGATCTACGAAACGCTCCTGGCGGGCAACATCAAGTCCGGCGTGGATGCCCTGGTCGCGGCCAGCAAGATCTACGGTCGGGTCACATGCGTCACCGAGACCGACCACCCCACGAAACTCGACGATTCCCTTCGGCAGCTGATGCGCGCACAAGGCGCGCCTTCCTACGTCCTGGTCATGTGGTTGCTGAGCAAGTCCGACGACCTAGGGCTGACCGAGAGCCAACACGTCGCCATCGTCGATCGTCTGACCAGCTTCTTCGTGCGGCGCAACCTCACGGGTTATCCGCAGACCTACACCTTGCCCAAACTCTTCATGACGATCATCGACCAGCTCGCCGGCCACAGCGGCGAGGGCGTCGTCAGCGCTGTCACCAAGGAGCTGGGTGCTGTCTCATCCAGCGATGAGGAGTTCCGCAAGCGTCTTGAAGGGCCCATCTACGACGAGAACACGGACGTCGCGCGGTTCATCCTCACGACCCTGTCAGAGGATGCGATGACTAAGGAGACTTGGAAGGATCTCTGGGCCCAAGAAAAGGGGCACTTTGTCTGGACCATCGAGCACATCCTGCCTCAGGGGTCGAACCTCCCGGACGCCTGGAAGGTGATGCTTGGTGGCGCAGAGGCGGCATCGGCGGCACAGGAAGTCGATGTTCACAAGCTCGGGAACCTGACCATCACGGCTTACAACAGCACCCTGAGTAACAAGGCGTTTCAGGACAAGCGTGACCGGACCGACTCCCAGGGCAGATTCATCGGGTACAAGAACGGACTTGCTCTCAACGCTCAGCTGGCATCCAAGGACTCATGGACGGTCGATGACATCACGACCCGGACGAGAGTGATCGCAGAGAAGGTCATTCAACGGTTCGCTCTGGGTTAGCGGTGTGGGGGAGACCATCAGCCACAATCGCGTGTGCAGACCCCGTGGCCCGTTCCGTCTCTACGTGTCCAGGTCCGACAGCTACTACACGCCCCCACGTAGACGCGACCGCTGAGAAGCGGTCCGGCTCCCGCAGCTGACTAGGGGAGTCCCTAATCACTCTAGTTCAAGCACTCGCGGGCTCGTCGATTGCCGCCTCATAGAACGCGTCCGCCAGGGCGAGGATGACGCCGTTGATCCCGGGGCCGTCGCTGAAGAAGTAGTCCGCCATGGTGTTGTGAGCGCCTTGGTTGTCGATGACTGCCTCGGTGACCGCCGCCTGGAAGTCCTGGGACTCCAGGAACTGCTTCTTGGAGTTCACCCGGGTCTGCTTGACCAAGTCGGGGTAGGCCAGCAGTCGCCGGACAAGACCTTGGACGAACTCCTCGACCTGGGACTCAGCGAACGACTCGGCCCCAAAGAGGTCGTTCATCTTGTCGATGACGACCTGAAGGGCGACGTACTTCGGCTCCTTCTTCGTGCCGGTGCCGGCGGCGCTGATGCCCTTCAGTTGTCCGTCGCCGGATAGGGAGATGTCGACCGCGGCGCCCTTGGTGTGCTTGACCCCGACCAGGACCACGTCAGAGAGGTCGACCTCTGCTGCCCATGAGGACTCGTCGATGACCCGCTCGAGCAGCCGCAGGAAGATCGAGAGGCTCTCCAGGTAGGGGTCGCCGTAGTCGACGATCTGGCTCATGAAGTCGTAGAGCCGGACGTAGGTCGAGACGTCCTTGCGGAACAGGTCCAGGGTGTTGAGGGTGACCTTGTCGTCCACCTCGAGCGCCCGGGCGTAGCGGCGCGCGAAGTCATGCTGGGCCGGGCTGATCGCCGCCGAAAGGGCGTTGTTGCCCTTTCGGGTGACCCACAGCTCGGCAACCTGCCGGACCTGGTCATCGGTGTAGATGCCAGCCTGGGCGAGCTTGGTGGCCAGGTGTACCACGACGTAGGGGTCAGTCTCGGTCTCCAGGGTGGCGTTCCTGAAGTACGGCTCGAAGGCCGCCCTGATGTCCTCGGGCTTGTTGACGAAGTCGATGACGAACGTCTTGCGCTTCTGCTCCCCACTGGCGGTGCGGTGGGTGCGGTTGAGGCGTGACAGCGTCTGAACCGCGGTCACGCCCGACAGTTTCTTGTCGACGTACATCGCCGACAGGAGCGGCTGGTCGAACCCAGTCTGGAACTTGTTGGCGACCAGCATGATCTTGTAGGTCTCGCCCTTGAACGCCGCCGCCAGGTCGGCGCCGGCGCCGGGG
Source organism: Oryzihumus sp. JJN4-3R (assembly GCF_057747915.1). Classification (NCBI taxonomy): domain Bacteria; kingdom Bacillati; phylum Actinomycetota; class Actinomycetes; order Micrococcales; family Intrasporangiaceae; genus Oryzihumus; species Oryzihumus sp. JJN4-3R. Next base: position 3,655,151 of record NZ_CM173229.1, read on the forward strand.
TTCATGTTGGCCTCGGTGAACTCGTCGTCCTCACCCGGCGTCGGGCCCCACTCCTCGGCCCAGACCTCGTTCTCGTCCATCCGGACCGCACCGGAGAACGCCACGAGGGTCCGGTACGAGTAAGAGGCGTCCTCGGCCGCCCGTTTGGAGATGTAGGCGTCGATGGCCTTCTTGTACTTGACCGCGGCCTTGCGGGAGTCGGTCACGATCATCGCCTTAGCCTTGCCCTCCAGCAGGTGGGCGACGTTGGCGTGGAAGTGCTCGACGATGATCTGCACCTTCTGGCTGATGTTGGTCGGGTGGAGCCGCACCCACCGCATCAGGCCCTTCCGAGCCGCGCTTTCTTCCACCTCGCCGTCGCCGGTGGTGTTGCCGGCGATCTTCAGGGCGGTCTCGTAGGCCTGGTAGCCCTTGAGGACGTCGAGGATGTAGCCTTCCTCGATCGCCTGCTTCATCGAGTAGAGGTGGAACTCGCGGGGCTTGCCGTCGGGACCCTTGCGTCCGAACAGCTCGAGGGTCTTGTTCTTCGGGGTGGCGGTGAAGGCGAAGTAGGAGATGTTGCGCGACTCGGCGCGTTCGCTCATCTCTGCGGCCAGGATCGACTCGACGTCGACCTCGCCGCCGTCCTCGATCTCCTTGATCTCTTCCGCGGTTAGGACCTGCTTGAGCTTCGAGGAGATCTGCCCGGACTGCGAGGAGTGCGCCTCGTCGGCGATGACGGCGAACGTCTTGCCCTTGAGGCCGGCGTCGGCGCGGATCTCCTCCAGTGCGTGCGGGAACGTCTGCACTGTCACGGCGATGATCAGCTCACCGTTCTTCAATGCCGTCGCCAGCAGGCTGGACTTCGATTTCGCGCCCGCCTTGCGCACGTCCTCCGGGCTGATCGTCGCCACGATCTTGCCGGTGCCGTCGATCTGCCGGATTGCGTCCTGCAACTGCCCGTCCAGCACGGTCCGGTCCACGACCACGATCACGGAATCGAAGACCTTCTTGTCATCCACGTGCAAGCGGGCGAGCCGGTGCGCGGTCCAGGCGATCGTGTTCGTCTTGCCCGATCCGGCCGAGTGTTCGATCAGGTAACGCTGCCCGACGCCTTCCTCGGTGACCGCGGCCACGATGTCGGTGACCGCCTCCCACTGGTGGAACCGGGGGAACAGCATATTCGTCCGCCGCACCGAGGTGCCGGTGGCGACGTCCCACTCCTCCTTGGTCTCCACGATCATCAGTCGCCCGATGATGGTGAGCCAGGCGTCCTTGTCCCAGACCCGCTCCCACAGGTACGCCGTCGACGACCGCCCGTCCGCGCCGGGTGCGTTGCCAGCGCCGGCGTCGTAGCCGGTGTTGAACGGCAGGAAGTGGGTCTTCTCCCCCTCGAGCCGGGTGGTCATCGCCGCCAGGTCGTTGGACACCGCGAAGTGCACCAGCGCCCGGTGCCCGAACGACAGCAAGGGCTCGGGGCGGCCGTTGGTCAGCGGGTTGCGGTCCTTGCGGTACTGCTGGACCGCCTCGTCCAGCGACTGGGTGAAGTCCGTCTTCAGCTCCACCGTCGCGACCGGCATCCCGTTGACGAAGAACACCAGGTCGATGCTGCGCTGGTCGGCGGTGGAGAAGTGCACCTGTCGCATCACCCGCACACGCATGGCCGCGTAGTGGGCGTTCGTCGTCGCGTTGAGCGACGTCTCGGGCCGGAACTGGGCCATCTTCAGCCGCCCGCCGCCGATGTACTGCACCCCGTTGCGCAAGATGTTCAGCGTGCCGCCGCCGTGCTCGAGCGGCTTGTCCAGCGCCGCGGTCAGCACGTCGAGGAACTTCGCCGGAGATCCCGCCGCCTTCAGCGCCTTCTCGTACGGCGTCGGCTGGGTGTCGTCCAGCCACGCGACCAGGTCCTCCGGGAACAGCGCCCGCTCCCGGTCGTAACCGGTGTCGTCCTCCGAGTACAGCCAGCCGTGCGCCGCGAGGTGACCGCAGATCTCCTTCTCGAACACCACCTCGTTGTGATCACCCATCACGCCACCCCCCGTACGTCGATCTGCCCCGTCACCGCCGCCGTGATCAGCGCCGACCGACGCTCACGAGCGAGTTCGATGAATCGCTCGGCCTCGAAGATCAGCCTGTCAACCTTCCCGGTCTGTTCGTCGATGTAGGCAAGTATTTGCTGAATCTCGTTCGGGGGCGGCACAGGAACCTTGATGCTGCCGATGGTGTCGGTGTTCAGGTTGAGCTGCGTTCCAAGTTTGCCGAGGCCCCGATAGCACTCACCCGCCTCGAAGATTCGAAAGAGCCACCATGGGTCGACATGAAGGTCAGGGAAATAGACGAAGCCATCGTGGATGCAGCACTTGATGCTGGTTATGCATGGCTTGCCCACGGTTCCAGCAATGCTGACGAATAGTGCGCCTGGGTGGATCTTCACGCTTAGCGAGCTGCCCAGATCCGAGAGAGTCTGGGTGGTTGACCGAAGCACGCCCTCCGCGCCAGCGGCTGTGACGTCGGCGATTCGAACCCACGCCCATTCGCCGTCGTCGTCAAAGTAGATCGGATCGTCGATCGGCCGAGGCGAGGCTCCACGCTTGACAGCCGTCAGCCACTTGATCGCGACAACCTCCCAGTGTGTGGGCACATCGCCAAGCCAACCGACATCCGTTGGCTTGAGAGAAGCTGACGCCGAAACGCCACGGCAAGTAGCTTCGACAAGAAGCGTGCGTCGCCGCTCGCGGAGCATCTCGATCAGGCGCTGCTGCTCCTCAATGAGTGTGTCGATGCGGGCGGTCTCGCGGTCGAGATAGCCGGCTATGGCGTGCTGCTCGTCAAGAGAGGGGACCGAGATCTTCAGCGAGCCAACCTCGCCGAGGTAGAGACCAGGCTGGGCGGAGGTCTTGGTGGAAAGTGCGATCTGGTCCTGCAGGCCCTTCGACTGAAGTTGATAGTTCAGATACGCCGGCTCAAGTCGATGATCTGGCCGCAAGAATGCGACGCTGCGTTGAAAGGGAAGCGATTCTTCAATCTCGTACACCGCCGACCGGCCGACTGATCCGACAATCGTTAACAGGACGTCCCCTCTAGCGGGATAACCCGACGCAACGATCGTTGCGGCATCCTGACTGCTGACCATGCTCTCGTCTCCGACTACGACCCCGGCGGCCTGCACATTCTTCGCGCTGAGAAACGGAATGCCGTCGCCCACTCGTTCGAAGGTCCCATGAGTTCCGTCGCGAAGACCGTCGAGGTAGCGCGCCAGGCGAGACGACTTGAAGGATGTTGCCGTCATCCCTCGACCTCCTGGAGAAGATCCAGGATCTTCGCGACCTGCTTCTCCAGGTCGGCGTCGATCTCGGCGAGGGCGCGGGGTGAGACGTACTTGTAGAAGTGGCGGGTGAAGGGGATCTCGTAGCCGGTCTTGGTCTTCGTCCACTCGATCCAGGCGTCGGGGACGTGGGGCTTCACCTCGGTGTCGAAGTACGACTGGATGACCTCGACCCTGCCTGCGGCACCGGCCGTGGAGCCGCCGTAGGTGAAGGGCACGTTCTCGGTGTCGCGCTTCTTCGGGTCGGGCTTGGGCTTGCCCTTGCGGTCGACGACCGTTTTGCCGGTCTCGTCGAGGAGGGGGCGCTCGACGGTGATGGTCCAGTAGCCGAACTCGTCGTTGGACATCACCTTGGAGTAGTCGGGGTCGGCGTCGGCGAAGTCGTCGTACAGCTGGACGACCCTGGTGCGGTCCGGCTCGCTGAGTTCTCGGTTCTTCGAGCCGAGGCTCTTGCGCATCTTGGTCCAGAACGGGGTGCCATCGATGAGCTGGACCAGGCCCTTGCGGTCGGGATGCTTGGTGTTGTCGAGAATCCAGATGTAGGTGGCGATGCCGGTGTTGAAGAACATGTTGGTCGGCAGCGCGACGATGGCCTCGACGAGGTCGTTCTCCAGCAGCCACTGGCGGATGTTGGACGGGCCAGAACCGGCGCCTCCGTTGAACAGCGGCGAGCCGTTCATGACGATCCCCACGCGGCCGCCGCCATCCTCGGGCGCGCGCATCTTGTGGGCGAGGTGGAGCAGGAACAGCATCTGCCCGTCGGAGGTGGCCGGCAGGCCGGGCGCGAAGCGGCCGAAGGGGCCGGCCTCGTCGCGCTCCTTCGTGATGGTCTTGGCATACTGCTTCCAGTCCACACCGTAGGGCGGGTTGGACATGCAGAAGTCGAACTGGCGGCCAGTGAACGCGTCGTCGGTGAGGGTGTTGCCGAAGGCGATGTTGGTCGCGTCGTGACCCTTGGCGAGCAGGTCAGACTTGCAGATCGCGTAGGACTGCGGGTTGTACTCCTGGCCGAACAGGCTGAGCCGGGCGTCGGGGTTCTGAGCCAGCAGGTGCTCCTCGGCCAGCGACAGCATGCCGCCGGTGCCAGCGGTGGGGTCGTAGAGCGTTCGGACGATGCCGCCCTCGGTCAGGGCCGCGTCCTTCTCCGCGAAGAGCAGGTCCACGAGCAGCTTGATCGCGTCGCGCGGCGTGTAGTGGTCGCCTGAGGTCTCGTTCGCGGCCTCGTTGAACTTGCGGATGATGTACTCGAAGGCATCGCCCATGTCGGAGTTCGACACAGTGTCCGGGTGCAGGTCGACGGCTCCGAACGCCTTGACGACCTCGCGCAGGAGACCGGCCTTCTCCAGGGCGAGGATCTCCTTCTTGAAGTCGAAGTACTCGAATACGTCGACGTCGGAGGAGAATCGATCGACGTAGTCGGTCAGGTTGTCCGCCAGTCCGTCGGCGTCGGCGAGCAGGTTGGCGAACGAGTAGTTCGAGGTGTTGTAGAAGGGTCGGCCGGTGGCCTTGGTGACCTCGACCTTGAGCCGATTCGGGTTGTCGTACTTTGCGGCCAGTTCCCGCACGATGGCCCGGTCCGGTTCGAGGATGCAGTCCAGGCGTCGCAGGATCGTGAACGGGAGGATCACGGTGCCGTACTGGTTGGGGCGGTAGGGGCCCCGGAGCTGGTCGGCGATGGACCAGATGAAGCTTCCGAGCGTGCTCACAGAGTTCCTCACGACAGGCGACGAGCGATGGCTGCATAGTCTGCCGCAGACTGGCGGTGACCGCTGGCAGCGGTGGCCGCTGTCGCTCTAACCGCCGCCGGCTTGTCGGCGCCCACCCGCACCGTCTGCTCAGCATGCTGCTGCAGACGGCCGGGGCGTTGCCGGTCGCCTGGGTCCGAGCCGCCGTCGTGACCGAGTGGCACACCCCGTCGCCCCAACTGGCGTCGGCATGAGTGAGCTGGCCTTGCGCCACCGCCTCTCGCCGCCCCGCAAGAGGTGGTGCGGCGCCTGAGAGTCAGGCTCGCCGTTTCGTGCCCGCTGCTTGCCCGTGGCGCGGGCACGCAGTGGGCGTCAGGGGGTGGCCGGTGGCGAGTCGCAAATCGGTTCTGAGCTGGGCTTATGCGAAAACCAGCATGTTGCTCAAACCCGGGGGGGGGGTCGAACTTGAAAGCGCCAGCCTCGTCAGCGATTGCCAGGTCAGGTGTGTGGCCCAGGCGGCGGTGCGCGCCGTGGGTGGGCCCGTTGCCGGGGGGCGTGTCCGCGCGCACGGGTCTGGTCGTGGCAGGGGAGTGCGCCGGGGTGTCGAAGATGGCCAAGGCCCGCCAGTACCGGTCTGGGTCGTGGCGGGGGCCGCGTTCGCGGCTCTGGCTGCGGACCCCGGCGGCAGGGATGGGCATCCGGTGGGGTGCGCGCCGACGAGTTCGGCCCGGCCGGTGCCGCCTCCGAGGTCGCCGGCGGTGCGGTCGCCGCGGACGCGGGGGACTGGGACGGGCACTGGATCGCCAAGGCGGTCGTGTTCCCCGACGGGGTCCGGCAGATCCGGCTCACCTGCGCGCACGGGCACTCGTGGCTGGGGGAGCGGTCGGACCGGTTCGGGCCGTGCTCACCCCAGCAGCAACCGCAACTGGTCTGACCCGCGGGCGGCCCGATCGGGGCTCGCGGGTGGTGGTGTCAGGGGTTACCGGGCGGTGATAGGGGCCGTGTTGAGCGCGGCGCGACCGCCCTGCGCGGGGACGGCGACCCGGTAGGTGCCGGCGGCCAGGCCGGCCCAGGTCGCGGTGCCGGTGCGGCCGGTGACCTTGGCGGTCCCGGTGTTGACCCAGCCGTGGCTGGTCGAGTGTTGCAGCTGGGCGCGCTGCGCGGCGGCCGGTTGCACGGTCACGGTGAGGGTGCGGCCCACCCGGCGCACGGCGGCGGCGGGGGCGACCGTCAGCGTCTTGGTGACGTCGACCGCGGCGGCGAACCGGCCGGTGGTGGCGAACTTCGCGGTGAGCCGGCCGCCGGTCGCGGGCCGGAACGTGGACGCGGCGGTTGCCGAGGTGTCGGTGAGCGCGGTCGTGCAGGTGGCCGCACCGACGGTGGGCCGCCAGCACAGCTGCACCGGCAACCCGTCCACGGGCACCGGGGGGCCGGGCTGGGGTGGCGGGTCCAGGTGCACGGTCGCGGTGACCGGTTGCCCGTACGTCACGTGGGTCGCGCTCAAGGTGAGGGTCATCCCGGTCACGACCACGGTCGGCGGCGGCATCGGCCCATCGGGCCCGCTGGGGTGGTTGCACTCGTACGAGACGATCACGCCACCGGCGTCCATGTAGCACGTGTCCGCGCTGGCGGGCGGTGCCGCGAGCGCCACGCCCGCGAGGCCGAGCACGACGGCAGTCACGGTGGCCCGCCACCGGGTGCGCTGGGATGGGTTCATCGGTGGTCCCCCCGGACTCGTGCGCGCCCCCGAGGGTCGCGCTGGCTGGCACTGTAGTGGTCGGCTCCGACGTCGCGCCGACGATTCGCTAGCGGGGCGGGCGGCTCAGCTGGGCAGGGGCTGTGACTTGACCCGGCGCAGCGCGTCGTCAAAGCTCTCCCGGCCCGCGACGGCGGTGAGCCGGCGGTCGTCGAGGATCACGGACGATCGGGACCCGATCTCGATCTCCTCGTCGGCGGCGAAGGTGAACAGCCACCCGTGTGGGAGGCGCTGGGGGCGTCCTTGCCGGAGCCGGTCCCCGAGGCGCAGCAGCTCTCCGGGCCGGGGACTCATCCAGTTGTGTGCTCATCGCGGACCGGCATTGCCGAAGGAGGCGCCAACCGTCAGGCCAACTCGGGCGGTCGTCAAGCCCCATCGGCTGGCCCGGTCGGCCCGGGAACGACCGGGTGGTCAGCAGGAGGCGAGCTTCTTGACCACGTACTGGTTCAGGCTCATGTGTTCCTCGGCGGCATGCATCGCCAGGTTGCGGTGCAGCGCCTCGCCGACGCGCACGTTGAACTTGCCGGAGTAGTGGCGCTCGGACAAGGGGGCGGGGATCGTCTCGCCCTCGTTCGCCATGTCGGCGAGGACGTCAAGGAGGAGGTTCTGCAGGCCTTGGATCGCGGCGATCTGGCTGTCGGCCAGCCAGGACAGGGACGGAAACTCGAGGCAGGCGGCAACGAACTGGTCGTCTTCTGCCGACCACGCAACACGGTAGGTGTAGTGGGACACGTCCACTGGTGCGAGCGCTGGCATCACATGGCCTCCTGCTTGTCGATCGCGGCGAGGACCTGACGGACTTGGTACGCCTTGGCCTTGCCCTTGTCGTTCTGGATGTTCACGCGCGGGTCACCGGGCCAGGGGGTCTTGAACACCGCGTGGGAGCCGCCGGTGGTGCGTGGCTTGCCGAAGTAGTGCTCGCAGACCTTGTGGAGATCGTTGAAGCTGATGTTGCGTGGGTTCGCGCGCATCGCCGCGACGATCTGTTCCACGGGTGACGACACCACGCAATGGTACTAGGGGTAGTACCACCCCTCAAGGGTCGGGCGGAGCCGATGGGGCGTGCCTGGGTCCGGGCGCTGCTCGGTCCGCCCGAGAAGACCGACGGGCACGGGGTGCTCAGGGTGACGCGTTGCGCGGCACGATGCGTCGGTGGGGGGCGGTCCGCTCCAGCTGAGCCAATTCGAGTAGTCCCTGGAGCAGCCAGGTCGTCTCATGATCCAACGGTTGAGGGTCGCGGAGTGCTGCCGTGACCAGCGCCGAGGCTGACGCGCGGATTCCGGCAGCGTCGCTGGGTGTGTTTTGGGTGGAGTGGCGCTCGCGCGCGTCATCGAGCAATCGCTTGATCACGGCTTCGCTGGCGTTACTCGGTTGCGCCAGCAGCAGCGAGCGACGCGCGACGTGACCGGCGAGTGCGGGTTCACCGCACCGTTGCAGCGTTTCCACCAGGGCGCCGCTCAGGAGCCAGATGCTGGGCTGCGGCGGGGGAGTGTGCGGCCCGATCGAGCCGAGCCAGAGGCTTGTCAGCCGGTCCCTGGCGGCGGCGGGGTCAGTCACGGCCCCGCGCAGTGCCAGGAAGTACGCCGACGTCATCCAGTCCGGCCAGGGGTCATCGGGTCCGGTCGCGATGTCGCCGTCAAGAACGCTGCTGACGCGGGCGATGAGCGCCAGGACGTGAGCCTGGTCCCCGCCGGTGGCGAACAGGAAGCCGGCGATTCGCGCCGACACGTCAAGCAGCTGGTCTGGCGGCAACGAGCGTCCATTGGCAAGCCAAGCCGCCTGGGCATACGACACGGCCCGGCCCACGCGTGCGCCACGAAGGGCCAGATCCGCCCCGCTCGTGAGGACCTCGACGAGGTCGACCTCGCCTTCGACGCCGTCCAGGTGCTCGCACGCCCACCGTCGCGTGGCCGCGCCGAGGTCATCGACGCTCGTCCCCGACAGCAGCAGGAGGGCTCCGGCGGCGACCGTCCACGGCCAGGAGCGCTGCCACAGCCACTCGTCCTTGGGGAGGTCGCCCGCCGGAAGGGCGAAGCCTGGCGCCCCACGCCACGCCGCACGCAAGCAGGCATGGCCCTCCTTGATGGCCACCTCGGCGAACCGCCAGGTCAGCCGGGTCAGGGTGGCGCCCGAGAGGGCGGAGTCAAGGATGGCGAGCCAGCTGCTGCTGGCCCGGTGCAGCAGCAGGGGATCCGCCCGCGGGGCGGCGTCGAGCAGCAACCGCAACTGCTCGGCCGCCCGCTCCAGGTGGCCGACCCTGACCGGTTCCTGCGTCGCCGCCTCGGACTCGTTGACGGCGCTCGAAACCAGCGCGAATCGCTCATCCGCCTTCCACAGCTCGGCTCGAAGTGAGGCCGCGCGCGCCGCACCGAGGCGGACGTGGTCGGCGTCGTCGCTGGGCAATGTCGACCGATCCAGCAGGTCGTGCCAGAGCCGCTGCAGCGTGGGGTGCCGGTAGTGCCGGGTCAGCACCTTCTTGGTGGCCTCGATGGCGCAATCCCGAACGTGCTGGTTCGCGGCGGCGCCGAGCTCGTGGTCGACCACTGCCTCGACCAGGCCGGTGAGCGTCTGGCCGGCGGCCCACCCCGGTTGATAGAGCTCGGCCACGACGGTCAGGATCGCGCGCCGCCTCGTCGGTCGACGTCCCATGACTCTCCTCCCTCGCCCTCGGTGGTGGCGACTTGGCGCCGCCACCACCGCAGGGCCCCCGGTGTCAGGCGCGGGTGGCCGCGGGCTGGGCGGGCGAGCCGCCGAACCGGTCCAGCAGGCTGGCGAGGATCTCGGTGAGGGCTCGCAGCACCGAGGGGCGAATGAAGTCCCACACCTTGCGCAGACCCCGTGCGATTGCCTTGAACATCTTCGATCCTCCGATCAGTTGTGGGCCGGCCGCTGCCGGCGCCTCCTCCCATGGTGATCAAATATCGTCCCCTAGAAAAGGGACGTTATTGGGGACGGAATCGCGGGTACCGAACCAGCGACCCGGCACCCTCCGGCCCGAGCCGCCTCGCCCGGACGGTCAGGGTTGGCCCGGTCGGCGCTCGGTGAGGGCCCGGGTCGCGCTGGCGGGCAGCCGCCCCGGCCGGCGGATCGCACCGTCGCCGGGAGCCGCGGTGCTAGCCGAGGTCGAGGTACCGGTCGTACGGCCGGGCCGGCCAGCGGAAGCCCCGCTCGTCGCGCCGGCAGCGCAGGCAGACCAACCCGACGGGTTCGGGAATCCGGGCCCGCGCCCGTCGCCGGGACCCGCAGTGGGGGCACGCGCGGGTGCGCACCAGCGGGCCCTCGACCTCGAACCACTGGCGCGGGGGGGCCGCGCTCAGGCGGTCCGGCAACCGGGACCGCGGCACCGGGCCGGGTCCGCCGGCGCGCAGGACGGCCGCCAGGGCGGGGGCCGGCGGGCTGAGCCACTGCCCGGTGGCCCGGGTCGGGCGGGCGTAGGTGCGCCGCAGGTGCCGCAGGAACGCCTCCGGCTCGCCGGTGCGCGCCGCCAGCGCCGTGAGTGCCGCGCCGCGCAGCGGTCGCCCCGCCGGAGCGGGAGCCGGCCCGGCCCGCCGCGCCGGGGTGGTCTCGGGGCACACCAGGGCCAGCGCGAGCCGCAGCAGCCGCGGGTCCCGGACGTTGAGCATCATCGGATGCGCGTCCGCGGGGAGGCCCAGCGCGCGCCGCACCCACGGCGACAGGGCCCGGTGGGTGACCGCCTCGGACCATGGCTGTCCGGCGCGCAGGCGGCCCACCACCCGGAGCGCCCGCCCCGGGAGGTCGTGGCGTGGTCGCGGCTCGTGCCAGCCGGCCACCCGCAGGGCCCATCGCCGGTTGTCCCCGTCGCGCAGGGCGAGCGTGAAACCGAACCGGATCGCGGTGCGCCGCGTGGCGTCGGGTCCGAGGGCGTGTTCCACGGACACGGTGAAGTCGCTGATGCCGCGCAGCAGGACCGCGCGGGTCCAGGCGTCCCCGGTGGGATCGCGCAGGCCCCGGATCAGGCGCAGGACGTCCTGCACGGCCAGCGCATCCTCCACTCCGGGGTCGTTCAGGGCGACCACGGCGTCCTGACAGCGGGCCAGCTCGGCGTCGGCCGCGGCCACCTCGGCGACCGTCCGATCCAGGGCATCCCGGGCCGCCCGTCGGCTGGCGTCGGAGTGCTCACCCCAGGTGAACAGCTCGGTGGCGCGGGCCTGCCGGCGTCGCGCCTCGCTGGCGCGGTCCCGGGCGAGCGTGACGTCCGACTCGGCCTGGGCGAGGGCGGCCCGGGGCGGGCCCGCGTCGGGAATGGCCTCCCGCCCGGTCGCGGCCTCGCAGATCGCCCGCAGCACCGCCTGTTGGGGCAGTAGGGGGACGGCCGGGAACCGGCGCCGGGCGGGGCCTCCGGCGGGCTGGACCCGCTGATATCCGTAGCACGGGTCGGCGCGGCGGTGGGCGTCGGCGACGAGCTTGCCCGGGACCCCGTCCACGGTCAGCGGCAGCCCGGCCAGCGTGTGACAGTGCGGCTGGCTGCGCAGGGCCCGCTGCCGTGCTCGCACCGCCTGGATCCGGCGGTCCTGAGCGGCGGTGCACAAGGGTCGGCCGTCCGGGGTCTCGACGATCACCTCCAGGGGTGGCGAGCCATCGCGCAGGTCGAACATCAGGCGGCCGGCGAGCAGGAAGTCCCGGTGGCGCAGGATGCTGTCGCACAGCCGCGCCGCGTCCGTGGCCCCGCCCGGGCCCGGGCGCAGCTGCCGGTGACCGGGCCGGCCACGGTGCTGGCGGCGGGCCCCCATCGTGGACAGCCCGTGCGCCACGAGGTAGGCCGCGCACTCCCGGTTGCCCCACTCCGGCCGCCCCCAGTGGTCGCACAGCCACCGGATGAGGGCGACCTGGTCGGCCCGCTCGGCCCACGACGGGTCCAGGCCGTCGTCGAACACCTGCTCGGGCCGGGGGCGGCAGGCCGGGGTGTCCAGGTAGGCCAGGCGGGTCCCCGGCCCGCCGGCCAGACCGCGCAGCCGCACCACGGCCAGGCCGGGCGGCAGGGCCCCCGGAAGCCCGTACGCGAACCGGCCGGGCACCGGGCCGGTCTGGGTCCGCTCCCGGAACCCGGCCCGGGTGCGGCTGTAGATCTGCAGCGCCTCGGCCCGGGACTGGTGTCCCAGGTCGAACAGCCGCCGGTTGAGCTCGGGGGTGGGCGGCTGGGGCAGGATGAGGTCGGCGCCCAGGTACACCGGGGTGTCGCGGTGGCGCTGCACCTCGCGCAGCGCGTTGACCAGCGGAGCCAGGCCGAAGTCGACGCGGCCCCAGCCCCGGACCTCGTTGGCGTAGACGAAGACCGGCCGCCAGCGCAGCAGGGCCTGGGCGACCCGACTCACGGCCGGCTGGTGGTAGGCGGCGTCCTCCATCACGCCGGTGCCGTACTGGATGAGCAACACCAGTCCGTCCGCGGCCCGGTCGGTGTACTCGAAGCTGGAGTTGCGAAAACGCCGTCCGTCGGGGGTCTGGCTGGTCACCGTGGCCGACTCGGCGCGGACCCGGGCCATCAGGGCCTCCAGGTCGGGCAGCCGGTCGCGCAGGTCCAGCCCGTACCGGAACAGCAGCATCTGCGCCGCGGCGAAGATGCCGTGCACCGCCTGCTCGCGGCCGCGGGTGCCCTCCCGGTTGCTGTTGCGTGAGCAGACCAGGACGAGGTCGCCGGCCGCCAGGGCCGCCGTGAGGCCGGTCGGGAGGTCGGCTCCCAGGGCCCAGGTGGGGGTGCCGGGGGGTGCCGGGTCGGCGGGGCTGAGTGCGGTCATGATGACCTCCGCGAATAGTTCTCTAACAGTGAACTATGACCTACGCTGGCTTGGTGATCCTCCGCCTTGACGTCACCGGGGCCTGGGGGCCGGGGGCCCGGGGCCGGCCGGGGGAGGCGGCCGACGAGGCCGTGCGCCGGTTGCGGCCGGCGGAGGTGGTGCTGCCCGAGCCGCGGCGCTGGACGGCCGTCGGCGCCCCCCGCTGCGCCGCCGTCCTGGTCGCGGCGGTGCGGGAGGGCGTGCCCCGGGTCGTCCTCGGCCCGGACGCGTTCGTGACCGAGCACCCGGTCGACGCCGCCGCGCTGGGCTGGTTGGCCGCCGTGGCGCAGCGCCTGCTCAGGACCACCGGCGCCGCCGCGGCGGGGCGACCGGCGGCCGCGGCGGCCACCGCGGCGGCGAACGCCGCCCTCGGGTCAGGGCCGGCACCGGGCTGGACGAGCCGGGCCGGGCAGGGGCAGCCCGCGGGGCAGTCGGGGGCCGGGCGCCTAGCCACCGCGGCCCCCCGCGGGCGGGCCGGGCGCGGCCGGTCCCGCGCCCGGGGTGGGCTCCAGGATGACCCGGAAGCCGTCGGGGACGAAGACCCAGCGCCCGCCGGGCCGCTCGTCGGGCGACGGCGCGGGGGGAGCGCCCCTCAACGGTCGGACCCGCCGGGCGAAGGCCCCAGGATCTGGGGCGGTCGCCCCAATTCGCGTGCGGAAGAAGGGACTTGAACCCTCACGCCCGAAGGCACAGGAACCTAAATCCTGCGTGTCTGCCAGTTTCACCACTTCCGCGCGGCGCCGACTCTACTGAAGTGGCCGGGTCCCGGTGTCACGCACCGGGACCCGGCCACCCGGCATACAGGTCGGGGGTATGCCGGTCAGGCCAGTCCCAGCGCCTTGGAGAGGGACGCGACGTGGCCGGTGGCCTTGACGTTGTACTTGGCCAGCTCGACGGTGCCGTCCTCGGCGACGACGATCGTGGAGCGGATGACGCCGGTGACCGTCTTGCCGTAGAGCGACTTCTCGCCCCACGCGCCGTAGGCGTCCATGACGGCCTTGTCCGGGTCGGAGAGCAGCGGGTAGGTCAGCGACTCCTTCTCCTCGAACTTCTTCTGCTTCTCCGGGGTGTCGGGGCTGATCCCGACGACCTCGTAGCCGGCCGCCCGCAGCGGAGCGAGGGAGTCGCGGAAGTCGCACGCCTCCTTGGTGCAGCCGGGGGTCATCGCGGCGGGGTAGAAGAAGATGATCAGCTTGCGTCCGGCGAAGTCCTTGAGGGCGACGGTGTTGCCGTCCTGGTCGAGCAGGCTGAAGTCGGGGGCGGGCTGCTGGGTCTCGAGGCGGGGCATCGGTCCTCTTCCGTGGTCGTGGTGAGAGCTCGGGCAACAGTCTGCGTTATCGTCGCAGCACCGGACGGAGAGGGAGTCCCCATGGCTGAGCAGGACAGCAAGACCACCCCGGTCGACGCCATCGAGGCCGACATCGAGGCGACGCGTGACCGCCTGGCAGCGACCATCGACGAGCTGGCGTTCCGCGCGCAGCCCAAGGAGATCGCCCGCCGCGAGGTCGCGTCGGTCAAGGCGAGCCTGTACACCGCCACCCACACGCCCGAGGGTGACCTGCGCGTCGAGCGCGTCGCCGCCATCGGTGCCGCCGTCGCCGCTGTGCTCGGCCTGGTCATCTGGCGCCGCACACGTGACTGAGAAGCAGGGCACCCCGGCGGCCGACCGGCTGCCGATCCGCATGTTGCACGACCGGGTCCTCGTCTCCCTCGAGGGCGAGCCCGGGGAGCGCCGCTCCGGCAGCGGCATCGTCATCCCGGCCACCGCGAGCATGGGCAAGCGCCTGTCCTGGGCCTCCGTCGTCGCGGTCGGCCCGAACTGCCGGCAGGTCGAGGTCGGCGACCGCGTCCTGTTCGACGCCGAGGATCGCGCCGAGGTCGAGCTGCACAGCAAGGACTACGTCCTGTTGCGCGAGAAGGACATCCACGCCGTCGCGGCCACCCGGGTCGAGGACGGCCAGACGGGGCTCTACCTCTGAGCACCCTCGGCCTGCCCGGCCCCAGCTCGCTCGACATGGCCCGCGGGTTCGCCGCCATCCGCGGCAACCCGCTGGCCTTCCTCGAGGACACCCACCGCCGGTATGGCGACCTGGTCGCCTTCCCGGTGCCGCGCACCACCGCGCTGCTCGTCAACGACCCGGCCGACGTGCGCCGCGTGCTGCAGGGCGGCGCGCGCGCCTGGACCAAGGCGACGGTGCAGTACGCGGCCCTGGCCACCGTGACCGGGCCGGGGCTGCTGGCCGTGGCCGACGAGCGCTGGCTGGGCCGACGCCGTGTCGCCCAGCCGGCCTTCCACCACCAGCGGCTCGAGACGGTCACCGACAGCATCCGGCAGGCGGCGCGGCGGGTGGCGGGGGAGTGGTCCAGGATCGCGGCGGGTGGGCACGTCCTCGACGTCGACGCGCTGTCGATGCGGGTGACCCTCGACGTCATCGGGCGCACCCTGTTCGACGCGGACCTCTCCGAAGTCACCGCGGCCCTGGTCCATGCCACCGACGAGGCCGCCGAGCTCGTCGTGGCCCAGGGGCGGCAGGTCGTACCGCTGCCGGCCTGGGTGCCCACGCCGGTCAACCGCCGGCTGCGCCGTGCCGTGGCGGACCTGGACCGGATCTGCCGGCAGGTCATCGCCCGCCGCCGCTCCCGGGGCGTGGGGGACCGGCACGCCGACCTGCTCGGCCTGCTCATCGCGGCCGGGCTGCCCGACGACGCCATCCGGGACGAGCTCGTGACGATGGTCGTCGCCGGGCACGAGACCGTCGCGTCCGCGCTCACCTGGACGCTGATGCTGCTGGCCGAGCACCCCGGCCACCAGGAGCGGCTGCGCGCCGAGGTGCGCGCGGCCGGCGACGTCGCCGCGGTCGGGTTGCGGGAGCGGCTGCCCTGGACCCGGGCGGTCGTCGACGAGTCGCTGCGCCTGTTCCCGCCCGGCTGGGTGGTCTCCCGGCGGGCCGCCGCCCCCGACGTCCTGTCCGGCCGGGCCGTGCCCGCGGGCACCATCGCGATCGTCAGCCCCTGGCTGCTGCACCGACGCGAGGACTCCTGGCCGGAGCCGGAACGCTTTGACCCCAACCGTTTCCACGGCGACGTGGCCACCACGGCCCGGGCCGACTACGTCCCGTTCGGACTGGGGCCGCGGCTGTGCATCGGGCGCGACTTCGCCCTCGTCGAGCTGACCGTGATCCTCGCCGAGCTGCTGCGCGACCACGAGGTCGGGCTGCCCGAGGGCTTCCGCCGCCCGGAGGTCGACGCGTTCGTGACGCTGCGGCCACGGGGAGGTCTGCGGCTCCGGGTCGTCCCCCGAGTCCCCGGAGCCGCAGACCGGTCTCAGGCGGGCACCACCGGGAGCCCGGCGGCCTTCCACGCGGCAAACCCGCCGATGACATCGGTCGCGCGGTCGATCCCCAACCGCAGCAAGGCATCCGCGGCCAACGACGAGGTGTAGCCCTCCTCGCACATGACGACGACGCGCAGGTCGAACGACGCGATCGGCAGCCGGGCCTCGTGGCGGGGGTCGAAGCGCCACTCCAGGTGGTTGCGCTCGACCTGCACCGGCGCCAGTGCCGGGTCGACGACGCCGTCGCGCTCCCGTTGGAACTGCGGCCGGATGTCGACCAGGACCGCGCGCCCGTGGACCACCTCCTGGTAGGCCGTGCGGGCCGAGATCCGGGAGAGGCGGGAGCGGGCGTCCTCGAGCTGGTCGTCGATGCCGGCGTAGACCGGGGCGTCCCAGCCGCGGCCGGGGTGGGTGCGCGCGCCGGGGCGCGGCCCGGAGAAGAGCTGGGTCTGCCAGTGCAGCGCCGGGTTCTCCGGCGAGGGGGTCACCGTGGTCACCAGTCCACCCCGGCCCGCTCGATCCCCTTGGCCTGCAGGCCATCCGGGGTCACGGCATACCGCGTCATGGCGGTGAGCCGCGGGGTGTAGAGGTGGATGGACAGGGCCGTGCCCACTCCGGCGCTGGCGACGTTGTGCACGTGCCTGGCACCGAACGAGCGGCCGTCGCCGGCCTTGAGCGTCAAGGACTCCGCCCGTCTGCCGCGCCAGGACTGCTCGAGCAGGTGGCCCTTGACGGTGAGGAAGGCGCCGGTGGAGTCGACGTGGTCGTGCCAGCCGGTGCCGGTGCCCTCGGGCCAGGTCAGCAGCCAGATCTGCAGGTGCGGTGTCGAGTCCAGCACGACCCACTGCCGCTCGGTGGCGGCGAGGTCGACGTGGCGGTCGAGGTCGGGATCGGAGGCGAACAGCCGGGCCGTGCGCAGCAGCTGCTCGGGGGTGAACCGGTTCACGCCGGCGGTGCCGCCCCGGGTGGTGGTCGGTGCGAGGGTCATGCGGTGCTCCAGGTGGTCAGCGGGAAGGGTGCGGTCCGGGTGCGCGCTCGCGGGGTCAGCCGCGGGCGCAGGCGGGAGCGCTGACAGAGGGCACTGGCCGTCAGGTGCAGGTCGATGTGCCGCCGGCGGTATGCCGTGAGGGTGTGGGGGTGCGTCATGGAAGGTCTCCGAGGGGGTGGCCGCTGCGACGGGCGAGCGGCGGGGCTGCGGGCTGGTGGTCAGGCCTGGCAGCGGCATCGCATGGCGCAGCGGCACATGGCGATCATGTGCGTCGGCGTGCGCCATACGGTCGAAGACATGGCTCAAGCAGAGCACGAGCCAGCGGATCCGGGCAACGCTCGATGGCTCCCGTCCCACATCGCGGGACGCTTGTCCGGGATGTGGTCAGTCCGCGGCCTGCTCGCGTGCCCGGTCGGCCCGGCGCCGCCGGACGTGCAGGACCCCGAGGGCGAGCAGCAGGATTCCCGCGGCGGCAAACGCCGCTCCCCGGCCCACGGTCTGCTCGACGGTCTTGTACGAGTTGCCGGCGAGGTAGCCCAGCAGCACGAAGCCGATGCCCCAGACGACGCCGCCGAAGGCGTTGAACGTCAGGAAGCGCGGGTAGTGCATCCGCGCCGAGCCGGCCAGCGCGGGCATGACGGCGCGGAAGAACGCCGTGAATCGGCCCAGGAAGACCGCCCAGCCGCCGCGCCGGGCCAGGAAGTCCTGCGCGTCCTGGATGCGGTGGTGGTGCCGGTGCAGCCGGTGGTGGCCGAGCACCTTCGGCCCGACGAAGTGCTTGCCCACCTCGTAGCCGACCGAGTCGCCCACGATCGCGGCCAGGACGACGAGCGTGGCGATCAGGGTGAGGCTGACGTGCCCCCGGCTGGCGTCGACCCCGCCGAGCACGGCGGCGGTCTCACCGGGCAGGACGAAGCCGATGAAGAGCGCGTCCTCGGCGAACACCAGGCCGGCCACGATGACGTAGACCCAGATGCTGCCGACGTTCAGCAGTCCCTCGACGAAGCCGCTCATGCTCTCCCATCCTGGCGCCCCCGGTCGGGGGCGGGCGGCATGCGCCGCGTCCGGACCAGCGTAGGTGAGCCGCCCCGCGCGATCCCGGGCGGACCTGCCTGCGCGGCGGCACACTGGTGGGGTGATCTCGCTGGAGCTGGCCCGACGGCTCAAGGCGGCGGGGCTGGCGTGGGAGCCGGCGTCCGGCGACCGGTTCGTGCTGCCGGGCCGTGACATGGACGACGAGGTGTTCGTCGTCTCCACCATGCTCGTCGACGTGCACGAGTTCCCCACGGGGCGCGTGATCGGGTTCAACGGCACGACCGAGTGGGCCCTGGACAGCGTCGAGCAGCGCGAGGTGGTGTGGCTGCCGAGGGAGTCCCAGCTGCGTGAGCTGCTCGGTCCCCGCTTCCGTCGTCTGGAGGTGCTCGACGAGGGGTTCGCCGTGGTGCTCGGCACCGACGGGCAGGAGCGGCGGACCGTGCACCCCGACGCCGAATGCGCCTATGCCGAGGGCCTGTTGGCGGTGCTCACCGGCTGATCCGGCCGACTGCGGTCCCCTGTGGTTTGCCGATTCGCCTGCGCACCGTGTTGTGCTGGATATCATCGACACGCGCGCGAGAGCCCCGGGCAACGTCCCGGGCTCGCCGCCGCAGCGGTCGCCAGTGAACTCGAGGGGGCGCGGTGGGTCGGTCGGAGGCTCCGCACACCGCGGTCGGCGGCCACGACCCGCGCTTCCGCGACTTCGCCGAGGACCTCCTCGTCGCGCGACTGCCGGTCACCGTCTACGCGGCGCTGCCCGGGGCCGCGGGCCGGTGGCTCTACGTCAGCGACCAGGTCGAGGAGCTGCTCGGCTTCACAGCCGCCGACTTCCTCCAGGACCCGGGGCTGTGGTTCCGCCAGGTGCACTCCCAGGACCGCGAGCACGTGGTCTTCCAGGAGGACTCCAGCGTCGTCCCGGGGTTCCACAACGCGGCGGAGTACCGCATGGTCCGGGCCGACGGCCGGGTCATCTGGGTGCTCGACGACACCGTGCTCGAACCGGTCACGGGCCAGGGCCTCGTGCAGCACGGCCTGCTCTCCGACATCACCGACCGCAAGCGCTCCGAGATGCTCCTGGCCGAGCACACCGAGATGCTCACCCTGGTCGCCGAGGGGGAGCCGCTGGCGGAGATCCTCAGCCACCTGGCCCAGGCCCTGGAGACGATCAGCGGGGCCGCCCTGTGCCACGTCGAGGTCGACGCTGCCGACGGGCAGGACGGGTTCGTCGCGCGCTCCGATGCCGCGGACGGCTCGCCGGCCGGCACCTGGAAGGGCGACCAGGTCGAGGCGCCGGTCACCGGCCCGGGCCGTCGGGTCCGCGGCCGCGTCGTGCTGCGCTACCCACCCGGACGAACCCGCGGTGAGCGCGACGGCGACTTCGCCGCCTGGGGCGCGCGGCTGGCCCGGATGGTGCTGGAGCGGCTCGACGAGCGGCAACGGGTGGCGAACTCGCTGGCGCTGCTGGAGGCCACGCTGGAGTCCACGGTCGACGGCATCCTCGTGGTGTCCGAGTCCGGGCGGATCGCCGGGGCCAACCGCAAGTTCGCCGACATGTGGCGCATCGACCCCGAGCTGCTCGCGTCCGGCGACGACGCGCGGGTGATGAGCTCGGTCCTGCGGCAGCTGGTCTACCCCGACGCCTTCGTCGAGCGGGTCCAGGAGCTGTATGCCGACCCCAGCGCGAGCACGTTCGACGTGCTGCAGTTCCGCGACGGCCGAGTCTTCGAGCGCTACTCCCAGCCCCAGCGGGTGGGCGGGGTCAGCGTCGGGCGGGTGTGGAGCTTCCGCGACGTGACCGCCACCCGCCGGCTCGAGCGCGAGCTGCGCGAGCAGACGGCGGTCCTGGAGCGGCTCAGTCGCCAGCAGGAGTCGATCCTCAACTCCGCCGGCGACGGCATCTACGGCCTGGACCGGGAGGGTCATGTCACCTTCATCAACGACGCGGGAGCCCGCCTGGTCGGCCTGCCGCGCGAGGCCATCCTCGGCCGGCAGGTCGGGGAGGTGATCCGCACCGAGGACCAGGACGGCACCGCGCCGGCCTCCGGCGCCGACGACCTCGCGGGCGGTGCCCGGATGGTCGCCGGCCGGCACGTGCGGGCCGACGGGAGGGTCTTCGACTCCGAGCGCATCGCGGCGCCGATCGTGCAGGACGGCGCCGTCGTCGGGTCGGTGGTCATCTTCCGCGACGTCAGCGAGCGGCGCGCGGTCGACACGATGAAGGATGAGTTCATCTCGGTGGTCAGCCACGAGCTGCGCACCCCTCTGACCTCTATCCGCGGGGCCCTGGGCCTGCTCTCGGGTGGGGCGGCGGGCGAGCTGCCGGCGCGCGCGCAGCGGATGGTCGAGGTCGCCACCGACAGCAGCGACCGCCTGATCCGGCTCATCAACGACATCCTCGACGTCGAGCGCATGGCCGCCGGCAAGCTGCGGCTGCGCCGCGAGCAGGTCGGCGTGCTGCGGCTGGTGGCGACCGCGGTCGAGGAGACCGCCCTGCTGGCCCACGCCGCCGGGGTGCGGATCGAGATCGGGGCGGTGTCCGGATCGGTGTGGGCGGACAGCGACCGGATCGTCCAGACGCTCACGAACCTTCTCGGCAACGCCGTGAAGTTCTCCCCGGCCGGGTCATTGGTGCAGCTCAACGTCGTCCCGGGGGAGTGGCAGGTCCGGTTCGACATCAGCGACGAGGGGCCGGGGATCCCGGCCGACCAGCTCGAGGCGATCTTCAACCGCTTCCAGCAGGTCGACGCCTCCGACACCCGCAGCAAGGGCGGCACCGGTCTCGGCCTGGCCATCTGCCGCGGCATCGTCGAGCAGCACGGCGGCGACATCTGGGCCACCAGCGCCGGTCCGGGCGCCGGGTCCACGTTCTCCTTCACCCTGCCGACCGGGCCGCTCGGCGTCAGCCGGGGCGGCAGGGACCGCTCCGCGCCGCACCACTCCGGCAGGGTCCGGGAGGTGCTCGGTGCCGCCGGCGGTGGTCAGGGGTCCGACGGTCGGCCCGGCCCGGCCGTGGGGCAGGACATCGACGGTGAGGGGGCGCCGGCATGAGGCGCGTGCTGGTCGTCGACGACGACGAGATCATCCTGGAGGTCGCCCAGATGGCCCTGGAGGCCGTGGCCGGCTGGACGGTGATCACCGCCGGCAGCGGGGCCGAGGCGGTGGCCACGGCCCGGGCCGAGCAGCCCGACGCGATCGTGATGGACGTGATGATGCCGGAGATGGACGGCCCCACGGCCTGTCACCTGCTGGCTGCGGACCCGCAGACCCGTGACATCCCGATCGTGCTGCTCACCGCCAAGGTGCAGCAGTCCGAGCAGCGCCAGTGGGCCAGCCTTCCGGTGGCCGGGGTCCTCGCCAAGCCGTTCGACCCGATGCAGCTCGCCGGCCAGGTCGCCGGGCTCGTCGGGTGGACGTCATGACCGCGCAGGAAGGCGGGGACGTGGACGAGTCGTCGTTGACCGACGCGGAGGCCACCGGGCTGGGGTCCGGCTGGGAGGACCTCAAGCGCCGTGCGCAGGCCAACAACCTGGCCAAGCTGCCCGAGATCGAGACGGCCGTCGAGGCCCTCGTCGAGGGCGCCCTGCAGGAGGCCCAGCGGGAGCGGGCGGCGTTCCAGGCGCACAAGATCGCCGGGTCCGCCGGCACCTTCGGCCTGCCCGTCGCGTCGGAGCGTGCCCGGGAGCTGGAGCGCCTGTTCGCCCCACCCGGGCCGGGTCCCGAGCGTGCGCCGGAGGCGCAGTCGCTGGTCGCGCTCCTGCGTACTGAGCTGACCACGGGCTGAGCCGCCCGGCATACCCGTGGTGGGTATGCCGGGTGCTCGCCTCAGCGGACGCGGCCGAAGTAGACCGAGCTGGTCCAGATCGGCACGAGGCTGACCCGCCGACCGGGCTTGGGGGCGTGCCAGATCATGTTGCGGCCGGCGTAGATGGCCACGTGGTAGATCCCGCTCCTGTTGTGGAAGAAGACCAGGTCGCCGACGCGGGCCTGCGAGCGGCTGACGTGCAGGGCGGCGCGGTACTGCTGGGTGGTGGTGCGCGGAAGGCGCTTGCCGACGCGGGCGTAGGACCACATGGTCAGGCCCGAGCAGTCGAACTTGCGTGGACCGGCGGCGCCCCAGACGTAGGGGGCGCCCTTGCGGGAGGCGGCCTGCTGCTCGGCGCGGTACGCGAGCGTCGCGGCTGAGGCGGACTCCGGGGTGCCGATGACGGTGGTGGCCACCGTGCCGGCGCCCGCGAGCATCACGGACAGGGCTGCGGACAGGGCGAGGCGGGAGAGACGAGGGTGGAGCATGGGGGATTCCTTCGGAACCGCCTGCGAAAGATGACCTGTCGGGTTCGGGCGCCGAAAGTTGCCCGGCCAGCCGTGGCTGGCTTGACCCCAAGAGACGCGTCGCGTCTCGTCGTGCTTGGGTCTTCCGCTCCTGTCACAGACTGCAGTGGACTCGACTGTGTTATCCGGCGGGTGACAGGACTCGGCGACCGCTCGGACCGCCCCACCCGTTCTGGTGGGGGTCTTGGGCCTCGGCCCGGGAGAGCGTCGTCGCGGTCCCGGCAGGACGCTCCCTGGCTGGGCGTGGTCCCTGAGGCGTCTTCGACGGTAAGTGCACGAATGGGACGCACCGGACGCTCTCGGGGGCAAATGACCCGAAAGGACTACCTGTTGACTAGTCACCGGTCGGCGCCGAAGGGGGAGTACCCGAAAACGAGAAGCGGCCCCGTCCCGGAGGATGAGGCCGCCTGTGTGTCGTCTGGTGCGCCGTCAGGGACTCGAACCCCGAACCCGCTGATTAAGAGTCAGCTGCTCTGCCAATTGAGCTAACGGCGCGCGGGGAGGAAGGTATCAGGAACTGTGCCTCGACGGCGAAACGTGAGGTCAGCAGCGGTCTCGCGGCCGCCGGGCCTGATGCGAACGCCGTTGTCGCACAACGACAAAGCGACCCCGTCCCGAAGGAGGAGGCCGCCTGGTCGTTCCTGGTGCGCCGTCAGGGACTCGAACCCCGAACCCGCTGATTAAGAGTCAGCTGCTCTGCCAATTGAGCTAACGGCGCAACGAGGAAGAAGTTATCAGCAGGTGGGTCCAACGACGAAATCCGGGTCCCGCCGCCGTCGGGTCACCCCCGGCGACGGTCCCAGAGCAGCGCGCCGGCCCCCACGACGAGCAGCAGCAACGCCCCGGAGAGGACCGGAAGGTGCGCCGTCAGCCAGGGCTCGCCGCCCTCGCCCGCGAGCGAGGTCGGGGCTCCGGCCGGCGCCGTCGCGGCCGCCGTCCGTGACGCTGCCGGTGAGCCGCCGCCAGTCGTCGGTGACGGCTCCGCGGCCAGGCGCAGGGTGAAGCGGGACTGCCCGAGGACCGGGTGACCGTCGTCGCTCACCACGCGGAAGGCGACGCGGTACTCCCCGGACCCCAGGCCCGGGGTCAGCGGGGCGGACACGTGGCTGCCCTGGACGCGCGCCGGGCCCCCGGTCACGTCGGCCCCGTCCGGACCGGTGATGACGACGGAGGTGAAGCGCTGCGAGACGGGCTCGTCGAAGACGAGCTCGACCTCGCGCGGTGCGCTGGTCAGCGTCGCGCCGTCGCGGGGGGAGACCGAGACGAGCGTCGCGTGGGCGGAGGCCGGTGCAGCGCCGGCGACCAGGAGGCCGCCCCCGACGAGGGTGGCCACGGCTGCGCCCAGGAGGGAGCGCAGCCGGGGGGAGGTGGACATTCAGGGGTGCCTTTCGTGGGCGCCCGGGTGGGGACCGAACGAGGTCGGTGCACCGACCCGGGTGGAGCGGGAGGGGAGACGAGGTCAGGCCGCGGCCGGTGGCCCTCGTCGCGAAAGGCCCTGCAGGACAAGACGATCGGTGAGTATGCGCGGTCGCGGCCACCGGGCCCGGCTGGCCGCCGCAGCCGCGGAGTGGGGCAGGTGCAGGCGGGCGTCGCCCGTCCGGCGGGCCAGGCGCCACGGGGCCAGGGCCGCCCCGGCCACCCCTCGCGCTCCCTCGAGCGCCGAGCGGGTGTGCAGCGAGCCGTCCATCCAGGCGACCAGGGCCGCCACCAGCAGGGCGGCGACCGTGTGGCCGAGGGTCATGGCCAGCCCCGGCGGCCCCGGGGCCGGCGCGGTGGCCATGCCCGGCCCACCCATGCCAGCCATGGCGGACCCGGTCAGGCCGGAGTCGGCCGCGCCCGACCCGGCCATGGCGTGGCCGCCGCCGAGCAGCCAGGTGAAGGCACTGTGCAGCACCACCTGGGTCAGGCCCAGGGCGATGACGGCACGCCCGAAGGTCCACCGGCGCCGGCTCGCGGCGCCCAGGATGAGGCACATCACGGTCGCCAGCGCGCCGAGGCCGGCCAGACCGGCCGGGGCGAGGTGCTCGCCCCCGCCCCCGCCACCACCGGCGACCACGTGCCCCGTCAGGGACAGCCCCACGCACGCCCCACCCACGGTGAGGGCGCGCACCTGGCGCAGCGGACCGGCATACATCCCCTCCATGCTCGCAGACGCGAGCGGGGTCGCCGTTCGGCCTAACGGTCCGCCTTGGAGCGGCGGGCGATACGTCGATCGGTGAGCAGGATCAGGGTGAGAAGCACCGCCGCGGCGATGCCCGCGAGACTGAAGCAGACCATGGCGATCGAGGGGTAGCCCAGGATCCGCGACCGGGTCGGCACGAGCATCATCAGCGCCGCCCCGACGAAGAGCGCCGCGACGATGACCCCGGCGGTGACCCGGTTGGCGAGGCGCTGCATGACGTGGAGGAACTGCACCTCGTCGATCGCGTCGACCTTGACGGTGAAGCTGCCCTCGGCGAGGGCGTCCATGACCTTGTTGGCGCGCCCGGGGAACTGCGTGGCGAAGTCGCGGGCCTCCATCGCCGCGGCCATGGCGCCGCTCAGCGACGGCTTCATCCCGCTCTGGAGGATCTCGGTCGCGCTGTCCCGGATCGCGGAGGCGGGGTCGAAGTCCGGGTCGAGGTGCAGCGTCACCTGGTCGAGGTTGAGCAGCGCCTTGCCGACCATCGCCATCTCCGGCGGCGGCCGCAGCCCGTGGGTGCCGGACAGCCGGCTCAGCTCGACGAGGACGCCGCCGGCCTCGAGGTCGCTGCCCCGGGCGACGGTGCGGGTAACCAGCTCGGAGACGTGCTCGGTGAACGCGGCGGCGTCGAAGCGCTCGTCCTTGCGGCCCATCGCGGCCAGGACGGAGGCGGCGTCGTCGCCGTTGCCGTCGCTGACGGCCAGCAGCAGCTTGACCAGCTTGTCCTGCACCCGCGGCGGCACCGTGGCGACCATGCCGAGGTCGATCAGGGCGAGGCGGTGGTCCGGGGTGAGCAGGACGTTGCCCGGGTGGGGGTCGGCGTGGAGGAACCCGTCGACGAGGATCATCTGCAGGTAGGCCCGGAACAGCTCCTCGACCAGCCCCCGACCGTCCAGGTCGAGCCGGCCGAGCGGGCCGATGTCGGTGACCTTGCGACCCGGGACGAAGTCCATCGTCAGGACGCTGCGGCTGGTGTAGTCGCCCACCGGGGCCGGTACCACCAGGTGCGGGAACGGCGCCGTCAGCTCCGCCATCCGGCTCAGGTTCGCCGCCTCGCGCTGGTAGTCCAGCTCGCCCGCGAGGGATCGCCGGAACTGCTCGAGCAGCTCGCTGAAGCCGTAGCGGCGGCCGAGCTCGGTGTGGGCGTCGGCGAACTCCGCGAGCTCGCCCAGGGCGGCCATGTCGTCGCGCACCACCTCGCGCACGCCCGGGCGCTGCACCTTCACGACGACCTGGCGGCCGCTGGGCAGCTCGGCCCGGTGCACCTGCCCGAGCGAGGCCGCGGCCAGGGGGCGCTCGTCGAAGGAGGCGAACCCGTGCCGCAGCGAGACGCCGAGCTCGTCGGTGATGACCCGCTCCACCTCGCTGAACGGGATCGGCTCGACGTCGTCCTGCAACCGGCTCAGGGCATCGGTCCAGGGCTCGGGCAGCAGGTCGACCCGCGTGGAGAGGAGCTGGCCGAGCTTGACCCAGGTCGGGCCCATCGCCTCGAGGTCCGCCGCCAGCTGCTCGGCGGTGGCCTGGGCCTCGTCGCCGGCCTCGGTGGCCTCGACGAACTCGTCCATGCCCACGCCCTTGACCAGGTCGGAGCGGCCGTAGCGGACCAACAGGCGCGCCAGCGCGGCGTAGCGGGCGGCGTGCTGCGGGCGGAAGGGGAAGGTCATGCCCGCATCCTGCCGGGTCCGGGTAAGTCTCATGTGCGTGACCTGCCGAGTCACTGGCGGCCCGAGGTGAGCGGAGGCCTTGGCTGCGCCCCCGGATCAGCGGGCGACGCAGCAGGGCGCGGCCTCCGGGACCGGCGGCCGCGCCCTGCGAGTGGGTGTTACCGGCCAGCTGTGCAGCATCCGTTGCAGGGCCCGCACCTGATGGTGGCGCTGGCTGGGGTCACCGTGGCAGCGAGCCCTCCCAGGGCGAGCAGGGCTGCGACGATGAGTCGGACGGACTTGCCCATGAACCTCTCCTCTCGTGGACGTGTGACGCAAATTACTCCCGCGTTGTCCGCCTGGATCGTGAAGAACTGTCAGGACTTGGTCAAGGCGGCGACGGGCTCGGGAGCGGCGATCGCGAGGAGGCGTCGTCCCACATCGGTCGTCCCACATCCCGGCACAGGGTTACCGGCGCGTAACCCCGGTCACACCGCCTCGTTGGACGGTCATGCGTCGGTCCCCCCTGTTGCTGACCACCGTCGTCGCCGCGCTGCTCGGGCTCGCGGCCCCGGCCCAGGCCGCCCCGGCACCCGATCCGGCGGCCGACTCGGCCCCCGCGCCCACCTCCGGGCCGGTGCCGCTGGAGCCGTATGCCGCGCCCTCCTTCGCGGACGAGTGCCACTTCCTGCGCTACGGGGAGGGCGAGCCACCGCCGCTGTCGGTCGCCGGCCGTGACCCGCTGTGCGTGGAGTACGCCAAGCGGGACATCACCGTCGACAACGGGGGAGCGGCGCGGTTCCTGCTCGCCGAGCCCACGCGGTTCGCCGTCGCCGGGCAGGCCTGCCGCTACTGGCAGCTCGACCACTGGAGCATCCAGCTCGACCGGGCCGACACCGCCGTCGTGACGTGGGACGGGTCCTACTGGTTCGACCGGACGCACGGCACGGCCGCCGCCCGCCTGCGCAACCTGGCCGTGGACGGGCGGCCCACGGGGGTCGCGGACGCGGTGGCGGCGGTCCGCCCGGTCTCGCCGGCGCTCGCGGACTACCTCCAGCAGTACGCCGGGGGTCCCAGCGGCGGCGGGGTGGCGCTCGCCCCTCCGCCGGCCACGCTCGCCTGCCCGAGGACGGCGTCGTGACGACGCGCCTGAGCCGGCGGCAGCTGATCCAGGGCCTGCTCGCCGCGGTCGTGGTGCTCGAGTCCGGCGCCGCCCCGGCCGCGCGCGCCGCCGGGCTCGACCAGCTCCTGGCCCCGTCGGCGGCGGTGCCGCTCCCGCCGTCCGTGGTCGCCACCCTGGAGGCCTTCGCCGACACCCTGGTCCCCGGCGCGAAGCGCCACACCGGCGACCGCAGCGTGGCCGGTGCCGCGCCGGGCGCCGGCGCCGTGGACGCCGGTGCGCTGGCGTTGCTGACCATGCCCGAGGCGGGCATGGAGCTGTTGCTGCCCGAGCTGGCGACCTTGCTGGACGCGGAGGCCACGGCATACGCCGCGAGCCACCTGATCGTCCTCGACCCGACCGTGCCCCCGCTCGTGGCGCTGCCCTTCGGGGCGCGCACGGCCCTGCTGAGCCAGCTGCTCGACCCGGCCCACGCCGACCAGCAGGTGTGGATCCTGTTGACCCTCATGGTGTTCCTCGCCTTCCACACCGCGGGCTTCGAGCACACCCCGGACGCGATCGCCTCCGGTCACCCCGGGCTGGCCCGGCTGCGCTTCCCGGCAGCCGGCGCGGACGACCTCTACCGCTACCCGGACTTCTCCTACGGCCTGCGGCTGGCCGACTCCCACCCGGGCACCACAGCGTCGGGCAGCCCTGCATGAGCGTGGTGGAGCGCACCGACGTCCTCGTCGTCGGCAGCGGCTTCGGTGGCGCGATCCCGGCCTACCACCTGGCCGCCGGCGGCGCGGACGTCGTCGTCCTCGAGCGCGGCCCGCGGATGGCGACCGAGGACTTCACCCACGACCTGAGGCTGGGGACCTTCACCCGGTTCGTCGACCTGGTGCAGGGCGACGGGATGACCGTCGTGGCCGGCAACTGCGTCGGCGGCTCCAGCGTGGTCTACTTCGCCGCCTCGCTGCGCGCGCCGGGGTTCGTCTTCGACCGGACCCGTGCGACCGGGGTGCGGCAGTGGCCCGCCGCCCTGACCCGCTCCGCGCTGGACCCGTGGTACGACCGGGTCGAGGAGACCCTCCCGGTCGCCCAGCAGGGCTGGGACGACGTGCCGTATGCCGGGGGCCTCTTCGCCGCCGCGTGCCACCGGGCCGGCCGCACCTGCAACCCGGTGCCCGTGGCGGTCGACCTGGCGCGGTGCACCAACTGCAACTGGATGCTCGGCGGCTGCCGCTTCGGGGCCAAGCGCTCGATGCTGCTGAGCTACCTGCCCGCGGCCGAGGCGCACGGAGCCGAGGTCCGCCCGCTGCACGAGGTGCAGACGATCGCCCCGGCGACCACGCCCGGATACCGCTACCGCGTCGCGTGGACCGCGGTCGACCCGACCGACTACCGCAAGCCCGCCGGGGCCGGGGTCATCGAGGCCCGGGTGGTCGTGCTCGCGGCCGGGGCGCTGGGCACCCCGGTGGTGCTCCAGCGGTCCGCGCCGCTGCTCGGGGGTGTGCCCGACGCGGTGGGGAAGTACTTCTCCGGCAACGGCGACCGGGTCAGCGTCGCCGTCATGGACGAGGAGAAGGTGGGCGACCTGCTCGGCCTCGAGCGCGCCCCCGGCGTGGCCTACGACGCGCTGCACATCGGCAAGCCGATCGGGTCGATGTCCTACGACGGGCTCGACCCGAGCGCGGCCGAGTTCGAGCGGTTCTCCCTCCAGCAGATCTACTTCCCGACGATCACGAACATCCTCGGCCAGGTCTCGGACCGGGCGCCGCGGTGGTTCGGCGTGGAGAAGAAGGCGATGACCGACCGCTGGCGCTCCTGGCTGACCCTGCTGGCGATGACCGAGGACGACAACGAGGGCGTGTTCGGTCCACCGCCGCCCACGGGCAGCTTCACCCGGGTGGCCTCCTCCGCCTCCCGGGGCCAGATCACCTACCGCCCCAGCGCCCGCACCCTGCGCGGGTGGGCCGCCGCCGACGCCGAGACCCGGGCCATCGTCGAGCAGGACGGCCTGGCGACGTGGCAGCCGTGGACCGCCGACGCCGGAGCGGTCTCGGCCCACCCGCTGGCCTCGTGCCGGATCGGCGACGACCCGGCGACGTCGGCGCTCACCCCGCGGCATGAGCTGCGCGGCCACCCGGGGCTGTTCGTCACCGACGGCTCGGCGGTGCCGACGTCGCTGTGCGTCAACCCGTCGCTGACGATCGCCGCGCTGGCCGAGCGCGCCGTGCCGGGGATCGTGGCCAGCGCCGCGGCGGCGGGTGCCGCGGTGCGCTACGGCGCGCCCGCGCCGGGTGGGGAGACCGCGGGGCGGCGCGCCGTGCTGCCCCTCGTGCCCCGATGACCGACCTGTATGCCGCGCGGTGGCGCGGCCAGCCCGGCCGCCTCGAGGTCTGGTACGCCACGCTGACCGACCCCGACTCGGGGCTGGGCCTGTGGGTGCACCACGAGATGCTCGCCCGCCCCGACGGGTCCACGCTCTGGCAGGGGTGGGCGGCAGCCTTCCCGCCGGGAAGGCGACCGGTGCTCGGAAGGTTCGGTCCGGCATACGGCAACGACACTGGGGAGGGCCGCCTCGTGGGGCTGCCCGGGGTCGCCCTGACCCGGGACCGCCTGTGCGGGCGGGCCGGCGAGCTCTCGTGGGACCTGCGGGTGCACGACAGCGGGCCGCCGCTCTTCCCGTTCCCGCGGGCGACCTGGCAGCGCGAGCTGCTGCCGGCCGCCCAGGTCGTGCCCTCGCCGACGGCGACGTTCTCCGGCACGGTGCGCGTCGGCAGCGAGGAGGTCACCTTCGACAACGCCCGGGGCGCGCTCGCCCGGATCTACGGCCACGGCAACGCCCAGCGCTGGGGGTGGGCGCACGCCGACCTCGGCGACGGAGACGTTCTCGAGGTGGTGGCCGCGGTGTCGACGGGTCCGGTGATGCGGTCGCTGAAACCGTTGCCGCTGCTGCAGATTCGCATGGGCGGTGTCGACTGGCCGCGTCGTCCGCTCCTGGCGGCGCCGTTGCTCAGGGCCGACCTGGCTTTGCCGCACTGGTCGGTCTCCGGCGTCGTCGGACGCCGGCGCGTGCGCGTCGCGATCGAGCAGGACCCGCAGGAGTCGGTGACCCTGCGCTACGACGACCCCGACGGGGCGGGGCCGGTGTGCACCAACACCGAGCGCGCGACGGCGGACGTGCTGCTCGAACGCTGGCGGGGGCGGTGGGCGGTCGAGCGGCACTGGCACCTCGACCGCAGCGCGCACGCCGAGGTGGGCCTGCGCGACCCGTGACGCCCCGGCAGGGGCTCAGGCGCCCAGGGCCGTCCACGTGTGGGCGTCGACCACGCCGGTGGGCGGCAGGTGGTGGACCTGCTGCAGGCGGATGACCGCAGCCCTGGTCGCGGGACCGAAGATGCCGTCGGCGCCGATGTGCAGGGCCTTCTGCGCCGCCGCGACCGCGGCTCCGCGGGAGCCGACCCGAAGGACCGTGCGGGCGTAGGTGCGCAGCGGCACCGCGGCCGGAGGGCGTACGGCGGGCGCCGGGACGGCCTTGACCGGGGCGAGCGTCGCCGTGACCAGGGCGGCCCAGGTGCGGGCGTCGACGACGGCGGTCGCCGGCAGGCGGTGCGCCTTCTTCCACGCCACCAGCGCCTTGGCGGTGGCCGGGCCGAAGTCCCCGTCGGCGCCGACCCGGAGCACCTTCTGCAGCGCCTTGACCGCGGTGCCGCGGGAGCCGACCTTGAGCGTCGAGCGCACGTAGGGCGACAGCGGGCTGACCAGCGTCGGCTTCGGCGCCGGGACGGGGGCGGGGACCGGCTTGGGTGCAGGCGCCGGCACCGGCACCGGCGGCGGGACGGGAGCGGGAACCGGCTTGGGAGCCGGCGCCGGCGCAGGGGCCGGGGTGGGCGCCGGCGGGGGAGCGGGCGGGGTGGGGATCTTCGCGCCGACCTGGGTGAGCAGGGCCTTCCAGGTCGGGAGGTCCACGCTGCCGCTCGGCGTCAGCGCATGACCGGTCTGCCAGGTGGCAAGGGCGGTCGCGGTTGCGGGACCGAAGTCGCCGTCGTTGGTCACCTTCAGCAGCTGCTGCACGGCCTGGACCGCCGTCACCGGCTGGCCCTTGACCCCCCGCCCCAACGGGGTGGCGTAGTACTTCACCAGGGTCGCCGAGAGCGCAGCCGGGGTCATGAGAGCCCACCGGCTGGGTGCGGGCACCCGCGTCGTGCCGGGGTCGGCGGCGTTGTTGGCCAGCCGGGCCAGGTCGGCGCTCGTGCCGTTGAAGTAGCTCATGTCCAGCGGGGCGGCGAAGCCGGCCATCGACGCCTGGTCGGTGTACTGCCAGAACGTGGCCACCGTCCAGCCGCCGGGCAGGGGCGACGGGAGTGCCCCGGAGTAGCTCGCCAGCCACAGCGGGTAGCCGGTGAAGGCGGTGCTGTTGCCCATCTTCAGGGTCCAGAAGGACGGGTAGGTGTAGATGATCGGCTGGCGGCCGGTGCGCGCCTGCACCTCGGCCAGCCACGCCTTGGTCCAGGCGACCAGCTGGGCCGCGGTCATCTTGGCGTCGTTGACCTCGAGGTCGAGCACCGGCGGCAGGTCACCCGGGTGGTTGAGCGGCCCGACGGCCGTCGCGAAGTAGTCGGCCTGGGCCTTGGCGGACGCTGCGATCGCCGTGGTCGTCGTGCCTGCCGGCCGGGCGAAGTGGTAGGCGCCGCGCATCATGCCCTGGGCGGCCAGGGCATCGAAGTCGCGGCCCTTCGGCCCGGCGAACCAGGGGTTGGTGTAGCTCGTGGACTCGGTGGCCTTGATGAAGGCGAAGGCCGCTCCACCGGTGGCGTGCGCCTGGCCCCAGTCGATGGTGTAGCCCGAGGGGTGCTGGTAGCTCGAGACGTCCGGCCCGAAGACGGAGGCGCTCGCGCTCGGGGCGCCGAGAGCCACCAGGGCCAGCGCCGCCGTCACGGCCCGACGGGCGCGCGGCGACCGGGCCCTGGGCAGGTAACGGAAGTGACGCATGTTGCGGAGGTTAGGCCAAACCCACCCTCCGACGTGGGCATTTGGGGCAGAGTTGGCCCGAACTGAGGAGGTCACCCGCCGATGCGCCACCCCCACCCGAGCCGGCTCGGTGCGCTGTCCCTGCTGTGCGCCCTCGCCCTGACGGGCTGCGGCACGGTCTCGATCACGGGCGCCCAGTCGCCCGCCACGAGCACCAGCGAGGCGGTCGCCGACCCGGCGCAGACCTCGACCTCGGCCCCGTCGCCGACCTCGGTCGACTCACCGTCGGCGACGCCGACGGCCACCTCCACCGCCGGTATGCCGTGTGGCGGGCAGGTCCTCTCGGGTCGCCTCGCCACGAGCGACGCCGCCGCGGGCCACGTGCACCTGGTCATCGCGCTGCGCAACGCCGGAGCCGTGGCGTGCACGCTGGAGGGCTACCCCCTGGTGGCCCTGGTGGGCGCCGGTGGCAAGGCCCTGCCGGCGCACGCGACCCACGACGGGGACATGGCCTTCCCGGCCACCACGCCCGCCGCCGTGACCCTGGCGCCGGGAGCGGTGGCGTCCTTCGACATCGGCTTCGGCCACGTCCCTGGCGACGGCGAGACCTCCTGTCCGGAGGCGCAGTCGCTGCGGGTCACCCCGCCCGGGGACACCCACGCGGTCACGGTCGCCGCCACGGCGGACCCGTGCGACTCCGGGCACTTCGCGGTCTCCCCGCTGGTCGCCGGTGACCAGGGGACCGCGGCCTGACGGCCTGAGGCGACCGGCACGGCATACGGCCGGCCGCAGGGCGACCAGCCGGCGCTGCTGACGACCGACCGCACCGGGGGCCAGCGCGGTCGTCGGCGCCCTCACGCGACGGGCAGGTCCCTGTGCCAGGACTGGGTGACGTACTTGGTGGCGAAACCCATCGACTCGTAGAGCGCCGTCGCCCCGGTGGGGCTGTCGGCGTCGACCTCCAGGCCGACCCGGTCGCGACCGCGCTGCGCCGCATCGGCGATGACCGCGTGGAGCAACGAGCGGGCCACGCCCCGGCCGCGGGCGGCGGCGAGGACCCCGAGGTACTCCACGTAGCTGCCCGCGGGCCCGCCGTCCTCGCCGGGCGAGACCGAGCCCACCAGCGCGCCGACCGGCAGCGCGGTGCCGCCCTGGTCCAGCTCGGCGATCCACCAGTGGTCCCAACGGTGCCCGGGGTCCTCACGCAGCCGCGTCAGGAACTCGTCGAAGGACTCCTGGTGGGAGTTGAAGTGGTCGGTGAAGGAGGTCTCGAGGATGTCGTGCACGGTCCGCAGGTCGTCCTCGTCCGGCATGGCGTCGCCCTCGCGGGCGACGAGGCGCACGGTGATCCCCTCGCTCGGCGGTGGGAACGCGTCCGGCTCGCCCTCCTCGGGTTTGACCGGCCGGCTCATCTGCCACCAGGACCGCATCCGCAGGAAGCCCCGCCCGGTCAGCCAGAGCTGCTGGCGGGGGTCGTCGGCGAACGCCCCGCTGTCCATCTGGGTGACCGGCACCCCCCGCTCGGTGCCCAGGGCGGCCGCCTCCTGACGGGCCCACTCGAACAGGTGCGCCGCGACCCGGTCCGCCTGCGCCGGCTCGAGGTCGGGGTCGACCACCACGGCGATGACCACGCGGGAGGCCGCCCGGTCGTGCACCGTCGCCCACCCTCGGGCGGCCCCGGACCCGTCCCGCACCACGAGGTGCCGGCGGGTCTTCGCGCCACGGCCGGCCACGTCGGTCTCGACGGTCGTGCGCGATGCCGAGGCCCAGCCGCGGGCGGCCTGCTCGTGACGGCGCAGCAGGTCGACCAGCTCGTCGACGTCAGCGGGTCCGGGCGTGGCGGACGTCCAGCTCTGGGGGAGGTCGGGGGATGCGTCCATGGGGGTGATTGTCCCGCACCGTGCGCGGTCCGCCGACCGTCCCGGCCGTGGCCTCGCCCACGCGCGACCCCGAGGCGGGTCGGCCCCGGCGGTGCTCAGCCGGGCGGAGCGGCCGCGGCCGTGGCGCGCGGACGGACCGTCATGGCAGCGACGGCCGAGCCGACCATCCAGGTGGCGGCGTAGAGGAAGGCCACGACGGGGGAGAAGGCGGCCCAGAGGATGCCGGCCACGACCGTTGCCCCCAGGTCGCCGAGGGACTGGATCAGCCCGAGCACGCCGAATCCGTTGCTGCGCAGGGGTTCTGGCAACGCCTTGGCGACCATCACCGACTCCGCGGTCTCGGCCAGGCCGATGCCGGCCCCGGCCAGCAGGAAGCCGCCGAGCAGGACCGCGACGCTGTGCTCCTGCCAGGCGAAGACGCTGTAGGCCACGACGTAGATGACCGCCCCGGCGGCGAAGACGGAGCGGGGGCTGCGCCGGTCGATGAGGTGCCCGCCCACCAGCGAGGCGCCGGACGCCACGGCGTTGTGCCCGGCATAGAGCAGGATCGTCAGGCTCGTGGCGGCGGTCAGGCTCCGCCCGCCGGCACCCGGCCCCTGCAACAGGGTGCTGGCGCGCAGGATGAGCAACGTCGTCGCCAGGTGGCCCACCTCGAAGAGCGCGGCCGGGACCAGCACCCGCGCCAGGCCCTGCCGGCGCAGCTCGCCGAGGCGGAACGAGAGCCGGCGCCGTCCCTCGACGGGCGCCACGGCGTGGCGCGCCGCCCGCGCGGCCACGGTGATGCTCACCGCGGCGAGGACCCCGGGCACCAGGGCGAAGAGGAGGGCGTGCCGCAGCCCCACGACCGTGACCAGCGCCGCCGCGAGCAGGGGACCCACGACCGCGCCGGCGTTGTCGCCGGCCCGCTCCAGCCCGAAGGCCCGGCCGTAGGCGGCGGGTCGGGTCAGCGAGGTGAGCAGCATGTCGCGCGCGGGGGAACGGATGCCGCGGGAGACCCAGGCGACGGCCCGCAGCGCACCGACCTGCCAGACGGCGGTCGTCAGCCCGATCGCCGCGGTGGCCAGCGCGGTGCCCAGGTAGCCCCCCGACGCGAGCCGTCCCCGCCGGTCCGGGTCGGCCGCCAGCGGCCCGCCGGCCAGCTTGCTCAGGCCGATCAGGGCGTCGGAGACACCCTCGACCGCCCCGAGCGCGGCGGGTCCGGCGTGCAGGGTGGCGGTGAGGAAGGAGGGCAGCACGCTCGTGGCGAGCTCGTGCCCGGCGTCGCTGAAGAACGAGGCGGCCCCGACCCCGGCCACCCCGGGGGTCAGCCACGGGCCCTCGGGTCCCTGCGACCCCTCGGGTGTCTGCGGCTCCCCCGGTCCCTGTGGCTCCCCGGGTGCCGGTGGTTCCTCGTTCACCCCCACCACGCCCGGCCCAGCGCGACGCCGAGGAACGCGGCGGCGACACCGGCCACGACGCTGCCGACGACGTTGACCACGGCGAGCAGGCGCGCGTCCTCCTCGGCCAGCCGCAGCGTCTCGTAGGAGAACGTGGAGTACGTCGTGAGGGCGCCGCAGAACCCGGTGCCCAGGCCGTTGCGCCAGGCCACCGGCGCGCCGGCACCGACCGCCCCGCTGACCACGCCCATGATGAGGGAGCCGACGACGTTGACGGCGAACGTGCCCCACGGGAAGACGCTGTCGTGGCGGCCCTGCACCCAGCGGTCGGTCAGGAAGCGCAGCGGGGCGCCGACGGCGGCGCCCGCCATGACGAGCAGCACCGTCACCGGGGCGCCTCCGGCTGTTGTGGTGAGGTGCCCTCCTCGGCCCCGCGGCCGGCATACCGGACCACCTCGACGTCGTCGAGCATCACCAGGCCCTCGGTGACCAGCTCCTCGAGCTCGGGCAGGAAGGCCCGCACCCGCTCGGGGCTGTCGACGATGACGATGACCACCGGCAGGTCCTCGCTGAGGCTGAGCAGTCGGGCGGTGTGGATCCGGCTGGACGCGCCGAAACCCTCGACCCCGCGCAGGACCGTCGCGCCGGCCAGCCCCGCCCGGTGGGCCCGGTGCACGATCTCGGTGAACAGCGGGCGGTGGTGGTGGCGGTCGGACTCGCCGACCATCACGGTGAGCCGCAGGGCCGGGCCGTGGAGCCTCATCGGGTCCTCCTCGTGAGCAGCGCGCGGGTCCCGGCGGCGGCCGCCCAGACCGCGAGCAGGGCGGCGGCGACGGTGGCCACCAGGTAGGCCAGGGCGGTGGGCAGCTGGCCGCCGGTGGACAGCCGCTGGATGTCGACGGCGTAGGTCGAGAACGTGGTGAAGCCGCCGAGGACACCGGTGCCGAGGAACGGGCGCAGCAGGCGGCGGCCGGTCCAGAGGTCGGTGACGAGGACCATGAGCACCCCGATGAGGGCGCAGCCGACCAGGTTGACCGCCCACGTGGTCCACGGGAACGCCGTGCCGGCGGTGGGCCACACCCGGCCGGCGGCGAACCGGGCCAGGGCGCCGAGGGCGCCACCGGCGGCGATCGTGGCGAGCAGGCTCGCCTCGTCCCGCCGGCGCCGGGTGGCCCGAGCGCGGCGACGGTCGACGTCGGGGCCGACCGGCTCACGCTCGGACAGCTCGGGCTGGGGCGGGTGCACGGGGACGATCCTGCCCGGTCGACCCGGCGCCGGGCCAGCACCGTCCGCCCACCGGCGTAGGACACCTGGGGGAGTGCTACGCCGATAGGGCGACCCCGGCAGGTCGCCGGTGGGGGTCAATGGGTGAGATCCGGCCACAGCAGTGGGCGCCGGCCCGAGGGGAGACGGCATGACACCTCGACGACGGGCGATCGTCCGGACGGCCCTCGTGGGCGCCGTGGCCCTGGCAGGCGGGGTGATGGCCCCGCTGGGCGCGGGGGCGCTGGTGACCGACGCGCCGGCCCGGACCTGGGGCGTCGGCCCGGCGACCCAGACCTCGGCGCCCGTCGGCGTCCCGCGGGTGCTGGCCATCCAGCCGATCGGCGACCGCATCGTCGTGGCGGGGACCTTCTCCAGCGTGATCGACCCCTCCGGGGTGTCCTACCCGGTCAGGAACATCGCGGTGTTCTCGGCCCGCACGGGGGCCGCCGACCTCGGCTTCCTCGGCGGGACGAACAACACGATCACGTCGCTGGCCACCGACGGCGGCTCCACGCTCTACCTCGGGGGCACGTTCGGCACCGTCAACGGCCAGACCCGCAGGGGGCTGGCCGCGCTGGACGCGACCACCGGCGCGCTGCTGGGCTGGTCCCCGAGCGTCGCGACCGGTCAGGTCGACACGCTCACCTTCTCCGGTGGCGCGGTCTACGCCGGCGGCAACTTCGACACGGTTGCCGGGTCGACCGGCACCTCGCAGGCATACCTGGCCAAGATCGACGGGTCGACCGCGGTGGTCGACACCGCCTGGACCCCGGCACCGAACGGACGGGTGCGCGCGCTCACCGTCGCCGCCGGGGGAGCAGCGCGCCTGTTCCTCGGCGGCGACTTCACGGCCGTCTCCGGCCGGTCCTCCACCAACAAGGTGGCCGCGGTCGCCCTCGGGGGCACCGGCGCGGTCGACACGGTGTTCCGGGCCGCAGCCACCAACCAGCGGTCCTACGACCCGGTCTTCGACCTGGTCTCGGACGGGTCGCGGGTCTACACCGCGACGGCCGGCTCCGGCGGGGCCTGCGCCGCCTTGGACGTCGTCACGGGCGCGCTGGTCTGGAGCGACCACAGCAACGGCAACATGCAGGGCGTGCGGCTGACTGGCGGCCGCCTCTACTGTGCCGGCCACTTCAGCGGCACCGCCTCCTTCGCCGGCCTGACGCGCTCGAAGATCGCGGCCGTCGACCCGGCCACGGGCGCCGTCTCCTCGTTCGCGCCGACCATCGACAGCTCCCAGGGGCCGTGGGCACTGGCCTCGGACGCAACGCACCTCTACCTCGGCGGTGACTTCAGCAAGGTCGCCGGCGTCCCCCAGCCGCACTTCGCGATCTTCGACGACGCCTCGATCGTCTCGGTGCCCCAGCCCCCGGGCGGCCTGCTCGCCCAGCCCGGCGACGCCGTGGTGCACCTGTCGTGGTTCGTCCCGAGCAGCGACGGCGGGTCGAGCCTGAAGAAGTACAAGGTCTACCGCAGCACCACCGCCGGCGGGCAGGACCTGACCAAGGCCCCGCTGGCGACCCTGTCCAACAGCACGTTGACCTTCGACGATGCGACGGCCACCAACGGCACCACGTACTACTACGTCGTCGTCGCCACCAACGGGCTGGGCTCCAGCGCGCCGTCCGCGGAGGCGTCGGCCCGGCCGAGCGGCACGGGGGCGGTCACCGCGCCCGGGGCCCCGACGTCGGTGGCTGCCACGAGTGCCCCCGGCACGATCCACCTCCAGTGGAACGCGCCCACCACCGACGGCGGGTCGGCGGTCACGGGCTACCAGGTCTTCCGTGGCACGACGGCCGGCGGGGAAGGCCTGAGCGTCCCGGTGGCCTCGGTGACCACGACGTCGTTCGACGACCAGGCGGGGCTCGTGGCCGGCACGACCTACTACTACGTGGTCAAGGCGGTGAACCAGGTCGGTCCGGGGGCCGCGTCGGCGGAGGTGTCGGCCGCGATGACGTCCGGGCCGCCCGCCGCGCCGGTGCTCCGCGGCACCCTGCTGGCCGGACCCCAGGTGCAGCTGACCTGGACGGTGCCGGCCGACGGCGGCTCGCCGATCACGAAGTACGTGGTGCTGCGGGACACCGTCCGCCTGACGACGCTGACGGCCACCCCGACCGGGCCGACCTCCTGGACCGACACGGCACCCTCCAGCGGCACGCACGTCTACCAGGTCAAGGCCGCCAACGCGCAGGGCAACAGCCCGCTGTCCAACAAGGTGACCCTCTCGGTGCCCTGACCTGCGCTTGTCATTCACTCACTGGTTGGTCGATGAATCCGTAAAATTTCCCCAACGCTGATCCCGTGGTGGCTAGCGTCGCCAACCGTGACCACTGTCCGGTATGCCGTGTGCTCGGGTCGGGGGGTGCGCGCCGGGCGCGCACCGGGACTGGCGATCGCCGTGGGGCTGGTGCTGGTGGGCACCCTCATGGGGCCGCTCCGGGGGGAGGCGGCCGTCGGCGCACCCGCCGACGGCCGGCACCCCGGGCCCACCACCCTCGGGTCGGCTGACCGCCGCCCGCCCACGGGCCCCAGGGTCGCGGCATACCCGGCCGACGACGCGACGAGTGCCGGCAGCGGCGCGGGGGAGCCCGCGGACGCGGTCCGGACCGGGCACGAGCAGACGACCCTCGCGCCCGGGGTGACCATGACCCGCGACCGGACCTACGACGCGGCGGGGTTCGTCGACAGCTGGGTGCTCACGACGGACCTGGCCGGGCCGACCCGGCCCCGGCTGCTGACCGGGCACCTCAGCGACCCGCAGCACCCGACCGAGCTGGCCGACGCCGCCGACGCCGTGGCCGCGACCAACGGCGACTTCTTCGCCATCAACACCACCAACGCCCCGATCGGCCCGGTCGTCCGCGACGGCCGGCTGCTCAAGGCCGACGCGGCGGGCTCGCCGCCGGTGGTGTCGTCCACCGTGGGGCTGGGGGCCTCGGGGCTCGGTCAGGTCGCGGACCTGCTGCTGGAGGGGACGGCGACGGTGGCCGGGACGACACGCCCCCTGGCCGGCCTCAACAGCAACGTCCTGCCCCGCGACGCGGTGTCCGTTTACACCCCGGACTGGGGTGCCGGCGACCGCGGCTACGTGGCCACCAGCGGCCCGGTCGTCGAGGTCGAGGTGCGCGACGGCCGCGTCAGCGAGGTCCGCGCCGAGAAGACCGGCAAGGCCGTGCCCGAGGACGGCTACGTCCTGCTCGCCGACGGCTCGGTGGCCGGGGCCCTGCTGGCCACTCCTGTGGGCAGCCCGGTCTCGGTGGACTACCACGCCCGCACCGACGCGCCGCAGCCGTGGAGCCTGGCGCTGGGCGCCCACGCGGTGCTCGTGCGCGACGGCGTGGTGGTCGCGGACGGCTCGACCGACAAGGAGCTCAAGCCGCGCACCGCGCTGGGCTGGACCGCCGACCACCGGCTGCTCATGGCGGCCTTCGACGGCTCCTCCAGCCGCTCCCGCGGCCTGACCGGCCTCGAGCTCGCCACCCGGATGAAGGGCCTCGGCGCGGTCGACGCGGTGATGCTCGACGGGGGCGGCTCGACCCAGCTGGTCACCCGCCGACCCGGGGACGAGCACGTCGCGGTGACCAACGTGCCCAGCGACGG
The DNA here is from genome assembly GCF_057747915.1 of Oryzihumus sp. JJN4-3R. NCBI lineage: Bacteria > Bacillati > Actinomycetota > Actinomycetes > Micrococcales > Intrasporangiaceae > Oryzihumus > Oryzihumus sp. JJN4-3R. Next base: position 3,695,400 of record NZ_CM173229.1, read on the forward strand.
GTCGCAGCGCCCCGTGCCGGACGCCGTCGGCCTGGTGCCGCCGCCGGGCAGCGGCCGCGCCGTGGGCATCGACGTGCGGCGCGACTCCGACCGGATGTTCCCCGGGCTCTCGCGGGACCTCGGGGCGGCCGGCTACGACGAGACGTATCGCGCTGCGCCCCTGGCGGGGACCGGCTGGCGCACCGTGCCGGCCGACCTCGCCCGGCCCGACGCCGGCGGCGTGCTGCGGGGGTGGCACAGCGGCACCGGCGAGCTCGAGGTCCGCTCGGGGCAGGTCCACTCCAGCGTGCCGCTGCGGGTCCTCGGGCCGCTGGACCGTGTCGAGGCCGACGTCGCGGCGCTTGCCCTGGAGCCCGGGGACCTGCGCGACGTGCGGGTCACCGGCCGGGACGCCGAGGGGTTCAGCGCGCCGATCGAGCCGCGCGACGTCGCGCTGGACTACGACCACGCCGTGGTCTCGGTGGCGCCACGCCCGGACGGGACGCTGCGGGTCACCGGGCTGGCCGGTGCCGACGGCACCGGGACCGTCATCGACGCGACGGTGCAGGGTCACCGGGTCCGCATCCCGGTGACGGTCGGGCTGCGCTCCACCCCGCTGTCCACCCTCGACGACGCCACTGCGTGGACGGCGCTCGCCGTCAAGGCCACCGCCTCGGTGGCTCCGGCCGACACGTCCGACCGCCCCGGCGCCATGCCCGGGGACCGAGGGATCGCGCTGCGCTACGACTTCACCCACCAGCCGGCCGGGACCAGCGCCGCCTACGCGGTGGCCCGGACGCCCCTCGTGGTCCCGCCGGGCGCGCAGCGGATCTCGTTGTGGGTCAAGGGAGACGGGCACCGGCACTGGCTCCGGGCGCAGCTGCGCTCGGGTGGCTCGACCAACGTGCCGTTCACCTTCGTCACCGAGGTCGACTGGACCGGGTGGCGCCGCGTCGAGGGCGCCATCCCCACCGGGTTCAGCGGGCCGCTGACCCTGGAGCGGCTCTACCTCGTCGAGACCGACGGCACCCGTCGGGACGCGGGCGCCGTCGTGCTGGACGACCTCGAAGCCAGGGTCGGGGTCAGCCTCGACCTGCCGGACGTCGCCGACCAGCCCGACCCGGCGATCGCCGAGCAGGATGCGCTCGCCGGCTTCGACACCCCGGCGTCGGGACGGCGCTGGCGCTTCGCGGTGCTCTCGGACACCCACGTCAACGCGGACGGGGGCACGACCTCCTACGCCTACCGGCAGACGGCCCGCGCGCTGGACGAGGTGTCCGCGGCCCGGCCGGACTTCGTGCTGCTCTCCGGCGACGGCGTGGACAGCAACCGGCCGGCCGACTTCGCCCTCTTCCAGCAGCTGCTGAAGGAGCACCTCCCGGCCGACATCCCGCTGCGGTGGGCGGTCGGCAACCACGAGTCCGGCGCGACGGCCACGGGCACCCTGGACCAGTTCGTCGCCTCGACCGGGCGCCCGACCCGCCAGGTCTTCGACGTCCACGGCAGCCGGTTCATCCTGCTCAACAGCACACTGGCGTCACTGCGCCGCTCGGACTGGTCACAGGTGCCGTGGCTCAAGGCCCAGCTCGACGCCGCGGCGCGGGACCAGTCGGTCAGCAGCGTCGTCGTCTCGATGCACCACCCCGTCCTGGACCCCACCGGCACCGGCGCCTCGCAGCTGGCCGACCCCTACGAGGGTGAGCTCGTCGAGCAGTGGCTCGCCGACTTCCGGGCCAGCAGCGGCAAGTCCGTCGCCCTGGTCACCGGTCACGCGCACACCGCGCACGTGCGGCGCGTCGACGGCGTCCTCGAGCTCAACGCGCCGGTCGTCGGCAAGACCCCGTATGGCGACGCCGGGCACGGCGGGTTCGCCGCCTGGTCCGTCGTCGAGGTCGACCCGGCGCTGGCGTCCGTGGACCCCGGCGCCCCCGACCCCGCCGCGCTGGGCTGGCTGCGCGCCGACGTGCGCCCGGTGCTCACCTCGGCCTCGATCGAGGCGCCGGCGGAGCTGGCCGTGGGCGAGGAGGTACCGGTCTCGGCGACGGCCGTCGACGAGGGGATGGGCGGCCGGGTCGTGCCGGTGCGCTACCCGATGTCGGCGCGCTGGTCCGGTGACGACGGGCTCGCCGTCGTCGCGGACGCCCACGACGCCGAGGTGGCCCGGCTGCGGCCGGGGACCGTCGCGGTGCTGGACCTGCGCACGATGGTGCTGACCGGCATACGGGCAGGGGAGGTGCGCCTGGCGGTGCGTGCGGGTGCCCTGGCAGCCGCACGGGCGGTCACCGTCGGGTCGGGCTGACCTGCGGCTGGGGCGGTGGGACGCCGGCGGCGGACCATCCGGGCGGGAGGATGCCGGACCACGGGCCCCCACGGTGTAGTCGACCCGAGCCGGACACCGCGGAGAGGGGCCAGCCATGGCACTGCACGAGTACGAGCCGGGCACGGCCTTCCCCGGCACGATCGGCCGCACGACGGAGGAGTCGACGCCGGCGTGGCCCCAGCCGGTGCGGGCCCCGGCCGGAGCCCCGAACGTCCTCATCGTCGTCCTGGACGACACCGGCTACGGGCAGCTGGGCTGCTACGGCAGCCCGATCGCGACGCCGAACATCGACTCGCTCGCAGCCGGCGGCCTGCTCTACACGAACATGCACACCACGGCGCTGTGCTCACCCTCGCGCTCGTGCGTGGTGACGGGGCGCAACCACCACGCCAACGCCATGGCCGGCATCAACGAGATCGCCACCGGCTACCCCGGGTACAACGGCTACGTCCCGTTCGAGAACGGGTTCCTGTCGGAGATGCTGGTGCAGCAAGGGTTCAGCACCTATCTGGTGGGCAAGTACCACCTGCTGCCGTCCGAGCAGGAGTCGGCCGCCGGCCCGTTCGACCGCTGGCCCCTCGGGCGGGGGTTCGAGCGCTTCTACGGCTTCCTCGGCGGCGACACCAGCCAGTGGTACCCCGAGCTGGTCTACGACAACCACCAGGTCGAGCCGCGGCGGACCCCGGAGGAGGGCTACCACCTCACCGAGGACCTCACCGACAAGGCGATCGAGTTCATCGCGGACGCCAAGCAGGTCGCCCCGCACAAGCCGTTCTACCTGCACTTCTGCCCCGGAGCCACGCACGCCCCCCACCACGTCCCCAAGGAGTGGGCCGACCGCTACCGCGGCCAGTTCGACGACGGGTGGGACGCCTACCGCGAGCGGGTCTTCGCCCGCCAGAAGGAGCTCGGGATCGTCCCCACCGGCACCCGGCTGTCCCGGCACGACCCGGACGTCCCGGCGTGGGACGAGCTGCCGGCCGACCAGCGACGGCTGTACGCCCGGATGATGGAGGTGTTCGCCGGGTTCCTCTCCCACACCGACCACCACCTCGGCCGGCTGCTGGACTACCTGCGGGATACCGGCGAGCTCGACAACACCCTGGTCATGCTCGTCTCGGACAACGGGGCCAGCGCCGAGGGCGGCGCCACCGGGACCCCGAACGAGGCCCAGTTCTTCAACAACGCACCCGAGCCGGTGCAGGAGACGCTGGAGAAGATCGACGAGCTCGGCGGGCCGTCCACGTTCAACCACTACGCGTGGGGCTGGACCTTCGCGGGGAACACCCCGTTCCGCCGGTGGAAGCGCGAGACCTATCGCGGCGGGGTCAGCGACCCGTTCATCGTGCACTGGCCCCGGGGCATCACGGCGCGCGGCGAGCTGCGCACGCAGTACGCCCACATCATCGACATGGTGCCCACCGTCCTCGACGTCCAGGGCATCGAGCCGCCGGCGACCATCCGCGGGGTGACCCAGTCGCCGTTGCACGGGGTCAGCCTCCGCTACACCTTCCACGACGCCGCGGCTCCGACGCGGCACCGCACGCAGTACTTCGAGATGCTGGGCCACCGCGCCATCGACCACGACGGGTGGCGTGCCGTGTGCCCGTGGCCCGGTCCGTCGTTCAGCGAGTCGGGCAAGCCGTTCGGGGTGCCGATCAGGGCGGCGGACCTGGCCGAGCTCGACGCGCACCACTGGGAGCTCTACCACCTGGACGAGGACCCGACCGAGAACATCAACCTCGCCGAGGCGCACCGGGACAAGCTCATCGAGCTCATTGCGCAGTGGTACGTCGAGGCCGGCAGGTACAACGTGCTCCCGATCGACGGCAGCGGCCTGCAGCGGCTCGCGACCGAACGGCCGCAGGTCGCCGAGGCACGCGACCACTACGAGTTCCGGCCCGGAACCCAGGCCGTGCCCTACTTCTCCGGTCCCCGGGTCCTGAACCGGCCGCACAGCATCACCGCCGACGTCGAGATCGCCCCTGACGGCGGCAACGACGGCGTCCTGATCTCCCAGGGCTCCGGCGTCGGCGGCTGGGCGCTGTACCTGCACCAGGGGAGGCTGCACTACGCCCACAACTACGTCGGGCGGGCGGTCTACCGCGTCGCCTCCCCGGACCCGGTGCCGCCGGGCCGGCACCGGCTCCGGTACGAGTTCGAGCCCACCGGTCAGGCTGACCTGGCCCACGGCCGCGGAGCCCCGGGGCGGGCCCAGCTGTACATCGACGAGGTGCTCGTCGCCCAGGAGCAGCTCCCGGTGACGATCCCGCTGTTGATCAACCCCGGCCCCACCGTGTGCGGCTACAACCACGGCTCGCCGGTGAGTCCCGACTACCGCTCCCCGTTCCGGTTTACCGGGACCCTGCACACGGTGGTCGTGGACGTCTCCGGTGAGCTGATCACCGACAGCGAGACGGAGATGCGCCTGGCCATGGCACGCCAGTAGCCGCCCGGTGGCGTACGTGCCCGGGATACGCATCGAGCCCCTGGCCCGGACTGCTCCGGGTCAGGGGCTCGATCCTTGTGGGGTGTCGAGTCGCGCTGCGCCGGGGGATCATGGCGCGAGCCGCCTGTGGAGAGGGCCGCGCCCGACCGGACCCGGCCGGGCAGTTGCGCGTCGGGGTCAGCTGGTGAGCCGGTTCAGCAGCCCCTTCATCTCGGCGATCTCCCTGGCCTGGCTGCTCTGGATGGACCTTGCGAGGTCCCTGGACCGGACGTCCTTGCCGGAGCTGAGCTCCTTCCGGGCCATCACGAGCGCGCCCTGGTGGTGCTGGATCATCATCTGCACCCACAGCCGGTCGAACTCGGCACCGGAGGCACCACCGAGCTTGTCCATGTCCTGCATGGACATCATCCCCTCCATGGGCATGGTGTGGCCGCTGACCGCGGGCACCGGCTGGCGCCAGTCCGTGAGCCAGCCGCTCATGCGGGTGATCTCGGGGTCCTGGGCCGCCTTGATCCGGGTGGCGAGCTGCTTGACCCGCACGTCGGTGGCCTTCCGTAGCGCCAGGTCGGCCATCTCCACCGCCTGACCGTGGTGCGGGATCATCGCCGTCGCGAACTGCACGTCGGCGCCGTTGTGCGGCCCGGCCGCGGCAGACCCGGCGGCGCTGGAGCCGCTGGTGGGCGTGTGGCCGGCGGCATGGTCGGCCGAGCTGGTGCAGGCGGTCAGCAGGGCGGCGGCCGCGAGGGCGCCGGGCAGGGCGAATCGGTGCGCGAAGGTGCGCATGGTGAGGTCTTCCTTCCGTCAGGTTTCACAAGGGTCGGTGCACGGTCGAACCCGGCGACCTACGTGCGGGAGATGCACAACCTCGTGAGTGACGGGGCCGGACGGGCGCGGGCCGGCGGGGCGTGGCGGGGACCCGCCGCTGCGCGGGTGAGCGGTGCGAGCCGGGACGTCTCCTGGCTCCGGCGGGCCCGGGCCAGGGCCAGGGCGAGTCCGGAGAGCGTCAGCGCCCCCATGCAGACCGGACCCATGTCGTGGCCGGCGTGCTGGGTCTCGGCGTCGAGGACGGTGACCGGGGGTGCTGCGATGGTCGCAGCCATCCCCTGGTCAGGCCCCGGCGCCCCGGAGCCCGGTTCACCGCTCGCGCCGACCATGTGGTGCGAGGGGTGCCTGGCGGTCGCCATGCCCATGTCGTGGTTGCTGGTGAGCCCGTGCATCACCAGCACCCCGAGCAGCACGGGCAGGACGACAAGCCACCGGCGGAGGTCGCGCAGGGTCGTTCGCGCGCTCGGGGTGGCCATGACAGCCGAGGTTAGCCACCTCTCGCGCGGCGGTTTCCGGCGCCGTGCGGGAGGAGTGACTCAGCCCTCGCCGGGACCATGGCCCTGCCAGCGGGGGGCGCCGTTGGGCACGCTGGTCCCGGGGCGAGTGAGCGGCCGCCGGACCAGTGGAGGGGCGCAAACCCCTGGAGGCACGGGTGGACCAGAGGATGAGGACCACCGTCCTGGAGGTGGGCGGGCCGAACTGGGCGTCCTCGGACGCCATCGTGCAGAAGGTCCTGTCCCGGCAACCGGGCGTGATTGCCGTCGATGCCAACGCGGTCGCGCAGACGGCCACGGTGACCTACGACCCGGCCCGCACGAACGTTGTGCAACTCGCCGGGTGGGTGCGCGACTGCGGCTACCACTGCGCCGGGATGTCGGTGCCCGAGCACGTCTGCGACCCGTTGATCGAGCCGGGCGCGGTCGTCGCGGCCGTGCCGACGCCCGTTGCCCCACCGGTGGCGCCTGCTGCGGCCCCTGAGCACGCGGCCCACGGCGCGGACATGTCGATGGCGGCGATGGTCGCCGACATGCGCAACCGGTTCCTGGTCGCGGCTGTGCTCTCGGTGCCGGTGCTGCTGTGGTCCCCGATCGGACGCGAGGTGCTCGGGTTCACGACCCCGGCGCCGTTCGGCCTGCGCGACGACGTGTTCTCGCTGCTGCTGTCCCTGCCGGTGGTGTTCTACTCGGCGTGGATCTTCTTCGCCGGTGCGTGGCAGGCGCTCAAGGCCCGCACCCTGGACATGATGGTGCTGGTTGCGGTGGCGGTCGGCGCCGGCTGGCTCTACAGCGTGGCGGTCACCCTCACCGGCGGCGGGGACGTGTTCTACGAGGCGGCCACCGTGCTGACCGCCTTCGTCCTGCTGGGGCACTGGTTCGAGATGCGCGCCCGCGGTGGGGCCAATGACGCCATCCGCACGCTGCTGCAGCTCGCGCCGCCCAGGGCGCTCGTGGTCCGGGACGGGGACCCGGTGGAGGTGCCCACCGATCAGGTGGTGGTCGGTGACCTGCTGCTGGTGCGCCCCGGAGGCAAGGTGCCCGTCGACGGTGTCGTGGAGGACGGCCGCTCCGAGGTGGACGAGTCGATGGTGACGGGCGAGAGCCTTCCGGTGTCGAAGACGGCGGGGTCGATGGTGATCGGGGCGTCGGTCAACACGACCGGCACGCTGCGGGTGCGGGCCACGAAGGTCGGTGCGGACACCGCGCTGGCGCAGATCGTGGCGCTGGTGCAGGAGGCGCAGAACTCCAAGGCACCCGGGCAGCGGCTGGCCGACCGGGCTGCCTTCTGGCTGGTGCTGGTGGCCCTCCTCGGCGGGACGGCCACGCTGGTGGCGTGGCTGGTCTCCGGTGCGAGCTTGGAGACCGCCCTGCTGTTCGCGATCACGGTCGTGGTGATCACCTGCCCGGACGCCCTGGGCCTGGCGACGCCGACCGCCATCATGGTCGGCTCCGGTCTGGGTGCCCAGCGGGGCGTGCTGTTCAAGAACGCCACCGCGCTGGAGACCTCCGCCCGCATCGACACCGTTGTCATGGACAAGACCGGCACCCTGACCAAGGGTCGGCCGGAGGTGACCGACCTGGTCATCGATGGCATGACGGAGCAGGAGCTGCTGGCGCTGGTCGCGGCGGTCGAGCGCGAGTCCGAGCATCCCCTTGCGGCAGCGGTCGTCGCCCACGCCGACCAGCTGGCTACCCCGGTGCTGAAGGCCGGCGACTTCCGCAACGTGCCTGGCCACGGCGCCATCGCCGTCGTGGCCGGTCGGCAGGTTGCCGTGGGCAACCGGGCCCTCATGACCGCAGAGGACATCGACACCGCGGCCCTGCTGGACCGGCGCGACGGGCTGGCCTCCACAGGGCGCACCGCGGTGATGGTCGCCGTGGACGGGCGCGCCGCCGGGATCATCGCCCTGGCCGACGCCCCGCGGGAGACTTCTGCAGCCGCGGTGGCCGCGCTGCACGAGGTCGGCGTCCAGGTGGTCATGCTCACCGGCGACAACGAGGCCACCGCCCGCCGGATCGCGGGGCAGCTGGGGATCGACACGGTCATCGCCGAGGTCCTGCCCGGCGACAAGTCGGCCAAGGTCGCCGAGCTGCAACAGTCCGGCCGGCGCGTCGCGATGGTCGGAGACGGGGTCAATGACGCCCCAGCGCTGGCCCAGGCCGACCTCGGCATCGCCATCGGGGCCGGCACCGACGTGGCGATCGAGACCGCCGACGTGGTGCTGATGCGCTCGGACCCGCTGGACGTGCCCATCGCCCTGCTGATCGGGCGCGGCACGCTGCGCAAGATGCGGCAGAACCTGGGCTGGGCGGTGGGCTACAACGCCATCGCGTTGCCCATCGCGGCCGGGGTGTTCGAGCCGGCGTTCGGCCTGGTCCTGCGACCGGAGATCGCCGCCCTGACCATGTCCGGCTCCAGCTTCCTGGTCGCGGTGAACGCCCTGCTGCTCAAGCGGTTGCGGCTTCCGGCGCCACCCGCGGCGGGGCCGGCCGCTGTCCTGGCACCCGCCCGGGCCCCGGCCCATCCGGTCCGTTAGCCCTGCGGCCATGGACACCCGCCTGGCGGCCGGCCTCCGCCGGGATCACCCGGCCGTTTGCCCCCGGCGATCCGACGGGGACAGCGAAACGCATCGAGCCCCTGACCCGGACTGCTCCGGGTCAGGGGCTCGATCCCTGTGGGGTGAGTGACGGGACTTGAACCCGCGACATCTGCGACCACAACGCAGCGCTCTACCAGCTGAGCTACACCCACCATGCCGAACGACCGCCGCGTGCGACGGTCGCGTGTTCAGCGGCGCCTATCGTACTAGGTCTTGCCGGTGCTGCTGACCACCCCCCGGTCCAGGGGCCTGCGGACCGGCCGGGGGAGCGCGTCATCGCAGGTCAGGCGCCCTCGGCCGGGATCTCGTGGCGTGCCGCCATCTCCTTGGCGGCGTCGGAGTCCGGGCCGGGCTGGGGGACGAAGACGGCCTCACGGTAGTAGCGCAGCTCGGCGATGCTCTCGCGGATGTCGGCCAGGGCGCGGTGGCCGCCGGACTTCTTGGGGGAGTTGAAGTACGCCCGCGGGTACCACCGCCGGGACAGCTCCTTGATCGAGGAGACGTCGATGATCCGGTAGTGCAGGTGGGCCTCGAGCTCGGCCATGTCGCGGGCGAGGAAGTTGCGGTCGGTGCCGACGGTGTTGCCGCCGAGGGGCGCCTTGCGCGGCTCGGGCACCCACTCGCGCACGTAGGCGAGGACCTGGGCCTGCGCGTCCTCGAGGCTGATGCCGCCGTCGAGCTCGGCGAGCAGCCCGCTGGTCGTGTGCATGTCGCGGACGAAGTCGTCCATCTGCTCCAGCGCCGCCGCCGGGGGCTTGATCACCAGGTCGACGCCGTCGCCGAGCTGGTTGAGCTCGAAGTCGGTGACCAGGGCGGCCACCTCGATGAGCGCGTCGTTCTCCAGGCTCAGCCCGGTCATCTCGCAGTCGATCCACACGATCCGGTCGTTGGTCGCGCGGTCGTTCCCGTTCGTCGTCACGCAGGACACCCTACGGGGGAGGCTGCACTAGCCTGCCCGACATGACGTGGGGAGCCCGGTCGGTCATCCGTCGCTGGATCCAGGGCGCTGTGATGGTCGTGGGCTTCGGGGTGTGCGCGCTGGTGCTGGGGGAGGCGGCCGGCGTCAGCGCCGGAGTGGGGGCCTCGCTCCTCGGCGTCCTGTTCGCCGTGCTGCCGCTCGGCGTCGTCGTCCCGGCCTTCCTGTGGCTGGACCGGTTCGAGGCCGAGCCGCCACGGCTGCTGGTCCTGACCTTCCTCTGGGGCGCGCTGGTCGCCAGCGCCGGGGCCCTGGTCCTCAACACCTCGACGATGATCGCGCTGCGCAACGCCGGGCAGGACCCGCTCACGCTGGGCTCGGTGGTGGTCGCCCCGGTGGTCGAGGAGACGCTCAAGGGCCTGGTGGTGCTGCTCATCTGGCGGCTGCGGCGCCAGGAGTTCGACGGGATCGTCGACGGCATGGTCTACGCCGGCATCAGCGCGGCGGGGTTCGCCTTCGCGGAGAACATCTTCTACCTGGCGCGGGCGTTCCACGACACCGGCGGCGCCGGCCTCGCCACGGTGTTCTTCCTGCGCGGGGTCATGGGCCCCTTCGCCCACCCGGTCTTCACGATCTGCACCGGCATCGGGCTGGGGGTCGCGGCCACGACCCGTCGTCGGGACGTCCTGGTGCTGGCGCCGCTCCTGGGGTGGCTCGTCGCCGTCGGGCTGCACGCGACGTGGAACCTCACCACGGTCGCCGGGATCCAGGGCTTCCTCGCCGCCTACGTCTTCCTCCAGGTCCCGGTCTTCGCCATGTTCCTCGGCGTCGCGGTCTGGGCCCGTCGACGCGAGGGACGGCTGATCGGCCAGCATCTGAGGCCCTACGCGGAGGCGGGCTGGCTGACCTACCCCGAGGTCGCGATGCTGGCCTCGATGCCGGACCGGCGGCGCGCGCGGGTGTGGGCCAGGCTCACCGGCGGCCGCAGCTCCCTGGCCGCGATGACCTCGTTCCAGGACGCGGCCAGCGAGCTGGCCCTGTTGCGGATGCGCATGGCGCGCGGCGCGGCCGGCGAGCAGGCGGGCGCCCGGGAGCAGGTGCTCCTGCAGGCCCTGGTCTCCCGCCGGCACGAGTTCGTCGGGTCCCGCCTCACCTGAGCGCCCCCGTCAGGGCAGGTGCACGGCAGCCAGCAACGCGGCATACGAGCGGACGAGCGCGGCGCGCTCCTGCGCGACGAGCGGGCTCGTGCGGTGGTTGCCCTCGCGGACCCACAGGTCGGACAGGCGCATCGCTTCGGCGCGCTGCTCCGCCGCGAGGCGGACGCTCGCCGGGTCGACCTGGTAGGTGTGCGCATACAGCGCCTGCAGGGCCTGCACGAGCTGCTCGACGGCCTCCGGGGTCGCAGGTTCGGGGCTGCGCTGCACGCCCCGGTGGACCCGCCACCACTCGACCTCGAGCCGGGCCGCCTCGGTGACGTCGAAGTCCTCCTCGTGGGTTTGCGCCACCAGCGCGTAGAAGCGCCGCATGAACCGCCGCGCCGCGGCCGGGTCGTTGTCCGGGTAGGGCGCCCAGACCTGGTTGGCGCGCAGCACCCACCACGCGCCGAGAGCGGTGCGGACCCGGCTCAGGCCGAAGGCATGGCGCACCACGCGCACCGCGGCGACGAGGAACGGCCACCACTCGCGCCGGTAGTAGCTGACCCACGTCTGGCACTCCAGCGCGCCGACCAGACGCGGGTCGAACGAGCGCATCGGCGGGGTCGTCGGTGTCTCCTGCACGTTTCCAGTGAAGCGGCTCGGAGTCCCGGCCGCGTCCGACACGCGGCGCACGGTGAGTGGTCCCTTCGGTCGGGTCGGCCGGACCGACCCGTGGTATGCCGGGTGCTCCCCTACACTTCTGGCGTCCCGGGCGATGCGCTCGCCCTTGGGCGCGCCCTCGTAGCTCAGCTGGATAGAGCAAGAGCCTTCTAATCTCTAGGTCGCAGGTTCGAGTCCTGCCGGGGGCACCACCACGTTCACGCAGGTCGGGAACCACTCCTGCGCGTCCTCGCCCGGCCGAGGGCGGCGCCGGACGCCGTGAGAGCCGCCGCGGCGCGTCGTCTCCGCTGTCAGTGCAGGACGACGATCACGAGGTCCTTCAGCACGATCATCAGGGCCCCGAGGCCCCCGGTGACGAGCATGGCGACCAGCGCCTGCGTGCCGTGCAGCCCCGCGGCGCGGCCGGCCGCCCGGCCGTGGACGAGCAGCAGGACGACCGCCGCGACGAGGGCCAGGTTGGCCGCCATGGAGGCGTCGACCTGCAGCAGGCGTGCGGCGACGAGGACCAGCACCGGCAGGTAGCAGGCGGTGACCATGGGCCAGGTGCTCGCCAGCCCCGCCCGGATCCTCGGCCAGGTCGGCAGGTGCCCGATCTCGGTCGGCTCGGCCAGCAGCTCGGCGTACTGCTCGGCCACCCAGTACACGAGCAGGGTGATGAGGACCCCGGCCGCGAGCGCCAGGGTTGGCAGCTGGTCGCCGGCTGCCGCCAGGACGGCGGCGGTGATGATGGTCCCGTAGATCCCCGCGGCCCGTCGTCTGCCCTCGGGCATCGGGGCGGGAGGGCCTCCCGCTGCGGGCTGACCGGTATCCCGCGGCTGTGCGCGCACGGAGGGGCCGTCCCCGGCACCTGCCGCTGCCGAGCCGTCCCCGGCACCCGTCGCTGTCGCTGCCGGGCCGTCCCAGGACCAGCCGGGCAGCGGCAGGTGCGCGGGCACGGCGTCGGCGGAGTCGGGGTAGCGAGCCATCTGGGTGGTCGCCCACGCGAAGTAGTCGTGCAGCGCCTCGCGCAGCGGCTCCGCGGTCAGGCCCGCGTCCACCAGGGCCTGGTCGAAGCAGGCGACCGCCCGGCGGTCCATCTCGTCGTGCTCGCCCTCCCCGCTGTGCAGCCGCACCACCGAGGTCTCGTCGCCGTAGGTGTCGGTGTAGGTGGAGGGCCCGCCCAGCGCCTCGCCCCAGTACGCCGCGAGGCGCAGCGTGTGCTCGGGGTGGAACCCGTGGTGGAAGGCGTGGCTGACCACCTCGTCGGCCAGCACCCGCTCGTGCCACGCCGCGGCCAGCCGCAGCATGCCGGCCTCGCCGCCCGCCGCGTCATACAGGCTCTGCGTGCTGTCCACCCTCCCCACACTGGCACACGGGTGCCCCCGCGCCCGGCGGTTCGCGGGAACGGCGTGCCAAGGGGTGAGGCGACCGGGTCGGCGGGTCATCCGGAAGGCGGTGCCCCGGCGCGCGCCGGGCGCGCAGAATCGGTCATCCACACAGGAGGAGGCAGACATGGGGACGCAGCTCAACCCCTACCTGGGGTTCCGCGACAACGCGCGCGAGGCGATGGACTTCTACCAGTCGGTGTTCGGCGGCGAGGTCGTGCGCAGCACGTTCGGGGAGTTCCACGCCAGCCAGGACCCGGCCGAGCAGGACAAGGTGATGCACTCCCAGCTCACCACCGAGGGCGGGATGGTGCTCATGGCGTCGGACACGCCGAACGCGATGGACTACCACCCGGGCGACAACTACTCGGTCTCCCTCAGTGGCGACGACGAGGCCGAGCTCCGGGGCTACTGGGACAAGCTGTCCGGCGGTGGCAAGGTGACCGTGCCGCTGGAGAAGGCGCCGTGGGGTGACATGTTCGGCATGTGCACGGACAAGTTCGGGGTCGCCTGGCTGGTCAACATCTCCGGGGCGCCGTCGCCGTCCTGACGCCCCGCGTCCTGGCCGCTGCCCTCGGGCGCGTCAAGCGCGTGGTGGCAGGGATGGTGGTGCGAAAACTGCTGTGATCACGGCGGTTGTGCTGCCACCATCGCTGCCACCATGCGCCAGCACCCCGTCGAGTACACCGACCCGCGACTCGTGGCGCTCTACGACGCGCTCAACCCGTTCGCCGCGGACACCGCGTTCTACCTCGACCTCGCCGCGACGCACCCGGACGCGGCCGTCCTCGACATCGGCTGCGGGACCGGGCTGCTGGCGTGCGAGCTGGCTGCCCGGGGCCATGCGGTGACCGCCGTGGACCCGGCGGCGCCGATGCTCGACGTCGCCCGCACGCGTCCCGGCGGCGAGGCCGTGCGGTGGGTCCACGGCACCGCCGGGGACGCCGAGGCAGCCGGCGCGGACCTGGCGGTGATGACCGGGCACGTGGCCCAGGTCTTCCTCGACGAAGCCGACTGGGAGGCCGCGCTGGGTGCGGCGCACCGGGCGCTGCGCCCCGGCGGCCGGCTCGCGTTCGAGAGCCGCAACCCTGCCCTCGCGCCGTGGCGCGGTTGGACCCCGCAGGCCTCCCGCCGCGAGGTGCCCGACGTCGACGGCGCACCGGTGGAGGTGTGGACGCAGCTGCTCGAGGAGAGCGCGGGCCTGGTCGCCTTCGAGAACCACTACCGCTTCGCCCGCCCCGGCCGGGAGCTGGTGTCGACGAGCGTCCTGCGCTTCCGCACCCGTCAGGAGCTGGTGGCCTCCGTGGAGGCCGCCGGCTTCGCGGTGACCGACGTGCTCGGCGACTGGGACGGCCGGCCCCCCACCGACACCAGCCGCGAGCTCATCGTGGTGGCGCAGCGGCGGTGAGCCGCGTGCGCCAGGTGGGCACGCGCGATACGGGCCGGTATGGCGGGCGCCTGCGTCGACCCGGGGTCAGGACTCGCGGCGCCGCCGGGCCACCCGCAGCCGCGTCCTGACCGTCTCCTTGGGGGCGCCCATCACCGAGGCGAGCAGGGTGAGCGGCTCCGGGTGCCCCTTGCCGGTGAGGTCCTCGAACAGCGCCAGGAGCCCCGCGTAGTAGGCGTCCGGGTCCTCGCGCGGGCCGTCCGGCAGCGCGGCCAGCGCGTCGCGGACGTAGCGGCGCGCCATCCGGTCGTACGCCCCGAGCCCGGGGTTGTCCACGAGGTCCTCGACGTGCCGGTTGATCTCGCCGACCAGCTGCTCCATCCGCCGCATCACCCCCGTGTTGACGCCCTTGCGGCGCACCTCGGGGGCGGCGTCGGGCATCAGCCGGATGACGAGCTCGCGCGGGCCCTGGGTCCCGTCGCCGGGCTCCGCGCCCCACCAGCGCGCCTCGACCTCCCAGCCTCCGTCGCTGCGGCGCAGGTCGGTGGCCCAGGTGGGGGCGGGGGACAGGTCCGTGGTCCAGGCCGGGAGGGCCTTGCTTGACGTCATGGCGGGAGTCTGCGGGCATCAACCGGGCCTTGTCAAACCATGGTCTGACAAGTAGGGGTTGAATGGGGACCGGGCGCGTCGCTCCGGCCGGAATCGCATGGCGCTGCTAGACATGCGGCCCATGACCACCGAGCGGCACGACCCACCCCTGACCTCCGGCGAGCGCGAGCTGCTGACGAGCTTCCTCGACTGGCACCGGGCCACGCTGGCGGTCAAGTGCGAGGGGCTCGACGACGACCAGCTGCGCCGGCAGTCGATGCCGCCGTCCACGTTGTCGCTGCTCGGCCTGGTCCGCCACATGGCCGAGGTGGAGCGGTTCTGGTTCCGCCAGGTCATCGGCGGGCAGGACCTCGGCCGGGTCTGGTCCGACGACGGCGACTTCCAGGCCGCCTACCGCGCCGAGGGTGCCGACGTCGCCGAGGCGTTCGAACGCTGGCAGCGCGAGGTCGCCCTCGCCCGCGAGGTCGAGGCCGCCGCGCCGGCCCTGGACGTCACCGGCCACCAGGCGAAGTGGGGCGAAGACGTCTCACTGCGCTGGGTCCTCGTGCACATGATCGAGGAGTATGCGCGGCACAACGGTCACGCCGACCTCCTCCGGGAGGGCCTCGACGGGGTCACGGGGGAGTGAGGTCTGGGGCCGCGTCCGGCGGGACCGCTCCGGCCGCGTCCTCGGGAGGGTCGGCGGGGGCGGCGTAGCGGTGGGCCAGGGCGCGGCCCCCGGGCGTCGCATCCTCGAGCAGGACCACGACCCGGCACCCCGGGTCGCCGACCGCGATCCGCTCCTCGAGCAGCACCGAGGCCCCGCTGTCCCGGTTGCGCGCGGCGATGCCACCGAAGACGCTGGAGGTCATCCGGCACAGCGAGGGGGCCCGCTGCACGACGTCGCCGAACGGGCAGTGCGTGTTGCCGAGCACGATCCGGTGCTCGTCGGCCTCGATGACGTAGAACCCGCCCTCGATGGCGTGCTTGAGCCGCACGAAGCAGCGGCCCATCTGCTCCGGGGTCATCCGCCCGACCACGGCCTCGGCGGCGCGGAACTCGGCCTCCATCTGGCCGCCGATGTCGATGCCGACCTGGGCCACGGCGGCGGCCGCGGCCTCCGGCCCGTGCTGCAGCTCGAGGCTGCGGGCCAGCTGCACCACGAGCGCCCGCAGGAAGGACTCCCGGCCGAAGCCGCCCTCCGGGCGGGCCTCCGACAGCTCGGGCAGCGCACCGATGAGGTGTCGCGGGGGGTCGTGGCTGGTGGCCACGGCGCGCTCGACCGGCAGGGTCGCCGAGACCGTCATGCCACCGGCGGCCCGGGCCTCGGCCTCGAAGGCGGGGGCCAGCTGGCGCACGAGGTAGAGGCCGAGGCCGTGCTCGGGCAGCCCGCGCAGGTCGACCCGGCTGCCGCCCGCCCGGGGGTCGAACCCCGGACCGAGGTCCCAGACGGTGAGCCTGGGGTGCTCCTCCGCCCAGGTCAGCGAGACCCAGGTGGGGCCGCCGGCGTGGCGCACGGCGTTGCCGACCACCTCGGCGAACACCAGCTCGGCGGCGTCGAGGTCGCTGTCCGCCTCACCATGGCGGCGCAGGTAGTCCATCACCTCGTGCCGCAGCTCGGTGACGGCCCCGCGGTTCTCCGCCTCGAGGAACCAGTCCACCGGTGCATTGTGCCGCACCGGAGGCGCCGACCGCTGCGTGTTGCGGGACGGGCAGAGGCGTTGTCCGCCAAGGGAGGCGGACTTCGGTCAGGTCGCCGTCATTTCTTGGTCAAGGCGGGTCGGAAAAGTGGCGCGAACCCCTAAAGTCCCGGTCCCATGGGGGACGTGTCACCAACCACGAGTGTGCTCCGCGACGGCCGCTTCGTGCGTCTCGCGTCGGCGCGCACCATCTCGACGCTGGGCACCGGGTTCGGACGGGTCGCCCTGGCGTTCGGCGTCCTCGCGCTTCCAGGGGCCAGCCCGGCCCGGCTGTCCCTGGTGCTCGCGGCGCAGGCGCTGCCCCAGCTGGTCTTCGTCCTCGCCGCCGGCGTCATCGGCGACCGGTTCTCGCGCTACCGGCTCATGGTCGCCGCCGAGCTGCTCGCCGGGGTGGCGTGGGCCGCCCTGGCGGCCATGGTGCTGACCGGGTGGGCCCCGCTGGTAGCGGTCCTCGTCGCGGCGGTCGCCGCCGGCCTCGGCAGCGCGCTGCTGCTCCCGGCGATGACCGGTGTGCTGCCCGAGTTCGTCAGCGGGGAGCAGCTGCAGCAGGCCAACGCCCTGCTCCGGGTCGGGCAGAACGTCGCGCTCGTCCTCGGGCTGGCCCTGTCGGGTGTGGCGGTGGCCGTGCAGGGGCCGGGCTGGGCCATGGCGTTGAACGCGGCCTCCTTCCTGGTCAGTGCGGTCCTGATCGCCGGGATGCGGCTGCCCTCCCGGGCCCGCCTGGCGAGCACAGCGCTGGAGGACCTGCGCGTCGGGTGGCGCGAGTTCACGTCCCGGCAGTGGCTGTGGGTCGGCGTCGTCCAGTCGGCCTTCGTGCTCGCGGCGGTCATGGCGACCGTCGGCGTCCTCGGGCCGCTCCAGTCCCGGGACCACCTCGGTGGCGCCCGGGCCTGGGCGCTCCTCGCGGCCGCACAGGCGGTCGGCTCGGTGGCCGGGGCGCTCCTCGCCGGACGGGTGCAGGCGCGTCGCCCCATCCGGGCCGCCGTCGTGGTCACCTTCGTCTCCGCGCTGCCGATGGCCGCGCTGGGCGCCGGCTCGTCGCTGTGGGTCGCCGTGGTGGCCATGTTCGTCTGCGGCATCGCCGCCGACGTCTTCGGGGTGCTGTGGGTCACCACCCTCCAGCGGGAGGTGCCCGAGGAGGCACTGTCGCGGGTGGGGGCCTACGACCTCTTCGGGTCCCTGGCCTTCGCTCCCCTGGGCCTGCTGGTCGCGGGCCCGCTGGCGGATGTCTTTGGCACCGCCCGGACCCTGCTCGGCTGCGCCGGACTGGTCGTCCTCGCCTGCCTGGGGGCCCTGCTCTCGCCCTCGGTCCGCCATCTCGCCGCTCCCCAGGTGGCCGGAGGGTCCACCGCCCCCGTCTCGGTGCCTGCCGGCGAGGCACCCCTCCCGGCGGACCCCGCCCCGGGGCTCGCGGACCCCGAGGCCGAACCCACTCCGGTCGAACCCACTCCGGCCGAACCCGCTCACGCCGGGCCCGCTCAGGTCGAGCCCGCTCAGGTCGAGCCCGCTCAGGTCGAGCCGGCTCAGGTCGAGCCCGCTGAGACCGCACCTACGCAGGCCGAACCGCTCCGGGCGGAGCGTCACCCGGAGCAGCGTCCGGTGCCCCTGCCGGTGCCGGCGGTGGTGGAGGGCGCGGCCCCCGCCGTCTCCGGCTGAGCCGCGCGCCCGGATCGAGGGCGCGTGTGGTGAAGTCCCGCCGGAGGTGTTGGGATGGTTTGGTGCGCGCCCGCTACCTCGCTGCCGGGACGGCCGTCTGGGCCACGGCATACCTGCTGCTGTATGCCGCGCTCATCGACCAGCAGGGCGACTCCCCGATCGCGTGGTGGTACGTCACGATCGTCGGCTGCGGCGCGCTGTTCATGGTCGGGGCCGCGCTGGGTCGCACCTCGATGTTCGTCCTCATCCTCGCCGTGGCCGCGCTCGGCGTCGCGACGATCCTGGCCATCGCCTCGATCGGGTTCCTGCTCCTGCCGGCGGTCATCGGAGCGGCCACCGTGATCGGGCTGGGTGGGGCCGAGAAGCCGCGGTGAGCAACAGTTTTCGTGGCCGTTACCTGAGGAAACGGCGCCTCAACCTGCCATCCGTACCGTCCGGGACGCAGGGAGGAGGCGTCGATGACGATGCGGGCAGGCGCGAAGGGTGCGCTGGCGGACAGCAGGATCGGTATCACGAGCAGTCGCCGCGGCGACGAGCTCGCCGCGCTGCTGGAGCGGCGTGGAGCACGGGTGGAGGCCGCCCCGGCGCTGGCGATCACGCCGCTCCCGGACGACGCGGCGCTGCGGGCCGTGACGGCCCGGTGCATCGAGCGGCCCCCTGAGCTGCTCATCGCCACCACCGGACTGGGCATGAGCGGCTGGCTCGAGGCGGCGGCCGAGTGGGGCCGGCGGCACGAGCTGGTGGCCGCGCTGCGCCGCGCCGAGATCTTCGCGCGCGGCCCTCGCGCCGTCGCCGCCCTGCGCTCTGCCGGGCTGCGGGAGACGTGGGCCTCGGACTCCGAGGCGATGGAGGACGTCGTCGGCCACCTGAAGGGCCGGCAGCTGCACGGGCGGCGGATCGTGGTTCAGGAGCACGGGTCCTCCAGCCCCGGGCTGGCGGCGACCCTTCGTCTGCAGGGCGGCCACGTCAGCACGGCCACCGTGCACCGGTTTACCGTGGTCACCGACCGGGAGCCGCTGCGCCGGTTGGTGACCCTGGTTGCCGACCGGGAGCTGGACGCCGTCACCTTCACCTCGGCGCCGGCCGCCAAGGTCGTCCTCGACGTGGCCGCCGACACCGGGCGGCACGCGGACTTCATCACCGCCCTGCGCCGGGACGTGCTTACTGCCTGCATCGGGCCGGTGACCGCGGCCGTGTTCGAGGCGTGGGGCATCCCGACGGTGCACCCGCGCCGCGCCCGGCTCGCGGAGCTGGTCGCCGGCCTGGACGACGCGATGGCCACGCGCCGGCAGGGGACCCGGCTCGTCGTCGCGGACCGCGAGCTGGTGCTGCGCGGCGAGCAGGTGCTCCTGGACGGGGTCGAGGTGCGGCTCACGCCGGGTCCCCGGGCGATGCTGCGCGCCCTGGCCCGCCAGCCCGGGCGCGTGCTCTCGCGGGCCGAGCTGCTGGCGCTGCTGCCGGGGGACGCGCTGCGGTCCGAGCATGCCGTCGAGGCGACGGTGGCCAGGCTCCGGCGGGCGATCGGGCCGGCCCTGGTGCGCACCGTGACAAAGCGCGGCTACCGCCTCGCCGTCCCGCTGTGAGGGCGTGCGCGCGTGCGCGCGCGTTCCCGTTGCGCGGTGGCGCGGGCGGTGGGAACCTGCGTGACGGTGCCCACGGCGAGCCGAAGTTGAGTCCGCGCGACGAAAACGGCAGGCTTGCGCCTTGTGATGCGTGGGGTCGTTGAGGAGGAGCTGCTCGAGGCAGCGGGTGAGCTGCGCGACCTCGTCGCCGTCTCCCGCTACCCCATCGACACGGGGGACGCCGACTCCGCCCGCGACGCCCAGGTGGCGCTGCTCGAGCAGCTCGACGACTACATCCTGCCGAGGCTGGCCTCGATGGACGCCCCGCTGCTGGCGGTCATCGGTGGCTCCACGGGAGCCGGCAAGTCGACCCTGATCAACTCGATCGTCGGGGCGACGGTCAGTCGCAGCGGCGTATTGCGGCCGACGACCCGGGCGTCGGTGCTGGTGCACAACCCCGAGGACGACATGTGGTTCACCAGCGACCGGGTCCTGCCCGGGCTGGGGCGCGTGCGGGGCAACACCGGCACCGGTGGCATCCACGCCGTCGACGACCCGTCCGAGGTCCGGCTCGTCGAGTCCTCCGCGCTGCCCCCGGGCCTGGCGCTGCTCGACGCCCCCGACATCGACTCGGTCGTCCGGCCCAACCGGGAGCTGGCCGCCGAGCTCATGGCCGCAGCCGACCTGTGGCTGTTCGTCACGACCGCCGCGCGCTACGCCGACGCCGTGCCGTGGATCATGCTGCGGCAGGCCGCCGAGCGCGGGACCTCGGTCGCGATCGTCCTGGACCGGGTCCCGCCCGAGCACATGGAGGAGGTCCGCGGCCACCTCAGCGACATGCTGCGCGGGGAGGGGCTGGCCAGCGCGCCGATCTTCGCGATCCCGGAGAGCTCGCTCACCCGTGAGGGCCACCTCGACCCCCAGCACGTGGCCCGGGTCCGCTCATGGCTGGCGGCACTCGCCCGCGACGCGAAGGCCCGCTCGATCATCGTGCGGCGCACCCTCGGTGGTGCCCTGGACTCGCTGCGCGACCGGGTCGACCTGCTAGCCACTGCCAGCGATGGCCAGCATGCCGCCATCGAGGAGCTGCGCCGGGCCGCCGAACGGGCCTACGCGCAGGCCGGCGAGGCCGTCGAGGCCGGCACCGGCGACGGGACGCTGCTGCGCGGCGAGGTGCTTGCGCGCTGGCAGGAGCTGGTCGGGACCGGCGAGTTCCTCCGGCACGTCGAGGCGCACATCAGCACGTGGCGCGACCGCTTCTCCTCCGCGATCAAGGGCACGCCGCCCCCGGCCACCAACCTCGGCGAGGCGCTGCACTCCGGCATCGCCGAGATGCTCATCGCCTACGCCCAGGCCGCAGCCTCCACCAGCGCCCGCCGCTGGCGTGGGCTGCCCGGTGGCGAGGCCCTCCTCGAGGCGCACCCCGAGCTGGCGCTACCGTCTGCTGACCTGCCCGAGCGGGTGGAGCGGCTCGTGCGCGACTGGCAGGGCGACCTGCTCGAGCTGGTCCGGGCCGAGGGCAAGGACCGGCGCACCACCGCACGGATGCTGGCCTTCGGGGTCAACGGCCTGGCCGTGGTGCTGATGCTGGTGGCCTTCAGCCAGACCTTCGGCCTCAGCGGTGCCGAGGTGGGGGTCGCCGGCGGCGCCGCGGTGCTCGCGCAGCGGCTCCTGGAGGCGATCTTCGGTGACCAGGCGGTGCGCCGCCTGGCCACCAAGGCGCGCAAGCAACTGATGGACCAGGTCGAGGCGTTGTATGCCGCGGAGCGGCAGCGCTTCGACCGTGCACTCGAGGGCGTGGACGTCGTGGCGACACAGGGCAAGCAGCTGGTCGAGGCCGCAGCCGCGGTGGAGGCTGCCCGGTGAGCGTGCTCAAGCTGGGCTCGCGTCCCGCCGCCACCGGCATCCCGGCCGTGGCTGACCTCGCCGGCCAGGCGGCTGCCCTGCGGGCTGCCCTGGAGACCGGGGGGGACCGGCTCGAGGCGGGTGACCGCCGGCTGGCCAAGAGCATCGTCAACAAGGTCGACGAGCGCACCGCCATCACCGGGTCGCACACCGTCGTTGCCCTGGCCGGCGCCACGGGCAGCGGCAAGTCGAGCCTGTTCAACGTGCTGACCAACGGCGACGCGGCCGACGTGGGCACCAAGCGGCCCACCACCTCGCTGCCCACGGCTGCCGTCTGGGGCGAGGAGCCGGCCACGCGGCTGCTCGACTGGCTCGGCGTGGGCCGTCGGCACCGCGTCACCGGTCACGACGCCGGCGAGGACGCCGCCGCCCTCGAGGGCCTGGTGCTGCTCGACCTGCCCGACTTCGACTCGACCAACGCCGACCACCGCGTCGAGGCCGACCGGGTGCTGGACCTCGCCGACGTCTTCGTGTGGGTCACGGACCCGCAGAAGTATGCCGACGCACGCCTGCACGACGAGTACATCCGCACCCTGGCCGGCCACGCCGCGGTGACCCTGGTGGTCTTCAACCAGGCCGACCGGCTCAGCCCGGAGTACCTCGCCGCGTGCCGCGCCGACCTGACCCGCCTCGTCAACGAGGACGGCGCCACCGGCGCCGAGGTCATCGTCACCTCCGCCCACACCGGCCAGGGCATCCGCGACCTTCGCGGCGAGATCGGGGAGGCGGTCAGCCGCCGCACCGCGGCGCAGCAGCGCCTCGCGGGCGACCTGCGGTATGCCGCGACCCGCCTGCGCGAGGCCGTCGCCGACACCGAGCCCAGCCTGGAGGCAGCCCTGGACGGGGGGCTCGTCGAGGCGCTCACCCGCGCGGCCGGCGTCCCGACGGTCCTGGCCGCGGTCGAGCGCGACTACCGCCGCGAGGCGTGGGCCCGCACCGGGTGGCCGTTCACCCGCTGGGTGCGCGCCTTCCGGCCCGACCCGCTGACCCGGTTGCGGCTCCAGCCGGAGAAGTCCGACACCGCGGTGCCCGGCATCACGGCGGCCGACGTGCGCGCCGTGCTGGGTCGCTCCTCGCTGCCCCCGGCGACCCCGGCGGCGCGGGCCGCCGTCGAGCTGGCCACGCGTGAGCTCGTCGACGACGCCTCGCAGGGCCTGCCCCAGCCGTGGGCCGACGCGGTCGCCGACGCCGCCACGGAGCGTGGCCCGCACCTGGCCGACGCGCTCGACCAGGCGGTGCTCCAGACCCCGCTGCGCGCCGACAAGCCGCTGTGGTGGCGCGTGGTCGGGCTGACCCAGGCGCTGCTGGCCGCTACCGCCGTCATCGGGGCCGTATGGCTCGGGGCGCTGTCCGTGGCCGGGTGGCTGCGCCTGCCGCCCATCCTCACCCCCTACCTCGGGGTCGTGCCCCTGCCGACCGTCCTGCTGCTGGCCGGCCTGGCGGTGGGCTTTCTGCTGGGCTTCGTCTGCCGCTTCGCGGGGCAGAAGGGGGCCAGACGGCGCCGCGAGCTGGTGGCCGACCGGCTCGAGCAGGCCATCACCGAGGTGGCCGCCGCGCACATCGTCGCCCCGATGGAGGCCGTGCTCGGCGCCCACCGGCAGACCCGCGAGCACCTCATCCGAGTCGGCGCCTGACCCCGGCACCTAACCCGGCCGGCGCCTTCCCGGCACCGCCCCGGCGGGCGCGTCATCCCGGCACCGCCCCGGCGGGCGCGTCATCCCGGCACCGCCCCGGCGGGCGCGCCATCCCGGCGCTTGGCCGTGGCGCCCGGCGCCCGGCCGGCGCCGACTGCTGACGGCCGTTGCGCAGGAACGTCACACCTGCGCGGAAACGTTTCCGCGCAGGTGTGACGGACCTGCGCGACAACGCCGTTGAGCGGCGCCGGGCCCGGCCGTACCTCGTCGTGCCGAGGACCCGGTTGTCCACATGGGGTCCGCGCTTCGTCCCACCATCCACAGGCCGCGGCCGGCCTCTGGTGCCGGCC
The DNA here is from genome assembly GCF_057747915.1 of Oryzihumus sp. JJN4-3R. NCBI lineage: Bacteria > Bacillati > Actinomycetota > Actinomycetes > Micrococcales > Intrasporangiaceae > Oryzihumus > Oryzihumus sp. JJN4-3R. Next base: position 3,718,949 of record NZ_CM173229.1, read on the forward strand.
ACCCGGCATACCGAGTCTGGGTTCACCCGCCGAGCGGTCGGCGGGGCACACACAGATGAGGGGATGCACAGATGAACGAGAGCTACGTGACCATCAGCGGCAACGTCGTGGGCGACCCGGTCGTCCGCACGACGCGGGCCTCGGTGCCGTTCGTGACCTTCCGGGTCGCCTCGACGGTGCGGCGGGTGGACACCAAGACGGGGGAGTACATCGACGGCGGGACCAACTACGTCAACGTGACGGCGTTCCGGTCGCTCGGGATCAACCTCGCCAACTCGCTGCACAAGGGTGACCCGGTCATCGTCTACGGCCGGCTGCGGATCAACCAGTGGGTCAACGGCGAGCGCAGCGGCACCTCCGTGGAGATCGACGCCTACAACGTCGGCCACGACCTGTCGCGCGGGCAGTCGCAGTTCACCCGCGTCGCCAAGCCGCAGCTCGACCCGCACGACCGGCTTGCCGACCCGGCGGTCCAGGAGGCGCACGACGCGCTCGCCCGGGCCGAGGTCGGCGACGAGCCGGCCGAGTGTGACGACCTCGCCTACGCCGGCGGCTTCGACCGGCCCGAGGAGGCGGCGGACACCGACGACTACGAGCTGGTGGGTGTCGCGGCCGACTGAGGCGGGGGATCCGCAGCCAGCGGGTGAGCGGATTAACTCGGCGGGGCGTCAGGCAGATAACCTGACGCCCATGCCCGAGTTCATCTACACCATGACCAAGGCGCGCAAGGCGCACGGCGACAAGGTCATCCTCGACGACGTCACCATGTCGTTCTACCCCGGCGCCAAGATCGGTGTCGTCGGTCCGAACGGCGCCGGCAAGTCCACGATCCTGAAGATCATGGCGGGTCTGGACCAGCCCTCCAACGGCGAGGCGCGGCTGACCCCGGGCTACAGCGTGGGCATCCTGCTGCAGGAGCCGCCGCTGAACGAGGAGAAGACGGTCCTCGGCAACGTGGAGGAGGGCGTGGGCGAGATCAAGGCCCAGGTCGACCGCTACAACGAGATCTCGGCGCTCATGGCCGAGCCGGACGCCGACTTCGACGCGCTGATGGAGGAGATGGGCAAGCTCCAGACCGCGATCGACGCGGCCGACGCGTGGGACCTCGATTCCCAGCTCGAGCAGGCGATGGACGCGCTGCGCTGCCCGCCGCCGGACGCCGACGTCACCGTGCTCTCCGGTGGTGAGCGCCGCCGCGTCGCGCTGTGCAAGCTGCTGCTGAGCAAGCCTGACCTGCTGCTGCTCGACGAGCCCACCAACCACCTCGACGCCGAGAGCGTGCAGTGGCTCGAGCAGCACCTCGCGTCCTACCCGGGCGCCGTGCTGGCCGTCACCCACGACCGGTACTTCCTCGACAACGTCGCCCAGTGGATCGCCGAGGTCGACCGCGGTCACCTCTACCCCTACGAGGGCAACTACTCGACCTACCTGGAGAAGAAGCAGGAGCGCCTGCAGGTCCAGGGCAAGAAGGACGCCAAGCTCGCCAAGCGCCTCAAGGATGAGCTGGAGTGGGTCCGGTCCAACGCCAAGGCCCGCCAGACCAAGTCCAAGTCGCGTCTGGCCCGCTACGAGGAGATGGCCGCCGAGGCCGAGCGCACGCGCAAGCTCGACTTCGAGGAGATCCAGATCCCGCCGGGCCCGCGCCTGGGCAGCGTCGTCATCGAGGTCGACGACCTGCGCAAGGGCTTCGACGAGCGCATCCTCATCAACGGCCTGAGCTTCACGCTGCCGCGCAACGGCATCGTCGGTGTCATCGGCCCCAACGGTGTCGGCAAGACGACGCTGTTCAAGACCATCGTCGGGTTCGAGGAGCCGGACTCGGGCACGGTCAAGATCGGCGAGACCGTCAAGATCTCCTACGTCGACCAGAACCGCTCCGGCCTCGACCCCAAGGTGAACGTCTGGGAGACGGTCTCCGAGGGCCTGGACTACATCCAGGTGGGCAACGTCGAGATCCCCTCGCGCGCCTACGTGTCCAGCTTCGGCTTCAAGGGCCCGGACCAGCAGAAGCCGACCGGCGTGCTCTCCGGTGGTGAGCGCAACCGCCTCAACCTGGCCATGACCCTCCGGCAGGGCGGCAACCTGCTCCTGCTCGACGAGCCGACGAACGACCTGGACGTCGAGACCCTGGGATCGCTGGAGAACGCCCTGCTGGACTTCCCCGGCTGCGCCGTGGTCATCAGCCACGACCGGTGGTTCCTCGACCGCGTCGCGACGCACATCCTCGCCTACGAGGGTGACGCCGAGGACCCGAGCAAGTGGTTCTGGTTCGAGGGCAACTTCGAGTCCTACGAGAAGAACAAGATCGAGCGGCTCGGCGCCGACGCGGCCCGTCCGCACCGCGTGACCTACCGCAAGCTGACCCGCGACTGAGCCACCCGGCATACCGGTCACGACGGAGCCCGCGCCCCCTGGAGGGGGACGCGGGCTCCGTGTCGTGCGGGGGAGTGGCGGGGCGACCGGTCGGGTCGCCGCGGCCGCTCCGGGCGGTCGGGCGCTCAGCCCTTCAGGGCCGATCGGTCAGGGGCGCACGAGGCGCAGCGCCAGGGAGCCGTATGCCGTGCCGATGGCTTCGGGGGTGCGCCTGGTCCCCGGCTCGAACCAGCGGGCCACGTCGATGCACATCGACAGCAGCGCCAGGGTGGTCCCGGGCACGTCGGGCACCTCGAAGTCGCCGGCGCGGACGCCGGCGGAGAGCACCCGCCGCACCGCAGCGTCGATCTGCTTGCGCAGGGCCCGGACCTCGTCGCGGTGGTCGGGGGAGAGGTGGGGGAACTCGTACTGCACGATCCGGGCGGTGCGGAAGTGCTCGGCGTGCCAGCGGGCGAACTCCGAGACGATGTCCTGCAGCTGGTCGGCCGGGGCGTCCCGGCGCGCGCCGGCCGCCTGGACCAGGTCCAGTGCCGCCACGTGGCCCTGCCGGCTGAGCTGGAACAGCAGGTCCTCCTTGCTGGAGAAGTGCACGTAGACACCGGCCGGGCTCAGCCCCGCGCGGGCCGCGATGTCCCGGGTGGTCGTGGCGTGGAAGCCCTTGTCTGCGAACGCTTCCGCTGCTGCCTCGATGATCCGCTGGAGGGTGTCGGGGACCCGACGGCCGGTGGCGCCGGCGGCGTCTCCCGTGGTCGACGTGGCGCTCGTCATGGTTGACAGCATGGCCCACCTGTCGAAGACTAAGCAAGCGCTTAGTTACCCGGAGGTAGGTTATGCCCCGCAACGTCTACGGCCCCGATCACGAGGCCTTCCGTGCGTCCGTCCGCGAGTTCGTCGAACGGACCCTCAAGCCCCGTGCCGAGGACTTCATCGCGGCCAAGTCCATCGACCGTGCGGTCTGGCAGGAGGCCGGCAAGCAGGGTCTGCTCGGTCTGGACATCCCCGAGGAGTACGGCGGCGCCGGCGCGGACGACTTCCTCTTCAACGCCGTGGCAGCCGAGGAGTTCTCGAAGTTCAACGCCGCGGTGTCCTCCTGCTTCGGCATCCACGCCGACGTCTGCCCGCCCTACATCGTCGACCTGGGCACCGAGGAGCAGAAGCAGCGCTGGCTGCCCGGCATGGCCGCCGGGGAGCTGATCTGCGGCATCGCGATGACCGAGCCCTCGGGTGGCTCCGACCTCGCCGCGCTGAAGACCACCGCCGTGCGCGATGGTGACGACTGGGTCGTCAACGGCTCCAAGACGTTCATCACCAACGGCTACCAGGGCGACCTCATCATCGTCGCGGCCCGCACCGACCCGTCCAAGGGCGCCAAGGGCATCACGCTGTTCATGCTCGAGACCGGCATGGAGGGCTTCACCCGCGGCCGCAAGCTCGACAAGGTCGGCCAGGAGGAGTCCGACACGGCCGAGCTGTTCTTCGACAACGTGCGCGTGCCCGACGCCAACCGCATCGGCGAGGAGGGTCGTGGCTTCATCGCGATGATGGAGCGCCTGCCCCAGGAGCGCGTCGGCGCCGCGGTGTCCAACACCGCCCACGCGTTCCAGATCCTCGCCGAGACGATCGACTACGTGAAGGAGCGCAAGGCCTTCGGCCAGCCGGTCGGCACGTTCCAGCACAACAAGTTCAAGATCGCCGAGATGCAGACCAAGCTCGAGGTCACCCAGGCCTACGTCGACGACTGCGTCGCGGCGCACGCGAAGGGCGAGCTCAGCGCCGTCGACGCGGCCAAGGCGAAGTGGTGGTCGGCGCAGGTGCAGAACGACGTCCTCGACGAGTGCGTCCAGCTCTACGGCGGCTACGGGTTCATGAACGAGTACCGCGTGGCCCGCGCCTGGCGGGACGCCCGCGTGACCAAGATCTGGGCCGGCTCCAACGAGATCATGAAGGAGCTCATCGGCCGCGACCTCGGCCTCTGAGGCACCGCCGGGCGGGTCCGCACCGGCACGGCCCGCCGCACCACCCGAGCGACCACCCCCGAAGACAGGAGCACCACCCGTGGGCCTGCACGACCACACCGTCGCCGTCGTCACCGGAGCCAGCCGCGGGATCGGGCTGGGCATCGCCGAGCGCCTTGTCGCGGAGGGGGCCAGGGTGGTGATCACCGGCCGCAAGGCCGAGGCCCTGGACGAGGCGGTCGAGCACCTCGGCGGCGTCGAGCACGCGCTCGGCGTCGCCGGCCATGCCGACGACCCCGAGCACCAGGACCAGGTCCTCGCCGTGGCGCGGGAGACCTTCGGTCGGCTCGACCTGCTCGTCAACAACGCCGGAATCAACCCGGCCTACGGGCCGATGATCGACACCGACGTCGACGCCGCGCGCAAGATCCTCGAGGTCAACGTGCTCAGTGCCTTCGAGTGGACGAAGAAGGCGGTGCGCGACGGCCTCGGCCGGCCTGACGAGCACGGCCGGCCGACCGGGGCCGTCGTCAACGTCGCCTCCATCGCCGGGCTCGGGGCCACGGGTCTGCTGGGCTGGTATGCGGTGTCGAAGGCTGCGCTCATCCACCTCACCACCGAGCTGGGTCACCAGCTCGGGCCGGACGTGCGCGTCAACGCGGTGGCCCCGGCGGTGGTCAAGACGCAGTTCGCCGAGGCGCTCTACTCCGGACGTGAGGAGAAGGTCGCCGCGGCCTACCCGCTCAAGCGGCTGGGGGTGCCCGAGGACGTCGCCGGGGCGGTCTCCTTCCTGCTGTCGCGGGACGCGTCGTGGATCACCGGGCAGACCCTGGTCATCGACGGCGGCGTGACGCTCGGCGGCGCCCTGTGAGCCGCTTCGACGGCGCGGTGGTGGTCGTCACCGGTGGCGGTCAGGGGATCGGTGCGGCCTACGCGCGCCGGTTCGCCGGCCTCGGCGCCAAGGTCGTGGTCAACGACCTCGACCCCGGCCGGGCGCACGAGGTGGCGCGCGAGGTCGGCGGGGTGGCGATCCCCGGCGATGCCTCGACCGAGGTCGGGGTCGAGATGCTGGTCGGCACGGCCCGCTCGCTCGCCGGTCCGATCGAGGTGTTCTGCGCCAACGCCGGCGTGGCCCGCGGTGGCATGGAGGACGTCGACGAGCGGGCGTGGGAGACCTCCTGGCAGGTCAACGTCATGGCGCACGTGCGGGCCGCCAAGGCGCTGGTGCCGCACTGGGTCGCCCGCGGCCACGGCACGTTCGTCTCCACCGTCTCCGCCGCCGGGCTGCTCTCCATCCCTGGTGCCGCGCCCTACGCGGTGACCAAGCACGCGGCATACGCGTTCGCGGAGTGGCTGTCGATGACGTACGGGGACAAGGGAATCGGTGTCCACGCGGTCTGCCCGCAGGGCGTCCGGACGCAGATGCTCGAGGACTCCGGTGACGCGGGCAAGGCGCTCATGGGCGCCTCGGCCATCGAGCCCGAGGCCGTCGCCGACGCGCTCGTCGAGGCGATGGAGCAGGGCCGGTTCCTGGTCCTGCCGCACCCCGAGGTGGCCGACATGTATGCCGGCCGCGCGGCTGACCCGGACCGCTGGCTGGCCGGGATGCGCCGGGTCGCGGCTGCGCTCCCGGCGTCGATGATGGGGGTGCGGTCCTGATGCGGGCGTGGCAGGTCGACCGGCTCGGCGAGCCGGCGCAGGTCATGACACTGGGCGAGATCGACTCTCCCGCAACGCAACCCGGGCACGTGCTGGTCGACGTGCTCGCCACCGCGCTGAACTTCCCCGACGTGCTCATGGCCCGCGGGGAGTACCAGGTGCGCCCGCCGCTGCCCTACGTCCCCGGCGTGGAGGTCTGCGGCCGGGTCGTCGAGGTCGGCGCCGGGGTCGAGGGTGTGGCCGTCGGTGACCGGGTGGTGGGCATGCCGGCGCTGCCGCACGGTGGGCTGGCGGGGCGCGCCCTCATCCCGGGCCCGGCGTTGTTCGCCGCGCCGGAGGCCCTGGACGACGCCAAGGCCGCGGCGCTCACGATCGGCTACCAGACGGCATACGTGGGCCTGGCCCGCCGCGCGGGCCTGCGGGCGGGGGAGACCCTGCTCGTCCACGCGGCCTCCGGCGGCGTCGGCTCGGCCGCCGTGCAGGTCGGCAAGGCGCTGGGTGCCCGCGTCATCGCCGTCGTCGGTGGAGCCGGGAAGGCCTCTGTCGCAACGGACCTGGGCGCCGACGTGGTGATCGACCGCACGGCCGGCGACCTCGTGCCCGCGCTGAAGGAGGCGGCCGGTCGCGGCGGCGTGGACGTCGTGTTCGACCCCGTGGGCGGGGCGGCCTACGAGGCCTCGACCAAGGTCGTCGCGTTCGAGGGGCGGATCGTGGTCGTCGGCTTCGCGGGCGGCACGATCCCGGCGCCGGCGCTCAACCACGCGCTGGTCAAGAACTACTCGATCGTCGGCCTGCACTGGGGGCTCTACCTCCAGCGTGACCACGCGGTGGCCGAGGAGGCGCACGCGCAGCTCACCCGGTGGGCGGCCGAGGGCCTGGTCGACCCGCTGGTGTCCGAGCGGCTGGCCTTCGAGCAGGCGGCCGACGGCCTCACCCGGCTGGCCGAGGGGCGCACCACCGGCCGGGTCGTCGTCCTCGCCCCGGCCTAGACCGCGACCGAACACCGCTTGGCCCGCGTTGTGGCGCCCTTTCGGCGCCGGAACGCGGGCAAGCGCGTGTCCGGTCGAGGTGGTGGTCACGCACAGGTCGGTCAGGAGCCGAGGGTCAGGACGTCGCCCACGTCGCACTGGAGCACCCGGCAGATCGCGGTGAGGGTGGAGAAGCGCACGGCCTTGGCACGGCCGTTCTTGAGCACGGAGAGGTTGACGATCGAGACACCGACACGCTCGGCGAGCTCGGTGAGGGTCATCCCGCGCTCGGCCAGCAGCGTGTCGAGGTGGCACACGATCGCGCGGCCTTCGTCGAGGGCGGCGGGAGGCGTCACACCAGTCCCTCGAGGTCCTGCCGCATGGCCACTCCGCGCCACCACACCGCGCCCAGGACGATCAGGGCCAGGCCGGCCCCCAACGGCCACAGCGGCACCCACTGCCACCGGAACCAGATGTCAGCCTTGCCCCCGGCCGTGGAGGTTGCCAGCATCCAGCGCAGGACCAGCTGATGGGCCAGGATCGCCAGCGGTGGTCCGGCGAGCACCAGGAGTCCGGCCAGGGTGAGCCGGCGGGCGTTGCGGGCGTCGAAGGGGTCGGCGCGCCGGGCCGAGCCGACCATCCTGGACAGGGTCCACCACAGCCATGCGAGCCCCACGGGGACCGAGGCCTCGGCGACGAGCCAGGCGATCCGCTCGGGCGCGCCGGGGTCCCAGAAGGTCAGCTGGCCGGCTCGCCCCACCATCGGGACCGGGCTGTCGCCGGTGACCAGCTCGGCCCAGCCTGCAGGGTTTGTGCCCCCCGAGGCCGGGACCACGTTGAACGCGTCGGGGGAGTCATGGACGTGCGCCGGTCGGACGAGGACCGGTGACGAGGGAAGCCGGGAGCTGCCCGGCCACAGCTGCTGGGCCTGCTCCGTGACCAGTCGGGGGACGTGCCGGTCGTACAGGGACTTGGTGCCGGTGGTCCCGACGACCACCGCGACGGCGCCCAGCAGGCTGAAGACCGCCAGCGCTCGCAGGACCCACTGCGCCACCGCCAGCGCCGCACCTTGACGTCTCCCCATGACATCCCCCTTAACGTTTTTCGTTATTAACGATGAACGTTAAGTCGGCAAGGTGTTCTGGTCAACCACCGCGGCGCCCCTCGCCCGCCGATCGGCTGCCCGGGCCGGGTCAGTGCCCGGCGGGGGACAGGTCGGTGAGGATGGCGCGCAGCCGCGCCAGGCACTCGTCCACGAAGGCCGGGTAGGTCTGCCAGTAGTAGGCGACCCCGCTCACCCCGACCACGATCGCCCAGGCGCGAGCCCGCTCCCACGTCACGTCGTCCAGGGCCAGCGCGTCGCGGTAGGTCAGCCGGGCCTGCACGGGGTAGTCCCAGAGGACGGCGTGCTCGGCCGCGGGAAGGCCCACCGACAGGGCGCCGAAGTCGATCACGGCGTGCAGGCGTCCCTCCCGCGCCAGCAGGTTGGTCGGCCTGAGGTCACCGTGCAGCCAGACGTGCGGGTCTGCGGGGTCCGGCAGCGCCAGGGCGTCGAGCCAGGCCTGTTCGAGGCGGTCCACGTCCAGGTCCAGCCCCTCGAGGGCGCGGCACTCCTCCAGGGATGTGCCCACCCACTCGGCCGTGTCCTGCAGGCTGCCGCCGCGGTACCAGCTCAGGGCGCCTTCACGGTGCGCGCCGTGAAGATCGGTTGCGTGGAGCGCACCCACGAACCCGGCCAGGTCCGCGCCGAACTGCGCCCAGTCGTCCACGGTGTCGCCGCCGACGACGGCGCCCTCGATCCAGCGGTAGACCGACCAGGGGAACGGGAAGGCGGACGTGGGTTCACCCCGGAGCACGGGCCGGGGCACGTCGACGGGCAGGTGGGGAGCCAGGCACGGCAGCCACACGTGCTCCTTCGCCACGTCACCGGCGGTGCCGGGCCTGCGCGGCAGGCGCACCACCAGGTCCGGCCCCAGCCGGTACATCGTGTTGTCGGAGCCCGACCCCGCCGCGTGCAGGGGGAGGTCGGCCCACTCGGGACGCTGCTCCCGGAGCAGGGCGCGCACCGTCGTCTCGTCGGCGGGTACCTCGTCGTCGTGAAGGCGTGGGGTCACGACGCCACTCTCTGCCACCAGATCCGTGGGTGGCCAACGGTTTTCCCGCCCCGGCGCGCCGAGACACGAGCACCGGACGCGCTTTGGCCCGCGTCTCGGGGTCGATCCGTCCCCGAAACGCGGGCCAGGCGGTGTCCGGTCGAGGACGGGCGCCGAGGCGTCAGTCCTGCGGGCCGCCGGCCACGTAGATGACCTGGCCGGAGACGAAGCCGGCGCTCTCGGACGTGAGGAACGAGATCGTCGCCGCGATGTCCTCCGGCTGGCCGACCCGGCCGACCGGGATCTGCGCCGAGGCGCCGGCGATGAAGTCCTCGAAGGAGACCTTCATCCGCTCGGCCGTCGCCCGGGTCATGTCGGTGGCGATGAAGCCCGGGGCGACCGCGTTGGCCGTGACGCCGTAGCGGCCGAGCTCGATCGCCAGGGTCTTGGTGAAGCCCTGGAGGCCGGCCTTGGCCGCGGAGTAGTTGACCTGGCCGCGGTTGCCCTGCGCCGAGGTCGAGGACAGGTTGACGATCCGGCCGTACTTCTCGGCCGTCATGTGCGTCTGCACCGCCTTGGTCATGAGGAACGCCCCGCGCAGGTGCACGGCCATGACGGCGTCCCAGTCCTCGACGGTCATCTTGAAGATGAGGTTGTCGCGGATGATGCCGGCGTTGTTGACCAGGATCGTCGGCGCGCCGAGCTCCTCGGCCACGCGGCCCACCGCTGCCTCGACCTGGTCGGGCTGGCTGACGTCGACGCCCACGGCGATCGCCCGGCCACCGGCCGCGGTGATGGCCTTCACGGTGTCGGCGCACGCGGCCTCGTCGAGGTCGAGGACGGCGACGGCGTGGCCGTCCGCGGCCAGCCGGATCGCGGTGGCGGCGCCGATGCCGCGGGCCGCGCCCGTCACGATGGCCGTGCGCTGCGGGGTGGTGGTCACAGGTGCCTCCTGGGGCTGTCGGTGGTGAATCGTGTTGGCAGCAAAGACTTCTCAGGCCAGAGCCGCGTGGCCGGCCTCGACCAGCGGTGCGACGACCTCGCCGATGCGGTCGAACCCCGGCCCGACCGTCTGGCCGTGGGTGAAGCGGAAGTGGATGCCCTCGCAGATGACGGCCAGCTTGAAGTAGCCCAGGGCCGTGTACCAGGGCAGGGGACTCACGTCGAGACCCGTGCGCGCGGCATACCGCTCGATGAGCTCCTCCAGCGGCGGGAAGCCGTTGTGCGGGCCCATCCCGTCGGAGACCACGCCCGCGACACCGCGGGTCGGCAGCGCGTAGACCGGCAGCAGGCCGAGGTCGCACAGCGGGTCGCCGAGGGTGGCCATCTCCCAGTCGAGGACGGCGCGGATGCCCTGGTCCGGCCCGACGATCGCGTTGTCGAGGCGGTAGTCGCCATGCACGATGCCCGCCCGCTGGCTGACCGGGACGCGTGCGGCGAGGTCGCGCGCCAGCTCCTCGATCCCCGGTATCGCGCGTGACCGGGACCGCTGCAGCTGCTGCCCCCAGCGGCGCACCTGTCGCTCGAGGAAGCCCTCGGGGTGGCCGAAGTCCCGCAACCCCAACGCTTTCGGGTCCTGGTCGTGGAGATCGGCGAGGGTGTCGATCAGCCGGTGCGCCAGGGTCGTGCGCTGGGCGGACGAGAGCCCGTCCAGGTCGGCGTCCGTGCGCAGGACCGCGCCGTCGACGAGCTCCATGACGTAGAACGGTGCGCCCACGACCTCGGGGTCCTCGCAGAGCGCGACCATGTCCGGCACCGGCACGGCGGTCGGCCCGAGTGCGGACATCACGCGGAACTCGCGGGTCATGTCGTGCGCAGTCGCCAGGACGTGGCCCAGCGGCGGCCGCCGCACGACCCACTGCCGGTCGCCGTCGCTCACCCGGTAGGTGAGGTTGGACTTGCCGCCGGCGATCAGCTCCGCCGTCAGCGACAGCGCCGTGCCGTCGGCCGTGCCGACGACCGGCTCCATGAACCGCGACAGTGCCTCGAGGTCGAGCCCGTCCACCATGCGCCCGACCTTACTGAGCGCTTGCTTAGTGGGGAACCCCGCCCGACGTGACCATGGTCATGGGAGCCGGCCACCCGGCATACCGGGGTCAGCGCTGCTGGCCCTCGACCCAGCCGGAGCCGGAGGACTCCTTGATCCGCACCATGCCCTCCTGGGCGACGGTGGCCACGAGCACGCCGTCGGCGCTGAACATCCGCCCGGTGGCCAGGCCGCGCCCGCCGGAGGCCGAAGGGGAGTCCTGGGTGTAGTAGGTCCACTCGTCGGCACGGGCCGGGCGGTGGAACCACATGGCGTGGTCCAGGCTCGCCGGGCGCAGCCGCGGGTCGGACCAGGCGATGCCGTGCTTGCGCAGCACCGGCTCGAGCAGGGAGTAGTCGGAGCAGTAGGCGAGCACCGCCGCGTGCAGCAGCGGGTCGTCGGGCATGGCGCCGACCGCCTTGAGCCACACGCTCTGCCGCGAGGCCGGCTGCCGGCCGGGCTTGACGTAGATGGCGCCCTCGACGTGGCGCAGGTCGATCGCCCGGCGGGTCGACCAGAACAGCGCGGCCGGGTGGTCGATGTCGGCCAGCTCCTGCGCCGCCGTCGGCAGCGTCTCCGGGTCCGGCGAGGCGGGCATCGGCTCCTGGTGGTCCAGGCCCTCGGCCTCGGTCTGGAACGAGGTGATCATCGACAGGATCGGCTTGCCGTACTGGATCGCGTGGACCCGGCGCGCGGAGAACGAGGCCCCGTCGCGCAGCCGCTCCACCGCGAAACGGATCGGGTGGCTGGAGTCGCCGGCGCGCAGGAAGTAGCCATGCAGCGAGTGGATGTGCCGGGGCGCGCCCTCGATGTCCTGCACGGTGCGCCCGGCGGCGATGATCGACTGCGCGAGCACCTGCCCGCCGAACACCCGGCCGTGCGGCTGGGGCTGGCTGCGGCCGATGAAGACGTCGGCCGAGGACTCCCCGAGGTCGGACTCCGCGTCGCCGGGGGCGTCGACGCTGATGTGCGCCAGGCCCGCGGGCTTGAGGTCGAGGACGTCGAGGAGGTCCTCGAAGGGGTCGGCGAGCGAGCCGTCGTCAAGGGTCGTGGTCACACCGAGACGATATCCGGCGCCTGCCATGATGGGTCGCATGCCTGCCCGCCCCTACCACGTGGACGTCCCGCTGCGCTGGTCCGACATGGACGCCTACGGCCACGTCAACAACGTCCAGTTCCTGCGCCTGCTCGAGGACGCGCGGGTCATCGGCTTCCAGGAGTGGTTCGGCCAGGACCGTTCGATGCTGAACGAGGGCGTGCTGGTCGCGCGCCACGAGATCGAGTACCTCGCGCCGCTGGAGTTCCGCCACGCCCCGATCGCGGTGGACATGTGGGCCACCAAGGTTTCCGGCGCCAGCTTCGACCTCGCCTACGAGGTGCGCGACCCCGAGGGTCACGGCACGAGCCTGTATGCGCGGGCCGAGACGACGCTGGTCGCCTACGACTTCTCGACCGCCTCACCCCGGCGGCTGCGGCCCGACGAGCGCGAGAAGCTCAAGTCCGTCTCCGGCGACCCGGTGCCGTTCCGCTGGCGGGCCAAGGCGTCCCGCGCGTGAGCGTGCTGCGCTTCCCCGACGCCGAGGCGCTCGCCGACCTCGGCACCTTCGTCGCCCGGGCCCGCTCGCTCGACGCCGAGGGTGCCATCCGCCTCCAGGCCCACGGCCTGGCGCTGGCCGCCTACGTCGGGGTGCTGCCCGGACGGGGGCTGATGGCCGAGGGTGCCGTCCTGGGCATGCGGGTCATGCCGCTGGCCGAGCCGGCCGACCTCGACACGACCGTCCCGCTGGCGGGGGTCACCGACCGGCTGGCCCGCACCGGCACCGCCGACGCGCGCACGCTCGACGTGCCGCCGACCACCGTCAGCGCCGGCTGGGCGGCCGTCGCCCCGCCCCGTTCCGGATGGGAGCGCGTGGGGGACCTGGGCGCCGACGTGCTCAAGGCCGTTGCCACGCATGGCATCGAGGAGATCGCCCAGGGGGCGCCGAGCGGCTCCGGCGGCCACGCGGTGACCTCGCTGCGGGAGCGGGTGTGGAGCCGGCCGACCGACACCGTGCCGCCCGTGCCGGCAGGGGCGGCGTTCGCGGCCTACGCCCTGGGGTTCCTCGGGCAGGGGAGTGCTGCGGTGTTCATGCACGGTCGGTGGACGCGGCTGTCCACCGAGGCCGGTCACGTCCTGCTGCGGTAGCCACCGAGGACGACCAGCGCCGCGACGGCGGCCAGACCGGACCAGATCAGCACGAAGGTGTCGGTGTCGTTGCCGCTGCCATGGTGCAGGGCGGCGAAGACCGCACCGGCCGTGGCGATGCCGAGCACGCTGCCCAGGGCGTCCGCGAGCTGCAGTGCGGAGGAGGCCCGGCCCTGCTCGCCCTCTGCGGCGAGCTGGAGCGAGAGCACCGACGTGGTGGACATGGCCAGCCCCATGCCGAGCCCGGCGAGGACCTGGGCCACGCCGACCAGCACCGAGGGCAGGCCGGCCGCCCCGATCACCGCCATACCCGCGATGCCCAGCGTCAGCGAGGTGCCGCCGGCCATGACCAGTCCGGTGCGCCGGTGCAGCAGCACGTCGCGGCCCTGGACCCACGACCCGAAGGACCAGCCCAGCGCCCCCACGGTCAGGGTGGCACCGGCCAGGGTCGGGCTGAGGTGGCGCTGCGTGACGAGCATCAGCGGCACGAACGCGAGGCCGCCGTTGAAGGCCGAGGTCAGCAGGAACCGGCTGAGCACTACCGAGGGCAGCCCGCGGGCCATACGCAGCGTGCCGGCCGGCATGAGCCGGGGCGCGGTGGCGCCGAGGACGGCGACGCCCGCTGCAGTGAGCACGAGCGGCCAGACCTGCGGCGGGACGAGGCTCTGCGAGCCCCACTGCAGCGCCGCGGCGGCGGCCGCCACGCCGACCCCGAGCCCGGCGGTGCGCCGGTGGGCGGCTCGCTCGGCCTCGGGCACGTCACGCCGGTCGCACTCGTCGGCCAGGCGTGAGCGCTGGGACAGCACGGCCAGCAGGGTCATCGCGACGGAGGGGACGACGATGAGGAACACCCAGCGCCATGACAGGTGCGTCGCCAGCCAGCCGGCGACCGGCGGCCCCACGAGCGCGGGCAGCACCCAGGCCGCCGAGACCCACGTGAACACCTTGGGGCGTAATGCATCCGGGTAGGCCCGGGCGATCACGACGTAGAGCGCGACGACGACCAGCCCGGCGCCGAGCCCGGCGACGAAGCGGCCGGCGAGCAGCACGGGGAAGCTCGTCGCGAGGCCGGCCAGCGCCGACCCGCCGGCCAGCAGCAGCTGCCCGGCGATGAGCCCGGGCAGCGGTCCGCGCCGGTCGCTCCACACGCCCGCCAGGACGATGCCGAGCAGCTGCGCGGTCAGCATCACCGAGAAGGCCAGGCTGTAGGAGCGCACCGCGTCGAGCTCCCGCGCGACCACGGGCATCGCCGTGGAGATGGCCATGGCCTCGAAGGCGATGGTGGTCACCAGGGCGACGATCGCCAACGTCACCAGCCGGTATGCCGGGGCCATCGGTCCGCGGGCCGGTGCACCCCCGGGAGTGGTCGAGGTGCTCGGGGTGGCGGTGGCCGGCGAGGACGCCGTCCCCGGGCGCACGTCGGGCCGGGTGTCGCTCGTGTCGGTCGATGCAGTCACGTCGCTCATGGGACTACGTCAAGCAGGCTTGAGGTCAAGGCGACGGGCATGCCCGTCACGCTAGCCCGGCCCGCCGACACCTGGCACGGCCATTTCGCGGGGCAGGTGCGTGCCTGGTCGTGGCCCCTCCGGCTCCGATGGCCCGCCGTTGACGGGTCCGGACGCACCAGATCCGTCGAATCAGGCCCGGATGAGGGTCGAGACGACGGATCTGGTGCGTCCGGTCAGGGTGAGGAGGGGGTTCAGGCCTCCAGCGAGAGCCAGACCGTGGTGTCGGTGCCGAGCGTGCCGTCCTCGCCCAGCGGGCCGCTGGACAGCAGGACGGACGCGCCCTGCGGCAGGGCCACCGGCTCGGCGCCGAGGTTGGCCACCACGAGGGTGCGCCGGTCGTCGGCGTCGACGGCGAACGCCACGACGTCCTCGCCGTAGCCCTCGACCCACGTGAACGTGCCCACGCCGAGCGCCCGCTGACGACGGGTGGCGAGCAGCGCGCGATACAGCTCGAGGGTGGAGCCCTCGACGCCGACCTGCTGGTCCACGGCGTAGCGGCGGTAGGCGGCGGGCTGCGGCAGCCACGTCTGGTCCGACGGGCCGAAGCCGAACGCGGGGGCGTCGGCCTCCCACGGCAGCGGCACCCGGCAGCCGTCGCGGCCGCGCTCGGTGCGGCCCGAGCGCTCCCACGCCGGGTCCTGGCGGAACTCGTCGGGCATGTCGGTGGAGTCCGGCAGGCCGAGCTCCTCGCCCTGGTAGACGTAGGCCGAGCCGGGCAGGGCCAGCATGATCGCGGTCGCGGCGCGCGCCCGCTTCAGGCCGAGCTCGACGTCGGGCTGCGGGTCGCCGATGCCGATGCCGTTGGGGCGCTTGCTGCCCACGGGCAGGCCCAGGCGCGAGGCGTGGCGCACGACGTCGTGGTTGGACAGCACCCACGTGGAGGGGGCGCCCACCGAGTCCGCCGCCGCGAAGGAGGACGTGACCACGGCGCGCAGGTCCCCGGCGTGCCACTGCGAGGTGAGGAAGTCGAAGTTGAACGCTTGGTGCATCTCGTCCTCGCGGACGTAGCGCACGGCGCGCTCCTGCGGGTGCACCCACGCCTCGGCGCACAGGATGCGGTCGCGGTTGCGGTCGACCGAGTCACCCTCGATGGGGTTGTACGCGTTGAGGATCTCGCGCCAGCGGCGGTAGACCTCGTGGACGCGGTCCTGGTCCCACATCGGCGGGCGGCGGTCGTCGTGCTCCTCGTCGGCGCCGCCGAGCATCTCCTGGGACTCCTCCCAGTTCGGCAGGCCGTCCTCCTTGATCAGGCCGTGGGCCACGTCGACGCGGAAGCCGTCGACGCCGCGGTCCAGCCAGAAGCGCAGGATGTCCTCGAACTCGGCGCGGACCTCGGGGTGCTCCCAGTTGAAGTCCGGCTGCTTGGAGTCGAACAGGTGCAGGTACCACTGGCCGGGGGTGCCGTCGGCCTCGACCGCACGGGTCCACGCCGGGCCGCCGAAGACGCTGCGCCAGTCGTTCGGCGGCAGCTCGCCGTCCTCGCCCAGGCCGTCGCGGAACATGTAGCGCTCACGCTCGGCGCTGCCCGGGCCGGCGGCCAGCGCGGCCTGGAACCACGGGTGCTCGTCGGAGGAGTGGTTGGGGACCAGGTCGACGATGACCTTGATGCCCAGTTCGTGGGCGCGCGCCAGCATGGCGTCGGCGTCCTCGAGCGAGCCGAACAGCGGGTCGATGTCGCGGTAGTCCGCCACGTCGTAGCCGGCGTCGGCCTGCGGCGAGGTGTAGAAGGGCGAGAGCCAGACGGCGTCGACGCCGAGGTCGCGCAGGTAGGGCAGCCGGGCCGTGATGCCGGGCAGGTCGCCGATGCCGTCGCCGTTGGCGTCGGCCCACGAGCGCGGGTAGATCTGGTAGATCACCGCGTGGCGCCACCACGGGGCGTCCTGGGGGCCGGCGACGTGGGTCGGGGTCGTGGCCAGGCGCAGGTCTGGCGCGCCGTCGACGGCGGTCAGGTCGAGAGCGGGGGAGACAGTCACGGGTCACCATCCTGCATCAGGGACCCCGCCTCACCCAAGGCGACCCTGCAACTTCTTGCGGAATGGGCAAGAAGTTGCAGAGGTGTTCCGTCCGCGCCTTGGTATGCCGTGTGGCCGCCCCGGCAGGCCCCTGACGTGCTCCGCGCAGCAGGTTTGCAGGAACCTGCAATCGGCTTGGAGCCGAGGTGGTGAAGGCCACACCCTGATCCGGCAGCATCCAGCGGTCGGTTTCGGGGGACTTCGATCGCTTGGCGCCCGGTCGGGCACTGGCGGAGGGGCCAGTGCCCGATCGCGCCGCTGTCCAGCCCCGGGTCCCCGCCACGGGTCCCGGCGCCAGATCCCCACCCAGGCTCAGCCCCGCAGCAGCAGCGCGGCGGTCTGGAAGCGGGAGCGCGCCCCGACGGCGTCCATGAGCAGGCGCACCTCTGCGGCGACGGTGCGCACCGAGACGCCGGCGGTCCGGGCGATGGCGGCATCGGTCAGGCCGTCCAGCAGGCCGCGGGCCACCGTGCGCTGGCGGTCGCTGAGGAAGAGCGCGGTCGCCGGCAGGCTGACGGAGGCGCGAGCGGTCTCCTCCCAGAGCGCCACGGCGGCCGCGACGGTCGCCGGCTCCCACACCAGCCACCCGGACCGGGAGCCGCTGCCGGGGGCACCCCCGTCGACCGTCGGTCCGTCGACCACGACCCGCTCCCCGTCCAGCAGGATCATCTGGAGCTGCACCGGCGCGAGCCGGATCTTCTCCCGGTGCGCCGTCTCCGGGGCGGCGATGGGGCGGGCCCCGACGGACGTGTCCATGATCAGGCGCAGGTCGAGGCCGCGCTGCACGCTGCGCCGGTCCGCCTCGTCGACCAAGCTGCGCGGGTCGCCGGCGTACTGGCTCAGCGTCCACACCGACCGCCGGGTCTCGCGCTCGAGGTCGTCGAAGGCCGACTGCACCTCCAGCCCCGTCCTGCCCAGCATCCGGGCGCGGGCGCGGGCGTGACCGGGCCGGGTCGCGGCCTCGGCCATGGCGTCGGCAGCCAGCCGGGCCACCTCGGCCGAGGCCTCCGTGATCCGGGCCCAGGCCTGAGGATCGGTCATGGCCGCCACCGTAGCCCGGCCACGCGGAGCCTGCAGGGCGCGCCGGGCCTCAACGCTGGTGCAGCCGCGAGGCGGTCTGGTAGCGGCTCTGGGCCCCGACGGCGTCCATGAGGAAGCGCACCTCGGCGGCCACCGTGCGCACCGAGACCCGCAGCGTCCGGGCGATCGCGGCGTCCGTCTCGCCCTGCAGCAGCCCCGCCGCCACCGCCCGCTGCCGCTCGGTCATCACGAAGGCCGTCAAGGGCAGCGGCTCGGAGACGGCCAGGGTGCCCTGCCACAGCGCGCAGGCCGCGGCGACCGTGGCCGGCTCGCTGATCAGCCAGCCGGACGGGCCGCTGCCCGGGACGAGGGTGGGTCCGTCGAGCACCACCCGCTCCTCGTCGATGAGCAGCATCTGGATCTGGACCGGCGCCACCCGCACCCGGTCCCGCAGGGCGTCGTCGACGTCGGCGATCGGGCGCGATACGGCAGCCCGGTTGATGATGCTGCGCAGGTCCACGCCGCGCTCCAGGCTCTGCCGGTTGAGCGCCGCCACCAGGCTGACCGGGTCGGAGGGCCGCGGGCTGAGGCGCCACACGGCACGCCGCGCCGACGGCTCCAGCGGTGACAGGGCCTGGCGCACCTCCGCCGGAGTGCGTCCCAGCATCCGCACCCGCTCGCTGCGCGCGCCGGCGAGCGCAGCCGCGATGCCTGTGGCGACCCGGGCGTTGAGCTCGCCGGTCAGCGCCGTGACGCTGGCCCAGGCGGCCACCGGGTCCGGCGTGGGCCCCTCCGGCGCTGGGGCCCCGTCCGCCGCGTCCCCCTGCGCCACGTCAGTCCTCCAGGGTGTTGACCAGCGAGTGCGCGGCGCGGTCGAGGTAGTCCCGCAGGATCAGGTCGTCCGCCGGCGCGAGCTCGAGCGTGTCGACCGCGGCCATCATGTGGGTCAGCCACCGGTCCCGCTGGGCGGGGGTGACCTTGAACGGGTGGTGGCGCATGCGCAGCCTCGGGTGGCCCCGCTCCTGCGAGTAGGTGGTCGGCCCACCCCAGTACTGCTCGAGGAACAGGCGCAGCCGCTCCTCCGCGGGGCCGAGGTCCTGCTCGGGGTAGAGCGCCCGCAGCTCGGGGTCGCCGGCCACCCCCACGTAGAACTCGTGCACCAGCCTGGCGAACGTCTCGTGGCCACCCACCTGGTCGTAGAACGTCGTCACGCGCGCCATTCTCGCAGCACCGTGTGTCAGGGCTGGCCGCCGACCACCACACGCCAGTCCGGCCCGACGAACCCCTCGGGGATGACCACGAGGTCCAGGTGGCCCGGCGTGGCGCCGGCAGGCGGGGGGTAGTGCTCGAGCCCGACGCCGGTGCCGGTGACGACGTAGTCGAAGAACTCCACGTACCCGTCCTCGATGCGACGGCCCAGCACGTCCGCCGGGTCCAGCGGCTTGCCGTTGATGATCAGCTTGAGCCGCCCGGGGCCGCGGGTCTCGATGGACAGGCCCTCGTTGCGCTTGACCGGCAGGCTGACGGACACGGTCCTGTCCGCGTGCGCCGTGCTGCTGGGGGCGACGACTTGGACCTTGGGGACCTTCGGCGTGCTCCAGACACGGTCGGGGTCGGTGTCGTACCCCGAGGGCCGTGCCGGGAACTGGTACTGCGCCCACGGCACCAGCTCGTAGAAACCCAGCGTGACCCTCGAACCCAGGAACGACATGGCGGATCGCGTCCTCCCGTCACCGATGAGCAGGTGCACGTCGACCGACGTCCGGCGGCCGGTCGCCGGGCCGAGCGTGGCACTGCCTCCCGGGATGCCGGCCTCCGGCATGCACCCGAGTGGCACGGCCTCCTTCCCGTGCGGTGTCGCCGTGAACGTCAGGGACGGCCCGACGTCGAACATGGCGGCCGGGGTGCAGACCGGCAGGACCATCAGCTCCCGGCCCGGCGTGGTCGGGACGTCGATGGTGCCCGTGAGACCCTTCGCCGCCGGTGCGGTGACGACCAGCAGCCGCTTGCTCCCGTCGCTGTATGCCGGGAAGTTGCCTCCCGAGCTCACCTCCTGGAAGGGGCCGGTGCGGGCGGGTTGCGAGCTGTGCCGGCCCTGCTGGAGCGTGGCGGCCAGCCCGGCGGCGAGGAGCAAGGCGGCAGCCGTGGCCCCGGCCACCACACGCCGACGGTGTGTGGCCCGCAGCCGGGCGCCGGCCCCGGCGACGAGGGCGTCCGGGGACGGCAGCGGGGCCGTCAGGGCCTCGTCCTGCAGGGCGCGGCGCAGGTCGTCCAGGGTCGGGTTCATCGGGTCAGCCCCTTCCGGGAGGTGCTCACGTCTTCGGGCTCGTCGCGCAGGGGAGGGGACACCCGCAGCGAGGCCAGTGCCTTCGCGGTCTGTGACTTCACTGTGCCGACGCTGACCCCGAGGGTCTCGGCGGTCTGGGCCTCGGTGCAGTCATGGAAGAAACGCAGCACGACCACCGCTCGCTGCCGGGGCGGCAGGGCGGCGAGCGCGGCCATGAGCCCGGCGCGCACGCTGACCGCCTCGTCGTGCCCGGCCTGGGCCGGCTCGGGCAGCTGGGCGGTCGGCACCTCGCCGCGCCACCGGCGGCGCCAGCCCGAGGCGAACTCGTTGATGATGATCCGGCGCACGTAGGCCTCGCGGTCGCCGTCGATGCGGCCCCAGGCCCGCCAGGCCTTGGCCAGCGCCGTCTGGACGAGGTCCTCGCCGGAGGCCTCGTGTCGGGTCAGCAGGACCGCCGTGCGGTGCAGCGCCGGACCCCGGGCCGCGACGAAGTCGACGAACCCCTCCGGTGGTGATCCCCTCATGCCCCCATGACCCCCTGGACGTCCCCGATGGTTGCCCGGCCGTGCCGGTCGGCTCGACCGGACCCGGCGCCAGTCTGGCCCCCGGGGACGCCGACGGCCCGGAACCTCACGGGTTCCGGGCCGTCGTTGCGTGGTCCTGCGGAGGGCCTCAGGTGCGCATGGCGCCGCCGTAGGGCGGCAGCACCTGCGGTGCGCGGACCTCGGCCCGGTCGAGGCTGGCCTTGACCCGCTCGCGCAGCTCGCGCGATACCGGCACGTTCTCGTTGGCCGCGCACTTGGCCACGATCCGGATCGTGACGACGCCGCCGACCATGGACTCCACCCCGACGACCTCGGGCTCGGCCAGCAGCCGCTTGCCCCACGCCTCGTCCTGCGCCATGCCGTGGACGGCGTCGCGGATGAGCGGCATGACCTTGTCGAGGTCCTCGTCGTAGGGGATCGGGATGTCGACCAGCGCCGTGGACCAGCCCTGGGAGCGGTTGCCGATGCGGATGATCTCGCCGTTGCGGACGTACCAGATGACGCCGTTGAAGTCGCGGACCCGCGTGATGCGCAGGGTGACGTCCTCGACCTCGCCGATCACCTCGCCGGTGTCGACGATGTCCCCGACGCCGTACTGGTCCTCGGCGATCATGAAGATGCCGGAGATGAAGTCCTTGACCAGGCTCTGCGCGCCGAAGGCGAGGGCGACACCGGTGACGCCGGCGGAGGTCAGCAGCCCGGTCAGCGGGAGCCCGACCTCCTGCATCACCGTGAGCAGGGTGACCACGAAGATCAGGACGGTGGCGATGCTGCGCAGCAGGGTGCCCAGGGTGGCGATCCGCTGACGCTGGCGCTCGCGGGCCACGCCGGTGGCATGCCGCAGGACCGTGACGCTGCGTCGGGGCGACTTCGCCGCCTGGTGCTCGACGGCCTTGGTCACGCCGGTGCTCAGGATGCGGGCGATGAAGCGGTGGACCAGCCATCGGAGGGCGAGCCCGGCGGCGATGGTGACGATCACCTTGAGCGGGGTGCCCGAGAGCCAGCCCCAGAAGCCTTCCCACGTCAGGGAGCTCAGGTGCTTGAGGATTCCGTTGAGCAACACCATGCCCCCCATCCAAGCGAAGAGAACGGCGAGTGCCGAATCGCCACTCGTGAAAGAGTGGTGGCTCGCGACACATCTCACAGGAAGGGGCCCCGTGAGCGTTCCCGCACCCTCGCCGGCGCTGACCGAGCTGGCTCGCGCCTACGGCGTGGCCACGGAGTACTGGGACTGGCAGGGCAACCACGTCGTCGTGAGCGCGTCCACGATCGTCGCCGTCCTGGCGGCGCTGGACGTCGACGCGGCCTCGGAGGAGGGGGTCCGGGCGGCGCTGGAGGCGGTGGAGCTGCGTGCCTGGCGCCGGGTGCTCCCGCCGGTCGTGGTCTGCCGCGAGGGCTGGACTCCGTGGGTGCCGGTCCACCTCGACGACGGGGCGACCGTGCAGCTGTGGATCACCCTCGAGGGCGGTGCCCGCCGCGAGGTCCGGCAGGTGGACCGGTGGGTCGAGCCGCGCGAGGTCGACGGCCGGCGCGTGGGGGAGGCGACCTTCGAGCTGCCGGGCGACCTGCCGCTGGGCTGGCACACGCTGCACGCCCGGCTGGGCAGCGGCACCACCACGACGACCCCGCTGGTCGTCACCCCGAAGCGGCTCGAGCTGCCCTCGGCGATGGGCGACCGTCGCGCCTGGGGGCTGATGACCCAGCTGTACTCCGTGCGGTCCCGGCGTTCGTGGGGGATCGGCGACCTGGCCGACCTCGCCGACATGGCCTCGTGGGCTGCGGTCGACCTCGGGGCCGACTTCGTGCTCGTCAACCCGCTGCACGCCGCCGAGCCGGTGCCGCCGATGGAGCCCTCGCCCTACCTGCCGACGACCCGCCGCTTCGTCAACCCTGTCTACATCCGGGTCGAGGACATCCCCGAGGTCGCCTACATGTCGGCGGCCGAGCGGCAGTTCCTGGAGTGGCACGGTGACGACGCGCGGGCGCTCGACACCAGCGACGTCATCGACCGCGACGCCGCCTGGGAGCACAAGGTCGTCGCGCTGCGGCACGTCTTCCACCAGCCGCGCTCGGCGCGCCGCGAGCGGGCATTCATCGCCTTCTGCGAGCGCGAGGGGCAGGGCCTCGTCGACTTCGCCACGTGGTGCGCGCTGGCCGACACGCACGGGCTGCCCTGGACCACGTGGCCGCAGGAGCTGCACGACCCGCACGGAGCCGAGGTGGAGCACGTCCGCGGCGACCTTGCCGAGGACGTGCAGTTCCACTGCTGGCTGCAGTGGGTCGTCGACGAGCAGCTCGGCCGGGCGCAGGACGAGGCCCGGGCGGCCGGCATGGCCCTGGGGGTCGTGCACGACCTGGCCGTCGGGGTGCACCCCGAGGGCGCCGACGCCTGGGGGCTGTCCGACGCGCTCGCGCGTGACGTGACCGTCGGCGCGCCGCCGGACCAGTACAACCAGATGGGCCAGGACTGGAGCCAGCCGCCGTGGCGGCCGGACCGGCTCGAGGAGCTCGGCTACGCGCCGTACCGCGACATGCTGCGCACCGTCCTGCGGCACGCCGGCGGGATCCGCGTCGACCACGTCATCGGCCTGTTCCGGCTGTGGTGGGTGCCGGCCGGAGCCTCCCCGCGTGAGGGCACCTACGTGCGCTACGACCACGAGGCGCTCGTGGGGATCCTGGCGCTGGAGGCCCACCGCGCCGGCGCCCTGGTGGTCGGGGAGGACCTCGGCGTCGTGGAGCCGTGGGCCCGGGACTACCTCAAGGAGCGCGGGATCCTCGGCACCTCGATCCTGTGGTTCGAGAAGGACGAGGGCGGGGCCCCGCTGCCGCCCGAGCGCTACCGCGAGCTGTGCCTGGCGACGGTCACGACACACGACCTGCCGCCGACGGCGGGCTATCTCGCCGGCGAGCACATCGACCTGCGCCACGACCTCGGCCTGCTCACCCGGCCGATCGAGGAGGAGCGCCAGGCCGACGAGGCCGCCCGGATGGAGGTCCTCACGGTGCTGTCCGAGCGCGGCCTGCTGCGCGAGGGCGGCGGCCCGCACGAGGTGATCGAGGCGCTGCACCGGTTCCTGTCCTGGACGCCGGCGAAGCTGCTCGGGGTCGCGGTGCCGGACATGACCGGCGACCGGCGGGCGATGAACCAGCCGGGCACCGACGAGGAGTACCCCAACTGGCGGCTCCCGCTGGCCGACGGCGAGGGCAAGCCGGTCCTGCTGGAGGACCTCATGGCCTCGCGCTGGGCCAAGCGCCTGGCGCGCTGCGTCGCCCAGCGCTGAGGCCCGTCGCGACACGCAGGAGGGGCGGGGACCGTGTCGGTCCCCACCCCTCCGGTATGCCGTGCTGGTTGCGGCTGTCGCTCTGCCGAGGTTCGTGTCGCTCTGCCGAGGCTGCAACCTCGGCAGAGCGACACCTTCCTCGGCAGAGCGCGGGCGACGTGCCCTGGGCCCGCTGCCGCGGCTCAGGCCCGGGCGTCCCGCTCCTGCGCGGTCAGGGCGCGGGTGATGGCGTCGCGGTTCTCGGCCACGAGGCGGCGCAGCGCCGGCGCCGCGTCGGTGTGGGCGTCGAGCCACGCCTGGGTGGCGTCCCGCAGCTCGGCGTTCGCCAGCGCGTGCGGGTAGAACGTCTCGATGATCGACTCGGCGATGGCGTGGGTGCGCGAGCCCCACACGTCGAGCAGCATCGCGTGGTAGCGCTCGACGAACGGCGCGAGCACCGCCGGGTCGTGCGCCTTGGCGAAGCCCAGGCCGATCGCGTCGATCGTCTGGTTGGGCAGGCCGTCCTGGAGGACCGCCTTCGTCCAGGCCTCGTCCTTGGCCTGCGCCGTCGGGATCGTCGCCAGCGCCTTGGCCGCCCGCTCGCGGCCGGTGGCGGTGGCGTCCCGCGCGCGCTCGGCCTCGATCTCGGCCTCGGTGGCCGCGTGGGCCGCCGCCAGCGAGGTCAGCAGCGTCCAGCGCATCTCTGTGTCGATGGCCAGGCCCTCGACCGACTCGGTGCCCTCGTACAGGCCCCGGATGAACGCCACGTCGGCCGCCGACGTCGCGAAGGACGCGAAGGCCGTGGCCAGCTGCAGCTGGGCGTCGCTGCCCGGCTCGGCGGAGCCGAGCAGGTCGCGCAGGCGGGCGACCACCGCGGCGGTGACGTCCGCGCGGTGCTGCGGCGCGACATACATCAGGGCGGTCGTGCTCATCTGCTGGAGCAGCGTGCGCAGCAGCGTCGAGTCGGTCTCGCCCGGCAGCGCGGCCAGGACCATCTCGATGAAGTCGCGCCCGGCCATCTCGCCGTCGCGGGTCATGTCCCAGGCCGCGCCGAGGACCAGCGCGCGCGGCAGGCTGCTGGTGAAGCCGCGCGGGTGGGCGATCGCCGTGGCCAGCGAGCGCTCGTCGAGACGGATCTTGGCGTAGGCCAGGTCGTCGTCGTTGACCAGCAGCAGGTCGGGCTGCTGCTGCCCCACGAGCATCGGCAGCTCGGTGAGCTCACCGTCGACGTCGAGCTCGTGGCGGCCCACGCGGACCAGGGCGTCGCCCTGGACCTCGTAGAGGCCGATGGCCAGGCGGTGCGGGCGCAGGGTGGCGAAGTCGGCGGCGGCGGTCTGGCGGATCGCGGCCGCGGTGTAGGCACCAAACTCGTCGACGCTGACCTCGGGGGTCAGCGTGTTGACGCCGGCGGTCTCCAGCCACAGCTTGGACCACGCGGACAGGTCGCGGCCGGAGGTCTGCTCCAGCTCGCCGAGCAGGTCCGAGAGCGTGGTGTTGCCCCAGGCGTGCTTGGCGAAGTAGGCGCGCAGGCCCGCGGTGAACGGCTCGCGGCCGACGTAGGCCACCAGCTGCTTGAGCACCGAGGCGCCCTTGGCGTAGGTGATGCCGTCGAAGTTGACCTCGACGTCGGCCAGGTCACGGATGTCGGCGACGATCGGGTGGGTCGAGGAGAGCTGGTCCTGGCGGTAGGCCCAAGCCTTCTCGGAGGTGCCGAACGTCGTCCAGGCGGTCTCCCACTGGGTGGCCTCGGCCTGGCAGGTGGTCGACGCCCACTCGGCGAAGGACTCGTTGAGCCACAGGTCGTTCCACCACTTCATGGTGACCAGGTCGCCGAACCACATGTGCGCCAGCTCGTGCAGGATCGTCAGCGCCCGGCGCTCGATGATCGCCTCGGTGACCTTGGCGCGGAAGACGTAGATCTCGTTGATCGTGACGGCGCCGGCGTTCTCCATCGCGCCCATGTTGTACTCGGGCGTGAAGAGCTGGTCGTACTTCTCGAACGGGTACTCGAAGTCGAACTCGTCCTCGAAGAAGGTGAACCCGCGCTTCGTGCAGTCGAAGATGTTGTCGGCGTCCAGGTGCGGCGACAGCGACTTGCGGCAGAAGATGCCCAGCGGCACGACGCCCTTGCGGGTCTTCACCTCGTCGCGGACGACGTCGTAGGGCCCGGCGATCAGCGCGGTGATGTAGGAGGACATCCGCGGGGTCGGCGTGAACGCCCACGTGGCGGTGGCGACGGTGTCGCCGGACTCGTCCTGCATCGACCCGGCCGGGGTCGGCTCCGGGGTGGGGGAGTTGGACACGACCTGCCAGTGCGCCGGCGCCGTGACCGTGAAGGCGTAGGTGGCCTTGAGGTCGGGCTGCTCGAACACGGCGAACATGCGGCGGGAGTCGGCGACCTCGAACTGCGTGTAGAGGTAGACCTCGTTGTCGACCGGGTCGACGAACCGGTGCAGGCCCTCGCCGGTGTTCATGTAGACACCCGTGGCGTCGATCGTCAGCTCGTTGCCGGCCTGCACGCCCGGGATGCGCACCCGCACGCCGTCGAAGTGGTCGGCCGGGTCGAGGCTCTCCCCGTTGAGGGTGATCGACTCGACGGACTCGGCGATGAGGTCGATGAAGGTCTCGGCGCCCGGCGTCGTGGCCTCGAAGGTCACGGTGGTGCGGGTGCGGAACGTCTTCGGACCCGTGGTGAGGTCGAGGGCGACGTCGTAGGCCGCGACGGACAGCAGGTCGGCGCGCTCGCGCGCCTCGTCACGGGTGAGGTTCTTTCCGGGCACGGGTGTCTGCTCCTACGGGAAAGGGCTGTGGGTCCGGTCATCCTCGCACGAGCCCCGTCGCAGGTCACCCACGTTACGGGCACGTCCGGGGCAGTCACGGGCGTCGCGGCAAACGGGCACGGGACGCGCACGCGGGGCGGGTCACCCGGGTAACGGGCGCGCGCCGGGGCTGGCAGGATGGTCGCCGTGAGTGACGTGACGCGTAGCCAGGCCGAGATGTGGTTCGACCCGATCTGCCCGTGGGCGTGGATGACCTCACGCTGGCTGATGGAGGTCGAGGCCGTCCGCGAGGTCGACGTCACCTGGTCGGTGATGAGCCTGGCCGTCCTCAACGAGGGCCGCGACCTGCCCGAGGCCTACCGGGAGATGATGGACCGCGCCTGGGGCCCGGTCCGCGTCATCATCGCGGCCGCCCGCGAGCACGGCGACAAGGTCATCAAGCCCCTGTATGACGCCATGGGCACCCGCATCCACCTCGGCGGCGAGAAGGACTACACCAAGGTCCTCGCCCCGGCGCTGGCCGAGGTCGGCCTGCCCGAGGACCTCGCCCGCTTCGCCACGCTGCCCGACGTCGACGACGCGCTGCGGGCCAGCCACGAGCGCGGCATCAGCCTCGTCGGCGACGAGGTCGGCACCCCGGTCATCTCCGTCGAGGGCGTCGCGTTCTTCGGCCCCGTGGTCTCACCCGCACCCAAGGGCGAGGCGGCCGGGCGGCTCTGGGACGGCTGCCTGCTCGTGGCCGGCACCCCGGGCTTCTTCGAGATCAAGCGGACCCGCACCGTCGGGCCCATCTTCGACTGACCGTTCCCCTTCCTCGTTCAAAGGACTCCCAGATGCGCGTTCACATCGGCGGCGACCACGCGGCATACGAGCTCAAGTGCGAGCTCGTCACCTTCCTGCAGTCCAAGGGCTACGACGTGGTCGACCACGGGCCGGACTACTTCGACGCCGATGACGACTACCCCGTGGCCGTGCTGCGCGCCGCCGAGGGCGTCGCCGGCGAGCACGGGTCCTTCGGCATCGTGCTCGGTGGCTCCGGCAACGGCGAGCAGATGGCCGCCAACAAGGTGCGTGACATCCGCGCGGCGCTGGCCTACGACGTGGAGACGGCGCGGCTGGCGCGGGAGCACAACAACGCGCAGGTCCTCTCGATCGGCGCGCGCAAGAACACCGTCGAGGAAGCCAAGGAGATGGTCGCGGCCTTCCTGTCGACCCCGTTCAGCGGCGACGACCGGCACAAGCGACGGCTGGCCATGATCTGGCGCTACGAGCACCAGGGCGAGCTGCCCCCCACCACGGCCTCCGAGGGCTGAGGGCAACGGTCAACGACAGGCCAGTGACGCGCCAGAAGAGGGTAAAGATCCCCATGGTGCGCTGCTGCCTGACTACGTTCGTGCTGTGACGACGCAGGTCGAGATGCTTGCCCGACCCCGCAGACGCACCACTTTCCTCCGGATGGCCCGCCGGGTCTCGCGCTTCAGCTCCAAGGTGACCCCGGCCACCGGCTGCGCCCTCGTCGCCCTCACGGGTCTGGCCACCTGGGTCCTGGTGCAGTTCCCGGTCGTGGTGCCCTGGAGCATCTTCGTGCCCGTGGCGGTGCTCGCGGGCCTGTTCCTCACCCCACGGTGGATCGCGGTCGTCTACGCGGCGATCGCCGCCGGCTTCGGGTATGCCGGGTGGGAGCTGTCCGAGACCAAGATCTCCTACTCCGGGGCCGGGTTCGTCCTGCTCGTCGTCAGCGCCTCGATGCTCTGGCTGGGCCTGTCGCGGGCGAGGCTGGGCGTCCAGGGCACCTTGGGCGAGTCGATGCTGGTGGACCTGCGGGACCGGCTCCGCGCCCACGGAGTGCTGCCCGACCTGCCGAGGCCGTGGCACGCCGAGACGGCGCTGGAGTCCGCCTACGGGCACGCCTTCTCGGGCGACTTCATCGTCGCCACCCGCTCCGACGACGGCAACCGCCTGGAGGTCACCCTCGTCGACGTCTCCGGCAAGGGCGTCGACGCCGGGGCCAAGGCGCTCCTGCTCTCCGGCGCGTTGGGCGGCCTGCTCGGCGCCATGCCCCCGGAGGACTTCCTGCCTGCGGCCAACCGCTACCTGCTGCGCCAGAAGTGGAACGAGGGCTTCGCCACCGCGATCCACGTCGCCCTGGAGCTGGACACCGGCCGGTTCTGCGTCGGCGGGGCCGGCCACCCCCCGGCGGCGAAGTTCTCCGCCGGGTCCGGACGCTGGCAGCTGATGGATGACCCGGGTGGACCGTTGCTG
The DNA here is from genome assembly GCF_057747915.1 of Oryzihumus sp. JJN4-3R. NCBI lineage: Bacteria > Bacillati > Actinomycetota > Actinomycetes > Micrococcales > Intrasporangiaceae > Oryzihumus > Oryzihumus sp. JJN4-3R. The sequence continues at coordinate 3,747,882 of NZ_CM173229.1, forward strand.
GGCGTGATGGACGGGATGTCCTTCCCGCGGGCCGATGGCGTGCTCGAGCGCGGGGACGCCCTGCTGCTCTACACCGACGGGGTGATCGAGACGCGGACCCGCGACCTCACGGTCGGGATCGACCGGATGCTCGGCACCGCGGAGCGGCTCGTGTCGCACGGCTTCACCGGGGGAGCGGACCGGATCTGTGCCACGGCGCTGGCCGGCGAGACCGACGACCGCGCGGTCGTCCTGATCTGGCGGGGCTGACGTGGCGGCCTACACCACCCCCGGCGAGGGGGCCGGGACGCTGTCGATGCTCGCGCTGGCGCCCCTGCTGCGCTCAGCGCGGGGAGGCCGTGGCGCGCTGGCGCAGGCTGATGTCCGCGCACTCGAGGCAGACCTCCTCGGGCACCAGGCCAAGCTTCATCAGCCCACCGAAGAGCACGCAGCCGACGCAGAAGCCCAGCAGCGACTCCAGTGCGGGGAAGACGACCATCACCACGCCGATGGCGAGCACCACGGGTGCGGCGACGCCGGTCAGCCACAGCACTGAGGCCGCGGTCGTCAGCACGGCGCCGATGCTCGCGGCGAACCGCTTCGGCGGCCCGGCGGTCGGCCGCTTGGCCGCCCTCACCCGCGGACGGATGACGGTCTGGACGAGACGGGCGATCGGGCTCGCCTGGGGGCCGAGGGCGGCACGCAGGATGAAGTCCACGGCCAGCACGGCGTAGAGCCACCACTGGTGGGCGGCGAGCGCGACGACGCCGAGGAGCAGCACGACCCCGGCGATGAGGCGGACGGTGACGTCGTCGACGACGCGCGGGAAACGGGGCTGGCCCACAGTGGTCATGGACCGTTCAACGACCGGCACCCCCGGGGGCTATTCCGCCCGCGCCGGGATTCTCGTCATACGGACGCCCTGTCCGGGGATCGGACTCCCGGCTGCCTGCCGCCCGCGTTGCCTGCCGCCCCCGCTGCTGGCCGCCCCCGCTTCAGGCCGGTGCTCGCAGGTCAGGCGGTCCGGGGTGCCCGGGACGTGCGGGGTGGCCGGGTGCGCACCGGCAGGCTGATGATCCAGTTCGCCCCGTGGCCGGGGCTGCTCTCGACCCCGAGGGTGCCGCCGTGGGCCTCCAGCACGTCGCGGACCAGGGCCAGGCCCAGGCCGAAGCGCCGCCGGTCGTCGTGCCCCCGGCCGAACGGGCGCAGCAGCTCCTCGAGGCGGTCGGGGTCCAGGCCCTCGCCGTCGTCGCGCACGCTCACGCGGACCCGGTGGCCGTCGGTCGTGGTCGTCAGCTGCACCGTGCCGCCGGGCGGGGTGTGGGCCAGGGCGTTGTCGACGAGTGCACCCAGCGCGCGGCGCAGAGCGGTCGGGCTGCCGAGCACCGTGGTGCCCTCCCCGCCGGTGGACGGAGCCGCCGCCGTCAGGCTGATGTCGGCCAGGTCGGCACGCACCTGGTCCGCGGCGACGACCTCGGTGACGAGGGCCGCGACGTCGACCGGGGTGCCGCCGGCGGGGTTGACCCGCAGCTGGGCAGAGACCAGCAGGTCGTTGAGCACCTCCGACATGGTCTGCGCGTCGCGCAGCAGCAGGTCGGCGTCCCGCCGGGCCGCGGCCGCGTGGTCGTCCCCGGCGGCTGTCGGGCCGGTGGCTGTCGGGTCGGAAGCCGTCGGGCCGGTGGCCGGCGCCGGGCGGAGCTCACGTGTGAGCAGCTCGGCGCGCATCGCCAGCCGTGACAGGGGGGTCCTCAGCTCGTGGCTGGCGTCGGCGACGAAGCGGCGCTGGCGCTCCAGCGCCTCGGCCAGGGGCCGGGTCGCGCGCCGGGCGAGCGCGGTCCCGGCGGCCAGGGCCAGGGCCAGCCCGACGAGCAGGGCCAGCAGCAGGGCGCCTGCCAGCCGCTGCCGCTCCTGCTCGCGGCCGGTGAGGTCCTGCGCGGCCTGCACGACGGCCCCGTCACGGACGACGGTCCGCACGGCGTACTCCGTCCCGGCGATGCTCACCTCGCGCTGGTCGGCGTGGCGGGTGCGGCCCACCTGCGTCATGGCCGCCGCGACCGGCAGGCCGGCCGGGGCGTCGGGGGTCCGGTGCACGTGGCCGGAGGCGTCCCGGATGAACAGGAAGGTGTCGGCCGGCGGGTCCTGGACGTCGTCGGCGTGCTCGGCCGCCGCGCTCAGGGCGCGGTTGGCGCTGGCGTCGCGGGCCCGCACCACCGCCAGCCAGGTCACGCCGCTGGCCAGCAGCACGCCCAGCATGACGGCGGCGGCGACCATCGTCGCGACGTGCCGACGCGCCCGGTCCAGGGCGGGGGAGCTGTGGGCCCCACCGGTCCGCGCGATCACGTGATCTCGCCGGCGCGGTAACCCACGGCGCGGACGGTCTGCACCACCCCGGTGCCCAGCTTGCGGCGCAGGTAGTAGACGTAGGTGTCCACGGCGCCGGGGCTCTCGGCCTCGGCGAACGCCCGCTCGCGCAGCTCGTCCCGGCTGAAGACGCGGGTCGGCCGGCTCGCGAGGGCGGCCAGCAGGTCGCGCTCGGTGCGGGAGAGCTCGACCACGCTGCCGTCCGGCCGGCGGGCGGCGCACCCCTCGACGTCGAGCCAGCCCTCGCCGAGGGGCAGCAGGACGGCCGTGTCGGCGTGGCGGCGGCGCAGCGCGCGCAGCCGGGCGCACAGCTCCTCCGCCGCCACGGGCTTGACGACGTAGTCCTCGGCCCCGGCGTCGAGGCCGGCGACGCGGTCCTCCACGGTGCCGTAGGCGGTCAGGACCAGGACGGGGGTCTGGTTGCCGACCCGGCGCAGCCGGGTCAGGGTGTCCAGGCCGTCGCCGTCGGGGAGGCCGCGGTCGAGGACGGCGACGTCGAAGTCGCCGCTCAGCAGCGCGTGCAGGCCGGACTGGCCGTCGCGAGCCCGCTCCACGGCATACCCCTCGGACTCGAGGACCCGGGTGAGCAGCTCGGCGAGCTCGTCGTCGTCCTCGACGACGAGGACGCTGGGCTCGATGGTGGTCACGGGCTCAGGGTCGCACGGCGGAGGCGCGCCGCAGGCTCAGTTGCCGTCCTCGCCCCCGGACTTGGGGGCGGTCTTGGCCACGTCGGACCAGGCGGCCTGGGCGCCGGTGTGGCCGATGCGCACCACCTGGAAGGTCGTGCCGCCGGCCCCGATGAGGCCGAGGACGATGCCGCCGACGACGAGGGCGCGCGGCAGGCCGCCACGCGTGCCGGCCTGGCGGTGGTGCCAGTAGAGGGCGGCGGCCGCGACGACGAGGACGGCCACCCACGGCAGCAGCCCGTCGGCGAGCTCGGTGTGCCGCTCCAGGACCGCGGAGTGGTCGACCCGGCGCTCGAGCGCCTCGCCGGACTGGGTGCTCAGCGGCACCAGGACGAGGGCCACGATGCTGAGGAGCAGCGGCACGATCCCGGCGCGGCGCCGGAACGCCGGCCAGAGCGCGGCCAGCAGTACGGCGAGCGCGGCGGCCGGCACGAGCACGACGGTGGCGTGGACCACGAGGGGGTGCATCGGGAGGCCGAACACGGTGTCGAACACAGGGTCTCCTTGAGTCGGGGCGGTCGCGCCGCATGCTGCCCACCCATTCTCAGAGTCCCCTCAGAACGGCGCATCCCGGGAGGATTGGGGCCCCCCGGGACGCCAGGCGTCAGCGGATGTCGTCGTCGCGGCCGTCGAGCTTGTCCAGGCCGTCCTTGGCTTTCTCGACGCCGGTGGCGATCTTGTCGGTGTGCTTGCCGCCGGTGCGGTCGTCCAGGAACTCGCCCGCCTTCTCCAGCCCCTCCCCGATCTGGTCGCCGTGCTCGTCGACGAGGTCACCGACCTTGCCCTTGAGGCCCTCCGCCTTGCCCTTGAGGTCGTCGAACATGCCCATGGTGGTTCCTCCTTCGTCCGGGTCTGCCCAACGTATGCCGTGTCGCCACCTCGCGCGACGGCCACCCCGTGGGGGCGGCCGGTATGGTCCGGCACGAGGAGGTGCCCATGGGCAAGGCCCGGCTCGAGGCGTTCAGCGACGGGGTGATGGCCGTGGTCATCACGCTGCTCGTGCTGGACCTGCACGTCTACCCCGAGGGCCACGGGTCGCTGGGGCAGCAGCTCGTGCAGGAGTGGCCCTCCTTCGCCGCCTACGCGGTGAGCTTCTTCATCGTCGGCGTCATCTGGGTCAACCACCACGCCCTGATGACCCTCGTGGCGCGGGTGGACCGGGTGCTGCTCTACGTCAACCTCGTCCTGCTGCTGTTCGTGACCACCATCCCGTTCACGACCTCGACGCTGGCCTCGTTCCTCCGTGAGGGCGGCACCGACGCCCGGCTGGCGGCCCTGCTCTACGGGGTGTCCATGGAGGGGATGGCGGTGAGCTTCACCGTGATGTTGCGCCACATGGTCCGGCGGCAGCTGCTGCACGAGCCGGTTGATGCGGACACGGGCCGGCGCGCGGTGCGCCGCTTCGGGCTGGGGACGCTGGTCTACCCGGTCATCGTGGCCGTGGGGATGGTGTCGGCGCCGGTGATGCTGCTGCTGTATGCCGCGCTGACCGGCTTCTACGTCACCGAGCAGACCCCGATCCTCGACGGGGCGCGACGTGGCTGACCCCGACTCGCAGACCCGTGCCTTGGCGCACGTGGCCGGGCTCGCCTCGGGCCCTCCCCTGGACCCGGGCCTGCGGGTGACGATGAGCTTCCACCCCGACCGCTGCGACGGTGGTGGTGTCCCGATCCTCGCGGCGCTGGCCAGGGAAGGCCGCTACCGCTCCCAGTTCGAGACCGGCACCAGCAACGGCGGGCTGACCGCCCACCCCGGTGGGGACCGGTTCCGCTGGGAGAGCAGGATATTCGGCGGCGCCTACGACAACGCCGACCCCGCGCACCGCCCCACCTACGGGGCGCTGAACCTGTGGCGACGTCCCGGGGGAGCGGCGCCCCGGTTCGGGTCGGCGTACTTCCGGCTGACCTCGGCCACCCTGCAGCGCACGACGTTCTGCCACCCCGACAGCGTCTTCGAGCCGGAGCACTTCGGGGTCGCCGCCCGGATGGGGCTCCTGGAGCGGGCCCGGCCGGGGGAGCCGGAGCTGCTCGACGACTACGTCGAGGCGCAGGTGCACGGGCCGGTCCGCCTGGCGGACGACGTCGAGGCGCTGGTGCTGGACCCCTGCTACCGCGGGACCCGCGTCGAGGCGCTCGCCCGCGCCCTGCCGTGCCCGGTGGAGTGGCACCCCGGCTGGGTGCTGGACGTGGCCGAGCTGCAACGCCACCCCGACTACCGCGGGCCCGAGGTGGTCGAGCTCGGGCTGGCGATCGCCCGCGACGGACGGCTCGACGCGCGGGTCGTGGGGGAGGCGGTCGCGACCGGCCGGCACGACCCGCAGTCCCTCAAGCGGGTGTGGCACTGCATCGCCCGGTTCGGATCGGCGACGCCCGGGCGCTGACCGGGGCCGGCAAGGGACCGTGTCGGCGGCTCCGAGGTTCGTCCGAGAAAAGGTCGGCACGGTGGAACGCCTTGACCACCCCGGAAGGAGATGTCATGCCCACCCCGACGCCGCAGACCGACGTCCGACCGCAGACTTCGACCACCACGCAGGGTGCTCCCGCAACGGGCGCGGCGCACTCCCTGGCCGCCCGCCTCGCCGGCGCCGCGCTCTCGCTGGGCGTGGGCTGGATCCACGTCGTCGACCAGGGCGGCTTCCCCGGCTCGAAGGACCCGTCCTACGTGGGCGCCGGCTACTACGTGCTCGAGGTCGTGTCGGTCCTCGTCGCCATCGGCCTGCTGCTGGCCCCGGCGCGCCGGCGCCTGACCGCGTGGTTCGTGGGTGTCGGCGTCGCGCTCGGCCCGCTGGTGGGCTACGCCCTCTCGCGTGGTCCGGGTATGCCCGACTACACCGACGACCGCGGCAACTGGACCGAGCCGCTCGGCCTGATCAGCCTCGCGGTCGAGGGCACGCTCCTGCTGCTCTGCCTGGCGGTCCTGCGCTCGGCTCGGGCCTCGCGCGACAGCTGAGACCAGACTCCCGGACCCGCGTCCCACCCCCCGGGGGCGCGGGTCCGGTGCTGTCCGGGGCGGTCCGCCCTGCTCCCCGGGTCAGCCGAGCGTGCGGAGCGCGGCCCGCAGGGACGCGGTCGCGGCATACACGCCGGTGTTGCGGTAGAGCGCGTAGACGGTGGCGAGCAGCAGCATCGGCGCCGCGAAGTAGAGCTCGACCGGCGCGCCGGTCTTGAAGAAGCGCCCGGCGACACGCGTGGCGTGGCCGCCGAACCACGTGAACGGCACGGGGATCCCGCCGACGGTGAACCAGTCCCCGGCGATGTGGACCAGCACGCCGCCGGCGACGGCCAGCGGCAGCCACGGCGCGCTGGCGTGACCGGCCGCGGTGATCCACCAGGCGCCGAGCGCGGACATGGCCAGGTTGCCGATGACCGTGTTCTCGGCCCGGCCCGGGATGACGAAGTTGCACGCCCGCAGGGCCAGGCCGATCGCGAACGCCAGCATCACCAGGGACGTCCACGGGTGCTGGCCGGCCAGCCAGGCCAGGCCGCCGAAGGCCAGCGGGGCGAGGATCGCGTCGTGCGTGCCGTTGCGGTGCCCACGCGAGATCGCCCCGATGCCGGTGGCGAGCGCCTCGGTGACCGGGCCCCACATGCGCCCGATGGTGGCGCCGCGCTGGTCCAGGTCGGGCAGCATGGCGAAGCCGCCCCAGGCGGCCACCCAGGCGGTCTGCTGCGCGGCGCTGTGCACCGGGGCGAACGGCAGGGTGGCGGCGCCGGCGGCGAGGCCGGACAGGGCGTGGGAGTGGCCGAGCACGTGAGGTCTCCACGGATGCGGTCGCGGTCGCTGTCGCGACCTGGGGGGCGGACGCTGGTATGCCGTGCTGTCGCCAGGGTGCGCGTCGGTGGGGGCCGCGAATACGCCTGTGCTGCTTGGCCGTCCGGCCGGGTGGGGGGCGCCCGGACCGGTGTCGCCGAAGCCTAGGTCTCGACGATCGGCGCTTCACGCCCGGGGTGGCGCCCGGCCCCGGCGCCGGCCATCCCTTGTGCCCGCTCAGGGGCTGACCCGCCGTCGCTTGTAGCGTTTGCGGCATGAGCGCCGCTCCCGGGATCGCCGAGGTTGGCGCCGCCTCGCCGTGGCTGCCGAGCGTGGCGGTGCTGTTCGACCAGTACCGATGCCACTACGGCGAGACCGGCGACCCGGACCGGTCGAAGGCCTGGCTGTCCGCCCAGCTCGAGGCCGGGCGGCTCCGCGCCTTCGTCGCGCGCAGTGGCGGGGACGTGGACGGCTTCGCGTTCGTCGCCGTGACCCCGGCCTCCCAGCGGCTGGGCCACTTCTGGCAGCTGCGGGACCTGTATGTCGCGGATCGCCGCCGTCGTCACGGCGTCGGTCGCGCGCTGGTCACCCATGTCCGTGACGCGGCCCGGGCCGACGGCGCGTTGCGACTGTCCCTCACCACGGAGGCGGACAACGCCGCCGCGCTGGCTCTCTATGCCGACCTCGGCTTCGAGGCCGTCACCGGGTACACCGGCTTGTCCCTGTCCACCCGGGACCCGCACCGCTGAGTCAGGCGCGCCGGACGGTGAAGTTCCAGCAGCCGGCGACCACGTTGCGCACGTGCACGTAGGCCACGGCCGGGTCGCCCAGCAGCTCGTGCACCAGCTGCTCGCTCTGGCCCGGCTGGGCCAGGCGACCGTCGAGCATGAGCCCGCGCGCGTCATACGGCCGGAGGACGGCCAGACGGTCGCGGAACTCGGGCGGGAAGGTGCTCGACCCGGGGTAGCCGCCACAGTCCTCGGCGTGCACGAACACCGGGCCGACCTCGGCGTACGGGCCGCCGACGTCGGCGGGGCGGTGGGCGATGAGCAGCAGGCGCTCGCCGTCGCGGGAGAGGCGCAGGCAGCAGCGCAGCGGGAGCCCGGCCTCCCGGACCTGGGGCTCGACGCGGTTGCCGAAGTCGTCCCGGCCGGTCCGGCGGACACGGGCGAGCAGCTCCTCGGGGACGGGCAGGTAGACCACGGTGGCAGTGGTGGTTGTCATGCCCGTTGAACGTCACGGCGGCGGGGCGTGTGAGCCCATGGCGGCTGAGTCTCGTCGTCGCCCCTGCGCGGTGGGACGGCCGCCTCCGGGGCGCGATCAGGGACGGCGTGCAGCGCAGGGCCGGCTCCGGATACCTGGTTGATCGGCCACCCCTCACGAAGGGACCATGACGCCCATGTCGCTGCCCACCCCCACGCTGCACACCGCTCGCCTTCGGCTGCGCCCCTTCGGAGACACGGACGTGGACGACCTCTTCGCGCTGCACAGCAGTGCTCACGTGTTGCGCTACTGGGACGCGCCGCCGTGGAGCGGGCGCGAGCGCGCCGGGCGGTTCATCACGGCCTGCCGGCAGATGGCCGACGGGGGCACCGGGGCACGACTGGCCGTGGACCGGGTCTCCGATGGGGCGTTCATCGGCTGGTGCAGCCTGACCCGGTGGAACCCGGACTACCGGAGCGCGTCGCTGGGCTACTGCTTCGACGACGCGGCGTGGGGCAATGGCTACGCGACGGAGGCCGCCCGTGCCCTGCTGCGATGGGCCTTCGACACCTTGGACCTGAACCGGGTCCAGGCGGAGACCGATACGCGCAACGGGGGGTCCGCCCGCGTGCTGGAGAAGCTCGGGTTCGTGCGGGAAGGGACCTTGCGGGAGGACTGCGTGGTGAACGGCGATGTCTCCGACTCGTGGGTCTACGGGCTGCTCAGGCGAGAGTGGCGGCCGTCCCCGGAGCCGGCTCCCGCTCGCTGACCCCTGGCTCCCGCTCGCTGAGTCCCCGATCCCTCGCGAGCCGGCGCCCGGGCGGCCAGCAGGGCTCGCGCTCCCGGACCGGGCTGGTCGGGGAGGCGAACCCGCCTTCGGGCCGTGTTCACCGAAGGCGGGCTCTGGCATCGTGGGTCGCAGGGGAGGCTGCGGGAGGAGCAGGGCTATGGACGAGCACTCGGTGCAGGAGCTGTTCAGGAGGGCGATCGCGCAGGACGACGCCGCCGCGATGAGGGAAGGGATCGAGGCGATGCTCGGCCTGGACGGCGCGGGTCTGTCGGCCGACCGCGAGGCGCTGTTGCGCCGCCCCGACTTCGTCATGGAGATGCCGCAGTCGGGGGAGCGGATCCGCGGACGGGATGCGATGCGGCGGATGCAGGAAGCGTTCCCCGCCGGGGGGCCGCAGGTGACCCTGCGGCGCGTCGTGGGAGCCGGGCGCGTGTGGGTGGCCGAGGCGACGAACCGCTACGGCGAGGACGCCTGGCAGGTGGTCGTCGTCTTCGAGCTCGACGACGACGGGCTCGTCGCCCGGGAGACGCGCTACTACGCCCAGCCGTTCGAGCCACCGGAGTGGCGTGCCGGGCTCACCGAGTCGATGGCGCAGGACTGAGGCGATGGCGTCCGCTGGACAACACGCGGCGTGGAGCGCCGCCGTGGTGCTCCGGTAGGGGCCGACGGGCCCGGCGTTGCGGAGGGACCGACCCCGTGCCGGGACGCTCGGCCTACTCGGTGCGGCTGCGCGAGGCGGCGCGCCGGATCACGCGCCGGCCGCCCTGCGCAGGAATCGCGCCCTCGGGAGTGCCGAGCAGCCGGTCCCGCGGCACGCGCTCGAGCCAGGCGCCGGCCAGCAGCGAGGTGACGATGGCCAGCAGGACCAGCACGGCGTAGAACGACTGGTTGATGATCCCGGCGCCGAAGGCGACCGAGGCCAGCACGATCCCGGGGCCGCCGCGCGCGTTCATGGCCACCGCCAGGTTCACCGAGGCGTGCGGAGGCTGCCCGCCCACGCGAGCCCCGGCATACACGCTGACGGCCTTGACCAGGCAGGCGAAGCCGAGGTAGCCGAGGAAGAAGAGCGGGTTGAACCCGTGCAGCAGGTCCAGCTGCAGGCCGACGATCGCGAAGTAGATGGGCACGAAGAACGCGAAGGCGAAGTCCTTGATCGCGACCGCGGCGCCCTCCTCGGTCGGGTTGGGGGTGCTCGTCGCCGAGCCGACGATGATGCCGGCCACGAACGCCCCGAAGAACGGCTGGATGCCCAGGAAGACGCACACCAGGCAGGCCACCAGCAGGAAGACGAGCTGGGAGGCCACCGGGCTGTGGCGGTGGAGCAGGTTGAGCCGGGATCCCGTGGCCGCGCGGTAGAGCGGCCGCCCCACGAGCAGGCTCAGCCCGAGCACGGCGACGGTGGCCGCGGCGTGGTAGCCGAAGTCCCAGCCGGAGCCGGGGTGCACGCCGAGCGCGGCGGGCAGGCCGAAGCCGGCGCTGGAGGGATGGGCGGCGGCGCCGAGGGCCACCGCGAGCACGACGTAGAGCAGGACGTCCTCGACGACGGCGGCGCCGATCACGATGCGCGAGAACGGAGTCCCGAGGATGCCCAGGTCGAACATGATCCGCGAGATGACCGGGATGCTCGTGACGGCCATGGCCACGCCGAACACGAGCAGGAACGAGGTGTGGTTGCCGGACGGGCCGAAGAAGGTGCGCTCGTGGAGGAAGGGCAGGACGGCCAGGCCGGCCAGGAACGGCACCACGGTGCCGAGCAGCAGGATGGAGGCCACGGTCCGGCCCTCGCGGCGCTTGACCGCCGAGCGGACCTCGATGCCCGAGCAGTACATCAGCAGCAGCAGGCCGAGCTGGTAGATCGAGCCCAGCACGGTGGCCGTCGGGCCGCTGGTGGGGAACAGCCAGCGCTCGGCCGCCGGGGCCAGCGCGCCCAGGACCGTGGGACCGAGCACGAGCCCGCCGAGGATCTCGCCGATGACCCGCGGCTGGCGCAGGCTGGCGAAGAGACCGCCGATGCCGTGCGCGGTGACCAGGATGATCGTCAGGGCCAGGAGGATGCGGGCGACGTCGGCCGTGGCAATGGTCATCGTCTCCCCGTTCCGCAGCGCGTGCCCGTCCCTCCCAGTGAACGGTCAGGGTGGGCGGCGGCCCACGCGCAAGCGGCGTAGTGGTCACGGGGACGGGGTATGACGAGCCGTCACCTCGATGAGTGAGGTCCGGCTCCGGCATCTGGCGGAGCCGGTTGGTCGAACCGGACCCGGTCAGGTCTGCCGTCGCCGGCCGAAGAGGAAGTATGCCGAGGGCAGCACGCCGACCGAGTTCACCAGGACGATCGCCGTCGCCCAGACCTTCTTCGAGCCGCGGACCTCGTCGGCGGGGCGTCGCCGGAGGTCCACCAGCGCCGCGATCTTGACGATGCCCTCGGCGATGCCCACGACCACGATCAGTCTGCGTTGGCTCGGGCTCAGGTCACTCCACCGCTTCTTGGCCACCGGCCCTCCCTTCCACGAGCCGCGCCACGCACGGCCTGCTTCCAGTGTGGGGTGGTCGTGGGAGGTGCGACTCAACCTCTGCGGGAACGTGCCGCCGTCGCGCGCCGGCCACCGGTCCCACCGCCACCTGGCGACGGCGGGCTCACCTACGGCCTGGGCGCCACCCCGGCCGAGCTCGTGGACGCGGCCGTCCAGCGGGTCCGCGGCACGGGGGCGTTCATCGCCCGGGAGGTGGCGCGGGGCAACCCGCGGTTCGCCGCGCCTGCGCGCGAGAACCACGCCGAGGGCTACGCGTACGCCGCGGAGGTCCTCGAGCGCTCGCGCGACGCGTTCTGCTGACGCGACCGCAGCCCACAGCCCCGGGACAGGTGCGCGACAGCCGGCGCCCGGGCGGGTGCCGCACCCTGGGCGGGTGAGCCCGACCATCGCCCCGACGCCTGTCGCCCCGTCCCCGGTCCCGGCCAGGCCGCTTCGCACCCCCCGGGTGCGTGGGGCTGCCATGGTCTTCCTGGCGTGCGCGGCGCTCCTGGTCCCGTGGGCCGCCTGGCTGGCCACGTCGCTGCCGCAGACCTACGTCATCTCGACTTGGAACGGTGCTTGGGTCGGCTTCGACGTCCTGCTGATCGTCGTGCTCGGCGCGACCGGGGTGCTCGCGCGCCGGCAGCACCCCCTGCTCGCCCCCGCGGCCTTCGCCTCGGCCGCCTTCCTCGTCGCCGACGCGTGGTTCGACGTCATGACAGCCGAGAGCAGCGACCGGCTCGTGGCGCTGGTCAGTGCGGTCCTCATCGAGCTCCCGCTGGCCGCCCTGCTACTGCGCCACGCCACGACGGGAGCCGTGGCCACCGAGCGACCCTGACCCAGGCTGGGTGGGGCCTCGGTGGGGTCCGTGCCGTGTCGAGCTCACCGTTCGTGACCGTTGACGTCTTCACCGAGCAGCGGTTCGGGGGAAACGCCCTGGCGGTCTTCACCCAACCGCACCTTCACGTCGGTGCAGGGCGGGGAGATGGGGCGCCCGAGCCGTCTGGAGCTGCAGGCCTGGCGAGGCCACGACGGCATACGGGCGAAGGTCGGCGGCGGCTGCGTACCCGTGCTGCGCGGCGAGGCCGAGTTCGCCTGAGCTGCCGTGCCATTTTCGCTCCCCAGGGGCTACGTTGCGAGAGGCAGGAATCCACGCCGAGGGGGCACACCATGGACTTCAAGATCGAGCTGATCCCGCTGGCCGTGCAGGACGTCGACCGGTCGGTCGAGTTCTACGGCAACCAGCTGGGCTGGAGCATCGACCACGACCAGACCGTCACCCCCGAGCTGCGGTTCGTGCAGGTCACCCCGCCCGGGTCGGCGTGCTCCTTCTGCTTCGGCACGGGGCTCGGCATGATGCCGGAGGGCTCCTCGCAGTTCATCCAGGTTGTCGTGGCGGACGCGGACGAGGCCTGCGCCTACCTTCGCGACCGCGGGGTGGGGTGCAGCGACGTCGACGAGCAGCCCTGGGGGCGGTTCGTGCGCTTTGACGACCCGGACGGCAACCGCTGGGCGCTGCAGCAGCTGATCACGCCGTCCTGACGCCGCCGTCCCCGAGTGCCGCCGCGGCGAGCTGAGAGGCCGTGAGCCGGCTCGCCGTTGGCCGGGAAACCAGTTGCGGTGTCGGCACGGCCACGGTCGACTCTGGGGTGGGCGCGGCGGCCAGCTCGTCGCCGGGAGGCCCACGAGGTGGCGCAGGGGGCGGTCCGGGTGAGGCAGGTGTGGGGCGACGTCGCCTTCGTGGGCGGCCAGACGTTTCGGGCAGCACGCGGCCCCGCAGTCGTGGTGACCGTGCTCGCCGTGGTGCTGGCGTTCGTCCCGGCCGTCCAGGTGCTGGCGACGGCGGCCCTCATCCGGGGGCTCGGGCCCGGGGCCACGATGGCGAGTCTGGTGCTCCCGCTGCTCGCAGTGGTTGCCGTCGTCGGGCTGACCGGGCCCGCGCATACGATCTGGGCGGTTGTCGGCGAGCGGGCGATGCTGCGGACCTGCGCTGCGATGCAGTCCCGGCTGGCGGTGGACGCCGCCAGGATGCCCCCGTCCCGGCTGGCCGACGCCCGGATCGCCGCGGAGGTGGAGGGCCACAGCCGGGCGATCATCGACGCGGTCTCGCACTTCTACGTCGACGCCGTCGTCGGGGTGGAGTCGATGCTGGCGGCGGCCGGTGTCGTCGCCGCCCTGTACAGCTTCAGCCCGCTGGCTGCGGGGCTGGTCGTCCTGGCGATGCTGCCGGCCCTGGTTGCCGGCCGATACGTCAGCAGGGCCCACGAGCGGATGTGGTCGATCATCGGCCGGGTCTACCAGCGCGACCGCTACCTGCGCGAGACGCTGAGCCAGCAGCGCAGCCTCACCGAGCTGGCCAGCCTGGGCACGACCGACCGGGTGGCCCAGATGGTGCGCCTGCAGCAGGACGCCGTCGTCGAGGCACGCGACATCCCGCTCCGGGCGTCCCTGGCCTCGGGATGGATGGTCGGGCTGGCGTCGACGGCCTTGCTGGCGTTCGCGATCGGCGCCGTCATCGTCGGGCTCGACTTCGGACCTGCGGCCGCAGCCGGGGTGTTCGGCGTGGTCGCGGCCGTGGGTGCGGTGGCCCAGGGCAGCCACTACCTGTCGCTGCTGATCCAGTACGCCCCGCAGACGACGAAGCTGCGCGACTTCCACGCCGCTGCTCCGCCACCGCGCCGGCACGCGATCGCCGAGAGCGCCGACACGCTCGTCGTGCGGGGGCTGACCCACCGGTACCCGGGCCGCAGCGCCGACGCCGTGAGCGGTGTCGAGCTGACAGCCCGTCGCGGCGAGGTCATCGCCCTGGTCGGGGTGAACGGCGCAGGAAAGACCACCACCGTCCACAGCATCCTGGGCCTGGTCGCGCCCACCGCGGGGTCGGTCACGGTGGACGGCCGCACCCGTGACGAGCTCGGCGAGGACCGGTGGCTCGGGCTGTTCGGGCTCCTGACGCAGGAGTTCGGACGCTACGAGTTCACCGTCCGGGAGACGGTGACCCTGGGGTCACCCAGGGACGACATCACCGATGGCGAGGCGTGGGCCGCCCTCGACGCTGCCCAGGCCGGGGACTTCGTGCGTGCCATGCCCGAGGGCCTGGACACCCAGCTCGGGCAGCAGTGGGGCGGTGTCGGGGTCTCCGGCGGCCAGTGGCAACGGCTGGCGCTGGCGCGGATCTACCTGCGTGACGCCCCGATCTGGATCCTCGACGAACCGACCTCGGCGATCGACGCGGAGGCCGAGCAGGAGGTCTTCCGGGGGCTTCAGCGCACCAAGGCAGACCGGATCACCGTCGTGGTCTCCCACCGTGCCTGGACGCTCAGGGGCATGGACCGGATCTACGTCTTCGAGGAGGGGCGGATCGTGGAGCAGGGGACCTTTGATGACCTGACGATCCCCGGCGGCAGGTTCGCCGAGATCTTCGCCGAACAGTTCTGACGGGCTCCGCCGCCGCGCCGATGACCGAGCCGGTCAGTCGGTGTCTTCTGAGCCGGGCCGCTCAGCCGAGGCGAGGCAAGTTCTGGCGGGGCGTCGAGGCGCCCGCCGGCTTGCGGCCGGCCAGGAGGAACAGCACCCCGGAGGCGAGCACGGGCATGAGCAGCACCGAGATCGACAGCGGCCGGACCCAGCCGTCTCCCGCCCCGATCATCGCCAGCACCGTTGGCGCCACGACGATCGTGACCGTCAGGGCGCCCGCCGCGGCAGGGTGTGTCAGGCCCTCGACGGCCAGGGCGGCGGCGACCACGACGATCAACATCAACGACACCGGCCCGGTCCGGTCCTCCCATGCCTGCCAGCGTTCGTAGTCCAACAGCTGCAACACCCCGAACCCGACGGGTACGCACACGGCGACAGCAAGGACGGGCAGGGCCAGGTCCGGCCAAGCGCGGGCCATGAGGCACAGCAGCACCAACGGACCCAGCCAGGCGGCGGTAATGCCCACGGCCTTCCAGCCGCCCGGGTCCACAAGGGTTTCCCCGATGACCATCAGCGCCACGAACCCGGCGAACACAGCCATGACCGTGAACGCAGCCACCTTGAGCGACGACATCACCACGTCCTCTCGACCCGGGCAATGCCAGCCTGCGGCGGCTCCCGGTCCGTGGCCAGAGGCCAACGTCCCAGCGGTCCGGGCCTGGAGGGCAACGCTCGTGCATACTCCGGTGCGTGAGTCAGGCGCGCTGGCGGTGGGTCCCAGCCCCGGGGTGGCCTCCGCCTCCTCCAGGCTGGGCGCCGCCGCCGGGCTGGTCCCCGGACCCCCGTTGGCCCGCTGCTCCACCTGGGCACGTCTACTGGCGGCAGAGCAGGAGCCAGGGGCCGTGGCTGGCCTACGTGGCCGTCGTGTCAGCGGCCTTCGTGGTCGTTGTCGGCGCCGTCGTCGCCAGCAAGGTGTCGTGGGCCTTCGCCCAGCCGGAGTCCGTGGACACGATGACCCCGTCCGTGCACGCCCTGTGGCGGTTGGGGGGCGCCGCGACGGGCTGCGGTGCCTTGCTCGGCTTGGCCCGAGTGCAGCTGCCCCGGGCGGCGGCGTCAGGACTGTTGGCCCTCTTCGCTGTGGTCGTCGCGTTCGCGAGTGCGGGGGTCGCGTTCGCCGTCACGGGAGCCGCTGCCATGGGTCAGCCCTGCACCGGCGACACGTGCGACAGCGCGGCCGCGCCGGCTGCGGTCATGGCTGCGGGAGCCGTCGGGCTCGTCGCCGCTGCGGGTGTCGTCGGCGCGTGCGTCCTGGTCGCGACGCTCAGGATGCTGGTCCCGGCTTCCAGCCGCTGGTCTCTCGGGGAGGGCGGCTGAGGGCGGCCAGCCGCCCCTTCGATCCCTCGTATGTCGCGAGGTTCCACGCCGCCAGGACGACGGCTTCCCCCTACGTCGTCGTGGACTTCGCTCCGCCCCCCTGGCTGCGCGGTTCGGGTCCCCGCCCGTCGTCGTGCTGGTCCACGGGACCAGCGTGCCCGTCCGGAGGGGTCCACGTGCCTGAACGCCGGCAACGACTCGCCGGCAACGACTCCCGGCAAACCCAGGCGCTGGGGCGACCGGACGGCATACGAGGTGCTTGCAGCGAGGCCGCAGGTTGGGCGCCGTTGGGCGCGCGATCCAGCGCCTGCCAGGGCCGCGGAAGCCGCGAACTTGGCCGTGCTCGCACGTTAGGGTGCCGGCCATGGCAATGTCGCCGGACGACTTCTACGCCCATGTGCTGGCCGGGGCAGACAGCGAGCAGCGTTTGCCCCTCTCGCGCATGACGGGCTGGGACGTCGCCCCCTTCGAGCAGGAGAACCTCCGCGTCGTCCCGATGCGCCCACCCGTGGTGCCTGAGAAGCCGAGGGATGGCGAGGACCCGCGAAGCTGTGGCGCCTGCGCGGCGGGGGAGGAGGGCGTCTGGGTCAGCGAGCACTGGCGGCTGCGCCGTGTCGGGCCGGTCGGCGTGCCCCTCGTGCTCATGCTCCTGCCCAGGCAGCACTACGACCTCGGCGACCTCCCCGACGACCGGGCCGCCGAGCTCGGCGTCCTGAGCACGCACATCGCCCGGCACATGGAGGCCCTGCCGAACATCGCCCGGGCCCACGTCTACCGGGTCGGGGACGGCGGGGCGCACCTGCACGTCTGGTTCTTCGCCCGTCCCCTGGGGCAGGGGCAGCTGTACGGTTCCTGGCTGCCCGTCTGGGACGACCTGCTTCCCGCCTACCCCGAGGCCCTGGCGCAGGCAGACGCCGACGCCGTCGCCCGAGCCTTGGAGGCCAGCTACTCGCCCGTGGGGACCTCCTCGTGACCGACGTGCGGACTCGACTGCCTTGAGCCCACCGTCAAGGGAAATCAGCTGCGCGATGGTGTCGTATCCGGGCGCGGCCGTTCGTGGAACGAGTGTGGCGGTCGGAGGGACCGCCGGGCACGGGAGTCGAATGCGGCCCTCGTCCGGGACTGACTGAGAGGGAGACGACCATGACGGAGTACCTGATCACCTTCAACGACGAGTGGGTGCAGGAGCACACGGAGGACGAGCTGCGCGCGAAGGGCGCCGCCGCCCGGGCCGTGCTCGAGGAGATGCAGGCCGACGACGTCCTGATCTTCACCAATGGCGGGCTCGACCGTTCCACTGCGGTGTGCAGCGTCGTGGCGGTCGAGGGGAAGCCGGTCTTCACCGACGGCCCGTACGTCGAGACCAAGGAGCACCTTGGTGGCTTCTGCGTCGTCGACGTCCCCGACGACGAGGCAGCGCGGTACTGGGCCGGTCGGCTCGCGACCGCGCTCGACTGGCCGCAGGAGGTGCACCGGTTCCGCGGTCCCGGGCACACCCGGCGCCACGACACCGGGGGGCGCTGAGCTCGGTCCAGTCTCCGGCGTTCCGTCTGCGGTCGGCCGGATACGTCTCGTTCTGGCGTCCGCAGCCCCGGACGAGAAAGGGCGTGATCCCTTGGGACCACTGGAAACGGTGACGGGAAGCAGCCACCATCGAAAGAGCGCACCGAGGGAGGCCGGGCATGACGGAGACGACGATCCTCGTGAGCGGTCTGGCCATGGGAGAGTCACCCCGATGGCACGAAGACCGGCTGTGGGTGTGCGACTGGGTTGCCGGGGAGATTCTCACCGTCGACGACCTGGGCAACCGGCAGGTCATGCGGACGATGGACGGGCTGCCCTTCTCGATCGACTGGCTGCCGGACCGACGGCTCGTCATCACGTCCGGGAACGCGCGCCGGGTGTTCGCTGAGCAGGCGGACGGCTCCCTGACGGCGTACGGCCACATGCAGGGCGTGTGGAACGAGGTGGTCGTCGACGGCCGCGGCAACACGTTCGTCAACGAGATCGGTTTCGACCTGATGGCCGGCGCCCCACCTGCCGCCGGCACGATCGCCGTCGTCCGTCCGGACGGTCAGATGCGGACGGTGGCTGACGATGTGTGGTTTCCCAACGGCATGGCCGTGACTCGGGATGACGCGACGCTGATCGTGGCCGAGTCCTATGCCAGCCGGCTGACGGCGTTCGACATTGCACCCGACGGCGGCCTGAGCAACCGTCGGGTCTGGGCCGGCCTCGCTGACGCCGCCCCGGACGGCATCTGCCTCGACGCCGAGGGTGCGGTCTGGTACGCCGACGTCCCGCATCAGCGCTGTGTACGCGTCCGCGAGGGTGGTGAGGTGCTGCAGACGATCGAGGCCGACCGAGGCTGTTTCGCCTGCATGCTCGGGGGCGATGACGGCCGGACCTTGTTCATCGTGGCGACGAGATGGGACGCGGCCGCGATGGCCGTAGAAGACGGCCGCACCGGACAGATCCTCACAGCTCGGGTCAGCGCTCCGCACCAGGGGAGGCCATGACACGGCGCAACGCGTCGACCGCTCACAGCTGATACGGGTGCGCAGTTCGGCCTCGCGCAGGTCCGACTCGCGATCGGGACCCTGAACGCGCGGCCGCTTGTTCCCGCAGCCGGGCGGAGGGTTCCGTGAAGGATTCGGCCGGTAGTTGTCGGATCCGGAGCAAGGCGCTCGTCGTAGGGGTGAAGAGGCGGTCCGATCACGGCGCAGGACCAGACCGCTCGGGTTGATCTGATTTCGGCTCGCGCGCTGTCGTGAGGTCGGTACGCTCGCGCCGAGGGTGACATTGGGGAGGCATGGTGAAGCTACTTCTCACGTCGGGTGGCGTGACGAACGCGAGCATCCGCGAAGCGCTCGTCGACCTGCTGGGCAAGCCGATCGCCGACTCCAGTGCCCTGTGCATCCCGACCGCGATGTACGGACATCCTTCGTGCGGCCCCGGCGTCCGGGCCTGGCAGTTCATCAGCGGGAAGTCCGAGAATCCTATGGTCGACCTGGGCTGGAAGTCCGTCGGCGTGCTGGAGCTCACCGCGCTGCCCAGCATCGACGAAGAGCGCTGGGCGCCGGTGGTCCGGGAGGCCGATGTCCTGCTCGTGTCGGGTGGTGACGCCCTGTATCTATGCCACTGGATCCGGGAGTCGGGGCTGGCCGACCTGCTGCCGTCGCTGAGCGAGACGGTCTGGGTGGGACTGAGCGCCGGGAGCATGGTGATGACACCTCGGATCGGCGAGGACTTCGTCCAGTGGAGACCGCCGAGCGGTGATGACAGCACGTTGGGCTTGGTCGACTTCTCGATCTGTCCGCACCTGGCTGAGGAGGGCATGCCGGGCAACTCCATGGCCGAGGCCGAAAGCTGGGCGGCCGACATCGCGGGTCCGGCGTACGCCATGGACGACCAGACGGCCATCAAGGTGATCGACGGCGATGTCGAAGTCATCTCCGAGGGTCATTGGAAGCTCCTTTCCCCCTGACGTGCTGACGCTCGGCCGACCGCCGGAGAAGCCGCGACCTGACTCTGGACCGCACTGAGCGCGTTCAGATGACCCACATTCCCGGAGGCGGCCAGTATCGGACACTTCCGGCCCGGGGGCCGCCTAGAGATCGAGACCTGCGGGCGTCGTCGAACGCACGGTCGACGGCGCGATCGAACGCATTGCCGACACGTTGAATCCCTTGGCTATCAACCACACGGCCAGGACCATTTCCTGGAGACCTATCGGGGCGCTGAGAACGTCGTTCACGGTCGTGAAGCCGAAGTTCTGGGTGAAGCCGATGTAGAGGTAGGCGACCAGGCTCAAGATGGCGCCGACAAGACCCCAGGCGGACAGCCATCGGGGAACGAGTCTTGATCGGTACATCACGAAGTTGTACATGAACGTCCCGACGACAAACGCCAGCCCCGCGACGAACCCAGGCGCCCATTCCCGCACGGCGGCCAAGGCGTCTCCGGTGGCTTGAAATGAGGACGGGGCGGCGGAGGCTACGGCCTGCTGGCTCACGGTCAGCAGCGCAAGCAGGCTGACGGTCCCGAGCAGGATGAACACGTTCTCGACCACCCTGCCGGCGACAGCTCCAAGAGCCAGAGTCGGGTTGAACAGTCGAAGGACCGGATACAGCGCGATGGCGATGCCCATCCCGGTGGCGGCCCAGACGAACTCGATGAGCGCCGTCATGACCACGGCGTTGTCGCTTCTCGCCAGCTTGGCGAAATCGACGGGCGCGCCAACTGTCCCGCCCAGCGGAACGATGCTCAAGATGGACGCGGCGGAGCAGAGGATGAACAGAACTCCCACGGCGATGGCGTTGCCTCTGTATGTCTTCATCGCTTCGGGCCTCCGCTGCCTGAATACTGGGTCACGCCGTCACGGTGAAGCCCAGTCCCACCAATCCACGCTAGGTCGCCAGTCGTGGCGGAACAGGGACGGAAGCCCTGCTTGCCCGACGGCTTGCCACGTCTGTTGCTCGACTTCAGCGTGCCCAGAGGTGACCTTCGCTCCATCCACGCTGAGCACGAGGTGAAGGTCCTGGTCGTGATCAGGACAGGCGTCGGATGAGCTTCTTGTTGACGAACTCATCCATGCCGTAGCGGCCCAGCTCACGGCCGAAGCCGGAACGCTTGATGCCGCCGAACGGAAGCTCGGCGCCGTCCAGCAGAACACCATTGACGAACACCATGCCGGCGTCGATCCCGTCGGCCACCCGTGCCGACTGCTTCGCGTCGGTGGTGAAGAGGTAGGAGCCCAGGCCGAACGGGGTGTCGTTCGCGATGGTGACGGCATCTTCCTCAGAGGAGGCCTTGAACACCATCGCGATCGGGCCGAAGAGCTCCTCACGGTAGACGTCGTTGTCTGGGGTGACGCCGGTGAGCACCCCGGTCGGGAACACCGCGCCCTGGCGTTCGCCAGAGGTGACGAGCGACGCCCCTTGCGCGACGGCACGGTCGACCTGCTCCTGCAGCCGCTCGGCGGCGGCGACCGATGACAGCGGTGCGATGCCGTCGGCGTGCGCGAGTACGGCCGCGGTGAACTTCTCGACGAACTCGTCGTAGAGGTCGTCCGCGACGATGAACCGCTTGGCCGCGTTGCAGGACTGCCCGGTGTTGTCCATCCGCGCCGCGACGGCACGCTCGACAACCGCGTCGACGTCATCGGTGGAAAGAAGGATGAACGGGTCGGAGCCGCCGAGCTCGAGCACGACCTTCTTGAGGTTGCGGCCGGCGACCTCGGCAACTGCGGCGCCGGCGCGTTGGGAGCCGGTCAGCGACACGCCCGCGACCCGGGGGTCGGCGATGATGGCGGCGGCCTGTTCGTTGGTGGCGTAGATGTTGACGTAGGCGCCTTCGGGGAAGCCGGCGTCGTCGAAGATCTGTTGGATCGCCGCAGCCGACTCGGGACACTGCGGTGCGTGCTTCAGCAGAATGGTGTTGCCGATGCACAGATTCGGCCCCGCGAAACGCGCCACTTGGTAGTAGGGGAAGTTCCACGGCATGATCCCCAGCAGAACGCCGAACGGCGACCTCCGGATCACCGCGTCACCCTTTCCGCCGAGCAGCGCGATCGGCTCGTCGGCCAGCCAGCCCTCGGCGTTGTCGGCGTAGTACTCGTAGATGGCGGCGCTGAACTCGACCTCGCCGATGGCGTCCTCGATCGGCTTGCCCATCTCTCTGACGATGATCTCGGCGAGCTCGCCCCTGCGCTCGGTGTGCAATTCCGCGACCCGTCGGACCAGCGCGGCCCGCTCGGCGACGGTCGTCGTGCGCGCCCAGCCCAGTGCAGCGGCCGTGGCGGCTGCGATGGCGGCCTGAATCTCGGCGTCGGTGGCGGTCGCGTATTCCTTGACGACCTCACCGGTCGCCGGGTTGGTCACTGCATATCCGGTCATCATCGTCGCCCTCATCTCGTCAATGGGTCGATGATGCGAGGTTACGACCGGGGATGGCGGGGCGGAACGACCGCGTTGCGACCAATGAGGGTTTCGCATGGTGACAGGCTCGGCGCGGCGTCGGGGATCGCCAGCGACGACGCCGGCGCTCTCGTCCCTTCGGCGTACGCGCTCGGCATCGAGAACGGGGGGCGGACAACCTCACGCAAGGAGTACTTTCCATCAGAAGGCGAGCAGAGGGCACCCATTGACGTGGTCCTGGATTGGATAAGCGTTGGGTACTGACGTGGAGCGGCAAACGATTCACGGCTTTCGTCGGCTCGCCGCTGTCGTGATCACTGCGGCGATCGGAGTGGCCCTGAGCTGGCTCTTTTGTCAGGGCTACCTATGGAAAGCCGAGGACCCTCGGCGCGGTGCGGCACGGCTCTTCTGGGAGCCGGAATCCCTTGTCGCCGTCACAGTCCTCGAGTTCGCCGTCCTGGGCGCTTTCATCATCAGGGCAGCCACGAGAGCTCATGGAATCGGCGCCCTCGCCTGGGTCATTGTTCTGGAGTTCATTTTCAATGTTGTGCTCACGGTTGCCCTGTTCGGGTTCCCGGCCTACTAGGGCAGAATCACGTTTGGGTTCACGCCGTTGTTGCAGCACCGGACCTGACGGAAGTCGTGATGGGCGGGGAGAGCCACCGACCCGGTGCCGGAGCATTGGAGGCGGGCCGGAGAGACTGTCCATCCCT
Source organism: Oryzihumus sp. JJN4-3R (assembly GCF_057747915.1). Classification (NCBI taxonomy): domain Bacteria; kingdom Bacillati; phylum Actinomycetota; class Actinomycetes; order Micrococcales; family Intrasporangiaceae; genus Oryzihumus; species Oryzihumus sp. JJN4-3R. The sequence goes on from NZ_CM173229.1 coordinate 3,770,580, forward strand.
CCGGCTAGTGCTCGTGGTGATGCGGCGGTACACGGTATGTGCACCTGGGGCGGGCTGGGGTTTGAGGGCTTGACCGACTCGCAGTGCTGGCCGGGGAACGCCGACGCCACGCCAGGTGACCGCGATTTCGTCTGGCTAATCGCACGCTAATCGCACGCTAATCGCACCGTGGACCCCCCGGGCGGTTGGCGTCACGGCAAGATGCATCGCGTGCTGACATTGCGGGGGCGACTCCGAAAGACGAGGACCCGGTTCTCTCGCTTCGCCTTGGCGGCCCTGACGGTCGCGGTGATGCCATTGCTGAGCTCATGCACGGTGCCGGTCGATGGGGTCACCGGCGTGGGATCGACCGAAACGGGCGAGACCGTCATCTACCTCGCGTCCTGCCATCACCAGATCGATGGCGTCACGCTCTACTGGCCTGATGATCCGGCCGGGAGTGACTCCAGGCACGCCGACGTCGGCCGTTGGGTCGTGTCGGCCATAACCGCTGGCACGACCGTGGAATGGCGGGCCACGTCGGCACTCCCTGGCCCTGGAGTTCGGGCGTTGAAAGTGGCGACACCTCTCGTAGGTGACCGCACGTACTCCGTTTATGGCTGGACGAAGGACAATTCCTTCTCCACCGCCAGCTTGGACTTCAAGGGCGGGGACCTGGCACGGCTCGATCCCGGGGAGGTCTTGGTCGATTCCGTGGCCGTTGATGGTGGTCGCTCACAGGAAAGAGCCATCGCCGTGAGCGCACGTGACTTCCAGCGTGCCGCCTGCCAAGAGTAGGCGGCCGGGCGCGCCACCCGCCTGATTCAAAGATTGAGGGGAACCGACCACTGTTGTCCTGAGCGCCCATGTCCGTGCTCGAATCGCCGTCTGGCGCTCCATACCAGTCCTAGATCGTGCAGGAGCTGATTAGCACTTGTCGCGGGGCAATCGCGCGCCGTCGACCAGCGCGGCCGTGAGTGACCGTCAGAGGCCGCGATCCCGCGTCCGTAATCGCAGGCTGGTCGCACGTCCGCCGTACGGCGCGAAGTGGAGGCAGCGACGCGAGCGGCGTGACCCTGTGCTCGGCGAGTTCGACATTGCCCGGGCGGGTTGACCATCAAGTCTGTGGGGCGTCGGGCCGAACAGGACTCGCTGGGTTTCGAGAGCACCCGGTTGCTGGATCGCCCGGCGGCACTCGTGCCGCGCCGCCGGCCTCCGTCATAGCCGACCGCTCGACACATCGCGAGAACCGGAGACGAGGGGGCGAGACCGTGGGAGCGTGGTGCTCACCCTGGCCGCCGGAACGGTCCGGTGGTGGCGTCCGAGGAGGGTGAACGTCATGTTGCCCAGGTACTGGACCGACAGGGAGATCCCGGTCGACTTCGAGAACGCGACGACAGCGGACACATGGGTAGCCATCACGGCCCACCCGGTGTGCGCTGTCGCGACGATGGCCGTCCACGACGAGGAACGCCGGGGAGTCATCGCGGCAGCGCTGATCCCGGCTTTTCTGCTGGACGTGCTGGTCGACAAGCTGAGCGACTGCGGCGCCCAGCTGCCGGCGCAGTTGACGGCCGTGTTCCCGAGGCGAGACGCGCTGCCGGAGGTGATCGAGCATCCGACGCCGGCCCTCATCCGGCTGGACGGGGTTGAGGGGTTGGCGTGCACGGTCGACTTCGGGCCGCTGATGGCGGTCTTCACCGTGGCGGACGGACACTGGGTGGTCGGTCTCCTGCCCGCGGAGGCACCCTTGCGCCTGACCAGCCTGCCGTTCGCGGCACCTGCCATCGACTGATTCGCGGGGCCATGGCCGGCGCCTCGACTCGTGAGCTGATGCACCGGATGGGCCACGGGAGCATGCGCGCCGCCCTCGTGTATCAGCACGCCACCGGTTTCTGCACGCAGATCGCCAAGGCTTAGGACAACCCCGGATATGACGTGAACGCGGAGCCTGCACCGCCGTTGCACAAGGTCCTCCACCAAGTCGGGCCGGCTGCAGCTGACGTATTGGTTCCGGACGGTTTCTCGCACTTAATCAAAGATCGAGGGGAACCGGCCACCGACGTCCTGAGGTCGCGGGCTTGTGCGCCGGGGACTGCTCGGCTGTCCGCCAACGTCCGAGGCTGTTCAGCCGTTGGTTAGCAGTCGCGTTGGCAACTGACGCTTCTGCCTGGTGTGGGCAGATGGGCGACTCAACCTTCCCAGAGGGACCGGCGTTACTAGGGTGCACGCACAACAGGGGAGGTCCGATGCCGAGGCGCGACGAGGCGTCATTCGATGAGTTCATTCGGGGCGCCTCGCCCCGACTGCTGGGCATGGCGTGGTTGTTGACCGGTTCCAGAGCCAGCGCCGAGGACTTGGCGCAGGGCGCGCTCGAACGGGCATACGTCGCCTGGCCGCGGATACAACATGGGGCGCCGTTGGCCTACACGAGGCGGATCTTGGTCAACCTCCACATCGACACCGGACGGCGCCGACGCGGTGAGTACTTGACCGATGCGGTGCCGGACCGACGGACGCCCGATGTCAGCGCCGGCGTCGATCTGGCCGATCACCTCACCCGGGCTCTGGCGACGCTCCCACCCCGGGAGCGGCAGTGCGTGGTCCTTCGATTCCATGCCGACCTGCCCGAGGCCGAGGTCGCCGAAGTGCTCTCGATCTCGGTCGGAACCGTGAAGTCATCCACCTCGCGTGGCCTGGCCAAGCTGCGGGCCCTGCTGGTTCCTCAAGGAGAGTGTCATGTCTGATCCGCTGCTGGAGTTGCTCGCTGCGCCGCCGGCGCCGTCGATGACGGTCGACGAGGTCGCCATTCACCGCGGGGGGCGTCGCCGAGTGCGTCGTCAGCGCGCCATGCGGGTAGCTGTTGCCGCCGTGGTGGCGTGTGGGATCGGTGGCGTTGCCTGGGTGGCGGGCCCTCGGGCCCAGACCACCGCCCCCGCCGCCACGCCGCCGTCTCGCGCCGTGACCGCTTCCCTGCTGGATGGGCCGGTGGCGCAGATCGCCTCCTCGCCCACCGCGGTGCCTCTCCGGCTCTCGGATGGAGCCCGAATCTGGGTGGACCCGGGTGACCTGTCGAAGCGCGGGCAGATGCGGGTCGCTGCCCGCTCGGCTGCGGGCGCCGAGCTGGGGGCGGGATCGAAGGCAACGACCCCGGTCGGCGCCCCGTACAACGTGACATTGGACTGGTCGCGCACCCTGCTGCCGGACCGGCTGCTGGTCTGGGGCGTCGCTCTGGAGGGGACCACGAAGTTCCAGCCGGACTTCGCCGCCGGGATGCGGGTCGTCAGCGTGCAAACGGCGCTCGTGCCCAAGACCCACGTCATCGTCTACGCCCTGGACGTGCGGGCCAGCGACGGGAGCGCGCCGGGATCGATCAACGCCGTGACCGGCCTGCAGATGCAGTCCCCGGCCACCTGGCCACCTCAAGGGATAGCCGGAGGTTGCTCCCCGAGGTGCCGCGCGTTGCGAGGTGCGTCATCCAACGCCCGCGGGTCTGCGCATTGACCGGACCTTGGCAGGTGCATTGGTGAGCCGCCGCGATGCGGGCACGGCAGCCAAGTTCACGGGTTGAGAAGCCAGCCCCGGTGGGATCGGCACCGCCGGGCTCGGGTAGCCGCCCACCGCGGGGCCTCCGTCGTCGCCAGCGCCTGAGACGGTGAGTGGCGCGGTAGGTGAGACGGGGCATCCGGCTGGGTCGGGTGCCCCGCCTCGTTGTTGTGCCCTGGCCAGTTCGCCGCGGGGCTCGTCGATCTCGCAGTCGATGTTGTTGACTGTGCCGGTGTGACGTCGCACGCTGTAGCCCGCGTCTGAGCGGAGGGCTCCATGGGTAAGTTGATCTACGCGGCCAACATCTCGCTCGACGGTTTCCTCGAGGACGAGACGGGTTCGTTCGACTGGTCCGTGCCGGACGAGGACGTGCACGCGTTCTGGAACGAGCACGAGCGGCACATCGGCACGTCGCTCTACGGGCGACGCATGTACGAGACGATGCGCGTGTGGGAGAGCGACGACTGGTTGACGAACGAGCCCCCGGTGGTCCGCGAGTACGCCGGGATCTGGCGTGACGCCGACAAGGTCGTCTACTCCAACTCACTCACCGAGGTGTCGACCGCGCGCACGAGGATCGAGCGGCAGTTCGAGCCCGAGGCGGTGCGACGGCTCAAGGAGACCTCCGGCTCGGACCTGAGCATCGGAGGCGCGGGGATCGCGGCAGAGGCCTTCCGGCACGGCCTGGTCGACGAGTGCGTGCTGCTGCTGTGCCCAGTCCTCGTCGGCGGCGGCAAGCCGGCGCTGCCTCGAGGCGTACGACTCGACCTCGAGCTGCTGGACCACGGACGATTCGACAACGGCGTGGTCTACGTCCGCCACGCGGTCCGGCACCCTGCCTGACGCCAGCGGGAACACGACCTGCCACCAGACAAGGCGCACCGCCAAGAGTCCACCAGACCCATCGTTACGTTGGTGGGATGGCATTGCCTGGACCGACTGGACGGATTGACTCCTTCCGAAACGTGTCAGGCCGTCGCCCGCCTGTCAGGCCCTTGGTCCGCCCTCCGTACCCTCGCGAGGCAGCGACGATCGCGGGAGGGTCGCCGCGAGGGAGACCGCTCGCTGGGCTGCAGCGATGATCGAGCTTGGCTCTCAGAAGGGCTTGATTGGTGCGGCCGACCTGGCGGCTCGCTCGACCTTCGCGCAGTAGGCCGCACGGGCTTCCTCGTCGATCGGCTGCTCGTGTTCGGGGCGCAACCCGGTCCGGCCGTCGAGGCCCTCGCGAAGGATATCGGCGTGCCCGGCATGTCGGATGGACTCGCCGAGGACGTGGACGATGATGGCGAAGAGGTTGATGTTGCGATACGGCTCCGGCCACCACGGCACGTGGCCGGGGGCGTCGAGGGGAAGCTCGTTGATCGTCGCGTCCGAGTGTTCCCACGTGCGCCGGTAGAAGCCGATGATCTGATCTCGGGTCTCGCCCTCAGCGGCCCACAGATCGTTGCCGTTGTAGTCCTGCCAGCGGGGCAGCCGTTCCGGGGAAGGGCGGTCGAAGACCTCGCCGAAGTACCTGGCCTCGACGGTGGCCACGTGTTTGACCAGGCCGAGCAGGTTGGTGCCGGTCGCTGTCAAAGGTCGGCGGGCGTCGTATTCGGACAAGCCATCGAGTTTCCAGAGCAGCGACTTGCGGTCCCGCCGCAGCCTCTCGTGCAGGTTTTGTTTCGCGAATTCATCGATCATGCGGCATGAGCCTGCCATGGTTTGCTCGTGCAGCCCGGCAGGGAGAGCCACGGACCCGACAGCGGAGCAGTGGAGGGCGGCCGGAGAGGCGGTCAAGCCCTCACTGGCACGCCAAGGTGTGCGGGTGGAACCAGAGCCCGTTGCCGACCATTACTCCCCCTCAGGTGGGCATCGAGGCGCAAAGACATGACTTGTCGTTGAGCGAGGGGACGAGAGCGTGGATGTGTACGAGGCCGTGGACAGTCGCCGGGCCGTGCGGGCGTTCAGTCGTAGGCCGGTTCCTAAAGTGGTGCTCGAACGAGTGCTGGCTGCAGCGAGGCAGGCTCCGTGGCCGGCGCCTCGACTCGTGAGCTGATGCACCGGATGGGGCACGGCAGCATGCGCGCCGCTCTGGTCTACCAGCACGCCACCGATGAGCGGGCGAACAGATCGCGGCGGCTCTCAGCGACCTGGTCGAGAAGCAGTCGCACGCCGTCGACCAGCACGCTGACCGAGGACACGCGGGGCCGGCTGGGGACCTTGAGTCCGCGTCCTAATCGCACGCTAATCGCACGCGGGCTGAAATCGGCCCCGTCAACAGAGAAGCCGCAGGTCGGGTTTGAACCCGTGACCTGCGGCTTTCGTGGTGGAGCGGGTGACGGGAATCGAACCCGCATGACCAGCTTGGAAGGCTGGGGCTCTGCCATTGAGCTACACCCGCGCGGACACCGCCGTCATGGCCGGTGGTGCGGGGCGTTAGCCTAATGCCCGCTGTCGCACGTTCCGAAATCCGACCCCCGTCCCGGGGTGTCCGAGGGGGGCCGCGGGCCACAGCGCACGGGGTATGGCGCAGCTTGGTAGCGCGTCCGCTTTGGGAGCGGAAGGCCGCCGGTTCGAATCCGGCTACCCCGACCACCAGTGCCCTCGCGAGGGAGGCGGCAGGAACCCTCGCGAAGCCCCCACCCGAAGGCCGCATCCGACTGCGGCACAGGCGATTCGGCAAAACGCCCCCGCCGGGAGACCACCGCGAACTACGCTGCGGGCACCCGGGCAGTTCCCGGGCGGCGGGGCAGCTCACACGAGGGGGACACCAGCGCGACGACCACCTGGGCCGCGGGCTGCTCACGCCATGACGCGATCGAGGGGTGTGCGATGTCCGAGACGGTTGCCAAGGCCCGGCCTGACACCAGCGACCTGCTGGCGGTCCACCAGGTCTTCCGCGATGCCCTCGACGCGGCGTCCGACCTGGTCGCCGACGCCGTGGTCGAGCACCCGGGCAAGGCCGAGGCGGTGGCCGCCTACTACGGCAACGTGCTCGCCTTCCTGCAGGTCCACCACGCGGCCGAGGACGAGCTGCTCTGGCCCAAGCTGCTGGAGCGCTGCCAGGAGGACGCCCTGCGCGTCGTGATCGTCGCCGAGCAGCACGACGGCGTCGCCGAGGTCCTGGAGCCCGCCGCCGCCGCTGTGGTCGCGTTCGGCGCCGAGCCCTCGACCGAGCACGGCGCCAGCCTGGTCGGAGCGCTGGCCACTCTGCGCTTCGAGCTGGTCCGCCACCTCGACGACGAGGAGCAGGACATCCTGCCCCTGGCCGCCGAGCACCTCAGCGCCGAGGAGTGGGCCGCGGTCACGCAGCACGCCCTGGCTCACTTCACCGGTGACCGAGTGTGGCTCATCCTCGGGCTCGTCCTGGACGCCCAGAACGACAGCCAGCGCGACGTCCTGCTCGCCCACCTGCCCGAGGCGACGCGCGAGCACTGGGAGCACGAGGGCCGCCCGCAGTACGAGGAGCTCATGGCCGCCCTGCGCGCCTGACCCACCCCGGTATGCCGGCCGGCCGCCTCCCGGCCGACCTCACCGCCGCGAGGCGGTCACGTTCCCGCGACCTACGTGGGGCGGCCTCGGACCTCGACGCGCAGCCAGGCGAACGCGTGCTGGTCCTCCGCCGTGAGGTCTGACGGGCCGCGGACACTGTCGTCCGGGAGGAACCTCACGCTCGTGCCCGAACCCCTCGCGGGACTCACCTCAGCAAGCTCCCCGTCGGGGACGCCGTGGCGGTAGGTCTGCGACCACGCCCCGTCGGCGCGATGGTTCTCGTGGACGAGGACCCGGCTGAGCGCTGCCACCGTCGAGATCCCGCGCCGCGGCAGCCCGTCGGGGAGCACAGGGCCGTCCACGGCGTTGAAGAACCTCACGTCCCTGGTGGCCATCACCGGCTTGCGGACCACGGTGCCGTCGGTGTCCACGCGCGTGTCGGTGCCGCGCCCGTCATCAGCGACCGTGACCGTCCCGTCGTCCTCGGTCGTCACGACGGCGGTCCCCACCCGCCCGATCGACTCGGCCTCGTCGTTCGCGTAGGCAAGCACCTCGAGGGTCATGTGCCGCCGGCCACCGGCAGCGAAGTGATCGGCGCGGTCCCGGACCTGCGCCAGGTGCTCGCTGTCGAGGTCCTTCGACCAGTCGTGGGTGGTGACGGCCCACCCCGCTCGCTCGCTCGTCACAGGCCGTAGTTCTCCAGGAAGCGCAACCAGATCTCGCTCATCGTCGGGAACGAGGGCACGGCGTGCCACAACGTGTCCAGCGGGACCTTGCCGACCACCGCGATGGTCGCCGCGTGGGCCATCTCGGCCGTGTCCTGCCCGACGAAGGTCACGCCCACGAGCACCCGCTCGGCCTCGTCGACGACGAACTGCGCGAAGCCCTCGTAGTCGTCGGCCTGAAGCCCGGCACCGGAGGCGGCCCGCATCTTGATGTTGACCACCTTCACGTCGATCCCGCGCTCGCGGGCCTCGGCCTCGGTCAGGCCGACCGAGGAGACCTCGGGGTCGGTGAAGACCACCTGCGGGGCGCCCAGGTGGTCGGCCCAGGCGCGCATGCCCGGCCCGTCGGTGGCCTTGCCGGCCCCGCGCGCGGCGACCACGTCGCCGGCCACGCGGGCCTGGTACTTGCCCATGTGGGTGAGCAGGTTGCGCCCGGTGACGTCGCCCGCGGCATACAGCCAGCCGCCCGGCACGGAGGTGACCTCCATGGACTCGTCGACCTCGACGTAGCCCGCGCGGGTCAGCGAGACGCCGAGCTCCTCCAGCCCGATGCCGGCCGTGTTGGGGGTGCGCCCGATCGCGCACAGCAGCTCGTCGCCGGCCACGCTCGTGCCGTCCGACAGGCTCAACGTCACCTCGCCGCCGGGCGCCGGGCGCGAGACCGACTCGGCGGTGACCCCGAGCCGGATGTCCACGCCCTCGCGCGCCAGCGACGCCGCGACCAGCCCGGAGGCGAACGGCTCCGAGCGCACGAGCAGCCGGTCCTCGCGCTGGATGAGCGTCACCTGGGAGCCGAGCGCGCTGTAGACCTGGGCCATCTCGCAGCCCACGACGCCGCCGCCGAGGACCACCAGCCGCTCGGGCACGGTGGGGGAGGTGGTCGCCTCGATGTTGGTCCACGGCTTGGCGTCGCGCAGGCCGGGGATGTCGGGCACGGTCGGGGACGTGCCGGTCGCCAGGATGACCGCGACCCTCGCCCGGTAGGTCCGGCCGTCGACCTGCACCTGGCGCTCGCCGACGAGCCGCCCGGTGCCCCGGACCAGGTCGATGCCCGCCGAGTCCAGCCACTCCACGGCGCCGCTGTCGTCCAGGTCGGAGATCCAGTAGTCGCGCCGGGCCATCACCTCCGCGGGCACGATCCGCGCCCCGGTCACACCGCGCACCCGCTGGGCCGCGTGGGCGGCGTGGATCGGGCGCAGCAGCGCCTTGCTGGGGGAGCAGGCATAGAAGCTGCACTCCCCGCCGACCAGCCGTCGCTCGACGACCATCACCTTCAGCCCGGTGCGCCCGGCCCGGTCGGCAGCGTTCTCCCCGACCGCCCCCGCGCCGACCACGACCACGTCATACGTCTCGTCCATGGCAGCACTCATGGGCTGACGCTAGCCGCGTCGCGCCGCCGCGTCTCCCCATGAGTCGGGCGCGGCCACCGGCACGACCACCCGCCCACCGCACCGCGCGTTTCAACCGCGCGTTTCAGCAGATGGAAGACGTGTGGATACCATGGCCTGTCCTCTCGGCTCCGGGCCGAGCCTTCCTGATGCCCACACCCTTGGAGTTACCCGCAGTGAAGAGCGCCGTCGAGACCCTCAACCCGACCCGGGTCAAGCTGACCGTCGAGGTCCCCTTCGAGGAGCTCAAGCCGAGCCTCGACGCGGCATACAAGACGATCGCGTCGCAGATCTCCGTCCCCGGCTTCCGCGCCGGCAAGGTCCCGGCCCGGATCATCGACCAGCGCGTCGGCCGCGGCGCCGTGCTCCAGGAGGCCGTCAACGACGCCCTGCCGAAGTTCTACGGCCAGGCCGTCGAGGAGAACAAGGTCCGCCCGCTCGGCCAGCCCGAGCTGGACGTGACCGAGGTCCCGGCCGAGGAGGGCCAGGAGCTGAAGTTCACGATCGAGGTCGACGTCCGTCCCGAGATCGAGCTGCCCGACTACGACGGCCTGGCCATCGAGGTCGACGAGGTCGCCGCCTCCGACGAGGACGTCGAGGAGCGCCTGACCACGCTGCGCCAGCGCTTCGGCACCCTCACCGGTGTCGACCGCGAGGCCCAGACCGGTGACTTCGTCTCCATCGACCTCACCGCCACCATCGGCGAGGAGGAGATCGACGCGGTCAAGGGCATCTCCTACGAGATCGGCTCGGGCAACATGCTCGACGGCCTCGACGAGGCCCTGGTCGGCATGAAGGCCGAGGAGACCAAGACCTTCACCGCCCCGCTCGCCGGTGGCGACCACGAGGGTGAGGACTCCGAGATCACCGTGACCATCCAGTCGGTCAAGGAGCGTGTCCTGCCCGAGCTCGACGACGACTTCGCCCAGCTCGCCTCCGAGTTCGACACGCTCGAGGAGCTCAAGGCCGACGTCACCGCCCAGGCCGAGCGCGCCAAGAAGTTCGAGCAGGGCGTCCAGGCCCGCGACAAGGTCCTCGACCACCTGCTCGAGGTCACCGAGATCCCCGTCCCCGACGCCCTCGTCGAGGCCGAGGTCCACAGCCACCTCGAGAACGAGAACCGCCTCGAGGACGACGAGCACCGCGCCGAGGTCCAGGAGAGCGCCCGCAAGGCCCTGCGCGCCCAGTTCCTCCTCGACGCCATCGTCGAGAAGGAGGAGGTCAGCGTCGGCCAGCCCGAGCTGATCGAGTACCTCGTCATGTCCGCGTCGCAGTACGGCATGGACCCCAACGAGTTCGCCAAGGCCGTCGATGAGGCCGGCCAGATCCCGGCCATGGTTGCCGAGGTCGCCCGCCGCAAGGCCCTGGCCACGGTCCTGGAGAAGGCCGCCGTCAAGGACACCGCCGGCAACGAGGTCGACCTCAACGAGCTCAACGTCGAGCTGGCCGACACCACCGGCGAGGCCATCGAGGACCACTCGGGTCACGACCACGCCTGACTCGGCGACGGTCGCCTGACCGACACCGCACCACCGCGTATGCCGCGGCCGGGCTCCCGGTCGCGGCATACGCGCGTCCGGGGCCGGCAGGGGTCCGCGGCCCGGGCGGGTGGCTCAGTCCAGGTCGCGGCGGCGGAAGCCTTCGATGCCGAGCACCATCAGCGCAACTCCGACGACGGTCAGCCAGAGCAGGGGCGTCGCGGTGAACGCGCCGCCGGGCAGCCTCGGGGTGTGGGCGAACGGGGCGAGGTCCATGACCCGCTGGTCCAGCTCGAAGAGCGGGCCCAGCTCGCCGATGAGCAGGAACGCCACGAGCAACCCCCAGGCGGCCGCGACCAACCGCGGCAGCAGGCCGAACGCGGCGACGGCGATGCCGACCATGACCAGCACCGCCGGCAGGTGGACCAGCGCCGCCAGGAACAGCCGGCCGACCTGGCCGTAGTCGCCCAGTGAGCCGGCCGCCGACAGGCCCATGGTGAGCCCGACCACCGCGAGCAGCCAGAGCGAGCCGAGGACGGCGACCACGACCTGGCTGAGCACCCACCGACGCCGGGTCAGGGCGGTCGCCAGCAGCGGCTCGGCGTGCAGCGACTCCTCCTCGGCGTGCAGCCGCAGGATCGTGGAGATGCCGAACACCGAGACGAGGATGGCGATCACGGCGAGCTCGGTGCCGAAGAAGGCGTCGACCAAACCGGACTGCCCCCCGAGCTTGACGATGAAGTCGCGGGCGCCGGGGGAGTCCAGGAAGGACTGGACGCTGTCGGCGAGGCTGCCGACGATCGTGCCCATGATCGCGAACCCCGCGGTCCAGGCCAGGAGGGACCCGCGCTGCAGCCGCAGGGCCAGGCCGAACGGCCCGGCGAGCCAGCGGGTCGCCTCCGGCCGGCCGGAGCGGTCGGCGAACAGCCCGGCCCCGAGGTCGCGCCGGGCGGCCAGGCCGTAGGCGCCGACGACGGCCAGGGCGCTGAAGGCCAGGCCGAGCAGGAACACCCACCAGCGGACCCCGGCATACGGGCGCACCTGCTGGGCCCAGCCAACGGGCGAGAGCCACGAGGCCCACTGCGGGCCGTGGGCGTCGGAGACGTCGCCGATGGCGCGCAGCAGGTAGGTCGCGCCGAGCACCGCGGCCGTGAGCCCGGTGGCCGCGCGGGCGCCCGCGGTGAGCTGCGCCATGACGGCGGCGACGGCGGCGAACGAGACGCCGGTGAGTGCCCAGGACAGCCCGAACGCCAGGGAACCGGTCACGGGCAGGCCGGCCATGACCAGGCTCAGCCCGGTGAGCACTCCGAGCACGACGGCGGTGCCGATGGTGACGACCAGCGCGGCGGTCAGGGCCGCGAGGCGGCCGACGACGCCGGCGCCGAGCAGCTCCAGGCGACCGGCCTCCTCCTCGGCGCGGCTGTGGCGCACCAGCAGGACCATCGTGAGCACCGCGACGAGCGCCGCGCCCATGGCGTTGACCTTGAACATGGCGACGGCACCGGCTGAGTCGATGTCGAGCACCTTGCCGTAGAGGGCCACCATGGCCGGGTTGCCGTTGATCGTCGCGCCGATCTGGCGGCGGGAGACGATGTCGGGATAGAGGGTCAGGGTGCTCGAGGCGGTGCTGCCGGCCAGCACCACGAAGACGGCCAGCCACACCGGGACGAGCACGCGGTCGCGGCGCAGGGCCAGCCGCACCAGCGGCCAGGTGCCGGTGAACCGCCCGCCGGCCGACGGGGTCGCGGCCGGGCGGGCGGCCCGCAGGGCGCCCCGGGCGCCCGCGCCGGTGGACGTGCCGGCGCTCATCGTGGCCCGCCCCGGCCGGCCGGGACGCCGTTGCCGTTGGCGGCGAGCTCGTCGCTGTAGTGCCGCAGGAACAGCTCCTCCAGGGTCGGCGGCTGGCTGACCAGGCTGCGGATGCCGGCCTCGGACAGGCGGCGCAGGACCGCGTCGAGGTGGTCGGAGTCGACCTGCGCGACGACCCTGGCCGCGACCCGGGCCCCGTCGCCGGGCTCGACGTGCAGGTCGTGCAGGCCGGGCAGCGACTCCAGCCCGGCCGGGACGCGGGCGAGCTCGGCGGTCACCGACGTCCGGGTGAGGTGGCGCAGCTCCTCCAGCGTCCCGCTCTCGGCGACCCGCCCGTGCCGGATGATGCTCACCCGGTCGGACAGGGCCTCGGCCTCGGCGAGGATGTGGCTGGACAGCAGGACGGTCCGGCCGCGGTCGCGCTCCTCGCTGATGCACTGGCGGAACACCTCCTCCATCAGCGGGTCCAGCCCTGCGGTGGGCTCGTCCAGCAGGAGCAGCTCGACGTCGGAGGCCAGGGCGGCCACGAGGGCCACCTTCTGCCGGTTCCCCTTGGAGTAGGCCCGGCCTTTCTTGCCGGGGTCGAGCTCGAAGCGCTCGAGCAGCTGGGCGCGCCGCTGCGGGTCGAGCGTGCCGCGCAGCCGGCCGAGCAGGTCGATCACCTCACCGCCGGTGAGGTTCGGCCACAGCGAGACGTCGCCGGGCACGTAGGCCAGCCGCCGGTGCAGCGAGGCCACGTCGCGCCAGGGGTCGCCCCCGAGGAGGCGCACCTCGCCGGCGTCGGCACGCAGGAGCCCCAGCAGCACCCGCAGGGTCGTGGTCTTGCCGGCGCCGTTGGGGCCGAGGAAGCCGTGCACCTCGCCGCGGCGCACCTGCAGGTCGAGCCCGTCGAGGGCGCGCGTGGTGCCGAAGGTCTTGACCAGACCGGAGACCTCTATCGCCAGATCCATGCCTGTGACGCTACTCTGCGTTCATAAATCTGTGAAGATTCGAAATCTCAAGGTTCGACTCGGGAGGTGTGCCCGTGGCCGAGGGCCAGGACGCGCGGCTGCGCCAGTTCGTCGAGGACTTCGCCTCGACCCTGGTCACCGCCGGTGTGCCCCGGATGCCGGCGCGGGTGTTCAGCGCCCTGCTGGTCAGCGACTCCGGCCGGCTGACCGCCGCCGAGCTCTCGGAGCGGCTGCAGGTCAGCGCTGCGGCGGTCTCCGGCGCGATCCAGTACCTCGAGACGGTGCACCTGGCCCGGCGCACCCGCGAGCCGGGCTCGCGCCGCGACCAGTACGTCGTCGAGCACGACGTCTGGTACCGCGTCACGATGGACCAGGACGCCCTGCTCGGCCGGTGGGTCGAGCAGCTGGACACCGGCATGGCCCTGGTCGGGCGCGACTCCGAGGTGGGCGCCCGGCTGGCGGAGACCCAGGAGTTCTTCAGCTTCCTGCGTGAGGAGATGACCCAGCTCATCAACCGCTGGGAGGAGCGCAAGCGGCTCCGGAGCACGGCCTCCTGAGCCGGGCGCGACGTGCCGGCCGCGGCCGGTCCGCCGTGCAGCCTTGTGCGCTCACGGCGAACAGCGCGCCCACACGGGATTCACCGGGCAGGGCCGGGCGTTAGGGTCATCGCAAGGATGCACAGGACACGCACCACCCGCGCTACAGATGGAGACACGGTGAGCCACAGCAGCGAGGTCGTCGCCGCAGCCAACGGTCAGATGGCCGGCCTGGACGACCACATCTACAACCGTCTGCTCAAGGAGCGGATCATCTTCCTCGGCTCCGAGGTGCGCGACGACAACGCCAACGCGATCTGCGCGCAGCTCCTCCTGCTGGCCGCCGAGGACCCCGAGGCCGACATCTGGCTCTACATCAACAGCCCCGGCGGCTCGGTGACCGCCGGCATGGCCATCTTCGACACCATGCAGTGGGTCCCCAACGACGTCGCCACCGTGGCGATGGGCCTGGCCGCCAGCATGGGGCAGTTCCTGCTCAGCGCCGGCGCCCGCGGCAAGCGCTTTGCCACCCCGCACGCCCGCGTGATGATGCACCAGCCCTCCGGCGGCATCGGCGGCACCGCCTCGGACATCAAGATCCAGGCCGAGCAGATGCTGCACATCAAGAAGCAGATGGCCGGTCTCATCGCCGAGCACACCGGCCAGAGCGTGGACCAGATCGAGAAGGACTCCGACCGCGACCGCTGGTTCACCGCGGAGGAGGCCAAGGACTACGGCTTCGTCGACCACGTCTACACCCACGCCGGCCAGGCACCGGGTGGCGGCGGCACCGCGAGCTGAACCACCCGCCATACCCACGCCTGATATTGGAGCAACAGCAATGACCCAGAACCCGTATGGCGGCCTGCACGTCCCGCAGATGGGCGGTGGCCTGCACGCCCCCGGCCCGAGCAGCCGTTACATCCTGCCGCAGTTCGAGGAGCGCACCTCCTACGGCATGAAGCGGCTCGACCCCTACACCAAGCTCTTCGAGGACCGCATCATCTTCCTCGGCGTGCAGGTGGACGACGCCTCGGCCGACGACATCATGGCGCAGCTGGTCGTCCTGGAGTCCCAGGACCCCGACCGCGACATCATCATGTACATCAACAGCCCCGGCGGATCGTTCACGGCGCTGACGGCGATCTACGACACGATGCAGTACATCCGCCCCGACATCCAGACGTTCGTCCTGGGTCAGGCGGCGTCGGCGGCGGCCGTGCTGCTCGCGGCCGGTGCCCCGGGCAAGCGCTACGCCCTGCCCAACGCCCGCGTCCTGATCCACCAGCCGGCCATGGCCGGCGGCGACTACGGCCAGGCCAGCGACATCGAGATCCAGGCCAACGAGGTGCTGCGCATGCGCACCTGGCTGGAGGAGACGCTGGCCAAGCACACCGGCCGCAGCGTCGAGCAGATCGAGACCGACATCGAGCGCGACAAGATCCTCACGGCCGACATGGCCAAGGACTACGGCATCGTCGACGAGGTCCTCGCCAGCCGCAAGGCCTCGCTGCAGGCCTGAGCGTCGCCCTCCGGGAGACCCTGACGGTCCCCGGTCCCCGGCAGGTATGCCGTGGGGCCGGGGACCGTTCGCATCCGTCCCGTCGCAGGTGGCCGGGCTCCCGCAGGGGTGGGGTGGGCGCGCGGCCGGAGACCACCCGGCATACCGTGGCCACGGTGAAGACCGTCCCTGTCCACCTTGTCCGCTGTTGGCGGACAAGCCGTGACGGACGGGCGACACCGGCGTCTAATGAGACGTGGACGGGACCTCGCGAGGTACCGTCATCCATCACCGCAAGCAGCACCAGACGTGGTAATCACCTGACAGGAAGGACCGCCCCGTGGCACGCATCGGAGACGGTGGCGATCTCTTGAAGTGCTCCTTCTGCGGCAAGAGCCAGAAGCAGGTCAAGAAGCTGATCGCGGGCCCCGGGGTCTACATCTGCGACGAGTGCATCGACCTGTGCAACGAGATCATCGAGGAGGAGCTCGCCGAGTCCTCCGAGCTGGGCCTGGACGAGCTGCCCAAGCCGCGCGAGATCTTCGAGTTCCTCGAGCAGTACGTCGTCGGCCAGGACGTGGCCAAGAAGGCCCTCGCGGTGGCGGTCTACAACCACTACAAGCGGATCCAGGCCGGCGAGACCGCCAAGAAGGGTGACGACGCGGTCGACATCGCCAAGTCCAACATCCTGCTCATCGGGCCGACCGGCTGCGGCAAGACCTACCTCGCGCAGACCCTGGCCCGGATGCTCAACGTCCCGTTCGCGATCGCCGACGCCACGGCGCTGACCGAGGCCGGCTATGTCGGCGAGGACGTCGAGAACATCCTGCTCAAGCTGATCCAGGCGGCCGACTACGACGTCAAGAAGGCCGAGACCGGGATCATCTACATCGACGAGGTCGACAAGATCGCCCGCAAGAGCGAGAACCCCTCGATCACGCGCGACGTCTCCGGCGAGGGCGTGCAGCAGGCGCTGCTGAAGATCCTCGAGGGCACGACGGCCTCGGTGCCGCCGCAGGGTGGGCGCAAGCACCCGCACCAGGAGTTCATCCAGATCGACACGACCAACGTGCTGTTCATTGTCGGCGGGGCGTTCGCCGGCCTGGAGAAGCTCATCGAGTCGCGCTCGGGCAAGAAGGGGCTGGGCTTCGGCTCCCAGCTGCACACGGCCAAGGACGCCGGCGAGAGCTACGGCGACGTGATGCCCGAGGACCTGATGAAGTTCGGGCTCATCCCCGAGTTCATCGGCCGCCTGCCGGTCATCACGACGGTCTCGCCGCTGGACCGTGACGCCCTGGTGCGCATCCTCACCGAGCCGCGCAACGCCCTCGTCAAGCAGTACCGCCGGATGTTCGACATCGACGGGGTCGAGCTGGAGTTCACCGACGACGCCATCGAGGCGGTCGCCGAGCAGGCGCTGCTGCGCGGCACCGGCGCCCGCGGCCTGCGGGCGATCATGGAGGAGGTGCTCCTGCCGGTGATGTTCGACGTGCCCAGCGACGACGACATCGCCCGCGTCGTGGTCACCCGCGAGGTCGTGCTCGACAACGTCAACCCGACGATCGTGCGGCGGGAGGAGCCGGCCCAGCGACCCAAGCGCGCACCCCGCAAGGAGTCGGCCTGAGCGCAGGGGGCTCCATTCCCCTTACATGGACGAGGCCCGGGAAGCTGTTGCTTCCCGGGCCTCGCCGTTTCCCCCTGCGTCAGTGGCGGTTCAGCGCTTCTCGCAGGCGATGCCATCCTTGTCACGGTCGCTCTTGCGGTTCGCCGCGTAGACCGCGTCGTTGCGGGTGAAGGTCGTGACGGGCTTGCCGCTCGTCTTGTCGTGGGCGCTGCGTCGGCCCACGCCGTGCTTGTAGACCTTGTTCAGCGCGGTGCAGTTCTTGTATGTCGTCGCGTGGGTCGAGGTGAGCGTGACCTGCGTGGACGGTGCCGTCATCCCGGCGAACACCACCAGTGCGGCCAGGAACATGTTGGCGACGTGGTTCACGAGCTCCCCCAGCGGACAGACTGCGGGGACGTTGGCCCCCCGCCGCTCCCGACGGTAACCCCGGCTCGAGAGGCCACCTCGCGGACTTGACCAAGTCCATACCTTCAGGCGTCGTGCTTGACCGCGGCGTTGCCCGAGGCGGTCGCCCGGCGCCCGGTCCGGCGTAGGAGCAGCGCCCCGACGGCCACGAGCGCCAGCGCTGCCCCGGTGAGCGCCGCCTGCCCGGCCGGGTGCACCGCGAGGGCGAGGCGCGCGAGCCCCCAGACGAGCACCGTGGCCGTGGCCACGGCGGCGGTCCATCGCAGCCACCGGGTGAGCAGGGGGGTGGGCAGCCCGGCCGCCGGCGGGGCGGTGGCGCCCAGGGCGCCGGCAGCGTGGAACACCAGGACCGAGCCGGCCGCGAGCAGCGCCCAGACCGACCCCGACTCCGGGACCCGGCTGAGCCAGAACCAGCCGAGGATGCCCAGGACGACCAGACCGAGGTGGGAGTCCGGCTCGACCGCCGCACCGAGGGAGAACGCCAGCACCAGCAGCGCGATGGTGGTCGACCAGGTGGCGCCCGCGGCATGGGCCAGGACGAGCACCAGCTGGGGACTGAGCGCCACGACGAGCCGCAGGCCGGTCTGGGCGCGGCTGAGGTCGGCCAGCTCGTCCAGGGCGGCGCGCCAGGCGGCGGGCAGCGACGGGGTCATCGCCGCACCATCCGCGGGGCCCCGGCGCGGCGCGTGATGTCGCTCAGCACCTGGTCCAGGCTGCCCGGACCCCGCCAGGTGACCACCGGGATCCCGGCCGCCTGCACGCGCTGCAGCTCCCGCCGCCGCTCCAGCAACCGGATCCGCCAGGCCAGGGCCACCAGCGGGTCCTGCCCGTCACCGGCGACCAGGCCCTCGGGCAGGGTGTCCACGACGATGACGGTCAGCCCCCGGCGGGCGAGGGTGACGCCGTGGCCCAGCGCGACCGGCGAGATCAGCGGCGAGAGCAGCACGACCACGGTCCCGGCGGGCACGCCGAGCAGGACCCGGCGCGGGTCGTCGTGCAGGTCGCTGGCCACCTCGATGGCGGCGAGGGCGTCCAGGACCCGGCGCAGTTGGTTCTTGCCGGTGGCCGGCGGGACCCGCGTGCTCGAAGCCGAGCCGAGGACCCGCAGGCTGACCCGGTCCCCCCGGTGCAGGTAGTGCTCCGCCATCGCGCCGGCGGCCCGCACCGCCGTGTCGAGGCTGCTCGAGGCGCCCTCGAGGCCCTCGCTGCGGCCGAGGTCGTGGACCGCGTCGACGACCAGCAGCACGTGGCTGTCCTGGTCGGCCCAGGTCGAGGTGACGTGCAGCGTGCCGGTGCGCTGGGACACCGGCCAGTGGATGCGGCGCAGCCTGTCCCCGACCTGGAAGGGGCGGATGCTCGCGAACTCCGTGCCCTCCCCGGGCCGGGCGGAGCGGTTGAGGCCGACCAGCCCGCTGGGGTGCGGCATCGGTGCCGTGGCGTCGAAGGCCGCCGGCGACGGCAGCGTGGTGAGCGCCAGCGGCTCCACGTCGTGGGGCCCCCAGCGGTAGGCCCCCCAGGTGCTGCCGGCGACCACGACGGCCGGGCCGACGGTGCGCCTGCCCCAGCGGGTCGAGCGGACCGCGACCTCCAGCGACAGCCCGGCCGGGGACGGCAGCCAGGCCACCGCCGTGCCCGATGGCGGGTCGGTCTGGAGGTGGTCCCGACGCGACATCCGCGCCGCCGCCACCGCCAGCCCGGGGACGGCCTCCACCAGGACCGTCCACCGGGTCGCCTGCCCCTCGCGCAGCACAGGTGGGCCCAGGCGTGCCGTGACCCCGGGCGCGCGGGCCGGGCGCGACAGCAGGGACCAGGCGGCCACCACCAGCAGCGGCGTCGCGAGCACCAGCAGGTCCGGGCGGCGGAACCAGACGGCGAGCAGCGCCAGCCCCGACCCGGCCACCGAGGCACGCACGTGCGCGCCGGTGGGTCGCCAGGACCGGGGCGGGGCGGTGGTGGTCACCTCAGCGGACCCGTTCGGCCTCGCGAGCCGACGGCGTGGCCACGGTCGCCAGCACGCTGCTCACGACGCTGGCTCCGGAGGCGTTGCTCATCCACAGCTCGGGCTTGATGGTGACCCGGTGCGCCAGCACCGGCTCGGCCACGGCCTTGACGTCCTCGGGGGTGACGTAGTCGCGGCCGTGCACCACGGCATACCCGCGGGCGGAGAGCATGAGGGCCAGCGCGCCGCGGGGGGAGGAGCCGACGAGGACGTGGCGGTGGGTGCGCGTCGCGGCGGCGAGGGCGACGCAGTAGTGGTGGATGCTGTCGTCGACGGTGACCGTCTCCACGGCCGCCTGCATCGCCCGGAGCCCGGCCGCGTCGGTGACGGCGCGCAGGGTCTGCTCCTCGCGGCCGCGGGCCACCCGGCGGCGCAGCACCTGGGCCTCCTCCTCGGCGGTGGGGTAGCCGAAGCTGACCCGCATCAGGAAGCGGTCGAGCTGTGCCTCCGGGAGGGGGTAGGTGCCTTCGTACTCCACGGGGTTGGCCGTCGCCAGGACGTGGAACGGGGCCTCGAGCAGGAAGGTCTGGCCCTCGACCGTGACTTGGCGCTCCTGCATCGCCTCCAGCAGCGCGGCCTGGGTCTTGGGCGGGGTCCGGTTGATCTCGTCGGCCAGCAGCAGGCCGGTGAACAGCGGGCCCTGGCGGAAGACGAAGTCGCCCTCGCGCTGGTCGAAGACGAACGACCCGGTCAGGTCGCCCGGCAGCAGGTCCGGGGTGAACTGGGCCCGGGTGAAGTCCAGCCCGAGGGTCTGGGCGAACGACCGGGCGGCGAGCGTCTTGCCCAGGCCGGGGAAGTCCTCGAGCAGCACGTGGCCGCCGGCGAGCACCGCGCTGAGGACGAGGGTCAGGGCGTCGCGCTTGCCGACGACGGCGGTCTCCACCTCGTCGAGGATCGCGCCGGCGAGCCGGGAGGTGGTGGGCAGGTCGGGCGTGGTCACAGCGCCTCGATTCGGGTCAGGATCGTGGACAGGTAGCGGGGGTTGGAGCTCCCGGGCGCGGAGGGGGTGTCGAGGAACCGGACCAGCTCCTCGCCGAGCAGCTGCCGCGCCGCGGCGGGATGCTCGTGCCGGTCGACGCCGTAGCGGGTGTCGAGGCGGTCGTCGACGAGCTCGACCAGGAGGGGATGCAGCTCGCGGGCGAAGGTCTCCGGGTGCTCGGGGTCCTGCAGCTGGTGCAGGATCCGGCGGACGCGGACGTCGTCGCCGCGGACCCGGTGGTAGGGCTCGTAGCCGGCGTGCCAGGACACCAGCTCGGCGGCGGCCATGAGGTCCGCCATGAGCCAGCACAGGGTGGCCACGCCCAGCACCGCCCCGGCCAGGACCACCGGGCGGGGCTGCGAGCCGAGCAGTGCCGCGGCGACGCAGATCACCGCCCAGACGATGGCCGCGGTCCCGAAACGCTTGAGCCACAGGCGATCCAGCCGGATCGTCCTCACGACGCCACCCCAGGCCCGGAGCTGACCACGTCGGCCCGGCGGGACAGCTGCTCGTGCAGGGTGGTCACCGCCTCGACCGCTCGCTCGCGGGCGTCCTCACCCAGGACGTGCGCGGAGAAGCGGGCCTCGCGGTAGAGGGCCGCGAGCGTCACGATGGCCGACCGGTCGACGGTGTAGCTCTCCAGCACCCGCCTGGTGAGCTCCGCCGCGGTCTCGGCCGGGTCGCGGGGGAGCCCGGCAGCCTCCGCCGACTCCTCCAGGGCCAGCCAGCAGGCGACGATGGCGTTGCGGGGGGAGCCCTCGGCCAGGGCGTCCCGCTGCCGGGAGACGGTGGCGGTCAGGGCCTCGGCGAGGTCGGGGACGGGCTCGAGTCCGGTCGGTCGGGGCGCCACCTCGCGGGTGCGGACCCTGTCGCGCCACCACTGCCACAGCGCCCACAGCAGCAGCAGCCCCAGGACCACCACCGCGACCAGGACCGCCGTCGCCAGCAGCTGCCAGACGGTGTCGAGCGGGTGCGCGCCGGCCTGCCGGGTGGGGGTCGCGGTCGGGGTGGACGTGGGGGAGGGGGCCGGGGGCGGGACCGGGCGGGCCCGCGGCAGGCCGGCGGTCGGCACCCTCAGCGCCGACACCGACCCCGCGGCGGACACCCACACCAGGAGGGCGAGGCCGAGCGCCACGCTCCCCACGGCCACTCCCCGCGTGCGGTCCATGCGGCGCACGCTACAACTCATCGGGCGGTTCGCCCGGGACCGTTGTCATTCCGCAACCCGGGGGGCGGATGACAGTACGGACGACGGCCCGACCACCCGTGCACCGCCACCCGGTTTGCGGGGTGGCCGGGCAGGGCCGAGGGTGGGGCCATGACGTCGCCCTCCGGCCCGGCCACCACGTCCTGGAGCCTGCACCGGGGCGACCCGGCGCCGGTGCAGCAGAGCCCGGTGACGTGCGGCTCGGCCGCGCTCACCGTCGCGCGGATGCTCGCCGACCCGGCGTTCGCGCAGTGGGTCCTGACCGCCTCCGGTGCCGAGCCGGACGGTCAGGGCTTCACCCCACGGGCGCTGTCCCGCTTCGCCGCCCAGGAGCGCGCGACCATGGGCCGCACCAACAGCCCGGTCACCGCCGGGGGAGCGCTCAACCTCCCGTGGCCGACCGCCCTGGGCACGCCCCCGTGGGGCGCGCAGGCCGAGCTGGCCGCGCGCACCCACAGCAGGTATGCCGTGACGCAGCTCAGGTGGGCCGGCCCGGCCGGCCGCGCCGCGGCATACCAGCGCCTGTGCTCGACGCTGACCACGACGCGAGCGGCGTTGCTCTACGTCGGCAACGCATGGCTGCCCCGCCACATCACGCTGCTGCTGCCGCCGGAGGGGGACGAGGCGCTGACCGTCTACGAGCCGGCCCACGGCCTCGTCCGCGCGCTGCCCGAGGGGGAGCTGGCGCAGGGCCGGCTGGGCCTCGCCGGGTGGGACGAGCCCTGGCTGGTCGTGGAGCCGCAAGCCTGAGACAGCAGCAGGCCCCGACCCGGTGGGCGGGTCGGGGCCTGCCGTCGCGGGAGGTCGGTCAGTCCTTGACGACCGGCACCAGCGTCACGTCGCGCACCTCGACGGCCCCGGCCTCGCCGAAGGCGATCTCGCCGGTGATCCGACCGGCGGCCGTGAGGTCCGCCAGGCCGGCCCGCACCCGGTCGAGCTCGGCGGCCGGACCGGCCAGCGTCATCGCGCTGACCTCGGCCCGCATGCCGACCTTGGCCTCGGACTTGGCCTTGCGCACGCCGGCGAGGGCGGCGCCGACCGCCGGCAGGATCGCCGGATCCGCCTGTGCCGCAGCGGTCTTGACGTCATCGGCCTCCGGCCACGGTGCCCGGTGGATCGAGCCGTCGTGCCACCAGGACCAGACCTCCTCGGTGGCGTAGGGCAGGAACGGCGCGAGCAGGCGCAGCAGCACGTCGAGGGCGATCCGCAGCGCGGCGCGGGCCGAGGCGGCGCCCTCCTCGCCGCGGCCGCCGTAGGCGCGGTCCTTGACCAGCTCGAGGTAGTCGTCGCAGAACGTCCAGAAGAACGCCTCGGTGACCTCCAGCGCCCGGGTGTGGTCGTAGGCGTCGAAACCCTTGGTGGCCTTGTCGATCACGTCCGCCAGCCCGGCCAGCATCGCCGCGTCCAGCGGATCGGTCACGGCGGCCGCGAGGTCGCCCTCGACGTCGCCGAAGGACAGTGCGAACTTGCTGGCGTTGAGCACCTTGATCGCCAGGCGGCGGCCGACCTTCATCTGGCCGGTGTCGTAGGCCGCGTCCGTGCCCAGCCGGGCCGAGGCCGCCCAGTAGCGGACCGCGTCGGCGCCGTGCTGGGTGACGATGCCCTCGGGCGTCTCGGCGTTGCCCTTGGACTTGGACATCTTCTTGCGGTCGGGGTCCAGGATCCAGCCGCTGATCGCCGCGTGCTTCCACGGCAGCGAGTCGTGCTCGAGGTGGGCGCGGACCACCGTGGCGAACAGCCAGGTGCGGATGATGTCCTGACCCTGCGGGCGCAGGTCCATCGGGAAGATCTTGGTGAACAGCTCGCGGTCACCGCGCCAGCCGGCCGCGATCTGCGGGGTCAGCGAGGAGATCGCCCACGTGTCCATCACGTCCGGGTCGCCGGTGAAGCCGCCCGGCTGGTCGCGCTGGGACTCCTCGTAACCGGCCGGCACGTCGGCATAGGGGTCGACCGGCAGCTGGTCCGCCGACGGCGTGATCGGGTGGTCGAAGTCGACCTCGCCGTCCGCGCCGATCGGGTACCACAGCGGGATGGCGACGCCGAAGAAGCGCTGCCGGCTGATCAGCCAGTCGCCGTTGAGACCGCCCACCCAGTTCTCGTAGCGCGTGCGCATGAACGCCGGGTGGAACTCCAGCTCGCGCCCACGGGCCAGCAGCTGCTCGCGCAGGTCGGAGTCCCGGCCACCGTTGCGGATGTACCACTGACGCGAGGTGACGATCTCCAGCGGCTTGTCGCCCTTCTCGAAGAAGTTCGCCTTGCGCTGGGTGGCCGTCGGCTCACCGTCGAGGTCGCCGCTCTCGCGCAGCGCGTCGACGATCGTCGTGCGCGCCGAGAAGGTCGTCTTGCCGGCGAGGTCGTCGAAGAGCTTCTTGCCCCGGGCGGAGGCAATCCACTCCGGAGTCTCGTGCTGGATCCGCCCGTTGCGCTGGATGATCGAGCGCGTGGGCAGCTGCAGCTCGCGCCACCACTGCACGTCGGTGAGGTCACCGAAGGTGCAGCACATGGCGATGCCGGCGCCCTTCTCCGGCTCGGCGGCCGGGTGCGCCAGCACCGGGATCTCGACCCCGAACAGGGGTGAGGTGACCGTGGTGCCGAACAACCCGGCATACCGCTCGTCGTCGGGGTGCGCGATGAGCGCGACCACGGCGGGGATCAGCTCGGGGCGGGTGGTCTCGATGTAGACCTTCTCGCCGTCGGGCTGGTGGAAGGCCACGCGGTGGAAGTGGCCGGGGTAGTCGCGGGCCTCGAGCTCGGCCTGGGCCACCGCGGTCTGGAACGTCACGTCCCACAGCCCCGGCGCCTCGGCCTGGTAGGCCTCCCCGCGCTCGAGGTTGTGCAGGAACGCCTGCTGCGCCACGGCGCGCGAGCGGCCGTCGATGGTGCGGTAGCTGATGTCCCAGTCGACCGACAGGCCCAGCGTGCGCCACAGGTGCTCGAAGGTCTTCTCGTCCTCGACGGTGAGCACGTCGCACAGCTCGATGAAGTTGCGCCGGCTGATCGGCTTCTGGTCGGCCGCCTTGACGCTCTTGCCCTCGGCGCCCTGCAGCGGCGGGACGAAGCCCTCCTCGTAGGGCAGTGAGGCGTCACCGCGCACGCCGTAGTAGTTCTGCACCCGGCGCTCGGTCGGCAGGCCGTTGTCGTCCCAGCCCATCGGGTAGAACACCTCGAAGCCGGCCATCCGCTTGTAGCGCGCCACGCAGTCGGTGTGCGTGTAGGAGAACACGTGGCCGACGTGCAGCGAGCCGCTCGCGGTGGGCGGCGGGGTGTCGATCGAGTAGATCTCCTCGCGGCCCTTGCTGCGGTCGAAGGTGTAGGTGCCCTGCTCGCTCCATACGCCCGCCCACTTCTCCTCGAGACCGTCGATGGACGGCTTCTCCGGGATGGTCACGGCGCGCGGTGCGTTGGCAGGGTTGGTCATGGGCCGAATCCTCCCAGATGGCCGGGGGTGGTCACGAACGGGTTTGCCCCGCGGACGCCGGTATGCCGGGTGGCCGGCTCCGCGACGTGCCGGCGGGTGTGCCGGGTGGCCGGGTCAGCCGCGGGTCTGCCCGGCGGTCCGGGTCATGATTCGGGGACCCGGCGGGCGCCCGCCGGGTTGTTGAGGCATCCCGGGGTCTGCCGGGCAGAACAGGGGTCGGCGCGCGACTCGGGGGTCGGCGCGCGGACCACGGGTCGGTCGGCGGCTCAGGCCGGGACCGCCTCCTCGCCCGCGCCGTCGCCGTAACGCTGGAGCAGGCTGGTGCGGCGCACGAGGGAGGTCACCGCGGCGAGCTCGACGAGACCGAGGAGCAGCGCGGCCACGCCGCCCCAGACCAGCGCCACGGTGCGTCCCGTCGAGGTCTGGGCCCCGCCGGCGTCGTGGGTGACCACGAGGCCGTGCCGGTCGACCACCACGTCCACCTGGTCGCCGGGGTGCGCGAACGGGCCGTTGTTGAAGTAGAGCCAGTCGCCGGGCCGTCGGCGGTAGTGCTGGCTGTGGTCATGCAGGGTGAAGAACCCCCGCTGGACACGTCCGTCGGGCAGGACGTAATCCGCCTGCCACATGCCGTTCGAGAGCTCGTGGGCGGCGACCACCCTGGCCGCGTCGACCCGCTGGGCGTCGAAGCTGGCCGAGAGCTGGTCGGCCGCCTGCACGGTGACCGGGCCCACGGCGATCCCCGCGATGACGATGGCCGCGCCGAGGGCGATCGGCAGCCGGGCCGAGGCCTGGCCCAGCACGAGGAAGACGAGCACCGCCGTCACGGCCGTGAGGAAGGCGGGGTACTCGAAGGGCCGGGCCGAGCTGTTGGCGAGGTCGGGGTTGAGCCCCCACCACACCCCGATCGCCAGGGACAGGTGCAACACCACGACCTGGAGGATGCGCCCCCACAGCCGCATCCCCTTGCGCTCAGTGGTCTGGTCGGTCGGCAGCCAGGTGCTCGCGGGCATCAGTGTGCTCCTCCCATGTGGGCGGCGGCGGTGGCCGGGGTGCGTCGGGTCTCAGTCATCGACGTGCCCGGTGGCCAGGTCCGAGGAGCGCACCAGTCCCAGCGGGTCCGAGCCCAGCACGACGAAGCGGACCATGAGGAAGGTCAGGCCGGCGAAGACGACCCCGAAGCCCACCCAGAAGCCGACCGTCTGCCCGGTGACGGTGGCGTCGAGGAACCGGCCGAGCACCCCACCGACGGTGTGCCCGAGCTCGGCGGCCAGGCTGCTGACGAGGAAGACCCCGAGCCACAGCGGCCACGTGCGCCGGACCCGGGCGAGCCGCCCCGGCAGCCTGCCCTGCTCGTGCCCTTCGACGTCGGCGGCCTCGGCCATGACCCCGGCGACCAGGCGCCGCGGCATGACGTAGATCGGCACCAGCGCCAGGAGGAGCGCGAACACGCCGGGCAGGACCACCCGCGCCGGCGTAGTCGCGTCGCGGTTGCGCCACTCGGTCCAGCCGTGGGAGGTGCTGGCCACCAGCCGCAGCCGCTGGCCGGGATGTGCCGCCGCCGGCACCTCGACCGGCACCGGGTGGCCGTCGACCGTTACAGAGAGGTACCCGGTGCCCGGGTAGCCGTAGTCGCGCTGCACCACCACGCCGGTCGCCGCGCGCTCCCCGGGCCAGACCAGCCGCTCAGCCGGCAGGCCCGCGGCGAAGTACGTGACCAGCCCGACCATCAGCACCGCCGGGAGCAGGGCAAGGTGCGAGTATCCCGCGTAGCCGGCTGCCACAGCCCGCGGCAGGGAGAGCAGGCCCACCTCGTGCGACGGGTCGGGGTGCGGCACGGGTTCGCTCTCCGTCTCCACGGACGAGAACCCCGCCCGCGGGCCGCGGGAGAGGTAGGGCACGGAGGGGAAGGTGTGCCGCACCCGCCGCAGCGGCCGACCGTCCGCGGTGCCCAGCACGCGGGCCGTGCGGCGCGCCGTCGCCGGGCCGACCAGCGCCGTCATGACCAGCCCGCAGAGCATGCCCACGAGCACCGACGGCGCCGCGAGGAGGGCCACCACCATCAGGGGCAGCATGGCGATCCGGACATACCAGTCGAGCCGGCGGTCGGTGACCGGCTGGAGGGCGAACCTCGCCAGGTCCACCCACACCCGGGTCCAGCTGCACACCGCGCCGTAGAGCGGCAGGACCGCCGCCGTCCCCCAGCGCACCTGGGACATGGCCGCCGGGACCGAGGCCAGCGTGCCGTCCTCGACAGTCGCCTGACCGGAGCCGGGCAGTACGAGGTAGGTCCGGCGCAGGGCGCGGACGGCCAGCGCCTCCCCGGGCCGAAGGGTCTGGCTCACCCACACCTGGGCGCGCCCGAGGCCCTGTTGGCGCAGGGCTTCCGCCAGCGCCGGGGTCGGCCGGACGGGCACGGCCTGCGAGGCGCCGAGCAGCTTGCGCGAGGCGAGCAGCGTGCCCAGCACCGCGCAGACGGGTCCGGAGGCGATGGCGATGGCCATGGCCCGGCCGTTCCACTGCCAGACCCACAGCGCGTAGACCGGCCCCGCGACGACCAGGGCCAGCAGGTAGCTCCCGATGACCCATGTCGCGACCACGCGCGCGAAACCGAGGACCCTCACGCCTGACACCCCCCGCCACCGGGCCACCCCGTGGCCGGCCCTGACTCGACGTGGGCCGACCCTACCGGGGCCGGCCCCTGTCGGCGCCCGGCGGCTGGGCCGCCAGCGGGCTCAGAGGGCGCGCAGGTACTGCGGCGGCCACGGGGTCGACTCGGGCTGGACCTCCAGCGCCTGCGCGGCGTGCAGCGCCCAGTAGGGGTCGCGCAGCAGCTCGCGCGCCAGCAGCACCGCATCCGCCTCGCCGGCGACGAGAACGTCCTGGGCCTGCTTGGGCTCGGTGATCAGGCCGACGGCGCCGGTGGCGATCCCGGCCTCGCGCCGGATCCGCGCGGCGAACGGCACCTGGTAGCCCGGGCCGACCTCGATCTGCTGGCGCTGGTCGAGCCCGCCGCTGGAGACGTCGACGAGGTCGACACCGTGGTCCTTCATCCGCCGCGCCAGCTCGACGCTCTGGTCGACGTCCCAGCCCTCGCCGGCGGGGAGCCAGTCGGTGGCCGAGATCCGCACGACGAGCGGCAGCCGCTCAGGCAGCTCGTCGCGCACCGCGTCGATCACCTTGAGCGGCAACCGGATCCGGCCCTCGAAGTCGCCGCCGCGCTCGTCGGTGCGCTGGTTCGAGACGGGGGAGAGGAACTGGTGCAGCAGGTAGCCGTGGGCCCCGTGCAGCTCGACCACCTCGAAGCCGGCGGCGACCGCACGGCGGGTGGCGGCACGGAAGTCCTCGACCAGCCGGTCCACGTCGGCCGCGGTCAGCTCCCGCGGCGTCGCGTAGTCGCCGAAGGCCACCGGGCTCGGCGCCACGGTCTGCCAGCCGCCGCGCTCCACCGGCACCGACCCTCGCTCGGGGGCGAACGGCGCGTACGTCGAGGCCTTGCGCCCGGCGTGCGCCAGCTGGACGCCGGCCGTCGCGCCGGCGTCCTTGACCTGCGCCACGATCGGCGCGAACGCCTCGAGCTGGGTGTCGTTCCACAGCCCCAGGTCCTGCGGGCTGATCCGCCCCTCGGGGTTGACCGAGGTCGCCTCGGCCATCACCAGGCCGGCGCCGCCGACCGCGCGCGAGTGCAGGTGCGTGGCGTGCCAGGCCGTCGGCGCACCGGTCGCCGGGCCGGTGTCGGCCGCGGAGTACTGGCACATCGGCGACATCCACACCCGGTTGCGGATGGTCACGTCACGGAGGCGGATCGGCTCGAAGAGGGAAGTCACGTCATGGTCCAAGTGCTTGCGCCCGGGGCCTATTCCGTGACGCCCGCCCCCATGCCCACCTACCAGCCACCCTCGCCGGTATGCCGGGTGCGGGCGCCCGCACCCGGCATACCGGGGGTGCGCAGCCCCTCGTGCGTCTTGTGGCGGAGGTGGGGGCACGGGTGGGGGAGCAGCGTGGAGGCGCCCGGCGGCCCCCTGCCCGCCGGTGCGAGAGGAGACAGTCATGACCGTGATGGTCGAGATGGACATGGCCATGCCGCGAGAGCTGCTCGAGGCGCTCGCCGAGAAGATGGGGGTGCACTCCCACGCCCCCGACGGGCTGGTGACGCACTTCCTGTCCGAGACGGCGGACGGCGTCCACGTCGTCGACGTCTGGGACTCGCCGGAGACGTTCGAGCGGTTCCGGGACAACCAGCTGATCCCCGAGATGATGACGTTCCTGCAGGAGCGCGGGATCCAGCCCCCGGAGCAGCTGCCCGACGCGAAGTACACGCCCGTCTACGACCTCGTCCGCGGCAACTGAGGCCGGGGGCCGGGCGCCCCCCTGACGCCTGACGCGCAGGTTCGTCACCTTCACGCGGGAGATCCCCTGCGCGAACGTGACGAACCTGCGCGTCGACGCGGGGTCGGCGGGTCAGCCCGACCAGTAGACCCGGCCGGGGTTCATCACCCCGCGCGGGTCGAACAGCGCCTTGACCGCCCGCTGCCGGGCCAGCTCGGCCTCCCCGAGCTCCTGGGCCAGCCAGCGGGACTTCAGCGAGCCGACCCCGTGCTCGCCGGTGATCGTCCCGCCCAGCTCGAGCGCGACGGCCACCAGGTCGCCGAACGCCTCCTCGGCGCGCTCGCGGCTGCCCTCGACCGCCGGGTCGAAGAAGAAGCAGGGGTGCAGGTTGCCGTCGCCGCCGTGCCCGGACATGGTGACCTCCACCTGGCGCTTGGCGGCGATCTGCTGCCCGGCGCGGATCAGCTCGGTCAGCCGGCCGATCGGCACGCACACGTCCTCGATGAACCGGTGGCCCTTGGCCTCCAGGGCTGGGTTGAGGGCCCGGCGCCCGGCCAGCAGCGCGTCGGCCTCCTGCACGTCGTCGGCGACCGCGACCTCGGCGGCGCCGGCGGACTCCAGCACCGCGGCATAGCGCTGCACGTCCTCGGCCGTGTGGTCCGGCCGGTCGCTCTGCACGATCAGCGCGGCGGCGCAGCCCTGCGGGAAGCCGTAGTCGGCGATCGCCTGCACCGCGTCGATCGTCGCAGCGTCCATCAGCTCCAGCAGCGAGGGACGGTGCCGCTCCTGGCGCAGGGCGATGATGGCGGCGCTCGCCTGCTCGAGGTCGTCGAAGGTCGCCAGCACGGTCAGCGCCGGGTCGGGCGCCGGCACCAGCTTCGCGGTGACCTCGGTGACCACGCCGAGCGTGCCCTCGGAGCCCACGAACAGCCCGGTCAGGTCCAGCCCGGCGACCCCCTTGGCGGTGCGGCGGCCGGTGCGGATCACCTCCCCGCCGGGCAGCACCACCTGCAGCGCGCGGATGTAGTCAGCGGTGACGCCGTACTTCACGCAGCACAGCCCGCCGGCGTTGGTCGCGACGTTGCCGCCGATGGTGCAGAACGCCGACGAGGCCGGGTCCGGCGGGTAGAACAGCCCCGCCTGCGCGGCGGCCTGCTTCAGGTCGGCGTTGATGACCCCCGGCCCGGTCACGGCGATCCCCTCGAGTGGGTCGACCTGGTGGACCTGGTTGAGCGCCTCGACGTTGAGCACCACGCCGCCCTCGATCGCCACGCTGCCCCCGGCGAGGCTGCTGCGGGCACCCTGCGGCACGACCGGGGTGCCGGTCTCCTGGGCGAAGCGCATCACCTCGACCACGTCGGCCAGGTCGCGGGCCCGGACCACCTCGTAGGTCGCCGGGGCGACCGCGCCGAGGGACTCGTCCACGGCATACGTCGCCTTGACGTCGGGGTCGGTGACCACCCGGGTGCTGACCGATGCGGGGAGTGCTGCCACGGCCTTCACCCTATGCGCGCCCCGGCCGGCCGGCGCGGGCGAACGACGTCGCGACGCCGGCGGCGACTGCCCTAGACTGGCGCGCACAGGCGTCGACCCGGCCATCACCGGCGAGCCTCCGGAAGAAAGGGCCCGCGAGGGCCTGACTAGAACCGGACGGGTGGGCCCGTCACAGCCTCTGACCAGAGCGGTCGTATGCCGCGCCCCACCACCGGGGGCGGCTGCGGCAAGCGAGGTGGTACCGCGGTGCCGCCCGGACGGATCCGGGTGACGTCGTCCTCGTGAGACAGACGGCCACGAGCCGGCAGCTTTCGAGGAGATGGAGACGCGGCGATGACCTACCCCAAGGTCGACTTCCTGCAGCCCGAGTCCGACGACGCGACCGCGCGCCCCCAGGGTGTCGCCGCGAGCCCCCGCTTCCCCGAGATCGAGGAGCGGATCCTCAAGTACTGGGCCGCCGACGGCACGTTCCAGGCCTCGGTGGAGAACCGCCCGGCCGGCGAGGACGGCGCGAACGAGTTCGTCTTCTACGACGGCCCGCCGTTCGCCAACGGCCTGCCGCACTACGGCCACCTGCTCACCGGCTACGTCAAGGACCTCATCCCGCGCTACCAGACGATGCGCGGGCGCCGGGTCGAGCGCCGCTTCGGCTGGGACACCCACGGACTGCCGGCCGAGCTCGAGGCGCAGCGCAAGCTGGGGCTGAAGACCAAGGCCGACATCCTCGACCTGGGCATCGAGGCGTTCAACGCCGCCTGCCGCGAGTCGGTGCTGCAGTACACCCACGAGTGGGAGGCCTACGTCACCCGCCAGGCGCGCTGGGTCGACTTCGAGAACGACTACAAGACGCTCGAGCCCGACTACATGGAGTCGGTCATCTGGGCGTTCAAGACGCTCTTCGACAAGGGCCTGGTCTACGAGGGCATGCGCGTCCTGCCCTACTGCTGGAACGACGAGACGCCGCTGTCCAACCACGAGCTGCGCATGGACGAGGACGTCTACCAGCAGCGCCAGGACCCTTCGGTCACCGTCGCCGTGACGCTGGACTCCGGCGAGAAGCTGCTCGCCTGGACGACCACGCCGTGGACCCTGCCGAGCAACCTGGCCATGGCCGTCGGCCCGGACGTCGACTACGTCACCGTCGAGCACGAGGGCTCGCGCTACGTCCTCGCCGAGGCCCGCCTGGCCGCGTATGCGCGGGAGCTGGGTGAGGACGCCGGCGAGCGGATCGTGGCGCGCCACAAGGGTTCCGAGCTGGTCGGCCGGCGCTACACCCCGATCTTCGACTTCCTCACCGACACCGCCGTGTGGGGCACCGAGAACGCCTGGCAGGTCATCCAGAGCGACCACGTCACCACCGACGACGGCACCGGCGTGGTGCACATGGCCCCGGCCTACGGCGAGGACGACCAGAAGGCGTGTGAGGCCGTCGGCATCCCGACCATCCTCACCGTCGACGAGGGCGCGAAGTTCACCGCCGCCGTGCCGCCCTACCAGGGCATGCAGGCGTTCGAGGCCAACCGCCCGATCATCAACGACCTCAAGGCATCCGGGCTGCTCGTGCGCGAGGAGTCCTACGTGCACTCCTACCCGCACTGCTGGCGCTGCCGGAAGCCGCTGATCTACAAGGCGGTCTCCAGCTGGTTCGTCGAGGTCACCAAGATCAAGGACCGCATGGTCGAGCTCAACGAGCAGATCACGTGGGTGCCCGAGCACGTCAAGCACGGGCAGTTCGGCAAGTGGCTGAGCAACGCCCGCGACTGGTCGATCAGCCGGAACCGCTTCTGGGGCAGCCCGATCCCGGTGTGGAAGTCCGACGACCCGAACTACCCGCGCGTGGACGTCTACGGCTCCTTCGCCGAGCTCGAGCGCGACTTCGGCGTGGAGGTCACCGACCTGCACCGGCCGTTCATCGACGAGCTGACCCGGCCCAACCCCGACGACCCTACGGGCCGGTCGACGATGCGCCGCGTGCCGGACGTCCTCGACGTGTGGTTCGACTCCGGGTCGATGTCCTTCGCCCAGGTGCACTACCCGTTCGAGAACGCCGACTGGTTCGAGGACCACTTCCCCGGCGACTTCATCGTGGAGTACATCGGCCAGACCCGTGGCTGGTTCTACACCATGCACGTCCTCGCGACGGCGCTGTTCGACCGGCCCGCGTTCCAGGCCTGCGTCAGCCACGGCATCGTCCTGGGCAACGACGGCCAGAAGATGAGCAAGTCGCTGCGCAACTACCCGGACGTCTCCGAGGTGTTCGACCGCGACGGCGCGGACGCGATGCGCTGGTTCCTCATGAGCAGCCCGATCCTGCGCGGTGGCAACCTCGTCGTCACCGAGCAGGGCATCCGCGACGGGGTGCGCCAGGTGCTCATCCCGCTGTGGAACGCCTGGTACTTCTTCTCGCTCTACGCCAACGCCGCGGGCGGTGGCGAGGGCTACGAGGCGCAGTGGTCCACCGGCTCCGAGGACGTGCTCGACCGCTACCTGCTGGCCAAGCTGCGCCGGCTGGTCGAGGACGTGCAGGAGCAGCTCGACACCTACGACGTGGCCTCGGCCTGCGACACGGTGCGCGGCTTCCTCGACGTGCTCACCAACTGGTACATCCGCCGCTCGCGCGAGCGCTTCTGGGACACCGCCGGTGACGGCTCGGCTCAGGCGGCTTTCGACACGCTCTACACCACCCTCGAGGTGCTCACCCGGGTCGCGGCACCGCTGCTGCCGTTCACCGCCGAGGAGATCTGGCGCGGGCTGACCGGCGGCCGCTCGGTGCACCTGACCGACTGGCCGGTGGCCTCGGACCTGCCGGCCGACGACGACCTCGTCACGGCGATGGACCGGGCCCGCGACATCTGCTCGACGGCGCTCGGCCTGCGCAAGGCCAACGCGCTCCGGGTGCGGCTGCCGCTGCAGGACCTCACCGTCGTCACCGAGGACGCGAAGGCTTTGGAGTCCTTCGGCGCCGTCGTGGCCGACGAGGTCAACGTTCGCACGGTGACCCTGGTCGACGTGGCGGCCGCGAGCGAGGCCGACTTCGGCATCTCGCAGAAGCTGACCGTCAACGCCCGCGCCGCCGGACCGCGCCTGGGCAAGCAGGTGCAGGTCGCGATCAAGGCGAGCAAGTCCGGTGACTGGTCGGTCGGCGACGACGGCACTGTCGTCGCCGGCGGCCTGCCGCTGGAGGAGGGGGAGTACACCCTCGAGACGGTCGTGGCCGAGGACGGCCACGGAGAGGGCAGCCGGGCTACCGGCATGCTCCCCGGCAGCGGATTCGTCGTGCTGGACACCACGGTCACCCCCGAGCTGGCGGCCGAGGGCCTGGCCCGCGACGTGGTCCGCGCCGTGCAGCAGGCCCGTCGCGACGCCGGCCTGGACATCAGCGACCGGATCAGCCTGACCGTCACCGGGGACCAGGAGGTCTGGGAAGCCACCGTGGCGCACCAGGCCCTCATCGTGGAGGAGACGCTGGCCACCCAGTTCGGCTCGGCGCCCGACCTGGCGGCGCTGCCGCCGGGCGAGGGTGTCGTGGAGACCACCGTCGGCGACGGCCAGGCCGTCCGCATCCTGGTGAAGAAGCTCTGATGGCGCCCTCGTCCGGCCGCCCCGACGCGGCCCAGCAGCACGCCGCCGAGCAGCTCGAGCTGCGCAAGCGGATGCGCGAGGTGGAGGAGGCCATCCTCGCCCGCACGCCCGAGCACGACCTCGAGCCCTCCCTGGACCGCATCGCCGCGGTGATGGAGCTGCTCGGCGACCCGCAGAGGTCGTTCCCGGTCATCCACGTCACCGGCACCAACGGCAAGACCTCCACGACGCGGATGATCGAGCGCCTGCTGCGCGAGGCGGGCCTGTCCACCGGGCGGTTCACTTCGCCGCACCTGCACGACATCCGCGAGCGGATCGCCCTGAACGGCAGCCCGATCCCGGCCGAGAAGTTCATCGCGGCCTACGAGGACGTGCTGCCCTACATCGAGATGGTCGACGCCCGGTCGGCCGACGAGGGCGGCCCAAGGATGACCTACTTCGAGGTCGTCGTCGCGGTCGCCTACGCCGCGTTCGCCGACGCCCCGGTCGACGTGGCCGTCGTCGAGGTCGGCATGGGCGGGTCCTGGGACGCCACCAACGTCGCCGACGGCACGGTCGCCGTGGTCACGCCGATCGCCCTCGACCACGAGCGCTTCCTCGGTTCCTCGGTCGAGGACATCGCCACCGAGAAGGCCGGGATCATCAAGGAGGGCGCCATCGCCGTCGTCGGCGTCCAGGAGCCCGAGGTCGTCGAGATCCTGCGCGAGCGGGCCGCGGAGGTCGGCGCCACCACGGCGCTCGAGGGCCAGCAGTTCGGTGTGCTCGCCCGCGACCTCGCGGTCGGTGGCCAGCAGGTCTCCGTCCGGGGGCTCTCCGGTGACTACAACGACCTCTTCCTGCCGCTGCACGGCCCCCACCAGGGGCACAACGCGGCCATCGCGCTAGCGGCCGTCGAGGCCTTCATCGGTGGGGGCGAGCAACCGCTCGACATCGACGTGGTCCGCGCCGGCTTCGCCGAGATGTCGTCCCCGGGTCGGCTGGAGATCGTGCGCCGCTCGCCCACGGTCCTGGTGGACGCCGCGCACAACCCGGCCGGTGCGGTCGCCCTGCGCGACGCCCTGGAGGACTCGTTCAACTTCGCCCGGATCATCGGGGTCATCGCCGTGCTGGCCGACAAGGACGCCACGCAGATGCTCGAGATCCTCGAGCCGGTGCTCGACGAGGTCGTCCTCACCCGCACGACCTCACCCCGGGCGATGAGCCCGAGGTCGCTGGGTGACCTCGCCACGGAGATCTACGGCGAGAACCGCGTCACGGTGGTCGACAGCCTGCCCGAGGCGCTGGACCGGGCCGCCGGCCTGGCCGACGAGGGCGGTGTCGCCGGCGGTGTGCTCGCCACCGGGTCGATCACGACCGCGGCCGAGGTGCGCATGCTGCTGGGAGTCACCGAGGCCTGAGAGACGGCCGGGCCCACGGACTGCACCACGGTCCGTGGGTCCGACCCGTCGGCCCGGACCCATGACCCGTCGGCCCGGACCACGGGTCGACGCGGCTCACGGCAGGGGAGCGAAGCCCGGGATGTTCCTGCCCAGCCACGTCAACGCCCCGGGCAGCAGTCCCTGCCAGAGGCTGACCCGGTGGCCCGCGTGCTGCAGGACCACGGCGTTGACGGCCAGCGGCGGCCGGGTCACCTTGAGCAGGGCCGCACTGGACCCGTACGACACGGGGTCGGCGTGGGAGGTCTCCAACCACAGGGCCACCGGTGGCGGCCGCCGGGCGGTCAGGGCCACGAGGTCGTACCGGCGGGACAGGGGGCTGCCCGGCCGGTACGCCTCGTACGCCGGGCCGAACTCGGGCCGGAAGTAGCCGCCGAGGACGATCGCGGCGGCGTACTGCGCCGGGTGCAGCATCGTCGCCATGGCTGCGCACCAGCCGCCCGCGGACAGCCCGATGGTGGCCCACGACGAGCGGTCCAGCCGGGTGCGGAAGCTGGCCGCCAGCCAGTTGGGCACGTCCCGCGTCACCCAGGTCTCGAGCTGGGGTCGACCGGCGCTGCCGTTGACGCACTCGGTGTCGACCCCCGAGGGCACCTCCAGCTGGGGGGAGACGATGATGGCGGGTCGCATCCGGTGGGCGGCGACCTCCTGCGCCATGACCTGGCCGAGGTTCATGCCCTGCACCCACGAGAACGGCGAGCCGGGGTAGCCGTGGAACGCCTCCACCACCGGGTACCGCACCCGCGCGTTGGCCGGCGCCCCGTAGCCGGGCGGCAGCTGCACCACGATGCTGCCGGTGATGCCGCTCAGGGCCCCGTGGACCTGGTAGACCAGGGCACCGGAGCCCACGGTGGTCGGCGGCCCGGCCACCCCATGAGCCGGTGCCGTCGCCGCCGGCCCCGCCACGTACCGGGATGCCGCCTGCGCCGCGGAGGTCCCCCGCTGCAGGGCCGTGGTGGTGACCGTGCCGCTGATGGCGCCCTTGAGGTCGACCCAGTCGGCGAAGAACAGGAACTGGGCGTTGAGCTGCGTCGCCGCTGTGAGCAGCACCAGCAGGTTCACCCCCAGCAGCATCCCCACGCGCGCCAGCACCCGACCGGGGGTGCGGCCGGACAGCCGTGGCCACACGACCACCGTGACGACGAACGCCAGCGCCGTGACCCCGGCGACCAGCCCCAGGAACAGCCCACCCGTCAGTCCCATGACCGCACGCCACCTCGCCTCGGGTCTCACGCCAACCTGCCGCCGCCCAGAGGCTGCCCGCCGTGGCTGAGTGCACGCTGGATGCGGGCTGGGGATCCCCGGCGGTCTGCCAGCCCGGAGCGCAACGTGGAGGGTTGTCCGGGTCAGGACCCCGACAACCCTCCACGCTGGGGGCGTGGGGGAGACTGGAGCCGTGATCCGCTCCCTCGTGCTCTACGGCGTCCCCGAGAAGATGACCCGGCGGCTGGCCGCCACCGTCGTCGGCAGCCAGGGGCTCGCCGTCTTCTTCGGTGCCCTGGTCGCCCGTGCGATCGCGGCGGCGCAGGGCACGTCGAGCTCGGGCACCTTCATGGCGGTCGGCAGCGTCATCGCCGTGCTGTGCATCCTCGATGCCGGCCTGCTCCGTCGCCCCTGGGGGATCACGCTCGGCTGGCTGCTCCAGGTCGCGACGCTGCTCTCGGCGCTCGTCGTGCCGATGATGCTCATCGTGGGGCTGATCTTCGGGGCGCTGTGGGTCACCGCCCTCGTCCAGGGCGCCAAGATGGACGCCCTGACCCGCGCCCACGCGGCCCGAGAGGCCGAGGCCGGCTCGGCCGCACCGCCTACCGATCGGTAGGCTCCGGCCCATGACTGAGCGTTCACTTGTGCTGGTGAAGCCCGACGGGTTCAAGCGCGGACTCTCCGGTGAGGTCCTGCGCCGGATCGAGGCCAAGGGCTACACGCTCGTGGCCCTGTCGATCTTCGTGCCCGACCAGGACCGGCTGGCCCTGCACTACGCCGAGCACGAGGGCAAGCCCTTCTACGAGCCGCTGGTGGAGTTCATGTCCAGCGGCCCCGTCACCGCGGCCGTCATCGAGGGCGAGCGCTGCATCGAGGGCTTCCGCGCCCTCGCCGGCGCCACCGACCCGAGCACGGCGCTGCCCGGCACCATCCGTGGCGACCTCGGCCGCGACTGGGGCCTGAAGGTCCAGCAGAACATCGTCCACGGCTCCGACTCCCCGGAGTCTGCCAAGCGCGAGATCGAGATCTGGTTCCCCGGGCTCGCCTGAGCCCCGCCTGACCACGAAGGCCCGCCCCGGACGTCCGGGGCGGGCCTTTCGCATGCGGTGCCGGTATGCCGGGCAGGCGGCCACGCGGCATACCTGCGTCGGGTGCAGGTTGCCAAGGTCGCAGGCCGGTCCTTGACTGGCGACGGCGGAGGGGCTCGGTGTCGGAGGCGCACCGGGGCCGGCTCGCCGGGAGGTGACGGGGCATGGCGACACGACCGGAGTCCGTGAGCAGGGACCAGGACGCGGCGGCCCTGGCGGTCCGCGTCGGCGGCCTGCCTGGCCCCGACCGGGCGATGAGACGGTCCGCGGCGGCCGCGGGGGTGCTCGGCGTGCTGGTCGTGGTCGCCATGGACCAGCTGCACCCGGGGAAGGCGCCCCCCAACGACAGCGCCGCGTCCTTCCTCGAGTACAGCCGGTCGAGCGCGTGGACCGCCGTGCACATCGGCCAGTTCACCGGCGCGCTGCTGCTGTCGCTGATGCTCCTGACCCTCGCCCGCCTCGGCACCGTGCGCCGGGGGGCCGTCGGAGTCCTCGCGACCGTCGGCGGCTTCGCCGCGATCCTCTACGCGGCGGTGTTCGCCGTCCAGATGGCCGTGGACGGCGTGGCGCTCAAGGGAGCGGTCCACCGCTGGGTCACGGCCCCCAACCCGACGGCGAAGGATGCCGCCTTCCTCACCGCCTCCGCGGTCCGGGACGTCGAGAAGGGGCTGGCCGGGTTCTTCCAGATGCTCGGCGGGACGTCGCTGTTCGCCCTCGGCCTGGCCATCGTCCTCGGGCACCTCGTGCCCAGGTGGCTGGGGTGGGTGGCGGTCGTGGCCGGCGCCGGTCTCGCGGGCGGAGGGGTGCTGACCGCACACACCGGGTTCTCCTCCACGGCCTCGGCCGTCCTCCTGGTGCCGAGCGTTCTCCTGCTCGTCTTCGTGCTCGGCGCCAGCGTGGCCCTGTGGCGCGGTCCCGGGACGATCCCGGCCCCGACCCCTGGTGCCACGTGACCCCCGTCGGCGCCACGGGTCCCGGCTGAGCGGCGGGGGAGCGGGCTCAGCCGGGGGAGACCTCGTCGAGCCCGGCGATGACGACCTCGAGCAGCGAGGCGAGCTCCTCGCGCTGGGCGTGGGTGAGCGGGGCCAGCACGTCGGACTCGACCAGGTTGGCCTCGCGGATGGCGGCCTTGAAGGTGGCCCAGCCGTCCTGGGTGAGCGTGACGAGGACCCGGGTGCGGTTGTCCGGGTCGGCCCGGCGCGCGATCAGCCCGCGCTGGGCCATCCGGTCCAGCCGGTGCGTCATGGAGGAGGCCGCCACGTTGGTGGCCTCGGCGAGCTGGCTGGGCGTCAGCGCCGAACCGTCGCCGGAGGTGGCGAGCCGCGCGAGCACGCCCCACTCGCCGGCGGAGAGGTCGAGGTCGGCCAGCTGGTGGGCGTACCACTGGTTCATCCTCCGGGCCAGGCCGTGCACCGCGGTGATGACGCGCTGCACCGACTCCTCGCCCCCGGCCGCCACGTAGGCGGCGACGTCGGCCCGGTAACGCTCGTGCTCCGAGGGCTGGCGGGACCGGCCCGACCGCTTCGTGGCGCTCATGGCGTCATCGTGCCATGCTATATTTCGAAACCGAAATATTCGAGAAGCAACACTACGAGTTGCAAGTCTGAAGGGAGAGGGGCAGTGCGGCGCGCGCGTCTGCTGATCCTGGCGTCGACGATCGGGATGGTCGGGTGGGGCACGGTTCTGCCGTACCAGTACGCCTACGCGGCGAACACCCGCGGCTGGGGTGCCGTCGTCGCCGCGGGTGCGTCGAGCCTCTTCTCCATCGGGGCCCTCCTGGCTGCGCCCGTCGCCGGCCGGCTGACCGACCGGCACGACCCGGTGCGGGTCGCCGTCATCGCCAAGCTCGTCGCCGCGCTCGGCACCGGGTCGCTGCTGCTGGCCGAGGGGCCGGGGCTCTTCCTCGCCGGCATGTTCGTCTTCGGCGTCGGCATGACCGCCGCCACCCCCGCGATGTCGGTCCTGGTCCTGCGCTGGGTGGGGCAGGCCGAGCGGCGCCGTGTCTTCGCCTGGCAGTTCACCGGGCAGGCGCTCGGCATGGCCGTCGGCTCGTTCGCCGCCGGCTACCTCGTCGACCTGCACCGACCCCACGGCATGTGGCCGGCGTTCGCCGCGGCCGCGGCCGGCTTCGCCGTCTCGGCCGCCCTGCTCGGCGCCACCGCCTTCGGGCCGCGGGCCGAGCCGGAGGTGGCGGCCCGCGTGGAGGAGGCCCACCACGGCAGGGGCGCGGCCGGCCTACGGCTCGTGCTCGGCACCCCGGCCCTGCGCTGGACCGCCCTGGTCACCGTCACGCTCGCCCTGGGGTTCTACGCCCAGTTCGAGAGCGGGCTGCCGGCCTACGCCATCACCGTGCTCGACGTGCCAGAGCGCACCGTCGGCACCGCCTCGGCGGTCAACTGCCTCGTGATCATCGCGCTGCAGATGGTGGTCACCCGCTTCACCGCCCGCCGGTCCGCGCCGTCGCTGCTCGTCGTCGTGGGCACGATCTGGGTGCTCTCGTGGGGCCTGCTGACCGTCGCCGACCACGTGCCGGCGCTCGCGGGCACGCTGTTCGTCACGGCTTTCGGCGTGTTCGCCGTCGGCGAGACGATGTACGCCCCGGTCCTCAACCCGCTCACGGCGAGCCTGGCGCCGGCCGGCATGGTCGGCACCACGCTGGGCATCTTCTCCGCGCTGCAGACCGGTGTCTCCGCGGCCGGTCCGCTGCTCGCGGGGCTCGCCCTCAGCGGTGGCAGGGGTGGCGTCTTCCTGGCCGTCCACGCCGGCATCAGCGTCGCGGCGCTGGTCTCTGCCTGGCGGCTCAGGGCGCTGCTCCGCCGCGCACCGGTCAAGGCACCGGCGACAACCCGGCCCGAGCTGGCGCCGGCGCCGGTTGCCTGAACCCCCACCATCAGGGGTCCAGGGGACACGTCCATGCCATCTCCCGCTGACCCCGCCCCGCGATTAGGGCAGCGCACAGCCCCGCTGCTAACCTTGCTGACTGCCGTGAACCGGCCGCGGATCAGAGAGAGCCCAGGTGAACCAGCCCTGTGGCACCGCGCAACGACACTTAAGGAGCACTGTGGCCCTCGACGCTGCTGTGAAGAAGGAAATCCTCGCCGAATACGCCACCCACGAGGGCGACACCGGCTCCCCCGAGGTGCAGATCGCGATGCTGACGCGTCGCATCAAGGACCTCACCGAGCACTCCCGCGAGCACAAGCACGACCACCACAGCCGCCGCGGCCTGCTGCTGCTGGTCGGCCGTCGCAAGCGGATGCTGCGCTACCTCGAGGCGACCGACATCGAGCGCTACCGCTCGCTGATCAAGCGCCTCGGTCTGCGCCGATAAGACGTCTCACGTGAGGGAGGCGGCCCGCTCCGATTCTCCGGAGTCCGGGTCGCCTCCTTTCGCATGAGCGGCCTGTATGCCGGCCCCGGACTCGCGCGTCCCGCGCGCGGACCCAGCCACACGGCATACGGTGCCGGTGGCACCCGCCCACTGGGCGGGCCCACGAAGGAAAACCCGTGCACAACGACGATGCACGCGGTGTTTGTGAATGAGAGAACAGGAGGGCCCAATGGAGGGTCCAGAGATTCAGTTCGCCGAAGCCACCATTGACAACGGCTCGTTCGGCACCCGCACGGTCCGGTTCGAGACCGGTCGCCTGGCCAAGCAGGCCGGCGGCGCCGTCGCCGCCTACCTCGACGACGACACGATGCTGCTGTCGACGACGACGGCCGGCAAGTCCCCCAAGGACCAGTTCGACTTCTTCCCCCTGACGGTGGACGTCGAGGAGCGCATGTACGCCGCGGGCAAGATCCCCGGCTCGTTCTTCCGTCGCGAGGGTCGCCCCTCGACGGACGCGATCCTCACCTGCCGCCTGATCGACCGCCCGCTGCGCCCGACCTTCAAGAAGGGTCTGCGCAACGAGGTCCAGGTCGTCATCACGGTGCTGTCGCTCAACCCCGACCACCAGTACGACGTGCTCGCGATCAACGCCGCGTCGGCCTCCACCCAGATCTCCGGCCTGCCCTTCAGCGGCCCGATCGGTGGCGTCCGCGTCTCGCTGATCGACGGCCAGTGGGTCGCGTTCCCGAACTTCTCCGACATCGAGCGCTCGACGTTCGACATGGTCGTGGCCGGTCGGGTCGTCGGTGACGACGTCGCGATCATGATGGTCGAGGCCGAGTCCACCGAGTCGACCTGGAACCTCGTCAAGAACGAGGGCAAGCAGGCACCGACCGAGGAGATCGTGGCCGAGGGCCTCGAGGCGTCCAAGAAGTTCATCAAGGTCCTGTGCGAGGCCCAGGCCGAGCTGGCGAGCAAGTCCGCCAAGGAGGTCCAGGAGTTCCCGATCTTCCTGGACTACCAGGACGACGCGTTCGCCGCGGTCGAGGCCGCCGTCTCCGCCGACGTGGCGCAGGCGCTGACCATCGCCGCCAAGCAGGAGCGCGAAAGCCGTCTCGACGAGATCAAGGACGCCATGAAGGCCTCCCTCGGCGAGCAGTTCGAGGGTCGCGAGAAGGAGCTGTCCGCGGCCTACCGCTCGGTGCAGAAGAAGCTGGTCCGCCAGCGCATCCTGCGCGACAAGGTCCGCATCGACGGCCGTGGCCTCGCCGACATCCGCGCCCTCGGCGCCGAGGTCGAGGTCCTGCCGCGCGTGCACGGCTCGGCGATCTTCGAGCGTGGCGAGACCCAGATCATGGGCGTCACCACGCTGAACATGCTCCGCATGGAGCAGCAGCTCGACACGCTGTCGCCGACGACGCGCAAGCGCTACATGCACAACTACAACTTCCCGCCCTACAGCACCGGTGAGACCGGCCGCGTCGGTTCGCCGAAGCGCCGCGAGATCGGTCACGGCGCCCTGGCCGAGCGTGCGCTCATGCCGGTCCTGCCGACCCGCGAGGAGTTCCCCTACGCGATCCGTCAGGTGTCCGAGGCCCTCGGCTCCAACGGCTCGACGTCCATGGGCTCGGTCTGCGCGTCCACCCTGGCGCTGATGAACGCCGGTGTGCCGCTGCGCGCCCCGGTCGCCGGCATCGCCATGGGCCTGGTCTCCGAC
The DNA here is from genome assembly GCF_057747915.1 of Oryzihumus sp. JJN4-3R. Taxonomy (NCBI): domain Bacteria; kingdom Bacillati; phylum Actinomycetota; class Actinomycetes; order Micrococcales; family Intrasporangiaceae; genus Oryzihumus; species Oryzihumus sp. JJN4-3R. The sequence continues at coordinate 3,813,775 of NZ_CM173229.1, forward strand.
GAGGTCGACGGCGAGACCCGCTACGCGGCGCTGACCGACATCCTCGGCGCCGAGGACGCGTTCGGTGACATGGACTTCAAGGTCGCCGGCACGCGCGAGTTCGTCACGGCCATCCAGCTCGACACCAAGCTCGACGGCATCCCCGCCTCGGTCCTGGCCGGCGCGCTGACCCAGGCCCGTGACGCCCGCCTGCACATCCTGGACGTCATGGCCGAGGCCATCGACACGCCGGACGAGATGAGCCCCTTCGCTCCTCGCGTCATCACGGTGAAGGTGCCGGTCGACAAGATCGGCGAGGTCATCGGGCCCAAGGGCAAGATGATCAACCAGATCCAGGAGGACACCGGCGCGGACATCTCCATCGAGGACGACGGCACCGTCTACATCGGCGCCACCGACGGCCCGTCGGCCGAGGCCGCGCGTGCGGCGATCAACGCGATCGCCAACCCGCAGATGCCCGAGGTCGGCGAGCGCTTCCTCGGCACGGTGGTCAAGACGACGACCTTCGGGGCGTTCGTCTCGCTGCTGCCCGGCAAGGACGGCCTGCTGCACATCTCCGAGGTGCGCAAGCTCGTCGGCGGCAAGCGGATCGACTCCGTGGACGACGTCGTCAAGGTCGGCCAGAAGGTCCAGGTCGAGCTCAAGGAGATCGACCCGCGCGGCAAGCTCTCGCTCGCCGCGGTCCTGCCCGAGGGCGACGACGCCGAGGCCGGCGAGGCCAAGGCGGAGGAGCCCGCGCAGGCCTGACCCGGTCCTGACCGGTTGGTCTGACTGACACCGAGGCCCGGTGCCCCCACGTGGGGTGCCGGGCCTTCGTGCGTCCCGGCCTCCCGGGCGTATGCCGTGCGGCGGGGTCTCGTGCCGCCGCCTTTCACGCGGGTTCGTCACACTCGCGCGGGAACGTCTCCGCGCGAGTGTGACGAACCCGCGCTTCGTGCCGGGGCGGCTGCTCCGGCCGCCGGTCACCGGCCCTGCGGCGGGGGTCGAGGGGCGCGCTCACTACTCTGGTCGGCGTGAGCACGATCAAGGTTGCGGTCATCGGCGCCAACGGGCGCATGGGTTCCGAGGTGTGCCGTGCGGTCGAGTCCGCGCCGGACACCGAGCTGGTCGGTCGCTTCGACCACGGCGACGACCTGGGCGACCTCGGGGGCGCCGACGTCGTCGTGGAGTTCTCCGTCCCGGACGCCTCGGCTGCCAACGTGGCCCACTGCGTCGAGCGCGGCGTGCACGTCGTGGTCGGCACCACCGGCTGGAACAAGGACAAGCTGGCCACCCTGCGCGAGCAGGTCGAGGCCCAGCCCGGGGTCGGCGTGCTCATCGCCCCCAACTTCGCCATCGGCGCCATCCTGATGATGAGCTTCGCCCAGCAGGCGGCCCGTTTCTACGAGTCGGTCGAGGTCGTCGAGCTGCACCACCCCGACAAGGTCGACGCCCCCTCGGGCACGGCCGCCCGCACCGCCTCCCTGATCGGCACCGCCCGCCGCGAGGCAGGCCTGGGCGACGTCCCGGACGCCACCACCCACGACCCGGACGGCGCCCGCGGGGCGCGCGTGGACGGCATACCGGTGCATGCGCTGCGGCTGCGCGGCCTTGTCGCGCACCAGGAGGTGCTCTTCGGTGGGGTCGGCGAGCTGCTGACGATCCGGCACGACTCCTTCGACCGGGTCAGCTTCATGCCCGGCGTGCTGGAGGGCGTGCGCAAGGTCGCCGACCACCCCGGTGTCACCGTCGGCCTCGAGCACTACCTCGGGCTGGCCTGATCCCCTTGCGCGAGAAGGCCCGGGAGCGCATCACCGCGCTCGTGCTGTTCGTCGTCCTCGGGTTCTACTCGGTGACGATCGGCTGGCGCGGCGTGCTGCTGGTCACCGACAGCGGCGGGCGCATCGTCCCCATCCTCCTCGGCATCGCCGTGGTGTTGATGCCGGTCATCGCGCTGTGGGCGATCTGGCGCCTTGTGCTCTTCGCCCGCGACGGCTCGGCGATGATGCAGCAGCAGTCGTCGCCGGCGGGGCCGGCGGACCAGACGTGGCGGGCCCACCTGGCGGAGGCCGAGGCGCACCGGCAGGCGGGGGAGCGGCAGGCGGAGCAGCGCGCCTATCGCGCGGCGGTGCGGGCCTGGCGGGAGAGCCGCCCGGCCTGAGGTGCGGGTTCAGGTCCGGTCACTCACGGCTGGTGCCGTCGGGCGGGTTGGTGCCCGGGCACGCTCGACCTACCACGGGGGCTTTTCGGCGCGATAACCCGCAGGGATCGCCGCGAGGTAGGTCGATTGTGCTCGCCCCGACCTGCGCCCGTGATCGTCGGCCGTTGCCGACGGCCCGGATAACGGGCCCAGCGGGAGCGGTGAGGAGAGGTGCGGGGCAGGGGGCGCTCGGGTGCGGCGGGCCGGTATGCCGGATGGATGGCTCCGCGGGGCAGGTCCCCGGGTCCGCGGGTCGGGCCGCTATGCCGGATGGCTGGCTTCGCGGGGCCGGTCGCCGGGTCCCGGGTCAGGTCGCCGGGTCCGCGGGCGCAGGACTCCGGTCCCTGCGTGCTCGGTGCGGTGCGGTGCGGTGGTCAGGCGGCCCAGCCGAGGGCGCGGAGGATGCCCGCGGTGGCTGCGGCCAGGACGACCACGACGAGGAACGGCGCCCGCAGCAGCAGGGCCACGACGGCGACGGCGAGGGCCGCCGCGCGGGCGTCGAGCACGAGGGTGTTGCCGGTCGTGAACGCCTGCACCGCCACGAGGGCGGCCAGCAGCGCCACCGGCAGCAGGTCGGTCACCCGCCGGGTCCGCGGGGCGTCGAGCCAGCGGTGGGGCACGACGTGCCCGGCGTACTTCAGCCCGAACGCTGCGGCGCTGGCCACGAGGACGGTCACCCACAGGCTCATCCCTGCACCCCCTCGCCGCGCGCGTCCGTCGCGTCCGTCGAGCCGGTCGGTGCCGGGCCGTGGCGACGTCGCCACAGGCCGGCGACCACGGCGGTGAGGGCTGCGACGAGCACGGGGACGCCGGCGGGGGAGTGCGGCGCCACGACCAGGGCCACGAGCGCCGCGGCCACGCCCACCGCCGCTGCCTCGCGGGTGCGCAGCCGGGGCCAGAGCAGCGCCAGGAAGGCGGCCGCCGCTGCGGCGTCGAGGCCGTAGACCTTGGGGTCGCCGAGCGCGTCGCCGACGAGGGCGCCGAGCAGGGTCATGAGGTTCCAGAGCAGGAAGATGCTGGCGCCGGTGACCCAGAAGCCGAGTCGGCTGGCCGGGCGCTCGGGCTGGGCGATCGCCACGGCGGTGGACTCGTCGATCGTCAGGTGGGCCGCCGCGAGCCGCCGGACGCCGCGCACCTCGAGCAGGCGCGAGACCTGGAGGGCGTAGAGGCTGTTGCGGAACCCGAGCAGCGACGAGGTGGCGATCGCGGCCGCGCCCGACCCGCCGGCGGCGACGATGCCGACGATGGCGAACTGCGAGCCGCCGGAGAACAGCAGCGCCGAGAGCGCGACCGTCTGCCAGACGTTCAGCCCGGCGGCGACGGACAGGGCGCCGAAGCTGACCCCGTAGGCCCCCGTCGCGAGCCCCACCGACAGGCTCTGCCGCAGGACCGCGCGGCGACGGTATGGGTGCAGCTCGCTCACGCCGGGCCGAGGTCGGCGACCAGACGGACTTCCCGCATCGTCGCGCCGTCGTCGTCGATGACCCGGTCGCGCCAGGCGCCGTCGGGGGCCAGCCCCGCCGCCACCAGGAACGCCCGGGCCGGCTCGTCGTCCGCGAGCAGCCACACGCTGACCAGGGCGAAGCCGCCGGTGCGCAGGGAGTCGATGGCGGCGTTGAGCAGCCGCGACCCGTGCCCGGCCCGCCGCGCCTCAGGGTGCACGCCCATCGCCAGGACCTCGCCGGCGGTGCCCACCTGGTCGCGGTCCGTCGTCGGCCCGATCGCCGCGAAGCCCACGACCTGCTCGCCGGCGCAGGCGACGAGCAGCCGGTGCCGGGGCGAGGGCGCCGACGCCAGGGAGTCCCGCCACACGCGGGCGAACGCCGGCCCCTCGAACTGGGCGAGGACCTCCTCGGGGAGCAACCCGGCATACGCGTCCCGCCACACGGCCGCCTGGACCAGCCCCACGGCGGGGGCGTCACTGGCCCGGGCGACCCGCACGCTCGCGTCGGCCGCGACGGGGCCGGCCGCGGGGTCGTGCAGGTGCTCGTGGGCGTGGTCGTGGGGCATGGGGTCATCCTGTCATCGCGGCGTGGTGTGACACGAGGACGTCAGGATTGCGCCGATGTGTAACACCTCGGCATACTGGAGACATGTATGGCAACGACTTCGTCGACCCCGACGTGCCGCTCAACGCCGCCGAGTCCGGCGCCGTCGAGCAGGCCGCGGCGCATGAGGACCGGCGCGACGAGGTCGGGCCGGACTTCGACGCCCTGATCGCCGCCGACCAGCGGATCGAGCCGCGCGACGACATGCCCGAGGGCTACCGCAAGACGCTGATCCGCCAGATCGCCCAGCACGCGCACTCCGAGATCATCGGCATGCAGCCCGAGGGCAACTGGATCACCCGCGCGCCGAGCCTGCGCCGCAAGGCGATCCTCATGGCCAAGGTGCAGGACGAGGCCGGTCACGGGCTCTACCTCTACAGCGCCGCCGAGACCCTGGGGATCGACCGGGCCGAGCTGCTGGACATGCTCCACAGCGGCCGGCAGAAGTACTCCTCGATCTTCAACTACCCGACGCTGACCTGGGCCGACTGCGGCGCCATCGGCTGGCTCGTCGACGGCGCCGCGATCATGAACCAGGTGCCGCTGTGCCGCTGCTCCTACGGCCCCTACGCCCGCGCGATGATCCGCGTCTGCAAGGAGGAGTCCTTCCACCAGCGTCAGGGCTTCGAGATCCTCTGGGCCCTCTCCCGCGGCACCGACGCGCAGAAGGCCATGGCCCAGGACGCCGCCAACCGCTGGTGGTGGCCGGCGCTGATGATGTTCGGCCCGCCGGACACCGGCGAGGCCGCCAAGGGCGGCCACACCGAGCAGTCGATGGCGTGGGGCATCAAGCGGTTCAGCAACGACGAGCTGCGCCAGAAGTTCGTCGACATGACCGTCCCGCAGGCCCAGAAGCTCGGCCTGACGCTGCCCGACCCGGACCTGCGGTTCAACGAGGAGACCGGGCACTGGGACTTCGGCCCGATCGACTGGGACGAGTTCTGGCGGGTGCTGCGCGGTGACGGTCCGTGCAACGCCGAGCGGGTCCAGTGGCGGGTCTCCGCCCACGAGGAGGGTGCCTGGGTGCGCGAGGCCGCCAACGCGTATGCCGCCAAGCACGCCCGCGCCAACGGCCAGGAGAGCGCCGCATGACCATCCCCACCCCCCATGACCGTTCCGGCGACGCCGTGCCGCCCGCGCCCGAGCGCAGCTGGCCGCTGTGGGAGGTCTTCGTCCGCGGCAAGCGCGGCCTCTCGCACGTCCACGTCGGGTCGCTGCACGCGCCGGACGCCGAGATGGCGCTGCGCAACGCCCGTGACCTCTACACCCGCCGCCAGGAGGGCGTCTCGATCTGGGTCGTCGCCTCCAGCGACATCACCGCGAGCAGCCCTGACGAGCGCGACTCCTTCTTCGACCCGGCGGCGGACAAGGTCTACCGGCACCCGACCTTCTACGACGTGCCCGAGGACGTCGAGTACCTATGAGCGCCAACACTTCCCAGCCCGGGATCGCGGCCCTGACCGCCTCCCAGCTCACCGCCCGCTACGCCCTCCAGCTCGGCGACGACGCGCTCGTCTACGCCCAGCGCCTGGGGGAGTGGATCAGCCGTGCCCCGCAGATCGAGGAGGACATGGCCCTGGGCAACATCGGCCTGGACCTGCTCGGCCAGGCGCGGGTGCTGCTCAGCCACGTCGGCTCGCTGGACGGGACGGGTCGCACCGAGGACGACCTGGCCTACTTCCGCGACGAGCGCGAGTTCCGCAACGTCCACCTCGTGGAGCAGGAGCGGGGTGACTTCGGGGTCGAGATGGCCCGCCTGCTGTGGTTCTCCAGCTACCAGGCCGAGCTGTATGCCGCGCTGGTCACCTCCGCGGACGAGGTCATCCAGGGCGTCGCGCTCAAGGCGGTCAAGGAGGTCGACTACCACCGTGACCACGCCACCCAGTGGGTGCTGCGCCTCGGTGACGGCACCCCCGAGTCCCACGAGCGCATGCAGCACGGGCTGGAGCAGGTCGCGCCCTACGTCGCCGAGCTCTTCGACGACGACGCAGTGAGCGTCGCGGCGGCCGAGATCGGTGTGGGTGCGCGTCCAAAACCCTTGTGGGACAATGCTTCCGCCTACGTCAGCCGCGTGGTCGCGCAGGCCACTCTGGCGATGCCCGAGGAGCCGAAGTGGCGCTCGCGCGGAGGCCGTGAGGGCATCCACTCCCGACCGATGGGCTACCTCCTGGCGGAGATGCAGCACATCGCCCGATCCCACCCCGGAGCGACCTGGTGAGCACCGCCCTGCCCGAGAAGCCCGTCGACCTGACCGCCCCGGGGTCCGGTGTCGTCCTGGAGGTGCCGCCGCACCTGGCGCTGGACACGGCCGTGGGCCGGGCCATCGCGGACGTGCCGGACCCCGAGGTGCCGGTCGTGACCATCGAGGACCTCGGCATCCTGCGCGAGGTCACGGTCGACGAGGAGGAGCACCTCGTCCGCGTCGTCATCACGCCGACCTACTCCGGGTGCCCGGCCATGGACGCCATCCGCATGCGGATCGAGCACGTCGCCGCCCGCGAGGGCTACACCGCCTCGGTCACCACCCGGCTGGCGCCGGTGTGGACGACCGACTGGATGTCGGAGGAGGGCCGCGCCAAGCTGGCCGAGTTCGGCATCGCGCCGCCCGGCGAGCGTCCCGCGCCGGCACTGGGCCCGGTCGGGGTCGGGCTCTCGGTGCGCCAGGTGGCGTGCCCGCGCTGCGGGTCCTCGGCCACCGAGGAGGTCGCCCGGTTCGGGTCGACGGCCTGCAAGGCGCTGCGTCGCTGCACGGCGTGCGGTGAGCCGTTCGACGAGTTCAAGGCGATCTGAGTGGCCGGTCTCATCAGCAAGCCCCAGCGCCACCGCGCGCGGTTCCACACCCTCACCGTGGCCGACGTCGAGCGGCTGACCGACGACGCCGTCGCGGTCTCCTTCGCCGTGCCCGACGACCTGGCCGAGGAGTTCGCCTTCGAGCCGGGCCAGCACCTGACCCTGCGGGCCATGGTCAACGGCGAGGACGTGCGCCGCTCCTACTCGATCTGCCTGTCCCGCTCGGAGGCGAAGCGTCGCAAGCAGCTGCGCGTGGCGGCGGCGCGGGTCGAGACGGGGCTGATGTCGACCTGGATCGGGGAGTCGGTCAAGCCCGGCGACGAGATCGAGGTGATGACCCCGCTCGGCGGCTTCACCTGCCCGACCCGGCCGGACGGCATACGGCACCATGTCGCGGTCGCCGCGGGCAGCGGCATCACGCCGATCATGTCCCTGCTGGCCACCGCCCTGGAGGAGGAGCCGCACTCGCGCGCCACCCTCGTCCTGGGCAACCGGCGGACGAGCTCGATCATGTTCCTCGAGGAGCTCGAGGACCTCAAGAACCGCTACCCGGGGCGCTTCCACCTCATCAACGTGCTCTCGCGCGAGGCCCAGGACGTCGAGCTGTTCACCGGCCGCATCGACCGCGACAAGCTCGAGCGGTTGTTCGCGACGATCCTGCCGGTCGCCACCGTCGACGAGTGGTACCTCTGCGGGCCGTTCGGCCTGGTCGAGACGACGCAGGAGCTGTTGGCGGACAAGGGGGTCGACCCCCACCACGTCCACCACGAGGTGTTCCACGTCGACGCGCCGGGGGAGCCCACGGGCACCCGTGCGCCGGTGCCGGCCGCGCCGGGGGCACCGCCGGAGGCGGTCGTCACGGTCAACCTCGACGGCCGCTCGACGGTCATCGAGATGCCCTCGCGCGAGGAGACGATCCTCGCGGCGACGCTGCGGGCCCGGCCGGACGCGCCGTACAGCTGCACCGGCGGCGTGTGCGGCACCTGCCGCGCCCGGCTGGTCGAGGGCGAGGTCCGGATGGAGCGCAACTACGCCCTCGAACCGGAGGAGGTCGCCGCCGGGATCGTGCTGGCGTGCCAGGCCCACCCGCTCACCGACGCGGTGTCCCTCGACTACGACGCCTGAGGACCGGCCCAGACGTATTCCGGGTCGCCGCCGGGGCGGTCAGTCGCGCCAGGTCCGCTGGTAGGTGACGAAGGCGAAGCCCTCGCGCTGGTCGCGGGCCGTCTCGGACCAGTCGGCCGGGTCGACCTCGGGGAAGAGCACGTCGCCCTCGGGGGACTGCTCGACCTCGGTGAGCAGCAGGCGGGTCGCCACGGGCAGCGCCTCGGCGTAGACCTGGCCGCCGCCGACCACGAACACCTCGGTGTCGCCGTCGCCCACCGCCCGCTGCAGCGCCTCCGGCAGGGAGTGGGCCACCTCGACGCCCTCGTGCGCCCAGTCGCCCTGACGGGTCACGACCACGGTGCGCCGGCCCGGCAGCGGTCGGCCGATCGAGTCGAACGTGCGCCGGCCCATCACCAGGGTGTGACCCATGGTGACGGCCTTGAAGTGAGCCAGGTCCTCCGGCAGCCGCCAGGGCAGGTCGTTGTCTCGCCCGATGACCCGGTTGCGGCCGACGGCGGCGAGCAGGGTCACGCTCATACGGCGATGGGCGCCTTGATCGAGGGGTGCGGGTCGTAGCCGACCAGCTCGAAGTCCCCGATCTCGAACTCGTCGATGGTCTTGCGCTCGGGGTTCATCCGCAGCGTCGGCAGCGCCCGGGGCTCGCGGGTGAGCTGCTCGCGGGCCTGCTCGACGTGGTTGGTGTAGAGGTGGGCGTCGCCGAGGGTGTGGACGAAGTCGCCCACCTCGAGCTCGCACACCTGGGCGACCATGTGCGTCAGCAGCGCGTAGGAGGCGATGTTGAACGGCACGCCGAGGAAGATGTCGGCCGAGCGCTGGTAGAGCTGGCAGGAGAGCCGGCCGTCGGCGACGTAGAACTGGAACAGCGTGTGGCACGGCGGCAGGGCCATCTGCTCGATGTCGGCGACGTTCCACGCGCTGACGATGTGCCGCCGCGAGTCGGGGTTGCTGCGGATCGACTCGATCACCTGGGCGATCTGGTCGACGTGCCCGCCGTCCGGGGTCGGCCACGACCGCCACTGGAAGCCGTAGACCGGCCCCAGCTCGCCCTGCTCGTCGGCCCACTCGTCCCAGATCGTGACACCGCGCTCCTGGAGCCAGTCGACGTTGGTCGACCCGCGCAGGAACCACAGCAGCTCGCCCACCACGGACTTCATGTGCAGCCGCTTGGTCGTCACCGCCGGGAAGCCCTCGGTCAGGTCGAAGCGCATCTGGTGGCCGAACACGCTCAGCGTGCCGGTGCCGGTCCGGTCGCCCTTGGGCGTGCCGTGGTGCAGGACGTGGTCGAGGAGGTCGAGGTACTGCCGCACGCAGGCAACCTAACACCGGGCCCCGACGACTTTGCTCACCTCAGGCCGCTCCCGGGCCGCGATTCGGGGGTGGCGAGCGGCCTGGGCTGAGCAAACAGGCCTGAAGTGAGCAAACGGGCTTGGAGTGAGCGCAGGAGCCGGGGGGTGCGCCGCGCTCGGGCGGCGCGGCACCCGGCATACCGGAGGCGATAGCCTCACCCCATGCCCAGCACGCCCCCCTTCGGCACCGTCCTGACCGCCATGGTCACCCCGATGCACCCCGACGGCTCGGTCGACCTCGAGGGGGCGCAGCGGGTCGCGACCCACCTCGTGGAGCACGGCCACGACGGCATCGTCGTCAGCGGCACCACCGGAGAGTCGCCCACCACCACCGACCGGGAGAAGGCCGACCTGCTCCGCGCGGTCGTCGAGGCGGTCGGTGACCGGGCCCGCATCGTCGCGGGGGTCGGCACCAACAACACCGCCCACTCGGTCGAGGGGGCCGAGGCTGCGGCCAAGGCCGGCGCGCACGGGCTGCTCGTCGTGACCCCGTACTACAACAAGCCCCCGCAGGAGGGCATCCTCGCCCACTTCCGCACGGTCGCCGACGCCACCGAGCTGCCGGTCATGGTCTACGACATCCCCGGCCGCGCCGGAGTCGCGATCAGCACCGAGACGATGCTGCGCCTCGCCGAGCACGAGCGGATCGCGGCCGTCAAGGACGCCAAGGGCGACCTGTTCGCCTCGAGCAAGGTCATGGCCGCGACCGACCTGCTCTGGTACTCCGGCGACGACGTGATCAACCTGCCGCACCTCGCCCAGGGCGCCGTGGGCGTCGTCAGCGTCGTTGGGCACGTGGCCGGAGACCTGTATGCCGAGATGGTCGCCTCCGTGGGTCGGGGGGACCTGCCGCGGGCGATCGAGATCCACCGGCGCCTGATCCCCGCGGTCGACGCCGTCATGAACATCACCCAGGGCGCGATCATGGCCAAGGCCGCACTGAAGGAGCTGGGCGTCATCGACTCGGCTGCCGTGCGCCTGCCCCTGGTCGCCGCCACCGACGACCAGGTCGCCGCCGTGCGGTCCGGTCTTGAACAGTCAGGACTGATTTGAGTCATCCCCACCCCGAGCTGACCACCCCGCCGCCGCTCGCAGACGACGGCGTTCGCGTCGTCGCGCTCGGCGGCCTCGGCGAGGTCGGCCGCAACATGACCGTCATCGAGCACCGCGGCCGGCTGCTCATCGTCGACTGCGGCGTCCTCTTCCCCGAGGACCACCACCCCGGCATCGACCTTATCCTGCCGGACTTCAGCTACATCCAGGACCGCCTCGACGACATCGACGCGATCGTCCTGACCCACGGCCACGAGGACCACATCGGCGCCGTGCCGTTCCTGCTCCGCCTCAAGGCCGACATCCCGCTGGTCGGCTCGCAGCTGACCCTCGCCCTGGTCGAGGCCAAGCTCAAGGAGCACCGGATCACCCCCTACACCCTCGGGGTCAAGGAGGGGCAGCGCGAGCAGCTCGGCTCCTTCGACTGCGAGTTCGTCGCGGTGAACCACTCCATCCCCGACGCGCTGGCCGTGGCGATCCGCACCTCCGCGGGCACCCTGCTGCACACCGGCGACTTCAAGATGGACCAGCTGCCGCTGGACGGCCGGCTCACCGACCTGCGCGCCTTCGCCCGGCTCGGCGAGGAGGGCGTGGACCTGTTCCTCACCGACTCGACCAACGCCGAGGTGCCCGGCTTCACCACGCCGGAGAAGGACATCGCCCCGGCCATCGACCGGGTCTTCCACCAGGCGAAGCGCCGCATCATCGTGGCCTGCTTCTCCTCGCACGTGCACCGCGTGCAGCAGGTGCTCGACGCCGCCCACACCAACGGCCGCAAGGTCGCCATGGTCGGGCGCTCGATGCTGCGCAACATGGGCATCGCCCAGGACCTGGGCTACCTGCACGTGCCCGACGGCGTGCTGGTCGACGTCAAGAAGCTCGACAACTACCCCGACGACCAGGTCGTGCTCGTCTGCACCGGGTCCCAGGGCGAGCCGATGGCCGCGCTGTCCCGCATGGCCAACCGCGACCACCGCATCGAGGTCGGCGACGGCGACACCGTGGTCCTGGCCTCCTCGCTGATCCCGGGCAACGAGAACGCCGTCTACCGCGTCATCAACGGCCTGATGCGGCTGGGTGCCGACGTCGTGCACAAGGGCAACGCCCGCGTCCACGTCTCCGGCCACGCCAGCGCGGGCGAGCTGCTCTACTGCTACAACATCGTCAAGCCGCGCAACGTCATGCCGGTCCACGGCGAGTGGCGTCACCTCGTGGCCAACGGCGACCTCGCCGTCGCCACCGGCGTGCCCCGCGAGAACGTCGTGCTGGCCGAGGACGGCGTGGTCGTCGACCTGGTCGACGGCAGGGCGCGGGTCGTCGGCGCGGTCGACTGCGGCTACGTCTACGTCGACGGCTCGTCGGTGGGCGAGACGACCGAGGCGCTGCTGAAGGACCGGCGCATCCTGCGCGACGAGGGCTTCATCTCGATCATCGTCGTGATGGACTCCGCCACCGGCAAGATCGCCGCCGGCCCGGAGATCCAGGCCCGGGGCTTCGCCGAGGACCAGGACGTCTTCGACCAGGTGCTGCCCAAGATCGAGCAGGCCCTGGCCGAGGCGACCGGCAACGGTGTCAGCGACACCTACCAGCTGCAGCAGATCGTGCGCCGCACGGTCGGCGGCTGGGTCGGCGGCAAGCTGCGCCGCCGGCCGATGATCATCCCGATCGTCATCGAGGCCTGAGCCCCAACCCGTCTGCTCGACCGGACACGGCCTGGCCCGCGTTTCGCGCCTTCCGGGGCGGTGAAACGCGGGCTGAGCCGTGTTCCCTCATCGGTCGGGGAGGTGAGCCGGGCTGCCCCGGGGGGCGGCCCGGCATACCGGCTGGTGGGCCCTCGCTGCGTCAGTAGCGGGCGCCGACGACCTGCTCGCCGAGCGGGTCGAGCTCAGCCAGGTCCTGCGCGTCCAGCGTGACGTCGAGAGCGGCGACGTTCTGCTCCAGCCACTTCCGGCGCTTCGTGCCCGGGATCGGGGCCAGGGCGATGGCCAGGCGCTCGGCCCGGCCGTGCACCCACGCCAGGGCCACCTGCGCCGGGGCGACGCCCTTGCGCTCGGCGACCTGCCGGACCTGGTCGGCGATGGCCTGGTTGGCCTGGCCGGCATCTCCGTTGAAGCGCGGGTTGAAGCCGCGGAAGTCCTTGTCCCCCAGGGACTTCGGGTCGACGGTGCCGGTGAGGAAGCCGCGACCGAGCGGGGAGTAAGGCACCAGCCCGATGCCGAGCTCGCGCAGCGTGTCGACGACGTCGGTCTCGGGGTCGCGGGTCCAGAGGGAGTACTCCGACTGCACCGCGGTGATCGGGTGCACCGCGTGGGCCCGGCGGAGCAGGTCGTGGTTGACCTCGGACAGGCCGAGGTGGCGCACCTTGCCGGCCTGGACGAGCTCGCCCATCGCGCCGACGGTCTCCTCGATCTGCGCGTTCTGCGGCGGCCGGTGCAGGTAGTACAGGTCGATGTGGTCGACGCCCAGGCGCAGCAGCGAGGCGTCGCAGCACTGCTTGACGTAGGCCGCGTCGCCGCGGATCGTGCGGGCCCGGTCGCCGCCGGAGCGGTCGATGCCGAACTTGGTGGCCAGCTGCACCTGGTCGCGCCGGTCGTGGATGGCCCGGCCCACGAGGACCTCGTTGTGCCCGGAGCCGTAGACGTCGGCGGTGTCGAGGAAGGTCACGCCGAGCTCCAGGGCCCGGTGGATCGTCGCGATCGACTCGTCCCAGTCGCCCTGGCCGTACCACTCGCTCATGCCCATGCAGCCCAGTCCCTGCGCGGAGACGTCGAGGCCGCCGAGGTTGACTCGCTTCATCGCTGTCCATCCGTTCCTGCCGCAAGGCGGCGGTAGAGGTCGATCTTGCTCTCGAGGAGCTCGGTGCAGGCGTCGAGGTCCTCGCGCAGCCGGGCCATGCGCTCGCGGTGCTCCTCCAGCAGGGCGAGTCGTTGCTCGACGCCGGGGTCGCTGCGCACGAGCTCGGCGTACTCGCGCATCTGCGCGACCGGCATACCGGTGGCACGCAGCCGGGTGATGAGGGTCAGCCACGACAGGTCGCGCTCGCCGAAGCGGCGGCGCCCGTCGCTGCCACGCGGGACCCGCTCCAGCAGGCCGATCCGCTCGTACCACCGCAGGGTGTCCTGGGACAGGCCGACCGTGTCGGCCGCCTGCCGGGTGCTCAGCGGCTGCATGGCTCCGACCCTAGGAGCTGGAGTGCACTCCAACGCAAGTGCCGACCGCCAGCCGGTATGCCGGGCGGCCGGCTGCGCGTGCCACCCCGGGCGGGGTGCCTCAGGCGCTGAGGGCGCAGAAGTTGCGGCGGTAGGCCTGCGGCGAGGCCCCGACGATCCGGGTGAAGTGGTGCCGCAGGATCGCCGCGGTGCCCAGGCCGGTGCGGGAGGCGATCTGCTCCACCGAGGCGTCGGTGGTCTCGAGCATGCGCCGGGCGAGCAGGACGCGCTGCCCGGTGACCCACTGGTGCGGTGTGGCTCCGGTCTCGGCGCGGAACCGCCTCGCGAAGGTGCGCTCGCTCATCAGGGCCCGGCGGGCCAGAGCCGGCACGGACAGGTCCTCGTCGAGGTGCTCGAGCGCCCACACCAGGACCGGCTGGAGGGTGTCCGCGCCCACCTCGGGGACGGGGGACTCGACGTACTGGCGCTGTCCGCCGTCGCGCTGCGGGGGCACGACCATGCGCCGGGCGATGGTGGAGGCGACGGCGGCGCCGAACTCCTCGCGGACCAGGTGCAGGCAGGCGTCGATGCCGGCGGCGGTGCCGGCCGAGGTCAGGACCGGGCCGTCCTCGACGAACAGGACGTCGAGCTCGACGTCGATGGCGGGGTAGCGCCGGGCCAGCTCGTCGGTGTGGAACCAGTGGGTGGTCGCGCGACGGCCGTCGAGGACGCCGGCGGCGGCGAGGACGAACGCACCGGAGCAGACGCTCATCACGCGGGCGCCGCGGGCGACGGCGTCGCGCAGCCCCTGCAGGAGGCCCTCGGGGTAGGGGCCCTCCTCGATGGCCGGCACGGCGATGAGGTCGGCGTCGGCGAGGCGGTCGAAGCCGTGCTCGGCGGTGATGGCGAACCCGGTCCGGGCCGGCACGGCCTCGCCGGGGTTCTCGGCGCAGATGAGGAAGTCGAACGCCGGGACGCCCTGGTCGGTGCGGTCGATCCCGAAGACCTCGCAGAGCACCCCCAGCTCGAAGGGCGAGAGCTGCGGGAGCACGGGGACGGCGATGGTGCGCAGCATGGGACCAGCATGCCACCGATCTGGCGGGAAATCGATGGCTGATGTCATTTCCGCCACTCGTGGCCGGTATCAGGTGCGAAGCATGATTTCTGCCATGGAACTCCTCATCATGTTTGCCGCACTCGTCGTCATCGCCGTCCTCGCCCCGCGCTTCGGCGCCGACACCCACCGCAGTCGCGAGTGGGAGGAGCCGATCGACCCGTGGCCGGCCGGCATCCGCAACCCCCTGCCCAAGCCGCGTCGGACCCGCCTTCCGTGACCCGTCCGCACCACCGTCACCCCGTCCATCACCACCCGTCCATCACCCCCCGTCCATCACCCTCGTCCATCACGCCAGTCGCATCACGCCAGTCAGGGCGGTGTCGTCGCCGACGACACCGCCCTGACTGCTGAGATCAGGTGTGCACCCGCTGCCCGGTCAGGGGAGGGGCTGGCTACCAGGGGGATGGCTACCAGGGACGGGGGAGGGTGAGGTCGCGCGGGTCGTCGACCGGCGCCCAGCTGCCGTCGACGTGGTGGTACGCGAACGCCGGCCCGTCCGTGGCCAGCCGCCGCACCGCCGCGAGCAGCCGGTCCACGTGCTCGAGGGTGTTGCCCAGTCCGACGCTGGCCCGCACCGCCGTGGCCGGGGCGCCCGGCCCGTCGAGCAGGGCGTCCACGAGCAGGTGGGCGCAGAACTTGCCGTCGCGCACCCCGATGCCCCACTCCGCGGACAGGGCCGCCGAGACCAGCGAGCTGTCCACGCCGTCGATCGTGAAGGTGGCCACGCCGACCCGGTCGTGGTCCTCGCCGAACACCGACCACGTGGTGACGCCCTCGATGGCCGCGAGCCCGGCGCGGAGCCGGTCCGCCAGTGCCGCCTCGTGGGCCTCGACGGCCGCCCGGTCCCGGGCGATCGTCGCGCAGGCGGCGGCCAGGGCGATGGCTCCGATCACGTTGGGGCTGCCGGCCTCGTGGCGGGCGGCACCGGCCTGCCACTCCACCGTCCGCTCGCCGACCCGGGCCGTCGCGCCGCCGCCCTTGAGGTAGGGCGCGGCCTCGTCCAGCCAGTCCGCCCGTCCCACGAGGGCGCCGGTGCCGAAGGGGGCGTACAGCTTGTGCCCGGAGAGGGCGACGTAGTCGACGTCAAGGGCGCTGATGTCGACGAGACGGTGGGGTGCGAGCTGCGCGGCGTCGAGGACGACGCGCGCGGCATACCGCTTGGCGATGGCCACGACCCGCTCGACCGGCCACAGCTCGCCGGTGACGTTTGAGGCGCCGGTGACCACGACCAGGCGGGGGCCGTCGCTGGTGCGGGCGTGCTCGGCCAGGGCGTCCTCGAGCAGGACCAGGGCGTCCTCGATACTGCCCGGCACCGGCAGGCGGACCGTGCGACGCGGGTCCCACGGCAGCAGGGCCGCGTGGTGCTCGGACTCGAAGACGAAGGTCGTCGTACGCCGCGGGAGCGCCCGGGCCAGCAGGTTGAGGGAGTCGGTGGTGTTGCGGGTGAAGACGACCAGGTCGTCCTCGCGGGCGCCGACGAAGGAGGCGACCTCCTCGCGGGCCTGCTCGTACCACGCGCTGGTCACCCGGGAGGCGTAGCCGTTGCCGCGGTGGACCGAGGAGTAGGTGCGCAGCGCGCCGTCGACCGCGGTCCGGACCGCTTCCAGGGCCGGCGTGCTCGCGGCGTGGTCGAAGTTCGCGTAGTCGACCACCGTCCGGTGCAGCGTGGGCACGCCCAGGTCCGCCTGGACCGTGGGCGGCAGCGGGGTCAGGACGTCGGTCGGCAGCGCGGGGACCGGCCGCAGGTGGTCCCGGGCCGGGGTGGCGGGCGCCGCGGGGGTGGTCGGGGCGGCGGGAGTGCCGGGGGTCGATGTGGCCGGGGCGGCCGACGTGGCGGGGACGCCCGCAGCCGCCGGCGGGGCGGGGGAGTGGTGGCGGCGTCGGCTGATGGTGGCGATCGACAACGAAGTCAGCTCCTCGCTGGTCCGGTGGACCGTCGAGGCCGGCTGGGGCCGTCAGGTCCGCGCTTGCCGGCACCGCGGGCGCGGGCCGACCGGGTCGTCACCCGGAGCACCCCGCCGCGAAAGGAGGGTTGCCGGCCAGCAAGCCGGGGCTTGACGCTGGCACTCATGACCTGCGTCGACCGTAGCGGGGCGCCATCGCAAATGCCCACCACTCGGGCACGACTTCCCGGGATGTGAGACCCGAGCGGGGTGGGCGGCCCGGTCGAGGGGTCGGCCGGGGCCGGCGCGGCGAGCCGGTCGAGGGACCGCTCCCTGGGCGCGACACCAGGTCCACGGAGGACGCGCCGCGCCGCGAGGCGCGTGTGACGCGTGATGTCGTCGGGGCGATCGCGTAGCCTGCGAAGGTGGCGACCCGCACGACTTCCTCCTCGCGCTCGAGCTCCTCGAAGCGCGCCGGCGCCGCACGCCCGGCCGCCAAGACCGCCGGCCGGCCCGCGGCCGGGACCGCTGCGGCCCGTAAGCCGGCGGCGCGCAAGACTGCGGCTCGCAAGCCGGCCGCGCGCCCCGCTCCGCGGGCCGGGGGCCTGCCGCTCCCGGTCCGTGCTGCTCGTGGCGCCTGGATGGGGCTGGCCCACCTCGCCGGCGGCGCCGTGCGCAAGGTCGGCCACAGCGCCCGCGAGCTCGAGCCGGAGCACCGCCGCGACGGGATCGGCTTCGCGCTCATCGCCCTGGCCATCGTGGTCGCTGCCCGCGAGTGGTGGGGCCTGCGCGGCCCGGTCGGTGACGTCGTCCACGCCGTCGTCGCCGGCACGTTCGGCCGGGTCGGCCTCGCCGTGCCCCTCGTGCTGATCGCCCTCGGCCTGCGCCTGCTGCGCGCCCCGCAGGAGGCCTCCTCGACCAACCGGATCGGGATCGGCCTCACCGCCCTGACCTTCGCGGCCGCCGGTCTCGTGCACCTCACCGCCGGGGTGCCGACCCCGCCCGACGGCGCGACCCGCATGCGTGAGGCGGGCGGCATCATCGGCTACCTCGCCTCGAGCCCGCTCGTGGCCGGTATCACGGTCTACGGCACGGTCCCGATCCTGCTGCTGCTGGGTGCCTTCGGGCTGCTCGTCACCACCGCCACTCCGGTCCACATGGTCCCGGCGCGGCTGGGCGAGCTGCGCGACTGGATGCTCCACCGCAAGACCGAGGTCGAGCCGGAGCCCGAGCCGGAGGCGCAGCCCAAGCGGCGCCGCCGCGCGGTCGCCGACGGCGGGCTCGACGGGGACGAGGCGTTCGAGCAGGCAGCGATCGTCGCCCGGGAGGCCAAGGCCAAGGGCTACCGGCCGGGGGAGAAGCGCCCCACCCCGCCCGGCACCCTCGCCCCCGGCGAGGACGCCGCCGCCGCGGCACTCGCCGCAGCCAAGGCCGGCGCCGGCGCTG
Organism: Oryzihumus sp. JJN4-3R; assembly: GCF_057747915.1. NCBI lineage: Bacteria > Bacillati > Actinomycetota > Actinomycetes > Micrococcales > Intrasporangiaceae > Oryzihumus > Oryzihumus sp. JJN4-3R. The sequence goes on from NZ_CM173229.1 coordinate 3,831,914, forward strand.
CTGCCGCCTCGGCTGCGGCAGCCGGAGTGCCGGCCAAGGCGCCCCTGGAGCCGCCGCCCACGACCCCGTTGCCGCAGCGGGTGGAGCAGCTTGCCCTCGCCGGGGACGTCACCTACACCCTGCCGGACAACGCGATCCTGGCCCCGGGCTCGCCGCACAAGGCCCGCAGCGCGGCCAACGACAAGGTCGTGGAGTCGCTCACCCAGGTGCTCGAGCAGTTCGAGATCGACGCCCAGGTGACGGGCTTCATGCGCGGGCCGACGGTGACCCGCTACGAGGTCGAGCTCGGGCCGGGCATCAAGGTCGAGCGCGTCACCGCGCTCTCCAAGAACATCGCGTATGCCGTCGCCTCGGCCGACGTGCGCATCCTCAGCCCGATTCCCGGCAAGTCCGCCATCGGTATCGAGATCCCCAACACCGACCGCGAGAAGGTCAGCCTCGGCGACGTGCTGCGCAGCCAGACGGCGCGCAACAACGAGCACCCGATGGTCATGGGTGTCGGCAAGGACGTGGAGGGCGGCTACGTCATCGCCAATCTCGCCAAGATGCCGCACCTGCTCGTCGCCGGCGCCACCGGAGCCGGCAAGTCCAGCTTCGTGAACTCGATGATCACCTCGATCCTCATGCGCGCCACGCCGGACGAGGTGCGCATGGTGCTGGTGGACCCCAAGCGCGTCGAGCTCACCGGCTACGAGGGCATCCCGCACCTCATCACGCCGATCATCACCAACCCCAAGAAGGCCGCCGAGGCGCTGCAGTGGGTGGTCCGCGAGATGGACACCCGCTACGACGACCTGGCGGCGTTCGGCTACAAGCACGTCGACGACTTCAACAAGGCGGTCAAGGCCGGCAAGGTCAAGCCGCTGCCGGGCTCCGAGCGGCAGATCCAGCCCTACCCCTACCTCCTCGTCATCGTCGACGAGCTCGCCGACCTGATGATGGTGGCCCCACGCGACGTCGAGGAGTCGATCGTCCGCATCACCCAGCTCGCGCGCGCCGCCGGCATCCACCTTGTGCTCGCCACCCAGCGCCCCTCGGTCGACGTCGTCACCGGCCTGATCAAGGCCAACGTGCCCTCACGCATGGCGTTCGCGACGTCCTCGCTGGCCGACTCGCGGGTTGTCCTGGACCAGCCCGGCGCCGAGAAGCTCATCGGCCAGGGTGACGCCCTCTTCCTGCCGATGGGCGCGAGCAAGCCGATGCGCGTGCAGGGCGCGTGGGTCACCGAATCCGAGATCGAGCAGGTCGTCGCCCACGTCACCGAGCAGCTCAAGCCCAGCTACCGCGAGGACGTCACCGTCGTCGCGGCCAAGAAGCAGGTCGACGACGACATCGGCGACGACCTCGACCTGCTGCTGCAGGCCACCGAGCTCGTGGTCACCACGCAGTTCGGGTCGACCTCGATGCTCCAGCGCAAGCTGCGGGTCGGCTTCGCCAAGGCGGGCCGGCTCATGGACCTGCTCGAGTCCCGCGGCGTGGTCGGTCCCTCGGAGGGATCCAAGGCCCGCGACGTGCTGGTCAAGGCCGAGGACCTGCCCACGACCCTCGCGCTGATGCGTGGTGACGAGGTCCCCGACCGTGAGCCGGTCTACGACGGCCAGGCCGAGGGCGGTGCCTCCCCGGCGCCGCTGGGCGGCCCCACCCGGGACTCGCTGGCCCCCGAGGGCTACGAGGAGGTCGAAGCCGATGACGAGGACGCCTGGGGCCTGACCGGTCGCGACTGAGCCGGCCCTTGCCGGGGCCGACCTCGGCCCTGACGTGCGTGCAGGGGACGCCGGCACGGGGTGATGGCCCGACCACCCTCGGGCCGGCTGACGGCCCGACCGCCCCCACGAGGCGACGGCCCGGGAATACCGGGTCGGGGTGTCGGCCTTGGCTCCCTTGTGACCGCGACCGCCAGAGGACCTCAGACCGAGCCGAGCACCGCCGCGACGCCGGAACCGATGGCACCGTCGGCCACGGGGCCGGCGACAGCAGCGCCGGGTCAGCCGCCCACCGGTCGCGGCTACCTGCGACTCGTCCTCGTGCTCGGCGCGCTGATCGCGCTGGGGCCGTTGACGATCGACATGTACCTCCCGGCGCTGCCGAGCCTGACCGCCGACCTGCACACGACGGCGTCCGGCGCGCAGGCCACGATCACCGGGATGCTCATCGGCCTCGGTGCCGGCCAGCTGGTCATCGGCCCGCTCTCGGACGCCTGGGGCCGCCGGGCGCCGTTGATCGCCGGCATGGTCGTCCACCTTGTCGCATCGGTGCTGTGCGTGCTCGCCCCCACCGTCGGCCTGCTCGTGGCGGCCCGCGTGCTCCAGGGCTTCGCCGGGGCCGCGATCTCGGTGGTCTCCCTCGCGGTGGTGCGGGACCTGTTCTCCGGCAACGCCGCCGCGACCCTGCTGTCCCGGCTGATGCTCGTCACCGGCATCGCGCCCATCCTGGCGCCGAGCCTGGGCGGGTTCATCCTGTCGGTCACCACGTGGCGCGGGATCTTCGCAGTCCTCGGCGGCGCCGCGTTCGTCCTGCTCTGGGTCGCCGTCTTCGGCCTGCGCGAGACGCTGCCGCAGGAGCGCCGTCGCCCCGCCCGCCCCACGGCGGTGCTGCGGACCTACTCAGGCCTGCTGCGGGACCGGGAGTTCATGGCGCTGGTGCTGGTGTCCGGGCTCATCTTCGCCACGCTGTTCGCCTACATCTCCGGGGCGTCCTTCGTCCTGCAGGGCGTCTACGGCCTCAGTCCCCGGCAGTTCGCGCTCGCCTTCGGCGCCAACTCCCTCGGCCTGGTCCTGGCCACGCAGGTCAACCCGTGGCTCGTGGCCCGCTTCGGCCCGCGCCGGATCCTGCAGACCGCGGTGCTCGTGGCCACGGGCGCGGCTGTGGTCCTGCTCGCCGGAGGGCTGCTCGGGGTCGGTGGCATGGCGGCCGTCCTCGCGCCGTTGTGGGTGATCATCGCCTGCGCCGGCTTCTCGTTCCCCAACACGCCGGCCCTGGCACTGAGCCGCCACGGCGAGTCCGCCGGCACGGCAGCCGCCCTGCTCGGGGCGGCGCAGTTCGTCATCGGCGGCGTCGCCGCCCCGCTGGTCGGTGCCTTCGGGACCGGCTCGGCGGTGCCCATGGCCGCGGTCATGGTCGTGGCCACCACCTTGGCCAGCATCCTGCTCCTGACCGCGGTGCGCGGCGGGGCCGCCGAGCCGGTCGCGGCCGCCGACGTCGAGGTCGACGCCGCCACCGCGGAGGCCGAGCTCGCCTGCGCCGGCGTGTGACCGGCATACCGGCTGGTGGGTCACGGGCTGGTGGGTGACGGGCTGGTGCGTGGCCCGGGCGCGCCGTGGTGCGTTGACGCGACCTTGACGCGATGTTGATTCCTTGGTCCCTGTCGGAACGGGCTGCGCGGGCCTAGAACGAAGGCATGACCCGTGAGCTTGCCCGTGAGCGCCTGACCTGGCTGGGCGCGGTCGTGGTGCCCTTCCTCGTCTGCCTCGCCGCGGTGCCCTGGCGGGACACCCTCGCGAACACCAGCGTCGCGCTGGTCCTGGTGATCGTCGTCGTGGCGGTGGCCAGCCTGGGCCGGCGCTGGCCGGGCATCGTCGCGGCCGCCTCGGCCGGGATCTGGTTCGACTTCTTCCTGACCCAGCCGTACCAGCGCCTGACCATCGTCTCCGGTGATGACGTCGAGACGTTCATGTTGCTGCTCGCCGTCGGCGTCGCCGTCACCGAGGTGGCGCAGTGGGGTCGTCGCCAGCAGTCTGCGGCCTCGCGTCGCGAGGGCTACCTGCAGGGGCTGGAGACGATCGCCCGGGCCGCTTCGGCGGGGACCAGCTCGCCCTCGTCCCTGGTCCAGGACGCGTGCGAGCACATGGCCGACGTGCTCCACCTCGACCGCTCCCGCTTCGTCTACGACTCCGGCCTGGGCCGCCCCCGCATCGAGGCCGACGGCCGGCTGCGCATCGGGTCGGCCACGCTCGATGCGGACGTCCTCGAGCTTCCGGTCGAGGACGAGACCGAGCTGGTCGTCGAGAGCGGCGGGCGGTTCATGGGCCGGTTCCTGATGACGCCGCTGGCGGGCGCGGCGACCACGCGCGCCGAACGGCTCGTGGCGGTGGCGCTGGCGGCCCAGGTCGGAGCCACCCTGCGCGCCTACGCCGACAGCCACCCCGCCCGGTGAGCCGCGGGGCCAGGTCGGGTCCTGGGGCCGGATACGTCCGGTCGGTCAGAACCCTGAGCCCGATCAGACCGTGAGCCCCTCAGACCTTGAGCCGGTAGCCGATGCCCGGATCGGTGATGAGGTATCGCGGGTGGCTGGGGTCGGGCTCGAGCTTGCGCCGCAGCTGGTTGGCATAGACGCGCAGGTAGTTGGACTCCCGACCGTAGGCGGGACCCCAGGCTGCGCGCAGCAGCTCGGCGTGCGGCACCAGTCGCCCCGGGCTCTGGGCGAGCGCGGCGAGCAGCCGCCACTCGGTGGGGGTCAGCCGGATCTCCTGCCCGTCCCGGGTGGCGCGGTGGTCGCCGAAGTCGAGAGTGAAGGCGTCGGTGACGACCACCGGGGCCTCGGGCTCCTCGCCCGGGCCGCGGCGGACCGCCGCGCGGATCCGCGCCAGGAACTCGTCCATCCCGAACGGCTTGGTGACGTAGTCGTCGGCGCCGGCGTCCAGCGCCTCCACCTTGTCGTCGGACTCCTGGCGCGCCGAGAGGACCACCACCGGCACCTGTGAGTTCTGGCGGATGCGCTGGAGCACCTGGACGCCGTCCATGTCCGGCAGGCCGAGGTCGAGCACGACGACGTCGGGGGTGCGCTCATCCATCACCTGCAGCGCGGAGCGCCCGTCGCCGGCGGACTCGACCTCGTAGTCACGCGCCCGCAGGTTGATCGTCAGCGTGCGCACGATCTGCGGCTCGTCGTCGACCACCAGCACGAACGTCATGAGGCCTCCCTGCCCACGGCGCCCCTGGTCGGGGCAACCTCCGGTGCCAGCTCTGGTGACATCACCTGTGCCTTCTCCGGTGCCTTCTCCGGTGCCTTCTCCGGTGCCTGCTCCGGCGGCAACGTGCCAGCGGGCTGGTCGCCGGCCACGGGCAGCTCTATGACGATGGTCAGCCCGCCGCCGGGGGTGTCCTCGGCCGTCAGCGTGCCGTTCATCGCCTCGGCCAGGCCACGCGCCACGGCCAGGCCCAGCCCGACGCCGGTGCCGCGGGGCACGTCACCGAAGCGCTGGAAGGGGGCGAAGATGCCCTCCTTGGCGCTGTCCGGGACCCCGCTGCCGCGGTCCACCACGCGCAGCTGGAGGTGGCCGCCGATCCGGCTGGCGTTGACCACGACCTCCTGGCGGCCGGGGGAGTGGCGCAGGGCGTTCTCCAGCACGTTGGCGAGGACCCGGTCCAGCAGCCCGGCGTCGGCCAGCGCCGGGGGGAGCTCGTGCGGGATCCACGTGCGGACCCGCTCGCCGTCGGGCAGGGCGGCGACCGTGCCCGTGACCACCTCGTCCAGGTGCACGGGAGCCAGGTGCGGCGCGATGGTCCCGGACTGGAGCCGCGACATGTCCAGCAGGTTGCCGATCAGGGCGTTGAGCCGGTCAGCCGAGGTCTCGATGGACTCCAGCAGCTCGGCCTCGTCCGCCGCCGACCAGGTGACGTCCGTCTGCCGCAGGCTGGACACCGCCGCCTTGATGCCCGCCAGCGGCGTGCGCAGGTCGTGCGACACGGCCGCGAGCAGCGCGGTCCGGGTGCGGTTGTCCTTGGCAAGGGCGCTGGCAGCCCGTGCCTCCTCGACCAGCTCCTCCCGTGTCAGGATCGCCGCGGCGTGGGAGGCGAAGGCGGAGACCAGTCGCCCCTGGCTGGCCGGGGGCACCCGCCCGGTCATGATCAGGAACGTCGTGTCGTTGACCCGCGAGCGCACCTCGGCGCTGTCGACCAACGTCACCTCGAAGCCTTCGGTGGCGGCCAGCACCTCCCACGGCTCACGCACCGAGTCCCGTCGCACCACGGCGGCGGTCCGCATCGAGAAGGTGTCCCTGGCCTGCTCCAGCAGGGTGGGCAGCTGTTCGGGCGTGCCCAGCAGCGAGTGGGCCAGCTGCGCCAGGATCCTCGACTCCCGTTCTGCCGCAAGGGCTTTGGAGGCGCGCAGTGCGCTGAGGTGCACCACTGACGCCACGGAGACTGCCACCAGAACGAACACGACGACGGCCAGCGCGTTGGCGGGGTTGTCGATGGTGAACGTGTGCAGCGGCGGCGCGAAGTAGTAGTTGAGCAGCACGCTGCCGGCGACGGCGGTGAACAGGGCCGGCCAGATACCGCCCACGAGGGCCGAGGCCACGGTGAGGGTGAGGAACAACAACATCTCGAACGGCAGGTCGTGGTGCGCGCGGGTCGAGGCAAGGGCCCACGTCAGGAGCGGCAGGCCGACCAGCGCCATGAGCCATCCGCTGATCGTCCGACCACGGCTGACCGTCCAGTCCGGCAGGACCTGCTGAAGGCCCCGGTGCCGCAGGTCGTGGCTGACCATGTGGACGTCGATCTCGCCCGACCCGGAGACGATGGACTCCCCGACACCGCGCCCGAGCACGGACTGCCATCGGGGGCGGCGACTGACGCCGATCACGATCTGGCTGGCGTTGACGCCTCGGGCGAACTCCAGGACGGCCTCGGCCACGTCGTCCCCGGTGACCGTGTGGAACGTCCCGCCCAGCTCCGCCGTGAGCCGGCGTTGCTCGGCCAGCTGCTCCAGGCTCGCCCCGACCAGGCCGTCCGACCGTGACACGTAGACCGCCACGAGCTCGCCGCCGGCGCCCCGGGAGGCGATCCGGGCGCCACGCCGCAGCAGGGCGTCGGACTCCGGCCCGCCGGTCAGCGCCACGACCACGCGCTCGCGCGCCGGCCACGTCTCGGAGATGCCCTGGTCGTGGCGGTAGCGCTCGAGGGCCTCGTCGACCCGGTCGGCCACCCACACCAGGGCGAGCTCCCGCAACGCCGACAGGTTGCCGACCCTGAAGTAGTTGGACAGCGCCGCGTCGACCTTCTCCGCGGCGTAGACGTTGCCGTGTGCCATGCGGCGGCGCAGGGCCTCGGGGGACATGTCGACGAGCTCGATCTGGTCGGCGGACCGCACGACGTCGTCGGGCACCGTCTCGCGCTGACGCACCCCGGTGATCGACTCGGTGACGTCGTTGAGCGACTCCAGGTGCTGGATGTTGACTGTGGAGATGACGTCGATGCCGGCGTCGAGGACGTCCTCGATGTCCTGCCAGCGCTTCTCGTGTCGGGAACCCGGCACGTTGGTGTGGGCCAGCTCGTCGATCAGCACGACCCGGGGTCGCCGGGCGAGGACAGCGTCCACGTCGAGCTCGCGGAAGGAGGCTCCTCGATACTCGACCTCGCGGGTCGGGACCACCTCGAGCCCCTCGAGCAGCTGGGCGGTGAAGGCGCGCCCGTGTGCCTCGACCAGGCCGACGACGACATCGGTCCCGCGCTCCCGGCGCCGGTGGGCCTCCGAGAGCATGGCCACGGTCTTGCCCACCCCGGGGGCCGCCCCGAGGTAGATGCGCAGTGTGCCGCGTGCCATGGACTGATTCTCGCCCTACACCGCGGCCCGCCGCGCGCGCGAGGCGGCGGTGGGTCGCGGCATACAGGGCTGTTCGGTCACCGGGGAGCTGTCCGTGTCACCTTGAGCCGGGCGAGGCCAGCGAGTCGAGCGCGAGGTTGAGCTCGAGTACGTTGACCCGCGGCTCGCCCAGGAAGCCAAGGCTGCGTCCCTGGCAGTGCGCTCGGACCAGCTTCGTGACCTGCGCGCTGGTCAGCGACCGGGCGGCGGCGACCCGGGGCACCTGCCACAGCGCGTAGGCGAGGGAGATGTGCGGGTCGAGTCCACTGGCCGAGGCCGTCAGGGCGTCGGCCGGGATCGCGCCGGTCGCCTGCGGGTTGGCCTCGAGCAGCGCCGACCTGCGGTCCGTCACCGCCTTGACCTGACGTGGGTCGTCGGCGGGCAGGTTCGACGCAGCGCTCGCGTCGCCGGCGTAGTCGACCGCGGACGGACGGCCCTGGAACCACTGCGCCCCGGTGAAGCCCTGGCCGACCAGGCTCGAGCCGATGACGCTGCCGCGGCGCTCGACGAGGGAGCCGTTGGCTGCCGACGGCGCCACGACCTGCCCTACCCCCCAGAGCACGGCGGGGTAGAGCACCCCGAGCGTCAGGGTGAGCAGGAGCATCATCCGGGCCGAGGCGCCCAGCTGTCGCAGGAAGGAGGTCACGTCAGGTCAGCCCAATCCGGGGAGGTTCGAGACGAGCAGGTCGATGAGCTTGATCCCGATGAACGGGGCGATCACGCCCCCGAGTCCGTACACCAGCAGGTTGCGCCGGAGCATCGCCCCCGCGCCGACGGGTCGGTAGCGAACTCCTCGCAGCGCCAACGGAATCAGCGCCACGATGATGAGGGCGTTGAAGATGACCGCCGACAGCATCGCGGACTCGGGGCTGTGCAGCCGCATGATGTTGAGGGCGCCCAGCCCCGGGAAGACGGCCAGGAACATCGCCGGGATGATCGCGAAGTACTTGGCCACGTCGTTGGCGATCGAGAACGTCGTCAGCGCACCACGGGTGATCAGCAGCTGCTTGCCGATCGCCACCACCTCGATGAGCTTGGTGGGATCGGAGTCGAGATCGACCATGTTGCCTGCCTCCTTGGCGGCCGACGTGCCGGTGTTCATCGCGACGCCGACGTCGGCCTGGGCCAGGGCCGGTGCGTCGTTGGTGCCGTCGCCCATCATGGCCACGAGGCGGCCGCCCTCCTGCTCCTTCCTGATCAGTGCCATCTTGTCCTCGGGCGTGGCCTCGGCGAGGAAGTCGTCGACACCGGCCTCCTTGGCGATGGCCGCGGCGGTGAGCGGGTTGTCGCCGGTGATCATCACGGTGCGGATGCCCATGGCGCGCAGCTCGCGGAACCGCTTGCGCATGCCCTGCTTGACGACGTCCTTGAGATGGACGACGCCCAGCACGACCGCCGGCCCGTCACCGTCGCGGCGGGCGACGACCAGCGGGGTGCCGCCGGACTCGCCGATGTGGTCGACGACCTGCTGCAGCCCCGCCGGCACCCGGGCGCCGCTCTCGAGCACCCACTGCGAGACCGACGTGGTGGCACCCTTGCGGATCCGCACGCCCGAGGGCAGGTCCACCCCGCTCATGCGGGTGGCCGCACTGAAGTCGACGAACTGCGCGCCGTCGGTGGCCAGCTGCTCACCGGAGACCGCATCCTGCTCCGGCAGGTGCGTGCGGGTCAGGTCGACGATCGAGCGCCCCTCCGGAGTCCCGTCGGCCAGGCTGGCCAGGTATGCCGCGTGGGCCAGCTCGGTGTTCGTGGCCCTGCCGATGGTGACGATCTCCGTCGCGTGCCGGTTGCCGAGCGTGATGGTGCCGGTCTTGTCGAGCAGCAGCGTGGAGACGTCGCCGGCGGCCTCGACCGACCGGCCGGACATCGCCAGCACGTTGTGCTGGACGAGGCGGTCCATGCCGGCGATGCCGATGGCCGACAGCAGGGCGCCGATGGTGGTCGGGATGAGGCAGACCAGCAGCGCCACCAGGACGATGATCGACTGCTCCCTGCCGGAGTACGCCGCCAGCGGCTGGATCGCCATCACCGTGACGAGGAAGACGAGGGTCAGCACGACGAGCAGGATGTTGAGCGCGATCTCGTTGGGGGTCTTCTGCCGAGCGGCGCCTTCGACCAGGGCGATCATCCGGTCCAGGAACGTCTCGCCGGGCTTGGTGGCGACCTTCACGACGATCCGGTCCGAGAGCACTGTGGTGCCGCCGGTCACCGCGCAGCGGTCGCCGCCGGACTCGCGGATCACCGGGGCGGACTCGCCGGTGATGGCGGACTCGTCCACGGTCGCGACGCCGTCGACGACGTCGCCGTCGCCCGGGATGACCTCGCCGGCCTCCACGACCACGCGGTCGCCGATGTGCAGCTCGGAGCCGGCCACCGTCTCGGTGCCGCCGTCTGCGAGCAGCCGCCGGGCGACCGTCTCCTTGCGGGCCTTGCGCAGCGTCGCGGCCTGGGCCTTGCCGCGGCCCTCGGCCACGGCCTCGGCGTAGTTGGCGAAGAGGACCGTGACCCACAGCCACGCGGCGATCGAGATCGCGAAGGTCGAGGGGTGCAGCACCGACAGGACGGTCGTGCTCAGCGACCCGACCCAGACCACGAAGATGACCGGGCTGTGGAACAGGTGGCGCGGGTCGAGCTTGACGAACGCCTGCGGAATGGTGGCCACCAGGGTGTGGCGGTTCATGCGAGGGCCTCAGCAATCGGTCCGAGGGCGAGGGCTGGGAAGAAGGTCAGGCCGGCCACGATGACGGCGATGCCGACGAGCAGGCTGACGAAGAGCGGCGTGTGCGTGGGCATGGTGCCGGCGGTGACGGGGCGTCTCTGCTGGGCGGCGAGGGACCCGGCCAGGGCGAGGAGCAGGACGATCGGCAGGAACCGGCCGAGGGCCATGCAGACCCCGAGCGTGAGGTTGAAGAACGGGCTGTCGGCGGTCATCCCGGCGAATGCGCTGCCGTTGTTGTTGGACGCCGAGGCGTAGTTGTAGAGCATCTCGGTCAGGCCGTGCGGGCCACTCGCCAGCAGCGCTGCGCGGCTGCCCGGCAGGGCCAGGGCCAGGCCGGTCCCGGCCAGGACGAGCACCGGCATGACGAGCGTGGTCAGCGCGGCGAGGGTGATCTCCTTGCGCCCGATGGTCTTGCCCAGCCACTCCGGGGTGCGCCCGACCATGAGGCCGGCGATGAAGACCGACAGGGCGACGATGACCAGGGCGCTCGCCAGGCCGGAGCCGACGCCGCCGGGGGAGATCTCGCCGAGCAGCATGTGCAGTGCCAGCAGGCCCCCGCCGAGCGGGCTGTAGCTCTCGTGGAAGGAGTTCACGGCGCCGGTCGAGGTGCCCGTGGTCGACACCGCGAAGATCGAGGACGACCAGACGCCGAAGCGCTGCTCCTTGCCCTCCATCGCCCCGGTCACGGCGCCGGCGGCGTGCGTCTCGGCCCACAGCGTGAGGCCGAGCACCGTGGCCCACAGGGACGCCATCAGCCCGAGGACGGCGTAGCCCTGACGGCGATCGCCGACCATGACGCCGTAGGTGCGCGGCAGCGAGAACGGGATCGCCAGCAGGAGGAAGACCTCGAAGAGGCTGGTCAGTGCGTTGGGGTTCTCGAACGGGTGGGCCGAGTTGGCGTTGAAGAAGCCACCGCCGTTGGTGCCGAGCTCCTTGATCGCCTCCTGGGAGGCGACGAGGCCGCCCTCGATGACCTGCTTCGCGCCACCCAGTGTCGTGACCGTCGTCGGCGCGTCGAGGTTCTGGATGGTCCCGCCGATGATGAGCACGACAGCGGCAACAGCGGCGAGCGGCAGCAGGATGCGCGTGGTGGCGCGGGTCAGGTCGACCCAGAAGTTGCCGAGCCGGTCGGTGCCGACCCGGACGAGGCCGCGGATCAGGGCCACGACCACCGCGAGCCCCGTGGCGGCGGAGGCGAAGTTCTGCACGGTCAGGCCCAGCGCCTGCGTCACTGCCGTCACTCCGGTCTCCCCGGAGTACGCCTGCCAGTTCGTGTTGGTCACGAACGAGATGGCGGTGTTGAACGCCGTGTCCACGTGCATCCCGGACGCTCCCCGCGCCAGCGGCAGGCGCAGCTGGACCAGGATCAGCACGAAGAGCAGCAGGAAGCCCGCGACGGCGAAGGCCACGACCGACACGGCGTAGGTGGTCCAGCGCTGCTCGGCGGAGGGGTTCACCCCGACGACCCGGTAGAGCAGCCGCTCGGCGCGCCAGTGCTTCTCGTCGGCGAAGACGCGGGCCATCCAGTTGCCCAGGGGGACGTGGACGACGGCAAGCGCCACCACGAGCACTCCGATGGTCAGGAGCCCGCTGAGGGTGTCGCCCATCAGAACCTGTCCGGCCGGATGAGGGCGTACACGAGGTACACGATGAGGGCGCCGGCGATGATCCCGGCGACGAGGTTCTCTGTCACCCCCTCAGTACAGCCCCGCTCCCTGCCGCAGGAGCCCTCCGTTGACGCGGCACTGATGCGCCTTGACGTGATCTTGATGCCAGCCCGGAACCGTTGGCCCCGCAGGGCGTTCGGGCGGTGCGTCAGCTCCCCTGACGGTCCAGCTGCTCGTATGTCGCGAGGCTGGGTCCGCGGCTCGCCTGCAGCTCGCGCGCGCCCTCCTCGACCTCCCGCATCACCCGCAGCACGTTGCCGCCGGCCAGCTTGACCAGGTCCTCGTCGGACCAGCCGCGGTCGGCGAGGGCGGCCAGCAGGCGCGGGTAGCCACTGACGTCCTCGAGCCCGACCGGGTAGGTCTCGGTCCCGTCGTAGTCGCCGCCGAGGCCGATGTGGTCGATGCCGGCGACCTCGCGCACGTGCTCGCAATGGGCCACGACGTCCTCGAGGGTGGCCGACGGCTTGGGGTGGGCGACCCGGTAGTCCTGGGTGAACCCCCGGAACGCCTCGTAGTCGGTGGCCTTGACGCCCACCTCGGCCGCCGCGGCCGCCGCCACCCGGCGCCACTCGGCGACGACGGGGGAGACGAACTCCGGCACGAACGTCACCATGCAGACGCCCTCGTTGTCCCGCAGTGAGGTCAGCACGTCGTCGGGGACGTTGCGCGGCACGTCGCAGAGCGCCCTCGCCGAGGAGTGGCTGAAGATCACCGGCACCTCGGTGACCTTGAGCGCGTCGCGCATCGTGTCGGCCGAGACGTGGGACAGGTCCACCAGCATGCCCAGCCGGTTCATCTCGCGGACCACCTCGACGCCGAAGGCCGAGAGGCCGCCGAGCACCGGCTCGTCGGTGGCCGAGTCCGCCCACGGGACGTTGTCGTTGTGGGTCAAGGTCATGTAGCGCACGCCGAGGACGTAGAGCATCCGCAGCGCAGCCAGGGAGCACCCGATCGAGTGCCCGCCCTCGGCGCCCATGAGGGAGGCGATCCGCCCGGAGGCGAAGACGCGCTCCACCTCGTCCGCGGTGCGCGCGAAACCCAGCTCACCGGCATACCGGCCGGTCATCTGGTGCACCGCGTCGACCTGCTCGAGGGTGGCGACCACGGCCGCGTCCCCCTGCAGGGTGCTGGGGACGAAGACCGACCAGAACTGCGCCCCGACCCCGCCTGCGCGCAGGCGCGGCACGTCGGTGCTGGTCGTGCCGACCGGGCCGGCGATGTCGAGGCGCTCGAAGTCGTAGCCGGCCTGCTCGCGGGCCTCCCACGGCAGGTCGTTGTGCCCGTCCACCAGCGGGTGGTGGCGCAGCAGCTCGGTGACGCGGGCGAGGGCGGCGGGGGAGTCGGGCATTCCGTCATTCAACCGCAGCCCATCTATGGTTGACGCCATGACCTCCCTGCCTTCCCCCACTGCGCGCAGCGTCGCCCTCGTGACGCTCGGCTGCGCCCGCAACGAGGTCGACTCCGAGGAGCTGGCCGGTCGGCTGGCCTCCGAAGGCTGGACTCTGGTGGACGACGCCGCCGAGGCCGACGTCGCCGTGGTGAACACGTGCGGGTTCGTCGAGCAGGCCAAGAAGGACTCGATCGACGCCCTGCTCGAAGCCTCCGACCTCAAGGGGGAGGGTCGCACCCAGGCGGTCGTCGCCGTGGGGTGCCTGGCAGAGCGGTATGGCGAGCAGCTCGCCTCCCAGCTGCCCGAGGCCGACGCCGTGCTGGGCTTCGACTCCTACACCGACATGTCCAGCCACCTGTCCGCGATCCTGAACGGGCACAAGCCCGCCTCGCACACCCCTTCGGACCGGCGCCGGCTGCTGCCGCTGTCCCCGGCCAGCCGCCAGGAGGGCTCGGGGTCGGTGGCCCTGCCGGGTCACGGCTCGGCGCCGGGGGCGGCCCCCGAGACGAAGGCCCCCGAGACCGTCACGATCGAAGGCCCGGTCCCCGCGAGCGGGCCGCGCGTCATCCGGGCCCGGCTCGACGGCCGTCCGTGGGCGCCGCTGAAGATCGCCTCCGGCTGCGACCGGCGGTGCGCGTTCTGCGCGATCCCGATGTTCCGCGGGGCGTTCGTCTCGCGCCGCCCCTCCGACGTCCTCGCCGAGGCACGCTGGCTCGGCGAGCACGGGGTCAAGGAGATCTTCCTCGTCAGCGAGAACTCCACGTCCTACGGCAAGGACCTCGGCGACCTGCGCCTGCTGGAGACGATGCTGCCCGAGCTCGTCGCCGTCGACGGGATCGAGCGGGTGCGGGTGTCCTACCTCCAGCCGGCCGAGATCCGCATGGACCTGCTCGACGTCATGGCGGCCACGCCGGGGGTCGTGCCCTACTTCGACATCTCCTTCCAGCACGCCAGCGAGCCGCTGCTGCGCCGGATGCGCCGGTTCGGCTCGCGCGAGGCGTTCCTGGAGCTCATCGACCAGGTGCGGGCCCGCGCCCCCCTGGCCGGTATCCGCTCCAACGTCATCGTCGGCTTCCCCGGCGAGACCGAGCAGGACGTCGCCGAGCTGGAGGCGTTCCTGAGCGCCGCCCGCCTGGACGTGACCGGCGTGTTCGGCTACTCCGATGAGGACGGCACCGAGGCCGAGACCTACGACGGCAAGCTGCCCGAGGAGGTCGTGGCCGAGCGCCTGGCGCACTTCACCTCTCTGGTGGAGGAGCTGAACCTCCAGCGCGCCGAGGAGCGGATCGGCGAGGTGCTCGAGGTGCTCGTGGAGGAGGCCGACGACGAGGAGGTCAGCGGTCGCGCCGCGCACCAGGGGCCAGATGTCGACGGCGTGACGCTGCTCGAGCTCGCCGAGGGGGCGCCGCTCCCGGCGGTCGGCGACCTCGTGACGGCTCGCGTCATCGCCACCGAGGGGATCGACCTGGTCGCGGAGCCGGTGTGAACGCCGCCCTGCCCACGCCCGACGGGCCCGCTCCCGACCCGGACGAGCCGGTCGTCCTCGGCGAGCCCCCGCAGCAGCCGAGCCCCTGGAACATCGCCAACGCGCTGACCGTCCTGCGGATCCTGCTCGTGCCGCTGTTCGGCTGGCTTCTGCTGCTCGACCACGGGACCCAGGCGAAGTGGCGGATCGCCGCCGCGCTGGTGTTCGGCGTGGCCTTGCTGACCGACCGCATCGACGGTGACATCGCCCGGCGGCGCAACCTGGTCACCGACTTCGGCAAGGTCAGCGACCCGATCGCCGACAAGGCGCTCATGGGCATGGCCCTGGTCGGGCTGTCCCTGCTCGACGAGCTCCCGTGGTGGGTGACCATCGTCGTGCTGGCCCGCGAGCTCGGCATCACCGTGCTGCGCTTCTTCGTCATCCGGCACGGCGTCATCCCCGCCAGCCGTGGCGGCAAGCTCAAGACCGGTGTCCAGGCCGTCGCCATCGGGCTGTACGTCCTGCCGCTGCCCGGCCCCTGGCATGCGGTCGCCGTGGTCGCGATGGCGCTCGCCGTCATCGTCACGGTCCTCACCGGTCTGGACTACGTCGCCCGGGCGCTCACCCTGCGCCAGACCAGCCCGCGCGCCGAGGCCAAGCGGGCCCGCCGCGCGGCGCGGGAGGCGGCCAAGGCGGCCGAGCAGGCAGCGGCGAGCGGGCGCGAGACGCCATGACCGACCTGGGGGGAGTGGGCGACCGGTCCGCAGCCGGCCAGGACCTGTATGCCGCGTCGGCAGACCTGGTCTCCCGGCTCACCGCTCGGGGCGAGACGGTGGCCAGCGCGGAGTCGCTCACGGGTGGGCTCGTCGCCGCATCGCTGACCGACGTGCCCGGCTCCTCGGTCGTGGTCCGCGGCGGGGTGGTCGCCTACAACAGCGAGGTCAAGGCGGGCGTCGTCGGCGTCGATGCCGGCCTGCTGGCTGCGGTCGGAGCCGTCGATGCGACCGTGGCCGAGCAGATGGCGTGCGGCGTCCGGGACCGGCTGGGGGCGACCTATGGCCTGGCGACGACCGGCGTGGCCGGGCCTGACCCGTCCGAAGGGAAGGCGGTCGGCACCGTGTTCGTGGCGGTTGCCGGGCCGCACACCACCCGCGTGCGCTCGTTGCTGCTGGAGGGGGACCGGCCCGCCATCCGTCGTCAGTCCGTGGCCGCGGTCCTGGAGCTGCTGGCGCAGGAGCTGCTCGACGAGCGTGACCTCGGTAGTGGTGGCACCGGCCCGTAGTGGCAACAACAACGGCGGCAGCTCGGGCCGGCGGGTGCGTGCGCCTTGGTCGGCATGCTCGCCGAGGCAGCGATGGTGTCCCTGGTGCCACGTGCTGATGGCCGTCCGCGGTCGCCAGGGTGTCGTCGGATAGGACCGGGGAAGAGGACTTGCACCCCGGGAGTTGACCCTGACGTGGGAGGGCAATCGCCGGTCCCGCAGGCGCTACCCCGAGGCGTCGCGGTACCGTGGGGCAGCATCGCAAGTCCGAGCCGTGAGAAGGAGGCGTCATGATCTTGCTTCGTCGTGAACTCGGTGACGTTCTCCGTGAGCAGCGTCAGGCTCAAGGTCGCACCCTGCGCGAGGTCTCTGCCTCGGCGTCGGTCTCGCTCGGCTACCTGAGCGAGGTGGAGCGCGGTGAGAAGGAGGCCTCCTCCGAGCTGCTCGCCTCGATCTGCGGTGCCCTCAACCTGCCGCTGTCGCAGGTCCTCAGCCACGTCTCCGACCGGGTTGCCGAGTCCGAGGCGATGAGCGCTCCGGTGGCCCTGCCGGTCACGCCGATCTCCGGCCGCCTGGTCTCCGCCTCCGCCGCCTGATCGTCACGCAGGCTGACCGTCGGGCCGCCTGAATCACGCCGCCTGATCGCCCGCGTCGTGCGATATTCGCGCCGCGTGGTGGTCGGGCCGCCAGATCTCCCGCGCCGGGTGATGGCCGCGCCCGTGTGACCATCGCGCCGTGTGACCATCGCGCCGCGCGGTGGTCGGCCGCCTGATCGCCTGGGTCGGGTGATGGCCGCGGCGGGCCGGGTGATCCACGCGCCGTCTGATGGTCGGGCCGCCAGATCGCCCGCGTCGGGTGATGGCCGCGCCGCCTGAAGGTCGAACTGGCGAACGAATGCGTCCTGTCTGATCTTCGCGCGAGGGGTCCGTGCCAGCCCACCCTGTGCTGGGGTCAAACCGGCCTTCGGGCATTCCGCTGGCCCTGCCGTCGATCGGCCGGGTGCGGGGCGGGTGCCCTAGAGGTGCCAGGTGACGCCGGTGTCGGTGACCGTGGCGGTCAACCCTCGCTGGTGCACGATCGTGTGGTGCCGCCCGCACAACAACGCCGCGTTGAGCCGGTCCGTGGGCCCGCCGTCGACCCAGTGGGTGACGTGGTGCCCGTCGCACCACCACGGCGGGACCGTGCAGCCCGGGATCGTGCACCCTTGGTCGCGCAGCCACAGGTACCTCAGCTGCGCCGGCGTGAACAGCCGCCGGGCCCTTCCCAGGTCGAGGATCTCCCCGTCGGTGCCGCGGGTAACCGGGATGATCCCGGCGTCGCAGGCGATCCTGCGGACCGTCTCCGGGCCCAGGAGGGTCCCGTTCCCCAGCACCGTCCCGGCCCCGCAGGCGTCCCGCAGCTGCTCGTGGTCCATCGTCACGTAGACCATCGCCTTGGGCTGGGAAGAGACATCCTCCCCCGCGGCCGCCGACCGCCGGCACACCTCCACCAACGCATCCCCGCGTCGCTGGTCCGAGCTCCTGAGGTCGCTGACCCCGTCCGCGGGTTGCGGCGCGGACAGCGGCCCGATTGCCGCCTCCAGCACGCTCGCGCCCTCGGGGTCCAGCCGCAGCAGGTACTCGACCATCCCGTCATCGCTGCGGGGCTGGGACAGGCTCACCCCGTGCTTGAGCCGGTCCTGACGCACCTGGAACTCCCCCTCCCGGCCGTGCTCGGCGATGATCCGCTCCCGCAACCCCCGCACCCCCGACGGCCCCTCGGTCGCCGCCAGGTGCAAGAACCCCTCCCACACCGTCGGCATCGCCTCACGTGTCAACCGCGGCGCCAGCTTGTGCATCTCCGCCAGCGCCACCGCCGCCCCACGCACCCCGACCCGCCCCGACAGCGCGCACGACCGCAGCCGCTGCACACTCCCGTGGTCGAGCACCTGCCCAGCAGCCACCGGCCGCCCCGTGCACGCCGTGGCCACGGTGACCAGGTCCTTGACCCCACCACAGCGATACGACGGAGCCCACTCCAGCACCCACGCCGCCGCCGACGCGTGCGACGAGGTCACCTCGCCGCGCTCGACCGCCTCACCCAGCACCGTCACCTGGGCCGCCTCGACCAGGCGCCGCAACTCATCCAGCCCGCCCATCGCCGGCCCCAGATCCGACCCCTGGCACTCATGGACGACCTCGACCAGCCCGGTCAGCGCGCGCACCGCGGCTCCCACCGCGGCGAACCGCTCCGCGAACGACGCGACGTCGCCACCAGTGCCCTGCGCGCCCGCAGCCGCGGGGAGATCCCCGCAACCGGGCACACCACCGGAGCCGCTGGCCGCGGCCCCTTGGTGACGATCCCCCTGGTGCATGATTCGAACATACATTCGACCACTGACAGGCCTTCGTCCTCGACATGGCTCGCCGACCGGACTTCGGCGCGGCCTCGCCGACCGGCATCTGGCCTTGACGCCCCCGCCGTGTGCCGCCCCCGGCCCCTGCCTCACGGGCCCCGGGACGACCCGCGGCCGTGCGGGTGCTTCGCCGGCTATCTTCACCGGACGCCGAGCGCAGCTCGGCATGCGGCACGCACGCTTGTCCGGTGCGGGCATACGGACTGGGTTCTGTCGTGATCGTGGGGGCGGGCGGGCTACCGGCGGTAGCCGCCGGGGGACCGCCGCCGGCTGGAGCCCAGCGGGCGCTGGGGGCTGCCGTCGTCGGTCGGCCCGAGCCCGCCCTGGCAGCTCGGGCAGTAGAACATCGTGCGGTCCTGCGGGGGCTCGCCGATCATCGCGACGCGGATTGCCTGACCGCAGCGGCGGCACGGACGGCCGGACCGCGCGTGGGCGTAGCTCGTCTCACCGGGTCGGGTGCTCCCGGTGCTGGTCTGGACGGCACCGCGCCGTGCGACGTCCAGCAACCGGCTGGCCCGCTCCACGAGGCCGGTGAGGGCGGCGTCGCTGAGCTCGCCGACCGGGGTCCACGGGTGCAGCCGCTGGAGGAAGAGGGACTCGGCGGCCCAGAGCGTGCCGATGCCGGCGAGGTTGCGCTGGTCCAGCAGGGCGGCGCCGATGGGGGTGTCCGGCGACCGGCGCAGGTTGCTCAAGGCCAGCTCGGCGTCCCAGTCGGGGCCCAGCAGGTCGGGGCCCAGGTGCCCGACGAGGGAGCTCTCGTCGGCGGTGCGGACAAGGTCGAGCATGCCCAGACGCAGCCCCAGGGCGGTCCATCGCTCGGTGCCGAGGACTGCGCGCAGCCGGTCGTTGGACAGCTGTCGTCGCGTGAGTGACGCCGTGGCCTCGACGCGCCACTGACCCTCCATGCGCAGGTGGCTGTGCAAGGTCACGCCGGAGTCGAGGCGTTGCAGGATGTGCTTGCCCCGGCTGAGCACTTCGAGGGTCGTGGCACCGCGCAGGTCAACGGTGGCCAAGGCCGGCCAGCGCAGGTCGGCCACCTCGAGGGGCTGGCCGCTCAGCGCCTGGTCGAGGCGATGTGCGGTGCGCCAGACGGTGTCGCCCTCAGGCACAACCCGCCTCCACCACCGCGGGCGTGCCCCACCAGGCGGTGCCGACGGAAAGAACAGACTGGTGCGTCATCGACGGAGCCGTAGACCGCGCGGTGTGGCGTGGAACCCGGCCTCGGCCAGCGCGGCGGCCAGCGGGTGGTCGGAGCCGAGCACGGCACCGCCGTCAGCCTTCTCCACCGTGAGGCGACCGAGGGCCCCCTCGCGCACCGCCAGCGCCAGTGCGTCGGCGGCGGCCTGGAGGACGGCCGGCTCCTCGGACCAGGACAGCAGCGTCTTGCCTCCGCGCTCGACGTAGATCGCCAGCGCGCCATCGACGAGGACCACCAGGGCGCCGGCCTTGCGCCCCGGCTTGTGTCCGGCGGTCTCACCGGCCCGCTCGGGCCAGTGCAGCGCCGCGCCGTAGGGGTTGGCGGGGTCGGAGGCGGCCAGGACGACGGCTGCAGGCCCAGCCGGGGTCCGCGGACCGCGACGCCCCGCTGCCCACGCGCCGGCACCGGGAGCCGAACCCGCGCGAGCGCCGGGTCCAGCACCAGAGCCAGGTCCGGAACCGAACCCTCCAGAGCCGCGCACGGGCGCACCGGGGGCGTCCGACCCCCACGGGTCTGCATTGCCCATCGCCGCAGGAGCCCACGACTCCTGGGTCTCCGGCAGCGGCCGGCTGAACGCCCGCAGTCGGTCGACCGCCCCGGTCGTGGCGAACTGGGCCGCACCCAGGCCCTCGACGAAGTAGCCCCGCCGCACCCGCCCGGACTCCTCGGCGGCGGCGAGCACGCGGTAGACGCCGGCGAACCCGCCGGTCACGCCCTCGGCAACCACGGACCCGCGCGTCACGACGCCGTAGCGGTCGAGGAGCACCTCGGCCGTGGCGTAGGACCGGACCGTGGCGTCCGGCTCGACCTCGGGAAGCAGCGACCACCGGCCGGCGGCCGTGGGCGGCCCGGAGCGCGCGGGGAGAGCCGGCCGCCCGCCGGCCGGGCGTCGCCCACCCGAGAGCGCGCCGAGGCTTCCCATACGGCCGGAGTAACGCGTCGAACGCGGGGCAGTACGTCGGGGCTTGTGCGCCGTGCGGCCACCGGAGAGCAGCGCGCGCAGCGGCGTCAGGGTGTCGTTGGAGACGTGACCCGACCACACGAGGTCCCAGAGCACCTGGGTCAGTGCGGCGTCGTCGGTGCTGCCGACCGCGTCGGAGAGCGTCCGGAAGAAGAACGCGCCGCCACCTGCGAGGGCGTCGAGGACCGCCCGGTGCATCTCGTCCAGCTCCAGGGAGGCGTCGGGCTCGGCCAGGGTCAGGTGCGCGGTCTCGGCCAGGTGCAGCGAGACCCAGCCGTCGTCGCCGGGCAGGGCGGCGTGACCGCGCCAGATCACCTCGCCGGAGGCCGTCAGCTCGTCGAGCAGGGCCGGGGAGTAGTCGCTGACCCGGCTCGGCAGCACCAGCGTCTCGACGGCGCTGGCCGGCAGCACCGCGCCGGCGAGCTGCTCGACCGCTCGCATCACCCCCTCGACGCCGCGGAGCCCTGACCCGACTCCCTGCCAGGCGGGCAGGAACCGGGCCAGGTCGACCGGCGGCACCGGCTCCACCTCGGCACGCAGCGCCGCGAGCGACCGGCGGCGCAAGGTGCGCAGCACCTCGGCGTCGCAGTAGTCGGTGCCGTGGGCGCCTCCGCCGGCCTCGACGGGGCGCAGCTCGCCCTCGATGAGCCGGCCGGCGCCGACGAGGCGCTGCACGGCGACCCCGACGACCGCGGTGCCCAGCCCGAACCAGGTCGCCACGTCGTGCAGGGTGAACGGGCCGTGCGTGCGGGCGTATCGGGCGACCAGGTCGCCGAGCGGGTCCGGCACCGCCTCGAGGAAGACCTCGGGCACCCCGACCGGCACGGCCACCCCAAGTGCATCCCGCAGCCGTCCGGCGTCCTCGATCGCGGCCCAGCGCTCCTCGCTGGCGACCCGCACCCGGATGAGGCGCCGGTCGCTCTCCAGGTCGACCAGCCAGCTGGAGACCTCCTTGGTGCTGGCGCCCTCGACACAGCGCTCGTGGATGGCCCCCAACGGCAACGCCCCCAGCACCCGCACGAGGTCGGCCACGTCCTCGGCGTCCCGTGCCCGCCGTCCCTCGGCCAGGCGCTGCAGCTCGGCCTCGGTGCGCGCCAGCTCGGCCGGGTCGAGCAGGTCGCGCAGGGCGGCTCCCTCGCCTCGGCCCAGGAGCTCGGCCAGCAAGGTGGGGTCCAGTGCCAGAGCCGCCGCGCGGCGCTCGGCCAGCGGGGAGTCGCCCTCGTAGAGGAACTGCGCGACGTAGCCGAACAGCAGGGACCGTGCGAACGGCGAGGGTGTCGGCGTCTCCACCTCGACGAGCCGCACCGACCGCGACCCGATGTCTCGCATGAGCGAGGACAGTCCCGGCACGTCGAAGACGTCCTGGACGCACTCGCGCACGGTCTCGAGGATGATCGGGAACGAGGCGTACTTGCTGGCCACCTCCAGCAGCTGGGCCGCCCGCTGGCGTTGCTGCCACAGGGCCTGTCGGCGGTCCGGCCGGCGGCGGGGCAGCAGCAGCGCCCGTGCCGCACACTCGCGGAACCGGGAGGCGAACAGCGCGGAGCCGCCGATCTCGGCGGTGACGAGGTCATGCACCTCGTCGGGGTCGAGGGCGATCAGGCCGAGCAGCTCGGCCCCCACCGTCGCCGCCCCCTCCTCGAACTCGATGTCGGGCAGCCGGAAGACGATGCCGTCGTCGCCGTGCATCGCCTGCACATCGACGCCGAAGCGCTCCCGCATCCTGGCCGAGACGCACAGCGCCCACGGCGCATGCACCTGCGCGCCGAACGGGGAGTGCACCGCCACCCGCCAGTCGCCCAGCTCGTCGCGGAACCGCTCCACGACGATCGTCCGGTCGTCGGGCACGTGCCGCGTGGCTTCCCGCTGCTCGTCCAGGTAGGTCAGCAGGTTGTCGGCGGCCCACTCGTCCAGGCCGGTCGCGCGCACCCGCTCGCGCGCCGCCTCGGGCTTGGCCGCCACGATCTCGCGGACGAACTCGCCCACCGCGCGACCCAGCTCGGCCGGCCGGCCCAGCGAGTCGCCCTTCCAGAACGGCAGCTTGCCCGGCTGGCCCGGCGCCGGGGTGACCAGCACCCGGTCGTGCGTGATGTCCTCGATCCGCCAGGCGGAAGAGCCGAGCGTGAACACATCACCGACACGCGACTCGTAGACCATCTCCTCGTCGAGCTCGCCGACCCGGCGGCCGGTGCCCTCCCCGGTGGCGAGGAACACGGCATACAGGCCGCGGTCGGGGATGGTGCCCCCGGAGGTGACCGCGAGCCGCTGGGCGCCCGGCCGCCCGCTCAAGGTGCCGCTGATGCGGTCCCAGACCAGGCGTGGGCGCAGCTCGGCGAACTCGTCGCTGGGATAGCGCCCGGAGAGCATGTCGAGCACGGACTCCAGGATCGAGCGCGGCAGCGTGGCGAAGGGGGTCGCCCGGCGGACCAGCGCCTCGAGGTCGTCGACCGCCCACTCGTCCATCGCGGTCATCGCCACGACCTGCTGGGCGAGCACGTCGACGGGGTTGGCGGGCACCCGCAGCGACTCGATGCCCCCGGCGCGCATCCGGTCCACGACCACCGCGGTCTGGACGAGGTCGCCGCGGAACTTCGGGAACACCACGCCCCGCGAGACCGCGCCCACCTGGTGCCCGGCCCGACCGACCCGCTGCAGGCCACTGGCCACGCTCGGAGGCGACTCCACCTGGACGACGAGGTCGACCGCACCCATGTCGATGCCGAGCTCCAGGGAGCTGGTCGCGACGACGGCCGGCAGGCGCCCGGCCTTGAGGTCGTCCTCGATGAGCGCGCGCTGCTCCTTGCTCACCGAGCCGTGGTGCGCCCGGGCCAGCACCGGCGCCGCGCCGCGGCTGGCACCCGCCTGTGCCATCAGCTCTGCGGGGGTATGCCGTGCCGTCGCCTCCGCGGGCGGCTCACGGTCCCCCTCGCCGGCGGCTTCCGCCGCGGCCTCCAGACGCTCCTCCCAGATCTCGTTGAGCCGGGCGGTGAGCCGCTCGGCGAGGCGCCGGGAGTTGGCGAAGACCAAGGTGGAGCGGTGCTCGGCGATGAGGTCGACGATCCGCTCCTCGACGTGGGGCCAGATCGAGGCGCGTCGCTCGGCGCCCGCCGCGGGGCCGGACAGGTCGCCGGTGACCTCGCCCAGCGACGACATGTCGGCGATGGGGACGACCACCTGCAGGTCCCACTCCTTGGTGGACTCCGGCTGCACGATCGAGACGGGCCGGCCGCCGGCGAGGTAGCGCGCCACCTCCTCGACCGGACGCACGGTCGCCGACAGGCCCACGCGCTGGGCCGGCTTGTCCAGCAAGGCATCCAGCCGCTCCAGGCTGAGGGCCAGGTGGGCCCCGCGCTTGGTGCCGGCGACGGCGTGGACCTCGTCGAGGATCACCGTCTCGACGCCCGCGAGGGACTCGCGCGCCTTGGACGTCAGCAGCAGGAAGAGCGACTCCGGGGTCGTGATGAGCACGTCGGCCGGCTGCCGGGCGAAGACGCGGCGCTCGGCCGCGGTGGTGTCGCCGGAGCGCACCGCCACGCTGACCTCCGGCTGCGGCAGGCCGAGGCGGCTGGCGGCGTGGCCGATGCCGACCAGGGGGGAGCGCAGGTTGCGCTCCACGTCGACGGCCAGTGCCTTCATCGGGGAGATGTAGAGGACCCGGCAGCGCTTGAGCGCCTCCGCCGGCGGGGGAGTGGAGGCCAGCCGGTCCAGGGCCCACAGGAACGCCGAGAGCGTCTTGCCCGAGCCGGTCGGCGCCACGACCAGGGTGTGGTCGCCGGAGCTGATCGCGTCCCACGCGCCGGCCTGGGCGGTCGTGGGCGCGGCGAAGGAGCCCCGGAACCACTCGCGGGTGGCCGGGGAGAAGCGGTCGAGGACGTCGGCGCTCATCGTGGGAGACAGCCTGCCACCCGCCGCCGACAGCGGCGCGACGCCGACCGCCGAAACCTCGTGGACCCCCGGGGAGTCGTCGTCCTAGCCTCACGCCCATGACGAGCCCCGTTGGCCTGACCATCCGCACCCAGGACAGCACGGACCCGGCCGACCGGGCCTGCGTCCGCCGGGTCGTCGAGGGTGCCTTCGGGGAGGAGGGGGCACGGGTGGCCGACCTGGTCGAGGCGCTGCAGTCCTCCGACGCCTTCGCTGACCGCCTCTCCTTCGTCGCCGCGCGGGAGGGCGTGGTCGTCGGCCACGTCATGCTCACCCGCGGGTGGGTGGACGCTGCGCCCCGGCTCGTCGAGGTCCACGTCCTCAGCCCGCTGTCCGTGGCCCCGGAGCACCAGCGGACAGGTGTCGGCGGAGCCCTCGTCGCCCACGCCGTGGCGGCCTCCCGCGCCGCCGGCACCCCCGCGGTCTTCCTCGAGGGAAGCCCGGCCTACTACTCCCGGCTGGGTTTCGAGCCGGGCGCGGCGCACGGCTTCACCTCCCCGAGCGTGCGCATCCCGAAGGCCGCCTTCCAGGTCGTGACGGGCCCGGCGCGCGAGCCGTGGATGACCGGCGCTCTGGTCTACCCGGACCGGTTCTGGGCCATGGACTGCGTCGGGTTGCGCTGACCCCGTCGCCGGTCCATCTCCCGCCACTCCGGCCGCAGCCCCGGCAGCAGCGTGGTGACGAAGTAGAGCCCGCCGGCGACCGCCAGGGCCGGGGAGAGGCCGACCAGCGCGATCGCGGCGCCGGCACTGACCCCGCCCAGCGGGATGCCGGCCCAGCACACGGCGTCGGTCAGCGAGCTGACCCGCCCGATCAGGTGCCGGGGGATGCGCTCGAGCATGACGGCCCCGATCACCGGGTTGATGAACCCGGCGCCGAACCCGGCCACCGCCCCGACCCCGACGAGGACCGGCACCGGCGCGCCGAGGGCCAGCGCCACGTAGCGCGGCGCCCCGCACAGGGTGAAGCCGACCAGGTAGGTCAGCCGTCGGGGCAGCCGCGCCGACCATGCCGTCGCCAGGAGGCTGCCCACGGTCGCGGTCAGGCCGAACGTCGACCCGAGCAGGCCGATCAGCTCCGGGCCGTGGCCGTGGTCGCGCACCCAGACCGGCAGCAGCACGGTGCCGTAGGCCGCGTCGAGCCAGTTCGTCACGGCGACCATCGCGACCGCCGCCCGCAGCAGGGGCTCGGAGCGCAGGAAGTCCCAGCCCTGCCGCAGCCGGTGCAGGTATGCCGCCTCGCTCACCTCCTCGTGGGGCGGGCTGTGCCGCGGCGCTGTGGCTCCGACGAGCAGGGCCGCGACGGCGAAGCTGACGGCGTCGGCCAGCACCGCGCTCACCGGGCCGATGGCGCCGATGAGCACGCCGGCCAGGCCCGGCGCGATGATCGAGGCCGTGCGGTTGGCCGTGCCCTCCAGGCCGGTGATCCGCTCCAGCGCCAGGCCGGTGGCGTCGGCGACCGCCGGCACGAGGGAGGCCTTGGCGGCGTCGCCGGGGCCTCGGGCGCAGCCGAGGACCGCGACCAGGCCCAGCAGGACGGGCAAGGTGAGCTGGCCCGTCGCATACAGCAGGGGGATGAGCCCGGCGACCACGGCGCTGACGACGTCGGCGGTCACACTGACGACGCGTGGTCCGCGGCGGTCGATCAGGGGACCGCCGAGGGCCTTGACCAGGACGTAGGGCGTCAGCTCGAACAGCACGACCAGGCCGGTCTGGGCGGCCGAGCCCGTGGTCGTGAGGACGAACCAGGGCAGCGCGATGGCCGAGACCCGCGTGCCGGCGATCGAGATGACCGAGGCCGTGAGCAGGCCGTAGAGGCTGCGCCGGGAGGGGTGGGTGCCCGTCGCCGGGCCGTCGACCCGGCTCACGACCCGCTGCCGGGAGTGACGAACTCCTGCAGCTGCAGGGTGACCCGCCTGGCGCCGCGAGGGGCCGGGTCGGGGGAGTCGGCGCCGCGGTAGCGCGCGATGACGGCCTCGAGGTCCTGGAGCAGGGAGGCGGCCTCCTTGGCGGTGAGGCGCAGGCCGTAGTTGCTCAGGGTGGTCGCGTCGTCCCACGCCTTCGGCAGCGTGGGCAGCTCGGCGATCGCCTGACGCATGTTGGAGGCGTAGACCTCCGCGACGGCGCCGAGGTAGGCGCCCTCCACATCCGCGTTGTCCGGGCCGTGGCTGCCCTGCATGTAGGTGCGACGGTGGGCCGCCCTCCACCAGCGGTCCCGGGCGTTGCCCCGCTCCGCATCCTCCACGACGAGGCCGGCGCCCGCGAGCTGGCGCAGGTGGTAGCTGGTGGCGCCGGTGTTGACGCCGACGCGCTCGGCGAGCTGCGTGGCGGTGGCCGGGCCATGCGCCCGGAGCAGGCTGAGCAGACGCATCCGCAGGGGGTGGGCCAGGGCCTTCATCGCCGAGGCGTCGAGGACGAGGTCGCGCTCGGGGTCGGGTTCGAAGCTGCGTGCCATGGGTCGAGGGTAGATCGCAAAGATGTATTTGCAAAGAGAGTTGTGCAAAGTTTCCGCGGAGATCCCGAGGGCGCGCCGGGGCGGGGTCTGGGAGTCGGGGTGCTCCCGGCCTCTGTGCGAGACTCGCCCGGTGCGGTTGAGCGACTTCTGGCGGCTGATGGACGACGAGTTCGGGGAGGGCTATGCCCGCTCGCTCGCCCGCGACCACGTCCTCGGGGCACTCGGCAACCGCACTGCGATGCAGGCGCTCGAGTCCGGCATCGGGCCCCGGGAGGTGTGGGTCGCCCTGTGCGACGACATGGACGTCCCGCAGGCCCGCCGGCTCGGCAAGGACCACAAGCCTCGTAAAACTGGTTGATCCCCTGTCGGAGGTCGCCACTAGCGTGGGGTGCTGTGACGGGGACCGATGACAACAGCCTGATCAGCGCTCGCGGACTGACCAAGACCTTCGGCGACTTCACCGCCGTCGACGGCATCGACTTCGGGGTCCGGCGGGGGGAGGCGTTCGGCTTCCTCGGCCCCAACGGGGCGGGCAAGTCCTCGACCATGCGGATGGTCGGCTGCGTCTCCCCGGCCACGGGCGGTGAGCTGCGGATGTTCGGCCAGGACCCCGCCACGCACGGCCCGGACATCCGGGCCCGGCTCGGCGTCGTGCCCCAGCGCGACACCCTCGACGAGGAGCTCACCGTCGAGGAGAACATCTGGATCTACGGCCGCTACTTCGGCCTGTCCCGGCGCGAGGTGCGCTCGCGGGCCACCGAGCTGCTCGAGTTCGCCCAGCTCACCGACCGCGCCGGCTCCAAGGTCGAGCCGCTCTCCGGCGGCATGAAGCGGCGCCTGACGATCGCCCGCTCCCTCATCAACTCACCCGAGATCCTCCTGCTCGACGAGCCCACCACGGGCCTGGACCCGCAGGCACGCCACGTGCTGTGGGACCGGCTGTTCCGGCTCAAGCGCTCCGGGGTGACCCTCGTGCTGACCACCCACTACATGGACGAGGCCGAGCAGCTCTGCGACCGCCTCGTGGTCATGGACCACGGCCGGATCGTCGCGGAGGGCTCGCCGCGCTCCCTGATCGAGCAGTACTCCACCCGCGAGGTGCTCGAGCTCCGCTTCGCCGAGGACGACCACGGCGCCTACGCCGACAAGCTCTCCGGCGTCGGCGAGCGCACCGAGGTGCTGCCCGACCGCCTGCTGGTCTACACCGACGACGGCGACGAGGCCGGCGCGGCAGTCCACCGCCTCGGCCTGCAGCCGCTGTCCTCCCTGGTGCGCCGCTCGACCCTCGAGGACGTCTTCCTGCACCTCACCGGCCGGACGCTGGTCGACTGATGTCCGTCCTCGCCCCGACCGCGACCCGGCCCCAGCGATGGCGACCGGTCTTCGGCTACTGGCTCACGGCCTACAAGCGCACCTGGCGCGGCTCGATCTTCGGCCGGTTCCTCTCCCCGCTGCTGTTCCTGCTGTCCATGGGCCTGGGCCTGGGCAGCCTGGTCAACCACTCCGCCGGCGGGGTGGACGGCGTGCCCTACCTGCAGTTCGTCGTGCCGGGCATCCTTGCGGCACAGGCGATGTGGGTCGCGATGGGGGAGTCGACCTACCAGGTGCTCGGCGCAATCCGCTGGCAGATGCAGTACCACGCGATGCTCGCCACGCCGATCGGTGTCGACGACCTGCTGCTCGGGCACCTCGCCTACGTGGCGGCCCAGGTCACCGGCGCCACGGTCATCTTCATGGCGGTCGGCGCCTGCTTCGGCGCGTGGGCCTCGTGGTGGGTCCTGCTCGCGCTGCCGGTGACCCTGCTGACCGGCATGGCGTTCGCGGTGCCGATCTTCGCCTTCTCCGCCACGCAGGAGGGCGACTCCGGCTTCAACATCCTCTTCCGGTTCATCATCACGCCGCTGTTCCTGTTCTCCGGCACCTTCTTCCCGGTCAGCCAGCTGCCGGTGTGGCTGCGGCCCGTGGCGTGGGTGACCCCGTTGTGGCACGGCGTCGAGGCCAACCGCTCGCTCGCGCTCGGGGTCCCGGACCTGCTGGCGGTGCTGGGTCACACGGCATACCTGCTCGTGTTCATCGCGGCCGGCGCCTGGGTGGCGCGCCGCACCTTCCGGGGGAGGCTCGTCACATGACCGCGCAGGACACGCTCGCCCGCCCGTCGGCCGCCTCGCGGGTGGCGCGGCTGCTGCCGGTCCCCGCGGGGGCCGGCATGGCGCGGATCCTCGTCGAGCGCAACGTCATGAGCTTCCGCCACGGCTGGATCGCGATCATCACCGGCTTCGCCGAGCCGGTGTTCTACCTGTTCTCCCTCGGCATCGGCCTGGGCTCGCTCGTGCGCACGGTCACCACCGACGGCGGGTCGGTGGTGCCCTACGCGCACTTCGTCGCCCCCGCGCTGCTGGCCAGCTCGGCGATGAACGGCGCGGTCTTCGACTCCACGTTCAACGTCTTCTTCAAGCTCAAGTACGCCAAGCTCTACGACTCCGTCCTCGCCACGCCGCTCGGGCCGCGCGACGTGGCGGTGGGCGAGATCGGCTGGGCGCTCATCCGCGGATCCCTGTATGCCGCAGCGTTCCTCGCCGTCGCGGTCGTCGCCGGCACCGTGCACTCGTGGTGGGCGCTGCTGGCGGTGCCGGCCGCGACGCTGATCGGGTTCGCGTTCGCGGCGGTGGGCATGTTCGCCACCACGTTCATGCGCTCGTGGGTCGACTTCGACTATGTCACGCTGGCGATCCAGCCGATGTTCCTGTTCTCGGCCACGTTCTTCCCGCTGGCGACCTACCCGGGGGCGGTGCAGTGGGTGGTTCAGCTGACGCCGCTCTATCACGGCGTCGCGCTCGAGCGGATGCTCATGCTCGGCGAGGTGGGCCCGACCCTGCTCCTGCACGTCGGCTACCTCGTCGTGATGGGCCTGCTCGGCCTGGTCGGCACCGCGCGCCGGATCGAGAAGCTGCTGCTGTCCTGAGCCTGCGCCGTGACGGCCTGCGCCGTGACGGCCTGCGGCCGGTGAGAACGGCCACAGGCCCGGCATCCGGGCGGCTCCGGCCGCTCTCGCGGGCTAGGTTCGCGATGTGGGGAGAGGTTCGGGGGTGTCGTCGGCCGACGTCCTGTCTGCGGTCGAGCGGCGTGCGGCCGCAACGGGATTCGCACTCGACCCTGCCCAGCGCGCCGTCGCTCCGGTCCTCGCCGACCTCGTCGCGGCGGCAGGGTTGGCGGCGGGGCGGGGGTGGCGCCTCGGCGCTCGTCACCGGTGGGGGCGCCTCCCCGGTGGGCGGTCCCGTTCGGGGGTCTACCTGTGGGGTGGCGTGGGGCGGGGCAAGACCTGGCTGACGGATGCAGTCGTCGCGGCCGCGCCGCCTGACCAGGTGCTCCGCGTGCACTTCCACGAGTTCTTCCAGCAGCTGCACGCCGCCCTCGGGCGTCACCGCGGCCGGGCCGGGGCCATGGCCGCCGCGGTCGAGGACCTGCTGCTCGGACGCCGGGTGGTGGCCTTCGACGAGCTGCACCTGCACGACCCCGGTGACGCGATGCTCCTGGCCCCGTTGCTCCGGGAGCTGGTGCGGCGCAGGGTGGTGCTGCTGGCGACGTCGAACTACGAGCCGGAGCAGCTGCTGGCCAACCCGCTCCACCACCACGTGTTCGAGCCGGTCATCGCCCTGATGCGCGAGCACCTGCACGTGCTCGAGGTGGACGGCGGCCGGGACCACCGGGCGACCCGCGTGGGGGTCGCGGATCGGGGCGCGGGAGCGTCGCCGGCGTCCGGAGGGGGTTTCGCGGCAGGCGCGTGGCTGGTCGGTGAGGGCGCGGCATACCTGCTGGAGAACGGGTTCGCTCCGCGCGGCGGAGCCGTGGTGCTGCCGCTGGGCAGCCGGGAGGTGCGGGCGCGCGCGGTGGCCGACGGCACCGTCTGGTTCGGCTTCGAGGAGCTGTGCGAGGGCAGGCTCTCCGCGATCGACTACCTCGACCTCGCGGGACGCTTCACCACGTGGGTCGTCCTCGACGTGCCGCCGCTGGGTGACGCCTCGGAGATGGCGCGGCAGCGGTTCGTTGCGCTGGTCGACGTGCTGTGCGACCGGGACCGACGGCTGGTGCTGGCGGGTGCCCCGGCGCCGGAGACCCTGTTCGGCGGGAGCGACCTGCCGCCGGACATTGCCCGCACGGCGAGCCGGCTGCAGCTGCTCGAGCGAAGTGGGGACGAGCCCCGGCGTGTCGCGCGCCCGGGACTGTCCGTCGAACATCTGTACGGGTAGAGTTGTCCACATGGGGTGGCCCGCAGGTCCCACCGTCCACAGGCTCCGGCCGGGTGGTCGAGGCCTGTCGGTGCCCACACCTAACGTCTGACCCGACAACCGATGAGAGCAACGGTGCGGGTCGAAGGTAGACGGCCGACCCACGAGCAGAAAACACAGGTGTGACATGGCAGCAGCTGGAGCCGACCGCAGCAAGTCCCTTGACGCGGTGATGGCGCAGATCGAGAAGCAGCACGGCAAGGGTGCGGTCATGCGCCTCGGCGACGACGTGCGTCCCCCCATCGAGGTCATCCCCACGGGCGCGATCGCCCTCGACGTCGCCCTCGGCATCGGCGGACTGCCCCGCGGCCGCGTCGTCGAGATCTACGGTCCGGAGTCCTCCGGTAAGACCACGGTGGCGCTGCACGCGGTCGCCAACGCGCAGAAGAACGGCGGCATCGCGGCGTTCATCGACGCCGAGCACGCCCTCGACCCGGAGTACGCCAAGAAGCTCGGCGTCGACACCGACGCCCTCCTGGTCAGCCAGCCCGACACCGGTGAGCAGGCGCTGGAGATCGCCGACATGCTGATCCGCTCCGGCGCCCTCGACATCATCGTCATCGACTCCGTCGCCGCGCTCGTGCCGCGGGCCGAGATCGAGGGCGAGATGGGTGACAGCCACGTGGGTCTGCAGGCCCGCCTGATGTCCCAGGCCCTGCGCAAGATCACCGGTGCCCTCAACAGCACCGGCACCACGGCGATCTTCATCAACCAGCTCCGCGAGAAGATCGGCGTGATGTTCGGCTCGCCGGAGACCACCACCGGTGGCAAGGCGCTGAAGTTCTACGCCTCGGTCCGCCTCGACGTCCGCCGCATCGAGACGCTCAAGGACGGCTCCGACGCGGTCGGCAACCGCACCCGCGTCAAGGTCGTCAAGAACAAGGTCTCCCCGCCGTTCAAGCAGGCCGAGTTCGACATCATCTACGGCCACGGCATCTCCCGCGAGGGTGGCCTCATCGACATGGGCGTCGAGCACGGCTTCGTCCGCAAGGCCGGCGCCTGGTACACCTACGACGGCGACCAGCTCGGCCAGGGCAAGGAGAACGCCCGCAACTTCCTGCGGGACAACCCCGACCTCGCCGACGAGCTGGAGAAGAAGATCAAGGAGAAGCTCGGCGTCGGCCCGCAGGTCGACAAGCCGGCTGACAAGGACGTCCCGGTCGACTTCTGAGCGTCTTCGTGAGCTCCATGAGCGACAAGCACGACACCGCCAGGGCAGCCCTCGAGGCTGCCCTGGCGGCGACGTCCGGGGGATCCGGCGGGGCTGCGCCGGAACCCACACCCGCCTGGCACGACCCCCGACTCGGCTCCTCCGCTCCCGAGTGGGCGCTGCCGGCCCCGGCCGACCAGCGCGCCCGGGACGCCGACGGCAGCGGCACCCGTGTCGACCGCCCGGCGCGGGAGGACAGGGACGGCAGCAACGAGGGCGCCAACCGCGGCGGGTGGGGCGACCACCGCGGTCGCGACGAGGACGGCGGCGAGCGGCGGGCCCGGGGTGGCCGCCGCGGAGGGCGCCGGTCCCGCCGTGGCTCGCAGGTGCCCGCCGACCCCGAGGGTGACCTGCAGGGCCGGGACCACGAGCCCGACCACCGCGACGTGGCGCGCCAGATCGTCCTGCGCCAGCTGGCGATGGCACCGCGCAGCCGCCAGCAGCTCGAGGACAAGCTGCGCCAGCGCAACTGTCCCGACGAGGTGGCCGCCGAGGTGCTCGACCGGATGACCGAGGTCGGACTCGTCGACGACGTCGCCTACGCCGAGATGCTCGTGCGCTCCAAGCAGGCCGAGCGTGGCCTGGCCCGGCGCGCCCTCGCGCAGGAGCTGCGCACCAAGGGCATCGACGCCGAGATCGCCGCCGAGACCCTCGAGGGGATCGACGAGGACGCCGAGCGGGCCCGCGCCCGTCAGCTGGTCGACAAGAAGCTGCGCACCATGCACGGCCTCGGCGTCGACGTGCAGACCCGGCGCCTGGCCGGGATGCTCGCACGCAAGGGCTACTCCTCCGGCATGTCCTACGCGGTGATCCGCGACGCGATCGCCGACTCCGAGGAGTACCTCACCGACTGACCCGGGGCCCACTCCGCCGGTCCTGGCAGCCCGTACCCTTGGAGGCGCCATGACGACGCAGAAGACTTATGACGTGCGCACCCACGGGTGCCAGATGAACGTGCACGACTCCGAGCGCCTGGCGGGGCTGCTGGAGACCGCGGGCTACGTTGACCTCAACAGCCTCGCAGCGGCCGAGCGCCCCGAGGTGGCCGACGTCGTCGTCTTCAACACCTGCGCCGTGCGCGAGAACGCCGACAACAAGCTCTACGGCAACCTCGGCCAGCTGCGTCCGGCCAAGACCCGCAACCCCGGGATGCAGATCGCCGTCGGCGGCTGCCTGGCCCAGAAGGACCGCTCCACCATCGTGGAGAAGGCGCCCTGGGTCGACGTCGTGTTCGGCACCCACAACATCGGCGCGCTGCCGGCGCTGCTCGACCGCGCCCGGCACAACAAGGCCGCCGAGGTGGAGATCCTCGAGAGCCTCGACGTCTTCCCCTCGACGCTGCCCACCCGCCGCGACTCCGCCTACAGCGCCTGGGTGTCGATCTCGGTGGGCTGCAACAACACCTGCACGTTCTGCATCGTCCCGAGCCTGCGCGGCAAGGAGATGGACCGCCGCCCCGGCGAGATCCTCGCCGAGATCGAGGCACTCGTCGCCCAGGGCGTCGTCGAGGTCACCCTGCTCGGCCAGAACGTCAACACCTACGGCGTGGAGTTCGGCGACCGCCTGGCCTTCGGCAAGCTGCTGCGCGCGTGCGGCCAGATCGAGGGTCTGGAGCGGGTCCGCTTCACCAGCCCGCACCCGGCCGCGTTCACCGACGACGTCATCGCCGCCATGGCCGAGACGCCCAACGTCATGCCGAGCCTGCACATGCCGCTGCAGTCCGGCTCCGACCGCGTCCTCAAGGTGATGCGCCGCTCCTACCGCAGCGAGAAGTTCCTCGGCATCCTCGACAAGGTCCGCGCCCAGATCCCCGACGCGGCGATCACCACCGACCTGATCGTCGGCTTCCCCGGTGAGACCGAGGAGGACTTCGCCGACACCCTCGAGGTCGTGCGCCGGTCCCGCTTCTCCAGCGCCTTCACGTTCCAGTACTCCATCCGCCCCGGCACGCCCGCCGCGACGATGGAGGACCAGATCCCCAAGGCCGTCGTGCAGGAGCGCTACGAGCGGCTCATCGCCGTCCAGGAGGAGGTCTCCTGGGCCGAGAACCGCACCCTTGAGGGGCGCACCGTCGAGGTCCTCGTGGCCACCGGTGAGGGCCGCAAGGACGCGGCCACCGAGCGCATGTCCGGTCGCGCGCGCGACAACCGCCTCGTCCACTTCTCCGTGCCCGAGGGTGCCGAGCGCCCGCGCCCGGGCGACGTGGTCACCGTCGAGGTCACCTACGCCGCCCCGCACCACCTCGTCGCCGACTCTGGGGTGCAGGGCGGCGCCTATGCCGTGCGCCGCACCAAGGGCGGCGACGCCTGGGAAGCGTTGCAGGACAAGGGTCCTGCGGCCAAGCCTGCCGTCGCCCTCGGTATGCCGTCCCTGGGCAAGCCGTCCACGCCGCCTCCCGCGGCCCGAGCCTGCGGCTGATCGGCGCCGTCGATGATCGTCTCCGCCGCGGTGGTCCCGTGGCCGCCCGCCCTGGTCCCCGAGCTGATGGGCCGGGCCGCCTCAGAGCTCGAGCCGCTGCGCCATGCGGCGGACCGGGCCCTGTCCGGCCTGCTCGGAGCCCGCGATGCCGCCTCCGCAGGTGCGGCCGACCCCTCCAGTGCTGCCGGTGACGGTGGTCCCGCAGCGATCCGGCGCGTCGTCGTGGTCGCCCCGGGGGAGCCGGCCGAGCACGCCGCCGCCGGCGAGCTGAGCTTCGCCGACTTCGGCCGCGACGTGCGGGTGCCTGCCCTGCCCGGGGCCGGCGGGCCGGTGTCCGCGGACCTACCCACCCCGGTCATGGTCGCCCGCTACCTCGCCAGCCGGGTGTCGACCTGCGACGCCGGCGTCGCCCGGACCTGGGCGGCCGCCCGGTGGCTGACCGTCGACGAGGCAGGTGCCCCGGCACTGGCCGAGACGCTGCGCGACGACCCCGAGCCGATCGCCCTGCTGCTGCTGGTCGACGGCGCCGCCAGCCACGGCCCGAAGGCCCCGCGGGCGGAGGACTCCCGCGCCGGCGCGTTCGATGAGTCCGTCGCCGACGCGCTCGCTGCCGGCGACGCCGGGCGACTGGCCGCGGTCGACCTCGACCTGGCCCGCGAGCTCGGCGCCGAAGGCGCCTACCTGTGGCCGTTCCTGGCCACAGCCACAGCCACAGCCACCGCCACGGCTGCGGCGTCAGCCACCGCCACGGCCGCGGCAACGACGGCAGCGGATCGCTGGCAGGGGGACGTGCTCTGGCGGGGCGAGCCCTACGGCGTCGGCTGGACCGTCGCCCTGTGGCGTCGTGGCTGAGCGCCGCGCCCCCCAGCCGTCCTCGGTGATGCCGCTCGTCGCCGTCGTCGGCCCGACCGCCAGTGGCAAGTCCGAGCTGGGACTTGCCCTGGCCGAGCGGCTCGGCGGCGAGATCATCAACGCCGACGCGATGCAGCTCTACCGCGGCATGGACATCGGCACGGCCAAGCTCCCCCTGGCCGAGCGCCGGGGGATCCCGCACCACCAGCTCGACGTGCTGGACGTGCGCGAGGAGGCGAGCGTCGCGGCATACCAGCGGGAGGCCCGAGCCGACGCGGCGGCGATCCGGGCGCGCGGGGCGGTGCCGATCTACGTCGGAGGCTCCGGGCTCTACCTGCGCGCGGCGCTGGATCGCCTGGAGATCCCACCGACCGACCCGGCCGTGCGGGCCCGCCTCGAGGGCGAGCTGCACGCGATGGGCGTCGCCACGATGTACAAGCGGCTCAAGGGCTCCGATCCCGTTGCGGCGCGGTCGATCGAGCCCAACAACGGCCGTCGGGTCGTGCGTGCCCTCGAGGTCATCGAGCTCACGCACAAGCCGTTCTCGGCGACCATGCCGACCCGGGAGCACCTCGAGCCGACGGTGACGATCGGGCTGCACGGCCCCCGGCCCGAGCTCGACGAGCGCATCGCCGCCCGCGTGCACCGGATGTGGGACCAGGGCCTGCTCGAGGAGGTCGTCGGGCTCGACCGTGTCGGCCTGCGCGAGGGACGCACCGCCAGCAAGGCGCTCGGCTACAGCCAGGCCCTGGCGCACCTCGACGGCACCCTGACGATGGACCGGGCCATCGAGGACACGATCGTCGCGACCCGCAAGTTCGCCCGGCGGCAGGAGTCGTGGTTCCGCCCGGACGAGCGGATCACGTGGCTGCCGTGGGGCACTCCGGACCTGCTCGTGCGTGCCCTGGAGGTTCTGCGCGCGCGACTGGTGGACAATGGCGCGCGATGACTGACAACGGCCTGCGGTTCTCCAAGGGGCACGGCACGGAGAACGACTTCGTCCTGGTGCCCGACCTCGACGGCACCCTCGACCTGTCCGTCGAGCAGGTGCGCCTGCTCGCCGACCGCCGGGCCGGGATCGGCGGCGACGGCGTGATCCGGGTCGTGCCGACCGACCTGGCCGACGAGGCCCACGTGCGCAGCCAGGGCGGTCGTGCCCGGTGGTTCATGGACTACCGCAACGCCGACGGCAGCTCCGCCGAGATGTGCGGCAACGGCACCCGCGTGTTCGCCGCCTACCTTCGCCGGGAGGGGCTGGAGACCGCCGACGAGTTCGAGATCGCCACGCGCGCCGGGGTCAAGACGATCCGCGTCGAGGGCCACCTCTTTGCCGTCAACCTCGGCGACTGGAAGATCGCCGACCCCGACGCCGCCCTGGCCGACGGCTACGACGCGCTCGTCAAGGTCGCCCACCACGACCCGATGCCCGGTCTCAGCCTGGACCTGGGCAACCCCCACACCGTCGTGGCGCTGCCGGACACCGCCGACCTCGAGAGCCTCGACCTGACCAGAGCCCCCGAGGTCAACCCGCTCCCGCCGCAAGGCACCAACGTCGAGTTCGTCCGCCCGCTCGGGCCCGGTCACATCGCCATGCGGGTCCACGAGCGAGGCGTGGGCGAGACCCGCTCCTGCGGCACCGGTGCCGCGGCCGCTGCCCTGGCCACGCGCTGGTGGGCGGGGGAGAGCGCCGACAACGACGTGTGGCGGGTCGACGTGCCCGGCGGCACGTTGCGGGTGCGTGCGCTGCCCGGCCAGCAGGTCGAGCTCGCCGGCCCGGCCGTGCTCGTGGCCGACGGGGTGCTCACCCTCGGCTGACGCGCCATGACCGGCGGCAGCTCCTCTGGCAGGCCCCGCGGCAGGGTGGCGTCGGCATGACCGAACCGCACCGCGGACCCGACCCGCGGGACCCCGCGGACGAGGCCGTGCAGGCCGTGGACGCAGCCTTCGCCGCCACGCCCCGCACCCGCTTCCTGCCGCCGGCACAGCACCGGTTCGCCGCGCTCGACCTGCCGCTGCCCATCGGGCAGGGGCAGACCTGCTCCCAGCCCTCGACGGTCCGGCGCATGCTCGAGCTGCTCGACGTCCGCCCCGGCCACCACGTGCTCGACGTGGGGGCGGGATCGGGCTGGACCACCGCGCTCCTGGCCCGGCTCGTCGGGCCGTCCGGCACCGTCGTCGGGGTCGAGCTCGAGCCCCTCCTCGCGGAGCAGGCCGCCGCCCGCGTGGCCGCCACCGGCCTGGGGTGGGCACGGGTCGAGCAGTCCGTCCCCGGCCGGCTCGGCTGGCCCGCGGCGGCCCCCTACGACCGGGTGCTGGTCTCCGCCGCGGCCGAGACGATCCCGCAGGACCTGCTCGCCCAGCTGGCGGAGGAGGCCGTGATGGTCCTGCCCGTGGCCGGCCTGCTCACCCGCGTCGCGCTCTCGCCCGGCGCGGAGCCCGAGGTCACCACCCACGGCCACGTCCTGTTCGTGCCACTGCGCTGAGCCGGGTCGTGCGGCTGCGCTGAGCGGCGTGTGCTCCGTGCTGCTGAGCCGCTTCCGGGTGCGGGGGAGCGGGGCCGCGGCTAGCGTCCCGATATGACCCGGTCGTCCCACGTGCCCAGATCTGTCCTGTTCGCCGGTCTGGCGGCTGGCAGCCTGTGTGTCGGGCTGCTTGCCCCCACCAGCGCCGTCGCCCAGAGCGCCACCCACGAGCGTGGCGGGGCCCGGCCCGCGCCGCAGCAGCCCAAGGTCCCCGTCATGACCGGCTCCGGCGGCGCCGTCGCCTCGGTCGACCGGGACGCCAGCCAGGTGGGGCTAGACGTCCTCGCCCGGGGCGGCAACGCGGCCGACGCCGCGGTGGCCACCGCCGCGGCGCTGGGCGTCACCGAGCCGTACAGCGCCGGCATCGGCGGTGGCGGGTTCCTCGTCTACTACGACGCCAGGAAGCACATGGTGCGTACGATCGACGGTCGCGAGACCGCGCCGAAGTCGTTCACCGACAAGACCTTCACCAACTCCGACGGCTCGCCGATGGACTTCAACACCGTCGTGAACTCCGGGCTGTCCATCGGCGTCCCGGGCACGCCCGCGCTGTGGGCCAAGGCCGCGCACGACTTCGGCACCCGCAGCTTCGGCGACCTCATGGCCCCGGCGGAGTTGTTGGCGCGCAACGGTTTCGTCGTCGACCAGACCTTCCACGACCAGACCGCGGCCAACGCGGCGCGGTTCAGCAAGTTCCCTGAGACCGCCAAGGTCTTCCTCCGCGACGGCCAGGCGCCGGCGGTCGGCTCCACCTTCACCAACCCCGACATGGCCAAGGCCTACGCCGAGCTGCGCCGCCACGGGGTCGACTCGGTCTACCGCGGCGCCCTGGGCGCCGCCATCGCCGCCGAGGCCCAGCACCCGCACACCGACGGCAGCACCGTCATGGGCGGGCAGATGACGCGAGGCGACCTCGCGGCATACCGCGCCCTGGGCAAGGACCCGATCCACTCCACCTACCGCGGACTGGATGTCTACGGCATGCCGGTGCCGAGCTCCGGCGGCATCACGATCGCCGAGATCCTCAACCTGCTGCATGCGTACGAGAAGCAGACCGGCGTGCCGCTCAAGGACGTCAGCAATCTCGACTACCTGCACCGGTTCAGCGAGGCGTCGGCCACGGCCTTCGCCGACCGCAACCGCTGGATCGGCGACGTGTCGGGCGTGCCGGTCAAGGAGCTGACCAGTACGGGCTTCGCCGCCGAGCGGGCCTGCGGGTTCGACCCGGCCAAGGCCCAGCCGCGGCCCATCGCGTTCGGCAGC
This sequence comes from Oryzihumus sp. JJN4-3R, assembly GCF_057747915.1. Taxonomy (NCBI): domain Bacteria; kingdom Bacillati; phylum Actinomycetota; class Actinomycetes; order Micrococcales; family Intrasporangiaceae; genus Oryzihumus; species Oryzihumus sp. JJN4-3R. The sequence continues at coordinate 3,871,481 of NZ_CM173229.1, forward strand.
CCCGACGGCAGCTACACCAGCTGTGCGCCCGGCCACACCGCCCAGGCCCAGCCCTACGAGGGCCTGTCGACCAGCCACCTCGTGACGGCCGACCGGTGGGGCAATGTCGCCTCCTACACCCTGACCATCGAGCAGACCGGCGGCTCGGGCATCACGGTGCCGGGCTGGGGCTTCCTGCTCAACAACGAGCTCACGGACTTCGACTTCACCCCGCTGACGGCCGGCGTGCCCGACCCGAACCTGCCCGGCTCCGGCAAGCGGCCGCGCTCGTCGATGAGCCCGACGATCCTGCTCAAGGACGGCAAGCCGTTCCTCACGGTCGGCTCGCCCGGCGGCGCCACGATCATCACCACCGTCGCGCAGGTGCTCACCGAGTACCTCGACCGCGGGATGCCGCTGGTGGACGCCATCGCCGCGTCGCGGCTGTCCTCCCGCAACGGCAAGGAGGGCGCCGAGCCGGCGATCCTGAACGGCCCGGACGGGGCTGCGCTCACCGCGATGGGCCACACGCTCACCTCGGCCGGCAACCCGCCGGAGATCGGGGCGGCCACGGCGATCCGGACCTTCGGGCGCGACTGGTTCCAGGCCGCAGCCGAGACCAGCCGCCGCGGTGGTGGGTCAGCGATGGTCCTGCGCGCGGCGCACAGCTAGCACGCGGAACCCCTTCGAGGTCGCGTAGCGCTCGACGGTGAACTCGCCCGGCCACCGGTCGGCGAGCTCACCGTCGAGCCACTTCTGCAGCGAGTCCGAGCCGAGGTTCTTCTGCACGACGAGGTATGCCGTGCCGCCGTCTTCCAGCCGCGGCAGCCAGGTCAGCAGCATCTCGTGCAGGACGGCCTTGCCCACCCGGATCGGCGGGTTGGACCAGATCGTCGTGAACCGGACGTCCGAGGGCACCTCCTCGGGGGTGCAGGCGTGGAAGGACCTGACTCCGATCGAGCGGGCGTTGTCGGCGGCCAGCGCCAGCGCGCGCCGGTTGACGTCGACCGCCCACACGGTGGCGTCGGGGGAGCGCAGGCCCAGCGTCAGGGCGATCGGGCCCCAGCCGCAGCCGAGGTCGAGCAGGTGGCCGGTCGGCGAAGGGGCCGGGGCTTCCTTCAGCAGCACGGTCGTGCCGATGTCGAGCCGGTCGGGGCAGAAGACCCCCGGCGCGGTGTGCACGGTCACCCGGCGACCGGCGAGCTCGACGTCGAGGGTGCGCCGCTCGGCCGCGCTGGCCGGCTCGGCGGTGAAGTAGTGGTCGTGCGCGTCGGCGGTGCTGTGGTCGCTGCTCATCACCGCACACGGTAGCGACGCGGCGACCACCACCCACGCGCCGAGGTCGTCGAGACCCCGTGCTCCGTTCAGGCCGCTTTGCTCCGTTCAGGCCGCTTCCGCGGCCCGGATCGTGCCTCGGAAGCGGCCTGAGATGAGCAAACCGGCCTGGGGTGAGCACGGACGGCTGGGTGACGACACGGCACGCCGGCATAAACCCCGGGCCGGGGTGGTTTGAAAAGGTGTCGCCCGCCTCCCGGAAGGGGTGGGACCCTAGGGAGAACATGACGAACGAACGCACTGACCTTTTCGAGTTCCGCGCTACCGCCCTCGCCGACGACGACTCGTGGCACGAGCAGGACGCGGACTTCCGTTTTGACGGGGACCAGCTCGACCGGGAGGAGCGCGCGGCCATGCGCCGCGTCGCCGGCCTCTCCACCGAGCTGGAGGACGTCACCGAGGTCGAGTACCGCCAGCTGCGCCTCGAGCGCGTCGTGCTCGCGGGCGTCTGGACCGAGGGCAGCGTCGAGGACGCCGAGAACTCCATCCGCGAGCTCGCCGCCCTCGCCGAGACCGCCGGCTCCACCGTGCTCGCCGGCGTGATCCAGCGCCGCCAGCGCCCCGACGCCGCGACGTTCCTCGGCTCGGGCAAGGCCGAGGAGCTGCGCGACATCGTCGTCTCCGAGGGCGCCGACACCGTCGTCTGCGACGGCGAGCTGACCCCGGGCCAGCGCCGCGCGCTGGAGGACGTCGTCAAGGTCAAGGTCATCGACCGGACCGCGCTGATCCTCGACATCTTCGCCCAGCACGCCAAGAGCCGGGAGGGCAAGGCCCAGGTCGAGCTGGCCCAGCTCCAGTACCTCCTGCCGCGCCTGCGTGGCTGGGGTGAGTCGATGTCCCGCCAGGCCGGTGGCCAGGCCGCCGGCGGTCAGGGCATGGGCTCGCGTGGTCCCGGTGAGACCAAGATCGAGCTCGACCGGCGCCGCATCAACACCCGCGTGGCCAAGCTCAAGCGCGAGATCAAGGACATGAAGACCAACCGCGACACCAAGCGGTCGAGTCGTCGCCACCACGGGGTGCCCAGCGTGGCCATCGCCGGCTACACCAACGCCGGCAAGTCCTCCCTGCTCAACCGGCTCACCGGTGCCGGGGTCCTCGTGGAGAACCAGCTGTTCGCCACCCTCGACCCGACCGTGCGCCGCGCCGAGACCGAGGACGGCCGGGTCTACACGCTTGCCGACACGGTCGGCTTCGTCCGCGCGCTGCCCACCCAGCTCGTCGAGGCGTTCCGCTCCACGCTGGAGGAGGTCGGTGACTCCGACCTGCTGCTGCACGTGGTCGACGGCTCCCACCCCGACCCCGAGGGCCAGATCACGGCCGTGCGCGGCGTCCTGTCCGAGGTCGGCGGTGACAAGATCAAGGAGGTCATCGTCGTCAACAAGGCAGACGCCGCCGACCCCGAGGTCCTCGACCGGCTGCGTCGCCACGAGAAGCACTGCGTCGTCGTCTCGGCCCGCACCGGCGAGGGCCTGGACGAGCTGCGGGCCCTGATCGCCGAGGAGCTGCCGCGGCCGGACATCCCGGTCACCGTGCTGCTGCCCTACGACCGGGGCGATCTGGTCAACCGCCTCCACCGCGAGGCCGACGTCATCGAGAGCGAGCACACCGAGCACGGCACCCGGGTGCACGCGAAGGTGGGCCCGACCCTGGTCGGTGAGCTCACGGCATACGCCGTCTGAGACGGGCCGGCCGGGACAGGCCGGTATGACGGGTGGGGACGGGCGCTGCGCCCGTCCCCTTCGTCGTCCGTGGGCGTGGGGACGGGGCGGGGGAGTGGGTGCGGGGCACTAGTCTCGGGGCCATGGCCCGCCCTGATCTCGACGCCCTCCTGCACGCCGCCGTCCAGGGCGTCGGCGGCGTCGAGCGGCCCGGCCAGGTGCAGATGGCGCACGCGGTCGAGCACGCGATCGAGGCCGACGAGCACCTGCTCGTGCAGGCCGGCACGGGCACCGGCAAGTCGCTGGCCTACCTCATCCCGGCGGTGGCGCACGCGTTCGACAAGTCCAAGCCCGCCGTCGTCGCGACGGCCACGCTCACGCTGCAGGCACAGATCGTCGACCGCGACATGCCGCGCCTGGCCGAGGCGATCGCGCCGATCCTGGGCCGCAAGCCGACCTACGCGCTGGTCAAGGGCCGGCGCAACTACTTGTGCCAGCACAAGCTCGTCGGCGGGTTCCCCGAGGACGAGGAGGAGGGCCTGCTCTCGGTCGGACAGGTCGACGCCAACCTCTCGCGGCTCGGTGCCGAGGTCGTGCGGCTGCGCGAGTGGTCCGAGGTGACCCAGTCCGGCGACCGCGACGAGCTGGTCCCCGGCGTCTCCGAGCGGGCCTGGCGGCAGGTGTCGGTGTCGGCGCACGAGTGCCTGGGCAGCAAGTGCCCGGTGGTCACGGAGTGCTTCGTGGAGCAGGCACGGGAGGCCGCGCGCGGGGTCGACGTCGTCGTGACCAACCACAGCTTCATGGCGATCGACTCCTTCGAGGGCCGGCAGATGCTGCCCGAGCACGACCTGCTCATCGTCGACGAGGCGCACGAGCTGGTCGACCGGGTCACCTCGACCGTGACCGACGAGCTGACCGCGTCGATGATCGCGGCGGCCGCCAAGCGGGCCGGCCGGCTGGCCCAGACCGAGCCGGTCACCGAGGCCTCGGTGCTCTTCCAGGGGATCCTGGACGACCTGCCCGAGGGGCGGCTCATGGGCCTGCCGGACACGCTCTCCCTGGCGCTGACGCGGGTGCGGGACACGGCGCGGGCGGTGCAGACCGAGCTCAAGCCCGCGAAGCCGGAGGACAACGACGGTGCGCGGCAGGTGGCGCGCGCCGCGATCGACGAGATCCACGAGAACGCCGAGCGCATCCTCGAGGGCCGCGAGCTCGACGTGGTGTGGGTCAGCCGCGACCCGCGTCGCGGCTCCGTGCTGCGGGTCGCGCCGATGAGCGTGGCGATGCTGTTGCGCGACAAGGTGTTCGGCGACCGGACCGTGGTGATGACCTCGGCGACACTGGAGCTCGGCGGCACCTTCGACGCCGTCGCCGGCACGCTCGGCCTGCGCGGCGAGGGCTCGCCGGACTGGCAGGGCCTGGACGTGGGCAGCCCGTTCGACTACCCCAAGCAGGCGATCGCCTACGTCGCCAAGCACCTGCCGGCGCCGGGGCGCGACGGCATCGCCGACGCCACGCTCGACGAGATCGAGGAGCTCATCCGTGCCTCGGGCGGGCGGGCGCTGGGCCTGTTCTCCTCGATGCGGGCCGCGGTGGCGGCGACCGAGGCGATGCGCGAGCGGTTCGGCGACGAGATCGACTTCCTGTGCCAGGGCGAGGACCAGACGGCGACGCTGGTGCGCCAGTTCGCCCGCGAGCCCGCGACCTGCCTGTTCGGCACGCTGTCGCTGTGGCAGGGCGTCGACGTGCCGGGCTCCTCGTGCCAGCTCGTCATCATCGACCGCATCCCGTTCCCGCGCCCGGACGACCCGCTGGCCTCGGCGCGCTCGCAGGCGATCGCCCGCATGGGCGGCAACGGGTTCATGGCCGTCTCCGCGACGCACGCCGCCCTGCGCCTCGCCCAGGGCGCCGGCCGGCTCGTGCGTCGCGGCGACGACCGGGGCGTGGTCGCCTTCCTCGACTCCCGCATGATGACCGCGCGGTATGCCGGGTTCCTCCAGCGCTCGCTGCCCCCCTTCTGGCCCACGACCGACCGGGCGATGGTGCTGGCGGCGCTGAAACGGCTCGACGAGACGGCGCCCGCGCCGCTGCCGGTCCACGAGCCGGCGCTGCGCGGCATGGCCGGTGCGGTAGAGGGCACGTCGATGGCGCAGGCGTCCCGGCCGGTGGCCCCGGCGCCGCCGGTGGCTCCCTCGCCGCGCACGGCCGTCACCCAGGGCCGGGCCTGGTCGGGCGAGGAGGACGAGGAGCTGCGCGACGGCGTCGACGCCGGGCTCGACCTGGCCGAGCTGGCCGACCACTTCGAGTGCGAGCCCGAAGTGGTTGCGGCGCGCCTGTCGCTGCTGGGCCTCGAGCTCTCCGACGCGCCGCGGATGTCCTTCGACTGACTGTGCTCTTCCGTGGCCGGTTTGCTCATTTCAGGCCGCTCCCAGCCGCCGCAGAGGGTGGCAAAACCGGTCTGAGTCGAGCAAACCGGCCTGAAATGAGCACGAGGCTCTGGTGCGGGCGCGGCCTGTCGTGGCGGCGTGAAAGGGTTGGCCCCGTGACGATCGCTGCCCCCGCGACTGCCGTCCCGGCATACGTGCTCATCTCCGGTCCCGAAGGGGTCCTGGCCGAGCGCGCGCTGGCCTCCACGCTGGAGGCGCTGCGCGGGGCGCAGCCCGACATCGAGGTGATCCGGCTCGCGGCGCAGACCTACAGCGCCGGTCAGGTGTCGATCCACGCCAGCCCGAGCCTGTTCGGCGGCGCCAAGGTGATCGTCGTGCAGGACCTCGACGAGGCGGGCGAGGAGCTGCAGGAGGACCTGCTGGCGCTGCTCGCTGCGCCCGTGGACGACCTGTGGCTGGTGGTCACCCACAAGAGCGGGGCGCGCGGCAAGAAGGTCCTGGACACGCTGAAGAAGTCCGGTGCGCGGGTGCTGGAGTGCCCGGCGATCAAGACCGACCGCGACAAGTCCGACTTCATCACCCACGAGTTCCGCGCCGCGCGGCGCAAGGCGACCCCGGACGCGGTGCGGGCGCTGATCGAGGCGGTCGGCAAGGACGTGCGCGAGCTCGCGTCGGCGGCGGCCCAGCTGGTCGCCGACACCGAGGGCGTCATCGACGAGTCGGTCGTGCAGCGCTACCACGGGGGCAAGGTCGAGGCGACCGGCTTCCGGGTGGCCGACGCGGCGGTGGCCGGGCAGGCGGCCGAGGCCCTGCGGCTGCTGCGCCACGCGATCTCCACCGGGGTCGACCCGGTGCCGATCGTGGCCGTGCTCGCCAGCCAGCTGCGCCAGCTGGTCAAGGTCGGCTCGGCCGGGCGGGGGTCCAGCGCGCAGCTGGCCAAGAGCCTGGGCATGGCGCCGTGGCAGATCGACAAGGCACGCCGGGCGCTGACCGGCTGGGACGGCGAAGGCCTCGGCCACGCGATCCAGGCAGTGGCCGCGGCGGACTTCGAGGTCAAGGGCGGCGGTCGTGACCCGGTCTACGCGGTGGAGCGGGCGATCCTGACCATCGCGCAGTCGCGCCAGGGTCGCTGACGTCCGGCGTCGGCCGCGCGTTTTGGCCGCCGGGTGTGCACGCTGCTAGATTTGGTGGTCGCGTGCGCGCCTAGGTCGTGTGCGCACGTCGCTTTACCCAGCGCGGCTCAACCACGGGTGCCCCACGCCCAGTCCCGAGACGCGCTGCCGCCCTCAACGGCAACACCGACCTGTCAGAACTTCCAGAAAGAGTCCTCGTGGCAAACATCAAGTCCCAGATCAAGCGGATCAAGACCAACGCGGTGCGTACCGAGCGCAACCGCGCGGTCAAGAGCGAGCTTCGCACGTGGATCCGCAAGTTCCGTGAGGCTGCGGCCACCGGCGACGCCGCCGCGGCCAACGACGCCCTGAAGGTTGCGTCCACCAAGCTGGACAAGGCCGTCTCCAAGGGTGTCATCCACAAGAACCAGGCGGCCAACAAGAAGTCGGCCATGGCCAAGAAGGCTGCGTCTCTCTGACCCGGCCGGTCTGAAGTCTGAGCGCGAGGGCCGCCACCCGGGAGGGTGGCGGCCCTTCGTGCTGCCCGGCCGCGGTCAGGCGCGGCCGGCGGCGCGCATCGCCCGGCGCACGTCGGTGAACCGCGTCTCGTCCAGGGTGGCGCCCTGGCGCCGGACCGCATCCGGGTCGAGCCGGAGGACCCGGTCGACGCGCACCTCGCTGGGCCGGCGCTGCCCGTCCCAGGCGCCGGTGCCGATGTCGACCCACCGGCGCCCGTGCCGGGCCTCGTCGGCGGCGTCGCGGTCATGGTCCTTGCTGGTGAGCATCAGCCCGAGCAGCCACTCACCGTCCCGGCCGACGACGAGCACCGGTCGGTCCTTGCCGCGGCCGTGGTCCTCCTCGAACGGCACCCACGCCCACACGATCTCGCCGGGGTCGGCCCGCTGGTCGTGCCGCGGCTCGTAGGACACCTTCACGCGCCCCTGGAAGTCCCCCGGGTATGCCGCGCCACCCGGTCCCGTCGCAGGTTGCCTCCGCGGGGTGGCCGGGGGAGTGGTGCGCCGGGTGGTGCCCCCACCCAGGAGCCGGGAGAGGGCGGAGAGCAGGCGGGAGCGCGTCATGGCCGACAACCTAACGCCGGTCGGCCCCGGCCCAGCCGCGGCGGTCGGCGAGCAGGCGCAGGAACGCGCGCGCCATGAGGTGCTGGTGCTGGCGCAGCGCCGGGGTGCACCCGGGCGGGGGCGGCGCGTCGAGGTCGGACAGCATGTAGACCGCGACGGCGGCCAGGAACGCGTCGACCGCATCGGCGTCCACCCCGGCGAACAGCGGCGACCGCGCGACGAGTGCCTCGACGTCGACGCCCTGCCAGGCCATCAGGGGCAGCAGCCCGGCGAGGTCCAGCCAGGCCGGTCCGGTGGCCACCCAGTTCCAGTCCACGATCCAGGCCGCGCCGGAGCCGTCGACGAGAAGGTTGTCCGGTCGCAGGTCCCCATGGACCAGGCTGGTCCCGCCCAGGCCGCCGGCCGCCCGCGACAGCCGGGCCAGCTCCGGCCCGTGCTCGACCAGCAGCGGTGAGATGCCGGGCGGCGGCGCGAGGGAGCCTTGGTCGAGTGCCGCCGCCGTGGCGAGGATCCGCGGGTCGGACAGGTCCTCGGCCACGGTGCCGAGGTCCAGCGACGCCGGGGCCGGGGTGCCGGCCTGGGCGAGGCGCCGGCACGCCGCGTGTGCCGCCTCGACCTCGGCCCGCGTCCAGGGGTGTCCGGGCAGGTGCCCGTCGATGACGCCCAGCAGGAGCACGCGCCAGTCCTCGCTGTCGCCGTGGCCGACCATGGTGGGAGCCGGCACGCCGGTCGGCAGTGCGGCAAGCACCCGCGCCTCCTGCGCCAGCGCCCCGTGCACGTGAGGCGTGTCGGCCGCGGCAGCCTTGGCGAAGACCTGGCGACCGTCGCGCAGCCGCAACCGGCCGGCATACGCGCCGGTGAAGCCGGTGCTCACGGCGGGGGAGGAGTCGACGACGGGGCTGCCGGCGACGCGACCGACCGTCTCGTGCACGTGCACCGGCAGCGAGTCCCACTGCGGGCGCGCGGAGGTGCGGCGGTAGTCGACGTCCTCGACGGTGTCCTGGGTCCCGTGCATGCGCCCGGAGTCTGCCGTCGGCGCCCGGGGTGCGGCAACGAAATTGCCGGGTCCGGGATGACATCGGGGCCGGTCGTTGTTCGCCCCTCCGGGCGATGTGAGCGCCCGACCTGACCCAGACGTACGACGAGAAGCGAGCAGACCGACGTGACCGAGGCCGCCACCATGCTGGAGACGACCCCGAGCCAGGCTGCGGTCCACCGACCCCGGCACACCAACCTGGCGATCCTCGCGCTGGCGATCGGGGGGTTCGCCATCGGCACCACCGAGTTCGTCACGATGGGCCTGCTGCCCGAGATCGCCCGCGGCGTGGGCATCTCGATCCCGACGGCCGGGCATGTCGTCTCCGCCTACGCCCTGGGCGTCGTCGTCGGCGCCCCGCTGATCGCCACGCTGGCGGCCCGGGTCAACCGCAAGACGGTGCTGCTCGCGCTGATGGTGGCCTTCGCCGTCGGCAACATCGGGTCCTCGCTCGCCACGAGCTACCCCACGCTGATGCTGGCCCGGTTCGTCTCCGGCCTGCCGCACGGGGCATTCTTCGGCATCGGCGCCGTCGTCGCGGCCGGGTTGGTCGAGGCGCACCGGCGCACCTGGGCGGTCTCGATGATGCTGGCCGGGCTGACCGTCGCCAACATCGTCGGGGTGCCGCTGACGACCTGGATCGGGCAGCACGTCGGGTGGCAGTGGCCCTACGCCCTCGTCGGGCTGATCGCGCTGGCCTGCGTGGCCGCCACGTGCGCGTGGATCCCGCACCAGCCGGCCGACCACGGCGCCTCGATGGGCGCCGAGCTGCGCTCGCTGAAGCGGCTCCAGGTCTGGCTCGCCCTGCTCATCGGGACCGTCGGCTTCGGCGGCATGTTCGCGACGTACTCCTTCATCGCCCCCACGATGACCACCCTCGCCGGCTTCTCGGCGTCGGCGGTGCCGGTGATCCTGGCGGTCTACGGCGTCGGCATGACGACCGGCGCCTTCCTCTCCGGCCGGGTCGCCCAGCGCGGCATCCTGCGCGGCATCGTCCTGTCCCTGGCCGCGATCGCGGTGATCCTGGGCCTGTTCGGCTTCGCCGCGCACAGCCCGTGGACGGCGGTGCCGGCGGTCTTCCTGCTGGGCCTGGTGCCCACGATCCTCGTGCCGATGCTCCAGACCCGGCTCATGGACGTCGCCCACGAGGGCCAGTCGCTGGCCGCGGCGCTGAACCACTCCACCCTCAACATGGCCAACGCCCTCGGCGCGTGGCTGGGCAGCCTCGTCCTCGCCGCCGGCTTCGGCTACGAGTGGCCCAGCCGGGTGGGCGTCCTCCTGGCCGTCGCCGGCCTCGGTATCGCGCTCTGGTCCGGCCTGCTCGAACGTCGCCAACGCGCCGTCCCCGCCTGAAGGGTCATCTCCCCTCCGCGCCGTCCCGTGGGGCGACGGCGTCAGGCGGGCCAAGCTCGCGCTGCCCCTGCTGCTCCTGGGTGCTCTGCCGAGGTTCCTGACGCTCTGCCGCGGCTGCAACCGCGGCAGAGCGTCACGTTCCTCGGCACAGCGTGTCAACGATGGTTGACACGTGGCGACTGTCAACTTATGTTGACGGCATGTCGGAAGCAACGAAGCTGGCCACCGCCGCAGCCGCCGGGGACCCCCGGACCGGGCTGCGGGCCGTGGCGGCGCTGCGCCGGCTGCTGGAGCAGCTCGAGGCCACCCAGGTGGCCAGTGCCCGCTCGCAGGGCTGGTCGTGGCAGGAGATCGCGGATGTCCTCGGCGTGAGCCGGCAGGCCGTCCACAAGAAGCACTCCGCTCGCCGGGGCATTCTCGGCGGACGCACGGATCGGGAGGCGTGATGTTCGAGCGGTTCACGAAGCGGGCCCGTCAGGTCGTCGCCCAGGCGCTGGAGGAGGCACGCGCCGACCGTCGAGCGGAGATCCATCCGGAGCACCTCCTGCTGGCGCTGGTGCGCGACCCCGACTGCCTCGCGGTCCGGGTGATGACGGGGCTGGGCGCCGGGCCCGAAGCCGTGCGGCTGGCCGTCGAGGCGCGTCGCGAGGCTCGGCCGAGCGGCCTGGCCGAGTCCGACGCCGCGGCGCTGCGGGCCATCGGCATCGACCTCGACGAGGTGCTCCGCTCGGTTCAGAGCAACCTGGGTGGTGGGCTGGGTGACCCGATCCCTGCCGAGGAGCTGGGGCGACCCGGCCGGCGGGGGCGCAGGCCGTTCGCACCGGACGCGCGCAAGGTCCTGGAGCTCGCGGTGCGCGAGGCCATCTCCCTCAAGCACGGCTGGATCGGCACGGAGCACCTGCTGCTCGGGCTGATGCGGCTCGACCGGGGGCCCGCGGCCGATGCGCTCGCCGAGCTCGGCCTGCGCCAGCGGGAGGTTCGCACCGCGGTCGTGGAGGCCCTGCGCGCCACCGGCTGAGCCCCTGTGCGCAGCTTGCGGTCGCCCGGGACGGGTCCCGGCGACCACAACCTGCGCACAGCGCCGGACAGGCTGGGAGGTGGGTGGCACGGCATACCGCGGCGGTCTGGTCCGCGCGGGGTGCGCGGCATGAAAGACTGAGCCGTTCGTTCCCTAGGCAGATGAGGTAAGCCCCACCGTGTCACCCATGGCCCGCACCGCGCTGCAGCCCCACGCGACGCCGCCGGACCTCATCCGGAACTTCTGCATCATCGCGCACATCGACCACGGCAAGTCGACGCTGGCCGACCGCATGCTGCAGATCACCGGCGTCGTGGACGAGCGGGCGATGCGCGCGCAGTACCTCGACCGCATGGACATCGAGCGCGAGCGGGGCATCACGATCAAGTCCCAGGCCGTGCGGATGCCGTGGGAGGTCGAGGGCGAGACCTTCTGCCTGAACATGATCGACACGCCCGGCCACGTCGACTTCACCTACGAGGTGTCACGCTCGCTGGCCGCGTGTGAGGGTGCCGTGCTGCTCGTCGACGCCGCGCAGGGCATCGAGGCGCAGACCCTGGCGAACCTCTACCTGGCCATGGAGAACGACCTCACGATCATCCCGGTCCTGAACAAGATCGACCTGCCGGCCGCCCAGCCGGAGAAGTACGCCGAGGAGCTCGCCGGGCTGATCGGCTGCGAGCCCGAGGACTGCCTCAAGGTCTCCGGCAAGACCGGCATGGGCGTCGAGCCGCTGCTGGACCAGATCGTCAAGCAGCTGCCGGCACCCGTGGGCGACGCCGACGCGCCGGCCCGCGCCATGATCTTCGACTCGGTCTACGACACCTACCGCGGCGTCGTCACCTACGTGCGCGTGGTCGACGGCAACCTCAACCCGCGCGAGAAGATCTCGATGATGTCGACCCGGGCCACGCACGAGCTGCTCGAGATCGGCGTCATCTCGCCCGAGCCGATGCCGTCCAAGGGCCTCGGCGTCGGCGAGGTCGGCTACCTCATCACCGGTGTGAAGGACGTGCGCCAGAGCCGGGTCGGTGACACCGTCACCAACGCCGCGAAGCCCGCCGCGGAGTCCCTCGGGGGCTACCGCGACCCCAAGCCGATGGTCTTCTCCGGCCTCTACCCGATCGACGGCTCGGACTACCCCGACCTGCGCGACGCCCTCGACAAGCTCAAGCTCAACGACGCGGCGCTGGTCTACGAGCCCGAGACGTCGGCGGCGCTGGGCTTCGGCTTCCGCGTCGGCTTCCTCGGCATGCTCCACCTGGAGATCGTGCGCGAGCGGCTCGAGCGCGAGTTCGACCTCGACCTCATCTCGACGCTGCCCAACGTGGTCTACGACGTGACGCTGGACGACCGCAAGGAGGTCGTCGTCACCAACCCCAGCGAGTTCCCCGACGGCAAGATCGCCTCGGTGCGCGAGCCGGTCGTGCGGGCCACGGTGCTGGCGCCGAGCGAGTTCATCGGCGCGATCATGGAGCTGTGCCAGCAACGGCGCGGCACCCTGCGCGGCATGGACTACCTGTCCGAGGAGCGCGTCGAGATGCGCTACACGCTCCCGCTGGCCGAGATCGTCTTCGACTTCTTCGACCAGCTGAAGTCCAAGACCCGCGGCTACGCCTCGCTGGACTACGAGCCCGACGGGGACCAGGAGGCTGACCTGGTCAAGGTCGACATCCTGCTCCAGGGCGAGCAGGTCGACGCCTTCAGCGCGATCGTGCACAAGGACAAGGCCTACGCCTACGGCGTGATGATGGCGGGCAAGCTGCGCGAGCTGATCCCGCGGCAGCAGTTCGAGGTGCCGATCCAGGCCGCTATCGGCGCCCGGATCATCGCCCGCGAGACCATCCGCGCCATCCGCAAGGACGTGCTCGCCAAGTGCTACGGCGGTGACATCACCCGCAAGCGCAAGCTGCTCGAGAAGCAGAAGGAAGGCAAGAAGCGGATGAAGATGGTCGGCCGCGTCGAGGTGCCGCAGGAGGCCTTCATCGCCGCGCTGTCCAACGAGGCGGTCCAGCCCGACAAGGGCAAGAAGTAGCCCTGCCGGCTGCTCTGGCCGACCTGCCGTGACCACCCTGCGATGAGCGACGCTGCCCCCGTGACGGCGCCGGACGGGTTCGAGGCCGAGCCCTTCCGGCGCCGCACCACCTCCTTCACCCGCCTCGACGGCCGGCTCAACCTGCGCCACCAGGGTGCGTGGGACCGCTACAGCGGTGACTTCGTGCTCGACGTGCCGCGGGCCGAGGCGCACACCTCGGTCGAGCCGACCTTCCGGCTCGACCAGGAGGGGGCCTTCGGGCGCCTCGCACCACTGGTGGTCGAGGTCGGCTCGGGCGCCGGCGACGCGGTGGTGCACGCGGCGGCCGCGCGGCCCGATGCGGACTTCCTCGCCGTGGAGGTCTACCGGCCCGGCATCGCCCAGACCTTGGCCAAGGTCGGGGCGCTCGGCCTGGCCAACGTCCGCGTCGTCCAGGCCGACGCCGTCGACGTCCTCGGCAGCATGCTCGAGCCCGGCTCGGTCGAGCAGGTGTGGGTGTTCTTCCCCGACCCGTGGCCCAAGAGCCGCCACCTCAAGCGCCGGCTGGTCACCCCGGAGCTCGCCGACAGCATCGCTGGATGCCTTGCGCCGCAAGGGATCTGGCGTCTGGCGACGGACTGGGCCGACTACGCCGTGCAGATGCGCGACGTCGCCGAGGCCTCGCCGCACTTCACCAACCGGTATGCCGGGCAGCTCGCCTCCGCGGACGACCCGCGCGGCGGCTTCGCGCCGCGCTTCGAGGACCGGGTGATGACGCGCTTCGAGCGCAAGGGCCTCGCCGTGGGCCGGACGGTCTTCGACCTCTGCCTCGAACGCGCCTGAGGTCCGCCCAATCCGGGTACGTTGCCGGCATGTCCGACTTCACGATCAAGGCGCTCACGCCGGAGACGTTCGACGACTTCGCCGCCCTCGTCGAGCGGAACAAGGGCATGTTCGCCAGCTGCTGGTGCACGCACTTCCATCCCGACTGCGCGGAGAAGGGCGTGACCGCAGAGGGCAACCGGACGCTCAAGCAACGTCTGGTGGCTGACGGGGTCGCACACGCGGCGCTGGTCTACGACGGCGACCGGGCCGTCGCCTGGGCGGAGTACGGGACGCCCGAGGAGCTGCCCAGCATCCATCACCGCAAGGAGTACCTGGCCACGGCCGAGCGACTGCCCGACTACCGGGTCACCTGCATCCTGGTCGAGCGCGGCCTGCGCGGTCAGGGCCTGGCTGCGATCGCCCTGCGCGGAGCGGTCGAGCTGATCGCGCGGGCCGGCGGCGGCTTGGTCGAGGGCTACCCCCACGACACCGGCGGGGTCCGGAAGAAGAACTCCTCGTTCCTCTACAACGGCACCCGCGCGATGTACGAGCGCGAGGGCTTCACCTACGACCGGCCCAAGGGTCAGGGCAACTGCGTGATGGTGCGCGAGGTGCCCCCGAGCACGCGCGACTGAACCGGTCCAGCGCTCCAGGGTCCCCGAGACCCGATGTGGACGGGTGGGAAACGGGTGGCCGGTTGTCGGTCGGCGGCGGGAGACTGGGCGCCATGCCCACCCTGCTGACGGTCAACCGCGTCCACGGGCTCCTGCCCAGCCCGAAGGGCGGGCAGACGGCCATCGACAAGCGACCGGTCGCCGGACCGGTCGGGGTCGGGCCGCTGGGCCTGGCGGGCGACCGGCAGATGGACACCAGGCACCACGGCGGCCCTGACAAGGCGCTCTATGCCTACGCCGCAGAGGATGCGCGGGCCTGGTCCTCCGAGCTCGGCCGCGAGGTGGGGCCGGGTCTGTTCGGGGAGAACCTCACGACGCAGGGCCTCGACATCACCCACGCCCTGATCGGCGAGCAGTGGCGCATCGGCGAGGGCGAGGAAGCCGTCCTCGTCGAGGTCACCATGCCGCGCATCCCCTGTGCCACCTTCCAGCGCCGGATGGGGGAGGACCGCTGGGTCAAGCGGTTCACGCTGCACGGTGCTCCCGGCGCCTACCTGCGCGTCGTGCGTCCCGGAGTGCTCGAGGCCGGCATGCCCGTCGCGATGGTCCGCCGTCCTGCCCATGGGGCCACCGTCCTCGACGCGTTCGACAGGGACGCGCCGGCGGCGATGCAGGCTCTGCTCGACGCCGCGGACGCCGGCGAGCTCGACCTCGCCGACGCGATGCGGTGGCACGCCGAGCGTGTGGCAGCCCGGCAGTATCGGGGCGTGCCCTCGGACTGAGCGACCCGGCATACCGGGGTTGCGCAAAGGGGTGGAGATGCGGTTCGCCCTCAGATATCTTGATATCAAGATAAATCGAGCGACAGGGGACGAGGCGCTGTGAGCGGGGTCGGGGTGCAGGGGACAACAGCAGTGAAACCGTTGACACACAAGGGGATCCCCGTCGATCCCAACCTGCGCATCCTGGCTGGGGCGACCCTGGTCAACACGATGGGCAACGGTGCCATCACCACGACGTTCGCCCTCTACTTCACGCGCATCGTGCACATCCCGGCCGCGCAGGTCGGCCTGGCGCTGAGTGCCGCCGCCGTCGTGGCGCTTTTCGTGCAGGTGCCGATCGGGCACCTCGGTGACGTCAAGGGGCCGCGCGAGCTGCTGCGCTGGCTGACCCTGGCGACCGGTGTCGTCTCGCTCGGCCTCCTGCTGACCCACAACATCTGGGCGCTGACCGGCGTGATGATGTTCGAGGCGTTCTTCGACCGCGGCGCCGGGGCAGTGCGCAACGGGATCATCGCGCGCGTCGCCGAGGGCGGCCAGGGCGTGCGGTTCAAGGCCTACCTGCGGGCGGTCACCAACGTCGGCATCTCGGTCGGTGGGGCGCTCGGCGGGCTGGCCCTGACGATCGACAAGCCGTGGGCCTACCTGGCCGTGTTCGCGTTCAACAGCCTGACCTGCATCGTCAACTCCTTCGCGGTGGCCCGGCTGCCGCACCTGGAGAAGGCCGCGCTGCGCGCGAAGGGCGAGCCGCGGCTGCAGGTGCTGCGGGACATCCCCTTCGTCGTGATGACGGCGCTCACCGGCATCTTCGCGATGCACTTCGTCATCATCGAGGTCGCGGTGCCGCTGTGGATCGCGCACTCCACGCACGCGCCGAAGTCGCTCGTGGCGGTGACCCTGATGATCAACACCGTGATGGTCGCGATCTTCCAGGTGCGCCTGTCCCGAGGCGCCGACACGGTCATGGCGGCGTCGAGGGCGCTCCGCACCGGGGGGCTCTGGATCGGCGCGGGCTTCGGCCTCATCGCCCTCGCCGCCGGTCAGCCGGCATGGCTGGCCGTGGTCCTGCTCTGCGGCGGCGCGCTCGTGCACGTCGTCGGCGAGATGGTCGGCTCCGGCGGCCAGTGGGGCGTCCAGATGGGCCTGGCGCCGCGCGAGCGGCAGGGGCAGTACCAAGGGTTCTCCGGGATGGGCTTCTCGCTGTCCAACGTCATCGCCCCGTCACTGTCGGTGGCGTTGTGCATCAACGGCGGGGCGTGGGGCTGGGTCGTCCTCGCCGCGGTGATCATCGCCGCCGGCGCGCTCAGCGTGCCCGCCTCGGCGTGGGCGCTGCGCACCCGCGAGCGCTACGGCGTGCTCACCCACAGCGGCTGACCCGGCCGGCGTTGACCTCACCGACAGGGACGTTCCTCCGGGTCCCAAGGGCCTGCAAACCCGGAGGACCGTCCCACTCGGCGGGTGAGGGAGAATCGGCGGTATGCCGAGTGCCCTGCCCCTGGGGGAGCCTGCCCCGATTACGGGTGAGCTCCCGGCTCACGCCCTCGCCCGGCTCGGGGAGGGGCCGTTCGGGGTCTACGTCCACGTGCCGTTCTGCTCGGTGCGCTGCGGCTACTGCGACTTCAACACCTACACGCTGACCGAGCTCGGCGCCGACGGCGCCAGCGTGGCGACCTACGCCGACGCGGCGCTCGCCGAGCTCGACCTCGCTGCGAAGGTCCTCGGCGAGCGCGCCCCCGTGGTGCAGACCGTCTTCGTCGGCGGCGGCACCCCCACCATGCTGGCCCCTGGCGACCTCGTGAAGGTGCTGCACGGCATACGGGAGCGGTGGGGCCTGGCCCCCGACGCGGAGGTGACTACCGAGGCGAACCCCGACTCGGTGACGCCCGAGGCCCTGCGCACGTTGGCCGCCGGGGGCTTCACCCGGGTGAGCCTGGGCATGCAGTCGGCGGTGCCGCACGTGCTGCGCACCCTCGAGCGCACCCACGACCCGGCCAACGTCGCCCGGGCCGTGGCTGCGGCCAAGGAGGCTGGGCTGCAGGTCAGCGTCGACCTGATCTACGGCACGCCGGGGGAGTCCCTGGAGGGCTGGCGCACCAGCCTGGAGGCCGCCGTCGCCCTGGAGCCCGACCACGTGTCTGCCTATGCGCTCGTGGTCGAGGAGGGCACCAAGCTGGCCGCCCAGGTCCGCCGCGGCCAGGTGCCGGCGCCGGAGGACGACGACGAGGCCGCCAAGTACGAGCTGGCCGACGAGGTCCTCTCCGCCGCCGGCTTCGGGTGGTACGAGGTCAGCAACTGGTCCCGCAGCCCGCAGGGCCGCTGCCGCCACAACGAGGGCTACTGGGCCGGCGGCGACTGGTGGGGCATCGGCCCCGGCGCGCACAGCCACGTCGGCGGCGTGCGGTGGTGGAACGTCAAGCACCCCAACGCTTTTGCCGGTCGTCTCTCCTCCGGGCAGTCCCCGGCGGCGGGGCGGGAGCTGCTCACCGACGAGCAGCGCTACGACGAGCGCGTCCTGCTCGGCGTGCGCCTCGTGGAGGGCCTGCCGATCGAGGACCTGCGCCCCGAGGGCCGGGAGGCCGTGGCCGGGCTCATCGCCGACGGGCTGGTCGACGGACCCAGCGCCATGCGCCCGCGCCGGGTCGTGCTGACCCGGCGTGGGCGGCTGCTGGCCGACACCGTCGTGCGGCGGCTGCTCGGGCTCTGAGCGCGCTCTGGGTGCTCTGGGTGATCAGAGGGCTCAGGGCGTTGACCCGGCTCAGTGCACGAACTGGATCGCCAGCGGGTAGGTGTAGTCCCGCCCGTCGTTGGCGGCCACGGAGGCCTGGATCGTGAAGATCAGGGCGCAGACGAGCGCGGCGAAGAACGTGAGGAACCCGACCAGCACGAACATCAGCGGGATCGAGACGATGTAGATGATCGCCAGGGTGATGTGGAAGTTCAGCGCCTGCGAGGAGTGCCGGCGCACGAACGGGTCACGGTCCTTGTTCACCAGGTAGATCACCAGCGGCACGAGGAAGGACAGGAACGTGCCGCCGAGGTGGGCGAACAGCGCCCACATCCGCGCGTCACCCGGGCTCATGGGCGCCTGCCCGGCATACCCGGGGTAGGGCGCGGTGGGAGGCTGGGGGCCGCCCTGCGGCGGCACCTGGCCGTACGGCCCCTGGCTGTATGGCGCCTGGCCCGGCCCCGGGCCGTGTGGCTGCCCCTGCGGCTGGGACGGGACGTCCTGCGGTGACTCGCTCATGGCTCCCCTTGGCGTGGTGGTCTGCCGCCATCGTAGGAGCGCTCGCCGCGCCCCGGCAGGACATCGGAAGGACATCGCGGCTGCGGCCCGCCGGCGCAGCCGCAAGGCCTACCCCTCCTCGCCCGGTGCGGTCACGAAGTCGATCAGCTCCTCCACGCTGGCCAGCAGCGCCGGCTCGAGGTCGGCATACGTCCGCACGGTGCCCAGGATCCGCTTCCACGCGTGGGCGATGTCGGCCTGGGTCTCGTGCGGCCACCCGAGGGCGTCGGTGATGCCGTGCTTCCATGACTGGCCGCGGGCGATGACCGGCCACGCCTGCCACCCCAGGCGTTGCGGGCGCACGGACTCCCACACGTCGACGTACGGGTGGCCCAGGATCTTCACGTAGGGCGCGTAGCGGCGCAGCGCCCGCGCCTCCTGCACCAGCCGGCTCTCCTTGGTCCCCGGCACGAGGTGGTCCACCAGCACGCCCATCCGGCGGGTCGGGCCGGGGTCGAAGTCCCGGATGGCGGCGGCGAGGTCGTCGACGCCCTCGAGCAGCTCCACGACGACCCCCTCGATCCGCAGGTCGTCGCCCCAGACCTTCTCGACGAGCTCGGCGTCGTGCCGGCCCTCGACGAAGATCCGCGAACCGGAGGCGACCCGCGCCTTGAGGCCGTGGACGGCGCGGGAGCCGCTGGCCGTGCGGGAGGCGGCGGCGCGCGCGGCGGCTGCGGCCTCCCGGGCTGCCGTGGTCGGTGGGGTCAACGTGACGGGGGAGCCGTCCAGGAGGAACCCCGGGCCCAGGCTGAAGCCGCGGGTGCGGCCGCGCCGGTCCTCGAGGTGGACCACGTGCACCCCGCCGGCCTTCTCCACCCGCACCACGGCACCACACCACCCCGTCTCGACGTCCTCCACCACGAGGCCGTGCTCGGCTTCCACCTCGCGGGAGCGTCCACCCCGCGGGGCCTTCCAGTCTCCGGACAGGACATCGGCGCCGTATCGATCCGTCACGGCAGGCATCGTAGACTTGGCACTCAGCCGGTTTGAGTGCCAGATTCGACTGCTCGTCCCCTGAGGAGGTGGAGCCTGTGAGTGAGGAACGCCGCCTGGCTGTGCTGCGCGCCATCGTCCAGGACTACGTGCAGACCTCCGAGCCGGTCGGTTCGAAGAGCCTGCTCGAGCGTCATCAGCTCGGCGTGTCGGCGGCCACCGTGCGCAACGACATGGCCGCGCTGGAGGAGGAGGGGCTGATCTCGGCCCCGCACACCAGCGCCGGCCGGGTGCCGACCGACCTGGGCTACCGGGTCTTCGTCGACAAGCTCAGTGCCGTCAAGCCGATGAGCCCGGCGGAGCGGGCGGCCATCGCCCAGTTCCTCGAGGGCGCCGTCGACCTCGACGACGTGGTCGACCGCACCGTGCGCCTGCTGGCCACGCTGACCCGCCAGGTCGCGGTCATGCAGTACCCCTCGCTCACCCGCAGCGCGGTGCGCCACGTCGAGCTGGTGCCCGTCGGCGCGCACCGCCTCATGGTGGTGCTCATCACCAACACCGGCCGGGTCGAGCAGCGGGTCCTGGAGACCAGCCACGACCTGGTCGCCCCGACGGGGGAGCGTCTCGTCGCCGACATCCGCTCGCGGCTCAACGCCGAGGCCGCCGGCAAGCCGCTGACCGAGGCGGCCGGCCAGCTGCAGTCCCTGCCCGAGCGGTTCGAGCCGGCCCACCGGGACCTCGTGCGCGCCGTCGTGCGGGCCCTGGACGACGCCCTCGTCGAGGAGCGCGAGGAGCGGGTCGTGCTGGCCGGCACGGCCAACCTGGCCCGGTTCGGCACGGACTTCCCGCTCAGCATCGGCCCCGTGCTCGAGGCGCTGGAGGAGCACGTCGTGCTGCTCAAGCTGCTCGGGACCATGGGCGCCGACAGCGACACCGTCGCGGTGCGCATCGGCCACGAGAACCCCCACGAGGGCCTGCAGACGACCTCGGTCGTCAGCACGGGCTACGGCACCGGCCGTGACCTCGTCGCCGGCCTCGGCGTCCTCGGCCCGACCCGCATGGACTACCCCACGACGATGGCCTCGGTGCGCGCGGTGGCCCGCTACGTCTCCGAGATCCTCGCCCCCTGACCGACCGCCAACCCTGCCCGAGCCTGATTCGCAATCCTGACAAGGACTTTCGTTGAACGACTACTACCAGGACCTCGGCGTCAGCCGTGACGCGACAGCAGAAGAGATCAAGCGCGCCTACCGACGCCTCGCCCGCAAGCTCCACCCGGACGTGAACTCCGGCCCGGAGGCCGAGGACGAGTTCAAGCGCGTCTCGCAGGCCTACGACGTCCTCTCCGACCCGGAGAAGAAGCGCGCCTACGACATGGGCGCCGACCCCTACGGCGGCCAGGCCGGCGGATTCGGCCAGGGCTTCTCCTTCAGCGACATCATGGACGCCTTCTTCGGCGGTGCCGCCGGGGGCGCGGCCCGCGGGCCGCGCTCGCGCAAGCGTCGTGGCCAGGACGCCCTGATCCGCGTGGACATCGACCTGTCGCAGGCCGTCTTCGGGGCCGAGCGCGAGCTGACCGTCGACACCGCCGTCGAGTGCGGCACCTGCCACGGCGACGGCTCCCAGCCGGGCACCGGCACGCGCACCTGTGACGTGTGCGCGGGTCGCGGCGAGGTGCAGCAGGTCCAGCGCTCCTTCCTCGGCCAGGTGATGACCTCCCGTCCGTGCACCGCCTGCCAGGGCTACGGCACGGTCATCTCCGACCCGTGCTTCGAGTGCTCCGGCGACGGCCGCGTGCGGACCCGTCGCACCCTGAAGATCCGGGTGCCCGCCGGCGTGGACACCGGCACGCGCATCCAGCTCGCCGGTGAGGGTGAGGTCGGTCAGGGCGCCGGCCCGGCCGGCGACCTCTACGTCGAGATCCACGTCACCGGCCACGAGACCTTCCAGCGGCGTGGGGACGACCTGCACTGCTCGGTGGACCTGCCGATGACGGCCGCGGCGCTCGGCACGAGCTTCAAGCTCGACACCCTCGACGGGATGAAGGACCTCGAGGTCCGCCCCGGCACCCAGGCCGGCGACGTCGTGACCATGCGCGGCCTCGGCGTCACCCACCTGCGGGGCACCGGTCGCGGCGACCTCATCGTCCACGTCAACGTGCAGACCCCGACCAGGCTCGACGCCGCACAGGAGGACCTGCTGCGCCAGCTCGCCGTCCTGCGGGGGGAGGAGCGTCCCGAGGGCCAGCTCGCCCCGGTCTCCCACGGGCTGCTCGGCAAGCTGCGTGACGCCTTCCTGGGCAAGTAGCCGGTGACCGCGCCGCTGTTCTTCGTCGAGCCGGCGCAGCTGCAGGGAGCGCAGGCCGGCGCGACCGTGCTGCTCGACGGGCCGGAGGGGCGCCACGCCGCCACCGTCCGGCGGATCGGCGTGGGTGAGCCGGTGCTGCTCTCCGACGGCGCCGGCACCCGCGCCGCCGCCGTCGTGGAGGCGGCCGGGCGTGACGAGCTGACGCTGCGCCTGGAGCGGGTCGAGGTCCTCACCGCCCCGGACCCGCGGTTCGTGCTCGTGCAGGCGCTGGCCAAGGGCGACCGGGACGAGCAGGCCATCGAGTCGGCCACCGAGCTCGGCGTCGACGAGGTCGTGCCATGGCAGGCCGGGCGCAGCATCGTCGTCTGGCGTGGCGACCGCGCCGCCAAGTCCCACCGCAAGTGGGAGTCGGTGGTCCGGGCCGCGACCAAGCAGTCGCGCCGGCCGCTGGCTCCCGTCGTGGCCCCGCTGGAGACGACCCGCCAGCTCGCGGCGCGCCTGGAGGGGGCCGCGCTGGCCCTCGTGCTCCATGAGGACGCCGGTATGCCGCTCGCCTCGGTCGAGCTCCCGGCTGCCGGTGACGTCGTCCTCGTCGTGGGACCCGAGGGGGGCATCAGCCCTGAGGAGCTCGCCGCCTTCGAGGGGGCCGGTGCGCTGCCGGTGCGCCTGGGCGAGTCCGTGCTGCGCTCCTCGAGCGCGGGACCGGCCGCGCTCGCGGTGCTGAGCGCGGCCGGCCGCTGGCGCTGAGCGCCGCCCGGGGCGGGGCTACTTCACGCTGAACGTGCGGGAGGTGTCGCCGACGGTGGTCGTGCCGCTCTGCATGTCGCGCTCGTAGGCGCGGAAGGTGTACTGCCCGGCGGCGAGCGGACCGAGGTTGACCGCCCACGTGCCTCGGGTGGGGCAGCCGCTGGTGGCCTGCGTGTGGCCGGACCGGACCACGGCCGAGCCCTTCTTGAGCTGCCACTGCGAGGCGCCCTCGAAGGAGCACGACTGGCCCTTGACCACCACGGCGGACCCCGCCGGCAGCACGGCGTCGCGTCCCGGTGCGGTGATCCACAGCGTGGCCAGGTCCTCGAAGGTCTGGTCCGCCGGCGGGCGGTCGTAGGCCTTGCTGGTCGGCCAGGTGCCGAACATCGAGGTCGAGCCGTCCGCGATGGCGAAGCGCACCGGCGTGCTGGCGCCCACTGCGGCCTGCGCGGTCCAGACCAGCTCCTGCACGGCGAGACGAGTCTGCTCCTTGGTGAACCCCGAGGCGCCCTTGTTGCTCAGCGTGACCAGGATCTGCGAGGGGGTCACCGAGACGGCGGTGACGGTCGTGCCCGACCACGGCTGGAGGTAGCCGTCGGTGTTGGAGAACGGCTGGGCGTTCATGGCCAGCTTCAGCGCCGCCTTGGCGCGGTCGGCGTCACCGGCGCCGGTCCTGACCTGACCCTTGAGGAACTCGCGGTAGAGGCCCCACCGGTCGCCGTTGCCGCCGTTCGGCCCGACGAAGTAGGCCGGCAGAGTCACGGCCACCGTCGCCGGCGCCACGGCCTGGGACGGGCCGCTCGGCCGGGCCGTGGTGGTGGCAGTGGCGGTGCTGCCGGGGGACGTCATGGCCGCCGTCGTGGTCGGGCCGCTGGCGGCCGGGCCGGAGCTCGGGTGGCCGCCGCCCCGCGTGAGGGCGAACGCGCCGCCGGCGATGAGCGCGACTGCCGCCGCGGCGGCGACGGGGGCCAGCCAGCGCGGACGGACACCGGCCTCGTGGTCCTGCTGCTGCTCAGACATGGCGTGGATCCTGTCCCATTGGTCGGTCGGGGTGATCTGGTTGGCGTCGTCGCGCAGGGCGCGGCGCAGCCGCTGCTCGAGCTCGTCATCGGTCATGACGTGGCCTCCATCCGGGTCCGGAGGGCGGCGAGCCCGCGGTGGGCGTGGGCCTTGACCGAGCCGGGGGAGATGCCGAGCGCATCGGCGATCTGGGCCTCGGACAGGTCGAGGTAGTAGCGCAGCACGAGGACCTCCCGTTGGCGGCGGGGCAGCTCGCGCAGCACCGCGATGAGCTGGTCGCCCTCGGCCCGCGCCACGGCCCGGTCCTCGGCGCTGACGTCCGTGGCGCGCCACGCGCTGGTGGGCGCCGCCGCCTCATGGGCGAGGTGGCGGTCGGCGACGACCCGGTGCCGCAGCACGGACCGGGAGGCGTTGACCACGGACCGGCGCAGGTAGGCGAGGGCGGCGCCCTCGTCGCGCAGCTGGGGCCAGCGGGCGTGCATCGCGACGAACGCGTCCTGGACGGCCTCCTCGGCGACCTGCTGGTCGTGGACCAGCAGCCAGGCGAGGCGGACGAGGGAGGCCCAGTGCGCGGCATACAGGTCGGTGAGGGCCTGGCCCGCCCCCCACCGGTCGCTGCCGACGCCTGTGCGCTCCCCTCGATCGACCACGGTCAACGTTCTCACGCGTACTGGACGCGCGAGCGGTGAAAAGGGTTGACGCGCCGATAGTCTCGCTCGCATGAGCGCTCAGGAGGCACTGGCCGAGGACTGCCTGTTCTGCAAGATCATCCGGCGGGAGATCCCGGCGGACATCGTGCTGGAGAACGACCACGCCCTCGCGTTCCGCGACATCGAGCCGCAGGCCCCGGTCCACGTCCTGGTGATCCCGAAGGTGCACCACCCCGACGCCGCGTCCCTGGCGGCCGCCAAGCCGGAGGCGCTGGTCGAGGTCATGGAGATGGTCGGTGCTGTCGCGGACCAGGAGGGGCTGTGGGAGGGCTACCGCACCGTGTTCAACACCGGCGCCCGGGCCCACCAGACCGTGTTCCACGCCCACATGCACGTGCTCGGCGGGCGCGACATGACCTGGCCGCCCGGCTGATCGCGCACGCGTAGACTGGGCGCACGATGACAGACGAGCCACAGCAGAACGAGCCGGCGCAGGCGGGGGCGCCCTCCCACACGATCGTCATCCCGCGCGAAGTCTCCATGGTCTCCCTGCTGGGTCCTCGGGACGAGCTGCTGCGCACGATGGAGCGGGCCTTCCCGCACCTCGACGTGCACGTGCGCGGCAACGAGTTCCACCTCAGCGGCGCCCCGGCCGACGTGGCCCTGGTCGAGCGGCTGATCGACGAGCTGCTCGTGGTGATCGACGCAGGCCACCCGCTCAACCGTGACGCCGTCGAGCGCTCCATCGGGATGCTGCGTGAGCAGACCACCGAGCGCCCCGCCGACGTGCTGACGATGAACATCGTCTCCAACCGTGGGCGCACGATCCGGCCGAAGACGTTGAACCAGAAGCACTACGTCGACGCGATCGACGAGCACACCATCGTGTTCGGGATCGGCCCGGCCGGCACCGGCAAGACCTACCTGGCCATGGCCAAGGCGGTCGCCGCGCTGCAGGCCAAGCAGGTCAACCGGATCATCCTGACCCGTCCGGCGGTCGAGGCCGGCGAGCGCCTGGGCTTCCTGCCCGGCACCCTCAACGACAAGATCGACCCCTACCTGCGCCCGCTCTACGACGCGCTGCACGACATGCTCGACCCCGAGTCGATCCCGCGGCTCATGGCCGCCGGGACGATCGAGGTGGCACCGCTGGCCTACATGCGCGGCCGCACCCTCAACGACGCGTTCATCATCCTCGACGAGGCGCAGAACACCTCGCCGGAGCAGATGAAGATGTTCCTCACCCGGCTCGGCTTCGGCGCCAAGATGGTCATCACCGGCGACGTCACCCAGGTCGACCTGCCCGGCGGCACCCAGTCGGGGCTGCGGGTCGTGCAGGACATCCTCGACGGCGTCGACGACGTGCACTTCGCCGAGCTCACCAGCCACGACGTGGTGCGCCACCGCCTGGTGAGCGCCATCGTCGACGCCTACGGGCGCTGGGACAACGTGAACGGATCCGCCGGCAACCGCGCCGCGCGCCGAGCCAACGCCAAGGCGGTGACCGCTCCCCGTGAGCATCGACGTTCTCAATGAGACCGACTACGCCCTCGACGAGATGGAGCTCGTCGCGTGCGCGCGCTACGTCATGGAGCAGATGCGGGTCCACCCGCAGGCCGACCTGTGCCTGAAGCTCGTCGACGAGGCGGCCATGGAGGTCCTCCACGTGCAGTGGATGGACCTGCCCGGCCCGACCGACGTCATGAGCTTCCCGATGGACGAGCTGCGGCCCGGCCGTGACGGCCAGGAGCCTGACGAGGGCGTCCTGGGCGACATCGTGCTGTGCCCGTCGGTGGCCGCCCGCCAGGCCAAGGAGGCCGGCCACGCCACCGAGGAGGAGCTGCTGCTCCTGACCACCCACGGCATCCTGCACCTGCTCGGTTTCGACCACGCCGAGCCCGAGGAGGAGCGCGAGATGTTCGAGCTCCAGCGCCAGCTGCTGCTGACGTTCCTGGCCGGTCGCGGTCGCGCCGGCGCCTGAGCGCGCGATGGTCCTCCAGCTCGTCCTGGCCGCCCTGGTCAGCGTCCTGATCGCCTTCCTGCTCGCCGCCGCCGAGGCCTCGGTGTCGCGGCTGTCCCGTGTGCGTGCGGCGGAGCTGCAGGAGGAGGGGCGGCGCGGCTCGGCCGCGCTGGCGCTCATCGTCGGCGACAGCGCGGCATACATCTCGGTCGCCACGTTCGTCCGGGTGGTCGCCGAGGCGGCCGTGGCGGTGATGATCACCCTCGCCGTGGTCGGCACCGTGCACTCGTTCTGGACAGCGCTGCTGGTCAGCATCGGGGTCATGGCGCTGGTCTCCTTCGTGGTGGTCGGCGTCTCGCCGCGCACCCTCGGGCGCCAGCACGCCGACCGGATCGCGCTGCTGGCCGCGCCGACCCTGGTGCTGCTGCGCCGGGTCCTCGGCCCGGTGGCCCGCCTGCTGGTCGCGCTCGGCAACGCCGTCACCCCCGGCCACGGCTACCGCGACGGGCCGTTCGAGTCCGAGGCCGAGCTGCGCGACCTGGTCGACCTCGCCGGCGAGAGCGCGCTCATCGAGGCGGGCGAGCGGCAGATGATCCACTCCGTCTTCGAGCTCGGCGACACCCTGGTGCGCGAGGTCATGGTGCCGCGCACCGACATGGTCACCATCGAGTCGGACAAGACGCTGCGCCAGGCGATGTCGCTGTTCCTGCGCAGCGGCTTCTCCCGCATCCCCGTCGTCGGCGACGGGCCGGACGACGTGCTCGGGATGCTCTACTTCAAGGACGTCGTGCGGCGGGTCACCGCAGCCCCGGAGGCGGCGGTGCAGCCGGTGCACCACGCCATGCGCCCGGCGCAGTTCGTGCCCGAGAGCAAGCCGGTGGACGACCTGCTGGCCGAGATGCAGCGCGACCAGCTGCACGTGGCCGTCGTCGTCGACGAGTACGGCGGCACCGCCGGCCTGGTCACCATCGAGGACATCCTCGAGGAGATCGTCGGGGAGATCGCCGACGAGTACGACCGCGAGTCCCCCGGCGTGGAGCAGCTGCCCGACGGGTCGACGCGGGTCCCCGCCACGTTGCACGTGGACGACCTCGCCGAGCTGTTCGAGGTGACGATCGAGGAGGACGAGGTCGACACCGTCGGCGGCCTGCTCGGCAAGACCATCGGCCGGGTGCCGATCGTCGGCTCGCACGCCGAGGTGGGCGGGCTGAGCCTGACCGCCGAGCGCATGGGGGGACGCCGCCACCGCGTCGCCACTGTCCTCGTGCGACCCTTGGGTGCCGCCGACGGCGAGCACGACGAGCGCACCGCCGGTATGCCGGTCGCGGCGGCCGAGAGCCAGGAGGAAGTCTCGTGACGGAGGAGTTCAAGGCAGGGTTCGCCTGCCTGGTGGGTCGGCCCAACGCCGGCAAGTCGACGCTGACCAACGCGCTCGTCGGCCAGAAGGTGGCCATCACCTCGAGCAAGCCGCAGACGACGCGCCACACCATCCGGGGCGTGCTGACCACCGACCGCGCGCAGCTGATCCTCGTGGACACCCCGGGGCTGCACAAGCCGCGGACGCTGCTCGGTGAGCGGCTCAACAACCTCGTGCGCGAGACCCTGCTCGAGGTCGACGTGATCGGCTTCTGCCTGCCCGCCGACCAGAAGATCGGGCCAGGCGACACCTTCATCGCCCGCGAGCTGGCCGAGCTCAAGGCGGCCAAGCGCAAGCGGCCGATCGTGGCGATCGCGACCAAGACCGACCTGGTCGACAAGCAGCGCCTGGCCGAGCACCTCATCGCCATCGACCAGCTGGGGGAGTGGGACGCGATCATCCCCTGCTCGGCGACCCGGGGCGACCAGGTGACCGAGGTCGGCGAGCTGCTCTCCTCCTACCTGCCGGTCTCGCCGCAGCTCTACCCGGACGGGGTGCTGACCGACGAGCCCGAGGCGGTCATGATCGCCGAGCTGGTGCGCGAGGCCGCCCTGGAGGGCGTGCGCGACGAGCTGCCGCACAGCCTGGCCGTCGTGGTCGAGGAGATGCTGCCGCGCGAGGGCCGCTCGGAGGACAACCCGCTGCTGGACGTGCGCGTGCACGTGTTCGTCGAGCGTCCCAGCCAGAAGGCGATCATCATCGGCAAGGGCGGCTCACGGCTGCGCGAGGTGGGCACCAACGCCCGCCGCGGCATCGAGGCCCTGCTCGGCCAGCGGGTCCACCTCGACCTGCACGTCAAGGTCGCCAAGGACTGGCAGCGCGACCCCAAGCAGCTCCAGCGCCTGGGCTTCTAGCGGCATCTTGAGGACGGCGGTGCCGGGCCCGTGGGCCGGCACCGCCGCCGCTCAGCGCCGCGTCAGGCCAGTACCTTGACCGTGGTCCAGGCTTCCTGCACGGCGCTCGCCTCGCGGCTGTCCGCGCCGAACCGCTTGCCCGCCGCCTCGACCGTCGCGGTGGCGAAGCCGGCGAAGCCCACGTCCTTGGGCAGGCCGGAGCCGGTGAGCACGTCGTACCAGACCTGGCCGGCGCCCTCCCAGGCGTTGCCGCCGATGGCGGTGGCCGCGAGGTAGAACGCGTGGTTGGGGATGCCGGAGTTGGTGTGCACCCCGCCGTTGTCGTGCTGGTCGTCGTGGGGCAGGTCGACGAAGCCGTCCATCGTCGCCGGCTGGGGGTCCTTGCCCAGGTGCGGGTCGTCGTAGGCCGTGCCCGGCGCCTTCATCGACCGCAGCGCCACGCCCTTGACCTGCGGGGTGAACAGCCCGGCCCCGATGAGCCAGTCGGCCTGTGCGGCAGTCTGCTTCAGGGTGATCTGCTTGACCAGGGAGCCGAACACGTCCGACACCGACTCGTTGAGGGCGCCGGACTCCCCGACGTAGGTCAGCCCGGCGGTGAACTGCGTGACGCCGTGGGTCAGCTCGTGGCCGATGACGTCGATGCAGTCGGTGAAGGACCGGAACCACGTCCCGTCGCCGTCACCGAAGACCATCTGCTCGCCGTCCCAGAAGGCGTTGTCGAAGCCGGTGTCGTAGTGGACGCTGGCCACCAGCGGCAGGCCCGCCCCGTCGAGGGAGTCGCGCTGGTAGGCCGTCCAGTACAGCTGCCACGTCGCACCGAGCCCGTCGTAGGCCTCGTTGGCCGAGTCGTCGCTGACCGGCCCCTCGCCCTCGTGCCGCAGCGGCGTGCCCGGCAGGGTGGTGCCGTGCTTGGCGTCATCGACCTGCCGCTGCGGCGCGTGGCTGGCAGCCGGCCCGGCCTCGCCGGCACCCGCCACCCCCTCGCCGGGAGCGGCAGGCGTCGGGGCGTGCCGCAGGTAGGGCGGGATGATCCCCTGCTCCGGTCCCGGGGCGGGGCGCCCGCTGCCCACCCGGGCCGCGCGCGTCTCGCGGCGCCCGCGCACCTCGCGGTCGAGGCGCAGCGTGCGCTGGGCGGCAGAGGCCACCGCGGGGTCGTCGTGGCGGGTGAGCCGCTCTACGAGGTAGGGCGGCAGGATCGAGCAGATTGGTTGGTGCGTGTGTGAGTTCCCCATGACCCCACGGTGCACCCGGGGTCCGACAGCCGCACCCCGAGGACCGCTGCCGCCGCTGGAGGTCAGACGCGCACGATCGACGCCAGCCAGGCGTGTGCCCGCCCGGGGTCGATGGTGATGTCGAGGTTCGCCGGCTCGATCGTCTCCATCCGCCAGCCGTCGGCGAAGGCGCGGCGGATCTCCTCCTGCCGGATGCGGCGGGGACCCCAGTCCCCGGGCTCGGCGTTGCTGAAGCAGAGCAGGTGATATCTGGCGCCGACCGGCATCGACGCCCGCAGGCACTCGACGAGCCTGGCCCGGTCGGCGTCGTCGAAGACGTGGAGGAGCCCGCAGTCGAGAACGGTGTCGAAGGACTCGCCGAGGGCGGGGAGGTCGAGCGCGTCCTGGACGAGGAACCGGGCGGGCAGGGCCCGCTCCTCGGCCTTGCGCCGGGCGATCCCGATCGCGGTGGCTGACGTGTCGACCCCGGTGGCCTCGAGGCCGAGCGCGGCCGCCATGAGGGCGTGCTCACCGGTGCCACAGCCGACGTCGAGCACCCGGCCCACCAGACATCCCTCATCGGCCAGGGTGCGGAACGCCGGCTGGGGCCGACCGATGTCCCACGGTGGGGTTCCGGTCGCATACGCGGCATCGAAGTCGCCCGGGGTCCGGCGCGGCCCGGACTGCCCGCCGGGACGCTCTGGCTCTGTCATCGCCCCTCCACCGGGACGCACCAAGCGCCCTCCGCCATCCAGTGTGCGCGCTCAGGGCACAGCGCACAGCGCTTCGCTGAGCCGCGAAGGGGTGGGGGGCCTGGTCGGCGCCTGGTCAGACGGGCAGGGTCTCGCGGTAGCCCTCGAGCGCGGCGGCGGTCTTGGTCGGCACGAACTCGACGATCCGGTAGTCGGCCACGCCGTGCGCCGCGAACGGGTCGCCTGCGGCGCGCGCCTCGACGTCCGCCCGCTCGCCCACGGCGAGGATCACGCCGCCGTCGCGCGGGTTCTTGCGGCCCGAGGCGACGAAGACGCCGTCGGCGTAGCCGGCGTCGAGCCACGCCACGTGGTCGGCCAGCAGGGCGTCGACCCGGTCCAGCGGTGCGGTGTAGGTCAGCTCGAGGATGAACACGGGCCAGAGACTAGGCGACGTGGCGGGGTCCCAGCATGCGGGACCGCCGTCCACGCGGTGGACGCTGGCGAGGGGCGCGGCATACCCTCGGCGTGTGCGTATCGCGCAGGGAGCTCTGCTCCTCCTTCGCCGCCGCGGCGGGGCCCAGTAGGACGGCCGCCCCTCGTCGCGGAGTTCGTGTTGCCAGGCGTCACTGAAGACCCCGCGAAAAGGTAGAGGCGAGAGCATGATCCACCCCCAGCAGCCCAGCGGTATGCCGGTCGGCAAGTACCAGCCCTTCCACGAGCAGATCGTCGTCGAGCTGCCCGACCGCACGTGGCCCACGAAGCGCATGGACACGGCCCCGCGCTGGTGCGCGGTCGACCTGCGCGACGGCAACCAGGCGCTGATCGACCCGATGAGCCCCGAGCGCAAGAAGCGCATGTTCGACCTGCTGGTCCGCATGGGCTACAAGGAGATCGAGGTCGGCTTCCCCTCGGCGAGCCAGACCGACTTCGACTTCGTGCGGATGCTCATCGAGGGTGGGCACATCCCGGACGACGTGACGATCCAGGTGCTGACCCAGGCGCGGGACCACCTGATCGAGCGCACCTACGACGCGATCCGCGGCGCCAAGCAGGCCATCGTCCACCTCTACAACTCCACGTCGGTGCTCCAGCGACGCGTGGTCTTCGGCCTGGACCAGGACGGCATCATCGACATCGCGCTGCAGGGCGCCCGGCTGTGCCGCAAGCTCGAGGAGACGATCCCCGAGACCGACGTCTACTACGAGTACTCGCCCGAGTCCTACACCGGGACCGAGCTGGAGTTCGCGGCCCGGATCTGCAACGCGGTCATCGAGGTCTTCGACCCGACGCCGGACCACAAGATGATCGTCAACCTGCCGGCGACCGTGGAGATGGCCACGCCCAACGTCTACGCCGACTCGATCGAGTGGATGTCGCGCCACCTGCACCGGCGCGAGTCGCTGGTGCTGTCGCTGCACCCGCACAACGACCGCGGCACCGGTGTCGCGGCGGCCGAGCTGGGCTACCTGGCCGGCGCCGACCGGATCGAGGGCTGCCTCTTCGGCAACGGCGAGCGCACCGGCAACGTCTGCCTGGTGACACTGGGGATGAACCTGTTCAGCCAGGGCATCGACCCCGAGATCGACTTCTCCGACATCGACGAGATCCGGCGCACCGTCGAGCACTGCAACCAGCTGCCGGTGCACGAGCGCCACCCCTACGGCGGCGACCTGGTCTTCACCGCGTTCTCCGGCTCGCACCAGGACGCGATCAAGAAGGGCTTCGAGGCGATGGCTGCCGACGCCACCGCCGAGGGCAAGGGCGTGGACGACCTCACCTGGGCGGTGCCCTACCTGCCGATCGACCCGCACGACATCGGCCGCTCCTACGAGGCGGTCGTCCGGGTCAACAGCCAGTCCGGCAAGGGCGGCGTGGCCTACCTGCTCAAGTCCGAGCACCACCTCGACCTGCCCCGCCGGCTGCAGATCGAGTTCAGCGGCGTGGTCCAGGCCCGCACCGACGCCGACGGCGGCGAGGTCTCGCCGGCGCAGCTGTGGTCGACCTTCCAGGACGAGTACCTCCCGGCCGCGGGCGAGGGCTGGGGCCGCTTCGCGCTCGTCTCGATGCGCTCGGACAGCACCGTCGACGGCGCGGACCGCATCTCGGTGACGCTGACCGACCATGGCCAGGAGCGCACCGTCGAGGGCACCGGCAACGGCCCGATCGCGGCGTTCGTCGAGGCGCTGAACGGCCTCGATGTGGACGTGCGGGTCCTCGACTACCACGAGCACGCGCTCTCCTCCGGCGGCGACGCCCGTGCCGCGGCCTACGTCGAGTGCGCCGTCGGGGAGCGGGTGCTGTGGGGTGTCGGCCTGGACGCCAACATCGTCATCGCCTCGCTCAAGGCCGTCGTATCCGCGGTCAACCGCTCCCAGCGCGAGCTCGCCTGAGCCGGCGGGCGGCAGGGTGAGCCGGGACGGGGGGAGTGGCCGCGACACCGCGGCCCGGGTGGGTGCACGCCGCCGGGCCGCCGTGCCGGCGCCGCCCGCGACGCCCGGGTCTCCGGCGCCCCCGGTGCCGGCCGTCCCCCCGCCCGGGCTGCTGTCCGCGCCGGGCTGGGCGGCGATCGCCCGGATCGCCGGGGTGGTCACCGCCGTCGCCCTCGTCCTGGTGCTGGGCGGGGGTGCCCTCGCCTGGGTGTTCGAGCGCGGCCACCCGGGGTCGAACCTGCGCTCGCTGGGCGACTGCATGTGGTGGGCGCTGACCACCTTGACGACGGTCGGCTACGGCGACCACTACCCGGTCAGCGCCGGCGGGCGGGTCGTCGCCGCCGGCGTGATGGTCGGCGGGGTCGCCATCCTCGGCGGGGTCGCGGCCTCGATCGCCCTGGCCGTGACCCAGCGCCTCATCGCCCGGGCCGAGGCGATGCAGGAGGAGGTCGCCGACGTCGAGGAGGAGCTCGCCGAGTCGATGCGCGAGACCGAGTCGCTGGAGCAGCTGATGCGGGCGCTCATCGAGCGGGTCGCCGGCCTGGAGGAGCAGGTCCGCGCCCTGCGCGAGGACCGCGACCGCTGAGGGCGGCGCCCGTGGCGCCGGCAAGGCAGACGGCGGGATGGGTGGTGCTCAGCGGACCCCGCGGGGGCGGAACTGGATGCTGATGCGCGGCCCGACCGGTCTGGCGGTCTTGGGGATGGCGTGCTCCCAGGTGCGCTGGCAGGAGCCGCCCATCACGATGAGGTCGCCGTGGCCGAGCACCTGGCGGACCGTCCCGGCGCCCCCGTCGCGGGGCCGCAGCAGCAGGGCGCGAGGCGTCCCGACGGAGATGATCGCCACCATGGTGTCCTCGGTGCGGCTGCGCCCGATCGTGTCGCCGTGCCAGGCGACGCTGTCGCGTCCGTCGCGGTAGAGGCACAGCCCGGCGGTGCGGAACGGCTCGCCGAGCTCGGCGGCGTAGTGCCGGCTCAGCGCGTCGCGGGCCGCCTCCAGCACCGGGTGGGGGAGCCGGGCGCCCTCCTCGTAGAAGGAGAGCAGGCGCGGCACGTCGACCTCGCGGTCGTACATCTGGCGCCGCTCGCCGTGCCACGGCACGTCCTGCGACAGCCGGCTGAACAGCTCGTCGGAGCCGGTCACCCAGCCGGGCCGGACGTCGATCCACGCGCCGCGGGACAGCGGGGTGCGGCGCACCGCGGCGCCGAGGGAGCGGAGGCCGACCTCGTCGACCGCGTCGAGCAGTGAGCCCTGGAGTGCCACCGTCATGAGCCCACTGTACGCCTGTTCGACGCACAGGTGTTCGATCTGGGGAGGCGGGATCCAGGGTCAAAGTCCGTGGCGGCCCCGCGACCGCCCGGGCTACCGTTGAGGGCATGCAGGTCCATCAGTGCACGTCCGCAGCCACGCGAGCTCCGCGCTCGCTGGTTGCCGCTGCCTGACCCCACCCACCCCCGGCGACCGGAAACGGCTCGCCGGACGCCTGCACCGTGGCCCCTCGACTCCGTGGCCCACCGACGGCGGCACCGCCGACGTCGCCCTCCGGTCCCCCTGACCGGAAGGCCCCGCCATGGACTCCGACCTCGTCCGCACCACGTTCCTCGACTTCTACCGCGAGCGCGGTCACCAGCGCGTGCGCGGCAGCTCGCTCATCCCGCGCGACGGTGACCCCGTGTTGTTCACCACCTCGGGGATGCACCCGCTCACGCCGTACCTGCTCGGCGACCCCCACCCGCAGGGCAGCCGGCTGGTCAACGTCCAGCGCTGCCTGCGCACGACCGACCTCGACGAGGTCGGCGACGACACCCACCTGACCGTCTTCGAGATGCTCGGGAGCTGGTCGCTCGGGGACTACCCGGGGCCGACCAGCCTGCGCTGGGGCTACGAGCTGCTGCGCGAGGGCTTCGGCCTCGACCACGACCGGCTCCACGTGACCGTGTTCGCCGGCGACGAGCAGGTCGGCCCCGACCTGGAGTCGCTGCGGACCTGGCAGGAGCTCGGCGTGCCGGTGGAGCTGACCGTGGAGGACAACTGGTGGTCCAACGGGCCGACCGGTCCGTGCGGCCCCGACAGCGAGATCTTCATCTGGACCGGCGAGGACAGGCCCACGGGCACCCCCACCACCGACCCGCGGTGGGTCGAGGTGTGGAACCACGTCATGATGCGCCACCGACGCCTCGACGACGGGCGGCTCGTGCCGCTGGAACAGCCCAACGTGGACACCGGGATGGGCCTGGAACGGCTGCTCACCGTCCTCCAGGGCGTCGACTCGGTCCACGAGACCGACCTGCTCCAGCCGTGGACGCGGGTGGTGGGGAGCCTGTGGCCGCTGGAGGTGCCCACCGGCCGCATCGTCTCGGACCACCTGCGCTCGGGCGTCGTCGTGGTCGGCGACGGCGTGCGCCCGTCGAACACCGGCCGGGGCTACGTCCTGCGCCGGCTCCTGCGTCGCGTGCTGACGCTGCTCTGGCGGGAGGACCCCTCGCGCACCCTGGGTGACCTCCCCGAGCCGCTGCTCGGCGGCACGCTGCGCTCGCACGGCCAGGACCGCGGCCCGGAGCACGTGCGTGACGTGCGCCGGGTGCTGCTGGAGGAGGAGCGGCGCTTCGGTGACCTCGTCCGCCGGGGCCGGCCGATCGTGCAGCGCCGCGAGCGCGGCGGCGCGCTGACCGAGCAGGACCTGAGGGACCTGCACGAGACCCACGGCCTGCCGCGCGACCTCGTGCTCGGCCTGCTGTCGGGCCGGTCGTGAGCCGGGGCCGTGTCCTCGGGTGGCCTCAGTCGCCCGAGCAGCCTCGGCCGCCGAGGAACCTCACCCGCCGGCGCCCAGGGCCCGTGCGGCCCGCACCAGGTCGGCGTTGCCCCCGGCCCGTGTGCCGTCCGGCAGGGTCAGGGTGTCCTCCAGTCCGACCCTGGTGTCCAGGCCGCGCCGGACGGCGTCCTCGATGAGGACCCACGCCGATTCCCCCTCCCCGTGCTGGAGCCGGGGCGCGGTGACGCCGCCCTCGTCGAGCACGCCATGGATCCGGTCCACCAGGGCGACTGCTCCGGCGGCCGGCGCCCCGATCGCCTCGATGAGGACGCGGGTGAGCTGCCCGGCCAGCCCGGAGGCGACGAGGGCGCGGGCGTCGGCCTCGGTCCAGACGCCTGCCTCCACGCCGACTCCGCGCTCGAGGAGCGCGTGCATCACGTCGAGGGCGCCGTCCTCGGACAGGTTGACCGAGGCGTAGTCCGGCTCGCGCCAGGCCCGCACGAGGTCGACGCGGCGGGCGGCGTCGGGCTCGATCCATGCGCCGGTGGTGACGCCGACCGGCACGCCGCAGGCGTCGCGCACGCGGGCCACGACGGCGTCGACGACCTCTGCCGCCAGGCTCTCCCGCCCCGAGCCGTCGCGCGGGTGCAGGTGGACCGCGCGGGCGCCGGCCGCGACGCAGGCGACGGCATCCCGCGCCAGGGCCTCCGTGGACTCCGGCACGGCCGGGTGGTCGCTCCGGGTCACCGGACCGTTGAGTGCTGCCTGGAGGAGCATGGGGCCGAGGCTAGCGGCGGTGGGTGACACTGGACCGAAGCGTCACGGACCCGAGGAGGAGTCGCATGAAGGTCGTCATCGTCGGCGGGCACGGCAAGGTCGGGCTGCGGTTGGGGCAGCTGCTCTCGGCCGCGGGGGACCAACCGGTCGGGCTGATCCGCGACGAGGCCCAGGCCGGGGCGCTGCGCCTCGTGGGCGTGGAACCGGCCCTGGTCGACCTCACCGGGGCCACCGTCGAGGACCTGGCCACGGCGTTCACCGGGGCCGACGCGGTGGTCTTCAGTGCCGGCGCCGGCGGCAAGGGCGGCCCGGAGGCCACCAACGCCATCGACGGTGTGGGCGCGGTCAAGGCGGTCGACGCGGCGGTGCGCGCCGGGGTCGGCCGGTTCCTCATGGTCTCGGTCTTCATGGACGCCGGCCGCGGCCGGAACCTGTCGGACACGTTCGAGAACTACATGCGGGTCAAGCGCGACTCCGACGTCCACCTCGTCGCCAGCGGCCTGGACTGGACGATCCTGCGCCCCGGCACCCTGACCGACGAGCCCGGCACCGGGCGCATCCGCCTCGGTGCGGCGATCCCCTACGGCGCGGTCAGCCGCGACGACGTGGCGGCCACCCTGGCCGCCCTGCTGGACAGCCCGGGCAGCAGCGGGCACGTCCTCGAGCTCACCGAGGGGGAGGCGCCGGTCGCCGAGGCGGTCGCCCGCGCCCTGCGCTGACCTCCCGGGCCGGCCTGCCGGGCCTCTCGCCTCCCGGCCGGGCCGGCAGGCGCTCCTCCGCCGGGCCGGGAGGCACGGCGCAGGGGAGCCGGAGGTGAGGGCGGCACGGACCCAGCGGCACGGCATACCGGTGTCGGTGGCGGCGCGTAGGACAATGGAGGCATGCCGCTCTACCGCGACGAGGCCATCGTCCTGCGCACCCACAAGCTGGGCGAGGCCGACCGCATCGTCACCCTGCTGACCCGCTCGCAGGGCAAGGTGCGCGGGGTGGCCAAGGGGGTGCGGCGGACCAAGTCCCGCTTCGGGGCCCGGCTCGAGCCGTGCATGGTCGTCGACGTCCAGCTCTACGAGGGGCGCACGCTGGACACGGTCACGCAGGCGGAGACGCTGGCCTCCTACGGCGACGTGATCGCCCGGGACTACACGGCGTGGACCGCCGCGTCGGCGATGCTCGAGACCGCCGACCGGCTCACCGAGGAGCGCGAGCCGGCGGTGCAACAGTTCCTCCTCCTGGCCGGCGCGCTGCGCAGCCTGGCCGGCGGCGAGCACGACCCCGGCCTGGTGCTCGACGCCTACCTGCTGCGCTCGCTGGCGGTGGCCGGCTGGGCGCCCAGCTTCCACGACTGCGCCCGCTGCGGGGCCGACGGGCCGCACCGCGCGTTCAACATCGCCAGCGGCGGCACGGTCTGCCCCTCGTGCCGCACCCCGGGGTCGGCTGCGCCGGCGCCGCCGACGATGGAGCTGCTCGCGGCGCTGCTCGCCGGGGACTGGGTCCTCGCCGACGCCAGCGCCGCGCAGCACCGCCGGGAGGGCAGCGGGCTCGTCGCGGCCTTCCTGCAGTGGCACCTCGAACGCGGCGTGAGATCCTTGCGCCTCGTGGAACGAGAGCAGCGCGCATGACCCGGCCCCCCGACCCGCACCCCTCCGGGGCGCGGCCCCCAGTCCTGCCCCCCAAGCTGGTGCCCAAGCACGTCGCCATCGTGATGGACGGCAACGGCCGCTGGGCCAACCAGCGCGGCCTGCCCCGCACCGAGGGGCACAAGGCCGGTGAGGCCTCGCTGATCGACGTGGTCGCCGGCGGCATCGAGATCGGCGTCAAGCACATCTCGGCCTATGCCTTCTCGACCGAGAACTGGAAGCGCTCGCCCGACGAGGTGCGCTTCCTCATGGGCTTCAACCGCGACGTGATCCGGCGCCGGCGCGACCTGCTCAACGACTGGGGCGTGCGGGTGCGCTGGTCCGGGCGACGTCCCCGGCTCTGGGGCTCGGTCATCAAGGAGCTCGAGGCCGCCCAGGAGATGACGCGCGACAACGACGTCATCACGCTGACGATGTGCGTCAACTACGGCGGCCGGGCGGAGATCGCCGAGGCCACCCGCCGGATCGCCGAGCAGGTGCAGGCCGGCCGGCTGCGCCCGGGGTCCATCGACGAGAAGACGATCGGGCGCTACCTCGACGACCCGAGCATGCCCGACGTCGACCTGTTCGTCCGGTCCTCCGGCGAGCAGCGCACCAGCAACTTCCTGCTGTGGCAGTCGGCCTACGCGGAGATGGTCTTCCTGGACACGCTGTGGCCCGACTTCGACCGGCGCCACCTATGGCAGGCGATCCAGGTCTACGCCGAGCGCGACCGGCGCTACGGCGGGGCGATCGATGCTGCCGCCCTCGAGCCGCCGGTGGGACTCGCCGCACCCGAGACAGTCCCCGGCGGGGCGACCACCGGGGTCCCGGGCGGGGCGCCGGAGGGGCTCTAGTCGGGGCCGGCGGCGCAGTCGCTGCACGTGCCGAAGATCTCCAGGGTGTGGCTGACGTCGGTGAAGCCGTGCGAGGCACTGACCTGGCTGGCCCAGCGCTCCACCGCCGGCCCCTCCACCTCCACGGTCGCGCCGCAGCTGCGGCAGACGAGGTGGTGGTGGTGGCCGGTGCTGCAGCGCCGGTAGACGGCCTCGCCCTCGTCGGTCCGCAGCATGTCGACCTCGCCCTCGGCGGCCATGGTCTGCAGGGTCCGGTAGACCGTGGCCAGCCCGACGCTGGCGCCGCCGGCGCGCAGCCGGGCGTGCAGCTCCTGCGCCGAGCTGAAGTCGTCGGCCTCGCGCAGCAGCGCCTCGACCGCGGCGCGCTGCCGGGTGGGTCGCCTCGTGCCCTGGGTCATGGGTGCCGCACCTTCCCGCCCTCGTCCGTGGCCGCGTGCGGCTCCTCGGCGCCGAGGACGTGCTCGTCGTAGTGCCCGCCGTGGGGTGCGTGGCGGTGGCCGTCGTGCAGGTAGTCGACGTGGTCGCCGTGCACCACGGCCGGGTGGCCGCACCCGGGCCCGTGCTCGTGGTCGTGGTCCTCGGCCTCGAGGTGCCGGCGCCGGCCGACGCGCGACCACGCCGCGGAGCCGACCGCGGCCGCGAGGAAGACGCCGATCGCGAGCAGCACGATCGTGCCGCCGGAGGGCGTGTTGGCGTAGAAGGAGACCGCCACGCCACCGACGCTGGCGGCCACCCCGATGAGCACCGCCCACCGGATCGCCGAGCGGAAGCTGCCGGCCAGCTGCTGGGCGGCGGCGTTCGGCACGATCATCAGCGCGCTGATCAGCAGCAGGCCGACCACGCGCATGGCCACCACGACCGTGACGGCGGTAAGCGCCGTCAGGGCGATGTTGAGGGCGGTGACCGGCATGCCGGTGGCCCGCGCATACTCCTCGTCGTTGGCCACGGCGAACAGCCGCGGCCGCAGCACCCAGGTGCTCACGACGACCACCGCCGCCAGGGCGGCGAAGACCCAGAGGTCGCCGGACGTGGTCGTCGTGATGGCACCGAACAGGTATGCCGTGAGGTTGCTGGCCGTGCCGCTGCTGGACCGGGAGATCACCACCACGCCGGCGGCGATGCCGCCGTAGAAGAGCACGGCGAGGGCGACGTCGCCGCTGGTCCGTCCGCGGGCACGGATCAGCTCCACGACGACGGCCGCGGCGACGGCGGCGATCAGGGCGGTGAGGACCGGTGCGGTGCCGGTGACCACCCCGATGGCCACCCCGGCCAGCGCGACGTGGCCCATGCCGTCCCCGATGAGGGAGAGTCGGCGCTGGACCAGGAAGACGCCGACCATGGGCGCGGCGATGCCGACCAGCAGCGCGGCCAGCAGGGCCCGCTGCATGAAGTCGTAGCTGAGGATCTCAAGCACGAGGGCCTCCGGTGGTGTCGAGCGGGCCGGAGGTCGGCAGCGTGGCCTGACGGGCGGGGCCGGGCCTGGGCTCGTCGTCGTGGTGGTGGCCGTGGTCCAGGGCCGGCAGGGCGGCGCGCTCCTGGGCGAACCGGGCGGGGGAGCCGTCAAAGCCGATCCGGCCACCGGTCACCACGACGATCCGGGTGACGATGTCGCGCAGCGGCTCCAGCTCGTGGGTGACGATGAGCATGGTCGTGCCGCGCTCGGCCAGACGGGCGAGCACCTGGGAGAGCACCCTCTGGCTGGCCACGTCGACGCCGGCGGTGGGCTCGTCCATGACCAGTACATCGGGCTGGGCGGCCAGGGCCCGGGCGATCAGCACGCGACGCTGCTGGCCCCCGGAGAGGTGGCTGACCTCGGCGGCGGCCCGGTCTTCGAGCCCGACGAGCTCCAGGGACTCCTCGATGACGGCGCGGTCGGTGCGCCCCGGCCGGGCCCACCAGCGCAGGTGCGGCAGGCGGCCGATGGCGACGATCTCGGAGACGGTGGCCCGCACCGACGCCGAGAGCGTGTGGCGCTGCGGCACGTAGCCGACGCGGGCGTGCTCGTCGAAGTCCTCCAGCGGGGTGCCGAAGAGCTTGACCTCGCCCTCGATGTGGTCGTTCAGCCCGAGCAGGCCGCGGACCAGGGTGCTCTTGCCCGAGCCGTTCGGGCCGAGCAGGGCGATCACCTCGCCGGGCTGGACCTGCAGCGTGGCGCCGTGGAGGACCGCCCTGTCGCCGTAGCCGAACGCCGCGTCGCGCAGGCTGATCACGGGGGTGGTCGGGCGCTCGCTCATCGGCAGTCCTGTCCGGCCCGGAGGGTGCGCAGGTTGGCCTGCATCACCTGGACGTAGTCGTGGCCTGCGGAGGCCTTGGTGAGGCCCTCGAGGGGGTCGAGGACCGCGATGCGGGTGCCGGTCTCGTGGGCGACGGTGTCGGCCACCGCCGGGCTGGCGAGGGTCTCGGCGTAGACGTCACGCACGCCCCGGTCCCGCACGAGCCGGGACACCCGGGCCAGCGCGGTGGGGGAGGGCTCGGCGTCCGGCGTCAGGCCCGTGATGCCGATCTGGGTGAAGCCGTAGCGCCGCGCGAGGTAGCCGAAGGCGCTGTGGCTGGTGACGAGCCGGCGCTGCCGGCAGCTGGCGAGCCCGTCGCGCAGCTCGGTGTCGAGCGCTGCCAGTCGTTTCCGGAAGGCGGCGGCGTTGGCGACGTAGTCGCTGCGGTGGGCCGGGTCGACGGCGCTGAACCGCTCGGCGATCGCGGAGACGACGTCGGCGTAGCGCGTGGGGTCCAGCCAGAAGTGCGGGTCGGTGGTGCCGCCGCTCTCATGGCCGCCGATGACGTCGGCGGCCGGCAGCCCGAGGTCGAGCCGGGCGGCCCGGCTGACGTCGAGCGCGTTGTGGGTGGCCTGCTGGGAGATGGCGTCATCGACAGCGGGCTGGAAACCCTTCTCGTAGATGGCAACCCGAGCCTTGGCGACCGTGAGGACGTCACGCGGGCCGAGCTCGAGCTCGTGCGGCTCGGCGCCCGGCTTGGTCAGGTTGGTGACCCGCACGTGGTCGCCGCCGACCTGCTCGGCCGCGTACTGCAACGGGTAGAACGCGGCCACCACCGGCAGCCGCCCGTCCGGCGGTGCGGCGGGCGCGCAGCCGCCGAGCGCCGTCGCGGCCACGACCGACGCAGCCGCCACCCCTGCGGCCACGGCTCGTGCTGCCACGACTCGTGCTGCCACGACCGGCAGGGGAGTGGCGAGGTGGAGACGGCGGGACGGCATACCCGCAGTGTGCGGCTAATTGAGAATGATTGTCAAAACCATCGAGCGGGGTGCGCGGGTGGCTTGGTGGGCCGGAGGCGGCCCGCCCGGACGGCTCAGCCGCGGGGGAACAGCTGGGTGATGGCCAGGGCGACGGCGAGGAGCACGACCGCCGAGCGCATGAGCTTCTCCGAGCCGGTCAGGCGCGGCCAGGACAGGTACAGCAGCCAGCCGACGAACAGCGCCGCCAGGCCCATGAGGATGAAGCCGGTCGGGCCGCCCACGAGGGCGCCGACGACGAGCAGCACCAGCAGGATGAGGAAGGGGACCAGGCGGGGCAGGCGGCCCAGCCAGCTCAGGACGGGCAGGCTGGCGCGTTCGATCTTGTCTCGCACGGGGATGAGCGTACGGGAGGCTGGCAGCGCGAAGGGCGGGCCCGGGGTGGGCCCGCCCTTCGGTGGTGACCGCTGCGGCCGGGAGGCCGATCGGCAGGGGGGTTGCTCTGCTGGCTGCTCAGTAGCCGACGGTCGGCGCGGCCGGCGCAGCCTCGACGGGCGCGCCCGGGAAGCCGGGGGCGGCGATGCCCTTGGGGTTGGGGCCGTAGGCGTTGTCGCCGGGGGCGCTGTCCTGGCACAGGGCCACCAGCAGGATGATCGGGCCGGCGACCGGGATGAAGCCCATGAAGTAGTACCAGCCGGAGCGGCCGGTGTCGTGCAGGCGGCGGATGGCCGCGGCGAGCATGGGCAGCGCGTAGCCCAGGGGCACCAGTGCCGCCGCGATGACGATGGCCGGCTTCTGCGTCGCGCCGGCGATGCCACCGAAGATGGCGGCCGCGACGAGGTAGACCACGGCGTAGGACAGAACGAAGAACCAGAGCTCCGAGCGGCGGGCGCGACCGGAGAAGGTCACGTACTTGGAGAAGCCG
Source organism: Oryzihumus sp. JJN4-3R (assembly GCF_057747915.1). Taxonomy (NCBI): domain Bacteria; kingdom Bacillati; phylum Actinomycetota; class Actinomycetes; order Micrococcales; family Intrasporangiaceae; genus Oryzihumus; species Oryzihumus sp. JJN4-3R. Next base: position 3,914,288 of record NZ_CM173229.1, read on the forward strand.
GTGCGGAAGGCGTCGGTGAACGACATGAGTGGGGTTCCCCCTGTGGAATCGGACAAACAAGGCGGGAGGAAAGTAGCAGCACCCGCGAGGGGGCGGTAGCCCTCGTCCGGAGCCGGTCTTGCCTCCGTTTGCGCCCGCGCCCGGCAACCCGCGAGATGCCCGCGACCCCCCGGTTCGTCACCGGGACCCGGCGGGCGCCCGCGGGGTCGGGGTGACCCGTCCCGGGCTGGCGGTCACGTGGCGTCCTCGATCCGGGGGCGGGCTGGGGCGCCGGTGCGTTGTCCACAGGGGCTGGTGGGCTCGTCCCACTGTCCACAGTCCCGAGCGACGACCTGGTCCCGGTGGCCCGGGTGCGGCACGGTCACGGGATGACAGACCTGCTGAGCCTTCGCCTCGCCGCCCAAGCCGGCGTGCTGACCACGCGCGATGCCCTCGAGTGCGGCGTGACCCGGGCCGCGCTCACCCGCCTCGTCGCCGCCGGCCGCCTCGTCCGCGTCCGCACTGGTGTGTATGTCGAGCGGTCCCGGTTCGAGTCCGGCTCCCGCGACGAGCGACGTGCGCTGGTGGCGCTCGCGGTGGCGCGTCAGCTCGGGGACGGCTTCGCCGCCAGCCACGCCTCGGCACTCGCTCTCCAGGGTCTGCCCGTGCTGCCCGGCACGGAGCCTCCGACTGCCCACGTGTCCCGGACCCGGGCGGGCAAGCACCGTCCGGTGGCCGGGGTCAGCGTCCACACCTTCGTCCCACCCGGGCTCCTGGAGCGGCGCTCGGGGGTGCTGTGCGTCCGCCCGGCCGCCGCTGTCCTCCAGTGGGCTGCGTGGGCCGGGCTCGAGGCCGGAGTGGTCGCTGCGGACGCGGCACTGCACCGGCGCCTGGCGACCCGGGCCGAGCTCGTCGAGGCCTCGAAGGCGCTGCCCCTGGGGCGAGGGCGGGGCTGGGCGGCGCGGGTGCCCGAGCTCGTCGACGGGCGCTCGGAGTCGGTGGGCGAGAGCCGGACCAGGGTGTTGCTGCATGCGCTGGGGTTGCCGGCCCCGGAGCTGCAGGTCGAGATCTACGACGCCCGTGGGTTGGTCGGCATCGTCGACTTCCTCCTGCGGGGGCAACGGACCGTGGTCGAGTTTGACGGCAAGCTCAAGTACGCCGGTGCCGACGGAGCGCAGGCGCTGGTCAAGGAGAAGCTGCGCGAAGACCGGCTGCGCGCCCTCGGGTTCGAGATGGTGCGCCTGACCTGGCGGGACCTGGACGACCCGGCACTGGTGCTCCACCTGGTCCAGAGCGCCTTCGCCCGGGCTCGCCGGGCCGCCTGAGCGAGTCGGGCTCTGCCCGTCGACCCGGGTTGCGTCCGCTCAACCCGGCGGGCGCCCGTGACGTCGCGGATGCAAGCCGGGGGTTGGCGGGCATTCCTGGGGTCGGCGCGCGAGGGAGGCGAGCGTATGCGCGAGGCGGGGCTGGGAGGGGAGCACGCGGCATACGGGGTGATCGGGTCAAAACCGGTGGCGCGGGGCCGATAACCTTGGGCGCATGGCTGCTCCCACCTCCACCGTCGACACCGTTGTCAGCCTCTGCAAGCGCAGGGGCTTCGTCTTCCCGTGCGGTGAGATCTACGGAGGTACCCGCTCCGCCTGGGACTACGGTCCCCTCGGCGTCGAGCTGAAGGAGAACATCAAGCGCCAGTGGTGGAAGGCCATGGTGCAGCAGCGCGACGACGTCGTCGGCCTGGACTCCTCGGTGATCCTGCCGACCAAGACGTGGGAGGCCTCGGGCCACGTCGCGACGTTCTCCGACCCGCTGACCGAGTGCCAGTCCTGCCACAAGCGCTTCCGCGCCGACCACCTCCAGGAGGCCGTCGCCGAGAAGAAGGGCATCGCCAACCCCGACGACGTCGCGCTCGCCGACGTCGCCTGCCCCAACTGCGGCACGCGCGGCGCGTGGACCGAGCCGCGCCAGTTCTCCGGCCTGCTCAAGACCTACCTCGGCGTCGTCGAGGACGAGTCCGGCCTGCACTACCTGCGCCCCGAGACCGCGCAGGGCATCTTCCTCAACTTCGCCAACGTCATGGGCGCCTCGCGCAAGAAGCCGCCGTTCGGCATCGCCCAGACCGGCAAGTCCTTCCGCAACGAGATCACGCCGGGCAACTTCATCTTCCGCACCCGCGAGTTCGAGCAGATGGAGATGGAGTTCTTCGTCAAGCCGGGTGAGGACGAGGAGTGGCACCAGTACTGGATCGACGAGCGCACCCGCTGGTACACCGACCTCGGCATCAACAAGGACAACCTGCGCCACTTCGAGCACGCGCAGGAGAAGCTGTCGCACTACGCCAAGCGGACGGTCGACATCGAGTACCGCTTCCGCTTCGCCGGCGCGGAGTGGGGCGAGCTCGAGGGCATCGCCAACCGCACCGACTTCGACCTGTCGACGCACGCCAAGCACTCCGGCGCGGACCTGACCTACTTCGACCAGGCCACCGGTGAGCGCTGGACGCCCTACGTCATCGAGCCGGCAGCCGGCCTGTCCCGCTCGCTGATGACGTTCCTCATCGACGCCTACACCGAGGACGAGGCGCCCAACACCAAGGGCGGGGTCGACAAGCGCGTCGTGCTCAAGCTCGACAAGCGCCTTGCGCCGGTCAAGGCCGCCGTGCTCCCGCTGTCGCGCAACGCCGACCTCACGCCCAAGGCCCGTGACCTCGCGGCCCAGCTGCGCCAGCACTGGAACATCGACTTCGACGACGCCGGCGCCATCGGCCGCCGCTACCGCCGACAGGACGAGATCGGCACGCCGTTCTGCATCACCGTCGACTTCGACACCCTCGAGGACCACGCGGTGACGATCCGCGAGCGCGACACGATGAGCCAGGAGCGCGTCGCTCTCGACCAGGTCGAGGGCTGGCTCGCCAGCCGCCTCATCGGCTGCTGACCTCCTGACACCACACGGGTGAGCCCCGGTGCCCGGTGGGTGCCGGGGCTCACCCGTGCCACGGACCTGACGGATGTCATGGGTATGCCGTGACGCGCGTCGGGCGCGCCGGGTCGCCGTGCGCGTCAGGATCGCTGCATGACGACGACTTCACTGGAGTCCCTCCGGGACTCCGCAGGGGTGGGAGCCCCCGCGGCTGACGCGATCAGCCTGCGCGGGGTGCGCAAGAGCTTCGGGGCGGTCGAGGCCGTCCGCGGCATCGACCTGAGCGTCCGGCGCGGCGAGATCGTGGCCTTCCTCGGCCCCAACGGCGCCGGCAAGACCTCGACCATCGACATGGTGCTCGGCCTGTCCGTGCCGACCGCGGGGGAGGTCTCGGTCTTCGGGATGGAGCCGCACCAGGCGATCCGACGCGGTCTGGTCTCGGCGGTCATGCAGACCGGCGGCCTGCTCAAGGACCTGACCGTGCGGGAGACCGCGACCTACACGGCGAGCCTGTTCGCGCAGAGCCGCCCGGTCGACGAGGCGCTCGCGCGGGCGGGCATCACCGGGATCGCCGACCGGCTCGTCGGCAAGTGCTCCGGCGGCGAGCAGCAGCGGTTGCGCTTCGCCATGGCGCTGCTGTCCGACCCCGAGCTGGTCATCCTCGACGAGCCGACCACGGGCATGGACGTGGAGTCGCGGCGCTCCTTCTGGGCCGCCATCCGCGAGGACGCCGAGCAGGGCCGCACGGTCCTGTTCGCCACGCACTACCTCGAAGAGGCCGACTCCTACGCCGACCGGATCGTGTTGGTGCGCAAGGGAATGGTCGTCGGCGACGGCACTCCTGCGCAGATCAAGGCGATGGCGGCCGGGCGCACCGTCCGGGCCACCCTGGCCGGGGCGACCGAGGCGACGCTGCGCGGCATACCGGGTGCGGAGGGCATCGAGGTGCGCGGCGACACCGTGCTGATCCACTCGCGCGACACCGACGCCGTCGCGCGGCACCTGCTGACCACCACCGACGCCCGCGACCTCGAGATCACCGCGCGCGGGCTCGAGGACGCCTTCGTGGCCCTGACCGGCGACGACGAGACCGAGGACGTGACCCGATGAGCTCTGCGACCCGTAGCGAGACCTCTGCCGCGACCAGTGCCGCGACCAGTGCCGTGACGAGTGCCGCGCGGGACCGGGCCCTCCAGCGGCCGGTGCCCCCGAGGGGCGGCTTCAGCCCGACGATCCTGCGCCTGGAGCTGCGGCGCCTGCTGCGCAACAGGCGCACCGTGGTCTTCACGGTCGTCATGCCCGTGGTGTTCTTCCTGATCTTCGGGGTCGGCCAGAAGTACTCCAACGACAACGCCGGTCACGGCAACGTGGCCGCCTACGTGATGATCAGCATGGCCGTCTACGGCGCCATGATCGCGACGACCAGTGGCGGGGCGATGGTCTCCATCGAGCGGTCGCTCGGCTGGAGCCGGCAGCTGCGCCTGACGCCGCTGACCCCGGTGGCCTACGTCGCGACCAAGCTCGTGACAGCCATGACGATGGGACTCGCCTCGGTGGTCGTGACCTACTGCGCCGGCGCGTTCAGCCACGCGCGGATGGACGCACACCTGTGGCTGGTCACCGGCCTGATCGCCTGGGTGGGGTCCCTGGTCTTCGCCGCCTTCGGGCTGTTCATGGGCTACCTGCTGCCCAGCGACAACGTCATGCAGGTGCTCGGCCCGATCCTGGCGCTGCTGGCCTTCGGTGGCGGCCTGTTCGTGCCGCTGGACCAGATGGGCAGCACGTTCCGGACCATCGCCGGGTTCACCCCGATGTACGGCGTCAACCAGCTCGTCCACGCCCCGCTGACCGGGACCTCGTTCGACGTCCTGTGGGTGGTCAACGTGGTCGTGTGGCTGGCGATCTTCGTCGCGGGGGCCGCATGGCGCTTCCGCAAGGACACGGCGCGCGTCTGAGACGCCGGGCGGCGGTGTGGCTAGCGTGAGCGACATGACGACACTCCGGGGCTGGGGAGGAGCCGATGCGGCGGGACGACCCCGCCGCCTCGGCAACCTCTTCTCCGTGGTCTGGCTGGTGTTCCTGGTCGACCCGCTGCAGGCGGGGTGGCAGCACCGGGACACGTGGCAGGGGTGGGTCGGCATGGCCGCGACGATCCTGTTCGCCGCGGCCTACGTCGTGGCCTTCGCCCTGGTGCGCGGACGCAGCCTGCGGGCGGGCACCGTGCCCCAGCCGGCCGGTGCAGGGATCCTGCTGGTCCTGCTGGCCCTGGCCGTCGTCATGTGCTTGACGGTGGGCGAGTCGGGGCTGTCGACGTCGGTCTACCTCACGGTCACGGCGGTGATGTTCCTGCCCACGCGGGCGGCCGCCGCGGCGGTGCTCCTGCTGGCCGGGACGACCCTCGCCCTGATGAGCCTGGTGCCCGGTTGGGAGCTGATGCCGAGCCTGCTGCTCTCGATCTTCCTGGCGGCCTTCGCGATGTGGGGCGTCAGCCAGCTGATCCGGCGCAACATCGACCTGTCGATTGCCCGCGAGGAGAACGCCCGCCTGGCGGTGCAGGAGGAGCGCAACCGGGTGGCCCGGGACCTGCACGACATCCTCGGGCACTCCCTGACGGTCATCACCGTGAAGGCCGAGCTCGCCGGCCGGCTCATGGACGTCGACCCTGAGCGCGCGCGGGCCGAGGGCGCCGACCTCGAACGGCTCTCGCGGGACGCGCTCGTCGACGTCCGCCGGGCGGTGGAGGGGTATCGCGAGCTGACCCTCCCGGGGGAGCTCGCCAGGGCGCGGGCGGCCCTGCGGGCCGCCGAGATCGACGCCGACCTGCCGACGTCGACGGACATGGTGCCCGGAGACCTGCGCGAGCTCTTCGCCTGGGGGGTGCGCGAAGGGGTCACCAACGTGATCCGTCACAGCGCTGCCACACGCTGCACCGTGCGGCTCACCCCCGAGAGCGTGGAGGTGCTCGACGACGGTCGCGGCCCCCGCGACGCGGAGGTCCACAGCCGGTCCGGCAACGGGCTGCGCGGGCTGGCCGAGCGCGCCTCCGGCGCCGGGGCGACCCTCATGACCAGAACCGTTGAGCCTCAAGGGTTCTCGATGCAGATCATCGCCGGGGCAGTGTCGTGACGATCCGACTGCTGCTCGCCGACGACCAGGCGCTGGTGCGCGGCGCACTGGCCGCGCTGCTGGACCTCGAGCCGGACCTGTCCGTGGTGGCCGAGGTGGGAAGCGGCGACCAGGTCGTCCCCGCGGCCCGCGAGCACCGGCCCGACGTGGCCCTGCTCGACGTCGAGATGCCCGGCATGGACGGCATCGCCGCCACGCAGGCGCTGCGCGCGGCGATGCCCGACGTGCGGGTGCTCATCGTGACCACCTTCGGCCGGCCCGGCTTCCTGCGCCGAGCGCTCCAGGCCGGCGCGGCGGGCTTCGTCGTCAAGGACACCCCGGCCCGCCAGCTCGCCGACGCCGTGCGGCGGGTGCACTCCGGGCTGCGGGTGGTCGACCCGGCGCTCGCGGCCGACAGCCTGGTCAGCGGCGAGTCCCCGCTGACCGCACGCGAGGCCGAGGTGGTGCGCGCGGCCCGCGACGGCGGCACGGTCGCCGACCTGGCCCGCGAGCTTTTCCTCTCGGAGGGGACGGTGCGCAACCACCTCTCGTCGGTGATCGGCAAGACCGGGGCCCGCACGCGGGCCGAGGCCGTGCGGATCGCCGAGGACAACGGCTGGCTCTGAGCTGACACAGCGCCGGCCCTCTCGGCGGGGTAGTCAGCGCCGGACGGGGTACCTCAGGTGCAGCACCCTGTCGCCCTGGAGCACGACGTCGGGGTCCTCGAGCATCAGCCGGCCGTCGACCCGGCCGAAGTACCGCTTCCCGGAGCCGAAGACCACGGGGACGACGTCCATCGCCACGACGTCGACCAGGCCGAGCGCCAGCGCCTGACCGGCGGCGTCGCCCGCGGAGAGCGCCACCACCCCGTCGCCCGCGAGACGCCGGGCGACCTCGATCGCCTCGGTGACGTCGTCGACGAACGGAACGTCCGCCTCCGGGTGCCAGCCCTCCGGCCTCGGCCGGTGTGACACCACGACGAGGTGGTCGCACGCCGGTGGCCTGGCCTCCCAGCCGTTGGTCAGGTCGAACAGGTGCCGACCCACCACCGCGCAGGTGATGCTCTCCCAGAACGGCTTGACGTAGCTGTACGAGCGGTCGCTCACCGACATGCTGGGGTGACCGGAACCCTCGCCGCCCTCGAACAGCGGTCGCTGCCCGTTGAAGTACCAGTCGAACAGCGGCCCGACCTCGTCGTTGTCGTCCGCGATGAAGCCGTCAACCGACACCACGGCGTGCATCACCACAGTGCTCATCCGTGCCTCCCCACACCTCGGCAGCCCTTGAGCGGGACCCGTTGCCAACGTAGGCCTGTCCCCGAGAGCGTCGCCAGTCGCCGAGGCGCGGTCGCGCGGCCAGGGTGCCGGGAGAGGGGTCAGGGGGTCAGCCCGGCCAGGCGCCGCTGGTGCGTCACCTCGGCAGCCGTCGCCGCGATGACCCGGCACGCGGCGTCGTGCAGGCGTTGGGCGTGCGCGGCATCGAGGCCGATGGCGGTCAGGCCGATCCGGCCGTCGATGGCCAGCCCGGAGAGCATGTGCAGGACGACGCCGACCCCGGTGCGGTGGTCGAGCTGGAGCCCGGCGCGGTCCACCGCCTCGATCACCCGCTGCGAGGAGAGCCCCACCCATGACGCGTCGAGCAGGTTGTCGGTGCAGACGTAGGCACGCGGCGAGCCGTCGGCGGCGCTGACCCACTGGCCGCCCACCTCGTCGTAGTGCCCCGGCACGAGGTTGCGCAGGGCGGCATACGGGTGGGTGGTGCCGCCCTTGCGCAGGTTCACCTCGAGCGCCATGACCTGGCCGACCCCGAAGGCGTCACGGGTGGCGATGAAGTCGACCGAGACCCGGCCGATGGCGCCGGCGGCCACGAGCTGCTCGCCCACGGCGCGGGCGTGGCGCGCGACCTCGCCGGCGTGGTGCGGCTCGGCGGGGAACCGGCAGCCGAGGAAGACCTGCCCGTTGACACCACCGACGACCTGCTCGTGCGTGGCCAGCACGTCGACCCGCCCGTCCGGCAGCAGGTCGATCTGGGCGCTGGGCGTCGTCACCTCGGTCCCGGTGACCAGCTCCTCGACGATCCCGCCCTTGCGCAGCTCGGCCAGGTACGGCTCCGGCAGGGCGGTGACCCGGCGGCGCAGCACCTCGCGCGCGGCCGGCCCGGGGCCGTCCAGCAGGTTGACCACGATGTTGCCGTCGCCGGCGTAGCTGTCGTCGTGCTTGACCACGACCGCCGAGGCGTAGGGCCGGGCAGCGCGCACCGCGTCGATGGCGCGCAGCACATCGGACGCGGAGCGGACCCCCTCGACCCCGGCGGGGTGCGGCACCCCGGCGCGGGCGAACAGCCGCCGCCCCGCGCTCTTGAAGCCGAGGTGCCAGAGGGAGGGGTCCATGCCGTTGACCGGGACCTGGAGGCGCTCGGCGACCGCGACCTCGTGCTCGGTGACGTTCCACGGCTCGATGAACGCCGGTCGGTCCCCGATCATCCGGCACAGCCGGTCGAGGACGTCCGGGCGGGCGAGGACCTTCTCGGCGAGGCTGCCCGGCGAGGGGTCCTCGAGGGCGAGGACGTGGGTGCCCGCGCTCCACGCCTGCGGTCGCGGGCCGAGCGCCCGGTGGTAGGCCAGCACGTCACCCGTCGGCGCGATGGAGCTCAGCAGGGCCAGGTCGACGTGCTCCAGCCGGTGGGTCATCAGCGTGCCCAGCAGGTAGCGGTGCTCCAGGGCCAGGATGCGGTCTCCGTAGTGCTCCAGCAGCGAGGCGCTGGCGCTGTAGGACGGCAGGGCGATGACGACATGGGGCGTGCCCGAGCCCTCCCGGTTCGCGGCCAGGGCGGGCCCGAGGCCGGCCTGCAGCTGGGTGAAGGTCTTCATGGCGCACTGCTCCGCGTGGTGGTGACAGGGCGGGCGGAGGGGACGGGGCGGGCGGGCCGGCGCTTGTGACGGGCGCGCCACGCCTTGTGGAGGGCGTCGACCAGGATGACCGCCGGGATCGCCAGCGCCGCCATGGACCAGCCGAAGGCTCCCGGCCAGTGTCCACCCAGCAGGTCCTGCAGGGGAGGGGCACCGACGAAGACGAGCAGCATCGCGACCTCGGAGGCCACGGCATACAGCAGGAGCGGGTTGCCGCGCACGCCCACCCGGCCGACCCACCGCCCCTCGCTGCGGCAGGCGAACGCGTTGGCGAGCTGGCCCAGGACGACCGCCGCGAACGCGGCCCCGGAGGCCTGGCCGAGCAGGCTCGCCGCGGGGGTCTCGCCCGGCGACCAGCCCCCGACCCCGAGGACGAGGAGGAAGGTGAGCATCGAGACCAGGGCCTCGGTCGGGCCGAGGACCAGCAGGGCGCGCCGGGCGACCGGGCCGTCCATGAGCGCGCCCAGCCGCAGCCGGCCGACCATCACCCGCGGGCCCGGGGGCTCGGCGCCGAGGGCCAGGGCCGGCAGCAGGTCGGTGCCGATGTCAAGGGCGAGGACCTGGAGCACAGTGAGCGCCAACGGGATCCGGCCGCCGGAGAGCGCCCACACCGCGAACGGCGCGAGCTCGGCGACGTTGTCCGTCAGGTGGTAGGTCAGGAACCGGCGGATGTTGGTGAACGTGGCCCGGCCCAGCTCCACGGCCGCGACGATCGTGGCGAAGTGGTCGTCGAGCAGGACGACGTCTGCCGCCTCCCTCGCGACGTCGGTGCCGGAGGCGCCCATCGCGACCCCGATGTCGGCGGCGCGCAGGGCCGGGCCGTCGTTGACGCCGTCGCCGGTCATCGCCACGACGTGCCCCCGCGACTGCAGGGCGCGGGCGATGCGCAGCTTGTCCTCGGGGGTCACCCGGGCGAGGACGATGCCGTCGCGGTCGATCAGCTCCGCCAGGGCGTCGTCGTCGGGTGGCAGGTCGCGCCCGTGCAGCACGGGGGCGCTCTCGGCCGCCAGGCCGACCTCGGTCGCGATGGCCGCCGCGGTCCGTGGGTGGTCCCCGGTCACCATCGCCAGCCGTATGCCGGCCGCGCGGCACCGCGCGATGGCCTCCCCGACGTCGGGTCGGGGAGGGTCCTCGAGCCCGACGAGGCCGAGCAGGTGCAGGTCGCGCTCCGCGCGCTCGGCCGTGTCGTCCGGCAGGCCCGGTGGGCGGTGGGCCACCGCGAGCACGCGCAGCCCGCGCGCGCTGAGCGCCTCGACGGCCGCCTCGGCGCCGGCAGGGCTGTCGAGGCAGCGGTCGAGGACGACGTCGGGGGAGCCCAGCACGTGCGACCCGTCGTGGTCGACGACCGAGGAGCGCCGGCGGCGCGGGTCGAACGGGTGCCGGAGCAGCGGGGGCGGTCGGTCCGGCGCGCCGGCGCGGGTAGCGAGGACGTGCAGGGCGACGTCCATCGGGTCCCCGACGGGTCGCCACTGCCCCTCGGTCTGCGCGGCGTGTGCGTCGGGGGAGCAGCGGGCGGCGCTGTCGCCCGCCCGCTGCGCCGCAGCCACCGCGGCGGGGGTGCCCAGCAGGCGGCCGTCGGGCTGGTAGCCCTCGCCCTCCACCCGGACCGTCCCGGCGGGGGTCCAGACCTCGACCACCGCCATCTGCCCGCGGGTGAGCGTGCCGGTCTTGTCGGTGCAGATGAACGTCGTCGATCCCAGCGTCTCGACGGCCTCGAGGTGGCGCACCAGGGCCGCGCGATGGGCCATCCGCTGCGCCCCGCGCGCCAGCGAGAGCGTGACGGTGGGCAGCAGCCCCTCGGGGACGAGGGCCACGGTGACGCCGATGGCGAAGAGGAAGCTGTCGCGTCCGGCCTCGCCCAGACCCAGGGCGACGAGGAAGAAGGCGGAGCCGACCGCGACCGCGATGAGCGCGACCAGCCGGACGACACGGTGGAGCTGGGCGGCGAGGGGGCTCCGCGGCCGGCGGGCCTGCGCGGTCGCCGTGGCGATGGCTGCCAGTCGGGTCCGGGCCCCGGTGGCCACGACCTGTGCCGTGGCCTGGCCCTCGACGACGAAGGTGCCCGCATGGACGCGGTCCCCGGCGGTGGCGCCAACCGGCGCGCTCTCACCGGTCAGCATCGACTCGTCCACCCGGACCCGGCCGTCCTCGACGAGCGCGAGGTCGGCGCTGACCCGGTCGCCCGCATCGAGCAGCACCACGTCGCCGACCACGAGCCCGGCGGCGGGCACCACGACGGGGTGGCCGTCGCGTCGCACCGTCGCGTGCACCGGCATCAGGTCGCGCAGGCGGTCGGTGGCCCGGTCCGCGCGGTACTCCTGCACGAAGGAGAAGGCGCCGTTGAGCAGCACCACGACGGCGATGGCGACGCCGAGGGTGGGCATGCCGGCGATGACCGCCAGCGCGGCAGCGCCCCAGAGCATCAGGGCGAAGAAGTGCACCATCTGGGCGCCCAGCAGCAGCAACGGGTGCGCGCGGCGTGGCGGTGGCAGGGTGTTCGGCCCGTCGCGGGCCAGCCGGGCCGCCGCCTCGGCGCGGGTGAGTCCGAGCCCACCGGGCGGAGCGGTGACGGTCACGCTCACATGCTGCGCGGCATACAGGTGGGGCGGAAGGGACGTTCCTCCTCGCGGGCACGTCCGTTCGGCCTGTCGCCGCGGGCCTGAGAGAATCGGGCCACCATGACCGCAGTCCTCAAGCCCTTGCAGATCGGCCGCCACACCATCGAGTCGCCCGTCGTGCTCGCCCCGATGGCCGGAATCACCAACCGCGCGTTCCGGCGGCTGTGCCGGGAGTACGGCGACGTCGGCACCGGCGCGAGCGGTGGGACCTCGCTCTACGTCAGCGAGATGATCACCTCGCGGGCGCTGGTGGAGCGCACGCCGGAGTCGATGCGGCTGATCCAGCACGACGCGGAGGAGAACCCGCGCTCGATCCAGCTCTACGGCGTCGACCCGGCCACGGTGCGGGCGGCGGTGCGGATGCTGGTGACCGAGGACCGTGCCGACCACATCGACCTCAACTTCGGCTGCCCGGTGCCCAAGGTGACCCGCAAGGGTGGGGGAGCGGCCCTGCCGTGGAAGACCGAGCTGTTCCGGGCCATCGTCAGCGGGGCGGTCCAGGAGGCCAGCCCGTATGACGTGCCGGTCACCATCAAGATGCGCAAGGGCATCGACACGGACCACCTGACGTTCCTCGAGGCCGGCCGGATCGCCGAGGGCGAGGGTGTGGCCGCCGTGGCGCTGCATGCGCGCACGGCGTCGCAGGCCTACTCCGGGCAGGCCGACTGGCCGGCGATCCGGGCGCTGAAGGACGTGGTCACCTCGATCCCCGTGCTGGGCAACGGGGACATCTGGTCGGCCGAGGACGCGCTCGCGATGGTGGAGCAGACCGGGTGCGACGGCGTGGTCGTCGGTCGGGGCTGCCTGGGGCGGCCGTGGCTGTTCACCGACCTCGCCGCTGCCTTCGCCGGGACGCAGGCGCGGGTGCGCCCGACCCTGCGTGAGGTGACCGACACGATGAGGCGGCACACGGCATACCTCGCGGAGTTCTACGACTCCGAGCTCAAGGCGTGCCGCGACATCCGCAAGCACATCGCGTGGTACCTCAAGGGTTTCCGCGCCGGGCAGCACGTCCGGCACCACCTCGCGCTCGTCGACTCCCTTGACGCCCTTGACGAGCTGATCGGCACGCTGGACCTCGACCAGGAGTGGCCGGGGGAGCCGGCGGAGGGGCAGCGTGGCCGGGCCGGTTCGCCGCGCAACGTCGCCCTGCCCGAGGGGTGGCTGGAGAGCCGTGAGCTGACCGGGGCGGCCGCGGAGGCCGTGGCGCAGGCCGAGATGTCGGTCTCGGGCGGCTGAGCCTCACACGAAAGGGGCGGGGCGAACGGGCTGACCGACGGCCCTCGGCGTGGCAAGGTCGGAGCATGTGCCGGAACATCAGGACGCTGCACAACTTCGAGCCGCCCGCCACGAGTGACGAGGTGCATGCCGCCGCGCTGCAGTACGTGCGCAAGGTCAGCGGCATGACCAAGCCGTCGGCGGCCAACGCGTCGACCTTCGAGGCGGCGGTGGCCGAGGTCGCCCACATCACCCAGCACCTGCTCGAGGACCTCGTGACCCAGGCCGCGCCGCGGGACCGTGAGGTCGAGGCGGCGCGGGCACGGGCGCGCAATGCGGCCCGGTTCGGCACGCCCGCCTAGGGGGCGGCCGGGCTCGACAGCGGCTGAGACAGTGACCCCTGGGTTGGTGTTGTGATCGGGGACAGGTGGGGTGTGGTCGCCGGCGAGACCACCATGCCCTACCCCTGTGACAGGTTCGTGTCCTCGCCGGCGCTTCAGGCTTGGCGGGGCGTGACCGTCGAGGCGGCCCCCGCCGCCGTGTGGCCGTGGCTGACGCAGGTGCGGGCCGCACCGTACTCCTACGACTGGATCGACAACGGCGGTCGCCGGTCGCCCCGTCACCTGGTGGGGCTGGCCGAGCCACGGGTGGGCGAGCCGTTCACGATCAGCGCCGGGCGCCGGCTCGGACGGATCCTGTCGGTCGAGACCGGGCACCAGCTGACGGCCACGATCATGGGGGTCTTCATGTCCTACCTCCTGGTCACGACGGGTCAGGAGAGGACCCGGCTGCTGCTCAAGGTCGTCATGCCGACCAGCCGGTTCCTCGCTCCCGCGCTGTCGGTCGGTGACCTGGTCATGGCCCGGCGGCAACTGTTGAACCTGAAGGCGCTGGCGGAGGAAAGCGGAACCAGCGGCTCGTGCCGAGCCGGTCCCGCGTGAGGGCTGCAGGCGCGCTGAATGCGGCATGAGCGAGGTCAGCGATGATGACGCGACCGCTCAGATGGGGAAGCGAATGACACGACCGACTCTCTTCCTGACCGTTGGACTGCCAGGCACGGGGAAGACCACAGAAGCGCGGCGTATCGAGGTCGAGGAGAAGGCTCTTCGCCTCACGAAGGACGAGTGGGTCAAGGCCCTCTACGGGCTCGAGAACCCGCCGTCGGCCTCGGACGTGATCGAAGGGCGGCTCATCGAGATCGGGCTGCGCGCCCTCGAGCTCGGCATCAACGTCGTCATCGACTTCGGTCTCTGGGGTCGAGACGAGCGCTCCGCGCTACGGCAGGCAGCCGCCGCCCTCGGCGCGGCGGTGGAGATGCGCTACTTCGAGCTCCCGCAGACCGAGCAGCGGAGACGACTTGACCGGCGCCAGGCCGAAGCGCCGCACACGACGTGGCGCATGTCCGACGAGGAGCTCGACGAGTGGGCTGCCATCATCAGCGTCCCGACACCAGGGGAGCTCGACGGCAGTGAACCCATCGACTGCCCGCCGGCCGGATTCGCGACGTGGGAGGGCTGGCGCAGGCATCGCTGGCCTCCGTCGGTCGCCTGACACCAAGGACCATCTGAACCACCTGTGTCGGTGGTCGAATGTATGTTCGAATCATGCATCAGGGGGATCGTCGTCACGGGGCCGCGGCCAGCGGGTCTGGTGGCGTGCCCGCGGTGTCTTTCGTCGACCGGATGGCCGCCGTGGAGGTGGCCGAGTCAACCCTGGCCGGGCTCGAGGACGTGCTGCACCAGTGCCAGGGGGCTGCCCTCGGTCCGGCTTTCGGTGCCTTGGATGCGCTGTCGCGTCGGGTGGAGGCCGCCAAGGTGGCGGTGCTGGGCGAGGCTCTGGAGCGGGGTGAGGTGGTCTCGTCGTGCGCGTCGGCGACGGCGTGGGTGCTGGAGTGGGCGCCGTCCTACCGGTCCGGTGGGGTCAGGGACCTGGTCAGCGTCGCGCAGGCGTGTATCGGGCGCCCGGTCGTGGCCGGTCAGGTGCTCGACCACGGCAGCGTGCAGCGCCTCCGCGCGTGCGTGCTGTCCGGGCGGGTCGGGGTGCGCGGGGCGGCGGTGGCGCTGGCCGAGATGCACAAGCTCGCGCCCCGCCTGACGCCGGCGGCGGTGCCGACGGTGTGGGAGGGGTTCCTCCATGTGGCCGAGACCGACGGTCCGCGGGAGGTCCGGGCGTTGCGGGAGCAGATCATCGCCACCTACGGGCGGGACCGTGAGTTCCAGGTCCGCCAGGACCGGCTCAAGCACGGCGTCTCGCTGTCGCCGGGGCGGGCCGGTGACGGGATGGTGGAGTACCTGCTGCGCCTGGACCCCGAGGGGGCGAGCGTGCTGGAGGCGGCGATCGGGCCGTTGTCCGCGCCGCAGCCGGCTGAGGGTGTTTCGGACCTGCGCAGCAGCGACCAGCGGCGCGGGGACGCGCTGGTCGAGGTGTGCCGTCGGTCGGCGGCGGCCGGGGAGGACATCTCGGCCCAGCCCAAGGCCATGGTCTACGTGACGATGGACCACGAGAAGCTTCGGGACGCCTGTGGCGCCGGGACGGTGCTGGGCAACGGGACCCTGTTGGCCCCGGAGACGGTCCGGCGGATCGCCTGCGACGCGGGGATCATCCCGGTGGTGCTGGGCGCCGACGGCGAGATCCTGGACCTGGGAAGGACCAGGCGGCTCTTCACCCCGGCGCAGCTGAGGTACCTGTGGCTGCGCGACCAAGGGTGCACGATCCCGGGGTGCACGGTCCCGCCGTGGTGGTGCGACGGGCACCACGTCATCCACTGGGTCGACGGCGGACCCACCGACCGGCGCAACGCCGCCCTGCTCTGCGGGCGGCACCACACGATCGTGCACCAGCGAGGGTTGACCGCCACGGTCACCGACGCCGGGGTGACCTGGCATCTATGACGACCCCGCCCCGTGCCCGGTCGGAGACGGCCGGGCCCGCGGCATGTGCCCATAACACTCGCGATCCGCTGCCGACCTCCGGGAGTCGACGGACTACGCAACGCCCGGGATGGCAGGATGTCGCCTCGTGTCCATCGGCGTCTCACAGCAGTCATTGCCAGGTCTGGCCGCCCGTCCGGCAACCCGTCCCACCCGGCGGATGCCCACGACGAACGGCCTGAGCGACCTCACGGTGATCGTCGGCCCGATGAAGAGCGGTAAGTCGCTGGAGCTCATCAGCCTGCTCTCGCCGCTGGCGTACTCCGACGTCACGCACCGCGTCTACCAGTCGGCGCGGCACCAGCGCGACGACAAGGTCACCTCCCGCAGCGGGAGCAGCCTGGTGACGACCAAGACCATGACGCTCGAGCCGCTGCTGGACGACGACGTCGACGTCGTCGGCGTGGACGAGATCCACATGTTCGACGTCGCCGACGTGGAGGTGCTGGGCACCCTGATCGAGCGCGGGACCCGCGTCGTCGCGACCGGCATCGACCTGGACCACCGAGGCGAGCTGTTCGCGCCGGTTCGGGCGCTGTTCGAGCTCGGCCCGCAGGTCGTGACCCACCGCCGCGCCGTGTGCGACGTCTGCCGCGAGTTCCGCGCCGTCTACACGCAGGTGCTCGACCGCGACCGTGCCTTCACCACCCGGCTCGCGCCGTCGACGCCGCTGCCGGACGACGGCACCTTCAGCTACGAGGCGCGCTGCCGGTCCTGCTTCATCTTCCCGACCGACTGACGCCACGGCATCGTCGACGAACCCAGGATCGACGCGGACCCACGCCAACCGACCGCTCCGGTGAGCCGCCCCCGCGGGTGAGGGGGCGGCATACCGGAGGTGGGGCTGCCGGGGTCAGCGGATCGGGAACTCCGCGCGTCGCGGCATCCGGGTCTGGCCCGGGTCGCGCTCGACCGAGCCGTCGAGGACCTCGTCGATCGCGGCCATGAGGTCGGCCTCGAGGCGCACCCCGGAGGCCTTCGCGTTCTCGGTGACCTGCTCCGGGCGCGAGGCGCCGATGATCGCGGCGGAGACGTTGTCGTTCTGCAGCACCCACGCCACGCCGAGCTGGGCCATGGTCAGGCCGGCCTGCTCGGCCAGGGGCCGCAGCCGCTGCACCCGGTCGAGGAGCACGTCGTCGGCCAGCCAGCGACCGACCATGTCGGCGCCGCCCTTGTCGTCGGTGGCGCGCGAACCCGCCGGCGGTGCCTGGCCGGGCACGTACTTGCCGGTCAGCACGCCCTGGGCCAGCGGCGACCACACGATCTGGCCGATCCCGAGCGCCTTCGACGTGGGGACCACCTCGGCCTCGATGACGCGCCAGATCATGGAGTACTGCGGCTGGCTGGACACGAACGGGATGTGCAGCTCGCGGGCAAGGCGGTGACCCTCGCGCAGCTGCTCGGCGTTCCACTCCGAGACGCCGATGTAGAGCGCCTTGCCTTGGCGGACAACGTCGGCGAAGGCCTCCATCGTCTCCTCCAGCGGCGTCATGTCGTCATAACGGTGGGCCTGGTAGACGTCGACGTAGTCGGTCCCGAGCCGCTCCAGCGAGCCGTTGATCGACTCGTGGATGTGCTTGCGCGACAGGCCGTGCGCGTTGGGCCCACGGCCACCGGCGGGGAAGTAGACCTTGGTGAGGACCTCCACCTCCTCGCGCTTCACTCCGGCCAGCGCCCGGCCCAGCACCGTCTCGGCCGCGGTGTCGGCGTAGGTGTCCGCGGTGTCGAAGGTCGTGATGCCCTCCTCCAGCGCCTGCCGCACGCACGCCAGCGCCTGATCCTCCTCGACCTGCGAGCCGTGGGTGAGCCAGTTGCCGTAGGCGATCTCCGAGATGCGCAGCCCGCTGCTGCCGAGGTTCCTGAAGTGCATGACCTGAGACTAGGCAGGGGGCACGGGCGCGGTGCGCCCGCCCTGTCGGTGGCTGTGGTGACAATGCCGGTATGCCGGACCGTCCCGCCACGTTCTTCGCCGCACCGCAGCCCTGGCGTGCCTGGCTCGAGGCGCACCACGCCACGGCGGATGAGCTCTGGGTCGGTTTCCACAAGCGCCACACGCGGGAGCCGTCGCTGACCTGGCCGGAGTCGGTCGACGAGGCGCTGTGCTTCGGCTGGATCGACGGCCTGCGCCAGCGCATCGACGACGACCGCTACCGGATCCGCTTCACGCCCCGGCGGCCCACGAGCATCTGGAGCGCGGTCAACCTCGCCCGGATCGAGGAGCTCATCGCGGCGGGACTCGTGGCGGAGGCGGGCCTTGCGGCGTACCGGCGCCGGGCCGTGCGGGAGGAGCCGGTCTACTCCTACGAGCGGCAGCCGGCGGACCTGCCTCCGGAGTATGCCGCGCTGCTGGCCGCCGACCCGGCGGCCCAGGCGTGGTGGGACTCCCGGCCGCCGTCCTACCGCCGCCCGGCGACGAACTGGGTGCTGTCGGCCAAGCGGCAGGAGACCCGGGACCGCCGCATCGCCCACCTCGTGGCCGACTGCTCCGCCGGGCGCCCCATCAAGCCGCTCAGCTACTGAGGCGTCGGGCTCCCGAGCAGCCGCCGCCTGCGGTCGGCCGGCCGCCCATCGCAGCCGAAGGGAAGAGGCGCGCGCAAGGGCCGCGGACAGAGTCGCCGAGGCGTCGCGCACGCTCGGGCGGCCCGGCTGACGCCGACATCTCAGGTCAAGAGATGGCAGGTGGCCGTAACGCCCGAGGTGGCCGCCTCGTTCCCCGGGCAACGAGGCCGCTCCGGCCCGTCAGCCGCGTGGACGGCGCAAGTGCCGTCCCCCCGCCCTCGAGGGAGCTCCTCGCATGTCGGTTGGTTCGTTCGCAGTACGCCGCAGGCGCGGCATCAGCCTGGCGGCCACGGCCGCACTCATCCTGGTCGCCGGTGCCGGCGCCAAGGCGCTGGCCGCCACCCCGTCCGAGGGCTCGGTGTCGGACACGGCGCCCTCGACCCAGTGGACCGCCGGTCCCTTCGCCGCACCGAACGTCACCGGCACGGCCGGCGACGTGTCCTGCGGGCCGGGCCTGTGCGACGACTACGCGCTGCACGTCAGCACCCCGTCCGGCTACGGCAACACCCACCAGCTCACGGTCAAGGTCGGGTGGGCCAACACGGCGGCCGACTTCGACGTCTACCTGCTCGACAAGGCGGGCACCGTCGTCGGGTCCTCGGCCTCCAACGCCGACCCCGAGGTCATCCAGGTGCCGCCCACGACCGGCGACTACACGGTGCGCGTCGTGCCGTTCAACCCGCTGGGGGAGTCGGTCACCGGGACTGCGGCACTGACTGACATCCCGGCCAACCCGCCGCCGGGCACCGACACCCCGCCGACCTTCAGCCAGTACGGCGCGCCGGAGTCGTACCCGCAGGCGCACAGCGCCGGCGAGCCGTCGATCGGCAACAGCCACAAGACCGGGGCGACCTTCTACCAGGCGCTCTACGACACCTACAAGGCCACCTGGGATGACAGCGTGACCCCGTCGAAGGTGAGCTGGAGCAACGTGTCGGCCACGGCCGCCAACGGCTGTCCGACCGGCGGCACCGCCTCGCTGGACCCGATCGGCTTCACCGACCCGGTGACCGGCCGTGTCTTCGAGAGCCAGCTGGCCGGCAAGACCTCGCTGATGTGCTTCTCCGACGACGACGGCAAGACGTGGTCACCGAGCCAGGGCGGCGGCATCAACTCGGGCGTGGACCACCAGACCGTGGGCGGTGGTGCGTGGCCTGCGGGCTCGGTCGGCTCGCTCCCGACGAGCAGCTACCCCCGGGCGGTCTACTACTGCAGCCAGGACGTCGCAGACGCCAGCTGTGCCTCCAGCCACGACGGCGGCACGACCTTCGGCCCGGCCGTCCCGATGTACTCCCTGCTCGACTGCGGCGGCCTGCACGGGCACGTCAAGGTCGCCCCGGACGGCACGGTCTACGTGCCCAACAAGGGCTGCGGCAGCAACCAGGGCGTGGCGGTCTCCGAGGACGGCGGCACCACGTGGTCGGTCCGCACCGACCCGGCCAGCACCCCCGGAGACTCCGACCCCAGCGTCGGCATCGGCGCCAACGGCACGGTCTACATGGGCTACCAGGCGGCCGACGGCACGCCGCGGGTCGCCGTGAGCCGGGACAAGGGCAAGACGTGGACCGACGACCAGAACGTCGGCGCGAGCCTGGGCATCCACAACACCGTCTTCCCCGCCGTGGTCGCCGGTGACGACGACCGGGCCTCGTTCGCCTTCATCGGCACCACGACGGCCGGCAACTACCAGGACGCCACGAACTTCCACGGCGACTGGCACCTCTACGTCTCCACGACGTACGACGGCGGCAAGTCCTGGGTCACGGTCGACACCACGCCCACCGACCCGGTGCAGCGCGGGTCGATCTGCACCGGCGGCACCACCTGCGGCAACGACCGCAACCTGCTGGACTTCATGGACGCCACCGTCGACAAGGACGGTCGCGTGCTGGTCGGCTACGCCGACGGCTGCACCGGCGCCTGCGCGGCACCGGGTGGGGCGCAGAACTTCGACGCCTACGCGACGATCGCCCGCCAGCAGAGTGGCAAGACGCTGTATGCCGCGAACGACCCCCAGCCCAACCTCACCCCGAGCGCGTTGTCGGTGAGCAGGGCGAGTGGGCTGTACGTCCCGACTGCGACGCTGGCCAACACCGGCGCCGCCGTCGCCAAGGGGGCGACGCTCCAGCTCCTGGTCGACGGCAAGGTCGTCTCGACGTCGACGGCGAGCGACCTGGGCGCCGGGGCGAGCCGGACAGTCACGTTCGCCGGGCTGAAGCTGGCCAAGGGGACGCACACCGTCCTGGTGGTGGCCGACCCCGCCAACACGGTCCAGGAGTCCGACGAGGGGGACAACAAGCGGTCCACGACGGTGACGTCGTGACGGGTGGCAGGGCCGGAGGCCTCGCCGTCGCCCTGGCGGCGGTGATGGTCGGTGGCGCCCTCAGCGGCTGCGAGAGCGCCGAGCAGAAGGCCACCGAGGCCGTCGCCGACCAGATGGCCGTCTGCGCCAAGGACGCGAAGGCGGTGGCGCTGCCCACGGACTTCCCGGCCTCCGCGGCGCTGCCCCAGGACGTGGTCGTCACGAAGGTGGAACAGCGCGACGGGGGCCGTACGGTGCTCACCGCGGTGTCACCACAACCGTTCAAGCCCACGCTGGCGGCGATGCAGGCACGTTTCTCCTCCGGGGGCTGGACGCTCTCCGAGGGGGAGGTGGAGGAGGCCGACGCGGAGTCCAACTTCGCCGGCAACGGCATGAAGGGCCGGTGGGCGATTCGCGCCATGGACTCCTGCGCCGGAAACACGGCGGTCTCCCTGGTGACGGCCTCGGCGGGCTCGTAGGGCCCAGCCGGCAGGGAGATCGCCGCGAGGGCCCCGGAGCTCGCTCCGGGGCCCTCGTGCGTGCCCTGTCGATGTCGTGCGATGTCGTTGTTTCTGGATTAACCAAATGGTTAACTGTTTCGGGTGAGCATCCATCGCACCTTCGCCGCTCTGGGGGACCCGACCAGGCAGGCGATGGTCGAGCGGCTCGGTCGTGGAGAGGCCACCGTCGGTGAGCTCGCCGCGCCCCACGACATCAGCCTGCCGGCCGTGACCAAGCACCTACGGGTGCTGGAGTCGGCCGGGCTGGTGACGCGCACCCGACAGGGTCGGACCGTGGTGTGCCGGCTCAACAGCACGCCGCTGGTCGAGGCGCAGACGTGGATCACCGACCGCCGCCGGCTCTGGAACGCCAACCTGGACCGCCTCGAGCGGTTCCTCAGCGAGGAGAAGGACGCATGACCGCCGATGCCATCACCACCACCGACACGACCATCGTCATGGAGCGCGTCCTCGACGTCCCGATCGCCCGTGTGTTCGCGGCCTGGACCGACCCGGCGCTGATGGCCCAGTGGTACTGCCCCAACCCCGCGTGGGAGATCCGGGTCGAGCGCGACCTCAGGGTGGGTGGCGACTACACGCTGTCCATGGGGCCGCACGACGTCGTCGGCCGCTACACGGCGATCGAGGAGCCGACCCTGCTCGAGTTCACCTGGGCCTGGGTCGAGTTCGACTCTGCCCCGTCGTTGGTGCGGGTGGAGCTGACCGCGGTCGACGGCGGGACCAGGCTCGTGCTAACCCACTCCGACCTGAGTGACGCCGACGACGTGAGGAACCACGCCGAAGGCTGGGTGGGCTGCCTGATGCGGCTGCCCGGAGCCCTGGCCGGCTGAGGGGTCGAGCGGGCGCCGGCCGCGGTGCCCCGCCCACCAGAGGTGTGCCGCGCCGCCCGAGCCGGCCGCGCGGCATACAGTGCGTCCTCGTGAGCACCTACGCGGCGGCCGACCGGGAGCGCTGGGTCCGGGAGGACCCGGCACACAAGCGGGCCGACCGCGACGACTTCGCGCGGGACCGCGCCCGGGTGGTGCACTCCTCGGCGCTGCGGCGCCTGTCCGCCAAGACGCAGGTCGTGCAACCGACCAGCGACGACTTCGTGCGCAACCGGCTGACGCACTCCCTCGAGGTGGCCCAGATCGGGCGCGAGTTCGGTGCTGCGCTCGGGTGTGACGCCGACGTCGTGGACACCGCGTGCCTGGCCCACGACCTCGGGCACCCGCCGTTCGGGCACAACGGGGAGACGGCCCTGGCCGCCGTGGCCGCGGACATCGGCGGGTTCGAGGGCAACGCCCAGACGCTGCGGCTGCTCACCCGGCTGGAGGCCAAGCGCACCCACCCGGACGGGCGGCCGGCCGGGCTCAACCTCACCCGCGCCAGCCTCGACGCTGTCCTGAAGTACCCGTGGCAGCGCGGCGAAGCCCCTTATGAGACAGGCAAGTTCGGCGTGTATGCCGATGACGTGCCCGTCTTCGAGTGGGTCCGCTCCGGGGTGGACCCTTCGGACCCCGCGCGCCGGTGCCTCGAGGCCCAGGTCATGGACTGGTCGGACGACGTGGCCTACTCGGTCCACGACGTGGAGGACGCCGTCGCCTCGGGCCGGGTCGTGCTGGAGGACCTGCGCTCGGAGTCGCGGATGGCCCCGGTCATCGAGGTCGCCCGCCGCGCCTACGCCCCCGACCTGTCGGAGCAGGACCTCGGGCTGGCGCTCGGGCGGCTGCTGGACACCGGCTGGATCCCGTTGTCCTGGAACGGCTCCCGGGCCGACCTCGCAGCTCTGAAGGACATGACCAGCCGGCTGATCGGCCGGTTCGTCCTCGTCGTCGAGGAGGCGACCCGCGCCGCACACGGCTCGGGTGACCTCACCCGCCACGCGGCCGACCTCGTCGTGCCGGAGGGGGTGCGGGCGGAGTGCGCCCTGCTCAAGGGCGTGGCCGCGCACTTCGTCATGAACGCCACCGAGCGGCTGGAGGTGATGGCGCGACAGCGGCACGTGCTGCGCGACCTCGTCGAGGCGATCGTGGACGACCCGCAGGAGCGCCTCGACGTGACCTACCTGCACGACTGGCGCGCGGCGCAGGACGACGCCGCCGCACTGCGGGCCGTGGTCGACCAGGTGGCGAGCCTGACCGACCTGCGTGCCATGGCGCTGCACGCGATGTGGGTGTGAGCACCTAGACTCGCCGGGGCACACCTAGGAGGGTCAGTGGCGGGTCGGATCAAGGCCGACGACGTGGCTCTGGTCAAGGAGCGGTCGTCCATCGAGGACGTCGTGCGCGAGCACGTGACGCTGCGGACCGCCGGACCCGGGTCGCTCAAGGGGCTGTGCCCCTTCCATGACGAGAAGACACCCTCGTTCAACATCCGCCCGGCCGTCGGGGCCTGGCACTGCTTCGGCTGCGGCGAGGGCGGCGACGTCATCTCCTTCGTCCAGAAGGTCGAGCACCTCACCTTCACGGAGGCGATCGAGCGGCTCGCCGGCAAGCTCGGCATGGAGCTGCACTACGAGGAGGGCGGGGGACCCCGCGAGGAGGGGCTCGGCAAGCGCTCGCGGCTCGTGGAGGCGCACCGGGTGGCCACCGAGTTCTACGCCTCCTCCCTGGTCGACCTCGCCGAGGCGCGGGCCGGGCGCGACTTCCTGCGCGAGCGCGGCTTCGACCGGGTGGCTGCCGAGCGGTTCGGCGTCGGGTTCTCCCCGCGCACCGGCGAGGCGCTGACCCGGCACCTGCGCGGCAAGGGCTTCAGCGAGGACGAGATCGTCACCGCCGGGCTCGCGGGGCGCGGCCAGCGCGGGCTCTACGACCGGTTCCGGGGCCGGCTGATGTGGCCGATCCGCGACATCACCGGCGACGTCGTCGGCTTCGGCGCGCGCCGGCTCTTCGACGACGACCGCATCGAGGCCAAGTACCTCAACACGGCCGAGACCACGATCTACAAGAAGTCGCACGTGCTCTACGGCCTCGACCTGGCCAAGAAGGCCATCTCGCGCGACCGTCAGGCCGTGGTGGTCGAGGGCTACACCGACGTCATGGCGTGCCACCTCGCCGGCATCGAGACGGCCGTCGCCACGTGCGGCACGGCCTTCGGTGTCGACCACATCAAGGTGCTGCGCCGCCTCATGCGCGACGAGAGCGACCTGGCGCCGGCCAAGGTGGTCTTCACCTTCGACGGCGACGCCGCCGGGCAGAAGGCCGCCATGCGGGCGTTCAACGACGACCAGCGCTGGGCCTCGCAGTCGTTCGTGGCGGTGGAGGGCTCCGGCAAGGACCCGTGCGAGCTGCGCCAGTCGGGGGGAGACCTGGCGGTGCGTGCGCTCATCGAGGACGCCGTGCCGATGTTCGAGTTCGCCGTGCGCACGACCCTGCGCCGCTTCGACCTCGGCAACGCTGAGGGCCGGGTGCAGGGCCTGCGCGCCGTGGCGCCCATCATCAACGGGATCCGTGACCGGTCGCTGCGCCCGGAGTACACCCGCACCGTGGCGGGCTGGATCGGCGTCGAGGTCGAGCAGGTCGCCTCCGAGGTCGCCCGGGCGAGCCGGATGGCGGCGCGCGACGCGGCCGGAGGCGGCGCCGGCGGCCACGGTGGCCCGACCGGCCAGGGCGCCGCGCACGACGGCCCGTCGGCGGGCGAGGAGCACGGCCGCGAGGACGTGCCGGTCATGCCGCACCCGGACCTGCGCGACCCGGTGGTCCTCGCCGAGCGCCAGCTGCTCCAGGCGGTGCTGCAGTTCCCCGCGCTGCTCGACGCGGCCGAGTTCGACGCCGTCGACCCCTCAGCGTTCACCGCTCCGGCCCACCGGGCGGTCCACGACGCCATCCGCGCCGCGGGAGGGCCGGCGGCGGCCACCGGCACCGGGGTGTGGGCCGACAAGGTCACCGAGGCCGCAGCGGGCGCCGTGCGTCCCCTCGTCAGCGAGCTGGCCGTGGCGCCGCTGCCGACCAAGGTCGACCCGTCCACGGGCCTGCCCGAGCGCCGCTACGTCAGCTCGCTGCTGGTGCGGGTCCAGGAGGTGGGCCTGACCCGCCGCATCGGGGACGCGCTCAGCGCCCTGCGCCGGATGGAGTCCGGGGAGCCCGAGGCAGCGCGAGCGCTCTCGGTGGAGCTCCAGGGGCTGCAGCGCCAGCTCATCGCCCTGCGTGACAGGCTGGGCTGATGCCCTCCCTGTCGCGCCTGCGGCGCCTCCAGCCCGACCTGCCCGCCGCAGTCACCGCCGCGCTCGAGCTCGGGCGCGGGGAGCGCGTGCTCGCCCACGCGACCGACGAGACGAGCGGCTCGGCCGTGGTCGCCACGACCTGGGCGCTGGCCGCCGTGCAGCCCGACGGCGTCATGGTGCTGCGCCGTCCGTGGCACCTCGTCGACGCCGGCGTGTGGCAGCACGAGGGGTTCACCCTCACCGTGACCTTCGTCGACGGCACCCGGCCCGTGCAGTGGGCCCTCGGCGAGCAGCGCACGCTGCTGCCGGAGGTCCTGCGCGAGCGCGTGCAGGCCAGCGTCGTGCTCGCGCAGCGGCTTTCGGTGGGGGAGCGGCGGACGGCCCGCGTCGCCATCCGCAAGGACCTGCAGACCGGCTCGCTGCTCTCCCAGACCCTGCTCGGTCGGGGCGTGCGGGCGGCCGACCCGCTCGTCCAGGAGCAGGTCTCCCTGGCCCTCGCCGAGCTCCGGGACCAGGTCGGCCTGAGCGGCTGAGGAGGGCCCCGGCGCGCGGGCGGGTCTGGTTCGGAACCACCCGAAACCTTTGCTACAGTTACGCCCGCGAGCGCAGCCCGCAACAATCCCCTGTAGCTCAATTGGCAGAGCAGCCGGCTGTTAACCGGCAGGTTATTGGTTCGAGTCCAATCGGGGGAGCTCACCAGCAAGGCCCGGATCCACGCGGATCCGGGCCTTCGTCGTTCCCAGGGGGACAGGCCCGGCGCGACACCGGACGAGCCACCCACGAGCGGTATGCCGGGTGCGGTCGTCCGCACCCGGCATACCGGTGGCGTGCGCGTGGGGACGACGCCAGGGGCGTCCGACGCGCGGCGCGCGAGGCGCAGGGGGGCGGCGCTCAGGGCAGCGCGAGCGTCGTGTGCCGGGCCCCCACGGCGAGCGCCAGTCCGGACGCGTCGGGGTGGGCCGAGGTGACCGTGAAGCCCATCGCGAGCTTCGGCAAGGGGAAGGTCCGGTCCAGGGCGGCGGCCAGGATCGTCCGCAGGAGCGGGGGGCTCTGCTGCAGGTCCTGGTCGGAGACCTTCACCCGCAGGCGGCCGCCCTGCACGGAGACGTGGGCCCGGGCCTTGAGCTGGACCGCTCCGGGAGGGGTGTCGATGACGGCCCGCAGGGCGACCTGTCCGGAGCCGCCGGAGGAGAAGTGCAGCTGCAGGCCGTCAGCGGAGAGCCGGCTGTTCACCAGGCGGTCCAGCTCGGCGTAGCCGATGTGGGCGGAGGCATCCGCCTGGTCGACGGGGATGGCGGAGAGCGAGCCGTCGATGATCTTCGACAGCGGCGCCTGCGCGCCCGTGACCGTCCCCTCGAGGCGGTCCAGGCCGAGGTCGCCGATGCGCACCGGGCCGGCCGTGTCGACGTCCACGTGGGTGTAGCGGCCCTGGACCACCTGGGTCAGGAACGGGAAGCCCCCGATCGTCACGGTGGGGGCCGTCTGCAGGTGCGCCGACTGCTGCACCTGGGCCGCTACTGCGCGCCCGGCCAGCCAGGCGCCCCCGCGGTCCAGACCCAGCAGGATCGCCACCAGGACGATGACGCCGAACAGCTTCCTCATGCCTGCGCTCCCATGCCCGCAGAGGCTGTCA
The DNA here is from genome assembly GCF_057747915.1 of Oryzihumus sp. JJN4-3R. Taxonomy (NCBI): domain Bacteria; kingdom Bacillati; phylum Actinomycetota; class Actinomycetes; order Micrococcales; family Intrasporangiaceae; genus Oryzihumus; species Oryzihumus sp. JJN4-3R. Next base: position 3,941,124 of record NZ_CM173229.1, read on the forward strand.
CACGATCCCCGGCGCGGGCGCAGCGGGGGACGGGACGCGCGCAGACGGGGAGGTGCGAGCGAGGCGGGCGCCCGGAAAGGAGCGAGGCGACCGGGTAGGAAGGTCGCCCCGGGAGCCGACGAACCGGGCAGCCCCGCGAGGGACGCCCGGTTCGTGGTCTCCGCCCGCGGGTCGCGGTGCCGGAGCAGGTGGTGCGGGAGGTGCGGTCAGCCGGCCTGGCCCGGCGCGGTCGGCGCCGCCGGGGCGCTGGTGTGTCCCCGCCGGCGCATCCGGCTCTCGAAGTGGCCCGCCAGCACCGTCAGCAGGTAGTTGAGCAGGATGAACATGACGGCGACGACGATCAACGCGGGCACGACGTTGGCCCGGGCCGTGCCGAGCGTCTGCCCCTGGGCCAGCAGCTCCACGTAGGTGATGATCGAGCCCAGCGCCGAGTCCTTGAGGACGACGACGAGCTGGCCCACGATCGCCGGCAGCATCGCGGTGAGCGCCTGCGGCAGCAGGACCGTCCGCAGCGTCTGCGGGGCGCTGAGGCCGATCGACAGGCCGGCCTCGCGCTGGCCGGCGGGCAGCGAGCCGACGCCGGCCCGGACGAGCTCAGCCACCACGGCGCCGTTGTAGAGCGTCAGCCCCGTGACCACCCCGGCCAGGGCCAGGTAGTCGGCCTGGAAGGTGTGGTTCACGGCATACATGTTGAAGGCGAAGATCATCATCAACAGGACCGGCACGGCGCGGAAGAACTCCACGAACACCGAGCAGAACCAGCGCAGCCCGCGGTTCTCCGAGAGCCGGCCCATGCCGAGGGCGAGGCCGAGGGCCATCGCCAGGACGATCGAGATCGCCGCGGCCTCGAGCGTGCCGACCAGTCCCGGCAGGAGGTACTCGGTCCACGTGTCGGCCCGGCCGAACGGCGACCACTTGGCGCCGGTCAGGTTGCCCTTGTCGGCCAGGCGCAGCAGCACCCACGCCAGCACGGCCAGGAGGACCACGCCGCCGCCGGCAGCGATGAGGGCGTGCCTGCGGCGGGCCCGGGGGCCTGGGGCGTCGAACAGGATGGTCTGCGCGCTCATCGCCGCACCGCCAGACGACGCGACATCGCCGTGACCGCCAGGCCCATCGGCAGGGTCAGGACCACGAAGCCGAGGGCGAACACGAGGAACACCATGACGAGCTGGTCAGGGCTGAACTCGATCATCTCCTTCATCAGGCCCGAGGCCTCGCTGACGCCGATGGCCGAGGCGACCGTGGTGTTCTTGGTCAGGGCGATCAGCGTGTTGCCCAACGGGGTGATCGCCCCGCGGAACGCCTGGGGCAGCACGACGTAGCGCAGGTTCTGCCCGAAGCCCAGGCCGATCGAGCGGGCCGCCTCGGCCTGCCCGGCCGGCACCGTGTTGATGCCCGAGCGCAGCGCCTCGCAGACGAACGCCGCGTGGTAGACCGACAGGCCGAGGACGGCCAGCCGGATGTTGTTGTCGACCAGGAAGGTCGAGGAGGACTTGTCCGCCAGGCGCAGGCCGAGGTTGACGAACAGGCCGAGGTTGCAGAAGACGATGATCAGCGTCAGCGGGGTGCTGCGCACGATGTTGACGTAGCCCGCCCCCATCGTCCGCAGGACGGCGACGGGGGAGACCCGCATCACCGCGACGAGGGTCCCGATGACCAGCGCCCCCACCGCGGAGAGCGCCGTCAGGACGATCGTCATCCAGAACGCCCCGAGGACGTCGTACTGCTTGAGCAGGTCAGCCATGTGCCGCCCTTCGTTCAGTGCAGGTCACCGCCGGTATGCCGCCCGCACAGGGGAGCGGGCGGCATACCGGCCGGTGGTGGTGCGTCAGGAGCAGGCGTCGGGCTTGGGCGGGTTCTTGGAGGTGTCGACGCTGAACCCGGCGGGGCCGAGGTTCTTGTCGATCGCCTTCTGCCAGGCACCGGAGTCCTGCATCTTCTTCAGGGCGGCGTCGATCTTCTGGCAGAGGGCCTTGTCGCCCTTCTTGATGCCGATGCCGTAGCGCTCCTCGGAGAACGTCTTGCCGACGACCTTGAGCTTGCCCTTGTACTGCGGCTGGCTGGCGTAGCCGGCGAGGATCGTGTTGTCCGTGGTGAGGGCGTCGACCGCGCCGGCCGAGAGGGCCTCGACGCACTTGGAGTACGTGTCGTACTCCTGCAGCTGCACGCCCGGGTAGTTGTCCTTGACCTTGGCCGCGGACGTGGAGCCCTTGACCGAGCACAGTTTCTTGCCGGTCAGCGAGTCGGGACCGGTGATCGAGCTGTCGTCGGCGCGGACCAGCAGGTCCTGGCCGGCGACGAAGTACGGCCCGGCGAAGGAGACCTTCTGCTTGCGGGCGTCGGTGATCGAGTAGGTGCCGACGATGTAGTCGACCTGCCCGGTGGAGATGAGCGTCTCGCGCTGCGGCGTGGGCGCCTGCACGAAGATGATCTCGTCCTCGGAGTGGCCGAGCTCCTTGGCGACGTACTTGGCGACGTCGATGTCGAAGCCGGTGTACTTGGCCCCGTCCTTCAGGCCCATGCCGGGCTGGTCGTACTTGACGCCGATCTTGAACTCGCCGGCGCTTCCGCCCCCGCAGGCGGCAAGACCCAGCATGGCGACGGCGGCAACCGCGACCACGCCGAAACGACGAACCTTCATGCGTTTTCCTCCCTGTTGGACGCACTCAGTGCGTCAGGATCTTGGCGAGGAAGTCCCTCGCCCGCGCGGACTGCGCGTTGGTGAAGAACTCCTCGGGCGTGCCGGACTCGACGACCTGCCCGTCGGCCATGAACACGACCCGGTCCGCCGCCCGGCGCGCGAACCCCATCTCGTGCGTGACGACGACCATCGTCATGCCGGACTTCGCCAGCCCGGTCATCACGTCGAGGACCTCGTTGATCATCTCCGGGTCAAGGGCCGAGGTGGGCTCGTCGAAGAGGATCACCTTGGGCTCCATCGCCAGCGAACGCGCGATGGCCACGCGCTGCTGCTGCCCACCGGAGAGCTGGGCGGGGTACTTGTCGGCCTGCGCGGCGACGCCGACGCGCTCGAGCAGCTCCATGGCCCGCTTGTCCGCCTCGGCCTTGTCCATGCCACGGACCTTGATCGGGCCGAGCGTGACGTTCTCGAGGATCGTCTTGTGGGCGAAGAGGTTGAACGACTGGAACACCATGCCGACGTCGGCCCGCAGCCGGGCCAGGGCCTTGCCCTCGCTGGGCAGCTCCTGCCCGTCGATGCTGATCGTCCCGGACTCGATGGTCTCGAGGCGGTTGATGGTGCGGCACAGCGTCGACTTGCCCGACCCGGACGGGCCGATCACCACGACGACCTCGCCCTCGCCGATCGTCAGCTCGATGTCCTGGAGGACGTGCAGGTCGCCGTAGTGCTTGTTGACCTTGTCGAGCACGACGAGGGGGCGTCGGCCGGCGTTGGTGGCGTCAGACATGCGGGCAAACCTACCCACAGGCCCCACCCGTGCCACACGTGACCTAGGTGCCGGCCATGTTCTTCCTGTGTGGTCCAGGCCCGGTCAGCACGATCCGGGAGGCCCCGACCCCGCCGCCGGCGGGCTCGCCGGTCAGCCCCACGGTCAGCCCCCGGCGGTCAGCCCGGCGGTCGGTCCGGCCGTCGGTCCGGCCCTCAGCCGACCGTCGCCGCCGCGCCGGACTCCAGGTACCTCTTCAGCCGGAGCAGGACCTGCTCGTTCTGCGGTCCCTCGAAGCGGTCCACCAGCGCGTCGAGCGGGCGCAGCCGCCAGATCGACCGCCGCCGCCGTTGCAGCGTCAGCCGCGTCCCGGGGCCCACGCGCTCGAACAGGTAGGTCTCGGTGCCCTCGAGGGCCATCGACCACCGGTCCACGATGCGCTCGTTCGGGACGACCTCGGTGAACACGCCGAAGTACTCGTAGCGGACGCCGGGCATGGGCTTGAGCGTCCAGACGTGGAACGTGCCCGGGCCCTCCGGGGTCACGTGCACCTCGGTGATCTCCTCCCGCCGCGCTGCGGCAGGGTTGAGCGACATCCAGTTGCGGGGGTTCTTGAACCAGTCGAAGACCTTCTCCACAGGGGCGTCGATGTAGATGCTCTGCGAGGCGGACATGGGGTGGCCCTCCTGTCGGACGCGGTTGACAGCGTGGTGACGCGGTCGGACAGACCGACCCGGCCACGGCGCCGATCCCTCTTCGAGGGTCGAGCGGCAGCCCGTCGGAGGGCAGAGGCGCAGGTCCCGGAGCCTCAGGGTCCGGTGTGTCAGGTGCGTCGGGGACGAGGCATTCAGAGTCGGCCGAGGACCAGCCTGGTCGGGGCCGGCCCGGCGTCGGGGAGGCGAAGCGGCCCGTCGCCGGGGGTGATGCTCCCGAGCAGCCGCGCCCCGCCCGCGCCGGTGGCCGACGGCACCGAGGCCGGGTGCCCGGCCCACGTCATCCAGCCCAGGACCGCGAACGCGACGGCCTCCTTGGCCTGGTCCGGCAGCCCGAGGTCGGAGGCCAGGGTGAGCCTCGTGGGTCCGAGCTCGCGGACGAGGTCGCGCAGCAGGGTCGGGTTGCGCACGCCGCCACCGGCGACGACGACCTCGGTCGCGTCGTGGCCTCCCACCGCGTCGGCCACGGTCCGTGCCGTGAGCGCGGTCAGGGTCGCGAGCACGTCGTCCCCGCCGAGGTGGGCGTGGCCGCGCCACACCCGCTCCAGGTATGCCGTGTTGAAGTGCTCCTTCCCCGTGGACTTGGGTGCCGGGCGGGCGTAGTAGGGGTCGGAGAGCAGCTCGGCCAGCAGCGCCTGGTCGACCCGGCCACGGGCGGCACGGGCCCCGTCGGCGTCGAAGGTCTCCGCCCGCCGGTGAGGTGCACGACGGCGGCGTCGAGCAGGGCGTTGGCCGGGCCGGTGTCGTAGGCGACGGGGGTGGTGCCCCCGATCCCGGCGGTGATGTTCGCGATGCCACCGAGGTTGAGGGCCACCGGCCGGCCGGGCCGTCCCCGCAGCCACAGGGCGTCGAACTGAGCCACCAGTGGGGCGCCCTGGCCGCCCGCGGCCACGTCGCGTGACCGCAGGTCGGAGACGACCGGGAGCCCGGTGGCCTCGGCGACCCAGGCGGGCTGCCCAACCTGCAGGGTGCCGCGCACCAGCCCGTGCTCGACCCAGTGGAACAGGGTCTGGCCGTGGGAGACGACCAGGTCGGCCCGCCCGCCGCCGAGCTCGGCGATGGCACGCCGGGCCACCCCAGCAAAGGCCTGCCCGATCCCGCCGTCCAGACGGCACCAGTCCCCGACCGTGGCCGCGGCCGGAGGCAGGGCCGCGAGGATCGCCGACCGGAGGCCGGTGGGGTAGGGCTCGCTGAGGTGCCCGAGCAGGTCCACGTGAAGGGTCTCGCCGTCTGCGCGCAGGTCGACCACCGCTGCGTCGATGCCGTCGTGGGAGGTGCCCGACATCAGCCCGACGACGCGCTGCCCCCGGGTCATGCCGGCGACCTCCCGCCCGGGTCCCGTGTCGCGCGGGTCAGCGGGGGAGGGCACGCCGGTGGTCGTCGGCCCGCAGGGTGAGCAGCGCGAGCGCGCTCAGCGCGCAGGTGGCGATGACGTAGTAGGCGGGGATGTCCTTGTTGCCACTGCTCTTGATCAGCTCGGTGATGATCAGCCCCGCGCTGCCGGCGAAGACGGCGTTGGACAAGGCGTAGCTGACGCCGAGGCCGGTGTAGCGCACGCTCGTGTGGAACATCTCCGAGAGCATCGCCGGGCCAGGGCCGGCCATGAGGCCGACGATGACGCCGGCGACGAAGACGACGAGGAACTTCACGCCGGTGGAGGTGCCCGGAGCCTGCAGCACGTTGAGCATCGGCAGGGCGAGCACGGCGATGAGCACGGCGCCGGTGACCATCAGCGGCTTGCGGCCGATCCGGTCGCTGAGCGCGCCGGCGGGCAGGATCGAGGCGGCGAATCCGGCGTTGGCCACCACGCCCGCGATGAGCGACTCCCGGAACGAGGTGCCGAGGGAGACCTGCAGGTAGGAGGGCATGACCACGAGGAAGGTGTAGCCGGCGGCGGCCCAGCCCATGAGGCGCACGACGCCCAGGCCGATGGCGGCACCGGTGCCGGTCGCGGCCCGGGGGACGTCGGCGTCGCTGGCCGCGGCGGCGGACTCCTCCGCGGTGACGGCTCGGAAGACCGGGGTCTCCTCGACCTTGAGCCGCACCCACAGGGCCGCCGCACCGAGCGGGACCGCCAGCAGGAACGGCACTCGCCAGCCCCACGACTTCAGGTCGGCCTCGCTGAGCAGGCCGGCCAGGACGGCGGCCGTTCCGGCGCCGCCGAGCAGGCCCAGGGCCACGGTGAACGACTGCCACGACCCGTAGAGGCCGCGCTTGCGGGGCGGCGCGTGCTCGGTCATCAGGGACACCGCGCCGCCGAACTCGCCGCCGGCCGACAGGCCCTGGATCACCCGGACCAGGGTCAGCAGCCATGGGGCCGCCGCGCCGACCGCTGCGCGAGTGGGCAGCAGGCCGATCAGCGCCGTGCCCAGGGCCATGACCACCAACACCACGATCAGCGTGGGGCGACGGCCGATCCGGTCACCGACCCGGCCGAAGAGCCAGGCGCCCACCGGGCGGAAGAAGAACGCGATCGCGAAGGAGGCGTAGGTCTTGACCAGTGCCTCGAGGTCGGAGGCGCCGTCGGCGGCGAAGAAGTTCGCCGCGATGATCGTCGCGAAGTAGCCGTAGACGCCGAAGTCGAACCACTCGATGAAGTTGCCGACGCAGCCGCCGACGAGGGAGCGTCGCGAGGCCCGGACGTCGATGACGGATCCGGTGGGGGGTGCGGTGGTGGTGGTCATGCGGTCCTCGTCTCGCCCGGGGCAGGTCGTGAAGAACTTTCGTGACCTGCATCACGGGTGTCAAGGATTGACGCCCTGATTTCTCCGGTCGTGACCGGACCGTAGCGCCGGCCGGCGCCCCGCAGGGCGCCGGCCGGACACCTCAGTGAGCCCTCGAGGGTGCCGCGCGCTCGAGGCGCCCTCAGTGCTCGAGGAACGTCGCCGCCATGTCCTTGGCGCCGTGGCCGGCGTCGAGGGCCCGGGCGAGGTGGGAGCGCACGGCCTCGAGGACGGCGAGGTCGACACCGGCTGCGCGGGCCGCCGTGACGATGAGGTCGGCGTCCTTGGCGGCCCCGTCGAGGCCGAACGAGGGGGAGAAGTCCCCCTCGATCATGGCCGAGCCCTTGAGCTGGACATAGGGGGCGTCCATCGCCCCACCCGCGATCGCCTCGAGGAAGAGGCGCTCGTCGAGGCCGAGCGCCCGGGTCAGTGCCAGGGACTCGGCGATGCCCTCGACGACGGTGAGCACCCAGGCGTTGGCCGCCAGCTTCAGCCGGGAGCCGGCACCGGCCGGGCCCACCCACATGGTGCGCGACCCGATCGCGGCGAAGACGGGCTCGAGGGTCTCGCGCGCCAACTCCGGCCCGGAGGCGAGCAGCACGAGGGTGCCGTCCTCGGCCGGCTTGCGGGTGCCGAGCACGGGAGCGTCGACGAACACGACGCCGAGGTCCTCGGCCAGGGCCGCGAGCCGGGCGCAGCCGGCGACCCCGACCGTCGTCTGCTGCAGCCACAGGGTGCCGGGGGCCAGCGCGCCGCGGGCCTGCTCCATGGTCGCGGCCACGCTGTCGGCGTCGAACAGCATGGTGATGACCACGTCCGCGCCGGTGGCGGCCTCCGCCACGGTGTCGGCCACGGTCGCCCCGGCCTCGGCCAGCGGCGCCGCCTTGTCGCGGCTGCGGTTCCACACCCGCACCGGCAGGCCGGCGGCTGCAAGGTTGCGGGCCATGCCGGCGCCCATGGTGCCGGTGCCGAGCAGGGCGATGGTGGGGCGTGCGGTCATGGTTCCTCCTGCGTCTGGTGCATGCGGGTCTGTGTGCGGTCTGGGTGTGCTGAGTCTGTGTCTGCCGGGTGTGGTGCGTGTGGAGTCTGGTGTGGGCGGAGCCTGGTGTGGGCGGGTCCGGTGCTGCGGAATCTGGTGTGGGCGGGACTGGTGGGCGGGCGCCGCGTCAGGATCCGTCGCGGCGGGGAGTCGGCGGCTCGACGACGCGGCGACGCGGCGACGTCTACACGTCGCCCGACGACGCCTGTGCGGCGACGGCGGCACGGCGGCGGGTGAGCACGAGGTCGCCGATCCCGATCACCAGGGAGACGGTGGTGAGCACGACGGCGGCGCGCAGGCCGTGGCTGGCGGCGAGCCCGAAGTCGCCCCGGGAGGAGGCCAGGGTGGCGAAGTAGATCGAGCCGACCAGGGCGATGCCGGCGGCCGTCCCGAGCCGCTGCCCGGTCTGGAGCACCCCGCCGGCCGAGCCGGCCCGGCGCACCGGGACCTCGCTGAGGGTGAGGGTGACGTTGGGGGAGATGACCAGTCCGCTGCCGATCCCGGCCAGCAGCAACGGCAGCGCCGTGGCCCACCCGGTGCTCGAGGACTGCCCGCCGCGGGTGACCACTAGATCGGTCAGCGCCAGCCCCAGGACGACGGTGCCGAGGCCGCCGACGACCAGAGGGCGCCCGGCCCGCATGACCAGCCGGCCACCGACCGCGGCCGCGACGGCGGACCCGGCGGCGAACGGCGTCACCGCCAGACCGGCCGCCAGCGGGGTGTAGTGCAGCCCGCCCTGGAAGTAGAGGGTGAGGACGAAGAAGATGCCGGTGAAGCCGGAGAAGTAGGCCAGCGCCAGCGCCGAACCCGTGCTGTAGCTGCCCAGATGGAACAGCGTGAGGTCCACCAGCGGCGTGCGGCCGCGCGACGCATACGCCCTCTCCCACAGGATGAAGGTGACCAGCAGGACCGCCCCGACCACGAGCAGCCACCACTTCGCGCCGCCCTGCCACTGCTGCTCCTGCACCATCGGCAGGAGCAGGGCGAGCACGGCGGTCCCGAGCAGGGTCACGCCGAGCGGGTCCAGGTCGCGCCGGCTGGCGGCGGCCTCGCGGTGACCCGCGGGGATCAGCCGCAGGGCGAGCAGGATCGCGGCCACGCCGATGGGGATGTTGACGAAGAAGATCCACCGCCACCCGGCGTCGACGCCGAGCAGCCGGATGATCAGGCCGCCCAGGATGGGCCCGACGGCGGTGGAGATGCCGATGACGGTGCCGAGCATGCCGAAAGCGCGGCCGCGCTCGCGCCCGGAGAACAGCTCCTGGATCAGGCCCGTGACCTGCGGGTTGAGGATGCCGCCGCCCACGCCCTGCACGAGGCGGGCCACCACGAGCAGCAGGGCCGTCGGCGCGAGCCCGGCGAGCAGGCTGCTCAGCGTGAACACGGCCACCCCGACGATGAACATGGTGCGCCGGCCGCGGGCGTCGCCGAGGCGGCCGGAGGGCACGAGGACCAGGCCGAAGGTCAGCGCGTAGCCGGACACGACCCACTGCAGGTCGCTGGGGGAGGCGCCGATGCCCTCGCGGATGGACGGCAGCGCGACGTTGACGATGCTGATGTCGAGCAACGTCATGAAGCCGGCCACGAGGCAGACGGCCAGGGCCTTCCAGCGCCGGGGGTCCGGGCTCGGCTCAGGGGTGTGCGCGGGGGTCGACTCGAGGGTCGGCTCGGGGGGCGGCGCAGCGGAGTCCGTCACCCCGGGGGCAACCGCGCGCGGTGCGCGGTTCATTCCCCGGTATGCCGGGTGGCCCCCTGGATCGGCGGCACGTGCCTGGCTCCCGGTGACGGGGTGACCGCAGCCGTGACCCCGGCGGGGCCGGCGTCGTTGGGCGGTCGAGGAGGCGACATGAGACTGCCCCACCGGCGCCCGCAGGACTCTGGCGACCCGTCCGCCACGAAGCCGTACCCGCACGACCCCGAGCACCCCGACCGTCCGTACGAGCAGGTGCAGCGCGATATCGGCACCAGCCTGGCGCTGGGGGCCGTGGTGCTGGTGGTGCTGCTGCTGCTCCTGGCCATCGGTCTGTGGTGACCCGCGGGCCCTGTCAGGAGGCAGGGCCCGGGCACGGACAGGGGCGCAGACAGGGGGCATGGTTCGGTGACGCACGGCAGCCGGTGCGATCCCCTTTCCGTTCAGTGCATTTGGCTCACCGGGGACGAAACGGGCATGCTGGGAGACGATGTCCGAGAACCAGCCTGAGACGCCTGACGCGAACCGGTCGAGTGACGAGACGCTCTTCGATGCCTCGTCCCTGCGCCGGCCGGTGAGCACCGACCGAGACGACGCCGCCGCCCGGATCGCCGAGCTGGTGCGTCGCTCCAACGAGCGTCAGTCCGGCGGCGCCGCCCCGGACGACGCGCCGTCGCAGCAGCAGGCCCCGGCGACGCCGCCGGCGGCACCTGCCGCGCCGACCCCCGCTGCGGGTCCGGCCCCCGCCCAGGCGGATCCCCACACGGACCCCCAGGCGACCCAGGCGATGCGGCCGGTGACCGGGGCGGCAGCCGCTTCCGGTCCCGCCGACCCGCAGGCGACCCAGGCGATGACGCCGGTCACCGGTTCATCGGGTGGCCGGCCCGTCGACCCCGACGCCACGCACACCATGGCGCCGGTGAGCGGCGAGGCCACCCAGTTCGTCCCCTCGGTGGCGCCCTCCGCGGCCTGGGCGGCGGCTTCCGCCCGCGCGGCGCAGGCCACCCAGGCGCTGCGGCCGGCCAGCCCCCCGGTGAATCCCGACCTGCCGCAGTCCAGCAGCGGCGCTCCCGAGGTGACCCCGGTCGCCCCGCTCGACTACGACCCCACGGCGCAGATGGCGATGCCGGCTGCTGCTGCCTCGGCATCGTCGGCGGCGCACACGATGCAGTTCCAGCGCCCCGAGATCCCCCCGACCCCCGACGACTACGCCCCGGCCTCCCGGTCGGAGGGCGCCCGCCCGCGCCGGTCGGTGCCGAGCTGGGCGATCGTCGCCGGCGCTCTGGTGGTCATCCTCCTCGCCGTGTGGGCCTTCGCCGGTGGCGGCTCCTCCACCCCCTCGGGCACCGCTGCAGGCAAGGCCGGCAGCAGCGCGGCGGCCGGTGCGGCCGCGCCGTACGGCTTCCAGGTGCGCCTCAGCGACACCATCACCGACTGTGCGCAGCACTCGCGCGGCAAGGTCAAGGCCTCGTTCCGTGGCGAGAACTGCGTGAAGGCCACCCGCTCGGTCGGGACCGGCACGGTCAAGGGCCGCAAGGTGCTCTTCGTCGTCTCCCGCATCGAGATGCCCTCGCCCGACGCCGCGGCGCGGATCAAGGCGGTCCTCGACGGTGACGGCACGGGCAACATCAACGACCTGCTCCGCGAGGGGCGTCGTTTCGCCGGCGGCCCGCGTCACATGCCGTCCTCGGGCTATGCCTCCGTGCAGGCCGACGAGATCGTGGGCGTGGCCGAGGCCGGCTACCTCGACGGCACGTCCGCCGACAGCGACCCGGTCCTGCGCGAGGCGGCCTCCGCCGTGGCCGAGTCCGTCGGCACGCACTGAGCCGCCCGCTGCCGCAGCAGCGCCTGTTCGCGGGCGTTGCGGGTCAGGGCCGCCGCCCGCTCGAGCTCGTCCCTGGCCTCCCGCGGCCGGTCGAGCCGGAGCAGCAGGTCGGCTCGGACGGCCGGGAGAAGGTGGTAGCGCGCCAGGCTGCCCTCGGCGACCAGCGCGTCAACCAGCACGAGCGCGGCCTCGGGTCCGGCGCCGGGGCCTTCGGCCATCGAGACGGCGACGGCCCGGTTGAGCTCGACCACGGGTGAGGGCGAGACGCGGGCCAGCACGGCATACAGGGCGGCGATCCGCGACCAGTCGGTCGCGGCTGACGTGCGGGCGCGCGCGTGGCAGGCGGCGATGGCCGCCTGGAGCGTGTAGGGGCCCGGCACGCCGGGGGAGAGGGCCTCGGCCCGGGCGAGGGCCGCGAGGCCGCGCCGGACCAGCAGCTGGTCCCAGCGGCCGCGGTCCTGGTCGAGCAGGAGCACCGGTGCCCCGTCGGGTCCGGTGCGGGCGCGGGTGCGGGAGGCCTGGATCTCCATGAGGGCGACCAGGCCGTGCACCTCCGGCTCCTGCGGCAGCAGCCCCGTGAGCACCCGCCCCAGCCGCATGGCGTCGGCGCACAGCTCGGGACGCAGCCAGTCCTGGCCCGCCGTCGCCGAGTAGCCCTCGTTGAAGACGAGGTAGACGACCTCCAGGACCGACGCGAGCCGTCCCGGCAGCTCGGCCGGCTGGGGCACCTCGAAGCGGACCGCCTTGGCGGTGAGGGTGCGCTTGGCCCGCACCAGGCGCTGCGCCATCGTCGGCTCCGGGACGAGGAACGCCCGGGCGATCTCGTCGGTGCTCAGGCCGCCCAGCACCCGCAGGGTGAGTGCGACCCGGGCATCGGTGGACAGCACCGGGTGGCAGGCGGTGAAGACCAGCCGCAGCAGGTCGTCCTCGATCTCCTCCTCGGCCCGGGCCAGGGCCGGGTCCTCCGCGTGCTGCTCGAGCTCGTGCGCGAGCTGCTCGTGCCGGCGGTCACGGCGCTCCTCGCGGCGGAAGTGGTCGACCGCCCGGCGCTTGCCAACGGTCATCAGCCAGGCGCCGGGGTTGCGGGGGACGCCCTCATCGGGCCACTGCTCCAGCGCGGCCAGCAGGGCGTCCTGGGCGAGCTCCTCGGCCAGGCCCACGTCCCGGGTGACGTGCGCGAGGCCGGCGATGAGCCTGGCCGACTCGATCCGCCAGACCGCCTCGATGGCCCGGTGGGTGCTCTGGGGGTCGCTCACAACACCCATCCCACAAGCCGGGCACCCCGGGCGCAAGGAGGGCCCCACTGGCTCCGGATAACGGGCCCAGCGGCAGTGCGAGGGACAGCGGGAACGGTTGGCAGCCCGCGCGGGCAACCCGCGCGGGCAACCTGCGCGGGCAACCTGCGTGGACAACCTGCGCGCGCAACCCTGCGCACGCCGGCGAGGGCGGGCCGCGGCGCCGGGGCCGCCGGCACGCACGGCGGGGCGGGCCACCAGGCCCGCCCCGCGCGATACGCCTGCTGTCAGTCCTGCCGGGCCGCCACCTGCTCGCGCAGGCGCTCCTCCTGCTCGCGCAGCTCCGGGGTGAAGGCGTCGCCGAAGTCCTCGGCCTCGAAGACCTGGCGGACCTCGATCTCGTCCCCGGGCTCGAAGGGGGCGCGGCGCACCCACTCGAGGGCCTCCTCGCGGGACCGGACCTGCCAGAGCCAGAACCCGGCGACGAGCTCCTTGGACTCGGTGAACGGTCCGTCCACCACCGTGCTGCTCCCGCCCTCGCCGAAGCGGACCCGGGCGCCTGTGGAGGAGTCGTGCAGGCCCTCGCCGGCCAGCATGATGCCGGCCTTGACCAACTCCTCGTTGAACCGGCCCATCGCGGCCAGCTGCTCCTCGGTGGGCAGGACGCCCGCCTCGGTCTTGTCGTTGCCCTTCACCATCACCATGAACCGCATCGATCTGCCTCTTCCCACTCGCTGTGTCGGTCCGGGCTGTGCTTCCCTGAGCCAGCCTCCACCCATGCGTCGCCCTGGCAGGGCTCAGATCGACATTCCCGAGGCATCGTTCTTCGGCGGCGCCGCCAGCGACGGTCCGCCGCCCCCGGCAGGGCCGGCGGGATCGGGGACGACGAAGCGCTCGAGCCGTCCGGCCCGGCTCATCCGCCGCCACTGGTTGAAGCCGTGCACGTCGCGCCGGACGACCAGGAAGTACCAGACGTATCGCGCGGCGTCCGGTGCCCGGCGCCAGCGCAGCCCGGGCTGGGAGGTGAGGTAGCCCAGGTTGCGGAAGGTGAGGTCCCGGCGCGCGGGGTCCTGCGGCACGAGCACGGAGAGCCGGCCGCCCAGCAGCGGCGCCCAGTCGTCGCGCCCCTGCGGGTGCAGGTAGCCGGCCGCCGAGCAGGTGCCGAAGCGCAGCCCGCTGCGGCGCAGCCGCCGGTGGATCTCCACCTCGTCGCCGCGGACGAACAGCCGCGGGTCCGGCACGCCCACGGCCTCCAGGGCGCGGACGGAGAACAGCGCGCCGTTGAACAGGTTCGCGACGTTCGGCAGCAGCACCTCCATGCCGAGGTCGGCCCGGCGGCGCACCCAGGTCAGGCCCCGGCGCAGCGGGAAGGCCAGCTGCTCCGGGTCGGCCTCGTCGAGCACGAGCGGGGAGACCACGTCGAGGTCGTGGTCGGCCGCGGTGACCAGGAGGCGGCCCAGCACCCACGGGTCGGCGGGGCGGCCGTCGTCGTCGGCGAGCCAGACCCAGTCGGCCCCCAGCGCCCGGGCGTGGAGGATGCCGTAGGCGAAGCCGCCCGCGCCGCCGAGGTTGGCGGCCGAGCTCAGGTAGGTGTGGGGCACGCCGGCCCGGCGCACGATCGACTCGGTCTCGGCGTCGGCTCCGTTGTCCACCACCACGAGGTGGTCCGGCGGGCGGGTCTGGCGGGCCACGGCGTCCAGGCAGCGGCGAAGCAGCGTCGCGCGGTCACGCGTGACGATGACGCAGACGACCTTGGGGTCTCTGATGCTCACGAAGTCACCGTAGGAGCGCATTCTGAGTGAAATCTGACGCACAGGTGAACGCCGTGGGCCGTCCATATGGCCGAGCCCATCTGCGCCTCCGGGGGAGTACGGTCGTGTCATGAGGGACCTCGCGCCAACCTGCGTCGTCAGGGGGACAGGCGGGGGTTAGGAGCCTGTCATGTTTTGTTCAAGTTTCCCTCAGGTGGGGCTTTTACCGTGCCTACGGTGAGCACCCCCTTCTCCTTGCTGCTGCCCGTGTACCGGGGCGATGACCCGGCGCACGTCGAACGGGCGTTCCGCAGCACCGTCCAGGAGCAGCTGCGTCCCCCGGCCGAGGTGGTGATCGTCCAGGACGGGCAGATCACCCCGGGGCTGGCCTCCGCGCTGGAGCGGATCGAGTCCGAGAGCCCCGTGCCGGTGCGCCGGCTGCGCCTGACCCACAACGTCGGCCTGGCGCAGGCCCTGCAGTGCGGCCTGTCCGCCTGCCGCTACGAGGTCATCGCCCGTATGGATGCCGACGACGTGAGCCTGCCGCACCGGTTCGCCGTGCAGCTCCCGGTCATCGAGGCCGGCGCGGACCTCGTCGGCTCGGCCCTGGTGGAGTTCTCCGACACCGACCCGGACGGCGACGGGACCCTGCGCGTGCCGCCGCTGGAGCCCGATGACATCGCCGCCGCAGCCCGCCTGCGCAGCCCGTTCAACCACCCCACCGTGGTGTACCGCCGCTCGGCGGTGCTCGAGGCCGGCGGCTACCGCGAGCTGCCGCTGCTGGAGGACTACTGGCTGTTCACGCGGATGATCGACGGGGGTGCCCGCGTGGCCAACGTCGCCGAGCCGCTGGTGCAGTACCGCGTCGACGCCGGCGCCTACCACCGGCGCGGGGGCCTGCGCCTGCTCCGCTCGGAGATCGCCCTGCAGCGCCACCTGCGCGCCGAGGGCTTCACGACCCCGGGTCAGCTGACCCGAAACCTGCTCGTGCGCGGCGGCTACCGGGTCATCCCCGTGGTCGTGCGCCGGGCGCTGTACCGCCGTACCTTCACGACCCCATCGGAGGGATCACCATCAGTGGATTCACTGCCCGTGACGCATCGACGCCTGCTGTCCCGACGGGCGGCTCGCCGATGAGGGCCGACCTCGTCGTCGTCGGCTCGGGCCTGTTCGGCCTGACCGTCGCCGAGCGCGCAGCCGAGCGAGGCCTCGACGTCGTCGTGGTGGACCGCCGCGACCACGTCGGCGGCAACGCCTGGAGCGACATCGAGCCCACGACCGGGATCGAGGTGCACCGTTACGGCGCGCACCTGTTCCACACCTCCAACGAGCGGGTGTGGGACTACGTCAACCGCTTCACCGCTTTCACGCCGTACCAGCACCGCGTCTGGACCGTGCACGCCGGCGAGGTGTTCCCGCTGCCGATCAACCTCGGCACGATCAACCAGTTCTTCCGCGCCAACCTCGGCCCGGCGGCCGCGGCCGACCTCGTCGCCGAGCAGGCGCGGGAGGTCAGCGGCGAGCCGGCCAACCTCGAGGAGAAGGCCATCTCGCTGATCGGCCGTCCGCTCTACGAGGCGTTCATCAAGGGCTACACCGCCAAGCAGTGGCAGACCGACCCCACCGACCTGCCGGCCGAGGTCATCAGCCGGCTCCCGGTGCGGCTCACCTACGACAACCGCTACTTCAACGACACCTGGGAGGGCCTGCCCGTCGACGGGTATGCCGCGTGGCTGAGCCGGATGGCCGACCACCCGAAGGTGGACGTGCGGCTCGGGGTGGACTTCCTCGAGGAGGGCCACGAGCTGTCCCGGTCGGCCGTCGTCGGGCAGGTGCCGGTGGTCTACACCGGGCCGCTGGACCGCTACTTCGCCGACGCCCACGGGCCGCTGGGCTGGCGCACGCTGGACTTCGAGCAGGAGGTGCTGCCGGTGGGCGACTTCCAGGGGGCGCCGGTGATGAACTACGCCGACCAGGACGTCGACTTCACCCGGATCCTGGAGTTCCGCCACTTCCACCCCGAGCGCACCTACCCCGATGACAAGACCGTCATCGTGCGGGAGCGCTCCCGTTTCGCCGACGCCGGCGACGAGCCCTACTACCCGGTCAACACCGCCGAGGACCGCAACCGGCTGCTGGGCTACCGCGAGCTGGCCCAGGTCGAGCGGGACGAGCGGCAGGTGGTGTTCGGCGGACGGCTCGGGTCCTACCAGTACCTCGACATGCACATGGCCATCGCCTCGGCGCTGCGCCTGGCCGACAATGACCTGGACGACCTGATGCGGGGTCGCCGCGCGATGGTGGAGGCGGCCCGATGAGCGACTCCGACCAGCTGTCCCCGGAGAACCCCGTCGCGCTCGGCGACCTGCGGGTCGTCGCCCGCGTCGTCCTGCCCACCGAGGGCGACCTGGACGTCCTTCCCCTCTACGTCGACGGCGAGCACGTCCCGCTGCCCGTGGAGAGCGAGAGCGGCGCCACGGTGTTCGCCCCGGCACCCTCCACCCAGCAGCCGGACCAGATCCAGGGCCGGTACTCCTACCGGGTCGGCGCCGGGCAACGCACGTCCTTCGCCACCTACTTCAACGCCTTCCCCGCCGCCTACTGGCGGCGGTGGACGGTGGTCGACACGGTGGTCCTGCGCGTGCGCACCCAGGGCGCCGGAACCCTGCTGGTCTACCGCTCCTCCGCCCGTGGTGCCACGGCCCGCGTGGCCTCCCGGCAGCTGGAGGGCTCGGACGAGCAGGTCGTCGAGCTGCCCCTGAAGGCGTTCGGCGACGGCGGCTGGTACTGGTTCGACCTCGTCGCCGGGCAGGAGGACCTGAGACTCGAGGAGGCCCAGTGGCTGGTGCCCGAGACCGGGCGCCATGCCTCGACGGTGACGGTGGGCATCACGACCTTCAACCGCCCGTCCTACTGCACCGCCCTGCTGCGCCAGCTCGGCGAGGCCGAGGAGCTGCGCGACGTCGTCGACCAGGTCCTCGTGGTCGACCAGGGCAACCAGCACGTGCGCGACGACCAGGGGTTCGCGGCCGCCAAGGGGCTGCTCGGCGACCGGCTGCGGATCATCGAGCAGGCCAACCTGGGTGGCTCCGGCGGCTTCTCCCGCGCCATGATGGAGACGCTGGACGGCGGGCGCAGCGACCACGTGCTGCTGCTGGACGATGACGTCGTCTGCGAGCCCGAGGGCATCGCGCGGGCCGTGGCCTTCGCCGACTTCACCCGGCAGCCCACCGTGGTCGGCGGGCACATGTTCAGCATGCACGAGCGCTCGGTGCTGCACGCCTTCGCCGAGGTCGTCCTGCCGTGGCAGTTCCGGTGGGCACCCGCCGCTCCCACCGAGCACGACCACGACCTGTCCCGGTCGAACCTGCGCTCGACGCCGTGGCTGCACCGGCGCGTCGACGTCGACTACAACGGCTGGTGGATGTGCCTCATCCCGACGGCCGTGCTGCGCGAGGTCGGGCTGTCCCTGCCGCTGTTCATCAAGTGGGACGACGCGGAGTACGGGCTGCGCGCCGCCGCCCACGGCTTCCCCACGGTGTCCCTGCCCGGCGCGGCCGTGTGGCACGTGCCGTGGACCGACAAGGACGACAGCGTCGACTGGCAGGCCTACTTCCACGCCCGCAACCGCCTCGTCGCGGCCCTGCTGCACTCGCAGTTCGAGCACGGCGGCCGGATGGTGCGGGAGAGCCTGGCCATCCAGCTCAAGCACCTCATGGCGATGCAGTACTCCGCGGCGCAGCTGCGTCAGCAGGCCCTGATGGACGTGCTGGCCGGACCCGAGCTGCTGCACGCCCAGCTGCCCACCAAGCTCGGCCAGGTCCGGGCCCTGCGGTCCGCCCACACCGACGCCATGGTCAAGCCGGACCCGGACGAGTTCGCCCCCGTGCACTCGCCCCGCCCCCGCAAGCGCGACGTGGTGACCCGCAAGCCCGGCTCCACCCTGGCCACGATGGCCACGGCGGCCGCCGGCCTGGTCCGCCAGGTCAAGCCGGTGCCCGCGTCCGCCAAGGACCACCCCGAGCGGGTGGTGGCCGCGGTCGACGCCGGGTGGTGGACCCTGTCCCGGCTCGACTCCGCGCTGGTCTCCACGACCGACGGCACCGGCGTCTCGTGGCACCGCCGCGACCGCGCCGAGACGGCGCGCGCGGTGCGGGAGGCCGTGGCGACCCACCAGCGACTGCTGCGTGAGTGGCCGGCGTTGGCCCGCCGCTACAAGGCCGCGCTCGCCGAGCTCGCCGGCGAGGACGCCTGGCGCAAGACCCTGGACGGCCCCGGAGGTACGGCTCCGTGACGGTGGTCCAGAACGAGCCGCCGCTCGCCGTCCAGGGGTGGGGCGGCGGCCTGCTGGAGGTCGCCCGGCGCCGGTTCCTGCTGACCCTGCTGGTGCGCAAGGAGCTGCGGGTGCGCTACCGCGCCTCGGTGCTCGGCCTGGGCTGGTCCTACGTCAAGCCCGCGGTGCAGTTCGTGGTCTACCTCGTCGGGATGGGCCTGATCCTCAAGCAGCGGGCCATCGGCAACTACCCGGTCTACCTCTTCGGTGGGCTGGTCGTGGTCACGACGTTCAGCGAGGCGCTGGGCAACGCGGCCCGGTCGGTCGTGGCCAACGCCGACCTGGTCAAGAAGATCTACCTTCCCCGGGAGCTGTTCCCCGTCGCCAGCATCTGCGTGGCCGTGGTGCACCTGGCCCCGCAGGTCGTGGTGCTCCTGGCCGGGTCCCTGCTGACCGGGTGGCGCCCCGACCCGATCGGGCTGCTGGCGCTGGTGGCGGGACTGGCGCTGGTGCTGCTCCTCGCCCTGGGGCTGGGCCTGCTGCTGGGTGCCCTCAACGTGCTCTTCCGCGACGTGGAGAACGTGGTGGACCTCGTGCTGATGGTCCTCATCTGGGCCTCGCCGGTGCTCTACCCGTGGCAGCGCGTGGCGGACGTCTTCGGTGCGGGGTCGGTGTGGCTGACGATCTACCAGCTGAACCCGCTCACGGTGGCGGTGGAGCTCATCCACCGCGGCACGTGGACCTCCGGGACCGCGGCCAACACCACGCCTCCGGGGCTGCTGGGCCAGACGGCGGTAGCGTTCGGGATGACCGCGGTGCTGATCGTCGTCGGCCAGCTGGTCTTCCGCCGCCTGTCCGGTCGCTTCGCGCAGGAGCTGTGATGAGCACGCGACCCATCGCCGTCGAGGTCGACGGCGCCACGAAGCGCTTCCGCCTGCGCCACACCCACTCACTCAAGGAGAGCCTGGTGTGGATGGTGCAGGGGCGGGAACGGCACAACGACTTCGTCGCCCTGGACGACATCAACCTGACGGTGCCGCAGGGGCAGACGCTGGCCCTGCTGGGCCGCAACGGGTCGGGCAAGTCGACCCTGCTCAAGCTGATGGCGGGGGTCATGACTCCCGACGTGGGCCGGGTGCGGCTGCGCGGCCGGGTGGCGGGGCTGCTCGAGGTCGGCGCGGGCCTGCACCCTGACCTGACGGGCCGGGAGAACGTCTTCCTCAACGCCTCCATCCTGGGCATGAGCGAGTCGGAGGTCCGCGCCCGCTTCGACGACATCGTCGAGTTCGCCGACATCGGGCCGTTCCTGGACACCCAGGTCCGCTTCTACTCCTCGGGGATGTTCCTGCGCCTGGCCTTCGCCGTCGCGGTGCACACCGACCCGGACGTCTTCCTCGTCGACGAGATCCTCGCCGTCGGGGACGAGCCGTTCCGCCGCCGCTGCCTGGAGCGCATCGAGCGCCTCTCGGCCGAGGGACGCACGCTGGTGGTGGTCAGCCACGACCTGCCGCTGGTGGAGCGCCTGTGCGACCGAGGCGTCGTGCTCCAGCAGGGGAGGGTGGTCCACGACGGCGCGGTCTCCGAGGCGGTGGGCGCCATGCAGCAGGCGGCCAGGTGAGCGCCTGGCTCGCCGGCCTGCCCGCGGTCCTGGTCGCCGCCGTCCTGCTCACCGTCCCCGGGGCCGTCCTCGCGCGCCTGGCCGGGCTGCGCGGCATACCGGCGTGGGGGGCCGCGGCGCCGCTGTCGGTGACGCTGACCTCGGTCGTCGCCGTCCTCGCCGCCCTGCTCGGTCTGCCGTGGGGCGCGCCGGTGGTGCTGGCCGGGCTGGTGGTCGCGGCCGCTGCGGCCGCGGTCCTGGGCCGGTATGCGCGGCCGGTCCCCTCCCAGGACCCGGGCCGGGTGCGGCTGTGGGCCGTGGCCGGCCTCGCGGGCGGGGGAGTCGCGGCGGCGCTGGCGGTCGCGCGGGGCGTGCGCTCGCCCGAGGCGATCCCGCAGACCTACGACGCAGTGTTCCACCTCAACGCCGTGGGCCGGGTCCTGAGTGGCGGCGACGCCTCCAGCCTCGACCTCGGGGCCATGACCACACCGACCGCCGGCAAGGGGTTCTACCCCGCGGCGTGGCACGGCGTGACGTCCCTGGTGGCGCACCTGTCCGGGGCCTCGATCCCGGCGTCGGCGAACGCCGTTGCGGTGGCCGTCGCCGCGGTGGTCTGGCCGGCGGGATGCGTCCTGCTGGTCCGGCAGGCCCTCGGTCCGGCGGTGCCGGGGCTGGTCGCGGCCGGGCTGCTGTCCGCGGGGTTCACCGCCTTCCCGTTCACGCTGCTCTCCTATGGCACGCTCTGGCCCAACGCCTTGGGCACGGCGCTGCTGCCGGCGACGCTGGCGCTCCTGGCCACCGCCGCAGGCCTGGCGCGGCAGGACCGCATCGGTCGGCTGCGCGCCGGCCTGGTCGCCGGTGCGGCGTTGCCGGGACTGGCGCTGGCGCACCCCAACACGGTCGTGGCCCTGATGGTGCTGACCCCCGTGCTGGCCATCGCGGCCGTGCGCCGGTGGGCCGTGCAGGAACGCCGGCCGTCGCGGACCAGCGTCCTCCTGGTGACCGGCGCGATCGTCGTGGCGGTGCTGGTGGACCTGTGGGTCATCGCGCTGTCCCCGGTGTTCGCCGTGACCCGCGGGACGGACTGGCCGGCGTGGGAGTCGGCGGCGCAGGCCCTGGGCGAGGTGTCCCTGGTGGCTCCCTCGCACGCCCCCGTCGCGCTGGTCCCCGCCGCGCTCGCGGTGGTGGGGCTGGTCGTCGCGCTGCGCTCGCGGTTGTGGTGGCTCGGGGTGTGCCACCTGCTGCTGGCCGGGCTCTACCTCCTGGCGGTCTCCTCCGACGGTCCGATCTCCCAGGCGCTGACCGGTCCCTGGTACAACGACGCCTTCCGGCTGGGTGCGATGCTCCCGGTGACCGGCCTGCCCCTGGCGGTCCTGGGCCTGGGCCCGGTCTGGGCCGCGGTGAGCCGGGCGCCGTGGTGGCGGGCCGCGGTCCGGCGCGGCAGCTGGGTCCAGCCGGTCGCGCTCACGGCCTGCCTGCTGGCGCTGGTGGCCCTGGCGGTCCGCGCGGACGCGCGGCGTATCGGGACCTGGTACTACTCCCGGGACCAGCTCGTGGGCGCCGGTGAGCGTGACCTGCTGCAGCGCCTGGACTCCCTCGTCCCCGCCGGGACGGTCGTCGCCGGCAGCCCCTGGAACGGCTCCGCCCTGGGGCAGGCGCTGAGCCACCGCGTGGCGCTCTTCCCCCATCTGGCGGGCACGTGGGGCCCGGACCGCACGCTGTTGGCCGACTCGATGGCGGACGCGACCAGCAACCCGGACGTCTGCCGCGCGGCCCGACGCCTGCACGTGGGCTACGTCCTGGACGGGCCCAGCACGTTCTGGCTCACCGACGCGCGACAGCACCTGTATGACGGGTTGCAGGTCGCGGGGCGCCCCGGCTTCGTGCCGGTGGCCACGGGCGGGCGGCTCACCCTGTACCGGGTGACCGCCTGCGGGACGGTCTGAGGGGCGCGGTCGATCCCGGCGGTCGGCCGCGAGGTCGGGCACATGCGGGCCGAGGTGCTGCACGCCGCGGCCCACGCCATGCCATGACCTCGCGGGTCAGCCGGGCTCCTCCGGGGTCCTGCCTTGACGCTGCCGGGGCGGGGGCGCAGACTCCGGACCATCGGAGGAGGGGGTGCAGATGGGCTCCTTCTGGCGGACCTGGCCCTGGACCGGCACGCGGGCGGTCGGGCCGTCGCCACGCGTGCAGCTCGAGCTGCTGCTCGACGTCCTCGACGAAGCCGCGTGGATGGAGCGCGGCACCGACTGGGCGCTGGCGGCGTGCGGGGAGCCGACGCCGGCCACCGGGGTGGTCAGCCGGCGGGCGGGAGCGCTGATCGTGGACTACCACCGGCTCGGGCTGCGGCTCGACGGCGTGCCTTTCGACGGTGACCGGGCGGCCCTGGCCGCCGAGGTGGGTACTCACCTCTACCTGCGCCAGGCGCTGCTGCGGGCGGGCCTCCAGCTGGCGTTCGCGATGACGCCACGGGCCGGCTCGGAGCGGGTGCGCGCCGGGTTCAACGGCCTGGCCGGCCAGGCCACGCGCCTGCGTGAGCTGCGCGACCGGGTGGCGGCGGGGCTGGCGGCCACGGTCGAGCCGGTGGGGCCGGCTGCCTGACGACCCGGGCCTGTCGCCGGAACCGGTCGCCGCGTTCGGTCGCCGCGTCCGGTTGCCGGCTGGTCGCCGTGGTCGATCGCCGTGGTCGGTCGCCGTGGTGGGACGCCGTCGTTGGTTGCCGTGGTGGGAGGCAGCCGCACGCCGGCGCCGCCTCCGAGGGCCGGGCCGAGGCAGGATCGCCGTGCCGAGGTTGGAACCACCGCAGAGCGGCCCTAGCCTCGGCACAGCGTGCAAGGGAGCACGCCTCTCGGGGAGGAGCACCAGGTGACGGACGAGCGGAGCCCGCTGATCGGCGTGGCGGAGCTGGAGACGCTGATCCGGTCGGGGAGGCCGGTGACGGTGGTCGACGTCCGCTGGGACCGGCAGGACCCGCCCCCGGCGGAACGCTTCCTGCAGGGCCACCTGCCGGGTGCCGTCCGGGCCGACCTCGACGCCGACCTGGCCGGGCCGCCCGGGGCCGGGGGGCGGCACCCGCTCCCGCCGGTCGAGGCGTTCGAGGCGACCATGCGCCGCCTCGGGGTCAGCGGCGGACGGCCCGTGGTCGCCTACGACCAGCGGGACTCGACGATCGCGGCGCGGCTGTGGTGGATGCTGCGTCACCACGGCCACGACGACGTGCGGGTGCTCGACGGCGGCTACGACGCCTGGGTCCGCGCCGGGTTGCCGGTGGAGTCCGGTCCTGTCGGGGCCGTCGAGCCCGGCGACTTCGTCGCGACGCCCGGGCGGCTGCCGGTCGTGACCGTGGGGGAGGTCCCTGAGCTCGCCGCGCGCGGTCACCTGCTCGACTCCCGCCTCGGTGAGCGGTTCCGCGGTGAGGTGGAGCCGCTGGACCCGGTGGCCGGCCACATCCCGGGGGCGGTGTCGGCGCCGACCTTCGACAACACCACGGCCGACGGGCTCTTCCGGTCGCCGGAGGTGCTGCGTGCGCGCTTCGAGCGGCTCGGCCTGGCCGACGGCCGGCCGGTCACGGCCTACTGCGGCTCCGGGGTCACGGCGGCCCACCAGGTGCTGGCGCTGCAGCTCGCCGGGTTCGACGCCGCCCTGTATGTCGGGTCGTGGAGTGAGTGGGTCGCCGACCCCTCCCGGGAGGTCGCCACCGGTCCCTGAGCGCGGAGGCGACCGGACGTGGAGGTGGGCCGTGCGGCGCAGCCGGCCGCCCGCCATACCTGCCCTGACACGAAGCCTGAACGGGGCGAAGGCGACCGGACCGCGTGCCCGGCTGGGCGCGATACGTGAAGGTCGGGGGAGCGGAGGGGACTAGGCCTGGCGCAGGCCGAGGGTGTTGCCGTCGGGGTCGTGGAACCATGCGCCGCGGGCCGGGCCGATCGGGGCGATGTGCCCGGTGGTGGTCAGCGGTCCCTCGGTGTAGTCGATGAACTGCACGCCCTTGGCCTCCAGGTCCTTGACCAGCG
The DNA here is from genome assembly GCF_057747915.1 of Oryzihumus sp. JJN4-3R. Classification (NCBI taxonomy): domain Bacteria; kingdom Bacillati; phylum Actinomycetota; class Actinomycetes; order Micrococcales; family Intrasporangiaceae; genus Oryzihumus; species Oryzihumus sp. JJN4-3R. Next base: position 3,965,390 of record NZ_CM173229.1, read on the forward strand.
CCTCGATGTCGGAGACCTCGAAGTGGGCCAGGGTGTGCTCGGTGGTGACCGGCGGCCGCTTGAAGAGGGAGATCTCGCTGACGTCGCCGCACCGCAACCGCACCCCGGCGGGGGTCTCCCACAGCACCTCCAGCCCGAGGACGTCGTGGTAGAACGCCTTGGCCCGGTCCAGGTCGGTGACCGGAAGGGTGGCCACCACCATCGTCGCCCCGATCATCGTCTGCCTCCTCCAGGTCCCGGCACTGGCCGCCGGATGCGCGGCCCGCGGCCAGCATGGGCCGGGTGGCAGGGGGCCGCATCGAGCGAAGGGACTAGCGCGGGATGAGCGAGAGAGCGGGCGCTGTCGGTGCCCGGGCCTACGCTGGGCGTGACCTGGTTGCACACCACCTGAGGGGGTTGCCATGACCACGCTCGTCAACCGGCCGAACGTCGCGCTGCTTGTCGTCGACGTGCAGCGCGACGTCGTGGGGGAGGCCCACGACCGCGACGCCGTCGTGGCCAACATCGCGGCTCTGGTCGACAGGGCCCGTGCCGCCGACGTCGACGTGGTGTGGGTCCAGCACAGCAGCGACAACCTGACCCGCGGCAGCGAGGGCTGGCGCTACGTTTCCGAGCTCGTGCCTCGGGAGTCGGAGTCGTTGGTGCACAAGGCTTTCCCCGACTCGTTCGAGGACACCGACCTGGAGTCGGTGCTCGCCGCGCGCGGCATCGGGCACCTGGTCGTCGCCGGCGCCCAGACCGACGAGTGCATCCGCTCGACCCTGCACGGCGCGATCGTCCGGGGCTATGACGCGACGCTGGTGGCCGACGCGCACACGACCGAGGACCTCTCGGCCTGGGGCGCTCCGCCGCCGGAGAAGGTGATCGCCCACACGAACCTGTACTGGCAGAACCACCGGGCTCCCGGCCGGACCGCAGGCACGGTCAGCACCGCCGACGTCGACTTCGACGCGATCTCCCGCGGCTGAGCCGAGGCGCCCTCGGGTCGGGTTGGTCACGGCCGGGTCAGCCAGGTGGTCCGCGCGGGTCGTCAGTGCCGGCGCCAGGTGTCGTGACGGGCGTGGGGCGGCTGCGAGCAGAAGGGAGCCGTGCGTGATCCTGCCGAAGGTCCGCGACCCTCGTTTCGTCACGATCCGCCGCGGCGGGACCCTCACCGACCGGGACCACCAGCTCCTCGCCCTGTGGGCGGCATCGTGCGCCGAGCACGTCCTTCACCGGTTCGAGTCGGAACGGCCGCAGGACCGGCGACCGCGCCAGGCGATCGAGCAGGCCCGGGCCTGGGCGCGTGGCGAGATCAGGATGTCCCAGGCCCGCACGGCGGGCGGCCATGCGATGGGCGCGGCCAGGGACCTGCGTGGCGCCGCACGCCATGCCGCCTACGCCGCCGGTCAGGCGGCGGTCGTCGCCCACGTCGCCGCGCACGAGCTCGGGGCCGCGGCCTACGCGATCAAGGCCGCGCGCGCTGCCGCGCCAGAAGGCGAGGCGGAGTGGGCCGGGCGTCAGGAGTGCCGGTGGCAGCACGAGCAGCTCCCGGAGGCGATCCGCGCGCTCGTCCTCGACGACCAGCGGCTGCGCAACGACATCTGCTGGTCGGTGTTCGACTGCTGAGGGCGTGTCGCGACGTGGACACACCTCTCGCTGGCGTCGCGACCTCGACGGTTGGCCAATACCGGCCCGGAGCTGATGTGTGTTGGCCGGCCACGAACCGGGTACGGACAACGGGCCGGCGGGGTTGAGCAGCCAGCCCCGTCGGCTGAGCACGCGGGAGCTCGCGACGTCGCAACGAGCCGGATCCCTTGTTGTTGCTGAACGGCGCGTGCCCGGCCGGGTGTTCTCAGCCGCTGACGCCGCGGCTTCCGTGGGGGCCATGCGTCGGTGTCGGTGGGAGTCTCTTCGTGCGCCACGCCCTCGGGCAGCCCGTGGGCGTCAGACGTTCGCCAGCTCCCGGTGGAGGGGAGGCTGGAGGGACGCACCGGGTAGGGTTGCGGCGTGCCAGGGGGGCCGCAGGGGGCGGCGCCGGGGGAGAGGGAAACCGTGACTCGTCGGATCGTCAGCACCGTCGTCGCAACATCGATCTGCGGGTTTGTCGCCGCCGTGGGGCTGCTCAGCACCCCTGCGTATGGCGCAGCCGGCGCGGGTGCCACCGGGCTCCGTGCCGCGTCCACCGCGGCAGGAGGCGCAGCAGCACCTGCCACGACCCGGCGCCTCGCGGGGGCGGACCGGTACGGGACGGCCGTCGAGGTCTCCCGTGCGTCGTTCCCGGGCACGGTGCCGGCGGTGTTCATCGCCTCGGGCGCCGACTTCGCCGACGCACTGGCCGCCGGGCCGGCAGGAGGCAGCCTCGGCGGCCCCGTGCTGCTCGTGCCGCCCAACGGCACGCTGCCCGCGGTCGTCGCGCGCGAGCTCGACCGACTCCACCCCTCCGACATCTACCTCGTCGGGGGCACGGGCGCGGTCAGCTCGCCGATGGCCGCCCAGGTCGCCACGCACGGACGCGTCACACGCATCGCCGGTGCCGACCGGTTCGCCACGGCGGTCAAGCTGATCCCGTTCCACGTCTACACCGACGCAGCGGACGGCGGCACCGAGGGGCCGGCCACGGTGGTCCTCGCCAACGGCCTCTCGCTGGCCGACGGGGTCACGGCCGGCGCCCTGGCATCGCACCGCCGCAGCCCCGTCCTCGCGTCCCCGTTGCTGCTCACGACGGCCACGTCCCTGCCCGCGTCCACCCGACAGGCGCTGAAGGGGTTCCAGGAGGTCATCATCGTCGGGGGCACCGGGGCGGTCTCCTCGGCGGTCGAGCGTGAGGTCCGCGCCGTGCTGCCGCAGGCCCGGTTCACCCGGCTGTCCGGAGCCGACCGCTACGCGACCGCGGCGGCCGTCTCGCGGTTCTCGCTCCCGCAGACACCCGCGCAGGACATCTTCCTCACCAGCGGCACCAGCCTGTCGGACTCCCTCACCGTGGCACCGGTCGTCTCGCCCGCAAGCGTGCGCTACGCCCTGCTCCCCACGAGGAAGGACTGCGTGCCCGCGAGCATCCTCGCCGAGGTCAACCGGCTCCAGTCGCCGCGACGTACCGCCGTCGGCGGCACTGGAGTGGTCTCCGACGCCGCCCTCGCGCTCAAGCCCTGCTGACGGGCGAGGCTGTGGGGCGCCGCCCCGCGGAGGACGTGTGGTGAGGCTGGTCGGGCTTGAACCGACGGCCGACGGATGATGAGGCGTCCGGAACGGGCTGGTGGGTCCGCGTCGCGGCCGGATTCGTGCTCAGTTGGGGGTGGTTGGTTGACGCAGTGAGGGGTCGAACCTGGATCTCGTGTGCCACAAACGCGCCACAGCGGTCGCGTGTCACCTCGGTCAGCGCATTCGGCAGATCGGCCCTCCTGCCGCTGGCGACAGGCTCTACTCTCTCGACACCACCGGCATTCGGTCTCGGTGGTCCTTTGAGGGGGATGATCGCAGTGATGAGTGCGGCTTCGTTCGTGACGGACTTTGTGCCGCTGGCGGCCAGCGCCTCGGGAAACGACAGTTCGGGGATGCTCGGCGCCGGCGAGGGGCTCATCCTGCTCCTGGTCCTGCTGGGACCCGTGGTTTCACTGTTCGTGTCGTACTGGGTCATCCGTCTCGCGGTGCGGCACGCGCTCAGGGATTCGAGGCGGGAGGCGGCAGCACCGGCCAAGGTTGGCTACCCCGGCTGACGTTCGAGCGGCCGTGGCGCAGATATGCCGGCCGCACGCGTCTGCGCACCGACCAGAGCTCCAGCCGCTGGCTGGTGACTCGCTGCGATGCGGTGACGAAAGCCAGGTCCACGGGGGTGAAGTGCCGCCCGGGCTGCGTCGGTGCAGGGCGCTGACCAGCCGAGACGTGTGGTGGGGCAGGTCGGGCTTGAACCGACGACCGACGGATTATGAGTCCGCTGCTCTGACCGACTGAGCTACTGCCCCGGGGCCCGCACCCGGCAGCCACGCGGCATACCGGCGGGGGCGAGGCGGAGCCTACCGCGCCCGTTTCACAGGGCTCGCATCAGATCGCGACGGGGCCGGCACAGTCCCCGCGACCACGGTGGTCCATGACAGCACGGCCCCCAGCAAGGAGACCACCATGAAGAAGCCCAGCACCATGATCATCGGCGCCGCCGCCCTCGCCGCGGCGGTCGGCGTGGCCATCACGGGCGCGTCCCTGGCCAACGCCGCCACCCGCTCCGGCAGCAGCAACAGCACCGGGTATGCCGCGCCGCAGCAGGGCGGGTACGGCCAGATGCCGCCGGGGCAGAACGGTCAGATGCCCAATGGCCAGATGCCGAACGGCCAGGCACCGGACCCGCACAAGGCCTTCCACCCCGGGGAGACGCTGCTCACCGGCACCACGAAGGACAAGGTGACCGCCGCGGCCAGGGCCAAGGAGCCCTCGGCCACGATCGAGCGGGTCGAGACCGACGGCGAGGGCGTCTACGAGGCGCACATGGTCCGCACCGACGGCACGCACGTCACGGTGCACGTCGGCAAGGACTTCACGGTCACGTCCGTGGAGGTCCAGGGGTCCGGCGGCCCCGGCCAGGGCGCCCCCCAGCAGCCAGGTGCTCCCTCGGGTGCGCCGTCCGGGTCGGCCACCACATCCGGCTCCGGCATGACCTGAGCGCGCCGGGCTGAGCCGGAACCATCGAGGGACAGGAGAGGCCCGCTCAGCGCACCACGTCGCCCGGGACGTCGTCGGTCATCGACGACCCGGGCGGCGGCACGTCCCGGTCCCGGGGACCGTCCTGGCCCAACCGCTCCAGCAGCCGGCGCCGCGCACCGTCATCCAGCGGCCCGCCGCGCGCATCGAGGGCGTCGGCGATGTCGAGCCGGTGCTCGATGCTCTTGTTGCCGCCGTACTTGAACTTGGCTCGCACCGCGGTGATGGTCAGCCGCAGCCCGCGGATCCCGGGCAGCTGCCGCCGGTCCGGTCCGTCGTGCGGGTCGACCGGGGCGCGCCCGGATCCGGCCGGCTCGAAGTGGCCGAGCTGGCGCTGCAGGATCGCCGCCTTGGCCACCGGGTCGTCGACGACCTCGACGTCCACCTCGGCCTGGACGGCGGCGTAGTAGCTGGTCGGCACCCCGTGCGCAGCGTCCCCGCCCCGCCCCGCGTTCAGCCCGGCCGGGACGTAGACGTAGTCGCCGATCACCGTCAGCAGCGCGCGCGGGCGCTCGGCCAGCGCCTCCCACACCGGGTTCGGCCGGGCCAGGTGCAGCTCGACGGTCCGCTCGCCGTCGTAGACGAAGTGCGTCGGCACGACCACCGGCAGCTCCCGCTCCGGTCCGCCGGGGGCGATGAGCTGGCCGAAGTCGAGGGTGCGCAGCACCTGTCGCCACTCCTGGTCGTCGAGGGGCGCGTCCCACGGATGCACGAGCATGCTCCCGATCCTGTCAGAGCCGGAGCCGGCGACCTCGTCAGCGCGCGCCACAGCCGGAGCCAGCGTTTCGCTGGTGCTCGTGTGATGGGTGGGGCACAATAGCCGTGCGCCCGGCTGGTCCGGGCGCACACGGCATACCGCCGGGTCGCATGGCGTGTCGAGGTCGTTGGGGAAGACGTCCCTCGCACACAGGAGGTCCGGATGTCTGCTGTGACGTCGCGTCCCACGACGCGCGGGGTGGTGTTCATTCACTCCACCCCTACTGCGCTGTGCCCGCACATCACGTGGGCGCTGGAGAGCGTGCTCGGCCAGCGCGTCGGTCTGGACTGGACCCGCCAGCCCGCCGGGCCGTCCCTGCTGCGCACCGAGCTGTCCTGGACCGGCGACGCCGGCACCGGCGCGCGCATCGCCAGCGCGCTGCGTGGCTGGGACAACCTGCGCTACGAGGTGACCGAGGAGCCCAGCCCCGGCTGTGACGGCTCGCGCTGGTCGCACACGCCGAGCCTGGGGCTGCACCACACGTGGACCTCGGCCAGCGGCGACGCCGTGGTCAACGAGGACCGGCTGCGCACCGCGATCGCCATCAGCAAGGGCAATGCCGAGGTCCTCGCCCAGGAGGTCGACCTGCTGCTGGGGGCCGCGTGGGACGACGAGCTCGAGCCCTTCCGGTATGCCGGTGACGGGGCTCCCGTGCGCTGGTTGCACAAGGTGGGGTGAGACAGGGGAGCACTTGTCAGCCGGCGGGATCGGGGAGCTGCGTGCCCTCGCGCTCATCGGCTGACGCCAACCTCGGGCCTCCGCTCGCGGAGTCGTCCCGGACACGCCGAAGGGTTGACCACATCCGGATGTGGTCAACCCTTCGCGCTGTGCGCTGGCCGCTGCTGGGGCGGGATCCTGCCTAGAGCGGGATGTTGCCGTGGTGGCCGCGACGCTGCGGGGCCTCGGCGATCGCGTGGGCCAGCGCCGAGCGGGTCTTCGTCGGCTCGACGACCTCGTCGATGACGCCGATGTCGACCGCGCGGGCCAGGCCGCCGGCGAGCTTCTCGTGCTCCACCGCCAGCTCGTTCTCGACCTGCGTGCGGTCCTCCTCGGGCACCTCCGCCAGGCGGCGCCGGTGCAGGATGCGCACGGCTGCGACCGCGCCCATGACGGCGACCTCGGCGGTCGGCCAGGCGAAGACGCGGGTCGCGCCGAGCGAGCGCGAGTTCATCGCGATGTAGGCGCCGCCGTAGGTCTTGCGGGTCACCAGGGTCACCCGGGGCACCACCGACTCGCCGAACGCGTGCAGCAGCTTGGCGCCACGGCGGACGACGCCGTCCCACTCCTGCCCGACGCCGGGCAGGTAGCCGGGCACGTCGACCAGGACGATGAGCGGCACGCCGAAGGCGTCGCACATCCGCACGAAGCGGGCGGCCTTCTCGGCCGAGGCCGAGTCGAGGCAGCCGCCGAGGCGCATCGGGTTGTTGGCGATGACGCCGACCGTGCGGCCACCGAAGCGGCCGAGCGTGGTGGTGATGTTGGGCGCCCACTTGGGGTGCAGCTCGATCATGTCCTCGGCGTCGTCGAGGACGTTGGCCACGAGCGGGTGCACGTCGTAGGCGCGCTTGGCCGACTCCGGGAACGTCTCGGCCAGGTCGCGGTCCTCGACCGCGGCCACGTCGAGCTTGCCCTGGTTGCCCAGCAGCGCGCACATGAGGCGGCCGCGCTCGAGCGCCTCCTCGGTGGACTGGGTGACGACGTGGACCACGCCGGAGCGGCGGCCGTGCGGCTCCGGGCCGCCGAGGCGCAGCGCGTCGACGTTCTCGCCGGTGACCGAGCGCACGACGTCGGGGCCGGTGACGAACACCCGGCCGTCCGGGCCGAGGATGACGATGTCGGTCAGAGCCGGGCCGTAGGCTGCGCCGCCGGCGGCCGCACCGATGACGATGGAGATCTGCGGGATCTTGCCCGAGGCCCGGGTCATGATCGCGAAGACCTCGCCGACCGCGTGCAGCGAGACGACGCCCTCGGCCAGGCGCGCGCCGCCGGAGTGCCAGAGGCCGACGACGGGCACGCCGTCGACGAGGGCACGCTCGTAGGCCACCAGGATGACCTTGCAGCCGTCCACGCCCATGGCGCCGCCCTGGATCGTGGCGTCGGAGGCGTAGGCCACGACCTTGGTGCCGCGGACCAGCCCGACACCGGCGAGCATGCCGCTGGTGTCCTCGGGGGTGATCAGCTCCAAGGTGCCCGGGTCGAAGAACGCCTCGAGCCGCTTGCGCGGGTTGCGGGGGTCGTTCTCCCGGTCGATCTTGGGCTTGGTGGCGGTGGCCGCCGCCTGGGCGGCCTCGCTGGGCATACGTGAGGTCATCAGATGCTCTTCACCGTCAGGGCGACGTTGTGGCCGCCGAACCCGAAGGAGTTGTTCAGCGCCGCGATGTCACCCTGGGGCAGCTTGCGCGCCTCGCCGTGGATGACGTCGAGCTGGATCTCCGGGTCGAAGTCGTCGAGGTTGATCGTCGCCGGCGCCAGGCGGTGGTGCACCGCCAGGATCGTCAGGACGTTCTCCAGGGCACCGGCGGCGCCGAGGAGGTGACCGGTCATCGACTTGGTCGCGCTGACCGGCATACCGTCCGCGTCGTCGCCGAAGGCGCGACGGATGGCGTTGGACTCCGCGACGTCGCCCACCGGGGTGGAGGTCGCGTGGGCGTTGATGTGGACGATGTCCTTGGGCGACAGGCCCGCCCGCTCCACGGCCTCACGCATGGCGCGGGAGGCGCCGGCGCCGTTCGGCTCGGGCGCGGCGATGTGGTGGGCGTCGGCGGACATGCCGACCGAGCCGAGCTCGGCGTAGATGCGCGCGCCACGGGCGCGGGCGTGCTCCTCGGACTCCAGGACGATGACGCCGGCGCCCTCACCGAGGACGAAGCCGTCGCGGCCGGTGTCGTAGGGGCGGGAGGCCTTCTCCGGGTCGTCGTTGCGGGTGGACAGGGCCTGCATCGCGGCGAACCCGGCGATCGGCAGCGCGTGCACGGCCGCCTCGGTGCCACCGGCGACGACGACGTCGGCGCGGCCGGATCGGATCATCTCCAGGGCGTAGCCCATGGCCTCGGCGCCGGAGGCGCAGGCGCTGACCGGGGTGTGGGCGCCGGCGCGGGCGCCGAGCTCCAGGGACACCGCGGCCGCGGGACCGTTGGGCATGAGCATCGGGACCGCGAGCGGGAACACGCGGCGGGGGCCCTTCTCCTTCAACGTGTCCCACTGGGACAGCAGGGTCCACACGCCGCCGATGCCCGAGCCCATGGCCACGCCGAGACGCTCGGGGTCAACCTCGGGCGACCCGGCGTCGGCCCACGCCTCACGGGAGGCGATCAGGGCGTACTGCGCGGACGGGTCCAGCCGGCGCACCTCGACCTTGGCGAGGACCTCCTCCGGCGGGGTCTTGATGGTGGCCGCGAAGGTCACCGGCAGCTCGTACTGGGCCACCCAGTCATAGGGCATGGTGCGTGCGCCCGAGCGCCCGGCGAGGATCGCGTCCCACGTCTCGGCGACGGTGCCGCCGAGGGGAGTGGTCGCGCCGAGCCCGGTGACAACGACGCTCCGTTCGGGGTTCGGGGTCATCGGAAGTTGTGCTCCTTGGTCTGGGTGAGGCAGCCGGTGGGGATGTATGCCGTGGGGCCGGCTCCGGCCCGCGTCCTCGGCCGGGGGTGTGGCCGGGACGCGGGCCCGAGCATCAGGTGTGGGTCAGCCCTGGGCGCTGGCGATGAAGGACACAGCGTCCTTGACCGTCTTGAGGTTCTTGACCTCGTCGTCCGGGATGCGCACGCCGAACTTCTCCTCGGCGTTGACGACGATCGTCATCATCGACAGCGAGTCGATGTCGAGGTCGTCGGTGAAGGACTTGTCGAGCTCGACGGAGTCGGTCGGCAGACCGGTCTCCTCGTTGACGATCTCGGCCAGGCCGTCGAGGATCTCCTGCTCGCTCTGCGCCATGGGATTCAGCTCCTTGGTGTGTCGGGTGGTGCGTCGGTGGATGTGACGGGGTGGTGCGGGCTGACCCGAGTTACCCGTCGGGCCGCGGGAGTCATCAGGGCAGGACCACGACCTGGGCGGCGTAGACCAGGCCCGCGCCGAAGCCGATCTGCAGGGCCAGGCCGCCGTGCGGGGCCTCGCCCTGCTCGAGCATGCGCTCGGTGGCCAGCGGGATGGAAGCGGCGGAGGTGTTGCCGGTCTCGGCGATGTCGCGCGCCACGGGGATGTGGGCGGGCAGCTTGAGCTGCTTGATCATCGCGTCGATGATCCGCATGTTGGCCTGGTGCGGGATGAATGCGTCCAGGTCGTCGGCGGTGACGCCGGCCTTGTCCAGCGCCGCCTGGGCGACGGGGGCCATGGACCACACCGCCCAGCGGAAGACCGACTGCCCGGCCATGGTGATCGCCGGCCAGTCGACGCTGTGGTCGCGGACGTTGGTCCACGGGTCGCGCTGGGAGATGGTCTCCCACTGCGCGCCGTCCGAACCCCAGACGGTGGGGCCGATGCCGGGGAAGTCGGACGGGCCGACCACCGCGGCGCCGGCGCCGTCGCCGAAGATGAACGCGGTGCCGCGGTCGGAGCGGTCGGTGAAGTCCGACAGCTTCTCGACGCCGACGACCAGGACGTACTCGGCGCTGCCGCCGCGGACCATGTCGTTGGCCAGCGAGATGCCGTGGCAGTAGCCGGCGCAGGCGGCCGAGATGTCGAACGCCGCGGCGGGGGTGGCGCCGAGCCGGTCGGCGAGGATCGGGGCCGCGGCCGGGGTCTGGTAGGGGTGGGTCACCGTGGCGATGATGACCGCACCGAGCTGGCTGGGGTTGATGCCGGCCGCGGCCAGCGCCTTGCGGGCCGCGCGCTCGGCCATGTCGACCACGGACTCCTCCGGAGCCGCGAAGCGACGCGTGACGATGCCGGAGCGCTCCCGGATCCACTCGTCGGAGGAGTCGATCCAGGTGCAGACCTCCTCGTTGGTGACCACGCGCTCGGGGCGGTAGCCGCCGACACCCCAGATGCGGGCGTGCTGGGCACCGGCGGGCGGGTTCAGCGTGCCGCGGTGGGTGGGCTGGGTCATCTCGGTCATCTCCGGGTCGCTCAGACTTCGGTGGGGTGCAGGCGCAGGAGCGGCTGGCCGGGGGAGACGGGGTCGCCGTCCTCCACGAGCCACTCGATGACCCGTCCGCCGTGCGGTGCGGTGACGGAGTAGCTGTCGCGCAGGGTGTTGACCGTCGCGACGACGGACCCGGCCGGGACGGTGGTGCCGGCCTCGGTGACGGTGTAGCTCACGGTGCCCTTGGCGGGGGCGATGACCAGCCGCCAGGTGGGGTTGTCGGCGATCTGGCTGGGCTGGGCGTGCTCGCGGACCATCCGGTGGGCGGCCTCGAGGTCGTCGGGGGTCTTCATCGCGAGGACCTCGACGCCGGGCAGGCCGCGCTTGGCCAGGTTGGCCAGCGTGCCCGCCGGGGGGATCTCGATCAGGCCGGTGACGCCGATGTCCTTGAACGTCTCCATGCACAGGTCCCAGCGCACCGGGTTGCTCACCTGGGTGACCAGGCGCCTGAGCACGTCGCGCCCGTCGTGGACGACGGCGCCGTCGGCGTTGGAGACCAGACGGGTGCGCGGGTCGTGGGTGGAGATGGCGCGGGCGTAGCCGCCGAGCAGGTCCACCGCGGGGGCCATGTGGTGGGTGTGGAACGCACCGGCGACCTGGAGCGGGATGACCCGGGCCTTGGCCGGCGGGTCGGCCTTGAGGGCCTCGAGCTGCTCGAGCGTGCCGGCGGCCACGATCTGCCCGCCGCCGTTGTTGTTGGCCGCGGTCAGGCCGTGGCGCTCCAGCGTCGCGGCGACCTCGTCGGGGTCGCCGCCGAGGACGGCGCTCATGCCGGTCGGCGTGACCGCGCTCGCGGCGGCCATGGCCCGGCCACGCTCGCGGACGAAGACCATGGCCTGCTCGGCGGTGATGACGCCGGCGGCGGCCGCCGCGGTGATCTCGCCGACCGAGTGGCCCGCACCGCCCGCGACGACGCGGTGGCCGTCGGCGGGGTGCTCGAAGAGCGCGAGCAGCGAGATGAGGCCGGCGCCGACGATCAGCGGCTGGGCGACGGCGGTGTCCTTGATGGTCTCGGCGTCGGACTCGGTGCCGTGCGCGACCAGGTCCATGCCGGCCACGGCCGAGAGCCACTGCATGCGGTCGCGGAATCCGGGCAGCTCCAGCCAGGGGGCGAGGAAGCCGGGGGTCTGGGAGCCCTGTCCAGGGCAGACGATGACGAGCACGGCTCCAGCCTTGCCGGTGAGCCGCGGCGGGGCCGTGACCGAACGCCACGAACTCCTCGGGCGTGTTTTGGAGGGGTCCTACAAAGCCTCGAGGGAGGCGTCCTCGGGGTTTCCGTCCGGTGACGGGGTCGTGACCGGCTCCTGACCGGGCACGGTCCGCCGCCACGGCCGCTGCGCGGGCTCGGCCAGGCGACCGACGGCGAGGGCCATGCGCACCACGTGCGCCTCGCGTGGCTGGGTCAGGTCATAGCCGGTCAGGGCGGCGATCCGGCCCAGCCGGTAGCGCACCGTGTTGGGGTGCACGAACAGCACGCGCGCGGTCGCCTCGAGGCCGCCGCCACCGTCGAGGTAGACCGTGGCGGTCTCGAACAGCGCGGCGCCGCTGGCAGCGAGCGGGCGGTAGACCTGGTCGATCAGCATCCGCCGGGCCGGGGCGTCGCCGGTGAGCACGCGCTCGGGCAGCAGGTCGTCGGCCAGGACCGGGCGCGGCGCCTCAGGCCACGCCCGCGCCGCGCCGAGCCCGGACAGGGCCGAGCGGGCCGAGCGGCCGGCGGCGAACAGGTGCGGCACCACGGGGCCGACCACGATCGGCCCCGGTGCGAAGTGCGACGCCAGTGCTCGGGCGAGCCCGAGCGCGTCGTCCACCCCGCCCAGGATGGTCACCAGCCGCTGCCCCTGCACGGCGGCCAGGCACTCCACCCCGTGCCGGCGGGCGGCCCGGCGCAGCGCGTCGACCACGCCGGCGGTGTCCCCGCCGGGCGTGACGCCGGCGACGACGGCGACGCGGCTGACCGACCCCCACCCCAGCGCCGTCGCTCGCGACTGCATCGAGTCGTCGGCCTCGCCGCGCAGGACCGCGTCGACGACGAGGGACTCCAGCCGGGCGTCCCAGGCGCCGCGGGCCTCGGCGGCCTCGGCGTAGACCTGGGCCGCGGCGAAGGCGATCTCGCGGGAGTAGCGCAGCACCGCCTCGCGCAGCGCCTGCTCCTCGCCGGGCGCGGCCAGCTCGCCGACCTCGTCCTCGACGACGTCGACCACGGCGCGGACCAGGTCCAGGGTTTGCCCCAGGCTGATCGAGCGGGTCAGCTCCCGCGGCGCCGTCCCGAACACGTCGGCGGTGATGTGCGGCTGGTCGGAGGGGTCGCGGCACCACGCGATGAAGGCGGCGATACCCGCCTGGGCGACCAGCCCGACCCAGGAGCGGTCCTCGGCGGACAGCGCGCGATACCAGTCGAGGTTGACCTCCATCCGCTTGATCGCGGAGGTCGACAGCGCGCCCGCGCTGCGCTCGACCCGGCGGCGGGTGGCGGCGCTCATGCGGCTGCCCTGGGTGGCCATGCCACCAGCCTATTTGTATGCCGTGCACAAGGGCACCAGGTCCGCGGCGACGGGTGGGGTCGGTCACCCCTAGCCTTGCGCCGGTGGGGACCTCCAGACCGGCACGCGCCCGTGCGGCACTGCTGACCGCGCTCGCCCTGCTGGTGCCGGCCGGGGCCGGCTGCTCGACCGGTGTGCACGCACCTCCAACGGTCGTCACGGGGGCGCGGCCGCCCGCCGCGGCGACCAGGCTGCTGCCGCGGGCGCTGGTCATTGGCCATCGCGGAGCCCCCGGCTACCGGCCCGAGCACACCCTCGCCTCCTACGAGCTGGCCGCGCGGATGGGCGCGGACTACCTCGAGCCGGACCTGGTCTCCACCAAGGACCACGTGCTGGTGGCCCGGCACGAGAACGAGATCGGCGCGACCACCGACGTCGCCGACCACCCCGAGTTCGCCTCCCGGCGGACCACGAAGGTCGTCGACGGGGTGCGCGAGACCGGCTGGTTCACCGAGGACTTCACCCTCGCCGAGCTGCGCACCCTGCGTGCCAGGGAGCGGATCCCGTCGGTCCGGCCGCAGAACGTGCGCTACGACGGGAGGTTCCAGGTGCCGACCTTCGCTGAGGTGCTCGCCCTGCGGGCCCGGCTCTCGCGCGAGCTGCACCGGCCGATCGGCGTCGCCCCGGAGACCAAGCACCCCACCTACTTCCACGCCCTGGGCCTGGACCTCGAGCCGGTCCTCGTGGCCCAGCTGCGCCGGGCCGGGCTCGACCGCGCCGACGCCCCGGTGCTGGTGCAGTCCTTCGAGCTGACCAACCTCGAGCAGCTGCGCTCGCGGTGGAAGCTGAGGGCCCCGACGCTGCTGCTGACCGCGACGCGGGGCGCGCCCTACGACCTGCGCTCCCACGGCGACCCGCGCACCTTTGCGACCCTGACCAGCCCGGCCGGCCTGCGCACGCTCAAGGGCGTGGTGAACGCGATCGGGCCGGACAAGGCCGAGGTCATCCCGCGCACGGCCGGCGGCCGGCTCGGCACCCCGACCAGCCTCGTGGCCGACGCCCACCGCGCCGGGCTGTGGGTGATCCCGTACACGTTCCGCGCGGAGAACCAGTTCCTGCCCACCGACCTGCGCCGGGGCAGCGACCCCGACGCCCGGGGTGACGCGGTGGCGGAGGACGAGCGCTACCTGCGTGCGGGTATCGACGGCTTCTTCACCGACCAGGCCGACCTCGGCGTCACCGCCCGCCGGGACCTGTCCGCGACCGGCTGACGCGGCGGTTGGGGCGCGAGGGGGTGGGCGGACCCCCGGCGTCGGCCTACCGTGGGTGCGGGACGAAGGAGGCCGCCATGCTCGACGAGGCCACGCTCCAGGCCACGCTGCAGCGCCACTGGGACTACGCCGGCACAGACCAGGACATCACCCACGAGATCTACCACGACGACGCCGTGCTCGAGTTCCCCCAGTCCGGGGAGCGCTTCGAGGGCGTGGCCAACTTCAAGGTGTGGCGCGAGCAGCTGCCCTACGGCGTGCGCTTCCACATCCGCCGGGTCGTCCACCGCGACGACCTCGTCGTGGTCGAGAACCTCATCTCCTACAACGGCGAGCCGTGGCAGTTCGTCGTCAACCTCATGGAGTTCCGGGACGAGAAGGTCGCGCGCGAGCGCATCTACATCATGGAGGGCTGGGAGGCCGCGCCGTGGCGCAGCCCCTGGCGGGCGGAGACGCCGGCCGACGCGCCCTTCCCCGCGCCGTAGCCGGGTCCCTGCGCGTTGCCGCGTGGAGCGGCGGCGCGGGAGGTGGTCGGTGCGGGAGGTGGGCGGTGCGGGAGGTGAGCTGCGCGGCACACCCCTGCACGTGCCGGAGGGCGGCAGCGATCCTCACGCTCGCTGCCGCCCTCCGACGTGTCAGGCCGGTATGCCGTCCGGTCAGGCGTCGCCGCCGGCGTTGCCCGAGGTGCCGGCCGTGATGTCGAGCAGGCGGTAGCGCTCGGCTGCCTGCTGTGCCACCGACGGGTCGACCTCGCCGCGCTTCGCCAGCATCTGCAGCGTCCGCACCGCGAGGGACGGGCCGTCGATGTGGAAGTAGCGACGGGCCGCCGGGCGGGTGTCGGAGAAGCCGAAGCCGTCGGCACCCAGGGAGACGAAGTCACCCGGGACCCACTGCGCGATCTGGTCCTGCACCGCACGCATGTAGTCCGACACGGCGATGACCGGGCCGGGTGCGTCCTGGAGGCGCTGGGTCACGTAGGGCACGCGCTGCTCGGCCTCGGGGTGCAGGAACGCCTGCTCGTCGGCGGCCAGGCCGTCGCGGCGCAGCTCGCCCCACGAGGTCACCGACCACACGTCGGCCACCACGCCCCAGTCCTCGCGCAGCAGCTCCTGGGCCTCCAGGGCCCACGGCACGCCGACGCCGGAGGCGAGCAGCTGCGCCCGCGGGGCGCCGTCCTTGCCCTCGGCGTTGCCGGGCTTGAGCAGGTACATGCCCTTGAGGATGCCCTCGGTGTCGACGTCCTCCGGCTGGGCCGGCTGCACGTAGGGCTCGTTGTAGACCGTGACGTAGTAGATGACGTCCTCGGGGTTGTCGCCGTACATGCGACGCAGGCCGTCCTCGACGATCGTGGCGATCTCGTAGGCGTAGGCCGGGTCGTAGGAGACGACCGCCGGGTTGGTCGAGGCGATCAGCGGGCTGTGGCCGTCGGCGTGCTGCAGGCCCTCACCGGTGAGGGTGGTGCGGCCGGCGGTCGCGCCGATGAGGAAGCCGCGGGCCATCTGGTCGGCCGCCGCCCAGATCGAGTCGGCGGTCCGCTGGAAGCCGAACATCGAGTAGAAGACGTAGACCGGCACCATCGGCTCGCCGTGGGTGGCGTAGGCCGAGCCCGCGGCGGTGAACGCCGCAACGGAGCCGCCCTCGTTGATGCCCACGTGCAGGATCTGGCCCTGCGGGGACTCCTTGTAGGCCAGCATCAGGTCGGCGTCGACCGAGGTGTAGTTCTGCCCGTGCGGGTTGTAGATCTTGGCCGTCGGGAAGAACGAGTCCATGCCGAAGGTGCGCGCCTCGTCGGGGATGATCGGCACCACGCGGCGGCCGAACTCCTTGTCGCGCATGAGCTCCTTGAGCAGGCGGACGAACGCCATCGTGGTGGCGATCTGCTGCTTGCCCGAGCCCTTCTTCACCGCCTCGTAGGCGGTGTGCTCGGGCAGCTTCAGGGCCTTGGGCTGCACGCGACGGTTCGGGATCCCGCCGCCGAGCTTCTGCCGGCGCTCCCGCAGGTACTGGATCGTCGGGTCGTCCTCGCCGGGGTGGTAGTACGGCGGCAGGTAGGGGTTGGCCTCGAGCTGCTCGTCGCTGATCGGGATGCGCAGGCTGTCGCGCAGGCCCTTGAGGTCGTCGAGGGTCAGCTTCTTCATCTGGTGCGTGGCGTTGCGGCCCGCGAAGTGCGTGCCCAGGCCGTAGCCCTTGATGGTCTTGGCCAGGATGACCGTCGGCTGCCCGGTGTGCTCCATCGCCGCCTTGTAGGCCGCGTAGACCTTGCGGTAGTCGTGGCCGCCGCGCTTGAGGTTCCAGATGTCCTGGTCGGTCATCCCGTCGACCATCGCGCGGGTGCGCGGGTCGCGGCCGAAGAAGTGCTCGCGGATGAACGCCCCGTCGTTGGCCCGGTAGGTCTGGTAGTCACCGTCGGGCGTGGTGTTCATCAGGTGCACCAGCGCGCCGTCGCGGTCGGCCGCCAGCAGCGGGTCCCACTCACGGCCCCAGACGACCTTGATGACGTTCCAGCCCGCGCCGCGGAAGAACGCCTCGAGCTCCTGGATGATCTTGCCGTTGCCGCGGACCGGGCCGTCGAGGCGCTGCAGGTTGCAGTTGACGACGAAGGTGAGGTTGTCCAGCTCCTCGCCGGCCGCGACCTGGAGCAGGCCGCGCGACTCGGGCTCGTCCATCTCGCCGTCGCCGAGGAACGCCCAGACGTGCTGCTGGCTGGTGTCCTTGATGCCGCGGTTGTGGAGGTACTTGTTGAACTGCGCCTGGTAGATGGCGTTCATCGGGCCCAGGCCCATGGACACCGTCGGGAACTCCCAGAAGTCCGGCATGAGGCGCGGGTGCGGGTAGGACGGCAGCGCCACCGGCTTGCCGTCGACCACGTGGGAGTGCTCCTGGCGGAAGCCGTCGAGCTGCTCCTCGGTCAGCCGGCCCTCGAGGAAGGCGCGGGCGTAGATGCCGGGGGAGCCGTGGCCCTGGATGAAGACCTGGTCGCCGCCGCCCTCGTGGTCCTTGCCACGGAAGAAGTGGTTGAAGCCCACCTCGTAGAGCGTCGCGGCCGAGGCGTAGGTCGAGATGTGGCCGCCGACGCCGATCTCCGGGCGCTGCGCGCGGTGCACCATGACCGCGGCGTTCCAGCGCAGGAAGGCGCGGTAGCGGCGCTCGACCTCCTCGTCACCGGGGAACCACGGCTCGCCCTCGGGGGCGATCGTGTTGATGTAGTCGGTCGCCGTCAGGGACGGCACGCCGATCTGGCGCTCCCGCGCCCGCTCGAGGAGCTTGAGCATGACGTAGCGCGCACGGGTGCGTCCGCTCTCGTCGATCACCCCGTCCAGCGACTCGAGCCACTCCTGCGTCTCCTCGGGGTCGATGTCCGGGAGCTGACTGGGGATGCCGTTCAGGATGGGTCCGGCTTCCTCGCGTGCCACCACGCCTTGTCCTTTCTCGCACTGTCAGTCACTGGCGCCGGAGACCCGTGGGGGTCGCGCGCGGAGGTCAGTGACACCCCATCCTCCACCCGAACGCGGGCTTGGTCACATTCGGGTCCGGGTCCTTGACTTCCGGCCCGGTTGCCTACCCGGTGGTAACCGCGTCCTGACCGGCGGTGATCCCCAGTCGGGCGCCCCCGGCGTAGACCGTCAGGCGCGGGTCGCGGACGAAGCCGACCAGCGTCATCCCGGCCTCGGTGGCCAGGTCCACGGCAAGGCTCGAGGGCGCCGACACCGCCGCGAGGACCGGCACGCCGGCCATGAGCGCCTTCTGGGTCAGCTCGAAGCTGGCCCGGCCGCTGACGGCGAGGACGTGCCCGGTCAGCGGCACCCGCCCCTCGCGGGCCGCCCAGCCCAGCACCTTGTCGACGGCGTTGTGCCGGCCCACGTCCTCGCGGACGACGACCGGCTCCCCGTCGGCGGTGAACAGCCCGGCGGCGTGCAGCCCGCCGGTGCGGTCGAAGACCTTCTGCTGCCGGCGCAGCGCCGCCGGCAGGGCGGCCACGACGGTGGGGGAGATCCGCACCGGGTCCTGCGCCACGGCATACCGGCTCTTGGTGGTGATCGCCTCGATGCTGGCCTTGCCGCAGATGCCGCACGAGCTGGTCGTGAAGAAGTCGCGCGCCGCGCTGGCCGGCGGGGGCTCGACGCCCTCGGCCAGGGTCACGTCGACGACGTTGTAGGTGGGCCGGCCGTCCTCGCCCTCGTCGAGGCAGTGCATCAGCTGCCGCACGTCGGACGCGGCGCCGATCAGCCCCTCGGTGAGCAGGAACCCGATGGCCAGGTCGAAGTCGTCGCCGGGGGTGCGCATGGTGACCGCGAGGGAGGTGCCCCCGACCCGGATCTCCAGCGGCTCCTCGACGGTCACCGTGTCGGGCCGGGCGACGACGCGGGGTCCTGCGGGGTCGCTGACGTCGATGCGGTGCGCCGGGGTGCGGCGGGTGACACGTCCCATGCAGCGACTGTATGCCGGGCACGTTCGACGGGCGTCACGCCCCGGCCGGGGGTACCGTCCGGGCCAAGGGGCAGGGGAGGTCTGACATGTCGGTTCTCGACAGGGAGCGCAGCGTCGCGCGCCCGGGGTTCAGCAGGTGGCTCATCCCGCCGGCGGCGCTGGCGGTGCACCTGGCGATCGGGCAGGTCTACGCGTTCAGCGTGTTCAAGACCTCGCTGGTGGCCCACTTCGGCACGTCGCAGACGCCGGTGGCGGCGATCTTCTCGATCGCGATCGTCATGCTCGGGCTCTCGGCCGCCTTCGGTGGCACGTGGGTGGAGCGGCACGGCCCGCGGGCCTCGATGGTGGTGGCCGCGCTCTGCTGGAGCGTGGGGTTCCTCATCGGGTCCCTCGGCATCGCCACCTCGCAGCTGTGGCTGCTCTACCTCGGCTACGGCGTCATCGGCGGCATCGGGCTGGGCATCGGCTACATCTCGCCGGTCTCGACGCTGATCAAGTGGTTCCCCGATCGGCCCGGGCTGGCGACGGGCATGGCGATCATGGGCTTCGGGGGCGGGGCGCTCATCGCCTCGCCGCTGTCCAACGCGCTGCTCGGGCACTTCGACCCCGGCTTCGACCCCACTGCCAAGAACGCCGTCGCCGACGGGCACGCGCTCGCGATGACGTTCCTCGTCCTGGGCGTCGGCTACCTCGTGCTGATGCTCTTCGGGGCCGCCCTGGTGCGGGTGCCGCCGGGCACCGGCGTCGACGACGGCCACGCGGCGCACATCGCCGGCCGGGGCGGAGCCCAGGTGCGGGCCGCGGAGGCGATCCGCACGCGCCAGTTCTGGCTGCTGTGGGTGGTGCTCTTCTGCAACGTCACCGCCGGCATCGGGATCCTGGAGCAGGCCGCGCCGATGATCCAGGACTTCTTCCGCTCCGGCGGGAGCTCGTCGGTCACCGCGGCGGCGGCGGGCGGCTTCGTCGGCCTGCTGAGCCTGGCCAACATGGCCGGCCGCTTCCTCTGGTCCACCACCTCCGACGTCACCGGGCGGCAACGGATCTACGTGCTCTACCTCGGCGTGGGCATCGTGATGTACGTCCTGCTCGCCACCGTCGCGACCGCCTCGACGGTCCTGTTCGTCGGGGTGGCCGCGGTGATCATCTCCTTCTACGGCGGCGGTTTCGCGACCGTCCCGGCCTACCTCAAGGACCTCTTCGGCACCCTCGAGGTGGGCGCCATCCACGGTCGGCTGCTCACGGCGTGGTCGGCCGCTGGTGTCGCCGGGCCGTTGATCGTCAACGGGATCCTCGACACCTCGGGCAAGCCCGGCACGCTGACCGCCTCGGCCTACCGGCCGGCGCTGCTGCTCATGGTGGCGGTGCTGGCCGTGGGCTTCGTGGCCAACCTGCTGGTCCGTGACGTGGACCGGCGGCACTTCGACACGGCGGCGGCCGGTGCCGCCGGCGAGCTGCAGGAGGTCGGGGCATGAGCAGCCGGGGCACGAACATCGAGTCGCACGCGCACCGCTCCACCTACGACGGATCCGGGGCCGGGCCGGAGGCGGCGTCGCCGGTCGTGGCCGTCCTGGGTGCCTGGCTGGTGGTGGCCACGCCGCTGGCCTACGGCCTGTGGCAGACCCTGGCCAAGGCCGCCAAGCTGTTCACCGGCTGACCTTCGCCGAGGTCGACGAAACCCACCCCTCAGGGCTCCTGAGGGGTGCGTCTCGTCGACCTCGGTGGGGAGGGCGGTGGCTCGCTGTGGCCGGTCAGGCCTTCTCGAGGCGGACGACCAGGCTCTTGGCCACGGGGGTGTTGCTCTTCTCCGCCACGTGGTCGGTCGCCATCAGCACGTTGGTCTCCGGGTAGTAGGCCGCGGCGCAGCCCTGCGCCGTCGGGTAGGACACCACCCGGAACTGCTCCGCCCGCCGCTCGACGCCCTCGAACTCGCTGACGAGGTCGACGAGGTCGCCCTGGTGCAGGCCCATCCGGTGCAGGTCGGTCGGGTTGACCATCACGACCCGGCGCCCGCCGTGGATGCCGCGGTAGCGGTCGTCGTGGCCGTAGACGGTGGTGTTGAACTGGTCGTGGCTGCGGATCGTCTGCAGCAGCAGCCGGCCCTCGGGCACCTCGAGCAGCTGCACCGGCGCGACGACGAACTGCGCCTTGCCGTCG
Organism: Oryzihumus sp. JJN4-3R; assembly: GCF_057747915.1. Taxonomy (NCBI): domain Bacteria; kingdom Bacillati; phylum Actinomycetota; class Actinomycetes; order Micrococcales; family Intrasporangiaceae; genus Oryzihumus; species Oryzihumus sp. JJN4-3R. Next base: position 3,986,231 of record NZ_CM173229.1, read on the forward strand.
TCGGTGTCGAACTCGCGGGAGTCGCGCGGCTTGTGCGGCAGGAGGAAGCCGCCCGGCTCGCGCACCCGGGTGTTGAAGTCCTCGAAGCCCTTGACCACGTCGGCCACCCGGTCGCGGATCGCGTCGTAGTCCTCCGCGAAGGTGGCCCAGGGGATCTGGCCGACGTCGGGCACGAGGTGGCGGGCCAGGTCGGCGACGATGCGGACCTCGCTGTGGCACTGCTCCGAGGGCGGGTTCAGCGAGCCCGAGGACAGGTGCACCTGGCTCTGGGAGTCCTCGACGCTGACGGCCTGGACCCCGCGCGGGGTCTCGTCGCGGTCGGTGCGGCCGAGTGCCGGGAGGATCAGGGCCTCGCGGCCGGTCACCGTGTGCGAGCGGTTCAGCTTGGTCGACACGTGCACCGTCAGGTCGCAGCCGCGCAGCCCCTCGTGGACCACCGGGGTGTCCGGCGTGGCCATGGCGAAGTTGCCGCCCATGCCGAAGAAGACCCGCAGCGACTTCTCGCGCAGCCGCCGCACCACCCCGACCGCGTCGAGCCCGTGCTCACGCGGCGGCACGAAGGAGAACTCCTTGGCCAGCTTGTCCAGGAACTCGGCGGGCATCTGCTCCCAGATCCCCATGGTGCGGTCGCCCTGGACGTTGGAGTGGCCGCGCACCGGGCACGGGCCAGCGCCGGGCTTGCCGATGTTGCCCTGGAGCAGCAGCACGTTGACGACCTCCTGGATCGTCGCCACGGCGTGCCGGTGCTGGGTCAGCCCCATCGCCCAGCAGACCACGGTCGCCCGCGACGCCAGGAAGCGCTGGGCGAGGGCCTCGATGTCCTCGCGGGCCAGGCCCGTCGCCTTCTCGGTCTGCTCCCAGTCGAGCGTGCCCACGGCCGCCTCGTAGGCGGCATACCCGTTGGTGCGCTCCTCGATGAAGGCGCGGTCGAGGACCGTGCCGGGGTTGGCCTTCTCGGCCTCGAGCAGGAGGTGGGCCACGGCGCGGAACAGGGCGTGGTCGCCGCCGAGGCGGATCTGGAGGAAGTCGTCGGCCATGGCGGTGCCGGTGCCGACGATGCCCTTGACGTTCTGCGGGTTGCGGAACCGGATCAGCGCCGCCTCGGGCAGCGGGTTGATGGCGACGATGACGGCGCCGTTCTTCTTGGCGTTCTCCAGGTGGGTCAGCATCCGCGGGGCGTTGGTGCCCGGGTTCTGGCCGGTGATGACGATGAGCTCGGCCTGCTCGAGGGAGTTCAGCGTCACCGCGCCCTTGCCGATGCCGATCTGCTCGGACATGGCGTGGCCGGAGGACTCGTGGCACATGTTGGAGCAGTCGGGCAGGTTGTTGGTGCCGTAGGCGCGGACCAGCAGCTGGTAGGCGAACGCGGCCTCGTTGCTGGTGCGGCCACTGGTGTAGAACGCCGCGTCGTCGGGGTTGGGCAGCGCGCGCAGGTGCCGGGTGATGATCGCGTTGGCCTCGTCCCACGACACGGGCTCGTAGTGGGTCCCACCCTCGGGCTTGTACATCGGCTCGGTCAGGCGGCCCTGCTGGCCCAGCCACCACTCGCTCTGCTCGTGCAGTGCGGCGATCGAGTGCTTCGCGAAGAAGGCCCGGTCGACGCGGCGCGTGGTCGCCTCCCAGGCGACCGCCTTGGCCCCGCTCTCGCAGAACTCCGCCGTGTGCCGGGCCTCCGGGTCCGGGTCGGGCCACGCGCACGAGGGGCAGTCGAACCCCTTGTCCTGGTTCAGCCGCAGGAAGGTGCGGGCGGTGCGTGCCGCCCCCATCTGCTCCAGGCCGTGCTTGAACGAGCTGGCGATCGCGGGGACCCCCGTCGCCCAGGTCTTCGGGGGGTCGATGTGTGCCTGCGCCTCAGGGTCAACCATGGGGCGACTGTATGCCGGGACCGGGTGCCGCGCAGGCGCTGGTGGGTGTCCGCGGCATGGTCACTCCTGACCAGATCGGGACGAACTGCTTGCACTATCCCTCTTGACCTAGTGGACTACGCAGCGGAAGCAACAACACGGTTCGCCGCTCGGCGGGGGATCTCAACAAGGAGGACACGACGGTGGGTGCGACCGCGGAAGCGGCAGCAACGAACGGCTCGGTCGCGAAGCTGGGGTTCGTATCGGGGCAGGCAGTGCAGGAGTTCGGCTGGGACGACGACGTCGACGACGCCCTCCGCGCTGCCATCGAGACCGTGACGGGGGCGGAGCTCGAGGACGAGGACTCCACCGACGTCGCGGACGCGGTGGTCCTGTGGTGGCGCGAGGAGGACGGCGACCTGGTCGACGCCCTCGTGGACGCGCTGACCAACCTGGCCGACCGGGGCTTCATCGTGCTGCTGACGCCCAAGGCCGGGCGAGACGGCCACGTCGACGCCAGCGACGTCGAGGAGGCCGCGCTGACCGCCGGCCTGCACACGTCCGGCACGGTCAACGCCTGCGCCGACTGGGCGGGCACGCGGCTGGTCGCCCCGAAGACGGCGCGTCGCTGACGGCTGGCACACTGGGCGCCATGAGCGCTTCCGACGTGCACGCCTTCCCGGTCGTCTCCGTTCCCCCCGTGGTCGGGGAGCACGCTCCAGACTTCCGGCTGAAGGACCAGCACGGCCAGAAGATCTCGCTCTCGGACTTCCACGGCGACAAGAACGTCGTGCTCGTCTTCTACCCGTTCGCCTTCTCCGGCCTGTGCACCGGCGAGCTGTGCGAGATCCGCGACAACCTCGCCGCGTTCGAGAACGACGACGTGCAGGTGCTCGCGATCTCGGTCGACCACATGTTCACCCAGCGGGCCTGGTCGGAGTCCCAGGGCTATGAGTTCCCGGTGCTGTCGGACTACTGGCCGCACGGCGAGGTCGCCCGGGCCTACGGCGTCTTCGACGAGCAAGGAGGCTTCGCCCTGCGCGGGACCTTCCTCATCGACACCGAGGGCACCGTGCGCTGGAGCCTGGTCAACAAGGTCGGCGAGGCACGTGACTTCGGCGGCTACCACGCCGCCCTCAAGACCCTGGTCCAGCGCTGACGCCGGACCGGGTGGGGCCTGTAGCTCAGTTGGTAGAGCACCGCGTTTACACCGCGGGTGTCGTCGGTTCGAGACCGGCCGGGCCCACATGCAGGAGCTGACCCTCGCCGAGGTGGTGGCCGCTCTCGACGGGCTGTACCCGCCGGAGACCGCGCAGTCGTGGGACCAGGTGGGGCTGGTGACCGGTGACCCGGACCAGCCGGTGCGCCGGGTCCACCTCGCCGTCGACGCGACCCTGGCCGTCATCGAGGAGGCCCGCGACGCCGGGGCCGACCTGCTCGTGACGCACCACCCGCTGCTGCTGCGCGGCGTGCACAGCGTGGCCACCACCACCGCCAAGGGTGCGGCGGTCACCGCCCTGGTCGTCGGCGACATCGCCCTGTATGTCGCGCACACCAATGCCGACGTCGCCTCACCGGGCGTCTGCGACGCCCTGGCGACGGCACTCGGCCTGTCCGCGCTGAGGCCGCTCGCGGTCGTGGAGGGGCAACAGCTCGGGCGGGTCGGGGAGCTGCCGGAGGGTGAGTCGCTGCGCGCGTTCGCCGACCGGGTCGCGGCCGCGCTGCCCGCTGCGGCCGGCGGCATCCGGGTGGCCGGACCCGCCGACGGGCAGGTGCGCACGGTCGCCGTCGTCGGGGGCGCCGGGGACGACATGTTCGACCACGTGCGGGCCAGCGGCGCCGACGTCTACGTCACCGCCGACCTGCGCCACCACCCCGTCCTCGAGGCCCGCGAGGAGGCCCGGGGCGGCACCCCCTACCTGGTGGACGCCGGCCACTGGGCCACCGAGTCGCTCTGGCTGGCCAGCGCCCGCGAGAGGCTGTTGACCGCCCTCGGCGAGCGGGGCACTACGGTGGACCTTCACATCTCAACACTGCGCACCGACCCCTGGGACTTCGTGGTCGGTGCCGAGCTGCCCGGAGGTACGTCCTGAAAGCCGACACCAGCCGTCAGTGGCGACTGCTCGACCTGCAGGCGCTGGACACGCGCCTGGACCAGATCGCGCACCGCAAGGGCACGCTCCCGGAGCTGAAGGAGCTGGCCCAGCTCGCGGCGCAGACCGCGGCCCTTGACACCGAGCTGGTCCGCGCCCGGACCGCCCACAGCGACGTCCAGCGCGAGGTGGCCAAGGCCGAGGCCGACGTGCAGCTCGTGCGGGACCGCTCGGCCCGCGACCAGGCCCGGCTCAACTCCGGCCAGGGCACGGCCAAGGACCTCCAGGCGCTCCAGCACGAGGTGGCCTCGCTGGCCCGGCGGCAGTCCGAGCTCGAGGACATCGAGCTCGAGGTCATGGAGCGGGCCGAGACCCTGGAGGCGCGGGTCGCCGAGCTGGAGTCCGCGCGCGCCGAGCTGACCGCCAAGGTCGAGGTGCTCGAGGCCTCGCGCGACAAGGCGCTGGCCGAGCTCGACGCCGAGGCCGCGCAGCTCGCGGCCAACCGCTCCAACGTCGTCCCCGGCGTCGGTGAGGACCTCGTCGCCCTCTACGAGAAGATCCGTGCCAGCAGTGGCGGGGTCGGTGCCGCGGCCCTGCGCCAGCGTCGGTGCGAGGGCTGCCGGCTGGAGCTGAACCAGGTCGACATGAACCGCATCGCCGCGGCTGCCGACGACGAGGTGCTGCGCTGCGAGGAGTGCCGCCGCATCCTCGTGCGCACCTCCGAGTCCGGCCTCTAAGCCCGGTGGCCGGGCGCAGGCTCGTCGTCGAGGCCGACGGCGGCTCCCGGGGCAACCCGGGCAACGCCGGCTACGGTGCGCTGGTCCGCGACCCCGCCACCGGCGCCGTGCTCGCGGAGCGCGCCGAGTCGGTCGGCATCGCCAGCAACAACGTCGCCGAGTACTCCGGTCTCGTCGCCGGTCTCGAGGCGGTGCTCGACCTCGAGCCCGGGGCCGACGTCGAGGTCCGCATGGACTCCAAGCTGGTCATCGAGCAGATGTCCGGCCGCTGGAAGATCAAGCACGAGGACATGCGCCGCCTGGCGCTCCAGGCCCGGGACGTCGCCGCGCAGATCAGCGACGCCGGCGGCTCGGTGCGCTTCACCTGGATCCCGCGCGCGGAGAACTCCGCCGCCGACAAGCTGGCCAACGCCGCCATGGACGGTGAGTCGATCAACCGCACCGTCGGGGTCACGGCGACCGAGACGGCGCAGGCGACGTCGGCGGAGTCCACCAGCACCGCCCCCGACCTGGGCGTGCCGACCCGGCTGGTCCTCGTGCGCCACGGCGTCACCGACTTCACCGTGTCCGGCCGGCTCGACGGGCGTGGCGGGACGGACCCGGTGCTCAACCCTGCCGGCCAGGCCCAGGCCCTGGCGGCGGCACGCGCCGTGGAGTCCCTGGTCGGGCACAGCACGGCACGGCTCGTGACCTCCTCGCTCGCGCGGGCCAGGCAGACCGGCGACGCGATCGCCCGGGTCCTCGGCGTCGAGCCGGAGGTCGACGCCGACTGGGACGAGCAGAACTTCGGCGACTGGGACGGCAAGAGCGTCGGCCAGATCTCCGCCCGCTGGCCCGAGGAGCTGCGCCGGCTGCGCGGTGACCTGGACTACGCCCGCCCCGGCGGCGAGAGCCACGCGGCGCTGGCGCAACGGGTCCTCGGCGCCTACGCGCGTGCCGTCGACGGCGGTGGCGTCGTCGTGGTCGCGACCCACCGCAAGCCGATCCTCGTCGTCCTCACCGAGCTCCTCGGCATCCCGCACGACCGGATCTGGCGTCTGCTGACCGCGCCGGCGTCGCTGTCGGCGGTCGAGGTGTGGCAGGACGGCGGGGCCTCGGTGGCCTTCGTCAACCACACCGCCCACCTGCGCCAGGGCTGAACCGGGCAGTCCCGAGGCGGGCCACCCCGGCCGTCCCGGGGCGGGCCCACCCGGGCCGTCCCACGACGTGAGCCCAGCCATCCGGCATACGGACGCGTGTGGCAGGGTGCGGCCATGGACGACCGACTTGCCTACCGCGTCCTCACCGGACCGGACGACCGCGCCTTCTGCGAACGGGTCAGTGCCGCCCTGGCCGAGGGCTACGAGCTGTACGGCTCCCCGTCGCTGACGTTCAACGGCGAGCGGGTCATCGTCGCCCAGGCCCTGGTGCTGCGGCGTGAGGGGGAGTGGCGATGAGCTACGCCGGCGACGTCGCGCCGCAGGAGGCGTATGCCGCGTTGCAGCAGGAGCCCTCGGCGGTCCTCGTCGACGTGCGCACCGCCGCGGAGTGGAGCTATGTGGGTCTCCCGGACCTGACGGGCATCGGCAAGCGCGTGGTTCCCCTTGAATGGCAACGCTTTCCGGACGGGTCGGTCAACGAGCACTTCCTCGACCAGCTGCGCGGCGCCGGCGTCGAGGCGGGGATGCCGCTGTACTTCCTGTGCCGGTCCGGGGTGCGCTCGGCGGCCGCGGCCGAGGCGGCGACCCGGGCCGGACTGGGCCCGGCGTACAACGTCAGCGACGGCTTCGAGGGCCCGCTGGACCGTGAGGGACACCGCTCGGTGTCCGGGTGGAAGGTCGCCGGCCTGCCCTGGAGGCAGGGATGAGCGAGCTGCGGCCCGACACCCTTGCCGTCCGGGGAGGCTTGCAGCGCAGCGGTTTCGACGAGACCGCGGAGGCGCTCTACCTCACCTCGGGCTTCGTCTACTCCAGCGCGGAGGAGGCCGAGGCCGCGTTCAAGGAGGAGACCGACCACTTCGTCTACTCCCGTTACGGCAACCCAACGGTGCACATGTTCGAGGAGCGGATGCGGCTGCTCGAGGGCACCGAGGCCTGCTTCGCCACCGGGTCGGGGATGGCGGCCGTCTTCGTCGCGCTGGCCGCCCTGCTCGGCCGGGGCGACCGGGTCGTGGCGGCGCGCGGGCTGTTCGGCTCCTGCTTCGTCATCCTCGACGAGATCCTGCCGCGCTGGGGCGTCGAGACCGTCTTCGTCGACGGGGCCGACCTGGACCAGTGGCGTGAGGCGCTGTCGCAGCCGACGACCGCGGTGTTCTTCGAGTCGCCGAGCAACCCGATGCAGGAGCTGGTCGACATCCGCGCGGTGTGCGACCTGGCCCACGCTGCCGGGGCGCAGGTCGTCGTGGACAACGTCTTCGGCACCCCGGTGTTCTCCCGCCCGCTGGAGCAGGGCGCCGACGTGATCGTCTACTCCGCCACCAAGCACATCGACGGCCAGGGCCGCACGCTCGGCGGGGCGGTGCTCGGGACCGCGGAGTTCGTCAACGGTCCCGTGCGCAACCTGATGCGGCACACCGGCCCGTCGATGTCGCCGTTCAACGCCTGGGTGCTGCTCAAGGGGCTGGAGACGCTGCGGCTGCGGGTCGAGCGGATGGCCGCCTCCGCGCTGGAGCTGGCCCGCGCCCTGGAGGCCCACCCGAAGGTGACCCGGGTCGTCTACCCGTGGCTGGAGTCGCACCCCCAGCACGAGCTGGCCCGCGCCCAGATGCTCGGTGGCGGCACGGTGGTGACGTTCGAGGTCGAGGGCGGCAAGGACGCGGCGTTCACCCTGATGAACGCCCTGCGGGTGATCGACATCTCCAACAACCTCGGCGACTCCAAGTCGCTCATCACCCACCCGGCGACCACGACCCACCGGCGCCTCGGCGAGGAGGCGCGCCTGCGGGTGGGCATCACCGACGGGGTGCTGCGGGTCTCGGTCGGCCTGGAGGACGTGCGCGACCTCGTCGAGGACCTGCAGCGGGCGCTGGACGCCTGACCCTCGGCACCGGGCGCGGGGGTCCTGCCCTCCGGGCCCGGCCGCGAGTCGCATGACCCCTGCGGTGCCGGCTCCAGGGACGGCTCGGCGGCGACCGACCTGCCGGCGCCGGCCGGCGCACGGCCTTGGCACGCGGGCGAAAACCACGCGACGGCTGTCGGTGCCGGGCCGTAGCGTCGGGGGCGATGTCCGTCACCCAGCTCGAGTCCGCCCGCGCCGTCGCCGATCCCATACGCCCGCCGGAGCGGGGCCGTCCCGTCGACTGGCGGCGGTTGCGCGGCCCGGTGGCCGTGATGGCGCTGCTGGCCTGTGCCGTCGCGGCGCTGGGCACCTCCCTGGGGTCTCTGGTCGCAGGGCGGCTGGCCGCGCACGCCACACCGGCGCTGGTCGGGCTGCTCGCCATCTGTGTCGTGGGCGCCGCGGTGCTCGACACCGCAGCCCGCACCCTGTGGGCCGGGCACGTCGACCGGGCCGAGGGACGGCTGCGTGCCGACCTGCTCGACGCCGCGCTGCACCAGCCGTTGGCCACCCTGACCGAGCAGGCCGTCGGCGAGGTCCTCGACCGCGTCGACGACGACACCCACGAGGTGGGGACGTTGCTGCGGCAGGGCGCCTGGATGGCGATCCGCACGCTGCTGGCCGCCGGCCCGCTGTGGGTCGTGGGCGGCATCACCTGGTGGCCCGCGTTCTTCCTCTTCCCCCTGACGGGAGTGGCGGCGCTGTTCGCCGTGCGCCCGCTGCTGCCGCGGGTCTCGGCCCTGAAGGTGGTGGAGGAGGCGGCCTGGACCGACCACGCCGCGGCGATGGAGGAGGGTGTCGCCGGACGCGACGACCTGCGGGCCAGCCTGGGCCAGGCCCATGTGCTGCGGCGGTGCACCGAGCTGGCCGCCAAGGTCCACGACCACTTCGCCGCGGTGCTCGAGGTCGAGGCCCGCATCGGTCGCCGCACCGGCACGCTGCTGCACGCCGTCCTGGCCGCCACCGCACTGCTCGGCGTGACGCTGGTCGTGCACGCGCGCCTGGACACCGCCGCCCTGGTCACCCTGTTCCTCGTCACCACGATGTTCGTCGGCCAGGTCGACATGCTCGCCCGGCACCTGCCCGACCTGCAGGCCGGGTTCGGGGCGGTGCTGCGGCTGCGCGGGCTGCTCGGCGCCGAGCGCGAGCCCGTCGGTGGCCAGGACCTGCCCGACGGCGCGCTGGACGTGCAGTTCCGCGACCTGCACTTCGCCTACGTCGAAGGGCGCTTCGCTCTCCAGCACGTCGATCTGCACGTGCCGGCGGGCACCACGTGCGCCCTCGTGGGCCGCACCGGCTCCGGCAAGTCGACCCTGGCCTCGCTGCTGTCCCGGGCCGTCGAGCCCGAGCCCCGCTCGGTGCTGCTCGGCGGGATCGACGTGCTCGACGTCGACCTGCAGCGGCTGCGCTCGGCCGTGGGTGTGGTGACCCAGCGCACCGAGATCCTTGCCGGCACCCTGGCCGACAACATCACGCTCTTCGAGCCGGTGTCGCGCACCGCGGTCGAGGCGGCGGTCGTGGAGCTGGGCCTGCAGGACTGGGTGGCCGGCCTCCCCGACGGCCTGGACACGCTCCTGGGTCCCGGCGGCACCACGCTGTCCTCCGGCGAGGAGCAGCTCGTGGCCTTCGCCCGGCTGCTGGTGCGGGATGTGCGCGTCGTGGTGCTCGACGAGGCCACCGCCCGCATGGACCCGGTCACCGAGGCCCACGTGGTCCGCGCGGCCGAGCGCCTCCTGTCCGGGCGCACCGGCCTGCTGGTCGCCCACCGGCTCTCGACCACCCGCCGGGCCGAGCAGGTGGCGGTGCTCGAGGGCGGGCGCGTGGTGCAGCAGGGCCTCCGGGCCCACGTCGCCGCGGAGCCGGGCCCCTTCCGCGCCCTGCTGGAGGCGGCGGCCGAGGAGGACGACAGCATGCTGCTGGAGGCCCTGGCCGCCGAGCACGTCGGGCCGCCCCGCACCTCCACGGTTCCCGGGTCGGGCGACCCCTCCTCGCCCGGCACCTCCACCGTGCCCGGGCCGAGCGCTGCGGTGGCCGACGGCGCCGCGCAGGTCGGCACGGCCCGTCGGGCCGGCGAGCCGCCGGCCGCTCCACGCCTGGCTCCGGTCCCCGGGCTGACGAGGGCGACGCTGTCAGCGCTGCGCGTCGCGCCCCGCTGGGGTCTGGTCAGCATCGCGCTGTTCCTGGCCTCGGCCCTGTCGGGCGCGTTCGGTGCGGTCACCGGGTGGATCTGGGGCCACCTCGTGGTCGCCCTCCAGAGGGGCCAGAGCCCGGTGCCGCTCACGGTCGCCCTGGTGGTCTCCCTGCTGGTCTCGCCGCTCCTGCTCGCCGAGGCGTTCCGCCGCTACCCGCGCTGGTGGATCTCGGTGATGCTGCGGGTCCGCTCCGCGGTGCTCGTCGGGCAGACCGCGCAGCACCGACTGGAGCGCACGCCACCGGGTGAGGTGGTCGCCCGGGCCATGGACGCCGACCGGCTGGCGCGCTACGCCGACCGGTGGGTCGACTTCGTCAACGGCCTGGCGATCGCCGCCGTCACCGCCGCCGTCGCCCGCAGCCTGCTGGCCGGAGGCGTGCTCCTCGCGGTGATGGTGGCCTCCGCGCTGGCCTCCTCGCTGGGCCGGCGGGTCGCCGGGCGGTCCGCCGCCGCGTCCGCTGCGGCCCGGGCCCGGTTCGGCCGCTCTCTGGTCTCGACCCTGGACTCGGTGCGCACCGTCAAGCTCGCCGCCTCGACGCCCAGCGTGCACGCCCACCTGCGCGAGGTCGACGGCGGCCGGGTGGACGCGGCCGTCCGCGAGCACCGGGTGCAGGCGCTGCTCGACGGCGTCCCGATCGTCATGGTCCAGTGCGGCGTCGTCGCCGCCTGGGCGGTCCACGTCCGGGGCGGCTGGGGCCTCGCGACGGCGCTGCTCGTCGCCGGTGCGGTCAACGGCTTCGACTGGTTCGGCCGGGTGGCCGGCTCGGTGATCACCGAGGCGCCGGGCACCCGCGCTTGGATGCACACCACCAGCCGGCTGGCCGGTGGAGGCGACCTGATGCGCGTGCCCTCAGGGCTCGACCTGGTCACCGGTGCCGCGCCGGCGCCGGAGCCGGCGCCCCGGGAGCCGCTGCACCGCCTGGAGCTGGTCGGCCTGACCGCGGTGCACGACGACGGCACCCGCGGCGCCGCCGACGTCCACCTGACCGTCGGCGCCCGCGAGCTGGTCCTGCTGCTGGGGCAGGTGGGCTCGGGCAAGTCGAGCCTGCTGTCGGCGCTGGCCGGCCTCGTGTCGAGCACCGGGCAGCTGCGCTGGAACGGCGAGCCGGTTGCCGACCCGCAGACCTTCCTGCGGCCGGGGCGGGTGGCCCATGTCGCCCAGGTCCCGCGCGTGCTGTCCGGCACCTTCAACGACAACGTCCGGCTCGACCACGCCGACCGTGTGGTGCTGCCCGCCCTCGACACCGCGCGGCTGGTCCCCGACGTGGAGTCGGCAGGTGGCCCCGACGCGTTGGTCGGGCACCGGGGCGTGCGGCTCTCCGGAGGCCAGGTGCAGCGCCTCGCGCTGGCGCGCGCCCTGGCGTGCGAGGCCGAGCTGCTGCTGGCCGACGACGTCTCCTCCGCCCTCGACTCGGCCACCGAGATCGAGCTGTGGTCGGCACTGCGCCGGCGGGGCGCCACGGTGATCGGGGCCACCTCCAAGCGGGCGGCGCTGGCCCAGGCCGACCGTGTCGTGGTCATGGTGGAGGGGCAGGTGGCCGACGTCGGTCCCTGGTCGGAGCTGGCTGGTCGCTGGGGCCACCTCGCCGGCTGAGTGACCCGGCCGGCGTCTGGCGTGGGCGGGTGCCAACCCCCGCGACGCCATGGCGCACGGGTTGCGGTGGGGGCTCAGGCGAGGGCGAGGGCGGCGACGGCGGCAGCCGTCGCCGCCAGCGCGCAGATCGCGCCCTGCCAGGCGAAGCGTGCGGTGGTGATCGTGACGCCGGCGCTGCGGCACCGCTCCCGCCACAGGATCGTGGCCAGGCTGGCCCAGACGGTGACCAGCGGGCCGCAGTTGACGCCGATCAGCAGGGCCATGAGCCGGTGCGGCTCGGTGTCGGTGACCGACTCCAGCGCGAGGTAGGCCGGCAGGTTGTCCACCCCGTTGGCCGAGGCGGCGGCCACGCCGCTGACGCGCGCCAGCGCGGCCGGATCCGTGCCCTGGCCGACCGCCGAGGCGAGCAGGTCCTGCAGGCCGTGGCGCAGGGCGATGTCGACCACGACGAACAGCACGCACACCCCGGCGACGACGAGCCAGGGCACCTTCACCTCGCGCAGGACCTTGGGCCGGCGCACCAGGGTGGTGCCGGCGAGGACGAGCGCGGCGAGCGTGGCGGGGATGGCCGGGGTGATGCCGCTGATGAACGCCGGACCGAGCGCCACGCAGACACCGCCCGCCACCAGCAACAGCGGTCGGTCGTGCGGCTCGGGTGGCGCCTCGAGGGTGTAGCGGCCACGCAGCGCCCTGCGGTGCAGCAGGCCCAGCACGGCCACGGTGGCCAGGATCGCGGCCAGGGCCGGCAGGGCGGCCAGCCGGACGTATCCCGCATGCCCCAGTCCCAGCGCCTCGAACCGGTGCAGGGCCAGCAGGTTGGTCAGGTTGGACACCGGCAGCAGCAGGGACGCCGTGTTGGCCAGCCACACGGTGGTCATCGCGAACGGGACCGGGCTGATGTCGAGCTGGCGGGCCACCGCGATGACGACGGGCGTGAGCAGCACGGCGGTGGTGTCGAGGCTGAGCACGATCGTCGAGGCGACCGACAGGGCGACGACCAGCAGCCAGAGCAACCACGTGCGGTGCCGGCCGGTGCGGGCTGCCCAGTGCCCGGCGACGTCGAACACCCCTGCGGCATCGGCGATCTCGGCGACGACGGTGATCGCAACCAGGAAGACGAGGACGGGCCCGACCCGGGCCGCGAGGTCGAGCAGCTCGGCGCCGCTCACCGGGCCGTGGTCTCCAGCACCCAGGGCTGGCCGGCGCGCGCTGGCTGCTGCAGCGAGGTCTTGAAGTCCGCGGCGAGGACCTGCTCGAGCCGCGCCGGGGTGCGGGCGTCCACGCCGGCGACGCACAGGGCGCGGGCCACCAGCCCGCGGGTGTGCTTGGCCATGTGGGTGGCGCCGGGGACCTTGACCTGCACCCAGCGCTTGGTGAGGTCACCGCTGGGAGTCCACGCCGCGGCATACGTGCTGGAGCGGCAGTCGACGATGACGCCGCGACCGGCGGCTGCGGGCAGGACCTGCGACAACGGTTCGCGCCACAGGGAGGCGAGCGGGCCGACGCCCTCGAGGTTGACCCCCATCGACAGGCGGTAGGGGGCGACCTTGTCGCCCGGGCGCAGGGCGCCGTAGAGGGCGGAGACCACCAGCAGCCAGCGGCGCGCGCGGCGCAGGGCGGCCGCGTCGAGGCCGGCGAGGTCGAGCGCGTCGTACAGGACGCCGGTGTAGAGGTCCTGGGCCGGCAGGGCCGGGGCCGTGGCGAGCCGGGTGTTGCGCGCGATGTCCTCGGCGAGGTTGGGGCTGACCCCCAGCAGCTCGGCGGCGTCAGGACGGGCGCTGACCTCGGCCACGGCCCGGGCGACCTGCTCGCGGGTGCCGGTCAGCTCGGGGAAGGAGAGCCGGTCCAGCCGCGTCGGCGCACCCCGCGGGCGGCCGCGCTTGGACTCGGACGGGGGGAGCAGGATCAGCACGGGGACAGCGTAGGTGGCGGCGGGCAGGTGGCCTTCTTCGGGCGCGCGGGTGGGGCTTCGTGCGTAGGGTGAGGCCCATGTCGATGCGCAGGATCAAGCTCGTCCAGCCGGGTCGCGCCGAAGCGGGGGAGGCGGTCGACGCGAGCGAGCTGCATGCCGCCTTTGATGCCGTCCGCGCCGAGCTCGACGTCCCGGCGGAGTTCCCCGCCGAGGTGCTCGCCGAGGCCGACGCGGCGGTCGCCTCGCTGCGGCTGCCCGAGCGCGACGAGACCGACCTGCCGTTCGTGACCATCGACCCCGCCGGGTCCAAGGACCTCGACCAGGCGATGTTCCTCGAGCGCTCCGGGCGGGGCTACCGCGTGCGCTACGCCATCGCGGACGTCCCGGCGTTCGTGGCCGCCGGAGGGGCGATCGACGGCGAGGCGCGCCGCCGCGGCCAGACGATCTATGCCCCCGACCGGCGCACCCCGCTGCACCCGGAGCGCCTCTCCGAGGACGCCGCGAGCCTGCTGCCCGACCAGGTGCGCCCGGCGTTCGTATGGGACCTGCGCCTGGACGAGGACGGCGAGGAGGTCTCTGTCGAGGTCTACCGGGCGATGGTGCGCAGCCGCGAGCGGCTCGACTACGTCTCGGTCCAGGAGGCGCTCGACGCCGGGTCGGACGACGAGCGCGCGGTGCTGCTGCGCGAGATCGGCGAGCGCCGCGTCGCCCTGGAGCAGCAGCGCGGCGGGGCGAGCCTTCCCCTGCCCGAGCAGGAGGTCACCGTCGATGCCCAGGGTCGCTACGCGTTGCGCTTCCGGCCGCCGCTGGCGGTGGAGGACTGGAACGCCCAGATCTCGCTGATGACCGGCATGGCCGCCGCCGAGATGATGCTGCACGGCGACATCGGCATCCTGCGCACCATGCCCGAGCCGGACCACCAGGCCGTCGCCCGGTTCCACCGCCAGGCGCGGGCGCTGGGCGTGGTGTGGCCCGCGGAGTGGCTCTACGGCGAGTTCCTCCGGTCGCTCGACCGGTCCGACCCGCGCCAGCTCGCGCTGATCCACGAGGCGACCAGCCTGTTCCGCGGTGCCGGCTACACGCCGTTCGTCGGGGACCTGCCCGAGGTCGGGATGCACGCAGCCGTCGGCGCGCCCTACGCGCACGTCACCGCGCCGTTGCGGCGGCTGGTGGACCGGTTCGGCCTGATGGTGTGCGAGTCGCTGTGCGCCGGGCAGGAGGTCGCCGGCTGGGTCCGCGAGGCGCTGCCGGCGCTGCCTCGCGCCATGGCCGCCTCCGACCACAAGGCGGCCGCGGTCGAACGCGCCTGCACCGACGCGGTCGAGGCGGCCTCGCTGCGGCACCGGGTGGGGGAGACCTTCGCCGCCGTGGTGGTCGACCTGACCGACAAGGGGTCGATGGTGCAGGTGGCCGACCCGGCGATCCTCGCGCCCTGCACCGGCGAGGTCGGGCTCGGCGACGCCCTGCGTGTCCGGCTGGTCGAGGCGGACATCGCCCGTCGCGCGGTGCGCTTCGAGGTCGCCTGACGGGAAGTTCCCGCTCGCGGTGGGCGCAGGATGCGTCATTGGGGGGAGGACGTCTCCGGCCCGGCGCGGCAGCGTGGCGTCGTCGGGTTGAACGCGACGAGGGAGGACGCCATGGTGCGCAGGAGGCTGGCGACCCTGGTGGCAGCGGCGGGGGTGGCGACGGCGATGGTGCTCGCTGCCGCCCCGGCGCAGGCATCACCGGGGGACCCCACGGTCGTGACCTACGGTGACGACGGGTGTGACGGCGACCAGCTCGCGACCGTCTACGCCCTCGCGCCCAACGGGGAGTGGCTGTCCGGGGACTTCGGACCGTGGGGCGGCTACGCCCTCACCTTCAGGCAGGTGCCTGCGGGTGGGGAGTCCGTCCGGTTCGACATCTTCTGCAGCGTGACCGGCTACCACACCTCCACCCGGTGGGTGTACCGGCCGAGCATGGGGACCAGCCTGGGAGTGGACCTCTAGCCGATCCGCCCGGCGCGCATCGGTCTCGCCCGATGCGCTTCCCCCACAAGGAAACTCGCTGCTCTCGCGCGCGGATCGTGAGAGAGTCGGGCCACCATGGGGCGACGAGGGGGAGCGGGCGTGGCACAGCTGGTGATGGTCGAGGGCCTGCCGGGGTCGGGCAAGACCACGACGGCCGCGCGCCTCCATCACCGGCTGGCGGGTCGTGGGGTCGAGGTGCACCACTTCGCGGAGGGCCGCACCGACCACCCGGTGGACCTCGAGCAGGCCGCGGTGCTGTCGCCGGGGGAGCTCGACCGGTTGCGCTGCGACTTCCCCGACGAGGCCGGGCGGCTGGCGCGGGCGGCCAGCCGGTGCGGCGACTCGTGGCTGGTCCTGGACCGGGAGCACGCCGGCTGGTCGGCCGCGCTGAGGGACCGGCTGCGCGAGCACGACGGCTACGACGGTGCGGTCACCCCTGACCGGCATGCGGAGGTCCTGCTCGAACGATGGGAGCGGTTCGGCCGGCGGCACGCCGCGGGATCTGACCCAGGGGTGTACCTGTTCGAGTGCGTGCTCCTCCAGAACCCGGTGTGCGCGCTGATGGCCCGCTTCGACCGGACCCCGGCGCAGGTCGAGGCGCACATCCGGGCCCTGGCCGAGGCGGTGACGGCGATGGACCCGGTGCTGGTCCACCTCGATGCCGGCGACCCGGCGGTGGTGCTTGCCGCGGCGGCCGCCGAACGGCCCGCGGAGTGGCTCGATCTCGTCGTGCGCTACCACACCGGGCAGGGCTATGGCCTGGCTCGCGGGCTGCAGGGCTTCGACGGCCTGGTCGCCTTCATGCGCGAGCGGCGCGAGCTCGAGCTGGACCTGCTGGACCGCCTCCCGCTGACCACGCTGCGGCTGGACGTCTCCGACGGTGACTGGGACCGGCACCATGACGCGGTGGCCGTGTTCGTCGAGGTTCACCTCGACACCGGGGCCCGCTCCGTAGCACCCTTCACGGTCTGAGGTCAGGAGGCTTTCGTGGCAGGTTCCCCATCCGTCGTGGCGGCGCGCCCGCGGGGCACGAAGCGCCACGTCACGAGGGCGGTGCTCCTGGCCGTCGCGCTGGCCCTCGTGGCGGTGCCGTTCGCGCTGCTGCTCCTGCTCGTCGAGGACAAGTGGGCGCCGCTGTCGGAGGCCGACCTCGGGGCCCGGGACGGCCTGCACCGCTTCGCCCTGGGGCAGCCCGCCTTCGTGTGGGTGATGCGCACCCTCAGCGACGCCGGCTCGGCGCTCGCCTGGCAGGTGGTGGTGCTCGTCGTCGTGGTGTGGCTGTTGAGCCGCCGGCTGTGGCGACTGGCGCTGTTCGCCGTGGTCACCACCGCCGGGTCGTCGCTGGTCAACAGCGCTGTCAAGGCGATGGTCCACCGCCAGCGCCCGGTGGTGCCGCAGCCGTTCGTGCACGAGCCCGGCGCCAGCTTCCCCAGCGGCCACGCCCAGGCGGCGATCGTCGGCTACGGCGTGCTGCTCCTGGTCTTCCTCCCGGTGCTCACGGGGGTGTGGCGCCGCGTGGCCGTCGGTGCGGCCGTCGTCCTGGTCCTGGGCATCGGCTTCTCGCGGGTCGCCCTGGCCGCCCACTACGTGTCCGACGTGCTGGCCGGCTTCGTGCTCGGCGCGGCGTGGCTGGCCGCCATGACAGCGCTGTTCAGCGCCTGGCGGGTGCAGCGCGGCCGGCCCCGGGTCAGTCCCGAGGAGGGGCTCGCTCCGGAGGACAGTGAGCGGCTCAACCCCGTCGGGACGCCCACGCCGGAGGGCCCGCACCGGTCGTCGTAGCGGCTGGGGAGCAGCCGCTACAGGTGACCCGGCTGGGCCGGTGCCGCCCGGGTGCGCGCGTCGCCGCGCCGCCCGTATGCCGTGTGCCCGGGCCGGGAGGCGGGCACACGGCATACCAGGGTCCTGGTTGCCGTTAGGATCATCGGCGGATGAGTCGGTCAGACGGCCGCGTCGGCGCCCCTCGGGGCGTCGCCGAGGAACGTCCGGGCTCCACAGGGCAAGGTGGTGGCTAACGGCCACCCGGGGCGACCCGCGGGACAGTGCCACAGAGAACAGACCGCCTCGGTGAACCACCCGGCTCCGGCCGGGCAGGCGCCGCGGTAAGGGTGAAACGGTGGTGTAAGAGACCACCAGCACGCCAGGTGACTGGCGTGGCTCGGTAAACCCCACCTGGAGCAAGGTCAGACAGGAAGCGTTCGAGGGCGGCCCGCCCGAGCTTCCGGGTAGACCGCTGGAGGTGTCCGGCAACGGGCACCCGAGATGGATGGCCGTCGCCCGCAGTGCCGGTAACGGCCGCGGCGCACAGAACCCGGCGTACCGACCGACTCATCCACCCATCCTCCGCTGACCCGCGAACCGTCGCGTCCGCGGCAAGGCATTGCTACGGTTCGCACCGTGGCTGCCTGAGCGGCTGACGAAGGGGACGCGATGCGGCAGGACGGCGAGTCCAACCTGGTCGACCCAGCCGACCGGTTCGTGGCAGCGAGCCGGTGGCGGCCCCCCGGGCCGGGCGCCCGGACCCGGTTGGTGCTGGCCAGTGCCCTCATGCTGTTCGTCGAGCTGGCCCTGATCCGATGGACGTCGTCGAACAACCTCTACCTCGTCCACCTGACCAACTTCGTCCTGCTCGCCAGCTTCCTCGGGATCGGCCTGGGCTTCCTGCGTGGCCGCGCCGGTCGGGACCTCTTCCCGCTGGCGCCGGTCCTGCTCGCCGCGCTGGTCGGCTTCGTGCTGGCCTTCCCGGTGCGCACGGGGACGGGGCGCGGCGGTCAGTGGGAGCTCGTCGGGCTGTTCGACATGCCGCCGCTGCCGCAGGTGATCAGCCTGGCCGCCGTCTTCCTCCTCACCGTGGCGACGCTGATGGCGCTGGCGCAGGAGGTCGCCAGGACGTTCGCGACGTTCGCGCCGCTGGAGGCCTACCGGCTCGACGTCATCGGCAGCCTGACCGGCATCGTCACGTTCGCGGCGCTGTCGTTCCTGCGGCTGCCGCCGCTGGGCTGGGCCGTGGCCGCCGCGGTGGTGCTCGCAGTGCTGCTGGGCCGTCGAGCGAGGAGATGGCAGGTCGTTGCCCTCGCCGCCCTCGTGCTGATGCTCGGCGCCGAGTCCGTGCTGGGGACCTTCCAGTGGTCGCCCTACTACAAGATCCACACCCAGGACCGCGGCGGGATGGTCCGGGTCGAGGTGAACAACACACCGCTGCAGACGGCCCTTCCGGTCCGGGAGATCCGTCGCAGCTCGCCCTTCTACTTCTACCCCTACACCTATGCGGGGTCCCGCGACGACGTGCTCGTCATCGGGGCCGGGACGGGCAACGATGTGGCCGTCGCGCTGGCGCAGGGCGCGCGGCGGGTCGACGCCGTCGAGATCGACCCCGCCCTCATGCAGATCGGCCGCGACCGGCACCCCGACCGGCCCTACTCCGACCCGCGGGTGACCACGCACGTCGACGACGGGCGGGCGTTCATGGAGCGGACCGACCGCCGCTACGACCTGGTCCTCCTGGCGCTGCCGGACTCGGCGACCATCGTCACGGGCCAGTCGGCGCTGCGGCTGGAGAACTACCTGTTCACCACGCAGGCGCTGGAGCGAGCGCGCTCGCTGCTCAAGCCGGGCGGCACGTTCGCGATGTACAACTACTACGAGCCATGGCTGCTCGACCGCTACGCCAACACGATTCGCACGGTCTACGGCACCGCGCCCTGCGTCCAGCTCGGCCCGAGCTACGGACCACGACAGCAGGCGGTGCTGACGCTGCGCAAGGACGGCACCACCGGTGGGTGCGCCTCGACCTGGACGCCGCGGGGTGCCGCCCTGGAGCCTTCCGTGGACGATCGGCCGTTCCCCTACCTCGCGTCGCGCTCGATCCCGTCCTTCTACCTGTGGATGCTGGGCCTGGTCCTGCTGGCCTCCACGGTGCTGGTGCGCGCCGTCGCCGGACCGCTGCGCACCATGCGGCCCTATGTCGACCTGTTCTTCATGGGCTCCGCGTTCCTGTTGCTGGAGACCAAGAACGTCGTCCAGTTCGCGCTGTTGTTCGGCACGACGTGGGCGGTGAACGCTGCCGTCTTCGCCGGCGTGCTGCTGAGCGTGCTCGCCGCGATCGAGGTCGCCCGGCGGGTGACCATCCATCGGCCGATCCTGCTGTATGCCGGCCTGCTCGCCGCGCTCGCGGCCGCCTGGCTGATCCCCCAGGCGGCCCTGCTCAACCTGGGGCTGGTGCCCCGGTTCGTGGCCGGGGTGACGATCGCCTTCCTGCCGATCTTCGTGGCCAACCTGCTTTTCGCGGTGCGGTTCAAGGGGGTCGGGTCCTCGACCGTGGCCTTCGGGGCGAACCTGCTCGGCGCCATGGTGGGCGGGGCGCTGGAGTACCTCGCGCTGATCCTCGGCTTCAACGCGCTGCTCGTCGTGGTGGCCGTGCTGTACGGGCTGGCCCTGCTGACGGGGCGGCGACACCTCGTCGTGTCCCGGGCGTGAGCGGTCGGACGATCCCGACAGGCCCTGGCGTGCGTCGCCAAGGGGGACGCGGCGCCGGAGTCAGTACGGGCGCTGGAGTCAGTACGGATGGATCGCGCTCACGACGGCGTCGTAGGTCGGCCGCCGGACCTGGTCGTAGGTGAAGATCCCGAAGTTGTCCTCGGGGTTGCGTGGGTCCCGCCCCTGGTTGCGCAGCTCGTAGACCAGCACCGCCAACGGGTCGGCCTGGGCAGCACTGCCGATCATCTGGGGGAGCACCCGTCGCGCGCTCGCGACCGGGATCGGGCCGCCGGTCTCCGTGGGCACGCCGATCTCGGTGACCAGCGCCTGCTTGGCGTACCGCTGGCGCAGTCGCTCCAGACGGAACGGGATCACGTGGATCGCCTGCTCGTCGTTCCCCGGGTAGCAGTTCACCCCGATGACGTCGGTGGCCGCGGCAACGGTGTCGTAGAACGTCTCCCAGTGCGCGTCGCCGCCATCCACCACGTTGGTCGTGACGAGTGCGTGCGGCAGCACGGCATGCGCCTCCTGCCCCGCCGCGTGGATCGCGGAGGCGAGGTCCGAGAGGTATGACGGGGTCATCGTGCCGCCCAGGTCCGCCAGGGTGCGGAAATGGTTGTGGTCGGCCTCGTTGTAGACCTGCACCACGTCGACACCGCCGCCCGCCGCGACCGTCCTCATGCACCTCGCCCAGTACTCGCGGTTCACCGCCAGGTACTCCGCCTGGCTCCACTGCGGGCCGTTGAGCATCTGCGCCAGGGTCAGGCTGATCCGCAGGCCGGCTCGTCGCGCCTGCCGGACGCAGTCCGTGAAGAACGCGCTGCGCGCCTGGTCCCAGGTCCAGCGGCCCTGGTTCCAGGTGCCCATGTCCCAGAACTGGATGCCGAAACGCATCCACGTGGCCCCCGTCGCGACCAGGTGGGTCAGGTCCGTCCGGAAGTCCCTGGCTGACCTGGGGCTGGCTTCCATCGTGAGCCCGACGATGGTCCCTGCCCGACGGGACGATACCTTGACCGGGGTGGACGAGGCGGAGACGAACGTCGCCATGGCCGTGCCTGCGACACCAGAGAGCAGGAGGCGTCGTGAGATCGGCAGGGGGGCGCTACCCGACGTAGAGCCCATGGTCGCTCCGATCGGTGGACTCCCGGGTCCCGGGGACGGTCACGCGCGCTGGTGAGGAGGAGGCGCCCAGGACCAGGGCAACCAGCACACCAATGGTGAGCCCCAGGATGGAACCCCCCAGCACGGCGATCGGGAGGGACAGGCTCGAGGGCTCCAGTGGGGGCTCGGCCTCCTGGACGATGTCGACGTGCAGGACCTGCCGGTTGACGTTGTCCAGGCGTGGCGCGATGACGACGTAGGAGCGGGAGACGGCGTTGGCCAGGTCAGCGGCGCTCGTGGGGTCCGGAGCCTGCGCGCTGAGGGTGATCAGCGCGGTCGAGGCCTCCACGCTGGCACTCACCGTCTCAAGGCTCCGGCTGGCTGCCGCGTCGGACCCTAGTGAGCGCCAGGCACCCTCGAGCACCGGCCGGGACGTGATCAGGGCGGCGTAGGTCGGCATCCGGTTCTGGATGTAGGTGTTGCCGTCACTGACGTTCGCGATGGTCGGCGCGGACATCAGCAGCAGGGAGGAGGCCTCGTACTTCTTCGGCAGCATGCCGTGGACCACCAGGCCGCAGAAGCCGCCCAGCAGGAGGCCCACGAGCGCGACGTACCAGTAGAGGCGCAGGGACCGGAAGAAGCCTGTCGTGGTCATGTGATGCTGCCTCTCTCCGGAAGCCACTGTGATGCCTCACCCACCCGGGCCGGCCGGGCCTCCTCGACCTGCCTGCGCAACGGCACGAGCGTGAGGAAGAGGGGCATCAGTGGCGTGAGGTGCTTGAGGTAGGAACCGAAGTCGGGTTCGAAGATCGCCTGGACCGAGACCACCGCGAGGAGCAGCGCGGCGGCCCGCGCCGCCCTGAGGGCGCGGCCGTCCATCCGGGTGCGTGCCCCGTCCGGCTCGGCGAGCCGCGGCTGTGTGCCGTAGCCGAAGATGCGCGGCAGGGTGCCGCACCAGAGAAACCCGATCACCACTGCCGAGACCGCGTGGAAGGCCGGGGGCTTGAGCAACAACGGGACCGGGAACCACAGCGACACCAGCGCCAGCAGGGCGTTGGGTGTCATGAAGACCGGTCCGGAAGGCAGCGGGTCGGTGATCAGCGTGCCCACGTCGACGCCCGCCCGAGAGGCGTTCACGGCGGTCCTGTTGTCGGTCAGGCCCACGCCGAAGGCGTACAGGAACAGCAGCTGAAGGCCCAGGTAGAGGAGCACGAACGCGACGACGATGGTGACCGGTCGCCGCCGTCGTCGCAGGATGCCGCGCCACACGACGTAGAGGACGGCGACGATCGCCCAGTAGGGGCGGAACGCGACGGCGTACACCAGGGCCAGGGCGAAGAAGGCCAGCTCACTCAGGCGGCTCTGCGGCAGCACCATCAACAGCAGCACCAGGAGGAGCGTGATCATCTCCTTGCTGAACTGCGACAGGTACGTGGCGGCGCAGACGAAGTTGACGAGGAGGACGCCCACGCCCACGAGCCCGAGCCGTCCGACCTCGGTCCATCGAATGGCAGCGAAGACGGTGGTCGTGAACAGGAGCACGGTGAGGAGCGCAACCGTGACGGGCTCGTGGGACAGGCCAAGGAGCTGGTAGAAGGCGCCGATGTCCCTGAAGTCCCGTGAGGGGTCGGAGGAGCCGACCGGGCTGTTCATCACCCAGCTGATCTGCTGACCGTCCCAGAGATAGCGATCCGGGAGCACGCTCTGGGCCACGAGCGAGAACGCGCAGGCGAGTCCCGCCAGGGTGACCGCGAGCAGCTGGACCCGCAGCCCGCGGTCCCCCAGAGCTCGCAGGGGCGACGACGTCATCGGCACCACTCCCGCCGCCGATGCCTGGTGGGGCTGCCGTGCGCGGCCACCGCGTCATACAGCCGCACCAGCTGCTCGGCGACCCGGTCGGGATGGTGGTGCTGCTCGACGTAGGCGCGGCCGGCGCGCCCTTCGGTCGGGGCCGGTGTCGCGCCGCGCGCGGGAAGCCGCTGCGCCAGCGCTCGGGCGAGCACGACCGGGTCATCGGCGTCGACCAGGCAGCCGGCCCCTGCTGGCAGGATCTCGGCGTTGGCCGGGATGTCGCTGGCGACCACAGCCGTGCCGGAAGCCATGGCCTCCAGCACGACGAGGGCCTGACCCTCCCACCGGCTCGGGACCACCACGACGTCGGCCACCTGGAGCCACCGCAAGGGGTCCTCCACCCAGCCGACGGACAGGACGCCCGCTGGAGCGTGGGCCAGGAGCCTCTCCCGGTCAGCGCCGTCGCCGACCAACGCCAGCGCAGCCTCCGGCCGGAGTCTGCTCACCCACCTCCAGGCCGTGAGCAGCCGGTCCTGTCCCTTCTGCGGGCAGACGCGCCCCAGGCAGACTGCGAGCGGCCGGTCGGGATCGACCCCCAGGTGCGAGCGCAGCGCCCTGCGGTCGTGCTCGCGGCTCTGCAGCGGGCGGAAGTGCCTGAGGTCCACGGCGTTCGGCAGCACCTCGCTGCGGCCGGAGAGTCCTGCCCGGCGGCCCCGGTCGCGCTCGGCCATGCTCACGCAGACGGTGGTGTCGGTCCACCGCTGGGCGGACCGCTCCCACGCCGCGGCGAGGGGTCGCTGCACACCGTCGACGGCCTCGAACGACCACGCGTGGGGCTGGAACAACGTCGGGCGGCGACCCCGGATCGCGAGCCTCCCGACCAGGCCAGCCTTGCTGCTGTGCAGGTGCACCAGGTCTGGGTCGGTCTGCGCCACGATCTGCCGCAGCGTCGCGACCTCCCGGACGAGTCCGGAGGCGGGGGAGCGCCGCGCGGGCCAGGGCGCCACCCGGCCACCAAGGCGCTGCGTCAGGTCGGCCACCCGGGTCTCCGGGTCGCACGCCACCACGCAGCTCCACCCCGCGGCGGCCGCCCAGCCGACCTGGTTGGCCACGACGTGCGCGACTCCCGCGTCACCGGGCTGGCAGACCGCCAGCATCTCGCCGATCACCGCAACCACCGTCCGCCGCGCAGGCCGGCAGAGCCACGTGCTGACAGGGTGAAGGACATACGGCCCCCTCGCGTGTTCCTGGCAGAGCTCCCTCGGCAGCGGCCGGAAGACCCTCTCTCGCAGCGTTGTACGGCGGCGAGGTTCCAGCGTCCCCAAGAAGG
Organism: Oryzihumus sp. JJN4-3R; assembly: GCF_057747915.1. Taxonomy (NCBI): domain Bacteria; kingdom Bacillati; phylum Actinomycetota; class Actinomycetes; order Micrococcales; family Intrasporangiaceae; genus Oryzihumus; species Oryzihumus sp. JJN4-3R. The sequence continues at coordinate 4,010,339 of NZ_CM173229.1, forward strand.
ACGAGATGCCCTCGTGCATCGCCCGACGGCGACGCGCCAGCGGGTCAGCCCTCCCGCCCGCCGAGTGCCGCCCGGTAGGTGGCCAGCAGGCGGGTCGTCATGAGGTCCACCGTGAACTGCGCCGAGCGCTCGACCGCCGACACCCCCAACCGTGCGCGCAGCCCTGGATCGGACCCGACGCGGCGCAGCGCGCAGGCCAGCGCAGCAGCATCTCCCGGGGGCACGAGCAGCCCCTCCTGTCCATGCCTGACCAGCCCGGGGACGCCGCCGACGTGAGTCGCGACGACTGCACAGCCGTTGGACATGGCCTCGAGGAGCGAGAGGGAGAAGGCCTCGGCATCACTGCACAGGACCGCCACCCGCTCGGGAGACAGCCACGGACGTGGGTCGTCCTGGTAGCCCACCCACTCGAGGCGATCGGACACGCCGAGCAGGTCGGCCCGGCTGAGCACGGCGCCGCGCAGCGGCCCGTCACCCACCAGGGTCACGGCCATGTCCGGGTTGAGGGCCATGGCCTCGACGAGGACGTCCAGCCGCTTGACCGGGACCATGAGGCCGACCCACACCACGGAGAACGGGTGGGTGACCTCGCGCTTGGCGGTCGGCTCCGCCGGCTTCGTGCCATTCGGCACGAGGTCGAGCAGGTCCTCGGGCAGCCGGATCGACTCTCGTGCGTAGGTTCGCATTGCCTCTGACGCCACGACGACCCGGGATCCGCTTGCAACGGCGAGCGCGCGCTCGACGTGGAGGTACATGAGCCGGTCCCGGGCGCGCGGCGGGCAGACGTGAGCATTGTTCGGCACGAGGTGTGCCAGCCCGTCGGGCGCCCCGTGCAGCGTGTAGACCGTGGGGACTGCGCGAGCCCGGCCGACCAGTCGTCCGACGAGACCGGCCCGGCGGTCCTGGCAATGGATGAGGTCCGGGCGCCAGGACCGCACGAGCCGGTCCAGCGCGAGCACGCCCGAGAGGGTCTTGATGGGCAGGAACGTGTACTCAGGCCCCGGGTGCGGGCCTCGCAGGTGGCGACGCGGGATGTCTGCGGGTGCCACGACGTGCACGCTGTGGCCTCGGCTGGACAGCTCGTTCGAGAGGTCGACCACGTGGTCGGCGGGGCCGCCCTCGCTCTGGCTCAGGAGCTGCAGGACGCGCATCGTGGACCGCCTCCGATGCCCTTAGTGGGGACTCGCGGACATGACGCGACGGGCGCGGTCCACGAGTCGGAGATGGTCGTAGCCGCCGTTCAGCAGGATCTCGAGGTCCTGGGCGTCGTCGGGGACGAACGACCGACGCAGGCTCAGCAGGTCCGCCCGGCCGGGGCGGTTGATGCCGCGGTCCACGGTGACGGCGTAGTCGTGACCCGTGGCCCGGGCCGCTTGACGCACGCGCTGGTCCCAGCCACCCGTCGGGTACGCCAAACCCCGCACCGGGCGTCCCAGGAGCTCCTCGAGGAAGGCCCTGGAGTCCAGCAGGTCCTGCACCAGCTCGGGGTCGGATGCGTCCGGGAGCCAGCGGTGACCCATCGTGTGCGACCCGATGTCGAGTCCCGCGCGGCAGAGCCCGACGACCTCGGCCGCAGTCAGGAGCTCTGCGTCAGCGGAGGTCGCGTTCAGGTCCCACGGGAAGCGGCGCCGGCCGTCGAGGAACCCCGGTACGACGTACAGGGTGGCCGGCATCCCTCGCCGCTCGAGGAGAGGCCAGGCTAGCTCGCCCACGCTGCGGTACCCGTCGTCGAAGGTGAGCACGACCGCTCGCTTGGGGAGGCGGTCGGCGGACAGCAGCCTGAGCGCGTCCTGCATCGGCATGACGTTGGCCCTGGCTGCCTGGAGGCACTCCAGTTGGCTGCAGAAGTCCTGCACCCTGGTGGTCAGGCCGTCGGGCGTCTCACCGAGTCTGTGCCAGCCGAGGATCGTGAGCCCCCTCGTCTCGGCGAACCCTCCGGACCGGCTCCTGAGCCTGGCGACCATCCGCCCCACAGCGCGGTTCGTCCTGCGCATCGTCCCTCCCCGGGTGTGGCCACAGCCCGCGGCCCGGCCTCCGTCAGTCGACCCTACCCACGCCGCCACGAGGCGCATGCCTCGGTTGTCCGACCGGCCCCTCGTCCCTTTGGACGCCGTCCGCCGCCCTCCACTACTGCATAAGGACGGCGTGCGTGCACAAGGACGGTGCGGGTCGACCCGCAGGCGTTGTCCGGCCCCCAGTCCGCACGGCATCGACGCCGGTGCCGGGCGCCGTGTCGCGCTGCGCACTAGCGGCTCATGGCGAGCAAGAGGCGCTCGGTGCGGCGCGCGACGGCGCTGCTGGCGTGGGCCAGCAGCCATGCGGCGTCGTCCTTCACGAGCGGCCTCGTCACCAACCCGACCCCGAGGTAGGCCACCAGGAAGGCCGCCGCTGCCGCCGGGATCCCGAACCAGGGTGAGGGGACCACCGTCAGCGTGAGTCGCGCCGCCGCCGCAGCGACGCACGCGGTCACCGTGATCCAGGCCGTCAGCCGCCAGGTCCCCGCCGGACGAGGTGAGAGCCTCATCGCCAGCAGGGTCAAGGGAACTGCCGCCATCAGTCGCGCGACGGAGTTCGCCGTGGCGGCCCCCACGGCTCCGTGGCTGGGGATCAGCCAGAGCGCCACGAGCAGGTCACCCACCGCCGCCACCGAGTTCCACAGGAGCGGGGCACGGAGCCGGCCGAGGGCGCTCAGGGCCGCAGCAGACAGGTATGACGCCGCCACGATCGGCAGGACCACGATCACGGTGGTGAAGACCGGGACGGCTCCTTCGTAGGCGGGCCCGTAGACGAGACGTATCAGCTGCGGCGCGACGACGATGCTCAATGCTGTCACCGGGATCCCGGCATACAGCAGGAAGCGCAACCCGCGGGCGAACACCCTTCCCACCCGCTGTTGGGCCCCCAGCGCGGACAGGCCGGCGATGGTCGGCGTGACGGCGTTGGAGCCTGCCTCCACCATCAGGAACAGCACCTGCGCAGCCGCCACCCCGATGCTGTAGTACGCCAGGGTCGGTGCCGAGGCGTAGTGCACCAGCACGAAGAACTCGCTGCGGCTGGTGACGACGAACGCCACCGAGACGGTCGCCCACTGCGCCGCGGCGAAACGCAGCATCCCGGGCTGTCGGTGGGTCACCCTCGCCGGGCCGGTCGACACGCGCGGCCGGTGGCGCCGCAGCAGGAGGGCCACGACGGCGAGGTTGACCGTTGCCGCGACGGCCTCGACGGCGAACATCGCCGTGACACCGAAGCCCGCGGCAAGGAGCGAGACGACGGCAACGACTGCCAGGGCGCCTGTGATGAGGCCGGGACTCGTCGAGGCGCGCCATCGGTGGAGTCCGCGCAGTGCGTTGGCGGGCACGGTGTGGAGCACCAGCATCCCGACGGCAACCGAGGCCAGGACCCAGCTGGCCCTGAGCTCCTGACCACGCGTCGCGATGATGAGGACGAGGGAAGCCCCGACCGCGAGGACGACGGCTGACAGGAACGTCTTGCGGACGACCTCACGCACGGCCGCCGCGTCATCACGGGCATCCGCGGCGCCGACGAACCTCATGAGCGTCACCGGCAGCCCACCGGCGACGAAGATGACCGCGGCAGCCTCCACGAACGCGATGTAGCTCTGCTTCCCCATCAGGGCAGGGCCGAGCTGCCGGGCCGCGACGATGGAGATGGCGAGCGTGTAGATCTGGGGGAGGAATCGACTGAAGGCGCTCCACAGACCACCCCGGAGCGCCGACGCCCCCGACAGCCTCGGGGATGCCTGCCGCGCCATCACAGCACCCCGGGGCGCGGTGCGCCGGCGGCGCAGGTGACACCGCGGACCGCCTGGCCCACAACGTCGCCCGCCGGGCCATGAGCCGGCGGGGGAGCGGTGCTCAACGCCGTTCCCGGTCGTTCACGAGGACGGGGTAGCGGTAGCGCAGCAGCAGCGGCCAGGTGTGCAGGGTGGTCACGGCGAACGCCCGGGGTGCGCCGGCTCGCGTCCACTCGTCATCGAGCAGGATGCGGATCGGCCCCCGGCTGAACCGCATCGGGTTGCCGGCGATGAGGTGCTCCTGCTCGGGGGCGGCGAACTCGAACGCCTTCCTGGTCAGGGCAGGTCGTGGGAGGTCGAAGACGTCCGACAGGCGGTCGTGCACAGCAGTGGGGTTGCTGGCGTAGTCCTCGTACCTCACGACCGTGGACGCCGCGACGCGCCGGCGCAGATGCCCGATGAGCAGGTTGGCGACGAGCCAGTTGCGCGACGCACGGGACGCGCTCCACCGTGGCGTGAACTCCTCCCGCGCCTGGATCTCCGGGCGCCGCTGGCGTCGCTGCCACGAGTGCGCCACCGCACGGCTGTCCCGGACCAGGTGGATCAGTCCGAGGTCGATCGAGGGGGTGGCCGCCAGCAGGTAGGCGTAGGAGGCGTCGAGGGAGGAGTCCAGGACGATCGAGCTGCCCGACACCAGCCTGATGGCGTCGTAGAGGCGGCCCAGGACATCGCCATAGTGATCGAGGCGTCCCCGAAATTCCCGGGACCGAACCAGCGGGTAGGCCAGCATCGGGACGAAGCGCAACCGGTCGACGTCGTCCTTCAACCGCAGCATCGCGGCCGCGTCGATCCAGTCGAACCCGCCGAAGGCCTTGAGGAAGACCTCCGTCCAGAAGGGGCACGACCGGAAGGGGGCACCGCAGCTGCACAGCTGGTTGTCGCGAAGACCGCGGTCCCAGATGTATCGCAGCTCGCCACCGGTGAACACGCCCTCCCCGGAGGCGATGACCCGACCCAGGAGGGTGCTGCCGCTGCGCCCGGCGCCGCCGACGTACAGGACGCGCGTCCGGCTGTCGCCGGCACTGCCCTCCAGAGGAGAGCGCTGCTCGCCCAACCCTCCCTGTATGACGCGTGGTTGCCACGGCGCCCGTGCGCCGGGACCGTGGGCGCATTGACGGCCCATCACCGGCTCCTGCCCAAGAGGGTGTGCCCGAAGGCGACATGGTGGCGGGGTCCGGCCAGCTCCTCCGACACCAGGGCGGCGTAGGACTGCATCATGGCTCGGGGATCGTGGCGCTCGTTCACCCGTTGCCGTGCTGCGGCGCCCGCCGCTCGACGCCGGGGACCGTCGGAGAGCAGCTCGGTGAGCGCAGCTCCCAGGGCCCCCGGGTCACCGGCCGGCACGAGGAGGCCCTCGTGGTCGCCCACCAGCTCCTTCAGCCCGTCCACGGAGGTCGCCACCATCGGGAGCCCGGCTGACATGGACTCCAGGGCGGCGATGGGCAGGCCCTCCCAGTCACTGCTCAGGACACCCAGGTCGGCGGCGGCCAGGAGAGTGGCCACGTCCTGTCGAGGACCGAGGAAACGCGTGGTTCCCGCGATCCCGAGATCCCGGGCGAGGGCCTCGTGCTCCTGCCGCAGGGGGCCGTCACCTGCGACCAGGAGCAGGGCTGCCGGGGAGACCTGGGCCCACGCCCGCAGCAGCACGTCGAGGCGCTTCTGCGGCGTCAGCCTGGCCAGGCAGAGCGCCACCGGCAGGTCGTCCGGGATGCCCAGCCGACGCCGGGCACGGTCCCTGCCCGGCAGCGCGGGCGGGCTCACCGCGTTGTGGATCACCACCACGTCGCGCCGGCGCAAACCTTGTGCCCGCAACCGGTCCCGGGCCGAGGAGGACACGGCGACGACCCGTCCGGGGAAGCGGTCCAGGACCTGGGCGGCCAGCCGGAAGTCCTCCCGGGTGACGCCGTGGAACACCGACACGAGGCAGTGCGAGGAGCCGCCCATCATCGACGCAGCCGAGGCGACCACGGTGCTGGAGACGTTGTGCGCCATCACGACGTCGGGTCCGAACCGGTGGATCGCTCGCCGGAGGTGCGCTGCCGCCGGCAGGACCCGCAGCGGAGCACGTCCCACGAGGGGCACGTGGAAATGCTCACAGCCGGCCTCGCCCAGCGACGCCACCCGGGACCCCCCGGAGCTGGCTACCGCAGATGTCCACCCGACGGAGGGACCGAGCCGTGCCAGGTCCAGCACCAGGGTCTCTGCGCCGCCGAGACCCATCTCGGCGATGACGTGCAGGACGCGTGTCGCCATGGGTCACATCACCTCGCGCCTGTCGGTGCCGGACGCACCGGCGGTCGCGCCAGTCACGCGGCGCCCCGGGTCAGAGCCTGCAGCGTGTGAGCCAGGATCTTGACGTCGTTCCACATGGACCAGTTCTCGATGTACTGGTTGTCGAAGGCGGCCCGCTCCTCGATGGAGGTGTCTCCCCGGAGTCCGTGGACCTGTGCCAGACCCGTGATGCCCGGGGGGACTCGCAGGCGAGCGCTGTAGCCGGGAACCGACTGGGTGAACTGCTCCACGAAGAACGCGCGCTCGGGCCGCGGCCCGACCAGGCTCATCTGCCCGGCCAGGACGTTGAACAGCTGCGGCAGCTCGTCGAGGGACGTGTGACGCAGGAACCGTCCCGTGCGGGTGATCCGGTCGTCGTCCGCCACGTTCCAGTGCACGTCCGACTCCGTGTGGTCAACCGGGGTGAGGGTGCGGAACTTCAACAGCGTGAAGGTCCGTCCTCCGAGGCCGACTCGTTCCTGACGGAAGAGGACCGGGCGCCCGGAGTCGCGCCAGGTGGCGACCGCACACGCGAGCAGCAAGGGACTGAGCAGGAGGATGGCTGCGGCAGCCGCGACGACGTCGAAGAGCCGCTTCAGCCGCCAGCTGGGTGAGCGGAACGCCAGCCGCGGCAGCCTCAGCAGTGGCAGCTCCCAGACCCGGTCCGTGTGCTGGTCGATCCGTTGCACCTCGAACAGGCGCGGCACGACGTAGATCTCGCACGACGAGCGCCCGCATCCGTGCAGGGCCTCGACGAGCTCATCGTGCGACGTCGAGGTGAACGCCACCACGACCACCCGTGCGCCGGTGCGACGCACCACCTCGGCCAGCTCCCGGCAACCGCCGAGTCGCGGCGCGACATGGCGGCTGCTGCCCCGGGGATCCGTGTCGGCGACACTACCCACCACCTCCAGCCCGCACTCAGGGTGCTCGTGCAGGCAGCGAACGATCCGACCCGCAATCCGTCCGGATCCCAGCACCAGAGTGGGTTTGCGACTCGTCACGACGTGGCGTCTCACGACGCGCACGACCGCACAGGTGAGCGCCCGGGTGACCACGGTGAAGCCGATGGCGGCCCCGGTGAGGACAGGCCACCACAGGCGTGTCCGGCCGGGCACCACCGCCGGCGGAAGCAGCAGGAGGCACGCGCCTGCGACGAGGATGTGTGCCGTCAGGGAAGGGATCTCGTCAAGGACGTTCAGGGAGAGGCGGAAGCGGTAGCTGCCACTCAGCATGTTGAACCCGCTGACCAGGGCCGCCAGGGCCACCCACGCGAGACGGCCGATGCCGACCACCGAGCAGGCCACGACGACGGCAACGAGGTCCGTCACGACGAACGCCCAGTCCAGAGCACGACGCTGGAGCGACCTGGCCGCCAGTGCTCCCAACCAATGGCGACCACGCCGTGCCACCGTCCTCGGGTGGTCCGTCCAGCTTCCCAGTGGCTTCTGCACCAGGGGTTGCCCCTCGGTCAGGCCGACCACCCCTGTGCCTTCAGTCGTCAAGGGCAGGGCGCCACCCAACGACTGATTCCCGTTCACTGACAACGTATTTGCCCCCTCTGTCCATCCCCGTCTCATGTGGGTCCCCCGGCCCGGGACCCCGACTCAGGCTTTCCTGATGGCCCGGGCCGCGCGTCCCCAAGATGAACGAACCTGGTTGGCCGGATGCGACGTCATGAGGACGAAGCCGCGATGAGCCCGGTCCCTCTTTATGCGCACAGGGGTGGCACATGCGCCCGAGGCGAGCCCGGGCAGGGTGGATGAGGTTGGTATTGCTGGCAATTCGGGCCCGACACGACCGCGCGCACTGACCGACCAACGCGCGCACCATCAGCGGTGACGCCCCGAACGAGGGCCTCGACGGGCCTCCGGCCCACTGCAACCGGAAACGTCGGACCCGCAGCATGACGGGTACGGCGATGCATACGTCCCGAGGCAAACAGGCGGCGCTGCGGGATGGGCGGACGTCCCACTGCTGCGCCCTTCGGGAGGAGGCCGGCAACGGCAGCCCACCGAAGGGCGCCCCGCTTTTGACCGAGGGACGGCGATGCGACACGGTGAAGGCAATGCCTACCTCGACTCAGCACGTCTGGTACGTGAGTTACGGCTCGAACATGGCCAGTGACCGGCTGCGCCACTACCTCAGCGGCGGCCTTCCCCGGGGCGCCCGCCGCCGGCACCCCGGCGCCCGCGACCCGCGACCACCGCGGGTCTCGCGACCCGTGACCGTGGCCGGCGAGGTCTACTTCGCCCGGACGTCCCAGCTCTGGGGTGGCGGGGTCGCGTTCTACGACGCCACCCAGCCCGGCGTCGCCGCCATGCGCGCCCACCTCGTCACGGTGGGTCAGTTCAGCGACATCGCCGCCCAGGAGATGGCCCGGGAACCCGCCTCGGACCTCGACCTCGCCCCGGTCCTCGCCGACGGCCGCGCTGAGCTCGGCCACGGCTGCTACGAGACCCTCCTGCACCTCGGTGACCTCGACGGACACCCGATGCTGACGTTCACCGCGCCATGGTCCGCAGGTGACGTGCTCCCGCAGGCTCCCACCGCCGCATACCTGCACCTCCTGGCCCGGGGCCTGGGGGAGGGGCACGGCTGGGACGCGACGGAGACCAGCGCCTGGCTGAGCCAGCTGCGGGGCGCGCGGGGCGTCTGGTCCCACGAGGCCATCAGCTCCATGCTCGGCGAGGCTGCCTGACCCTCCCGCCTGACCGGGCCCGTCTGACCCCGCCCGCCTGACCCCGCCCGAGCGGCGTGTCTGCCCCGAGGGCTCGAGGCGGCCGGTGGGCCCCCGGTGCGACGGGCACCGGCCGGCCCCGCAGGGGGGACGGGCCGGTCGGTGCCCTTCACCGTGCGTCCGCCGGCCCCGCAGGGGGACGGGCCGGTCGGCGCAATACCACTGTGTGGCCACACCCGGCGGCGGCGCCCGTTGCGGCGGCAGCAGGGGGCCTAGTGCATCGGCACCATCACCGTGGGCCGGCCGGTCACACCTGTGCCGTCGCCCTGCACGCCGCGTCGATGGTCGGGAAGATCTCGAAGACCTCGTCCAGGCCGGTGATGGACAGGACCCTGAGGACGCGCTCACCGGGGCCGACCAGGGACAGTGAGCCCTCCCGCGAGCGTGCCGCCGCCAGCCGCCCGACCAGCACGTTGAGGCCGCTGGAGTCCATGAAGGTCACGTCCTCCAGGACCACCACCAGGCGCGTGTGACCGGCGTCGATCTGCTCGTCGAGCCACTCACCCATCCTCGGTGCGGTGTAGGCGTCGATCTCGCCGCCGACGTGGAGGACGGTGCTGTCACCCCTGGTCTCGCCGGCGATCGTCAGGTCGTCCACATGTGCTCCTCGCTCGCGGTGGGCGGCGCCGGTCCGGACCCGCCGACGCCGTGCCCGACGCCTCGCGCCCGCCCCGGACGTCCCGGCGTGGGCTCATCCGACTCTGGTCCCCGGCGAGGGGTGGCACCCGTTGCAGCGGCGGCAGGCCGTCTAGTGCACAGGGATCATTGCGGGCCGGGACCCGGCAGCCACACGGTCACGCACGTGCCCCCGTCCGGGCTGTCGCCGATGGTGCACCGGCCTCCGGCCAGCGTCGCGCGGTCCTGCATGCCGGAGACCCCGCGGTGCCCGGGGATGGACCCGTTCACCGCCGCCCCGGGCCCGATGCCGTCGTCCCGCACCGAGACCTCGAGCCCACCCTCGCTCCCGGTGACGGTGATGGCGACACGGCCGGCCTCGGCGTGCTTGCGGACGTTCACCAGGGCCTCCTTGGCGATCCGGTAGGCCATGGCCCGGGTGGCTTCGGGCATCTCCGGCTCCTGGGCCCCCTCGACCGTGCAGTGCACGCCGGCGCCGTCGAACACCTCGTCCGCCGCCCGCGACAGCGCCGGGGCCAGCCCGCCGCCGAGGTCCGGGGGCTCCAGGTCGAACAGCAGGGCCCGCAGCCGGTCGGTGGCGCCGGTGACGCTCGCCTGCATGCCCTCCAGCTCCTCGAGAAGGTCCGGGGCCCGCTCCCGGAGGCGTCGTCGCAGCAGCCCCAGGCGCAGGTCCACCGCGGCACAGGCCTGCACCGTGTCGTCATGCACGTCCGCGGCGATCCTGACCCGCTCGACGTCCTGGGCGTGCACCAGCCGCGTCAACAGCGCCTCGCGCTGCTCCGCCAGCTCGCGCAACGCCCTCGCGGCCTGCCGGGCTTCGCTGATGTCCCGTTGCACGGTGGCCAGGGCGAACGGTTCCCCGGTGCGGGTGTCCCGCATCAGGAAGCTGGCGATGGCCACGGGGATGGGGGGACCCCCGGCGTGGCTGCGCAGGGTGGACTCGCCCTCCCAGTGGCCCTCCCGGACGACGGCGGGCTGCTCGACCTCGACGGACGCGGCCAGCCCTTCCGGCGTGAGGTAGTCCGCGATCGTCGTGGTCGTGACGTCGACGTCGGCGCCCATCCCGATCATGGCGCGCCCACCCGGGTTCAGGTACTCCACGACGCCATCCAGGCCTGCGATGGCGATGAAGTCCGGGGAGGCCTCGACGAGCGCCTTGAACCGGCCGAGGTCGGCGTTGGCGAGAAGCAGGGCTGCCTCGGTCGCGCGCAGCTCCGTGATGTCCACCGCGATCCAGGCCGTTCCGAGGGCCGCGGAGGTGTCGGGGTGGCGCAGCCGGAAGACCGCCAGGTGGGCGATCCGCACGTCGCCGATGCCCTCCAGCTCGCCGAGGTGCAGCGGCAGCTGGCCCGACCAGCGGCCCTCGGTCTCCAGATGTGCCCGGATCGTCCGGCTGTGCTCCTCGCCCACGAAGTCGGCCAGCGTCGTCCACACGTCCCGGTCGTCGGCCTCGATGCCCAGGTCGACGACGCGCGGGTTGAGGTACACGATGCGGTCAGCGGTGTCGGAGATGCCGACGAGGTTGTCCGAGGCGTCAGCCAGGGCCTGGAACTTCACGAGCTCCTCGCGGGCCAGGCGGTGGGCGTTGAACAGGAGGGCGTTGTCGACGGCCAGGGCGCAACGGCCGGCGATGTCGGCAACGAGGTCCACGTCCTCCTCACGGAACGGGCCGGCAGCCTCAGGCCGGGCGATGTCGACCAGGCCGATGAGCTGGCCGCGGGAGTGCAGGGGCACGCGCAGGACGGGCCCACCGTTCGCCGACGGGGCCAACCGGGCGATCAGCCCGCTGGCGCCTGTGGCCTCTGCCCGGGCACCCTCGTCGAGCAGCGTGGGGGCCTCGAGCGCAGCGGCGGCCGACACCTCGGGCGCCACAGGACCCGCCTCCGACCCCTCCCGCATGAGGACGCCGTCGAGGTCGTGCCCGGCGGTGTCGCGATCCCACGCGGCGGCAGGCGTGAGCCGCTCGCCGGACCCGGACCGCAGCCAGAGCACCCCCGTCGAGCCCGCGACCTCGCCGATGGCGCGGACCACCACCCTCAGCAACGCCGGCAGGTCCAGCTCCTCGCGGGTCAGGGCGTTGGACAGGTCGGCCAGGTGGTGTGCGCGCCGCCGCGCAGCGCGGGCCACTCGTTCCAGCCGACGTTGCTCGGTCACGTCGGTGGCGACACCGAGGGCGCCGGTGAGCTCGCCGTCCTCGCCGAAGACGGGCTCGAAGTACAGCGACAGGCGCCGCCCGATGTACTCCCTCTCGGCGCGGAAGGCCTCACCGGCCAGAGCCCGGGTGAGCGCCTCGGTGCCCAGCGGGTCGTCGCGGTAGAACTCGAGCAGGTCCGTGCCGACCATCTCGCCGGGCCGGAACCCCAGGGCCGCGAGCCCGGAGCCGACCGAGAGCGTGCACCGGCCGGTGAGATCCATCCCGAAGATGATCTGGGGGCCGACGTCGGGGCCCTCCTCGGTCGAGAGCCACGTGCGCTGTTCCATCGCGGTTCGCCCCCACAGGGTCGGTCCCGGTGACCGTCGCGGCCATCGTAAGCCGGGCATCGTCGGCACTGCGCTCTCTCCGGGTGGCCCCCTTCGGTCGGCGAAGCCGCGCATCATCAGGCCAGGTCGCACCCCGTCATGGCGCAGCAGTCGGGGCGCAGCAGCCAAGGCGCAACAGGCACGGCACGACAGCAAGGGCCCGCGTGTCAGTGCCCGTGGGTCAGACGGCCGCGCCGGTCACCCCAGCGGGCACGTCGGTATGCCGTGGGCCAAGCAGCGCGCGCAGGGCAGCGGCCCCGGTGGGGGTGGCCAGCACCACCTCGCCGTGGGCGCAGCGGGCCAGCAGCTCCGGCAGGGCCTCCCCGATCCGGCCCTTGGCCACGTAGCCGACCGCCCCGGCGGCCACCATGTCGACGACGGTGGTGACAGCGGTCTCGGCCGAGATGGCCACCACGACCGGCGGCCGGGGAAGCCCGGAGAGCGCGAGGGCCACAGCCGGCCCGCCGCCCGGCATCCGCACGTCGACCAGAGCCAGGTCGACGGGCACCTCGGCGGCGATGCGCGTGGCCTGCTCCCCGCAGGTCGCGGTGGCGGCCACCACGAAGCGGACGTCGGCCTCCACCGCGATGACCAGTGCGGACAGCATCTCCGGGTGGTCATCAGCGACGAGGACACGGACGCGGGACATGGACCTGCCTGACGGGACGAGGCTCGGACACCGCCATCGTGCGACTGCCCCAGGCCGGATCGGCGATGCCGGGGCCCCAGGGCGTCTAGTGCGTGGATACTAAGGGCGGAGTGGGGAGGTGAGCCGCGTGGACGGTGACCACGACAACGAGCGCAACGGTGACCGCGACGGCGCCCGCCCGATCCGCGTGCTCATCGTCGACGACCACGAGGTCGTCGCCGCCAGCCTGGCGCGGGTCCTGGACGAGGAGCCCGACCTGACCACGGTCGGGATGGCGCAGACGCTCGCCCTGGCACGCTCCCGGGTCCAGTCGTCATCGCCAGACGTGCTGATCCTGGACCGCCGGCTGCCCGACGGCGACGGCGTCGCCGCGATCCCCGAGCTGCGGGCGCTGCGTCCGAGCATGAACGTGCTTGTCCTGACCGGGGCGAGCTCCGATGACGTGCTGGTGCGCGCGCTGGAGGCGGGCGCCGCGGGCTTCCTGTCCAAGACGCGCAGCCTGACCGAGGTCACCACCGCCGTCCGGGCTGCCGCTCAGGGCGAGGCCAGCATCTCCCCGGAGATGCTGGCCCGGCTGCTGCCCAAGCTCACCCGGACGTCAGGGCCGCAGCCGACCCTGACCCGGCGGGAGGAGGAGGTGCTGAGCCGGCTGGCCCAGGGCCTGTCCAACGCCGCGATCGCCGCCGAGCTCGACGTGAGCGTGAACACCGTGCGCAACCACGTCGCGAACCTGTCGGCCAAGCTGGGCGCCCACAGCAAGCTGGAAGCCATGTCCATCGCCATCCAGCGCGGCCTGCTCTCAGGACCCTGACAGCGCCGACCCTGACAGCGCGGACCCTGAAGGGCGCCGGCGCTGCGCCGCCCGTCACTGCGGCCGTGCGGCCGCGTGCGGGGGCCGCGGCTGCGGAGGCAGCGGGTGCGGCTGGCCCGGGCCGGCGTCCTGACGCCCGAGCGTCGCTGACGCCAGGAGCAGGCCCGCGAAGATGGCCAGGGGCACCACCACGACGCCGGTCGAGCCGCCCAGCAGGCCGCTCATCGCCGCTCCCTCCACGCCCGACTCGCGGACGAGGCGGACGAGGACCAGCCCGAACGGCACGGCCGCGAGGGTGAGCATGAGCCAGCCGGCGCGCATCGCGTACCGTCGCGCGACCACCGCGATCGGCACCGACAGGACCAGCGCGATGACCGGGATGTCGGGTGCCTCGACGAGGTCGACGAAGACGCTGAGCGCGGCCCAGGCCGCGAAGAGGGCCACGCCGACCGTGAGGACGTGCACGGCCAGCGCCGGCGCGCGGACGGCGAGGAACGCCAGCCCGGCCAGCGGCACGAGCACTGCGGCCGCGACCAGCACCGCGGGCCAGCTGCCCGGGTCCTCGAAGGCGTAGCCGAGGGCGAAGAGTAGGCCGCCGACGGCGAAGAGCGACGTGAGGATGAGGGCAGTCCGGCGAAGAGCTGTTGCGAAGGTCTTCACGACCACCACCTGCCTTTCCACCCCCAGCCTCCCTCGCGGCGGCCGGCGCGGGCAGGGTCGAACGACCCACGCCGGTGGGGGACCGGTGGCAGCGGGCACACGGCGGGGGCGGCCGCCTCATGCAGGTGCTGTAGTCCGTTCCGTCGGGCAAGGCTGCCCTGTCTGCCGATCCGCCGGCCCGGCTCCGACGGCGAAGGTGTGTCGCACGGCCCGGACGGGCCGGAGCGGGGGGCATGGCGCGGCAGGGGGGACCACCTCGGGCCGGGCTGGTCCCGCTCTCCCGACGTCGCCCCTCGAGGGGGAACAGGAGCACTGCACCATGCGCGTTTTCACGTCACGCAAGAAGGCCGGCACGGTCATCCTCGCCGGCACCCTGCTGCTCGGCACGGCCGGTGGCGCCTACGCCTACTGGACCACGACCGGTTCCGGCACCGGCTCGGCGACCACCGGCACCAGCTCGCTGTTCGCGGTGACCACCGGTGACGCGACCGGCGGCCCGCTGACCCCGGGCGGCCCCACCCAGACGGTGGCGTTCCACATCACCAACAACAACAGCGGCGCCCAGAACCTCAGCGCGGTGGCCGTCACCGTGGCCAACGCCGACGGCACCGCGTGGACCGCCGTCAAGGGCTGCTCGGCGGCCGACTACTCGGTCGGCACCCCGAGCTTCACCCCCGGGGAGATCGCACCGGGGGGCACGGTCAGCGGCACGGTCACGATCACGATGAACGACCTGTCCTCCAGCCAGGACGGCTGCAAGGGCGCCACGGTGCCGCTGTACGTCTCGGCGAGCTAGTCGCCGTGGCGTGAGGCGGGGCGGCCGAACCGGCCGCCCCGCCCGCGCAGGCCGACCGAACAGGGGACCGTCCCGGTCGCTTGGACGGGGACCACGGCAGGACCACGGCAGGACCACAGCGAGGGGATGGGGCGGGGCATGCACGCACGCAGGAGATGGACACGGGTGGGGCTGATGCTCCTCGCCCTGGCCACGGGGGTCACGCTGCTGACCACCGCCGGCTGGGCGACGCCCACCAAGCCGGGCATCACCGTGCAGGTCGGCCCGGCCAGCCAGACCGTCACGCGCGGCGCCACGGCCACCTGGGCCGTCACCCTGACCAGCACCAACGGCCTGGCCGGCACGGTCGCGCTCGCCGCGAGCAGCCTCCCGGCCGGGACCACGGCGACGTTCACCCCCGCCACGACCACCCTGACCGCCGACGGGGCGGGCAGCACCGCCACCTCGACGCTGGTCGTCACCACCTCGGCCACCACCCCGCTGGGCCCGGACACGTTCACCGTGACGGCGACCAGCGGCAAGGTCAGCGGCTCCATGACCGCCGGCCTCACCGTGAACCCACCGCTCTCGGGCTCGCTCTCGCTCGCGGCGACCCCCGCGTCGGTGACGGTCGCACCCGGCGGCACCGCGGCATACGGGCTGTCCCTGACCCGGACGAACCTGCCCGGTGACGTGACCTTCTCGGTCACCGGCGCGCCTGCGGGCGCCACCGCGACGGTGGCCCCGAGCCCGACCGGCGGCAGCACGGCGACCGTGCAGGTGGCCACGACCGACCAGGCGGTCGAGGGCATGTTCACCCTCACCGTCACGGCCGCGGGGCAGGACGCCACGGGTGCCACACGGTCGGCCATGGCCACCGTGCGGCTGGTCGTCACCACCACGCACCGCCAGCTGAGCCTGACCGGCAGCGTCGACGGCCTCGCCCCCGGGGTGCTGCGCCCGCTCGACCTGACGGTCACCAACGAGGACAAGAAGCCGGTGTCGGTCACCAACCTCACCGTCAGCCTGCAGTCGGTCACCCGCACGCCGTATGCCGTGTCGCACGGCCTGCCGTGCAGCCTCACCGACTACGCGGTGCGGCAGTACTCCGGGCCCTACCCGCTCGCGGTGCCCGGACTGAGCAGCCGGAGCCTGAGCCAGCTCGGCCTCCCGGCCGGCCAGTGGCCGCAGGTGGTGCTGGTCGACCGCCCGGTCAACCAGGACGGGTGCAAGGGGGCGACGCTCACGCTGGGCTACGCCGGATCCGGTCAGGGGAGCTGAGATGGGACTTCACACCACGATGGGACACCTGGTCGCCACGCCGCGGCCGGTGCGGCTGCGCAGCAGCCGCCGCGCGGTCCTGGTGCCGCTGCTGGCCCTGGCCTCGCTGCTGGCCGCGACGCCGGCGTGGGCCTACTGGGCGACCCTGGGGTCCGGGACCGGCACCGCCGCGACCGCCACCCTGGGCGCCCCGAGCCCGGTCACCGCGACGGCCGCCGGCGGCGGGACGGTCCACCTCAGGTGGGGGACCGCGACGCTGTCCACCGGCGCCCCGGTCACCGGCTACTACGTCAGCCGCAGCGGCAGCGCGTCCAGCTCGACGCCGGTGTGCGGGAGTGAAAGCGCCCCGCTCACCTCGACCACCTGTGACGACACCGGGCTGGCCCCGGGCACCTACAGCTGGACGGTCACGGCGGTCTACCGCAGCTGGACGTCGACGGCCGGCAGCAACCAGGTCACCGTCGTGGCCGGCTCGCCGGCCGGTCTCTCGGTCGTCAGCGGGAACGGGCAGTCAGCCCAGGTGGGCACGGCGTTCGCCGCGCCCTTGGTCGTCAAGGTGGTGGACAGCGGCAACAACCCGGTCCCCGGTGCGAGCGTCACCTTCACGGCCGGGATCGGCGGCGCCTCCGGGACCTTCCCCGGTGCGACTAACGCCACGGTCACCACCAACAGCAACGGGATCGCGACGTCGCCGACCTTCACGGCGAACGCCACCAGCGGCGCCTACACGGTGGCGGCCACTGTCTCCGGGACCGCCCTGTCCGTCGCCTTCCAGCTGAGCAACACCGCAGGTCCCGCGGCCGGCCTGTCCGTGGCGAGCGGGAGCCCGCAGACCGTCACCGTCGGCGCCGTCGCAAGCCCTCTGGTCGCGAAGGTCGTCGACTCCTCCGGCAACGCCGTCTCCGGCGCGTCGGTCACCTTCACCGCACCGGGCACCGGAGCCTCCGGCTCCTTCACCGGGGGCACCCGGACCGCGTCCGTCACAAGCGACTCCAGCGGACGGGCTACGGCGCCGGCGTTCACCGCGAACTCGACGGTGGGCAGCTACAGCGTCACCGCGGCGATCACCGGGGCCGGCGTGGCCTTCAGCCTGACCAACCAGGCCGGGGCGCCCAGCACCATCGCGGTGTCCGGCGGCTCGGGCCAGTCGGTCGTCGTCGGCACCACCTTCGGCTCGGCCCTCGTGGCCAGGGTCGCGGACGCCGGCGGCAACCCGGTCAGCGGCGCGAGCGTGACGTTCACCGCGCCGGCCACCGGGGCCTCGGGCACCTTCGCCGGTGGCGGACGGACCGCGACCGTCAGCACCGACGCCAACGGCCTGGCGACGGCGCCGGCGTTCACCGCGAACACCACGGTGGGCAGCTACAGCGTCACCGCGAGCGTGCCGGGCGTGGCCTCCTCGGTGGCCTTCTCCCTCACGAACCTCGCACCGCCGCCCCCCACGTTCACCTCGGTGACCCCGTCGGCCCTCACCCGCGGGGACACCAACGTCAAGCTGACCGTGGTGGGCACCAACATCGGCTCTGGCGCCACGGTGACCTTCTCCAGCTCCGCGATCGCCGTCCAGAGCATCGCCTGGGTCAGCTCCACCGAGATCGACGTCTTCGTGACGGTGCCGAGCAATGCAGACCTGACCAAGGGCAACGGCAAGTCCACCATCACCATCGACAACCGTGATGGCAGCACCCCGGCGACCAAGGGCAACGCCATCCAGATCAACTGATCGGCCGGGTCGGGCGCGGCGAGCAGCCGCGCCCGACTCCGTCGTCGGACGGTTGACCGGCCCGGGACCACGAGTCTTCAATCGCTCAACGACGCGGTTGCGACCGGTGCGGAGGTGGGCTGATGGCATCGACACCACTGTCCATCCTGTTCATGCCCGAGTCCGCCTACGGGCCGACGAACAACTGCATCGGCATCGGCACGGTCCTGCGCTCCCGGGGGCACCACGTGGTCTTCGCCGCCGAGGAGTCGTGGAAGGGCCGCCTCGCCCCGCTGGGTTTCGAGGAGGCCCTGGTCGAGCTCACCCCGCCGGAGGAGGGCGCCGAGGACGACGCGGGGCACTTCTGGAAGGAGTTCATCCGCGAGACCGCGCCGGAGTTCCGCCGGCCGACGATCGAGCAGCTCGACAGCTTCATCCGGCCCACGTTCCAGGCGCTCGTCGACGGCGCCGTCCACTGCGAGCCACAGCTGCGCGAGATCGTGAGCGCGGCGCGGCCGGACGTGGTCGTCGAGGACAACGTCGTCGCGTTCCCGGCCCTGCTCACGGCGGGGGCGCCCTACGTGCGGATCATGTCCTGCAACCCGCTCGAGGCGAGGGACCCGCGGATACCGCCGGTCTTCTCGGGACTGGGCTCGGACGACCCCGCCGGGTGGGCGGACTTCCGGCGCGAGTACGACCGGACGCACCGGCCGATGTGGCAGGAGTTCAACAACTGGGTCTGCAGCCAGGGGGCGCCGCCGCTGCCGGACCTGGACTTCGTCCACACCTCGGAGCGGCTCAACCTCTACGTTTACCCGGAGGCGATGGACTACGACCGGCGCCTGGGCGAGACCTGGCACCGGCTGGACTCCAGCGTGCGGCACACCGACGCCGGGTTCGCCCTGCCGGAGGCGCTCGCGGACCGCCCGTCCGGCTCGCGCCTGGTCTACCTCTCGCTGGGGTCGCTGGGCAGCGCTGACGTGGAGCTGATGAAGCGGCTGGTGGACGTCCTGTCCCGCACGCCGCACCGCTACATCGTCTCCAGGGGCCCGTGCCACCGCGACTACGACCTCGCCGACAACATGTGGGGCGAGGAGTTCCTGCCGCAGACGAGCATCCTGCCGATGGTCGACCTCGTGATCACGCACGGCGGCAACAACACCGTCACCGAGGCCCTGCACTTCGGCAGGCCGATGGTCGTGCTCCCGCTGTTCTGGGACCAGTACGACAACGCCCAGCGGGTGCAGGAGAAGGGCTTCGGGGTGCGCCTGGACACCTACCGGTTCACCGAGGAGGAGCTGCACTCTGCGGTGGAGCGCCTGCTCCACGACGAGTCGCTGCACGCCCGCCTGCGCGAGGTCTCGCGCCAGGTCCGGGCGCGGGACGGGCTCACCCTCGCGGCGGACCTCATCGAGCAGGTCGCCGCCGGCTCGCGCGCCGGCCGCTGACCGCGCCTGTGCGGCACCCCTCGGTATGCCCGTGTGGTGCCCTTCCGTGGGGCGCCCCGCGACCCGGGTCACCGCGGGTTGCGGGACCTTCTTCCTTGATCGCCCCGTGACCGCCTTTCTGCGGGCCGGCCTACGTCATCTGGTGGAGATGCCGCACGGGCGGGGTGCGCAGGATGCGTCCATGTCGACCTCGACCCGGACCCAGACCCTGCGCCTCCGCCGAGCCGTCGCCCGCTACTGCGTGGCGTGCAAGAGCCCCTTCTCCCTGACCACGGTCAGGTCCGACGCGGGGTGGCACACCCGGTGCACCTCCTGTGGGCGGATCGCGCCGCTGGCGCGCGCCTGGGGCTGAGCCCGCCGTCAGCCGGCGAGCACCGGTGCCGCGGCGCGCGATACGCGGCGGTGTGCGGTCCAGGGTGGCAGGCGCGCGGGCGCACCGTCCGGGGACAGGACATCAGCTGGTCCCGGTGTCGCTGTCGGGGTGGACGGCCTCGAGCTGCTCCTGCTGGGCCTCGGTGAGCACGCGGCCGGTCCGCCCGACGACGAGGACGTCGAAGTCGCTGCCGTCCGGGCGGACCAGGTCCACCTTGTAGTCGACGCCTGACGTGCCGACCTTCATCTCGACCTTCTCGACCTGGGCGTGCATCTGGCGTGAGGCCAGGGCGACAGCCTGGGCCACGGAGAGCTGCCGGGTCGCGGTCGCCGACGGCGAGGACGAGGTGGGGGAGGAGGTGGCGGTCGGCGAGGGAGTCGTCCGGCCGGCCGTCGACGTCGGCGTGGAGGTGCCTCCCATGGACGTGGCGTCCATGGAGCCGGCAGGCATGTGCGTCGGCGTGGCGGTGTGGGCGGTCGAGGCCAGGGCGGCAGCGGCGCCGAGGGAGAGGGCGCCCCCGACGCCGAGGGCGATGACGGCCGAGCGACGGCCGAGGTCGAGCTTCATGGTGTGCTTCCTTTCGTGGTCGGCCACCTGTTGGCCGGTGCCGACCACGCTCGCCGCCGGGGGCCGGGCCGGGTAGCAACCCTTGGGGGGTGAATCGCCACACCTTCCTGCGCCACCCGCTGTGACCTGCCCGACAGCGTGGTCACGGGAACAACCCGATCAGCGGTACTGTTGACACAGTTTCCGGGCTCCGTCCTCACGTGAGCCCGCGCGTTCGTCCGCCCACGCCGTGCTGATGCCGGTGAGGGTGGGCGCCGCACCGAGAGTCGTCACCGCCCGTCCGGGCGCTGCCGCGCCTCCAGGCGCAGGCGGCGGGCTGCCTTTCGGTAACTGCCCGGGTGCAGAGCCTTGCCAATCGAAAGGATCGTGGATGTCGAAGACGAAGACTGATGCTGTCGAGGTCGAGGGCACCGTCACCGAGTGCCTGCCCAACACGATGTTCCGTGTCGAGCTGACCAACGGCCACAACGTGCTGGCCCACCTCTCCGGCCGGATGCGCCGCCACCGCATCCGCGTCATGCCCGAGGACCGCGTGGTCGTCGAGCTCAGCACGTATGACCTGACCCGCGGTCGGCTGGTGTTCCGCCACCGCTAGGTCCTGGTAGCACCAGCACTGCGGCTTCAGCAGCCCGCCACGTCCGACGTGGCGGGCTGCCGTCGTCTCAGGCCAGGTCCTGCAGGCCCCGCACGTACTGCGCCTGCCCGAGGTGGGCCAGGTCGTCGCCGACCACGCTGACCAGCCGGACCCCCAGGGTCACCGGCGGGTCCCACCGCTTGTCGACGACGCGGTCGAGGTCACCGTCTTCCAGGCCCTCCAGGTAGGCGACCGTCCGGTCGTGGACGTCGTCGTGGTAGCCCGCCAGCAGCTCGGCGGTGGTCCCCTGCAGCGCGGCGACGTGGGCCGAGGTGTGCCCGTAGCCGGTGTCGGCCACGTCGAAGGGCAGGCCGAAGCGGGAGGCCCAGCCGCGGCTCGCCCAGGCCTGCGGCTGGTCGGCCACCCCTGCGACGTGGTCGTCCTGGATCCGGGTCAGGTGCCAGACCAGCCAGGCGATCGAGTTGGCTGCGGTCCCGGGCCGGAAGCCGAGCTGGTCGAGGTTGAGGCCGTCGACCACGTCGTCCACGCCGGCGCGGATCCTGCCGAACGCGTCCAGCAACAGGTCGGTCGCCCGCATGATGTCCTCCGTCCTCGCGGCTCGCGCCGCCTCTGCTGGACCCCCTGCCGCGCGAACGGCCCCGCCTGCCGCTCAGCTGCTCCAGATCCCCGTGACGGGGGAGGTGCCCGCGCTGCGTCCCATGGGCCGCACCCCGAGCAGGTCACACAGCATCCGCAGCACCCGGTAGTGGTCCACCCGCTGGGTGAACGGCCCGGGCCTTACGTGGTCGCCCACGACGACCGTCGCGATCCGGTTGTCATGGTGGTTGTCGTCCTCGTCGAAAGTGAGCACCAGGAGACTGTGGTGCGTCATCGCCCATCGGACGTAGGCACCAACGTGCTGTGACAGCCAGGCGTCACCCGACGCCACCGTGCCGTCGTGCATGTCGTGGTTGAGGTCGGGCACCACGAAGGCGAGCGAGGGCAGCCTGGCGAAGTCGGTCGGGAAGGCGGTGAGCGGCTGGTTGGCCGCTGCGGGGACGGCGGCGAAGTCCACCCACGGGTTGTGCTTGCGCGCGTACGCGCCGGCGCCACACCCCTGGAAGCCCGGGGCGGGCAGCCCCTCGGAGTAGCCGACGAAGGAGCGCCCGGCCGCCCGCAGGGCCGTGGCCAGGTTGGGTCCGCTGAGGACCTGCGGGCACTGGTCGCCCGTCACCCCGTGGGTGGACCCCGAGAAGAGCGCGAGGTAGTTGGGCTGGCTGGGGTGCGTCACGGCATACGACTGGGTGAAGTTCGCGCCCGAGCGGGCGAGGCTGCTGATGAAGGGGGCGTCCGGACTGCCGACGATGCTCTCGGCGGCGTGGTTCTCCATCACCACCACGACGACGTGCTCCGGACGCGGCGTCACCGTCGGTGTCAGGCGGGCCGCTGCCCCGGGGGCGGCGCTGCCCGAGGGACGGGCGGTCACCGCGCTGGAGGCGGCCGGCGTCCGGGGCGTGACGCCGGCGGTGCCGGCGCCACGGCTGCCGGGGTGCCCGGGGCCGGCCGTGCAGCCGGCGAGGGCCAGCCCAGCCACGGCGAGGACGACCACGGCCCGCCTCAACGCGGGTCGTCGCGAGGCTGTGCGCCGCACCGCCCCCCGGCCCATCGACGTCCCCACCAATGTCCGCCGCATCCCCGAGACCCTCATCACCCGACTGTAGCCGCGGCGCCCATGACGCCCGAGGCCCGATTCCCGCGTTCTCCGGCGCCACGCCGACCCCTCGGGACATACTGCGACCCGGGGCGGGAGTCGGTGTGACGTGACGTGGGAGGCGTTGACGTGCAAGAAGACCTGACTCTGATGGACAACGCCGGGCTCCTCCAGGAGCTCGGGCGGGAGCGTGCGCTGGCCGAGAAGCGGGGCTGTCCGGCGCTGGTGGTCGACGGCCGGCGCAAGGGCGTGCCGCTGCCGTCGTGCACCTGCTACCGGCTCAACGCGATCGAGGCCGAGATCGAGCGCCGGCTCGAGCACCCCCCTCACGCATCGGACGTACCCGTGTCGCAGCCGTCCTAGGACAAAGGCCCGAGGTCGGTCTGCACCAGACGCCCTACGGTCGACCGACGGGCATGCCGAGGTGGTCCCTGGGGAGGTCCCATGCACATGGCTGACGAGCACGGGCTGCTCAGCAACAGCCTGCTGAGCGACGCGGAGCTGCTCGTGGAGCTCGCCCGCGCGCGCAAGGAGGCCGAGCAGCACGCCTGCCCGGGCCTGGCGGGCCGCCCCCACTCGGACGCCGGGGAGGATGCGGGAGAGTGCGCCTGCGCGCGCATGCACGACCTCGAGCGTGAGGTCGTGCAGCGCCTGGCCAGCCGGGCCCGGACGCCGGCGCCGGTGCGCCGGGCAGGCTGAGCCGGCCGGCCGCTCCCGGCCGGGGGGCCACGGCACGCGACCCTGGTGGGCTGACCCGCGCGCGGGCCGGGTCGAGCGGGGATACGTTGCTGACATGCGCCTGACCCACCTCGGACACGCCTGCCTGCTCGTCGAGGCAGCCGACCAGCGGATCCTCATCGACCCCGGCGTGTTCAGCCCGGGCGTCGAGCAGGTCGGGGACCTCGACGCCATCCTCGTCACCCACCAGCACGAGGACCACGTCGACGCGGGCCGGCTGCCCGCGCTGCTGGACCTCAACCCGGGGGCGCGCCTGCTCGCCGAGGCCCAGACGGCGGCGATGCTCCTGAAGGACGCCGACATCGCAGCCCAGGCGCTCACGCCGGGGGAGGCGACCCACATCGGCCCGGTCGAGGTCAGCCCCGTGGGCGAGCTGCACGCGGTCAACCACGACCGGGTGCCGCGGGTGGGCAACACTGGGCTCGTGCTCCGCGCCGACGGCGAGCCCAGCCTGTTCCACCCCGGCGACGCCTACGACGCCGAGCCCGGTGACGTCGACGTGCTCGCCCTGCCGCTGTCCGCGCCGTGGTGCGCAGTCCGCGACACCCTCGCCTTCGTGCGCCGCATCAACCCCCGGTATGCCGTGCCGGTGCACGACGCGCTCCTGAGCGACGTCGGCCGGGCGCTGTACCTGCACCACGTGGGCAGCTTCGGGCCGGAGGGTTTGCAGGTGCGCGACCTCGCCGGCGGGGCACCCGGCGAGTTCGCCTGAGCCGGCAGCGGGTTCCTTGTTAGCGTCTCGCACATGGACGCCAGGGGACCCGATGACGCTGCCCTGAGCCTGCGCGGGCTGAGCAAGCGGTTCGGGGCCACCGTCGCGGTGGACGGGCTCGACCTGGACGTCCCGCGCGGCTCGTTCTACGGCTTGGTCGGCCCCAACGGCGCCGGCAAGACGACCACCCTGTCGATGGCGACCGGCCTGCTGCGTCCCGATGCCGGGACCGTTCACCTCCTCGGGGGCGACGTGTGGGCCGACCCGGTGCGGGCCAAGCGGCTCGTGGGGATCCTGCCCGACGGCCTGCGCCTGTTCGACCGCCTCACCGGCGAGCAGCTGGTCACCTACGCCGGGCTGCTGCGCGGCATGGACCGGGCGGTGGTGGCCTCCCGGACGGGGGAGCTGCTGGAGGCGCTCGGCCTGGCCGAGGCGGCCCGCGTGCTCGTCGTCGACTACTCGGCCGGCATGACCAAGAAGGTGGCGCTGGCCAGCGCGCTGGTCCACGCCCCGCGGGTGCTGGTCCTCGACGAGCCGTTCGAGGCGGTGGACCCCGTCTCGGCGTCCACCATCCGCCAGATCCTCACCGGATACGTCGGCTCCGGTGGCACCGTCATCCTGTCCAGCCACGGGATGGACCTCGTGCAGCGCCTGTGCGACCACGTCGCGATCGTCGCCGCCGGGTGGGTCCGGGCGGCCGGCACGCTCGAGCAGGTCCGGGAGGGCAGCTCCCTGGAGGACCGGTTCGTCGAGCTGGTCGGCGGTCGCACCGACATGGGGGAGGCCCTCGCGTGGTTGCGCACCTCCTCCGACTGAAGCTGCTGCTGCTGCGCAACAGCCTGCGCCGCAGCACCGCCCAGCTGGTCGGCATGGTGCTCGGCGGTCTCTACGCGCTGTTCCTCGTCGCGACCGGCATGGCCGGCCTGGTGGCCCTGCGGTTCGCCGCCGACCCGCAGACCGCCCGCGCGGTGGTGGTGCTCGCCGGCGGTGCCGTGACGCTGGGCTGGGTGATCGTGCCGCTGGTCGTCTCCGGCGTCGACCAGACCCTGGACCCGGTCCGCTTCTCCACCTACGCCGTC
Organism: Oryzihumus sp. JJN4-3R; assembly: GCF_057747915.1. Lineage (NCBI taxonomy): Bacteria > Bacillati > Actinomycetota > Actinomycetes > Micrococcales > Intrasporangiaceae > Oryzihumus > Oryzihumus sp. JJN4-3R. The sequence continues at coordinate 4,035,400 of NZ_CM173229.1, forward strand.
CCGCGGCGCGACCTGGTCCTGGGCAACCTGCTCGCCGGGGTGGTGGGGGTGCCTGGTGCTGCGGCTGCGGTGCTGGCCCTGGCCACCGTGGTCACCTTCTCCCGCTCGCCGGGCGCCGTCGTCCTGGCCCTCGTCGGCGCCGTGGTGGCGCTGCTGACCTGCGTGGCGCTCAGCCGGGCCGTCGCCACGGCGGCCGCGGCGCTGCTGCGCAGCCGTCGCGGCAAGGAGGTCGCCACGGTCGTCGGCATGCTCGTCGTGGTCTCCCTTGGCCCGGCGGTGTCGGTCACCTCAGAGCACGCCGAGTCGTTCTCTGCGCTGGTCCGCGTGCTGGTGCCCGTCGTGTCGTGGACGCCGTTGGGGCTGCCATGGGCCGTCGGCGGTGACGCGTCCGTCGGCGACTGGGGCACCGCCACGGTGCGCCTCGTGCTCGCCCTCGGGGTGCTCGCCGCCGTGCTGGCGGCGTGGTCGCGAGCACTGCAGCGCGCGGCGGAGAACCCCCGCGAGGGCGGCGGGCCCGGCGCCGTCGGCTCCGGCCTGGGCTGGTTCGCCCGGGTGCCCGCCACTCCGACCGGGGCGGTCGCCGCGCGGGCGCTGACCTACTGGCGCCGTGACCCGCGCTACCTGGCGGCCGTGGGCCTGATGCCGCTGCTGCCGCTCGGCCTGCTGGTGCCCAACCTCGTGGGCCAGGGCCGGCACCCCACGCTCGGCCTGCTCATGGCGCCCACGATCGGCTACCTGCTCGGCTATGGCCTGCACAACGACCTCGCGTATGACGGGACGGCCTTCTGGGGGCACCTCGCCACCGGGGTGGCCGGCGTGGCCGACCGGGTCGGCCGGATGGTCCCCACCGCGGTCCTCGGGCTGGTCCTCGTGCCGCTCTACGCCGTCATCGGCTGCGCCGTGGCCGGGCGCGCGCAGGCCCTGCCGGCGGTCCTGGGCTGCGGGCTGGCCCTGCTGCTGGGCGGCTTCGGGCTCTCCAGCGTCGTGAGCGCGCTCAAGCCCTATCCCGTGCCGGGGCCGGGCGAGAACCCGTTCTCCTCACCGACCGGGGCCTCGGGCCTGACCCTGCTGGTGCAGGTGGTCACCAGCGTTGTGCTCACCCTGCTGGTCTCGCCGGTCCTGGTCCTGGCCGGGCTGGCGGTCTGGGGCGGCCGGCCCGGGCTGGCGTGGGTGGCCCTGGGGCTGGGAGCCGGCCTCGGCACGGCATACCTGCTGGTCGGGGTGCGCGTCGGGGCGCGCGTGTTCGACCGGCGCGGGCCGCAGCTGCTGGCCGACCTGTCCCGAGCCCGCTGACCTGGCGAGCCGGGCGGGTCAGTGGCCGGGGTTGGCCGCGTGCCAGGCGGCGCCGACGATGCCGGCGCTGTTCTCCAGCTGGGCGGCCACGACCGGGGCGCGCAGGTGCAGCAGCGGCAGGAACTTCTCGGCCTTCTTGGACACGCCGCCGCCGATGACGATGAGGTCTGGCCAGAGCAGGTTCTCCAGGTGGGCGTAGTAGCGCTGCAGCCGCTCGGCCCACTCCTCCCACGACAGGTCCTCGTTCTCGCGGGCGGCCGAGGAGGCGCGGGTCTCGGCGTCGTGGCCGTCGAGCTCGAGGTGGCCCAGCTCGGAGTTGGGGATGAGCACGCCGTGGTTGAGCAGCGCGCTGCCGATGCCGGTGCCCAGGGTCGTCATGAGGACCAGCCCGGCCACGTCGCGCGCGGCCCCGTAGTGCAGCTCGCCGACCCCGGCGGCGTCGGCGTCGTTGACCACCGTGACGGGCCGGCCGAGCCGCTCGCTGAGCAGGTGGGCCGCGTCCGCGCCGATCCAGGACGGGTCGATGTTGGCGGCGGTGCGCACGACGCCGCCGACGACCACCGCGGGCACGGTGACGCCGATGGGGGAGTCACCGGTGGCGTCCTCGAAGTGCTCGGCGATCTCGGCGACGACCTCGGCCACGGCCTGGGGCGTGGACTTCTCCGGGGTCTCGATGCGCTTGCGCTCGAGGGCGAACTCCCCGGTCGCCAGGTCCACCGGGGCGCCCTTGATGCCGCTGCCGCCGATGTCGATGCCGAGGGGGTGGTGCGTGCGGGACATGACGCCTCCAGGTCAGCTCAGGGCAGGGTGAGGATCTCGTTGCCCGACTCGGTGATCAGGATCGTGTGCTCGAACTGCGCCGACCGCTTGCGGTCCTTGGTGACCACGGTCCACTGGTCGTCCCACATCTCCCACTCGTGGGTGCCGAGGTTGAGCATCGGCTCGATGGTGAACGTCATGCCGGGCTCGATGACCGTGCTGTAGGCCGGGGCGGCGTCGTAGTGGGGCACGACCAGGCCGGAGTGGAAGGCCGTGCCGATGCCGTGGCCGGTGAAGTCGCGCACCACGCCGTAGCCGAACCGCTTGGCGTAGCTCTGGATCACGCGGCCGATGATGTTGATCTCACGCCCGGGGACGGCCGCCTTGATGCCGCGCATCATGGCCTCGCGGGTGCGCTCCACCAGCAGGCGGGACTCCTCGTCGACGTCACCGCACAGGTAGGTCGCGTCGGTGTCGCCGTGCACGCCGCCGATGAACGCGGTGATGTCGATGTTGACGATGTCGCCGTCCTCGAGGCGGCGGTCGTCGGGGATGCCGTGGCAGATGACCTCGTTGACGCTGGTGCACAACGACTTCGGGAAGCCGCGGTAGCCCAGCGTGGACGGGTAGGCGCCGTGGTCGAGGAGGTACTCGTGGCCGATGCGGTCGATCTCGTCGGTGGTCACGCCCGGCGCGATGGCCTTGGCGGCCTCCTCCATCGCCTGCGCGGCGATGCGCCCGGCGACCCGCATCTTCTCGATGGTCTCGGCGTCCTTGACCTCGGGGCCGTCGTACTTCGCCGGCGCCGGGCGGTCGACGTACTCCGGCCGGGCGATCGAGGAGGGGACGGGGCGACGCGGGCTGATCGTGCCGGGTGCAACGGTTGCGTAGGTCAGCGGCATACGGTGGAGTCTGGCACGAGCACGAGTGACGAGCGCACACAGGAGGGTCGAATGGCTTACTGGTACAACGTCGACAAGGGCCAGGTCGAGGACGACAGCAACAAGAGCAGCGGTGACCAGCTGCTCGGTCCCTACACCTCGCAGGACGAGGCGTCCAAGGCCCTCGAGCACGCGCGGCAGAACACCGAGAAGTGGGACGCCGAGGACAAGGCCTGGGACGACGCGGGCCTGGAGGACTGACCTCGCCTCACCGAGCGCCCGAGACGGCCCGTCCACCCCGCGGACCCGCGGTGGGACGGGCCGTTTCGTGTGTCCGGCGGGGTGCGGCCACCGTGCCGGTATGCCGGCCGGGCCGGTCTGGCAGTCGGCGCCTCAGGGCGCCAGGTGCACGCTGACGGCGTAGCCGGCCGAGGGGCTCCACGGCTCGCGGTCCCACGTGGCGAAGCGGTCCACGAGGTCGAGGCCGGCGTCGGCGCACGCCCGGTCGTAGTCGGCCAGCGGCGTGACCGGGCAGCCCGGCGGCAGGTGGGCCGGGTCGAGGCCGAAGCCGCTCACCAGCAGCCCGTCCGTGCGCAGGTGGGCGGTCAGGCGCGCGAGCGTCCCGCGCAGCGTCCCCGGCGCCAGCAGGGGCATGACGTTGCCGGCGGCGACGATGACGTCGAAGCGCTCGGGCTCCCCGGCGGCCGCGAGGTCGAGCGTGGCCAGGTCGGCCAGCACCCACGGCAGGTCCGGTCCGCTGCTGCGGGCCACCGACAGCATCGAGGCGTCGACGTCGGTGCCGACGCAGTCGTAGCCGAGCTCGGCGAGGCGGATGGCCACGCGGCCGGTGCCGCACCCGGCGTCGAGGATGCGGGCGGGCGCTGGCAGCAGGGCGGTGCAGAACGTCGCCTCCCCGTGCACGTCCTGACCGGACGCGGCGAGCGCCGCGAACCGCGCGGCATACCGCTCGCCGCCGGCGTCGCCGGCGATCTCGGACCAGCGGGTGCGGGGTGTCTCGTTCACGGGCCCCACTCTAGGAGGCGGTCTCGCGCTCCTCACGCTCCTGCCGGACCCGGCGCTCGTGCACGGCGTGCTCGTCGGTGCGCGAGTCATAGCGCCAGAAGTCGCGCAGCCACGCGGCGGTCAGCCCGACTCCGGCCACGCACAGCAGTCCGCCGCTGGTGATCGAGGCGCGGACCCCGAAGCGGTCGGCCACCAGGCCGGCGCGGGCCTGGCCGCCGAGCGGGCCGAGGGAGTAGGAGAGCATCTCGATGCCGGCGAGGCGGCCGCGCATCGAGTCGGGAATCGTCTGGTGCCAGATCGTGCCCCGAAAGATCCCGCTGACCATGTCGGCGGCGCCGGCGACGGCGAAGCAGACGAGCACCAGCGCCAGGTTGGTCGTGAGGCCGGCCAGCGCGACGGCGGCGCCCCAGCAGGCGGCGGCGATGACGACAGCCCGGCCGTGGTGGTGGACCCGGGCCGTCCAGCCCGAGGTCGTCGTGGCGATGAGGCTGCCGACGGTGCCGACCGAGACCAGCAGGCCGTAGGCGCCCGGCGCGTGCAGGACGGTGGCGGCGAGGGCGGGGTAGAGGACGGTCGGCATCGCGAGGAACATCGCCACGATGTCGATGAGGTAGGTGCCCATGAGGTCCTTGCGGCGCACGGCGTAGCGCAGCCCCTCGGCGATGCCGGACAGGCTCGGCGGGTTGCTGCGGTCGGTGGCCGGGTAGCGCCCGAGCCGGGCGAACAGCAGGCTGGCGATGGTCATGCCGCTGACGTCGATGGCGAAGCACCACGTCACGCCGACCGCCTGGATGAGCAGGCCGCCGATCGCGGGGCCGGCGAGCAGGCCCACCTGCATGCTTAGCGACGACAGCGCGACCGCCGCCGGCAGCTGCTGGTGGCGGACCGTGCGCGGGATCAGGGCCTCGCGCGAGGGCCGCTGCAGCGACTGGGCGGCCGAGAGCACGGCGCCGATGACGTAGATCGGCCAGACCTGCGGGTGCGGCAGGAACGCGTTGAGCACCAGCCCCAGGGTCAGCACCGCCTGGGCGATGCCGGAGCCGAGGACCATGGTGCGCCGGTCCACGTGGTCGGCCAGCGCCCCGCCCCACAGGCCGAACACGACCAGCGGCACGAGCTCGACGATGCCGAGCAGGCCGACGGCGAAGTTGGAGTGCGTGAGGTGGAACAGCTGGTAGGGGACGGCGACGTAGCTGACCATCCCGCCGAGGTAGAAGACCGTGCCGGCCCAGAACAGGAGCCGGAAGTCGCGGGACTCCCGCAGCGGCGTGGTGTCGACACGCAGCCGTGCCAGGCGTTCCCCAAGACTCACGGCCGTGATGATCCCAGAGACCCGGTGTGCCGGTCGCCGGCTTTTCGGGGACCGCTCGCCAGGAGCCAGGTGAGGGCGGTCGTCCCGGCGAAGCCGAGCGTGCCACCGGCCAGGGCGATGGGCGCCGCTGCCCTCAACGCGGCCCCGCCGGCAGCGCCACCGGCGAGGGTGGCGGCTGTTGCTGCTGCGGCGATGCCGACGAGGACGGTGCCGATGGCGCGCCACCAGGAGGTCGTCAGCCGGCGGCGGGGCGGTCCGAGCGCGCCGTCCAGTCGGATGATCACCGGGAGCGTGGTGGCCAGGCACAGGGCAGCGGCGGCGACGGCCCCCCAGGCGGTCTCGGCGAGGAACAGGCCTATCAGGCCCACGGCGGACCAGCCGAGGCACACGACCACACCGAGGACGGCGGACAGCGCGATGTGCGCGACCGGGCGGCCCGGGGTGGACGCCGGGACCTTCCGCCGGGCGCGCCGCCACAGCAGGACCACGCCGACGTCCAGGCAGGCGAGCGCGCCCACCAGCACCGCGCCGATCAGCCACGACCGTGCCTCGCTCTGGTAGGCGTGGACGCTGCCCCCGAGTGAGCAGGTGACCCGTGGCGGGAAGAACCGGGTCTCCTTCGCGAAGGGGCCCGAGGCCGCGCTGCTGATGCCGCCGGAGGAGTCCAGGGCGCACTGCTCGCCCGGGTCGAACCAGCCCGGCCCGTCGAGGCTGGCCGAGGCCACCAGCAGGGCGACCACGCCGAGGCCGACGAGCCAGGCCCCCGGGGCCACCCGGTCCCGGGCGGGCGTGAAGGGACGCGCGGAGGTGCGTGGCGGCATTCCGGTCGGGGTCACCCCTGCATCCTGACCTGGGCGCCGGGGCGACGGGCGGCCGGACACGCTGCGACGATGACCCGGACCGACGGGGACGAGGCGGGGAGGACGTGATGGCGTTCGAGGCGGGGCAGACCGGGGTGGTCGTGCCGGTGCCGGACGCGGAGCCGCTGGTGTCCGCGTGGCGCGAGCGGTTCGACCGGTCGGCGCCGCTGGGCGTGCCGGCCCACGTGACGGTGCTCTACCCGTTCCTGCCGCGGGAGCAGGTCGGCGAGGCGGTCCTGGCCGACCTCGCGGCGATCTGCCGCCGCGTGGGGCCGGTCGAGGTGACCTTCCGGCGCACCGGCTGGTTCGAGGAGGCCGACGTGCTCTGGCTCGCCCCCGAGCCGGCGGCGCCGTTCGTCGCTCTCACCGAGGCGATCGCCGCGCGCTGGCCGGAGGCGCAGCCCTACGGCGGGGTCCACCGCGAGGTCATCCCGCACCTGACCGTGGCCGAGGCGGCCCCGCCGCTGGAGGTCGAGCGCATGCAGGACGACCTCGCCGCCGCCCTTCCGCTGCGGACGGTGGTCGACCACGCCTGGCTCTACGGGTTCGACGGCCAGGCGTGGTCGCCGGTGCGGGGGCTGCCGCTCAGCGGGTGAGCTTGGGCAGCACGTCCCGGCCGAAGACCTCGATCCACTCGGCCTGGTTGCGCCCGACGTTGTGCAGGTAGACCCGGTCGAAGCCGAGGTCGACGAAGCGCTGGATGTAGGCGCGGTGCTCGTCCGGGTCGGAGGAGATGACCATGCGGCCCTCGAAGTCTTCCGGCCGCACCAGCTTGGCCATCTGGGCGAAGTCGTGCGGGCTGCGGATGTCGGCCTTGGGGAACTTCATCCCGCCGTTGGGCCACTCCGTCATCGCGTTGGCCAGGGCCTCCTCGTCGGTGGAGGCCCACGACATGTGCAGCTGGAGCACCTTGGGCATCGTGTCGGGGTCCTTGCCGGCCTCGCGGGCGCCCTCGGCGAACTTGGCGAACAGGCCCTCGATCTTCTCCAGCGGGGCGCCGACGGTGATGATGCCGTCGGCGAACTTGCCGGTCTTCTTGGCGTTGATCGGGCCGGCGGTCGCGACGAGCACCGGGGGAGCGACCTCCGGCATGGTCCACAGCCGGCTCGTCTCCATGGTGAAGAACTCGCCCTTGTGCTTGATGTCCTTGCCCGCGATCGAGGCGTCGAACAGCTTCTTGATCAGCTCGATCGCCTCGAACATGCGGCGGCTGCGCTCGCCGGCCTCGGGCCAGTAGCCGCCGATCACGTGCTCGTTGAGCGCCTCGCCGGAGCCGACGCCGAGCCACGAGCGACCGGGGTACATCGCCTCCAGCGTCGCGGCGGCCTGGGCGACCATCGCGGGGTGGAAGCGGAAGCTCGGGCAGGTCACGCCGGGGCCCATGTCGCCGCGGGTGCGCTCGCCGACGGCGGTGAGGACGTTCCAGACGAAGGCGGCCTGGCCCTGCTGGGGCACCCACGGCTGGAAGTGGTCGGCGGCCATGCAGCCGGAGAAGCCGTGCTCCTCGGCCAGGGCGGTGAGGTCGACGACCTCGCTCGGGTGGAACTGCTCCAGCATCGCGGCGTAGCCGAACGTCAGGTCGCTCATGGGCACACGCTAACCGCCGACGACCGCCGCCCCCAGTGGAGGGCGGCGGTCGCGGACGTGATCCTCGCGGTATTGCGCCCGGTCGCCTTCGCGTCGTAGGCGAGCGGGCTGTCCGGCCTCAGAAGGTGATGCCGCGGGCGGCGAAGCGGGCGCGGACCAGGTCGGCCGCCTTCTTGCCGTCGCGGGTGAGGGCCTTGTCGTAGGTCGCCTTGGCGGCGGCACCGAACGAGGTGTCGGGGGCGTAGTCGAACTGGCTGTCCACCAGGGTGGTGTCCCAGGCGCGGGTGCCGAGACCGAGCTGCTGGTAGCCCAGGCGGATCTCCCACAGGGCCTGGCTCCAGATCTGGCCGTCGTAGTGGACCTCTCCCTTGCGGTCGGCCACGGTAAGGTTGCGGTCGAAGCGGCGGATGCAGTGCGGCGCGGACGTGTAGGACGTGGAGTCCCAGTCCATCGGGCAGGCCTGCTCGGCCTTGACCGGCCAGCCGTACTGCTGGTCGGCGGCGAGCCCGACGCTCACGCCGAAGTAGTCGCCCCACGCCTCGCCGATCGAGCCGGCGTCCAGGCTGGTGCCGAAGCCGGGGACCTGCGCGGCGTGCACCGCGTGGCCGTACTCGTGGATGATCACCTCCGCGTCCTCGGCGTCGTCGACCCCGCCCTTGCCGAAGCGCAGGAAGTCCTGCTTGTCGGTCTGGTAGCTGTTGTCGATGCCGTACTGGTCGATGCGCACGTCCTGGGCGTGCATGTTCACCGGGCGCAGGGTCGAGCCGAAGCCCAGGGACTGGAGGTACTCCTGGGCCTGGTTGACCCAGAAGTAGGCCATGACCTGCTCGAACCGGTCGTCGTGCCGCGTGTAGCTGAACGTGTTGGTCGTGCTGTAGGCCGCCGGGCCGGTGTTGGTGCGCACGTTGGCCCACTTGCCGGACAGGTAGCCCGAGCCGTCGAGGTTGCGCAGCTGCACGGTCGCGTAGGCGCTGGCGGGCACGGCCGCGTCGGAGTCGCTCTGGTCGGTCAGCGACTCGTCGCCGCTGGACTGCACCGGGTTGACCATGAACACGCTGCCGGTGCCGGTCGTGCTGTCGCTGCCGGGCTTGGTCGCCTGGGCGCTCGGCGCGAGGGTCAGCATCGCCGCCAGGGCGGTGACCGAGGCGGCGGCGAGGGAGGTGGTGCGGGAGGGGCGGGTGACTCTCACGGCGGACTCCTTGACGGTCGGTGGGCCGTCCGGAACGTAACCCGGCTCCGGCACCCCCGCCACCGGTGAGCGCGGGAGGCGGGCCTCCACCAGGCGGAGCATCCCGACCCGCCTCTGAGGCGGAGCCGGACCGCCCCGGAGGCGGGCACGGGGTCTAGTTCGGGGAGGGTATTGCAAGGAGTCTTTCGAAAGAGTACTTTCGACACATGGCGTACGAGCCCCGCACCCTGACCGACGCGCGCGAGCTGCGCGCGATCGCCCACCCGGTCCGCCTCAACATCCTCGAGGCGCTGATGCTCGAGGGGCCGATGACGGCCAGCGAGCTCGGCAAGCGGCTGGGCGAGAGCCCGGCCAACTGCTCGTGGCACCTGCGCAAGCTCGCCGAGCACGGGTTCGTGGCCGAGGCCGAGGGGGGCACCGGGCGGCGGCGCCCCTGGCAGGCCACCCACCGCGGCATGCGCTGGGACGAGGACGAGGGCAGCTCCGAGGCCGTGGTCGCCGGCCGGACCCTGACCCGCGTGGTGCTCGACCGCGAGGTCGAGCGCTTCATCAGGGCCACCGAGTCCCGCTCGGCCGAGGCGAAGGAGTGGCGCGACGCATCCTCCTCGACCCAGTCGATGCTCTGGCTCACCGCCGAGGAGCTCACCGAGATCAACGACCAGCTCGGGGAGCTGCTGCTGTCGAAGATGGACCGGCTCGAGGACCCGAGCCTGCGACCGGAGGGCGCGCGGGTCTGCGCGTTCATGGCCTGGGGGATCCCGGCATACCCGCCGGCGGACGCCCCCGAGAAGGGGGACTGACATGCGAAAAGCATTGACCCACAAGGGGTTCCGGCCGTTGTTCGCCGCCCTGGCGACGAGCATGCTCGGCGACTCGCTCATGCTCATCGTGCTGAGCATGTGGGTGAAGTCGCTGACCGGCTCCAACGCGATGGCCGGCCTCACCTTCCTCTGGGTGGTCGCGCCGTCCCTGGTCGCCCCGGTGTTCGGGATGTATGTCGACCGGGTCCGGCGGCGCACGCTGCTCATCTGGGGCAACGCGGCCTCGGCGCTGGTGGTGCTGCCGTTGCTGCTCGTCCGGGACGCGGGCCAGGTGTGGCTGGTCTGGGCCGTGGCCTTCCTCTACGGCGTCTCCTTCGTGGTGCTCCCGGCGGGCGTCAACGGGATGCTCAAGGAGCTGCTGCCCGAGGAGCAGCTCGTCGAGGCCAACTCCGCGCTGGCCACGACAAAGGAGGGCTTCCGGCTCGTCGGGCCGCTCGTGGGCGCGGCGCTCTTCGCCGCGGTCGGCGGGGGAGCGGTCGCCGCCCTGGACGCCCTCTCGTTCGTGGTCGCGGCCGTCGTCATCGCCCGCGTCCGGGTCGGGGAGGACGCCCCCGAGCGCACCGACCAGCACTGGTGGCGGGAGATGACCGAGGGCGTGCGCCACCTCTGGCACGAGCCGGTGCTGCGGCACCTCCTCGTCGCGCTGGCCCTGACCGTCACCGTGCTCGGGTTCAGCGAGTCGACCGTCTTCGCCGTCATCGACGCCTTCGGCAAGCCGGTGGAGTTCGTCGGCGTGGTCCTCACGGTGCAGGGCGTCGGTGCCGTCGTCGGGGGCCTGACCGCGCCGAGGGTGGTCCGCTGGACCGGCGAGGCGGGCGCCCTGGCCCTGGCCCTCGTCGCCCTGGCGGCCGGCCAGGCCGGGGTTGCGCTGGCGCCGGCGCTGTGGGTGGTGATGCTCTCGACGGTGGCGCTCGGCTGGTCCATCCCCGTGGTCCTGATCGGCTTCACCACCCTGATGCAGCGACGCACGCCCGGCCGGCTCATGGGGCGGGTCTCCACGGCCACCGAGGCCGTGCTCGGCACCCCGCAGACCCTCGGCATCGCCCTCGGTGCCGCGCTGGTCAGCCTGGTCAGCTACCGGGCCATCTTCACGACGATGGCGGTCGTGACGCTCGCGTCGGTGGCCTACCTGGCGATCACGTTGCGTCGCAAGCTGTTCCGGCCCGAGTCGACGACGGTGCGGGCGCGGCAGACGACGACGCCCACCCCCACCGTCGTGCATGCGGGCGTGGGCGTCGAGGTCACGACCTCAGCTCTCGAATGAGTGCTCCGCATCGGGGAACGTGCCCTTGGCGACGTCGTCCGCGTAGGCGCGGGCGGCGTCGGACAGCACCGTGCGCAGGTCGGCGTAGCGCTTGACGAAGCGCGGCGCCTTGCCGCCGCGCAGGCCGGCCATGTCCTGCCAGACCAGCACCTGGGCGTCGCACTCCGGGCCGGCGCCGATGCCGATGGTCGGGATGTGCAGCACCTCGGTCACGCGGGCGGCGACATCGGCGGGCACCATCTCCATGACGATCGAGAACGCGCCGGCCTTCTCCAGCTCGCACGCGTCCTGGACGAGGGCGTCGGCGGTTTCGCCCCGGCCCTGCACGCGGTAGCCGCCCAGGGCGTGCTCGCTCTGCGGGGTGAAGCCGACGTGGGCCATCACGGGGATGCCGGCCTGGGTCAGCAGCTCGACCGCGGGCACGACGTGCTTGCCGCCCTCGAGCTTGACCGCGTGGGCCAGCCCCTCCTTCATGAAGCGGGTCGCGGTCTCCAGCGCCTGCTGCGGGCTGCCCTGGTAGGAGCCGAACGGCAGGTCGGCCACGACCAGGGAGTGGCGGGCGGCGCGGCTGACGGCGCGCACCAGCGGGATCAGCTCGTCGACCGTGACCGGCAGCGTCGTCTCGTAGCCGTAGACGTTGTTGCCCGCCGAGTCGCCGACCAGCAGGACGGGGATGCCCGCCGCGTCGAAGATCTCCGCGGCGTACTGGTCGTATGCCGTGAGCATCGCCCAGCGCTCACCGCGCTCCTTCATCGCCTGCAGGTGCGGGATGCGGATCCGCTTCAGGGGGGTCGCGCCCGCCGCCGGTTCGCCGGGGGCGGCCGGACCGGTGCCGTAGGGGGCTTGCTCGCTCATCGACCAGACTCCTTGGTGGGGTGGGGCTCGGGGGACGTCAGGCTAGGGGTCAGGAGTCCTGCTCCCGCCACCGGCTCGTGATCGGCAACCGCCGGTCGCGGCCGAAGGCCAGCGCGGTGATCTTCGGGCCGGGGGCGAACTGGCGGCGCTTCCACTCGGCACGGTCGACCAGCGAGACGACCTTGTCGACCACCTCGGGGGCGAAGCCGTCCTCGATCAGCTGCGCCCGGCCCTGGGCGCCCTCGACGTAGCGGTCGAGGATCGCGTCGAGCAGGGCGTAGTCCGGCAGCGAGTCCTGGTCGACCTGCCCGGGGCGCAGCTCGGCCGAGGGTGGCTTGGTGATCGAGCTCTCCGGGATGGGGGGCGTCTCCCCGCGGCGGACGGCCTCGGCGTTGCGCCAGCGGGCCAGCTCCCAGACCTGGGTCTTGGGCACGTCCTTGAGCGGGGCGAAGCCGCCGACGCTGTCGCCGTAGAGCGTGGAGTAGCCGACGGCCAGCTCGCTCTTGTTGGAGGTGGCCAGGGTCAGCGGGCCCTCGGAGTTGGAGATGCCCATGAGGATGAAGCCGCGGCAGCGGGCCTGGAGGTTCTCCTCGGCGATGCCGGTCAGGCCCAGCTCGGCGATGAACGCCTTGACCATGGGGGCGATCGGCTGCACGCGGTAGCGCAGGCCGGTCCGACGGGCGAGCTCGGCGGCGTCGTCGCGGGAGTGCTCGCTGGAGTAGTCGCTGGGCATCGAGACGCCCACGACGTTGTCCGGGCCGAGCGCGTCGCACGCGAGGGCGGCCACCACCGCCGAGTCGATGCCGCCGGAGAGGCCGAGCACCACCGAGGTCATGCCGTTCTTGCGGACGTAGTCCCGCAGGCCGAGCGTCACCGCGTGCCAGACCTCGCCGACCGGGTCCAGCCGCGGCGCGAGCGGGGCCGGCAGCGCGGCATACGGGGCGACCGGGGTCTGCGAGAGCACCACGTGCTGCACCCCGGGCGGCAGGCCGGCAGCCGGGTCGACCGTGCTCTCGGCCAGCTCGAGGTCGACGACGAGCAGCTCCTCCTCGAACTGGCGGCCCCGGGCCAGGACCTCGCCGGTGCTGCTCACCACGACCGAGTCGCCGTCGAAGACCAGCTCGTCCTGGCCGCCGACGAGGTTGAGGTAGGCCAGCATGCAGCCGGCCTGCGCGGCGCGGCGTGCGGCCAGCTCCAGCCGGGTGTCGTCCTTGTCCTCCTCGTAGGGGGAGCCGTTGATGACCAGCAGCAGCTCGGCGCCGGCGTCGCGGGTGAGGGCGACCGGCCCGCCCTCCTGCCAGAGGTCCTCGCAGATCGCGATGGCCACGTCGATGTCGCCGACGCGCACCACGGTCAGGTCCGTGCCGGGGGCGAAGATGCGGAACTCGTCGAAGACGCCGTAGTTGGGCAGGTGGTGCTTGGCATACCGCGCCTTGACCTGTCCCTGGTGCAACACCGCGGCGCAGTTCTGGGGCAGCTCGCGGCCGGGGTCACCGTCGAGCGTCGACTCGGGCGCGCGGTCGAGGTAGCCCACGACGACCGGCAGCTCGCCCAGGCCGTCGGCGGCCAGGTCCGCCGCGAGCCGCTCGACGGCTGCCCGGGAGGCGTCCACGAAGCTGCGGCGCAGGGCCAGGTCCTCGACGGGGTATCCGGTGAGGGCCATCTCGGGGAAGGCGGCCAGGTGGGCGCCCGCCCCGGCGGCGCGGGCGGCCTGCTCGCGGATGGCCCGGGCGTTGCCCTCGAGGTCGCCGACGGTGGCGTTCAGCTGGGCCAGGGCCAGTCGCATCTGAGCCATGGCCCGAGCCTAGTGCGGTGGCCGGCGAAGGCGGGTGGTGGCGGGTGCGGCCAGGGGCCGGGACCGGCCGTGACCCGATCGTTGCGCGAAGGCCGGCAAGGCCCGCCATGCCGGTGTTAGAGGGACACATCGACTTTGCCAACGGCATGCCGGGGGCTGACTCAACCTTGTCGAAGTCTTTGCCTGTCGCCTGTCCGGTTCCTGTGCGTTGCATGTGAGCATCCCCACTTGTGCGTCCAGAAAACGTGCGCACGTGTTGTGGGGACTCCCAGGAGGATTTGTGAGACGACGCAGTTGGAGTGTCCTGTCGGGGGTGGCTGTCGCCGCCGTCGCCATGGCCACCGTCCAGGCACCCGCGCAGGCGATCCCGGCGCAGGCCGACCCCGAGCCGCAGAGCTCGACCCACCAGCAGGACAACCTGACCAGCCCGATGGGGCAGCAGCAGGACACCCTGCGCGAGGAGGCGGTCACAAAGCTCGTCAAGGGCGAGGCGACCCTCGAGACCCGGAACGGCCACCGCGTCATCCGGGTGCCCAAGGGCAAGTACGGCAAGAAGGACAAGTTCGTCCAGTACGACGTCAACCGTGAGGAGTCGATCTTCACGGTCCTCACCAACTTCGGGACGCAGACCGACCCGCGCTTCGACTCCACGCCCGGCCCGGTGCGCAACAGCATCCCGTCGCCGGACCGCAACTGGGACGGCAGCACGGCCGACGACAACTCGACGTACTGGACCCAGGACTTCAACCGCCAGCACTACCTGGACATGATGTTCGGGGCCACGGACTCGTTCAAGGACTTCTACACCAAGCAGTCCAACGGCCGGTTCCTCGCCAAGGGCGACGTCAGCGACTGGGTCACGGTGCCCTTCAACGAGGCCCGCTACGGCGCCAAGAACAACGCCGACGGCTACTGGAACTACATCAAGGACACCGCCGCGGCGTGGTACGCCGACCAGGTCAAGCAGGGCAAGTCCCTGGCCGACATCAAGGCCTACCTGGCGCAGTTCGACAAGGTCGACCGCTACGACTACGACCACGACGGCAACTTCAACGAGCCCGACGGCTACATCGACCACTTCCAGGCGATCCACGCCGGTGCGGGCGAGGAGGCCGGCGGTGGTGCCCAGGGCGCCAACGCCATCTGGTCGCACCGCTGGTACGCCTACTCCACCAACGCCGGCAAGACCGGCCCTGCCGGCAACCTGCTCGGCGGCGTGCCGCTGGGTGACTCCGGCCTGTGGATCGGTGACTACACGACCGAGCCCGAGAACGGTGGCCTCGGCGTGTTCGCCCACGAGTTCGGCCACGACCTCGGTCTGCCGGACCTCTACGACACCAACGGTGGCGACAACGGCACCGGCTTCTGGACCATCATGAGCGGCGGCTCGTGGCTCAACGACGGCACCGACTCGATCGGCACCAAGCCGGGCTACGAGGCGGCCTGGGAGAAGCTGCAGCTCGGCTGGCTGGACTACCAGAAGGTCGACTACGGCACGAACACCAAGGTCAAGCTCGGCCCGGCCGACCGCGACGGCAAGAACACGCCGCAGGCGATCCTGGTCAACCTGCCCGACAAGGACGTGCACACCGACTACAACACGCCCCACTCGGGTGCCACCGAGTGGTGGGGTGGTTCGGCGGACGGCCTCAACACCACGCTGACCCGCGCCATCGACCTGACCTCGGCGAGCACCGCCTCGCTGACGACGGCCGCCTGGTACGACATCGAGGACGGCTACGACTTCCTCTCCGGTGAGGTCTCCACCGACGGTGGCACGACGTGGGCCGACGCGGCCCCGCCGGTCACCGGCACCAGCACGGACTGGACCACGCTGACCTACGACCTGTCCAAATGGGCCGGCCAGAAGGTCCTGTTCCGCTTCCGTTACGCCACCGACGGCGGTGTCCACCTCAAGGGTCCGTTCCTGGACGACATCACCGTCACGGTCAACGGCGCCCCGGTCCTGACCGACGACGTCGAGAACGGCGACAACGGCTGGACGGCCGACGGGTTCACCCGCATGGGTGGCTCGACCGACGTCACGGTGCCGCAGTTCTACCTGGCGGAGAACCGCAACTACGCGGGCTACGACGCCACGCTGAAGACCGGTCCGTACAACTTCGGTGACGCGGCTGCCCACCCCAACTGGGTCGAGCGCTTCCCCTACCAGAACGGCCTGCTCGTCAGCTACGTCGACGGTGAGTTCACCGACAACAACACCTCGGTGCACCCCGGCCACGGCCAGGTGCTCCAGGTCGACGCCCGCCCGACCCCGGTGACCTTCGCCGACGGTCGCATGCTCGGCAACCGGCGCCAGCCGTTCGACGCGACCTTCGGCCAGGAGGCGACCGACGCGGTCACCTTCCACCGCCTGGGCGTGCCGACCACGGTCGCCTCGCAGCCGGCGATCCCGACGTTCGACGACTCGGACCCGATGCGCTACTGGTCGGCCAAGAACCCGTGGAACTCGGTGCAGGTCGCCGGCACCGGCACCCGCATGACCGTCGCCGACACCAGCAGCAACGGTGACGACATGTCGGTCTGGGTGACCTTCGCCAAGTAGTCGCCCACCGGCACGACGCAAGGCCCCCGGGGTTCAACCCCGGGGGCCTTGCGCATGCCCCGGTGGCGACCACGCGGCATACCTCGTCCTGCAGGGCAGAGGGGTATGCCGGGTGGTCACCGCCGCGGTCGGGTCCGGCCGCAGCCGTCCGTCACAGCCCCAGGGGGCGCGACGTCGGGTGCGGCTCTAGGGGAAAAGCGGGATCAGCGGGGGACGCGACGTCGGGCTGGTGCTCGGCGAAGGGGACGGGTGCGTCGAGGGCCGGGGCGCGGAGGGTGCCTCGGCCGTGGTGGGCGCGCTCGAAGCGTGGGTGGAGACCGGGGCGGGCTGGGCCTGCTCGCGGTGGTGCGTGGTGGTGGCGGGGGCCGAGGTCACCGCCGCCGTGTGCTTCTTGTGCGCCGGCTTCTTCACCGGGGCCGACGTGGTCGAGGCGACCGGGTCCGGCACGGGTGACAGGTGCGCGGTCTCGGCGGTGTGCGGCCGGGTCACCGCCACGACGGCGGCGCCGCCGATGACACCGCCGAGCAGGCTCACCAGGATGATGACGCCGAGCTTGCCCTGGGGGGTCAGCATCCAGCCGGGCACGGCCATCACGGGCCGGTCGGGGACCCGGATGCGCGAGAGGTCAGGCATCCGGAGGGGGGAGCCGGCCGGGACCCGGATGCGCGAGAGCGCAGGCAGGCGAAGGCGCGACCAGTTGGGAAGCGGCACGTGAGGAAACCCCTGTCATCCATCGTGAATGGCGCATCGTGAATGGCGTCGGGTGAGTATGTCGCGTTTGTGGTGATAAGGCCCACTCGGGGTGGGCTCAGCCGCGGGGTCCCACCACGAGGTTCTGGCCCACGTGGCCGAACACCCCGGACCGGTCGTGCAGCGTGGTCAGCGTCAGGCCGGTGCCCGTGCCGGCGAGCCGGGTCCGGGCGTCCAGCAGCAGCCAGTCGTCGGCCGGCGCGCGCAGCAGCTGGACGTCCAGGCTGACGTTGACGAAGGACCAGTCCGCCCAGTCCAGCTCGGCCGAGACGCCGCTGCCGGAGTCGCCGATGAGGACGGCCCGCTGCAGGCCGGAGGGCTCCTCGCCGGGCACGAGGGGCACCAGGGGCCGGGCCCAGACCTGCGCCGGGCCCGGCTCGTGCGCGGAGCCCAGGACGGTCCGCCACTCGATGTGCTCGATGTAGGGGAAGTCCCACAGGTCGAAGGCCTTGACCTCCTCCGGACCCGGCAGGCCGGCGTCCGGGCCGGGCACCACCGGGACGGAGCCGTCGGGGGAGCGGCGGACCAGCCAGACGCTGCCGCGCAGCGCGGTGCGGCCGTCCTGCTCGAGGTGGACGTCGACGAGGGTGACGCTGCGGCCCGCCCGGACGACCTCGCCGGTGACCCGGACCGGGTCGGTCGTCACCGGGCCGAAGAAGTCCAGGCTCACCCGCAGCGCGTCCAGGGGCCCCGCGGTGGCCGCGGCGCCGAGGCGCTCGGCCTCGCGCACGACCAGCGCCGACGGCGGCCCGCCGTGCTGCATCGTCGCGGCCCAGGGGCCGACGGTCGCCCGGGTGGGCTGCCAGGTGTGCGGGTCGTCCGTGGGGGTGAAGAAGGAGTCAGCCACGCGGCGAGGTTACCCGCCGGTAACGGGTTTGCCGAGGGGCGGCATCCACCCGTCGGGACGGCCATCACCCGGCGGGGACGTCCCCCCGTCCCACGGACGGACGAGCGGTGCGGGGCCGGCACGCCCTAGGGTCGCGACCGTGACCTACGACGACGTGATCATCGGTGCCGGCCACAACGGGCTCACCGCGGCGGCCTACCTCGCCCGCGCGGGCCGCCGGGTGCTGGTCCTCGAACGCACGGACCACGTCGGGGGCGCGGCGGTGTCCGCCCAGGCGTTCCCCGGCGTCGACGCCCGGCTCTCGCGCTACTCCTACCTCGTCTCGCTCCTGCCGAGGCAGGTCATCAGCGACCTCGGCCTGGACCTGACGCTGGTGCGGCGGCGGTTCTCCTCCTTCACCCCGGTCCCCGGGGCGCCCGAGCGTGGCCTGCTCGTCGACAACGGCGACGAGGCAGCCACCCGCGCGGCGTTCCGCGCGCTGACCGGCTCGGACGCGGAGTACGAGCAGTGGCAACGGTTCTACGGCCGCATGCACGAGCTGGCCCAGCGGATGTTCCCCACCGTCCTGGAGCCGCTGCGCGCGGCCGCCGACGTGCGCGGCCTCGTCGGTGACGACGAGCTCTGGTCCGCCGTGGCCGAGCGGCCGCTGGGTGAGGTCCTGCGGGACACCTTCACCGACGACACGGTGCGCGGCATCGTGGCCACAGACGCCCTCATCGGCACCTTCGCCGACCTCGACGAGGACTCCCTGGCCCAGAACCGGTGCTTCCTCTACCACCTCATCGGCGGCGGCACCGGCGACTGGGACGTGCCCGTCGGGGGGATGGGCGCGGTCACCGGCGCCCTGGCCCGGGCCGCCCTCGACGCCGGCGCCACCGTGACCACCAGCGCCGACGTCGTGGCGCTCGACCCGGACGGCACCGTCACGTGGCGTGGTGCCGACGGCCTCGAGCACGAGGTCACCGCCTCCGGCTCGGTCCTGGCCAACGTCGCCCCCGTCGTCCTCAACCGGCTGCTCGCCGCGACCGGCGCCGCCCCCGTCGCGACCGAGGAGGCCCCCGAGGGGTCCCAGCTCAAGGTCAACATGCTCCTGTCGCGGCTTCCCCGGCTGCGCGACGCCGCGGTCGACCCCGCCGGCGCGTTCGCCGGCACGTTCCACATCAACGAGGGCTGGGAGCAGCTCCAGCAGACGTATGCCGCGGCCGCCCGCGGCGAGGTGCCCGAGCTGCCGCCGTGCGAGATCTACTGCCACAGCCTCTCCGACCGCAGCATCCTCGGCCCGGACCTGGCCGCCTCCGGCGCCCAGACGCTGACCCTCTTCGGCCTGCACATGCCCGCCCGGCTGTTCCGCCACGACAACGAGGCGCGCCGGGAGGAGGCGCTGCAGGCCACCCTGCGGTCGCTGAACTCCGTTCTCGCCGAACCGATCGAGGACGTCCTGCTCCGCGACGGCGAGGGCAACCTGTGCCTGGAGGCCCGCACCCCGCTGGACCTCGAGGCCGACCTCGGGCTGCCCGCCGGCAACATCTTCCACCGCTCGCTGCAGTGGCCCTGGGCGGAGACCGACGGTGAGGTGGGCACCTGGGGCGTCGAGACGGCATACGAGAAGGTGCTCGTCTGCGGCGCGGGGGCGCGCCGCGGTGGCGGCGTCAGCGGCATCCCCGGCCACAACGCCGCCCAGGCGGTCCTGGCGCACTGAGCGCCCGGGCCGTGTCACGTAACACTCCGGAAACCCGTTTGAGGCAGGATCGACACCATGGATCGTCAGCAGGAGTTCGTCCTCCGCACCATCGAGGAGCGGGACATCCGCTTCGTGCGGCTGTGGTTCACCGACGTGCTCGGCACCCTGAAGTCCGTGGCGGTCGCCCCGGCCGAGCTCGAGGGTGCCTTCGCGGAAGGGATCGGCTTCGACGGCAGCGCGATCGAGGGCTTCGCCCGGGTCTACGAGGCCGACATGCTCGCCAAGCCGGACCCCAGCACCTTTCAGGTGCTGCCGTGGCGCGGCGAGAGCCCCGGCACCGCGCGGATGTTCTGCAACCTCACGCTGCCGGACGGCTCGCCGAGCTTCGCCGACAGCCGGCACGTGCTGCAGCGGGCGCTGTCCAAGGCCGCTGACCTCGGGTTCACCTTCTACACCCACCCCGAGATCGAGTTCTTCCTCTTCGAGCGGCCCATGAGCAAGGGGCAGCCGCCGGTGCCGGTCGACCAGGGCGGCTACTTCGACCACGTGCCGCACGGCACCGCCCACGACTTCCGCCGCGCGGCGATCACCATGCTGGAGAACATGGGCATCTCGGTGGAGTTCAGCCACCACGAGATGGGCCCGGGGCAGAACGAGATCGACCTGCGCTACGCCGACGCGCTCTCGACCGCGGACAACATCATGACCTTCCGCACGGTCATCAAGGAGGTCGCGCTCGAGCAGGACATCTACGCCTCGTTCATGCCCAAGCCGCTGACCGACCAGCCCGGGTCGGGCATGCACACCCATCTGTCGCTGTTCGAGGGCGACCGCAACGCCTTCTACGAGGCCGGCGCGCCCTACCAGCTGAGCAAGGTGGGCCGGCAGTTCATCGCCGGCCTGCTGCGCCACGGCGCCGAGATCACCGCCGTGACCAACCAGTGGGTCAACTCGTACAAGCGCCTGTGGGGCGGTGGCGAGGCGCCGGCCTACATCTGCTGGGGCCACAACAACCGCAGCGCCCTGATCCGGGTGCCGATGTACAAGCCGTCCAAGGGGCAGAGCACCCGCATCGAGGTCCGCTCGCTGGACTCGGCGTGCAACCCCTACCTGGCGTTCGCGGTGCTGCTCACCGCCGGCCTCAAGGGCATCGAGGAGGGCTACGACCTGCCCGACGAGGCCGAGGACGACGTGTGGACCCTCACCGACTCCGAGCGCCGGGCCATGGGCATCCAGCCGCTGCCGACCTCGCTGCACTCGGCGATCGCGCTGATGGAGCGCTCCGACCTGGTCGCCGAGGCGCTGGGGGAGCACGTCTTCGACTTCTTCCTGCGCAACAAGCGGGCCGAGTGGGACGACTACCGCAACCAGGTCACGCCGTTCGAGCTCGAGCGCTACCTGCCCCGCCTCTGAGCCGACCTGGTCGGCTTCGGTGAAGGGTTGACCACACCCGGGTGTGGTCAACCCTTCACCACGTGGGTGTGATCGCCACTACCGCGAGGCTCGCTGCGCCTGGAATAGGTTGGTGCCATGAGCACCTCCTCGCGGGCCACCAGCAGGGCCGGCAGCCTGGCCCGCCTGGGCTTCGCCGAGCCGGCCCGGGCCGAGCAGCTGCTCTCCGACCCGGCGCTGGCCGGGCTCACCGACCCCTTCGACGACGTCTTCGCCGACGGCCTGCCCGATGCGCTGGGTCAGGTCGCCGACCCCGACCTCGCGCTGCTCGGCCTGGTCCGGCTGATGGAGGCGCTGCGGGCGACCGACCCCGACCACGAGGACGGCAGCCCCGAGGTCCGCGACCTGCTGGCGGCCCTGCGCCACGCCGGGCCGGCCCGCGACCGGCTGCTGGCGCTGCTCGGCTCGTCCTCGGCCCTCATCGACCACCTGGTCAGCCACCCCGGCGACTGGGTCTACGCGGCCGAGGCCGGCCGGCGCACCCCGCAGCAGCGGCGCGCGTCCATGGTCCTGGCGGTGACCGAGCGCGGTGGGCGGACGGCATACGACGCCTTGCGCGTGGCCTATCGGCGCGAGCTGCTCGGCATCGCCGCCCTCGACCTGACCGCCGACGACCCCGTGGTCGAGCTGCCGTTCACCGCGCAGGCGCTGGCCGACCTCGCCGACGCCGCGCTCGAGGCCGCCCTGACCATCGCCCGTGAGGAGGCCGGGGCCGAGGGCGAGGACCCCGGCTGCCGGTTCGCCGTCATCGGCATGGGCAAGGCCGGAGGGCGCGAGCTGAACTATGTCAGCGACGTCGACGTCATCTTCGTCGCCGAGCCGGCCGAGGGTGCCGACGAGGACGCGGCGCTGGCCTGGGCCACGCAGCTGGCGACCGGCCTGATGCGGGCCTGCTCGGCCTCGACGCCGGAGGGCACGCTCTGGCCGGTCGACGCCGCCCTGCGCCCCGAGGGCAAGCGGGGCCCGCTGGTGCGCACGGTCGCCAGCCACCGGCACTACTACGAGCGCTGGGCCAAGACCTGGGAGTTCCAGGCGCTGCTCAAGGCGCGTCCGGTCGCGGGGGACCCCGACCTCGGCCGGGAGTACATGGACGCCGTCCGGCCGCTGGTGTGGCAGGCGGCGAGCCGGGACAACTTCGTCGAGGACGTACAGGCCATGCGCCGCCGGGTCGAGGACCACGTGCCCCCGGCCGAGGCCCCCCGCCAGCTCAAGCTCGGGCCGGGCGGCCTGCGCGACGTCGAGTTCAGCGTGCAGCTGCTCCAGCTCGTGCACGGCCGGGCCGACGAGACCCTGCGCTCCGGGACCACCCTGGAGGCCCTGGCCGCGCTGTCGCTCGGGGGCTACGTCGGCCGCGACGACGCCGCGGTGCTCGATGAGTCCTACCGGCTGCTGCGCACCCTCGAGCACCGCATCCAGCTCTTCCGGCTGCGCCGGACCCACCTGATGCCGACCGCCGAGCCGGACCTGCGGCGCCTCGGCCGCGCCATCGGCCACCGTCGCGAGCCGGCGAAATCCGTGGTGGCGCAATGGCAGCAGCAGGCCCGCGAGGTCCGCCGACTGCACGAGCGGCTGTTCTACCGGCCGCTGCTCACGGCGGCGGCCCGGCTCAGCTCCGCCGAGTCGCGGCTGACCCCCGAGGCGGCCGTCGCCCGGCTGGCCGCCCTCGGCTTCCGCGACCCCGCCGGCGCCCTGCGCCACCTCGAGGCCCTGACCACCGGGGTGAGCCGGCGCGCGGCAATCCAGCGCACCCTGCTGCCGGTCATGCTCCAGTGGTTCGCCGACGAGGCCGACCCCGATGCCGGGCTGCTGTCCTTCCGCCGGATCAGCGAGTCCCTCGGCACCACCCACTGGTACCTCAAGATGCTCCGCGACGAGGGCAGTGCCGCCGAGCGCCTCGCTCACGTCCTGGCACGCAGCCGGTTCGCCGCCGACCTGCTGACCCGCGCGCCGGAGTCGGTGGCGATCCTCGGCGACGCCGGCGGGCTGACCCCGCGCAGCCGCGAGGCCCTGCTCACGACGATGGGCGCCGCGGTCAAGCGGCACACGACGTTCGAGGACGCCATGAACGCGGCCCGCGTGGTGCGCCGCCAGGAGCTGTTCCGTATCGCGGTCGCGGACCTCACCGGTCAGCTCGACCTCGCGGGGGTCGGCCGGGCGCTGACGGACCTGACCGCGGCCACGCTGCAGGCGGCGCTCGACGTCGCCGTCGCCAAGGTGGAGGCCGACCGCGGCGGCCCGCTCGGGACCCGGCTGCTCGTCGTCGGCATGGGCCGGCTCGGCGGTGGGGAGATGGGCTACGGCTCCGACGCCGACGTGATGTTCGTCCACCAGCCGATCGAGGGGGTGGGGGAGGAGGAGGCGCAGAGCGCCGCGACCCTGGTGGTGCAGGAGGTGCGCCGCATGCTCGGCGCCGCCGGGCCCGACCCGGCGCTGGTCGTCGACGCCGACCTGCGGCCCGAGGGCAAGGCCGGCCCGCTGGCGCGCAGCCTGGACTCCTACCGCGCCTACTACGAGCGGTGGTCACTGACCTGGGAGCGGCAGGCCCTGCTGCGTGCCGCACCCGTGGCCGGCGACGCCGACCTGGGCCGGGCCTTCCTGGAGCTGGTCGACCCCGTGCGCTGGCCCGAGGGCGGGCTGCCGGTGTCCGCCGTCCGCGACATCCGAACCCTCAAGGCGCGGATGGAGTCCGAGCGGCTGCCGCGCGGCGGGGACCCGCGCACCCACTTCAAGCTCGGCCTGGGCGGCCTGTCCGACGTGGAGTGGACGGTGCAGCTGGTGCAGCTGCAGCACGCCCACGACGTGCCGTCGCTGCGCACCCCGGGCACGCTGGAGGCCCTCGGCGCGGCGGAGGCGGCGGGACTGCTGCCCGCCGACGACGCCGAGGCGCTGCGCCGCGCCTGGACGTTCACCTCCGGGCTGCGCAACGCCGCGGTGCTCTGGCGCGGCCGGCCGGTCGACTCGCTGCCCAGCGACCTGCGCGACGCCGACGGGATCGGGCGGATCGTGGGTCGACGGCCGGCCACCGGCCACGAGCTCGACGAGGCCTACCGACGGGTGGCCCGGCGGGCGCGCAAGGTGGTCGTGCAGCACTTCTACGAGTCCGGACCGGAGGAGGTCCCGGGGGCCGGGGACCAAAGACCCTGACCCCACCGGGGGCCGGGCCGCGACCATCGGAGCGACCGCAGCACGCGGTCCGCCCATGGGCAGCCGACGACCGTGAGGACGGTGTCATGAACCCAGCCCGGACCGGTCAGGGCACGGTCGTCGTCGGCTGCGACGGGTCGTGGCACAGCCAGCAGGCCGTGCGGGTCGCCACACGGGAGGCCGTGCGGCGCGGCGCGGGGCTGGTCCTGCTCAGCGTCGTGGAGTCGGTGGTGGCCGGTCCGGACCGGTTGCAGGTGCTCGTCCGCGGGGCCGACGACGCGCTCGCCGACGCGATGGCCGTGACCGAGCGGGCCCTGACCGAGGTCGTCGAGATCGCGCCCTCGCTGCCCACCCAGGTCGTCATCGCCGCCGAGCTCACCGCCGGCCAGGTCGCCGAGACCGCCCGCGACGCCGGGCTGCTGGTCCTCGGCCGGCACGGCGTCCACGGCCAGCTTGCCTTTTCCCTCGGTTCGACCAGCGCGGAGCTGGCCCGCATGTTCACCTGCCCGGTGCTGGTGGCGACCGACGTCGCCCAGCGCCCGCTGCCGGAGGGCAGCGAGCCGCCGGTGGTCGTCGTCGGGCTGGACGCCGGGAGGGACAGCGCCCGCGTCTTCGGCATCGCCGCGCAGGAGGCGGCCGCTCGCAGTGCCCGGCTTGTCGCCGTGCACGCGCTGCCCCCCGGGCGCGGGAGCGCGCGCTCGGACCTGGCGGCCGGCTGGCGCCACGTGCACGAGGCCATGCGCTCGGTCCGGATGCCCGAGGGAGTGCCCTCCCGGCTGGTCATCACCCGCGACGACCCGGTCACGGCGCTGCTGCTGCGCGCCCGGGCCGGCGACCTGCTGGTGGTCGGCACCAAGGCCGGCGGCCGGCTGGCCGGCCTCGTCGCCGGGTCGGTCAGCCGTGGCGTCCTCGACAGCATGCCCTGCGACGTGCTCGTCGTGACCCCGCCGCGCGAGGCCCCGGACGACCGGCCCGGGCTGGCCATGGCCGGCACCGACCCCGCCTCACGGCCGTGAGCGGCCGCGCTGACGGGACCCGCATCCTGGCCGTGACGCGCCGACCGACCCCGACCCCTGCGTCGACCCCGACCCGTCCGCCGACCCTGACCGCCTGAGGAGGAGCCGCCGTGAGCACCCATGACCCGCGCCGCGACGTCGCCGTCGGCTACGACGGCTCGGTCCCGGCCCTCGCCGCCCTCGAGTGGGCCGCAGCCGAGGCCGTGCACCGCGGCTCCGCGCTGCTCGTGGTCAGCGCGGTCGACCGCCTCGTCCTGCCCTCCGGGGCCATGCAGGGTGCCCCGCTCACCACCGAGGGACGGTATGCCGAGGCGGAGCGGCTCGCCGGGGACGGCGCCGCCTACGCCCTGCGCCTGTTCCCGGGCCTGCACGCCGCGACCGAGGCCGTGATCGGCGGCGCCACCGAGGCGCTGGTGCGGATCTCGCGTGAGGTGGGCCTGGTCGTCGTCGGCAGCCGGGGCCTGGACCCCGCCACGTCGACCCTGCTGGGCTCGGTGGCCTACGGCGTCAGCGCCCGGTGCGCCTGCCCCGTGGTCGTCGTGCGGGGCGACGGCCGGCACCGGCCCGGCCCCGACGCGCCGGTCGTCGTCGGCGTGGACGGCACCCCCGTCTCTCTGGAGGCCCTCGACGCCGCGGCCGACGTCGCGGCAGCCGCCGGGGCGACGCTGGACGTGGTCTGTGCCTGGCACCCGCCGCCGGCCTCCTGGGTCTCGATGTTCTGGGAGGTCCTCGGCGACGAGAGCGAGCAGGCCCAGCAGGAACGCCGGCACGCGCAGGAGGTGGTCGCGGCGGCGCGCGAGCAGGCGACAACCCGGCATACCGGTCTGGTCGTGGAGGGGGAGGTCGTGGCCGGACCGCCGGCGCGCGCCATCGTGCGCGCCGCGACTGGTGCCGCCCTGCTGGTCGTCGGCAGCCGCCGGCGCGGGGCGCTGGCGAGCATGGTGCTCGGCTCGGTCGGGCACGGCGTCCTCCACGACGCGAGCTGCCCCGTTCTGGTCGTACACGGGGACGCCGAGCCCTCGGCGGAGCCATCATGGAGCACAGGCACGATGCGAAGAGGTGTGTCATGACGGTCAAGGTGTTCCTCCTCGACGACCACGAGATCGTCCGCCGCGGCCTGCGCGAGCTGCTGGAGATGGAGCCCGACATCGAGGTCGTCGGCGAGTCCGGCTCGGCCCAGGAGGCCACCCGGAGGATCCCCGCGCTGCGGCCCCACGTGGCCCTGCTCGACGCGCGGCTGCCGGACGGGTCCGGGCTGGACGTGTGCCGGGACGTGCGCTCGGTGGACCCCTCGATCCAGGGGCTGATCCTCACCTCGTTCAACGACGAGGACGCGCTGGCGACGGCGATCCTGGCCGGCGCGGCCGGCTACCTGCTCAAGGACATCAAGGGCCAGGACCTGGTGCAGGCGATCCGGCGGGTCGCGGCGGGGGAGCGGCTCATCGACCCGGCCGTGGCGCAGCGGGTGCGGCGCAGCTGGGAGGCCGACCGCGGCGCCGACCCGCGGCTGCGCACGCTGACCCCGCAGGAGCGGCGCATCCTCGAGCACGTCGCCGAGGGCCTGACCAACCGCCAGATCGGCGAGGCGATGTTCCTCGCCGAGAAGACGGTGAAGAACTACATCACCGCGGTGCTGGCCAAGCTCGGCATGGAGCGGCGCACGCAGGCGGCGGTCTTCGCGGCCACGCACCTGGGTCAGGACGAGGCCGGCAACGGCCGCCGGGCCACCCGCAACAACGGGACGTCCACGCCCTGACGACGTTCACGTCCGTGTTCACGTCCGGCTCAGCGGGACGCCGGGCTCAGCGGGACGCCGGGCTCAGCGGGACGCCGGGCTCAGCGGCACCCCGGGCCCGGCGATACGACCTGACGGCAGCGCCGTCCGGCTCAGCGGCGGCGGAGCGCCTCCCTGCCTCTGGCAAGGGCCTCGGCGTCGATCTCGCCCCGCGCGAACCGCTCCTCCAGGATGCGCTCTGCCTCGCTCGGCGGGGCCGGCGGACCGTAGCCCGGTCCGGCGAGCGGGGGAACCGCGTGCGTCCCGCCCGCAACCGACCCGCCCGTGATCGAGACGAACGCGAACACCACGATGGCGAGGAGGGCGACGACCCCGAGCAGCCCGAGGCCGACCGCGAACCAGCCGCCGCCGTGCCAACCCCAACCCATCATCGTGGTCCTCCCGTCGCCGTCGGTGTCGATCGCTGTCGTTGTCACCCTCCGGTGCGCCGCGCGCCTCAGAGGGGGCGCACGAAGGCGTCCTTGCCGGTCGCGGCCTCGATCTCCGACTCGGCTGTCGCCAGCAGGGTGTCGGCCAGGTGGCGCAGGGCCCGCGCGACGGCGACCTCGTCGCCGATCGCGGTCGTCGGGTGGTCGTCGGTGGCCCGGTGGCTGTGCCCCCTGGACGCCATCTTCGTGTCGGGACCGGCGACCAGCACCGCGGTGGCGTCGGTGTCATCCCCCTGCTCGTACAGGGAGATGGTCACCTGCCACTGCTTCAGCGGCGTCCGGGGCTCGGGCGCGCCGCCGCCCCGGTGGTGCAGGTCCTCGTCGGGGGCGTGGACGATGGCGTCCGGGCCCGGGAACACCAGCGCCGTGTGCCCGTCGCTCCAGCGCACGAGGTAGGGCGGTTCGCCGCCCGCGCCACGCACCTCGAGGATCTCGCCGTCGCGGACCGCGCCCTCGGTGCGGTTCGCCGCCAGGATGAGCCGGTCCCCCTTGTGGCCCTTCATCGTCAGCCCTCTGCCCGGTGGACGTGGATCTCCCGGGTCTCGGCGGCCGGCGCCGGTGCGGGGACGCGCACCTCGAGGATGCCGTCGCGGTAGGTCGCGGCGATCGCGTCCGGGTCGATGCCCCGGGGCACGTGCAGGCGACGGGTGAGGGTGCCGTAGTGGAACTCGCTGCGGCGGGTGCCCTCGGACTCCTCGGTGCGCTGGTCGCGGCGCTCGGCGTGGATGGTCAGGACGTCGTCCTCGAGGGTCACCCGGACGTCCTTGTCGGGGTCGATGCCGGGCAGCTCCGCCCGCACCACGATCTCGCCGTCCTCGCTGGTCTCCTCGATCCGGATCAGGCCGGTCGTCCGCTCCATCAGGTCGCTCCACTCGTGACTGAGCAGGTCGGCGAGGGGCCACCCCATCCGGAAGTCCTCGAACGAGCGCAGGCGCTGGGCCAGCGCCGAGCCCGGCGCGCCGGCCCTGGACTCGGACTTGGCCTCGGCCTTGGTGGCACGGGCAGCTGTCTTGGGCATCCTGGTCTCCTCAGGGGTCGGTCCTCGGCTGTTCGTCACCAGCCTTGTCCGGGCCCCTGAGGGGCTTTAGAGGCAAAGGTCCTGCCGGGGCCGGGGCGGCCTGCGGGGTGCGCCGCTGCGGCTCGGTCGGGGGCGCGGATCACGCTGCGGCGCAGCGTGATCCGGGTTCAGGCGCGGCGGCGGGGCATCCCCAGCCTGGCGCGCGCCATGCTGTCGGCCGCGTCCGCGAGGCCCGCGCGCACCCCGGCGCGCAGCAGCTCGTCGCGACAGCGCAGGACGCAGGAGATCACCGTGCCGGCCGACCGGAGCGGGTAGGCCTCGCGGACGAGCACCTCGGTGACGTCGGTGAGGTGACGGCGCTCGTCCTTGATCAGGTCGGCGAAGTCGCGGAACGCGGTGGGCCGGGTGGCGTGAACGGTGCCATGGGGCATGCTGCGAGACGTCCTTCGTGGCGTCCCCTGCCCTCACCCGCCTCCGCTGACGGGCGTTCCGGTGTCCCGTCATCTTCCTCCGGACCCGGTGGGGACAAAAGGGGGACAAGGTCCCTTTTCACTCCGTGGACGGCCAGCGGGCCCGCTCGGAGGCCCCGGAACGGGTGCCCCGGATCGGGCACCCGGGTCTCACTTCGTGCGCAGGTCCCGGCGGTGCAGGGCGAAGGCGGCGGCGGCGACCAGCAGCACCGTCACCGCCAGGAGGGCCAGGGCCCCTCCGCGGTCGAACCCGTGGGCCAGGGGCCGGCCGCTGAGGGCCCAGTGGAAGGGGGACCAGCGCTGCCACGGCTTGAGCCAGTCGGCCAGGGGACCCAGCACCTCGACGAGGAAGGCCACCAGCGCCAGCCCGATCGCCGACCCGGTCGCCGCGCCGCGGTGGCCGGTCAGGGCTCCCACGGCCAGGGCCAGGGCGCCGAACAGCAGCGCCAGCAGGCAGGACATGGCGGTCGCGGCGACGAGGTTGCCGGTGTCGACCTGCAGGTCGACCACTCCCGCCCCGATGCGCAGGGTGACCAGCAGCGCGCCGGCGACCGCGAGGACCCCGAGCACCATGGCCGCGGCCTTGCCGGCGAGGACCGCACCGCGGGACAGCGGCAGCGAGAAGAGCAGGTCGGCCGTGCCGCGCTCCTCCTCCCCGGCGGTGGCAGCGGCCCCGGCCCCGGCGGCAACGGAGATCAGGACGATCGGGACCATGATCGAGAACAGCTCGGCGTGCAGGTAGCCCGGGCCGGTGGCGTAGTCCTCGAGGCCGAAGGCCTGGCGCAGCCCCTCGGGATACTGCGCCAGGAAGTCCTGCATGGCCTGTTGCGAGCTGGCGACAGAGGGGTAGACCGACAGCTGGAGCACGGCGAGCAGGACGACGCCCAGTCCCCAGGCCAGCAACGAGTGCCAGCGCTCGACGAGGGTGCGCCGGGTCAGCACCAGCATCTGGTGCAGGGCGGTCGGCGTGACCAGCTCGTGCTGGGTGGTGCTGGGCATCACCGGCTGCGTGGCGGCGCTCATGGTGCGCTCCCGGGGGTGTCGGGGCTGGGTGCCGACGGCTGGCCGGTGGCGCCGGAGACGTAGCCGACGAAGGCGTCCTCCAGGTCGGGCTCGTGCGTGTGCACGTCCAGGACGCCGTGGGCGGAGGCGACCCTGAGCAGCTCGGTGAGCGTGCCGGTCACGGTGCAGCTGGCCCGGCCGTCGACCAGGCGCAGGTCGCTGACCCCCGGCACACCTGCCAGCTCGCCGGGCGCCGGGCCGGGGAAGTCCAGGTCGATGCGGCGCCGGGCATGTCCGCGCAGGGCCTCGATGTCATCGACCACCAGCAGGTGTCCGCGAGCGACGATCGCGGCCCGGTCGGCGATCTGCTCCACCTCGGCGAGCACGTGCGAGGACAGGAAGACCGTCGCCCCGCGGTCGACGCACTCGCGCAGCACCGCATGGAACTGCACCTGCACCATCGGGTCCAGGCCGCTGGTCGGCTCGTCCAGGACGAGCAGGTCGGGCTCGTGCATCAACGCCTGGATGAGCCCGAGCTTCTGCCGGTTCCCCCGGGAGAGGTCGCGCACGCGGGGCCGCAGGTCGAGGTCGAAGCGCTCGGCGAGCGAGCGCCAGGACCGCTCGGGCAGGCCTCCGCGCAGCTCGGCCAGCAGCGCGAGGAGCTGGTGGCCGTGCATCCGCTCCCAGAGGGCCAGGTCGCCGGGGACGTAGCCGATGTGCGCCCGGATCCGCGGGCCGGTGCCGACGACGTCCATCCCCATGATCGTGGCGGTGCCGGCGGTGGGGTGGATCAGCCCGAGCAGCATCCGGATCGTCGTGGTCTTGCCGGCGCCGTTGGGGCCGAGGAAGCCGAAGACCTCCCCGACGCGGACCTCCAGGTCGAGGTCCTCGATCCCGACGGCCGTGCCGTAGCGCTTGGTCAGCCCCCGCGTCATCACGGCGAGGGCGGGGGGCGAGGCGACCGGCAACCCGGTCCGCTGGGCGACGGGGCTGCTCATGGTCGCCGCGATCAGGCGAGCGGGACGGCGGAGGAGGTCGGTTCCGTGGCAGTGGCGCGGGCCTCGGTGACCGGCGTGCGGGCGGGGGCCGGCACCTCCGGCGGCAGCACGATGACCGGGCACCTGCCGTGCACGAAGGAGATGTGGTGCAACGCGGCATACGGGAGGACGAGCAGGTCCCGCGACCGGGTGCGGGCCTGGAGCACGTCCCGGGCGTGCCCGGAGACCAGGGACTCGGAGACGCGCACGCTGCCGCCGGAGAGCTGCTCCAGCCGGCGCAGCATCTGGGCGTGGCGGTCGCGGGCCTCCTCACGCACCCGGAGGTCGAGCTCGGGGTAGGAGGGCACGATCGGCTCGAGGTACCAGGAGTCGATGAGGTGCACGTCGGCGTGGTCCCGTCGGGCCTGGGCGACGGCCCAGTGGAAGGTGGACCCATCCGGGTCGAGGGCACCGCTCACCAGCACCCGCTCGACCGGCCCGGGGCCGGCGGCGGGTCCGACGACGGCGACCGGGCACGGCGCGTGACGCACGCAGTAGCGGCTCACGCTGCCGGACATGGCCCCCAGCGCCCCGACGTGGCCGGCGGAGCCGACGACCAGGAGCCGGGACCCGCGGGCTGCCTCGACCAGGGTGGGCCCGGCCCGGCCCTCGAGCATGACGACGGAGGCGTCACCGGGGTCGATCCCGGCCTCGGCCAGCGCGTCCGCCATCAGGGAGGCGCGCTCCGCGGCCGGGGGCATCACCTCGTGCGAGGCGACCCCGGCGTGCCAGACGGTCACCAGCTGGAGCCGGGCACCGGAGCGCCGCGCCTCCTCGGCGGCCCAGCGCAGCGCCGTCGTGGCGCGCGAGGTCAGGTCGCTGCCGACCGTGATCACCGGGCCGGGGACGTCCGGGGTATCCATGGGTGCCTCCAGGTCACGCGGGGGGAGTGTGCCCACGGTCGCCCGCGGGCAGGAGGGGAGGGCAGGGTCGAAGGTCCCCCGGGGTGCCCGGGCGGGGTGCCCGAACCGGGGGCTCAGCCCCGCCACGGCCGCTCGGCCGGGTGCTCAGTCGACGTGCTCAGCCGACGTGCTCAGCCGACGTGCTCAGTCGACCCGGACGCGCTCGCCGAACCGGGGCACGACCGCGGTCCAGTCCAGCTCGTCACGGATCCGCTGGGCCAGGGCCGCGGAGGCCGGCGGCTCGCCGTGCACCACGTAGACGGTCTCCGGCGGCTCGGGCAGCCGGCTCAGCCAGGCCATCAGCTCGCCGGCGTCGGCGTGGACGGAGAACCCGTCGTCCATGACGACCTCGGCGCGGACGGGCACGTAGCGGCCGAACATCTTCAGCTGGCGCGCCCCCTCGGCCAGGTCGCGCCCGCGGGTGCCGACCGCCTGGTAGCCGGTGAGGACCACGGTGTTGCGCCGCTCCGGCAGCAGGTGTCGCAGGTGGTGGACGACCCGGCCGCCGGTGGCCATGCCCGAGGCCGAGACGATCACGCACGGCTCCTGCGGGGAGTTGAGCGCGATGGACTCCTCGACGCTGCGGACGGCGCTGACCCGCGGCAGGTCGAACAGCTCGGGGCCGATGTCGGGGCGCAGCTCCCCCCTCGTGCCCGGACGGCTGTAGACCTCCAGCGCGGCCAGGGCCATGGGGCTGTCGACGAACACGGGCAGGTCGGGGACCTGGCCGCGCCGGCGCAGGTCGCTGATGGCGCGCAGCACCAGCTCGGTGCGGTCGACGGCGAACGCCGGGATGACCACGGCCCCCCGCTGGTCGGCGGCCCGGCGCATCGCCCAGGCCAGCGGGGCGTGCGGCTCCGCGTCGGGCCGGGCGTGGTGCCGGTCGCCGTAGGTGCTCTCGATGACCACGGTGCGCGCCGCCGGCGGGTCCTCGCGGGGCCGCAGCAGCGGGTGCGCGGGCCGGCCGAGGTCGCCGGAGAAGAGCACCCCGGTGCCGCCGAGCTCCACCCGTGGCGAGGCGGACCCGAGGACGTGGCCCGCCCGGCCGAGGCGCAGCGAGACGCCGTCGGCGAGGGGCACCTGCTCGTCGTACCCGCACACGCGCAGTGCCTCGATGGCGCGCTCTGCGTCCGCGCCGTCATACAGGGGCATCGGCTTCTCGTGCCGGGAGTAGCCGGCCTCGCGCGCGTTCTCGGCGTCCTCCTCCTGCAGGTGGGCGCTGTCGCGCAGCACGATCGCCGCCAGCGCGGCCGTGCCCTCGGTGCACCAGGCCGGCCCGGTGAAGCCCTGCCGGACCAGGGCGGGCAGGTAGCCGCAGTGGTCCAGGTGGGTGTGGCTGAGCACCACGTCGCCGATGGAGGCCGGGTCGACGGCGAACGGCTCCCAGTTGCGCCGCCGCCAGTCGCGCTCGCCCTGGTAGAGCCCGCAGTCGACGAGCACCCGCCGACCGTCCCGCTCGAGCAGGAACGCGCTGCCGGTCACCGTGCCGGCGGCGCCGAGGAACGTCAACGTGGTCGTCATGAGCGTCATGGTCCGGGGCCGGGATCGGCGGCGGGGGGCACTTGGTCCTGACCGGCGCCGGGGGACGTTCGGCCCTGACCCGGTCAGGTCCCTCTCGTCACAGTGGGCGCATGACTGTGAACGAGACCGCCACCAGCGTGGCTCCCATGAGGAGCCCGGTGGTCGGCGACGTTGTCGCCGGGCTGGTCCACAACGGCTCGGCAGAGGCGGTCGCACGGGCCGCCGTCCGCGAGGCCGTTCGTCGCGGCAGCCGGGTGCGCTTCATCCAGGTGCTCCCGACCGGGCTGAGCGACGATGAACGCGCCGACGCCGACCGCGGCACCTTCCGTGCCGCGCTGCGGGCGCTGCGCGGCCAGTCGCGGGTGCCGTGCTCGTTCGAGGTGCTCGAGGGCGAGGCCGGCCGGATCCTGTGCGAGCGCAGCCAGGCCGCCGGGATCCTCGTCGTCGGGCGTGACCAGCCCGATGCCGTCGACCACGTCGCCAGCTACGTCCAGGACCACGCCGCGTGCGACGTCCTGACCGTCGCCCACCTCGAGTAGCCCGGCCACCCGGGCGCCGGCCGACGCGCCCACCCGTCGACTCCGCGACCCGTCGACAGCTCGACGACGAGGCGTCCCCACCCGCCCGGGTGGGGACGCCTCGTCGGTATGCCGGGTGGCGGCTACGCGCTCGGGCGCACCACCGCGACGGGGCCGTGGGCCGCGCGCAGGACGCCCTGGCTCACCGAGCCCAGCAGCAGTCCGGTGAACCCGCCCTGGCCGCGGCTGCCGAGGACCATCAGCTCGGCGCCCTCGGACTGGGCGACCAGCGACTCGACCGGGAACTCTTGGAGGACCAGCTCGCGCACGTCCACGTCGGGGTACTTCTCGCGCCACCCGGCGATCGCCTCGGCGACGACGAGCCGGCCGGACTCGGCGACGTCGGCGGGACCCTGCGGCTCGGCGGTCCCCGCGATCTCGCCCTCGGAGATCTGCAGCCACCAGCAGTGCACGGCGGTCAGCCCGACGCCCCGGGAGGAGGCCTGGCCGAAGGCGTAGCCGACCGCTGCGCCGGAGTGCTCGGAGCCGTCGACCCCGACGACCACGCGCCCGGCCTGCGGGCCCTCCGTCGGTGCCCCGCCGTGCACGACGACCACCGGGCAGTGGGCGTGCATGGCGACCGTCAGCGACACGGTGCCCAGCAGGACGCCGGCGACGGCGCCGCGGCCGCGGGCCCCGACCACGACGGTGTCGGCGTGCGCGGAGGCCGCGACCAGCTCGCCCGCGGCCGCGCCCAGCGGCACGTCCCAGGTGAGCGTCAGCTCCGGCGCCACGGCCCGCACGCGGGAGACGGCGGCCTGGACGACCTCGTCCGTGCGGGCCAGGGAGGCCGGCCGCTCGGGGGGCGCGGCGAGCCACAGCTCGTGGAAGTACGCGTGCAGCAGGTGCAGGGGAAGGTTGCGCCGCAACGCCTCCTTGACGGCCCAGTCCAGGGCAGCGTCACCGCTGGCGGAGGGGTCGAGTCCGACGACGATGCTTCCGTGCGGGACCGGCGTGCGGGCCATGGTCTCTCCTTCGTGAGGATGCGGTGTGGGCCGGGCGGGTCGCCCGGGGTTCAGGGCACGAGCACGATGCGCCCGTCCACCTCCCCGCCGGCGAGGTCGCGCATCGCGGTGTTGACGGCGGACAGGTCGCGCTCGTGGACACGGGTGGTCAGGCGGCCGGTGCGGGCGAGCTCGACGACCTCACCCAGCTCGGTGCGGCTGCCCCACAGGGAGCCGCCGATGCGGACCTCCGGGGCAGCCGTCAGCGGCCCGACGGGCAGCGTGCCGCGGCCGAGCCCGACGACGACGACCTCCGCCTTGGCGGCCGCCAGGCGCCCGGCCAGGGCGAGAGACTGCTCGGACCCGACGAGGTCCAGGACGGCGGCGGCGCCGCCGTCCAGGTCGGGCACGGCGTTGTCGTCGGGGTGCAGGGCCGCGGTGGCACCCAGCTCGAGCGCCGCAGTGCGGCGCGTCTCGGCGGGCTCGAGGACCACGACGTCGGCGGGGCTGAGCTCGCGGACCATCTGCACGGCATACTGGCCGACCCCTCCGGCCCCGATGACGACCGCCGTGGTGCCGGGGACCAGCCGGGGCAGGGCCCGGCGGACGGCGCGGTAGGCGGTCAGGGCCGCGTCGGTGAGCGGCGCGCTGCTGATGGGGTCGAGGTCGCCCAGCGGCACGAGGTGGCGCGGGGCGGGGACGACGAGGTACTCCGCGTAGCCGCCCGGCTGGCCGACACCGACCCACGAGGTCGTCGCGCACAGCTGCTCCTCGCCGCTCAGGCACAGCCGGCACATGCCGCAGCCCCAGCCCCCGTGGACGGCGACCGGCTCCCCATGCTCGAAGCCGTGCGCGCCGGGCCCCAGCGCCTCGACCCAGCCGGTCACCTCGTGGCCGAGGATCCAGGGGAAGCGGGGCAGGACCGGTACGTCGCCGGCCGCCAGGTGCAGGTCGAGGTGGCACAGCCCGGCCCCGGCGACGCGGACCAGGACCTCGCCCGGCCCGGGGTCGGGCACCGGCACCTCGTCGATGACGAGGTCGGCCTTGTAGTCGGGCAGGAGGGCGGCGCGCATCAGGGCTCCCCTCGGCGGACGGTGGTCAGTTGGCGGTTCCGGACACCCCCACCGTCGTGGCGTGGGGCCGCGGCGGGAAAGGGCACTTGGTCCTCCCGGGGCCGGCTGAACGCCCTGCGGGTGGCCCCGCAGGGGACCTTGTGCCTGCCCGGTCTGTCCCGATCCGGGCCACGGTGGAAGGGAACCAGCCGCCCAGGAGGACCCGGTCATGCCGACTGCCACACCCGCCCCCACCCACCGCCGCGCATCGCGGTCGCACGCCGACCCGCCGCCGCTGCCCGACCAGGGGGCCTACGACACCCTGAGCCGGGACGGCGTGACGTTGCGCCTGCGCCCGGTCGTCGAGGCCGACCGGGCCGCGCTGGTGCACCTCGTGCGGGAGCTGTCCCCGCGGTCGGCCTACCAGCGCTTCTTCACCGCGGCCCGTCCCGTGGCGACGGAGTACGTCGAGGAGGTCCTCGACCCGGCCCGCACCCTCGACGCGGTGGTCGCCTCCTGGCGCGGTGAAGTCGTCGGGATCGCCACCACGCACCGCCTCTCGCCGACCTCGGCCGAGGTGGCCCTGCTCGTCGACGACGCCCACCAGGGACGCGGCCTGGGGACGCTGCTGCTGGAGGACCTGGTGGCACGGGCCCGCGGCCGCGGGGTGCGCACCCTCGCCGCGTGGTTGCTGCGCACCAACAGCACGATGCTGGAGGTCTTCACCCACCTCGGGCTCCCGCTGCACACCGAGGTCGAGGGCGGGGACACCCTGGCCGTGACGCTGTCCCTACGCGGCCCGGCCGACCTGGACCGCGCCGTCGCCGACCGCCAGCGCGCCTCGGTGGTGCGCTCGCTGACGCCGCTGCTCAAGCCGCGGTCGGTCGTCGTGGTCGGGGCGGGGGCGCGCCGCGACGGCGTCGGCCACCAGGTGCTCATGCACCTGCGCCGCGGGGAGTTCCGCGGCCAGCTGTATGCCGTGAACCGTCGCGGCCACCCCGTGGCCGGCGTGGTGGCCCAGCGGTCGGTGACCGACCTGCCGGGGCCGGTGGACCTGGCCGTCATCGCGGTCCCCGCCGAGTCGGTGCTCCAGGTGGCCCGGGACTGTGCCGCCCGGGGGGTTGGCGCGATGGCCGTCCTGAGCTCGGGCTTCGGTGACAGCGACAACGGTGCGGCCGCCGAGGCCGAGCTGCGGACCATCTGCCGCGAGGCCGGCATCCGCCTGCTCGGGCCCAACTGCATCGGCCTGTGCAACACCGACCGCGGGGTGCGGCTGGATGCGAGCTTCCTGCCCCGCAGCCCGGCCCGCGGGCCGGTGGCGATCATCGCCCAGTCGGGGGCGGTGGCGGACACGCTGGTGTCGATGCTCGCCGAGCGCGACCTGGGCGTCTCGACCCTGGTGACCATCGGCAACTCCACGGACGTCGGCCCGGCCGACCTGCTGGCGTGGGCGGCGGAGGACCGCAACACCACGGTGGCCCTGGTCCACATCGAGAGCCTGGAGGACCCCGAGCAGGTGGTCCGCAGCACCCGCGCCATGGTCGGCTCGCTGCCCGTGCTGCTGGTCAAGGGCGGCCGCTCCGCCGTGGCCGCCAGCGCCGCACACAGCCACACCGGCGCGGCCGCCGCCGACGAGGCGGCCATCGACGCCCTGTGCCGTCGCGCCGGGATCCTGCAGATGCAGTCCCTGACCGAGATGGTCGACACCGCCGCCGTCCTGGCCCGGCAGCGCCCACCGCGCGGTGCCCGCACGGTCGTCGTCGGCAACTCGGGCGGGACGGGCGTGCTCGCCCTCGACGCCTGCGCTCAGGAGGGGCTGGTGGCCCCCGAGCTGACCCAGCACACGTGCATGCGGCTGCGCAGCCTGCTCCCGCGCACCGCGACGATCGGGCCCATGGTGGACACCACCGCCGCGGCCAACCTCGCCCAGCTGAGCGCGGCCGTGACCACATTGGCCGAGGACCCCGGCGTCGACGCGGTCGTCGCCGTCGTCACCGCGCTGGAGCCGGTGCCGGCACCGATCGTGCGGGACCTGCTCGACGAGGCCTCGCGCGACCACCCCGAGGTCACGCTCGTCGCCTCGGGGGTGGAGCTGGCCGCCAGCCCGGGCACCGTCGTCCCGGCCGTGGCCGACCCGCAGCACGCGGTCCGCGCCCTGGGCAACGCCGTGCGCTGGGCGGCGTGGGCGCAGGAGCGCTCCGCCGGGGCGAGCACCGGTGAGGTGGGAGCCGGTGCGCCGGCCGGTCCGTCGCTGCCGGCGCCGGTCGAGGTCGCCGCCGAGCGGGCGGGCGTGGCCCGCGCGGTGGTCCATGAGGCGCTGACGGCCTCGCCGGAGGGGACCTGGCTCACGCCGGCGCAGACCCGGTCACTGCTGCGCGAGCACGACATCGAGCTCGTGCCGCTCATCGAGGCCGACGACCCCGGCACCGCCGCCGAGGCCGCCGCGATGCTGCCCTTCCCCGTGGTGCTCAAGGGCCGCGGGCCGACCCTGCTGCACAAGAGCGTCCACGGTGCCGTGACGATGGGCCTGCGCTCGGCCGCGCAGGTCAGGCTCGCCGCCCGGGAGATGCTGGTCCGGCTCGACGGCGCGGTCACGGACTTCGTCGTCCAGCCGCAGGTGCACGGCCGCCCCGAGCTGGTCATCGGCGGGGTGCGGCTGCCGCACTGGGGCCCGCTGGTCATGGTCGGCCGTGGTGGCGTCGACGCCGAGGTGGACCCCGACCGGGCGTGGGCGCTGGCGCCGGTGCCGGAGCCGGAGGCGGCCGGGATGCTGCGCGGGCTGCGGTGCGCTGCCGCCCTGCGCGGCGGGCACGGGCAGTCGGCGGCAGACCCGCACGCCCTGACCCGCATCGTCCGGGCGGTGTCACTCCTGCTCGAGGCGGTGCCGGAGGTGGTCGAGATGGACCTCAACCCCGTCCTGGTCGGCGAGCACCGACCGCTGGTCATCGACGCCCGGATCCGGGTGGCCCCGTCGCCCGACCTGCCGTGGCGGGTCGGCCTGCGGAGGCTGCGCGGGTAGTCCGGGACCGCTTTGCACACCCGGTTGGCGAGCTCACCGGTCGGGCGCGGGTCTGCCTACGACAAAGGCACGGCCAGGGACTGCCCGGTTGTGCCTAGTATCAGAAGGTGAGTGCGGACAGGCTCGACCTCGGCGAAGGTCCGCCGTGGCCGGCTGCCCTCGAGCTGGAGGACCTGCTCGAACAGCTGCGCGGCAGGGCGCGCATGGCGCAGCGCTCGCAGGAGCGGCTCGGTGCCCTCCTCGACGCCGTGGTGGCGGTCAGCGCCGACCTGGACCTGTCGGTCGTCCTCGCGCGCATCGTGCGCTCGGCCTGCCAGCTCGTCGACGCCCGCTACGGCGCGCTCGGGGTGCTCGGGCCTGACGGGGAGCATCTCAGCGAGTTCATCACCCACGGCCTGAGCGACAAGGAGCGCACCGCGATCGGCGACCCGCCGCGCGGGCGGGGGATGCTCGGCCTGCTCATCCACGACCCGCGGGCCCGGCGGGTGCGCGACATCGCCGCGCACCCGGAGTCCAGCGGCTTCCCGCCGGGCCACCCGCCGATGCACAGCTTCCTCGGCACCCCGATCCGCATCCGGGACCGGGTGTTCGGCAACCTCTACATGGCCGAGAAGGTCGGGGCCAGCGAGTTCACCGCCGACGACGAGTCGATGCTCATCGCGCTCGCGGCCAACGCCGGGGTCGCGATCGACAACGCCCGCCTCTACGAGCGGGCCCGGCGGCAGCGGGAGTGGTCCGAGGCCACCGGCCAGATCACCCGCACGCTGCTGGAGGGCCGGGGGGAGAGCTCAGCCCTGGGCCTGATGGTCGAGCGGGTCCGCTCCCTGACCGGCGCCGAGCTCGCCGCCGTCGGGATCCAGGACGAGGAGGGGCTGGTCGTGCGGGCGATCGACGGGGCCGTCGATGACACCGCCGCGGTCGGGGCCCTCCTGCGCGGCGACCAGTGGGGCGAGCTGATGTCCGGTCGCGAGCCCCTGCTGCTCGTGCCGGGGCCGGGGGAGGAGCGCCCCCAGCCGGCGATGGTGACCGCCGCGCGCAAGCTGGGGGCGATCGACCCGGCCGGCCCGACCGCCCTGGTGCCGATCGCGGTCGGCGAGGCCGAGCTCGGCGTGCTCATCGTGGCGTGGGACGCCAGCGCCGAGTCCACCGCGACGGCCAGCCTGCCCGACCTCGACACCTTCGCCGGGCTCGCCGGGCTGGCGCTGGAGGCGGCCGGGGCCCAGCGCGAGCGCGCCCGCACGGTGCTGCTGGAGGACCGCGACCGGATCGCGCGCGACATGCACGACCACGTCATCCAGCGGCTCTTCGCCACCGGCCTGTCGCTGCAGTCGGCCTCCCGCCTGGCCACCCACAGCACCGTCCGCGGCCGCATCGACGACGCGGTCGACGAGCTCGACGCGGCCATCAAGGACATCCGCAACTCGATCTTCGCCCTCCACCGGCCCGACTTCAGCGCCGGGGTGCGGGGCGAGCTGGACGAGATCGTGGCCGCGGCGGCGGAGAGCCTCGGCTTCGTCCCGGAGTTCGTGGTCGAGGGCCTGCTCGTCGCCCTGCCGGACTACGCCGAGGTCGACCTGGTCGCCGTGGTGCGCGAGGGCCTGTCCAACGTCGTGCGCCACGCCAAGGCGAGCTCGGTGAAGGTGCACGTCACCGTCAACCGCGACCTCGCCGTGGAGGTCAGCGACGACGGCATCGGTGCCGACCCGGACGCGGTGCGCAGCGGGCTGGAGAACCTCGAGCGCCGCGCGCTCGCCAGCGGCGGCAGCTTCGAGGTCCGCCGGGGCGATCCGACCGGGACCGTGCTGCGCTGGTCCGTGCCGCTCTGAGCGCCGGCCGCCTGAAGGGGGTCAGCGCGGCTCGCTGCGGAGGATGCGGGTCAGCACGTATGCCGTGAGGGCGGCGCCCGCGGCGAACGCCCAGCCCCAGCCCGGCACGGTGGTGGTCGACAGCAGTGCCTGCAGCGGCGGCAGCACCACGGGCGCGACGAGCATCAGGCCGGCACCGCCGATGGCCGCGGCCAGGGCGGGGTTGGGCTGCTCGCCCGCACGGGGCCTGCTGCGCACCCCCCAGGCCACGCCGAGCTGCCCGGCCCCGAGGGCCAGGAGCGTCGCCGAGCGGGCGACGTCGGCCGGGGCACGGGCGGCGACCACCAGGGACGCCGCCGCCAGGAGGGCGGCCACGAGGAGGATGCGCCACCAGAGCCCGCCGCCGAGCACGCCCTCGCGCGGGCTGCGCGGGGGACGCCTCATCGAGCCCGCCTCCACCGGCTCGGAACCCAGGGCCGCACCGACGAAGGAGTGCGTCAGCAGGTTGATCCAGAGGATCTGGGCGGGCAGCAGCGGCAGCGGGTTGCCGAGGAAGGGGCCGGCCAGCATGACGAGGACCTCGGAGGTGCCGCCGGCGATGCCGTAGAGCAGGAACCGGCGGATGTTGGCGTAGACCCGCCGCCCCTCCTCGACCGCGGCGACGACGGTGCCGATGTCGTCGTCGGCCAGCACCAGGTCGGCGGCCTGACGGGCCACCTCGGTGCCGCGCCCACCCATGGCCACCCCGATGTCGGCGCGCTTGAGGGCCGGGCCGTCGTTGACCCCGTCACCGGTCATCGCGACCACGTGGCCGTCGGCCTGCCACCGGCGGACCGCGTCGAGCTTGTCCACCGGCGTGGCCCGGGCCATCACGGCGCCGTCGCCGAGGATGCCCACCTGACGGGCGATCGCGTCGGCGGTCGCGCGGTGGTCGCCGGTGACGAGCACGACGTCGATCCCGGCGTGGTGGCACGCGCCGATGGTCGCGGCCGCCCCGTCCCTCGGGGGGTCGTGCAGCGCCACGAGGCCGAGCAGCCGCATCGACGACTCCGGGTCGGCGACGGCAACGGGGTCGGCGGCGGGGTCGCCGAGCTCGCGCTCGGCCAGGGCGAGCACCCGGCAGCCCTCGTCGGCCATGGCCTGGCTGCGCTGCCGGGCCTGCTCGAGCACCTCGCCAGGCTCGTCGAGGACGTGGGGGTCGAGGACGCTCTCGGGGGCCCCCTTGCAGACCACGACCGCGGGGCCTCCCGGCACCAGGGACTCGTGGGTCGTGCTCATCCGCATGCGCTGCCGGTCGAAGGCCCGCTCGGACAGGCGCGGGTAGGCCCGGCGCAGGGCGTCGGGATCCACGCCGGCGGCCCGGGCCAGGTGCAGGAGCGCCACCTCGGTCGGGTCGCCCAGCTCGCGCCCGCCGTCGGTGGGGACCCGGGCGTCGTTGCACAGCGCGGCAGCGCGCAGCAGGTCACGGTCGAGCACCCCGGGGGCGAGCCAGCTGTCGACGGCCTCCATCCGGGCCCGGGTCAGGGTGCCGGTCTTGTCGGTGGCCAGCAGGGTGACCGACCCGAGGGTCTCCACCGCAGCCAGGTTGCGGGCCACCGCGTGACGGCGGGCCATCCGGCGGGCGGCGAGCGCGAGGCTGACGGTCACCACCACGGGAAGCGACTCCGGGACCGCGGCGACGGCGAGGCTGATGGCGGTGAGCACCATCGTCTCCAGCGACTCCCCGCGGGCGAGCCCGATGACGAGGACGAGGGCGCACAGTGCCACGGCGGCGGTCGCGAGGACCGCGGAGAGCTGGGCCATCCGGCGCTGCAGCGGCGTCGGGACCGGGGGGCCGCCGAGCAGGGCCGCGATCCGGCCCATGGCGCTGTCGGCACCGGTGGCGCTGACCCGGGCGACCCCGCGGCCGTGGACGACGACGGTCCCCGCGCTGACGATCCCCGCCTCGACGGCACCGTCCGCGCTCCCCTCGCCGGAGACGTCACCGCCCGCGCTCTCGCCTCCCGCCGGGCCGGGGGCCTTGTCCACCGGCACGGACTCCCCGGTGAGCATGGACTCGTCCACGCGCAGGCTGGCACTCTCCAGCAGGGTCGCGTCCGCGGGCACGAGGTCGCCCTCGGTCAGCACCACGACGTCACCGGGGACCACCTCGGCCGACGGCACCGAACGCTCCACCTCGTCCCGCAGCACCCGACAGTGGGGGGCGGCCATCGCGGACAGCGCCGCGACGGCCCGGTCGGCGTTGACCTCCTGGCGCACCGCCAGGACGGTGTTCACCAGGACCACGGCCGAGATGACGGCGGCGTCGGCGAAGTCGCCCGTGGCGAGGGTCAGGACGATGGCCGCGAGGAGCACCAGCACCATCGGGTCGCGCACGGCCCGGATGACCCGGCGCCATACGGGCTGGGGAGGAGGGGGAGGCACGCTGTTGGGGCCCACCTCGGCGAGGCGACGCTGCGCCTCTGCCCCGGTGAGCCCCGTCAACCGCTCGCCCGTCGCCGTCATCGCGTGTCGGCCCAGGCCCCCTCGGCGTCGCGGACCAGCACTGCTGCCCGGCCGGCCTCGAGCCGGGCGACGGGGACGCGCAGCGGTGAGCAGGAGACGTAGTCGACCCCGGCCGCGGCGAAGAAGCGCACCGACTCCGGGTCGCCGCCGTGCTCCCCGCAGACACCGAGGCCGAGGTCGGGGCGGGCCCGGCGGCCATCGCGGGCCGCCAGGCTGACCAGGCGCCCCACGCCGTCGGGGTCGATGGTGGCGAACGGGTTCACCGTGAGCAGGCCCAGCTCCCGGTAGGCCTGCAGGAAGCCCGTCTCGGCGTCGTCCCGTGACATGCCCCAGGTGGTCTGGGTGAGGTCGTTGGTGCCGAAGGAGAAGAAGTCCGCCACGAGGGCCAGCCGGGCGGCGGTCAGCGCGGCACGCGGCAGCTCGACCATCACCCCGACCGGCAGGCGGAGGGACTGCTGCCGCTCGGCCGCCACGGCGGCGATCGCGGCCTCGGTCCGGGCCCGCACGTGCGCCAGCTCGGCCGGGTCGGCGACGAGGGGGACCATGACCTCCGGGCGGGGGTCCAGGCCCCGCTCGCGCAGGTCGAGGCAGGCCAGGGCCACGGCGCGTGCCTGCATGTCCACGAGCTCGGGCAGCACCGCGAGCAGGCGCACCCCGCGCAGGCCGAGCATCGGGTTGGCCTCGTGCCAGCGACGGACCGCCGCCAGCCGCTCCTGCGCGACCGGGTCGTCCACCCCGGTGGCCTCGTTGACGGCGACCTCGACGGCGAGCTCGGTGAGGT
Organism: Oryzihumus sp. JJN4-3R; assembly: GCF_057747915.1. Lineage (NCBI taxonomy): Bacteria > Bacillati > Actinomycetota > Actinomycetes > Micrococcales > Intrasporangiaceae > Oryzihumus > Oryzihumus sp. JJN4-3R. The sequence continues at coordinate 4,079,352 of NZ_CM173229.1, forward strand.
CGGGCAGGAACTCGTGCAGGGGCGGGTCGAGCAGGCGCACGACGACCGGCAGCCCGTCCATGATCTCGAGCACCGTCGTCAGGTCGGCCCGCGCGAGCTCGGCCATCTCGCGCAGGGCGCCGTTGCGGTCGTGGTCGAGGACCAGGCGCTCGACGAGGACCCGGCGCTCCCCGAGCAGGGTGTGCTCGGTGCGGTACAGCCCGATGCCCTCGGCGCCGTACCGGCGGCCGGCCTCGGCGTCGGTCCCGGTCTCGGCGTTGGCGCGCACGCCGATCCGCCGCCGCGCGTCGGCATGGGCGAGCAGGCGCAGCACGTCAGCCGCGACGGGGTCGACCTCGGCGCCGTCCGGTGACCCACCCGCCTGCAGGGTCGTCATCACGGTGCTGGGCTGCACGGGCGCCAGGCCGAGGTGGACCCGCCCGGTCTGGCCGTCCACGGAGACCGGGTCGCCCTCGCGCACGACGGTCCCGGCGCCGGTGGTGACGGTGCGGGCCTCGAGGTCGATGACCAGCTCGGAGGCGCCGACGACGCAGGGGCGCCCCATGCCCCGGGCGACCACTGCGGCGTGGGAGGTGAGGCCGCCGCGGGCGGTCACGATGGCGCGGGCGGCGACGATGCCGGGCAGGTCGTCGGGGCTGGTCTCGTGGCGGACCAGGACGACGTCGCGGCCCTCCCGGGCCCACTGCGCGGCCGTCGCGGAGTCGAGCGCGACTACCCCGACGCCGGCGCCGGGACTGGCCGGCAGCCCCGTGGCGAGGACGGCATGGCCGGTGGTGTCGCCGAGCTGCGGGTGCAGGAGCCGGGCGAGCTGGTGACCGTCGACGCGGCGCAGCGCCTCGTCGAGGTCGATCAGGCCCTCGTCGACCAGGGCGCAGCCGATGCGGAAGGCGGCGGCGGCCGTGCGCTTGCCGACCCGGGTCTGCAGGATCCACAGCCGGCCGTCCTCGATGGTGAACTCCACGTCGCACAGGTCCCGGTAGTGGGACTCCAGGGTGCGCAGGTGCCCCATCAGGGACGTGTATGCCGCGGGGTCCAGATCCGCGAGCCGCGCCAGGGGCACGGTGGCCCGGCTGCCGTTGACGACGTCCTCGCCCTGGGCGTTGGTGAGGTAGTCGCCGTAGGCGCCGGACGCACCGGTCGCCGGGTCGCGGGTGAAGCAGACGCCGCTGCCCGAGCGGGGCCCGGTGTTGCCGTAGACCATCTCCACCACGTTGACCGCGGTGCCGAGGTCGTCGGCGATGCCCTCCTGCCGGCGGTAGAACCGGGCGCGTGGCACGTTCCAGGAGGCGAAGACGGACAGCACAGCACGGCGCAGCTGCTCGCGGGGGTCGTCGGGCAGGTCCTCTCCCACCTCGCGCCGCAGGATGGCGCGGAAGGTCCCGACGAGGCCGCGCAGCGTCGCGGCGTCGAGCTCGCCGTCGTGGCTCACCCCGAGGCGGGTCCGGGCGGCAGCCAGCTCCTGCTCGAAGAGCCCGCCCTTGACGCCGAGGACGGTGCGGCCGTACATCTGCACCAGCCGGCGGTAGCAGTCCCAGGCGAAGCGCTCGCCGCCCCGCCGGGCCAGGCCCTCGACGGTGGTGTCGGTGAGGCCGACGTCGAGCACCGTCTCCATCATCCCGGGCATCGAGAAGCGGGCGCCGGAGCGCACGGACACCAGCAACGGGTCCGCCGCGTCACCGAGGCGGCGACCCGCGGCCCGCTCCAGCCGGGCGAGGTGCTCGTCCAGCAGCCCCGGCAGCCCTGGGGGCTCGGTGCCGACGCGGAGGTACTCGCGGCAGGCGGCTGTGGTGACGATGAAGCCGTGCGGCACCGGCAGGCCGAGCCGCGTCATCTCGGCCAGGTTGGCGCCCTTGCCTCCCAGCAGGTCGGCCATGGAGCGGTCGCCGTCGGCGAAGTCCAGCACCCAGGGGATCGGCGGCTCGGGGGCCGCGTTCAGCGCCATGAGGCGCCTCCGGGGGAGAGCACGCTGCATCGCCGGGGGTCTGACCTCATGCCCCGATGGTGGGTGGGCGCCGCACAGCCGGGGTAGTGCCGTTGGTCCCACACGGCGGGGCCTGCGCTGCGTCGAAGAGGGACCACACCCGTCGTAGCCATGGGCCGGACGCGGTACGACGGACGGATGATCCGCCGGACTAGTCCCGTGGGCTATTTGTGGGTCATCTGGGACTGACGGCCCTGCCGTCGCAGATTCGTTCCCCTACAAAGGAATCAGCCAAGAGGCATTCCCAGACGATCACGGGTGGTGCGAGATGAAGACCAAGTCCGAGCAGTCGGTGTCCCTGGTCGACCTCGACCGTGTCCTGGCCGCCGTCGGTCGTCACTGGCAGGACGCCTGCGCGCACGGCGACCTCGACGCGGCGCGGCGCGACATGCAGCGGCTCGACGCCTACCTCGAGCAGCGGATGCGCCTGACCGACCAGGCCGACTGAGGCGGTGCCGCCCACCGGCCTGCCGGTGGAGGAGGCGGCCCGACTCGAGACCGGAGCCGTCCTCGCGCGGCTCGATGCCCGACCGGACGGACTCACCGGCGCCGAGGCCCTGACGCGGCTGGCGCAGTGCGGTCCCAACGCGGTCCGCACCCACCACGCCGCCGCGCTGGGCGTCCTGGCCCGGCAGCTGCGCAGCCCGGTGCTGCTGCTCCTGGCGGTGACCGCCGGCATCTCCGCCCTGGTGGGCAACACCACCGACGCGGTGATCATCGGGACGATCCTCGTCGCCAGCGTCGGTCTGGGGTTCGCGAACGAGTACCGCGCCGAGCGGGCTGCCGCCGGACTTCACGACCTGATGCGGCACACCGTCGTGGTGGTCCGCGACGACCGGCCGGTCCGGGTCGACGTCAAGGACGTCGTGCCGGGCGACGTCACCCACCTGTCCGCCGGGGTCATCGTCCCCGCCGACGTGCGGCTGCTCTCGGTCCAGGGGCTGGAGTGCGACGAGGCGGTGCTCACCGGGGAGTCCGACACCGTCACGAAGGCGACCGCCCCGGCGCCGGCCGGCGCGGGCATCGCTGACCTGACCAGCTGCGCGCTGATGGGCACGGTGGTCCGGGGCGGCACCGCCACCGGGGTGGTGGTCGCGACCGGTGCCCGCGCGGAGTTCGGCCGGATCGCCCTCCAGCTCGGGGAGCGGCAGCCGGAGACCGACTTCCAGGTGGGGCTGCGCCGGTTCTCCGGCCTGCTCCTGCAGGTGGCGGCGGCGCTGACCGCGCTGATCCTGCTGACCAACCTGCTGCTGCACCGGCCGTTCCTGGAGTCGGTCCTGTTCTCGCTGGCCATCGCCGTCGGCATCACCCCGCAGCTGCTGCCGGCCGTGGTCAGCACCAGCCTGGCCGTCGGGTCGAAGCAGCTGGCGCGCAAGCGCGTCCTGGTCAAGCGCCTGGTCTGCATCGAGGACCTCGGCGACATGGACCTGCTGGTGACCGACAAGACCGGCACGCTCACCGACGGCCGGGTGAGCCTCGTGGAGGCGGTCGACGGGCGCGGCCAGGAGTCCGCCGAGGTCCTCGCCCTGGGTCTGCTCGCCACCGACGTCGGGCTCGACGGTGAGCACACGGCCGCGGAGCTGGCCGGGGCGGCCGGCAACCCCCTGGACGCGGCGCTCTGGGCCGCCTCGGCGCCCGTGGCCGGCCGGGTCCTGGCGTTCCGCCACCTCGCGGTGCTCCCCTTCGACCACGAGCGGCGGCTGAGCTCGGCCCTCGTCCAGACCCCGGACGGCAGTCCGCTCCTGGTCACCAAGGGGGCCCCGGAGTCGGTCCTGGCGCGGTGCGCCGCGGTGCCGCCCGAGGCGGAGGCGAGCCTGCACGCGCGGTTCGTCGCGGGATACCGGGTGGTGGCCGTGGCGACCCGCGGGGTGGGTGACGCGGCCGCGGTGACCACGGCGGACGAGGCCGGCCTGGAGCTGCGCGGCTTCCTCGTCCTGCTGGACCAGCCCAAGGCCAGTGCGGGGGAGTGCCTGAGCCGCCTGGCCGGGCTGGGCGTGTCGGTGAAGGTGGCCACCGGGGACAACCCGGTCGTCGCGGCCACGGTCTGCGCAGCCGTCGGGCTGGACGCCACGGACGTGCTGACCGGGGCGCAGGTGGCGGCCCTGGGTGACGCCGAGCTGACCGAGCGTGCGCGGACGGCGAGCGTCTTCGCCCGGGTGTCGCCGGAGGACAAGGCGCGCCTGATCCGGTTGCTGCGCAAGGACGGTCGCGTCGTCGGCTTCCTCGGCGACGGCGTCAACGACGCCTTGGCCCTGCACAGCGCCGATGTCGGGCTCTCGGTGGACGGCGCCACCGACGTGGCGCAGGAGGCCGCGGACATCATCCTGCTGGAGAAGGACCTCGGCGTGATCGCCGACGGCGTCGTGGGCGGCCGGCGGATCTTCGCCAACACCATCAAGTACGTCCTGATGGGGACGTCGAGCAACTTCGGCAACATGTTCAGCGCGGCGGCGGCCTCGGCGGTGCTGCCGTTCCTGCCGATGCTGCCCTCGCAGATCCTGCTCAACAACCTGCTCTACGACTCCAGCCAGCTGGCCATCCCCTCCGACCGGGTGGACCCGGAGCGGCTGCGTCGGCCGGCTCACTGGGACGTGGCGTTCATCCGGCGGTTCATGGTGTTCTTCGGCCCGCTCAGCTCGCTGTTCGACTTCATGACGTTCGCGGTGCTGCTGGGGGTGTTCCGCGCCGGCCCGGAGCTGTTCCGGACCGGGTGGTTCATCGAGTCGCTGGCCACGCAGACGCTGGTGATCTTCGCGATCCGCACCCGGCGGATCCCGTTCTGGCGCAGTCGTCCCAGCCGACCGCTGACCGTCGCCGCCACGTCCGTCGTGGCGGTCGGGGTCCTCATCACGGTCAGCCCGCTGTCGGAGGTGCTCGGCTTCACCACGCCGCCGGCGGACTTCCTCGCCGTCGTCGCGATCATGGTCGTCGCCTACCTCGCCCTGATCGAGGGCGGCAAGCGGGTGTTCTTCGCCGACCACCGCCCGGCGCCGGTCCTGCCCCGGCCCCGGGACGTCGCGCACCAGGTCCACCGGCGGGCCTCGCGGTTCAGCCACGGCGGCCCGTTGCCGCCCGTGCCGGCACCGCGGCGCGGCGGGCCGAACACCCCCCGGGACCGGGCCGGGGCCGGGGCCGGGGACCTTCGGCACTGACCCCGGAGGTGCACCGGAGCACCATGGAGCCATGACCAGTGGTGAAGGGGTGCCCGCGGCAGAGCTGACGACGTCGGAGTGCTGGGTCCTGCTCCGGGAGGCCGTGGTGGGGCGGATGGCGGTCATCGTCGAGGACCATCCCGAGATCTTCCCGGTCAACCACGTCGTCGACCGGGGCAGCCTGGTCTTCCGCACGGCGGCCGGCACGAAGCTGTCGGCGGCCGTCGGCCAGCCGGTCGCCTTCGAGGTCGACGGCTACGACCCGGTCACCGGCAACGCGTGGAGCGTCGTGGTGAAGGGCCGCGCCGAAGAGGTCACCAAGCTCTACGACGTGCTCGAGGTGGTCGGGCTGCCGCTCTTCCCCTGGCACAACCTGCCCAAGCCCCGCTTCGTGCGCATCGACGCCGCCGTGGTCTCCGGGCGCCGGTTCCGGGTCCAGGAGCTGGCCCGCACGCCCGGGGAGCCCGAGGTCAGCGACGCGGAGATCCGCGGCGAGCCCGAGTGACCCTGTCGGGCTGACTGCTCGGGGCTTGCCGGGGGCTGGCTGCTCAGGGAGCCTTGGCGAAGCTCAGGTAGCCCTTGCCGGAGGCGCCGCCCACCGTGGCGGTCACGGTGATCTTCTGGCCGACCTTGGGGTGGTTGACCACGATCTCGTCGGAGCAGGTGCCGTTCTTGCCGGTGGTGCAGGGGTTGTTCGTCGCCCGGAACGCGGCGTTGCTCGCGTTGTCGCTCCACGTCACCTGAACGTTCGGCACGGCCTTGCCGGAGCCGTTGGTGACCTTGGCGGTGAAGGTCTGCGTTCCGTCGGGCAGGTAATTGAGGCACCAGTTGGGCGCCAGCTGGCGCTCGGGTTGGCTCGCCGGCACCGTGCAGGTCACCTTGACCTTGTAGGTGGTCGCTGCCTGGGCGGGCGCGGCGAGCGCGGTGGAGGCCCCCAGGAGGGCCAGGGCGGTCAAGGCGGTCGTGGCTCTCATGTCGGAACCATAGGAACCGCACAGTGCGGCGGGGTCCGATGAAAGGACGAGGCGACGTAGGACAGCCGTAGGCCTCAGCGCGAGGCCGGGTTCACGGGCCGCGGAAGGTGCCGGCCCGGCATACCCGCGTCCTCAGGGCTTCTCGAAGGTGACCAGCACGCCTTCCACGCCGCCGGGCCCGACGCGGCCCTTGACCTCGACCGCCGTGATGGCCTTGAGCGTCCAGCCCGCGGCGCCGTGCTCGTTGAGGACCTTCTCCAGCTTGGCGCCGGACATCTTGCTTCCCATGAGCCCCTCGCGAAGCTCGACGACCTTGTACTGCGGCATGACTGATCCTCCCGGTCGGTGTCTCCGCATCCTGCCGCAGTACCGTCAGGGGACGCGACCCGCCGTCACCGGCGGTTCCCGGGCGGTATGCCGGCCGGTCACCGACCGGCGACGGACACCGCTGCGGGGGGTCGCCCCGAGGTCACGACAGGAGGACACGGCCGGTGCAGCTGGACTTCGCGTGGAGCGCCCAGGGGACGCTCCTGGTCGACTCGACCCCCCGGGACGAGGTCATCATCAGCTTCATCGGCTGGGACGTCGGCCCGGACGCGGGGAGGGCCCGCGAGCTGCGGACCCAGCTCGCCGTCGCGGCGGCCAGGGGCGGCGGTCGCGACACCGGACCGCACGTGGAGGGCCGGGCCTACGCGATCACGGTCGAGGGCGACGAGGCCGAGATCGAGAACCTCGTCGAGCTCTACCCGGTGGCCCGCATCAAGCTGATCGTCCTGCTCGACGCGCTCGCCCAGCTCGAGGCGTGGCTGGCCGAGAACCTGCACCGGCGGCCGCTGCGCTGGTGAGGCCGACTGGTTCGCCCGGGCCGGTTCGCCCGGGCCGGTGAGGCCGGGCTGGTTCGCCCGGGCCGGTGAGGCCGGTCCGGTGAGCCGTCAGCCGGCGGTCTGCCCAGCGGTGCTGTCGGCTGTGCTGTCAGCAGTGTCGAGGAACAGCCAGACGTCCGGGGGCAGCCAGGCCTTGTCCGGCACCGGCCGGAGCTCCTCTCGGAAGGCCGACCCGACGGCCTCGGTGGCGACCCGGCGCCAGAAGCGCGCGGCCTTGGGGTTCTCCTCCTGGAAGGCGATCTGCCACGGGCCCGGGTGGCGGCGGAGCAGCTCGCGGGCGACGGCGTGCCCCACGCCGTGCCGCCGGAACCGGCGGATGACGAAGAACTCGCCCAGGATGCGGGGCGGTTCGACCAGGCCTCGAATCAGGGCGAAGCCCGCCACCACGCCGTCGTGACGGACCAGGTAGGCGCGGCGGTCGGGGTCGGGGACCTCAGGCAGGTAGTCGGGCAGGCGGGTGCGGAACCGGCCGTCCTCGTCGGGCAGGGCGTCACGGAACTCCGAGAGGTCGTGGCGGTAGAGCTGGTCCAGCCGCTCCATCAGCTCATGCTGGTCGGCAGTGACGGGGTGCAGGGTCGTCTCGGCAGCCATTCCTCGAATCCTGCCCCGGCGCAGGCGTCCTGCCCACCCGGACACGCGGCGACGCTCCGTCATCACCCGGCGATGGGCCCGCGTGGGGGCTGCGGAGGCCAGGTTGTGGCCGAGGCCTGATGTGGAGCTGGGGTGCCCGCGGAGGCCGGGTGCCCGCGGAGGCGGGCACCCGGCATACCGGCTGGTGGCTCAGGCGGTGAAGGTGGCGGTGAAGCCCTCGCCGCGGTTCGGCACGACGAAGCTGCCGTCCTCCGCGGCGACCGGCGTGCCGTCGACATCGAGCGTCGCCGGCTCGGCGCCGTGGACGACGACCTGGAACGCCTCGCGGGCGAACTCGGGGTAGCCGTCGCCCTCGACGGTCGCCTCCACGGTGACCGAGTCGCCCGCGCGTGTGAGGCTGAATGTCGTGCGGTAGCAGGCCCCCTCGCGAGCTGCGAAGGTCAGGCCGTCGTCCTCGACGAGGGTCGAGGTGTGGGTGCCGTCGGCCTGCGGGACGAAGACGTGCAGCTGGACGACCTGCGGGTGGTGACCGTCCGTGGAGTCCGGCGCCTCGGCCCACATGGGGATGACCGCGCCGCCGCGGGCGTAGATCGGGATGCGGTCCATCGGGGTCGGGGCGACGACGAAGCGGGCACCGCCGAGGACCTCGCCGGTGTGCCAGTCGTGCCAGTCGCCGGCCGGGAGGTAGACCTGCCGCGACGTGGCGGCGGCCTCGGTGACCGGGGCGACGAGCAGGTCGGTGCCGAAGAGGTACTGGTCGTCGATGTCGCGCACCGTGGCGTCGTACTGGTGGTCGAAGACCAGCGGGCGCTGCACCGGCTCACCGGTCTCGGAGGCGCGGATGAACGCGGCGTAGATGTAGGGCAGCAGGCGGTAGCGCAGCCGGACGGCCTCGCGGACGATGTCCTGCACCGCATCGCCGAACGCCCAGGCGTACTGGTCGACGTTGCCGATCTCGGAGTGGTTGCGGCAGAACGGTGTCAGCGTGCCGTACTGCATCCAGCGCAGGAACAGTTCGGCGTTGGAGTTGCCGGCGAAGCCGCCGATGTCGGCGCCGACGAACGCCTGCCCGGAGATGCCGAAGCCGGAGCCCATCGAGATGCCGAGCTGGAGGTGGTCCCAGCGGGAGAAGTTGTCGCCCATCCAGTTGGCGGCATAGCGCTGGATGCCGGCGAAGCCCGCCCTCGACAGGATGAACGTGCGCTGCTCGGGCATCGCCTTGAGCAGGCCCTCGGTCGTGCCCATGGCCATGAGCAGGGCGTACTGGTTGTGGTACCGCTCGTGCGAGTGCTTCCCGTTGCCGAACCGCATGGTGTTGGCGCGGATCGCGCCGGTGGCCGGCTCGTTCATGTCGTTCCAGATGCCGGCCAGTCCGGACTGCACGTGGGCGGCATTGAGCTCGCCCCACCACGCGCGGGCCTCCTCGGTGACGAAGTCGGGGAAGGCGGTGTTGCCCGGCCAGACCTGCCCGATGTAGGTGTCACCGCCCTCGGTCTTGCAGAAGACGTCACGCTCGAGGCCCTGGTCGAAGACCTCGTAGCCGGGGTCGAACTTCACGCCCGGGTCGATGATCGTGATGACCCGGAAACCCTGCTGCTTCAAGCGTTCCAGCATCCCGGGGGCGTCCGGGAAGCGCTCGGTGTTCCAGGTGAAGACGCGGTAGCCGTCCATGTACTCGATGTCGAGCCACAAGGCGTCGCAGGGGATCTCGTTGTCGCGGTGACGCTGCCCGATGGCCTCGACGGCCTCCTGGCTGTAGTCGAACCAGCGGCACTGGTGGTAGCCCAGCGACCACAGCGGCGGGGGAGCGGTGCGACCGGTCAGCCAGGTGTAGTCGCGCAGGATCGCCGGCATGTCGGGGCCGGCGAAGATGTACTCGGTGTACTGCCCGCCGGCGAAGCTGATGCGGTACTCGTCCTTGGCCTCGAACTCATAGGTGCCGCGGTAGCCGTTGTCGACGAACGAGGCCGCCATCGTCCCGGCCGGGTAGGTCTGGTGGTAGAAGAACGGGATCGAGACGTAGAACGGGTCGAACTCGACGCTGGTGCGGTCGCCGCGCGGGTCGCCGGGCGCCTTGCCTGCGGTGAACTCGGCCGTCTCGTGCTCGTTGAGGACGTCGGTGTTCCAGAGGGTGAAGTCGCGGCCCTTGCGGTTGTGCCGGCCGCTCTTCTCGCCGAGGCCGAAGACCGCGTCCTCCTGACGGCACCGGCGGCGCACCGTGAACGAGTCGTTGAGCGTGGCGTAGGCCCAGTAGCGGCCCTGCTCGTCGGCGGCGGTCTCGACGACCGGCGTCCCGTCGGTGCGGTGCACGTCGAGGCGGAACGGGTCCAGCCACAGGGAGACGACCATGGTGTCGGTGACGAGCCGCACCCGGTCCTCGTCGCGCTCGACTCGGAAGTCGACCTGCTGCTCCAGGGGGTCGACGCATACCGCGAAAGTCGGCTCCTCGTCGAACACGCCACCGCGGCTGATCTTGACGCGCACGACGTCGGGGCGCACGACGTCCACCCGCAGCTGCTCGCGGTGGAGCTCGGCGAGCAGGCCGCGCCCGGTCTCGGCGACGGAGTCGACCCGCTCGAAGCGGATGAAGTGGTCGGTCTGCAGCACGGGTGGTCACCTTCCGAGGGGACGTGATGAGGCTGGGTATCGCGGTCGGTCGGGTGACCATGCTGCCGCACCTGCCCCGGGGCGCGCCCGGGTGGTTGCGCCGCCTCGCGCGGCCAACCCATGGGTGCTCGCCTGAGGAGGCTGGTGTGAGCTCAGCGGCGCTGAGCAAATGAGTTCCGGTGCCGCGCAGGCGTCGCCGATTCGCGGCTTCGGCCCGTGGCGGGCACTGCCCGTGATGTGGCCGATGTCGACTGGTGACCTCCGCTATGGCGGTCCCGGCGCTGCCCCGGGCCCAGGGCGAGTGGTGTGGATGAACCGGGCGGCCTGTCGGTGGTCGAATGTATGTTCGAATCATGCACCAGAGGGATCGTCGTCAGGGAGCCGCGGCCAGCGGTTCCGGTGGCGTGCCCGCGGTGTCGTTCGGCGACCGGATGGCCGCCGTGGAGGGGGCCGAGTCAACCCTGGCCGGGCTTGAGGACGTGCTGCACCAGTGCCAGGGAGTTGACCTCGGTCGGGCGTTCGGCAGTCTGGATGCGCTGTCTCGTCGGGTGGAGGCCGCCAAGGTCGCGGTGCTGGGTGAGGCGCTGGAGCGGGGCGAGGTGGCCGCGTCGTGTGCGTCGGCGTCGGCGTGGGTGTTGGAGTGGGCGCCGTCCTACCGGTGTGGCGGGGCGAGGGACCTGGTCACGGTGGCCACGGCGTGCACGGGGCGGCCGGTCGTGGCGGGTCAGGTGATCGACCACGGGAGTGTGCGGCGGCTGCGCTCGTGCGTGCTGTCCGGGCGGGTCGGGGTGCGTGGGGCGGCGGTGGCGCTGGCGGAGATGCACAAGCTGGCGCCGCGGTTGACCCCGGAGGCGGTCCCGACGGTGTGGGAGGGGTTCCTTCACCTGGCGGCGACCGAGGGGCCGTCGGGGGTGCGGGGGTTGCGGGAGCGGCTCATCGCCGAGCACGGCCGGGACGGTGAGTTCCAGGTCCGCCAGGACCGGCTCAAGCACGGGGTGTCCCTGTCGGCGGGGCGGGCCGATGACGGGATGGTGGAGTACCTGCTGCGGCTGGACCCCGAGGGGGCGTCGGTGTTGGAGGCGGCGATCGGGCCGCTGTCCGCGCCGCAACCGGCGGACGGGGTCAGCGACTTGCGGAGCTCGGACCAGCGGCGCGGGGATGCGCTGGTGACGGTGTGCCGGCGCTCGGCGGCCGCGGGCCAGGACCTGCCGGCCCAGCCCAAGTCGCTGCTGTACCTGACCATGAGCTTCGACGACCTCAGGGACGCGTGCGGGGCCGGGACCGTGCTCGGGAACGGGGCGCTGCTGGCCCCGGAGACGGTCCGCCGGATCGCCTGCGACGCCGGCGTCATCCCGGTGGTGCTGGGCACCGACGGGGAGATCCTGGACGTGGGAAGGACCCGGAGGTTGTTCACCCCGGCGCAGCTGAGGTACCTGTGGCTGCGCGACAAGGGCTGCACCATCCCCGGCTGCAACGCCCCGCCGTGGTGGTGCGACGGGCACCACGTCATCCATTGGGTCGACGGTGGACCGACCGACCGGCTCAACGCCGCCCTGTTGTGCGGGCGACACCACACCCTGGCGCATCAGAAGGGCTGGACCGCCACGGTCACCGACGCCGGCGTGACCTGGCACCTCTAGGGCGCCTGCCCCACACCCGATCGGCAACGACCGGGTTAGCGGCATGTCCGAACACGCTCCACAACCAGGGCCCGGTCCTTGTCGGGCAGCCCACCGAGCTCTGGAGCTGACGCCTCAATCTCAGAGCCCGTACCCTCGGCGGCTTCCTTCGCGGGCTCAGCTGGCCCGGCGCGCTGCGGGGGCACCCCCAGGGGGAGCCGGACAAAGGGGTGCGCGGACCCATCCCGGTGCTGGCGCGCGCAGCCCACAGGGACCTTGTCCTCTGCGTGCGGACGGCCGGTCGCTCCTAGCGTGAGGCGGTGGGTCCGCAGCGCCTGAGCGCACACCTCCCGCGACCCGACCGGAGGTCACGGTCGTTGGGACGGTCGCGCCCGCACGTCGAGGACTGGAGTGATGCCCACGTCATCGTCACGGGCGGCTCGAGCGGGATCGGCCGAGCCTTCGTCAGACAGGTCGTCGGCCGTGGGGCACGCGTCTCCGTGCTTGCCCTCCCCGATGACGACCTGGCTGGGACCGGCGCGGAGCTGGCCGCGGCGGGCGCGGCATACGAGGTGGTGGGGGTGGATGTCACGGACGCGGGCGGGGTGGCGGCCGCGGTCAGCCGGGTCACCGGGGTGCTGGGGCCGTGCGACGTGCTGCTCACGAGCGCGGGCATCGCGCACCCGGGCTACTTCGAGCGCCTCGACGACGCCATCTTCCGGCGCACGATGGAGGTCGACTACTTCGGCACCCTCCATGCGATGCGCGCCGTGGTCCCCACGATGATCGCGCGGGGGAGGGGAAGCGTGGTCGGCATCTCCTCGACGGCCGGGCTCATCGGGGTGTTCGGCTACACGGCTTACACACCACCGAAGTTCGCCGTCCGCGGGCTGCTGGAGGTGCTGCGGGTCGAGCTGCGCCCGTACGGCATCCACGTCGGGTGCGTCTGCCCGCCGGACACCGACACCCCGCAGCTGGCCTACGAGAACCAGTTCAAGCCCGCCGAGACGTTTGCCATCTCCGGGGCGATCAAGCCGTACGTGCCGGAGCGGGTGGCGGCCAGCATCGTCGAGGGCATGGAGCGCGGGCGCTTCCTCATCACGCCCGACTGGCAGACCAAGGTCGTGGCCCGGACGTCCGGGCTGCTGCGCGGGCCGTGGTTCGGCTACTTCGACGCCCGGGTGCGCGCGGCCCGACGGTCGATGGTTTCCGCGCCGGAGGAGTCGGCTCAGGCGACCCGGCCGGCGAAGTAGACGGCGAGCACCGCGCCCAGGATCAAGCACCACGCGACGATGGTGACCTCGGCCCACATCGGGGCCGACCGCGGCAGGAGGCGGAAGAGACCGTTCTGCAGGTTGAAGGTCAGGTCCATCAGGCCGAGGAAGACGAGCGCGCCCGCGGCCATCAGGCCGAAGGCGACCGCGTAGCTGCTCGTGGTGAACAGGCCGACCGCCGTGACGAGGCAGCACGCGGCCATCCACCCATCGGCCACGGGGAAGGAGCGCTCGAAGCGCAGGTACCACTCCTCCTCGACGACCTGGACGCTGCCGCGCAGGAAGAAGTCGAGCCAGTAGGCCACCGTGACGACCGCGGTGACGGCCAGCAGCACCCCCAGGGTGACGTCCATGTCAGGTCTTCCCTTCGTCCGGCGCGGTCAGGAGCCGGTGGGCCGCCGCGGCGATGCGCGCGACGTTGGGCAGGACCTCGGACTCCAGTGCCCGGGCGTAAGGGATGGTCTCCCCGGTGGTGACCCGCGCGAACGACGCCTGCACGCCCTCCTCGGCCAGCAGGGCTGCCACCTCGCCGGAGAGCCCGCCGCGCGTGTAGTCCTCGTCGACGACGAGGACACGACCGGTATGCCGCGCCGCCGCGACCACGGCTTCCCGGTCCAGGGGCGACACGCTGCGCAGGTCCAGCACCGAGGACGAGATTCCTTCTGTCGCAAGCGTTTCGGCGATCTGGAGGCAGCGGTGGACACCGACGCCGAGGGAGACCATGGCAAGGTCGTCCCCGTCCCGGCGGAGCGCAGCGCGGCCCAGCGGCACCGGCTCGGGCTCATCGGCCACCTCACCGTCGGCGCCGGCAGCCGGCACGTCGAAGTCGACTGCGGCCCGGCTGGTGCCGCCGAGGTAGTCCAGCCACTGCTCGGACAGCAGCTTGTGCTCCAGGAACACCACCGGGCCCGGGTGGTCGATCGCGGCCAGCATCAGCCCGGCGGCGTCGGCCGGGGTGGACGGGACCACGACGGCCAGACCCGGGATGCCGGCGAGCAGCCCCCACAGCGCCTGCTCGTGCTGGCCCGCGTCGCCGTAGCCCCCGCCGCAGGCGGCCCGCACCACCATGGGCGCCTGCCAGCGGCCGCCCGTGAACGCCTCGAGCTTCGCGGCGTGGTTGAGGAGCTGGTCGAGGGCGACCCCGACGAAGTCGACGAACATGACCTCCACGACGGGCCGCAGCCCGGCCATCGCGGAGCCGAGGGCGGCGCCCAGCAGTGCCGACTCGCTGATGGGGCTGTCGAGGACGCGGTCGCCGCCGAAGCGCACGTAGGCCTCGCGCCGCAGCAGGCGCACGTCCTCGCCGAGGACGACCACGCGCGGGTCCCTCGCCATCGCGAGGGCGAGGGCTCGCTCGATGGCGGCGGCGAACGTCGTCCTAGGCATGGGTGCTCCCTGCGGGCGCTGCGCCCACCTGCGCGAGTGCCGCGTCCACTGCACGGTCGACCTCCCGGCGCGCCTGCCCGGCCAAGGCGGCCGCGACCTCCGGCGGCAGCCGCCGGGCCGCGCGTGGCAGCGGGTCACGGCGGCTGCCTCCCGGGCGCTCCACGGCGACGGTGGCCGCCCGGCGGCTGATCGAAGCCAGCGCGCCGACCCGGGCTGGCAGGGGTGCTCCGGGCTTGGCGCGTAGCGGGGCGAGGAGACTGTGGACCTGGGTGGCCAGCTCGCCCACGGCGCGGCTGAGGCGCACAAGCGGGTCGCCGAGGAAGTGGCCCTCCAGCCGGGGGCAGGCGACGAGCAGGACCGAGGGACCGCCGCCGGAGCGGGCCCGGGCGACGGCGCGACCGGCGGCCCGGTCCACCCGCTCGACCTCGCGGCCGTCGACCACGGCGACCGGCATCCCGAAGGCCCGCAGCCGACGACGCAAACCCCCACCGGTGAGCGCGGCCGAGCGGGTGCTCACCGCCCACCGGTTGTCCTTGCAGACGAACACCACCGGTAACCGCCAGGCGGCGGCCAGGTTGAGGGACTCCATGAGCATGCCCTCGTTGACCGACCCGTCGCCGAAGAAGGCGACCGCCACCCCGCCCGGCTCGGCGTCCTGCGCCCACACGTCCCGCGGTGCGGCGCGGGCCGCGAGGGCGAAGCCGCATGCGAGCGGGCCCGGCGCCCCGACGATGCCCGACGCGGCGGCCAGGTGCGCACGGGACATCAGGTGCATGTGGCCACCGCGTCCCCCGCACAGGCCGCCCTCGGCGCCGAGCACCTCCAGGAAGATCGCCGTCAGGTCGACGCCCCGGGCCACGAGCGGCGGGGTGGACCGGTAGTCCAGGGCGAGGGCGTCACCGTCGCGCAGGTGCGCGATCACGCCCGCCGCCACGGCCTCCTCACCGATGCCGAGGTGCATCTCGCCGGACACGACCCCGCGGCGCCACAGCCGGCCGAGCGCCTCCTCGGTGCAGCGGACCCGGCACATCTGCAGGTAGAGCGCCTGCAGCCGCTCCGAGCGGTTCGCGGTCATCGGCCCTCCCGTCGCGACGCAGCCAGCGTGCGCGCCCGCGGTCGGGCCGGGGCAGGGCCCTAGGTCATCGCGCCTCCCCGTCGCGGGAGTCGTCCGTCGGCCTCCGGGTCGCCCCGGTTCTAGGTCATCGGGCGGGGGCGGGATCACGCCCTGCGGATGAGGTGGGTGCGGACGCCGCCGACCTACCGTGACGAAGGACCAACACGAGGACGTGGCGCGTATGGACGAGGACGAGTCCCGCAGGCAGCAGGCGCGGTCGCGCGTGCTGAACAGTGTGGTGGTCGGGGTGCTGCGGGCGCTGGCGGAAGCCGGCCAACGACCCGTCGAACCCGAACGGGTCCACCCCGCAGACGTGGCACTGGGTCTCGGCGCGGTCGCCAGGGACGGCACGCGGCGTGTCACCGAGGTCGTGGGACTCGCCGCGCGGCCGCTCGCCGGGCTCCTCGCGCCCCCCGCTGCCGTGCGGGAGCGGCCGGCGCGCTGGCTGCGCGACCTGGCCGAGCGTGGGCGTGCGGAGCGGGAGGCGACCGCCCTGCGCGTGGACGCCATGGCCCGTCGGATCGCGCCACGGCTGCTCGACTCGGCACTGGGCTACGTCGACCTGACCGACGTCGTGCAGCAGCACGTCGACGTCGACGCGATCATCGCCACGGTCGACCTCGACGCCGCGGTCTCCCGCGTGGACATCGCCTCGATCGTGGACCGGGTCGACGTCGACGCGATCGCGGCGAAGCTGGACATGGAGGCGGTGCTCGACCGGGTGGACGTGGACGCGATCGCGGCGAAGCTGGACATGGAGGCGGTGATCGACCGGGTGGACGTCGATGCCATCGCCGCCAAGCTTGACCTCGACGCCGTGGTCGGGCGCCTCGACCTGGTCGCCCTGGCCGAGGTCGTCGCCGAGGGGATCGACCTGCCGGGCATCATCGCGAGCTCCAGCGGCTCGATGGCCTCCGAGGCCATGCGGGAGGTGCGCTGGCAGGGCATCGGCGCCGACGAGCGGGTCGCCGCCATGGTCGACCGCATGCTGCGACGGCCACAACGCGAGCCGGGGACGCCCACGCCGGAGCCGCCGCCGGGATCGACGGCAGAACAGGAGTCGACGCCGGAGACGGGGCCGCAGCCGGGGCCCGGGTCGACGCCGGAGTCCGGATCGGCCGCCCCACCCGGCGGCGTCGGGATGGCCCGCTGACGGGAGGGTCCAGTGACAGACGGCCCAGCAACAGCAGGGGCGGTGACACCAGGGGCGGTGACAACAGGGCCGGTGACGGCAGAGCGAGCCACGACCGAGCCAGCCACGAGCGAGCCGACTTCTTCAGAGCCGACGCCAGCAGAGCCCGCGACAGCAGAGCCGACACCGGCAGGGTCTGCGACAGCAGAGCCGACGCCGGCAGGGCCCGCGACAGCAGAGCCGACGCCGGCAGGGCCCGCGACAGCAGAGCCGACGCCAGCAGGGTCTGCGACAGCAGAGCCGGAGACAGCAGAGCCGGAGACAGCAGTGCCGGAGACAGCAGGCCTGGCGACAGGAGCGCCGGCGACAGCCCCACCGACGACGGCAGGGCAAGGGCAGGAGGGCCGCGTGAGACGTCCCCAGGTGCCTGACCCCACCGTCGCCGTCCGGATCATCGTCCCGGTCCCGGCGCGCACGCGGCAGGGTCACCGCGCGGGCATCGTCACCCGCTGCACCGCCGCAGTGGTGGACCTCGTGGTCGCCTGCCTGGGCGTCCTCCTCCTGTATGCCGGGTGGGCGGCCGTCCTGTTCCTGTTGGCTCCCAGGCGTTTTCACTTCCCCGAGCCGGGGCCGGGGTGGCTGCTGACGGCCGTGCTGGTCCTGCTGGTGATCTACCTGGCGGTGTCGTGGGCGACGACCGGGCAGACCTACGGCGACCGGTTGCTCGGCCTGCGCGTCGTCGACCGGCGCGGCCGGCTGCTGCGGCCGGGGCTGGCCGTGGTGAGGGCCCTGCTGTGCGTCCTGCTCCCCGTCCTGCTCTTCTGGGTCGTCGTCAGCCGGCAGAACCGCTCAGTCCAGGACGTCCTGTTGCGGACCTCGGTCGTCTACGACTGGACGCTGCAGCGGCCGGGGGCGGCACGGGGGACCGCGGGCTGAGCGGCCCCTCACGTGACCCGGGTGCGTCCCGTCCCGGGGGCCAGCACGCGCACCTCGGTGCCGGGAGCCCGGTGGGCGACTGCGTCGGCGAAGGCACGCGCGGGCGCGGTGCGGGTGGCGGGGGAGGGGAAGTACCCGATCGGCCCGAAGCTGCCCCAGTGCACCGGCACCACGACCCGCGGACGCAGCCGGGCCACCGCCTCGGCGGCGCGGGCGGGGTCGAGGTGTCCGGGCCCCAGCCGCGGCGCCCAGCCGGCGATGGGGACCAGGGCAAGGTCCAGGGGGGCGCCCAGACCGTCCATCTCGGGGAACAGGTCGGTGTCGCCGGCGAAGTAGACCCGACGCCCTGGGGCGTCGAGCAGGTAGCCGACCGCCCGAGCGGTCGGCCCCCACGGCTCCCGCCGCCCGCTGTGGGTGGCCGGGGTCGCGGTCACGCTGAGCGCACCGGACCGCCACGTCTCGCCGACGTCGAGTGGCACCACCGCGGAGAAGCCCTTGTGGCGCAACAGCCGCTCGCCGCCGGCCGGCACGATGAGCACCACGCCGTCACCCAGCCGCCGCAGCGACGGCAGGTCGCAGTGGTCGTGGTGCAGGTGCGAGAGGACCACGACGGCCGGTGCCGCGGACAGCGGCGCGGGACGGCGCGCGATACGGCGCAGGAAGGTGATGCGCTGGCGCAGCAGCGGGTCGGTGAGGACCGTGGCGACGCCGAGGTCGAGCTCGACGGTCGCGTGCCCGAGGAAGCGGACGCCGATCCCCGAGGCACGTTCGACCTCCGTCATCGGCTCCTCCGGGGCTGGCGCTGTCCCTGCACGCTAGGCGCGGGGCCGGCTGGGCCGGTTCATCCGGGCCGGGTGAGGCCCGGGGGCGCGGGTGTCTCGCAGGATGGCCGGGACTGGAACCGCACCGCAGAGCACAGAATCGAGAGCAGACCATGGCTGACCCGGACTTCGCGCGCATCAGCGACCACGGCATCATCGGCGACCTCCAGACGTGCGCCCTCGTGGCGACGGACGGGTCGGTCGACTGGTTCTGTGCGCCACGCTTCGACTCGCCGAGCATCTTCGGGGCGCTGCTCGACCGCACCAAGGGTGGCCGGTTCCGCGTCAGCCCGACGAACCCGGGCTACGAGACCAAGCAGATGTACTTCCCGGACACGGCGATCCTGATCACCCGGTTCATGTCCGAGGAGGGCGTGGGCGAGGTCGCCGACTTCATGCCGATCAGCGGCACGGTGGCCACGGACCGGCACCGGCTGGTGCGCATGCTGCGCTGCGTCCGGGGCCACATGTCCTTCGACATGGAGCTGGCGCCGCGGTTCGACTACGGCCGCGCCACCCACCAGGTGGAGCTCTCCGAGTTCGGTGCGGTGTTCACCTCACACGGGACCAAGGTAAGTGCGAGCGTCGTCCGGGCTGCCGAGGACGAGGTGCTCGGCAAGGTCAGTGAGCACGACGGCGACCTGTCGATGACGGTCGCGCTGCAGGCCGGGCAGACGCGCGGGATGGTCCTGGAGACCGGGGCGGCCGGTCCGCCGCAGCGGATCGACCCGACCGAGATCCGCCGGCTCTTCGACGACACCGTGGCGTACTGGAAGGCGTGGGTGGCGCAGGGCACCTACACCCGCCGCTGGCGCGAGGACGTGGTCCGCTCCGCGATCACCCTGAAGCTGATGACCTACGCCCCCACCGGCGGTCTCGTCGCCGCCCCCACGATGGGCCTGCCCGAGCAGGTCGGCGGGGAGCGCAACTGGGACTACCGCTACACGTGGGTGCGCGACGCGTCGTTCTCGGTGTACACCCTGATGCGGCTGGGGTTCACCGAAGAGGCCGCGGCGTTCAGCCGGTGGCTGGGCGACCGCGTGCGCGAGCACGTCGGCAGCGACAGCGGCCCGCTGAGCATCATGTACCGCGTGGACGGCTCCTCCGACCTCAAGGAGGAGGTGCTCGAGCACTGGACGGGGTACCGCGGGTCGTTCCCGGCCCGGGTCGGCAACGACGCCGCCGGCCAGCTCCAGCTCGACATCTACGGCGAGGCCATGGACAGCCTGGCCCTCGGCGACGAGCGCGGGCTGCAGGCCGGGCACGCCGGCTGGCTGGCCATGAAGGGCATCCTCGACTGGCTCGCCGACCACTGGGACCAGGACGAGGAAGGCATCTGGGAGACCCGTGGTGGGCGCAAGAGCTTCACCTACGGACGCCTGATGAGCTGGGTCGCCTTCGACCGCGGGCTGCGCCTGGCAGAGCGGCACGGCCGGCCGGCGCCGATCGAGCGCTGGACGGCCGAACGGGACCGCATCTACGCCCAGATCATGGAGCGCGGGTGGAGCCCGGAGCGGCAGGCCTTCGTGCAGCAGTACGGCGAGCAGGTCCTGGACTCCTCGCTCCTGAGGATGGCGCGGGAGGGCTTCGTGGCCCCGAAGGACCCGATGTGGCTCTCGACCCTGGAGGCCATGCGGGACGAGCTGGTCACCGACAGCCTCGTCTACCGCTACGACCCCAGCGCCTCACCCGATGGCCTGCGCGGCTCCGAGGGCACGTTCTCGCTGTGCACGTTCATGTACGTCGACGCCCTCGCCCGCTCGGGCCAGGTCGAGGAGGCCCGCCTGGTCTTCGAGAAGATGCTCACCTACGGCAACCACCTGGGCCTGTACTCCGAGGAGATCGGCCTGTCCGGCGACCAGCTGGGCAACTTCCCCCAGGCCTTCACCCACCTGGCCCTCGTCGACGCCGCGATGAGCCTGGACGAGGCGCTCGAGAAGGCCACGACCCGTCCGGCGGCGCTGGCCAGCACAGGTCCCTGAGGGCGGTGCCTGATCGGAGAGAGGTGAGGCGGCCATGGCGCAGACCGTCGAAGGCGCCCAGCCGGTGCTGAAGCAGGCGGCCCGGCAGGTCAGCCTGCTCTGGTGGGTGCCGCTGCTGTCGGGCCTGGCCGGCGTGGTGGTGGGCCTGCTCATCCTCGTCACCGACTGGGCCGTCAAGGGCCTGGTCGTCGTGACCGGGCTGCTGTTCCTCATCCACGGCATCGCGCTGGTGTTCAGCCCGGTCTACGCGCGACAGACGCGCGGGGAGCAGCTGTTCGCCGGGCTGGTCGAGGTGGTCGCCGGCGTGGTCCTGCTCGCCTGGCCTGCGCCGACCTTCCTCGTCCTCGCCGAGTTCGCCGGGATCTGGCTCGTCCTCGCCGGCGGCTTCCACCTGGTCACCTCCGTCACGCGCCGGCACGCGTTGCCCGCCTGGGGCCTGTCGGCGGCTGTCGGCGCGGTCGAGCTGCTGCTCGGCCTGTGGGTGGTGCGCCGCCCCGAGGTGACCTTGAGCCTCGTGGTCGTGGTGCTCGGCCTGTGGGCCGTGCTCGTCGGGGTGCTCGAGTGCCTGCTCGCCTTCGAGGTGCGCCGCACCGTCCGCGGGATCGCGGCCGTCGGGTCCGACGCGTCCACGGCCGACCTCGCGCGGGCGCGCGAGAGCGTGCAGCGCCTGTATGCCGGGGGCCGGCTCAGCGGGGAGCAGTACGCCGCGCTCACGGACGCCCTCGACGCCGCCGGCGCTGCGGCGCCGGGCGGTGCCGCCGGTGCGTCGGGCGGGACCGCACCTTCGCGCACGGTCCCCGCCGGCGCGGCGCCTTCCGGCCCGGCACCGTCCGGCCCGGCGCCCTCGGGCACCGCGCCCGATGCCCCCGGTGGGCCCGCGCCGGACCAGCCGGCTCCCGCGGCTCCCGGGGAGCGGCCGGCCACCCCGCAGCGGCTGGGCTGAGCGGGCGCCGTGCCCCGTCAAGGCCGCGCCGGCCCGCCCCGGAGCGCGTCCCGGCGCAGGGTCATGGTCCGCACGATCGTCCGCTCGATCGTCGTCGCGACGGCGATGTTCGTCTTCTACTTCACCGCTCCGTTCAGCAGTGGCCGGCTGGTCATCTCGTTCTGGCTCCTGGTCGGGCTGGTGGCGGTGGGGTTGCTCGTGGCCTGGCAGGTGCGCGGCATCATCCGCTCGCCGTACCCGAGGCTGCGCGCGGTCGAGGCCGTCAGCATGACGCTGCCGCTGTTCCTCGTCGTCTGCGCGTCGACCCACTACCTGATCGGGATCGACAACCCCAGCAGCTACACCCAGGTGATGACGCGCATGGACGCCATGTACTTCGTCGTCACGGTGTTCGCCACCGTCGGCTTCGGCGACATCGCCCCCGTCAGCGAGACGGCCCGGATCGCCACGACCCTGCAGATGGTCGGTGACCTCGTCCTCGTCGGCGTCATCGCCCGCATCCTGCTCGGGGCGATCCAGGAGGGGCTGCGACGCCGGCAGGGAGACGGGTCTCCAGGCGGGGTCGACGCGCCACCCGGCGTCTACGACGACCAGGCGGGCATCCCGCCCGGGGGCGGCGACGACGACGTCTGACAGGCCCTCTGGCCGGGAGACCTCAGGCCAGGACCTCAACGCCAGGACCTCAACGCCAGGACTCCAGCGCCAGGACACCGCCAGGTCCGCGCACACGAGCGGCACATCGGCGCAGCCCTTCCGGCGTACCCCTGCCTGCACCTGTGGGCGCAGCGGCTGCGACGACGTCGCACCGGCCACCAGCGCGGACTATGACGCCGTCGGTCCCGCGCGCCTGAGCAGGCAGACGGACCGCAGGCGGTGACGGACAGCAGGCGGTGACGGGCAGCACGCCGTGACGGCCGGCCCGGGGGGGTGACAGGCAGCCCGCGGTGACAGACAGCCCGCGGTGCAGACAGCTGACGATGAGTCGACCGGTGGCCGTGGCATCAGCCACGACCACCGGTCGAGATGTGTCAGCTGTCCAGGTTGTCGGCCGTACCGCCTGGTCAGCCGGTGGTCAGCCGGGGCCAGGCGCTGTGTCAGGCGGTGACCGAGCTCGAGCTCTGCGAGGTGGCGGCAGAGGCCTCGGCGGCCTGCTGGCCGTGGAGGGCCTCCTGCAGCTCCTTCTCGGCGTTCTTGGACAGCGAGGACTTCAGGACCGTGCCACCGAACTGCGCCATGGCCTCGACGGCCTTGTCGGGGGTGGCGTGCTCGATGACCAGGAACAGGGCCGAGGTGCCCGGCTGCACCATGTCGCGGACCTGCTTCTCGAACTCCTTGTCGATGCCGACCTTCTCCACCTTGCCCATGAGGGCGCCGAGGCCGGCCCCGAGGGCCATGCCGAGGAATGGGACGAAGAAGAGCATCCCGAACAGCAGCCCCCAGAACATGCCCCAGCTGGTCCCACCCGCGACGGGGTTGTGGTTCGTCGTGACGTGGTACTTGCCCTGCTTGTCCCGGCGGATGACCGCGATGGCGTCGGGCTGGATGATCAGCTCCCGGGCCAGCTCCTCCGCCTTGTCCCCGGCGGCGGTGGCGGTCGTCTCGTCGGCGTACCCGATGGCGATCAGCGTGCTCATGATGCTCCCTTTGGCTCCGGCGACGAGGCGGTCTCGTGCCTTCGGCTCATGGCATCGCGCCGAGGCACGGGCCGCGTCATCCCCCAGGAGTGATCTGCTCCGGGCGCAGATGCGCCAGCGTGGAGGAAGAGTCCCGTACCGGCCGTGCCGACCCGGTGCGGCGCGGGACCCGGCGGAAGGAGCCGACGATGGCGCACGCCCATGCAGGCGTCACGCAGCCCACCACGAAGTGGGTGGGCTGGGTGGTGTTCGCCAGCATCGTCATGATCACCCTCGGAGCCATCGAGGTGATGATGGCGATGGTGGCCTTCTTCAACAAGGCCTACTACCAGGTCGCGAGCAACGACCTCGCCGTCCACATCAGCTACAACGGCTGGGGCTGGATCCAGCTCGGCTTCGGCGTGCTGCTGCTCGCCGCCGGCTACGGCCTGCTCGCCGGCCAGACGTGGGCGCGCGCGGTCGCGATCGTCGTGGCCTTCCTCAGCGCGGTGGCCAACATGGCCCTCATCGCTGCCTACCCGTGGTGGGCGCTGACGGTGATCGCCCTGGACATCATCGTGATCTACGCGGTGGCGGTGCACGGCGCCGAGGCGCGTGAGATCTCCGGCATGAACTGAGGCCACGACCGGGTCATCCGCTCCGCATGATGCGGCAGACGGTCGGTCCCGGCGACCGTGGAGAGGCACAAGGCGGCCCGTCCGCGACGCGGGCGGGCGCACCAAACCGGAAGATCGGATGAGCAACATGTCGAACTACTCGACCGGCTCGGGCGGTCCCATCACCGAGCGTCCGACGGCGTGGGCCGGCTGGGCGTCCTTCGCGGGCATCATGATGATGATGGTCGGGGCGTTCCAGATCATCGAGGGGCTCACGGCGCTGTTCAACCAGAACTACCTGCTCGTCAAGAGCAGTGGGCTCGTCGTGCACGTCAACCTCACCGCCTGGGGTTGGGTGCACCTGATCATCGGTGTCGTCGCCGTCGGCGCGGGCTTCGCCGTCATGGCCGGCCGGATGTGGGGCCGGGTCATCGGCATCCTCATGGCCGGTCTGAGCGCGATCGTCAACCTCGCGTTCATCGCGGCCTACCCGCTCTGGGCGATGACCATCATCACCGTCGACGGCCTCGTGATCTACGCGCTGGCGGTCCACGGCGGCGAGCTGAAGACCACCTAGACAGCGCTGCCGGGCACGCGAGGCTGGGGACGACAGACCGGACCCTGCGGCTGCCGGGCCGGCACACCCGGCCACCAGCTCGCGCTCGCACCACCAGCCCGAGACAGCGGTATGCCGCGCACCCCGTGGGTGCCGCGGCATACCGCTGCGTGTGGGGCGCCGTGAGGGGCCCAGCAGGGTGTGGGGCCGCCGTGAGGGGCCCAGCAGAGTGTGGGGCGCCATGAGTGAGGGGCCCAGCAGGTGTGGGCCCCGGCAGCAGCGCCGGCGGTCACCTTCGCGGGAGGACTCAGGGGGCGGACTCAGGGGGCGGGAACCGGTCCGCCGGAGGGTGAGCCGGTCGAGCCGGTCGGGGCAGGGTCCTCCCTGGAAGGCTCGCTGCCGGGAGCGGCCTCGACCACGTCGGCCGAGGTCTCGTCGGTGTCCTCACTGAGCTGGCGCACCTCGAGCAGCTCGACCCCCATGGCACGCAGGCGCTCCAGCAGGCCCAGCAGGGCAGGCTGGTCGGAGGGGGCTGTCCGGATCACGGTGTGCACCGGTTCGGTGCTCACCTCGGCCACGTCGAGGCCCTCGACCAGCTCGGACGGGACGAGCCCGTTGACCCGCACCTCGTACGTCCGTGGCTGCATGCCCGCCTCCTCGGGTCGGCGGATCCGGGGGAGTGCTCCGGCTCCAGGTACCCGGCGGATCCCGGCCCGGACCGGCCGCTGTCCCAGCAGTCTTGTCGGGCAGGCCCTCCCGCCGCGCCACCCAAGGCGGATGAGCCGCCCGACCGGCGTCGTCCCCGTCGGATGAGGCGGCGGCCGCCTCCCGGGCCGAGGCTGTCCGCAGGCGGGCGACCGCCGCTGCCGATGGGTGCCCTCGACGGTTGCCGCCGACGGGAGCCGTCGAACCGGAGGAGAGGTGCTGACCCGGCATGGATGCACAACACGGCTCCACGACAGGGACCAGGTCCCGGGCCCGGCTGGGGTGGCGGCTGCTGCGCGGCCGACGGCTGACCTCCTGGGCCGAGGTCCGGCGGATGCTGGTGGGCCTGATCGTCGCATGGGTCGCCCTGTCCTTCACCATCTGGGTCCTGCCCGGCCTGAGCGCCTCGGCCCGCCTGGACGTCCTGGTGGCCGCGGCCCTGCTCGGAGTGCTCACGGCGCTGCTGCGTCCGGCCGTGACCTCCTTCGCCCTGCTCCTCGGCTGGGTCGGGGTTCTCGTGGCCGGGTTGTTCGCCGAGGCGCTGTTCTTCACGGCCGCGCTGGTCCTGAGCCCGGGCATCGCGGTCAGCGGGTTCTGGCCGGCGTTCTGGGGCTCCTGGATCTTCTCGGTGCTGACGACCCTGGCCTCCTGGTTCGGGTCGGCCGGGGACGACACGGCCTTCCTCTCCCACCTGCTCAGTCAGTCCAAGGGGGCCCGGTCCTCCGCAGCGACCTCGACGGTGCCCGGGGTGGTCTTCGTGCAGATCGACGGGCTGTCGGCGCCGTTGCTGCGCTGGGCGATCCGCAGCGGCGACCTGCCGACGATGACCCGGTGGGTCCGCTCGGGGTCCCACACGCTCACCGGCTGGCAGGTCCAGCTGCCCTCGACGACACCCGCGAGCCAGGCAGGCCTCCTGCACGGCCGCAGCGGTGAGGTCCCGGCGTTCCGGTGGTACGAGAAGGATGCCGCCCGGCTGCTCGTGGCCAACCGGCCCAAGGACGCCCACGTGATCCAGCAGCGTCTCTCCGACGGCCGCGGCCTGCTGGCCGACGGGGGCGCGAGCATCTCCAACATCTTCACCGGCGACGCGCCCACGGCGCTGCTGACCATGAGCAGCGTCACCGACCGGACCTCGCGCAGCGGCCCCTCCC